>NZ_CP023019.1:0-5266746 GCF_002966515.1 Shewanella sp. WE21 | reverse complement strand
CAGCATGAAATTACCGTGGCTGAAAGTTTAAAGCTTTCAGCCTTTTATATCTGTATGGGCTTATTGTTTGGGGCCTGGCTCTGGTGGTACAAGGGTTCAACCGCCGGTATGGAATACCTAACGGGCTATCTGATTGAAAAATCACTGTCTATGGATAACGTATTTGTTATCGCGTTAATCTTCAGTAGCTTAGGTATCCCACGTTTATACCAACATAGAGTGCTCTTCTGGGGCATTATGGGCGTAATAGTGTTGCGCGCCATTATGATCGGTCTTGGTGCTGTGCTTGTTGCCCAGTATCAAGGTGTACTTGTGCTATTTGGACTCTTCTTGATTTTCACTGGCGTGAAAATGCTCTTCTCAAACGATGAGCACGGTGATATCCAAGACAATAAGTTTTATAAATGGTTACGCACTAAGATGCGTTTTACGCCAACGCTACATAAAGAAAAATTCTGGGTACGGGGTGAAGAGCATCAGTTAACAAAAGGATGGTGGGCGACGCCGTTATTCTTAGCGTTGATCTTAGTGGAAACCGCGGATTTGGTGTTTGCAGTCGACAGCATTCCAGCTATTTTTGCGATTACCCAAGATCCTTTCATCGTCTATACCTCGAATATCTTCGCGATTCTGGGGCTACGTGCTTTGTATTTTGCGTTGGCTGCTATGGTGCATCGTTTTGAATACCTTAAATATGCGCTGTCAGTGGTATTAGTATTTATTGGGGTGAAAGTGGGTTTAGTGTATTTCAATCACGAGGGAATAGTGGACTTTACTATCCCAACAGCAGTGTCCCTTGGTGTGACTTTTGGTCTGTTAGTCTTAGGTGTTTTGTATTCGCTGTGGAAGACGCGCGGGCAAGAAGTTGAGAAATAGCTTGGACGGCTAGTCCAATAAGCAATATGTTTCGGCCGTTTAGTCATGCTAAACGGCCTTTTTTATATCCTTAATATGTGAATCGTTAAGCTTTACAGAAGATGTTAAAAATTAGTCTATGCTTAATTCGAGCCGTTGTTAGTTTTGGCTCACAAAGGGAGTTTTTAGGACTAATACTCTTCAAGGACGATATTATGAAACTCAACATTACCGCCATACTTCTGCTCACCGTTTGTTCATTGACAGCAGTCAACGTAAAAGCTGCAGATAAACAATCGACGAACATTACATCTAATGCAAACTCAACCTGTACTGGAGCCTATCCAAGTTACTTCCAAGATCCTGCTTTTGCAAAAACAGGCATGTGGGACAATCAAGTCATTATCAACCAAGCTTATTCTGGCTGGAAGGGGCCTATTTTTAGCCTCAGTGATGCTTATTCGAGTGCTAAACCAGATAGCGCTGCACCTTGGCTTAAATTCAATCCCTTCGATAAAAATCTGAGTGAAAGTGATAAAAATACCCAAGCTGAGCAATACCTCTGGGCTGTGATGAAGTACATCCAAGAGGGAAACATCGACAAAGGCGATGTCAGTAAAGACTGGGATCTGTGTAACAACAAGGTGCGCTCTTGGTACCATATTCCCTATCAGACCTATGATCCCATGAGTGGGCGGGAATTTATCCATGGCTTGACCCGAGAAGCCCCCGTTACTATGGAGATAAAAGGCCAAGGCTCCCTTAAAACCAGTATGTGGGCGGTGGGTTTTTATAATCCTCAGGCGGCAAACAGCATTGGCAAGGTATGGACGGGGGCACCATCACCTGTTATGCCCCAGCAAAATTTTGCATTTAATGAAGGCAGTGTGATTGGCAAGTTATTGTTTACTACTGCAACGCCTAATAACTATCCTTTCCTTGAAAATGTACCTGTTTGGCAAGCCAATATCAGTGCCAGTGATTTCTGTGTATGTAAAAACGCCGATGGCAGTGCCTGTAGTTTCCAACAGGAAACAGAGCAATGCCCGCGCTCTGTCGCCGATGTGTACTTATTGCAGTTTGATATTGCAGTGCGCGACAGCCGTTCACCCGTGGGCTGGGCCTATGGCACTTTTGTCGCCGATGGTCAGTTTAAAGCGAAAGAGAAAAATCCTTGGGATCGTATCACACCTCTGGGATTAATGTGGGGGAATGACACGCCGCCAGCAACAGTGGGAGCGGCAGCATTCCCTCAAAACCCAATCACAGGGCTTAAGGATAGCGCCGTATTTCAAGAGGTCGTTGGCCGTTTGAATGAGCACACCAATGCGGGACACTTAGGGTGTAATGGGCGCCTAAATGGCCCTGCGGATAATGCATTAAGTAGCTGTTTATCTTGCCATCAAACTGCTTCAGTTCCTGATAGTACCAATAATACACCGGCAATCCTGTACCAATTTGCCTCGTATCAAGAGCCGGGCAGTGGCCAATGTTTAACATCGCCCAGCGCCCTCGATTTATCGATTGACCAAGTGTATTTCAAAACCTTTATGTGTTCTGCATCCTTCGTTGGACCCAGTAACATAGTCCCTGCACCTAAATATACTCAAGGGCAAAAACAGTGGATTTCTACTGATTTTTCATTGCAGCTTAGTATTAGTCTGACCCAGTGGCAAGAATGGCAACAAGACCAAGATAACCTGAAAAAGAATATCAAAGTGCGTGTATTTGATGGCACTTTACCCTCTCGTTAATGTTGAAGTTTGTTTAAGGTTAACACCAACGCACTATCTGGCATGACCTGTTAGATAGTGCGTTTTTTATGGCAATACCCTGGGCTTATTTTGAAATTAATGCAAATTAGCTTGTTCTTCTACGTGCTTTTTCCTAAGGTGATTGCAAATGATTTTCAATGAGGCGTGATATGAATACCCATCTGCAGTTACAGGTAAACCATTGGCTTGAAAATGATCCAGACCCTCGCACTCAAGCCCAGTTACAAACCCTAATTGATAGCGGCAATGAAGCTGAACTCGCAGCGCGCTTTGCGGGTCGCTTGGAATTTGGCACCGCAGGATTACGCGGTGTCGTTGGCGCTGGGCCTATGGGGATGAACCGTTTGGTGATCCGCCAAACCTCTGCTGGCCTTGGTGCTTATCTACTTGATCAGATTAAAGATGCCGCCGAGCGCGGCGTGGTGATTGGTTATGATGGCCGCCACGATTCATTTAATTTTGCCCATGATGCAGCGAGTGTGCTCACCGCTATGGGGATTAAGGTACGCTTAACGTCCAAAGTAGCGCCAACGCCGTTGGTGGCCTTTGGGGTAAAACATTTTAATGCGGCAGCGGGCATTGTGGTGACCGCGAGTCATAACCCGCCGCAATACAATGGCTATAAAGTCTATTGGGAGAATGGCGCGCAGATTATTCCGCCCCACGACTCTGGTATTGCCGCGCAAATTGAGCGCGCCGCAAATCAAGCGATTCCGTTTTTAGAGCATGATGACGCGGTAAAACAAGGTAAGTTAATTATCCTGCTGGACGATTTTTACCAAAGCTATCGCCATGGCGTGCAGCAAGCTGAGGTGCTGCAAAACCATACCGCTCCTGAAAAGGTCAGTTTAGCCTATACCGCCATGCACGGTGTGGGTGCCGAAATGGCTGAAACGGTATTGAAAGATGCCGGTTTCACCCAAGTGTATTCGGTTGCCTCCCAGCGTGAACCCGATGGGGATTTCCCGACGGTGAACTTCCCAAACCCTGAAGAAAAAGGGGCGATGGATTTAGTGATTGCCGAGGCGAAAAAACACGGCGCTATGCTCGCCTGTGCTAACGATCCCGATGCCGACCGTTTTGCGGTTGCAGTGCGTAAAGAGGATGGCGAGTATCAGATGCTGACGGGCGATCAAGTCGGTGTGCTCTTTGGGCATTACTTGTTATCTCACGCCAAAGATAATCAACGACTTACGGGCACAACGATAGTGTCATCGAGCCTGTTATCTAAAATTGCTCAATGGTTTGGCACGCAAAGCTTTACCACGCTCACCGGCTTTAAGTGGCTGATGAATGTAGGGATTGCAAAAACGTCCCCTGAGGATCAATTCCTGTTTGCCTATGAAGAAGCCCTTGGCTATACGGTGGGCAGTATGGTGTGGGATAAAGATGGCTTGTCGGCGCTGGTGGCATTTGCCCAATTAACTGCCGAGCTGGTGGCGAAGGGGCAAACGATTTGGGACAGACTCGAGCAAATTTACCGTGAGCATGGCTTCCATCTCAATGCGCAGGTGAGCATTGCGCTAAAACCTGACACGCCCAATATTGGCGCCTATTTGCGCGAGCATCCACCGGTGAAGATTGGTGAGTTAGATGTGCTCTCAACCGATGATTTAAAGGCGCTTGAGCGTCGTTTTGCCGATGGAAATGTTGAGAAAATCGACTTACCACCGAGCGATGTATTGACTTACTGCTTAGCGGGCGGGGCTCGGGTGATCGTCAGACCATCTGGCACTGAACCTAAAATTAAGTGCTACTACGAAGTGGTAGAAACTATGGTTGATACAGATACCTTAGCCAGCGCCCAAGCGAGGGCGAGCAAAGCCATGGATGATTTTATTCAGGCACATCAAACCAGTTTGCCAAAATAATCTTGGTTGCTGGTTAAGTTAAAACGCCAAAATTCACTTTTATTAAAAGGCTACTGACATCATGCTGTCAGTAGCCTTGTTTTATTCTTGTTGTCGCCCGTTAATGATTCTGTCCTGAATTGTACGAATAAGGTTTTGAATCATTGATATTTTTTCAACAAGGAGAAAGTGAAAATGTTATCTATTGCACCGTTAGTTTGGGGTGAAATTCCTGTCAGTGACATGAACCGTGCCATTGCTTTTTATCAACAGCATTTTGGGGTTGAGTTTAAACGTGACGATATGGAAGACATGGAATATGCGAGCATAGTCACTGAGGATGCGAGTGCGGCGAGCATAGGGCTAGTCAAGTGCAGTATGAGTCAGCCGTCAATGCAGGGCAGCACAGTGTATTTGCATTTCAGCACCCACTTACAACCGCTAGTGGATAAACTCGCTGCCGCCAATGTGAATATTTTGCTGCCAGTGACGCCGATTAATGGTGGAGAGTGTGGTTACATCGCGTTATTTGCCGATAGTGAAGGCAATAAAGTCGGTCTGTGGTCTAAGGATAAGTAGTTTCGAGTGTTAAATTGTTAGCGTCGTGCCCTTAGGCACGACGCTAACATTAACCTATTGGTTTAGATTTCTATGGAAGAAACAAAAATGGATGTGGTTTATATTGATGCTCGACCGTTACTTGGACTAAGCACCCGCACGAATAATCGGGCAGAAATGTCTGTCGATAGCGCGAGAATAGGTGGTCTGTGGCAAGCCTTTTTTGAATCATCCCAGTTGACAGCAATGCTTAATTCGCCCATGTATGGCGTGTATTATGACTATGAGTCAGACATGAATGGCGAGTTTTCTGTACTGGTGGGTAAGGCAATTGATGCCCCTGTTGATGCAAGTCATTTTACGCCATTGGAGCTTAACGCGGGCAAGTACCTAAAATTCACCGCTCAGGGTGATATGCCGCAGTGTGTTATCGATCTTTGGGGCAAGTTTGGGGCTATTTTAGCGCGGCTGATTGCTCTCATCAGCGACGTTATCAAACTGATTTTGAAGTCTATCTCAGCGCCACAGAGGTTGAGATTTATATCGGGATTTTATGATTCAAATCGTAAAAGTACTCAAGTGTGTATTCAAGGACATACCAGCGATTGATCTAGGGTAATAATACTTAATCAACTGATTGATAGATAAAGGGTTAAACCAGAGCTAATGCGCCGCGCCGATCGCCTATTTCAAATAGTGCAAATTCTCAAACATAAACGCTTAACCACAGCCCAAGAGTTGGCTGAGCGGTTAGAGGTTTCTACACGCACGATTTACCGTGATGTGCAGGATTTGTGTTTAAGTGGCATTCCCATTGAAGGGGAGGCGGGTGTCGGCTATTTGTTGCGCCATGAGGTGAATGTCCCGCCCTTGATGTTTAACGAAGCCGAACTCGAAGCGATTCAAGTTGGCATGCGTATGGTGCAAACTTGGGGTGGTAAGGAGCTTGGTAGCGCAGCGAGGCAGGCGATGATCAAAGTCGAAGCCGTACTACCAAAACGACTACAAGCCTATCAATCCTTGATGTTTTCACCGGACTTTTACCTCGATTCCAATGAGTTCCAATTCCTCGATCCCTTGCGTAATGCGGCTCAGCGACGCGAATACGTCAAACTCTTCTACCAAGATGTCAAACTGGATGTCACCGAGCGGGAAGTTAGGCCGCTCGCCATCTATTTTTGGCGTGGTACTTGGACCTTACTGACATGGTGTGAGCTACGTGCTGATTTTCGTAATTTCAGGGTCGATCGCATCACAGGTCTTGTGCGGTTAAACCGTCATTTTGATCTCACTCTCGGGCAAGAGCTTGAAGATTATATTTGCCTGATGGATGAGCAATCGAAGGCGCGAGCAGAAGCGAAAGAAAAGCCACTCGAATGAGTGGCTTTGTATTACATTTCTAATTTGCTAGGGTCTGTTGATCTTTGCTGTACAAATGTTGTTCAGCAATACATCGGCAGCCACATTAACATAAACGCCAGTGACACCATACTGGCGTAATTTCTTGCTAGCTTGTCATATCTTGTTGATATTGCTCGATAGTGCTTAATTCTTCCAAAAGCATTCTCCACTAAATGTCGATACCGATATAAGCACCAATCGACTCTTTCTTGAGGTGTATTCTTATAGCGGCGCCTTGGAATAACAGATTTCCCGCCTTTATTTGCGATAAGTTCACGAAAAGCATCGCTGTCATAACCTTTATCTGCAATGACGGTATCAACCTGCTTCAGGTGCTCAATTAAGCTGGGGGCGTGTGTAATATCGTGTTTTTGGCCTTCTGATAATTCGAAATAAATCGGTAATCCTCCGCTGTCGACGGCTAAGTGAATTTTGGTTGAATTACCGCCTCGACTTTTACCAATACTCTCATTACTTAGCGTCGCTGCACCTGCACTGTGCTGGTGAGCCCGCACTATCGAGCCATCAATAAAGACCCATTCTATATCAGCAAGGTTGGCTAAGGCCTTGAATAAATGTGCTAGAACGCCTTTCTTAGACCATAAATGAAACCGTCTAAAGACCGTGCTCCAATGACCGAACTCTTTAGGTAAATCTCGCCAAGGGATACCTGTTCTAAGGCGGTAAAGAATACCTTCGAATGTTTGTCTATGTTCAGGTTTGTCATAAACACGGCCTGTGCTTTTCATTAAATGAAATAGCTTTTCCCAGCGTGCATCGGTTAGCATAAGTCTTGGCATGGCTTGAGGTTATGGTTACTTTTGGCGAAGCAAATTATAACGTCTTGCCATGCTGTCTAAAAATCACTCTCGAAAGATCAACAGACCCTAGTAACTTTCTAGTAATTCGCTAGTTGTATCGAGATCTCTCTGATACTGGTGTCATAGTAGTTATTGAGAGCCTAAGCTCACCGTTTTTAATTGTTTAACATGACTTCACTTGATTGCGAAATATTCAGTTTTTTGATTAAACCATCTTCATCATTGTTTTGGAGCTCGCCGACGGCAACCTGAATATTGCGACTCAGTCCTAATTTTTGAGCGCTTTTAGGACGATTAGCAATGTCTTCATCCGTTAGTGGATAGGATTCACTGGCATCGATATTAAATTGACTCGAATCTATTGCGGTAAATTTACCGCTGATAGGTGCGCCATGTTGTCTAACAATATTCGCTAATTGCCACTCAAACCCACTTTTTGACTGTGCCGAATTAATCGCTGCAGGCCAATCCCATACACCATAACCGTTTATATCTTGATGAAGATATTGATCGACTAAGGCTTCTGGTCCATTCAGATTATTCGCATTCGCTCCGCCAAAGGTGTAAGGGAAGTTAGGTCTATTTGTCGGATGATTAATATGCGCATTACCTCCCCATTTTAAGAAGTTCTCATATTTTATATCGTACATCATATATAAACTTGAGGCGTATGGGACATCCGCCTTTTGTTTAAATAGGGTGATTGAGATATAACGTTTGCTGCGAGGCGGCATAATTGCGCGGTACTGCGCCTGACTCGAAATCGTTGTACTTTTGCCGTCGGTTTCACTCCAACCTTGGCTGGCAGAAAATTCGGCGCTGATTTCAGAACTTGCACCACCTATTCCTGGAATACCCACTTCATATTTATTGGTTACGCCAATTTTCTCGGAGAAGGAGAAATTATCGGTTTTGGCCCAGCTAGTGGTGTAATCATAGTTTAGGGTGGCCACACCAGTATCTTCGGTATCGCCCCAGTTATAGATAACCACAGGAGCAGTATAAATAGCCTCACGATCATAAACTTGAGGTGAACCTAACTTTAGACTTTGAGGATTAGTGACGAAATGAATATTTTGTAAATTTACCTTCAAACGTTCATTCGCTCTGTAGCCGCTTGCATAAGGATCATTGCCGTTATAGCGGGCTCTAAGACTGTATTCGTTGTTCGATTCTCTTCTGACTTCGATGTCTTCACCAACATACTGGGATGCTGTACCGCCAGCCCATGCATATCCAAGATGGTGTCCTAAGGAGAATAACGAGCTGATAAACGAGGGGTCGTTAATTGCATCATTTTTAAGCGAATCAAGATCAGGGGCTGCGTGTTCTACCATTGACAGTTTTGGAATAGTATTCGGAATAGCAGCTTCGGCCAACAAAGAAACAGTTCCAAGTGCGGTTAAACAGGATAACGTTAATATACCCAGGCTAGATTTTTTTCTCATGATTGTTCCTTTATTTTAATAAAATACGTCCTTTCATTGAGAGCGCCGATGGCAATTATATGTAGTTCTAAATCATATAAATAATCATTACTGCTAGGCACATATAAAAACTAGCACTTTTATTTTTATTAAACAAAATAAAAATGAATTAATTTTAGGCGTGTTTCAATCTGGTTAAAAATGTTAATTACTTTATTTTTAAACGGTATTTAGAACTTTATAATATAGTATATTTACTTTAAATTTTAGTGGGTTGTTTTTTGAAAGTGGATGAATATTTATGCGGCATTTTATTATGTAAAACTTTTTTTAAATGGACTCTTCATTCCGAGAACTACACCGAGAAAAATACTGAGATGAGTGCCGTAATAGATGCAGTAAATAACATTTCTGAATGGACTTTTTTAGAGGCTAAATAGTTTGAATATGGTTAGGTTAAGTATTTTGTTTTTATTGTTTGAGCCTTTGTTATTGCTGATAAATATCATCACTCTTCCATTATCGTCGATGTGTAAAATACCGTTAAAGCCGATACTGTTAGTTTCACAGACATAAGAATCTAAGTACATGAAGATTGTGGAAAATCAAGATAACGTGTCAGTAATTTTCTAGGGGGCGATGTCTCAGAGAGGGTTAGGCTGTGTAAAAGAGTGGTAGGGACGGTGTCAGTGATTGATGCAAGAGTCAGTGCCGTTGCTGAGCACTGACTCTTTGCTTACTTAGTGGATAAAGAAAAACAGTCCCATACTCAGCACTGTGGTCAGCAAGGTATTGCGAGTGATGAGCGCCAACACTGTAGCGACTACGGCGCAAATGAGATAGCTGTTGTCTAGGCTCAGATCGAGCAGACCTTCCTGCACAAACACTATGGGCGCAAAGATCGCAGTGAGTACCGCAGGGGCTGAGTAACTTAAAAAGGTTTGGGTGCCCTTACTTAATCGCAGCGGTAGTTTAGGCTCCAGTAGTAAATGACGACTGATAAACACAACCGCCGCCATTGAAAAGATCATTAACCAAATCATGCTTTTTCTCCTGACAATGTTTTTGTCTTAATGTCAGTCCCTGTTCCTGTATCCACTTCTGTTTTGGTCTGTGCGCTTGCTAACTGACTGGCGGATTGTTCTGCGCGTTCCGCTTCCTTGGTCACTTTGGCGTAAAGTACACCTGCCGTCATTCCCGCAATGGCGGCAATGAGCAGTCCCGCTTGAATTTTAAAAACGGCGCATACCACTGCTAGGGTGAGCGAGACTAATACACAGACGAGAATCGATGGTTTTTTTATGGTAGGAACGACCAGAGCGATGAAGGTGGCTGCGATGGCAAAATCTAATCCCATCTCATCTAAATTCTCGATCGCATTGCCCGCCACTATGCCAAGTAGTGTGGCTATGTTCCAACCGATATAGAAACTCAAGCCGCCGCCAAGGGCGTACCAAGGGTCGAACTTATGTAACTTGCCTTGATTGGCGATGGCAAACAGTTCATCTGTGAGCAAAAAGCCCAATGTTAGGCGCCACTTTAACGGCAACGGACTGATTTGACTGCGCATCGCCATTGCATATAACAGATGGCGTGAGGTGATGAGTAACGTCGTAATTAAGATACTCCACAGACCAATACCGGCTTTCACCATGCCGAGCGCCACTAATTGAGCCGCGCCCGCGAAGATAATCGCCGACATGGCTTGGCTCTCAATGGGCGTGAGCCCAACCTCAATGGCGAAGGAGCCCGCTAAAATGCCCCAAGGTACAACCGCTATCGTCAACGGCATCATGGCCAAGGTACCTTTTAAAAATGCCTTGGATTTTGTGGGATGCACAGGATAAACATCAGGTTTTATAAGCTTGTCGGTGGTCACTTTGGCTCCTAAAAATAGCGGCGATGGGGTTGCTATTAAACAATGAATGCTTGGATAAGGTTGCTTGCTTAGTCAATAGAGGAGAAAGCAAGAATGAGCATGGCAGATTAACTTAAAGTGGTTGTTTAGGCTTGGATAATATTGCGGCCTATTTCTTTGGCAAATTGCCCCGGCGTAACACCGACTGTCTTCTTAAAATGTCGATTCAAGTGACTTTGATCGTGAAAACCACAATCGAGGGCGACATCGAGCAGCCGTGTGCCTTGTTTGATTTTCCCTTTGGCGAGTCTCACTCTTGCCTGAATTTGGTAAGCGTGGGGCGGTAAGCCGTAATAACGCTGAAATTGCTTCAGCAAATAATAGGGGCTTAATCCCGCGAGTGTTGCCAGCTCTTCAAGGGAGATGTCGGCTGCAGGATGATCGTCGATAAAGGATTTCACCAGTGCTAACGCAGGCTTAGCGATTACAGCGAGGTCATCGCTTGGGTGATTCTTGCCATGGCGTGTCATCAACTGTGTCAAGCTTGAATAGACCAAGCTTTCGCGCAGTAAGCGATTGTCCGATGTATCTAAAGTCGTAAAGGTGAAGCGCAGTAATTCGGCTAATTCAGGATCGTACACGACGGGCTCAGGGAAATAGGGCGCACCGCGGTTTGATGCTAGCTCACTGTTAATATTGGCAAACTGCGCGGGTACTGGATACATGGCACGATAGGACCAACCGCCCTCGGTGGCGCTACAACCATTATGGACTTCGTCGGCGTTGACGAGAATGATGCTGTGCTTTGGCGCCACATGGTTGCCACCCGTGCGATAAAAACGCTGCGCCCCCGTTTCAATCACGCCGACTGTGTAACCTTCGTGGGTGTGCCGACTAAAGTTTTGTTTATGGTAGTGGGCATTGAGTAACTCGAGGCCACCTAATTCATCGGCAATCTGGTAGGCCGCATGTTCTGTGTTCACACTAGGCCTCCGTGTTTAGTGTATGAATGGGCGGGTTGTGCCTGATAGTAACCCAGAAACCCTCAGTGCTTTTGTACAAAATTGCGCATATAGGATTTTGTTTGCGTTTAATGGCGTTTTTTAATGTGTGTTGCTTAATGCTTGTCGCTTAAGATTTTTTGTTCAGTCTTGCTCGCGATAGGCGTTATTTAGGTTGCCTGCTGTAATGTTGTGAGTTCTGCCCCCGCGATAGCCTCTAGGTGTTGAGTGATTTTCTCTATCGGCCAATCCCACCAAGCGATGGCAACAAGCTCATCTATCACAGTTTGCTCGAATCTCAGCTTGATCACTGTGGCAGGATTACCGCCAACCACAGCGTAGGGTGGTACATCTTTTGTTACTACGGATTGACTGGCAACAATGGCGCCGTGGCCAATTTTCACCCCAGGCATGATAGTGGCGTTATAACCAATCCATACGTCGTTACCGATACAGGTGTCGCCCTTAATAGGTAAATCTTCGGGCTTGGGCGCCGCTTTCTCCCAGCCATTGCCGAAGATATAAAAAGGATAAGTTGAAAAGCCAGATACTTGATGATTGGCGCCATTCATAATGAATTTCACGTCTTTCGCAATGGCACAGAATTTACCGATATTCAGTTTATCGCCAATAAAGTCAAAGTGATAAAGTACATTCGACTCGAACCTCTCAGGACCTGCTGGATCGTCATAATAAGTGTAATCACCGACAATAATGTTCTCGCGGGTAATAAAGTTTTTAAGAAAGCCAACCTGAGGAAAGCCTTTCATCGGCGCTTTATCGTTGGGATTTGGACCTAACTGCGGGTGAGTGTGGGTACTTGGCATGAATACCTCAGTGCTGAAAAGAGTTATTTACTAGGGTAATGCATTGTCTTTTTTGAATCGTCGTACTTTGGTACGTATATTCTTCATCGGGGAGTAAGTATTGAATTGGATCATACGGCCCAGAGTCCATTTATCGTACCAAGTTATGCCGTACAGTTGCTGATCACTGAGACTCGCAATCAGCGTTGACAATTTTTCCATTGTCATTTCATATTCATCAAGTAAATCAGTATATTGCCATTGGCTATATTCATGATGAAATCGCTCTGCTAATAATCCCAGTTGATTCCATTTATAACCCGTATCGGGAAAATCAACGGGGAGTGCTTGCGATGTTAACTCGTACCATTTGAGCACTAATTTACCCCAACCAATAAGGTAAGCGACGGTATCACTTACACTAATTTGTGTACCTTTGATGTTTCCTTCTATGCTGCACACACGGGACATTTGGGTTGGGATTGAACGATAGTCAGCCATCAATTTGGGGAAAACTGAGTAAATAGCCAATTCAAGTTCTTGTTTTGATTGGGGGACAGATGACATCACTACCTCGTTTACATTAGATGCTTAGGCTGAGTTTAACATCATCTATTGGGCTATATTAGTATTCACCTGTCACAACAAGCACTTGTTCAATAGACTCAACTACTAAGGCAAGCGTAGTTTTTTCTCGCTTAAAGCCGACAGAGCAAATGGCCATCGCGCCGTTACCACAGGTTATTTCAGGGTAATCTTCTGTCATTGGCGTTTCATCTTCTGCTACGGGCGCTAATACCCAGCCAGCTGCCAATAAACTCGATTTCACTTCAACGTATTTTTTGCCCCATAACGCGCTGGTGTCCTGTGCTGGAGCATATAGAGGCAATGCGCCAAGACTTAGCATTATCAGTGGGAGAATGTTTTTTCGCATATAAAGCTTTCAGTTCCTATGTGGTTTCGATTGGTCGCTTAGCGCTTGTGAGCGTGTTAACAGCATATATTATTCATGATCCCTCTGCGCATTATCCCTATGTGCATTAGTTGGGGGAATTATGGCTGTTCTTGTTTCTTCGTTTTACTGAATATTTTTTCATACAGTATCTGTGTTGATATAAAAATAACAACGAACACCCCCGTATCAATAATAAATTTCAATGGATCAAAAGGGTCGCTAAAAATTTCGTAGTGAAAATCGAAGTATTTGAATAATAATTTTGAGCCAAGAAAAGCAAAGATAAAAGAGATAAAGAACTTCAATGGTTTTTCCCTAAAATGTGTTGATAAATTAACCATTTTCTTTGGCGCGTTTGTACTCTTGTTGGGATTGATAAATTCCCAGAATGATCAGGCCAAATACGAAATAGAACATTTTTTGCGCTGAAAACTCGATTGTCAACGTAGGATGTTCTAGGTGGCGGTATAGAATACTGTGAGAAATTGCCTCTGTTATCGTCAGAATAAATGGATAGATAATTAATGCGATAGACGATATTTTCGCGAATTTGTACGTTTGAGGTTTTTTAATGAATTTTGCAATAAATAGTAACGCAAATGATAGCGTCAGATTGCTTATCCATAAAATAGCCGCCGTAATTCGTACTTGAGTATGACTGGCTTGTTCCGCATCGGGATAAACCTCTAATATCTCCTGCAAGTAGCTTGCTGGGCTCACTAATCCCCAAACAGGGTAAAGGCATAGCAGCACGGCAGTGAGCATTAAAATATATCTGATAAACATCCTTTTTCTCCGACAGATTCTGCTTAGAAAGCTATACTTGTTATACGAATCATTACCTTAGCATTGTTTTTTACAAGTTGCGATGCTTTAGCTAAAACTAAATTATTGTGACAAAATCCTTGTTGTTGGATTGCATACTATTTTTTAGGCGCCAACAGCAGAATAGATAAGTAGCAAAGATAGCGGGATGGAAAATAGACCAATTAAACGGAATTTATTGTTGAAGTATTGAGCAGACCATAGCGCAAACTTCCTATGTAACCTTGGAGGCGTTAACGCCAAGCCCATTCCAACACTGAACAATGCAATACCTATCGCAAAAATGGTCTGTGGAAACTGAGTATCGGTTGAGTAATGGGTAAAAATGAGACCCGTAATAACTCGGCTAAACACTTCAGCAATATGGAAGTAGGGCTGCTCGCTAAATGAAATAATCCCCTTAGAGAAAGACGCAGGTTTTACAACCATCACTAGACTTAATAACAACATCATTAAGCCAAAAGCAGCAATGAAGTACATAGTAGTTCCTTGATATAGTGATGTTTTGATGTTGAAACTATAAATCCAGCGACACAATTAAGCACTCTCATTCCAGTGACACGCTCTGCTTAAATAATAAAAGTCATTCCAGAGGGTTCGACGGCGGCATCTACTGCATATGGATGCGCGAATGCGGCGGTCACATGGTCAATTATGTTCCCGATATAATGGTGACATTTCCCATATCCCGATGGGTCAGATATGAATGAGCGGCCATGCCGCCAACGGCCACTTCCACGAGCGTGCTTAATTTCGTTAATTCCTGTGTACCTTTTAGCGGCAGTTTTTCACACTATCATCATTTATTTTCACGTAGATGCTTTAGATGAGCACTTTTTCATATCAGAAACATGTGGGTGTCCCTCTTTTCCTCTTTCATCTCTCACTTTGGAAATAAATCTTTAAGATCTGCGCCCCATTCGTCTCTTTTGGCTGAACCAGATTTATCTAAATGCCATTTGTGACGAAGTAGTTGATGTCGAATAGTTTCCTTCCAAGTAGGGTCATCCTTGCAAACTTCAAGTACCTGCTCAAACGCAAAAAGCATATTGGCCACAAACCAACGATATTTAGAATAAT
The DNA here is from genome assembly GCF_002966515.1 of Shewanella sp. WE21. Taxonomy (NCBI): domain Bacteria; kingdom Pseudomonadati; phylum Pseudomonadota; class Gammaproteobacteria; order Alteromonadales; family Shewanellaceae; genus Shewanella; species Shewanella sp. WE21. The sequence goes on along the minus strand of NZ_CP023019.1, from coordinate 5,251,534 downwards.
CATCTTCATTACGTGTAATCTCTATCTCCATACCTCTAGCAAATGATTCATTTTCAATACAAAGTTTAAGATACTCACTATAAGCTGCATAAGCGGAAGCTCGTCTACTATCACGTCGAGCACTTTCAACTTGAGTTCGAGCAAATAACAGTGCCAAAACTGCAACTATTGCCATAACTATATTGGCCCAACCCGCCCATAAGCTAATATCAAGCAGGGCTGCAAAACCCGACTTAAAACACATCATTTTCTAACTCCTGCGGGTTGTGTTTTTATCTGGTTTCCTGATTGCATTGATTTACCAACACTGTCACGTCTAAAATCGAACATATTCATTTCAAACGTACTGATTGACACTTGGTTGTTACCATGACAGTGAGAGATCAATCGTAAGTGAGGGTCTCGGTAAGGTGCTTTTGCGCATGAGCCTCCATAGGCTCCTGTATTTACTAAAACCACCGGCTGGAACATGTGGTAGTGAAGAGCGTCAATCATAGTATCAAAAGTGTTTACATCCTTATTCAATGCACAAACAATATATGCGTTACTCTTGTCACGTAAGTCTGCACTTAAAGATATGTCTGTAGCGTCATAACAGATAGAGCCAGTTAACATAAAGCCTGGTTCGTCTGGAAATGCTGGATGGATCAATTCCAAGATTAACTGGTAAGGTCTCCATGATTTCACATGTCCGATTTCATCTTTCATCATGTTCTGTTTACCCTGAAAGCGGAACATAAACTGACGTCCATCACCGTCTTTTTTAGGTACGATCCAAATAGCAGTGTTAATTGGTCCAGGATGACCTGGTATGTCCAAAAAAACTAAACCTGCGTAAATAATCGCTCCCGTTTTATCAGACAGTCGTTCAAGAATATCAATATCGTCTTTATGAATGGATAGCTCAGGCCAAACTATCAAGTCAATGTCAGACTTACGTTTTTCTGGCTCGTCGAAGATACTGTTTTGGCTAACGACTTTATGTAACAACAACTCAGCGACTGCCGCAATATGTCGCCGATGACGAGCACGATACAGCGAGGTTTCCAGTTTAAACCCACGAGATGCGAAATCAGTATTTATAGGTAAAAGAGACTGAACCATAACAACTTTAAGCGTTTTTTTGGTCTTATCCCAATCCAGTTGAATCCGTTCAATATAGCCTGGCATGTCTGACAATTCACAATAGCAGGTACGCTGGAATTCAATCCGCTCATCAATCAGCTTCTTCAATGAGGTAAGATCCCACTGACTTGGCCATAGATAATTACCGTTTGCTGTTTTGGCACCTGGCCACTGGAGAAGGTGAAACAGCAGTCCAGTTAACCAACCAGTCATAGCGGCAGCCTCACCTTGTAAAGCAGTCGGCGCATGTGTCATGCCTAACTGACGTTTTAAAAAGCTGGTTTTTACGCCGCGATAGCCTGAATAGGATCGATCAAGATGATTTAAGCTTGTCCAATCGACATGTCCAATCAAACAGCTTCGTAGGAACATTCCGACTCGATACAGAGGTTTATTGTCCTCATTAACCCAATCGGGTATGGGATAGAGACACTCATCGTTTTGTTCGGTTAGTTCAATTTCAACTTCTTCTTGTAGTGACTGAATACGAGTCCAATCAGTACACTTAACCTTGCAGTTGGTAATATCAATATCGCGGAGAAATGCTGACTTATCTTTCAAAGCTGCTTGCAATAATTTAACAACCGCATTTTCATGGCGGAATGGATTGTCTGGACGTTTGATGACCCCCAATAAACCGATAAACAAGGGTTCAGCTTTATGTTTAAAGCGATTCAAATCCCCTTGAATTGCATTTTCTCTAATCCCTGTTTGTTTGATCAATGAGGTAATCTGCTTAGCCCAACTCATACGGCTTTCCCTGCCTCAAAATTCACCAACGCACTGAACAAATCCATATCGGTCATAGCTATGCCTTTACAGATAGGTTCAATATCCATTTTAGTAATTTTTTTGTCTTTTTTGAGCAGTAGCCCCCTCTTATTCAGTTTTTCAAGGAAGGCATCTATTGCCCTTAGCACCAGCGGTTTATCTGCGGCAAGCTGATAGGCCAAAACGCAGTTAGCAACAAAATCATCAACACTATGCTCAACGCTAATGCGCCGATACCCCTTCATTAACTTAGTAATCAAGTCAAAATGTGCACAGTCACTGTCGTCTCCTAATAATGAATCATTGCGCACTAACAATAAAAATCGCATTTGGCTTGATAAATAAGGATTGTCAAATTTGTCCTCACACAATAAGTTAACGGCTTCATTCTGTAGTGCTGCGAAAAAGCTGTTTACATCAGCATGGGCAGGGTTGGCCCAATGCTCTTTTCCATGAATAACAGTCGCAGCATGGCGAAAAATTTCACACAAACAATACTCAGATATCGCTTTTTGCTTAGCACAAGAACGCTTGCGTACTAATTTAAGTTGGGAAATAACTGGCTTTAGCAGTCTTTTATCTGGAAAGAATTCTAAGCCTTTTTTTAGTAGAAGCACTAAAGAGGGGTCTTTACTCCAACAGGCGATAAACCGCCTAGCCAGACGTTCTTGCAGATAATCCCAATTCCCAGGAATAGGGTTACCTGTTTCATCCACATCTTGGGCAATTAAACTGCGTTTTTGCCGTAGTAAGAAATGAATCTTATTAGCAGAAAAGCGTAGTAAGGTATCTTCTCGCACATCTTGCGTAGGGCCGTCAATCAGCGCAAGCGGGTTATTATTATTTTCATCAAGTTCTTTCGTCCGTAAAGATTCTGCCAAGCCGATTAAGCCTTCCAAATGCCCAAGTTGTTCGTCAATTTCATTTACCGACAATGGCCCACTGATTTTGCTTTGGATATTCTTTAGCTTAAATGAAATACCAGCTTTTTTTGCACGAAAGACTTCAATCTTGGTTTTCGCTTCTTGTATGTTTAACCCCAGTTTGTTCAGTTCACAATTAAAGAATTTAGAAATTTTATCTTTAATAACATTGATATTTTTTTCACGGCTGACGATGATTAATCGCATATCATCAGCATAACGACAGGCATCCACCAATCGAATGCCTTCAATAATCTCACTATTTATCTGTTCAGATAACCATCGGTCAAAATCCAATAAATATACGTTCGCTAAAAAGCCTCCAGCGACAAGCCCCTGAGGAATTCCGCATGGGGCTTGTTTATCCCCGTCCGGGCAGCATACTGCCTTATAGGCAGTATCGGTGTCTTTTTTCCACTTCCAATCCTTAAAAGCTTTGAGCAGACGTTTCACCAAAACATCTTCTTCAACAACAGCCCCTAACTTATCAACCAATCTCTCTCGGTCAATCTTGTCATAGAACTTTTCTAAATCCAGATGCACTTCATACACACGCTCATCCACGGTTTTGTTTTGCAGTACTTCACCGCCAAAATGTGCAGGACGGGAGAGAAATTGTCGATAGTCGGAAAAGTACTTGCTGTAGGTAGTGCTGTTGCCCCAATTAAAATCCGCCTCATTACTATTAAATTTGCAATAAAGTCTATTGCCATAGCTGATAATGCCTTTGTCATGCACCTCTGCAAACTTGGATGAGGTATCGCCTTGCTCCGTTTCTACTTTATTTGCTAAACACATCATTAACGCTGTCATAATGGTTTGGTCGCGGATATCGATATGGGCAAGAGGCCTCAACTCCTTTATCTGCTTATTTTGCTCTACTGTAGGTTTCCATGCATATCGAATATATTCACTAAGTTCGCTTAATCCATCAAAATCTTCATCTAATGTAAAATCCATACTACCCATCTGAATGTGCTCAAAATCCCATCGACATGATTTGGGTGCAGGTACCAGTTGCAGTGGCTTAAACATGAAGCGCCTACTATTTAAATCTAAGATCCATTTATCCAGCAGTTTATCCAAGCCAATGGCAGAACGATCCAGCTCAAAGGTATCCGCATACCAATTGGTGCTGCGGATATATTGATGTGTTTTTTTCCAAGCTTGAGCCAGCACAACCTTATCGCTCAAACAATCGATATTCGCGCTTAATTCATGTTGTTTATTCGATAGTAAGGGCATGTTTCATCCTTGAGTACGATCTTATTTGTGATAAAACTGGTTGTGCCACCGATAAAACAGCAGCCTTGTTTGAAAAGCCAAATCCAGCCACCTATTCAAAAACAATAACATAATGTGCTTTCTGCTTACATTCAAGCGAATAGTCACTGACGTGAGGTTTAGCTAGCCATCTATGGACGTTCCCGGTGAGTCAAGCCAATACTCTGTTCACCAAAGGTTTTTTACCTTCGTTTTCTGTTCAAGAAAAGAGTGAGGACACCCACAGCTTTCATGATTGCTCTTGCACACCATAATTCCTATGGGCTGTGGTTAAAATCGTAGCGATGTTATCACGGTATTTGTGTTTTAATATTCAGCAGATTACGCAGAAATTAGCCAAGGCGAATTCAGATGCGGACGTGACCTTCGATGACATGGATGTCATCGTAGAGCCGCCATGGATGGCTTCACGGCGTGTCACGGAAGCAGTTGAATTCGGCGAACGAGTGATGGATAAGCGCTTTGTCTTGTCTCTTAATGTTCAGCTTATTTCGTGTCGCGTAGCAAACAGCCGCAAATAATTTGCGGCTGTTTGCGATTAACACACTGTATTTGAACTGGGATTTAAAGCTTACATCAAACCACTTACTATTCAGCCACCATCGCCATGAGTGCGGGTAAAAACTCGTTATCTAATGCGGCGATTTCGCTTTGTTCGACCAGCACTTGATTGAGAATGTCATGGCTGGTGAGGGGGTTGGCGAGTACTACGCGAAACACCACGGTTGCTTGTCTAAAATAGCGGGCTGGCTGAATGCGGGTGCGGGAGACGAAGGACTTACCCTGTTCGCGTTGGTGCTTTTGAATAAACTGAGTAAGACCATCGAGCAGCTCGTTAAAGCGGGCGATTCTTATCGTGTCTGCTTGCTCACAGGCAAGCTGCATGGCGGCTTGGACGCGGGCGGGCACATAACGGTAAGTCAGCAGACAAAGTTCTGGCTCAGTGATTAGCTCAAAATCCTCATGGGCTTTGATTTGTTCGGCAAAATAGCGCGCTTTTTCAAGGCTGTTATTGATTAAGATTTCGTAGCCATCGCGGCCGATGATCTGTAAGCAAGCGTGCACTAACATCGCCATGCCGGGGCGTGAACCTTCCAGCGTTTGGCTGCCTAAGTCCTTTGAACCACGGCGCAGAATATACTCGGCGTGATGGGCAATGGCGTGGGCAAACTCTGGATCTTTAAATAACACCATGCCTGCGCCCATGGGCACGTACATTTGTTTGTGGGCATCGATAGTGACTGAGTCCGCAAGTTCGATACCTGCGAGTAAGTGGCGGTATTTATTGGATAATAAACTTGCGCCGCCCCACGCTGCATCCACATGGAAATGGCAGTTTAACTCTTTTGCCAGCGCAGCTAATTCTGTCAACGGGTCAACATTACCGGTTTCTGTGGTGCCAGCCACGCCAACAATCGCTAACACTTTGATGTTTTTGCTAGCAAGTTCAAGGGCGGCTTGGCGCATTTTTGCGACATCGACCTTGTTATCGCTGCCCGTGGGAATGCTGATGATATTATCACGGCCGATGCCAAGCAGATCGACGGCTTTGCCCAGCGAGTAGTGACCGCGCTCTGAGACCAAAATCGCTAAATCGTCATAGCCATAGTGGCGTAGTGCCTTGAGTAAGCCTTCGCGGCTGACGCCTTTAAAGTCGCCATCGGCCTTGAGCAGTTGGTTGCGGGCAATCCACAGGGCCGTGATGTTGGCAACCGTGCCGCCTGAGCAAAATGCGCCGAGGGAATGATTGGCGCTGTGCATCCAGCTTTGATAAAAATCCGTATCTTGGTCGTAAATCAAATGGTGCATCATGCCGAGCACTTGGCGCTCAAGCGGCGTAAATGCCTTAGAGGTTTCGATTTTGACCAGATTTTGATTGAGTCCCACCATCATCTTCGACAGTGGCAACACAAAGTAGGGCAGTGCAGAGGTCATGTGGCCGATAAAACTTGGCGCCGCTGTGTGTACCGAATGCGCCACCAAATTTTGCATGATTTCGTCGGTGTAATCGGAGACAAAACGCGGCTGAGTTGGGATCTCAAAGGCTTGAAAATCTGTTTCGATTTCCGACAAGGGTTTTTCGAGCGCGGCGATACTATCACCCAAAAAGCCTGCTAAGTCCTCGGAGAGCTTTTGCTCAATAATACTCAGCGTTGAGCTTGCATCTTCCGGTGCAGTAAAAATGCGCAGCAAACTTGCTTCGGATGCGGTGGCTTGGCGAGGGAGTTTCTGGGTCATGGGGCTTGCCGTCTATTAATTTTTATAGTGAAACTGCAAATTGGCTCGAAGAGTATAACGGACCAGTGACTTTCGACCAGTGATGCGCGATCAGTGACTCTCAAATTTTCAATCAGCGGAATACTAAAAAGGGAGCTCACTTTACTGCAAGGCCTTTTAGGCATCAAGCACTAAAATTTGGTATTACCAAAGCGTTGCGGCCTAAATAAGCAAAGGCGCCGTTATGGCGCCTTTCTTCAAATCATTAAACAGAGGGAATTACTTAAGTATTAGTTCCAGTATTAGCGTTGGCCTAACATGAGTACCGCGCCGATATTTCGGGCGGTATTGCAAAGGTTTAGCTTGGCATTGGCCAGTACATCATCAAGTGGACTTAAGTGCGGGATGATAGGGAAGATCGCCGCCATACCGTGATCCAATATGGCATTGGCGTTTTCACCGAGGCAGCCCGCGATACCGATAGTGGGAATGCCCTGCAGTTTGGCTTGCTTTAACACGCCCATTGGGGTTTTACCAAACACGGTTTGACCATCGATGCGGCCTTCACCTGTGATCACTAAATCGGCACCACGGATTTTGTCCGCAAGGCCAACGGTTTGCATTACAATCTCAACCCCAGGTTTAAGCTCGGCATTTAAAAAAGCCATCACGCCAAGACCCATACCGCCAGCAGCACCAGCTCCGGCATGATCGCGGTGATCGCTAATGCCATTGCGAGCAATCACATTGGCATAATGGGCAAGAGCGGCATCTAGCTGCTTAACCATCTCGGGCGTCGCACCTTTTTGCGGACCAAAAATTGCCGATGCGCCGCGTTCGCCACACAGTGGATTGTCAACATCGCAGGCAACTTCGAAGCTGCACTCACGTAAGAGTGGATGAGCGTTTGATATATCGATTTGGGTGAGTTTCGCCAGCGCTGCGCCGCCAGAAGGTAGCGTTTTACCTTGGCCATCGAGCAATAAAATATCCAGCGCTTGGGCCATACCCGCGCCGCCATCGTTGGTGGCACTGCCGCCTAGCCCCAAAATGATGTGCTTTATCCCCCGATTAAGCGCATCACAAATTAGCTCGCCCGTGCCATAACTTGTGGTAAGCAGCGGGTTACGTTGCTCCCTCGGCACATGGTGTAGCCCAGACGCTGAGGCCATTTCAATCACGGCAATCGCGCCTCGATGTGGCGATTTGTTCGTTGGATCTGCACGTGAAACTGAAGCAGAACTTGTATTGATCGCAGCGCTGAGAATACCTTCACCAAGAATGCCATAGTGTGCTTGCACTCTATGTCCCAGTGGCCCCATGACTTCTAAGCTGACAATACTGCCGCCCGTGGCGTCCACCATAGATTGCACTGTGCCTTCGCCACCATCAGCAACGGGTATTTTGACTATGTCGCAGTCGGGGATCACTTGTTTTAAGCCTTGTTCTATGGCGTTGGCCACTTCGAGCGCGCTTAAGCTTTCTTTAAATGAGTCGGGGGCGATAACTATTTTCATTAAAAATCCTACAGCTAAATGGGATAAAACAGGGCTCAATGTTGAACACTAAACCCAAGGCCACTTACGTTGGGCGCAACAACATCCCTGTGCTAAAACTGAGGTGATATAAGGGCATTTATATCCATCACTGGCACATTAATCTGTTGCAATTATTAGGGCGTATAACAGAGATATATCTTGGGCACGGTATGTGCCCAAGGGACAATATTGAATCAAGAACTCATTAATATTAGAGCAACACTAGGCTTAGCACATACACAGTTACCATGGACGTCACACCTTGGATTAGGGTCGCCATAGTTTGGGCTTTATAGGCTTGTTTGACGCTCATGCGGCTAAATTGGGTGACGACCCAAAAGAAGCTGTCATTGGCGTGGGAAACTGTCATTGCACCTGCGCCAATGGCCATTACTGTTAACACTCGGCCCATATCGCTACCGAGACCAATATCGCCAAGCATAGGCGCAACCAGTGCAGAGGTTGCGACTAACGCGACTGTCGATGAACCCTGCGCTGACTTAAGCGCGGCAGCGACGATAAATGGCATGAAGATACCGATACCCAGTGCCGACAGTGATGTGCCCAAAAAGTCACCGATAGGCGTGGCTTTTAATACCGCACCAAAGGCACCACCTGCACCTGTGATTAAAATAATCGGCGCGGCAGTGACGAGCCCTTGGCTGATGCGTTCGCTAAATTCGCTGATCTTATTCTCACCCTTTAACAGCAGCAGGGATAAAAACAGGCCAATCATCAGGGCATTAACGGGCTGACCGAGGAACACGAGCGCATCAAACACACCTTCTTTACCCAAAGGCGCTGAAGGGAGGTTAGCGATAGAACCTAAACAAATTAATACGATAGGCACAAAAATTGGTGCGAAAGCTTTTAATGGACTTGGTAGCGTGCCATAGCTTTTTTTCAGCGTTTCATAGTCACTGGCCTGCGCTTTAAGTTCTTCTGCGCCTTCACCATCGGGCTCAACATCGGCAAAGCGGTTTGCCCATAACATACCCGCGAGTGCCGCAACGGCGGCCACAAAGAGACCCACACCGATCACTAAACCTAAGTTGGACTCTAAGCCTAAGTTGCCTGCGGCGGCGATAGGGCCTGGCGTTGGCGGTACAAAGGTGTGAGTGGCGTACAGACCTGTGGCTAAGGCAACGCTCATGGAGACACTAGAGACCTTCATGCGGTTCGCCATCGATTGTTTCAGTGAGTTTAAGATCACAAAACCCGAGTCACAAAAGACCGGAATAGACACAAGATAACCGATAATTGACATAGTGAGTGTCGGGAAGCGTTTACCTAATATCTTGATCACCACATCGGCCATGGTGATGGCGGCGCCGCTTTTTTCCAGAATAATCCCTATGATAGTGCCTAAGACGATCACTAAGCCGATATAGCCTAAAATATTGCCAAACCCTGTGGTAATGGTTTTAGCGATTTCTCCGCTTGGCAGGCCATAGGCGAAGGCCGCGATAAAGGCGGCCAGAATTAAGGTTAAAAAGGGGTGGAGTTTAAATTTTGAGGTCGCGATAACAATAAATGCAATCACGCCGATGAGAATAAGCACTAAGTTCATAGTTTGTCCCGTTCAGTTCTTGGCTGAAGTTTTTGAGTAAGTTTTTTGACTTATAGTGTAGGGCGCAGTGCTTATTTGGGCCTGAGTCCAAATGAGGGCTGCTTTAAGGTCATCCTATTATTGTGCAGGTATGTTTGAATAGCTTTGGCTAAATCCACGGAATTACCGCGTTATGTTTCGCCATTTTTGTGCTCATGCACAAAAATGCTTAGGTGAATTCGAATGCAGGAGGAGGCGTTTTGTCGGTAAAGGAGGCGCTTGTCGATAAGGATTGGCAAATAGGGCTATTTGCCAATCCTAAACAGGAGGGACTTAACTCGACATCTTTATTGACGACGAATAAAGGATTCTACATAGGCTGCGGTGCGGGCATTGAGTATCGGATCGGCAGATGCAGTAATGCCCTTAGGTAATAACAGTGGGTTAAATATGCCTTTATCACACTGTTGAACTAGGGGATCGCTATCTCGCTCACCGTTAATCATCACTTGGCCTACCAGTAAACGCTGGCGAGTTTCAGGCCAGATCACGGTTGGGTCATTAATCTCATCACCCATTTCGGCGAGTTGAATATAGAGGTTCCATTGTGCTGGCTGGATTTTAATGCGCTCGAGTAATTCCGCCTTTAAAAAATCATCACTGAGATTGGCAAGTTCACTGGCTGACAGCGCGGCAGTACCTGCGACAGGTTCAAAAATCCATTTACCCGCGACCGTTTCACCTTGTTGAACACTGTTTTTTTGCGTGCTGAACAGGAAACTATTTACACCAAAGTAGCGGCTGTTGGCAAAACTTGGGCTAGGAGGCAACTGTTTAACATAGTCGAAAAAAGCTTTAGCGCTGGGTTGATTATCAATAAGCCACTGTTTACCTTCAGGGCCTTGTTTCACTTTGGTCTGAAAGTTAAAAAATTCTTCGAGATTTTTGGCAAAGAAAACAGGAACGTTAGTGGTGACAAAGTTAAGGTTTTCTTTATCGCCGTCAATTTTGAGTGACATAAAGCGCCCAGCGGTTTTATCTGAGATCTGCGGATTTGTACCGCCGAGGGAAAAGCGGGCTGTGACCTTGATACTATCTTGATTAAAAAATGGAATTGCCAACGTTTGTTGTAATTGTGGATTCGGTTTAAAACTGCCTGAGGTACAAAATCCCTTAGTGTGATTACGCAGTTTGACATTTTTACCCGCCTCGCGACTTGCCGCATCGGGTGTGCCGTTGACGGCATCGACCAGTTCGGGAATGGTTTTCTCGGCCGCGATTAACGAAGGTGAAGTCAGCGCAATGCCGCTAATGAGACAAGCTTTGGCGAGTAAAGTCAGTTTGATTGAGGTCATTATCATTCCTTTCAATGGACTAAGTCGAGAGCGCTAGCATATCGACGCGATACTATATGAAAGGATAGGAAAGGGGATACGGTATAAATCTTTCAATTAATTTTTTAGTACAGGCCAAGTTTTACTCAATTGATCTGGTTATAAGGTTTGCGCCGTCATCTGCGGGCTTTTTTCTGGCTAATCTGTTGAGTTGCTAAGTCATTTGAGCGTTAAGTTAAGCGAGTCGAAGTATCAATTAATTGCCCAAGATACAGGCTTAATAATCCATGCAGGGATTGAATGTCGGCTTGGGTGATTTGCTGAATTTTATCAAGGCGATATCTGAGTGTATTGCGATGAATAAACAGGGCATTCGCGCATTGCTGTGCATCGCCAAAGTGGGTGATGTATGCCGCTAAGGTTTTGCGTAATTGGCCGTTTTTGTCCGCCTTGGCGAGTTGCTGGTAGGGCGTTGCCAGCGCCTGACCGCGCCAGTCATGTTTTAGCCCTGCAAGTAACACTTGTAGGGAATAATCTTCAAACAGGTATTTATTCCCTTCTGCATTGAGCTGCTTACCGAGTGCTAAGGTTTCTTGAGCCGTGTGATAGGAGCGCGCTATCCCACCTTTTTCCGGGAAGAAATGGCCTAGGGCAATTTTAAAGTTTAAATCCATTTGGGCGGGTAAGCGCTGCAACAGCTTATCGATACGCTGATTTTCAAGCTCAGGATCCCATTGTTTTCCATCTAAAAAAGCAGGCTTTAGGATCACCAACTGCGACATTGAGGTCATGGCAATCAAGTTACCACGGTCAGGATATTGCAATAGATGCAGCACTTGCTTGAGGGTTTCACTGACTCTGGGGCTACGTTCATCGGCGGGCTGAGTGGATGCCTCAGCTAAGTACAAGGCCGCTGGGGTGGTGTCGGTTTTTAAATGGTGTTTCTGGATGTTTTTCTCGCTGATCTCAATAATGGCCGCGACTCTTGGCAGGCTGATATCAATGTCGAGCTGTTTTGCCCAGCGGTGCAACTGTGCATCATCGGTTTCAGCTTTGATCAGTTGCAGAATAAATTCTTCACGCTGGCGATTCTCCCATTGCAATTTATCCTGCAGGTTGGCTTGTTCAACAATCATTTCGGCGGTCATTTTAAGTAACTCACCATAATGGGTAAGCTCACGTGGATCACCGGTAATGCCGACGACGCCGATAATTTGTCCTTGATAATGTAAGGGTAAATTGATGCCAGGCTTAACGCCATGCAGCCCTGAGGCGACTTCTTGACTGATCTCAACATTGCGATTTTGGGCAATCGCCAGCAGCGCGCCTTCGTGGGTTGAGCCAATGCGCTTAGGGTCGCCTGAGCCTAAAATCACCCCTTGGCCGTTCATCACATTGATATTGTGGCCAATGATTTTCATTGTACGACTCACAATTTGCTTAGCAATGGCAGAATCAAGCAGATACATACAGGCGCCTAGTGGGGTTGAAGGTTTAACAGGGATGCAATACGCATTCTTAATCTGGGTAGCATATCGCTTTCAAACTCAGGATGCTGCTTAAGCCAAAGATTATTACGCGGGCTTGGGTGCGGCAAGACAAGATACTTAGGCCAATATTGCTGCCATTGCGCGCATGCTTGGGTCACTGTTATTGGTTTCAGTTTGGGGATGACTGTTACGTTAGTGCTGGTTGTTTGAGGCTTAGTGATTGGCGAAGTGGGGTTTACGGCCTCGGACGATTCGCGCGGTAGATGATAGTCGATGGCATATTGGCCGAGGATCACAATTAGCTCTATTTGCGGCATTAGGGCGAGCAAGGCCTGATGCCAAGTGGCAGCACATTCGGGGCGCGGTGGTTTATCACCCTGCTTTTTAGCGTTTTTTTCGATACTGCCCGGAAAACAAAATCCCATAGGGATAATGGCAAAAAGATTGGGGTCGTAGAATTGCTCCCGCGTGACATTTAACCAAGTGCGCAGCCGTTCACCGCTGGCATCGTCAAAAGGTATGCCTTTATGGTGGGTTTTCACGCCCGGAGCTTGGCCTGCAATCAAAATCCGCGCTTGGGTACTGGCCTGCAATATCGGCTTGGGCGCTAAGGGTAAATGGGCCTGACATAAAGTACAGGCGCTGATTTTTGCCAGCAGTTTGGCCATTGATGCCGAGCATGATGGCGATACAGTTACGCAAAGTGGCGATGGCGCTTTAGTGAGATTCGTCTTAGTCAATTTAATCGCTAATTTTATCGTTGCTCATTCATTTTCAATCAGGATTGGAGCATCATCACTGTTTGATATACCCAGTAGCCAAAAAGAGAATAGCCAAGGATTAAACCGATATAACTTAATATCTTAGGAATTTGATTTGGGCTTGAAGCTAAACAGATGTGGGCCAGTACAATCGTAAAGAAGGCTAAGGGGGCAATCACATAGCTTAAAGTTAAGATGAATAATGCCCCTAGGCTGATGATCCAATCAGCATTGCGATTGGTGGGCTTATCGATTTGGTAAAGCTGTAGTGGCAATAAAATCAGTCCAATACCGACACAGATAATACCTAAGTTAAGGGCGAAATCACTCCAACCTCTATGATCATAAATGGCTAACGCAATGGCAATTAATGGCACTATTAGTGCGCTTAATACATGGCGTTTAGCAAAAGTGGCGCTGCGATACTGACCCGCAAAAAAGAATAAGCCCTGTAGAAACAGATTGATTAAGGTAAAACCACCTAGGCCTAAAATGATAAATAGGCTCGCTGCGCCACCCGAAGGGTCGAACGCCATGGCGGGTAAGGGTAATAGGCTTAGCCCCAATAGTGCTTGAATTGATAACAGCCACTGAGATTGGGAGAGTGAAGAATAAATACGCATGGGCTCAGAGGATTAACTAAAAGATTGAATTAAGATCCGCTAAAGTGAGCCAAAACTCAAGGATTAAGGTTTTTATGGGCGGACTTTCGCGCCAGAGTCTGATCTTATTCAAGATTTTTACTGTTATCTGCCATGACGTTATCGCTTTAAAAGATCCTGCTGCACTTAAACAAAAGCCCGCAAAATGCGGGCTTTTCGTGTTATGAACAGTATCGATTAGAGTTTGTAACTCATGCTCAGCATGATCATTTGCGCTGTGTAGTCATGGCTATTGCTGCCAAAGCCTACGACGTTCCAGATCCCATCGACGGCGATATCATTGGCGGCATCATTGTCTTTATAATTCTCAATTTTATAATCCAAGCGCAGCGCCATTTTCTCGGTGGCTTGATATTGAGCATATAAGTTAATGTTGTGCACTTTGGCAAAATAATCGCCATAGTCGCCTGTGATACCTTGTCTGACTTGAGTGTTACTGTCGGAGTTTGAATAAGTGTAATCCAATCCCATGCGTAACTTGTTCTCAAGCAAGTTGTTGTAGCTCAGGCCTGCCCCGATCACATCTACATTGTCTTCAATGAATCCTGTCCATGTCGGGGTGCTGTAATTACTGCTTCCCGCTTGTTCTGACTCAATGATTTGGTAGTTGTAGAAGGCTGTCGCCAGTAAATCATCGGTGATCATGTAGCTGATGTTGGCATCATAACTGGTGTCTTTTGACTCCGTTAAGCCAATAACTGTGTCAGAGTAGTCATCTAATGCGTAACGGGCACCGAAATCTATGGTCAAGCTGTCGATTGGCGAGTGGGTGACTCGAGCTTCAATCTGGGTTCTGTCGCGGTTAGCCAGATTGTACTTACGTAACAGGCTGTTGGTTTCAGAAGATGTCCATTCAGAAGCTTGATATTGCGAGCCATCACGCTGACCGTAACTGCCCTTAACCCACATATCCCAAGTTTCAAAGCTGTTAACGCGCAAACGTGCCCAAACGGTATTTTCATCCGTGGTTTCACGGTCTTGATAATTACGGTCGTCACGTTTGAAGTCATAGCCGCCATCAAGCTTCAGTCCATGGGTAATACGATAATCCGCCGCCACTTTGAAGCGTTGGCTAGTGTTATCGTAAGGGGTGTTATAGGCCACCTTACCATTGACATTGTTGATGCTGACTTGGGTCCACTCTTCAATTTGAGTATTGTTATCACGGTCGCTATAGTCGTAGCTACCACTTAAGCGCAGTGAGTTAGTTACTTTACTGACGACTTTTAAGTTCAACCCTGTGAGGTCAACTTTGGCATCAACGGCCTCTGTTGGCACTTGATAGCCATAGCCTGAAGTGACTAATGCTTGGTCTTGACTCATTTGTCCCGCAAGCACACGACCTGTTAACACATTGGTATTGTCGTTGTATTGGCCCATGAGCGAGACTGTGTGTGACTGGTTGTCAGGGTCAAGGGCGAGTGTGCCAGAGGTTTGAGCACCAAAAGTTGGATTGAAGGCACTGTCGAAGTTTAACTGGTTGTACTCGTTCTTAAAAATTGAGCCATTGTAGTTAAGTGCAGTGAACCAACGATCGCCTTTTAGTTTAATGCCAGCTTCAATGGAGTCAGTGGTGTAATCAACTGGCTCAGCTAACATCATGGATTGGTTAAAGAATCCACCTGATGTTTTTTTCAAGCCGGTTTTTTCTTCACGCATGTAGCTCACATGCGTACTCCACAGCGATTCACCTTGATAGTCAAAACCTAACCCTGTGCGCTCACGTTTGAGCGACAGTTCTAAGGCATTTAGGTTATCCATCAGTAACGGCATCTGGTTGCTTGAACCCGCAGTTACCCAGTTGTCTGGCAAGGTTAAATTATCGCTGCCGACACCAGAGTAGGGCGTTAAGGCACTATTACTGTTGTAAGTGGCGATTTGGCGATAGTTTACATTGATATTATACTGGCCTTGTTTGCCCGCATTGACATCTAAACGGCCACCATCCATGCCCAGTTGATAAGCTTCAACGCTGGCTTGATAGCCTTTCTCACCACGGAAGGTGACATCGGCATCAAATTTACCTGCAACTTCGTTTGAAGTCCCAAAGGCATTCGCCGAGCGAATATCCTCTTCGCTGTTGTAACCCACGCCCACACCCACAGTGCCAGATGTACCCGTTTCAACAACGCAGCCTTTACAGCTCCAAGCGGACATTTTGACTTTTTCTGTATTGGCATTGGCTAAGCCATACCCGTCGGCCGCTATTGCAAAACCTGTGTTTGCTAGTAACGCCAGAGTGATCAAATTGAGTTTAAATTTCATTTTCTCGTCTCCTTAGCGCTGTAATAGCTTGCCAGATGGATGGTTTGAACCATGGACCTGACTGTGGCAATTTAAACAGCTTCTTCCACCCGTAAAGGCATTGTCGCCGACGTTTGAACCTAAACCAGTGTTACCTAAGTAAGCATTGCTGGCGTGGCCATCGCTGGCGTGACATTGCTGACACAGCTGCGGTGCGCGGGTTTTCAACATGGCATCATTCACACTGCCGTGAGGATTGTGGCAAGTCACACAGTTCTCAGTCACGGGTGCATGTTCCCACAGTTTTGGGCCGCGTTTCTCGGCGTGGCAGGAGTAACAGGTTTCGTTAATGCTAGGCTTGTTTAGATCGGAATCTGTCATGCTCCCATGGGGATTATGACAATCGCTACAGGTCATTTGAGCCCATTTTAGTGGGTGACTCGAGCGTTTATTCATATCTGCTTTTTGCTTAGTGTGGCAGCTAGTACAGACTTCCATTTCGGTGTTTTTTGATAACACAGGATCTTTTGCGACATGCACTTGGTGGCATGAGGCACAAGCGACATCGGCATTGTCATGGTGACTACCGTTCCAAGATACGCGTTTATCATCTTGGTGACAGCTCATACAGACACTGTTTTGTTTTTCTGCACTTAAGGTCGATTGCTTACCAAAAGTGATCATCGGCTCGTTGCCGCCTTTATTGTGTTGACCCATAGGACCATGACAGGCTTCACATTGCAGGCCAGCCATTGGGCTCTTTGATGAATCAATGGCGCCATGAACACCTTTGAAGAGGTCCATCACTTTTTCAGATTTTTTGTGGCACATCAAACAAGAATCGGCACCTTTAGGGGAGTAGCTGCCTTCGGCAAACTTCTTATCTAAGGTGGCTTCGACTTGTTCTGGAGTCATTTTGTCATCCCACTTTGAGGCGTGTGCACTCGGTGTGATGCATAAAGACATCACTGCAGACATTGCCATGGAGATGACAAGTGCCGGCAGTAGGTTTTTCATTTTTAGGCTGTTCTTCATAATAGGCTTCCCAATTTGTCCCAACAAAATTCAAGAAAGGGGGAGCGAACTCCCCCTGCTTGGGCAAATTACATCTTCACCTGAGTGTGATCTGTTGGTGTGGGTTTGTGACAGTAGAAACAGGTTTCTGACTGCGCCGCTTGATTGGCTTGAACATAATCACCGTTCACAATCGCGCCCATATTTTCTAAGCCGTGGCCAATAGATTCTGGCGCGTGGCATGAAGTACAAGTGGCAGTGATTGGTGTGGTGTATTTACCCGCAGTTGTTGCCAGAGCGCCTTTGACCTTGAATGCATCTAGGTTGAAGTCGTTATGACATTGGGTACATTCTTTGATGACACCTTGTTTACCATGAACAACGTGTAACTTCATCTCCAACGCACCTTTGTTAGCACCATTTGCATAGGTACCATCTGGGGTATGACAAGCGACACACGCATCCACACCGACGATTGGCTTACCGCTGGCATCTTTTGCATGTGATAGCTGTTCTGTCATCACAAAACCCGCATGGTGGCCTTTGTGAATTTCGAAGCTATCACCGTGACAACCTTGACAGGTACCAAACTCAACTGAGTTAACATGACGCATGCTCGGTGCTTTACCAGACTTAGTGCCAAAAGCTAGCTCGGCTTTCATGCTTGTTGTTGCGCTGTCAGCGGTACATGCGGTTAAGCTTGTACCAGTGCTACACACTTCTAAACCGATAATGGTAAAGGCGGTATCAGTATCGCCTGCACCGAAAGGTAGAGCGGGTGTTGTAAAGACCAATTTACCGTCAACTAAGGTTACACCTTCTTGCAGTGCGCCATCTTTGACTAAGTCTTTCGCTATTTTCGCTTTACCGCTACCTGGACTTGGATTGTAGCCCATGATCGGGAAGTTAGGGCCAACGTTGGTAACAGACTCTAAACGTTTAATCTTATCTTGAACGGTTGCCGCATCAATTGGGTTACCATCTTTGTCTAAGATAGACACGGTTAATACTGCTGTATCATCAGCTTGACCAGCAAGTACTGCTGACATACCTAACTGAGCGATAACGGTTTTTTTGTCTGCAGTCTTACCTGTGTGCAGTTCTGCAGTCCAATCGCTGTTATGACAGGCGATACAGTTAGAGTTATCTAGCTGTTGTGAGTGACCTTTACCGGCTGCAAAGTCCACTGCGCTATGGCAGCTTCCACATGAGGCGGCAGTTGGGATACGTGACCAATTACTCCAATCAGGCGTAGCCTCATTTGCTGCGTGACAGCTTTGACAGCTTTCTAATGAGCCTAAGGTGAGGTCTTTGTGTTTAGCGTGAACGAGAACATTGAACTCTTTACCTACGCCAACTTTTCCGGCAGTGTGGCAAGTTGCACAGTAATTAACGTCAGAATACGCGCCGCCATGTTTAACATTGGCTAAATCTTGGTGACAAGTATTACAGCTTTCTGTGGCGACAATTTTGCGACTATATGTTGGCAGTGCGCCAGTATCGGCAGTGAAGTCGACAAAGGCGTTACTATTTGGTACTTGAGTACCATCGGGAAGCGGAGTGTTATAAGCGCGGATTAATACTCGTTGAGCTAACTGTTCGTTATAGGTGACTTTAGTGTTAGCGGTCAGGTTCATACTAAAAGTATAACTGTAGTGACCGTTTTTCTTGTCAACGAAAGTCCCTGGGCATGTTGCAGCGACATCACAGGTTTCATCACCAAAGTATTGCCATTGTGACGCATTACCTGCACCAGTTGCACCTTGTGGGATTAATTGTGCTGCGGCAAAACGCATTTTTTGTAGGCCAACAACGGGTAAATCATTTTCGTTAGTGACGGTAAACTCAACACTCGGAATACCGTTAGTGACGACAGATTTGTCAAAGGCGAAATTAAGGGTTTGAATCGCTGGAGCAGGTTCGCCACCAGGTTCACCGGGATTACCATCATTACCATCGCTGCCACCACAGCCCGCTAAGGCCATAGTGACTGCACTTGCTGCTAACAGCAGTGCGATTTTAGTTGTTTGTGCGTTCATCATTTTTTTCCCTGCATAGGTTTGGCATTGCTTAAACGCTATGTTCTAGAGCCAACAGATTCTATGTCTGTGTTTTTGGTCACTAGAAGCGACTTAAGTGGATGCTGGAAATAGAATTCCCCAAGGAAAGGCTAACCTAACATGACCTTAAAATCTCCAAGGCCTTTGCTAATGTGTGACTTGGATCTTTCTATTTCTAAAGAGGTATTTAAAGCGAGAGGTAAAAATGATTCTAGAACAAAAAAACAGCGGATTTTATCTGGGTAATGTGCGTTGACTTTATACTATAAAAGCAAGGTTTGAATGGGATTGCTGTTATGTAAATAAAATCCCCCGCAGTGCGGGGGATTTTGCTGAATTTAATGTGAGTAACGACTGATTTGCGATTCGTTACTCGGTTCCATATTAGTATTTCACTGGGTGAACTTTATCCACACCAAATGATTTACCTTCACCATGGCAGGTCGCACAGGTTTCGCTACCAGGAGTATAAGTGCCAGCAGCAGCGTTATATACACCACCATTGGTTTCGAAGTGACCTATCACTGCGCTGTCAGTTGCGGTCGTTGCATGGCAAGATGCACAAGCTGCAACGGTTGGTGAGTATTCACCAGTACTTGCTAAGAACGCAGGTTTATCGCCTAGTGTAGCTAAGCTAAGTTGACCTTTATCATGACAAGCCGCGCAGTTCGCTGGGTTTTCAGGGAAGGTTGCTGCATCTGTTGTTAAACGGCGCACACTGCGAGTATCAGCGTGAATTTGGTGGATCATGACTTTAAAGTCAAAACCACGTTCAAATGGCTTTTTACTGTGAGCAGGAGCGCCATTGTGACAAGCCACACAACTACCATCGGCTAAAGCTACCGCGGTATTAGGTACAGCAGAGTGACAAGTACCACAGCTGTTATCAGGCTTGTCTGCCGCATGGGTCAGCGCATGAGAGGCTGAAAAGTCAGCTTTCTCACCATGACAGTTAGCACATTTTGCTTCAGAGACGACTATGCTACGTGCGGTAACATTACTTGCATCGGCAGAGAATGAAGCTTTATTACTGCCAACAATCACTTCGTAGATTGGTGCTTCAGTGTTACTACAATCAATCGCAGCATCCATCGTTGGATCGAGTTCTGCAGAGTTTGCACAGATCAGCAATTTGCCGTCCATGAAGCCTTTACCAATACTAACAATTTGTTTGTATGGAACAGAACTTGTGCCAATAACAGCTTTAATGCCTGTTAATGTGTATGTTACTTTTGAGCCATTTGGTACCGCTGTTAAGTTAGCGTTAGTCTCAACTTTGGCCAAATTTACAGAAATACGGTTTTCGCTACGACCTAAAGTACCATTCGATGGACGTGGGCCCATGGTGTATTCAGTGCCATTGAATGCCGTTAAGCTGACCCAAAACTCTTTCACTTTAGGATCTTGATGTGGAGCAACATCACTGTGCCAATCGACTGTGAATGTTAACTCTCCTTTAGCCACATCAAATGTGCCATTTTCTAACTTATAGGCATATTCAGTTCGCAGTAACTTAGTGGCATTAGCTTTTGCTAAGTGATATTTAGCGCTGCCTTCTTCACCTTGTTCGGCGTGACAAGAAGCACAACCACCAGTTTGGAATACATTGACTAGGTTTGCACCTGGAATACCGTCAATTTCAGGTGTTGCATAGTAATGGAAATAGTTACCAACGAAACCACGGTCTTTTTGACCTTCAGGTGGCGTTAACCATTCGCTGTTATCTACTGGATTAAAACCTGACATGTGACAAGATGCGCAGGCTAAACCTTTGTGATGTTTAAAGCTCGCGGCATCAACGGGTCCTTTGTCATCTGTGCTATGGCAAGACTGGCAGTTCCCGATAGAGACTGGCAGAGTGACTCGTTCAGAAACGTCTTTACCTTCACGGTATTGTGGGTAGCCACTTTCAGCCGCAGCTTTAGCCATAGTACCGCTAAAGTCATAAGCCGTTCCGCTGTAACCCACCATAGCGTAAGTACCTTTGTGAATGGCATGAACCATGGCGCCCATATCTAAAGGTGATCCTGTTTCTGGATCTTTACTGTAGCTGGTATGACAAACTTGACAGTTTGCTATTCCGATCCGTCTTCCGCCATGTAGTGCTAATGGCTTAGCAGTAGAAGATGTATCGCTATAATTTGTGCTGTGACACTTGATACAGTTCGCTTCTAAATCGACAACCGTACGCGTTTCCGTCTCTTTAGCTACTCTAAAGTTATCGCTTGGTAAGAAGTCGATATGGCTGTTGACTAACTTGGCATCTTTACTGCCATCGGTTTGAAGTTCTAAAGTAATGCGATGTATTAATGTTGGGTCGTAGGTTAAATCGAGACCTTCAATAGCGGGCAAAGTACTTAAATTAGTTTGGAAGGTATAGCGGTAAACGCCACTATCAACCACTGTTAAACAAGTGGTTTTACAACTAGATTCGATGTTCGCTTGAATAGCATCACCAGGTGTAAATTTCACTTCTTTAGTAATAGGATTGCCAGCGCTATCTTTACCATCGGTATAGCTATAATTTGCAAGACTGCGTGCAGGATCAGCTGCTTTCACTGAGTTGATATAGCTGACCCATTGAGGTGTTTTGTAACCTTTGCCACTTTCAGGGGTAAGTTTTGCAATACCCAATCCGATAGCATTGATTTGAGCGTATTGCTCTAGACCCGTCACAGGAACGCCATTCGCATTCGTTAGTACTATGTCTACGCTGACAGTGCCGTTGTCAATTTTTACATCTTCAAGTGTGGCTTTGAGTGTGGTGGCTTGACTTATGTCTAAGCCTACCGGACCCGGTTTTCCGTCTTCACCATCTTTACCGTCACTACCACCGCAACCGGCGAGTAGTAGAGAGAGTAAACCGGCACCCAACATCGCTTTTGTTGCGGTATTGAAATTGAACCGTTTCATCATGATATTTCCCTGCAATAGTTGTAATCATCATCAAACGCTTGGCAAATAAGAATAAATCTCATTACCCGCATAAGATGTGTGGAATTAGTTTTCCATCTGTAAGGCTAACTAAGTCACTGGTATTTATCAGTCACTTTAGGCGGGTAATGTGACTGAGATCTGACTATTTCTTTAGGAGTAGATGACTGCATCGTATGAGTTCCTTTTATATCTGCAGTTGCTGGCCTTTTTAGGCCAGCATCATAGGGTTAGTTTATTGGATGCACTTTCAACACGTCCGCGACTCCGCCCTGTCCATGACAGAAAGCACAGGTTTCAGTTCCTGCGGTTGCATCGGATTTTGTACCTGCAAAAACAGCACCTTGCTGAGCCATGTGGTTATGAGTGCTGGTATCTGAATGGCAGTTGCTACACACCGCGGCAATTGGGCTGGTAAAAGTGCCGTTATTGAGGGCAAGGGGTTGCACCGCTGAATTTAAGGGGAGGGCGACGGTAGAAATTCCCGCAGTATCGTTAACGTGACATTGGGCACAGTTACCGATTTTTCCTGGGTAGTTTAGGCTTTCAAACCCCGTGAATTGACTGGTGTGAATACCGTGGATCAGCTGCTTAAAGTCAAATGACGTGATTGAAGGATTGGCTGCCGTCGCATCGGCCAGCATATTGGCGTTATGGCATAGCTGGCATTGACCATCGAGATCGTTACGTGAGCCGTGAATATTCAGTTTTTGATCACCATGGCAATTACCGCAGCTTGCATTACTCACAACGCTACGGTGACCTTCATTGCTCAATGCTGCCATATCAAAATAACTGTGGCTGGATTTAATCACTAACACTTCCGCCAGTTCAGTCGTGCAATCAACCAGTACTTTATCTTTGGCACAGACTCTGCCTTGAATCGCAAGTCCACCATGATCCGTTTCAGTGCCTGCTGGCACGGTAAGGCCCGCTATCGTATAGGTATAAATGCCATTAGAGCCTGATATGGGGGTGGATTCCGGCAGTTTAATCGAGCGAGCTGAACGGGTCGCATAATCAAAACTGGTTCCCCAGTTGGCATATACCCTTAAATCATTGATAAATTTTAGTTTATCGGCACTTTCGCTATACTCAGTTCCTGTGGCTGGATTCATCAGCTTAACCGCAACAGTGACCGTACCATTGGCATCCATACTGGCGCTGGTGATGCTTGGGCTAAATTGCATCAGTGCCGCGTTTTTAGCTTCATCACTGTGTACGCTTGCGGTCCAGTCGGCATTATGACACGCCACGCAGTTACTGTTATCTGTTTGCACTGGGTGTCCTTCGCCTGCGGGGAAATTGATCTGTGTATGACAGGCACCACAGGCTTGCATGGTCGGGACTCTGCGCCAGTTTTGCTGTTCGGTTAACTCAGCCTTATCGACGTGACAGGTTTGGCAGTCACTAATGGGTTGCGGGAAGCCGGTTAAATGTTTGCTGTGGATCATTTGTGGGAAAATATCCGCAGGGTTACTGACTTTTTTGCTGTTATGGCAGGTGACGCAGGTTTCGATTTGATTATATCTACTGCCATGGAAAGCTAGATTACTGTGGCAACTATTACAGGTCTCTATTGTGACTAAGTTGCGGGTGTAAGCGACATTACTACCTGAAGATTGCCAGTCATAATGCTGATTGGTTATAGGTAAGGGCGTGTTATCGGCAAGTTTATCGCCGCCAATTTTGACCACCATTCTTTGGGTCGCTTCGGGCATAAACGTCACTCCATTCATGCCATTAAATGCGGCGCTGAAGGTATAACTGTAGTGACCGTTTTTATGATCTGTGAGACTGCCAAGGCAAGTTGCCGCGCAGGTTTCAGCGGTAAAGTGCTGCCATTCACTGCTATTCCCCGCGCCTGTATAACCTTTGGGGAGAAGCTGCGCAGCAATAAATGTCGCCGATGGGATACCAATCACGGCTTCATCATCTTGATTGCTCACTTGAAAATCCACTTGAGCAATGCCATCTGTCATCGCGATTTTATCTACCATGATGTTAAGGCTAGTTATCGTTAATGCAGGCGGTTTCGCAGGCTCACCGGGATTACCATCTTGGCCGTTATCACCGCCACAGGCGCTTAATAGCGAGACTAAGGCCAGCATAAGACTGAATTGAGTGCGAATTTTTGCAAACTTGTTCATATTTCTATCCTTGGAATGCGCTGTCAGTGCCTAAGTTACATTTGGTAGCTTAAGGTCAAGCCTAAGTAGTGAGCGTTGTAATCGTGGCCCATATCACCAAAACTGAGTACGTTGGGAATCGTGTCCCAGCTTGTGCCTTGGTTTTGCCAGTTAGCATCTTGATATTTTTCGAATAACCAATCGACGCGCAGCGACATACTGTCGGCAAACTTATATTTGGCGTAGGCATTAATATTGTGTTTGCGGGCGTAAAAATCGCCATAGGGACTGGTGATGCCGTAGGTCACTTCTGTATCACTCTGTCCGTCGGAATAGCTGTAATCCAAACCAATATCGAGGTGATGATCGAACAGGTTTTGATAACTAAGCCCTGCACCAATCAAGGTCGATTTTTCCTCGGCAGTGCTGTACCAATCGGGTGTCGAGAAGGAATTACTGCCCGCTTGGTCTGAATCGCGCCAATCTTGGTTAACAAAGGCGGTTAAATTGAGGTCACTGCTCAGCACATATTGGGCTGACAAGTCGTAACCGAGATAGGACACCTGAGTTAGACCAACGAAGGTATGATGATAGTCGTCATTAATGCTGTGTAAGCTGGCACCAAGAGATAGACCAATATCGCTCTGATAATCCGTGTGTAAGGTGACTTTCTGTCTTTTTCTATCGGCAAGGTAGGATTTACGTAGCCAAGGATTACTTGAACTTTGAGTGGTTGCGACGGGATGATATTCACTGCCATCTCGCTCTAGTGCTTCTCCTTTCAACCAAGCTGACCATGCGGGCGAATAGCGATAACTTAGTTTAGCAAACACGCCGGACTCGTCGACGGATTGGCGGTCGAGTTCGGCATAATCGTTTTCGCTACGGCTGTAACCCGCTTCGGCATAAGCCACTGAGGTAAAGCGGTATTTGCCTTTGAGTTCGAGTTTTTTGGTGCGCTTATCATAAAGGCTATTTTGGGCTGTGCCTTGATTAATACTGTCGGTGACGATCTGCGGAAAGTCTAATTGAGCCGTTTTGTTATCTCTGTCTTGATAGTTGTAGCTTGCCTGCATGCTTAAATCTTGGTTGATCCGTCCTGAATATTTAAGGTCCATCTCTACAATATCAACTTGGCCATTTAAGGTATCCGCAGGCAGGACGGGCGATGGGCCATTGATGGTGGCAGGAATAAAGGTGTCATCTTGGGTCATGCGGCTAAAGCCTGCGTGCATCAATACATTTTGACCATTTGTTCCCCCTGAGGCTTCTGCGGCAACTCGGTAGGCTTTATTGTCGGGGTCGATCGCATTCTGACCTAGGTATGCTGCACCAAAGGTGGGAGTGTAGGCAGACTGCCACAGCATGGCTTGGTGATCATTTTTATATTGGCTGATTTGGCTATTGATGCCTGCTTGCCAGCCTGAACCGTTAAAATAAACTCTCGCATCGACTTCATCAGTACTGTCATCAATTGGTTGGGCTAGCATAACGCTATTGGTGAGTATATTGGCACTGGTCTTTTTTGCGCCACTGCGGTCTTCATGCTGATAGTTTAGCGAGGCTTTGTAGTGACTGTTATTGTCACCTTCAGGTGATATTTTGCCAGCGTAGTAACCACCGATACTAAAGCGATCACGTTGAATACTTAAATCTTGGCTAACAAGGCTGCTCTGTAACATAGGCATAGATTGCGTTGTGCCGCCTGTTATCCAGTTATCGGGCAATAACATTTTATCTTGCACTGAGGTATAGGGGCTTTTGAGTTGATTATGGTTATAGTTTGCTAAGCCTCTATAACCTAAGTTGATTTGATAGTTTCCCGGCCTTCCTGTTGTGAGCTTGGCTGAGCCCGCATCAAAACCTAACTTATCCGCGACCAGCTCGGTTTGATAACCCGACGGTGTTTTGTACACCATATCCGCACCGACGGCACCAACGAGACCATCATTATCTGTTCCAGTACTGTTACCGAAACGGCTGTCCTCACTATCGTTGTAAGCGAGGCTGGCACTGACATTGCCAATATGCCCTGTCTTAGGTTGGCATTGCTTACAGCTCCATGCCTCTGTCTTTATGCTACTTCGATTCGCTTCTTGCAGCTCATAACCTTCGGCGTGTGCTTGAGTCAAAACACCGTTTATCGCCCAAGTCAGCAAAGTGAGGGAGAAATAAGCGCTAGGGTGAGACATTTTAGCTGTTCGCATGATCATTCCCTTGTTATCTCTGTAGTAATTTGCCAGAAGGATGGTTAGAGCCATGCACTTGTCCATGACAATTCATACAGGAATTACCAGAAGTGAAGGCATTGGTTTGATTGCCAAAATAGGCATTACTGCTATGGCCATCCGAAGCGTGGCACTGCTGACACAGTTGTGGCGGTTTGCTGATCAGCATGGCTTCGTTCACGCTGCCGTGGGGATTATGGCAATTAGCGCAGTTGTCGGTGACGGGGGCATGTTCCCACAGTTTAGGGCCGCGTTTTTCGGCATGACAGCTATAGCAATTTTCATTAACACTCATTTGCTTCAAGCTTGAATCGTTTAAACTGCCGTGGGGATTATGGCAGTCACTGCACACCATTTGTTGCCACTGTAATGGATGCGCCGAGCGCTTGTGCATATCGGCTTTTTGTTGGGTATGGCACTGGGTACAAATGGTGACTTCATTGGCTTTATCGCTGATAGGATCTTTTGCGGTATGCACTTGATGGCAGCTGCTACAGGCGACATCGGCGTTATCGTGGTGATTGCCTTTCCATGCGGTACGTTGACTGTCATTGTGGCAACTCATACAGACACTGTTTTGCTTTTGCGCGGGAACAGGGGAGTTTGCGCCAAAGGTGATCATCGGCTCTTTGCCACCTTTATTATGATTCCCTAACGGGCCGTGGCAGGCTTCGCACTGCAAATCGGCCATAGGCGAATCTTTCACATTGGGGTTGCCATGAACCCCCTCAAATATTGCCATCACCACGGCACTTTTTTTGTGGCACATCAGGCAAGTATCAGCGCCTTTAGCGGAATACTTACCTTCGGCGAATTTTTTGTCTAATGTCGCAACAACTTCTTCTGGTTTTTTGTCATCCCAAGGGGTCGCTGAGGCCGAAACGCTCGCGATTGATAACAAAATACATAGCATAGCCTTAGCTATGCTTCTGAACTTTAGCCCTATTTCCATGGTTATGTTTTCCCGAGTGCATTTATATTTGTTATTTTTACGCTTTCGACATTGCTAATTTAGCTTATTGAGCTTGGTTAATATTAGAACAAGTGTGTGACACGTGCTTAACATTGCGTGGTCTTTTCACTGTAAAGAAGGATGATTTTACAGGCGATATAGATTAAGTGTGATTTTGATCACACTTGCTTCGGGTGGGATTTGTTTACAGCGTTTTGACTTCTGTGCATCGCTTGATAGTCACTAATGCTAAGGTGCGGATTTTTATTTTCGGTTGGTCGTTTATTCATTGGAATTTTTATCACATAATACCCAACACAATTGAAAACTATTATCGTTACCAATCAAAAATCTTGATCTAGGTAAAGTTATTAGTGTCATCGCTCGGTTACAATGGGCGCAGTTTTTCGAGCTGAACCTGTTGCAAGGTGGAATACGTAATGAAGTTAAGCGAACTCAGTCCCGGCGATCGCGGTCTTATTTCTGAAGTGGGGCGTTTGGCGCTGCCACAAACCGTGAAGCGCAAGTTGTTGTCCATGGGGATCACGCCAAATACGCGTTTTTTATTGATCCGATACGCACCTATGGGCTCTGGTCTCGAACTGGATATTCGTGGTAGTAAACTTTGTATGCGCAGAGATTTGGCAGACATCATTGAGGTGGAAAAGACGAATGGCTAAGCAGTTTCATTGCGTCACAGTAGGAAACCCTAACGCGGGTAAATCTACACTCTTTAACGCGCTAACAGGCGCAAATCAACAAGTGGGTAACTGGTCTGGTGTTACGGTCGAAAAAAAGACTGGTCATTTCACCTTAAACGGTGCTGACGTCTATCTGACAGACTTACCGGGTATTTACGACCTTCTTCCTGCGGGCAATAGTTGCGATTGTTCACTTGATGAGCAAATTGCGCAGCAATATCTTGCTGAGCAACGTGTCGATGGCATTATCAATTTAGTCGATGCCACTAATATCGAACGTCACTTATATCTCACAGCCCAATTACGTGAACTCGCTATCCCTATGGTAGTGGTGCTGAATAAAATTGATTCGGCTGTCAAACGTGGGATTAAAGTCGATTTAAAGAAAATGAGCCAAGAGCTGGGTTGCCCTGTGATTGGCGTGTGTTCGCGAGATCCTGCCGATGTCGCTAAAGTGCAGGCACAGGTACTCGATTTACTTCAAGGCCGAGTCTCAGAAGCCCCATTAGTGCTTCATTATGATGAACAAATTGAAGCGGGCGTGCAGTTACTCTGCAGCAAAGATGCCCAATTAAGTCGCGGCCGCGCTTTGGCTATGCTAGGTAATGGTTCGGGTTGTGGTAGCTGTAAAAATGCTGAACTGCAGGATGAAGTGAATTCCTGTACTCAGATTATCGCTCAGCAAGGCCATGATATTGAAGTGATGGTGGCGACCACGCGCTTTAATTTCGTTGAACAAGTTTTTCAAGGTTCAGTGAAAGAGTCAGGGTTCCTCACCCTCAGTGACAAATTAGATAAACTCGTCTTACATCCTGTGCTTGGCATTCCTGTGTTCTTGTTTGTGATGTATTTGATGTTTATGTTCAGCATTAATATTGGCAGTGCTTTTATTGATTTCTTTGATGTTTTTGCTGGCGCATTGTTTGTCGATCACTTCGGTTCATTCTTGACGAGCATGGGCTCTCCGGCTTGGTTGGTCACTATCTTAGCGGGCGGTGTCGGCCAAGGCATTCAAACCGTATCAACCTTTATTCCTGTTATTGCGGCGCTTTTCCTCGGTTTGTCGATCCTCGAAAGTTCTGGCTACATGGCACGCGCTGCATTTGTGGTTGACGGTTTAATGCGTCGTATTGGCCTGCCTGGTAAAGCATTCGTTCCTATGATTGTCGGTTTTGGTTGTTCAGTGCCGGCAATTATGGCTACGCGAACCTTAGGCAGTG
Source organism: Shewanella sp. WE21 (assembly GCF_002966515.1). NCBI lineage: Bacteria > Pseudomonadati > Pseudomonadota > Gammaproteobacteria > Alteromonadales > Shewanellaceae > Shewanella > Shewanella sp. WE21. Next base: position 5,222,398 of record NZ_CP023019.1, on the reverse strand, counting down.
AGCGTGAGCGTATTGTGACAGGGATGATGGCGCCATTTATGTCCTGTGGTGCACGTCTTCCGGTTTATGCACTATTTGCGGCGGCTTTCTTCCCTGATTCAGGTCAGAATTTAGTCTTCTTGCTGTATATTATTGGTATCTTTGCCGCTATCGGTACGGGTTTATTACTCAGAAGCACTTTATTACCCGGCAGCAGTAGCGCTGTGGTGATGGAGCTACCAAGTTATGAACTACCTAAGCTGAAAGCCGTTATGGTCCGTACTGGTAAACGCACTAAGAGTTTTATTTTAGGCGCAGGTAAAACGATTGTTCTAGTCGTGACCTTATTGAACTTCATCAATGCTATTGGTGTTGATGGCACATTTGGCCATGAAGATAGCCAAGCATCTTTGCTGAGTGTCGCGAGTCAAAAAATCACGCCTATCTTCTCGCCTATGGGCATAGAGCAGGATAACTGGCCAGCAACCGTCGGTATTATCACGGGTATTTTCGCTAAAGAAGCGGTTGTTGGTACCTTAAACAGTCTATACAGCAGCGCGGCGCCGACAGATGAAGAGCTTGCACCATTGAGCGAAAGCTTTAATGCGGCTCTGGCAACGATTCCAGCTAACTTGTTTGGTTTAGATCTTGAAGATCCGCTTAAACTGTCGGTCGGTGATTTAACCAATAAAGAAACCGTTGCTGAAGAACAAGGTGTTGCGACATCGACTTTCGGTGCTTTACAAGCAGGTTTTAGTGGTAAAGTTGCGGCTTTCTCCTATTTGCTGTTTATCTTACTTTATACTCCTTGTGTTGCGGCAATGGGCGCCTTAGTGCATGAGTTTGGTTCTCGGTGGGCGACGTTTGCGGCAACGTGGACTTTCTCACTGGCTTATGGTTCTGCAACGGTAGTTTATCAAGCTGCTACCTTTACGCAGCACCCAGTTCAATCAAGTCTGTGGATTGGTTTCTTCTTGTTTGCATTAGCCGCTTTTTATCTGTGGTTGAAACGTAAAGGTAAAAGAAGCCAGCAGATTATTCCTGGGATCCGCATTATCACCGAGTAAGATTTACTGAGTCGGCGTGACTGAATAATAAATGTCAGCTTAGTTAGGTCAAAGATAAAAGCAGCTTTCATGGCTGCTTTTATTGTTTTACTATCGCGGTTATAACCCCAGACAGTCAAAAACCAGAGTTTTTAACCCTAGGCATTGTAACTAGTGGTGATCTGTAGGATCATGCTGGTTTTCTTAAAATTGCCATTGTTCGCAAAGAGGAATTCCATGAGTCATGTGGACACTGAAGTACGTCCGAGTAACTTTATTCGTAATATCATAGATGAAGATTTACAAAGCGGTAAGCACACGAGTGTACAGACTCGTTTCCCGCCGGAACCGAATGGCTATCTTCATATTGGTCATGCTAAATCTATCTGCTTAAATTTTGGGATAGCGCGAGACTATAACGGTCTGTGTAATTTACGTTTTGACGATACTAATCCTGAAAAAGAAGACATTGATTATGTGAATTCTATTCAGGCAGATGTGCGTTGGCTTGGATTCCAGTGGGATGGCGATGTTCGCTATTCATCAAACTATTTTGATCAGTTACATCAATATGCGGTTGAACTGATTAATAAAGGTTTGGCTTATGTGTGTTTTTTGAATGCAGATGAAACCCGTGAATACCGTGGTACGTTAAAAGAGCCAGGTAAAAACAGTCCTTTCCGCGACACATCAGTCGAAGAAAACCTCGCCTTATTCGCTAAGATGCGCGACGGTGGTTTTAAAGAAGGCGAGTGCGCATTGCGTGCCAAAATTGATATGGCATCGCCATTCATGTGTATGCGCGATCCTATCATCTACCGTATTCGTTTTGCCCATCATCATCAAACAGGTGACAAGTGGTGCATTTACCCAATGTACGACTTCACGCACTGTATTTCTGATGCGTTAGAACATATTACCCACTCTTTATGTACATTAGAGTTCCAAGACAACCGTCGTTTATACGATTGGGTGTTGGATAATTTGAACGACTTTCAAGCGCCGAATCGTACTCGTCAATACGAGTTTTCACGCTTAAATCTCGAATATACCTTGATGTCTAAACGTAAACTGAATGACCTTGTGACCCGTAAACTCGTGTCAGGTTGGGATGACCCACGTATGCCAACGATTGCAGGCTTACGTCGCCGTGGTTATACACCGGCGTCAATTCGCGAGTTCTGTCAACGTATCGGCGTGACTAAGCAAGAGAATATGATTGAAGTCGGCATGTTAGATGCGTGTATTCGTGAAGAATTGAACGAACATGCACCGCGTGCGATGGCCGTATTGCGTCCATTGAAAGTCATCATTGAAAACTATGCTGAAGGTGAACTTGAGTACATTCAAGCGGCCGCTCATCCAAATGATGAGAGCATGGGGACGCGTGAATTAGCCTTTGGCCGAGAAATATTGATTGATGTGGCTGACTTTAAAGAAGAAGCCAACAAACAATACAAACGCTTAGTTACAGGTAAAGAAGTGCGTTTACGTAATGCTTATGTGATTAAAGCTGAACGTTGTGACAAAGACAGCGAAGGTAATATCATGACGGTTTACTGTACTTATGATCCTGAAACTTTAGGTAAAAACCCTGCTGATGGCCGTAAAGTTAAAGGCGTGATCCATTGGGTTGAGGCATCTACAGCCAAGCCTGCTGAATTCCGTCTCTATCAGCGTTTATTTACCGATCCTAATCCTGCTGCGGCAGAGACTGTGGATGAGGTGTTGAACCCTGAATCATTGATCGTTGTACAAGGTTTTGCAGAAGCAAGCTTAGTGAATGCACCTGCGGAACAAGCCTATCAGTTTGAGCGTGAAGGCTATTTCTGCGCTGACAGTAAAGATTCATCGCCGGATAATTTAGTGTTTAACTTAACCGTAGCGCTGCGTGATTCTTTCGAGTGATTTTGCTTAAGTGGATCTGTTTGACTGAATGAGTCAAACAGATCTGCTAACTCGCTCAGAGCGTTAATTCAACTCAAAAAAGAAGGCCTTGACAGCCTTCTTTTTTATTTTCTGCTAAAAATTCAATTGCTATGCAGAGCTTGAGTTGCTGTTGATTAAATTTGTGATGAATTAAAGTGGTTATTGGTACATAGGACCAAAGCCTAAGCTCCATAAAATGACACTAGTTGCCATTAGCCCCACCAAGAGTACTAAGCCAGCAGTCACCATAGAGCTGGCGTAGATAAAACCTTTCTCTTCGGGGATATTCATAATGATAGGGACCCCCGCGTACAGTAAATACACTGAGTAGGCTAAACCAATCAACCCCACTATCATGATAAACCATAGCACTGGATATAATGCGGCTAAACCAACCATAAACAACGGGGTTGCAGTGTAGGACGCGAGCTCTAATGCTTGGGTGTAAGTTGGGTTAGCATCGAAGGTTTTTGCCATCCAATAGGCTAAATAGGCAAGGGCGAATACGCCTGCAATTAGGCCTAAATACATGCCTGCGGACATAAACAGGGCACTTTGTGGTGTAAGGTAAATAGGATCGCCAGCGCCAGGATTCCAGCCAATGTAAGCCGTAGCTATATAGCTGCACACCGCCGGAATTAAGGCGATAAGAACTACATGGCTTAAGCTACTTTTCAGTGCCTCATGGTTTTTTTCAATTGTTTGCCACTCTTGTTTTGGATGAGTGTATAGCCCCATTAAGTGATTCAGTATCATTATAATTATCCTTGTTCAGCATTGATGAATGGCTCGCCAAACGTCAGACGAGCTGATAACAGCTCTACAATCGAGGTTAAAATGGTGTCCTGTCTCTTTATCCATCGATTGGTTACACATAGAGAAGTGAGAGGCTGTGTGATCAGGATCTCAGTTCTTTAGAGTGTAGATTATTTATTGAACAAAAAGTTCAGCGCGTCAAGTTTACTTAAGCCTAATGCTATAGCTTATGAGTAAATATGCGTAAAATAGCGCGATATTCAGAATGATATTGAGTGAGTCCATGCTGCAACTTCTTGCCCCCATCCACGCATTTCTTCACTGTGAAACACCGCAAACTTGGATTGATGTCGCGATAAAATCAGATTCCTTGGATGAGTTGCTGATCGACCATTGTAACTGTGAGTTAAAAGCCGCTCAGACAGCGATTTTTTTGCTACGAAAATATGCGTTAGATAAAGACTGTGGTCGAGCTCTGTTGGCGTGGGCTAAACCTTATGAAGAGTTTATTTATTCGCAAGAACATGATGTGGAAAGTTTTTTAGCCCGTGATGTGAAAAAGAATGAGTTGGTAACTGACCTTATACCTAAGCCCAACTTTAAGTTTGCTGCGAATTTAGTTTCACCTTTAATCCGCTTGATTAAAGAAGAGTTTCATCATTTTGAACAAGTATTGGATTTAATGCACAAGCGCAGTATTGATTACCGCAATATTCGCGCGGGTCGTTATGCCAAGGGGATGATGAGTCATGTGACAACCCATGAGAAAGATATTTTGCGGGATAAGTTGATTGTAGGGGCATATATTGAGGCTCGCTCGTGCGAGCGCTTCGCTAAACTCGCGCCTTATTTAGACGGTGAGCTGAGTAAGTTTTATGTGTCACTGCTGCGCTCTGAAGCGCGACATTATCAAGATTATCTTGCGTTAGCTCAGTTGGTTTCACCTGAGGATATTAGTGAGCGAGTGAAGTACTTTGGCGAGTTAGAAGCGGAGTTGATTTTGGCGCAGGATGATGAGTTTCGTTTCCACAGTGGGTCGCCTCTATTAAATTAATTTGAACGGCTTTGCTTCCCCAAACGAGTAGAGTTAAGTCCATATAGCTGAAACGATTAACGGTTCTAAAAAACCGTTAATCACAGTATTTTCAAGCTATTAAAGCTAAAGATTTAAGCTATTTAAGCTTAAGTAACGCTAAATGAGGCCTACTTAAGCCAATGCCTTTAGGTCATCATCGGGTCGAAGGGTAAGGACTGTAAATTAATCCCTTCAGCGCTCACACTGAGCACACTGCCTTGTTCATACCAATCGCCAACCACTATACGCTTACAGCCATTAGCAAGTTGATGAATGGCTGGTCTGTGGGTATGACCGTGGATCATATGCTTAGTGTGTGTCTTGGCAAATAACACATCGACCGCATTGGGCTCTACATCCATGATAGTGTAGCTTTTTTGCTTATTGCTGTTCTTGCTCTTGCTGCGAATTTTATCAGCAATGCCCTGACGGGTTTTCTTGGATAAACAACCGTACAGCCAACGAGACAGCGATAAACTGCGCAGTTTTCGAAAGCGTTGGTAGGCCTTATCTAAAGTACATAAGCTGTCGCCGTGCAAAATTACAGTGTCGACACCGTATAAATTGAGGCGAGTGACTTCGGGTAAAATTTGCATGCCTGCGGCGCGCGCAAATTGTTTGCCTAGCATGAAGTCACGGTTGCCATGGATAAAATACACTGGCAACTTTTGTGATACTTGCTTGAGTTTTTCGGCGATGTCGAGGGCAAAAGGCAAGGCAATATCATCACCAACCCAGACTTCAAACAAATCGCCTAGGATATAAAGGGCGTCGGCATCATCGAGTTCAGTGTCGAGAAAGCGAGTGAACGCTTGGGTGATATCAAGGCGATCTGCACTCAGGTGTAGATCGCCTATAAATAGAGTTCGCATTCGCCGTATTATGCCGCGACGCTGACTTTTTCAATCACAATGGCTTCTAATGGCACATCTTGATGCATACCACGGTTACCAGTGCTAACGGCTTTGATTTTTTCGATAACATCCATGCCTTCAACGATTTCGCCGAATACGCAGTAGCCCCAGCCCTGTGAGGTTTCTGATTTAAAATCGAGGAAAGTGTTATCGTTCACGTTAATGAAGAACTGCGCAGTAGCTGAATGTGGATCTGAAGTACGCGCCATAGCGACAGTACCAGTACGGTTTGATAAACCGTTATTGGCTTCGTTCTTCACTGGCTCGTTACAACGCTTTTGGCTCATGTCTTCGTTGAAGCCACCACCTTGGATCATAAAACCGTCAATCACACGGTGGAAGATAGTGCCGTCGAAGAAACCTTCGTCAACATATTTCATGAAGTTTGCTACTGTTAACGGTGCTTTTTCAGCGTTCAGTTGCAGTTTAATGTCGCCCAAATTAGTGTGTAATGTGATCATGTTTTCATACTCTGTGTAAATAGTGGCGCGATTCTAACTTATCTCGGATTGCGCGCAAAGTGCAGTATTCAAAACCTGTCAGGCCGTGATAGACTGACTCCTTGATTTTACACCTGAATGTATCATTGAAGAGAATATCGATGTTGAAGATTTACAACAGTATTACCCGCCAAAAACAGGAATTTAAGCCAATTAATCCCGGGAAAATTGGGATGTACGTGTGTGGTGTGACCATATACGATCTCTGTCATATTGGTCATGGCCGTACTTTTGTTTCTTTCGACATGATAGTGCGCTACCTGCGTTACGCGGGTTATGAAGTGAATTTTCAGCGCAATATTACTGATGTTGATGACAAAATCATCAAGCGCGCTAACGAGAATAACGAAAGCTGTGAAGCCTTAACCGAGCGTCTTATTGGTGAAATGCACCAAGACTTCGATGCCTTAAATATGTTGCGTCCCGATTTTGAACCGCGCGCGACCCTTCATATTGCTGAAATCATCGACATGGTTGAGTTATTACTCGCCCGTGGCCATGCCTATGTGGCGAGCGATGGTGATGTGCTTTTCAGCGTGGCCTCATATCCTGATTATGGCCGTTTATCGGGCCAGAATTTAGATCAACTGCAAGCCGGTGCTCGGGTTGAAGTGGACGAAACCAAGCAAAATCCAATGGATTTTGTGTTGTGGAAAATGTCGAAACCTGGCGAACCAACGTGGGAATCCCCATGGGGACCGGGTCGTCCTGGCTGGCATATCGAATGTTCGGCCATGAACAGCAAACATTTAGGTCTGCATTTTGATATTCATGGCGGCGGCTCTGACTTACAGTTCCCACATCATGAGAATGAAATCGCCCAGTCTTGCTGTGCCCATGACACGCCATACGTCAACTATTGGATGCACACTGGCATGGTGATGGTTGACCGTGAAAAGATGTCTAAGTCCTTAGGCAACTTCTTCACCATTCGCGATGTACTTGGTCATTATGATGCTGAAACTGTGCGTTATTTTTTATTGTCTGGCCATTATCGTAGCCAACTGAACTATTCAGAAGATAACTTGAAACAAGCGCGTTCAGCCTTAGAGCGTTTGTATACCGCTATTAAAGATGTCGACTTGACTGTCGTTGCGGCGCCTGCAGAAGAGTTTATTGCCAAGTTTAAAGCGGCGATGGATGATGACTTTAATACACCTGAAGCCTACTCAGTGCTATTTGATATGGTGCGTGAGATCAATCGTTTAAAACTGACCGATATGGCACAGGCATCTGCGTTAGCAGTCACCTTGAAGCAATTAGCGGATGTGTTAGGTCTATTAAGCCAAGAGCCAGAGGCCTTCTTTCAAGGTGGCGGTAGTGACGATGAAGTGGCTGAAATCGAAGCCTTAATCGTTGAGCGTAACCGTGCTCGTACCGAAAAGGATTGGGCTGCTGCGGATGTGGCGCGTAATCGTTTAGATATTTTGGGCGTTGTGCTTGAAGATGGTCCAAGTGGCACCACTTGGCGTAAGAAATAAGCTTATTCGCTATATTTTTAATTCAAGAAAATCTTCAGTAAATAAAAAACCTGCATCATGCAGGTTTTTTTATGCTTGCTAGAACCTAGAACCTAGAACCTAGAACCTAGTCATGATACTGCTCGGCGGCATATAAGGTGTTTTCTAATAGGCTTGCAATTGTCATCGGGCCAACACCGCCGGGGACTGGAGTGATAAAGCTGGCATTTTGCGCTGCAATGTCATATTGCACATCGCCGACTAAGGTGCCGTTATCTAAACGGTTAATGCCTACGTCAATGACGATAGCGCCGGGCTTGATCCACTCGCCAGGAATAAAGCCAGGTTTACCCACTGCAACGACTACGAGATCTGCCTGACGGATTTTTTGTTCGAGATTCTTAGTGAAGCGGTGGCAAGTAGTGGTGGTGCAGCCAGCCAGCAGCAACTCTAAGGTCATTGGGCGGCCGACAATATTGGATGCGCCAACCACAACAGCATCTAAACCATAGGTATCAACGCCGGTGGATTTGATGAGTGTCATTATGCCCATTGGGGTACAAGAGCGCAGCACCGGAATACGCTGGGCTAAACGGCCGACGTTGTACGGGTGAAATCCATCGACGTCTTTATCTGGGCGGATACGCTCGATGACTTTTGAGTCTTCGATATGTGCGGGTAATGGCAGTTGCACTAAGATGCCATCAATTGTCGGATCATCATTAAGACTATCAATCAGGTTGAGTAATTCATCTTCAGTGCAGTTTGTTTCTAAATCGTATGAACGAGAAATAAATCCAACTTCTTCGCAAGCCTTACGTTTACTGCCAACATAAACTTGTGATGCCGGATCGGCTCCCACTAATATTACGGCTAAACCCGGTACGCGTTGTCCAGCCTCTTTGCGGGCGGTGACTTTTTCGCTGAGCTTAGTGCGGATGGATTGAGCAATCGCCTTGCCGTCGATTATTTGGGCTGTCATGGGTGTAGGATATCCTTTATATGGGCGATGGTGAAAACAGTAGTTAACACAGAGATTGGCAATCGTGGCTATTTTAACAGGGCACAGCTACTGTGTCATGGTTAAAGCCGTTGCCAAGTGGATAAAAAAAACCAGATTAGCCTGATAATTCAGCACCTAGAGTCGAACGATAAAAAAATCGTTGACGGGTGTAAAGTGAGGGGATAAGATGCGCTCCGTTCTCAGGCAGATGTGTTCATCTTGCGCTGAAACTGTGATGTAAGACCTTGGGTGATTAGCGCAGTCCGATAGTGCATCCAGATTTTGGATGAGAGTGGACCAGAGGAAACCCTCTGAGTTGATACCAAGTAAAATGTAAGACCTTCGGTGATTAGCGCAGTCCGGTAGCGCATCTGGTTTGGGACCAGAGGGTCAGAGGTTCGAATCCTCTATCACCGACCACTTTATTATCGTTTGCTTCAATGAATTCAAAGATAATTTGGACTCAAATAGGCGAGTGATAGGGTTAGCATAAATGCTTTCCAAATCGGTTAGGATACAGAAAATTCTGTAAACCATGCGCCCGTAGCTCAGTTGGATAGAGCACCCGCCTTCTAAGCGGGTGGTCGCAGGTTCGAATCCTGCCGGGCGTACCAGTTTCAGTGGTGATTGTAGCTCAGTTGGTAGAGTCCCGGATTGTGATTCCGGTTGTCGTGGGTTCGAGCCCCATCAGTCACCCCATTTTTAGTACTTTGAGTACAAATTAAAAAAAGCGACCTTGTGTCGCTTTTTTTATACCCCAGATTCGGCTGTTGAGGCTCGACTCTGCAGAAAACGGTGGCTATAATGTCGCGTCTTGATAGATATCAACTATGAGCGACCTGTGCCTAAAGCCAGTTGTGGTGGGCATTGTAGTCAAATTTAATGATCAAGAAACGAATACCTGAATAGTTGATGAATCGGCTATTACAAAGGACGTTAGACAAATTTCGAGGTAAAACAATGCAAGTTTCTGTTGAAGCAACCCAAGGCCTAGAGCGTCGCCTGACCATTTCTGTTCCTGCTGAACAAATTGAAAAGCTGGTTAAAGACAGTTTACAACGTGAAGCTAAGCGTGCTCGTATCCCAGGTTTCCGTCCTGGTAAAGTGCCTGTTACTGTTATAAACAAACGTTACGGCGCAGCGATTCGTCAAGACATCATGGGTGAAGTGATGCAACGTAACTTCATCGAAGCAATTATTGCTGAGAAGTTAAACCCAGCGGGTGCACCGACTTTTGTTCCTGGTTCTACTGATGGCGAAAAATTCGAATTTATCGCTACCTTTGAAATCTATCCAGAAGTTGAGCTGAAAGGCTTAGATGCAATCGAAGTAGAACAGCCAAAAGCTGAAGTGACTGACGCTGACGTTGACACTATGATTGAAACCTTACGTAAACAACACGCGACTTTCGCTGCTGTTGAGCGTGAAGCTGCTGATGGCGACAAAGTGAAAATGAACTTTGTTGGCTCAGTTGACGGTGAAGAATTTGAAGGCGGCAAAGCTGATGATTTCGAACTGCAATTAGGTAGCGGCCGTATGATCCCTGGTTTTGAAGCAGGTATCTTAGGTCACAAAGCGGGCGAAGAATTTGTTATCGACGTGAACTTCCCTGAAGAATATCACGCTGAAAACCTGAAAGGTAAAGCGGCTAAGTTCGCGATTACGCTGACAGAAGTGCAAGCGGCTAACCTGCCAGAAGTAAACGATGAGTTTGCTGCTCTGTTTGGTATCAGCGAAGGTGGCTTAGAAGCCCTTAAAACTGAAATCCGTAAAAACATGAACCGTGAACTTGAGCAAGCGTTAAAAGCTAACGTGAAAGAGCAAGTGATCAACGGTCTGTTAGCGAACAACGACATCACTCTGCCAAAAGCACTGATCGATGGCGAAGTTAACGTACTGCGTCAACAAGCCATGCAACGCTTTGGTGGTCAAACTGCTAACATGCCTGAACTGCCAGCGGAATTGTTCACTGAACAAGCTGCTCGTCGCGTTAAAATCGGTCTGCTATTAGGCGAAGTCATCAAGACTAACGAACTGAAAGCGGAAGATGAACGTGTACAAGGCTTGATCGCTTCTATGGCTTCAGCCTACGAAGATCCAAGTGAAGTAGTTGCTTATTACAACAGCAACAAAGAGCTGATGCAAAACATGCGCAACGTTGCTTTAGAAGAGCAAGCGGTTGAAGCACTGTTGAAATCTGCCAAAGTGACCGAAAAACAAGTCGCTTTTGAAGAATTTATGAACAAGGCTACCGGTCGCGCATAAGCTAAGCTTGACTTGATTAGCTGTTCGCCATTTATAATGGCTCGTATGAGGCTCCTCATGCGAGCCATTTTTATTTAGGGAAGTGAATAATGCATAATGCGTCAGACATACAAAGTGCTTTAGTGCCTATGGTGATCGAACAGACTGCTAAGGGTGAACGCTCATACGATATTTATTCTCGTTTGTTGAAAGAGCGGATTATCTTTTTGGTAGGTCAAGTTGAAGAACACATGGCAAACCTTATCGTGGCGCAACTATTATTCTTAGAATCAGAAAGCCCAGATAAAGATATCTTTTTATACATTAACTCTCCTGGTGGCTCTGTCACCGCAGGCATGGCGATTTATGATACCATGCAGTTTATCAAACCGAATGTTAGCACTGTCTGTATCGGCCAAGCCGCTAGTATGGGCGCTTTCTTGTTAGCCGGTGGTGAGAAGGGTAAGCGTCACTGTTTACCAAACTCTCGCGTGATGATCCATCAACCGCTGGGTGGTTTCCAAGGTCAAGCATCAGATATTGCTATTCATGCCAAAGAAATCTTAGGCATTAAAAATAAGCTTAACCTAATGCTCGCTGAACACACAGGTCAACCGCTCGAAGTGATTGAACGCGATACTGATCGTGACAACTTCATGAGTGCAACTCAAGCCGTCGAATATGGCTTAGTTGACTCTGTGATGACGAAACGCGGCTGATTTTTGCTTTTGACTGAGCTATGCTTTGTAAAAGTTAAGCAAATTTAAGACAGGCAGTAGAGCAGACTGCAAATGAGGTAATTAATGGGCGACAACAAAAATAATGGTGACAGCGGTAAATTGCTGTACTGCTCTTTTTGCGGAAAGAGCCAGCATGAAGTCAGAAAACTCATTGCTGGCCCATCAGTGTATGTATGCGACGAATGTGTTGAGTTATGTAACGACATCATTCGTGAAGAGATTAAAGAAATCTCTCCAAAGCGTGATAGCGATAAATTACCGACACCACATGAGTTGCGTGCACATTTAGACGATTATGTTATTGGCCAAGACAGAGCGAAAAAAGTGCTTTCTGTGGCAGTGTATAACCACTATAAGCGTTTAAAAAATGCATCGCCTAAAGATGGCATCGAGCTGGGCAAGAGTAATATTTTGCTTATCGGTCCAACGGGTAGCGGTAAAACCCTACTGGCTGAAACCCTTGCGCGCTCACTCAATGTGCCTTTCACCATGGCAGATGCTACTACGCTGACTGAAGCGGGTTATGTGGGTGAAGACGTTGAAAACATCATTCAAAAGTTGCTTCAAAAGTGCGACTACGATGTTGAGAAAGCGCAGCGTGGTATCGTTTATATCGATGAAATCGATAAAATTAGCCGTAAGTCAGACAATCCATCAATCACCCGTGACGTATCGGGTGAGGGTGTACAGCAAGCGCTGCTTAAGCTGATTGAAGGTACTGTTGCCGCGGTTCCGCCACAAGGTGGCCGTAAGCATCCACAGCAAGAATTCTTACAAGTCGATACTTCTAAGATCCTGTTTATCTGTGGTGGTGCGTTTGCAGGGCTTGAGAAAGTGATTGAGCAACGTGCGCACGTTGGCTCGGGTATCGGTTTTGGTGCACAGGTGAAAGGCGAGAAAGAGAAGGCGACGATCTCTGAAACGTTATCGCAAGTAGAACCTGGCGATTTAGTCAAATACGGTTTAATCCCTGAGTTTATCGGTCGTCTACCAGTGGTTGCGACTCTGACTGAGCTGGATGAAGAAGCTTTAGTACAAATTCTATCTCAACCTAAAAATGCCCTAACTAAGCAATACAGTGCGTTATTTGAGATGGAAGGGGTTGAGCTTGAGTTCCGCGAAGATGCGCTTAAAGCGATTGCTCACAAAGCCATGTCTCGCAAGACTGGTGCCCGTGGCCTACGCTCCATCGTTGAAAGTATTCTGCTGGATACCATGTACGATATTCCATCCGTTGACGGTGTGGTGAAGGCCGTTGTGGATGAATCAGTCGTGAAAGGGGAATCTGCCCCAATCTTGATTTACGAGCACAATGAGGCCCAAGTGGCATCAGGCGAACAATAATTGTACTGATCGCTAATAAACTGAAAAACAAGGAGTCCAATGGACTCCTTTTTTCGTATTAGCCATTGAAACTCCATAAAGCGTCCCAATATACTCCAGTATTAATCCATTTCACCAAAACGGAATCGAACTATGACCCAAGAGCGTGAAGCGCATATCGAACTCCCCGTGCTGCCACTGCGAGATGTGGTGGTCTATCCCCATATGGTAATTCCGTTATTTGTCGGACGAGAAAAATCTATTCGATGTCTCGAAACGGCAATGGCGCAGGATAAGCAAATTATTTTAGTGGCGCAGCGTGATGCCGAGCTCGATGAACCATCAAAAGATGACATCTTCGAAGTGGGTACGGTTGCCTCTATTTTACAGTTACTTAAGCTGCCAGACGGTACAGTCAAAGTGCTGGTTGAAGGCGGTCGTCGCGCCCGTATTACCCGTTATACCCAAGAAACAGAATTTTTTGTGGCTAAGGCTGAGTATCTGGAATCAGAACCGCTGGAAGACAAAGAAGAAGAAGTGTTAGTGCGCAGTGCTATTGGTCAGTTTGAAGGTTATATCAAGCTGAACAAAAAGATCCCGCCAGAAGTCTTGACCTCTTTATCGGGTATCGATGAAGCGGCGCGTCTGGCCGATACTATGGCCGCACACATGCCACTTAAGCTTGAAGATAAGCAATCTGTGCTTGAGATGGTCAACGTCGGCGAACGTCTGGAATATTTAATGGCGATGATGGAATCGGAGATCGACCTATTACAGGTTGAGAAACGTATCCGGACTCGCGTTAAAAAACAGATGGAAAAGAGTCAGCGTGAGTACTATCTGAACGAACAGATGAAAGCCATCCAGAAAGAACTGGGTGACTTAGATGAAGGCCATGACGAATTTGAAGCCTTAAATCGTAAGATTGAAGAGGCTAATATGCCCGCTGAGGCGAAAGAGAAAGCCCTCGCCGAGCTTAACAAGTTACGCATGATGTCACCAATGTCGGCTGAAGCGACGGTGGTTCGCAGTTATGTCGATTGGATGACGGCTGTGCCTTGGAGCCAACGCTCTAAAATCAAACGTGATTTAGCCAAAGCCCAAGAAGTACTCGATACCGATCATTTTGGTCTTGAAAAAGTCAAAGAACGTATCTTGGAATATTTGGCAGTCCAAAGCCGAGTGCGTCAGCTTAAAGGGCCAATCCTGTGTTTAGTGGGGCCACCAGGTGTGGGTAAAACCTCGCTAGGTCAATCGATCGCTAAGGCGACCGGTCGTAAGTATGTGCGTGTTGCCCTCGGTGGCGTGCGTGATGAAGCGGAAATCCGTGGTCACCGCCGTACTTACATTGGGTCTATGCCGGGTAAAGTCATTCAAAAGATGGCTAAAGTCGGCGTGAAAAACCCGTTATTCTTGCTCGATGAAATCGACAAGATGAGTTCTGATATGCGCGGCGATCCGGCTTCTGCTTTATTAGAAGTGTTAGATCCTGAGCAAAATGCGACCTTTAACGATCATTACCTCGAAGTCGATTACGACCTATCCGATGTGATGTTTGTTGCAACGTCAAACTCTATGGATATTCCTGGGCCACTACTTGACCGTATGGAAGTCATTCGTTTGTCGGGTTACACCGAAGACGAGAAGCTGAATATTGCTAAGCAACATTTGCTGAATAAGCAAATTGAGCGCAATGGTTTAAAAGCCACTGAAATTAAAGTAGATGATAGTGCAATCGTTGGCATTATCCGTTATTACACCCGTGAAGCGGGTGTGCGTTCACTCGAGCGTGAATTGTCTAAGATTTGCCGTAAAGTCGTGAAAATGATTTTGCTCGATAAGTCTGTCAAGTCTGTGACTGTCAACCAAGAGAATCTTAAGTCTTTCCTTGGCGTGCAGCGCTTTGATTACGGCAAAGCCGAGTCTAAGAACCAAATCGGTCAAGTGACTGGCTTAGCTTGGACTCAAGTGGGCGGTGACTTACTGACGATTGAAGCAACTTCAGTGCCTGGTAAAGGGAAGTTAACCTATACCGGTTCCCTTGGCGACGTGATGCAAGAGTCGATTCAAGCAGCGATGACAGTTGTTCGCGCCCGTGCGGAACAATTAGGTATCAATGCGGATTTCTACGAGAAGCGTGATATCCACGTGCATGTGCCAGAAGGTGCGACACCCAAAGATGGTCCATCTGCAGGTGCGGCAATGTGTACCGCGTTAGTATCAAGCTTAACGGGTAACCCAGTGCGTGCCGATGTGGCCATGACAGGTGAAATAACCTTACGTGGTGAAGTGTTACCTATCGGTGGTTTGAAAGAAAAACTGCTAGCAGCACACCGCGGCGGCATAAAATTGGTGCTTATTCCAAAAGAAAATGAGCGTGATTTGGAAGAAATCCCTGCCAATGTGATTGCCGATTTAGAAATTCGTCCCGTGCGTTGGGTCGATGAAGTGTTAAAACTGGCCCTAGAAAGACCAGTGGAAGGCTTCGAAGTGGTTAAAAACTTGGCATAACGCAAGAAATTGCGCTATCACGTTAAAAAAAATGAAAAAAGGGGCTTAACAAAGCGCAGACCTGTGGTAGCCTAGGTCTGTGGAGAGCCAGCTGCTCCAAGCCCTTGGCGCAACTGGCTTTGAGCTGTATCCAGTTTTAATTCTTTGGTTTTCGAACTCAGCTTGAACTTTGAATTCAAGCTTGTTATAAAAGCCTCCGCAGACCGCTCTAGAGACGGATTTGGTTGCGGCGCAAAAAAATTACATTCAAGGGGATGACATGAACAAATCTGAACTAATCGAGAAAATCGCATCTGGTGCTGACATTTCTAAAGCCGCTGCTGGCCGAGCACTGGATTCTTTTATCGCTGCTGTGACCGAAGGTCTGAAAGAAGGTGATAAAATTTCTCTTGTTGGTTTTGGTACTTTTGAAGTGCGTGAACGCGCTGAGCGTACTGGTCGCAACCCACAAACGGGTGAAGAAATCAAAATCGCAGCAGCTAAAATTCCTGCATTCAAAGCTGGTAAAGCACTGAAAGACGCTGTTAATTAATAATTAATATCGTAGCCTTTGTAAGGCGTTCGTAATGACAAGCACTGTTTATCAGTGCTTTTTACGAATTGAAAGTAATGGAATATGAAGCTTAACTTCTACCATTACTCGGGGTTTTAGAATTTACCAGTGGTAGCGTCTGAATATTCCCCATAAATTACAGAAAGGCGCATCTCAACCTGATGCGCCTTTTTATTTTGTTAATCGCAACAAGCGAGAAATCTGATGTTAGAAAAGATCCGCGATGGTTCGCAAGGCGTGATTGCTAAAGGCATTCTCGTACTTGTGATTTTATCTTTTGCATTTGCAGGAGTCAGTAGTTACTTAGGTTCAACAACTGATGTGCCTGCGGCAGAAGTGAACGGTGACAAGATCACTAAAGCCGAGCTAGAGCAGGCGTACCAGAGCGAGCGCTCTCGCATGGAGCAACAGCTAGGTGAAATGTTTGCTGCGTTATCTGCTGACGAAAAATACTTACAAAGCATTAAGCAGAGCGTATTAGAACGCTTAGTGGCTGACAAGTTGATAGATCAAGCTGCTAAGGCTATGGGTCTACGTGTATCTGATGAGCAAATTGTTGCTGCAATGAGAGCTGAACCGGCATTTCAAACTGATGGCAAATTTGATAACGATCGTTATCAGGCGATTCTGCGTCAGTTAGGTTATCAGCCACAGACTTTCAGAGACATGATGCGTGTCGATATGACCCGTCGTCAGTTAACTGCAGCCCTTGTGGGTACTGAATTCGTGTTACCTGGCGAAGCTAAGCAATTGGCTGAGTTACAAGGCCAAACCCGTGATGTGCGCTATGTTATTGTCGATTCTGCACCATTCTTAGCGACAGCGGTTGTGACTGACGAGCAAGTGAAAAACTATTACGACGCAAACCAAGGGCAGTTTATGAGCCCTGAGATGGTGAGCTTAGAATATGTTGAACTGAATGCTGCTGATTTTGCTAAAAATAATCCAGTTTCTGATGAAGAAGCACAAACGTATTACGAAGAACATAAAGCACAATATGTTTCTAACGAGAAGCGTCTTGCCGCGCATATTTTGGTTATGCCAGGTAACGATGAAGCGGCAGCAAAAGCCAAGGCTGAAGATCTCGCTAAGCAATTAGATAGCGGTGCCGATTTTGCTGATCTGGCTAAAGCTAACTCTGATGATACTTTGAGTGCAGAGCAGGGCGGTAAACTGGATTGGTTTGAACCTGGTGTAATGGACCCCGCATTTGATGCCGCTTTATTTGCATTAAATAAAGGCCAACATTCTGCGGTGGTTAAAACAGACTTTGGTTTCCACATTATCAAGCTATTAGATGTGCAATCTGGCGCGACTGTACCGTTTGCTGATGTGAAAGCTAAGATAGTGGCTCAATTGCAAGATAAGAAAGCGGTTGACCAGTTCTATAGCTTACAAAGTAAATTAGCGGATACCAGCTATGAAGTGCCAGATACACTATCTGAAACCGCAAAAGCTGTTGGCGTTGATGTTAAGACTACAGCACTGTTTTCTCGCGATAACGCACCTGCTGAGCTAAACAAGCCTGACTTAGTTAAAGCGGCCTTCTCTGAAACTGTGATGCTGAAAGGTTTAAACAGTGAAGTGATTGAGCTTGAACCTAACCATGTGGTTGTTATCCGAGTGAAAGAACATCACGATGCGGGCACTTTGGCCTTAGCTGAAGTGAAAGCCAACATCACTGAGCGCTTGAAGCAAGATCAAGCAAACGAAGCCGCCCGTGCAAAAGCACAGGAACTGATGGCACAAGTTAAAGCGGGTGCAACTGATCTTGGTTTAGTGTCTAAAGCGAAACTAGGCCGTGGCGCGCAAGATGTTGATGCTGCGATTGTAGGCAAAGCGTTCCAAATGCCAACACCAAGTACAACTCCTGTTGTCGATACCGTTGGTTTAGCAAACGGTTATGCAGTGGTTGCACTGGATAAAGTCAACGCTGCAGAAGGTGTGAGTGATGAGCTAGTTAATGCACTTAAACAACGTCTGAACGCACAATACAGTGAAGCAGACTACCGTGGCTTGATCGATTCGCTTAAAGCCAATGCCAAGGTGCTTTATCCTGTAGAAGAATAATTTCAGTGAGGATAGTGAGTTATTAAATTTACTATCCGACTGATTAAATAGAAAAGGCCAAGTGAGTTCACTTGGCCTTTTTGTTTTTAATTCGATAAAGTTTACCAATGAAGTTCGAAGGATATCCGCTATCGCAACACTGTCAGACTCCATATTCCATTACTTCAATCGCCACGTTACTGAATTGAATGGTTAATCATCAACGCCAATCATTACGCTGCTGGCTTTGATGAGGGCATAAGCCGAATCACCCACTTTGAGCCCTAGGCGCTCACAGGAAGCTTTAGTCACCACAGAGGTCAGTACGACACCGGGTGCAAGTTCGATTGTCACTTCATTGTTTACAGCGCCCATTTCTATGGATTTGATTGTACCGCTGAGGGTGTTTCTTGCGCTAATTTTCATTGATTTTCCTTATTGAGGGATTATTAGGGGTCAACTGCAGCTAGTGTAGCGCATCTTAATCTGGGAGTTATAAATAAAAACGCCACTAAAAAGTGGCGTTTAACGTTTGTGATAAGCAGTGATTCGCTATCGAGTTGATTAGAGTTCGATAACGTCAAATTCAACGTATGGGTTAACGTCGGCATCGTAATCAATGCCTTCGATACCAAAACCAAATAACTTAATAAATTCAGCTTTGTATTCACGGTAATCAGTCAATTCTGATAAGTTTTCTGTGGTCACTTGTGGCCACAAATTACGGCAGTGTTGCTGAATATCTTCACGCAGTTCCCAGTCATCTAAACGTAAGCGATTATCACTGTCGGTCTCAGGTTTTGCACCATCGGCACGGAATAGACGCTCACTGAATAAGCGATAGATTTGCTCCATACAACCTTCATGGAGACCTTCCTGACGCATTTTCTTGAATACCATAGCGATATATAAAGGCATGACAGGAATGGCCGAACTCGCTTGAGTCACAACGCTCTTTAGCACTGCGACGTTTGCGCTGCCGCCAGTGGCTGACAGTTGTTCATTTAACGCTTTTGCTGCGCGGTCCAGATCCATCTTGGCCTTGCCAAGGGCGCCGTGCCAGTAGATTGGCCACGTCAGTTCAGTACCGATATAGCTATAGGCTACGGTTTTGCAGTTATCGGCTAATACACCGGCTTCAGATAAGGCTTTGATCCACAGTTCCCAATCTTCGCCGCCCATAACAGTGACAGTATCAGCAATTTCTTGCTCAGTTGCTGGCTCAACGGTGGCTTCAATGATGCAGTCTTTATTGGTATCAACGGCAGTCGCTGTGTAAGTTTCGCCAATGGGTTTTAAAGCTGATCGGATAAGCTCACCTGAATCTGGGAGTTTGCGCACTGGTGATGCCAGTGAGTAAACAACCATGTCAATTTCACCAAGATCTTGCTTGATAAGCTCGATGACTTTTTGTTTAGCTTCATGGCTAAAGGCATCGCCGTTAATGCTTTTAGAATATAAACCTTCCGCTTTAGCAAATTTGTCGAAAGCGGCAGAGTTGTACCAACCTGCAGTACCCGGTTTCGCTTCAGTACCTGGCTTTTCGAAGAACACGCCAATCGTTGCAGCATCGCTACCAAAAGCGGCTGCGATACGTGAAGACAGACCATAACCACTTGATGAACCGACCACTAATACCTTTTTCGGGCCGTTAGCGATCTTGCCTTTTGCTTTAGTTAAGGTGATTTGTTCTTGAACGTTTACTTCACAACCGACAGGGTGTGTAGTGGTACAAATGAATCCACGAATTTTTGGTTTGATAATCATGTTTAAGCTTCTTCTATCAAAATGACCAATAGGATAAATATTTCGGCGGGTAAATGGCACCTATTTTTAGCCAATTCACCTGATTATTTAAGTGGTTGGAGCAGTTTAGCGTTTATGAACAAACAGACTCTGCTCTTGGACCAACCTCTGGGTGTATTCATGTTTTGGTGAGTTAAATATTTGTTCTGTATCAGCTTTTTCAACCATTACACCTTTGTGCAGTACCATAATTTTATCGCTGACATGGCGAATAATATTGAGATTATGGGACACGAAGATATAAGACAAGCCGAGATCTTTTTGCAGTTTTAACAGCAAATTAAGAATTTGCGAACGCACCGAAAGGTCCAGAGCGGTTAAGGCTTCATCGGCAATGATAATTTTAGGATTGAGCATTAAGGCTCGTGCTACTGCGACTCGTTGTTTTTGCCCTTCGGAAATCATGTGCGGATAAAACTCCGCATGCTCAGGTAATAAACCTACTTTTCGTAAGGTATCGACCACTTGGGTGTGCCGCGATTGCGCTGACATTTGGGTGTTGAAACGCAGCGGCTCATCGAGTAATTGACCAATCGTTAGGCGCGGGTTCAGTGAAGTATTCGGATCTTGGAAAATCATCCGAATTAAGCGGCATCTTTGCTTCACATTGCGACTGTCTAAGGCTTCACCTTCGAAAAATATCTCACCACCGCTGCGGGGCTCTGCACCGACTAAAATGCGGGCGAGAGTACTTTTACCTGAACCCGCCTCACCCACTATCGCTAGGGTTTCACCGCGTTCGAGTTCAAAGGATACGGGCGCTAATGCATCGTTATATTGGCGGGAAAAGCCCTTATAACCAGTATCATATCTTTTATAAAGGTCATTAACTTTAAGCAGTGGGGTCGTCATTATGGGTTTCGCCGTGATAAGGGAAATGACAGGCAAAATAGCGGTCTTTGATATGACTCAAATTTGGCTGATTAACGCATTTTTTTTGTGCTTCAGGGCAGCGTGGCCCTAAACGACAACCAATTGGCAAATGCTGTAAGGCGGGCGCAGAACCCGGTAGGGTAGGCATAATCGCCTTGTGACCACCTGAGCCTGAATAGTCGGGCATATTTTCGAGTAACGCCTTAGTGTAAGGATGATAAGGCTGCTTAATCACTTCGTCCGTTGGCCCAGATTCCATGACTTGACCGCAATAGAGCACGGATAAGTGATCGCACCATTGGGCTAAGGTTTCCAGCTCGTGGCTGATCAATAGAATCGATACGTTTTGTAATTGATTTAATTGGGATAATAATCTGAAAATTTGCGCCTGAGTGCTGAGCTCCATCGAGCTTGTGGGTTCGTCTGCAATCAAGAGGCGAGGCTGGTTAGCAACCGCCATCGCAATCATCACCTTTTGGCATTCGCCTTCGGATAATTCCCATGCGTAGCTAGACATCACCTGCCGCGGATTCTTGATCCCGACTTTATGCAGCCATTTCTGTGCTGTAAGTCTTGCATGCCTGCGCCGTTGCCAAAAATAGGCGCTAGGATTTTTAGGCATAGCTTGCATTAACTGACTGCCGACGGTTTGTGCTGGATCTAAGCTGCCAGACGGATCTTGGAAGATCATCGCCATGTCTGAACCCATCAGATTACGGCGCTCTTTTGAGCTCATGGCCATCAAGTTATTGCCATCCCACATCATGCGGTCTGCAGTAATAGTCCAGTTGGGTCCGGGGATGCCTAAAATCGCTCTGGCTAACAAACTTCGTCCTGAGCCAGATTCACCAACTAGCCCATGAATTTCGCCCGCATTGAGTGTTAAGCTGACTTTTTCTAGCGCCCGCACTCTACCGTGGGGCGTATCGAGTTCAATCGTTAGATTTCGTACGTCGAGTAAGGGCATAAGTTAGTTTCTGATGGGCGCAAGCGCCGACCGTAGGCCATCGCCAACCAAGTTAATGGAAAGCACACTGAAAAGAATCGCTAAGCCTGGGATAGTTACGGCCCAAGGTGCAGTTAGTAAATTATCCATCCCTTGGGCGACCATAGCACCCCATTCTGGACTCGGGGCCTGTGCGCCCAAGCTTAAAAAACCCAGGGCCGCGATATCTAAAATAGCAGCTGAAATGGCAAGTGTGGTTTGAATAATCACCACTTCCCACACGTTTGGCATAATGACATACCAAAAAATTTGCATCGAGTTAGCGCCGTCTAAACGCGCGGCTGTGACATATTCTTTTTGTAATTCTTCATGCACTGACTGGTGTATGGAGCGCACAAATTGTGGGGTTAAGGCAATCCCGACGGCCCAGAACACGTTTTCAAGCCCTGGTCCCATTACAGCGACCACTAAAATGGCCATTAATAATGAAGGAATCGATAACAGCGCATCGAGCAAATGACCGAGAATACTGGATTTTAAGCCCCGCATCATGCCCGACAACGACCCTATGATAAAGCCTGTGAATAATGCGGTAACGACGATCAGCAGCGCCATGCCAAAGGTCAAGTGCGCGCCGTGTAATAATCGGCTAAAAATATCGCGGCCGAGATCGTCAGTCCCTAAAAAGTGCGCCACTGTCCCTGAAGGGTCCCAAGAGGGTGGCAACAGCAAGGCTCTTGGATCTTGTGCTTCTGGCGGAAAGGGCGCAATCATAGGGCCAAACAGGGTTAGCAAGAGCAGAAATGCAATCGTCCACAGACCCGCTAAGGCGAAAGGATTAGCCGAAAAGTTAATCCAAACCCGCATAGTCGGAGAAGCTATTTGATCTTCTTGATAAATTTTAACTGGTGGCATAAAGGTCTTTTCTGCTCAGTGGATTAAAGGCTGTGTGCAGCACTTCAATCAAGATACTTAGGAAGATAATCAATAGGGCCACGGCCAAAATCCCACCTTGGATAACAGTATAGTCCCGTTGGTAAATCCCTGAAACTAGCCAAGATCCTACACCAGGCCAAGAGAAAATCATTTCAACCACTATGGCATAACTGGCAAATGAGCCAAGCATTAGCCCTAAATGTTTAAGTACGGGGATTAACGCATTGGGCAGGGCGTGGCGCAGTATAATCGTGCCAGTATGCATGCCTCTGGCTTCGGCGGCGCGGATAAAGGTTTGATTCATCACATTCACCATTGCCGAACGGGTGCTACGAACCACTACAGTAAAAGGTAACACGGCCAGTGTTGTGGCTGGCAAAATGATATGCAGCAGGGCATCTTTAAATGCCGACATGCCGTATTCAGACTCTGACAACAAGGTATCCACTAGCATAAAGCCTGTGACAGGCTTGATTTCATAGAGCAAATTGATTTGTCCCGAAATTGGTAACCAACCAAGATCGACGCCAAACCAAAGCGAAAGATACAGACCTAACCAGAATACGGGTACAGAGTAGCCCGTTAGGGTAATCGCCATAATGGTATTTTGGGTGAGCTTATGTTGACTCTGGGAGGCGAGCACGCCTAAGGGCACGCCCAAGCAAATTGCGATAATGCCCGCCATCACAGCAAGTTCGAAGGAGGCGGGCAGGACAGCACTGAGTTCTTCGGCGACTTCTTGATGTGACGTGACTGAAATCCCTAAATTACCGCTAAGCCTTTGTTGTAGGTAAGCGATAAATTGCCACGCTTGGTTTTTATCTAATTTGTAGTCTTGTTCTATTTGAACCAGTTGGGTCGCCGTCGGTGTATGTATGCCAGTGAGTGCATAGGTGCGCTCAACTGGAAACAAGCCTGTAGCGTAAAATAAGACACCCACCATGACTAACGAAGTAGCAAGAAATAAATTGAGGCGACGCAGTAGGTATGTAAACATTAATTCGCCTCCTGTGGTGCTTGGCTAGTATGGGTGAAGGAAATCCCACCAAAAGGCGTAAGCTGCATATCCTTGATATCACTACGAGTTAACGCTACACGTTTGGCATGGGCCAGACTCAGCATAGGTACTTGTTCAGCTAAAAAGGCTTCTGCTTGTTGATAAATCACTTTACGTTCCGCTTGATCTGATACTTCCCTTGCGCTGTTTAAGATGGCATCAAACTCAGGGTTACACCAGCGAGAACGATTGTTGTTTGATTGCATTGCTGCGCAGCTCAGCAGCGGATTAAAAAAGTTATCGGGATCGCTGTTATCAGCATTCCAGCCAATCAGCACAGAATCATAGTCGTCGCGGCTCAGTCTCTGATTAAATACGCTCCAATCGTAACTGACGATATTCACTTTTACGCCGATGTTTGCTAAATCGGATTGAATTAATTCGGCCGTTTTCAACGAATTGGGGTTATAAGCGCGGGCAACCGGTATGGCCCAAATATTGATGCTGAGATTTTTTATACCAGCTTCTTTTAATAGGTCGCGTGCTTTTTGCGGATTGTAATCGACAAGTCCTTTGTTATTTTCGTAGGCCCATGATGCTGGCGGCAGAACGCCGGTGGCTTCAATGGCAGTATTTTGATAAACCGCTCGCAGGATATTTTGTTTATCAACAGCATAGGCCAGTGCACGACGTACGCGAACATCATCTAACGGTGGCTTTTGCGTATTAAAGGCCCAAAATGCCACGTTAAGCCCTGGTTGTGATTCGATGTTTAATTCTTGATGCTGTTTGATAACAGGTAGTTCACCCGCTTTGGGCAGCGCAGAAACGCTGCAATCTCCTGCGATAAGCTTAGCGAGCCTAACTGTACTTTTGGGTGTGATATCAAATACCAGCATATCGATTTTTGCTGGCTCTCCCCAAAAATCGGGATTACGGCGATAGCGGATATATTCGTTTTTAGCGTATTGCACTAAGGTGAACGGTCCTGTACCAATGGCAAAGTGGTCGACGTTTTCAGGATGACCTAAAGCTAACTGCTGCTGCGCGTATTCGTTTGATAAGATCACCGCAAAGTCGGTGGCTAAATTCGACAGAAAAGAAGCGTCTTTGCGGGTTAAGTAAAAGACCACTTCATGATCGTTTATCTTCTCTATCCCTTTAACTTGCTGAGAAAAGCCAATACTTTGGAAGAAGGGATAACCCGTGCGGGAGACAAAATGATAAGGATGCTGGGTATCGATAATACGATTAAAGGAGAACAACACATCGTCGGCATTAAAGGGGCGAGTTGGGTAAAAACGCTTTGAATGCTGGAACTGCACGTTTTTCCTGAGAGTGAAGCGATAGCTTAAGCCATCATCAGACATGGCCCAACTCGTCGCCAAGGCAGGGACAAGCTTGCCTGACTGGGTGTCATAATCCACTAGGCGACTATAAATTTGATGCGAGGTGGCATCGATTGTCGTGCCAGATGTCACCAATTGTGGATTAAAAGACTCAGGGTTCCCTTCGGAGCAATACACCAAACCAGAAGGGAGTCGTTGGGGGCCACACGCGACCAACAACCAACTCATGCAAGAAACTGCAGTTGTTAGGCACAGGCGTCTAATTAGCACACTCATTTATAAATCATTATTTTATCGACTATGAACGGCTATTTTAGCAGTGCATCTCCCCTGTGGGCAATCTGCTTATGCTTTATCAAGTAAATTGTACTTTTTAAGGATGCCACGCAGTTGGTGGTAGCTTAATCCGAGCATGTCGGCGGTTTTCTTTTGGTTATATTGGCTGTTTGAGAGTGCCTGCTGGATCAGATCCATTTCGTACTTCTCAGTTTGCTCTTTAAAATCCAGCGGAAAATTAAAGCAATTCGTTGAACACTCAGTATTGACTTGCACTTCAGCCTCAAATGTCGGCGCAGATTGTGGCGTACTGGCAACAGTTGTTGGCGCGACTGAGGTGATTTGACGTTCGCGGGTCTTGATCCGAGTTTTAGGCCGATACGGTGAAGCAAAGGGATCGAGGGTAATATGATCGATGGGTCTATTTTCACCGCCATTACGGTAAACGCTGCGCTCTACAACGTTTTTAAGTTCACGGATATTACCCGGCCAGTCGTGGGTCATTAATTGCTCGACCGCATGGGCGCTGAAACCGCTGAACAGCTGCAGCTTTAATTGGCGCGCCATGCCAACGGCGAAATATTCCGCCAGCGTCATTATGTCTTCTGGGCGGCAACGCAGTGGGGGCAGAGTGATTACATCGAAGGCGAGTCTATCGAGCAAGTCGGCACGAAATTCGCCTGCGTCAGCAAGTGATGGTAAATCTTCGTTGGCGGCGCAGATTAACCGAACATCAGCCTGCACGGTTTTACTGCCGCCGACCCGCTCAAATTCGCCATATTCAATAACGCGTAGGAGCTTTTCTTGGATAAGTCCTGAAGTGTTGGCTAATTCGTCGAGGAATAAGGTGCCGCCGTCGGCGCGCTCAAAGCGGCCTTCGTGTTTGCCTTTGGCGCCAGTAAAGGCTCCTGACTCATGGCCAAATAATTCACTCTCGAGTAAATTTTCACTCAAAGATGAACAGTTTAGCTTAACAAAACTTTGATCCCAGCGCTTAGACAGATAATGTAAGCGTTCGGCAATAAGCTCTTTACCTGTACCACGTTCACCAATAATCAGTACGGGTTTAGATAGAGGCGCTATTTGCGACACATGTTCTAACACTTCGAGTAGGGCGTTGGATTGACCGATGAGGTTGTCTTGCTGAAATTTATTATCCACGATATTTTTTAGTCTTTCGCGCTAAAATTTGGTGAAAATGATAATAAGTGGCTTGAAGCGTAAAAGGAAGTAAAAGTTAATGTTTTGTTTAAGTTACTGTATTTAAATAAGAAGTAAAAGTTGGCACGGTTAGTGTATTACCTTGTACGAGACCAACATCAATTTGAGGATAGGATTATGGGAATTTTCTCTCGTTTCGCCGATATCATTAACTCTAATATCAGCGCATTGCTGGATAAAGCCGAAGACCCAGAAAAAATGGTTCGACTGATTATCCAAGAAATGGAAGACACACTCGTTGAAGTGCGTTCTACCTCAGCTAAAGTGTTAGCTGAAAAGAAAGAGCTGCAACGCCGTATCAACCGCGTGTTAGAGCAAGTACAAGATTGGCAAGATAAGGCTGAACTGGCACTGTCCAAAGACCGTGAAGACTTAGCGAAAGCCGCTTTAGTTGAAAAACAAAAAGCGACCGGTTTAGCTGATACGCTGAATCAAGAGTTAGCCGTCATCGATGAACATATCGCACGCTTGAAAGATGAAGTGGGCATGTTGCAAGAAAAGCTGCTCGATGCAAAAGCGCGTCAAAAGACCATTATTTTGCGCACTCAAACCGCGTCATCACGCTTAGAAGTGAAAAAGCAGCTAGATTCAAGCAAGATCGACAATGCTATGCTCAAGTTTGAGCAATATGAGCGCCGTGTCGAAGGCTTAGAAGCCCAAGTTGAATCTTACGATCTTGGCAGCAAGAAGACCTTAGCCGATGAGTTTGCGGCGCTAGAAGCGGAAGATTCTGTGAATGCAGAACTGGCAGCGCTCAAAGCCAAGGTAAAAGGTAAAGCGCCAACTAAGTCAAAAGAATAACAATTCAGAGGTGAGTTATGGATATGGACGTGCTAATGGCGCCGATTATTATTTTCATGGTGATAGTCGCGCCAATATGGTTAGTTCTTCATTATCGCAGTAAGCGACAAGTGAGCCAGGGACTCACTGAGGAAGAGTTTTCACAACTCAATGATTTGATATCCAAGGCCGATAAAATGGCGGCGCGTATCGAGACCTTAGAGGCCATTCTGGATACAGAATCGCCCGAATGGAGGGGGAAACATGAGAGGATCTAATGGCCGTACTTTGTACCGCATTCCCCAGTCAGGCAAAATAGCGGGTGTATGTGCAGGGATTGCCGAGTACTTTGCGATTGAAACTTGGTTAGTGCGAGTGCTGACTGTGTCTATCTTCTTACTCGGCGGCTCAGGTGTGGTATTTATCATCTATGTCGCTTTGTGGGTGATTTTAGACATCAAGCCGCAAAAGCATTACGATAGAGACGATATCGAGGTGAAGAAGAAGCCGTGGCAGTCGGGAGAACCCGCAAAGCAAGCGCTAAGCGACGTGAGTCGTCAATTTCGAAGTCTAGAAGTTAGGCTACAAAATTTAGAACGCCATGTCACCTCTGACAACTTTGATTTAAAAAGACAAATCAATAGTTTGTAACCCTTCTAAAGGGCGGCCATGTCCGCCCTTGTTGCTTAATCTCTGCTCCATTCCAGTGTATAGTCAACATCACTTGACATAAGTTAACATCATTCGACATAAGGGAAGTCTCTATGGGAATGCTTGATGCCTCGCTCCATAAATTAACCCAAAAGGGCCAATCCCTGTTACATCGCACCGCGGACCGGCATTTACGTTTGGCCGTGACTGGGCTTTCTGGTGCGGGAAAAACCGCATTTATCACAGGGTTAGTTAATCAGTTACTCAATTCTGGACCTGTCTCAACGTTACCCCACGCCCGCAACAACAGCGCTTTGCCACTTTGGCAGGTGAGCCGCGATCAGCGTTTGCTCGGTGTTAAGCGTGCCATGCAGCCGGATCTTGAAATCGCCAGTTTTGATTATCAAGGCGCCATGTTAGCGCTCACTTCCGAACCTGCGATCTGGCCAGCCTCTACCCGTACTATTTCTGAGTTACGATTGGCGATTAAATACCAACCTAAGAAGGGCTTACTGGCCAAGTTTTCTGATACCGCCACCTTGTATTTGGACATAGTCGATTATCCTGGCGAATGGTTACTCGATTTACCTATGTTGCGCCAAGACTTTGTAACCTGGTGTCGCGCTCAACAAGTTCGCATCGAGAATCTTAAAAGCTCGCCTTTGTATGCTGAGTTTGAACAATCTTTGATTTCATTGGATTTAGCCGCCAGCGCCGATGAGCAGCAATTAAAGCAGATTGCCGATCAATATCAGTTATTACTCAATGATTTAGTGCACGTGCAAGGTTATTACCAAGCACAACCTGGGCGCATGTTATTGCCGGGTGAATGGCAGGGTGCTCCCTTATTGGCTTTTTTCCCCCTGTTATTGGTTAATGATGAAAAGTTTGCTGCGCTTTCGCAAAGCGATAAACACAGTGGATTCCATGTACTTGAAAAACGTTATCAAGAATATGTGGCTAAAGTGGTTAAGCCTTTCTATAAAAACCACTTTGCCGGTTTTGATAGGCAGTTAGTACTCGTTGACTGTTTTAGTGCGTTGAATCGCGGTAAAAAGCAATTTGAGGATATGGGCGCGGCGCTCAATGCCATTATGGAAAGCTTTCAGTTTGGCCAATCGAGTTATTTACGGCGGTTATTTGCACCGCGTATTGATCGTTTGCTGTTTGCCGCGAGCAAGGTTGACCATGTGACCCGCGATCAGCAGAGCCATGTTTTGTCCCTGCTGACCGATATGTTGAAACACAGCCAGCATTTTGCCAGTTTCGATGGTTGTAAAGTGGAGACTATGGCGATTAGCGCCATTAAAGCGACTCGCCATGGCATGGTAACGACCCAAGAGGGCGAGGTGGAAGTCGTGCAGGGGATGGGACTCAACGGTAAAGCCCTGACCTTGTTTCCAGGCGAAGTGCCCACTCGCTTACCTGAGCCCGATTTTTGGCGTGAACAAGGGTTTAACTTTGTCGGCTTTGCACCGCCGAGCAATGCCAATGTTGACCCATCTCAAGTGCACTTTGACCATATTCGTCTTGATCATTTGCTGCAGTACTTACTGGGAGATAAGTTGGAATGACGCTAAAGCTATCGGATAACGCTAACGAGCAGGCTTCTAATTTTTCTGCGAACTCATTTGCACACTCAGTTGAACATAAGCCGCTGAAAAAGCAGCAGCTGTTTGACCCAGAAGTCGTGGAGCTCAAACCCAGCAAAGAGGAGCTCAAAGGGGCGAAAGCCTTTGATCCACATACGCCAGTGCAAGAAGTGGCTGCTGATATTGAGGAATTGATGGATGAAACGTTGTCATCCCATCCAAAAATGATCGATGCTAAATCGGTATCGCCTCAACTTTTAAAATCACGCCGTTGGTCTTGGCTCGCTCGTCTGGCAGTAGCGAGTTTATTGCTGCTTGTAGTAGTTCAAACAGGATTAGGACTGAGGGATGCTTGGCTTGAGAGCCCTTGGTTGTTCAGTTTTTATGGTGTGGTGCTTGGGGTTGTCAGTGCGTGGGCATTGGCGGGCGCAGTCAGTGAATACCGTAAGCTCAAGCGACTCAAACAGGTCGCCGATACTCAAGAAACAGGTGCAAGGCTAGCGCAGAGCATGCAAATGGGTGAAGCAGACAGCTTTATCGATAATATCGTTTGCCACTATGAAGACAGCCAAGGTTTGCAGCAACTTCGCCGTTCATTAAAAGATGAACATAATGATGCCGAGAAAGTCTTGTTATTCGAGGACTTAGTGCTGACGGAGCGAGATGAACTGGCCAAAAAAGTCGTGCGACGCTATGCGGCTGAGTCGGCAGTGTTACTGGCGGCGAGTCCGTTAGCTGTGCTCGATATGGCGATTATCCTCTGGCGTAATCAACGTATGCTGCGCGATGTCGCCCGCTGTTATGGCATTGAACTTGGTTACTGGAGCCGAATTAAACTTATCCGCAGTATCATCATCAATATTATTTATGCGGGCACCAGTGAGTTAGTCACAGATTTAGGAACACAGCTATTATCGGTTGAAATGACAGGTAAATTGTCTGCTCGCTTGGCCCAAGGTTTAGGCGGCGGTATGCTAACGGCGCGCCTTGGATATCAAGCCATGGCGCTGTGTCGGCCGATTGTGTTTAGAGAAGATCAAAGGCCTAAATTGTCTAAAGTGCATCAGGAATTGTTGATCGAACTTAAGCAGTTTTCAGGCAAGCTGTTTACCAAAGAAGGTCGCGACGCATTAAAAGGCCAGTTCGCCGATGTTGATGACAAAGTCTCTCGGCCAGCTAAAGATAAGTCTAGAGAGTAAATGCTATTTAATATCAAATAATTGGCTGATTCAAATCGTCAAAATAAATGCGCTAATGGGCTGGTTCCTTAGCGCATTTTTTATGTTTTTTTACAGGTAGCGAGTATGACAAAGTGCGACTGAAAAGTGCTATGTAACAAGTTAATTACACTTTTGAACGCTGCTATTTTCGTCATGCCACTGGCTTAAGTGCTTGGCCGCGTTATGGTAGGGCTTATTCGATAGGGCTAATGTTTCATTAACTTATCTATTAGATTATCCATAATGCGGGTATTGAGCGCTCCACACCAACAATCAATCAAGAACGGGAACTGCTCAATACCAATGACAAGGAGCTAGGTATGCGAGATGAGTCAGGCAAGATGTGGAAGGCGGCAACACAGGTTATTCATGGCGGCCATGAGCGAGAGGCCTTTGGTGCCTTAGTGACGCCGCTTTACCAAAGTGCGACTTTTGTGTTTGAGTCTGCACAGCAAGGTGGTGAGCGATTTGCGGGCAATGAGCTGGGGTATATTTACACGCGTTTAGGTAATCCGACAACTGCCGAGCTTGAACGTAAAATGGCGATTTTAGAAGGGGCAGAGGCCGCAGCAGCAACTGCTTCTGGTATGGGCGCAGTATCCGCCGCATTGCTGGCTAATTTGCAGATGGGCGATCACTTAGTGGCGTCGAATGCCGTATACGGTTGTACTTATGCACTAATGACGACTCAGTTTGCCCGCTTTGGTATTGAAGTGTCTCTAGTGGACTTTTCATCGGTAACAGAAATAGAAGCGGCGATCAAATCCAATACTAAGGTCATTTTCTGTGAAACCCCAGTCAATCCGCATTTGCAGGTATTTGATTTAGCGTCAATTGCGAATATTGCTAAACGTCATCAGTTAGTCAGTATTGTCGATAATACCTTTATGACCCCATTACTGCAGAGGCCGCTGGATTTTGGTATTGATTTGGTGATCCACAGTGCGACTAAATATCTCAATGGTCATGGTGATGTGATTGCGGGGATAGTGTGTGGCAGTGAAGAACAGCTCCATAAAGTGAAGTATGAAATTTTAAAGGATATTGGCGCTGTGATATCGCCACATGATGCTTGGCTGATCTTACGCGGCCTTAAAACCTTAGATGTGCGTTTGCAGCGCCATTGCGATAGTGCCCAGCGCGTGGCAGAGTTTTTGGCGGAACATCCAAGCATTACACGTGTGTTTTATCCCGGGCTTAAATCTCATCAAGGGCATAAATTCATTGGCCAGCAGATGAAGCGTGCTGGTGGTGTTATCGCGTTTGAACTGGCGGCAAATTTAGAAGAAGCCATGGCCTTTGTCGGATATCTAAAGTTGTTCTCAATTGCGGTGAGTCTAGGTGATGCTGAATCCCTGATTCAACATCCTGCATCGATGACGCATTCACCTTATACGCCAGAGGCGAGGGCTGCCGCTGGGATTGGTGATAATTTGTTGCGGATCTCTATTGGTTTAGAGGATTGTGACGACATCATCGCCGACTTGAACCAAGCGCTAGCTCGATTAGCTTAATGAATGTTGTTATTTTAAAGACCGCTAGTTATTTGAATGATAAAAGGATGCTTTTTGCATCTTTTTATCATAGTCAAGCACTGGCTCATTGAGCCGAAGACAGAAGTTTAGCGATAGTGAATATTTATGACGCCGATTTGGTATTTCGGGACAGCTTAGACTATTTTTGATTTGAGGCCACGGAAGTAGGACGAAAGGCCGCAAATCATGGAATAGAGGAATTGTTATGAAAACCACAAATCGTATACCTGCTTTTATGAGTGCCATAGCATTAACGGCTTTTTTGGCAAGCCCAGCAATCGCAACAGAAACCCCAACCAAAGCCGCCGTGAAAGTACAGGCTAAAACTGAAGCGGGTGAAATGGCATCTGATGCGAAAAAATCTATGCCAGATGCCGCTCAAGTCAACATCAATACCGCTTCAGCCGAGCAGTTACTCGTACTCAAAGGGATTGGTGCCGCAAAGGCTCAAGCGATTGTCGACTATCGCACTAAAAATGGTAAGTTCAATGCTATAGATGACTTAGCCAATGTCTCTGGTGTTGGGGCTAAGATAATTGAGCAAAATCGCCATTTGATCAAGTTGTAACCACCTTTGGCGATGATTGCGGTGTAGCCTGCTGATTTTTATGATAAGAGATTCAGTAAAACATATATAAAAGTCTGCATTTGCAGGCTTTTATCATTTCAATCACTCCATTTGCTTATAGATTGTGCAGTTAGGTGGGATATTAAGAGAACTTATCGATTAGCGCTTGATCCCATAGGGTCCATGGGGGATAATCCTCCGCGTTCAAGCAATGCTTTGGTTTATGTCATTCAAAGTAATGTTCGAAGTTATGGTGACCCTAGGGTCCCCCCGCAATGATAACTTGTGAACTCGGCCAGGCCCGGAAGGGAGCAACCGCAGCAAGCGACTCGTGTGCCGGGGTGTCGGCTCTAGGGGAACCTCCAATTCAACAGTCCCTCTGCTTATTTCCGTTGTACCTCTTTATATCTACTCAATTTATATCATTCAATATTTTAGCTTACAGACTATTTCCGTTTTCTGCTGTTAATCATTTATAGCGTTAATATTTCTGCACAATGAGATAATCCATTGCCTGCCTCTTTTCTTGCCACTACAACGGCTAAAAATGCTCTCAACAGTAACCTTTAACGAAATTAACGATTGGCTTCGGCTTCTTCCTGTAATCTTTTTTGCAGATTTTGTTTAAGAAAAGCGCGGGACTTTTCGAGTGCGGTTTGGATCTCACGCTTTAATTCCTGTAGCTCGTTATAGTCTTCAAAGAAGTAAGTATCGACGAGGTGGCGTATGTAGCGCACTGGCAGTTGATTTAAGGTCACGCAACATAAGTCGGCGAGATAGTCCTCAGGAAGTTCGTCCATAAGTCCTTCATCTGACAATATTTCCATTAAAAGAACTTCGTAGTAATTACGGATTTCGAGTTGCATTGTTATGCTCCATGACGGTTTTCATTGAGTTTGCTACCACAAATGATTTGCCGCAATAAAAAGTTGGCCGTGTCTTTGGCTTAATTGTAGTGCGTCTCTGCTATAGCCGCCGCCTATCACGGCTGCAATTGGAATATTTTCCGATTTTGCCATTGATAACACAGTTAAATCCCGTCTGAACAGTCCTTCTTGGCTGATATTGAGCAAGCCAAGATCGTCATTTTGATGAATATCGGCCCCAGCATCATAAAGAATCAGATCTGGTTGATGGATTCGGATAAGGAGGGCGAGTGTCTGCTCCACAGTTTCAAGATACGCACTATCATCGTCCGCTCCTTTAGTTAGTTCAATATCATGGTGGGAATGCTGCTTACGACTCGGGAAATTCTCTTTGCAGTGAATCGAGCAACTGATGATCCCTTGATGTTGGTGGCTGAGGGTTGCACTGCCGTCACCTTGATGCACATCGCAATCAAAAATCAGTACCTTGTGTACTTGCTGGCTCGCGATGGCATTTCTGGCCGCGAGGATAAGGTCGTTGAAAATACAATAGCCGCTGCCAAAATCGTAATGGGCGTGATGGTAGCCCCCCGTGAGATGCAGGGCAATACCCTGATTTATGGCTAATGAAGCTGTGAGTGTGGTGCCAGCCACAGAATGCAAGGTACGCTCAACTAAGGCTTCACTCCATGGGAAACCAATCCGTCTAAGCGCCGCTGTTGGCAAGGTACCCGCGATAAATTGCTCTACATATTCGCGTTGATGCACTTGCATTACATCTTCTGCAGTCATGGCCGTTGGCGTGTGGAACTGTGCAGTCGTGGCAATGTGGTTATCGAGTAAGTACTGCCGTAAATGTGCGTATTTAGTGGTGGGAAATCTGTGATGGGGAGGAAGCGCCAGCTTGGAATAGCTGGCGTGATAAACCAGTGGGATCAGAGTCAATATTGACTAAACCTCGTTATCGCAAGTTGTTATAGCTGTGAAATTGCCCAGCTCATAAATTCTTTACGGGTTTTTTCATCCGCTTGTAGCCACCAGTATTGCAACATTTGTTGTGGGTTGGCTCCTGCTGCTTTAGAGGTGTCTACGGGGGCTGTGAGTGATGTTGCGTTAACGGTCGCCGATGTTGTCACGGGGGCTGGTGCAACAGCTACTACTGCTCCAGCGGCACCGGTTGCTGCTGCGGCAGTACCGGATACGTCAACGGCTTGATTACCACTGAAAAGGCGAGAGACGAAGCTTTCTTCTTCTAAATTGGTATTCACCACTTGGTAATTGACGCTGCCTTTGTCACTACGGGTTAATTTGACTTGTGGGTTTTGCGCGTAAACTTTAGGCTTTTTAACGACTTCACCTTCGGCCGCTTGCAGGTAATATTGATGGTCGCCATTAACATCTAAAGTAACGATGAAAGGTGCTGACTTAACAAAGGTTTGGCTGTCACTAAAATCATCCTCTACCATTTCATGATAACGAATGGCGATTTTGTGAGTGCCGGGGGCCAATTCTAAGCTGCTTTTATGGTTGAATACGCTCGACTCGACTTTTTTACCATCAAGAGCAAGATACTCAAATGACATAGGAATGTTCAGATCTGCAGCGAAGGCTGAGGCAGATCCGAGTAATACTAGCAGGCTGCTAATTGGCAAAAGTGATTTCATTGTTACTCCTTAACGGTTATTACTCTGATACGGGCGTTCGAATATTTGAATGCGATCTTCTATATAACTAATAGCTTGCCTGCATTTTCCTAGACGACGATGCATCAAAAGGATGTCATTTTGCAATTTTATTTTGTCAGCACTATGACAGTTTTCAAGTTTTGATTCCATTTCTTCAATTTTTTGTTCAAATTTTTTCGCCCAATTCAGATGTTTGTTCAATTCTTCGTAGATCTCATGACTATTTTGCATCACGTTATTGGCGATCCAATCGAAACCACTGGCTTGGTGAGACTGATTCTGGCGTTGTGCAAAACGGGCACGGCTACTGGCACGCTGCTGAGTTTTAGACTTAATGTCGATAGAAGTGGTCAGCAAGGCTCGTTTGACTGCGGTAAATCTATCTTGGATCCGCTCACAGCTCAGGGCAATGGTCTGGGGGGCGAGTTTAAGCTTAATTTGTTTTTCGAGCTGCATAATACTGCTACGAATTTGTTCAATACAGGGGCCGAGTTGGGCGCCGTGTTGGACAAACAGCGAGTGATTAAAACGCTCCGTTTCTTGCAGAAGTTTACGCTGCGGCGGCGCGAGTCGATTATCGTGTTGCAGCACTTCTTGTTCTAAGGCTTTAAGCTGATTCTTCAGCATCACCATTAATTGTTGGGTGTTCACAACCATGCGCTCCATGCCAAATTCGCTGCAATCATTAGCACGATCAAAATAAACAGTGGACGGATAAAGGGCATACCAAATTTAATCGCACAGCGGGCGCCGATAAA
This sequence comes from Shewanella sp. WE21, assembly GCF_002966515.1. Classification (NCBI taxonomy): domain Bacteria; kingdom Pseudomonadati; phylum Pseudomonadota; class Gammaproteobacteria; order Alteromonadales; family Shewanellaceae; genus Shewanella; species Shewanella sp. WE21. Next base: position 5,186,257 of record NZ_CP023019.1, on the reverse strand, counting down.
TGAGCCTAACATCATGCACAATCCCATCCACAGACCTATTTGCCACTGTACCTGTCCAAGCCAGCCAAAGATAGTCAGTGCGGTCAAGTTGCTGGTAAAAGTCATCGCACGGGCAAGGCCACAACTGTGCAGTAAAGGCAGTTTATACAAAGAGCCAGATGTGACGGTCCAAAATGCGCCAATGCCTGGGCCTGCAAAACCATCATAAGTGCCTAAAGCCAGTCCCTGTAGCCATTGTTGCTTGGCTGGCGGCTTGCTGGTTGGTACTTTGCAGTTAACGTCTGACATCGCATTGGGACTGACTAAACTGTAAATGGCGATGCCAATGATCAGCAGCGGCAGGACTTTTTCGAGCCATTGGGTATCGACTAAATAGACTAAAAAACTGCCCAATACCGCGCCGATAAAGGTGGCGATAAAAGCCATGTACCAAAACGAGGGTTTAAAGAGATGTTTGCGATAATAGGTCCAAGCCGCCATAAAAGAGCCAAAGCTTGCGGCTAACTTATTGGTGCCTAATACGGTATGCGGCGCAATGCCTAAGGTTAACAGTGCGGGGATCGACAATAGGCCACCGCCACCCACGACGGCATCAATGAATCCAGCGATAAGACCTATGACTGCCAACAGGGCCCAATGACTGGGCTCGAGTAACAACTCCAAATTTTAATCCTACTCTATAACACGTCTAAAGGGCGGTAAGGCATCCAGTAAGGACTTACCATAGCGTTTAGTGACTAACCGCCTATCTAAAATAGTCACTCGGCCATAATCTTGCTCTTTACGCAGTAATCTACCACAACTTTGAATAAGCTTACGTGAAGCATCTGGGATCGTCAGTTGTAAGAAGGGATTACCGCCTTTGACTTTGACATATTCTGCATGCGCTTGCTCAACGGGCGAGGTTGGCACGGCAAAGGGCAGTTTAGTGACGATCAAGTTCGTCAGATAATCGCCCGGTAAGTCGAGACCTTCAGAAAAACTGCCGGTGCCAAACAAGATGCTTGGTTCGCCTTTATCGCATTTAGCTTTATGATTTTCTAACAATTGTTGCCGTGGCGCATTGCCTTGGATAAGTAGCTCAGTGGTGAGTTTACCTTCAAGTAATTCAACCACTTTTTCCATCTGCCAGTAGGAGGCGAATAGCACTAAGGTTGCCATTTCACCTTCAATAAGGGTGATGATTTGTTCGGCAAGTTCAGCCGTATAGGCATCATCCGTCGGCTCAGTGCGCATTTTGGGTAAATAAAGAGTCGCATTATTGGGGTAATCGAAGGGCGATTGTAAGGCTAAATAACGACTGCCATCGTTGAGTGATAACCCCACCTGATGTACGAAATGGTCGAAGTTATTGAGTGCGCGCAGCGTGGCGCTACATAAGACTACGCCTGCGGCCTTTTGCCACAGCATGGATTCCAGCATAAAGCCGACTTCGATAGGTGAGGCGCTAAACAGATAATCCACTTGTTTACCTGTGATAAGTTCAACCCAGCGCGCCATAGGGGCACCTTTATGTTTATCTTCCTTGGCCATCATCCTCCACAGTTTCTGCAGGTTTTCGAGCCTTTGCAGCATAAATCCGGTTTCGGCCAATAGCGCTTCGGATTGATGTTTAGGAATGTCGCCATCTTTAATCGCCTCGGCCAGCAGTGACAGCATTTTATTAAACTGTTTGAGGGCTAGATTAGAGGTAACAGCGAGGTTTTCAGCCAGAATGAGTAATGAGTCCGGCAGTTTGCCGTGCTCAAAACGCAGACGGTTTTCAGGATTGGCAAAGTGTTTGGTCTGGGTATCGCAGTAGTGGGCCACTTGATTGAGCTGGGCGATAAGATCGCCTAAATGATCTTGCATCGCCTGCGCGGGGGCAATGATATTGTTGCTCTTTATTTGGTTTTGTAACTTGGCGCAGGTTTTACCAATTTTTTCGAGCCAGTCGCATGCGCCCCTCAACGTGGCCTGTGCACTGGAGAAATCCCGCGCCACAATCGGTAAGTGATGTGCCTCATCGATAACATAAAATACGTCTTCGGGATCGGGCAAAATCACGCCGCCACCTAGCTCTAAATCGGCGAATAACAAGCTGTGGTTGGCGATGAGTACATCCCAAGTATCAACATCTTCACGGGCTTTATGGAACGGGCAATTTCTGTGGCTGGCGACTTGGCGATGACAGCTGTGTTTGTCGCAGGCGATTTGTTGCCACAGGTGATCGGGCAGCGGCACGGCTAAGGTATCGATTTCGCCGTTCCAGCGACCTTCGTTATAGTCTTTTAACAGGCCATGCATCATAGCCACTTGGCTATTGTCAGGTTTAGTTTGCCACATGGCCATTTGTGTACTGTTGTCGTCACCGATGAGCATCGCCAGTTTCGATAGACACACATAACGTTGTCGACCTTTTACTAGGCCAAAGCGGAAATTTAAGCCGGATTGCTCAAGGAAGAAGGGCAAGTCTTTATGCAGTAATTGTTCTTGTAAGGCAACGGTCGCGGTGGCGATACAGACTTTTTTCTTGCTCGCTAATGCCAGTGGAATGGTACCGAGGATGTAAGACAATGATTTACCGATCCCAGTGCCTGCTTCGACCACTATGATGCGCCTATCTTTATCATAGTCGCCGGCGAGGGTCTTAGAGATTTCCGCCACCATATAGTTTTGTTCGCGGCGCGGCCTAAAATTAGGCAAGGCGGTAGCGATATCCTTATAGATGGCGCGGATCTGGTTTTTTACATTGTCAGGTAACATGCGTCACTACTTTATCGAATTAATGCTGTACATAATAACAGTGATTGCATAGCCTAAGAAACTTTTCTGCCATTTGGCGGCATTTAAATTGAGAAACCATCTAAATTGACTAGCTATGCGATTTGGGAACCCATGCGATGAAGTCAGAGGCTACCGCGGCTGTTAGTGTACAAGGTCGAGTCTTAACACGCCATGCGATTCATCGTCATGGGATTTTAGTGTTGCAGTATTATCTGGCTACCGCCCAAGGCCCTGTGCTGGTGGAAGTGCAAGGCACTGAACACATTTGTTTTTGTCATCAAACTGATGTCACGGCTTTGCAGTTGCAAACGCCGGGTCAAGCATTGCGGTTTGTACCGTTAGCGCTCAAAAGCTTTAAAGGCGGCGCAGTCAGTGGTGTTTATGCTAAATCGAGCAACAGCTTACGTACCTTACAGCGCATCGCTAAAGATGCCGACATCCCCTTATTTGAAGCCGACATTCGCCCCGAACAGCGTTATTTAATCGAGCGGTTTGTGGCACTTGATGTGGCATTTTTAGGGCATTTCTCTGCGACGAGTAACATACACGAGCCGACTAGCGACAGTCTTGAGGCTAACTCGCTGCCCGTGTTTATCGCCGAGCGGGCTAAGAGTATTGCCCCTTTAACGGCTGTACATTTGCGCTGTATCTCACTGGATTTTGAATGTAGCTTTGAGGGGTTACTCTATTCGGTTGCATTATATGGTCAAGACAGTGGCCGAGACGGTGAGCAAGATAGCCTCAAGCAGACTTATGAAAAAGTGATTATGGTGGGTGAGGCTGAATCAAACTCTCCCGAATATATTGAATGGGTGGCCGATGAGGCTGCACTCATTCATCGATTAATCGCGTGGTTCCATGAGTTTGATCCTGACTTTGTCATAGGTTGGTCAGTGGTGAGTTTTGACCTCGCACTCTTGTCACGCCGTGCATTATTACACCGTATTCCGCTCACCATTGGCCGCGGAGGGGCAAAGCTTGAGTGGAAAGTCGATAATAAATTTCGGCCAGAAACCTTAGTTTTACCGGGCCGTGTGGTACTCGATGGTATCGATTGGCTCAAAGCCGCTTTCTATCATTTTGAGCGGTTCTCGTTGGAATTTGTATCACGGAAATTATTGGGTGAAGGCAAGGCCATTCATAACGTGGATAATCGCGTTGAAGAAATTGATAAGTTGTTTAAGGCCAATAAACAAGCATTAGCACATTACAATCTTACTGACAGCCGTCTGGTGTGGGATATTTTTAGTCATACTCAATTATGGGAGTTCGCCCTCGCGCGAGCTGAACTAACAGGTTTAGAGTTGGGGCGGGTTGGGGCTTCGGTGGCGGCATTTAATCATTTGTATTTACCCCATCTACATCGAGCAGGTTACGTCGCACCCTATGCTCCTGCGAGTGATGGGATCGAAAGCCCCGGCGGCTATGTGATGGATTCTGTACCGGGACTTTATAAGCACATCTTAGTGTTCGATTTTAAAAGTCTGTATCCCTCCATTATTCGTACCTTTTTGATTGACCCTAAGGGATTAATTGAAGGTTTGCGATTGCCCGAGTCTGAATGTGTTGCGGGGTTTCTCGGTGGCCGTTTCAGTCGGCAACAGCCCATTTTACCTAAGCTTATCCAAACATTATCTGAGCAGCGCGAAAAGGCCAAAAGTGAGCACAATGCGCCTTTATCCCAAGCGATAAAAATTATCATGAACTCGTTGTATGGGGTTTTAGGTTCTCAAGGTTGTGTTTTCCACGATGCAAAGTTAGCAAGTTCGATCACTATGCGTGGCCATCAAATCATGAAACAAACCCGCACATGGATAGAAGAGATGGGCTATCAAGTGATTTACGGCGATACGGATTCGACCTTTGTCTGGCTTGGCAGCGAGCCAGATCTCTCAGACATTAACGCCTTAGGTAACACTCTGGCGCGGGAAATTAATGCTAAGTGGCAGGCTAAGATCGGTGAAGATCATCAAGTTGAGAGTTTTCTCGAGTTACAGTTTGAACGCCACTATGAGCAGTTTTTTATGCCTACCTTAAGAGGGTCGTTAGAAGGCAGTAAAAAACGTTATGTTGGCGCGTGGCGTAATGCGAGCGATGAACTTGAGCTTACTTTTAAAGGTATGGAGCAAGTGCGCAGTGATTGGAGCCCTTTAGCGCGCAAAGTTCAAGAGTCACTCTATGAACGGATGTTTAACCAAAGGGATATCAGTGTTTATTTGGCCAGTGTGTTTGAAAAGCTGCTTGATGGCGAGTTGGATGATGATTTGGTATTTCGTAAACGTATGCGACGCAATATTGAAGATTACACGGCTAAATCTTCTCCCCATGTTAAAGTCGCTCAACAATTATGCGACTTAACAGGATATGCCTCTTTTGGCAAGCGTGGGGCGCAGATTGATTATCTGATTACTGTAAATGGACCGGAATCCTTACTGTACAGAACGTCGCCAATTGATTACCAATACTACATTGATAAGCAAATTGGCCCTATTGCCGAGCCTGTTTTTTCGATAATGAAACTAAACTACATGGATATTGCGTCAAAGCAGTTACTGTTAATATAGTGTTTTTAATGTTCTTTATGTGTTGCGCAGGGTGGCGAATGTAGCGTTTTAACCTGTTTTGTAGAGGTTAACTGGTTTGTTTTTGTGATGTTAATCGACATATTCTTTAGGTTTAGCTTTGAGGGAATATTGAAAGTTTGCTACCCTTTAAGAGGAAATTGTAAGGAAATATAACAACGGAATGACGTTGACAGAACATAAACAAAAAAGGTTAAGCACCAAATGAACAAGACGTTAGTAGCAATTGCGCTTGCAGCAATTTTTTTAGTTCCATCAGTCTCAGCTATCGAGATCTATAAAGATAATAAAAATGCCGTAGAAATCGGTGGTTTTATTGATGCACGCGTGATCAACACTCAAGGGGAAACAGAGGTTGTTAACGGCGCATCTCGCATTAATTTTGGTTTTAATCGTGAGTTGACTGACGGTTGGAAAGCATTTGCTAAATTGGAATGGGGTGTGAATCCTGTTGGTAGTAGCGACATTGTCTATAATAATCGCTTCGAATCTGTTCAAGAAGAGTTTTTTTATAACCGTTTAGGTTACGCTGGTCTGTCCCATGACACTTATGGAACACTGACTATTGGTAAGCAGTGGGGCGCTTGGTACGATGTCGTTTACAACACTAACTATGGTTTTGTGTGGGACGGTAACACTGCAGGTGTTTACACTTATAATAAAGATGATGGCGCGGTAAACGGTGTTGGCCGTGGTGATAAAACAGTTCAATATCGCAATGCATTTGGCGATGTAAGCTTTGCAGTTCAAGCTCAGTTGAAAAACAGCAGCTTCTATACCTGTGATACAACGGATGATATTTCACAAGCTCAGTGTCAAGCGAACTGGGAAAGCGGTGATAAAGCGGCTCAACAAGTAGAATACAATTATACTTATGGTGGCGCGCTGACCTATAAAGCCACTGATATGCTGACCTTAACTGCGGGTGTTAACCGCGGTGAGTTTGATGTGAGTTTTGGTAATGGCGAACAAACCACTGCGGTTGATCTTATCTACGGTGCGGGTATCACTTGGGGTAACTTCGATAGCAATGGCTTATACGCTGCTGCAAACGTTAACAGACAAGAAAATCATGACACAGACAATATTGGTCGTTTGATTAAAGACGCCTATGGTATTGAAAGTTTAGTTTCTTACAAGTTTGACAATGGATTACGCCCATTCATTTCTTACAACGTGCTTGATGCCGGTAAAGACTATGTCATTCAACCTAACTTTAATGCCGATCCTAACGATGAGTTCAAACGTCAGTTTGTCGTGGTTGGTTTGCACTTTGTATGGGACCCAAACACAGTGCTTTACGTAGAAGCACGTAAAGATTACAGCGATTTTACCAGTGCAGATAAAGAACAAGAAGCTAGAATGGCGCTTTCTGAATCTGACGGTGTTGCAATTGGTATCCGTTACACACTTTAAGTTCTGCCTTGTCTATTACAATAGTTTAATTTTTTAGAATTGTGCTAGTTGTAAGTGTTGCTTCAAAGCCCAAAGTGTAAAACTTTGGGCTTTTTCATTTAAAAAGGTTATTAAACTCAATAAGGTCGTGTTAAACGCTTTAAGTTTTAGCATTTTCTCTCCTTACAACCAAGCTCACGTTAATTATGACGTAAGTTGTGTTATCTCCATCCCCTAAAATCACTCGCTGTATAAATAATCATCACCCACTCATCCTTATGTATCTTTGCTGGGGTAATAATGTGTTTTTTGTTTGTTATTTGTTGATTTAGTGTTTCATATGTGATTTTATTGCTATTGAAATTGATGTGTTAGCAACTAAGGTTGCGATAGAGCAATTTACGCCATCTATACATAAATGTAGGTGCAGAATATAAGAAAAACATGATTTATCAAGGGAGATAGACAATGCATAAGAAAAATTTATTATCTAATTCAGTGCGTTACGCTCTGGTTGGTGGCTTGGCAGCAGCGACGTTAGCTGTGCCATTTGTATATGCAGCTGATGAAAGCGCTGATAAAGTTGAACGAATAGAGGTTACTGGCTCTCGTTTAAAACGAACTGATATGGAAAATGCGACACCAGTAACGACAATTACTTCCGAGCAATTAACCAGCTTAGGTATTCAGGATGTTGGTGAGTTTTTGCAATCTAGTTCTGTTATGTCTGGTTCTCCTGTTGCTACTACTACAAATAACGGAGGGGATGGTAGCGCTTTTGTTGAGTTGAGAGGTTTAGGATCATCACGTACCTTATTGTTAGTAAATGGACGCCGTCCAGTTTCTAATGATATGCAGAATATTCCTGCGTCTATGATTGAGCGTGTTGAAATTTTAAAAGATGGAGCTTCGGCAACCTATGGTGCTGATGCTGTTGCGGGTGTAGTCAACATTATTACTAAACGTAATTTCGATGGGATCGAGTTCACTGCTCAAACAAAGCAAAACTTTGATGTTGATGCTGGTGAGCAAACAAGTTTCAGTTTAATTGCTGGGAAAAAGTTTGATACTGGGCACTTAGTTTTTAACGTTGACTATGTCAAACAGAAAGAAATTTATCAGGGTGATGTAACTGATGTTGATTTTTTTCAGCATCCATGGAACGTTGAGGATCCTGATAGTTTCCAAGCTAATGGTTTGATTCCTCCAGGACAAGATGGTGCAAACGCCTTCGATGCTGGTAGTTCTATTATTCCATGCGGTAATTTCTTTTTATTCGGAAAACCTGGTTCATACACTAATGGAGCATGTCGTGATAATGGTGATCAGGCTTCTAATGATTTAGCGACACTAGACGATATGAGACGCTATGATGGTGCTAAAGATACATATAACTATAATCCTGTTAACTACCTTCAAACGCCATATGAAAAATTAAACTTTTACATTGATGGAAGTTTCGAACTTAATGATGATGTGACTCTTTATTCTGAAACTCGTATAAATAAACGTGAATCAAGACAAGAATTAGCTGCAGTTCCATATAATACGGGTACAGATCCTGGTTATACTGTAATTGATCCTGTAACAGGCTTTGCTTACAAGGGGATATCAAAAGACAACTACTATAATCCTTTTGGTGAGGATGTAAAACAAGCTCGTCGCCGTATGGTTGAAGGTGGTCGCTCATTTGAACAAGATATTTTACGTGCGCAACAAGTTATTGGTGCTGATATTACATTGAATGATGTGTGGTCATTAGATGTCAACTATAATTACGGCTATTCGCAACGAACTGATAATGATTTTGGTCAGTTATATGGTCCTAACTTAGCAAAAGCTTTAGGACCATCATTTAAAGATGCTAATGGCAATATTGTATGTGGAACCACTGGTAATGTTATAGATGGCTGCGTTCCATTAAATTTATTTGGTGGTGCAGGTAGTATTACTTCTGACATGCTAAATTATATTACTGCTCCATTAGTTGACTCTTCTAATTATAAATTAGAAACCTTTACTGCATTTTTAGGTGGAGAGTTATTTGATTTACCTGCAGGAGCTGTTAGCGCTGGTTTTGGTTATGAGTATCGAAGTGAAAAAGCTGAAGCAAACGTAGATTCTGGAAAATTTATGGGTGAAGTTTCAGGTAATAAATCTAAAGGTACAAATGGTGCATTTTATGTTAATTCATTATTTGCTGAATTCCGTATACCTATTGTAGAAGGATTGCCAGGAATAGAGCGCCTAGAGATCCCTGTTGGAGTTCGTTATGATAATTTTGATACCTTTGGCAGTTCAACAACATATCAAACTGGTCTTGAGTGGACTATATTTGATGGCCTGTTAGCCCGCTCCACATATGGAACAGTATTTAGAGCGCCAGATATTGGCGAGTTATATGATCCAGCAAATGATTCATTTGCATCTGCTACTGATCCTTGTCGTATATCTAACTGGACTGATTTAAGTGCAGAGTCTCAGGCTAGATGTGTTGCAGATGGAGTACCATCTGGTGGAGTTGATAATGATCAGTCGCAACAGTTGGCTAAGGTCGGTGGTAATCCTGATTTGAAGCCTGAGGAAGGCGATACTTTAACTGTAGGAGTTGCTTATTCTCCTGACTTTATTGAAGGATTAGGTTTAACTTTAGATTACTGGGCTGTTGATATAGATAACGTTATCACCTCTATTGACCCTTCAGATTCTATTGATGGTTGTTATTTAGGCAACTTAGAAGAAATGTGTAATAGCGTAAATCGTGGACCTGATGGTAATCTTTCATATGTTGATGGACGAAATATTAACTTAGCACGAATGACTGCAAAAGGGGTTGATTTTGAAGCTGATTATGGTTTTGAAACATCTATAGGTGATTTTAAACTTAATTTTGTTTGGACTCATTTCTTAGAACGTGGCGAAAATTCATTTGTAGCGACTGAACAGACTGATGGCAGTTTTGCTTATGAGTATGCTTTTGGTGATGTTGCTGGTACATTTGTAAACGATACTTCTTATGCTGAAGATAAGTGGAATTTCAGTGCTAATTATAAATGGGAAGACTTAAGTGTAACTTATCGTACTAATTATATTTCAAGCATGACATATGACACATTAACTTACGTTGATGTTGTTGGGAAAGGATATGAGTTTGAGGTTCCGAGTGTTATGTATCACGATGTTACAGCTAGTTACGTTTTACCAACTAACACTACATTGTCCGTAGGTGTAACTAACATTACTAACGAAAAACCTCCATATATTGAAACGGCTTTCAATGGCAATACTGATGAAAGTACATATCGATTATTTGGTCGTAGTTGGTTCTTAAGTGTCAACCAAAAGTTTTAAGAGTTAGCACTGTCTAGTCCTGAAATAAGTTGACACTTATTTCCACCTAAAACGCCTGATGAACCTCATCGGGCGTTTTGTATTTTAAGGTCAAATGGGGCCGTCGTTGATTATAGATGGCGACCGCTTCTGCTATCATCTGTCGTGCCTCCTGCAGCGTTGCTGGCTTATGTGTTAAAAGCTCCTGCTTCAATATGCCATTTACTCGCTCTGCTAACGCATTTTGATAGCAGTCATGTCCGTCTGTCATTGAGCATGTCACGCCATGATGAGTGTGAACCGCTTGATAAGCGTTTGAGCAGTATTGTATCTAGGTCTCAGCGGTTTATCTTTGTCTTACCGCTGCCTCAGTGCCTGTTTGTACGCTGTTAGCACACCATCTGTTTTGAGATTATCATCAACATGATAACCCGCGATTTTTCGTGACCAGGCATCGGTCACCAAGCTTAAATAGGCTTCATTATCTTGCAGTGGCAGATAGGTAATATCAGCCACCCAGACTTGTTCTGAGCGAGTGATGTCCACTTGTTGCTCACTGGGCTTAAGCAAGTTGGGATGACACCGAAATCGATGATGACTGTGAGTCGTTTTATGGTACGCCCGTTTAGGCGCGACCAACAAACGATGCGCTCTGAGGCTGCTAAATAACCGGTCTCGCCCAATCACTATTTGATGCGATTTATTCAGTAAATATTGTAACTTGCGTGTACCTATTCGAGGTTGAAACAAGCGTTCATATTGCACCGTTTGCAATACATGTTGCTCCCTCTGCTCTGATATTTTTTGCCGCTGACATTGCTGATAATACGCCTGACGGCTAATCCCGAGGTAGCGGCAGCATTGGGTGACGCGATACCCTATGGCCGTTTTTTCTTGGAGCGTTTCGCGCGTGGCTTTTTTACGACAGAAATCCCGTAGTCAGTGCTAAGTTTTTCGACAATGGCTTCGAAGAACGCGGCTTTCATGCGGGTATCCTCAAGTTCGGCTTCGAGTGCTTTTATCTTTTGCTCGGGAGTGAGAGTGGTGGGCTCAGTCATTAAATGTCCTCGCATTGATGTAGACGGTGTCCCTTGGGACCAATCCAGTTTTCCATGTTTGCGAAGCCAAACTAACACGGTGGAACGACCTTGAATACCGTACTTGTCTTGGGCCTGCTTATAGGTCAGTTCGCCTTTTTCAACTTGGTCGACAACGGCCAATTTAAAAGCGAGGGAATAATCACGTTGAGTTCGTTTAATTGTTGAAGTCATCACACTCTCCAAAATGAGTTTGAAAAGTGTCAACGCTATTTAGGACGGGTCAAACTTAATCATAAAAGCAACTTTTAAAAGTTGGCTTTTTGAGAGCTGGTTCTCTGGTGTGATGGGTTTATTGTGGTCGAAAAATCCTATCACGTGGTGCCCCTAGTTCTAATGTTCTTACATCGAGTTCAAGTTAAGTAAATTTTATCAGGAGAATATGAGTAAAGAACATCTACTTGAGTTGCTTTCATGTTAAGAAATGTTAATTTTACAAACAGGGTTCACAAGTATTGCTCTGGTTTATCTTTATGATTTTATAGGGTTTAAATTAGTTTATTATTTTTTGGAACAAAAAGTAATAACCCGAAAGATTCATTTTTGTCTAAAAAAACACCTTTCGTAAAAAATTTCATTATTAACGCTTCTTTACACTAGTTTTTAGTCGCCTGAAATGTTGACACAGGTCAACATTTTGTGAAATGATGCCAGCGGGTCTATGCCTGTAAGGGCGTAGGAAAGGGAAGAAAAAACTAAGAATCACAAGAGAAAGACGAACTTACAGGAATTTTTTCGGCAAGTATTTATGCCTTGTCGTTATGTTGCTGGTAAGTTAAACCTTTTTATTCACTTCAAATTGGTTGGGAACTATGTCCAAGGTAAGCAATAGAACAAAAATCGCTACTGCACTTGTTGGCGTGCTGGCATTAGCGAGCAGCAGCTTAGTAGTTGCAGATCCTCTTACCGACGTGCAGAAAGCGGATAGTATGATCCATGCTGATGCTGCTGCGTCGCAAAAGAACGTTGATAAGTATTTCGATCAAGCACAAGACATGCTTTTTGAGTATGGTTCTGTTGCAGATGAGCGCGAATCACTGAAATCATATAACGATTATGTTGCCAGCTTAGTCGCTGATCAACAAAAGACAATGGATTCAGTGCAGGGTGACATCAATGGTGTTGATAAACTTCGCCAAGGTGTTGTGCCATTAATGTTTAAAATGGTTGAATCATTAGAACAGTTTGTTCAATTAGATTTACCTTTTAATTCTGAAATACGTACGAATCGTGTTAATGAGCTGAAAAGACTACTTAATACTGCAGAAGTAACACTAGCAGAAAAATATCGTCTAATTCTTGATGCTTATAGTATTGAGCGCGAATACGGTAGTGCTGTTGCCGTTAACCAAGGTAAGTTAAACCTAGATGGTAAAGAAGTGTTGGTTGACTTCTTTAACTTAGGTCGTGTTGCTCTTTATGCACAGAGTTTAGATCAAAAGACTGGCTGGATGTACAACCCAGAATCTAAGGGTTGGGATAAGTTAGATGACAGCTATTTGCGTGAACTGACTAAAGGTATCCGCATTGCCCGTAAACAAGGCGCTCTAGATCTATTCGCATTACCAATTCCTGCTGCGGAGACTGCACAATAATGAAGAAGTTAATTACTACAGCTGTCTTGGCTGCAAGTTTCTCTTTAACTGCTGGTATGGTAAGCGCTGCTGATGCGCCTAAGTCAATTGACCAATTGTTGCAACAAGTTAAAGTTGAGCGTGCTGCTGAAGGTAAAGTTAATAGCAAGCGTGAGCAAGAGTTTCAAGCAGAGCGTGGCGATAAGGCCGCTTTACTGCAAAAAGAAAAAAATGCGTTGGCTGCTGAAAAGCAACGTGGTAAAGATTTGAACCAAGCGTTTTTAGATAACGAGCGTAAAATTGCTCAGTTAGAAGAAGATCTAAAAACGGCTCAAGGTGACTTGGGTGAGATGTTTGGTGTAGTTAAAGGTGAAGCCGGCGATTTCGCAGGTAAACTGGCAAGTTCAAACATTAGTGCTCAATTTCCAAATCGCGATAAATTTATTGCTGATTTAGGTGCCCGTAAGCAATTACCAAAAATTGAAGAGTTAGAACAATTCTGGCAAGAGCAGCTATTTGAAATGGCGCAATCTGGCAAAGTGGTTAAGTTTGAAGGTTCTGTTACCGAAATTGATGGTAGCGTGAAAACAACGACTATTCATCGTATTGGTGCTTATAACTTAACGGCTGATGGTAAATATATTGTATATAACCCTGAATTAGGTTTAGTACAACAGCTGTCTCAACAACCTGAAGGCTACCAAGTTAGCGCAGTTGCTAAATGGGAAGAAACGGCTTCTGGTACAGCACCTTTCTATATTGACCCTGCTCGTGGCGTACTGTTAAACATATTTACTAACAAAGCTAGCATGGAAGATCGTATCGAGTCAGGCGGTACAATTGGCTATATTATTCTGATATTACTTGCTATTGGTTTATTAATTGCGGTTGAGCGTTTCATTGTGCTGGCAGCTATCGGTGCAAAAGTTAAACGCCAAGCTAAAAATGTTGATAATCCAGGTAACAATGCCCTTGGTCGTATCTTGAAGGTTTACCATGAAAACAAAGATGTTGATGTTGAAACATTAGAGTTGAAGTTGGATGAAGCTATTCTGAAAGAAACGCCTGCATTAGAAGCTCGAATTTCAATTTTGAAAGTCATTGCAGCTATCGGTCCAATGTTAGGTCTGCTAGGTACAGTAACAGGTATGATTGCGACCTTCCAAAGTATCCAACTGTTCGGTACTGGTGATCCAAAACTGATGGCGGGTGGTATCTCTATGGCTCTGGTTACTACAGTGCAAGGTCTAGTTGCGGCTCTGCCTCTGATGTTACTACATGCAATACTCGTTGCGCGTAGCAAATCAATCACCCAAATTTTGGAAGAGCAAAGTGCCGGAATTATCGCAGCACATGCTGAGAAGAGGGCTAACTAATGATGCTATACCTGATGGACATATGGGATTCCGTCAGGGGCTTCATGGCCGCTGGAGGAAACGTCCTTTGGTTGGTTGCGTTTGTATTGTTCTTAATGTGGGTATTGATGCTTGAGCGTTATTGGTATCTTAATTGGATATCACCAAAGCAACATAAAGCTATCATATCTGCGTGGGATTCTAGAGAGGAAACCACCTCTTGGTACGCACACCGTATCCGTGAAGCTTGGCTGTCCCAAGCGAAGCAAGATTTGAATGCACGTATGCTGATGATTAAAACCTTAGTAGCTATTTGTCCTATGATAGGTTTGTTAGGTACCGTAACCGGTATGATTTCAGTGTTTGATGTGATGGCAGTTCAGGGGACGAGTAATGCTCGTTTAATGGCGGCTGGTATTTCAATGGCGACTATGCCCACGATGGCGGGGATGGTTGCAGCATTATCGGGAGTATTCTTTAGTACTCGTCTGGATGTAAAAATGAAAATCAGTTTAGAAAAGCTAAAAGACAGCATGCCGCACCACTAGAGAGAGATTGAACATGGCACGTAAAAAGCATTCCAGTGTAGACGAGGAAGCGCAAATTGATATGACACCGATGCTCGACATCGTGTTTATCATGTTGATCTTCTTCATTGTAACAACGTCATTTGTGAAACCTTCTGGTTTGGATTATAACAAACCTAAAGCTTCGCAAGCGACTTCAAAGCCTTCGGCTAACATCTTTATCGGCGTCAGTAAAACAGGCGTGATTATGATGGAAAACCGTCAGGTTGATATCGAACGTGTAACAGCAAACGTTGAGCGCATGCTGGCTGAAGCTCCTGAGGCTGCGGTATTGATTCAGGCAGATAAAGACGCAACGCATGGCCTAGTTGTTAAAGTTCTAGACCAAGTCAAAGCGGCTGGTATAGATAAAATTTCGGTATCTGCGGGGAACGATTAATATGCTAAGAGCACTAGTATCGATCATTATTGGTGCTGCTGTGACTTTTGGTCTGTTCGCTTTTATGGCGTTCTTGGTCGGTGGCGGCGCACAACGCGGCGAAACATCGGCCGAGACCCCTGTAATTGAAATCACTATGGATAGACAGGATTCAAAAGCACAGAATAAGCCAAGGGTAGTGCCTAAGCCACCACCACCGCCAGAACAGCCACAGAAGCCTGAGGCAACGCCGCCAGAATCTTCGAGCAATATTGACACAGCGATGTCGTTCAATATGGGTGGTGTAGAAGCTGGAGGTCACTCAACAGGTGGTTTTAAATTAGGCAATATGATGACTCGCGATGGTGATGCTACACCTATCGTTCGTATCGAACCTCAGTATCCAATTGCTGCGGCGCGTGATGGTAAAGAAGGTTGGGTACAACTTCGTTTTACCATTAACGAACTCGGTGGTATCGACGATGTTGAAGTTATTCAAGCAGAACCAAAACGCTTATTTGATAAAGAAGCGATTCGTGCACTGAAGAAGTGGAAGTACAAGCCAAAGATTGTTGATGGCAAGCCATTGAAACAACCTGGTATGACAGTACAACTAGACTTCACCTTAGATAAAGGAGGCAACCAATAATGCGTAATGTTAATAAAATCGCAGTTCTATTATTGCTTTCTGTTTGTGGCGGTTCATTAACTCTTTCATCTGCAGTCGCAGAAGAAAAGTGTGCTATCGACAAACGTCAATCTAAAGCTGTGGGTGAAAGCGCGGCGAAGAAAGTTCAGAAGTCATTTGAAGCTTATACCAATGGTCAGGTCGATGAAGCTATTGCTATTTTGCTAGAGGCAAATGCCAAGAACGACTTCGACAAAGCCTATGTTGCACGTATGTTGGGTAACTTTTATGCCGAGAAAGGCAAAATGGATACCGCGATCAAGTACCTAAAACAAGCTGTTGAAGCTGATATTTTAGGTGGTACAGATCATGCTGCAACTATGCGTCTTTATGCTGATTTGCTATTACAAGAGAAAAAGTTTAAGGAAGCGATTCCTTATTATTACAAGTGGATGGAATTTACTTGTAAAGCCGATTCTCAAATGTATCGCCGTATTGGTATTGCGCATTCAGAACTGAAGCAGTGGGATAAAGTGATTGAAGTGGCCGACAAAGGTCTTTCATTAGCTGAAGCTCCTGACAAAGGTCTGTATCAAATGAAGCTGACTGCTTACTTCAATCAGAAGAAGTACAAGAAAGCTGTTGGTGTGTTAGAAGTCATGGTGCCTTTATTCCCGGATGATGGCAGATTGTGGGTTCAATTAGCACAGTTTTATTTGATGGTTGAAGACTATGACAAGTCTCTTGCAACTTACGATTTGGCTTATAGAAATGGTTTCTTGGATAGCGCGGGCAACATTACGCGTTTAGCGCAGTTAATGGCACAAAAAGGTGCTCCTTATCAAGCCGCTAAAATTTATCAGAAACATATGAAATCAGGCATGATCGCTGAGGACGCTAAGTCTTTAGAGATTTTGGCGGGTTTCTATCAAAATGCGAAAGAGTTTAAGCAAGCTGCTGAGTATTACGGTAAAGCTGCAGCCATCAGCAATGATGGCAAGACTTACTTGAAACAAGGTCGCTTATTAAACTTGAATGAACAATATACAGCTGCGATCCCTGTGCTTGAAAAAGCCATATCAATGGGTATTGAGCATCCTGGTGAAGCAAACTTTGAATTAGCTTTGGCTCATTTAAGTTTGAAACAGTATAAGTCGGCTTATAACCGTGCAGTGTTAGCTGCTAATGATAAGAAGACACAGAAGAGTGCAAATAGCTATATCTCTTATATTAAAGAGAAAGCTCGTATGCATAATATCACGCTGTAATCAGTTCGCCATTTAGCGTTTGAATCGAAAGCCCCGCAAGGGGCTTTTTCTTTGGTATCAATAAACCTATTTACTGTAATCGGATTAAAGCTTGGGATTGATCATGATTTTTTTCAAGCTGTTGTGAAAGTTGGCTGACATTACTGAAGAGTGACTCTATTTTACTTTCCTGTGTAGGTAGGCAAATACAGGCAGCCAGTTTATAGTCGATTGTCAGTTTATGATGTTTACCAAAATCTTGGTTAAAGTCAGATATTTGCTGTTCTATTCGCTTTAACACTACTTCCGTTCCCACCTCATCTATATTGAACAAACCCAACGCAAAGTGATTGTGATCTAGCCTAGCAATCATATCTGTTGCTCTTAATAGCGCTTCTTGCACTTGTTTAGTAAAGAATTCGAGTAAATGGGGTTGTTTGACGGTTTCATGAATGTGAGGGCACAGATACAATAGTGCCAAGCTTTGGTGGTCTCTCATGTGACGATGCCATTCTCGGTTGAATACTTCCATGAAATAGGTTTGGTTATAGACTCCAGTTTCAGGATCCCTGAAACCTGAGTTGCGGAACGAGTAGATCATAGATTAACTCCGATAGCAGACCTTGAACTAAGTATAGAAACAGTTCTGCAATAGCGGGCCAAAAAGGAGAAATATTAAAATGAAATTGGGTTTATTGGCAGGTTCGATAGCGTTAATCTTCACCCTTCAAGGTTGTTCTAAACCTGAAGTCACTGCAGTTCAACAAAATAGCTCGGCTAATACGACAGCAGTGCAGGGCGAAACACAAACGGCAGAGCAGCGTTACTTAGCGCTTGTGGATGCTTATTTTAAAGATTACCTAAAGCTTGAGCCCATCTACGCCACTTTTGTCGGTGTTAATGACTATAACGCCGATTTCGGCGGGGATTTAACTGAGGATTACCTTAAGGCTCGTCATGATCTTAACACTCACTATTTAGCTCAGGTGCGTGCGATAGATCCAAAGCAACTGCCTGCGGATCTACAGTTGAGTTATGACCTGTTCGTCTATGACCGTGATATGGCGTTAGTGGACGAAACTTTCCCTTCACGCTTTATGCCGATAAGCCAGTTCTATAGCACTGTCATTACTATGGTGCAGCTGGGAAGTGGCGAAAGTGCACAACCTTTTAAGACTGTCCAAGATTATCGTAATTGGGAACAGAGAGTCGATGGTTTCATCAAGTGGGTCGCACTTGCTGAAAATCGTATGAATCAAGGTATTGAAAGTAAAGTGGTACTACCTCGAGTGTTGGTAGAGCGCATTATTCCTCAGTTAGATGCTATGTTAACGACGGATGCGACTCAGAGCATTTTTTACTCGCCAATCCAGCATTTTCCCGAAAGTTTTTCAGAGCAAGATAAAGCGGAATTGACCACCCGTTATCAAGCCATGATAGCCGAGCGTATCGTGCCAGCGTTAACGAACTTACGCGATTACTTTAAGCAAACCTATTTACCTAAATCGCGGGCGACTGATGGTTGGTCAGGTTTGCCTAACGGTAAAGCTTGGTATCAGCATCTGGCGAACTCACATACGACCACCACTATGTCTGTAGATGAAATTCATCAAATTGGTTTAGGTGAAGTGGCGCGAATTTTATCTGAGATGGATAAGGTGCGTGAACAGGTCGGTTTTAAGGGCGATTTGAAGGCTTTTTTTGCGTCTTTATCTTCAGAGCCGCAGTATTTCTATAGCGATCGCCAAGGCTTGATTGATGGCTATATGGTATTAAAAGATAAAATCAATCATGTATTGCCTAACTACTTTAATGTGATGCCAAAGGCTGATTATGTGGTTAAGCCGGTTGAAAGTTTTAGAGAACAATCGGCAGCGGGTGCCTCTTATGAAGCGCCTGCGGTGGATGGTAGCCGTCCAGGGGTGTTTTATATCAACACTTATAACCTCAAAGCACAGCCTAAGTGGGGGATGACGACCTTATCTTTGCACGAAGCAGCTCCTGGGCATCACTTCCAAATCGCGATCAAACAAGAGCTGACTGGTGTGCCTGAGTTCCAGCGTTTTAGCGGTTATACCGCTTTCGAGGAAGGTTGGGCACTTTATGCTGAATACTTAGGTATTGAGATGGGGCTATTTACCGATCCTTACCAGTATTTTGGTAAGCTTTCCGATGAAATGCTGCGTGCAATGCGCTTAGTGGTTGATACTGGCCTTCATTCTAAAGGTTGGAGTCGTGAACAGGCGATTCAGTACATGAAAGACAACTCGCCTATGGCTGAGAGTGACATAGTCGCTGAAGTGGAGCGCTATATGGCGATCCCTGGTCAAGCTTTGTCTTACAAGGTCGGTCAGTTGAAGATTTTGGCACTGCGTGCCCGCGCAGAAAAAGCCTTGGGTGATAAATTTGATCTTAAAGCGTTCCACGATCAAATCCTCACCTCAGGTTCATTACCCATGGCGGTCATGGAAAACAAGATCGATCGTTGGATTGCGTCGAAACAAGCTTAGCCGTGTAAGATGCCGTTAATTGACTTTGTTGTCAGTGACGGCATTTTAAGACTTTTTTATTCAACAGAAAGTTTTTATACTGTTGATTCAAAACCTGTTAAAACGAATGTTTTAGTGGGAACTCAATGATATTTGGGGCAAATGTCTCATGATCCTTACAGGAGTTTTACTATGGTCCAGGCAACAGCAAGACATTTGTTAGTCAGCAGTGAAGAGCAGTGTCAAGCGCTGAAACAGCAAATAATGGAAGGCGCAGATTTTGCTCAAATTGCTCGCGCGCACTCTTCTTGCCCATCAGGTGCCCAAGGCGGCGAATTGGGGTCATTTGGTCCTGGCATGATGGTCAGAGAGTTTGATGAAGTGGTTTTTAGTGCACCATTAAATGAAGTACAAGGACCCGTGAAAACGCAATTTGGCTTTCATTTACTTGAAGTGACCAGCCGCGCGTAAGTTTTGCCGCTTATCTAATACAGCTTGTTTGATACGGCAGCGTTTGCTGCCGTTTTGTTTTATATGCTCATCACGGAGTCACTATGCTGGAACTCTACACTGATAGATTGAAACTCAGGAGCTTACAAGATAGTGATTGGGAACATTTTTATGCACTGCATAACGATCCTGAGATTAATCGTTTTGTGCGCGTTCCAGAGTCGCAAGAGGTGATCCGCAGTAAGTTTCAGCAACGTTCTGATACTTGGTTCTACGGTTCTGGCGATTGGCTGACCTTAGTGATTGAGACAGTTGATACTGGGCAGTTTATCGGTTTAACGGGCCTCTATTGTCAAAGTTTCGAGGAACAGCGTGCCGAAGTGGGTTATTTACTGGCGGCCGAGGGGCACGGAAAAGGTTATGCGACTGAGAGCTTAATGGCGGTCATTGATTGGGCCTGTTTAAGTTTTAATGTACATAAATTTGTTGGGCATTGTGCTAAAGATAATCACGCATCGGCACGAGTACTCGAAAAGTGTGGTTTTCGGCTTGAAGGTTTACTCAGGCAGCAATTCAAAATAGGTGAAAACTGGCTCGATGAATCAGCCTTTGGCCTACTCGCCGATGAAAGACGTCTCTAGCCAAATTATCTTCAGCGAATTTTGTACTGTGCTGGTATAATGCCGCAGGTTTATTTTTAGAAGGCGTGTATTAAGTGGCGCAAATTAATCAATTGGCTTTGCATTCTGGCGAAGATTTCATTGAATTGTACAAAGTATTAAAAGTGCAAGGCATGAGCAATGCGGGTGGTGAAGCCAAACATTTTATCGACGAAGGTCAAGTCACTGTGAATGGTGAAGTTGAAACTCGTAAACGTAAAAAAATTATCGCGGGCGACATCGTCAGCTTTAATGGTGAATCAGTTCAAATCATTGCGGCAGAATAAGCCTGAAACAGTGGAGCAAGAAATGCAATTTCCAGATGATGACAATGGTAAAATGCTGGCCGCAATGGCTGAAGCGGGAATCGATTTAACTAAAGAGTTAGATGTTGATTTCTTTTTGGTTTTTGATGACCAACGCGATGCTGAAACTGCGTTAGAAGAATTAACAAATTCTGACTTGGAAGGCGAGCTTGAGCTGAATCTGAATGATGAGCTTGGTAAGTGGGAAATCATTGTTTGTCTCAATATGGTGCCTGAGTACGATACATTGGTTGAACAAGAAGTCATGCTAAATGATTTTGCTGCCGAATTTGGCGGCATGACTGACGGTTGGGGCGTAATGCAACATCAAGACGGTGACGATGAGTTTATGGACGATGATGACCATGACCATGTTCACGGTGAGCATTGCAATCACTAATTCTGATGCGCTTTAAGCCTTGAATCTAATAAACCACCTTTTGGGTGGTTTTTTATTGGTGTTTTTATGCGCTCAGTTAGTGATCTCAATATCCTCGTTTGGCACTTATAGCGTTATTGTGCCTCGCTTGAACTGAGATACGTTTAATGCAGATTAATGACGATAGGGCGCAAAAATCTCTAATAACCAGTCGATAAAAGCTTGAGCTTTTAACGGCAGGCTTGGGGATTTTGGGGTGAGTAAATAATATCGATAGGGACTGGTGAAGGGGGCGTCGAAGGGGATGACTAAGCTGCCGTTTGCCAGTTGTTCTTCGATGAAGAATCGCGGAATAAGTGCTGCGCCCATGCCACTCGCAGCCGCTTGACTCAACATATAAAAATGCTCGACACCAAAGGTTTGTGCTTGGGTGAGTGTTAAACCCACCTTTTCCGCCCAATACTCCCAAAGTTCGGGTCTTGTGGTGTGTTTCAGTAACGTGACGTGATTAATGTCCTCGATATTTTGCAGTTTAGGCGCTAGTGAAGGCGCGCAAACTAAGCATAAATCCTCATCCATCAGCTTGATATAATTCGCGCCCTTCGGGATAGCAGTGCTACTACGGATCGCAATATCATAACGACCTTGGCTAAAATCCACGGCAAAGTCGCCAATGGATAAGTCGACATACAAGTGTGGATGGCGGGATTTAAACTGCTCCATTCTTGGAATGAGCCAATTGATGGTTAAGCTTGGCAGCACATTGATGGCTAAAGTTTGCGGCTTAGTGGGCTGACGGCGCAAGTCACTGGTAGCACTAGATAATGTTTGCAGAGCGGCTTGAACATGGGGTAAATAGCGTTTGGCTTCATCGGTTAAACCAACTTTTTTGTGTAAACGTACAAAGAGCGCAAAACCTAAATAATCCTCCAATACTCTGATTTGTTTGCTGACTGCGCCATGGGTGACATGCAACTCCTTGCTAGCTAATGTCATGCTCTGTAAACGTGCTGCGGCTTCGAAGGCACGGAGAGAATTGAGGGGCGGTAGTTCGGCAAACATTTTATTTCCTACTGCTGGAAAATCAGAACAGGACTCGGGATTTTGTGTGAGTTTATCTCACGCTGTGGCGACAATAACTCCTTTGCGTTTATTTGGCAAACGCAGTCTAATGTTCGGCAATCACTCTCTTTTTTATCAGAAGAATAATAAATCATCATGGAATTTGAACTGACTCTACAAATCGCAGCGATACTTTTTGCCGTCGCTATGGTGGCTGGTTTTATTGACTCAATCGCCGGTGGCGGAGGCTTGCTGACCATTCCTGCACTTATGTGGGCAGGCTTGCCGCCTGCGGTTGCCTTAGGGACAAATAAGCTGCAGGCCTGTGGCGGCAGTTTTTTTGCGAGTTTGTACTTTGTCCGTAAAGGGCTGGTTGATCTTAAATCCGTTAAGTTAGCCTTGATTTGTGCATTTATCGGTGCGGCATTGGGTACGATTCTAGTTCAACTGGTCGATACTGAAGTGCTGGAGTTGATGTTACCTTTTTTGATTTTGGCTATTGGTTGTTACTTTTTATTTTCGAAAAAGATTTCTGAAGATGACAAACATCAAGTGCTAACACCTACCGCATTTGCCTTTACTGCGGCATTGGGCGTGGGATTGTACGATGGCTTTTTTGGCCCTGGTACTGGGAGCTTTTTTGCGCTGGCCTTTGTATCGCTAGCGGGGTTTGGTTTGGCGAAGGCAACTGCCCACGCAAAACTACTTAATTTCTCCACTAACATTGCTTCGCTGATCTTCTTTGCCTTGGGCGGAAAAGTGATTTGGTTATTAGGATTAGTCATGCTGGCAGGGCAAGCGATTGGTGCAACCTTGGGTTCTCGTCTCGTGGTCACTAAAGGTACAAAGATTATCAAGCCATTGGTGGTGACTATGTCCCTTGCTATGAGTTTTAAACTTTTGGCGAGCCAATATAATTTATTTTCGTAAACTCTTTGATATTAAGCATTTTATAAAACTCACTCATCAATAGACGCTCTTTAAGCTGCGAATGAGTGTATCTTAGTGGCGTCCATCTTGGCTCAAAAGTTAAGCTGAGGTGGATATCATCCAAAAGATCCGCCAAATGACGACTTAAAACGTCTCATCCTACTTTGAGTTAGGTGTACTCTTTCAAGTTTTTTGAATAGTATTACCTGTCATTTTTAATACACTTTTTGGGCTTCTTATTGTTTTGGTATGTATTTTAAATATTGTGTACATATTTAATCCGATTGATATAAGTGCAGTGTCTATCTTGCCAATCTTATTTGCATCGACGGGCGGCATGTGCGCTCGGGTTTAGCGCCACCACTTCTTTAAAAGAGCGATTATGAAATTTATCCACACCTCGGACTGGCACATAGGTCGTCAATTACACAATCAATCACTACTGGATGATCAAGCCTTTGTGCTCGAGCAAATTATTGCTCTAGCGGATGAATACAAGGTGGATGCCGTGATTGTGGCGGGGGATATTTATGACAGATCGATTCCGCCTGCGAATGCGGTTGCGCTGTTAGATGATGTGCTTAACCGCTTAGTGCATGATTTAGGCCTGCAAGTCATTATAATTGCAGGTAACCACGATGGTCACGAGCGCTTAGGTTTTGCAGCAAAACAAATGGCGGCAAGTGGGTTACATATTATTGGCCCTTTGAGTGCTGATATTCATCCCATTACTTTGTCGAGTTCAAGCGGTGATGTGGTGTTTTATGCCTTGCCCTATGCCGAACCTGCCACAGTGCGCCAAGTTTTTGAGTGTGAGGCGGCAAGCCATGAGGCCGCAATGACGCTATTGCTTGAACAAGTACGCCAGCACGATAGCCAAGGTTTGCCGAAAGTGGTAATAAGCCATTGTTTTTTGGATGGTGGTAGCGAGTCAGAATCTGAGCGGCCACTGAGCATTGGTGGCGCCGATAAAATATCGCCAACGCTATTTACTGAGTTTGATTATGTCGCCCTTGGGCATTTGCACGGACCGCAATACAAAGGTGCAGAGCATGTGCGCTACTCAGGATCGATTTTGAAGTATTCCTTTAGCGAACAACATCAACATAAGTCGGTGACCTTAGTCGAACTTAGTGCAAAAACGCCAGCAAATATCCGCTTATTGCCATTAACGTCGATACGCGATGTCCGTATCTTAGAAGGGGAGTTAGCCACATTACTCGCCCAAGGTAAAACGGATATCAAGCGTGAGGACTACCTTATGGTCAGACTCCTTGATAAACATGCCATTTTAGATGCTATGGGTAAATTGAGAGCCGTTTACCCTAATGTGCTGCATTTAGAGCGGACGGGTCTGATGGCGGGGCAGCAACAAGTCACCTTGAGCCGAGATCATATCAAAAAAGGCGAGATGGACATGTTCCGTGACTTTTTCTCTCAAGTGTCCGGCGAGTCATTAACACAAGCACAGCAAGCCGTGATGGATGAACTCCTGACTAAGCTACACAATGAGGAGCACCAAGCATGAGACCACTTAGCCTTTCCATGTCAGCCTTTGGCCCCTTTGCATCGATTCAACAACTTGATTTTACGGCCTTGGGGACTAATCCGTTATTTTTGATTAATGGACCCACTGGTGCGGGTAAGACGACCTTGCTCGATGGTATTTGCTTTGCTCTCTATGGCAAAACCACTGGTAATGAGCGTGAAGGCAGCCAGATGCGCTGCGATATGGCCGATGATAGTCTGCTAACAGAAGTCACTTTTAGTTTTCAGTTGGGTAATTGCAGTTATCGTATTCGCCGTGTGCCAGAGCAAGACAGGGTTAAAAAAAGCGGTGACGGCTCAACGGTGCAGAAGCCCGAAGCACAGTTATATAAGATAGACGCCGCGGGTAATGAAAGTTTGCTTGTAGCGAGCAAAGTCTCTGAGGCAACCGCTGAGATTGAAGCCTTAACTGGCCTCGATGTGGAGCAGTTTCGCCAAGTGATGGTGTTGCCGCAGGGGAAATTTCGCGAATTGTTAATGGCAGACTCCAAAGCAAGAGAACTGATATTTAGTCAGCTATTTCAAACGCATATATACCGACGTATTGAAGATTCCTTAAAAAGTAAGGCTGCAGATATCCGCGCCTTAGTGAAAGATCAACGCAGCCGCCGTGATGGCATTTTACAAAGTGCGGGTTTAGCATCCGATGACGAGCTTAGCTGTGAATTAGCCAAGCTTACGCCAGAACTTGAAACAGCCCAAAGTGCGAAAGAACAGGCATTACAGCAGCAACAATGGGTGATAAAAACCAGCGATGCCGCCCAGCATTTATTGGCCGAATTTGTGCAGTTTGATGCCTTAACTCAAACGGTTGCTGCGCTTGATGCACAGCAAGAAAACATGGCTGCGCAAACCTACAAACTGAATTTGGCTAAACAGGCGCAGCACTTGGCACCCATGCTTGAGGTGTTTGTGGCCCGTGAGCAGGAAGCCAAGGCGGCAAGTCTTGCCCTTGAACATGCGAAAACAGCATTAACTAATGCTAAAAAAGCCTTCGATAACGCAGAGCTTAAGGCTGCTGATTTGCCCGTGTTGGAAGCGTCGTTACTTGAACAGGAACAGGTTAAACAGCAACTGAATGCCTTAGGGCCGCAGCTCAGGGAATTGGATAGGCTTAATAAAACCCTTGAACAAGAGCAAACGGAGCTCATTAGCGCGAAAACACAACTTCAGAACAGCAAAAATGAGTTAACCACCGCAGTCCAAAAACGCCGTGAATTGGAATCCGCTCTGCCGCAACTACAGGCCAATAGCGAAACTCGCCTCTCATTGCAACAAGCGCATCAGCAGCAACAGCAGTTATTGTCTACCTATCAGCAATGGCAACAAGTGGCGGCAAGGGTATCGTCGACACAGGCAAAACTTGTTGAGGCTAAAGTCAAAGGGCGACAACTCAGTGCTCAGCATCAGCAAGCACAGGTTGCATATAAAGCCTTATTGTTGACTTGGCATCAAGGGCAGGCCGCTATTTTAGCGCGGCAATTACAGCAAGATGAACCTTGCCCCGTTTGTGGCAGCCAAACACATCCACAGCCAGCACAAAGCCAAGAGCTACTCCCAAGTGATGAAGCGCTGCAATTAGCACTAGAGGCTGAAACGAATGCTCAAGAAATCCTGAGCAAAGCCAGAGCGGAATATCGTGGGCTACAAACGCAGTTAGAAACCTTGCAACAGCAAGCACAAGATCTCGCGGTCCAATTGGGCACTGCGGTTGATATTCCTTTAGACGAACATACACATACCTTGTCGCAATACGCTTTCTCACTCACTCAAGCGGAGCAAGCCCATCAGCAGTTACAGCTGTTACAGCAAGAGATTACATTGTTGCACGCACAGGAAACGCATCTACAACAAAAGCTAGAGCAAGGACAAACACACGACAGTGCACTGCAATCTAAAGTGGATCTATTGCAGGGGCAGTTAGCGCACATGCAGCAAAGTGTTCCATCTGCGCTTGCAACGCTTGAGGCCTTAACTGCAGCAATCGCGCAAAATCAGCAAAGTATCAGCCAAATTAAGCAACAGATCACTAGTGTTAGGGATCTCCAACAACAGACTGGCCAATCTTTTGTTGCGGCTAAAGCGGCACTTAATGGTGCTGAAAATGCTGCTGAGGCGGCATTAGCCCAGCAAACGCGTGCACAGCAGCAACTCAATCAGCAATTAGTCGCAGCAGGTTTTGCCGATCAACAGGCCTTATTTGAGGCCATGCTGGATGAAGAACAACAGCGTGCATTAGCCAGCGAAATTGAGGCTTACCAGCAGCGCAGTGCTTTGACCAAGGCACAGTGCGAGCAGTTAGCGCTTAAGCTTAAAGATAAAGTGCCACCTGATAGCATTAAGCTGGCTGCTGAGCTTGAGTTCGCGCAGCAAGCATTACACGCAGCAGAGCAGGCATGGCAGTTGCTTCACACGCGCACAGTATTACTGATGCAAACCCAAACCCAGCTGAGTATTGCCGATGCAAAAGCTAAGGTTTTGGAAGATGAATATGCGGTTATCGGCACCCTTGCCGATGTCGCTAATGGAAATACAGGTAATAAGATCAGTCTGCAACGTTTTGTGTTAAGCGTACTGCTTGACGATGTGTTGTTAGAGGCAAGCCACAGGCTACACCTAATGAGCAAAGGGCGTTATCGTTTACTACGTAAGGAAGATAGGGCCAAGGGCAACAAAGCTTCTGGGCTCGAATTAGAAGTAGAAGATGCTTATACCTCCAAAGTGCGTCCTGTGGCCACCTTAAGCGGTGGTGAAAGTTTTATGGCAGCATTATCTATGGCGTTAGGCCTATCTGATGTAGTGCAAGCCTATGCAGGTGGTATTAAACTCGATACTTTATTTATCGATGAAGGCTTTGGCAGTTTAGATCAAGATTCTTTAGAACTGGCCATTCGGACCCTGATGGATTTGCAATCCTCTGGCCGCATGATAGGGGTGATCTCGCACGTGTCGGAAATGAAAGAGCAGATAAATACCCGCATCGACATCAATAAAACCTCACATGGGAGCGAAATGACGATAGTTTTGCCTTAGTTGCTCATTCTCACAGAGTGCGATAAATAACAAATTGTTTTATAAGTGTTATTTATTGTATCTCCTGTGTGTTTAACATTCGGATAATACACACAAAGTGAGTTGGAAATGCCAACTAGCGCATGTTTTTCATTAATGGTACAACAAAAGAGTGAAATAGCGTTTGTCATAATCGGTTTTTTGATATAAGTTGGAAAAAATTCGGGCTTCCCTCAAAGGGACTGGTCAAAAATAGAACGCAAAGTTAACGAAAGGTGAAAAGCGTTGCAAACAGGCAAACCCAACTTTATCAACTTATCGCAAACCCGTTTGCAGAACTTATCATCGACCCAAAAGAACATTCTATTAATGGGTAGTTTGTTGATGGGTGCTGCGATGTTGATGCCGAATAATAACCATGTTACGCCAACTGCTCAGCGTATCCCTGTTGTTCTCGATATTGAAAATATTCTCCCTCAAGTTTCTGAACCTGAAGTCCTAGATCAAGCTGCACTCATTAATAATGCTCCCCAGTTTGAGCGAATTATCGTTTCCGGTGATACCTTAAGTGGGTTATTTTCCAAGGCGGGTGTTGATCAGCAGACTATGTATAAGGTTTTAGAAGCTGATTTAAACATTTTGGCACTTGATACCTTGTTACCTGGTAACAGAATGCAATTTTGGCTTGATAGTGAAGGTCAGTTACAAAAATTAGAACTTTATTTTAACGCTGCCCGCCAAGTGGTTTTTACGCGTTATGAAGACGGTAGTTTTAATGTTGAAGAAGTGAACGTTGAAGGTGTTTGGCAAAATCGAATTTTGACTGGCGATATTAAAGGTTCTTTCTACGTTTCAGCCCAAAAAATGGGCTTAGCCGCTGCAGATATTCAGCGAATTGAAGATTTACTCAAAGAAAAATTGAATTTTGCCCGTGATTTACGAGCTGGCGACAAATTCTCAGTTTTGGTAAATGATCAATATGTTGAAGGTGAACCGACGGGAAGTAGCCAAATTTTAGGCGTCAGTATTAAAAGTGGCCGTTCTGAAATTAGTGCATATCAATATTCTGATGGTAGTTATTATGATGCTAAAGGTCAGAGTTTAGTTCGGGCATTCCAACGTTATCCGTTAGCTAAACAACCGCGTATGAGTTCACGTTTTAACAGCCATCGCAAACACCCAATCACAGGGCGTATTTCTCCCCATAATGGAACAGACTTTTCTGTGCCGATCGGGACTAAAGTTGTTGCACCTGGTGATGGAATTGTCAGTTTAGTGACGGACCATCAGTTTGCTGGTAAGTATATTGTGATTGAACATGGTGGTAAGTACCGTACCCGTTACCTACATTTGTCTAAGGCGTTAGTGCGTAAAGGTCAACGTGTAACTCGCGGTCAAGTGATTGCTTTATCTGGTAATACAGGTCGTTCGACTGGCCCGCATTTGCATTATGAATTCCATATCAATGGTAAACCTGTTGATCCGTTGAAAGCCGATATTCCTATGTCGAGCAAGTTAGCGAATCAAGATTTACGCACATTCACTAATATGGTGAAGAGTCGTGAAGCTATAATGAACTTAGGTTAGCCAAACCTAAGCTAATAGAATTTATAGTATCAAAGTTTGAATAAACAATAGCACTGACTTGCTAGAAGAGTTTATCAATGCCGATGAAATGAAAATTTCATCGGCATTTTTGTTTCCACAATACTTATTATGGTAGACATTTTCCTGCTATCACGAGTACTGTTCGAGTTGTATAAAAGCTTAAAATTTGTTCGACTCGAAGTCGTGGCGATAAAACATAAGGGGATAAAATAGATAGGATCTTCAGTTAGAAGTGTTATAGCGAGTCATTCAAAAGGTTGTGAAGAGGAAAATTGTGCGGCTGAAGAGCTTATAACGTTTTTTATTAAGGACTGAACAGAGAACCCAATATGCAGTGCTAAATCGTGCCTATCAGCTTGCGTGGCGCCTTTGCATCACTTTTAATGCGCACTTGCACAATTTACCTTTTAATGCGGGACAGCCACCACAGGGTGATTTTTTAAAGGGACGTAATGCAAAGCTGTGTTCCGTGGGTAAAGGAGAAAGTCGAGTAATAATAGTCGATGAAAATGTCGCATCATTTGCGGCAATAAACTTAGCTTTCGCGAGTTTTAATTGTTTTTTGAGTGTTGATTTATTGCTATGGGCAAATTCTTGCTGAGCAATATGTTTAGAGAGTAATTGGGTGAGGTGCTTTCGTTGAGCCTTTTTATTCGTCAAAGATTTATCAGTCAGGGTGTTCAGACGAGATAAGGATGGAATCACTTTTCCTGAACTTGAAACAGATTTCGCCTGTGTTTTGAGTAACTTTTTAGCTTGTTTTTTACACCATTTGCTCAAAAGTTTATCGATATTCTGTTTCGTCATTGTCATTACTGAGTTCTCCTGCGTGAGATACTTCAGCATTCTAAATGAAAACTATTATCAGTCAAGTTTTGGGCGAAAAATATACGAAGGTTAGGTGTCGACTTTATCTGTAGAATAAGGGGATATGTTAGCGTCGATGCAAGTCAATAATAAGCGCAAATCAAATTCAAACTGGTGATAATCCGGCTCCATGTGGGTACACAAATTATAGAAAGCTTTGTTGTGATCTTTTTCTTTTAAATGGGCTAATTCATGTACTACGACCATACGCAACAAAGGTTCTGGCACACGCTTTAAACGCGAAGAAATGCGAATTTCGTTCTTCGCTTTGATTTTATTGCCTTGAACTCGTGCTACGTAAGAATGCAAGCCAAGTGCATGATGGCTAATATTAATTTTGTCATCAAATATCACTTTTGAGAGCGGGGAGGACTGGCGTAAAAATTGATTTTTAATCGTCTGAGTATAGTCGTACAGCGCTTTATCGCTACGAACGCTATGTATGACAGGATGACGTTTCAGCAATAGCTTGGGTAATGTGCCAGCATCGAGATGTTGCTGTACCTGCTGCTGAATATCAAGGCTGTAACCGTTTAAGTACTTTAATGGATTCATAGAGGATTTAGCCCCGAATGACTTCGGAGCCTGAGTTCATCACATTACTTATACTTTGCCAAAAATTCGGCGATTTTGATGGGCATAAGCGGCTTCGAAAGCTAACTGCTGTACTTTTTTAAGATCTAAACTATCGAAATCAACTTGGGGTGGATTGCGCTTATTTTGCTCTTTAATAGTGACAGGAGACAATAGACTGACAGGTAATTCCCCTAATTGAATGGCTGCTTCAAGTTTAAAGCTTGTCGCTGAACCCGCGAGTTTACCTTTTTGCTCACGTTCTATGATGACAACTTCATCAACGCGATAATCTTGCATAAGCTTATGAAAAGCGAAGTGAAACTCACGAATAGCTTCTGTGGTAGCAGATTGGGAAACGGTGAAAGACACCTTACGGCATTCTGGCACATTGAAGGTTTCACCTTCATAGCTCAATAAACTGATAATGGCTTCGCCACCTTTTAATTCAACACCACAAACTCTCATGTTACACCTTCAAAATATCGATAATAGCGCTATTGTAGCTGGAAATGACCTGAGGATCAGCGTTTACCATGCGCTTTTGATTCGCTTGGCGACAGACTGATAATTTTAGTATGTCAATTTCCAGTATTAGATCATACCTATGTGATTTGTATCAGAGATAATATCTGATGTTAAATCCACCGGCCTTTATGCATAAATTAGTTTTAAACTTCTTCAGTATCATTGTCTTGCAGTAATTGTGCCGCAGCAGGTTTTCTACGCATAGGAGCATCGCCAACATCCACGCCCGTGATGAAACGCTTATCCCGCGACGGTGCTGGTGTGGTTGCTTTGGTTCTTTTGCTCTTACCTTTAGCAAGCTCCGCTTTAGCAACACGTTTTACTGGCGTCTGTTTAGCTTTGCTTTTTAGACCACTAAATTTAGCTTCTAGGCCTGGAATTGTGCTTATCTCAAAGGTTTTTCTGAGGAAGACTTGGACTTTCTTAAAGTTGTCCCAATCTTTTGGCCCGACGAGCGATATCGCATCACCTTTTGCGCCTGCACGACCAGTACGGCCGATACGATGCACGTATTCTTCGGCAAATTTAGGCATGTCGAAGTTAACGACCAAGGACACATTGAGCAAATCCAGACCACGAGAGGCGACATCGGTTGTCACTAGTACTTGTTGTTGGCCACGGGCAAATTGGTCCATGATTTGGTTTCGTGCGGATTGCTTTAAATCACCGCTGAGGGCGGCGGTTGCAAAACCTTGCGCGGTTAATTTAGCTGCTAAGCGCTCAGTATCTGGACGCGTCGCGGTAAAAATAATCACTTGTTTATGGGTTTCATCTTTGAGCAAACGGGCTAATAACGCTTCTTTATGGTCTAAGTGGTCACATAAAAAGATACGTTGATGAATATCGTTATGCTCAGAGTGAGCCGCGCCAATCGCCACGTGCGCTGGATTTTTTAGTAATGTTGCTGCGATATCATTGATTTCGTCGTGATCTAACGTGGCAGAAAACATCAGCGTTTGACGGCGTTTATGATCGGCTGCATCGTTGATGGCTTTTAACTGCGGGGCAAAGCCTAAATCTAACATGCGGTCGGCTTCATCGAGGACTAATAACTCTAAGCCATTGAGAAAAAGATGCTTCTGTTCTAAATGATCGGCGATACGGCCTGGAGTCGCGACAATAAAATGCGGTTCTTTCGCTAAGGCTTTGGCTTGGTCATTAAAGTTTTCACCGCCCAGTACGCTGATGGCCTTGTATTGGGTGTTGGCGACAAGGAGGCGAAGCTGACTATAAACCTGATGTGCTAGTTCGCGAGTCGGTAATAAAATCAAGACTCTAGGATCACGTTTCGACAGTGAGCGGGTAGAAATGACTCTTTGCAATGCGGGTAACAAAAACGCTAAGGTTTTACCTGAGCCCGTTTTTGATGACGCCATTAAATCTTTACCTGCCAATGCGATAGGCAGTGCTTGTTCCTGGATGGCGGTGGGTTCTGTGATCCCCATATGTTTTATGCTTTGAAGCAGACGCTGGTCCAGAGAAAAATCGGTAAATTGCAAAGGTATATCCCCAAAATCTTAGTAAGGGCAGATTATAGCCTTAATCGCCCTTGCTCAGCTATCCACATCGGTGATTATCTCTGCTTCATGCACGGATTGATGTAGAAAGTGTGCCATTTATGCTCTGTTGATTGTATTTATTTACATTGGTATTACAACCTCTTAATTGTGTCGTTTTTACCGATTGACAGTGGATATGGCAGGATTTTACGTTATCGTGTACTGCATTGAGTTACAGGAGAAATGATTTATGGCTAACGGAACAACCCCTTCGGTAGGTATTGCCTTGGGTAGTGGGGCGGCGAAAGGTTGGGCACATATAGGTGTATTGAATGGTTTAGCTGCCATGGGTATTAAGCCCGATAAAGTGGCTGGATGTTCGGTAGGGGCTTTAGTGGGTGCCGCTTACGCCCATGATCATTTACCCGAGTTAGAAAAATGGGTGCGCGGTTTTTCTAGTTGGGACGTGCTTGGCTTGATGGATATTCGATGGCGTAAAGGCGGGCTTATCGGCGGAGACAAGGTGTTCGATGTGCTGCATGCACGTATAGGAGATGTGAATATTGAAAATCTCAATCGTCCCTTTGCAGCCGTCGCGACTGACTTATACTCTGGTCAGGAAATTTGGTTTACTGAAGGGGATTTACGGCAAGCGGTACGGGCCTCTTGCTCCATGCCGGGGATTTTAGCCCCGGTCAGACAAGGAGAACGCTGGTTAGTCGATGGTGCTGTAGTGAATCCTGTTCCTGTTTCGGTCAGCCGCGCCATGGGCGTTGATGTGGTGATTGCAGTGGATTTATATGGCTATCATTCTGGGCGTATCCAAGTGTTACCCGTGAATATGACCAGCCAAAGGACTGTCCAAGCTGAAATGGATATGCCAGCGCGACAAGAAACGGGCTTTATGGATTTATTCGCCCGTGGCCGAGATTATGTCAGCAACCTTACCGATAAGTTTTCACTCGGCACTAAATCGAATCCGGGGATGATTGCTGTGATGTCACAATCTATGGGTATTTTAGAGCAAAGGCATAAGCGGGCGCGGTTGATGGGCGATCCACCAGATATTTGTATTGTGCCAGAGGTGGGAAATATCGGCACTATGGAGTTTCACCGTGCTGATGAGGCGATTGCCGCCGGCGAAGCTGCGGTGGAGAAAGTCGCCCACTTGATTGAAGCTGCGCTCTGGAAAGGCTGATGATGCAAAATGTAGAGTCAAAAGCTTTCATATAGATAGCGTTTGATTGCAAGATAAACAAAAGTCGGTATCACTTTTGCGATACCGACTATTTGCTATCTCATATTGAGATGTTTATACCGCTTTGTTGGTGACTTAGGCTAGTTTTACCAACATTTTACCGCGATTCTTACCTTCAAATAGACCGATAAAAGCATCAGGTGCTTGTTCAAGCCCTTGATAAATTGTTTGTTCTGCTTTGACTTTGTCTTCCGCTAACCATTGAGCCATTTTTGCGGTGAACTCAGGATAATGCGCCCAATGTTCGGATACGATAAAACCTTCTAACTTGAGTTTTCGTATTACAATTAGGGCTAAGTTGTCTGGGCCAGGTGTTGGAGTTGTGTTGTTATATTGCGAAATCATACCGCAAACAGCGATACGTCCATGATCTTTCATATTGCTTAGTGCTGCGGCTAAATGCTCGCCACCGACGTTCTCAAAATACACGTCAACCCCTTCTGGGGCTGCTTTTGTCAACGCTTGGGTGAGATTGCCACAAGTCTTGTAATTGATGACCGCATCAACACCATAACTTTTTAATAATTCAGCTTTTTCATCTGAACCGACAGAGGCTATTACACGAGCACCTATTAGTTTACCAATTTGGCAGGCTACGCTACCTACTGCGCCAGAGGCTGCGGAAACGAACAGTGTCTCACCCGCTTTTAAATCTGTAATGCGAGTCAGTCCTGTCCAAGCTGTCATGCCTGGCATTCCGAGTACGCCGAGGAAATGTGAATTATCAAGCGTAGTTAGTGGTAAAGCTGTCAGTCCTGCGGTATCTGTGACTGCGTGTTCACGCCAACCTAGCATGCTGCTGACTTTAGTACCAACCGGGAACTCGGTGTTTTTTGACGCGATAACTTCACCAATCGCACCGCCTTCTAAGACTTGATTTAAGGCGAAGGGCGGAACATAACTCTTGCGATCAACCATGCGCCCGCGCATGTAAGGGTCAACCGACATCCATAGATTTTTAATCAGCACTTGTCCATCAGCGAGTGGTGCTAACGCTTTATTTACTAAAGTAAAGTTCTGTGCTGTAGGCATGCCTTCTGGGCGACTAGCTAGATGGATCTCACGGGTTTCAGTCATACTCTTCATAAAAACTCACCTTTTGTTTGTGCGCAAACTAATGATGTTAACTCTACGTGGCTTTAAGATTGAATGCAAATAGTTTGCGCGCAAACTAGATGGGGTGGGACAGATCGGATAAGATAGCGTTATGTTTAAATGACAGGCGCTTAAACGTGCAAAATTGCTTACCTCAACCTGAGCTAGACGCTACAAAACAGACTCATAGCCAAGCTTCTAGCGATCCACTCTGTTTATCCGATAATGTTTGTTTCGCGTTATATTCTGCGAGCAATGCATTAGTGCGTGCTTATCGGCCTCTACTCGAGGCATACGAGTTAACTTTCCCTCAATATTTAGTGATGCAAACCCTGTGGCGTCAAAATGGCTGTAGCCAAACCCAGCTATCAATGGCGACTAAACTCGATATGGGAACCCTAACGCCAATCGTCAAGCGGTTAGAGTTGAAGGGGTTGATTACGCGATTAGCCTGCGTTGAAGATGAGCGGAAAAAGCTGATCACTCTGACAAGTCAAGGAGAGGGTATCAGGCACGAAGCTCTTGCCTTGAAGCAAACCTTACTAGATAAAGTGCAGATGGACGCTGAGGCACTCGATTTACTAAGGCGGCAATGTCTTGCCTTGATCGAAGACATACAGTCCTAGATATAAGTTAGTTTATGCACAGTGATGCTATTAACTCAGGGGTTGCACTGATTAATACTTGATTGGCTTAGTTTTTGCTTTAAAACCGTCATTGAGTCTTAGACGCCGAATTTTTGACGATGAATTCTATTTTAAATGCCTTTAATCTTAATCGCAGCAGTGCCAGTATCGCCGATGCCTATGGTGCCAATAGCCAAAAGACGAGCACGGCTAAAACCGATACTACGATAGAAACAAATAAAACGCAGACGGATGCTACCAAACCCGATAAAGGTAAAACCGATGAGATAGCGCTGTCGCCACGGGCGCAACGCGCACAGAAAATTCAATCGATGGCGAAGGATTTTTTTGCCGATGGTCAATTTGGCGTCGCCGATATTCCCGCATTGGTGTCGCGCTTACAAAAGGATGGCATTTTATCGGATGTGCAACTCGAGCGTTTATCGAAAAACGGTATTACAGTGCCGAGCACAACAACGCCGACTAAACAATCGTTGCAAGATTTTTTAGATGATGAAATAAAATCATTAGCTAAAAAATCACCCAATAATCCTCTTATCAATACCTTAGTAGATGCTAAGAACGTCTTAACCAATATGGATGATGCTCAGTCGCCGGTGCTAGCCCAGAAGGCCACGAAAGTCCTTAGCCAATTGACGGATTATTTGAATTCTGAACCTCCGCTTACGGATGCTCAAAAGCAGCAGTGGCAGGGGCTAAAATCTATGATGCAACTCGCTTCATCTATGGGGGCACATCAATCTGCATCGGGCCAACTCAGTAGTTATCTTGCGCTTGCTAAACGTTAATTCACATCCATAGTGCGTGATAAACACAAATTGTCACGCATTCAACTAGCTGGGTTTAACCA
The DNA here is from genome assembly GCF_002966515.1 of Shewanella sp. WE21. Classification (NCBI taxonomy): domain Bacteria; kingdom Pseudomonadati; phylum Pseudomonadota; class Gammaproteobacteria; order Alteromonadales; family Shewanellaceae; genus Shewanella; species Shewanella sp. WE21. The sequence continues at coordinate 5,149,579 of NZ_CP023019.1, read as the reverse complement.
GCAGGTCAAGGCGCAATTTTCAGATAATTGGGCCTAGCTGCAGTTCTTGTTTGTTCTTTTATTTCATCCTAAAAACTATGATCTGGATCATGGACTCCTTATCGTCATTGTAGCCTAATGCTCTACATATTGTGTTTTATGCTTTTAAAATCACTAGATGTAGTGTTAGTTTTTAGGCGAGATGGAGAGGAACTGAACAATGCCAGTCGTAATTAAGCGTGATGGTTGCCGCACACCTTTTGATGAAACAAGGATAAGGGATGCAGTGAATGCCGCTGCAAACTCAGTTGGAATAGAGGATGGCGACTATGCAGCGACAGTGGCAGCGTGTATCAGTCAAAGCGTCGCGCCATTAGCTGAAGTCGATATCCACCATCTACAAGATGCGGTTGAGAATTTACTAATGGAAGGGCCGTACAAGTCCCTGGCGCGGGTGTATATCGAATACCGTCACGACAGAGATGTGTGCCGTGAAGCGACCAGTAAACTCAACCTCGAAATCCGTGGTTTAGTTGAGCAAAGCAATGCGGCTTTACTCAATGAAAATGCTAATAAAGATTCAAAAGTCATTCCTACTCAGCGGGACTTACTCGCGGGCATAGTCGCCAAACATTATGCCAAGAGTCATATTTTGCCAAAGGATGTAGTCGCTGCCCATGAAGTGGGCGAGATCCATTACCACGACTTAGATTACTCTCCGTTTTTCCCGATGTTTAACTGCATGTTGATTGATTTAGCTGGCATGTTGACCCACGGCTTTAAAATGGGTAATGCCGAAATTGAAACCCCTAAGTCTATTTCAACAGCGACAGCTGTGACCGCTCAGATTATTGCCCAAGTGGCGAGTCATATCTATGGCGGCACAACTATCAACCGTATCGATGAAGTGTTAGCGCCATTTGTCGCTAAGAGCTACGACAAGCATTACCAAATTGCCCTGAATTGGAAGATTACCGATGCCAAAGCCTTTGCTACGGCGCAAACTGAAAAAGAATGTCACGATGCATTCCAGTCTTTGGAATATGAGGTCAATACTTTACACACTGCCAATGGCCAAACACCGTTCGTGACCTTCGGGTTTGGGTTGGGTACTTCGTGGGAATCGCGCTTAATTCAGCAATCTATGCTCAAAGTGCGGATGGCGGGATTGGGTAAAAATCGCAAGACGGCAGTATTCCCTAAGCTAGTGTTTGCGATTCGCGATGGTATTAATCATAAAGCGGGCGATTGCAATTACGATGTAAAACAGATGGCGCTCAAATGCGCGACAATGCGCATGTATCCCGACATTCTCAACTACGAGCAAGTCGAGAAAGTGACCGGTTCATTTAAAACCCCAATGGGCTGCCGTAGCTTTTTAGGCACCTATGAAGAAAATGGCGAGCTTGTGCATGAAGGGCGCAATAATTTGGGAGTGGTCAGTCTAAACTTGCCGCGGATTGCCTTAGAAGCCAATGGCGATGAGACTGAGTTTTATCGCATTTTAGATGACAGATTAGTATTAGCCCGTAAAGCGCTGGATACCCGTATTGAGCGACTGAACGGTGTTAAAGCCCGCGTGGCACCTATCCTCTATATGGAAGGCGCCTGTGGTGTACGTTTACGGGCAGATGATGATGTGGCGCAAATCTTTAAAAATGGCCGTGCGTCGATTTCACTCGGTTACATTGGACTGCATGAAACCATGAATGCACTCTATGGAACCCAAACCCATGTATTTGATGATGCACAATTAAGGGAAAAAGCCGTTGCTATTGTAGCTTATCTTAAAGCGGCTACCGATGCGTGGAAGGCCGAAACAGGTTATGGCTTTAGTCTGTATAGCACGCCAAGTGAGAGTCTCTGCAGCCGTTTTTGTAAACTGGATGCGAAGCAATTTGGGCTAGTCACTGGGGTGACTGATAAGGGGTATTACACCAATAGTTTTCACCTTGATGTGGAAAAAAGTGTTAATCCTTACGATAAAATTGATTTTGAACAGCCATATCCCGCTATCGCGAACGGCGGCTTTATTTGTTATGGCGAATATCCCAATATGCAGCATAACCTCGAAGCGCTGGAAAACGTCTGGGATTATAGCTACAGCCGCGTGCCTTACTATGGCACTAACACGCCAATTGATGAATGCTACGACTGTGGCTTTACCGGTGAATTTAGTTGTACCAGTAAAGGGTTCACTTGCCCTAAGTGTGGCAATCATGAGCCTAGTCGGGTTTCTGTGACGCGCCGTGTGTGCGGTTACTTAGGCAGTCCTGATGCGCGGCCCTTTAATTATGGCAAGCAAGAAGAAGTAAAACGCAGGATCAAACACTTGTAACACTATTACCTTATTCTGCCTGTTAGACTTATTCCGTGGCATCAAATAGTGCCACGGGATGAGTGTCAGTGTTAAAAGATGAAATGCACTATGAGTGACCATCAATGAATTACCATCAATATTTCCCTATCGATGTGGTCAATGGCCCAGGTACCCGTGCGACCTTGTTTGTCTCTGGCTGTGAGCACCAGTGCCGCGGTTGTTACAACCAAAGCACGTGGGATCCCCGTTCTGGGCATGTGTTTGATAGGACGATGGAAGATAGGATTATTGCCGATCTCAATGATCAGCGGATTGTGCGCCGTGGTTTATCGCTTTCGGGCGGCGATCCTTTATTGCCTGTCAATCTCAGTGCCATTTTGACGCTCGTCAAACGAGTCAAGGCTGAGTGTAAGGGGAAGGATATTTGGCTGTGGACAGGTTATGTGCTCGATGAGTTGAGTGATGAACAGCGCGCCGTGTTGGCCTATATTGATGTGCTGGTGGACGGAAAATTTGAACAAAGTCTTGCCGATCCGAGTCTTGTCTTCCGCGGTAGCAGCAATCAGATCATTCGTTTGTTATAAAAGCGGTAACGAGGATCTGTAACTTGCTGCTATAATCTCAGGCCTTGACACAGACGCTAGCATAATCAGGCTAAGATTTTACTGTGGCTAACTTAGGTAATTTAAGGTAACAGAATGAATTTAAAGCAAGAACTGCAGCAGCTTAACGATAAATTAGATAAATTTCGTCGTAAACTTGCTGCGGCTGAACAAAGAGGCGATGACGTCATTATTGCCCAGTTCAAACGCGAAATCGCTGCGGTCACTAAGCAAATCGGCAGTGTGAAAGGGCAACAAACCCGCTTATTGAATAAGCAAGGGTCAGATATCAAAGGTTTGCCTTTCCATCGTGCTTTGACAAAAGCGGAACAAGCAGACATGGGCAAACTGAAAAAGTCTGTCAAAGGGCTTGTGGTAATCCACCCTATGACGGCTATCGGCCGTGAAATGGGGCTAACGGAAGTTACTGGATACGCTCCCGCAAAATTTTAATGTGGGATTGGATGTCACTGGCACGGGATCGAGTGTCGATCGCGTGTTTGTGCTCCTTGTATTTAATGCACTGCTTCGTTTTAATCCATTCCTTCGTGCTGCCCATCGAAAAGACATTCATGTTTGGTTTAGTTGATTAAAACACTAAAGTATTTCTGGATTGTTCGAAAACACTTTAGAATAGTGCGCTTAGTTGGCTAAGTGCCTAATCCTCGTTTTGTTTCTAGGGATCTTATTCGTCTCATGGAATGAGAGTTGTCGTTAAGGTTAAGTATGTCGATAAAATATGTCGCGACGTCAAAGTTACCCACTCCTTGGGGCGTGTTTGCCATGCATGGTTTTGAAGATACCGAATCAGGTAAAGAGCATGTTGCGCTCACATTCGGTACACTCAGTGCGGATGAACCTGTGTTGGGCCGTATTCATTCCGAGTGTTTAACCGGCGATGCTTTATTTAGCTTGCGTTGTGACTGTGGTTTTCAGTTACAAGCAGCCATGCAAAATATTGCGGAAACGGGCAGTGGCTTTATCCTCTATTTACGCCAAGAAGGCCGTGGCATTGGTTTGCTGAATAAAATTCGCGCCTATGAGCTGCAAGATAAAGGCGCTAACACGGTTGAAGCCAACGAGCAACTCGGTTTCGAAGCGGATATGCGTAAATACGACATGATCAAGCCTATGCTGGAACAGATAGGGGTGAAGCATGTGCGTTTGATGACCAATAATCCGCGTAAAGTGAAAGCGATGAAGGAGTTTGGCATCGAAGTGGTTGAGCGCGTACCACTGCAAGTTGGTAAAAATCGTTATAACGAAGCGTACTTAAAAACTAAATCCACTGAGCTTGGACACATGATGTCTGAATATCATTTTATGGATGAAAATAAGTAGTTTTGTCATAATGATGAGTCGACCGATTGAGTTAAAAATGAGGAAGGTTTAAGTCAATTGAGCCATTGTTTCAGTCGGTTGCTATTAAGCTTGTCGCTAATGTGCTTGGTATTACTGAGCGTTATTCCTACCACCTTTGCCGATAGTATTTCCGCTACAAATACATTCATATCTGCATCTCAAGCGGATGATCCCGGCTTTTCTATCAATCATGCACCGAATAGTAATGCTAATGGTAGTAATCCGATAGAAACTAGCACTAATCCAAATTCTGTTTACGCCTTTGGTAGTTATCTTGGCACTGGCGTTTACCGCGCTGCAAACCAAAATGCCACCGTCGTTAGCATTCCGTTAACTTTTGACTTAAAGAAAGATAGCGGTAGCCAAACTTGGTTACGTTTACCTATCTCCTTTGGCTTTTTTGATTATTTAGCCAAAGATATCACTGAAGGTGAGTTGCCGTCGTCGATAGGTACTATGACAGTTACCCCAGGTTTTGAGCATCATTGGCAGGCGAGCGAAAATACTCGAATGGAAGGGTATTTAGATATCGGTTTTGGCACTAATTTCGATAAAAACGATAACGTTGCTATTATCGCCTCAGGGATCAGTAGCTTGTATGACTTTACCTTAGCAGGGCAGGATGCTGTGTGGGTATCGAGATTACGCTTTGCAGGGTACAGCGAGCACTATGGTAAGTTTTCGGATCAATTTGCAGTACTACAAACAGGTGTTGATTTAGGGTTAGCACCACGCTGGCAATGGTGGGATCTGCAGGTGCAACCAAGGATCTTTGCTGTAGGCTATTGGTATTTCAATGAACTTAGATTTATTAGCGAGATAGAGCAAGATACTATTGTTTCTGGCAGCTATGAGGCAGGTTTCTCCCTTGCCTTTTCTAAGCCGTTAGGCGGTGAATTATTGAGTGTTGATCGCATCGGATTCAGTTATCGTCGTGGCGATGGGCTCAATGTTTGGCGTTTAATGTTTAGCTTTCCTATCTAGGTTATCATCCATTACGGGCTGTATTACAAAGACTATTGGTAAGTTACCTTGTCTAAGCTGATTTTTGCGCGTCGCGCATCTTCTTATCAGTCAAGGTTGCTATTTGACTACTTAGCTGCATTATCTGTTCTTGGATTAACTTACGTTGTTGCTCTGCAACCTCTGAGTCATCTCCTTTAAGTTTGGCCAGCATTTTTTGTAGTGCTTTGATCTGCTCTTTTATTTTCTGGATCTGTTGGTCGATTAACGTCATGGGCTCTTCTGACGCATCATTTTCTGTTCCATCTTTTTTTGCTGCAGCATTGTCTCTTAAAGGGGCACCTACATCGGCGGACAATGCGGCGCGGCCGGCTGAAGAAATGGAGACTGTGTCTTGAGTATCCTGCGCATCTGCTGTCGATTCATTAGTCGCCGTTTTTGTTGTGGCAGGAGTTGCTGCGATATATGCGCCCGATACCGGAGTGAAAGCTGAGCCGATTGTGGCACTGTTTATTCCATTAATGCTCATTCCATACTCCATTAGATGCAAACTGTGTTGATACTCAAATCGCTATCGGCCATTAATTGGAAAACTGAAGCTAATTTTTGGCTTATTTGGCAAAAAGCGCGATATTGCTGATGACAATACAGCCCTCAAGTGAGGACTGTTCACGTTTTATGGCTGCAGAGGGCGAAGATTAACTGTTACCCCAAATATGGCTATTTACTTTGTCATCTGTGCTAGGTTTATCGCTTTTAACAGACTTGTCAGGGGGAGTTTGATTGGTTTTCTTCGTCGCAACTTTTGCCGCAGGCTTCTTAGTCGCTTGACTAGAGTCTGCTTTGGGTGGCGGCAAGGGTAATTTATTGGCTCTTAAATAAAGATATTCGACTTTATCCCGCGCCCACTCTGTTTTTCTCAAAAAACGTAAACTGGATTTGATGCTGGGATCGTGGGTAAAACAGCGGATATTAATTCTTTCACCTAATTCTTCCCAGCCGTATTTCTCGACTAAATAAGTGATGATCGTTTCCAGTTTAATGCCGTGGAGCGGGTTATTCGATTGATTCATATTATGCATGTTGCAGTGTGCTATGGCGGGAGTATAGCAGTTTTGTATGCCTGATACAGTGTGGAATGGTATCGACTCAAGCTTGAATACCTTGCTAGCTTAAACCTGTGATAGCTGTTATTGGTGGAGCAGTATGATCAAAACAGGCGCAATAAAGCACCTGTTTTAGGTTGGTCATTTGAATTGTTTGACTAGTCTTTGACTGTCTCTTTAAGCTCAGTTTCAACCGGTAAATCAATTTCGCCTTTACCTTTGGTTTTCACAATCAAGAGTGCTGTAATCACTAAGGTTGTGACTATGCCCGCTATGGTTGATACCGTCATAGGTAAACCTGCGCCTAAGGTTGACGAGTTCAGTAGGAAGGTGATAACCACAGTGGTCATAAACATCGCTGGAATTGTCGCAATCCAATGCAGTTTATTATGTCGTAGCAGGTAAGCCGAAGCCGTCCACAGCATTAATACTGCAGTGGCTTGGTTTGCTACACCGAAGTAGCGCCAAATCACACCAAAGTCCACTTGGGTCAATATGCCGCCGATAACAAATAGTGGGAGAGCTAACACTAAGCGCTTTGGTAGTGAGATTTGTGGCATCTTGAAAAATTCAGCCAGAATCAAACGCGCAGAACGAAAAGCCGTATCGCCTGAGGTAATCGGTAGAATAATCACTCCTAGGATAGCCATAAAGCCACCAATAGCGCCTAACAGACCGGTAGAGGCCTCATAGACGACGTTGGCAGGGTTACCTGACATGCCCGCACTTAACCCTTCAACTCCGCCAAAGTAAGACAACGCGATGGCACACCAAAGCAATGCGATAATGCCTTCGCCAATCATGGCGCCAAAGAAGACGAAGCGACCATTAGTCTCGTTTTCAACGCAGCGGGCCATTAACGGTGATTGAGTAGCATGGAAACCCGATACCGCGCCACAGGCAATAGTGATGAATAGGGCAGGCCAAAGTGGCATGTCGTTCGGATTTAAGTTTTGGAAGAAATCGCCCGCTTGTACGTTAGGCAGTAAGGTGTGCTCGCTTGATAGCATAATTGCGAAAGCTAAACCAAACGACATGAAGAACAATAAAGCGCCAAAGAAGGGGTACAAACGACCGATAATTTTATCGATAGGTACCACAGTTGCAATCAGATAATAGACGAAGATTATACCAACGAAGATACTGACATCCCAACCGATAAGCTTGCCAAGTAAGCCTGCAGGCGCAGAGATAAAGACCACACCGACGAGCAGTAACAGCACAATAGCAAACACGTTCATGAAGTGCTTGGCGGTCTTACCTAAATACTTACCCGCAAGGTTTGGCACGGATTGACCGCCATTGCGCACTGACAACATACCGGAGAAGTAGTCATGTACTGCACCTGCAAAGATACAGCCAACCACAATCCACAACATGGCTGCAGGACCATAGAGTGCACCTAAGATAGGACCAAAGATTGGGCCTACGCCTGCAATGTTTAATAATTGAATTAGATAGACTTTGCCTTTAGACATAGGCACAAAGTCGACGCCATCAGTTTGACTGAAAGCGGGTGTTTGACGATTAGCGTTAATGCCGAAGACTTTCTCGACAAAGGCGCCGTAGATAAAGTAGCCGCCGATCAGTAGACCGACACAGAGTAGGAACCACATCATTTTTGTTATCTCCCCATTTGAGTTCTGGCGAGTGTAAACAAGTTGTTGATATAAAACTTTGTAATCTCAATGAGTGGTCGAAAATGCAATGTGAGCGGCAATAGGTGAGCTTAAGTGGTTACCATTGTATGTTAACGGTGAGTGTTGTTGGCCATCTTATGGCTAAAAATACGTCGCTAAGATGACTTTTGGATTGTGTTTATTGAAAGCCAAATAGCTGTTTAAGGCTTTTAAGATAGCGGCGTGATACGGGGACTTTATCGCCTAAATGAGTGGTGACTTGAGCCCCAGTATCTAACAGCTCAATTTCAGCAATCGCCTTAGGTGAAATCAAATACTGCCGATGGCAGCGCACCAGTGGGGTTTTTTCTTCAAATACTTTCAAGGTCAACTGGGTATGGACTTTGCCTTTCGTGCTGGCCACATGGATGCCGCTTAAGTCACTGAACACATATTCCACATCTTGGATTGCAATGACTTTGAGTTTATTGCCGCTGTAGCAGGGAATATGTTCAAGACTCTTTGGGGTAATGGAGTCCATAGCCTGAGGCGTTAGATTTTTACGCACGCGAGTGAGGGTTTTACTGAGTCTGTCGGCATCTATGGGTTTGAGTAAATAATCGAAGGCATGATTGTCGAAGGCTTTGACGGCAAACTCGTCGTAGGCGGTGACAAACACGATTTTCGGCATGTCATCGGGGTCGAGCATTGCAATAAGTTCCATGCCCGAAATGCGTGGCATTTGGATATCAAGAAAGATTAACTGAGGTTTTTCTTTGGTTATGCTCTGCAATGCCTCAATAGCATTGGCGCATTGACCGACGATTTGAATGTCGTGTTCTTGCCCCAAAAGGTCAGCTAATTCTTCACGAGCAAACAGCTCATCATCGACAATTAAACAAGTGATCACGTGCGGTTATCCATATTTGATGTTTCAGGGCTTTCTATGGGCAATCTTATGGTGACACGAGTCAATTGATCGGGCTCGCACTCCACTGTCACGCCGTATTGTTCGCCAAAAATATTTTGAATTCGCTTATGCACTAAGTTCATCCCTAGGCCTTCTGATCCCTCAATGGGCTGATACAACCCGGCATTGTCTGTGACTTCTAGCTCCAACACATCATTTTCGAGCTTGCCTGTCACTTTAATCTGCCCTTGCTCAATCATGTGCGAAGTGCCGTGCTTTACGGCATTCTCAATAATTGGCTGTAGGGTAAAGGCGGGGACTTTACAGTGGTAGAGTGATTCAGGTATCGCGATACTGACTTGTAATTTATCAATAAAACGCGCTTTTTCAATGGTGAGATAGGACGCTATGTGATCTAGCTCATCCCCAAGCGTCACTAAGCCTGTCGTTCGCTTTAAATTGATCCGTAAAAATTGCGATAACTGCTGCAGTAGCTGCTTAGACATATCAGGATCACGTTTGATAATCGCGCTAATGGTATTCAGTGCATTAAATAAAAAGTGCGGATTGACCTGAGCCTGTAGCAATTTAAGTTCGGCTTGAGTCAGTAGATTTTGCTGCTGCTCAAACCGGCCATAAAGAATTTGGTTTGATAATAGGCGGGCAATACCTTCACCTAAAGTACGGTTGATATTCAAAAAAAGTTTATTCTTAGGCTCATAGAGTTTAATCGTGCCAATGACTTCGGTATCACTGCGCAGCGGGATCACTAGACTTGACCCTAGACGGCAATGAGAAGAAATAGAGCATGCATAGGGCGTTTCAACGCCATCGGCGAACATGACCTTATTTTGATTGATGGCTTCTAAGGTGATTTTGGACGAAATCGGTGTACCTGGGAGATGGTGATCGGCGCCTATGCCAATAAAGGCTAACAGTTTTTCCCTGTCCGTGATGGCCACTGCACCCACATTGGTTTCTTCGATGACGATTTGGGCGACGTGACTACTACTTTCTTCGTTAAATCCTTTGGATAGTAATCCGACACTGCGTTCGGCAATTTTTAATGCCTTAGTCGAAAAGCTCGATGAGAGTTTATCAAACATGGTTTTTTGGTCACGGATCATGCTCATAAAGAGTGCCGCTCCCACGGAATTGACTAATAACATGGGCGGCGCGATTTGACGTACTAATTCCCATGCATCATCGAAGGGGCGTGCAACCAAAAGTATGATGCTCATTTGCATCATTTCAGCATAAAAAGTCACTAGGCAAACGAGTAATGGATTGTAGATGAGCTCACTTTTATCTGCGCGTCTTAAGTAGAAGCTTATCATCCCTGCGGATAAGCCTTCTAAGGTGGTGGAGATGGCGCAGGCTATATCAGTAAAGCCTCCCATACTGTAGCGGTGTAGCCCACCAGTCAGCCCCACCAGAAAACCAGTAACCGGTCCTCCTAATAATCCGCCTAAAACTGCGCCCATAGCACGAGTGTTGGCAATCGCTCCCGAGGTTTGCTCACCAAAATAAGTTGCCATGATGCAGAAACTCGAAAAAATCAGATACATAAAAATCTTATGTGGCAGACGAGGAGACGTTTCGGCAAACAGTTTAAACAGTGGCGTTTTACTGACTAAGTAAACGATCACTAAGTACAGCGACATCTGTTGGGTCAGTAATAGGATCAAAGACATAATGGCTCACATTATCGTCACAGATGTCGGCGCAGTCGTCCTCATTTGAAAGTTTGTGCGCGAGATCAGGGTTCGAATTTAACCGTTAGGATATAAAGAACAATAATATTGCATCTTTAGGAGGACATATGTCCAATTCTGTTCACGGTCATGATGTTATGGCGCTGATGGTAGCTCAAGGGGCCGCTATTATAAAGCCTGAATTAATTTCCATGATGGAGCAAAAGTTTGGCTCGGCGGCTCGATACCATACTTGTAGTGCAACTGATTTGAGTGCCGAAGCATTAATTGAGTTACTCATAGGTAAAGGTAAGTTTTACGAAACGTCCCAAGGTATTCAACTTGTAGCTGGGCGAAAGTGTGGGCATTAATACCCATCGTATTAAATATCTGTTCATTCAGCGGGAGCTCAAAGCGCTTTAGACAAGGCGAAGGCTTGAAGGCATAGTGGTGCTCTGTCAAAAGCCTTAAACGCAGTATAAAGGGCGTTGCCATGTAGTTAACATCAGCCGCCCTTCGGGAGCCACACAGGCATTCCACTCCGGTGTTGCATTGACTTAATAGGGAATGACCATTTCTGCGTCAATGCGCCTTGGATTGAGATGCCAGTGAGGCTCTGAACTGACTAACTATTTAATATGATTGGTATAATACACAGTGACATAGCGTACTCATTTTATTTCGTTGATTAGTTTTTAGTCACTTAGACGTGTAATCGGTTTGTTGAAGCTCAGGTTTCATCGTGGCGCTTATTTGCAATTTGCTCCTGCTGTGCGGGGGTGAGTTGGGTAAATTCATTGATCAAAATACGCAGTAATCGAGATTTTGCAATATTGGTGGATTTCGATAGGGCGTCAAGCTGAGAAATGCTGTTTTCAGTGAGGGTAAAGGTCGCGTGGCGATAAATCTTAGTCGATTTTTTATCTAAGCCCTTAACTATGGTGTGTGTGGTGGGCGCAGCTAATAAACTCGCCTTACCTAAGGCGTAGTTATTGGCATCTTCAATGAAATCATCGACAGAAACCGGCTTGATGATTTGCTTAGGTTTCTTACGTTTAAGATCAGTTAAGCTCATAGCTATTTTCTGGTGGCATTGCGAATAACTCATCCGCTATGGCGCGGATCTCATCGGCTGCTTTCCCATCGGGTTCTATTTCGACGACTGAAGAGCCTCTTTCTTCACTGTCATCATAAATATTTCGGCAAAATGTAACTGAATTTAGCACTCTTAGTCCAAAGGATTGCACCACATCTTTGGCTTCTAAAATGCGTTTAAACTGTGTAGGAAGCGCTGGACATTGGGTTAGCACTATAGTCGCGATCATTTTAGGATTCACCATCTTACACGTACTTAGCATGTCTTCCATGTGGGGTAATGTTTTGAGATCGCGTCTTTTGGGTCTGAGGGGGATCACAACATAAGTCGCTACCGACATAGCTGCGCGCATGGCTAAGTTATCTTGGCCACCACAATCTACAATTACGTAGTCAAAACGCTCATTGAGGCTGAGTAAATCATTACGAATCTTGCCGTAAAGTTGGATGCAATTAATACTTGGGAGGCTTGGATCATTATTTCTTGCTTGGATCCAATCTGAAGTCGTGCGTTGGGGATCACAATCGACCATGAGGACGTTTGCCTGAAATTTTTGCTTAATATAAACGGCAAGATTTTGAGCGAGACAACTTTTTCCGCTACCACCTTTTTCACCACCTACCAGCAAGATCATACTGACGCCCCTTAATGAATTGTTCAATTCATTGAGTGTAGAACAGAGCCATTAAAGCTGCGAAATTTAAGTTAAATTAAAGCAGTTGCATAGCAATATGGTAGCTTTGGTCATGGCATCTCGCGCAACGGCAGACTTGTCCTTTAACGGTATTTTGTTGGGTTGAATTGGGATTAAAGGTCACTTCGATGAGTTCGCCCAGTGCAAACGGATTTTTATAATCGAATAAAATGCCGCGTCTTGCTAAGTCGATACACACACCTTCATCTGTTTGCTTCATGCCTTGAGTGTCGATCCAATTCAAAACCACGCGCTCTGCTTCCATGTCGACTCGCAGTGATGTGCGTTTTTCTTCAAAACCAGTAGTATGGTCACCCATAACTCAATTGCCCCGTAAATTATTGATCTCAGTAAAACTAGCATAATTGCTTTTTGGCAGAATACCAATGTGAAAGCTAGGTCTTTGATAATAGTTTTAAAACGAGAACAGCAGGTGCCATTGATTTAGGTTTCAATAGCACCAACTCAGGTATTTGATTAATTGTCGTATTCTTGATTTTTTGGATAAGGCATTTTTAATTGGCCCCAACGAATCACAATCACGGTTGCCGCTAAAATTAGCGTCGATAATGATATTGCTGCGATACGCCAGTCTTCCATGCTCTTCATATCTAAGATTAGGTAACGGGCCAAGGCGACAATCGCAATATAAAGCGGCATACGTACTGGTAACTTACCGGATTCATAGTAGTTAGCCACCATGGCTAACACTTCTAAGAAAATAAATAACAAGAGTAAATCGGCCAGTGCGACCATACGTACAGAGATGATATGCACAATTTCTTGGCCTATTGCGACAACGGTGGCAATGGCAATAATAAATAGGACTAAGTGTTCAACGGCTTTAAGGCTTTTAGAACCATATTGATGATAAAAAGGCATGGATATTCCCTACTTGATGTTTTTATAAATAGTAACAGCAAAAATCTGTTTTTAGGGAAAAGCTAGGCGCCGCTGTGTGATTTAATTCACAGATATGTACGATCTTAAATTCGGCGTAAAGTGGAGTTAACGTGGTTGTATGTAGAAGGTGATTTATATGATGAACAAAAGGGAAGCGAGAGCGAATGTGTTAATCCGCTTATGCTGTTACCTCGACTCAATCGTTGTACCAACATAAGCGGTTTGAATATAAAAGATTATTTATTCTTGCGTTTCTGCCACTTAAACATAATTGAATATTTCCACAGATTATTAATCAGCAAATAACCGACAGCGGAAAAAACCACTCCTAGCACGAGACACCCGAGTAAGAATGCCGGACCTATGGTGGCAAGCGATGCTTCAATCCATTGCCAACTTGCTTCGAAGGCAAAATCTTGCGGAGCATGGCCGAGTATTTTAGCACCGAGCAAATACGCCCCATAAAACATCACTGGCATAGTTAAGGGATTGGTTATCCATACTAATGCAACTGAAACGGGAATATTAACGTTAAATAGAATGGCAAAAGCCGCTGCAACAACCATCTGAAATGGCATGGGGATCCAAGCGACAAATAACCCTACGGCAAATGCGCCTGGGGCGGATTTTCGATTAAGTGCCCATAGATTGGGATTATGTAACAAGCGTCCGAACATGCGTAAGTGTTTATGCTCACGCAAGGTTTCAGGCTTAGGCATAAATCTTTTAATTAATTTTTTTGGCATATGCTGAAATTGCTGTCTTAACTTAATTCACTATGAATCGATTCATGTTTGGCTTTAGTGCCATCTTATTATCAGCGATGTTATGGCCTTCGCTGCCGCCAGTCAGTTACATACCCTACCTTGTTGTTGGGGCGTTAATCTTACACCGAAAAATCCCTGTCTGTGCAGGTGGGCTCTTTGCGGTAGCATGGCTAACTGGTTTTTGCTTAGGATTATCTAGGCAGGATTTGCCAGTGTTACAACAACCTATACAGGTAAGGGGCGAAATCATATCACTAGTTAGTCGAAACAGCGACTGGCTAAGTTTGGATATATCGCTCATTAAACCAAATTTAATCTTAGGGCCAAACGCAAAATTGCGACTCACGTGGAAAGATCCGCCAGAAGTCGATGTGGGTCAGGTTTGGCTGTTTACGTTGACACCTAAGAGCATTGCTAGCGTGCTAAATCAAGGCGGCTACAACGAACAAAAACAATTAATCAGTCAACATGTTGTCGGTAAAGGACGAGTGATTGAGGCGCAGTTACTTGCGGTTTCGCCTTCATTGCGTAATGACCTCATAAGCGCATTGACACCTGAATTAGCCTCTTTACCTCAAGGTGACATTTTACTCGCCTTGCTTTTGGGGGATAAGCATTTGATCTCACAAGCTCGTTGGCAAGCACTAAGGCAGACTGGCACTGGCCATTTAGTGGCGATTTCCGGTTTGCACCTCTCCGTTGTTGCGGCATGGGTATACGCTTGCCTTTTGTTTGGATTGAGTCGTTTGGTGTCACATCAGAGTCGACGTAATATGACTTTTGCGTTAGTCGCGGCAGGTATAGGCGCCGCATTTTATGCTTATCTTGCAGGCTTTGGTGTGTCGACTCAGCGTGCACTCGTGATGATTTTACTGTTAATGCTACTGAGTTTATTAAAGCGATTTTCTACTGCGTGGGAGCGCTTGCTGTTTGCATTGTTTGTCGTATTGTTACTTGACCCGCTTGCTTGTTTAAGTGCGGGATTTTGGCTGTCGTTTTGTGCTTTAGGGGTGATTTTATATACCTTGGTCATCCAGCCCAAAGAGTTTACGGCTGTGTCGACTCGAAGGACGCGTGTAGGCGCTGCGCTTTTACAATTTTGGGCCATCCAGTGGCGCTTGAGCCTTGGGCTTGGATTACTGCAAGGAGCACTCTTTGGTGGTGTGAGTTTACACAGCTTGTGGATGAATATCCTAGCTGTGCCATGGTTTAGTTTTGTTGTTATCCCATTAGCTATGGCGGGATTTATATGCTGGTGGGTTGGTACTGCGTTTGGGTTCTCTTGGTTGGGACTGCTTCGCCTAAGTGATTGGAGTTTATCACCCTATGCGCAGTTGCTAGACATAAGCCCGCAATTGCCAGCCCACTGGTTAGCGCTTTCAGATACGATATTAGCCTTGGGGTTATCCGCGCTCATCGGTGGTGTGTTATGGCGCTATGTGCCTAAAAATAAAAATTATACTTCTTGGTTAAGCCTGCTGAGTTTACTGTTTATTCCCACTTTGCTTTTCTGTATTACGCTGTGGTCACCCGTTCAAAATAATCGATGGGCTATGCATTTACTGGATGTGGGCCAAGGTTTAGCTGTGGTTATTGAAAAGAATGATAGAGGGCTGGTTTACGACACTGGTGCCGCTTTTGGTGATGACTTCAGTTATGCGGAGCGGGTGATATTGCCTTTCCTAAAAGCCAAAGGCATTCAAGAGATTGATTATATTGTTATCAGCCATAGCGATAACGATCATGCAGGTGGTGCCCCTGTTTTGATTGAGGCTTACCCTAAGGCTTTAGTGATCACTGACGTGGCAGGCTTTAGCGGCCAAGATTGCCGCCCAAGGCAGATTCAATGGCAAGGGCTGAGCTTGAATTTGCTTTCTCCGCCTCAAGCGTTAGTGGGTAATAATGGTTCCTGTGTTATACGCATTGATGATGACAGGCAGAGTCTACTGCTTACGGGGGATATCGAAAAGCAAATCGAAACTTCGCTATTAAGTCGTGCCTTAAGTGGTGAGTATGAGTTACAAAGTGAAGTGCTCGTTGCGCCCCACCACGGCAGTAAAACCTCGTCAACTGAAGCCTTTATTGATGCTGTTGCACCCAAGTTAGTCTTGTTTCCTGCTGGTTTTGCTAATCGCTGGGGGTTTCCAAAATCCACAGTGGTTGAACGGTATCAGCAACGGGAGATTATGGGCCTAACTACAGGTATAGAAGGGCAGATTAGTGTGATTTTTCAGCAGTCTGAGCGAGAGGTTAAGACCTATCGTGGTGATTTAGCGCCATTTTGGTACAACTCTCTGTTTAGATTTGGTGACTTGATTAATCCAGAGTAGAATGCCTACTTTGCCATAATTTAGTGTTATCAATGACAACATCTCCTAAAGACGAAATGTGGACAGTTTTCAAACGATTACTGGGCTATATAAAACAGATGAAAGGCATGTTTATGCTTTCAGTTGCGGGATTAATTATTTATGGTCTCGTCGATGCCGCCTTTATCGCTTTCATCGGCCCCTTTATTGATAAGGGTTTCTCCGGCGGCGCACCTGCTGCGGTGACCAACGGCATCGCATTGCCAACCAGTGAAGGTTTCCACGCAAACAACGACGTGCTTATGATGGCGCCGCTTGTGGTTATCGTTATGTTTTCCCTACGTGGCTTTGCTAACTTTGTTTCGACTTACGGCATTTCATATATGAGTGCACGTTTGATCATGGACATGCGTCAGCAAGTGTTTGAGCATTATCTGAGCCTGCCTGTCAGTTATATGGATAAGGAAAATACCGGTAACTTGATCTCAAAAGTGACTTTTGATACTGAGCAAATCGCTCGAGCATCGGGAAGTGCTTTGATTTCCATCGTCCGCGATAGTGTGACTGTGTTTGGTATGCTGGTGCTGATGTTCTATAACTCTTGGAAGCTATCCCTCTGTATTCTTGTGATTGGTCCTATCATGGGCATGGTCATTGCGGTGGTTAGTCGTCGTTTCCGCAAGGTCTCTAAGCAAATTCAAACAGCCATGGGCGGGGTGAGTGCGACTACGGAGCAAATGATTAAAGGCCATAAAAACGTATTGGCCTTTGGTGGACAGGAAACCGAAGCAACCCGTTTTGCTAAAGTAAACGATCAAAACCGCCATCAAAATATGAAGTTAGCTGTGGCACAAGCCATTAGTCAGCCTCTGATCATGATTATCGGCTCATTCGCCTTAGCCTTTGTACTTTATGCGGCAAGCTTAGACAGCATGAAAGCCGATCTTACCGCGGGTACCTTCGCGACGATTCTTGGTGCCATGATGGCCATGTTACAACCCATCAAAAACTTAACCCGAGTGAATGCTGAATTTCAACGGGGTATTGCGGCTTGTACCACAGTGTTTGAATTACTGGATACGCTGCCAGAGTCCGATACGGGAACTTATACTGTCGAGCGTGCTAAGGGTCATCTACGTTTTGACAATGTGTGTTTTACCTATGACAGCCAAGATCGTCGTGCACTTGAGAATGTTGATTTTGAAGTCAAACCTGGGCAAACCTTAGCCTTAGTTGGACGTTCTGGCTCAGGTAAGTCGACTATTGCGAGTTTAGTGACCCGTTTTTATACTGGCCTTGAATCCGGCGATATTCTGCTTGATGACGTCAGCATCTACGATTACTCGCTAAAATCGCTGCGCAATCAAGTGGCACTGGTATCGCAACAGGTGACCTTGTTCAATGACACGATAGCCAATAACATCGCTTACGCCTACCCAGGTGAAGCCACTCGTGAGCAGATCATTGAAGCTGCGACCTTGGCCTATGCGATGGAGTTTATTGATCAACTGCCCCAGGGCCTTGATACCCAAGTGGGTGAGAATGGCGTGTTATTGTCCGGTGGTCAAAGACAGCGGATTGCGATTGCGCGCGCTATGTTGCGTGATGCGCCCGTGTTGATCCTCGATGAAGCGACCTCCGCACTGGATACTGAGTCAGAAAAAGCCATTCAAAAAGGGTTAGATAACCTCAGACAAAACCGCACATCTGTAGTGATCGCCCACAGGTTGTCGACCATCGAGAGTGCCGATCAGATTTTAGTAGTCGATCAGGGGCGTATCGTCGAGCGCGGGACGCACCAATCACTATTGGAATTAGATGGCATGTACGCCAAATTATACCAAATGCAATTTGGTAGTTAGATGCAGGCCTTAGTGAATAAAATTTGGTATCAGGGCCATCCACTGCGATGGCTCTTGTTACCTTTATCTGGCTTATTCGCGGTTATCACTTATGTGCGCCGCGCTTTGTTTCACCTCGGGATGAAATCACAAACTGCAATGCCTGTACCTATCATCGTCGTCGGTAATATTACCGTCGGTGGCAGCGGTAAGACGCCAACTGTGATTTATCTGATTGAATTACTGCGCCAACATGGATTTCACCCCGGTGTGATCAGTCGTGGTTACGGTGTTGATATTCAAGGCGTTAAATCGGTTTGCTTAGGTGCAAGTGCGGCAGAGGTAGGTGATGAACCTGCCATGATAGTGGCGCGTACTCAAGTGCCTATGGTGGTTGGCGCTAAACGGGTCGATGCGGCTAATGCGCTTATTGCTGAGTTTGGTGTTGATGTCATCATCTGTGACGATGGCCTACAGCATTATGCTCTGGTACGCGATATTGAGCTAGTGGTGATTGATGGTCAGCGCGGTTTAGGCAATGGCTTGCTATTGCCAGCAGGTCCATTGCGTGAAGGCGCGTGGCGTCTCGATACCGTGGATTTTATCGTCAGTAATGGCGGCCCAGCGGCAAAAGGGCAGTTCGAAATGCAACTGACACCTACGGCAGTGAAGCCTGTTAAATGTGATGCGACGTCTGGTGAATATACTTTCGATAAGTCTTTGCCGCTCGTTGCGATGGCGGGCATAGGTAATCCAGCGCGTTTCTTTGAATCGTTGCGCGCACAAGGCTATCAACTGGCTTTCTGCCATGGTTTTGATGACCATCAGGCCTACGATAAAACCCAGTTAGGTGATTTAGCCCAAGGCTTGCCACTGTTGATGACAGAAAAAGATGCGGTTAAATGTCGCGATTTTGCACAAGAAAACTGGTGGTATTTGGCGGTCGATGCCAAGCTATCCCCACAATTTGATGAACAGCTGCTCGCACGTCTTCGTGAAGTGGCTGCAGCTAAATAAGGAAACTTCCATGGCATTCGATAAAAAATTGTTAGATATAGTGGCTTGCCCTGTGTGTAAGGGAAAACTTGAGTACGATAAAACGACGCAGCAGTTGATTTGTAAGGCAGATAAACTTGCTTATCCGATCACTGAAGGTATCCCTGTGTTATTGGAAAATCGTGCTGTGCCACTGACCGAATCAGTTTAGTGTGACGTGAATGCGCGTATTGTCTCATACGCGCATGCTTGTTTTTTATTCTGCTTATTATTGTTTTAGCTATTTTTAGCCGATTTAAGTTTTTTGTATTGGTAACTGTGCACGTTTCTTCATTACTTTGAGTTTAGTTAATAGCTCATAAATTTTTGTTTATCAGCATTGGTTGCACCCTCTTGGCACTCACCGCGGATTTCTCCTCGACCAGGCTCGATAATTCGGCTTAATTCAATATAACCTTCGCGGCAATAACCCGTCATTTCAAGGGTTTTGATTAAACCCAAATCAACCTGTCTCCCCCAAATTTCTAATGAGTCCTGTAGATCTTGCATCGCGCGACGTTGCTCACGGGGATCTTGCATATTACGTATGCGTGCCTCGTGTGGAAAAGGGCGCTCTGTATCATTCATTGTCGACTTTTCATCGACCAGACGCGCTTTGTAGCTGAAGAGTTTAAGGCCATCGCTTTTAATATCCGTCGTTAACTTATCCCGTAATTTTCCGGCGAGTTCACTCGGGTCAATTGGCGCACTGCTGCAGGCGATGAGCGAGAAACAACTTAAGATGGCAAGGCTGAGATATCGAAACGGCATAATCAAATTTAACTCTTAGTTATTAACTGACAGAAGAATACCTTAATATGGCCCTAAAGTTCATGGATTTATGGCATTCTCATTGGCTGAGTACGCGCCGATAGGTGTAATGGATTAAGGATGGGCGAGTAATGTTGGCGTTTTGGTCAAATAAATGGGCGCAAATCGAATGGGATATGAGCCTGACTCAAGGTATATGCCTTATGTTCTTGGCGTTATGGATCTACGCCATATGGCCAAAAGAAGAGTTAGTGCAGCTCCGGCGGGATAAACATCTCCAATTACGTTTGTTGCTGACGTTGGTGGGGATCAATGCACTGTGGTCGTTAAATGCCAGTATTCAAACTGGGTTGCATCTGCATTTTCTGGGAATTGTCACTTGTATGCTGATGTTCGGCTGGCGTCTTGCGACTCTAGTGTTGCTATTGCCGAGCGCTTTTTTTAGTCTTTTTGTATTAAAGCAGCCCGCTGATTTTGGTGCTTTTAGTTTGTTCGCTATGGCTGTGCCGCTGTTTCTGTGTTTTATCCTATACAGTCGCAGTTACCATTTATTTCCTAAACATATTTTTGTATTCATCTTCGTCGGTGGTTTTATCAATGCGGGCCTCTCAACTGTGTTTCATCAATTGAGTTGGGCTATATGGTTGTGGTCTGCAGCGGATTACGATTGGAATGTGTTAGTGGACGACTACCTGATGCTCATCCCTTTGCTGGCATTCCCTGAGGCATTGCTTAATGGCATGGCAGTGACGCTATTGGTGGTGTATCAGCCCCAGTGGTTATTTGATTATTCTGACCGTGAATATTTGTGGCGTAAGTAAATGCGATAAAACAACGCAATAAAAGAACTGCGCCCTAAACCTCGTCATTCCAACGTAAAGCCCTTTGTAAGGAGCCCATTGAACAGACGATTGAAAAGTTTACTGGGCGCACTTATTTGTATATTTGCGCTGACCGTTGCGCCGTGATTTAGGCGAAGCGTTGGTCTAAGTAGTTAATGATTTCTTTTGATTCATATAACCACTGTACTTGACCGTTTTCTTCAATCCGCAGACAAGGCACTTGCTGTTTGCCGCCTTGAGCGATGAGTTCATCTTTATGCGGCGCTTTTTTAGCGTCGTGGGTCACTATGTTGAGTCCTTGGCGACGCATTGCACGGCGGACTTTTACACAAAATGGGCATGCAGGATATTGATACAGGGCTAATGCTTGAGTTTGAGCATCAATTTTTTGTTGCTCAGCCAGTGGACGTTGGCGCTTCTTAGGGCTAAATACGAAATTTAAAAACAGAATAATCCTGCCTAAAATCCAGCGAATGATAAACATGTTATTGACCTTAATGATAATTTTTGTGGAAGAACATTTGTGCGTTATGGCGCCACAGAAAGTGTGCGGCGAGTCTGGGAGCCAGTCGTTTAAAAACTGTGATCTCAGTTGTATAAAGGTCGCAGAGTGTAACCTATGGCACCAAGCACGGCCAACATTTTAGAGTGAATTAACAGATAGATGATTTGATTGTAGAAGAATGGTTTTTTGATTGGTTATGACGCTTAGCCATAAGGTAAAAGCCCGCTAAAGTCGAACTTTAGCGGGCTTAGTTTTATATAAAAAGCAGTTAATTGGCTAAGTTATTGAGCATCAATGGTAAGGCTCACTTGGGCTGCATTCTGGGTTAAACTCACTCGGCTTTCGAGCAAGAAGATCCGCTCTGGGGCTATTTCTTTCACGTCCACAAGGTAAGCTTTAACGGCTTTGGCTCTTTCTTGGGCCAAATTACCCAACATGCCATCGTTAACATTCTGCGCTTTTACCGACAGATTATATAAAGCGATATGCCAGCGGGTGGTGATTTCGTCATCTGAAAGCTGCGCGTCTTTGGCCTCTGCGATAACAGTGTCTTTGATTTGGGCAGGATCGGCTTTAACTTCTTGTTCATAAAGCTTTACTAGCGCATCGGCAAGCGGCCCTTGGGTCGGGAATTGGCTCGGACTTAAATCATCAGGTAACGCACTAAATTCAATATTGGCTAATTTAGCCAATTTACGCTTCATGATGCGCTCAGCAATGGCTTGGCTGTCATTGATGGCATCGACTTCCCCTTCAACGCTAAGCTTGAGCATAGGTCTGTCGAGTAAGGCGCTAGCGAGTTTGTCTAAACTTTTTTGCTCATCTTCACTTAGGCTGAATTTGCCTGCGGCAAAGCTTATCTTATCTAAGGTTTCGTCAGAACCTATGAGTCCAGCTAAGAAAGTGAAGGGCGCAGTGACGGCTTTAGTGATCACATTGGTAATCGCCGTCATTATGATGCTGCCGACACTAAAGCTGGGTGAGTCTAAATCGCCTGAGACCTCCATACCTAAATCAATCACGCCGTTACGGTCCTGCAGCAGGGCAATCGCGAGCGTGATGGGTAAGCTAGTGGCAAGGTCACTGTCACTGGGTTTACCAAGTTTCAGTTGGTCTATGACCAGATGGTTACTGCCCTTGAGCTTGTTCTTATCGAGTTGATAGTTCAGCGATAGTGATAGCTGCCCTTTATCTATGTAGTAACCCGCATAGGTGCCTGAGTAAGGATTGACTGAGGTTAACTCAACGCTCTTAAAGACTAAATCGAGATCTAAATATGGCATATCTAGCAAAGGGTTAATATCGCCTTTTAGAGTTACAGGCGCATACTTGTCTATCTTACCTTTGATATCGACCGAGGCCTTAGTCCCTGGCGTTGACGACAAGTGAGTGATATTACCTTCAAGTAACTCAATCCCTGAGGCAAAGTTTGGTGTCAGTGAGTTATCGGCAAAGTAAGCTGAGCCTTGGCTAAAGCTAATTTTTTGAATATCGAGGTTTAACTCTGGCGTTGTCTTGCTTGCCGTTTGCAGCTCGGTTTGCTTAGCACTGGCTGTGGTTGTGTTTTTAGTTGTCTTGCTATTTGCAGCCGGAGCCTCAACGATAAGATCGCTGATATTAGTGGTTCTATCTTTGGCTATCACCACTTTGGCGTAGGGTTGATTAAAGGCTAAGTGATCAATTTTGATTTGATTTTTCTGTTGGTCAAAATCCAGTTGATTGATATTCATCTTTTGCCATTTGACCAGTGGAGCATTACGCAATTTGTCATGAATAGCTAAATCATCGAGCTCAACACTGCCACCGTAAATGGCTTTGCCTTTAGCATCGGCGGTCAGCTTGCCTGCTGAGCTTAATAGACCGCTCTTGAGCTGGATATTCACGTAGGGCGCTAAATAGGGCTGAAATTGGGTTAACGCCAGCTTATCGAGTTGGATATTGGCATCTATGGTTTCGCCCGTCACATCGACTTGGCCTTGAGAGCACAAAGTACCTTGACCATTGAGGCTGAGTTGTAGCTCATATTCAATCGGAGCGGTTAAGGTACTCGTTATGACCTTAGTTGAAAAATTAAGCGGATACACTCGCCATTGCTGCGGCGTTGCCGTTAGCTTTTGTTCCGATAGATTAAGGTCATAGTTTTCAATATTGAGCGCATCGAGTTGCACTAACCAAGTGTCTTTTGAAGGCGTCTTAGGCGCTTGCTTGACTGGCTGTTGAGGATTTGCCTCTGAAGCGATGTTTGCAGCGGTTTCTTTAGCAGCATCAGTGGTGACATTTACGGTCGCTTCTGTCTTTTGTTCTGTTTTATCACTCTCGTTAGTTGCGGCTAATTCACTTTCCGTTGCTTTGTCTGCGCTATCGCTTGTATCTGTGACAGTCTCTGCTATTTGGCGTTTTTCTTCCACTTGCGCAACTTGTACGCGCTCTAGCGATTTAGCATCTGCAGGCTTAGCATCGATTGGTTTAGCAACTGGCTGCGTAGTCGTTGTGGAGGCGCTTAACGATTTAGGCATGAATAAGCCAACAAGATCGAGCCCGTCTTGGTTCAAAATGGCACTCATTGTTAGGCCATCGCTGTGGAGTTTGTTGATATGCACTTTCTGCTGCTTCAAGTTGGCTGAAATGCCGTCGAGGGCAAACATGGGGAGCTTGACCACTGAGCGATCTTTGTCGTTAAGGTTAAGTTTTTCAACAATAAACTGGCCATTGTTGCTGATGACTTGTAACTCACCATTCTCGGCAAAATCCACTTGATACTGAGTTTTAATACTGAGCTCGCCATCCGTGAGGACGGGATTAAATTGATCGTCGATAAATCGCCATAGTGGTGTCAGTTTCAGTTTGGCGACTTGGATGTCACCCGCAACTTTTAGCGGGAACAATTGGAATTGCCCCTGCAAACTGATTTCACCAGCATGATCATCACTGAGTTGTATCGCATAGTGATTGTGCTTGATAGGCACAATGGGTGAGTCAGACGTTGATTGGGCGTTTGGTGTTGTATTATCAACTTTGTTTACTTTTATGGCAGGAGTTATCGATGCCGATGATGCCGCCATCAAATATTCAGTATCAAGGTAACTGAGTTTTAGATTGATATTGGGGTAGTTCACTTGAGCATGGGTAATTTTGTCATCGAAGTTAAATTGTCCCGCATCCAACACAAATTGGCTGAGCAGGACACGAACGGGTGAGCTGGCTTCTGTGGGTGTCGTTTCTGTGCTCGCGGATGAATGCTCGTTCAAGGTCTGCAGAATATCGTCGAAGTTGAATCCAGCTTTCCCTTTTTTCTCCACGCGAATGATATGTGCGTAGGGCGCTTGTATGTGTATGTTTTCGATAACGGCGGCGCGATTAAAAACAGATCGCCAAAAGTGTATTTCGAATTGGACTTGTGCAATGCCAGCAAAAGGTTTGTCGTCTTTTTCTTTAATGGCCAGTTGGTCGATTTCGACTTTGAAATTAAAAGGGTTAATGCGTATATCACCGAGGGTGACGGGACGACCGAGCAGAGTTGAGAGTTTTTCTGGTGCCAGCGTGGTTATCGCATAGGGGAGGATTAAACCTAATGTGCAGACATAGCTAAGGTAGACTGCTATGAGGTAAATAATCACTCGCAGGTATCTTGGGAGGGCAAAAAAAGAGTGTCTGAATTGCGATAACTGGGTCAGCATTAATATCAAGGCTCCAATGCATAAGACAGGGAAAAACTTCCATAAGTACGGACATTCTAGCGAATAATGCTAATGTTTCCAGAAATTATTTATATTTTTACCAATGAAATCTTGGTATTACACAGACAATAACGTCTTCTGATCTAAGACATTCCTGAGTGGTAACCTATCATCTACATTGATAACTACATGTGTTTCAGCCTATGGCTAATGATTTGAGTCGTCAATACTCACCATGTTGGAAGCTATTTTTGATCAGCGATTTAAATAACTAATCGCTGCAATAATGGCGCCTTGTGGATCTTTTATCCAACAAAAACGGCCTACTTCGGGTATATCTTCAGGACCAAACAGAATATCCCCGCCAAGTTTTTTTGCGCTGATAGCGACTTGATCGACATCGTTAACGGTAATGTAGCCAGTCCAATGTGAGGGAAGCATTGGGAGCAAACTATCGGTGATCCCCCCAATGCTGACGCCCTGATTTTCAATAATATGATAATTGCCGTGGGGCATTTTGACGGTTTTAAAGTGCCAGCCAAAAATCTCAGCATAGAAGTGCATAGCTTCTTCGGTATTATGGGTTGTCAATTCATGCCAACTTAACGCCCCTGCAGTGTTAAAAGCCGATTCCATAAGCGCATCCTTTATTCTATTTTGGGTAAATTTTGTGTATTGAGCCGAGGTTAACGGTCAGTGTTCAGTACCGTCTGTATTTTGAGCCATATTTTTTGTGCGTTATCTTGATTGAGTGTAGTTGAGGCAAGTTGATAATTCACAAGCGGCAAATTAAAATTTTTGCGTTTTTTAGGTCGGCAAACATTAAATTAACTTAATGTTCTACAAGGAGATTCACTTTATTCAGTGCTGGCTAATCAGCTTCTTGTGGCTCAGTGACGCTGCGGCTTAGTTGATGGGCTTCATCTTGCCCATCGCGCCAAGACTTAGTACTGAAAACAGATTTTAAAACGGGTTTGTTTACTGTGGTTTGAGTGTTAGACCTGACTCCCGTTAACTTGTTAATATAGGCGAGTTTTGCATCTTATCGATGCCACCTTAGGGGATACGAGATTGAATAAGAGTTTAGTGACGAATTTATTGGCGGCTGCTTTGGTCGTTGTGGGTTACCTGATGAATTCGGCAATTGTCCTGAATGTCGGATTATTTGCTTTATCGGGTGCAATTACCAACTGGGTTGCAGTTTATATGTTGTTTGAGAAAGTCCCCGGACTCTACGGTTCGGGAGTTGTGCCTTCTCGTTTTGAAGAGTTTAAGGCGGGTATTGCTCATTTGATGATGAAACAGTTTTTTACCACTGAAAATATCGACCGATTCCTATCTGAAAAAGAAGGGCTGAGTAAAATAGACTTGGCGCCAGTGATTGAAAAGGTTGATTTAGCGCCTTCTTTTGATGCGTTAATTAGCACTGTCGCCCAATCTTCCTTTGGCGGCATGTTGTCTATGTTTGGTGGCACAGATGCCTTATTGCCGTTAAAAGAGCCGTTTATTGTAAAGATGAAAGCTTCTTTAGTTGAAATGGCACAAAGCGATGCATTTCACGAGTTGCTGAAACAAGAAATTGAACAGCCAAATGTGATGGCCGATCTGCAAACTAAAATTGCTAACATAGTGGAACAAAGATTAAACGAGTTAACACCACAAATGGTGAAACAAATCGTTCAGGACATGATCCAAACGCACTTAGGTTGGTTAGTGATTTGGGGCGGCGTGTTTGGCGGTCTGATTGGACTTGCCGCAGCCTTAATCCAAGGTTAACCTGAGTTAAAGCCGCGAATAGAATGGGAGCTTTGGCTCCCATTTTTACTTACGCATTTTATGTTCATCATTTTGTGTCCTGATTAAATAGCAAGGAAGTCTATGAACCGTCACCACAGTATCAATTATTTGGAAATCCCAAGTCGCGACATTGCGAGCTCTAAGGCCTTTTTTAGCCAAGTTTTTGGATGGACCTATGTCGATTATGGCCCTGAATACAGTTGCTTTATGGATGTCGGCATTACTGGGGGATTCTATCAAGCCGACGTGAATTTCACCCTCGCAAAAGGTTGCCCGCTGATTGTGATCTACAGCCAGAACTTAGAATTGACTCTGACGGCTGTCGTAACTGCTGGTGGCATTATCACAGCTGACATCTTTAGTTTTCCGGGAGGCCGTCGATTCCATTTTGTTGAACCTTGTGGCAATGAATATGCCGTCTGGTCAGAATGATCCTAATGTCACTCCTTGTATTCGAAATTGTTGTTTAGATCAGCAAGATATTTGTTTAGGTTGTTTCAGGCATCTTGATGAAATTTTAGTATGGCGCGTTATGTCGGAAGTGGAGCGGCAAGCTTGTTTTATCAGGATGGAGGAGCGTAAGGAGGAGTATCTGGCTAAGTTCAATGACGCGGTTAGTAGAAGACAGGATGGAGCATGATTAGCCGTCAGAATTACCTACGATAATTGATTTTTAAGCTTTAAGTGGATAATCGAACGGCGAAATACGCATTAACGTATTTCGCCGTTGGCATTTTGAAACACCCTTGGCATTTGAAGCAGGAGTTACACTGGATCTACCACTATGTGCTCAAGTTCGATGGCGGCAACGGTATGGAGCGCATCCATAGTCGCGCCAACTAAGCTGATTTTTCCTTGAGATGACTCAATTAAAACCGCACGGCTGATATCGCTAAATTCACGATTGTGGCGCGCCAGATTTGATAAGGCCATCTGCATAGGCAGCATAGAAGGATTGAATGCCGCATTTTCTGCGTAGCGACCACAATAGGTTGCGCCATCATGGGTTTCTAATACCACAGCGGCAAAACTTTGGGTGTAAGGTGCATAGCTTAAACCTGCATGATCTAAGCCTTCTATGATCATAGGATCGGCACTGTCTAGTGCAAATTCAGTTTGTTGCTTGGCCATTAAGGGCGAAGTGACATTTAAGTCTTTTGGCCCAAAAGCATAGGGTAAATAATAGGCCAGAGGATGGCTTTCCTGTGCGGGTAGATGAATGCAGATCTTGCTCCCTTCAACCAGTTCATTCATAAACTGACGACAATGACCGCAAGGACTGGCATTAACTATGATATCAACAATTTGGCTTTCACCACTGAGCCATGCGTGGCTGATAGCGCTTTGTTCTGCATGGACAGAATGAAATAACGCTTCACCGGGTAATTCTAAGTTGGCCCCCATGTAGATATCGCCACTTTTACCTTTGGCTATCGCGCCGACATAAAACTCACTGATAGGCGGTTTGGCCAATGCCGCTGCTATCGGCAGTAATGCTAATAACACTTCTGCTTCGGTCATTTTGCTTGCACTTGTTAGCGTAGCAAGTTGCTGCGCATCAATGTGTCCAGCAAAATTCTGGTGCAACATTGGGATAAGTGCATCGGCTAACGGCGTTGGCAGTTGGGTTATGCTACGAATGAATCTATCTTGCATTTCCCTATTCCTTATTTGTTAAGTTCATGGAAGAACATTCTAGTAATTTTGTTACAGCATAAATGCGAGTTAGCTCGCGTTTATACGCTGTCAATGTCAGTGCTATCGAGAGTGATAAACTTATGTTACTCACGTATAGAGTGAGTCTATTGGTGCACAAAAATAAGCTTAAGACTATAAAACAAAAGACTTAAGCTTGAATTTACACAACTTAAAGTTCACGCAAATAATGACAAAGGGCAGCAAGTAGCTTTTGCTTAGTCTCATCCGCTTGTGTTTCTTGTAGCAAATTTTCTAATTTAAGTACGTAGTCTTGATCGGCTAAGCGACTTTGACAGAATTCACGCCAGCGCTGCGACTCTGTATCATCGAGTAGTTCAGGGTAATTACGGGCGCGGTAACGAAACAGCATCTCAGGAATACGTGGATCATCAAACTGCAAATCTAACGCCGCTAGATTTTGCGGTAGGGTATGACGGATGATTTCCATTTTTGCTTTATCAGCTTGGCTAAAGAACCCACCAGAATACAGCATCAAATCGGGATCTGTGGTCGCTCTGCTGTCATCGTGCTCAAATAATAGCGCCAGTTTTTCGCGTAATTCTGGGTGACGTTTTAGGCGTTTATACTGCTCTCTGGCAAATTCTTTATCTATGCCTAAACGAGCGGCATGCTCATCACTGAGGATTTTTGCCGAGGTGATAAAAGGGCACTTATTAAGATGAATTTGTTTTACTGCGATAGGTAATTCATCTTCGGCAAGATCAGCCCTTGACGTATACATGCGCGTTTTAATTTGCTCGACATCTAGCTCGAATAGCGGCGTTAAATCCATGGCTAAATTAACGCAAATAACGGCATTTTTGTTAGTAGGATGGTGCGCTACGGGTGAGATCAACGTTGCACAACCATTGCGCGCACTAATTTTAGAGCTCACGTGAACCAAAGGCTGCATATTGAGCACATCGATTTGATCGCTAACCGCTTGCTTACGGCGCAGGTCAAAATAGTACTGATATAACTTAGGCTGTTTCTCGCGAATGAGTTTTGCCATAGCGATGGTCGCATACACATCAGACATAGCATCATGGGCTTTCTCATGGCTTAAACCATTCGCTTGGGTCAGATGTTCTAGCTTAAAACTCGGAGAGCCATCTTCCTTTGTCGGCCAGTTAATACCTTCGGGCCTAAATGCATAACAAGCGCGCACTAAATCAATGATATCCCAACGAGAGTTGCCATTTTGCCATTCACGGGCATAGGGATCGATAAAGTTCCGATAAAAGCCATAACGGGTCACTTCATCGTCAAAACGCAGTGAGTTATAACCTGCAACACAAGTGTTTGGTTGGCTAAATAGCGCATGAATTCGTCCCATAAACTCAGTTTCAGGGATGCCTTTTAAATTAGCTAACTGTGGAGTGATCCCTGTGATTAATATTGCTTCCGGAGACGGCAAATAATCAGTGGCTTGCTTACAATAGAATGTCTCAGGCTCGCCGATGATATTGAGATCTAAATCCGTGCGAATACCAGCAAATTGCGAGGGTCTGTCTTTCGCTGGGTTCGCTCCAAATGTTTCGTAGTCGTGCCAAAAAATCGACCCTGCTTTATCGTCTTTCATCTTCATTTATTTTCGTTCTCTAAAGCATGTAACTTCATGTTATCAGTAGTTAAATTGCTTTAATTGGATTCGTTGTCATTCACATCAATTTAGTATGCAGCTCTTCGATGTGAGTACATAATCTGTATATATTGGGTTCTGCGTCAGATTAGCTAAAATCACATGTACACAGGGTAATTAAAATGTCTTTATCTGACAATTGGTTACGTGCAATAAACGGCAAACCATATTTAGAGAAACCAGAGCTTGCAGACCGCGACGGCTTAAGCGTTCGTATTACCCCTGCAGGGACTATAACATGGCAGTATCGATTTAGGATTGATAATCCTACCCGGATTTAGAACTTGCTGACGCACGTAAGCTGGTCCCTGCGTGACTAAATTCATGGGTAAATATTATAGATCCCTATGCGTTTTGGAAACAACGCAACACATTTGCGGGCCAGACAACACTGAGGGATTGCTGTGAACAGTTTTTATCGGCGCGAAGTGCAGCACTTAAGCTGGGCACTGTTGCTACTTACCAATCCTGCTTTAGAGCACATCTCTATGATGCTTTGCTGATCGCAAAGTCGAAAGTATCACACTCGGTAAGTGGATAGATTTTCTCGATAAAAGGCAATTTATAGTCGAGTCACCGAAGGTGCGATACTCAAACAGTTAAAGACGGTACTTAGCTAGTCCGTTCGCCGGCAAATGATATCGCTTGTTGATGTTCTTCAATTACGAGTCAGTGATGTGGGCTCTGCGCTCAAAGTCGGTTCGCGAGTACTCACCATTCTAGAGTGTGGCAAAATCATCCGTGAGCTTGATAAATGCCGCGCGACCAAAGCAGTAACCAATGCCATCAAGGCATGTTTACTAATGGGGGCGCGGATATCAGAAATATTAAAATCCAAACGGGCTGATTTTGATCTTGAGTCGATGCTCTGGACCTTCCCGATAAATAATAGCAAAACTAATTTGCCAATCCGAAGGCCAATCAGTCCCGCCTTACTCGAACATATTGCAAGAGCAGTGGAACCTCTATAACTCACTATGGAGTTTTCCCGCAGCAAACGATCTTAAGCGCCCAGGCAACATCGTTTCAGAAAATAAGCTGATCCGCGAGATCAAACTAAGACTAGAAATCCCTGACTGACGTATTCAGGATTTTAGACGCACATTATCGACCAGAATGTTAGAAGCTGGGGTGTTGCCCCATGTGACAGAGAAGATGTTAGGCTATCTATTAGGCGGGGTGATGGCGGTGTACAACAAACATGATTGGTTAGATGATCAAGCTGAGGCCTATGAAAAATGGACAAATAAGCTGAGATTGGAAGCTCTGGGTGATAGCAAAATAGTCGTTTTAGAAAGAAGGGGTTAGGCATGTTTGTCGCTGACAGCAGAAAATGGTGAGCTTATTCAGTATGTAAATCAGTTGCGTTGCAGTGCAGCAGAAACACCTCTTTGTAATTAGGTGCATTGGAGCTCAATTCGGCACAAGGTAAACTGTTATCTATTCAATATCAGCTTTATTTATGGTTTAGTCATTTCAACTCAATTAATCATACACTTGGCACAGTGTTCGGATTAACGTTAAGCAAGGACGTCATGGAACTAAAATTTTTAATCACGCGGGAACAGTTAATCACAATCGCGGAAAGAATAAATTCAGCAAGCATTGTAAAGAATACTCGTTTAGCTAAGTGGTTGTATGCCCTTATCGTTCGTGCATTACTCCTATGGATCCCGTTATTATCCCCGTTACTACTGTTTTATTTTTTCGTAGAAATTCACTCCCCAGAGACATATATCGCAATCGCAATATGTGCAATTGCTTACCTTATTGTGTGGCAATTAGTATTAAAAAACATCGCCGAAAATCAAGCTAACAAATTTGCAGGCAAGATAACCACTCTGGATCGAACGATTGAAAACACAACCTTACAGAGGCTTGCGAGCCTAGAAGGGTGCCATACAGTGACAGCCACAGCCTCGACGCTAACGTTTGCGCTCCCTAGCGGTAAATCCATCACCATACCGTGGAAAAAGGTTTGTGCTTTCAAGCAAGACGATGATTTTTATTATCTAACCGTCTGTAAGCTGATGATGTTTAAAGCCACTTATTTAGTCGCCAAAAACGGTGACACAACAGAAACCGCAGGCTATCAAGCAGGTTTAGAGTACATAACGTCTCGGCTGCAGCCCGATAGAATGGGACGGTAAAACATCAAAATATCGCATGAATGATTCAATCAGTTCACTATTGCCACTAACGCGATTGTTGTTGAACATCCAGCGAAGTGAGCCTTTGTTAAAAGTCACATTTGAACTAACCTTAAAAATGATGAACTGATCGCTACAGCCTTCTTTTAGGGGCTGCTAGATGCAGTTTTTCAGCTCATTAAAACGCTATGTTATCAATGACGATGTATAGCTTTGTTAGTTAACTAAAAAGGACTTTTGTTATGAGCACGTTTAACACTTCTGCCTCAAATAGTGATCCAATATTCCCCTCAACATTTCCTGTCATGATCAGATCCAATCAATTTCCACAATGCTTATTGAGAATGTCTGGACAGGATTCACCACAGTTCAATGGTGATGGCTTTGGTACCGTTAATTGTCAGGCAGACCAAAATGATCCAGATAAAAACCCATGGGAAATTTTTAACGCTATTCGTAACGGCGATGGCACAGTCTCCTTTGAGTCTATGGCGTTTCCGAGCAACTATTTACGGATGGCGGGTGAAGCTTCGCCCGTTTTTAATGGCAATGGATTTGGAACCGTAAACTGCCAAGCATCGATTGGTCCTTGGGAAAAGTTCAATGTCGCAGTTCTAAGCGACAGCGCCAGTGGGGTCTTAACCTCCATAGCGTCAAATGCGTTTCCAAGTAACTATCTTCGTATGGCCGGAGAGCAATCTCCCTCGTTTAATGCTGCAGGGTTTGGTACCGTAAATTGCCAAGCCTCTGTCGGACCTTATGAGCAATTTCATCTAGGTGCAGTCCTTAAAGAGTCAGTTGAGACTCTTGGACAGTGGTTCCCAGACTCACAGCCTACACCTGCACAGATAGAGAAGCTTGTGGCAGCCATTATCACAGGCCAACAGCCCAGTAATGTCGAAATGCAAGCGGCCACTGAAATGCAAAGTTTTTTAACGTTAACGGAGAACGAAAGTGTAGCAATAGAAGCAATTGATCTAGAGGCAATTTCACCTTGCACTAAATCAATCGCAACATTCTGTATTGATGTGTTATTGCTTGCTCTGCAACTTGCAAGCATACGCATTATGCGAACTGACAGCATGGTAAAAGCGGCAGTACAGGCGCTGGGGGCTGAAGCTGTAGGCTTGGAGAAACTGATCACCGGTATAAGCAGTGCTTCTACCACGTTAAAAAAGGCGACATTGATATTTCAGTTCATCTCACAACTATTCAATATAGGATTTATTAAAGGCGTCATTAAAACAATCGTCAGTGGCCTAAGCTGGTTTGGAGCCATAGTCGCGGTGGTATCATTCATCGCGACAGCCGTCGCATGGATATCAACCGATGGTGTCTTGTTAATTGCCCAAATAGTGCTGGTCGGCACAGGTCTCGCAGCTATCATCGCTGATGCTGTAGCAGTAGGCACTAACTGCGGTAGTAGTAAAGGCTGCAACGTCGAAGGCGAGGGGGTAATGGCCTAGCAGTTCATCAATAAAGGTCTAATAATAAAGCCCCAAAAATGGGGCTTTATCTTAAGGTTTAAAAAATTAATTCAAGCAGCGACTTGCTGTTTTTCATCCCACTTATCGAGCGACGCTTTTAAGTAATGGCGGCCATTATGGATAGGAGCAGGGAAACCGTCGTTTCTCCGCCACTTCCAAAGCGTTGCTGATGAGCTAATCCGGTAGCGTGTCATGACTTCCTTAGTGGTAAGAAAGAGCGGCACTTGCATTTGCTGATCCACGGTCGATTGGGTCGAAATCATCATTTACCTTCCTTTGTCAATTCCTCGGCGAGTCGTTTAGCTGCCGGCTTGTTTGCGGGGCAGGGTATACCACTGGCGCAAAGCGTCTTTGATGACTGCAGATTGCTTCATGCCGATTCTCCTTGGTGCTGGGCAGAGTTTGGTATGTTTGCCATGCGGGCAAATCAGTGTTTGATATTCGCTAATCAAGCTCGCCAGCCTTGTCATAGGACACTGAGCCGCCAATTTGATTGCCCTCAAAAGTGAATATCGCAGTGCAATATACCTGTGGATGATATGCACCGTTAAACGCCGTGAAGGTGAGAGCAGGGCGCAGTGATAACAGTCGTTGTTTAAAGGCTTCGGCCTTAGCATTGTGCTGCGCAATGTCAGCTTGCTTTTGTGAATGGCCCGCCGCGTTGCAATAAAACGCCTCGCCGATGCAGATCACCGCTTCAATGTCCGTCGTATGAGCATTTTTGTTCCCTTACGATGTAGGGCCGGTGAGCATTCGCACTGCGCAATATTGGAGTGAAACGATTCGGTTTAAGGCATTTACCTCCCACACACACTTAATCACACTGGGGTTTGATGATGTGGCGCCCGAGATTATGCGCCAATTGACCACTGAGACGGACGAGCCAATGTTAGTGGGGGGGTTATGACAATGACAATAACAAATAGCACAACTGGGTTATGGACTTCACGCAGGAGGATTTATGGCTAGTCGCGCCGCGGATTTACTGAAAGTAGGGCGCCGTTTACGGGGCATGACCCAAGACGAAGTGGCTGAGATTTACGGCATCAGTCGCAGCACTTATCAACGTTGGGAAAATGGCCGCACTAATGCGCCCTATGACGATGTGACATCGATATGCATTGATGTGTTTAAGCTTTCCGTTGAGAAGATAAATGAGGTGGCTAATGGGCTTTAGCGATGAACCCGAGCAGAGGATGAACATTAAGGCGTTACGGTTAGGGTTATATCGCTGGGGCTGTTATTGGGTGTACCAAGAATTGGGCAAGGTTTTTCAAACCGCTACGCCTGCGACCGTTTAGGCGAAGCCTTGGGCGGTGGCAACTTAAAGCATGAACTCAACGTGCCTGCCCACGTCGCCCATTTTGACCAGCTCGTTGAACAGTTATCGATTAACTGCAAACGCGCTATTCGCGCCCATTACTTGTGTAAAGAGCAGTGGGCTTTAATGGGATTTGACCGCAAAAAGTCTTATATCTTCTGGCTAAGATAAAGCCGAAATGGCACTGCTGGATAGGATGAATTAGAAGGAACGCCCTCTTGCGAGGGCTGGCGGGTTAGACGGTTGTCCACCAAGACTGCTAACCCGTTGACTGGATTTTATCAAAAGTTCGGACAGATACCTATGCAAACTCATTCGCGATTAAATGATGCACTGAGCTTAGGTGTGATCTCTATATTGACCACAATGAAACTATGATTTTACAAATTATTGTTTTGGTATCAGTTTTCATTGGCTGAGTTCGGTACGATACCCACTGTCGCAATCCTCGAACCCACCATCTCACGAACATGCAATATTACTTCACCAAAATCTTTACTTGCACCTAAGGTCGGCTCGTCAGTCAAGCTCTGACGTAGCACTTCATCTAATGACAAATTATCATTAGCAGAGAGTTCAATACCGTAGGAGTGCTTTAAATCTGCTACTTTGGTGTAGCCTTTCAACTTCAATTCACCCGTAGGTAATTCATAATGATTGGCTTCTGCAACACCAGAGCAAACCAGATCAACAAACTCACGCACATCGGGTTTCATCACAATAAATAAATGATCGCCAGCATACAGGAAGGTTGATCCCCTAGGTGGAATTACATTGTTTCCTCTGGTTATCATCGCCACTACTGTACCGTCAGGTAAAGCCATTTGGGATAAACGGCGACCAGAAGCGCGTGAGGTATCGCCCAATTGATACTCGACAATGTCAGCATCCACATCGCCTAAAGCAGTAATTTCCAGTGTCGCTGCAGGTGTCGCAGGAGGCGGTTCCGTGAGTCCTAAAGCGCGTGCAACCCAGGGTAATGTTGACCCCTGTATTGTCGCTGAAATTAACACGACGAAAAACACCACGCTAAAAATAAGACTGGCACCAGGCAGGCCATAAATCAGCGGATATATAGCCAGAATAATAGGCACCGAACCACGTAACCCAACCCAGGATACTAGGGTAATTTCACGCGCATTAAAGCCAAAAATCTTCAGTACAGGGATTACCGACAAGGGTCGCGCGATTAAGGTTAGGACGATTGCAATCATAAGTCCTTCCTGCCAGACATCCAGCAAAGATAAAGGATTAATCAGCAAGCCTAAAAAAACAAACATAACAATCTGGCCTAACCATGCCAAACCATCGTGAAATAAAAAGGTACTGCGCTGAAAAACAAAACGACTATTTCCTATCACCACACCAGCGATAAAAATAGCTAAAAAGCCGCTGCCGCCAAGATTAGCTGCTACGCCAAAGGACAGTAAACCAAATGCCGCGACCATCACAGGATATAATCCAGAGGTCGTCAGATGGATACGATTAATAATACGTACTGATAACCAGCCTGCCGCTAAACCCACTGCGGAGCCGATACCCATTTGCTGGATAAACAGCATCAATAATCCAGTCCCTAGTTCAAGCCCTTTGACCATGACCTCCAATAAGCCAACTGTTAAAAAAATTGCCATAGGATCGTTAGTCGCACTTTCAATTTCTAATGTGGCTTTAAGGCGTGGGTTGATATGAATACCTGCATTACGCAGTAATGAGAAAACAGCGGCGGCATCGGTTGAACCAACAATGGCACCAATCAGTAAACCGTAAAGCAAGGAAACATCTAGAATATAAGCTGCTGCAGCACCAGTGATCATGGCTGTCACCAATACGCCTAAAGTCGCCAACACAGAAGCAGGCTTCCACACTTGCTTAATCGACGCGATGGGTGTTTGCAAACCACCATCAAACAAAATAATGGCTAAAGCTAAAGACCCAAGCGCGTGAGCAATTTGTGCATTATCAAAAACAATACCTCCAGGGCCATCCTCACCAGCTAACATGCCCACCATGAGAAAGAGCACCAGTACGGGTAAACCCAATCTCGCAGACAATTTACTGGATAAAATACCAAGAATAATCAAAATCGCGGCGAGGAGAATAATTTGATCGATCACAAACATAAATAGTTTCTCTTTAATTAATGTAGGGAAATTAAACCATTACAGAGCTTTCAATGACTGCGCCAGCTCTAAAAAGATACTTCACGAAGCCTAATAGTCAGTTAGAAATCGTCAAATGCATGATGCATTTTGGTCTTGTAGTCAATGATTCTATTTATCCAAATGTTACGTGACTCACTTCACATTTCAACTTTGATAATTTCAAAAAATCAAAATTTACGATTGGCACTCAATAATGCTGTTTACCGTAGCAAGCTGGCCCTGCTGACTTGATTACGTCCATGCTTTTTAGCTAAGTATGATTGCTTATCTGCGGATTCGATAAGCGTTTGCCATTTCAAATGCCGATGAGGTTGAATACGCGCAACGCCAGTTAATGGTGACCGCTTGGAAACTAGAGTAAATGTAAAGCGAGCACTGCGTTGACGATGAGTTATGTTCATCGCGCCTAAATGCTGAGTGTCCGGTAATAGACAAATAAATTTCTCACCACCATAGTGCGCAACCAAATCGTTCGGGCGGTGTATCGCTGTGCGTAGTGCTTTTGTGACGAGATATATACATTGATCATCACTACTGATGGTCACAAGGATCGCTGAAAAGTTTAATTCATTTAAATCAATTTTTTGCAACATTTCCAAAATTTAACATTACACTCTTGGCTAAATTTGGGCAAATTTAGCCAAATAGGAACGCCGTACCACACGGCGTTCTCTGACACTTTGCTCCTTAGAGAGGGAAGTAGAACGCAATCAGCAAGGCAAATACGCCGTACAATGAGCTTACTGCGACCAATGCACGCGCATCGACAACGCCTCGTCGAAATAGCTGCCACAGAAAAATAATAGCCAAAGCAGTAATGACTCCTGCCGCCATCAGTGGGCCATCAAAAAGCCATGGCGTAAAGAAGATACCCAACGCACAGGGAATCGTTGCCTGAATCATCATAGCACCAGAAATATTGGCCAATGCCAAGCGTTCCTTTCCTTGCCGTATCCATATGAGTGTGTTCATCATCTCGGGCAGCTCCGTCGCCACCGGACTCAGCAGCAATGCTACCAAGTGTGGTGACCATTGTAGCGCTGTACCAATGGCCTCAAGTTGACCTACGAATATATGAGATGCAATGCCTATGACTATCAGGGACAACACGGCTTGCAGCGCCGCCCATTTTAACGATGGCTCCGTCACGGAAGGCTGAATTTTGAGAGGTTCAATCTCTTCTTCTTCAGGCGCTGTGTCGCTCTCCTGAATTTCGCGCCAGACATAGATTGCGTAGGCGGCGAGAAACAAGACACCCAGCCACGGCTTGATGGCAAAGGCGATTAGGCCAAGTGCTACTTTCACTACAAACACTGCGAGAAAGGCGAGCTGGTCGTGACTCATACGGGCGTGATCGGCACGTACATGATACGTTTCCCGTTGAAGGCGGCGATGGTGGTAAATCAGTGCCAAGCCGACCACTGCATAGGCTAAGGTTGCGAGCACGAGCGGACCGCCCATGGCTGCGCCGACGCCAATGTCCTTTTGCTCTGGTGTTTTGCCGAAGACAACGGCAATGAAGGTCACCGCCGTTTCAGGTAGTGCTGTACCGAAGGCAGCAAGTACTGAACCCACTGCAGTCGCGCCAAGATTCAAACGGCGGCCGAACCATTCGATGCCGTTGACGAAGTATTCGCAGGCCAAATAAATGGTACCTGCCGAGAGGAAAAACAGA
Source organism: Shewanella sp. WE21 (assembly GCF_002966515.1). Classification (NCBI taxonomy): domain Bacteria; kingdom Pseudomonadati; phylum Pseudomonadota; class Gammaproteobacteria; order Alteromonadales; family Shewanellaceae; genus Shewanella; species Shewanella sp. WE21. The sequence continues at coordinate 5,110,649 of NZ_CP023019.1, read as the reverse complement.
GTAAGAGTAAGGATCATGTGAGCAATCCGGCCGGGCGAGCAATAATCCAATGGCACGACAACACTGCTCGCCCGGCTGGGAAAGCGTATTGCGGCCAAAGGTCTCGCCTGGCTCTCCGCATTCGCAGAGGCTGACCACGCCATGAGGTGTTAGACCTCAATTTTGTTGACGTGGACTCCTTAGTGGGAGGCTAAGGATGACTACTCCCCAATGACAATGGGGGCATTTTACCTTTCTTGCAGGTAAATGTCGCCATTAGGTTTTAGTGTACTTTTATTTTCTGTTTTCTGAAGTGACCCATTTCTAGAATTCACAAACTTGATTTTAGGCTAAAAAACCGTTTTTACTCCGTGATGTTTTCGCAACTTTGCGTATCAGTTACATCGCATATCAAGTTATTGGGGTCGTTTCTAGAACAATTATCGGTGCTAGACAGCTCGTATAATTTGTATCATCTGTTTGGATGATGTTGAGCACAATCAAATTTTGTATTGAATATCAGCATAATGCTATGTAGTGGTTTTTATCTGACAAGTCCAAATCAGTCGTCCATAAAATTACCAAAACTGTAAAGCACTATCACGACATGCGCAGTGCTTCGGCGACTAGTGTAAAAGCGGGGGAGGGTAGGCGGCGACTGGGGTAATACAGATAATAGCCGGCAAAAGACAGGCTCCAGTCTTCTAGTACTTTGACTAAACGCCCTTCTTTGATATGGGGTTCAAACTCTGCTTCAGGCAGGTAAGCTATACCATTGCTTTGCAAGGCTGCATCGACGATATGGTGCGATGCGTTAAAGATAAGTTGGCCGTCCACATGCACATTCAATTGCTTGCCGTTTTTTTCAAATTCCCATACATACAAACCACCGTGGGTCGGGAAGCGAATGTTAATGCAATTATGCTCGATAAGATCCTGCGGGTGTTTGGGGATGGGGTGCTGTGTAAAATAAGCGGGAGTCGCCACGGCCGCCATTGTTTGATGGGGGCCGATAGGGATCGCGATCATGTCTTTATCTATGGTATCGCCTAAGCGGATGCCGGCATCGAAGCGATCTGCCACTATGTCCCTAAAGCCATAATTCACATCGAATTCTATCTTAATATCGGGATAATTGTGGAGTAACGGCGACAGTTTGGGGATGAGTAAAGTTCGCAGCACGAAATCACCGCAGGTAATCCTGACTGTTCCGGCAGGTTTATCACGCATGGCCGTTAGTGCATCCAGCTCGGATTCAATTTCATCAAATCGATTACCTATCGCATGTAAAAGGCGTTCGCCAGCCACTGTCGCCGATACGCTGCGGGTGGTACGCGTTAACAGCCTGATTTCAAGTCGGGTCTCTAAACCACTGATCGCTTGGCTCAGTGCCGATTGGGTGACGCCGAGCAAGGCGGCGGCTCGGGTAAAACTGCCTTCGCGAGCGACGGTGACGAAGCATAAAAGGTCGTTCAGATTCCGTTTCATCATCTGTTTTCTATACCGCTTTAATTAGCTGAGCTAATAAGCTTTATAAGCATTCATTAGCTAGTAAGGTTCCAGTTCATTTGAAACAATAGCTACTACAAAGTCAATCAGATTTAAATTTAACCATTGATAGGTATGTAATGACCACTCATGTATGCGAAACGTTAGAACCATGCTGTGCGATTCAGCAAGCGAGTCAACAACAAACGGCAAATTGGAGTGGCGTGCTGGCGATATCGTTATGCGTGTTTGCCTTGGTCGCCTCGGAATTTATGCCTGTTAGTTTGCTGACACTGATTGCCGCGGATTTGAATGTGAGTGAAGGATTGGTCGGGCAGGGCATTGCGATATCTGGTTTTTTTGCCGTGTTAACCAGTTTGAGTATCGCATCAATCGCTAAAGATACGGATCGCAGGTCACTCCTACTTGGGCTCATATCGTTAATGCTGGTATCGGGCATTGTGATTGCTTATGCCCCTAACTACTTAATTTATATGCTGGGCCGCTCTTTGATTGGTGTCGTGATTGGTGGATTTTGGTCTTTGTCTGGCGCGTCGGCGATCCGTCTGGTGCCAACGGAGAAGATCCCTAAAGCCTTGGCGATATTCAATGGTGGCAACGCGTTGGCTATGGTGATTGCTGCACCGCTGGGTAGTTACCTTGGTGCGCATATTGGCTGGCGAGGTGCCTTTTTCGGCTTGGTGCCCGTCGCGCTTATTGCGTTTGTGTGGATGTGGTTTAGTTTGCCAGCGATGAAACCCGAAAAACGAGTTGCTGGCTCTGCGAATGTGTTTTCTCTATTAAATAAGCCTTTGGTTCGATTGGGGATGTTGGCAATTGTGTTGTTCTTTATGGGGCAGTTTGCGCTGTTTACTTATGTGCGTCCGTTTCTGGAAACCGCTATCCACGTAGAGGGCAATAACTTGTCGTTCATTTTGCTGGTGATGGGGGTGGCGGGTTTTATGGGGACGCTGCTAGTCAGTGTGTTTTTGAAAAATAATCTCTACCGCACGTTAATCTTTATTCCGTTGGCGATGGCGGTAATTGCTTTAGCGTTAATCCTGTTTAGCGATAGCAGTGTTGCCGTAACGACGCTGCTTGCATTGTGTGGCGGCGTTGCCACTGCGGCGCCCGTTGCATGGTGGACTTGGCTTGCGCGAACTATGCCGGATGATTCTGAAGTCGCTGGCGGCTTAATGGTGGCGGTTATCCAATTGGCTATCGGGCTGGGCTCAACCTTAGGCGGTGTTCTATTTGATTTTAATGGTTACCACAGCACATTTTTGCTGAGTGCAACCTTGTTAGCTGCGGCTGCTTTATTGGCATATTGGACTAAGCGTTCGACACCAAAACTGCTGCTTCACACTCAATAATAAAGGAATTTTACTATGAAGATTAATGCTTTTGGTGCAAATGCCAGTCATTTACCGCTGGAACCTATGACTATTACACGACGCCCACCCGGCGAGGATGATGTGCAGATCAGCATCGACTACTGCGGGGTGTGCCACTCGGATGTGCATCAGGTACGTTCGGAATGGGCGGGGACCTTATATCCCTGCGTCCCCGGTCACGAGATTGTTGGCCGAGTGACCGCCGTGGGCGGGCATGTCTCCAAATTTAACGTGGGTGACTTGGTTGGCGTGGGTTGCATCGTTGATAGCTGTAAGCACTGCCATGAGTGTATTGATGATCAAGAGAATTACTGCGATCACATGGTGGGCACTTATAACGGCCCAACACATGACGCGCCTGGACATACGCTCGGTGGCTACGCGGAACAAATCGTGGTTGATGAACGTTATGTGCTGCGTATCAGTCATCCACAAGCGCAATTAGCGGCAGTGGCACCGCTTCTGTGTGCGGGTATCACAACTTATTCACCGCTTCGTCATTGGCATGCAGGACCGGGTAAAAAAGTCGGTATTGTCGGCATTGGTGGCCTTGGCCACATGGGGATTAAGCTAGCCAATGCAATGGGGGCTCATGTTGTGGCATTCACCACTTCAGAATCTAAACGTGATGCAGCCAAAGCCTTGGGCGCTGACGAAGTAGTTGTTTCCAAAAATGTCGATGAAATGGCTAAGCATTTGCAGAGTTTAGATTTGATTGTGAACACCGTTGCGGCTCCCCATGATCTGGACGCTTTTTTAAGCCTATTAAAGCGCGACGGTACTATGACCTTAGTTGGCGCGCCTGCAACAAATCATCCTTCGCCCAATGTGTTTAATCTGATTATGAAACGCCGCAGCCTTGCGGGCTCAATGATAGGTGGGATCCGTGAAACCCAAGAGATGCTCGATTTTTGTGCTGAGCATAACATAGTGGCGGATATAGAACTGATCCGCGCCGATGAGATTAACACCGCCTATGAGCGCATGCTGAAGGGTGATGTGAAGTATCGGTTTGTTATCGACAACGCGACGTTAACGCGCTAGCTGAACCTGAGTGTGAATTATGGGTATTCGATGGTTAAGCGTTCTGGTCGTGCGGATGTTTATGGTTGTATTCCTGTTTATGTCCAGCATTGTGATCGCATCCGCTGCGAGTTCAGTTTCATTCAGTTAACACAGTGAGTCTATGGCTATGCGCAGTGCAAAAAAGAGTGCAATAAAGATACGCATCATCATCGAAGACACAGCATTAACCGCAACGCTTGAAAACACGCAGGCGGCTCGGGATTTTGTGAAGCTACTGCCTTTGGCTCTCGAGCTTGCTGATTACAACGGCACCGAGAAAATTTCTGATTTACCCGCAAAGCTTTCGCATAAAGAAGCGCCAGAAGGTTATACCCCAAAAGTGGGCGACATTGCGTATTTTGCGCCTTGGGGAAACCTTGCCTTTTTCTATCATGACTTTGGTTATTCGCGAGGACTGATCCGCATTGGTCAGATTGACGGGGGAGTTGAAGTCCTTATGGGCGATAGTGATATCAAAGTGCGAATTGAGCGAGCTACAAATGGCGATTATTGAGAATAGGAAATCTGTAATGTATATGAAAAAATTAAATAAAATCACTAAGGCAATAATAATGCTAGGCCTGTTATCAACGTTAAGTCTTCCTACATTAGCGCAGGATATGTCTAATGGATCTGATAATTTCTACCAAAGCAATAGCGTGGCTATGCAACGGGTTACATTTAAAAATCAATATAACATGGCTGTTGTGGGCAATCTGTTTATCCCCAAAAACCTCGATAAAAAACTGACTCATCCAGCTATTGTTGTCGGTCATCCAATGGGCGCGGTAAAAGAGCAAAGTGCTAATTTATATGCCACAAAAATGGCAGAACAAGGGTTTATTACCCTATCTCTAGACTTGTCATTTTGGGGCGAAAGCGAAGGTCAACCCCGTAATGCGGTTTCGCCCGATATCTACTCCGAGGATTTTAGTGCCGCGGTCGATTATCTGGGCACTCAAACCTTGGTAGATGGTGCTCGCATCGGCGTGCTGGGTATCTGTGGTAGTGGCAGTTTTGTGATTAGTGCGGCCAAGATTGACCCGCGCATGAAAGCTATTGCGACAGTGAGTATGTACAACATGGGGGCTGTAAATCGTCATGCCCTAAACCACTCTCAAACCGTTGAACAACGTAAAAAGCTTATTGCAGCTGCTGCGAAACAGCGTGACGTTGAGTTTAGTGGCGGTGAAATTCAATATCCCAGCGGAACAGTGCATCAGTTAGATAAAGATACCCATCCAATCCAGCGCGAGTTTTACGATTTTTATCGTACGCCTCGGGGCGAATATACGCCAGCAAGCTCCTCACCACAGCTAACAACTCACCCAACACTGACCAGTAACATAAAATTTATGAACTTCTACCCGTTTAACGATATTGAAACCATCTCACCACGGCCCATGTTGTTTATTACTGGCGATAAGGCTCATTCAAAGGAGTTTAGTGAAGAAGCCTATCAATTAGCGGGCGAGCCAAAGGAGCTTTACTATGTTAAAGATGCAGGCCATGTTGATTTGTATGATAGAACTGCATTTATTCCATGGGATAAGTTGATTGAGTTTTTTAGAAAAAACTTATGAATGGATTCTAAATCATGAAATATATAGTGTAGTGGCATAATGAGTTTGGCAATCTAGTTATAACTGCATGAATTTACTCGTAGTAATTCAAGAACCCTACATATTCAAAGTTGTTAAGCAATATAGTTAATGCTTTTTCCAGATTTTGTTCAACGTCATTTCCGTTTTAGAAATGTTCGGCAAGTTCAAGTCTGGTTTGAGTGTCGCTGTGATTGGCCTTAATCTGTAACGCTTTGATATATATAGAGTCTGCATTTGTTGTTGGGGAAACAAGTGTTGCCATCAGTATTAAGTTGATAAGTGAGATTTTATCTATTGTCATGATTATTTGTATTCCTGAACAATACGGTGCTGACTCACTGCTCTCTTATTTTAACAGCTCGCAATGAAGAGATTCAAACTTTGTAGGTTTTTGCGCCCATCTCCTCGAAATTAACCTTAAGACAATTTCTATACGTGATCTGAATTTTAAGATCCTTTGAGATAAGAATATAATGTCTGCTGGCTAATCTAATCCTCACTTGCTAAAGCCTTCTTATTTTCACCTGCAACAGCCTTTGCTTAAGTTCAGTTATTTGTTCTATTCTGAGAGCCTGTTTTCTGCCTTTATATACCTCTTTCTTCGCAAGCATGGTACTTTCGCGTTGTTGCTCTTTGATCAATGCTCGCTTAAATTTTGCAAAGATAGAGTGATTTACTGAATCAAGAACGGGGGTCTAAGAAGTCAAGTGTGACCTGGAGAAAGGATCAAGGCGAGAGCATCGCTGCGCTCAACGTCCAGAGATCGAAATGGAGCAAGGGGGACTGCTACGTAAACCTCGTAGTTTACTTTCTAGCTCTTGGCGAAGATAAGTCTCCTACAGAAAATAAGTGTCATGTTCGAGTTCGCCTACCTGTCGAAGAGCTATCCACGGTAGTGTCGATAGCAGATGATTGGTTTCTAGAGAGGGCGATGTTTCAAGACGCTGCGAATTTATCAGCATCTGACTCCCAGCATAAAATGGTCGTTAAGGAGCTTAAGTGTGTCACCGGCACATAACTAGTCGGTCAACCGGCCGCCAAAAGCGTGGCGCTTTTGGTGCCCTCCGCTGCCCTCCTACGCTGTTTGCCATCAGCGTTAGGCCGCAATGTCGCTCTGAAGTTTTGGTATAAAATTATATGAAAAATTATTTTGAGAGTCCGTTTAAGGGTAAACCTCTCACTGAACAGATTAAGAACCCGAATATCAAGGTTGGTCGTTATAGTTACTATTCAGGCTATTACCATGGACATTCATTTGATGAATGCGCCCGCTACCTCCTGCCAGATCGCGATGACGTTGATAAATTAATTATTGGAAGCTTTTGCTCCATAGGAACAGGCTCATCCTTTATCATGGCTGGCAATCAAGGGCACCGGCATGATTGGGTTACATCATTCCCTTTCTTCTACATGAATGAAGAGCCTGCATTTTCGGAATCAGCTGATGCTTTCCTTAGTGCAGGTGATACCGTTATAGGAAACGACGTGTGGATCGGTTCGGAAGCAATGATTATGCCCGGAGTAAAGGTCGGTCATGGAGCAGTAATTGGTAGCCGGGCTTTGGTGACCAAAGATGTAGAGCCTTACGCGATTGTTGGCGGAAACCCGGCAAAAGCGATAAGAAAGCGGTTCTCAGAACAGCAAATTTCAATGTTACTGGAGATGCAGTGGTGGGATTGGCCGTTGGAGCAAATTAAAGAAGCAATGCCTTTTTTGTGTTCGTCTGACATCGAAGGACTTTACCGTATTTGGCAACGTTCAAGTGCCTAAAAAACGGCCTTTGTCACCCCTTCGGTGCTGGGAAGGCTTTCCGCCGCTTCGCGACTACAAGTCCGCCCCAAGGCCGGGTGTTAGTTTTCGTAGAGATGGAGCTTTGTAGATGTTTAAGAAATTTATTTTTTTGTTAGTTATGATTGTGTCTCTTACTGGCTGTAGTGCAACAGGTCCCAAATTTACTCAAACGGAAGCTCCTGAGGTAAATAAAGCTAAAGTGTATTTTTATCGTCCTTGGGCCATGCTGGATGGCGCCGCTGCTCCTATGGTACAGATAAATGGGGTAGATGGTTTTGAAATCAGTAATGGCGGCTTTCATATATTGGACCTTAATCCAGGCAATACGATAATCGCAGTTAAAGAGGGCGGCATTATGTCTAACTGGCGTGCGGGACCATTGCAAATCTCTTTCGATGCTCAAGCCAATCACACTTATTTTGTTCGCTTAACTGCAGAGCTTGCTAACTCAGCTTATCTTGGGGGAGTAGCCAGTATTTCTGGGAATTACTCGCTTGGATTGGTCAATCCAGAAACTGCAAAGCAAGAGTTGCGTGAAACTAAGAAAAACTAACAAGGCAAGCCAGCATCGCACCTTAGGTGCTGGACTCGCTTACGCTCGCCGCTTGCGGCGTTAGGTAGACAAGGATAACTCAGAGTGTACCTCAAGTATTTTATCATAATTACCTTATCCCTCTTCACTATGGGTTGCCAATCTACCCCAAAAGGCGGAGCCATTCCCATTGAGTCCGCTAAAGAAATAAAACTAGATGTTTTGAATATCAAATGGAGTGATCTTAGCTTAGCTCCAGGCGATAGAAGAATTGAAGATACAGGTTTTGTAGTCGCTAATTGGTCTGAGTCTTCTGATGATATTGGTCTATATTTAGGCATTTTAGGCGTATTAGCATCTGATTTATCAAATGAAAAAAACTTAGAAGGGCGCTTGGAAACTGAGTTAAAAGAAAATTTTGATTTGGCTAAAATTCTATTGGATTCGTTAAATTCACACCCTGAATTAATATCAGAAATAAAGTCAATTCACTTAAACTCTAATATAAAAAATCAAGTAATAACACTTGAGCCATGGTGCATTATATTTTCCAATGAAAAAGGTCTTATTTTTCTTCCTCAGCTCAAAGCCACATTAAAATCTGAGTCTGGAAATGCAATTTTGGAAGGCAATTATGGACCAATGAGCAAAAACAAGCCATTTGCTCTTAAAAACTCAATGACGAGCGAAAATATAGCTTTATTAAAAGCCAGACTAATTAAAGTTTATGGAGAAATTACAAACCAATTGACTGCTAATATCCAAGGTCAAACTAATTATGTAAGTAAAGATGAACATCAAAGCTTACCGATGAGCTTATGAATAACTTGGGAATCCAGCTTGATGAAAATCTACTTAACAAGCAAATTAATAAGGAATAAAACATATGGGCTTTCGCTCCGATCAAGTTTAGCCCATTATTTGGACGTTAGGTGTCAGAACTATGAAAGTACTTTTTCTATTATTGAGCATGCTTTACCCAGCCTTATGTTTGGGGAGTGACACAATGTGGGATGTCTACATTCAAAAAGATGAATGGGCAGTACTTACAAAAAAACCTTCAGGTGAGTATTCTTTACCACTTGCTATAAACTCAATACCCAAAGGTGTCTGGATCGAGCATTTTAGGTTTTTTCCAACAGAAAAAGACGAGAAGATGCAGGCTGAGCTGCACAAATATTTAGAGGCGAAATATCCACGCTTACAAGCCGAGGCATTAGCCTTTGCTGGGAATATGCATAATCCAAAAATCATAGCTCTGCGAGATGCATTTAAGGAAGCGATACTAGCAACCTCAATGGTTAAAAGTCTAAATTCTGCGTTAACAGATGGCTCAAGATGCGAGCGTATTACCTCAACGAGTTTTGAAAAGTTTCATATTCAAACAAAGACAACAGGGCACCAATTTACGGCGCAATGGTATGGCTCACTACAGAAAAATGCACCGAGCAACCCTAATACTTCAGTTTGGTTCGAAGCTTCGTTCATGCGGCCTAGATAATCCCTAGATCTCCTTAAAAAGTTGGGAGCACTCAAATCCATGCAGCAGCAAGCCTAAAGGAGTATGCAACGGCATTTTTTTGATGCTTTTGTGTTAATTTTTCCGCTCGAAAAGCTAAGAGGAATTGCGAGATTTTGAGCTGTCTTGCGTGAGTTCCAAGTGCTCAATCGTACAATCTCCACTGACGCAACAAAAATCACTTCTGTCGGATAGGCGGCACTTGTTACCAAGTACCGCCCTCCTAAGAACCGTACATGCAACTTTCACTGCATACGGCTCAAGCCTCCGCTAAGGCGTGTTCTGTTACCCAGCACCCTACATAGCAGCTAAGACAGGATCGAACCAAGAGTTTCGACCTTCCTTTGCCTGTTTCCGCTTACTTAAGTAAGCTTCGTATTCGGGGTCGTAAGGTATGGCTGCGCTCCTGATTTTCACATGTCTCTTTATCAGCGTTTGAGCTATCTGAACCAGATTAAAATGGCAGTCCATGTTGGCGATTTTCTGCCAACCGTGAAATTGCCATCCTCCTATGCGATTCATATAGTATTTACGCCTCACCCAGTCCTTACTTTTAGTTGGATGACGCCTAACGGCCCAACGCCGTAACAACCAGAAAAGTTGATGCCCTACATAACCGAAAACTTGCTTTGCAACACTGTGGCGATAATAGTTCGCCCATCCTCTCAGTTTCGGATTCAATATTTTGATTAAATCGTTAACGGGGATTGTTGGATGTTTTCTGATGAATTCACGTAGATTACTCAAAAATGATAGAACGTTGCTCTTGCTCGGCTTAATGAGCAGTTTGCCGTTGTACTTCCTGATATTGAATCCCAGAAAGTCAAACCCATCATCGATATGAGTTATGTGCGTTTTCTCATCAGAGAGTGTTAAGCCTCTTTCCTTTAGAAAACCAATTAGTTGCGGCTTGATTTCATTAACGAGCACTTCCTTCGAAGAACCTGTGATAACAAAATCGTCTGCATATCCGATAAAGTTGACTCTATTACCTGTTTTACAGGCAATAGACTTAACCAATTGTTCTAACCCAGCCAGCGTGAGCAACATCAGCGTTGGGGAGCTTATCCCGCCTTGCGGTGTTCCTTCTGCTGTTTTGTAGAACAATCCTTTATCAACATAACCACATCCAAGCCATTGTTTCAGCATTCGCTTATCTAATTGAATGTTGTCGATGAGCCATTGATGACCTATCTTATCGAAACAAGCTTTGATGTCACCCTCAAGAACCCATTGGCTAGAGCGCTTCATACATAAACATTTGAAGCACTGTGCAATTGCATCTGCTGCGCTTCGGTTAGGTCGAAAGCCATAGCTATTGAGGTCGGCCACCGTTTCCGAAATAGGCTCCAAGGCGAGAAGATGAAGCGCTTGCTGCGCTCTATCTATCATGCAGGGTATGCCTAAAGGTCTGAGTTTGCCGTTTTTCTTGGGGATGTAGATACGCCTGAGCGGTTTGGCATGATAGCCTTTTCGGCTCAGTTGATTCACCGCAGTCATACAACGAGCATCACTATTCCAAATAATGCCGTCGATCCCTGGTGTTTTGCTGCCTTTATTTTGAGAAACTCTTTTAACAGCAAGCAATTTTGCTGATGTAGAGTGGGTTAATATCCACTGCAATGCTTTCGCCTTGCCGTGTTTACCTTCTCGGGTTGCTTTTGCAATGCGCATTTGAAGCTTTAATACATGTTGCTTAACCGCCTTCCAGTTAATGGATTGCCATTGAGCATTGTCAGGAGGTGCACTAACTTCGTTTGAAGCCATCATTTGCGTTTCTCCTTGAATAAAGTTCTTCAAATCATCTTGCAACGGGAGACCAGCTAGAAGTCAGCTCGCTTTCGTGCCTGATAAAATCAGTATCCGCATCATTAAAATGCGGCATTCGCTTTTTCTAGCCTCCTTTACCTGCATGACTATCGGCAGTCTTCGCAGACCGCTTTCCCAAGGGGAGCAATACAGGCTTACCCTGTTCCGTATGTCGCGCAACGTCAGGTTAGATGCCCACGATAGTGCGGAGAGTTATTTGATCACGAAAGAGCACTGTCCAATCTCTTTCCAACTCTCGTGCCTTTTGGCCACAGCGTATTAACCACTTCCGCTGTTTCACGTATAACGCACCTTATATGGATTCACTTACGTTCATCATACTGACACCCTAGCACTTACCCGATTGTAGTTATCAGGAAGAACGTCCTCTCAGGATTCTGTTCCCATTCGGCATAAAGCCAAATATCGTTATATTGTCAGACTCGCTGCTTTATTCAGAGTCTTAGGGTCATCTGGTGATACGGATGGTTCACTCTTATCGCGGTGAACAGCGCTTCATACGACCTCAGGTCGCACGGACAAAACCTTGTTAGATAATTCACTCTGCTTAGTCAGATTCGGATTAGCTATTCTATTAGTAACGTCTCTGTTGACTCTAAACTAATCAACTCTCGATATTACTAGGGTCTGTTGATCTTTGCTGTACAAATGTTGTTCAGCAATACATCGGCAGCCACATTAACATAAACGCCAGTGACACCATACTGGCGTAATTTCTTGCTAGCTTGTCATATCTTGTTGATATTGCTCGATAGTGCTTAATTCTTCCAAAAGCATTCTCCACTAAATGTCGATACCGATATAAGCACCAATCGACTCTTTCTTGAGGTGTATTCTTATAGCGGCGCCTTGGAATAACAGATTTCCCGCCTTTATTTGCGATAAGTTCACGAAAAGCATCGCTGTCATAACCTTTATCTGCAATGACGGTATCAACCTGCTTCAGGTGCTCAATTAAGCTGGGGGCGTGTGTAATATCGTGTTTTTGGCCTTCTGATAATTCGAAATAAATCGGTAATCCTCCGCTGTCGACGGCTAAGTGAATTTTGGTTGAATTACCGCCTCGACTTTTACCAATACTCTCATTACTTAGCGTCGCTGCACCTGCACTGTGCTGGTGAGCCCGCACTATCGAGCCATCAATAAAGACCCATTCTATATCAGCAAGGTTGGCTAAGGCCTTGAATAAATGTGCTAGAACGCCTTTCTTAGACCATAAATGAAACCGTCTAAAGACCGTGCTCCAATGACCGAACTCTTTAGGTAAATCTCGCCAAGGGATACCTGTTCTAAGGCGGTAAAGAATACCTTCGAATGTTTGTCTATGTTCAGGTTTGTCATAAACACGGCCTGTGCTTTTCATTAAATGAAATAGCTTTTCCCAGCGTGCATCGGTTAGCATAAGTCTTGGCATGGCTTGAGGTTATGGTTACTTTTGGCGAAGCAAATTATAACGTCTTGCCATGCTGTCTAAAAATCACTCTCGAAAGATCAACAGACCCTAGTCGGAATAGGTATAACAGGGACATGAATCAATTCTATAGAGGTTTGATTAATCTCAAGGGAAAAAAGCGCCCCAGAATAGCTGCAAACGGGGCATTGGGGATAGCGTGAATCAGTCTGATGTAGAGTGATTCACGGGCACGATTTTTAGTTAAATAACCATGAGGAAATCTATGGCTAATGCTCGACTCACCGAGCAGATTTAGTTGGTCGCTCTTTAGACGTGTTTTTTGCACTAAAGCTGACAACTACTATGCTTTTGAATTTATCAATCAACAAATATAGATTCTTCTGAAGAATCAACATCAGGTAACATTTGAGCAAGGACTTTATCTACCCTTTTACCGTCCATATCCATAATTTCGAGTCGCCAACCTGCAACTTCAACAATATCTGTGGTTTGAGGTATTTTCCCTAATTCATACATTAAAAATCCATTTAGCGTTTGATAACGCCCATCCTCTTCATTTGGCAATTGCTTTATACCTAAAGCGTCTTTTAGGTCAAAAATAGGGATTAGACCATCCAGTAATAATGAGCCATCTTCCCTTTTTATCACCATCTGATCATTCACATCTTCCTGAAAAAACTCACCAGTCAGTGCATCCATCATATCTTGAAGCGTTACCAGCCCTTTCAAATCACCATATTCATCAACAACAAACACCATCTGCGAGCCTGTAGTACGAAAATGCTCAAGTAGCTCCATTCCAGATAAGCTGTTGGGTACAAAGTTACAATTCTTAACGAGATCTACCAGTTCTAAACGTTCACCCGCGATAGACTGTGAAAGGAGTTGTTTAGCTGAAATAATACCCACCATATCATCAACATTGTTACGACAAACAGGAAATCGTGAGTGAGGAGACTGCATAACAGTTCGCAGATTTGCATCAAGAGGCAGGTTTAAGTCGAGAAATACAATATCAGACCGTGGCACCATCAAAGAAGAAATAGTACGTTCATCTAATCTAAAAACATTTTTGACCATCGCATGTTCATTGTGCTCAATCACCCCTGCAGATGAACCTTCTTGCAACATAGCCTGAATATCTTCCTGAGTCACATTGTCGTCAAGTCTATGCGAAAATCCCATTAGACGCATAAGAGCATGAGTTGAACCGGATAACATCCATACAAATGGTTTGGTTGCTATTGCTAGAAATACCATTGGTTTAGCCATTAGACAGGCAATACTTTCCGCACTGACTTGACCAATTCGCTTGGGAACTAACTCACCAATGACAATTGACACATAAGTGACAATGATAACCACTAGAACGGTTGAAAAGATGTTGGTTAAATCTGGACTTAGACCAAAAGTCTGAAGCCAAAGTGACAAAGGTTCGGCGAGGATGGATTCACCAAATATTCCGTTTAAGATCCCTATTGATGTTATGCCTATTTGCACAGTTGACAAGAATTGCGTTGGATCTTCTGCCAGTTTGAGCGCTGCTTTAGCAGTGCTGCTACCGCCATGAGCAAGGGCTGTTAGCCGTGACTTGCGAGCAGTCACAATGGCGATTTCCGACATAGCAAATAAGCCATTTAACACAATCAAACCAATAAGAATAAAAATTTCCATAGTCGTGGCTCTGGGTTCCGCTTTAAGTTGAACAAGAAAAAATGAATAGACAATTGATACTGAAACTCAATGAGCTCAGCTAAATATCGAAAGATAGCTTAGATACAACTCATGAAATAATCTTCTTAAATAACAAAAGAATATAACGAAAGGACCTTTCCCAGAACGGGCTTGGGGTATGATTTGAAATTCTCAGAACAAACCATCTACTACTTGCTATCAACTTTTTGATTAGCCGTGTATTTGATTGTGTAGAAAGTTGTCTTAACTCATTGAAATAAATGGAAAGACAATGTTTATTGATAATGGCTGCAACAACTGAAGTTACAGCGTATCGTCGGTGAGGGTCCATAATCCTACATAAAAAAGTGATTGTAATTAGCATATTAAACGAAAAGAGAGAGTTGTAAAGTATTAGTAATTAACATAATTAGTACGGATACTTAAGCTCTAATATTAAAAAATTATAGCTTAAGTGTATGAGTAGCGAAGACTACTTAGGTCATCAGTTGTACGGAGCACTTACGTTTTTACCTTACTTAAGCACACTAAGGTTAACAAAAATTTAAGAAAAACACCTAAATTTTAATGAAGCTCTAGTTGATTAGAATAAAACCAAAAGGCATAGTGCGCACATAGATTTTAACCGTTATCGCATTAAAGTGAATTTTTGCAAAGTGTCCTTATCCTATCTCCAATAACAGTGGCACTGAGTGAATGATCCATTTTGTGAGAGTGTAAAAATGCTATACATAAAAATTTTGGGCAATGGATGCACAAAATGCACAAGTACAGCAGCGTTAATCACTACTATAGCGACTAATCGTGGCATCAGTATTAACTTGATTATGGAGTCAAATCCAGAAGTGATGATGGACTATAGAGTGGTGAGCTCACCAGCGGTTGTTATTAACGAAAGATTAATGCATTGGGGCTCTACTCCCCAACCATACATGGTTGAATCATGGCTAAACATTTTGCGCTGAATTGTTGCATTATCACTGCTCAATAAATCAATAATGTACTTTCTTATTTCACTCTCACTTCAACTCCCAATTAACGTTCTATACATATAGAAAACAAAGAAAATCACACGTTATTTGTTGATTTGTTGCCTTATTTTTCCAAAATAGCTATAAGTACACGATACTCATTAATAAAAGCAGGTCAATTATCCAAGGTTGATACGATAAGTCTAGTGATTTCAATTAAGTATGGGGCAGACGCGCGTTAACCCAAAGCTAACGCCAAATACTAGATTTTGGTCACGTGAATCAGTCTAATGTAGAGTGATTCACTTACATGGACCAGAAAAATTAGTGAATCAATCCGCCAGCTCTTGCGATCCCTACAATACCAATCAAAATCCAAAAACCATTGAGTAACGTGTAAGCGGCATCTTTGCGTAAAGCGGCACACCATGTTAGCAAAACAGCATCTATCGTGTTGAAAATCCAAACAAACATAAAAGGACTTTCAGGGCCAAGCCAACTGACAAGTGAGAAACTAAATATTCGCATTAGAACACCAACCATTTCAAAGGTCCGCATGTTTGCGTTCAAAAATGCATTAAATTTTTTATAAGACAATTTATTACAACTCTTCTATTTATAAGCAAATTCTTATCATGTAGAACTACATAAAAGAACGACTGTTACTAACGTAATCCCTTTGACACAGGGTAAATTGCGCGAAATTTTAGTATGTAAACCTGACTAGGTAAATCTGATTCGTTAAATCACTCTGGTGTAGAGTGATTCAACGGCTCATTTTTGACAAAAACGCGTTAGTTTTGTTACCCGTCATTTTGCTAACCTTTTTTCACCCATTCTATTGGGGATGCTGACTAGCTCGGTATCCGCGCTGTAGCGCAAGTGTACTGAGATCACTAAATTAGTACGCTTCGCTCCGTTGGTAAATGTTCTAGACGATCTCCAAGTACTTCTTTAAGTAATCCAAATGCTTTCATTCCTGTGCAATGTCCTGTGTACAGCTTATCAATTGGATAGTGTGACAAAGCTTGACCGATTGCTTGAATATCTTGTTTAGTCCCACCAATGCTATTCAATAGTGGCAAACCAACCAAGTGAAAACCTCCAACAACTGCTTTTATTCTGTGGTTAGGGACAGTTCAATAGCAGTCTCAACCATATTTAAAACACCGCTGTGAGCACAACCAGTAAAGACGATTAGGCCATCGCTTTCTTTAACGACCAAAAGTAATTCATGGTCAAATGTATCATTTTCGTAACCATTTTCTGATTGGGTATAGAGGATACCGATTCCCTTTTGGTTTTTCATATTCATCACTAATTTCGGTTATAATAAAAATGTTCGGCAATATCTCTGTTGTATGTTCAACAAAAACTAAGCGCTCACTTGCATTTTTTAGCAATTCTTTATTAATACCAACATCATTCTTAAAACCAAACGGCTTAAATCGATAGTTTTTATCCTCACAGTTTTTCAGATATATCTTTGCTTTAGAATTTCGTTCAATAAAGTGAGTAGTACCGTTGCAATGGTCGTGGTGACGATGAGATATCACTTCGAGATCAATGTCTTGAATGCTAATATTCATCAACGCCGCATTCTCACAGAACGTACTACTGCTTCCTGTATCAAACAGAATTTGGCTTCCCATTGTCTCTACATGAAAAGAGAGTCCCCGCTCAACCTAGTTCTGGCCTACTGTCTAAACGAGTATTATCAACTAATGCTGTAAGTTTCATCATTATCCAAAATAGTTATAGTCCTTTGCGCTTAACGCCTTATACCTGCACGAAAGTAATTAAAAGTAGGCACTTGCCATCATTACAAAAATTTTTGGCGCAGGCTACTTCACGATCAGTGATTCTACCGGATTAAAATTGCTTTGGGGCACAAGTGGGTTAAAGCCATCTGTCGGATCTAATTGCATAGTGGTTTGAATATTGAGGAGCTAAGTCAAGACTAATCCAGTTCAATCGTGCGTTCAGTTTGACCTGTTCTTAGACCACAATCTTTACCTGCAGACGTGTCACCCAATCTCGTTACGCTTTATGCCTAATCGTCGGTTTTACCCAATCCCAATGCGCATAATGAGCGCTGAACAGTTATCTGCTAATGCCGGTGTGGATGATGTCAGTACCTAAGAGTGTGGTCCTATGATCCTGCCGTGTGTTTACCTGCAGGTGTGTCCGCTAATCTCACGCTGGCTAAATAGTATTTGTGAGGCTGGGAGATTCGTTGGGCTGATAGGTATTGATGCCTGGCATCAAGGTGCTTGTTTACGACTTTGTCAGCGGCTTTACCTGCAGGTGCGTTAGTCGTTCAGGTTGTGGGTGAAGTTGGCACAAATAGGACTGATATAGTCGTGTTGAGCGACGATGACGAGTGAGAATAGCGCACGTTTTCTTAGCTTTAGTTGTTACTGGTATGTTGTATTGTGATCGGGGGATTACACCATTAGACTTCAACAGTGTTTCGATGCGGCCTAGATAATCCCTAGATCCCCTTAAAAAGTTGGGAGTACTCAAACCCGTGCAGCAGTAGGGCTACAGGCGAGTCGTTGCATCAACCCTAGAGGAGGATGCAACGGCTCACTTTTGTTTTTTTGTGTTAACGCTTCAAGGGCGTAAAGGGTAGGGCAAAAGGTGAGTTTTTTGGTAGTTCTGGGTGAATTGATGGCGCCTAAATGGATCCTTCTATTTGGCTCGCTGTTTCGGTCGCGGCCTCATCCTGCGAAGGCGTTATCCGCTCCCCGTTTTTAGTCATCGAAAGCAGGTGAACTGGGATGATCTACACACTGTTTCTGGGTGATTGAACGCGTTTTTAGGCGCATGCTGCCTTAATCTGAATTGTTATTGATATGTTTCTATTCAATGGGTATTGTTCAGTGTGTTGCACCAATATGGTTCAACCGTTTTTCGATGCGGCCTAGATAATCCCTAGATAGCCTCAAAAAGTTGGGAGCACTCTAGCCCATGCAGCAGTAAGGCTACAGGCGAGTCATTGCATCAACCCTAAGGAAGGATGCAACAGCGTGTGCTTGTTGCTTTAGTGTTAATTGTTGGCGATAGGATGAAGAGGGTAAAAGCCAAGGTTTTAAACAGTTTTAGACGGTTTTACGTGAACAGTAGCAGTCTAGGCCTTGGCTTACTTTAGCCGAGTGCCAGGCTCGTTCTCTTTACCTATATTAGTCATCCTGCATAGATAGGAATGGAGCGATGATCATGTGCAATTATGATGAATTTTGATTTTCAGATGGGCGGATTTTGTGCCTCGCCGATGCTCACGGTTTGATTGAAACCGAATGTGCCACTTTATGACGATGAGAATAACTCTCAATTCGATGTGGATGCGAACCATTATCATCGCGGGTCCTTCCGGCTCGGTTGATTGCGGGTTCGGTGACGCGCAGTGCTTCACTACATATGAGGATTTTAGAGGGCTTGGTTGTTGTTTTATTTGCAGGCTTTTAGGGGGAGTTCATAATTTCAGACACTGTTTATGATATTGATTTTAATTGATTATTTTCCTTGTCCCTCAGGTGCTCGAAAAATAGATGTGCTCGGATATACCAACTTCAACAGATCGATTTTGTGATCCTTTGATCTTAGTTGAATGGACCGATATTTTGCCTCTATGTGTAAGTGAGTCACTATAAAAGCGGAGAACGGTGAGGGGAGAAACCTACCTTTAGCTTGAATACATCAGAGCGTCGCCGCCTAGGCTCATCGATTCGTCCCAGCTTTATCTCAAAATCACTTAACTGATAACTAAACCATTCAAAATTGGCTAACCGGTTAGTAATGTATGTCATGACTGTGATTTTACGCAGTACTTAACCAATGCTTGCCATCGCAAAAAGCTCGCGCTAATCAAGTTGCAATCAAACAATCCATTGGTGGTATTGGCGAGTCATTAGGTTAAGGAAGACTGTTCGTGGTTATGCCTGCAATGCCAGTTGGACCATCTGCAGTATTTTGGTCTGAAAAGACCGCAGTAATTAGTGATGATTAACTGCCAAAGTCAGCCAGTACTAATGTTAGGATAACCACTCTCTCAAGTCGAAGCGTATGACCGACAGCGAGAAGCAGCCAACCTTATGGGGTTAAGCTGATGAGGGGGTGAATGACAGCCTGAATGTGGGGCCCCAATGCTGTCAACCAAGGTCAATAATCAGTCGAAAGTGAGAGTGAAAAATGAGAAAGCTAAAACGATATCAAGTGATTACCTACCAAATTGTATAAAAGACTGCTACCGCAAAAAAGCAAATTCCGATAGCATCATTCATACCCATTTACACGGATGTGGCAGCGACCAAGTCCAACAAGCGATTTATGCCCTGCAAACAGCGCTGTGCATAAATACTAAGACATTAGTGCCACAAACTATGAGCACCCAAGAAGAATTTTTGGCAATTAAATATGCAGCAGGAATACTGCACACCAAAGACATCATTGAGCATGTTAATTCTCAATTAGATAAAGGTATTTGGTCGGATGTCTTTCTTGAAATATTAGATTGCGATCCAAAGGGATGGGGATGTATTTCAACGCTATTCGAAAAATACCTAAAAGAAATAGGTGTATTAATTCCGACAATAGAAGAGGCTGCAAGAGAACTAGTTGAGCATCATGTACTATTAATTGCTTCGGGCACAGTAACGCCCTGTATGCAGTTTAAAAAGTTACTCGAAGAAATTGATAATTATGATTATTACAGCAAAACAAAAGACTATCTCGGGGATAATCTAGGCATACATCAAATGTACGGTTGGTACTACGAAGATTACTGTACGGTTGATCAAATCAACCAAGGAATTCTTGAAGCAAGCAACGTTTTGGTTACCACGTATGCAAAAAAACACTAATAAGCGCATGGTGTTGTACTGGTTTTCGTTGTGCTTCAAACCAGCAGCAAATGCGAGTGTTAGCTGTATTTAAAGTATGGCAATATCATTAGACTTTAGAATAAAAGGAATTATTATGAAAAAACTAATATTTATCTTAACACTGTGTATTTCTTCTCTTGTTTCGGCCAATGAATCTTCTGGTTCAACTGCAGCAAAAGAGTGGCTTAAAATCGTTGATGCGGGTAATTACACTGAAAGTTGGCAAAAATCTGATTCATTCTTTAAATCACAATTGTCACAAACCAAGTGGGATACAGCACTTAAAGGCGTCCGAACTCCATTAGGTAAAGTTAAATCACGCTCTGAATTAGGCGCTAAAGAATATTCATCGCTTCCTGGGTGCCCCAGAAGGTGAATACTTAGTTATTCAATTTCAAACCGAATTTGAATATAAAAAGTTAGCAACTGAAACATTAACACTTAGTAAAACTAGTGGGCAGTGGCTTCCAGTTGGTTACTTCATTAAATAATTTTGTTGTATTTACTTAGGCTTGCAGGACTAACAAGGCCGCGCAGCAAAGCTGGCGATGTTAGACGGCGCAGACAATCTATTTGTCATTGCACTGATCAACCCAAATTCTTCACCGAAGTCCGATGTTTTTACCATTGACGCATATGCCGCACATTTGTTTTAGACGATAGTTAAAATGGTCTAAATCGACGCCTAATTGGCACTGCTTTTGCGGTGCTATTCAAAATTTCAGACATCATTATCAGTGATTTTTTTTACACAAAATGGAAAAGTCATCTTTAGGATTGAGTAGAAAATCTTTACCTACAATTGAAGTCATCTCAGCTTCGGAGATAAGAGGATTGTCAATTTTAAAAATTAACCTTTGATTCATTTGCTTTTTATCAAAAAATCACAATGACGTTTGTAAAATAATCTATCAAACTCACCATTGTTGATTATTCTTCGAAGACCGACTTCTATTCTCTGGGCTAAGTGAGGCTTGTTAGGTGAAACATAAAAATACGTAGCAAGAGGGATATGCAGCAAAATGTTTTCATCAATAACTAGATTTGGATACTGTAGATTGAACTGCTCAAGTTCTTGATAAGCTTCGTTCACTCCACGGCCAAATGTAGCAGACCTTCCCTTTGATAGCATGTTAAATAAACTATCATATTGAATGCTTTCTACGACCCCAAATCCAGCCTGTTGCATGGCAACTTTAGTTGACCATTGACTACCTGACCCTGTTTTAAGAGACGTTAATTGCATAATAGAGGTTATTTGAGCTAACGATTCCGCATTTTTCTTCTGAATAATGAAAATCCTAAACCCTTGAATTCCCTTACGGATGGGAATTTTTATTGGTATAAGCTTAGTATTCCACTCTGAACTAGAGGCATCAGCTATAACATTAATAGTTTGACCATCTTGTAATTCTCTTAATATGCGATTTCTGCTCATAATGACATCGGAAACCTCCAGTGAGGCTTGGCCGAAATCGGCATTGGTTGCATCAATCACTAGCTGTAAAAGGTCATATGTATATTGGTACCTATGGTCAAGGTTCGATTCTGAGTGATTGATAATGAATTGATCGTTAGCATAAGTGATAGGTACGCTTGTTATGGCCATCAAGAGAATAACAATCAAAAAAATTCTAACTATTTGTAAGTTATACATAAGAAACTCATGTTCATGTTCAGAAACCTATTTACTACATCCTCAAATAGACTATAGCTTAATTGGTCTGAACGGCGAAAAAACTAGGGTCTGTTGATCTTTGCTGTACAAATGTTGTTCAGCAATACATCGGCAGCCACATTAACATAAACGCCAGTGACACCATACTGGCGTAATTTCTTGCTAGCTTGTCATATCTTGTTGATATTGCTCGATAGTGCTTAATTCTTCCAAAAGCATTCTCCACTAAATGTCGATACCGATATAAGCACCAATCGACTCTTTCTTGAGGTGTATTCTTATAGCGGCGCCTTGGAATAACAGATTTCCCGCCTTTATTTGCGATAAGTTCACGAAAAGCATCGCTGTCATAACCTTTATCTGCAATGACGGTATCAACCTGCTTCAGGTGCTCAATTAAGCTGGGGGCGTGTGTAATATCGTGTTTTTGGCCTTCTGATAATTCGAAATAAATCGGTAATCCTCCGCTGTCGACGGCTAAGTGAATTTTGGTTGAATTACCGCCTCGACTTTTACCAATACTCTCATTACTTAGCGTCGCTGCACCTGCACTGTGCTGGTGAGCCCGCACTATCGAGCCATCAATAAAGACCCATTCTATATCAGCAAGGTTGGCTAAGGCCTTGAATAAATGTGCTAGAACGCCTTTCTTAGACCATAAATGAAACCGTCTAAAGACCGTGCTCCAATGACCGAACTCTTTAGGTAAATCTCGCCAAGGGATACCTGTTCTAAGGCGGTAAAGAATACCTTCGAATGTTTGTCTATGTTCAGGTTTGTCATAAACACGGCCTGTGCTTTTCATTAAATGAAATAGCTTTTCCCAGCGTGCATCGGTTAGCATAAGTCTTGGCATGGCTTGAGGTTATGGTTACTTTTGGCGAAGCAAATTATAACGTCTTGCCATGCTGTCTAAAAATCACTCTCGAAAGATCAACAGACCCTAATGACTTGTATAAATTATACTCATTAAATATTTACGATATGTGAGCATTCCACCAACTAGGATAAGCAAATATTCTAGCTGCTATTTTGAGGCAACTTGGGGTATGGCTTTAAAGAGGCCTATTTAGCTGGTTTGTGGGCCGCATCTAAAACGATGTGTATCGACTGCAAATGAGAATCAAAAATGTTGGGAGTAAACAGATTTAACATGAAAGAATATTGAGGTTATACGTAATCTTGTTGTCTCAGAACAGTTAATTTGGAAGGTTATTAAACTGAGTGTGTACATGTGGGTGTACAGATTTGGAGTGTGTACATTGATTTTTATACTATTAATCAATGGTTAAGTGGTTATTGTTTCGTAGTCGTGCCTAAATATGCTTAGCTGAGAATGATTAGACATAAATTAAATTCAATGACAGTTTGTCGAATAATAACATCTTAACACCGAAATTCCTCGAATGAACATTTACACTACAAAGGTGATTAAGCCATTATCTTGAAAATATAACGGCTTAATAGGTGATCTTCATTAAGATTCGACGGTACAATTGCGGTTAAATAGGAGAATAATGTCTTATGTACCATCAATTTCTAAATGAACCTATGGTGCTTGATGTTGCAAAGGCATCAATACTCACATTACGGCTACCCGACGATGTGAGTGATTTTATTGTGTCGCAGGCGATCAATGCCCCTTTACTAGAGATTATCGTCATAGCTGAAGCCGGAATTCAGCAAAATATAGTCATCCGCTTCCAGCCGTTTATGGGTCTTAAGGTCGAATCGTTACCGCAAAGCCCTCAGGCTTTCAATACACCAATAACCCGCAGCCTTGGGCAAGGTTTTAGGCTTTATACACGGATGGGAACTGCTGCGAAATTTTGTGCGGCTGAATTGAGGCGAGGTGTATCTTTTACCTTAGATACGACTCGTCATTTAGGTGCAGATAATGACTTAATAGATGCAGATAGTTACTTAACTTTTGCCTTACAAGCCAATTCAAAGTTTGAGTTAGTACCCTTAGAAGCGGATTTGCGGGTTTTGCATGAGCCCAAAGCGTTAATGGTTGCTAAAGCACTGTTAGCAAGGCACTACGACTATGCCGCATCATCTGAATCTCTTGCAATTTACATGACTGAAATCGAGCAGGTTAGATTAGAATTGCAGGCGTTTATGCGTGGGGAGCTTGGTCAATGTCATGCCAGCCTTGCTGATGAAGTATTAAGGATCGATCCCTTGCTACTGCAAAAACAACAATGGTTATTTAGAACCTATACCCATATGTTTGAGCGACCAAACTACAGCCGCGCTGCTAATGATGTCGATAACACTGATAAGCTATTAAGAAAATTAGAGTGTTATGAATTACTCGCTTCACCGGAATTGATCCTGATGGTAGACCGATTGATGGAAGACGAAACGTAAACTTTTTTACCCAAATTTAGCTAAATGATAAGAGTCCATTATGCATTATTTATGTCCCCTGTGTGCCGCCCCACTGACGTTAACGGAGCGAACTTGGGGTTGTTCACAGCAACATAAGTTTGATATGGCCAAAGAAGGCTATGTCAACTTATTACCTGTACAGAAGAAAAACTCAAAAGATCCTGGTGATAATAAACAGATGATGTTTGCTCGGCGTGAATTTTTAAACGCGGGTTACTATCAAGGTTTGAGTGATAGAGTGAATGAGCTCGCGCTTGAGTTTGGTGTCGAAGCAAAACAAATCCTCGATATAGGCTGTGGGGAAGGGTACTACAGTCAACGTTTATTTCATGTGTTGAGCCAGCACCATGATTGCAATTTACAAGGTATAGATATTTCTAAGTCTGCAATTAAATATGCAGCTAAACGTTACCCTAATTTGCAATTTTGTGTCGCAAGTGCCTATGAAATGCCAATCGCATCCCAAAGTGTCGATCTTGCCATTCGTATTTATGCCCCTTCAAAAGTAGAAGAGTTACAACGGATTATGGCTGATGGAGGCTTACTGATAACGGTTTCTCCGGGACCTTTACACCATTTTGCGTTGAAACAACAAATTTATGCTGAGCCAAGATTACATCCCGTTTCCACAGCGCATATTGCTGGATTTGAGTGTCTGCATCAGGAGCGCTTAATCTCCCAGTTAGAACTGGCAAACAGTGAACATATTGCTCATTTTTTAGAAATGACGCCCTATGCTTGGAAGTTTACTCATGCCCAAAAGCAAGCATTTGCGTTGCAAGGACTGAACTGTGAATTGGATTTCCAAATTGAAGTGCATCGGATTTCAAAGTAAGCGATAAGATTAAGCTATTGAAATAAAGTATTTAAAATGCTTAACTGTACTTGCTAAACAGCATGAACCTAGTGTTCTGCTAGCCGGTTGCAAAACCGTAAAGTAGATTTAGGCAAAATAAATAATCCAAAGTGTCGCAGTGTGTTGACTTATCTTTAGAATGGTTTATAGTCTTATCAGCTTGAAGGTTGGGCTTATATTTATGTGTTCAATACGACCAGTTCGTCCTGTAAACATAAGTAATACCGGCATTTTCCAGCTCCACCCGCCGTTAAGGCTTTAATTTTTTATTTACAGGATTTATATTATGTCTCAAGTTACTGGTGTTGTTAAGTGGTTCAACTCTGACAAAGGTTTCGGATTCATTGAGCAAGAATCTGGTCCAGATGTATTCGTACACTTCCGTGCGATCAACTCTGACGGTTTCAAAACTCTTGATGAAGGCCAAAAAGTGTCTTTCACTGTGACTCAAGGTCAAAAAGGTCCACAAGCTGAAAACGTAACTATCATTGGTTAATTTTCAGTGCTGTTAGCCTAGAGCTGATAGCAATGGATTAAAGGGCTATGGTTAATTCCGTGGCTCTTTTTATTTGTGCGAAAATAAGATTTCATTTAGTTTAGATTGTTGAATCCAGTATAAGCGACGAGATCCACTTAACATGTCACATTAATTTAATGCTTAAATCTGAAGTTAATCCTCTAATCTTTCTCTGTTAGAATCCAATTCTGATATCTCCAAGATTTTCAATAAAACCATTTGATACGCTCTCCTTATTTTTACCCCTGTAACATTCAATTCCATTATATGTTAACTCTTAACGCTTGCTCTTATCGAGTTTATTTTTTGCGTAATCTTATATTCAATGTCGAACGCGAATGTGTCTAATCATCCATTTTTTGTAAATCAGTGATGCCGAATATTATTGGTGCATATACATTTCTTGCACTTAGTCATCCTACATATACTAAGCTGCACCTAAGTCTGAAAGCCTTGTAGTAAAGAGTTGAGGCTGGCAAAGCATTTAGTGCTTGATATTAAAGAACACTAGCTTATTTATGATGTAGTTTGGAGCCGACCAAAAAATGAATATTGCTATTGAGATGCCTTGCATTTCGTACATTTAAGTATTTCCGACAGAAGCTTTAGGCTGCTAATCCAACTTAATTATCGGCTGCTTTATAGCGGAATAATGCTCTCCCTCGACTAGTTTTCCTAACTTATAAAGGAGGGGTCTACAGTTAGCACTAAATGGATTAAGAGCCCTTTCTACTGGCGGGTATTGGCCTGATATTTTGTTAGCATGTTTATTGCTTCTAATGTGACGTTAGTGACAACGCAAGAATACTTAAAGTTGAGAACTATATACCGAGGATCTTTTGATGGGTTATGTTATTTAAGGGACTACGATTAAGCCGAAAAATGGATAAAGCTAAATTTAAATATTGTGGAGTATTACAGTGTAAATAAAAAAGCCATGCAATTGCATGGCTTTTCTGGTTTAGCTTAAGTGATTATGGACGCGCCATATCCGACTCTGCACCATTAGCGAGTTTGATTTTGGCAGTAGACTCTTCGTTCGCAGTATTCTCATACTCTCGTCCTTTAGGGACTGCCACTTGTTCTCTCACCTCAACGACAGGCTTCGTCATATCCGAAGACACCATAGAGCCAAAGCGGCTGGCGGCTTTCGGCTTGCTGACAACAACTGCATCCGTGATTTGCGGTGTTGTTGGAACTGTTTGTACTGTGGCTTGAGGCTTAGCGATAGCAGCCGGTCTGGCCATTGGCGCAGAGGCTGTTGCTTTCACGGCTTCTTTTACTTCAGCGCTCGGTGCAACACTTGGCTCGACAAGTGTTTCGGTTTTAGCTGCTTCAGCTTTGGGTACTGCTACTGATTTAGTCACTGAGCTTTCAACTGATGGGACTGCAACGACTACGGCTTCAGCAGTAACGCTGGTCACCTGAGTTTCAACGATTGACGCAAGGTCAACTTTTACGTCAGCAGCCTTTGGCTCTTCCGCTTTCGTTTCAGTGGTTTTAGTCACAACAGGTTTAGTTTCAACTTGCTGAGTTTCAACTGCTGCAACGTCATTTGCTTGAGGCTGAGGCTCAACTTTTGCTTCTACTTTAACAACAGCAGGAGCTTCAACAGTTGGAGTTGAACTTGTTTCAGCTATTTCGACGCCATCAGTTTTAACGGCCGGTTCAGTTACCGCTGTTGTTTGAGTTGCAACAACAGGAGTTTCCACTCGAACACTGACGATTTCGCTTGGGTACTCTTGGTCAGCACCTAATTCGTCATTAGGAACGAATTGCGCTGGCGTTGATGTACCTTGGTCATCTTCGTCGCGACGACGACGTTGACCCGCTGCACGAAGGTGGCGAGGGCTACGACGGCTACGACGTTGACCATCTCTTTGCTCGCGTTTTGATTGATCATCAGCATTAGCATTTTCGTTGTCTGCATCAACTTCGCTATCTTGCGATACAGCATCCGCTGCTACAGTATGAGCTGCTGTGTCAACCAAGGTGTTTTCAGCTGTGTTAACAGCATCAACCGCAGGTGTTTCTACTACAGTAGAAATTACAGTTGTCTCTTCTAGCACAATATTTTCTTGCGCTTCTTGAGCAGGTGCAGCTTCCTTACGAGGCTGGCGACGTGTTCTTGGCGCTTTAGTTTCTGCTGGCGTTTGGGCAATGACTTCCGCTTTGGCATTAACACTGATAGTACTTGCCGCTGCGGCGTTAAGGGCTGCAATTTCCGCTAACACTTCTGCTGCATCTTCAGGTGCAATTGGGATCGCATTATCTGGCGTATTATGGCCATTATCGATACGCACCTTACGACGCATGTTACGGCGCTGACGACGCTCACGGGCGACTTCTTGCTTAGGGGCATCATCTGCTTCAATGTCGGCAACAACATCTTTTGGCGCTTGTACGCGTGGCTTCGGTTCAGCTTTAGCTGGACGTTTAGCCGCTTCTTCTTTTTCGCGTACTGGACGTTCTTGTGTGCTGACTACTGCATCAGTCGGTTTTTTTGGATTGCGGCTACGCGGCTCACGAGTGCCTTCTTTTGCTTTGTCGGCATCTTGGGCATTGCGTGGGCGGCGAGTGTCATTACGACGGTTACGGCGATTTGCGTTAGCCGCACTGGTATCAGTTGCTTTAGTTTCAACAACTTTTACGGGTTCAGCTTTTTCACTTGGCGCAAACATGGCACTGATTGCACTCACAAGCTTGCTGAAGAAGCCTGGTTGTGGCGCTTCAACTTTCACCGTTGGTGATGGGGCTTGTTCTACTTTTTGTGGCGCTGCAAAACCTTTTAATGCCGGAATCGGCGCCGCAGTACGTTCCAGTTTGCGTGGCTCATACAATTTGGCTTCAGGATGCTCTATACGCTTATAGCTTGATTCACTGATTTCATCATCACTACGGTGACGGATCACGCGGTAATCAGGCGTCATCATGTGTGCGTCAGGTATCACATACACTTCGACATCGTGACGCTGTTCTGTGATGCGAATGGCTTTGCGTTTCTCGTTTAACAAGAAAGCTGCAACATCCACAGGCACAATCGCTTCGATTTGTGAGGTGTTTTCTTTGATGGCTTCTTCTTCCATCAAACGTAAAATTGACAGTGCTAAAGACTCGGTACTGCGAATCGTGCCTTGGCCATGACAGCGAGGGCAGATATGCGCTGCAGATTCTTCTAAAGAGGGGCGTAGACGTTGACGCGACATTTCCATCAAACCGAAACGAGAAATGCGACCTAATTGCACACGGGCGCGGTCGTGGTGAACAGCATCACGTAAGCGGTTTTCAACTTCACGCTGATGGCGCACAGGCGTCATATCAATAAAGTCGATAACCACTAAGCCACCTAAGTCGCGGAGGCGCAATTGGCGGGCAATTTCATCGGCGGCTTCAAGGTTAGTGTTCAGTGCTGTTTCTTCAATATCGCCGCCTTTAGTGGCACGGGCAGAGTTGATATCGATTGAGGTTAAGGCTTCAGTTGGGTCGATAACAATTGAACCGCCAGATGGCAGACGCACTTCGCGTTGGAAGGCGGATTCAATTTGTGATTCGATTTGGAAGTGAGTGAATAATGGCACTTCAGCTTCGTACAGTTTTACGCGCTCAACGAAATCAGGGCGAACTAAGGCGATATGTTGCTTCGCTTCTTCAAAAATACGTGGATGATCGATGAGGATTTCGCCCACGTCACGGCGTAAATAGTCACGAATAGCGCGAACTATCACATTGCTTTCTTGGTGAATTAAGAAAGGTGCGCCTTTAACTTGTGAAGCTTCGGTGATCGCCGCCCAGTGGTGTTGTAGAACTTTTAAGTCCCACTTTAACTCGGCAGATTCTTTGCCTACACCCGCAGTACGCACGATAAGACCCATGCCAGCAGGCACTTCTAAGTCAGCCATCGCTTCTTTTAGCTCAGTGCGCTCATCACCTTCGATACGACGAGAAATCCCGCCAGCACGTGGGTTGTTTGGCATTAATACTAAGTAAGAGCCTGCAAGGCTGATGAAGGTCGTTAAGGCTGCGCCTTTATTGCCGCGTTCTTCTTTGTCAATTTGGACAATAACTTCCTGTCCTTCACTGACCACTTCTTTGATATTTGGGCGACCTTGGAACGAATATCCCTTCGGGAAATATTCTCTAGCGATTTCTTTCAGTGGCAAAAAGCCGTGACGATCGGCACCGTAGTCGACGAAAGCGGCTTCTAAAGACGGTTCTACTCGGGTAATTTTACCTTTGTAAATGTTTGATTTTTTTTGCTCATGACCTGGGCTTTCAATGTCTAGATCATACAGTTGTTGCCCATCAACAAGGGCAACACGCAACTCTTCTGATTGAGTTGCATTGATTAACATACGTTTCATGATGACGTCATTCTTCTTTAAATAGAGGTCATCAAACATCGCGCTTCGCTGCATTACGGGCCTAGCAGTAGGTCAACTGAGCCTCACGGCTGGTGGCTAGGCAAGAGGTGCGCATTACTGTTAGACGCAGTCGCTGCGTGTCGCATCCTATTTATGGCTTATTTTTTAATGATTACAAAAACAAGGAATTCGTTGTAAAACATCAACCAACCCCATAAATTCTTTAGTTTCGTTCCGGTAATGCCCAAGTCGAATCGGTTTGTCTGACGACAAGTTATAATATCCTTCGAAATCGGGGAGGAAAACCTAGGGTAAACCTTATTAAAGTAAGGTGACTTTCTCGATTTAATCGTAAAAAACGCATTTGTGGTATTTTTACTCTATATACGATTTGCAAATCAATGATTTGCTATCAAGAAAATCTTTTTTTATCCGTTAAATTTTCCGCTTGGGATCAGGGCGTTGTGAACACTTTATTCACGGCTTATCCCTAATCGCTGGTGAAATATAGCAATAATCAAAAAATTCAGCAATGGAAAGGCACAATTCTTCTCAGTTGTTGTACAATGGCGACCGTTATAATTAGATGGCGCATCATGAATATAGAATCCACCCCACAACAGGTTCAGTTGATCACGATTGATGAAGATCACTTCGAACAGCGTATCGATAACTACTTAATGACCAAGCTGAAGGGCGTGCCGAAAAGCATGATCTATCGCATTGTCCGCAAGGGCGAGGTTCGAGTGAATAAGAAACGCATCAAACCCGAGTACAAGTTGCAGATTGGCGACATAGTACGTATTCCGCCAGTCCGCGTGGCAGAGCCGGATAACCGTACCGCACCATCGGCGAACTTAAGTAAAGTCTCGCAACTCGAAGATCGTATTTTGCATGAAGACAATCATTTGATCGTGCTGAATAAACCTGCTGGCATTGCCGTGCATGGTGGTAGTGGAGTCGATTACGGTGTGATTGAAGCATTGCGTTCACTGCGTCCTCAACAAAAGTTTTTAGAGCTAGTACATCGTCTCGATAAAGATACTTCGGGTGTGTTGTTGGTGGCTAAAAAGCGTAGCGCGCTTAAACATCTGCATGATCAGCTTCGGTATAAAAAGATGCAGAAAGACTATTTGGCCTTAGTTAAAGGTGAATGGTCTGCTCAAGATAAAGCCGTTAAGCAGCCTTTATTGAAAATCACCCTCAAATCCGGTGAGCGCATTGTGCGTGTTAATGCTGAGGGTAAACCTTCAGAAACGCGCTTTAAAATTATGCAGCGTTACCAAGGTTGTACTTTAGTGAAGGCAAGCCCTGTCACTGGACGTACTCATCAAATTCGGGTGCATTGCCAATTTGCTGGCCATCCTATCGCCTGTGATGATAAGTACAGCGAGCAAGGGTTTGACGATAGCATGCGTGCATTAGGCTTAACTCGACTCTTTTTACATGCCGCTGAATTGATGTTCATTCATCCAGAAAATGATGAAGTGATGCGGGTTTCAGCGCCTTTAGATGAAAATTTGTCGCAATTACTCGATAAGTTAAAGCGTGCGTAATCGACGGGGATAGGTTTCAAGGATGAAGATAAAGCAATACGATTTAGTGATTTTCGATTGGGATGGCACTCTGATGGATTCCATCGGTAAAATTATCACTTGTATTGAAAATATGGCTAAGGCATTGCAGTTACCTATCCCAACTGAAAGTGACATTCGCGATATTATTGGTCTTTCTATGACAGAAGCGCTGCGAGTCCTGTTCCCACAGGGACTTAATTGCAGCGCTTCTTCTGCCAATTCTCAGCATCAGCAGCATTCTAATAATGCATTCAGCCAAGGCGAAAATGATCAATATCAGCAAATGCGCGCTGAGTTTAAAGCACAGTATTTGCATTTAGACACCACGCCAACGCCCTTGTTTGTACAAACTCCAGCGTTAATTGATGACTTGCATAGCCAGGGCTATAAGTTAGCCGTCGCAACCGGTAAAGCTCGTGCGGGACTTGATCGCGTCTTTGAGCAAACAGGCTTAGGTCGATACTTTGTTGCGTCACGCTGCGCCGATGAAGTGCACAGCAAACCCCATCCTGAAATGATCTCAAGCTTGCTGAAAGAATTGAATATTGCACCGAACAGAGCCTTAATGGTGGGTGATTCTCTGCTAGATTTAACCATGGCGGCCAATGCAGGGATTGATAGCGTTGGCGTGACCTATGGCGCTCACAGTGCCGAAAAGTTGCTGCGGGCAAAACCTATCGCCTTGATTGATTCACCAAAGCAATTACTGCAATACCTCTAACACTGCTATTCAATACTGAAGCGGCAATACATGCCGCTGCGCATGAGACTTCCTTATCATTTTTATTTACGTCTCGTCTTCTTGTCGATGAAACGACTCTGTAGCCCGGTATTTTTGATGCGCGTCATCGATTCAATAAACAGAGCAAAGCCTTGGCAAACGTTTAAGCGAGAACGTCTACACCTTGGGCTAACAGCATTTCCGTCAGTAATATCAGTGGTAAGCCAACTAAGGTATTGGGATCGCGACCTTCGAGCGCTGTAAATAACGCGATACCTAAACCTTCGCTCTTAAAACTCCCCGCGCAATAATAAGGCTCTTCTTTTTCAATGTAAGCCACAATCTGCGCATGGCTAAGGTGCCTAAAATGAACCGTAAAGGGTTCAACCTCAGCGGCCATAGCGCCAGTTTTGGCATTATAGAGTGCAAGACCAGTATAAAAGGTGATGGCCTTGCCTGAGGCTTGAGTGAGCTGCGCGACGGCATTATTAAAATGATGGGGTTTACCGATAATCTTGTCATCAATGACGGCAACTTGATCGGAACCAATAATCAGACCATCGGGGAATTGTTCTGCTCCCGCGACGGCCTTTGCTTTGGCTAATCGCAGCACTAAAGTATGGGCCGATTCTTCG
This sequence comes from Shewanella sp. WE21, assembly GCF_002966515.1. Lineage (NCBI taxonomy): Bacteria > Pseudomonadati > Pseudomonadota > Gammaproteobacteria > Alteromonadales > Shewanellaceae > Shewanella > Shewanella sp. WE21. The sequence goes on along the minus strand of NZ_CP023019.1, from coordinate 5,077,742 downwards.
AGATACGCCGTTTCGTCAATATTAGGATTGCAGCATTCGAAGGGTAACCCGAGTTTTTGCAGTAAAGATTGTCGATATACAGACGTCGAAGCTAAGATTAATGGGGTTGGCATAATGAGATATCCGCAAAAGAGTGACTCATATTGTGACCAATCAATGCGAGAGAGTGCAAGAGTTTCGTCTTTTACGGTTTCTTTTCAATGAATGCGACTATTTTAGGCGGCTTGCGCTTGTATGCGGCCCCATGCTTGGGTACTATTTCGCATCCGTCAATTTCAATGTTGGGGCAGGGGAAAGGCTTAAGTCGCAAACTGGGACTTAAGTTAGCATTTTTTCTTTGACTCTAGCGTTTTCAAACTATAATATGCGCGCCTTATGCAAACAGTAAAGATACCGGTTTCAATTGATCCATTTCGCGCCGCCTCGAGTCGCCTAGTTTATCAGGGCGTTGTTCCTGGTGTGCAACTGAAAAGATTAACTGAGTTATGTGCCGGCGACTGTTCCGATGTGGCAGTGTCGCTTGAATGTGGCGTAGATTTACAGGGGATAGTCTACCTGAAAGGGAAGGCTGTGACGGAGCTCACTCTGATATGTCAACGTTGCATGACACTATTTACCACTGAGGTTACGGTCGAGTTTTGTTTTGGTCCATGTCGGACTAAAGCAGAAATCGATGAGCTCCCGGATGCGTATGACCCAATTGAGTGCAATGAAATTGGCGAAGTGCGTCTACATCAATTGATCGAAGATGAATTGATAGTCGCTATGCCGATAATCCCAATGCATCAAGAAATTGATTGCAGTGCGGGATCTAAAGACATGGTTGTAGGCGAGATAGAACCCGCTCAAGAGGAGCGTCCAAATCCGTTTGCAGTGTTAGAAAAACTGAAGAGCAAGTAATCGAGGAGACAGGCCAATGGCTGTACAACAGAACAAAAAATCACGTTCAAAGCGCGGAATGCGCCGTTCACATGACGCACTGAGCACTGCTCAGCTGTCTGTAGACGCTACCAGCGGTGAAATCCATATGCGTCACAATGTGACTGCAGATGGCTTCTATCGCGGTAAAAAGGTAATCAACAAGTAATTTGTTGGTTTCCTAATGACGAATCTGACGCTTGCGTTAGATGCAATGGGTGGTGATCATGGCCCCCACGTCACGGTGCCTGCAGCCTTGCGGGCACTACAATTACATTCTTTTCTTAAAATCATTTTAGTCGGTGACAAGACTGAAATTGATGTCTATCTACTTCAAGCCGAAGCGAGTTTACTTTCGCGCATAGAAATCATTCATACCGATGAAGTCGTTAGTATGTCCGATAGGCCTGTGCATGCCTTGCGTACACGTAAAAACAGTTCCATGCGATTGGCTATTGAGTTAGTGCGTGACGACCGCGCACAAGCGTGTGTGAGTGCCGGTAACACAGGGGCGCTGATGGCAATGGCGAAAGTATTGCTGAAGACCTTGCCTGGTGTTGATCGACCCGCCTTAGTCAGTTGTTTACCTGCGGTGACTCAAAAACCGGTTTATTTGTTGGATTTGGGCGCGAATATTTCCTGTGATTCTGAAACCTTATTTCAATTTGCCGTGATGGGCTCAGTCCTGTGCGAAGCGGTAGATAAGAAATCTCGGCCAAAAGTCGCCTTGCTCAATGTGGGCGTTGAAGAAATTAAAGGTAATGACCAAGTTCAGCAAGCCGCGCAGTTGCTGCAACACACAGAACAAATCAATTACACAGGTTTTATCGAAGGGGATGAAATCTATTCCGGTAATGTGGATGTGATTGTTTGTGATGGGTTTGTGGGTAACATCACGCTCAAGACCTCAGAAGGTATTGCCAAGTTATTAGTACATCAGTTAAAACGGGGACTAACCCAAGGTTTATTCGTTCGTTTTCTGGCTAAACTTATCGCCCCTCGTATCCAGGCGGTCCTTAGTCAGATGAACCCCGACCACTATAACGGTGCAAGTCTGATAGGATTGCGCGGAATAGTTGTAAAAAGCCATGGAAACGCGGATGAAACTGCCTATTTACAAGCAATTAGTTTGGCAGTAACGGAAGCTCAACGTCGACTCCCTGAAATGATAAAAGATCGTTTGGAGTCGATTCTTTTAGATATAAATAACTGATCCCTCCTTATGCATACAAAAATTCTCGGAACTGGTAGTTATCTACCGGTGCAGGTGCGTAGCAATCAAGATTTGGAAAAAATGGTGGAAACCACTGACCAATGGATTGTTGAACGTACAGGTATATCAGAACGTCGCATTGCGGCTTTCGATGAAACCGTTTCAACTATGGGCTACCAAGCGGCATTAAAAGCGCTAGAAATGGCTGGCATAGAAGCATCAGATTTAGACATGATCGTTTGCGGCACCACCAGTGCTCCCAATGCTTTTCCGGCTGCGGCCTGTGAAATTCAAGCCATGCTTGGCGTGCATACCATTCCAGCTTTTGATATCGCAGCGGCGTGTTCAGGCTTTGTTTATGCTTTATCTGTTGCCGATCAATTTGTAAAAACGGGCGCGGCTAAAAAAGTATTAGTGATTGGTGCCGATGTACTGTCTCGCTTATGTGAGCCAGAAGATCGTTCAACGATTATTTTATTTGGTGATGGTGCGGGCGCGGTTGTGATAGGCGCATCCGAAACGCCAGGGATCATTTCGACCCACATTTATGCCGACGGTCGCCAAGGTGACTTATTGAAATGCGCTTTCCCACCACGTAAAGGCGAAACCTCTGAAGCGGTCGGTTTTATGACCATGAAAGGCAACGATGTCTTTAAAGTGGCTGTGACTCAATTGTCCCATGTCGTGACTGAGACGTTACGCATTAACAATATCGATAAGTCAGAAATTGACTGGTTAGTGCCACATCAAGCTAACTTCCGAATTATCAATGCTACCGCTAAAAAGCTCGATATGAGTCTTGATAAAGTCGTATTGACCTTAGCTAAACACGGTAATACTTCTGCCGCGTCAGTGCCCATTGCATTGGATGAAGCCGTACGTGATGGCCGTATTCAGCGCGGACAACTACTGCTGCTTGAGGCCTTTGGTGCTGGGTTTGCGTGGGGCAGTGCGCTCATTCGTTTCTAAGTTCTACATGTGTGTTCCACATGATTTTTCAATAAATTAAGTTAGCCATAGGTAATTTGAATATGGAAAATATTGCTTTTGTATTTCCGGGTCAAGGTTCACAAGCCCTAGGCATGTTAGCCGAGCTTGCCGAATCTCATGCTGTTGTTGGACAAACCTTTGCTGAGGCGAGTGACGTCTTAGGTTATGATCTGTGGGCATTGGTTCAGCAAGGTCCTGTTGAAAGCTTAAATGAAACCGATAAAACTCAACCAGCCCTATTAGCGGCGAGCGTGGCGATTTGGCGTACCTACGTGGCTTCAGGCAAACCTATGCCAGCTATACTAGCGGGTCACAGCTTAGGCGAGTATTCTGCTTTAGTTTGCGCCGGTGTGATGGATTTTAAAGACGCGATTAAGTTGGTGGAATTACGTGGTCAACTGATGCAGCAAGCGGTTCCAGCTGGCACGGGTGCTATGTATGCGATTATCGGTTTGGACAACGAGAGTATCGCTAATGCCTGCGCCGAAGCGGCTCAAGGTGACGTGGTGAGTCCAGTTAACTTTAACAGTCCTGGTCAAGTGGTCATTGCAGGCCAAAAAGACGCAGTTGAGCGCGCTGCAGCAGCTTGTAAAGCAGCAGGCGCTAAAATGGCGGTGGCTCTACCTGTCAGCGTGCCATCACACTGTGCATTAATGAAACCTGCGGCGGATAAACTGGCCGTGGCATTAAACGATGTACAGTTTAATACCCCAACAATTACAGTGATTAATAACGTTGATGTGGCATCACCCACCTCTGCTGATGACATTAAAGATGCGTTAGTGCGTCAGCTATATTGTCCTGTTCGCTGGAGCGAAACTGTTGAGCTAATGGCCCAAAAAGGCATTACCCAACTGGTGGAATGCGGTCCTGGTAAAGTATTGACAGGATTAGCAAAACGAATTAATAAATCACTATCAGCCCAAGCGGTTAATGATGTTGCTTCATTAGCTGCATTAACTGAGTAAGGAGTTTATATGAGTTTCAACCTGAATTTAACAGGCAAAGTGGCTTTGGTGACAGGTGCGAGCCGTGGTATTGGCCGTGCGATCGCTGAGACACTGGTCGAAGCGGGTGCAGTGGTTATTGGAACCGCAACCAGTGAGAAGGGCGCTGCGGCAATCCAAGAATATCTGGGTGACAAAGGTTTTGGTTTAGTGCTTAATGTCACAGATAGTGAATCTGTTACACATTTATTCGCCTCGATCAAAGAAAAAGCGGGTGATGTTGATATTCTAGTCAACAACGCGGGTATAACCCGTGATAATCTGCTGATGCGGATGAAAGATGATGAATGGCAGGATATTATCGACACCAACCTGACATCGTTATTTAGACTGTCAAAACCTGTGATGCGTACCATGATGAAAAAGCGCTTTGGCCGAATCATCAATATCGGTTCAGTGGTAGGCACCATGGGCAATGCAGGTCAAGTTAACTACTCGGCAGCAAAGGCGGGTTTGATTGGATTTACAAAATCTCTTGCAAGAGAGGTTGCATCTCGTCAAATTACAGTTAATGCTATCGCTCCTGGATTTATCCAGACCGATATGACAGATGAGCTGACCGAAGAGCAGCAAAAAGCTATCATGTCACAGGTTCCGATGGAACGATTAGGGCAAGCGCAAGAAATTGCCAATGCAGTGCTCTTTTTGGCCTCGGACTCAGCCGCTTACATCACAGGCGAAACTTTGCATGTGAATGGCGGCATGTACATGGTTTAAGGGCGAATGGCAGGGATTTCTGTCGCAACTGAGTAGTGATCTGTATCAATTGATAGTGAAATTTCGTGGTTAGACCACGAAAACTAAGCTTGCATTGTCAGCCAAATCTAATAAACTACTCGCAATCTTACGCAAGTGCGTAATTTGAATAGGAAAGAAAACTAATGAGCAACATCGAAGAACGTGTAAAGAAAATCATTGTAGAGCAACTGGGCGTTAAAGAAGAAGACGTTAAGCCAGCGGCATCTTTCGTTGACGATCTGGGTGCAGATTCTCTGGACACTGTTGAGTTGGTTATGGCTCTGGAAGAAGAGTTTGATACCGAGATCCCTGATGAAGAAGCTGAAAAGATCACTACTGTTCAAGCAGCGATCGACTACGTTTCTAAGAATCAGTAATTCTGAATTCTTGAAGACAGGCGGCATTTTTGCCGCCTGTTTTTGTTTTACCCCCGTCAAATTCTGCCTCCGTGCCATTCAATCGTCTCTGGATCGTGTTTTAATTGTTATCCACGAGATGCTCGCCGCAGATTGGCGAATTTTTCTAAATAAAAATTATTTAAGAAATTGTCTAATGATAGAAAACCCTGTGTCCTCTATCTGAATTAACAAATTAGCATTTAAAGGTGACTGCCGTGTCTAAACGTCGTGTAGTGGTAACCGGTTTGGGGTTAGTAACTCCAGTGGGCAATACTGTCGATACTACTTGGAAGGCTTTGCTTTCGGGTAAGAGTGGTATTGCACCGATAACCAAATTTGATGCCAGTGAATTTACCACTCGTTTCAGTGGTTCAGTAAAAGATTTCGATGTTGAGCAATACGTAACGAAAAAAGACGCCCGTAAGATGGACCTCTTTATTCAATACGGTATGGCGGCTGGCATCCAAGCTATCCAAGACTCAGGTCTGGACATGAGTAAAGAAAACCCAGGTCGTGTCGGTACTGCTATTGGTGCGGGTATGGGCGGTATGTGGTTGATTGAACAAGGTCACAGCGCATTGATGAATGGTGGCCCGCGTAAGGTTTCTCCTTTTTTCGTACCTAGTACCATTATCAATATGATTTCAGGCCACTTGTCGATCATGTTTGGCATGAAAGGCCCAAATTTTGCCGTGACGACCGCTTGTACTACGGGTGTGCATAATATCGGTTTCGCGGCGCGTACCATTGCCTATGGCGATGCAGACGTGATGGTTGCGGGCGGTGCTGAGGATGTCACTTCTCCTTTAGGTGTGGCAGGTTTTGGTGCAGCGAAAGCGTTATCGACACGCAATGACGATCCGACTGCGGCGAGCCGTCCATGGGATAAAGACCGTGATGGTTTTGTGATCGGTGATGGCGCTGGTGTGATGGTGATGGAAGAGTACGAACACGCAAAAGCACGCGGTGCGACCATTTACGGCGAGTTAGTCGGTTTTGGTATGAGCGGTGATGCGTTCCATATGACATCGCCTCCAAGTGACGGAGCAGGCGCTGCGGCGGCTATGGTCAATGCCATTAATGACGCTAAGTTATCACTGGAGCAAATTGGTTATATCAATGCCCACGGTACTTCGACGCCAGCAGGTGATAAAGCGGAAGCGGCAGCGGTTAAGTCAGTATTTGGAGACCACGCTTATAAAGTACTGGTTAGTTCGACTAAATCGATGACGGGTCACCTATTAGGTGCTGCGGGCGCGGTTGAAGCGATTTTTACTTTGCTAGCACTGCGCGACCAAGCCGTGCCGCCAACGATTAACTTGGATAATCCAGATGAAGGTTGTGACTTAGACTTTGTCGCCCACACAGCCCGTGATGTGAAGATGGATTACGCTCTGTGTAATTCCTTCGGTTTCGGTGGGACTAACGGTTCATTACTGTTCAAGAAAGTGTAAAACACGCATTTATGGTGTAAAAAACAGTGAAAAAATGCGCCTGAGGGCGCATTTTTTATGGGTCAAATTCATTGCTCATGTGAGTTGAATTCCGTTATCGCATGACTTTATTGTGATAGATGTCACTTTCTAACTGTATGATATCCATAGTGTTAACATTTGTTCATCAAGCTTGTTTAATTCTAGTGACCACAGATAATGACAGACATATTCAATCTTAATGGAGTGTGTCATGTTAAATCCCGCGGTGATCCCGCTTGTTCCCCTCATTGGCGCATTAACTGCCAATCTGACCGAATTGATCCGTGGTGAGTTTAAAGTGTGGCATCCAAACATGGACATTGGGATCAAGACTTTTACCTTAGCAATCGCTGCTTATGTGGTGGTTTGGTTTGCCTTATTGGTGACGGCGATTAACGTCGGTGGCGATAGCAATATGTCTTCGGGCCTCGAAGTGCTGGGTTTCTTTATGTTTGGCTTAGGCGTTTACACTTTTGCTAAGGGTACGCGTTTCGTCAGTAGTGAATTTCAGCTATGGATTTATCGTTTAGCGTTGCCGAGTTTATTGCTTTGCTGCGTGCTTATTAGCCACTTTGGTTAAATCGAATTTTTTGACGAGGTCAATCGTAATTATTTTTACGCTAATGGGGCTTTCTATCGTAAACTCAGCCTATTGCACGAAACATTGAGCCACAGTGGCTGAATAAGTTGAGGTTATATGGCTGGTATAGATAGACAAAGTACCCTGAGATTTTTGTCAGAGCCTGCGGATGTGAATTTTGGTGGTAAAGTTCACGGCGGTGCTGTGATGAAGTGGATCGATCTCGCGGCCTATGCCTGTGCAGCGGGCTGGAGCGGTAAATATTGTATTACTGCTTATGCGGGCGGTATTCGTTTTGTGCAACCCATTTTGGTGGGCAATATCGTTGAAGTCAGCGCAAAAGTGATTTATACGGGTAAAACTTCTATGCATATCGGTATCGATGTGCGAGCAGGCGATCCTAAAGTTTCTGAGCGTCATCTCACCACCCATTGTATTGTGATCATGGTAGCAGTTGATGAAGATGGCCTACCTACGCCAGTGCCTGAGTGGATACCACAGACGGAACATGATATTCATTTGCGGGATTCTGCACTGCGCTTGATGGAAATGCGTAAAAAGATTGGCGCCGAAATGGAAGCCCATGTGGTGAAATAGCTCCATAAATTAAATCAGCAAAGGCGCTTAAGGCGCCTTTGTTGTTTGTAGCGAAAAGTGCGTTTATCACTCGCTCCGATTTCACTCTGACGTTACCGTTGATGAATGTTAAACTGCGGCCACTATTTTGAATCGATTCACTTTGTTTATCTATTTAAGGATCAGCTCATGGCAAAAGTTGCATTTATTGGTTTAGGCGTAATGGGATATCCCATGGCGAGGCATTTACTGAACAAAGGCCATGAGGTCACTGTTTATAATCGTACTTTTGCCAAGGCGCAAACTTGGGTCGACACCTATGGCGGTCGCTGCTGTCCAACACCAAAGGAAGCGGCAGAGGGTCAAGATATTGTGTTTACTTGCGTGGGCAATGACAACGACCTGCGGGAAGTGGTATTCGGCAGTGATGGCGTTATTCATGGGATGGAAAAGGGCACTGTGCTGGTTGACCATACTACGGCTTCGGCCGATGTCGCTCGTGAGCTTCATCAAGTGTTAGCGGAAAAGGGCATTGATTTCCTCGATGCGCCTGTGTCTGGCGGTCAAGCGGGCGCTGAAAATGGCGCCTTGACTGTGATGGTCGGCGGCGATGAAGCGGTATTTGAGCGTGTTAAACCCGTGATTGAAGCCTTTGCCCGCTGCGCCGAGCGTTTAGGTGAAGTGGGTGCTGGCCAGTTAACTAAGATGGTGAATCAAATCTGTATCGCAGGAGTGGTACAAGGTTTGGCTGAAGCGCTGCAATTTGCCCGTAAGGCGGGACTCGATGGCGAGAAAGTCATTGAAGTGATCAGCAAAGGCGCGGCGCAAAGCTGGCAGATGGAAAATCGCTACAAGACGATGTGGGGCCAAAGTTATGATTTTGGCTTTGCTGTCGATTGGATGCGTAAAGACTTAGGCATAGCCTTAGAAGAAGCCCGCCGCAACGGTTCACACTTGCCATTGACCGCGTTAGTCGATCAATTTTATTCAGAAGTGCAGGGCATGGGCGGTAACCGTTGGGATACGTCTAGCTTGCTGGCGCGTTTAGAGAAATCGGCGAAATAAGTCATCTTGTTTTAAAATTTCAACCGTTATAAAAATGCCCAGTTCTCATTTGTATTGAACTGGGCATTTTTGTTTGTATCGTTTTTGACTAGGATATTTAATCGTTAGTCTTTCCAGCGAATATGGGTCACTAAACTGTGAGTTTCACCTGGAGCAAGCACGACGTTATCTTCTAATACATTGGCCGCTTCTAAGCAGACCATGGTCAGATAATCCTCTGGATTAAACCGGCCAAGGCGTTGTGACTTTTCAATCCATGGATTCCATAACACGGCTGATTGGCTGTTTTCACGGCTGACTTCGATTGTCCCCTGCGGCGTATGTAATAACTGCACTGGGCCGAGATCGGTATAGACACGATCTGTCTCGCGATCAAACAGCACTTCATCCGTGGTTTGCGGATAAGGCCCCTCAGCAAATTCGATGTATTTTGACCCACTAAAACCGTAGGCTTTGAGTTGGTGGATATCCTCAATCGGGAAATAGCTGTGCAACGCTTGGGTAAGCGTAACGGGTTCAGTACCTAAGTTGGTATTCACAAGACTAATGCTTAGGGTGTCGCCTAAGGTAAACAGTACGCTGACCTCAGTGTTATGCGGCCAATAGATTTTATCTTGCTCACTGATCTTTAAGCTAAAACGTAAATCTACTAGCTGGTTGCGCATTTCTACCGATCCCAGCGTCCAAATGCGGGTACGGGCGAAACCGTGTTGGGGGAATGCTTCACTACTCATGCCAAACCAAGGCCAGCATACGGGTACACCGCCACGGATCCCATTACCGGGTTGATAATCGTCAGCCGATGAAACCCACAGCAAAGGTGGTTTGCCTACGGGTTGAAAATAGTCTATTTGCGCGCCCTGCAAAAAAATTCTTGCCTGACATAACGCCGTATTCACTTCGACATAATCGAGCCCGTTGGCGTGCTTTTTAGTAGTGACAGAACCCATAGTAACAATATCCTTAACTCTACTGACATATCAGAAAAACAGGCAGTTAGCTTACAAAGTTTTCCGCGATAACATAAGGCTTTGTTGCGATCAATTTACGGTTTCGCTGTTCGTTTGTGTAAACAAAAGTCTGTGGCGGATACTGAGGTGCTTTCTTTTTCGGCAGATTTAGCTAAAGTGGTCAGAGCACCAAAGTGGTCAGATCACTTAGTTGAGTTGCAGTCTAACAAGAAAAGGGAAGCGATTATGCCAGTTTATCAAGCGCCGCTGCGCGACTATCAATTTATCCTCGATGAAATGTTACATATTTATCAGCAAGATGCACTTAAGGGGTTCGATGAAATCGATCCAGATCTTGTCGATGCGATCCTTCAAGGTATGGCCGACTTTAGTACTGAAGTTATGTTACCGCTCAATAGTGTCGGCGATCTGCAAGGCTGTAAGTTGGTCGATGGTAAGGTGATTACACCGGAAGGATTTGATAATGCCTATCGGCAGTTTGTTGATAATGGCTGGCCGACGCTGACCTGCGATCCTGAATATGGCGGCCAAGGCTTACCCGAAGTGGTGGGGATTTTTGCCACTGAGATACAAACGGCAACTAACATGGCCTTTGCCATGTATCCCGGTTTGACCCATGGCGCTTATGCCGCCATCCATACCCACGGCAGTGATGCGCTCAAGCAAAAATATTTAAGTAAACTGGTCAGCGGTGAATGGACTGGGACCATGAACTTGACCGAGTCCCACGCGGGGACTGACTTAGCCTTATTACGCACCAAAGCCGTGCCAGTATCCGAAGGTGTTTTTGCCATCAGCGGTGAGAAAATTTTTATCTCCTCAGGCGATCATCAACTCACCGACAACATAGTGCACCTCGTATTAGCTCGTTTGCCCGATGCACCTGAAGGCGTGAAGGGCATATCTTTGTTCGCAGTGCCTAAAGTATTAGTGAATAACGATGGTAGTTTAGGCGCACCGAACACTTTATATGCCAGTGGCCTTGAACATAAGATGGGCATTCACGGTAACTCAACTTGTGTGATGGTATTTGAAGGTGCATTGGGTGAGCTTGTTGGCGAGCCACACCAAGGACTGCGCGCCATGTTTACTATGATGAACCAAGCGCGTTTAGGCGTTGGCGTGCAAGGTCTGGGTGTCTCTGAGATTGCCTATCAAAATGCGCTAGCCTATGCCAAAGACAGATTACAGAGCCGCGCCTTAAGTGGTGCCAAAGCACCCGAAAAAGCCGCCGATCCGATTTTGGTTCACGGCGATGTGCGCCGCATGTTGCTCTCGCAAAAAGCCTTTAATGAAGGCGCAAGAGCCTTAGTTGGACAACAAGCTTTGTGGCTAGATGAAGCTGAGCGTCATACCGATCCCGCCAAAGCCAAAGTTGCCTCCCAATTAGCGGCACTGTTCACGCCAGTGGTGAAAGGTTTTATCACTAACCGTGGTTTTAATGCCTGTGTCGATGCACAGCAAGTGTTTGGTGGACATGGTTATATTCATGAGTGGGGTATGGAGCAATTTGTGCGTGATAGCCGTATTGCACTGATTTATGAAGGCACTAACGGTATTCAGGCATTGGATTTAGTGGGGCGTAAGCTGCTTAGCGACCGCGGCGCGGCGATGCAGCAATGGTCGGCGTTAGTGACAGAGTTTATTAAGTCACATAGCACGAATGCGGCGATGCAACCTTACGTGAGTGGTTTAATGGATTGTGCGGGTGATTTGCAAAAGGCTAGTGGTTATTTAGCTTCGCAGACAGCGACCAATCCTGACATTATCGGCGCAGCCTCTATGGCTTATCTGGAGTTGTTTGGGGTGACTGCACTGGCATGGATGTGGGCCAGAAGTGCCGCGGTGGCATTAGCGGCGCTGGAGCAGGGCACTGAAGAAACCGCGTTTTACCAAGCTAAATTGAAAACTGCTGATTTCTACATGGCTTACTGGGCGGTGCAAGGTCGCAGTCTGCGTAAGCAAATCGAGCAGGCGAGTGAAATGCTCACGCAATTGGATGAAGCTATCTTTTAAGCATTCACCTTATAGGCTGAGTTAAGCCCTTGCTTAAGCACCGCTCAACAATAGCCAAAAACCAGCGCACTGTCGCTGGTTTTTATTTTTGTATGGTTTAAATATTTAACTTTTTGTTTTTATTAAGCTGCACGCAAGTATTCAGCTTGATGCTGTGCGTCTCTTTCTTATTCCACATTAAAACTTTCATCGAAGGTCTGTGTTATTGGCGCTCCTTTGTTTGAGTCATAACCACACATAACAAGGACTATGTGGGTTGATGTCGATGATTTATTAAACGCGTTTCACAATTGTGTAAATTCAAATGATAATTATTGTCATTAGTAAATCATTCTTTATAATGACGGCCAATTCGTTTGAATACATTTGTAAACCCTTTGGTTTATGCCATTTTTATGCGCTCGCGCTGGGGACATTCTGTGAAGACTCGTTTCGCTTACTCATTAATCGCACTTGCACTTGCTCAACATCAGTCGGCATTCGCCGCTGAAACTGTACTCGATAAAGAGGCTCCACAGCAGACCTTGTCTACGAGCTCACCAGTCCCCAGTCCTGCATCGACTCAATCCGCAGCCGATGGGGAGATAACACTCGCAGCACCTGAGCGTATTGCTGTCCATGGCCGTGCAATGCAAATGTACGTCGATAAAGAAACGACAGTTGGCACTAAGACGGCGATTAATGTGATGGAATTGCCGCAGTCGGTGCAAGTGCTGACCGAGCAGTTAATCGTCGACCAAGCGGCGCGCAATATTACCGATTTATACCGCTCTATCGCGGGCGTGAGTGAGTTTAGTTATTCGGGCGTGACCTTTCGCGGTTTCCGCGACGATGCCAACGTTTTTTATGATGGGGTAAGGGGCGATCCCTATTCGGGATTTTCTGTGCCGCAACTCTTTAACGTGCAGCGGGTTGAAGTGTTAAAAGGTCCTGCATCCGCACTTTATGGCGGCGGTGAACCCGGCGGCATGATCAACTATGTCACTAAAAAACCAACCTTTGTCGAGAGTAAAGAGCTGACCTTAAGCACTGGCAGCGAGGATATGATAGGTGGCTCGCTGGATTTCACTGGCGGCTTAACCAACAATCTCGCCTATCGTTTTGGCGCCTATTATCAGCAGGAAGATAGCTTTCGCAATAATGCCGATAGTCAAAATGCCGAAGTGGCGGGTGGGTTACTCTACGAAATCAGTGATGATACCAAGCTCACCACCACTTTCGATATTATTAAGCAGGATTTAGGTGGCAATCGACTGCGCGGCGTTCCTGTCGATAATGACGGTAACTTCCTGGTTGCGCCATCCTATAATGCCAATGAGAAGAGTGACTTCCAGAAGATGGATGCACTAGTGCTGCAATCGATTCTCGATCATCAATTTACCGATAATTTCTCGGTCAAAACTCAGATCCGTTATCTTAATAATGATTCCACGCAGCAATATCATGAATCGAGAGGTTGGGCGACTTCAGATGCCAATAAAAAGCCCATTATGGGTGATGGCACCATTAAGCGTGAATACCGAGTTCAAGCACGGGCTAATGATGAAATTAGTTTAACCAATGATTTTGTCTATGCATTCGATGCTTTAGGTTTTGAACATGAATTCCTGTTCGGCGGCGACTATCACTATGTCGAAACCGAATATCAGTACAAATTGGCGACTGATAAGGATGGTGTTGGTAACTTGAATATTTTTGACCTTAACTATGGTGAAACCGACCCTAATAGTTACAACTTGAAGGATAAAAATACCGATGGTACCCGCGCTAACCGTTACGGCATTTATGTACAGGAACATCTGCACTTTAATGAACAGTGGTCATTGATTGCTGGTCTGCGTTTCAGCCAGTTTGATGATTATGATAAAAATACCGGTTTCTCCTTCAGCGATAACGCGATAACGCCAAGAGCAGGGCTTAATTATCGTCCAATCGATTCAATGTCCTTTTATTTGAATTACTCAGAGAGCTTCAATCCAGCATCTTTAACCAATCAAGCAGAAGATATTGGTGATGGTTTCCTCGATCCAGAAACGGGCAATCAAATTGAACTTGGGATGAAAAATGAATGGCTTGATGGCCAGTTTATGACCACGCTCGCTGTGTATCGGATTGAAAAACAAAATGTCGCCCAAGCTAACCCTTTAGATACTGGTGATGACGATGGTATTCCCGCTTTACTTAATTTGGGTGAAGTACACAGTCAAGGCCTTGAATGGACGCTGGTGGGGGACTTAACCGATAATCTGACCGTCACGGCAAACTATGCCTATAACGAGACCGAAGTGGTTAAAGGGGTAACGAACGACAGTTTAACCAATACGTTTGATAGTAAGCACTTTGCCAATGCGCCGCGTCATCAAGCGGGGATATGGACCCGTTACGATATCAATGCACTCGATTCGGCGATTGCTTTTGGCATGGACTATGTGGGCGAGCAGTTCAGCCTCGATGGCCAAACGGTGAAGCCCCATACGATTTTTGACATGAGCTGGACGACCCAGTGGGATCAAACTCAAGTTCGCTTAAATCTTAAAAATATCTTCGATAAAGAATATGCCGTCAGTGGTTTTAGCGAGCGTAATGGCCATTTCCCCGGTGAGCCGCGTAATATCACGCTTGAACTGAGTCATAAGTTTTAATGCATTGATGTAAAAATAGCTTGTTCGTTAAGGATGATGAGCAAGCTGGAGCGAATGGGTTAATCTTGCGCGAATAACCGCCGTAGCTCTCTGTCTGTATTCGTGCCTTGAGCATGGATTAACCTTGTGTGACTTATCATCTTAATAGTGTTTACCTATTAAGATGATAGTTTCTATCCGTTATATTTTCTCATTCAGCTTGTTTAGACTCGCCTTATATGAATTATTCGATAAGGTTTTCCTATGCACGCCGTCAGCCACTTAGCCCCCAAAGACCCTCAATCTAACGCTAGCCCACAGGTGGCCCTGATTGCAGAAGGTGGTGGTCAGCGCGGTATATTCACCGCAGGCGTGCTCGATGCTTGGCTTGATGGCGGATTCGATCCCTTTGATTTATTTATCGGTACCTCAGCAGGCTCACAGAATCTCAGCAGTTTTTTGGCCCGCCAAAAGGGGTATGCCAAACGCTTAATCCGCGGTTTATCGCGCCATAAACGCTTCTATCGACTCGGTCGCGGGTTAGTCGGCGGCAATGTAGTCGATTTAGATTGGTATTTTGAGCAGACTCGACAAGGGATGTTTAAATTAGATCTTAACGCGGCGGCAGCCTCACTCGGTCATCGGCAGTTACTGATCACAACTACGAATGCCAGTGATCGCAAAGGTTATTTTTTAAGTCCAAGCAGTAAAAGCCAGTGGCGCGAATTGCTAAAAGCTTCTAGCGCATTACCATTTTTGTATAAACAAGGGGTGAAACTCACGCCTTGGCTGAGTGACCGCGCCTGTAATAGCGACAAGGCTTCTAATAACGGCGCGGCTAATCATAACGCTTCTGATAACAGCGCCTCTGATCATGGCACTGCATTAAGCGAAGGTATTGATAGTGATTTTTATCTCGACGGCGGTTTAGCAGCGCCTTTACCTGTGCGTGAGGCCTATCGTCGTGGTGCCCGCAAAATTGTGGTGATCCGTACTGTGAGCGAGGATTTTCAGGCGCAATCGGCTTGGGTTCACAAATTAAAATCTTGGATTTGTGTTTCTGGCTTTTGTCCGAAAACCATAGATTACTTAGTGCAGCACGAACAAGCCTATCAGGATGAATTGGATTTCATCGCTAATCCGCCAGAGGATGTGGAGATAGTGCAGATTTTTGCTGCTGAAAATTTGCAAAGTAAATTGCTGGGCAGTACCGATGCGGATTTACGCCATGATTATCATGTGGGGCTGAGTGCTGGAAAGCAGTTTTTAAGCTTAGATCCGATGGCGTTGACGCAGAGTAATGCTTATTTTCAAACTCAAGTGCAAACCAACGCTCACACTCAAACCCACATTCAAGCTCACTCTCAAATCAAGCCATTCAGTGCGCTGTCGGCCTAGTTTGGTATTTTAGCTAAGTCACCATTTTGTACGTGAGTAAGCAATAAAAGTAAAAAGCATTAAAATACAAGCGCCACCCGAGGGTAGCGCTTGTGGTTGGCTGTATTAACCTGTTCATCAATCTAGCTCATCAACCTAATTTATGAACCTAGTACTTCAACGTTAGTCTATTAATAACTTGAGGTATGCACAGAGCGTACAGCTCGGCCCGATGGGTCGATAATGCCGCGTAAGCTTTCGTCCCAAGCCAATGCTTCTGGCGTTGAACAGGCGACGGATTTACCACCTGGAACCGTTTCTGCAGCGCCGCTCAGTGGATAATGTTCCTCAAAGAAGCAGCGATAGAAATAGGCTTCTTTGGTTTCTGGCGTGTTGTATGGGAAACGGAATTTCGCGTTCGCCAATTGTAAATCATCCACCCGCGCCGCAGCTTGTTCTTTCAAACCGTCAATCCATGAGTAGCCAACGCCGTCACTGAATTGTTCCTTCTGACGCCACGCCACTTCTTTTGGCAACTTGTGCTCAAAGGCTTTACGCAGAATGTGTTTCTCAATACGGCCATCCTTAGACATTTTCGCTTCAGGGTTGATGCGCATCGCCACATCCATAAACTCTTTATCGAGGAAGGGTACACGGGCTTCTAATCCCCAAGCGGCCATGGCTTTGTTGGCTCGCAGACAATCGAACAGATGCAGTTTATCGAGTTTGCGGACTAATTCCTCGTGGAATGCCTGTGCGTTTGGCGCTTTATGGAAGTATAAATAGCCGCCAAATAGCTCGTCAGCACCTTCACCCGATAACACCATCTTAATGCCCATCGCTTTGATTTTACGCGCCATTAAATACATTGGCGTGGCAGCTCGTATGGTGGTGACATCGTAGGTTTCTAAGTGATAGATCACTTCTTTAATCGCATCTAAGCCTTCTTGGAAGGTGAAATGGATCTCATGGTGAATCGTACCAATCGCTTCGGCGACCTTTTTGGCGGCGATTAAATCTGGCGCACCTTCAAGGCCGACGGCAAATGAATGTAACTGTGGCCACCAAGCGTTGGTTTCGCCATCGTCTTCAATCCGGCGTTTAGCAAAGGTTTGCGTCACGGCGGAAATGATCGATGAATCTAAGCCGCCCGACAGCAACACACCATAGGGCACGTCTGACATTAATTGACGTTTGACCGCTGCTTCTAATGCGTCACGCAATTCTTCTTGGCTGGCTGGGTTATCTTTAACCGCATCATAGCTTTGCCAATCGCGAGTGTAGTATTTCACCGCGGCGGCATCGCTTGAGTACAAATATTGGCCAGGTAAGAATTCCTCTACCGTTTTACACACTGGCATCAAGGCTTTCATTTCGGAGGCAACATAGAAGTTACCCGCAGCGTCACGGCCTGTATATAGCGGGATGATACCCATGTGATCGCGGCCGATAAGGTATCTGTCTTGGGCTTTGTCATATAACACAAAGGCGAAGATACCGTTTAATTTATCAAGAAATTCAGTGCCGTATTCTTGATACAGCGCCAAGATCACTTCGCAGTCAGAGTTGGTTTGATAGCTGTACTTATCGCCTAGCTGGGCTTTCAATTCTTTGTGGTTATAGATTTCGCCGTTGACCGCGAGGATCAAACTGCCATCTTCAGTCAGCAGCGGCTGAGCACCGTGTTCAATGTCAACAATCGCTAAACGTTCGTGGGCAAGAATTGCCTTATCACTGGCATAAATACCTGACCAGTCAGGGCCACGGTGGCGCATTAGCTTAGACATTTCTAGCGCGACTTGGCGCAGTTCTTTGGCATCAGATTGGATATCTAAAATCGAAAAGATTGAACACATAGTACAACTCCCACACTGTCTGTCATTTGAGGATGTCTCAATTGAGGTTTAATGTGCCAGCTATTTAGCGTTTTGCCAAACACTATTTTTGATGTTTTATCTGTTTATTGGCATTTTTGTTGATTTAGATGTTTATGTTTAGTGCTTTTATTTGAGAATAATTCATTAAATTTGAATTATTTTTGATGATTTGTTTTTATTGCTTGATTTGGCGCGTGGAGTTTTGGGGAATTCACAATGTGTTTTGAAAAAGTGTCGATGATAGAAAAACCGCTAAAAAAGACCATAAATAATGAGTTGGCTCGTTTAAGTGTTTTATTTTTAATCAATTAATGCGCCGAGTTTGACATCAACCAATGGCATAGGCCTATTCATAATGGCGTTGTGGGATGGATATTTCGCGATAACGGCATTTTTTGTGAGCTGAAAACAAAAAAGCACGTGAATGGTTCACGTGCTTGTAGGTCTTGTTTGGCGCTTTATTCAGCTGGCGCTTTATTTCGCAGGTTCTACTAGCAGGCGTCAATAAGAGACGACTAACCCAGCTGTCTCTCGCAAGAAGCCACTGACTCAGGCTGTTATTTTGCGTCCGTTACCAGCGTCGTTTTGGCTGGGCGCAGGCTATTGAATTCTGTGCCTTGATAGTATCCCGGCCAATCTTTACTGTTGCCCAATGTGCGTGTGACTTGGTAGTAGATTTGCAAGTCTTGCAGCGCCCCGCTTAAATCCCAATCTTCACGATATTCATCGCAGACATTGTGATAACAGCCTTTCATTGTAGCTTGCATCTGGGTTTTATAAGCAGCCGTGGCTTCATCAACGGGGTCGCTACCGCCGCCGGCAAAGACGGCGGGCACGCCTAGTTTGGCAAAGCTGAAATGATCTGAACGGAAGAAACCGCCCGAAGCGGGATTTTTCTCACCCATGGCGATGCGGTTTTGTTGTTTAGCCGCATCGATAAGATAAGTTTCTAACTCAGATTTACCTTTGCCGACGATGGTAAAGTCTTTGGTTTTGCCATAGATATTAGTGCTGTCGAGGTTTAACACTGCCACGGTTTTGTCGATAGGATAAAGTGGATTAGCGGCGTAATAGCGTGAACCGAGTAAGCCCTGTTCTTCACCTGTGGTGGCAATAAAGGTGACCGAGCGCGCTAAACCATGGCCTTGTTTGGCATTGTCGGCTAATTGTCTGGCGATTTCGAGAATGCCGGCAGTGCCCGAGGCATTATCCATGGCGCCGTTATAAATTTGATCGCCTTCTTTCGTCTCGTCTTTACCTATGTGATCCCAATGGGCGGTGTAGAGGATTTGCTCGTTGGCTTGTGTGCTGCCGGGGAGTGTGGCGACCACATTGTAGCTATTTGCGTATTCGGCTTTATTTTTAAAGGCTATGTTGGCCGTTTGTTCAAGGGGTAAATTGATTGAGCTGTCGGCGGCGCGCGCCATTAAATTAGGCAGTGATAAACCGGCTTTATCGAACAGTTGCGTAGCCGCGTCCAGTGTAAGCCAGCCTTCGACTTGGATACGGCTATCTTGTTCTGCTTTACTGAGGACCAGATCTTGCTGTGGTCCAGTCCAACTATTTTCTATCACGGACCAAGGGTAAGAGGCGGGCTCGGTATCATGGATAATCAGTGCGCCGAGTGCGCCTTGACGACTGGCTTCTTCAAATTTGTAGCTCCAACGGCCGTAATAGGTCATGGCTTTGCCGTTGAATTTACCCGAGTCAGGGCGAGCAAAGCCGGGATCGTTCACTAAGATCACCGCGATTTTGCCTTTCATGTCGAGATCTTGGTAATCATTCCAACCATATTCAGGGGCATTCACCCCATAGCCGACGAAGACTAATGGCGCGTTCTCAATACTAATACCACCGTTATCGTGGCGACTGCTGAGCACTAGATCTTTTCGGTATTTAAAGGGTAATCCTGCCAGCGTGACTTGCTGCGCTTCATCTGCGGTATAGCTCACCATAGGCACAGGTTGTAAAAAGCTGCCTTGGTACGCGCCCTTGAGTCCCATCTCTGTAAAGGCTTTGGTCAAATAGTCCAAGGTGAGTTTTTCACCGTGAGTGGTGGGCGCGCGGCCTTCAAATTCATCGGATGACAGGGCTTTAATATCATTTCTAAAGCGCGCTTCATTAAACTGCACGGGTTTGAGTTCAGCTAAGGTGCTGTTGCCATCGGATTGGGATGAATTCGGACTACAGGCACTGAGCATAGCCAGCGCACAGAGGGGATACAGACGTCGCATAGGTTAATCCTACTGTTGTTTTAATTAAGGAATTTTAGATTTCTGTTAATCAATCAGAAGCGAGGCTTATCATGAAGCAAGCCGCTGTGAGCCACAAGGCTGAGAAGAAGGCGAATATGTTACTTAATGTTGCTTTACCCTATGCAATACGCCTTTGGGTGAGGCGTGTTGCATAGGTAATGTTTAAACGACTGGCAAGGATGAATTGCTAGACGTAGGATTAGACATCTGTTTAAACAACGTCGATATCGCCAGCGCAGGCAAACACATGGTTCGGGCGGAAGGGCTCTTTGTCGATATCTTCAAGCTTACTCACGCCACTGGTGACCAGAATGGTTTCAAGCCCTGCTTGGAAGCCCGCCAAAATATCGGTACGCATATTGTCGCCTATGATGACAGTGTCTTCCGAGTGTCCATCAATATGATTAAGCGCTGAGCGAATAATCCAAGCACTCGGTTTGCCCACGTAGAAAGGTTTCTTACCGGTAATACGCTCAATCGGTGAGCAGAGTGCACCACAAGCAGGGCTGTAGGCTGGACCGTGAGTATCGGGGTTAGTGGCAATAAAGCGCGCGCCGCGTGCGATGAAGCCTGCCGCTTTATGGATCATCTCCCAGTTGTATGAGCGGGTTTCACCGACAATCACAAAATCGGGATTAATATCGGTAATGGTAAAGCCTGCTTTGTAGAGTTCGTGGGTGAGGGCGCCTTCGCCAATGACATAGGCCTTACTGCCTTCTTGGTGTTTTAAAAAGTCGGCAGTTGCCATGGCAGAGGTGTAAAAGCATTCTTCAGGAATATCAATACCGGCGGCACTTAAACGGTTTTGCAGATCCTTACCCGTTTGTACGGGATAGTTAGTCAATATTACTAACGGATTGCCTTGCTCTAAAATGCGCTGGATAAATTTGTCGCTGCCGGGGATCAGTTTATTGTCGTGCAGTAGTACACCATCGATATCGCAGATAATATTTTTCATCTAATAGTCTCTTGTCATGCCGATCAAAAATCACTTTTTCGTTAAGTTATCTAATGCCACATTGCCTAAGAAAACAATGCTTTTGTTGAAAATAGTTAAAAAAATAGAGACCCGAAGGTCTCTATTTTTTTGATTGGTACAACTTTCGGTCAAGTGGAACTAATCGGGCGCGTAACCGCTTGGGCCGATAAGGTTGCCATCGAGATAGGCTTGGCCATTTTGCATGTTAAGACGTTGCTGACTAAACCATTTCACCACGAGCGGATAAATAGCATGTTCTTGCTCATGCACGCGGGCGGCGAGCATATCAGCCGTATCGTCTTCATAAACAGGCACTTTGGCCTGTAATATCACTGGGCCAGCATCCAGCTCTGGCGTGACAAAATGCACGCTGGCACCATGTTCGCTATCGTTTGCGTCTATGGCACGTTGATGGGTGTTTAAGCCAGTGTATTTAGGTAGCAGCGAAGGATGAATATTGATCATGCGACCTAGGTAATGATTCACGAAATCATCAGTTAAGATCCGCATAAATCCTGCCAACACGATTAAATCGGGCTGATACTTTTCAATCACTGTCATTAAACGTGCATCGTATTCAGAGCGAGATTCACCTTGGTGAGCTATCACGCAGCTGGTATCAATTTCGCCATGATGGGCGCGCACTAGGCCATAGGCATCGGGTTTATTACTGATGACTCCGACAACTTCGGCCTGCAGATTATCATCGCAACCGTCGATAACCGCTTGCAGGTTACTGCCATTTCCGGAAATTAATACAACTACACGACAGCTCTGGGGCATTACAGGATCTCCACTTGCTCTTCATTGCCTTCACGATGTGCGATAGCACCGATAAGCCATGCTTGTTCGCCTTCTGCAGCCAGTAATGCAAGTGCTGCATCCACTTTATCGGCTGGCAGCGCGACTAACATGCCGACGCCACAGTTGAAGGTGCGATACATTTCGTATTCTGCAATGTTGCCATTTTCCATTAACCAACTGAAAACAGCGGGCCATTGCCATGAATCGCCTTGGATAACCGCTTTTAAATTATCTGGCAGTACGCGTGGGATGTTTTCCCAGAAGCCGCCGCCAGTAATGTGCGCCATCGCATGGACATCAGATGCTTCAATCAGTTTGAGCAATGATTTTACGTAAATTTTGGTTGGCTCAAGTAGATGTTCAATCAGCGGTTTGCCGTTGAGATCTAGCTGAGGGTCTGCTTGGCTCACTTCTAATACTTTACGTACTAAAGAGTAACCATTTGAATGAGGGCCGCTTGAGGCTAATGCAATAAGTGCATCACCCGCTGCCACTTTGCTACCGTCAATAATGTCGGCTTTTTCAACTACACCCACGCAGAAACCCGCTAGGTCGTAATCTTCACCTTCATACATGCCTGGCATTTCAGCGGTTTCACCGCCAATTAACGCACAACCAGATTGGAAACAACCTTCGCCGATGCCGTTGACGACGGACGTTGCCGTTTCAACATCGAGTTTGCCTGTTGCGTAGTAATCGAGGAAAAACAGTGGCTCAGCGCCTTGGACGATCAGATCGTTCACACACATGGCAACTAAGTCTATGCCGACAGTGTCATGTTTTTTATAGTCGATAGCTAAACGTAATTTAGTCCCAACACCATCGGTGCCAGACACTAAAACCGGTTGTTTGTATTTAGTGGGGATTTCACACAGGGCGCCAAAACCACCTAAGTTGCCCATAACTTCTGGACGACGGGTACGTTTAACGGCTGCTTTAATGTTACTTACCAGTGCATTACCTGCATCAATATCAACGCCGGCATCTTTATAGCTCAGTGGGGTAGGTGTGCTCACGGAGGGATCCTCTCGGGTACATCGTTATTGGATTTTATGCGGCGGTATTCTACCAGCTTGTGCTAGGGGTCGAAAGTCATGATTTGGATTTATGCCCCTCGGCGGAGTTTTTTTGGTCTGAATGCGAGATATTCTATTTTTAGAGGTCTTGAGTTTGGTCACAAAATAGTAAATCACAGTAGGTATCTTAGACGATTGGGGATTATTCTTGCGAGATAGCTCACGATTAGACCGAATGGCAAAACTTTCTGTTTTACCTAGTAAACAAATCAACTAGAATCTGAAAAATTTGCCTAAAATAATACGCCGAAAAATAAGCAGGAGAGAAAAATGAAAGTTGTCGAGGTTAAACATCCTTTAGTGCGTCACAAAATCGGTTTAATGCGCGAAGGTGACATTAGCACTAAACGTTTCCGTGAACTAGCCGCCGAAGTGGGTAGTTTATTAACCTATGAAGCTACCGCAGATTTCGAAACTGAAACGGTGACGATTGAAGGCTGGAACGGTCCGGTTGAAGTCGATCAAATCAAAGGTAAAAAAGTCACTGTCGTGCCAATTTTACGTGCGGGTTTGGGTATGATGGACGGCGTACTCGAGCACATTCCAAGTGCGCGTATCTCAGTTGTCGGTATTTACCGTGACGAAGAGACTCTTGAGCCAGTACCTTATTTTGAGAAGCTGGCCAGCGACATGAACGAACGTATCGCCTTAGTTGTCGATCCTATGTTGGCGACAGGTGGTTCTATGATTGCGACCGTCGATTTATTGAAAAAGCGCGGTTGTACTTCAATTAAGGCCTTAGTGCTAGTGGCTGCACCTGAAGGCATTAAAGCCTTAGAAGCGGCGCATCCGGATATCGAATTATATACTGCCGCTATCGATAGATGCTTAAACGAGAAAGGCTATATCCTGCCAGGTCTGGGTGATGCGGGCGATAAAATCTTTGGTACTAAATAGCTAAAGTTGCTAAATAATCAGAGTTGCTGATGCTCAATTGAGCGGATGTGGTCAGTAAGGGAGCCTAGGCTCCCTTTTTGTTTTTGTTCAATACATAAATAACTTTATCTTAAGCTGCTAAAGTTTAGGATAAGGTAAATAATAATTATCTATTAAAGTTGTTTTTATTGGCTTATTTTGCAATTTTATTGATCGCACTTTACGTTTTGTGCAAGGTACATATCGGTAGAACAGGGATTAAGAGGAATTATGGGAAATTCGACACTCAACTGGTTATTATTGCGTCGATCATTTGAATTTGCGACCCTCTTGTTTGTCGTACTCCTACTTATTCTATTACCGTTTAAAATCGATAGAGAGCATAAATCCTTTGTGTCTTTTGTAAAAAACGAGCAACTTACACCGAGTTATATTGAACTGCTCGGTAAAAGCTTATCTCTGCACGATATTATTGATTTCAATAAATCCTCTTTAGCACTTTTTCAACTCGACCCTTCCAGATTAATGCTGCCGCAAGGGGGAGTGCTTTCCGCAGAAGAAGAGCAAGTATTACGCTATTTTGATTATCTCTATTCCAGTAAAACCAGTAAAAAGACCAATGTCGAAGATATATTCCTGTATGTGGGACTTTATCGCAGTGATGCCATGTATTTTGCCTCCCCAATTCCTGAGGACGTAAAAGCGCGGCTGATTAAAGACCGTACTTCAACGAATGAGTTTTGTCAGAGTCTGCAATATTGCGCGAAAGACGCGACCCCAGAGTCCTTAGGCGATGGAATCGTATTATCCATTCCTTATCAAGATGAAGTTAGTGGGAAAGTCATTTTATCGATGGCATCACCGATTTCATCATCTAATGATCCTAATCATTTCATCGGTGATGTTATTGCCGACACGGCCCTAATGACGTCGGTTTTTATGCGTAATAAACATGTTGAATTGCAGAAAACGGATTATGGTACTGAGTTGGTGATCACGACAGATAGCCTTTGGGCTGAATTGACGCCGGAGTTCTTGTTTTATTCGATGACAAATCATTTAGATAACATGACTTCACTGACATATAAAATCAGTATATTTCGTTTCATTGTGTGGAATTTGCCCCTATGGTTTTTGTTATCTATCGTGATCTTCTTCGTTCAAATTAATATCAATCGTTTTAGGAAACTTCGTACTGAGCGTCAACGGTTTAGTGAAGCGATGTTATTGGATGCTTTTACTCGAACCTATAATAAGAAAGTCTATGAGACCACACTGTTTGATGTCGCAACTAAGGGGCATTACGCGGTGATTTGCGTGGACGGCGACAAAATCAAAACCATTAATGATACCTATGGGCATAAACTCGGGGATATGGCGATCATGCAAATTGTTGATGCGATGCGCAGTGTATTTCGAGAAAATGATTTGTTAATCAGAACCGGCGGTGATGAGTTTGTCGTCATCTTGGCTAATTGTACTTTTGAACGGGCCTTATTGTTGGCTGAACATTTACGTCAGGCGGTCGCAGAGCGGCAGTTTTTAAATGTGCTGACAGTCTCCTGCGGTGTGGCTGATTCGCAAGATTATGCTTCCTTTGAGGCAGTGCTACAAGCGGCGGATAAAGCGTTATATGAAGATAAAAAGAATAAGCAAGGAAGTCGCAAGCTTGACCCGACATCTTAATTATCACGTTCATTATCACGTTCATTATTACGTGAGTTATCGAGTGAATCAGTGAGTTAACCTGCTGCCCGCAATAAAAGTGAATACCCGAGATAAAAAACAGCGCGGAGAATGCCGCGCTGTTTTTACTTTCTAATACGGTAATATAAACATCTGCGATAACACTTACAACACCATGGCCGCAATCCAACCAAACACTAATAGTGGAATATTGTAGTGGATAAATGTTGGGATCACGCTGTCACGAATGTGATCGTGTTGACCATCGGCATTCAAACCTGCAGTGGGACCTAAGGTGGAATCTGATGCTGGCGAGCCCGCATCACCCAGCGCGGCGGCAGTGCCGACTAACGCGATTGTGGCGGCTACTGAAAAACCAAAACTCAATGCCAATGGTACATATATCGTCGCGATAATTGGAATGGTGGAGAAAGACGACCCAATTCCCATAGTGATCAGTAGACCAACCAGTAGCATCAAAAAGGCTGCGAGGGCTTTATTGTTACCAATAATCTCACTAAGCGAGGCCACAAGCGTACCCACTTCACCGGTTTCTTTCACTACTGCGGCAAAGCCTGCGGCTGAAATCATGATAAAGCCGATATTGGCCATCATGCGCACACCTTGGTTGAAAATATCTTGGTCGGCGACATGCTTCAAGGCACCCGAAAAACTGAAAATCATGAAGCCGACTAAGGCGCCAAAAATCATAGAGTCAGTTTCGAGCTGTACGACGAGAGTGGCTAATATCGCCAGTGCAGCAATGATGATATTGCGTTTGTTGAGATTTTCTTCAGGTTCAGCGACCAACACTTTTGCCTCGTCGTAAGTCCGAGGTTTACGGTAACTGATGAATACTGCAGTGAGTAACCCTACGACCATACCCGCGGCAGGGATTAACATGGCTGGCGGAATTTGCTCGCGAGCAGCGGCTAAGCCATTGCTGGTTAAGTTGGAAAGCAGAATATCATTTAAGAAAATGCCACCAAAACCAATCGGTAAAATCATATAGGTGGTGACTAGGCCGAAGGTTAGAACACAAGCCACAAGGCGGCGGTCGATGTTCAGTTTGGTCATCACATGTAAGAGTGGTGGCACTAAAATCGGAATGAAGGCGATATGGATCGGTAAAATATTCTGTGAAGCCATCGACATAACGAGTAGCGATAACAGCAGTAACCAGCGTACCCAGTTAGTGTTTGTGGGATTAGGATCTTGTCCAAGGCTACTAATGATGCTTCTAGAAATCAGCGTCGTTAAGCCTGAATGCGATAGTGCGAC
Organism: Shewanella sp. WE21; assembly: GCF_002966515.1. Classification (NCBI taxonomy): domain Bacteria; kingdom Pseudomonadati; phylum Pseudomonadota; class Gammaproteobacteria; order Alteromonadales; family Shewanellaceae; genus Shewanella; species Shewanella sp. WE21. Next base: position 5,050,963 of record NZ_CP023019.1, on the reverse strand, counting down.
AGCGAAAGCACCTAATAATGCATAACTGAGCGCAATTTGTGCGCCGCCACCTAAGCCTGTATTAAAGGCATCTATAGTTTGGTGCAGATCCATTCCGCCTACCAATCCCGCCACGAGGGCGCTCACGGTCAGGGCAATAACCACATTCACCCTAGCTAAACTGAGTGCTAACATTAAGCACACTGCAATTACGACTGCATTCATTATCAATTTTCTTAATTCTTTAAGCCAAAGGAGCTATTTTCGACTGCAAAGGCAGTGGATGTCCAGTTTGCCGAGGGCTTATCTGAAAAATATCTGAAAATGTGATCATGCTGGGTTTTGTCTGTTAGCTGAATGTGGATTGCTCCGCACACTGGATACGCAGATTGCTCTATCCTTAGTCAGGCAAAACGGAAATACCCTTGAAAAATGTGATATTGGTCTTAAATAGGTTGTAAGGCACAGCACACGACTTATAATGCCTAAGGATTTGATTGGTAAGAACACCTTTTAATCAGTAAGGATTTAACTTGACCTAGGTTGAGAACATACTGGCTAGAAGGCATCTTGCCTTACACTTAGTTCAACTCATAGATGGAGATATAAAATGAGCGTATTAGTAGGCCGTCAGGCTCCTGATTTTACTGCTGCAGCTGTATTAGGTTCTGGCGAAATCGTTGATAGCTTTAACTTGACTGCAGCCATCAAAGGCAAACCAGCCGTCGTATTCTTCTATCCACTTGACTTCACTTTCGTTTGCCCATCAGAGTTGATCGCTTTTGATCACCGTATGGAAGAGTTCACTAAGCGTGGCGTAGAAGTGATTGGTGTGTCTATCGATTCTCAGTTTACCCACAATGCATGGCGTAACACCCCAGTTGAAAAAGGCGGTATTGGCCAAGTTAAATACACGCTAGTGGCTGACGTTAAACATGAAATCTGTAAAGCATACGATGTTGAGCATCCAGAAGCGGGTGTGGCTTTCCGTGGTTCATTCTTGATCGACAAAGAAGGCATGGTTCGTCACCAAGTCGTTAACGATCTGCCATTAGGCCGTAACGTTGATGAAATGCTACGTATGATCGATGCACTGCAATTCCATGAAGAGCACGGTGATGTTTGTCCTGCTGGCTGGGAAAAAGGCGATAAAGGTATGAATGCAAGCACTGAAGGTGTTGCTGCTTACCTGTCTGAAAACGCAAGCTCACTGTAATTAGTACTTTTCTAATCACAGTCGCCTGTTAAATGAAAAAAGCTGCCAATGGCAGCTTTTTTGTTTTTTCATTGCTTAAGATCTATTGTTAACTGTTAAATTTATTCCACAGTACCGCTTTCTGCATCCTGTGCATCCACAGCCAGTAATGGCCAGCCACCTAATGATTTCCAACGATTCACGATATGACAAAAAAGCTCCGCGGTACGTTCGGTATCATATAGCGCCGAATGGGCTTCTTTATTATCGAAGGGAATACCCGCCATAATGCATGCCTTGGCAAGTACGGTATGACCAATGGCGAGTCCGGCGAGCGTTGCTGTGTCAAAGGTGGCAAAAGGATGAAACGGCGAGCGTTTTAAGTCGCAACGTTCTATCGCCTTACTCACAAAACCATGATCGAATGCCGCATTGTGCGCCACTATGATACTACGATGGCAGTCGGAGGCTTTTTGGGCTTTCTTCACGGCTTTAAAGATTTCCAAAAAGGCTTCTTTCTCGCTCACCGCTCCCCGTAACGGATTAGTGGGATCAATACCGTTGAATGCTAACGCTTCGGGTTCTAAATTTGCGCCTTCAAAGGGCTCAATGTGGAAGTGTAGGGTTTTATCGATTCCTATCACACCTTCATTGTCCATTTTTAGTAGGGTGACGGCAATTTCTAGCAACGCATCGGTTTGAGAGTTGAAGCCCGCAGTTTCGACATCAATGACTACGGGAAAGTAGCCTCGAAATCGGTATTTCAATTTGTTCGCGTCGCAAATGTCACTCATAAAGTACTCAAGAAAATTCACAGGGCGCTATTATGCTAAATGTGTTGGGGTGTGTCATGCTTGATTGGTGGTTTTATGAGCTAAAGGAACTAAATAGTTTGCCGATAAAGCCATGTAACCGATTAAACATGAGTAAAGGCTATGTGGCGAAAACTGATATTAGTATCAATTTTATGCGTTCCAGCAACTGCAATGGCAGAGTTGCGCCATTATGTCGCCTCTTTAAGTGATTCCCAGTGGCGAGTGAGTGAAAATACTCCCATCGTCTGTCGCCTTGAGCATGATATTCCTTCTTACGGTAAAGCGATTTTTACCAGTGAAGCGGGTAAGCAGCAGAATATGACTTTTACCTTAGATATGTGGGTAAAACCTGATCAAGTGACGCAGGCTAAATTAATTAGCCGCGCGCCGCAGTGGCGTCCTGGTGTGGTATCGAAAGAGATCACGTCATTACATTATCAAAAGTACTTTAACGGTGAAGTGCCTAAGCGTGCAGCTTGGTCTATGTTGGCAGAGTTGAGTCGCGGTATGGAACCAACGTTTTACTATGCTGATTGGTATAACGAGTCGAATAAGATAGCTGTGGGTTTGTCTTCAGCTAATTTTGGCCGTAAATATACTGAGTTTAAAGCTTGTCTAGCGCATTTATTGCCCTATAGCTTTGAAGATATCGCTTTTACTGTATTAAATTACGATGAAGGCGGAACCGATTTAACTCGTTTCTCCCAGCAACAACTGTCTCGGGTGCAAGAATATTTAGCCTATGATCCCTTGGTAGAGTTAGTGCTGGTGGATGCATATACCGACAGCTATGGTGGCCGTTCAGTAAACCAGAAAGTGTCGGATACACGAGCTGCGTCGGTAAAAGAGTTCTTTGTTGCCAGTGGTATTCCCCAAGATCGTATTGTCACATTCGGGCATGGTGAGCGTCGTCATGTGGCTTCCAATGATGATATGGATGAAAGGGCGCGTAACCGTCGTGTTGTTATACGGATCAGTAAACCTTTTTAGTGTTTGTTTTACCTAGGTTTTAAGTGTTTTCCAATGCCAAGTTTATGACTTGGCATTGTCGTTTTTAAAAGAAGGAGAGTTCAGGCAGTATGCCACTTTAATCGAATGATTCGCTCAATTTGCGAGTATGGGTAAAAATAATGAGATTTTTTAATTTGTAGTGATGACATATCCACCTCAACAAGTACTGCAGAAAGCGAGAGTGGGATAAGTACGAGTAATATCGATGATGTATAAAACTTGGCCGTTGCAATAATCAGGATTGTGTTTGAAATGCTAAAAAAAAGCCCGCTTAAACTAAGCGGGCCGCAAAAATAATGCATTTGCAATCAACAAATTGAAGGAAGGAAGTCAAGCATAAGAACCAGAAAAGAAACTGAAGTGTTGGGAACACACCAGTTTAAAAGTTCTTTGTTTTCGATATCTGCAAGCAGTTATCTCCTGAAAACAAGTACATTCTATTGGGAAACCTGTTGTAAAACAAACGAGAAAAATTGCCCATAAACATTAGTAATTCTAATGGCTACAAAGGTGATTTATATCACTTAAGTCACTATTTACCTTGATTAATAACTTATAACTCACTATTAATGCATAATAATACACTTCAATAAGCTTATCCTTGCTGCTATTTTGTTAAATTCACGATACAGCTTAAAAAACTTCATATTAAGTTACGCCATTGCCATGATTTTTTTTGCTTGTATAGTACTTGCTGAAAAGGCCTTAAGCCCGAAACCATAAGAAGGACGACAACACGATGGCATTAAGATTTCGCCTTGCAAAGCAAGGTTTGTTAGTGGCCACATTGGGGATGGCACTCGGTGCCTGCCAAAGTGGCAATTCACCTGAGCAAAATTCGACTGAGCAGGCAAGCGCAACTAAACTCGTTTACCCTGTCACTGAAAAAGATGACCTCGTCGAAACCATTCATGGTGTTGCGGTGGCCGACCCTTATCGTCATCTGGAGGCCAATACACCTGAAACTGAAGAGTGGGTAAAAGAACAACAAGACTTTGGTCAAGCCTACCTCGCTAAGATCCCCAATAAACAAGCTGTGGTCGAACGTATTACAGAACTTTGGAATTACGAAAAAGTCTCTGCCCCGTTTGAAAACGGCGACAACCAATTTTACTACCGCAATAATGGCCTACAGGCGCAATCGGTTTTGTATGTTAAAGGTTTAGATGGTGTTGAAAAGCCTGTTCTTGACCCAAATAAACTGTCTGCGGATGGCACTGTTGCCTTATCCGGCGTTGCTGTGAGTAATGACGGTAAAATTTTAGCCTATGGTGTGTCAAATTCTGGCTCAGATTGGCAGCAATGGCAGTTCGTTGATATCGCAACTGGTAAGAAACTGGCCGATGAACTGAAATGGATTAAATTTTCTAGCGCAGTGTGGGATAAAGAAAATCAAGGTGTGTTCTACGCCCGTTATGATGCCCCAGCAGGTGGGGATGTCTTAGCTGATGTTAATTTTAACCAAAAAGTGTATTACCACAAATTAGGCACAGACCAACATCAAGATCTATTGATTTATGAGCGTCCACAGAATAAAGATTGGGGCTTTGGTATTGATGTCTCTGAGAAAGGTGAATACTTATTACTGTCGATTTCTCAAGGTACGGATAAGCGTAATCGTTTCTTCTATAAATCGTTATTTGAGCCTAAATCCCAAGTGGTGGAATTGATCCTCAAATTAGAAGCTGAATATGAGTTTCTCGGTAATGATGGTTCAGTGTTTTATTTCAAAACCGACTTAGAGGCGCCTAATGGTAAAGTGATTGCGATTGACACCCGCAATAGTGATAAATCGCAATGGCAAACGATTATTCCTGAGTCTAAAGATCCGATTAATAATGTCGCCATTATTAATGACCATTTAGTGGTGAGTTATTTACATGATGTGTTAGGTCAATTATCGATTTACAGTATGGGTGGTCAGAAGCGTCAAGATGTGGCATTGCCTGGTCTTGGCAATGTGGCAGGGCCTTTTGGTAAAGCCAGCAAAGATTATTTCTATTATGTGTTTAATAGTTATATTCAGCCTGAAACCACCTATAAGTTTGATTTTAAAACTGGTGGTTCAACTGTCATTGCTAAACCCAAAGTCTCGTTTAATCCCGATGACTATGTTTCTGAACAGGTTTTCTATAGCAGCAAAGACGGTACGCGTGTGCCTATGATGCTCTCCTATAAAAAGGGCTTAGTGAAAAACGGTCAAAATCCGACATTACTTTATGCCTATGGTGGTTTTGCCATTTCGATGACACCACGTTTTAGCCCTGCCAATATCGCTTGGTTAGACATGGGTGGCATTTATGCCGTGCCGAGTTTACGTGGCGGTGCTGAGTATGGCGAAAGCTGGCATCAAGCGGGGATGTTCGACAAAAAGCAAAATGTGTTTGATGACTATTTTGCTGCTGCTGAATATCTGGTAAGCGAAAAATACACCAACAGCTCTAAACTCGGTGCCTATGGCCGCAGTAATGGTGGTCTGTTGATGGGCGCTGCTGTGACTCAACGTCCTGAACTCTTTGCTGCCGTATTACCTGCGGTGGGCGTGTTGGATATGCTGCGTTTTCACAAGTTCACTATTGGTTGGGCTTGGACGAGTGAATACGGCAGTGCCGATAAAGCAGAGCAATTCCCTGCGCTATTGGCTTATTCGCCCTATCACAATGTAAAAGCGCAAGCTTATCCTGCGACTATGGTAATGACTGCGGATCATGATGATCGTGTTGTGCCATTACACAGTTTCAAGTTTGCGGCCATGCTGCAGGAGAAACAGCAGGGCAATAAACCTGTCATTATGCGTATCGAGTCAAATGCTGGTCATGGAGCGGGTAAGCCCACGGCGATGAAGATCGACGAATTTGCCGACATCTACAGTTTCTTGTGGCAGAGTTTTGGCTTAACCTTGCCACAAGCTATCGCAAAATAACTAACTATGTTAATAAAATGGGGTCGTTTGACCCCATTCTCTTTTACAATTGCCCCTATTCATCTGAAACCCGCGCTATTCCTATCTATATCTTCATCGGGTCATTCACAAGTCTTGTTTCCCTAGGTATAGTAAGCGTCAATTTTTCAACCAAAATTTGCTTATTTTCAAATGATGTTTCATTGGCCAATTTCAGTCTATTACGAAGACACCGACGCTGGTGGCGTTGTCTATCATTCGAACTACCTCAACTTTTTTGAGCGCGCGCGAACCGAGTGGTTAAAAGCCCTTGGCGTGAGTCAGACTGCGTTATTAGCCGACGACACTGCTTTTGTCGTAAAGCGTGCGGAACTAGATTTTCGCAAAGCAGCACGTTTTGAACAGAACCTTATTGTTGAAACTAAGGTCATAGAGTTGAAAAAGGCCTCGTTGATCTTTCATCAACGCTTGGTCGATAAACAGGGAGACTGTTATTGTGAAGGCACAGTGCTGGTTGTTTGTGTTGCGCTATCACGTATGCGTCCCCGAGCTATTCCCTTAAATATTGTGCAGGAGTTTGACAGTGCAAGCTGATATGTCGATTGTTGGGTTATTTTTACAAGCCAGTTTATTAGTGAAATTTGTTATGTTCACTTTACTTTGCTTGTCGGTGATGTCTTGGACGGTGATTTTACAACGCCGTAGCTTACTGACATCCGCAAAAAGTAAATCGGCGAAGTTTGAAGACAAATTTTGGTCAGGTGTTGATTTAAATCGTTTGTATAAAGAATTATCATCTCGTCCAGATAATAGCGGTTTAGAGTCATTATTTGTGACTGGCTTTAAGGAATATTCACGCCTGAATAAATTAAATAGCAAAGTGCCCGATGCCGTCATGGATGGTACATCGCGTGCTATGCGTGTGACCTTGTCTCGCGAAATGGAAAAGTTAGAAGCTAACTTACCGTTATTAGCAACGATTGGTTCGACTAGCCCTTATATCGGTTTATTTGGTACTGTATGGGGGATCATGAATTCTTTTATCGCTATTGGTTCGATGGAAAACGCCACCTTAGCTATGGTTGCCCCCGGTATTGCTGAAGCTTTGATTGCAACGGCTATGGGTTTATTTGCTGCAATTCCAGCGGTAATCGCCTACAACCGTTTCTCGACTCAAGTCGATAAATTAGAAATGGCTTACGCAAACTTTATGGAAGAGTTCTCCAGCATTTTGCATCGCCAAGCATACAGTGAGAAGGAAGGGGCATAATGCAACCAGCTTATCAGCGCAAACGTCGTCGCCCCGTTGCTGAAATCAACGTGGTGCCTTATATCGACGTCATGCTCGTGCTGTTAATTATTTTTATGGTAACAGCACCCATAGTGACCCAAGGGGTCAAAGTGGAGCTGCCTCAAGGGGCGGCAGAAGTGTTACCCAATGACAGTAAGCCGCCCATTGTTGCTTCAATCGATGGTGATGGTGATTACTTCCTCAATAAAGGCGGTTCAACGAATGTGCCTATGGATTTGGAAGAATTGGCAACGGAAGTGGCTGCACTTATCGTGACTGAACCTGAGCGTCCTGTTGTGGTTAAAGCCGATAGAAATATTCCTTACGATAAAGTGATTCAGTTGATGGTGACACTGCAGCAATCTGGCGTGCCATCAGTCGGTTTGATGACGGATTCACCCAAGGAGAAATAGGTGGCAGATAAGTCAGATGTAACATTACCTCTGTCAATTTCAGCGGGTATTCATATTGGCGTGATAATTATTCTGGCATTAGGAATAGATTTTTCTCACAAACCTGAGCCTATGCAACAAGTTAGCGCACCAGCAATCAAAGCGGTTATGGTTGATCAGCAAAAAGTGGCTAATCAAGTTGAGAAACTTAAGCAAGAAAAGCGTGATGCCGAACGCCGTGAGCAAGAACGTCAAGCCGAGCTTGAACGCAAAGCTCAAGAAGCGAAACAGGCACGCGAGCGCGAACAAGCTCAGATTAAACAGCTAGAGCAAGAACGTAAGCAGCAGGAAATTGAGATTCAAAAAGCCAATGAAGCGACCAAATTAGCCCAGGTGAAACAGCAGCAGGAAAAGGAAAAGGCGGTCAAAGCCGAAGCCGACCGTAAGCTGAAAGAGCAGGAGCGTAAGGTTGCTGAAGACGCCGCACAAAAAGCCGCTGAAAAACGCAAGGTTGAAGAAGCTGCTGCAGTGAAAGCTGAAACTGACCGTAAGCAAAAAGCAGATGCGGAAGCTAAAGCGGAGGCAGATGCCAAAGCTAAAGCAGATGCCAAAGCTAAAGCAGATGCCAAAGCTAAAGCGGATGCCAAAGCTAAAGCGGATGCTAAAGCTAAAGCGGATGCTAAAGCTAAAGCGGATGCTAAAGCTAAAGCAGATGCTAAAGCCCTTGCCGATCAAGAGCAGGAAATGGCTGATGCATTAGCGGCTGAGCAAGCGGCGCTGTCGCAAACCATGAATAAGCAGATGCAGAGTGAAGTCGGTAAGTATCAGGCAATGATAAAATCAACTATTCAACGTAATTTGGTAGTGGATGAATCTATGCGTGGAAAGACTTGTACTGTCTCTGTGCGTTTAGCGAATGATGGGTTTGTGATCAGCAGCCAAACAAAAGGTGGTGATCCCAACGTTTGTCGTGCAGCAAAAGCGGCGATTTTGAAAGCGGGCAAACTGCCTGTGTCTCCGGATCCTGCTGTTTATAACTTGATGAAAGAAATTAACTTAATCGTTGAACCAACGTTTAATTAAAGGAGCACCATGAAAATATTGGCAAAATGGTTAGCACTGGCAGTTCTGCTGTGCACCACCCCCGCGAAAGCGGCATTGGATATTGTGATCACAGAAGGTGTTGACGCAGCGCGTCCCATCGCTGTGATGCCTTTTGTATGGCAAGGTCCTGGCGCACCGCCACAAGCGATTGCTGATGTGGTGATGTCTGACTTAGCTCGTAGCGGTACCTTTAAACCTTTAGACGAGCTCGGACTACCTCAGCGCAATATTGGTGCTTTGGCTCAGTTTCAACCTAGTTCATGGTCTAGCGTTGGCGCAGAAGCTGTGGTGTTAGGTACTGTGAAACCTTACGGAACCGATCAGTATTTGGTGAGCTTTGATTTAATCGATTTAGTTAAAGCACAAAACCAAGCATTGAAAGGCTCAGTCAGCGCTACAGAATTTTTGATGGACAGTCGCCAAACTGTGATTTCAGCAGCGCAATTTCGTCAATATGGTCATAGAATTAGCGATATCGTCTATGAAAAGTTAACCGGTATTCGCGGTGCATTCTTAACGCGGATCTCCTATGTCGTGGTCAATCATACTCAAAAAGCACCTTATCAGTTGATGGTTGCGGACTATGATGGTTTTAACGAGCAAATGTTACTGCGCTCACCTGAGCCATTAATGTCACCCACTTGGTCGCCTGATGGACGTCGTTTGGCGTATGTTAGCTTTGAAAATAAAAAAGCAGAGATTTTCGTACAAGACCTTTATACCCAAGTGCGCACTAAAGTGAGCTCTTTCCCAGGTATTAATGGTGCGCCGGCTTTCTCTCCTGATGGTAAATCTTTGGCTGTGACGCTGTCTAAGGACGGTCAGCCTGAGATCTATGTTATCGATATTGCGACAAAAGCGATTAAGCGTATTACCAATCACTATGCTATCGATACTGAACCATCATGGTATCCTGATGGGAAGTCGTTGATTTTCACCTCTGAACGTGGTGGTAGACCGCAAATTTATCGCGTAGAGTTAAGTTCAGGTAAAGTGAGTCGTGAAACATTTGAAGGTGAATGGAACCTTGGTGGTTCAATTACGCCAGATGGACGTAGTATGATTTTTGTTAACCGTACTAACGGTAAGTTTAATATTGCGCGTATGGATTTAAATACGCGTTTTATGCAGGTGCTAACCTCTACACGCTTGGATGAATCCCCAAGTGTGGCGCCTAATGGTACTATGGTCATATATGGCACTACACACCAAGGTAAGCAAGTATTAGCAGCTGTTTCTACGGATGGACGCTTTAAAGCGAGATTACCCGTGGGTCAAGGCGAGGTGAAATCACCTTCTTGGTCTCCGTTTCTCTAATGTTATACCTTGATTTAATCACATTTAATTTTATAAGGAACACGTAATGGATCTGAATAAGTTGTTAAAAGCTATGTTGGTAGCACTTCCAATTATGGCTATTAGTGCATGTAGCTCAACTTCAGAATCAGAAACTGATGCAATGGGCTCAACAAACGGTTCAGGTAGCGAACTGAATGGTGGCATTCAAACTGGTGGTGTGGGTGCTATGTTGTCATCTGAAGAGCAGCAACGTCAGCAGTTAGAAGAGTTGAGAAAAGAGCACATCATTTACTTCGATTTCGACCGCAGTGAAGTTCAAACTGAATTCGCCGCTGTATTAGAAGCTCATGGTACTTACTTAGTTGAGCACCCAAGTGTGCGCGTACTGATTGAAGGTCATGCGGACGAGCGTGGCACTCCTGAGTACAACATTGCTCTGGGCGAACGTCGTGCTAAAGCCGTTGCTAAATACCTACAAGGTATGGGCGTACAGCCAAGCCAAATGAGCGTAGTCAGCTATGGCGAAGAAAAACCACTTGATTTTTCTCGCACTGATGAAGGTTTTGGCAAAAACCGTCGTGCAGTTTTAGTTTACTAAGATTGAATCTCGGAGAGTAACACAATGAAACGTGCCGTCTTAATTACGGCAATGTTCCTTGGTGCGGGCGCTGCGGTTGCAGCGCCTGCTCCTGTGGAAGATATTGCTGGTGGTTCGGGTGATGACAGACTTGCTCGTATCGAACGTATTGTAAAATCGAGACAACAAAGTGAGCTCGAGATGCAACGTCGTCTTGATACACTGCAGCAGGAAGTTCTCGATTTACGCGGTTTAACCGAACAACAGAATTATCAGATTGAGCAGATGCAAGAGCGTCAGCGTCAGTTATATGATGAGCTTGCTAATTTATCCTCAAAGGCATCTGCCGCACCTGCAGCTGCAGCGACATCAATCCCCTCTGTGGTATCGACCAATGCTGCCGCAAGTAGTTTAAGTGAAACTGCAAGTTATGAAAATGCCGTTAACTTAGTCTTAAAAGAGCGTAAGTATGACGATGCCATTCCTGCCTTCCGTGCTTTTATCAAACAATACCCAGACTCTGTGTATGCCGCGAATGCGAACTATTGGTTAGGACAGCTATTATTTAATAAGAGCGAATTTGCAGAAGCCAAACAAGCCTTCAAAACTGTGGTTGATCGTTTTAGCGATTCTAATAAACGTGGCGATAGTTTAGTGAAGCTTGGCATGATCGCCGAGAAAACCGGTGATAAAGCTGGTGCGATGCAATACTACCAACAAGTTGTCAAAGATTACGCAAACAGCGCCGCAGCACGCATTGCACAGCAGCAACTGGCTGCAATTAAAGCGTAATTAACTAAAAAACATACTCTTAGTCTGTTTTTCATGCAAACGACAAAAAATTGGGAATTTGCGCTTGCATGAGAAGATGAAAAAGGTATTATAGGCGCCCTCAGAGCGGCGAGGTCGTTCGGGGCGTGAAATACCAGTAAATGGGTCGTTAGCTCAGTCGGTAGAGCAGTTGGCTTTTAACCAATTGGTCGAAGGTTCGAATCCTTCACGACCCACCACTTACTCTAATGAATAGAATAAGTTAGTGGTATTTAGTGAGATAGTCAGTAGTACAATGGGTCGTTAGCTCAGTCGCTTTTTTATAAAGCTAGGGCAGTTGGCTTTTAACCAATCAGTCGAATGGTTCTAATCCTTAATGACACACCACTTTACTGAAAGTGCATAAATCAGCGCAACACCAGATGGGTCGTTAGCTCAGTCGGTAGAGCAGTTGGCTTTTAACCAATTGGTCGAAGGTTCGAATCCTTCACGACCCACCACTTATTATTCGCATTGTTGATGCCAAAATAAGTGAACATTTTTATCGTAATGCCTAGATGGGTCGTTAGCTCAGTCGGTAGAGCAGTTGGCTTTTAACCAATTGGTCGAAGGTTCGAATCCTTCACGACCCACCACTTTACTGAAAGTGTATAAATCAGCGCAACACCAGATGGGTCGTTAGCTCAGTCGCTTTTTTTATAAAGCCAGGGCAGTTGGCTTTTAACCAATCAGTCGAATGGTTCTAATCCTTAATGACACACCACTTTACTGAAAGTGCATAAATCAGCACAACACCAGATGGGTCGTTAGCTCAGTCGGTAGAGCAGTTGGCTTTTAACCAATTGGTCGAAGGTTCGAATCCTTCACGACCCACCACTTATTATTCGCATTGTTGATGCCAAAATAAGTGAACATTTTTATCGTAATACCTCGATGGGTCGTTAGCTCAGTCGGTAGAGCAGTTGGCTTTTAACCAATTGGTCGAAGGTTCGAATCCTTCACGACCCACCACTTATTATTCGCATTGTTGATGCCAAAATAAGTGAACATTTTTATCGTAATACCTCGATGGGTCGTTAGCTCAGTCGGTAGAGCAGTTGGCTTTTAACCAATTGGTCGAAGGTTCGAATCCTTCACGACCCACCACTTATTATTCGCATTGTTGATGCCAAAATAAGTGAACATTTTTATCGTAATACCTCGATGGGTCGTTAGCTCAGTCGGTAGAGCAGTTGGCTTTTAACCAATTGGTCGAAGGTTCGAATCCTTCACGACCCACCACTTATTTTTTCAGCTGTATCTCTCTCGAATTTCCACCTGAATGTCCCTCGTTAAACTCCAATACTGAGTACCGAATTTAATACCTTCGTTTTACTTATTCCACTGCAAATATTTTTCTAACATAATTATTGGCATTAGCAAGTTCGACTAATGCAGCATCTTTAAAAAGAAACGTATCTTGAGTCTGGCGATTATATTAAAGCTGACATTATGTGCAGTGATGATGACAATGGTGCGATGGATTCAAGGGGGGGGGCTTTCTAGGTAGTTTTATGTACCGAGCACTATCTTATGGAAAGCTCTAATCCCACAGGGTTGTGATAAAGACTAAAAAGGAGACCTTAGGTCTCCTTTTGCATTAAGCGGATTACATATCTATAGCGCTTAATCTAACAGATTGTTTTCACGAACATATTGCTCGAAATCTGTGCAGCCACCTATGTGCTTCTCATCGACAAAAATCTGCGGTACTGTTTCAACTGGCTTACCGACAGTTTTTTCTAAATCTGCTTTAGAGATGCCTTCTGCATGGATATCGACATATCTGAACTTAAAGTCATCACGTTTTTCAACGAGTTGCTCAGATAATTGCACAGCACGAACGCAATAAGGACAGCCTGGACGGCCAAAAATAACAACGAACATAATAGCTCCTTAGGATTACTTTAGTCGTTTTATACCATAGGCCTAAGTGAATTGATAATGTCAGCCGCGTTTATTTTCAGTTTGATAGCGACCTTGATAATCAAAATAGCTTTCGAGCAGATCCCAGCCTTTTTTATGTTTCTTCAGCAGCAAGAGATCGGGCATGCGGAATTTATCCGCGTCGCTGATTAACTCTGTCACCTTAGTGTATTTTTTCGGTTTTAATCCCGGTGTACGGCTATGGGGAAAGATGAATAAGGCATATAGGGCTCGCCACTGGGCCGGCGTTTGTAATTTAAAGCGGCGATTGAATTCATTACCGTCGATATCGAGGTACTGCACTTTCAGATTGCCGTCATCGTCGATGAGGCTCATATGCTGGCAGCGGAATAAATGATGGTGCTGCTGGCTGAGCACTTGGCGTAGGCGTTTATCGGGATCGATGAGGGTTGATTGGCAGTGCTGGCAAATGCGCGCGGCGATATCATTCTCTTCGCCGCAATCAGGGCAAGATTTAGATCTAAATCGAAAGTCGCACTGCAGCTTTTTACCTTGCTGTTTGACTATGCCCTGACAGCGGCGACCAAAGTGTTCGATAATGTCGCCATCGTCGTCTGTGAGTCCCCAGAATATATTGGCAAAATCGCATATTGGGCAATGCACTTGCACGGGTACCGATTTACTGTTGGGTTTCACTTGGCCGACCTCGGGAAAATACAAGTCATAACCATTTGCAGCATAGTCGATGATAAGACAATCTTTTTTGCCTTCAGCGATTCGTAATCCACGGCCGATCATTTGTTGAAATAGACTGACTGACGCGGTAGGGCGCAAAATTGCAATCAAATCCACATGGGGCGCGTCGAAGCCTGTCGTCAACACAGCCACGTTGACTAAAAACTTAAGCTCTTGGGCTTTAAAGCGTTCAATCGTCGCGTCACGTTCATTGTCGTGCGTTTGTGCCGTGATAATGGCGCTCTGCGCAGCGTGAGCTTGGTTGAGTATGTTAAAAATCTCATTGGCGTGACGTACCGTTGCCGCAAAAATGATAATACCTTTTCTATGTTGGCTCAGTTCAATGAGTTGTTTCACAATCGCAGTGGTCGCGCGGCCGTAATGTCCCAGTAAATCGTTAACCTCGGCTTCGGCATATTCGCCATTCTCGTTTGCTTTAAGTTGGCTGAAGTCGTACTGGGCACTTAGGCCATCAAACAGGGTTGGCGCTGTGAGGTAACCTTGTTTAATGAGCGGCCTTATGGGCAGCTCGAACACACAATGTTCGAACACGGCATGTTCGGGAGACCCCACTTTGCCGTGATAGTGTTGCTGATAAATCCAGCCAGTGCCAAGGCGATAGGGGGTGGCGGTGAGACCGAGCAATCTTAATTGGGGATTTTTCGTGCGTAAATGGTTGAGTACTTGCTGATATTGGCTGGTTTTTTCTAGGCTGACTCTGTGGCATTCATCAATAATGACTAACGAGAACGGCTGATCGAACTGCGTTAATCCCCGCGCTGCCGATTGAATACTGGCAACGACGGTTTTTCCGTCGGTGGCTTTTTGATTGAGTCCCGCCGCATAAATACTGGCTTCGGTTGTCAGTAAACCGACTTTCTCTGCATTTTGTGCAACTAATTCTTTCACATGGGTGAGCACTAATACTCTGCCTTTGGCGATGCGTGCCAGCTCGGCGATCACTATGCTTTTGCCCGCGCCTGTGGGTAATACGAGTACGGCGGAAGCTTGGCTTTGCCTAAAATGGGCGATGGCGGCATTAACCGCTTGTTGTTGATAGTCTCTGAGTTTGACTGACACGCTGATAAAAAATCTATGCTGAATAAAAGTGAGGCTGCAAGCTTAACATAACAGGCAAAAAAAATGCCCCTGGTTGGAGGGGCAAGCTAGAGAAAGGAGCAATCACACACACTCTCTCAACAGGGTTCACTTTTAACCTGAGGTTTAAAAAGGGAGGTTCAGGTTACACTTAGCCTATTGGGCATAGACTAAGCGTTGTGGATGTTGTTCGTCACTCGGATATTACTCAGTACGATTCAAGCGTGATTCAATCAAGGTCTCGATCACAGCTGGATCGGCCAAGGTTGATGCATCCCCTAAGTTGGTCACTTCGTTAGCGGCAATCTTACGCAGGAAGCGGCGCATGATCTTGCCCGAACGTGTTTTAGGTAAGCCCGTCGCCCATTGGATGAGATCTGGGGTTGCCAGCGCACCAATTTCTTTACGAACCCATTGACGCAGCTCTTGACGTAGCTCTTCGGTTTCTTCAGTACCACGGGTTAGCGTGACGTACGCATAAATACCTTGGCCTTTAATATCGTGTGGGTAGCCAACTACCGCAGCTTCTGCAACCAGTTCGTGTGATACCAGCGCACTTTCAACCTCTGCTGTACCTAATCTGTGGCCGGATACGTTGATCACGTCATCGACGCGGCCAGTGATCCAGTAGTAACCATCTTCATCGCGGCGTGCACCGTCACCGGTAAAATACATGCCGCGGAAGGTTTTAAAGTAGGTCAGTACAAATCGTTCGTGGTCGCCATACACAGTACGCATTTGGCCCGGCCAAGAATCGAGTAATACTAAGTTACCTTCGTTCTCACCTTCTAAAATATTCCCCATGTTATCCACTAAGGCGGGTTGAACGCCAAAGAACGGACGGGTCGCTGAGCCAGGTTTAGTATCGGTAGCCCCTGGCAGTGGCGTGATCAAAATACCGCCCGTTTCAGTTTGCCACCAAGTATCGACGATAGGGCAATTTTCATGACCTATGACCTCATGGTACCAACGCCACGCTTCTGGGTTGATAGGTTCACCTACCGAGCCCATGATCCTCAAGCTGCTACCATCGAACTTATCGAAGTGTTGCTTACCTTCTGCCATCAATGCGCGAATTAAGGTTGGCGCTGTATATAGAATGTTCACTTTATGGCGGTCAATCATTTCGCCTAAACGGGCAGGGCTTGGATGATTCGGCACACCTTCATGGATAAGCACAGTCGCACCATTGGCGAGCGGGCCGTAAACCATGTAAGAGTGGCCAGTGATCCAACCCACATCCGCGGTACACCAGTACACTTCACCCGCTTTGTAGTCGAACACATATTCATGGGTCATAGACGCATAAACCATGTAGCCGCCAGTGGTGTGCAATACGCCCTTGGGATTACCGGTTGAACCTGAGGTATAAAGCAAGAATAACGGTGCTTCGGCGTCCATTTCTTCTGGCTGGCAGTGCTCTGATGCGGTTTCCATCAGTGAATGCCACCACACATCACGGCTTTCTACCCAATCTACTTTGCCACCCGTGCGTTTAAGTACGATGACTTTTTCAACCGTAGTGACATCAGGGTGCTTTAAGGCATCATCTATGTTGCGCTTCAATGGAATAGCACGGCCACCGCGCATACCTTCATCGGAGGTAATGATGACTTTTGATTTGCCGTCAATTACGCGAGAGGCGATTGAATCCGGTGAGAAACCACCGAAGACCACAGAGTGCACAGCACCGATACGGGCACAGGCAAGCATAGCGACTGCGGCTTCTGGCACCATAGGCATGTAAATTGTGACTATATCCCCGCGGCGCACGCCTTGGCTGCGCAATGCGTTGGCAAACTTACACACATCTGCATGTAATTCACCGTAGGTGATTTTGCGTTGTTCGCTGGCATTGTCGCCTTCCCAAATAATCGCCACGCGATCACTGTGCTCGGCTAAGTGACGGTCTAAACAGTTGGCTGAAGCATTCAGGGTGCCATCGTAAAACCAATTGATCGATAAGTTATGGTCATCAAAAGAGGTTTTTTTAATTTTGGTATAGGGTTTAATCCAATCAATACGCTTGCCGTGTTCTCTCCAGAAACCTTCAGGATTGACAATCGACTCTTGGTACATTGTTTTATATTTATCGTTGTTTACAAGTGCATTGGCAGCGATATTGCCGGAGACTTTGTAGAGAGACTGCGAGCTCATAGGGCTTCCCTTTTGAAAAATTGCGTGGACTGAGTATGGTATGCAAGGGGGCGGCAACTCCATTAGACCTTGGTCTAGTGTTAAATTTTCCTTTATATTTAGTCTGTTGCATTAAAAATCCGGCTAGATTTTAGACAGGTTTTATCGCACAATAATCAGAAAAAAGAGCAAAGTATGAATTTAACCTTAGTCGTTGCTGTTATTGCCGTCTGTTATGTCTCGCTTTTATTCCTATTGGCTTGGGGGGCGGAGCGTTGGTTTACTCAGATCACTAAAAAGCTTCAGGTCGTTATCTATGGTCTGAGCTTAGCGGTTTATTGCTCCTCGTGGAGTTTTTTAGGCACAGTTGGGCAATCGGCTAAGGATTTTTGGTCTTTCTTACCGATTTTTATCGGCCCTATTCTGATTTTTACTTTAGGTTTTGGCATGTTACGCAAGATGGTATTAGTGTCTAAGGCGCAAAATATCACTTCCGTGGCCGACTTTATTGCCGCCCGTTATGGCAAATCTCAAACCTTAGCCGCCTTAGTCACCTTAATTGCCTTGTTTGGCATCATGCCCTATATCGCCCTGCAGCTTAAGGCGATGGTGTTCAGTCTTAATTTGTTTCAACCCGCTGACGATCCCCTCGATGGCGTGACGATTCCGTTACTGATCACTTCGCTGTTAGCCATATTTGCCATTTTATTTGGTACTCGCAAACTCGATGCGACCGAGCATAATCCCGGCATGATGCTCGCGATTGCCTTTGAGTCTCTGGTGAAACTTGCCGCATTTTTGTTGGTCGGCATCGTCATCAGTTTCGGAGTGTTCGATGGTTTTGGGGATATTTGGCAGCAGGCCAATGCGCAGTCACTAATTAATTATCCCAATCCACGTATTGAAGCTTTAATGCCTGAGTTACTCGTCGGAATGGCGGCCTTTTTATGTATGCCAAGGCAGTTCCATGTAATGGTGGTGGAATGCGCCGATGAGTCCGTGTTGTCAAAAGGGCGTTGGCTGTTTCCCATTTATTTAGCACTTTTCGGTTTATTCGTTGGACCGCTCGCCTTGGCTGGGAAGCTCATCCTCGGCGATTCAGTGTCGGCCGATACCTATGTGATTAATTTACCGCTGGCGTTAGATCAACCCTTGTTGGCTGTTATTGCTTTGCTGGGCACCTTATCTGCGGCAACGGGTATGGTCATTGTTGCTGTAGTGACTATCAGTGTGATGGTAAGTAATGAATGGCTGGTGCCAGTGATGCTGCGCACGGGCCATATCCGCGAGAAAAACTTCAGTCAGTTCTCGCACCTGTTACTTAATGCCCGCCGCTTGGCGATCGTGATTATTCTGGGCTTAGGCTATGGCAGCTATTTGGCATTATCGGACAGTGATTCCTTGTCCCATTTAGGCATGTTGTCTTTTGGGGCTTTTGCCCAACTCGCGCCAGCTTTAGTCGGTGGACTCTATTGGAAACACGGCAATCGTGCTGGGGTATTTTTAGGACTCGGCGTGGGCTTTACCCTGTGGTTCTACATCATGTTGCAGGGCATGACAGATGTGCAAAGTTCATCGGCGTTCTTGTCTAGTGTCGCGAGCGAGAAAGGCCTGCTAGATGCGATAACGCCCAATGTGCGTGATGCGCTGACGGCTCTTTTTGCCAATATCGCCTGTTATATTTTGGGTTCTATTTGGTTTAGAGCCGGTGTGGCTGAGCGTATTCAGGCCAGTGCTTTTGTGAGCCCTGGCAAATTGAAAAACAGCGCTAATAAGAAAAATGGTCCGATTTCACAGCAAGATTTACTGATACTGGCGAGTCGCTTCGTTAGCCCAACACGCGCCTACGAGAGCTTTAGCCGTTTCTCGATTGATGCGGTAAAAAGTGATAGTTGGCATAAAGCGGCGCCGCCGGAGTTGATTTCCCACACTGAACGTTTATTGGCGGGCGTACTCGGCGCTTCAAGCGCAGCGCTAGTGATGGATTCCGTGCTGCAAGGGCGCGATTTAGCGCTGGATGAAGTCTTTAGTCTGGTCGATGAAGCTTCATCG
Source organism: Shewanella sp. WE21 (assembly GCF_002966515.1). NCBI lineage: Bacteria > Pseudomonadati > Pseudomonadota > Gammaproteobacteria > Alteromonadales > Shewanellaceae > Shewanella > Shewanella sp. WE21. The sequence goes on along the minus strand of NZ_CP023019.1, from coordinate 5,031,680 downwards.
AAAATCATGCTCAGCCAAGACATGTTGCGCGGCGCGATTGAACACGCCTATGAAGGCATGAGTGTTATCGATAACGATCTCAATCTTGTGGCATGGAATTACAAATATGTGGAGCTGTATCAATATCCCGATGGATTTTTGCAGCAGGGCATGCCGATCAGTGAAGTGATCCGCTTTAATGCGGCGCGGGGTTATTGTGGTGAAGGTGAAATAGAACAGCAGGTTGAGCAGCGGGTGCAGCACATGCGTAATGGCACGCCGCACACTTCTGAGCGCCATCGCAGGGACGGTAAAGTGATAAAAATTCAGGGAAATCCTATGCCAGATGGCGGCTTTGTGATGACCTTTACCGACATTACTCAGTATCGCGAACAGGAGCGCGCGCTGCTTGAGGCCAATGAAACCTTAGAGAGCCGTGTTAACGAACGTACCTATGAATTGGCTATGTTAAACAGTGAGTTACTGGAGGCTAAAGCGCAAGAAGAAATCGCCAACGCTTCTAAGAGTCGCTTCTTGGCCGCCGTTGGTCATGATTTAATGCAGCCACTTAATGCTGCGCGACTATTCACTGCGTCGTTATCTCAGTATCCCAATCTAGATCGTGAGGCCAGAACCACCTTATCCCATGTGAATAGCTCGCTAAAAATTGCCGGCGAGTTGCTCACCGATCTGCTGGATATTTCTAAACTCGATTCTGGCATGGTGGATGTTAATCGCCGTGACTTTGCGATTTCAGAACTGATCAATGGCTTATCCGTTGAATTTGAAGCGATGGCGGCAGATAACCAAATTCGTTTTAAGATGGTCCCATGCAGCGCAACCGTTAATTCTGATCCTTCGTTACTGCGCAGAGTATTACAAAACTTTTTAACCAATGCCTACCGTTATGCTCGCGGTGGCAGAGTCTTGTTTGGTTGTCGCCATCGTGGTCATTACCTTGAGATCCAAGTGTTAGACACAGGCTGTGGTATCGATGAAAAAGAAACCCAAGAAATTTTCAAAGAATTTAAGCGGTTGAATAATCCTAAGAGCAACAATGTTAGCGGCTTGGGCTTAGGTCTGGCGATTGCTGATCGCATTAGTAAAGTGTTAGAACACGGTATTCAGGTTTCATCCCATTTAGGGCGCGGCTCGGTCTTCTCCATTTGTGTACCGCTTGGAGAAACTGTGCGTCAGCCACAAGTGAAAGCGTTACCGTCGCTGCTGCAGCCGTTATCGGGTATCAAAGTGTTGTGTATCGACAACGAAGAGGCCATTTTAGCTGGATTAGAAAGCTTATTAAGCCGCTGGCAGTGTGAGGTTATCTGTGCAAAAGATTTATCCGATGCACGCATTAAACTAGGACTGAAAGGCGTCGCGCCTGATATTGTGCTCGCGGATTACCATTTAGATGATGGCCAAAATGGCGTCGATGCGATGGACGGTATTCGCGCGCTTTATGGACAAGATTTACCCGGTATTTTGATCACCGCTAATACCCGCAAAGAGTTGGTGGAAGATGTGCAACGCCGCGGCTATCACTATATGGCGAAAATGATAAAACCTGCCGCGCTACGTGCCTTGATTTCTAGCTTGGTAAAATAAGCTTGGTATACGTGTTCGGTAACATGAGTTTAGTGACGTCGGCACGTTTAACAAAATGCCAAGATAATCGCGTAATTTTTTATGCGGCTTATCTTGGCTAAACGGTTTGACACAGGTTTGTGGGTGTAACTAAATACATGACTAGAGTTTGAATACGGCCAGTTTATTGTTTAAATTCAGTGATAATTCGGCCAAACTTTCACTTTCTTGAGCCAAATAAGTTGCCGATTCAGAGACTTCGAGCGCTGAGTTATTAATCCCGCACACGTTTCTGTTCATGTCTTCTGCGACCACACTTTGTTCTTCTGCGGCGGTGGCGATATGGGTTGCCATGTCACTCACATGTTTTATATGAGCAACGATAAGCGATAAATCCTTCCCCGCTTTTGCCGATTGACTCACACTGTTTTCTGCCAGTGCACGGCTTGCATCCATTGCCTTAGCGGCGCTCACGGCCCGTTGTTGCAATAATGAAATCGTGTTTTGAATTTCTTCGGTCGATTGCCTAGTGCGACTGGCAAGTTGCCTCACTTCATCGGCGACTACAGCGAATCCTCGCCCTTGCTCGCCTGCGCGGGCGGCTTCAATGGCGGCATTCAGTGCCAGCAAGTTGGTTTGGTCTGAAATCGCGCTGATAACAGAGGTGACCTCGCTGATCTGCATGACTTCCTCTTTAAGCATATTCACTTGATCCGTCGCTTGCTCCACTTCTTTGGCAAGAGCATGAATACCATCTACGCTGGCGTGAACATCTTGGTCGCCCAGGCCAGCTTCCCAAGTGGCTTCTTTGGTATCTTTGGCTGTGCTCTCCGCATTATTCGCGACATCGGCGATAGTGGCGCTCATTTCATTCATGGCGGTGGCAAGTTGGGCGAGTTGATCCCGCTGATTATTTACCGCTTGATTAGTTTCCTCTGCAGTTGAGGCGATACGAGCCGAGGCCTGTGCAACATTGTCAGCGCTATGACTCGCTTGAAGTAAAGTGCTACGAATGGAGTCTATGCTTTGGTTTATATTGTGGGCTAAGATGCCAAGTTCATCTTTACCATAGATTTTTAGCTGAGTCGTTAAATCACCTTTTGTGATGGCGAGCATAGCCAGATTCACATCATCCAATGGCTGAGTAATAGAGCGGCTAATGGCATAACCTAGCCAAGCCATAAGCACAATAATGACAAATGTAATGCCTCCCATGGTGAGGTATTCATTCCAAATGGTGGCTTCGATATCTTGGAGTAACATACCTGAGCCTAAGATCCAGCCCCAAGGTTTAAATCCCATGACAAGTGAGATTTTTTGCGCTGATTTGCCATTCGCCGTCGTCCAGCGGTATTCGACTAATCCTTGTTTGCCATCACGGCCGAGTTCGACCATTTCGAACCAATAGTTCTCTTCGCCTCGATTCCCCATTTGTTGGCCAACCAGTTCTTTTTTGATGGGATGAACGATAACGTGCCTCGATTCATCAATCACAAACAAGTAGTTATCACCATCAAAACGCATGTCGTTTAACATGTCTTTAGCGGCTTGCTGTGCTTGCTCTAGGGGGAGCGATTGCGACAACGCTTGGATACGGGTGCTGGCGAGGGACAATACGGCATTAAGTCGTGCTTCACGCTCTGCCATCAGGTTGTGCTTTAGGGCTGTGACGGAAATAGTGAGTAAAATTAAGGCACCTGCGAGGGCGATAACGAGCTGTAGTGCGAGTTTTCGATTAACGGGGATGTCAGCGAGTTTGAACATATGATCTCCTTTTCGTTGTGTAGCGATTTAAGCCATTCCCTCTGCTCAAGTTGTTGTCAGCTTTTGGCGAAAGATATGTTGTGTAAAGTGAGTGATATAAGCATCGTTGGCTTTGATAAAATTTCCAGTTGGCGGATTAAATAAATGCACTAAATTACAGAGTTTTAATGGAAATTGTGAGCAATATTGCAATTGCAACCTTAGCGCGTTTATCTATCGAGAGAATGCGAGATTCGAACAAGGGAAGGGCTGCTGAGTCTGATATAAGCCAAGCAGTTCGAACCCCTAGCGCACAGTGCGCAGGGGTTCGTTTATTTGAGAGCCTATGTAAGTTGAAGGCTTATTGAGTTGAAAGAGCGTTAAGCTAAAAGATGGTCAAGCGCTAAAGCATTAACCGTGGCTGATAAGCTGCGGCTCAAGATTTTTTGATACCGCGCTAATACCTGCTGCGACTTGCTTCATCGCACTGGTGAGTTGGCTTAATTGTGCTGAACTAATGATATAGGGCGGCATGATATAGATAAGGTTGGCGAAGGGACGCACCCAGACGCCTAAATCAACAAATTGTTGCTGTAGCTCTGCGGTATTGACGGGTTCGTGCATCTCTAACACGCCGACAGCGCCGAGCACGCGCACGTCTTTAACGCTGGGTAAGTCAATCGCATCCTTAAGTTCAACGCGCATTTGCTGCTCGATAGCAGCCACTTGCGCTTGCCATTCATTACGGTTAATTATGTCTAAGCTTGCACACGCCGCGGCGCAGGCTAGCGGGTTACCCATAAAAGTAGGGCCATGCATAAACACGCCCGCGGGAGATTGGCTTATGCCTTGGGCAACTTTATCGGTACACAGCGTCGCCGCTAGGCTGATATAACCGCCAGTTAGCGCTTTACCTAAACATAAGATATCTGGAGTGATATGGGCGTGTTCATAGGCAAAAAGCTTACCTGTTCGACCAAAGCCAGTGGCAATCTCATCTAAGATCAGCAAGACATCAAATTCATCACATAGGGCACGAAGACCCGCTAAATAATCTGCGCTGTAGAAACGCATACCGCCAGCGCCTTGCATTATCGGCTCTATAATCACTGCGGCAATATCATGGTGATTAATACTTAATATGTCGCGCATTGCGGTTAAATCATCGGCTTGTAAGGCTTCGCCAAAGGCGGTTTGTGGCGCGGGCACAAATGATTGCTTGGTTACTGCGTCGCCAAACATAGTGTGCATGCCACCTTCGGGATCGCACACGCTCATCGCGGCAAAGGTATCGCCGTGGTAACCCTTCTTAACGGTAAGAATGCGTTGTTTTAGCGATCGCTCTTCTCCATGTACACTTCGCCCTTGCCAACTCTGACCTTGCCAATATTGCAGCGCCATTTTAATTGCCACTTCGACTGAGATAGATCCAGAGTCGCACAAAAAGACCTTTGTTAGCGGTTCGCAGGCCATAGCGATAAGTTTTTTACACAGTTCAATGGCGGGTTCATGGGTGATACCGCCAAACATCACATGGCTCAGTTGATGCAACTGTTTTTCCATCGCGGTTAATATCTCGGGATGTGCATAGCCGTGCACACAGGCCCACCACGAGCTAGTGCCATCGACCAACTTGCGGCCATCAACTAATTCCAATTCACAGCCTTTGGCACTGTGTACACCAAAAACAGGAAGAGATCGGGTCATTGAGGTGTAAGGATGCCAAATATGGGCGCTATCAAAGTCAAAATCGAGTAAATTGCGCATAAATGCTCACTTCTTTGATTATAAAGTAGCCATTAGTAAACTTGGTTCACTGGTTGGCGTTGACAGTTTAAGGGCTGAGGTTATCCTAGCCAAGATAAAAAACAGAATAAAAAGGGTGTTCAATGTCGCAGTTGCAAGTTCGTCATGATTGGAAGCGGGAAGAAATCGAAGCCTTATTTGCGCTGCCGATGAATGACTTATTATTTAAAGCACACAGTATTCACCGTGAGGTATACGATCCTAATGAAGTGCAAATTAGCCGTTTATTATCGATTAAAACCGGTGCTTGCCCTGAGGATTGTAAATATTGCCCGCAGAGTGCTCGCTATGACACAGGTCTAGAGAAAGAGCGTTTGCTGGCAATGGAAACTGTGCTGACCGAGGCACGCAGTGCTAAAGCCGCGGGAGCTTCTCGTTTCTGCATGGGCGCAGCTTGGCGTAATCCAAAAGAAAAAGACATGCCGTACCTTAAACAAATGGTGCAAGAAGTTAAAGCCTTAGGTATGGAAACCTGTATGACGCTTGGTATGCTGTCTGAAGATCAAGCGAACGATTTAGCCAGTGCTGGCTTAGATTATTACAACCATAATTTAGATACTTCGCCTGAATATTACGGCGATGTGATCACGACACGTACCTATCAAAATCGTTTAGATACACTGACACATGTGCGTGCTTCTGGCATGAAAGTGTGCTCGGGCGGGATTGTCGGCATGGGTGAAAAGGCGACGGATCGCGCAGGTTTACTACAACAGCTGGCTAATTTACCGCAGCATCCTGATTCAGTGCCTATCAATATGTTAGTTAAAGTGGCGGGCACGCCGTTTGAGAAGCTTGACGACCTCGATCCACTCGAATTTGTGCGCACTATCGCCGTGGCGCGTATCTTAATGCCGCTTTCCCGCGTGCGGTTATCGGCAGGCCGCGAAAATATGAGTGATGAGCTGCAGGCCATGTGTTTCTTTGCTGGCGCTAACTCGATTTTCTATGGTTGTAAATTGCTGACCACACCAAACCCAGAAGAAAGCGATGATATGGGACTATTTCGACGTTTAGGCTTACGTCCCGAGCAGGGCGCAGCGGCAAAACTGGAAGAAGAAAGTGCTGTTTTAGCAAAAGCGGCGGCCTATCAAGATAAGTCATCGGCACAATTCTATGACGCGGGTGCTTTGTAATACTGCTGAGCGCATGTTGTCCGACAAACAGGTCGAATAGCCTGTAAACCTTGTTGGCTGCAGCCTATTTTGATTGCGGCTGATAGCTTTATTGGCCGCACTCCATTTTTCAAGCAGCATTTTTAAGACAATCATTCTTGAGGCTAAATCGATGAGTTCTCTGCTCGAGATGAAAATTGCCGCCCGTCAGCAAGCCTTACGTGAGCAAGGTTTATTACGGCAACGTAAAATGCTGAGTGTTGATCACAGCTTTGATGTTAACGCCCCCACTTTGAGCCCGCGCTTTGTGTTCGAAGGGCGATCCTATGTTAATTTTAGCAGTAATGATTATTTAGGCTTATCCCGCGTTCCTGAGTTGGTTGAAGCGCTGCATCTTGGCGCGCAGACCTACGGTGTGGGTAGCGGCGCATCGCCCTTAGTGACAGGGTACAGTGATGCGCATGTCACACTTGAACGTGAACTCTGCGCCTTAACGGGGCATGAAGCGGGATTACTATTCTGCTCGGGCTTTAGTGCTAATACGGCGTTAATGAAAACCTTGTTTGATCAGCAAGATACTGTGATTGCCGATAAACTTGTGCATGCCTCAATTATCGATGGTTTGCAGGACAGCAGTGCGCAGTTAAAACGTTTTTTACATAATTCGCTTGAGAGCGCTGAGCGGCTTCTGACTCGAAATCACGCATCGGCGTTAATCACAGAAAGCGTGTTTAGCATGGACGGGGATTGTGCGCCGATCACTCAGTTATCGGCGCTTTGTCGTCAACAGAATACTTGGTTGATTGTTGATGATGCCCATGGTTTTGCGGTGCTCGGTGACTATCAAAATAGTGATGCAAGAGATAAAGCCGCCAAGCTTATCGATGTGCAAGTGGTGACCTTTGGTAAGGCATTAGGTTGCCAAGGCGCAGCGGTTTTGGGGAGTCAGGCGCTGATCGACTTTTTGGTCAGTAATGCCCGCGAATATATTTATTCGACCGCCTTATCGCCCGCCAATGCCGCATTAGCGTTAGCCGCGACTCGGTACTGCACTGCACATCCTGAGTTACAGCAAAAGCTGCTTGAGAATATTTCGCTATTCAAACAGTTATGCCTCGATGCTGCCGTGCCCCTTTTAGGTTCGGATACCGCAATTCAGCCGTTGATCATTGGCGATGCGCAGCAAACCCTGCAAGTCGCCGAAGCGTTAAGAGCCGTGGGCATTTGGGTTGGGGCGATTCGCCCGCCGACGGTGCCTGCAGGGTCGGCGCGGTTACGCATTACCTTAACGGCGACCCATACCGCTGAAGATATTGCTGCTTGTGTTGAGCAATTAGCCCAAGTGCTCAGTCGTGTTGGTATCCCGCTTGTCAGTGAACGAGAATCTGCCTATGAGTACAGATAAATGTACCCTATAGAGCGCGTTATCTTATTGAATGTTAAATTTTTATGGTTGAGTGTTAGTTAAAATGCCAAGCCTGATAAAGTCTAGTGATCCAAGCTGTAATGAGTCTGCTCATGAGTCAAACAAGTTTATAGCTTGCGATCTTAAGCTGAGTGAGCTTAATGCGGGCGTTTCTTATGGGGGCGTTCTCGCGGGGACTGTGTCCAATGTGCACGGAACTCAAATTGCTGAACGTTTTTCCGCAGCGGCCCATAGTTACCAAGATCATAATCAATTACAACGCCTGAGCGCTGCCAGTTTACTCAGTGAGTTTTCGGCAGCAGGTTATCTGTTAGACATAGGGGCAGGCCCTGGCACGGATTTTTCTGGGTATCACAGTGTGTCTCAACCAGCGGATCTCTCTACGCAAAATTCATCCACAACTGTATTTGCCGTGGATATTGCCCTTGGCATGCTACAAAAGCTAAAACAGTCTTATCCCGATTATCACGGCGTATGTGCCGATGCGCAGTGTTTACCTTTTACCAATGGCTGCATGGATGTTATTTACTCTAATTTAGCTCTGCAATGGTGTGCTGATTTTCCTGCTGCGGTAGCCGAAATGGCGCGGGTACTTAAGCCGAACGGCGAGTGTCATTTGAGCTTAGTAGCGCAGGGGAGTTTGAATCAATTAGCCGAATTAGGCTTAAGAGTGAATGACTTTTCGACGCTGCAAGCACTCAAGGCTGCATTTAAACTCGATACATGGCAATTACTTGAAGTGCGACTCGTCCCTATGACAGTGTATTTTGATACTCTTAAGGCACTACTCTATTCAATTAAAGGTGTGGGGGCTTCTGTACATGTCGCCAGTTCAACAACTCGGGTTTCAGGTTCAACAGTGAGTGCTTCAGAATTCACTCCACGGCTGCGTGGTCGTCAAGATTGGCAGGCCATGCAGGTTAAAGCCGAATCGCTACGTTTACCCCAAGGTTTGCCTTTAACCTATCAGATAGTTCAAATACGTGCACGGCGCAGGTTTTAAAGTTCACATATTATGCCTTTAGTCATGGCATTATCAATTAGCACTAATATCTAGAAAACGTTGGATTTTTAACATTACGTATAGAGATCGTTAGCTATATGGACATTTAGCTTATGGAGAGTGGGCTTAACAAAGCACAACTCATAGCAACAGATAAGGATCTAATATGTATTTTGTAACAGGTACAGATACCGATAGCGGTAAGACTTTGGTTTCGGCGGCATTATTAACCGCTGTGAATCGTTTAGGGCTCATAGCCAATGCTGACTCCGCTGTGAGTATTCTTGCAGCCAACACGATGTTGACTTTAGGTGTTAAACCCATCGCCTCGGGCTGCGCGCAAACCTCTGAAGGATTGCGCAATGCCGATGCGTTACAGCTGATGACGTCATCATCGTTAAAATTGGCTTATCCACTCATCAATCCTTTTTCCTTCGAACCTGCGATTGCACCGCACATTGCCGCCGCCCAAGTGGGCGTGAGTTTAGCGCCTGAAGCTATCATTGAAAGTTTAGATTTAGTGGCATTTGCTCAAGCGGATTTTTGTTTGATTGAAGGCGCGGGAGGCTGGCGTTTACCCTTAGGTGATGGCAGGTATCTTTCGGAAGTCGTACAGAGATTAGAACTGCCAGTGATACTCGTGGTTGGCATGAAACTCGGCTGCTTAAATCATGCATTGTTGACTCAAGAGGCGATATTGGCTGATGGGCTTAAGATTGCAGGCTGGGTTGCTAATCGTGTCGACCCGAATATGAGTATGTTTGAGGAGAATCTGACGAGCCTTAAAGAGATGATGACGGCACCTTTCCTCGGTTGTGTGCCATTTCTCGAGGATCCAAGTGCTGAAAACGCTGCTGACTATGTTGATATTGCGCCACTTTATCAAGGTGAGGAGAGCAATACTTAGCGACTACTTAATTGTTTAAGACTTTCCCCTAAGCGGAACGGTTATTTTTCTTTTGATAAAAAATGAGCCTCAAATTATGTTGAGGCTCATTTCTATCAAGGCTGCTGACTAATGTTCGCAAAATCTCGCAAAATAGTGCCTGCACATTGAAGCTAAGCGCCGTGATTGATTTGCTGCTTCAATGCGGTTGAGGCTTTAAAGCTGGGCTGATTGTAACCGTCTATTTCTATGGCTTCGCCCGTTTGTGGATTACGCCCTGTTTTAGCGACATGATATCTGAGTTCAAAGGTGCCAAATTGTGGCAGGAAAATTTTCTCGCCTTCGCTCAAGGCGACGTGGATCTGTTGCAGTATCTGCTCAACCACAGGTTTAGTGCTCGCTTGCGATGCATTGAGCTCGGCGGCAATACGTTGGATAAGTTGTGCTTTGTTCATAGAAACCTCTGAAGTCAGCTTAGGTTCAATCGAAGGGGAGTTATAACAAGCTCGCCTTAAGATTGAAAGCCATAGCAAGCTCAGCGCGGTTGATTGGTGTTTTATTGACAGGTTTGTGAGGCTTTTGGTGATTTTGTGTTGCTAAAGTAAGTACAAGTTTGTCGGATTGAGTGGTGGGCTGATTTTACTGGGCGAAGTGACTGACTTAATTTAAAGGCTTATTGAAAGGTTTAGTTAAAAACCTTAGTTAAAATGCTTAAGCGCAAGGTGTATTGCGCTTAAGCTATGGATTGAACACTAATCAACCGTTGGATGATGAGAAATCCCTTTTAACGCTTGCCTATGAAAAGAGCGTTTCTTCCAGAGTGCGACCTTTCAGCAGCATCTTGTATTGCCATTGATGCTGATTGAAGAGGGCGAATAGGCGCATCTCAATATCACTGTTGTGCGCTTTTTCTGTATTTGTGTCTAGCTGGATAATAAACACATTGCTTTGTTTTGAGCTGATGTTCACCACTCCCGCCAGTTTTGCCACTTCCGCTTGCAATGCATCGCTGTCACAGTTTTGCATGGTTAACGTCAGGTAATCGCTGTCGGTCGACGCATGCATTGACACAGCTTGGCTCAGTTGGCCTTTATCTAAATACAACACTTGATCGCACAGCTTTTCGAGCTCATCGAGATTATGCGAGCTGATCATAAAAGTTGTGGTGGGCGATAAGGCTTTGACCAGTTCACGGACTTTTTTTGCATTGGCAGGGTCGAGTCCCGCTGTCGGTTCATCTAATAATACTAATTCTGGCGAGCCAATCAGCGCCTGCGCAATCGATACACGTTTACTCATACCGTGGCTAAGGCTAGGCGGTTTTTGCTCGGCAACATCAATTAGATCGACCAAGGCCAACACGCGCAGTGCCTCTTGCTTTGCTTGCTCTAGGTTCATGCCCTGCAGACGAGCGAAAAATATTAACTGACTGACAATCGTCAAATTGGGATCGAGTACTGCATCCTGGGGTAAAGCGGCAATCTTGCCTAAGAGTTTAGGGCTATTGGGGGCTTCACCGAGTAGGGTTATGGTTCCAGAGCTGGGTGATAAATAGCCGCATAACAGGCTAAAAAGCGTGGTTTTACCCGCGCCATTGGGACCGACAAGGGCAATGGGGGCACCCGCTTCAAGACTGAAACTCACATCATTCAGCGCCTTTTTGCTGCCGTAAAGCTTCGACAGCCCTTGGCATTGGATCAGACTCATAGCGAGCTCCTTTGCATATAAATTCTGCCGAGCAAGAGGGCCACAGCAGTTTGTAACAGTGGAATAGGGGCATAGACTAAGCTATTGAGTCCATTGGTATTGAGCATGTCCGACAGTTGAGCACCGGGTAATACCCACTGGAGTTGTGCTAGTAGGCTAGATTGATTCGCTAACACCACGATAGTGATGGAAATCACTGTCCATAAAATGGTGGCAAACACCATAGCTTGGCGTGCCGTGCGCGCATACAGGGACAATAAAGTCATCACAGCCGTGTAGGGCAAGATCACTATGATGAGGTTAAGGCCCACTAAGGCGCCAGATGTTAACGCAGATAAAAACAGTTGGCTGTCGCGGCTGAGCGCGAGGGCGACAGTGGCGATAATCGTTAATAGGATCAGTAAACCTTGGATCAGAATTTGGCCGAGAAAACGCCCGAACAATAAGCTGTCACGGCTAGTGCGTATGGTTAAAAAGCGCAGCGTGCCGCGGGTTTTATCCGATGAGAACTGATCGGCGGCGATAAGAATACTGAACAGTGGAAACAAATACAGCGCAAAACACCAAAACACTGCCATTTCGGCCACGGGCCACTCAAAGAGCACATTGAGGGTATTGGCACCAAATAAGCTGTCGATGATATCTTTTACATTGGGCTGCAATAACATGGCCGATGCACTTTGAATGGGGTAAAGCAGAAGTACACCCCAAACTAAACCAAAGGCGACCAAGGCGATGATCCCGCGGGTATTAAATAAAAATTTGCGCAGTTCAAACGTGGCGATAATAAACATGTTGTTGAAACTGCTGGGTGGATTATTGGTCATGTGCTGTCTCTATTCTTTTTTGCGCTAGGTTCAGGGGCTATGGTGCTTGGCGCGACTATGTTGGTGCGGTTCAGTTTCTCACCCTTGGGTAGACAGTGGATTGGTCCATAAGTGCCATGTTGCTCACATAGCACTTATTATCCATCGGTATTTATCAGTCATTATCTATCGCTAATTAGCTCAATGAGGCGATTAATTCATCGAGCTTTTGCGTCAGTTCGGCGACTTGTTGTTCAAGCTCTGTCACTCTGTTCACTAATTCAAGCGGCTCTGCGTCTACAGACACAGCGACATGGGCTAAGGTATGACTTGTGCTATGGGATTGACTAGCACTTTCGTGCGATGGCGCTGCAGAGAATAATTCCACATAACGGGATTCACGGCGACCAGCTTCTCTGGGTAATTGTTTTAAGAAGGGCTTTTCACGGCTCATTAATTGGCGGATGCAATCTTCCACGTCGATCACGTCTTTAAATTCGTGTAGGCGGTTGCTGCGGGTCCGAAGTTCTCCCGGTGTTTGTGGGCCACGTAATAGCAACAAACAGACGATGGCTAGTGCGGCGGGGGACAGTTGAAGTTCGCTGAATTCGGTATTGCAGAATCTGTGCTTGTATTTAACGACGCGGCTGCCGAATCCCGACTGTTCGCTGATCAAACGTTTCCGATTTAGGGAATCAACGGCGATTTGCACTTGGGTTTCACTGAGTTCGAGTACGGGCTCGCGGCTGGTTTTTTGATTGCAGGCTAAGGTCAATGAGTTTAGCGAGAGTGGATATTGCTCGGGGGTGGTGATTTCTTTCTCAAGCAGACATCCGATGACTCTGGCTTCGTGTAACGTGAGTTCCATATAAGCTCCAAAGAAAAAAGCATGGCTTTGTTTATAACAGAGCCATGCTTAATATCCTAGGAGTTGTCAGTCAAACTCAGCCTTAGTGATGGTAAACTGTACAATTTTAACGCTAAGTACTGAATAGAGTTGATTATTCTGCGGTTTCAGTTAAACGCAAACCATCATTATCTATGCTCAGTTGGCCATTCTTAAATAAGCCACCTATGGCTTTTTTGAAGGCTTTTTTACTCATGCCAAGCTGATCGTAAATGATTTCAGCATCGGTTTTATCGGTCAGGGCTAAGAAGCCGCCAGCCTGTTTGAGTTTTATCAGGATAATGTGGGCATGCTTATCTAACTCTTGTTTACTGCCTTGTTGCAGCACAAGATCGATTTTGCCATCTCGGCGCACTTGTTTGATGAAACCTTTGAGTCTTTGGCCGAAACGCAGTTTTTGGAACACTTCGTTTTCGTAAATCACGCCCCAATGGGCATGATTAATAATGGCTTTGTAGCCTAAATCTGTGGTGCCGCCGATGTATAAATCGACCTGCTCACCGACTGTGTAGTCCGGCTCAGTCTTATCGAGGAACTTATCGATTTTTGATGAGGCCATGATGCGTTCATCGGCGCGGTTAGCGTGTACATAGACCAGATATGAACGGCCTTCTTCGATAGGCTTATGTTGCTCACCGAAGGGCAGTAATAAATCTTTATCTAAGCCCCAGTCTAAAAAAGCGCCATAAGGACCGGTTGCGACGGCTTTTAAGTAAGCGAATTCGCCTACCTGTGCCAATGGACGGCGCGTGGTAGCAATCACGATATCTTCAGAATCTAGATACAGAAACACGTCAAGCAGATCACCGACTTGGCAGTCTTTTGGGGTGACTTTGTTTGGCAGCAGTACTTGCCCTAATTCGTGGGCGTTTAAATACACGCCAAAGCTGACTTGTTTTACAACCTCAAGTTTGCAGGTTTTACCTATCTGTACCATGGATCTCTCTGTGCATAATGGAATGTGATTCGGTTGCGATTATACACTTCGGTGCTGAAACTGCAGCATTATTGTCTTTGAGCTTTATTTTAGCGTGTGTGGGCCGTCACTCAGCGAAGGCTTGATCACGCATTGTGTCTCGGAGGAACCACTGATTTGTGGCGGGGTTTGGCGCCGTGATATTGGTTGTTTGGCTTTGCTTAATGTTGGCAAATGTGCATCACTTGAGTGACACACAAAAATCAGGGATATTTGCAGGGGTAAATGTCAATAAAAGTGACAAAGGTGATATAAAAAATATTGAACAGACTTGTACGACGTTTATGGGTTAACTAACTAATATTACTCTATTTAAAACCAATGGGTGGCGGGTGGTTGTTAAGCAAGTGTTTATTATATTTTAATGCAAAAGATTAAATGAGATTCTTGCTTGCATTCTGTGACATTGCGCGGTTTAATTGCGCCGTTCAACGATTCCGCTCGTTGCAGACATTACAAATATTACGTGAGTAATAAAGGTTTTATGGTTCACCAGTCATTAACCGTGTAATTGACAACATATCGATTTACATGGGGTTAAGAGGGTTTTTATTAGCTAATGCACAAGCATCCATTTTTTGCACTTTGCCTAAAAGTGTCACAATGCCAACGCTCGATTGTCGTACCATACGATGATACTGGCCTTAAGCATCTCACGTTGATCCGCATCAATTCTGGCCGCGAAGAAGCCAATAGTCCCCTGTTAAAATAATCTTGCCTAGCGATAAGCTGGTTTGGCGTTTTCGCTAGTTCAGTGTTATCGGTTTTCGTTTTCTACTTGTGTTATCGGTTTCTGAAGGTCTTAACCTCTTTCAAACGTCTTTAAGCTACTTATTAGCTTGATGTTTTAAGGATGCGACTCAGGATCTTATTTGGCTTTTTGGCGGTATTTGCGCCCTTTAGCCTGAGGATAAATGCAAGCGAGGCAAGTAAAGATAGCTTTACTGAGGTAAGGGAATAAGCTTTCCCTTCAATATGATACGATGTATTGCGCTAAGATGCGTTGTCTCTTGCGCTATTAATGAAAATCGCAGCAATGTCACTTACACTAGCGTGACGTTGCGGCATTAAGGAGAAGGTAAAATCTACCTTCGTGTATGTCAGGTAAGGTGTCCCTTTGCCTGGGTTTGTCGAACGGGCGGTTGTGCTATTAAGCCATAACCGTTTAACCCATTTTTTAATAGACGGGCTAAATAATAATGAATGATTGGTCTATTGATGATGCTCGTGCTGGGTACAATGTTACTCACTGGAGCCAAGGTTTTTATGGGATTAGCGATCAAGGTGAGGTGACTGTGTCACCGGACCCCAAAAATCCTGATTACAAGATTGGCTTAAATGAGCTAGCCAAAGACATGGTTAAGGCGGGAGTCGCTTTACCTGTACTAGTTCGTTTTCCGCAGATCCTGCACCACAGAGTGAACAGTTTGTGCCAAGCATTCGACCAAGCGATACAGAAGTACGAGTATCAGGCGGACTATTTGCTGGTTTACCCGATTAAAGTAAACCAACAGCAAACTGTGGTGGAAGAGATCCTGGCGAGTCAGGCATCAAAAGAAGTACCACAACTGGGTTTAGAAGCGGGCAGTAAGCCTGAGCTGATGGCTGTGTTAGCCATGGCGCAAAAAGCCAGTTCAGTCATTGTATGTAATGGTTATAAAGATAATGAATATATCCGTTTAGCACTGATTGGTGAAAAGTTAGGCCATAAGGTTTACATCGTTTTAGAAAAACTGTCTGAACTGAAAATGGTGTTAGCTGAATCTAAACGTCTGGGTGTGACACCGCGTTTAGGTCTACGTGCACGTTTAGCGTTCCAAGGCAAAGGCAAGTGGCAGGCGAGCGGCGGTGAAAAATCTAAGTTCGGTTTATCTGCTGCGCAAATTTTGCTGGTTGTAGAGCAACTTAAGCAACACGATATGCTGGATTCGCTGCAATTGCTGCATTTCCACTTAGGTTCGCAAATCGCTAATATCCGTGATATTCGCCAAGGTGTGAGTGAAGCGGGTCGTTTCTACTGTGAATTACGTGAATTAGGCGCAAGCGTTAACTGCTTTGACGTCGGTGGTGGTTTAGCGGTGGATTACGATGGTACTCGTAGCCAAAGTAATAACTCGATGAACTATGGCCTGACCGAATACGCCAACAACATAGTTAACGTATTGACTGACATCTGTAATGAATACGAGCAACCTATGCCACGTATTATTTCAGAATCGGGTCGTTACTTAACGGCGCACCATGCAGTGCTTATCACCGATGTTATCGGTACTGAAGCTTATCAGCCTGAAGATATTCAACCGCCAGCGGAAGATTCACCACAGTTATTGCATAACATGTGGCATTCATGGTCTGAGATCAGCGGCCGCGCCGATCAACGTGCTTTGATTGAAATTTACCACGATAGCCAAAGTGACTTACAAGAAGCGCATTCGCTATTCGCTTTAGGTCAATTGACCTTAGCGGAGCGTGCGTGGGCTGAGCAAGCTAACCTGCGCGTGTGTCATGAAGTGCAAGGGCTATTGAGTGCGAAAAACCGTTATCACAGACCTATCATTGATGAACTCAATGAAAAGTTAGCCGATAAGTTCTTTGTTAACTTCTCATTATTCCAGTCATTACCCGATGCTTGGGGTATTGACCAAGTGTTCCCAGTATTGCCATTATCGGGCCTAGATAAAGCCCCTGAGCGCCGTGCTGTCATGCTCGATATCACCTGTGACTCTGACGGTATTGTCGATCAATACGTTGATGGTCAAGGGATTGAAACCACGCTGCCAGTGCCAGCATGGAGTGCGGATAGCCCGTACCTAATTGGTTTCTTCCTTGTGGGTGCATACCAAGAAATCTTGGGTGATATGCATAACCTGTTTGGTGATACAAACTCAGCAGTGGTTCGCATCGAAGATAATGGTGTGACTAACATCGAATCTGTATTGGCGGGTGACACGGTTGCTGACGTATTGCGTTACGTTAACTTAGATGCGGTGGCCTTTATGCGCACTTATGAAGAGTTAGTGAATCTGCATATCGCCGAAGGTGAACGCGCACAAATTTTAGAAGAATTGCAACTAGGGCTGAAAGGCTATACCTATTTAGAAGATTTTTCTTAATTTCTAGCGTGTTAAAATAAATCAGCCTTGGGTAACCTCGGCTGATTTTTGTTTTTATAAGGACAGATTTTTCACTTTTATTGCCGTTTTAGTCGTGTAAAATCGCGTTGTTCTAGGATCAAGTAAAGGATGAGTGACGATCATGAGGTCAAAGGGTTGATGTTTTTTGAAGGTTCAGAAAAAAAACTCGAGATTATCGTGACGGCGTCTGCGCCGAATTTACGAGAACTCGATGTGAGTTTTTGGTCTGCCTTAGTCAACTGTGCCCACGCCGAGATACTGTCGCAGTTAAGTAATGCGGACTGTGATGCTTATCTGTTGAGTGAATCCAGCTTGTTTGTATGGCACGACAGATTTGTAATGCTCACCTGTGGTAACAGTACCTTAGTGGACGCCGCCTGTTACTTTATCGGCGCGCTTGGCGTGCCTGCCATGGCATTGGTGAGTTATCAGCGTAAAAACGAATACCAAGCTCATCTGCAAACCACGAGTTTTGCCGAAGATATTGGCAAACTGCGCCAACGTATCACCGGTAAAGCCTTTCGAGTGGGTCATCTCGACAGCCATCATCACTATTTTTTTTGCTCTGACAGTGATTATCGAGCACCAAAGGATGATCAAACCAGTGAACTGTTGATGTACCACATTCGTGGCGAATTTGCCGACTATCTTAATGGCGGCTCGCAGAGTAAAGATGAGATTTGCGCCGCACTCGAGCTTAACGATTTACTCCCTGAATTTGAGATTGACGCCTATTTATTTGATCCGTCAGGCTTTTCGATGAACGGTATTTGGGGCAAATATTATGTTACTTTGCATATTACGCCTCAAAGCGAGAATGCGTGCGCTAGCTCCTATGTGAGCTTTGAAACGAATCTGGATTTAGCACAGTATCCGCAAGATCTATTGGGGCGTCTATTAACCTTGTTTGCTCCTGTCAGTTGGGACACAATCCGTTTTAATACCGACGACTCAACGCAGGGATTTCCTGCCCATTTATGCTTAGGGCGGTGTTCATTAACGACCGAGCAAGGTTATGACATTGGTTTTAGCCACTATCAGCAGCTTCAGGCTGAAGTGCTGATCCCTGAACTCATGTGAATTTTTGGCGTTTGCTTAAGGAAACCCTATGACAGATCTCAGTGATATCCGCCGCGAGTATGCCAAAGGCGGCTTAAGACGTGCCGACTTACCGCAAAATCCGATGGATTTGTTTGAACTGTGGATGATGCAGGCGAGGGATGCAGAGCTTAGCGATCCCACCGCTATGTGTGTGGCGACGGTGGATGAGCACGGCCAACCTTTTCAACGAATAGTATTACTTAAGCGTTTTGATGACACAGGTTTCGTATTTTTTACTAACCTTGGCAGCCGCAAAGCACAGCAAATTGCTGCTAATAATAAAGTCAGTTTGCATTTCCCTTGGCATCCTCTAGAGCGTCAAGTATCGGTGCTCGGTGAAGCGCAGGCACTGTCCACCGCTGAAGTGCTTAAATACTTTATGACCCGTCCTAAGGACAGCCAAATTGCGGCTTGGGTATCGCAGCAGTCGAGTAAACTCAGCGCTAGACAAGTACTTGAAGGCAAATTCTTCGAAATGAAAGCTAAGTTCGCCAAGGGCGATGTGCCTTTACCCAGTTTTTGGGGCGGTTACTTAGTGAGACCTTCGAGTATCGAATTTTGGCAGGGTGGAGAACATAGGCTGCATGATCGTTTTATTTATTCTCGCCATGATGCAGAGTGGGAAATCGATCGTTTAGCGCCTTAGTACGGTGCATAGTTCGATAGCTCAGCATAAAACTGAGCTTGTGAACCTAACAACAGAGTTAAAAGACATTGAGTGATTATAAAATTTGGGTTGATGCGGACGCGTGTCCCAATCCTATCAAAGAAATCCTGTTCCGGGCGGCGGAGCGCAAAGCCCTGCCGCTGGTGCTGGTGGCTAATCAAATGATCCGCGTACCACCATCTCCCTATATCAGCCAAATTCGAGTCGGTGCGGGATTTGATGTGGCAGATCAATATATTGTCGATCATGTTGAACCGACGCATTTAGTGATCACCGCGGATATTCCCTTAGCGGCTTTAATCATTGAAAAGGGCGCCTTGGCGCTCAATCCCCGTGGCGAGCTTTATACCGTCGATAACATAAAACAAAAGCTGACGATGCGCGATTTTATGGAGGATTTGCGCGGTTCTGGCGTGCACACTGGCGGGCCTGATTCGTTTTCTCAAGCAGATAAACAGGCTTTTGCCAATAGCTTAGATAAATGGTTAGTGCGCGTATGAATCATAGTTTACTGGTCGCTAATGGATAAACAGAGTATCTTTAGCTTAAGTTAGGTGATGTTGATCACGTTTAACTGGGCAGGATTTTAGCCTGTTGCGGATGTCGATTTTCTTTACGACATGGCTTTTAAACTCACTATTTAAGGACGGATACGATGAAAAAATGGATGGGAATTGTCGCCTTATCTGCTATGGCCAGTTTTAGCTGTGCCGCGCAATGGCAAGTGATGGAACAAGATTCGCGAGTCAGTTTTATTTCGGTAAAGAAAGGTGATATAGGTGAAGTCCATCACTTTAAACAACTCAAAGGTACGCTAAAAGATAACGGTCAATTTGAATTAACAATTCCACTAATCGGTGTGGCAACGGGTATTGATGTCCGCGATGAGCGGATGCAAAATTTGTTATTTGAAGTGTCTTTGTATCCAGAGCTGAAACTGTCATCACAAGTAGACCCTAAGATACTAAAAAATCTTGGCGTCGGTGAGAGTAAAGTTTTTGATATTGATGGAAAAATTGCGTTACACGGCAAATCGCAAACTAAGGCTTTTTCGGTGATTATCACTAAAGTTTCTGATAACAAACTTTTAGTGAACAGTTTTCAACCGGTAATTGTTAATGCCAATGAGTTTGATCTTGTGGCTGGGATTGATAAATTACGTGAAATTGCGGGTTTATCGAGCATTAGTCAAGCTGTTCCTGTGTCATTTGTACTAACCTTAACTCAGTAACTTCAATAAGATTGGTATAGATCAATACGTCTGTTATCGAAGATAGGCTAGAGTTAAATAAGTGGCGTATGCGAGATCTTGATAAGAAGCCGAGCTTTTGGCTTCTTTGATATTTTCTGATGTGCTATTAATAGCATCACAATAGATATTAAGTTAATGAGTTTAAAGGGTAAAAAATGGTCACAGATAAAGATGGTTACATGCATTTGGTCCAGTATTTAACTGAACATCTTGGCTTATTTGAAACACCAGGTTCAGAGGTAGTTTCAGACGATACTGTGATGGAATTATTTGAAGAGCAATTGTCGGCACAGATCATTATGGTGTGTGGCCAAAATCCATCGTTGTCTTTTACGCAACGTAATGTGATTATCCGTGAAGTGGATGCAATTGTGTATGATTTAGAAGAAATTTTAGCTTCAGTTGCCAACCATAAAGCGACTCCCGCACAGACTTTATTTATTACCGAGTTTTCTAGTTTGATTAAGAATTTGTTCGATCAAGAAATCGCTAAACTTCAAGTGAGTGCTTAGTCAGAATAGCAATTAGATTATTTATTAATGCATGATTTTAGGTAAGTCATGACTAATACTATTTTTTAGCAGCGTAAATCACCATCGTTTGAGTACCATGTGTTTCCTCACACTTATTGTTAACCTCGAGCAGTAGCAGCCTTGAGTGTGAGGTAAATATCTTCTCTTTGCTTCACCTCATGTTATTTCGTATGGTCACCATTTTTCATCGAGTTCTGCGACTAAGTTTTGTTGCTGGGTTATGCGAGTCATCGCTGTGGATTCGCTCCTTTTGGCGTCATTTGCATTGCTGATGTGTATGTATAAAATGGCGTTAGCTTAAAATAAAAAGCCCATCTTTCCCGCATTTATGTCATTGTCTGTGTATCTTTAGTGTATGAGCTTTAACTATTTTTCCCTTCATGTATTGATAAGGAGTGTTCAATGCTAACGATTTCTTCGGGTCATGCTGATGATATATTGGCAGTGGTCGCATCTGGCCGTGTTAACCATGGGGATGTTGAAGGCTATTTGGTTCCCGCCATAGAAGCCAAGCTGCAAGACCACGCCAGCATTCGCCTTTGGTACGAGTTTTCCCCTGAATTTGAAGGTATATCCGTTGGGGCCCTGTGGGATGATGCGGTATTAGGTTTATTTCATTTAAGTGATTTTTCAAGGGTCGTGATGATTGCCAATGCCACTCAAACAAATGCTATGGTTAATGCGCTAGCCTGCATGCTGCCATGTCCGGTAAAGGTATTTACCGCCGATGAACATAGCCAAGCCAAGGCATGGTTAGATCAATAACGCACCTTTGTTTATTGCGGTTCTAAACCTGTACTCAGTGGCCAACGACATTGAATGTGTGTGCCTTGGTTCAAGTGGCTACTGATGCTAAGGCTGCCATTGAGATCATTTTTAAGCCACAGATTTATACAGGTCAGCGTTCCAAGGCAGAGTTCTTGCGCTAGTTCTTGCCGTAACTGTGCGAGTTGCGGCTCTGTCATACCTATCCCATTATCGATAATACTGATGTGTAACTCTTCACTCGACTTGTCGATATTAATGGTTATTTCACGCTGTTCATTGTGAGCTTTAAATGCATGATTCAACGTGTTGGTGATTAGACGATAAAACAGCTGCAAATATTGCCAAGAAGGGCCATCAATGATGATATTTTCTTCGCAATTTAACGCTATTTCCACATTTGTTTTAGCTAGTTGTACCTTTAGCAACCCTAAGAGATGACGCATAAATTGTGCGAGATGCAGTGGCCGAATGTCATTTTGATGATTCGTTAATAACTGGGCAATATGTCGCAGTTTATCTGCCTGAGTCACCATGATTTCGGTGATCTGATTTTGGTCGTTAGCATTATCTATTGGCTGAAGTTGGCACACTTTGGCGAGTAGCTGATCTTGTTCATGCATAATTTGCGTCATCATTTCAGCTAGAAAATTTTGCATTAGCTGTTGGCTTTGTTCACGACTGAGATTGAGTTGATGATGTTTCTCAAGCAATTGGGTTGATTTGTCTTGGAGCAGATGGAGTTCATGGTTATGTTGATTACTGAGGCGAACTTGTTCTTGTAGGTGATTAAGCGCCTCGACTTGCCCTAAAAGTAACTTTTCTTGTTCTTGCTCTTTAATTTTTTGTAAGGTGATATCAAAGGCGATAGCACCGACTGCAATAACGGTATCGTCATCATCTTTGATCTTAAATTTAGTCACGATATAAATAAGATTGCCTAGGGGCGAGGGAATTGCTTCTTCGAAGTTTATGGCTTCATGATTATGCAGAACGCGTCGATCATTTTGTTGATACTCGTGGGCAAATTGGCTGGGAAATATCTCAAAATCAGAGGTGCCAATAATGCGTCTGCGTTCTATACCTAAGATTTCACAATATTTGTCATTGACGAGAATATATTTACCGTGAAGATCTTTGATATAGATGAGATTTTGAGAAAATTTAAGTAAAGCCCTCAATTGTTCTTTATGGCGCTTTAACTCCAGTTGAAACAGGTTTTGGCTCTGCAATTGCTGTTCTAGTGCCAGGTTACTCGCATCTAAGCTCGCCATTGCCACTTCAAGCTGTCGAGTACGCGACAGGAATGTTTTTGCCAATAAGCCAATTTCGTCATGGCTGTTATTGGCTTTGAGTTCGATAGAGGCGGAATCATTACGTTTTAAGGCTTGGACGATTTCAATAATGGGGGTGATAAATAGTCGGTGCTGGAGTAAGAATAATAGAATTAAGCCTAATAGTTGAATACAGACTAAATAAACGCCGACCTTTTCGATTAAATGTTTAGCGGTATCCTGCAGCGGTGAAATTGGGGTGACGACAAGTACCTTCCAATAGGTATTTGGCATGAGAAATACCGAAACGAGGGATGCCGTTTTAAGGATTGGATCATGGGCCAAAGTTACCGACGTCAGTAATTTCGGGGCAGTAAAATGATTTAAAGCATTGTTATTTACGATGGCCGCTAACATGTCACGCTCATTTTGATGACTTAGTCTCGTTAGATGCTGCATCTGTTCTTGGGTAAAAACGCGCTCGGCAATCGCCGCTTCTATAAAGGCTTTATCTGCACTCTGTAATGCGACTTCGACGGGGCTGAAATCTGGCTGTTGGCTGGCGAGATGATTGAAGGTGACGAAAGAATGATTGGTATTGGTTTGATGCTTAAGATCGTTATTGGCATCTGGATAGGCGAGTACTTGGTTTTGATGATCTAAGGCTATGACATAGCCTCTGACATTAATCATAGTATTGCGTAATAGCACATTGAGCTTTTCTAAACTGATATCCACAGTGGCGGCACCAATAAACTGATGGTCCATCCACATAGCGCCTGAGGCTGTGATCATTGACTCATGGGTTGTCGGATCGAAATAAGATTTTGACCAGAAAATTTTACCTGCAGGAAAATAGCGCGTCGGGCGATACCATTCTTCGGTGTGGTAGCTTGGGAACGTGTCTTTGTTATAGGAATCAATGGCGACTAATTCATCGTTTACATTGTGTGCCCAAAACAGGCTATCTCGAAATTTTTGCTGATTAAACGCGCCGGGTTCCGGCCAGACGCCGCCACCAGAGATGATGCGTTGTTGACTATCGAGCTTCAGCAACGTGGGAATGGTTTTCACCAGTTGCTCATGATCATAGCGGTAAAGTTTGGCAATACTGGAAATAGAGTCGACTACGGTTTCAACCTGTGAAGTCATTTCTTGCAGTTTGGCGATAATCAACTGGCCATAGTTTTGGTTTAACACGGCTTGCTGATCAAGAACTTGTTGGCGTTGAATGCTCAGCATCACCCAAGCTGTACTACAAATCAAAATAGCGGCAATGACGAGCTGAATAAGGCTAAATTTGAATGGCAAACTGTTTTGCCATTGGGTTAATGGCGTGTGTGGCTCAGATGTCGAACTTTTTCCCATAATCCCCAGTTTCCAAATCACCACTTTTCATTGAGCCAGTGTAGCGCTTTCTCACTGTTTTGCTATTGGCATATGTTTAAGTTGCGAGGATTGAATGGGATAAGTGGAATACAATCGTCAATAAAAAGGCAGGTTTTATGCCTGCCTTATCTCAAACTTGTTATTTATAAAGAGACGGTTTATTTGAACCACTTAGGACAGGCACAATAAAGAGTAACCAAGCGACTAAGAAGCCACTGAAAGCCACTACCATCCATTCGGGCATCGTTACACCCATAAAGACCCAAGGTACATCAGTACACATGCCAGTAGGCATCATAACGGCAGGGAACCATTCGTGTAATGGCATCCAAGCTGGAAATTCAGGTAAGAATGAACAGGTTGAAAAAGGGGATGGGTTGGCTTGCATATCTACGAGCGATAAGGCTAGTTTTAATCCCCAAGTTGCACTGATGGCCCAGAGCACGGCAGCTAAGATCCTGACTATTCGATATTTGGGTGCTGTCATGCCAATGAGACCTGCTGCCAATAAACCAAAAATAGCGAGTCTTTGGTAAATACACATGACACAGGGTTCCAGTTTCATGACATATTGAAAATACAGTGCGGCTGCTTCTAACCCAAGGGCTGTGCCTGCGAGAATAAACCAAGATGAACGGGAATGGGCAAAGCGAGTCATTACAGTCAAAGTGAGCTCCATATCAACAAAAAACGCCCTCAGACATGGGGCGTTTTTTGGACTCTACTTATTAAATAAAGTTCAGTCAATAAAGAAGATTAATGTCCAGTCATCGGCTCTAAAACTTCACTCGCGCTGTGATGGATGATTATCTGGGAATCATAGAAATATTGGGTAGCTTGTTCTAAGAAACCCGTTTGAATCGCCATGACACCTACGATAGACAGCACGATAGTGTAAGGCAATGCCATCCATACCATTCTGCCATAGGATAAGCGAATAAGTGGCGCTAGTGCTGAGGTTAGTAGGAATAAGAACGCCGCTTGACCATTGGGCGTGGCAACCGAAGGTAAGTTAGTTCCAGTATTAATCGCAACGGCCAGCAAGTCGAATTGATCACGGCTGATTTGACCGTTAATCAATGCCGCTTTCACTTCGTTAATGTACACAGTGCCGACGAACACGTTATCACTCACCATAGACAGTAATCCGTTGGCGATATAGAAAATCACCAACTGAGTATTGCCTTGATAACTCAGTGCCCATTGGATCACTGGTGCGAATAAGTGCTGGTCGATAATCACACCAACAACCGCAAAGAAGACAGCTAATAACGCGGTAAAAGGCAGTGCTTCTTCGAAAGCTTTACCAAGGGCATGCTCATCGGTAACGCCGTTAAAGGCTGTGGTTAAAATAATCACAGAAAGACCAATTAAGCCCACTGAGGCCAAGTGCAATGCAAGTCCTGCGATCAACCAGACACCTACTAAGGCTTGGACGATTAACTTCATGTTGTCTTTATTGGTACGGCGCGCATCTTCATGGGCGGAGTACTCACATAAGATCCGATGAACGGCCGTTGGCAACTTAGCGCCATAACCAAAAATGCCAAACTTTTCAACTAAGTAACAAGTTAAGATGCCCGAGATTAATACAGGAACACTAACGGGTGACATACGCACGGCGAATTCACCAAATTGCCAATTTGCTTGCGCGGCGATAATAAGGTTTTGTGGTTCACCGACCATAGTACACACGCCGCCCAGCGCAGTACCCACACCCGCATGCATTAACAGATTACGCAGGAAACCACGGAATGCATTGAGTTCTTCTTCGTTTAACTGATCTTCACCATCATCATTTTTACCTTCAGAGGTATGATCGTGATCGGCGCCGAAATCTTTTCCAGAAGCGACCTTGTGGTAAATAGAATAGAAACCCACAGCGACCGCGATAATGACGGCAATAACCGTTAACGCATCTAAGAAGGCTGATAAAAAGGCTGAAGCCAAACAAAACATTAGTGACACTAAAACTTTAGAACGCACTTTAGTAATAATTTTCGTGAAGCCAAATAGCAGCAATTGCTTCATGAAATATATACCAGCGACCATAAACACCAAGAGTAATAATACTTCGAGGTTGGCTTCTATTTCATGTAAGACTTGGCTTGCCGATGTCATTCCGATCGCGACGGCTTCAATTGCCAATAATCCGCCAGGCTGTAATGGATAGCATTTTAATGCCATTGCTAAGGTAAAAATAAATTCTAGAACCAATACCCAACCAGCCACAAAGGGGTCGACATAGAAAAAGAGTATTGGATTGATAATTAAAAATGACAGTATTGCGGTTTTGTACCACTTAGGAGAATTTCCTAAGAAGTTCCCAATAAACGCCTGACTCATTGTCGCCGGCATGGCAGCCTCTCTTCTAATTATGTTAAAAATTGCACGTGATTATTATCAATACCTGCGTTAGTTAAATGAGTCTAGCCTAAAGAGAAAGCTAATGTAATGAGTTACTGATACCGACATTTCAAAAAGCGGAGCTAAGCGGCAAAATTGGCCCATCCTGTATTGACCTTGGTCGTTTTTTTGAGCGATTCTGTGACATTTACACGGCGATAACACAGTGATTTTAAGTGAATGGTTTCCATTTTTTACCGCTCTGGTATGATCAGTGACCATTACGACGCACAACAACTGGATAAGTGGGCTGATGATTATCAATGCCAAAGGACCTGCAAGTTTTGCAGAGAAGTATATTGTGAGATCAATTTGGGAAAACAAATTTCCTCCAGGGTCCATTTTACCGGCTGAACGTGAGCTTTCAGAATTGATTGGTGTGACTCGCACCACTCTGCGTGAGGTGCTACAGCGCTTGGCGCGTGACGGTTGGTTGAAAATTCAGCATGGCAAACCAACACGGGTTAACAACTTTTGGGAAACCTCAGGCTTAAACATCCTTGAGACTATTGCTGATTTGAATCCCGAGGGTTTTCCGGTATTGGTTGACCAACTCTTGTCAGCTAGAACGAACGTCAGTGCTATCTATTTTCGCGGTGCTTTGCGTTATAACCCGGATACCGCTGTGGAGGTACTTGCAAAGATACACCAGCTTGAAGATACGGCTGAATCCTATGCTGAATTTGACTACTTACTGCATCATACCTTAGCGTTTTCGTCTGGAAATCCACTTTACGTTTTGATATTAAACGGATTTAAAGGTTTGTATAGTCGAGTTGGTCGTTATTACTTTACCAGCTCAGATGCGCGTTTATTAGCATTGAACTTTTACAAAGAATTAGAACTGTTGGCTCAGGCTAAAAATTACCTCGACGTCTCTGCGCTGATGCGTACCTATGGCATGAATAGCGGTAAGATGTGGTTACAATTACGCGAAGATATGCCGGCTTCTATTGCTCAAGATCATTAAACTCTGTGAGTGATATCGCGTTAAGATAGCGCTAAATAAACAAAAAGGCCGTTTCAATTGGAAACGGCCTTTTTATTGTGCTTATTATTCTGGTTTATTGGCTTCAGGGCAGGATGCTAAGACGCTAATACTCGCATCTGCATTTTTTTGCTCTAAGGTGACAGTGAAACCCCATAATCGATGTAAATGCTTTAATACTTCTTTATGGCTGTTGGCTAAGGGAATATCGTTATTTGGCACATAATGTAAGGTTAAGGATCGATCACCGTTGATTTCCACATTATGTACTTGGATATTTGGCTCAATATTAGACAGGTTATATTGTTGTGATAGTAACTGGCGAATATCTTGATAGCCCCTTTCATCGTGGATCGCGGATACCGAAAGATAATTGCGTTTCTCATCATCATGGATACCAAACAATTTAAATTGGCGGATAACTTTAGGTGAAAGATATTGGCTAATAAAGCTTTCGTCTTTAAAGTTTTGCATCGCAAAATGCAACGTTTCTATCCAATTACTGCCAGCAATGTCGGGAAACCAAGCTTTATCTTCATCGGTTGGATTTTCACAAATACGCCGAATATCGGTGAACATGGCAAAGCCTAAAGCATATGGGTTGATGCCGCTGTAATAACGACTGTTGTAATCGGGTTGGGCCACAACGCCTGTATGACTTTGCAAAAACTCGATCATGAAGCGGTCAGTAACCACGCCATCGTCGTATAAGTGATTCAAGATAGTGTAATGCCAGAAGGTTGCCCAGCCTTCATTCATCACTTGAGTTTGTTTTTGCGGATAAAAATATTGCGCCATTTTACGCACAATACGGATTATTTCCCTTTGCCATGGTTCAAGCAAAGGAGCGTTTTTCTCGATGAAATATAAAATATTTTCCTGCGGTTCGGCGGGGAAACGGCGTTTTTTAGATTGAGACTGCTCATGTTGATGGGTAGGAATGGTGCGCCATAAATCATTTACTTGGCTTTGAAGGTAAGCCTCGCGATCCTTTTGTCTTGCTTGTTCTTCCCTGAATGAGATTTCAGAGGGACGTTTATAACGATCGACACCGTAGTTCATTAGCGCATGACAGGAGTCTATGACGCTTTCGACTTGTTCTACACCGTATTTTTGCTCGCAGTCACTGATGTAGTTTTTAGCAAAGACAAGGTAGTCAATAATCGAGCTCGCATCTGTCCATGTCTTAAATAAGTAATTGTTTTTAAAAAAGCTGTTATGTCCGAAACAGGCGTGAGCTATCACCAGCGCCTGCATTGTGATGGTATTTTCTTCCATTAAGTAAGCGATACAGGGGTTAGAGTTAATTACAATTTCATAGGCGAGCCCCATTTGGCCACGTTTGTAACCTTGCTCGGTTTCGATAAAACGTTTGCCGAAAGACCAATGGGTGTAACCTATGGGCATGCCTATGCCAGCATACGCATCCATCATCTGTTCAGCAGTGATGACTTCGATTTGATTCGGGTAAGTGCTGAGTTTATAGAGCGCTGCCACCCGCTCAATTTCCTTGAGGTAGTCCTGCAGTAGCTCGAAGCTCCAGTCGGGACCATCGCTCAGTGGTGTCCAAGGTGTTGATTTAGTTATCCCCATAGTGCCCCCTTAAACCGCTTGTTTCTTGAATAGCTCCCTAAAGACAGGGTAAATATCTTCGGCTTGACGTATATGCTGCACGGCGATGTTGTCGTAATGCTGTTGCAGGGATTCATATTCGCGCCACAGGGTTTGATGGGCGCGATTGGTGATTTCGATATAGCTGTAGTAGCGCACCAGTGGCAATATTTTTTGTTCTAACAATTGCCTACAGGTAGGTGAATCGTCGGCCCAGTTATCCCCGTCGGATGCTTGGGCCGCATAGATATTCCATTCATCGGCGGGGTAGCGGGCTTGTTGAATTTCATGCATTAATTTCAATGCACTGGACACTATGGTGCCGCCCGTTTCTTGGGAGTAAAAGAACTCGTGTTCATCGACTTCTTTGGCTTGGGTATGGTGGCGAATGTAGACCACTTCTAAATTTTTATAGGTACGAGTGAGGAACAAATACAGCAAGATATAGAAGCGTTTTGCCATATCTTTAGTTGCCTGATCCATGGAACCAGATACATCCATTAAACAGAACATCACAGCTTGGCTAGAGGGGATTTCTCGTTTCGCATAATTATTAAAGCGCAGATCGAAAGTATCGATAAACGGCACTCTAGCAATCTTTTGTTTTAACTCCTCAATTTGAGCTTTTAAATCCAAAATCAACTCTGCCTTAGTACCTGGAATATTTTCCAGTTCAGCAAGCTCTTGTTCTAACTCTTTTAATAGTTTCTTTTTACTGGCCGACATCGCAATGCGACGAGCAAGGGATGAACGTAATGAACGGACAATATTGATGTTAGCGGGGACGCCATCATTGGTGAACCCAGCACGGTAAATTTGGTATTCCACTAGTTTATTGAGACGATTTTTTTGTAGATTGGGGAGTTCCAAGTCCTCAAACAATAACTCTAGATACTCGTCTTTAGATATTTCGAACACAAAGTCATCGTCGCCTTCACCCGAGTTTGAGGCCTCGCCTTTGCCCGAACCGCCGCCTGAACCACCAGGTGGTCGGTCAATTTTATCGCCACGGGTAAATTGGTCATTACCGGGATGCACTCTATCCCTGACACCGCCTTTGCCTTGGTGAAACATAGGTTCACTAATATCCCGTGTTGGGATACTGATTTTTTCGCCTTTATCTACATCCGTAACGCTGCGACGAGTCACGGCATCGCTGACGGCTTTTTTAATTTGTTGCTTATATCTATTGATAAAGCGTTGGCGGTTGACTGTGCTTTTTCCTTTCGCATTCAACCGTCTATCGATAAAGTTCGCCATACGCACCTCCCAAAACCCAGCGAAGGCTTTGGCAACACCAAAGCCCTGTACTTAGTTAGCGCAAGTTTAAGAAGATTTACGAACTCGTAAATACCACTCAGACAAGAGTCGGACTTGTTTTTTGGTATAGCCTTTCTCCATCATGCGATTGACGAAATCATCGTGTTTGCGTTGATCGTCGTTCGACGTTTTGGCGTTAAAGGAAATAACAGGCAGTAAATCTTCTGTGTTAGAGAACATTTTCTTCTCGATCACAGTGCGAAGTTTCTCGTAGCTGGTCCAGAGCGGATTATTACCCTCATGGTTCGCGCGGGCGCGCAGCACAAAGTTAACGATTTCATTACGGAAATCTTTAGGATTGCTGATCCCCGCGGGCTTCTCAATCTTTTCAAGTTCAGCATTGAGGGCGGCGCGGTCGAATAGCTGACCTGTTTCTGGGTCACGGTATTCTTGATCTTGTATCCAAAAATCGGCGTAAGTGACATAGCGGTCGAAGATATTTTGGCCATATTCAGAGTAAGACTCTAAGTAAGCGGTTTGAATTTCTTTACCGATAAACTCCACATATTTAGGGATCAAATAACCTTTTAGGAATTCAAGATAACGTTCGGCGGTATCGCCGGGGAACTGTTCTTGTTCAATTTGTCGTTCGAGGACATAGAATAAATGTACTGGGTTGGCGGCGATCTCTGAATGGTCGAAGTTAAATACCCGCGACAAAATCTTAAAGGCGAAACGGGTGGATAGTCCATTCATGCCTTCATCGACACCTGCGTAATCACGGTATTCTTGGTAAGACTTAGCCTTAGGATCGGTATCTTTCAGGCTTTCACCGTCATATACCCGCATCTTAGAGTAGATGGAGGAGTTTTCAGGCGGCTTGATGCGTGACAACACACTAAATTGCGCTAAGGTTTCTAAGGTGCCGGGAGCGCAGGGCGCTTTCGATAACTCAGAGTTGATTAGCAGTTTTTGATAGATTTGCAGCTCTTCTGAGACCCGTAAACAGTATGGCACTTTGACGATGTAAACACGGTCGAGGAAGGCTTCGTTGTTTTTGTTGTTTTTGAAGGTTGACCACTCGGACTCGTTTGAGTGAGCCAGAATAATCCCGCTATAGGGCAAGGCCGATAAGCCTTCTGTGCCGTTATAGTTACCTTCCTGAGTTGCAGTTAGTAGTGGATGCAGCACTTTAATTGGTGCCTTAAACATCTCGACGAATTCCATCACCCCTTGGTTTGCACGGCACAATGCGCCTGAATAGGCGTAAGCATCGGGATCATCTTGGGAGAAATGTTCGAGTTGCCGAATATCGACTTTACCGACAAGGGACGAAATATCTTGGTTGTTTTCATCACCGGGTTCAGTTTTCGCTATTGCCACTTGGTCCAGAATGGATGGAAAGACTTTTACCACGCGAAATTTGGAGATATCGCCACCAAACTCATGCAGACGTTTTACCGCCCAAGGCGACATGATGGTTTTCAGATAACGGTTGGGAATGTTGAATTCCTCTTTTAACAGCTGTCCATCTTCTTCCACATCAAACAGGCAGAAGGGGTGATCGTTGACTGGGCTGCGGACTCCATTCGCGCTCAGAATGTAAATGGGCACTTTTTGCATTAGGGCTTTGAGTTTTTCGGCTAGCGATGACTTACCGCCGCCCACTGGGCCCAGTAGGTATAGAATTTGTTTGGATTCTTCTAATCCTTGAGCCGAGTGCTTTAGGTAAGCCACAATTTGCTCTATGGCGTCTTCCATGCCGAAGAAATCTTTAAATGCGGGATAGCGTGAAATAAGTCGATTCGAAAAAATACGGCTAAGTGTTGGATTTTTTGCGGTATCAATGACTTCTGCTTCACCAATTGCAAGCAGTAGTCGCTCTGATGCTGACATGTAAGCGCTGCGATCTCCCTTGCAGATGTCCAGAAACTCCTGCAAAGAATATTCTTCATCGAGTTTTTGTTCGTAGCGCTTTTGGTAATGCTCGAAAATGCCCATATAAACCCCCTGAAACGCCAGTGATGTCATGGAACGGATAACTGGCTAGCCAGCCTCCTACTCTAATCTTAGACACAAACTCACTATCTGTGTCAAAAAAATATCAAATAAAAACAATAACAAATAGTTGCAAACGCAATTATTGCACTTGTAGTTAGCGGAGGATAAATCGGTAGGATAAGGGATGGGCGGCGAACGAGGGGCATAAAAAAAGAGCCTCTAGGGCTCTTTTTACTGGGATTAACCCACTGCTTATTCGGCAGTAAACAACGTTAGGTTAAATGAATTAACCTGCGAAGTTTTGGTTAACGAAGTCCCAGTTAACTAATTGCCAGAAGTGGGCAAGATAGTCAGGACGCACGTTACGGTAATCGATGTAGTAAGCGTGTTCCCACACGTCAACTGTCATGATTGGCGTTACTGTGCTGTCAGTCAGTGGCGTCGCTGCATTGCTAGTGTTAACGATAGCAAGAGTGCCATCGGCTTTTTTCACTAACCATGTCCAAGCGCTACCGAAGTTGTTTACTGCTGAATCAGTAAATTGCGCTTTGAATGCGTCGAATGAACCGAAAGCGGCATTGATTGCATCAGCAACTGGGCCTGTTGGTTCGCCGCCAGCATTAGGGGCTAAGCAGTTCCAGTAGAAAGTGTGGTTCCACACTTGAGCTGCGTTGTTAAACACGCCACCCGTAGAAGTTTTGATGATATCTTCTAAAGATTTGCCAGCGAAATCAGTTCCTTCGATTAAGCCGTTTAGCTTCACAACATAAGTGTTGTGGTGCTTGCCGTAGTGGTATTCTATGGTTTCTTGAGAAATGTGTGGTTCTAGTGCGTTCTTTGCATATGGTAATGCGGGTAATTCGAAAGCCATTAGTATCTCTCCATGGTCTTAGGTTATCGTTTCTTAAACGTGCTCACTTAGGACTATTGTACCGATAAAATTTGTGATGTGAATCATTGTTTAGCTAATTGACTCGATAGACGCCATCGAAAAATCAAATGTCGACATAACCTTACAAACTGTGGGATTTTGTTCTGCGTCTAGCTGACGTACAATAGTCGCATTGAGTCAATGTCATCCTACTTAGGAATCAAAATGGAAACAGTAGAGAAAATTAAGCAACAGATCACGGAAAACCCTATCATTGTTTATATGAAAGGTTCTCCAAAGTTGCCTAGCTGTGGCTTCTCGTCACAGGTCGCTCAGATCATGATTAACTGCGGTGAGCAGTTTGCATTCGTGGATATTCTTCAGCATCCAGACATTCGCGCAGAATTACCTAAGTTTGCTAACTGGCCGACTTTCCCACAATTGTGGATTGAAGGCGAGTTGATCGGTGGGTGTGATATCGTAGTGGACATGTTCCAAAAAGGCGAATTACAACCTTTGATCAAAGCGGCTGCCGCTAAGATCAAGACTGAAGAGTAAGAGTTAATTCTTACTTCATAAAAATATTGCTTCATAAGAAAGCCGCCGTGATTGATATCACGGCGGCTTTTTTATGGTGGTTTCTTAAGAAACGATCAATTTTATAAAGTGGCCATTTTTCAACGACCTACTTCGAAATTATTCGTGTCTTCAAGCCGTAATTAATGAGGCGTCACATCAGACTCGTGGTGTTTATTGTGTGGCTTAGTCGCGGGTAATAGTAAGTTCATGGTAATAGCGACAATACCGCACAAGCTAATACCGGTTAGACTGAATGAACCTATGCCAAATGCCATGCCGCCGATACCAAAGACTAAGGTAACACCGACAATACTTAAATTACGAGGCTCAGATAAATCCACATGATTACGAATAAGGGTGTTGAGGCCAACTGCGGCAATGGAACCAAATAGCAAACACATAATACCGCCCATCACTGGGACGGGGATAGTTTGCATCAGCGCACCTAGTTTGCCAACGAAGGCTAAAGTAATGGCGGTAATGGCAGTCCAAGTCATGATCTTAGGATCAAAATTTCGGGTTAAGGTTACTGCACCTGTCACTTCTGAGTAAGTCGTGTTCGGTGGACCACCAAAGGCTGCGGCTGCAATTGTGGCAATCCCGTCACCCGTTAGCGTGCGATGCAGGCCGGGTTTTTTCATAAAATCTTTACCCGTGACGTTGGATATCGCCAGAATATCACCTATGTGTTCTACCGCAGGGGCTATTGCCACTGGGATCATAAATGCAATGGCATACCAGTTTAATTCTGGCGCGACAAATTTAGGAATAGCAATCCAGCTTGCAGCGGTCACGACTGCAAAATCAACAATACCAAAGGCTAGGCTTAAACTGTAACCTACTATAATACCTGCTAAAATCGGCATCACTTTGAGTAGGCCCTTTGCGAAAATCGCCACCGCGATAGTGGTACCAAGCGATGCGAGCGAAATAAATAACGCCGTATTTGTAGCGACTAAAGTCAAGCTACCATCACCACTCTTGCCTAATGCCATATTCACCGCCACGGGGGCTAAGCCAAGGCCGATAATAATGATCACGGGTCCCACTACGACAGGGGGCAATAGTCTGTGAATAAAGTCAGTGCCGCGCACTTTAACCAAGGCGCCGAGCATGACGTAGACCACGCCCGCGGCCATAATGCCGCCCATTGTGGATGGAATTCCCCAAGTCTGCACGCCATAAAGTATGGGGGCAATAAAGGCGAAGGAAGATGCGAGGAAGATAGGCACTTGGCGTTTAGTAATCAATTGGAAGAGTAGGGTACCGATACCTGCGGTAAACAATGCCACACTGGTGTCGAGCCCTGTAAGTAGCGGCATTAGTACTAGGGCACCGAAGGCCACAAATAGCATTTGCGCGCCCTGTAGGGGGATAGCGAGTCGTCTCATTTATTATTCTCGTTAATTTAGGGTAAACCGCCAAATGATAACAGTTTGTTGGATTTTGAGCAGGAGAAAATCGCCTGTTTTGCCGACGTTGATCACTGTTTGGGTTTTCTGTGCTATGGCTGGCACGGAAATGGGGCTAAATTTTGGCAAGACTCGCTTAAGGCGCTAACTATGGTACAATTTGCCTCATCTGACGCTACTTCAACTACTCAAAGATGCTGAAATTCCTATTGAAGCCGAGCTTAATTGCATTTCTATATTGTCTGTTCACGATTAATAGCGTCAATGCTGTTGAGGTGAGTAAATTAGATGAGGCCAATGTGCCTGTGTCTTCGCGCGCAGTTGCTGAACGCGACAAAGCCTTAAAAAGTGCACTTGAGCAAGTTATTATCAAGAACACTGGGACGGCGCGATCCCTCGATAACAGCCTGATCCAATCTCAGCTCAGTAATCCTGATACCTTGCTGAGCCAGTATGGTTATATCGAGCAAAATGGCCAATTGCTGTTGACCGCGAGTTTTGAGCACCGCCGCATAGTGGCGTTACTGCGTCAGGCACAATTGCCTGTTTGGGGAACTCAACGCCCGCTGACCTTATTTTGGGTCGCTATGCCTGGTGATGGCGACACTATGATATTGGGTGACTCATCTGCGTTAGCCGAACGTAAGATTTTTAGCGATTTTTCCTATGCCCGCGGTATACCTGTACTCTTGCCTATCTTAGATCTTGATGAGTTGATGGGTATAAATCCTAATGATATTAAAGGGATGTTTGCCGACATAGTAGCGAGTGTATCTGGCCGCTATCAAGCTGACTTTTTGGCGCTAGTGGCAATTGATGCCGCCGGGAATCAGGTTCGTTATCGTTTAAATCTTTATACTAAGGCTACCATTGACTCTTTGACGCCACCGTTATTCAGTTACAACGGTACTGCTGAAAATTCGGCCCAAGCGATTACCGCTATGATGGCGGCGTTAGGTGAATACTATTTTACTAAGTATGCGATTGCCGATACTGGTACTCAGCTTGGTGCGAGTGTTACCTTCGTTAATATCCAAAAAATGGCGCAATTAGTTGAAGTTGAAAAATATTTGAAGCAACTCAGCGCGATTAAAAATGCCACGTTAACGCATATTCAAGGTAATACTGTGACTTTCTCGTTAGATTTATTTGGCTCAGAGACGGATTTACAACGCTTATTAAGCTTAGAGCCGCGTATTTCTGTGGTCGCACCTGTGAGTGCAGGTGAATTTAGCCCTGTCTCTAATCAAACTGGCAAACCTGTGTATGAATGGCGTTTACATTAAGATGTTATCGGCCGTGCTTAGTTAAGCACGGCATTGTTTTTATTTAATATTGAGAAGACCGAGTGCCCTTAAACTCACCTTTGCAACTCTCGCTACCTGTGCATTTGCCAGACGACGAAACCTTTAATAGTTATTACCCCGCCGCGGGTAATGATGAACTTATTCAAAAATTGAGAGCGAATGCCGAAGGGCAGGGTGAAGCCGCCATCTATTTGTGGGGCCCAGTTAAATCGGGTCGAACCCATTTAATGCACGCTGCTTGCGCCCACGCTAATGAAGTGGAACGTCGCAGCTTTTATATTCCCTTAGGTATACATGCGAGTATCTCGACCGCATTGCTTGAAGGCCTAGAACAGTTGGATTTGGTTTGTATCGATGATGTCGATGCCATCGCCGGCCACCCCGTTTGGGAAGAGGCGATTTTTGATCTCTACAATCGCGTCGCAGAAAATAAGAATTGCGCCTTAGTGGTCAGCGGCAGCTCGTCTCCTGCGGATGCAGGGTTCCTCTTGCCAGATCTTGTTTCACGTATGCAATGGGGGTTGAATTACCAACTGCAACCCATGGCAGATGATGAAAAACTTGCCGCACTGCAACGCCGCGCCGCTATGCGTGGCCTGCAATTACCGGAAGATGTCGGGCGTTTTTTACTGAACCGTATGGCGCGGGATTTGCGGACCTTGTTTGATGTATTGGATAAGTTAGATAAAGCCTCATTAGTGCATCAGCGTAAACTCACGATTCCGTTTGCCAAAGAGATGCTACACCTTTAGATACAGCATGGTTTGTGTTCGTTCTGAAGATACAAAACCTACTGGCATTAAAGCCAAAAAGAGTAAAGCCCGTCATGTTGAATACATACGGGCTTTTGTTTATCTAAAATTTAAAACGCTATTGTTGTGGATGTTGGTGACGGTCACCACTTAAGCGAAGTTCGGCTTCAAAACGAGACTCGGCATTAATTGCAGCTGCATTGCTTTGGCCTTTGAGCTGCGTATTCGCAGGCGATATTGCTAATGTTTGACGCCAGCTTTGACCTTGCACCATATTAATTGGCTCGGGTAGGCTTTCGACCAGACTGATCCCATTAAGCTCTGGCAGCATTTCATCAATCACCAACGCAGCGCGATTTTCTAGACTGTCTTGCGCAATTCGTCCCCTTTGTCCCCAGTCAATAATCAGCGAATCCGCAGTTAAAATCGCAGGTTTATTGGTGACGGCGACATCACGCAATATTTGATAGCGATAACTCATCATGGCTTCCTCAAATAACATGGCCGTGTCTTCACGGGTACTGGAATAGGCATAGAAGTCGCTGGCGATATCGGTAGAAAAGAAAGTACTGACATCCGATGCTTGATAGGCCTTTTGCACATTACTCGCCGCTGCGCCGAGGAAACTAACATTGGCAAGTCCCATCATTTCAGTGCTCGTTAATGGGTAGGTTTTGCTGACTTGATCTGAAATTAGACTCTTGCTGGCATTGCGGCGGCTGTAGTCATCTAACAATCTTGGCCCTGTGAGTGTGGCATGCACGCTGCGTGGAAAAAAGTCATTGGCATGGGCGAGCTCGTGGTACAACAAGGAGGCCAGATCGGGATTGATTTGCGCTAATGTGCGGTTTGCTCTGACTGTGATAGGCACGCCAAGGGAGGCATATTGGTTATCTTTTACATAACGCCAAGGCATCACAAAGTTAAGATCATTTCCAAAATTACTGCGGTAATCCGGCGCTTCATTAATAGTGTCGCGTTGGCTTGGCGTAAGCCATAAATCATTGGGATCGAGATAAATCGCCCCTGTGACTACCCAATAAAAAGAAGGGCGTACATCATAGCTAATCACCACGGCTGTAACGGATTGTAACAGGCGGGCAAAGTCACTATCGGGGTCCATCTGGGCTAAGAAAGCGGCAAAGTTATCACCCATCCAATCGTGGGAAACCAGTACTCGATTTAGAATCGTCTCACGATTTAGATCGCTTGAGATTTGACCTATCAAAGGTAAGGTATTGATAGTGCAGCTATCATTAAGCTGATTGGAGTAAACACAGTTTGCTAGCACATTGGCGTAAGGTGAATCCGGACGATAGGCATGGGTGCGCGCAACTGGAGTATCGAAGTATGGCGAGCGGATCGCTGGCGCTGAGGTTGTTAGCACAAAGACATCATCGCTAAGCTGATTGCCATTGACGTTGGCATTCACTTTGAGCCGAGTGATTGTATCCTGGGTGACCGTTGGCGCGGTAAACAAGGGTCTAAACGGATCGCTCACATCGACCATTAAATCTGGGCCAGATGCTACACACCAAGAGATATTTGCTGCGCTTAATTCCGATTGTTGTCCGAGTCTTAAGCTCACATTATTGCCTTCAACCACTTGGTGATCTTGACGGACGTTTAGCACACCCGTCGATGCGGGATCGACATTAATGCCAATTTCTCCGGTGACATCTAGATTACTGCCCGTCACATGCAAGCTAAAACGGTAGCCGCCTGAGGTGGGAGTATCAAAGGCTAATACCGGGCTGTTTTGACTGACGAGTGCTATGTTAGGGCCATCGATTTGCTGCCAACGGAAGGTTAAGTCTTGGCTGTCACGATTTAGGATATTGGCAATGATAGTACTGGATTGACCCGCCACATAATTTGGCTCGGTTTGAAAGCGAATTGAGGATGACGTGGTGGTAATGAGTGGCGAAATGCTATCTGTGCAGCGTGCTAGTGAAGTGGATGGTGGCGTGACTACACTATCATCTGGTTGACTATCACCACCGCCCCCGCATGCTGCAAGTAGGCCAGAGCAGGCCATAAATCCGATAAATTTCAGTGGTATCGACATTCCCATTACACCATTCTCCCTTGTTAACTCTGCTGTGCTATTTAGACTTTTGTGGCGCCATGGGACGCTTATACTGTGAGAAACTGACTATAACACGGGCACTTAGTTGCAAAAAGTCAGTGTAAGTATAATAAGTGTTAATTTTGTCGTGATGGGAATTGACGTCGGAACAGAGGTTGAAACTAAGGTTGAAATGGGTATTCAGACTGAGATCATAAGGGATATTTGAGCCAAGGTTTGGCCTTCAATATAAAAAGTGCCGCTATACCCAGCAAGGTTAAACGGCACTGAAAATACATTGAACTGACTATTCTTTAGATTTTTTCTTCAGGCCTAATCCCAGTTCACGACCACGTATGCGGGCATAAAATGGGAAAGCGATTAGCAGTACGCCAATCAATAATACTTCGATTAAGGCAAAAGCGAAGGCATCATTGGTGACATAAAGCAGGGTGAGCCCATGTAACATATATAAGCACAGAATAAAACTCGCCCAAGCATAAGTGTATGGATTACCTTGGAAAACTCCCTTTGCGGGTAGTAATAACGGCACTATCCATAAGAGACTAAATAGCAGGGTGTATTCACCGCTAATCCCTTGGCCAACAAACCAACCGCCTAATAGCAGCACTAGCGCAAAGTAGCCTAAACGGCTAAGGATAAATAAGGTGTTGGACGTCATAAGTCTACCTAAGGGTTGAAAATAAAAGCCATTTTGGTTTAAAAATCATGGATTAAAGAATAGTGAGCACATTCTCAGGAGGACGGCCGATGGCTGCGCTTTGATTGGCGAGCACAATTGGCCGTTCGATGAGTTTAGGTGTGTTGACCATAGCCTCAATTAACTGCAATTCTGTTAGTGATGAGTCTGCAAGTCCCAAGGCTTGATATTCTGCTTCCTTGGTGCGCATTAATTCGCGAGCACTGATGCCTAATTTAGCCAGAATGTCGCCGATGTCTTTAGCCGTAGGGGGATTTTTTAAGTATTCCACTAGGGTAATGTCGCAGCCTTGTTGCTCGAGTAAAGCTAAGGTTTCACGGCTTTTTGAACAACGTGGGTTATGGTAAATCGTCGCTTGGGTCATAGTACTAGAGGCTCAATACGGGCTGAAATAACAATGGCGCGGATAATAACAGAAAAAACCGCGCCCCGTCAGTGTGTTCGGGACGCATAAATGGGTTATTGTCTTTAATCTATTTGTAAACCAACTTATTACTTAAGCGCATCCATTTCTTTATCAGCCATTTTAAACTGGCGAATACGTGCTTCAATACGTGCAAGCTGTAATGGATTATTTTCGGATGCACGGTAGGCAAAGTTAAGTTGATCGATTGCGCCCTTATAGTTAGCACCTAAGGCCATCAGCTCTGCGGTGGAAAAATATTCCAATGCTTGATTGCCGGTTTTTTTATACACCATAGTCAACAATTGATAGGGCAGTTCATTTTGTTTATCGAGGAAAATCATATCTTCCAGCAAAGGGATTGCTTTGGTGGCTTGATCGGCTTCGATATATATATTGGCTAAGTTGGCATTGATCACTTGAGACGTTGGTTTCATTTTACGCTGGGCTTCGAGCATAGTAATCGCTTTTGCATAGTCCTTACGTTCGATCAGTAAATCAGATTTAGTGTCTATATAAAACAGGTTGTTATCATCGATTTTTAACAGCTCATCGACGATTTTTTCTGATTCATTAAACTTCTTCAATCTATATAAAGCCAGCGCTTTGCCATAAAGTGCCGCCTCTTTGAAGCTATAGGTCTGTTTGTTGAGTTGCCGATCAAACATGCTTAATACTGCTTCGTCGCTATAGCTGGAAAAACGGACTTGAATACGAGCTTTTGCTAGCTGAAAATTAAGATTATCAGGGATATAACGTTTAGGGTATTGCTCGGCACGGTTACGGGCTTCAGTGATCCGCGATTCAGGTAATGGGTGAGTTAATAACATTTGTGGTGGTGTTGTGGTAAAGCGATAACGACTGGCTAATTTACCAAAGAAATCCGCCGCAGCATTGGGATTAAAGCCTGCATCCACTAGAATTTGCATTCCGATGCGATCGGCTTCCTTTTCATGCAAACGGGTGTAGTTGATTTTCGATTGTGTCGCCATGGCTTGGGTTGTCGCAAGCGCCGCCATACCTGCTTGTGGTACTGCAATAGTTAACAAAATGGCGCCAAGTAAACCGGCAATTGTTGCAGGATTACTTTTTTGCTGTGCTTCAAGGGATCGGGCAAGGTGACGTTGAGTAACGTGAGTCACTTCGTGGCCTAATACTGAAGCCAGTTCGCTTTCATTGTCGGCATTGAGAAATAAGCCTGTGTGCACGGCAACATGGCCGCCAAAGAAGGCGAAGGCGTTGATTTCATCATTTTGTAATAGGAAAAAATAAAACGGCGTTTTTACGCCTGTGGCATGGGCGACCAGTTTATTGCCAAGCTCGGTAAGATATTGACTCAACACGGGGTCATTTAGCATAGGTGCCGATGAGCGAATGATGCGCATATAAGCATCACCGTAAACCATTTCTTTTTCAAGGCTGAAGGTGTTAACTGCGGCCGTACCTAAATCCGGTAAGTCATTGTTGGCAAAGCTTTTGGCGGCGAAGGTTAGCAGCATCAAGGAGAGTGCGCCTGCAACAAAAGGTTTTAATCGAGTCAAAAAAGTCAAGTTACGCAAGCGGATCCTTTTATTTCTAATTATCTCAACTAAAGGCAGATACTGCACTTAGCTTGTAGTTTGAGGTGCAACTTAGGATAATGGCCCAAGTTCGTCTATAGCAAGTTCATTATGATTTTTATTGATTTAACGCTCTTTCGTTGTCCAGTACCCTTAGTGAAAGTGAAGCTTGCATTGAAGCTAATGCGAGAGGGTGAGCAGTTGCATATCTTACTCTCAGACTCTGGTTCGCGGCGAGATGTTCCCCAATATTTAAAAAAACAAGGGCATGTCGTGCAAGAGTTGCGTAATGATGCAAGTCTGTTAGCCTTGATGGTCACCAAAGTTGATCTATCTCAGGGATAAATTGAGGATTTTTATGTTTAAATCCTCTTAGACTAACATTAATCGCTTAATTCTGAGCCAGACTACCGCTCAGGCTCGGTTGTTTACTCCTATCAGTTTATTTTTTGATTTAGCTGACGTGTAGAAGCGAAAGTCTAACTGAGTAAAGTCTCGAATAACATCATGATAAATAAACTTTCCTGAGCGTTTGGGAAGCATCGCCAACCATCACTATTGGAATGATCCATGTTTACTGTTTTTTCTCGTTGGTACCAAGAGCGCTTTAGTGATCCACAAGCTGTGACCTTAATGGCTATTCTTGTCGGGCTCGCGCTAGTGATTTATTTTGCGGCAGGTTTACTTGCTCCGCTGTTGGTCGCTCTTGTGTTGGCATTTCTATTGGAATGGCCTGTGGCGCAAATGCTTAAATTGGGGATTAATCGCACCGCTGGTGCGTCCTTGGTTATTGTGTTGTTTTTGGGAATCGTGGTTTTACTGACATTTGGCTTAATTCCGAGTGTGTGGCGTCAAGGTGTTAGCTTAATTGCCGACTTGCCTAGCATGATAGATAAAGGCTTGCTGACAATACAAACGCTGATCAATCAATATCCACGATTTATTAATCCAGAGCAGTTAGATCTGATGGTTGGTGAGCTTAAAAAACTGCTCGATACTCAACATGTGTTGGATATTGCTAAGCAATTAATCGGTTATTCAGCTTCTTTACTCGTCTTGATGGTGTACGCGATTTTAGTCCCCTTACTGGTGTTTTTCTTTTTAAAAGATAAAGACCAACTGATTAGCGGCAGTAAGCGATTTTTTCCCGTAAATCGCCAGTTAGCCCGTAAAGTGTGGTTTGAAATGCACCAACAGATTTTTAATTACATTCGTGGCAAAGTGATCGAAATCGTGGTTGTTGGTGTCGCAACTTATATTTTGTTTGCCTTGATGGGACTGCGATATTCGGCGTTGCTTGGTGTGTTAACGGGGTTATCGGTATTGATCCCTTATGTCGGTGCAACCTTAGTTACATTACCTATCACCCTAGTGGCATTTTTTCAGTGGGGTTTTAGTTCTGAATTTGGCTATTTAATGTTGGGTTACGGTATTATTCAGGCGCTCGACGGTAATTTACTCGTGCCTATTTTATTCTCCGATGCGGTGGATTTGCATCCGGTGATCATCATAGCGGCCGTTTTAGTCTTTGGCGGTTTATGGGGTGTATGGGGAGTATTCTTTGCCATTCCATTGGCATCGTTGGTCAAAGCCGTGATTAACGCTTGGCCTAAAACAGAGCTTGAGGCTGACAATAAACTTGATGCGAGTTGATGCTTACCTGTCTAACCGCCATTTGTATTATTGGTTATAGTGGGCTAGTTAACCGTTATCGCTAATTCCTCTTGGCATTTGAATTAAGTGCCAGAGGCGTTTGGGTTGAATGTTGTGCCTTCACAATTTAAAGCATCCTCGTCTAGTACTCTGTACCCATTCACTTATTGTCATTCCTTTTTGTTATCACTTTGTCTTAAGTATCACCATGAATCGAGCTTTTAGTTTTAGATTAAGGGGGATTTATTCTGTCGCTTGCCAGTTTAGGGATTTACATTATGTAGCCTCTAGGTTAGGTAGATGTAAAACTCTTATATAAGCATGTGGTTACATGATGCAGCGCACATTTTACCCTTGAGTATATTGATAAAGTTGTG
The DNA here is from genome assembly GCF_002966515.1 of Shewanella sp. WE21. NCBI lineage: Bacteria > Pseudomonadati > Pseudomonadota > Gammaproteobacteria > Alteromonadales > Shewanellaceae > Shewanella > Shewanella sp. WE21. Next base: position 4,987,659 of record NZ_CP023019.1, on the reverse strand, counting down.
TCGCTTAGTTTGGGTTTGCTTATTCGTTCATCCTTAGCTAAGTTATATCGAGTCGTGCTATTTATTTTGGTTGAGAGATGGAAGTCACCCTGACAAGAATTTCCACTGACAATCGCCATTGGAGGATACTATTGTGAGCAAAAAACTATTAAGTGCGCTTTTCGGGGCAAGTCTTGCAGCGTTAGCGCTGTCGCCAACCGCATTTGCTGCAGATCAAAAATTGTCTGATTTCCATGCTGAGTCGGGTGGATGCGAAAGCTGTCATAAAGATGGTACACCTTCTGCGGATGGTGCCTTTGAATTTGCACAGTGCCAAAGTTGTCATGGTACCTATGCTGAAATGGACGCTGTGCATAAGCCACATGACGGTAATTTAGTCTGTGCAGATTGTCATGCGGTACATGATATGAATGTCGGTCAAAAACCTACCTGTGAAAGTTGCCATGATGATGGTCGTACCCCAGCAACTGTTCTGAAAAAATAATCTCAAAAATACGTTTAGAAAAGTTGGTATATACCTTCATGTCTAAATAAATAACGCCAGCAAATGCTGGCGTTATTTTTATCCGTTTACTAACCGATTACTCGTCTTTTGGCTGACCTTGGATGATCTTCTTGCCGGAGAACATGGCTGAAATAATCCCTGGTTGACGTTTTACTTCAGTATAAATCACCGCGAATACATGTAATAACATCAGCAGTAACAACACATAAACCGCATAGACGTGCACTTGACCTGCCAATCCTTTCATTGGTTTAAGTGCATCCGCTTTTTCTGCATTCACACCCGTTGCATCATAGGGTTTTAAGCTTGTTGGTTCGACATTGGTATCAGCAAGATAACTTTGTACAGCACTACCTAGCGGCGGATAATAAATATCTGTACCTGCACGCAAAAGTCCAGTGATCATTATGGTCACTAATAGCAACATGATGGCCAGCACGGCAAATTTACCTTTAGGGTTATGACCTAAATACTGCGGATTTTTCCCCGCGGCTAATTCAGTCTTATAAGCTATTAATTCGCTTTTGCTATTAGCATTGGGAAACATGTGGCTGAAACGCGCATATTTGTTACCGATAAAACCCCACACAAGGCGGACGATGAGGTTTATTGCAAACGCATATCCTATGCACACGTGTAAAGTTTTCAAGCCAATTTTACCTGTTAACTCAGATATGCCTAGCTCAGTGCGATACATCATGATGCCACCGACTAAGATGAGTGCGAGCACAAGAATGACATTAATCCAATGAAATAATCGCGTCGGTTTGTCCCACACAGGATAGGATTTTATTTCAAAAGCGGTGGGGTTACTGCTGGACATGGAATTTCCTTATTTTTTGTGTTGGTATGATCTTACGCTTTTATCCTAAAATTTCAGTAACTTTTTTCAGTTTCAATTAAGACTTCTGATTGATAGTGTAGTCAACGAAAGTGTTAGAAGTTTTTGATTTGCGTACGGTAAATATTTTTTACGTAAGTCTTTTTAATCTGTTTTATCTAATGCTAATATCGTGACCACGGTAGACTTGGAAGTCTATTGAACGGATGTTGAAGTCGTATTTGGAGGATCTTAGATCCTTAAAGTGAATAATCGTTAACCAGACAGGGAGTGAGCAGGATGTTCAAAATATTACATTGGATTGTAGTGTCACGATCGCAAGTATTGATGGAATTGCTCGCAGGACGTTGGCCGCAGGAGTTTCTCGTTAAGTTGACCCAAGTCAGCCCTGATGAGATGTGTGAGAAAATCAAAGATAATAATGCCTCCATGGTCGTGATCGATTTAGCGACTGTTGATCTTCAAAAAGCCCATCAATTTCAACGTTTACTTGCCCGTGAGCAACCGAGTGTGCGGGTTGTCTATTTGCAGTTCCCTAAACAAGTGGATGCACGTTTTTTAATGCAAGCTGCCACAACTGCAGGGGTGTTTTATCTTGATGCAGGTTTAACTGAAATAAGCCTAGGACTCTCGAATATTTTACGAGGTCATAGGGTCATCCCAATTCAGCTCATTAATGGGGTAAATGATGATTTTGGATTGTTCGAGGACACTGAACCGTTAACTATCCGTGAGCGTGAAGTATTACAAGCATTGTTGACGGGAAGTACTAATTTAGATATCGCCAATCAGTTGTTTGTCAGTGAAAGCACGATAAAAACCCATTTGTACCGAGTATTCCGTAAAATTGGAGTGTCTAGCCGTGGTCAAGCGATTGCGTGGGCACAAACCTATTTGCACGATGTGGTGGTTTAAGTCGATATCAGTATTGATATACAAACGGATATACATTTAAGTTAAGTCTTATCTCAGATAAAAGGGGCTAAAGCCCCTTTTATTATTTCTCAAAAGTTGTTCTTAAGCCGAAAGCCTATTAATGTCCAAGCCAAGCCGCTATTTTGCTTTTGTCACGAATGGATAGGGCGACAGTATCCTTAGGCGCGGCAGCAATAGTTAACTCACCCGTCATCAATTCATCCCGTCTAAACCAATGTAAATTCAACGATTCACCCAGCGGATACTGCTGTAGCTGCGCCTCAAATTGTCCTGAGACTTGTAGGTTATCCGCGGCAATTAACACATCACCTGCACTTAACCCTGCAAGGTGTGCAGGGCTGCCTTGGGTGACAGTCACGATTTTTAATCCAACAGGTGCTGCTTGGGTTTTCGCACCGAATGCAATCTCATAACCTTTCGCTTGCCCGCCGCCCACATCTTGCGCACCTTGACTGGATCGAAGACTCAAGTTGACCCCAAATTCGGCGAGTAAAGCCGCTAACGGAATATCGTCCGTACTATCTAAGTAGGCAAACAGATCTTGGCAATCACGACCAAGGAGTCGTTCAACGATGGCTTGATGGCAAGTATCTGTGGTGCCTTTATCTTGCAGAGCATATTCCTGCCATAAAATCTGCATAACATGGTCGAGATTGTATTTGCCCTGGGTTTCGCTGCGCAGGGTTAAATCTAAATACAGCGCAAACAGAGCCCCTTTAGTGTAATAACTGATGATGGCATTTTGTGCGTTTTCATCTTGCTTGTAGAACTTAGTCCAAGCATTAAAGCTTGAGTCCTTAACACTTTGTTTAAAGCGCCCCTGGCTGCGATAGACACGGGTGAAGGTCTCACTCAGCATATCTAAATAGCTTTGTTCATCTACCAGACCTGCACGATAGGTAAGAAAGTCATCGTAATAGGAGGTGATGCCTTCATAGGCCCATAATTGTGGCGTATAGGTTTCTGCCTCAAGTTTATAGGGTAAAAAGCATTCAGGCTTAATGCGCTTAACGTTCCAGCTGTGGAAATACTCGTGGCTGCACAGGGATAAATAAGTGCGATAGTCATTATTGATTGGCATATCTAGCGACAGCGGTAAGTCTTTGCGTGAACACATTAATGCAGTAGAAGCTCTGTGCTCTAAACCGCCAAAGCCATTGTCTAATACTGTGGTCATAAACAAATAACGTTTAAACGGTGCAGGCGTACCAAAGAAGTTAATCTGATACTCACAAATGGTTTTTAAATCTTGGCAGAGCCTTGGCATGCAAGCACGGTGGCGACCATTGAGTACGATATCATGCCGCACGCCACAGGCATCAAAACTCCCTAAGGTGAATAAACCCATTTCCACCGGATGATCGATGAGCTCGTCATAGCTTTTAGCTGAAAATTGGCCGAAGGCAAAATCGTCACCACTGGTGCGAGTCATGCTGGTCGCAAGGCGCCAGTCACTTAATGTTGGCTCTGTTGGTGGCTCTATAGAGACGGTGTGTAAAGAGTCTTCGAAACCATGGGCGGATAAAAACACGCTACTGCCATTAAAGAAGCCGTGGGTCATGTCCAAATGCGCGGTGCGCACTGACAGATCCCAAGCATACACTTGATAAGTCAGAATAATTTCGCTGCTATTATGGTCAACCGACCAAGTTTGTTTATCTAGTTGGGTGAGCTTAAGTGTTTGGCCTTGTGCATCTTGTGCCTTGAGTTCAATGATATTTTTGGCAAAGTCGCGCACCATGTAACTGCCTGGCAGCCAAGCGGGTAGGCTAAAGACCTGCACTGGCTTGGGTTGTGATAATGTCATAGTGACAGCGAATAAATGGGCTTTCGGATCGACGGGGATTATCTGGAAATGGATCATATTTATCCTACAAAACCTGAGTGTTTTAATGGTGGCCATGCTGCCAAAAATGCCTGCAACTGGCAAATGAAAAGCAAAATATCTGCAGACACAAAGTATTGAATTGCTAGTATACTATGCCAACTAACCCAAGGAGGACGCCCCATGGCCGAAGAAACGATTTTCAGCAAAATTATTCGTCGCGAAATTCCCGCGGATATTCTGTATCAAGATGAACTTGTGACTGCCTTTAGAGACATTTCCCCTAAGGCGCCAACCCATATTTTGATTGTGCCGAATCATTTGATCCCAACGGCGAACGACATGAAAGCCTCTGATGAGCCTGTGCTTGGCCGTATGATGACAGTTGCAGCGAAATTGGCGGCTGAAGCGGGTATCGCTAAAGATGGCTACCGACTGATCATGAACTGCAATCAACACGGTGGACAAGAAGTCTATCACATTCATTTCCACCTTGTGGGCGGGGAGCCTCTGGGGCCCATGTTGAGCCAAGGAAAATGAAGGTCAATTCGGATTTTTTCCCGCTGACCCAAATGGCGCAGCGGTTTGTGGATCAATTAGCTCAGTGTCGTCGCCTCGGTTTAACGGTACTGGAGGCGAGTGAGCACCATGTGTTGATTGAGTTGCCCTACAGCACTGAATTAATTGGTTATCCCGATACGGGCGTTATCCATGGTGGAGTGATCACTACCTTAATGGATACTGCCTGTGGCAGTGCAGTCGTGAGCGCAATTTTCCATAAATTCAAATTGTTAGAAATCTCACCCACGCTCGATTTGCGGGTGGACTACATGAAGCCCGCTCAGCCCCATAAGCCTGTATTTGGTTTTGCAGAATGCTATAAGTTATCTTCTAATATTGCCTTTACCCGTGCAATTGCTTACCAAGACAGTATTGACGATCCCATCGCCCATGCCGTCGGCTCTTTTATGCGGATCAGCCCTGAAATGGTCGGTGATGCCTTTAGGCAAGCGTTAATGGGTGAAGCCGTGCCTGCGATAGGAGAGAGTGATGAGCGCAAATAATTCGATACTAGATGCAGCCAGTCCAACTCAAAACGCACAGGTTAAAGCGCCTATTGATGTGCAAGGGATAGTTAAACGCGCCACTGAACTTAATGATTTTGGCCATTTACTTGAGCACGTTCCCTATGCCAAATTTATTGGCATGAAGGTGGAGCGTTTTGGTGATGAACTGATTTTTAAATTGCCCGCTAAAGATGACAATATCGGTAATCCTGTGTTGCCCGCCATTCATGGCGGCGTGATTGCGGGCTTTATGGAAATGTCGGCGATAGTGCAGTTAATGGTATTTATGCAAACGGCAAAGGTGCCTAAAGTCGTTGATTTTTCAATTGACTATTTACGTGCAGGCCTGCACAAGGATAGTTTTGCTGAGTGTCGTATTACCCGTCAGGGTCGACGAGTCGCCAACGTGAATATTGATTGTTGGCAAACCAATCGTAAGCAGCTTATTGCTACGGCACGGGCACATTTTTTGATTGATTAATCTGATTAAGTTTAGATTGATGAAGCATGACTGATTCACTATTTTAGATTGAGAATGCTTTATTTAACCTATGTTATTAAGCATGAGTTCAGCACTGTTCGATTAGTTTGTCGTTTAATGGGAAATGATGCGCTAGCTGCGTATTTTTTGGCGTGACTAGGAGAAATATATGAAACAAGTTTATACAGGGTTATTACTGGCCGCAGCGCTTACCTTAGGTGCTTGTGCCTCACATACCGCAGGGATTTCAGTGAGTTCACTGGGTGAAACCCGCGTCGATAATTCCAGCTTTGCCCGAGATATTGCGGTACAGAGTGTGGATGCACGCCGAGTCGGTGATTTAGTGCAGGGCTCAGCGTTGATTGTTAGCAAATCCTCTTCCGATATGCGTGTGCAATATAAATTCACTTGGTACGATGCCAGCGGCTTTACTATCGAAGATGAAGCGACCAGCTGGAAATCGGTGAAATTACACGGTAAACAGCAATTGCAAGTCGGCGCTGTTGCACCTAATGCCCAAGTGGTTAAATTTGATGTATACGTGCGTGAAACCTTTTCAAACTAAGCTTGAGTTTGCTTCTGTTTAGTTTATTCCGTGTTTAATTGATTTTTTGATATTAAACCCGTTCTAAAATGGCTTACTTCTTTTAAGGAGTAAGCCTTTTTATTCTTTTTACATCAACTTTCAATGACCTTAAGGTCACTCAAATGTTATTAGCTTTCGTCTTTTTGACATTGAAAGTTGCGATAAATTACCCATTTTTAAGCAAAAAGGTTTACGGCAAGGTGAAATCCGGACTTTAGTCCTAAATACATTCAGTGATTGAGCACTACTATCAGCATATTACCACATGAGGATAGAAAGATGACTGCTCATATTAATGCTCAACCTACTGATTTTGCTGAAACTGTTATTATGCCGGGTGATCCACTCCGTGCTAAATATATCGCTGAAACCTATCTCACCGATGCCGTAGAAGTCACGAATGTTCGCAATATGCTTGGTTACACGGGCTTTTACCAAGGACAGCGCATTTCCGTTATGGGCCATGGTATGGGTATTTCATCTATGGTGCTCTATGGCCATGAGCTGATTAATTATTTTGGCGTGAAACGCATTATTCGTATTGGCAGTTTAGGTGCAACACAAAAACATGTACAAATGCGAGATGTCATTTTAGCCCAAGCCGCAGGCACGGATTCACCTACTAACGCTAAGCGTAGTAGCGGCTACCAAATGGCAACTTCTGCGACCTTTTCTTTATTGCATAAAGCTTATACAACAGCGAATGAGAAAGGCATTAGTGTAAAAGTTGGCAATATCTTTAGTGGTGATCTTTATTATGATCCCGATGAAGATATGATCCCCGCACTTGAACGTTTTGGGGTATTAGGTATTGATATGGAAGTGGCGGGGCTTTATGGATTGTCACACCAACAAGGTATCGAATCATTAGCCATTTTAACGGTATCGGATCATTGTTTAACCGGTGAAGAAACAACGGCCGAAGAACGCCAACTCTCTTTTAATAATATGATCGAGCTCGCGTTAGAAACCGCCCTCAATTAGGTTTAAAGCCATCCTTTGAACCCTTAGCATTTCACTTATGGAATGACATAATGAATAATAAAATTACTTTAACAACCATCAGTTTTCTCGCCAATTTTATTATGGCGGGCTTTGCGACCCAATTTGGGATGTTGATTGAACCCATAGCTGAGAAATTTGCCGCTAATGTTAACGAAGTTGCATCAATTTTTTCATTGCTTAATGGCGGTGCACTCGCGGGAACGATTGCAGCATTTTTCTTTATTGAAAAAATGGGTATCAAAAGAATGACCTTGATAAGTTACAGTCTGGTTGCTCTTTCTGCTCTGGCTTTACATCTAACCAGTTCCCTACAAGTTGTGATGGTAGCAATGACCTTAATTGGTTTTTGTGGCGGTATCGGTCTATGTATTGCTGGTACGATTGTGGTGTCTGTGTGGCAAGAGAAATTACAAAGCACAATGTTAGTGGTGCAAGATGCAACGTTTAATATTGCAGGCGTTATTTTTCCATTGATAACGACTTATGCATTAACAAATTCATTATCATGGAGTTATAGCTATTTAGCCGTAGGTTTAGTGGCGTTCGGTACAGTCATTATTACCTTGTTCACTCATTTCTCTATTTGCGAGCAATCGTCTACAACACAAGAGAAACAACAGTCTGAATGGAATCTCGGCATTATTAGTGGAGGTATTGGTTTATTTTTAGGAATGCTGGCTTTATATACTTTTTTAACTTGGGCACCTTTATTTGTAAAACAAAAATTTGATATTCCGTTTGAAGATGCCGGTAATATTATTACCCAGTATTGGTCCGCTGCGCTAATTGGGGCGTTAATTTCGACTGTGATTGTGACTCGTGTAAAAATTCACCATTTCTTAGTCGGTATTATTGCTTTAGCTATGGTGATCACCGCTGCCATTGTCAGTACCAATAATCTTAATTGGATAGCTTATTTAACCTATGGTTACGGTTTTGTGTGTGCCGCGCTTTATAATGCATTTATTGCTTATGGCGTGTCTTTTGTAAAAAAAGCCAGCAGCAAAAATGTGTCATATATTCTTATTAGCGGAAGTGCAGGGGCGATGTTTAGCCCAGCCATCAGTTCTTTCTTTGAACGTATTATCGGATTACAAACAGTGATGTATGTGATTCCTTTGCTTTACGCAGCGATATTTATGTTATTGATCGTTTCAAGTCGGATGAAATCGGCTATGGAACAACACTCGCCATCGGTAAGTTAATTTACCTGTGCATCCATCCCACACTCGGTTGTTAAATTAAGTCGAGTGTGGGTTATGTTGAAAGCGATTATATGCCTGCTTCAACAAATTTCTTGAGTGCGTTGAGATCACAAATCCGAATGCTATCTTTTTTCCGCTCAATTAAGCCTCGTTCCTCAAGATTTTGTAGCGCCCGACGGTAGACTCGGTCGGTAGTGCCAAATCGTTCAGCCTCTAAATAGCGTTTACTAAAGCCATCTACGGGCAAGTCATTTAAGTATTCATGGTAAATATCAAATGCCACGTTATAACTGATGGGATAGAGCAGTCGCCGAGTAAAAATATCCACTGTGTCTTGGTAGTCAATCGCAATTGCACTAGCGAAAAATAGCGCGAGTTGAGGATGCTGACCGAGGCAATGTTGTAGTTTTTCAGCGCTAATCAACATGATTTCTAAGGGTTCACTGGCAATAATGTCTAGTTGACAGTGGTACTGGGTGAAGAACTCCATTTCGCCAAACAGTTGTGAATCACAATCAATAGTGCCTAATTGAAAACACCGACCATTTCTCGCGGTATGGCCGAGTGATACGCGACCTTGCTTCACCAATACAAGTGATGCCATCGCTTCCCCCTGTGTCATGAGGTGAGCGCCTTTTTTGAGCATTTTTATTTCGCTGATACAGCTAAGTACAACCGCTTCAATAAGTGGATAGTCTTGCTCCCATCGCTGGCTATAACGTCCTTTCGATAAAGGTTTTAGCTGCATCGACTATGATCCTCTTACTGTGTTCGAAATTGCGACCTTCTATAGCATTATCATGATAGGCGGTCAAATGGACGAAAGGATTTAGGCTGCTACTAAAGATATTTTCATCATACGAACTGAAAGGCAGTGGTTTTCGCGACATTTAATTGAATCGCAGAGATAAGAGTGCCCACTTTTTATTTCCGTCATGTATACTAGGCGCCGCCAAGGGGTGTTTGTTGTGCATTAATGTTACTCTGATTTTAACGTTAACGGCTGCAAACTGAGATGTCATCTGACGAACCCTTAGAACCTGATCCGGCTAATACCGGCGTAGGAATGGGCCAATCAACAGCACACTTCTGAATCGCTTATTCGTTGCCGGATCTCAAACATTATATTTGAGGTCCTATGTCAAACCGTAAAACGTCAAACCATCAATCTCCATTTTCAACCGTATCGCCAAGCTTATTTTTAGCCCGAGCGCCGCTGGCATTAGCCATCGCCGCAGCGCTGAGCACCCCTATTTTTGCACAAACCGACGCTATCGATAAACCCGATCCCAGCACTGAGATGGAAGTCATAGTGGTGACGGCGGATTTTCGCAGTTCAAGCTTAGAAAAAATGCCCTCCAGCATTACCGTTATCGACAGTCAAAAAATTCAAGATGAAAGTGCGCAACACTTTGAAGATCTGCTTAATTCTATCGCCAATTTTAACTGGTCAGGTGGAAGCTCGCGGCCGAAATATTTTCAAATTCGCGGTGTAGGGGAGCAGGAACAATACCAAGGTGCACCTAATTCTTCCGTGGGCTACATCATAGATGATATCGATTTATCCGGTATTGGTATGGTGTCGAGTATGTACGATTTACAGCAGGTCGAAGTGCTTCGTGGACCGCAGGGGACGCGTTACGGCGCGAATGCTTTAGCGGGACTGATTTATCTGAAGAGTAACGATCCAACTGATGTGTTTGAGCATGGCGGCGAAGTGTCGTTAGGCGATGATGATTTGCGCACTTTTAGCGGTTTCAGTTCTGGCCCATTAACGGATTCTGGCAAGCTGCTTTATCGTGTGTCAATGCAGCAACATCAGCAAAATGGTTACCACGATAATCTGTATTTAGACCGTGATGATACCAATGGTCGCGATGAATTCAGCGGCCGCGCTAAGCTGCGCTGGTATGCGACTGATGATTTGCAGTTTGATTTAACTGTGCTGCATGCCGATTTTGATAATGGCTATGATGTGTGGAGTTTAACCAATTCACCAACCCAGACAACATCGGATCAACCGGGTGTTGATAGCCAACGCACCACAGGTGCGGGTTTTAAAGCGACATATTCTGGTGCAGAAAACTTCGAATTAACTTCGTTAACCTCTTTTGCGAATACCGATCACCATTACAGTTACGATGGCGATTGGGCTAACTCAGAATATTGGGCCTCTAAGCAATGCAATGATGACAATGGCAATCTGGCGCCGTGTCAATACGATTATTTTTGGGATAAAACGGGTCAGCGTAAAACCGCGTCGCAAGAGTTTCGCCTAAGTTCTACCGAGCAGGGCCGTATTTTTGCAGAGAGTACTGATTGGTTGCTTGGTGTGTATGCCATGAATCTGAAAGAAGATAACCAATTGTATTCTGAGTACAATACTTCGCCGGATGAAGTCTTAGACTCAGAGTATGAAGCGACAAACTATGCACTGTTTGGCCAGCTTGATACGGATTTGGGCTCAAATTATGCTTTATCTGTGGGGCTACGTTTAGAGCGCCGCAACAGCCATTACTCTGATACGAATAACGATAATTTCGACCCGAGCGAAACCATGTGGGGTGGTCATATTGCTGTGAGTAAAGTGCTGAACGACTCACACAATGCTTATGTCCGAGTCGCACGCGGCTACAAGGCGGGCGGTTTCAACATGACTTTGCCCGTCGAATTGAACGATAAAAAAGAGTTTAGTACTGAGACGCTCTATAACTATGAAATCGGCCTTAAATCCCATTGGTTAGCGGGACTTATCGATACTAATTTGGCGCTGTTCTATATGGACAGACAAGATCAACAGGTGGCTGCATCACAGCAAGATCCCGATAAACCACAGCGTTTTATCTTGTTCACTGAAAATGCAGGCAGTTCGAATAACTATGGCGCTGAGTTAGATGCAACCTGGTATGCCACGGATAATCTGCAAGTTTACTCAAGCATAGGTTGGTTAGAAACGGCCTACGGTGACTACCAGTATCAGGACAAATATGGCACTGAGGTGGATTTAACTGGCCGCGATCTGGCCCATTCTCCACACGTTACCTACAGCATTGGCGGGACTTATCGTGCTAATTCGGGTTGGTTTGCTAACCTGAATCTTAGCGGTAAGAGTGAATTCTATTATTCAGACAGCAATGAATCCCGCTCTGAACCCTACACTATCGTCAATGCCCGCGTGGGTTATGAGGCGAGCGCCTGGTCGGCATATTTGTGGGGACGCAATCTGTTTAATGAAGAATACGGTGTGCGTAGCTTCTATTTTGGCAATGAGCCAGATAACGGTTGGGCGGAAAAGCAATATATTCGTTACGGCGATCCGCGTCAGATTGGCGTAACCTTTAACGTTAAGTTTATGTAATAGCTAATTTTAAAGTGAGCATAATCATTTAAGTGTTAACTGAACTGTAGCCCAGTATTTGGGCTACAGCCTTACTTCAGAATATCAAGGAATTAAAATGAAACTGACCGCAGAAATTAGCATGTATCCCTTTAATGAAAATTACCTCGATCCTATCAAGTGGTTTATTGGCCGCGTGGATAGTTATCCCAATATCGAGCGCGTGACTAATGCGATGGCAACTCAAGTGTGCGGCGATTATTTAGATGTGATGACTATGCTGGCGACCGAGATGCAAGCGGCCCATGAGAAGTGGGGCAAGGCGGTATTTGTGTGTAAGTTTATCGGTGGTGAGCTGAATTTAGCTCACAGCGAATAATGATTGACCGCCATGTAAGCGACAAATAGGCAATGAGAACAACACTATGACAGATTTATGGTTAACCTTGGTCGAGAGCGTTAATACGGCCTTTGGTGAAGTCCATGTGATGACCGTATGGGAAGCACTCGCGGTATTGCTGGCGATGGCATATTTACTGCTGGCGATGAAGGCCAGTGTGTGGTGCTGGGCGGCGGCCTTTGCCAGTACCGCCATTTACACTGTGTTGTTTTGGAAGGTGTCGCTATTGATGGAGTCTGTGCTTAACGTCTATTACATGGCAATGGCGCTCTATGGATATTGGCTCTGGACCCAAGGTGGTGATAAGCATCAAGGAGTAAAAGTGACCACTTGGCCATTGAAAACCCATTTAAAGTTGATGGCAGCGACGGGTGTGATTTCGCTTTTGGTTGGTCACGGTATGGCGACGTATACCCAAGCCGCATTCCCGTATCTTGATGCGGCGACAACCTGTTTCGCCGTGATGACGACTTATTTAGTGGCAAAAAAGGTACTTGAGAATTGGCTTTATTGGGTAGTTATCGACATAGTGTCGATTTACCTTTATCTCAGCAAAGGCTTGATGCTGACATCCTTGTTATTCGTGCTTTATGTGGGTCTGGCGGTCGTGGGGTATTTCCTGTGGCGAACCGCGTTAGCCGACGCCCGTGAAGCTAATACCTTGAAGTTACTCAGTTAATGCTCGATATAAACGCCTCGATGCAACGCTCAGCAGGCGAGCTATTCAAAGCACTTTACCCCATACTCAAAAGTGCAGGGCTAGTTAACGTGTTAAGTATTCATGAGCTTGCGGGCGGCTTAAGTAATCACAACTATAAAATCACTACGCCCACAGGCAGTTATGTGCTGCGGGTGAATGCGGATGCGGCGGACAGTTTTTGCAACCGCCAGCAGGAGCGTTTTTACTGGCAGCAATTGGCTCAAGCTAAACTTGCTCCTGAACTGTTGTGGGTGAGTGAAGATGAGCGTTATTACCTCAGTGATTTTATTGAAAGTGATTTTATTGAAAGTGATTATATTGAAAGTGACGATATTGAAAACGAGGTCTTAATCCACTGGCCAGCGTTAGAGCGCCAAACGAGTGCTGCTGATTTTGTGCTGGGGCAATCGACGTTTAACTATTCACAGTTTCCGGCAGCAGAACAAGAAACGCATCCTAACCAAGCCCATTGTTTGCTATTGGCGTTATTGCTGCAATTACGCGATCTGCCTACAGGGCCTTATGCTATTAGTATCACTGAGCAGTGGCAGGAATATCACCAGCAAATGCTTGCCTATCAGACTTCTACAACATTTAGTGAGCCAGTATTAAGGCGTGCTGTGCCATTGAAGCAGGGTAGTGATATTGGTGATAGCAATACTCGTGATTGGAATGAGCGGGTGGCTAAGCTGCTTGCAATTCAAATTGAAATCAAACATTGGTGTGATGAGTTAGCAGCTTGCATAATCAAGCCGCAGTTTTGCCATCGTGATCTTAATCCCCATAATTTGTTACTCAAAAATAACCGCTTGTGTTGTATCGATTTTGAGTATGCGACGGCGTCGCATCCACTGTGTGAGTTAGCTGTAGTGTTAGCGACCCATGGGTTAACGGCCTATCAGCAAAGTCTGTTGGTGAAACAGTATCTGAGTGGACATCCTTATGTTACTGCACAAGCCGTAACGGCAGTACCTGCCGCTATTGACATGTATTGGGTATTTGCTTGCTACTGGGCATTATTGATGGCAGCGCAAACAGAACCCAGTCGTAGCGCCGACTACCTTGCTTGGTTTGATTGCTTCTGGCCGCAGATCACACCCAAATAGTCATTATTGCGTGTGCTTAGTTTCCATCTGATGATAATGGTTCAGTCCCTTATGGCATTGACCGCGCTATGGTGGGACATGCGGGTAGAACATACTGAAAACCTTTATTAGACAAACTTGTTTGATATAAAAAGCAACTTTATATAGTCTCAAGCGTCTTATTAGCAACAATTCTAGGATGGATTATTCAGTATGAAAAAAGGCGTGATGCTACTTGTGTGTCTCTTAGGCTTAAGCGCCTGCTCCACTAAATTCAGTTACCATTTCCTTGACTGGGCCATCGGCTGGGAGCAAGAGGATTATGTTACCTTAGATAAATCTCAGCAAAAGGCATTCGATGCCCTCATTGAAAAATTTGTCATTTGGCACCAATCTAAAGAGTTAGCTCATTATGTGGTGCAATTGATCGAAGTCGAAAGCCTCATAAAAACCAATACGTTAACGCCAGTGCTATGGGCAGATCATGTGAATATTGCTAAGCGGCATTGGTTTCGATTGTTTGAGTTCGCCTTGCCCGAGCTTCTACCTATCATAATGTCTTTGTCCGATGAACAGGTGAAGCAGATCCTCACAAAATTACGGGAAGAAGAGCAGGAGCTCGTTAAAGAATTTGCGGGTAAAACCCCTGAACAGTTACAAAAAGATGCCGATGAAAACCTTCAAACCCAATTTGATGATTGGCTTGGAAGTGTAACTGCGGAGCAAAAAGTACTTATTCACCAATATAATCAACAGCGCTTATCCACCTTAGATATGTGGCTTGAGTACAGGCACGAATGGTTACGCCAGTTTGAGGTTGCACTGGGTCAGCGCGCCGATAAAGCATTATTAACCGAGCGTTTGACCTTGCTGATGACGCAGCCCGATGAGCTTAAGTCAGAGCAACATAAAGTGTTTTTACGTAAAAATACTGAGGCATTCGGGACTTTGTTGTTGGCGATGAATGCGAGCTTATCGGAGCAGCAGTCTAAGCATTTTTATAAAAAGTTAGGTGGACTCATTCAAGATCTCAAGGAACTGAATCAGGAAGCGATTGAAAAAGAAGCCTAGGCCATGAAAGATTTATTGCCTTACTAGGGTCTATTCCTGCAAGCCAATAAATCAGCCTACTAACGACTAAATAGAGACCTTATGCTACTCGTATCCCTTTATCAGAAACTGCTCAATATGAGCCGCTATTTCGAAGGCTTAGCGCCATTAGCCCTTAGGATTTACCTTGCACCTGTGTTAATGCAAGCAGGCTATAACAAGCTCGCTCACTTTGAAGATACGGTTGCTTGGTTTGCCAATCCCGATTGGGGCTTAGGTCTGCCAATGCCGGCGTTAATGGCAGGACTGGCGGCGGGAACTGAGTTCTTTGGCGCTATCTTGTTACTGCTTGGGCTCGCGACGCGACTGATTTCTATCCCTTTAATGGTCACTATGTTGGTCGCCGCATTGACTGTGCATTGGCCAAATGGTTGGTTAGCGATTGCCGATGGTAGCTCTTGGCTAGCCAACGACAGAGTGCTTGAGGCAGGGGATAAACTGGCGAAAGCCAAAGAAATATTGCAGGAGCACGGTAACTATGACTGGCTGACCAGTTCAGGTAACTTAGCTGTGCTTAATAATGGGATTGAGTTTGCGATCACCTATTTTATTATGTTGTTGGCGCTTTTTACCTTAGGCGGTGGTCGTTACACTAGCCTAGATTATTTCATCGCTAAGCGCTGTGGGATTAAGTAAGTCTTTCTCAAGCGGGCCCAATTGTTAGCGGCATCGGATTTTCAAGCGCATTTAATTTTTAAGCCCACTCAATTGTTAAGTGCACTCAACAAGTTAAATCCCACTCAAGCGGTGGGATTTTTTTATGCCTCTTTGTCAGCAATTTGCTATGCTTGAGCGCAATTTATATCGAACTAGGATAAGAACTTGGACGCTATTGAACTTTTACTCACTCGCCAATCAACCCCACGATTAACTGCTCCTGCTCCAGATGCGAGTCAATTAAAAATCATCTTAGATGCTGCCATTCGTGTGCCAGATCATGGCGCCCTAGCGCCATGGGAATTTATTATTGCCGCAGGACAAGGGTTAGAGACCTTGGCATATATCTTTGTTGAGGCAGCGAAAGCGAACGGCGCCGATGAGGATTTTGTCAATAAAGCTAAGGGTATGCCAATGCGTGCGCCTATGGTGATTACTGTCGTGGCGAAAACGCAGCAACATTCCAAAGTCCCCGTACTTGAACAGCTCATTGCAGCGGGTTGCGCGACCATGGCGATGCAGCAGGCAGCCTTTGCCTTAGGTTTAGGGGCAGTGTGGCGTACCGGGGATTTTGCCTTTGATGCGAATGTGAATGTTGCTTTAGGTCTTGAGCCACACGATCAAATCGTCGGCTTTTTGTATGTGGGGACGCCAGCCGTTACTGCTCCTAAGAAACCGCAAAAGGACGGCAGTCAGTACGTCCGTTATTTATAAATCCGCCTCTTTTTTTAGTGGAGAAATTCTATGCAAGTTGCGCGTACTCCTAGACTCATCCTGCGGCAGTTAACCCCAGCCGACGCTTCTTTTATGTTAGTCTTGCTCAATAGCCAAGGTTTTATAGAGAATATCGGGGATAGAGGAGTACGCACACTTGTGCAGGCTAAGGATTATATCGTCAATGGACCGATGAAAAGTTATGCCGAGTGCGGTTTTGGTTTTTATGCTGTAGTGCTCGCCGAGAATGGATTCACCATTGGCATCTGCGGTTTAATCAAACGGCCGACACTGGACAATGTCGATATAGGTTATGCTTTTTTGCCGCAATATTGGGGCAAGGGCTATGCATTCGAAGCGGCTAAAGCTTCTATGGACTTAGGCAAAAGCCTAGGAATAGCGCGTATTGTCGCGATTGTTAGCAGCCATAATGGTGCTTCAAAAGCTTTGCTAAACAAACTTGGATTACACTTTGAGCGTTGTTTGCAGCTTAGTGATCATGATGCGCCTGTTGAACTGTTTGGTCAACCTTAACGTGTTGTTTATATAGGTTTTTATTTTATTGTAATTCCGTCTTCTTTATTCTAGAATTTCGCAAAATTTATCGTTGAGATATGGCAATCATATCTCTTATCGACGCCCCTCGAAAATCAGGCTCACTTAATCCCTCCTTGAGCCCTTGAGTACAGCAAAAGCGTAGCCCTTTTTTGGATGTAGCATAATGGTTTCGCAATTAAGTGAAGCAATGCTGGACGTGATCGCTGATGCCTTGGTAGACAAAGGCTATATCTTTTTATCTGACTTAGTTCCTTCCTGTATTAGCCAAGTACTATTGGAAAAAATTCAATCAACTGAAATATATGAATTAAAAGCTGCCTCTATTGGTCGAGGTTCTGAACAGCACTTAAATCCAGACATTCGTCGTGACAGAATACAGTGGCTAGAAGAGCAAAATGAGCCCGATGCCCAGTATCTTGAGTTGATGACACAACTCAAAAATGGCTTGAATCGTCGCTTGTTTATGGGCTTATTCGATTATGAAAGCCACTATGCGGTATATCAGCCTGGGGCCTTTTATAAAAAACATGTTGATGCACTTAAGGGCAGCCAAAATCGTATTTTAACCACAGTGTTTTTCTTAAATCCTGACTGGAAAGCGGCAGATTGTGGTGAGTTGATTATCTATGATGAAGCCGATATTGAGATTGAGCGCATCGCGCCTAAAATGGGCCATTTTGTGATTTTCCTCAGTGAGCGTTTTCCCCATGAAGTGACCAAAACCATGGCCCAGCGCAATAGCATTGCGGGTTGGTTTCGGGTCAGTAACAGCGTGCATGGCTTTTAACTTTAGCTTTTAACTTCACCTTATAACAAACCCCTAAATGCTGCCTACAGGTTTAGGTGTTTTTGCTCTCGATTGCCGCTTTTGGTCATCACCAATCACCAATCACTTATAGCGACTGCGCAATGTCATTGGCTATTTCTCGGATATTGATTGGCCATCACGGCGTGTTCTTCCGCAGCAGTATTTATTCCAACCTGTTTTAACTACCTTCTACTCATTTTTTCAAATTTTTTTACACTCTTAAGCTTTAGGTAATCTAAGCCGCCGAAAATGGAATGAATTTGTCCAATCATGCTGAAAATAGGGTGTTTTATAATGCACCATGTAAAAACAATAACTTACGTAAATTTCAATAAGTTATGTGGCTTTTGATGTAGAATATTATGGTATGTTGTAGTTGTGCGCCGCCATTCCGTCGCCACTTTTGGCAAGGTTTGCAAGTGGATTTTTAGTGATAGCATCTTCTAAATGTTCGGGTGCAAAGTGAGCATAACGCATAGTTAAGCCAATATCGGCATGGCCTAAAATATCGCGTAAAACAATAATGTTGCCGCCGTTCATCATAAAATGACTTGCAAAAGTGTGGCGTAAAATATGCGTCATTTGCCCTTTGGGGAATGACAAGCCAGCACGCTTAGACGCTGCCTCAAATGCTACTCGGGTAACGTTAAATAATGGTCCAGTTTTTTGAGGGATTTTATTAAACAATTCGGGGCTAATGGGTACAGTTCGATTGCGCTTACCTTTGGTTTTGATAAATGTAATCCGACCATTAGTTACCTGAGAACTGGTTAATTTAGCCGCTTCTGACCAGCGACAACCAGTCGATAAACAAATTTCAACCACAGTGATGAGATCTTTATTTAACGATTTTTGGCATTCATCGAGCAGCCTCGGCAAATCAGCCGTTCGTAAAAATATCAGCTCAGATTCATCGGTATTCCACTGTTTAACATCGGCGAGTGGGTTAGGGTAATTCAACTCGCCAAGTCGCCTAAGTTCATTGAACATCGATTTTATATAGGCCAAATCAGAATTAAGCGAAGACGGGCTCACTTTTATAGAGCGATTCAATTCATCAATATAATCGCCATTCATCCGTAACGTGCGGTAATTAGCAAAATCATTGGCGGTGATATTCTTAGCCATAGGATCATTTAGCACATTGCAAAAAATTTGCAGGCGCTGCATACGACACTTAGATTTTAACTGCCGCCCGTGCAAGTCATACCAACGCTGGATTAACTCAGACAAACGGCGGTTATCCGCCTTTTCACCCAACCAAGGCTTATCGTTCACCGCTTTCATGGTGAACAATTCATAGGCCGTTGCCTCGCCCTTAGTCGCAAACTTCTTGCGCACCCGCCGACCTTCACGGCCGTTCGGGTAGCACTCACATAGCCAAGGTTTATCGGTGCCGTCTTTTAGATTGCGAACTGACATAGGGTTACTCTAAAGAAACGGCGATATCACTGCCTGAAACAAATAACGAATCACCATCAACAGTCGTTAATTTGGCATCAATATTGGCGTAAATAATCTGAGGTGTTTCGCTACGACCATAAAATTTAACTTTGGCATAAGTGTCGTGCTTACTGGATATAACGTAGTAATTACCGCCAGTGTCACAATCCATATTAAATTGAGGCTCATTTCGCCTTACATTGGAAAATTCACCATTCTGTGATTTAAAGAAGTCATTATTTATCGTGACAGAACAGAAATTATCATTGTCACCGCCAAAATTAAAAACAGTAGCGGGCTGGCTATTTCGTTGAGTTTCATATTTATTGATAGCATTAGTCAGCTTGAATTTATCCTCACTCAGATACATAGCAGTTGCAAAAATAAGTGCAAAAACAAAGACACCTAAACAACCTTTACCAACCTTAGCAGGTGTAATGCCAGGATTTTTTGCACCACAATGTGGGCAGGTATTAGCCGACTCGGAAACCTCTTTTCCGCATTCTTTACATTTTACTAAAGCCATCGCAAAACCTCCTTGTTAAACCGCTTCTATCACTGACACAACCTTGCCGTGGATCTTGGTCGCATCGGTATTGATTGGGTATTTGTCATCACCATCGAAAAAGTAAATGTTGCCATCAGGCATTTGGCGCAGATCACCAACTTGATAGCTTTCGTTAACGCTGAATAAGTAAAGGCCCTTGGTAACAACTGTCTCACGCATGTTGATAAACAACTTGCGGCCACCATGTTTTAGCAAGAAATCGGCAGTGTTTGGCTGGATAGAGTTCAAAAAGAAAAATCCGCTATCAACCCTAAACTTTTCAAGTGTTCTCAGGCCGCCGTTTTCGATCTCACAAACGGTCAGCAGGGGGATCTTGTAGGCCTCGTCTGACTCGACCAATGGCACGTACTTAGGCACTGACTCACCAACGATAAAACCATCATCAATTTCAACCCCAAAACTCCTACCAGTGCCAAAACACAAATATTCGACAGGTGTATTCGTCGCGAGATGCAATCGAATGATTAATTCATGCGGAGTAGTGTTTCGCGTTGTCCATGTGGAAAGCGTGGCAGGCGTTACGCCAATTAATTCAGATAATTCAAGGCGATTGCTCACTTTAAATAGGTGAATTAATCGCTCAATAAATACCTTTCCCCCATCACATTGAGTGATTTTATCTAAGGGGTAGCGAAATTTATTATTTTTTAGCTTGTAGAAGTCAGACATTTTGGTGATAATCTCACTCAGATGAAAACAGCCCAACCAGTAACATGCTCCAACATGCTACAGGTACACATAAACAGAAGGATACCAGCAAATGAGTGGAATTGTCCTGCACATCGGTGCGCCGTTCATTACTTATCAACAGTACGCAGCAATGTCTGGTCTGTCGCTAAACAAAATCCAAGAAATGGCGCGTGAAGGTCAACTGCCAATCGCCCCAAAAATACGCCCGCGTGACACTCCTCTCATCAACATGGTTGCGCTGACTAAACAGGCAAACCAACTGGCCGAACAAGCCGGTTATTAACCTGACGTATTCAGCAACACGAGAATAGCAAAACGGAGATTTGCGGCCATGTATAGCACCAGCCCATGCACACAAAGCACAGCCAAAGCAGCGCACCAGCCGCATATCGCGGGTGCGCTGAGGCAGTTTGCCGACGGCGAGCAATTGAGCGAAATCGCCAAAGCGGCGCACTTCAATAAGCCGCAAATGCTGCGCAATAAATTGCTACTGAGCCAGCCACATCAACTCAGCATCCACGAAGCTGTGGACATCGCCAAGGCGAGCGGCAATCGCTGCATTATCGACGGCATGTTGTTGGAGTTGGGCTGCGCGCCATCAATGGCAATTGAAGATTTAAACCAGTGTGAACGCATGTCACTGACCGACCGCGCGCTAGAAATCAGCGCCAACGCGGGATGGCTGGGCAACATGGCATTAGACGTTAAAGCGCGGCGCGGTGGCATCACCGAACGCATGCGCCATGAAGCCGTAAAACGCGCAAGCGTAGCCATGTCGCAACTTGCGTTATTTGTGCATGACGTTGAACAGAAATTCCAAGCGATACCCGTGTTGTCAGTCGCTTTTGATGCAGTGCAAACCATGCCCATGCCGGGCGTAATGTAGGAATCAATATGAAACCGTTACTCGCCGCTACAGCAGACGTAGAAAAAATTGATTTTGATAAAGGTGTGCTTTGCTCACCAAAGCTTGATGGCATTCGTTGTTTAGGTATTAACGGCGTAGCAATGTCTCGCAGTATGAAGCCTATTCCTAATCAACATGTACAGGCGCTGTTTGCTACAGGCCTGCTTGATGGATTGGATGGAGAATTGATTGTTGGCAGTGTTACCGCGCCTGATGTGTTTCGTAAAAGCAGCTCAGCCATCATGACAAAAGAAGGTGAGCCCAAGTTTACGTTTTATGTATTCGACAGTTTTGATATAGCAGCAGATTTTAACGAGCGTTATGCACGATTATTGCCTCGGGTATACCAACTAAATGAGTCTGGAATACCTAATGTCATGCAAGTTGTACATGAGCCAGTCAGAAACATTGAAGCACTCGAAGCGTATGAGGCGGCAATGTTAGCACAAGGGTACGAAGGCGTGATGATACGCAGTGCAACAGGCCAGTACAAACAAGGTCGATCAACCATTAGCGAAGGGATTTTACTTAAATTAAAACGCTTTGCCGATGATGAGTTTGAAATTATCGGCTTTGAAGAACGCACCAATAGTAGCGGCATTGGCTATAGCGATTTAGGTGCATTAATCCTCAAGCACCAAAACGGCCAGTTCAATTGCGGTACTGGATTTAGTGCCAAAGAACGCCAACAAATTTGGAATGATAAAGCCCAATACCTAGGCAAAATCGCCAAAGTGAAGCATTTCGAAAGCGGCGCGAAAGACTTACCACGCTTCCCTGTGTGGTTAGGTTTACGCGATCCATTAGATATGGATAACAGTCAAGCCGAATCTAAAACGGTTGATTTTTCAACACCAGTAACCAATCGCAAACCTCAGATAAACAAAGCAGAAGCCCATGCCTACTGGGGCTTAAACACTAACCAAATCGACATTATCAAAACCCACAAAGCCAGATGCATGAGCGAGTTAGCCGAGGATATCCGCTACTTGAGCAGCAATATCGATAATGCAATAGGGCATTTTATGGCGTTGTCTTTCTCGCAGCAGCGCATTGCGTGTTTTCAAGCGGGTATTGATTCTGAGCCATACACAGAAACGGATTTCGATGGCGAAAGGGCCTACCGCTTTATCGAGCCAATTGCTATGACGCAAGACGAAAAAGAACAACTCGCTACCGCAGTTGTAGAGCTAGAGCTAATCAGCCTTAGCGCTAAGTTAACCCACTATATCGAATCAATGGCGGCAAGAATGCGCCTTGAATTTGTTGCAGCGTAAGAGGGAGACATCATGAGACAAACCGCAACTAAGCCAGCGCCAACCGCATTACCACTGCACGCCGCCAACGAACACCACGGCGAAGCGGGGCAAGCCGCGATAGCCGCCATTCGTAACATGTTAGGTAAAAGCAGCGCCGCCAGTCAGTACGACAAACTTAACCAACAACAGCGCGCGATGATCTTATTTGCCGCCCGTTTACGCCCCGCTAAATACATCAACCTGCCATTGCTCAGCATGACCTTAGAAGAACGCGAGGCCATTCGCGTGGCGATAATCGCGCTGTTAGATCTCGGCAAAGCCTTTGGCTGTGTGCCGTTATCGCGTGACCAGTTTTTCCCGCCACGCGCACTTAAACCCGTCGCCAGCAGTCAAGCCGCGCCAATGGAACGTGAGGTCAATAGCGATGTGGATAACACACTTGCAGAAATTAACAGACTGGCAGCATCACTCAGCGCTGACATTAACGAGATTGAAAAACACTAGAAAGCAAAAAGCCACAACCGCGGTAACGGTTATGGCCCAATCATTCAATGAGGACACACCAAATGATAAAACCAAGCATAGCAGCACACGTCACCCCAGCGCAAGCCATCGCCAGCGAGGCAAACCGCGTTATCTCAACTTTAAAACTCAGCACGCCAGCCGACCGCGAAATGGTCGAAGCAGTGCTCGAATCCCTCAAGGCCGTGGCCGACATACTCGCGCCAGCTGTCGGTAAAACTATTGGCATTCGCTTAATCGCCATCCGCAACAACATCGCAGTCCAACAAATACAGGCGGCCTGATTATGAGCACACAAACCACAGCGGCCAACGGGCCGCAATTTGACTTAAGCAATCCGCAGCATTTAGCCATGCGCAAGTTGATGGCCGATGTGTATTCACGCCACGTCAATTTGCTAGAACGAGGTTTACCAATCTGCGCAGCAACCTATCGCGGTATGGGCATGGGGTTAGAGAGTGTTGCGCTGTTTGTATTAGCAGATCCAACATTAACGGATCTTTGCAATGCATTAAATAACGCCATGTTTGATTTTAACGATTTATACCTGTCGAGGGCAGCAGCATGAGCCAACACAGCCAAATCTTAGCCGAGTTCGGCTACAAGCGCGGAAATCCAAGACGCGCCGATGTCGTTAACGGCATTCGCAGCGACGGCCAGCCGTTCGCCACTCGTGTCAACGTCAGTGCGCAAAAGCGCGCGAGTCGTGAAACCTGTCGCCGCATCGAAGACATTGCCATCGCCAAAGAGCTGGGTATCAGTTTGGAAGAATTAAGGGGCACGCTATGAGCGACCATCAATCAATTATCGAATTTAAACAGCTTATCCAATCTGAAATAGGCGACTTTTTCGCGGGTTTTGGTCAAGTCGGCGAGCCAGTCACGCCAGAAGAAATGCAAACAAAATTGCATGCAAATATTGATCGCTGTTTTGCTGAAATAGAAAAGAAGTGGTTTTTATTCCCAAGCCAAGACCTCGTTTGGATGACGCGCGATGAGTTTAATCACTATCACGCCATCAATAAAATGAAGCCGGTTAACTTGGAGTTCTTGAGACAATTTGCTTTGAGTCAACTTGAAACATCCAAGTTTGCCGCAGAAGTTGATTTTTTTAATTGCGATGGTGACAACGTTGAATTTATGCGTAACGACGCATTTGAGTGGATTCAATTAGCCAGAGGATTATCACGCGAAATTAAAAAGTTGGGTGGCCTATGAGCAGCACACACGGAAACGTCCGCGAAAACGAACTTTACCCAACGCCTGATAACGTCGTCGACGCCTTAGTCGCGAAATTGGTATTACGTGCAACCGACAGATTTTTAGAGCCCTGCATAGGAACTGGCGCGATATACGACAAAATCAATTTACCTGAAGCGCAAAAAAGCTGGGCTGAACTTGATCGCGGGGTGGATTACTTAACCGCGCAATTCGGTCAGCAAGACGTGATCATAACTAACCCGCCTTTCTCGATCACCACTGACTTTTTGCTTAAGTCACTTAGCGAACTGGCACCAGACGGCACACTGGCCTATCTGCAACGGGTGAGTTTTTTAGGCAGTAAGTTACGGGTGCCATTTTGGGCACAAGTCGGCTTTCCTAACAAAACGCCGATCATCGTACCGCGCCCGCGCTTTGTCGGTGGCGGCAGTGATTCGTGTGAATACTCATGGTTTATTTGGGACCGTGGCAACCGCTTCCCAACTATGCAGAACGGTCTAAGCCATATCATCAGTGAAGAACTGCCAAAAGCTAAAAAGCAGAAAGCCAAGGCAGCCTAATGACTCACGATGATTTTGTCCGTAAATCCGCCGTCAATGTGACGGCGATTTTTACCACGCCGCACGCGATTACCGACCTCAATTGGTCGGTAAAAGAGCTTATCGACTTGCCGGAAAACGTCGCGCTAACCCTGTTTCGAGAATACTGCCGCAAACGCCGAGCGCTTAACCTTGGCCGTAGCGCCAACATTTGGCTGCGTAAACGCTGCAAGTCGCTGCGACTCATCATGCAGCAATTCCCTATCCCCATTTACCACCTAAAAACCGACGACCGCCGCGCCAGCATTGGCACCGAATGGGCCGACCGTTGCGCCAGCATACTCAACAACATGACGCAGTTTGGCACAGTGCAAGTTGATGCCCTCGAACTGCTCAAAGGCGTAAAACAACCCGCCGACCAATGGCAGTTTTGCCCCATGCTGCCCAGCTTTAAAGACTACGGCGATAAAAAAGCCAGCGGCTTATTTGATGCGTCGCCCGCCATGTACGACATGATTGCGGGCGCGATTGCACGCCTAACCGACGAGGCTTGGTGGCAACGTAAACTCGACAAAGCCTATGCCCATTACGAAGAACACGTTGCCATTATCGTCGGCAAAGTGCGCGGCGGGGTATCGCCTTACGTCAGCCATCACGCCTTTAAACAGTATAAAGCCCGCAAGCGCGCCAATGCCGCATGGCTAAATAGCATGATGGTCGTCAACGAAGAACACGGCATTGAGTTAAGCCTTGCCGATGCCGTTGCCGCGTCCATCGCCAACCCAGAAGTGCGCCGCGCTGAACTCATGGTCCGCATGCGCGGCTTTGAAGATTTAGCGGTTGAACAGGGCTGCGTGGGCGAGTTTTACACATGGACCGCCCCAAGCCGTTATCACTCATGGGGTAAAAGCAAAAAGGGCAAAACCTACTCCAACAAGCGTTACGACGGGGCAACACCAAAGCAAACCCAAGCCTATCTTTGCCACCAATGGGCCAAAGCCCGCAGCAAATTAGCCCGCGAAGATATCGAAGTATTTGGCTTTCGTGTGGTCGAGCCGCACCACGACGCCACGCCGCATTGGCATCTATTGCTATTTTTCAAGCCGGAACAACTGCGCCAAGCGCGCTCAATCATGCGCCGTTATGCGCTCGAACATCACAAAGACGAACTCGCACCACCTAAGGGCAAGCGCGGAACAAACTTCCAAGGCTACCGCCCACGGTTTGACTTTAAAACCATTGATCCCGCCAAGGGCAGCGCCACAGGTTACATCGCTAAATACATCGCCAAAAATATCGACGGCTTTCAAGTGGATGACGACTACGAGGCAGAAACCAGCGGCGAGCATGGCGCGCAAAATGTCGCGGCGTGGGCCAGCACATGGAACATTCGCCAGTTTCAACAAATCGGTGGCCCTAGCGTCACGGTTTGGCGCGAGCTGCGCCGCCTGCGTGAGGCGATAGATTTTGACGACATTATCGAACTAGCACGCCACGCCGCCGACAATAGCAACTGGTCGCGCTATGTCGAAGTCATGGGCGGCACATTCTGTAAACGTGCCGACAGGCCAGTACAACTCGCCAAAGTCACCCACGACGGCGCCAACACCTACGGCGAAGACGTGCAAAAAATCATGGGCGTGATGTCGCTCGAAAACCACACCCCAATCAAT
Organism: Shewanella sp. WE21; assembly: GCF_002966515.1. Lineage (NCBI taxonomy): Bacteria > Pseudomonadati > Pseudomonadota > Gammaproteobacteria > Alteromonadales > Shewanellaceae > Shewanella > Shewanella sp. WE21. Next base: position 4,961,018 of record NZ_CP023019.1, on the reverse strand, counting down.
ACCAGACTCGACGGCTGGGAAATCCGCTCGCCAGAGTCAGCCAAAGAGCCACCCAGTGCCGAGGAACGGGCTTTTGATGTGGCTTTTGATTGTGCTTTTGATTTTGCTTCTAAAAGCGGTGACAACCGCGCCACTTGGAGCACTGGCAATAACTGTACGCAGTCGATCAAAACCACCGAAAAGATCGCAAAAGGGGATCGACTCTTAATCCAAGAGGGAAAAAAGTTGGGACTCGACGCGGATGATCTTAAACGCCTACGTGCGGGGGCTGTCATTGATTCCGTGGTTAATGGCTCTCATCAGTTCATTCGGCTGCGCAGCGGCATGCTTATCGTCAGTCGTCAGCCATTTAATCCGCGAGAAGCCAGCGATTACGACGATGCCGGATTAAATCATCAGTTCGATGCCTATCAACGCGCCAGCGATAAGGCACTCGATAAGCAGCTGCGTCAGCAAGCATGGCAGTTAATCGACACAGTCCGCGACGTTGAAGAGTGGATCTCAGATATGCAGCCAGCCACAGCAAAACGCGCACTGGAACAGTTGGCCGACATTGTCGAGTTGCACCACGCCGATAAATACGCCTTACCAGGTGTTTACGAAAAAACAGAGAAAGCAGAGTCAGCCATCAACGATAACGTCAACGAGTGGGATAACGATGAACCTTTTTAACCTGATCACCAACGACGAACGCCTGCAAATCGAATCGGCCTATGCAAAAACAGGCGAGTGCCTTGCCCGTTATCAACGCTGCCAAGCGGTGCTAACCCAATTTAGCAGCCAAGCAAACGGCAAGCAGCGCATCAGCCAGTGGATAGCCAGCCAACCAGACACCGAGCGCGAGCTATGCAGCGCCGTGCTCAACGGCATCGTCGCCGCCAAACGCCACTATGCCGCAGTCAAAGCAAGCGGCCAGCCAACTAAACCAAGCACGGCAAAAGATGCGCCAGCCATGCCAACACCAGCCGAACGCGAAGCACTGCGCCAAGCGGTAGCCAATAGAACAGCGGGAAGATAGCCATGCAACTGACTAAAGATGATCTCACTCAAGCAGACCACGACACGATATTAGCCTATTTCGCCGCAACACAAAGGGCTGCAGGTTACAACGGCACATGTTTGATTTGTGTATCAAGGCTGGCAGAACTTCACCTTGATAACAGCATCGCGTTTGCTGATCTGGCTATCGACACCATGAGGGCAAGCGCATGAACACCATAGACACATTCAACTTTGCGGTACCAAATGTTTATCGAGTAAAGACATTCGCAACTATGTTACATGGTCATAAAGATATAAATGACTATGTTGGCCATGGACGGAAATATCTATGACAGCTGCAGCAAAAAGCTATTTAGGCGCAAAAAATGGCAGCGGCGTTTATCAGGCCATCATTAACCTGATCCCGCCGCACCAAACCTATGTCGAAGCGTTCCTCGGTACGGGTGCCATCATGCGCCGCAAAGCGCCAGCGCAAACCAATATCGGCATCGAAATAAATCAAAGCGTCATAGACAAATTTAACCATGCTGCAGCAGAGCTAAATATATCTATGAACATCATCAACGCTAACGCCATCGAATGGCTAAAAACGTTTAAGCCAACAGGCAAAACGGTAATTTATCTCGATCCGCCTTATGTGCATTCAACTCGCACCAGTAACGCCAGATATAAAAACGAACTTACCGACGCGGATCATGCCGAGTTGTTAGCCACCATTAAGAAACTAGCCAACACACCAGACACCTACATCATCATTTCTGGCTACCGCAATGCGCTGTATGACGTGGAATTGCACAACTGGTACAGCAAAGACTTTCAAGCCATGACGCGCGGCGGGGTTCGCACTGAAACCGTGTGGTGTAACTTCCTGCCAGGCGAACAGCATTACCACACCTTTGCGGGTAAAGACTTCACCGACAGACAACGGATTAAACGCAAGGCCGAAAGATGGGCGAAAAACTTTGAAGCATTACCCGCCGCAGAACGCCAAGCCGTGATGGCTGCCTTGCTCGCTATAGACAATTAAAACTATGGAGTACCGCAAAATGAAAACAGCACTAAATTTTTTAAAATTAAGTATCGCCATAATATTGGGTGGTGTCGTGATCTACCTGTTAGTAGGAGTGATTTTTTCCTATTACCAATATAGCGAAACATTTATCGCTTTTTTATCTGGATGGTGGATTTCTAGTTATACATCTTGGGTTTTCAATAAAAGCGGATTTAAGAAAAAATGAAAACACTAATCCAAGGCTGCGAAAGCGCGCAGCAGTTCGACATCTTGCTAATGCTAACCAGTATCAGCAGCCAAGCCAAAAAAGATGCGCTACGGGCGCACCTTGTCGACGGTTTACCAGCAAAACGCGCCTATGCCCGTTTCGGGGTAACACAGCAGCACTTTAGCGAAGCACTCGCTACGCTAAACCAAAAGGCGGATCTTGCCATGCAGTACGCCGCCTTACAAAAAACCAAAGCGGAAAAAAACTTTTCAGCAATACAAGAAAAATTAAGAAGCGGATATCAACCAATTGGAACTAAACCAATCAACGCCAATCCGCCAGGCGATGATTAAAAACATAGAAATTAAACACTAGATAAGTGGTGTAAAAAGCGAGGTTTTATGAAAAGTATCAACTGGAATCAAATGTCAAAACTCGGTTTGATAGAAAGGATTAACCGAGAAATATTGCACCCACTGGGTTTAGCCATAGCCAGAGACGTGACAACTGGGATAAGTGAAAAGGTATTAGTTGCACCGGATGGCATATTTGAATACGGGGAAATAAAATCAACCATCATCAGTGAAGATGAAATCAATAAAATTCTTGATGAATATAGAGAAGTAAAGAAATGCAGTTAACAAAAAGCCCTCATTCGAGGGCTTTGTTTTGCCAGCAGTAAACCTCACTTTTGCAACAGCGCCTTAATCGCCTGCAAGTGCTGCTCAATTTCCTGCACATTCGCCTCCGTCAGTGCCGAACGCGAGCCACTCAACTGCAACAGCTCGGCAGCATCAGCCCCAAGCGCATCCGATATCGCCAAAAAAAGACTTAGCTTAATATCAAACCCGTTTTCAACTTTAGACAAGGTTCGAGTGCTAATGCCAACATTTTCAGATAATTGTGTTTGCGTCATACCGCGCATTTTCCTTTGATCTACAATCCGTTGCCCAATCATTTTTAGGCTTATTGTCATTGAGTAAACTTATTGTTCTAGATCACATTTATAAAAAACCAGCACAAAGCTGCTGCAAAACATAGCTCAACTAGCAACAAATTGCCTAAGCATCATCACTAAAGTCGATATTATACCGTACGTAACAAAAGGGATTTAGGTTCGCTAATCGTCAGCGATAAGTTAGAAAAAAGTTAAAATAACAAGGAGTACGCGCAAAATGTGCGATTTGATTAGAGTCAAACAAATGGAATTGGTCATTAGATCAGTAGAATGCAACAGCTCGGCAATAGACAAGGAAATCGCAATATCGTTACTCGCCGAACTCGTCAACAACTGCCTACAAGAGAACGGCATCCATCCAAGCGAAACCCAGCAAGCAGCCTAAAAAGCCAGTTCTCGTTGTAATTCGCGGCGCTGATCGGGGGACAGCGCTTTTGCTAACGCGGTAATGATCTCAGTGGTATTTTTTGCGGACGGGTTTAACGTATGGCTAAACGACACATTAGTCACAAATGTGTGACCACATTCGGGGTCAGTGCACGAGCAATATAAATTAGCGTGGGCTGCACTTAAACGATCAGTTTTACCGATAATGGCTTTCTTGTGGCACGTAGGGCATAAAATCCGCATACCGATCTCCCAATCGTCTGCTTAATGAACAACGCATAGTGTAAGCCAACACACTGTTTTTTTAAACAGTAAAGCCCTCAATTGAGGGCTTTTGCACAATACACATCAGCAAATGAGCACTAAACCGCTGCGCTTTGGCTGCCTGTCGTCATATCAAACACCAGTTTTAACTTGCTGCCGATCTCGGGGTCACGATCAACTTCATCAACAAACATCTTAATCAGTGGCCGCGTTTCGCTCTTAAAATAAACCTCATCATACTTAAGAGGGTCACCAAGGCCTGCCGTGTTGGTAGGGATCATCCCGCCCAAACCCGCAGGGAACCGATGCGCATTAAACACATCTTGTGCGGTTACAGCCTTAACGTTGCCAAACTCGTCTTTTGATTCAAAATTGCCAACGGGGATAATTTGAACGCCTTTTTCTTTACCATTGGGAATATTCACAAACAGTGAGCTAAAGTTACCAACGCCCTTAGACTCTTGAATTTTTTTCTTAATTTCTTCTTCAACTTTAGCGTCTAAATTCGGGTCGGTGGTATACAAGATAAAACCCATGTGCGCGCCGTTTATGTAGTATTTGCGGCGGAACAAGGTTGCATCTTCATTCAAAAGTAATGACTGTAAGCCGCCTAAATAATCGGGGCAGCCATAAACCTGCTGCACTGTGTCATACACCCGCACCCAAATGATATCTTTGGCTTTATAAGTCTTAACCGTATTTTCACGCTCAAGCACCACTGCGCCACCGTCGCCAGCAACGCGGGTCCGGTAACTGGGCAGCGGAAACAAGCGCAGCACTTGTCCAAAGCCATTGCGGATCTTGAGTAACGCCACATCGCCATATTGAACACAATTTAAAAATGCCGCGCCCATTTGCTGTGCGCTAATACCACCAGAGATAAACCGCGCCGCCGCCATATTCGCCCGACTTTGCACTATGCCGCCGTGTTGCGCATTGCGGCGGGTTAAGTTCGCCAGCAGTTGCCTATCGACAGGCGGTTCCCAGTAGCCGTGCATTTCGTTGTAATACAGCGAATCATAATCCGTTAGCCACATATTCGGCATCACGGTTTCGGGCATGCTAAACACCACCGTTTTAGCGGGGCCGTTAGCGTCAGTGGTCGTTGTTGAGCTATCGTCGTTCGCCGCAGTTAATGAAGTGCTCATGGCTGTTACCTTTTTAAATTGCACATAAATAATTGGTTAAAATCATCAACTGAATAAGCATCTCGCAGCTCATCAATATCAATAAAATCGCAGCCACCCGTAATCGCATCCTTAATAGTCACAACATAGCGCCACTGTTTATCAGGGCACACGCGGCCGCCGTCGCGCATTAAACTTAAAGAGGGGAAAGGAGGTGTAGACTCGGGGTGAAGGTTTATAAAATCATCACCAGACCAAAATCGTTTGGCAGCGGTGTTATCATCATTAACGCTTGAATAGAATGTCTGCGTGAATTGTTTGTGACAGGAAATACCTGTCGCTATTTTTCTGTAGTATTCAAATTTTTCATTAAAAAAATACTCATCAAAATAGACGTCAGCACCCCAACCTGCAAAGTGCATTCGGCTTTCATCAACAAATAAAATTTGTGCCTCACCAAATTGAGTCAGTAATCTTATTGGGCCTTTACAGAGCTTAATGCCAAAATATTCAGAGAGAAATCGAGTTAAAATATCTCGACAATATGAGGCGGTAGGGTATTGATCATCATCACTTTCACAAGTAAAAAAGATTTGATTTTTACCTGTTAATACTGCCTTTTCAAATGCTTCACAAACAAAGTAATCAGTAAAACCTCCAACGCGAAACTTAAGCGTATTTCGAACACGTTGATTAATATTATTGTGCAAAACAAGTTGATAGCTAAACAATGTCTTAAGCCAATTATCAAACATAGGCTTAGTTATGTGCCTAACATCGATTATTTTTGAAGTGCCCATGATGATGTTCTCTTATGTTCATAGTTAAGGGGTTCATTGATCACCGCATGGGAGATCGCGAAAAATACGTCAGCGTGTCCGGTCACATTGTCGCGGCTCGCCTTAAACGTGATCGCACCGCCTGAATCGGTCACAGTGCGGCGAATCGATAAGCAGCTCATGGCAATGTCTTTGTGCCCTGCATCCCACTCGATGCGGCCACCTTCAATCACATCAATCATTTTCAACACTAAGCGGGTTTTGCTGCCCACGCTGTAATGAATCGCTGTCGCCTCGCGGGGATATAACGTGCTAATCGAATCGAATACACCAGCGCCAATGCCAGTGGTATCCACACCGATATAGGTGACGCGGTACTTAGCGTAAATCTTTTGGATTTCGGCCACGTGGTGCGAAAAGTTCATCCCACGCCAATAATGCTTCTCGAGCACGCGGAATTTTTCACCCTTCTTTTCACCAGGTGCAACAACAACCAGCGTCGCATTATCGCGGGTACGTGACGGATCATAGCCGAGCCACACCTCACGATTGCCAAACGGCCTCGGTGCAGCGGGTTTGTAATCTTGCCAGCGCGCCGCCTCGACCATGCACTTTTCAAGGTCGCTAAACTTAAACACACTGTCGGCATCATCAACAAAGATGCACATAAACAAGTTGGCAAAGTCGTCGCCGTTGTACTCGTCGCGCAGTTCGTCAATATCGAACAGCTCACAGCCACCCGCGAGCGCATCCTCAATCGTCACCACATAGCGCCACTGTTTATCAGGGCACACGCGGCCGCCATCGCGCATTTGGTCAAACGTCGGGAACTCGATTTCCTCGCGTTCAGGTTTACCTTTGCGCCAGTGGTCACCAGTCCAAAACGGATAAGCGGGGTGCGCTTTTGTGGAAGGGGTCGAAAAGTAGGTTTTACGCCAGTTCGAATGCGTTGCCATCGCCGAGGCCAGCTTGTTAAGCACGTCAAACTTGCCAATCCAAAAATACTCGTCCACATAAACGTGGCCGTGGTAACTCTGTGCCGTCTTGCTGTTAGTGCTCAAAAACCGCAGTTCGGCAGCACCGTGCGCGGTATTAAGCACAATCGGGTTACCGGTTAACTCAATCTCGAAAAACTCATGCGCAATCGCAATAATATAACTACGGAACACCTCGGCCTGACTGCGAGAGGCCGATAGGAATATTTGCGGATCACCAGTTAATACCGCTTGTTCGAAAGCCTCACCCGCAAAGTAATAGGTCGCGCCAATCTGGCGACTTTTAAGAATGTTACGAATGCGTTGATGCAGGTTCTCGTGCATCTTCTTTTGATATTCAAACAGCGACGCATACCAAGGGCCAAAATCATCAGCCGTTAAATGGCTAACATCGTTTTTCTTCTTGCGGCCGTTGCGCTTTTTACCTTCACCGACATTATTATCAGCAGTAGGGTTAATCTTGCTATTGCCGCCTTTATTGGCATTGGTGGGGCCAAAGCTATTCCCTTCATTTAGCGCCGCGCGCTCAGCATCAATCCGCTGTTTTTTAAGTCGCACATGCTGGTTAATCAGCATATCCAGCTCTTTTATCTGATTACCGCTTTTATCCTGAATATCCGTCAACAGCACAATGCGTCGAGCGATGGCCTCGTCGACTTCTTCCTCACGCAGCAAATCACTCCAACCGTATTTCGCCGCCCAAAAATAAATTATGCGGGTATTAGGCAGGTCTAAATCGAGGCGGATCTCGTCGGGCGTCCAACGCTTTAAATACAACCGTTTTGCTGCCTCGCGGATCTCGGGTGAATAGGCCATAAATGCGATCAAACGCCATCGTTAACGAATACATAGCGCCAGTGTATTGGTTTGCTAAGCCGTATTAACTGACTAATTTTCCTATCAATTCCGATTTAGCAAAAATCGGAATTGTGCCGAAGTTTGCCCAGTGATTGCCCATTGCAAACGCCTTAAGCTGTAGTCCTTACAGGTAATTTTTTAGCAAATGGGCAGGCAAAAAACATGGGCAAACAAACTGGATGGGTAATCGCAGCAACCGAAGGCGCTACCGTCGACGGTCGCACTATTACTAAACAGTGGATTGAAGACATGGCCGCCCAGTATTCAACCGATGAATACACAGCCATGATTTGGCCGGAGCACTTCCGCTCAAACTGGGCCCCATTTGAGGGTAAAAACTGGGGCACGGTCGACGAAGTTAAAGCCTCAACCACAGGCGGAAAGTTGCGCTTATATGTCAAGTTAACCGCTAACGACTACCTGCTCGCCGCCAATAAAGACGGCCAAAAGCTGTTTATGTCAATCGAAGCTGAACCCGATTACAAAGGCACAGGAAAAGTCTATCTAATTGGTTTAGCCGTAACAGACTCGCCAGCCTCAACAGGCACATCTCGCCTTAAGTTCTCAGTAGGTGAAAAACAATACGACCACGAAGTCAGCCAGCTTGAAGAGCTGCTCAGCTCTGACTTTATCAAAGACACCGATCAACAAAACCCAGAAAAATACTCAGCCACGGAAAAAGGCTTTGTTGCCGCACTGCTCGACTTATTTAAAAAACACACCACGCCCGAACCGACACAGGCAGCGGCAACCGACACCGAGGAAGAACCAATGAACAAAGAGCAATTCGACGCCTTAATGGGCAAATTCGACACCTTTGGCACCAAGCTAACTGAACTGGAAACCAAAGTTGAAACCTTTGGTAAAAAGCCAGAAGCCGACAAAAAAGACGACGTAAAAGTCGAATCGGACGCCGACAAGAAAGTCGACGATAAAGCCGCCACAGGTATCACCGCCGAGCAGTTCAGCAAACTGGAAACCATGTTCACAGGCTTTAGCGAAAAGCTGGGTGCAATGGAAACCAAGTTCAACAAATTAAGCGCCGAAGTAGACGGCCAAGAGCCAAACCCAGCAGGTAAAGGCGACAACTTTACAGTGGTGTAATCGCTGCAAAAAAGCAGATTAACCAATTCGTTAAACATTAGCAGCGAGAACACAGCATGAACTTAACACCACTTACAATAGCCTGTTTGCTGGCATACAGCACCAACATGGGCAAAAACTACGGCACTACCGATGTCAGTAAACAATTTAGCGTTACTGGTCCAATGGAAACTAAGCTCAAAGCGGCAATGTTGGAATCCGTTGAGTTTTTACGCCTTATCACCACCATGGACGTTGACCAAATTAAAGGTCAAGTCGTTAAAGTGGGTAACTATGCTATTGCCACTGGCCGCAAAGCTGGGGGGCGTTTTAATACCACTAACGGCGTAGACGGCCATGAATATGAGCTAGTCGAAACAGATTCATGCGCATCAGTGCCGTGGGCCACCTTAGCAGTGTGGGCGAACGCAGGCACAGCAAACCAATTTATGCAGTTGATGAGCCAAAATGCTACCCAGCGATTTGCGCTAGATATGTTGCGAGTTGGTTTTAACGGCACATCTGTAGCTGCAACATCAGACCCTGTAGCCAATCCAATGGGTGAAGACGTCAACAAGGGCTGGCACAAAATCGTATCTGAAAAAGCCCCAGATCAAATCATGACAGATGATATTTACTTCAACCCAGATGCAACGGGCGAGCTAAAAGACGGCGAGTATAAAACCCTCGACGCCATCGTCACCGAAATTAAAAACACCATGATCCATCCTGCATTACGTAACGACCCGCGCTTAGTGGTGTTAGTGGGTAGTGACTTAACCGCCGCCGCACAAACCAAACTCATGAACCAAGCCGACAAGCCAAGCGAACGTGTTGCCGCGCAAATGATGGATAAATCTATCGGTGGATTAAAAGCGTACACCCCGCCGTTCTTCCCAGGTAAACGCATCACAGTGACCATGCTGTCTAATCTGCACATCTATACACAAAAAGGCACGCGCTCGCGTAAGTCTGAAAACGTCGAAGACCGCAAGCAGCATGAAGACAAGTACTGGCGCATGGAAGGTTACGCGATTGAAGAGTTTGAAGGCTACGCGTCAATTGACGAAGCCGCGATGAACATTGGCCCAGCGCCAGCACCTTAGGCCATCGCTCAGTAACACAAGCTAAGTAAACCAGCCTAGGCACTTAATCAGTGCTTAGGCCATCAACTCCACAGAACACCAAAGTAGGACATTGCCATGAATGCCATCGCCAATTTTAGAAAGCGCCGTGAAGCAGAAAGAACGCAGCAAAAACCAACTGCTACGGAAACAACAGCCACGCCAGCGCCAGAAAACGAAGCGCTGCACTTACTTGCATATCTACTCTGCTGTGATGTTGAAGAAGCCCTTGAAGTCGCGCGTGAAGCAGTTAAGAAAAAAATCCATTTTCTTAATTTCACTATCGGAGTTGATACAGGAGAAGGCCAAGACAAAACAGCGCAAGCCACCGTCACCAACGACGACCAAGGCAACATCGCCAGCATCATCGATCACGCTGCAGAACTCGAAGACAGCGCCGCCACTGTGAGTGACGCTGCCGAAACCGCCTTAGATGCCGCCGATAAAGTCAGCGAATCCGCAGACAAGGTAAGCAGTGCAGCCGGTGATCTTGACGATGCCGTTACCAATTTAGCGCACGCCGCTGGCGCTGTAGACCAATCAACCAACGACTTAGCCTACACAGCCGACGATCTCGGCCAAGTAGCGGCAGAACTGAAAGAAGCGACCGCAGAGCTAAAAAAGCCGTCGGCGGCGCAAGAATCCTCGCATGGCGCGAAGGCCGCAGCGCCCAAAAGCAGCTCGAAAAAGTCAGGTTAACAGGCAACGCCGAGCACGCGCCGAGTCTGCATTTACAGCTCATCGAGTTAGCTGCAGACCTCAAGCGGCTCAAAGCCTTTGAACGACGGGCCGACAAAATCGCCCACAAACGTGACGTACTACTGCCTAAATGGCTGCCCATCGTCGAAGAGTATTTAAAGCAGAAACAGGATAAGCCAAATGAAATCAATGATAACTCGATATTCGCTTATTGCGCAGTGTGGGCATTTGATGTCGGAGATCTCGCTCGTGGCCTCGAACTGTCGTTCAGAGCTATTGAACTTGGGCAACCAATGCCGCCAATCATTCGCCGCAAATGGCCGGGCTTTATTGCCGACACTGTCTTCGATTGGGCAGAAGCTCAAGCGGAGCATGGCCACAGCATTGAGCCGTATTTCGGTACTGTGTTTAAGCGCGTTATTAATGATTGGAAACTGCCGGAACCTGTTACCGCAAAGTTCTACAAATTCGCGGGACTCGCGTTACTACGTGCAGCAAACGGGGAAATTACCCCAAGCCATATCGGTGATGTGGAGCGGCTTAATCAAGCAGATCGCCTGCTCGAAAAGGCCGCAAGTTTGCACAAGCATGCTCAAGTAAAAACGGTACGTAACAAGATAGCGATGCGACTTAGAGCGTTAGAAGACTTTGCCAGCCAAGGAATTGTTGAGGCCAGTGTAAAGAGCACCTAAGCCGCGCGGGAACGACTCCCAACCCTCCAGTGCGCTAACCGAGTGTTTAACGGGTGACTGTTAAAAACCGCGTCGACGTTAACCGCACTGAACCCAATTTATGATTGATGAGTAAGAGAGCCAGCATGAGCGGATTCGGATTTCAAGCACCAGCAGAGCCAAGCATCGTTATCGATGCGGCTAGCGGCTGGCCCGAATTATCGACAGGCGAATTTCGCGAACAGCGCCGCATCCCTGAATTTTATGCTGAGCAAACCCTCGCCGACTCACTCAACCGCAGCGTGGCCGAAATTCAGCAGCAAATTATTAATTATGTAGGGCAGGCAAGCACTGACACGGACGTCCCCTTTACCCTAGGCGCTAGCCTAGCGCCTAATTTTAGTGCGCAGCAAATTAGCATTTACCGCGGCGCAGTCTATGCCCGTTCCCATGCCGATTTGCTGGGTTATTTTTCTGCCGTCGACCAAAAAGATGCGGGTAACAACAAAGCCCAAGACACCCAGCAGCAAGATGCCATCCTCGCGCAATCTAACCGCGCCGTGCGCCTATTGCTCGGCCTTGGCCGTGCCGGAGTGCACTCGCTATGAGCCAGCTAAATGCATTGACATTGCACCTACTCAACACATTAAAGCCATACGTTAAGCCAAACGATATCGACGCATGGCAAACCGACGGACAACTGCACATTATCCAAGACGACTTAGGCGAAGGCATCAATATCGCCAAATGGCGGCACAGTGCAGTGATCGCTATTGAGCGTTTACCACATACCAAATTTAACCCGTACACCATCTTAGCGATTTTAGCCGCATGGCTATCTGACAACGACTGGCCGCAGGAAGAATACGGCCTATCAGAGCCAGCTATTGATATCGACATCATCAGCGACGACCACGCCCAAATCATCATCAGCATCGATTTAGTCGATGACTTAGGCATCGTCGAAGATGAGCAAGGCAATATTCCTTACATGGGTAAAAAATACCGCCTTGAAAATATCCCCATCAACTGGGCTGAACAGGTTGATCTGATTAATCGGGGTGAGCAATGAACATCAAAGTGAATGTAAGTCACTTCGATGACACCTTACTGCAATTGGCAGCGTTAGCACTGCCACCAAAAAAACGCGCTCGGGCAATGTGGCGTATCGCGGATAGCGTGCGCAACAAATCAAAAACCAATGCAAAACAGCAAAGGGATCCTGACGGTTCACCTTGGCAGCCAATTAAGCGCAAGCGTAAAGGCGGAAAGCAGCGCGAAAAAATGTTTCGCACCCTGCCAAAGTACATGCAAGTGAGTAAGCCGAAAGACAGCGCCCAAACAGCGTCGGTTTATTTTCAACCAAAAATACCGGGCAAAGGCAATTACTCCACAGGGGTGATCGCCAACATGCACGCACAGGGCGCGAGCATCACCAGAAATAAAGCCGACTATTCGGCCGCAATGGCGCGCTATGAAGCAAAAAAAGGCCTTGATAAAGGTAACGCCACCAGAAACCAAGCGCGCTTTCTCGTCAAATTAGGTATGCGCCGTCGAGTATCTCAGGAAGAAACTACCCAGCGGAAAAAACGCGGGGCATACGTGCGCGCCACAGCAAGTTGGATAACCGCAAACCTGAGTTACATACAGGCCGGCTTTTTAATCACCGAACTAAATGATGCAAGCAAAAGCACTAGCCAAACATGGACTATCAAACTGCCAAAACGCAACACGCTAGGCGCAACAGAAGCTGAGCAAAACAAGATTTTCAAGCGGGTAATGCAAGGCATTAACTTCGGCTGGAACGTTAAAAAACAGGACATAAGGGGCTAAAAATGTCACTAGGTAAAGTACAGGTAAATAACTTAAATCAAGGCCAAGGTGACATTAACGCCATCGAGCGCCACTTCCTTTATATCGGCCGTGCAGGTCATGTCGATGAAGAAAGCCAGCTATTTAGCATCGGCGCGCAAACCGATATCGAGGCGAATTTTGCCGATAGTGCATTGCGTAAACAGTTGATCGCCGCCCAGCTTAATGCGGGACAAAACTGGACCGCCGCAGTGTATCCACTGGCAGCCGATGAAGACTTATTCGACGCCATCACCGCCGCAAACGAAGTACAAAGCTTTGAAATGGTGGTGTTCTGTGACGTCACAATCAGCGCCGCCAACTTAAGCGCCAAGCACGATTACTTAGCCAGCCTACAAGCCAGCCACGGCCGCTTTGTATCAGGCCTAGCCGCCGTTGCGGGTATCGATGTCGCCACCCAAACGTGGCAACAGTACGAAACCGCGATGGTGGGACTGCAAGCGGGTATTGCCGCGCACTTAGTCATCCCTGTGCCGCAGCTGCATGGTAATAATGTCGGCGTACTCGCTGGCCGCTTATGCAATCGTGCCGTCAGCATTGCCGACAGCCCAATGCGCGTCGCCACTGGCTCAGTGATGGGCTTAGGCGTTGCACCAGTCGACAGCGCCGAAAAACCGCTCACGCTCGCCACGCTCGAAACCTTAGCCAATGCGCGCTTTAGCGTGCCGCAGTGGTATCCAGACCTAGAGGGCATCTACTGGGGCGACGGAACAACGCTCGACGCAGCAGGCGGTGATTATCAATACATTGAGCATTTGCGCCCTGTACACAAAGCCAGCCGCGAAGTGCGTATTTTAGCCATTCGCCGCATTGCTAACCGCGCGCTTAACTCCACGCCAACCAGCATCGAGCAAAACAAAGCCTACTTTATGAAGCCGCTGCGCAACATGAGCAAAAGCACGGTGATTTTGGGTACGCAGTTCCCAGGTGATATTCAGCCGCCACGCGATGGCGACATCACCATTGTGTGGACCAGTAACAAAGCGGTGACCATTTACATGATCGTCCGTCCGTACAACAGCCCGAAAGAAATCACCGTCAACATTCTGCTTGACCTAAGCAATCAATAAGGAGTCGCCGCCATGCGTTTATCTGGAATGAATTTTAACGTCACCATGGGCGACACCATGATCCACGTTGACACTTGCACCTTAACCATCACAGACAACAGCGCGGTCAGCCAAACCAGCGGCGTACCTGACGGCTATGTCGACGGTGACGTCGCGGCCAGTGGTGAACTGTCAGTTAATGCCAGCCAATTTGACCTTATCTCAAACGAGGCTAAATCAGCAGGATCTTGGCGGGGCATGAAAGTGTTCGACATGATGTTTTACGGCAAAACCGCTAAAGACGAAGTGAAAGTCGAAGCGTTCGGCTGTCGTATCAAACTAAGCGACTTGCTCGACGTCGACAAAAAAGGCGGCCAAGCGTCACTGTTCAAAATCCCTTTTGATGTAACGGACCCTGATTTTGTGCACATCAACGGCGTGCCATACCTGCGCCCTGAAGAAATCGAAAACATTAAGCAGTAAGCCAAGCAGTTAACAGAGAGCCAATAACGAATGGATGCAGTGGATTTAGTCACCCGTGAGCAGCTACGCGCCGAGCACCGTTTCGAGCAGCACCGCAAAGCACTAGCCGCCAAGCCAGTACCACAAAGCGCAACGGAATGCGCAGAGTGTGGCAACGAAATACCAGAAGGCCGCCGCCGAGCAATCAAAGGCGTGCAACTGCGCACTGAGTGCCAGCAACAGACAGAGTGATAACGCAATGACACAAGTGAACTTTGGCTTTATTTCGGGATTAGAGGGCGGCCCCATTTTACGGGGCTATGTGCCTGATCCTAAACAATCTAACTCAGGCGTCACCATCGCCACAGGGTTCGATCTCGGCCAACGTTCAGCAAGTGAATTACATCGCCTGTTACCTGCACCGCTGGCAACCAAACTAGGCCCATATTGCGGGCTGAAAAAACAAGATGCGGTTAGCGTGCTGAAACAATCACCGCTAAAAATCACCGCCGACGAAGCGGAAGAAATCGATTTAAACGTTAAGCACCAAATGCTAACCCAATTGGTGCAGCGTTATAACCGCGCCGCCAAAGTCGCTTTTGATGGATTGCCGGAGCCAATGCAAACCGTGATCGCCTCAGTCGCGTTCCAGTACGGCGACTTAAGCAAGCGCTGTCCTAAGTTTTGGCGTGCAGCAACGCAAGCCAACACCGATGCAATGGCAATTGAATTACGCGACTTTGGCGACCGTTACCCAAGTCGCCGCCACCGCGAAGCCAACTATTTACAACTGATTAGAGCCTAAGGGGACGGTATGAACTGGAAAGACATTGCAAGCACAGTCAGCGGCATCGCTGGCGCAGTCGCCCCGCTACTCGGTGGCCCTGTCGGTTTAGCCGTCAGTATTGGTAGCCAAATTGCGGGCGCATTGGGCACTGATAACACGCCTGAAGCCGTCGCCGCCGCATTGCAACGCGACCCTAGCGCCGCAATTAAATTGCAAGAGTGGGCGATGCAAGAACGCGAACAGATTCGCTACGGCCATTTAGAGTTGCAACGCCTTGCGCTGGATGAATACAAAGCCGACTTAAGCGATCGCCAGCACGCGCGCCAAGAACATAAAGACCATTGGATGCCATCCGCGCTAACCATCACCTTAGTGAGCATGTTGGCCGCGCTGATCGCCGCATTGTTTTACTTACCTATACCAAGCGAAAACAGAGACTTAATCGTCTATCTCGCGGGTAACTTATTACCAATGGTGACAGGCTCAGTCTATTACTGGGTGAGCTCAACAAAAGACGCCAACAACCGCGAAAAATTAATGACGCTCGCCAGCCAAGGGCAACAGCCAGCGCCAGCAGCAACGCCACAAAAAGTAGGAGCCTAGCGCATGGAACAGCTAACAAACTGGCTATTAGTGATCGTCGGATTTATCGGCCTATTCCTCACCGTAGTGGTGCCGTTAATCGCCTACCTAAACAGCGTGGCGCATAAAACCCGCGCTGAACTCAGCAACCATAAAACCCACGTTGCCGAAACCTATGCCACCAAACACGACGTTAAAGAGCTTGGCGACCGTATGGAGCGGCAAATGCGTGACGGCTTCGACAACCTAAAAGAACTACTCACTAATCGAAAAGATAAGGACGCAGCATGAAAAAGACCATCGTGTTAACCATCGCCGGAACTGATTTTAAATTTGAAGTTACCGCCAAAGATCATGGCGATTTTGTTGATGCCGTCGCCCGTGGTGGCTCAGTCACCGCCGCATCGTACAACTTTGCCATGCGCGCCATCGACAGCGGCCAAAAGGAAGACTTTAAAAAGCTATTAGACGGTTCACCAGGTGCAGAACTGCAAATCGCTGGAGAACTTAAAGCCGAGTTCTCACCAGTGCTGGAAATTGCCGTAAAAAAATAGAGGGGCTGATTGAGTCCATCGACTCAAATCAGCTTGAACAAATGTTCATCATGCGCCGCCACTATCTGCCATTGGAGGCCGACGATGAACAGAGTTTAGCAAGGGCATGTTGGCTAATGAAACGCCAGCGCGAAGACCTAGAGGCCATTGTCACCAACGCTATTTGTAAGGCGTTTGGTGGCAAATAAGGGAAGTGGATAGCATGAGTTTACCCGCACCGCTAATGTTCACCGTTGGACTGATAGACCAAATCACTCGGCCGATCGCCAAAATCAGCCAAGGATTAAGCGGTCTAGCGTCCAACTACCAAGCCGGAACCATGCAAATGGCCTCCGGCATTGGTGGCATCGCGGCCAGCGGTTATGGGTTATACCAAGCATTGCAACCTGCGTTAGAAATTGACAAAGCATTAGGTGATGCCAGAGGTGTTGGCGTTGCCGACTCTGCACTCAAAAAGATTACTAACACAGCAATGGATTTTTCATTGCAGTTTGGTCAATCCAGCATTGATGTCATTAACCATGCCGCAAAATTGCGCGGTGTATTAGGCGAAATGCCAGACCATGTACTGGCATCGGCTACCAAAAGTTCTGCCGTTTTAGCTATGGCGATGAAGTCAGACGCTGAAACTACCAGCAAATATTTTAAAACCCTCTATGGCAACTATGGCGGCCAAGCCAATGCCATGGGGCAAGATAAGTTTATTGCGCAAATCGCAGGCATGACGGCTTACGCTAAAAAGACACTTGGCACAGAAATGAGTGATCTAGAGGGCATGATTGACGGCATGCACTCATTACCTTCAACCCTAGGCGTTGCACTTGAAGAACAATTTGCCGTGTTAGCAACCCTTAATAAGTCCATGGGGCAAGGCGATGCGGTAACCCAATACACAAACTTTTTAGAAGGTGTAGCAGGGGCTCAAGAAAAACTAGGCGTAAAACTCACTGACAGCAAAGGCAATTTGCTGCCAATGATTGATGTAATTGAAAAATTAAAACCCATGATGCAGGGCATGTCGGGTATTCAAGCAAGGACATTTCTTGACGATGCAGGCTTAGGTGACGGCTCGCTAATGATCATCAATATGATGAAAAACTTAGACGGACTTAAAAGCACCATACAAGGATTTAAAAACGTCAACGGATTAGACCCCGCGTTAGATATGGCTAAAAACATGACATCACAAAGCGAACGCCTTGCTCAAAGTTGGTGGGTGATCCGCGCTGCTATTGGTAGCGTGCTATTGCCTGCATTTAACACGGTAGTAGGCAAGATTGCCGAAATGGGCGGCTCAGTACTTTGGTTTACCAATATGTTTCCAAACATCACTAGGATGATGGGTTATTTAGCCGTAACGATATTTGGTGTAATAGCTTTAGGAGGCGTATTCACTGCCATGATGGGCGCATGGAAGCTGGTCACAGTGGCATGGAATGTCGTTGCAGGCTTAACCGTATGGATATGGAAAAGCATCATAATGCAAATGACCTTGGCAAACCTGCGCTTTGCTATTTACAAAGGGTTAATTTACAGCGTCATTGCAATTACCAAATTATGGCAAGGTGCACAGTGGGCGCTAAACCTAGCCATGAACGCTAACCCATTAGGATTAATGATTGTAGCGGTAGCGGCCATTATCGCAGGAGTCGCAGCATTAATTTATTACTGGGATGACTTTACAAAAATGGTTGCAGATACGGCATGGATTCAAGCCATCGTCGGTGTATTTGACAACGTATGGAACAGCGTTAAAGCAATGTTTAACGACACCATCAATTGGATTATCGACAAACTCAATTTGATCCCAGGTGTCGACATTAGCAGCAACATCACCGCAGGCAGCATGCCCAGCGTTGACGCCATTTCACCTGTGCAAGCCAACCTCACGCGCGGCGGCGTTAGCCAGCAAATCGCCAACGCCAACAACAGCAAATCAACCACGGTCGGCAACATCAATATTTACCCTCAAAAGGTCGACACCAACTTTGCAAACTATGTCGAGATGCACTCATGAGTATCTATAGAGATTTGCACATAGAACACGGCGACGTGGTGTTAGATGCGGGATTAAACCCCCGCTATTTAACCGATCGCGCCGCCATCGCCCAAGACATAGTGCACGCCATTTTAGACACAGGCTTAGCGCACTTACTCATTAGCGACCGTGGCACAGGCGTTACCGCCGACACCCAAATCAAACTCAAATTATTAGTAGAGGACGATGTGCGCATCATGCCGGGCACAGTTCGCATTGAACAATCATCAAGCGGCCATTGGTGGGTACTTGCCGACACTATCGACTTTGGACCAGTTACCGCACAAATAACCCAAGGTGGAGCACTTTAAATGGCCGATAAAATCGACGTGCCAACAATCGACTTTGCCAAAATCGTCGAAGCAGCAGGCATACCGACCACGGAGGACGGCTGGAAGGCGCTGTTTAAACAGGACGTTGAAGCCGAAGGCAGCATTATTGCCAACGACTCGCCTTACTCGCCGTTCTGGCGCTTGATCACCGCCATTATTGCCAAGCCAGCAACGTGGATAGTCAACAAAGTGCTGATTGGGGTGATCTTGCCCAATCTGTTTTTACTCACTGCTAACGATGATGGCTTTATCGAGGCCAAAGCATGGGAACACGACTTAACCCGCAAAACCGACAGCAAAGCCAAAGGCAAAGTACGCTTTAACCGCGCCGCATCCAGTGGCCCAAGTTTATTGATCCCCGCCGCCACTGTGATCCAAACCGACGCGATTAACGGCACGGTTTACCGTGTGCTAACGGTTGAAGATGTGATCTTGCCGCAAAACAGCTTAAGCGTATTAGTGCCAGTAATCGCCGAAAACGCGGGCGCGGCCTATAACCTTGGCGCCGGCTATTTGCATATTTTACCCACGGCGGTGACTGGCATCGGCAGCGTCACCAACGAGGCAGAATGGCTCGACGAACTCGGCAGCGACCGCGAAACTAACGACGACTTAAAGCTGCGAACCCGCAACGCATTTACCGCCGCCGCGCCTTGGCATATCGATGCCGTTTATCGCGCAATACTGACCGAACGCGCAGGACTGGACACCGATAACGTCTATTTTGAGCACGACGCACCACGAGGTCCGGGCACTGCCAACGCCTATATTTTGTTAGACACGGGCGAACCTTCAGCCGCCATGCTGGCAGACCTGAATCAGTACGTGATGGATAAAGGCTACCACGGCCACGGTGATGATTTACTCGTGCTCGCCATGCCAGGTGTTGACGTCACTGTCGGCGTCACGGTTTACCCCTACAGCTACTTACTAGAAGCCGAAGTTGTCACGCTATTAGCTGACATTGAAAACTTTATCCGCTGCGCATTTCGCGAAAATACCGACTACACCGCCACCCGCACAGAACCTTTTATCCGCTTTAGCTTTAGTAAGTTAGGCCAAGAGTTACACCGCCAATTTGCGGGTATCGAGTCGCTTAACTGGCACCAAATCGATATCACCAGCGCCAACAACGTGCCGCGCTTAAGCACGCTCACCATTGAAAATGGGAACGCGCTATGAGCATAAAAATCGACTGGGCCGCACTCACCAAAATGCCGTACTGGCTGGCACGTCCAGCCAGTGAGTTAGACAAACTGCGTAAAGGCGCGGTGCGATTTTGGCAGCGCTTTGTCGACATGCTCGCATTCCCCGCTAAGCAGCTCGACCCCATGACCGCCGAGCTTGAATTTGTGCACCTCTTGGCATGGGAGCGGGATATCGAGCAAATCCCCAGTGAAACCGAACTCATGTACCGCACGAGGGTGAAATACGCTTTGCCGTTCGCCAAGGGCGCAGGCAGTAAAAGCGGTTGGCTCGATATGTTTAAAAAACTCGGCATGACATGGGTGGGTATGGATGAGCGCATCAGCCAAACGGATTGGGACGTAGTTGATCTGCAATTGCTGGATAGCGACTTTGGCAACCGCCAAAAGCTGATTGACTACATTTGCCGCCAGTATGGACGCACTACGCGCCGCTATCAGCTGACCACCATTTCAAAAATGCCGCTGATCGCACCGCTAAAAAGCTTTGAACATCAGCACACAGTTAACACGGCAACAGCTAACACCAACCTATTGCCAGCAAAACGATTTATGACGATGGACTGCGAATCTAGCTACCACGTTGCACGCATCAAACAGAATTAAACAAAGGAACCCATACCATGGCACAAGTGATCACATTAGCAGGCGAACGTTTATTTGCACTCAAAGCCCAAAACAACCAGCAATTAGACATTGATACCTTTATTTTTGCCTATGTGCCGGGGCAAGACTCCACCGTCGACATTGACCGCAATGAAGGATTACCGCCAATCGGCCAACGTGTGCACACTCAGATAGTGCAGCAATACGGCATGATTAATGAAAACGCCGTGGTGTATAGCTCTGTGCTCGACAGCTTAACGGGACCATTCCAATTTAACTGGGTTGGACTGTATTCAGCCGTTAACCAAACACTGATCGCCATTCAGCATATTCCTACAGTGAGCAAGACAGTCACCGAGCCGGGCGCATCGGGTAACATCCTTAACCGCAACTTTGTGATCGAGTACAGTGGCATTGCCGAGTTAACAGGGATTACCGTTGACCCTGAAACATGGCAACTTGATTACACTGCCCGCCTAAATGGCATGGACGAACTTACCCGCCAACTGGCAGCCGACATGAACGGCAAAGACTGGTTTATTGAAGACGGTTTTAAAGTGGTGCCACGCTCAACACTCAACACTTTTAAAGTGACAGCTGGCGCGGGTTATGTCTCGGGCCTGCGCGTGACATTGGCAGCGGATCATATCCTCACCTTAAGCAGCTACCCGCAGTTTGTTTACGTGGATGCGTGGTTTGATGGCACCAGCGAAAGCGTATGGAAAGGCCATACCGCGTTTACCGTGACCAACACCGAAATGGACGACTATATCGACGTCAATGGCCGCAACCATTATGTATTTAAACTGGCACGTATCACCGCCGCCGATACAGTGGAAGATTTGCGAAACAACAACGGATTAAAGGAAGAAATTATACAGCACATAAATAAGGAAGATGCTGCGCATAATGCTAGTTCTATTAAATTATCCAGCGGAGTTAACCTAGAATTATTTGCATCTGAAAGACAATTAAGCATCAATGTTAACGATAAATCTAAAATATCAGAGTTAAATAATGAGCAAATTGCAATTATTAAAGCACTAGGGTCTGTTGATCTTTCGAGAGTGATTTTTAGACAGCATGGCAAGACGTTATAATTTGCTTCGCCAAAAGTAACCATAACCTCAAGCCATGCCAAGACTTATGCTAACCGATGCACGCTGGGAAAAGCTATTTCATTTAATGAAAAGCACAGGCCGTGTTTATGACAAACCTGAACATAGACAAACATTCGAAGGTATTCTTTACCGCCTTAGAACAGGTATCCCTTGGCGAGATTTACCTAAAGAGTTCGGTCATTGGAGCACGGTCTTTAGACGGTTTCATTTATGGTCTAAGAAAGGCGTTCTAGCACATTTATTCAAGGCCTTAGCCAACCTTGCTGATATAGAATGGGTCTTTATTGATGGCTCGATAGTGCGGGCTCACCAGCACAGTGCAGGTGCAGCGACGCTAAGTAATGAGAGTATTGGTAAAAGTCGAGGCGGTAATTCAACCAAAATTCACTTAGCCGTCGACAGCGGAGGATTACCGATTTATTTCGAATTATCAGAAGGCCAAAAACACGATATTACACACGCCCCCAGCTTAATTGAGCACCTGAAGCAGGTTGATACCGTCATTGCAGATAAAGGTTATGACAGCGATGCTTTTCGTGAACTTATCGCAAATAAAGGCGGGAAATCTGTTATTCCAAGGCGCCGCTATAAGAATACACCTCAAGAAAGAGTCGATTGGTGCTTATATCGGTATCGACATTTAGTGGAGAATGCTTTTGGAAGAATTAAGCACTATCGAGCAATATCAACAAGATATGACAAGCTAGCAAGAAATTACGCCAGTATGGTGTCACTGGCGTTTATGTTAATGTGGCTGCCGATGTATTGCTGAACAACATTTGTACAGCAAAGATCAACAGACCCTAGATAATGACAAAAAATTTATCGTATCACATGAAGAGCAAGGACTATCTAATACACCTGACAGAGTACAAATGGCTAACGGAAAGTTTGCGCTGCGTGTCGGAGGATTTAATGCCCAAAGAATAGGAGTGTTTAAAACCCCTAGAGGACTTGGTCATAGATGTGGTGATTTCATTTATAAAAAAACCTCGCAAACTAACGCAGAGTTAATGACAGATTTATCAAAATTCAAGTCATTTACTAAAGATAGTGTAGGACTTATTGGTGTTTCAGTTGGTTATGTTGACTGGGGAAAGGGTAACGATAACACGGGGGATGGTTTAAGTTGGGCAACAGCAAAAGGATCTCTTTCAGCTGGCTATAGTTTGAACACCGATATTTTGCTAGTAAGAGCTGGATTCTATAATCGAGCTAACAGATTAGGAGCCATTTCATTGAATAAAAGTCGTGCCATTATCGCAATTGGTGGGATAGTAATTACAGGGTGTATTGCGACAGGAATTTGGACAAAAACAACAGGGAAAACTAACGTTTATCAAATGAATTACACATCTGGGCTTACAAACGTAACAAGCTCAGTGTATGACACTGCTGTATTAAATGAGCAAATTTCACCGACTAGCTACCAAGGGTTAGATAGCATTGTAGAAGTCGATGCAACTCCAGGCAGTTTTTATCATGATGCTGCCGCATTCATAACATATGTACATGCTGTAGATAGTCGAGATTTGGTCATGCATGGAAATGAACTGAGACTAACACAACCAGTTGAAAGCTCAGTTATAACGTGGACTGGAAACTTCAAGCTTTACGTCGAGAACATTGAATTTTGGGGGGGGGATATTGGGAATTGCATTAAACTAATTAGCAACGGTGGCAACTATAAAAACTCAGTTTTTTATAACAAAAACTGCACGTTTGCCGGGACTAGAGATGGAACAGGAGGTAATGGGCTCGCAGTTCGTGACATTGGTATTTGTATCTCAGACGATTCAATATGTACAGCTAATCGCCGAGATGGATTTAACTACCACGCGTGGCTTGCTGGGGAATCTGGAGTGCAAGGGCTTAACCCGCATTTCGTTGAAGTCAACTGTCGTGCACACGGAAATGGGATTAATGGAGATGAGAGTAACAATCAATGAACAACATCACATGAAGATTGTGTCGGATTAAGGATTGGCGGTGATTACTCATATCATGATGATGGTGGCTGTGTTGTTGATATTGATGCGTCAGTAGTGTTTAACGCAGGTATAACAGCTAATAAATCCAGCGTTGTAGGGATGCAGTTAGCAGCGGATGGATACACGAGAGATAGTATTTTAAAAAGTGCTGAATGGTGGATCGATGGTGCGAAATGTTCTGAAAACCCAGAAATTCAGAACGGCAGAGGTGATATTGCAATAGATGGTTACTATTCTAAATTGCATATGCAAGATACTGATACTGAAAAGCCTGTTAGCACGCGTACTTTTAGCAATAATGTTGATGAAGAGTTCAATTAAAAATGCTAACTCTCAACGCAACCTCAATTAGCCTTAAGTCATTGCGGATCACAGCCAGCCAAGAGCTGGCGACTGAGGACGCCAGCGGCCAAAGTTCGAGCACGGATGCAGCCGAAACGGGCATTAAAGCTAAGATGTTGGCCGTATCGGGCTTTATTAAGTTTGATGATGAAGCACTGCTCACCGACATCTTTAAAATGGCCGAAGCCACGGAAGGCGGGGCGCGAGCCACTTACCGCATTAGCAATAAAACCGCCTCGGCACTAGGCATTAAGCAAGTGAAATTCGCCAGCAAAATTGAAGCGGTGGAGCAAGAAACCACCCGCCAATGGAACGTGAGTTTTACCTTAGCCGAAGTGCGCAGCGTGCCGCAGAAAAAGGAAGAACGCGCGCAGCAAGTCGCCGCCGCGCAGCAGGGCAGCACAGGCCAAGGCACAGTATTAGCAGATGAAACCGCACCGCCCGCGACCGAAGTTGAACTCACTGGCTTAATGGGCTTCCTCAAAAAAGTCGATAACGGGTTAGCATAATGGCCGAGCCTAACGCGAAATTTATCACCCGTGCTTATCTCGGTAGCCAAAAGGTCGCAGTAAGCGATTATTGGCTAGTGTTGCAAGCATCATCACCAGGTACTTGTCAGTTAACCGTTGATAAATCAGCTGAACGCTTTACCCCTGTCGCGTTCGAAATGGGCTGGGGTGAAATGATTGAACGGGTATTTTATGGCTATATCGAGCGCATCATGCCAGCGGCTAACGGATTGTATACCGTGTTTTGTCGGGAGTTATCGTCGGCATTAGCGAACAACTTAAGCGTGACATTACGCCATCCAACCTTGCGCAACGTATGCGACGAAATCAAAGCCCAAGTGGGCCTTGAATTTGTATTACCAGATAAGCCTTACGCCGACACGGCAATCCCTTGTTTTTATGGTGATACCTCAGGCTATGCCATGCTCGATAACCTTGGCCGCACGTACAAAGTGCCGGACTTTATCTGGCAACAGCAGGGCAATGGCAAAATCTATTTAGGTAGTTATCAAGACTCGTTTTGGGCAGGTAAAGACATCACCATCCCACAAAGCCTAATGACAGACCAACAAGCGGGTAAAACCGCCACCATTCCAGCCGTGCCAAAACTGCGCCCTAACGTCACCGCCAACGGAGCACGTATTGCCAAGGTCGAGTTTAAGGGCACTAACATGACGATAAGCTGGTAAACATGGAACAAATCATCAAAAAAATCGTGTTGCGATCATTCCCAGAACTCAGCTCGCAATTGCACTTACCGCGCTGGGCTAAAGTCGTTGCCTTGCCAGAGCTGCCAACAGAAGATGGAGAACGCGGCAGCGATGCGTTTTATCCACGCTATGCCGTTGACGTACAGCTGCTCGACGAACACGGCACCGCCACCAAATCGAAAGTATTGCAAGCCGTCCCATTGCCACTCAATGGAGCAGGCGATAAAGCAGGCCGACTCGAACCACCCGCTATTGGTTCCATCGTCGAAATCGCCTTTGCCTACGGCAGACCAGATAAACCATTCATCCGTTGTATCTTACCGTTCGGCTGGGATCTTCCTGCCATCAAAGCGGGTGAGTCACGCACTCAAATCCGCGAGGGCGTTTATCAGCACATAGATGACGCGGGCAACTTCTTTAGCGTGACCGATAAAGACAGCACCATTGAATGTCTTAATCAGCGCATCAAAGTGTTAGAAGACCAGCTAACTGAAGTATTGGGCAAAATGACAATGAACATCACTGATGATCTGCGCATCACCGCGAAGAACATTACCGAAGATGCAGACACCATCAAACTAAACGGCGGTGCAGCGGTAGTCACCTGTGCCCATATCTGCCACTTTACGGGCGCACCACACGGCGACGGATCATCAACCGTTAGCGCAGGCAAATAAGGGGAAGGCCAATGGCATTAAGCAGCGGATCATTACAATCAAAGATAGTTAGCGAACTACAAGCACAAGGCTTTATCACCGAAGGCGATCACGCATTCGCGGGCAAGATGGCTGCCGCCATTGCTAAAGCCGTCATTGATGAAATCACCGCCAACGCTGATGTGGTCGTCGCAGCAGGCAGCAGCGCAGGAACATACAAAGTAAGTTAACGCATAAGCTACACGTATAAGCCCAGCCAAAGCGCTGGGCTTTTTGTTAGCTGCAGCAAAGCCACCCGCATCTATATCGAGTACAGACACCGCCGACTATGTTGGCCACGTCATCACATCATCGCTACACAAACACCAGCCCCGACCATTTTAGCCACGAAAACCAGCGCGACAGAGAAACCACGACACGAAATCCGCACTCTTCCTCACCCTCCTGCGCGCTTTGTATGTTAATTTTTTTTCAGTTTTAGTTTATTGCAGTTCATAGGCGCAGCCAGCGCCATTCCTAGGGGTTTTAAAGGATCAAAGATCTGAAATGATCGCGGTTTATTTCACTGTTTTACAGTTCCATACAGCGCGTTTGGTGGCGAGTGAAAATGTCTAGGTATTGATTTAATTAGCTTTTGCGTGGATTCCGTGGGGTTTTTATGAATGATTAGAAAATATTGAAAAAGATCTAAACAATAATAATCAACAACTTAAGACGATCAAAAACTGAAATGAAAAACGCATGTTGTTACGAACCAACCAGCGCGATATTATCGAGTCAAAATTAAAAAGCTCCGTCGCCACTTTGTCGCCATAAATAGTTTTATCTCAAAAATCCGAATCAGATACCTCTGATAATTAATTGATTTAAATAGTAAATTTACTCGTTTAAATGCGAGTAAATACAGGGTGTTCAAAATAGGGTGTTTTTTTATTCTCGTTTAATGTTAGGCTAGATAAAAACGTGCGCTACAACACACTTTTCTATCATCTAACGGAGGCGATACTGTGGGCTGTGAAGATAACTTAGGTTGTTTAAGTGGTGAGCATATTGTACTTGAGCCCTTATCTTTGTCCCATGTGGCGGCATTGAGTCTAGCCGTGACAGATGGTCAACTTTGGCGTTTATGGTTTACCAGTGTCCCTGAGCCAACTGAGATGAAGCTCTATGTGGCTAAAGCACTCGAAGAAAAAGCGCGGGGCCAGAGTTTTCCCTTTGCGGTGCGGGATAGAGTGTCAGGGGAAATCGTCGGATGCACGCGAATTTGCAACTGGGAGTCTGATAATCGCCGTCTTGAGATTGGATACACTTGGTATGCTAAACGTGCCCAGCGCACTGGGATTAATACTGAAGCTAAACTGCTGTTATTGACCTTTGCTTTTGAAACCTTAGACGCCATTGCCGTTGAGTTTCGTACTCATTGGCATAACCAAGCTTCGAGACAAGCCATTGCAAGACTGGGCGCTAAGCAAGATGGTGTATTGCGAAATCATAAGATTCTTAAGGACGGCACTATCCGCGATACCGTGGTGTATTCCATTATTGATACCGAGTGGCCAACGGTGAAAAACAGTCTGCAATTTCGATTGCGACAACGACCGCCAACACTCTAATGATAAATAGGAAAAGCCCATGGCAAGCATCATAACTCGAGTAGATGTGACTCATGTCCATGAGGTTGCAGTGTTATTCAATGAGTACCGACAGTTTTATGGGCGTAGGGATGATCTCGCGGCTGCGGAGCAGTTTATTCATTCAAGAGTGTCAGATGGCTCATCGGTGATATTTATTGCTAAAGATAATCAAGGGCTTGGATTAGGTTTTGTTCAAATGTATCCCAGTTTTTCATCGTTACGTTTGGCCCCTATGTTGATCCTCAATGATGTGTATGTGACTCAACATGCCCGATGTGTCGGTATTGGGCGGGCGTTAGTGCTACAGGCCGCCAGTTATGCCAAAGCGCATAATATGAGTTATTTGATGTTAGAAACACAGCAAAAAAACCAGCGCGCGCAGGGCTTGTATGAAGGTTTAGGCTTTGTGCGTAACCAAGATTTTTATATCTACGAACTTGAGCTCCACCGAGGGCTTGAGTAGGTTTATTTATGGCGATTAAAAGGAAAAGTAACATGTTAACTCAGGTAAAAACGTTAGTATTAGGTGGTTTAGTCTTAAGTGCCAGTACTGCAGTTTGGGCTGATGAAGCAGAAAAAGCGTTTAGTAAAGAAGCCATTGAATGTGCCGCTTACTATCAAATTAGCTCAGAAGCCATTGGGGCGATGAATGCACCGCAAATGCAGGCCGTGGGTGAGCGTTTAAAAAGTTCTAAAATTGAGTCTGAGAATTTAGCTAAGAAATACAGCTCTGAAGCTGAGGTCACTCAAGCGGTTGCCGATGCTAAAGCCCGTCAAATCGAAAGCTTAGGGGGGTCAAGTAACTTAGGTGCGTTAATGGGTAAATATAAAGAAGAATGTAAAAACCTGTTAGCCGATCCACAAAAGCGTTTAAATTATTGGACTATGGCGACTATGTAATCGTAGGTTTTAGTCAGGGTAATCGTTTACGGATTGTGAAGAAAAGGAGCCTGATGGCTCCTTTTTGCTTAAAGCACAAGCACTAAGGAGCTGATGGGGTCATTCATATTGAGTCGGTTTTCCCATAGATTTTAGCCCCGTTTGGTTTAGGGGCTTAGAACCAAGTTGCTTATTTTCGCTCGGCTGAAACTCAACCGCAGTTTTTAGGGTCTTAGTTACATGGTCAAGTATTTAAGCCTTGGGTTTAAATTCTCCTCAGTTTTAAATTCTTAGTTCAGTTTACGATATTCAAAGATAATCAAATATGAGTACTAAATGGGAGCACTATGGTATTAACAATAATGGCAGCGACTGTTTTGAGTGCTGGAGTCTGTGGCTACCATTTAATCTATGGTAAGCGGGTTTTATTAGCGCCACTCTTAAAGGCGAATGTGTCACAGCAAAGTAAGCAAATGCTACTGTGCTTATTTCACTGCCAATCGGTATTTTTTGTGGTTTCTACGGCTGCACTTTTAGCCTGTGCATTAAAGGTGATCCCTGGGATGTATGCCTTTAGCCTGTTGTTATTCCTCGGGATGAACTATGGGATCTTTGCGATTTGGCAGTTTTACATTGCCACTCTGAGTCCACCCAATAGTGGCCAGATGATCATAGTGCAAGCGCTGATTTTCTTGCTCATTGGTATTTTGGCTATGCTAGGGCCACTCTTGTCTGCCGCGTAAATTGCTCATGATAGCTTGATAAATCATCGATTGAAGCATCAGAGTTTGAAAAAATAAACAGCGAATTATGGGGTTAATTGAATACCGTATTGGGCGGCGAGTTCAGCGAGTTTACCATTATTGATGAGCAGTTCAATCCAGTGTGAGAGCCTTTTGCTATCGAGCTGTGAACTGGGGTTGAGTAAAATACCATTGGCGTATTTTTGGTCCCATTCATCTGATATTAAAAGTAATTTCCTATCTTCTGGATGAACCTTTAAATAATACTGTAGGTAAGAGTTTGTCACGGGCGCTAGGTCGGCGCGTTCACGTAGAATGCTTTCGATAGAGGCGTTATTGTGACTGACGAACAAGGGACGAAATTGCTTTGCCAGCGTATTCGCATCGGTTTCAAAGTGGGCAAACTGGTAGTGATATCCTTTGATGAACGCAATTGACTTGTTGGTTAAGTTTTTGAAATAGCTTTGGTTATGAGCTTTAGTTTTAAGTGCAATAAAGACTTCACCATCTATCATATGTAGCGGAATAAAATGAGTCGCTATTTTTTGCCATCCCCAAGCGGGATTCTCAAAGAGCATCATGTCGAAGCGACCTAAAGAATAGGCTTTATATCTGTGCTCAATACTGGTGACGGCAAATTTAAAGACCACTTCTTGTTGTACTTGATTTAATGCATTAATGATATCGAGTGTGAGACCTGTGTAACGGCCGTCTTGTTGTTGATGGACATAGGGAGCAAATTGATAACCACCGACATGAATTGTCGGAATTGACTCGGGAATCGCTGGCGACTGAACTTTATCTTGGGCGATAGCCGCAGTAAATGCGCTAATGCTTAAGGCTAAACAAAAGAGTAGACGACACAACTGGCTCAATATCATAGTCATCCCTTGTTATTTTTAGCATGAATGATTTTTTACAAGTATACACAATTTAATTTGTTCAATGCTGTCGATAAAGTGCGAATTTTAAATCTGTCATAGTAAGCTAGCGCAAACAGGATGAGGGAGATTTCACATTGAGCAAGATAAAATCTCAAGTGTGTGGTTGGGTTGAACAGGGACATATCACGCAAGAGCAGGCAAATAAGCTTTATCGACAGGTGACAGTCTTGCCGGATGGGTCTAGTTGGCGTCGCTTAATCGCTCATTTATTACTCTGGTTCGGTGCGTTAAGTTTTGCCTGTGGGGTGATTTTTTTCTTTGCTTATAATTGGCAATCTTTGGGGCGATTTGCCAAATTTGGACTGATTGAAGTGGCTATAATACTTGCTATCAGCGCATTTGCTTGGTTCTATTATCGTGCCAACATTTATTCCCCCGTTAGCCCTTATCGTAAAGACAGCACTTTTGGTGCGACGACCGCCAATGGCGTGCTACTGGCCGCAAGTGTGTTAGTCGGTGGCTTATTAGCGTTAGTTGGGCAAACCTATCAAACGGGCGCCGATCCTTGGCAGTTATTCGCGCTATGGGCATTTGTTATCTTACCCTTTGCTTGGGTGGCGGGATTTGATGGTTTGTGGCTGTTGCTGGTGGGATTACTAAACCTCAGCATAGGGATATTTCTGGATTCCTTTTCCCATTTCTGGGGATTATTTTGGGGCGCTCAAGGACAATTGCTGATATTTATCTGTTTGAATTTATTTATCTATTATGCTTTTGTACTTTTAGACCACAAAGTCGCGGGGCGCTGGCATGCGCCAATCCTTGAATATGCCTGTTCATTGTTTGCTATGGGCTGTTTTACTTGGTTAATCACTTGGCTTATTTTCGACGATTTCCTTGAACGTGATAGCTTCAGCACTGGGATCTTCTGTGGTTATTTTGCCCATCTGATATTCGGATTCGTTATTTTTCGTTATAGATTACCACGCATATATCCCTTGGCCTTGGGCGGTTTTAGCCTGATTGCCGTAGGCGCCGCGTTACTGATAAAGCTGATGTTTGAGGATAATGACCCCATAGGTGGATTTTTGTTTATTGGGCTTTATATCATTTTGGCAAGCACAGGTTTGAGTATTTGGTTGAGGGAGCTAAACCGGAAACTTAAACCTCAGTTTGTAGGAATCGCCAGCCAAGGAAGCGTGAGCGTGGGAGATGTTCATGAGCAACAATAATGGTTTACAGGATAGCGAAATGATCACTCGATCCAGCACTGATAGTGTTACATCAATCGACGCTTCGAGTGAATTAAGTCTAATCAAACTCTGGCAAGCTTTGTATGCCGAAGGCAATGTTAGTGCTGCTCAAATGCCAGAAGACCATGATATCCCTTGGTATATTGCCACTATGCAGGCGTTTGCTGCTTGGATAGCTGCGTTGTTTTTATTGAGCTTTATGATGGCAGCGTTTGGTGCCATTTTTGAGCATGTTGAAGAAGATGTCATTTTATTTATCGGCTTAACCTATTTAGCCTTGGGGATTGGGCTGTATTTTTTACCGCGGCAACAGATTTTTATTGAACAATTTGCTTTTGCCGCCTGTTTGAGTGGTTTGATCAGTGTGGCATGGGGATTATTTGATTTAATTAACAATGATTTTAGCCTCACATGGTATCTCTGTATGGCGGGTATTACATTGGTACTGTGGGGCTTGATTGCCCACGGGCTAGCCCAGTTTGTATTCGCTTTTTGCTTAAGTTGGTGCGTGATTGGCCTGATGGCAAAATTTGAACTGCTCAATTTTAGCCCAAGCCTTTTTGCCGTAGTCATTAGTCTAGTGTTATTAAATATCAATCAGTTCGGGCGTCATTATCGCAGGGCTCGGATGCTCATCTATGGTTTCGCACTCGCGTTGCTTTCGTTGCAGTTGATGCACGCTTTTAGTATGGACAGTATTTTTGAAGCCTTATTTAGCCCTTGGCAGCAAAGCCTGTGGCTGACACTGACTCATCTGTTGATTATTTTCGCTATTTGCGGATTTTTATTGGTGACAATCTTGCGCGAGCGCCAGCAATCACTAAGCTCACCAGCGGCGCTAGGATGTGTTATCGGTTTAGTCATCGTTAGCGGTTTATCCTTACCTATGCAGGGTTTATCAACGGCTATTCTATTGATCTTGCTTGGTCATTATTGCAACGAGTCTTGGTTGAAAGGTATGGGAATGGTGTCGGCGCTGTTATTTGTCAGCGGGTATTATTATTCCCTAGAAACGACTCTGTTACTTAAATCTGGTTATTTGATGGGCTTAGGCGCCTTGCTGTTGGTGGCAAGGTTAGTGATGTGGTGGTTATTTCCTGCCAATGAAAATGCCAAGGAGACTGTGTGATGGGCAATGTGATGGGAAAACTGTCGGCTTCACATAAATGGGCGCTTGGGCTCGTATTATTCACAACAGTGGCGATTCTCGCTGGCGTGAATTGGCGCATTTTCAAATTCGAACAACTGCTTAATCACGGCCAAGTGGTGCGTTTTGCATTAGCACCGGTCGATCCGCGCTCATTAATGCAGGGTGATTACATGGCGCTTGAATATGCCATTGCGCGCGATGTGCGTAGCGCCTTAGCGCCGCAACAAATGCAGGGGCAGTTATTGCTGGCTGTCGATGGGCAAAAAGTGGCGCGTTTTGTCGACTTTTATACCGACCAAGCACTCGGTAAAGATCAACTACGAGTGCAGTTTCGTGTCCGTGGTAATCAAATTAAGCTCGCATCGAACAGCTTTTTCTTTGAAGAAGGACAAGCCGATCATTTTAGTGCAGCAAAATACGGTGAGTTTAGAGTGAATTTGCAAGGTGAGTTACTGCTCGTCAGTTTACTCGATGAAAAGCTTCAGCCCTTATAACCCTGTGTCAGGATTGCCATCCATTTGTTCTGCTTACTTGATTAACCTCGATTTATCTCTGGCCGCACTGTGTAGTGCGGCCAGCATCTCCCGTACTGCTTTCTTCCTAGTTCTGATCGCTAAATCGCACGAATAATATCCACCTTAAGTTGCAACTTTGATGCAACCAATTTGTAACCTTGACCGCCTATAGTATCGTCAGTCTTCGAGGTGACATCACCTTGAAGCATCTAAGCGCATCAATTAAATACCAAATATTAAAACAATACATTTAGGGGTCTCAATGTTTAACACTAAAACTGTGCTGGCGTTAGCCATCAGCAGCGTTTGTGGGCTTGCCCATGGCGCGGATAATTTGATCATTTCTGAATATGTCGAAGGCAGCAGTAATAATAAAGCTATCGAACTGTATAACCCAACCGCGGGCGCTATTGATTTAAGCCAATACCAATTGCGCTTCTATTTTAATGGCAGCACAAATGTCGGCACGACCATTGCGCTCACTGGCTCATTAGCGGCGGGGGCGACTTATGTGGTTGCCGATAATGACTCTTCTGCCGATATCCTTGCGGTCACAAATCAACAGAGTAGCGCCAGCTTCTTTAACGGCGACGATGCGATTGAACTGACCTATCAAAATCAAGTCATTGATAGTTTAGGCCAAGTCGGTGTTGATCCCGGTGCCGAGTGGGGCAATGGTGACCTCTCCACTCAAGACAATACCCTGCGCCGTAATCCTGATCTGCTGATTGCCGATCCTATCAGCACCGATGCAGTAAGCTTTAGCACTTGGCTAGGTTTTGCTAAGGACGATGTTTCTGATCTTGGTAAGTTCAGTGCGGGTACGCCAACCGATCCCGTCGACCCTCCACCAAGCTCTTTAGTGTGCGGCGAAGAAGCCACAGCAATTCATGCGCTCCAAGGCGCGGGTGCTGCCAGCCCTCTTAATGGTCAAACTTTAGTGGTTGAGGCGGTTGTCGTCAGTAATCAAGAAGCTGGTCTTAAGGGCATTTTTGTACAAATGGCCGATAATGAAGCCGATAGCGATCCCCAAACCTCGGAAGGTGTGTTTGTATATACCGGCACTGCGCCCACAGCTTATGTGGCAGGCGATCGTATTCGTTTAAAAGCCAAAGTCACTGAATATCAAGGCTTAACTGAACTAACGACTTTATCTGATCACAAGTTGTGTGCCACAGGACAAACGTTACCAACGGCCGCGCTAGTGACCTTACCTGTTAACAGCAGTGATGATTTTGAGCCCTTTGAGGGCATGCGGGTTCGTTTCAGCCAAGATTTAGTGGTGAATGAAGTCTATAACCTAGGCCGTTATGGCGAGATTTCATTAGGCAGTCAGCGCCACTTTATTGGTACGCAGGTGGCTGCGCCGGGCGCGGATGCGCTGGCGGTGAGCGCAGCCAACCAACGTGACAGTATTTTATTGGATGACGGTTTAACGGCGCAGAATCCTGATCCTGTGCAATTCCCCGCTCCTGGTTTGAGCGCATCAAACACAGTGCGTGTAGGCGATAAAGCCACATCGCTTACGGGTGTAATGCACTATGGCTTTAATCTGTATCGCATTATGCCAATCGAAACGGTGAACTTTGTGGCTGAAAACCCACGCCCAGTTGCGCCCACATTGGTTGAGGGTGGTAATCTAAAAGTCGCTAGCTTTAACGTGCTTAACTACTTCAATGGTGATGGCCAAGGTGCAGGTTTCCCAACCGCGCGTGGTGCCAATACCTTAAGCGAGTTTGAGCGTCAAAAGGCGAAGATTGTCAGTGCCATGGTGGGCATTAGTGCCGATGTATTTGGTTTGATGGAAATTGAAAACGATGGCTTTGGCGCTAATTCAGCCATTGCCGATTTAGTCGCAGGTTTGAATGCTGCTGTAGGTGAAGCGCGTTACGCTTATATCGCGCCAACAGGCATGAATGCGATTGGCACCGATGCCATCACAGTTGGCTTGATTTATCGCAGTGATAAAGTCACGCCGCAGGGCGCTG
This sequence comes from Shewanella sp. WE21, assembly GCF_002966515.1. Classification (NCBI taxonomy): domain Bacteria; kingdom Pseudomonadati; phylum Pseudomonadota; class Gammaproteobacteria; order Alteromonadales; family Shewanellaceae; genus Shewanella; species Shewanella sp. WE21. The sequence continues at coordinate 4,925,989 of NZ_CP023019.1, read as the reverse complement.
CACGTATTCTATCTAGTGCAAATTCGCCATTAGATAGCGATCAACAGCCCTTGTTTGACGATAGCAAAAACCGTCCAATGCTGACGCAAGCCTTTAGTGTGAACGGCAGTGAAGAAGGCGTGGTTGTTGCGGTTAATCACCTTAAATCTAAGGGCAGTGAATGTGCGGGCGAACCTGATCTTAACGACGGTCAAGGCAACTGTAATATCACTCGTACCCGTGCGGCGACGGCTGCAGGTCAATGGATTAGCGAGCAATATCCAGATCAAGGCGTACTGCTGATTGGTGATTTGAACGCCTATGCGAAGGAAGATCCATTAACGGCCTTAGGTAATGCAGGCTTTAGTGAGCTGTTTGCCAAACTTGAAAAACCGAACCCTTATTCCTATGTATTCTCGGCTGAATCGGGTCAGTTGGACCATGCTTTAGCGAACGCAGCCCTGCTGGATAAAGTGGTGGATGTGACGCAGTGGCATATCAATACCGACGAACCACGTGTATTGGATTACAACGAAGAGTTTAAGACGCCCGCTCAAATCCAAGACTTATTCGCAAGTGATGCTTACCGCTCATCGGATCACGATCCTGTGGTGATTTCACTCTTGCTCGAAGCGGAAAAAGTCGCGCCAGTGGCCAGTTTCACTCAAGTGGTGAATGGTGCAGCGGTGCAACTGACATCCACTTCAACCGACAGTGATGGACAAATCGTATCAGCCGAGTGGAGCTTTGGTGATAACACTGTGGCAGTGGGTGAGGTTGTGACCCACAGTTACAGCCAAAGCGGCGAGTATTTGGTCACGCTAACTGTGACTGATAACGACGGCCTAACCCATAGCACGTCGCAAATGGTGACAGTGGTTGCTGACAATGTGAAACAAGCACCCGTTGCGCAAATTCAGCGTATTAATTTATGGTTAGTCGATATGTTTATCTCGACTAGCTATGATACCGATGGCGTGATCAAGCAACATAAGTGGACGTTCGACAATGGCACCCGCGCTAACGGTCAAGTGGTATTGCGCCTTGCCCGCCGTGGACAACACACTGTTGAACTGACCGTTAAAGATAACGACAAGTTAACGGATACCACAACGCTGACTTACCGTTAAGCCAGTCCTTTTTTTCCGCTGATATTTAAAGTGACGCCAAGCCCGCAGCCGCGGGCTTTTCTTTTTGCCCAAAAGCAAAATAAAGTTGTTGTTAGTTGTGACGCATCAATTTTCATTGTTTCCCCAGTGACTCATCACCTCTTTATTTAACAAGAAGCCTCCCTGAGGGCTCTAATAAAATATCCCTGTTTTAGAAGGTTACAGGTGCAACAATGCCAATCTTAACTAACCCTTCTGCTGTTCGTTTAGCTAAAAAGCTAATGCCCAAAGCAAGATAACTTTGTCGTCAGTTGTGCTGTATTCATTGTCATTGTTTCCCCTGTGACTCGCCATAAACTCGTCCCTGAGGGCTCGACGACGGCATCCATGCCGCCAACGGTCACAGTTGCAACAATGCCAATCTTAACTAACACTTCTGCTGTTCGTTTAGCTAAAAAGATATTGTCCAATTACGTGTCAGTTCTTCTGCTGGCACCGTTTATGCCCCATTCCTTCTTACTGCGCCTATTAGTGGCGGCATTAAGCTAGATCTTGTTGACCAAATTTTAGTAATGCTACAGAGTGTCTATATAAATCAAGCCATACCAGAGATCGATCAGCACATCGAAGTCACTCCATTACAGTAAGGAAAATGCTTAATGTCTGCCCAAAAGAAATCCTATCCGCTCAAGAAATCGATACCACTGTCTGCTCAGAGAGGGTTTTTAACACATTTAAGTGTTAGCGGGGAGAATGAAAATGCGCGTCAAGGCATGCAACTACTACTGTCCACCCTCCGTGACCACAAGCTCACTAAAGGGCTTGCAGCCTACACACTGAACAAAGGCAATCCATCTATCGGTTTTGGCATGGAACGCGGGAAAACCCTATTTTCGATCAAAAAAACTAAGCAGGACTTTTATTTCCACTTAAACGGCACTGATGAGCAACACAGATCCGAATGGGAATCGCTTACTAATGCGCTCGGGGTTAAATTCACTTTCAAGCAGACAATTTCTGTCAATGCACTTGGCAATAGCGCTGCTAGCAGTCATGAACTATCAAAGTTACTTCAATTCCTTGGATACTGTGAACAGTGTAACTATGTGTGCGAGTTTGTCGGTATTGAACGCCCCTCTCAGCAGTCCCAATCTGGTGCTGTTGAAGCTGATTTTAACTTTGGTCCCACTCGGAAAAGTAAAGAGCAACGTGATTTCACCAAGGCATTACATCAAAAATATGGTGGCCGCTGCGTAGTCACTGGCTGCAATATTAGTAAGGTTCTCGAAGGAGCTCATATAAAAAGCTACACCGATATGGATAAGCAAGATAGGTTTCAATTTGAACCACACAACGGCTTGTTATTGCGCTGCGATATCCACGCATTAACGAGCGGCAAAGCTCCACTCATGGTATTCAAGCCACTCAAACAAAAGGGACGCATTAAAGTGCTGTTATCTAAAAAGTTGGATAAAAGTGATTACACGTCTTTCAAAGACAAAGAATTCTCTGTTGAACTTGCTACCTACCAATACATTTCCGATGTTTACAATAATTTCCTAGACCAAGGCATTGAGGATTTTGGCAAGCCCTTTAGTTAATTGGGACTATAAAATAAAAATGGACACCCAGCCTAAAATAAAAGTGGACACCCAGCCTTAATAGCGCAGTTGTTAACCTCCGACTATGCTTGGGTTAAGCATTAAACAAGGAGGTTTGTATGCCGCGCCCACGCAGAACTCAGATAAGTGTTGAAGACACACCCTATTACCATTGCTGTAGCCGCGTTGTGCGGCGTGCGTTTTTGTGTGGTGATGATGTCTATTCGGGGAAAAACAATGACCATCGCCGCGCTTGGATAGAATCACTACAAAAAATAAAAGAAAATAAAAGTGGACACTCAGCCTAAATAGCGCAGTTGTTAACCTCCGACTATGCTTGGGTTAAGCATTAAACAAGGAGGTTTGTATGCCGCGCCCACGCAGAACTCAGATAAGTGTTGAAGACACACCCTATTACCATTGCTGTAGCCGCGTTGTGCGGCGTGCGTTTTTGTGTGGTGACGATGCCTATTCGGGAAAAAATTATGACCATCGCCGCGCTTGGGTAGAATCACTACTGTTTGAACTTGAAGCCGTTTTTGCCATTGATGTGGCGGCCTTTGCAGTGATGTCCAATCATCTGCATGTGGTGCTGCGGGTCGATATCGACAGCGCGAATCGTTGGACTGACCGCGAAGTACTTGAGCAGTGGCATAAGCTGTTTAAAGGCGATGAATTAACGCAAAAATTCGCCAAAGGTGAGTTAGTTGAGGCGCATGAAGTTCACAGATTAAAGCATTCAATTGCCATTTATCGCAGCCGTTTATGTGATATCAGTTGCCAGTGTTTTCAAAAGAGTGCGCTGCCTCAACGAACCCATCGCAAGGCAAGCGAATCAAGAGGATAACTGCACAGGTCGTTTCTGGGAAGGTCGCTTTAAATCGCAAGCCCTACTCGATGAAACCGCTGTGTTAACTTGTATGGCCTATGTTGATTTGAATCCTATTAGAGCGCAACTGGCTGATACACCAGAACAATCCGACCATGCCAGTATCCAGTTGCGTATTCGGGCTGCATTAAAAGGTGAGCAACCTAAAAATCTACTGCCTTTTATCGGTAATGAGCGCGACAACCAGCCCAATGGCATTGCGTTTTTATTATCGGATTACCTTGAATTGGTTGATGAAACAGGCCGAATTATTCGAAGTGATAAACGTGGGGCAATCAGTGTAAATAGCGCTAAGTTACTGACAAGATTAAATATCCCACATGACAATTGGCTCAAGCTCACTACCGAGTTTGGCAAGCTATTTCATGGTCCGGTGGGTACGCTGCAAGCACTCACTGATTACTGTGAACATCTCGAAAAGCGACGACGGCACTTTGCGGCAAGCTGTCAGCACTTTCACAGCAACTAACTGTAATACTGCTTAACCAAACCAATCACTGCCCATTTGTTTTATTGGGTGGGTTAGCATGTCTTAAATCCACTATTTTTAATGAGTAAGCTCATTTTCATGCCTCAGCTTTAGCTCTTCAATTCTTGATGACTCTCATTTAAGCAATTTTAGCTCGTACAAGTTGTAGACAAACCAAAAGTGCATTATGTTGTTGATCTAAAATGGGTGGCCAGATTTTGATACATAAATACTAAGACGTTACATATATAAGGAATATCATGGCTCGTAGTTCGAGTAAATTTGACAGGTGGAAGTCGAGAGAGCCAAGCTCATGGACTTTCCAAGTTTTCCAGAAGCACAATCGAGAATTAAGCAAAATGTTCATTTCTCACATTGCTGCGCACTCATATAGCTATAAAAAGCTTGGGGAAACAGCTAGTTGGGATGATTCAGTAACTGATCATTTTTCGTTTAAAGATTCCACGCATGCTCATTCGTTTGATAACTTAAAGAGTTGGTCAAAATCTTTTGAGAATTTTGATAACTGGATTAATTTAAATTCAGTTATGACAATGACATCAAACTTAGAAACGTATATAGCTACAATTATCAAATTGGCTCTAGAGTCTGATGTCGGAGTACTTTATGGAGTTCCTCAGAAAATAGACGGATCATCTATATTAAAGCATGGGAATTCTCAGCCTTTTGACTTCCGTGAAAAGATTATTTCCTGCACCAAAGGCGATTGGAGTAGTAGAATTTCTGCGTATAATAGTACGTTTGGATTTGTTCCAGAAATATTGAAAACTCACATTTAAGATCTTGAAAAAATAAGAAATTTAAGAAATAGAGTGGGCCATTCGTTCGGCAGAGATATCGATAAAAGCAGAAATCATGGACAAATTGATGTTATTCCTATCGAAAAGCTTCGTAGGGATAAAGCTCTTTGGTATCAAAGCTTGATCTATGGTGTGGCAAAGGATATTGATAGACATCTACATGTAAAGCATGTTGGTGAATATCAAACTGTAAATTTTTACCACAATCTTCTTAAGCGTTTACCTGATTCAGATCACTACAAAAAACATAGCGTACGAGTTGCAACTCTAAAAAAAGAGCTTGGTAGATTCGGGGCGTACTCTGCAGGAAAGAACTTTTGTTCTGGATTAATAGAGTATTATGAGAAATTGTAAATGTAACAAGGCGCTGCTACGGAAAATTTACTCGCTGACGCTCCTAAACTTCCGCAGAGCGCGGCGTTACCCATAGAAATCTTAATCCGAAACTCAAAAATTAGAGTTGGGAATCTAACATGCATTCGTCCAAAAGCGTGCTGCGTAACGCTTTTAAATCTACAGATTACGCGAATGCACGAAAGGTGAGCCATGGTGATTTGCGAGACGACCGTCCGCCCCATGGACGGGACGGTCGAGCATCCAAGGATGGACTGGCTGCGAGTCGACGAGCAAATACTATGGCAAGCCTGTGCGAGTGGATATCCGTAAACGCTAAACTGCTAACAACTGAAATTACTGCTCCCCAAACACTACTTTTCAACACATTTCTGTCCCAAAGTATGTTGCGTATGTCTTTAAATCTACAGATTACGCGAATGCACGAAAGGTGAGCCATGATGATTGGCGGACTTGAACAACATCCTTGTTTAACTGCCAGTTCGCCGTCCATGGCTCTCGTTCATAAGCTCAGAACCCCTAGGTTTCTATTCACCATGTCGATGAGTGAATGACATGGCAAGCCTGTGCGAGTGGATATCAGCAAACGATAAGCTGCTAACATCAAAGTGATAGGCCATTCAGAAGATTTTTCCAACAGCTATCTGTTCCCAAAGCGTTATCAAGCTTTACGCTAAAACCACTCAAAACTGAGAATGAGATGGTGAAGGTTGAATTGGGCATGGGGATAACAGACAATAAAAAAGTGCTTTATTTTTCAATAAAGCACTCATTTTTAAGCGGCTCAAGCACTCGTTAACGTACTGAACACACTACTGATTAAAGTCCCGATCAAAGTACTATGTAGAGTGGCCAGCCGAGGAGGCCGACGAGACCTTCCTTGTGTTCGAATCTTTCTAAGCGCTCGGGGGAAGCGTCGCTGAGTAAGAGTTCGCGGTAGCTTTTCGCAAAGTGCAGGGTACGCAGTAGGGCGGGGACAAAGTTTTTACCGAGATCTTTACTGATGATTTCAGCGAGTTCTGCGGGTAATTCTGCTAACGCTTTCTGGGTTTCCAATTCGATATGCTCACGGGTAAACCATTCCTCTTTTAAGGTGATTTTGCCGATACGCTTTTTCAAATCCTGTCTGACTTTGGCGCCATCAAACAACAATCGATACAGTACCGCTTCGGCTAATACACTCTCTAGATTGAGAAAATCTAGCGGATCATAGCTCGATTGCGCGTAAAACTGTGCCAATAGGGCCGCAATTGACTGTTGGCGTTGATGCTCAAGCAGGGCATCTTGATAGGCTTCATAGCCTAACCATTCTTCCGCATCGGGCGGGCTAGACACTTGTTCAAGCAAGAACTTGTCGACATCGCCGTACAGTGACTTGCCGTTGACGAGTTTATGCTTGCTGACAGTGCTGAGCATGCTCCAGCCTTTTTGAAAGCATTTGACTACGCCATCGGCGGTGATCAACAGGCGTATCGCCTGCTGCGGATTTTGGTTTGATAATTCTATCAAACCAAGGCTCACCACACCAATGACATCGTGCGCCGCTTGTTCGAGCAAGTGCATTTTGTATTTGTTGTAAAACTTATCGGCCAGTTTGAGGCTCATCAAAATGGCTTTGGATTTGATTTGTGACAGCTGTTCACCGCTCAGCGTTTCGTCTGCTTGGCCTTGGATCAATACCTTGCTCAGGTAGGGTCCTTGATCTACATCACGCAGTACCAGTTGCATCAAATAATTCCTTAATCCAAAAAGCTAAACATATCATCGACTTCAGCGTATTCATCCGTCACTTGGTTTTTCTCTTTGGCTTGAATAACCAGCTCGTTGACAAACTTGCTGATGATCATTTCCCAACCTGAGCTTTCGTTACGCAGCAGACTCTTAATGGCTTTTTCAACATCGGGCGCGAGCTCGTGGATTAAGGCCATTAGGCTGCGTGGGTCGTCTATGCTGAGGCTGTGTGCATCTTCACTGGCGACGCGGCTGTCGTAGCCGATGGTTTCAGTGTCTTCTTCGTCATCATAGATATCTGTGTAGCCGTCTTCATCTTCATGCTTTTCGCCTAACATCATTTCGATGAAAGGGATCGACAGGTAGAAGAGGCCCGCAGGATCTTCGGCGATACATTCTAGAATCGCAGTTTGCTTTTCTTCGCTATCTTGAATGCGAATTAAATAGGTCAAAAAATCAAAGGTATGCTGAATAAGTTCTTCGGCATTGTTTTTGATTTTTTCTTCCCAGTACAAAGGTTGCTGACAGACGATGTCGCGAATTTGTTCCGGGGTCATGAGTTCAGACATGATCGAAGGACAAGAGATATCATGGTGACTGTTGATTTGGGTCAGCGTGACGATATCCATGTGTTCGATAACTTCGACTAATTGCTCGTCGCTCATGGTATTTGCAATGATTTCAAAGCGTTTGCTCGCTTGTTTTGGCTCTACGTCCGCCAACTCTTTAATTTCGGCGACGGTAATCTCAATGAGACTAGTGTTCATTAGCGGTCCTCATCATCGTAGTGATCGTAGTAGCCATCTTCCTCTTCGCCTTCATCATCGTTATCTGAGGTGCCAACATAATCGTTGTCATCATCTTCATCGTCGTGATGTTTTGCTGCTGGCGTTGCTTTACCTTGAGTTTCAAGTAAATACAGCACGGCGCAGCTTTCAATTAGTAAGGTTTCCGAGTAACCACGCACGGCTAACACTAAAGGTAAATCAGCATTGTTAAAGCCAATCGTGACTTTAAACTCATCCCACTCGGGTTGAGTTGCCGTGTTTATCCAATGTGCCCACTTGAGTTTGGCTTCGGCGGGAAACTTAATTCGACCGTAAAGCGCGACAGGCAGGTACTCAGGCACAGTATCGAGCATCTTAGGATCGGCTTCTAACACCTTTTTGATTTGGCTAGTAAATTGCTCTAGCGCTTTAGGTGTATCGGGATCGTCGTAGGACTCGATATTGTCGTAGGCATTATTTTTTAGCTCATTAATGCGTGAGATATTCAGTTTTTTGACCATTTGACACTACTCTAGAAAACGCTCAAGGATAAAATTGATCCCACAGCTCGCGCATGGCACTAGCGGGATCGGTCACTATGACGTTATTGAAATCTTTGATAAACGCATTTCGTCGCTTAGGATCGGACAACACATCATAAGCATTTTTAACGCGTTCAAGTTGTACGGCGGCTTGCTGCTTTTCCTCTTCCGAGGCGCCTAACAACTTGTCGGGATGATATTTGTTTGACAGCCGTCGATAGGCTTTTTTAATGTCGTCTTCTTTGGCACTGGGTTTTATACCAAGCACACTAAAGTGGTTAATCATACTTGTACCTGCAGGCGATGGGGCTGATATCGCGAGATAAAAAGGGTTTGACTCTGATTATCTTTAAATTCGTGGAATTATGATTAGTCAGCCGTGGATGATAGCAGAAATCCCCACTCAGCGGCAAACGTGCGAGCAGGAATTTGTGCTTTAGTGAAGGGTTAAAAATCCTTTAAACTTTAATCTGTTGTGGCGCATGGATTAAGTCTACCGCTATGCTGTTGAAATCCCATTATCAAGCCAGATTCACTGCTAACTTAACCTTGTTTTTAGGCGAGATAATGGCCCTCGATTAAGGGCAATATTTTAGCGCCGAACAGTGCCGAATCCTTCGCTAAATACACTTACACAGAGCTAACCCACACTCGCCTCGGCCACGTTAGGCTGAGCTAACGCCGTAACAGCTAAGTCAGACTCGACACTAAACGCAGGTTCATTCCAAGGGTGAGCATTTGTTTTTGTTCTCGCTGTAAATCTTTCATAAACAAGCTGATTTTCCGCTTATGGCTTGGTAGTACTAGCATGAGTCCATCGGGGATCACTTTAATATGATCTAAGGTCAGCGTCTTAGCGATACGGCCAAGATTGAGCAAGACAGCGAGCCTAAGCAGGCAGAGTAGGCGATTGAGCGTGAGCTTATGGTTGGGATCGAGCTCAGCGAGCATTAATTCGTTAGGCTTTTTTCTGTGATTGGTGATAAGTCGTGCTAAATCCAGCTGTAATGCTTCGCTAAACCCAGGTAAGTCACTGTTACTGATAATGTAACCGCCGTGTTTGTGCAGGGATTTTGAATTAATGTGTAATCCGATTTCATGTAAGGTCGCGCTATAGGCGAGCAAGCGCGCATGGGGCCTTAATTGCCATTCATCGGCGACCTGTTCAAACAAGGCCATAGCAGTGTCGCGTACCTTAGCCGCGTGGGCCATATCGATATGATAAAGCTGGGCAATACTGTCGACGGTGCGGTGGCGAATATCCTGATATTGACCAATCTTTGCCAGTTCATAGAGTACGCCTTCACGCAGTGCTCCTGGGCTAAACTCAAGTTTTTGAATCGGTAAGCGCCTAAAAAAGTTGATCAAAATGGCAAGTCCGGCGGGCACTAAGGGAATGCGTTTATCATCGACGTTGGCAAATTGGATTTGGCTAATATGGCCACATTTGATTAACTTGATTTTGAGCTGTTTGAGTCGTGGCAGCGTGATGGTTTCATCGCCGTGCTCTTCTTGAATTGCTTCGCAGATGGCTTTCACTGTACCTGAACTACCCAAGGTGAGTTCCCAGCCGCCCGCGAAATATTCCTTTGAGAGCGACGCGAACTGCTTATCGGCCGCACTTTGGGCATCGCGAAATGAGGCAGGGGTGATGAGCCCATCAATAAAGAAACGCTCATTAAAACTCACACAACCGCAGCGCAGGCTAGATAACTGAGTTGGGGTATTTTTCTGGCCGATCACCACTTCGGTAGAACCGCCACCGATATCGATGACTAAATTACTTTTTCCTAGCACTTGGCTTTGGGCAATACCGTTATAAATCAAACGCGCTTCTTCATGGCCCGAAATGACCTCCACCGGATAGGGCATGATGGCGAGCGCCGCCTCGATAAACTGATCGCGGTTTTTGGCGATTCTCAGAGTGTGGGTGGCGACTAATCGCACTTGCGCTTGGTCGAGATTGGAAAATCGTTGGTTAAAATCCCGTAGGCAATTGAGCCCACGTTCTATGGCGTCATTGTCGAGAATATTTTGCGCATTGAGTCCAGTGGCGAGCTGAACCTGTTGTTTTTCTTTATGTAAAATCTGCAAACTACCATCTTGCTCGCGTGCGATGACCAGATGAAAACTGTTCGACCCCATATCGATGGCGACAAAGTGGCGCGATTTAGAGTTTGCGAGTACATTGCTGGGCGTAGCGTATGACTGTGTGTGCGAATATGTGGTTACCAATCGGATTATCCTTAGGCAATCAAAGCGATATAAAGCCAGCGATTAGCTGGCTTTGGCCCGTAACTCAGGTGTTATGTCAGGCTGAGTTTTCACTTCTCGCTCAGCGTCACCCTCATGGGTGGACATACGTAAGGCATTAAATTCTTGCAGTTGGCGCTTCTCATAATTAATCAGATATTGATAAATGGCAATTTGAGAACGCACTTTTCGTTTGTTACCGCGATTCCGATAAGGATTACTTTGTTCCTTGTTAATGACACGTGCTTTAGTGTTGTCATTGAACTGTAAGGATAAAATATCCATTATCATCTGTTTTAGGCGCAGATCATAAATCGGCACACTCACTTCAACGCGGTTATCTATGTTGCGGCTCATCCAGTCGGCGGAGCAGATAAAGAGTTTGTTCTCTCCACCCGCGTGGAACAGCATCACCCGCGAGTGTTCGAGGAATCGGTCGACGATACTATAGACTTCGATGTTGTCGCTGATCCCCGGAATTTGCGGGATAAGCGAACACATGCCGCGAATAAGTAACTTGATTTTGACCCCAGCCGCCGAGGCTTCATAGAGCTTTTGTACTAAGGATTCATCGAGTAAGTTATTTAATTTTAAGGTAATTGCCGCCTTCATATGGCTTTGGGCATTAACGATTTCATTATCAATTAAGTGACTCAGTTTTTGTCTGGCATCGTAGGGCGACACGATTAAATGCTGGAAGTTATCGCGGCGATACGGATGTTCAATCAAGTCAAACACTTGCTCCACTTCACGGGCAATCTCTTGATTGGCGGTGAACAGTGACAAGTCGGTGTAAACCCGCGCCGTGCCTTCGTTAAAGTTGCCTGAGCCAACGTGACAATAGAGTTTGATTTCCCCTTGTTCTTCGCGGCCAATCAAGCACAACTTGGAATGCACTTTTAAACTGGTGATACCGTGGTGAACTTTGACGCCCGCTTCGGCCAAGATGCGGGTCCATTCGATGTTGGATTGCTCATCGAATCTGGCCCTGAGTTCAATGACGGCGGTGACTTGTTTGCCGTTTTTCACTGCATCGATAAGCGATTGCATTACATGGGATTTTTTCGCCACTCGATATAAATTAATTCGAATAAAGCGCACCGCCGGATCGTAGGCCGCTTGGCGCACCATTTCGGTAAAGTGGGAAAACTTATGGTACGGATAATTGAGCATGATATCGCCCATCCGAATCGCATCGAAACTGTTGGCACTGCGGCCAAAACCTGCACTATTGAGCGCCGGTAGTTTTTCGTTTTCGAGGTAGTCGCGGCTCGGGTTGGGGAAGGCGATAAAGTCTTTAAAGCTGTGGTAACGCCCGCCTGGGATCAAACATTCGGTCGAGCTGATGTTCAGGTTTTCTTTGAGCATCACCAACATGTGTTCAGGCATTTCTTTGTCATACACTAAGCGCACAGGCTCGGCGGTAAGACGTTTTTTCAATCCTTTGGTCATTTTCTCCAGCTGGGTTTGTTCAAGCTCGTCAGTGATATCAAAATCGGCATCGCGGGTTAACTTCATCGAATACACTTCGATAGCATCGTACTCGAAGAAGGGGCCAAAGAGTTCATCGACGCAGTGGCGAATAATATTATCTAATAAAATCAGATATTTTTTCGCTTTACTCTTTTCGGCTGGGAGTTCGATAAACCGCGGTACATTTTTAGTCGGCACTTCGACTAAGGCGTATTGGCGACGCGCCTTAGTGAATAAACACACGCATAAATAGGTGGCGTCGTCGTTGATTTGCTTGATCAGATCGCGATTATTATTAACCATAAGCGGCGCGATATGGCGTTTGAAATGGTCTCTAAAATGCTTTTTCAGCCAGTCGCTGTGGAACTCGCTTAATTGTTTCTCATTGATTAACAAAATATTACGACGTACAAGTTCGCGCATTAAATCCGTGTATATGCCATCGAACCTTTCTTGCAATGCCATCACTTTCGATTGGATCTTGGCCATTAAATGGCGGCTATTACTGCGACCTTCCTGCAGGGATGACAGCAAAATGGAGCGTCTGACCGCAGCCACACGCACCCTAAAAAACTCATCCATGTTATTGGAAAATATCCCTAAAAAGCGCACTCGCTCCACTAAGGGAACATTGTGATCGCAGGCTTCTTGCAATACCCGCTCATTAAAAGACAACCAAGAGAGTTCTTTATCAATCGAAAGTTTATCGGTATTCGGGGACACTGCACAGCTCCTTTAAGCAAGCGTCATGGCGCAATATACAATAGCATTCATCCGCCGTTGTGCAATCAGATTTACTGCCGACAAGTGAAGGAATTTCAATGATAAATATTGCGTACACGCCAAAATCAGTCTGGGATTTATCTGGGATAAAGATACGAGGGAAATATGTCAACTTGATGACGAGTGTGACAGAAATATGACCTTATGATGATCATCTTGGATTGAGCTTAAACTCAGTTCGCGTCATTGCGATTTAAGTCTTGAGAAACTGTGCAAGCGCGGCTTACTGGAGGATAAATCCGTCAGTGTTAACTCCTTGGGCATTATCGCAAACTATGTTATCTTGCTCGGCTTTTTTATCGCGGGAGTAAAAGGTATGTTTGTTGGATTTGATTATGGTAGTGCTAACTGCGCCGTAGGGATCATGCTGGGTGATGGTGTGCAGTTATTGGCGTTATCAGAGCAATCAGCTTATTTGCCTTCGACCTTATACGCGATGGACAGGGAACTGATCGCCGAGGCGGTTTATCGTGGCCTTCCCACTGAATTAAAAGCCGATTACGCCAAAAAGCGCGCCGCGCAATTGAGTCGTGCCCGTATGGTGCGCCATGAGTTAGATCTCGATGCCGATGTTCAGGCTGTATTTGTTGGCGAGCAGGCGGTGAGCGCGTATTTAGATATGCCGGAGGAGGGGTTCTATGTCCGTTCGCCAAAATCTTTTTTAGGCGCGACAGGGCTTAGACCCGAACAAGTGGCCCTGTTTGAAGATATTGTTACCTTGATGATGCAGCATATTAAAGTGCGCGCCGAATCTGTGTTAGTTGAAAAAGACCTTGTGAAGCAGGGTAGCACTGCGATGATCACCCATGCGATTATTGGTCGTCCGGTGAACTTTCAAGGCATAGGCGGTGAAGAGAGTAACCGTCAGGCCGAAGCCATTTTGACCTTAGCGGCAAAACGCGCGGGTTTCATCGACGTTGATTTTCTGTTCGAGCCGTTAGCGGCGGGGATGGATTATGAAGCGACCTTGACCGACAACAAAACGGTATTGGTCGTCGACGTAGGCGGCGGTACAACGGACTGCTCTGTTGTCAAAATGGGCCCAGCCCATAAACAAAAAGCGGATCGCAGTGAAGATTTCCTCGGTCACAGCGGCCAGCGGATCGGCGGTAACGATCTTGATATCGCCCTTGCAATGAATGCCTTTATGCCGCACTTTGGTTTAGGTTCCTTGATGATCAATGGCAAACCTATGCCCAGTAAAACATTTTGGAATGCGGTCGCAGTGAATGATATTAGCGCCCAGCGAGAATTCAGTACCTTAAGTAGCCGTAAATTGATTGATGAATTGGTTAAAGAAGCCGAGCAGCCACAGTTACTGAAGCGATTGTTAAAGGTGCAACAGCAGCAGTTAAGCTATCAACTGGTTCGCCAAGCCGAGCGTGCGAAAATTGCGCTGTCAGATACCGATAATACTGATGTTAATCTGGATTTTATCGAAGCTGCGCTGCACGCGGGTGTGAGTCGTGACTTGTTTGAAAATGCCATTGAGCCGTCGCTGACGAAAGTGGAAGCCCTGATGCACCAAGCGCTCACGCAAGCTGCAAAAACTTTGGCTGCAACAAATGTCGCGGTAAACCGCTCAGCAACAGAGGATTTATCCGCTGAAGCAGAGTGTAAACCCGATGTGATTTACGTGACGGGAGGTACGGCACGAAGCCCTGCGATTTATGCGAAAATCGCTGGTATCTATCCCGATATTCCGGTCGTGGTCGGCGATCACTTTGGCTCTGTGACAGCCGGATTAACCCGCTGGGCACAAAAGCTATTTGCAAAATGAATTAGCTTAGAATTTAAATATATAACAGGGAGTTATTATGTATCGAATTTTATTGTTAGGTATCTTCATCATACTTTCAGGTTGTGGTTCACTCGATAAGCAATCTATTTTAGTTAATGCTGGAGATACCAAGGAACAAGTGCTTAATATTATGGGGCCACCTGATGATCGTCAGTTCCAAGGAAAGAATGAGGCATGGCAATTTTGTAAAACTGGGGCTGGTTTTGGTTATCATGATTACCGTATTTTTTGGTTTTTCGATGGTAAAGTTACAGGTGTAAATTCCTATAAAAGTACTCGTCCAGGCGTTTCTTGTGTCACTGATATTAAACCCATTAACTGGGAAGATGCGCCAGATGTCACACTTGAAATCCGTAAGAGATAGTTTTGTTTTTTTATACTTTACTTAGTTCGTAATATTTAGGAAGTAATAATGAAAACTCTGTTGAAGTGTGCGTTTGCGGCCTCTGTAGGTTTATTGCTTGCGGGTTGTGGTGACGATGTGGGTAAGGTGAGCTTAGGGCTTTTTACCACTAAAGATGTGATTATTGATGCTAAAAACGATCCTAAAATACTTGGGGTGACTTGCCATATCAGTCGTATCGAAGCCAATTTAGATTTTGCTGATCCGTCCGATATGGGGATCAGTTGCCGTCAAACTGGGCCAATTACTGCGGCCGATCTGGCGAAGATAGATATGGGGAAACACGGCGAAGTGATTTTCACTGAATCCCTGAGTATTTTATTTAAGTCATTAAAAGTGCGTAGAATTTACGATGCGCAAAATCAGACTCTGTTGTATTTGTCCTATTCGACGAAAGAGACCAATGGCAGCCATAAACATGCGCTCTCAACAGTGCCGCTTTATGGCTCTGCGGCTTGGGTCGATCCTGCATTAAGTATTGGAACGAAAGCGAATTAATCACCGTAGGGTTTATGATTTAGCGGTTTATTTGCGATAAGCATAATGATATTGCAATAAAAATTCGTATTTGTGTCAGTATCGATAAGAGAAGGGGCGGAATATTTATTCCGCCCCTTTTTTATATTCAGCTAGCACTTAGCACATTAAATATCGTTACTTAGCTTTGGCCGCCAATACAGCGTTAAAACGTTCAAACCCAGCACTGAGATCGGCGATTAAATCAGCGGGATCTTCTAAACCAATATGTAAACGGATCAAAGGTTTGCTCGCATCCCATTGAGTCGCTGAGCGGATTTTTTCAATACCGAAAATGCCGAGGATTAAACTCTCGTAGCCGCCCCAAGAAAAGCCCATCTTAAAGTGACTCATATTTTCAACCAGTGCGGTGACGGCATCGGCATCGCCCTGTTTTAAGATAAAGGAGAACAAGCCGTTGGAGGCACTAAAGTCGCGTTTAAAGAATTCGTGCCCAGGGCATGTCTCGAACGCGGGGTGACGCAGATGATCGACTTCTGGCCGGGTTTTCAACCAGTTGGCCACTTGCAGGGCATTTTTTTCATGTTGCGCCATACGCACGCCTAAGGTACGTAGGCCGCGGGCAGCAAGGTACACATCGTCTGGCGATGTGGTTTGTCCCATCAAATAACTGTGTTCACGTAATTGTGGCCAGTATTTTTCGTTGGCCGTGGCCGTGCCTATCATCACATCTGAGTGACCGACGATATATTTGGTCGCCGCTTGAATTGAGATATCTACACCCATTTCAAAGGGTTTGCTATTGATGGGCGAGGCCCAAGTGTTGTCCAGCATAGTGATCAACCCATGTTCGTGGGCGATGCGGCACAAGGTCGGTACATCTTGCACTTCCATGGTGATGGAGCCCGGAGACTCTAAAAACAGTACCTTAGTATTGGGGCGAATGAGGTCGCGAATGCCTGCGCCAATCAGCGGATCGTAGTAAGTGGTTTCGATACCAAAACCGCCGAGAATATGGGTGCACAGATCCCGCGTCGGCTCATACACGCTATCAACCATTAACAGGTGATCGCCCGTTTTTAAAAATGACAGTAGCGCCGCACTGATCGCCGCAGCGCCAGAAGGATACAGCGCCGTACCGACGCCGCCTTCTAGTTCGGCAATCGCAGCCTGAAAGGCAAAATGGGTTGGGGTGCCACGGCGGCCATAAAACATCTCGCCATTGGTTTTATTTTTCGCGGCGTGGCGCATTTCATCCATGGTTTCGAATACGATAGTCGAAGCGCGAAAGACGGGCGGATTGATCACGCCTTTGGTCCATTTTTTGTCTCGACCTAAGCTGACGA
Source organism: Shewanella sp. WE21 (assembly GCF_002966515.1). Classification (NCBI taxonomy): domain Bacteria; kingdom Pseudomonadati; phylum Pseudomonadota; class Gammaproteobacteria; order Alteromonadales; family Shewanellaceae; genus Shewanella; species Shewanella sp. WE21. The sequence continues at coordinate 4,909,191 of NZ_CP023019.1, read as the reverse complement.
TTTGGGTGGCTTGATGATGTTTATCTGTCATTGGATCATTACCTTGGCATTTAGGTTGAACGAAGAGGTTGAACAATTTGGGAGAATAATTGGCGATTTCTAATCGATTGTTATGGCGGTCATCTTAGCATCTGCCCGCATAAATGACAGGAGGCGCGTGATGAGTTTGGCTCATGTTATTGGCCTCCTGTATTTTAGCTGTTGAGATTATGACGCAGGGCTTAAAAGCTGTAACACGCTTAACTTAAAGGTCGTATGTTCTTAATTTAAAGGTAAGGTGACAAGGATATCCACGCCATTATGTTCGCTGCGATTACGGGCAAGGATTTGCCCTTGGTGGAACTCGGCGACCAATCGCGCGATATACAGACCTAAGCCTAGGTGGGGTTTATCTTGGGCTTGATTTATCCGCACCGACACCATGGAATCGAAAATCTGCTCCGACATATCAATGGGCAGTTCAGGCCCTAAGTTACTGATAAGCAGAGTTGCTTGCTTACCCACTTGGGTGAGCGTGACTTCGATAGCACTGTCTTTATGGCAAAACTCAATGGCGTTAGCGATAAGTTTGTCCATTAACTGGGCGATATATTCTGGCACACCTTGCATCATCAGTGGTTGTTCGGGCACTTTCACACTAAAGCCTTGTTCTGGATAGGTCATTTGATAACCTTGCATACAACCGCTGACCACTTGGGAGAGTGGGAACTTGGTGATATCGGCCTGCGTTAAACTCTGTTCTAAGCGTGTTGCCTCGCTCATGTTGTTTAAAATCATGCTTAAGCGGCTGACACCTTCTTGGGCGCGGTCGACATATTTTTGCGTGTCTTTATCTAAGGTTTGCAGGTTTAAATGCTCAAGGGATGATCGCACCACAGCCACGGGCGTGCGCAACTCATGGGACAGGCGCGACGACATGTTTTCTAGATAGTGAGTGTACTGACCCAGTCGTCCCACAATGCTAGAGAAGCTACGGGACAGATCGCCAATTTCATCCCGAGCTTTCGACGGTTTGAGGTGATTACGCACACGGCCTTGGCTGTCGATGGCGTTTTCGGCTTCATCGCGCAATTTACGAATGCGGTTAGAAATACTCGAGGCGAAGAAGAACAGCGCCAAGGTGCCCATACTCATTATGGTCAAAATCACGTTAAAGAGCTTTTCTAGCGCTCGGTTACGTAGAGTTCGAATTCCGTGGGTGGTTTCTTCGGCGACGACGGCACCCATCACATTGTTATCAATCCAAATGGGGCTCGCAGCGGCGAGTACCACAGCTTTGTTGTCTGGGGTTAACCGCCAAGTCGAACTTTGCTGACCCGCGAGGGCTTTTTGGATATGACTGCCGTCAAGCTCGGTGGAATCTTGTAAGGAATCAATAAAGTCTTTGGGCGGTTTTGTGAGAATTTTATAGTACAGCGGATGCAGATAATCACGCTTGAAGGTATCCCACAGCGCGGTGCTCTTTTCATCTTCTAAGGTGCGGGTCCATACACTGTCATTCGCGCGAATGTCGCCGGATTTTGCCAGTACGCGGCCGTGTTTATCGACCACCCAAATACGTGAGCTATAGTGGCTCATACCTTTGATAATACTTTCAATTTCCGGTGATGGTACCAGCACAGTGCCGAGATTGTCGACCGTATCTAAGGCCGAGGTGCCGACAACTGCAGCCACATCACGGTATTTGCTGTCGTTGACATCGGCAATGGCAAATCCGAGTTTGCTGCCGACCATGTCTAAGGGAATACGCAGCTCGACATTGTAGCCCACATCTGTCGTCGCCCATTGTCCTTGGATGCGCACCTCAGGTGTGACGGGTACAGTTTGCTTAGGATTAGCGGGTAATTCGAAGGCGCTGATCCAGCCGGGTTGAGTCGTGGCAACGATATAGCGTTTGAATTTATTGTCGGGCGCGAGTGTTGCAATCGAGAGATGATCGTTTCTATCGACACTTAGGGCATTTTTACCCCGCAGTACCACTGTTGGATCAATGACTTGAAAAAAAGCATACAGATAACCATCGTATTGTCCGACCATGTGGGTAAAGCTTAAGGTCAGGGGGGCGTTCGGATCGGCACGCATAATTTGGTGCGCCTCACCGTATTGGATAAATCTGTGCTGATATTCCTGCCATTCGTTGAGTTTGCCGTCGAGTAGAATCGCTCCCGCCAGTGGATAGGCGTATAGATCGCGGCTTTTTTCCACTTGCTTTAAAAAACTCGCTTGCCCATCGAACAATTTCGGCCGCTCGTGCAGCGCGGTGGCCAGTGCTTGAGTAGTGCCTTCTAAGGTGCGTTCTTGTCCGTGGCGAAGATACTTTTCCATTTCCCACACATATTGGTACCCCAGCCAAGGTAGGCAGAGCAAGAACAGGCTAAGGCCGATGACTTTAGTGCGTAGACCAAAGGGGAAACGTGTCATAAGTTAGGGATCAGCATTAATAGGTTTAAAAGTTCATTCATCCAAGGTTATCTGGTTCAACGCCGCGCGCTTAAAGGTTCGTTAAGCCATAGATCAGGCTAAGCTGTCCCAGCGATAACCCATACCATAGACAGTATCAATACAATCAAACTCTGGCGCGGTAGCGATAAACTTTTTGCGAATGCGTTTCACATGGGAGGTGATAGTGCTGTCATCGACAAAGATTTTAGCCTCTTGCATTAATTCATGGCGACTGCGTACATGGCCTGGATGTTTGGCTAACGCATGCACCATCCAAAATTCGGTCACGGTAAGCTCGATTGGTAACTGGTTCCAATAGACTTGCATGCGGTTGGCATCAATGGTCAGTGGGCCACGTTCGAGCAAGTTTTCCTGCGCCGTTTGGCTGGCCGCAAGTTCAGAACGTCGAAACAATGCGGCTAAGCGTGCGGTTAAATGGGGAAAACTCACTTCTTTACTCAAGTAATCATCGGCGCCTAAACGCAGGCCACACACAGTATCAAAGTCACTGTCACGGGCGGTTAAAAAGATGATCGGCAGCGTGCTCGACATGGCGCGCAATGACTGACATAGCATAAAGCCGCCATCAATTTCATTACCTAAGCCGATGTCGATAATGGCTAAATCTGGTAAACGGGTATTAAAGGCTAGCATGGCCGATGGTCTGTCGGCGTAGGTTTGCACGCTGTAACCGTGTTGTTGCAGCACGTCCTTGTAATTTTCGCGAATGGCCGCTTCATCTTCCACTATGGCGATACGCTTCATAGTGCCGTATTCCTATTGACTTGGGGGAGTAAGTTTTCGTGACTATACAGGATTTTACCCGAGAAAAAAGGCCACAAATGCAATTGCCATTTTGTTGCCACAATTGATAGTTGCATTGCCATTTTCCATCCCTGCTCATGCCATTCCACTTGTGTTTAATAGCCCCATTCAGTTTTGTACCCGTTTGACCTGATGTGGTGTTGAGTGGATTGCTTCAGGTACGAGTCCAAGCTCAGCTAATAATCAAAAAGGAATGAGATGATGAAAAAGACACTAATTAATCTATTGGTTTTGAGTTTATTAAGCGCACCTGTAGCCAATGTGTCGGCGCGGGTTTCACTGCAAAACCAAGTGATAGGACAAGACTTCACCCTAGAAAATGATGCCTATGCTAGCGGTATAGCGATGGATGACGAATACGCAAGCGAGGACGAACAACCGGAAGCCCTCATTGGCCTCGGTGGTGGAGCCTTAGTAGGGGCGTTAGTCGGTGGTCCAGTGGGGGCTATTATTGGTGCGTTCACAGGCACCTTAATTGGCAAATCAGTCAGCGATACAGACACACTGCACGTTCAGCAAAGACAGATCCATTTGCAAGAGTCCCAGTTATCCGAGTGGAGTGTAAAACAGCAAGCCGCCGAAAAACGGGCGAGCGAATATACCAAGGCGCAGCAAGAGCTGGATGAGTTGCTGTCAGCGCAACGTCAATTGCTCAGTGAACTCGCCTTGGGGCTTAGCGTACAGTTTCGTACCGGTTCCTCTGAGGTTGAATCGCATTTTTTGCCCCAATTAGATGATGTGGCTGAGGTGATGAATTTGTCACCAGAACTCAATCTTGAGCTGAAGGGTTATGCCGACCGCCGTGGTGATGAGAGTTACAACCAAGCCCTTTCTGAGCAGCGTCTACTGGAGGTGCGTGGCTACCTGATTAAGCAAGGCGTCACTGCCGAGCGTATGACCACTCAAGCCTTTGGTGCTTTATCGCCTTTGCAAGCCGACCAAGACAGAGAATCGGATGTGTTCGACCGCCGCGTGACATTAACACTACAGCCTCATTTGGCCTTGACGGCCAGGCATGCTGCTGACTAGCGGTCAATTTAAGTAGTCCATTTTACGTCGTTCATATTAACGACGACCAACATCAGTTCATATTTGTTAATAGAGGAAGCCTTTGTGATGATCACAGGGAAAAGGGTAAAAGAAGTGAGTGAAGCGGTAGCGGTATTGCTGATCAGCGCCGCCGTGTGTTGGGGTTTGCCCTTTGTGGCATTGGCTTCGCCTAATAGTACCGGCACATTGTCTGCGCCACAGAATATGGCTTCGGCATTGGTCGGGCAACATAACACAGAGTCACACATCATTAATTACGATGATATTACGCAGGGGCTGTTGCTTTATCGCCAGCCGAGCGGTGCGTGGGTGCCATCTTTGCCGCTTGATACACAAGTGTTGATGCAAGTCTCTGGCTTAAGTAATCGCGTGAGCGTGAAACAGGTTTTTCGCAACAACACTGAATTTGTGTTGAATGGGCAATATTTGTTCCCGCTGCCCAATGAGGCTGCGGTGGATTCGTTGCGATTACATATAGGCCAGAGAGTGATCGAAGGGCAAATTCATCCTAAGGCCGATGCCAAGCAGATTTTTGAGCAAGCGAAAGCTGAAGGCAAACGTGCCAGCTTAGTGAGCCAAGAGCGGCCTAATATGTTCACGACCGAAGTCGCAAACCTAGCACCTCAAGAGGAGCTGATTGTAGAAATCAGCTATCAGGAGACCATTAAATATGAAGATGGTTTGTTTAGTTTACGTTTTCCGCTGGTGGTCGCGCCCCGTTATATTCCGGGATTAACATCGGATTCAAGTGTAAGCGATTCACATGATCCTATGGCACAGGTGCGCCAATCAAGCCGAGTGACAAGTTCGCAGGTGTTTGATGCTGACCGGATTGTGGCACCAGTGCGGGACGGCGCCAGTGGACGCGATCCTGTGCTGAAGGCAGACATTCAAGTCTTACTCGCAAAGGGGGTTGATAAAGCGTCCATTGATAGTCCTTACCATGACATCAAACTCAAGCAAGACAACAGCGGCGCGGTCGATGTATCGCTGGCGCAACGTGTGCCCGCTAATCGGGATTTTGTGCTGCAATGGCGAGTACAGCAGGGCACGAGCCCAATGGCTTGGGTGTTTAATCAGCAAGGTAAAACCCATAAGCTCGATGGCGAAAATCTGTCTCAGGATACACTTGAGACAAATAAAACCAGCGGCGTAAATGATGATAATTACAGTCTCGTCATGGTGTTGCCTCCTAAGGTTGAAAAGAGTACTCAGCCGAGTTTGCCCCGTGAATTAATTTTAGTGATTGATACTTCGGGCTCTATGGCGGGGGATTCTATCGTTCAAGCTAAAAATGCACTGTTATACGCGTTAAAAGGACTGAAGCCGGAGGACAGTTTTAACATTATCGAATTTAACTCCAGTTTGTCTCAGTTCTCAGCAGTGCCATTACCGGCGACCTCGTCGAATTTGTCACGGGCCCGTCAATTTGTGAGCCGTTTACAGGCCGATGGTGGCACTGAAATGGCGTTGGCACTGGATGCTGCCTTGCCAAAATCCTTGGGCAGTGTATCGCTTGATGCAACGCAGCCTTTGCGCCAAGTGATCTTTATGACCGACGGCTCTGTGGGCAATGAACAAGCGTTATTTGATTTGATCCGTTATCAAATAGGTGAAAGCCGACTATTTACTGTCGGTATAGGTTCGGCGCCTAATTCTCACTTTATGCAAAGGGCGGCTGAACTCGGTCGTGGCACTTTTACCTATATTGGCAAAGTGGATGAAGTCGATGAGAAGATCAGCGCCTTACTGAGCAAAATTCAATATCCGGTGTTAACCGATATTCAAGTGCGTTTTGATGATGGCAGTGTGCCCGATTACTGGCCATCACCGATTGCTGATCTGTACCGCGGTGAGCCAGTGCTCGTGAGTTTAAAGCGCAGCGCCCGTGAGCCACAGGAGTTAGTGATTTCAGGACGGCAAGGGCATCAAAACTGGCAACAGTCGCTCTCGCTGCAGGATAACTCCGCAGGATTGATGACTCATCAAGGTGCGGGTTTAGATTTGCTGTGGGCGCGTAAACAGATTGGTGCATTGGAGTTGAGTAAAAATGGCGCGAATGATGACAAGGTCAAACAGCAAGTGATGGCCTTATCAATGAATTATCACTTAGTCAGCGCCTATACCAGCTTAGTGGCGGTGGACTTAACCCCAATTGATTCAACTGCAATGAGCCGTGATGCCGTGGTTCGTCAGCACTTGCCCTTAGGTTGGCAACCTTTTGGAGCCTTGCCGCAAACCTCGACGTCAAGCCGTTTGGATATGTTATTAGGTGCACTGACCTTGCTACTCGCTTTGATTCTTACGGGATCGATTGTTCGACAAAGACGGGAAGAGAAGGCGGCCTTGGTGGCACTTACCAGTGAACGATGAGTTAAGCGCGATGAGCAAAAGCAGAACACAGCGATTTTTAGTGGTGGGATTATTTGTAATTGGTGCAACATTGTTAGGAAAGGGACTCTATATGCAAGCTAAAGCACACTTTGCCCAGTATTTGATTGAACAGGCGTGGACTAAAACCTTGGCTGATGGTCAATCCCATAAGCCTTGGTCATGGGCGGATACCTATCCCGTGGCAAAGCTGTCCATTTATCGTGAACAAGCGGCGGCTAATAGCGATATTGAAGCCGAGCTTAATGACAGTTTATATGTGTTGGCGGGGGCTTCTGGGCGCAATTTGGCCTTTGGCCCAAGTTTAGTATTGTCCAGTGCGCCAGCGGGGCAAAAGGGCAATACTGTGATTGCCGGTCACAGGGACACGCATTTTGCGATCCTCAATGGCATGGCGGTGGGGCGCCGATTATCGCTGCAGACGCTTAAGGGGAATCACATTATTTATGAAGTAGTGGCGACTCAGGTCGTACATGAAACTGAAACGCAGTTTATGGCGCCATCCGATGATAATCGCTTAACGTTAATTACGTGTTATCCCTTCGATTCACTTCAAGGTGGTGCTGAACTGCGGTTTGTGGTGCAGGCGATACCCGTCGAAAATGAGTCGATGGAAACACACGGTACGAATGTATCCGTTTCAATAGGGAGTGGCGTGCAAGGGAATATTGGAACTGTTTCTCGCAGTTTCAAACATTAATCTGAAATCGAATTTAAATCCTTCATGTAGCTTTCAAAAAAATGCTCCTTTGTTAATCATCTTAGCCTGAAGCTGAATTATCGGCTTCAGGCTAAGTTATAACCATCAGTTACTGATAGGCAGCACACGATTTCGTCCTAAGCGTTTGGCTTCATAAAGTAATTTGTCTGCCGCTTCAATCAATTGCATACCCGTTTGTTTTTCTTGCCATTGGGCGACGCCAAAGGAAGCACTGATATTATTGATGCGTTCGTCTTTGCGTCTGTCTTTTAAACTGAGTTTTTCGAGTCCACGGCGCATAGCTTCGGCCAGTTGCCTTGCGATACGTAGCTGACTTTTAGGGACAATAATCGCAAATTCTTCACCGCCAAATCGATACAGTTTTGTGCCATCGCGGCAGGATTCCTGTAGCCGTTTCGCCACGGCGCGTAACACTTGGTCGCCGAGCTGGTGGCCATAGGTGTCGTTAAACACTTTAAAATGGTCGATATCGGCCAAGATCACACAAGTGCCTAAGGGGGCTTGGGCTATCATTCCTGCAAAATCAGTGTCAAAGGCGCGGCGATTAAAGCAGCCCGTCAGTGCATCGTAGAGAACGTCTTTTTCTGTTTGTTCAAGTTTTTTCTTTAGTGCGTCTATTTCGGTTTGAGCCTTCTGCAGCTGACCGGTAAAGAACTCTGTGCTCGAGCGAATATTGTCCGACTCTTTCACTAAGCTGCGGACCAGATCGAGTACTTGTTCGACGCTAAAGCCTTCGTCTTCGATGCGGTTGAGCTTTTCAAAATTACTTTCGATACGTGACTGGAAGTCATTGGCATCTAGATTGGTATCTTTGAGTGATTGGGAAAGCTCAGTCACCATAGCATCCAGATTTTGGCGCATTTCTCTGACATCGAGCTCAACTGGGTCGGCAACATATTGGCGATACAAGATTTCGCTACTGACTGGAGGGCAAGTGTTGTATTGGGCAATAACAGTATCGAGTTGTTGATTTAACTCGGGATTTTGTTCACCAACATAAGTGTACCAAAGCGCATAGTTAACTGGGGTGGTCGGAATTTTATGTTTGAGCATCAGAGGCACTGCTTTTTTGAGGTTCAGTGCAGCGGCTTGTAATAACTCTAGCGACATATTGTTACCTTACTCAATGAAAATACACGGATATTTTAAAATTTCGCTATTTTTTATTCTGTTGCAGTCAGATTTAGGTCAACGATAAGAATATCGGTCAGATGGAGACATGATTACCGTTTACTCTTGGATGCAGCGACTCCGTTTGCGCTAAGACTTCCATCATAAATTAAAGATGATATGGTAAAGTCTATCCTTAAAACCAAATAATGATAATAACTTGGGAGAAAGTTGTGAAAAATTTAATCATAACCACAAGTCTGTTGGCCACTATTTCATTACCTGTCTTTGCTGAAACGGCATTTGTGAAAAGTCTCGATCTCGTGCAATACCGAACCGATGTGAAAACCTTAGCGAGCGATGCTTTTGGGGGACGCGCGCCCTTATCTGAAGGTGAGACGTTAACTTTAGACTATTTAGTGACAGCATTTAAAGATATGGGTCTCAAACCCGGATTTGGCGATAGCTATTTACAGGCGGTTCCTTTGGCGCAAATTAGTGCCGATCAAAACATGCAGCTTGATATCGGCGGACTTAAATTTGCCAATGGCAGTGAATTTACCGCAAGAACCCAAAGAATCGCTGACACCGTGAGCCTGAATAAAAGCGATGTGGTATTTGTTGGCTATGGTATCAATGCACCCGAATATGGCTGGAATGATTATCAAGGGTTAGATGTAAAAGGCAAAACGGTCATCGTACTCGTGAATGACCCCGGCTTTGCGACCCAAGATCCAACAATATTTAAAGGCAATGCTATGACCTATTATGGTCGCTGGACTTATAAATATGAGGAAGCGGCGCGTCAAGGCGCTGAGGCCGTGTTTATTGTTCACGAAACAGCGCCTGCCGCCTATGGCTGGGGTGTGGTGCAAAACTCCAACACAGGGACTAAGTTTACTCTGGTCGATGCCAATAATAACCAAGGTCAAGTGGGCGTGATGGGCTGGGTTCAGCACGAAACCGCACAAAAAATCTTTGCCAAAGCGGGATTGGATTTTGATACCTTAAAACAGCAAGCAGCCAAGCCAAACTTTAAGGCTATCCCACTTAAGCTGAGCGCGCAGCTCACGTTAAACAATAAAATTGAACGCGCCGAGTCCCATAACGTCGCGGCCTTACTGCCCGGTAAAACGCGCCCCGAGGAAGTGGTGATGATGCATGCCCATTGGGATCACCTTGGCACTGTGATTGAAGACGGTAAGTCAGAGATTTTAAACGGTGCGGTCGATAATGCCAGCGGTGTGGCGGGGGTTTTAGCGTTAGCGCGTTACTTCAAACAGCAAGCTAGCACGGCGCCACTGGATCGCTCGGTGCTCTTCAGTGCCTTTACTGCAGAAGAAACGGGTCTGATTGGTGCACAGCATTTTGCTCAGCATCCCAATGTGCCAACCAAAAATATCGTCGCCTTTTTAAATATCGATGGCATGAATGTAAATAAAGGCGTGGATTACATTTTGCGCTATGGGGAAGGGGTATCTGAGTTGGAGCAATACTTAGATAAAGCCGCCAAAGCCCAAGACCGTTCGGTAAAAGCGGATCCAAGACCACAGAATGGATTGATGTTTAGATCAGACCATTTTGCGCTGGCCCAGCAAGGTGTACCAGGATTGTTATTTATGAGTCTTGGGGATACAGATCCTGACTATATTGCGCATAAATATCACCAAGGAGCCGATGATTATGATCCAAATTGGACGTTGGAGGGCGTGAGTCAAGACCTAGACTTGATCGCCAGTATGATAACCACCTTAGCGAATGGTTCAGATTGGCCCCATTGGCTTGAATCATCAGACTTTAAAGCCAAACGTGAGCAGGATGGCCGTAAATAGGGTTAATGGGTTGGATCATGAGGGCGCCCAGTAGGCGCCCTTACTTTTTAGCACTAATTTGGGCTAGGGTTCGGGCAACTGTTTGAGCGAGAATGGGGGGTTAATACAATATGGGAAGAGATTTTTTATAGCATTAAAATTAAAAGGAATAGCTGATAGAAAGCATAGGGCCAATAAAATTGTAATAGATGTTGTAATCGGCGATTTGAGTATCTTTATTCGGCGAATTTTGGGCGATATCAACGTCAACTTTATAGTAGTTATAGGCCACGCTCATTCGCCAGTTTGGGGTGATTTGTGCATTAACCCCCACTTTAATATCAACCAGTTCGCCTTTGACATCATTGAGTTTGATATAGAAATACTGTGCATGGCTGGTGATTTGCCAACCGGGAACAAATTCATACTGACCATATATGCCAATGTCGGGCAGTGGCGCAGTGACATTTTCGTCAACAATGCGCGGAATTGCTTGGCTACCGCAGACATTATTGAGTAATTCCGATGAAGCGCAAACACCAATCACCCCTTCAAAACCTGTCTTGATAAACATAGTATGTAAACCAAGTGATAGACCGACATCATAGTTACTGCCTTGAAATACATCATAGCCATAGCCGAAGCGCAGTACATCAATGTTTAAGGTTGAATTTAGATTACCGCCTGCTTTGATATCGTAAATGGTGTCGTTAATCTCGAGCTGGAAGGGTTTGGTTAAGGCTTGGGTTTCGGCGTTACGATGAAGCTGTTTCCAGTCTAGGTAGATATTGTGCCGTTCGTTAAAGTGATAATTTAACTCGATAAAGGGTAAAAATTCGTTTTCTGCAAGTTGTAGATCGGACTCATAATCTAAGGTGAAATTATTACCCGAAATAGGGTTAGTGACTTCCATATTGGTGTCTGATTGCGAATAAAAGCCGCCTAACTGAATAGTAAAATCATCGGCTTGCACTTGAGTGCTGAGCAGTGACGCTATGATTAGGGGTAATAGGCGTATCGACATGTTAAGGAGTGACTCCTGCATTATTCTTATTATGTTTAGCGATAAGGTCAGAATTTAGTGCCATAAAAAAACAACATTTGGAGTTTAACAGCAAATTTTTCAATGTGAACAAAATGTTTTAAAAAATGCAAAAAATTGTGATTCAAAACAAAAGTAGGGCTGGTTCTCGTGAGGTTGAATGAAATTTGAGTGAGCGATCACATCAATTGTGGATTGAAAGACTAAGGGCAAGTGTTTCCTGCCTGAACTGCTTTAGGATTGTTGCGTTATTGATGGGGCGAGATACAAATGGATATAGACACAAACATGGAGGAGAATCATCGATATTGAGAATATCTAGCGGTACGAACCCGCTAGATATTGATATGTCCTAGTGCTTCTATTTCGTCTCGATAGAGGACGCAGACGATAGAAGTGACGGGGTAGAAGTCTCAGCCTCTACGCTATCAGCTACGATTTTTGGGCTACTTGGTTCATCTTTATTAAACATGCCTAAACGGATGCGAATAAAATGCAAAATTTGCGCGGCAATATCCACATTCAAACAGGACTCTAAGCCCTCAAACCCTGGAGATGAGTTAGCCTCACAAATTTTGTAATGGCCGTTATCAAACAATAAATCGATACCTGCAACATCAAGATCGAGAATATTGGCTGTTTGGGTGGCAAGCCATTCAATTTCAGGAGTGATCTGAAATGGACGCGCTGAACCACCGGCACTGACATTGGCTTTGAAACTGTCTTCTTGACCACGCCTTTCATAGCAACCCGCCACACGACCACCAATAGTGAATACGCGTAGATCGCGCCCATGGCTGTTAGCGATAAACTCTTGCAGAATGATGTTAGCGTTTTTATTGGTCGCTTCAATCAACTGCATTAAATCGTCAAATTCACGCGCCTTATGGGATAAAAACACACCACTGCCCTGTGAGCCTGAAAGTGTTTTTATCACCACAGGAAAACCGAGATGGCGTTCTACGAGGGCGATATCGACGGGGAATTTAACCAACATGGTTTTAGGCGTAGGCAGATTTTTCTCGGCCAACAATTGTTGGGAGAATAACTTGTCTTTAACGATTTCAATGGCTTTAGATGGATTGAGGCAATATACCCCTAATCTTTCTAAGTGACGAATAATGGCTAAAGCAAAGTAGGTCGTGCCTGAGCCCATTCGCGGAATGATAAAATCGGGCAGCTCGACGGCTTGCCCATTCAATAAAATACTCTTGTTATCTTCTCTGGTGACAGTCAGATCAAATTCATCAGGTGCATAAACTTCCAACTCTATGTTATCGGCTTTTGCTGCCGCCAGTAGACGCTCAATTTCATACCATTCAGGTTTTAGCTGAGTCGCGGTTTCTTTATATAAAATCCAACCACGCATTTAGTAGCAAACCTTAATCTTCATTCTTTATCCTCGGGTTCAGGTTCATCCTGAACATCATCTTCAATATCAAATACAGCCTCAGCCTCTATTTCTATCTCGGGCTTGGTTGCAGGCAAATGCACTGTACCAACCACGGCATAAAAGGGTTTCCCCATGGCGAGCCTGCGATACTTTACCCAGATCTGCTCTAACAAGCTACTGGGGGCGATATTTCCTTTGGCGACTTCCACAAATTGGGCTTCATCAGAGGTGCAAGGCAGCGTTTTTCCTTCCGCTAAATTCTTCATCGCATGACCATGCAATTCAAGGAGTTCAGCTTCTTTATTGGTAAAATCGCCGCTTCGTTTAAAGCCTTTGGGGAAATTAGCGTCGTCGTAGAAACGTTTTTGAGAGACAAAACTGGCAGCAACTGAGCCGTTAAACGTCTCAGAACCCTTGTTAGCGTTAAAAAAAGACTGTTCAGACATGGCAGATACCCTCTAGTTTTTGATATACAAAGATTTGCAACTGGAGTATTGGCTAGTATTATTGATTTATAAATCAAAAAAAATTGCCTATGTTGGTCAAGAATTTTTATGGATACCGATTTACTAAAAACCTTTCTCGAAGTCTCCCGTACTCGCCATTTTGGTAAAGCGGCTGAGAATCTTTACCTCACCCGAAGCGCTGTGAGCTTTAGGGTGAAACAGCTTGAGAGCATTTTGGGTGTCGCCTTATTTGAACGGCAACGTAATAATATTCAGCCCACGCCAGCAGGCGAACGTATGCTTGGTCATGCCGAGGCGGTGTTAACAGCATGGGAGCGGGCTAAGCAAGATGTTTCCCTCAGTCAGTTACAGTCGACTCAGCTTGCCATTGGTGCAGGGCCGAATATTTGGGACGCTTACTTGCAAGGTTATTTACAGGGACTGCATGTCGGTTTACCTGGCGTGGCGTTGCGCACCGAAGTGCTACCCGCGAATGCAATGACGCGTCAGCTAATGGACCGTACCCTAGATATTGCGATTTCATTCGATCCGCCAAAGCTTGATCAATTTGAGATAGTACAACTGGGGCAAATTAATTTGTTGTTGGTGTCGAGCTTAAAAGGTCAAACGGTAAAAGCGGTTGTGCCGGGGCAATATGTAAAAGTCGATTGGGGTACGGCGTTCAATATTGTTCACGCGCAGGAATATGCCTCGCTGCCAGTGCCAACGCTGCACACAAGTTCAGCGCGTATTGCGTTAGATTTCATCTTGAATAATGGCGGCTGCGCATTTTTACCTGAGCATCTAGTACAACATGCATTGCGCGGCGGCGAATTGCATCTCGTCAGCGGCGCGAATGCCATTTCACGAAATGTGTATCTTGCGTATTGGGCTGAGAATGACCGCTTAGCCCAGATCAAACAAGCCATTGACTTTTTAAGGGACGATGGCTCAATGGTTGCTCATGCGACGGTTTAGAAACTAAGAATTAAAGCACTAGCGGCGTTAATACAACCAGCCAAGTTAATCCACAAAGCGCAAGACTCATAAAGACGGCAGCCGAGGCAATGTCCTTGGCTTGGCCACTTAACGGGTGTATTTCACTGCCGACACGGTCAACCACAGCTTCAATCGCCGAGTTTAATAGCTCAACAATCAACACGATAAACAACGTGAAAATCAGCATAAGGCGTTCAATAGTGCTGATATCAACCCATAAGGCTACGGGTAACATGACTATCGTCAAGATTAATTCCTGTCTGAAGGCGGCTTCGTGGATCCAAGCGGCCTTTAGGCCCTTCATCGAAAATCCTGTCGCTCTGAATATGCGCTTAATACCGTGATTATTGGCTGGTTTCATAGTGTTTCCAATTGACGTTAGCGACAAAGCGCTGAGGTTTTGCTCATTCAAAACAGGGTGAATAAACCCTACTGTTGTCTTTGTTAACATTTGACTGAGTTATAAATTTGGCCGCAGTATAGCCTGAGATGAAAAGTGCATAAACAATTAACTGAGCAAATTTGATCATCAACATTCGTTGTTAACTTAGGGAGTTAGTGACTTTTGCGGTTATTTTAGTGCAACTTTAGCCGTGCGGCCTAAGCTTGATGAAGGATATATTGCAGAGTGGGCAAGGGAATGACTCATACAAACCCGTTACGAAATTTAACATTTAATCATTTCATCCGTTTTAGTGTTTTTAAGCTCAGCTTGCTCATACTTTGCGGTTTAACTCTTTCGGTTAACGCACAAACCTCACCACCTGCCATACAACTAGCTACTGAGTTTGATGCGACTCGAACTTCGCAAGATATTAATATTCAAAATTTTTTGATTAGTGAGAAACTCGACGGGGTTCGAGGTTACTGGAATGGCAAGGAATTATTCACTCGGCAGGGAAATGCCATCGCTACACCCATTTGGTTTACTGCGAATTTTCCGAATTATCCCCTCGATGGTGAATTATGGCTTGGGCGAGGTCAGTTTGAAGCGATGTCGAGTTTAGTTCGACAAACTTCGGCTAAGGATGATGATTGGCGCAAAGTGCGATTTATGGTGTTCGATGTCCCCAAGGCGAGTGGCGACTTTCAGCATCGCTATCAATTTGCGCTGACTGAACTGAGTGGCAAATCGAATTATCTTGAAGTCATAGTGCAGTTCCAAGTAGAAAGCCTTGAAGCCCTGTATCAAAAACTCGATGCCTTAGTTGCAAAAGGCGCCGAAGGCTTGATGCTGCATCGCAGTTCCGCGACTTATATTAGTGGCCGCAATCCTCATCTGATGAAGTTAAAACCTTATTATGATGCTGAAGCTACTGTTATCGCTTATATCCCAGGTAAAGGTCAATTTGCAGGGCAGATGGGCGCATTAAAAGTGCAAACGCCAGACGGCCGAATTTTTAGTATTGGCACAGGTTTTAGTCTCGCAGAGCGCCAACATCCCCCCGCTGTGGGCACTATCATTACCTATAAATATCTTGGTCTTACCGTTAACGGTTTACCGCGGTTTGCCAGTTTTTTACGGGTAAGAACCGATGTTGAAACTGAGTAGCCGTACCTAGTAAATCAAATTGCGCATTAGTCTTTACGCTGAGTAATGCGCAATTGATATTTTGATAGTGTTATTCGTAATAGGCGACTGTCGATAATAGTTGTTCACTGAAATTAAAAATATCATCTACAGAGTTAATAGGATGACGAGTTTCATTTTTATTTTCATCCACTAATCCTAGATACTTTTGTTTAGCATTGAAGTGTAAGCGGCATAAGGGTTTTCGGTTATTATCATCCAATAGTATGCCAAAGTAACTTTGGGTATCCCTTGCGATGATTCGATTAACTTCTATTTTTTGCCTCAATATAGCTTTTATCACATTGAAACCGTCAATTTCTTCTTCAGTAGTAACTACTTTAATTTTTTCATCATTGGATGGGATTGGGGTATCGATTAAATTTTTGTTTTCATCAGTTGGTTTATCATTGCCAATAGCGGATTTTAAACGTTCATTAATGCTGTCGTTGAGAAATTGTCTTAGTGCTTTATGAGTAATTTCAGCAAATTGATGTTTTACTTTAGGTGTAAGAACCCCATCATAAGCCCTTGAGGCAAAAAAGCGAATAAACTCTTCTTCAGGTTCTTTAAATTGCTCACTAATAATACGTTTTATCTGACTCAAGTATTTTAGTTCTCCTGCCGCGCTGACTATTGAGTTAACGTCGAACGAGTTTTTAGTCAGCTTTTTAACTTCAGGAATTAAGTGTTCATCAATATTTTCAAGATCTAAGATCAGAAATGGTTTTTCATCCATTTTGTTAGGAGCATCAAGATCGGTATAAAATTGATATTCAGTACCGTTTGTAAGAATAGCTAAGCGTGCGTTTGTGACAGAAAAATAACGAAATAGTTGTGACGCATGCTTTATGGACAGCTTTTCATTGTACTTTTTGCATTCAATAAGGATTTGCACTTCACCTTCCTTAATTAATGCATAGTCAACTTTCTCACCTTTTTTACCTATAGTATCTGCCGTAAATTCTGGGACAACTTCGCTAGGATTAAAAACATCATATCCTAGAACTGTATGCAAAAATGGCATAACTAAGGCATTCTTAGTCGCTTCCTCAGTTTGAAGGCTATTAGCAATTTGAGGGATGCGTTTTGATAGAGCATCGATTCGTTCAATAAAATCCATTTTACTTTTCCTCTTCTTGTACTTTGTGGTGTATTTTTTATTTGAGCGAGTATGCGGTGGACATTCAGTTTTATTTTAAACCGTACTCTGACATATAAACCTAGTCGATAAAAAATCCTTAGCAAGGAGGCTAATTTGTTTCTGTGCTGTTTATCGTATATTTTACGGGTTAGGTTAAATTTTGTGCGTGCTTGGTATGTATATGGCTCAAGGGGAATATTTTAGCTGAGGTGACACCCTTAACTTTCGGATCGTAGCGCGCATTTTATTTTTGATAATGGTTTGGTGTAAGAATATTTTGTATTTCTAGGTTTAACATGTTGTATTTATAGGTAAATAATTAATGTATTAAGCTGCTTATCATATTAAGTTTACATCTAGGTTTAAGCACATTAGATAAATTATTGATAATACTAAGCTATGAGGTATTCATGTTAAAAAATCAAAGTGTACGGCGAATATTGATGGTTTGTATGGGTAATATCTGCTTGAAATTTAACTCATTGTAATTGTTAGATAAAAACCTCTCTCCAAAATCTCTCCAAAATTCCTCTCCAAAACGCTGTGTGATTTCTGGTGCTAAATCACTAGCTCTATCCACATCTGGCCACGTATATCATGATATGCAGCAGTGGTTCGCGGGTCTTTGTGACCAAGTAAGATTTGAGTGTCGATTCCCTGACCGCTATAGAGTCTTTCTGAAAGTGATCGCAATTCGTGAAAGGTCGTTGTCGATGAACCAAGCTCGTCGCGGCATTCAGAAAAGCGTTTGGTAATGGTATCAACAAACACTTGCCCACCAATGGTTGCACCTCTACTACCGTGTTGATGGTGGATCAGGTATTTAGATACACAGCGGCTACGGCACGATAAAACAACGTTGCCAATGCTCAAATCTAACGCCTCAAGTTTAAGTCCCAATGGCAGCTTGAGCATCGTTGAGGTTTTCTGCTGAAACACATGCAACCATTCGCCTTCAACGTAGGAGTAGGGCGGCTTCGAACGGTTTCCTGTTTTCCAATTTTGATACAGTCTTTCCCAATCGTTGCCCTTTTTAAATTGCATGTTAGCGATATCAACGCGGCGCTGCCCAGTCACCAATGCGAGCAGAATGGTATTTTTAACCCACGGCTCTTTGGTTTCGGCAACCGTGAGGATTTGTTTCACGGCTTCTAGTTCAAGCCGATCCCGAACAACGTTTACCCGTGGAGATTTGGTTGCCGATGCGGGATTAAATCCACCGGTGATTTCTCCCGCTTGAGCGGCTTCTTTGAAAATATCAATAAGTACTGATCTCACCGCCTGCGCAGTTCTTTCTTTTCCTTGCGCTCTTAAAGACTGCATCAGCTCGTAACAATCTTTGGTCGATATGTCTTTGAGGGGAATATTGCCCATTGCTTTTATAGCAATCGTCGCCTGAGACTTACGGGTTTTAAACGTGTTGAGTCTGATCTCGCCGTTATTTAATCTATCGCCCTGGATAGCAATGTATGTTTCAACCCACTTTTTAAAGGCTATGCCATGTTGTGCCACACGTTCAGGCCTAGCGTTATAGTTATCGATAAACGCACTTGCAAGTTGTTGAGCAATTAACAGATTTAATGCGCTTGCTCGTTCCTTTGCGATGGTTCTATCTTTACCTAGCCCCCTAAAGGCCCCATTGCGGGGATCTCGGTACTGGTAATAAACCTCACCATTGCGAGCATCTTGCCGGCAATAAAGGTTTTCTACACCTAGGTCGAACTTACGTGGTCTAGCCGCCATTGAGGATTCTCCTGATAACAGGGTCGCTTATATCACTGACCACAACCTGAGTCGGGTCTACATAAATTGCATTGGATTTAACCGCCCAGCGTCTACCGAGCTTAATTGGTCTTGGGACAATGGACCCTGACTTTGCCCAAGCCTGCAAAGTCGCTTTTGATACAGAGAAGGCGATATGCATTTTCGCCCAATCTTCAAGGGTAATATATTGCTCGATCATATCGGACTCCTGATTAAGTCAGCGCCAGCATTGTTGCAGTGTTCATCATCGTGCCTTACCTGCGTTAAACAGCCTTCATCCTCATCTTCTTGCCATTCACCTGAGTCGATTAATGCTTTGGTGCATTGACTGCAAATCTGATGGGTACGGCCGCAATGTTCGACAAAGGTTGGTCTATGCGCTTCACAGAAATAACCCTCGCAGCTGATCTCATCTTCGCCATGCATACCGCCACACGCATAGGCAAGACCGCGGTCGATTTGTTTGTGGCAACCCGGATGATCACAGGTTGCTTCGAAGGCATAACCAATGGGTCTGCCGTTACTATCCTCACCACAATTTGACCAGCTCATTGTTTGCCATCCTCAATGTAACGATGAAAATCATCCTCGCCACACGTTGCAAACTCTTTTTCGCAATGCGCCCATGAACAGACAAATTCGTTTTCGCATAGATCTGATGCGTAAATCGTATTTTCACCGCCACAGTGTGGACATGAAACTATTAGCCCTGCAGGCTTTGCCATCTTCTTCATTGTTTACCACCATTTGTAACGCTTTTTTCTTGGCCGCAAATTTTTAGAAGCTCATTCGCATCAGTTATTGCACTCTCTATTCCTAGGCATTGTGGATAGTCATTACTTAATACAAATAGGTTTGGCAGTGCTTGTGTAGATATGAAGGTTTTGAGCTTATCCACCTGCATCGCCAGCTGGCTGCGCTCAGCTGTTAGAGTGTCAATTTCTTGCGCTGCCTCAGCCGCAAGATTCTTTTCACCACGACGAGATAAGTCGTCTTGATCTGTAGCGAACTGCTTTAGCCGTTCAGATAGTGAAAGCTGCTTCATGCTGCTTCCTTATCTTTCGGTGCGAAAAACAGTGCGACGGGGCCATCTTCGGTGTCGTGAATACTCAGCAAGAATGAGCCGGCCTTGTCGCAAACGGGTTGCCAATCGCTGATATCGGTGTCGCCCTCGTCAAAATAGCGCTCGATGAGGTTTTCAGGGGCATCGAGTTCAAACCAAATCGCCACAAACTCGCCGCCTTGGCGTGCAGCCCATGCTTCACACTCCACACGGGTCACACCTTCATCCCACTCGGGCAAATCGGGATGGGTCCAATAACCTTCTTCACGTTCTACAGTTGCTGCTTGTATCGACTTCATGCTGCTTCTCCTTGGCGCTGGGCTTGATATGCCCGCCATGCGGGCAAATCAGTGTTTGATACTCGCCAATCAAGCTCGCCAGCCTTGTCATAGGCCACTGAGCCGCCATATTGAGCACCCTCAAAAGTAAATGTCGCAGTGCAATACAGTTGTGGATATGCACCGTTAAACGCCGTGAAGGTCAGATCAGGGCGCAGTGATAACAGCTGTTGCTTAAAGGCTTCGGCCTTAGCATTGTGCTGCGTAATGTCAGCTTGCTTTTGTGAATGGCACGCCGCGTTGCAATAAAACGCCTCGCCGATGCCGATCACCGCTTCAATGTCCGTTGCATTGCCTTCATCGTCTTCGGCTTTAATTGGGTTGCCGCAGTGGTAACAGGTAAAACACCAACCATCGGCCAGTAACACTTGATAAGGCACGTTGCCTTGCTCAGCGTATTGGTCATATTCAGGGCAGCGAGTAACCGACATATCATCTTCAAAGGTCAGATTGAGTTCGCCCGCACCTATGCGACGAGCGGCGGCTGCATGTTGATGAAACGCAATGCACGCGGCGCCCTCGCAATGTTCTTGTACTTGAAACGCTTTAATCTTGGGTGTGTTCATGCTGCTTCTCCTCTTATCCTGAGTTTTGATTCTGCGTTGAGTGCGAATACTTCGGCGTCGGCTTGCCCGAAGTCGCTGCACTCTATGGCGTTAAATGACTTACAAATGCCCCAGCCGTGGTAATTGTTGGGGGTGTACTTCACTTCGATTTGTTGCTGATCGCACATCAAGGTGGAGTAGGGCTTAGATAGCGTGACCACACCTGCTTTAGTGCTAAACGTATTCATGCCGCCTCCTTGTTTTGGTTGCCGCTTGTTTGGCTGACAGGCGAATGGCAGGGCAGGCGCATTGGGTGATATCGGTACGAATACACTATGGTGCGGCTAATGCCCTTGGCGAGGTTGGTTAAGCCGTTGCCCAATGCTTGCCAGTACAGGCAATCTAACGCGCCGAGCGCCAGCGCAATTTTGATGCTGTCGCCCGTTTTTGCCTTGAGTAACAGGCTTAACTTATGGCTGCGGTAATGATTTAACAGATGGCGAAACGCCGCTGATTGAGTCATTTAGGCCACCTGCTTCGGTTGCAAAGGGATTGTTAGCAAAGGGTTTGATTGCAGCTTGGCCCAGTCGATGGCCTTAATGGCCTCGACTGTGGCGGCGATTTGCTCTAGCTTCTTTTGCCCGCGCATAAAGTTTGAAAGCTCAATACCGTGGCGAGCGGCCGCGCGTTCGGCGGGTAGGGCGCTGGTGTAATGCAGCGTTAACGCGGCAATCACCTCGGGCGAACTAATGCGGGTAAGCGACAGCAATAACGCAACACGCTCTTGTGATTCAAAGCCTGGGAGTAAGTGGTTCATGCCGCACCGCCTGTGGTACTGATCACTTTGAACTCGATCACCCACACCCACGGGTTGGCATCCCAATTTTTATAGATTGAGTTCCATAGGGATTTAAAAGCATGCTGTGGTTTTTTATACCAACGCCAATGAGGGGAGTGAGGTTTATGGTTCGAATGCTTTTCAACGCCCCCCCACTTTTGGTAAAGGGCGTGATGTTGCAAACCTTCTGCTTTTGCATCTTGCTCGCTGATATCATTTAGCCTTTCTACCCGAACGGCGGTGACTTCAAGCAGAATACGAGCGCAAGAACGAGGCATATGGATAGATGGTTTCCAATTGCTTTCTCCGTCGGCATGTGAAGCTTTGAATAACACCGTTCCGTTAGCCAGACATGAGCAAGGTGATTCACTGCAACCACATTCATCAGATGAATTGAATTGTCGCCAAGTCTCACGAACATAAAGCTGATCACCAACCAAGCCAAATGGACTACTTACTTCATCAGAACACCAAAACTTGAATATTCCTTTTGATGTTTCTAGCGGGAGTCTTTCGCTTTGAACTTGAGCAGGATTAACAGTTCTCCGCGTCTGCGTTTTACGGCCATCAAGAATGGCGCGCACCATTTCGGTGTTGAAGATAATAGGGCGCTGTTTCATGCCGCCACCTCTGCCTTAGTCAGTGACAGGATCCAGTTGCGTAACTCAATCATTTGAGGGCACAAATACATTGACGCGACATAGGTATATAGATGTGGGTAATCATGCTGTTTACGCCTGATAAACCAATTCGCATCAGCTTCGGTGAGGCAGGATTTAATGACCTCTTCAATTTCTTGAAAGTGAAGTTTGGTGAGGTTTGATGGCAAATCGTAATGATCTGAATCAACATCAAAATCTTCGATAAACGCTTGAGTGAATACGTCGGCAAATGATTCGATTTCATCGTGGTAAGATTCGATCTTGTCGTTCTCGAATAACCACGTTTTACACCATTCGGCATCATGCTCTAGTAACCATTCAGCAAGGTTGCTTTTATCGCCATCATCAGAGTGATAGAGCGTTGAATAATCGCCGTCTTCACCGTAAAAAATCTCCCAGTGATGATCGTTGTAGCCTTCTTGAGTCACTAAGTAGCGCTTGCAGCGCACTTGCCAGATTGGCTCCGCAGTAATGCGATTATCTTGTTGATGCATTTGCTGAGACATTTCAAGCAAGAATGCGGGGATTTCGATGTGTTGGCTCATGCTGATTTCCTTATCTTCTAACCAAGAAACGGTGCAAACCTTTGGCGGCACGAATGGCGACAGTGCGGTCGGTGGTAAACTTGCCACCGGGCAACATCCAACCTTCCTTAAACGCGACGATATGACCAACGCCGATTTTGATATCGCTGTGTAGCGGTTTGTCATCAGTTAACATGCTGCACTCCTTCTCTCGTCATCACACTCAGCAGGGCTAAGCTGCGGCTTCGCCGTTAAACACCACCAGATTGATGATGGGTTTCTTGGTTTTGGGGTTCACCTTGTCCGACAGCTTGTGATAGCGAATATGCACATCGCGGTGGGCTTCTTGGGTCATGGCTAAAACGATGTATTGCTGGCACAGCGCGGGCGTCGATAACGAATGCGACAGGCGTTGTGGCTTCATGGTTTCAAACAAGTGCTTCGCCATCTCATCCAACTTTGCTTGGTACTCGTCGGGGCTCAGTTGACGGCGGTTAGGGTGCGCACCGACTGAGGTGCTGCACTTTTTGGCCGCTTGATTTTTCGCTAAGGTCATGGACACGCCGTAAACAAAAAACATAATTGCCTCCAACAAGGTGAAACTGTCGCCGTAATCGTTACAGGGATATGGACCATCACCCCTTGGTTGCTTTGCCTAAATCGTGAATGTTCGCGGCTGCTCTGTGGCTTTACTGCTTAGCGGCCGACGGGCGTGGCTGGCGTCATCGTGTGCAGCGGATGCACATTAGTGACGGCTTGCGAGTCGTTACGCCACACCATCACTTTGCCGTACAAGCCTTGTAGGGGCTCAGTGAAGCGCAGGCTGAAATTGAGCCCGAGTTCGCCCGTGTGGCGAATGAACTGGCGGTAAAATGCTGGGCTTGGGTGGTGATAGGCAAAATGCTTGACCAGCTCGGCGCAACGGGCTTGCACTCGTGGGCAATCCATCGGGTCGATGTGGCCCTTGGCCAGCGCCATCAAGCAGGCAAAACGTATTGCAACCAGTAGACGAAACTCATCGCGTTGCTTAGGTGTGGTGTGAACTTTTGCTAGAATCATTTCCTTGTCCTCGGTAGTGCCCATTGGGAGCAAAGCTCGAAAGGGCCGTCAGTCGTTTATGGTTCAGCATGTCAGTGCTTGAGATTAGCTTTCTGTTTGGCAGTTTTAATCAACGAATCAAATGTACGTTATGTACATATCTAGGTAAATACAAAATGTATATTTATTTTGTGTGGCTACTTTTATACAAAATAGTGATGTAAGTGATTATAAATACACATAAAAAATGAGGGGTTGATATAGGAAATGTACAAATTGTTCAATAATATGATAAGGAAGAACTATTTTTTGGATGTAGCTAGTGATTAATTGGTGATCTATGCCGATTTTGAGCTCAACAATTGATTAAAAAATAAACTCATGGAGGGGGCGTAAAAGAATTCAAGATCTTAAAGGATGGGGATAGTGATACGTAGGTTTCTAGCCAAACTAGCACCGATGATTTTATGCTTTTGCCTTGTTAGATTTGTATAAGTAGATACTTATTTTTTTAGGGTTACTTAGGTTAAAATCGAGTTAGTGAAGTGATTAAGGATGATTGCGGAAAATAAGTAAATCTAAGAATAGCTGCCCACTAAATGTAAGCATAGAAGCAAAGCGCTGGTTTATAGCTATCGATAGGAGTGTTTGCATGTTCAGCCAAAGCAGTTAATTTTTTAAGATAATCCGCTGAATATGTTAGTAGTTGTATAGAAATATAATTATACATTCTGATGCCATAGTTAGAAGATATAAATTATAGAGCTAAAAATCAAGATACTGACAAATGTAATGTATTTCTTTCTAACCCTACAATCGTTTCTGGCATTAAGCAGAAAGGGAAATTGTTCGGCAACATGATATCTGCTGTATTGTAAAATGATTTTAAGATAAATTTGATAAAGTTCCCAGGACATATAGGAGCAACAATAGGAATTCTACAGTTCTTGTATTGACCAAGACTCATATGGCTAGATGGATGCGTCAGTTCTTGAAAATTTTCAGGATCGTAATCAAAACGTATTGGTACAGGTAGAATGGACTTTAATATAACATCAGCGTAGTAATTACTTTCATCGATATATAGTTCAGGATCATTCTGAAATGACTCGAAACTTGGCGATGGAAAATAACATAGTCGATGCTTTATCAGATTTTCTCGTTGATCAAAACAATACAATATCTGAATAAGACCTCCGTCAAGAAGTCTAAAGTTAAACTGCCGATTCTCAAATAAGTGAGTGTAAATTTCAGAATACGCTACATTCTTTAAAGCTATAGAAACATCATTGAATCCTGAAAATGTTACATGTGTTTCAGTATGATTTTTAACTTCAGAAGCAAAGTTCTGGTCATCACATATGCCCGATTTAATCAACTCAGAAGTTATTTTATTGATTGATGAAACAGCAGTCTTTGGTGTCAAAATACTATCCTTGACTTAATTTAGCTAAAAGAGCCTTTCTTAATTCCTCAGGAATATCTTCTAAACTAACTTCACCATCTAATAAATTAGATAAGTTTTGAGCACTTCGCTTAGCTTCATTTACTCGTCGTTTTTCTGAAGAAGTCATATCTCTATTTACAACTCTCATCTTTTGTCTTTCCAATTCGAGAGGATATCTAAATTGTAGAGAAAAATTATTATCAACAACTTTTTGATATTCTTGAACAATACCATCGAAGTCTTTACCAACACCATAAATTCTCAGCCATGCTTTTGTTCGCGTCATTGCTGTGAACAATATATTTCGCTTTTTAGATAGTTCAAAATCAGTATTGCAATACTCTGCATGCATGATATAAACCATCGCCGCCTCATTGCCTTTAGCGCGATAAATAGAAGTGAAAGTCACACTGTTATCTGAAAAAAATTCATCAGGCGAGGCTGTAATCCCTGCTATAGAAGAGTTGATCCCTTTTTGAAATAACATATCTCTTAAAGTGCCAACTTCACTCCTCAACTTCATTGCATTAGGGTGAATAACAAGTATATCGCTTGCGAGTATTTCATCTTCTGTAATATTTTTCTCAATTTGTGCTGCTATACATTCTGCTTGAGAGTAAGCTGAATCAAATTTTTGTAAATGTAAAATATCTTCTGCCGTATTGTGAGCACTAAGTAACGCAGGACTAGAGTGTGCACTCCTAGATAGTGTTAGATGACTATTTTCTTCTAGTCTTCCATTAAGCACTTCATAACCTATTTCTCCCCATAATTCTGGATAGTCAAACATTTGAATCATTGGATTATGATATATTCCAAAACCTAAAGCATGAGCAGCAGTTAATATATTCCCAGGATTCCTATAACAGATATCTAAAATAATATCTTGAGCTGCTTTGTCAAACTTAGCATTTGGCTGTCCTGTAGAATCAGTACCCCATATTTCATCAGGAGATGACATACCACTATCACCTAGATTTTGAAGCTCATCATATGCATATATGAGTTTCTGAGGTTTATGTAGCATTCCGTAGCATAACTGAAGGAAAGATGGTGAAAAATCCTGTGCTTCATCAATCAAAATTAAATCATATATGGGTTTCATTTCTGATGTTTGCTGCAAGAATAAATCGCAAATAAACTCAAACTCTTTACCATATTGGGTTACAAGGCTTTTTGCGGCCGAGTAGTCATAGTAACGAACATTATTCGCACAACATGCTTCGTAATACATACCTGTACTACTTGGGCTTCCCCAAGCATGGATGATATTTATCATGTCCCAATCAGGTAACTCACCTGATGCATCCTCATAAAATTGAGTTATAAGCCGTTTAAATTGCTCTTTTAGAGAACGACTATTAAATGTTATGGCAATTTTCCAGTTTGGATTTTGAGAATGTATATGTGCAACTTTTCGAGCTAATACCACTGTTTTTCCAGAACCAGCTAAACCTCTAATCCTTTGAATACCGTCAATGTTTTCAAGAACAGCTCTTGTTTGGCTAACATCCAATGTAGCAAGTTCACTCTCTAACTTTTTCAAGACAGCCCCTTTAGAGTCATCTTTAGTTACATAGTTTCTTTTTTTAGTCTTTTTCAGACTTGATAGTGATTGGAGCCTAGAAAGAGTTGGTTTTAATAATTCTGGTTGTAAAAATTGGACATGACAAACTGCATCTAAAACTTCTTGCGGTGTTCGGCATAATTGAACCGAATCACAGAGATCTTGATCATAACCAACTGGAATCAATGGGGCGTAAGTAATAGAGTTAACTGGTACTACTAACACTCTATTTTTTGTTAACTCCTTCAATTCAGATAGTCTCGCACTAATTTTAAGGTGCACCTCGTCTACGCGATCGACATAATCCTCTGATATTGTACGTGTTTCAAGAAAATGAATAATTGAAATACCATGTTCTTCTGTACAGAGCAAAGCATCTAATTTAATGCCTCCTTCACTTGAGGATATTACTGGAAAACCTCGATAAAAATGCCCTGTAAGACCTAGCTCTTGTCCAAATATCTCATCAAGTTGTTGACTTGCAACTTGGCTTACAGATGGTGTTCCTAAAAATGTGATCATGTGAACCAAGCCTTTACGTAAGTTCTTACAGCATTAATGAAAGTAAGCAGAATAGCGATTATATTGATTTTTTATAAAACTGTTTTTAAATAATAAAATTTGAAGAAAAACCTTAGTTCGTACTATACAGCCCTATAAAAATAGTCAATGTCAAAAGAATTGTTCAACTTTAGAGCATTTTACAAAGAGGCAAGTCTGGGAAACATGTTTGAGTGTAAATTTTTTGCATATTGTCATATCACTAAATTATAACCAACATTGTTAGTTTTATGTCTTCTGCTAATGCCTAAAAAATTTTAATTTTAGCATCTACAACAACACCAATGATTCTACAGTCTCCATTGATTGGCATCGTCGGGTATGCAGAATTAAGTGGCCTTAGGAATTTCTGACCTGCATCGATCACCAATTTTTTAAACGTTGCTTCATTTACATCAGTCAACTTTGCAACCACAAAAGACCCATTTTGGAAATCTTTCTCTGTATCCACTAAGACAAGCGTCCCTTCTGGAAAACTTGTTCCAGCGGGAGACGTCATAGAATCTCCTTGTACACGTAACCAAAAACATCGATCACTCGTTCGCTCTGTTGTTTCATACCATTCGTCTGTGCTAGACGACATGCATAGTTCTAAAGCCTCAGTCCAAGCTCCAGCCTGCACATAACTAATAACGGGAAATTTTTTCTGGTATGCAATAGGTGATTTCGTGTGGACCACGTTTGAAATCGCTTCATCAGGATATTCTAAAGTCCCATCAGAATGAAGTAAAAGCGAGTCAAGACTGACAGCTTTTAGAATTTTTGCTATTTGGCTTAATGAAGGTTCACGGCGTTTATTCAACCAATGGCCCATTCCTCCCGGAGTTACTTCTATCAACTCTGCGAGCTTTTCTTGGGTCATCCCAATTTCTTTAATTCTGGCTTTAACCAGATCAGTCCAATTCATTTTCATTCCCAAAATGTACATTATGTACAAATACTATCAACGAACAAAATGTACATTCTTGTTGCTTGCTAAATATACATAATGTACATTTGCATAAAGTGTCAATTCTGAGGTGAGCATGCAACAGATTCGAAACATCAGAGAGAGAGCCCGAATTTCCGTAAAAGCTCTCTCTCAAATCATCGGTACGGATGTGTCAACCTTCTATCACTATGAAACAGGGCGAAGAACTCCTGACTTCAATCAATGCTGGAAAATTGTAAACGCACTTAACCGTCTTGGCGCCCAATGTTCATTTGCAGATGTATTTCCAAATCCATTGGATATATCAGCAGATGATAGCGTTGCCTAACTTCTAGGCCGGAATGCGAACCCGATGCCAGTAAGCGTTTTGAAGTATCCACTGTTACGGCTCGCTATTAGCGACTTACATGCATTAGTACGCGAGCCGTGATCCAGTTAGTAAGTAGTGAACATCGGTCCAATTAATTTCTAATCTTCAATAACAGTAAGTTAACAGAGAGAGGCTTATTAGCATGAAAACCAATTCACGTAAAAAAGATAGCCGTTTGAATTTGTTGATGAAAACGATTCATCGGGTGTTGGAGTTACCCAAGATGACGCGCTTTGCACTGGCGATAGATTTTGTTGCGGCAGTTGAACGTCTCGGGCTAAGCGAGGTGTTGGCGGCGGAGGGCATTAGCTTTGCGAGCAGTCAAGACGTGCACAACGATGCGCGGATAAATGCCCAAAAGTTGTTCCGTTGGCTCGGCCAGTACGAGGGCCAACATCCGCAGGCTGATCGCTTGTTTCATGTTGAGCAAGCACTGGTGGCGGCGCTACCTGAGCATTTGCGGGTGCAGTATCTCAACGATGTGTTTGGTTGCACTGGGGTGACGGTAATTGCCGACCGCATGAATGATGGCCATGTGTTGCATGTGGCCGATATGGCGGCATCGCTCACCAAAGAGAACGCCGAGGCGCAAGTGGCGGTGATCCATTTGGGCGATGAGCCGAAGCGCGAGCAGTTAGTGGCGGCGCACCGTGAGTTAAAAGAGTCGGCGGCGACCACGCAAGCCAGCATGGCGGCGTTAGAGCTGGCGTATCCGTATTTAGCGAGTCATGGCGGTAAGGCGGCGCAATTCGCGGCCGAGAAGTGACAGCGATGCCGCAATCGAACCTTAACATCAATGTTATCGCCAGCGCTAAGACTGAGCTGCATCAGCAGTTGATCCGCTTGGGCGACATGATCGGCGACGGTTTGCATTTAGAACCCGATGGCAAATGGATTGCGAAAGAGTATGTAAAAGTGGCGCGGGCGTTAGGTTATCGGCCCAAACGAGCGAATCACAGCGCACAGATTAATGCGGTGATGCTTAAGCGGGTAGCTGATGTGCCGTGTGGCCAGTGCGGTTTGGCTTTAAAGCAAACCAAGTCGGGCTCAAAACGCGCCGTGTGTGCCAATGGGCATAAGTGGCAGTTGTTGAAATGAGTTGTTGGAATGAGCTGTTGAAATGAAAGAAGGAGTGAATGGCATGTTCACAAATCAGTTAAGTGATAACTGGGTGCGTAAAAAACGCCGTTATCAAATTGCCCGCCACAGTTTGGCGACCGATGCGGGCTTGATACCTAAGATAAAGTGGGGAGCATAACGATGTTTGATCCTGAATGTTTAATTTGTTGTTTGGAGGGCGGCGCCGCGTGTTCGGTACATGGGCAAGTTAGCCGTGATGATGGGCCCGCCGTGGCCGCGCTTACCGAGATGGAAACCGCGCAAGTGACGTTACTCATGATGCAAGCAAAGCAGTTAATGCTTAAGGCGATGGCGCTTAAATCTAAGTCGAACATGCCTAATCGCACTGAGCCTAACGTGGCTGAGCTTAGCGCCAATGAGCTTAGCGCGGCAACCTCTGAACGGGCAGCGTTAAGTGGCGTGAACATGGGCAAAGACATTGCCTGTTTTCATGGGCATACCACGGCGGAGTTGTTTAAGCGAACGCAGGTGGGCCGAATGGTTGAGGTGTTAAGGAGCTGCGATGAATTGCAGCATAGTCGCCCCGAGCGTTGGGCGGTTATCGCGACCGACATCGTGGATAAGGCGTTGCTGGGCAGCAACAAGCAGTTGTTGCTGCCGACGGTGAGCATCGATTGGATTATGAATTATCTGCTAATGGAAGAACAACGCGCGGAGCGTTCTATTGCGCTATTGGCTGAGGATGTAGGCGCGGCTGATATGAGTGCAGCTAATGTGAGTGCCATAGCGACTAGCCGTAACGCGCACATTAAACGGCGTGATTTTTTTAGCCAGTTGCGCAGTAACTTGGCGCACAAGGTTTACTTGCTTGGCAGTGAAGGCGAGCGAGCGGAGGGCAACGGGGCGCATTGCAGTTGACCCGTTGCAGTAGACATAAGAAAGCCCGCTGAAGTTTTGGCGACCGATGCGGGCTTAATACCTAAGAGAGGCATTGACATATTACTGAAG
The DNA here is from genome assembly GCF_002966515.1 of Shewanella sp. WE21. NCBI lineage: Bacteria > Pseudomonadati > Pseudomonadota > Gammaproteobacteria > Alteromonadales > Shewanellaceae > Shewanella > Shewanella sp. WE21. Next base: position 4,878,511 of record NZ_CP023019.1, on the reverse strand, counting down.
CAGAGGGGGGAGGTCAAATTTGGATTTTGCGCTGAGTGGTTAGTGATTCGGCTTGGTGTTTTATTCGAGAAGGAGCTGCTGTTGAGCCGTCTCAAGATTGCAGCAGGAGGCTTCTACATAAGCGAAATATTCAGCTTGAGTGGTTTTGTTGAAGATGAAATAACCGCCTAGTACATCCAGCTGTCCGTAGATGATGTGGCCAATTTCAAAGCTTTTTGGATTGTAAATATCCATGACGCTGATATTGCCATTATCAAGTTTTACTGCAATACGGCCGCAGTTTTGGCTTATTTCAATAACGGTTCCATATGTTTTTTTTGACATGACAAGTTTGGCTCAACTAGCTGTTTTTATTGATTAATTAAGTCATTTGAAGTTTTGGCGACCGATGGGGCTTAATCACTAAGAGAGGTATTTATATGTTAGGCAAGCATTTTTATTTCGTCAATTTTGAGCCGTGGGTTGCTCCGTTTGGGGGTGACTTATGAGTATGGAATTGATGGTAAAAGCGATGAAGGCCAAGGTGGGTAATCCACTGCGCAAGCTGGTGTTGATCAAGCTTGCCGATAACGCCAATGACCAAGGCGAATGCTGGCCGAGTTACGAGTATATTTCGCAGGCTTGCGAGATAAGCGAGCGGTCGGCGATTAACCACATTAATGCGCTGGTTGACGTCGGACTGGTGCGCAAAATTACCCGCAAGAGTGAGCATAAACGCAATACATCCAACCTGTATATTTTGGACTTTTCATCGTGTGTTCTGAGTGATAAACCTGCTCAAACCCTACATTTTACTGAGGGTGCAGCAAATTCACCCTTAGAAAATACTGAGGGTGCAGCATATTCACCCCTAGAAAATATTGGGGGTGCAGCAGATTCACCCCTAGCCAATTTTGAGGGTGCAGCAAATGCACCCATGGGTGCAGGAGATTCACCCTCTGAGGGTGCAGGAGCTGCACCCAGAATCTGTCACTCTTTTGAACCTATCAAAGAATCTTTAAAAGACTCTTGTCCAGCAACGAGTGCTAAGTCGGTTTTCAATGCGTTTTTCAAAGCCTACCCCGCCCATCGCAAAGGCGGCTCGGATTCGGCTGCATGGAAAGCGTGGAAGGCTGAAAAGCTGACCGATGCCGATTGCGTGTTGGCGGTGAGCTGGTTGAAGGACGCTGCGGCGCTGGATGCGAGTTGGGGTTTTAGCGCTAACGGCCAGTTTGTGCTCGGCATTACCAAGTTTATCCGCGAACGCCACTGGTTAACGCCGTTGCCAAGACCGATGGGTACCGCGGTTGGGCAAGTGGATTGGAGCTACGCGGTGTATGACCCAGAGGACCCTTTGATATGACGGCCAACCAAAATGCGAGCATGAAATCACTGCAGACCTTAATCCGCCAGCCGCTGGTTGGGCAAGGGCGTGTGAGCCAACCCGAACCCACGGCAATGGACATGGCGATTGTGGACAGCGTGTTTAGCAAGTTGCGGGTGTTGTTCCCCGTGAGTGCGCCGCGGCCTGAGGACGAAGCAACCCACAAAGCCGAGTGGCTTAAAACCTTGGCGGCGCAGGGAATTGCCAGCCGCGAGCAAGTGCAAGCGGGGTTGAATCGCGCTAGACGCGAGCAGGGCGATAGGCAGTTTTGGCCGACACCGCGCCAGTTTGCTTTGTGGTGCCAACCCACGGCTTGTGATTTGGGGCTGCCCAAGTTGGAAGCCGCGTTTAAGGAGGCTGCGCGCCATTACCATCACCCTGACAAACATACGTGGAGCCATGATGTGGTGCGTTTAGCAGTACGCGAGACGGGCAGTTGGATGTTTGCAACAGGGCTTGAAAAGGACGTGTTGATGACGTTTGAACGCAATTACACAGTGCTGTGTCGGCGCTTTAGCCGTGGCGAGTTGACCGATGTGGAATTGCCAAAGGCACTACCTGAAACGGTGACGCGGCCCACTGAGGCGGCCAAGGCGAAATCAATTATTGCCAATTTACGTGCAAACTTTGGGCTTAAGGGGGCAAACGATGGCAACTAAACCACTGACACAGCGCGAACGCTTGATGCGCATCATCACCGGCAAACGGTTTTGGACCCTGTTTGAAATCCAGCAAGAAAGCTTTAACCGCTTTGGGGTTCACGACAGCGAGACAGCCTTAAGTGCGCGGTTTCGGGATATGCCGATGAACCAGCGGGTAAAGCGGATACGCTCGGGTACCCATCACACCTTTGAATATCGGTTGGAGGGCTAGATGGCGCAGATGGTGATAGCAACAGGCGTGGAGCAAGGCAAGTTAAACGATGCAGTATTGCGCCGTTGGTTGCGGGCAGGGATAACGCGGGACTTTCGGGACTCGCAGTTTCCGGCGGTGCGGTTACGGGCCTCGACCGATAGACGCCAAGCCTCGGTGTATTTAGTGATGAACGAAGCGGGCAAAACCGTGTGGCAAAAACAGGGCGTGTGGCCAGTGATGTGCTTGAAGACTTTTCTAGCGGAATTACCCAGCCTGTTAGCCAAACGCAGCATGGGCCAAACGGTAATCAGCAACGAGTTTGCTACGGTTTCGCAACAGCTGGCGCAGTAACTGTAAATCGTTAGTGAGTAAACATCTCAGCGGCTGCTTTGGTGAGTTACCACTCAATGAGCTGAACTTTATCGCAGTGGACAGTTATTTAATCAAACCCATGTTGGCGCAGGGTTATTCGGCCAATTACATCAAAGCGGCGGTGAAGGTGTTGAAACGAGCGCTATCGGTTGCGGCCGATTTACGGGTGTTAGACACCAATAGCTTGGCGGGGTATCGGGTGCAAATGAGTTTGAAGATGCCGCCTTTGGTAGGTACGCAATTAAGCGAGTCGGACGTGGGCCCGTTATTCAGCGCATTGCGTAATGCAGCAAGACCGGTGGCGATGTTGTTTGTGCTGATGTTGATGTTCGGTACCCGCATTGGTGAAACCCGTTTAGCACGTTGGGACCACTTCGCCGGCGATTACTGGTTTATCCCGGCTGAGAATGCCAAGAACCGCCAAGAGCACCGACTACCCATGACGCCCACAGCCAAGAAGCTGATAACCCATTACGCCCAGTGGCAATACACGCATGTGGGCAAGCGGGCGTTTTTGTTCCCAGGTGAGGTAGGGCCGGTGAGTATTCGCACCGCGCAATATTGGAGTGAAACGATTCGGTTTAAGGCGTTTACCTCCCATGCACTGCGCAAACTGTGCCGCACCATTATTGCCGACATGGGTGTAGACACCATGGTGGGTGAGCGGATTTTGAATCACACCTTGCCATTACTGCTGCGTACTTACGTTAACAGCACCTTAGATAAGGGCATGTTGATGGCGTTAGATGCCTACCATGCGCACTTAATCACACTGGGGTTTGATGATGTGGCGCCCGAGATTATGCGCCAATCGACCACTGAGCCGAGTGAGCCAGACGAGCCAATGTTAGTGGGGTGGTTATGACGATGACAATAACAATATCAATTAGCACAACTGGGTTATGGACTTCACGCAGGAGGATTTATGGCTAATCGCGCCGCGGATGTATTGAAAGTAGGGCGCCGTTTACGGGGCATGACCCAAGACGAAGTGGCTGAGATTTACGGCATTAGCCGCAACACTTATCAACGTTGGGAAAATGGCCGCACTACTGCGCCCTATGACGATGTGACATCGATATGCCTTGATGTGTTTAAGCTTTCGATTGAGAAGATAAATGAGGTGGCCAATGGGCTTTAGCGATGAACCCGAGCAGAGGATGAACATTAAGGCGTTGCGGTTAGGGCTGTATCGCTGGGGCCGTTATTGGGTGTACCAAGAATTGGGCAAGGGGTTTTCGAATCGCAGCGCCTGCGACCGTTTAGGCGAAGCGCTGGGCGGCAACTTAAAGCACGAACTTAACGTGCCTGCCCACGTCGCCCATTTTGACCAGCTCGTTGAGCAGTTATCCCTTAACTGCAAACGCGCCATCCGCGCCCATTACCTCTGCAAAGAGCAATGGGCCCTAATGGGATTTGACAGCAAAAAATCTTACATCTTCTGGCTAAGAAAAGCCGAAATGGCACTGCTAGATAGGATGAATTAGAAGGAACGCCCTCTTGCGAGGGCTGGCGGGTTAGACGGTTGTCCACCAAGACTGCTAACCCGTTGATTGGATTTTATCAAAGGTTTGGACAGATACCTATGCAAAGTAATTAACTATTAAATGATGAAAAGAAATATGCGCTTGCAGAAAGAATAACATATTTGCTTTCATGATTTGACCGTGAGTTTTGTGGCCTGTAGTAAGAAAATAGTAAAATAGGACGTTAAATCAACCAAACTAGATTTTGATTATTTTTTGTAATACTCACATTTTGTTAGTGTTTTATTGTGAGTCGTTCTTCAATTGACAGTATTTGAAATCGTGGATTCATCACTATGGTTCTTGCACTTTACTGTATGAGCATTGCCCGAAAATGCATCAATATTCACATCAATGCCAGTGAAGCTGCACTGGCATGATTTTTCTAAAGGCTTGCTTTACTAAGTAGAAGGGCACTCATTTAGACAGAAATGCTTCATACTTCCCTCAATAGATATTCTGTAATGGAGAAGCCTTTACAAATACCACCTGTAGCCATTATCTAACTTTCCTTGTCTTGAACCTCTATTGCGAATAATGACTGTCATTAATAAAAAATACTAAGCAAATTGTTCATTTTTAAAAGTACAGATCATACTGATACTTTAGGGGATCTTGTATATCGTTCCCTAAGAGCGATATACAAATTTTTCCGTTTGCACCATTCGAAAAAGTATTAGACAGGAGCTAGTTTATGTTTAAAAGCATGACAATAATACAAAAAATGACCACAGTGTTTTTTATCCTTTCTTTACTGGTGTTGGGATTGGCTTGGTTTTCAGTCATTCAACTTGCCAGCTTGCATAGTAATACGACTAAGATTACTGAAAACCTAATCCCTTCTATTCGTGCATCTGCTCAAATGCATGTTGCATTACTTGATGCTCGACGTGCTGAATTAAATATGGTAATTGACGTGATGAAACAGGACTCTGCTGCCCTGGAGATTAGTAAGCAACGCTTTGAGACAGCTAAGCGCGAGTTTGAAATCGCTGACAAGAAATATGCCAAACTAGATTTTGTATCAGAGCAAGACAAACAACAATTTACAGAACTTGGCATCGCTGCAGAAAAATATTTCGCTGCACACTCATCATTGGTGACAGCCATTGAAAAAGGGGACATGGCGAGTGCAAATGTGATGATCAAAACAGTGACCAAACAAACTTTGGAAGAGGCTGGAGAAGAAACTGCGAATTTACGAAATGAAAATGATCGCGCAGCACAGGAGATGGCGATAAGTAGTGAGTCAGCCTATAAAACAGCCAAAATGCTCAGCATTATAGTGGGACTTGGTACAATATTTTTTGTACTAGCGATGGCATTACTGTTAATCCGTCAGATAAAAAATCCCATAATGTTGTTGTTAAAGCAAACTGAACAGGTATCAGCTGGTAACTTGACCAATAAGCTCGACATGAATATGTTTGCCCGTGATGAGTTTGGTCAACTGGCAGATAGCTTTAATGAGATGCAAGATAACTTGCGCATGCTGGTTAGTGAGGTTTCCAACTCTGTAGTGCAACTTAGCTCTGCGGCCGAGGAGATAAGCGCTGTTGCTTTGCAGTCATCCAACAATATGGAAACTCAGCAAAATGAGCTAAACCAGTTAGCCACTGCGATGCATGAGATGCAAGCTACCGTACAAGACGTCGCTCGAAATACCAACGATGCCGCCAATGCAGCGACACAGGCAAGTGGCACTGCGACGCAAGGTAGTGAAACAGTTAATGACTCGATTGTGCGTATTGATAAGGTCGCTGGAGCGATAGAAGCTACCGCGGTAGTGATCCGTAAATTGGGAGATGATAGCCGTAATATTGGGATGGTATTGGAGGTGATACAAGGTATTGCTGAACAAACTAACTTGTTGGCGCTGAACGCGGCCATTGAAGCTGCTAGGGCAGGTGAACAGGGTAGAGGGTTTGCTGTCGTGGCAGATGAGGTGCGAACGCTAGCCAAACGGACACAGGACTCCACTTCTCAAATCAATAGCATCATTTCTGAATTGCAGTTACGGGCTAGTGAAGCTGGGAATACTATGCAACAGAGCCAAGCTATGATGATTGAGACTGTTAACAAAGCTAAAGAGGCCGGAGAATCGATTGCGAAAATCAGCGGTTCAGTGAGCAGTATTTCTCAAATGAATATTCAGATTGCTACCGCGACAGAAGAACAGGGCGCGGTAAGTGAAGAGCTAAACCGTAATGTCGCAAATATTAGCGACGCTTCTGAAGAGGTGGCTACTGGTGCGAAACAGATGGCGATGGCATGTAACGATCTGAATCATTTAGCCACGCAGTTGCAGGATGTTGTGAGGAAATTTCGTATTTAACTAAATTATTTATTTTATATAATAAAGCACTGGCATTATGTCGGTGTTTTTTATGAGCATTAATAAATGAGAAGAGAATCACATTATCTTTAAAAAATTTTATCAGTTTCATGTTTTGTCGTCATGTTGGGTCGTACAATGCGGTCCCATCATGTGACTATCTGAATTTGTCTGGCTAATTGTGCATGAATAGCAGTTTGTTCTAACTCATGCAACACAGTCCTGATTTGTCTTCGGCATTGATAGCTATCTATGGATAATGCATGGTTTTCATCATTTTCCAAATTTGTCTGATATCTTCTAGAAGGTATGTAGTACCGTCATAGGGAATGATGCTTGGATTGGATTTGAAGCAATGCTTATGTTTGGCATTAAGCTTCGTCACGTGCAGTAGTTGGTCGTTGCTTTGTTACTCATAGTGTAAAGTGCCCCAAAGTATTCGTGCGGGGCGCTATTTAGTCAGTCTAGTATTCTAAAATACTCTTTCATTAAAACTTATTCACTTCTTCTTAACCTAACTTCTGTTGTAAAGTTGCATAATTGGGTAAACATATTGATGTTTTGTCTGATTTAGTTAATTGCAGGCTGAGGAGTAAGCAATCTTGACTATTAATAGGACAAGGCTATCAGCACTTAGGTATTAACAATTGTATGGAAAAATCTTTACACAGTATCAAGTCGGTTATGTCCTAGACCCACTCTTTGTTGGGCCTGTATTTGTCATTACTGCTAAAGCTGAAATGGTACGATATTTGCTTTTTTGAAAAATTGCACTGGTTTTATCTACTTGAACTATACTCTGATTGAAAATGCATCTTATATGCTATAAAAGAAATTATTATTTAAATTATTGGTTTTTGTAGTTGTAAAGTTGGATAAGGTAGCTTTGATTTTATATATTTTAAACTAATAAAAGTAGAGTTAACAACTAAGCTACTCATTATAAAGTAAGATAGAATGGTTAATTTATTTCATGTGAAAACAATGTGTTGTATTTTTTTTGTATTTCTAATTTAGGAATGAGATAAATGAGTTTTATTGGTGTATTGGTTGCAATATTATTTATATTAGTTGGAAACCTTATCGAAGGTGGGCATCCTAGTGCCTTACTGGACTTACCAGCATTTATGATTGTTATCGGGGGAACAATAGGTGCAACTGTAGCACAGTTTCCTTTTTCAGTAATTATTGCTTCAATAAAACGCTTTAAGTGGCTCATTTTCCCTTTACGAACTGATTTGGCGGAGCGTGCCGAGTTTTTGGTCGAAATTGCAGGCGATGTGCGAAAAGGTGGTTTACTATCAATTGAAGATAAGATAGACCAAATTAACGATCCTTTTTTACATAAAGGACTTCAATTACTCGTTGATGGTTATGAAAAAGACAATATTGTAGAAATCTTAGAAAAAGAGATTGAATTTGAACAGCACGGTGTAGAACAAACTGTAAAAGTATATGAGGCAATGGGTGGCTATTGTCCTACGATGGGAATTGTTGGTGCTGTATTTGGACTAATTCATGCTATGGGGTTACTTGATGCCCCAGATAAATTAGGTGGTGCGATTGCAGTCGCATTTATTGCAACTATTTATGGCGTTGCTGCGGCTAATATCATCTTCCTGCCATTTGGAAACCGTTACAAAGCGTTTGCACATCAGTTAAGTGTATTTAAAGAGATGACTCTGACTGGAATAATTGGCATTGCAGACGGTGAGTCTCCACAACGTTTACAAGCTCATTTAAATCCATATTTGGAGCACTAACGAGATGAGAAAAAAGAAGGTTGATCCCCCAGAAAATCATGAACGTTGGTTAATTTCTTACGCAGATTTTATGACACTGCTATTTGCCTTATTTGTCGTGTTGTACTCATTTGCGATGAGTGATAAAAATGAAGCAAAGTTTATGGTTGAAGGTCTTATAGATTCATTGGCTAAAATCGGGTTGATATCAACTCCTGCTGTGACTTCATTAGCACCTGGAGGAACGAGTATACTCGAACCCAATACTGTGACATCCGTTGTAGATGCAGAACCAAAGCTTATTGAACTTGCAACAACTGCACCTGCAAGCTCCGAGAGCAATGACAATACGCTAGCAAATGCGAAGAGCAATGACACAATAAAAAAGTATAAAGAAATAATATCCGCTAAGTTAAAAAATGAAATAGAAAATCAAGAAATTGAAATTGATGCTGTGAGTGATAGTCTCATCATTCGAATCGGTGACAACAACACTTTTTTTGCATCGGGCTCTGCTTTTATACAACCTAAATTTGTACCGCTAATTGATAAGATTGCCGAGATTATCGCGTCAGTCCCAGGAAGAATAGTGATAGCCGGACATACTGACGCAACATTGCCAATGGAGATTTATGCTGACAATTGGGACTTATCATCTTTAAGAGCTACTGCAGTCGTTAGAGTAATCACTAAAAACAAGGGCGTAAACCCAAGTAGAATTATTGTTCAGGGCTTAGCTGATACACAACCTCGTTTTAAAAATGATACACCTGAACATCGTCAGAAAAACCGCAGAATAGAAATAATTATAAACCAGGGTAATACCGTTGAAAGCCATATTCCTATACCTGAATAATCATACAAAACTGTCTGACTAACACACTATTTTCTTAATGTTAACGCTCTTTATCTACAGAGAATGGCTTCTGAGTTAAATATAACGAGAATGTGTTTCATTAGCTAAAATTAATATTAAGGCAAACCCTAAGCAATAACACAAAAATAATGCTGAGGCTTATCTGATATAACTACAAATGTAAGCTCTTTTACTTTGCTCATTGCAACAATTCCCGGCTACTGAGCCGATTACTAATAAAAATAGCCAGTTTGGTGGCAAGTGGCATATCCAATTCTATAACGGTCATGGCCGTCGGAATGGACCAGTCATTTATCTATACGTCAGGATGGTGAGAGGAAAACAAAAGTAACGGCTCTCACTATGAGGTGGCATTGCTGATAAAGAGCTAATGCCTACCGCTTTTAGCCCAGAGATTACCTTTTGAAATGAATACCTTCCAAAGTTCAGAAACCTAATAGCTGGTCAGTAAAAGTCAATCTCATTTGCGTTAGTGACATTAAATCCTATAAACGTTTATCAATCTCTTACAGTACAAAAGATTTGAATATGCACATTATAACGAACAAGTCGCAGAAACATTAAGTAGGGAGAAGACACCGAACAAAGTCATCAAACTCGGTAACCTGTTCATCAGCAAGTAGCGCTACCAGCTAACAACTTTTGGTGCAATTGCATTTCGTGAAAAATTCAATAAAAATCGCTTATGAAACAAGAAATTAAATATCATTCACATAATTTAATTAACAGTGAAAAACTGATATTTTATCCACTTATTTAACTATCAAGTTGCTATTTCACACACTTAAAGGCACAAAATGACAGACTGGATTTATTTTCTTAAAGCGTTTCTACTTGGAATTATTGAAGGTATCACTGAATTTTTACCAATTTCAAGTACTGGACATCTTATTTTAATTGGTGATTGGATTAACTTTCCCTCACATGAGGCAAAAGTATTTGAGGTTGTCATTCAATTAGGAGGGATTTTAGCAGTATGTTGGTTATTCCGAATTAAAATTATAACACTAATTAATGGGGTACTAAAGTCCGACCCTGTAGCACAACGATTTGCAGCTATGGTCATGATTGCTTTCTTGCCAGCCGCTATTATAGGGGCATTATTTATTAGCAATATTAAACAGCTTTTATTTAATACAACCGTAGTTGCTTCAACATTAATTATTGGAGGAATTATCATACTTTGGGTTGAAGGACGAAAAAAAACAGTTGAAATAACAAGTATTGAACAGATAGGATTAAAACAAGCTATAGCAATAGGAATAGCACAATGTATTTCAATGATCCCAGGCACATCTAGATCTGGTGCTACTATTATTGGCGGTATGTTATCAGGGGTATCACGGCAAGCTGCAACAGAGTTTTCATTTTTCTTAGCCATACCAACCATGCTAGGTGCCGCAGTATACGATGCATCAAAAAATTATCATTTGCTAAGTATAGATGATATTTGGGCAATAGTTTTTGGATTTATTGCAGCATTTTTCTCGGCAATTATTGTTGTTAATACACTAATTCAATTTGTTGCCAAACATTCATTAAATATTTTTGCATGGTACAGAATTATATTAGGCATAATAATTCTTGTTCTTGCCTGATACAAGTAAGGCTTATAAAAATATCGTAACACAATAAAAGCATTCACATAAACCACATGTGAATAAATGAAAAAGTACCAATAAAAAACATACAGTTAATTTTAATTTGATGGCTAGGCGAAACTTCCACCTAACCATCAATTATAATTATTAAAAAACAACATTCGCTAAAAGCAATGTTAACGCGTAGCCCAAGCAATAACATAAAAATAATGCTGGGACATATCTGATATAACTAACAAATGTAAGCTCTTTTACTTTGCTCATTGCAACAATTCCCGCTGCTGAGCCAATTACTAATAAAGAACCACCAACACCAACACTGTAGGTTAAACCAAGCCATTCAGAAGTATTGAGAACAGGCTCAGCCTTCAGCAGCGCAGCAGTAAGCGGAACGTTATCAATTAAAGCAGAGCCCAAGCCAGCGACAAAGTTTGAAATATTGGGGTTAAACATCGCATATGCTTTAGCCAATAAATCCAGTGTTCCAATTTCTTTAAGCATTCCAACCAACAATAAAATCCCCAAGAAGAATAATAATGTGTCATATTCAACTTGGCGAATGTATTCAAGGATTTTTATCTCCTCTTTATCACTACGAAAAACATGGCCAACTAAAAACATAATTGATAGACCAGTTAAAAAGGTTAACACAGGGGGTATTTCAAACAGAATGTTAAACAACATAGTCATCATAATTGTACAAAAGAAAATGAAGGCAATAAGCACATCAACCTTTTGATATGTAAGTTTATCGTTCGAAGTCGTAACGAACCCTTCAATTTTATAAGAAAAAATTGTAGCCAATAAAATTACACTTATAGATGATGGAATAAACAATATAATAAGTTCAGACATCTTTACATGTCCACTCAAAAAAATCATTAGAGTAGTGACATCACCAGTAATAAGTGCTACCCCTCCAGAGTTGACTGAGAAGATGATTAGTACAGCCATTTTTAGACGAATACTATCTTCTAATTTAAACGTATATAGTAAACCAATGGAAACAAGGGTTGCTGTGACGTTATCGCAAAATGCTGAAAGAACAAGTGAAAACAAACCTACTTGGATCATCAGCAATCTCACAGAAACCTTCTGTGGGAATATTTTTTGTACCATCACTTGAATCATACCTTTGGCATTAAGGTATGCAACAAACGTCATTGTGGACATTAAAAATAACCAAAGAGTTGCAATCTCGAGTAAGTTTTCATTGAATTTATGCGCTACAACCTCCTGATTTGCCACGCCATCAGCATTAATGAAAAGTGTAGCCCACGCTATACAACCAAAAAAAAGCGTTGTTTTTGCTTTATTGATATGAGTAATTTCTTCAAAAATAATACTTAGCAAAGCTAATATAGCTAATGATATTAAAAACGCATGTAACATAATTTTTATCCAGTAAAATAAAAATTCATCAATACTAAATGCTGTGATTCTTACAAAAGACAACAAATAGCAATTTATAGAGCATTAACAGCAATTTATATTAACATGCAGTCAACAAAAATAAAATGGTTAACGTTTCATTTTTAACGTTTATTCACTCTCAATGTATTTATGAGAAATAGAGTTATTGCCAATATCTAATTGTCATTGATTACAGAACTTGATGCAGTAAAGATATTAAATGCATTTGACGAATACTCAACAAGTTTACTGTTTTCTTCAGCAATAAATAATGCGCTAATATCGTTTTTATTAGCAGCCTCAACCCCTCTCTCATGCCCCAAACATAAAAGTGCAGTAGACCAAGCGTCAGCAAGCGTTGGATCCTTATTCAATACAGTAACCGATACAGTGTTATGTATTACAGGATAACCAGTTCTGGCGTCTAAAATGTGTGATAAACGGACACCATTATTATCAAAGTAATGCCGATAAGTACCAGAAGTCATTATTGCTTGATCTTGTTTTATGGTTAATAGCTTGTGTAGTATATTTTTATCCGGCAAAGGACGTTCAATCGCAACTTTCCAATTAGAGCCATCGGGTTTATGCCCCTTTACTACCATTTCCCCACCAATTTCAACTAAATAATTTTTAACATCATATAATTCTAACGTTTCAGCTAACTTACCCACACTATAACCCTGAGCAATGGAGGACAAATCTACATTAATATATGGACTCGATTTTGACATCGCATTAGATTGTAAATGTAAATGTTGCATCCCTGTTTTTTTAAGTGTTTCAGAAATAGCTATTTCACTTGGGACCATTAACTGAAACTTATCAAAACCCCATAGATCAAATAAGGATTTTACCGTTAGATCATAACATCCATAACTTTTGGCAGAGACGTTTTTAGCCTTTTCAACTAAACTCACGATTTCCTCGCCTACTACGATAAGCTCTGTACTCATGGATGAGTTAAATAGGCTAATAGTTGAGTCGGGCCTATAATTAGAGAGATTCTTATCTAGCTCTTCAAGTTTCTTATTTATATTCGCCTCAAGTAAAGAAGAGTTAACATTATTTGGGCTCCAAAAACTTATGTGCCATGTTGTCCCTTGTGCCTCTCCTTCCAGTTTAAATATGTGTGGTGTAGGCTGACAACCTACCATCATCAAACAAATAATAGAAAAACAACCAGTCAATCTCATGTTAAATCTCCAAACTCGTCATTTCGTTATCCAATGGTTAATTTTGTTTCGGGGTAACGTATACGTTTAGATTTTGGGCTCGCTAAAAAATAGGCAAGAGTTAAGGGGCCTAATCGTCCCATAAACATTAAAAATATTATAATGAATTGACCAGCCACAGTTAAATTAGGTGTTAACCCCCTTGACAATCCTACGGTCCCAAATGCGGATACAGCTTCAAAAATAATATCTATCATTGGCGCATCCTCACTGAGTAATAAGAAAAATATAGAGGCCCAAATTGTTCCAACAGATATCATCGCCAGTGCTAATGCTTTACTTATTGTCTCTTTAGATATACCACGATGATAAACATAAACAGTTTCATAACGTCTTAAATAACCATAAGTTGCCAATATTAGCACCATAAATGTCACGACTTTTATGCCACTTGCGGTGCTTAACGAACCTCCACCGATGAACATTAACATTAACATTAATGCGGTTGTTGAATCTTCAAGTTCATTTATCGGAAGTGTATTAAATCCAGCCGTTCTTGGGGTTACAGCTTGGAACCAAGACGCTAGCCATTTACCCGTTTCAGATAATGGCGATAAAGTCATAGGGTTATTATATTCAATACAATAAATAGCGAGTACGGCTACAGCATTAATAATAACCGTCCCAATAATCATCATTTTGCTATAAGTTGTTAATTTAGCCCAGCGTCTTTGACGCCATAAGTCAATCCAAACACTAAACCCTAAGCCTCCAATAATAAATAATGCGGTAATTGTCAAATTGATAACAGGATCTTCAACATAGGGGATGAGACTGTCCGGACTTAGCCCTACGCCAGCATTATTAAAAGCAGATATTGTGTAAAAAAAACCATGAAACAGACTCGTTTTCCAACCTAGTTCATCTGACCAAGAAATAGATAAAATCAACATGCCAATTAATTCAACACAGAGAGAGAAAATGAATACCGACTTAGCAGTATTCACTAATGTCGAACTATTCGTACTATTATAAGCCTCTTTTGCTATAGTATTTTGGAAAAACCCAATTTTCCCGCCTAAAGCTAACAAGGTTACAATAGCAAATGTCATGATGCCTAAACCACCAAGTTGAATTAATAGGGCAACAATGACCTGTCCAAATGTGGTATATACAGTTCCTACATCAAAAACGACTAAACCTGTCACTGTTACTGCAGAAGTTGCATTAAATAAACTCTGACTCCAAGTAACAGGGGCTGTTGTGGCTATTGGCAATTTAAGCAGTAGAGTGCCAATTAATATTAAAATAATAAAGCTCACCGACAGTATTAAAGGTGGAGCCGCCAGTATTTTTTTTGCCGCTTTAGGTGTTTTCTTTGCTATATAAATCGATGGATGCCAAGAAACCATGATTAGATTAACCTTGGAGCAATAGATTTAAGTTCATTTTGAGTCCCATAAAGTAATAATATATCCTCTTCATGTAGACAAAAGTCAGTGCTAAAGCTAGAGAAAACCTGAGTGCCACGTTTAACTAATATCGGTTTAACACTGCCTTTTAAAAGTTCGAATATAAGCGTATTATGCAATTTATTTCGTATATGAACTTCAACAACGTATAAACCGTTTCCTAATGGTAAATAATTATTCACCATCGGATAATTAAGTGCCTGTGCTACGCGGATCCCCATTTCCTCTTCAGGGTGAATTATGCGGTTAACTCCTAATTTAGAAACAATCGTGTGATGAGCCTTAGTACTCGCCTTAACCCATATTTTTTTTACACCAATATTTTTTAATGCTAAGGTACACAATAAGCTTGACTGCATATCTTCGCCAATAGCAACTAAAACAGCCTCACTATTTTCAAGATCTAATTCACGTAAGGCATTTTCATCAGTGGAATCACAAACAACGGTTTGAGTTAATTCATCAACATACTTTTCTGCCAACTTTGGATCTCGTTCGACTCCTGTTACAGTATGCCCTAAATTGATTAATTCTAACGATGCAGCAGTACCAAAACGACCGAGCCCAATCACTGTAAAATGTGCCATAACTGTCCTAAATGCAGGATAAAAAAACAGCAGAACAGTAACCTAACGCTTTTTTTATAGCAATACTCTTATTGGTACATATTCAATACTACTCCATACTCGTCTGATTTTTCATCGCATTATTAATATTGTGGTGTTGTTGGATAAAACCTCCACTCATCTATTTTGTCACAACTCCATTAGCTAAAATCAGGAAATGTGATATTGAATAACGATTCCAACACAGAATAATCAGCAACAAAGATTAACAATAATTTATAAAAACCACCTCAATCTTAATGAAGTTCTTATTGATTAAAACAAGGCCAAAAGGCATAGTGCAGCGATAAATTGGGTCCTAAAACGCATTTTTTGAAGTGTCACAAGCAATGCCTTATATCGCCATAACGAGTGGCACCTAAGCGGCACCTAATAGGTTACCCCGTATTGTGAGAGTGTGAAATGCTGTGTATAAAAGTTTTGGGTAAGGGATGTGAAAAATGCACAAATACTGCCGCACTAATTACTGCGATCGCTAATAATCATAGTATCAGTATTAATTTGATTATGGAGACAAATCCAGAAATAATAATGGACTATAGAGTGGTGAGTTCACCAGCAGTTGTCATTAACGAAAGATTGGTGCATTGGGGCTCTACTCCCCAACAACAGATGGTCGAGTCATGGCTGAAAATTTAACGCCGAACCATTACACTATTGCAGCCAAATACAATAGAACGGTATCCTTAACCAATACGAGTATTTAAACAGAACCCCAAAATTAATGTACAAGAACTATACATCGTAAAAGAGATACAAGATGTATCTCCTTATAAAATCATTAATTTACAAAACATTAATCACAAAACACAGGCTATTGACAGTTCTTATCTTGATCACGTGTTTTCCAAAGTGAATAGAGTACACCTGCGACAAGTAAGCCAAAGGTAACGCCTAAAGAAAGTGCCGTAGGGATTTTAAAATCCACTAACCCTTCATGGTTAAAATACACTAGACCCACTTTCACCCCAATAAATACTAATACCACTGACAGCGCATACTTAAGGTATTCGAAACGGTGCACCACAGCTGCCAAAGCAAAATACAAGGCTCGTAGCCCCAGAATCGCGAAGATATTCGAGGTATAGACAATAAAAGGATCTTGGGTAATCGCAAAAATAGCTGGAATACTGTCAACTGCAAACACCAAATCCGCGGTTTCTACTAAGATCAACGCCAAGAATAACGGCGTAGCCCACCATCCTTTTGTTAACTGATGCTCTTCACCCCGTACCCAGAATTTTTCTTTATGCAACGTTGGCGTAAAACGCATCTTAGTGCGTAACCATTTGTAAAACTTATTATCTTGGATATCACCGTGCTCATCGTTTGAGAAGAGCATTTTCACGCCAGTGAAAATCAAGAAGAGTCCAAATAACACAAGTACACCTTGATACTGGGCAACAAGCACGGCTCCAAGACCGATCATAATGGCGCGCAACACTAATACGCCCATAATGCCCCAGAAAAGCACTCTATGTTGGTATAAACGTGGGATACCTAAGCTACTGAAGATTAACGCGATAACAAATACGTTATCCATAGACAGTGATTTTTCAATCAGATAGCCCGTTAGGTATTCCATACCAGCGGTTGAGCCCTTGTACCACCAGAGCCAAGCCCCAAACAATAAGCCCATACAGATATAAAAGGCTGAAAGCTTTAAACTTTCAGCCACAGTAATTTCATGCTGCTCCTTGTGCAATACACCAAGGTCAAAGGCTAATAACGCCAGCACAAAACCGAAAAACATTAACCAAACCCAAAGCGGGTAACCCACAAATAGCGTGGAAAAAAATTCCATATGTATCCTTAATCACATTCAACTGAAGTTAACACTTATCAATATAACTTGAAGCCTCGGTTCACCAAAGCATGCCCGCATAAAGAATAGAAACAGTGTATATGATTTAGTTAATGGAAATAACTTATTGTCGATTACTCAAAAATGCATACAAAATTTGGCACTACTGAGAAAAATTAAAGTTTATTAATAATACCTTAAGCGATTGCAAGCCAACATAGATCCCTCTTACCATGAAATCGGTAACTTATAATTGACTAGGATCACAGAATGTTATTCAGGCATCTTGTCGTTTGGCTATATAGCCTTGCAGTGTTACTTGGTGCATCCAAATCAGTTATCCAGGTTGAGTTTACTGGTAGTTCAGCATTACTTGACAGTAGTCATGTCGTTACTCTTCTGCCTACCTCAGAACCTTCATTCAATTCACTTCGACCCCTTTCTGATAACAATGAACTGCTGACACCTCAATTATCGACAATTATCACTCAGTTTTCAGTCAATGAACATTCGAACACTCTCCCGTCCAATGCTGCGCTAGGAAGTCTTTGTCGTGGAATGCCGATAGGACAAGCTCCCCCCTTGGTTTTTTAACGATTTAATCCCTTACATAACTAAATTAATATACTGAGGATTTTTATCATGAAAACTTTGCATCCCTTTAATGTGAACTCTTCGCCTTTATACGTTGCACATCATCCACTCACTCTCCAATGCCCCGCTATAGCAGCTATGCAGCAGATAGCCGAACATCACTTATGGTCTTTGCCACTGGAAATGTCGGTTGCAGATGCCAGAAAACGTCTATTGACGACCTCTGGTATAACATTTCTGGTCATCAATCCGTCAGGCCGTTGGGAAGGAGTCATCGGCTCTGCCGAAGTTGCTTCGGATCGTATACTGCCCATAGTCAGCAAAACAGTAACGCCATTTTCGCTGACACTAGCAGATGTAATGCTACCCCGAGATAAACTGCAAGCCGTAACCCTGTTAGAACTTCAGTTTGCCACTGTAGCTGATGTCTTAAATACTTTAAGCGCTTCTTCTATAAGACTATTATTGGTTATCGATGCCGACGATAAGCTTTGTGGCATTATCAGCGGTGATAATATAGCTGAACGACTATGCTTACCTACGCAGCCAAAACAAAGTTTCGCAGCTGAGATAGTTCATCAATTACATGAAAGCCATAAGCTAGCGACCAACCATTAGTACAGTTAGGCATTCAAGTGAAATGCGGTTGGATAACCAACCGCATTAATTCGCTTAGTATGCAAGCCTAAAAGAGTTGATACGGAGCAGTATTACATTTGAAATACATCAGTAAACGAATGTTATTTATAAACTAAGCAGTGATTGATCAAGTGATTCTGTATGCTTTATCACTGGCTCAAAAGTAACACTGTTATAAGTGATTCACCACTAAGCTATTTCGTTCCTCACTCAACACCTGCAGATAAATTTCCGTAGCCTTGCTGTCACAGTGTCCTATTAGCTTGCTGACCACATTCACCGGCAGACGTGTCACCCGATCTCGTTACGCTTTTGCCCAGTCGTCAGCTTTACCCAATCCCAATTTACATCATGAGTTGTGAGCAGTAATACGCTAATGACGGTCGATAATGGCCGGTACCTAAGCATGGTGTTCCGCTTGGTCATACGATCCTGCTGTGTTGACCTGCAGGTGTGTCCGTTAATCTCACGCTGGCTAATTGCTTGTTGGGATAAGGGTATGGATAGGGCTGATACCTAGCATCAAGCTGAATTCTTCCGTTCGTTAGCTGCTTAATACCTGCAGATGCATTAGTCATTCAGGTATTCGCTTATGTCTGTGGGTGAAGTCGGCATTGATAGGGCATATATAGGCGTGTTGTACAGCGATGGCGAGTGGCGGATACCGCACGTTTCCTTAGTCTTATTTGTTACATGTGTGTTGTTTTGAGATAGGTGTATTAAACCATTGGGATTCAACAGTGCTTCGATGCGGCCTAGATAATCCCTAGATCCCCTCAAAAAGTTGGGAGCACTCAAACCTATGTGGCAGCTGGGCTACAGGCGAGTCGTTGCATCAACCCTAGAGGAGGATGCAACGACTCGCTTTTGTTGCTTTTGTGTTAACGCTTGAAGGACGTAAAGGGTAGGGCAAAAGGTGAGGTTTTTGGCAGTTCTGGGTGAATTGATGGCGCCCAAATGGATCCTTCTATTCGGCTCACTGTTTCGGTCGCGGCCTCATCCTGGGAAGGCGTTATCCTCTTGCCGTTTTTAGTCATCGAAAGCAGGTGAACTGGGATGATCTGCACACTGTTTCTGGGTGATTGAACTCGTTTTTAGGCTCATGCTGCCTTAATCTGAATTGTTATTGATATGTTTCTATTCAATGGGTGTTGTTCAGTGTGTTGCACCAATATGGTTCAACCGTTTTTCGATGCGGCCTAGATAATCCCTAGATAGCCTCAAAAAGTTGGGAGCACTCTAGCCCATGCAGCAGTAAGGCTACAGACGAGTCATTGCATCAACCCTAGTGGAGGATGCAATAGCGGGCATTTGTTGCTTTAGTGTTAATTGTTGGCAATGGGGTGAAGAGGGTAAAAGCCAAGGTTTTAGATGGTTTTAGGTGAACAGCAGCTGTCTAGGACTTGGCTTACTTTAGCCGAGTGCCAGGCTCGTTCTCTTTACCTATATTAGTCATCCTGCATGTATAGGAATGGAGCGATGATCATGTGCAATTATGATGAATTTAGATTTTCAGATGGGCGGATTTTGTGCCTCGCCGATGCTCACGGTTTGATTGAAGCCGAACGCGACACCTTATGGTGATGAGAATCACTATCAACTCGATGTGGATGCGAACCATTATCATCACGGGTCCTTCTGGCGCGGTTGATTGCGGGGGCAGTGACGCGCAGTGCTTCACTACATATGAGGATTTTAGAGGGCTTGGTTGTTGTTTTATTAGCGGGCTTTTAGGGGGCGTGCATAATTTTGAACGCTATATATGGTGTTGATTATAAATAATTATTCTCCTTACTTTCTCAGAAGCTCAAAAAATAGGTGTGCTCGGATATACCAACTTCGACAGATCGATTTTGTGATCCTTTGATCTTTGCTTTATGCGCCAATGTTATATCTCCATTTTTTTACTTCGGAGGATGAGGTAGTGGCGATATAAGCGGAGCAAAGAGGGCTAAACCACCTTCTTAGGAAGGTGGTTTATTTCAATTTGGCTTATTTTTTAAAGAATGCTTCGTTTGTACCGTATGGGCCTAGGTTAAGATCACGTTTACGAATGGCATCAACACGATCAAAGGCTTCTTCAGCCACTCTCAAGTTTTTCACATCTTTGCGCCAATAGTATTTAAAACCATCAAAATGAGCATTATTCGGATACCAGTAGAACACGCCTAAACCGTCTTTGTTTAAAATTGGCGTGTTGTGGATATGAGCCCCAGGTATGTAGAAGTATTGACCTTTAGCTAGGGTTTCAAATTTATTGTTTGCTAATGTTTTACTTGTGCCATTTACGACGTAATAACACTCTGGTTGGCCATGAAAGTGCGGCTCATGATCTGACTTGCCACCATTAGTAATACCGATAACAACTGGGCTGTCAGACAATTCTTTCCAAATATAGCCAACGGGAGAGTTTTTAGGGTCGCAGTTTTTTGCTTCTAGGACATTGCCATTATCATCCAAGGTTTTACAAAAACGTTGATCCGCGGCGATGCTGTCGTTGGGTTTAATGGTATTAAAATCGATTTTGCCTGCTTCCCAATCAGTAATATAAGCTTCAATTTCTGGGTTACGACATTGCTCAGGCATAGTATCTTGTGGGACATAAGGAGTACTGTCCGCTGGCACCGGTGTCATTTGTTGATATGGAAGTTGTGCATGGTTACATTGTGGGCCTTGCGCCATAGCTGCCGTTGATGCCAATGCGGCGATTCCAAAAAGCATTTTTAATTTCATCATTATCTATCCTATTGTCTTAATTTTTAAAATGGCGGTATTGTGTTGGTATTATTGTTCTGTCACGAACAATAAAGAGATTGGTCTACCGCAAAGGTGAAATGGATCACGTCATGTTTTCAGTGGCAAACTTATTCGTGACTCTGCTCGCGAATAATCTTATCTGCGACCCTAGCATTAGAAATAGAATTGCAGACTGCCTTGTGCATAGTTGGAGGCTCCCTGAGTTGCCCTTGGCTGGGATACTGTGGGCACAAGAGAAGTGATATTGTCTTGCATTTGATAACGACCTATTTCAGCGCCTAAAGTGAGTGATTGGGTTAAATTGGTGAATAAGTTAACCCCAGAATGACTGCGATCTGTTTGTTCTACTTTTGTGGATGTGTGCCCATAAAAGATACTTGAACGTGTGTGTTGGGTCCAAAAGTGCCTATAGGCGAACATGACGGATAAAGAATTTTCTAATTGCCTATCTGTGATATCTCTAGCTGCATCGGTTCCTACATAGCGCCCTAAATGACCATAGTGCAATTGAATACGAAGATCATCTTTCCCTATGGAATGTATTTTTGCCGCTATTGATGTACCACCACCCCATTGGGCTGTATCGGCGGAGTCTAAATATCTTAGTAAACCTGATATCGACACATTACCCCAGTCACCCGATTGGTTGTAACGAACGATCATGTCTGGCAGATAATCATGGTTGGTATCAATCCATAGTGGTTCTGTTGACGTGAGTGCTGTGGCGAATTTAGTTTGTGCACTTGCTTGTTCTGGTGATTGAGTTCCGTAGGTGTATGGGTTTTCTAGGGCAAACTGCCAATGGGCTGTGTCATAGCGTACCTGCGCTTGTCTTATCATGGCTTGACCAACTAATGGCCCGCCTAAATCGGCTGTTTCAGCAAAGGTGCTGGTATTGACTAAGGTGGACCAAGTTTGCCCAGCCGTTACGCCTTGGTAGGATATAAATGCGTGCCTTAGGCGGGGGCTGTAGGAATTGGAAATGATCGGATTCCCCTGCGCCGAGCCAACAAAGTCAATTTCAGCAAAGGCTTGAACTTCATTTGAGGTGATGGTCATATTTACGCGACTTTCTTGCGCACTGAATTGAGTACGTTTAGTGTTATCCGCGAAAGAACCTCCACCTGTCCAACTGTCTTGAAACTTCAGATTACCTTCAACATAACGTGCGTTTGCCTTAATAAATCCCCCCATTTGTAACTCTGTTCCATAGAGTGGTGAAAACGGAATAAAAAATAGGGATAAGGCGAGTAAAGTGTGTTGCTTCATGGTTGGCTAAATCACATTGAAAAATAAAAAATGCCCTAATAAATAGGGCATAAAAGAAGGGTCGATCAAAACCGCAGGAACGTCCCGATCGACTTGATTATTACAAACAAGAGTTAGAATGGAGAGTTAGAAATAATAGCCAAAGTTGATGTTAATGCGTTTATCCCAATCATTACCGACTTCCGGTAATCCAACATGGTCGTTATTGGCAGTAGAGAAGGTCATATTTTTACCCATAACAAAGTCGATCATTGTGTAGGTAGGACCTGCAGAAATCGCCATACCAGTGACGTTTTGCATACTGTTATCGTAGCTATCATCATCAACATCTGGCGTCATTAAACCAAAGTCGTTGTAGAACTTAATGCTACCCCAATCTGTGTTCACGGTTTTGGCAATGTTGATGTTATAGGCTTGGCCCTTAGAAGCAATTTCATACTGCCAGCTCACTACTGACACGCCAATTTTATTGGAGTCGATAGCATCTGCAGCATCGTATTCATATTGCATGGCTTGCATTTGTAAATTCCAGCCTTTGTAGCTGCTGTCTAAATGCAATGCTACGGCATAGCGATCGCCATTGTTGCCCGTCTCGCTGTTGTAGATTTGGCCATACTGCACAGAGCCACCAAAGGTAGTCGAGCCGCCTTCGTATTCTGTTGTATAAGTTTGGCGCACGTTTAACTGGTTAGTTTCTTCATTGTGATACTCAGTGCCATTGATGGTACCGGTATACAAATCGGTCGAATAACGCTTATTCTCGGTCGCACCATATTCAGCATTTTTGTAAAAGGCTAAATCAGTATGCCAACCATTTTTTTCGTAGGTGGCTTTAAGACCGATATCATGATCATCCTCAAAACCTAAGTAGTAAGGTAGACCAAACCACCAACTGTTAGAAATAAACTCGCGATTACCAAAGGGTACCTTGTTGATACCAAATTGCAGTTGCCAGTCTGGATCAATGTTGTAGTAACCATAACCGTACTTAATATAGTTAGTGCCTGAAGTAAAACGGTATTCTGCGGCTAAACCGAAGTCGCCTTTTTTACCATCAAATTTAATTGCGGCCATATCAAAATTAAAATCGCCGCCTTTGTCTTTTGAGGCTTTGTCATAATCTTTATAACCATAGTTAACACGCACTGCACCGCCAACGTTAATACCATCTTCTTGTTGTTCTGCAGCAAAAGCGGCTGAACTCGACATGGCCATTGCAGTTGCAACCATGGACAGCATAAACCGAGTGGATTGTTTCATCATCGTTACCTTTTATTTTAGTATATGAATTTTAATAATTAATTTACATTTCTTTGAACCAAGTACGGTGGCATTCAGCACAAACTGGGGCCTTTTTTTCGTGTTCAGCGTGGCAGGCTAAGCAGCTTGCACCTTCGTTGTAGTGCAACGATTTGTGCGGATGAGCTTCTGGGATCGGTAGCTTTTTCTCGTCAACGGGGATACTGGTTATGTCACCGTGACATTCAACGCACGCAGCGTCGGTAGCATTTTGCTTACCTGAACCTTGGTGACAGCTTTTACAGCCTTCTTGATAGAGAGACTCATGATTTACTCGGCCTTGAGTGCTGCCTTTCATTTTGACCAGCTCTCCGGCGTTTACATTGCCAGCAAATACGAATCCAATAAGGAGTGTTAGTAGTAATTTATTCATAATATTTAAGCCTGCATGTCAGATTTGATGGTTTCAGATACGATAATTCCCATCGTCAAGCACTCTAGGCATGCCGTTGAACTTAAACGTGTTCCACCATGTGTACCACCGGTCGCTTCACCAACTGCATACAGTTTCTTAATTGTCGTTAACGATTGACTGTGCATAACACGGGCACCTAAATCGGTTTTTAATCCTCCCATGCAGTAATGCACTTTTGGCCAGATCCGCGAGACAATAAAGGGAGGTTTCAGCTGTACAGCCGTATCCATCATGCGGCCAAAGAGTGGATCAACACCTTTAGGTACTTGTTGGTTGTACTCAGTAACGGTTTGTTTTAACTCATTTAGTGGGATATTAAACTGCTTAGCTAATTGCTCTAGGCTATCGACTTTCCAGGCAATTTGGTCACGCACGGCACGGGTGACGCGTTCATCGCCAACATGGTCATCATGATTAAAAAACACGACAGGATAAGCGGGGGAACCATCTGCATTACGGTTTTTCATTATGGCGTCAGAGCAGGTTTTTCTGTCGGCACGTTCATTCATAAACCGTTTACCATCAAGAACATTGACGGAAATGCCCTTATGGAAACCAATCGACAGTAACGCATTTGACCAACCGAAGCCGCCTTCATCAGGCGAACCCCAGTGGCCAGTTTGAATAAAGCTCATATGTATAGGCAGTGCACCGTGTGCCATGGCTGTAAGGGTGACTTCTCCAGTCGCTCCTAGCGCATTGGTGCAATCGAGTGTCTTATCAAGCGATGGATCAACCAGCTCACGCAGTTTTAAATTTCGAGAAAAACCACCGTGGGCAAGGATAACGGCCTTGTTAGCTTTGATATAGATTGTTTTGCCGGTTTTGAGATCGGGGAAACGATAATTTTGGCGAACTTTGAGGCCGATAATTTCCTGACCATCCATGATGAAATCTTCAACATAGTGTTGCAGACGATATTCAACTCCTTCTTTTTTACCCACTTCATAAAGTTTAGTGGTGATATCGCCGCCCACACCGTGTTGGGTACGAATCGCTCGTGCTTTATTATGGCCACCCACTTGCTGGTTAAATCCTTCGCGAAACTTTACCCCTGCATTAATACACATGTCATAGGCATCCAGTGCGCGATTAGCCATTTGGCGCAACATGTCAGTATTTTGCATACCGCGGCCAGAAATGATCTGATCTTTAACCAGTTCCTCTGGCGAATCATCTTGAATGCCTTGGGCTAATTGGATTGGGTTTTTGGGAATGGCTAGCCAACCGCCATTAATCGCAGAGTTACCGCCAATGACTTGCATTTTCTCCAGTACAAGTACGGAACCAAGACCTTGGCGTTTAGAATTGAGTGAAGCAGATAAACCCGCGAAACCTGAACCCACGACGATAACATCGCGTGTTTCATCCCATTTTATGTTTGATGCGCACTCGTTAGCTGATGCTGCACTTGGCAGTGCGGCTGCAATACCGCCAATAGCTGCACCTGCACCCAGTTTTAAAAAGTTTCTTCTATTATGCATGTTGTTCACCCTCTACTTCAGTATGCAAGCAAGATAGAGGCTATGGGGCAGGCTAAAGGTGAACTAAGTCACGGCTTTTTTGGAGTGGCAAACTTATTCGTGAGTTATGTCTAGAATAATCTTTTTTGAAAATGAATGTTTTTTGCAACAAAAATGTAAGTGAAGGGATTTTAATCTATGAAAAAAACTTGTTGTTGCAATGTATGCTTGAGGTAACTCACAAAGAACATAAATAAAATGCTCACTTGCGTGAGCTTTATCCCGATTAGTCATCCTTACCCTATAACAGGCATAAGTTAACAACGCATAATTCACGCTTACTTAGCGTTTTATTTGGGTTTAGTGCATGAAATGTCCTTCTGACACACTATCTATTTTAAGGTGCAATCAAATACTGGATGCAGCTGAGCTGTTGATTGAGTCGCAAGGCATCGTCTCTTTTAAGTTTTCTCAACTGGCCAAAGAAGTCGGTTGTTCTACTGGCACCTTGTACAAATTTTTTGAACGTAAAGAAGACGTTTTAGTTTGTCTGTTCCTAAGAAGTGCAACCTCTAATCACTTGCCAATTTTTATTAATAAAAATCCTGAATTAACGGCTAAAGAACGAGTATTGTTGCCAATTCTATTTACCTTTGAAACGATAAAACGCAGCAAAAGCTTTGCAACGTTACGTTCTGTTTCTGTTAATACCATGGTATGGCAACTTGCTAGTGATGAAAAAGTCGAACGCTTTAAAAAGCGCATTAATGCGTTCTGGGGCTGGTTTACTGACTCGCTCAATCTAGCAGTAGAAAAAGGGGAATTAGAGGCGACACCATTACAGGTAAAGGAGTTAGTACAGGGCATCACCTTTTATTTAACCGGGGCGTTAACTCAATTTGAGAGCCAGCTTATCGCGCCAGAATACCTTTCTAATCGTCGCGAAACCTGTTACCGACATTTGGCTAAATTGATGGGGCAATATAAGTGGAAAATGCCCTTAACCCCAGAATTATATGATTCTTTAGAGGCCAGAACGATTAAGTTCTTCGACCAACATTATCGTGATCATATGAGTTGCGCTGCATGTAGTGCGCTGTCTTGTACAAATGGTGTTGGGGGTAACGGTGATTGAAATCAACAAAGCTCTGTTTCAGTAGGTTTTATACTTGTGCCCAAATTCAACTCAGAAGAATGGTTTCTTTTACGGATAATTTATCAAACTAGTGTGTTGCGGCTCTTCATAGCAATCTAATTTTTGATCAAACTTTATTATGTTCTTAGATAAAGTTGGTGAGAGGTTGGCCTGAATAAAGTCATCAGGCTAGGTATGCTTGCAAATAATTCGTTCGCTGTTCATATTTCCAGCATGAAATATTCATTTAAAAAAACAGATTAGATTTACTAGTGCTAAAAATAGTGCAAATTATACGGTCAAATACAGTGTAAGCTATTGAATACACAGGCTGCACATTTCGCATTTGCATGTAAATGCACATAAATTATTAGGGTAATTAAAACGTGAAAAATCACATAATTTATGTTTAGATTCAGTTGGTTATGATTTATCGATTCACTGTCATGGGGTGTCAGGGGCGGAGGTTCGAATCCTCTCATACCGACCAAATTCCTCTTTTTATAAGAGTTAAAATGCCTGCAAACTTAATTGTTTGAAGGCTTTTTTATTTTTATGCGATTTTAAAGTTCTTTTTAAGCATGCCAAAAGACTTAGGTATATGTAATGGTAAAGTGTCCCAGTTTGAATCATGAAAAACATAACAAATATGGGCAGGCTGCGCGTAGCTGCGACTTTATCCCAGTGTTGAATCACCCCGAGGTTTGATTGATTGGGGGGGTAATGGATAAGTTGTATAGTTAAATAGAAATTTTCTGAAAGCTTTGGGTAATGCTTTGAAGATTCAGGAGTGGCATTTATTGGGAGCAAAAAATTAGTTGGACACACTTTTTGTTCCCGTCTTATGGTTGAATAAACTGCATTAAAAAACCAAAATACCACGCCAACAAAGAAGCCCAAGTATAACCCCAAACTGCCATCAATAAAGCAGCGGAAGCCAGCCTTGGGTGAAAAGCACTGGCGATAACTGGTGCAGAAGCCGCACCACCAATATTACACTGACTCGCGATCGCGAAGTACATGATGGGTAATCGAAAAAATACAGTAAAAATAAATAAGATAATAATGTGTATAGAGAACCAAATAAGAGCGATACAAACGTAATAGGGCGCGGCGCTCAATGCGCTAATATCAAAGTTCAACCCCATCAACATTATCATGATATAGATTAAAAAAAGAGCTATCTGCTGAGTTTCCTTGACTAACACATATCTTGCATTTGTTAATGAAAATAATAATCCTAAAAAAGTTGCAATTAATACTGACCAAAAAAAATCAGAAGTAAGATTGTATTTAAATAAGTGTGGGAAACTATTAGCGATTCTTGTTGCAAGGAAGGATGATAATTTTTCACTAAAGAGAATTACAATGAAAAAAGTCAAGCTCAATATCAGAATCCAATAATAGCTTTTTTGTTTTCCTATCACTTTACGTTTGATGTCAGTGCAAAATATCGGTCTATAGCGTTTATCAGCTTTCAGGAAATCATCGATTTTATCTTGGCGTTCTGCAATGAAAAGTAATATAACCATCCATATACCGGAAAAAAGAATATTAATTGCCATCATTACCGCAAATACGGCATCACCGACACTGTGGATTTCTTTTACAGCCAATTGATTGGCGGTTCCGCCAAGCCAGTTTGCCATCAGTGTTGACATGCCTTTCCAAGCAGCATTATCTCCCTGCCAGACGAGTTCGTTCGGAAAAAATATAGAGCCTAACCATAGGCTTAATGGACCACCAATACAGATGCTCACAGCACCTAGCACGTACATACCGAGAAGTTTTTTTCCCACTAAACTGAGAGCAAAGAAATCGGTACCTAAAATCAACAAAAATAAACAACCGGGCATTAAGTGTGTTTTGGCCATTTCGCTAAGCTGACTATTGCTCGCATCAATTATATTTAGCGAGCTAAAGATGGCAGGTAAGGTGTAGCACATTAGCATCAGTGGAAAAATACGATAAAATTGCTTAAAAAGTGTAATAGAGGATGTGTGTGTATAAAATAAACCACATAGTAAAAAGACTAAAAAAAATCCTATTCCAAGATCTGATGATATCAATTTAATTCACCTAGTAAGAATAGCTGGTATACATATATTATATTCTACAGTAGCTTACTAAAGGCTAGGAAACTCATGCTTAATGCAGATAATTCTTCTCCTTCACGCTGAATTGACCAATAAGTTCGTTTATAATCCCATCCATCCACAGGTAATAAAATAAGGTCTTTTCTTGCTAATTCAGCGTCAATCGCTAATAGGGGTAATACACTCAAACCTATACCTGTTCCAATTGCCCTTTTAATAGAGCCAATGGTTGACATGCAGATTTCATCACGAACGTGAATATTTAAGCTTTTTAATAGCTGAATTGCACGAATTCGAGAGAACGATGATTCATGGTCGAATATCCACAATTGTTCACTAAGCCAAGATTTTGTATTTAAACCATTCGCAGCAGGATGAGTTACGCCACTCACAATGCAAAGATTATCTTGTAACCAATGCTCACAAATGAGATTTTTACTCGCGGGTTTAGCATCAATAAAGCCTAAGTCTAGTTCTTTTTCTGAAACCATTTTTTCAATAACTAAACTATTATCAATGACTAGTTTTATTTTTACATCGGGATATTGGTTCTTAAATAATGGAATTTTTCTAGATAATACATAGTTACCAGCAGTCTTACTGCTCCCAATGGTTAACGTCCCCTTAATGCCATGTTCAGGGAATGAAAATATATTTTCTAACTCTTTTCCCTTGGATAGCATTTCATTAGCATAAGGTAATATTATTTCTCCATGCGCATTTACAACCAAACCTCCCGCTACTCGCTCAAATAATCTACAGCCTAAAGACCCTTCTAATTCTTTAAGTGCCATACTTACAGCTGGCGTTGACATATGAAGCACTTTTGCCGCTTTTGAGATCTGCCTCTCAGAATGTATGGCTTTAAAGATCATCAATTGTCTTAATGTTATCCGCATCTTGTGCTCCGCGAGGGAAAAATCAGTTATACTAGCAGTATAATAGTTTAAAATGATAAATAATTAACATGATAAATATCTGATTTTTATAAAGCGGCTATTTAGCCGCTTTATCTATAGAGGTTAAAATAGATATCTTGTAGATACAAAAATGAGAGTATCATCAAACTCAGTATGTCCTTTGGCGTCAGTATAATCACCATCAAAATAGGAAATACCTACCCCAAAAGTCAAATCCTTTTGAGCCTTAAAATCAACGCCTACAGAATATTGACTTGCATCACTCTCTTTTAGTGTTTTTAGATCTGCTCCGGCATTTTTTGTCACTTTACCCAGCCCAGCATCATCTTTTAAATATTGAAATTTTATATCATATTTATTAATAGGAACAATCATACTTAACAGATAGGAGTTACCTTTAATATCATCATAAATACTTGACTCAGAGTGCTGGTACATAGCCCCCAATTTTACGGATGAAATAGCAACACCACCCACCAGTCTTGTTGCCTCTAACTGGTTCAATCCATCAGCATAGGCTATTGAAATATAGTGACTATTCTTTTTAAGTGCTGCATCGCCTAGGGACAAGCTAATTGCATAATTGTTTTGTTTATCAGAAAGTTCTGGATTTTTTTGATTAAAATCCTTATCAAAAACATAACTGATACCCATAGTAACACCTGCGACCTTAGCGCTATTTAATGTTACCGAATCGCCTAATCTATCGTTACCTGCAATGATCATATTCATATCGCTTGAGGTAATATTAAATAAATCTACTTTACCTTCAGCACTTTTAAAAACGGTATCATTTCTTCCGAAAACAGCCGAACCATAGTTAGTTTTAAAACCTAAGTAAGAGTTCCTCGGTTTGAAAATATTAGAGTCATCGTTATCAAAGCTTTCTATCCCAGCTTCAAATTTATATAACAAGCTAAAATTATCATATACACTATACTCACCTTTAACGCCTAAATACGATGCATAATTTTCAAGGGAAAATCCATCAACTTTTTCGTTACCAGAAAGACCATTACTTGAGTTGGCCACACCAAGCCACAGTCTTCCATAAAAATCTAGTGGCTCAGATAAAGCTGGAGTTGAACAAATTAAAATAAAACTAAAACCAATATATTTAGCATTTTTCATCGACATCACCTTTTTAGAATGTAAAAGCAATGCCATATTAGAGATTTAAGCAAACACATCTCCGCTTTAGATCACATCTAATCAACAAAAACATCGAGTTAAGCATAACTTAAAGTGTGTTAAGTTATATTTAATGATTTCAATTTATTGCTCTATGTCACTATTTAAAAAAATTAAGAAACTATCATCACGCCAAATCTTACCAAAATAAAAACTGGAGAATTGCATGAAGATAAAATACTTGAGTATTATTGTCTGTTCGATTTTAACTGCGTCATCATGGGCGGCTGATAATAAAAATGATTTAGCATCATTCCATAAAGATGTTAATGGTTGTAAAACCTGCCATACAGCACCTAATAAAGTGAGCGATAGCGAGACATTTGAAAATAAACAATGTAAATCCTGCCATGGTGATTATGGGAAACTAGCAAATCCTAAACTAGAAATTGACCCACATTCTTCACACTTAGGTGATATTAATTGTACGTCTTGTCATAAAGGACATGAACAACCAAAGTTATATTGTAATGAATGTCATTCATTTAAAGGGCTCGACATGCCTTTTAATAAAGCAAAATCTAAAGAACCGTGGGACAAAGGTTGGGATAATGAAGCAATAAATAAAGCGATAGCTGCAGGTCCTAAAGAAACAACGGATGTGATTGTTGTTGGAGCCGGTAGTGCTGGGTTTAATGCTGCGATTGCAGCTAAAAAGGCGGGGGCTAACGTTATATTGCTTGATAAAGCACCATTTAGTGGTGGTAACTCTATGCTCGCCGCAGGCGGGTATAATGCTGTGGGTACAGTTCAGCAAAAAGATCATAAAGTCGATGATAAAATCGAATGGTATGTCGAAGATACAATGAAAGGCGGTCGATATGCTAACGACCCTAAATTGGTACAAATATTAGCGGAGCAATCGGCTGATGGCATTAAATGGTTAGAATCTTTAGGCGCCAATATGGATGATTTAAAACGCTCTGGCGGCGCTAGAGTCGATAGAACACATCGTCCATCTGGTGGTTTAAGTGTTGGTCCACATATTATTGATGTACTAAGAAAAGCATCGGATAAAGAAGGGGTTGATACAAGACTCAACTCCAAAGTTGTTAAACTGGTTGTTGATGATGAACAAAAAATTGTGGGTGTTGTCATCCACGGTAAACACTCTGGTCACTATATGGTTGCAGCTAAGTCGGTTGTTTTAGCCACCGGTGGTTATGGGTTTAATAAAGAAATGATTGCTTTTTATCGCCCTACATTTAAAGGCATGACAAGTTCAAATAATATCACTTCAACTGGGGATGGTATTGAACTTGCTAAAGCAGTCGGTGCAAGTATGACTGATATTGATTGGATCCAGACACATCCAACAGTAGGAAAAGATAGCCGTATATTAATTTCAGAAACGGTTCGAGGTGTCGGGGCCATAATGGTTAATAAAGAAGGCGATCGCTTTATCAATGAATTAACCACTCGAGATAAAGCCTCCGATGCCATTCTAAAACAGCCTGAACAATATGCTTGGCTAGTATTTGATAATGAATTATATAAAAAAGCTAAAATGGTTCAGGGGTATGATCATTTAGAAATGCTTGAAAAGGCCAATACTGTTGCAGAGCTTGCAAAAATAACAGGAATGACTCCAAGTGTTTTAGACAAAACTATCACAAACTACAACCATTATTTCAAACAGGGTAAAGATGAGGCATTTAACCGTGAGCAGATGCCGCTATCAATAGAAAAATCTCCTTATTATGCCGTAAAAGTTGCTCCTGGCATCCATCATACTATGGGGGGAGTTGCCATTGACACTAAAGCTGAAGTACTCGATATACAAAGCCAACCGCTCAAAGGTTTATTTGCGGCGGGAGAGGTGACTGGTGGTGTTCATGGGTATAATCGACTGGGTGGTAACGCTGTCGCTGATACTGTAATTTTCGGTAAAATCGCAGGGACAAATGCTGCCAAACATGCTCTAAATACAAAGTAACGCTAAATCAGTGAGAGACTCGTTATTGTCTCTCACAACATCTCAAGTTTTATTCATCGTAAATATTAGCAATAAAATTATTGCTTGAGTTAAAGTACTCCCCTGCTATTTTTGAGAGGCTAATGTAGTCTCTCTTTTTTATTTGTCGGCAGCATTAGATTCGATGGATTTTGCTCACTTTTCGATGGCTTCATCTTTTTAGATAGCGCGGGAATATTGGCGAAATGTACTTACTCTTTCCATGAATCGAATAATACACTGTAGGCGAGTCCAGCATCGCACCACTTCTTAGAGAACCAGTTACAGATTTGAACGTCGGAACCTTAAGCCGGATACGCAGTAACGATTACTATCACTGAACCTACATTTCCAGCGTTTAAAATTATTACACATATATTGATCAGCTTTAATGCTCAATAGGATTGTATTGGTAGACTTTCCTACAGAGCATCAAAGCGGGTGAGGCTATTTGGCAGTATTATGCCGCGCAAGCCAGGCACTCAAGCGCTCTTGTGTGCCGATGACAAAGACAAAAAACGCCGGTACGAAGAATATTGCCAACAAGGTGCCACTGAGCATGCCACCGAATACGCCAGTACCGATAGCATGCTGAGTTTCGGCGCTGGCGCCGCTCGCAAGCATTAAGGTACCACTCCGAGAGTAAATGCCAGTGACGTCATCAGAATTGGCCGTAGACGCAGGCGTGCAGCAGTCACTGCAGCGTCTATCAGCGTATGGCCCTCGGCATGCAGTTGGCGGGCGAACTCGACGATGAGGATAGCATTTTTGCCGATAGGCCGAGGTGGTGGCTAGGGACTGGCGGTACTGCCACGCGCCCGCACAGACACGCCCATAAATACCCAAATGTTGCGCGTCGGCCCGTTCCAAATCGACTTAGACCGTCACGAGGCTAGCGTAATCTGTAACAGTCAGCAGCAAGCTACATATTCGAGGCATTTCGCCGAGTCGATCCGTCTCGCTCTCGAAAAAGTGGTGGCAGTGGGCTCGGCCTCGTAGTGGTTAAAACAATTGCTGAAGCTCACGGCGGCCACGTGGTCTGCCAGCCATCGGGTCGTGGAGGAACAATATTCGTTCTGTCTTGGCCTGTTAAGGCAAGTTAAGGCTCCCCTTAACTACATCCTGATACTGGAATTATCTATATGAACGGTGATGTGCTTAGTGATTCCTGCACGTATGGTCACCACGCCAGAGCACATTGCTGAATCGGGAAAATGCAGGGATTGTAGATATTCTCTAGATCCCATTGGTTGTTATTCGATATTGATTACAACTAATGGGATGTTATTTTGTTTGAATACGCTCAATTTGTTGTACTTGTAGCCTTGATATCGCATTTGCGTGTAACTGTACATAAATTTTCGAGGTAATTAAAACGTGCAAAATCACATAATTTATGTTTAAATTTAGCAGGTTATAATTAAGCGATTCACTGTTATAGAGTGTCAGGGGTCTGAGGTTCGAATCCTCTCAGACCGATCAAATTAGATGCTTTTTGTTAGTTTGTTTTAATCATTAAAATAACCAGCAGTTAAGTAAAACAAAACCCAGTGTTAGCATTGCTATACGGGTTTTGTTTTTTATACCTTTTCGCTGCCGATATGACTAACGCTGCTTGCGACTAAGGTTCAAGTTCGAGTGATTAGGCTGGCTTTGGCACAGCAAAAGGCAAAAATTTTCAAGGCGAAATCGTCAATTTCACAAATTATATGCATCCGCCATTTAGCATTTAAGACATTATTGAGTAGGACATTTACCTATGCGCGCGTTTGTTTTACGAGCAAGATCAGCACCTACTGACAGTCAGTTGTTTTTGGCTTCTGTCGGCCAAGAGGCGCATACCGAGATTTTAGCTCATACCCTGATGAACACTATCTTTGTGGCTCAGTCCCATCGAAACGATGTTGTCGTTTATTTGGTGCTAGAAAGTACCCATGATTTTTCCCGCACTATCTGCTTCGATACTCGAAATATTTGCCATATTGGTGGTTTTCACGAGCAAGCTTTGCTCACTAAAATTGCCAAAGCCTTAGATATTTCTCGGGGCATGACGAAGGAGCAAACCCGTGTTGTTGACGAGGGCATCAGTGTTAGCACTATCAGTTTTGAAAAGCTGGTACAGGACCTCGCGGTGGATTATCAATTGTTTATGATGGATAAGAAGGGCACGTCAATCCGTGAGCAAGAGTTTGTGGGGAATCCGTGCTTTTTGCTGACCGATCATATTCCTATGCCGAAGAAAAGTTTTAATACCTTGAAACGACTCGGCGCGCAAAAGATCAGCCTAGGGCCTAAGATGTTGTTTGCTTCTCAGTGTGTGGTATTGATCCATAATGAATTGGATATCAATCAATAGCCTCTGAGCCTTATGTATCCGTTGCTAACGCTGACTATTCCTGTGTGGCAACGTGTGTGTCGAGCCCCATTTTTTAATGGGGTTTTATATTTTCCCCTTTAAAAATGTAATCGCTTTTTGGGCTCTGCGTGACAAGGGCCATTCCGCGCGGTGGATAAGCCAAATAGTGTCTACAACTTGGCTGCCACATTCCACAACATAGATATCTTCTTGTCGTTCAAAGGCTTTGCGGGCGTATTGCGGTATAACCGTAAATCCTAGCCCTTTTGCGACAGGTTCGAGAATGAGGCTGATTTGGTTGGTAAATCCCTTGCAGGGGATCTCTTGAATGCCGGGGTGAGTTGGATATTTACGGCTAAGCAGCCGAGTCGCCATAGCCTCACCATCGGGATGGGAGATAAACCCTAGTCGTTGTAAATCAGTCCATTCATGTTGTTTATGGCTCGCCGGTACCACAAGTTCAAGCGGCTCTTCGGTAAAATGTGTGCTGTGAATACGAGGATCGGAAGGTTTTAAGGTTACCATGCCGATTTCATGTTCATTGGCCAACACTGAGGCCACTATCTCACTGTCAGGGGCAAAACGGTGGCGAATGCTTAACGCCGGAAAGGCTTGTTGTAATTCGATTAATAATGGAAAAAGCGTTAAACCAATGCTACCTGGAGTGATAAGGCTAATATCACCGGCATTGGCGTCATCATGGATAAGTTTCTGTTGTAGGCGTTTTTGCGCGCATTCAACTTCTTTAACGTAGGTCAGCAGGTTTTCCCCTATGGGAGTGATTTCAAGCTGGCGGGTGCGGCGTAAAAACAGTGTGCCGTAGGTTTCTTCTAAGCGACTGATATGCTGACTCACAGCTGCTTGGGTGATACCTATGGCTTCGGCGGTGCGGGTGAAATTGCCTTTCTCGACTAGCACGCTAAAGGTGTGTAACCACTGTGGATTTATCATAAGTAAAATTTATCAAATCTATAATCTGTATGTGCTTTTAATTATGGCACGATAAGACTAGTCTGTCGTCATTCAGTACTCAAATACCTTTTGATCTTAATAGACACAGGAAACACCATGGCCGATCTATTTTCATCCTTCAAACTTAAAGACATTACCCTCAAAAACCGTATTGCCGTTGCACCCATGTGCCAATACCAAGCCACTGATGGACTCATCAACGACTGGCATCAGGTACATTATACTAGCCTTGCCCGTGGCGGAGCGGGTCTTGTTGTGGTTGAAGCCACAGCGGTTTCTCCTGAAGGACGTATTACCCCAAAATGCCTTGGGTTATGGAATGACGAACAAGCACAAGGCTTAGCAAAAGTGGCTAGTGCGATTAAAAATGCGGGTGCTGTTGCAGGCATTCAGATTGGTCATGCAGGCCGTAAAGCGAGTGCCAATATCCCGTGGGAAGGGGATGACCATATTGCCGATAATGACGCGCGAGGTTGGCAACCGATTGCACCATCAGCTGTCGCATTTGGCGCAAACTTACCTAAAGTGCCTACCGCTATGACGATTGAGGACATTGAGCGGGTTAAAGCCGACTTTGTGGCGGCAGCAAAGCGTGCTTTAGCCGCAGGATTTGAATGGTTAGAACTGCATTTCGCCCACGGTTATTTAGCCCAAAGTTTCTTTTCAACCTATGCTAATCAACGCACCGACCAATATGGTGGCAGTGCCGAAGGGCGGGGGCGCTTTTTGTTAGAAACCATTGCCGCTGTAAGAGACGTTTGGCCATCGCATTTACCCTTAACGGCGCGATTTGGCGTGATTGAATTCGACCATAAAGATGAAGAAACACTGACGGAATCGATAACCTTGGTGAAGCAATTTAAGCAAGCTGGGCTCGATATGTTAAACGTCAGCATTTGCTTCTCGACCCCAACGGCAAATATTCCATGGAGTCCTGCATTTTTGGCGCCTATTGCAGCGCGGGTTCGTCAAGAAGTGGGGTTCCCCGTTGCGACTTCTTGGGGTATGGATGATCCACATCAAGCCAATGCGGCCATTGAAGATGAGCAAATGGATTTAGTGATGATAGGTAAAGCGTTTTTAGCGAATCCACATTGGCCGTATCAAGCAGCGCAAACCTTGAAAATTGCGCGCCCATCTTGGGTATTACCCGCTTCCTACGCCCATTGGTTAGCACGCTACTCTACGGTTAAAGCCGATTGATTGTAGAGTGAGTTGATTTAAGCCTAAGCCTTAAAAAGCCGTTATCTAAAGATAGCGGCTTTTGGCTTTAGTGGCAGGTAAGGTCCATCATAAGAGACTAGCTTCAAGATAATGGCCACGCAGCCCCCACGCAGTTAAATCCAAGCTTCGTGCATTTCGTATTCATCCAGTCGCCAGAGAATAAAAAAGCCCCAATCCTGCGGGAATGGGGCTTTTTTAACTAAGATGATGAAGCTCAGTGGTTATAGAAACGTCGACCTTCACGCATCACTTCAATCAATTCAGGCGCGCTCATTTTCTTATTGAGCCTATGTTCATAGTTTTCATCGTAAATACGATATTTACCGTGGCGGTCAATCACTGTCACTTCTGCTTCTTGATAGATAGCAAAAATACGGCTATCACCTATATAGATCCACGTTTCTTTGTCTGGTTGTAATAGGCTGCGGCCAGCGCTGTAATCTGTCGTGTTATTGGTGCAACCTAGCACGTGGGTCATTAAAGTCGGCGCAATGCCGTAATGGCTGGTGCGGTATTTGACCTTAGAAGCACCCGTATTCGGCCAGTGGATCACTAATGGCACTTTGACACTCTGTGGTGACAGGTTGCGATTAGCTTCATCACTATTGCTGGTGAACATTTTGCCACTGACCCCAGTGATAATCACTAAGGTGTCGTTGGACACATTGGCCAGTATTGCCTTGAGTTGTTGATCGACAAAATACAGAGATTGGCGATATTGATTAAACAGTACTTTTTGCGCTGGCATAAGGTCGGTATCGGCTTTCACTGTTTCGATACCCAGAAAACCCACGGGAGTATCAAAATTTTCTGGCGCTTTTAAGTTAACGAGCGCCAACCAAGGTTTATGTTGGATGCTGTGCCACTCGTTAAAACTAGCCACTGTGTGCAAATCGGCATCGGCACTGCCATTGGTTTCTTTGGCTACGACAGGATTAAAGTCATTAAACATCGCCTGTGATGAACGCAAATTGAGATTGGTTTCAGGGAGGAAAAGCCCCAATTCATAGCCTGCTTGTTGAAAGCTTCTGGTCAGTAAAGGACTGGTGCTATTAAAAATTCGCGCATCGCCATAACTGCCTTGCAGGCCATAGAGTAGCGAAAACATGCCCGTTCTAAATTGGTTGCCGCCGCTGAAATGCTGGGTAAAAGATTGATTATTTTCAGTGTATTGGTGTAGGAATGGCATGCTTTTGCCATCGACCATATCCGCCCGTAAACTGTCGATGGTAATCATCAACACGTTGATTTTCGTGTCGGCCTGGCAGGTGAGTGGCTGCTCTGGATAACTGAGTACACTGGTATTGTGATTGACGTCATCGCCTTGGTATGAACCATCGATACCGTGACTTTCCATAAAGGAGCGAGCAGTCGCGGGATAAGATAAAGGATAAGTATCGTCGAAACGGGTAATTTCGGTGATATCGGCGGCATCGGCCCAAATGTGGATCAAGTGGCTGCTGATAAAACAGATACACACTAGGGTGATAACTTTATTGCCTAAATTGAGTTTTTGGATCTTCTCTATGCGTTTCCACAAAAAGTTCGCCATGGTCAGTTCAATGGCGATGATGGCCAGTGGTGTGACGATATAAGAAGTACCACGGAGCAGGGCATTGAGATCCGCCCAAGCTAAATCGAAGGCGAAGGGGCTCAAGTGCATGCCGTAATCGGCGTAAACAATGGTATCGTACAATAAGATACAAAGACTTAGGGTCGCGATCACCGCCGCGACACCTCTTAATATCTTTGAATAGGGCAATATCAAGGTTAGTGGAAATAGGCAGATCAAATATGCGATAAAGGCGAGAAAGCTAAACTGACCAATAGTGCTGACGCTCAGATAAAACCAGCCATACCAAGTTTCTGGATAACCCACGCTGCCAAGATATCGGCTTCCGACTATCATGGCTAATAAGCCATTGAAGAAGGCGAACCAATGCCCCCAGTTGATGAGCCGGGAAACCCGATCGCGGCTCATTTGCTTTTTTCGCTCGACCATAGTGATCCGCTTATTCCTAAAAGGCCTTGTATCTTATATTCTTTTGATGATTATTACCCAGTTAACTTACTGGGATTTAACCGATTGTGCGAGTGCTTTTGCAAATTGTTCGGCCACGGCTTGGCGCGATTCGCTGGGCACTTTACGTTCTAGCAGGTTAGTCACGCAGTTACCCAATGCCATCAGGCTCAGGTCAGTCGGTGCTTTATGCTTTTCTAACACAGCCAATATTTCGGCGATTAATGATTCAACTTGGGTGTTTGAGTATTTCGATTGGATTGCCATAATCAAAAAATGTTTCACTTTGGAATGGATTAGCGGCATATAATAGCGGATTTATCCCAGTATCACTATCAGGGCTTATGAGTATTAACATCGAACACGCAATTATTCACGAGATTTCTCAGGACAGTCAGGGGCAATTACGCTGCCG
Organism: Shewanella sp. WE21; assembly: GCF_002966515.1. Lineage (NCBI taxonomy): Bacteria > Pseudomonadati > Pseudomonadota > Gammaproteobacteria > Alteromonadales > Shewanellaceae > Shewanella > Shewanella sp. WE21. The sequence goes on along the minus strand of NZ_CP023019.1, from coordinate 4,838,631 downwards.
TTTACGTCCTCAACCTCTGCTGAACGGTCAGGCGGTCGAGGTGATGCTCGACGAGTTGCATCAGACATATACGGGAAAGGCCGGTAAAGGTTTTGGCTATTTTGGTATCCATGGTGACGACGGTGAGGCTAATCCCGCCTTTGCCAATGCGCTAACTCAATACCGTGGCGGCGATTTAGGGTTTGTGGAGTTTTCCGGTCAAGCCAGTAAATTACTGCAAGAAGAATTGTCAAAGTACGACTTCAGTCAAGGCGGTTTCCTGTTGATGTCTTGCTATACCAGCATCACCAGCGATTATTTGTTTGTGGCTTTATTAAGTGCTAAGTCGTCAATGACAGTATTAGACGATATGGAACTGTCGCAAAATAACCATTTGGATTTAAATAACATCCAACTCGCGGCACGTATCGATTTAACTGAGTGGCAAGCCGATAAAGACTCGCGTAAATACATTTCCTTTATCCGTGGCCGTGCGGGACGCAAAGTCGCCGACTTTTTCCTCGACTTTATGGGCTGCGTCGAAGGCGTTAACACTAAGGCGCAAAACAAAACCTTAATGAATGCGGTTGAAGATTTTGTTGCCAGCAGTGAGTTGACGAAAGACGAGCGTCAGCAGTGCCGTAATAAAGTGTTTGAATATTGCAGTGAGCGTTTCGATGAAGGCGCTGACATTGAGATCAAAGACTTGGCCGATGAGTTAGCCGATCAAGGTATGGACTCCTTCTATGATTTTGCCCGTGGCGGCAGTTATGATCTTGATGAAGAGTTTCCGGCCGACAAATCAACCCTGCGCCAATTGAAGAAGTTTTCTGGTACGGGTGGCGGCGTAACGTTAAGTTTTGATGGCGGCCACTTAGGCCAACGGGTGATTTACGATCCCATCTCGGACACTATTTTAATCAAAGGTGTGCCAGCAAACTTAAAAGATCAGCTTGATCGTCGCCTTAAAGGCGAATAGTACTTAATTCATCCATCGTTTTTTAAGCGAACGAATAACTAAAGGCCGAAAGTTTTTACTCTCGGCCTTTTTGCTAACTAAGTCGCGCTGACTTAGTGTCTATGCTTAAGTGAGTACAGCTAAGTGAGTACTTCTTAGTCAGTGACTCGTTGCCTATGTTAATTATTGGAGCTAAATGGCACTGGACGTGGCGTATCTTTATTCGATGGTGGCAAAATAGGTAGCGTGATTTGCGGCTGATCGCCCGTTAAGGACTCAAGGAAGGCGACCATTTCTTTCACTTCTTGGTCAGAGAGTTTTTGCCCTAATTGAATGTCTGCCATGGTATTCACCGCTTCTTCCAAGGTCCAGACGCTGCCATCATGGAAGTAGGGGTAGGTGAGTTCAATATTGCGTAGTGTCGGCACTTTAAACACATATTTATCCGCTTCTTTACCAGTGACCCCCTTACGACCTTCTGCTGGGTTATTGGTGTGGAACGGTTTGATGAGTCCCATTTTCATATACATGGTTCCACCGACAGCGGGGCCGTTATGGCAACTCACGCAACCTTTATCCTTGAAGAGTTGGTAACCCGCTTTGGCATTCGCGCTGATGGCCTCTTGCTTGCCCAGAAGATATTGATCGAAGGGGCTATTAGGGGTGACTAAGGTTTTTTCAAAGGTGGCAATCGCATCGGTTAAACGGTCAATTGTGACTTTTTCATCGCCATAGACCTTGGCGAAGTGCGCTCGGTAGGCGGGCATAGAGGCGATAGTTTCAGTTGCGAGTTCATGGGTAAAGCCCATCTCTTTCGGGTTGGCGATAGGGCCCGCGGCTTGTTCTTTCAAATCACTGGCACGACCATCCCAAAATTGAGCCAGCATAAAGTCGGCATTAAGCACTGTGGGTGAGTTAATTGGGCCTTCCTGCCAATGGTGACCAATAGACGTTGGCAGTGCATCGACACCACCAGTGGATAAATTATGGCAAGAGTTACAAGAGATAAAGCCAGATTTAGACAGTCTGGGTTCGAAGAACAGCATTTTACCTAATTCAACTTTTTCAGGCTCAGTGATCTTGGCTGCTGTAATGACTTCGATGGGTTCTGCACTGATAGCATGGGTACTGGCTAACATACCTGCGATGAAGATTGCGATAGATGTAAGTTTGGTCATCTTATTTCTCCCTATATAACCTTGGTTTTTGTATGGTTTAACAGGGATGCTAGCGGTTAATAATGCTGAGTGATAATGCTTTGTTTCGATTGGGTCTATCGTTGTTGCGGATTAAGCTTTTGCGATCTAATTCGCTGTTTTTACGTTGTTATTTTGCTAGGTTGAGTGGTATTTCTGTTAAGGCTTTATCTGTTAATCGACAAGGTCGATGCATTGTTGCTTTCTGCCTATCGGTACCTGATGGTTGCAATGAGTTGAATTGCTGGATTTTCGAAAACCTGATACACACATCTGATACAAAATATTGGGCCGAGTGGATTCATTTGTCGCGACAACAGACGGAATTGATTAGAATCTCCATTCATGTTGAGTTAACTCGTGTTGAGTGCCTCAAGTTAGCATGCTCGGCCATCGCCAAGCGGTGCTATAAAATTATATAGGTGGACTGTTTTTCTGCCGAGGAGCGTTAATGCAATTGTTTGTCAAAGATTTAACTGTGATCGATTTTTCCTATTTGTGCCCAAAGCGCGGCATGGTGGGGGAGAGTTGGATTGTTGATGTTCTGCTAGAAGGCGGATTAGACGAGCAAAACATGGTACTCGATTTTGCTAAAGTCAAACGCACGATCAAGCAAACCATAGATGCGGTGGCCGATCATCGTTTATTAGTGCCTACGGCCTGCAGCAGTGTGCGATGGCAACAGCAGGGCGATAGAGTATGGATGGATTTTGATAGTCAGTTAGGTGAAATTCATTTGGCCTGTCCTTCACAAGCCTTTGCCTTAGTGCCGACCGAAGAGATTGATATTCCCAGCGTGAATGCCTTTTTACAGAAAGCATTGCGCGAAGCTTTACCTAAGAATGTCGAAGGGATCACGCTCACCTTGAGACACGAAATCCTCGATACGCCTTATTACCATTACAGCCATGGTTTACGTAAACACGATGGTAATTGTCAGCGTATCGCCCATGGGCATCGTAGTCCTATTCACGTTTATGAAAATGGCAGCCCAGCAGCTAAGTGGGATGAGTATTGGGCCAAACGTTGGCATGATATTTATTTAGGCAGTGAAGAAGACTTGGTTTCAGTTAAGACCCTTAATCTTTCGCCGCAAACGCGGATAACCGATGACAGCCACTATGGCTTTCATTACCAAGCGCCCCAAGGGGATTTCCAATTGGCAATGCCAAAGGAATGCTGTGATTTAATTCCCCACGACACGACGGTTGAGTTGTTAGCCGATTATATTGCCACGACATTAGTCGCTAAAGTGCCAGGAAGTCAGTTTAAAGTGGTGGCGTTTGAAGGTGTTGGCAAGGGTGCGATCGTCGTTAAGGGATAGGCACTACGAGCTGATATAAGTGAATGGACTTAAACTATTCACCTTTTAATCACGGATTTAATAGGCCTCGGTAGATTATCGGGGCTTTTTTGTTTGTTTTTATCATAGGCTGAACTGAAATTACGACAGGGATGTGGGTTTGCAGAATCGATTTTTATGGTGCGTTAGGTTAACGTGGCATTGATTGAATTTGGCTGCGTTTTGTGTCGCGATGAATGTATTTAGTGGGTCTTGATCCCTATTGCCCCTCGATAAGGATTTTTTGAAGATGTTGGAAACTAGGATATTGGAAACTAAGATGCTGGAAAATAATAAGATGTTGGGAAATAAAGTATCGCAATTTTTATCTCACGGTGGAGCCCCCCTAAGTTCAAATCCAGTGCGCTGCTTATCGGCATTATTCACTTTGGGCCTAGTGCTCATTGCGCCTCAGGTACAAGCTGAGGTGAGTTTACAGGGTAAGTTAGAGCAAGGCGCATTAATGCGGGGTCAAGCGCCAGCGGGCACTCAGATTAGCTTAAATGGTGAAGCCATCAAGGTCACGCCTGACGGCCATTTTACCTTTGGTTTTGATCGCGACGGTGAACTGAGCCAGCAGCTAACCTTGGTTTATCCCGATGGTTTGACTGAGGTTAAGCCTTTAACCTTAACCAAGCGAGAGTACGATATTCAAAGTGTAAAGGGCATTAGCTCGAAGATTATGAAGCCCGATCCTGTCGCGCAGGAAAGAGCGGCGAAAGACACGGCGCAGGTGAAAGCGGCGCGGGTAACATTTAGCGAGCAAACTGCATTTTTACAGGCGTTTATTTGGCCTCTGACGGGGCGTATTTCTGGTGTTTACGGTAGCCAGCGTATTTATAACGATGTACCCGGTAATCCACACTTTGGGGTGGATGTGGCGGCGAAAACCGGCACTGTAGTGGTCGCCCCCGCCGATGGTGTTATTAGTCTTTCTGTGCCTGACATGTTTTATTCGGGCGGGACTATGGTGATCGACCATGGTTATGGGGTGAGTTCGAGTTTTTTGCACTTGAGTAAGCTGTACGTCAACGCGGGTGAAGCGGTTAAGCAAGGCCAAGCCGTGGCAGAGGTGGGCGCAACAGGCCGTGCAAATGGTCCACACTTAGATTGGCGAGTGAACTGGTATCAAATGCGCCTCGACCCTACGACCATAGTGCCGCCAATGGCAACAGTGCTAGCGAATGAGAAAGCTAACAAAGCGGCCAAAAAGGGCTAGGTTTGATATCCAGTTCTGGCTCACTTAAATGGCGCAATGATGCGCCATTTAATGGTGATCCTTATCGTGAACACTTAGCGAGTTGGCTTCTTTCTAGGCTAGCTTCAAATGTCCGCTTGCCAATAATCATTTTTAACCGAGTCGTCTAAAAAGATTATTTCAACAGTGGATGATCAGCAGGCAACTGGCGGGTGATCCATAAAATCAGTTTGTGTTTCATGTTTGGCCCATCTTCTTTATCTTTGGCCAGTGGCTGAATCAAGTTGTCAGTGACCAATAAACGGTAAATGCATTCCACTTTGTCTTTGGGTGAGATGCCTTTGTCAAAGTCTGCATATCCGCGTTTTTTGGCATAGCCCACGCCGATTTCCATGGCGAACTTCAATATTTGTGCTTCGTTCTTGTGTGGCTTCATTGGCGATCCTCTGTTTGCACATAGCATCCATCTACTGGACACGATAATTTGTGCCTGATGGCATCTGCGAGTTATATGTCCTAAGTTACGCTAAATATGCTGTTTTTTAGATTTAATTTTGGCGATTTTTGACAAAACTACCAAAAAACTGACCTAAAAATAACGAGAATATTAAATCTGATTAAATTGTCATCAACTCAGATGTTAACTCAGTTGCTGTCGTAGGTTTTAGCTAAGGCAAGTGCCAATGAAAATCTAAGCTCAGTTTTATCTGCCTGAGTTTAAGTCTGACTTAACATTCAGATACTTGTTCGCTCGCGATGACCGCTTTTATGCCATGGGGATGCACTTTAATGCATATATTGCCGCGTTTAAAGGCGATAGTTGGATTGGCTAAACGTTCTTTATCGCCTTTGGGCGAGCTCATCTTGACCTTAATCTCAGCAAGGGATGGTAAGTCTGGTAATCTTGAGTGCTCTGATTCAGCTGTCTGCTCAGATTGCGGCAATGGACTCAGTTCTTGGTTGAGTAAAGGGCGGAGTGTTGGACATAAGACCAGTAAATCTTGGCTCAAGGTATCGAAATCTTTGGCTTTAGAATCAATAACTAATTCTATGTGCTCCCAGCCTTCCTGTGGATAAACTTTATCACTAGGATAGGGAAGCTCGACGCAGGCAATGCTAAATTGACCGAGTGTGAGTGGCGTGTCTAGCTCGATGATCAGAATCGTACGGCCATTGATGATGTTGTCTGAAATGATTTTACCTATGCGGCTAAAGGCGTCGCGCAGGGCATCGGCACTGGCGATGGAATTGACTCGCAGCGCGACATGGTCGCAAACCAGTGCTTTATCTGCTAAGTCTAAGGTTTCAAGCAAGGCTAAAATTTGTGCTTCGAAGGCTGGCCAGTATTGGATTAATTGCTCATAGCTGAGGTTTGTACTGTGCGGCGCAACAGGCTCGTTGAATTTAGGCATAAATACTCCAAGGCATTTCTATTGGCGTTAGTTTTTATCCCTTAAGTAAATGACTGAGAATATTACAACTAACATCATGCTTTTAATGGTTAAATAAAAACGCCCATTAAGCTGGGCGTGTTTGATATCGTTCAATTATCTATTTGGCATTTTGCCATCTGGATATTGGCTAAGATTAAGGCCAAATCTCAATTGGCGTTCCTTCATCGACTACTTTCCACACTTCATCCATTTCGGCGTTGGTAATCGCGATACAGCCGTCAGTCCAGTTGTATTGCTGGGCTTGTTCTGGTGGCAGTGACGACTTAGGGTTTTGGCCGTGGATCATGATCATGCCTCCGGGTCTAATGCCCAAGGCTTTGGCTCTGAGTTTATCCTCTTCATTAGGATAGGAAATATGGATCGATTTATAATAAGCACTATCTGGCTTTTTATAATCTAGGGTATAACGCCCCTGTGGTGTGCGTTGATCGCCTTCCTTTAATTTGTGTCCAGCGGGTAGGTCACCCATGGCGATACGATATTGTTTGAGCACTTTGCCATCGCGCAATAAAGCCATACTGGATTCGGATTTAGTGATCACCACCAGATCCACTTTACCCATGCCAGAGGCATGTAATTCGGGTGAAACGAGAGCCGCGATAGTCACAGTGAGAGATGTCAATGTGGAAAGTAGGGTGGCGCGCATGAAGTCCTCGAAAATAAACACAGGTTGTTGGCTTTTTTCGGCATCATACCGCAATTTTATCCTACTGTGAGTAGATAATTTTGAGCTAGGTGCAATTGCATGGCAGACTCGTGGCATATTTATGCTGTAATCCCTGTGTTAGTCAGTTTGTTGCAAGGAAGTAAAAGTTTGTATGTCTGAGAATATCGAATCCGAAAGTCCGTTAAAACGTCAATTACGTACCATTATTTTTGGCACTGATACTCCCGCTGGCCGCTATTTTGATATCGCCCTCATGGTGTGTATTGTGTTGAGTGTCGGCTTAGTGTTCCTCGACACAGTAGAGATATTCCATCGTGAATACGGCCAGCTTATTTCTGTGTTGGAATGGGTATTCACCATTATTTTTACGATTGAATATGGCCTACGTTTGTACTGCGCGACTCATCCTGTGTTATATGCTCGCAGCTTTTATGGTTTAGTGGATTTGTTATCGGTATTGCCAAGTTATCTGGCGTTGCTGATCCCTGGCGCTAACTTTACCTTAGTTATCCGGATACTTAGGCTGTTTAGGATTTTCCGCGTACTCAAATTACTGCGTTATTTGAGTGAAGGAAATGTTCTACTTAGGGCGATGATGCAGTCGAGTCGTAAGGTTTTTTTGTTTTTCTTCTCGGTCAGTTTGATCGTTATGGTACTGAGTTCAGTAATGTATGTGGTTGAAGGGCCTGATAATGGTTTCAGTTCAATCCCTAAATCTGTGTACTGGACAATTGTGACTATTACTACAGTCGGTTACGGCGACATTACCCCGAAAACCGGATTAGGTCAGGCGATTGCGGCTTTTACTATGCTGATTGGTTACTCGATTATTGCAATCCCAACGGGGATTTTAACCGCCGAGATATCCCAAGAAGTGGGGCGTCATCGAGATTTACGCTCGTGTAATCAATGCCATAAGACAGGTCATGATATTGATGCCATGTATTGTAGTCGTTGTGGATGTGAGTTAGATAGACTAGATGTGCCCGTTGATAAAGGCGTTTCCTGATGACTTCGGCGAACACTTTTTATTTTTGTAGGTAAAAGACACGTATGACGCAAGCCAAGTTTGTTGAAGGCCCCATATTACGCCATATCTTAGTGATGAGTTCGACCGCCGCGGTAGGGATTTCTGCCTTATTTGTCGTGGATTTACTGGATATCTTTTTCCTGAGCCTATTGGGAGAGCATGAACTCGCCGCGGCTGTGGGCTATGCGGGGAGTATTTCGTTTTTTACCACATCGATTGGAATTGGTTTATCGATTGCATTAGGGGCTTTAGTGTCTCGCTCGATTGGCGCAAAAGAGGTGGTGTTGGCAAAGCGCTTATTACTCAATAGCGCGGTTGTGACGACACTGATCAGTGTGCTGGTGGCGGCTGTGGTCACCATCTTCATTCCTGAGCTAGTTGCCTTAGTGGGCGCGAATGGTCATACGGCAGAGCTTGCTGCGAGCTATTTGTATATTCTCGTGCCTTCCTTGCCTTTTATCTGTCTTGCAATGGCGCTCGGCGGAGCTTTGCGCGCTGTGGGTGATGCAAAGTTATCTATGATGTCGACCTTAGCGGGGGGCGGCGTTAATGCGGTACTCGATCCGATTTTTATCTTCATGTTCGCCATGGGGATTGAAGGCGCTGCATTGGCATCCGTTTTAGCGCGGGTGGCGGTATTTGTGATTGCCGCTCGCGGTGTGGTGGTTAAGCATAAGTTGTTAGGCCATTTTGATAAGGCACATTTTGTCGCCGATCTTAAGCCCATCTTTGCCATTGCAGGCCCTGCGATGTTAACCAATGTGGCAACTCCCATCGGAAATGCCTTTGTGACCCGAGCGATCGCTGATTTCGGTGACGCTTATGTGGCAGGCTGGGCAGTATTAGGGCGTTTAATCCCTGTGGCTTTTGGGATGATCTTTGCACTGTCCGGCGCGATTGGACCTATTGTTGGGCAAAACTTTGGTGCAGGTCAGTTTGACCGAGTACGTGAGAGTTTAACGCGGGCGATTCAGTTTTGTACTGTGTATGTGCTGGTAATGTCTTTGCTGCTGTTTATGCTTAAGTCACATTTGGTCAGTGTGTTTGATATGAAGGGCGACAGCGCTGATCTTATTCACTTTTTCTGCAGTTATATTGCGGTATTCTTTATCTTTTCTGGGATTTTATTCGTGGCGAATGCGTCCTTTAATAATCTTGGCAAGGCCAAATATTCCACGCTATTTAACGTAGGTAAAGCCACTTTAGGCACTGTGCCCTTTGTGTATTTGGGTGCGCTTTGGGGCGGGGTTTACGGCGTATTGATTGGGCAAATTTTAGGGTCTATTTTGTTTGGTACATTAGGTGTGTGGGTTGCCTATCGTTTAGTGGATAAAGTGGCGGCGCAGGCACAGTTTTCAGCCGCGCCTAATCTTGATGTTGCAAATGCTATCCCCCGCAATGTCGTACTGAGTGAGGAAGAGGAAATCGCTAATTGTGTTGCACAGAACTTACCGAGTGCGACCAATCCGCTTTCATCCTCTTGCGTGCAGATGGCGCAATTAACGGAGGAGCAAGAGAATGAGCCCGTATTACCCTATTTAGACGAGGGGAAAAAGCCTAATTGACGTTATGTGGCTTAGCTGTGCCGTGTAGAAGCTGTGGGCAAGAACGCAGATAAAAATGAGCTCTTAATAATGAGGAGCAGTCAGAAAGCTGCTAATGATAGGAATGCTGAAAAACAAAATGCCACAAGATTGCTTGTGGCATTTTGTTTGAAACGGCGTTTGCACTTCATTTAGTTAAGCTAACAATGCCAAAATACGCTGCTAAAAGACTATTCTGCTGAGCTTCTTATTCTTCGTTACTGCTTATTCTTCAATACTTGGCGTGTCTTGTTGGCCTTCGACTTGTTCAGTCGCGGCTTCTGATGCCGCCATTTTTGCGCGATCAGCCTTAGAGATGTAACCTGATTTTGCAGGTGAGCCGATAGTCACTGGGTCGACTTTATTCAGTCTGGCCTTAGCGCGTTTAGCTATTTTCTTGATGATCTTTTGTTTCTTGTTCATGACGTCTCTAATTTCGTTTCGCACCCGCTACGCGCAGGAATATGAGGCCAAGGGCTCAATTGAGGCGGGATTCTAACTCAATCTGAGCGAACTGACCATGTTTTGCTGAATTTTGTCGAAAACAACGGCTACTCTTTGGGAACTAGTTTTGCTATATGGCGTTAGCATAACCATTTGACTCAAACGGCGCTGTTAGTCTTTCACACTACAAATGCTGCGGTGTAGGCTGTCAGTGTGGATCAAAAGCCATTATATTGCCTAGTATTATGAGTTTGAAAAATTGACTCTACTGTTATTTTATTGCTCATATCCTGAGCCGAGGAAGATGTGTGTTATTAACTAAAATCACTTTTTTTGAGCGTTTTGAGCACGATATATTAAGTGGCACTAAAACCATTACGCTGCGTGATGAAACGGAATCCCATGTGATTGCAGGTCAAACACTTCCCGTTTCAACCTTCGAAACCGACCGCTGGTTTTGTGATATCCATATTATTGATGTCGTGCCTATTTTATTTTCTGATCTGTCAGATCAACATGCCAAGCAGGAAAATATGTCACTCTCTGAGCTTCGTCGGGTGATTAACGAGATCTATCCTGGACTTGAACAGTTGTTTCAAATTCAGTTTTGTGTGGTGAGAGAAAAATAAAAATATTTATTACAAGGAGTTGAAATGAAAGTCTTGATGTTTAAAACCCCTTTACTGGTGATATTGGCTGTGAGCACTTTATCGGCCTGTACCATAGCCCCCTACAAGGTAAACCTTGATACTAACCAACAAGAAAAGCTCAATAATGCACAATTAGTCGTTGATTTATCAAATAAAAAATTAGGAGCTCAGTATCACTTATATGGCACGTCTGATGGTACGTTAGCTGCAGCGGGTGTCACTGCAGGGGCGCTTGGCGGTTTAATTGTCGGTTTGACTGAGGCTGCAATTAATGAATCCCGAGAGACTGATGCAGAAGAAGCGATAACAAAAATTAGAGAGTTACTTGCGGGCGATACCTTAAAAAAGGCCTATGAGAAGCAGTACCAAATGTTGATCACGACCTTACCTCAATTGGCTGACAATCAAGTGAAGGTTTATGATGAATGGCCTTCAAAAGGAATTAAAACCTTAGGATTAGCACCAGATGATACTGCGCTTATCCTCACACCGGAATACAGCTTAACACCGGATAACACAATGCTGCATGTATTGTTACAGGTCCAACTATATCAAGGTGCCGTTAAGGGGGAAAAGCCGCAATTGCTTTACCAAAACCGCTTCCTATACCAATCAAAATCGAATCCCTATGTGGATAGACTCCGCACCGAAGAAGAAAAGCAGGAGTATCTTGCGAAAATTAATGCCAAGTATGCCAAATTGCCTGATGGCATGCGTGAACGTTTAAGGGAGATTAAAAAGCGTGACAAAGCCTTAGCCGCGGTTAATGAGCCTTTAGATGAGCAAGCGTTCGCTGCAAAACAGGCTAAGACATGGCTAGCGGATAATGGTCAGCCGTTACGTCAGTATCTTGAGGAAGGGGTACAGGAAGTATTTAACATGTTTGCATATGATGTTGCTGAGCAAACTGATTTTACGCAAGGAAAGGTGTTTCCCATCGCTTTTCGCTCATTTTCGAATACATCCGGTGAGCGTCGTTGGTACCGACTAGGGGATAATTTCAGTAAAGGTATTATGTTATCACTCAATAGCAACGACTTTTTTAGAGGGACGAAAACTGCGCAAGGTCAGGTGATTGTCGCGCCGTTAAGGCAATAATTAATTATTTTTTAATAAAAAAGGCCGCACAGCAGCCTTTTTATTACAAATTCAATGGCATATTAAGTTGCCGAAGATTGCTGAACTGTTCAAGAACATCAGCTATCCAAGACAACTAAACCGTCCAAGGTAACAGTTTTTTGGCAAAGTGATCGGCTTGGTCTAAGCGAATCGCTGCGCGGTGACGCATCCGATAAAAAGCTTGATAGCACAGGGGGACTAAGTACAAGCTAGTCACTGTCGAGAACGATAAGCCACCGATAATGGCGATGGCCATGGGGTAATATGGCGGGCCGCCGCCACCGATTTGGGTATCACCCATCGCCAGTGGGACTAATCCCAGTACTGTTGTACCTACTGTCATTAACACAGGCCGCAAACGGGTGATACACACCTCCCGAATGGTGTCAGACAATTTGTCGAGATCCGGTGTCATCTGATTGATTTGATCCACCAGAACGATACCGTTGTTTACCACAATCCCCATTAAAATCAAGATACCTATCATTGCCATCACAGAAATAGGGGTACCTGTGATAAACAGCGCCCAGAATACACCTGTGATGGAAAATAGGATCGAGGTAATAATCGCCGTCGGTAACAGTAGAGATTCAAACAAGGCCGCCATAACAATATAAATCATCGCGACAGCCAAGAGCATATTAGTCACCATCACGTTCTGATCTTCATCTTGGCGCTCGAAGCCACCACGGAGTGAATAGTCGTAACCATCGGGGAAACGGATATTTTCCATCACTTGCTTGATCTTAGTTTGCGCCTCTTCTGTGGTGAGGTTTTCTAAGTTAGCCCCAATCGACAGCGAGGTTTGGCGATTGAAGTGTTTGATAGTATCGAAGCGGGGTTGGATCTCAATCTTCGCCAGATTATCTAAGGTGTACACTCTTTGGTCGAGGCGTACTATGGGTAACTGCTTGAGTTTCTCAAGTGACTTTTGCCATTCTTTCTCGTAGGCCATTTCGATGCGCAGCTCGCCATTAGGATCGTGGCGGAAGGATCGTAGCGGTGAACCGCGCAGTGCCATGGAGATACTTGAGGCAATTTCATTGAGTTTTAAATCTAACCGCGCCGCCATTTGTCTATCAATGCGGATAATCACTTCTTGCTGAGCGCCGTTAAGCTCGGAGCGAACATCTTGCAATCCTTTGATATTTTGCAACAAAGGAATAACTTGTTCGCTCAAATTAATCAGCTCAGAGGTTGAACGTCCTGTCAGTGTGACTCGCACGCCAGAGTTGTCATTGCCCCAGCCAAATTGCGGTTTGGCGATGGAATACTTAGGGAAGCCGCTGCGGATTTTCTTTTTTAACTCATCCACTGACATAGGTAAATCTTTCTTTAGGAGGATCACTGATGAGCCATCGTCAGAGGCATAATAGCTGTAGACAGAATCAATATGGAATTCCTCTTTATTGTTATAAAGATACTCTTCCATTTGGTTGATCATTGCCTCAGTAACATTGAGATTATGTCGACCTTCTACTTGGTAGTTAATGTAGATTCGTTCATTGCTCTCGCTGTCTTCTTGGTCCTGTTTAACCATAGATAGCGGCAGGGCGGTGGATGCGAGGATCGCTACAGCAATAACGCCTGAACGCCACGGTCTGAGCAATACCCAATCTAGGCTATTGTTGTAGAAACGCTGTAATTTACCCCCATCCTTTTCGGGGGCGATGTCGAAGTGGAGCTTAGTCAACATCAAAGGGATTAAGGTTTTTGCGACCAATAGCGACGCGGCGAGTGAAATACAAATCGCAATAGCAACATGCTCTAGAAAAATGGTGATCTCGACTTTTACGCCAAAAATATTAGGTAAAAATACAATGGCGGTTGTCATTGTGCCTGCCAATACCGCCAGAGACACTTTATCGACCCCCGTCATGACAGACTCTTCATTGTCCTTAGGGTGTTTACCTTGTTTTTCCTGCAGTACGCTCTCAGTGACAACTACAGCATTATCAATCAACATACCGACGGCAAGCAGGAGTCCCATCATAGACAGGATATTCAAGCTGTAGCCGAGTAGATACATAGCGGCGAGCGTCATACCGATTGAAATAGGCACGGATGACACAACCACTAAAGTTATTTTCAAATTACGCAGGAATAAGTACAGCACCACAAAGGACAGCAGTGCACCGATTAACCCTGAAAGCAGCAAATCCATTAGTGAAGATTTTACTCCAGAGGCTTGATCTTCCATGATAAATAGACGAATACCTTGGAACTGTTGGTCTTGCTTCGCAAGCTCAATTACCTTCATTACACGGTCTGACACTTCGACTAAGTTAGCGCCAGATTCCTTAAACACATCCAAACCCACGGCATAGTGCTTATCTAAATGTCGACCTTCGATACGTTCAGGTAGGGCAAATTGCACATCGGCGATATTGCCTAAGGTCAATCCGGGGATCAGTACTAGTGCTTTGATATCTTCAAGGTTTCTAAACTCACCCTTAGGTGAAACTTGATAAACGATATTACTGGCCCTGAGTGTACCTGCGCTCAGCACAAAGTTCTCTCTGCCGAGACGTTGTTGCAAATCTGTGGCTGAAAATCCACTGGCGGCAAGGCGGTCGGCATTGATGCGTACCTCAATTTGCTTTTGCTCAACACCGTACAGGCTGACCTTAGAGACACCTTCAACACGTTCAAGCGGACGCTTGAGCTGTTTATCGAGTAGATCGAATGCACCTGAAAGCTCACGATCACTTGAGATACGTATGGTGAGCACAGGCATGTCGGCGGTGGAGAATTGGCGGATAAAGACCCGCTCCACATCCTTGGGCAGTAAATGCCGCACTGCATCGATTTTTTCCCGCGCTTCTAAGCTCTTAGTTGCAACGTTTTCCCCCCACTTCATGTTGATTTCGATTTCGGCGCCTTCTTGGGAGGACTCTGATTCAAGCTCATCAATCCCACCCATAGTCGCGAGGGATTCCTCCAGCACTTTGGTAATATCGCGTTCCACTTCAGCAGGGGTCGAGCCTTTGTAAGGCACTTCCACCACTATCTGTGGGATATCAATACCGGGGAACATTTCCAGCGGTAATAGGCGACTCGAGGCGAGACCAAACAGCAAGATAGCAAAGAAAAACATGCTGGTGGTTACGGGGCGCTGAATGGCTAAACGGGTGAGGTTCATGGGCGAGCCTCCTCTACGTTTACATGTGAGCCAGTTACTGCGTATTCTTTACGGTCGAACAGGGCATAGAGCACTGGGAGCACAATTAAGGTCAGTAGTGTTGATAAACTCAGACCAAAGATCACCGTAATCGCCATCGGTGCGCGCACCTCTGAGCCATCACCTAGACCTAGCGCCATCGGCAATAAGCCTAAGATCGTGGTGAGGGTTGTCATCATAATGGGGCGTAGGCGCGATTTAGCTGCATCGCGAATGGCATCAAGTTTTTGAGCACCTTCGCTACGCAGTTGATTGATCCGATCCACAAGCACAATCGCGTTGTTCACGACGATCCCCGCCAACATGATAAGGCCAATAAATACCACCACACTCAAATGAGTTTGGGTGATATAAAGCCCAAGTACACTGCCACCTAATGCCATAGGTACGGCAAAGAGAATAAGCAAGGGATGTAATAGTGATTCAAACTGACTCGCCATGACTAAATACACTAAGAAAATCGCTAAGATAAGGGCAATTTTGAGTGATTGGAATGAGTGCTCCATTTCCTCATTTTGACCACCAAAACGGGCCTGAACCGATGCGGGTAACACTTGTTGCGATAGGATCTGCTGCGCCTGTGCAACCGCATCGCTTAAATCACCATAGGCGAGGTTAGCTGATACGAGAGCCACACGTTGTTGGCTGATGCGGTTAATCGCAGATGGGCCTAATTGCAATGAAACTTCTGCAACTGCGCTTAATGCAATAGGCTGACTGCTATTCGGATTGATGATTAAGGCATCGATATCGCTGATTTGATCCCGCTCTGCGAGTTCACTGCGCACCAGAATATCAATCTTACGGTCACGCACTGTGTATTGACTGGCAACAGTACCACCAACACGTTGGGCGATACGGTTCGCAACCGTTGGTGCATCCATTCCTAGAGCCGCTAACCTTGCATGATCGAAACGGATACTTAGCTCTGGTTGACCATCACGTAGACTGGTGTTCACGTCGGCAAAACGCTCCGATGCGGATAATGCTTTGACGAGACTATCTGCGCTGCGTTTGAGTAAGTTCAAATCGTAACCTGTGAGCTCAATCTCCAGTGGCGTTTTAAAGCTGAATAACTCAGGTTGCTCAATTTTCGCTTCAAGTTCAGGAATACGGCGCGCAGTATCACGTAATACTTGAGTGACTGCGTTATAGGCACTGTGGTCGTTAAGCACCACTTGCAAGCGGCCCCAGTTTTCACCCCCGCGGGCAGTATCCGAAGTCATCAAACCGCCGCTACCAGCTTGGCTATAAGCATGTTTAACTTCGGCTCTGTCTTTAATGGACAGTGCAAGTTGCTGTAATATCTTGTCGGTTTCGCTCACTGCCGTACCCGGCGGTAGCAAGATCTCCACATAAAACTCACCCTGATTCATTGGCGGAATAAGCTCCATACCAAGTCGCGGTAACAAGCTAATACAAGCGCCTGTTATTGCAATCGTGAGTAACAGCGTTGCTTTTTGTTGGCGCAGCGCCGAGGCCAGAAGTTTGTAATAAACCTTCTCAATACTGTGGTAGACAAAGTTAAATGCTGAGCTTAACGGGCGCATCACTAGACCAATAAGCCATGAGAAAAAGCGGCCTAAAATCAACACTAAGGTCAGTAGTGCACTGGGTAAGTAACTAACAATTAATAGAATAGGAAAGGAAAACACAGTCGCGCTATAGTGTTTAAGCTTGCCCATTTTAGTGGTGGGTTTATCCTTAGGTGTCGTTTTTATCAGCGCGGGTAAGGTTCTAAAGCCTTCACGTGATGCCAGCATTGGAATGGATGTTAACGCGACTAATAGCGATGCTAACAGCGCAAAAGTGACCGTTAGCGCTTGATCTGAGAAGAGTGCGCCAGCAATCCCATCCACAAATACTAGCGGCACAAACACCGCAAGAGTGGTGAGTGTTGAGGCAAAAATCGCGCCTGCCACTTCTTTAGTCCCTGTCACTGCAGCTTCTAATTTACTCATGCCTTCGCTACGGCAGCGGTCTATGTTCTCTAATACCACAATGGCGTTATCGACCAAGAGGCCGATGGCAAGGGCGATACCACCTAATGACATGATATTTAAGCTGATATCTGCAAAATACATCATGTTAAAGGTGGCGATGACTGAGAAGGGAATCGAGATAGAAATAATCAGTGTCGGGATGATATTACGCAAGAACAGGTAAATCACTAGCATAGATAACAAGCTGCCCATCAGCGCAGAAGAGGTGACTTCGCTGACCGCACTTTCGATAAACTCAGACTGATCGTAAATCACTTCGAGCTTATTTTGCTTAGGGTCTTGATTGATTTTGACGAGTTCATCGCGCAGTTTTTTGGCGACAGCGACAGTATTTGCATCACCTTCTTTATAAATGGCCAGTTCAATCGATTCTTGACTGCCGATGCGGGTGATATCACTACGCTCTTTGTAGGCATCTGTGATGGTAGCAACTTCGAATAAACGGACTAAAGCTTGCTCGTCGCGATAGACGATCACTTGGCCGAGTTCATCTAATGAGTTGAATTGGTTTAGCGTTCGTACTAAGTATTCGCGATCACCTTGGATCACTTTACCCGCAGAGAGGTTGATGTTTTCCTCATTAATACGACGTTTAATATCATCGGCATTGAGATTGAGCTGCGACAGTTTTTCTTGATTGAGCTGAATATGCACTTCTTGCTCTAGGCCGCCAGATAAACGCACGGCGGCGACCCCAGATAGCGCCTCTAAACGACGCTTAAGCTCTTCCTCTGCATAGGTGCGCATTTGTTTGAGATCGGCTTCAGATGCATTGGGCACCGACAGCGCAAGACGCATAATGGGGTCGAGATTGGGGTTAAAACGAAGTAATAAGGGCTTTTTTACATCGAGCGGCAGAGCGATAGTGTCGAGTTTTTCACGTACATCTAAACTCGCCATATCCATTGTTGTGCCCCATTCAAACTCAAGCACCACATCTGACATGCCTGAGCGCGAAATAGAACTGATTTTACGTAAGCCTTTGACCACGCCAACGGCTTCTTCAATTGGTTTAGAGACGAGCTGTTCGACTTCAACTGGCGCCGCGCCGTCATACATAGTGCGAATGGTTAATGTGGGATAGCTTAAGTCTGGCAGTAACTTCACCGCTAGGCGGGAAAATCCCACCATACCGAATAAAATCACTGCCAGCATGAACATCCATACCGTGACTGGCCGTTTAACGGAAGTGCTGATAATTGACATGAAAGGCTCCTATCAGTTCTTAGCGGAAGCAAGATCGAGTGGGGTGATCACTTCGACTAAGGATTGGTCTTTCAAGTTTTGCTGGCCACGGGTAACGACTTGCTCACCGGGGTTAATACCTGTAATCACTTCTACCGAATCACCTTCACGGTAGCCAATTTCGACTTCACGACGGTTCGCATTGGTACCATCAATAACATAAAGCGCTTGTTTGTTGTCTTGGTTAATCAAGGCGCTGTAGGGAACAGTAATCACGTTCTCGTGGGTATCGTATTTGAGCTCAACCCGGGTAAACATGCCTGCTTTAAGGCGCGCCTCTTGATTCGGCACAGCAAGTGTCACCTTAAAGGTGCCACTTTGTGGGTCCACAATCGGGCTTATGCGCAACACTTTGGCGTGGATAGCATTCTTGCTATGTTGATTACTAAACACTTGTGCTTCTTGGCCGAGTTTTAAGCTCGCAAGTTGTTGCTCTGGCAAATGAACTATACCGTGGAGTTCATCTTGGTTGACTATATAAAACAAGTCGCCAAATTCCTTCGCCATATTGCCAGCTTTAACATAGCGTTTAGCAACGACGCCGCTAATAGGGGAAAGGACGCGGCTTTCTTTTACTTGCAGTTCGGCGAGATCTTTTTTAGCGATAGCGGCTTGCAAGTTATATTCAAGTTTGGCCATTGAATCTGCGCTGATAAATTCTCTGTTGCTCATTTTCTTCAGACGATTCAATTCCTGCTCGATGATTTTGACTTCGGCTTCTGAGCGGTCTAAATCGTATTGCTGTCTTTTGGCATCAATAACAGCCAGCACTTGTCCCTTTTGAACGCGGTCACCTTCTTCAACAGCGAGAGATTCAATGAGCCCTGATATACGACTTACTACATTGGCTTCCTGTGGCGCTTCTAAGGTGGCAGTTGTACTGTAAAAAGAAGAAACGTTTCCTTGCATCACTGTAGTGGTTTCGACGGGAATGGCATATTTTTCTTCTTTTTTGACCACTTCTTCCTCACCACAGGCTGCTAGCATCGAAATCATTAGCAGTGGCAGGGTGAATTGAGCAATTTTTGACTTTTCCATAAGAATGTTACCTGTTGTCTTTATTGTGATGTCAGTTGTTAGCAGAAACCATGCCAATATTTAAAGTTATTTAATTTCAGGTTGTTAGCCGTATTTGGGGCTAAGTGTGATTTGTGATTCTTACTAAATGTAGCTAAAAGGTTTAAAAAGTGATGAGAATAACTAAACGCGGTTAATTAAGATTACACAAGTGCGCAATTGCAACAATGTATTTTGTCAGGAGAAGTAAGTTTAAAAGAGGATTATTTGAAATGAAAAAAGCGCCCTTAGGCGCTTTTTAATGCGTAAGTCGTGGGACTTAGCGTTTGTCTTGTGCGACGAAATCACGCGCAGTTTCACCAGTATATAACTGACGTGGACGGCTGATTTTGTGGCCTGGTTGATCTAACATTTCTTTCCAGTGAGCAATCCAGCCTACAGTACGTGCCAGTGCGAACAGCACAGTGAACATACTGGTTGGAATACCAATGGCTTTCATGATGATGCCAGAGTAGAAGTCGACGTTTGGATACAGCTTTTTAGAAATGAAGTATTCGTCTTCAAGTGCAATACGCTCAAGCTCCATTGCCACATCCAAGAGTGGATCTTGTACTTTCAGTTCTTTCAGCACTTCATGACAGGTTTCACGCATCACTTTGGCTCGTGGGTCAAAGTTTTTGTAAACACGGTGTCCAAAGCCCATCAGACGGAAAGGATCATTTTTATCTTTAGCGCGTTCAATGAATTCAGGAATACGGTCTACTGAACCGATTTCTTCTAACATTTGCAAACAGGCTTCGTTAGCGCCGCCGTGTGCAGGGCCCCAAAGAGATGCGATACCCGCTGCGATACACGCAAATGGGTTTGCACCTGAAGAACCGGCTAAACGTACTGTTGAAGTCGATGCATTTTGTTCATGATCAGCATGTAAAATGAAGATCCTGTCCATTGCACGTTCAACAATAGGGTTCACGACGTATTCTTCGCACGGTACAGCAAACATCATGCTTAAGAAGTTGCCTGCATAGCTTAAGTCATTACGTGGGTACACGAATGGCTGGCCTGAAGAATACTTGTAGCACATGGCTGCTATCGTAGGCATTTTTGAGACTAAGCGATAAGCGGCGATTTCGCGGTGACGTGGATCGTTAACATCCAGAGAGTCTTGGTAAAATGCAGATAATGCACCCGTCACACCACATAACATGGCCATAGGATGAGCATCACGACGGAAACCTCTAAAGAAGAAGGCTAGCTGCTCGTGAACCATAGTGTGGGTTTTAACTGTATGTACAAACTCAGTATATTGCGCTTTGGTCGGCAGTTCACCGTAAAGCAGCAAATAACACAGGTCTAGGTAATCGGAGTCAACGGCAAGTTGATCGATTGGATAGCCACGGTGTAACAATATACCCAGATCACCATCAATATAGGTAATTGCAGATTCACAGGAGGCAGTCGCAAGAAAACCTGGATCAAAAGTAAAGTAACCTTTGCTGCCAAGTTTACTGATATCGATTACGTCAAAACCAGCGGTTCCCTGCTTTACTGGCAATTCTATCGAGTCGTTCCCTGGTAATTCTAATTTGGCTTTTAAATCAGCCATACCCCGTTCTCCTTACTTAGTTCTTATCTGTGAGTGCGGCATGTCAAACCGCCATTACTTTACAGCCATTCTAGATCACATTTCAATTTAAATAAGCGTTTAAATTTGTTAGACCATGGTATAAAAGCCTTTACTTTTCTATTTGTAACTGGCACTTACAGTAAAAAATAGTCAAAAAAACATAATTTGCATTCTGTGATGTTTGTATTTGACATTTGCCGCGAGTATACTTGCCTCGCCCAATAAGGGCCGCAAACAACGATTATAAAGCACCCTTTGTTTACATGTTAAATGAGTGCGTGCTCAGATAGTTAACTGTTTGTTTAAACTTTGCTTTTGTGTTTACTTTTGCAGTGATCAACCTCCTGTTTAAAGTTTGTACAAAAGCGGTTCACATAACAAAAAAAATGCTCAATGGAGCTGAGTGAGCAGAACGTGAAAAAGCAAAGACCTGTCCATTTAGATCTGCAGACCATTCGCTTTCCTGCAACAGCGATTGTGTCAATTCTTCACCGTGTTTCCGGTGTCATCATGCTGTTCGCAGTTGGCATTCTCATTTGGTTGCTAAATTCATCTTTAGCATCAGCTGAAAGTTTCGCTGGCGTACAGTCTCTATTCGATAACTTCGTGATGAAGTTTATCCTGTGGGGCATTATGACTGCACTGGCCTATCACTTGTTTGGTGGCCTGCGCCACTTAGTAATGGATACCGGTCGTTGGGAAGAATTGTCATCGGGTGCCGCATCAGCGAAAGCTGTATTTGCCTTAACGGTAGCCTTTTCAATCATAGCGGGGATCTGGGTATGGTAACCAATGCAGCAAGTTTTGGACGCAGTGGTGTTCATGACTATATTCTACTACGCGCTAGTGCAGTGATCCTCGCCTGTTACACCATTTTCTTGGTTGGCTTTATTGCATGTAGTTCCCCTCTCACCTACAACGTCTGGCATGGCCTATTTAGTGCTCTGCCGATGAAAGTGTTTACACTTCTGACGCTGGTAGCCTTATTAGTACATGCTTGGATTGGTGTATGGCAAGTGCTGACAGATTACGTTAAGTGCACGTCGTTACGTGGTGTTTTACAGTTCACCTTTGTCGTTACCGTATTTTGTTATTTAGCGGCCGGCATTGTTATTGTGTGGGGTGTCTAAGTGAGTATTCCAGTACGCGAATTTGATGCTGTAGTGATCGGTGCCGGTGGCGCTGGTATGCGTGCAGCGCTGCAGATTTCCAAAGAAGGTAAAAGCTGTGCGCTTTTATCAAAAGTATTCCCAACCCGTTCTCATACCGTATCTGCGCAGGGTGGTATCACTGTTGCGTTAGGTAACGCCCATGAAGATCATTGGGAACAACACATGTACGATACCGTGAAAGGTTCCGATTTTATCGGTGACCAAGAAGCGATCGAGTTCATGTGTAAAACCGGTCCTGAAGCCGTGATTGAACTTGAGCAAATGGGTTTGCCTTTCTCTCGTTTCGAAAATGGTACGATTTACCAACGTCCATTTGGTGGTCAATCTAAGAACTTTGGTGGCGAGCAGGCTGCGCGTACTGCGGCAGCTGCCGACCGTACTGGTCATGCTTTGCTTCACTGTTTATACCAACAAAACGTTAAGCATAAGACGCAAGTCTTCTCAGAATGGTATGCATTAGATCTCGTTAAAAACGATGATGGCGCCGTTGTGGGTTGTACTGCGATTGAAATTGAAACAGGCGATATCGTTTATTTCAAAGCCAAGGCAACGATTCTAGCGACGGGTGGTGCAGGACGTATTTACGCCTCTACCACTAACGCGCATATCAACACCGGTGACGGCGTCGGTATGGCAATGCGTGCTGGCGTGCAAATGCAAGACATGGAAATGTGGCAATTCCACCCAACTGGCATCGCCGGCGCGGGTGTACTTGTGACTGAAGGTTGTCGTGGTGAAGGCGGTTATCTGCTGAACAAAGACGGCGAGCGTTTCATGGAGCGTTATGCCCCTAACGCGAAAGATTTGGCATCACGTGACGTGGTAGCACGTTCAATGATGACTGAAATCCGCGAAGGTCGTGGTTTAGACGGTCCATTAGGCCCACACTGTTTACTGAAGCTTGATCACTTAGGTAAAGAAACATTAGAAGCACGTTTACCAGGCGTGTGTGAATTGTCTCGTACTTTTGCACATATCGATCCAGCCGATGGTCCAATTCCAGTACTACCAACGTGTCACTATATGATGGGCGGTCTACCAACTAAGGTCAGTGGTCAAGTTATTCGTAAGAATGAAGACGGCACTGAACAAGATGTTATTGGTCTGTTCGCTGTGGGTGAGATTGCCTGTGTATCTGTTCACGGTGCAAACCGTTTAGGTGGTAACTCACTGCTTGATTTAGTGGTCTTTGGCCGCGCAGCGGGTCAGCATTTAGGTAAAGCTTTGGATGAGACTGACGATCCAAAAGATGCTAGCGATGCGGATATTGCTGCCTCTCTGGCGCGTCTGAATCGTTGGGAAAGCAACAAAGATGGCGAAGATCCAGCGCAAATCCGTAAGGATCTGCAACTGTGTATGCAATTAAACTTCTCTGTATTCCGTCGTGGCGATGCTATGGCTGAAGGGTTAGAGCAGTTGAAAGTGATTCGTGAACGTCTTGCAAATGCTAAATTGTCTGATAACTCTCGTGAATTCAATACTCAACGTATTGAATGTTTAGAGTTAGATAACTTGATGGCAACGGCAATCGCCACGGCTTATGCGGCTAACTTCCGTACTGAAAGCCGCGGTGCTCACTCACGTGAAGATTATTTAGAGCGTGATGATGAGAACTGGTTATGCCACAGCTTATTTGACCCAATCACTGAAACGATGGATCGTCGTGCAGTGAACATGGCACCTAAGTTACGTGAAGCATTCCCGCCGAAGAAACGTACCTACTAGGAGTTGCAAAGATGAAATTGACATTTGCAGTTTATCGCTACAATCCTGACGTAGATACTAAACCGTATATGCAGGATTACAGCTTAGAAGTGGCTGAAGGCTCTGACATGATGGTGCTCGATGCACTGATCAAGTTGAAAGAGCAAGATCCGACTTTGTCATTCCGTCGCTCATGCCGTGAAGGCGTGTGTGGTTCAGACGGCGTGAACATGAATGGTAAGAATGGTCTGGCGTGTATTACCCCAATTTCAACCTTTAAAGGTAAGAAATTAGAAATACGTCCATTACCAGGTATGCCAGTTGTTCGTGACTTAGTTGTTGATTTAACTCAGTTCTATAAGCAGTATGAGAAGATCAAGCCTTACCTCATCAATGATGAGAAACAACCTGCTCGTGAACACTTACAATCCCCTGAAGAGCGTGCTCATTTAGATGGTTTGTACGAATGTATCATGTGTGCCTGTTGTTCTACGGCTTGCCCATCATTCTGGTGGAATCCTGATAAGTTTATCGGTCCAAGCGGTCTGCTTCATGCATATCGTTTCTTGATCGACAGTCGCGATACAGCTACAGAAGAACGTTTATCTGAGCTGGACGACGCCTATAGCGTGTTCCGTTGCCATGGCATCATGAACTGCGTTGACGTTTGTCCAAAAGGTCTTAATCCGACTAAAGCAATTGGTCATATTAAGTCCATGCTGTTGAAGCGAGCAGTGTAATGCGAGAACCCGAGCTGAAACCAATAATAATATAGCTCTTGAAGAGTCACTTTCTGGTAGCAGAAGGTGACTCTTTTGCGTATGTAATGGAAGACAACGCGCCGTATATCTGGACATCTAGGGGCGGCAGAAATTATGCGTCGAAGGTAATCTCTACAGACTGCATATTTAATACTATGGCTAAGCACGTGTATAAAGTTTGAAAGGAATAGAAATGCACCAAGGCATCATGAAAGCCTGGCTCGAATCATCTCACTTAAGTGGTGCAAATTCGACCTACGTAGAAGAGATGTATGAAGCCTATCAAGAAGACCCACAGTCAGTCGCTGATGATTGGCGTGCGGTATTTGATAATCTCCCTCCTGTGAACGGTGCCTCTGTTGATGCGCCTGAAGCTGCTCACTCAAAAGTACGTGATTATTTTCGCAGTTTAGCGTTAGAAGGTCGCCATAAGAGCTCGGCTCGTGTGACGGATCCTGAAATGGATGCTAAGCAAGTTAAAGTCCTGCAATTAATTAACGCCCATCGTTTCCGTGGTCACCAAGGTGCTAATCTTGATCCCCTTGAACTGTGGAAACGTGAACCAGTAGCTGATTTAGATCCTGCCTTCCACGGCTTGACTAAAGAAGACATGGAACGTGAGTTTAATACAGGTTCTTTTGCTCATGGTGGCGAAACCATGAAGCTCGCGGATTTGGTAAAAGCGCTGAAAGCCACCTATTGTGGTTCTATCGGTGCTGAATATATGCACATTACCGATACCGATGAGAAACGCTGGATCCAACAACGTCTCGAACCTTCCTTAGGTAAAGCTAACTACGATAAAAGTGTTAAGACACGCATTCTTGAAGGCCTTAACGCCGCAGAAGGTATTGAAAAATACTTAGGTGCTAAATTCCCTGGTGCGAAACGTTTCTCGTTAGAAGGCGGTGATGCGTTAGTGCCTATGATGCGCGAAATTATTTATCGTGCAGGTGAAGCCGGTACCAAAGAAATCGTCGTCGGTATGGCTCACCGTGGTCGTCTGAACGTGTTAGTGAACGTATTAGGTAAGCGTCCAGCTGAACTGTTTGACGAGTTCGCAGGTAAGCATGCTGATACCCACGGTTCTGGTGACGTTAAGTACCACCAAGGTTTCTCCTCTGATTTTGAAACGCCGGGCGGCAATGTGCATTTAGCACTGGCCTTCAACCCATCGCACCTTGAAATCGTTAACCCTGTGGTCATTGGTTCTGTACGTGCCCGTCAAGACCGTCGCGGTTGTAAGGATGGCTTACAAGTCATGCCTATTACTATTCACGGTGACTCTGCCATTGCGGGTCAAGGGATAGTACAAGAGACATTCAACATGTCTCAAACCCGTGGCTTTAAAGTCGGCGGCAGTATTCGCATCGTAGTGAACAACCAAGTGGGTTTCACTACGTCTAACCATGCGGACACTCGTTCGACTGAATACTGTACTGACATCGCTAAGATGGTTCAGGCACCGATTTTCCACGTTAACTCTGATGATCCCGAAGCCGTTGCTTTTGTGTCGCAGTTAGCCGTTGATTATCGTAACGAGTTCAAACGTGATGTGGTGGTTGAATTGGTGTGTTATCGCCGTCATGGCCATAACGAAGCCGATGAGCCAAGTGCAACTCAGCCGCTGATGTATGCCAAGATCAAGAAACACCCAACGCCACGTAAGATTTATGCAGACAAGCTAATCGCTGAAAACGTGATGGCTGCTGATGATGTGACTGGTCTTATCAATAATTACCGTGATGCATTAGATCAAGGTGATTGTGTAGTTAAAGAATGGCGCCCAATGACGCTGCATTCTGTTGATTGGACACCGTATATTGGTCGTGAGTGGGACGAAGCGTATCAAGCCTCTATGTCGGCTGAGCGTTTACAAAGTCTGGCTGACAAACTGAGCTATGTACCTGAAAGTCATCCATTGCAATCACGGGTTGCTAAGATTTATAGCGACCGTTTAGCGATGGCAAAAGGCGAGAAGCCACTCGATTGGGGTTTTGCAGAAACGCTGGCTTATGCCTCAATTCTGGAAGACAACAAGCGTGTACGTATTACAGGTCAGGATTCTGGCCGCGGTACTTTCTTCCATCGTCATGCTGTATTGCACAATCAAAACGATGGCACGACTTACATGCCACTGCGCAATATTGCTGATGAACAAGGCCCAATTGATATTACTGACTCAGTATTATCTGAAGCCTCAGTACTGGCGTTTGAGTATGGTTATGCCACAGCAGAACCCGGTGGATTGACTATTTGGGAAGCGCAGTTTGGTGACTTTGCTAACTGTGCCCAAGTGGTAATCGATCAGTTCTTGTCATCGGGTGAGCAGAAGTGGGGCCGTTTATGTGGTCTGACTATGTTGTTACCCCATGGCTATGAAGGTCAAGGCCCTGAGCATTCAAGCGCCCGTTTAGAGCGTTTCTTGCAGATGTGTGCTAACCACAATATGCAAGTGTGTGTGCCTTCAACACCTGCACAGGTCTACCATATGTTGCGCCGCCAAGTGGTGCGTCCTATGCGTCGACCACTTATCGTCATGTCGCCTAAGTCATTACTACGTCATCCATTAGCAGTTTCAAGCTTGGAAGAATTAGCCAATGGCAGTTTCCAAAATGTGATCGGTGAAATCGATACGTTGGAAGCAAGCAAGGTTGACCGAGTTGTCTTCTGCAGTGGTAAGGTTTACTTCGAGCTGCTGGAAAAACGTCGTAAAGAAAATATCACTAACGTAGCGTTAATCCGTGTCGAACAGTTATACCCGTTCCCACATGATGAAATGATCGTTGCTTTGGCTGATTACCAACATGTGAAAGATTTTGTTTGGTGTCAGGAAGAGCCACAGAACCAAGGTGCTTGGTACTCTAGTCAACACCATTTCTGGGCCGCGGTTCCTGCAGGTGCACAGTTAACTTATGCTGGTCGTGAAGCGTCAGCTGCACCAGCGTGTGGTTACCCTGAGTTGCACACACATCAGCAAGAATCTTTAGTGAACAGTGCCCTGAAACTTACAATCACACTGTAGTAATAGACATTTTATAAAAGGATAGTTTTTCATGAGTATCGAAATCAAGGTACCCGTACTACCAGAATCTGTTGCCGATGCCACGATTGCCACTTGGCATGTGAAAGTGGGCGAGCAAGTTTCTCGTGATCAAAACCTGGTTGATATTGAAACCGATAAAGTGGTTCTTGAAGTGGTTGCGCCAGAAGATGGCCACATTGGCGAGTTTTTGTTTGAAGAAGGCGCCACTGTTCTGGGTGAACAAGTGATCGCTAAATTCATCGCCGGTGCTGTATCGGGCAAAGAAGTCACTAAAGCGCAAGCTGAAGCGGCAACGCCTGTAGCTGAAACCAGCGATGAAAGCAGTGATGCGTTAAGCCCATCTGTACGCCGTTTACTGGCTGAGCACAATGTTGATGCCAGCAAAGTAAAAGGCACTGGTGTGGGTGGTCGTATTACGAAAGAAGACGTAGAAGCCTTTGTTAAGTCTGCGCCTAAAGCAGCGGCACCAGCAGCACCTGCTGTAGCTCCGTTAGCGGCTGGCCGTAGCGAGAAGCGCGTGCCAATGACACGTCTGCGTAAGACAATCGCAAACCGCTTGTTAGAAGCGAAAAACTCTACCGCTATGCTCACGACGTTTAACGAAGTGAACATGAAGCCAATCATGGATATCCGTAAGCAATACCAAGATATCTTTGAAAAGCGCCACGGTATCCGTTTAGGCTTTATGTCTTTCTACATCAAAGCCGTGACTGAAGCGCTGAAACGTTTCCCAGAAGTCAACGCGTCTATTGATGGCGATGATATCGTCTATCACAACTACTTCGACATCAGCATCGCAGTATCAACACCACGTGGTCTGGTAACACCAGTGTTACGTGACACTGATACCATGAACTTAGCTGAAATCGAAAAAGCCGTTCGTGACTTAGCCCTTAAAGGCCGTGACGGTAAGTTGACTGTGGCTGACATGACTGGCGGTAACTTCACTGTGACTAACGGTGGTGTTTTCGGTTCACTGATGTCTACACCGATCCTTAACCTGCCACAAAGTGCGATTTTAGGCATGCATGCCATTAAAGATCGCCCAATGGCAGTCAATGGTCAGGTTGAAATCCTGCCCATGATGTACCTAGCACTCTCATATGACCATCGTATTGTTGATGGCCGTGAGTCTGTTGGTTTCTTGGTTGCGATTAAAGACTTCCTAGAAGACCCAACTCGTCTGCTGCTTGATCTGTAACACAACTCGATAAGAGATTGCGCTTAAAGAAATAGCCAGACATACCCTCGTGACTGGCCCAAACGGGCCAGTTGGATTTGATTAGAAGTATACGGATAGATCATCATGAATTTGCATGAGTATCAGGCAAAATCCTTATTTGCCGAATATGGTTTACCAGTGTCAGAAGGTTTTGCATGTGATACAGCCCAAGAAGCTGTAGAAGCGGCAGGCCATATTGGCGGAAATTTATGGGTTGTTAAGTGTCAAGTACACGCAGGCGGCCGCGGTAAAGCAGGTGGCGTTAAAGTCACTGGCGATAAAGAAGAAATCAGAGCCTTTGCCGAACACTGGTTAGGCAAAAATCTGGTGACTTATCAAACTGATGAGAAAGGCCAGCCGGTTGCTAAAATTTTAGTAGAAAGCTGTACCGACATCGCTAACGAACTGTACTTAGGTGCCGTTGTTGACCGCGCGACTCGTCGTGTTGTGTTCATGGCGTCGACTGAAGGTGGTGTTGAAATTGAGAAAGTGGCAGAAGAAACGCCAGAACTCATCCACACTGCAATCATAGATCCTTTGACTGGCCCACAAGGTTATCAAGCACGTGATCTTGGCTTCAAGTTAGGTTTAAACCCAACTCAAATGAAGCAGTTCACTAAGATTTTCATGGGTCTGGCGACTATGTTCGTTGATCATGATTTCGCATTGCTTGAAATCAACCCACTGGTTATTACCACTGAAGGCAACCTACACTGCCTAGACGGTAAAATCGGTATCGACGGTAACGCACTTTATCGTCAACCAAAAATCAAAGGCATGCACGATCCATCACAGGATGATGCCCGCGAAGCTCACGCTGCTAAGTTCGAGCTGAACTACGTTGCATTAGACGGTAACGTTGGCTGTATGGTGAACGGTGCAGGTCTGGCGATGGGTACTATGGATATCGTTAACTTGCACGGTGGCAAGCCAGCGAACTTCTTAGACGTAGGCGGCGGCGCGACGAAAGAACGTGTAGCAGAAGCATTCAAAATCATTCTGTCTGACAGCAATGTGAAAGCGGTTCTGGTTAACATTTTCGGCGGTATCGTACGTTGTGACATGATCGCAGAAGGTATTATCGGCGCTGTTAAAGAAGTGGGCGTTAAAGTACCTGTTGTGGTTCGTTTAGAAGGTACTAACGCTGAACTTGGCCGTGAAGTATTAGCTAAATCAGGTCTAGATATCATTGCAGCTACCAGTCTAACTGACGCGGCTGAGCAAGTAGTTAAAGCTGCGGAGGGCAAATAATGTCTGTCTTAATCAATAAAGATACCAAGGTAATTTGCCAAGGTTTCACAGGCGGTCAAGGTACATTCCACTCACAACAAGCTATCGATTACGGTACGCAAATGGTGGGCGGTGTGTCTCCTGGTAAAGGTGGTCAAACTCACTTAGGTCTGCCAGTGTTTAACACTGTGAAAGACGCTGTGGCTGCGACTGGCGCAACTGCTTCTGTGATCTATGTACCGGCTCCTTTCTGTAAAGATGCCATTCTTGAAGCTATCGACGGTGGCATCGAGCTTATCGTTTGTATCACTGAAGGCATTCCTACACTGGACATGCTGCAAGTTAAAGTGAAGCTTGAAGAAACTGGCGTTCGCATGATCGGCCCTAACTGCCCAGGTGTTATCACCCCAGGTGAATGTAAGATCGGCATCATGCCAGGTCACATCCACTTAAAAGGCAAAGTGGGCATCGTTTCTCGTTCAGGTACTCTGACTTATGAAGCGGTTAAGCAAACGACGGATGAAGGTTTCGGCCAATCTACTTGCGTAGGTATTGGTGGTGACCCAATTCCAGGTACTAGCTTCATTGATGTACTGGAAATGTTCCAAAACGATCCACAGACTGAAGCGATCGTTATGATCGGTGAAATCGGTGGTAACGCTGAGGAAGATGCGGCGGCTTTCATTAAAGCACACGTGACTAAGCCTGTTGTGTCTTATATTGCGGGTGTCACTGCACCTGCTGGTAAGCGTATGGGCCATGCTGGCGCGATTATCGCTGGCGGTAAAGGTACTGCAGAAGACAAATTTGCTGCATTAGAAGCAGCGGGCGTGACAACTGTCCGCTCGCTTGCTGATATCGGCAAAGCGCTGCGTATTCGTACAGGTTGGTAAGCTAACCTTTTCGAATATAAAAGGCGCCTAAGGCGCCTTTTTTATTGGCGGTAATTTACGCCGCTAAGCGCAGTAAATCATAGGAATGGGATTGAGCTAACACCATGAAGACTAGATATTTTTGCTTCTACGGGTTAGATTGATGCTTCTCTACTACGCGCTCGTCTGTGTCATTGGCGAGGATAATGTGAGTAGAGCCATTAACCATGAGCTAAGTGCTTATGGCTTCAGTGCTGTTCTGCAAAAAATCTTGAACTCAAATTTATTTAACACGGTTGCAGTCTATCGTTGCGAGCGTATTTGTTTTATGGGGCTTATCGCATTGGGGGAGGGTAAGCAACAGAGTCGATGTTAGCCACAGTAACGGCTTAAACATCACATTTTTTTACGAGGGAAAAACTGTGAAAACACCTAAAATCATTATTTCGGAAATTGACTTAGAAAGACTAGAGCGATTATTGGAGTCACTACCGGCAAATGCGTTTCCGGGCAAAGCGGCATTGGAGGCTGAATTAGACAGAGCCGATATTGTGCCTGCATCACAGGTGCCCGCGAATGTGGTGACCATGAATTCAGAAGTGAAGTTTAGCGTTTCATCCAGTAATGAGACTTTCTGTTTACGTTTAGTGTATCCAAAAGACGTGAACGGCGCAGGGACGATTTCTATTTTGGCGCCGGTGGGCAGCGCATTATTAGGGCTCTCTCAAGGTGATGAAATTGAATGGCCAGGTCCGGGTGGTTCTATGGTAAAAGTGCGTATTGAGGAAATCCTGTATCAGCCTGAACGCAGTGGTGATTTCCACCGTTAAGCTTGAGGTATTGGCGTAGTGTCGTTGACGTTACGCCAGTGCACTTTAAGCGAACCATTGGTTGATTTTTAAGTGCCATTTTTGAAGGAGCAAAGATGATAACCCAAACTGAACGGTTAATTATTCGACCATTTACTGAGCAAGATTGTGAAGCGCTTTATTTGATGAACAGTAATGCTGCGATGCTGAAATACATTCCCACCGCGGCATTTACAGCTCGCGAGCAGGCGGTTGAGTTGTTTCACAAGGTGATCCAAGTCGATTATCTGCAACATGGTTTTGGTCGTTGGGCGGTAGAGCATAAAGCTGATAAGCGGGTGATTGGTTTTTGTGGTCCGAAATTTATTCCAGAATTCAGCGAAGTCGAACTAGGTTATCGTTATTTCCCTGAGTATTGGGGAACAGGAATTGGTACTGAGGCCGCATTTGCTGCATTAGCCGAATTTAAACGTTTTGGTATTGATCAGACGATTGCACTTATCTTAGCAGGGAATCTCGGTTCTGAAGGCGTAGCTAAGCGTGTGGGCATGTATTGGCGTGAGCAAAATGAGTTTATGGGCCATAAAGTGAATATCTACGCCAAGGTGTTATAGCGGTTTACCCGTAAACATCATCCAATAAAAAACCAGCCTTAGGCTGGTTTTTTGCTTAATTCTTTATAAACACAATGGCCGACTTAGGCGTCGTTATGCTCACAGGTATCGTTGGTGCAAGTGCCGTACAAATATAAGCTGTGATTAGTCAGCTTAATATTGTGTTTCATGGCAATTTCATCTTGACGACGTTCGATGACTTCATCTGAAAACTCAATCACTTTGCCACACGATAGGCAAACTAAGTGATCATGATGATGCTGAGTCGATAGTTCGAAAACGGCTTTACCGCTCTCAAAATGATGGCGACTGACAATACCTGCATCATCAAATTGGTTTAACACACGGTAGACGGTGGCTAGACCAATTTCTTCACCGATATCGAGCAGCTTCTTGTACAAATCTTCTGCACTGATATGTTGGTTTTCAGGTCCTTGCATCAGTTCTAGGATCTTGACTCGTGGCAGGGTAATTTTCAAACCCGCTTTTTTTAGCGCTTGATTTCCATCTGTCATTGCTAATCTCTTGATTGCAGAACCAATAGGTTCATCCGTGGATAGTGTTTGCCATTATAGGTGCTCAGGTTGAAAACTTAAACCTTTGTTCTGGCTTTCTAGGGCGATATGCAGATAAATTGTGTCAATAGGCGTTAAATCACAATATTTTGCGGCAATTCAAGCATAGTTTTTGTATGGTTATACCAAGGAATAATATTCACGGCTGCCAAAGTCAGTGAGAATAATTCAAATCAATAAAATAATAAGGAATCGGCATGTACCAGCAAATTGTGGTGTTAACCGGCGCAGGGATTTCTGCTGAGTCGGGTTTACGCACCTTTCGCGATCAAGATGGTCTGTGGGAAGAGCATCATATTGAAGACGTTGCTACACCAGAAGGTTATGAGCGTGATGCTGAATTGGTAGAGCGATTTTACAATAGTCGTTGGTTGCAACTGCACAGTGGCACGGTTGAACCCAATGCAGCGCATGTGGCCTTGGCAAAGTTGGAAGCGGACTTTAAAGGTCAATTACTTATCATCACACAAAATATTGATGATCTGCATGAGCGTGCGGGCTCGCGCCGTCTATTGCATATGCACGGTGAATTATCCAAAGGCCGTTGTCCGCGCTCACGTCAGACCTTTATTTTACGTGAGCCCTTTGGTGCCGATAATTGCTGTACTTGTTGTATTCCGGCTCAGCGATTACGCCCCCATGTGGTGTGGTTTGGTGAAATGCCCTTAGGGATGGATCGAATTCACGATGCGCTCGATAACTGTGACTTGTTTATCGCCATTGGCACCTCTGGCACTGTGTATCCTGCCGCGGGCTTTGTGTATACTGCTAACCATCATGGGGCTCAAACAGTCGAAGTGAATATGATGGCACCCGATAGACACAGTCAGTTTCAATATCACCTCACAGGAAAAGCGGGGGAGTTAGTGCCTCAGTTGGTTGATACCATTTTAGCGGGTCGAGTGATTGGCAGTGAGTCGAACACATGAGCGAAAAAGTTGCGATTATAATGCGTGGCTTACCGGGCAGTGGTAAGTCACATTGGGTTGAAACTTACATTCTTTCCTTTCCTTTAGAAAAAGCCATTGGCGTGCGGCAACGTGGCGTATTTTCGACCGATAGTTTTTTCTACCATGAAGATGAATACCGTTTCGATGCCAAGAAATTACCTGAGTTTCATCAATGTAATTTGACGGGGTTTATTCAGGCACTTTCTTCAAGCGAGCCTGTGGTGATTTGTGATAATACCAATCTGTGCCACTGGGAATACATGGCCTATGAAGCGGCGGCAAAAGCCTTAGGTTATCAAGTTAGAATTGTGCTTGTGGGTGAACCAAACAGTCTGGCTCATCAGCAGGAATGCGCCAAACGTAATCGCCACGGCGTTCCTTTGGCACAAATTCAGCGGATGGCGAAGGTATTTGAAGATTTTTAATTTCAGGTACTTACTTATGTTGAGTGTTGTGATCTGTAGCAATCAATTTTAGGTATAGGTCCCGCAGTGTTTTCGCCCTGTCATAAGTCTGTTGTACTCTGTTTCAACGTTCTGCTTTGTCTATGTCTATGTCTATGTGCATGTGTATGGCTCGTACATTCGCCTTGTCTATTTGACTGTGCACTTTAAGCTTGATCCCAAAGACAGTTTATCCACATAAGTCTGCGTATAATGCGCTAACTTGTGTGGCATTGAAGGGTCAATGCAAGATTGCTGCTGGCTTGATCGAGACCATTGAGCACAAGCGGACGTTTATCAGAGGAAAGAGCCATGCTCATTAAAATTTTACTAACAGTCTTAGTCATTGCTGGCGCTTGGTTTTTACTGGTGAAACGCAAGCGTCAGATTGAACCTCTGGCAGTTAATCTCAGTTCAAAGCGTTTTAGTGAATCGCTGTGGCGCCGATACCTGTTGACGGGTGTGTTTGTAGTGATTGGATTTAGCCTGCTGAGTTACAGTGTTTGGTATTGGCGCGATCAGCATAGAATTGTCACTGTGAGAATTGTGTCACCGAATGCCGACAATAACGGCGAGTATCGTGTGCGAAAAGGGGATATCTCAGACTCGAAAATGGTCACTCTCGATGGCATCCATATTCGCTTTTCGACCCAAGAACGGTTGGCAATTATCGAAACCGATTAAGGCATATTTATTTTACTAAATTACCTTGCACGCCTTTTCATTGCCAACTTATGCGGTAAACTAGCGACAATTTTTTAGCCTGCACTTAAGTGGAATCGTTAACTTAAGTTTTTTTTCAGGAGGACAAATGATTACTGCTTATGTCTATGATAATCGTCACCTTACTGTGACAGAGCTCGGCATACTGGACAGTATTCCCGCGTCGACCATTTGGTTAGATCTGTATAAACCCGATGATGAGGAGCGAGAGTGGTTAAGTCATTTTTCTGTTGAAGAAGTGCCTGACGAAGAAGATATCAATGAAATTGAGGCCTCAGCACGTTTTTATCAAAACAGTGACGGCTTGCATATTAATTCGTTATTCCCACAGCGTGTCGGCCAAGATGTGCGCGGCGTTAACGTTTCCTTCAACCTTCGTAGCAATTTTTTACTGACAATTCGGGAAGAAGACGTAGGTCTTATCCGTTTGCTGCGTAACTATTTGCGTTTAGGGCGGTTAGAAGTATCGACCCCGCAGGAATTGTTTCTCGAGTTATTTAATCTGAAAGTGGATTATCTATCTGACTTAATTGAAGACGTTTACACTGTACTTGAAAATGTCGGTGAGCAAGTATTTGATAACGACGAACTTGACGATGTATTTAAACTCATCACTCTGCAAGAAGACTCTAATGGTAAAATCCGATTAAGTTTGCTCGATACTCAGCGCTCACTGCGTTATATGCAGCGTTATTATCGTGGCCAGTTATCCGATGAACATTTAAAGGACTTGCGGGAAATGTTGTCGGATATCGAGTCGCTGATGCCCCACAGTCAGTTTATTTTCGATAAGTTAAACTTTCTGCTCGATGCGGCCATGGGTTTCAGTGGTCTGCAGCAGAACAAAATCATCAAAATCTTCTCGGTTGCCGCTGTGGTGTTTCTACCACCGACCTTGATTGCCAGTAGTTATGGGATGAACTTTGCCAGCATGCCTGAGCTTGAGTGGCAATACGGTTACCCTATGGCGATTGTGATGATGTTAGCCAGTGCCGCAGGTACTTACTTCTTCTTTAAA
Source organism: Shewanella sp. WE21 (assembly GCF_002966515.1). Lineage (NCBI taxonomy): Bacteria > Pseudomonadati > Pseudomonadota > Gammaproteobacteria > Alteromonadales > Shewanellaceae > Shewanella > Shewanella sp. WE21. The sequence continues at coordinate 4,802,799 of NZ_CP023019.1, read as the reverse complement.
CGTAAGCATTGGTTATAAGTCTGGCGCTAGCTGTGTTGGTTTTCTCGAATTTAAAATAAGGGTCGAATGCAATATTCGACCCTTATTGTTATCACTTTTATTAATCATGTTCATTCAATGACTTTTATTCAATGAGTGAGACTCGATGACTTTGCTTAAATGAGTGAAGCTCGTTAGACATAATCGTTAAGCCAGTTTCTTAATCAACTACTTACGACTATCGCCGCCAAAGTAGTAACTCACTCGCTCGCGCGGATTCAAATATTCGTGGACTTTTTCAGGAAGCGCCGCAGGTGGTAAGCAACGCACTATGCTGATCCCTTCAATCTCTAAATCAACGATAGGCGCTTGGTCTTTAGGAACTAACGCATCGTAAACCAATATTTTTGGACATAGCAGTTTAGTTAAGTTAACCGACATCACCATGGCATATTGACCGCTGGATAATTCCACTACACTGCCTGGGGGGTAAATGCCCAGCATCTTGATCATCTTGCCAATATACTCTTGATTTAGCTTAGTTTTATATTGCTTATACAAATGCCCTAGTGCGGCGTAGGGCATTCTGGCTTTGCCCTGTTGGCTTGGGTAACACAAGGAGTCATATTCGTTCACTACCGCAATCAGTTGCGATACCTTATCGAGAGCCTCTTCCTTTAGGCCTTTGGGATAACCACTGCCATCGAGAAACTCGTGGTGATTGGTGATTGCAGGTAAGGCTGCTTGGGGAAAATTATCGGCTAATTTGAGCAGTTCAATCCCAAGTAATGGATGCTGCTTGATAAAATTAAGCTCTGGTGCTGACCAAGGTGTCGATTTTTTTAGAATTTGTGGTGGAATTTTTAATTTACCCACGTCGTGGAACAGGGCACTGAGACCGACCGTTTCGATTTCACTTCTATCCCATTCCATTTCTTTGGCGATCAGCATAGAGAGGATCGCAACATTCAAGGAGTGGTAGTAAATGCTTTCATCCTGCTTAGCATCACTCATCAAATGTAGCACTAAGTTATCTGAGTTGAGCAGCTGTTCGACTATGGTGTGGACCAAATCTTTAGCGTCATCGACCGCATTTAAGGGGCGATTACGTAGCTTAGAGATGAGGCTGCGCATCATGGCTACTGAGCGGGTAAAATTTTGCTCAGTTTTATTAATGTCACGGCGTAATTTTTTTTGCACTTCGATTTGCTCAGCCTTGTATTGATCCATGTCGTTTTTAAGCACATTGATTTCAGCACTTGGCGGCAATTTGATAGGGTTGACTGCATCAGCATGTATCGGGGCGACGTCGCTGCGTTCTAAATCGACGATGACATGTTCGATGCCCAGATTTTTAATCAACTCGATTTGCGCAGCTTGTTTAATATGAAAGCTACTGAATAAAAAGGGATGATCTTTCCAAGCCACGGGCAAACGCACAAAGTTGCCGACTTGAAGTTGATGGACTGAAACTTTACAGCTTTTTTTCATATTCTTGTTATCGTGAAGCGTAATGTGGGTTATTTTATCTCAATGATGCTGCTTTACAATTACTTAACTAACATGTCAGCATAGTAAGCCTAGAAAGTAGCCACTCCATTGAGGAAGTATGGACTTTATTGAAGTATACCCTAATGCGTTGCCGAATGACTTGTGTGACCGTCTCATTCTGGCATTTGAGCAACATGCTGGCGTTGTTGATGGACACACGGGCAATGGCGTCGATTTGGAGAAGAAGATCAGCCGCGATTTGACCTTAGATAGTTTCATCGACCTGCAGCCCATCAGAAACGAACTCTTAGGTTATACCTTAAAGGGCGCGGTAGATTATTTTACAAAATATTCAATGGCATTAATGGGTGCGGTTGCTGTGTCAGTGAGTGATGAGCAGGGCCAACCTGTAACGCTAACTCCGACTAATTTTGCGACGCTGGGTGCGCCTAGGGCCGATGGCTTAGTGAAGTATTTGTATCGCAGTGGCAGTATTAATATTCAAAAGTATCAGCAAAATAAAGGCGGTTATCCCCATTGGCATTCGGAACAATTCCCGCAGAATGGCCACAATGAAGCTCTGCATCGCGTCGTGCTCTATATGTTTTATTTAAATGATGTGGAAGAGGGCGGCGAAACCGAATTTTATTATCAACAGCGTAAAATCTCCCCTAAAAAAGGCACTATGGTGATAGCGCCTGCGGGATTTACTCATTCACATCGGGGAAATAAACCTGTGAGTGGTGACAAATATATTGCCACTTCTTGGATCATGTTTAATCGAGCCGAACAGCTATATGCGGTGATTGCCTGATAGTATCCCAGTTTCTTACACTGGGATACGGATCCTAAAGAGCGCACCTTCTAAGCGACTTTCTTCAATTTTTAAGCTGCCACCGTAGCTGTGAACGATTTCATCACAGACAGCTAATCCGATCCCTTGCCCTGGGGACTGAGTATCGGCTCGCACGCCACGTTGGATAATCTTCTGTCTTAAGCTTTCTTCAACACCTGGGCCATCATCTTCAACAATAAGTTCAAACTCACCTTGTGAGTTAATTTTAGCTGATACATGCACTTGGCTGATACACAGGCGGAAAGCATTTTCCATGAGGTTGCCACACAGCTCCATTAAGTCCCCCTTGTTGCCGGGGAACATCAAGGAAGGGGAGATGTTGGCCGAGAACTGCACTTGTTTTTCTCGATAAATTTTAAACAACATTTGTGCTAATTGATCGACTAAGGGCGCAATAACAGTTTGTTCTTGCTTCAGGCCTTGGCGGCCTAACATGGCCCGTTTTAATTGGTATTTGACCAGCTGATCCATCTGGCTGACTTGTTCCATGATCTTTTCGCTTGCCGATTGTTTACTCAAACTGGCGTCATCTGTAATGGCATGCACGGCGGCTAAGCGGGTTTTAAGACTGTGTGCCAAGTCATTCATAGCATTTTGATAGCGCTGTTGTTGGGCACTAGATTGTTGCAACATCTGGTTGAGTGCTTGCGTTACGCCTTCAAGTTCAACAGGATAGCCCTCAGAAAGTGATTTACTCTTACCTTGGTTAATTGATTGCAGTTCATTTTGCATCCGTACCAAGGGACGCATGCCCCAATAGGCGGCGCTGACCAATAGAATTAAGGCTAAGGCCAATACCATAGCTAAACGAATATAAGTACGTTTACTGAACTTACTGTATTCTTGCTCCAGTTTGGCGGCATCTTTCATGACGAGGAGGTTGTAATGCACACTGGCAATTTCTACCGCGAGCAAATAGACGAAATAACCTCTGTCGTCAGCCATGGTGAGGTAGTAGGGCGGGGAGTCGTTACGGATTTCGTTAAAACGCTCACAGGTATCAAATAAGCCACGATCTACTGCGAGGGATGAGGTCCAAACCTGCTTAAATTTGTCATCGCAACTCGCTATTACATAGCGCTCTTGTTTATTATTTTCTTCTAACCAAGCACTGGTATCGGGGATAAGATCGTGCTCCCGTAATTCGGCGGCGACTTGGGGAATTTCGGCAATGAGTTGGGCAGTTTCTTCGTTATAACTATTTTGCGCATGCAGAATATTAACCATCCATGCGAGACCAAAACCCACTAAGGTAATAATTGATAGCGAGGTGAGAAACATCCGTGTCAGCAGACGTTTCTTGAATTTTAATCTTAATTGCATGGCAGGTTAAATTTATATCCTTGGCCGCGGATGGTCACTATGGGGTTATCGATACCATCGCGGGTCAGTTTTTTACGCAGGCGGCTGACCATGACTTCAATCGTATTGGGATCGCCTTCCTTATCACCATAAATCACATCGAGTAAACGTTGCTTGGCGACAACCTCATGACAATGGCGCATCAAATATTCGAGGATTAAATATTCAAAGGCAGTGACCTCCATGACTTCGTCACCCAGAGTGACTTGTTTGGCGGCGAGATCGAGTTTCAATTCTCCACTGCAAATCACGGGTTTAACAAAACCTGCGCTACGGCGCACTAAGGCATCAAGCCTTGCGACAAGCTCTTCTTTTTGAAAGGGTTTCACTAAATAGTCATCGGCTCCGGCGTTTAGGCCTTCAACTTTATCCTGCCAATTAACTCGTGCCGTGAGAATTAATATCGGTGCTTTAAGACCCGCTTCACGGAGTTGTTGAATTAAGCTAATACCATCTTGATCGGGTAGCCCTAAATCGACAATGGCGACATCTATGGGATAATTAGTGGCTTGATAAAAACCTTCTTTGGCAGTCAGTGCCACTTGAACTTGATTGCCGAGATCGCTTAATTGCACTTTTAAGTGGTGGGATAAAATAGGATCGTCTTCAACAACCAAAATTCTCATAATATAATGCCTTAAAGTGTATGAGCTAAAGCTTTAGCAAACTAGTCTACGCAAAATCACACTGATAACCAAATAGAGGATCAGCATATCTTAGTTGAACTTAACCTTTGCTGACCGAGTTGAACTTGTGGTCAAAATAAGTACTAATTAATTGTTGAATAAGAAGGTTTTCCGTTAAAGTGTTAGCGTATCGGGGAATTTCCCCAAGGCGATTTTTGTTTTCTGATCCGCAAAATGCCGTTGCCACACATAATCGCGCCTAAGGTAAATAACATCACCGCCATCATGATAAAAGACAATCTCAACCAAGGCATTTCTTGCGCTAATCGCAGATGTATCGCTTCAATGGTTGTGACGCCCCATACGGCAAAGACACTTATAAATAATAAAATTTGTAATAAACGAAGTAAGTAAACTGAGTTAAAAAATAAGACCAAAGGCGCAAGTGCAAAAGGAATAGCAAAGTTAATTTGTTCGTAACGTACGAAGTGGGCACTCAATAACCAGCATGCAATCAGGATCCAAAGACTTCTCCACCACATTTATACCCCTCCCATTAAACGTATTAAAATAGTAAACATAATGTATCTAAAAACAAACTTCCGTACTATTGGTGCGTTCACATTTTGCTAACAATAGACATGTTAACTGTATTGCGTTCAAACAAAAACGCCCAACACTGAAGCTGGGCGTCATTTTGGTCTTTGTGAGGTTTAGTTCGATTTATCTAAATGATGAACTTGCTCATCAAAACTTCTAGCAACTTTACCCGCTTGAGTGTTGTTAAACACTTGCTCGTTAAATTCGCCCTCTGATTTAGCAATAATTACAGTTGCTACGCAATCACCAGTGACGTTTACAGCAGTACGTACCATGTCGAGTAAGCGATCGACACCGATAATCAGGGCAATCCCTTCCACTGGTAAGCCAACTTGATTTAACACCATGGCCAGCATGATAAGTCCGACACCTGGAACACCCGCGGTACCAATTGATGCTAACGTGGCTGTCACAACAACAACGGCATAATCGGTTAGTGAGAGCTCAATGCCAAAAACCTGCGCAATAAACACAGTGGCAACGCCTTGCATGATTGCTGTGCCATCCATATTAATGGTAGCGCCTAACGGTAGCGTAAAAGCGGCGATTTTATTATCGACACCTAATCTATGTTCAGACGCTTCTATGGTAATGGGTAAAGTGGCATTTGAACTGGCGGTTGAAAAAGCAAACAACTGCACATCGCGCATTTTACGAATGAATATTAAGGGGTTGAGGCCTGAGAAAAGTTTTAAAAGGATTGGATAAACGATAAACGCATGGACCAGTAATACACCTAAGACCACGAAGAAATATTGAACCACACTACCAAAGGTCTCTAAACCGAGTGTTAATGCAAGTTTTGCCATCAGCGCAAACACACCATAAGGCGCGAGTTGCATGATCAGTGTCACGACACGCATGATGACTTCATTTAAATCTTCAAACAACGCCGCAATACGTTTGCCGCGCTCACCAATATGGGCAATAGCAAAGCCAAAAATGACCGCAAAAATAATAATTTGCAGCATATTACCTTCGCTCAATGCCTGCATCGGATTGGTAGGCACTATGTTTATCAGCACATCAGCAAGACTTGGGGCTTCTTTTGCGACGTACTCCATTTTTTCTGACGCCAGTGAGGCGTTTCCAGGATGTATAAGGACTGCGCTGACAATCGCAATCACTAAGGCAATGGCGGTTGTGAATAAATAGAAGGCGAGGGTTTTCCCCCCTAAGCGGCCTAATTTTGAAGGTTCACTCAGTGAGCAAGTTCCGCAAACTAATGAAATAAAGACTAAAGGAACGACTAACATTTTTAAGCTGGAGATGAAGATAGTACCGATAACATGCAAGAAACCTTCAGTAATATAATCTTTTACTATATCGCTTTCTGGAAAGGCATTGCGGAGAATGAGGCCTAAAGCAATACCTGTTCCCATACCGATCAGAATTTTACTTGTAAGGCCGAGTTTATTTTTTATAGAAATTGCCATAGAGAGTCCTGTGTGTTTTTTATACATTCTATTTTTTGGCGCTCACAAGACTAGCAAGAAAATCGTGAAGATGAAATGACAATTAATGTTAAAGTATTTATCAGATTTGCGAAATAAAATAAGATAGTTATGGGAAAGTTGCGTGAAAATTGTGTAATGTTAGCCTATAAGTAATAAGCGTCTCGCTTAGGTATTATCATCAGAGTAACAGGGAGCCTGACAATGAAGTCAGCGTATAAGGTTTTTCTCGCAGGATTGTGTTCGCTTTTATTATCAGCATGTGGTGGTGGGGGCAGTATCTCTGATGATGGTTCCGGTACTCCGCCGACGCCAAGTGTCGTCACTGTCACTCTGAGTATTACTAATACGGATATTTCTGCTTTAGCACCTGCCACAGTATCAGCTAAAGTTGTTGATTCGAAACTCGGTTCCTTGGCTGGTGAATTAGTTACTTTTACTCTGAGTAATTCTAATATTGGGTCTTTTGATCCTAGTACGGCAACGGCATTAACGAATACCGAAGGTGTTGCTACTATTATTTTAAATACAGCAACTATTGCGGGTGCAGGTACTGTCACTGGCAAAGTTGATACTGGGGAGTCTGGGAAAATTGGTTTTGTGATGAAAGGTGATGGCGGTGAAGCGGGTGGAGGTGCACAAGTTAATTTAGCCTTAACTGATATTGCAGGCTTACCTATTCAAACTATTACATCCTTAAATCCAGGTAAGTTAACTGCTACTATCACCGGCATTAATAAACCCACGATAGTGACCTTTGACAATGATATTGGGGACCTTCCTATCAAAACTGCTGTAACAAATAGTCAGGGAAAGGCTAGTGTTGATATTTATGCTGGTAATACGTTAGGTGCAGGAACTATCGTTGCCTCTTTAGCTAGTGGTGAAAAAGGTAATACAGTAGTGGTGGTTGGTGCTACAAATGTAGTCATGGGTAGTGGAAGTCCTTTTGTTGCTGGTAAAGCAAGTGTTAGTTCAAGTGATTTAACTGCAGGTGGCACCGCGACTATTTCTGTCGTTATCCAGGACGATCAAGGTAAGCCTTTTACCCAACCTGTGGATGTTAAGTTTTCATCGGCCTGTTCAACTAAATCATCACCAGAAGCCATAATAAGTTCACCCGTACCCTCTGTGAATGGCGTAGCTACAACGACTTACCTTGCAAAGGGCTGCGTTGGAGATGATCCTATTAATGTTACTGCTAACGCAGGTGGATTAAATCTTTCAGCTACGGGCACTATTAAAGTACTTCCTGCTAACGTGGGAAGCATTATATTTATGTCTGCGACACCGCAAAATATCGCCATTTTAGGTACAGGTGGCTCAGAATCTTCTGAAGTTAAATTTAAGGTACTTGACACAAATAGTAATCCGGTAAGTAACCAGTTAGTTAACTTTAGTTTGAACACTACGACGGGAGGCATAGTGCTTGACCCATCAAGTGCAACGACTAACAATCAAGGCATTGTTCAGACAGTTGTAAGAACAGGGACTGTTGCTACTTCGGTAAGAGTAACAGGCACTATTGCTGGCTCTTCGCCAGTTATTTCAAGTCAATCAAGTCAGCTCATCATCTCGACAGGGATACCCGATCAAGACAGTTTTTCACTTTCTGCAACAGTACTCAATACTGAAGGTTGGAACGTTGATGGCACCAAAGTGACCGTTACTGCACGCCTAGCCGATGCATTCAATAACCCTGTTCCAGATGGCACAACAGTATCTTTTACCACTGAAGGTGGCTCTATTGAAGATGCTTGTCAGACTGTTAAAGGTACATGTAGTGTTGTTTGGACGAGTCAGTTAACTAGGCCTGAAGGGCAGTCTCTTATTGACGCAACAGGCGCATTAATTCGCAATCCTATTGCGATACTTGCGCCTAATTTAGGTAATTATTATGGCCAGAAATATGGTGGTCGAGCAACTATTACTGCAACTGCGATTGGCGAAGAATCCTTCCCAGATCTTAACGGCAATGGCCGCTTTGATTCTTCTGAAGCAACAGCATTTTTAACTCAAAAGGATGTAAGTGGTAAGCCATTTGATTTGGATGATGCTTTCAATGATTATAATGAAGATGGCATTTTTAATCCTCAGCAAGCGGGTGGACAAATTGGTGGGGAATTAGAAGAGTTAATTGATTTTAATTCTAATGGTGTTTTTGATATAAAAGATAGTAAATATAACGGTGTACTCTGCTCTGAGCCTGCACATGCTGCTTGTGCTGATGGTATTACAGATTCAAAATCACTATATGTGAGAGGCAGTTTAGTGATTGTCATGTCAGGAAGTACTGCTTATGCGACTCCGATTGCTGATGTGCTTATCGACGATAGTTACAGCATCAGCAAAGACCAACGTATTGACTTAATAGGTAAAGATGCCGCTACTGTTTATTTCACTATATCTGACTTACATAACCAACAAATGCCTGCTGGTAGTATTGTTAGATTTAAAGCAAGCGCAGGTTCTGTTGCTAGTAGTGCTCAATATATTTGGCCAAGTAGTAACTATAACGCGGGACGTGAGTTTAGTGTGACACTGAAAGGTGAAGAGCAACCTAATGCAGGTACTCTTATTGTTGAGGTTGAAACCCCTAATGGGTCAGTGACTCAGGTTCTATCTATTCCGATTAGAATCAGCTAGTTTTAAGAACCTTATCCAAATAAAAAGAGCATCTAAGGTGCTCTTTTTCTATTGTAGGTCTGTCGAATTTTATAATGATGTAGTTCAAAAAGTTAGGAATAATTCCTAACGCTGGAACTGATACACGCTACCTAGTTTCATGATCTGTGTCAGTTCATCCAGAGCTGTTCGAGATTCGATGATTAGCTGAGGGTCTGCAAGATCTTGGGTGGTTAATCTGTCACGGTAATGTTTGTCTACCCAAAGGTTTAAACGAGTAAATAAAGCATCATTCATCAGAGTGTGTTGATTTACCGCTGCGACTTCCACTTCATTCATAGCGACACGTAAACGAAGACAGGCAGGACCGCCACCGTTTTGCATGCTTTGTTTTACGTCGAAGTAAAGCACTTGCTTAATCGGCGTTTTTAATGCGAGTAATTCGTTCAAATAGGCAAATACCGCGGGATTTTCTTGGCAATCTGTTGGGGCAATAATCGCCATTTCACCGGATGGCAACGTAATAATTTGAGTATTGAATAAATAGCTTTTGACTGCGTCGTTAATTGCTACTTTCGCGGTTGGCACTTCAATGAAATACAGCTCAGTGTCGAGTTTACGTTTAATTTCATCGATCTTATTCTGGGTATTTAAGAAGGCTTGTTCGTGGTAGAACAGGACGTTTTGATTACCTACTGCGATAACATCATTATGGAATACACCTTGATCAATCACATCAGGATTCTGTTGGATGAAGACGCAATTATCGTCTTCCAGCTGATGTAAGCGTGCGACTGCCATCGACGCTTCTAAGGTTTGTCTTGCTGGATATTTTTGCGGTTTAGGTGCGTTGGGATTGGTGGCTTCTTGTCCATAAACAAACAGCTCAACACCAGCATGGCCGTATTCATTGCAGAGACGAGTGTGGTTTGCGGCACCTTCATCACCGAAGCTATTATGCTCAGGTAAATGACTATGGTGATGAAAATAGTGGGGATCACTGAAAGTTGCTGTTAATATGCGCCCCGTTGTCAAAGGTTCGATGCTGCGATGCAGTTTATCGACTAAATTTGCTGGGGTGAAATGCAGTTTACCGTCACGTGTATCTGCACTTGGTGAGACGGTAGCGGCATTGGCTGTCCACATACTGGAAGCACTGCAACAGGCATTAAGTAATATGGGCGCTTCTTTTGCCGCTTGTTTTAATACATTAGCATCAGAGCCAGAAAATCCAATTCGGCGCAATGTATAGAGGTCTGGGCGCTCTTGAGGAGCTAATATTCCTTGAACCATGCCCATATCGGCTAGTGCTTTGGCTTTTTGGAGTCCTTGTTTTGCAGCAGCTTTGGGGTTGGAAACTAAGGCGGCATTGCTGAGAGAGGCGACATTGCCAAAAGACAACCCTGCGTAATTGTGTGTTGGTCCAACGAGTCCATCAAAATTCGCTTCAAAGTGCTTCATTGCTTATCCTTGTGATAGGGAAAGTTATTATTTGTTCATATGGTCCCTGAGGGAACCCAGTATACTGAAGCTTTTCGAGTGCACAAGCGGACGGTTTTGTGCTCAAAGCGACTTTTTCACGATAAATGCATAACTATTTCTTGCTTGCTGGCAAATAATGAAATATTAGTTTTTAATTACGCATATTATATTTTTACATTTTTTCAACTTTGATTAAAAAGTGACTCGCTGGTACATATAAAAGAGAGATTAACTTGAAACTATCAGTACAACCCTCTATATATGGTGCCAATTTCCACCTTCTTGAGATTTTTTGGCGCAAATTAAACTATGGGTAAATCGCTAGTTATTGTCGAATCACCGGCCAAAGCTAAGACTATTAATAAATATCTTGGCAAAGAATTCATCGTTAAATCGAGCGTAGGTCACATCCGTGATCTGCCGACATCATCGACTTCAGAAGGCAATGAAAAGGTTAAATCCGCTGCCGAAGTTAAGAAGATGTCGCCAGAAGAAAAAGCTCAATATAAAAAGGTGAAAGATCAGCAAGCGCTAGTGTCTCGTATGGGCGTAAACCCTGAAAAGGGCTGGGCGGCTAAGTACCAAATTTTGCCGGGCAAAGAAAAAGTCGTTAAAGAGTTACAGGCACTTGCCGATTCTGCTGACCAAATCTATCTCGCAACCGACTTAGACCGTGAGGGAGAAGCTATCGCCTGGCATTTGCAAGAGGTGATTGGTGGTGATCCTTCACGGTATCAACGTGTGGTTTTCAACGAAATTACTAAGTCTGCGATTCAAGATGCTTTTAGTAAACCGTCGACACTCGACACTAACATGGTGAATGCTCAACAAGCCCGCCGCTTCTTAGACAGAGTTGTCGGTTTTATGGTGTCGCCTCTACTGTGGAAAAAAGTCGCTCGTGGTTTATCCGCTGGGCGAGTGCAGTCGGTTGCCGTGCGTTTAGTGGTCGAACGCGAAAGCGAAATCAAAGCCTTTGTGCCTGAAGAATTTTGGGATGTACACGCAGAGCTCAATACGCCCGCTCAAGAAGCTTTGCGGATGGAAGTGGTTAAGCATCTAGATGCTGCCTTTAATCCTATCAATGAACAGCAAGCGATGGCTGCGGTTCAAGCGTTATCTGCGGCAAGTTTTACTGTGCTGGCCCGCGAAGATAAAGCGACTCAAAGTAAGCCATCGGCTCCTTTTATTACGTCGACACTGCAACAGGCCGCGAGTACACGTTTAGGTTTTGGTGTAAAGAAGACCATGATGATGGCTCAGCGACTTTACGAAGCTGGTCATATCACTTATATGCGTACCGACTCGACCAATTTGAGTCAAGAAGCCGTTGAAAACTTGCGCGATATGATTGCCAAAGAATTTGGTGATAAGTATCTACCCGCCGAACCGATTCGATACGGATCAAAAGAAGGCGCACAAGAAGCTCACGAAGCGATTCGCCCATCAAACGTTCAAGTGCAAGCAGCGACCTTATCTGACATGGAACGTGACGCTCAGCGCTTATATGAGCTTATTTGGCGCCAGTTTGTCTCATGTCAAATGACACCTGCACAATATGATGCCACTAAGTTGACCGTAAAAGCGGGTGATTATGAGCTCAAAGCCACGGGACGTACCTTACGTTTTGATGGTTGGACTCGCGTACAAACAGCACTTAAGAAGAAAAACGAAGAAGACAATACGTTACCATTCGTGGCTCAGGGCGATGTATTAGCATTAAAAGAATTGCAGCCTAAACAACATTTTACTAAGCCGCCAGCACGATACAGCGAAGCTTCTTTAGTTAAAGAATTAGAAAAACGCGGCATTGGCCGCCCATCAACCTACGCAACCATCATTTCAACGATTCAAGATCGTGGTTATGTAAAAGTCGAAAATCGTCGTTTCTATGCCGAAAAAATGGGTGAAATTGTCAGCGAACGATTGGTGAGCAGTTTTGCTGATTTGATGAGCTATGACTTTACCGCCAGCATGGAGCAAACATTAGATGATGTGGCTCGGGGCGAATTAGACTGGAAAAAAGTACTCGATGGTTTCTATGCTGACTTTACTAAGCAATTAGAAAAAGCGGAGCTGGATCCTGAAGAAGGTGGCATGCGTCTTAACCAAATGGTGATGACGGATATCAAGTGCCCAACTTGTGGTCGTCCTATGGGGATCCGCACGGGAACGACTGGCGTTTTCCTTGGTTGCTCTGGTTATGAATTACCCCCTAAAGAACGCTGTAAGACGACGATGAACCTCACGCCTGGCGTTGAGGCGATTAGCGAAAACAGTGAAGATGCCGAAACAGATGCACTGCGTGCGAAGCACCGTTGTAGTATTTGTGGCACGGCAATGGATAGTTACCTAATCGATGAGAAGCGTAAGTTACACGTCTGCGGTAACAATCCAATCTGTGAAGGCTATGAAGTCGAAGAAGGCCAATTCAAGATCAAAGGCTATGAAGGTCCACTGATTGAGTGTGATCGCTGTGGTCACGATATGGAACTGAAAAATGGTCGTTTTGGTAAGTACTTTGGCTGTACCAATGAAGAGTGTAAGAATACCCGTAAATTACTGAAAAATGGTGAGGCGGCGCCGCCAAAAGAAGATCCTATTTATTTACCCGAACTGAAATGCAGTAAATCGGATGCCCATTTCGTATTACGTGATGGTGCAGCGGGTATCTTCTTAGCGGCCAGTACTTTCCCTAAATCACGTGAAACCCGTGCGCCTCTGGTTGAGGAACTTGTTCAATACCGTGAGCTGCTATGGCCTAAGTATCAGTATTTAGCGGATGCGCCAGTCACTGATGATGAAGGCAATAAGGCTGCGGTGAAGTTTAGCCGTAAGACGAAAGAGCAATACGTTGCGACTGAAGTCGATGGTAAAGCCACGGGTTGGTCTGCGCATTACGTCAATGGTAAGTGGGTGAGTGAATCTACCAAGAAGGCCAAGAAAGGCGCATAGCGACGGATTAAGCTAGCTTAACGCTAAGAGAACAACAAAAAGCCAAGTCAAATATGACTTGGCTTTTTTGTTTGTGTTTTTTCGATATTAATTTGTTGCTATAGATAATAATTCAAACATGTTAAGTACTTTACACGTACAGATACAAACTGACTCACAATGACGCGGTAGCATGAGTGGCAAATGTGTCGCTAATTCAACTTAACGGTAAGCAAATAGAGACTGATCACCATTTCTTTTTAGGTTGAAACAGCATATCGATATCATCTTCTTCATTTTTAGGTCTAGGTGCACTGGGCTCAGATTGTTTCTGTGCACCCATAATTTCATCAAGTAATTGTTTAGCCTCATCGACTTTACGCCCAATGAAGGGATCATTAGGCGTTTGTGCCTTAATGGCGTGTAATGTTGATAGGGCTTTGGTTACCATTTGTTTTGATGAGCCATATTGCTTCATAAAGCTGGCCGCGCGGGCACGAGAAAGCATAGAATCGACATTAATTCTGAGCTGTAAACTGTCGATGCGGCTTTCTTCTTGAGCAAAAATGCTCGGATCGACTTTACCTTTATTATGCTCGGCTCTGAGTATCGCCTTTAATTTTTTTAAGGTTTGAACAAGCGCTAAAATTTGTTTGTCATTATCGGGTAGTCTGAAATTCTCAATTGGAGGAGTTTGAGGTTGTCCAGACTGTAAGCTTGTTATTTGATTATTAATATCGGCTAAGCGACGTTGGTAGTCAGACTGTTGTTGGCCATTACTGATCGCTGTTGCAGACTGCAAGGCATCTTGTACACGCCGGTACAAAACCAATACTATATTCGTGCTACAAGGCATCATTCCTGTGTTTGATAACACAGTTTCAGTTTCATCGATAATTGCTCTTTGACGGGCAAATTCAATGCGACGCTCAGCCTCTACACGTTCTTTTTGTTGCTGTAATACGTTAATTCCGATAACAAGCAGTAAAAGCGCACCGATGAGGATCAGAACCAAGGTGAATGACATAGATGTTCCATTATTTATCCAATTGAGCTAATGCTACAATAAATCAATAAACTAGCATAGTTATCTTAGCCTAGGTTATCATTTCTGTCGTATGAATCTGTAGACTTGTGCTCTATATTCCTATTTGCTTTAATTTTTACTATATACTATAACGATTGATTATAGCTGAGAGTGCTTTGAGGGCTCAGTTGTTAATGGCATTTTGCGTGTTTGAGACAAGGAAATAAGATGAAACTGCAACAACTCAGGTATATTGCTGAGGTCGTAAAACATAACCTCAATGTATCGGCGACAGCTGAAAACTTGTATACCTCTCAACCTGGGATCAGTAAACAAGTTCGTATGCTTGAAGATGAGTTGGGGATCCAAATATTTGGTCGTAGCGGTAAGCATTTAACCCATGTCACACCTGCGGGTTTGCAAGTGATCAGCATTGCCAATGATATTTTAGGTAAAGTTGAAAGTATCAAAAAAGTGTCTGAAGAATATACTAAGCCAGATCAAGGTGAGTTAAATATTTCCACAACAGATACTCAGGCACGCTATGCATTACCGACGATAATTCGTCAGTTTATTGATCGCTATCCTAAAGTGAACTTGCATATGCACCAAGGGACACCGTCGCAGATCAGCGAACAGGCGGCTCGCGGTGATGCAGATTTTGCCATTGCGACCGAAGCAATGCATTTATATTCAGATCTGATCATGTTGCCTTGTTACCACTGGAACCGCTCTATCGTTGTGCCCAAAGACCATCCTCTTGCGACCCGCAATCAAGGCAGCTTGATTAGTATCGAAGATTTAGCCCGTTTCCCCTTAGTGACCTATGTCTTTGGTTTTGATCGTGCTTCTGAAATTGAGAAAGCGTTCAATCGGGCCAATTTAGAGCCGCGTGTTGTCTTTAGTGCGACCAGTGCCGATGTGCTTAAAACCTATGTTCGTTTAGGATTAGGCGTGGGGGTCATCGCGTCTATGGCCATTGATCCAAATGTTGATAAAGATTTAGTCGCTATTGATGCTGGTCATTTGTTTGCCCACAGTACGACTAAAATTGGTTTTAGGAAGGGCAGTTTCTTGCGCAGTTATATGTATGATTTTATTCAGCACTTTGCGCCGCATTTAACCCGTGATGTGGTGGAGAAAGCCGTAGCATTACGGGATCAACAGCTCATAGATGAAATGTTTGCCGATAAAAATCTGCCAATGCGTTAACTTGGATGATTTACAAACATAAAAATGCCGCTAATAAAAGCGGCATTTTTTATGGGTTTAGCGATTAAGATAAATCGACTTTATCCATCTCGAGTTGCGTAAGGGCAATAACTGCTTGAGTGCGGTTGCGAACGCCAAGTTTTCTAAATATGGCAGTCGCGTGCGCCTTGATGGTCGCCTCAGACACGCCAAGATCGTAGGCTATTTGTTTATTTAATAAACCTTCGGCAAACATCTGCAACACTTTATATTGTTGCGGCGTGAGATCGGATAACTTGTTGGCCATTTTATCAATGGCATCGTCATTGATAGCAATAATCTCAGTGCCTTTAGGCAACCAAATATCACCGAATAACACCGCACTTAGCGCCTCTTTTAGGGTTTCCATTGAAGCTGATTTAGGGATAAAACCACTGCTGCCATAATGAATCGCACGGCTAATGGTATTGATATCCTCGTGGGCTGAAATCACCACAACGGGTAACTCAGGATAATGTGAGCGTAGGTGGATAAGCGTGGAGTAGCCGTGGGACCCAGGCATCTGCAGATCTAACAGTACAAGATCGTAATCGACGCTTCGAACATCCAATACAGATTGCAGTGCGTCAGCACTGTCGGCTTCAAACCACTGTGCATGCTCGAAAGCGCTGGTCAGCGCTTGACGTAGTGCATTTCTGAACAATGGATGATCGTCTGCGATAATAATATTTAAGTTTTCTAGCTTCATGGCTTTTATGATTATGTTCGGTGCGCGTGAAGATTGAACTCAATGTAACAGAAAAGTAATCAAGGATCCTATTGCTTTATTCAGGAATAAGGACAAAATTTTGATATGTTTCTGGTTGTTAGACTTTGGTCGGTGTTTTACAGGGAAAAAGATGGACAGTATAGTTTCAATTGAAAGCCCGAAAGTACGGGCTAACCTATACTTTAAAATCGTCTAAAAACTACCCATATGTCCACACTTTTGTAGGATTTCGTTGTTCGTCAACCGCAACAAAGGTGAACACACCACGTATGGCATGCTCTCGATGGTCTTGATACATGTCTTCGACATAGATGTTGACTTCAACTTTTAATGACGTATTACCTACATGGATCACACGAGCGATGAGTTCGGCTAGTGTGCCAGCTGGGATAGGCTTTTTAAAATCAATTCTATCGGAACTCACTGTGACTAAGGTTTTACGGCAGAAACGAGTTGCCGCAATAAAGGCTGTTTCATCCATCCACGCTAAAGCTTCGCCACCAAATAACGTATTGTGATGATTGGTGATTGAGGGGAATACTGCTTTAATCACGCGCGCTTCTGAGGAATCAATTCGAGTTTGAATCGCGTCAGGAAAGGGTGTTTCAGCGGCTTCGATTCGTGAGGTATTTTCGGTGTTTGTGGACATGGGGGTAAGCGACATACAGCAACCTAAGGTAATGCAGCAAAATAAGCTCGAATTATAAAGATTTATGGTGGTTAAAGATAGAAAACTACAGGCTTTAAGGTGCAGTAGGCATATGACTGAGGATAATGTCATGCTTCCAATAAAAAAACCGAAATGAGATCGGTTTTTTATTGGACGATTTATTTTACTTCAGATTTATTTGGTTAACAGTGCTTTTCTTTCGCGGGAAGCCGCTGCGAGCTTACGTAGCAGAATTTCAGAGTCGTCCCAATGTAAGCAGGCGTCTGTGATACTTTGGCCATAACAGAGTGGCTGGCCTTCAACGACTTTTTGATTACCTTCTTGTAAGAAGCTTTCAGCCATAATACCTGCGATGGCAGTGCTGCCAGCACGCATTTGAGTCATAATTTCATCGGCGACCATCAGCTGTTTGAGATGGTTCTTCTCACTGTTTCCGTGGCTGAAATCGATAACCATACGTTGAGTTACCCCAACAGATGCAAGCTGTTGACGCGCTTCTTCGATATCTTGTGCGTGATAATTAGGTTTTTTACCACCACGTAGGATGATATGGCCAAACGGGTTACCGTGGGTGCGATAGACCGCCATAGCGCCATCTTTATCTGGTGAATAGAAAACATGTGGCACTTGTGCGGCACGCACTGCATCAACGGCAATATTGATGTTCCCATCAGTACCATTTTTAAAACCAACCGGGCAGGACAGTGCTGAAGCCATTTCACGGTGGACTTGGCTTTCCGTAGTACGCGCACCAATCGCACCCCAAGTAATGAGATCCGCTATGTACTGACCGTTCACCATATCTAAAAATTCGGTGGCGATAGGCAATTTTAATTCAGTGATTTGTTGCAGCAACTCGCGGGCAATGCGTAAACCTTTGTTTGGTTCGAAACTGCCATCGAGATCGGGATCTGAAATTAATCCTTTCCAACCGACAATTGTGCGGGGTTTTTCAAAATAGACGCGCATTAAGATACACAAGTCATCTTTCAATTCCTGGTGTAACGCGGCTAAGCGTTGAGCATAATCTAATGCCGCTTTAGTATCGTGGATTGAACATGGGCCTATGATCACTAATAGACGTTGGTCTTCACCCATAATGATGGCTTCGACTTCACGACGTTGCTGAACCAGATAATCGGCTGCATCTTGAGTTAATGGGAACTCAGATGCCAGTTGCGCAGGTGAGATGACTTTTGCTAATAAGGAAGTGCGTAGTTCGTCTGTTTTTATGGTCATTCAAAATACCGAGCTTGCGTGCGGCGCTTTTCGCCAGATTGCCTCGGATTATAACGAATCGAACCGAGTTGCACAGTGCCAATTGCGTTAATTGTCGGCAACTGTGCAATGAATTTGATTTAAGTTAGTTTCTTTTAGACTAAATTCACTCGGTTTCTTTTGCTGATTTTGGCTTATTAGGCTTAGAACATATGCCGTTCTAGGCCCGTGACATCTAATATTTTAGTGGCAATTTCTTCCACGGAATGATTAGTGGTGTCTATGTAAGGAATGCGTTCGCGTTTAAACAGCATTTCCACTTCTTTGACTTCTAAGCGGCACTGTTTGAGCGATGAATAGCGGCTATTCTCCATTCGACTCTGACGGATTTCATGTAAACGCACGGGATCAATCGTTAAACCAAACAGTTTTTTCTTATTGCGTTTCAGCGCTTCAGGTAACTTAAGGTTATCCATATCATCTTCGGTGAAAGGGTAGTTTGCCGCTTTTATACCGAACTGCATTGATAAATACAGGCTCGATGGCGTTTTGCCACAGCGAGAGACCCCAAGTAAAACCAGATCGGCTTGATCCATATGTTTCATGGTCTGGCCATCATCGTTATCCATGGCGAAATTAATGGCATCAATACGCGCTTCATAGCCGTGATTCGCTTTTCCATGGGTTCTATGTACAACTGGAGAGGCAGAAACACCTAAATGTTGTTCGAGTGGGGCCACAAAAGTATTCAAAAAATCATAATCAACCCCTTCACTCGAGTAGATGATGTCGCGGATCTCGGCTTTTACGATGGAATGGAATACTAACGGCCGCTCACCTGTTGTAATAAAACAATCATTAATTTGTCGCTTAACTTGCTCCGCTTTCGTCAGAGTTTCGACAAATGGAATCGTAAGTGACTCAAATTCTAATGGAAATTGCGAGAGAACCGCATGACCAAAAACTTCAGCTGTGATCGCTGTCCCGTCGGAGATATAGAATACTTTTGGTGCCATACTGACCTCTTGTAGTAATAAAATTACAAATAAAATTATAGATTTACGCGTGTTCGACAGGAGTGTAAAATGCCGCTGCCCTCGTGTGAAGGGGCCACTGAAATAAACTTGCGGAGATAGAACTGTGCAGCAATACGTACTCTGGTATCAAGAATTAGGCATGGGTGACGTCAACTTGGTTGGCGGTAAAAATGCTTCTCTAGGCGAGATGATCAGCAATCTGGCCAATGCCGGTGTTCAAGTACCTGGCGGATTTGCGACAACTTCCCATGCGTTCAACGAGTTCCTTGAACAAAGCGGAGTTAACCAGAAGATTTATGACATTCTAGCCACACTGGATGTAGATGATGTCAATGCGCTGGCTAAAGTAGGTGCACAGATCAGACAGTGGGTTATCGACACTCCATTTCAACCAGCATTAGAGCAAGCGATTCGTGAAGCTTACGATAAACTTGCCGCTGAAACTAGCGAAGCGTCATTCGCGGTACGTTCTTCTGCAACAGCTGAAGATATGCCAGATGCCTCTTTTGCGGGTCAGCAAGAAACCTTCTTAAACGTGAAAGGATTTGAATCCGTACTGACAGCGATCAAGCATGTGTACGCTTCACTCTTTAACGATCGCGCTATTTCCTACCGTGTGCATCAAGGTTATGAGCACCACGGTGTTGCCTTGTCTGCTGGCGTACAACGCATGGTTCGTTCAGATAAAGCGGCTTCAGGTGTGATGTTCACTATGGACACTGAATCTGGCAATAACGATGTGGTGTTTATCACTTCATCTTTTGGTCTGGGTGAAATGGTTGTTCAAGGCGCGGTAAACCCAGATGAATTTTATGTTCATAAACCTATTTTAGCCTTAGGTCACAAGGCTGTTGTGCGCCGTAATATCGGTAGCAAGCTCATCCAAATGGTGTATTCAGATGATGCTGCTCACGGCAAACAAGTCAAAATTGAAGACGTGACTGCTGACAAACGTCGTCAATTCTCTATCAATGACGCTGAAGTCGAAGAATTAGCCAAACAAGCCATGGTGATCGAAAAACATTACGGTCGTCCAATGGACATCGAATGGGCAAAAGACGGCAACGATGGCAAATTGTATATCGTTCAAGCGCGTCCAGAAACGGTTCGTAGCCGTGAAGATGTGCAATTGATTGAACGTTATCACTTAAAGAGCCGTGGCGCTGTGATCTGTGAAGGTCGCGCTATTGGCCATAAAGTGGGTACTGGCGTAGCCAAAGTATTAACGTCAATCGCCGATATGGATCAAATCCAACCTGGTGATGTGTTAGTGACAGACATGACAGATCCTGATTGGGAACCTATCATGAAGCGCGCAAGTGCTATCGTCACAAACCGTGGCGGTCGTACCTGTCATGCGGCGATTATCGCCCGCGAATTAGGTGTGCCAGCGGTGGTGGGTTGTGGTGACGTGACTGACCGTATCAAGAATGGTCAAATCGTGACTGTTTCTTGCGCCGAAGGTGACACTGGCTTTATCTACGAAGGTAAACAAGAGTTTGAAGTGATTTCAAACCGTGTTGACTCTCTGCCTGCATTGCCAATGAAAATCATGATGAACGTGGGTAACCCTGATCGTGCATTTGATTTTGCCCGTTTGCCAAACGAAGGTGTGGGTCTAGCGCGTTTAGAATTCATCATCAACCGTATGATCGGCATCCATCCAAAGGCACTGCTCGAATTCAATCAACAGGATGCAGCGCTGCAAACTGAAATCAACGAAATGATTGCTGGTTACGAATCACCCGTTGAGTTCTACATTGCCCGTCTGGTTGAAGGTATTGCGACTATCGGTTCAGCTTTCTATCCGAAGAAAGTGATCGTACGTATGTCAGACTTTAAGTCTAACGAATACGCAAACTTGGTTGGTGGTGACCGATACGAGCCAGAAGAAGAGAACCCAATGCTGGGCTTCCGCGGTGCGAGCCGTTATATCTCTGAATCCTTCCGTGACTGTTTTGCCCTTGAGTGTGAAGCGATTAAACGCGTTCGTAATGACATGGGTCTGAAAAACGTTGAAGTCATGATCCCATTCGTTCGCACAGTGAAAGAAGCTGAGCAAGTGGTCGGCTTGCTCAAAGAGCAAGGTTTAGAGCGTGGTAAAGACGGTTTACGTGTCATCATGATGTGTGAAGTGCCTTCAAACGCCCTGTTAGCAGACCAATTCCTTGAGCATTTCGATGGCTTCTCTATCGGCTCAAACGATTTAACTCAGCTGACACTTGGGCTTGACCGTGACTCAGGTATCATTAGCCATTTATTCGATGAGCGTGATGAAGCCGTTAAAATGCTACTTTCATTAGCCATTAAAGCGGCTAAAGCGAAGGGCGCTTACATAGGTATTTGTGGTCAAGGTCCTTCAGATCACGCTGATTTTGCAGCTTGGTTGGTAGAACAAGGCATAGATACAGTGTCATTAAACCCTGATACTGTGATTGATACTTGGTTGTATTTAGCCGAAGCGCACGGTTGATCTAGATAGTAATTTTATAAACTTGTTAAAAAAGCCGCTTTTTAGCGGCTTTTTTTTGTTTATAATGGCGCCATAACGATAATTGACAGAAGCCATCTATGCTACCCCTGCTATCACATCAACAAACATTAGAGCCAGTGTATTTGGCATACCTTGATGCACTGGAGCAAAGTGAGTATTCCGGTGATATAGACAAACGTTACAGCGCCCGTTTAGTGCAAGCAACGGACAACTCTGTATATCAATTTTTGCCTCAAGCTGTGTTATATCCTAAAAATCAGCAGGATATCCAAATTGTATTGACGCTGGCTGCCACGGACGCATTTCGCAGCGTGACCTTCAGTGCGCGGGGCGGTGGTACGGGCACCAACGGACAATCACTGACCCATGGTTTGATTTTGGATGTGTCGCGTTACATGAACCGTGTGCTCGAAGTGAATGCTGAGCAAGGTTGGGTTCGAGTCGAAGCTGGCGTGATTAAAGATGCGCTTAACGATGCATTGCGTCCCCATGGATTCTTTTTTAGTCCCGATTTATCCACTTCAAACCGCGCCACGATTGGCGGCATGATCAATACCGATGCCTCGGGTGCGGGCTCACTGGTCTATGGTAAGACGTCAGATCACGTGCTGGCGCTGCGCAGTGTGCTGATCGATGGCAGTGTGCTGGATACGCATCCCCTAGATGCGGGACTACTGTGTAACCCCGATAATGTCAGTGATAATCCGCTGGGGCAGAAATTGATTTCTGCTGTGGCGGCGGTCTGCCGTGAAAAGCGTACTCAGATTGAAAACCAATTTCCTAAGCTCAATCGTTTCCTCACTGGCTATGACTTAAAACACGTGTGGAACGACAACCTGACGCAATTCGATTTATCACGAATTCTGACGGGCTCAGAGGGCACGCTTGCGGTGATAACCGAAGCCAAACTTAATCTCACCCCGCTGCCGACTGAGCGCGCTATGGTAAACATTAAGTACGATTCGTTCCAATCGGCATTGCGTCATGCGCCATCCTTAGTTGCCGCGCGGGCGACTGTGGTCGAAACCGTCGATTCAAAAGTGCTTAACTTAGCCCGTGAAGATATTGTCTGGCATTCGGTGGCTGATCTTATCCAAGAAGTGCCAGGTAAAATTATTGATGGCCTCAATATGGTCGAATTTGCAGGTGACACGGTCGAAGTTGAGCAAAAGCTCGCGAGTCTGGAAGCTGTGTTAACTGAGCAGATCAGCAAAGGCGAGTGCGGTGTATTGGGTTACCAAGTGACGCAAGATAAGCCGAGTATCGAAAAAATTTACGGCATGCGTAAAAAAGCCGTTGGCTTACTCGGCGCCACTAAAGGTCGCCGCAAACCCATCGCCTTTGCAGAAGATACCGCGGTACCGCCCGAAAAACTCGCCGATTACATTATGGAGTTTCGCGCCTTACTCGACGGGCATAATCTGCAATACGGTATGTTCGGCCATGTGGATGCGGGCGTGTTGCATGTTCGTCCAGCGCTCGATATGTGCGATGTTGAAGATGAAAAATTACTACGAGTCATTTCTGATCAAGTCGCGGCACTGACGCTTAAATACGGCGGCCTAATGTGGGGCGAGCACGGTAAAGGCGTGCGCGGTGAATACGGTCCAGCTGTCTTTGGTGATGAACTTTTCGGTGTATTGCAAGATATCAAAGGTTTGTTCGACCCTGATAACCGACTAAACCCCGGCAAGCTGGTGGCGCCTAAAGATACAGGTGCCCTCTATTACGATGTTGACAGTGCTAAGCGCGGTAAGTTTGATCGACAAATCCCCGTTGATGTGCGTGATGAGTTCCCCGATGTGATGAATTGTAACGGTAATGGCCTGTGTTTTAATTACAGTAGCTATTCGCCCATGTGCCCATCGTTTAAGGTGACGGGTGACAGAGTGCAGTCGCCTAAGGGGCGTGCAGGGCTCATGAGAGAGTGGCTAAGGCTGCTTGAGGCTGAAGGGGTTGATGTTAATGCCCTCGCAAAAGCGAAACCTTTTGGTATATTGCAGCGCATACAAAATACCATCAATGCCAAACGTGATTATGATTACTCCCACGAGGTGATGGAATCGCTCAAGGGCTGTTTGGCCTGTAAAGCCTGCTCTGGACAATGTCCGGTAAAAGTGGATGTGCCTAAGTTTAGGGCGCAGTTCTTCAATATATACTATCAACGCTATTTAAGACCCGCGAAAGACTATCTCGTTGCAGGGATTGAAGATAGCTTGCCATTGATGGCCGCGGCACCGCGTCTCACTAACTTTGTCGCACAAAATCCATTGAGCCAATGGGTGATTAAACAGGCGATTGGTTATGTGGATGCGCCTGCGTTATCTGTGCCGACTTTGAAGCAAAGACTCGATGGTCATGCAAGCCGCGGTTACGACTTAGCTGCGTTGCAAGCGATTCCAGAAGAGAAGCGCTCGCAGTTTGTGTTGGTGGTACAAGATCCCTTTAACAGTTTCTATGACTCAGGTCTTGTGTTGCGCTTTATCCAATTAATTGAAAAACTCGGCTTAAAGCCGGTGTTATTGCCCTATAAACCCAATGGTAAGCCAACACATATCAAGGGATTTTTAGATAAGTTTGCTAAAACGGCGCAGTCGAGTGCGGACTTTCTGAACCAAGTCCATAAACTGGGCATGCCCATGGTCGGTATCGATCCTGCCTTAGTCTTGTGTTATCGCGATGAATACCGTGAAGTCTTAGGGGCTAATCGCGGTAATTTTGAGGTCAAGTTAGCCAACGAATGGCTACTGAATGTCATCAAAGATTTACCTGCAAAAGCTGCGCAAGATAAGCAATATACTTGGTTTAGTCATTGTACCGAATCGACTGCCAAGCCAAATACCGCCAATGAGTGGACTAAAATCTTTGCCCATTTTGGCGCTAAGTTAACCGCAGTCAATTTAGGTTGTTGTGGTATGGCGGGAACTTATGGTCATGAGGCGGAAAACCTCGAGAGATCTAAGGCCTTGTTCGACATGTCTTGGCAGCAAACGTTAGCAAAAATTGAGCAGCCGCAAGTGTTAGTGTCTGGCTATTCGTGCCGTAGCCAGGTAAAACGTTTTGCTGGTTACAAGCCAAAGCATCCACTTGAGGCCTTACTCGAGTTAGCAAATATCTAGTGGTGTTTATATCGTTTTGATTGCGTTAGTCAGATCGTAATTATCCTCACTGGTATATCCAAGTGTTGAATGTCACACTAAAGCCAGCCGCAAGGCTGGTTTTTTTATGGATGATGGAGGCCTAGATGGAAAAGATGACTGACAGTATTCAGCACACACTCAAACAATTCGCCGCCGATAGTAAGCTAACCTCGGTTGCGCCATTGTGCAGTGAAGCCCCATTGTTTGACATTAACGCCTTGGGTGATTGGACCTATCTAGGCACATCGCTGCCAGCAAAGTTTGCTAAGTTGTTCGCCAGTATTTTACATTGCATTGATGATGAGTATTTCTTAATTACCCCAGTGGAGAAGGTGCGAGTGCGGGTTGAAGATGCTCCCTTACTGATTGTCGATTTCGAGCGAGCGCAACCCCATTCGCTGCTCAATGTAAGAACCAGTATTGAAACACAGCACCATAAAGTCGATATAAAACAGATGAAGCTCACCGATGACAGTGTTTATTTGCCGCTTGAGCGCGGTTTATGGGGCAAATTAGGTCGGGCCTGTTACTATAATTTTGTGAATGAATTCAATTTATCTGATCTAGATGAGGAATGAGCTCGTAGGTTAATCACATAATTTGCTGTGGTCTAAGCTAGTTTATTATGGGTTAAGTGGTAGTATTAAAACTAACTCTGGGTTCCTATGATGGCGTGCAGAGTAAGTGAAAACGCGTTAAACCTTTGCTGTAGGAGGTGCTGTTTGAATCGTTATGAAAGCTTAGGCTATCTTGTATCCCACTTAAATATCGAGCTGCAAAATGAGCTTGATCTGCATCTTAAGCGATATCAACTCGATATAAAACTGTGGCCTGTGCTGTTTGCTTTGTGGCAAGAAGAGGGCATAAGCCAAACTGAATTGTCTAAGCGTTGCGATGTGGCAAATTACACTATGACGCGCTTACTCGATCAGTTGCAGGTGCAAGGTCTTATTACTCGCCATCAAGAAGTCGATAATCGGCGTGCCTTCCAAATCTTTTTGACCGATGAAGCCAAAGCATTAGAGCAAGATCTTATTTGCGAAGCTGAGCGGGTCAATGAAAAATTCCTGTCAAATCTAAGTGAAGATGAACAACAGACATTCATTTTACTATTAAATAAAATCAACCGTTTGGCTTGAAATTTTGAATCTAATGGGTATGGCGGAAAACTGTGGTTTAGCCGTTTTTACTTCTATCTGTATGTGGTTATCTCAATTCATTTTCCCAGTTTAATCCCACCCACTATGCCTCACTTTGCGGGATTAAACTGGTTTGATTAATTCAAGTAAAGTGCAAAGACGCAAAGCAGACTTACGGCTATCACTGAGTGCTGTAAATAACGCCGGCTAGCTAATAAATTTTCTTTACCTTGTTTTAGGCTAGCGACGAGTCTATGTTGCTTATAAATTCGGCACATGAGCTCATCGGTTTGGGGATCGATAAGTAGTTCAAACTTGCAAGGCGCGCCGTCTTTAAGCTGAATGGTATGTTCGCTTTGAGGCTTAAAGTTAAGCTTGTGCGACACCATCTGGCCATTCACGAAGACCCGCTCTAAACCACTCCAATTGCTGGCTTGCAGTTCTACCACATCTTGGTTGAGATCATATTTGAAACGGATCATAGCGCTATCCTGTGCTGGGACCTGATGGACTAATTCAAGCAGACAAATATGACGTTTTCCAGCGTGATTAAATGAATATTCTGTGTCGAAATTAAAAGCGCGGTTAAACCATGAGCTTAGTGATAGATTAAATTTTAGATAACAAAAAAGCGACCAGAGGTCGCTTTTTTCAATATTTGACGGGCATAAAAAATAATAAACGCGTAGAAAAATTACTGCTTAGCGGCTTCGATAATGGCTTTCGCCATTTCATCAGCCACGGCGCCGGTTGTACGGTTCTGCGCATCGGCTTGGCTGAATATTTTCAGCAGCGTGTTGTAAATTTCTTCTACTTTAGCCGTCGATTTTGCTGCGTCGTAATCTTTTTCGAA
Source organism: Shewanella sp. WE21 (assembly GCF_002966515.1). Taxonomy (NCBI): domain Bacteria; kingdom Pseudomonadati; phylum Pseudomonadota; class Gammaproteobacteria; order Alteromonadales; family Shewanellaceae; genus Shewanella; species Shewanella sp. WE21. The sequence goes on along the minus strand of NZ_CP023019.1, from coordinate 4,775,855 downwards.
CGACACGTTGATAATGCCGCCTGCGTTAATCACATAGTCTGGCGCGTACAGTATGCCCATTTCTTTCAGTTGTTCACCGTGGCGTACTTCGGCTAATTGGTTGTTGGCACAGCCAGCAACAATTTTGGCTTTCAGTTGCGGTAAGGTTGCATCGTTTAAGGTTGCGCCAAGGGCACAAGGGGCATACACATCCACATCTTGCGCGTAGATTTCTTGAGGCGCGACAACAATGGCACCAAAGTCGGTAGCGACTTTGTCTAATGAGGCTTGATGAATGTCAGTAACAATCAGTTCTGCGCCTTCGTTATGCAAGTGTTTGCACAGGTAATAGCCAACGTGACCGACGCCTTGAACGGCGATTTTAAGGCCTTTAAGGCTGTCTAAACCAAGTCTATGTTTAACCGCAGCTTTGATGCCTAAATAAGTGCCAAGGGCTGTGAACGGTGATGGATCGCCACTTTTACCTTCAAGACCCGCCATATAAGGGGTTTCTTCATGGGCGATCATAATATCAGCCGTAGTAGTGCCAACATCTTCCGCTGAATAGTATCGGCCACCTAGGCTGTTAATCAAACGGCCAAAGGCGCGGAATAGGGCTTCGCGATCTTGTCTTTTCGGATCGGCAATGATCACGGATTTACCACCGCCCATGGTTAAACCTGCTAGGGCATTTTTATAAGTCATGCCACGAGAAAGGCGTAATACGTCAGTCAGGGCTTCATCATCCGATTGGTAGTTCCACATCCTACATCCACCCACGGCAGGACCAAGGTTAGTGTTATGGATGGCGACAATGGCCTTTAAGCCACTTTCTTTATCATGACAGAATACAACCTGTTCATGTTCGTCAAAGGATACATGATTAAATACAGCCACGTGAATTTCTCCGCTATACACAATGAAAAAGCCGACGAGGTGAGCCTCTATCGACTGCTTGTTATATTTATTGCAGAACCATAGCATTTAGCGATACTCTCAACCATGCATAATGACCGAATAAATACATTATTTGTGGCAATTTAGCTTTCCACTTTACGTAAACGTAAGCTTTGCGATTAAGAATGGATTGTACTGAATTTAACGTAACGAATAGAATGAATCGCGCACTGATCCCAAGAATTAGGCTCGCGTTATAACAATAAGATAGGACGGAAGTATGACTGAACAAGCTGTCGACCAAACTCAACAAAATTTATCAGCTGAAGAAATAGACAAGCTGCGTCAAGAGTGGGTCAGAACTCAATTTCAAAAAGCCAATCGTTTTCTCGCTGAAAAAGGCGTGATCCCAAGCAAAGTCCTAGCCGATGAAAGCCGTTATCTTGCGCCTTATATGGCGATTTGGAAGATGGAATCAAAGCGTCCAAGCAACAAAACCTATTGGGTGATGTCAGGTGATTTACCGTCGGATTTTGTCGATGTGAAAGTGGCGGCTACGGCCCGTGATGCCGTGCGTCATTTCTCTATGATGTGGCAAATGCAGGCGGAAAACTTAGTGCGTTCGGGTGCAACCCGTGATGCCACTCAGGCTAAATTTGCTCAACTATTAGTATCGCGTGCCGAGAGTTTATATCGTATGCACAACGACGATAAACTGTGGAATGCTTAAACTCAAATGAGTTGAGGATTGTATTTAGATAGTATTGAGTTAATACAGTCACTTGTGTTGATTGATACTGATAATTGAAATAACAATAAGGCACTCAGTTGAGTGCCTTTTTTATTGTCATCCCAAAACCACCGCCTCTGGCGGTGGTGATTGTTCCTTGAGGCTATAGCCTGAATTACGCCCATGCTAAAAGAGACTTCTTATTCACCACAAGTAAGAGGAAACGAAAAGCATGGGCGATTATAGAAGTTCATCACATGTTTATTGGCGTTGCAAATATCATATTGTTTGGACTCCGAAGTACCGTTTTAAAATATTAAAAGGAAACCTTGGTAAGGAGTTATACAGGTCAATTTATATCCTTTGCAATATGAAGGGTTGTGAGGTTTTAGAATTAAACGTTCAGATAGACCACGTTCACTTGGTAGTCATAATCCCGCCGAAGCTGTCAGTATCAACGCTGATGGGAGTATTGAAAGGAAGAAGTGCGATAAGGCTATTCAATAAATTCCCTCATGTACGTAAAAAGCTATGGGGCAATAGCTTTTGGGCCAGAGGTTATTTTGTAGATACAGTAGGTGTTAATGAAGAAATCATTAGACGATATGTGCGCCATCAAGATAAACAAGATCAGGAACATGAGGCTCAATTGTCGTTGCATATGATGTAGGTTCTTGGAATAGCCCCTTCCAGGGGCAAGTCAAAGCCGCCTTCTAAGAAGGCGGATTCTTTACTTTTATGTTGATTTCCTATGTTAAGAACAAGGTCATCGAACAAAGTCGATAGGGCTTATTCTTCGCTGTCGCTCAAGTAGTAGAAACCTTGATTGATGAGTTTCAACAGTAAGGCTTGGACTTCTTCATGCTGACATATTTCAGTCGCTTCATCGGCGCTTAAGCTCACGTTATCGCTCAACTGTGCGATAACGTCTGCGGGTGTTTGGGGTAGTTCGTGCACATCACCATTGATGAATAATCGCGGCGTGGTGTCATTTTCAAGGCGCAATACTTTCAAACCGCCGATACGGCTGACGCCAGCACCTTGGGCGAAGGCATCTTGCAAATCTTCAATGCTGTAAGCTTCTTCGCCTTCACACAAATCAAGTTCGAAACGGTTTTGACTGAGCAGTTTACCTAACACGATTTGGTAGCTATTAGGATCTTGGCTCAGCTGGCTCAAGAGTGACATGATGCCCACTTGATGGTCTTGGCTGACGATACCGGCTGAACTCGGCTCAGTTTGCGACGTGAAACGCTGCTGACCTAAGTTATTGTCGAGCAAATAATCGGCGACTTCACTGACCAATTCTTGCTGGCTAGGAGCGCGGAAACCAATCGAGTAACTCATTGCCACAGTTAGGGTTTCGCCGCAATGCGGGTAACCAGGTGGAATATAAAGCATGTCGCCTTTTTCTAACACTACATCGATAATGGGCGTAAAGTCTTCAACCAGCGGCGAGTTGGGATTGCCACCACGGCGTTGTTGCGGGGTATTGTCACCCACAGTCCAGCGACGCTCACCTTCGCCTTGAATGATAAACACATCGTAGTTATCGACGTGCGGGCCGACACCGCCACTTGGGGTTGCAAATGAGGCCATCAAGTCATCGAAGCGCCAGTCAGGTAAAAAGCGCAGCGCTTCAACTAACGGCTGTGAATCGGGATACCAGTGGTTGACTGCTTGCACTAATAGCTGCCAATGGGTTTCGCCATAGCTGTCGTAATCTTCAAACGGACCTTGCACTACTTCCCAATCATTGTCTTTGGTGACGACGATGCGTGAAGAGATTTCTTCTTCACAGGCAAGGCCTGCTAATTCATCGGCGCTGATAGGATCTTCAAATTGCGGAAATGCTTTTTTGATCAATAGGGGTTTCTTTTGCCAGTATTCACTAAGAAACTGGGCGATATCGAGATTGAGTGTATACATAGTGTTAAAAAAGGCGACCACATCACGGTGATGTGGGTCGCCTTAATCCTTATTTCTGTTTAAGAAAGAGTATTGTCCGTCGCCAACTTCAGTTAATAACTAATTTCAGTCAATAGCTTAATATTAGTTAATCGCCAATTTTAATTAATAACTTACTTCAGTTCGTCGACAAACGTTTCGGCACGACCAATGTAGTTGGCTGGCGTCATTTTCTTCAGTTCAGCTTTCACTGAGTCTGGTAATTCAAGTCCGTCAATAAACACTGACAGTTGCTGCGCGTCGATACGTTTACCGCGCGTCAGTTCTTTTAATTTTTCGTATGGCTTTTCAATACCATAACGACGCATTACCGTTTGTACGGGTTCTGCTAACACTTCCCAGTTGTGATCTAACTCATCACGCAGATGCGCTTCGTTAACTTCTAACTTGCTGATGCCTTTTAAGGTCGCTTGATACGCGATCAACGCATGGGCAATACCCACACCTAAGTTACGCAGTACAGTCGAGTCAGTTAAGTCACGTTGCCATCTTGATAACGGTAGTTTAGACGCTAAATGTTGCATCAGTGCGTTAGCGATACCTAAGTTACCTTCAGAGTTTTCAAAATCGATGGGGTTAACTTTGTGCGGCATAGTCGATGAACCGATTTCACCGGCGATAGTGCGTTGTTTGAAGTGACCTAGGGCGATGTAACCCCAAATATCACGGTCAAAGTCAATCAGCACAGTGTTGAAACGGGCAACCGCATCAAACAATTCGGCAATGTAATCGTGTGGCTCGATTTGCGTCGTGTAGGCATTCCAGTGCAAGCCAAGGCTAGTCACAAAACGCTCAGACAGCTCATGCCAATTAACTTCAGGATAGGCTGACAAGTGAGCATTGTAGTTACCAACGGCACCATTCAGTTTACCCATGATTTCAACATTGGCGATTTGTTTGATTTGACGTTCAAGGCGCACTGCGACGTTCGCCATTTCTTTACCGAGCGTCGAAGGTGACGCGGGTTGGCCATGGGTACGTGACATTAATGGCACAGAGCGATATTCAATCGCCAGCTTTTTAATTGCCGTCAGCAACTCATTGCAGTAGGGCAGTAAAACATGCTCACGGGCTTCAGTCAGCATTAAACCGTGGCTTAAGTTGTTGATATCTTCAGAAGTACAAGCAAAGTGAACAAACTCACCCACAGCGGCTAATTCGCTATTGCCTGCGATTTTTTCTTTAATGAAGTATTCAACCGCTTTTACATCGTGGTTAGTGGTGCTTTCGATAGCCTTAACACGCAGCGCATCTTGTTCGTTGAAATTGTCTTTAATGCCATCGAGTACGGCGATAGCTGACGCGCTCAATGTTGGCACTTCGCTAATGTCTAGACAGTCGGCTAACAGTTTTAGCCAATTGATTTCAACCTGAACACGGTACTTGGTAAGACCGAACTCGCTGAAAATCCCTCTCAATGACGCGGTTTTACTACCATAACGACCGTCTACCGGAGAGATAGCAGTTAGTGCGGAAAGATCCATGTGTAGCTCCTTGATGAACGCTAATTTTATTATAGGGTAAGACTTTTCTTGGCTGTATCGACGATGGCTTTGCGGGCGAAGACTAAGTGTCGACGTTTACCGCCCAACTGACGCCACAGTACTGCGCTGCGTATAGCGGCAAGCAGCAGAGCACGAATTTTATGTTGTACAATAGGGCGCTGCAAACACACAGGATTACCCGATATTTGGATTTTTGGCCCTAAATTACTGATGATGTCACTGTAAATGCTGGCAAGATTGGCAACAACTTGCTCATCTGTGATGGCAAAATGATGTAGCTGGCGATTCACTTGATTAATACGTTCAGCCAACATGCCTAAGCCACTGTTAGAGCGCACGAGTTTACGCTCTAGGGCAAGCACGCCCACTAAATAGCGGGTGATTTCAACATCTTTTTGGCTGCTGTCACCGAGCTGGTTCAGGATCAGCTTATAGCCTTTTTGCAATACGATTTTATCTTGGTAGACATCGGGCGTATTGTCAGGATTGGTGACGAGAATGGTGTTTAAGCTCGCTGCGAGCTCGGCATTATCCAATTCGCCATGGCGCGCTAAATGTTGAACTTGGGCAATGGCTTGCAGTATGCCTGCAAACGCCATCGTCCGATTAATGAGTTGCTCGTTCACGCTTTACCCTCGGATTAATTGATCTATGATGCCGCCACCTAGGCAGACCTCACCATCATAAAATACCGCAGACTGTCCAGGCGTCACCGCCGCAACAGGTTCATCGAAGACCACGCGCAAGGTGTGTTCATCTGTGTAGGTTAATGTACAAGGCACATCTTGTTGGCGATAACGGGTTTTCACTGCGATATGACAACCATCGACAGGCCCAGTTCTATCTATCCAATGCAGTTGGTTAACTGTCATGCCGGTCGACATCAAACGGGGATGGTGTCCGCCTTGACCCACGATCAATACGTTACGCTCAAGATCTTTATCGACCACATACCAAGGATCGTCATTGCTGTTTTTCATGCCGCCAATGCCTAAGCCTTTACGTTGGCCTAAGGTGTGGTACATGAGTCCTTGGTGCGTGCCTATGACTTCACCTTCTGGGGTTTCAATATTGCCAGGCTGCGCCGGTAAATAAGTCCCTAGAAATTCAGTGAACTTGCGCTCACCGATAAAGCAGATGCCAGTACTGTCTTTTTTGTCATGAGTGATTAAGCCCATTTCTTTCGCAATTTCACGAACTTGATGTTTTTCGAGCTCACCGACAGGGAACAGGCTTCGGGCTACTTGCTCATGGCTAAGGGTGTAGAGGAAATAACTTTGATCTTTATTGCCATCAACGCCACGGAGCATTTGCGTACTGCCGTCGCTGTTATCGCGACGGCGAACATAGTGGCCCATTGCGATGTAATCGGCGTCGAGGATTTCGTCGGCAAATTCTAAAAATGCCTTAAATTTGATTTCTTTGTTGCACATGATATCGGGATTTGGCGTGCGGCCCGCTTTGTATTCGGCGAGGAAATACTCAAATACATTGTCCCAATATTCGGCAGCAAAGTTGACTGTATGTAGCTTGATCCCAAGCTTGTCGCACACGGCTTGGGCATCTTTTAAATCTTCTGCGGCCGCGCAGTACTCGTTGTTGTCATCTTCTTCCCAGTTCTTCATGAAAAGGCCTTCAACCTGATAGCCTTGCTGCATAAGCAAATAGGCTGAAACAGATGAATCTACACCGCCGGACATGCCGACAATGACTTTTTTTCCTGTATGAGTGGGTTCGATTGATGTCATAAATCCTAAAAACCATTGAGTATGTGTGTTGGCTAGGTGGATGAATTTAAGCCGCGACATTGAGCGCGTAACAAAAATACCTAACCTAACTAAAAATATGGGCTAACTAAAAATCCAAGCTAACTTTAAATTCAAGCTAACTTTACATCTAGGTGCTGTGCTGCTGATTGCTAAATCAAACTTTGCCAGCGCTATCAAATAAAATGAGTCCGCAAACTGTCTGTAAACCTCGCATTTACGGCCAACTATTTATTTGCTGTACAAGGCCTCTGCAGTAGCACACGCATTAAGCTTAGCCAGCCGTTTATGCGGGGCGGTATTCTATCACGCCTTGCTCGCTTGGGCTATCGTGAGGCGGTCACTATTGAGTAGGCTAAGGGGATAAGTTTGGCCATTTTGTGCCTGATTGAGATAGTCTTTTAAGCAATCGAGTACTAAGGGACTGCGCAGTAAAGAGGACTTGGCTTCTATCTGCGCAAGACTTAACCAATGCGCACTATGGATCGCTTTGTCCTGCGGCGCAGGTGAGGGCATATCATCTAACTGCACGAAAAAAGTAAAGCGCACAAAGGCTAAGTCTTCACTGGCGCTGAGTTGATAAATACCGACGAGTCCTTGGGCTTTGAGTGATAACCCCGTTTCTTCAAACACTTCGCGCTCACAGGCTTGGATCAAGCTTTCATTCGCTTCTAAGTGACCCGCGGGTTGATTAAAGCGTTGCTCGCCTTCAATCCACTCTTCTACCATCAGATATTTGTCCTGTGAAGTTGCATGAACAATACAAGCGACGGTCACATGGGGTTTATATCTTTGACTCATTGAGCCTCCTTTGAGTGGATTGGAACGCAAAAATTAGGCTGAAATTTAGACTTCATCACCGAGACGGATGCATTTGTGCTCACCCGATGGCAAATTATCTAGACTCCATTGGCCTATTTTATAACGGATTAATCTTAAGGTCGGAAAACCGATATGCGCTGTCATGCGTCTGACTTGGCGGTTGCGGCCTTCATGAATTTGGATTTCTAGCCAAGTTGTTGGGATATTTTTGCGCTCTCTCACCGGTGGATTACGTGGCCAAATGTCGGGTGAATCCATGATTTTGACTTTAGCAGGCAGCGTTATACCATCATTTAATTCAACACCTTGGCGCAGTTTTGTCAGTACATCTTCCGTCGGAACGCCTTCTACTTGCACCCAATAGGTTTTAAAGGTTTTCTTTTTTGGCTCTGTCAGCCTTGCCTGTAATTGACCGTCATTAGTCAGCAACAACAAGCCCTCACTGTCTCTGTCTAAGCGGCCTGCGGCATACACGTCAGCAATGGGAATGTAGTCTTTTAGGGTTTTACGACCTTGTTCATCGGTAAACTGGCAAAGTACATCAAAAGGCTTATTAAACAGCACGATAATTGGTGCGAGCGTTTGACTCTGCACCGGTTTTGCCGCCGCAATTGCGCGTCGATTAGGATTTTTAAAGGGTTCTTTCTTTAAACTGCCATTGGCATTTCGTGCTGGCGCCACTTTGCTATCTACGGCGGTAGCGCGGTTGGCAGGGCCTCTGCTGGCGGGCTTAGCGGGTTTAATCGGGCTCTTGGCTGGGGAACTTGCGCTGGCATTGGCACCTTTAGGTTGAAACTTGTTTTTGTTCATACTTTTGCTAACAGGAGGTTGAGACACGCTTACCTGACTTGATTGAGTCGTTAATGTGGTCATAGTGTACTTGGCATTCGCCGTTAGTGGAATTTGAATATTATTGCGAATGCTCTATGATGTCGGCCAGAAAATGTGATCTGTGCCTAAATGTTTATTAGGTTTTAATGAGTCGTTGTAACAAATTTTAGCTTGCGCGCAAAGACAGAAGGGCATTGAGAATTTGAAAGATGAGGGCGTGGTCGATTGCCTTGATTGATATTTTCCCTGTGCTCAGATTTGTTCGCCATGCTATAAAATTATTATAAAAAATATTAAATTTTACAATAATGTAGGATGTAACATGAAAGATAACTCATCAACAATTATTTACACTGAAACAGACGAAGCGCCAGCACTGGCCACCCTCTCACTCTTACCTATTATCAGAACGTTTACCGACGCCGCGGGCGTTGCGGTTGAAACCCGTGATATCTCGTTATCGGGCCGTATTATTGCCAGTTTCCCTGAGCAACTGACCGAAGCACAAAAGATTGGCGACCATCTGACAGAGCTTGGCGAGTTAGCGAATCAGCCAGAAGCGAACATCATCAAGTTACCGAATATCAGTGCTTCGATCCCACAATTAAAAGCCTGTATCCTTGAACTGCAGCAAAAAGGTTACGACATCCCTAATTATCCGGATGAGCCAAAAACCGACGCTGAAAAGTCAATTAAAACCCGTTACGACAAGATCAAAGGTAGTGCGGTAAACCCAGTACTGCGTGAAGGTAACTCAGATCGCCGTGCCCCATTATCGGTGAAAAACTTCGCCAAGAAAAACCCGCATTCCATGGGGAAATGGGCCAAAGATTCCAAGTCACACGTTGCTCACATGACTGACGGCGATTTCTACGGCAGCGAGCAGTCTGTCACTTTATCTGATGCGGGCAGCGTGAATATCGTGCTGACCCAAAAAGATGGTCAAGAAGTGGTGCTCAAATCGGGTCTTAAGCTGCTGGCTGGCGAAATCATCGATGCTGCGGTGTTGAGTAAAAAAGCCTTAGTGAGCTTCTATGAGCGTGAAATCGAAAACGCCAAAGCAGAAGATGTGCTGTTATCGCTGCATCTGAAAGCCACTATGATGAAAGTGTCTGATCCTATTATGTTTGGTCACGCTGTGAAGGTATTCTTCAAGCCAGTATTTGACAAACATGCGGCGCTTTTCGCTGAATTAGGCGTAGATGTTAACAACGGTTTTGGTGATGTTTATGCCAAAATAGCGACATTACCTGCTGATAGCCGCGCCGAAGTCGAAGCCGATATCGCCGCCGTTTACGCTGCGCGTCCCGCATTGGCTATGGTTGATTCTGACAAAGGTATCACCAACTTACACGTGCCAAGCGACATCATTATCGATGCGTCTATGCCTGCTGCGATTCGTTCATCTGGCCAAATGTGGGGACCAGACGGTCAACTGCATGACACTAAAGCCATGATCCCAGATCGTTGTTATGCCGGTATCTACCAAGAAACGATTGCTTTCTGTAAAGAGCACGGCGCTTTTGATCCTAAAACCATGGGCAGCGTGCCAAACGTGGGCTTGATGGCGCAAAAAGCCGAAGAGTACGGCAGCCACGATAAGACCTTTGAAATTCCTGCTGACGGTGTGGTCAACGTTGTTGATGCCAGCGGTAAGGTATTGATGAGCCATAACGTCGAAGCGGGCGATATCTGGAGAATGTGTCAAGTTAAAGACGCACCTATCCGTGATTGGGTCAAACTGGCCGTGCGCCGTGCCCGTTTAAGCAATACTCCAGCGGTATTCTGGTTAGATAGCAAACGTGCCCACGATGCGCAAATCATTGCAAAAGTGCAGCAGTATCTGCCAGAGCATGATACTGATGGCTTAGACATCAGCATTATGTCTCCAGAAGATGCTACGCGTTTGTCTTTGGCTCGCATCAAAGAAGGCAAAGATACCATTTCAGTTACGGGTAACGTTCTACGTGACTACCTGACTGACTTGTTCCCCATCCTCGAGCTAGGCACCAGTGCCAAAATGCTGTCAATCGTTCCATTAATGAACGGCGGCGGTCTATTTGAAACAGGTGCTGGCGGTAGTGCACCTAAACACGTGCAACAGCTTGAGAAAGAAGGTCACTTACGTTGGGATTCGCTCGGTGAATTCTTGGCTCTGGCAGCGTCTCTTGAGCATTTAAGCCAAACCGTGGGCAATCCAAAAGCCCAAGTGTTAGCCGATACGTTAGATCAAGCCATTGGCCAATTCTTAGATAGCAATAAATCGCCATCAAGAAGAGTCGGTGAGCTGGATAACCGTGGCAGTCATTTCTACTTAGCCATGTACTGGGCACAAGCCTTAGCAGCGCAAACGGGCGATGAGCAGTTACAAGCTCACTTCATTCCGTTAGCGCATGCGCTAGCGGCGAATGAGCAAGTGATTGTGGCTGAATTAGCGACGGCACAAGGTGCACCAGTCGATTTAGGCGGTTACTACCGTTTAGATGCGGCTAAGGCTGAAAAAGCCATGCGCCCAAGCGAGACGTTGAACAAGCTGTTGATTGCTTAATCCCGCTCGTTATCACTTTTAGATGGCGTGCGCGTCAGTGTGGCCATCTAAGTTGATGTAAAGTTGTAAGTCATTAGACTGATTTTAAAAAAGGGTCTGCATTGCAGATCCTTTTTTATACCCTAAATTTGCTGTCGAGACCGATGATAAAATCTTTTTGCTGGGATGCAATGGGTGATGTGCGGCGATTGAACTTGAATTAAATTCATGCGAAATGATGATGAGCGATGCAGTATTAAGTGGTGAGAATTGATGAAACACGCAGCAATAAAAAGGCAGGGACAAGTCCCTGCCTTTTTGATCATTGGCCTCACCAAACGTTATTTTGTTGGTGAAATGGCTGAAGCGTGCATCCCTTTTGGACCGGCTTCTACTTCAAATTGAACGGGTTGGCCTGCTTTTAGAGTTCGATAGCCTTCCATTTCAATGGTAGAATAGTGTGCAAAAACGTCCTCACCACCTTGATCAGGGCAAATAAACCCGAATCCTTTGGCGTTGTTGAACCATTTAACAGTTCCGCTTGCCATACTTCCACTTCCTTCTGTTGTCTACTTACCAGTAAGATAGTAAAACCTGTATAGACGGGTATTCGTTCACCGTCTGCACAACAGAATGTAAGGAGTAAATGCGGAAGTCAAGCTAAAATTAACAAAGGGGTAACAACTGATTAATTTGAACGGATCAATTGGAAGAGGCCAACACGAGAGGCTAGTATTAAAAAATGGCAAAGATAGGAAATATTGAACACGTTGAAGAACGGATTGAATCAGAGTTAATGCCGCCTTCGATGTATAAGGTGGTACTCAATAATGATGATTACACCCCAATGGATTTTGTGATTGAAGTTTTGCAGGTTTTCTTTCGCAAGAACGAGCAGGAAGCGACCGATATCATGTTGACGATCCATCACCAAGGAAAAGGGATTTGCGGTATTTTCCCGTTTGGGATTGCAGAAACTAAGGTGATACAAGTAAATCAATTTGCAAGACAAAACCAACATCCGTTACTGTGTTCGTTAGAGAAAGCATAAAACCGCTTTACTCTGTAGTCTGTTGTTAATTTTGGGGGTGCTTATGCTGAACAAAGATCTGGAAGTCACCTTAAATCTGGCGTTTCAGCAAGCCAGAGACGCGCGTCACGAGTATATGACAGTGGAACATCTGTTATTAGCTCTGATCGACAATCCTGCGGCTCAAGAAGCGTTAATCGCCTGTGGAGCGAATCTAGATAAACTCAGAGATGAAGTGGCAAGCTTTATCCAACAAACAACCCCAATCATTGCCGATATTGATGATGACAAAGAAACTCAGCCGACGCTTGGGTTCCAGCGAGTGCTGCAACGGGCAGTATTCCATGTGCAGTCATCGGGTCGCAATGAAGTGAACGGCGCTAACGTGTTAGTCGCCATTTTCAGTGAGCAAGAATCCCAAGCTGTGTATTTACTGCGCCGCTGCGACATTAGTCGCCTAGACGTAGTGAATTTTATTTCCCATGGTTTCGCCAAAAATGATGATGCTGAGTCACATCAAGATCAAGAACGTGTTGAAGATCAGGGCGAAGGCAGCGAAGAGCGCAGTATGTTGTCGCAATTTGCGTCCAACTTAAATCAACTTGCAAAGCAAGGGATCATCGACCCACTGATTGGTCGCGACCAAGAAATTGAGCGCGCGATTCAAACCCTGTGCCGTCGCCGTAAAAATAATCCACTGTTAGTGGGTGAGGCGGGTGTAGGTAAAACGGCGATTGCCGAAGGGTTGGCGTATCGCATTGTCAATAAACAAGTACCCGATGTAATGCTTGAAGCGACAGTGTATTCCTTAGATTTAGGTTCACTGCTGGCGGGAACTAAGTATCGCGGTGACTTTGAAAAACGCTTTAAGAACCTGTTAAAAGAACTGGCGGCGGATAAGCATGCCATCCTATTCATCGATGAGATCCACACCATTATCGGTGCGGGCGCGGCCTCTGGCGGCGTAATGGATGCCTCTAATCTACTGAAACCTTTGCTATCTAGCGGTAACTTGCGCTGCATGGGCTCGACAACTTTCCAAGAATATCAAAGTATTTTTGAGAAAGACCGCGCACTTGCACGTCGTTTCCAAAAGGTGGATATTAATGAGCCTTCAGTGGAAGAAACCACTAAGATTTTGATGGGGCTTAAGTCTAAATACGAAGAATATCATGGGGTTCGTTATACTCAGGCCGCGATCAGCTGCGCTGCAGTATTGTCGGCCAAGCACATCAACGACAGGCATTTACCCGATAAAGCCATCGATGTGATTGATGAAGCGGGTGCGCGTATGGTGATGCTGCCTATGAGTAAACGTAAAAAGACCATAGGCCAAGCCGAGATTGAGTCGATTGTGGCGAAAATGGCACGTATCCCTGAGAAGTCGGTATCCGCTACTGATAAGGACTTACTGCGTAACCTTGAGCGTAACCTTAAGATGGTGGTCTTTGGCCAAGATAAGGCCATTGAGAGTCTGAGTTCGGCCATTCGCTTATCGCGCAGTGGCTTAGGTGCTGACCGAAAACCTGTGGGGAGCTTCTTATTCGCGGGTCCCACCGGTGTGGGTAAAACCGAAGTCACTAACCAACTGGCTAACTGCTTGGGGATGAAACTGGTGCGCTTTGACATGTCTGAGTACATGGAAAGCCATACAGTGTCACGCCTGATTGGTGCGCCTCCTGGTTATGTGGGTTATGACCAAGGTGGCTTGCTCACCGATGCTGTGATTAAAAATCCGCACTGTGTCGTGCTATTGGATGAAATTGAGAAGGCCCACCGTGATGTCTATAACCTGCTGTTGCAGGTGATGGATCACGGTACTTTGACCGATAACAATGGTCGTAAGGCTGACTTCAGACATGTGACTTTGGTGATGACCACTAACGCGGGTGTACAGGAGACTATTCGTAAGTCTATTGGCTTTACCCAGCAAGATCACACCCAAGATGCATTATCTGAAATTAATCGAGTATTTTCGCCAGAATTTCGAAATCGTCTCGATTCCATCATTTGGTTCAATCATTTGGATATGACGATTATCGCCAAAGTGGTCGATAAATTCTTGGTGGAATTGCAGGCTCAATTGGATGCAAAACACGTGACTTTGGAAGTCAGCGACGAAGCCAGAACCTTGTTGGCAGAGAAAGGCTACGACAAGAACATGGGCGCACGTCCAATGGCTCGGGTCGTGACCGAATTGATCAAACGTCCATTGGCAGACGAGATCTTATTTGGTGTCTTAGAGTCCGGCGGTGTTGCGTATGTGGATGTGAAGGAGGGCGAGATTGTCATTCGTACCGAACGTCACGAAAAAGCGACAACAAAAGCTTAACGCTTGATTATCCATTAGTTTTAGACATAAAAATGGCTGCAATTGCAGCCATTTTTTTCATCTTTCGCAAACAAAAAAACCCGGCCTTGCCGGGTTTTTAAATCTAAGAGGCTATATCAGCGTGCGCGGAAGACAATGCGACCTTTGGTCAGATCATAAGGAGTCAGCTGGACGGTAACTTTATCGCCAGTGAGGATCCGGATGTAATTTTTACGCATTTTGCCTGAAATGTGGGCTATCACCACATGACCATTTTCAAGCTCTACACGAAACATTGTGTTTGGCAAGGTTTCAAGGATAGTGCCTTGCATTTCAATGTTGTCTTCTTTCGCCATTAATTAATTATCCCATTAGCCTTCGAATATAAAAAACGGGCGTATCATGCCCCAAATTCCCCCCGCTGTAAAGGGGAAGTACTTAGCAAACTTGGGAATACTCCCAGCCCGTCGGTGTCAGAATTTGATAAGGGCGATACAAACGCTTGTAAGACATCTTACGGTTTTCATCTATTTGATATCCGAGATAAACAAATTCTTTATTCATGAGTTTCGCCAGTCGACACTGAATTAAAATTAACAGTGCGCCGAGGGAGCGATGTTCTTCGTCGGGGTCAAAATAGCTGTAAATTGCCGAAAGACTATTGGGCAAACTATCAGTGACCGCAACTGCCAATAATTTATTTCCATCATAGACTTCGACAAACGTTGGCGGTAACCAATGGCAAAAAAGAAAGTGATTATATTGATCTTCACTCGGGGGAAACATGGGGCCGTCAAAATGTCGCCCACGAATGTAATGTTCATACAGGGCATATTGTTCGGCGGTTTGCTCCGATGTTATACGCCAGGTCAGATCTTGGTTTTTTGCTAAAGTGCGTTTTTGGCGTTTCGATGGGACAAATTCATGCGTTGGCACACGGATTGGTTGGCATGCACTGCATCTAGGGCAGCGAGGTTTGTAGATAGAGCTACCACTGCGGCGAAAACCCACCGCGAGCAAACGCTCAAATAAAATGGGATCGAGCGTATCTTCTTGGATGACGAGTAGCTGCTCCTGCTGGCCATCAAGGTAGCTGCAGGGAAATATTTGACTGATACCGATAGCGATCGACGCTTTACTCGAGTTCAAGGATGACCTCTTTAGTGGCCCAAGTATTTGGGTCCACGGGATTGTTTCTCAGTTCGCTCAGTAACGTTATAAAATCAATGCGTTTAATAGCTTTAGCTCCCAAACTTTCTAGGTGGGGATTCATCACTTGTGCGTCGATGAGTTTGAATCCCATCTTGAGTAAATGTTGTTGCAGTGCGGCAACGGCGGCCTTGGACGCATTGGTTTTACGGTGAAACATGGATTCGCCGCAAAATACTTGGCCGATCGCTAAGCCGTAAAGCCCACCGATTAAACGTTCACCTTCCCACACTTCAATGGAGTGGGCATGACCTGTGTGATGCAATTCGCGATAGGCCATTTGAATTTCTTGGGTGATCCAAGTGCCGCTCTGTTTTTCTCTTGGCTGCGCACATCCCGCCATCACATCGGTGAAAGCGTGATTGATTGTGATCCGCCAAGGTTGTTTTTTTAAGTATTTACGCAGGCTGGTGCTGATGTGAATTTCACCTAGAATAAACACGGCGCGGGGATCCGGTGACCACCATAGGATGGGATCGTCAGAATTAAACCAAGGAAAAATACCGTTGTAGTAAGCAGAGAGTAAACGTTCAGGACGTAAGTCGCCGCCGATAGCCAATAAACCATTAGGATCGGTCAAGGCGAGCTCGGGCGAAGGAAAAGCGTCAAATTCGTGATTCAGGAAAGACAGTGACTTCACAATTGAGTATGATTTAGTTATAGACCTTATTATTAAGTTAGCGGAAATTCAGATATGTGGAAACCTACTCTAGCAAGCTTTATGTTTATTTTTGCTTTTATCATCAGCCCCGCTAATGCTGGCTATGATCGCAATCAAGCCGTGCCAGTTGAGAAAGTACTCTATGGCGATATCACTTCGGTACGTAATATCACCGAAACCCAGTTAATTGAAGACCGTAATCAAGGTTGGAAAACCTTCGGTGGCGCCTTAGCGGGTGGGGTGATTGGTAATCAGTTTGGTGGCGGGTCGGGTCGAGATGTGGCGACGATTTTAGGTGCCTTGATTGGTGGGGGTATCGGTAACCGTTATGGTAGCGGTACTAGCGTGCAATCGCTTAAGCTGGTGGAACTGATGATCAATCAAGAAGATGGTACTCAGGTCATGGTGATCCAAGATTACGATGCTGGCATGACGTTTAACGCGGGTGACAGAGTTCGAGTTGTGTACCTGCAAGGTGGCGTGCGTGTTGATATCGCGATGTAAGCGATTGTCTCATCTTGAATAAGTGCTCATCTTCAGTAACGGACGGTAATGCAATGACACGGACAGAACTAAGCCAATATTTAGCCGATTTTTTACATGTGTCGGCCTTTAAGGATTACGCACCCAATGGGCTGCAGGTAGAAGGCAAGAATGAGATCCACACCTTAGTCACGGGCGTGACAGCGTGTCAGGCCTTGATCGATGAAGCGATTCGATTAAACGCCGATGCGATATTGGTTCATCACGGCTTTTTTTGGAAGAATGAACCTGAAGTGATCACAGGCATGAAACAACGCCGAATTAAGGCGCTGCTCAAGCATGATATTAGCTTGTTTGGGTATCATTTACCCTTAGATGCCCACCCAATGCTCGGTAATAACGCGACTTTGGGGAGACAGCTTGGGATCGTCGACGCAGAAGCCATCGAAGAGGTGGCTCAGGGGCTACTGTGGCGTGGAAAACTTGATCTTGCAGTCAGTGCTAGCGAATTTTCTCACACTCTTGAGAATGCGTTAGGCAGAGCCCCACTGCACATTGGTGATCGCGATGCTAAGATCCAACATGTAGCTTGGTGTACTGGTGGCGCACAGGATTATATCGATGTTGCGGCGAGTTTAGGTGTGGATGCGTTTATCAGTGGTGAAGTGTCCGAGCGAACGTTCCATAGTGCGGTAGAGCAGGGCATACATTATTTTGCGGCGGGGCACCATGCGACAGAACGTTTTGGCATTCAAGCCTTAGGCCGTCACCTCGCCCGCGAGTTTGATCTCGTGCACCATTTTGTGGATATCACCAATCCGGTCTAATCCATTCATAAAGCGGCTTATGATGACCATCTAACTGTTTTATTCCTAAACGAAAGGCGAGCATGGCTCGCCTTTTTTATTGTGGTTTATTATTACTTATAGTCACTCAAATCCGTTTCTCTAGCGTTTGTGCAATCAGCTCTTAGCCTTTAGCTGCTAGATCAGCCCAAAAGTGGACAATACAAAGATGCCTAAGGTGCACGTGATCAGCGAGCAGACTGTGGTTAGCGCAATAATATTGGCCGCAAGGGGCGCATTGCCACCCATGGCGCGCGCCATCACATAGCTTGCGGCTGCGGTGGGTGCAGAACTCATTAAAAAGACCATTGCTAACTCAATCCCTCGATAACCCAACATCAAGGCCCCAATAGTGATAAAAAGCGGGGCAAAGATCAGTTTCAATGCGGTCGAGAACCAAGTTGTATGCTTTTCATGTTTGAGTGAACCAATATCGAGCGAGCCGCCGGTACACAGTAGCGCTAATGGCAGGGTCATATTGGCAAAGTATTGTCCCGCATCGAGCACCATTTTCGGTACTGGAATAGCAAGCAAATAGAAAAAGATGCCGGCCATAATGGCAATGATCAACGGATTTTTGGTGATGGTCTTGATGATCACGCCAAATGCACGTTGGCTGGATTCTTCACCTTTAGGGCTTAGGCAAATAACCGCTTGAATGTTATACAGCAGCGTCATCGAGGCAACATAGACTGCGGCTAAGGCAACACCAGAACTCCCATAGGCGTTGGAAACGTAAGCTAAGCCAATAATCGCGGTATTGGCCCTAAAACCCCCTTGAATGATCACACCTTGGTCTTTGTGCTTGGGAAATAGCCGCCCAGTTGCATAGGTGGAGAGTATAAAAAACAGGAAATTGGCCGCTAAACCATAGCCAATCAAGGGCGCACTGGAGGCGAGATCGTGATTGGAGCTAATGATGCTAAGGAACAGCAAGGCTGGCAGCGTCACGTTAAAGACTAATCTTGATGCGACATCAATAAAGTTTTCATTGATGATTTGGGTGCGTTTTAGGATCACACCGAGCGCTAACATCAAACAGATGGGGCCCGTAATCGAGGCCGAAAACAGCAACTGCTCAACGATATTTCCCATAACGACTCCTCGAGTTATTCATTTAGCACTGCGTCGATTTTAGACTTGTCACTGATATGAATGTCACATTGCCGTGAATATCTTGTCGATAGAAATACGAGTTTTAACTCGGTCTCTTAAACCACTCAGTTAAAATTAAATGGCTTAAACTCAGTCTTTTAAAAGACTGCGTGACACTTGCGACCACGAATCGGCTCAAACAATCGATATCAACAAATAAGGCCACATAAAATGCGGCCTTATTGATTTTTCGAGCACTATCTAGCTAGCGCTGATTACTTAACCCGCATGCCAGGCTGTGCGCCTTCATGGGGTTCTAAAATCCACAGGTCGCTGCCACCAGGGCCAGCGGCCAAAACCATGCCTTCTGACATACCAAAACGCATCTTACGTGGCGCTAAGTTAGCCACCATCACAGTTAGTTTGCCTTCAAGGTCTTCTGGCGAATATGCCGATTTGATCCCTGCAAACACTTGGCGTGTTTCGCCACCGATGTCGAGCTGCAACTTCAGTAACTTGTCAGCGTCAGCAACATGCTCGGCTTTCACGATACGAGCGATACGCAGGTCGATTTTCGCAAAATCATCAAAGTTGATGGTTTCACTAATAGGATCGTTAACCAGAGGCTCACTGCTGACATTAGATGATTCAACCGTTTTTTCAGGCGCAGCCGTCTTTGGTGCATCGGCCGTGACTTGCAGGTTATCCTTGGAGTCGGCAACCATAGCATTGACTTTATCCAGCTCAACACGTTGCATCATGGCTTTGAATGGCGCGATTTCATGACCCGCTAAATCTTGGTTCAATGCACTCCAAGTGAGCGGTAGTTGGAAAAAGGCTTCCACATCTTGGGCTAAACGTGGCAATACAGGTTTGAGATACGTCACTAGAATACGGAACAGATTCAAGGCATTTGAACACACTTGATGGGCCGCTTCCTGTTGATCATCGTGTTTTACCATTTGCCAAGGCGCAGCATCGGCTACAAAACCGTTAGCAATATCCGCCAGTGCCATGATTTCGCGCATTGCTTTGCCGTATTCGCGCGACTCGTAAAATTCGGCAATCACCTCTTGCTTGGCTAGAAACGCCTCAGTCAGTGTGGTGTCGTTAATTTTCGCTAGCTTGCCATCGAAACGTTTAGTGATAAAACCTGCGGTGCGCGAGGCTAAGTTCACTAGCTTACCGACTAAGTCTGAATTCACGCGCTGGGCGAAATCTTCGAGATTTAAATCTAAATCGTCGATACGGCTGCTGAGTTTGGCGGCGTAGTAGTAACGTAAATATTCAGGATCTAAATGATCTAAATAAGTTCGCGCTTTGATGAAAGTGCCTTTGGATTTTGACATCTTAGCGCCGTTGACCGTCACATAGCCGTGGGCATAGACGCTGTTTGGCTGGCGGTAACCAGAGCCGTGTAACATGGCTGGCCAAAACAGACTGTGGAAGTAGACTATGTCTTTACCGATGAAGTGATAAACCTCGGCGGTTGAATCTTTGCCCCAGAATTCCTCAAAGCTCAGCTCAGGGCGTTTGTCACAGAGGTTTTTGAACGAACCCATATAACCGATAGGCGCATCTAGCCAAACGTAGAAATACTTGCCTGGCGCATCGGGAATTTCGAAACCAAAATACGGTGCATCACGGGTGATATCCCATTGCTGCAGACCTTGCTCGAACCATTCGTCGAGTTTATTGGCCATTTCGACTTGCAGGGCACCAGAGCGAGTCCACTCTTTTAGCATGCCTTCGAAGGCGGGCAGGTCGAAGAAAAAGTGCTCAGTGTCTTTCATCACTGGTGTCGCACCCGATACTGCTGATTTTGGATTGATGAGCTCAGTTGGGCTGTAAGTCGCGCCGCAGGCATCACAGTTATCGCCGTATTGATCCGGTGACTTACACTTAGGACAAGTGCCTTTTACGAAGCGGTCTGGCAGGAACATGGATTTCTCAGGATCGAACAGCTGAGAAATACTCTTGCTCTTGATATAGCCATTCGCACGTAGCTTGAGATAAATATCACTCGCCAGTACGCGGTTTTCATCGCTGTGGGTGCTGTGATAGTTATCGAAGGCGATATTGAAATCGGCAAAATCCTGCTGATGTTCTTTGTTCACTTGGGCAATCATGTCTTCTGGCGCTATGCCTAATTGCTGTGCTTTAAGCATGATTGGCGTGCCATGGGCGTCATCGGCACAAATATAGTGGCACTCATGTCCACGAAGCTTTTGATAACGCGACCAGATATCTGTCTGTATGTATTCCAGCATGTGACCTAAATGTATCGGTCCGTTTGCATAGGGAAGTGCGCTGGTCACGAGAATTTTACGTTGTGAAGTTGCCATCTTGTCTCAAATATCGTGGTGGGCCAAAAATATTGGTAGAGATACTAACCGATTACAGGATGATTTTCATCAAAACCTGAGCCAATTGAGCTAAATCTGCGCTAATGTTTTCTGCATTATCTGGTACACTTGGGCAAATTTATTGGTGGGGGTAATTCTTTTGTCTTCAACTCAAACTGATTATCGTCTGAATGACGATCTTCTCGGGCCAGTTCTGGCTATTCTCGATTCATTTGTTGACCCGTATCTCGCGAAAGGGTTAGTGAGCGCAGGATGCGTAAATAAGCTGGCATTGGAAGGTAAGCGTTTGCAGCTTGGCTTAGTCTATCCATACCCTTGTATGACTCAGTATCGCGACACTGTCATGGCGCTGACGAATAAGTTAGCGGTGCTCGATGCTATTGATGAAGTCGAGTGTGAAATCGATTTTCAACCTAAAGCCTACTCAGCGTTATCTTCTATTGCGCCGATTGCCAATGTGAAGCAAGTGATTGCCGTAGCCTCAGGTAAGGGCGGCGTGGGTAAGTCAACCACAGCGGTGAACTTAGCTTTGGCATTAGCGGCCGAAGGTGCGCAGGTGGGTATTCTCGATGCCGATATTTACGGCCCGTCAGTGCCTATGATGTTAGGTATCCCTAATTTCAGACCGCTTTCCCCCGATGGCAAACATATGACAGCCGCCAGTGCCCATGGTATTGCCGCGCAGTCGATTGGTTTTATGCTCAGTGGTGATGAAGCTGCCGTGTGGCGTGGCCCAATGGCCGCGGGCGCGTTGGCCCAGTTACTGAATGAAACCCAATGGCCAGAACTGGATTATTTAGTCGTTGATATGCCACCAGGCACAGGGGATATTCAGCTCACGTTATCGCAAAAAGTCCCTGTGAGCGGCGCTGTTATCGTGACTACACCGCAGGATATCGCGCTGGCCGATGCCAAGAAGGGCATCAATATGTTCCAGAAAGTGAACATTCCTGTGCTGGGTATAGTCGAGAACATGAGTTTCCATTTATGTCCTGAGTGTGGTCATAAAGAACATCCATTTGGAACTCACGGCGGCAGTAAAATCGCTGAACGCTATCAAGTTCCACTGTTAGGCGCTTTGCCGCTGCACATCAATATCCGTGAAGCCATGGATAATGGTGCGCCGACCGTCGTTGCCGATCCTGACAGTGAAGTCGCAGCTCTTTATCGGGAAATTGCCCGTAAAGTGGGCGCAGAATTGGCTTTAAAGCAAAGCCAGAAAACAGTTTCTATTAGTGTTTCAGATGACGAGTAAGGTTTAAGGGTATGAATTCTCAGCAGTGTGTCATTATTGCAATTGCTGGCGCGTCAGCATCGGGCAAAAGTTTAATTGCCAAAACGATTTTTGACGAATTGCGCCGCGATTTAGGCACAGATCAAATTGGGGTAATTAATGAAGACGCGTACTATCGCGATCAGAGTCATTTATCCATGGATGAACGGGTATTAACGAATTACGATCATCCAAAAGCGCTGGACCATCAATTGTTGTGCACGCATTTACAGTTGCTCAAGTCTGGCGAAGCTGTTGATATCCCTTGTTATAGCTATACAGAACATACACGCACTGCAGAAACCTTAAAGATGACACCGAAAAAGGTGATCATTTTAGAAGGTATCTTATTGCTGACCGATCCTAAGTTACGTGCCCTGATGGACGCGAGTGTGTTTATGGACACGCCGCTGGACATTTGTTTCCTACGTCGCTTAACTCGTGATGTGGCCGAGCGGGGCCGTACTATGGAGTCTGTGATTTCACAGTACAAGAAAACCGTGCGTCCTATGTTCTTACAGTTTATCGAACCCTCGAAACAATACGCCGATATTATCGTTCCCCGTGGCGGCAAAAATCGTATTGCGACCGATATTTTAAAGACTCGTATCCAACATTTACTGGCAAAATAACGACATAAAAACTCAAGGAGTAATAGGCAAGATGCGCTTAACCGATATCGAAATTGAACAGGCCCTTGATAACGGCACTATCGTAATAGAACCTCGCCCAGGCATAGAAGCTATTTCAGGCGTCAGTGTTGATGTGCGCTTAGGTGGACAGTTTCGCGTCTTTAAAGATCATACCGCGCCTTTTATCGACTTGAGTGGTCCAAGTGCTGAGATGCAAGCGGCGCTCGATCGGGTGATGAGTGAGATTATCGAAATCCCCGATGGCGAAGCATTTTTCTTGCATCCTGGCGAATTGGCTTTGGCTGTGACTTACGAGAGCGTAACTTTACCTGCTGATATCGTCGGTTGGCTTGATGGCCGTTCGTCTCTAGCGCGTTTAGGCCTGATGGTACACGTAACTGCGCACCGTATCGATCCGGGTTGGCAAGGTAAAATTGTGCTCGAGTTTTATAACAGCGGCAAGTTACCTTTAGCTTTGCGTCCACGCATGACTATAGGTGCGCTTAACTTTGAACGCTTAAATCATGCGGTTGCACGTCCTTATAACACCCGTAAGAGTGCCAAGTACAAAGATCAGCAAGAAGCGGTGGCTAGCCGTATCAGTCAGGACTAACACGCGTGTTCTGGGTGAATGGCGCATCGCAGGCAAGTGTCGACCCTTCCGATCGAGGGCTTGCCTACGGTGATGGTCTGTTTGCAACGATGCGAACGGACGCTGAGGGGATTATGTTTTTTGAAGCCCACCAAGCCCGTTTAACCGCAGGCGCCGCAAGGCTTGGATTTCAATGGCAAATGAGTGAAGCATTGCAACAGCAACTGAATACCTTAGCCATTGAATATCCTCATCATTGCATTAAGTTAATCGTTTCCCGTGGTGCTGGTGGCCGTGGCTATACACCGCCAGAAATGGTTAATCCTACCGAAATCGTCTCAGTTCATACTATCCCCGGCCATTATGCTCAGTGGCAGCAACAGGGTATTAGCCTTAAAACTTCGTCGGTACGATTGGGTTTGCAGCCTCTGTTGGCAGGGATGAAGCATTTAAATCGACTCGAACAAGTTTTGATTAAATCGCACTCTTTACCGCAGGGATTTGATGACTGGTTAGTCAAAGATATCGAGGAGAATGTGATTGAATCTTCGATGGCGAATGTGTTTTTTATCAAAGATAATCGCATTATCACGCCTTCATTAGCCCTGTGTGGCGTGGCGGGTGTGATGCGCGAACAGATAATGTTGGCCTTGCTTGAACAGAACATGAATATCGAATGTTTGCCCGTTGGCGCCGAGCGTTTAATCGAATTTGACTCAGCGTTTATCACTAACAGCGTTTTAGGGATTGTGGATGTACTGGCGATAGACTCGCTCAAGTTCACCCGTGCTCCGATTACCGCGCAACTTAGACAGACACTTTCACTCACTCTATGAAAAAAATCATTATTATCGCCAGTTCAACCCTGTTGACCTTGCTAACCTTAGTCTGTTTGGGTGCCTTTTGGGGCTATCAAACAGTTGTCGAATACAGTCAAACGCCGCTGAGTCTCAGCGAGCCTAAAGAGTTGAAGGTTGAACGTGGCACCAGTGTAAATCAACTGGCGCAGCAACTTGCCGATGACGGCGTTATTCAAGATACGTGGAAACTCAAATGGCTGCTTAAGTTCCGTCCTGAGCTTGCCAAAATTCGCACGGGACTTTATGAAATATCACCTTCACAAACGATTACTGATTTACTTAATGATTTGATCGCCGGCAAAGTAAAAACCTTCAGTTTGACCTTAGTTGAAGGTAAAACTATTGTGGAATGGGAACAACAGCTTACCAGTGCACCGCATTTACAAATGTCACCAGAAGCATTTGCAGCGGTATTGATGGCACAAGGCGATGATTCTGGTTTGCCTGAGGGAAAATTCTTCCCCGACACTTATCATTATACCGCCGAGGCGGATGCTAAAGTCATGCTGACTCAAAGCTATAAAATGATGGAGCAGGAGCTTGCCAAAGCGTGGGCGGAACGGGCGCCTAATTTACCGTTAAAATCGCCCTATGAAATGCTGATTTTGGCATCGATAGTTGAAAAGGAAACCGGCCAAGCCCATGAGCGTGAGCAAATCGCCGGTGTATTTGTTAATCGTCTTAACCTAGGTATGCGTCTGCAAACCGATCCGACCGTTATTTACGGTATGGGCGATCGCTATAAGGGCAATATCACCCGCAAAGATTTAGTTGAAGAGACGCCTTTTAATACTTATCGCATCTTTGGATTGCCGCCGACGCCGATAGCTGCACCGAGTAAAGCCTCATTGATGGCCGTGTCTAAGCCCGCCAGTGTGAGTTACCTTTATTTTGTATCGCGCAACGATGGCACCCATGTGTTTTCAACCACGCTTGAAGAACACAATCATGCTGTAGACGTCTATCAGCGTAAGACAAAACCAGCGACGCCAGAAAAATCACCAAAGTAAAAATGCAGAGAAAGAAAATCCAATGTCAGTTTTTGCAAAATTTATCGTTATTGAAGGCTTAGAAGGCGCAGGTAAGTCGAGTGCGATTAACCTTATTCGCGACTTTATTGAAAAGCATACGGGTAAAGCACCGATTTGCACCCGCGAACCGGGCGGTACACCATTGGCTGAACGTATCCGTGATTTAGTTAAGATTGCCGATGCGAACGATCCCCTGTGTGATGAGGCCGAGTGTTTACTCATTTATGCTGCCAGAGCTCAGTTAGTTGCCAATGTCATAAAGCCCGCGCTTGCGCAAGGGCAATGGGTATTGGGTGATAGACACAATCTATCGTCATTAGCTTATCAAGGTGGTGGCAGAGGGTTAATGCCGTTAGTGGAAGCGGTGAGCACTGCAACACTAAAGGGATTTAAACCCGATCTTACTTTGTACTTAGATTTAGATCCTAAGCTTGGGCTTACCCGTGCAGCTAAACGTGGTGAGCTTGATAGAATTGAGCAACAAGCGATTGATTTCTTTGAGCGAGCACGCGCTACATATCTCAAACTTGCCAGCGAAGACGACAGTATTGTGGTTATAGACGCGAGCCAAACGATGGCCGAAGTGCACAAAGATATCTTAGCCGTGCTTCAGGCGATGGTATGGTAGCCGAGTCCGGATTTACGGCTGAGCAATTACCTTGGCTCGAAGGGCCAAGACAGGCATTTTTAGCGCAATTAGCGTGTCAAAAAATACCTCACGCACAACTCGTGGGCATTGATTCAGCCTATGGCGGTGAGTTGCTGAGTGTGTTTATGGCACGCGCGGCTATGTGTTTGCAGCCAACGCCTGTGGGAGCGTGCGGTTTTTGCAAGTCTTGTCAGCTCTATGATGCGGGCAATCATCCTGATTTTTATCATATCGCCGCCGATGGCAATCAAATTAAAGTCGATCAAATTCGTGAGCTGTGTACGCGTCTGACAGCCACCGCACAGCAAAGTGGCAGGCGTGTAGCGATTATCCACCACAGCGAGCGTCTTAACTCCGCTGCCGCGAACGCACTCCTTAAAACCCTTGAGGAGCCAGGTAAGGACACCTTACTGATTTTGCAGTCGGATACGCCAGCACGTTTGATGGCGACGGTTAGCAGTCGTTGTCAACGCATTCCTTTTGTCGTTCCTAGTCGAGAGGTCATCAAAAACTGGCTTGCCCAGCGATGTGGTATTCAAGAGGATGTAACTTGGTGTTTGAGTGTGGTGGGTGGGCCGTTAAAGTTGGCTGAGAGCTTGCAGTCTGAGGGTAGCCAACAGAGTCGGTATCAATCCTTGCTACAATTTCGCAAAGATTGGGCACAAAGTTTGTCGTCTGGTCATCTGTGTGCTAGTTTGTTAATAATAAGTGAACAACAAATAATTGATGTTCTTAAGGTTTTGTACCTACTTATACGACAGGTTTTACTGAAAAATAGCCATCAAGATGCGTTTGTTCATGCGCAGCTCGGGAATTTGGCGGCTAAGATCATGGGAATGTGTCATAGCTTAAGCACAATGCCGAGCGTCAATTATCTGGCCCTGTGTCAAAGTTATGTCTTAGAATATAGAGAGATAACAAATAAGTAATATGCCATGGTAGATCTCGTCGTTAATTTTGATACCTTACATCAGTTATATCGTGCCTATATGCCTTTTATTAAGCCGGCAGGATTATTTATTGCGACTAGTGAAAGTCATTATCTTGGCCAACCGCTGACGATTGCGTATCGTTTACCCGGCGCAACCCTCACTAATGAATTTCGTGGTGTTGTGGTGTGGATTAATCCCTTAGGAGCGTCGGGTGGCCGCCCTGTGGGGATTGGCATTAAAATTATTTCTGAGCCAGATAGCCATAAACACCATATCGAAAAGTTACTGTCCCGCGAACTCGCTTCTGGCGATCTAACCTGCACTATGTAAGTTGGCCCGCATTATTGCTCTGGTTTAAACGTTTGCTCACTGCCTAAACTGGCTATTTACTTCTGTTGAATTTGACCTCGATCTCTTGGCTGGGTATCCTTGTCGTCCTTTGTTACTCTGCTTGGAAATCCTTGTGCTTATTGATTCACACTGCCATCTCGATCGCCTCAAAGCGGCGCCTGATCAACAAACCTTAGAACAGATTCTTGCTAATGCTAAAGCTCGTGGCGTGGACTATATGTTGTGCGTGAATGTACGCCAGCAAGGATTTGAATCGATGCGAGATAAAGTTGCAGCCTTCGAACAGGTATTTTTGTCATCGGGTGTGCATCCATTAGACGTTAAAGAAGGCCTCGATGTTCAGCAAATTCGTCGCTTTGCCACCGATCCTAAAGTGGTCGCGATTGGTGAAACGGGGTTAGATTATTTTTATGCCGACGAAACTAAACTGCTGCAACAACAATGTTTTGAGCAGCAGATTGCCCTTGCTGTCGAAGTGAATAAACCTCTAATTGTCCATACCCGTGATGCACGTGAAGATACGATCAATATGCTTAAGCAGGGTAACGCGGATAACGTTGGCGGCGTGCTGCATTGCTTTACCGAGAACTGGGAGATGGCGAAAGCGGCGATTGATCTCGGCTTTTATATTTCGGTTTCTGGCATAGTCACTTTTAAAAATGCGGGTGATCTGCGAACCGTTATTCGCAAAGTGCCTCAGGATCGTCTGCTAGTTGAAACGGACTCGCCTTATTTGGCGCCGATCCCACACCGTGGACAAGAAAATCAGCCTGCCTATGTGCGTGATGTGGCTGAGTTTGTGGCAGAGCTTAGAGGTGAGCGTTACGAAGATCTTGCTGAATACACCAGCAATAACTTCTTTAATTTATTCAAAGATGCAGCGCGTTTAGTTGGCCGTTAGCTGCAAGTGCTTTGAATCACTTTATGCGATTGTGTGATTGTTAGCGTACAGGCATAAAAAAAGGCCCAAAACGATTAAAGCTGTTTGGGCCTAGGGGAATGGCTCATTGAAGAGCCGTGCGCTACAGGTGAAAGCGCCATGCAGTGCGCTTTACAATAGACTCAGTGTAGTCGAGCTTTTGTCTTATAGTCGCGCTCACTTTCCTCTTTTTTAGGTTATTTATCGCTAAAAAACAGCGAAATTATAACGATTTTGTCTGTTCTGGTAGCAGTAACACTTTATCTTTCACTAAGTCTCTGGGTAGATTGTTTTTTAACTTATTGCCTAAATGTTTCGCCATGCCTAATGGTGCTCCGCCATAACAGACGATCACTTCACCTTGAGCTTTCACTGCGGTGTTTAGGGCAATATCTCGCCCCATCAAATACTCTTTCGCTTCAACATCGCTCACATTGACCGTTTTTGCGGTTGGGCTGAGCTGTTTTCCTGCTAATGCAATAATCGCTTCATGGCGGACTTTAAAGCCGTGTTTACTGTTATCGGCGAGTTTAATGCCAATACGCTGAAAGCGCATACGGCCGATAAAAGCGTTGAATTCATGCGGGAATAGCCAGAATTCATCATCGCGAACCATGATGAGTTCGTCCGGTAAGCTGATGCCTAAATCCTGCTGAAAATAGTCTTTGATCCCTTGGGCTTGTTTCGCTGATGCGGGCGTGAAGGGAAAGTTTTTCTGTAGTGTAGGCTCTGGTTGTAAACGCGGCACTGAGGCCGTTTTTGTCAATTTAGCGACAAAGAAACCTTCACTGTCGTAAATCTGTGGCCAGACATGTAAGAAGCCTTCGGGCGTTGTAGCTCGATCTGCACCATCAAATAAATCGCTTAAGGATTCAAATTGCACCGCATTGCCGTAGACTTGTTTTAAATACTCGCACACGCCTTGGTTTTCGAGGCGGTTTAAGGTGCAGGTTGAGTAGACCAAACTGCCACCGGGTTTCAGGGCGAGAAACGCCGATTCGATTAAGGCTTTTTGGGTTTCGCTAATCGCCAGCACATCGTCTAGGCTCCAGTGTTTTAGCGCATCGGCGTCTTTACGCACTGTACCTTCACCGCCACAGGGTGCATCGATAAGCACGGCATCAAAACTTTCGTACAGGTATTCGCCAAATACACGGCCATCGAAATGGGTGAGGGCGCAGTGGCTCGCGCCCATGCGCAGCACATTGGCGTGCAATACTTTTACGCGGCTCGCCGAATACTCATTAGCCACCAATAAGCCTTGGTTTCGCATCAATGCGGCCATTTGAGTGGTTTTTGAACCGGGTGCGGAGGCGAGATCGAGTACGCACTGCCAATGTGCATTCGGTGTAAAAAGTGCGGTCGGCGGCAACATAGAGCTGGCTTCTTGAATGTAGAATAGGCCCTGAATGTGCTCTAAGGCATTGCCGAGTTGTTCTTCTTCGTCGTAACTGATCCAAAATCCGTCTTCACACCAAGGAATAGGATCGAACGTCCAGCCCTTAGGTTGCATCAAGGTCTTAAAGTCGTCACTGCTGATTTTTAAGGTATTGACCCGAATTGAACGTCTAAGCGGCCTGTCGCAGGCGGCAATAAACTCGTCCATGGATAAATGGGCGGGGAGTTCTTGGGTGATTGTATCGATAAAATTTTGATTTAATTGGACCATTGATTTCATTGAACCATAGGAAAATAGACTGTGTATCAACTGGCGCGAGTATATCATAATCCCTTATTGGGTCTGAGATTTTCTCCCGAGCAGCCAAGGCTGCTATTGTGATTTAATGTTTATACTTTGACGATTTCAGCGATATCAGAATGAGTCGCCATAAAGCTAGCACTCAGTAGCCATGAGCTAATAGAATAAAAACAAATAAAAATAAGGGGATTAGCGTGCTGAATCGTGTGTGGTT
Organism: Shewanella sp. WE21; assembly: GCF_002966515.1. Lineage (NCBI taxonomy): Bacteria > Pseudomonadati > Pseudomonadota > Gammaproteobacteria > Alteromonadales > Shewanellaceae > Shewanella > Shewanella sp. WE21. The sequence goes on along the minus strand of NZ_CP023019.1, from coordinate 4,745,678 downwards.
GGCTTTTTTTATCACGGCATTGCTGGCAATAGCGGTGCAACTGTTCAATGGGTACATAGAAGTCCTATCGGCTTCGGTCGTCGCATTATTTGCTAGCGCTAAGCTTGCCGCTGAAATTTCCCTTGGGCTGATTGGCGTGCTTTCTCTGTGGATGGGATTGATGCAGGTAGGAGAAAAGGCTGGCGTTGTCGGCGCTATTGCCTTTGTGTTTGAGCCATTACTGCGCCGTTTGATGCCTGAAGTGCCCAAGGGGCATCCGGCCTTTGGCAGTATTACGATGAATTTAACAGCGAATATCTTTGGGTTAGATAATGCCGCCACGCCACTTGGTCTAAAGGCGATGCATGATTTGCAGAGTTTAAATCCGCTAAAAACCGTGGCGACCAATGCGCAAATCTTATTTTTAGTACTCAATACTTCCTCTGTGACCTTAGTGCCTGTGACGGTATTCCTTTATCGTGCCCAGCAAGGTGCCGCTGCGCCTGCGGATATTTTCTTGCCGATTTTACTGGCCACTTCAGCATCGACATTGGCGGGTTTGCTGGTTGTGGCGTTAGTGCAGCGAATTTCATTATTAAACTCAGTGGTGCTCGGTTATGGTGCCTTGATGCTCTCAGGGTTAGTGGCGAGTGGTTTTTATCTGATGACTTTAAGTGCTGATGCCATTGGCACAGTGTCGACGGCAATGGGCAATGGTATCTTGCTGTTATTGGTATTTACCTTCGTGATTGTTGCGGGCATCCGTAAGGTGGCGGTTTATGATGAGTTTATTGAAGGGGCGAAGGCGGGTTTTGCTCAATCTATCCAGTTGATCCCTTATTTGCTCGCCATGTTATTAGCGATTGGTTTACTGCGCGCATCCGGCGCCTTGGATTATCTGTTGCACTTGATTGCCACTGGTGTGCGGATATTGGGTTTTGATACGCGTTTTGTCGATGCAATGCCGACCGCACTGATGAAACCTTTTAGTGGCTCAGGCGCCAGAGCTATGATGCTTGAGACAATGGATCACCACGGAGTAGATTCCTTTGCGGGTCGATTAGCGGCGATTTTTCAGGGTAGCACTGAAACCACTTTCTATGTTCTCGCTGTGTATTTTGGTTCTGTGGGTATTCGCCATGGACGCCACGCCTTGGCTTGCGGTTTAACTGCGGACTTTGCTGGGATCAGCGCCGCGATTGCTGTTTGCTATTGGTTTTATGGTTAACAGGATGGCAAGTGTCTTGAGCACCCTAGAATGTGCCAATAACAGTTCGAGAAGCTAAAAATAAATCAGGCGCATTATGCGCCTGATTTATTTGTAAGAGCTTTAATATTAGTGCGTTGGTGTAAGTATTTTGATGAAAAGAATTACTGGGCTGGTGCCCATTGCTGCCATTCGTTTTCGGCTTTGTGTTGTAATCTTAATACTGTGCCAGTCGCTAAATGATTACCCTCTTGAGTCGTGTCCTTAGTCGCCACATTGATGCCGCCAGCGAGTAAGGTTTCCAGCGAGCCCGCTTCGATTTGGGCACCAGAGAAGAGGCCTACATCGACTTTAATCCCTGAGGCATCCCAGAACTGACTGCTTTGATTCACTAAGTGACTGTACTGTGCCTCGATATGGGCCTGCATCAATACACTATTCCCCTGTGTCGATAGGCTATAACCGTCGATTTGACCGACTTTAATCCCTCGGAAGAAGATAGGTGTGCCGACTTTCATTGAGCCTAGGCTAGTATCTTCTAGAATGAATTTCAGCGCATCTTCGGCAACATTGGCATAGCTGCTGGCAGCGAGGTTGGCAACAAACTGGGTCGCTTTTTGACTACTCTTACCCGGTAAGACTCCTATGTAAGGACCTGTGATCAGCGTTTCTGGCGCTTTGATCCCCGCCAGAGAAATTTGTGCATCCACTAAATGATATTCACAGTCACTGCGGCTGAAATGTTCGGCATATTCCCCGTAGAGATATGCGCTAGCTGTGAGTGTATTAAGATCCGCATTGAGCTTCACCTGCGACACTTCACCCACTTGATGACCTTGATAACGAATCGCGGCCTTGGCCGTAAGCTTGCTGGAGGCGGGTAATGTGAGGCGAATTGCCTGCGCCTGACTTAATGCCAACTGCTTGCTCTCATAGAGTTTTAACGGGATTGTATTGCTCACTTTGTCATTGCTATCAAGCAATCCCAGACTGATGCTGCCCTTTAATGCCCCTTGTAGCGGGGCAACGGCGACATCAATACCGGCAAGACTGGCACTGATATCCACAGCGCTGTTACGCCAGAATACTTTTGGCATTTTCAGCAAGGGTTGAAACTGTTTGTCGATAGCGAGCTTGATAGTGAAGTCTTCGGTTTTGCTTTGCCAGTTCACTGAGTCAACTGTGCCAATTTGCATTTTTTTATAGTAAATCGGTGAGCCTTGGCTGACATCGGCGCCATCTTGACTGATTAACGTTAAATGCACTTGCTGCTGACGATCATAAAAAGCTGTCGCGGCATCCACAGAGCTAAAGAGGGTCAGAGCGCTGTTAGCAGCTAAAGGTGTGTCGCTGTGACCTTGGATCAAGCTAACTGCACCTTGAGTGAGCGTTGTAAAATCCCTTGCTTTGACTGATACACCGTCTAACGATGCGTTTACCGTTAATGCTGACTCAGGCACAAAATAGCTGTCGCTGCGAATTAGACTGGCAAACTCAGGTTGTAGCTCGAGTTGGTATTCCACTGCCGATAAATCTTTGGTTAACTTAACCGCAAGCACTGAACCGATGGGTATTTGCTTGAAGCGAACTTGAGCGCCCGCTGAAATGCCCATGTTTTCGGCTGAGGTTAAGGTCAAGAAACGCTTCTTCGATTGCAGTAAATCAGGTGCCTTTGATTGTAAGGCAAAGCTGCTTGGTACCGCGCTTTTGGTGTTTATGCCTGGCAGGAAGTTGATCACGCTACCTGTCAGTAAGCGTTCTGGATTCTTAATGCCTGAGAGGGAAATATCAGCACCTTCAAGCCAAAACACCCCGTCGTTAGTTAACAGTGAACCGTATTGAGGTTCAAACTTAGCCACGGCTGTAACACCATTGGACGTGAGTTGTTTACTTAAAATACTGCCAATGCTCATGCCGCGATAAACGATGCGGGTACCTTTGTCGACACCGTTAGCATCAGCCATGGTTAGGTTTATTTCTATGCCGCCAAGGGCGGTGGTTTCTGAATCATAAAGCGAAAAAACGTCACCGTTTTTAGCTATGTCTGCTTTATCGTCAGAGCTGAAACTCACGCCGCCAGCCAGAATGGACGCCAAACTCTCTGAACTGACTTTAACCCCAGTTAGTGAAGCATCAATTTTGACGCCAGAAACATTCCAAAAGTGAGAGTTTTTCTTCACTAATCGCGCGTATTGCTCTTGAATGAAAGCGCTGATAATGACTCTTTGATTGCCATCTAAACGATAGCTGACCACGCTACCCACGGGGATTTGGCGGAAAAATATTGGCGAGCCAACATCGAGCGAGCCGAGTTTATCGGAGGTCAATTCGACCATCACACCTTCTGAGCCGATTTGCATCGGCGGCGGTTGGCGTTCTGCTTCAAAAAATGTCGAGGCATTACCTTTCCCTGGTTGGATAGCAATATAGTTACCCGAAAACAGCGCATCTAAGCCTTCAACACCTGTAATACTTGCTTTAGGTGTGACAAGCCAGAAGAGGGTTTCTTTATTCAAGAAAGGCTTAGCACGGTAGTCCATCATGACCTTGACGTTCACGCCTTTGAGATCTTCATCTATGCCAATGTCTTTCACTTTACCGACAGCCAAACCTTGGTATTTGACTAAGGTTTTACCTACATCAATCCCAGTGGCGCTCGGAAAGTGAATTTGAATTTCAACCCCCGATTCTTTAATGCTCTTAATGCCCAGCCAAGCACCTAATGCCAACGCGACAATAGGAAGCAGCCAAATGGGCGAAAAGAGTTTTTTCTTTACAACTTTCGGCGATTCAATTTGTGTCATCTTGAGGTTCCAATCGATCCCAGAGTAAACGAGTGTCTAAAACTTTTGCGGCTAACTGAGTTAACAGAATAACCAAGGCAAATGCGGTAGCCGCAGGCGCGGGTTTCGCGTCGAGTAATTGTCCCATGTTCACTAATGCCACTGTGATTGAGATGACAAATAAATCGAGCATTGACCAGCGGCCAATCCATTCGATGATGTGAAAACCCACCATCAATTTCTTTTTTGAAATCGGAATGTCAAAACTGATCGCACACAGATAAATGGATAAGCCGATGATTTTAATCCATGGTACTAAAATACTGGCGGTAAACACTATGATGGCAATAGGCAGCATATCTGAATGCACTAAATGCAAAATGCCCGAAAAAATTGTGTCGTGCCGCACTTGCCCTTGATTGGTCAGCATAGTGATAGGGTAAATGTTGGCTGGCACCAGTAAGATGGCAGCGGTAATCAACAAAGCCCAACTTTTTTGCAGGCTGGAATAGTCTCTGACGTGCAACTCAGTTTCACAGCGCTGACAGTGCGTGAGTTCACTGCTGTTGAGTTGGCGACACACTTTACAGAGACATAGGCCGATATCTTTACCTTGTTGTTTCATATCAGCTATGACCTTCCAATAACGTCCACATATGTTCTAAGTCGTATTCTCTTTGTAGAAACAAGGTCACGAGAAACAGCATAGTGAAGCAAAATGTGCCCATACCAAAATAAATGTCCGAAAAATCAGATAGCTGAAATGATGAAACTAAGAAGCTGATCACATAAATTTCCAGCATAGTGAGTTGCGATAAGACGCCATGAAATTTTAACAACTGCTTCAATGAGTTACGCCAAAAAAGGCTACTCAATCCCCATTTCACAATTAAAATCTGTGTCAATATCGATAACAGTAATAAGCCTGGACCTATCACAGCTGCGGCAAGTACGGCGACACCTACAACCCAATAGCCTTGGTCAAATACTGCAAATGCCCCTTGGAAAACCGTAGTAGTACGAATACTACCGAAAAAGTGGATCTCGAGTACGGGTAAAAAATTGGCAGGGAAATAAAACACTAATGCCGAAATACATAGGGCTAACATACCATTCACAGAGCAGTATGGCGTGTCATAAAGTGCAGTGCTGCAACGAGGACAGATTGCTCTAACGCCGCTAGGCAAGGCACGTTTGCGGACTGCTAAATCGCAGGAGCGGCATAGGATTACTGAATTTTCTGCTGCGTTTTCATGCATATAAAAATATATATTAGCCTAATAGGAGTAATAACAGCGAGAACGGTGCAAAGTGTCGTGCTAGTTAGCTGTTAAGCCACGTCTAGCGCTTTATAATCTTGGCAACGAAAGTACGCTAATAATATCAGATTAATCAGAACACTTGCATCACAAGTTCAATCTATGTCACTCTAGTTACTGTATATAAAAACAGTGCGAGGGCAGTCATGGCAGTAATAACACAGTTTGTCGTGGTCAGAGAAGGGGTTGAAAAGATGACATTCACATCTAAGAAGGAGGCTGATGCCTACGATAAGATGCTCGATATCGCCGATAACCTTATCCCCTTCATTCAAAAAGCTGATTTGGGTATAGATGAAAGTGTGGGCGAAAAGCTCGCATTCTATTTTGCTAACAATAAAGATGAGCTGACGAACTTGCTTAAAGGCGCCGTTCAGGTTAATAGTACGCCAACGAATCCGCCTGCAGCGAAAAAAGCGGCTAAAAAGACCGAAGCAGCAGAATAAAATTGTTAGGAAATGTAATGAAATCGAAATTTTATGAGTCACTTAACCGTCAAGCCTTGGCCTTGTTGGAAGGGGAAGATGACCTTGTTGCAGCGATGGCGAATTTTTCAGCCTTGCTCAATGATAATTTAACTGAGCTGAACTGGGTGGGATTCTACGTCATGTGTGGCGAACAACTGGTACTTGGCCCGTTTCAAGGTAAAGTGGCTTGTACACGCATTCCGTTAGGAAAAGGTGTGTGTGGTACAGCAGCATTCACTAATCAAACTCAGCGAGTGGCTGATGTCCATCAATTTGATGGTCATATTGCCTGTGATTCTGCCAGTAATTCTGAAATCGTTGTGCCAGTTCGTGCGCAAGGTAACGTGGTTGCCGTGCTCGATATTGACAGTCCTATCTTCGATCGTTTCGATGAAGAAGACCAAAAGGGGCTGGAATTACTGGTTAAAAGTTTTGAAAACTGCCTATTTGATTAATTTGCGTACAATAACGCATAATTCATAGTCGCAATCGGTGGCGTGCGCCTTATAATATGCGCCTGCACGCATTAAGCTGGTTTGATTGGCATGCAATGAATAAGCTTAGTGTTTTGAGCTGTCAAAATTTGTTAAGGTATATTTTTTAACTTTAGTAAACGCGGCTAGGATGCTAATTTGTACGTTGACTCAATATTGAGTTTAACGAAGATAAACGACATGTAAGAAGCTGATATATATCACCTCGAATCGATGTCCCTTTTTGACTGTGGAAGTAATGATGGAATCAACAGAAAAGTTGACCGACACCAATGCAATTTTGGCGTATTTGTATGAAACATTTCCTTTGTGCTTTATTGCTGAAGGTGAAACTAAGCCATTAAAAATCGGATTGTTTCAAGATTTGGCTGAAAGGTTGGCTGATGATTCTAAAGTCAGTAAAACTCAGCTCAGAGTTGCCTTGAGACGTTACACCAGCAGCTGGCGCTATTTAAAGTGCGTTAAAGCAGGCGCACAACGCGTAAACCTGGATGGCGAACCTTGCGGCGAGTTAGAGCAAGAGCACATTGATCATGCTCAAGCCATGTTGAAAGAGAGTCAGGATAAGGCCAAAGCGAAACGTGCAGCACTTGCACCTAAGCCTGCGGCGAAGAAAGCACCTAAAAAGGTGGCCGTTCCTCAGCGTCCTAAAACTGAGCGTCCTGCTAAGCCTGCACCAAAAGCTGCAGCGCCAGTCGTCAATTATGTTCAAGCACAATTGACTGATTTAACGAAAAAACAACGCGTCAATGTTAAATTAGGTATGACACCCGTAGCCGGTGTGATTACTGACATTAACAAGGAAGATATTCATGTTCAGCTTGATAGTGGCCTAACGATTAAAGTTAGAGCAGAACATATCCTGCTGTAATCATTTATTAAAACGGAGTAACTTGTTGATGCGAAAACTCACTTTGGCTACCTCGATCGCCACTGTTTTTGTCGGATTTTCGGCTTGGGCCGTACCACCCACGATTCAAATCAGCGAGTTACCCACTCTCAAGCAGGAAGCGCAACATAAGGTTGCGAGCAAAAGGGTAACGGACTTATACACTCGTTCGCACTATCATAGATTCAATCTCGATGACGCCTTTTCTGCGCAAATTTTCGATCGTTATCTACAGCAGTTGGACTATCGCCGCAATGTGTTAACCCAAGCGGATGTCGATAGTTTTAAACCTTATGCTACCCAATTCGATGACATGCTTAGTTCTGGTGAACTTGAGCCTGCCTATAAAATGTTTGATATCGTCCAAAAGCGCCGCTATGAAGGCTTTGTCTATGCTTTATCTCTATTAGATAAAGAGATGGATTTTTCTGCGCCCGGTGATGCCTATGAGTACGACCGCGATGAGGCCGCATGGCCAAAAGACCAGACAGAAATTAATGAGTTATGGCGTCAACGTGTTAAATACGATGCACTAAATCTTAAACTCACAGGTAAGAAATGGCCTGAGATTGTTGATATCCTCCAAAAGCGTTACAACAACGCGATTAAACGGTTGATTCAAACTAACAGTGAAGACGTGTTCCAAGGCGTGATGAATGCCTTCTCGCGTAGCATTGAGCCACATACAAGTTACCTTTCACCACGCAATGCTGAACGTTTCCAAATGGAAATGAACTTGAGCCTTGAAGGTATTGGTGCTCAACTGCAACTCGAAGACGATTACACTGTCATTAAAAGTTTAATTACTGGCGGTCCTGCTGCGGGCAGTGAAAAACTGTCGCCGGAAGACAAGATTGTCGGTGTCGGTCAAGAAGGCGGCGAGATTGTTGATGTGATTGGCTGGCGTTTAGACGACGTGGTCGACCTGATTAAAGGTCCTAAGGGCAGTAAAGTTGTTCTGCAAATTTTACCGAAGAAAGGCGGTTCCAATGCTAAGCCATTCGACGTTACCTTAGTTCGCGACAAAATTCGTCTTGAAGACAGAGCGGCAACCTCTAAGGTGATTGAACCTAAAGACGGTGAGTATGCTCATCGCAAAGTCGGTGTGATCCAAATTCCTGGTTTTTATATGAATTTGTCGCAGGACGTTGAAAAAGAGCTCGTGAAGTTAAACGACGCCAAAGTAGAAGGCATAGTCATCGACCTTAGAGGTAACGGTGGTGGTGCATTAACGGAAGCCGTGCTACTGACGGGACTTTTTATCGATATGGGCCCTGTAGTACAAATTCGTGATGCCGATGGACGAGTGTCTGCGCATCGTGATAACGACGGTAAAACCAGTTACGCTGGACCATTGACTGTGATGGTTGACCGTTACAGTGCTTCAGCCTCTGAAATTTTTGCTGCCGCATTGCAAGATTATGACCGTGCACTGATCGTCGGTGAGTCGAGTTTTGGGAAAGGTACAGTACAGCAGCATAAGAGCCTAGGCCGTATCTACGACATGTATGAGAAGCCAATTGGCCATGTGCAGTATACGATTCAAAAGTTCTACCGTATTAATGGTGGTAGTACACAGATTAAAGGTGTGACCCCCAACATTGCTTACCCAAGTGCGTTGGAGCCGGGCGAGTACGGCGAAGCTGAAGAGAAAAATGCATTGCCTTGGGATAAAGTGCCAATGGCGCAATATGGCACGCTTAATGATGTTACGCCTGAGTTAGTGACTAGCCTTGAATCTAAGCACCTTAACCGTATAAAAAACAGCGTAGAGTTTGCCTATATCAATCAAGATATTGCCGATTTTAAAAAGCATCACAAAGAGAAAACTGTGTCTCTGGTTGAAAGTGAGCGTATTGCTTCCCGTGAAGCCGATGAGAAAAAAGTCCTCGACAGAACAAACGAGCGTCGAGTCGCCAATGGTTTAGCACCGGTTAAATCAATGGAAGACATTAAAGACGACGCTGAATTGCCAGATGCATTTTTAGACGAAACCGCTTATATCACCTTAGATATGGCTGATGTGCAAAAAATGGCTAAAACTAGTGCTAAGTAGGCGCTAGTCGAGTCGATTTATCCGATATCAAAACGCGCTTATGGCGCGTTTTTTCTTATTTAGATCAGCGTTAAAGGGATCGAAATGACACAAGCTCAAGCAAAATACTTAAAAGATTATCAAGCGCCACTTTTTACGATAGAGACTATCGATTTAGCGTTTAATTTGGCTGGCAATGAAACCCAAGTGCAGGCGATCAGTCGTATAAAACGCACTTCAAAACATGCACAAGCCTTAGTGTTGGATGGCGAAGATTTGACCATTGTTTCACTGACAGTCAATGGTGATGCTGTGCCTTACCATGTTAGTGCAGGTCAATTAGTTCTAGAAACTGAGCTTGATGAGTTTGAGCTTAACATTATCACTAAGCTCGATCCTGAAGCTAATTCGAGCCTTGAAGGGCTCTATATGTCCGATGGTGCCTACTGCACGCAATGCGAGGCAGAGGGCTTTCGACGTATCACTTATTTCCTTGATCGCCCTGATGTATTAGCTAAATACACAGTTCGTATCGAAGCCGATAGCGCCGCATTCCCGTTTTTACTGAGTAACGGTAATTTGATTGATCAAGGTGAGTTAGATGGTGGACGCCATTATGTTTGCTGGCAAGATCCATTTCCAAAACCAGCGTATTTATTTGCCTTAGTCGCTGGCGATTTTGATCTATTGCAAGATGAGTTCATTGCTCGCAGTCGCCGTAAAGTGATCCTGCAAGTGTTCGTTGATAAAGGTAATTTACATAAAGCACACCATGCGATGGCATCACTTAAGAAATCCATGGCATGGGATGAGAGCCGTTTTGATCTTGAGTATGATTTAGATATTTACATGATAGTGGCCGTCGACTTTTTCAATATGGGTGCGATGGAAAACAAAGGCTTAAATATCTTTAACACTAAATATGTGCTTGCAGATACCTTAACGGCCACCGACGAGGATTATCACGGCATTGAATCGGTTGTAGGCCATGAGTATTTTCATAATTGGACAGGAAACCGCGTAACGTGCCGCGATTGGTTCCAATTAAGTTTAAAAGAAGGCTTAACGGTTTTTCGCGATCAAGAATTTAGCTCAGATTTAGGCTCTCGTGCTGTGAATCGAATTCATGCAATTAAAGTGATAAAAAATCAGCAATTTGCAGAAGATTCTGGCCCTATGTCCCATCCTATTCGTCCAGAATCTGTCATTGAGATGAATAATTTCTACACTGTGACTGTGTATAACAAGGGCGCTGAAGTCATCCGCATGATGCACACTTTGCTCGGCGAAGAAAAGTTTCAGGCGGGAATGAAACTGTATTTTAAACGCCACGACGGCCAAGCTGTCACCTGTGATGATTTTGTGGCGGCAATGGAAGATGCCAGCGGAGTGGATTTAACCCAATTCCGTTTATGGTATAGCCAAGCCGGTACGCCGATTGTGACTGCGATGGACAGTTTTGATGCGCAAACGGGCGTTTATCAATTGACCCTTAAACAAAGTCTAGTGAACTGTGCATCACCGCTGCATATTCCGTTTAGCTTAGAGCTCTTAGATGCGAAGGGCCATTCTTTAGTGAATGAGATTCTCGATTTTACTCAAACTGAACAAGTGTTTAGCTTTGATGGACTCACTCATAAACCCGTCGCTTCGTTACTGCAAAACTTTTCCGCTCCCGTCAAATTACAATATCGATTCAATGTGGATCAACTCGTTCACTTGATGCGTTTTGCTAGCAGCGAAGTGGCGCGTTGGGAAGCTTCTGTGACCTTAGTGAGCCAAGCTATTTGGCAAAATGTGGCGAGTTTACAACAGCAACAAGCTATGGCTCTCGATCCCCGTGTGCGCGATAGTTTTAAAGGTGTGTTGTTAGACACTGAGCTTGATCCGGCATTGATCGCCGAAATATTAGCGATACCTACGGCTTCGGCTTTGATTGAGCAAACAGAGAATGTTGATCTAGATGCGTTAGCTTTAGCACGTGAATTTGTACTAATAGAGCTCGCTTCACATTGTGAAGATGAATTGATTGCGCTATATCGTTCTTTAGTCGCAGTAGAGAATACGCAGGCAAGAGCCCTTAAAAATCAGTGTTTAACTTGGTTAGCTCGGGTGTCGGATGAGGCTGAGGGGTTAGTGATTTCTCAGTTCGATAACGCCAGTAATATGACGGATTCTCTTGGTGCGTTGACTGCTGCCAATGTTGGGAATTTACCTTGTCGTGATGAACTGATGACGACATTTGAGCTACGTTGGCAGGATACACCATTGGTGATGGATAAATGGTTTATGTTGCAAGCGACCCGTGATGCAGATGATGTGATTGAGTGTTTGCGTCTGTTGCAGCAACACAAGTGCTTTAGTATGAGTAATCCAAACCGAGTGCGTGCTTTAGTGGGCAGTTTTGCTGCCGGTAATATTTATCAATTCCACCGTAGAGACGGTAAGGGTTATGCTTTCTTAACCGAATGCTTAATGACCCTTAATAAGCTCAATCCGCAGGTTGCGGCCCGTATGGTGACGCCATTGATCCAGTATCATAAATTCGACTTAGGCCGCCAAACCTTGATAAAAGCCTGTTTAGGGCAACTTTTGGCTCTGCCTGACTTATCTAAGGATATGTACGAAAAAGTCTCTAAAGCATTGGCAAAATAGCAGTTTGTAGGAGGAGGGCAGCAGTCTGTGCTGCCCTGATATTATGGAACTGTATTTCAAACTATCGATCAGCTATCGAGATTTCTTACCTTATTATCAAGGGCTTGCCGATAAAGTCGAGGTTCGTGAAACTCAAGGGCGGATTTTGTGGATTAATGGCCGTCATTTTAGGCGTTTTTTAACCGAAAATGGCATTCAAGGCTATTTCAAATTGGTTTTAGATGACAAGGGACAATTTGTTTCATTAAATCGAGTTTAGTCTTAATTTGTTTATCTTTACTTAGAGCAATTACTTTAAACGGTCGGCTGATTACTAAGCTCGCTTTGTGATATTTTATTTTTAAATATGTTAATGAATTATATGATTTTTTAATGTGTTTTTATGTTTCATTCCTATTCCGCTTTTCGCTAATTTAAATCTCTCCTTTTTAGTTATCGGTACAAATGTACCTACATGCTTAATTCTTTAGAAAATTTTCTCTAACTGCGCCTTGCTCAAGGGGATTAATTGCTGTAACAATGATGTTACCTGTGAGCTAACAAGATGTTGGTTGTAATTCCTAAAACAAAGAATCCAGCAGGGTACGGAGAGCTAAAATGAAAATTGTTAAAAATAGTTTTAACAAATCGGCGCTTGCTTTGGGGGTGGCGTCGGCATTGAGTTTGTTAATGATCCCAAGCGTTAATGCAGTATCTTTTAATTGGGGAGAGGTTGAGGGCACATTTGACTCAACTTGGACTGCTGGTGCGAGCTGGCGTGTAGGGGAGCGCGATTGGGAAGGTCAAATTGGTAAGGTTAATCAACCCCAATTTGATTGGTCTAATTACAGCGCATTTGGCAATACTAAATACACTTCTGCTGAGATTTGGGCCCAGCCCGGATCGTATTCCAGTAACAATGACTTAAGTAATTTACTTTATTCTCAAGGCGATACTACATCCGAAATCGTTAAAGGTTTGCATGAATTGTCATTGAAATACAAAAACTACGGTTTATTCGCTCGTGGTATGTATTTCTATGATCGCAAACTCAATGACGGTAATTATGATTTTAATGATCCGATAACGGGCAAAGAGTTTGACCCTTGCGAAGATAACCGTGCTTCAGAAGTTCAATGTAAAGATATTCGCTTACTCGATGCGTTTGTGTATGGCAACTTTGACCTCAACGATGGCGCTAATCCATTATCTATTCGTGTAGGTAATCAAGTGGTGTCATGGGGTGAAAGTACACTGATTGCCCATGGGATCAGTGAAATCAACGCCGTTGACTTGAACATACTTAATGCGCCAGGTGCTGAACTAAAAGAAGCGTTCAGACCTCAAGGTATGGTGTGGGCTTCCCTTGGTTTGACGGATTCATTAACGGTAGAAGCATTCTATCAATATGATTGGCAACCTATTTGGGTACCAACACCGGGTTCTATTTTTGCGACTAACGATTTTGCGGGTTTCGGTGGTTACGCTCAAAACGCTCAGCTTGGGTTTAATGCTAACCCTGACATCAATTTAGACTTTGTGATGCAAGAATACGAGCGTTTAGCGGGCATGATTGCCAGCGGCCAATCTATTCCGACACAGCAATTGGTTTCTATGGCCTTAGCTTACCCAACAAAAGTGACGCTAGTGCAGGATGAGGCAGAGCCAAGCAATGATGGCCAATATGGTATTAAGCTGGGTTATTACGCGCCTTCACTGGGTGAAACCGAATTTGGTTTTTATTTCATGAATTACCATAGCCGTCGTCCTCTTATCAGTGGTACAGCCGCCGATTTTAGCACGGGTGCACTTTTGTCTGATCTGGCGACCATAGGTCAAAACTCGGGTAACATTGATCGTGAATTGTTGCTCAATTTGAAGAGTTTCTCTAAGGCGCAAATCGTTTATCCAGAAGATATCAAGCTTTACGGTTTCAGTTTCAATACCTTGGTTGGTGATACCTCTGTCGCGGCTGAAATTGCCCATCGTCAGGATGAACCACTGCAAATCGATGACGTAGAATTGTTGTTTGCCGGTATGCCACAGCAGTTAGCTAACGCTGGTCTTCGTCCAGATCTCGATGGTATTTCACAGATTAAAGATGTTAAGCCGGGTGAAACCGTGGATGGCTTTATCCGTCTTGATACCACTCAGGCGCAGATGACTTTCACCCATTTATTTGGTCCAACGTTAGGTTTAGATAACTTGACTATGTTGGCCGAAGTGGGTGGCGTGTGGATCCATGATATGCCAGGTTTTGATGAGCTACGTCTCAATGGTCCAGGTACGTCACGTTCTGGCGGCAACCCAGATATGCCCGGCATCATTCAAGCCTTGCACAACGGTCCTGAAACTAACCCGTTCCCAACCGACTTTGCTTGGGGATACCGTTTAGTTGGAAAGGCGGATTTCAACAACGTATTTGCTGGGGTCAATATGTCTCCACGGGTGATTTTCTCCCATGACGTTGATGGTATTACACCTGATCCTATGTTCCTGTTCACGGAAGGACGTAAGTCTGTCGCGCTAGGCGTTAACTTCGACTATCAAAACCGTTGGGGTGCAGATATCTCCTATAACAATTTCTTTGGCGGTGTCGGTACGACGAATGCGATGGCAGATCGTGATTATGTTTCATTCAATATCAAGTATTCGATCTAAAAGGACTCAAACAATGAAGAAACTGACGATATTGGCGAGTGCAGTCATGCTGGCGTTCGCAGCGCCAGTCGCTATGGCTAAGATATCAGAAGCTGATGCGGCAAAACTTGGCAATGAACTTACCCCTTTAGGTGCTGAAAAAGCAGGTAATGCTGATGGTTCTATTCCTGCGTGGGATGGTGGTATCACTCAGCCTGTGGCGGGTTATACCAAAGGGATGCATCACCCAGATCCTTTCCCTGAGGATAAGATTGAATTTACTATTACCAATGCTAACAAAGCGCAATATAAAGATTTTTTAACGCCGGGTCAGATGAAGTTGTTCGAACTTTATCCTGATACCTACAAGATGAATGTGTACAAGACTCGCCGTAGCGCCTCTGTACCACAGTTCGTTTACGATGCGACTAAAGTTAACGCGACTCGTGCTGAACTGATTGCACAGGGCAATGGTATTTCTGGTGCGGCTATTGGTATTCCATTCCCGATCCCTGCAAATGGTTTAGAAGCCATTTGGAACCACATTTTGCGTTTTCGTGGTATCGATATCGAAACTTCCCGTAGCCAAGCTGCACCGACAGCCGATGGTAGCTATAGCTTAGTGGAAACGGCTGAGGAAATTCGCTTCGAATATTCTCGTCCAGAAATTACCTTAGATCAGCTTAAAGCCAGCAATACGCTGTTCTACTTTAAGCAAGTGGTGACTCAGCCTGCACGTTTAGCAGGTACAGCCTTATTGGTTAAAGAAACCATGGATCAAGAGGCGCTTCCCCGCCAAGCTTGGACCTATAACACAGGTCAACGTCGAGTACGTAAAGCGCCGAACGTGGCTTTTGATACACCGGGTACAGTGTCAGATGGTCTGCGTACGACAGATGATTTCGATATGTTTAACGGCTCCCCAGTGCGTTACAACTGGGAACTGGTTGGCAAAAAAGAAATTTATATCCCGTACAACGATTACAAACTGCATTCGGATAAGCTGAAATATGACCAAATATTGAAACCTGGTCATGTGAATCCTGAGTACGTTCGTTGGGAAAAACACCGCGTATGGCAAGTGAGGGCGACGCTGAAAGACGGTATGCGCCACATTTATAAAGTGCGCGATATGTACCTTGATGAAGATTCATGGCAAGTGTCAATCGCCGATCTCTACGACAACCGTGATCAGTTGTATCGTGTGGCCGTTGCACATGGCTTGAATTATTACGAAGTACCTGCACAGTGGGATACTTTAGAAGTCTTCCATGATTTGCAATCCCGTCGTTATCTCGCCATGGGCTTAGACAACCAAAGTGGCATGTATAACTTCGATGCCAAACTGACTGAAGCTAACTTTACCCCCGATGCATTGCGTCGTGAAGGTATCCGTTAATAGGCCACGTACAAAGGGGCGCTTAGCGCCCCTCATTAGTTAAGGAAGTTTGTATGTCGTTTCGCATCCTTCAGTGTGTCGCTGTATTAAGTTTCGGTGGCGCTTTTTTTCCTTCTACATTATCTGCAACGCCCTCTGATCCGATTTTTTCTCAAGTTCAACCTCTTGCTGCTTCATCTTTGATTTTAGATATTGCCAACGTAGGCGCAGGTTTAGTGGCTGTGGGTGAACGTGGCCATGCTCTGGTGTATGACGGCAGTTGGCATCAAGTGGCAACGCCCGTGAGTTCACTGCTGACCAAAGTATTTTTCCTCAATGAAAAACGCGGTTGGGCTGTAGGTCATGATGCAACCATTTTACAGACTCAGGATGGCGGTCAAACTTGGCAGCAGCAGATGCATTCGCCCGAGATTGAAAAGCCATTCCTCGATGTGGTGTTTTTAGACGAAAACAATGGTATTGCCATTGGTGCTTACGGTTTGTTTTATCGCACCAACGATGGCGGTGCCCAGTGGCGCGAGGAGTTCCATGAGGAGCTTTTAGCTGAAGAAGATGTGGCTTATTTGGCGGAGTTAAAAGGCAGCGATCAATCGGCCTATTTGAGTGCGCGCGCTTCATTATTGCCGCACTTTAATCGTATTTTAACCTTAACCGATGGACGTTTATTATTGGTTGGCGAGCTGGGCTTAGTCGCTGTTTCTGGCGATCAAGGTAAAACATTTACGCGTACCAATTTTGATTACGATGGTTCTATGTTTAACGCCGTAGAAACGAAAAATGCTGTGTATGTGATGGGCCTTCGCGGTCATATATTCAAAGCTGATGTGAGTTTAAGCCAATGGAATCAAATAGAACTGCCTGTGCAATCCTCAATCAACGGTGCCATGGTTGTTTCTGACGACGCGCTATATTTAGTGGGTAATGCGGGGATAGTGATCAAGCTAAATGAGGACGACACTAGCAGCATCGTGACTCGTCGCCAAGGGGAAAACTTAGTGTCTATTGCGAAGGATAATCAAGGGAATATGTGGTTATCTGGCAGCCAAGGGCTGTTTATTCTTAAGCCATAAAATTTTAAAACTACAATAAATAATAGGGCCGAGAAGATGTTAGAAAAACTGGTCAACGGATTTGAGTCATTTTTGTTTCGCAATCGCGCATGGGTCGTCGGCATTTTTGTGTTTTTGACGTTGTTTTTTGGCTATCAGGCCAGTCAACTCAAAATGGATGCGGCTTTTATCAAAAATATTCCACTGCAGCACAGTTATATGCAGACCTACCTGAAACACCAAAAAGATTTTGGTGGTGCCAACAGCATCATGGTGGCGGTTGAGGATACCAGCGGTAATATTTTTAATGCTAACTATTTTGATACCTTAAAAAATGTGCATGATCAGCTGTTTTTTATTCCAGGGGTTGACCGTGCGCAGGTGAAATCAATTTTTTCGCCTTCCACTCGTTTTACTGAAGTCGTTGAGGATGGTTTTGCTGGCGGGCCTGTTATTCCAGCGGATTTTTCAACTTCAGTGTCTGGGTTAGAAACGGTTCGCGATAATATTGAAAAAGCAGGGATTGTCGGCCGATTAATTGCCAACGATTACAGTGCGGCTATGGTGTCGGCTCAATTAATGGATTTTGATCCACAGACGGGTAAACCGCTTGATACCATTGCTTTTGCTGCACAATTAGAAAAAGAGCTTAGGGGCAAGTTCGAAACCGATAAGGTTAAAATTCACATCATAGGTTTCGCCAAAATGGCGGGGGATGTGGCTGATGGTGCTAAGGGTGTATTGCTGTTCTTCGTGATCGCGATTTTGGTCACTGCCATCATGGTTTACCTCTTTTCTAAATCCATCATCTTGACCATGCTGCCACTGGTCTGCAGTTTAACGGCTGTGGTCTGGCAGCTTGGTTTATTGACTGTGATAGGTTTCGGTCTCGATCCTATGTCGATTCTGGTACCGTTTTTAGTCTTCGCCATCGGTGTGAGCCACGGGGTGCAGATCATCAATGCTGTACGGCGCCGAGTGCTCGACGGGCAAACGACAAAAGCGGCTTCGGCGTCTGCATTTCGTAGTTTATTAGTGCCGGGTGGTGTGGCATTACTGTCTGATACTGTTGGTTTTGTTACCCTGTTATTTATCGATATTGGGATTATTCGCGAACTGGCGATTTCCGCCTCGCTCGGTGTTGGCGTGATCATTTTCACTAACCTTATCCTGTTGCCTTTGGTGATTTCTTTTACTGAAATCAAAGTCAATAAACACGCAGAACCGACCGCTGAAGAAGTGCGAACTGAGGCTATTTGGCGCTTCATGGCGCGTTTTGCAACACCTAAATATGCTGTGGTAGTCATTATTGCCACTGTGGTGTTGTATTTTGTGGGTCTGCAACAAGCCAATCAGATGAAGATTGGTGATCTACAGGGCGGCGCGCCAGCGTTACATCAAGATTCGCGTTATAACCTCGATACCTTCTTCATCACAGATCATTTCTCTATCACCACAGATGTGATGACTGTGATTGTTGAGGCAGCACCTGAAGCCTGTACTTACCACGATGTGCTCACTCAAATTGATCAGTTTGAGTGGTTAGTGCGCAATACCCCTGGGGTGGAGTCGACTGTGAGTTTGGCGTCAGTCGCTAAAAAAGTGAATGCAGGCTTCAACGAAGGTAATCCAAGATGGGAAGTGTTGCCGCGTACAACGGCGAGCTTAGTACAGGCTATTGGCCAAATTCCCACGACTTCAGGTTTATTAAATGGCGATTGTTCTGTCATGCCTGTGTATCTGTTTATGAAAGATCACAAGGCCGAAACCATAGAAACTGTGGTCGCTAAGGTCAAAGCCGTCGCCGCGAAAATGGACAACGAGAAGTTGCAGTTTAAACTGGCGTCGGGTCCTGTGGGTGTAATGGCAGCGACTAACGAAGCGGTGGCTGAGGCGCAGTTACCTATGATGATATACGTCTATGGTGCCGTGTTTGTACTCTGCTTAATCAGCTTTAAATCTTTTAAAGCCACTGTGGCGGTCATTATTCCGTTATATGTCGTGTCGACACTGGCACAAGCCTTGATGACTCAGCTCGATATTGGCTTAGCTGTCAGTACCTTACCTGTCATTGCACTGGGGGTTGGTATTGGTGTGGACTATGGTATTTATATCCTCTCGACTATGTCATCTAAGCTATCAAATGGTATGCCAGTACAACAGGCTTACTATGAGGCGTTGGTCGAACGGGGCAGTGCAGTGATCTTTACGGGCCTGACTTTAGCGATTGGTGTCAGTACTTGGTTCTTCTCGGCGCTTAAATTCCAAATGGATATGGGAATATTGTTAACATTCATGTTTGTGGTAAATATGCTCGGTGCCATAATTATCCTACCTGCATTGGCCGCCATTTTCTGGCGCCAGCCTAAGTAGAGTCTACAAATGGGGAGCTAAGCTCCCCATTTACTTTTGAATACTTAGTCTGCTTTATCGATTGTTTGGTCATTTGTCATTCCTTGTTTACGCCAATACTGGATTTCAAGAGGATGTACCACTAAAATTTTCCTCGAAATACAGCGGTTTTAGTAATAAACTTCGCGCGACGATCTAGATCACATTAATTTATCTGCGATTGTTAAGCCGAAGCATCCAAATAATGAAAAAAGCGCTGCCATAGACGCTTAAGGAAACAGCAACATGGCCTTGAAAGATGCAATGCCTTCAGTACTACTTGAAAATGTAGTCAGTTTAATTCACGCTAAAGTCCCTAATTCACAAGCCAAGCAAGTTGAACAGTTCGCCACCTGCCTTTATGCCCACATGTCGAAAGACGATCTCAATGCGCGTAATGACAGTGATTTATACGGTGCGGTTCTCAGTTTATGGAACGCCCTGAACAAAACACCAAAAGGTAACACTCATCTGAGAGTGTTCAATCCTAGCCAAGCCAAACACGGCTGGCAATCGACTCACTCGATCATTGAAGTTATCCAACCTGACATGCCATTCTTGGTCGATTCAGTTGGTATGGCATTGAATCGTATGGGTATTACTGCTCACATGATGTTGCACACTCCACTGGCGATTGAGCGTTCAGAAAGTGGTGTGACGAATGTCACTTATCTTAATAAGAGCCCTGAAAGTACTGAGCATGTCGCCGTATTTTTGATTGAAATTGACCGTCAAAGCAGCACGGTCGATATTAAAGCATTAGAGCGCGAAATTCAGTCTGTGCTTGCCGATGTTGCTTCATCAGTTAACGACTGGGAAGTCATGTCTGCCAAGTTGGCTGAGATGATCAAGGAATTGCCAAAACGTCCGTTCCCGGGCGATAAGCAAGAGTTAGAAGAAGCGATTAACTTCCTGACTTACTTGAATAATCATCACTTTACGCTATTAGGTTACCGTCAATACGATTTGAAACGTGTCGAAGGTGATGTTGAGTTAGTGCCTAATATCGCCTCTAGTTTAGGTTTGATGAACAAGCACACTAAAGCACAACCTGAGCAAGGTTTGTTGTTATCTAGCTTCTCCGATAGTGCCCGCAAAGAAGCCTTAGATCACAGCTTACTGATCCTCACTAAGAGCAGTGCTAAGAGCCGCGTGCATCGCCCAGCTTATGTCGATTATATCGGTATTAAGCGTTTCGATAAGAAAGGCAATGTGATTGGCGAAGATAGATTTATCGGTTTATATGCGTCAAACCTGTATAACCGTAGCCCACGTGAGATCCCACTGCTGAATGAAAAAGTGCAGCGTGTGTTAGATCGTTCAGGCTTGACCCCACGTTCACACGACTATAAAGCCCTGCTAAACATCCTTGAGAATTTACCTCGTGACGAGCTAATTCAAGCCAATGTTGATGATTTATCGCACATGGCCCATGGCGTGTTAGAAATGCAAGACAGAGACAAGCTGAAACTCTTTGTACGCAAAGATGGCTTTGGCCGTTTCTTATCCTGTTTAGTGTACGTTTCTAAGGATCGTTACAACACTAAACTCCGCCAAGATACTCAACGTATTCTGGCCCAGCACTTTAACAGCAAAGAAGATGTAGAGTTTACGACTTATTTTTCCGAGTCGACGCTAGCCCGCACTCACTACATAGTCAAAGTTGATAACAATAATATGGATGTAGATGTGGCTGCCATAGAGAACAACTTAATAGAAGCGGCACGTTCGTGGGAAGATAAGTTAAGCACTGCGCTTAACAGTGCACTCGGCGAAGAAGCTGGCACTCATCTGACTAAGCGTTATTTCAATGCGTTTGAGCAAAGCTATAAAGAAGACGTATTGCCAAGTTCTGCCGTCGTCGACATGCAACAGCTCGAAGCACTGGATGATGAACACAAGCTCGGCATGTTGTTCTATCAACCGCAGGAAGCGGCGCTGAACGACAATAAAGTGCGTTTAAAGCTATTCCATAAAGATGAGCCTATTCATCTTTCTGATGTGCTGCCAATGCTCGAAAACTTTGGTCTGCGCGTGATCAACGAGCGTCCATATGAAGTCACGACTTCAGACGGTTCTACCTTCTGGATCTTAGACTTCTTGATGACAGTTAAAGTCGTCAACACAGATAACATCGCTGATAGCCAAGACAGATTCCAAACTGCACTGTCACAAGTGTGGCAAAAGAAGTTAGAAGATGACGGCTTCAACCGCATTATTCTGGCGTCAGGTTTAACGGGCCGTGAAGTCTCTGTATTGCGCGCTTATGCGAAATACATGCGTCAAATCGATGCAACTTTCAGTCAGTCATATATTGAAGAAACCTTCGGTCGTTACCCACAAATCGCTGATTTGTTGGTGAAGATGTTCATCCGTAAATTTAACCCTAAACTGAAAACCCGTACTCTGGGTAAGTTTTTGGAGCAGATCAATTTACGTTTAGACGAAGTGTCTAGCTTAGATGATGACCGTATTATTCGTCGTTATTTAGACTTGATTAACGCCACTCTGCGTACCAACTTCTACCAACTGGATGCCAAAGGCGAATCTAAGAGTTATATCTCGTTTAAATTCATGCCTTCACTGATCCCTGAAATGCCACGTCCACTGCCGAAATTCGAAATATTCGTTTATTCGCCACGGGTTGAAGGTGTGCATTTACGTTACGGTAAAGTGGCTCGTGGTGGTCTGCGTTGGTCAGATCGTCGTGAAGACTTCCGTACCGAAGTATTGGGTTTGGTAAAAGCACAGCAAGTGAAAAACACTGTGATTGTGCCTGTGGGTGCTAAAGGTGGCTTTGTTTGTAAACAATTGCCAACTGAAGGCGGCCGTGAAGCTTTCTTCACCGAAGGTCAAGAATGTTACCGCATCTTTATCCGTGCATTGCTCGATATTACCGATAACATTTTGAACGGTGAAATCGTCCATCCATTGGATGTGGTTCGTCACGATGAAGATGACCCCTATTTAGTGGTAGCAGCCGATAAAGGCACAGCGACTTTCTCTGATATCGCGAACTCGATTTCCCTCGAATACCGCTTCTGGCTCGGTGATGCATTCGCATCGGGTGGCAGCAACGGTTATGACCATAAGAAAATGGGTATCACGGCCAAAGGCGGCTGGGAATCGGTTAAGCGTCATTTCCGCGAAGTCGGTATTGATTGCCAAACTACAGACTTTACCTGTTTAGGTATAGGTGACATGGCGGGCGACGTATTCGGTAATGGTATGTTGTTGTCTAAGCACACTAAACTGGTTGCAGCCTTTAACCACATGCATATCTTTATCGATCCAAATCCGGATACGGCATTAAGTTATGATGAACGGGCGCGTTTATTCGCTCTGCCACGTTCAAGCTGGGAAGACTACAGCAGCAAGTTGATTTCTAAAGGTGGCGGTATTTTCCTCCGTTCATCTAAATCCATTCCATTATCGGCAGAGATGAAGCAAATGTTGGCCACAGAGAAAACCTCTATGACCCCAACTGAGCTGATGAAAGAACTGTTGAAAATGCCAGTGGATTTGATCTGGAACGGCGGTATCGGTACGTATGTGAAATCTTCACGTGAAACACACGCTGAAGTCGGCGATCGTGCCAACGATGCTCTACGTGTCAACGGTGGCGAACTGCGCGCTAAGATAGTCGGCGAGGGTGGTAACTTAGGTTGTACTCAGTTAGGTCGTATTGAATATGCGTCTAATGGCGGTCGCATCAACACTGACTTCGTGGATAACGTTGGTGGTGTGGACTGTTCCGACAACGAAGTGAACATCAAGATTTTGCTGAACGCTATGGTGACTGAAGGTGAACTGACGCTTAAGCAGCGTAACCGTTTACTGGAAGAAATGACTGAAGAAGTCGGCCAAATCGTACTGCAAGACTGTAAAGATCAAACTCGTACTATCTCTGTGACTCAAGTGCGCGGTGCTGAGCAGTTAAAAGAGCAGATCCGCTTTATCCAGTACCTGGAAAAAGAAGGCAAGTTAGACAGAGCGTTAGAGTTCTTACCGTCTGACGATGAGCTAGCTGAACGTTTAGCCAGTGGTCGTGCATTAACGCGCCCAGAGCTATCAGTATTGGTTGCTTATGCGAAAATGGTGCTGAAAGAGCAATTAGTGACGCCAGAAATCACTGAAGATACTCTGTTAAGCCAACTGCTTATCGCGTATTTCCCGAAAAAACTTCAGGAAAAATACAGCGACAAAATGGCAACCCATCCACTGCGTGGCGAAATCATTGCGACCTCACTCGCCAATGAACTCGTCAACGACATGGGCTTGAATTTTGTTCAACGTATGCAAGATGAGACTGGTGCCTCAGTTGCCGACGCGGCAATTTGTTACACTATGGCTCGCGAAGTATTTGGTTTAGCTGAATTAACTAAATCGATCACTGACTTAAACGGCATAGTTCCGGCTGTGGTTCAAGGTGAAATGCTGCATCAGTTACGCCGCAATATGCGTCGTGCTAGCCGCTGGTTCCTACGTCACCGTAACCGCTCTTGGAGCATCGAACAAACCGTTGCCTTCTTCAAACCGGTATTTGAACAAATTAAAGATAATGTTCATTTATATCTGGTCGAAGAAGAAGCTAAAGGTATCCAATCTGAGATCAATGCTTTGGTCAAAGAAAACGTACCACAAGCTGTTGCAACGATTGTGGCTAACATGAGCACCTTGTTCTCTGCCTTAGACATTGCCCAAATTGCGCAAACAGAAGATAAGACAGTGGCATTAGTGGCTGAAACTTACTTCAAACTCGGCGCCCGCGTTGAGCTGCACTGGTTCTTAGAACAGATCAGCGCTCAACCTGTAGCGAACCATTGGCAAGCACTGGCTCGTGCCGCCTTTAGGGAAGAGTTAGATTGGCAACAACGTGCATTGAGTTCAGTGGTCTTAAGAACCTGCAGTGCAACCTGTGATGCCGAAAGTGTGATTTCTCAGTGGATTGAGATAAATCAAGGCTTATTGGAAAGATGGTTCCATATGCTAGCTGATTTTAAAACGTCGCAAATCCATGAGTTTGCTAAGTTCTCTGTCGCCCTACGTGAACTTAACCTTCTGATCCTTCATTGCGAAGGCCAAAAGTAAACTTATTATAACAATCAGAAGCCCTGGCGATCGCCGGGGCTTTTTTTAGGTCGAGGAAAGTACATGTTTTATAAAATCGCACAGAAAGTCATGTTTCAGATGGATCCTGAGCGAGCTCACCATCTTGCTATAGGCAGTTTAAAAGTGACCGCCAATAGCCCGTTAACATGTCTATATGGACAAACGATTGCACCCGCTCCTGTCAGCTTTATGGGGTTGACCTTTCCTAACCCAGTGGGACTCGCTGCCGGTATGGACAAGGACGGCGAATCGATTGATGCCTTTCATGCGATGGGATTTGGTCATATTGAAGTGGGTACAGTTACCCCAAGACCACAGCCTGGTAACGATTTACCCCGTCTATTTAGATTAAAGCCTGCCAAAGGCATCATTAATCGCATGGGGTTTAATAATAAGGGTGTCGATAATCTGGTCAAAAATTTGATCGCTAAAAAGACCAATATCATGGTTGGCGTCAATATTGGCAAAAATAAAGACACGCCAGTAGAACAAGGTAAAGACGATTATTTGATCTGCATGGATAAAGTTTATCTCCATGCGGCTTATATTGCGGTGAATATTTCATCACCCAATACCCCAGGATTACGATCGCTACAATATGGCGATCTATTAGATGAATTATTAAGCGCAATTAAAACCAAGCAACTTGAGCTGGCCGAAAAGCATAAAAAATACGTGCCCATCGCGCTTAAAATTGCTCCAGATTTAACCATCGAAGAAATTGAAAATATCGCGCAAGCTTTGATTAAAAACAAATTTGATGGCGCAATTGCGACCAATACTACTTTAACACGTGATGGTGTTAGCGGTCTTGCCAACGCCAATGAAAGCGGCGGCTTAAGTGGCAAACCTTTAACTGAGCTGTCTACTAAAGTGATTAAGCAATTGGCAATTTGTTTGAAAGGGCAGATCCCGATCATCGGTGTGGGCGGTATTAATAGCGCTGAAGATGCTTTAGCCAAATTTGATGCGGGCGCGACTATGGTTCAGATTTATTCAGGTTTTATTTATCAAGGTCCGAAGTTAATTAAAGAAATAGTGAATGCATACCGCTTGAAATAATGATCTTAGGATTAATATAACGATCTAAAATAAGATCTTATTCTTTAACAGCGATCTAAAACGATCCTTAGATCGCTGTTAAGATCTTACAATAGATCGACTAAGTAACTGTTAAATAATTTGTATTTTATTATTTTTATTTTGATATTGGATAAAATATCTACTATTATGTCCCAGTGTTCAAATATTGGGTCACCGTTATGTTATTAATGCCGCAAAAAGATTGGCAATGGAAATATAACGATTCGTATGGTGTATTAGGCGTATCGTTAGGTTCCGAGATAGAATTTCTGACGTCTTATAAAGCAAAATTACTCATTCCAGATGCCTTATCAAGCATGGAATTTAATATTGCGCACGCCAAATTCTATATGAACTTACTCGATAGATTGCCTAAAACCCTGTCTTTGTCCGATGCCGCTATTGTTCAAATTGCCCTCAATGCCACCGCCGCCCATTTTATGTTGACACCGCAAATGCCTAAATCATGGTTTTTTGATACCAGTGATGTCTGTGTTTATAGCGATGTAGGTAAAGTATTTGAGCTTAAATGCCAAAAGCAAAGAGTGCTCGCCCTCGTGGTTGAAAATACCCTACAGTCCGCGCTAGTGATGTTATTGTCACCCGAATGTGTTTTGTCTGGCGCTAAAACTATGGTGCAGTTTGAGACCATTAAAGTGATGCATAATCGCTTACACCCACTACGTGCACAGCGCCACGTGGTTGCGGCATAGCTCATCATTGGTTTTTGATATTAACCACTTACCGATAATTCGTGAGTCTTAGTTTTCTCTATTTGGCCCTGCTTTTAGTATTAAACTCACTACGCAGTCTGGTTTGCCATGGTATTCACTCGTCGACTCGCAGCCAGTCCGTCCTTGGATGCTCGACCGCCCCGTCCATGGGGCGGACGGTCGTCTCGCCAATCACCATGGCGCACCTTTCAGCATTTGCGTAGTCTGTAGATGCAAAAGATTAGAGATTACATTTAACGGTGATTTGTTTTGATTTTTAGTGTTGTCTGTGGAGCGCTAAAAGCAAAAAGAGTTATGGGTGTCCGGTCTTTCTACGCGAACAACGCGCGCCGCATATTCAAATAATTAGGTGGTAATGGAGTAGTAAGATGGATTTCAGTTCCCAAATTATACTGGCTGTCATAATTTTGTTTGCTAATTTATTGAGCGGAAATCACGATTTAAAACGCTGGGAAATTGTAACAGCAGTTTTTGGTTGGGCTGCGATTGTTAGTTTTATAGGCTATGTACTTTTTGTTATGGTCGTACCGGAATCGCAAATTTCGAATTATTTGCTTCAAATAGCTGGCTTCAGCTTACTGTCTGCGCTTGCAAGAGATTATGAGCGAATATTAAAGCCATTTTTTCAAAGCAGTAAAAAGTAATGTTTCACGTCACAGCGCATAACAAAGTGTGGCATTCTGGGCTCCTGCGACGCTCACAAGTTATCGCGCATGCGCACGGTGTTATAAGTTTGAGGATATATGGCAACAATCAGTGAAGTTTTAGTTCGTACAGAGCAAATGTTAGAAACAGCAAAACATGGTTTTGATGACCTAGTTTCATTAAACAAAACTCGACGTTTTACTGGTTTAAGGAATCTTATCGTGTTTGGTCGCTCGGTAACTTTTGTGCTTCAAAATTTAAGGACCGCTGTTGGTAAAGAAAGATTCGATGCATGGTATGAACCTCATCAAGAATCGATGAAGCAAGATGTAGTGATGAGATACTTCGTGAAACTAAGAAATGAACTTGAAAAACAAGGACGTTTACCTGTCTCAACATCAGCGCATATCCATCATTTTTCTTCTGATATGATCTCGCAATATAAGCAGCCACCGGGTACTGTTGGTTTTTTCATCGGTGACCAACTTGGTGGTAGCGGTTTTGAAGTTGAGCTTCTAGATGGCAGTAAGGAAAAATATTACGTTGAAATACCAACCAGTGTTGCGGAAGTAACACAACATTTTAACGAATTGCCAGTGCCTGATGACGATGAACTAAAATTAAAGACTATTGAGCAGCTTTCTGAATATTTCCTCAATTTTTTAGAGACTCTGTTGGATAACGCTAGAAAAGAGTTTCTTGACCAAGAGACTCAAATCGTAAATGGACGTCGGTTGCCACCATATATGAGAGTGGTGAAATAAAACTTATAACAAATAAGGATAGGCCGCGCGTAAACTCACTGGGAATTTTACTCGTTGGCCTTCAGAATTTAATAAGACCCCCATTGTTAAATTTGGTTACCCAGTATACACCGGGGTTGATTAGATTAAGCACTGTCATGGAAGTGACCGTCCGTGACAGGGATGTCACGGTCGAGCATACACGGATGTACTTGCTGCGAGTCACTGGAATGACAGTGCTTAACCAAACACTATCAAACAATCTCAAATCTAGATCCTCGCTCAAAGGTATTGGCCAGCAAATCATTCCCTTTATCGACCACCAATGAAAACGCCTGCTATTGCAGACGTTTTGTTTATGTCTATTCGTTTTGCTTTTATGCGCTAGAGCGCTTTAAAAGCGGACTACTTTTTAATCCATTTGCCTTTGGCATCTTGCACATAGTTGCCTTTATCTGTGGCGGCTATGGCTTTTTCGCCTGCGAGTTTAGCGACATCGGCTGGGGAGAGTTTGTTCTTCTTGGCGATGGTTTCGTAGTGGGCACGACGTTTGTTATTTACGTCGTCCATCACGGCTTTGGCTTCGGGATTGGCTTGCACTAATCCTAAGTAGCCGTTGGCTTGTTCGCCTAAATAGCCCTGTGACTTAGCTTCTTGCAGTGACATGGCAAAAGCACTGAGGCTTAAGACGCTGAGGGTTAATAGCAATAATAACTTTGTTTTTAGTCGGATTGATTTCATGGTGATTCCTCAATTCTTATTTAATTAGAACAGCTTATCGTCTGATAGGAGTTGGTCTAATTCCTTATCTACTTTGATCCGTATCTCATGTTCAATTTTCACATTGAGATTGATAACGATAGGTTTATCCGGCGGTTCTATTTTGACTGTGGGCGTACAGCCCTGCAATGAGGCTAGGGCTACCAATGCGATAAGTGCGCTTCGGGTACCTATGCTAATTTGCTGTAATTGAATTATCTTCACTGAGGTTTCCTTGTTACTTCACTGATTTTTCGATTCTGTCCTGCAAGTCATTACCAATTTGCAGACTTCTAAATAATTGCAGCATGTTCTCTTCGTGGGAGTAATTCAAGTGGATAGGGCGTTCAATCCCTTCACCGCGGCCTTTTACTTCGACGAGTAGTTTAGCATCACCAGCTTGGTCCATATCAAAACTGCTTGATAATTGGCTGTATTGTAAGTGTTCTAACGTTGAAAAGACAAAGTCTAGATACGGTTGGGATTGGCGCATCTGCTCAACGGCGGGGTTGCCTGAGATAGCGATGAGGCCGCCGGGTGCGCGCGCGGCTAATTGCCCGCCAGTGATCGACACTTTGCCGTTGATTAAATCGACGGGCAACACGCCATCGAATATGCCGTCGGCATAGATGCCAATTTGTGGTTGAATGCGCAGGACCTCTTCCAGACTCATGGCCTGCAGCAGCAGATAGGCATGGGATTTATCCTGCAATTTAAGATTAAATTCTGGCAGCAGAAACTGGCCGCTGAGCACTTTGCCTTTGGCGGTCATGGAAACATCGGTGTCACTTAAGCCTGTGAGTTGTTGTATCCAATTGTCGGGCAATTTCTCGGCATCTTTGCCAAGGACGATATCGGCTTCCACTTCAATATCAGTCAGTGGGAAGCCAGGATCAAATAAGTTAAAGGTCATCAGCGTCTGCGGGCAATTGAGCTTACTGAGGCTGCTAAAATAGCCTTTATCCTGCGGCTTGTTATGAGACTCTTTTTTATAAGATTGCCCCCAAGTGAACTCACATTGCGCTTGCAGTTTTCCCCCCTCAAAAATGATGTCTTTATAAAAGCCTTCAAGTTCTGTCATCGATTGAGTTATTTGCATGGCAAATTGGGTCTGATCGCGCCTTTGCGTTAGGTTAAACTGCGCCTGTAATTGGTTATTACCTGTGACATTAAGCTCAGATGGTAAGGGTTGGGTTTGATTGAGCAAGGCCAGCGCCTCGGTCATGCTAGTGTTGACTACCCATTGGCCCGTTAACACTAAGGGATTGTTCGCGGTGGCAAGGTTCAACTTGTGTTGGCTTTGCAGCTCAACTGTGCCCACTTGCCAATGCTCATCACCAAAGAGCGTGTTATTTTTCCAATCTAAGCTTTGTGCCAGCGTTAACTTGTCCAGCTTAAGTACGGTTTCTTTGCGGCTGCGGCCTTTGCTGCTGAGCTGTTTTTCGATATTAAGCTGACTTGCTTGCCATGCGAGTTGATTACGCCAAGTGGTAGCGAGTAGTGAGTCGAACAGCGCTTCGATATCAGGTTTAAGCTCAAATGACATGGCTTTTTGTAATGCAATCGAGAAACTGCCCGCATTCATATCGGTTTTCGTTATGATGCTAGTGCTAGCATTTTTATCCGCATTAGCCTCAGTGACTACATCATCTGTCACTAAAGTCTGTTTGGTCTGCGAAAAATGCAGTTGCTCCAGTGCTAAGTTTAAAGGTGGTATGGCAAGGGTTAACCTGTTTGCGGTATCAGATGTGGGCACTGAGCTTTGCGCTGGACTGGCTTTTTGAATGCTAGCGTTTTGAATACCAGAACTCTGAGTATGAGTGCTTTTCTGCGAGCTTATGTTCAGCGGTGCGAGAGCATTTATCGCGATACTACCAAGGCTAAACTCTGCATGTTTAGCCGCATTTTTATTTTGCATGCTAATACGCTTAAGCTCACCCACGGCGAATTGTAGCGTGTTGCCAGTATTTTGTTTTGTTGATTGAGTCAGTTCAGTCGATTCGGTAGTGGCAGTGATAAATTGCCAATCGGTTGAACTTGGCGTCTGAACTAAGTTAAATGTGCCTGCTGTCGTTAACTTACTATTATTCCAGCTATAGTCCTGCGGCGGATTTGCCCACAATTCAGATAATTGCATTGAGCCTGTTTGCCTCGTACTAAGGCGCCAATCTGTTTTGAAGGACAGTGCTTCGGTTGATTTTGTGATTTCAACATTGGCCAAATCGACTTGGGTATCTAGCTTACTGCCTAAGGTCTTAAGCTTCACTCGAGGAAGTTTAATCGCAAGGGGATTAGCTAAGTGCACATCTTGCGGAATTTGAGTCAGCGGGTAATGCAGGGCTTCAGGCAATGTCAGTGCGATCCCTACTGGTGCATCTGTACTTTTGAGCCCCGATAGCAGCTTAGCGATTTGACTCGCTAGCGGATCAGGCACTTGCTCAGCTATCGGTTGAGATACTGGTTCAGATACTGACTGAGATGAAGGTTTAGCCAGCGTCTCATCGAGCAGTTGCATCAATCGCTGTTGCTGGGCGGTATTGGGGCTCACAGCTAAGCTAAAGGGCTCTAGTTTTAGGTCAAGTTCTGCTAAATGCCCTGCAATCTTAAATGCGAGCTCAGGTTTTGGCGCAAGCTCGGGTTTAGGTGCAAGTTGCAGCGCTGCCAACTGATTAAAGGTCAGCTTTGGCTCGATTAACTGATGCTCACTGATAAGCTCGCCTGAGGTTATTGTAATACTGCTGTTGGATACCAATTGGCCTTGTAAATCAATTGCTAACGCTTGCCACTCTTTATCAAGCTCAGTTAACGGGCTCAGCACACTGTCTTGCGTTTGCCTTAGGCTGATTTGATGCAAGCTCGCAAGCAGCGGCGCGAGCTGGATTTGACTCATGAGTTGCCATTTGTTGGTTTCTAGTGTGGCTTTCAGTGTGGCGATGCTTTCGCCTGCATGGCTAAACTCGCTGTTGATTTCCCCCGCGCCGTTGAGGCTCAACTTGTCCATCACCAAACGATAGGAGGGTAAATCATTTTGGGTGTTGAGATGCTGGGCTTTGAGAATAAGACTGGTTTTTCCGATATCGATGAGTGGTAGTGATTTGATATCTAAGGCCAATGCGGGGCCTTGTTCATCGATGGCATTTCGATTGGGTAAAAACAGTGATTGCCCTAACTCGACTTCAATATCACCTGTGGATATTTGGGTGATTTTTTGAGTGAGGTAAGAGGCTTGGCTGAACTGTTTAAGTTCGGCAAAACTCTGTGGCCAGTCAATTTTTAGCTGAATATTCAAATCATTAAGTCTGATATGGCTATCATGTACCCTCAGATTGGCAGAGGTAATTCGCCAATGTTCTAACTGACTTTGCCCTAATTCAATGTCAATCAGTTCGCTGTCCATACCTGTGAGGGCAAAATTTGCCGCCCGTATGATGAGTTGTTCAGCCTGGGTATTCACAATCCAAACAGTTAACGCCACGCCCGCCAAGATGCCCGTTAAGCTGGTCGCCAATAAGGTTTTTTTTAGGGGGAATTTATGGCGATTTTGCGCAGCAATATGGGGATCCGTTCCAGAACCTAAAGCACCACTGCGAGGGCCAGCGGATATCTGCGTTGCCTCGTGCTGAAGTGCCTTGCTATCAGAGGCATTGCCACGGCTTGGCTTGTTGTGGATTGGCATTGGGTTTGATATTTATCCTTTATTGACTGAGCCCTGATCAAACTCGTGCCTTAGCAGTGCACAAATACACGAATGTGTATATTTCATCGGCATTTTTACTTCGGAGCGTTTGATTCGGAGCTGTTGCTCCGGAGGTATCGCATTGGAGCTTTTATATCGCGCACGAGCACCTGAGGCAGTTTAACACTCAAGGGCTTAGCTGACTAATGTGAAAGGATCATTGAATAGACAAGAGCCTGATGTCAATAGTTGAGGTTTTACAGGCTCTTGTACTTAATCTGTTATTCGGGCTAGCTAACTTTTAGTTCACTCACTCTTGGTGAGTGAATTGCGGCTAGCTAAATATCTGGGCGGCGATCACCACAATTCCGCAAAGTGTGGCGAGCATTAAGGCTAACTTTCCGCCCGCAACGCGGTAACCCGTCGGCATATTGGCAGCGTCTCGCATCTGGCGTTGTGTCCACACCATGGCCACAGGTAAAAAGATGGCGAGGATCACCAGCGCAATCGCCGCGTAACCCAGCGCTGTGATAAAACCTTGAGGGTAGAAGAGGGCAAAACCTAAGGGCGGTAAAAAGGTGATAGCCGCAGTTAAGCTTCGACCTGTTGCATTATCTTCTTGCCTTAAGCTTGAGGCCATAAAATCGAACAAACCTAAACTCACCCCTAAAAACGAGGTCGCAAGGGCGAGATCGGCAAATAGACTTATAGTGCTACTTAAGTATTCACTGTGCAGCACACTTGCCAGTTGATTGATAAAGCTCGATAAACTCTGGTTTTCGAGCAATTGACTTTGGCTCAATACGCCTTGACTGCCCAGTTGCCACAAAAGGTAAATCACTAATGGCAAAGCCGAGCCAAACAACATGATCCTGCGCAGGGCTTTGACTTCAACGCCTAAGTAGCGCACCACTGATGGAATCGAACCGTGAAAACCAAAGGAGGTAAAAATCACTGGAATAGCCGTGATAATTAGGCCTTGGTTGAGCGGGAGTTCGAGCAAATGTGGGCTTTCAACCTGCGGCAGTAACAAGGCCAACATAAGCAATAATGCCAATAGCTTAAGGGCAAATAAACCGCGATTGATGAGATCCACACAGTGGGTTCCCATGCCCACAATGGCGCCAACCAGCAGGGTGAATAGGATTGCACCCGCCTGCGGTGGCAAATTTAGTCCTAGCCAAGTGCTCAGCTTTTGGTTCACTTGCTCGCCGCCGCCAGCAATGTAGGCGGCGCAGAGGGCGTACAGTAAAAACATTAGGGCGCTATTGGCGATCAACTGGCCCTTACGACCCAATAAGCGTTGCGCTAAGTGATTAAGGCTGGCATCGCTGGGGGCGAATTGATGGATTTCCACCATAAGCAGTGCCGTGTAGGCCATCAGCGCCCATAGGATGAGCATAATGGCGGAGGAGGTGCCAAAACCGAGTCCAGCCGATGCGATAGGCAAAGCCAGCATACCCGCGCCGATTGTGGTGCCGGCGATAAGCAGTAAACTGCCGAAAATTTTATTCTGTGTCATAACATGATCTCAAAAGCGTGTTGCAAGAAAAAGAGATAAAGACTTGATCCTAAAGCAACCGTCTTAAAGGATTTTGATGCGATTCAAGCACAAAATGATTTAAGCAAATGAGACAGTGGCGCTCAGCGGATCCGAAAGGATATGGCCACAATGGAAGGTCAGGCGAGGTGCCTTTATACCCAAACAACCTGAAGATGCAGGATTCAGAGGGAGTTTAACGCACTTTAGGCAAGGCGGTTATTTGCAGACCTAGCGGGCTAAGTTAAAAATAACCAACACCGCATAAAGTGCGTTAAAACCCGCCGGGACGGAGCGTCTAGGGTACTCCACTCCCGTGTTGCATCAATTCAAAAGGTGGTCGACATTCTGTCATTGATGCGCCTTGAATTGAAGCCCCCTAGGCGCTCTGAAACTCGTATCTTCAGGTAGCTTGGGTATATCCATTGCGGCTACAGATAGGGATAATAAAAGGGTGTGAAACACATAAAACTTGCCTTAGCGTGTGTTGAGTAAAAACGGATAAGTGTTTTGATGCCTTGCCTTAATAACCTAACGGCAACGGAGGTTACCATAGGGAACCGAACTGTACTTGTCAACCATTACAACAGTATTTTGATTATTTTTTGTTATAGGATTAAGGCGCAAGATATTCATTGATCACATTGCGGCAATGGCACTTGAGGGAATCGCGCGATAAAAAATGCCGCCGACTTGATTTAAGCGGGCGGCATTTTTAGCGGTAAAATCGATAGTAAGACATCAGGAACAGTGAGCAGATTATGCTTTGCTCTGCAGCGCCTTTTCATGTCTTGCCAACAAATTTGCTGTGATGTCACTGAGGCTTAAGTGTTGATCCTCAAGCAATACCAGTAGGTGATAGATAAGATCAGAGGCTTCGTTAACCAACTCTTCCTTATCGTGGGTCGCAGCGGCAAGGGCGGTTTCAAGACCTTCTTCTCCGACCTTTTGGGCGATACGTTTTGTGCCGCGCGCAAACAAAGACGCCGTGTAACTGGAATCGGCACTTTGCCCTTTACGTGAGGCGATTAAGCTGGCGAGGTTGTTCAAAAAGGGGTGCGCATTGTCATCTAACCAGCAACTTTCGGTGCCTTTGTGGCAGGTTGGGCCGTTGGGGAGCACTTGCACTAACAGGCTATCGTTATCGCAGTCTTTATCGATAGCGACCAATCTTAGCGTATTGCCAGAGGTTTCACCCTTGGTCCATAAGCGCTGTTTTGAACGGCTGAAAAAGGTGACATCACCTGTGCTCAAGGTTTTTTCCAGCGCGGCCTTATCCATATAACCGAGCATTAATACCTTGCCCGATAAATGGTTTTGGATAACGGCAGGAATAAGCCCATCCTGTTTATTCCAATCCAGCTCGCTAAAATCCGATTTAGTGTGTGTTTGCGTTGACATAGTGTTCACTCTTAATTTGTTGATGCTTTTTAGCGACGTATTGTGGTTGCTAGCTCTTACTCATGCTCTTACTGTAGCGGTAGGCGCCATTAGCTCGCTATAAACGATTGACCGCGAGCGGCTAATTGCAATAGCTAGCGCCTAATCGCAATGCCTTCGGCCGCTAAATAGGCTTTTAATTCACCGATGTTGATAATCGCCTTGTGGAATACGCTCGCCGCCAGCGCCGCATCGACCTTAGCTTCAATAAATACATCGCGAAAATGCGCCATAGTCCCTGCACCGCCAGAGGCAATTAAAGGTACGTCACAGATGGCACGAACAAGACTTAACTGCTTGATATCATAGCCGCCGCGCACGCCATCTTGGTTCATCACATTGAGCACGATTTCACCACAACCTCGTTTCTGTACTTCTTCAACCCAGTCTTGGGTGAACCACTGGGTATCCTTAGTTGCCGCTTCATCGCCGGTAAATTGCTTTACCTTATAGCTGTTGCTGGTGGCATCGAAAAAGGAGTCGATACCAATCACGATACATTGGCGGCCGAACTCGTCCTGCAGGCGCGAGATCAGACTCGGATCAGTTAAGGCGGGCGAGTTAATCGAAATCTTATCCGCCCCAAAGGCTAATAATTCACGGGCTTGGCTAATGGTTTTAATGCCACCTGCCACGCAGAAGGGAATATCAATCTGCTCCGCCACGCGGCTCACCCACGATTTATCGACCACACGTTCGTGGGCGCTGGCGGTAATGTCATAAAACACCAGCTCATCGGCGCCTTCTTCGGCATAACGCGCGGCTAAGGGCACGATATCGCCGACAATTTCGTGGTTACGAAACTGCACGCCTTTCACTACTTTACCGTCTTTTACATCTAAACAGGGGACTAGTCGTTTGGCCAGCATTGGATTGCCTCCGCCACGTTAAACTGATTGATAAGCAAGGCTTTACCGATAATGATGCCCGCAGCGCCGCTGTCTCGCACGGCGCTCACATCATCAAGGGTCGCAATACCGCCAGAGGCTTGCCAAGCGATGTCGGGATAGATGGCTGCAATTTCTTGATAAAGCGCGGTATTGGCGCCCGTTAAGGTGCCATCACGGCTAATGTCAGTTACAAGCGCGTGCTTTAAGCCGACCGCGCTAAAGGTTTCTACAAGGGATTCTAAACTCTTACCGCCACCACTTTGCCAACCGGATACGGCGACCATTTTCTCACCGCTCTGGTTGATATTGACATCGAGTGCAAGGCAAATCGCTTCGCTGCCGTATTTGATAAACCATTGTTTGACTAACTCAGGTTCTTTCACCGCAAGTGAGCCAATTACCACTCGTTTTACACCGATAGCTAATAATTCAGTGACTTGCTCTTCTGTACGAATGCCGCCGCCCACTTGAATATTGGCGTTTAGTCCCGCCACTAATTCACTGATAAGGCGAGTTTGGCGTTTAGCGGGATCTTTCGCGCCCGTTAAATCAACGATATGCAACCATTTCGCCCCTTGTGCCTCGTAGGATTGCAACTGCGCCAAAGGACTTAAATCAAAGGTGGTCTGCTGGCCGTAATCGCCTTGATAAAGGCGGACGACATTGCCATCAATTAAATCAATCGCAGGAATAATCATAAGCTCATATCCTTGATTTATTTTTAAGTTGTTCATTAGTATTTAGTTTTTTATTGAGTAATTTATTCATTGGTCAGCCTTCTTTACACCAGCTTGGCCATCAGCAGAGTTGCTTCGCAGCGCTTTGTTCATCAGCGCTTCGTTCATCAGCGCTTCATCCATCTGTAAAAAGTTACGCAGAATTTGCGCGCCCACGGCGGCACTTTTTTCGGGGTGGAACTGCACGCCCATAAAGTTGCCTTTGCCAATGGCGGCGCTAAAGCCTTCACCATAGGAACATTGGGCTAAGGTAAATTCACTCAACGGCGCGCGGTAACTGTGGACGAAATACACATAACTGCCATCTTCAATGCCCGCAAACAGCGGGTGAACGCTAGGGGTTTTGGCTTCTTGTGAGTTTGTCGTTAGTTTAAGTTGGTTCCAGCCCATGTGCGGTAAAGGTAAGCCTTCAGCTTTGAGTAACTGCGTATCCAGTTCACAAATGTTGATTGGGATTATGCCTAAGCACTCGCAATCTTGACCTTTTCCGCCGCGCTCCTTAGAAATCGCCGCGAGCATTTGCATGCCAAGGCACACGCCTAGCACAGGTTGAGTCAGGCCTTGAATGAGTTCGACCAAGCCTTTTTCATGTAAGGACGCCATGGCGGCACCCGCTGTGCCCACACCCGGCAGTACCACACGTTTTGCCGCTTTGATTTTGGCTTTATCGTCTGTGACCAATACCTTAGCGCCTAAACGCTCGAAGGCGAAACGTACTGAGTTTAAATTGGCACAGCCCGTGTCTATGATGACGGTTTCAGCATCTAGTGATGCATTTGCTGTTAATTGCTGGCCAGCTATTAATAGAGTGTCTTGTTGCATCCTAACCTCTTAAACGATTTATGCTGATGCCTTAAAGCACGCCTTTGCTCGATGGCAGAATATCGCCTTCGACTTTAACCGCTTGGCGTAGCGCGCGGCCGAGCACTTTAAACAGGGCTTCAACCTTATGGTGATCGTTATCGCCTTCGGTTGACACATGCAGCGTACAGCGCAGGCCATCGGCAAAGGAGCGGAAGAAGTGTGGCACCATTTCTGTGGCCATTTCGCCCACATGCTCACGCTCAAAATCGGCCGAGAACTTGATAAAAGGGCGGCCAGAGATATCCAGCAGGCATTCGCCCTTGGCTTCGTCCATCGGCAGACTAAAGCCGAAACGGGCAATGCCGCGTTTGTCACCGAGCGCTTGGCGCAGGGCATCACCTATGGCTAGCGCAGTGTCTTCGACGCTGTGGTGATCGTCGATTTCTAAATCGCCATCGACTTTCACATCCATTCTAAAATTACCGTGGGTGGCAATTTGATCGAGCATGTGGTCGAAAAAGCCAATGCCTGTGTCGATTTTGCCTTTAACGGGGCTGTCGAGATCCACTGTCACGCGAATATCGGTTTCTTTGGTGGTACGTACGACCGTGGCGGTGCGGCCTTTATTCAGCAGCGCATCAGCGATGGCATTCCAGCCCAAAGTGTCGCGTTGATATTTCAGACTTTTAATGCCCATGGCATTGCCGAGTTCCACATCGGTTTCGCGATCACCAATTACAGCTGATTGGGTGAAATCGATGCAGCCTTGGGTGAGGTAGTCTTTTACTAGCCCCAGCTTAGGTTTACGGCAGCTGCAATTTTCATCGTTAAAATGCGGGCAAATCACCACATCTTCAAAGTTAACCCCTTGGCTTTTGAGGATTTGCATCATCATATTGTGGGGCGCGTCGAAATCTACCTGCGGGAAAGACGGTGTGCCAAGGCCGTCTTGATTGCTGACCATGACTAAACGAAATCCCGCCTTTTGCAGACGTAGCAAAGCGGGGATCACCTGTGGCTCAAATACTAATTTAGCCAGACTATCGACCTGTTTGTCGGTGATGGGCTCTTCAATCAAAGTGCCATCGCGGTCGATAAACAGAATTTTTTGTGCAACGTTCGGGACAAATTGTGGGTTCATGGCTCTACCTTCAAATTCAATTCGTTTAGCTAATGCTTAAGCTGATTTAACTTTCAGCGTTGCATTCGCTTTTTATTAGTTTTTTATGATCAGAGATTTATTATCAGTGACTTATTATTCGTTTTCTGATGACTGCTCAGTGCGTTGCGATTCAAATAAATTCACTAACACATCGGTATCCGCCTTTGAACTAAAGCTAAAGCGGATAGCTTTGGCAAGCCTTGGGTCTTTGTAAGCGCGGGCGACAACACCGCTGCCTTGCAGTAACGCAGCGACCTTGGCGACATCATCAAATTCTCCCAATACGTAGTTGCCATAGGGAGTTAGCACTCTGCCGCCCCATTGTTCACAGTAAAGATTGAGTGCCGCGGCAAGTCTTTTACCCTGTTGATTGAGTTCTTTTACCTGAATTTTCATCCGCGCAACGCCTGCGCTCGATAGCGCCTGTGTGGCGACTTCACTCACGGGTAGCGGCACAGGATAGGGGGCAATCACGCGCATAATGATTTCGACTACGGCCTCGTTTGCCAGCATAAAACCACAGCGTGCGCCGGCGAGTGCGAAGGCTTTTGACAGGGTGCGCAGTACCACTAGATTCGGATAGCTTTCCAGCAAATCCGCCACACTGTATTCAGGGCAAAACTCAATATAAGCTTCGTCGATGACCACAAGCGCGTCGGGCAAGGCTTTGATTGCTTGCTCGATAATGGCTTTGTCGATCACTGTGCCCGTCGGATTATTGGGATTGCAGATAAACACCAGTTTTGCGCCGCGAACGTCCTCGGCATAGCTTGACGGCAAGCCATATTCCGCGCTGAGATTTAATGCTTTAACGTCCACATTAAAGGTGTTCGCGCTGATGGCATACATGCCGTACGTCGGGCCAAAGCAGGCGATGCTGTCGATGCCAGGTATACAAAAGGCGCGAATTAACAGTTCAATCGCTTCATCGGCGCCGCGGCTGGCAACTATCTTGCTGGTGCTCACGCCGCAGTATTCGCAGTAGGCACTGATAAGCTGCGGCGGTTGGCATTCAGGGTAACGATTCAATTTTGATAAATCGAGCGCTGCCGTATCGACATTATTGAAGGGCGACTCGTTGGCATTGATCCAAATATCACCACGACCGCCCAGTCTGCGGGCACTCTGGTAGGGCGTTAAATCCAGTAATTCAGGGCGCGCTAGGCGCTCAGCTAACGTTAGCGGCGCCGGTGCTAACGTCGATGCTAATGCTACGGGTTCTGCTGTCTTTTCCATGCTGCTCACTTGGCTCATTTTCTTCACTCACATCTCATTAAGCGGATCATTTCTCTAGGCCAGCTAAACGTACTGCGACGGCATTTTTGTGCGCATCGAGCAATTCGTTACTGGCTAACGTCATGACCGCTTGCCCCAATCCGATTAAGCCCTTAGCACTGAGTTCCTGCACGGTAAAGCGGCGGCTAAAGTCGGCTAATGACAGGCTCGACACGGCGCGGCTGTAACCGTAAGTCGGCAGCACGTGGTTGGTGCCACTGGCATAATCGCCAACTGATTCAGGTGTATAAGCGCCTAAAAATACCGAGCCCGCCGCGCGAATGTTTTTCAGTACCTCACGGGGAAAGCGCGTTTGAATGATCAAGTGCTCAGGCCCATATTGATTGGAAACCTGCGCGGCTTGCTGCATATCGTCCACAACAAAAGTGCGACTGCTGAGGAGCGCCGTTGTAGCTATATCACAACGCGGCAGGGCAGCAAGTTGTCTTGTCAGCGCGTCATTGACGCCATTGGCGATCGCTTGCGAGTCTGTCACTAAAATCACTTGTGAATCAGGGCCGTGCTCCGCTTGCGAAAGCAAATCGGCGGCGATAAATTCGCAATTGGCGTCGCTATCGGCAATCACCAACACCTCAGAAGGACCAGCCGGCATATCGATACACACAGTGCAGCGGCCATCCTGTGACACTAAGCGTTTAGCTTCAGTCACGTAGCGATTACCTGGGCCAAAAATCTTATCGACCGTGGGAATCGTTTCTGTGCCAAAGGCCAGTGCCGCAATGGCCTGCGCGCCACCCACTTGATAAATTTCAGTGATCCCGCAGGCATTGGCGGCATAGATAATGGCATCGTTGATCGGCGGTGGGCTGACCAATACTCTTTGTTCGCAGCCGGCGATCTTGGCGGGCAGGGCGAGCATCATCACGGTAGAAATTAATGGCGCGCTGCCACCGGGGATATATAAACCCACTTTTTCAATCGGTTCGCTACGTAGCTCGCAACGTACTCCCGCCTCGGTTTCCATATCAATCGGACGAAATTGCTGGGCGCTGTGAAACACATCTATATTCGCCATGGCTTTGGCGATCGCCGCTTTCAGTTCTGGTGATACCCGTGCGCTTGCCGCAGCAATCTCGGCTTCATCCATGCGCAGCTCGCCACTTCCTTGTCCATTTAAATTTTTGGTCGCGCTATTGAAGCCATCAAACTTTTGATTAAATTCGGCAATGGCGGCATCACCCCGTGTTGCCACCGCATCGATAATGGCGCGAACGCTTTGCTCTAAACCGCTATCACCAATTAAGGGCGAGCGTTTCAGCGCCGTTTTCTGCTCGGCGGTTGATAAGGTTGACCAAGTTAGGATTTCCATAGATTACCCCATCATTTTTTCGATTGGCATTACCAGAATCGAGCTGGCACCGAGTGCGGTCAACTGTTCCATGGTATCCCAGAACAAATCTTCGGTACTGACTGCGTGGATAGCAACGCGGTTAGTATCATCATTTAATGGCAATACGGTTGGGTTTTCAGCGCCGGGCAGCAGGGCGACGATTTGATCTAAGGTTTCAGTTGGCGCGTGCAGTAGGATGTACTTGCTCTCACGGGCGCGGATAACGCCGTTGACGCGGGACAGAATTTTGTCGATGAGTGCTTGTTTAGTCGGCGATTGGGTTTGGGTCGATTGAATAATGCAGGCCATAGAGCGGTAAATCACTTCGGTTTCGTATAAACCGTTGGCCTCTAAGGTGGCGCCCGTCGACACGAGATCACAAATCCCATCGGCAAGGCCGGCACGCGGGGCGACTTCAACCGAGCCTTTTAACATACAGTCGCGATAAGTTATGCCTTTTTGTTGCATAAAACGGCGCAGCAGGTTCGGGTAAGACGTGGCGATGCGTAATCCTTCTAACGAGGAGGCATCGGCGTAACTGAATTCTGTTGGTACGGCTAACGAGAGGCGACATGATCCGAAATCTAACTGACGCAGTTTTAGGCACTCTGCGGGTTTGTTCAGAGTTTGACGCTCGATTTGTTCCTCTTCGAGCACATTTTCACCTATGATCCCCATATCAACCACGCCGTCCATCACCAATCCTGGGATATCGTCATCACGAACGCGCAGTAAATCGATAGGCATATTGTCAGCATGAGCGATAAGGCGTTGTTCATTAATGGAAAACTTAACGCCACAGCTTTTTAGTAGCTGCTGAGAATCAGTAGAAAGACGGCCAGATTTTTGGATGGCGATGCGTAAACGGTTCGATTCAGTCATAGTGTTATCTCGCTCAAAAGTATCAAAATTAAAAGATTCAAAAGTGTGTGTTTAATCGGTT
The DNA here is from genome assembly GCF_002966515.1 of Shewanella sp. WE21. Taxonomy (NCBI): domain Bacteria; kingdom Pseudomonadati; phylum Pseudomonadota; class Gammaproteobacteria; order Alteromonadales; family Shewanellaceae; genus Shewanella; species Shewanella sp. WE21. Next base: position 4,703,498 of record NZ_CP023019.1, on the reverse strand, counting down.
TAATACGCCTTGCCATTCAATGGGCTCTAGCTAAGGTCTTTAGTTAAGTGCTCTTTGCTAACGTATTGATAATTTATTAAATATCTAAAGTTGCTTATTTAAATTAAAACCAAAATTAATGCCTAAATGCAAAAACCCCCGGAATTCCTTCCAGGGGTTTATGATCATCTTGAATCAGTCCGCCAGAAGGATATAGTCCTCCGGCAGTGAGCGTCCGAAGGCTACCGCATATGGTGGTGATGGTGGTGGATAGCGTTCAGTAGTGGGCTCATTTTACTCTCTCGGTATTTAACTTTATTAGCTTAACTGTTCGAAATACAGTGAAGCGTTGAATTCGTTGTTACGGACGTCTATCCGTATAAGTGGATTTAAACTAACCGCTTTTATGAGCCTTTGCAACAGCCAATTTGAATTAAATGAGAATATTTATGCGTTTTTGTGAAAGGCAGAAGGTTATCGTTAAATAAAGTTATTGAGCATTTTTGTTGGGTGGATGTTGAAAGTAGATGGAAATGTGTTGGAAGTAGTGTAGGGGAACTGTAACTTGAGTTGTGCGGTGCGTTTGCTGCTTCAACTCACGTAGGCTTGCCATGGCGCACCTTTCGAGCATTCGCATAATCTGTAGATTTACAAGACATACGCAACATACTTTTGGACAAAACTGTACTGGGACTGATGATTTAATTGGTATATTTCGGATTAATATTTGTAGGGATTAGCGCCGCAATAAGCGGCTGTAATACGTAGACTAAAATAGGAGATAGGCGACAAAGCCTACGTGTTAGCTTACTCATTAACTTCCATTATCTCAATGACTTGGCTTACACATGATGGAAGATAAATCTGTTTAAAACTCTCAGGATCGTTTCTCAAAGAGAATAAATCATTGGTGAGCGTTTCGGTTGTTTTTAAAGACTTCTTATACGACTCTCTAATCTCAGCTATTTGTTGTTCTGACATTACAATAGACTTAAATTTCGCGATTGCAACTGACCTATTGATTACGTCATCAATTACTTCTTCCTCTTGTTTATTAAAGAGAAATCTATCAACTATAGCTTGCCAACTGATCATGCAGTTCATTTCTGCATGTATCAGCATTTCATTTTTCAGAGGATTAATGTTTTCAGTCAGATTCACAGCACTTGGCGAACTTATACTATTGCCAAAATATTGGGGAGTATTTATACGACAGATTTTGTCCCAAGAAATACAAGAGTTTCCACAAGGCTGTCCTTTACTACAACTTTTTGCGTTTGCATTAAAGGAAAACACAAGTGTAACAATTATCAAAAATCTAAGTATCACAAAACTATCCTTAGTTAAGCCAACAGCTAGTATTAAATCAAACCATCCATTTAAAAAAATCTGGCCATCCATTTTAGATCAACAACATAATGCACTTTCTATTTGTCTACAACTTGTACTAGCTAAAATTGCTTAAAAGTATTTCTAAGCCACCCATGATGCGAAACATAACCTACAACACCAAGTCGCATTTACCAAAGGTATTTTTACTGAGGTTGAAAGTCACATTTTCGAGGTTTTTTGGTCGTTTTGTATTAATTTGCCGATAGTTAGCTGAAATTGGATGAATTAAGTTCGAGCCATATTCTCCACTGCGGTGGATTAATCAATTTGAGCACTAAATTATCTCAGCTTCGGTCAGCTTGCCATTAAATGCTGGCAGCTGTGTCGATAATGCCTTCGTCGCTTTTCAAGGTGTTCGTAGTAACAAGTGAGTTCTTGCAAAGTACCCACGGGACCTTTAAATAGCTGCCCGAAATGGTGAGCTTAAGCCAATGCTCAGGTGGAATATTAAGGCGACTCAGTAAGCTAGCGGGGTTTCCAAGCCACCCATGATGCGAAACATAACCTACAACACCAAGTCGCATTTACCAAAGGTATTTTTACTGAGGTTGAAAGTCACATTTTCGAGGTTTTTTGGTCGTTTTGTATTAATTTGCCGATAGTTAGCTGAAATTGGATGAATTAAGTTCGAGCCATATTCTCCACTGCGGTGGATTAATCAATTTGAGCACTAAATTATCTCAGCTTCGGTCAGCTTGCCATTAAATGCTGACAGCTGTGTCGATAGTGTCTTCGTCGCTTTTCAAGGTGTTCGCAGTAACAAGTGAGTTCTTGCAAAGTACCCACGGGACCTTTAAATAGCTGTCCGAAATGGTGAGTGAGCTTAAGCCAATGCTCAGGTGGAATATTAAGGCGACTCAGTAAGCTAGCACTGCTCGAACTGATACTCCCGCATTTATCATCGCGAATAATTCTGCCGGTATCGTCGACCAGTTGCAGATAATCTTGTAAATCAAAGTGCAGCCCTTTAGACATATTGTCCCGCTCATTACCGATAAAGGGCAATAATGTTTGAGGTTGTTTGCCTGCGAGTGCCGCGCGGATACGCCGTTGAATACTGGTGAAATCCGAGGTTTCTGGTGTTGTGGCGAGATGCGCGCGGATAGGATTGAGGTCAACATAGGCCATACATGCGAGTACTGCCGCCTCATCAAGTAGGGCTTGGGATTTAAAACGGCCCTCCCAGAAGCGCCCAGTGCAGTTATCCTCTTGATTTGCCTTACGGGCGATAGGTTCATTTAACGCGCGCATAAACCAAGAGATATCACTTAAGCGACTGCGATATAGGGCAATATGGTGTTTAAGGTTAGCCACGTCATCGGCTTCAACAACGTGCCCTTTGACAAATTGTTGTGTTAATTCAGTGCCTTTAAATACTTGATGCCAATGCTCAAGCACTTCTCTATCACTCCATTGATTGGCTTGGTAAATATCCACACAGAGTACCAAGTGCAGATGGTTGCTCATCACTGCATATGCTGCAACATCAATAGCAAAGACCTGAGCCAGTTTAAGTAATTGCTGCTCTACCCACTCGCGTCTATGGTCGTAATTTTTACCTGAGAAAAGGTCTTCACCACACAAATAGGCACGTCTGACTACTCGACTAGAGCAGTGATAAAAAGGCGTATCTTCCAAACTGACTTGAGTTCTCCTTGGCTGTGGCATCATCACACTCCTTGTGCAGGGAAATAGACACTAAGCCTAGTTGCTAATTTGGTGACTCACCAAGAAGCACCATCAAATTCACAATAATTAACAATGGGTGGCTTAGAAAAACTGCTTAGAGAAACTTGAACAACATGGATTGTTAGATGTGTTCATTTATGATGAATGTATAAAACGGCGTAGTTTCATCCTCGATTAACTCACGTACTGAATTAAGCTGTAATCGTTTTGATACCGCTTTAAAAAAGCGCAAAGCCAGTTCATTTTCTTTGAACGTAGCGACCAGTATCGGTGTGCTAATCTGCTCAAATATTTGACGGACTACTTCGAGCGCAATCCAACCACCGCGATATTTAGGAAGAATAAAGAGGTCAGCCAGTTCCCAGATAAGCCTTTTTTCATCTTCAACCCATTCTAGTAGAACAAAGCCTATCAATACTTCATTTACCCAAATGAGGTAGGCTTTTGCCTCTTGTGAGTTAACATAGGATTCAAGATCTGAGGCTGTAGATCCATCATATAACCCATCAATGCCTATATCTTCTTTACTCCAAGATGTTGAATCAAAATAATAAAGTTGGAGCAGACGTTGTAGCGTTGTGGTGTCACTTGTTTTTAAATTGATAAGACTAACGTTTGACATCATTCATCCTGATTACCTGCGTCTTAGTATTGATGCTTGGGCACTGAAACATCCTGTTATCGAGCGTATATAATGGTATAGAGTTTTGCTTTGCTGAGGTAGCTTATTTATTTCAAATGGTTAGTGGCGGGCTGAAATCGACAGAAGTTTGCGAACCGTTATAGCTAGCGCACATGCTTTGGCGGATGCTAGCAAATACCGACGTTTAAATTGGCGTTAATTACGCGGCTAACTTGTAGTCTTATCTCAAATCAGCATAATGCTTCGAGCTGTTAAGCTTAACGCTATTGTTTACGGCAGTGGCATGCGGTACTAACTATTGTTTGTGCTTATAAAGTTTCACTATGCATTCGCTCAGTAATTTATTGTGTGGACTTGCAGTACTGTTTTCACTGACGTTCCTAACACCTTGATAAAGGATTGATTTTCCCTTTGACTCGCTCCCGCCAACCGACATCAAAGCATGTTTCCTCTAAAGAAACCGTCGCTAAGCCTTCTGCCTTAAAAGGCGCCGCTGCGGTGAGTCGACTCGCGTCCGAAGTGCAACGCGCATTTTTGCCCGATGGAGTATTGTCTAAACATATTCAAGGGTTTAGTGCGCGAACAAGCCAGATGCAGATGGCACAGGAAGTGAGTGAGGCGATAGCGGCGAAGGGCAATGTGGTGATTGAGGCGGGTACGGGGGTAGGTAAAACCTTTGCGTATTTGATCCCCGCGATATTGAGCGGTAAGCAAGTCATCGTCAGTACGGGCAGTAAAAACTTGCAAGAGCAGTTGTTTTTTAAAGACTTACCCGCGCTGGTCGTCATGTTGGGGATTGAGCCTAAACTGGCTCTACTAAAGGGCCGCAATAATTATCTGTGCCAGTGGCGACTCGATAAGCAAATGAGCGAGGCGACACATATCGATGCGCGTTTGTTAGATGATTTGTTGAAAATCAATCAGTGGGCGAGCACCTGTAAAGATGGTGATATTGGTGGTTTAACCTCAGTGCCTGAGAATTCCTCGGCGCTGCCGCTCGTGGTCAGCACTAAGGAAAGCTGTATTGGCAAGCGCTGCGACTTTTACGATGTCTGCTTTACTCGCAAGGCGCGCAGCCGTGCCCTGGATGCCAAAATCATTGTGGTTAACCACCATTTATTTTTCGCCGATAGCGTACTGAAAGACACGGGCTTTGCCGAGTTATTACCCGATCCTGATGTGGTGATTTTCGATGAAGCGCATTTATTACCCGATATTTGCGTTAACTATTTTGGCCAGCAATGTTCGAGTCGTACTATCGATGATTTTATTCAAAAGCTACTCGCTATTTATCAGACTGAACTCAGTGATACTGGGCAACTCGCCCAATTTTGCCAGCGTTGCCTCGCTAAATTAAGTGATTGGCATAATCAGTTATATTCCTGCGGCGAATCCGATTGGCGTTTAGTGCTGGGCAATAAAGCGCTCGCGGCGGCGTCATGGGATTTATTAGCGGAATTAACCGCGCTGCAGAATTTATTAATGGCCCATATTGGGCGTAGTGAATTGTTAGATGATATCGCCATTAAGTTGGCGGAGCTGAATAACAAGCTCAGTGTGTTTTTTAACTGCGATAATAATCTGGCGGCCTACAGCATCGAATTTGGTAGTCGCTTTGTGGTGCTGCGAATTTCACCAATCAATATTGCCCGTGAGTGCCAACAATTATTTGTGCCCGAAACCAGCTGGATATTTACCTCGGCAACTTTGCAGGTTAACCGCAGTCTTGTTCATTTTGCCCGAGAAATGGGTATCGTCGATGCGCAGCAAAGCATTCTCGACAGTCCCTTCGATTATCCCCGCCAAGCGGTATTTTGTGTGCCTAGACAACTTGGGAGCGTGACCAATCAACAGCAAGCGTTAAAGCAGCTGGTGGATGTGTGCGTGCAAGCGATAGATACGGCGCAGGGACGGACTTTTATTTTATTTACCAGCCATAAAATGCTCGAACAAGCGGCGCTGGCACTGCGAACTCGCACTCAGTATCCGCTGCTGGTACAAGGCCAAGCGGGTAAACAGAGTCTGCTGACTAAGTTTCGCCAACTCGGCAATGCGGTATTGCTCGGCACCAGTAGTTTTTGGGAAGGGGTGGATGTGCGCGGTAAATTGTTAAGCTGCGTGATTATCGACAAATTACCTTTTGTGTCGCCCGATGAGCCCCTGTATCGCGCCCGAGCCGACAATGTGAGTCGTCAGGGACTCGATCCTTTTACTGAAGTGTCGTTACCGCAGGCGATTATTTCGCTGAAACAAGGTGTTGGCCGTCTTATTCGCGATGAAAAAGATCGCGGTGTGCTGATCCTTTGCGATAATCGCATTGTGAATCGCTACTATGGCCAAGCCTTTTTAAACTCGCTGCCGCCGATGGCACGCACCCGTGACCTAGAAAAGGCATTGGCATTCTTGAGAACAATCCCCTGAGAGTCGTCTATGGCTTACCTAGCATAATTAAACTTGCCCTATTTGCCTGACATGGGATTCTGAGCTAAGTATTGAGCCGTTACACATATTGTGAGGATATAAAAACGGAGGTAAAAATTGCCACCTGTGAGCAATAGATGGCAAACACCCTTGGAGGTTGGGTCAAGTGGCATCCTGCCTAATGGTTCCATTCAAAATAAATAATTCTTCGGCCTTTGGTTTTAGATTTTTAGTGAATTAATGGCATTCTTTGCAAGCATCTGCTGGTGCTTTCTCTTGATGAGCTATGTGGCAATTGGTGCATGTTAAAACGCCATCATGTTTAGTATGAGCTTCGCCTGCGAGTGTTTTCATTTCTCCATGGCATGATACACATTGCTGATTTTCAAAAACATAATCCGCTGAAGGTTTTTTATCTTTATGGCAGGATTCACAGTCAGATCTTTCAGAATGACTGTCGGCAAGTGATACCGCCATTAAATTAGTTGAAAAGCACAGTGCGCACATTAGCATCATCTTTTTAAGCATGTTATTTTCCTTTTTTATTGTTGGTTAAATCATCATTCTGAAGCGAGTAAATCACATATCTAGCTATGAAATATGTAACTTGAAGTTGGAACTGTATTTTTCTCGCTGTTTTATTAGTGATATAAACGGAAAGATAATATTGCTTTTGCTTGGTGCGTAAGTTTAATAATCGAGAATTTTACACCTCAAGCTTTAGCAGTCTTGCGTGTGTATAATAGTTTTTTAATATGACAAAACCTTGATCGTTATCAAAGGTTAACGGGTGAGTTATTTTTTAGCGTTAAAGTATGATCAAGGTTATATTGCGGAATGTAAAAGACTAATGATTTAAATCTGGATTATGTAATTTATATTTTTGATGTTTATTTAAAAATTCTATATTTTAGAAAATATATTTATTTTACTTTTTCTAGTCGAATGTGTGATATTTATTTTGGTCTTAAAACAATAGGCGAAGCCAAAACGGGCTTCGCCTATGATGTTTAATGTTGAGTAGCAGAGCTATAATTACACATTAATTTCTGGCTTGTAGAGCTTAGAAACTTGCAGTTACCCCAGCATAAATACTGCGACTCTTTTGAATATAATCAAGGTCGGTGGCAACTTGGTCACGTTCAGAATCCGTTAGGTTAGTCACGCCAAGCTTCAGTCTAAACATAGGATTAATTTGATAATTCGCACCTATATCGAGCGAGCCATAACCCTCTGATTTGACATTGGCTCGCAAATACTGCTCGCCAGTATAATGGTAGGCGATAAAGGTGGATAAACCATCAAATGCCTGCCATTGCAGTTTTAGGTTATAGCTGTCGTCCGGTGTTAAGGTAAAAGGCGCGCCATTTTGCTTATCTTCGGCATCGGTTTTACTGTAATTACCGTTTAGGCTGAGATCTTGAGTTAAATTGTACCAAGCTTGTAATTCCCAACCAGTGATCTTAGCTTCGTTCACGTTTTGGTAAGTTAATACTGTACCTGGGACTCTATTCCAAGTTTCGGTGATAATTTTATTTTCTACATCGTTATGGAAGTAGGTGATCGAGCCACCAAAATCCGTGGTTTGATATTGGGTCGATAACTCGTAGTTCACTGAGGTTTCGGGTTGAAGATCAGGATTTCCCGCAACGGTACAGGCGCCACGACAAGCGGGGATAATATAATCGGCTTGGGATTGCGCCATATTTGGCGCTTTAAAGGCTTTGCCGCCACCACCTTTAATGACCCATTCAGAGCTTAAGTTATACACTAAATACAAGCGTGGGCTAAATTCGGTGCCGTACACATCGTGGTGATCGACGCGCCCACCTAAGGTGATATTGAGTTCGCCTAAGCTAAATTCATCTTGTAGATACAATGCCGATTGGCTGTCGTCTAAGGTGCCATCACCTAAAATATTGCGGCTATTTTCGAGCTGGGTCCAACGGTATTCTGCACCGCTGGTTAACATGTGATCGCCAAGCAGGACAGTGGTTTGACCGTCGAGATTGTGGTTGGTTTGGGTGATATTACCTATCTCGGCGATTAACGCTGAGTCGTCAGTCACCTCAACATTTTCATAGTAATAGCGCAGGCGAGTGTCGCCCCAGTTCCAGTGGCCATTATGGGTCAGACCTGAACTTATCCGCTCCGCTTGTTGGTTATTGGTGAGAATCGTGCCGTAGTTATTCCAATCAGACTCGCGTTCATCGTTGGCGTAACTTAAGTCAAATTGCAGATCTTGCTGGTTATCAATCAGCCATTGTAAATTGGCGAGGGCGCTGATTTCATCTCTGTCTTCTAGCGCATCAATAGTGGGTTTTAAGTCCGAGCGCCATGCATCGCGTTTATTGCTGTCGACGATTAAGTTTGCCAGTAATTTATCTTTGATCAGCGCGCCACTGCTGTAGAAATTGTACTTAGTGCTATCGCCACCCTTGCCACTGGTAGGTGCATCGTATTGCACGCCAACGCTGGTTTGCCAGTCTTCAGTCGGTTGACGCAGTATGACGTTAACCACACCGCCTAAAGCTTCTGAGCCGTATAGGGATGACATAGGCCCACGCACAACTTCGATACGTTCAATGGCAGACATTGGAATAGAGGACAAGTCAAAATCGTTGCCATAACCAGAGGTTAATGCTTCGCGGGAGTTAATGCGGCGGCCATTAATCAAGATTAAAGTGTAATCTGAATCTAAACCTCGCAGGCTGATCTCATTGCGGCCATAGGGCGTGCCTTCGCTGATGTTCACACCCTGTAAATAACGGACTGCGCTAGCAAGATCGTCTATGACTAGCGCTTCAAGTTCACTGCGGTTAATCACGGACACTGAAGCGGGCGCCGAAAGCTCCGAGTGTTTAGTTTGTGTTGCTGTGATCACCATGCGCTCCATTTCTGGAGTGGTATCTTGCGTGTTTGCAGCGCTAGCCCATGCTGCAGGTAATAACAAACATAAACCAATAGCGCGTGATAGCTGGCTCAACATAGGTGTCTGTGTTGCATGAGATAGATGCGAGGTTTGGCGAGTGCGACGGATAAAGCGGGGCATATCATTCTTCCTTCGGTAATTTTGGCGAATGATAATTATTCTTAATTATAGCTTCAAGCTTGGATGTCTCTCTTTTGTGTAAAGGCAGTGTAAATTTTTAGTGTTTAATAACAGCGTGATAGCCCGTATATTCGATGTGTTGCTCGCTAGCATAGTCATCCTGATTGAGCGCATTGCGCATAAGGCACTGAGTATGACGATCTGAGTCTGACTGTCGTCGGATAAATCACTAAAAAATAGTGAGAATAATCAGAAACTATCACCGCACAAAACTGCATAACGTAATATGAAGCCATATCAATATGATTAATATGGATATTTTAACTGGCATAAGCTTTGCTGGCGATGTGACTTTATGTTTCGTGGTGCATTCATGTTTGTGATGTGAATCGTCGCCATACAAAATGTATTGCCAATATTTACGGAGAGAATATGAATCCAGCATTTTATAGCCTAGCCACAGTCGCTGTTTTAACTTTGTCACTCGCCACTACCGAACTTGCTGTTGCCACAGATGCGCCCGCATTAGCTAAAGCAGCATCAGTTAAAACGGCTGGGGCTCCACAAACTGACATTGCTCAGCCCGCTGCTGCACTTACAGATACTTTATCTACCCAAATTGCAGCGGTGGATTTTGCTGTGTTCGACAGTTTCAATAAGTGTTCAGCCCCTGCTGAACTCAAGAAACACGCTGACTTTTTCACTGAAGATGTAGAGTTTTACCACGACACGGGTGGCGTCACTTGGAACCGCAAGGACATGATCGCTAATACCGAAAAATATGCCTGTGGCCATTACCGCCGCGAGTTAGTTGCGGGCACGATGAAAGTGTTTCCGGTGAAAGAGTTTGGCGCGATAGAGCAAGGCGTTCATCGTTTTTGCAGCTTTGAAACAGATAGTTGTGATGGCCTAGCCGACTTTGTCATTGTGTGGCGCAAACAGAACGAACAGTGGAAAGCTACCCGAGTACTGAGCTATGGACACAAAACCGCCGAGGCCAAAACGGACTAAACCATTAAACTAAAGCTAGCTTTTAACAAAAAATGAGTCTTTAACAAAATGCTAGCCTCTAACAAAATGCAGTAGTCGATTATTGGCGGGCATAGCCACATCTTGCTTCAGTGTTAAGCTTTGCTCGCTGGCTAAACTGCAAATCCATTCAATATCACGAATGCCGCTGGCGGGATTGTGTTGTTTTAAAAAGGCATCGAATTGACGATTGCTGTCACTGCTAAATTCGCCTTGGTAGTTAAAGGGGCCGTAAATGCACAGGGTCTTGAGTTGGGGAAGATACAGACCAAGGCCAGTAAAAAACGCTTCAACCATATTTTTGCTCATAATATGCAAAGTGTTTGCAGTAAATACGCCATCAACATGAGGTGTTAATCCCTTCACCGGCCATGGCGCGGTAACATCAAGGGTAAGTGGTAAGCGTAGGTTTGCCGCTGCATTGGGTAGCTTGCCTTCATGCATACACCTTGCGGTAATGACCTCAATATATTCAGCTTGATCGCTAGTTTGCCAGATTAAATGGGGAAGATTTGCTGCAAAATACACAGCATGTTGCGCTGTGCCACTGCCGATTTCGAGTACATGTTGGTTGAGTGAGAATGCTTGTGTTAATACCGCTAAAATCGGCGCTTTGTTGTTTTCACACGCTTGGGAAAACGGCAATTGGACAAGTGGCTGGGTAATTGGGATTAGTGGCATAATGGACTCTAGGTTGCTGAGATTAAAAGAGGATGACGCCGCACAAGCCTATCTTAAACCAGCAAAAAGTATAAGACTTAAAAGAGAAAATGAGCCGCGCCTTAACATTCGGAGTCTCTATCTTAGATAACTTAATCTTAGATAACTTAATCTTAGGTGCCTTAATTTTAGTGCCTTAATTTTAGGTACCGCCATTTCAGAAGTTTCCATCTCAAGCTCCTCCATTTCAGGTTCTTCAAGAAGGAGCCTGCAGTCAGCTCAACTTCCTTTGTCCTGTCCTGCAAATAGTTATCGCAATTCACTGTTGATCTCGATCTCAACTCAGATATACTCACAAATTCTGAACGCTTGTAAAAAATATAAAACAACGTCGGTATAATGCCGCGTTAAAACGAGTGTCCAGAACTAAGACTCAACGCTCACTTTCAGCCATCAACTTTCAACAGTTAACTTTCAACATCAAGGAATGACCATGCCAGCAGAGCGTTGCGCCTCCTACTACAATGCCACCATTGACCAAGAGTCAGATTATCCTGCGCTTGAAGGCGACATTCGAGTCGATGTGGCGATTGTCGGTGGCGGTTTTACTGGCGTGGCAACGGCGTTGGAATTATCTGAGAAGGGCTACAAAGTGGCGCTTATTGAGGCCAATAAAATTGCGTGGGGCGCGACCGGACGCAACGGCGGGCAGGTGACGGGCAGTTTGTCCGGCGATGTTGCGATGACAAAACAGCTGCGCCGTCAAATCGGCAATGAAGCTGAAGATTATGTGTGGAATATGCGTTGGCGCGGCCACGATATAATTAAAAATCGGGTGGCCAAGTACGGCATAGACTGTGATTTAAAGTTTGGTCATATCCAAACCGCTTACCAGCCAAAGCACATGCAGGAACTTAGGGCTATGCATGATGAGGCGCAGCACCGCGGCATGGGTGAATTTATGACGTTGGTATCCGCCGATGAAATGCCCGCCTATTTAGGCTCGCCCTTGTATCACGGTGGCTTAGTCAATCGGCGCAATATGCATTTACACTCTGTTAATCTATGCCTTGGTGAAACCCGCGCCGCAGCAGGTCTTGGGGCGTTAATCTTTGAACACTCACCTGTGCTCGATATTGAAGAAGGCGATGTGGCGACTGTTGTCACTGCCAAGGGAAAAGTGCGCGCCAACAGTGTGCTGATCGCCGGTAATGCTTACCATAAACTCGCCCGTCCAAAACTGCGCGGTATGTTATTTCCGGCGTCCTTAGGCAATTGCGCCACTGCGATTCTGCCCGATGATATCGCTTTGCAAATCAATCCGCAGGATTTAGCCGTGTACGATTGCCGCTTTGTACTGGATTACTATCGCCTGACCGCGGATAAACGGCTGATGTTCGGCGGCGGCACTAACTACAGCGGCCGTGATCCTAAAAATGTGGCTGCGGAATTACGGCCTGCGATTGAACGTACATTTCCACAATTAAAGGGCATTAATATCGAATTTGCCTGGGCCGGAATGGCAGGAATTGTGATTAACCGTATCCCGCAGCTCGGCAAAGTGTCGCCTAATGTGTTCTATTGCCAAGGATATTCTGGGCATGGGGTGGCGACATCGCACATTATGGCCGAGATCATGGCCAATGCGATGGATGGGCAATTGCGTGAATTTGGTTTGTTTGCCGCCATGCGCCATATCCGCATTCCGTTAAATGAATGGTTCGGCAATCAAGCGCTGGCGTTAGGCATGTTATATTACACTTTGCGGGAAAACTGGCGCTAGTTTGCGCCGTGTTATCTGCTACCAATCAATCTGCTCAAACAGTATTTAATCCTGTTCGATGAGTTTTTCGGCAAGATAATCGACCAATACGCGGATCTTGGCCGACAGGTGGCGGTTTTGCGGATAGAGTGCCCAAATGCCTTCTTTGGCTTCGCGGTGAGTGTCAAGGAATGAGAGCAACTGTCCGGCTTGAATATCTTCTTCAATATAATAATCAGGCAGTTGAACTATCCCTATGCCCTTTAGTGCCGCATCCCTTAATGCGTAGCCGCTGTTACAATTGAGATTGCCGCGGACTTTAATATTGCGCTCGCGGCCATTTTCTACAAAGCGCCAGTAATTATGATTACCGATCAAACAATTGTGCTGGCTAAGTTCTGATAAGGTATGGGGCTGACCGTATTTTTCCACATAGCTTGGTGAGGCAGCGACATAGTGAGTGCGGCTGCTGAGCGGTTTGGCCATCAGGCTCGAATCTGCGAGTTTTCCGAGGCGAATGGCCAGATCATAACCGCCTTCAATCAAGTCTAAGGTGCGATTGGTCAAGTCGACGCTAAACTCAACGCTGGGATATTGCACCATAAAATCATTGAGTAATGGCATGATAAATTTCTCGCCATAGGCGACGGGCGCTGTGAGTTTCACTAAGCCTTGGGGTGAGTCCTTTAGGTTTGAGATGGCGCGCTCGGCTTCTTCTAACCCAGTTTGTAATTGGCGGCAATGACGATAATAAATTGTGCCTTCTTCGGTTAACGACACTTTGCGGGTAGTGCGGTAAAAGAGTTTTGTGCCAAGGCGGTTTTCTAAGGTGCTCACTTGGCGGCTAACGTGGGCGGTGGAGATATTCAGCCGCTGCGCTGCTAGGGTAAAACTTTCGGCCTCAGCCACTGCGACAAATTCAGAAATGCCGTCCCAGAGATACATTGTTGTTACTCAGTAAAAATGAATTGCTTGAATACTAGATTGTCTCTCGCTGAGAAACAAATACAATCCTCCTATTCAGTAGCATTAGTGCAATGGGCGCAAGAGTTTGCTTGGCCTGAATTGAATCTATGATACACCAATGACTTACTCCTATTACCTATTCAAGGGACGTAACAATGTCGAACGAAAAACCGCAGTTTATTAAATCAAAGGCAGCTGTTGCTTGGGGACCAGGACAACCGCTTAAGATTGAAGAAGTGGATGTGATGTTACCTAAAGCGGGCGAAGTCTTAGTGCGCATTGTGGCTACGGGCGTGTGTCACACGGATGCCTTTACCCTGAGCGGTGATGATCCAGAAGGCGTATTCCCAGCGATTCTAGGCCACGAAGGCGGCGGTATCGTTGAGCAAGTGGGCGAGGGTGTGACCAGCGTACAAGTGGGCGATCATGTGATCCCACTTTATACTCCTGAGTGCGGCGAGTGTAAGTTCTGCCTATCGGGCAAAACTAACCTGTGCCAAAAAATTCGCGCGACCCAAGGTAAAGGCTTAATGCCCGATGGCACCACGCGTTTTTATCTCGATGGCAAGCCTATTTTCCATTACATGGGCTGCTCGACCTTCTCTGAATATACCGTGTTACCTGAAATCTCATTGGCTAAAGTCAATAAGAGCGCGCCATTAGAAGAAATTTGTCTGTTAGGTTGCGGCGTAACCACAGGTATGGGCGCAGTGATGAACACGGCCAAAGTGGAAGAAGGTGCGACCGTGGCGATTTTTGGCCTCGGCGGTATCGGTTTATCGGCGATTATCGGTGCTACTATGGCCAAAGCCAGTCGCATTATCGCGATTGATATCAACGAATCTAAGTTCGAGTTAGCCAAAAAACTCGGCGCGACCGATTGCATCAATCCTAAATTACTCGATAAGCCCATCCAAGAGGTGATCGTTGAAATGACTGACGGTGGCGTGGATTACTCATTCGAGTGTATCGGCAACGTCAACGTGATGCGCAGCGCCTTAGAGTGTTGTCATAAAGGGTGGGGTGAGTCGGTGATCATAGGTGTTGCCGGTGCCGGTCAAGAGATTTCAACCCGTCCATTCCAATTGGTGACTGGCCGCGTTTGGCGCGGTTCTGCCTTTGGCGGTGTGAAAGGGCGTTCTGAACTGCCACACATTGTTGAGCGTTACATGGCGGGCGAATTTAAGCTCGATGATTTTATCACCCATACTATGGGACTTGAGCAAATCAATGAAGCATTCGAGCTGATGCACCAAGGTAAGAGCATCCGTAGCGTGATCCATTTTGATAAATAAGCGATTTTGCACGCTAAGTTGATGCTTCAGCTTGATGTGACAAACCGGCAGACAGGTGCAAATCTGTCTGCTGTGTTGTCAACTGAGCTGACGATAAGCGCCATGACTAACGTTATAAATAGCGCTAAAAGATTGAGCTTAAAAGGACTTGTATGACCATAGAAAATATCAGTTGTAACAAGAGTTTTGGCGGTTGGCATAAGCAGTATCGCCATCAATCTCAGTCGTTAAACTGCGAGATGCGCTTTGCCATTTATTTGCCACCTGAGGCGGTGAATAAACCTGTGCCTGTGCTGTATTGGCTTTCAGGTCTAACCTGTACCGATGAAAACTTTATGCAGAAGACGGGTGCACAGCGCATGGCAGCGATACTTGGGATGGCGATTGTCGCCCCTGATACCAGTCCTCGCGGTGACGATGTGCCCGATGCGGCTGATAAAGCTTACGATTTAGGCTTAGGCGCGGGTTTTTACCTCAATGCGACAAAAGCACCTTGGAATCGTCATTACAAAATGTACGATTACATAGTCCATGAGCTGCCTACCTTGATTGAAGCGCATTTTCCTGTCACTACTCAGCGTGCGATATCCGGCCATTCGATGGGCGGTCATGGTGCTTTGGTGATTGGTCTGAGTAATCCGCACAGATACAGCTCAATTTCAGCCTTTAGCCCGATTTCGAATCCGAGCAATGCGCCTTGGGGTATTAAAGCCTTTAGCGAGTACTTAGGTGAAAATCGTGAACATTGGCGCCAGTATGATGCCTGTGAGTTGCTTAAGCTCGCGATTAGCGAAGTGCCAGTACTGATTGACCAAGGTGAAGCTGACAGCTTTTTAGACACCCAATTGATGCCACAATCGCTGGTGGATATCGCCCATGCCAAGGGTTATCCCTTGGATGTGCGGATGCAAGCGGGGTACGATCACAGCTACTACTTCATCGCGAGCTTTATTGAAGAGCACCTTAAGTTTCATAGCTTGTACTTTAAGCCTTAAACCCATTTAAGATATTGATACAAAAGGCGCAGTGATATTGTTTTATCACTGCGCCTTTTGTTTACCCAATACTGTCTCTTGGTCGTTGGATAGCTTAGAAATATGTCACGCTTGCACATTAATTTGGTTGAATAAAACATTTATCAACAGTAAGTTAGTATTCAATATTTAGGGGTTTGAAACGTATTTAAAGGAGATTTGATGAGGATCGTTAAACTTGCCATGTTAGGCGCATTGTTGATATTAGCGGGATGTGCATCGTACACCACCCCAGGTGGTAGTGTGCAGCTGAGTTCGTTAGCTGAATCGGATATCAACTTACTTATGTCCAAAGAGCCTGCTGCGGTGTTTCCTGCAAATATTTCGGTAGCGCGTATTCAAGCTCCCGGTTATTTATCCTATCGAGTAAGCAGTTTTGGTACAGGTCGTTATAGCGTGGTGACGACCCGCGAAGTTGAGACGGAAGCCGACTTTGCTAGGCTAGCTAAAATGCCACAAGTGTCAGGTATTGCACCATTAAATCGCATTTTACTCCCAGAGAATTTGGACTCGATAAAATCCTTACGAGAAGCCGCTGCGAGATTAAAAGCGGATATCTTACTTATCTATACCTTCGATACTTCATTCCATGCGGGTGAACAACAGTTTGCTCCACTCAATGTGGTGTCTTTGGGTTTCTTAAAGAATAAAGAGATCAGTGTAACGACGACTGTTTCTGCTGCATTTTTTGATGTTCGGACTGAATATCTTTATGGACTTGCCGAATCTACCGCGAAAGAGACGGGAAATGCTAGCGTATGGGGAACGTCTGAAGCGGTAGATGATTTGCGTGTGATTACCGAAAAAGCGGCATTTACGCAGTTAATCCCTGAAATAGAAAAAGCTTGGGCGGGTATTATTTTGCAGTATTCCCAGAAAAAATCGTAATCCAGTTAATGCAATAAGAATTCAAATACTGACTGAAAAATGCCGCAACTCACTGAGTTGCGGCATTTTTTATGGTGCAATTTAAACGATTAGTGGGAGTGAACTAACACTCGGCACTTAGCACTCAACAATGTTGACTGCTAGGCCGCCTTTGGCGGTTTCTTTGTATTTGCTGCGCATATCTCTGCCGGTATCCATCATGGTTTTGATCACTTTATCCAGTGAAACCTTATGGTTACCGTCACCGCGTAGGGCCATACGAGACGCGTTGATCGCTTTGATTGCGCCCATGGCATTACGTTCGATACAAGGCACTTGCACTAGGCCGCCCACAGGATCGCAGGTTAGACCTAAGTTATGTTCCATGCCGATTTCAGCCGCGTTTTCAACATGCTCAACCGTACCGCCCATGATTTCAGTCAGAGCACCAGCTGCCATAGAACAGGCCACGCCCACTTCACCTTGGCAACCAACTTCGGCGCCCGAAATTGAGGCATTTTTCTTGTACAAAATACCAATTGCAGCGGCAGTTAATAAATAACGGGCGCAGACATCAATATCCACTTCTTGTACGAAGGTATCGTAATAACATAATACGGCAGGAATAATTCCCGCAGCACCGTTTGTTGGCGCAGTCACGACGCGATCACCGGCCGCATTTTGCTCGTTGACCGACAGTGCGAATAAATCGACCCAATCCATAGCGGTTAATGGATCGACATTGTTACGGCCTTCGGCTTTCAACCGACGGTACAGTGCAGGTGCACGACGACGCAGTTTTAGGCCGCCAGGTAAAATACCTTCCTTCTGATAACCGCGTTCGATACAGGTTTTCATCGTTTGCCAAATATTCCACAGCTTGGCTTTGACTTCATCTTCAGTGGCTAAACTCAGTTCGTTCGCCATCATTAAAGAAGAAATGCTGAGACCTTGCTCGCCGCATAATTCCAGTAAGTGAGCTGCACTCACAAAATCAAAAGGAGCCGATTCAATTTGTGAGGCTGGCGATGCATTACGTTGGCTAATTTCATCTTCATCTAAAATAAAGCCGCCACCCACTGAGTAGTAAGTGCGATCAAAAATGCATTCTCCTTTACAGTAAGCGTACAAGGTCATGGCGTTAGCATGTGCAGGTAGCGTTTTGCGTCTGTGATAGGTAATGCCTTGCTCACGGGTAAACTTAACTACTTTGCCACAGTGCAGCGTTAAGGTTTCGTCCTTGGAGACGTGTTCTAAAATACCGTCGATACTGTCAGTGTCCACGGTTTCGGGATCTTCGCCCATTAAGCCTAAAATTACTGCTTTGCCCGTGCCGTGGCCTTTGCCTGTTTGGCCGAGGGAGCCAAAGAGTTCGGCTCTTAATTCATCAATCTGGGTCACGAGTCCTGAGTCAGTCAGGTTTTGCATAAAGATTTTGCCCGCTTTCATTGGGCCGACGGTATGTGAACTCGATGGACCTATGCCGATCTTGAACATGTCAAATACGCTAATCATGATAGAAGTCCTGTTGTGTCTTGTTTATTATTTTAGTCTGAGTGCATGGGATTGCTCGCTCTGCAGATTGAAGCACGCTAATCTTGCGCGTGTACTCTGGTCAGTGGCGGCGTTCTTTCATGCGAAATCTGCTTGTGTGATACTCTAACGCCAGTATCCCATAGATTAGTGTGACAATTCACATTAGTTTTTTTTATTCATAATAGTTCGGATAAGCTGAACTTAATTGGGACTTTTTTACAGGCCATTTTATGGCCAAGAATACAGGCTTCGACAGCGCTACAAGAGTAGGTGGCTCGCTTTTTTTAGCTTTTTTGTGAGCGTGGACTACTTATGGCTTGAGTGGTTATTTTTTGAGTATTAATGAATATTTTTAGGGAGAAGTATGAGCTATTTAATGTTGGATTTACTGTCGTTGGACGTCAGTGAGGCTGAATCTGAGATGCTACGCCATCCACAGGTGGGTGGTTTAATCCTATTTTCCCGCAATTTTTCGAGCCGTGATCAGTTGATCCGTCTGGTACAACAGATACGCCAAATCCGCCCAGAAATATTAATCGCCGTCGATCATGAGGGGGGCCGAGTACAACGTTTCCGTGATGGCTTTACCATTATTCCTGCCATGGGCGACATTCTCCCCGCAGCAAAGGGTGATATGGTATTGGCCAAGCGTTGGGCCTGTGAGCTCGGTTTCTTGATAGCGATTGAATTACTGGCTTGCGATATCGACTTAAGTTTCGCGCCCGTGTTGGACTTAAACGGCGTGAGCCAAGTCATAGGTAAACGCAGCTTTAGCCCAGAGCCCGCCGAGGTTATTACATTGGCCGAAAGCTTTATTGCTGGCATGGCCGCAGCTGGCATGGGCGCCGTGGGTAAACATTTCCCCGGACACGGCAGTGTAGTGGCGGATTCGCACTACGAGAAACCAATTGATGAACGTGATGCCGAGGCGATTTTTGCAAAGGATATCCTACCGTTTAAAGAATTGATCGCAAAAGACAAGTTATTAGGCGTGATGCCCGCGCACGTGGTTTACCCTAAAGTCGACCCTAACTCTGCGGGCTTTTCCGAATACTGGCTAAAACAAGTGCTGCGTAAAGAACTTGGCTTTAACGGGGTGATTTTCTCTGACGATCTCGGCATGCAAGGCGCAGGATTTGCGGGCGATTACCGTGCAAGGGCCAGCGCCGCCTTAGCCGCAGGTTGCGACATGATTTTAGTGTGTAATGACAATGCGGGCGTAATGTCGCTACTCGATGGCTTTACTTGGCCTGCGAGCGCGCCACAGTATCCTGCGAGTTTACTTAAACCCAATGCCGCGCAAACGGCAGCTGCGCTCGATAATACGGCTCGTTGGGAAAATGCCAAGCAGCTTGCCGAGCAAATTTGTTTGGCTCAACAGGCGAAAGTTTGATGTAGCGCAAGGTGTGAGATCACTCTTTTGCTAGGGTTAGTTAATTCACTGTAATCAAAAATGATTAAAAGGCCTTGATATGATTTTCTATCTTCATGGATTTGATGCTACTAGCCCAGGTAATCACGAAAAAATGCGTCAGTTGCAATTTATTGACCCTGATGTGCGTTTGATCAGTTACAGCACCTTGCACCCTAAGCACGACATGCAACACTTGCTCAAGGAAGTCGCTAAGCAAATGCAGCATTGCGACGATCCCGCGCCGTTAATGGTTGGCGTAGGACTCGGCGCTTATTGGGCCGAGCGGATTGGCTTTTTAAATGGGCTTAAATCTGTACTGATTAATCCTAATTTGCACCCAGAAAATAATATGCAGGGCAAGATTGACCGCCCAGAAGAATATGCCGATATTGCCAATAAGTGCGTGTCGCAATTTCGTGAAAAGAATACCCACAAGGCCATGTGTATATTTTCGGTTAATGATGAGATGTTCGATAATCAGCAACTCGCCAGTGAATTAAGCGCCTATTATTCGATTGATTGGGATGACGTTCAACCCCACAAATTCCCCCAACTCGCCGCCCATCTCCCCAAAATAAAAGCCTTTAAGTTGGCTTGATTGATATCGATTGAATAAAAGTATCACTCCTCTTTTTATATTTAAGAGGGGGAGTGGATTTATCTCATCGGCTATTTCGCCTTATGGTTTGGCTTTCGTACTTCATGTGGCGGACATATGACTGTGACTATTGGGGATAGATTAAGTAGGATTTTAGTGTTGGCTGATATCCCCGCATATAGGCTTGCCATGGTATTTACTCACCGACGCGCTGCTAGTCCATCCTTGGATGCTCGACCGCCCCGTCCATGGGGCGGACGGTCGTCTCGCCAATCACCATGGCTCACCTTTCGTGCATTCACGTAACCTGTAGATTTAAAAGACATACGCAACACACTTTTGGACAGAAATGTGTTGGAAAGTAGTGTTTGGGGAGCAGTAATTTCAGTTGCTAGAAGTTTAGCGTTTACGGGTATCCACTAGCACAGGCTTGCCATGGCATTTGCTCGTCGACTCGCAGCAAGTCCGTCCTTGGATGCTCGACCGCCCCGTCCATGGGGCGGACGGTCGTCTCGCAAATCACCACGGCTCACCTTTTTGGCATTAGTGGAACATGCGGGTTTGAAGGAGATACCCAGCACGCTTTGGGACAATAGCTTTTTAGCTAAACGAACTGCGAAAGTGATAGTTAAGATTGGCATTGTTGTACCAATGACCGTTGGCGGCATGGATGCCGCCGTCGAGCCTATAGGGATACTTCTTATTAAATAATCGGCGAGTCACTGGGAAACAATGACAATTAATGCAGCACAGCTAGCTTTTTGCATCAGTTATTGATGCCGGAATTCGTCATTAAAAACTTACCTAAGATTGGTATTGCAGTACCTGTGACTATCTAAAAAGGATGCTTTAGTCGCGCATTAAGGTGTTGTGCTGAACTGGCATAAATAGCAAAGCATTTTATTTACTGGGCATGAAAGGGCATAATGCGGCGCTTACTATTTGAGATACAAGGAATAACCATGAAGTACTTGGTTAGCGTAGTTGCATGCTGTTTATTATCGGCCTGTTCTTTTGGGGATGCTGATGTTGAGTTTACGCCTGAAAAAGGGGAAGAGCGCTCGTATCAGCTGTATAGCACCACTAACATCACTGTAGACAATGGTCAGCGTACCGAAACGGTTAACGCCACGTCACATCAATTGCTGCGTTATAAGGTCCTCGAAACAGGCAAAAACAGTCGGTTTCAAGTGCACGTCGATTATATGAACATGCGCGATGGTCAAGGGAGTGGCGTCAGTAGTGGCCAGCGGGCCGATCGTAATCCAGAAATGCACGCTATTTTCTCGCAGGGGTTTGAATTTTCTTTAAATCTAGACGATGGGAGCGTTAAAGAATTCAGTGCACTGAACAAACCTGTATGGCAGGCGCTGTTGGCTGAACGCGGCGCAGAGCTTGAGCAGGAACTGAAAAAGCTCTTTAGCTCATCGGCCTTCCTTAGCACCATACCCGCCAAAGCGGGGGCGGTCGTCGCACTTCCTGCCTATCAAGGCCACGCAAATGCAAAACTTACCGTCTTGCAAGTCACTGATACTCATGTGTTAGCCAAAGTTGAAAGTGGCGGCGAGCAAGCCAAAATATACGGTCAGCTGATGTTAGAACGTGAGCGGGGTTGGTTAGCGCAGTTAGCCTTAGTGGCAGAAGCGCCGTTTGAGCGCTACGGCTATAAGGGCACAATGCGCAGCAACGTTATTATGTTGCCGCAGGAGCGCCAGTTGGGCGATCTGACACAGCATTTAGATTTTTATGATTTCCCAGTATTTGAGTATCAAACACAACCTGACGTTGTGTTGGATAACGTCAATAAGACCTTAACCCAAGATGCTGTATTTGCCTATGATGCGGGCTACTTTTACCAGCAAGATGATTTATTAAAGCTGACTTATCAGTATGACTTTTCAGGTTTTAAACCCGAAGGCGGGTTTAGCTTAACCGATATCACAGCACACAGTGCGGATGGCACAGTACTGCCGCTGCAATTGAGCAAGGTAGGCAGTTACAGTTATCCAGAACAGGATGGTTTCCATCAGTCTGAGCAGCAGAATTTGCTTGTCGGTTGGAATGCGCCGAATGACCTCTTAGCTCAGGTTGCGGAGTTTCGCGCGACTGCCCATTATCGCGGCGCGAAATTAGTCAAACTTAACCTGACCCCCGATCCCAGCAAAACTGTGGCCTTGCAGTATGAAGATATACAGCTGGAACTCTCGCCAATCCCAGATAAACCATTCAGTTATTTGCTGAAATCGCGAGGCAGCACTGACAAATCTTGGTTATACCGGCGCTTTGACGGTGCCGAAGGCGCTATGGTGAAATATCTTTCACCGCCGCCCACTGGGCCGGATTGGTTAACCCCGGCAGAGCAAAATATGCTGGCGTTGGCCTCATCGACACAATATGAATCGATCACACAGTTTACCTTTCCCGCAGCGCCGTCCACGCTGACACTCTATGTGAATACTGTGGTTGACAGTGGTGAACTGACTAAGAACATTCGTTTTATTCCGACTCAAGATTACGCGCAAAATGTCGCCTATCCGCCGGCGCAGCAACAACTGCTTTATAGTGATGATATGTATGCGTCCTATGTTAATCAGCCGCAAGTTACTGCACCTGAAGACCCCGCCTTACTTGAGCCGCAAGTCGTGGCCAAATACGGCGTCAGTTTGCTGTTAACTTCCGAGCAGGCAGCGGTGTGCACGCTCAGTGTTGTCGATGCACCTAAGGTCAACGGGCACACACTGCAATGGACAAACACAAGCACTAACAACACGGGTTTTGGTGGAGGGCTGGATAAGTTTGTGCTGTACCAACTGACTAGCGCCGATGGGATCCGCCGCAATTTTTACGACATCAATGTCAGCAGCACTTTGGCCTGTACCGGTACGCCCAAATGGCAAGCGCTAGCGTATCAACCCGAGCAAAGCTGGTTGATTGATATCACTCAGTTGCCGAATGTTGATACCCATCAAACCGTGGCCGACTTTATGCGGCGCTATCGTTTTTTAAATGCGCAAAATTTACAGCTAGCTCCTGCGATTCAAGGTGACAGTAGTGATTTTTATCAGCGTCCGTTGCAGCAAGTATTACGTGAGGAACGCTGGTTTGTACTGGCGGGGCGCGCAGCACAGATAGAGCAGCTGATGATAAGCGGCGAACCGGTCAATAAACAGTGGGTTAATATATTCCCTGCGTTACCTTAAGGAGCAGAATATGAGAGTCTTATTACTATTATCTGCGCTACTTATGTCGTTTAATCTGTCGGCTGAGCGAATTTTACTCGACGAACTATGGCGGCTTAGCGATGTGCCTGGTGAAGCCATTTATTATCAGGAGCAAGCACCAACAGAGAAAGATGGCGTGTGGCCGCTACAACTCTTTTATCTGGAGACGGATAAACCCGTTTTTAAGGGCAGCGTCAACAGTCCCAATTTAGCCGAGAGTTTTATCGTTGGTGATTTCGAGTTTTTCTACCCCGATGGTCAACTGTCTCGCAAGGGCAGTAGCGATGCACAAGGGCGTTATCAAGGCACGCATCTGCATTATTGGGAAGACGGAGCGCTCTCGGGAGAGTACCACTACCAGAATGGCCAGTTGCATGGAGATCAGAAAAGTTACCATACCAATGGTCAATTGAGGGAGCTTCAGCATCGTGTGAATGGGGCTGAATTAGGATTATCGCAAAGTTATTTTAACAATGGCCAGTTGCAAACACGCGTAACCTACGGCGCTAACGGTATGGAAGGGCTATATGAAAGCTTTCATAACAATGGTCAGCCGGAGCAAACCGTTAATATGGTGGCGGGAAAAAGAGAAGGTGAGCGACTGTATTGGACAAAAGAAGGCTGGTTATACACTAAAGAGTTTTATCTTAAGGGGAAAATACACGGCGAAGTGTTGATTTACCGAGCTGCCGATGTGCTGCAAGAGATTAAACACTATGAGCATGATAAACAGGTGGGAAACCAGCAGCGTTTTGATGAACAAGGGCGGTTAGCAGAGCTGCAAAAGTATGATAAGGATGGTCGTGAAATTCAACATATTACCTATGATAATGCCGGTAACGTTGCGACCCAAACCGACACGCAATACCTCGCTAAAGGTCAGACTAGCACTGAACAGCGCTTCGATTCTACGGGAAAGTTAACTTATCAATATCAGCAAGATACTACAAAAGACTGGAGCTTACGTCAGCGTTTTGATGCAGCAGGTGAGCTGATTGAACGTGATGAACAACTCAAGGGGCGATACGATGGCTTGTATATCGGTGCTGGCTGGAACGGTTATATCAGGCGGATAAACTACCGCAAAGGTCAAATGCACGGTGCATATCGAGAAGATAAGGCCGAGGACGGCGGTTTTGTCAGCGGCCAATATCACTTAGGGTTAAAGTCCGGCAAGTGGGTCACAAAAAACGCGGATACGACGCGCAATGAGCAGTTTAACCAACAAGGTGAGCTGAGTGGTGAACAAACAGAAATCGCAGCCGATTGCACGATAATGCGCCGAGAGTTTTATAAAAACGCTAAGTTACATGGCGCGTATTTACTGCGTGGCTTTGATAAACAACTGCAAGCCCAAGGTCAGTATGTTAACGGTCAGCGCGAAGGCCAATGGCTGCTGCAAGATGAAAGCAGCTACAGCATGGTTAAGCTCTGGCATGGCAACTATAAAGCAGGACACGAAGTGGGTCACTGGCAAGCCTTTTCCGCCAATGGCCATTTATTAGGGCAGGCCCAGTATGATGATCAAGGTCAATTGCAAGGCAAAGGCTATAGTTTTAACGAAGATGGCAGCCTGCTGCAAAGTGATGAGTATCTTGATAATCAACTGCACGGCAGGTCGGTGTACTACTTTAATGGTGAACCCTCATCCGAGTATCGCTATCAAAATGGTCTGATGATCAGCGAGTAGCACTTCATCACCTACCCACACAATCAAGCAAAAACCGGCTAATTAGGCCGGTTTTTTTGCTTTTTTGCATCTAGTTTGCTTGCCTTGCTTTATCGTCAGGCATACGCGCCTCTTGTCATTAGAGGGCTCACTTCTCAACCCCTCGTTTCGTGTTTACTAACTTGCCAGAACAAACACAATCTCAGCGTTAAACGTCAATACGCCTTTATACTTCTTCGGCTATCACAGGGGATGTTTTTAAACATGAACAATGCAGATGGGTGTACGAGCTGATTTTCAGCTAAAAGCATTATATTCATTCGGGATGGATAGTTTTACTTTTCAAACTCTTGAAAATAATTATTTATTGTGTAAAGTAGCGACCCTTGCTATTTTGTAACAAAATGATACAGAATTGCTGTTTTATTTGTCCATTTATTGGATATCCCTTTGCGTATGTCGCCCGACACAGCTAGCAGCAGTCTTGTTAGCTGTTTTTTTTGCCTAAATTTAAATATTGTTTGTTTTTTGCTCTACAAATCCATAGGTTAACACTTAGCCTTTGGATAATTGCGGCTATGCTTATTTCTATAACAAGGTTCCGTGAAAAAGGAGCGTGAGATGAAGCGAGTATTAATTAATTTGACGGGAAAAGTGCAAGGTGTTGGTTGCCGTCATGCGACCTTGACTAAGGCCAGAGCCCTTGGTGTGACAGGATATGTAACCAATTGCCGCGATGGCAGTGTTGAAGTACTTGCCCAAGGCAGTGACATTGCCGTTAATGCTTTAATTGCTTGGTGCGAAGTAGGTGTGCCTTGTACCGAGGGATTAACAGTAACAGTAGGAGAAGACGAGGCTGATGATATCTACCTCGATTTCTCCATCGTTCAGTCTTAATTTAAACGTACAGTGTTAACTTAACTGCACCGTTTTAACTTAAGAATTGTGCGGGTTGTGCGTTTGTTCAGTATTGGCCAACAGTCTGTATTGATTCGGCATTCTGATTATTTTGCATTGCACTGGGTTGCGCCATCTTGCGGATTTGGATCACCATGCCCATTTCGGGATGATCTAAATAATGGATTTCTTCACTCTTCACACGGCGGTTTTGCTCCAAAGGCACAGACATTAAAAATGGTGTCATGACTTTGGGCGCCGTGAGCGTTGCGTTGGTATCGGTCGCATCACTGGGTACGGCTGGCATTAATTTTCTGCCTTCTTTGCGCAAGTGCAATGCGGTTTCAATATACAAATAGTGGCTTAAATAGATATTCAGTGTGCCATCTAATTCCCATACTGGTGATACAGCAGGTGCAAGCATTGGCGTGCCATCGGCATTAGTCATAGGCTCTGCTTGAGCTTGCTTAATGATTTTTCTGCCATCGAAGTGATAAGTACCTGAGAAATCTTTACCCGCAAATAAGCGTATGGGTACTGAGCCACTCTTACCACGCATAGGTTGTTGCCAAGCCATGTGCAGTAAACTGCGCGTGCCACGTTCGCGGGATATGCTATTAATAATACTCGCGAACTGACTTTGGCTGCGGGTTAACAACACTGGGCTGCCATTGGCTGTAGGATAACTGATCTGTGCGCTGCTGATTTCTGATGGGATCACCGGCGGGTAACGATATTCCACACTCGCAGTCGCGGCAGGCATAGGTTCTGACGTCGAGGTACCGTTTAAGGTTTCAGCGCAGTGGCTATTTGCATCGGCATCAAAGACCAGTGTGCAAGGCGCAGATGCGCTGGGTATCGGCGTGATTGCTTGCGCGATAGCGGGGGAGATTAAGTCTATTGCGTTATCGGTTTTCGTCTTGTTCGGCGCATCAGGCCATTGTTCACTTGACTGGCTTTGGCGTTCAAACACATAGACTTCAACCTCGAACCAAGCTTCTGCTTGGACGACCTGACTGTGTGATAGTGCAATGAGTGTAGCGATAGAGACCGCGAGTTTACGTAACACTATTTATCTCCAAGACGATGTTGCGATAATTGTTCTAGCAAGAGTTTCACTAAAGCGAGCCTGTCTTTACTGGTTTCGGCTGCAAGGCTGAACTTTAACTTATTCGGTCCTTCCATTCGATAGATTTGTGGCTGGCTTTGGAGTAATCCAATAATAAACACAGGATCTATGACATGATCATCACTAAATTCGATGCTGCCACCTTTACTGTGCACTTCTATTTTAGTCGCACCTAAGCGAGTCGCCTCATGTTTATAGAGGGTCATTTCCATTAAGTTACGCGTCGGTTCAGGTAATAAGCCAAAACGGTCGATCAATTCGACTTTTAACTCATCCAGCGCCGCCTGTGTTTCGCACCCTGCGATGCGTTTATAGAGCGACAGACGAATATTTACGTCGCTCACATAGGCTTCAGGCAGTAGGGCGGGGATACGCAGTTCAATTTCGCATTGCTGATTGAGCATTTGCGCCAGTGACGGTTCTTTGCCTTGTTTTAAGGCTTTGACTGCCGCTTCGAGCATTTCCATGTACAAGCTAAAACCAATTTTCGAAATATGGCCACTCTGTTCATCGCCCAAGAGTTCACCTGCGCCGCGGATCTCTAAATCTTGGGTCGCCAGCATAAAGCCCGCACCGAGATCTTCAAGAGCATCAATGGCTTCTAAACGTTTGCGCGCATCTGGTGTCATACGTTTGGGATGCGGCGTCATCAAATAGGCATAGGCCTGATGGTGCGAGCGCCCGACGCGGCCACGCAATTGGTGTAACTGTGCCAGACCAAAGGTATCGGCGCGCTCAATAATAATGGTGTTGGCACTTGGGACGTCGATACCGGTTTCGATAATAGTGGTACAGACTAACACGTTGAATCTTTGATGGTAAAAGTCTGACATTACCCGTTCTAGATCGCGCTCACGCATTTGACCGTGGGCAACAACGACTCGCGCTTCAGGCAATAAATCGATAATGCCTTGGGCACATTTCTCAATACTTTCAACATTATTGTGCAGGTAATACACTTGGCCGCCACGGAGAATTTCCCGCAAAATGGCTTCGCGCACAGTCGCGGGATCCGATTCCCGTACAAAGGTTTTCACTGCTAAACGTTTGGCGGGCGGGGTGGCGATAATTGATAAATCGCGCATACCCGACATGGCCATGTTTAAGGTGCGCGGAATAGGCGTCGCGGTCAGGGTTAAGATATCCACGTTGGCGCGCAGCGCTTTGATTTTCTCTTTTTGACGCACACCAAATCTGTGTTCTTCGTCGATAATCAATAGGCCTAAGTTTTCAAACTTGGCCTCAGATTGCAGTAACTTGTGGGTACCGATCACGATATCGACTTTGCCTTCTTCCAATTGCTGCAGCACTTGGGCTTGTTCTTTGGCGGTACGAAAGCGTGACATAACTTCAGTGACCACGGGCCAGTCGGCAAATCTGTCTTTAAAGTTTTCATAGTGTTGCTGGGCAAGCAGTGTGGTCGGAACTAGCACGACCACTTGTTTGCCAGCGTTGACGGCCACAAAGGCGGCGCGCATGGCTACTTCGGTTTTACCAAAGCCCACATCGCCACAGACTAATCTGTCCATTGCGGTCGGCGATTGCATATCGGCTAACACGGCGATGATGGCGCTTTCTTGATCGACGGTTTCTTCGAAGGGGAAGCCACGGGCGAATTGAGCGTATTCTTCTTCGTCAATTGCGCAGCTTTCGCCAGGACGTGCTTGGCGACGTGCATAGACATCGAGCAGCTCGGCCGCGACGTCGCGGATTTTTTCAATCGCCTTTTTCTTGGCTTTAGCCCACGTCTCATTGCCGAGTTTATTTAAGTGGGCGTCTTCATCGGCGCCAACACTGTAACGGCTGATGAGATGCAATGAAGACACTGGCACATACAGTTTGTCACCGCCAGCGTATTCTAATTGCAAGTATTCTGCGACCAATCCACCCGTATCTAGGGTGACTAAGCCCCTATAAAGTGCAACGCCGTGTTCTAAATGCACTATGGGCTGGCCAACTTTGAGTTCGGCCAAGTTTTTAATCAGAGCATCATTACTGATCTGACGCTGTTTCTCACGGCGGCGTTGCTGGGAAATTCGATGGCCGAAGAGTTCAGTCTCACAAATGATACTGATACTATCTTTGGCGCTGATCTGCAGCAAACAACCGCGTGACAGCGGCGACACGATAAGGCCTAACTTGGCATCACTTTGAATAAACTCATCAAAATGGTTAAACAGTGCAGGTTTTAACTGAATTTTAGCGAGCAATTCAAGCAGCGCTTCGCGGCGCCCCTCGGACTCCGCGCTAAACAACATGCGTTTGGCGCTGCTGGCATAATCTTGCAGCGCTAGCAGTGGTTGCTTTAATTTATGATTGGCGCTGATGTCGGGCAGGGTGCTGGCGGCAATAACAACCGCTTTCGTTGTTTCAATGCCATCTGTTGGCACTTGCATTTGATAACGTGGCAGCGGTTTAAAGGCGGCAAATAACTCTTCTATGAGTAAATACAGCTCTTTAGGCGCCAGTAATGGCCGCAGTGGATCGACGCGTCTGTCTTGATAGCGATGTTCGACTTCTTGCAGATGCGCACGCGCCGACTTTTCGATATCGCCTAAGGTGACGAGTTGAGTGTCCTTGGGCAAGTAATCGAATAGGGTGGCGGTGTCATCAAAAAATAGCGGCAGGTAGTTTTCGATCCCCGCCGGCATCAAGTTACGGCTCACTAGCTGATAAACCGATTCCGGCTCTTTGACTATGACCTCGAAACGGCGGCGGTATCTTTGCCTAAAACCTTCGATGGCCGAACTGTCGGTTGGGAATTCCTTCGCGGGCAATAGGCGAATCGAGTCGACAGGTTGCAATGAGCGT
Source organism: Shewanella sp. WE21 (assembly GCF_002966515.1). Classification (NCBI taxonomy): domain Bacteria; kingdom Pseudomonadati; phylum Pseudomonadota; class Gammaproteobacteria; order Alteromonadales; family Shewanellaceae; genus Shewanella; species Shewanella sp. WE21. The sequence goes on along the minus strand of NZ_CP023019.1, from coordinate 4,673,434 downwards.
TGGGTTTCTGGATCAAAATGGCGAATGGTTTCCACTTCTTCATCGAATAGCTCGATGCGCAGTGGCATATTCATCCCCGTTGGGAAGATATCCAGAATCGAACCGCGAATGGCAAACTCGCCATGTTCATACACTTGCTCCACCGAATGGTAGCCAGTGTCGGTTAAATGCTGGCGTACATCGTGTAACTTGTAGCTATCACCCTTTTTGAGCACAAACACGTTGGCGCTTAAATAGGCCTTAGGTGGCAGGCGTATCATCAAGGTGGTGACGGGCACGATAACGATATTTTGCTCAATCTGAGACAGCTGCGATAGCGTTTCGAGTCGCTGGGAAATTAAATCCTGATGGGGCGAAAAACTGTCGTAGGGCAAGGTTTCGCGGTCAGGGAATAATCTGACCTTAATGCCTGTTTTACTGAGCAAATAACTCAGTTCTAACTCTAAGCTTAAGGCGCTTGGCGTGTCACTGGTGACGACTAAGGTCGTTCCCTTATGTTGACGCGCTAAATTGGCGAGTGTAACGGCTTGGCAAACGCCGCCCACGGTGGACAGAGTCTGAATTTGAGTGCCATTTTTGACGGCTGGCGGCGTTAGGGCTGATATGTGAGTCATTGGCGTGCGATAAACTGATTCATTCACAAAGAGTTGCAGACATTGTAGAGACTTGATGGCGTAGGTGCCAGAGAAAAGTCAGCGGCTATTGACGCTCGTCTCTGGCGAGTTTGCGTAACTTGAGTTGTTTCTGTTGCACATTGAGGCTAGCTTTGACTAATTGCTCCACGTCAGATTCAAGAATTTGACTGAATTCAAAGTCGGTTTGCCATTGTAGATGTTCAGGTTGAGTATGTTGTTCTGTTCTGTTATTACGACTCATATCGCCTTCGGCTTGTGCTATTTTTTGTGCTTGAGTGGCGATGACTTTGCCAAAACAGAGAATGGCAACTAATTCGTCGTGAATAAACAGAGTAATTTTATAGTGGGAGCCAATGTCTAAGGCTGTTGGGGTGAGTAATCTCAGGCCACTACCACCAAATTGGTTACCAAAGCATTTTTCGCCCTCTTGGGTTTCTTTTTCTAATACATGTTGCAGCACTAGATCTACTTTGCGGGATTGCAGCTTTAAAAAATCCACGACAACTTTTGCCTCGTTATCTAAATGGCGCAGTTGTAGCAAGCAGTTAGCTTCGAGTGTTTTGACTTCGCTGAGCAGTTGAATGCCTAATGATTGCATTGATCTCAGTGCCATTTCTGAGGGTAATGGCTGGGAACTCGGCCATTGGCTTAGGTAGGCGGTAAAGTGGTGAGGCACACTAAAATACGGATTGGTGTCAGTGAACAAGGCTTGCCTCTTTATTTATAGGACCAATACCCCTATTATCGTGCCCATCTTCATGATTTAGCAAGTTCAGCACACAGGACGCAACCCTCTTTCAATGAATCCAGGATTCCCTTTCTATATTGGTTACCGTTATTGGCGGGCCAAAAAAGCGAACGCGTTCGCGTCGTTCATTACCTTATTTGCCGTGTCGGGCATTTTTTTAGGCGTTGCAGCCCTGATCGTTGTCAGCTCAGTGATGAATGGCCTTGAAGGCCAACTTAAGCAACGTATCTTAGGTGCAGTACCGCAATTAACTATTTATAGCGAAGCGCCGTTAGTCGATTGGACAAAGCAGGCGAGTGCGCTTAAAGCCTTACCGGGTGTGTTAGGCGTTACACCGAGCGTGTCGACGCAGGCCATGGTGCAATCTGCGTCGAATATTCGCGCTGTGCAGGTTTATGGGGTGTTTCCCGAATTAGCGCAAAAGTTATCCTCCGTTGCGCAGCACACTTACTCAGGTGCATTTGAACAGTTGGCGAGTGGCGACTTCAAGGTGATTTTAGGATCTGAGCTCGCACGGCAACTCAAAGTCGCTCCCGGTGATACGGTACGATTATTGAGTGGCGATGGTGTGGTGTACTCCCCATTAGGCCCAGTGCCGAGTCAACGTAAGTTCTTGGTATCTGGCATTTTTGAAATGGGCTCTCAGGTTGATGCTGGCGTTGCATATATCCATTATCAAGATGCAAAGCGTTTGATGCGCCAACCGAGTGAGGCTATTGATCAGCTTAGACTCTATTTAACCGATCCCTTTAGCGCGCCCGCTTTAGCGTCTAAAGTGCAGGATGTTCTCGCTAAACAAGATATTAAGGTAACAACCAGCGATTGGCGTGATACCTATGGTCACTTGTTTGGTGCGGTAAAAATGGAAAAGAACATGATGTCACTGATGCTGAGCCTGATTGTGGCCGTGGCCGCATTCAATATCGTCTCGGCGCTGGTGATGATGGTGGTCGATAAAACCACGGATGTGGCAGTGCTAAAAACCCAAGGCGTAACCACGCCCGCCGTGATGGGCATTTTTGTGGTGCAGGGTTCGCTCAATGCAGTACTTGGTTTAGTGCTTGGGCTCGCGGTAGGTATACTTATCACTTTGAATCTGAATGGCATTATGACGACCTTAGGCATTTCGATTTTAGGTGCGGGACAGAGTTTGCCAGTAAAACTGGAGTTGATGCAGTTGTCAGTGATCGTGATAGGCACACTATTGGTCACCTTGTTGGCGACCTTATATCCCGCGCTGCGTGCGGCCAGTGTGCAACCCGCAACTGCGCTGAGATACGAGTAAACCCGTGAGCTTTTACGAATAGTCGTCACCCATGGGTATTCATCCGTGAGTGATGGTTTGCTAAGATTAAAATAATTTAATGCATTGATTTAATGAAATAAATTGATGCCAAAGCATGTTTAAGAGAGAACTTCAATGCAAGACGTGTTACTGCAAGTGCAGAGTGTCAGTAAGAGTTACCATGATGGCGCCGTGACCACGCAAGTGTTGTCTAATGTCGATTTGCAGGTGTTCAAGGGCGAGCAGTTGGCGATTGTCGGCAGTTCAGGCTCAGGTAAGAGTACGCTGCTGCATATTATGGGGACTTTGGATGAGCCAACCGCGGGCAAAGTTTTGTTGCTAGGCGAAGATTTATACCAAGTGTCTAGTGCGCGTCAAGCGCAGATCCGCAATCAAGATCTCGGCTTTATCTATCAATTCCATCATTTATTGCCTGAATTCACTGCGCTAGAAAACGTCGCTATGCCGGCATTTATTCAAGGTAAAGATCGTAAACAAGCGCTCGCCGATGCCAAAACCTTATTGGAGCGGGTAGGGCTAGGCCATCGCATGACCCACATTCCCGCCGAACTATCGGGCGGCGAGCGTCAGCGTGTCGCTATCGCAAGGGCGTTGATTAATAAACCTAAGTTAGTGCTGGCCGATGAACCTACGGGTAATTTAGATGCTAACAGTGGCGATGCGGTTTATGAGTTGATCCGCGAGCTGGCCGATCAGTTAGGTACGGCGTTTGTGGTGGTGACCCATGATCATAAATTGGCTGCCCGTATGGACCGCCAACTGATGATGAAAAACGGTTACTTGCAATTAGCGGCGGAAACCCAAGTATGAAAGGACCGTTAGCCCTATCCATTGGTTGGCGTTTTTATCGCGCCCGCCAATCCAACAGTTTTATTAGTTTTATTTCCTTTGCATCGACTGCCGGTATCGCTTTAGGTGTGGCGGTATTGATCATAGTTCTGTCTGCAATGAATGGTTTTGAGCGCGAGCTAGAGCAAAGATTACTGGGTGTAGTGCCGCAGGCGGACATCGTCGGGGTGGACGAACCTATCGTCAATTGGCAGAGTGTTGCGCAAGGTGCACTACAAATTGAAGGTATTCGTGGTGCTGCCCCCTTTATTCGCATGCAAGGTTTAGTGCAGAAGCCTGGTGGTTTTCAAGGCTTAGCCGTGGTGGGTATTGATCCGAAAGAAGAAACGAAGGTTTCAACTTTGTCACAGTTTATGAGTGATGCAAGCTGGCAGAGTCTGAGCCAAGATGAGAATCATATCGTCCTTGGCGAGAGTTTATTGACTAAGTTGGGGCTTGAGGTGGGTGATACGCTGGCCTTATATGTGCAGGATATCGATCCCGACGCGGCAGGCAGTTTACGTGCGGCGAAGAGCCATCGTTTTGTGGTGTCAGGCACCTATCATCTGGGCGGCGAGCTTGAACTGACAACCGCTTATATTCCATTGCAATACGCGGCGCAGATCTTGAACATGAATAACGGTGTAACGGGTGTGCGTATTAGCGTCGATAAAGTGTTTGATGCACCAGTAAAAGTGCGCGAACTCGGTTATGCGCAAAAGCAGTCTGTGTATATCAGTGACTGGACCCGTACTCAAGGGCATTTATATCAAGATATTCAGTTAGTTCGCACTGTGATGTATTTGGTTCTAGTACTCGTGATTGGTGTTGCCTGCTTTAACATTGTCTCCACCTTAGTGATGGCGGTGCGGGATAAAGCGTCCGAAATTGCGATTTTGATGACCATGGGCCTGAGTCGTTTGGCTGTGATGGGGATTTTCATGGTGCAGGGTGCGTTAAACGGTCTGCTTGGCTGTGGTCTTGGCGGCATTATCGGCATTAGTGTGGCGCTGAATTTAAGTGCGATTGCGAGCTCAGTTGAGCAGTTACTCGGTATTCAACTGCTCTCGGCCGATGTTTACTTTGTCGATTTTTTACCGTCTGAATTGCATGTTTCGGATGCGGTACTGGTGATTGTGATGGCGTTTGTGATGAGTTTAATCGCGACTTTGTATCCCGCTTGGAAGGCGAGCCAAATTGCACCAGCACAAGCGTTAGCGGGTAGATAACTGGATAAGCGGCTGTTCGTCATGTTAGCCGATTTGGGCTGAAATCAGTGTAGATGTTTTCAGGACACTCCTTTCTTACCAATGACTATTGCTTAATTACTATACTATTTCTAAATACGATATTGTGGCGACTGAGGACTTGATGACTCGAGTACTTAAGGCTTTAGAATGAAACCACATAAACAAAAAGGCCAGTGGGCGCTCTTAAAGAGATTACCACTGGCCTTTTTTGTATCTGTTTTATGCGTTTATTTAAAGCTAAGCGTTAATCTCGATTAACGTTTTAAGCCTTCGTTCAATAATGGACGCATGATCTTCACTAATTCTGTGGTCACCTTAGGTGAGCCAGCAACGATGTTACCCGAAACCAAATAGTTATGGTTGCCAGTAAAATCAGTCACAGTACCGCCCGCTTCGCGGCAAATCAGATCGCCAGCAGCGATATCCCATGGCTTTAAGCCGATTTCAAAGAAACCGTCCAAACGACCCGCGGCAACATAGGCTAAATCTAATGCGGCAGAACCTGCGCGACGTAAGTCAGCACATTGGCCGAAGACTTCGCCGAAAATAGCCATGTAAGTTTCAGTGTGTTGACGCGCCTTGAATGGGAAGCCAGTACCAATCATAGTAGGTGCTAATTCATTCACGTTGGTAACACGCAGACGGAAATCATTGAGTTTGGCGCCTTTACCACGTACTGCGGTAAAGAGTTCTTCACGGACAGGATCGTAAACAACGGCAACTTCAGTCTTGCCTTTGTATTGCAGAGCGATAGAAACCGCGAAGTGGGGAATGCCTCTAACAAAGTTGTTAGTGCCATCCAGAGGGTCGACTATCCAAACATAGTCTTTATTCTCACCGCGGTTTTCGCCTTTCTCTTCACCCACGATAGTGTGATCAGGGTAAGATTTACGAATTTGGTAAGTAATTGTCGCTTCTGCTTCCTTGTCTACACTGGTAACAAAATCGTTGATACCTTTTGAACTGACTTCGATACGGTCAAGTTCAGTATAGGCGCGCATAATAGTTTGGCCGGCCGCGCGGGCAGCGCGTACAGCAATCGTCAGCATCGGATGCATTGCAATCCCCTGGATGTTAAAGAACGTTAAAATAGCGGGCGGTATTATACTCGATTTGATAGTTATATCAAATACCGATTTTCATATAAGCATTCGGCAATGGCTGTGATAATATTCGTCCCCAACGTTTTATGAATTAAATTAAGTTGTTTCATGCTAAGTAATATTCGAGTGGTTTTAGTGGGGACTTCGCACCCCGGCAATATTGGTTCTACTGCCAGAGCGATGAAGACTATGGGTCTGTCTACTCTGTATCTTGCAGAACCCCGGGTTGAGCCCGATGGTCATTCCATAGCATTAGCCGCGGGGGCATCGGATATTCTGAAACATCTTGTGAAAGTGGATTCACTTGCTGAAGCAATTGCCGATTGCAGTCTAGTGATTGCAACCAGCGCGCGCAGTCGCACCTTAGATTGGCCCATGTTAGAGCCAAGACAAGCTGGGGTGAAATTAGCGACCGAGGCACTTAAAGGCCCTGTTGCGATTGTGTTTGGCCGTGAAAACCATGGTTTAAGCAATGAAGAGCTGCAACAGTGCACTTATCATGTGGCTATCCCTGCAAATCCAGAGTACAGCTCGCTTAATCTGGCACAAGCCGTACAAATCATTTGTTATGAAACCCGCGTTGCCCATCTCGCGCAAAAAGACGTTGCCGAAGAAGAGCTGACTGAGTATCCCTTGGCTGCCGATCAGGAACGTTTTTTCGCACACCTTGAAACAACACTGTTATCCACTGGATTTATCATCAAGAACCATCCTGGACAAGTGATGATGAAACTTCGCCGCTTGTTTAGTCGTGCACGGATTGAGAGTCAGGAAATGAATATCCTCAGGGGTATTTTGACGTCAATTGAGAAAGTGGCGGGTTCTAAAGAAAAATAGCCAAACCTTAATAATTAACACTAATCGCGAAGGATAAACAATGGGCGTGATAGCTAGGCTAAAAGAAGATATTGAATCTATATATCACCGTGATCCTGCGGCGCGTAGCGCGTTTGAGATCTTGGTTAACTATCCAGGCATGCATGCCATTTGGTTGCATCGGATAAGCCATAAGCTATGGAAGCGCGATTGGCGCTTAACGGCACGTTGTTTATCGACGTTTTCCCGTTGGTTGACAGGGGTTGAAATCCATCCTGGGGCAACCATAGGTCATCGATTTTTTATCGACCACGGTATGGGCGTTGTGATTGGTGAAACGGCTGAGATTGGTGACGACTGCACTCTTTATCACGGTGTCACGCTTGGTGGAACCACCTGGCAGGCGGGGAAACGTCACCCGACGTTAGCCAATAACGTGGTGGTGGGCGCAGGGGCAAAAATCCTCGGTCCTATTACCATGCACGATGGTGCGCGTGTGGGTTCTAATTCTGTTGTGGTGAAAGATGTGCCCAAAGATACCACGGTTGTGGGGATTCCTGGGCGCGTGGTGGCAACACCGTCACCGCAATCGAAAGAGAAAACTGAACGTCGCAGCGCGATGGCAAAAAAATACGGCTTCGATGCGTACGCGGTATCACCGGATAATCCCGATCCGGTGGCCAATGCAATAGGGCAGATGCTCGATCACATGCATTTGATGGACTCGAAAGTTCAAGAGTTGTGTCAAGCCATTCAAGGGCTGGGTGGCAATGTCTGCACTGAAAAACTGCCAGAGCTTGATATGGGCGAGTTTAATGATGCAGAAAAAGCGGCGGCGGAAAAACGCCATAGTGCATTAGATGAGTTTGATCCGAGTATCTAAGTTTCAAGAAATGGTTCAACTTAGCGGTCTAACTTGCTTAAGGGCTGACCCTTACAAGGGTCTCATTTAGCGTTTTACTTTAGCTTATCCTGTTGTAAAGGCGCATATTGCGATCAAACCTGAGTTTGATCGCGCCATAGTACCAAGATCACTTTTATCCTGCGTTTATATCGTGCTAGATGTCGATTAATTGGCGCTTTAGCATTGAATCTTAGGCTAGAAAAAGGTTAAATACCCCACCAAGATGAAAGGGTATTGGTTATGTGCACACTCATATACTTGAGTGTTTTAGTAGGTTTAATACTTGACTGAATTACTCGGGTATGTTGAAATAATGCATACCTGTTCGGGAGCTATGGTAGTTATGAAACTTACATCAAAAGGTCGTTATGCAGTAACCGCTATGCTAGATGTGGCAATCCACTCAGCATCGGGACCAGTTCCCTTAGCGGATATCTCTGAAAGACAAGGGATTTCGCTTTCCTATCTGGAACAACTCTTCGCTAAGCTAAGAAAACACGGTTTAGTTGCCAGTGTACGTGGACCGGGCGGTGGTTATCGCTTAGGCCTAGAAGCCAATGATATTTCAGTCGGCATGGTTGTCCATGCTGTAGACGAGTCTGTCGATGCGACTCGTTGCCAAGGACTTGGCAATTGTCAGAGTGGAACTCGCTGCTTAACCCATTCACTTTGGGGCGATTTAAGCAAACAAATTTCCGATTTTTTAGATGGTATCAGTCTTGCCGGCTTGATGCAGAAGCGAGATGTGCAATTTATCTCACTTAAGCAAGACACTATGCAAAAGGAACAAAGAGTCAGTTTATAGCGGCACTTTGTTATATATAAAAATAATTTTTGTACGTTGTATGTAGCCTCCACCAGAGACTGCTCAGTACGGAGTGTGTTATGAAGCTTCCTATCTATTTAGATTATGCCGCCACCACGCCTGTTGATCCTAGAGTCGCGGAAAAGATGTTCCAATGCATGACAATGGACGGCATCTTTGGTAATCCGGCCTCACGTTCACACCGCTACGGCTGGCAAGCCGAAGAAGCGGTGGATATTGCTCGCAACCAAGTTGCCGAGTTAATTAACGCCGATCACCGCGAAATTGTGTTTACCTCTGGCGCGACGGAATCGAACAACTTAGCGATAAAAGGTGTTGCTCATTTCTATCACAAGAAAGGCAAGCACATCATCACCAGTAAGACTGAACATAAAGCGGTTCTCGATACTTGTCGCCAATTAGAGCGTGAAGGTTTCGAAGTGACTTATTTAGAGCCTGCGGCAAACGGCATCATTCCGATGGAACGTTTAGAAGCCGCGATGCGTGACGACACTATCCTTGTTAGCATTATGCACGTGAACAACGAAATCGGTGTTATCCACGATATCGATGCAATCGGTGAACTATGCCGTTCAAAGGGCATTATTTTCCACATGGATGCGGCACAAAGTGCAGGCAAAGTACCTATCGATGTGCAAGCCACTAAAGTGGATTTGATCTCGATTTCTGGTCACAAAATGTATGGTCCTAAAGGTATCGGCGCCTTATATGTTCGCCGTAAGCCTCGCATTCGCTTAGAAGCGCAAATGCACGGTGGTGGTCATGAGCGTGGTATGCGCAGCGGTACGTTACCAACGCATCAAATCGTAGGTTTAGGTGAAGCTGCTGCAATCGCAAAAGCGGAAATGGCCTCTGATGATGCTCGTATCGGTGCATTACGTGACAAATTATGGAATGGCATCAAGCATATTGAAGAAACCTATATCAATGGTGATGCGATTGACCGTGTTAGCGGTAGCCTCAACGTCAGCTTCAACTATGTTGAAGGCGAGTCGTTAATGATGGCACTGAAAGATTTAGCGGTTTCATCGGGTTCGGCTTGTACCTCAGCCAGCCTAGAGCCTAGCTACGTATTACGTGCGCTTGGCTTAAACGATGAAATGGCACATAGCTCGATTCGTTTCTCAATCGGCCGTTTCACAACCGAAGAAGAAATCGATCACGCTATCGAAGTTATTACTCAATCTATTGATAAATTAAGAGAAATGTCTCCTTTGTGGGAAATGTTTAAAGATGGGATCGACCTGAACCAAGTTCAGTGGGCACATCATTAATTCTGACCTTTACAATAGATAATTTTGGAGCAGTACCATGGCTTACAGTGAAAAAGTGATAGATCATTATGAGAATCCACGTAACGTTGGTTCTTTTGATAAAAACGATCCTTCGGTCGTGACCGGTATGGTAGGCGCGCCTGCTTGCGGTGACGTGATGAAACTTCAGTTGAAAATTGGTGCTGATGGCATCATTCAAGACGCTAAGTTCAAAACCTACGGTTGTGGTAGCGCGATTGCGTCTAGCTCACTGGTAACTGAGTGGGTTAAAGGCAAGACTATCGAACAAGCTGCGGCGATCAAAAACACGGATATCGCTGAAGAATTGGCATTGCCACCAGTGAAGATCCACTGTTCAATTTTGGCTGAAGATGCCATTAAAGCTGCTATCGACGAGTACAAATCGAAACAAGCTAAGTAACATCTGGAGTTAAGATGGCGATTACAATGACCCCAGCGGCAGCCGATCGTGTCAGATCTTTCTTAGTCAACCGAGGCAAAGGTGTAGGCCTGCGTCTCGGCTTAAGAACATCAGGCTGTTCTGGTATGGCTTATGTACTTGAGTTCGTTGATTCTTTAAATGATGACGATGAAGTGTTTGATATCGAAGATGTGAAAATCATCATAGATGCCAAGAGCCTTATCTATCTTCAAGGGATCGAGCTGGATTTTGTTAAAGAAGGGCTGAACGAAGGCTTCCAATTTAATAATCCTAACGCAAAAGGTGAGTGTGGTTGTGGTGAGAGTTTCACTGTTTAACCGCTAAAGTTGACGCATGAATTATTTCGAGCTGTTTAAATTTTCCCCTGCCTTCGATATTGATACCGCCTTACTTGCAGAACGCTATCGCGAACTGCAACGGGCGGTTCATCCCGATAAATTTGCCAATGATACTGAGCAGCAAAAATTGCTGTCGGTGCAGCGCACGGCGCAAGTCAATGATGGTTTTCAAACCTTAAAAGATCCCATTCGCCGCGCTGAGCATATGTTGTCGCTGCGTGGAATTGAATTAAGCCATGAAACCACGACAGTGAAAGATACTGGCTTCTTGATGCAGCAAATGGAATGGCGTGAGGCGTTAGAAGATATACGCGATAGTGCCGATCCTCAAGCGAGTATTGACGAGCTATATCAATCTTTTGCGCAGTACCGCGCGCAACTCACTCAGCAATTGACTCAACTGTTAACCAGTGAGCAGGCTGAAGACGCATTGTTAGCGGCGGATCAAGTTCGCAAACTCAAATTTATGGCAAAATTACACGACGAGTTGACCAGAGTCGAAGACGCTCTGTTAGATTGATTTTCCGTGTTTATGTTACTTTGCTGACTCAAGTACGCTTGAGTTGGCATTACTAAGTTGGATATATATGGCCCTTTTGCAGATAGCTGAGCCCGGTCAAAGTGCCGCGCCGCACCAACATAGACTTGCCGTTGGCATCGATTTAGGTACGACCAATTCTTTGGTGGCGGCCGTTCGAAGTGGAGAGACGGCAACCCTGCCGGACGAACTTGGACAGCATTCATTACCTTCTATCGTGCGTTATACCCAAGATTCAGTCGAAGTCGGCGCACTTGCGGCGTTGAGTTCGGCGCAGGATCCGCAAAACACGATCGTTTCGGTAAAGCGTTTTATGGGCCGCAGCCTAGCGGATATTAAAGCTGGCGAGCAATCATTGCCCTACGAGTTTGCCGAAAGCGAAAACGGTTTACCTTTATTTGTGACTCCCCAAGGCCAAGTGAATCCCGTGCAAGTGTCTGCGGAGATTTTACGTCCGCTGATCGCCCGCGCTGAAAAAACCTTAGGTGGCGAACTGCAAGGTGTGGTGATCACTGTGCCTGCGTATTTCGACGATGCTCAGCGCCAAGGCACAAAAGATGCCGCAGCTTTGCTGGGTGTTAAAGTGCTACGTTTGTTGAATGAACCGACGGCTGCTGCGATTGCCTATGGCTTAGATTCTAAGCAAGAGGGCGTGATTGCCATCTATGATTTAGGCGGCGGTACTTTCGATATTTCTATTTTGCGCTTGAATCGCGGTGTATTCGAAGTGTTAGCCACCGGTGGTGACTCAGCGCTTGGTGGCGATGATTTCGATCATTTACTCCAAGCACATATGCAACAAGTGTGGCAGCTTAGCGACATCGACTCACAATTAAGCCGTCAACTGTTGATTGAATCGCGTCGAGTCAAAGAAGCCTTAACGGATGCTGCAGAAACTGAAGCAAAAGTGATCCTTGCCGATGGGACTGAACTGACGCAAATCGTTACTAAAGCTGAATTTGATGCCATGATTACGGCATTGGTGAAAAAGACGATTGCCAGCTGTCGCCGTACCCTGCGTGATGCGGGCGTGACGACGGATGAAGTGCTTGAAACTGTGATGGTTGGCGGTTCAACGCGCGTGCCATTAGTGCGTGAACAGGTCGAAGCTTTCTTCGGTAAACCACCCCTGACGTCTATCGATCCCGATCGTGTTGTCGCCATTGGTGCGGCCATTCAAGCCGACATTTTAGTGGGTAACAAACCCGAATCGGATTTGTTATTGCTCGATGTGATCCCTTTGTCATTAGGCATAGAGACCATGGGCGGCTTAGTGGAAAAAGTGGTTTCGCGTAATACCACGATTCCGGTTGCACGGGCGCAGGAATTTACCACGTTTAAAGATGGTCAAACGGCCATGGCATTCCATGTGGTGCAAGGTGAGCGTGAGCTCGTTGCCGATTGCCGCTCACTGGCGCGTTTTACCTTAAAAGGTATTCCGCCGTTAGCCGCTGGCGCTGCGCATATTCGTGTGACTTTCCAAGTGGATGCCGATGGTTTACTTAGCGTGACGGCGATGGAGAAGTCCACCGGCGTGCAGTCTAGTATTCAAGTTAAGCCGTCTTTTGGTTTATCGGATACTGAAATTGCCACTATGCTGAAAGATTCGATGAAGTATGCCAAAGACGATATCGGTCGTCGTATGCTGGCCGAGCAGCAAGTGGAGGCGGCGAGGGTACTCGAGTCTTTACATGCCGCGTTAGCGAAGGATGGCGATTTGCTGAATGCCGATGAGCGTGCTCAGATCGATGCTACTATGGCCAATGTGGCGCAAGTTGCCGCGGGCGATGATGCCGATGCGATTAAGCTCGCGATTGAAAAACTGGATGAGCAAACCCAAGATTTTGCTGCCAGACGTATGGACAATTCTATTCGAGTGGCATTCAAAGGCCAGTCGATCGACAACATATAGGTGATGTAATGCCCCAATTAGTCTTTCTTCCCCATGCCGAGTTGTGCCCTGATGGCGCTGTGCTTGAGGCGAATGTTGGTGAGACCATTCTCGATGTTGCGCTGCGTAATGGCATCAATATCGAGCATGCCTGTGAAAAGTCCTGTGCTTGCACGACGTGCCACTGTATCGTGCGTGAAGGCTTTAATGATCTTGAGCCAAGTGATGAGCTAGAAGATGACATGTTAGACAAAGCATGGGGACTCGAGCCCGAAAGCCGTCTATCTTGTCAGGCTAAAGTGGTCGACACTGACATGGTGATTGAGATCCCTAAATACACGGTTAACATGGTTAGCGAAGGCAATTAATATTGCTTCGATAATGATTAAAACCAGTCCACGTGACTGGTTTTTTGCTTTTGGCGTTGAGCATTTGTGCAACTAATCTTGTCTATGCCTCTAGTTGTTTGATTTATCCTTGCGCAGGCGTATTATGCGCTCAAAATTAATGGTTGCCGGAGACCAAATGAGAATAGCGATTTTATCGCAAGGGCCAGAGTTATATTCAACGAAGCGACTCGTTGAAGCGGCTCAATTACGTGGTCATGAAGTACACGTAATCAATCCCCTTGAATGTTATATGAATATCAACATGCGGCAATCGAGTATCCACATTGGCGGGCGAGAGTTACCTGCATTTGATGCCGTGATCCCCCGTATTGGGGCGTCGATTACCTTTTATGGTTCGGCGGTGTTGCGCCAATTTGAGATGATGGGCGTCTATGCCTTAAATGATTCAGTTGGAATTTCCCGCTCACGGGACAAATTGCGTTCTATGCAGCTGATGTCACGCCGCGGTATTGGTTTGCCTATTACCGGTTTTGCCAATAAACCGAGTGATATTCCAGACTTAATTGATATGGTGGGTGGCGCGCCTCTGGTGATTAAATTACTCGAAGGCACTCAAGGCATTGGCGTGGTATTAGCCGAGACCCGCAAAGCGGCTGAGAGCGTGATTGAAGCCTTTATGGGCCTTAAAGCCAACATCATGGTGCAGGAATATATCAAAGAAGCCAACGGCGCAGACATTCGCTGTTTCGTGCTCGGTGATAAAGTGATTGCCGCCATGAAACGTCAAGCTATGCCCGGTGAGTTTCGCTCTAATTTGCACCGTGGTGGCACGGCGAGTTTAGTCAAACTGACTCCTGAAGAGCGCTCTGTAGCTATTCGTGCGGCGAAGACGATGGGATTGAATGTGGCAGGGGTTGATTTGTTACGCTCAAACCACGGTCCAGTGATCATGGAAGTGAACTCCTCACCAGGGCTTGAGGGGATTGAAGGCGCCACCACGAAAGATGTGGCGGGTGCTATTATTGATTTTGTTGAAAAAAATGCGATTAAAGTAAAAAAGGTGACGCAAGCACAGGGTTAGCACCCTTGGTGTCGAGTATTGACTACGGAATATCAACACTTGATTCACCTCCTTATGGGTAACGGCGTTAAGCACTAGCTTACCCATTCAAGCGAACCGAATAGGGGAAAACGATGACATTAACTTGGATAGATTCGTTAGATATTGCGTTGGAATTACTCGAAGCACACCCAGAGGTGAATCCCACTCAGCTGCATTTCACCCAACTGTATGAGTGGGTGTTAGCTTTGAATGATTTTGCAGATGATCCTAAGCATTGCAATGAAAAAATACTGGAAGCAATTCAGCAGTGTTGGATTGATGAAAAGTAGTGAGCACAGTTGTGGTACGGCTTTTTATGTGAGGCATCTTGTCCTTCAGAAGATTAACTAAGGTGATTTACCTCACGTATTTGCAGTGGCGCAGAGAATATTTGGCGAGAGTTTGATCACAGTCAAGTTCATTTCCAGTGGATATCGTAATTTGTTGTATATTGGTTAAGGCATTTATATGGCTTAACTTTATTATCGCAACTGCAAGGATGTTCACATGAAACTTTTGCTTGTATTGTTATGTATGCTTGTCCCTTCAATGGCTTGGGCTCATCCAGGTCATGGCGGTGTCGGTTTATTCCATCACTTGTTAGATCTTGCACCCGCAGTCATTTTAGTCGCTTTGATTGCATGGGCAGGTATTTGGGCAAAAAACAAAAAATAATCCCATTTTTTAATGAGTTAATGAACCCTGCTAAGGATTTATCCTCCTAGCGGGGTATTTTGTGTGATCAAACTGATTACGAATAAAGCGAATGTGCGCAATATCTCAGACTAATTTGCTATAAAGATAGGATTTAGCTTTTAAATTTCGTATAATCCGCGCGAATTTTTTAAACTTGCTGACAAAGGAAGCTAGTTATGGCGATCGAACGCACATTTTCTATTATCAAGCCAGATGCTGTTGCAAAAAACCACATCGGTGCTATCTACAATCGTTTTGAAACTGCTGGTCTTAAGATCGTTGCATCAAAAATGTTACACCTGACCAAAGAACAAGCTGAAGGTTTCTATGCTGAGCATAGCGAGCGCGGCTTCTTCGGTGCTCTGGTTGCATTCATGACTTCTGGTCCTATCATGGTCCAAGTATTAGAAGGCGAAAACGCTGTTTTAGCTCACCGTGAAATTTTAGGTGCAACTAACCCAGCTCAAGCAGCTCCTGGTACTATCCGTGCTGATTTCGCAGAAAGCATTGACGAAAACGCGGCTCACGGTTCAGATGCTGTTGAATCTGCTGCTCGTGAAATTGCTTACTTCTTCAGCGCTGAAGAATTGTGTCCACGCACTCGTTAATTCGATGCTAAGACTGAAAAGGAGCCTAGGCTCCTTTTTTATTGGCTGCAATTTAGCGAATATAGATTTCCGTGTTGCAATAACGCTAATACGTCTATACAAATCACACGTCAATTCAAAGTATTAAAATTAATAAGAGTTTGTTTTTGTTGGTCTTTTTAAATTTTGCACATTTTTTTAATTTTCTTGCTTGAAATTTTCTCTCCCGTCCTTATATCTATTTCAGGATCGCTCGATGAGGATCCTAGTGTGAATTCTGTGCCGTAAGGACAGAAGATTTAACTCGGCAGACTCTACAAGCGTTTTCATCATGAAAACCGTCCGCCAATTCTCCATATTGCTTAAGACAAGGATATGAATATGCGTAATTATGATCTAGCTCCCCTGTACCGTAGTGCCATTGGTTTTGACCGTTTAGCTCAGCTGGCAGAACATGCCGCCGCTAATAATGGCAATACTGGCTATCCCCCATATAACATTGAATTATTAGGCGAAAATCGCTATCGCATTACTATGGCCGTGGCCGGATTCTCAATGAATGAACTTGAGATCAGCAGTGAAGGTGAGAAATTACTGGTGAAAGGCAATAAAGCTGAAAGCCAAACCGAGCGTAAATACTTGTACCAAGGCATAGCGGAACGCGGTTTTGAGCGCACTTTCCAACTGGCAGACTATGTCACTGTGCTCGGCGCAAGTTTAGAAAATGGCTTACTCAATATTGATTTAGTGCGTGAAATCCCTGAAGCATTGAAACCACGCAAAATTGAGATCACTTCATCGCGCTTGCTAGACAGCCAGTCATAATTGACACTGTGGTAACCAGCTAAAAACAAGGGGAGCATAATGCTCCCCTTGATGTTTTTGTGTTCACGCAAAAATGTCCGCGAGATTTCCGTGAGAAAGCTACGCTTTCATGGCCTTTTCTCCGCGAGCCAAACCCACCACACCGGAGCGAGAGACTTCGACCAATTTAGTTACTTCACCTAGCGCATGGATAAACGCATCGAGTTTCTCTGATGTGCCGACCATTTGGATGGTATATAAATTGGCGGTGACATCGACAATTTGGCCGCGGAAAATGTCCGCCATCCGTTTAACTTCTTCCCTAAACTCGCCCTGGGCGCGGACCTTGATAAGGGCTAATTCCCGTTCAATATAAGCAGACTCGGTAATATTCGAAACTTTTAACACATCGATGAGTTTATGTAGCTGCTTCTCTATTTGTTCTAACACCATTTCGTCGGCAACGACCGTGATGTTAAGCCGCGACAGTGTGATATCGTCCGTTGGCGCCACCGTTAAACTTTCAATGTTATAACCGCGCTGTGAAAACAAACCGACCACACGAGACAAGGCGCCGGATTGGTTTTCTAATAATACAGATATAATTCGACGCATTAGCATTTCTCCGTCTTGGTCAGCCACATTTCATTCATCGCACCACCACGGATCAACATGGGGTACACGTGCTCAGTTTCATCCACCATAATGTCGATAAAGACCAGTCTGTCTTTCATCGCCAGCGCTTCTGCCATTTTTGACTCAAGTTCGGCGGGATCGCTGATCGTCATACCTACATGGCCATAGGCCTCGGCAATTTTGGCAAAATTGGGTACTGAATCCATATAGGAATGTGAGTGACGGCCAGAGTAAATCATGTCCTGCCATTGTTTAACCATACCAAGGAAACGATTGTTTAAGTTGATAATTTTAACCGGCGTATCATATTGCAGCGCGGTCGAAAGCTCTTGAATGTTCATCTGGATTGAACCATCTCCCGTGACACAGACAACCGTGGCATCAGGCATCGCCATTTTAACCCCCATCGCGGCGGGTAGGCCAAACCCCATGGTGCCTAGACCCCCTGAGTTGATCCAGCGGCGCGGCTTATCGAACGGATAGTACAAGGCGGCAAACATCTGGTGCTGGCCAACATCAGAGGCTACATATGCATCGCCATTGGTCAGCTTATACAAGGTTTCAATCACTTGCTGTGGTTTGATGCGACCACTGTTTTTGTCATAGGCCAGACAATCGCGGCCGCGCCATTGCTCAATATCATTCCACCAAGTGGCGATGGCATCGTTGTCATTGTGCTCGTTCGATTCATCTAACAGTGTCAACATGCTGTCTAAAATACTGTCGGCCGACCCTACGATGGGAATGTCGACGTGGATAGTTTTTGAAATAGACGAGGGATCGATATCTATGTGCAAAATGGTCGCGTTCGGGCAATATTTTTCCACATTATTCGTGGTTCTATCGTCGAAGCGCACACCAATACCGAAGATCAAATCGCAGTTATGCATAGTCATGTTGGCTTCGTAGCGACCGTGCATCCCTAGCATGCCTAGGCTGTTTTTGTGGGTACTTGGAAAAGCCCCGAGTCCCATGAGTGTGCTGACGACGGGAATATTCAGTCTCTCAGCTAATTGTAAAATTTGCTTATCACAACCTGAGATAATGGCGCCGCCACCGACATAGAGCACAGGCTTTTTAGCCGCTAATAGTGCCTGTAGTCCACGACGGATCTGTCCTTTATGCCCCGAGGTTGTCGGGTTGTATGAGCGCATTTTCACGCTTTCGGGATAAATATATTCGTGCAGCAGCGCTGGGTTTAAGCAATCTTTTGGCAGGTCGACGACCACAGGCCCAGGACGGCCGGTAGAGGCAATATAAAAGGCTTTTTTTATCGTTTCAGGGATTTGAGTGGGATCTTTAACTAAAAAGCTATGTTTGACCACTGGACGAGAGATACCGATCATATCGCATTCTTGGAAGGCGTCATTACCGATAAGGTTGCTCGGTACTTGACCAGATAATACGACGAGGGGAATAGAGTCCATGTAGGCGGTGGCAATACCGGTAATCGCGTTGGTGGCACCGGGTCCTGAAGTGACTAATACCACACCCACTTTACCCGTGGCACGGGCGTAGCCATCGGCCATGTGTACGGCGGCTTGTTCGTGGCGAACGAGTATGTGTTCAATACCTGGGATAACGTGCAGGGCATCGTAGATATCTAAAACTGAACCGCCAGGATAGCCGAAAATATGCTTTACGCCTTCATCAATCAAAGAACGCACTATCATGCTGGCGCCGGATAACATCTCCATGTGGAACTCCTATTGCATAGTACCGTTACGGTAAACAGTATTTTGTTACAGCGACGGTAATCGCTCTAAAAATTAAGCCTGAAGGGTAATTCAGACTCCGAAATGCTGAACTGACTTCGTAGAAGACAAGTGATTCATCCTTAGGATGCAGCAACTGTTGCAATGAACAGAATTTCATCATATTCAAAAAAAACAACATTTCAAGCCTTTTATGTAAAAAATAACCAACTTGAAACAATTTCACGTTTGAATGGCTGGATAGCTTGCTGGAATCGCCAAGTAATCTAGGCTGATTTATGGGCTTATCTTATATTTTTCAGATTGTTAGATTCTTAAAAAGCAAAAACGGCACTAAAAGTGCCGTTTTGGTGTGGGACGTTAGATAAGCAGATACTTAACTGTTGCGATTAAATATTACTTATTTTCTACATTAGTGAAAGCCAATGCGCTGTTTTCACGCGATCAAACATGTGTTGCCGATGTGGCATTGGTATCCATGGAACCTTAAAAATAGATCCTTAAACCGTCGGCTGTATTTGATGCTTTGGACGATTAAATTGGCAAATACCGACTAACACAATAGAGCCTAACATGAGGGCAGAGAAGGGCACTGCTGTGCCATCATAGAACACCGCTAATAACGGCCCCGCTAATGCGCCACAGCCAAATCTTAAGGTGCCAATAACCGCCGTTGCCGTTCCGGTTTCTTGTTTGAACTTCATCAGCACTATCGCATCGGCGTTGACCGACATCACCCCTAGGCTGCCCATTAAAGGAATAAGCATGATCACGGTAAAATGATAGCTCATATCCAGTAGGTTGACGGTTAATAAACCTGCTCCCGCAATAGCGCCAAAAAAGGTCGATACGTGCAACATACGCAGCGAACCATAGCGGCCGACAATGCGAGTATTAATGATATTGGCCAACATCAAGGCGCCAACGTTGGTGCTAAACAAGATGGCAAAATAGGATTTATCTAGCGCAAAGACTTCCATATAAACGAAGGGTGATGCGGTGAGATAACAGAAAAACGCAAAAGACGTTAACACGCCGCTGGCAATGTTTAACTTAACGCCAGGTCGGGAAAATACGGTCGCATAGGCACCAAGAAACGATTTTTGGCTGCGGGTATCCATATCTTTATCGCTGGGCATTTTTAGCGTAAACAGCACGAGTAATAACAGGGTTGCGGCATAGGCAGATTGAATGAAGAAGATTAAATGCCAATCACCGAGTTCTAAGATAACGCTGCCAATACTAGGGGCCAGTAATGGCGCTAACATCATGATTAAACTCACGTAAGACATACCTTTGGCGGTATTGTCGCCATAGACTTCTTTGATGTATCCCGGCACCACCACAGTCGCTGCTGCGCCGATAAAGGCCTGCAAAAAGCGTAGCCCAAGAAAGACTTCGACTTGACCAGCAAAACCAATCAGTAAACTGGTTAGCATAAAGCCACTCAGCCCCATTATCACCATAGGGCGACGGCCAATGCGGTCAGCTAAGGGGCCAAAACACAACATGCCCAGTGCATAACCTGCTAAGTAGATACTCAGGGACTGTTGCACTGTTGTGATATCGGTATGAAAACTAAGGGCCAATGTCGACATCGCAGGTAAGTACATGTCGATGGCTAATGGTGTGATCGCGACAATCGCCGCTAGCATGGGAATAAGCAGTGCTAAATTCGGTATACGTCTACCGTTATGGGCAGAAGGTTGTGATTGTGGGTCCACTGTTACCTCGGGTGGCGAAAGAATAGAAAGCGTATTTCTCAGGGTTATGCGGCGTGGTTTAAATTGTACTAGGACAATTCACTCTAATCCGTCCATTTTTAGCCAGCATCTTGCGCTAATTGGCAGTGTTTGGGGAAAAGTGAATTGTGCTTCGATCAATTTTCACGGTAAGGCATTAAGCAATAGCATAGTAAAGCGCTAGGACAAATAAACCAATCTTTGCGATGATTTCTTTACCGTATTTTACCGATTAAATTGTAACTAAGTAGCAAGTCTCGATAATCGAGGCATAACCTTGGCGGCTCGAGCCGTTATCCTCCAATATGCTTCATTCAAAAGTGTTAGTTGTCATCTGAGTGTCACTGCTTTGTCATCTAGGTGTCTTTTATGCTGACTAATTTAGTGGGCTTTAGCTTCACCTTACTAAAAATAAAATATTCAGGAATGACACGATGAAAACACAACGACTCCCGCTTGCAGCCGCCATTATGGCGAGCTTATTACTCGGTGCTTGCAGCGGTGATGATGGCGCTGCAGGTGATAAAGGCCACAACGGCTTAAATTCACTGGTTAAAGTGACCGCATTAACTATCGGTGATGCAAATTGTCCCGCCGGTGGTCAGCGAATCGATACCGGATTAGATGCCAACCATAATGGACAATTGGATGACAATGAAATTGCGGTCGCGCAAACCCAATATGTTTGCCAGCCACAAACTGCAAGCTTAAAAGCTGAGTTAATTGGTCGTCATCAGACTGGCGTTTATGGCTTAAGTGCCGCCGAAATCGTTGAATATCATAGTGCTTCAAACCGTATTTTTGTGGTCAATGCGATTAGCGGCAAAGTCGATATTATCGATGGCAGCTTATTAGCGACTGCATCAAACGCCACAGATCCTTTAGCATTGAATAATCTCGAAAAATTAGCAGAACTCGATGTTGCTAAGGATGTGGGTCAAACCTTTATGGGTAGCGTGAACAGCGTGAGTATTTCAGGCAACTTGTTAGCGGCTGCCATTGAGCGTGGTGACGCTGCAGGCAATGAAACCCAAGCCAATGGTTTTGTGGCTTTTTATCAGCTTAATGGCACAGATGCTCCGCAGTTTATCAGCGCCGTCGAAGTCGGTGCTTTACCCGATAATGTAGTGTTCACCCACGATGGTAAAACCTTACTCGTGGCCAATGAAGGCGAACCTAATCCTGCTTATACCTTAGATCCTGAAGGCAGTGTTGCGTTGATTGCTATTACTGACGATAAGCCCGCAGCTACTGCGACCATCATAAATTTTAGTGCGTTTAATCAGGGCGGTGCGCGTGCAACTGAAATCACCGCTGACATTAAAATTAATGGCCCAATGGCGAGTGTGGCGCAGGATTTAGAACCTGAATATATCGCCATTAGCCAAGATAACCGCCGTGCATTTGTCAGTTTACAAGAGAACAATGCTATTGCCGTGATTGATATCGCCAATGCGAAAGTCTCGAAGATTTTACCGCTAGGCCTCAAAGATTACGGGCTTGATGTGAATAAAATTGATGCGAGTGACAAAGATAATCTTGTTAACCAGCAAAGCTACACAGGGGTGTACGGCATGTATCAACCCGATACCCTTGCTAGCTACCGTTGGAATAATACTGACTTTATTGTGACTGCGAATGAAGGTGACTCCCGTGACTATGCGGCTTTTTCGGAAGAAGCCCGCGCAGGGGATTTAGTGCTCGACCCGAATCACCCACAATTTGCCGCCGCAAAAGATAAAACCCAATTAGCGCGTCTTAAGGTAACGACGAGTATGGGGGATGATGATAAGGATGGCGACTACGACAAAGTCGTGAGCTTTGGTGCTCGTTCATTCTCGATTTGGAATACTGATGGTCAGCAAGTGTTTGACAGTGGCAGTGATTTTGAGCGTATTACCGCCGCACTACTGGGGGATAAGTTCAACAATAACAACGAAGAAAATAAAGGTGATAGTCGCAGCGATGACAAGGGGCCAGAGCCAGAAGCTTTAGCCCTAGGCCAAATTGGTCAACGACTATATGCCTTTGTTGGTTTAGAACGTACCTCTGGCTTTATGATCTATGACGTGACTAATCCTTTCGATGTGCATTTTGTCGACTATGTTGTGAATCGTGATTTTGAAGCTGACTTCGTTGTCGATACCGCTACAGGTGCTGTCAAAGGTGATGCAACATTGGCGGGTGATTTGGGACCAGAAGGGATGAAATTTGTCAGTGCCGATAAAAGCCCTAATGGTAATCCTTTATTAATCATAGGCAATGAAGTTAGTGGCACCACGAGTGTTTACCAACTTAAGATTAAATAGTGGTGCACTAGTAAGTTATAGCTAATGGCTCACCGATAGTTCATCAAGCTTGTCAGTAACATCCGCGCCAGTAGCATGCATGCTACTGGCGCTTTTTTTATTCACTCTTCTACAAAATTCGCCATTTTGTGTGAATTAATTTCATCTGAAATGGCGCATAAAAATTGGCTGAGCTTAATGGTCTTTAAGCGCCTTTACACTACACCACGGAATAGGCATTTTGTACGAGGGAGTGAATCGTTGCCTCGATACACTCAATTGCATGCTGAAATTGAGTCTCGTTTTCGGCGCCACCAAGGCTCAAGCGGATAAAATTATCATGGCAATTAAAGTCATCACCATTACGGACTAATATGCCTTTTGCGGCCAGTGCGGTAACGAGATGATGGGCTTTGATATCTTCTGGCAGTTGTATCCAACCGTTTAACCCTCGCCAAGTTTGGGTTAATCCCAGCCGTTCGCCCATGGCGATACAGTGACGTTGGCGTTGACGTACGAGCGTATCTCGTTCTGCAGTGATATGACCTTTCTTTATCAACTGACAGGCTATTTCAATATTCAGCGGCGACACCATCCAGCATTGGCTATGGATAGCAAGTCGCACTTGGGCGATAAGGGGGTCAGGAACCAGAATAAAACCTTGCCTTAAGCCGCCAGAAAACAATTTTGACAGGCTGGAAATATAAATCACCCGTGGTATCGCCAGCTGTTTTGCTAATTGCCACAGGGGTGAATGCCATTCTTCAGGTAAACAATAATTCACGTCATCTTCAATGATATAGAATTGATATTGCTCTGATAATTCAAGGATTTTTTGCCGCTGTGATTCACTGTACTGAATGCAAGTGGGGTTTTGATTATTCAGTGTGAGATAGACTAATTTAGGGTTGTGGATCTGTAATAGGGCTTCAAAGCGCGGCAGATCTAATCCTTCGTGGATAAGGGGCACTCCAACGCTAGTGACACCAAGCTGTTTAGCACAAATTCTCACGCCTGGATAACTGTATTGCTCGTGTAACAGTACATCGCCTGTTGATAAAAATGCGCTCAAACAGGCAAAAATGGCTTGCTGGCCGCCATGGGTAAAGACCAGTTGCTCGGGCGTTTGCTGTATGCCGCGTTGGTTTAACCATTGGTGGAACACTTGTTGGTGTTGATCTAATGGACTGGCGCGATAACCGAGTAACTGACTCAATTTAGTGGGGTCTTTCGCTAATTGGCTGAGGCAATCGCTTAGGGTGCTGATTTGATCTGTGAGTGGCTGCTGACAGGTCGCCATATTCAATTGTACGTTACCCATTTCAGGTACAGGGGAGGCATTGACATAGGTGCCATCTCCCACACGCGCTTCGACGTAACCCCTTTGTTCCGCCAATGCATAGGCGCGGGTCACGGTGCCAATAGTGATGCCTAAGGCATCGGCTAAACGGCGCTGTGGTGGCAGTTTACTACCTTGGGTTAACACCTTCTGCAAAATGCCTTGTTCTATGGCACTGACTAAGCGCTGATATTTCGGGCCTGAAAAAGTCGTTAGGTCTGGTGTCCAGATTGTACCCATGACAATTAATCCATTGATCTCTAATATTCTCCGTATATTATTTATTGCATCTTTTTATGTCAACAAATGTATGCATGCAATTTAAGGCGAATATGAATACTGCACTGCTTTATGATCCACAATTATGGACTTTAATGGCCTCGACCGCGCTGTTTTGCGCGACTATGACAATGACTCCCGGACCGAACAATATTCTCTTAGCTAGCTCTGGAGCACATTTTGGTGTGCTGCGTACCGTGCCACATATTGCAGGGATCCGCTTGGGTTCGACCTCTTTACATCTTGCGGTATTATTCGGCCTCGGTACCTTGTTTGAAGCATTACCGGTCTTGCACCAAGTATTGAAATATTTCGCTTTAGCATATTTGCTGTATCTCGCGTACAAATTAGTGACGTCGCCAGTGCAGAGCACGCATTTGGATGATGGACGAAAACCTATGACGCTCATTGAAGCTGCATTATTTCAATGGATTAACCCTAAATCTTGGATGTCGACGATTACCCTGTGTAGCGCTTTTACATTAAGTGGCGATGGCTTTTGGTTGAGTGCGTTTCTTGGCGTATTAATGTTCAACATAGTGGGATTTCCTGCATCATTTACTTGGGTATTTGTCGGTGCAGCGATCAGTAAGAAACTCAATACCGATAGACGTAAGCGCCATTTTAATTGGTTTATGGGCAGCTTGCTCTTAGTGTCATTACCTATGATATTACGCTAGCTTGGCTTGAATTAAGTGCCTAACCCTATAAATATTCTGAGGAAGACACTCGCGTAATGATTGGCTTTATGCCATAACCAACATACTATTGATGGCTTTTTAGGTAATGACCTTTTAGCTGAACATTTTCAGTCTCAGTTATACTTGTTGCTTATCTTGATAGTGTGTATATGGAGGTTGCCGAGTGAAGTTCCCTAGTTTGATTTCGTTTATGCCGGGATTGGCGCAATTATTACAATATGAAAAGCAATGGCTTAGGGATGATGTGCGCGCAGGCTTATCCGTTGCCGCTGTGGCATTACCCGTAGCGATTGCTTATGCCCAGCTCACAGGTGTGAATGCTGCCGTTGGTTTGTATTCCTGCGTATTGCCTATGTTGGTATATGCTCTATTTGGCACCTCAAAACAATTAATCGTGGGTCCAGATGCGGCGACTTGTGCTGTTATCGCCGCGGTTGTCACGCCCCTAGCTGCAGGGGATAGCATGAAGCACTGGCAGTTAGTGATGACCATGACGGCCATGACAGGCTTTTGGTGCTTGATTGCGAGTCGTTTTAGGCTGGGGGTGCTCGCCGATTTTCTATCAAAACCGATTTTGATGGGGCTGCTTAATGGCGTTGCAATTACCATTATCGTGGGACAGTTTTCAAAAATCTTCGGTTTTACCTTCGATGAGCGTTATCTAATCGAACGCCTCAGCGGTGCGCCTTCTTACTTATCCAAAACCCATTGGCCGACATTGACTATGGGGATTGTGACGCTAGCGACTTATGCCTTAGTGAAACGGTTTCGTCCTCAATGGCCTGCTTCTATGTGCGCAATGGCGATGGCGGCTTTCCTTGTTTGGGTGTTTAACCTGACGAGCTTTGATATTAGCGTCGTCGGAGAAGTGACCTCAGGATTACCTTCATTCCAAGCGCCTGTATTTGATTTAGGTATCGCCCGTGAGCTTGTGGTACCAGCGCTTAACTTAGCCATGGTGAGCTTTGTGAGCATGATGTTGACGGCTCGAAGCTTTGCGGCAAAAAACGGTTACGATATAGATGCCGATAAAGAGTTCAGGGCGTTAGGTATAGCCAATATAGCGTCAGCCATATCTCAAGGTTTTGCGGTGAGCGGCGCGGATTCCCGCACTGCGGTTAATGATGCCAATGGTGGTAAGAGCCAGTTAGTGTCTATCATTGCGGCGGTATTGATTGGTGTTGTGGCGCTATTTTTCACTGCGCCTTTGAAGTTCATCCCCAGTGCCGCCTTAGGTGTGGTGCTGGTGATTGCCTCAATCTCGCTTATCGATTTAAAGTCACTGTGGAATCTACGAGTGCGGGATAGGTCTGCTTTTTTACTTGCCTGTATCACCTTGTTCTCTGTGTTGTTTATTGGGGTTATCCCTGGGATAACCTTGGCTGTATTACTGGGTTTATTCCAGTTCCTCGCTACTGTGATGCGGCCTACGGATCAAGTGCTTGGTTTAGATCATAAGGGCGTTATCCGTAGTGTCGATGAATCGGGTAAAGCTAAATCGGTTCCAGGAGTATTTATATATCGCTTTAATTCGCCGTTAACTTACTTTAATGCGACGTATTTTAAGCGCCGTTTGCTGGAAAAGTTTATTCGGGAATCTGAGCCTGTCGATTGCATCATTATTGATGCAGTGCCTTGTTTTACCCATTTGGATTTAAGTGTGATGGCCATGTTGGCTGATTTACATCAACTGCTTAAAAAACGTGGCGTTCGTTTAGTGCTTGCGGGACGTAAACGGCAGATGCTGAGTTGGTTTGAGCAAGCGGGCATGCAGACAGGGGAAGGTGGTATTTTGATCCGGCCAGATTTGTATCTCGCCCTTAAAATGAATCAAAGCTATAAACAAGCCTTGGCTGAAGGGCAAGCGCCTGTGATCCAAAAAGTTCCTGATGACTCGGTATTGTTGCACAGTCATTTGTAGTTAACTGTAATGCCTTGATTGATTAAACTGGGTCGTAAAAATAGCGCAGCTTAAGGTTGCGCTATTTTTTGTCTTAATTTGATAAGTAAATCAATGGTATGACTAGTTTTTTGAAGGTATTCAGTTTTACCGTTTAGTCTTTGAGAATTCTATCTAGGGGAATAAAACCGTGAAAGCCATAATAACCCATAGGGCCGAGTATCAGACTCAGTAGGCACCATAAGCACTTTTTGTTGGTGCTGAGATCCACTGTACTTTTGAAGGCCCGAAGGGCAAATAGACAATGCAATAGCACCAGGCCCCCAAGCATAATAACGATATTAATATCCATATTTTCCAACTGTCTTATCCTTGTATTCTATCATTCACGTCCTTGAGTCTTTAGGCGTGGTTACTTTTCTTGAGAAGATTGTCTAGCTACGATTAGCTAAATTAGTTACCTAGTGGCAAATACCTTACTCGAATATTTTACCGATGGCTATAACATAAAATAAAAATAATCTTTAAATCTTATTGGCTTACACGTCTCCTAACAAGCAAATTGGAGAATGGCTAGCGTCCCAGATCACATATTTTTCCATCGCACGAATAAATATGTCACTCGAAATAAGTCGATTTAGCCAAGCGGCGACTCGCGGAAAATCATCACTAAGTGCACGTTTAAGATCCACTGCGGCAAACTGGCGTACAAAAGGTACGATTGCGTAGTCGGCAAGGCGAGGTGTATCGGCGACTAAAAAGGGGTGTTGCCCTAAGCATGTTTCAAGTTGTAGGAGGAAATGACTCGCCTGCTGATAATAATAAGCTTGCGTTTGCTCAGGGTAACGGTCGGCATATTTATAGCGGTCAAGCCATGGTTTAAATTGCTGATCATTTTTCGCGATAAGCTGTGCCATTTTATCTTCAATTACAGGGCTTTGCTGACATAGCAGATCTAAGGGATCGGCTTGCGTGAGTGCCCAGCGCATGATCTCAAGACTTTCGGCAATCACCTCGCCGTTTGCTAGCACTAATACCGGCACAGTACCCTTAGGTGAGGCAGTTAGCATTTGTGGTGGTTTGGCTTTAAGGGCGATTTCACGGACTTCAACATTGCATTGGGCTAACAAGAGTCCTAAACGTGCTCGCATTGCATAGGGGCAACGGCGGAAGGTGTATAAGACGGCAAGAGTCATTCGGATTTCCTCTACTGTGCGGCGCCATGCGTGGAAGTTGATGCGACTAAAGCTGATGTCAGCGTGTCATGCTTATTGACGACGCGAGTATGCCAATGCAAATGTTGTGTGCCAATCATGCAATGTTTAAAGGGCGCAGATGGTAACGCTTTCATACTGGGATTTCTGCTTAAATTGCCATCATAGAATGATTTTTCTCACCACTGTGCGTAAAGAATTAAAGACCCTGTATTTTATCTGTGTTTATCTTGCTGTGACTCAGGTAGAATTCCGCGCTATTTTTGGGATCTGCAGCAAGGCTGCAGATGATTGATTTGTTTATGCACTGGAAATTAAGTTCCAGCTAGCAAAGAGGGTGTTATGGCTAAAGTTGTCGTATGTGCGTTATATAAATTCGTGTCGTTACCGCATTTTGAATCTATCCGAGCGCCATTGCTCGCTATGATGGAACAGGCTGAGATTAAAGGCACTCTGCTCCTCGCAAGTGAAGGGATCAATGGCACAGTTGCTGGCACTCAAGAAGCGATTGAAGCGTTATTAGTGTGGCTTAATAGCCAAAATGGCCTAGATAATATCGTTCACAAGTTATCATTTGACGATGAAATGCCGTTCTACCGCACTAAAGTCAAACTGAAAAACGAAATCGTGACTATGGGCGTTGAAGGTATTGACCCACTTAAAGTGGTTGGCACCTATGTGAAGCCTCAAGATTGGAATGCGCTGATTTCTGATCCGGACGTGATTTTAGTCGACACCCGTAACGACTATGAAGTGCAAATCGGCACTTTCAAAAATGCCGTTAATCCTGTGACTGAAACCTTCAGAGAATTCCCTGAATATGTGAAGCAGAATCTTGATCCTGCTAAACATAAGAAGGTCGCCATGTTCTGTACTGGCGGTATTCGCTGTGAGAAATCAACTGCTTATTTAAAAGAGCAAGGCTTTGACGAGGTGTATCATCTTGAAGGCGGTATTCTTAAATATCTCGAAGAAGTCAAAGCGGAAGAAAGTTTGTGGGAAGGCGAGTGCTTCGTATTCGATAACCGCGTTGCAGTGAACCATGACTTGAAGAAAGGCCAATACGATCAATGTAATGCTTGCCGTATGCCAATCACCGAAGCTGAAAAACAGAGCCCTGCCTATGTGCAAGGTGTCAGTTGCCCACATTGTATCGATAAAATTTCTGACGAGCAGCGTAAACGTTTCGTTGAGCGTGAACGTCAAGTGAATCTGGCTAAAGCCCGTAATGAAGCGCATATCGGTAGCGATGTAAATCAAGTGATTGAAGCGCGCCGTGAGAAAAAAGAAGCGCAGCGTCGACTCGCCGCCGAGAAAAATAACGCGAAAAAATCGCAAGCGCTTTAACTTTATATGTCATTAGATGAGTAGTGAGTTAGTCATGAGTTTGCACTGAGCTTGTTTCTCACTCAGGCAGTTTTCACATGGCTCTCACAGTGAATATGGCTTGCACTCTGGCCCGACTCGTTCGGGTCATTTTTTTATGCCGATTTTAGTTTTAGTGTGAATGTGCTTTAACTCATTTTTAAACCATTATTTATCATAGCGCTATGCCGAAAACCTTAAATTTATGATAACTTTCAGTCGCTAGTATTAAAAACGTTAGTATTAACAACGCTAGCATTTCAAAAAAGTCGAGTGCTATATACGAAGGGAGCGATTCAGTGCAAGTTAGGCAAAGCGCATGAGCATTTGGAAAGAGCTATACGATATTTTCGATAAGGAACGCAGTCGCTGGCAGCAATCGAGCGCCAGTAAGCAGGCGATTGCCTTTGAATTAAAAGCCAATTTGGGTTTTCTGGCCGATGCGTTAAGCAGCGGTTTATCGCAAAGCGCGATCGCCAGCGGTTTAGAATGCAGTATTTTTGAGGCAAAACTGAAAGAGGGCGCAGCACTCACTGCGTTAAATCGCCGTAAAGTGACACTGAAATTTATTGGTGAATTTGCCGAGTTTAATAAATATGTCGGTAAAGAGAACGACGCTTTAGTCGAGAATGCTTACGCTAGAATCAAATCGCTGCAGAAGTTAGTTGCGGCTGAGCCCAATAAAAATCATGATCTTAAGATTAAATCCCTGTTTCGCTTTTTAGTCTTTTTAGTGGCGCACCTTGAGGAGCAGCCATTGAGTCGCACATCAGCGAAAAAAGCCTAAGGCTGATGAGTGGCATTGACTAGCTTGTTATTTGAGAGACAAAAAAGGCGCCTGTGGCGCCTTTTCTATGTTTGCGAGCGTCATTGCTCAGTGTTTATAGCAAAGTCTTTAAAAGGCGTGTTCAAGAGCCATCTTTAGACTCACTTTTTAAAAGCCGCCATTGAGTTTAGCCCCTAGGTGGCTCAGTTTTACTTTGATCTGCTTTATTGGGTTCTGAGTCCGCAGAACCTGGCTTATTTGAAGCCGCATCGGCATCATTGTCTGCTGCCGAAGGCTTCGCAGTACTTGACTTTATCTGCTTATCTTTACCATGTTGACCGAACTGCGGCAGTTTGAACTTAGCACTGTACTTCAACGCAGCAAGATTGCTGGCGATGACACCGACGATCAAAATAATAATGATCCAGACTTCTAAGGTCGACATACTCAGCTCCTGTTTCGAATTGACTCGCGCACACCTAACGGGCGATTAATCAACCGCTAAACGTTGCTCACATTTACGAATGTCTTCTGGCGTATCAACTTCAATAGAATCAAAGGCGCTAATGGCGATTTTGATCTTATGGCCGTACTCTAATGCACGTAATTGCTCGAGTTTTTCCAGATCTTCTAGACGACCTAATGGTAGGGCGGCGAAGGCCTGTACGAATTTGCGTGTATAAGCATACACACCTAAGTGTTTATAAACGGGGTAATCTTGAGTATCGCGGCCAAAAGGAATACGCGAACGAGAGAAATATAAGGCGTAGTTGTTGTTATCGAACACCATCTTCACATGCATAGGATCGTCAAGCTCGGCTTTATTGACGATTTCAAAGCCTAAGGTGGCCATTTCAAACTCACCAGGGTGACGCTCGAAGAGGCTGATGACTTGCTCGATAGAGGTTGGGTCAATAAGAGGTTGATCGCCCTGTAGGTTGATCACTAAGTCGTCATCTTTTAGTCCCAGTTGGTTTATTGCATCATTGATACGATCTGTACCCGAGGCTGCATCTGGGCTGGTCATGACTACTTTGCCGCCAAAACCTTCAACGGCCGCTTTAATGCGATCATCATCGGTAGCGACGTAAATATTGGTGAGGCCTTTGGCTAACGACGCGCGTTCATACACGTGTTGGATCATTGGCTTGCCGTTAATCGGGGCTAAGGGTTTGCCCGGGAAGCGGCTTGAACCGTAACGAGCCGGGATTAACAGAGTCACATTCATCAAATTATCCTACTTTTATCAAAAATATACAGTGTAGATATACAATGCATATAGACAAAAGGGCTCACAATTGAGCCCTTTTAACATGTGTTAGAGCTTAGATACGACGGAACAGGGCAGTCAACATTTCATCTGTGACTTTCTCTTCCCAACCCGCGCCGTAAACGTTAGCCCATAGTGGACCCATGCTCTTAGTCACGGCAACCATTTTCGCTATCGTTTCGTCTGGCAGATCTTTACAGATGTTCTTCGGCAGCGTGATGTTATGTTTCTTCATCATCAGACGGAACTCTTCAACACCTTCTGGATAGAATTCTTCTAACACGTCAAAGGCGATACAGTTGCCGATACCATGGTGGTAACCCAGGATGTAAGACAGACCGTAAGATACCGCATGACAGGCACCCACTTGGCTATACGCTATGCTCATACCGCCCATGAAAGACGCCATCATTAGCTTGTCGTCTTTTTCTACGTGGCCGTCTAAGTACACTTGGCGACATAAATCCATGGCTTTTTCAGCGTAGGATTTAGAGAACTCGTTTAAGAAGGTACCTTGTAAAGATTCAACACAGTGGATATAGCAATCCATACCTGTGTAGAACCATTGGTCCGTTTCTACGCCTTCGATTAACTCAGAATCCATGATGATTTGATCGAATACTGTGTAATCTGAGTTCAGGCCTAGCTTACGTACTGGACCACATAATACTGCGGTGCGTGACGCTTCTGCACCAGTACCAGAAATCGTTGGGATACCAATGTGGTGTACCGCTGGGTTCTTGATTAAGTCCCAACCTTGATACATAGCAGAGCCACCTGGGTTGGTCAGCATCAGCGATACCGCTTTAGCTACGTCCATGGTTGAACCGCCACCTAAACCGACGACGCTCACTGGCAGTTTGCTATTGAAAGCTTGAACTTGTTCAGTCAGGGCATCGATTTGAATTGTGCTTGGCTCTTCATCAACGTTAACCCAAATTACCATGTCTTGTGCTTTAGCTGGAATGCGGCCCTCAAGGGCTTTGCCTTGATGCACGTCATCGACTAAAAACACCACGAAATCGTCGGCGGTTTTACGTTCAGCAGCTAACACTTCATCCAATTGGACGAATGAGCCACGGCCGAAGATCATTTTTTCAACTACTTTAAAATTCTTAAAACTCATTGCAACAAACTCCCGTAGAATTATTGGGCAAATGCTTTCTTGATGTTTTCGATACGCTCGGCGATCTGAGCATCGGTCCAAGACAACTTGATGAGCATAGAAATCGTGCGGCTCATAATGGCATCGGATTTAGGCACAGAAACTTGAGTATAGTCAGGTCTGTCGGCGATTAATGTGATTGGCAACGCAGCAGATGCCTTAAGCTCCTGAATGTGTTTCCAGTTTTTCAAATAATGCCAGTTGTTTACATACCAGTAGAAGCAACCATCAACGCCGTTTTCAGCCAGTTTTTTGCTGATTTCTTGCGTGCGCGCTTCGGTTGGCAACATAAAGGTTAAGAAGCCAGCCGAGTCGCCTTCGGGATCTGGGATCTGGCGGAAGGTGACTTCTGGAATAGCGGCCATTGCATCTTTAATGGTCTTTTTGTTTTTACGTTGAATATCGATAATGGTATCGAGTTTACGTAACTGCGCTAACCCTAAGGCGGCATTCATTTCCGAAATACGGAAGTTCAAGCCAATGATAGGGTGTGACTCTGCGCCGCGGTCTTTACCAATATGGTCATGGCCGTGATCTGAGAACATGTGCGCGTTGTTGTAGATTTCTGTGTTGTTAGTGATCACAGCGCCACCTTCACCACAGGTGATGGTTTTGACTGAATCGAATGAGTAACAACCCACATCACCGATAGTACCTAGGGCTTGGCCCTTGTAGCTACCACCGATGGCTTGGCAAGCATCTTCTAAAATCAGTAAGTTATGTTTTTTACAGACGGCTTTGATCTCGTCCATCTTCGCCATAGAACCGCACATGTGCACTAAGTTGATGGCTTTAGTGCGTGGGGTAATCGCGGCTTCGATACCTTCTGGAGATAAACACAATGTCTCATCGATTTCGGCAAAAATCGGAATAGCGCCTGCCATAAAAATCGCTTCAACTGAGGCTACAAAGGTAAAAGGTGGCACGATAACTTCATCGCCAGCACCAATGCCTGCAGCCATCATGGCCGTTTGCAGCGCAGCAGTACCGCTTGATAAAAGGTGAGCATGCTTCACGTTCATCTTCTCGCAAAGCAGTTGCTCCATATCGCGCGTCTTCCAGCGATCATTACGCATATGGTCGAAGTTGTAACGGAAGGTAAAACCGTTTTCCATAACGTCAGCGACTTCCTGCTTCTCTTCAGGACCAAATAATTCAAAACCGGGCATGGAAGGTATCTCCTTAGAATTTGTGGCGCATAGGTCGCCTGCAATTAACTGGCGGATTATAACTGGCGTAATAGACCCTTGCGATGTTTTATTGCTGAAAATTGTCATGGAAAAAGAAAAACCTGCACAGCGGCAGGTTTTATCTGAGCATTGATGACACTCAGCGGGGTGTTGAAAGCCGACATTCAGGCTGTTAGCGTGGATTAGCTAAACCATGTTCACGGTCAACCGTGACATCTAAATCTGTCAGTAAACCGTTATCAATGCCGTAAATCCAGCCGTGTACCGCCACTTCTTGGCCGCGATCCCAAGCTTCTTGCACTATGGTTGAACTGGTCACATTAGCAACCTGCTCAATCACGTTTAGCTCGCACAGGCGATCAAAACGTTTGGCTTCGTCCATCTGTTGTAATTCTTCCTGATAAATACGATAGATATCACGTAAATGCCCGAGCCAGTTATCGATGAGTCCTAAGCGTTGCTGACCCATGGCCGCGCGCACACCACCACAGCCGTAGTGACCCACCACCATAATATGCTTCACCTTGAGCACATCGACGGCGTATTGCAGTACAGATAAGCAGTTAAGATCGGTATGGATCACCATGTTGGCGATATTACGGTGAACAAAGACTTCACCGGGCATAAGATCAATGATTTGGTTTGAGGGTACGCGACTATCTGAGCAGCCAATCCACAGGTATTCAGGATGTTGCTGTTTCGCTAATTGTTCAAAAAAATCAGGATTTTCTTGGCGTATACGTCCGGCCCAGCGGCGGTTATTGTCGAATAAAGGTTTGAGTAGTTTCATTTTAACCTATTGTTTTATTGACATATAAAATGTCTTCTCATGCTCTAATTCATGCAAGCAGCACATTTTTAGCAAGAGTATACCAGCAAATTTGGCTCTGCTGGTCTATCCAATTAAGGTTTGAATCAGGATATTGAAAAATCGAGATTATTTTTTCTTAATAGTACTGCAAATGGATAAGCCCTCTCTGAGGGTTCAAGAACCATTTGATAATGTGCTTGTTGTTTATATCGCGCTAATGCTGAGTGGAAACCTTGTCCGCCACAGGTTAAGGCGGACAAGGATGATGCAGTATGGGTTAGAACTTACTGATCACTTTCACGCTGTCGTTTACTTCGCTGACGTCAACAAATCCGATCATATTGGGATTGGCGGCAATCAATGCGAGCATTTCAGCGCTGGAGTCGACGACTTTGGGCGGTTGACCTTGGCCTGAAAAGACCAGTTTTGACCAATAGGCTTTTAACTGACTCTCGGTTTTATTAAGGATCTGTTTAACAAAGGCATCACGTGCGGGCGTACCTTCAGGTTGATCGAGTGCGACGACAGTACCACCACTGGGGAAAGACTTGAGTTTGCCTAAATAGATCCGTGAAATATCCGCAGCGCTAATTTCTGACGTATTAGAAGGATGCACCACGACGGCAATTTCGGCTTGAACACAGGCACTGCCAAATAGAAGCGCACTGGCGACTAAGGTTTTTATCATCAACCGAGAACTTATTAATAGTTTCATGCTTAACTCCTTAAAAAACTAAGTCTATTGCCATACTCAGCAACTGTTCATCGGAGGACGGTTTGTCGTTACTGTAGTTGGTGTACTCTAGTTTCAGTGCGGCAGAAGGATGGAAATCCCAGCGGGTGCCTATGATGTAGTAGGCGCTGTCTTCCTGCTGTGCTTCAAGCGCCGCTTGTGTTCCAAAAACAAGCGGTGCGAGTGCAGCTTGGTTTGCCGGTGGCAGACCATTGTAAACAGGTAACATAGCGTCATAGGCATCGTATTGGGGCTCACCTTTATCAATACCGTAGGTTAAGTGGAAGGTGAAATCGTGATAGCGGATCCCGCCGGAAACAAAGGCTGAATCTTGAATATTAAAGCTACTGGGATCGACATCAATTCGTGTGTATTCGGCCAAAATAAACCATTTTTCAGCATCATATTTAACATTCGCGCCAATGAGTAACGCGCTGTCATTAATCGGTAAAAGATCATCAACTACTTGCTGAGTAAAGAGTCCGGTTTGAGAAATTGCATTGCCTAAGCCAAGCAGTGCGGGTAATTCGTAGGAGAAATCGGTGACTATGCCAATATTTAAACCGTACTCAAACCCTGAGGTTACAAAGTTAAAGTTCATTATGTGGCCCTCGGCGGAGAAGGGCGCAGGAGGCGTTGATGAACCGGTAGGTGAGTAGTCAGAAACTGAAGTGGTAATGTATTTATAGGTCAAACCTACTTCGGTATCTCCCCATAAATCGGCATAAACTAAGCCTACACCTTCACCTGAATTAAATGGCAGTGAATAAACTCCGCGGGGCGGAGTGATCCAATGATAGGCATAGCCTACATCAATATAATCGGAGTATTTATAGAGATTAAAACGTTGGCGACCTGCCATAAGCATAAGTTTGTCGCTGATGTCATAGGAGATATAAGCCCATTCGAATTCAGCGCTATAATCGTTACTGCCTCTGGATAGCACTTGTGCAGTAGCTCTTAAGCCACTACCAAGATCGGCGGTAAATTGTAAGGCAACTTTGGAATCATTATTAAAATCGAGTTCTTTATCGTAACCATAATAGCTTTTATCGTCACTTAGACTCGAGCCCGCGACAATAGAGGCAAATCCATTTATTTGAACATCGGCATAAAGAGACGGCATATAAAGTGTGCTGAATACGCAGAGGGCAACTGTACTTTTTCTCATGGCAGAATACCTTGTTGAGGGAATACAGTATAAAGGTAGTTGATAATTAGTAGATTTCACCTTTGTGCAACATTTTTTAAGCCGATTGGAACAAAAACAAGGTCTTTACTTGTAATAGAGGTTTAACAGGTGAGTTTAATGAAACGAGGCGTGCTCAATAACAGACTTTAATAAAGTAAAGCCTAATGTATTTATCCATAAAATAGGAATTAAGTATGGGTGAGCAATATTGATATAAGCACATTTTGGTAACATGTACTAAGTAGAAATACTCATCTTCAAGATGCGAGTTTTCGCACCTTGAAGTGTAGATTTAGCAATTGATTAATAATGTTTAGCCAGAAAATCGGCTAAATGTTGGTTAATAAATTCCGCTTGTTCGAGAGTTGATATGTGTCCTGCCGCAGGAATATGCACAAGTTGGCTGCCGTCAATGGCATCACTCATCAGGTAACTTTCCAATACGCTGCGGGCCTTATCTTCCACGCCAGCCATGATGAGGCAGGGTAGCGTCAATTGCTCGGCGTATTCCATGGTATCGCGACGACCAAAAATCATTCGTCCAAGTTTAACTATCGTGGGGATTTGCTCCGCTGTGATACTAGCAAGTGACTGTTCAAAGCCCGTAACCAGTTCGGGAGTGTTATTTGCGGCATCATTGGCGAAGAATAAAGGTGAAATTGCACTGATCAGCGGCGCAGGGATCGCCTTAGCGGCGGTAATCATATCCAGCATGCCATCATATTTCGCACGGGTGACTTCGGGTTCGAAGCCGATAAAACTGTTGAGCATAACGAGGGTTTTAACTCTTGTTGGTGCTTTCAGTACCAATTCTGCGCCCCACATAGCACCGACAGATTGTCCGACAACACTAAAGTGACTTATCTCAAGAGCATCTATTAGCTCAAGCATTTGATCGGCAATATCGAGTAGCGTTTTGCAGTTATTGGGCAGTAAATCTGACTGACCATGGCCCCAAAGTTCAGGCACTATGCAGCGATACTGGGCGCTTAAGGTGGCAATTTGAGGCGCCCACATAGCGCTATCCCATAAATAACTGTGCCCAAACAACAATACAGGGCCTGAGCCGACATCAAGGTAACTTAATTTTCGATCGGCAATAACAAGCTGCTGACGGTGTGAAGAAAAATCCATAAAACCTACTTTATCAAATATATCATTGTGTTAAACCGCATTTTGGCGCCCATTTTGACGATATAACGCTAGGCTTAACCTGTGTTGACTGATCTTTGCGAGTATTTCGTGATTAGGGCTGAGCGATACGCAGCACGTATTCATCTATTAGATTGTCTAATCGGGCGAGTACTGCATCTTTTAGCAACATATCACTGTTTTCTAACAGGATTGCCAGTTCGGCACGATCGAATTGTGGCAACAATAACTGTGCTACAGGGAAATAGCTGATATGCCAAGGCTCAGGACTTACCGCACTTTGTCCCTGCTGAAACGGGAAGTAAAAGCCAAAATCATGGGCATTTTCTACCAGCCAAGCATGCAATTTAGCGCAGGGACCATCCTGAACATATTCAGCTTCAACAAGGCGCAGGGTTTTAACATCAATTTGAGCCGCATCGAACACATCGAGATCGGTACCCCAATGGTGGCGTGAAGCGCCGGGCAACGCCGACCAGAGCAAAATCAAGTCAACTATGGCATCGTCACTTAAGCCCTGTATATTGACCGGTAACTCATTGGTATCCAATACCGCGCGTTTACCGCTAGCCTTGGCATTCCAAATTGCCAGTTGCCGTTCAAAGGGACGATGAGCCGAGCAAATAGCGAGTTTTATGCCCGCATCTTCGGCTTTTGCAGCCATAGACTTAAAGGCGATAGCTGTGTTCTCCTCTAACCCAAAGCTATGATAACCAAGGTGATATGGGCTTAAATAATCCACCAATTCAGGGGAGCTTAAGCCGTAAAGCTTTGCGGTTTCGGGACGGATCTTCAGATGTGCTAACACAGTAATTGTTCCAAAATGACTTCATAACACAGGGCTAACTGCTCAAGGTCGTCCACTTTAACGCATTCATTCACTTTATGAATGGTGGCGTTGACAGGGCCAAGCTCTAACACTTTGGCACCCGTTGGCGCGATAAAGCGACCGTCTGATGTGCCGCCTGTGGTTTGCGGATCGGTTTCATAACCTGTGACTTGACGGATCGCGATACGGGTTGCATCTAATAACGGGCCATCACCGGTTAAAAATGGTAGGCCATTGAAAATCCAGCTGATATCGTAATCTAGCTCATAGGCTTTCAATAGAGTTTCAACTCGCTCAATCAAGATTTCGGCGGTCACTTCGGTGGAGTAACGGAAGTTAAACATCACTTCCAGTGCACCAGGGATCACATTCGATGCGCCCGTGCCGCCATTAATATTGGCGATTTGGAAGCTGGTGGGGGGGAAAAACTCATTGCCATTATCCCAGTGCATCTGACTTAGCTCAGCTAAGAAAGGTGCGGCTTTGTGGATTGGATTATCGGCAAGGTGTGGATAGGCCACGTGGCCTTGAATGCCTTTCACGGTTAAGTTGCCGGTTAAACTGCCGCGGCGACCATTTTTGACCACATCACCCAGCTTTAGGGTTGATGAGGGTTCGCCGACTAATGCCCAGGTGATCTTCTCGTTGCGCGCTTCTAAGGTATCAATGACTCGCGTCGTGCCGTTGATGAATGGACCTTCTTCATCGCTGGTGATCAAAAAGGCAATCGAGCCATGATGATCGGGATGTTTAGCCACAAAGCGTTCGGTGGCAATGATCATAGCCGCCAGTGAGCCTTTCATGTCCGCTGCGCCGCGGCCATATAAGTAGCCATCAATGATGGTGGGCACAAAAGGCGGCGTGTGCCAGCGGCTCACATCGCCCGTTGGCACAACGTCTGTGTGGCCCGCAAAACAAAAAACGGGGCCTTCATTACCACGGCGAGCCCACATATTGGTGGTGTCTTCAAATACCATAGGTTCGATATTAAAACTGATGGCGCTGAGTCTTTCAGCCATTAAGGTTTGGCAGCCTTCATCAAGCGGTGTCACCGAAGGGCGGGCGATCAGCGCTTTTGTCAGTTCTGTAACGGGATAATTGTCGGCAAGCATCATACTGAGAATACTCTTTTATAGGCGGCTTCATCAAAACCAATCAGCACTTGTTCACCGACGACTAAGACGGGGCGTTTGATCAGTGTCGGTTGCGTCAGCATAAGTTGAATGGCTTTGGTTTGATCGATATCGGTTTTATCTGCGTCACTGAGCGCACGAAAGCTCGTGCTGCGCTTATTGAATACGGTTTCCCAGCCTGAGGTGTTACACCAGAATTCGAGGTCTTCTTGACGTAGGCCGTCATCTCTAAAATCATGGAAATGAACTGGAAGTTGATGATTTTCAATCCATTTACGTGCTTTACGCACTGTATCGCAATTCTTAATACCGTAGAGGGTCAAAATGATGCTCCAGTGTGGATGGACGCTTGGCTTGCAAGCATTGATTTTGCTGGCATTGTGGCATTGTGCGTCGCATGTCACAAGTGGGATGTGTTGCCGATATCTGGTGATTAATAAAACGTTAATTTTCTAGAGATAATAATCGCTGGTGACTTGCTTTGGTTTGACTTTTTAACACTTGTCTAACTTAAGTGCCTTGTATATATTGTTTTTTCATTAAAATCAGTTTGATTTAAGCATTGAAGTCAATGCGCTTTTAAAGGATTAAGATGCACAGCGATGTTTCATTGCAGCGATTTAAGCAATTTCCGCGCTTGATGTGGATATTTTTGTTTGGGTCTTTTATCACCCGTGGCAGTTATTACATGGTGTGGCCATTCTTAGCCGTTATTTTATATGAAAAATTTGCGCTAAGTGCCACTGAGGTCGGCATGGTCTTGTCCAGCGCCGCGATTATTTCGGTATTTACGAGCTTTGTTGGTAGCTCATTGTCCGACAGAATCGGTCGTCATAAGCTGATGTACCTGACGGGCATTCTCTATATCATCTCGTTTTCGTTATTGGCTGAAGCCAATTCTGTCGAGGGGTATGTGGTCGTGATGACCCTGTGCTCTATGGCCACTTCACTGTGGCGACCGCTGACATCCGCCGCTATGGGCGACATTATTGCCGATCCTAAGACACGCGAATTGGCGATGCAGTCGCTGTATTTTATCGTCAACTTTGGCTGCGCCGTTGGCCCTATGCTGGGGGTATGGCTTGGTCTTACGGGCAAGCAATCCAGTTTCTACCTTACTGCAGTGGCCTTTGCCGTGTTGTTGGCCTTGTTATATTGGGGATTTAACCATCAAACCCGTCAGGAACTTGCTATGGCGGCTGGCGCCTCATCGAGTGACAATTTAAGTGGCGATACGAGTAGCAGTGAAAGTGACTTTGTAAATGACATGACAAGTGATGGTGTTAATCGTGGTGTGAATGGCTTATCGACTGATGCAGAGGCGAGCACGAAAAAAGCGGCAGTCGTGAGCCGTAAGCAAATTATCGCCATTCTATTGCAAGATAAACTGCTGCAATGTTTAATTTTTGCCAATATTTTGTGTATGTTCATTTATGCCCAAATGGACAGTTCGTTGATCCAATATCTTACTCGCGCAGGTGCGCCTGATTTGCTGACGTTAATTTCTGGCATGATTTTCACCAATGCAATGGTGATTATCTCCACCCAATTTTTGCTATTGAAACTCATGGCCCGTTTTCCGCTCGTCAAACGGATTCAAATCGGATTGCTATTACTGATCAGCTCACAAATCTGGCTGGCGTTTAATCCACTGGATCTATTTTGGGGCTGGATTGGTGCGATTGTGGTGATGAGTGTCGCCGAGACTATTTTGTTCCCCACTATGAATGTGCATATCGACCGCTTAGCCCCTGATCATCTTCGCGGCGCCTACTTTGGGGCTGCTTCATTCTATGACTTAGGATTTGCGCTCGCGCCCCTTGGAGGTGGCATCATATTGGATCATTTTGGCGGTCAGTGGCTGTTTTTGACAGGCGCTTTACTCTCGGTATTGGTGATTTATCTGTACAGTATTTTAGATAAATTGCCGCGCCCCGATTTTGCCATGTTCAAAGTAGATTAGTTTACTAGAGTCATGTAGCCGTTATTCGCAGGGAACGTGATGCTTAGCGTGAGGACGGCCAAAATAGATTCTCTCAAGCCTGTGTATCGGTGCAGCTTGGCGAATTCAAATACCGTGTATAGGCTTGGTTTTCAAAACTTAAAAGGCTGGCTCATGATGGTGAGTCAGCCTTTTATTATTCAGAAAACAACCGATAAACGATTTATTCGAAATGGTTAAATTAGAGCTGTACCGTAAAGATCACGTCTTTGCCTGCGGTGACACTGCCTTGGGCTTTGTCGAGGTATTTGACATCTTCCATGTTCGCCAAAACGACAGGAGTGAGTAGGCTGTCGACTTGGTCTTTTAGATAATCAATATCGAATGACAGGATAGGATCGCCGACTTTCACTTCTTGACCTTCCTGGGCTAAACGTTTAAACCCTTTGCCTCTCAGCTCGACTGTACCTACACCAAAGTGAACAAATAGCTCTAAACCTTGGGGAGACTCAATACTGAATGCATGATTTGTCTCAAAAATTTTACCTATGGTGCCGTCGATAGGCGCCAGAATTAATTCGCCTTTGGGGGCGATAGCGATGCCATCACCGACAATCTTTTCAGCAAAAACCACGTCGGGGACTTTTTCAATGGCGACAATATCCCCGGAAACGGGGGCATATACCATGATACCGCCAGCTAATTGAGTCTGGCCCGATACCAAGCGCCTTATTCGGCTTAAAAATCCCATAATCTAGAGCCTCTTTTGCTTGTTTTTGTCATTGTTTTTGTTCTGTAATGCAGCATAACGAATAAATGTCTCTATTTATAGCTTGTTATACACTGCTGTAAGTTTGCAATTCTATCTTGTTGTAATGCTGTGTGAGCTAATGCCGAAAATTGTGTGATGCTGCCTTGGCAAATAGCTGCTTTCACTTCTAAGAGTGAGCTTAAGTTAACACTGAGTTCGTCCAACCCCATGCCGATTAACAGTGGCGCAATTTGCGGTGAACTGGCGAGTTCACCGCACAGAGAAACTTTAACATTAGCGGCCTTAGCTTGGGTTATTGTCATGTTAATTAAGGCTAAAATGGCAGGCGAAAGGGACGGATAGTCACGGGTAAGCTGCGGGTTTGTCCTATCGGCGGCCATTGCATATTGGGTCAAATCGTTGGTACCAATGCTGACAAAATCGAGTCTTGGCAGCATAGCGTTGAGGTTGAATACCGCAGCAGGTGTTTCGACAACGATACCGTAGCTAAGTTCGCCATAGCCTTTCTCTTCTTCTTCCAAGGCATCTTGGCACTGGGCAATGAGTGCAAACACCTCGTCCAATTCTTCGACTTGATTGACCATAGGGAACATCAAACGGATCGGGCCATGGTTAGCGGCACGCAGAATGGCCCTCAATTGGGTTTTAAATAATTCTGGGTGCGCCAAGGTGTAGCGAATGCCGCGAAGACCCAAGGCGGGATTATCTTCAATTTCTTGGCATAAACAGGGTAGTTCTTTGTCTGCACCTATATCTAAGGTGCGGATGGTAAAGGTTTTACCGCCTAGGGCGTGCAATGCATCGCAATATAAGCTGTATTGGGCTTTTTCATCGGGCAGGGTGGCGACGTTCATCAACATAAATTCGGTGCGAAACAAACCTATTCCATCGGCGCCGACATCGCTGACATGGGTGATGTCATTGAGATTACCCACGTTTGCCATGAGTCCCACAGTATGACCGTCTTGGGTTTGCGCTGGGACATCCTTGTAAGTTTGAAGTGCTGCGCGCCTTGCTTGTTCATGGTGAAAGGTGACTGTGAGTCTTGCCTGTTGGTCTGGATTGGGATTGACACAAAGTTCACCCGCGAGTGCATCGAGCACTAAGGGCGTGCCGTTGGGAATAGAGTCTGCGTCGAACTGACAACTTAACATGGCTGGAATGCCGGCTGCTCTGGCTAAAATGGCCGTATGGCTCGTTAAACCGCCCGTTTTCAGTACAATACCGCAAAGGTTTTCCCGCGGCAGTAAGGCAAATTCGGCGGGGGTCAAATCCTGCGCTAATAAGATAGTGGGTCTATCGAGTTTTTCGAGTCCTTGAGCTAAATGGCCGTTTATTGCCGCGACGACTCTTTGGCCTAAACAGCGCACATCTAGGGCTCTATTGGCTAAATAGGGATCATCTAAGGATTGTAATTCATTGGCCTGATGGGCAAAAATACGTTCAACCGCCACACTTGCCGACAATTGTAAGGTGCGAATGGCATCGTTCACTTGCTCGATTAATTCATCGTCTTCTAATAACAATAAATCGGCTTCGATTAACTGATAATTTTCGGAGTCGCTGTCGAGTGCAGCTTGACTGTGGGTCAGTTGTGCCTGTAGTTCTTGCAAGGCTTTGGCAAATTTACCCTGTTGTTGAGGGATTTTAGACAGGGGAATAGGGCGATAATCGAGGTGATGTTCGGTGTGGAGCAGGTGAAGTGCCTGTCCAAAAGCAATTCCCGATGACACTATAATCCCCGTTATTGACATATCCCTTCCTAAATTAACCACTGAACTGAGTGTCCGTTAGCGATAGCGAGTCTAGTTGAGTGACGCTAAGCTTGTAAAGCGTTTGTATGTAAAGCATTAGCATGTCAAGACGGTCGAGACGAGTTTTTTGCGTGTCGGTTAAACCTGCCGATAAATGCACTTTAGCGCAAGAAAAGGCCTAGCTTAGGGTAATGAGCAGCTCAGAGACTTTCTCAACCGCGGCCTGTGCCTGTTCACCTTCGGCAAACACTCTTACCGTGACGCCAGAATATAAGCCTAAGGTTTGTAGCTTAAACAGACTCTTAGCACTGGCTTGCTTACCATTACACTCGACCATGACATCACAGTCAAAGGTTTTGGCTTCTTTAACCAGTAAGGCTGCTGGACGGGTGTGAATGCCATGTTTGGCGGTAATGGTGACTGTTTTTTCGTACATAGTAGATGAACTCATATTTAAAGGGGTATTACATTTCGTCTTTCGATTCTATGATGTGATAGTC
Organism: Shewanella sp. WE21; assembly: GCF_002966515.1. Lineage (NCBI taxonomy): Bacteria > Pseudomonadati > Pseudomonadota > Gammaproteobacteria > Alteromonadales > Shewanellaceae > Shewanella > Shewanella sp. WE21. The sequence continues at coordinate 4,628,608 of NZ_CP023019.1, read as the reverse complement.
CTGTTTTTTCAAGGCGGCGATGGCACTTTTGAGGCGATTATTTTTTACTAAAATGTAATCGGTATCAAAGGTCGAAATCGCAAAAATACTGATTTGTTCGTCCGCTAAGGTGCCAGACACTTTAGATAAAATGCCTGTCATCGAAAATCCCAGTGGCCCGAGTACTTCAAAGCAACACCAGCCCGGTTCTTGCTCTAGGCTGTCGAGTTCCATTTCACTGGAAACGACTAAAGATAAACCTTCTTGGGTCTTACCAATGAAATACATGTCCTGTGCAAAAACCTCACTGGGCAATACGGCATTCGGGCTAAAGCTATGAATTGTGTACTGTTCAGGGTGAACGGCTAAGGTCATTCGCATGGCAGTGTCTCGGTTGGATTTTTAAGGCTAAAGCATACCGCATATCAAACGTTAGCGTGACAGAGAATTTGTGGTTAATGGGATTTTGTCGTTGAAATTCATTGTTGGTGAGATAGCGGTTAACAAGCGTTACCAGAAGGTTTACCCAAAGAAAAGGGCGCCCTATGGCGCCCCAATCGACAAGTCATGCCGTTCTCATACACTTTAGTTAGATTTTAAACTGACCTAAGGTGCGGGACATGTCTTGGCTAATGTCTTGCAGTGACTGAGCTGCATGGCTATTACTTTCGTTAGCTTTTACTGAGACTTCGGTTAATTCCGAAATATTACAAATATTTCGATTAATTTCTTCGGTCACCAGTGATTGCTCTTCAGTGGCGCTGGCTAATTGTGTGTTCATGTCACTGATATGGGCAATCAATTGCAGAATCGCCGCCATGGCTTTACCCGCTTCGTGGGCTTGAGCCTGCAGCTCATCGGATTGCAGTTGAGTTTGATTGTTGCTCTTCATCACTGAGCCTACACCGGATTGGATCTCGCTAATGATTTTTTGGATCTCATTGGTCGAGTCTTGGGTGCGAGTAGCAAGGGCGCGGACTTCATCGGCAACCACGGCAAAACCACGGCCGTGGGTCCCTGCTCGAGCAGCTTCAATGGCGGCATTGAGGGCGAGCAAGTTGGTCTGCTCGGCAATGCTGCGGATCACATCGAGAATGCTACCGATTTGCTGTGAGGCGACGCCCAGCTTTTGGGTGATGACTTCAGAGGCTTTTAATTCTGCCACCAGTTTTTCTGTGTTGCTGACTGTGTTGTCGATTACGACTTGGCTTTGCTGCGCTTGTTCTTTTACGCTGTTCGCCGCATCGGCCGCTTGCTGGGTGTTGCTCGCCATTTCATGGGTGGTCGACAGCATTTGATTGACGGCTGTGGCGACGCTGCCTGTTTCTCTGTGGATATGTTCAGCACTCTGATTGGACTCTTCAACTGCAATCAAAAGCTGTTTTGCATCTTTATCTAATGCTTGGCCTAAAGGTTGTAAATGGCCGACCATGTCGCCAATTTTTTGGGCGAACATGTTGAAGGCGCGGGCGAGATGGGCAATCTCATCTTTACCTTGAGCATTAATGCGCTGACTTAAGTCGCCTTCGCCTTGGGCAATATCTTCAAGGGCATCAATAGCATCATTTAATGGTGAGGTGATGGAATGGTTAAGCACAAGGAAGAAGGCAAAAATCGGCACTGAAATCAAAAACATGATAATCAGATAGTCGATAATGACTGACTTTAAGCTAGCTTTGACATCGCTAAGATAGGCGCCTGTGATGACTGTCCAGCCCCATTGCGGGTAGTAACGGGCTTCAGCAAGTTTGTCTTCTATCGCACGGGTCATAGGATCGGCGATAGGGTATTCGAGGGTTGTTTTCGATTTAGCACGCGCTAATGGCAGCATAGTGGCTAAGGGATTTGTGCCATTAGGTAACTTGAAGGTTAATGCTGAGGTGCCAATAAGATTTGCGCTATCCCCGTGGGCGAGGATTTGATTATTATCATCAATAACAATGAAGTAGCCGGAACCTGAATAGCGAGTTTGATTGATTAAATCCGCGGCGATTTGTTTAGCTTCTGCTTCGCTAAACTTACCTTTGAGCGCATCCTGACGGTGCACATCTATCACGCTTAACATGCTGGCGAGCTGACCGTCTATCTGCAACCATTTCTGCTCAATTAAATTACTGTACTGCTCTTTAATTGAAAAACTGGCAAAACACACAGTCCCTATCGCGGCCATAAGGAGCATCATCATTAAGCGTTGCAAAATGGTAAACCGGCGCAAAAACGTGATCATTTGGATTCCTTAAGGACTTATTATTGTGCATCAATATACCTGCGAATCAATCTCAATTGAATCGTCTGTGACATAAATTAAGCAAAAGCCGTTATAAAATATGAGTTTCTTTGATCTAAAGCAGGGAATAGTGATAGGGAACTTTAATCTGTTGCATTATGGGGCATGTTCTTATTAAGTTATGCCGTTTTATAAGTCGCTTTATGTTGAAGGTTTTATCTGATCTATTAAATATCAATAAGTTAGCATTATGTTAATTTTGCCATCTTGCTATATTAGGCTAATCAATTGTTTTAATTTTGATTTTTTACGCTTTTACGCGCAAGATTAATTCATTATTCAGTTTGAGAATCGATTATGACCACAAATACTATCGTAACGTCGGATGATATTTTACTGAAGTTATGCCACTCAGTCGCCCACGTCCTTTCTAGCACCAGTGGCAGCAATGTTACCCATGCGGGTATGGTACAAAGTATTGCGCGTACTCGTCTTAAACCTGATCTCGGTTGTTTCTCGATTTTCGACGGTGGTTTTTCAGGGCTGGTTGTGATCAACTTTTCAGCCTCTGCAGCGATTGAAATCTACCGTCGCTACATGCTGAACATGGGCATGCCTGAGTCTGAGCTCGCGTTTTCGCATACGTCAGATGAAGTGAGTAATGTGATGGGCGAACTGATGAACCAAATTCTAGGGGATTTTATTAATAAAATTTCTAAAGAATTGCAAACATCCATCAGCCAAAGCCAACCAAAAATGTTAACGATTAATAAAGAGTTAACTATATCAATCGACGCTAACTTAGACGATGCGGTTGCCCGTAGAGTGTCGTTTAGGACAGAGAATAACCATATTTTCTACCTCGAGTTTGCCATGGACAAAACCGAATTCATTCGCTTAGATGAATTTGTCTACGATGAAGAATTCGATCCCGATAGTCTGTTAGAGCAGCACAGTTCGATTGGGGGAAATAACGACTCAAATTCGAATGTTTCGCCTTGGGTTAAGATGGCCGATAAACCCGCCATTGCGACTCGTGCCATTGATAATGAAGCCGATGATTTGCTCGATCAGCTCGGCATTTAAGCAGAGTCTCTAATGTAAGACGGATGTTAACGCATTCGTCTATACAAGTGGGTGGAACTGTTTTAGTATCGACGCAAAATAATAACTAAGGTTAAATCCTCTTTATGGCATCGAAAGCGACCTCGATTGATATTGCTTATCGTGCTGGCGTATCCCAGTCAACGGTTTCCCGTGCCCTTAGAAACAGCCCGCTAGTCAATTTAGAAACTCGCCAACGTATTCAAACCATTGCCAAAGAGCTGAATTATAAGGTCGATAAAAATGCCAGCAATCTTCGCACCCAAAATAGCCATACCTTAGCGCTGTTATTGTGTGAAGACCCCACCAACGATGACTCGTTAATCAATCCTTTTTTCCTGTCTATGCTTGGCTCCATTACCCGAGCAACGGCGCAGCAAGGTTATGATTTATTGGTTTCTTTTCAGCAATTGTCCAGCGATTGGCACGCCGATTATGAAGACAGTAATAAAGCTGACGGCATTATTTTGCTCGGTTACGGCGACTACATGGACTACGAGCAAAAGTTGGAGCGATTGCTCGCGCAGAATACTCATTTTGTGATCTGGGGTGCTGAGCATAACAATAAGTCAGTACTATCGATTGGTTGTGATAATCATCAAGGCGGCTTGATTGCAACAGAGCACTTGATTTCCCTTGGTCGTAAAACTTTTGCCTTTTTAGGCGATGCCTCGAGCCACAGCCCTGAGTTTAGGGACAGATATTTAGGCCATGTGAAAGCGCTGCAAATGGCGAATATTGCAGTCGATCACACTAAGCAAGTGTCGGCAATTAGCACTGAAAGTGCTGGTTACGATGCGGCTATGGCATTGATGGCCAAAGGCGCACAGTTTGATGCTATTTTTGCTGCTAGCGATCTGATTGCCATTGGTGCTATTCGTGCGCTGAAAGAGAAGGGCATTTCAGTCCCAGAACAAGTTGCAGTGGTGGGATATGATGATATTCCGGTGGCGAGTTTTGCCAATCCGCCATTAACGACCATTAAGCAGAACACCCAATTAGCCGGTGAAATCTTAGTCGACAGTGTACTCAAACTTATCCGCGGACAAGAGGTGAGTGCGCAGCTTATTCCGACGACCTTAGTGGTTCGCAGTTCCTGCGGCATTGATAGCGCGCCGCTTAAGCCGTTATAGATGGGTCATTATTGCTAGGAGCTTGCTGTTTTTTGCTGGCAAGTCGTTGAGCACTTAATTTGCTTATTGAAACATCGCCGATAATCCTTGGATTTATCGGCTTTTTGCTTTTTGGGATCACTTAACCGCATATTGACGTAAAAACTTCGGCACATCTGCTTTGGTTTTCTTGGCGATTTTTTGTAGTAACTCGAAGGTGGGAGCATTGAGACCGAACTCTTGCTGAAGGTCTGCCAGCATTGCCAGCCACAAATGGCCAGTCATTTCGGCATCGGCTAAGGCGCGGTGAAAGGTGCCATCGCTTGGTAACTGTTTATAGCGCACTAAAGTACCTAACTGATGATTGGGTGCCGCTTGATATAAACGTCTTGCCACTAGCAAGGAGCAACCAAATTGTCCTCGATAGCGATGGCGAATTTGGGCAAATTCCGCGTCTAAAAAGCGCTGATCAAATGCCGCATTGTGGGCGACTAAGTTATGATCGGCGATAAAGTCGGCAAAACGCGCCATCACTTCATTGCAGGGCGCTGCATCCCTGAGCATTTGATTGCTGATCCCTGTGTAGTCCTCAATAAAACGACTTATTCTAAATCCTGGGTTCATCAACTCTGAAAATCTTTGGGTGATCACGCCGTTTTCAATCAGCACAGCTCCGATTTCAATCGCGCGGTCCCCTTGATTGGGCGATAGCCCTGTGGTTTCAAAGTCGAGCACGACCAAAGTGTTAGCTGCAGATGTAGGCATAGATCTTATGTGGACTCTATAAATGATGTGTCAGCATTGCCGTCTTTGACAGCGCAACGCTTTTAGATAAGCCGATTGTAATTCAATACGTTAGTAAATTCACTATCACATTAACGCTGATAAAAGACTTAATGCTTTGTTGATCCGGTCGAGCTTTCTTGGTTTCGCTTCCTGTTAGCATTTACCTCTATGAATAACAGTTTGGTTTGTGAGCAACCCATGCAACTCGATATTAATGGCTTAACGCCCGCGCAATTTTTAGCAGAATATTGGCAGAAAAAACCTTTGGTTATCCGCCAAGGATTCAAACATTTTCAAGATTTAATCTCGCCCGAAGAGTTAGCCGGCTTAGCCATGGATGAGCTGGTGGAATCTCGGCGAGTGTACCAACAGGCAGGGCAATGGCAGGCTGAATTTGGCCCTTTTGATTCCTACGATCATCTCGGTGAACGGGATTGGACTTTGATCGTGCAAGCCTTGAACAACTGGGTGCCCGATGCAGAAGCCCTGATCCAATGTTTTGATTTTATTCCGCGCTGGCGTTTAGATGATGTGATGGTGAGTTTTGCCACTCCTGGCGGTGGCGTGGGGCCGCATATCGATCTGTATGATGTGTTTATTTGCCAAGGTTCGGGACGTCGCCGCTGGCGCGTAGGCGATCTGGGGCCGCACAAAGAGTTTGCCGCCCATCCCGCTTTGCTGCACACAGAAGCTTTTGAACCGATTATCGATACTGAGTTATTGCCCGGCGACATCCTTTATATTCCCCCAGGATTCCCCCATGACGGTATAACCTTAGAACAGTCTTTAAGTTTTTCAGTAGGTTATCGCACAGCTTCCGCCAAAGATATGGTAAGTGCTTTGGCCGATCATCTGTCTGAGCAAGATTTAGGCGCACAGCAGATTGAAGATCCAGACCGCGAGCTGACAACGCGCAGTGGTTGTGTCGATAATCGCGATTTAGCGCGGTTACGCACGCAACTGACTAATATGTTAACCGATGAACTGGTGAGCGAGTTTTCGGGCCGCTATTTAACTCAATCTAAATGCGCCCTCGATTTACCCGATGAGCCGTTGGACATCACGCAAGACGAAGTGCTCGCTTGGCTCGATGAGCAACCGCTTATTCGCCTCGGCGGACTGCGTTGTTTGTATTTTGATATCAATGTGGGACAAGGCGTTGTGTATATTAATGGTGATAAGTATCTGCTTTCAGCCGAATTGGCCGAGGTGATCCCACTACTATGTGATAGCAATCAGTTAGATAAAACCGCCTTAGCCCCCTGGTTAGCCGATGCCGATTTGCTTACGCAGCTGACTGAGTGGGTGAACCTCGGTTACTGGTACTTTGAAGACCTGAGTGATGAAGAGTGTTAAGGCTGAGATAATAGGCAAAGCATGATGGATGTTGATACTATTTTAGCGCTAACGCCGATGGATTTTAGTGTTAAGTCGGTTTTGCAATCGTTGGATTATAGTGTTGGATGCATTCTAGTGTTAGTTGAGATTTAAAGCAGAATAATGTTGAAAGCCGCATCTACGTTCAGGGCAAGCTCATGCTTGCCCTTGCTTATCTTTTTAAGATTGCGAAGACTTGCAAGTCTGCTTTATTGCCTTAGTTGTCTCTCTACTGCGTTCATTGCCTTGTCATTTTTAATGTTAAACATTGTTTTTTTTTAAATTATTTTACCAAGCGAGATGAGTTTTGCTGGCACAGTCTTAGTGAGATGGATTTAGGCCGATAAGCCTATTCTGATTAATATCGTCAGGAGTGGAGTGAGCTTCACTGAATAACCAATGCTTAGAGTATTAATGCGATTCGCAGATGGTCATTTAGCCACTGGATTTGCTGATTATTTCACTATGGGCAGTTGTGCCCATTGGGTGGTGTAACGAGGGGAGAGCAGTTCACGTTTTATCCCCCAAGTTGGGTCAATACCTTGTCCTGCAAACCAAATTTTTCCGCGGCCGCTGTGGTTCACTTTATCGAGTAACTGCATCAGCTCCTTGCTTTTAGGCCTAGGCGTGACGTCATCGAATAATCCGAGCTGAAACACGCCTGCACCAAAAAAATCCCCTAACATGACACCAGCTTTTACATAAGCATGACCTTCACGCCAAATGCGTTGCAATAGGCTTTGGCCAAGGGTGACAAAATCCCGCGTATCATTGCTGGGCCGAACTAAACTGCCCGACAGCGATTTGCTGTACTGGGGAGTCATATCGCTAAAAGGACTAGTACGCACAAATACCGACATCGCTTTAGCGTATTGGCGCTCGGAGCGCAGTTTTTCACAGGCCCTAAAAGTGTATTCATTGATTGCCTGTTGCATCGTTTCCAAGTTATCAATACGACTACCAAAGGAGCGGGAGCTGATAATTTGTTGCTTAGTGGCGGCGACCTCTTGTATGTCATCACAGGCAATGCCGTTAAGTTCGCGTACTGTGCGCTCAACGGTGACCGAAAAGGTATCGCGGATAAGTTTGGGATGCGCATCCGCCAATTGCAGCGCGGTATTTATGCCCATGATGTTCAAGCGTTTCGTAAGCCTACGGCCTATTCCCCAGACTTCTTCGACAGGGATAAGCGCCATGAGTCGTCGTTGGCGTTCACGGTCGCGCAGATCAACCACGCCCCGGGTTGCTGGATAACGCTTAGCAGCATAGTTTGCCAGTTTGGCGAGGGTCTTTGTCGGCCCAATGCCAACGCAAACACTGATCCCTGTCCATTGCGGTATTCGCTGATAAATATTTAATGCAAGCTGATGAATATCGGTGCATTTATCGATGCGTGATAGATCTAAAAACGCTTCATCAATACTATACACTTCTACTTTCGGCACCATTTGCTCTAAGGTGGTCATCACTCTGTTTGACATGTCGGCATAGAGTGCATAGTTGGAGGAGAATACCGCAACCTGATGCTGGCGGAGTTGGTTTGCGATTTGATATACAGGCACCGCCATTTTGATGCCAAGTTGTTTTGCCTCTACGGAGCGGGCGACGACGCAGCCATCGTTATTGGATAACACCACAATCGGCTTACCAACCAAATCAGGCCTAAACATCCGCTCACAGGAGGCATAAAAATTATTACAATCGACGAGGGCGAATAGTGAGGGCGTCATTTGAGCGTTTTCACCACGTTGGTCACTACCCCAAAGATGTTTAACTCAGACTCATCATTGATGGCGATCGGGGAGAATAAGGCATTACGTGGTAGCAATTGCACCACAGGGCGTAGCTGTAATTGCTTTACGGTAAACTCACCGTTCACCGCTGCGACAACGGTATCACCGTGGGCTGGCTGTAGTGAGCGATCCACCACCAAAATATCACCGGAGAAAATCCCCGCTTCGATCATCGAATCCCCTTGGACTTTGACAAAAAACGTGGCGGCAGGATGTTTGATGCATAACTCATTGAGATCTAATGTTTGTTCTACATAGTCTTGGGCCGGTGACGGAAATCCTGCGGCAATCAAGGAGCTAAATAACGAGAGCTGATATTGGGTATGTTTGGCGAAGCGGCCTAGAAGCATCATAATAAATCACAATATACTGTACATATAAACAGTATAGTCTAACTATGAAGCTTATCGAAAGAATTTATGTGGGGAGAGTTATGTTATCGACCCAAGCGCTGTCGAGTGCTGAGCAATTGATGATGGCTGTTCTAAAGCACCCTTGACGGCTTGAATATCGCTAAGGGTGAGCGTTTCGTCCATTTAATTCAGTTAACGCACTTTAGTTAACCCGCTTTAGTTAACGCAATTTAGTTAATCCAACCGAGCCATAGCCACCACAGATAATCCAGTGGAATAAGTGCAACTAGAGTTATTGCCGCTAGAGGTAAGGTGATGCGAAGTAGTTTAGTTAATGGCTCTTGGGATAATTGCATCGCCAAAATCAAAGGAGCCACCTGATAAGGAAAAATCACGGTTGAGAAACCGATCACCTGCGTCATTAATACCGCTGGGGTGGAGAAGCCAGTTGCATTGGCAAAGTCTGCCGCCATGGGGGATAACACAGTCGGCACGCCTGGAACCGTTGCCACTAACCCCGTTAGCGTCGCGATTAACGATAACGACATAAAATTCATGAACGATGCCCCTTGCTGCAAGGGTAACCATTCACTGAACAGTTGACCTAGCGCAGTGCCGAGCCCGGAGTGATTGACCAATGCTCCCAGACCTAAGGCCGCCGCGACAAAAATGACGGTCGACAAATCCACTGAACTATTAAAACTCTTAGGCTCAAGCACTCCCCATTTTGGGAGCAATAACAAGATAGCCGTTGTTAATCCTACCCAAGCGGGATTGATGCCGTGCAGCGAGTCAGTCACCCAAAAGAGCAAAGTAATAGCCAGTAACAGTGCAACTTTCTTTTGCATACCAAGGTTATAAGCTTCTTTTTCAATAACGCGTTCAGGCTGGTTGTTATCAATTTTTGCAGGAAATAGGAAAACGACTAGCGCCACAATCAATATTGATTTGAGTAAGCCAAGGATTGGAAAATGCAATAAGAGATACTCAGTATAACCAAAGTGGATATTGAATAGATTCTCACTGGAACCCGCTAATATCATGTTGGGAATATTCGCGGGCAACACGGCAAAACTGGGCATGTTACACGCCAGTGCCAGGGCGGTCGCAATGCCTATCCGCCCATGGCTACCACGAGCAAAACCGACTTGCTCGGCTAACGCCATACCAATAGGCACCAGTACCACTGCACGGCCAACGGATGAGGGCATCACAAAGCCAAGCAGCACGGCACTAAAGACCAAACCCGCAATTAAGCGTGGATAACTTGAGGTCAGTATGGGGGCAATCAAACTGGCCATTCTGCGACTTAAACCTGACTGAGTGATTGCACTGCCGATCACAAACCCCGAAATGATTAACCACACCGCAGTTGAGCCGAATCCGGAGAAAAGTATACTCGGCTCAATGAGTTTAAAAATGGTGGCAAGGGCAAAAAAGATTAACCCCGCCATAAAGGGCGGGAAGAAACCTGTGCTCCAAAACATCAAGGTCACTAACACTACGCCTGCGCTGTAGGAAAACACCGCGGGATGCTGACTTAGCGGAAAAAGCGCAAGTAAAGTAGCGATCAACAGTGCACTGAAAAACGCTAGCTGTTTAACGCCAATAAAACGTTTCATGTTTACCGACCTATTGGGTTGAATACGTAAAAGATGCCTACTAAGATAACTGACTTGGTTTGGCGTTTTAAGAAGGTAATATGTCAAAGTATGTTCCTAAGGCGACATTGTTAACACCCAGTGATGCGGCGTTTATCATAGATGCCAATCGGCCCGTGCTGACCCATACTCGCAATATGGCGGCGGAAGCGGGCATCGAACCTCACTCGCACCCGCGGGGTCAGCTACTTTGGGCCGCCAAAGGTTTGTTACGTGTTCGCAGTGAAAATGCCGTCTGGGTGGTACCCTCAACCCATGCCGTTTGGATCCCTTGCAATTTGCCCCATCAAGTGAACAGTGAAACCCACGCCCATACTCGCAATATTTATATTGACCCTAGCTATGGCGTTAGGCCACAGGATACGCAAGTGGTGATGGTGACTATGACAGCGCTGATGCGCGAATTAGTGCTTAAACTTTGTGAAAGTTCACATCTTATGGACAGTGGACAACTGCATCGGCTGGGTTTGGTTGCCATCGATGAGCTTCAAACTCTGGACAGTCTGGATGCCCATTTACCCGCTGGCTCAGATCCAAGACTCAGCCGATTAATCCAAACGCTGATCCGACGTCCAAAAGTGAGTTACTCACTGACCGAGTTAGCCGAAATGGGCGGCGCGAGTGTGAGAACGATTGAGCGACTATTCAAAGCTGAAACTGGGCTCACTTATCGACAATGGCGGCAAAGGTTTCGTTTGTTAAATTCGCTTGAGAGCTTAAGCCAAGGGGAGAGCACAACTATGGTGGCCCATAGTTTAGGTTATTTGAGTGTCAGCAGTTTCAGTGCCGCCTTTAAAATGCAATTTGGTTGCACGCCGCAAGATTACCCGCAGCATAAGCCTATGAGAAACGGGAGCTAAATCAGGCATCATAAAACCGTCTATAAAAAAGCTAGAACAATATCTAGGATGCTGTTCTAGCCTGCAATTTATCAAAGTGTCTTAAGCTAATGCACTATTTTAATTGATTATTTCAACTTGTCATTTTAATGCCGCAGGGACGATAGGGTAATAATCCCAGACTTGGCCATCGGTCATTGAGCGCACCAGTTTGATGTATTCGGCATGGGTCCAAGCAAGCGGTGTGGCAGAGTTGGTGCCTTGTCCGAGTTGGTAATGATAGCGGGTGGCATCGCCGACACCGTCCCACGCTTGCTCGGGTAACATCATGCCCGCATTCGCAAAGGTTTCCATGCCTTGCACATAGGTGTTGATCAACTGCTGCTTGGTTTGCTGCGCGTTATTGCCAGTTAGCTCACCTTTTGCTTGGGCGAGTGCTAGCTCAAAATGACCGCGCTCGCCGGTGAAGAAGGGCCAGATTCGACCGCGTTGATCGGCGCTGTTGCTGCCGGATTCTGCGTAGTTATTGCCAGAAACCGTATCCTCACCGTAGCCGTCGTTGCCATAACGTCTAAAGCCTGGGATAGTGCTGCCATCTTTGGCGGTAAACTCATATTTAAGGCGTAGGTTTGGTTCAAGTTCAGTGTTATCAATCAATTGAAGGCTTTGATTGATCAGCTTGTCGGTTGCACCGCGCACGCCATAACGTACTAGTTCTAAAAATCCGCCATCGAGGATCTGACGCTGATCTAAACCTTGCTTACCGTTATTTGCCGCCAGTTTATCGCTGGTGTTTGGCTTGCCATTCGGGCTTAAACGTAAATAGTAGGGCGCGCTGACGCCTGCGCTGTTCTTCAATAGTCCTTGAGTGGTGACTAAGTGCTTTTCTAAGCTATCACTTAAACCTTTTGCGGCGGCAAGATAACGGCTGCTGGAGTCGGGATCTTTGGCTTCTTTGGCGATGTCACTCGCGGCAACAAGACCTGCGATCACTGCGGCCGTTGTCGAGGGGGAGTAACCCGCTTGTTCTTCCCAACGTTCTTGCTGAGTTTTAGGCGGGGTGATTTGGGTGTGATTCCAATCCAGATTGACCTCACCGCCGCTGATCAAAAAGTCCGCTGCACCTTTGAGCATCTCTTGATACCAGTGACTGATCTCATCAGGGGTGAGTACGCCCGCTTGCCAGAGTTTCCAGCCGAGCATGATAGGCATGGCGGTTTGATCGAGCTGTACGCCAACCCACTCAATTTGGCCATCCACATGGGTCTTTTGCAGGAACCAACCGTGCGTACCCGTAAAGCCGGGCGTCTTTTCGGTCACTTGCACTTTTTTCAGGTATTCGAAGGCCACTTTAGGCGTTTGCGTGTCACCCATGGCGAGGAATGCCATGGCGCATTGGTAAAAGTCACGCGGCCATACTGCTTTATAGCCAGTGCTCGGCACGGCTGCCGAAACCGTATCGCCCCAAGGGTTAGAAAGTGAAGCGATCAGTGCGCCGGCATAGGTTTTATCTTCCTGCGCTTTCAAGACCATAGCGCTGGTATACAGCAGCTTGCCGTTATCTGTGGTGTTGTTGGCCATGTTAGCGATGGCGGGCAGTGAGCTTAGGTAACCCTGCCAGCCTGCATTGTAATGGCTGAGCACAGCATCATAACCTGCGGCTAAGCTGGCATCGGCATTGGCTAAACTCTGGATTTCGTCTTTACCAAAACCGATGGCGAGATTAAAGGTGACGGGTTTGGCTTTGATGAGCGTTGGGTAGCTTGCGGTAAAGGCGATATTGCCGACGGTCGATTTATCTTGCGCACTGGTCGTTTGATAGGGCGTATCGAGTTTGCCGTTATCGGCCAAATCGGCTAGGCCATCGGAGACGCCGACAAAGCCAGTGGTTGCCTGCACAAAATTCAGATCGGATTTTACCGTCATTACGCTACTGTCTTTGGCGGCGGTATAGGCCACCAGCGCCTGATTCTTTGTATGAGTGTCGATGCGGCCGATATCATTGGCGCCTGCGTTATCGATATGCGGATTGACATACAAATGTGGTGTAATGCCGTCTTCAAAGGCGGTAAAGGTGACGCGCATCATCAAAGTGTCGCGGTCGGGATCGGTAAAGATATGCTTTTCAATCTGATACTTACCTTCAACATCTTTATTGATAATTTTATAGGCAAGGGATTGCGGGCGACCATTAGCATCTGTATCTAAATATTCTATGCTGCTGATGGTGTTCTCTTTTTCGGTATCGACAAAGCCATTACCTGTGACCACAAATTGCAGTTCTTTGAGCTGCGCATTATGGATAAGACCATACATGGTTTCGGTTAAAATACCTTGGGCGAGGGAGAACCAAACACGGCTAATGGGATTTTGCTTAGCATCTTGGTATTGACCTTGGGTATAAGGCTCGTAAGACGTCCCAATACCAGTTTTACCCGAAAATGCCCAAGTCGGCGCTTTACCTGGTGCGCCGGGCGCAACCTGCTGCACACTTGGCGCGGCATTCACACTTGTGGCAGTTGTTGCTGAATTCGATGTGGGTGAACAGGCCGCTAACCCTATTATCCCTAATAGGCTTGCGGCGACGGCAAGCGCTAGGCGGCTGCGTCTTGTTAACGCTTGTGTGTGACGGTTTTGGCTGGTATGCAGATCCTGCTGCGGCGTAGGACTCGATTCCATCTCGTTCTCCCCAAATAATGGTTTTACTTTTATAGTGATTGAATTGATAAAGATATTTTATGCTGCTGTGATTAGCCAAATGACCGAATTCACCGCGCTTAACATGCATTGCTGCATGTCGGCTATTGTGTATCGCTGTTATAAAGAGCTAACTTTTATTCGTTAATTTGCTTGTGGCTTTCGTGATTGAGTGGGTCTTGCGGTTCATCGCTGCACTTTGATTATTTGAGTTATTTTGTTCGACAATGTCTTGGTCGACAAATAATACGGCAATGCCTGCACACATCATCAAGACGCCACCTGTGATCAGTGCATAAATAGGTTGACCATCGAACAGACCATTGAGCACTAAACCCAGCACACTGGCGGCAAGAAGCTGCGGGATCACGATGAAGAAGTTAAAAATCCCCATGTAAACGCCCATTTTTTGCGGGGGTAACATGCCCGACAACATGGCGTAGGGCACAGATAAAATTGACGCCCACGCGATACCGACACCTATCATAGGCAGCCATAACAGGCTTGGGTCTGCAATAAAAAAGAAACTAATCAAACCTATACCACCACAGAACATATTGACTGTATGGGTCAGCTTGATGCCAATACGCTTAGCCAGCATAGGAATAAAAATCGCGGCAATGGCGGCAAAACCATTGTAGGAGGCGAACAGTACGCCAACCCAATCTGCGCCGTCGTTATAAGCCTGTGACAACACATCGCTGCTGCCAAAATGGTAAGACGTCACGGCGGCAGTGGTGTAAATCCACATGGCAAACAGTGCGAACCAAGAGAAAAACTGCACGATCGCCAGTTGATGCATGGCTTTGGGCATATGGAACAAGTCATCGACCACGCTAAATACCATGCCGAGCTTATTGCGTTCAGCGGGTTGTGAATTGCCCAAACGCAGCGCGCAATACAGTTGTAATGGGCCAAAGGCGAAAATCCCTAAGCTCAAAATATACAGCTGCTTGTCTAAATGCTGCGCCCAAATAGCTAAGGTGAGCAGGGCGCCGAGACCCATCCACACGAAGGAGGCAAATTGATAGTCCTTGCGGGTACGAGTGCGGGCTAAGGTTTCATCTTCAGCATCGACTTGTTTTGCGTTAAAGGCGGCTAATTCTTCAGGGGAATATTCTCTTGAGGATACGACAGTCCAACTGACGGCGAGCAATAATACTGTGCCACCGAAATAGAAGGCATAACGCACTGAATCGGCAATTTCACCCGCTGGTGCAGTATTCGCAACATCAAAAAAGTGAGTCAAAATATAGGGTAAGGCCGAAGCGACCACAGCGCCAATGCCGATGAAAAAGCTTTGCATGGCATAGCCTTGGGTACGTTGGCTTTTCGGTAAATTGTCACCGACGAAGGCGCGAAACGGCTCCATGGCGATGTTGATCGAGGCATCCATAATCCATAACATGCCTGCGGCAATCCACAGAGTAGGCGAGTGCGGCATGATAAAAATGGCAAGGGTAGTAAAAATCGCGCCAATCAAAAAATAGGGGCGGCGACGGCCAAGGCGTCCCCAGGTGTTATCACTCAAATAACCAATAATAGGTTGAACCAATAAACCCGTCAGTGGTGCGGCAATCCACAGTATGGGAATTTCATCGATAGAAGCCCCTAAGGTTTGAAAAATGCGGCTGACGTTGGCATTTTGCAGGGCAAACCCAAATTGAATGCCTAAAAAACCGAAACACATATTAAAAATTTGCCAGAAACTCAGCTCAGGTTGTTGCTTGAAGGCATGCGGCAACTGAGGCGCTGCGGCTTGATGAGGATCTTGCTGGTAATTCGAAGACATTGAACTTCCTTTCTGTTGCCGGCAGTCGTTCTGCCTTGAGTGCTTATTGTTTTAATTGTTTTGCCTAGCAATGGATTGGCACTGTACTTTGCTTTTATGTGGTGAGCTATTTCATCACAGCCAAGAGCATACAATAAAAGCTAAGAGTCAGATTCATGGCTTATTCATGGTAGTTTCGCGCATGCCATGAATGAGTGTACTCTGTGAAAAAATGGCGAATATACTCCTCCCTCAGAAGCATATTCGCCGATAAATTCATTTCAAATTTGGACCTAACACCTTAATTCAAAGGGGTTAGCCCAAGTGAGTGGCCTAAAGCCAGTCAGCAGAAAGAACTTAAGTCTGATAGCAATCCTTGTATGTAACCCTATCAGAAACGACCTCACAGATTTCAAACCCCACAAGCAGAGGGTGAAACGAGCGGATTTATAGTAGCCTCGGCGTAGATTTTTGCACAACTGCTTACATACGTATTCATCATGGCTTAGTAACTGGATGGAAACATAGGTGTAACGCATTTAGACGGTTTATCAATAGTCATAGGCTTGCTGGAATGCTCAAATAACTCTCTAATCTTGTTAGAATACTTGATGATCAGTCATTGCATTATTTTTTAGAAAAAAGGGTATTGTTATTGCGGATGTTAACTGAGTGATAAAATCAACCGCAGCATAACTGACGGCGAGTTCAATGCACTTAATCAGAGTCAGCATGCAATCAATATCCAGTACGGATGCCGATAGCTTGACTCGAAAGTCGCGCACTCTGCACTATGATAATAGCCAGCCTAGATATGGTGGGATCAGATAGGTACTTAGCTTATGATGATCACCAGATTAAGCATTTTTCGTTCGATTATTTTAATTTTTTTCAGTTGATTAAAGGATCCTTATGTTTGTTGTCTCGCTTACCTATAAAAAGCCAATTGCAGAAGTAGAGTTACATTTAGCCGCCCATATTGCTTATCTTGATGAGTATTATGCCGCAGGGACTTTTGTCGCCTCGGGTCGTAAGGTGCCACGTACCGGTGGCGTCATCCTCGCCAAGGCTGAAAGTCGCGCGGCGCTAGAGGCTATTTTGCAGCAAGATCCTTTCTGCATTGCCGATGTTGCTGAGTTTGAGGTGATAGAGTTTGTACCGACTAAAACGGCGCAAGGGTTAGAGCCGTTGCTTGAAGTGATTTAACCTACATCTTTGTTTGAAAATTATTCCGTGCACTTGGTTATAACAGGCTTGGCGGGTTGGGGGGACATAGAGTTCCCCCCCATTTGGATGTTAGTCGGTGTTTATGCTGTTTTCGGGGCGAACTTTTCCGATATTCTGCGACCTAGTTTGGTATTATGCCGTTTTCCCTCTTGAAACCTTACGCAGGTTTCCGCTGCGCGAGTCCCGCTTTTTATGTCTATTCAAACGCTGTTATCGACGGCTCTGGCGAAACGCCATGATTTTTTACAACAAGCAGAACAGGATCAAACCGATTGTTTTCGGGTGTTCCATGGCACAGTTGAAGGCGTGAGTGGCTTGAATGTCGATCGCTACGGCGATGCTTGGCTAGTGCAGAGTTTTCATCAGACCTTAACCGACGAAGAGTTAGCCGATGTGAGCGCTGTTTTGCTGCAACAGGCCGATTTACCGATTGTGTATAACGACCGCTCATTAGGCCATTCCCGCGTATTGAACGCGTTATCACCCGCACTGACAGAGATTGCGAGTTCTGAGCGAGTAATGCAGGAAAATGGCATCAAGTTCAGCACTAAACTGCGCCACGAAGGACAAGATCCGCTGTTATTCCTCGATATGCGTATTGGCCGCGAATATGTGCGGGCACACAGCCAAGATAAAACTGTGCTGAATTTGTTTTCCTACACCTGCGGCATTGGTACTGCGGCAGCCATCGGCGGCGCGACTCAGGTGATGAATGTTGATTTTTCTTCCTTTGCTTTAGCGACGGGCAAAGCGAATGCGGCATTAAATCAGGTGTCGAATGTATGTGAGTTTGTGCAGAGTGATGCGTTTCCGGCATTGCGCCAATTGGCAGGCTTGAGTGTGGGAGGGCGCCGCAATCAAAAATTACCGAGTTATCCCAAATTGGCGCAAACCCAGTTTGATCTGGTGTTCCTCGATCCGCCGCGTTATGCCAAGAGTGCTTTTGGTATTGTCGATTTGGTCAATGATTATCAAGGTTTGTTTAAGCCCGCATTAATGGCGACGAAAGTCGGTGGCACTATCGTTTGCTGTAACAATGTGGCGAAAGTCGAGCGCCAAGCATGGTTCGACAGTTTAGTGCGCTGCGTTGAAAAACAAGGCCGTACAGTCACTACGTACACTTGGCTCTATCCCCATGAGGATTTCCCTTCGTTCGATGACAATCATCCACTTAAAATAGTGGCACTGACATTAAGTTAACTATATAAACGGCATAGTGATAAGAACTACATAGTGATATTAACAAGCAGGGCACCCGATTCGGTGCCCTTTTTATTTGCCGCTAGATGGGCTGTAAATGGAAGGCAATCGCGACGCGGTTCCAGCCATTAATGGCAATGATTAAGCTGGTGAGGTCGACAATTTCTTTCTCGGAATAATGCTCTGCAAGCGCCGCATATTGACTGTCATGCACGGGGGCAGTAGCAACTTGGGTTAAGATTTCTGTCCAGAGTAGCGCTGCACGTTCCCGTTCATTAAAGATTCCATCGACCTCCTGCCAAGCGGCAAGTAAATCTAAACGCAGCTGTTCTTCACCGTCGCTTCTGGCTTCCTCGGCGTGCATTCGCTGACAAAACGCGCAGCCATTGAGTTGCGATGCTCTGAGCTTGACTAAATGCACCAGTAATGGTGCAAAGTGGGAATCACCGGCCGCTTTGTCTAAGCTGAGCAGTGCGTTAGCGAGTGTGGGTTGTAGCTGGTAAATTTGCTGGCGTGGTATACGTTCTGACATAAAAGCCTCCTATAAGCTGAGGCTTCAATCTAAGCTGTTAGCGCTATGTAGGATTGGAGATTTGCGACATTTTACGCTTTTTGTATTGTCCTGGAGTTTGCTGTGTCACCCGAACAAAGTGTTGATGTAGATGGGCTTGATCGTAAAATCCGCAATCGAATGCGACTTGCACTAGGCTGAGGTTAGGTGATTGGCTGAGTAAGTTTCGGGCTATTTTGACTCTGTTTAATTGCAGTAACTGCGCGGGTGACAATCCGGTTTCTTGTTTAAATCTTCGTTCAAACTGGCGGCGACTTAGGGGCAGTTGCCTATAGAAATCCTCTAAACTGGCTTGGGTTTGAGTAAGCTTTGGTAAACTCGCCTGCACTAAGCCAATCATAGCGCTTTTATGTCGAGATAAGGCCGCATCACATTGCTGCTGGGTGAGCTGCAATAACCAGTGCTCAAGTAGGGCGACGCGTTGGGCTGGCTGATTGGTTTCCGCCAGTTGCGATAGCAGTTGATCCAATCCTGTTAGCTGCAATTGCGTCGCATCAATAGCCTTCATTGATGCGGCAGACAGAATATCTTGCAGTTCAATGCCGAGTAAATGAAACGCGCTGCCGGGATGAAAACGAACTGTCATCAGCTCGATTCCTGGTAAAAAGGCGTGGGAATGTCGGCTCTGACCACAATGAAACAACACTTGAGGTTCATCGCCACTGAGTGTTTGAGTTGGGAAATAGAAATGCAGGCTAGTGCCGCCGTCTGGATAAAATGTCTGTTCAATGTTCTGCGGTAAATCAGTCGCAACGCGCAAATGAAAGTAGCGCTGCACCCAAGGGCGAAGTGGCGCTAAGGGTTTAAAATGGCTAAAGCCTAAGTGCGCGAGTTCAGTTTCGAAACGTTTAAAGCTGCGCATTTCTAATAAATTTGCCCGATATCGCAAGCTGAGCACCATAAGGAAGAAAGGAAGGTCAGATTAATCTAACTGAGGCATTTTTGCACCTGTGTTGGTTGTACGCATTTGCCTTGGGCTGGATTGAACAGTCTGTGGTGTTGGCTAGTTTGCGAGGGTATTTAAAGCCTGTGTATTCGGTTCATGCTGATTTGTCGGCCTAGGCACGAACTGAATTTACGCCAACATCAGCTAAGATGCTTCGAGGAGGATTAACTTTTACGTTTTGTATTGGGATAAATAGGTCCTATCTGGCAATAAAAAGTCACCAAGGACAAGGTATATCCTTGGTGACTTTCTGTTTTTTTACTCTGTATTTTCACATTCGTTCAAACACGTTGTTAACGCACTGATTTTAAAGCCAAACCTAAAGCACTTTGAACCTTATTGCCGTGCCGCCACTGCTGGCGAGTGTGAGGTTTAGGCTATCTTTAGCACTCACCTCTTTGGTTTCAATCACATAATCATAGGGATTGGTTTTCCAATCGGCTTTTGCGCCATCGCGGTAAATTTGTGCTTGATAACGTTTATTCGGGGAGAGGAAATCCAGTTTGACCGTGACCGTGCGTGCGGTTTCATCCGTGAGTGCGCCTAAGTACCAATCACCTTGATCCTTCGCTTGGCGAGCAAAGACCACATAGTCACCGACTTCACCGGCCAGCGCGACACTTTGATACCAATCTGTGGGCACATCGCGGATAAATTGGAAGGCATCTAAGTGCTTTTCATAATTGCGCGGCAGATCCGCTGCCATTTGGATTGGGCTATAGAGCACAACGTACAAGGCGAGCTGTTTGGTCAATGTGGTTTGCACACGATTTTCAGCATCCAACCCCTTGGGCGCTAAGTCAAAAATTCCCGGGGTAAAGTCCATTGGACCCGCAAGCATGCGGGTAAAGGGTAACATGGCCGTGTGTTCAGGGCTGTTTGGTGGGCTACCCCAAGCATTATACTCTTGGCCGCGGGCACCTTCGCGGGAGATCCAGTTCGGATAGGTTCGGCGCAGGCCTGTGTCTTTAATCGGCTCGTGGGTATTGATACTGATATGGTGTTTCGCTGCTTCAGTGACATTGTGCAAATACTCACCGACCATAAACTGGCCGTCGTGCCACTCGTGACGGGTAATGCCTTTGTCATCTATGCGCTTGATTTGGCCACCATCGGCGACATAGCCCGTTTTGACTTGAGTAACACCAAGCTGCTCATACAGGGCGAAGGCATCTGCCATTTGCTCGCGATAATGCGTGACTGAACCTGCGGTTTCATGGTGGCCGATTAAGCGTACATTTTGTTTTGCCCCGTAGGCTGCGATGGCGGGCAGATCGAAATCAGCATAGGCCTTGGTAAAGCTAAATTGATCGCCATTGTGGAACCAGTCGCCGTCCCAACCTTCATTCCAACCTTCTACCAATACACCATCAAACTGATATTGAGCGGCAAAATCCATATAACGCTTTGTTTCACTGGTGGTTGCTCCATGGGTTGGGCCCGAGCCCCAAGTATTTTCGTTTAAGTGCATTCCCCACCAAATACCGACGTATTTCCCTGGTTTTACCCAAGTAACATCGCCGAGTTTATTGGGTTCATTGAGGTTTAGGATGAGGTGCGAATTGAGCAGCCCAGTTGCTTTGTCGGCAATTTGAATAGTGCGCCACGGCGTATAAAAACCCACTTGGGTTTTGACGCGAATACCGTCTGACCAAGGCGTGAGATCCGCCTTAAGTTTGCCATCGCGCTGTTGATCTAAGGTCATGGCGGCAAAGTCCACCAAGGCGGCTTCGTGGATACTTAAGTGCGTACCGTCTGCGAGTTTAAAGGTGAAGGGGGTATGGGCTCTATCGACGTCTTTAAGCGCTGTGGTGCGATATAAATATTCGTAGCGATTCCAGCCGCGGGCAGGGATCCACCATGCTGTAGCTTTATCGCTTTTGCCGACATTGAACTCGGTTAACTCGTCAGTGATTAATAGCGGCGAATTGGCGGGCAGGGCAGCTTGTGGGGCTAAGTGATAGCGAAAGCCAATCCCATCGTCAAAGGCTTTAAATTCGATTTCGAGTTGCACCTTGCCATTACTTAATACTGCAGTCAGTTGATTGTGCTGATCGCGGATCCATTCCTGTTCGCCCCAAGGTTGTTGCCACTTTTCATCGGCACTTTTTTTCTCGCTGCTATTAATCTGCAATCCTTGACCGAGTTCGCCAATGGATTGAAAAACTAAGCCTAAGCGACTCGGTTCTATGACTCTCTTGCCGTGAAAATCGATTTTATATTCGGGGCGGCCTGTATCGTCACTCAAGCTGATTTGAATTTGTTGGTTGGGTGAGCTGACGGTAACGGTTTTAGCAAATACGTTGGCACTAAAAAGACTCGTAACTGCAAGGGCGATGGCTGTAGGGCTTAATAGCGCTTGCGATAGCTTTTGGCACGATGAGCTCTGGCGAGTGTGGCTGTTTGTTAAGTGGCAGTCTGTTACGTGACAGGCAGTTAAGTCGCTGCGAGTGAACTGAATAGGGTTGGTCTTGATGAACATTCCTTGATCCTTGTTTTTATAATGAATGTGACTCACAGCATACTAGTGGCGATGGCTTTTTAACCGCAACGGCCTGCATACGTATTCACCATATTAAGGCGTGGCGTGACAGGTGTGACGTGAAGCACTGCGAGGGCACGAACAAAAGATGTGGTTTGCTTTTGACTCGGGTAAACTGCGCGCTTTCTTTTTGCTTAAAAATGCAATTTAGCGTGGGATTTACAGTATTTTGAGCCGCAGTAGTAAGGTCAAACCGTGAAAATTAGCCAACGTTTACAACAGATAAACAGCATGATCACTGGTCATTACGATCATATTTGGGATTGCTGCTGCGATCATGGTTTGCTCGGTATGCTGTTGTTAAAAAGGAATGCTGCTCGCCAAGTGCATTTTGTCGATTGTGTGCCTTCGCTAATGCAGGCGCTTGAGCTGCGTTTACAGCGTTTCTTTCCCGCAGAGATATCAGGCCTTAATCCCAATTTAGCGCCACACTCAGATCCAGACTTAAACCCAGACATAGACTCACAGTCAAACCAAGAACCAAACTCAAACTTATATCGTCATACTCAGTGGCAAGTGCATTGCCTCGATGTCGCGGCTTTACCGCTCGAGCAAACCAGTGACAAAGATAAACAGTTGATTATCATCGCTGGCGTGGGCGGTGAACTGCTGGTGGACTTAGTGCGGGCAATCTTAGTTCAACACCCACAGCGGCACCTCGAGTTTATTTTGTGTCCCGTGCATCATAATTATCACGTTAGGCAATCACTCTCAGCCTTAGGGCTAGGGCTTAAGTCGGAACACTTATTGGAAGAGAATCAACGTTTCTACGAAATCCTCCACGTCAGCACAATCATAGATCCAAATGGTCTGCCTATCACGGCTACGGGGTCGTTAATATGGCAGACGTTAGATGAAGCAAACCTGCCGCGAGCACACCACTACCTGTCGCAGCTGATTGGCCATTACCAACGCATGCCGGCGCACAAGCAAACTCCTGAAATTATTCACGCCTATCAGCAGCAATTGGCCCAGCTCTTGAGTGAGTATGAGTGAGCTTGAATGCGCTTGAGCATTTTTTCGCTTGGGTATTACGCTGAGAACTAAGATGAGAACCAAAGATGAGCAGCTAAGATGAGGATCAGGCGAAAGAGCTGATGCATCGCGATCTCGTTGTTAATATTATGGGTAAAACGATTTTAGCATAAACCGTTAACAATCAATCTTGTAATCGTTAAAACCTATTAATCACTCGGACTGGACTGAGTGTGATTATTGCCTCTGTGGCAGTTTTTGATCTGCATTTGGCGCATTTTCGTTTATGCTGCGACTCCTTTTCGGCAAATGGCTACGACTATGCGTTTATTGAGAACCACCCAAGATCCAGCGGTTAACCTACAGACGGCACGCGTTTTTTATCGCAGAGCTGCCCGCGCGATAGTGTTATCGGGTGAAGACATTTTGCTACTTTATACCCAAAAATACCGCGACTACAGCTTACCCGGAGGTGGAATTGACGATGGCGAGAGTCTCGAAGATGGACTGATCCGCGAGCTTCAGGAAGAAACCGGCGCCTTAGATATTCAAGTGTTAGCCCCCTTTGGTCGTTACGAAGAGTTTCGACCTTGGTACCGTGAGGGGGCGAACGTGGTGCACATGGAGTCATTCTGTTATGTGTGCCGTATCGACACCACCTTGGGCGAGCGTGGTTTAGGTGAGACTCGATTAGAAGCCCACGAGATTAAAAATGGCATGCGGCCTGAATGGCTCAATATTCATCAAGCAATCGCCCATAATGAAGATATTCAGCGTAATCATCCCCATAAAGGCCAATCAATAGAGCGTGAAACTTTTCTGCTAAAAAAGATAGTGTTGGAATTTTTTTAAGTTTTATCATTTTTAAATCATAACTTTAAACTATGATTTTATTTCATGTCAAACTTAGTTTTCTTGGTTTATTGGCGATTGAACGCCGTTATTTTAACCTGATTTTTTAAGTGGATGTGCTTCGAGTCTGTGCCTGACTCAGTGGATGTTTAAGACAATTTCTCACTCTTTTGCCGCAGCAGGGAAGACAATGCAGATTATTTTATTGACCCACGAACGCGAGTTAACTCGCAAAACGAATACTGGCCAACTTGCGTTAGCCGCATTCCCTGAAGAGGTGAAAAGCATCGTCTGGTCGAGAACGGCACCTGATAAAAATTTAGTGGCAATGCTAGCATCCCAGCAAGCCAAGCTGTTGTTTCCTGCAAGTGATACTGAGCCAGCGCTCTCGAACGCACAAACGTTATTAGCACCAGCGCAATCCACACTCATAGCAACACAACGAATGCCTAGCCAAGTGGTGATTTTAGATGCGACCTGGCAGGAGGCGCGTAAGATGCTGCGCCAGAGTCCCTATCTCAAAACAGCCGCACGAGTCAGTTTGCCGCCACTTATGCCTGAATCCGCCTTTATATTGCGGCGTAATCAGCAAGAAGGGGGCTTGTGTACCGCAGAATGTATTATTGCGCTTTGGCGCCAGTGTGGCAGAGCAGAACAAGCGACGCTATTAGCGTCGCTGTTTACTGAATTGAATAACCGTACTTGATTGCAGTGTTTGAGAGAGTGTTCGAGGAAGTGCATGAATAGATAATTAACGACTGTTAGCTTTGACCCATAGATAAATCACCGTCAGCTGAATCACAGTCATTTAAATCAGAGCCAGTTAAATCACTATCAGTTAAATCATAGTCATTTAAATAACAGTCAGATAAATACACAGAAAGTGACTCATGGCACCGCCGAGCACAAACAAATGCCAAATGGCATGGTTGAATGGAATGCGTTTACCGACGTAGAACACAACTCCTAAGGTGTAAAATAACCCGCCTAAGATTAATAGATTAAAGCCTACCTCTGACATCGCCGCCGTTAAATCACCCATCACAGTGACACATAGCCAGCCCATAGCGAGATACAAGACTAAACTTAACTTTTTGAATTTGTGAATAAACAGTGTCTTAAATAGGATCCCACCAATTGCAAGCGACCAAATGGCCGTTAAAATCACTACCGACTGCGTGCCTTGTAAGCTTATCAGCATCAAAGGTGTGTAAGTCCCTGCAATTAAACAGTAAATAGCGCAGTGATCGGCGATCTTCAGTTTATGTTTCCAGCCTGAATGGCTAACACTGTGATATAACGTCGAGCATAGGAAAAGCACTATGATGCTCGCACCATAAATGGTTACGCCCGTAAGTTGAATTGGCGTTAGGTGATCTTGACCTTTAAGCAGCATGAGCACCAATGCCACAATCCCCGCAATGACACCTAGGCCATGGGATACACTGTTAGCGATCTCTTCTTTGATACTATATGGTCCATATTTTACCGGGTTTTTAACTGTGTTTGGCTGTTCGGTAACACTTTGACTCGACATGGTAGATACACACTCGTAAACGATAATGACTGAGTCTATCAGTTAGAAAAATAAATCACCATATTTAAGCGTACAATTGTAAGCTTAAGTTTATAGTTGGCTTCTATTTTTCATCTTTTAGATTTTTAACGCCGTCTTGCACTCCCATCAGTGCATCGCATTGATGATGCTACTCGCTTCAAGACGTGAGATTTAACATTCAATTTAGCGCGATTATGATCCCAATTCCCAGCCTTATTTGTCTTAACTGGCAAGTGGCTTATCAAGCACTGGCGTAAAGTACTGTGCTTGTAGCAGGTTGCATTCGCATTGAACTTTGCTCTGTTTGCCTCCTCTAATCTGCGTTGAGCACTCGTAAGTAAATGCAATCAATAGATAATTCGCTTTCAATATTCACCAACCCGATATTGGATTGATATTGAATTAGAGTGTAATCGTTCCACGTTAAGCATCATTGAAATCAATGGATACTATACAAAACCTAAGGATGGATTTTGCCTTTTCAACATCAACCCAAGGCCGCGCCTTTATTGACAGCATCTCCTACAGCGATAGCGATTGGAGATGATGCCAATAGTGCTTTGCTGATTTCGGTCACATCGCCAGAAGGTGAGACTTTTATCGCCTTTGATCATCACCTCGGTGAACTGGATGCTGCTCAAACGCCTGTTTTTACTACTAATGCGGAGCCATTAGCGTTCAATAGCGGTGCAGGCTTTTTAGTCACTGAGCATGACACCCAAGCTATAGACCAAGAGCAAGCCCAAGATTTGGTACTGCAAGAAATCCGTGCTGAACATCAAGATCAAGATAAATTGGTTTCTGAATCTGAATCTGAATCCAAACCTGAACTGTCTAGGACAATACAAACCCGTGCTCAGGGATTGGGGACGGGATCCGTTTTGCGTGCTCGTCAGCCGTATTTCAAAGGATTCAGTTTGTTATTTTTTGTGCTCTTAGTGCATGCGTGTTTATTTTTACTTATCTGCATTTTGTGGCGCCCGCAGTTAAATCCCTTTGGATTGAAGGAAATAGAAAGCCGTGGCCCTAAAGTGACAGCGATCAAGGCTTACTTTATTTATGCTCCCGCGGTAGAGAAAGCCGAAACCTCGGAGTCCAAAACTGAGATCAAGGCCGAGGATAAGACTGAAGCGACAAGTTCTGTTACGCCTACAATTGTTCCCACACCTCAAACTCAAGTGAAGCCTCTGCCAATACTTGAAAAGGTCATGCCTGAAACAATAGCACCCGAAAAGGCCGTCTCTGAAAAAGTAGAGTCGGAAAAAGTGACCCCAGATACGGTTAAACCGAACATCACTCAATCGAGCCAATCTCAATCAAAGAAAACTCAATCAATTGCCCCAAGTGATGAACAACCCACTGAAACGATGGCAACAAAACCAACGAATACGTTGGATACCTCAGAATTAAAGCCGCAGCTTGGCGCTAAGAGTTCACCCGCAGCAGAAGGTGAGAGCACAATAGCGACAAGCTCAAGCATGAGTTTATTCACCCAGCAATATTTTGAACGTCAGCGCGAGCAAGCGCTCGATGATCTCGTCATTGAACAGGCCGATAAATTCACCCGGAAATCGAATATGAGTGAAATGAGCCCTGAGACGGAAGTGCTATTTGTCCCTAACGCCGATGATTTCGGTGGCACAACGAGTCTAGATTTACCCTTAGACCCAAATCGTATTGTGCGTAAAGGGGATACTTGTTATCGCGTGGTACAAGTCGGCACTCAAGTTAATCCTTACGCCGAAAATTTAGGTTTTCCCATTAACTGCAGTGGCAAAAAAATCAATCAAGCTATTGATGATGCCATTCAATCTCGATTAAACAAAATGATGCTCAAACCCCATAAATAGTGACTTTATTTTATGATTTATTTTCATGCTAATTATAGCTTTTTTAGTTTAATTTTATTTAATCAATTAAAAACAATGAATTATGAATCTTTATTTTGGATTGGTAGTTAAGGTTTTTAATTACTTTTTTCCTTGTTTGTTGCTGCCGCTTCTGTCTATACTGCGCACTCATCTTGTCGGAGTGCCTCTTGGCTGAGACCGTTTATTCGGGATCCGTTGAACCTGATCAGGTTAAAACCTGCGAAGGAAACAAGCGTAATAACACACATTAAATCGCAAAAATTGACGGCTTTAACACCTGTTTGCTCAGCAGGGTTTTAAGCTTTAATGTTGAGATTTAATTGTTATTGAGCAGGGTAACTCAATTTTTGAAGCCAGTGTTGGCCACAAAAATTGATTGCCATGCCAGCTATCAACAACTCAATTCTCCAGACAAGCAACTCCATTTTTTAACGTGAGATTGCTTATGTCCAGTTCAAACCAAAACCCAGCTGTAGCTGCCAGTGCGATAGAAATCACAGCGCCAGAATCGACAATCCCTAATAAATCGACTGAGTCTAGTCAATCAATCGTGCCTAAGGCGCCGAGTCGCCGCGAAATCCGTGCGCAGGCCCAAGCCTTTATCGATACGCTAGCGCCACTGCAACATCCTAATTCACAAAAGATTTATCTCGAGGGTTCCAGTGCCGATATTCGCGTTGGCATGCGGCAAATTCTGCAGACTGACACCCTGGTCGGCGGCACAGATGATGCGCCCATCATGGAAAAAAATCCGCCAATCCGCGTGTACGATTGCGCCGGACCTTATTCCGATCCTGAGGCCGACATCAATGTGCGCCTCGGCCTTGGTAAATTAAGACAAAACTGGATCCTAGCCCGCAACGACACAGAGCAATTATCCTGTGCGACCTCAGACTTTACCCAACAAAGACTCGCCGACGACGGTTTAGATCATCTGCGTTTTGAGGCAGGCTCGAGTGCCATTGTCAGCCCACGCAGAGCGCTGCAGGGCAAACGAGTCAGTCAATTACACTATGCCCGTCAAGGGATTATCACGCCCGAAATGGAATATGTGGCGATCCGCGAGAACATGGCACTTGCGCAAGTACAGGATGAAATCCTCAATCGTAAAGCCAAGGGCGAAGCTTTTGGTGCCTTAGTCGGCGAACCGATTACCGCCGAATTTGTCCGCGCTGAAGTCGCCCGTGGCCGCGCGATTATTCCGCTGAATATTAACCATCCCGAAGCCGAACCTATGATCATCGGGCGTAACTTTCTGGTGAAAGTGAACGCCAATATCGGTAACTCGGCGGTGACCTCTTCCATCGAGGAAGAAGTGGAAAAGCTCGTCTGGTCTACCCGTTGGGGCGCAGATACGGTAATGGATTTATCCACAGGTCGTTATATCCACGAAACCCGCGAGTGGATCATCCGTAACTCGCCAGTGCCCATTGGCACAGTGCCGATTTATCAAGCGCTGGAGAAAGTAAACGGCGTGGCAGAGGATTTAACGTGGGAAGTGTTCCGCGATACCTTAATTGAACAAGCTGAGCAAGGTGTTGATTACTTTACGATTCATGCTGGTGTACTGCTACGTTATGTGCCGATGACGGCTAAACGCGTTACTGGGATCGTTTCCCGCGGCGGTTCAATCATGGCCAAATGGTGCCTGAGTCACCACAAAGAAAACTTCCTCTACAGTCATTTTCGTGAGATCTGTGAGCTTTGCGTCGCTTACGATGTATCCCTGTCTTTAGGCGATGGTATGCGTCCTGGATCGATTGCCGACGCTAATGATGCCGCCCAGTTTGCAGAGCTTGAAACCTTAGGTGAGCTAGTCAAAATCGCGTGGGAATACGACGTGCAAACCATTATCGAAGGACCGGGACATATCCCGATGCAGCTCATTAAAGAGAACATGGACAAGCAGTTAGTTCACTGCGACGAAGCGCCGTTTTACACCCTTGGCCCACAAATCACCGATATTGCACCTGGGTATGATCATTTCACCTCCGGCATAGGCGCGGCCATGATAGCTTGGTACGGCTGCGCTATGTTGTGTTATGTCACGCCAAAAGAACACTTAGGATTACCGAATAAACAAGATGTTAAGCAAGGTTTGATTGCTTATAAGATTGCCGCCCACGCCGCCGATGTGGCCAAAGGTCATCCGAGTGCGCAAATTCGTGATAATGCGCTGGCAAAGGCGCGATTCGAATTCCGCTGGGAAGATCAATATAACTTAGGACTCGATCCTGAAACCGCGCGTGCTTATCACGATGAATCTTTACCGCAGGAATCCGCTAAAGTCGCGCATTTTTGCTCTATGTGCGGCCCTAAATTTTGTTCGATGAAAATCACCCAAGATGTGCGCGCCTATGCCGCTGGCTTAGAGGCGGCACAAGCGAAAGCGGAGCAAGTTGAAGCGGCTGCCCAAGCCATGCAAGTCACAATCAAGACGCCGCAGGATTTGGAAGCGGCAATGGCGCTAAAATCGGCACAATTTGCTGCCTCGGGCGCCGAGATCTATCACGTGAAAGACAAGCTTGTCGCCGAAGCTGAGGAAGCCTAATTATGCTGGGTATTCATGGGGGGAAATTGCCCATGAGTACCGAGCGTCCCGCGTTTGTTTGGACCATAGCCGGTTCAGACAGTGGCGGCGGTGCCGGTATTCAGGCGGACTTGGCAACGATTCAGGATTTGGGCTGTCACGGTTGCAGCGTGATCACCACAGTGACGGCGCAAAGCTCAGTGGCGGTCATTTTAGTTGAGCCCGTATCAGCGGCGATGTTAATGGCTCAGCTGACGACTCTACTTTCCGACTTGCCACCCAAAGCAATTAAAATCGGCTTACTGGCAGATCAAACTCAAGTGGCATTGCTGGCAGATTGGATCGCGAGTTTTAAAATCCACTATCCATCTGTGCCTGTGATTGTCGATCCTGTGATGGTCGCCAGTTGTGGCGATGCATTAGCAGTAGATAACTGTCAGGATATAAAAAGTGCGGCCAAATCAGCCTTAGATTTTAGGCCTTTCAAAGGTTTAATCGAACTTATCACGCCCAATGTGCTTGAACTTGGGCGGTTAACTCACAGTGATGTTTCAACGAAAGCACAGTTCGTTGCTGCAGCACAGGCTTTATCCCAGAGTTTAGATTGCAGTGTGCTCGCTAAAGGAGGCGATGTGAACTTTGGCAGCACTGATATTCTTGATGATACTCATGTTCAAACTCAGGCTAACGTTCATGTTAGCACTCTCGATAGCAACGGCTGGGATTTTGAGCTTGCCGAGGATTATCTGGTTTGCCATCACGTGCGCGCGAGCTCTGAGCTGCATCAAAATGGGCGTTTCTGGTTGGCAAGCCCGCGGGTTAATACCCGTCATAACCATGGTAGCGGCTGCACTTTGTCATCGGCTATTGCCGCCGTGTTAGCGCAAGGTTTTGTATTGCAAGATGCGGTGGTGGTTGCCAAAGCCTACGTGAGTCAAGGCTTAAGCGCGGCGATTGGTTTAGGGCAAGGTCCAGGGCCGTTGGCCCGTACGGGGTGGCCCAATGACTTGTCCCGCTATGCCAAGATAAAATTGTGTGATGGTAATTTTATTAGTTATCACCTCAACCAACATCTTGATGTTGGTAATGACTTAGTTGCAACAGTTTTTTCCGCAACAGATCAGGCAACCGCTCAGGTAAGAATAACTTCGACGCCAGCTCAATACATCTCATCCCACGGTTTTAAAGTGCTCGATGCCGATCTTGGTGTTTATCCCGTGGTGAGTGACTTAATCATGCTGGAAAGTTTGTTAGTTGCGGGTGTTAAAACCGTGCAGTTACGGATAAAAACCGATACCAGCGGGTCAACTGCTGCAGGGTTAGCAGGATACCAGCGAGATAAATCTGCGCTAGGCAAGTCTGAGTCAGGTAAATTTGAGTTGGTTGGCTCTGAATTAGAAGCACAAATTCAAACGGCCATTGCCTTAGGTAAGCATTTTAATGCGCAGCTTTTTATCAATGATCACTGGCAGTTAGCGATAAAATACCATGCCTTTGGGGTACATTTAGGCCAAGAAGATCTCGCCGTTACCGACTTAGCGGCCATTCAAGCCGCGGGGCTCGCGTTAGGTCTATCCACCCACAGTTATTTCGAGTTGTTATTGGCGCACCAATACTCGCCATCCTACATAGCGCTTGGGCATATATTCCCAACCACGACGAAGCAAATGCCTTCAGCGCCCCAAGGGCTCGCAAAACTTAAGCACTATGTGGCGTTACTCCAAGACCATTATCCCTTGGTCGCCATTGGCGGCATCGACTTAGATAATCTGGCAAAGGTGAAAGCCACTGGGGTGGGCAATATTGCTGTGGTGCGCGCAATAACGAAAGCTAAGGATCCAGTCGCAGCGTTTGCAGAGCTGAGCCAAGCTTGGGAGCAATGTAGCTTGTCTGAAGAACTGGCTGTAAAGCATGAGGTTGCTAAGCATGAGTAAAAACCAACCGCTTGCTCACGCAGAGGTTCTTTGCGACGGTACACAAAGCGCTCATACACTAAGTGATGCCAATTTCATCCGTTATTCTCGGCAAGTCTTATTGCCAGAAGTGGGTGAGGCCGGACAATTACTACTGGCCGACGCCAGCGTTGTTATTGTAGGGCTTGGCGGCTTAGGGCAATTGGCGACGCAGTATCTGGCTTGTGCTGGTATTGGTCGCTTGACCTTAATCGATATGGATAAGGTTGAAGTATCGAATCTACCAAGACAATTGCTATTCAACGATGCCGACATTGGCCTCAATAAGGCGCGAGTTGCCAAGCAAAAGCTTAATCGTTTAGCGCCGCAGTGCACTGTTACTGCCCATGAAACAGTATTTAGTGCTGAGACATCAGCTCATCACTTCGCTGAGGTTTTACAATTAAAACAACAGGGTAAAAGAGTACTTGTACTTGACTGCACAGATAATTTTGCGACTCGCCAATCCATTAATCGCTGCTGTATCGAAGCGGCTTTACCTTTAGTCAGCGCGTCAATCGCAGCATTTAGCGGTCAATTGTTTGCGGTCGATCAAATGCAGCTCCCCTCTGGCGGTTGCTATCACTGTATTTTCCCCGCACAGACGAGAGTGTCGCAGAGCTGCAGTACCCAAGGTGTACTCGGCCCCAGCGTAGGCGTGATGGCGTCAATGCAATCTTTGGTGGCAATGCAACTCTTGCTGAGTGTGGACAGCGGTTGTGATGAACCGAAAAATGCCTTGTTGGGGCGTTTTTGGCGCTTTAACGCTAAATCACTTGCGTGGACTGCTGCTGTATTAACGCGGGATCCCCACTGTGACGTGTGTGGTCCCAAAGGGGCTTATCTATCATCAAATAAAGATAGTCTTGAGGTTTGATATGATTTTAATTCACATAAACAATATCCCGCAGTCGTTATCTGAACCGACGTCACTCGCGGCTGTGATCCTCGCACAAAATATTGCCCTCGATTCAGTTGCTATCGTGTTGAATGCTGAGGTCGTTCCGCGCAATCGCTGGCAATCTATTCTCTGCCAACATGAAGATAAATTAGAACTTTTCTCAGCTGTAGCGGGAGGCTAGTATGTTAAAGATTGCTGATGTGGAATTTGAGTCGCGTTTATTTACCGGGACGGGAAAATTCAGTAATAGCCAAGTGATGATCGAGGCGATAATGGCTTCAAAATCGCAGTTAGTGACAGTTGCGATGAAAAGAATTGATTTTAAAATGGGGCTTGATGATTTACTCACGCCGTTACGTCAAGCGGGTGTCCGGCTATTGCCTAACACTTCGGGGGCGAGAAACGCCAAGGAAGCGGTGTTTGCGGCTGAGCTTGCCCGTGAAATGCTGGGAACTCATTGGATTAAGCTCGAAATCCACCCCGATCCTAAGTACCTAATGCCCGATGCGATTGAAACCTTAGAGGCGGCCAGAATCCTCTGTGAGAAAGGCTTTATCGTGTTGCCCTACGTGCATGCCGATCCTGTGCTGTGCCGTCGTTTGGAAGAAGTGGGCTGCGCTGCTGTTATGCCACTGGCGAGTCCGATTGGCAGTAATCAAGGTTTAGTCACTGAAAGCTTTTTAAAAATCATCATAGAGCAGGCGCGGGTGCCAGTGGTGATTGACGCTGGCATTGGCGCACCTTCACAGGCTGCGCGGGCAATGGAGCTGGGCGCCGATGCTGTGCTCGTCAACACCGCCATCGCCAGCAGCGCGTCGCCGATAGTGATGGCCGAGTGCTTTAAAGAGGCGGTGCAATGCGGCAGACGGGCCTTTGAAGCTGGGCTTGGCCGAGTACAAACGGGCGCGGTACAGACCAGTCCTCTGACAGGATTTTTAAATCAATGAGTTTTGTAGCGGAATTTGCCAACATCCCACGGGATAAACTGTTACTCGATTTGTATTCTTGCACAGCCCAAGATGTCGAACGGGCGTTAGTGAGTCCAGCAGGGGATTTGCGCAGCTTACTGGCCTTGTTATCACCTGCGGCGGAACCTTATATCGAAACCATGGCGCAGCACTCTGCGGCGCTTACGCGGCAGCGATTTGGCGCGAATCTGGGCATGTATTTACCGCTATACGTCTCGAATCTGTGCGCTAATGATTGTGATTACTGTGGCTTTAGCATGAGTAACAAACTCAAACGCAAGACCTTGAATGAGCTGGAGTTGATGGCCGAAATGGCCATTATCAAAGATAGGGGCTTCGATTCTGTTTTACTGGTGTCGGGTGAGCATGAAACTAAGGTTGGTATCGATTATTTCACGCAAATGTTGCCGCTGGTAAAGCAGCAATTTAGCCATGTGGCGATGGAGGTCCAGCCCATGAGTGAGGACCATTATCGCCAGTTAGTCGCGCTAGGTTTAGATGCTGTGATGATTTATCAGGAGACCTATCAACCCGAGACTTATGCTCGTCACCATTCGCGAGGTAAAAAAATGGATTTTGCCTATCGTTTAGCAACACCTGACAGAGTTGCGGCGGCGGGCGTTGATAAAATTGGTCTTGGGGTATTACTGGGGCTGGATGATTGGCGTTTAGATGCGTTAATGATGGGATATCATCTCGACTATTTAGAGCGGCGCTATTGGCGCACCCGCTTTAGTATCTCGCTACCAAGGTTAAGGCCTTGTACTGGCGGGATCACCCCAAAAGTCATGCTATCGGATCTAGGTTTAGTGCAAATGATTTGTGCATTTAGACTTTTTAATCATCAGCTTGATATCAGTATGTCGACAAGGGAAAGCCCTGAGCTGAGGGATAATCTTTTGCCACTTGGAATTACTCAAATCAGTGCGGGTAGTTCGACACAACCGGGCGGCTATCAAGCACCCGACAGTCAACTCGATCAATTTGAGATAAGCGATGATCGCAGCGTCGAGCAAGTCATCGAACAGATGCAACGGCAGGGTTTTAATCCCGTATTTAAGGATTGGGAAGCCAATTGGATCACAGGATAAATAAGACCGTAAATAAATGGTGAGAATGCGGATAAAACCTGTACTTTTGCAGGTGATTGGTCAATAATTGACCCATTAATCACAGCGTGCAGGAATACCGTTATGCAAATCCAATCTGCTTATTCATCCGGTCTGCAAGGCTTGCAAAGTGCTCAATCTGGGCTCACTCAAGCAACAATAGATGTGGCTAAACCTACACCGACTCAAAGTGCGGCTCCGGCTGAATCTACAAGAGATGTTGCGCAGCCTGATAAAACCTCGGCATTACTTACCGCTAATGAGTCATTAAGACAAGGGGAAGCGTCAACAGAAGTGATTGAAACTGATTCTGAAACGATAGGTTCGATCATTAATATTAAGGTGTAAATATAATGTCGGTTGTGGCGCTATCACCTAAGGTTGGAGCGCCATCCTCTTCATTTTCGGCACATGATAAGATGCTCAGCTCGAATATAAGCCAGAGTCACGCTAATAGCACTTATCAAGGAGCCAGCGCTCACACTGCAGGCTCCGCAAAAATTGAAGCGAGTGGTGTCCATGAACTGCAGGTTACTGGAACTTCATCTGCTCCAGTTCAAGCCACGCCTATTACTTCATTAGCTGCTAACGTTTCCCAATCTCTCCACTTATCACCGAATGTGTCTTTTGCTGCCTCTAGTGCTGTTTCATCTGTACTTCCTGTACTGAATGGTGCAAGCCAAGCACTCGAGGTCGCTCCTTTTTCCGTACCAACGCCAAGGAGCAATCCTCAGGTAAATACGTTAAATGATCGAGCGAGCTTACATGCCGATGCGAGTTTTAGTTTGTTAACAGGACCAAGATCCATTTCTGGTGTACGCGGGGGACAGATTGCGACACCTATTTCTACTCAGGTATTTTCGCCTGTCGCGGGGACGAGTAATAGCGGACTTGGGGTTAACTCCTTGGCTACAATAAGTCCAAATATCAGCGTAACGAGCAATATTCCCGTTGATATTTTTACGCCTCTGAGTCCATCAATTGGCACGAGTGGTACTGATATTCCTGCTTTCAATCCATCCAATACGGGTGATATTTCTCCAATAATGCCTGATTTAGCTGCAGTGTTTGGACCACAAACTGTCTTTACTGGAGCTGCGTTAGTTGATCCCACTACGACCGATTCTGCAATCAACAGTTCTGTAAATAAGAGTGCTGTAAATAAGAATATAGCAACGAGTGCAGGGCCTGTTGGTCAGTCAAACTCTGCGCAAGCCGTAGATCAATCCTCTAGCAATGATGTTACTCAACCGACTGTGTTAGAACAATTTACTCAAGTTTTCGGTGAAGCTCAGGCTCAAGCTGGTCCTGTAGATGCTCCTGCGATAGCGTCTAATCCAGATGATAGTCAACAAGTCTTAGCTGCTGTCTTTGCCCCAAATGATAATCAGCTTGAAAAGCAAGTACAGGAAGAAGAATCGCAGAAACAGCAAATTGCAGCAGCGGAAGAGGCAAAGCAGCAATCACTGGTTCAGCAGGCTCAACAGCAACAGCAAGTCGATGAGCTTAAAACTCGAGATTCAGAGGTTAAAGCCCATGAGCATGCCCACGCAACCGTCGGAGGACAATACGCTCAGAGCCCGAGTTTTAAGTATGAAAAGGGCGCCGATGGCCAACGTTACGCCACCGATGGCGAAGTGCAGATTGATGTCTCTCCAGTGGGAGGCGACCCGCTTGCAACGATAAACAAAATGAAGCAAGTTTATGCCGCAGCAATGGCGCCTGTTGACCCGTCATCAGCGGATATCCGTGTTGCCGCGGAAGCCTTGCAAAAAATGAATGAAGCTAAGGTGATGCTGGCAGAGGAGCGACAAAAGCAAATTGTTGATTTGCAAACGACTCAAACATTAATAGACGCAGATGCACAAATCAAAGAGTTGCCACCGTTAGAAAAACATACACCTGTAGTGACGGGAGACGTTGATGAGTCCGGTAATATTGCTCAGCCCCAAGAGGCTGTATTCACCCCCGCCTCAACTGCGCTTGATAAGCTGAAACAAGCGATCGAGGCGCAAACGGCCAACACGAGAGTCATTGATACGGGTTCGAAAACCTCTTCTGATATCAGTGGCTCAGTCACTACATCGACCACAGTGG
Source organism: Shewanella sp. WE21 (assembly GCF_002966515.1). Classification (NCBI taxonomy): domain Bacteria; kingdom Pseudomonadati; phylum Pseudomonadota; class Gammaproteobacteria; order Alteromonadales; family Shewanellaceae; genus Shewanella; species Shewanella sp. WE21. The sequence goes on along the minus strand of NZ_CP023019.1, from coordinate 4,591,610 downwards.
AAACGATTGAGCCACCGACCGCAACTTTAGCATTTGGAGAAGCTTCAACTTCAGCGGATTTAGCGACGGGTTTTATCTCAAGATCCGATAGTGCTGCAAGCCGTTATTATGCCGCGGTTGCACAAGCCAGTGCTGGACCTTCAGCTCGTGTCGATATGACGCAGCAAGCCAATATTCAGCCTTCGTATCTGGCATCTTCAAATGAGCTGCATAGCAATTTGCAATCTACGGATGTTTTGTCCGCAAATGATGTAAAGGAGCAGTCTTCAAATATCAGTGCTAGCGCGAATACGAATGTGTCTTTGCAGAGCGAGTTATATGTGGGAGATGACCTCTTGCAGGAGACAGGATTTATTCAGCCGCAATATTTGGGTTATCAACAAGCACGCTATATCGACTTTAGTGTGTAAGATTAGGTTTTAACTATTCCCGTGATTCGCTATCCATCATCTTTTTCGAAACAACCTCAGTACCACTAAGAACTAAGCATTTGATCAGCAGTTGGTACTGATCGTTTTGCTCACTCGAATTGATACCAATCACGTTAAATATCTAATCAGTTCAGAGCCTCACAGGTATTTCAATCCAAGGCGCATTGACGCAGAAATGGTTATTCCCTTTTAAGTCAATGCAACACGGGAGTGGGATGCCTGTGTGGCTCCCAAAGGGCAGCAGATGTTCACTACATTGCAACGCGCTTTATACTGCGTTTAAGGCTTTCGACAGAGCACCACTATGCCTTCAAGCCTTCGCCTTGTCTAAAGCGCGTTGAACTCCCGCTGAATGAACAGATATTTAATACGATTGGTATAACTCGTTTGGTATCTTGCTGTTAATGACTATTCGTCGTTTCAATTCCATGCTGTTTTAAAATCAAGGAAGCAAGCAGTTTTGATGCAGGCCCTTGTTGATCTCTTTTAGGGATAACTAAGCTCAACATGATGCGACGTTTTTGGCTGCCCTCAAGATGTAAACGTACTAGATTACCCGAAGCCAATTCTTCTTGGACTAAGAAAGAGGGGATCCAACAGAAACCAATACCTTGATTTAAAATGACTTTAGCTTCATGGAAGTTAGAGACTGTCCAGCGCTGCTCAGCTTTGAGCCAGCCGATATCAATGTTGGATTGCACGCCAGTATCTTTAATCACTAACTGTAAATATTGTGCTAATAGTTTATCGTCTTCAATTGTGCCTAAGTCAGCGAGTGGATGATTTGGATGACAGACGAGGTAGAGTTCTTGTTCACATAAGGGTTCGGATAAATACCCTTTAGGCGGCACCCCTGCACAGATAGCAATATCGACTTTACTCTGCAGAATGAGCTCTTGAGTACCGGTGATCACTGAGTCCAGCATGATGATTCGAGTGCCACGACTGTGGGGCAGAAACGCATTGAGGGCACACACTAAGCTTTCCATCGGATAGATAATTTCACGGGCAATCGTGAGTGTCGGCTCCCACCCTTGTTCAAGATTACTCGCAAGTTGTTCTAACTCGTTGACGGCTTGGGTGACATGCCGTGAGCGGCGCAGCAGCACTTCGCCCTGCGGGGTGAGATAGGCTTTACGGCCTTTGACTTCGAGTAGCTCGATACCTAACTGATGCTGTAATTTGGCAACGGCATGGTTAAGTGACGATTGACTCTTGTTGAGTTTTTCGGCCGCTTGGGCATAGCCGCCAAAATCGACCACCGCTTGCAAAATACGCCATTGTTCTAAGGTAGATTTAGCTCGAGTCATTATAATCTCAAAAAAACGATAGATTGAGGCTTATAGTGGCCACTTCTTACGACTTTTTCAATTAAATATCATAGAGTAAGTCATTCTCACGACATATAGATAGTTATGTCGCGCTAAGTTATTAAGGTGATAGAGAGGCGAATCATGACGATTAGCTGTGTTTGCGCCCGAGCGAGTCACAAACACATCCTAAGCATTAACACTTAAAACGCACAAGAACCTGTTGCGTCGAAAGCTTGATTGTTGGAATTGTCAGCATGTTCTGAAGCGGCGCTATTTGAAATTCTTTGGATCAGTGCAGCACTATCAACGGGGGCGCCAATGACCGCTTTTAATTGGTCACTTAAGCTCAAAGCGTCTTCATTGATGACTAATACATTGAATAATTTGAGTTTGTCGTGGCAGTTGAATGTGGATTGAGCTATCAGCTGGGCTAGCGATGCTTGCCAGAGTGATTGGTAGTAGAGCGGTCCTTCGTTGGCGATAGCATTGAAGCTATAAGGATAATCCTGTGTTTGTGGCCAGTCTTGACCAAAGCTCGCATTAAACTCCGCACCGAGATCCGGATAGACTTGTGCACTTGAGTTTTGGTAAAAGTTGACTGCAACTTTAGCGCGAAAGACTTTAAGCTGCTTCGAATAAGCTTTAGCCAGTGTTTCACGCTCCTGTAAATAGGTGTGCTCAAATTGCGGAAATAGTTGATGGCGCAGCACTTCAGCTAACCAAAGACTCGCCACAAAATAGCTATCTTGACTCTGTCCCATGGCATTGTTGAGGTAGAAATGACTCGCTTTAGCAAGGGAAGTGACAGCCTCTGCGATAGACTCGGTTAATTGCTCAATGTCTTTGTAGTTACTCAGCTGTGGCTTGAGATCTAAAGCTTGTTGTCCAAATTGCTGGCCGAGTACACTTTGGCGCAATGTCTGCTGTTGACTACCTTGCTGTGGATTTGGGTTGTACGCCACATAGATTTCACCTAACAATCTTTGCTGGTGGTAGACCCTGACGATATGTGGCCGATTGGGATCGGCAGGTATTTTATCGACCTTAGCGGTTTCTATGGTCTCAAAGTGTAAACCAAACACTTGCAGATAAGTAAAGCTGTGACTCAAGACGTCAGAAGTTTGCCATGTCGGCCCCTTGGCTGATGCTTGTTGTGACAGGGTTCGCCCAATATCCCAGGGAGCCACTTGCAGATCTTGGGTTTGGCTATCGAGAAAGGCTTTGACTAATTCAGGGGACGATAACTGCTGCGAACTAAGCACTAATGCGCTGTAATCGGTAAAGCCTGCAGCAGTGGCGGCTTGTTGGCGCTGCTCAGCAATTCGCTGTAATGCCGTTTGATTGGTTTCACTGGCTCTGGCTTGGTAGGCCTGCCATACATTTTGGCGACATACGGCGTTTTCTTGCGCTAGTAAGTAACTGGCGATAGTGCCAGAAAAGTCGCTCTGCTTTGAACTGTCGGGCTTCGGCTCATCACTTCTATCACCTTTTTTATGCAGATGATGTTGTTGCTGAGTCGCTTCGGGTTGGCATTGGCTGTCATTGAAGGCAAGACTAAATTGTTGACTGCCTAACCCTTGGCCTATGCTGGCTTGTGCAGTATGTAATTTCGCTTTCTCCTCGGCGCGCCAATGTTGTTGTAGCAATTGTTTAAGCTGTTGGCTCAGTAGTATTTGTTCTGCATTGCCTTGGGCTAAGGCATAGGCGAGTTGGCTCAATTCAGTTTGGCGGAGAAGTTGCGACAGGGTGTCGGCGAGGTGTAACTGGCATTGCAGTAAACCCTCGCGTTCCTCACTTGGTAAGTTAAACCCACGGTAATAGTTGAGTCTGTCGTTGATATTATTAAGCCCTAACATCTGTTGCTCAAAAATAAGTGCGCGCTGGGCCAAGGTTAATTCAGACGCAGTTAAACGCGCATTGGCGAACACAGTCGCGAGATTAATACTTGGCAAACACAGGCATTGTTCAACTAAAAGGGGAACAGGGCTTGGCGCCGCATAGGCGGCATTCGTAACATAAAGGCTCAAGCCAAACAGGCTAACCAGTAAAGTGGGTTTTAACATGGGTTATGTGTTCTGCATCTGTGATGGAATGAGTTAACTTTGACTTAGTATCCAATTGAGTTAGCTTCAAGTCATTGTTATGCATGAAACCCTGTTCTGTTCTGGATGTCAACGATAAGGGTGGGAGTCGTAAATGTATTGCTATTCAAGGAAGGAGTTACAATGAGCAGCTGAACACTTACATATTCCAGATGAACTAGATGAATGGTGATCTTTCGGCTTTTGATATCAGCCATTACTAACTCAAACCTTGAGGACGCAATGACTGATATCCGCTTACTTCAGACTGAAAAGGTTAGTTTAAATCCTGATTAGGTTGATTTTTCACTGCGATAATCGTGGCGCGTTTGGGCGCAGGATAACCTTCAACCGTTTTGGTGATGTCGTTAGGATCTAGGTATTCAACCAGTGATTCGTTGGGCATCCAGTCGGTACGGCGTTGCTCGGCAAGGGCTGTGACATCGGTATCGACACAACGGATATCAGTGAAATCACACTTCTTTAACCAGAGCATGAGCGCGGCAACAGATGGAATAAACCATACATTATTCATTTTGCCATATCTATCTTGAGGCACGAGTACGGCGTTTTCATCACCATCTATCACTAAGGTTTCTAGCACGAGCTCACCACCGGTGCGCAATTGATCACGCAGCTGTAACAAGTGATCGATAGGCGAACGTCTGTGATATAAAACGCCCATGGAGAAAACCGTGTCAAATGCATCGAGCGGTGGCAGCTCTTCAATACCCAATGGTAACAGGTGTACAGGGTGATGTGTGCCCGCTAAACGTTTGACGGCTTCAAACTGACATAAAAACAATGGCGAAGGGTCGATACCGACGACACGTTTGGCACCTGAGCCCAACATGCGCCACATGTGATAACCACTGCCACAACCGACATCGAGCACAGTGCGGTTTTTAAGCGGCGAAATATGTTGCTTAACGCGGTCCCATTTCCAGTCACTGCGCCATTCGGTATCGATATGGATGCCATGAATGTGGAAGGGGCCTTTACGCCATGGCATAAACAGACGTAGTAGGTTTTCAAGCTTCTCTTTTTCACCAGGGCTGAGTTGCTCACCGCTACCGACGGTCACTCTATCGATAAAATCTATTTGATCTGGTGCAGGATAGTGCAGCTTGTTGAGCACTTTTTCCCACTTTGGCAGGTTGCCGTGTTTATGATCCCGTTGCCACTTGCCTAAAATGCTCGGCAGGGTTTCGAGCCAGTGTTGTAGATTTGAATCGGCGATTTGTTGGTAAAACGAGCTAAAGCTGATCACTTGATGGCCACCATAGAAGCAAAGTTAAAGCATTGGAACCAGAGACTAAAATGACTAAAGCCTTGGCTGGTGAGTCGTTGTTGATGCGTGGTTAAGGTGTCTGGCTTCATGACATTTTCCAGCGCACTGCGTTTTTGGCTGATCTCAAGTTCGCTGTAACCATTAGCGCGTTTAAAGTCCAAATGTTGCTCTTCCAATAAGGTTTGGATAGGAGCATCTTCGAAGCGAATTTTTTCTGACAGCACTAATATCCCGCCGGGATTCAGACCTTGATAAATCTTTGCTATCAGGGTTTCTCTGTCTTCTGGCGGTAAAAACTGCAATGTAAAATTGAGTACCACCAATGACGCATTTTGAATATCGATATCGCGAATATCACCGCAAACCAGATCGACATCCGTATCGCTGACATAGGCATTCAGGTTCTCTTGGCAGCGTGCGACCATAGATTCACTGTTATCTACAGCAATAATGCGACATTGGCGGCCTTGGATTTGGCGACGAATACTTAAGGTCGCGGCACCGAGTGAGCAACCCAAATCGTAAATTTGAGTATTTGGCATGACGAAACGATCTGCAAAATCGCCTATGGTATTGATAATTTGCGTATATCCAGGCACTGAGCGGCGGATCATGTCACTGAATACGCCTGCTACACGGTTATCAAACTGGAAATCGCTAATATGCTCGCTCGCTTGAGCGTAGATAGTGTCTTGAGAAACGTTCATCTGAGATTTTTCATGGGAATTCAACTGTGCATTTTAACGAATCAGAGCGATTAGCAGCAAGTCTCATGCTAGTAATTTGCGATAAATTTTTGTCTAATACTTAATAGATAACAAAATCGTTACATGTACATCAAGTACTAAGGGCTCAACTTGAAGTTTGTGATCCACTTAATTGTGATCTTGTGCAGCTGTTTTTTGAGTATAACGGGGCAGGCAAGTCCGTTGTCCTCTGAGCCATTAATCATCGTTATGGGTGAGGATAGCTTTCCCTATCAATATGTCGACAACGATGGCGAGCCGACTGGATTACTGGTTGATTTATGGAAAGAGTGGGCTAAACAAAGCCATACCCAAGTGGTTTTTGTGGTGCGCCACTGGCATGAGTCCCTTGATCAACTGCGGCAAGGTAAGGCGCAAGTGCATATCGGCATGGGGAAAACCCCAGAGCGAGAGCAAGAATTTGATTTTGCAGTGCCCATTGCTGATGTGGGCACTTTTTTGTATTTGCATAAATCCTTGCAGGGCAAAAAATCCATCAAAGAACTGATCCCCTTTCAAATTGGTGTGGTAGCGGCTTCATCCCATGAAGCGGAATTACACCGTATCGAACCGCAGCTTGTGTTTAAACGCTACGAAAGTCGTGAGAAATTATTGGCAGGGGTCGCCGCGGGCGAGATCGTAGTCTTTGCGGGGTTAGAAGGCTATTTAAAAGATCCCGACTCATCCCAAGAGATTGCCGCAAACTTTCCCAATACTGCCCGCCTTCAAATTAAGGCGATGCAGTTTGTACCCGCAGTTCAAAAGGGCAATCTTGCATTAGTCGATAAGATCAATAAAGGTTTCACTGCGCTCGATGTGCACTTTATTCAGCAAACGGAGCGACGTTGGCTTGGCTATCAACGTCAACAAGCTGGACTCGTTATTTCGATGCAACTGGGCGTCGAGCCTTTTGTGGACTTAGGGGTCGATGGTTTACCCCATGGTTTGTATGTGGACATGTGGCAGCTTTGGTCTGAGAAAACGGGTATTGCCGTTGATTTTATTTCTGGTGATATGAACTCCAGCGTGGATGATGTTCGTCGCGGTCTCGCCGATGCCCACATAGGTTATCCTGAAAGTGATGATGTTAAAACGGGCCTTACTCAGGCTTGGCATTTATATACGGTGAAGAGTCGACTCTTTCTCTATCAGCAACAGTTAATCGATTTAGACAGCTTAAAAGGTAAACGTATTGGTGTGGTGCCGACAGCGCCTTATTTGGTGGATTTGCGTAAAGCATTACCCCAAGTGTCACTGCGTTATTACGACAGTATGGATGCCATGGTGGCGGGTGCGAGGTCTGGAGAAGTTGTCGGTTTTATCGCCGCGGGTGCATGGACATCCCATTATTTACTGCTCAATAAAGGCTGGTCTGACTTTAGCCAGTATCCTGATCTCGAATTTAGCACCAACATTTATGTGCTGACCCGTAGCGATGATGCTGGCCTTACACAGAGGATAGCCAATGGGTTTAACAATATTAGCAATCAAGAATTTGCTGAGATTGAACATAAATGGATGCTCAATCCTAAAGATCATGTTTTTACCCAAGCTGAGCGCCATGTCAGCCTAAGCCCAGCAGAACAGGCCTATGTGGAAAGTGTAGGCGAACTCAAAGTCGGTTATTTAAAGCAATGGCCACCGATGGAGTTTATGGATGAGCAGGGTGAGTTTGCGGGGATCAATAGCGATATCGTCAAATTGCTCAAGGAACAACTCAAACTTAAGCTCACGCCCGTTGCCTTTGATGATTGGCATTCGTTAATCGAGGCGTTGCAAAAGGGCGAGGTGAGTTTAGCCGGCAGTGTCGCGCAAACGGCGGAGCGCCAGCAGCGTTTAGCGTTTAGTGAAGCCTATTGGCCATCGCCGTGGGCCTTAGTGTCGCAACTGGAACAAGTCTCGGTTTTTAATATTGCTCAGCTCGCAGGTCAAAGGGTGGCTGTGGTTGAGGGATATCATTTAGTGGCGCAATTGATGAGTCTGGAGCCTTCACTCAAGTTAGTCATAGTGCCAAATACGCAGGCCGGATTAGCGGCGGTGACGAATGGCAATGCGGATGTGTTTATCGATAAAGTGGTGACTTTAGCTTCTGAGCTTAAAACCAGCCACTATCCGACACTGAAAATGTCGCTGCTCAGTGATCTCGCTGATCAACACAGTCATATTGGTGTTTATCCTCAATTTGCGCCGCTGGTGCCGCTGATTAATAAAGCTTTGGCTTTGGTTGATGCTCAACACCAGCAAAAAATATATACGCGCTGGGTGTCATTTTCTGTGGCGACAGAGAGTGCTAAATATCTGCAATGGCTGCGTTATATCGTGTTTGGCGTGATAATCTTGTGCTTAGTGATTGTAGCGGTGTTGTTAGTGAATCGCCGCTTAAATCGTGAGATCACCCAGCGATTGGTGGCAGAAAAACGTTTGCTGCATGTGGCTAATCATGATGCTTTAACTCAGTTGCCCAATCGTGCCTTACTTGATGACAGACTAACCCAAGCTTTGCTATCTCATCGCAGAGAACAGGCACATTTCGCTTTGTTATTCATCGATCTCGATGGTTTTAAACAAATCAATGACCAACATGGTCATCCCATTGGCGATGAATTACTGGTACTGGTCGCCCAAAAGTTAACCAAGGTTATCCGTAGATCAGATACCGTTGCGCGATTTGGCGGCGATGAGTTTGTTATCCTGCTAAATCGTGTGCAAGATCTCGATGCCGTTACCCAAGTTGCTGATAATATTCTACAGGCACTGTCGAGCCCTTTGCTTATTCAAGGCGTCAGTGTCAGCATAGCCGTTAGTATCGGCGTAGTGATTTACCCCCGCGATGGCGACACCGCGATAGGTTTGTTGAAAAAAGCCGATCAGCTGATGTACCAAGCAAAAAGTAGCGGCGGGTGTTGTTATCGCTCAGCTTGATGTTTTTTTGAACGCTCATGCTCAGATAGTGCGTTCGCCTCTAGTCAAGGGCGTAAAACTGTTTGATACTTCACCGCCTAAGTGTGAAGTACTTTGGTAATCGGCATTATTTTACTATAATGCCGCTTTTATCTCGTTTTGATTATTTCCAAAGCACCGGTTTCCGGATAAAGGATAGAGTTAGATGCGCAGTCATTATTGTGGAGACGTCAATAAGTCTCACGTTGGACAAGAAGTTACCTTGGTAGGTTGGGTTAATCGTAGCCGTGATTTGGGTGGCGTTGTCTTTTTAGATTTAAGAGACAGAGAAGGTCTCATCCAAGTGGTCTATGATCCAGACTTACCTGAGGTGTTCAATGTCGCTAGCACGCTGCGCGCCGAATTTTGCGTTCAGGTCAAAGGCTTAGTTCGTGCCCGTCCTGATAGCCAAGTCAATGGTCAAATGAAGACGGGTGAGATTGAAGTCTTAGGTCAAGCCTTGACGATTATCAATGCTGCCGATCCACTGCCATTGAGCATGGATAACTACCAGAACAACAGCGAAGAGCAACGTCTTAAGTATCGTTACTTAGATTTACGTCGTCCAGAAATGGCGCAGCGATTAATTTTCCGCGCTAAAGTGACCAGTTCTGTGCGTCGTTTCCTCGATTCAAACGGTTTCTTAGACATAGAAACACCGATCCTGACCAAGGCAACCCCAGAAGGTGCCCGCGATTATTTAGTACCAAGCCGTACTTATAAAGGTCAGTTCTTTGCCTTGCCACAATCACCACAGCTGTTTAAACAGTTGCTGATGATGTCAGGCTTTGATCGTTACTATCAAATCGTAAAATGCTTCCGTGATGAAGACTTACGTGCCGACCGTCAGCCAGAATTCACCCAAATCGATATCGAAACGTCTTTCATGAGCTCTGAGCAAGTGATGGCGAAAACCGAAGAGATGATGCGTGGTCTGTTCCTTGAAATGCTGAACGTCGATCTCGGCGAGTTCCCGCGCATGACCTACAACGAAGCGATGCGTCGTTTTGGTTCAGATAAGCCAGATTTACGTAACCCATTAGAGCTGGTGGACATTGCCGATTTACTCAAAGAAGTGGAATTTGCGGTATTCTCTGGTCCTGCGAACGATGAAGAAGGTCGTGTTGCTGCACTGCGTATTCCGGGCGGCGCTGCACTGTCTCGTAAGCAAATCGATGATTACACTAAGTTTGTTGGCATCTATGGCGCTAAAGGCTTAGCGTGGATGAAGATTAATGATCTAAGCCTTGGCTTAGAAGGCATTCAATCACCTGTGCTGAAATTCTTAAACGAAAGCATAGTGAATGAAATCGTGAGCCGCACTGGCGCGCAAACTGGTGACATTATCCTGTTTGGTGCAGATCAGGCGACTGTGGTTGCCGAATCTATGGGCGCACTGCGTCTTAAAGCGGGCGAAGATTTCAGCTTATTACAAGGTGAATGGCGTCCACTGTGGGTAGTTGACTTCCCAATGTTTGAGAAAATCAACGGCAACTTCCACGCGGTTCACCATCCGTTCACCGCACCGCGTGGTGTAACGGCAGCTGAACTTGAAGCTAACCCAGCAAATCGCGTTTCTGATGCTTACGATATGGTATTAAACGGCTGCGAATTAGGCGGTGGTTCGGTGCGTATCCACAACCAAGAAATGCAGTCTGCGGTATTCCGTATTCTGGGTATTACTGACGATGAAGCTAAAGAGAAATTCGGCTTCCTGTTAGAAGCGCTGCGTTACGGCACACCGCCACATGCTGGTTTAGCGTTTGGTTTAGACCGCATCATCATGCTGATGACGGGCGCAAGCTCAATCCGCGATGTGATGGCGTTTCCGAAAACCACCACTGCCGCTTGTCCGCTGACTAACGCGCCTGGTTTTGCCAATCCGCAGCAATTAGCTGAACTTGGTATTGCCGTGGTTGAGAAAGCTGTTAAAGCGGAAGACTGATCTTTTGTAAATCGACCTTATTCAAATCGACATTATGTAAATCGTTTTAGTGTAAGTCGATTGACGTTAGCCTTGTCAGTTATTTTTTGTCGTACCGAAAACCGAGGCATGAGCCTCGGTTTGTTTTAGTGAACCGTCATTCCACCGCTTATCAATATCTGTTAGTTCAATCCTTTAAGTAAATAGCCGTTATTTAGTCTCATTCCACCTTCGGCTCTTGATAAGCTTTGCGATGGCACCTAGATGATACCTAAGTAGAGGAGACTTCCCATGGCAGGTCACAGTAAATGGGCCAACATTAAGCACCGTAAAGCGGCTCAAGATGCTAAACGCGGTAAACTCTTTACTAAATTCATTCGCGAGTTAACCGTTGCAGCCCGTGAAGGTGGCTCAGATCCCGACTCTAATCCACGATTACGTGTCGCCATCGATAAAGCCCTCGGTGGTAATATGACCCGAGACACGGTTGAGCGTGCGATTAAACGCGGCGCCGGTGAATTAGAAGGCCAGCAACTCGAAACCATTCTCTATGAAGGTTATGGCCCAGGCGGCACCGCTGTGATGGTTGAAACCATGACGGACAATCGTAATCGTACTGTGAGTGGTGTACGTAATGCGTTTAGTAAATCGGGCGGTAACTTAGGCACGGATGGTTCTGTGTCTTATCTGTTCACTAAGCGTGGAGTGTTATCCTATGCGCCGGGAACCGATGAAGATGCATTAATGGAAGCGGCGCTTGAAGCGGGCGCGGAAGATATTGTCAGCTATGATGATGGTGCTGTGGATGTGTTTACCGATCCTGTTGATTTCTATACGGTGAAAGAGGCGCTCGATAAAGCCCATTTTGTGGCGGATAATGCCGAAATCGCGATGATAGCCTCGACGAAAGCTGAGCTTGATCTAGAAACCGCCGAAAAATTTATGCGCCTTATCGACACCCTTGAAGATCACGATGATGTGCAAGAGGTGTATCATAATGCGGAAATCTCCGATGATGTGATGGCAAGCCTAGGCTAGATTGACTGTTAGCTGAATTAGGGCGTCAATTGATGCCAATTTTAGCTCGCAAACGCTAACGTAGGAACAGGGACGCAAATGTAGATCCCCTATAAGGTATTTAATGGCAATTATTTTAGGTGTTGACCCAGGTTCACGGATCACAGGCTACGGCGTGATCCAATGTCAGGGACGGCATCAGATTTATCTCGGCAGTGGTTGTATTCGCACTTCGTCTGAAGAACTGCCTGGCAGGCTCAAGCAAATATTTGATGGGATCACTGAGATTATTCGTCAGTATCAACCGGACGAATTTGCGATTGAGCGCGTATTTATGGCAAAAAATGCCGATTCTGCGCTCAAGTTAGGCCAAGCACGCGGCGCAGCCATTGTTGCTGCCACAGTCGCCAATTTACCTGTGGCCGAATACAGTGCGACTCAAATTAAGAGCGCCGTCGTGGGTACGGGGCGAGCACAGAAAGCCCAAGTACAACACATGATCCAACAACTACTTAAATTACCCGCAGCCCCACAAGCTGACGCCGCAGATGCACTCGGTGTTGCTGTGTGTCATTATCACACCAGCCAGAGTTTAATTGCATTGAGCGGCCGGGCAACGGCAAGAACATACGGACGGTACAGATGATAGGTCGTTTACGGGGCGTGCTCGTTGAGAAACAAGCACCAGAAATTTTGATCGATGTTAACGGTGTTGGTTACGAGTTGCAGATGCCGCTTACTAGCTTTTATGAGCTGCCTGAAGTTAATCATGAAACTATGGTCTACACCCACTTTGTGGTACGTGAAGATGCACAGCTACTCTATGGTTTTATCACTAAGCAGGAAAGGGCGTTATTTCGCTTACTGATCAAGACCAATGGCGTCGGTCCTAAGCTTGCACTGACCATTTTATCAGGCATGACAGCCGCAGAATTTGTGGGCTGCGTTGAGCGCGATGACATAGTGACCTTAGTGAAATTACCTGGTGTTGGTAAGAAGACCGCCGAGCGGTTACTGGTAGAAATGCGCGATAAGCTCAAGAGCTTGATGGAAGCCTCAGCAGGCTCAGAGCGTGAGTTCGTGCTGCAATCCAATTACTCACCCGCGCCGACAGTCAATAGCGCCGAAGAAGATGCTATTTCAGCTTTAATTTCACTGGGTTATAAACCACCGCAGGCGAGCAAATCGGTTTCTGCAGCCTACAAAGAGGGCATGGATTCAGAAACTCTGATCAAAGCCGCCCTTAAATCGATGCTTTAATTGAACAATGATGATAATTAAGATGAAAGCTGCGATAAGGAATAATAATGATTGAGGCAGACAGACTCATCCAGCCGCAGATCCAAGCTCAAGATGAATCCATCGACAGGGCGATGCGCCCTAAAATGCTCGATGAATACACGGGTCAAGATGACACTCGGGCACAGCTTAAGGTGTTTATTCAAGCGGCAAAGAATCGTAATGAAGCCTTAGATCATATGTTGATTTACGGTCCGCCGGGATTGGGTAAAACCACCTTAGCCATGATTGTGGCGAACGAGATGGGGGTGAACATTAAATCCACCTCGGGGCCTGTGCTGGAAAAAGCGGGCGATCTCGCCGCACTTTTGACCAATCTCGAATCCGGTGATGTGTTATTCATCGATGAAATCCACCGATTAAGCCCAGTGGTAGAAGAGATTTTGTATCCAGCGATGGAAGATTACCAGCTGGATATCATGATAGGTGAAGGGCCAGCGGCACGTTCTATCAAGCTTGATTTACCACCGTTTACTCTAGTGGGCGCGACAACACGGGCAGGGGCTTTGACTTCACCACTTCGGGCGCGTTTTGGGATCCCGCTACGGCTTGAATTCTATAACATCAAAGATTTAAGCACCATAGTCACGCGTTCGGCGCAGGTGATGGAACTGGATATTGATGCTGAAGGTGCATTTGAAATCGCACGCCGTTCACGTGGTACACCGCGGATAGCTAACCGACTGCTTCGCCGCGTGCGGGATTACGCGCAGGTGAAGCATGATGGCGCTGTCACTAAGTTTGTTGCCGATCATGCACTAGACTTGCTGGATGTCGATAATGAAGGTTTCGATTACATGGACCGCAAGTTACTACTCGCCATTATCGATAAGTTTATGGGTGGCCCAGTTGGACTCGATAACTTAGCAGCAGCCATAGGTGAAGAACGCGAAACCATTGAAGATGTGCTAGAGCCATTTTTGATCCAGCAAGGCTTTATCCAACGCACGCCCCGCGGCCGTATTGCAACCGCACGGGCATATCAACATTTTGAGTTGATCAAACCCGAGTAAATATCAGTTTGATGATTTATATGATTAAGAGGCGACCTGAGAGTCGCCTTTTTTATGGGAAAAATTTACCTTTGCATACAATTTGGGTGAAGTAAAAGCGATATTTAAACAAATTAAGGGCGGTAATTGGAGGGGATAATGAGCTTTTATGAGTTGATAGGTATTAGGTATAAATTCTCATTATTAAATTGTATCAAAACTCCAAAGTATTATGGCTGTTTTCAGCTCGTTATTTAGACATTAATAATAGCTTTCATATAGAAATCTATATATTTACAGCTATCTACTGATGCCCTTTATTTATCAACAAGTGTATCAGTGCGGTGTGTTTGTTGAGCTTAAGTCTGAGATCTTCACTATTAAGGTTGATTTTTTCTCTGAGATTAATTCAACAAATTGGATTTAGGCCATTAAATTCTCAAAACAAATAGTCGCTACAGTTACCCTTTTTTAGGTTTTTCATACGGAACAATTTGTAATGATATTGTTTTGTTTTTATTGATGGCTTTGTTTTTGTGCATAAATAACACAATTGATGCTGATTGTATCTTTTGTTATGTACTGATTTAGCGAGATTATCTTAATTATTATGGCTATTTCTAGTTGCTCACGCCTATAGATATGCAGTTTAAGTGGTAGTTAATCAATACTTCATTCCAATTCAAGGCTCTCGCCGTATCGAATAAGTGTGATATGTATCACACTTTTTGGCATTGAATATGTTTCGCAAAAGTAATTTGTTAACAGTGTTAATCACTGGTAAATTATCATAATTAAGGTTTAACCTCTGTTTAATTATATTTATTAAGTCTTATCGAAAATAAAAATCATAAAATTAAACAAGTTGGCTCAAATTTATTAACATTAATTTTTGATTGGTTAATATTTTGAGCATTGACGGAGTTAAAGTGAATCATCAGTATCGAGTGCAACACTAGTACAGCAATAGTTGTACAAGCTGTAAGCATAAAAATAATAGTAAGATCTAGGGAGCATTCATACATGATCAAAAGAACGAAAGTTGCGTCAGCTATTAATTTAGCTATCGTTGCATCTATCACTACAGGTGCATTTGTTACGTCAAGCGCATTTGCTGCTGAAGAAAAAGCAAAAGTTGAACGTATTGAAGTGACAGGTTCACGGATTCAGCGCCAAGATATGGAAACAGCATCTCCTGTGACCGTTATCGATGCTGCTGCGATCAAAGCTGAAGGTTTCACTTCTGTTGACCAAATGCTGCAAGTACAGACTTCGATGGCGGGTGCGGCAGTGGGTTCAACCACAAACAACGGGGCTGACGGTGTTGCCCAAGTTGACTTACGTGGTATGGGTTCACAACGTACGCTTGTGTTATTGAATGGTCGCCGCATGGTTAACTCAGGTTCAGGCGCTGATAGTGCAGTGGATCTGAACTCGATTCCAGTCGCTATGATTGCGCGTGTTGAAATTCTGAAAGACGGCGCATCAGCGGTTTACGGTTCTGATGCCATTGCTGGTGTAGTGAACATTATCACGAAGAAAGATTTTGAAGGTTTCCAGTTCGATTTTAACGGCAGTGGTACAGATAAAGGCGATGGCGAAAGTGGTGATGTCAGTGCGCTATACGGTTTTAACACCGATGGTGGTAATTACACCTTTGGTGCCGCTTTTTCTGACCGACGTGGTGTGATCCAATCTGATCGTGATTGGACTAAACCTGGTGCGAGTGGAATTATACCAACGGGTTCACTAGATGGTATGGTTCAAGATGCTAATGGTAATTGGGTAGCACAAACAGAGACTTATGATTTCACCCAAGATAGCTACTATCAAACACCAAGTGAACGTCGCAGTTTATTTGCTAACATGACTCAAGAGCTGGGTAATGATGTTGTGTTAACTGCAGATGCTATTTATACCAACCGTCGTTCTCATCAGCAAATGGCAGCTCAACCTGCACAGCTATATCTTGATGTCTGTGGTCAACCAGATGCAGATCCATTAAAGTGTTTAACACTTGATAGTGATATGATTGCTGCAGGTATTAAGCCTGATGATCATGGGCAAGTCTTCTATGCTAGACGTATGAATGATGTAGGTCCTCGTATTTATACTCAGGATACTGATACTTGGCGTTTATCAGGTGGTCTAGCGGGTGCTTTAGACGTTCATACAGGTATGAACTGGGATGTTACTTATACATTTGGTAAGAACAAAGCAGAAACCGCAGTAGAGAACTCTATCAATGCTAGCGATATGCGTAACGCTATTTATGCTAATTCTGATGCTTGGTTGAGTGGTGCACCACTTACACAAGCGATGAAAGATGCTGTTGGTTATACAGAGGCTGCAAATGGCGGTAATGAACAACAGACATTATCTGCGGGCTTGAATGGTGAGTTGTTTGATTTAAAAGCGGGTGCCGTTGGTTTTGCGATTGGTGCTGAATACCGCCGTGAGAGTGGTTTCTATAATCCCGATCCAATTGTTGTCGCAGGTGAAAGTACTGCAGCACAGCAAGATCCAACCGATGGTAACTACAACGTTATTTCGATTTTTCAAGAAGTAAGTGTGCCTTTCACCGATAAATTAACGGGTGAATTCGCGCTGCGTTTAGACGATTACTCAACATTTGGTAAAGCGACCACTTGGAAAATTGGTTTAACATACACTGCAACAGATGACTTAATGGTTCGGGGTGTTGCGGCTACAGGCTTCCGTGCTCCAAGTGTTGCTGAATTATATGGTGGTAATTCGGGATCGTTTGATTACCTTACAAATCCTTGGTTGTCAGATGATGAACAGCCAGGACAAATTTTGGTAAACCGCACTTCTGATCCAGATTTGAAGCCTGAAGAGTCAGAGTCTTATACGGCTGGTTTAGTGTATTCGCCAAGCTATCTTGATGGTATGTCTCTGACATTAGACTACTGGCGCTTCAAAGTGGATAACGCTATCGCCCGTTTAGATACTCAGGCTGGCTTAGATGATTGTAAAGATGGCATTACGTCAGCTTGTGAAACGTTTAATATTACCCCAGAAGGTGACTTGCGTAATCTAACGAATGCGTTAACCAACGTAGGTTATCAAGATACTAGCGGTATTGATTTTAACTTAGCCTATAACTTTGAAGGCTTAGGTTTGGATTGGAAAATCAGCAATGACACGACATATTTATTGAACTTTGAGCAGGATAATAAAGATTACACTGATACTATCGACGGTAACTTCGGTGCTTACGCTAAGGTTCGTAATAACTTCAGTCTCTCAGCTGGTCAAGATGATTGGAGTGTTATGTACTTCAACCGTTATATTGGTGAGATGACAGACTTGGCGAAAGGCTATGATGTTGACTCAGTGCTATACCACAATATTTCTGGAACATATCACATCACTGATATGACAACTGTTAGTTTAGGTGTGAAAAACTTCACTGATGAAAAACCATCACGTGTTTCTAACGGTAGTGATGGTGGCACAGTTCCACAAGTATATGACACAATCGGCCGCGTGATTTACGGTGGTGTAACGGTTAAATTCTAAGCTAAGTTCAGACTCTTAGTTTCTAAAAAGCGCCTTAGGGCGCTTTTTTATTGGGAGTTTACGAGATGATTTTAGAGTCGCTAATCATCCGTTGATTGGTTGTTAATATCGTATTTTGTTCACAGTTTTCAACATCACACTTTTTAACGAATGTAATAGAGCTAGAGTCGTCTCGATTCGCATGGTAATATAAATGATATAGATTCTCGTTTGGGCTTTAAGGATGAGTAAAATACTCTTGGTCGATGATGATCCATTGTTTAGCGTTTGGTTAGCTGATGCCCTATGTACACAAGGGCATGAGGTTAAGTGTGCGGTTAATGGCATCGAGGGTCTGGCATGCATTGACAGTTTTGCTCCAGACATCATAGTGCTTGATTTAGTGATGCCACAGATGAATGGATTTGAGTTGCTAAAAGCGCGTGAATGTTCAACGCCAGTATTGATGATTTCAGCACGTGACAATGAAGATGATCGCATCACTGGTTATGAATTGGGGGCAGATGATTTTCTGAGTAAGCCGTTTAGCATAAAAGAGATTTTTGTCCGCTTACGAGCCTTAGAGCGGCGTCTCTGTGCTGGTCACTCTCACTCGCCGCAAATGGCGACTGTGGCGGCTAAAGTGATTAACTTCGATGAAATGAGTTATAGGATCACTATTGGCACCCGCTATGTCGATTTGACCCAAACCGAGTTTAAATTATTTAAATATCTTTTTGAAAGAAAAGGCCAAGTCATCACTAAGCAAGAGTTGCAGCGCTCAGTGCTACAGAAAGATTTGGGCCGATTTGACCGTAATCTGGACATGCACATTAGTAACACTCGCCGAAAGTTAGCTAACATCAGTTTGCCGCGTAACTTGATTAATACAGTACGAGGCCAAGGTTATAGTTTTATGGTCTAATATCTTCATTAACTTATAGTGAAAGGCTTATTTTTTGTGGATTTTAGGCGTGTTAACTGGTTAATTAAAGGCCGATTGCAAGTGTCTTGACTGAATTTAATGGCTTTCGTTTTCCCCTTGGGATGTTTTGGTTTATTCTATCGGCCATATAATAAAATGTGCAGTGTGCTATCTGTCGCACGCCATTAAATTGCCCTTAGTTTTAACAACCTATTAGGAATCATTATGCGGATCAGTGCCAACTTTGATGGCGGAAATATCCAAGTCGTCAATCTTGATAATAAAGACGATATTCAACTTGCTATCCGCCCTGATGCGGGTGGTGAGTTTTATCAATGGTTCAATTTTCGATTTGAAGGTGAGGTGGGTAACCATTACACCTTGAATATTATCAATGCGGGAACCGCTTCTTATACCAAGGGATGGGAAGATTATCAGGCGGTGGCCAGTTATGATCGCCAGCATTGGTTCCGTATTCCGACTCAATATCAAGACGGTAAACTGAGCATTAGCATAGAGTTAGATTGCGATGCTATTCAAATCGCTTACTTTGCACCCTACAGCTATGAGCGTCATTTAGATTTACTCAGCGGCGCCCAGTTACACCCAGATGTCAATTTAGAGCATTTAGGCCTGACCTTAGATGGCCGCGATATTACTCTGATGAAAGTAGGGAATGGCGATCCTTCTAAACGCAATATTTGGATCACCGCCAGACAACATCCGGGTGAAACGATGGCTGAATGGTTAGTTGAAGGCCTAGTGAATCGTTTACTCGATAATGACTGTCCCACTGCAAAGGCGCTGCTTGATAAGGCTAATTTCTATATAGTCCCCAACATGAATCCAGATGGCAGTGTCAGAGGCCACCTGCGCACCAACGCGATTGGGATTAATCTTAACCGCGAGTGGCAAACTCCGAGTTTAGAAAAAAGCCCTGAGGTATATCACGTCGTCAACAAGATGCAGCAAACGGGTGTTGACCTGTTTTATGATGTGCATGGTGATGAAGGCTTACCTTATGTGTTTCTAGCGGGTTGTGAAGGCGTCCCCGCTTATAATGATAAACTCGCGCAGCTGCAAGCGGACTTTAGTCAAGCATTGACCTTAGCCAGTGCCGATTTTCAAACTCAGTATGGGTATGATAAAGATGAGCCCGGTCAAGCGAATCTGACCGTAGCGTCTAATTGGGTTGCCCAGACCTTCAAGTGTTTATCAAATACCCTTGAGATGCCGTTTAAAGACAATAACAATCTGGCCGATCCTTTTGTGGGTTGGTCACCAGAACGCAGTATTTATTTAGGTGAAGCATCGCTAATTGCCATGCTCGCCGTTGTTGATAAGTTACGTTAGGGCGAGGCTGATATGGCATTAATTGAATGTCCGGTGTGTCGTAAACGTATGTCGAGCAAAGCGTCTTCATGCCCCCATTGCCAAGCAAAAACCGATGGCGACAATGAGTCCTTATCGCGCATTAGTCATATTCAAAAGTCCAGCAGCTTAATGAATCAGAGTTTCGTTGCTATGACCTTGTTCATTGCTGGTGTGGTGATTTGGTTTTGGGGTGGGGAACCCGCCGAAGGTATGCGTGCGAATATCGCCGGAATATGCTTTGTGTTTGGTTTTGTAGGTTATCTCATTACACGAGTCAGAATCGTGTTACATAAGCGGAAAAGTGTATGACGGATATCAATCAAGTGATCGATCAAATGCCCATTGAAGTTTATGAAAGGCTTCGCAGTGCTGCTGAGCTGGGTAAGTGGGAGGATGGCACTGTGTTGAGTGAGACTCAGCGTGAATCGACTCTGCAGGTGGTGATGTTGTATCAAGCACGTAAGCTTGAGCAAACAGAGCATTTCACTATTGCATCTGACGGTAAAATTAATGAGCTGTCTAAGGCCGAGCTGAAAAAGCAATTCCGTGGTGAGCCAATTGCCGGCTTTAAAGCGCAGGATTTATAATTTCTGACTGGCCGCACAGATCGGCTTGCAAGGTGTGCTTTATTAGGAATTAGGCGTAAGTCTGAGGTTGGCAAGGGGAATTAGCATTTTATCTTTTGTTAGTGATATCAATGCTAACATTGATTTGATATCAAATAACTTCAATGCAACTCTTGGTCCGCAAAAGTCTTAAAATAAACACTCATTTAGTGCTGTTAAGTCTGAGCTAAAATCTAGTCTGAGTTTAAATCAAAAAAGCCCATCAAATATGGGCTTTTTTGTTTCTAGCGTTTGAGGGCAACAAACAGATTAGAAGACACTATCTTTAATCTATGCTCAATTCACCGACTAGATTTTGTAACATGGCCGCTTTTATCTCAGTTGGTTGCAAATTTTTAGATAGCAAATAATGCAGTTTTGCTAAGGCCGCTTCTATAGTCATATCGGCGCCACTGATCACGCCTGCTTTGGCTAATGCATTACCTGTGGCATAGCCGCCCATATTCACTTTCCCTTGGAAACACTGGGTTAGATTCACTAGCACTATGCCACGTTCATCTGCTTGCCTTAAGGTTTTGAGTAAGGCGGCATCCTGCGGCGCGTTACCCACACCAAATGTCAGCAGTATGAGGGCTTTAACTGGCTGTTGCAGAATGTTCTCAAAAATCTGTGTCGATATCCCAGGATACAAGGTCACCACACCGACAGGTTGCGGACTGATATGAGCGACTTCTAATGGGGTATCGTTAGCTACCGTGATCTTGCCTGCGCGCAGATTGATTTTGATCCCCGCCTCAAGCAGTAGCGGGAAGTTGGGTGAGGCGAAAGCATCGAAGCCGTCGGCGTGGGCCTTAGTCGAGCGATTACCCCTAAAGAGTTTGTTATTGAAGAATAAACACACTTCAGCGACTGGATAATTCGCCGCTATGTAGAGTGAGTTCAATAAATTGGTTTGGCCGTCTGAGCGCAGCTGGGCGAGGGGAATTTGCGAGCCCGTCACTATTACAGGTTTTGATAAGCCTTGCAGCATAAACGACAGTGCCGAAGCTGTGTATGCCATGGTATCTGTGCCGTGAAGGATCACAAAGCCATCGTACTTATCATAATTGGCTTGTATATCGTCGGCGATCATCTGCCAATCGGTTGGTGCCATATTGGAAGAGTCGATAAGCGGGCAGTATTCGTGGATGACGAATGTCGGCATTTCTTCATGGTAAAACTCAGGCATAGATTGCACGCACTGAGTCAGGAATCCCGCGACGGGGACAAAGCCGTTATCGGTCTTTTGCATACCGATGGTGCCGCCAGTATAGGCAACATAAATGGAGCGTTTAGTCATTCTTGTCGTTTTCTTAGCTTCAAGTGGCCGAATTATACGATTTTACTGACATAAACCCAATAAAAAAGCCCGGAGATCCGGGCTTTGTCTTTGTCATCATCTTGAAGTTGCGAGCTGCAACCTAGACGCTGGCAGATTTAGTTCATCATATTGCAAGTATCACAGTAGATGTAGACGTTATTTGGATCATCAAAAGAGGTTAACGTTTTCAAACTGCTAGTCCACTGTTGTAGCATTTGCTCTAACATCGATGACTGACTTAGTGAGGCGGGCAGGTAGCTCGATACTGAGGCAAACATCTGCTGCATGAATTTTTGTTCGGGTGTCAGCTCTTGTTCGATGACGCGGGTGTCAAATAGCGTCATATCCGCGAGTTTAGCGGCTTTAGCAATCGCCTCATCTAAATCACCCAGTTCATCGACTAAGCCAAGCTCAAGAGCCTTTTTACCGCTCCACACCCGGCCTTGAGCAATCTTATCGACTTGTTCTATGGTCATGTTGCGTTCTTTGGCGACCAGTGAGATAAAGTCTGAATAGCCGCGTTCAATATGACGTTGGATAATCGCTTCAATCTGGGGGGAAAGTGTGCGGGTAACAGATAATCCTGCCCATTCTGAGGTCGATACGCCATCGGTATGCACGCCTATACTGGCCAATGAATCTTCAAAGGTAGTGATCATACCAAAGATCCCAATCGAACCCGTGAGCGTCGTTGGCGTTGCGAAGATATAGTCGGCACTGGCTGAAATCCAGTAACCACCGGATGCGGCTAAACTGCCCATGCTCACAACCACGGGCTTACCCGCTGCTTTAAGTGTCAGTAATTCTTGACGAATTTGCTCAGAGGCAAAGGCGCTACCGCCAGGGCTATCAACACGTAATACTAAGGCTTTAATGTGCTTATCAAAACGTGCCTTACGTAGCAGTTCGGCAGTACTTTCGCCGCCAATTTGGCCCGCAGGTTGAGTGCCGTTCAAAATTGTGCCACTTGCCACAATAATACCAACACTGTCTTGCTCTACAAAGCTGGGCAATGGCGTCACTAAGGTTAAGTAATCATAAAAACTGACTTGCTTGAAACTGTCACCACTGCTGGCTTTTCCTACGGTTTCTAGCATGGTTTTACGAAAATCTTCTGTGGTCGCTAGGTTATCAACCCATTTCATGTTAATTGCCATTGTGGCTGAATCGCCATTGGCCTTATCGAGCTCTGCCAAATAAGTGGTTGCGTCGGGCACCAGAGAATTCGGTTCGATATTGCGATTGCCAGCAACCGTTTGTGTGTAGCTTTGCCATACATCGGCTAATAGTGCACTACTGGCTTCCCGCGCAGCATCTGACATATTGTCACGTATGTAGGGTTCAACCGCAGATTTAAAGGTCCCCACGCGGAAAATATGCGCTTTGACTTTGAGTTTTTCTAAGGCCGATTTGAAATATTGGTTGTACATACTCAGGCCATCAAGCGAGACACCGCCTTGGGGATTGAGGTAAATGGTGTCGGCAAAACTGGCGAGGAAATATTGATTTTGCTCGTAGTAGTTGCCGATGGCGATGACTTTTTTACCGCTCTCTTTAAAGCGATTGAGTGCATTTCCGATAGATTGTAGTTTGCTGATCCCAGCACGTTTAAGATCGACCAGATCGAGCACTAGTACGCTAATACGTTGATCTTGCGCTGCATTGTCAATGACATAAAGCACATCGGCGAGTAGGATTTCACCATCGGCGTTGGCATTTTGGCCTTGTTTGAATGCGGCTTCTAAGGGATCGACTTGTTGTTTCTGATCGACAATAGAGCCGGCTAAATTAAGCACCAGTGCCGAATTATCTTCAACTTGGATATCTTCGCTACTGCCAATGGAGATAATGATTGCGGCTAAGAGTCCAAAAAAGATTAGATTGAGGATGAGTTTACGTGTCCCGTTCAGGGTGTGCCAAATAAACAAACATATTCTCTTGAAAAACGATGGGTTAGCGGACATCTGCCACTCCTTTATAAGTCCAATCTGCCAATGCTAACTGAAAATGGCGCTACAGGCTAAACACAATTGTAAAGGATTTTGACTGATGGCCTCGATCCAACGGTTGAGCTTAGATTTCACACAAGGTATGCTGATTTAAATCACTTGTTTTAAAAGGATGTTTGAATGTCGTTTCCCCATTTATTAGAACCCTTAGATCTGGGATTTACCCAGCTTAAAAACCGCGTGCTTATGGGCTCAATGCATACAGGTTTGGAAGAAGAAAAGGGCGGATTTGAGAAACTGGCAGCGTTCTACAAAGAACGTGCTCTGGGCGGTGTAGGTTTGATTGTGACGGGTGGTATTTCCCCTAATCTTCGTGGTCGCCTTACGCCCCATGCCTGTCAGCTGAGTTTTCCTTGGCAAGTGGGTAAGCATCGCGTGGTAACGCAGGCGGTGCATGAGGCTGGCGGTAAGATCTGTATGCAAATTTTGCATGCGGGCCGCTACGGTTATCATCCTTTTTCTCAAGCACCGAGCAAGATTAAATCACCCATTACACCTTTTACGCCGTCTGCTATGTCTAGTCGCCAAGTGCGCTCGACCATTAAGGATTACGCTAGTTCCGCCGCCCTTGCCAAGAAAGCGGGTTACGATGGTGTTGAGGTGATGGGATCTGAAGGCTATTTGATCAATCAGTTTGTCAGTGCGCGCACCAACACCCGCACCGATGAATGGGGCGGTGTGTTTGAAAAGCGGGCGCAATTCCCAATTGAGATTGTTAACGCGATACGGGCAAAAGTCGGAAAAGACTTCATCATTATCTTCCGTTTATCTATGCTCGATCTAGTGGATAACGGTTCAACTTGGGATGAAGTGGTGCAGCTCGCCCAGTGGTTAGAGCAAGCTGGCGTGTCCATTCTAAATACGGGCATTGGCTGGCATGAAGCGCGAGTACCGACCATTGCGACAAGCGTGCCCCGTGGAGCCTTTGCGTGGGTAACTGAAAAGCTCAAACAATCTGTCTCTGTTCCCTTAATTGCGACTAACCGCATTAACACCCCTGAGATTGGTGAGCAGATTATCGCCTCTGGTCAAGCTGACATGGTGTCGATGGCGCGGCCTTTCCTTGCTGATCCTGAGTTTGTGAATAAGGCTGCGGCGAACACGCCGGAGCTTATCAACACCTGCATTGGCTGTAACCAAGCTTGTCTTGATCATACTTTTTCCCTCAAGCGCGCAACTTGCTTAGTGAATCCTCGCGCCTGTTATGAGACTGAAATCAACTTCTTACCCACTGCAAATAAAAAGCGTATTGCGGTGATGGGGGCAGGCCCTGCGGGCATGGCGTTTTCTGTTTATGCCGCCATGCGTGGCCATGACGTTGTCTTGTTTGAAGCGAAATCTGAGGTGGGTGGTCAGTTTAATCTCGCCCGTAAAATTCCTGGGAAAGAAGAGTTTAACGAGACTATTCGTTATTTCATTAACCAAATTAAGCTGCATAAGGTGGAGCTGAGATTAAATACTCGCCTCGATGCCAGTGTGCTGGCGACGGAAACGTTTGATGAAGTGGTAATCGCCTCAGGCGTTGTGCCGCGTGATTTAGTCTTACCCGGTTTTGACGACCCACGGGTGGTCGATTATCAAAAAGTGCTCTCGGGTGAAGTGACTGTTGGTAATACGGTGGCCTTGATTGGCGCTGGCGGTATAGGATTCGATATGGCGCACTTTTTGTGTGAGCGCCAGTCGAGCACCTTGGACCCCGATAAATGGCTGCAACAGTGGGGCATAGATAAAACTTACCAGCATGCGGGCGGCCTAACTGAACCTCATTCCGACAATACTGATCATCGTAAGGTGTTTTTACTGCAACGTAAAACGTCGAAGATGGGCAAAGGCTTAGGCAAAACCACCGGCTGGATCCACCGTCTTGTGCTTAAGCAACATGATGTGAAGATGAAAATGGGCGTGAGTTACGACAAGTTTGATGATGCTGGACTGCATATTCGCGTGGGTGAAACCGCTGAAGTGCTGGCCGTCGATAACGTCGTTTTGTGTGCTGGGCAAGAATCGAATCGCACGTTAGTAGATGAGATGAAAGCAACGGGCCTGCCTGTGCATCTGATTGGTGGCGTAGATGTTGCGGCAGAGCTTGATGCTAAGCGTGCAATCCGCCAAGGCGCTGAACTGGCAATGCGTTTATAGAAAGTCGATAAGCCTTACGTTTTAAGCGTTAAGTATTCAATTTTAGATCCTGAAAGCCTGAACCTGTGTTCAGGCTTTTTTGTTTTAGTTTGTTTTAGTTTGTTTTAGTTTGTTTTAGTTTGTTTTAGTTTGTTTTAGTTTGTTTTAGTTTGTTTTAGGTTTTTTAGTGTGAATGCATTGAAAATAGAGAGAAGGGAAAATAGTGGGTTTTAAAACGTTTGGTATCTAATGGCGCGGATTGAATAAGGCTGTATTGAAAGGGGCTGTTTGTCTTAAAGCTACTCTTTGTTTAAGAGCTCATTTTTGTTTTAAAGCGATTTTTGCTTTTAACGCTACATCTTGTTTAAAGCAGCTTATTGAACAATCGAGTCTTGCCGTTATGAGTCTTCAAACACTGCCTGTTTCTGCGTGCGTGTGTCACTTGCTACATTTTGTGTTTGCTTTGGCTTAGCCAAACTGGCTTTATTCTGATGAGATTGACACGCATAGGTGACCACAGCTGCACCTTCAGGTGACAAGTCCAGCTCTAAATCTTCGGTTGGCACACAGCAGCAGGGCAAACATTCATCATGTTTAAGTTCGGCTAAGGGTTCGTTTAAGTAGCTGACTTTTCCGCTGATGACGCGTGTTTTGCAGGCACCGCAGAAACCGTTGCGGCATTCTGAGAAGATTTTGACGTTTTTTGCCTCGAGCGCTTGCAACAAGGTGCCTTGTTGCTCGGTAAAGAGCAACACAGGTTGACCTTGAAGGCGCACGATTGGCGCCTTCGCAAACAGGTTTTGTGGTCGTTTTTTCGATGTCACTGTTGCAATGCCATTTTTAATGTCACTTTTGAGCGTCTTAGAGATCGAAGTCGAGGAACTCATCACCATCAACCGCGGAGTCGATTTGGCCGACAAGGTATGAAGAGACTTCAACTTCCTGTGGTGCAACTTGCACTGCATCGCTTTCTAACCAGTTTTTCATCCAAGGTAATGGATTGGTTATTTCTGGGTATGGTTGCGGTAGATTCACCGACTTCATGCGTTGATTAGTAATAAACTCAACGTATTGGCACAGGATCTGTTCATTCAAACCTATCATAGAGCCGTCTTTGAATAGGTATTTGGCCCATTCTTTTTCTTGCTCTGCGGCTTTGAAGAATAAATCGAAAGCTTCCTGTTGGCATTCTGCAGCAATTTCACCCATTTCTGGATCGTCTTTACCGCCTTGCATGATGCTTAAAATATGCTGAGTGCTGTTTAAGTGTAAGGCTTCATCACGGGCGATTAAGCGAATGATTTTCGCGTTACCTTCCATGAGCTTACGTTCAGCAAAGGCAAATG
This sequence comes from Shewanella sp. WE21, assembly GCF_002966515.1. Classification (NCBI taxonomy): domain Bacteria; kingdom Pseudomonadati; phylum Pseudomonadota; class Gammaproteobacteria; order Alteromonadales; family Shewanellaceae; genus Shewanella; species Shewanella sp. WE21. Next base: position 4,564,356 of record NZ_CP023019.1, on the reverse strand, counting down.
AGCAGGCAAAGCTAACATAGAAACGAATGGCTTCTAGGGCGTTGACTGACATCATGCACAGGTACAAGGCTTTTTTCAGGGTGCGGGTGTTGACTATGACTTCTTTGCCATCGATGACATGAGTTCCAGCACCGAGTAAATGGAATATCTGAGTCAGTTGGATCAAGTGATCGTAATAAGCGGCGATATCGGTCGCACGGCTTAAGATTTCTTTGTTCACGACGATATCGTCGAAGATCACTGAAGGATCGTTAACGATATTACGAATGATGTGGGTGTATGAGCGCGAGTGAATCGTCTCAGAGAAAGACCAAGTCTCAATCCAGGTTTCTAATTCAGGCAGTGACACCAGCGGCAAAAAGGCCACATTGGGCGAGCGGCCTTGAATCGAGTCGAGTAGGGTTTGGTATTTCAGATTTGAAATAAAGATGTGTTTTTCATGATCAGGCAATGCACCGTAGTCAATCTTATCGCGACTGACGTCTACTTCTTCCGGGCGCCAAAAGAAAGATAACTGCTTTTCTATCAGTTTTTCGAACACTTCATATTTTTGTTGATCGTAACGCGCCACGTTGACCGATTGACCTAAAAACATAGGTTCACGGGTGGCATCGTTAGGTGTTTGACAGAAGGTAGAGTAGGCCATGGTGCTATTTTTCCAATGGATAGGGATCCACTAAATAGGGATCCCTATAAAACCGTTAACGTTAAAGTTAAAGACTAGATTTTACATGCGCCGCCGGCGCAACCGTCATCTTCTTTCTCTAAATTGGTGATGTCATCGTGTGAATCCGACGCACCATCGCGAGTGTTATGGTAGTAAAGCGTTTTAACACCTAACTTGTAAGCATTGAGCAAATCTTTCAGCAGGGTTTGCATGGGTACTTTACGGCCTTCAAAACGTGAAGGATCGTAGTTAGTGTTAGCCGAAATCGCTTGGTCAACGAACTTCTGCATAATACCCACCAGCTGTAAGTAACCGTCGTTGCTTGGCATTTTCCACAGCAATTCATAGCTATCTTTCAGTGTATCGAAATCAGGTACCACTTGTTTTAGCTGACCGTCTTTGCTCGATTTCACGCTGATAAGTCCACGTGGTGGCTCAATACCATTGGTCGCATTGGAAATTTGCGACGAGGTTTCTGATGGCATTAATGCCGACAGCGTTGAGTTACGCAGGCCATATTGCTTGATATCGCTACGCAGTGATTCCCAGTCTAAGTGCAATGGTTCAGCACAAATTTTATCTAGGTCACGTTTGTAGGTATCGATTGGCAAAATACCTTGAGAGTAAGTGGTCTCGTGGAATAACGGACACGCACCTTGCTCTTTGGCTAAGTTCATTGAGGCTTTCAGTAAATAGTACTGAATCGCTTCGAAGGTTCTGTGGGTTAAAGCGTTCGCGCTACCATCAGAATACTTCATGCCATTTTTCGCTAAATAGTTAGCGAAGTTGATCACGCCTATACCTAAAGTACGGCGATTCATCGAGGCGATTTGCGCGGCCTTGATAGGGTAATCTTGATAATCCAATAGATTATCCAGTGCGCGTACGGCGAGGTCGGCTAATGGCTCAATATCAGATAACTCTTTGATAGAACCTAAGTTAAGTGCTGACAGCGTACAAAGCGCGATTTCACCTTCAGGATCATCGATGTTGTTCAATGGTTTAGTCGGCAGGGCGATTTCAAGACACAGGTTAGACTGTCTGATCGGCGCGACTTTTGAATCGAACGGGCTGTGAGTGTTGCAGTGATCCACGTTCTGAATGTAGATACGGCCCGTTGAGGCGCGCTCTTGCATCATCAGTGAAAACAGCTCAACGGCTTTTATGGTTTTCTTACGAATGCTGCTGTCTTGCTCATATTGCAGATATAAACGCTCAAACTCATTTTGATCTTCAAAGAAAGCATCGTACAAGCCAGGCACGTCAGATGGGCTAAATAAACTGATGTTTTCGCCTTTGATCAGACGTTGATACATCACTTTGTTCAACTGCACACCGTAGTCTAAATGACGGATACGGTTGTCTTCGACGCCGCGGTTATTTTTCAATACCAGCAGAGATTCGACTTCTAAGTGCCAAATAGGGTAGAACAGGGTCGCAGCACCGCCACGCACGCCGCCTTGAGAACACGACTTCACTGCGGTTTGGAAATACTTATAGAAAGGTAAACAACCTGTGTGGAAGGCTTCACCACCACGGATTGGGCTACCTAAGGCGCGAATACGACCGGCGTTAATACCGATACCCGCACGTTGGCTGACGTATTTCACGATAGACGAAGCGGTCGCGTTGATGGAATCTAAGCTGTCACCACATTCGATCAGTACGCAAGAGCTGAACTGACGCGTTGGGGTGCGCACACCAGCCATAATTGGCGTTGGCAGCGACAGTTTAAAAGTTGATACCGCGTCATAGAAATCTTTAACGTATTTCAGGCGCGTCTCTTTTGGATAACGGGCAAACAAGCAAGCCGCAACCAAAATGTAAAGGAACTGCGCGCTCTCATAGATTTCGTGGGTAACACGGTTTTGAACTAAATACTTGCCTTCAAGCTGTTTTACCGCAGCGTAGGAAAAATCCATATCGCGCCAATGGTCGATATAGGTATCCATCACATCCAGCTCTTCGCGGGTGTAATCTCTTAAAATGTGTTGATCGTATTTACCCAGCTCAACCAATTTAGTCACGTGAGCATACAATGCGGGCGGCTCGAACTGACCGAAGGCCTTCTTACGCAAATGAAACACCGCTAAACGGGCAGCAAGGAACTGATAGTCCGGTGATTCTGGAGAAATTAAATCCGCCGCAGCCTTGATAATGGTTTCATGGATAGCTTCGGTTGGGATGCCATCGAAAAACTGTAGGTGCGAGCGAAGTTCAACTTCAGAAACAGAAACGTTTTTTAATCCCTTGGCTGCCCAAGTAATTACGCGGTGTATTTTTTCGAGATCGATATTCTCACGATCGCCACAGCGTTTTGTGACTGTCATAGTGCTATTCATTTGGAGATAGGCCTTGGTTCTTATATGTATTTAGGTGAGCAAAATCACCGTACGTATCCTTGTAAAACAATCAATAATCGTCCCTTAAATACAGCTGACTGGTTAAAAACGAGTCAATTAAGCGGCGAGCTTCTAGTGTGTCTGATTGTTACCTATACACAAGATATGGTGTTTTAAATTATATGGGATACAAGATAGTGAGGTTTGCCCCTATTTGCAAGTCTGAATTCAGGGGACATCTTGTGGATAACGTGAGGATAAAATTTTGCGTTAGTAACGACTAACCTTGAAGCTCAATTTCAGGTTAGCGTGTCACACTCATGGGGGATTTTTAGGCGATCTTTTTCTTTAGATCGCGATCGCTCACGAGTGCCGATCTTTTATCCGCCTGACTTTTTCCGTGGGTCATAAATAGTATGCTGACACACTGATGTTCGTCAGTGAAGTTACGTATTGGATGCCTTATTCGTGAGCATTGTAGGCGCTGTTTTTGGTTGATGTTGTTAAGCCAATGCTTCAATTAGTGCTTGATGTAGCTCAGTTGGGCTCGCAAAATGCGCGTGCGCAGGCCATTGCAATGGCTTGTCGTTCACGCCCAGATAACCCCATAGGGCCACGCCGCCTAACATGCCAGCAGCCTTGGCCGCGAGCAAATCTCGCTCGGCATCCCCAAGATACAAAATGTGCTCTGGAGCACAGTTCAGTTGTTGTGCGCCTAACAGCATTGGTGCAGTGTGGGGTTTTGGGTGTTTTGTAGAATCGCCACTGATGATAACGGGCATACGCAAGTGTAAATTCAGTTTTCGCAATAAGGGACGGGTAAAGCGCGCAGGCTTGTTGGTGATGACCCCAAACGGCAGCTGAGTTAACTCGAGCCAATCGAGTAATACCGCTATGCCTGTAAATAGCGCACAATGATCGCCATTAATGCGCTGATAGTGGGCGAGCAGCCCTTGCTGTACTTGAGTACGAAGATCATCCGCTGCATTGGGGATCGCGGCATCGACTAAGGCAAAACTGCCGTGGGATGCGGCGTAGCGCATGGCCGCTAACGGCTGCGCGGCGATGCCGACGTCTTGAAGACTTAAATTGAGGGCCTGCACTAGATCCGGCGCGGTATCGGCTAAGGTGCCGTCGAGATCGAACAGTACGCCTTTGATCTGTGCCAGACTCATATTAATCAACCTTACGCGTCGCTATCATGTAATTCACATCAACCTTAGGCGTGTACTTAAAAATGCCCGTCAATAGGTTGTAGCTTACCCCTAAGGCATCGGTACAGATAAGATCGGTATTATCTACTAGCTCAATCAGCTCTGAAGGCTTAATGAATTTTTTATGCTCGTGGGTGCCAACTGGTAGCATTTTTAGCAAATATTCCGCGCCTAAAATGGTGTGCACGTAGGATTTAATGTTGCGGTTGATGGTGGAGAAAAACACATGACCACCGGGTTTAACCATGTCACAGCAAGCCTTGATCACAGATTGTGGATCGGGTACATGTTCGAGCATTTCCATGCAGGTCACCACATCATAATAGGCTTGATGATCTTGGCTATGGGCCTCGGCAGTATTTTTTACATAATTAATGCTCACGCCCGTTTCGAGGGCATGTAGGCGGGCGACTTCTAAGGGCTCATCACCCATATCTAAGCCATCAACCTCGGCGCCGATGCGGGCCATGCTTTCAGACAATATGCCGCCACCACAGCCGACATCGAGCACTTTCTTGCCGAAAATACCGCCAGCGGTTTGATCGATATAGTTTAAGCGCAGCGGGTTTAATAGATGCAGCGGCTTAAATTCGCCGTTGAGATCCCACCAAGTTTCGGCCATACGTTCAAACTTTGCGATTTCCTGTGGGTCTACATTGGTATTCTGATGCATGCTATTACCTGAAGAAGCTGTATTGTGCGGCTATTATAACGACTATGTTTGATAAACAAAGTGCTCGACCGAGCTAAGCCCTTGTGGTTGAGTGAATTTTCAGCAGTTATCTGCTTTTATGTTAATTGTTGTGCTCCGTATCGACCTTTTACTTTATCCCTTTGACGATTTTTCCTCATCGTAAGCCGTGAATTTCAACGCTTGTTTATCGCTCAAACGACCAAATTGACAGTGTTTTCATCTATTAAGCCACCAGACTCTCAATTCGATAATGATAGGTCTGGCGACATTAAATAACTGTGTTAGAATGCCAAATCACGTTTTTGGGCTAGGCAATGATACGGATTATACGTTGTCGGCTATTTTTCAGGGGAACGAGCAGTTTATGACTGATCTGGCATCATCTATTTCGCCAATTAATATCGAAGACGAACTAAAGAATTCGTACCTTGATTACGCCATGAGCGTTATCGTGGGACGTGCATTACCAGACGTGCGCGACGGCTTAAAGCCGGTTCATCGCCGCGTTCTGTTTGCCATGAGTGAATTGAAGAACGATTGGAACAAGCCTTACAAAAAATCAGCCCGTGTGGTCGGTGACGTCATCGGTAAATATCACCCCCATGGTGATTCTGCTGTTTATGACACTATCGTCCGTATGGCCCAGCCATTCTCACTGCGTTACACCTTAGTAGACGGCCAAGGTAACTTCGGTTCGGTCGACGGTGACTCAGCGGCGGCAATGCGTTATACCGAAATCCGTATGGATAAGTTAGCGCACCAATTACTAGCTGATCTTGAAAAAGAGACAGTGGATTTCGTCCCTAACTACGACGGCACAGAACAGATCCCAGCTGTATTACCTACACGCGTACCTAACCTGTTAATTAACGGTTCATCGGGTATTGCGGTAGGTATGGCAACCAACATCCCACCACACAACCTAACGGAAGTTGTGAAAGGCTGTTTGGCATTGATTGAAGAACCTTCACTGTCGATTGAACAGTTGATGGAATACATTCCAGGTCCGGATTTCCCCACTGCAGCGATTATCAACGGCCGTAAAGGCATTATTGATGCCTATAAAACTGGCCGTGGCCGCGCGATCATGCGTGCTCTGGCAGATGTGGAAACCGAAGATAATGGCCGTGAGCGTATAATCGTCACTGAAATCCCATATCAAGTAAACAAAGCCCGTTTAATCGAGAAGATTGCCGAGCTGGTTAAAGATAAAAAGCTTGAAGGGATCAGCGGCCTACGCGACGAGTCTGATAAAGACGGTATGCGTATCGTTATCGAAATTAAGCGCGGTGAAGTGGGCGAGGTTGTACTAAATAACCTTTATGCTCAAACGCAAATGCAGTGTTCTTTCGGGATTAACATGGTGGCCCTGACCAATGGTCAGCCTAAACTGTTTAACCTTAAAGAAATGCTCGAATGCTTTATTCTGCATCGCCGTGAAGTGGTGACGCGTCGTACTGTATTCGAACTGCGTAAAGCCCGTGAGCGTGCCCATATTTTGGAAGCGCTGGCGGTTGCACTGGCTAACATTGACCCGATTATTGCACTGATCAAAGCCTCACCAACGCCTGCGGATGCCAAAGTGAAATTGGTTGAGCAAGGTTGGGAATTAGGCCACGTTCAAGGCATGCTGGAAAAAGCGGGCGATGACGCCGCGCGTCCAGAGTGGTTAGAGCCACAATACGGTATTCGTGACGGTCAATACTTCCTGACTGAGCAACAAGCTCAGGCCATTCTGGAACTGCGTTTGCACCGTTTAACCGGTCTTGAACACGATAAGATCATCGCCGAATACGAAGAACTGCTCGAATTTATCGCGGGTCTGCTGTTTATTTTGCGCAGTCCTGAGCGTTTGATGGAAGTGATCAAGGAAGAATTAGTTCAAATCCTTGAAGAATATGGTGATGCGCGCCGTACAGTGATCAATGCCAACGAAGTCGATATGAGTCTTGAAGACTTGATCAACGAAGAAGACGTTGTGGTAACACTGTCGCACTTAGGTTATGCCAAGTATCAACCATTGACCGATTACCAAGCCCAGCGCCGTGGTGGTAAAGGTAAAGCCGCGACGAAAGTGAAAGACGAAGATTTCGTCGAGAAGCTGTTAGTTGCCAATACCCATGACACCATTTTGTGCTTCTCTGATTTTGGTAAGATGTACTGGCTCAAAGTGTATCAACTGCCATTAGCGAGCCGTACGGCCCGTGGTCGTCCAATTGTTAACTTGTTGCCGTTATCCGATGGCGAGCGCATTACTGCGATTCTGCCAGTACGTGAATACGCTGCGGACAAGTACATCATCATGGCGACCTCACACGGTACTGTGAAGAAAACCGCACTAACTGCTTATAGCAATCCACGTGCAAACGGTATTATCGCCGTTAACCTCAAAGACGGTGACCAACTGATCGGTGTCGATATCACTAACGGTGATGACGAAATCATGTTGTTCTCGAACGAAGGGAAAGTGGTTCGCTTTGGTGAGAAAGTTCGTGATTCTGAAACTGGCGAAGTGAAAACCGATCCTGAAACCGGTGAAGAGGTCTTGTCCTTACGTCCTATGGGCCGTACTGCAACAGGCGTTCGTGGTATCCGTTTAGAAGAAGGTCAGAAAGTCGTGTCGCTTATTGTACCCAAAGGCGATGGCGCGATTCTGACAGTGACTGAAAACGGTTACGGTAAACGGACTCAACTGTCTGAATACCCTGCGAAGAGCCGTGCGACTAAAGGTGTGGTTTCAATCAAGGTGAGCGAACGTAACGGCGCTGTTGTTGGGGCTGTTCAAGTCGGTCTTAACGACGAACTGATGCTTATCAGTGATAAAGGTACCTTAGTGCGTACACCTGCGAGCGGCGTGTCTATCATTGGCCGTAACACTCAAGGTGTAACGATTATCCGTACTGCGGGCGACGAGAAAGTGGTCGGCCTACAACGTATCGACGAAATCCAAACTGAAGAAGATGAAGTCGAACTGGATGAAAACGGTTTACCGATTGTTCCTGTCATTGTCGAAGGCGAATTAGCTGACGAGGCGCTTGAAGAAGCGCTGGATGACGAAGAAGAGTTGGACGAAGATGAAGACGAACTTGCTGATGATGAGCAAGACGAAGAGTAATTAAGTGTCATATTAACGAGCGTCCAATTGGACGCTCGTTTTTTTAATGGCATTGATGTTGATAGCATTGTTCGTTTTAGAATGGTTTCGTATTTATCAATACCTACATCATGGTTGGGATTAAGGAGAGTGTCAGTGAGCGCGATTTATAATTTCTGTGCAGGACCTGCAATGTTACCCGCAGCGGTAATGAAAAAAGCACAACAGGAATTACTTGATTGGAATGGCCAAGGCGTTTCCGTGATGGAAATCAGCCACCGAAGTAAAGAGTTCATCGCGCTTACACAACAAGCCGAGTCCGATTTACGTGAACTGATGCAGATCCCCACAAATTACCATGTGCTATTTATGCACGGCGGTGGTCGTGGACAGTTCTCCGCTGTTGTGAATAATTTTTTAGGTAATCATGGCAGAGCTCTGTATTTAGTCAGTGGTCAATGGTCATCTGCCGCATTAGCCGAAGCACAAAAGCTCGTGGGTGAAGCGCAGATTGATAGCTTGAATATTGTTGAAAAACACAATGGACTCAATGCGGTTGTCTTACCTGATTTACATAAAATCGATGCCGATTATCGCTATGTTCACTATTGCCCTAATGAGACAGTAGATGGTATCGAAATTTTTGATGAATTAGACTCACCTTGGCCAATTGTTGCCGATTTATCGTCAACCATTATGTCACGTGAAATCGACGTCAGCCGCTACGGTTTGATTTACGCTGGCGCACAAAAGAACATAGGTCCATCGGGTCTGTCGATAGTGATAGTTCGCGATGACATGTTAACACTGCCGAGTTTACCGCAGTCGTCCATCATGGACTATCGTTTAGCCGTTGAGCATGACTCTATGTTCAACACACCGCCAACCTTTGCTTGGTATCTCGCCGCTGAAGTCTTTGCTTGGCTTAAGTCCATTGGCGGCATTGCGAGTATTGCAAAAATTAATCAACAAAAAGCGCAGATGTTATATCAATGCATTGATGGTAATGCTTTCTACCGTAATGGGGTTGTTGCAGCGAACCGCTCACAAATGAACGTGACTTTCCAATTAGTCAACGAAGCGCTCGATAGTGAGTTCCTAAAGCAAGCCCAAATAGCTGGACTCGTTGCCTTAAAGGGTCATCGTATCGTAGGTGGTATGCGTGCTAGCCTCTATAATGCAATGCCACTCGATGGTGTAGTTGCCTTGGTCAAGTTTATGAATGAGTTTGCAAACAAACATAGCTAGGCTTAGCTGTATTGAGTTACTCATTAGCTTGCGACGCTTAGCGTCTAGAGTTTGCTGCTTGAATATCAACGTTATGCTTATTGAATGTTGATCATCAGTTAGCCATCTCAAGTGAGACATCCCAAAAGCGAATGCTCAAATGCATTCGCTTTTTTGTTAACTTTAATTTATCGACAATGGCGTTAAGCAAGATGACGTTGAGACCAGATGCCTTCAAGAACACTCGTTTTGAGAAAGCCTGTGAGCTGACGCGCATTACTGAGTAAGATGCTGGGTTAGTTGTATGTTATTGTTTATCATGATTAAAAGAACGTATCTTTAAATGCGTGTACACGATAAATCAATAGGATGTCACCGATGGATTTGGCCAAGCTTTCGCGGATTAGTATGAAGCATTTGATCACTTTGCATGTGATGCTCGATACCCTGAGTGTAACCGCCAGCGCCGAACGTTTATGTTTAAGCCCCTCATCCGTCAGTAAAACCTTAAGCCAGCTCAGGGACAGCTTGAACGATGAACTGTTCTATCGTAACGGCAACTCACTGGTAGCAACCCCATTGGCAAGACGATTAGGGCCTAGCGTGCAGCAAATGATCAATGATATGAATCAGATCATGAGTCAGGATGCGTTTAACCCTGCACATTTTGAGGGGCGTTTTTCGCTTGCGATGCGCGAAAGTACCTTTGAGCTGCTGGCCGCCAAGCTCAGCGCCCATATTCTGAGCTTGGCTCCTAATATCCGCCTCGATATTTACAGCAAAGACAATATTGGTTTTGATGGATTGCTTAAAGGTACATTAGACTTTGTGCTGTTACCCCATGATCTGAGTCAACCTAATCCTCTTCAAGACGATCTGGTGTGGGAAACCTTGTTTAGCGATGAAATGATCTGCCTGATGAATTCATCCCATCCCTTGGCTAAACAGCCGCATATCAGCTTCGATGATTACCTGAGTTTTAGCCATATTGGCATTACAGACACAGATCTGAGCACGCCTTTTTTTGATATTTTGCTCGCCCAGCAATCTAAAAAACGTGCCGTCCCCATTTCGGTCCCAGACTTTGGCAGTGCTGCGTTAATGTGCCATCACAGTGAGTTGCTCTTTACCTGCTCGCGCCGCTGGGCATCTATTGCCAGCCAAGCTCAAGGCTTAACGATTAAATCTTTACCCATAGAATATGGCAAAGTGGCTTACAGCCTAGTTTGGCATAGTCAAAGCATGAAAGATCCCGCGCTGCGCTGGCTTTATGAGCAAATTTTGTTTTGCAGTCGTTAAAGGTATATAGAAGGTAACATGAGATTGGTTACGCCTCGCTTTGCAAGGGTTGCGGCTAAGCGTTCAATATCGGCTTGTTTACAGCTTGGCCAATTGAGTGCTGCATCGACAACACCATGATGGTGAAAGGCATTTAACTTAACTCGCGTATCTGGGCCTAGCAGAAGTAAATAGGTCGCTAGTGCTTCTATTTCTTCCTCGTAATCCGTGATGCTTGGAATGTGCAGCAATCTCACCTCATACAGTTTTTGCTGTTTAGCCAATAACTGGATTGATTTGAACACGGCATGGTTATCACGACCGGTAATATACCTATGGGTATCCTGTTGCCACGCTTTAAGATCCACCATAGCGCCATCTAAAAACGGCAGCAGTTTATGCCATCCCGTTAGACTCAAACTGCCATTGGTGTCGAGCATACAAGTCAGGTGTGATAACGGCTTTGTGGCCTTAATCGCTTGAAACAACGCAATAATAAACGGCAGTTGCAGGCTCGCTTCGCCGCCGCTAACCGTAATGCCATTAATAAAGTGACGCTGACTATGGAGAATCGTCAGTATATCCTCAACGGTGTAACGAGTGAGCTTGGGGCTCACTTGTTTTGGGCATACGGCAAGGCAGGTATCGCATTGGCTACAACGCTCACTATCCCATTGAATATGATGCTTATTATTGAGATTTATCAATTTCAGCGCATTTTCAGGGCAGGTGGCGACACAATCGCCACAAGCATCACATAAGCCTATGGTATGTGGGTTATGGCAGTTTTTGCATTGATAGTTGCAGCCCTGCAGGAATAATACGAGCCTGCTGCCAGGCCCGTCGACGCATGAAAAGGGCAATAGCTGACTGACAATAGCGTGTCTATTTAAAGACACAAGGGGAGTGTTCATGGGCGATAACTCGTGCTTGTCGTTGCAATATTCCTGTATTAACCGCAGCTTCTGCGGCTAAGCCTGTGGTATTGAGACGCGAGCCGCACTGTTTAAACGCTTCAATATCTGAGCGTTTTACCATATAGCCAGTCACGCGCATTAAATCGTTAGAGGCGACATTGGCGGTAAACTCCCTAAAACCTAACTCAAGCGCGGCTTTACACAGTTGGAACATAGCTTGAGGATTGGATTTTACGGTTTCATCTATGGTCAAAATATCGCTAATCCCCGCCGTATAATACTGATGATGTTGCGCTAGGGCTTGAATATGGGCGATGGGATTCGGTTCAGTGCCATAGGGGATGCGAACGCCAGGAGTCACATCGTTGTCGATACTAATACCGCCCTGTGAATGCAGTAGTGCCCGCCCATGGTAACCATGCGTGACGGGTGTGGATTTCACTATGGCATCGAGCGTGGCAGAAATACGGTAGCCAAGTTGATTTGCATCTGCCTGATGACCATAGCCAGTGTGTTGATCTCGTTGAGATAACTTCGTTGCATCAGTTGCAGTGAATGTCCGCAGAATATTCACGGCTTCTGCCATGCCGTAAATACCAAACATGGGTGCAAAGCGCGATTCATCAATCAATTGTTCTTTAACTAAAAAGCTGTCAAAGAAGTGTGATTCTTGATGCAAAAATGCCGAGCGAGCGTCAATGAGCTCGAAGGTGAGTGAGCAGTAATTTGGCAATACAGTATCAAAAAAATCGTTTATAGAATTGGCCTTTAACGCCACTTCTTTAAGATTAAGTCGAACTAAAGTATTGGCGCCGCCCGCTAACGGCAACGCGTTGTAGCAACTGACAATACCAAAACCGCACTCATCAAACGCACTGGCATGCAGAGGGTAATTCGCGATATGTGGCTTACTGCACTGACAAATATTGGTGGTCGCAAGTAACAACAATTCATCTGGCGTGACGGCGGGGTCGTACATAAAGGTCAAATTGGGGGCAACTTGTTTTAACTCGGCATCAATGCGCAGTAGGGTGCGGCAAACGATGTTATCTGTAGGGCCAATATTCACATGCATAAAGGCATCGGGCAGGGTTCGGTCGAGCATGATCCAGAACAGTTTTAATTTACGATAAAGGACTTCCGCATCCATTCCTTCAACGAAAGGCATCAAAATGTCATCCAGCTGACCTAAATACACGGGGATATTGGTCACCGATGGCACGTGATGATACAGAATCGTTAAGGCATTGATGGCTTCGTCCAAGTTTTTTGCCGCAGATAACTCTAAGTATTCAGAGCCTTGTTGAAGGTAGCGGGCATAATCTGGCAACACATAGCGTGGTTTAAACGGCGCATGGCCTTCAAACATGTCGCAAATAATACCGTCATTCATCGCCGCTTTTACCTCGGGCGATATCGACATATAGGGCAAACTGGCTTCCGCTTCTAATGCTAAATAGTTGGATTTTTGCTTGGGTGAAAGCAGCGGGTTGGTGACGATTTGCACTAATTTATCTTGTAATAACATGGCTGAACATCCACAAGTTCTATGATGACCACTAATCTACTCAGTGGCGTTGGCTTTAAAAAGTGAAAATAGCCGCAGTCCTGATTAATGAAATGGAAATCCGCCGACTGAGGTCACAATTTGTGGCTTATTGCGATAAAGCCGCGATGTCAAAATCGCTAGAATGTGGTTTTACGATTAAAAATAAATGCTTGAACAGTGAGACGTGGCGTTGCTTGTCATATTGTGAATATGAAACTGAGGTTAATGAACTGTCAAAACTTATCGGGTGGGATGATTGAAAAATTTAACACTTGAGGCGGTAAATGAACTCTGCTGTATTCCTTTATTGAGTGAATACAGCAGAGTGAGCGGTGCAGATAAACTCAGCGGCTTAAAGCACTTTAGCAATCGATTGAGCTAAGTAATCAACGTTATCTTCACTGATCCCAGCAATACTGATGCGGCTTGAACCTACCATATAGATGCTGAATTCTTTTTGTAGGCGCGCCACTTGCTCTGGAGCCACCCCAAGGAAAGAGAACATACCTTTTTGGCGGGCGATAAAGCTAAAGTCACGGTTTACGCCGTTGGCTTTAAGTTTATCCACTAAAATGGCGCGGTTGCCGTTGATGCGATCGCGCATCACTTTCAGCTCATCAAGCCATTCTTGGGTTAATTCTTTTGATCCTAAAATCGTCTCAACAATCGCTGCGCCATGGGCAGGTGGCATAGAGTAGAGGCAGCGAACCACATAAAGCAGTACAGATTGCGCGACATTGGCGGTATTGGCATCTTTGGCAATCACAGAACATGAACCAATACGCTCACGGTACAAACCGAAGTTTTTCGAGCATGAGCTGCACAGGATCATATTATCGACCGCTGCCGCCATATGACGCACGCCGTAGGCATCAATATCCACGCCATCACCAAAGCCTTGGTAGGCCATGTCAATCAGTGGCGTAAAGCCTTGCTCTTTTGTCAGGGCAACCACTTTATCCCATTGCTCTGTGGTTAAATCCATTCCGCTTGGGTTATGGCAACAGGCGTGGAATAACACCACATCATCAGGATTTACTTGCGATAATGCAGCAAGCATCTCATCAAATTTCAATGATTTGCTATCGTAGTCATAGTAAGGATAGGTTTTAACAGTAATACCAGCTGCTTCGAATAAACCGATATGGTTTGCCCAAGTTGGATCGCTTACCCATAACACGGCATTCGGGTTGCAGCGTTTGATAAAGTCACCCGCCACGCGCAGCGCGCCTGTACCACCGGGTGTTGAAACGGTGCGGATACGGTTAGCGATAATGGCACTGTGGCCAGCACCAAAGGCTAATTCCGTCATCAAGGTGTTGAATTGTGGTGAGCCTGTTGGGCCGATATACACTTTGGTGGTCTCGGTATCGAGACGGAATTTTTCCGCTTTTTTCACGCAGCTTAGAATAGGGGTAACGCCTGTAGGATCTTTATAAACGCCAACACCTAAATCCACTTTTTGTGGGTGAGAGTCTTCGCGGTACTGAGTTAACAAGCCAAGGATGGGGTCCGCTGGCATTGCGATGAGTGAGTTAAACATAGCTCCATCTACCTTTCTGGTTATAGTGCAAACGTGATTGTTCGTATCAGATATGCGTTATTTATCGTTTAAAGGGTAGAATAGCGCGGAAAGGTAAAGTAATTAAAGTGAAAACTGTGATTACACGCCAGTTATCTTGGCAAAAAAGCCTGCCAAAAATACGGTTAAATCATAAATTAACCGCTTAAATTTTGCGTTTTTGTTATTTTTACACTGATCTCAGCAAATAATCTGACCAAAATGCCATTTTTCTCGAAAAAACGGTTGAATCCTTAGCGACAATCGGTAATTTTATAACGACGAAGCACCAACAAGGCCCCAATCTCCTTTTATTTGTAATCTTAACTTGACGCGCTGTAGCGTGAAGTTGCCATTTTGCGTATTCAGTCCGCGTGATCGTGATGATGACGCCCTATAGAGAAAGAAGATTTATTCATGAAGCAATTACGTCTTGAACCTGTTGTGCAAGTCCACGGTGAAATCAATATTCCGGGCTCAAAAAGTATTTCAAATCGAGCCTTATTATTGGCCACCTTAGCCCAAGGTACGACCACGCTCACCAATCTGCTCGATTCAGATGATATCCGCCACATGCTGGCCTCCCTCAAGCAGTTAGGGGTTAACTACCGTTTATCGCAAAACAATACTGTGTGTGAACTCGATGGTTTAGGTGGTGTGATTTCCTCAGCATCCGCGCAGGAATTGTTTTTAGGCAATGCGGGTACCGCAATGCGCCCCTTATGCGCCGCCTTAACCTTAGGCCAAGGTGAATTTACCCTCACGGGCGAACCACGTATGGAAGAGCGTCCGATTGGCGATTTAGTCGATGCCTTAAGGCAACTCGGTGCCAATATTGTTTATCTTAAAAATGACGGTTTCCCGCCACTGACGATTAATGCCACTGGCCTTAATGGCGGTGATGTTGAAATTGCAGGCGATTTATCGAGCCAGTTTTTAACGGCTTTGTTGATGGTGGCGCCGCTTGCTAAGGGCAGCGTCAATATCCATGTCAAAGGTGAGTTAGTCTCTAAGCCTTATATCGATATTACTATCGCTTTGATGGCGCAGTTCGGCGTTAACGTCATTAACCATGACTACGCGCGTTTTGAGATTGTTGCAGGCCAGCGTTATATATCACCAGGTAAAGTACTGGTAGAAGGCGATGCGTCATCGGCATCATATTTCCTCGCGGCTGGGGCGATTAAGGGCGGCGAAGTCAAAGTCACGGGTGTGGGTCGTTTGAGTATCCAAGGCGATGTAAAATTTGCCGATGTGCTCGAAAAAATGGGCGCAGATATCGAGTGGGGCGATGACTATATTATTGCCCGCGGCTCCCAATTAACGGCCGTCGACTTAGATATGAACCATATTCCCGATGCGGCCATGACCATTGCAACGGCCGCATTATTTGCTAAAGGCACGACGGTTATTCGCAATATCTATAACTGGCGTATTAAAGAAACCGACCGGTTAGCGGCTATGGCAACTGAACTGCGAAAAGTGGGCGCCGAGGTTGAAGAGGGCAATGACTACATTAAAATCACCCCGCCAGCCGTGATTAACACCGCTGAAATTGATACCTACAATGATCACCGCATGGCCATGTGCTTTTCTATGCTGGCATTTGCCGATTGCGGTATCACCATCAATGATCCTGACTGTACTTCTAAAACATTCCCTGACTACTTTAAGCAGTTTGCGAGCCTGCAAGGCTAAGTCTGTTTGTTTCGTCATTGTTACAACCATCGATGTCAAGAATTGTAAGCCGTATTTGTGCGGCTTCTATTCTTCATAAAAAATCCACGGATTTTGTTTGTCTTTTGTTGTACAATGCGGCGCGCTCATTTTCGGGGGCTCACTTGATGAACTCACGGATGATGGTTATTTTTTGCGGAGGAATGTATGTCTGAACGGGCTCCTGTAGTCACAATCGACGGCCCAAGTGGTGCTGGCAAAGGTACAATTAGTCAATTATTGGCTCAGCATCTAGGTTGGCAACTACTTGATAGTGGTGCCATTTACCGAGTTCTTGCGCTTGCAGCAATTCATCATAACGTTGAACTGGAAAATGAAGAGTCTATCACGTTGTTAGCGGCACATCTGGATGTGAAGTTTCTAACAGGCAATGATAAAGATCCGGTTCAAGTGATATTGGAAGGTGAAGACGTCACCAACGACATTCGCACCCAAGAGTGCTCGAATGCCGCTTCAAAAGTCGCTGCCTTTCCACGGGTGAGAGAAGCCTTATTACGTCGCCAACGGGCCTTTAAAACGGCGCCAGGATTAATTGCCGATGGTCGTGACATGGGAACAGTGGTTTTCCCAAGTGCGCCGGCAAAATTATATTTAACCGCCTCAGCTGAAGAGCGTGCCCAAAGACGCTATAATCAGTTGCAGGACAAGGGCTTCGATGTTAATATCGAGCGCCTTTTAAGTGAAATTATCGAACGTGATGACCGCGATATGAATCGTCCGGTGGCTCCTTTAGTCCCCGCCGATGACGCGCTCATTATCGATACTAGCGGTAAGGGTATTGATGAAGTGCTAGCGCTTGCGCTTAACTTTATCAACCAAAAATTATCCGGCACTAACTAAGTTAGTCCACCGGATAGGTATTCGTATTAAGGATGATACGGATAATTTGACTGACTCCACGTCTAGGACGGACAGTGGTTTAATAAAGAAAGTAACCTAAACATGACTGAATCTTTTGCTGATCTATTTGAACAATCCCTTCAAACTCTGGAATTCCGTCCAGGCTCTATCGTTCGTGGTACTGTTGTATCAATCAAAAACGGTATGGTACTGGTTGACGCGGGTCTGAAGTCTGAAAGCCCAATCCCAGCTGAACAATTCAAAAATGCTCAAGGCGTTTTAGAAATTCAAGTTGGCGATGAAGTTGACGTAGCTCTTGACTCTGTTGAAGACGGCTTCGGTGAGACTCAACTGTCTCGCGAAAAAGCGAAACGTCATGAAGCTTGGATCGTTCTGGAAAAAGCTTATGAAGATGCTGAAACTGTAATCGGTATCATCAATGGTAAAGTTAAAGGCGGTTTCACTGTTGAATTAAACGGTATCCGTGCCTTCTTACCAGGTTCTCTAGTTGACGTGCGCCCAGTTCGCGACACCGCTCACTTAGAGTACAAAGAATTAGAATTCAAAGTTATCAAGCTAGACCAGAAGCGTAACAACGTTGTTGTTTCTCGTCGTGCAGTTATCGAATCAGAAAGCAGCGCTGAGCGTGATGCACTGTTAGAAAACCTGCAAGAAGGTCAAGCAGTTAAGGGTATCGTTAAGAACCTGACTGACTACGGTGCATTCGTAGATTTAGGTGGTGTTGACGGTCTGCTACATATCACAGATATGGCGTGGAAACGTGTTAAACATCCATCAGAAATCGTCAATGTTGGCGATGAAATCAACGTTAAAGTACTGAAGTACGATCGTGAGCGCACTCGTGTGTCTCTAGGTCTGAAACAACTTGGCGAAGATCCATGGTTAGAAATCAGCAAACGCTACCCAGAAAACACACGTTTAACTGGTCGCGTTACTAACCTAACTGACTACGGTTGCTTCGTAGAAATCGAAGAAGGCGTTGAAGGTCTGGTTCACGTTTCTGAAATGGATTGGACTAACAAGAACATTCACCCATCTAAAGTGGTTAACTTAGGTGATGAAGTTGAAGTTCTGGTTCTGGACATCGATGAAGAGCGTCGTCGTATTTCTCTAGGTCTGAAACAATGTAAGACCAATCCATGGGATGACTTCGCAACTCGTTACAACAAAGGCGACAAGGTTTCTGGTAAGATCAAGTCAATCACTGACTTCGGTATCTTTATCGGTCTTGACGGCGGTATCGATGGTCTAGTTCACCTGTCTGACATTTCTTGGAACGGTACTGGCGAAGACGCAGTTTCTGAATACAAGAAAGGCGATGAAATCCATGCAGTGGTTCTGTCTGTAGATCCAGAGCGTGAGCGCATCAGCTTAGGTGTTAAGCAAACTGAAGATGATCCATTCAACGCATACTTGGCTGACAAGAAGAAAGGTACTATCGTAAACGGTACTGTTTCTGCTGTTGATGCTAAAGGTGTGACTGTTGAACTGGCTGACACTGTTGAAGGTTACATCCGTGTAGCTGACATTTCACGTGAGCGTATCGAAGATGCATCTACTGTCTATAATGTAGGTGATGCAATCGAAGCTAAGTTCATGGGTGTTGACCGTAAGAACCGCTCTATCAGCCTGTCAATCAAAGCGAAAGACGAAGCTGAAGAGAAAGAAGTAATGGCGACTCTGAACAAACAAGATGACGCTGTTATTAGCAATGCAATGGCTGAAGCGTTTAAAGCAGCTCGTAAATAATCGCCTGTTGTTTGGGGAGACATCTCTCCCCATTAGGCGACTGTGTTTGGCTTGATAATAGGGGATAGCTAGGATGACGAAATCTGAACTTATCGAAAAACTCGCCACCAGGCAGTCGCAGCTGTCGGCGAAAGAGGTTGAAGGCGCAATCAAAGAAATGTTGGAGCAAATGGCAACAACATTAGAAAGCGGTGATCGTATTGAGATCCGTGGCTTTGGTAGTTTCTCGCTTCACTATCGTGCACCGCGGACTGGCCGTAATCCAAAGACTGGTTCATCAGTCGATTTGGAAGGTAAATACGTCCCGCACTTTAAGCCAGGCAAAGAACTGCGCGAGCGTGTTGACGCCGTTAATGTGTGATTGACCGCATAGTAAAAAGCCTCCGTTAGGAGGCTTTTTTGTATCTATTGCAAGGCAATGCTGGTCAGCTTAGTAAATTTCTTGGATAATCATTAAATTGAAACGCGTTTAGGGAGTGCAGCGTGAAATCATTTGTAGCAACTGTGCTTGTGGCACTGTTATTTATTCTGGCGTTGATTTTTGGCGCGCGTAACGAACAAGTGGTGACCATCAGCTATTTTGTCGCACAGGGTGAATATCGTTTACCTGTTGTCTTAGCGATTGTCTTTTTTGCTGGTTTTATTTTGAGTTGGTTATTTGCTAGCTACTATATTGTTCGCTTGAAATTAAGTTTAGCGGCAACTAAAAAGAAACTAAATCAAGTGATCGCTAAAATCCCTCAGGATGTAGACGCCTAATATGCTTGAGATCCTCTTTCTGTTGCTTCCCATTGCTGCCGCCTATGGTTGGTATATGGGGCGACGGAGCATAAGGCAGAATCAAAGTAATCAACGTAAACAATTGAGCCGGGATTATTTTACTGGCCTCAATTTCTTACTGTCGAACGAATCGGATAAAGCCGTCGATTTGTTTATCAGTATGCTAGATGTTGACGATGAAACCATAGATACCCATCTGTCACTCGGTTCGCTGTTCCGTAAGCGAGGCGAGGTCGACCGCTCTATTCGTATCCATCAAAATTTAATCGCGCGGCCTACATTAACCAATGAGCAGCGTGACATCGCTATGATGGAGCTGGGTAAAGATTATCTAGCAGCAGGTTTTTACGACAGAGCTGAAGAAATCTTTATTAACTTGGTCAGCCAAGACGATCACAGTGAAGAATCTGAAACACAGCTGATTGCTATCTATCAAGTGATTAAAGAGTGGCAAAAAGCCATTGATATCACTAAGCGTTTGAGTCGTAAACGTCAGCAAGTTTTAAAGCCGTTAACGGCGCATTTCTATTGCCAGTTAGCCGATGAAGCCAGTGATGATGCGCAGAAAATTAAACTGCTACAGCAAGCGCTGAAGCAAGATCCCCAATGCGGTCGTGCATTATTGACCCTAGCGAAAAAATTCCTCGATATTCAAGATTATGCCCAGTGTAAGCAAATGCTGCTGCAACTGAAAAAAGCCGATATCGAGCTTTTTGCCGATGCGATTCCAACGGCCAAACAAGTTTATCGCGACACGCAAGATAAAGAAGGTTTTCAAGAATTACTCGCGGGCGCCATGGCCGATGGCGCTGGAGCTTCTGTGGTGGTCGCCTTAGCGCAGCACATGATAAGTCTTGATGAGATTAAAGCGGCAGAGACCATAGTGCTCGATGCGTTATATCGCCATCCGACCATGAAAGGTTTTCAGCACTTGATGCAGATGCATTTGCGCCAAGCCGAAGAAGGGCAAGCTAAGCAAAGTTTAACTATGCTAGAGCAGCTCGTTGAACAACAAATTAAATTCCGTCCGAGTTACCGTTGTAAGGAGTGTGGTTTTCCTTCCCATGCGCTTTACTGGCATTGTCCTTCCTGTAAAAACTGGGGCAGCATTAAACGGATCCGAGGCCTAGACGGCGAATAATCTATTAGAAGAATACACAGTTTGTGTAACCCCGTTGGAGAGATGATGACGACTAAACCTATCCTCGTAGCGCTTGATTACGATAATAAAAACCATGCTTTACAACTGATAGAAAAACTCGATCCCAACATGTGCCGCCTTAAAGTTGGCAAAGAAATGTTTACCTTGTTTGGCCCGCAACTGGTGAAAGATATCCATGATCGTGGTTTTGATTTATTCCTTGATTTGAAATTTCACGATATTCCCAATACTGTCGCCAAAGCCGTGGCCGCTGCTGCTGAGCTGGGCGTATGGATGACGAACGTACATGCCAGCGGTGGCTTCGCCATGATGGAAGCGGCCAAAAAGGCCTTGCTGCCATACGGCGACAAAGCGCCTATGCTGATCGCGGTCACGGTATTAACCTCGATGAGTGATGACGATCTTAAATTACTCGGCATCAATGTGCCTGCGTTTGAGCATGTGCAACGTTTGGCGAAGCTCACGCAGCAAGCGGGACTCGATGGCGTGGTGTGTTCCGCCCAAGAAGCGACAGCCTTGAAATCACTGTTAGGTCAGGATTTCAAGCTCGTGACGCCTGGGATCCGCCCAGTTGGCAGTGATGCTGGCGATCAACATCGCGTGATGACGCCACCTCAAGCGATAGCAGCGGGTTCTGATTACCTAGTGATTGGCCGCCCAATCACCAAAGCCGCCGATCCGTTAGCGGCATTGCAAGCGATTCACCAATCATTGGCATAGACGCCACACTAGCCGTCTAAAGCGCGGTTTGAAAGCCGTTTGACCGTCGTTTAAATAAAAAAGGCTTGGAATCGCTTGTTGGTATCCTTGATATGATGGATAAAAATTGAAATAGTATCTTGAATGACAGCATAGAATAATGAATCACACCCTGAGTGCATATCTCACTGTTCACGGAGAACGCCCATGTTTAATGCTACGATGTTTAACTATCAAGGTAAGAATGTTGTCGTTGTTGGTGGTACCAGTGGGATAAATCTCGCGATTGCCATTGCGTTCGCACAGGCTGGCGCAAATGTGGCCGTTGCGAGCCGCAGTCAAGATAAAATCGATACCGCGGTATTGCAGTTGCAACAGGCCAATCCTGACGGTATTCATTTGGGTGTGAGTTTTGATGTGCGCGATCTTAGCGCCCTTGAAGTCGGTTTTGATAAAATCGCTTCTGAGTTTGGTTTTATCGATGTGCTGGTAAGCGGCGCGGCGGGGAATTTCCCTGCCAGCGCCGCAAAGCTTTCGGCCAATGGTTTTAAGTCGGTGATGGACATTGATTTGCTCGGCAGTTTTCAAGTGCTAAAGCAGGCTTATCCTTTGCTGCGTCGCCCCAATGGCAATATTATCCAGATTTCGGCGCCGCAGGCTTCGATCGCTATGCCAATGCAAGTTCATGTGTGTGCGGCTAAAGCGGGTGTGGATATGCTGACGCGAACTTTAGCGTTAGAGTGGGGCTGTGAGGGGCTGAGAATTAATTCGATTATGCCAGGCCCCATAGCTAACACTGAAGGCTTTAATCGCCTTGCACCCAGCGCCGCATTACAGCAAAAGGTTGCCCAATCCGTTCCGCTAAAACGCAACGGCGCAGGTCAGGATATCGCCAATGCCGCGCTATTCTTAGGCTCTGAATTAGCTTCCTATATTACGGGAGTTGTGCTGCCGGTTGATGGCGGTTGGTCACTTGGCGGCGCCAGTATAGCGATGACAGAGCTTGGCGAACTGGCCGCAAAAATGTAGTTTGGTTTTAGATTATTGATATTCAAAATCGAGAACTTTGATTTTATAGAAATTAAGCAGGTAATGATCCATGGCTAATGCATTACAAGAGCAGCTACTCAAAGCAGGGCTTGCCAGTAAACAAAAGGTTCGCGACGTTAAGACTCAAAAACGCCGTGACAAAAAATCACGAGTTGATGATGGCTCAAGTGCTTTTAAGCAAGAAGTGGCCGAGCAAAAACGGTTGCAGGCGCAAAAAGATAAAGTGCTAAATGAGCAACGTTTTGCTGAGGCATCTGAGCGTGGACAGGTGCGCGGTTTAATCACAGAGTTCACTAAGTCTGCGATTAAGATCCCAGCTTATGCTGAAGTGAAATTTAACTATACTCTTGATAATAAAATTTATTCTTTATACATAGATGAAAAACTGCAGGCAGAATTGCTTAAAGGGCAGTTAGGCATAGTGCGTTACGAAGATAAGAGTTACTTAGTACCACATAAGTTAGCCGAGCGAGTGAAACTGCTGGTGCCGCAGTGGTGTGGTTATCTGTGGCAACAGGATGAATCTAAAGCTGTGGTCGTTGAAGATGATCCCTATGCAGATTACGCAATTCCTGATGATTTAATGTGGTAATTGCCACAAGCCTGTGACCTAACGCTAAGACAATCCTGTTGTAAAGCTTATAAAATAGAGACCCTTAAGTTCAAGCTTAAGGGTTTTTTTATGGGTTAAATTTATATTTAGCTCGCACACTCGCATACTTTTATATTATTCACAGCTGTATTTGTAATGAGATTGTTTTCTACAGTGAACTGGTATAAATTAAAACAACTGTTTTAATCCTACGTTTAAGAGTCTACCAATGAATCCTTACCAAGCCCCGTTGACGGATATGCGTTTCCTACTGGAACAGGTATTTGATGCCCCAAACACTTGGGCACAATTGCCTGAGATTGCTGAAATGGTCGATATCGACACGGCCAATGCTATTTTGGAAGAAGCAGCCAAGATCAGCTGTGAGTTGATCCATCCGCTGAACCGGACGGGCGATGAGCAGGGCGTGTTGCATCAAGACAATCAAGTGATTACCCCTGATGGCTATAAAGCCGTTTATGAGCAGTATTCCCAGGGCGGTTGGATTGGTTTGTGTGGCGATCCTGAATTTGGTGGCATGGGGATGCCGAAGATGCTGGGGATCTTAGTCGACGAAATGGCTTACAGTGCTTGTAATGCGTTTACGCTTTATGGCTCGTTAACCGCGGGGGCGGCTTTATGTATCAATGCCCACGGCAGCGAAGAATTGAAACAAGCTTATTTGCCTAAGTTATATTCCGGCGAATGGGCGGGTGCTATGGATATGACGGAGCCGCAAGCGGGTTCTGATCTGCGTAATATTCGCACTCGAGCTTTACTGCAGGATGATGGCAGTTATGCCATCACGGGCAGCAAGATTTTTATCACGGGTGGCGATCATGATTTAACTGAAAACGTTATCCATTTAGTGCTTGCTAAGCTGCCGGATAGTAAAGGGATTTCACTCTTCCTGGTACCTAAGATATCGGTGAATGCCGATGGCAGCTTAGCCAATGCCAATGGTGTATCAGTGGGGTCTATCGAGCATAAGATGGGCCTTAAAGGTTCTGCGACCTGTGTGATGAACTTTGATAATGCCCAAGGCTTCTTGATTGGTGAGCCTAATCGTGGCCTCGTATGCATGTTCACTATGATGAACTATGAGCGTTTAGCGATTGGTATTCAAGGGCTTGGCAGTGCGCAGGCGGCGTACCAGATGGCGGCCGATTATGCTAAAGAGCGTAATCAAGGCATCGCCGCTGGCGGCTCATCGACGGGCAGTGATTCTGATCCCATTATTGTCCATGGCGATGTGCGCCGTATGTTGTTGACCATTCGTGCGATGACAGAAGCGGGCCGTGCTTTGTCTGTGTTTACAGGACAACAGCTGGATTTAGCAAAATATGCCCAAGATGAGGTTAAGGCTAAAGCGGCGCGTTATGTGGGTTTATTAACGCCAGTGGCGAAAGCATTTTTAACCGATCGGGGTCTAGATGCGACTATCATGGCGCAACAAGTCTTTGGTGGACATGGTTATATTCGTGAAACAGGTATTGAGCAATTAGTTCGTG
This sequence comes from Shewanella sp. WE21, assembly GCF_002966515.1. Taxonomy (NCBI): domain Bacteria; kingdom Pseudomonadati; phylum Pseudomonadota; class Gammaproteobacteria; order Alteromonadales; family Shewanellaceae; genus Shewanella; species Shewanella sp. WE21. The sequence continues at coordinate 4,539,672 of NZ_CP023019.1, read as the reverse complement.
ATACCCGTATCGCTCAGATTTATGAAGGCACCAATGGCATTCAAGCCATCGATTTCCTCGGTCGTAAAGTCACTGGCGATAACTTAGCCGCATTAAATGAATTTGTGGCTGACTTGAAGGCACAAATGCGCGCATTTACTCACGTTGATGCGGTGAAAGTGGCGGCAGTATGTGCACGTTTAGATGCCTTGGTCATAGTTGCCGAGTCAGTTAATGATCGCAAAGTGGCTCAGCCTGCACTTATTAATGCGTGTGCGGTCGACTTTTTAGATGCCTTTGGTTACACCCTGTATGGTTTCTACTGGTTGGCTATGGTCGATAAGGTCGCGGATCATGAAGATAAAGCTTTTGCCGAGCAGAAAGTCTATTTGGCTAAGTTCTATTTTGATAAGTTATTGCCAAAAGCGGATTACCATATCGCTCAAGTCAGAGCTGGTGATGCGACGACTATGGCGATGCCTGCGGAGTTGTTTTAACAAGGCTTCGGTATATTCGTTTAGATAAAAACTGAAAAAGCACTGATGACTCAGTGCTTTTTTGTGCAAGTTTTTTACTCTGTAGCAGTTAATTAATGACTCTAGTGAGCCGCAGTATTCACAGTCGCAGTGGTTGATGACGGTTGCAGCACTGAAATCAATTGTTTAAGAAACTCGGCATTGAATGAGGGTTTATGTTGATTTTTCAATTCAGGACTCATGCCATTCTCAAGGATTACAAACAAGGTATCGTTATGCTGGGGCAAACGGATAAAGCCCGCTAAGTTAGACACGCCTTGCATCGAGCCTGTTTTAGCAAAAATTTGCTGTTTAAGCGGCGGCTTGTTGTAGCCCATACGATATCTTAAGGTGCCGCTGATCCCTGCCTGTGGCAGACTCGTGATTAACGGACTAAAGCGGCTATCTTGGTGGATTAGCGCCAACACCGCGGCTAACTGCTTGGCATTGAGTAAGTTATAGCGTGACAATCCTGAACCATCCACAATATTGGCGTTACTCAAATCTATGTCTAAATTCGTTAAAATTCGCTGCATGGCAGCGGCACCATTGGTAAAGCTGCCTTGGGTCTTAAAATAACTTTTACCAAGTTGCTTAAAAAGGCTATCGGCAATCAAATTATCTGACTTGAGCAGCATAGTCTCGAGCAGCTCAGGTAAGGGCGCCGAGCTATGGCTGGCAATTAGTTTTGCCTTTTGGGGTAAGCTAGTGCCGAGTTGTACTTTACCCGCAAGAGACATCTCGCCTTTAAGTAGAGAGGTGAGGTTATCTTGGGCAAATTTGAACGGATCGCTGACCGCAATCGCCAGTGGTATCGCCTCACCGCCAGGATAACAGCCGCGTAAATGGTAGTTATTTTGACCTAATCTGACCATATCAAGTTGGCAAAATTCGCGGCTCGCCTTTTGATCAAACACCGCATCGCTGCTGATTTTAACTCCATAACTCCCCGCGCGCAGACTTACCTGTGAAGGGGTGCTGGTAGAGCTTGGGCTAAACTGACCATAGACACAGTTTTGATTGATAATATAGCTAGATACAGGCGCAGCAAAACAAATACCTAAGTCATCCCATACCCAACCGGGAGCTTGCAATTGTTCCTGTTTATCGCCGAGCAAATACAGATGTCCATCAATGCGATTAATGCCTTGTTTTACGAGATTGGCAAAAATGGCCTTGAGATCGGCTTGAGTGAGCGTGGGATCGCCACTAAAACGCAGATAAGCACTGCCTGCGATATGGCCCTTGCGTATCGGTGCATCTGTCCATAATTCCGTGACATAACGAAAATCAGGCCCAAGCTGAGCCATAGCACTGACTGCCGTGAGCAGCTTTTGGGTACTGGCTGGAATAAACAAGGTCTCAGCTTGTTGGCTATAGATCACTTGATTGTTCGACATATCCATTGCCAGCAAGGCGATTTGTGAATGTCGAGGGCTGATCTTGCTGATTGCTTGGCTAAGCGAAGTGGTTTGAGCACTTATCGGCCTAGAATCATGTTGCTCTGCATAGGCCATATTATGACTTGCGGCTAGGAGCAGGCCGGCATATAGAGTGGTTTTCAGTAACGTTTCCATGTTAGCTATTGGCCATTTTTATCAAAACATCATTAAGATTAGGTTGGTATTGTGTGCGGTTAATCCTCACTGCTGCCGTCATCCTTTTCCATCAAGCGATATAAACGTAGGGTAACAAACAATACTAGCCCAATAAACAACGGCAGGATGAGTAACCCTAACTGGGTTTTAAAATGGAAAATACCCCAAGCAAACAGCAATGTCAGTGCTAACGTTAGCAGAATTTTTTTGTTCATAGTCTTAATCTTGTATCGTGTGGTCTAATCGCAAATAGGCGGTTTAGTTTACGCTAAATCACTGGATTCGGGGTGAATGAAATGGGTTTGAAGATTATTTTGTGATTTGGCAGACATTTTGGGTGCAGTTTAGTGAAATTTGGACTGATTTGTAGCGTTAAGAATCACCCTATTTAGGGGCAACATATTGTGTGGACGGGCAAATAATGCCGAGAATACTCGCCGTAAAATGCGATTTCAAGCAAGGCTAAATGAAGAAGATTTTTAGGTAAATCGGTGCACTGAAGTGGAATAAAATCGCGTGAGGTCAAATTACCAGCAAAACCGTTAGGTTTAACAAGACTTTTGGGAGAAAAGTCTTGCCGAGACGAGGTGAAGTCGGTAATTTCTACCCCTTACGATTTTAGGTTCTTAGGTAACAACTAAACCATGCCACATATTAGTATGCGCGGCTTACCACAAGCGGTCGTTGCAGCGTTCAGCCAAACATTACTGCAGTCATTGGCGGATATATGTAAAGGTAATGCAGAGAGTTTCACATTAGATTGGATCCCAAGCATCAGTTTTCGAAATGGAAAAATTGATCAACGCTTTGTCCAAGTTGAGTTACTCTGGTTCCCTAAGGACCCTGATATACATCTTAAAGTAGAACAAACGATCAGGTTGGCAGTGACAGAGGCCTATCCAGAGTTAACACATATTGCTGTGATGTTTTTATCACTGAACCCCAGTGCTTCCTATCGGGGTGGTCAGCATGTTTAAAGGAGGATGCCTTGCTAGATAAGCTTGGTGGAATAGCCGTTCAACCCGAGGCTTTAACGTGGTTGCTCACGCCATGCCGTTTCAAGGCAGAATTACTCGCTCGTATTGTGAGCGCCAAGCACAGTATTTATATTGCGGCGCTGTATTTAGAAGATGACGAAGCGGGTCGTGAGATATTACAAACCCTCATGGATGCCAAAGCAGCAAATCCAACGCTTGATATCAAAGTGTTAGTCGATTTTCACCGTGCGAGACGTGGCTTGATTGGCCATAAAGGTGATAGCGGTAACTATTTGATGTACCGTAGAGTTATGGCTGAAGCCGAACATCCCATCGATATCTTAGGTGTACCCGTCAAATCCCGTGAATTTATGGGTGTGTTGCACCTTAAGGGATTTATTATCGATGATGCCGTGATTTATAGCGGTGCCAGTCTCAATAATATCTATTTGCAACAACACGATAAGTACCGTTTCGATCGTTATCACTTGATTGAGTCTGCCGAATTAGCGCGTAGTATGCGCGCGATGATCCAGAAAAATATCATTTCTGATCCAGCTGTGTGTTCATTAACGCAAGATGCCGAGCAAGAAGTGCTACCACCAAAGACGGATATGCGTAGCTTTAAGCTGAGACTGTCTGATGCTGAGTATCAGTTTAAGGAGACCCGTGATGGCAATCGCATCACGCCGTTACTTGGGCTAGGACGTAAGAAAAACTTGCTCAATAAAGTGGTTGTCGCCTTGGTGGAAGAGTCAAAAGACTCGCTGTTTATTTGCACACCCTATTTCAATCCGCCGTACATTTTAGTGCGCGCTTTAGCGAAGCATTTACGCAATGGCAAACGCATCGATATCGTTGTGGGCGACAAGACGGCTAACGATTTTTATATTCCGCCTGAGCAGGATTTCTCGACCATAGGTGCCTTACCCTATATGTATGAGCAATCATTGCGTAAGTTCGCTAAACGCCAACAGTGGGCGATTGATAATGGTCAGTTGAATATCCATCTGTGGAAACACGGCATCAACAGTTATCACCTCAAGGGCATCAGTGCTGACGGTAATAAGCATTTGATCACAGGCTCTAATCTGAATCCAAGAGCTTGGGCGCTGGATCTTGAGAATGGTTTGTTGATCCAAGATGAAATTGGCTGCTGGAAAGCTCAGTTTGAAGCCGAGCAGGCACATATTCTGGAACACACACAGCGGTTATATCACTACAGCCAAGTGGATACTTTACAGAGCTATCCTGCGCCAGTGAAGAAGATCATGACTAGAATTCGTCGCCTTAAAGCTGATTTTTTACTGCGTCGCATTCTGTAACGATTAAAGCTATCGAAGCTATAAATTAATCGGTATTTTTTATTTATTACAGTGTGTTATCGATTTAAAAAGCCCACAACAATGTGGGCTTTTTATTGACTGACGGTAATAGATTTAGCTTAAACCAAGAATTGTCGCTTCAAATCATATGCATTAAATCTGTGGCATTAAATTCTGGTGAGTATCATTTTGATCTTTGGCGTAATACAGAGACAGAATCACTAAAACTACCATTACAGCACTCAATAAACCTATGCTTAACTGGCCGCCCATAGGCACTAAAGACATAGTTAATGCGGCAAGTCCGGCACCAAAATTTTGTAATCCCCCCAGTAATGCGCCCGCAATCCCCGCCTGACGTGGAAATGGTTCTAACGCAGCAGATGTTAGGGTAGGGAACAGCATGCCTGCGCCACTGAAGAATAAAATCGATCCAATAAGTAAACTCCAGCCAACCACTAAATTAAAAAGACCTGGGATCAACATAAATAATGCGCCAGCACCGAGTAACGCAACACCTTGGTAAACAACCCTTTGTGGCTTATTTTGTCGGCCAGCGATGAGTGCCCCCAGTAAGTAGCCAGGAATTGGCGCAACAAAATAACAACTGACCATAAAAGGTGTCAGTCCGAGATATTGGCCATAGAGTACGCCAGCAATGGCTTCAAAAGCGGCAATACCGGCAAAGGTTGCGATCAATGAAAATAAATAAGCGCGAAACGCTCTATGGCGTAGGACATGCTTATAGGATTTGAAAACGGCTTGATGTTCCCGTTGCGCCTTAGGTAAAGACTCTTTAAAGAGGAATATTAACAACAGCCAGACCATGACACCGAATACCGCTAATACCCAGTATACGGCTTGCCAGCCGAAATAGGCTGCACTGGCGCTGCCGATAAATGGTGCAAGCAAAGGTAAAAACACCACAGCCATAGAGACATAGCTATTAAATTTTACCAGTCGGTCGCCAAAGTAATGATCGCGGGGAATGCTCCGGCATAATGCGCCTGCGCTGGCTGTGCCTAATCCTTGGATAAGGCTCGCCATTATCAGTTGGTTAAAACTTGTGGCCTTCGCCGCGAACACAGCGCCTAGAACGAAAATTGCGATACCCACGATGAGTGGCATTTTACGGCCAACGCGATCTGACACTGGGCCATACACAAATTGAAACATCCCGTAGGAGAGTAAGTAACAGGCCATCACGGCTTGTAGTTGGCTGGCGTCCACATGGAGCCCGAGTGCGATTTGTGGAAGGGCAGGTACAAAAATCGTCTGCGCCATTTGGCCACTGGCGACCATAAAGACAATCATTAACAGTAGGCTAGACTGACTCGCCGCTGGAGCGACATCGTGATGAATAGGAGAATGTGGCGTGCCTGACATGATATTCCCGAAAAAGGTCACTTAAGGTATTTGTGCGCATCTTACTCCCTAAAATCGTAACTTCAAGTGTCAATCATATTGATTTAACGAAATAATTTTTAATGTGATACATAAGTTTTTATCCTGATTTTAAGCTGTAAAGCTAAACTTACGATAGGTTATTTGTCTGTTAACTAGGTCGATGAGTTGCAAATGAATTAACGCAAGGATTAACTCTGTGGTGCATCTTTTCTTACAAGCCGCCATGAGAAAAGAGAGATTGCAAGGAAACTGTGAGTTAGCAGCAAGGTGTCAGCCATAAATCAGTAGCGACAAGAATATTGTTAAGAAAAAGGAGATAGCACCAATATACTTATCTCCTCTATCCTAGTGCATGGTTATTTTTGCAACTTTTCGATCCCAGTTAAAATCTGATACCCCACAGTCACCCGAGGCGGTACGGGATAATTTTTATTGCTTAACAATACTATGCCAAGCTTTTGCGCGGGAATAAATGCTGCATAAGCGGCAAAACCGCCAGTAGAACCTGTTTTATTGATCCACACATTTTGCTGCGGCGCGAGGGGCGGCACTATGGGTTTAACGGGTGTACTGCCAAACACGACTTCCTGAGTATGGCCCATAAGTATTTTATCAAGATCAATAGGATATGAGTAATGCTCCCAAATCATATCTTGGGTCATCATGCCCACATCAAAGTATCCCGTGTGGGTCTCATCGAGTGCCGTTTGCAGTGGTTTGGCAAGCGGGTGCATTTGCATATTGGCCTCAACAAATTGCAGTAAATCCTTGGCAGAGGTTTTAACGCCATAGGCTTCATCGGCTAATACACCGGGATTGACTCGCACTGGCATGTCTTGCTTATCATAGCCTTGGGCATAATCGACCATTTTGTTGCTAGGAACCTTGAGATAGCTGTTTGTCATACCCAATTGTGGAAATAGTGTTTGCTCAAGTACTTGTGGAAACGTTTGCCCTAAACTCTGCGCGGCAATCATGCCAAGCAGCCCAATACTCGGATTGGCGTAATTCCTATGGGTCCCCGCGGCAAATGATGGTTGCCAATGCTTAAGGTAATCCATTAACTCTGCGTTATTAGTGACCTTATCAGGAACTTGCATCGGCAAATCACCCGCTGTGTGGGTGGCTAAATTGATGAGACTAATCTTATCAAAATGGCTGCCTTTTAATGCTGGAACATAATCACTGGCCATATCCGTGAGTGTTAATTTACCTTCGCCCTGTGCATAGTTAGCCAGTGTTGCGGTAAAGGTTTTACTGATAGAGCCAATCTCGAACAGGGTATCTTCAGTCACACTTTGCCCAGAGGTTTTAGAACTGACGCCATATTGGTAAAAATACTGTTTACCTTCTATGGTGATGCCAATTACTGCACCGGGAATAGCATACTCGGCCATCAGTGGTTTAACTGCGGAATCTACAATTGACTGGATGTCTTTGGTATTAAGCGTTTGGGCCGTAGTGACATTAGAAAATAGCGTAGCAGAGAGCAGTACGCCGCTTAATAACGGTATAGAAGCGATCGGGGCTTTTGGGTGCATAATTGACCTTTCATTGAGACTGTATTTGTAGAGTAGATTTTCGCATGATATTAGGGCAATTCCACACGAAGTTAAGTCATTACTGATATTTAGCTTAAATACTCCCCCAATAAGTAAGTTAAACGTTAATTTAGTCGGTTTAGTGTTGCACGCTATTGCATACTAAGTGGTAACACAGATTAATACATTACAGTTGTTTTAAGAGATAATTGCTCTGTGCTCTTAAATTATCTCACTGGCGTTAGGCTGCATATGAAACCATCAACCACTGACACCGGCCTTTTATCACGATAATGTATTACGCGATTGCACCATTGATGGCCAAGGGATAAACTGCGCCACCGCGATAAAAAAGTGCTAAATGATGTGGTCGCGATCCTTAATAAGTTTGATAGAGAATTGGTTTTTATGGCTTTAGCCCCCCATGCAGTGCACCATTTATATCAGTACCGTAAGTCTATTTCGACTAAACCCTTTGGTGCCCGCGGTAAAAAACTGATCCGCTGTCCATTATGCCTCTTAGGTGAGCAGTTCTGTACCTGTGCGCTACGCCGTCAGTTAGATACTCACGCCAGTTTCCTGCTGATTATGTATAACGATGAGGTGTTAAAGCCGACTAATAGCGGACGACTCATAGCGGATCTTATTCCTGATACCCACGCCTATATTTGGTCACGTACAGAACCTGAAGCTGAGTTGCTTGCTTTGCTGAATTCGCCGCAATATCAACCCTATTTAGTGTTTCCTGCCCAGTATGCAGAGCAAGGGCAAACCGTACTGAACCAAGTGCCAATGTCGACATTGGCCGAAGGTAAACGGCCGCTGCTTGTTCTGCTTGATGGCAGTTGGCGTGAAGCGATTAAAATGTTCCGTAAGAGCCCTTACTTACACTCACTGCCGTTGCTTTCCTTCGATCCCGACACGTTTGCGACCTATGCATTGCGTAAAGGTAGTCATGATTTTCAACTTGGTACCGCCGAGGTGGCATCATTGGCTTTAGGAGCGATTGGCGAAGCGGCTAATGGCAAAGCCTTAAGTACTTGGTTTGATTTGTTTGTTGAATCTTCCTTACTTGGCCGCAATCGCCGTTGCCGTGAGGACCTTCTGCCAATTACAGATTTTACCGATGCTTTTGAACTGGCCTTTGAACAAGCAAGTCGTAGTAAGAGTTAATCGATGTTGGATTTAATCTATTTTGAAAAAGGCTAGTTAACTATCTTCTTAAATAAAAAATCCCCTACAGTGAGGGGATTTGTTATGTGTAGCAATTAACTTATAGGAACTTCATATTTAAGAAGATACCTCGCACAAGCATAATTGTTTATACCGCGACTTCTTTACCATCTAACTTACGGATAACGACCGTAGCGGCGCGAGGGCGTAATGTCGTGCCCGCAGGCGTTTTTTCAGCGGCATTGGACGAATAAGGCCAATTACCGGGATGCTGAATGTTAGCAAAAACAGATGTGTAATCAGGGCTAATAGCAAAACCCGTAACCTCACAGTCGTTTGGTCCAACAAAGAAACGCTTTAATTCCATTTGGTTATCAGCCGTTACGCCGAGCTGTTTCTCTTGGCCATCAACAAGCGTTGAAGGCACTATTGCTAGCATCTGATCGTTGGTTTCTTCTGCGACCTCCTTGGCTCCATTGTCGGTTTGAACCCACAAAATACCGCGTTGATCGAAGGCTAAACCGTCTGGGCTGGCAAATTGGTTAAGATCTGTTAGGCCTGATAAGTTTGTCTCTGCGTTACCATCACTTGGTGATCCAAATACGAAGATATCCCATGTAAATTCAGTATCTTTGTCACTTTCATCCCAACGAATAATATGGCCAAAGTGGTTTTTCAATCTTGGGTTCGCTGGATTGGTTTCAGTTCGTTTCGAGTTGTTGGTCAGGGTCAAATAAATTGAACCTGTGAAAGGATCGACAGCACACCATTCAGGGCGATCCATAGGTGTTGCACCAACAAGATCCGCTGCGCCTGCTGTGTTCAAAATAATCTCGGCTAAGCTAGCGAAAGTATTCCCTAGGGTTTTTCCGTCCGTAGTCTGGCTATCTAAGGTTAAAGGCAACCAAACACCACCACCATTTGCATTAAACTTAGCTGCATATAAAGTACCTTCATTCATATACTTATCGCCAGTTTGTATGCGATTGCTGCTGTCAGCATCTTTTGCATCCCACGCCGCGGCCGAGACAAATTTATAGAGGTATTCGAATTGTGAATCGTGGCCAGAATAGAATACTACTGGCTTACCTTCGGTTAACTTGCCAAAGGTACAACCTTCATGGCGGAAACGACCAAGCGCGGTACGTTTTACTGCGCGCGATGTTGGATTGAAAGGGTCAATTTCAACAATATAACCGTGACCATTCGCTTCATTACGATAGTCATCTTGAGCACTTGAACCTTTTGGTGTGACATCAAAACGCGCGAATTCATCGAGACGTTCCTCATCATGACCTGCAAGATCATCCCAGCCATAACGTGTGCTGGTTTTGCTGATCCCAATGCGATTTTGCTCGGCAGTTAACGTACCACGGTTTGCGAAGTAGCCTGGCCAGTTTTCTTCACAGGTTAAATAAGTGCCCCAAGGCGTGTAACCATTGCCGCAGTTATTTAATGTACCGCGAGCCTGACTACCGTCGGGAGAGTAGCGGGTTTCGAGTAGAGAAGAGTAGGCGAGAGGACCGCTAATATCCATTACAGTTGCACCGGTGAATCGGCGGTTATGGTTATCATTGCTAACCACTTCCCATTGATTATTAACCAGTTTTATACGTACAACCGATACGCCATGGGCGTTGATTTCTTTACGTACCTCATCGATAATCGTGCGCAAACCTGAAGTAGGATCAAAAGTTTGTCCTGCAGGATGTAATGCAACTTCATCAATATATTCATGGTTAATGCAAAGTAAACCGTCATTACCCGTATCATTTAATGGAAAGAAATGCATGCCATCGTGGTGCATACCGACTGAGTTCGCTTGGTCATCGGCAGTGTTACTACCATCACTTTTCCATGGTGCTGCTTTTGCATTTAATGGCGTACCCCATGGTGCAAGTACCTGCGCTGTATAGCCTTCTGGCACAACGACGGCATCTAAACGAGAACCCGCAACTGACGTAAAGTTTAGCTTGGCGGTACTTTTTGTTGGTGGCAAAGGTGTCACAGGATCAACAGGTTTTGTAACGGGTGTGTCATCTGATCCGCAAGCAGTTAAACCTACACTGGCAAAAGCTGTCATAGCACTGAGGCCTAAACCACTTTTGACGAAGTTACGGCGAGATAAATGTTTATCCAACACTTGGTTAAATGGCTCGTTATTACTTTTATTATAAAGTGTAGGATCAAAGGTGGCCTTACTCATATATTACTCCGGCTAGTACGATGGATTAAATTTCGTGACTAAGGCTAAAGTATCAATATGACAATAAAGATGATTTTATATTACAATAATACTGCAGTGAGCAATAAACCCGATATGCTATAAAAATGTTAACCAGCAGTTTGCTATGGTCTAAGCTGCTGAGGTCAAAGTAGCTCAATTAGGATTTTTATTCTGCTATGATGTCAAATCTTGTATCCAAGATAAAAATATATAATGTGAAATTATTGTTTTAATTTTTTTAAAATTTAAATTAAAATTAAAATTTGAAATAATGTTAATATAAATTACTGAATATCATTTTTATTCATAAACATGATAGATTTATATTTAACATTAAAATTGCTATTTTATTTTAGGTAAAAGACTAACTGATTCTTATCGAGTCATGATCTAGTTTAGTCTTTTGGGTTTTAGTCTCTTGGTTTTAAATAATGGCGAAGTGAGCGCGGATCGGTATGGCCAGTTCTAGCCATAATGTATAAATGATCTTTATCATTTTCATGGAGTTGAGTGACACAACCACTACGCAAACTGTGGGCACCATAAAACTTTGCAGGTAGGCCCGCTTTTGTGCAATATTTTTTAATTATGCGATAAATATCGTCTCCCGTGAGAAAACCACTATTTTTATGTAAACTTGAATTAGCTTCAGAGTGATGTTCTACTATTTGATAAGGGCGTAAATATTTCCCATCACGGGAAAGCGATCTAAATAAATGTCCATCCTCTATATTGGCGAGTGATAACCAATTTTTTACCGCGTTGAGTGCTGCAAAAGGTTCATGATCCGGCAGGTCTTTCCATTCCCGTTGACCTTGCTGATTACTCTTCGAATAAGGTAGGCGCACTTTTAGCTTATTGCGTAAAAAACTGACATATTGAACTTTTATATCTGCAAGTTCAGAACGGCGAAACCCACCTTGTAATCCTAACTGAATAATGGCTTTGTCTCTTGCTCGGGTTAATGGCTGCACTTGTTCATCGATAGCTTGAATGAGCATTTCCACTTCATCATACATAATCGGTTGTTGATCATAATCACTCACATGGCGAGATTGATTTCTGCTTAAACCGCGCATCACTCTGATCACCAGTGGATGTTCGGTAGGCGAGTGGAATCCTGCTTGAATATGATGGTAGCGAATGGCTGCCAACCTTGTGGTTAATGTTTGCTTTGAAAGTTGAACGCCAGTGCTTTCTTGGATCAGTTCTTTTTGATGACCAATAAATGAAATTACGCTTCTTGGATCTGCGGGCAGGGCCTGCAGTTGGTGTTCGGCACAATAACGGCTAAATAGACTAAAGCTCGTATTATAAACACGGCGGGTGTTGGCTGAAATTTCATATTCAGTTTCTTCGGCAGCACTTAAATAATCACTTCGAACAGATTGTGGCAGGAAAGTCTCTTCAAAAAAACGTGGCTGTTCAGCACGGTTATTATTGTGATGATCTGATCCTGTCACTCTTTCATTCGTTACATTGGTGTTATTTTGAGCATTACTATTTGTCCGGATCATTTTAGACATGCCGTTGAAGTCACCTGATATCGAATTAAGAAGGCGTAATTATACGCAAATCACGCCTACATCTACCAGTGATAATCGTCATTATCACTGGTAGAGTGCTTATTTGTTTAAATAATCTTCTTTTATCAGAGGAGGGGGCATTAAATAACATTTAGCTGGATTATTTAGTTTAAAAAACAGCCAAGATAAACCTATTCTAACAATGGCGATTAATTAAGCGGATATAAAATTAAAGGCAATGATAGTATGAAATTCGTACTTTCTCTATGCAGTGGTTTCGAACTTAGTTAGTCACAGATGCATAATTTTAAAGAATGGTTTAACCATTTTATTGGTTTTCTTGAATGGAATGCCGCTAAACTAGGCTTGCGTGTTGGGTGAAATTTAAGCTAATAACGACAACCGCTTATCGGGTTATTAGCCTGTTATGAGTTGAGCTATTTCTGCCAAAGGCAAAATGAAGCATAAGGGATCGATTCCCAGTCAATAAAATGGTTGAACCATATATTAATACTTATCGATTTGTACTAGCATGAGGTCCCATTTATTTCATCCGCATTAAACGCATGCTTAACTAAAGAAACGTATTTATGGAACCGCAAGCTTGGATATATCAACAAGACAAACCGACAGCAGGAAGAAAATTATTATTGCTTGAGGAAGCCGAATTAATTTTTGCCTTACCCTTAATTTATCGCCTTATCAATCCTGAAGCTGTGGCATCTAAACCAGATTGGTTTTGTGACGCTGAGTTACAAACGGTTTCCTATACTAAGTTGGTAACACAACTAAATGAATTAGTCCGATTACGCAAAAAGGCACAGCGGATCGACAACGAGCTTACTAATGTAAACAAAATGCTCAATCAGTATTTTACGGATTTTGGCTGGCGTATGGTTCGCAAAGAATTATCTCAAATAAAAAAACGGCAAAAAAAGTCTCATATTGAGCTAAGCAGGGATATTATTTTGAGGTTAAAACGTTATATGGAAACTCAAAAGTTAGACAGTTTTGACCAAGCCATTGATACCCTATTGTCAGAGCATAATGAAAATATTTCGCTTAATGTTTTACAACATACTGATGAGGATGTTGTAGACGACATTGTTGATGAATAGAACAAAAAAACGCGGATCTATATTTTGAAGAATATGATTTTAAAGTTGTTTTATTGCCTAAAATGGATTATCTAATAAGGGTAAGTTAGCCGTGACTTATCTGTGCAGACACGTAAAATTACTGTTAAAATCTTATGTTTACGACTAGATAACGCGGGGCATTAGAGATGAGTTTAAGTATTGCAAACGATAGGAAAATTGCGGTTTTATGCCGAATTGAACCTGGCTGTCTCGGACCTGATGGCGTAGATCATATTGAGGCTTTTTGTGCTTTAGCCCAGAAAGCGATGCAACATTTTGACGTCGATGTCGGCACTTGGGTGTTGATCCCAAGATATGATAAAACCTTAGAAGAGATGCAATATAGTCTTGCAAATAAGCTGCTTTCGCGTGAGCAGGCAACTAAATATTTAGTTTCTATAGGGCGTGACATTGATGGTTTTGAAGAAAGATTTCAGGACAAACTGACGTCGCTGATCAATCTATATCTTGCTAGAAAACCTTAAATGCTCAATTTATCGGAGATGTATTTTTTGCTGAGATTCATCTGACGTCTTGTTTTTTTATAGGAGATATTGGATCGAATTTTTACAAATCGGTTTTATTTTCATATTTAATTGCTGACTAAAAAAGTAAATTAATTGTATATTAATCATTGTGTTTCAATGAAATCCGCACCTATAATTACGCTGCTGATGAGCAGTTAAGTTGGATTGAAAACTCAGTTGTTGCTAATTAACTCCGTAAAGTACGTCAAAATTTGCTAGACTAGTCGACTCACTTAATGCTGAATCTTTTTCTTGCGGTATACCCGAATTTTGTGGGTGGTAAGGATAAGTGTAAAGGACGGTTGATGTTCAATCCCATTCCGGAAACCAATCCATACGTTAGTTTATTGCAGCAGGATTTCGGGTTTTCTGAATTTCGCCCTGGTCAAGCGCAAACGATAACACAACTGTTAGCAGGGAAGTCGAGTTTAGCGATTTTCCCGACAGGTTCTGGTAAATCCCTTTGTTATCAATTTACAGCATTGCAGTTACCCCATTTGAGTTTAGTGATTTCGCCTTTACTCGCCTTGATGAAAGATCAGCTGGAATTTTTGCAATCTAAGGGAATTCATGCGGCCAGCATAGATTCAACCTTAAGCGCTGAGCAGAGTCAGCAAGTGATGACAGATGCACGCTCTGGCAAACTGAAAGTTTTAATGGTGTCGGTGGAGCGTTTCAAAAATGAACGCTTTAGGCAGTTTATTCAATCGGTTCCGCTGTCTATGTTGGTCGTCGATGAGGCGCATTGTATTTCAGAATGGGGTCACAATTTTCGGCCCGATTATCTTAAATTACCCGATTATCGGCGCGAGCTTGAGATCCCGCTGGTACTGTTACTGACGGCCACTGCGACACGTAAAGTGAAACTGGATATGGCCAAGCGCTTCGATATCGCGCCCGAACACATAGTACAAACGGGATTTTATCGACCCAATTTAGATTTGACTGTTCTGCCCGTGTCGACGCAAGAGAAAAATGCCTTACTGGTTAACCAGATAACATCATTCTCAGGTGCTGGTATTGTGTATGTGACGTTACAGCAAACCGCCGAAACAGTCGCACGACTCTTGTGCCAACAAGGCATAGTCGCCAGTGCTTATCATGCTGGATTTGAAGATGAAAAACGTCAACAAATTCAAAATGATTTTATGCAGGATAAGCTGCAAGTGGTGGTAGCTACCATCGCTTTTGGTATGGGAATCGATAAGAGCAATATCCGTTTTGTGATCCACTATGATTTGCCTAAATCCATTGAAAACTACAGTCAAGAAATCGGCAGAGCAGGGCGTGATGGTGCCTTATCCCATTGTGTGACTTTAGCCAATCTTGACGGACTCAATACCGTTGAAAATTTTGTGTATGGCGATACGCCTGAGCGAGAAGGTATAGCGCAAGTCATTGAAGCAATTCGACTTGAACAAGATTCTGGTCAGTGGGAATGTCAGCTTAATGGCGTGTCGATGGTGAGTAATATTCGCCAGTTGCCATTAAAAACGTTACTTGTACAGCTAGAGATTCTAGGTGTGGTTAAGCCGTTATTTGCTTATTACGCCGATGTTAATTACAAATTTTTAGTGGATAAACATGTCATTCTGAGCCGCTTTAATCCAGAGCGGCAGGCCTTTTTGACGCAAATTTTTAATCATACGCAGATGAAGAAAATATGGGGCGCGTTAGATTTTGATGCCTTGTACAGTGCGACGGGCCATGAACGCAGTCGTGTATTGGCCGCGCTGGAATATTTAGCTGAACATCAGTTGATTGAATTAGAAACCAAACGAATTACCGATGTGTATCGGGTGGATGTTGCCGCATTAGCGCGTCCGGAACTCATCGATGAGCTGTACCATTATTTTATTGATAAAGAGCAGAAAGAAATTGCGCGAATAGCGCAGTTAGTCCGCTTTTTTGAACTTGAGACGTGCTTAAGCCACAATTTATCCCTTTATTTTGATGATAATAAGACGCCGGCTATCTGCGGTCATTGCAGTGTCTGCCGCGGTTATTTCGCTAAGTTGAGTTATTCAACGGAACCTACTTGGCCGACAGATCAGCAGATATTGGCTGATTTACATGAATTGAAGCACCATTTAACGGCCAAAGGCATAGATGCTTTATCACTTGATACCTATTGTCGTTGCCTCGCTGGTATGTCAGTTCCTTTGGTGAGTCGTTTTCAAGTGCGTAAGTTGAGTGGTTTCGGCCGCTGTGAAAAATTGAGATATGCTGAAATTAAACAGAAAGTTGAGTCACTGTTGTCGCAACTAGATGATAAAAGAGTTGAACATGAATAAGGCCGTAAAAAAGATGTTAGCCACCCATGAACATTTGGTTCACTCTGAAGGTGTGACTGTGGTTTCGCATATGCAAAGGGAAAAGGCGGAGTGGATACAACATACTGTTATGATTGAAGATTGTGACGTGCCGTTTAAATTTAGACGGGTCAAAAAGTATCGTAATCTGCAAGGGCAAAAGATCAATGTCATCTATTACCCAGAGACAGAAACTGTGGCAGGTTTTGAAATAGAAATTATGCAAGTCGTTAGAATTAAACGATTCTAGTTAATGCGCTTCGAGTCTTTGCTTTTATCAATCAGCAAAGACTCGAAGCGCATTTGATTGATGACGCAAGAGTTAAATTCGGCTATTTACTTGGAATATTGATAGGTTGAATCTACTTTCCAAGTTCTGAAACGCAGTTCAGCGCCTTCTGGTAGATAAAACACCTTAGGCAAGCGACTGTCATAGTGCATTTTTAGTTCACCCGGAATACGTACAAAAGCTTCTTTCTTCGCCAATTCGAAACAGGCCATCATAGTGCTTGGGCCTTCAGCGATTTCATCCACTTGATAGTAGTTGTAACCCCAACCTTGCACTGTCAGTTCCTTCAATTCCCCGTTTAATCCATGCTTATTGCAATCAACCATTTGAGTCTGACCAATTTGGATTTCGACCATGTAGTCATCTTCGTTTTCTAATTTAGGTAAACTTAAAATGTGCTGCACCATACCTGCTGCCGGAGCAGGGAACATCTTAGTGGCTTCCTGCGCGCTGTAATCTTTTGGATCGAAACGTTGAATACTGATCATAGGCGCATCTAATCCTGTTGGGTGTGGTGGGCTCACCGCCACGGCATTGAATGACAATAGTGCAAATGCAAGGGGAACAGCGCTAACGCTAAATAAGGTCTTCAATTTCATTTTATTTCTCCTAATCGAACTGAATTGATGTCGATAAATTTGTCTGTGTTCTGCTCCCTATAAACGCAGCAGAGGTAAAAAAGGGTTAAATTATTCAATAAAAAATCGATTTTTTATTCAAATAATCTTTATCAATCTGAATAATAAGGGTTAATTACACTTTCCAATGACTTATTTTGTTAAGTTCGCAGCTATTTCAATTCTTTGCTGTGGCTGTTTTATGACTCATATCATGCGAAAAATATACGAAATAGCCTAGATAAAAACCTTAAAACTTGGATTTCAACTTGCACTGAAAAGCCACCGCTGTGTCTGTCTATAACTGCATAAGGCTGTAATAAAGCCAATCTAACTCAGCTATGTGAGCTGTTTTTACTCATAAATCAAGCGCTAATCCATTAAACCTTGCCTGATATCCTTTGCCTAGTCTAGCTGCCTATCTTAATTCACATATCAGTGTCTCGACTGATGGCAGGAGGGCGGATGCATTATGGGGATTCAAATACACGTTTAAAAGTTTGAAAACAGTATATCTTGATAAATAGTTAATTTGATCTTCATATATTTTGATTTTCAAACTATAATTCAAGCGACGAGTTTTTCACCATTAATAGCGATAGAAATGGAACAGGGGCCATACAATGAAATCAATGACAGCCGAGCAAGCGACAGGGCATCAAGCTACTACGGGAAGCCGCCAAGGGCACTCACTCGCCCAGTGGCAGCACGCCCATGAGTTTTCGAGTCAGAACCGCGATGGCGAGAAGAACACTCGCTATGTACTGTATTTAACCGTGATCACTATGGTGGCTGAAATTGCTGCCGGAACCATCTACGGTTCTATGGCACTGCTCGCCGACGGTTGGCACATGGGAACCCATGCCGCGGCCTTTATGATCACGTTATTCGCCTATTCGTATGCCCGTAAACACGCTAACGATCCTGCATTTGCTTTCGGTACTGGCAAAGTGAGTGTGCTTGGCGGTTATACCAGCGCAATAGCGCTAGGACTTGTGGCACTGGTGATGTTGATTGAATCGGGAATGCGACTGATTAACCCTGAGCAAATCCATTTTAACGAAGCCATATTTGTGGCTGTCATAGGTTTGAGCGTGAATGTGCTGAGTGTATTTTTACTCAAAGATCACCATACCCACGACCATGGGCACACTCATGGTCATAGTCATGGTCATAGTCACGATCATGGACATCAAGATGATCATGAAGACGAGCATGCTCATCACAGCTGCGAAGCACACTCCTCCCATGACGATCACGTCCATACGGCTCATTCACATGGTGCGGGTCCACATTCACATGATGACTCACATGCACACGATGAAAGTCATCAAGATCATAGCCATTGCCATCATAAACAGGAGCACCATGCTGCTGAGCATGAGCATGAGCATGAGCATGAGCATGAGCATGAGCATGAGCGTCAGAAGGCACACGGTGGTCATGATCACAACCTACGCGCCGCCTATTTTCACGTATTAGCCGATGCGTTAACGTCAGTGCTCGCCATTGCGGCCTTGTTGTTTGGTAAATACATGGGACTGACTTGGCTCGATCCGGTTATGGGTATAGTGGGTGCTGTGATTATTAGCCGTTGGTCATGGGGACTCATTCAGCAAACGAGTCCTATCTTACTTGACGGTGGTGTTAAAGCGTCATTGCAGCGTAAGGTCGTGGAAACCCTTGAGGCCGTACCGGATCATCAAGTGGCCGATTTACATCTTTGGCGAGTGAGTGCCGATCACCATGCTATTATGGTGTCTATCGTGTCCCATTCACCGAAAGATGTCAGTTATTTTAACCAGTTACTGTCACAATTTCCTGAATTGGCCCATATCACTATTGAACTCCATACTTGCCGTCAGCGCGAGTGTATGGCTAAGGAAGCCTAAATGACTGTTGAACATCATCATTCATCAAACCTGAATTCAACGACTGCTCATTCAACGGCCGCTCATTCAACAGATCATGCATTAAATCATGTGATTATTGAATTTTACGAAAAGCTGTCGTCTTGGGAACACGCCATTGTGCGTGACAAAGGTTTTAGCCTATCGCAGGTGCACACCATTGAGTTACTCGGCGTGCACGGCGCTATGAGGATGAAAGAACTGGCGGATAAAATTGGTGTCACAACAGGCACACTAACGGTCCAAATCGACAAAATGGTAGAAGCTGAGTGGGTTGTACGTCGTCCCCATGAAACCGATCGTCGTTCGATTCTGGTGGAGTTAACCGAAAAGGGCCAAACTTTGTTCCTTGAACATGATGCATTACATCTACAACTCACCACAGATCTCACCGCTAAAATGAGCAGTGAAGAACGTATCGTGCTGCTCAATTTGTTGTCTCGCATGAATAACGAGTTTTAATTTACCCTATTTCATCCACTAAAAAGCGTCCCTCGTGGACGCTTTTTTATAGCATGACATCTTTAAAAACGCGATTCATTCTAGATTAATCATCAGCTATTACAGTATCTTACCTTTTGTTACATTCTTGTTGGATTAATAGTTGAACTGGATATTAATTAAGGTAATGTAAGGGCAGATCTCAAGATGGACTTTGTTTAAAAGGAATAGAATGAATAATAAATTACTGCCTTTGTGCATTGCAGGAGTGCTCGGTATGAGCGGTCAACTTCACGCAGAAGAAGATAAATACATTTGGTTAGAAGATGTTGAAGGCGCAAAGCCGATGGAATGGGTGAAAACCCAAAATGCTGCATCTGCCGCTGAAATTAAAGCGTTTAAAGGTTTTGATACCTTAGTGGCGAACAGTCTCGCCATCCTGAACGATAAAGAACGCATTCCCTACGCGACCCACATTGGCGACAAGTTATACAACTTTTGGAAGGATGACACCCATGTGCGCGGTATTTACCGCCGTACTACTATGGAAGAATATGCTAAACCCGATCCCAAATGGGAAACCGTGCTTGATATCGATGCCCTAGGTAAAGCTGAATCCGTCAATTGGGTATTTAAGGATATTAGCTGTCAGTATCCCGAAAATGAGCGCTGTTTTGTCTCACTTTCCCGCGGCGGTGCCGATGCGGTGGAAGTGCGAGAATTTAATTTAAATACTAAATCCTTTGTTGCCACCAAAGATAAGCCATTCTTTTTAAAAGAAGCCAAATCGAGCCTGAGCTGGATAGATAAAGACCACGCCTTTGTCGGTACTGATTTTGGTGATGGTCAAAGCATGACTGACTCAGGTTATCCACGGGAAGTGAAACTCTGGCAACGGGGTACAGCACTCGAGCAAGCGAAACCGATTTTCACTGGCGACAAAACCTCAGTCGCAGTATCAGGCTGGGTTTTATTCGATGATAAAACGCCGCTGAGTTTAGTCACCGAGGCACATACTTTTTATACCGCCAGCCAATATGTCTATCAAGATGGTAAACTCATAGGGTTGCCATTACCTCAAGATGCTGAGATTAAAGGTTATTTTAAAGGTAAGTTATTTATTGAGTTAAAGAGCGATTTAACCAATAAAGACGGTAACTTTAAGCAAGGCGCGGTCGTGTATGCCGATGTGGCGGATCTTATCGCCCAAAAAGCCAAATTCAGTTTATTTGTGAGCCCGACTCAGACCGCATCGATAGCGCAGCTTAGTTTTAGTAAGAGTGCGATTTTCGTGAATTGGCTCGATAACGTGAAAAGCAAATTAGTGCGGTATGAGCAAGACGAAAAGGGCGCTTGGCAAAGCACCCAAGTCCCATTCGAAGCGAATGGCGCCCTGACAGTAATGGACGTTGAGCAAGACAGTGATGATTTTTTCGTGAATTACACCAGTTTTCTTGAGCCTTCAAGCCTCTATACGGTTAATGCAAAAACCTTAAATCCGAAGAAAATTAAAGGTATGCCGCAACAGTTTGCTGCGGATAAGTTTAAAACTGAGCAATACTTTGCGACGTCTAAAGATGGCACTAAAGTACCGTACTTTGTGGTGATGGCTAAGGATCTTAAGTTAGATGGCACTAATCCTACGCTACTTTATGGCTATGGTGGGTTTGAAGTCTCACTGCGTCCATCCTATTCGGCCACCATTGGTAAGAACTGGTTAGAGCAGGGCGGCGTATATGTGTTATCTAACATTCGTGGCGGTGGCGAATATGGCCCAGCTTGGCATCAAGCGGCGTTAAAGCAAAATCGACATAAAGCCTATGAGGATTTCGAGGCAATAGCGGAAGATTTGATTGCCCGTAAAATCACGTCAAGCAAACATTTAGGCATCCAAGGTGGCAGTAACGGTGGCCTGTTAATGGGGGCGGCGTTTACCCGCAGGCCTGATCTGTACAACGCTGTCGTGTGTCAAGTGCCTCTGCTTGACATGTTTAGATTCAATAAGTTACTCGCCGGTGCCAGCTGGATGGGCGAATACGGTAATCCGGATATTCCTGAGGAATGGGCTTACATTAAAACTTATTCTCCGTACCATAATCTGCATAAAGACGTGCATTATCCAAAGGTCTTTTTCACCACATCGACCCGTGATGATAGGGTTCACCCAGGTCACGCCCGTAAGATGGTTGCTAAGATGAAAGACATGGGAATTGATGTCTTGTACTACGAAAATATTGAAGGTGGCCACGCCGGCGCTGCAGATAATAATCAAGCCGCGGAACTTAATTCAATGGCGTTTGCCTACTTATTACAGCAATTAAGATAATTACCGCTGGGTTAGCATGAATTGTTAACTCTTCACTGGTAAAACCGAGCAAGACCCTAATAGGTTGGGGAGCAGAAAACGGTCGAACTTATTGAGGTTCGGCCGTTTTTTTAAGTTTATTATTTAATGTTAACAATACCCACAGATAATTTGAGCCATTGCCGAGAGCTTGCTACTATTGCGAAAAAATTTCACTGTCAAAGGCTAAGACTACCTTAAGAATACTAAGTTATTCTCGACAAACAACTAATTTGAGTGAGAGCTATCAGTGTTAGCAAGATTTAAGACTCTATCGGTGAATCGATTCACTTTTATCACAGCGTTATTTTACGTCTGTATTTTCAATATCCCATTGTTTGGCATCATTAAGAAAGGCATTGAAAAACAACCTGATGTCGATCCTATCTTCATCGCTACTGTGCCGTTGTTTTTAACCTTTGCACTCAGTTTTGTATTTTCCTTATTTACGGTGAAGTATCTCGTTAAACCGTTTTTCATCTTACTCACCTTGTTATCATCGAGTGTGTTCTTCGCAGCCTACCAATACAATGTCGTCTTCGATTACGGCATGATAGAAAACACTTTTCAAAC
The DNA here is from genome assembly GCF_002966515.1 of Shewanella sp. WE21. Classification (NCBI taxonomy): domain Bacteria; kingdom Pseudomonadati; phylum Pseudomonadota; class Gammaproteobacteria; order Alteromonadales; family Shewanellaceae; genus Shewanella; species Shewanella sp. WE21. Next base: position 4,517,252 of record NZ_CP023019.1, on the reverse strand, counting down.
CAATCATGCCGAAGCGTTCATGTATGTGAATTTTGCTTCGATAATGAATATGTTACTGACTGGGATTTTACCCGCGTACCTTATCTATAAAGCGGATATTCAGTACAAGCCTTTCCTAAAAGAACTTCTGCATAAAGTGCTTTTTATGCTGGCGATGTTGGCAGGACTGGGCATTATTGCTTTCTTCTATTTTCAAGATTACGCGGCCTTTGGCCGTAACAACGACGAGCTAAAACGTTACATCGTGCCGACGTATTTTATCGGTGCTGTGTCTAAGTACATCAATGTGCAGTATTTGCAAACGCCAATGGAATATCAGCAACTTGGCCTCGATGCAAAAAATGTCAGTGCCAACTCAAATGGTAAACCGAATTTATTAGTCCTAGTCGTGGGGGAAACCGCGCGTTCAATGAGTTATCAGTATTATGGCTACGACAAGCCAACCAACGCCCATACCCAAGACCAAGGATTAATAGTCTTTAAAGATACCCATTCATGTGGCACGGCAACGGCGGTATCTTTGCCTTGCATGTTTTCTCGCATGGGACGGGAAGATTACGATTCACACCGTGCCTATGCTCAAGACACCGCCGTTGATGTGTTGGATCATGGCGGTATTAAAGTGCAGTGGTTTGACAATGATTCTGGCTGTAAAGGGGTGTGTGACCAAGTTGAAAACATAACCATTGATTTGAACAGTGATCCTAAGTTGTGCACTGGCCAATATTGTTTCGACCAAGTGTTACTGAACAAATTAGATGAAGCCTTAGCCAACGCAGAACGCAAAGATACTGTGATTGTATTGCATGTTATTGGTAGTCATGGCCCGACTTATTTCTTACGTTATCCAGCAGAACACCGTAAGTTCACACCGGATTGTCAGCGCAGTGATATACAAAACTGCAGTGAAGATGAGCTGATGAATACCTATGACAATAGTATTTTGTACACTGACTATATTATTAGCGAAGTGGTTAAAAAGTTAGAAAACCAACAAGATAAATTTGATCCAGCCATGTTGTATCTGAGCGATCATGGCGAGTCTTTAGGCGAAAAAGGCATGTATTTACATGGCGCGCCTTACAGTATCGCACCGATTGAGCAGACGAGCATTCCTATGCTTGCTTGGGTGTCAAAAGATTTTAGCAAAGATAATCAATTGGATATGGATTGTTTGGCTGAGCATGCGGCGAAAGGTGGTTTCTCTCATGACAATTTATTCGATAGTCTATTGGGACTAATGAATATCAAAACTGAGGTATATCAGCCTGAATTAGATATCTTTGCTCGCTGCCGTGGTTAATTGTGGACTTAATTGTCGCGAGGTTTAGCTCGTTCTAGTTGGTTCGGTACCGTGATGAGGAAGAGGATGGCAACATCCTCTTTTCTTTTGCTCCCTGTCATAATAATTGATTTCTCCCATATCCAAATCGAATCAGTTGAGTTAACTTAATATATACAAAAACATAACAAATTTATGGTTCGCGATTTATGTCTTCTACTGCAGAAAATAAAGAACTTGATTCTGCCGCGCAAATTTTGCGTTTGGCCGTGCCGCAAATGTCTGCCCTCGATATTCCTGTTACTCCTGAAAATTACACTGTTTGGTATGAATATTTTGCAGGTACAAATCTCGATTTAAATCGCGCGATTGATGGTTTTTTGGCGAATTCTGTCTCTTTTACCAAGGAAGTTAATACCAGTCTTTATAAAACCTTTATCCAAGAACAGTCACCAGAAGTAATTGAAAATGTTCAGATTGAAACACAAATCTTGATCAATAGCCTGTTGAATAAAATCAGCCAGTTGAGTCAAGGAACCGCGGCATTTTCTGGCTCATTAGCCGAGTTTGGTTTGCGATTACAAACTAATCCCGATATCAATACCTTAAACGAGCTGGTTGATGGTGTGGTCGATGAGATGCAGATGCTACTTATCAACAACCGTGAGATGGAGCAAAGTCTGTGTACCATGGGTCAAGAAGTGCAAAATCTTAAATCTGAAATGGAAAATCTTAGCCTCGCGGCTATGACAGACCAATTAACGTCTCTGCATAATCGCCGCGCCTATGAATTGAGTATTCAGGATCAAATCTACCGTTCTCAAGATCACCAGACCCGCTGTAGTCTCTTACTGATTGATATCGATAATTTTAAAGCCTTTAACGACACCTATGGTCATTTAACGGGTGATAAAGTATTGGCCTATGTCGCATTAGCCTTAAAGCAATGTGTGCGTGGGGATGACTTTGTTGCGCGTTATGGCGGCGAAGAATTTGTGGTGGTGCTACCTAACACCCATTTTCACGACGCATTGCAAGTGGCTGAAAATCTGCGTGAACGTATTTCTGAGCGGCGCTTAACGGTAGGGAAAGACAAAAAACTTTCTCTTGGCGCGATTACTGTCTCGATTGGGATGGCCTCATTGCAACAGGGGGATGATGCTGAAACGCTGTTTAGTCGCGCCGATAAAGCACTGTACCAAGCTAAGTCTGAAGGCCGTAACTGTGTTAGAGGCTGAGAATGTGGGTACGAGTGTCGATGTTTCAAGGTGTTAAGTATTAGCTCGGTCGCTATTTCGTTAAATAATCATTTACTTAGGATAACAAAACACCGCAATGATTTGCGGCGTTTTTGTTTGTCTGGGTAGGTGCTATTGATCACTGGGCGGTTTTAAATCCATGTGCATTTTGATCAAATGTTCCTCCATATCGAAGGTCACTTTAAAACCGAGACTCTTGGCAAGACTGGCCATATTGCGATTCTCAAACATGGTAAAGCCGGTGAGCACGGGCGTGTCGTTGGCCTGATAATACTTGATCAATTTTTCGAGTAACAACTTACCTAACCCTATACCTTGATGATCGCCACGCACCGCCATGGCAAACTCGGCCTCGGTATTATCAGGGTCGATGGACGCACGCACGGCACCTAAGGTGATGTCATCACCATCAGGCCCCTTAGCCGTGGCGATAAAAGCCATCTCACGGGCGTAATCGATTTGAGTTAATACCGCCATTTCTTCATGGGTCATTTTCGAGCGCACCCCAAAATAGCGTTTGTATCTGTCTTCATCGGATAACGAATTATCAAAAGCCAAATGTTTAGGTTCATCTTCGGGCAAAATCGGCCTTAGCATTACCTTAAGGCCATTTTTAAGCTCGGCGAATTCTTCTAATTCCTTCGGATAGGGCATGATGGCCATCCGCGATGAACTGTCGGCATTGGCATCATGCAAACGGATATTCACATCGAGCAGAGTGATATTTTCACCCGCGGCCAGTACTGGGTTTAAATCTAACGAGGCGATTTCAGGGCAATCGATAATAATATGGGATATTTGCGTTAACATCACGCACAGGGCATTCATGTCTAGGCCCAGTGGTAAATGTCTGTCTTTTAACTTATGGGTCTTTAACGCTTGGATCACCATATAACGCGCCAGTGCCATATTCAGGGGTGGCAGGGCAACGGCAGCATCATTGGTGGGGTCCCATTCTGAGCCACCTTCGCCAAGGCAAATCGCCGGACCAAAGACGGGATCGCTTATCACGGCCACGCGGATTTCCTGTGCGCCAGCGGTCAACGCCATTTTCTGCACTATCATGCCTTCAATGATCGCTTCGGGATTGGCCTGATGCACCCTCTGGGTAATCGCATTCGCGGCGTGGCGGATATCTTCAGCCGAGGTTAAATTGAGCATTACTCCGTGCACATCGGACTTATGCAAGATGTTAGGGGATTGCACTTTTAACGCTAAGGGATAGCCCGCTTCATTCGCAATGGCCACCGCTTCATCGGCATCTTTCACAAACCAAGTGTCTATGGTGTTAAGCCCATAAGCACGCAAAATAGGGCTGGCCTCATGGGTTTCCAGTACCGATTTTCCTTTAGCTTGAGCCGCTTGCAGTAATTTGCGCGCCGTGAGGCTATCTGTCGGAATATTATCGGGGATCGATTGCGGAACTTCTTGCAGCAGTTTTTGGTTACGACGGTATTCAACCATGTGCATAAAGGCACCCACAGCACCTTCGGGTGTACGGTAGGTGGATATACCGCCCTTAGTGAAGCGTTTTCGTGCCTGATAAGCCGAGTCTTCACCGCTCCAGTTCGTCAAAATATTGAGGCGATTCTTTTTGGGATGCGCGTGGATCACACTCACCAAAGCATCAGCTATCTCAACACTTTCACCGAGTGCTGAAGGGGAGTGCAAGACCAAAATAGCGTCAAGTTCATTGGAATCCATCAAGATAGTCAAAGCTTTAGCATATCGTGATGCGTTCGCATCACCAATGATATCGATGGGGTTTTGCCTTGACCAAGTATTAGGTAACACGGCTTCTAATTTGGCTATGGTGTCTTCTGATAACTCCGCCAGTTTACCGCCGCGCATAATGAGTTCATCTACCGCTAATACGGCAGGACCGCCACCATTACTGATAATCCCTAAGCGCTCACCTTGCAGCGGATTGGAATGCGCTAAACTTTCAACCGCGGCAAACAGTTCAATTAAATCGTTAACCCGCAACATACCTGCACGGCGAAACGCCGCTTCATACACTGCATCGTTACCGCCAACACCGCCCGTATGCAATTTTGCGGCGCGGGCACCTTCGGCGCTACGGCCCGATTTAATCACTAGAATTGGTTTATTGCGTGAAGCGGCTCGAGCGGCCGAGAGGAAATGGCGCTTCTCATTCACCGAGTCGATATAAAGCATGATGGCGCTGGTGCGGCTATCGCGGCCGAGGTAATCGAGCAGTTCGTCAAAGTTAATGTCGGTGGCATCACCGAGGGAGATAAAGGAGGAAAAGCCAATACCTTTGTTATTGGCCCAATCGAGTACCGTTGTACAAATGGCGGCAGATTGAGACACAAAGGCTATTTTGCCCGGTAGTGCGCTGGCGTGGGCTAAGCTGGCGTTTAATCCCAACGGAGGTAATAGCATTCCTAAGCTATTTGGCCCCAGAATGCGCATCCCATAACGCTTAGCATTTTGCATGGCAAGGTCGAGCAGGCTCACGCCATCTTCGTTAAATTCCTGTGCCATTCCCGCTGCCATAATAATGGCCACCTTACAGCCAAATTGCGCAAGGGTTTCAACGATGGCGGGCACACGGCAAGCGCGGGTACAAATAACCGCTAAATCGGGTTTGATGGGTAAGGCTTCAATATTGGGATAGGCGAGCACACCCATCACTGCCCGATACTTAGGGGTGACTGGCATGATAGGCCCCGAAAAACCACTCGATAGTAGGTTTTTCATCAGCACATTACCCGCGCGTTTTTCGGTATTCGAAGCGCCGATAATAGCAACGGAAGTCGGTTTAAATAAGGAGTTTAATGTACGTTGACTCATAAGCGATCCCATCCCAATCCATGACGCTTCCAGTGTAACCTAGGGTATGAGGACTGCACAGTTAAGTTTCGGGTTCCATTAAGACAAGTTTATTAGCAAATCATGAATTTACGGCAATTTACTGAGAATTAGCGCTCAATGATGGGAATTTCTATCGCGATAACTGCATTTTCCGCATTGCGACACGTAACAATGTGAATAATTTCACTTTCGTGTTTGAAAATCACCCAATATGAAACTACTTTTTAATCACTGTACAATTATTGTGAAGACCATATGACATACAAGGATGGGGTCGTTGCGGTGCTCGCGGCAGGCGTTGGATATGCGCTGAGTTTGATGACATTGTGGGCTATTGGTCCGGTTATTTCTGTATTGATTATGTTGCTGTGGCAATTTTATCAGCACCAGCAAATGCAGTCAGTTCAACAGCATGATGATAAGTCCTTCAACAACCAACTTGCCGCGGATTGGCAAGCCCATATCAATCTGTATCAAGAGTCAATCACGACACTTAACGGCTGCGAGGCTAACATTGACAGTGTGCTAGCGGTGCAAGGTGACGCAGTCAATTTGCTCGGTGAGTCATTCGATGGTTTAGGGCGGTTAATGACGGAGCAGACAGGATTTATTTCAGATCTCGTTAAGAGTACTGATGATGCTGAGTTATTCCATTCAGATCAAATGAAGCAATTTGCCAACAATACCTCAATGACGTTAGAGCGCTTTATTCAATCCACCATAGAAATGTCGGCATCAACGATGGAGTTGTTGGAAAAAGTGAATCTCATCTACGAGTCTATGCCTCAAGCGATGAAAGCCTTGCAAGACATAGATCAAATCTCGTCCCAGACTAATCTGCTGGCTTTAAATGCGGCAATTGAAGCGGCGCGGGCGGGTGATGCGGGTAGAGGCTTTGCCGTTGTGGCAGATGAAGTGCGCGCTTTATCCACTCGTAGCGCAGGTTTTAGTGAAAGCATACAAAAACAGCTTAAATCAATTCAAATTCAGATTGAACAATTAACCGTACACGTGAGTAAAGTCGCCGCTCAAGATATGACTTATATTATTGATGCAAAAAAGGATATAGATACTGCACTAAGGCAGATTATCGTTAAAGCAGAGAAGGATTCTCAAGTGATTGAACGTATCGATTCATCAGCACATGAACTAGAACATGCCATCTCGGATACTATTCGGGGATTGCAGTTCAGTGATATTACTTCCCAAAGCCTGATTTACACAAATCAGTCCCTAAACCATTTAAAAGAATCGCTCAATCGCGTCACCACTATGTCACAACAGGAGTTTGGCATTAAGGGGGATGACATCATAATACAAATGAGTCGCCGACGTCAGGAGACTCATAATCCCGTTTCAAGGGATCAAATTACCTGTGGTGAAATTGAACTCTTTTAATTAGGGATAACACAATGTCAAATATTAAAGTTATTTCATTGCCAGAGCGATTTGACTTTTATTACCACAAGAAATTCACCAGTGATTATCAAGATATTTTAACGCTTCCAGAGGTTAACCATATTATTTTAGATTTTAGTCGAGTGCTTTACCTCGATAGTTCTGCTTTAGGCATGATGGTACTGCTGCATCGTAAGGCGCAGGAGTTACATATTTCTACGTCTGTAAAAGGTGCACATGGTCAGGCGAATGAAATCCTTAGTATTGCCAATATGCAGAAAATCTACATCATAGAGTAACACTCATTATGGTATCGCTTACTCAGCCGGAACATTTTATTTTAGTTATCGATGATGACGCTATTGCGAGTCAAAGGATCAGTGACTTTATTCATAGCAAAGGTTACAACGTTATTGTTTGTAGTGATCTAGAAGAAGGTTTATTTGAAATAACGCAAAATACGGTTGATTTAATTCTGATTAACTATTGGTTAAAGGATGGTACCGCACTGGCGTTACTGGATAAGTTGAATAAGGATAAAAAAGAAACACCTGTTATAGTCATGAGCGAGACAAAAGAAAATCAATCCGTGTTAGCCTGTTTTAGAATGGGGGTTTTGGATTTTGTTGTTAAACCGATAAATGTTGAAATATTTTGGTACAAGGTTGAATGTTTACTTACCCGGGTGCAACTTCAGCATAAAGTAGAGCATCAAAGAATTGAACTTGAAAAAATGCTTTATGAAAAGGCCAGAGAAGAACACATGGCCCGGCATTTATTTGAGCACTTAGTCAATATTGATAATACTGACTTTGATTTTGTACATACTTACTGCCAAGCCAGTGCCAATTTTAGCGGTGATATTATCCTCAATGGCATCGCACCTAATGGCAATTTCTTCTTAATTCTCGCCGATTCAACGGGTCATGGCCTGAGTGCAGCCATGCCCATCATGCGGGTTGCCAGTACATTTAGGGCCATGGTTTCAAAGGGATTTTCTTTAGTTACGTTTATTTATGAACTGAATGCTAAGCTCCACCGAGAAAACCCTGAAGACAGATTTGTTGCCTGTATTATTTTAGAAGCCGATTTTAATCGTAATAAATTACACATTTGGAATGGTGGTATGCCCCCCGTGTATATTCAAACGGGGGGGATTGACTGTTTAACAAACCACAATATTAAAGAAACTGACCATTCTCATTCAGTCAGTAATCAATCCATCGATAAATTTAAATCGACAAATATGGCCCTTGGTATTTTACCTCCGCATACTTTTATAGCGGATATTGTTACGGTTGATTTACCATCCCATGGGCATGCTTGCCTTTTTAGTGATGGTTTAATAGAGCAATATACCCATGACGGCAATCCATTTGGCATTGATAAATTAAAAGATCTTTTTATTCATTTGTCAGGTGGTCTAGTCAAATATTTAGAGAACAATATTCATGAGTACTGTTCTGCTGAAAATATTGCCGATGACATCACTATTTGTACCTTAGATTTTGAACGATTAAACACTTGGCATCAAGATCGTGATGTTAGTCGTATTAAAGCCATTATGGATGGTGAGTTCTGCTGGGATGTCAGTATTGCAGGGCCTATGTTACTCAGCGCTGATTATTTAAGTTCATTGAATCAGTTTCTCAGTATATTGGGATTTGCGACCAATTTCTGTCAACGGGTTTTTACTGTTGTCGCAGAGTTATTTAGCAACGCTATTGATCATGGTGTACTAAAATTAGATTCTCGACTAAAAAATGATCCAGAAGGCTTCGAACTGTACCATAGTATTAGGGACAGTTTTGCAGATAGGCTCACGGCAAATGATTGGGTAAAAGTGAGCATCATCTGGCGTTCATCGCAGGATGAATTACATATTAGCGTGGCTGACAGTGGCAAAGGCTTTGAGGGTGATGAAAATTTGATGGCGGACATTCCTCAGTTGTCTGGGCGCGGTCTATCGCTGGTGAAAACATTATCTAAGACATACGAATTAGTACCGCCAGGGAATATAACTAAAGTCATAATGGAATAGCGCATGAGTAAAAGAATATTAATTGTTGATGATTCCGCAGCGATTCGACAAATGGTCGAAGCGACCCTTAAATCGGCTAATTATCAAGTGGTACTGGCCAAAGATGGTCGAGAAGCCCTCGATATCTGTAATGGGCAGAGATTTGACTTCATTCTGACTGACCAAAACATGCCTCGAATGGATGGGCTGACCTTAATTAAATCCTTACGTGCTATGTCAGCATTTATGCGTACACCGATCATTATGCTCACCACGGAAGCGGGCGATGATATGAAAGCCCAAGGGAAAGCCGCGGGTGCGACGGGATGGATGGTAAAACCCTTTGATCCTCAAAAGTTGTTGGCTATTACGGCTAAAGTGCTGGGTTAACTGCAACGGGGTGCGCTATGTCCATCAATATGGCCGAGTTCCATCAGGTCTTTTTTGAAGAAAGTCATGAACATCTTGAAAATATGGAACAATTGCTATTGGCATTGGACCTTGCTTCTCCCGATCCTGAAGAACTGAACACCATTTTCCGTGCTGCACATTCTATAAAAGGCGGCAGTGGTATTTTTGGTTTTACCGCATTAACCAGTGTCACCCATGTGATGGAAAATCTGCTGGATAAAACGCGTAAGGGTAACTTCCAATTAACGTCATCTATTATCGATTTACTGCTGAGTACTGTGGACACGTTATCCCATATCTTGAGCTTGTACCGCGAAGAAGAGCAGATTGATTGGCAGGAGGTTGAATACAGTAAAAGTCAGTTGGTCGCAGCGTTAAATGGTGAGCCTTTTAGTTCATCAGTTGCGATACGTAATGGTACAGACGCCGCTAGCACTCCCATCATAAATGCAACACTGACCGCACCAGTGGAGGCAGAAGATCTGGGTTTTGGATTTTTTGAAGATGAAATGGCACGTGATATTGCCATCGAAGGTGAAGACTTTGGATTTTTTGATGAGGCTTATCAAGCGGAAGACATCAGCGCTGACAGTGTGGCAAATAATAAAGAGTGTATTGCTGAGCTGTGTGATGTGACAATTGACGATGATGAGTTAGGCTTTGGTTTTTTTGAAGCATTAACGCCAGAATCCTTCGCTAATGAAATCGAGTTATTAAGTTCAAAACCGCTAGTGCAGAAGGTTTATAAGCCAGCGACCACTCGAGCACATCAAGCCAAGGAAACTGGAAGTAGCCAATCCAAAAACACCTTATTTAAAGCCAAAGCGACTGAGCCCACCGTACCTGATTCAACCGTGCCCACGAGTCCTTCTGTGAAAGCAAGCTCGCCTGCAATACTGAGTTCAAACGCAACATCAAACTCATCCGTTGCCCCAAAGCCCAATACCACAGAGGTGAAAACAGCGACTAAAAAATCAGCCACGCCGGCTCAGGATGCCACCTTAAGGGTCGAAACCTCTAAGATAGATACTTTGGTTAATCTCGCGGGCGAGCTGGTGATCACTCAGTCTATGTTGACTCTCATTGGTAACGAGATGACGGGCGATTTAGGTGAGCGACTCAAGACCGCACTCAATGAATTGGAACGTAATACCCGTGAAATGCAAGAGGCAGTGATGTCGGTGCGTATGCTGCCAGTATCTTTTGTGTTTAACCGTTTCAACCGTTTAGTGAGGGACCTTTCTGAGCAACTGGGTAAAAACGTCAATCTCGTGATTGAAGGTGGCAACACAGAAATTGACAAGGGAATGATTGAAAAGCTCGTCGATCCGCTGACTCACTTAGTGCGCAATAGTTTAGATCACGGTATCGAAAAACCTGAAAAACGGCTCGCAGCGGGTAAATCCGAAGTGGGCGTGTTATCCCTTAAAGCCAGTCAAAGGGGCGGCAATATCGTTATCGCTGTGCACGATAACGGCGCAGGCTTAAATCGTGAACGCATTATTCAAAAGGCGCGGGAAAATGGTTTGCAAGTGGCTGATAACAGTAGTGACAAGCAAGTCTGGCAATTGATTTTTGCCGCAGGATTTTCAACTGCGGAGGAAGTCACAGATGTGTCTGGCCGTGGTGTTGGTATGGATGTGGTGCGCCGTAATATCGAAGCCTTAGGCGGACGCATTGATATTGAGTCCACTGAGGGCCAAGGCTCAACCTTTGAAATCCAGTTGCCACTCACGCTCGCCATTGTCGATGGTATGACGGTTTCTGTGGGAAATCAGATCTACATTCTGCCCTTAGTGCACATCATAGAATCTATTCAGCCGCAAACGGAACAACTTAAATTTCTCGCTAAAGAAAGACTCTTAAAAGTACGTGAAGAGTACTTACCTCTGCTCAATCTTTATCAGCTGATGGAAATTGAGCCCAATGCCCGCTGCCCAGAAGAGGGCATAGTCGTATTGCTCGAAAGCAACCACAAGCGCTTTGGCCTGTGCGTTGATGCCTTAGTTGGCCAGCAGCAAGTGGTGATTAAAAGTCTTGAAAAACATTATCGCAGGATCCCCGGTGTTTCCGGCGCCACCATCATGGGCGATGGCAGCGTCGCGTTGATCCTCGATGTCGAATCGCTCGCTCTGCACATTAAAAATTAAGGAAATAGCCATGGAGAGTCGATCAACTATGACCGCCAAAGTGGAATACAACGCCCATGATGAGGTGGAGTTTTTAAGCTTTATGTTAGGCGAAGAGCACTATGCCCTCGATATTATGTCCGTCAAAGAAATTCGCGGTTATGAGTCGGTCACTAAAATCGCCAACGCCCCCAGTTTTATAAAAGGCGTGATTAATTTGCGCGGTGACATAGTACCCATAGTGGATTTACGGATGAAATTTGCTGTTGGAACCGCCACTTATAACGAGTTCACTATCGTTATTATGCTCAATGTGTTTGAACGTATTGTTGGCATAGTGGTCGATGCCGTCTCCGATGTGATTAAGCTATCGGCGGAGGAAATCTTACCCGCCCCAGAATTTGGGGTAGCATTCGATAGCCGCTACCTCAAAGGCTTAGCCACGGTCGAGGATAAGATGATCATTTTAGTAAATATTCAGGCTCTGATCAGCAGTGATGAGCTGGGTCTAATTGATGCAAATAGTCTGACTGATCAGGAGTAACAATAATGAGTATCTTCAAATTTTTTGGCAATGATGAGGCGCGTGAGCAAAGGGATGAAGAGCGTCAGCGCTATTTTCAGCTACTTGATAACAGTGGCAACAGCTTTATGATCGCTGACAGTCAGCGCAATATTATTTATGCGAATAAAGCCGTTGTCCGTTTGCTGCAAGAGGCAGAGGACGATATTCGTAAAGAGTTACCTCAGTTCTCGGTTGCTAAACTGATTGGCAGTAATATCGACATTTTCCATAAAAATCCCGCACATCAGCGCAATTTATTAGAACGTCTAACCCAATCCCATACCGCGCAAATCACCATAGGCAAACGTACTTTTAGGTTGATTCTGACGCCGATTATCACCGCTGAAAATAAACATTTAGGTACAGGTGTTGAGTGGATAGATCGCACCGAAAGTATCGAAGCCGAGCGAGCAACCCAGCGCATCCTCGAAGCGCTCAATAATACCAGTACCAACGTCATGATAGCCGATGCTAACCGTACGATCATTTATATGAATCGTTCGGTCGAAACTATGTTGCGCCATTCTGAAAGTGAGATACGACAAGCCTTACCGCATTTTTCCGTGGATAAAATCCTCGGCAGCTCGATGGATATCTTCCACCGCAATCCTGCCCACCAAGCAAGTTTACTCGATAAATTAGACCGTAAATATGAATCGCTTATTAAGGTCGCGAGTTGCCATTTTCGCTTAACGGCCAGCCCCATTGTGTCTAAAGAAGGTGAGCGCTTAGGGACTGTGGTTGAATGGCTCGACCGCACCATTGAAGTCCAAACCGAGCAGGAAATTTCCCGCATAGTCACAGCCGCAGCGGCGGGTGATTTCTCCCAAAGGGCGGAAACAGATGGCAAGCAAGGTTTCTTTTTAATGCTGGCGAACAATTTAAATTCGTTAATTGAAACCTCGGAACGTGGATTGCAAGATGTGGCGCGGGTACTGATGGCGCTAGCGGATGGCGATTTGACCACTCGCATTTATAACGACTATGAAGGCACCTTTGATGATTTGAAAAATTACTCAAATCAAACTGCTGAAAAGTTATCCTTCATGATCCAAGATATTCAACGAGCCGCGGATACCATCAATACCGCTTCGGCAGAAATAGCTCAAGGCAACGCTGATTTATCCAGCCGCACCGAAGAGCAAGCTTCGAGCCTAGAGCAAACCTCGGCCAGCATGGAGGAACTCACAGGTACAGTGAAACTCAATGCGGATAATGCCAGTCAAGCCAATGCCTTAGCCTCTAAAGCGGCTGAAGTCGCAGTGGATGGCGGTGAGCTTATCCAGCAAGTTGTCCAGACCATGGCATCGATTAATGAATCGGCGCGTAAGATTGCCGACATTATTGGTGTTATCGATGGCATTGCTTTCCAGACCAATATCTTAGCGCTCAATGCTGCGGTTGAAGCGGCGCGGGCGGGCGAACAAGGCCGCGGCTTTGCGGTGGTCGCGTCAGAAGTGCGTAGCTTAGCCCAACGTTCGGCCAATGCCGCTAAAGATATCAAGGCACTGATCTCTGATTCTGTGTCTAAAATCGAGAGTGGCAACAGCCTTGTCGGTAAGTCTGGCGATACCATGAAGGAAATTGTCATCGCCATTAAACGGGTGAACGACATCATGGCGGAAATTGCCTCAGCCTCTAATGAGCAGGCAATCGGTATCGATGAGATCAGCAAAGCCGTAGTGCAAATGGATGAAATGACACAACAAAATGCGGCATTGGTTGAAGAAGCGGCCGCTGCAGCGGAAAGCATGCAATCCCAAGCGCAGCAACTCTCAGATAGTGTCGCCAGTTTTCGCGTGGACGACGAAGATGAAGCCCCAAGACGCAGCAACGCGAGATTAGCGGCGCCCAAAGCGAAGGCGATGAAAACCATTAAACAGCAGCTTCAACCTATGGCAAGAACCAGAGTGACAGAGAAACCTAAAACCAATGCGATGAAGCCCATGAAGCAAGATCAAGACGAATGGGAAGAATTTTAATTGAGTGAAAACAAACCATTGGAACGAGAGTTTGCCTATACCTCGGTGCACTTTAATACCGCGAGGACGACGCTGTACCGCTTAGCGGGGATCAAACTCGCCGATAGCAAGGATGCTATGGTGTATAGCCGTTTAGTGCGGCGGATCAGAACATTGAAATTAGCCGGATTTTCGGCTTATTTTGAGTATCTGCTAAGCCATGAAAACGAACACCAAGAATTTATCAATGCGTTAACCACTAATCAAACGGCATTTTTTCGGGAACCGCATCACTTTGAAGTGTTAAAGCAATATTTAATCGATAACCCAGATACCCGCAGGATCTGGTGTGCGGCCAGTAGCACAGGGGAAGAACCTTACTCGATTGCGATTGTCGTCGCTGAACATTTCAACAGTTTTAAAACGCCTATTGAGATCATTGCTTCCGATATCGACAGCGGCGTGCTTAAAAAGGCTGAAATGGGCATTTATCCCTTAGACAGGATCGATACAGTCAGCGATATCCGTAAGAAACGTTTTTTTCACCGCGGAAGGGGTTCACAGTTGGGCAATGTGCGCGTGGTGCCCGAATTAAAGCAGATGCTCAAGTTTACCCGCATCAATTTACTCGATTCTTTTTGGCCGCTAAAAACGCCAATCGATGTGATTTTTTGCCGTAATGTAATGATTTATTTCGATAAAGAAACGCAGGAAGTCATATTAAAACACATGATGAACTCCCTTAGCGAGGATGGGCTTTATATTGCGGGACATTCGGAAAATTTTAATATGTTCCCGCAAATCATCACTGCCGTTGGTCAAACAACCTATCGGCCAGTGAAGGGGCTCATGAGTGCTAAAACCTAATATCGAATATGCTATTGCAGAGCCGAATCGCTATCACGATCATCATTTTGGTTGCGATGCGGTAAAAATATTACCCGGCGAGTATTTTGCAACCCGTGAAGATACCATGATAGTGACAGTATTAGGCTCCTGCGTCTCAGTGTGCTTGTATGATCCTAAGCTCAAAATTGGCGGAATGAATCACTTTTTATTGCCAAGTGACAATAGCAATTGTACTGGGGTGCTCGCCGATTCTGCCCGTTACGGCGTGTATGCCATGGAGTTGTTAATCAACGACTTGCTCAAGCTTGGCGCACAGCGCAATTCACTCGAAGCTAAGGTGTTTGGGGGCGGCAATATGTTACGCAGCTTTACTGTGCATAACATTGGTGAGCGTAATGCTGAGTTTGTGATTGAATATCTCAATCTTGAAAATATCCCTATCGTTGCTGCCGATTTACTCGATGTATATCCGCGCAAAGTGTATTTTTTCCCCCATTCGGGAAAAGTGAAAGTCCGCAAAATTAAATCCATGCATAACAGTACAATTCTTGACAGGGAAAGTGAGTACCGTTTACGGGTTCGTAATTTACCTTCGGGCGGCGACGTTGAACTATTTGGTGATTAAGTTATGACGATCAAAGTGTTAGTTGTTGACGATTCTGCGCTAATGCGCAGCTTGCTCGGTAAAATGATTGAGGCTGACTCTGAACTGTCTCTGGTTGGGCTTGCTGCCGATGCCTACGAGGCCAAAGATCTGGTGAACCAATTTCGCCCCGATGTGATTACCTTAGACATCGAAATGCCCAAAGTAGATGGTTTAACATTTTTGGACCGCTTGATGAAAGCCAGACCCACTGCGGTAGTGATGATTTCATCGTTAACCGAGCAGGGCGCTGATGCGACATTTAACGCCTTGGCCTTAGGCGCGGTGGATTTTATCCCTAAACCGAAATTAGACTCGCCCCAAGGTATCCATGATTATCAGGATTTGATTTTAGATAAGATCAAATCTGCCGCGAAAGCCAAAATCATCAAGCCTCAGAAATTTGTTGAGCCAGTACGCCCTGTTTCAAGTAAGCGGCCAGTATTGGCCAATACAACCCTGACTCAGCATTTAGTCGCGATAGGCGCATCTACTGGCGGTACTGAAGCCATTCTTTATGTATTACAACATTTACCCGCGGCTATGCCGCCGATAGTGATCACCCAACATATGCCAGCGGGGTTTACCCGCACTTTTGCTGAACGTTTAAATCGACAGTCACGGATCACTGTCAAAGAGGCCGAACATGGGGAACGACTCTTACCCAGTTATGCCTATGTCGCACCTGGGGATCATCACCTTGAGATCATCAAAGTGGGTGGCAGTTATAAAGTCAAATTAACCCAAGATGAAAAGGTCAGTGGCCACAGACCTTCAGTCGATGTGATGTTTACGGCCTTGGCCCAATGTGCCGCGCCCAATATCAGCGCGATGATTTTAACCGGTATGGGCAAAGATGGCGCCGAAGGCATGGTGGCGCTACACCAAAAAGGCGTCACTACATTTGCCCAAGATGAACAAAGTTGTGTGGTATTTGGCATGCCACGAGAAGCAATAAAGTGCCGTGCAGTAGATTATGTGGTGGAGTTATCGCAGATGCCGAGCAAGCTCATTAACCATTTAAGCTCACTGTGACCGCTAACGCTGAGTGGGATTAAAAAGTAACGAATAGAGCGTGAGTCTCGCAGGAAGAGCATTACGCCGAACTGATTTGTGCGCTGCAGTGGCTCATTCTGTTTAGGGTTAGTCAGTCGGAGAAACCACGAGCTGATTTCTGCCTAAACGTTTAGCTTCGTAAAGGTTTTTATCTGCTAGTAACAGACAATCTTGAAATTCCTCACATTGATCCGAAAAGGCTAAACCGCCGCTGAGCGTGACCTTAAATTCGACGCCATCTTCAACAAATACGATATGACTAAAGCTTTCACGGATCGCATTCAACTTGGCAATCGCCAGTGGTTTTTGCATATCTGGCAGCACTAACATAAATTCTTCGCCGCCGTAGCGGCCGGTAAAGTCAGTTTGACGTAAGGATTGTTGTAACAGGTGGGCAAATGCCAACAACACCTTATCACCACCGGAATGACCATAAGTATCGTTGACCTTTTTGAAGTGATCTAAATCGAACATGGCAATACAAACTTGAGAGTTAATCCGTTTAGCTACGTTAAAACAGCGTCTCGCAGCCACCAGAATTTGGGTATGATTTAACAGCCCAGTTAAGCTGTCGCGACTAGCCGAACTTCGAATGTCATGACCCCGTTGAGCACGGGAAATCACCTGCGCGACGAATAAACTCGGCGCGGTTTGCTTTGAAATTAAGTCATCTGATCCCGCTTGTATGATGCTGACTTTATTCTGCATCGTATCATCAGAGCTCAACACGAGAATTGGGCTCGAGGTGTATTTGTCCAATTGACGGATCATCTTTGCCAGCTCAAGCCCGTTCACCTCTGGCATGTACAAATCGAAGATAAACAAATCAGGCTCAAATTGCTCAAGGGCAGGTAAAACTTGCTCGGCACTGGACAACCCTTTTACCATCAAACCATGGCTGCGTAACAGGCTTGAAAAGTAATCCACCATAGATTGTTGATCATCCACCAGTAACACCTTAAGTGGCTGTTTCTCTGACATTTTGAGGGATTGATGGATTTTGCGCACCAATAAAGTGGTTTCCGCAGGTTTAACAAAATATTCGCTGACGTTGGCACGAATGGCCAATAGCCGCATGTCAAAATCCCCCCGCGAGGATAAAACAAACACTCGGGTATTGTTCTTCTCAAACTCAGTGGCGGCTTCGAACAAGGCCTCTTCAGTCCAATCGGGTAGAATTAAATCTAATAAAATCAGATCGAAGGGCGTTTTATTTTGCACCACCAGAAAGCTCGTGAAATTCAAAAAATGCTGCACACTAAAACCGAACTCTCGCAGCTGCTTTGTGATCATAGCGCCGACATTCCCATCGTCTTCTATGATGGCAATATGGTGCTCATGGCGCGCCTTTGACGGTTTATAGGGGCTTTGCTGCATTTGCGCCTCTACTACTGGCGCCGACGGTTGGCCGCGCATATTGTTTTGTAACAACTGGTGGAAGAGGGTATCTAAGCCTTTGATCGTAGGAAGTTCGGGGGCTGGCGCATTGAGCAGCCCCTTAAGCAGCAACTCCAGTTTATCGACTATGTGTTTGGTATCTGACAACCCAAAGGTCTCGCTCGACCCTTTTAAGTTATGCACCTCTCGGTACACGGCAGACAGCATGTGAGCGTCCCAATTTTTACGCAATGAAATCCACAAGGTAATGATTTGTTTCTTTTTATCCGGCAGTGCATGTAAAAACTGTCGTTTAAGTTGCTCTAACGAATCTTCAAAACTCATAGGCAATAGATATCCTAAATAATTGAGCCCTAGGTCTTAATCTCTATATAGACGCTACGCCAAGACGTTAAAACCCGTTCACTCCAACACTGAAATGGAAACTGCTCTGGAGAAGCATGTAACAGATTCAATCAATTGCACTTATCTTTACACTCACTCATAGAGTGTAAACCACTGCGAAAAAAACGACGGGAAAATGCTGAGATTGCATAGGCATTGATAAGAATATTGGGGCGAATAGCCGAAATCAGCACAGTGATCGCGAGCTGCATAATGCTAAATATTTTATGCAAAACAGCATGATAATGATGACATGTATTTTTTATCAAATACGATTGTGATAAGTTAGCGTCTGTAAAAACAATCACTTGTTGCAAAAGGATCGTTGTCAGTGAGCACAGTGTTTTATAATGACTACGCCGAAATACTCGCGGCACAGTATTTGTCTAAAACCTTTGAAGAAGTGCATTCGAGTTGGTTGCATCATCTTTTGCCTCTACTTACTAAAAATACATTGTCGATATTGGATGTAGGAGCTGGTTCTGGCCGGGATGTGTATTATTTAGCCGAAAAAGCACAGGGCAAAGAGACACAAATTATTGCAGTCGAACCTGCGGTTGTTTTAGCGAAAATGGGGCAGGTGTTAACGCGGGATCTACCCGTGCGTTGGATTGAGGATGGTTTACCTCAGTTGCAAAAAGTGGTTGGCCTAGCGCAACAGTTTGATCTGATTTTACTCAGCGCAGTGTGGATGCATTTATCTCCCTCAGAACGCCCACTTGCACTAGCAACACTCTCACGCTTACTCAATTCGACTGGACTTTTAGTCATCAGTTTGCGCCATGGCCCAAGCCCCGATGCGCGCGTTATGCACCCAGTCAGTGCCGATGAACTGCTCACACTGGCTGCAGATTGTCAGCTACAACTTTTAGATTTGAGCCAAGATGAAACCGATAAACTCGGTCGCTCACAAGTGCATTGGCAGACGCTAGTTTTCACACCCAAACTGATGCCAAACGTAAATGCACCTGAAGCAAGCGTTATTATTCAGGAGCGACTGAATGCCGATTGATGCGAGAAGACAAGTTGAATTTATTAGCTATTTACAACGTCTGTTAGTTCAAGGGGATTTCGTTGCAACATACAAATTTGCCTTACTGCATGCGATCGCCGATATCTGTATCGAACGGCCATTAATACTCAATGCCGAGCCTGCGCTGAAAACCGCGATCAGTATTGATGATTTGGTAGAGAAGTTTATTGAACTTTACTGGCAACACTCTTTGCCTTTTGGTGCCAATGATGGGTATTTTGTCCTGATCCAAAATAGTGGAAAGCAATCAGCCTTGATCAACCGTTTGATTGAACTACGCCATCAAGGTGTTAACAGTCTATCCCAGTTAAAAGCGCATCTTAGTTATCCAGCTTTATTGCGTAAAACGCGCGGTACGTTTAAAGATGGCCCCTTATGGCGCTTACAAAACTTGTCACGTAATGAAGAATGTTTTCTTTATCCCCATGATAAAACGAAAAATTACATCGAGTTGAATCCGGGTATCGCATTTTGCTTCAGGCGATTTCACGATTTAGTGGTGTCATTGGCTCGTACTCAATGGGTACAAAAAATCGCCGAGTTTCCAGCAAATCAGGTCATTATAGGCAGTAAAGGCAATTTAAGTGAGTTTCTGTTTGGTAGCGACAGACAGACGATCACCCATGCTAGACCTGTACTGCTTGATATCCAAAAAGGCCAATGCTTCTATTGCCAAAAATCATTAAAAGAAACAGGCGAAGTGGATCATTTTATCCCTTGGGCACGATATCCTAATGATTTAGGCCATAATTTTGTCCTCGCACATAGCAGTTGTAATAATCAAAAACGCGATCATCTTGCCGCTCAGCACCATAAAGATAACTGGTATGAGCAAAATATTATCCAGCATGGCCAAACGTTACACTCTGAACTCAGTCGATATTTCGTCTGTGAGAGTGATCGCTCTGAAGCCATTACTACTTGGGCTTATCAGCTTGCAGGACAAAATCGCTCGCCTCTCTGGTTCGATAAAAAGACCTTTGTGCCTTTTAATGCATTAGACAATGACCTGTCAAATACTGCAATTTAGAGCATGCTCACAGCTTTATGGCACTTATTTTTAGCACTTGCCAAGGTAAGCAACTGTGCTGCAATTGAATGAGCAACGCTGCCAAGCTAAAGTAATCAATGAACTATTTACATGTTATCTTGGTGGCATTACATTTTATCTTCATTGATTTTGTTACCTGTTGATAGTAAAGGTTTAATTTCTGCCAAGGTAATTGATTTCAAAGAGAATAAGGAGTATTTAGTAGGCATATATGGCGCACTCGTTCAGTGACAACAAGCAGATGAATGCACCATGGAATTTATTGATAATACATGTCTAGTTTTGGAGGTTTGATGATGAAATCGATTTTCTTACTGCCCATATCTGTGCTTGTGCTGATAGGTTGTACAACACCTAAATCGCCGAGCGAAGTGTATGACGAGTACAATACTAAGGTACAGCAGGGGATGAGTTATCAAGAGGACAAGGCTTACTATACCCAACGTAAGCAAGCGGATGTTGAGTCTAAGTTCCCACAGTATATGCAGCAGATGAAGCTGTCCCGCGATGAAGTGATCGCATCTTATCTTTCATTTTCAAAAGCCGCGGCCAAGTGCAAAGCACTCACCTTAGTGTCGCAGGTGATAGAAGGGGATACGGCCGTTCTTGAATATGCACAAAAAGATCTCTGTGGTAATGCATCGGAGGCGAATGAAAAACAAAGAATTAGCATGATAAATGAAGGTGGTTGGAAAATTGATGAGCTCCAAATTAGTCTCTAAATCATTTGGAATGTCGTATCTATGACAGGATTTTATGAGTTTTTTAGCCTGCCAAACGGAGTTGAAGTTACTTGCCCCCATTGTGCTGGCTGCGCCACTTTTACCTTTGCCCATGTTTTTCGTTTAGAGAAAAAAGATGTGCATTTATTTGAGGGTAGGCAGTTTGAGATCAAGCTGTTTAATCAAAGATTTGCCCATAAATGGCCTGGAGTGCTGTTTTTCCCTCCGCTATTGGATGCTTCTTGGCGGGAAAAATTGCCAGAAAAATACCAAGGTACTTCGACTTGGGAACATAGGGCAAACAGTGCTTTTACAGATGGTACAGATCTTGGTCTTATTTGTTGTTATCAGTGTATGGCAAAACAGAAACATCGACTTGAATGGCCCAATGACGCATTTTATTCCCTTGAGTTTAAAGGTCATTCACTTTGGGCATTTAATAAACAGATGATGCTTCAGATCCGTGATTACATTCAGGCCAAAGATCGCAATGCGGTATTCGAGTCAGAGCCGATAGTCATTCGACATTTGCCGACAATTTTTAAACTGGCTAAAAATCGCGAGATATTGGTTAAAAAAATTAATCAGCTAATTTATAGCCCATAGTTTCTACATACCTATTTCAAAGACTTGTGTGGTCAATCTCATCGAGTAGTTATGTTAAGTTGTCTGTGACTCGGATATTTGCTTTTCTATTAGTTATTACAGTTAGCGGGTCTATTATCATGTCGAAATATCATATTGGCACTACCGAGGATGAATTCGAACCCGGTTCCGGCGGCCATATACTTCGTAACAAACTCGCGATAACCGATGAAGAGGATATGGCAGAGGTAGAGACTCAGTTGTTACTAAAGCTTTATGAGTACGTGTTTCAATCTGGTGTTATTGAAAGCGAGCATCTATCGGTTGGTATGCTCTTTGAGTGGCATCGAAAATGGCTCGGTAATGTTTATTACTGGGCTGGTGAGCGGCGTACAGTCAATATGGGAAAAGGTGGTTTCGAATTTACGGCAGCGGCTCAAATACTTAAGTGTCTCACTCAGTTTGAAAAGGAATATTTAAGCAAGTTCAATGGTTTAAATTCGTTTTCTAGAGACGAAGTTGTGAGTTACTTGGCTGAAAGTCATGTGGAATTTATCCTAATTCACCCATTTAGAGAGGGAAATGGACGTTTGTCACGTTTGATACTCGATGTGATGGCAGTAAAGGCGGGTTATCTCCCACTTGATTATGGGATTTGGGAACAAAATAGAGATTTTTATTTTAAGTCAATTCAAGCAGGGTTGGGTGGGGATTATCAACATATGGCTCGTTTGGTAAACGATGTGCTCAGCGCTAAAAACGAATGAAGTTTAGGCTAAGGTCAAATGACTGAAACGGCTTTTTTTGGCCTTCAATTTTGCTTCAACTTCAGCTGTAGTTTTACCCGTCTCAATAGCGGTTGAACTGGCCACAGCGCGATAGAGTCGATTTTGAGTTACTTGTGTGTTTTTTGATTTAGTTTTCATCGGATCAACCTCAATTAAGTGCATGAATTATAGCACTCTAGATAACGAATAGACAGCTGTGTATCCAAGGCCCAAAGCAGCAATACTTCATGTTTTACCAATCATATCGCTCTTTAGATATCGATAAAAAGTCGTCAGTAGGCTCTCCCAATGACGACTCTTTTAATCAAGCTGACATAGCCGATTAAGGTTTATCAAAGCACAACATTACGCGCTTTTTCTCGCTTCCATTTCAGCTTGACTTGAAAGGTACTCATCGAAAGTGCCTTGGAAGTTAATCACTTTTTTATCTTTAATATCAATGATACGTGTAGCGAGTGACGATACAAACTCACGGTCATGACTGACGAATATCAAAGTGCCTTCAAAGTCTTTCAACGCATTATTGAGTGCTTCGATGGCTTCCATGTCCATGTGGTTAGTCGGTTCGTCCATGATCAGCACATTGATGTCTTGCATCATTAACTTACCGAATAACAAGCGGTTTTTCTCTCCGCCTGAACAGTTACGAGCTTTCTTGTTCGCGTCATCTTCAGTGAACAGCAGACGGCCTAACATGGCGCGTACCATAAGATCGTTGTGCTTAGGTTGGCGCCACTGTGACATCCAATCCATTAATGTGTAGTCATTATCAAATTCGTCACTGCTGTCTTGTGGACAGTAGCCGATTGATGCGTTTTCTGACCACTTGATAACGCCTTTATTATGTTCTAAATCATTGACTAAGCAACGTAGGAAAGTGGTTTTACCCACGCCGTTTTCGCCGATAATCGCTAATTTTGCACCGGCTTCGAGGATTAAGTCGCCGCCTTCGAATAGCAGCTCATCATCAAACCCGTGGGCCAAATCTTCGAGGATCAGTGCT
Source organism: Shewanella sp. WE21 (assembly GCF_002966515.1). NCBI lineage: Bacteria > Pseudomonadati > Pseudomonadota > Gammaproteobacteria > Alteromonadales > Shewanellaceae > Shewanella > Shewanella sp. WE21. Next base: position 4,493,877 of record NZ_CP023019.1, on the reverse strand, counting down.
TGGCGATGCATTTTCTTGCCGGCATCGAAACGAATAGAAGGGTGAATACGGCTTGAGGATTTCACTTCATCAAGCTTAATCTTGTCCATTTTTTTCGCGCGCGAGCTGGCTTGTTTTGCCTTAGATGCGTTGGCACCGAAGCGGTTAACGAAGTCTTGCAGTTCTTCGATTTCAGCACTCTTCTTGGCGTTGCCTGATAATAATTGTTCACGGATCAAAGACGATTGTGCAAGGAAGTATTCGTAGTTACCAGGGTAAATGCGCAGTTCGCCGTAATCGATATCGGCCATGTGGGTACATACGGCATTCAAGAAATGCCTATCATGGGAAATAATGATCATGGTGCATTTGCGTTTATTCAACTCGGCTTCTAACCAGCTAATGGTATGTATGTCCAAGTTGTTTGTTGGTTCGTCGAGCAGCAAAATATCTGGGTTGGCAAATAGTGCTTGTGCCAACAGTACCCGCAGTTTCCAACCAGGTGCGACTTGTTGCATTAGGCCGTAATGGAAAGATTCTTCAATACCCGCTTCGAGCAGAATTTCACCGGCGCGGCTTTCGGCGCTGTAGCCATCCATTTCGGCAAATTCACTTTCAAGATCGCCAACGCGCATGCCATCTTCTTCGGTCATATTCGGATTGGCGTAGATTGCATCGCGTTCCTGTTTGACTTTCCACAGGGCAACATCCCCCATGATCACCGCATCGATCACACTGTATTGTTCAAACGCGAACTGATCTTGGCTTAGGGTACCGACTTTTAAGCCGGGCGTGATGGACACATTGCCAGAGGTTGGCGCTAACGCTCCGCTGAGGATCTTCATAAAGGTCGATTTGCCACAGCCATTCGCGCCGATCAAACCATAGCGGTGACCATTGCCAAATTTCGCTGAAATGTTTTCAAACAATGGCTCAGGGCCAAACTGCATCGTGATGTTCGCGGTAGAGATCAAAGGAGCTTTCCTAGGTATTTGCTAACGGGGATTGTGACAAACAAGCCTCAAAATGAAACATGCGCTTCACCCACTCTAAGCCAAAACATTAAAGTTGGGATAATAAGGTCGCGGAGTATACAGACTAAGGGCTAAAGATGCGAGCAAGGATGTGATGCGCAGCTATAAATCGAGCCGTTTCAGTTGCGTTCATTTTGAGGCTGACCCAAGGCATTAGCGGATCATAGGTAAAATTTAGAAACGGGTTTGAGCTTGATGCTGAGTTCATACCTGTTAGCGTGATATCGCGGATATGTAGATTAAAACTGTCAGCTGCGGCGTATTTTCTTTGCCCTAAAGCCGATGCCAAACCTCGCTAGCGCAAATAAAAGAAGGCGTTTAGCTTATTTACCGTTATTATTCCCGCAGTTTTGTCGAGCAGCAGATTTTACGGCTAATATTTAATGGCTCTGTTTGGAGGCTTTAGGTCCTTAAGATTTAAGATCTAAGCATCACGAGTAACAAGGTTTAACGCCCGATGCTATTGCCGTAACAACGTCAGTGGCTCATGACTTCATAACTTGAGTGATTTCTCTAATCGCGAATTTTAGTAGCGAATTTAGTCACTCGTTTAACAACTCAAAACCGTAAACTAATACAGTAAAATCAGCCAATAGGGCTGAACTTGGAATTCCCATGATTGAAGAGCAACAGAACAACCCATTACACGGCCTCAAACTCGAGACAATGATCACTGAGTTAGTCGATTTTTATGGCTGGAAAATTTTATACGCGGCATTAAAGCTAGGTTGCTTTAACACCAACCCGACCATTGAGGCCTGTATTATTTTCCTCAAGAAGACTGAGTGGGCGCGGGAGAAAGTGGAAAACTTTTACCTGTATCGATTCAAGCGTATGCCTAAAGCCGTCGGTGAGCAGTTTGATCTTAAGCCACGCGAACGAGGTTTTGCCTCAGGTATCGCGCCGCGTAAACCGATGGAACTCACCATAGAATCTATCGCTAAAATGCAGGCACAAGCCAGCGCCGAGTACGAAGCGGGTAATAAACGTCCTAACTCTGGTTATGGCTCAGGTAAGAGCTTTGGTAATGGTTCAGGTAAAAGCTCAGGCAAAAAACCTACGGGTGGACGTGGCACCGGCTCTGGATATGGTTCATCGAATAGCAACTCACAGCGCCGCAGCGAACTCCGAAACGAGCCAAGAAACGATTCAAGAATGGCTGAACGTTCAGGACCAAGCCCATCGACGGATGACAACGATCCGTGGGGCACTAAACGCGGCTAATCCCATGTCTGCCGAATTGTGTGGGCATGGTTTTTCACAGGCGTTAGTTTTACATTCGTTATTTACAGTGACTAGCCTCAGCTTGCTATTTCCGTACCCGTAAAAATTAGCTCTGGTATGAGTTAGCTTTTGTATGAGTCGTTTTGAAGTCATGGTTCTAGTTGTATGATAGAACATCTGATTTATCGCCTGATTTAAAGAGAAGAGGTTAGCTGTTGAATACAGCCAACCTCTTTTTTATGATTAACTATTCACTTTATTGCATTAAGGTGAGAAAAATATCGGGGGTTATAGTTTTAGATTTGCATATCAAGTGCATAACCAGTTAATTCATCAATTTGCAATCAGATGGTGCCGGTTGCTCATTTTTAGGACCAATACCAGCGCCTTTTCTAACACCTGTGCTTTATACTTTGTGCCTTTTGTTCATCTTCGTCGCTTAAATGTCCAGAGTTAACGTCAAGGTGTTTGACGATACAGCTCCAAGGTAACCATTTAAATGTTTGATTATCATTGGGTAAGTAGTTTTAGCCGACTTGCTCCACCAGCATTCCCTGTTGCCAAACGCCGCTGCCGACTGGCTGATGCGTAACTGCCAAATCGGCGCTGCCGTCATTCAGCGCCAAGGGATATGTCAATCACTACTATATGCGAACTGCGGTTAGGCTTAGCGGCTGGTATTCTTTTGTGTCTAATGCGGGATAACTTAAGTTTGCCCGAGATGGATTTAAACTTTGCCCAACTCGCTGATACTTGCCGATGAGACCCGTTTAATCAAAGCACGCTATGACTTAGCGACACCTGCGCAAGATGCTCACCGTATTCTTCTTTATGCTTCAGCGACGCCAGTGATGATAGGCGTTCCTTTAAACGCTGGACTGGCCAATTACCCACTTATTTTCGCAGCTGGCTTGCTTAAGCCATAAGCCATTAAAAACTATCCTAGTAATATCTCTAAGCTGATACTGTCGCGGCTTGCCTATTCCAAGCACGAATAACTATGCATAAAAACGTAGATTAGTGAGAAAAATCCCGAGGTTATATCCCATATTTTGAATATTTATCGCATAAATAATCAATTTGGCGTTTTGTGGCCATTGCTGGTGAATCTTATATTTTATGCGGTTTTATAGGAGGGTTTGTTGATTGCGGTTTTATCTATGATGCAATGATTTAACCGAACGAATAACTAGACACTTTTTTCCATCGCTTTTTTGACTGTGCCATGGTCTCAGATAAACAATGGCATTTATACTCGTTTTCCTATTGCAAAAAACGTGGTGAATAAAAGGCTGAGATGGAGGAACTGAGTGATGAGTGACGAAAAAATCACTGGACTTTATTTCATCGAGAAATTTCAACGCATTTGGATTACTTTTACATTTAGACATCCAGAGCCAGTAGATGACATCGACCATAAGACGTATATGGAGCTGCTAGATAAAATAAAAAATTCAGATGGAACGCGATATGATTTGTACACCTATCTCCTATCAAAGCAAAACAAGTGCACAGACATTCTCCAATTTCTTAAAACACACCCGCAGTGAGAATAATTTATCTCAAGAAGATTTATGTAGTCTGCTCAGGCAAAAAAGCTGCCTATTCGATATGTTAGATTCCATCACTATTAGCCGTTGGGAGCGGGGAGTTAACATTCCATCCCTAGCTAAACAGTCTGAAATCGTTGAAATATTTGGCTCTGAACTGTTTGATATTTATCGGGAGGACAAAAAATTCATCAACGAAGGTTTAGCGTTAATTAACCTTTTTGAATCAACCATAGAACGCAGTGATCATCCGTACTACCGTAATACTCCTTATCGTGTCGAGTTTATCGAAAGCCACCATCAAAACTTTATGACCCTGCTGCAACTTAGCTTGGTTTATGAAAGTAACCCGCGTTTATCCTTTGTGAGCCGTAAGTTATCTCAACCTTTTTTTCGTGGACTCTCATTGGTGGTGGCTTTTAGCTTTGGCGATCAAATCATTGGACACAGTCTATTCTGCCGCACTCAAGGCAAAATTGCCCTCGAATTTATGAATGATGAGGTGGACTTGTTTGAGGTCATTAACCATAACAGTCAAGCTTTGCCAGATACCTTAATGGTGTTCTCCTCCTTTGGCGTAACGCCTTATATTGAAAATTATATGATGTCTGTTTATCTCAATGAATTGGCCACGAGTCGCTCACTTAAGTTTTTGAGTTTTAATATCTGTGATGAGTCACTAAAACGAAAATTGACGCAATTTAAGTTGCCCATATTTAAAGTAAGAACGATAGAAGGCGGCTTCAAACCAGTCAAAAACTATTCGTTTTTCTCCAGTCGCACAGAAGTCATGGCGAATCGTAATTTACTCAAGCTTTCTGTTATCCCTACATCCAAATCCCAGACGATCGATCCCATTTTCTTTATGCAGTTAGAGACCAATATATGAATATTCTCATCATAGATGATCAACGCTTTATTAGAGAAACCATGAAAGCTGATATCCATAAGTACTTAGCAGAGGACAATGTGGAGATCTATGAAGCCAGTAATGGTAATCAAGGAATTGAACTGATCTTAGCTGTAGAAGCAAAACTTGATTTAGTCATTTTAGATTTAAAAATGGATCAAGGTGACGGTATTGCGGTGATTAATATGTTGGCCTCCGAGCCCCGATTTACAGCCATTCCGATTGCGGTGATAAGCTCCTCGGATAAACGGACTTTAGAACTGGTGGATAGCATTATCACGGGTTTGAAACTCAACTTGCTTGGCGTATTTGCTAAACCTATCAATGTGAATGACATTTTAACGCCATTGCTAGACGCCTCCGACGATAGAAACCGTGTCCATCAAGATGAGTCTATCGTGCAAGACATGGCGGCGAATATCAATGTGCGGCAATTGCTCAAAAATGAACAATTAATTTTGTGTTATCAGCCTAAGATTAACCTTAAAACAAAGGAGATCATCGGTTTTGAAGTGCTTTCGCGGCTTTGCGATCAATCCAATGGCTATATTTATCCCGACGTTTTTTTGCCACTGGTGAATCAGCAGGGGCTAAATAGCTTGTTTTCGCGGATGGTTATTTCCCAAGCATTGCAATGTTGGTCGCGCCAACCGTTATTAATGGCGTTTGCCCTGTCGATTAACATTACCGCAGATGATTTGACCTGTGATGAACTCATTGAGTACATCATCGAATGTGGTCGTGAGTATAAACAAATCCATTTGATTTTAGAGCTCACCGAATCACAGGAAATCATTAACCAAGATAGAGTGCTTAACTCAATTGCACGGCTGATCATCAATAATATTGATATTTCCCTTGATGATTTCGGTAAAAGTTATTCTACTTATGATCGTCTTGATGCCATTCCCTTTAAAGAGATCAAAATTGATAAAAGTTTTGTCTCCGATATGGATATCAATCACCAACATTATCTCATCGTAGAGTCCACCATCGCGCTTGCGCAGAAGATGCACGTAAAGGTGGTTGCAGAAGGCGTTGAGACAAGTGCAATAGAGTTAATTCTCTCTGAGTTGGGGTGTGATGTTGCCCAAGGTTATTTGTACAGCCCCCCGATTGAAGGTCGTTATCTTATTGATTGGATTGCTCAATATAATAGGAGTGCCTAATGTATGAATGCTAATACTGAGTTACCCAAGGCCTTATCTGTATTTTTTGAGCAATACAGCCAAGAACAGCAATCGCGACTGCGATTGACACTGATTGCTGAATTACAGCGAATGCGACTTGAGCTAGAACAATATGAGTCCTCTGACAGTATCGAAGGGCTGAAACATCAATTTACGGGTATTGCGCGCTACTTGCAGCTTAAAGATATGCTGTCTGTCATGGATGTTTGCGAGCGAGAGCAGTTTGAACATCAGTTATGCAGCTTGCTAAAGGCCGTAATGGATTACGCTAATGAGCTTTAAATATAGCGCTTGTATCAATATGTTCAGTGGTTTATGGGTCACTCTGTTGGTGCTGTGGTTAACCTTGTCCCACTCACGTTATGAATTTGACTCCATTTACAATAAAAAAGCAGAAGCGGTTTTTACTTCTTCACGGGATATGTTCTTACAACATGAAATTATGTTGGATGCGCTAAAATCGTTTTTTTATGCTTCGAGTGAGGTAACGTCACAGGAATTTGAGGTTTTTGCTAAGGACTTACTGAAGATCAAATCTGCTGTCGCTTTTACACTGACCCCCGAACTTGAACTGGCCTATATCTCTGATCAGACAATGGCGCGAGAACTTAAGCCACTTAAATTAGTCAAGAATAGTAAAGGGGAACTTCAGGCTAGCCTTGCCGATTACACGTTAGCGGTTGTTAATATCGATGGGCCTAATATGCTTTATTTAGTCTATGCCATTTCTCATCAGCGGATATTAGCGCGGATTGAGCAGGAGCAGGGTGTATGTATTAGCTATCAATTTGAACAATCGTTATTGCAAAGTTCATCCTGTAACCATGAGTTTTCCACAGGCATATTTTCAATGTTTAGCTACACAGATAGCCGAACTTTGGATATTCCTGGATACCAAACCCGTGTGAATTTACGCATAGAATATCAAGTGCCACAAAAAGAGGTTGTCGAGCTAATCGTGATTATCTTACTGATTGCTTCTCTTGGTATTACTCTGTCTTTTCTTTTGTACTTTAAGTCTAAAAATCACATATTGTAGAGCAGATTAAGCTCGATAATCGATCTAGATTAGCAGTACTTTCCAGCATAAATCATGAGATCCGCACTCCTATCAATGCCATTCTTGGCTACAGTCGCATGTTAAAAAAAGCGCGTTCACAACCACAAAAACTGGACGAAATTATCGATAAAATGACCTGGTCAGCTAACTTACTTTACTCGGTTGCCGAAAATACGTTGAATTACAGTAAGGCTGAAGCTGGGCAGTTAAAATTGAATCGGCATTTAGTCAATTTGCACGAATATCTGAGCAATATTGAGGATTACTATCGTGCTTTTAGTGCGACATCGGGTAAACGTTTACAGGTTGTCGTGAATGAGTCTCTGCCGAAGTTTATCGAGCTCGATGGGACTAAGTTATTCCAACTCATGACTAACATTATCAATAATGCCTTTAAATACAGTACGGGTAGCGAAGTGCATTGTTATATGGACTTACGCCTTAAACGTAACCATAAAGACCATAGTCCTATGCTTAGGGTACTGATCCGCGATTTTGGTGAGGGTATGTCAAAGGAAGCGCAGCGCGCTTTAGTTGATCCCTTTATGCACGCATCTAACTCATATACAACAACATCGGGCATGGGATTAGGACTCTATACTTGTAATCGATTGCTTGAGCAAATTGGCGGTAAGTTTATGTTGCGCAGTCAAAAGGGCAAAGGCACCACAGTGCTGTTACATTTTCCCTGCCAACTTACCGAGGTGAAAGAACGATTAACGATTCAATATGATCAACAAAAAGTGTTAATCATAGATGATAATCTGTTTAACCTTGAGATTTGCAAAGCCATGCTAGAGCACTATCATTTTCAAACCTTCAGTGTTGATAACGCAGCACAAGCACTTAAGATGTTGATTCACTCATTGCCACATATTGTTATTGTGGATTACCGTTTACAAGATATGAATGGCTTGCAACTTATCAAACAGATGCAACAAACATTACAAAACCTTGCCAGTGATACCCTGCTTGAGCATCACTGTCGCTTCTTTTTGCTTTCAGCTAATGATAGCGATGATATTCCTGAGTTAGCATTATTCCCTGAGGTACATTTCATGCAGAAACCTTTTAGTGCTGAAATATTTCTCAGTAAATTGGCCGTAAAATCGTAAATTATCAAAGCATTGGATCTGGTTTTTAAAGCTTATTTGCCGAATGTGTGGGATTTACATCGCGGTAGAGCCAATCCCGTTGCGGTAATATGGGGGTAAAGACAAAGACGCTGTGATTAGTGTAGAACGCTGCTAATCTAAACATGTCGGAGATCTTCTCTAAAAGCGTCATTGCTAGGAATAATCGATGGAAAAAGAATCTCTTGAGTCTGTTTACCCCTTTTTAACCGAAGCCTTACGGCTAAGCGAGAATGGCCTCGCTGTTTTGGACAAGCACAATCATTTTATCTTTTATAACCATACCTTTGCGAAAATGTTTGGTTTTGTTGATCAAGACATGGCTGGCCGGCATTTTGACGACATGATGCACTTTGCCTTTACTCATAAGCAAGGGCCTAAAATTGATCATGAAACCATAGAGGAATGGCTTGAACTTATTCATGCGAATCAACGTAAATCAGCTTTTCGACGTTTTGAAGTGGATCTGGTCGACGGTAGCTGGTTGCAACTTTCTGAGCAGGTCTATCACAATGGCGATATGGTCATTGTTTGCACCGATATTACCCAGTTAAAACAGGTCGAATTTGCCCTAAGGAATGCGCAGACTGAGTTGAATCGACTCGCACTCACCGATGAATTAACCGGTATTGCCAATCGACGGCATTTTTTCCAGCAGTTAGAGCATGAAATCAAACGCTTGAGTCGTCTACAGTTACCTTTGTGCCTTGTCATGATGGATATCGATTATTTTAAACTCGTTAATGATCGCTATGGGCATCAAGTGGGTGACAAGATACTGCAGCATTTTACCCAATTTATCAGTGCTCGTACGCGCCCATACGATATCTTTGGTCGCTTCGGCGGTGAGGAATTTGCGCTATTACTGCCAGAAACGTCGGTCGATGTCGCGCAGAAAATTGTGACGCGTATGATGTTAGCGCTTGCGAATGAAGATATTTCAGCGATAGTCGCCGATTTTCACTATCAATTTTCGGCAGGAGTGAGTGCGTTAACACCTGTAATTACTCATCATGCCATCGAAGAAAACAGCGGTATTTTACCGCTTCAGTCTGTGCCTTCACCGATTGAAATCGGGAGTCAGTGCCGTTCAGATGCTGAAAAGCTGGTGGCCGAGGCCGATAAAGCCTTATACCACGCTAAAACGACGGGGCGAAATCGTGTCGTGGTTTGGGATGATGTGATATTAACGGCTAAAGCTTAGCGAACCCAATGGTTGACGAAATCTAAGCATCGCGATACCAAACCAAGAGTAAGCGCTGCTTGGCTCCTATTCTTAACTTGATATTGCACTTAATGCAGCGTTTTGTTCCTGTGCATTTTCATCTAAAATAGCCAGCTTAATTTGTCTCTCACTGCATAGGGTTCAAGGTAAGTCGTGTTAATTAATCAGCAATATAACCGCCATGGACCCGATTATCGATTTGGTGAACAAGTCACTTTTCTTGATATTAAACAAACCTTTGGTTTTAGCCATGTGCGTGTTGGCCGCTGGGTGACGCGGGATGAATCGCGCATTGCTGCGGATTTAGTGTTTGATTCGCTCGCCGATTTGGCCTTTATCTTAAAATTGCCACCTTTGACTTTAGGGCTGCGGGAAACCGTTAGCCTGGCCTTTGGTCATGGCGGTCAAAAGGGCGTTCAGGCCCATTATGCACCCGCGACCCGAGAGTTGGCATTGGCTAAAAATGCAGGTGCAGGTGCTTTAGCCCATGAGTTTTGGCATGCGTTTGACCATTATATTGCCGCTAAATCATTCAAACCTACTAATAAGCGGTTTCAGTGTGCGAGCGATCTTTGGCTATCCGATCTGCCCATCATAGAGCATCCATTAAATGCTCGATTAACTGAGATCTTCAAAGTGACATTGTTGAGTGGACAGGGTGATGAGCCCCATGATTATGTTCGCCGAGCGATTGCATTAGATAAAAAACATGGGATGCAGTACTTCTCTCGGCCAACGGAGATGATGGCGCGAGCATTTGAAGCCTGTATTGAATCCTATACTGATATTTCGAATCCGTATTTAGTGTCGGGAACCCGTTTCTCAGCAATGGCAAAGGAGGGGGCTTATCCCGATGCGGCCCACAGACAAGTGATTTTTCAGGCGCTGATCAATTACTTTGAACCGTTGGGGATCGCATTGGGTAAAAATCCCCTTAACTAGGGTGTGTTGACGTTTTGAGTCATGCATTTAAACAGAGGTTGGTTTAGCGTCGCTAGAGGGCAAGGTAAAAGGTAAAACGACATTCGCCTTAGGTATTTTGAATGCGAATGGCAGTAGACTGGGGAAGGTCACGAGCCGTTTGAAAGCTCGTTGCCAATCAAGCTCGCCTGCTTAGTCGACAACGTTTGCCAACAATAGGCCAAACTATGGCGAATCGCATCAAGATATTGAGATGCCTGAGTATCCATTAAATACCAATTGCTGGGTTTTGATTCTGGCATGTGGTTGAAAAATAAAGCTTCAGTTTTGATGAGCTGGCTAGGATGAGCAAATTGCTGCCAAATATTAATGGGGGTATGCGCCAGTGTGATTAGCCATTCAAGTTGCATCTGCCGCGTGGCTGGATTTAGTGCATCTGCGATTAATGAATTCGACTCCTGTAAACGCTCAAGAAAATCAAAGGGATTATCTGCGTTTATCCTAGGTGCGACTCGGCATGGTTGCATTTGGTTTATTGCGGATAGGCGAGGTAAAAATACGGACGCTAAGCTAAATTCAGGCCAGTCGACCGATGGTACCAAAGCCTGGGCAATCCGCCGCTCGCCTAACCAATTATGCACCATGCAAGGTAAGTGATCGTCAGGCGGTAAATCATTGGGTCTTGATAAACTCGGAAACAGCGACATCCGCTGCACTTGCACATGCTGAGACAACTGCTGCATCAATACTATTGTGGTTAACCCAGATGAAGGCCAGCAACCAAGCTGAGGCGTTAATTCAATCGCAACTTGCGTCAAGGCTTGGGTAAGCAGACCACTTTGTGGATGACCTTGTACTACAAAAGCATATTTTGATTCAGCAAAACCACCGTTGGCGATATTTACTATCTGATTATTTGCATTGTTGTTTTCAGCCCATTGAGTACCGTTAAAAATAAATGTCGTACCTGTGGTCGCAGGTTGCCAATCGCCAGAAGCATTACCAATAATGGTCACTTGCTCAAAGGCAAGGGTGCCCGCTAGAGCTTGCAGATCTAATTTAGCATGTGGCATCTGCAAATGTTGATGCATGTGGGTGTGAGACTTAGGCATAGGCGGAACATCTGTTTTACGAACTCAAAATGGACTTCATTGTAATGGATTATCCCCCTGAGCCCAAAGGGTTAATCCATTGAAGTTTACCGGATGCTGTTTTAACGCAGGATAGTTTAGCTTTAGGTATACCGCGCATAAAAGTGATGCGCGGTATTGGCGATTAACAATTAGACTAAAAATTATAGCTCAGGCTAAGTTCGACATTTCGCGGTTCGCCGAAGAAACCTTGATTGTAGAAATCGATACTAGAGTAGTAAGAAGCTATTTGGCATAGGAACTCGGCGCTAACAATAGGCTCGAAATGAGCGCTGCTAACAAGGTTTTATCCATCATGATTCCCCATCATAGTATTTTGTGACCGGCATTCTAATTGAAAACAATTCCCAGTACATCGTATTGATAACAATTTGCATTACCTTTACACTCGCGAAATACGATAAGTGTTAGGAAAGTCACAAATGGCGAAGATCAGTAACCGATTCTGGTTTATGTTGCATGGTTGGGTGTCGCTCCCAATTTGGTTGTTATTTTGTTTTATCTGTTTGACGGGCACGATTGCGGTACTGAGTCATGAGATCACTTGGTTAACGAATCCTGCATCGAGGGCGTTGAACCCTAATGATTTACCCGTAAAACCGGTTAGTGAATTAATGACGATTGTTGAGGAAGCCTACCCAAGTGCGGCAGTCTCTGGCGCTATGACCCTAGAACCTTATATGGTCAATGTGATCATGTTCAGTGACGCTGATAAACCCTATGCCATGGCCTATGTCAATCAATACACTGGTGAGATCCAACAGATTAATGAAGGCATGACATTTGCCGGTTTTATCAGATCTTTGCATGCTTGGTTATTATTTCCTTGGCAAAGCGGTTACAGCTTGGGTTATTACCTTGTCTGTTCGATGGCGCTGTTTATGCTCGCGTCTTTAGTGACGGGACTCATTGTTTATAAACGTTTTTGGCGAAGTTTTTTTGCTCCAAAATTGCGTGTGAGTCAAGGTAAAAAGACACTATTGGCCGATTTGCATAAATTGTCTGGTGTGTGGTCTATTTGGTTTATCGCGATTATGGCCGTTACCGGATTATGGTATTTAGTCCAAGCCATTTTTTGGCATGCTGATATTGATATTGAGCCACATGCGCCATTGGTTGCTGCTGAGCAATTGCCCTTTATCCAAAAGGGTGATGTGAATCCCGCAGATCCAAGCGTGACATTTGCACAAGCCTTAACATTAGCGCAAACGCACTTTCCAGACTTTCAACCAAGCTATGTGATGAAACCAGAGCATAATCGTGACATGTATCATCTGAGTGGTAGCGGCGATCACATTTTTTACGATCAGTATTCTTACAACCTCAGCATTAACCCTTGGACGGGGGAGATTGCAAAAATGACATCACCCGAGACGATGACAGGAATACAAACGCTAATGCATATCGCAGATCCTTTGCATTACGGTACCTTAGGTGGTATCTGGACAAAAATCATTTGGTTTATTTTTGGGGTGATCCTATCGGGTATGTCAATCACGGGATTTATGATGTGGGGACTGCGTAATGTGCGTGCAATTAAAAAAATGGGATCCCCCAGTACTGTGACAGATAGGTTAGAGGAGGTACGTTAATGGCTTTCATTCATTCAACTTTTTGGCAAAAAAATAAATATAAACTGAGTGGGTTTATTCTATTGCTCCCCCTATTGTTTTTGTATCAGTCGCTAACACCTACATTTCCACCGGCCTGGCAGGCTCAAGAGTTAGGTGAATTTAAAATAGCCCCTTTGCCCTTAGATCTAAAAGCACCCTATGTGCATCATGATGACTATGTGAAAGATTTTATGTTGGTTTTTGAAAAAGGTGAGGTAGGCAATATACGCCAAGGCTATGCCAATATTGGAACGCAGGCTTTGCCAATAGCAGATTTACAGCGCAGCGAGAATGGTATTTTGCACGGTAATAAGCATGGCCAACACGTACACGCCATCGCAACTAAGACGCTAACCTCCGCCGATAGTCTGTGGATATCGATAGAGAATTGGCAAGGTGAGTGGCAAGTGGCAAAGTGGCCTCTGCCTGCCGAGCTAATAGTACAGACACACTGAATGAGGTAAAAGCTAAACACTAATGGCGATCCTATGGAGTAATAATTTCAGGGTCGCTTTTAGTGGCGTAGATTAAGAATGATTAACCGAATACGGGTAAAGAATAACCTTTTTCACCGTAAACTCTCACTTTTGAAGGCATAAACACAGCGGGGACGTTTATTCCTCATTAATAAATGATGAATTTGTTATATACATCACCAAAATACAAATGAAAGTGATTCGCAATAGCGTTACCGTATATCCATCCTAAATAAACTCCCTAAATTACTATGCGCTTTTATCTACTACCTCTCGCGTCTGCCATTACGTTGGCATTAAACCCTTTGTCAGTTTTGGCTGCAGAGCCGTCTTCTGCAGCAGATGCAAATGATCAAAATATTGAAAAAATAACAGTGATGGGCAAGTACACTGTGAGTCGAACCATTGATACCGCCACAGGTTTAGGGCTGTCACTGCAGGAAACGCCACAGTCAGTGAGCATCTTGACCGCTGAACGGATCCAGGATCAGGCACTCAATACCGTTGTTGATGTGGTTAATAACACAGTAGGTTTGTCTTCATCTAAAACAGATAACGTTCGAAATGGCTTTATGGCCCGTGGTTTTGCGGTTCAGAATTACCAGATCGATGGCGTACCTTTATCTTGGAGTTTGGGGGGCGATGCAGGTGAAACTGTGTCTGATATCTCTCTGTATGAGCGTGTAGAGGTGGTGCGTGGTGCAACAGGCTTACTAACGGGGGCAGGGGATCCTTCTGCTTCAATCAACCTAGTGCGCAAACATGCCGACAGTGATGAACTTAAGGGCTATGTTGATGTTGCTACGGGTAGCTGGGATAAAAAACAAGTTACCGCAGATGTTTCTAATGGCCTCAACGACAGTGGCAATGTGCGCGGTCGCATGGTCGCGAAATATGTCAATAGCGATTCTTATCAGGATCTTTATCAAGACCGTAAGACCATTCTTTACGGCGTAATTGATTCAGACATTACTGACAACACTATGCTGCGCGTTGGCGGTAGTTACAATAACAACAACCCCAAAGGAGCGATGTGGGGTGCGTTACCAGCAGTATTCAGCGATGGTTCGGCTACTGATTGGGATGTTTCTACTACAACAGCGGCAGATTGGAGCCGTTGGGAAACGACTAACATCAACTATTTTGCTAACTTGAACCATTATTTCAGCAATGGTTGGCAGTTGGTGGCGAACTATAATCGCATGGAATATGAAACCACCACCAAAATGATCTATATGTCTGGCTTGCTGAATAAAGAAACCGGTGCAGGTTTGAGCGGTCAGCGTTATCACAGCCATGGTGAAAGTAACTCTGATAATTTCGATTTTCAGTTGAAAGGCGATTACCAACTCTTTAACCGTGAGCATCAATTTGTGACTGGTGCCTTATACAGCAAACAGAAATCCTATGCTGATACCTATGAACCCATCCGTGAGAATATGACAGGCTGGGACTCAAAGGCAGTTGAAAACTTTTATGATTGGCAAAGCAACGCCTTTGAAGAGCCTGAATGGTCAACAAACGCCAATCGCCAGTTGAATATGGATACCGAGCAGAAAGGTTTCTACGCAGCAACTCGGCTAACACTTACCGATGATTTAAAAGTGATTGCCGGTGGCCGTATTTCTAGTTGGAACCGCGAAGGGATCAGTTATGGTACTGATACCAACTTTGGTGATGATGGCGTGTTCGTTCCTTATGTTGGCGCCTTGTATGACATAAACGAAGAGCATCGTGTTTACGCCAGTTATACCGAAATATTTAATCCGCAGAATAAACAAGATGCTAGCGGTAACTATCTGGATCCACTCGAAGGTAAAGCCTATGAAATCGGTTTAAAGAGCGCTTACCTGGACGACCGTCTGCACACCACTGTGGCACTGTTTAAGATTGAACAGGATAATTTTGCTAAGCAAGATACAGACTTTGAGCCGACGGATGAGCAAAAAGCAAATGGTCAGACAAGTGCTTATTATGCAATACAAGGTACTAAAAGTACTGGCTTTGAGTTAGAAGTTGTGGGGGAGTTTATTGATGGCTGGAATATTTCGACAGGTTACTCTCAATTCACCGCAGAAGATGCAGAAGGCAAAGAACTTGAGACCACGAGCCCTCGCAAACAGTTTAAACTCTTTACTACCTATCAGTTTGTCGATCATTTACCTGAATTAACTGTTGGCGGTGGTGTTAACTGGCAGAGTGATAGTTACGCACAAAATGGTAGCGTTGTAATTGAGCAAGATGCTTATTCACTAGTTAACCTAATGGCTCGTTATAATCTGGCGGAAAATATGGATCTACAACTTAATCTCGAAAACCTGCTGGATGAAAAATACTATGCCTATATGTCTGCAGCATCCTATATGCCTCTTGCATACAGTGTGTATCATTACGGAACCCCACGTAATGTGACCCTGAGCTTTAATTACCGCTTTTAAATTTTCCGCTAAATAAAAGGAGTAGCCGATTTATCGGCTACTCCTTTTTTATCTTCTATTATTGTTATTCCCAATATTTTGATGGCTTGTTTCGTGCGTATTAACGACTCAGTACTGATATCGATAAATATTGGGCTAGCTCACCTATGGTTCGTTCCCAAATCTAATACTGTTATTAACTGAAAGCGGGAAGATGACGCCCTTCAATCTAGTTATGGAATGGCAACATATTGTATTGGTAGTTTTCCCTCTTTCTTGTGCGCATTGTATTGTCAACAATCAGTGCGGCAACGAACAGAGTCAATAGAAAAATATAGGTATACTCATGCCATTAGCCTTATTACAATGTTGTGGTTTATCGCCAGCTTTTTAAGCTAAAGACCAGATGTTACATAGATTAAGCCGTTATTGGACTGATAAAGTATTTTATGTAGATGACAGACTGTCAATAATTCATATATATTAATAATAGACATAAGTGTTTGACTATTTAGTCAATAATCATGTAAAAACTGCGCTTTTAATGAGAAATAATATCATTGTAAATATGAGCTTGTTTAGGGTCTGTTGATCTTTGCTGTACAAATGTTGTTCAGCAATACATCGGCAGCCACATTAACATAAACGCCAGTGACACCATACTGGCGTAATTTCTTGCTAGCTTGTCATATCTTGTTGATATTGCTCGATAGTGCTTAATTCTTCCAAAAGCATTCTCCACTAAATGTCGATACCGATATAAGCACCAATCGACTCTTTCTTGAGGTGTATTCTTATAGCGGCGCCTTGGAATAACAGATTTCCCGCCTTTATTTGCGATAAGTTCACGAAAAGCATCGCTGTCATAACCTTTATCTGCAATGACGGTATCAACCTGCTTCAGGTGCTCAATTAAGCTGGGGGCGTGTGTAATATCGTGTTTTTGGCCTTCTGATAATTCGAAATAAATCGGTAATCCTCCGCTGTCGACGGCTAAGTGAATTTTGGTTGAATTACCGCCTCGACTTTTACCAATACTCTCATTACTTAGCGTCGCTGCACCTGCACTGTGCTGGTGAGCCCGCACTATCGAGCCATCAATAAAGACCCATTCTATATCAGCAAGGTTGGCTAAGGCCTTGAATAAATGTGCTAGAACGCCTTTCTTAGACCATAAATGAAACCGTCTAAAGACCGTGCTCCAATGACCGAACTCTTTAGGTAAATCTCGCCAAGGGATACCTGTTCTAAGGCGGTAAAGAATACCTTCGAATGTTTGTCTATGTTCAGGTTTGTCATAAACACGGCCTGTGCTTTTCATTAAATGAAATAGCTTTTCCCAGCGTGCATCGGTTAGCATAAGTCTTGGCATGGCTTGAGGTTATGGTTACTTTTGGCGAAGCAAATTATAACGTCTTGCCATGCTGTCTAAAAATCACTCTCGAAAGATCAACAGACCCTAGTAAGTTTACTTTCATCAATGCATAGAAAAGTGATTCATTTTTCACAGTAAAGACCAAGGACTCCCGTTTTGAGGAGAATAATATGCAAATAGAAACGCTTTATGATGTTATGCAATGGACTAGAAGTATACACCAACAGCTGCATGTATTTGCGGCACATTGCGCACTTACAAATGATAGCGAAAGAAGTGGATTACTGTTGGAGTATATTTCAGCCCACGAGCAAAAAATGGCACTGGTTATCAGACAGTTCGAAGATAATGGCAATAGCAATGCACTTAACACTTATTGTCGGCATTATTATGAAAAAACCGCTATTCCTTTTAACACCATAGGTGAACATCCGTTTAAGAGGATGGATACGGATGAAATAGCGATGGCCACACTTGAGTATCATAAAAATATTGTAGGGCTGTTTGAATATCTGCAAAATTGCAGTTCTGCACCTTCCGTAACTGAATTTCTTAGCAACATACTGTCCCTTGAAGAAGCTGAAAAGCGATTGCTGGCACGTAATATGAAACAAATCGATGACTTCTAGTATGTTTGCTAAAAATCACATCCTTGTACCTATTGCTCGGTGTAGCCTCGGTATTTATTCTGTAGTTCAGATATTGAAATCTTGACTTCTGTGGGTAACAAGTAGATCTGCCATCACAATAATTATTGATTAGCCTTGAAACTAAAGTGTATGACTTAAACTGCCACCTTATTAAGGATTAACATGAATCAACCCCTGATCATTGATTACTACTCTGATATTCTTTGTGTGTGGGCTTGGGTTGCACAACAACGTATTGAGGAGTTAAATCAAAAGTTAGAAAATAAAATTCATTTTAAATATCATTATCTTGATGTATTTGGTGATGTTCAAACAAAAATTGAGACACAATGGAAACAGAAAGGTCAATATAATGGTTTTGCAGAACATGTACATAAATCTGCATCTATCCGTGATGACGTTCCCACAAACTCAAAAATATGGACAGAAGTCAGACCGACAACGTCGGCCAATGCTCATTTAGTGCTTAAAGCCATTGAACTTATCTATGACAAAAACACCAGTATCAATATGGCATTGAAATTTCGGAGTGCATTTTTTATCGACGCATTGGATATTGGTAAGCTTGAAATACTTTATGATCTGGTTGATTTCTATGGGCTGGAACAGAAAAAAATCATCTCAAGCGTTCATGATGGTTCTGCTATAGCCGCATTAATGAGCAACTACCAAAAGTCAGCACAACAAAATCTACAAGGCAGTCCAAGCTATATTATCGACGAAGGTAGACAAATATTTTATGGTAACGTAGGTTATCGTGTTCTTCTTGCGAATATAGAAGCATTATTGTAAAAATCAGCAGTCGAGGCTAGTTGGTGCTAAAAACCTTAGACTACCAGTCTGTGGTTCTCTAAGTTCTACAATATGCTATGAACACCTCTAGACCATTTTAACGTTTTTAGAGTTATACCTCTTAGTTCCTTCTTCGTTTAGCCACTGAATACTCATATTCATATTTTTAATGGCATCGATGACATACCAAAATGTAGCTACATTAGGTATCAACTGATGTTTCATTGTGTTTTAAGTTAAATTGCGGATTAAAATATTTATAATGTGTACGCTATAGCACAGACACACTTTTAGATAAATTATATATTGGATACAGAGTTTAGATTGATATGCCTTTAATGGGTAATCTTTATCTTAATAAGATGGTTTGTGTTGTTTATCTTGATATTTTGGCTCATCATTAGGAAGTCAGCTTTAGCTAAAAAATCACTAGATAATTAAATAATGGAATTCAGCCATGACTAATGCTAAATTTCAGCAAATAAAATAATCTCCACAATTTATACTTAAGATAAAATTCAAGATTGCTACATAACCACCCCTATTTAAACCAATGTTATATTGTAGAATTCATACCTAAGTTGACGCGGTGTGATTGATGTGTAACCAGTCACACAATTTTATGAAAACACAGGAATTTATTTTCCCCGTCTAATTTACCATATGGTTTTACTGATATTTTACCAACTAAGATATTTACTAAAAATATTTAGATGTTTGCTAAACGCTATTTACTAAAATGAAAAATAGCTCATAGCTGATTGTTAGCGCTCATTATTATTTAGATGTTATATCAACAACAAAAGGAAATTGACCATGAACAAAGACCAAATAGAAGGTTCAATAAAAGACGCTGCAGGCAAAGTGCAGCAAAAAATTGGTGAGATCGTTGGCAACCCGAAACAGCAGATGAAAGGGGTTCAGAAACAGATAAAAGGTAAAACTCAAAAAGCAATTGGTAATGTAAAAGAAGCGGCTAAGGATGCCGAAAAACACAGTTGATGTCAGAGGCTTTTACAATTAAGTAAGCACCTTAAGCATAAAGTTTGGCAGCTTTATGTGGGTATTTAAAAGGATCTTTGTCATATTGATTAAGATTTCTGGTTCGAGTTATATCCATAATGTCTAGGAGACTCTCATGAGTATAGGAACAATATTATTGGTGGTTTTGATTCTGATGCTGATCGGTGTGGCTCCGACTTGGCCACACAGTAAGAGCTGGGGGTACGGCCCGAGCGGTGGATTAGGTTTGGTAGTATTGATCCTCGTTATACTCCTTCTACTCGGTAAAATTTGAGCGATAAAGCCTAAGTGATGTATGACTTCAATATTGAGTCATCATTTCTAATTGCCGTAGGTAGCTAAAAATAGTGAGTGATGTTTTTAGTCGTTCAAAAATGGCTGACATCGCTCGTTTTTCTTGTACGGCAGTGCTCGCCATACTGAGATTGAAAGGTCCTGTACGTCTAAGATTTACACGCAAGATATTTCGTTAAGGTGGCATTAGGTGAAGTCCTTGACGCTAAAAATGAAAGTCACTAAGTCCGTAGAATACAGTGTCCGTAGTAATACATTTGCACGCTAGTATTCTGCAAGGCTGTATGAAATGAGCTAAATGGTGCAATAACACATGCAGAGGTTTGTATTATAAGAACGGCAGCTTAGTGACTAAAGGCGTTTGCTCACGAAAATGGCTTGCTCAAACAGCCAGATTGAATACTTATTTGTGAACAATAGGTGTGTGAGCAACAGGCGTATCTGTAAAAAGGTAATGTTTTAGCTGTTTATCAAAGCTCGGATCTTGTCTCCTTATCCATTCTTGTAGCATTGCAGCATGTTCTTTTTCTTCGTCTCGATTATGTATAAGTATCTCTCTCAACTCATTATTTTTGCACGCATCAATTCTTTGGTTATACCAGTCTATTGCTTCAAGCTCTTCCATCAGTGATGTAAGTGCACGGTGCATGTCCTTGGTTTTATCGGTGAGTTCAGTAATGGGTTCATGATAACCTTCATTCGACATTGGGATTTCCTCGCTAAATGCAGATAGGATCGCTCACTATTGAGCGGTGATGATAATTGCAGATGATTGTCTTAACGCTATTTTCAACGAACAGACTTTGAATGCATTATTCTGCGACCTTAACCGTCGAGTGTCTGTTCGATGCCGTACTTAGTCAAAAATTTTTAGGCCGCTCGTTTAAAAGGATTGGAGAGGGCGCAGAAATACCACTGCGAATATTTGATTTAGCACAGGATATTACTTTGGATTTTGAACTTTGAGATATTTGGGAATGAATTTTAAATCAAAAGATAAAGGCAGTGAAAACCATAAACACCTGCTTTAAAAGGCAGATTAATTGTATTTAGCTTGATAAGCAGAGGGGGATTAATGAAATACATAATAAGAAATGGTACACCCGAGTGGACTCGAACCACCGACCCCTACCATGTCAAGGTAGTGCTCTAACCAACTGAGCTACGGGTGCACTGTTTGAATTTCAAATTTAGACTCTTTGAAGAGAGTGGTACACCCGAGTGGACTCGAACCACCGACCCCTACCATGTCAAGGTAGTGCTCTAACCAACTGAGCTACGGGTGCATTGCAAAATTTAACAAGCTATTCAAAAGCGTTGCGCCTTGGAACGAGCGCTATATTAGGGGCATAGCGCAGGGCTGGCAAGCAAAAAAAACAAATTTGTCGTCAAATGGTGAATTGCTGTGCAACTTGCCCAGTGTTTCAACAACACCGCTGATAAAACCGCAATTTCCTATTCGCTTTACTTCAGAGAATGCATCGAAATCAAACTGATAAACCAAAAGGCGAGCACTGTCGCTCGCCATTAATGCAATCAATGGTGAGCACTGTCACCTTCAATAAGGCTCAAATGCACGCCATGCTTTTGGATGTAACGCAGACGAATGAAAAATAACAGCGCTGCTGAGGTCAAGCCCGCAATCAATCCTGCCCAGAATCCATGGGCGCCCATCGCGGGAACGATATGGTCCGTATAAGCTAAGGTATAACCGAGTGACATACCAATCCCCCAGTAGGAAAACAGCGTGATATAAAAGGCGCTGCGTGTATCTTTATAACCGCGAAGAGCACCCGCTGCGACCACTTGAACTGAATCAGATAATTGATACAGGGCTGCCATCAACATCAAGTTGCCGGCTAAGGCAACCACTTCAGGATCACCATTATAAAGTTTCGCAATTTGGAATCTAAATAAGACGGTCAAAACCGCTGTCGTTAGAGCAAGGGATAGTGCCAGCCATAAGCCCACTTTAGTGACCACCGCGGAAATATCAGCGCGATCACGGCCTAAGTAATAACCAATCCGAATCGATACCGCGATACCGATAGATAACGGCAGCATAAATACGATGGCAGAAAAGTTGAGCGCAATCTGGTGACTTGCGACTACTGTTGCGCCAAGTGGCGCGAGTAATAGCGCTATGATGGCAAATAAACTCACTTCAAAAAACAGCGCCATTGCTATCGGCATGCCGAGTTTGGTCATTTTCTTCATCGTTTCAAAGTCTGGGCGATGAAATTTACTGAAGGGAGCTAAAGCCGCGAATTTTTTATGTAACTGCATGTAAATGGTCATGGCTACTAGCATGGCCCAGAATACGAGGGCAGTGGCGATACCACAGCCTGCGCCGCCCATGGCCGGTACGCCAAAGTGTCCATAAATAAAAATATAGTTAGCGGGGATATTTACGGCTAGACCGACAAAACCAATGACCATGGTCGGTAAGGTATAGGATATACCTTCACTGCAGCCACGTAGCACTTGATAAAGCACAAATGCGGGTGCGCCCCATAAAATACCGTCGAGATATCCTATGGTTAAGCGGTATAATTCGGGTTCTAAATCCATATGGCTAAGCACAAAGGGCGCAGATGCGAGGAAAACCATCACGCCAATGCCGCCAATGATGGCAAGATAGGCACCTTGAAAGGCCAAAGGTTGGATGGCTTTTTGATTATTCGCTCCATTGTAGTGGGCAAATAAAGGCGTAAAAGCCATCAGTAAACCTTGGACGAACAGAATAGCGGGTAACCAAAGGCTAGTGCCGACCGCAACAGCGGCCATATCAACCGCGCTAACACGGCCCGCCATAACGGTATCAATAAAGCCCATCATGGTCTGAGTGACCTGAGCTATTAGCACCGGCAGCGCCAATTGGATTAAACGTTTGGCTTGATAGCCTGAATGATTCATAAATACAGCCTTTAACGATTAAGCGAGCAGAAAATGTTTACAGGTATAGTTCAAGCCACCTGCGAGGTGGTTGCAATACATAAGAAAGATGGCCTAAATACCCTTGAGGTAGCGTTCGAACCTGATTTGCATGAGGGACTTGCGATTGGTGCAAGTGTGGCAAATAACGGGGTATGTCTTACTGTGACTCAGGTCGTTGATGATAGGGTATTTTTCGACGTAGTGGAAGAGACCTTGCGACTGACGAATCTGGCTAATTTGTCTATAGGTCAAAGCGTCAATGTTGAGCGTTCGTTAACTTTTGGTAGTGAAATTGGTGGGCACATTCTCTCTGGCCATATCCATACTAAGGCCAAAGTCATCGATATTAGCCATACAGAACAGCATTATGATCTGACACTTGGCATTGAGCCTAAATGGATGGATTACATTTTTTATAAAGGTTTTGTTGGCGTTAATGGCTGTAGTTTAACGGTTGGCGAGGTGAGTGACTCAGGCTTTAAATTGCACTTAATCCCTGAAACCTTAAAGCTGACCAATTTAAGCCTGTGCAAAGTGGGGGATGAACTCAATATCGAGATCGACAGCCAAACGCAAGTTATCGTCGACACAGTCGAGCGCGTGCTGGCCAGGCGTTTTAACGAACAAGCACGTTAGTTTTGTGACATCGCAGCGTGTAGTGCAATCTCGTTTAATAGATTTGCTCGTCGTCTGAATCGATATACAGCTCAACCGTTCGTCTCGATTCATCGATGTGTAAGCGTAAGTGAATCGGATTACAACAAATTCGGCAGTCATCGTAATAATCTTGGTCTCCACAGCTGGCATCGATACTGATATCTTGATGGTGCCCGCAGTGGGGACAAGCAATAACTTTGTTCATGACTCTCATGGTGCAACTCCTTATCGCCAATAGAGCGAATCGCTCTGCTCAATCAACGCATCTCATACTTCGTACGCTTATCGCTTATATTGTCTGCGCTTTGTCGATATTCGAAACCTGAGTGCGCTTTATGTGCTTCCTATTTGAGTATACAGCAGAGTGCAGTGCACTGACTTAGATGAAGTCGGTCTCAAAACGCAGCATGATAGACCTTCTGGTTAAATATTTTCTTGTTGGATCATTATTTCTTCTAAAAACTAGTCCTTTACCGTCACTAACCCCTCCATTTCACTGCTGTGTAACACGCCATCGCGGGCATCTTGGGTAATATCCAGCGTTAAACGCTGCATCTGTTGCTCAAGTTCACTTTTAATATCAACGAGTAACACTTGAGTATCAATCAAAGATTTGCTTGTAATTTTCACCTGCGGCTCAGGTAAAGCGGTTGCAGTGTGCGTGAGTGTTACAGCCAGTAGAATGCAGTTCAACATATCAACTCCCTTGTCATGTTTTCAGTGATGCCCAATAAACTGGCGCTAGAATAGGGGAGTTAGATGACCAAGAAGTTACCCAGACACTGCAAAATCATGAATATGCTTTTTGTTTCCAATCCCAATTCTGGTCAATATGCTTGCGCCTTTTAGCTACAATCCCTTAGAATAAACGCCCTGCTACGCAAGGCGGCTAAGACTCCTGTACTGTCTTAACCTAGCGAGCATTTCTCTTACATTAACTAAAACCAAGTGGCCCTACGTGTGGGTCACCACTGGAAAGGACATTTCATGCCTGTAATTACACTTCCCGATGGTAGCAAACGCGAGTTTGCCCATGCTGTATCGACCCTCGATGTTGCCGCCGATATTGGCCCTGGTTTAGCGAAAGCTTGTATCGCTGGCCGCGTTAATGGCGAATTAAAAGATGCTTGCGATCTCATTGAAACCGATGCTGAGCTATCAATCATTACCGCCAAAGACGAAGACGGTGTTGAAATTCTTCGCCATTCTTGCGCGCATTTATTAGGTCACGCGATTAAGCAAATGTGGCCAGAAACCAAGATGGCGATTGGTCCTGTTATCGATAATGGCTTCTACTATGATATCGACCTTGAGCACAAGTTGACTCAAGATGACATCGACGCCTTAGAAAAGCGCATGCTTCAACTGGCAAAAACCAACTATGACGTAGTAAAACGTGTCGTTAGCTGGCAAGAAGCCCGTGATACATTCGCTGCGCGCGGTGAAGATTATAAGATTGCCATTCTGGATGAGAACATCAGCAAAGACGCGACGCCTGCGCTATATCATCACGAAGAATACACTGACATGTGTCGTGGACCGCACGTACCTAACATGCGTTTCTGCCAACATTTTAAATTAATGAGCATTGCCGGCGCTTATTGGCGTGGCAACTCAGAAAACAAGATGTTGCAACGTATCTATGGTACCGCTTGGGCCGACAAAAAAGCCCTGAGTACGCACTTAACCCGTCTTGAAGAAGCGGCTAAGCGTGACCACCGTAAAATCGGTAAGCAGCTCGACTTGTATCACATGCAAGAAGAAGCACCGGGTATGGTGTTTTGGCATAACGACGGTTGGAGCATTTTCCTCGAATTAGAAAGATTCATTCGCCGTAAGCTAAACCAATACACTTACCAAGAAGTGAAAGGTCCATTAATGATGGACCGCGTGTTGTGGGAACGTTCTGGTCACTGGGATAAATACTCAGAAGCCATGTTCACGACCAGCAGCGAAAACCGCGAATACGCTATCAAGCCAATGAACTGCCCTGGCCACGTGCAGATCTTCAACCAAGGGTTGAAATCTTACCGTGATCTACCATTGCGTATGGCGGAATTTGGTTGCTGTCACCGTAATGAACCTTCAGGCTCGTTACATGGATTAATGCGTGTACGTGGTTTTACGCAAGACGACGCCCATATTTTCTGTACTGACAGCCAAGTTCAAGAAGAAGTGAGTGCCTGTATCCAGATGGTTTACGATACTTACGCCACCTTCGGCTTTGAAAATATCGTAGTAAAACTGTCTACTCGCCCAGAGAAACGTATCGGTGACGATGCAATGTGGGACAGAGCAGAAGAAGCACTTAAGCAAGCTCTGCGTGCCAATAATATTGAATTCACTATTTTGCCAGGCGAAGGCGCGTTCTACGGACCCAAAATCGAATTTACTTTACACGATTGTTTGGACCGAGCGTGGCAATGTGGTACTGTGCAGCTCGATTATGCGTTGCCAAGCCGTCTTGGTGCAACTTACGTTGCCGAAGATAACAGCCGTCAGACCCCAGTGATGATCCATCGTGCTATTTTAGGCTCTTTGGAACGATTCTTGGGTATCTTGATAGAAGAATATGCAGGACGTTTCCCAACTTGGTTAGCCCCAATGCAAGTTGTCGTGATGAATATCACCGATAAACAGGCTGATTATGTTGAAGAAGTCGTAAAATTCTTCAAAGAACAAGGTATTCGAGCGTCTTTTGACTTGAGGAATGAGAAAATAGGCTTTAAAATACGCGAGCACACCTTAAGGCGTGTCCCTTATTTGTTGGTCGTTGGCGATCAAGAAATGGAAAATAAGGAAGTAGCGGTGCGTACCCGTGATGGTATCGATTTAGGTAAGATGCGACTTGAAGATTTCGCCACTAAAATCCATCAACAGATTTCGCTCCGTAGTCTCAAATTGTTGGAGGAATAGGTCATAAAGATCAAAAAAACAGCAGGGCGTCAGCCGGCCCCTAATAGAATCAATGAAGAAATCACAGGTGTACCAGAAGTACGCTTAACAGGCATTGATGGTGAAGCTATTGGTGTGGTAAGCATCAGAGATGCTCAGAATTTGGCAGATGAAGCAGGTGTAGACCTAGTAGAAATCAGCCCAAATGCTGAACCTCCAGTATGTCGCATTATGGACTACGGTAAGTTCCTTTTTGATAAGGCTAAGTCAGCCAAGGAACAAAAGAAGAAGCAAAAGCAGGTCCAGGTCAAGGAAATTAAATTCCGTCCTGGAACTGACGAAAACGACTATCAGGTAAAACTACGCAACCTGATACGTTTTCTGGAAGACGGGGACAAAGCGAAGATTACGCTTCGTTTCCGAGGTCGCGAAATGGCACACCAAAACCTGGGTATGGATCTATTGAACCGTATCAAGGCTGATTTGGACGAGTATGCGGTTGTTGAATCTTTCCCGAAAATGGAAGGCCGACAAGCAATTATGGTGCTAGCGCCTAAAAAGAAATAAGTAGGGCAAAACTTAAAGTAGCAAAGGTCTATGGCCTTTGCTCGCCTTGCTTTTTATTAAACATCCCAATGCGGAGTTTTAGAAATGCCTAAAATGAAAACAGACAAGGGTGTAGCGAAGCGTTTTAAGAAAACCGCTAATGGTTTCAAACGCAAGCAAGCACACTTACGTCACATTTTGACGAAAAAAAGCACTAAACGTAAACGTCACTTACGTGCCAAATGTTTAGTATCAAAAGCTGACGTTCCAGCAATCGCGCGTCAATTACCTTACGCTTAATTTAGGAGATTAGAAAATGCCAAGAGTTAAGCGTGGTGTAACCGCTCGTGCTCGTCACAAGAAAGTTTTAAAACTAGCTAAAGGTTATTATGGCGCTCGTAGCCGTACTTACCGTGTTGCTGTTCAAGCAGTAACTAAAGCTGGTCAATATGCTTACCGTGACCGTCGTCAGAAAAAACGTCAATTCCGTCAACTTTGGATTGCACGTATTAATGCTGCTGCTCGTCAAAATGGTCTGTCTTACAGCCGTTTCATCAACGGTCTGAAAAAGGCGTCTATCGAAATCGATCGTAAGATTTTGGCTGACATCGCTGTATTCGATAAAGTTGTATTTGCAACTTTAGTTGAAAAAGCAAAAGAAGCGTTAAACTAAGAAATTAGTTTGTTGCTGTAGAGAAGGGACCATTTGGTCCCTTTTTTTGTGCGCCATTTTTGGCTTAACGAAATGATTTTACTTACCTAAGAACTTATATAAGTACTATATAAGTACTATATAAGTATTATATAAGTACTATCTAAGTGGTGCGGAATTAAGAATCGCAAAGGAAAGACATGTGCGTGCGTGAACAATGTCGATTGGCACAGCCCGCAAAAATTTTTGCTATTGCTTAACAATTTTGACCTAAAAAAATAGCAAGCTAAGCCTGCTATTCGTTGAAAAATCGAGTCTAGTTACTTTTTAGCGTCTAAATAACGCTCTGCATCGAGTGCGGCCATACAGCCTGTACCGGCAGAAGTAATAGCTTGACGATAATGTTGGTCCATCACATCACCACAGGCATAAACACCTTCGATACTGGTTTGCGTGGCGTTACCTTGCAAGCCACTCTGAACTTTTAAATAACCGTGGTTCATTTCCAACTGGCCTTCAAAAATACCGGTATTAGGGCTGTGACCAATGGCGACGAACACACCAGCAACGGCTAAGTCAGTGATCGAGCTATCTTTAGTGCTCTTCATCTTTAGACCTGTCACACCCATGGCATCACCAACCACTTCATCCATGGTTTGATCTAAGTGAAGGATGATGTTGCCATTGGCGACTTTGTCCATCAGACGGTCGATCAAGATTTTTTCTGAACGGAAGGTGTCACGGCGATGGATGAGGTGAACTTCAGCAGCAATATTGCTTAAGTACAGTGCTTCTTCAACGGCGGTGTTGCCGCCACCGATCACAGCGACTTTTTGATTGCGATAGAAGAAGCCATCACAGGTTGCACAGGCTGATACACCGCGACCTTTGAAAGCTTCTTCTGACTCTAACCCTAAGTAACGGGCAGAAGCGCCAGTTGCGATGATCAGCGCATCACAGGTGTACTCGCCGTTATCGCCTTTCAGACGGAAAGGGCGCTCGGTAAGGGTTACTTCGTTGATATGATCGAACAAGATTTCAGTATCGAACTTTTCAGCATGCTTCTGCATACGTTCCATCAAGGCCGGACCTGTTAAGTCGTCCGCGTCACCTGGCCAGTTTTCAACTTCAGTCGTCGTGGTTAATTGACCGCCTTGCTGCATACCTGTGATCATCACAGGTTTTAAATTCGCACGCGCAGCATAAACTGCTGCGGTATATCCTGCTGGGCCTGAACCCAAAATCAATAAGTTACAATGTCTGACCTGGCTCATTTTTATCTCCGTGCCTTTAGCAAATTGCAAGGATTGTAGGGAATTTACCTGTGGGGGTAAAGTGTTGGAGGGCGATTCTTTTAGATTGCACTAATCGAGTCCATCCGTTTTAGTATGGAGAGTGTCAGTTTTACTTTACTGTGAATAAATAGCTTAAGTGTGAACCACGGGATGAGCTTGTATAAATATGATGGTGCGATCGTAGTGGAGCCTATTTCTACCCAATAAAAAATCGGCCTCAATTGTATCGAGACCGATTTGAATTACATACTAAGTAAAGCCAGCTTAAATCCACATAAAAAGTTAAGTTAATTAAAACTTATACTAATAGTGTCGCAGGAGATGTGAACGCTAAGTTTAGGGCGTGAGCCACTTCCTTACACACCACTTTACCGTGCATGACGTTTAAGCCATTAAGAAAATGCTTGTCTTGCAACAGCGCTTCTTTATAGCCTAAAGTTGCTAACTTGAGAATGTACGGTAAGGTTGCATTGTTAAGCGCAAATGTTGAAGTACGAGCGACCGCACCAGGCATATTTGCAACACAGTAATGCACAACATCATCAACGATATAGGTAGGATCTTGGTGAGTAGTGGCATGTGAAGTTTCAACACAACCGCCTTGATCGATCGCCACGTCAACGATAGCGCTGCCAGGCTTCATACGTGAAATCATGCTACGAGTAACCAATTTGGGCGCCGCAGCACCTGGAATTAGTACACCACCGATCACAAGATCGGCCTCAATAACATGACGTTCAATTGCATCCGCAGTTGAATAAATGGCTTTTACAGCAGAACCGAATTGCACATTTAAACGACGTAGAGCATCAATACTGCGATCAAGCACAACAACATCAGCACCCATACCAACTGCCACTTGTGCTGCATTAGTACCAACCATACCGCCGCCAATAATGACGACTTTAGCAGGCTCAACCCCCGGTACGCCGCCCAATAACATACCGCGGCCACCAGAAGATTTCTCTAATGCCATAGCGCCAGCTTGGATTGACATACGACCAGCGACTTCAGACATAGGAGCAAGCAAAGGCAGGCCACCACGATCGTCTGTCACAGTTTCGTAAGCGATACATACGGCACCACTTTTGATTAAATCTTCAGTTTGCGGTAAATCTGGAGCAAGATGCAGATAAGTAAATAAAATCTGATCGTGACGCAATATAGCACGTTCAACTGCTTGAGGCTCTTTTACTTTTACAATCATCTGCGCTTTAGCAAAAACTTCAGCAGCAGTCGCTAAAATTGTGGCGCCAGCATCAATATAATCTTGATCTGAAA
Source organism: Shewanella sp. WE21 (assembly GCF_002966515.1). Taxonomy (NCBI): domain Bacteria; kingdom Pseudomonadati; phylum Pseudomonadota; class Gammaproteobacteria; order Alteromonadales; family Shewanellaceae; genus Shewanella; species Shewanella sp. WE21. The sequence continues at coordinate 4,463,597 of NZ_CP023019.1, read as the reverse complement.
AACCAATACCTATGCCTGCATTTGTTTCAACAAAAACGTCGTGACCTTTGATCGCCAACTCGCGAACACTAGAAGGAACCATACCGACACGATATTCGTGGTTTTTAATTTCCTTGGGAACACCAATAATCATCTTTGAGCCTCAATTGCCTGAAATCCCACTTTTAATGGGCATAATTGTTATTTTATCGTGACCTGAACGTGATTAATTCAGGGATATCTAGTATAGTATCGGCGACGCAGTTTATGCTGCTGAACTTTCGGCATACGTAGAATAAAATGTTGTTTTAGTGATAAAGCAAGGTTAAATAAATGGCATATAATAAAAAGAGTCCTGTAAAAGACTTGGATCGCATCGATCGCAACATTCTTAATGAACTACAACTTGATGGCCGCATTTCAAATGTGGAATTGTCAAAAAGAGTCGGACTAAGTCCAACTCCGTGTTTAGAAAGAGTAAAACGTCTCGAAAAGCAAGGTTACATCAATGGCTATACCGCATTGGTGAATCCTCATTTCTTGGGTGCATCCCTACTGGTATTCGTGGAAATCACATTAAGCCGTGATACTCCCGAAGTGTTTGATAAGTTTAACCGCGCAGTGCAACTACTCGATGATATTCAAGAATGTCATCTGGTTTCAGGCGATTTTGACTACTTACTGAAAACTCGTGTTTCAGATATGTCGGCTTATCGTCGCTTGTTAGGTGAAACTTTATTGAAATTACCTTCAGTTTCCGACACGCGTACTTATGTTGTGATGGAAGAAGTTAAGCACACCAGTCGTGTAGCGATAAATCATCTACTCTCAGATATCTAAATTACCCTGATTGTTTGGTTTTACAATAAGGGGCTTAGGCCCCTTATTTATCAGTAACGTCGATATATTCATCTCATTTAACGCCTATTACTATTCGCCTTGTATTGCCCTTAAGTTTGCTAACTTAGGGCTTCTTTTTGTGGCATTTTTAAACAAATTTGTTAACGGAAGTGTTTGTGTAATAACTCATTCCTCCCTAAAAGCACACTAAAACACCTCAATAGACTAAATTTTGCCAATCATGACCAATTCTGTATAGAAAAACAGGCTAATGTGCTCCACATTTAGTGGGATTCTGGTATCGTTAGCCCACCTGTTTTCACTTTTATGGATTACGTCGTTTGTCTCAAGGAAATAGTGTACGCACGCTCACTGGCCTGCAACGTCTGCTGGAAGGCGGACTCATCATTTGTTGTGTTCTCGCCACTTATATTTTGCTCGCATTGACGAGTTTTAGTCCGTCTGATCCTGGTTGGAGTCAGTCGCATTTTCAAGGCGATATTAAAAACTGGACCGGAGCAGTAGGGGCTTGGATTGCCGATATTCTGTTATATTTCTTCGGCGTTACGGCTTATATCATGCCAATTATTGTCGCATCGACGGGTTGGTTATTGTTCAAACGTGCCCATCATTTACTTGAAATTGATTACTTTTCAGTGGCCCTGAGATTGATAGGATTTTTACTGATCATTCTAGGATTTTCTGCTTTGGCGAGCATGAATGCCAACAACATCTACGAGTTTTCGGCAGGCGGAGTGGCGGGTGATGTGATCGGTCAAGCCATGTTGCCGTATTTTAATAAACTCGGCACTACCTTATTACTGCTGTGTTTCTTGGGCTCAGGCTTTACGCTGTTGACTGGGATTAGCTGGCTGACTGTGGTCGAGAAAATCGGCTTAGTCTCTATTTGGATTTATAAAAAGTTAAAATTATTGCCGCAAGCGATGAAGCGTGAGCATGAAACCGAGGATACCCGTGGTTTTATGTCCGTGGTGGATAAGTTTAAACAGCGCCGTGAATCCCAATATGTGCTAGAAAAGCCCCCCATAGTTGAAAAGCCTAAGGTGCGTGAGCGTCATATTGGTCGTAGAGCTGAGATAACCCCAACGCTATATGCTGCCACTGATGATATGGTCATTGAACCAGAAGGTATTATTACTGAAACTGAGAATAATTCGTCGCCAAAAAACAAACTATCGGCGCTTGCAAAAATTCTGAGCTTGAATGGCAGTAAAAGTAAGAGTGCACAACGGGTTGAGCCACAAATCGATAATGATGATTTGGCCGCCCATGGCAATTTTGAAGCGCCACCTTGGTTAGCTGAACCTCAGCATTCAAATGCCGATGAGCAAGGTAGTGCCGATTTTAATTCGCATTCATTCGATCATGATGACAATGAGCCAGTGTTTAGCAGTCAAGCATTTACAGAAAATGAAGACGATGAAAGTCTCGGTTTTAGCGATGATGACGTCATTGATTTTGATACTAAAGTGTCAACAGGTGCAGTGAATCAAGCGCAGCGTAATAAGCAAGATCAAAAAGCTAAAATTGTCGATGGCATTGTGGTATTGCCAGGACAAGAAGACAAACCCGCACCGAAAAAACCGATGGATCCTCTGCCGAGTATTAACTTGCTCGACATACCTGACCGTAAGAAGAATCCGATCAGCCCAGAGGAATTGGATCAAGTCGCTCGCCTTGTTGAGCTTAAATTGGCCGATTTCAACATCATCGCCAATGTGGTGGGTGTGTATCCAGGCCCTGTGATCACACGCTTTGAATTAGAATTAGCGCCGGGCGTTAAAGCGTCAAAAATCTCTAATCTATCAAAGGATTTAGCTCGTTCATTACTGGCTGAAAGTGTGCGCGTGGTTGAAGTTATTCCGGGCAAGGCTTATGTCGGACTCGAATTGCCCAATAAATTCCGCGAAACCGTGTTTATGCGCGATGTGTTAGATTGTGCCGCCTTTACTGAGAGTAAATCCAACTTAACTATGGTGTTAGGCCAAGATATTGCTGGTGACCCAGTTGTTGTTGATCTTGGTAAAATGCCACATTTATTAGTAGCGGGGACTACAGGCTCTGGTAAGTCTGTGGGTGTAAACGTGATGATCACCAGCTTACTGTATAAGTCTGGCCCAGAAGATGTACGCTTTATCATGATCGACCCCAAAATGTTGGAATTGTCTGTCTATGAAGGTATTCCGCATTTGCTATGTGAGGTAGTTACCGACATGAAAGAAGCTGCCAATGCGCTGCGTTGGTGTGTCGGCGAGATGGAACGTCGCTACAAGCTGATGTCTATGATGGGCGTGCGTAACATCAAGGGTTATAACGCCAAAATTGCCGAAGCGAAAGCCAATGGCGAAGTGATTTTAGATCCTATGTGGAAGTCATCCGACAGCATGGAGCCTGAAGCGCCTGCGTTAGATAAGCTGCCATCGATTGTTGTCGTGGTCGATGAATTTGCTGACATGATGATGATTGTTGGTAAAAAAGTTGAAGAGTTGATTGCCCGTATTGCCCAAAAAGCGCGTGCAGCTGGCATACATTTGATCTTGGCAACCCAAAGACCGTCAGTGGATGTGATCACAGGTTTGATTAAGGCCAACATTCCCACACGTATGGCGTTTCAAGTGTCATCTCGTATCGATTCGCGCACCATTTTAGATCAACAGGGTGCCGAAACCTTGCTTGGAATGGGTGACATGTTATTTTTGCCACCGGGTACTGCGGTACCGAATCGTGTTCATGGTGCATTCGTTGATGATCATGAAGTTCACCGTGTCGTTGCCGATTGGTGCGCCCGTGGCAAACCGCAATATATCGAAGAAATTCTCAACGGTGCCAGTGATGGTGAACAAGTATTATTGCCTGGTGAAACCGCTGAATCAGACGAAGAATACGATCCGTTATACGATGAAGCAGTCGCCTTTGTGACTGAAACTCGTCGCGGCTCGATTTCAAGCGTACAGCGTAAATTTAAGATTGGTTATAACCGTGCAGCACGCATTATTGAACAGATGGAAGCACAAGGTATTGTTTCTGCTCAAGGCCACAACGGTAACCGTGAAGTCTTAGCGCCGCCAGCACCAAAACATTATTAAGCCGCGCTAAGGCGTAGCTTTGATACACCCAAGGGTTTACAGGGTAAGGAATAAAATGAAAAAACGATTATGCGCTGTGTTGTTAGCTTCACCTTTGCTATTTAGCGCGGCTGTGTTTGCCGATGATGCGCAGCAACTCAGGGAAAAATTGATTGGTACCGCGTCACTAAAAGCCGATTTCAAACAAACCGTAACAGACGTTAATAAAAAGGTTATTCAAACGGGGTCAGGCATTTTTGCCTTGGCGTATCCGAATCAATTTTATTGGCATTTAACCCAGCCCGATGAATCACAGATTGTCGCTGATGGTAAAGATTTGTGGATCTACAATCCTTTCGCCGAAGAGGTGGTCATCATGGATTTTGCTGAAGCAATCAATGCATCTCCCATCGCATTGCTCGTACACCGCGACGATGCGACTTGGTCACAGTATTCAGTGTCCAAGAAACAAGATTGCTATGAGATCAAACCTAAGGCGATTGATTCGGGCATATTGTCCGTCAATGTGTGTTTCAAAAATGCCCAGTTAGTCAACTTTAATGTTGCCGATGATAAAGGTAATTTAAGCCTGTTTGATTTAAGCAATCAACAAGCCATCACAAATAAAGACAAAGCCTTGTTCACCTTTGTGATCCCTGACAGCGTCGATGTTGATGATCAACGTCGTAAAGCAGCGCATTAGGCTATCGCGTGAGCAGTTTATCGTTTAATTTTGCGCCCGATTTTCGCCCCTTGGCCGCGCGCATGCGGCCAAGAACGATTGGCGAGTACATAGGTCAAGCCCATTTACTGGGTGAGGGCCAACCACTACGCAAAGCATTGGAAGCAGGGCGCGCCCATTCTATGATGTTGTGGGGACCGCCGGGCACAGGTAAAACAACCTTAGCCGAATTAATCGCACATTATTCAAATGCTCACGTTGAACGCATTTCCGCGGTCACCTCTGGTGTTAAGGACATTCGCGCCGCGATTGAGCAAGCAAAAGCCGTTGCAGAATCCCGTGGCCAACGTACCTTATTGTTTGTCGATGAAGTCCACCGATTCAATAAGAGTCAACAGGATGCTTTTCTGCCATTTATTGAAGATGGCACAGTGATCTTTATCGGCGCGACCACAGAAAATCCGTCTTTTGAAATCAACAATGCCTTACTCTCGCGGGCAAGAGTCTATCTTATCAAGCGCTTAAGCCATGATGAAATCGGCCATATAGTGACTCAAGCCTTAAACGATACCGAGCGCGGTTTAGGCCTACGACAATTTGTAATGCCAACCGATGTGCTCACCACATTGGCACAACTTTGTGATGGTGATGCCCGTAAAGCGTTAAATCTTATTGAGTTGATGAGTGATATGCTCATCGACGGTGGCACCTTTACCACTGAAATGTTAATTCAAGTGGCGGGGCACCAAGTTGCTGGTTTTGATAAGAACGGTGATCAGTTTTACGATTTAATCTCGGCTGTACATAAATCCATTCGCGGCTCAGCACCCGATGCCGCGTTGTATTGGTTTTGTCGAATATTAGAAGGCGGTGGCGATCCGCTTTACGTGTCAAGGCGCTTACTGGCGATTGCCTCTGAAGATGTGGGCAATGCCGATCCTGCGGCGATGACAATCGCACTGAATGCCTGGGATTGTTTTCACCGTGTTGGCCCCGCCGAAGGTGAGCGAGCGATAGCACAAGCCATTGTTTATCTTGCCAGCGCGCCGAAGAGCAATGCTGTGTATACCGCATTTAAGGCGGCGCGTGCGTTAGCTCGCGAAACAGGACAAGTCGAAGTGCCGCACCATTTACGCAATGCACCGACTCAGTTAATGAAAGACATCGGCATGGGAGCTGGGTATCGATATGCCCACGATGAAGCCAATGCCTATGCCAGTGGTGAAAATTATTTCCCCGAATCCCTGCAAACAGCACAGTTTTATTTTCCGACTGAGCGAGGGTTCGAGAAACGGATCAAAGATAAATTGGCGCAATTAGTCCAGTTAGATCAAGCCAGTGAGAACAAAAGATATGACTAACATCTTATTAGTGGCTTTCGGTGGGTCAATTGGAGCAGTTTTACGCTATCTTATTTCAATATTCATGATCCAAGTATTTGGCAGCAGTTTTCCTTTTGGTACACTGTTGGTTAATGTTATAGGTTCATTTTTTATGGGCGTAATTTACGCTCTGGGGCAAATGAGTCATATCAGCCCTGAACTCAAAGCGCTTATAGGTATCGGTCTATTAGGTGCTTTGACAACGTTTTCGACTTTCTCTAATGAAACCTTGTTGCTGATGCAAGAAGGGGATTGGCTGAAGGCGATTTTGAATGTGGTGTTGAATCTAAGTCTATGTTTATTCATGGTGTACTTAGGTCAACAACTGGTTTTTTCTCGCATTTAACTATTAAGAATATATCACATGTTAGATCCTAAATTTTTGCGCAACGAATTAGAAGTTACCGCTGAGCGACTGGCTACCCGTGGCTTTATTTTAGACATAGCTCATCTCATTCAATTAGAAGAAAAGCGTAAGTCACTGCAAGTGGCTACCGAAGAATTACAAGCGTCGCGTAATGCCATCTCCAAATCCATTGGCCAAGCTAAAGCCCGTGGTGAAGATGTTGACGCAATCATGGCGCAAGTGGGCGATTTAGGTTCACAGTTGGATGCCAAAAAGATTGAACTGGCCGCTGTACTTGAAGAAGTCAATGCCATTGCCATGTCTATGCCTAACCTGCCTGATGAATCAGTACCAATGGGTGCCGATGAAACAGAGAACGTTGAAGTGAGACGTTGGGGGACGCCACGCACTTTTGATTTCCCGATTAAAGATCATATCGATTTAGGTGAAGGCTTAAACGGCTTAGATTTTAAAAATGCCGTTAAAATTACTGGCTCACGTTTCATCGTGATGAAAGGCCAAGTCGCCCGCTTAAATCGCGCCATTGGTCAGTTCATGTTGGACTTACATACCACAGAGCACGGTTATACCGAAGCCTATGTGCCATTACTGGTTAACGAGGCAAGCTTACTCGGCACAGGCCAGCTACCTAAGTTTGGTGAAGACTTATTCCACACTAAACCTGCGACTGAAGAAGGCCAAGGCTTGAGCCTTATCCCAACCGCAGAAGTGCCATTAACGAACTTAGTTCGCGATAGCATTGTTGATGAAGACGAGCTGCCAATAAAGTTAACTGCGCATACTGCATGTTTCCGCAGCGAAGCGGGCTCATACGGCAAAGATACCCGTGGTCTGATCCGTCAGCACCAATTCGATAAAGTTGAAATGGTGCAAATTGTTAAGCCTGAAGATTCAATGGCGGCACTTGAAGCGCTGACTGGTCATGCTGAAACAGTGTTGCAGCGTTTAGGTTTACCGTATCGAACTGTGATTTTATGTACTGGCGATATGGGCTTTGGCTCAAGCAAAACCTACGACATCGAAGTCTGGTTACCAGCACAAAATACCTATCGTGAGATTTCTTCTTGCTCAAACATGAAGGATTTCCAAGCCCGTCGTATGCAAGCACGTTACCGCGTGAAAGCAGATAATAAGCCTGCGCTATTGCATACGTTAAACGGCTCAGGTTTAGCTGTAGGTCGTACTTTAGTGGCTATTTTAGAAAACTATCAAAATGCTGATGGTAGTATCACAGTCCCTGAAGTTCTGCGTCCTTACATGGGCGGTTTGACTCAAATAGGCTAATGGAACACAAAATAATACTATGGATAAAGGCCAGCGCTATCTCCGTTGGCTTTCCTATACCGCTGTGATTGCAGTATTTTTTGCTGTAATGCTCGCCACCGTAGGCAAAGCCATCTGGGTTGTGTTAGAAAACGTCAAATAACCCTATCAACTTTGTTCAAGTAAAAAGAAAGGCATGTTTCCCAAGGGAACATGCCTTTTTGTTTGTGTCATGTTTACGTGATGACTTAACCCTTTGCCATTAAATACACTTAGCTGGTTTGGGCAGGCCAGCGATTTTCGTTGCTTGTTTCGCAGGTCCAATCGGGAATAGGGTATATAAGTATTTTGAATTGCCTTTGTCTGGTCCTAAGGCTTGGCCAATGGCTTTAACTAATACACGGATAGCAGGGCTCGTTTTATATTCGAGATAGAAATCTCGAACAAAGTTAATCACTTCCCAATGGGCTGGCGTAAGTACAATTTGCTCTTCTGCCGCTAACAACAGGGCCATATCGGGTTGCCAATCGTTAAGATTTTTTAAATAACCTTGATGGTCACGGGCGATTTCTGCGCCATTAAATTGCAATGGATTTACCACGTTATCACCTTGTCATGGAGTAATGATTGAGCCACAAACTCATTGTAATCGATAAGCATGACGTTCTTTAAACGTTCGGATAGGCCACGTGCGACAACATCGTCTTTTAAGACCATCAACTTGAAGGGCGATAATGCCATTGCCCACTGGCGCAGCAGTAACGCGTTAACGCCATCGCTCGATAATAAAATCGCATCTTCCTTACAGGCGTAACGTAAACAAAGTTTCAGCGCGCTATCTCGACTGGGAGATGTTTGAATATGATGTAAAATCATTAGAATACTAAGACCTCATCCACTTGGTTTAAATGGGCTGCGATGGCTTCATCGTTGACGACTGTCACTGGGATCGACAGTAAGCCATGGCTTAAGCCGTAATCGGCTAAGGATTGCTTACAGACAAATACAGATCCAATATCATACAGCGGCAGTGCTTTAAAGGTGGAGATGTAATCTTTAGCACCGATAAGCTCAGGCAGTTGATCTTTAATCAAATGCAACACACCTTCATCCACAAACACTAAACTCACTTCTTGTTCGAAGCTAGCGCTAAGCAGGGCAAGATCTAAACCTTCGCGGCCACGAACAGTACCATGTGGCGAGCAGCGAAATAGAATACACAATTTTTTCATAGTAGCCCTGAGAGTTAAAAACTGATCAAACGATCGGCCGATTCAATACCTGTGATTAGCTCACCTAAACCGCCCATGATAAATGACTCGCCCACATTCCAGTGGCTTAGGCCATTCTCGCTGGCATCTTGCTGACTCACAATGCCACGACGTAGCGCTGCAGAAACGCAATTGACTAACGGGACCTGATGGGATTGCGCCAGCTGTTTCCAGTCACTGATCACATCATTTTCATCGGAGGCGGGTAAGCTTAAATCTGTGGAGTTATACACGCCATCTTGATAAAAAAACACACAGATAATCTGATGCCCAGCTAAAAGTGCAGCTTGGGAGAAGCGTAAGGCATTAACACTCGCCGACGTGCCATAAGCGGGCCCGTTCACTTGGATAATAAATTTGCTCATTTAAAATAAAAATGGCCCTAAAAGTAGGGCCATTCTAACGCAAGTTAAGCTAAAAATCGCTAACTAGGATTAGTCATCGTTGCCTATGCCCATCAGGTGCAACAGCGCGATGAAGAGGTTTAAGAAGTCTAGGTATAACGAGATAGTCGCGCGAATGTAGTTAGTTTCGCCGCCATTGACGATACGGCTAGTATCAAACAGGATAAAACCTGTCATCAGTAACGCCAAGCCCGCGTTAATTGCCATAAAGGCAACACTGTTACCCATAAAAATATTAATCACAGCGGCGGCGATCACCACAATCAAGCCGGCGAACAAGAATCCACGTAGGAAAGAGAAATCTTTCTTAGTGGTAACGGCATAGGCTGATAACGCAACGAAAATCACTGACGTTAACCCCAGTGCTTGCATGATCAGCTGTGGACCGTTTGCCATACCCGCGTAGTGATTGAGCATGTAGCCCAGTGAAGCACCTTCCATACCAGTAAAGGCAAACACCCAGAAGATACCCGCTGCAGACTCGGCTTTACGTAAAGTGACAAACAACAGTACTAGGCCACCAATCGATAAACCAATGGAGACTAACGGACTGATATTTAATGCCATTGCCAAACCCGCACACAGGGCAGAGAAGGCCAATGTCATCGATAACAGCATATAAGTGTTTTTAAGAAGTTTGTTCACTTCCAGTGTTGACGCACTCGTCGAATATAAGGTTTCTTGGGTCATGTTGATCTCCGTTGACACATTTCCGAACTGATCATTTTGATTTTTTACAGCACACTAAGTTCCCGTAAAATCCTAAAATGAACTTAACTGGTGCAATGATACCGCACATGAGATACGGGTGAAAGTCATAGAACCATGAATAACAAATTGTTAATCTTCAAAATTTTACTCAATTATTTATTTCAACTTTAACTACAAAGCATAAAAAATAAGATTTTTGTATCTGCGTCTTCATCCACTATGAAGGTAAAGATTTAGTCTGTACATAAGCAGACGGTACACAATCACATTCAATGCTGATTTCAATGACTAGATCAGCATATTGAGTTTAAACCAAGCTTAAGCCAGCCACTCTTTGTGCAATTTTTCAGTATCGCCAAGATATTCCAGCACCCAAGCGAGTGCAGGCGACATCTTGTCAGCATTCCACGCCAAGCAACAAGGGCTTGTCTGCTTTGGATTTTCCAGTTGTTTTTCAACAAGCGCACCCGCCTTAATAAACACGCTCGCTAAATGCACTGGCATATAACCGACGCCTAAACCTTCGCGGAAACAGTTAATGGCACGGATCCAATCAGGTACGACTAACCTGCGTTGATTCTCTAGCAACCAAGTCATACGTTTTGGAATTTCCCGAGAGGTATCTTCTAAACAAATCGAGGGAAAAGGGCGCAGCTCATCGTCACTTAATGGGCGGTCAATACTGGCCAAGGGATGATTTTTACTAACAAGAAACGCCCACTCAATATCCCCCATGTCTTTATATTGGTAAACACCACCGACTGGAATTGCGGTTGTCGCACCAATAGCAATATCACTGCGACCCGTGGCGAGCGCTTCCCAAACCCCGTTAAAGACCTCAATGCGAATAATTAATTCAATATCATGGAAGTGTCGATAAAAGTCAGCAATTAATACGCTGATCCTGTCGGCACGGACGATATTATCAAGGGCTATGGACAAGGTGGGTTGCCAACCATTTGCCACGCGCTGAGTGCCACGTTTCATCTCGTCCATCTGCGTGAGCAAGGTTCTGGCTTGCTTCACAAAATGTTCACCCGCTGGTGTTAAGGTTACACTGCGATGATGCCGTTCAAAAAGAATGACGCCGAGTTCTTCTTCTATTTGCTTGACCGCGTAGCTCACGGCAGAGGGCACTTTATGTAGCCGATTCGCCGCCGCGGTGAAACTACCTACACGAGCCACAATATCAATGAGTTCTAGCGCTTGTTCTGAGAGCATAACTGACGTCCATTCCAATGAAAATAATTGATAGCACAAGTCAAAAATAAACGTTTCCAATAAATTTAACAAGTCTTTAGACTGCACACTTTAGTCAATCCGACCCGATTATTTTATGAAAACGTCTAGTAACACCTTTGTAAACATAAAGTTCTTTATGTTTCTATTCTATTTAGCCATGTTGAGCATGCTTGGCTTTATTGCCACTGACATGTATTTGCCTGCTTTCAAAGCAATTGAAGGCTCATTTAACAGCACACCATCACAGGTGGCGATGTCACTGACCTGTTTCCTTGCGGGTCTTGCCTTAGGTCAGCTGCTTTACGGCCCGTTAGTCAATAAAATCGGCAAACGTTGGGCACTGATCTTTGGCCTTGTTTTATTTGCCATTGCTAGCGTGTTTATTGCCAACAGTGATTCTATATTTATGCTCAATACCGCGCGCTTCTTCCAAGCCATTGGCGCCTGTAGTGCAGGGGTTATTTGGCAAGCTATTGTGGTTGAACAATATGATGCCGATAAAGCCCAAGGTATTTTCAGCAACATTATGCCATTGGTCGCATTATCGCCTGCATTAGCACCGATCCTTGGCGCTTATATTCTGAACGAATTAGGCTGGCGTGCAATCTTTATCTCCTTGTGTGTTATCGCATTTCTGCTGGTATTGATGACCTTGTACTTTGTTCCAGGCAAGAGTCAACATAAACACAGTGAACATGCTGCAGTATCTTATGGGCAAATTTTGAAAAACACCCGCTATTTAGGCAACGTCGTGATCTTCGGTGCCTGTTCCGGTGCTTTCTTTGCCTACCTAACTGTGTGGCCGATTGTGATGGAAATGCACGGTTATCAAGCGACTGAAATTGGGTTAAGTTTTATCCCGCAAACCATCATGTTTATTGTCGGTGGTTATGCGAGTAAGTTACTGATAAAACGTATTGGCGGGCATCAAACACTGAATATCTTGTTGTCGATTTTCGCTGCCTGTGTTATTTCAATCATCATGTTCACGCTGATTTATCCTGCGAGCACGATTTTCCCACTGCTTATTTCGTTCTCGATTTTGGCCGCAGCTAATGGCGCCATTTACCCGATAGTCGTAAACAGCGCGCTACAGCAGTTTAGTCAGAATGCCGCTAAGGCCGCAGGATTACAGAACTTCTTACAGATCAGCATTGCCTTTGGTGCATCAAGCTTAGTCGCTATGTGGGCAAGTCTTGGTGAAGTGGCGATTGGTTGGGGTATCCTATGTTGCGCTATTTTAGTTGTGGTCGGCTATATACTTAAGAGTCAACAAGAGTGGGGCGACTTTGCCAAACATTTCACTAAGCCAGATCCCGCACGGGTAGGCATAATGTCCGATGTGAAGCAAAATCCAGCGGATTGAGTGTAATAGCAACAATTGGCGCATAATTGAGAGTTAGTGCTTTACAGTCAACAGACTTACTTATATTATGCGCCTCGTTCGGAGGGGTGGCAGAGTGGTTTAATGCACCGGTCTTGAAAACCGGCGTGGGTTTATAGCCCACCCAGGGTTCAAATCCCTGCTCCTCCGCCATATTTAGTCAAAAAGCCGCTAAGCAATTAGCGGCTTTTTGCATTTTTAGCTATTTTAGCCTTGCGTTTCTGATTCGAAACGCAGCGCCTCAGCCATATTTCACAAGCAAAGCCATCAGCAATGATGACCTTTTTTGTTTGTATTATTTAACTCTAGATTTCCTCATTCAACATGATGCACTAACAATCTCAGCCATCATTACACTTTGGGTAATTTGTGTTGGACCATGGCCAGCGCAAAGGAGTTCCAGTTTGCATTAGCATAGCTACTCACCAGATCCCGGAGTGTTGTCGGTTCGCCAGCATTATCCACTGGTTGAAAAATTATCTGCAAATTCAGCGCATTGCAGTAATCCTGCCGCTCCACCACCAAAAACTGCTTATTGTAGGGAAGTAGCAATGTGTCCTCAGCTTGCGCATTAAACTCACGCGCGGCTAAATAGCCAGTAAACCAATGATTGAGTAATGTGTCGCATTGTTTAGTATGGAATAAACTTCCCCAATCATCCCCAAGTATGGCTTGACCCGACAGGACTCGCTGGCAATGATGAAAATCGATAAAACCTAGCTCACGTGTAATCACTTGTTGGCAATGCTTAAGCTGGAGATCTGAGTGTGATATGCCCAATTTCGCCATTAAGGTCGCGACTCTTTGCTTGGCTAACGGCTCATCCTGCTGACAAGCTTTGAGCAGTTTTTTAGCGCGAACTTTGGTTTCATTTAATGCGATGGCGCTTGAGTCTTTCATCTTGGCTAACTTCATTTTGCATTACCTCCATGACTGACTCGATTTGCTCGCGGTACGTGAATGAAAGGCCAAATACTGATGATCAATAAACTCAAGAGACAAGCTAAGAAGTCCGCAATTGGAAAGGCCATCCACAACTCAGCCAAAGCCTTTGGCATGATATAAATGTTTAATGCACCTGTGATAAATGAAATATCTGCGAAGGATAGTTGAGGCAACAGGATCAGCAGGGGCAGTAACAAACCATAGATTTTTATCCCAGATAATAGCAAAGCAAGCTTAGGGCGATTTGTGCCTTGATACACAGCAATCGCAATACCTGTGATCCCCGCCAAAGGTAAAGCGATAAACGTCACACTCGAAATCTTAATACAAGCGTCAATGAGTGAGGGATCATCGGTGAAAATACCAAAAACCGAGGTAGGAAACTCCATAAATATAATTGTCACTAAACTCAGATAACAGCAGGTCAAGACGATTCCCCATTTAGCACACGCTAACACCCGAGAAGATGCCATCGCCCCATAGTTATACGCACTGATCGTTTGCGCTGCGCTGGTAAGTGCCATGAGCGGCAGGGCGATAAAGATATTAAAGCGTCCGATCAAACCATAAGCGCTGATCATGTACGCGACCTCATTCGCGGCTGGCGTATTGGGCGCTACATTGGCTAAATGACTGACTAAAATATGATTTACCGATGAGATCACACAGGCAATCCCAAGATATGATAATAATATTGGGCTACCCAAGCCAAGAATCGCTTTTATCTCAGTGAGGTTGAGCTTTATCTGCTCCATTCTAAAATAAATAGGCTGGGTAGCTTGCTTATGAAGCGCCTGTTTACTGGTAAAACGGTTATTGGGGACAAAATAGACGGCTGCAATAAATAGACTCACACATTGACCCGCCACCGTTGCCCACGCGGCTCCGCTAACGCCCATATCTAAAACGGCAATAAAGAGTGTATCGAACAAGATGTTCATGACCGCCGACAACAAGATAACCAGCAGCATAACCACGACTTTGCCTTGTGCTCTGAGTAAATCGCCGCTAAGAGATAACAAAAAAGTGAATAGACTAAAGCAGAGAATGGGTTGTAGATACTCTGTAGCAGCTAAGGCAAGTGTTGAGCTTATCCCAAGAAATGCCAATAAATTGTCAAGCTGGGCGAGCGACACGATAGTCACTATCAGGCCGTAAGCTAAGGCTAACGCAAAACCAGTGTTCGCGATTTGACTCGCCTTATCAAACTCGTTTGCCCCTAAAAATCGGCTTACTAAGGTCGCAGTACTATTTCCTATCATGCAGGCCAAAGCAAAAATCATCATTTGTAACGGGAAGGCAATCGTCACCCCAGCCAATGCATCGGCACCGATGTATTTCAAAATAAAATAAGAGTCGACTAAGTTGTAGCTGCCGCTGAGCATCATGGCCAATGCCATGGGTAACGCAAAGCGCAAATACAAAGTAGGGATAGCTAAACTCAGTTGACTGAGATCCTGAGTGATATTTCCCGTGGGAGGGCATTTCGGTGGATGCCAAGGGTACAATGTCAGAAGGTTCAGCATTGATACCGGCGGGTTTGAAAGTGTTAGCGGTTGCATGTTTCACAAACAATTCTCCTAAGTTTATTGGCATTCCGCTAAGCCAAACTTATTTGATTGCTGTGGGTTCGATATGAAATCGATTCGCAACGCTGTTAATTTATCAGAGTGATATCATCTTTTGCGGACAGGCTTCTCTGCAACCTGCCGCGTATTATTCTTACTCATCCGCCCGATGTCAATCATCAGCTTGTCGTATTTGACGGAGGCATTTAACCACTTCCCAGTAGATGAGCGATAAATGACGCCATCCAACAAGCCACTTAAACCACTTTCTGTACCGCAAGTTATCGCAAATTCAGTGCCTAGCGATAATATAAGAGTCTGTTATACAAACTTCCTTTTAGTTATGACACAAGCTGTCGCATCTCTGCGTATAATATTAAAAAATAACGAATTGAGGTGCACTATGGATGGTCTAGTTATTGAGTCAATCAGCCTACTGACCTTGCTTGAAGTGGGTGATGCCTACATTCCGCTCCGCTCTGATGTTATGTTTTGCCAGCTGCCGTTTGCTGTAGTAAAAACGTTATTGTTGATTTTACAGCTCGGGGGTAGGGTGTTGGTTCGACCTTATTTAAGGAAATTGAATTTTTTGCATAAATACTAACGACTCTAAGATCATGCTTCTTAAAACCCACATCATTACCGATGACGAATGTGGGTTTTAACCTTAGTGTCTATGCTTTAAGCTAAATCGTAAGTATATAAGTTTTAACAGGTAACATTGCTTCATTATATGAGTGATAATTGCATCGGTTTTTGTTGCTGGCGTATTTGCAGTACATCTTCAAATTGGCAAAGTGCCAGCACGCGCGACGAGAAGTAGCAACAAACCATCATCAAGTCCCCAAACACAAACTTAGTTAATCGTACTAATACCCAAATAAGAGCAGGTAAGATGGCCAGAAGATATCGGCGAAAAAAAGCAAATTTCAGTCTGCCGCGAAACCTCATTCTGAGTGGCCACGAACACAAAACTGTGGCTTTTCATACAAAATGAGTTTGGGAAATACGTAGAAACAACGAGTTAGAAAATACGATTTTCTTTGGGAGGCTTCAAATTGTCATAATTTATGATTTTAAGCGCTTTTTTGTCAAAAAATATGATTTTAAGCGCTAATAAATCAATCTGCATCTGATTGAAGATTGCCGAAATATGACTTTATTTATATTTAATAATATAGTTTTTAAGTAATTTATCACTCTATTTTTATCAGAAGTGTAAGCATGGAATTAAAACGAAGACTATTTGAATTCAACGAAGACAATCTTTTGAGATAAAAAAGCATGATCAAAATAACTATAGGCCCTCCGGTATGATGGGTTTTTCTTGGTCGAAAGTTCCGATCACTTGGAGGGCTATTAGTTCAAAGTTTCTTATCCCGAGTTCAGGTTAAATAAGGCTCCACGCACTGAAGCCAGCTACTGTATAACTGTCAGCAATTACAACTGTTGGAGTTTATAGCTCGCGCTAGAAGATAGGGGTTTTCATGAAATGACATTTATCCTTACTGCAGCTCTGGTGCGATCTAGAGCGGGAAAGCCGTAAAGTCAAACAGCTAGCAGAGCAGCATCTGACTTAAATTAAAGGGAAGAGCAGTGAGCTACAACAAATGCAGTAAGTACTGCAGCAGCTATCAGATTGCAGCACTGGCGACCCCTGCTCACATTATGCCATTTGGGCACAACTGGTACTGGGTAACATCACAGAAAATAAGCCTTGACCTTCTCCCTGTAGCAAGGTGCAGAATTTTAGCTGCCCACTTAGTAAAGGAGATTTACGATGTTAACGTTAAAAATTACCGATATGACCTGCAACCACTGCTTTGGCTTGATCAACCGTGCAATAAAGGAACTGGACGCCGATGCAGTCGTAACAGCAGATCTCACCAGCCGTAGTATCAATGTACAAAGCAGCCAATCGCAAGACGAAATACTCGACGCTCTGGAGGAAATTGGATATCCGGCCAAACCCGAGTCAACCTGTTGCAGTGTAGATAGAAGCAGCAAGTCGCAAAATACCGCCAATTGACAGTGCACCTTAGTGGAGGCTTGAGCTGTGTGCAGTGAAAGTTGCATGTACGGTTCTTAGGAGAGCAGCACCTAGTAACAGAGGTGCTGCTTATCCGCCCATAACGAGTTATAAATGGATATAATTTAAGGACAGAGTAATTGAATTTGTTTCCAAAAATGTAATATCACCGCCAATATAATAGTCTGACTCTGTATACCACTGCACCTGCTCCGGTCTAATTTTATTTCAGCACTTAACTTTGAGGCAGTATGGGTAGGTGCGTGTTGGGATAATGCCTTCGTTGGGCGTTTCTTTGGTAGCTTAAAACACGATTGGATTTTTAATATTGCTCAATCAACAAGAGAGTTTTTGAAGCTAGATGTGACTGCTTAAATGAAATATTAGAACTTGGAGTGACGTCATTTTGCTAATGGTGAACTGTCAACTGTAGAGTTCGAAAATTCTCAATTAAAATTGTCTAGTATGGGTTGAACAGTACACTGAACGCTCACAAACAGAAGTAAATCTAATGCAATTAAGGCAATGGCACTCATGCGCTAGCCTTGATCAAACACCTGAGGGATCTCCACGAATTTAATCATAGTATCAGCTCTTCTTCATTTTGATTACTGCTCAGTCTGACACTTAAGGCCAGAACATCATTTCCTTATTTTAGCTTGTATCTGCTTAGTTCTAAGCTCTAAGTTTGCGAGCTTACATTCCTCATACCCAAGTAGTCGAACGGTAAAACTCGCCAGTGTTTAATGCTGTTTGCTTGGAACTGCAATCAGGCCATTTCTGCTGTCAGCCCTAACATGAATGCAACCAGTAGGCTAAAGCTGCCAGCAGTAACAACACTTCCAATCGCTCTCATTTGTAAGTGCAGTGGTCGTAGCAGCCAAGGCCGTATGTCTGGCTTTTTTGTCGAGGAAGTTTTCTTCTATGTGCATGCCTTAATACTTAGCGATTTTCGTCGCTGATCATGATTTTTTCGTCATCAGAGTTAGACTTCGCTGTGTCTCGCAAGGCCCCCTTACTAATCAAAAAAAACACTTGACCTTCTAAGCGTAGTAAGCCGGATAAATACAGTAGGAGCTACCTCGGCTCAGCAAAACTAAATGTCGACTGCTATCGAGAAAGGAAAAATGATGAAGGTCAAACGCATAACCATAACCACTGTGGCGCTAAGCGTTGCACTCGCTATCGCAGGATGCAAGGAGGCTATTCCCTCTGTCAGTCCCGCAAAGCCACCAAGCGTTCCGGTGGCCGAAGTGATCGTTCGTCCGGTGACGCCATTTGTCGAACTCACAGGTTCGCTGACCGCGGTCAAGCGGGTTGAGCTGCGCCCGAGGGTTGCAGGCTATATTCAGAACGTAAGCCTGCCCGAGGGACGCTTCGTCGAAAAGGGCAGCGAGCTCTTTCTCATTGATCCTCGGGTGTTCCAAGCCGCGCTGAACGCCGCGACGGCGCACCTGCGCCAGGCTGAAGCGGCATCGATACTTGCCCAAACGGAATATGCACGAGCCGAACAGCTATTTGCCCAAAAGATCGTTGCTCGTGATCGCTTCGACATCGCAACCGCCTCTATGAATGCAAGCAAAGCACAGGTCGACGCCGCAAAGGCAGCGGTGGATGCCGCACAATTGGATCTGAGTTTCGCACGTGTCACGGCGCCGATCAGTGGACGTGTCGGCCAAGCCCTCGTTACAGAAGGCAACTACGTCTTCAGCGGCGAGACGCCACTCACGACTATTGTTTCTATCGATCCCATCCACGTCTATTTCGATGTAGACGAACGCACTTATTTGCGATCGCTCGCCGCAGGCCGAGACCACACTACCACGCATGGTCCACAGGCGGAAAAGGTCATGGTGGCACTGCTCACCGACAAGACGTATTCGAGGCCAGGCCGTGTCGACTTCCTCTCCAACACCAGCGATCGTGGGACGGGAACAGTGCGTATCCGCGCTGTTGTCAACAACCCCGATGGGCATTTGACGCCCGGTCTTTTTGCCAAGGTTAAACTAGAGACCGGAGCGCCGCAAGCTAGGGTTCTGGTTTCCGATCATTCGATTAGTACCGATCAAGGTAGCCACTATGTGCTCGTTGTCGGCAAAGACGACAAGACGGAATATCGGCCAGTCGAGCTGGGTCCGCTGGTCGAGGGGTTGCGCGTGATCGAACAAGGTCTACAGCCCGGCGAGCACATTATCGTCAAGGGGCTGGTAGGCCCGGGCATGCAGGTCACGCCACAGTCCGCTGCGATTGACGGTACACCTATTGCGGTGTCACAAACCTCGGGAGCAGTACAATGACATTCCCACGTTTCTTCATCGATCGCCCGATTTTTGCCATCGTTCTTTCAGTTTTGATGGTGCTCGCTGGCATCGTTGCTTTCTTCCAATTGCCGCTCAGCGAGTATCCGACCGTGACGCCGCCGACGGTTCAGGTGACCGCTTCCTACCCGGGCGCCAATCCCAAGGTGATTGCAGAAACGGTAGCCGCGCCACTCGAGCAGACGATCACCGGGGTCGAGGGCATGCTATACATGTCGTCGCAATCAGCCACTGACGGCCGAATGATCCTGACCGTCACGTTTGCGCAAGGGACGAATGCCGATATGGCACAGATCCAGGTACAAAACCGCGTCTCGCGCGCTCTGCCGCGTTTGCCGGAGGAGGTGCAGCGCCAAGGCGTCATTACGCAGAAGACCTCGCCGGACATCCTGATGGTGGTTCACCTGTTATCGCCAGACAAACGCTACGACCCTCTCTATATTTCGAACTACGCTTACCTCCAGGTGCGCGACGATCTGTCCCGTATCCCGGGAATCAGCGACGTTCTGGTTTGGGGAGCTGGTGAATATAGTATGCGGCTCTGGCTCGATCCGAGCCTGATCGCCGCACGAGGGCTGACAGCGGGCGATGTGATTGCCGCTGTGCGCGAGCAGAACGTACAGGTAGCAGCTGGCTCCGTCGGTCAGGCTCCCAATTCCAGTGCCGCGTTCCAAGTGACAGTGAACACGCTCGGGCGGTTAACTGATGAGGAGCAGTTCGGCGACATCATCATTCGTACGGGCGGCGACGGCCAAGTGACGCGCTTGCGCGATGTTGCCCGCATTGAAATGGGGGCCGATACCTACGCATTGCGCAGCCTGCTTGACGGTGAACCTGCCGTCGCGCTGCAAATCATCCAGAGTCCGGGCGCCAACGCACTCGACGTTGCGCAGGCGGTGCGTACAACCATGCAGCGGCTTGAAGGCAACTTTCCGGAAGGACTCAGCTCGCGCATCGCGTATGACCCGACGGTCTTTGTCCGTGCCTCGCTGGAGTCGGTGGTAACCACCTTGTTGGAGGCGATTCTTCTTGTCGTTATCGTGGTGGTGCTGTTCCTGCGCAACTGGCGTGCTTCGCTCATACCCCTTATAGCGGTGCCAGTGTCGCTGATCGGCACCTTTGCCGTCATGCATCTGATGGGTTTCTCACTGAACACGTTGTCGTTGTTTGGCCTGGTGCTTTCAATCGGGATCGTCGTCGATGACGCGATCGTAGTGGTCGAGAATGTCGAACGTCACATCGAAAATGGTGAGGAACCCATTCAGGCCGCACGGCTTGCCATGGACGAAGTCACCGGTCCTATTATCGCGATCACCTCGGTACTTGCCGCCGTTTTCATTCCGACCGCTTTTCTAAGCGGCTTGCAGGGTGAGTTCTATCGACAGTTTGCGCTCACGATTGCGATTTCAACCATTCTGTCAGCAGTTAATTCACTCACGCTCAGCCCTGCGCTCGCAGGACTCTTGTTGCGCCCGCGCCAGGCGGCAATAGTGCGAGTTCCGCGCAGTTTGCGTGGCCGCGCCGATCAGTTGTTTCGGACACTAGGCCAGCCGTTCCAGCATGCACCTGACGCTTATGGCAATACGGTGCGCAAGGTCGTGCGGATTAGCGGCGTGGCGCTTCTGGTTTACGCCGGACTCCTTGCATTGACCTTCTTCGGATTCAAGGCCGTCCCGCCCGGCTTCGTGCCCATGCAGGACAAATATTATCTTGTCGCAATCGCCCAGCTGCCAAACGCCTCGTCACTGGACCGCACCGACGCAGTCGTCAAACAGATGTCGAAGATCGCGCTGACCGAATCAGGTGTCGAAAGCGTCGTTGCGTTTCCCGGCCTTTCTATCAATGGTTTCATCAATGTGCCAAATGCCGCGGTCATATTCATCATGCTCGACCCGTTTAAAGATCGCACTACACCCGATCTCAGCGCGATTGCGATTGCGGGGCGCTTGCAAGCCCAATTTGCCAGCATCCCCGATGGTTTCCTCGGCGTGTTCCCGCCACCTCCGGTGCCTGGCCTTGGCGCGACGGGCGGATTTAAGATGCAGGTCGAGGACCGCAGCGGTGCTGGGCTAGCAGCTCTGGTGCAGCAGACCCAGATCCTGATGACAAAAGCTACCGAGTCGGGCGAGGTGGCTGGGCTTATGACCAGTCTTGACATCAATGCGCCGCAGTTAGATGTCACCATCGATCGCACTCAGGTCATGAGCCAGGGGGTTCGTCTGGCGGATGTGTTTGAGTCGCTTCAGGTCTATCTCGGCTCTCTATATATCAACGACTTCAACCGCTTCGGTCGAACCTATAAGGTGACGGCCCAAGCCGATGCAGACCACCGCATGCAAGCCGAATCTATCGGCCGACTGCAGGTGCGCAACGCGGCCGGAGATATGCTGCCGTTGTCCTCCTTTGTCACTGTGACACCAAGTGCCGGCCCAGACCGCGTGATGCACTACAACGGTTACCCTACGGCCGACATCTCGGGCGGTGCGATGGCTGGCGTCAGCTCAGGGCAGGCTGTTGCGGTCATGGAACGATTAGCCAAGGAGGTTTTGCCTGAAGGCATGAGCTTCGAATGGACTGATCTTACCTACCAGCAAAAACTGGCTGGCGATTCTGCGCTGTTCATTTTCCCATTGTGCGTGCTGCTCGCTTATCTCATCCTCGCCGCGCAATACAACAGCTGGCTGCTGCCTCTGGCGGTTCTGCTGATCGTGCCGATGTGTCTTTTGAGCGCGATTACCGGTGTCTGGCTGGCTGGGGGCGACAACAACGTCTTTGTTCAGATTGGGCTTATCGTGCTCGTCGGTTTGGCGGCCAAAAACGCAATTTTGATCGTCGAGTTTGCACGCAGCCTCGAAGCTGCAGGAACAAGTGCGCTGGAGGCGGTCGTTGAGGCT
This sequence comes from Shewanella sp. WE21, assembly GCF_002966515.1. Lineage (NCBI taxonomy): Bacteria > Pseudomonadati > Pseudomonadota > Gammaproteobacteria > Alteromonadales > Shewanellaceae > Shewanella > Shewanella sp. WE21. The sequence continues at coordinate 4,441,232 of NZ_CP023019.1, read as the reverse complement.
TGTCGATTGCGGTTGCGGCCTATCGTGATGACCTCATTGGCATTTATTGCTGGCGTCGTACCGTTGATATTGGCAAGCGGTGCTGGGGCCGAAATGCGCCAGGCTATGGGGATTGCGGTCTTCGCAGGTATGCTCGGCGTGACATTGTTCGGATTATTCCTGACACCGGTTTTTTATGTAGTGATACGTGGCTTGGAGGCTCACTTCGAGCGGCACAGTTACAGTTCAAGTGCTAAGCCGCACATAGAGGAGAGCATGTCATGAGAAGTCCCTACCAAGCAGTTCTGTTACCCCTGAGTGCGCTCATCTTGACTGGATGCACGGCGGTGGGCCCAAACTACTCACTACCTTCATCGCAGTTTCCGACCAGTTTCAGTGAGCCTCCCGCCGGTCTTGGAACAGGGGCCGTTGAGGTGAAGTGGTGGGGCACCTTCGACGATCCAGCTCTGAACATCATGATCCAGCGGGCGCTCGCGGCGAACCATGACATAGGTATCGCTGTCGTTCGGCTCGAAGAGGCAAAGGCCATGTTGGGTGAGAGCCGTCAGGGCTTCCTGCCGAGCGGTGGCGCTGAGCTTGGTTATGAGAACCGTCGCCGGAGTGAGGTCGAGACGCCCCATAGTCAGTCGCGTCAGATAGAAACCTATCGCGGCGCGGTAGACGCTTCCTGGGAAATCGATCTTTTTGGCCGTGTGCGGCGATCGGTGGAGGCCGCTCAGGCGCAAGCAGGCTCCCGCGAGGCTCTGCTGCGTGGTGTGCAGGCGGGGGTCGCTGCTGCGGTGGCTGCCACTTGGTTCGAGCTACGCGGTATCGAGGCCGAACTAGCTGTAGCCGCCGACATCAGCCAAAGCCAGCGCGAAAGCCTGAGCCTGGTCGAACGTCTCGTGCACGCCGGTTCTGCCAGCGAATTCGACCAGCTCCGTGCCGAGGCCTTGTTGCACCATGTCGAGGTGGCCGTGCCCGAATTGGAGCGCCGCCGTGCGGCCTCCAGCAATGCACTGGCCATCCTTCTTGGCGAAACGCCCCAGACGTTTAGACCACCCGCTGTAACGCCTGCGCGTGAAGCGCTTGCTGTTCGAATAATCGCCGTGGGCGATCCCGCAGCACTCCTTTCTCGGCGTGCTGATATTGCGGCGGCTGAACGGACTCTCGCTGCGGCGACCGCTCGGATTGGGTTCGAGACGGCTGGTCTCTACCCCGAGATCCAAGTGCATGGTTCAATCGGGCTCGTTGCTGGAAGTCTCGATGAAGTAAATGGCTCCGGAGTGTTGTCCAGCTTCCTCGGCCCAGTCATTCGCTGGTCTCTTTTCGATACTGGGCGCGTGCGTGCCCGCATCGCCGCCAGCGAGGCTCGTACCCAAGAGGCGTTGATCGTCTACGACCAGACCGTGTTGCGCGCACTGCAGGAAACCGAGGATGCCTTCAAAGCCTATGGTGCCGCGGGTAGCACGCTTGAGCTGCGTCTGCTTGAGTCAGCCGCAAATCGCGAGGCGGCTCGTCTTGCCCGTGTGCGGTTCTCAGCAGGTGAAGGCATCTACCTTGATGTGCTCGAAGCCGAACGGTCCGACTTTGCAAGCCGGCGTGCGCTGGCAATCGCTCGCACCCACCAACGGCTTGCCGTTGTCAGCATCTACAAGGCGCTGGGTGGCGGCTGGGAGATCTGCGCGCAGGCGGAGCAGGACTGCAGTGGCGCAGACGGCATTTCGAACGGACGCGTCGTGAAATAAATCACATATAGGACTTGACCTTCCCATAGCTGGAAGCATTAAGCTTTTTTTAACTCAACATTTAAGGAGTAGTTCAATGGCTTCTGTTTCCTTGCCACAAAACGCCAATCAATCCGTGTCCGCAGGCACTCGTCTGAGCCTGCCTGTCGAAGGCATGACGTGTGCATCATGTGTCGGCCGTGTCGAGCGAGCGTTGAAAGCGGTCCCTGGGGTGCAGACGGCCGTGGTCAATCTTGCCACCGAGCGCGCCGACATGACTTTCACCGGCGTAGCCGATCCGCAGGCGGTTGTCCACGCCATTCAGAACGCTGGCTACACCATTCGCGAAGAGACCATCGAGTTGGCGATCGAGGACATGACCTGCGCATCGTGTGTGGGCCGGGTAGAGAAAGCGCTCGTAAAAATTCCGGGAGTGCTCGAAGCCACTGTAAATCTGGCGACCGAGCGCGCGAGGGTGCGCCATTTTGCAGGGGTCGTCTCCACGGCAGATCTTGAAGCCGCTGTCGAACAGGCGGGTTACAAGTCCCGTCGCTTGTCCGCCGAAACGGCGAATGCTGGCGATCAGGACACTGAGCGTCGTGAGAGCGAGGCGCGGGCACTGCGACGTTCTTTCATCACTGCAGCCATCCTCACCTTGCCCGTATTCATCCTTGAGATGGGCTCTCACCTTATTCCCGCCATGCATCATTGGGTGATGGGGGTTCTGGGGCAACAGACCAACTGGTATGTGCAGTTCGTGCTCGCCACCCTGGTCCTGTTCGGTCCGGGTCTGCGCTTCTTCCTAAAAGGGGTACCGGCGTTGCTGCGTGGTGCTCCCGACATGAACTCACTGGTCTCGGTCGGCACCGCGGCGGCTTATGGTTATTCGATCGTCGCAACCTTTGCCCCTGAAGCGCTGCCGCAAGGCACTGCCAACGTCTATTTTGAAGCTGCTGCTGTCATTGTTACCTTGATCCTGCTCGGACGCATGCTGGAGGCGCGCGCCAAGGGGCGAACCTCGCAAGCGATCAAGCGGCTCGTCGGACTTCAGGCTAAGACCGCATGCGTCCAGCGCAACGGCGAAACGTTTGAAATACCGCTCGATCAGGTGATGACTGGTGACATAGTGCTCGTTCGTCCGGGCGAGAAGATTCCGGTCGATGGCGAAGTCGTCGAAGGTGCCTCCTATGTTGACGAGAGCATGATCACCGGTGAGCCGGTGCCCGTATCTAAAGGGGTGGGAGCCGAAGTTGTCGGTGGCACTATCAACAAGACGGGCGCTTTCAGTTTTTGCGTCACCAAGGTCGGCGCGAATACGGTGCTCGCGCAGATCATTCGTCTGGTCGAGCAAGCGCAGGGGTCAAAGCTGCCGATCCAGGCGCTGGTCGACAAAGTGACCATGTGGTTCGTCCCAGCGGTGATGGCAGCTGCCACGCTGACCTTCCTAGTCTGGCTAATCTTCGGCCCGTCCCCAGCGCTGACCTTTGCGCTCGTTAATGCGGTCGCGGTTCTTATTATCGCTTGTCCGTGCGCTATGGGACTGGCAACGCCGACCTCAATCATGGTTGGCACCGGCCGTGCGGCCGAGCTCGGCGTACTCTTTCGTAAGGGCGAAGCCTTGCAGGCGTTGCGCGATGTGAGCGTTATCGCGCTCGACAAAACTGGCACGCTGACCAAAGGACGCCCCGAGCTGACCGATCTCGTGCCTGCCGAGGGATTTGAATACAACGAAGTTCTTGCTCTTGTTGCGGCCGTCGAGACCCGCTCCGAGCACCCGATTGCCGAATCGATCGTCACAGCCGCAAAGCAGTTGAACCTCGCCCTTGCACCTATTGAGAGCTTCGACGCAACACCGGGCTTCGGCGTGTCGGCCAAGGTCGCAGGTCGTACCGTCGCCGTCGGTGCGGATCGGTTTATGACGCAGCTCGGTCTGGATGTGTCGAGCTTGCAGTCCACCGCCCTGCGTCTTGGCGAGCAAGGCAAGAGCCCACTTTATGCCGCGATCGACGGCCGCTTGGCAGCGGTGATTGCAGTCGCAGATCCAATCAAAGATACAACGCCTGAAGCAATCAAGGCGCTGCACGCGCTCGGACTGAAAGTCGCGATGATCACTGGCGACAATGCGGCGACCGCTGCGGCGATCGCCGAGCAGCTTGGCATCGATGAAGTATTAGCCGAGGTCCTCCCCGATGGTAAAGTCGAGGCGCTGAAGAAGTTCCGGAACAATGGCGCGCAAGTCGCCTTCGTGGGAGACGGTATCAACGACGCGCCAGCACTCGCCGAAGCTGATGTTGGGCTCGCTATCGGCACGGGAACCGATGTAGCGATAGAAGCTGCTGACGTGGTGCTAATGTCGGGCGACTTGCGTGGAGTGACGAATGCGATCGCGCTTAGTCAGGCCACGATCCGTAACATTAAGCAGAACCTTTTCTGGGCCTTCGCCTACAACGCCGTGTTGATCCCGGTTGCGGCGGGTGCGCTCTACCCGTTGAATGGCACCTTGCTTTCGCCAATTTTCGCAGCGGCCGCAATGGCACTTTCCAGTATATTTGTGCTCGGCAACGCGCTCCGACTCAAGCGTTTCAGGGCTCCGATGATGGTTTAAACCCACACCAAGTCATTGGCTTTTGGGGTGGTAGCGCAAAAGTCACGCTTGGTAGACGAATATTGTTGAAGGAGTAACACAACATGTTTTCACCAAATACGCCCTTGGATCACCTCAAGGACGATTATAGCGACGCCCGAGAACATCTCTTTGCCACTGCAAGAGTCGTCACACCTGAGGTGTGGCGGGACTATATGCATTTGATCACCACATTAGCTCTGAGCAATCTTCAGATGGAATATAGACAACATGAATGCGATCTGAATACCTGTATGCCGACGTGTTCTTTACGCCCAGAGAAATATCTGTGCGTAGGTAAACCTAAGTTTTTGGGCGTATTTGATTAATTTACTAGAAGGAGAGAATGATGAATATTGGTCAAGCAGCCAAGTTGTCCGGCATCTCGGCGAAGATGATTCGCTACTACGAACAGATTGGCTTGATACCCAAAGCTAACCGTTCTGATGCTGGCTACCGAAATTACAACTCGGCGGACGCGCAAAGCTTTCGCTTCATCCGTCGCGCACGCGACCTTGGCTTTTCTGTCGAACAAATCTCGGAACTCTTGGTCTTGTGGTGCAACCGAGATCGCGCGAGCGCCGACGTTAAGGCGTTGGCGCTCTCCCATGCCGACGGACTGAAGGCGAAGATCGTTGAACTACAAGCTATGGTGCAAACGCTCGAGCAGCTAGCTGAAAATTGCCATGGCGATGGCCGCCCGGATTGCCCGATCCTTGCGGATTTGGCTGAGCCAAGCGCTGCAGCTAAAGAACGTTCGCAAGTTCCACATAGAACACCTCGATTTGGGAGTGACACACCCGCCTCGTCACGCCATCGTCCGCCACGGTGACTAACTCGTGAGCTTCTTCGATGGCGGCGTTTTCCAAGTTAGTTGCCACTATTGACTTACGCATCGAAGAAGCCCAAAAAGCACAATCATCAAGTTCTGTACAAGAACCAATACTAATCAAAACCAGCTCCAGAGGATGACCTAAAAATTACGCTAAGCGCGATAATCATTTTTTGTTTTTCAGCCCAGGTATAAAGCCAACGCCAGCAATACAATTTACATTAATTATGTGGCCTAATTGATATTCGCTTTTTAATTATAAAAAATATGAATAATCCGAACATCGTAGCCTTAGTAAATCGGAGAAAAGTGCACGCAAACGTAGGCGCTATTTAGGCTTACTCCATTTCAGCGAAGGTAATTCTCGTACCGCTCTCGCAAGTATGCTGGTCAGTAGAATCAGTGTGAAACGATGGATAACAGTGTTATGGGAAACCGGTTAGATTGCTGTTTGATGAAACTAAATTTTACTTCATTATTTCTCTCGCAAAGAAGGCGCTGGCCTCGGTGTGCCCCTTGGGTATTTTTATCATATCTTTCTCCATGCGTAATAATTTTTTTATATACGAAATTTCTTCAAATCATTACGTTCAGACTATTCTAAGGTAAGGCCTTGCTGCAAGGCTTCGTGTTTTTCCTTCCAGTTGTAAAGCAGACTAGTGCTAACTCCAAGAGGCTTTTTCGCATCGGCAACGCTATAACCTTGCTCCAGCACCATCAAGACGGCTTCATCCTTAAATGCCTGCGGATAACTCTTATGTGATTTGTTCAGACTCATATTTACCTCTTAATTTATTGACCATACTGTCTCAAAGTTAAGTGTCCGATGGGATTAGACCAGAACACGCTATCAGGGGCAGTGTTATGGATATCAATCCCATTTAAAAGTCATTCGTATTATAAGCTACTCAGAAGTTATGGAGGTTAAACCGCTTAAGTAGGCGTTATCCATAGAAATTTTAATTCTAAATTCACTAATTCGAGCTAAAAGTCTAACTTGAAAATGTCCAGAAATGAGCTGGGTGGGGTCGAGTTGAGATTGTCCGATTAAGTCTAGCAATTTAATCAACGCTGTCAGTTCATATATGAGCTAGTACACATAATGATTTTTGTCCAAAAGAAGGTTAGGGCGCTTCACTCGATATCTATAAAAACTCCTTAAAATGAAATATTTATGTCCATGGCGGCTCAAAATCGGCAACATCTTAGTATTTTATTGTGACTTTTTGGACAAGCATAAGCGCGTTGCTAGGTGTTTCTGGCGAGTTTGCGAGTCCAATATACCAAAGCATTCACGTAGCGACGATTAAATTGTTTAAGATACAGTCAGGTGAAACTGGTGATGTGTTCGAGCGACTCCGATGTTGATAAATCACGTCATCAACATTACAACAAATTAATAGGTAAGATTAATAAGCAGTGGAAATATAGCTACGAACCAATTTCAATTAAGCTTGGTAAACCGATGAATTATTGTAAGTAATCATTCTAATGGAGCGACATGATTTGATTGGGACATTGTTTCATAAAATTCATTTCTAACACGTCATCTATACTTCAAAAGAGTTCGCATAGCTGCGAGTGAGATGCACTTTGTCAAAAAGCAGCAAACACAAAGTTTAATGCGCTCTGGATGAACAGCTTTGCACCATAATGGAGCAAAGCTGTTGGCGGAGTGAATTATAGCCTTGATATATAATAACAAAAGTCAGACTCACGAAATGACACAAAACTCATTTGGAATGACAAGCCACACAAAAACAGAGCGGCGATGGGAACCATATAGATAGAACGTATTTAACATAATATACATTGTGCGCATCTTTGTGTCGAATCACTCTATACCTTTCAAATGATCGATTGGTTTGTTGAACGCACTCTCATGACGTTCAATTTGGCTTGTGTGCAAATATTGCGATGTAGTGTCGATACTTTCGTGGCCAGCGTCGGCTTGTACATGGGATAACGGTCTGCGGTTGATATTGATATCGTGCGTAATGCCGGTGTGACGAATATTGTGGGCAGTAAGTTTGCGCATCTGCGCCGCATCTTGTGTAAAGCCATCGATTTCTATACGTTCTGCAGCCAGATTAATTATTTTTTGAATTTCGTCGCGAACATGACGAATGCCTAGATTGGCATTGAGGATACCAACATCTCGGCCGCGTCCAGCAGCTTTATGCCGTACAAACAAAGGATGATTTTCGTTTGGTCCTGGATAATCCGTTAATCCTAAAAACTGACGATATTTGACTAATGCATCGAGCAAAGCTTTTGAAATCGCAACACTGCGTCTTTTACCACCTTTACTCAACGGAATATGAAAACTCCAGATGCCCGTTTGCTGATTACGTTTAAACTGGTTCATCACCGGCGAATAACCCGCACGTGCAGACACATCTGAAATGCGTAAATAACAGCAATAAATCAATATAACGAGGAATAAACTTCTTTGATGTAACTCAGGAAATTCTTCTGCTAGTCCAGTAACGGTCGCCATAATATATGACCACTGTAATTCAGTAAATGCGAGACTATTTTCATCTTCATGACTTTGACGCTGATATTGCCTGTTTGCTGCAAATCGACTGTGATTAAGCCAGATTTGAGCAGGATTCCGCTCACAATATTCTTCACTTGTCAGATACGAATAAAACGAAGACAAAATGGCCATTTTTGTTTTTAACGCATTATCGCTTAACACATAAGGCTGGATTTGCCCGAGTTGTTTTTTGCCGACAAATGGTCGCCATTGCGAGTTTGGAACCCGTTCATCATGCAGTTTATCGTACTTAAACTGTGGCACATTAAAATAACCGATCAGTGCTATCGGCGGTGCTTGGCAATAATCAACGTAACGGCTCATGTCTTTGCGCGTAACTTGAATGGGAGACATTGAAACTACATCAAAACACCAATGCAGAAACGTAGTGAGTTCACTGCGATAAGCTTTATAGTTGTTTTCGTTATGCTTTTGCTCAAATAGCCAATCACTGGCATGCTCGATGACTAAGCCCGCATCAACCACCTTTTTCATGCTAATTTGGGTGATATATTGGTTAACAATACTATTGCCAACTTGTATGAATTCAAATGAGTCAAATAACGGGATTACTGGAGGAAGTTGCATATTACATCTGAATTATAAGAGTTTCTTGTATGATAATACTTAAACGCAAATGCCGATAATGTTATTTATCGGCATCAAGATATGTCAGATTTTTAGCGCAACTTGAAAATGAACATTGCTGACAAGTAATACGCTTTTTGCAACAGATCAAGCATAGCTGCCACACTTGCTGTTTCGATTGGCTATCTAAGCACGTGAAGTCAGATGCGCAGATGTGTCCATCATGTATCAGCTGTGCCAATTTATGCGCTGAAATTGATAAGTTAATTCGATTAGTCATGCCCTTTCCCTCCCTATCATTATTTGATAGTAATAGAATACACAAATGAGAATCGTTATCAACAAAGTAATTTAAGGATTGCCACTCATCTCGCTATTTTATGCAAGATTTTGCACCGCTTTGAAATGTGTCTACTACACTGATTATGTGATCATTATTTTTACTTGAATGAGGTATCGAATGCTGATTGATCTTGCAAAGAAAAACCCTCTTTTTTCCGGTAAAAAGTCTACCGAGACAACAGAGTCTGGTATTCCTTGGAAGGTATTAGTGGTCGATGATGAACCTGATGTTCATACCGTCACTAAGCTTGCCCTCTCCCGCTTTAAACTTGATGGCCGTGCCCTCACCTTTATCAATGCTTATAGTGCCGAACAAGCAAAAGAATTACTCAATCAAGAACATGACATCGCCATTGCCTTTATTGATGTTGTCATGGAAAGTGACCATGCAGGGTTAGAACTAGTAAAGTGGATCCGTGAAGAATTACTGAATAAAACCACTCGATTGATCTTACGTACAGGCCAGCCAGGGCAAGCACCAGAAGAAGACGTTATCGTCAATTACGATATTAATGATTACAAAGCAAAAGCTGAACTCGATTCCCGTAAGCTGATGACCAGCGTCTACTCAGCCCTTCGCTCTTATCGCGATATCATGGAAATCGAGCAAGCAAGGCGCACCCAAATAAATCACCGTAAGGGCTTAGAAAGAGTACTAGAAGCCACCTCAGGATTATTTGAACTGCGCACCCTGCATAAATTCGCCGATGGGCTACTGACTCAAGTGGCCACTCTACTTAATCTCGATTCAGAAACGCTACTGCTGACTTGTAATGCAATTGATGCGATTAGTGGTCATGTTGAACCTGTCAATATAGAAATCCTTGCTGGTACTGGCCAATTTGCGAATAAATCCCACATTACGCAACTACCTGAACATATTGATCGTCTACTGCGCAGTGCGCTCACCCAACAGCGGTGCCTTTATGAAGACAATTGTTTTATCGGTTACTTTCCCACCAAAGGCGGTTTAATCAATCTACTTTATATGGATGGTATTGATAGAATTGATGATCTTGATAAGAAACTCATTGATATTTTTGCCATCAACGTGGGCATAGCCTTTGAAAATTTGCTGCTCAATCAGGAGGTGGAAGATACACAATCAGAGCTTATTTTACGTTTAGGTGATGTTGTTGAAAGCCGCTCGAAAGAAGCTGCCAATCATGTGAAACGTATGGCGGAGTATTGTTCTCAATTAGCATTACTCGCCGGTTTAAGTGAATACGAAGCCGATTTACTGCGCCGTGCTTCACCAATGCATGACATTGGCAAAATTGCGATCCCCGATGCTGTCCTACTTAAACCCGGCAAATTAGATGACGAAGAATGGAAAGTTATGCGTCAGCACCCTATGATTGGCCATCAAATTCTTGCAAATTCTGAGCGACCAATACTAAAGGCCGCATCAATTATTGCACTGCAACATCATGAAAAATATGATGGTTCTGGTTATCCTGCAAATCTAAAACAAGACGAAATTCACATATTCTCGCGGATTGTGGCAATCGCAGATGTGTTTGATGCCCTTTCCCATGCCCGCTGCTATAAAATAGCTTGGCCTTTAGAAGAGGTTTTAGCTGAAATGCGTAAAGGGGCGGCAACACACTTTGATCCTCACTTATTACAGCTCTTTATTGAAAATGTAGACATTTTTGTCAAAGTAAAAGAAAACTGGAAGGATCACTAATCTGTATAGTTGATTGTCTTGATGTTTAGAAATCCATATCAAGCACTTTCAAAGATATATCTAACCATTGTCATCTGCGAGAAAATCAAAAACAGCCGTTTTAGTTTCACCATTAACGCTAAAACTCACAAAGCCACGCCAAACCATGTAACCACTACTACAAGAACCGTAGACTAACTGACCGATATAAGTCATTTCGTCAGTTTGCTTCACATTTACAGGAATAACGCCCATAAACATGTCTCTTCCTTCTAAGCGGATTTGCACATTAGAAATTGCCATGGAAGATAACAACTGTAATGTCAATGGCTTTTCGCTTGGTGCACTCCCTGGTGACAAGCGAAAAGTGAGCTCAACATCCCCAACTTTTTTAACACAATCCCCCTTAGAAAATTGGCAAAGTGAAGGATCAAGACTGCTTTTAAGTGTGACTTGCTTTGCATCTTCCTTACAAGCTGTGAGATTGAAGCTAAATAATGCAATAAATAAATAGGGACTCAGACGAGTTAGCACAAAGATTAACCTTATGATGCAATATGTTAACATTCTATGGCGTAGGTTGATCTAGATCAACTTTCCACACCCCTTCTTTGGTATCTTTTTTGATATGGCTCAAGTATCATTGCGAAACCTCATATTTGAGCAAAAATATGCAGGGTAACGCATTGACATCGCTCAGCAACCTTAATAGGGAGGCTGAGTTTTATGTCATTTATAACAGGTAAAGCTTGTCTTTACTAAAAGTAAAAGTAATAAGCAGTGGAAGCATTATGATGAACCATTCCCAGCCAACAGGCGCTGATTACAATTACGCCATTGTCCGCCAATTTGCCTTAACCACAGTTTTGTGGGGTATTGTTGGTATGTCAGTCGGCGTATTAATTGCGGCTCAGTTAATCTGGCCTCAGCTGAACTTTGACACTCCTTGGTTAACGTATAGTCGCTTGCGACCATTACACACCAATGCGGTGATCTTCGCGTTCGGTACATCAGCCCTTTTTGCAACATCCTATTATGTAGTACAACGCACCTGTCAAACCCGACTATTTGCACCTAAGTTAGCCGCATTTACGTTTTGGGGATGGCAAGCCATCATTCTGTCAGCAGCTATCTCTTTACCAATGGGTTTCACCCAAGGAAAAGAATACGCTGAATTAGAATGGCCTATCGATATCGCAATTACTATCGTTTGGGTGTCCTACGCTATCGTGTTCTTCGGTACTATTATCAAACGAACAACTTCGCATATTTATGTGGCGAACTGGTTCTTTGGTGCCTTTATTATTACCGTTGCCGTACTTCACATAGTTAACTCTATGGCAGTACCAGTCAGTCTGTTCAAGTCATACTCTCTGTATAGCGGCGCTGTCGATGCTATGGTGCAGTGGTGGTATGGTCACAACGCTGTAGGTTTCTTATTAACCGCAGGCTTCTTGGGGATGATGTATTACTTCGTACCTAAGCAAGCAGGTCGTCCTGTGTACTCTTACCGTCTTTCTATTGTCCACTTTTGGGCACTGATCGCACTGTATATCTGGGCTGGTCCTCACCACTTACATTACACAGCTTTACCTGACTGGACTCAGTCTTTAGGTATGGTGATGTCACTGATCCTATTCGCACCTTCTTGGGGCGGTATGATTAACGGTATCATGACCTTGTCTGGTGCTTGGCATAAACTGCGTACTGACCCTGTGTTACGTTTCTTAGTTGTTTCTCTGTCTTTCTACGGTATGTCTACCTTCGAAGGTCCTATGATGGCAATTAAGACAGTTAACGCATTATCACACTATACAGACTGGACTATCGGTCACGTTCACTCCGGCGCGCTAGGCTGGGTTGCAATGGTGTCAATCGGTTCTCTGTATCACTTGATCCCTGTATTGTTCGGTCACGGCCGTATGTACAGTATCAAATTAATTAACGTCCATTTCTGGTTAGCGACTATTGGTACTGTGCTTTACATCGTCTCTATGTGGATTTCAGGTGTAATGCAAGGTCTGATGTGGCGCGCAGTGAATGCTGACGGTACTTTGACTTATAGCTTTGTTGAAAGTCTGGAAGCTTCTTATCCTTTCTACTTCGTACGTTTCCTTGGCGGTTGTTTCTTCCTGACCGGTATGCTGATCATGGCATATAACGTGATCCGTACTGTGAAAGCCTCTAAAGATTCATTGCCAGCATTGGCTGAACCAACAGCGGCTTAAAGGAGCAAACTCGATGAAATTTAATCATGAGATAGTTGAAAAAAACATCGGTTTGTTAGCGATTTTTACCGTTATCGCTATCAGCTTCGGTAGTCTCGTTGAAATCACACCGTTGATTTTTCAAAAAGATACGACTGAGCCAGTTGAAGGTTTAAAGCCATACACTGCCCTGCAAATTGAAGGTCGTGACATCTATGTTCGTGAAGGTTGTTATAACTGTCACAGCCAGATGATCCGTCCTTTACGTGCAGAAACTGAACGTTATGGTCACTACTCTGTCGCGGGCGAATCAGTTTGGGATCATCCATTCCAATGGGGTTCTAAGCGTACGGGTCCTGATCTTGCACGTGTTGGCGGTCGTTATAGCGATAAATGGCATGAAGTTCACTTAATCGATCCTCGTGCTGTAGTTCCTCAATCGAATATGCCAGGGTTCCCATGGTTAGCCGAAAACAAGTTAGACGGCAAACTAACGGGTGACAAGATGACTATCCTACGTAACCTGCATAAAGGTGGTTACAAGGGTAATGATCTTTATACCGATGAAGAAATCGCAGGCGCACAGCAAGCTGTTGCAGGTAAGACAGAAATGGACGCCTTGATTGCATATCTTCAGTCTTTGGGTCACGCACTCAAATAAGGAGGCAATATATGGATTACGGCACATTACAAGGCATTTTGACCATCATTGTGATGCTGACCTTCGTCGGTATATTTGCTTGGGCATATAGCTCGCGTCGTCAAAAATCATTTGATGAAGCAGCTAACCTTGTGTTTTCCGATGAGGAAGTCAACAAGGTATCGAAGGACTCAGGAGAGAATAAGTGATGAGTAGCTTCTGGAGTGTTTGGATTACTGTACTCTCGTTAGTCGTGATCGCGGGTTGTTTTCTATTACTGCGTGTGTGTTCTAAGAACACCACTGACGTAAAAGAAGGCGAATCCATGGGTCACAGTTTCGACGGTATTGAAGAACTCAATAACCCACTGCCAAAATGGTGGAGTTATATGTTCTATATCACTATCGTGTTTGGCTTGATCTATTTGGCACTATTTCCTGGTTTAGGTAACTACAAAGGCTTATTAGGCTGGACGAGTTCTAACCAGAGTATCGGTACAGAGCATGGCATTAAAGCCGATTCTGCCGCAGCGATTGAGCTAGCAGCAAAAGAAGGTCTTTATGTTCAGTATGATCAAGAAGTAAAACACGCTGATGAAAAATATGGCCCAATCTTCGCGGCTTACTTGGCAACACCACTAGAAGAATTAGTGAAAAACCAAGAAGCGTTGAAAGTGGGTGGCCGTTTGTTCCTGCAAAACTGTGCTCAGTGCCATGGTTCTGATGCACGTGGTAGCAAAGGCTTCCCTAATCTTACCGATGGTGACTGGTTATATGGTGGTGAATTAGCCACGATTAAGACCACTATCATGGCAGGTCGTCATGGCATGATGCCACCCAAAGGTGGTTTGCCAATCGAAGATAGCGAGATTGCTGGTTTAGCTGAATACGTTGTTAAATTGTCTGGTCGTGAGCATGACGAGAAACTCGCTGCCCAAGGTCAAGGGTCATTCATGAAAGGTTGTTTTGCGTGTCATGGTATGGACGCTAAAGGCAACAAGTTTATGGGTGCTCCTAACTTAACTGACGATGTTTGGTTATATGGCGGTAGCCGTGGCATGATCGAAGAGACCATTAAACATGGTCGCGCAGGTGTGATGCCAGCATGGAAAGACGTTCTCGGTGAAGAGAAAGTTCACGTCATTACAGCTTATGTTTATAGCTTGTCAAACAAGTAATTAGGTATAAGTAACACTAAGGCCTCGAAGACTTCGAGGCCTTTTTTTTAAAGTGCTAAAACCGTCTTTTAACGGTAAAATGGCGCAAATTTTTTGAATGGGTATCTGACATGAGCGAACAACAAGCCTGGTATAAGCAGTTCTGGCCTTGGTTTCTAATTATTCTTCCTTTATGTGCCGTCGTCGCAAGTTTTACCACACTAAAAATTGCCCTTACGAACTCGGACTCTTTAGTCGCCGAGGATTACTACAAAGATGGCAAAGCCATTAATATGGACTTAAGTAAAGTGAAGTATGCCAAACAAATAGGCATGAATTTTTCACTCGATCAAGCCAATAATGAGATTTTACTGACGCAGCAAGGGGGACCTGCATATCAAGCCGCCTTGAAAGTTGAGTTCTATCATCCAACCATTGCCGACAGAGATATGAAACTCACTGCGACGGCCGATGCCAGCAATGTGTATCGCATTAGCATCCCTACTACCCTAACCGGCCCTTGGGAAGTTCGCCTCGAAAGTTACGACGGTAAATGGCGAATTCACCAACGCGTTGAATTAAAAGATCACGTCCAACTTTGGCTGAATTGATTGTGGTTAAATAAGTAGCGCTATGACGTATCCAAGTTGTTTTCACTGCCAAGAGCCCGTTCTGACGGGCCAGCAGTTTGTGACTCGCATTAATGACCGTGATGAACTGATGTGTTGCCCTGGCTGCCAGGCGGTTTCTCAAGCGATTGTCGATGCGGGATTACTCAGTTATTACAAGTTCCGCACTGAGCCTGGCAATAAACAGAATGCCCTGGTCCCCGAAGCATTAACGCAATTTAGCGCCTATGACTTGCCCGAAGTGCAACAAGACTTTGTGCATTCTGAGGACAATGTCGAGTCAGTATCACTCTCCATCGATGGTATCACCTGTGCCGCCTGTGCTTGGTTAATTGAACACAAAGTCAAACAACTCGCGGGCGTGAGCCAAGTGCTAGTCAACTCAACCACCCAACGCGCCATGATCAGTTGGGATAAACGCAAGGTAAAACTTAGCGATATTCTCGGACAAATTAGTCGTATCGGCTATCAAGCCGCGCCCTACCAAGTTGACGAACAAGAGCTCAACAATAAACTCAATAGCCGCAAGTTTTTACTGCGTTTAGGCTTAGCTGGCTTTGCGACTATGCAAGTCATGATGTTCGCCCTCGCCCTTTATACTGGCTACTTCACCGATTTAGACGTGCAATATCGGGACTATTTCCGCTGGGTTAGTATGATTTTTGCCACGCCTGTGGTGCTTTATTCGGCGCAACCCTTCTATTTTAGCGCCATTCGTACCCTGCTCAGCGGCAAACTCAATATGGATGTGTCTGTTTCGATTGCCATTGGTGGTGCCTATACTGCAAGCTGTTTTGCCACAGTGAATGGCACAGGCGAAGTGTATTTTGAATCCGTATCCATGTTTACTTTCTTTTTGTTACTCGGGCGTTACTTCGAGCAAAAGGCAAGACAAAAGGCCTCGGTCAGCTCCAGTAATTTACATAAACTGGTGCCGCTCACTGCACACTTAGTCACCGAAAATGGTCAAGAAGAAATTCCGGCCAAAAAGTTACGCCTCAATGATGTGATCCTTGTGAAACCAGGGGAAATGGTTGCGGCCGATGGTGTGGTGATTGAAGGCCACACAAACATCAATGAAGCTATGCTCACAGGTGAGCAAATGCCCATTGAAAAGCAGCAAGATCAGCAAGTGTACGCTGGTACTATCAACGTCGACCAACCGATAAAAGTTAAAGTTACCGCATTGGGGCAAGACCAACTCGTGGCTGAAATTATTCGACTGCAGGAACTGGCATCCAATACAAAACCTGCGATAGCCCTATTAGCCGATAAATTATCCCGCTATTTCTCGGGTACGATTCTAACAATCGCGACGATGACTTATTTGGTTTGGCAACAGATTTCCCCAGAGGATGCCTTTTGGGTAACGCTATCGGTTCTGGTCGCCACTTGTCCTTGTGCCTTAGCGCTAGCGACACCGACCGCCGTCACCTGTGCAACCGCCATTTTTACCCGTCTTGGGATCATTACCCGCAAAGCCGGCGTATTTGAAAAACTGCCGCAGATTAAACATGTGGTCTTTGATAAAACTGGCACCCTTACCTGTGGTACGCTCTCTATCGGGCAAACGCAGTGCATGGCCAATTTAACAAAGACGCAGGCCTTAGCTATTGCCGCAGCGCTGGAAACGGGCTCTCGCCATCCGATTGCGGCAGCATTTGCCCTATTTGCCGATAATGCCTTGGTCGCGGAACAAGTTCACCATGAAGTTGGCTTTGGTGTTCGAGGCCGTATCGAGGGGACTGACTATTTAATTGGTAATGCTGTATTTACTGGCGCACGTGTCGATACTCAGGACCCAACCCAAAAGATTTGGTTAGCACGCTCGGCCAATGAGCAGCTTGAAGTGCTTGCCAGCTTTGAGATCCAAGACAATATTCGTCAAGACAGTAAGGCCACGATTGAGATATTAAAGCAACAAGGTTGCCGCATTAGTATTGCCAGTGGCGATAGCTCCGGACATGTGCATCAACTGGCCAAAGAGCTGGGAATTGAAGATGTGCACAGCGGATTAACGCCCGCGGGTAAACTTGCCCTAGTAGCAAAATTACAACAGCATACTCGCGTGGCTATGTTTGGCGATGGCATCAATGATGCGCCTGTACTTGCGGGGGCTGATTTGTCGGTCGCCATGGGCAGTGGCAGTGCGATTGCCAAAAACAGTGCCGATTTGATTTTACTGAGCGATCATCTATCCCGTTTCACCCAAGCTGTCGCGGTCGCTAAACTGACCACGCAAATTATTAAACAAAATTTAGCTTGGGCGCTAGGTTACAACGCCCTTATCTTGCCTTTAGCTGTCACTGGTCATGTGGCACCTTATATTGCCGCGATTGGCATGTCGGCGAGTTCTTTGATTGTGGTCGGTAATAGCCTGAGATTATTACGGGTAAAAGTGTGATCATAATAAAACGTTTAACCAGATAGTAAGAGGTCATTATGGAAATTATTTATGTGCTTATCCCCATTGCCATGATCTTCGTCGCCATTGCGGTAATGGTATTTTTTTGGGCAGTGAAATCTGAGCAATTTGATGATCTTGACCGTCAAAGTGTTTCTATATTGTTTGATGAAAATACTGACAAACCTGGCCATCTAGCCACCCCCGCCATTCAGTCAACAGCAGAACATGATGACATCGCAGCGCAGCAAGCGATAAAAAATCAGCAAAAAGGTATGCCTTTGTGATTGAGTACAATGTCACTGGTGCCTTTCTCGTCGGCTTGATGGGAGCTGCACATTGTTTTGGTATGTGTGGCGGTTTAGTGGGCGCGTTTTCCGCCCAAATCCCTCATCCTAAAATAGGTAACCAGCTGGCCCATCAGCTTAAATATTTACTGAGTTACAATTTAGGCCGTATTTTAAGTTACACCTTAGCGGGCGGCTTAGTGGGCGCATCGTCGGCAGGTCTTGGTCACTTATTTGAGCTGGATATTTATCTGATTGTCCTGCGCATGATTGCCGGACTGATGATGATCGCAACAGGACTTTACATCGCTAAAATTTGGGTTGGAATAGTGCAAATTGAGCGTGTAGGTCAATGGCTATGGCAATATTTAAAACCGCTAGCGCAGCGTCTTGTTCCAATCAAGAATCCGAGCCAAGCAGTCATGGCGGGATTCATTTGGGGCTGGCTCCCCTGCGGCCTCGTCTATAGCACCTTAACTTGGTCGGTTGCATCTGGCTCTGCCAGCCAAGGCGCCTTGATTATGTTAGCCTTTGGCTTGGGTACTTTACCCGCCCTATTAAGCGCTGGCGTGGCGGCAAAACGCCTTGCTGCATGGGTACAAAAGAAAACCGTTAGACTATTGAGCGGCTTACTGTTAATTGCCTTTGGTGGTCAAACTTTATATATCGCACTCGCGCAGCTAAACTAGCCCAAGTGAGTGAATTGGTTTAACATGGTTGCAGTGGATAAACTTGAGAATCAACATGACAATTGAACAAAATAAGAATCGTCGTCCTGCCGCTAGCGGATGCACAATCCATTGTCACGATTGCAGTATGGGTACCCTTTGTATTCCTTTTACCCTCAATGCAAGTGAGCTAGATCAGCTCGATGATATTATTGAGCGTAAAAAGCCAATCCAGAAAGGCGAGCAAATTTTTAAGTCAGGTGACGCGTTGAAATCCCTGTTTGCGATCCGCTCTGGCACCATCAAAAGTTACACTATTACCGAGCAAGGTGATGAGCAGATAACGGGCTTCCATCTCGCGGGTGATGTGATTGGTTTTGATGGTATTCACGCTCAGTTGCACCAGAGTTTTGCACAGGCCCTCGAGACCTCTATGGTTTGTGAAATCCCCTTTAATATCCTCGATGAACTTTCGGGCACTATGCCTAAGTTACGTCAGCAGATCATGCGTCTAATGAGTAATGAGATCATGAGCGATCAAGAAATGATCCTGCTGCTCAGTAAGAAAAATGCCGAAGAACGTCTAGCAGCGTTTATCAGCAATTTAGCAAATCGTTTCGGCAGTCGTGGTTTCTCACCTAAAGAATTCCGTTTAACCATGACCCGCGGGGACATTGGCAATTATCTCGGTTTAACCGTTGAAACCATCAGCCGCTTACTTGGACGCTTCCAAAAGTCAGGCTTGATTGAGGTTAAGGGTAAGTACATCACTATCCTCGACTCGCAAGAGCTAAATCTGTTAGCGGGTAATTCTCGCATCGCGAGATAGTCAATCGCAAGAGCATTAACCGTGAGAGGTCAAGCCTAAATAATTGTCGCAAATAGCATAACAGTTTAATGGTAAAAGCTGTGCTTGCTAGACATGTCATGCAGATTAAGGCATGATTTTTAAGCGAGTTTTAATCAATTTCAAATGAGTTTGATCTAGAACAATACAGCTCACTGCCAAAGGCTCATGATGATATTGAGCCTATGACTAAAGGAACCTCCCATGAAGGATTATCAAAAAATACTGGTTGTGGTTGACCCTACCACTGAGAATCAAGTTGCCCTTGCACGAGCGGTCGCCTTGGCCAGTAAATGCAACGCTCAAGTCACTGTGTTTCTTTCTATCTTCGACTTCTCTTACGAAATGACTTCGATTCTGTCGAATCAAGAACGCGAAGCCATGCGTCAAGGTGTCATAGATCAACGGCTCGCTTGGATCCAAGACTTACTCGCCGCTTATACTCATCTGCAACTCAATATCGATACTCAAGTCATTTGGCATAATCGCCCCTTTGAAAGCATTATTAATCATGCTATTTCAGGGCAATACGATTTGATTGTTAAAGGCACCCATGCCCACGACAAACTCAAGGCGGTGATCTTCACTCCAACTGATTGGCATTTAATGCGTAAAGCCCCTGTGCCAGTGTTGATGGTGAAAGCCCATGACTGGCCAGCCGCGGGCAAAATCCTCTGTGCTGTGAATGTGGCAACCGAAGATACCGATCATCAAATGCTTAACGGTAAAATTATTGAACATGCAAAAGATTTGGCGAAAAAGTTCTCTGCTGAAGTACATTTAGTCAATGGTTATCCCGGCACGCCAGTTAACCTAGCCATTGAGCTTCCTGACTTTGATGCCCAGTCATACAACGAAACCATTCGCATGCAGCATGAGCAGCGCGTGAGTTATCTTGCGGGCGCTTATGATATTAATCCAAGTCATTGCCATGTAAAAGAAGGTTTACCAGAGGATGTGATCCCTGAGCTGGCTGAAAAACTTGATGCTGAATTGGTGATCTTAGGGACTGTTGGTCGTACCGGATTTTCAGCAGCATTGATAGGTAATACCGCTGAACATGTTATCGATAGCATCAACTGCGATTTATTGGCTATTAAGCCCGACGGTTATAAATCACCGTTAGAAGAAGCCTAAGCAATACGCGGCTCTTTACCCCACCAAAGATAGCTGGAATAATACGCGCCCTGAAACTGTGTTACTGGGCGCTTTTTTATGCTTGAAGCTATATCTGAAGTTACGGTAAATCCTATGCCGGAAGAATTATCAAAAAAACAAACTACCCGTCTGAATAAATTACAGAAGCGGCTTCGTCGTGAAGTGGGCAGCGCGATTGCCGATTACAATATGATTGAAGATGGCGATAAGATCATGTGCTGCCTCAGTGGCGGTAAAGACAGCTACGCCATGCTCGATATTTTGATGAATCTGCAGCAACGCGCGCCCATTCAGTTTGAAATCATTGCGGTTAATTTAGATCAGAAGCAACCAGGCTTCCCTGAGCATGTATTGCCCGCCTATCTCGATAAGCTCAATGTGCCTTATCACATCCTCGAGAAAGATACTTACTCGATAGTGAAAGACAAAATCCCTGAAGGTAAAACCACCTGCTCCTTGTGCTCTCGCCTGCGCCGCGGCACGCTTTATGGCTTTGCTCAGCGTATCGGCGCCACTAAAATCGCCCTAGGCCATCACAGGGATGACATTATCGAGACCTTGTTCTTAAATATGTTCTTTGGCGGTAAGATGAAAGCAATGCCGCCAAAGCTGCTGTCGGATGATGGTGCTAATATCGTCATACGTCCCCTAGCCTATTGTCGCGAGAAAGATCTCGAAGAATATGCCAGCTTAAAAGAATTTCCAATCATTCCATGCAACTTGTGTGGCTCACAGGAAAACTTAAAGCGCGCCGCAGTCAAAGACATGCTAAATCAATGGGATAAACAATACCCAGGACGCATTGAAACAATATTCACCGCCATGCAAAACACCGCACCATCACAGGGTGTTGACCGTGAGCAATTCGACTTTGTGTCTCTAACACGTGACCCAGATGCGCCTATGCGTGGTGATGTTGCTGAAGCCAATCTACCTGCATTCGATTTTCTTGATATCGCCAATAGCGGTCGTATCGATTTAGATGCAGCAAAACGCATTGATATTGTTAACACTTACGAAGTCTAACTTACACTGAATTTAGCGCCCTAGTCAGTAAGAGAAGTTAACGCAACGAAAGTTAGCAAGAGAAATTAGCACAACAAAATGCCCACTTAATGTGGGCATTTTTATGGCTACAGAATAAGTTTATCTTTGAGCCAGCGCTTCTGAATCGCTTATCTCAAGACGGCTATTCAAAGATACAAAGATGATTACTTCACCCAAGGACTCAGCACTAATGGCTGGGCACTGAAGCTTAGCGTGGTGATGCTTTCAAGCTCATTAGCGGCTAATTTATAACTGCCTTTTATAGCTTCTTCACGGCCATTAAGGCGTACATAGACTTCTTGTTCAGGTGAGAATTCAAAGTTTAAGCCAGTAATGGATTCCCTAAAATAACGCATCGGGAAGCCTTGCATAGCACCGAGCAGCGTGTCCATCTCAGTCATTATTTGTTGTAAGCGCGTTTTATCGTACTCGGCTAATGTCTGTTTTGCTCTAACTTGCATTGCAATACCACATCCCTCAGCGCTGCCAGCGAAATGCAGATTAACCAAGGCTCGCTGATCTTTTAAATCATCATCTAAGGGAATGAATAACCGCTGAGCATCAGTATACGTCAGTGGCGTTGAGGTTTTTTCACTGGAAATAGAACCACTTTGGATCAAACAATTCTTTTGCATTGGAACACTAAAAGCCACTTCCACGAGTTGATAACCGCCTTTATTGACTTGTTTCAACCTATCATAAAAGCCTTTATATTCAAGGGATACAGTTTCTGCGGCGGCGCTAGTTGCCAACAAAAACAGGCTACTAAACAACAGTTTTTTATACATCGACATTCACCAAATATTTTTCATTATGACGTAACATATCAAGCAGCTCATCAATATAAGCTTCTTGTCTTTCAGAATAATTAACTAAACCGTAAATCAATTGATCCGCTGTTGGCTCTAGCTCCTGTGAACGTAAATCTGCTCGAATAGAGCGAAATAACGCATAGGCAGTATTAGAATTTAAATTACGCATATAGGATGAAACCGATTCATCGACCGATGAAAACACTTTCACCTCATGACTTTTACCCGAACCACGTGAGGACGGCACTATGCCGCAGCCAGAAGTAAAACACCATTCACCAAAAAAGTTAAAACCTTCTCTGGCAAAACGTGAACTCCCCCAACCCGATTCATTCGCGGCTTGAATTAACACCATAGATTCCGGCACGATATCTACACGTTTAAGTAAGCTTGCTAATGACTTAGCATCTACGTTACGCGCCGCATATTGGTATTTATCGAATAACGCATTGATCTGCGCTAATTCGGTATCAGATAAACTCTTACCATTATCGACTAAGGCAAGCATCTCATTGATAAAGCCACGCTCCATCAAGATAATGGCATTCTGTTGCTGAACAATCGGCCGCAGGAAATCAAAAAAAGCTTTCTTCTTTTCGGTAATGTCGCTGATCGCTGAAAAGTCAGGGACTTGCGTAACAGGATCGACATCGCTAACGAATTGGGGCGCAATAGCGGATGAGTCATTCGAGTGAGGAATGATCCAAACTCGTAATGCAAAAATCGCCACTATGACCATGGCTAATGCCAATGTAAACGAACCGATTCTACCCGTTTTCAATCATTCACCTTAGGTGTAACGCCCTTATTGGGCAAATAAAGGCCGGATTATAAGCTATTTGTCAGATTTCACGAAATTTGCCCATCATCATGATCACGAACTCAGGTACAATATTACGCCTGAGGCACCATTATCGAGTCGAGCTTGCTATTACGCCGTCATTTATAGATGCAAGCATTTGACTGAGTATTTATACTAAGGTTCCTTAGCGTTATCACCATTGCACAACGGCTCATGAGCCATCCCGCTTATAGCGACAATGGATGGCTATGACATTAAATTTTCGGGTATTCAGGAAGGAAAAACCCAGATGCAGCATTTGATGTTAAATCAATTTGAACGTGTCGTCGCCATTGGCGGAGGCCATGGTTTAGGCCGAGTATTATCCTCGCTCGATTTTTTAGGCAACCGCCTTACAGGGATTGTCGCCACCACTGATAATGGTGGTTCTACTGGTCGACTGAGAGCCGAGCAAGACTGTATTGCTTGGGGAGATTTACGTAACTGCTTATCCCATTTAGCTAATCGTCCTTCCGTTGGCTCGCAATTGTTCGAATACCGTTTTCAAGGTGCCACTGAACTCAGTGGCCATAATTTAGGTAATTTAATTTTACTGGCTCTTGATCAACTCTGCGTTCGTCCATTAGAAGCGGTTAATCTCATCCGTAACTTACTTAAGATAGAAACCCAACTTATTCCCATGTCAGAGCAGCCCACTCACTTAGTGGCCCTGCAAGCCTGTGGCAGTAAAGTCTTTGGGGAGATCAATGTCGACAGTATGAATGAGGCTCCTATCGCGCTCTGCCTTGAGCCGCAGGTCGATGCCACCTTTGAAGCCTGTGAGGCCGTTCGGCACGCAGATTTAGTTATCCTAGGCCCTGGGAGCTTCTTAACCAGTATCATGCCGCCGCTGCTATTACCTAAGTTCGCGAAAAGCCTCGCTGCTACTAAAGCACAGGTGATCTTTATCGATAACCTTGCCGAAGAGGCCTCACCCGCGGGTCGGTTTAGCATTGAGCAACGTATCGCTTGGTGTCACCAAGTGATTGGCAAGCCCATTATTCACAAAGTACTTCGCCACGGTGAACAAACGCGTTTAGGGCCACTGATTAACTATTTTCCGTTAAAGAATCGCCATAATCCCAATCTACATGATCAAGCGAACTTATTAGATGCATTAAGCGCCCTGCTGCGGATCAATGATCTCACTCAACAACCGCTTGCCTGCTAGCGCTTACCTGTTAATCATTCAATCGCAATAATAAAGGACAGCAAGTGCTGTCCTTTATATTGTAAAGCGAAAAGGAATGTCCCTTTAGTCTGTCTATAAGTCTGCTATAACCATTACAACACTTGTGCTATGGCTTTACAGATAACAGGCATATTCGTCTTAGTCATGCCTGCAACGCTAATGCGTCCAGAGCCGACGATATAGACACCAAACTCGTCTTTCAAACGTGCCACTTGGGCTTTGTTTAAACCTGAGAAACTGAACATGCCATTTTGGCGAGAAATAAAACTGAAGTCCTGAGTCACGCCCTCAGCCTTTAAGCTATCAACAAACAGAGTACGCATTTCGGCGATACGTTCACGCATCTCTTTGACTTCCTGCACCCACATGGCTTTCAGAGCTGCATCATTTAATATCGTGCTGACGATCAGTGCGCCATGGGCTGGCGGATTAGAATAGTTGGCGCGTATGGTACGTTTCACTTGGCTAAAAGCACGTACGGCAGCATCAGCATCTTCAGCCACCACAGTCACGGCGCCAATACGCTCGTTGTATAAACCAAAGTTTTTAGAGAAAGAGTTAGCGACCAGCAACTCAGACACTTTAGACGCGACTAAACGCAGACCTGCCGCATCTTCTTCAATGCCAGCACCAAAACCCTGATAAGCAAAGTCAAACAGTGGTACGAGTTTCTTATCAGCACACAATTGAGCAACAAGTTCCCATTGCGCCAACGTTAAATCGATACCCGTTGGGTTATGGCAGCAACCGTGTAGCAGCACGACATCACCCGCATTGGCGTGAGACAAGTCAGTCATCATGGTATCGAAATCGATGTCATGGGCTTCTGCTTTGTAATAACCGTACTCTTTAACCGTTAAACCCGCCGTTTCAAAAATATTTTGATGGTTGGCCCACGTTGGATTGCTCACCCAAATAGTGTGCGAATCGGTATTACGCAGTAAAAACTCAGCAGCAATACGCAGTGCTCCTGTACCACCAGGAGCTTGCGCTGTGGCAGCACGGCCAGAAGAAATTAATGCACTGCCTTCGCCGAACAACAAGGTTTGTACTACACGGTTATAAGCTTGAACGCCTTCAATGCCTAAGTAGTTTTTGGTCTTCTCTTGCTCAAGTAAAATGGCCTCGGCTTTTTTCACTGAAGCCAGAACGGGAGTCTGTCCTGCCTCATCCTTATAAATGCCAACACCAAGATTAACTTTATCCTGACGCGGATCAGCTTTAAAGGTATCGGTTAAACCAAGAATTGGATCAGCGGGTGCGAGTAATACTTGAGAGAAAATCATGACTACGTATCCTAATATGCGCGTGTAGGGGAAATTTCGGCTTATTTATACCACTGTCTTTAAGGGGGTAATAGCGACTTAAGTCCCTTCTTAGGTAAATTATTACACTATTGTCGATTCAACAATAAAAAGTACATTTTATTACGCAATTATTAGCCCAATAGTGACATTACTTAAATAAAGTGATTTACAACATCTAGATCACAAAATCACTCAGTTTTGTATTGTAGAAAAGAAACAGGTCAGAAGTCGCAATACTGAATGAGTAAAATAGTGGGCTTGGGCCTAACCAATCTATAGCTGTAGTGATACTAGATTAAGAATCATGAAATATGGGTGTAGAAGTTATAAAGCAAAAAAGCCCTGACATCAGTCAGGGCTTTTCTGTTTTTGGTACCCGAGGCCAGACTTGAACTGGCACGCTGTTACCAGCGAGGGATTTTAAATCCCTTGTGTCTACCGATTCCACCACTCGGGCAAACTCTTTATATTAACGACGGGAATCGTGTCATTAATACTTTAATCTATGGAGGCGCGACCCGGAGTCGAACCGAGATCGACGGATTTGCAATCCGCAGCATAGCCATTCTGCCATCGCGCCCTAAAATTTGGAGCGACATATCGGGTTCGAACCGATGACCTATACCTTGGCAAGGTATCGCTCTACCAACTGAGCTAATGTCGCTTATCATTGCGCTTAATCATTTGAACTCATGCTCGGCATGCTTTCCCCTGACTGCGGATTGGAATTCTACCGATTTAGACCTCAGAGTCAATCAACAATTTTTAAAAAATGATCTAAGCCGTATCGTTTGCCCAATAAACCGCCACACCTCAGTAAAGTTGATGTTTCATTCATCAATTTAGGCTTTGTACCGATACTGATGCCGATGCTACCGCTAATTAAACGCGGCAGATAAACAAGGGATCATGGTGAGCTATGGAGTCGAGTCCAATAAAATTGTAGAAGTATAGAAAAACAAAAGCGCCCTATTGGGCGCTTTATTCAAAGGTTAGGCAAAGTCATTAATCACGCGAGCAAAACCTACGTGGGCAATTTACGCAGGTAGAGATAGCGTCGTTAAACCTAACATAGTCTGCATTACGCCAACCACTTGGCAACTGTAACCAAATTCGTTGTCATACCATACATAAAGAATGGCACGCTTGCCTTCTGCAATAGTCGCTTGTGAATCTACCACACCCGCGTAGCGAGAACCCACTAAATCGCTCGATACAATCTCAGTAGAGTCTGTGTAGTCAATTTGATTTTGCAGTGGTGATTGTAGCGCCGTATCTTTCAGATACTCGTTAAGCTCATCTTTACTGGTTTCAGCATTCAGGTTCATGCTGATGATCGCCATAGAGACGTTAGGCGTCGGCACACGAATCGCGTTACCTGTTAACTTACCGGCTAATGCAGGTAAAGCTTTAGCAACCGCTTTTGCTGCACCCGTTTCAGTGATCACCATGTTTAATGGTGCACTACGGCCACGACGGTCAGCGGTATGATAGTTATCAATCAGGTTTTGATCGTTGGTATAAGAATGAATCGTTTCAACGTGACCATTCTCGATACCATATTTATCATTCACAGCTTTCAGTACTGGCGTAATAGCATTGGTGGTACAACTCGCCGCTGAAACGATAATGTCTTCAGGGGTAATATCGCCTTCGTTCACACCGTAAACGATGTTCTTAATCGCGCCTTTTGCAGGAGCCGTCAGTAATACTTTGCTGGCACCAGGGCTCTGAAGGTGTAAACCAAGACCCGCTTCATCTTTCCAAATACCCGTGTTATCAACAATCAATGCATCATTGATGTCGTATTTAGTGTAATCCACTTCGTCGGGTGAATTAGCATAGATCACTTGGATATAAGTGCCGTTGGCTATGATGGCGTTGTTCTCTTCGTCAACTTCAACAGAGCCATTGAAAGGACCATGAACTGAATCACGACGCAGTAAACTCGCGCGTTTTTCTAAATCGCCTTTCTTGCCGCCACGTAAAACGATAGCGCGTAACCTTAACTTATTGCTGCGACCTGTGCGTTCAATCAGCAAGCGTGCCAATAAGCGACCGATACGGCCAAAACCATAAAGCACGACGTCACGCGGCGCGACATCATCGGCATGGTCGATAGCATCGGCCAATTCTTTTGCCATATAGCTTTCAATTTCGCTGACATCAGTATGGTCGCGCCAGTAATTAACTGCGAGTTTACCAATATCCACTTTACATTGTTTAACTGCGAGTTTGCTCAAAGCTTGAACGAAGGGGAAACTCTCGCGTAAACGTAATTTTTCACCGACATGACGACGAACTAAACGGTGCGCTTTAATGATTTCAATCGTAGAAGCATTGAGTAACGGCTTGCCATAGACCACGACTTCAACGCCTTGGTTACGGTACAACTTGCCTAACAAAGGCTGCATCGCCTCTGCCATTTCAAAACGTTCTTGCCAACTTTGTAGGTGTTTATCAGCGCTCATTTACAGATCCTTTATCTCACTTTTCAATAAAATGTACTGAAAGGTTTGAGTAACATGACGAAAAGACCAATAATCTAATGCGGGTTTTAGGGAAAACCCTGTTTTGGTCGGCGCCATTGTAATGAAAGTCGCGCTTTGTTGCCAGTAAGATATTTTCTGTAAATCTGTAATTTTATTAGAAAAATTATCGTTTGGAGAGTGTTTTGAGACAAAATCTAGTAATAATTACATCATTTACCTTAGGGATGAGCCTTTTCGGTCTTTTCGGTTGTGATAATGACCGAAATATCTCAGCAATTTGTAAAAATAATCCTGAAATTTGTGCCGATTTGCATAAGGATAGCTGGTGTTTGACTGAAAAGACCAAACTTATCCAAAACCGCTACATGTTAAAAGACAACGAAAACCTCACAGGTAAGCAGCTCTACTCACAATTAACCTACCTTGAGGATTACAGCCGTTGCATTGAACTCGCCTCTGGCGTTCAGCATATCATCCACACCAATCGCACAGCTGATAGAGCCAGAGCCTTTAGACTAAGCACTCAAAATTTAAGTTTACTACAAGATCAAACCCGTGAACGGCAAGACCCTTTTATGTCCTATTACCAATGGACTCGCTTTGGCGATACCGCAGCGTTAAATAGATTATTAGAACAGGAAAACGCCGGCGAAGTGACTGACCCCTTTCTACTTGCCCAAGTCGCAACCTATTACAGCAATCGAAATGCCATCAAAGCGCAACAACTCTATCTTAAAGTCTTTGCGGAGATCCATTACGATGATTTCGACGTTAACTGGTTACTTGGGCTCGCATCTGCCTATCGCCAGCAACAAGTTTTAGATAAATCCTATATGCTGACGAAAGCAAATTTACTACTTACGCAGCAGAAGTATTCTGAGGAAAAAATGCTAGCCTTGCTCGGTGGCAATAAAACGCTGGCGACTGAACTCGATCTAAAAGCCCAAGCCCTTATCGATGTGCTAAAAAAGGGCACTTATTCTATGAGTCCAGTAAGACAATGGCTTGATCCTCAAGCGGTTGCCCAAGCGCCAACTGCAACTGAGGTGGTGCCGCCTGCGCCTGTCGAAAAAGTAAACTAAGCAACTGATGGCAAAATGTTTGCCATCTTGTAATTTTTTACCCAATTAACGCGTGAAAAATGGCGATTTCGCGACCGATGTAAAAAAAATACCTAATTTGTTAATCAAGACAGCGGTAAAATGCCGATTTAACTTGACGATAGCTGTCAGTTTGGTAATTTTACTACCAGTTGAATTTTATAATCACCAGAGGGATATGAGATGACTATCCGTGTAGCAATAAATGGCTATGGCCGTATCGGTAGAAACGTATTACGCGCCTTGTACGAAAGCGAAAAAGCTTATCCAATCAAGATTGTCGCTATTAATGATTTAGGCGACGCTTCAATCAACGCTCACCTGACAAAATACGATTCTGTTCATGGTCGTTTCAATGCGAAAGTTGACCATGATGCCGAAGCTATTTATGTGAATGGCGATAAGATCCTCACTTTCCAAGAACGTGATCCTGCAAAACTACCATGGGCTGAGTTGCAAGTAGACGTGGTGTTCGAATGTACCGGTATCTTCACTTCTAAAGAAACCGTTCAACCACATTTAACCGCTGGCGCGAAGAAAGTGATTATTTCTGCTCCAGGTAAAAATGTGGATGCCACAGTTGTTTACGGTGTGAACAACAACGTGCTGACCTCAGACATGACAGTGATTTCAAATGCTTCTTGTACAACAAACTGTTTAGCCCCTTTTGCTAAGCCGTTAAATGACGAGATTGGTATCGAATCAGGCCTGATGACCACCATTCACGCTTATACCAACGATCAACGTTTATCTGACGTGTACCACACAGATTTACGTCGTGCCCGTGCTGCGGCACTGTCAATGATCCCAACTAAAACTGGCGCAGCAGCTGCTGTAGGTTTGGTTGTACCTGAATTACAAGGTAAATTCGACGGTTTAGCGGTTCGTGTACCTACAGTTAACGTATCACTCGTGGATTTATCTTTCATCGCTGCCCGTGATACGACAGTTGAAGAAGT
This sequence comes from Shewanella sp. WE21, assembly GCF_002966515.1. Classification (NCBI taxonomy): domain Bacteria; kingdom Pseudomonadati; phylum Pseudomonadota; class Gammaproteobacteria; order Alteromonadales; family Shewanellaceae; genus Shewanella; species Shewanella sp. WE21. The sequence continues at coordinate 4,411,184 of NZ_CP023019.1, read as the reverse complement.
GAATGCCATTATCGAACGCGCTGCCAGCGTTGCGCCATTGAGCGAAGTGTTAGCGGTAAACAAAGAGCCATTGGTGTCTATCGACTTTAACCACAATGCGTTTTCTTCAAACTTTGACGCCACTCAAACCCGTGTAAACGGTCGTTTAGTGAAAGTGATGTCTTGGTATGATAACGAGTGGGGATTCAGTAACCGTATGTTAGATAACGCGGTTGCACTGATGAACGCCAAGTAAGTAAGCGTAAAGTAATCTAGTCACTAGATTCCGCGTTATTCAATTAAGCCTCGCATTTGCGGGGCTTTTTATTGTCTTAAATTTGATGAAACAACAGACATAAAAAATCCCCACGCTATGGTAGGGATTTTTATTAGGCTGAAGAAAAGCTAAATAATGGGCTTAGGCATTACCCTTCACTTTCATATTCAGTGTCTTGGCAAAATCCAGCATACGCGTCAGCGGAATAAGCGCCTTAACTCTTAAGTCTTCATCCACAAAAATCTCATGGGTGGTTTTATCGCTGTCGGCGAGTGACGCTTCAATTGCCTGCAAACCGTTCATCGCCATCCAAGGACAGTGGGCACAGCTCTTACAGGTTGCGCCATTTCCGCCCGTTGGCGCTTCAATTAAAATTTTACCTGGCGCCGCCTGCTGCATTTTATAAAAAATGCCGCGATCGGTTGCCACGATAAAACGCTCATTTGGCATTGTCTGCGCCGCTTTGATCAGCTGACTGGTTGAGCCAACCGCATCGGCCATTGCCACCACACTGGCTGGCGACTCAGGGTGCACAAGAATCGCCGCATCTGGGTAAACGCTTTTCATATCGCGCAACGCGTTCGATTTAAACTCGTCGTGAACGATACAATCGCCCTGCCACATCAACATGTCGGCGCCCGTCTGCTTGGCAATATAGCTGCCTAAATGACGATCGGGTCCCCAAATGATCTTTTTGCCTTCGCTGTCTAAGTGCTCAACGATTTCAAGGGCAATGCTCGATGTCACCACCCAATCGGCGCGCGCTTTAACCGCAGCCGAAGTATTGGCGTAAACCACCACAGTATGATCTGGGTGCGCGTCGCAGAAAGCGCTGAACTTATCGATTGGGCAACCTAAGTCCAATGAACAAGTGGCTTCTAAGGTCGGCATTAAAATGGTTTTTTCTGGGCTTAAAATCTTGGCGGTTTCGCCCATAAACTTGACCCCAGCAACGATTAAGGTTTTTGCTGGGTGATCGCGGCCAAAGCGCGCCATTTCTAAAGAGTCTGAAACGCAGCCGCCAGTCTCTTCGGCAAGGGCTTGGATTTCAGGATCGGTATAATAGTGGGCAACCAGAACGGCATCTTTTTCAATGAGCAGTTGTTTGATACGCGCCTTGTAATCGGCTTTTTGCGCATCGGACAAAGGCACTGGTTTAGGCGGAAACGGGTAATCAATGGTTTCTATTGTTGGAGCAAATGGGCTGGGGGCTAACTGACTCATAACACATCCATCAGGATAACTACGTTCGGGAATTATACGTAATCGGGATCAAAAGATTAACCCATTTGTGCAAAGCAAATAAAAAAGGACGCTTTTAGCGTCCTTTTAGTGTCAGTTATTCGTGCCAGCGGCTTAGCGCATCGCTAATAACATCTCTTGAGGCTGCTCAAGATACTGTTTCCACAGATTACAGAAGCGAGCAATCGTACCGCCATCGATCACTCTATGGTCACCTGACCAGCTCACTTGCATGATTTGGCGAGCTTCGACTTCCCCTTTCGCGTTAAAGCGCGGTAGGATTTGCAACTTACCTAAGGCCACAATCGCCACCTCAGGTTTGTTGATAATAGGCGTCGCCACTGTGCCACCTAAGGCGCCAATGTTAGAGATGGAAATCGTGCCGTCTTTCAGATCCGCTGGCGCCACGCGGCCGCTGCGGGCTGCTTGGGTCAGGCGGGTGATTTCTGCCGCCACTTCTAAAATGCTCTTGTCCTGAACATCTTTGATGTTGGGCACCAAGAGACCGACTTTAGAATCCACCGCCATGCCGATATTGTGACGTGCCTTGTAAGTTAGTTCAGTGCAATCCGCATTCACTTGACTGTTCATCACAGGGAACTGACTTAACGCGAGCGACATCGACTTCATGAAGAAAGGCATCATGGTCAGCTTCACTTCATCTGACGAATACTTAACCTTCATGCTTTCACGCAGTGCTACTAAGTCTGTTAAATCAAACTCTTCACAATAGGTAAAGTGCGGAATGCTCGACACAGACTCCACCATCATGCGTGCCATCACAGCTTTTACGCCGCGAATCGGCTCAACCGCGTCAGCGCGTTGAGTCACTGTAGATGTTGGAACTTGGGTTTGAGATGTTTGAGTCGCTTGAACTGGCGCCTCTTTTACCTGAGCCACACTTGGAGCAGAAACATTGCTCGCGCCTTGTTGGAAGCGGGTGATATCTTCCTTATACACACGGCCATGCTTTCCTGTACCAGGTACTTGGCTCAAATCGATATCTAACGACCGCGCCATGCGACGAACTGCGGGGCTGGCTAAGGCTTTACCTTGGCGAGCAGGCTCTGCATTCACAATCTGCGCTGCAGGTGCCGCATTGACCACAGTATCTGTGTTTGTTGTTGCCGCAGGTGCAGAAGCCGTCTGTTCAACTTCAATGGCAAATAAAGGCGCATGTACTTTAGCTAGCTGACCTTTGCGATAATGCAGTTTGGCAATTTTACCCGCTTTAATGGCAGGAATTTGCACCAGTGCTTTATCTGTCATCACGTCGGCAATCGGTTGATCTTCCTCAACCCAATCACCTTCACTCACCAACCATTCAACTAGCTCACATTCAACAATGCCTTCGCCGATATCAGGTAGTAAGAATTCTTCAATGCTGACAGATGAACTGGATGACGTGGTCGCGTTTGTTACTGCCACTGGCTCAGTCACTTTTGCAGTCGTCGCAGCAGGTTCAGCCGTAACAGATTCGCCTGCGATTTCAACGGCATCTTCAATTTTTACGGCATAGAGCGGCGCATGCACTTTCGCAATATCGCCCTTGGCGTAATACAGCTTAGTGACTACGCCCGCAAAAGGCGCTGGGATTTGAACAAGTGCTTTGTCTGTCATCACATCGGCAATAGGTTGGTCTTCAACGACTGTGTCGCCTTCTTTGACCAGCCATTCAACCAACTCACACTCCACAACACCTTCGCCAATATCCGGCAAAATAAAATCTTTAATCATACCGGACTCCTAGAAGGTCACTGATGCTTTGATGGCTTCAAACGTTTTGAAAGCATCTGGCATGTATTCTTTTTCATGAATGAGTGGGTACGGGGTATCTAAACCACAAACGCGGCTGATGGGCGACTCTAGATACAAGAAGCATTCTTGCTGAATCGTCGCCGCGATCTCACCAGCAAAGCCACCGGTTAATGGCGCTTCATGGTTAACCAGTAAACGTCCGGTCTTTTTGACTGAATCGGCAACAGTATCGATATCCCAGGGTGACAAGGTGCGTAAATCGATAACTTCACAGGAGATCCCTTCTTTAGCAGCCATGTCGGCGGCTTTTTCAAGGATTTCCATTTGCGCGCCCCACGCCACTAAGGTGATGTCTTTACCTTCGCGAACCACTTCAGCCTTACCCAGTTCAATTTCATAATCGCCCGCGGGCACTTCGCCAACCGATGCACGATATAAACGCTTAGGCTCAAAGAAGATCACCGGATTTTTGTCACGGATTGACGCCAACAGCAGTCCTTTGGCTTGCTCAGGGTTGCGTGGCACCACCACTTTTAACCCCGGCGTCTGGGTAAAATAGGCTTCAGGTGATTGCGAGTGATAATGGCCGCCCGCGATACCGCCGCCATAGGGCGTACGGAACACTAATCCACCGACATCGAACTCATTACCGCTACGGTAACGGAACTTAGCCGACTCGTTGACGATTTGATCAAACGCCGGAAAGATATAATCGGCGAATTGAATTTCAGCCACGGCGGTCATGCCATTTGAGGCTAAACCATTGGCAAAACCGGCAATACCTTGTTCTGTCAGCGGCGTATTAAAGCAGCGAGCGCGACCGAATTTTTCTTGAAGACCGGAGGTAGCGCGAAATACCCCGCCAAAGTGGCCCACATCTTCACCAAAAACCACCATGCGTTCATCGGCTTGCATGGCAATCGACAAGGCCTCATTGACGGCCTGTAACATATTCATTTCAGCCACGGCTTATAGTCTCCCTGCACTTTTTGGATAGGCTTGCGGATATTTCTTGATATGTTCTTTAAGATCGGCGAGTTGCTTTTTCAGCACTGGCGTCGGCTTGTCGTACACATCTTCAATAATTTCATCCAGCATAGGCACAGGAATTTTTTCAGCCACTTTTACCGCAGCCAATACTTCTTCACGATATTTCTCATGCAGTTTTACATCATCCGCTTCAGCCAACCAACCTTTGTTGATAAGCCATAATTTGAAGCGTTTAACCGGATCGTGTTGCTGCCACTTGGCTTCTTCATCTTTCGAGCGATAACCAGAGGGATCGTCTGAAGAAGAGTGTGCGCCGAGACGGTAAGTCATGGCTTCAATCAGCACAGGCGAATTATGCTCAATCGCATAGGCGCGGGCTTGCTGAGTTGCGGCTAACACGGCCAACATGTCATTGCCGTCTACACGAATGGTGTGCATGCCATAACCCACACCGCGGCTGGCAATACCGTTTCCAGCAAACTGCTCTTCAGTGGGGGTAGAAATCGCGTAGCCATTGTTACGACAGAAGAAAATCACTGGGCATTTCAGTACCGCGGCCATGTTTAGGCCAGCATGAAAATCCCCTTCCGATGCAGCGCCTTCGCCAAAATAACAAACCGCGACTTTGCGCTTACCTTGCATTTTTAAGCTGTAGCCCACACCAGTCGCCTGCGGGATTTGCGTGGCTAACGGTGACGAAATCGTTTGATAATGCAATGCCGCACTGCCGTAATGGATTGGCATTTGGCGACCTTTACCAAGATCTTTCTCGTTACTGAACATCTGATTCATAAACTGTTCAGTGGTAAAGCCGCGATAACGCAGCGCCGCATGCTCACGATATTGTGCGAGGATCACATCTTCTTGATCGAGTGCGGCCACACTGCCGACAATCGCCGCTTCTTCACCCGTACAGGTCATGTAGAAGCTGATGCGTCCTTGACGCTGGGCGCCAAGCATACGTTCATCAAGTACCCGAGTGAATACACAGGTATCGTAAATTTTAGTGGCTAAGGTTTCATCTATCACAGGCAAAACCGCGGTTTCATAAGTGGTGCCGTCGGCTTGTAGAATTCGAAGGATAGGAATGTGTAGCGATGCCTTATCCAAGAAGCCGACACGGTGCACTGTATCAGTGTTGAGTGTTGCTTTGCTCATATTGTGCTCTTGTTATCTCATTACGCATCAAAGCGTTTGATGCGTCTGTTTATACGAATATGCCCGACGAACATTACGTTAACGTAAACTACCTATCAACCATTGGCATAGCTCAAACCACAAGTTATCCCTGCCACGCATGTATATATTGCTTTACAAGCCTAACGCACGTCCGCATTCACCGCAGGGATCAGGCAAATCACAGTGCGATTGCCAATAGGCACTTTGGTATTAGGGAACACGACAGACTCAAACTCATGTTCCACTTTAATTTCTTGCCCACCTTCCCGCGCTAAAACAAAGCCCTTCGGGAAAGATCTGAAGTTTTCGACATCAGTTGCGAAGGTAAATTCAAAATCATCGAAATGTTTATTGATGACGCGGCACACTTGGTACAAGTTAACCTTATCGGCATCAAATGCATCCAGCTCCAACGGCTTAGCGGTGATCAAGCGCATGAACATTTCATGGGTGACGATAAAACGCGTCATGTCGTTCTGCCCCATGGGATACACTTTGCCAAGCTCAATGGTAAAGGCATCGGCACCGTAGCGTTCAGAGGAAAAATAGCTGAAGGTCGTGGTCGGTTCATGGTGGAAAAGTACTGTATCGACGCCGCTTGCGGCTAAAAACATAATTTGCTCGCCGCTAAAGGCGCGCCCAGGACGATAGGGATAGATAGCGAACTTTTCATGCTTCGAAGCGCGCATCGCCGTGTGCAGATCATAATGGATGCGCTGACGTCCATCGGCAACCGCAGTATAAAAACGATCGACATAGGCTTCGAGTTTTTTCGCGCGTACTCGCTCAGGGTTCACTAACCCTGGTGGATTGGAATGCTCACCACTAAAGAGACGATTCATGTTTTCGTCAATAATCCGCGTGCCGTTATTAATCGCTAATGGGTTACCAATGAGAAATAAAGTGCGCTGCTTTGCGATGATCTTTTGCTGTAGAAGTTGTTTAATTAAGCTATTGCAGAGTTCAATGGGCGCGGTCTCGTTACCGTGAACACCGCAGGAAAGCACAATATCTTTTCCTTCATTCTTTACTGGTTCGAAAACAATAACACCGGTATCCCACACTTCCACTTGAGTATGATCGCCTAAGTTAAATGAAAATTCGCCATCGAACTGTTCAGGATGGGCTAAGGTGAGCGCTAAAAAATCCTTTGAATCTAACAGAGCTTGTAACACAGAATTCTCCTTATAATGATGTGTAACAGTATTGGCGCAATAGCATAAGTACAGGCAGTAATAACCACTTAAGCATTTATCTCACCGCGGTTAGTCTCACTCGCACCTAAAAAACGGCTTCAATACTAACACATGTTTTTAGTGCTGTTCTCAGACATTTATTGCCGTAGGACCCAGTTTTAAGCGGAATGACATTCAACTAAGCAGATTGTTAAATTCTTAGGACATTCCCTAAGAATTTCCCATGATAAATATTCCAGCTTGAGGCTTGCTTTTGCACTCAAGTTTTATCACAATCCTTAGCCATCTAGACTTCTATTGGATTTAATTATGGCGTTAGCAACCTTTGGTGCCGGCTGTTTCTGGGGCGTAGAGTATTTTTTTAGACAAGTGAACGGCGTATCCAATGCCACCTGCGGCTATATGGGCGGCAATAATGCGGCGACGAGCTATGAAGAAGTCAAAAAAGGCAAAACGGGCCATGCCGAAGTGGTGCAAGTGGAATTCGATCCCGCCCTTGTCAGTTATGAAGACTTGCTCGATGTATTTTGGAAAAACCACAATCCAACGAGTCTGAACATGCAAGGCGGAGATATTGGCACTCAATATCGCAGTACCATTTTCTTCCACGACCGTGAGCAAAAAGCGGCCGCAGAAGCCTCAAAGTTAGCTTTTGCCCGCTCGGGCCGTTGGGGATTACGCCATATCGTCACTGAAATAGTGCCACTTCAACAGTTCCATGTGGCTGAGGAATATCATCAAAATTACATCGATAAGAATAACTTACCGAGTTGCCATATCGAGTACTAAATACGGTCAAATCAGTATTAGATCAACTACTCACAGCTGAATTAGACACAAACAAAAACGCACTCAAATCTGAGTGCGTTTTTTATTTTGAGACGTTAGCTAAACCTACTACTGCATTAAGCTTTTAGCGCCTTATCAATTAATGCCTGCGCATCTTTGATGATCTCAGCCAAATGCTGCTCACTGATAAAACTCTCGCCGTAGATCTTAAATAACGCTTCCGTGCCCGATGGACGCGCCGCAAACCAACCATTCGCCGTAGTCACTTTGATGCCACCAATGGCCGCATTATTGCCCGGCGCATGGGTTAACACGTTTTCGATTGACTCACCTGCAAGCACAGTGGCATTTAAGGTTTCAGCATTCAATAACGCAAATTTGGCCTTGTTTTCAAGACTGATTGGGCTATCGATACGCTTATAGAAACTTTGGCCAAATTGTTTTACTAACTCTTGGTGACGCTGACCTGGGGTTTTACCTGTCACCGCAAGAATTTCTGCGGCAAGTAATCCTAAAATGAAGCCGTCTTTATCTGTGCACCATGTGCTGCCATCACGGCGTAAAAATGCCGCGCCAGCACTCTCTTCACCGCCAAAGGCGATTGTGGCTTCGGCTAAACCGTCGACAAACCACTTAAAGCCCACAGGCACTTCGAGTAACTTTTTGCCGTGGAAAGCACAGATTTTATCGATAAGCGCACTCGATACTAAGGTTTTACCTATGGCTAAGGTATCGCTCCAATCTGGTCTGTGTGTCAGTAAATAATCAATAGCGACCGCAAGATAATGATTCGGATCCATCAAACCCGTACCAGGGCAAACGATGCCGTGACGGTCATAATCGGGATCATTACCAAGGCATAAATCAAAGGATTCTTTATGGGCGAGTAACCCGGCCATCGCGTAGGGAGATGAGCAATCCATGCGGATTTTGCCGTCTTTATCCAGCGGCATAAAGCTAAAGCTTGGATCAACCTTATCATTAACTAACGTGATATCGAGCCCATAACGCGCGGCAATCGGTGCCCAATAGAAAATCCCTGAACCACCGAGCGGGTCAACGCCGATACGCAGCTTAGCGTTGGCAATCGCCTGCATGTCGATGACATTGTCTAAATCAGCCACATAAGGCGTGATCAAATCAATGGCGTTGACATAGCCTGATGCCAGCGCTTCGGCATACGCTAATTTTTGCACGCCAGCTAACGCTTGGCGCAAGTAATCATTGGCCCGCGATTCAATCCAAGCGGTGATATTACCTTCGGCCGGTCCGCCATGGGGTGGATTGTATTTAATCCCACCATCTTGAGGCGGATTGTGGGAAGGCGTAATGATCAAACCATCGGACAATGCCGCACCCGTAATATTGGCTTCGCGATTGGCGCAAATCACCCCATGGGAAACCACTGGCGTTGGCGTAAATCCGTCGTTCTGTTGGATTTTCACTGTGACTTTATTTGCCGCCAGCACTTCAATGGCCGACAAATAGGCCGCATAGGATAACGCATGGGTGTCAATCCCAAGGATCAGCGGCCCATCGATATTTGCCGATTGACGGTAGTCCACCACAGCTTGGGTAATCGCCCAAATGTGTTGTTGGTTAAAACTGCCATTGAAGGCGCAGCCTCTGTGCCCAGAAGTGCCAAAGGTGACGCGTTGTTGTACGTCATCCATATTTGGCGTGATGCTGTAATAATGGCTCATCAGTTTTGGAATATTGACCAGATCCGTCTGATTAGCGATTTGTCCTGCCCTTTGATGTATTGCCACCTATGGCTCTCCTGCACTCAATTACAATTAGAAAAAGTAGAAAAATGTCGTACTAACTTGGCTCATCCGCGGATTAAACGCGCTCGGCGATACCCGCTGCTACTGTCGCATCACAACCAAATTGCACTAAAACTTCCGATAAAATAGTGCGTTTCTTGGCGGTATTGTTGTTACTCGTTACCCAGAAACCACTTGTACCAATTTCTTTTGGGTTAGCCGAAGCACTCGCTTCGAGCAGTTGCTCCTTAGAGCGAGCAAAATACAAACGATCGCGCCCTTGGATCTGCAAAATTTGTGAGAATTGCTCTGGGGCTAATTGATACAAACTTTCGAGCAAAAACAGAAAACGACCTACTGCGCCTTTTTGCTGCGATAACTGATGTTCATCGACTAAGCGACTAAAATCATTCACTGCTGGCACTGTTTGCGCCGCGACGGGCTGAATAGGTTCAGCTTCAAGGCTCGGTTGGCTAATCGCCAAAGGCTGAGGTTGTTCGACCGCATCGACGGACAGGCCGAGTAATCGACGAAGAATGTCAGAGGCGCTCTCACCAATACGTTCTGTTTTGCTGGCAATATGACGATAGAGCTCTTCATCTACTTCGATATATTTCATAACCTTAATTATCCTTTGTTATTCGACAGGCTTAACCGAAAAAAGTGTACCACAGCGATCGGGGCAGATCATTGCGATCTGTTACCAGTGTATCTATCTCTATCAATCTGATAAAGCGCCATTATTCTAAAAGTGCGGGAAATAGCACAGCAAACTAGCAGTTAATCGACAATTGCCGAAAAAGCACACAAGTTACTGGCCGCTCCCACTATAGAAATGGCAACTGACTTGTCAAGCCAACGGCATTAAGGGCACAATTCGCGTCACGCTAAGCTAAAAATCTCCAACAGGAATCACCATGAACTTTGTTTCCACAGGCCAAGGACCCGCAGTGCTCTTGATCCACGGCTTGTTCGGTAATCTAGATAACCTCAAAGGTCTAGGGCAAGTATTAGAAAATCAGTATCAAATTATTCGTGTCGATGTGCCCAATCATGGTTTAAGTGAACATTGGGATCAAATGGACTACCCTCGCCTCGCCACTGCAATGATCAGCTTGCTCGACGAACTGGCTATTGAACGCGCCCATATTGTGGGTCACTCTATGGGCGGTAAAATCGCCATGGCGACGGCGTTAGCTCATCCAGAGCGCATTATCAGCATGGTGGCAGCAGATATTGCCCCCGTCGCCTATGAGCCAAGACACGACACAGTGTTTGCCGCATTAGAAAGCCTGCCCTTAGAAGGCCATACCGACAGACGCTTTGCCCTAAACCACTTGATTGACAAAGGTATCGACGAAGCCACGGCGCAGTTTTTACTTAAAAACCTGCAACGTACCGACACAGGCTTTCGTTGGAAGCTGAACTTAAGTGGCCTAAAAGCTTGTTATCCCAATATTATTGGCTGGCAAAATCAGACACTAAATCCAGTACAAAGCTATGCTGGACCAAGTCTGTTTATTCGCGGCGGCGACTCAAATTATGTCACTAGCGAGCACAGAAGCGCTATCATGGCGCAATTCCCCGCGGCACAGGCAAAAACACTTGAAGGATGTGGTCATTGGTTGCATGCGCAAAAACCCGCCATTTTTAACCGGATCGTGTCTGAATTTATTGACAAACATTCAATGTAAATCAGCAGCAAACTCGACCGAAAGCATATGGCAGCCGCCATCTTGTTGTGATATATTCGCGCCTCTTTTGGCCTTAGAACACTCTCAAGGACTAAGAAAGTATGTTATCTCAGTACATGGAACAAATTGAAACCATCGGCCTGAACCTGTTTTTTGCCTCGATATTTTTCTTTATCGGCATGGCCATCCACGATGTGCTTAAACAAGGTAACGTGCCAAAATTTGGTCGATTTATTGTTTGGTTAGTGTTATTTCTCGGCTGCGCCGGGTTTATTGTAAAAGGTATTATCCAGATCACTTGGGAAGGCTCAGGGATCGGTTAACAATAAGAACATGGCAAAAGAAGCAACTGACAGAACCACCATTGACCTTTTTGCCAATGAAAAGCGCCGGGGCCGCCCAAGAAGTAATCCTTTGTCCCGTAGCCAACAGCTTAAGGTCAACAAACGCAATCAAATCCAGCGCGATAAAGCCAACGGATTAAAGCGAATAGAGTTAAAGGTGTCACAAGATTTGTATGACGCCTTGAATGAGCAGGCATTGGCCAGTAACATCAGCCGTAGCCAGTTAATCGAATTAATTCTTCAGCAACAAGTTGAGTGCTGAACGAGTACCAGCAAGATTAACCTAATAAGTGAACTAGACATTAAAGGATAGACAATGGCAACTGTAGGTCTTTTTTTCGGTAGCGACACAGGTAACACCGAAGCTGTAGCCAAGATGATCCAGAAAAAACTGGGTAAAAAAATGGTTGAGGTGAAAGATATCGCCAAAAGTACCAAAGAACAGATTGCAGAGTATGACTTGCTGCTGTTCGGCATCCCGACCTGGTATTACGGTGAAGCGCAATGTGACTGGGATGATTTCTTCCCTGAATTAGAGCAAATTGATTTTACTGACAAACTTGTCGCTATTTTTGGTTGTGGTGATCAAGAAGACTACGCTGAGTACTTCCTTGATGCCATGGGCATGGTTGGCGATATTGTTCAGGCCCGTGGTGGTATCATCATCGGCCATTGGCCAACTGCAAGCTACAATTTTGAAGCCTCTAAAGGTCAAGTCGATGACGACCACTTTATTGGTTTAGGTATCGATGAAGATCGCCAGCCAGAGCTGACTGAAGAACGTGTTGATGCTTGGGTTAAGCAAATTTACGAAGAAATGTGTTTAGCTGAATTAGAAGATTAATTCTGTTAACCATTTGATTAAAGCGGCTTAACGCCGCTTTTTTTATGCATATATTTCGGACTTGTTGCAACTATCTACTTTTTGTAACTAAGAATAACGACATACCACACTCATGACCAACACAGCCCGCTCTAATCACTGGGATATTTTTTGCACCGTCGTTGATAACTACGGCGATATTGGCGTCACTTGGCGTTTAGCAAAACAAATAGCCAATGAGTATCAGATCCCTGTTAATCTGTGGGTCGACGACCTCGCAAGCTTCTCCCATATTTTACCGACACTCGAACCACTAAAAGCCACTCAAACCTTCAATGGTGTGAATATTATTCATTGGAAAGAGCCTTTGCCTGTAGCGTTTGTCGCAGGAGCTGTGCTCATCGAAGCCTTTGCCTGTGAACTCCCTGAACAGGTAAAAGCGCAGCTGGCTTATTTACATCAGAACGCCCCAAAATCTGTACCTATTTGGCTGAATTTAGAGTATTTAAGCGCAGAGAATTGGGTTGAAGGCTGCCATGGTTTGCCATCGTTACAAGCCAATGGTTTGAAAAAGTATTTCTACTTTCCCGGTTTTAGCGCCAAAACGGGTGGACTCATTTGCGAGCAAAATTTGTTTGCAGAGCGTGATGCTTGGCAAGCTGATACTGCCAATAAATTGCAGCTTTTTACTGATCTAGGTCTTAAGGACATTCAGGCACAAGACACTGTTATTAGCGTTTTTAGCTATGAGACCGAGGCGCTATCCGCATTATGTGAGTTATGGCAGCAATCGGCAGAAAAAATCCATGTGCTGCTCCCAAAGGGGCGTAGCTTAAACAGTCTGACACATTTACTGCCCTGTGAAATTGCCGATCTAGTGCCGGGTCAACAGATAAATCATGGTAATTTAACCCTGCACATTTTACCTATGACAGACCAACAGGGGTTTGATCGCCTGCTCTGGAGCTGTGATTTTAATATCGTGCGCGGTGAAGATTCCTTTTTACGTGCCCAATGGGCCGCAAAACCCTTCATTTGGCACATTTATCCCCAAGAAGATGATTATCACCTCGTAAAATTAGAAGCTTTTCTCAAACTTTACTGCGATAATCTGCCACCTAAAATTGCTTGTTATTGGTCTGAATTGAATCTCGCGTTCAACCAAGCACAGCAATCAGCCGTGAGCCTTCACTGGCAAAACCTTAATCCTGTTAATTTGCCCTTGTTGCATCACCATGCTAAACAATGGCCAATTAATGCATTAAATGCTGCAGATCTCGCTACTCGACTAGTTCAGTTCGTTAAAAACAGCTAAGATACTGCGCGAAAACAGAAAAATCTAAATATAGGAAATAGTGTAATGAAAACTGCTCATGAAATCCGTCCTGGTAACGTGATCATGTTAGATGGCAGCCCATGGGTTGTGCAGAAAACTGAAACAACTCGTTCTGGCCGTAACGCTGCTATCGTTAAGTTAAAGTTGAAAAACTTACTGCTTAACTCTGGTACTGAAACGACTTTCAAAGGTGAAGATAAGTTAGAAGACATCATCTTAGATCGTCTTGACTGCACATATTCTTACTTTGCAGATCCTATGTTTGTATTCATGGATGCAGAATACAACCAATACGACGTAGAAGCTGAAAACCTAGGTGATGCAGCGGCTTATATCGTTGATGGTATGGAAGAAACTTGCCAAGTGACTTTCTATGATGGCAAAGCTATCTCTGTTGAAATGCCAACCACTATCGTACGTGAAGTGATCTACACTGAGCCTTCAGCTCGTGGCGATACTTCAGGTAAAGTGATGAAGCCAGCGACTATCACTGGCGGTGGCACAGTGAGTGTTGCTGACTTCGTGAAAGTAGGCGACAAAATTGAAATCGACACTCGTACTGGTGAATTCAAGAAGCGCGTTTAATCGCCCTTCTCGTTTCCAGACACAGAAAAGCCAGTGCTTGCACTGGCTTTTTTGTTGCTGTTTTTTTAGTGATGTGTCGAGTCACTCAAGGGAATAGGCGTTATCCAGCAAAATCCCCTCATTAAATAAGTGTTAGCATTGCGGCCCTAAGAAACGTCGCTCCCAAGCCCCTATCTCACTCAAATAACTTTGGAATTCAATTTCCTTCACCGATACAAAGCCAGTGACAAAATCATCCCCGAGTAAGCGTCGTGCCGAATCACTTTGGCGCATTTGCGTTAACGCAGCTAAAAATGTCTGCGCTAGGTCATGGCTGCTTTCGTAGGCGCTCCCAGTTTCTGGTGCACTTGGCGATAATTTTTCTTCTATTCCGGCAAGGCCCGCAGCCAAAGATGCGGCAATCATCAGGTACGGATTAGCATCGGCGCCCGCAATACGATTCTCTACCCGTCTCGCTACTGGAGCACTTAATGGCACACGTAAGCCAGTGGTGCGATTATCGACGCCCCAACTTAAATTAATCGGCGCTTGACTGCCGGAAATGTAACGTCTAAATGAATTGATATTGGGTGCGAATAACAACATTAAATCAGGTAGATACTTTTGTAATCCGCCGATGTAGTGGTGAAAACGGTCAGTGTCACTACCATCAGCATGGCTGAAAATATTATGACCTTTATCATCGACGACACTTTGATGTAAATGCATAGAACTGCCGGGTTGACCCGCTATGGGTTTCGCCATAAATATCGCATTCAAGCCATGTTTTATGGCGATTTCTTTCGCCGCGTATTTGAACATAAAGGCTTGATCCGCTAAGGCCAGCGGATCGCCATGCACTAAGTTAATTTCATATTGCGATAGCCCCATCTCATGGATCCAAGTATCACCTTTAATCCCAATCGCATCGATGGCGGCATTAAACTCATCCCAAAATGGTGCGAGTTCATTGAGCATATTCATGCTAAACGCGGATTGACCATTTTCAGCTCGGCCACTTTTTGAAATGGGTGCCTGATACGGCACACTCGGATCGGTATTCGCCTCCGTAAGATAAAACTCAATCTCAGGGGCCACCACGGGCGTTAACCCAAGGGCTTGGTAACGGGCCAGCACATTTTTTAACATAGAGCGCGGCGCAAATGGACATAAATTGCCATCCAGTAATACGCAGTCATGGATGGCAAATGCGCGCGGCACTGTGCTCCATGGGATCATCTTGAGGGTGCTGTAATCGGGGACGAGTAAAAGATCAGGATCAGCATCAGGGAAAACAGGATCGTAGGAATACTCACCGGTAATCGCTTGCATCGAAATAGCTTGGGCAATACGTAATTCAGCACCCTGAGCAAAACTTCGGGCAGGCATAAGCTTTCCCCTTGGATAGCCTGAAATATCAGGGAATAAACACTCGACATCACGTATTGTGCCGTGCTCGAAAAACGCAGTAAGAAGAGTTGAGTCCATTTGATTCGTTTGCCACTAATGTTGAAAATAATGCCCTGAAGGATGCAAAGTATAATCAGGCTTTGATTTGAAAAGCTACATGGCGACGATGAAATATGTAAAATATAAATGACAATTTCGTAAAATATAATTTGACATTAGTTGAAAATCTTCATTTAGCAGTGTAATCGTGTTTATCCTAGTTCATACCTCATCACTCTTTACCCACCTTTTACTCACTCTAGCCGCCTAACCCCATTACGGCAGACATAAAAAAACCAGCCGTAGCTGGTTTCTTATATTAATCGTGACAGAAGTTATGCAATCACAATAAAGCCGATAAATGCTATTACTGCTGCGATAAGCGTATAAGGTAACTGAGTCACAGCATGGCTCACTAAGTTACAACCTGAGCCTTGGGCGGCCAATACGGTTGAATCTGAGTAGAAGCACGCTTGGCTACCAAATGATGATGCAGACAATAAGGCCCCAATGACTAATGGGATGTCCGCCCCAACCGCTTGCGCTAATGGCATCACGATAGGAATCGTCACGGCAAATATACCCCAGCTCGAACCTGTGGCAAACGCGAGGATAGCCATAGATAAGAACACTACCGCAGGCAGCAATTTAGGTGTCATAAATGGGCTTAATGATTCAATAACATACTGCGGCAGTAATAACTGATCACACACATCCTTAAACACAAACGCCGCAATCACAGTGCTAATGGCCGGCAGCATGCTTTTAAAACCATCGATCATTTGGTCCATCATCTCTGAAAATGGCATCAAACGCTGCACTGCATAATAAGGAATTGTGATAACTAAGGTCGCCAGTAAGCCTTTCCACACGTCAATATCAAAGTACACGGTAAAGGCAACTAATAAACCAATGGGCACTAAAAAGTTATGCAGTTTGCCCTGATTATCGGCGTGCTTAAATTCCTCTTCTATGGCTTTAACCGCATATTCATCCGAAGTTTGCACTTGGTCGAAATCCACTTGCGCTTCAGCGGGTTCACCTTGGGCAGCGCGCAGCTGCGCAGTCTTCATTGGACCAATGGCGGGCACAATACCTAATGCGACAAGTAGCACCATAGCCACAGCTAACCAAGCATAAAGCATGTAAGGAATAGCTTGCATATAAACTGCAATGCCTTGACCTTCGGCTGCCACACCGTTATCCACCAGTAATCCACCAAAAAATACCGCCCAAGTCGATAATGGCACTAACACACACACGGGCGCGGCGGTGGAGTCCACGACATAGGCAAGCATTTCACGGGACACTTTAAATTTATCCGTTACACGCTTCATGGTTTCACCCACAGTCAACGCATTGAGATAGTCATCGATAAAAATCACGATCCCAAGGATAAAAGTCATTAATAGGGAAGATTTAGGTCCTTTCGCCAATTTAAGTGCATTGCGGCCAAACGCTAATGCGCCGCCAGTTCGTACTAAAAGTGCGATGAGCGCACCAAAACCACCACACACCAGAATCAACCAACCTATGGTTTCATCGGCCATAACCTTCAATGACACACTAGCAAAATTGTTTAAGACTTGACTGGGATCGAGTAACAGGAAACCGGTTACCGCACCTATGATCAAAGATAAAATAGGACGGCGTAACCAAATAGCTAACACCAATACCACCAAAGGTGGAATGAGACTTAACGCTGTCGGTTCAGACATGCACTTAGGTCCTCTAAATAAATCGCCTAAAAGGCAAATGGTTTTAGAATAACGCCTGAAATCAACACGATTCAGAACGTCAACACAGCTGCTTCATGATGACTAACCCTGGAGATAAACCCGCGAATTGCTTGCTATCTAAGGTGCCTTGCCAAAAACATCGCGCAGAAAATAAAGCGCATCGAATATTGAGTCAACTATAAATTTAACTTGATAGAAAATAAATTTAATTCCCGCGAGACAATTTTACATAACCGTATAATCTAGAAGACTTTTAACACCATTGTAACTTAAACATTTATGATCTTCTTAGCTTAATAAGCATTCAATAAATATGCCTAATTATCACAAGATAAAATGCCGCGGCATAAGTTTACCTTATCAAAAATATCTGATTAAAAATCAACCATTAAGTATCAGCTAAAATACATTTCCTTCTGTCACGATTGATATGGCTAATATAGAGAAATTAAATATGGGTCAGCTAATGAAAACGCATTTTCATCTTTCGAAATGAAAAAACATAAACAAGATTCCCTACCAACCCAATAGATAAACAATCTTAAAATCATGCCAATGTCAGAACATAAAACTTGTGCAGATTTCTTTAATCGTCTGTTAAAGCATATTTAACTGAGGGATATTTATAAAAAAAGCGCAATTCTGTGCTTATCCCCCCTTTCATCTACAATGAAATTTCGTTATGGTGCGCTAACTTAAGCCAAAACTTTATGCATGTTCCGAGGTGTAAATGCGCCCTATCATCAAATCCAACAAGCTGGATACCGTTTGCTATGACATCCGCGGCCCAGTGCACAAGGAAGCCAGACGTTTAGAAGACGAGGGGCATCGAATCCTCAAACTCAACATTGGTAATCCGGCCCCCTTCGGTTTCGAAGCGCCTGAAGAAATTGTGCGCGATGTGATCCTCAATTTACCCAGTGCCCAAGGCTACTGTGAGTCAAAAGGATTATTCTCTGCCCGTAAGGCCATAGTGCAGCATTATCAAGCCCAAGGGATTTTTGGTGTCGATATCGAAGATATCTATATAGGTAACGGCGTTTCAGAACTTATTATGATGGCAATGCAAGGCTTGCTAAATACCGATGATGAGATCTTAATCCCCTCACCAGACTATCCCCTGTGGACGGCTGCGGCGAATCTCGCGGGCGGCAAGGCTGTACATTATCGCTGTGATGAAGAAGCGGACTGGTTCCCCGATCTCAATGACATTAAAAGTAAAATTTCATCACGTACCCGCGGCATAGTGCTGATTAACCCGAACAACCCAACCGGAGCGGTATACAGCAGAGAATTACTGCTGCAAGTAGTTGAACTTTGTCGCCAACATGATCTGATCCTTTTTGCCGATGAAATTTACGATAAAATTTTATACGATGAAGCCAAGCATATTCCTGCTGCGGGTCTATCAGATGATATTTTAACTGTTACTTTTAACGGTTTATCAAAGGCTTATCGTGCAGCAGGATTTCGTGTTGGTTGGATGATGTTATCTGGCAATCTTAAGGCTGCTAAAAGTTATATCGAAGGCTTAGAAATGCTGTCCTCGATGCGCCTCTGTGCAAACGTGCCCAATCAACATGCGATTCAAACCGCGCTCGGCGGTTATCAGAGTATTAACGAGCTTATTTTGCCTAATGGCCGCCTCACAGTCCAAAGGGATGCCTGTTACGAATTGCTTAACCAAATTCCAGGTGTGAGCGTTAAAAAACCAAAGGGCGCACTCTATGCCTTTCCGAAACTGGATATGAAAAAATTCAATTTGCGGGATGATGAGCGTTTAGTGCTGGATTTACTCAGAGAAAAGAAAATTCTGTTAGTGCACGGAACGGCCTTTAACTGGCCTGAGCCTGACCATTTACGAGTGGTTTTCTTGCCCTATAAAGAAGATCTGAAGAAAGCATTTACCGAGTTTGGTGCCTTCCTCGAAAACTATCGACAGTAAAATATCCTTTTAACGGTTTGAGACATAAAGCGATCCTAGCGGTCGCTTTATTTTTAGCAATTTCTTTAAATCCTCTACGCTCATGCTCACGTGTCATCCAAGGCTGTGATAATCTAAGACTTCACTAGCGTCAATACTGCCTATTCACTCGTATCATGTCTTCCATTGCAGCTTGTCGCCTACCGATTTCACTCTTTAGCAGGAAAACTATGAGTCACTTATTTGCGCATTTAGCTCGCATGAAACTTATCCAACGCTGGCCTTTGATGTACAACGTTCGCACTGAAAATGTTCAAGAACACTCGCTGCAAGTTGCCATGGTGGCCCATGCACTGGTGATCATCAGTAATAAGAAATTCGGCACGACGCTCGATCCCCATCAAGCCACGAGTCTGGCGATTTTTCACGATGCCAGTGAAATTCTCACGGGTGACTTACCGACGCCGGTAAAATACTTCAATAAAGAAATTGAAGCCGAGTATAAAAAGATTGAGGCGATTGCCGAGCAGCGCATGTTAGATATGGTACCTGAGGAATTTAAAGAAGATTATCGCAGTCTGTTCATCAGCGATTACGCCGATCCCGTTTACAAGACCATAGTGAAATCGGCTGATACTCTGTGTGCCTATCTTAAATGCCTTGAGGAAAACCGCGCAGGCAACAGTGAATTCAATACCGCCCGTAAGCGTCTCGAAGACATGCTGGCGACAAATCCAGATCCCGCAGTACAGTATTTTATGAGCTGCTTTGTGCCCAGTTTCACCTTGAATTTAGACGAAATTAACAAGATGCTTTGATTTTCCACTCTCGCTAGGAATGCATATGACTTCAAGTGTTTGGCAAGAACGCCGTCATGGTGAAGATAAACAACGGCGTAACGATCACCGCAGCCCTTACCAAAGAGACAGGGCGCGTATTCTCCACTCGGCCGCCTTTCGCCGCCTTCAGGCCAAGACCCAAGTGCTCGGCGTTGGCATGAATGACTTCTATCGCACCCGATTAACCCACTCACTCGAAGTCTCGCAAATTGGCACCGGCATAGCCGCGCAGCTCAGACGTAAATATCCACAACATAAACAGCTGCTTTGCTCTATGAGCTTATTAGAGTCCCTGTGCTTGGCCCACGATATTGGTCATCCTCCCTTCGGCCACGGTGGCGAAGTCGCATTAAATTACATGATGCGCGACCACGGCGGTTTTGAAGGCAATGGCCAAACCTTTCGTATCTTATCGAAACTTGAGCCTTACACATTAGATTTCGGGATGAACTTATGTCGGCGTACCATGCTCGGGATTTTGAAATACCCTGCGCCGCACTCGAAGCTATTTGTCGCGGGTGAACATAATGAAATCACCAACCACAGACAGTTAAAACCGTCACAATGGCCGCCGGTTAAGGGCATTTTCGACGATGATAACGACATCTTCGCTTGGGTGCTTGAGCCTTTGTCTGAGGCGGATAGCCGTCGTTTTACATCAACTCAGCAAGGTTCACACCCCGCCCTGCACCACTATCCACATCTGCGAACCCAGTTTAAATCCTTCGATTGCTCGATTATGGAACTGGCAGATGACATCGCCTATGCGGTGCACGATCTCGAAGATGCGATTGTGATGGGCATAGTCACAGCGTCCCAGTGGCATCAAGATGTGGCGCCGACACTGACCAACAGCAGCGATGCGTGGATAAAACAAGAGCTGGCAGATATTGGCAACAAGCTGTTTTCCCATGAGCATCACCTACGTAAAGATGCCATAGGCACACTCGTTAATGGCTTTGTCACCGCTATTGTTATCTCAGAAGATGACGTGTTCGAAGAGCCATTATTACGCTTTAATGCGACGTTAGAGCCAGAATTTGCCATTGCGCTCAATGTGCTCAAGCAACTGGTTTATAAATACGTGATCCGTAAACCTGAGATCCAAATGCTCGAATATAAGGGCCAGCAGATTGTGATGGGATTATTCGAAGCCTTCGCTTCCGATCCCGAGCGTTTACTGCCACTGAACACCCAAGAGCGCTGGCGCGAAAGTGAGCAACAAGGCTTAAACAGTCACAGAGTGTTGGCGGACTATATTTCAGGGATGACAGATGAGTTTGCGGGGCGACTGTATCAACAGCTATTTAGCCCCAAAGCGGGCTCAAATGTGGAACTGAGCAAGGAAATGTAGGCAAGTAATCATTTCGCAGCCCGACTTGCTATAAAGCCAGACCGTTTGTAAATGTACGAGTTTCTATAAAAGCTAGACTTTCTACAGAGTCAGCGATCACAGCCGTTCTTTATCAAAATGCGAAAGATAAAAGACAAAAAACCACCTTGCGGTGGTTTTTATTTTGTCACTATTTCAAGTCAAGCTCGATTTATAAAGCGCCGATGGCATCTTTACAAAGTTGAGTGATACGATCCCAATCGCCGTGTTCCATTGCATCCGTTGGCGCAATCCAGCTACCACCAATACAATCGACGTTTTTCAGCGCTAAATAATCTTTATAGCTGCTTGGCGTAATGCCACCTGTTGGGCAGAAGCGAATATCCGCTAGCGGACCCGAGAAGGCTTTAAGGGCATCGACACCACCCGAGGCTTCGGCTGGGAAGAATTTAAAGTGGGTGTAACCGAGCGCCATCCCCGTCATCACTTCTGAAATGCTCGCAACCCCTGGAATTAAAGGGATTGGACCATGCATACCCGCTTTGAGCAGTTCAACCGTTGCACCTGGGGTAATAATAAACTGCGCGCCAGCGGCAATCGCAAGATCAAGCTGAGCTTCGTTTAGGATAGTCCCTGCGCCCACTAAGGCCTCAGGCACTTCTTTGGCGATTTTAGTGATAGCTTCGAGTGCACAAGGCGTACGCAAAGTCACTTCTAACACGCTAATGCCGCCGGCAACCAGTGCTCGCGCTAATGGCACCGCATGTTCAATCTTGTTAATCACCATAACAGGAACAATAGGGCTGCGTTTAAAAATATCTTGTGGCTGTAGTGACCAGTTATTCTCAAGCATTGCGTTATTCTTCCTTTGTATTAATAAAGTTCATCGATGGCATTAGTACAACGCGCACCAGTTTCTGGACTACTTAGATTTGAACGTAGCGCACTAAATAACTCGCGGCCCATGCCATAACGTGAGCGATGTAAATCCACTATTCCCGCGGCTCTGGTGGCAAGTTCAGCTTCAGAGACCAGCAGGCTCAGTTCGCCTGTTAACGCATCGACACGGATCAAGTCGCCATCTTGGACTTTGGCAATTAAACCGCCATCTAAGGCTTCTGGCGTTAAATGAATGGCCGCAGGGACTTTACCCGACGCACCAGACATGCGACCGTCGGTCAGCAGCGCGACTTTAAACCCTTTGTCCTGAAGCGTTCCCAATAATGGGGTTAACTTGTGCAGTTCTGGCATACCATTGGCTTTCGGGCCTTGACCTTTAACCACCACAACACAATCTCTATCCAGAGCACCGGCTTGGAACAAGGCATCGAGTTTGTTTTGATCGTCAATCACCACCGCGGGCGCTTCAACGACACGATGTTGTTCTTGTACTGCTGACACTTTGATCACAGCGCGGCCTAAGTTACCTTTGAGTAATTTTAAGCCACCGTTGCCTTGGAAAGGTGATGCGACTGACGTTAACACTTCAGTATCTAAGCTAGTCGTTGGACCATCGACCCAGCGCAGTTCACCGTCGAGCAACCTTGGCTCTTGGGTATAACGGCGTAAACCAAAGCCCGCAACGGTATTCACATCTTCATGCAATAAACCCGCATCGAGCAATTCTTTGATTAAGTACGCCATGCCACCGGCTGCATGGAAATGATTAATATCGGCATGACCGTTTGGATACACGCGCGCCACTAATGGTACAGCATCGGATAATTCAGAAAAATCATCCCAGTTCACAATAATACCGGCAGCACGAGCCGCGGCGACAATGTGCATCGTCAAGTTAGTAGAACCGCCAGTAGCCAAAAGTGCCACAATGCCATTAACCACAGATTTTTCGCTGACCACTTCACCGATTGGGGTATATTGGGTGCCCATTTCGGTTAAACGACACACTTGCTTAGCTGCCATCTTATTTAACGCTTCGCGCAGTGGATCATCAGGATTCACAAATGACGAGCCAGGTAACTGCAGGCCCATCACTTCAAGCATCAACTGATTCGAGTTTGCCGTGCCGTAGAAAGTACAAGTTCCCGCACTGTGGTAAGACTGGGCTTCAGCTTCTAACAGTTGCGCGCGATCCACTTTACCTTGGGCAAATTGCTGACGAATACGGGCTTTTTCTTTGTTCGGGATACCTGATTTCATCGGCCCAGCAGGCACGAATAACATAGGCAAGTGACCAAAACTTAAGGCGCCGATAAGCAAACCTGGAACGATTTTATCGCAAATGCCGAGCAGTAAAGCGCCATCAAACATGTTGTGAGACAAGCCCACAGCCGTTGCCATCGCAATCACTTCACGACTCAGTAAGCTCAATTCCATACCGGGTTGACCTTGAGTCACACCGTCACACATGGCCGGAACACCGCCCGCCACTTGTGCAACACTGCCAACTTCCTGACAGGCTTTTTTAAGCAATTCAGGATAGCTTTCATAGGGTTGGTGCGCAGATAACATATCGTTAAATGCCGTCACTATGCCGATGTTCGCTTTATTCAATTGACGCAATGCATTTTTGTCGTCTGGATTACAGGCGGCAAAACCATGGGCTAAGTTGCCACAGCTCAATGAGCTACGGTGTACACCATGGTTACGGGCATCATTCAATGCGGCGAGATAACCTTCACGTGACGCTTTGCTACGGGCAATAATTCTGTCGGTAACAGCTTGAACTACTGAATGTATTTCTACTGAGTGCATAGTGACTCCTTAAGCGCTCCAGAACACATCAACGGGCGTTTTACGCTGCGCTAATACGGCTCTGATAGGCATAGCATGGACATCATCACTTTCTAACGCTTGACGATATACGGATAATTTCTGTTCCCCGACCAAGTGCAGATAAATTTGTCTGCTGTTCAGAATCGCACTCTTAGAGAGCGTAATTCTACCATGGGGCGCTGTGGTGGGGTTCGTCGCCACACACAAGGCTTGGGTTGTGAGCGCATTTTCAAGCTCAGCACTGCAGGGAAACCAAGAGCAGGTATGACCATCGTTACCCATGCCTAACACCACCACATCAAAAGGACGTGGGAAGTTAGACAAGGACTCGGCGGCCATATCGGCGCCCGCTTCTGCGGTCGAAAACATGTTTTTTAAACCGCGGAATTTGGCATTTGCCGCACGGTTTTGTAATAAATGTTCACGCACGAGACGCTCATTAGAAGCATCGGCGTCGGCTTCAACCCAGCGCTCATCGGCAAGCGTGATATAAACATCACTCCAATCGATGGATTTCATGCTCAATAGTTGAAATAACTTAAGCGGCGTCGAACCACCGGAAACCACTAAGCTCGCTTTTCCGCGGGCATCGACGGCTTCCTGCAACTGGCTCGCAATTCTATTCGCAAGCTGTTGTTCTAACGCACTTGGCGTATCGAAAGATTTGAATACGGTTTCTTTAATCATCAAAGTCTCCTACTCGTCCCACGAACGGCCATCTTTGGTGATCAAAGCAACTGACGCAACTGGACCCCAAGTACCCGCAGGATAAGGTTTTGGTTTTTCGTTGCTTTGTTCCCACGATTGGATAATACCATCCACCCAAGTCCATGCCTGCTCGACTTCGTCGCGGCGCACGAACAGCGCTTGATTACCGAGCATAGCTTCGAGTAACAGACGCTCGTAGGCATCGGCGATACGTTCATTTTTGAAGGTATCAGAGAAGCTCAAATCGAGTTTAGTGGTTTGTAGACGTTGTTTTTGCTCCAAACCTGGCACTTTGTTCATCA
This sequence comes from Shewanella sp. WE21, assembly GCF_002966515.1. Lineage (NCBI taxonomy): Bacteria > Pseudomonadati > Pseudomonadota > Gammaproteobacteria > Alteromonadales > Shewanellaceae > Shewanella > Shewanella sp. WE21. Next base: position 4,386,217 of record NZ_CP023019.1, on the reverse strand, counting down.
TCTGGATTTCAACCCCTTCATGGGGCTGCAGACGGATCGTCAGCTTGTTCGGTGGCAGATTTCGGTAGCTTGAGCGATATAAGTTATGCGGTGGGTTTTTGAAATACACCACAATTTCAGAGCTCTTAAACGGCATACGTTTACCGCTACGTAAATAGAAAGGCACACCCGCCCAACGCCAGTTGTCGATATCCACACGAATAGCCACGAAGGTTTCTGTGTGTGATTGAAGGTTGGCGCCTTCTTCTTCTAAATAACCCGGGACTGGGCTGCCCTTTAAGAAGCCTGCGCTGTACTGACCGCGTACGGTATTTTCATACACATTGTCAGAATTAATCGGACGCAGTGATTTAAGTACTTTAACTTTTTCATCACGGATGCTGTCAGCGTCTAAGTTAACGGGTGGGTCCATGGCAACGAGCGTTAACACTTGCAGCAAATGGTTTTGGATCATGTCGCGCATCTGACCCGCTTTGTCGAAGTAACCCCAACGGCCTTCGATGCCCACTTCTTCTGCGACTGTGATCTGGACGTGGTCAATCGTACGGTTGTCCCACTTAGAGGCAAATAAAGAGTTAGCAAAACGCAGTGCAATCAAGTTCTGTACGGTTTCTTTACCTAAGTAATGATCGATACGGTAAACCTGACGTTCTTTGAAGTAAGCGGAAACTTGGTCATTGATAACGCGAGAAGAGTCTAAATCTGAGCCGATGGGCTTTTCGAGCACCACGCGTGAATCTGGGTGGATAAGATCTTGTTCATGCAAACAACGGCAAATGTCGCCGAATATTGCAGGTGGCGTAGCAAAGTAACTGACCATAACGCGCTCTTCTGGTTTGAGCAGATCATGGAAGGCACTGTAGCCCGCTGAATCGGTAAAGTTAGTGCCTATATAGTGGCAGCGGGACAGGAAACGTTGGAGAGTCTCTTCGCACAAAGGCTCTTTCACGAAGGTGTTTAATGCAAGCGTGACTAATTCGATAAACTCATCTTGAGTAAACTCGTCTTTCGCGACACCGATCACTTTCGTATCTTTATCGAGAAGTTCAGCTTTATCTAGCTGGTATAAAGAAGGTAACAACTTGCGTCGTGCCAAATCGCCTTTAGTACCAAAGAGTACGAAGTCACAAGCTTTGGCGCCTGATGTTGTTTTGCCCATTGCGTTACGATCTCCTTTGTATGTCGTGTCCCTTCATGTCGATGAAGAAATCCACACTTTTGTTGTAATATAACAACAGAATTTGTTAAATGCATCTATTTTTATAAATATTAACATTCTTGCTAACTAGTCACTTGCTGCATAAATCTGATATGCTTTTTGTGCTTAAATTACTGAAGGTAGTAAAGTCTTATTTCAAAATTGTACTGAAAAGTTACTACATAGAGTCTATTAGTGGGCCGCCAGTCTTGATCTGCTCCCACGAAATAAAAATAAATAAAATTACATTCTCAATTTAGCGGACATACGCGTATGAATACCCTAGAAAAGGTTCAAAAAAGCCTCACCCATTTTAGTAAATCAGAACGCAAAGTTGCAGAGGTGATCTTAGCATCACCACAGACAGCTATACATTCTAGCATCGCCACACTGGCTAAGATGGCAGATGTCAGTGAACCTACTGTGAATCGTTTCTGCCGCCGCTTAGATACTAAAGGTTTCCCTGATTTTAAGTTACATCTAGCGCAAAGTCTTGCGAACGGTACACCTTATGTGAGCCGCCACGTTGAAGAAGATGATTCGACTGAGTCTTATACGACAAAAATATTCGAATCTTCAATGGCTTCGCTCGATACCGCACGTCAAAGCCTAGACATTTCAGCCATTAATAAAGCCGTTGATATTCTCACTCAAGCTAAGACTATTTCCTTTTTTGGCCTAGGCGCATCCGCTTCAGTTGCCCATGACGCGCAAAATAAATTCTTCCGCTTTAATGTCCCTGTCATCTGTTTTGACGATGTTCTAATGCAACGCATGAGCTGTATTAACAGTAATGAGGGCGATGTGGTGGTATTGATTTCCCACACTGGCCGTACTAAGTCATTGATTGAAATCGCGCGTTTAGCGAGAGAAAATGGTGCAGCTGTGATTGGTATTACCGCCCGCAACTCGCCTTTGTCAATGGAATGTACACTGCCCGTGACAATGGAAGTGCCAGAAGATACTGACATGTATTTACCTATGGCCTCGCGTTTAGCCCAATTAGTCACTATAGATGTATTGGCAACGGGTTTTACCTTACGTAGAGGCCCACGTTTCCGCGATAATTTGAAACGAGTGAAAGAAGTGTTAAAAGAGTCTCGCATCAATAAAGATCCGATACTGTAACTCACTTCCTTTTCTAAAAATGGCTAGTGTTGATCCTTAACCTAGCCATTTATCGTGCAAATATCAGCGATACCTCACAATTTTCATACATAACTTTAGATCAATTTGATTGTAACTTTACTACAAAATTTGGAATTGCATGGTAATATAGTCCCAAGATTTTTTTTTAACTTTAACGGAGTATCCTTATGTTCCGCAGAACCAAAATCGTCACCACTCTAGGTCCCGCTACCGATCGTGATGATAATCTACGCCGCATCATCGCGGCAGGTGCAAACGTTGTACGTCTTAATTTCTCCCACGGTTCCCCCGAAGATCATCTAAAACGAGCAACTCAAGCGCGCGAAATCGCTAAAGAGTTAGGCGTTCATGTGGCCATTCTTGGTGACTTACAAGGCCCTAAAATCCGCGTTTCTACTTTTAAAGACAATAAGAAAGTACAACTCGTATTAGGTCAAGCCTATGTACTTGATGCCGAGTTAGCCAAAGGTGAAGGCGACGAGACCCAAGTGGGTATCGATTACAAGCAATTGCCAGACGATGTGACTGTTGGTGATATCCTGATGTTAGATGATGGCCGTGTTCAATTACGCGTTGAGCGTGTTGAAGGCCGTAAAGTGCATACCACAGTGACTGTGGCAGGCCCTTTATCTAACAACAAAGGTATTAACAAACAAGGCGGCGGACTTTCTGCTGCTGCGCTGACCGAAAAAGACAAGGCTGACATTCTCACTGCAGCAATGATCCAAGTGGATTATTTAGCCGTGTCTTTCCCGCGCAGTGGTGCTGACTTGGACTATGCTCGCGATCTTGCTCGTCAAGCAGGTTGTAATGCGTTGATCGTTGCTAAAGTTGAACGTGCTGAAGCGGTTGCGACCGATGCCGCTATGGATGATGTTATCTTAGCGTCTGACGTTGTTATGGTTGCCCGTGGTGACTTAGGTGTTGAAATTGGTGATGCAGCACTCGTTGCAGTGCAGAAGAAGTTAATCGCCCGTTCACGCCAACTGAATAAAGTCGTCATCACTGCCACTCAGATGATGGAATCGATGATTTCAAGCCCAATGCCAACCCGCGCCGAAGTGATGGACGTGGCGAACGCTGTGCTTGATGGTACCGATGCTGTGATGTTATCTGCTGAAACTGCTGCCGGTGACTTCCCAGAAGAAACCGTTAAAGCAATGGCAAACGTGTGTGTTGGCGCTGAATCTCACCCAAGTGTGATTGTGTCTAAGCATAGATTAGATGTGCGTTTCACTTCAGTTGAAGAAACCATTGCACTATCAACTATGTATGCAGCAAACCACCTAGAAGGCGTTAAGGCGATTATCGCTCTGACTGAATCGGGTGCAACACCACAGTTGATGTCTCGTATCAGTTCTTCACTGCCAATCTTAGGTTTATCACGTCACGCAACAACCTTAGCCAAAATGGCCTTGTACCGCGGCGTGTTGCCAATCTACTTCGATTCAACTATCCACCCAGCCGATGAGCTAGCGCAAAAAGCGTTAGAAGCATTAACTGCGGCTGGTTATTTGAATAGCGGTGATATGGTGCTGATGACCAAAGGCGATGCAATGGAAACCATCGGCGGCACTAACACCTGTAAAGTGTTGATCGTAGCTTAGGTTGCTTAAGCTTCTTCTAACAACTCAAGCTCGTTAGAAAAAAGCCAATAAAAAACCACCTCATGAAGGTGGTTTTTTTATATTGACTATTTTCTGTAAGTGCAGATTTCTGTTGATGAAGATTTGTTGGTCTCTCATTTCAGAGGGAAATCCAAACGGCCTAAGCGGCTTAGCTATCGAACTTAACACCGCTTAGACCAAACTGCACTAACATTAAACGCTAACATCAAACACTAACAATCACTATAACGCTTCGAAATCATTCACATTAATTGCCGCTAAGCGCAGCTTATCAGCATGCTGTAACTTTTGTTCTTCGTCGGCAGTGATAACGCCAGTCTCGAGTGCTTTTGCAAACAAGACTAGATTCGGCACTTTTGCTGGCAACTCACCGGCACGCTGCGCTTTCTTCAGTTTTTTATAGATATCTTTACAGGCATATTGCGCGATAAATGCTTGCTCAACTTCAGCAATACCGCCCTTATCCCCTTCAAATTCAGGACATAAGAAAGTAATACGTTCGCGAGCAGGGCCAGGCTTCAACATGCCGCTAACTAAATCGGTCGCCATTTTGTCGCTCGGTGCAGTGAAGTGATTACCCAGCGGGAAGATTAAGCCACGCAGTAACCATGCCACAGGACGGCTTGGGAAGTTACGAATCGTGTCTTCCAACGCTTTAGCCGCCAAGTGCAAACGATTGGCCATTATATAACGTACCGCAGGCAAATCGTCCTGTTGACGGCCATTATCTTCAAACAACTTCAAGGTCGCTGAGCCTAAATATAACTGGCTGAGCACATCACCCATACGTGCCGACAGCATTTCTTTACGTTTTAAATCGCCGCCCATGATCAGCATTGATAAATCTGTCATTAAGGCTAATGCAGACGAAATACGCGACATATCTTTATAGTACTGCTTAGTTTCACCGCTCACTGGCGCACTGCCAAAACGGCTACCGCTTAACGCGCTAAACAAAGCACTGAAAGCATTACGCGTGGCATAACCCATGTGACCCATTAATAACGCATCAAAACGCTCTAAGGCTTCATGTTGGTTTTCCATCGCTGCGGCTTCCATTTCGGCAAGCACGTATGGATGGCAGCGAGTCGCACCTTGACCAAAAATCATCAAGGAGCGGGTTAGAATATTCGCGCCTTCCACAGTAATCGAAATTGGATTCGACATATAAGGGTGGCCTAAATAGTTTTTAGGTCCTAATTGAATGCCCTTACCCGATTGAATATCCATGGCATCGTTCATCACTGAACGGCCTAATTCAGTCATGTGGTACTTAGCTATCGCGGTCACGACCGAAGGTTTGACTTTAAGATCAATACCCGTGGTTGTTAAACGGCGTGCGGCTTCTAACTGATAAGTGTTGGCAATAATACGCGCCAGCGCTTCTTGCACCCCTTCAAACTGGCCAATTGCCATACCAAACTGGTGACGCACATAGCTGTAAGCCGTTGTCGTCTTCGTCGCCATGTGACCAGAAGCCGTTGCCAATGCTGGCAATGAAATACCGCGGCCCGCTGACAAACACTCAACCAGCATACGCCAGCCTTTACCGGCAAACTCAGGGCCACCGATAATCCAATCGAGCGGAATAAACACTTCTTTACCTTGAGTAGTACCGTTCATAAACGCCATACCCAGCGGATTATGACGACGACCAATAACCACACCAAGATGATCCGTTGGGATCAACGCACAGGTAATGCCTAAGTTTTTCTTATCGCCAAGCAGACCTTCAGGATCGCGCATTTGGAACGCTAAACCCAGAACTGTTGCTACAGGAGCCAGCGTGATATAACGCTTATCCCATGTAAGTTTAAGCCCAAGCATTTCTTCGCCGTTGAAAATATCACGACACACAATACCTACATCGGGGATAGCGCCGGCATCACTGCCCGCTTCTGGACCAGTTAATGCAAAACAAGGAATTTCATCGCCTTTAGCTAAAGCAGGTAACCAGCGTTCTTTCTGCTCGCTCGTACCATAGTGGGTCAGCAACTCACCTGGGCCTAAAGAGTTCGGCACCATCACAGTAACAGCAGCGCTTACGCTACGGCTGGCTAATTTGCTGACAATGGTAGAGTTTGCATAGGCAGAGAAAGCTTTACCACCAAATTTCTTCGGAATGATCAGTGCGAAGAAACCTTCTTTCTTAAAGTATTCCCACAGCTCTGGCGGTAAATCCTTGCGGTTATGCACTATGTCGAAATCATCGATCATCGTCAGTGCTGTCATTACTTGATTATCAATAAAGTCTTTTTCTTCAGCTGTCAGCGTCGGCTTACCGTAGCTGTGCAAGGTATTCCAGTTAGGATTTCCGCGGAATAACTCCCCTTCCCACCAGACATCACCGGCTTCCATCGCTTCGCGCTCGGTATCTGAAAGTGGCGGCAAGACCTTCTTGAAAAAACTAAAAACTGGGCGGGTAATAAACTGCATCCGGATATTTTTCACCGCAAACAACACGACAATGGCTATCAGGGCAAGAATTATAATCGTCAACATTATCAAGACCTTTTAATTAAGAAGAAACGGGGACTGATACACCAGCCGCCATGTAGGGGATCACTTTACGGATCACGGCTTCGATGTCGTTATGCTCACCAAACTCAGCAGCAGCAATGTCATTTAGGGCATCAGCGGACGCCATAGTGAACACGATAGTGCCTAAGGTAAAGTGTAAGCGCCAAAACATTTCAGCGGGTGGAATATGTGGTGCACTGGCCGAAACGGCTTTAACAAAAGCATCCAGATGCTGGCCGTAATGGGTAGTGATAAACCAACGTAAATGCCCTTGGCTTTCGATATAGCCACGGCCTAAAAGCTGCAGGAAGATCGTGGTGCCTTCGGTACGTAGCGCGTTTAAATCCAATAAAGGATCGACCAAAGAAGACAGGATCTCTTCGAGTGTTGCTTGTGCTGGAGCGGCATTTAAACGGTGAATTTGGCTTGAAGCAGCAGGCATAAATACGTCTAAATAGCGGGCTAACACTGCACGGATCAGCTCTTTTTTAGAACCAAAGTGATAATTGACCGATGCTAAATTCACCTCAGCTTTGCTGGTAATGAGTCGCAAGGAAGTCTCAGAAAAGCCCCGTTCGGCGAACAGTTTTTCTGCGGCATCAAGTATTCTAGTTTTTGTATCGGATCGACTTGCCATTCCGTGACCTTGAATTAATTTAAAACACTCGTTTAAATTAAACATTGGCACCACGGATGTCAAACTAAAATTGGACAAATTCACCGCTTTCTAGTCTGTGATATAAGCGGTATGTCGCACATGTCCGAATAAGTGTTAAAAACAAGTTAATTAACCCTTGTGCAATAACCCTGTGGTTTAGGTAAACTGTGTAACACAAAAACAACAAGGACAACTAGACATGGTTATTTCATTGAATCGTCGCAGTAAAATCGCCCTCACAGTGGCACTCGCGCTGGGATTAACGGCCTGTAATGATGCTCAAAGTAAAACAGACAAGACAGCTACTGCAGAAGCAGCTGTCATCAATACCGCCCCAGATAAAGCACAAGCCATTGCTTTTATTAATGATGCTGAAGCCAAAATGGCTGAATTATCGATTGAATCTAATCGCGCCGAGTGGATTTACAGCAACTTTATTACCGATGATACCGCGGCTCAGTCTGCCGCAGTCGGTGAAAAGGTCAGCGCAGCGTCGGTAAAATTTGCAACAGAGGCGGCTAAGTACGCCAATGTGCAACTCGATCCCGTTAATGCCCGCAAGCTCAATATCCTACGCAGTGCGTTAATACTACCCGCGCCGCTCGATCCTGCGAAAAATGCCGAGCTTGCGCAAATTAGCTCAGAGTTAAATGGCTTATACGGCAAAGGAAAGTACTGTTTTGCCGACGGTAAGTGTATGACCCAGCCTGAGCTATCGAGCTTGATGGCCGAATCACGGGATCCCGCAATCTTGCTAGAAGCGTGGAAAGGCTGGCGTGAAATCGCCAAACCTATGCGTCCCTTGTTTCAACGTGAAGTGGAACTGGCCAATGAAGGCGCGAAGGATCTCGGTTATGCCAACCTGTCTGAGCTATGGCGCAGTCAATATGATATGAAGCCCGATGACTTTTCACAGGAACTCGACCGTCTTTGGGGCCAAGTTAAGCCACTTTATGAGTCCTTGCACTGTTATGTGCGCGGTGAACTCAATAAAGAATACGGCGATAGCGTCGCACCGACCACTGGCCCCATCCCTGCACACTTACTTGGCAACATGTGGGCCCAGCAATGGGGCAATGTGTATGATCTCGTCGCCCCTGACAATGCCGATCCGGGTTACGATGTCACTGAGTTACTGGCAAAGAAAGGCTATGACGAGCATAAAATGGTGAAACAAGCCGAAGGCTTCTTCACATCATTAGGGTTCGCACCATTGCCAGAAAGTTTTTGGGCGCGTTCTCTATTCGTACAACCAAAGGACCGTGATGTGGTTTGTCACGCTTCGGCGTGGGATCTCGATAATCTCGACGATATCCGCATTAAAATGTGTATCCAAAAAACTGCCGAAGATTTTAGCGTTATCCACCACGAACTTGGGCATAACTTCTATCAACGCGCTTATAAGCAACAACCATTCCTGTTTAAAAACAGCGCTAACGACGGTTTCCATGAAGCAATTGGTGACACAATTGCACTGTCGATCACCCCAAGCTACTTAAAGCAAATCGGCTTATTAGAAGAAGTGCCTGATGCATCTAAGGATATCGGCCTCTTACTAAAACAAGCCTTAGACAAAATTGCTTTCTTGCCCTTTGGCCTGATGATAGATCAGTGGCGCTGGAAAGTGTTTAGCGGCGAAATCACGCCTGCCCAATATAACCAAGCTTGGTGGGATCTGAGGGAAAAATACCAAGGCGTAAAAGCACCGACTGAACGTAGTGAAGCAGATTTTGATCCGGGTGCTAAATACCATGTACCAGGCAATGTACCCTACACCCGTTACTTCCTAGCGCATATTTTGCAATTCCAATTCCATCAAGCACTGTGTGAAACTGCAGGCGATAAAGGTCCGGTACACAGATGCAGTATTTATGGCAATCAAGCCGCGGGAGAGAAACTCAATAAGATGCTCGAGTTAGGCTTAAGTAAACCTTGGCCAGAAGCATTGAAAGAAGTCACCGGCAAAGAAGCCATGGATGCAAAAGCGGTGCTCGATTACTTCGCACCACTTAAAACATGGTTAGATGAGCAAAATACCACCGCAAACCGCCAGTGTGGTTGGTAAGGGGTCATTAAATTATCACCCAATAACATAAAACAAAATGCCCAATAAAATTGGGCATTTTTATTCAATACTTATCTGTTTAATCTAACGCCATCCCATTCCTTTACGATTGGCTTCACGGTTTTCAAGCTTAAGCTGTTCTGACTTAGTTAACATCACATAAAGTGCCCCAGCACCGCCCTGCTCGGTTTTCGCCGAATGATAGGCAAGCACCATGTCGAGTTGTGATAACCAATAGCACACAGCTGATTTGAGCAATCCTGCAAAGGGTTGACTCTGATAGCCTTTACCGTGGATCAACATGACACAGCGTTCACCATGTGCCTGCGCTGCCAGTAAATAGTTAAGGACGGCATCACGAGCTTGGTTTAACCGATAAGCATGCACATCAAGCTCCATCTTGATGCTGTATTGCCCCATTCGGAGTCGTTTAAAAACACCGCTTTGTACTCCCTCACGCTTAAAGCTCACAATGTCATCTGGCGCTTGCTGTGGAAACGCTTTTAAATCCAGTGGCATACACGCTAGGAAGGTTTCCCGTTCTAAAGCATCGCGTCTGTGTATTTGCTCAGCCGTCAACGCTTTCAGTGCTAAATTTACCACTGGCATATCGCCTTTTAGTGGTACGACTCCAGCCATTTCCTCAAAAAACAGTGCTGATTCATCATCCAGCATGGCAAGCTCCTTTACTTCACACTCTTGTACAGAAACACACTTTGTAAACATTCAAGGCTTTAGTTCAGCGGGCGCCTCCATTATAGTGACGCCATGATTGCCAGATTAGAATAAAGTAATGAAATTTTTACCGCTAGTCCTGATGTGTTTATTGTCACTACCAAGCTTAGCCAATCCAGCTAAAACTCATACAAAATCCACTGATGATCAATTGATCAACGCTAATTACCCTTTGTTTATTAGTGCTTTTAATCAATTGTCCCCTGAGGTGACTCGTGAGATTTACGCTGATGACGCTAGCTACTTATCTGAGAGTCAAAGTAAAGAAATTTACTATGGACGAGACAATATTGTCGCCATTTACAAGAAGTTTTTCGATAAAATCCGCGCCAAAAAAGCCACTATCGACGTGGATTTTCGCATTACTAAACGCAAAATTATCGGTAATGGTGCCATAGATACAGGCTATTATTTGGTTCGATTTTACCCAGCACAAGAAACCGGCGAACCTGTGAGTGAATTTGCGGGCAAATTTGCTATTGGTACAGAAAAAGTCTCATCCACTCAATGGAAAGTGAGCTTAGATACCAATAACCGCGCAGAACCTAGCTATTATCTGAATGCGAAACCAGTGCCTAACTTGTATTATGGTCGCCAATTTCCGCCTTTACCTGCGGGTAAAAAATTACCCTAATGTTAATGCCGATTACGTTTAAATGGATTGTCTAACATCTAACGCATTTAGATATAAATAGAATAAATTCAAAAAAATATAATTAAACTAAAGATTTAGCCAACATGACTACAACTAAGCAAGCCTGCCCCTGTGGCAGTGGGATAAGCTACCAAGATTGCTGTGGTCCACTGCATACGCATGTAGACTCTGGGCAAGTCATTGCCCGCACACCTGAACAGCTTATGCGCTCACGCTACTGCGCATTTGTATTGAAAAATTTTGATTACATTTTAAAAACACATCATCCAGACTATCTAAATGGCCTTACTCTCACGAGCCTCAATGCTGGTCCTCACCCACATTGGTTAGGATTAGATGTACAGAGCAGCACAGAAACACCAAGCCACAATGCTCAAGCGGCGATAGCTGAACAACGACATGGCACAGTTACCTTTAAAGCTTGGTATAAGCTCGATGGTGAAATTGATGCTATCTATGAGCGATCCGAATTTATCTACCAAGCAAGTCGCTGGTATTACAGCCAAGGCCAGCAAATGACGGCTAAATTACCCGGTAGAAATGATCTCTGTATTTGCCATAGTGGCAAAAAATTCAAACAATGCTGCTTAAAATCTTAATAGGTATACAGTGCTGAACTGCACTGGAAAATTACGATGAAGGTTTATAGTGCTGATTGAACAAGCACAGAGATCAACAATAAAGGCAACCTAGATTACAAACCTAGGTTGCCTTTATTTTATCGTGAGCAGCACATTTGAAATAATTGTGACTTAGTGGGTTATGTGTAACTTTAGTGGGTTATGGCCGAAGCGCTTTTAGCCGACAAGATAAATTGTGCAAACTCAGGCTCCCGTAATGCAGGACTATAGAGATAACCTTGTGCCTGATGACAAAAACTTTTCGCTAAAAATGCTTCTTGCTCAAGGGTTTCAACCCCTTCTGCCGTCAGAGATATATTCAATGCATTCGCCATGGCGATAATGGCTGACACAATTTCGCGACTTTCGCGGCTGACGGTAAGATCTGAAATAAACGAACGATCAATCTTAAGTTTACTGATCGGAAACTGCTTCAAATAACGCATAGAGCAGTAACCCGTCCCAAAATCGTCAATCGCGAGCCCTACGCCTAATTCCGCTAATTCTTGGCATAACAAGGTCGCGTGGCGAATATCACCCATCAATTCAGTCTCAGTGATCTCTAAGATTAACGTCTTAGGTTTCAAGCGATAACGCGTCAACAACTGCCACACTTGCTCGAATAAATTACCACTGAAGAACTGGCGGGCCGACACATTTACATGCATTGTCATCTCTGCATTATGATGCTGCCATAGGTTCAACTGTCGACATGCGGCCTCTAAAACCCAACTGCCAATGGAATTAATCATCCCCGACTGCTCAGCAATATCAATAAAGGAAGCTGGAAATAACACGCCTCTTTTAGGATGGTGCCAACGGATTAAGGCTTCGGCGCCAATATAGGTATTCTGCTCAAGATCCCTCAGTGGCTGATAATAAAGCTCAAACTGACGGCCACGGATCGCACTGTGTAAATCACGTTCTATCTGCGCATCCTCTTTAAATGCACTCAATAACGTGCTGTTAAATACTTGGATTGCAGTGCCTTTTTTCTTTTTAGCATACTGCACTGCAATATCGGCACAGGTTAATGGGGCAAACAAACTCGCCACAGAAGCAATATCAACCACAGCTAAAGCAGGCTTAGGTTCGACTTGCTCGCGGCCGATTAAAATAGGCATAGCAAGATGTTGATACAGGCGCGTACTAAAATAATCAAGATCGTAAACCGCATTATCATCGGTCAACAGCACGGCAAATTCATCGCTGCCGACGCGGGCAATTTCGGTGGCCTTATTAATCTCAGAAAAATGTTTCAAACGGCGGGCAATTTCTATCAACAAGCTATCGCCATTTTCATGACCATAGGTATCGTTAAAACGCTTAAATCCCACTAAATCAACTAATAACAACAGTCCCTTCGTGGTACGTTCAAGGACTCGATTAAAATGAGTACGGTTATGGAGTCCCGTTAATCCACAACGCCAAGCAAGCCGTTCAAGCTCTGACTTATAGTTATGCTCGTCGGTATTTTCTTCACACGAGACCAAGGCATAATGATTACCGCGATCGGTAATGAACTGACTCAGCACGTATGTCAGCCAATAACAACTGCCATCGGCACGACTAAACTGCACTTCGCCTTTGGCAATTTCGCCCCTAAAGATTTGCGCTAGGGTTTGCTCGGCTAATTGGGCATGCTGCTTGAAAAAAGCCAACTCACGGATATTCGCGCCGATAATCTGTTCACGGGGCATGCCGGTGATTTCACTGTGCGCCTGATTCACATACTCGACTTTTTCAGTATGCAGATTAATTAACATACTGATTTGTCGTGATTGTTCAGTGGCACAGCGAAATAAACTCAAGCTTTCTTCTTTATCGTAGCTGTGTTTTGTCGCTAAGGTCAGGGCTAATTGGTCAGCCATCTGGCACGCGAGGTGAATTTCACTGTCATGCCAGTGAGGTGTCAATTGTGCCCGCTCGATGCAGAGCACACCTTCGAGATGGCCATTGATACGAATGGCGATGTCAAGACTCGAGTTGATTTGCCGCGGGATAAAATAGCACTCAGCCAATTCACTTAAACGTGGATCGGTCAGGGCATTGCCTGCATCGATATGGCGCAGAGTTTTGAGCTCGTGTACATACCGGGGGCAATCTTGTAGTAACTTAGGTCTATGAATGTCTTGCAACATCATAGAACCAAATTGTGCGACGAGTGATTGGGTTTGTTGATCAGATGAAAAAGTCCACACTGATACCAAAGAAACCGCTAAATTCTGGCACAACAACTCTGTGGTTAACTCTGCCGTCTTTGTGAAATCGCCCTGCTGTTTTGCAGTTGACTGTACCAAAGACTCCAATAAATGCTGATGCTGACGTCGCTTCACGCTGGTTCCCTACAAAACTTCGTGTTGGGCTAAAGGTCTTTGCTGTTAGCAAACTTACCTTGAAATTTAGAATTAAGCTGATTGAATTATTCTTATTTGGAGGCAGATTACACTAACTGTTGCAAGCACAGCAACATGTGGCACAATTTATTACAATTTGGTTAACAATAGCAGCATTTTTAGGCAATTAGCGCGATTTCCGGATATCCATAACCGACTAAAACTAAAGTGCTGCTCTAAAAATTACAGGCCGTTTTCCAATTGAAAAATCATTTTTTCCGCGCTGACATTGAAGGTCAGCAGTAAGTCGACGCCTTCAGCTTTAGTCACAAATTCAGTTTGCACTTCAGCAAATCGAGTTTGAGCGCGTGTTGACATGCTTTCGGCATCCGCTTGAGCGCTATCGCCAACAAAATTTAACGTCAATAACGTATCGTGTTCATCAATAACGGCGCCGATATCGACAAAGCTGCCGCAATCGGTGCAAGTGTCATTCACTGTCGGGCTCTGTGCTTCTATTATGCCTTTCATCTGTATTCCTTAATGTATAGAGCGACTGATTAACGGCATCACTAAAATATGCTCGTTAAATTTTTAACGCGGTAAATTTTAACTCGATAGGTTAATACGAATTATAGGTAATTAAGCTTCAAGATAACTGGCTTTAGCTCACGCTTATTTATCGAAATGGATCAGATTGACCCGATGGGTATTGAAGATCACTTGCGGGAAGACTGCCTTAGGCTGAGGCGAGCAAAGGCACAAGATTACGTTGGATTGCCAATTGATCAGCAAAGTGCATGATCTCGACTTTGGGTGCGGTTAATTGGCCCCTTTGCCTCAGCTGAGTCACATGGTCACAGTTACTTAACGCTTCTGCCATTGCGACTGACTCGCCGCCACGGATGACTAAGGCTTCCGGTCGCAATGCTTGTTGTAATTGAAACGCACGTGGACCTTGATCCATAAAAATACTGCTGTTATCAACCACAGGCTCAACTGACGATAAATCCGCCATTAAACTTTGCTGCGGTGGCAATTCGAACTGACGCTGTAATTTTTGCGCCATATCGAGTTCATTTTGCCATTGGAATTGCGCCATGTCCCGAGCGTCAACCGACAGTAACGACAGCAACAAGGCGAATTCGCCCCGTCTGTCGTTTTCTATCGCCGCGTTTAAGCGGGTGCCAATTTGGGCTTCGTTGACTAAAGGAACATCAATTTGCATAAAAAAACATCGTCAAAACAATTCGTTGTTAGTTAATCGACCATTTGATACATAACTTTAGGAATATTTTTAAATTGGGTATTTACATGGAAAAGGTTTCTGACTACTATGGCGGCCGCAATTGAGGAGGGGTTCCCGAGTGGCCAAAGGGATCAGACTGTAAATCTGACGGCTCAGCCTTCGAAGGTTCGAATCCTTCTCCCTCCACCATTTGCACTGCAAGTTTTATCGTGTTGTTCGAAAATGATGTAGAGTTTTACAAAAGCGTTAAAGGTATTCGTGGAGGGGTTCCCGAGTGGCCAAAGGGATCAGACTGTAAATCTGACGGCTCAGCCTTCGAAGGTTCGAATCCTTCTCCCTCCACCATCTTTATCTCTAACGCAGAGGATCATTTTCAAAGACTAAGCATGGTCAATGTTTAGTTTTGTCTTGATAAACAAGTCCGTTATTGATGATGTTTTGAAAGACAATTTTAAAAGTTAGTTGTAAAGCTAAAAAGAAAGTTTGTGGAGGGGTTCCCGAGTGGCCAAAGGGATCAGACTGTAAATCTGACGGCTCAGCCTTCGAAGGTTCGAATCCTTCTCCCTCCACCATTTCTTTCACTCTCGCATATCCTTCTTGTTCCACTTCCGCTTAGTCTGTTCCAACTTAATCTGACTGTTCCAGCTTAATCTGACTGTTCCAGCTTAATCTGACTGTTCCAGCTTAATCTGACTGTTCCAGCTTAATCTGACTGTTCCAGCTTAATCTGACTGTTCCAGCTTAATCTGACTGTTCCAGCTTAATCTGATTAAATTCTTGGCATTTCTATATTAAGTAAACCTCTTGGTTAACGACATTTTTGATTTCAATTACGTCGTGCTCTACTTTAAGCGAATGACTTCAAGCTCATCCAATAAAACCGCTTTGCCCGTCCCCGTGATATGCTCTGAAAATGATCCCTTTCGATGTGACTACTATGATTTCTAACACGATTCAACCACCAGTGGATTCTCACAGACTCTGCCCAACATGGGAAGCCCACGCGATAGGCAAGATTGAAGCGGATTTTCAGCGCAGCGCCGATACCCACTTGATTAAGCTTGAATTACCTATGCTCGATGGCATAGATATTTATCTCAAAGATGAAAGTACCCACCCGACAGGCAGCTTAAAGCATCGCCTCGCCCGCTCACTCTTCCTCTATGCCCTGTGTAACGGCTGGATTAAGCAAGGCACGCCGATTATCGAATCCTCATCGGGCAGCACGGCGATTTCTGAAGCCTATTTTGCCCGTTTACTCGGTTTACCTTTTATTGCCGTGATGCCCAAAAGCACGGCTAAAAAGAAGATTGAGCAGATCACTTTCTATGGCGGTCAATGTCATTTTGTCACACATTCCAGTGAAATTTACGCCGAATCGGCGCGCCTTGCCGCAGAGCTTGGCGGCCATTATATGGATCAATTCACCTACGCCGAGCGTGCAACCGACTGGCGCGGTAATAACAACATAGCCAACTCTATCTTCAATCAGATGGAGCGCGAGCCACACACAATCCCGCGCTGGATAGTGATGAGCCTAGGCACTGGCGGCACATCGGCGACCATAGGCCGCTACATTCGCTATCAGAGGTTGGCAACACAACTTTGCGTGGTCGACCCGCAAAACTCCGTTTTTTTTGATTTCTATCAGAGCGGCGATGCCAGCTTAACCTGTTGCAATGGCAGTAAGATTGAAGGCATAGGTCGACCGAGAGTCGAGCCATCGTTTATTCCTGGAGTTGTCGATACTATGCTGCAAATTCCCGACGCCGCATCAGTGGCGACGATTCATTGGTTAGAACAATTGATTGGCCGTAAAACCGGCGCATCCACAGGAACCAACCTGTACGGCGCATTGCAACTTGCCGTACAAATGCAAGCGCGTGGAGAGCAAGGCTCAATAGTGACCCTCATTTGTGACTCGGGTGAGCGTTACCTTGATACTTATTACGATACAGATTGGATTGCAGCTAACATCGGCGATATTGCGCCCTATCAGCGCCAACTTGCAGCATTTAATCATTTCGGCCAGTTAAGTGAGCTTGATTTAGCAACTGTATTAAGTCGTTAGGTTTAAAATCCACAAAACATCCACCATAAAAAACGCCCCACAACTGTGAGGCGTTTTTTTATGCTTTGCAAATTAGCATTAATCAATATTCAAATACTTATGGGTCTGGATCGATAAGCGCCAATTACGGGCGATACACACTTTCATCGCCAGTTCTGTCGCTCTAGGCTTTTGACTAATCGGCTGCAGGCAAATCGTTTTCGCTGAAATATCGATGTCTTGCAGTAACTCATCAAGTTCATCGATGTGATTTTCAGTAGCGATAGGATGCTTAATCTCATTGGCGCGGTTCAGCGCCTGTGCAAATACCTGATAGCCCCCTTTCATGTTCACCTTGGGTGATACTGTCACCCAAGTGTCATCGGCACAGTTGATTTCGAAGGTGCCACTGGTTTCGATTTGAGTCGCAAAGCCTTGGCTGTGCAAGGTCTCGGTTAATTCGCGTAAATCGTACATACAAGGCTCACCGCCGGTGATAACGATATGCCGCGCAGTAAAACCTTTAGCGTGAAAAGCAGCGATAAGACTTTGCGCCGTATGATCAGCCCAGCGACCAATGGTGCCGTCTACGGTAATCACTTGCTCTGGCGACACCTTATTGGCTTCAAGCACATCCCATGTCTGTTTCGTATCGCACCACGCACATCCCACGGGACAACCTTGTAGGCGGACAAATATGGCGGGCACTCCGGTAAAGACACCTTCACCTTGAATGGTTTCAAATACTTCGTTGACAGGGTAATTCATACTGACGTTCCACTTTTCTGGGGCGGCATTTATAGTGGATTTTAGCTTGAGCTGCAAGTCTTTGCGCCGAGAAAGCCTATTTCGGCCCTATAGTCAGAGTTTGCAAGCCCTATGGCCTGAGTTACACTAACGCCCTATTAATACCTGTTCTACGGTAAAGTGAAATCCTTTATGTCAACGAGCTTAGTGTCAAAAACAGTGGTGTCCAAAGCAGTGGTGGTATTCAGTGGCGGACAAGACTCAACAACTTGCCTTATTCAAGCCCTAACCCAGTACGATGAAGTACATGGGATCACTTTTGACTACGGTCAACGCCACCGCGAAGAAATTGAAGTTGCCAAATCCTTAGCAAAACGCTTGAAGATCACCAGTCATAAAGTCATGGATGTCACCTTACTCAATGAGTTAGCTATTTCAGCCCTCACCCGTGATGCGATACCCGTTTCACACGAGTTGATGGAAAATGGCTTACCCAATACCTTCGTGCCCGGCCGTAATATTTTATTTTTAACGCTTGCAGGTATTTATGCCTATCAATTAGGGGCGCAGGCGATTATCACAGGCGTGTGTGAAACCGATTTTTCAGGCTACCCTGATTGTCGTAACGATTTTGTCAAAGCGATGGAATCCGCCTTAGTTCAAGGCATGGATAAGCAACTAAAAATCATCACGCCTTTAATGTGGCTCAATAAGGCACAAACCTGGGCACTGGCGGATAAATATCGGCAACTTGATCTGGTTCGCCACCATACTCTCACCTGCTATAACGGCGTGATTGGCGATGGCTGTGGTGATTGCCCTGCCTGTCATCTTCGCAAACGTGGATTAGATGACTATCTACAGAATAAAGCAGCGATCATGGCTGAGCTTGACGCCAGCGAGCCTAAAGCATGACACGCAGTCCCTATTGGGTCGCGCTGATGGTGAGTCTGATCTGTGCGGGTTTGTATGCAGCAGGCTTAGCAAGCCCCACTGTCGATAACCTACTCGCCTATCGCCGCAGTGCAATTAGTGAGGGTGAATGGTGGCGATTAATCACAGGAAATTTACTGCACACGAATCAATGGCATCTATTGATGAACCTTGCAGGGCTGTGGGTGGTGCTATTTTTGCACCATTTTCATTATCATCTCAAAGGCTTAAGTGCACTATTTTTCGTGTTATGTTTACTTGAAGGTATAGGCTTGTATTTAGGCTATCCGCAATTGCTCGGTTATGTCGGCTTAAGCGGTATGTTGCATGGCTTGTTCGCCTACGGCGCAGTGCAGGATATTGTCCGTAAGCTGCGCTCAGGCTATCTGCTGCTCGTTGGCGTTATCATCAAGGTTGGTTACGAACAGCTTTATGGTGCCAGCAGTGATGTCACCGCCATGATAGGTGCGCGCGTAGCAACTGAGGCGCATTTGGTCGGCTTAATCTGCGGGTTGATTTGCGCTTTAGCGGTGTTTATCAAGCTAAAAATGAGCCCATCAAAAGTCCCAGCTTAACCCAAGTCAAGATATTAAAAAGCCGTCGCAGCATGATTGCTGGACGGCTTTTTTTAATGCAGAGCGCAAGAATAAATCTAGGCTTTGATTAACAGGTCCCGCAGGTGCTTGACTTCATCACGCATTGCCGCCGCTTGTTCAAACTCTAAGTTGCGCGCATGTGCATGCATCTTCTTCTCAAGCTGATCGATTTGATGGCTCAACTCTGCCGCATCGGCTTTATGGTAATGGGACTTAGGCTCAGCCACTTTGCCATACACAGCTTTACTGTCGCGGCCATCATCCACATCCATCACATCGGTGATCCGTTTAACGACGCCCTTAGGCGTGATACCGTGTTTTAAGTTGTGCGCCCGCTGACGTTCACGACGTCGGTCAGTTTCACCTATCGCTTTCTCCATCGAATTGGTGATGCGATCGGCATAGAGGATCACTTTACCATTGACGTTACGCGCCGCGCGGCCAATCGTTTGGATGAGCGAGCGTTCAGAGCGCAAGAAGCCCTCTTTATCGGCATCTAAAATACACACCAATGACACTTCAGGCATATCTAAGCCTTCACGTAATAAGTTGATCCCAACCAACACATCAAACTTACCTAAACGCAGATCGCGGATGATCTCAACCCGTTCGACTGTGTCTATGTCCGAATGCAGATAACGCACTTTTACGCCATGTTCGTCGAGGTATTCAGTCAAATCCTCCGACATACGCTTAGTCAGCGTCGTCACTAACACCCGCTCATTGACGGCCACTCGCTTGGCGATTTCAGACAATAAATCGTCCACTTGGGTCCCAACGGGGCGCACTTCTAATTCAGGATCGAGCAATCCCGTTGGCCGCACGACCTGCTCAGCAATCTCACCTTCGCTCTTTTCCAGCTCGTAGGCACTCGGTGTTGCCGACACATAGATAGTTTGCGGCATCAATTGCTCAAACTCTTCAAACTTGAGCGGCCGGTTATCCAAGGCGGACGGTAAGCGGAAACCGTATTCCACAAGTGTGGTTTTACGGGAACGGTCACCTTTGTACATAGCGCCGATTTGCGGCACTGTCACATGGGATTCATCGATAATTAATAAGCCGTCGGCAGGCAAATAGTCGAGCAAGGTTGGTGGCCCTTCCCCCGGTGCGCGGCCAGACAAATAGCGCGAGTAGTTTTCGATGCCAGAGCAGTAACCCAACTCCACCATCATTTCGACATCGTATTGCACCCGCTCATGGATACGCTGAGCTTCAATTAACTTGTTGTTATCGAGTAGATATTGCTTACGCTCACGCAGTTCTTCTTTAATAAACTCAGTGGCAGCGATGATTTTTTCCCGCGGCGTGACATAGTGAGTCTTAGGGTAAACCGTCGTACGGGCGATACGTTTAATAATATGGCCCGTTAACGGGTCAAACTCACTTAAGCGTTCAATCTCATCGTCGAACAACTCGACTCGAATGGCATTACGCTCAGAATCGGCGGGGAAAATATCAATCACTTCACCGCGCACACGATAAGTACCACGTTGTAGCTCAATATCATTGCGCTTGTACTGCAATTCACTGAGACGAATTAAGATGTCACGCTGCCCCATCACATCGCCTTGGCGTAGATGCAGCAACATTTTTAAATAGGAATCGGGATCGCCCAAGCCATAAATGGCCGACACCGAAGCAATCAGCACCACATCTTTACGCTCTAACAGCGCCTTAGTGGCGGATAAACGCATCTGCTCAATGTGAGCATTAACCGAAGCGTCCTTTTCGATAAAGGTATTTGATGCAGGTACATAGGCTTCGGGCTGGTAGTAATCGTAGTAAGAAACGAAATACTCGACCGCATTATGGGGAAAGAACTCTTTCATCTCGCCATAAAGCTGCGCCGCCAAGGTTTTATTAGGCGCCATGATAATCGTGGGCCGACCTAACTTTTGGATCACATTGGCAATCGTGAAGGTTTTACCTGAGCCCGTCACCCCGAGTAAGGTTTGGCAGGCCAGACCCGCTTCGAGTCCATCGACTAATTTGGCAATCGCTGTAGGTTGGTCGCCTGCGGGGGCGAATTGCGATTCAAGCTGAAAAACAGATTCTGACACGCGCACATATCCTTTTAGTGAGTCGCCCCATTCTAATCAAGTCACCGACTAAGCTCCACAGTTATCCTTCCTGTCGTCATATCAATACGATCTAAAACCGCAAGATGACAATTTAAAGGAAGAAACATGAAACTTTTAAACTAAGGCGTTTTAAGCGTTTTTTGCTCACAAAACACCCGCAAACTAAGCAAAAATGCCAATTTAATACACAAGAAATCAATTTCGTTCGATTACAAAATTGCAACCTTGTTTTCACCCTCAACAAAAACCACTTGCTTTTAGTATGCATTTGATAATACTTAAATTTATTTTTGAACCCCAAAATAGTGCATTTTAAGTCCGCCGCCCATACCCCAAGGCTTTGGCGGCCATTTTTCAGGACAACTCACAGGGTTATCCACAGATTTTGTTGATAAGTCGAAATAACCTAGAAACCACGCGGGATTGGAGGCTGTCATGTGTCTTAACAACCGTCTCTCGGCATTTAGTAATTTAATTACATTTGATAAATGTTGCTACTTGTATCAATTTCACTAACTGTAATTAACGCGAGTTGTAGTAGCGCATCTGGTGCCACAACTTATAGTGAAGTGCATCACTTCATTTGAAAAACAGCTCACGCTAATTCGATAAAGCCTCAATTAACACCTCCATCAACAACAGCAAACTTGTTAAAACAGAAAAACGGACTTTAACGGCGAAAAGATAACCCACGTTTTCTATCGACATAAAGAACTGAGTAAATTCACATTACCCCACCTGAGATCCTTTTTTGAGCGGTTTGAGTCTTAAGTACTCGACCAAGTACCGAAAACGGTGTCGATTATTTAGCGAATGATTTCAATTTCATAGAATCACCGCTTAAAAACGATGGACTCAATTATGGCTATATTGCGAATTGTTAAGTGGTTTTTCACGAAAAATGTCGAATTCTGCACCACGATGCACATTAGATGAGCACTTAACAGCATAATTACACTTTTTTTAGTAACTCGAGTTGACTCATCCAACAGAGCGTTTTACTATGCGCTCCGTTCTCAACGAGTCGCTACGATTGTGTGAAACGATTCCCCTGTAGTTCAGTCGGTAGAACGGCGGACTGTTAATCCGTATGTCACTGGTTCAAGTCCAGTCAGGGGAGCCACTTTAAGCACATGATAAAAATGAGTTAGAACAAGCAGTAAGATAAGTTGTAAACAATTCCCCTGTAGTTCAGACGGTAGAACGGCGGACTGTTAATCCGTATGTCACTGGTTCAAGTCCAGTCAGGGGAGCCAATTACATTATCAAGCTGAAGCATTAAAATGATTCCCCTGTAGTTCAGTCGGTAGAACGGCGGACTGTTAATCCGTATGTCACTGGTTCAAGTCCAGTCAGGGGAGCCAATTTAAGCAAGCTAAAAAGTCGATAGTAATATCGCACCTCGATTCCCCTGTAGTTCAGTCGGTAGAACGGCGGACTGTTAATCCGTATGTCACTGGTTCAAGTCCAGTCAGGGGAGCCATTTTAAAAGTGTTATTTCTGTAAAGTCGATAGCAATATCGCACCCTCTACTCCCCTGTAGTTCAGTCGGTAGAACGGCGGACTGTTAATCCGTATGTCACTGGTTCAAGTCCAGTCAGGGGAGCCAATTTATTCTTCGTTTTGTTCCCGTGCCTTTGCCTCTTCCGGCTTCTAGTTACCCTATTCTTTTCCGTTTTGTTTTTAAGCAAATGCAGTTACACTGTTATCAGCTTATTAATAAAAATTTATGAGTGTCATCACACAGATAGCTGCAGTTAAGTATTCTTGACTTAAACTTATCCTGTTTGAGCTCACCCAAAAAAATAGAGCGGATTTTTATGGCCATGTCAAAATCATATCCAATTTTTTTACTGCTTATTTTCTTAGGTCTTTTTGCTTGGGTATATCAAAGCGAAAATAGCCAATTACAAATCCAACAACAGCAAGAACTGGATAGCTTTAAAACCAGTTTAACCCGCTACCAACAATGGCAAGGTGATGGCGCCGAACTCTTCAAAAAGCTTTCTGAAAATTACCCATTCCAATTTTTCCAATATATTGATGATACCGATGGCCAACTGAGTTATACCGAAGGTCGTTTAGACAGCCAACATCCTCATCCCTTAGCCCGTTTATTTTCTATTGAGCTCAGTCATACACAAAAATTGGCAACCGGTCGTTTACAAGTCAAACTCAGTGCAAACCAAGCGATTGAAACTTCGATTAGTCATACTCAAAAGCTCGGTGTCATGTTACTGGTGGCTTACCTTATCTTGCTGTTAGTGTTTATTCTGTTAATGTCAAAACATAGGGCGGCGATACGTTATGCTGCTGATTATATTTCAAAAATACCTGAGTTAGGGTTTTCTGCTGTCGCATCATCAAAACTCACAGGTGAGCTCAACCCCATTGGAATATCCCTTGAAGAGTGTCGTCTTCAACTTAAAGCCCAAATCGATAAACTCAATCAAGAGAATGAAAAGCTGCATAAAGCGGCCTATCAAGACACAGTGACGGGTTTTGGTAGTCGCCAGCGCTTTACCCAAAAATTAGAAACCATAAGCAATCCCGATATTCCTCAATTGGGGCTGATGGCAATGGTTAAAGCCACAGAGCTTGCGCAAATCAATCAAAAACAAGGGCGAACTGCAGGGGATGATTATCTTTCAAGGGTGGCAAATTGTATCCGCAAAGCCTGTAGCAAGTATTCAGATGCAGAATGTTTCAGGGTATCGAGCGCTGATTTTGCCATCTTTATTCCTGATGTCATGCTGAAGGATGCGCCAAAATTTTTAGATCAATTAAAAATTTATCT
The DNA here is from genome assembly GCF_002966515.1 of Shewanella sp. WE21. Taxonomy (NCBI): domain Bacteria; kingdom Pseudomonadati; phylum Pseudomonadota; class Gammaproteobacteria; order Alteromonadales; family Shewanellaceae; genus Shewanella; species Shewanella sp. WE21. The sequence continues at coordinate 4,362,197 of NZ_CP023019.1, read as the reverse complement.
CGATGAATATTTGCAGATGACAAAAGCGGAATCTGTTGCCCATATCGGTTTAGTTCCCTATCACCAAGGTACCGATGCGGTTAATTTGCTGACGATTGCGGATACCGCAGTCAGCATAGCGCAGACCCTTGGACCTAATAGCTATCATATCCAAGAAAAACTCAATGGTGACGAGCAGTTTGGCGATGATCGCTGGAAAATGGCGATCAATGATTTAGTCACTCGCCAAGCATTAAAATTCTACCAACAGCCAATTCAGCCCTGCCGAACTGATGTAGAGGTTTACCGCGAGTTGTTGGCGCGCTTTTACAATAGCGAAGGTAAGTTTTTACCGACCACCACAGTGATCGCTATGGCCGAACGTCACGGTATGAGTTCTGAATTAGATAAACTGGTGGTGATCAGTGCATTAAGAATGCTTAAGGAAAACCCGACCATTTCGGGTAACTTTGGCATCAATATTAGCGCATTTTCTGCGCATCAAGATATGTTTGTCGCTTGGCTAAAGGACATTTTAGGCAAGCAAAAATACATCGCCTCGCGCTTAGTATTTGAGATCAATGAGTCAGGTATGCAGTCTAACTTAGGGGCAAGCTATAAGTTCGTTCGCGAAATACATAGCGTTGGATCACGGGTGTCGATAGAGCGTTTTGGCATGAGCTTTACGTCCTTCAAATTCTTCAGTGAAGTGCGTCCAGACTACATAAAGCTTGATGGCAGCTACACATCGAATATCGATGAAGACAGCAATAATAAGTTCTTCGTCCGTATGATGGTGGATGTTGCAAGACGGATAGGCATTCGGGTTATTGCGACCAGCGTCGAACGCCAAGAAGAAAAACTCACCCTCGAAAAACTCTTAGTTGATGGATTGCAAGGCTATTACATAGCACAGCCCCAAGCCATGGCGATTACAGATCAAATTTAATACTTTAACGGGTTAATTCGTCGCCAAAATTTACAGTAAAGATGGTTAACCCTGCATTCTATATGTTGTTTATGCAAACGGAAAAGTCGATAATACGGCCAAGATCCGTTTAGAAAAGTATTGAGATGACTGAATATCTCCTCTTGTTGATCAGTACAGTACTGGTCAACAATTTCGTTTTAGTGAAATTCTTAGGCTTGTGTCCTTTCATGGGGGTCTCCAGTAAACTGGAGTCCGCTATTGGCATGTCTATGGCGACCACTTTTGTGCTGACGTTAGCCTCGATTCTCAGTTACCTCGTCAACCAGTATCTACTATTGCCCTTTGATCTGAGCTACCTGCGAACCATGAGCTTCATTTTAGTGATTGCGGTTGTGGTGCAATTTACTGAAATGGTGGTGCAAAAAACCAGTGCTGCACTGCATCGCGCTTTAGGGATTTACCTGCCGCTGATCACAACTAACTGTGCGGTGTTGGGTGTTGCCCTATTGAACGTTAACGAGAAGCACGATTTTATCCAATCGGCTATCTATGGCTTTGGTGCTGCATTAGGCTTCTCATTAGTGTTAATTCTCTTCTCGGCGATGCGCGAACGTTTAGCTGCCGCAGATGTCCCCTTACCTTTCAAAGGCGGCGCCATAGCGATGATCACCGCAGGTCTTATGTCCCTCGCCTTTATGGGATTCACAGGATTGGTTAAGTAAGATGTCCGGAATTTTAATTGCAGTCATATTGTTGACCCTATTGGCATTAGTCTTTGGACTATTACTCGGTTTTGCCGCCGTTAAATTTAAGGTTGAAGGCAATCCGATTGTCGATGAACTCGAAGCGATTCTGCCACAAACCCAATGTGGTCAATGTGGTTACCCGGGCTGTCGCCCTTACGCTGAAGCGATTGCCAACGGTGATAAAGTCAACAAATGCCCTCCCGGCGGCACTGCCACCATGGAAAAACTGGCGACCCTGATGGGCGTCGAGCCAGAGCCGCTGAATGCCGAAGCACAATCTCAAGTGAAAAAGGTCGCCTACATACGTGAAGACGAATGTATTGGCTGCACTAAGTGTATTCAAGCCTGCCCCGTGGATGCGATTATCGGTGCAGGTAAGCTTATGCATACTGTGCTGACAACCGATTGCACGGGTTGCGATCTCTGTGTTGAGCCTTGTCCCGTCGATTGTATTGATATGATCCCAGTCACCCAGAATCTTAAAAATTGGAACTGGCGCTTAAATGCCATCCCAGTGACTCTCATTCAAGAGATTCAGAACCAAGACCCACAGTTAGAAGAGGAAAAGCGGTGTTAACTTTATTAGATCAATTAGATAAAGGAACCCTTTGGCGCTCACCCGGTGGTATACATCCACCCGAAGTCAAATTCCTCTCGAACGCGACGCCGATTAGCCAACTGCCCTTAGCCGCTACGTATTTAGTGCCCATCCCTCAAGTCGGTGAAAACTGCACACTTGCGGTAAACATCGGCGATAGCGTATTAAAAGGCACACCGTTAACTCAAGGTATCTCCATTTGGCATTTACCTGTGCATGCGCCGACATCAGGCACTATCGTTGCCATTGAGCCAAGGGCCAGTAACCATGCTTCAGCATTGCCAGTTAACACTTGCGTTATCCAAGCCGATGGCAAAGACACTTGGTGTGAGCTGGTGCAAAATGAGCTTGAGGATTTAACCCATCAGCAGATGATCGATAAGATCCGTGCTGCTGGCATTGCAGGCATGGGCGGCGCGGCGTTTCCAACTCATATTAAGCTTAATCCAGTCAGTGAAATTGATTTAGTCATCATCAACGGCGTCGAATGCGAACCTTATATCAGCGCCGATGACAGATTAATGCGCGAATACAGCCAAGATATCCTCGCCGGTATTGGCATTATTCATCGGTTATTAACGCCAAAACGTATTGTTATCGCCATTGAAGATAATAAGCCAGAAGCGGCCAAAGCCATGCAAGCTGCAGTCGTCCAATGTGGGCTCCCAGCGGACAGCATTCGGGTAACGGTCATTCCGACAAAATATCCTTCTGGTGGTGAAAAGCAGTTAATTCAAATCATTACTGGCCGCGAAGTGCCCTCGGGCGCTATTCCCGCCAAACTCGGTATCGTCGTGCATAACGTCGGCACTGCCTTTGCGATTCATCAAGCGGTTACCCAAGGTAAACCGCTGATTGAGCGTGTTGTGACTGTGACGGGCAAAAATGTCGGTAAACCGGGGAACTACTGGTTACCGATAGGCACACCTGTTGAGCATGTGCTGGCTGCGACTGAGTTCACGCCAGAGCCTGAACAAAAGGTGATTATTGGCGGGCCTATGATGGGCCATGCATTGGTGAATATCCAAGTACCTATTTTAAAAGGTACTAACTGTATTCTGGTGCCAAGCAGCCAAGAAATAGGAACTACACCAGAAGAAAAAGCCTGTATCCGCTGCGGCGAATGTGCCAATGCCTGCCCTGCACTCTTATTGCCACAGCAACTCTTTTGGCACGCCAAGGCCGAAGAATATGACAAAGCTGCCAGCTACAATCTAAAGGATTGTATTGAATGCGGTTGTTGTAGTTACGTCTGCCCGAGTGATATTCCCTTAGTCGAGTATTACCGCATTGCCAAATCTGCACTTAAACAAGCCGCCGATGAGAAGCAGCAAGCGGAGCGCGCTAAACAGCGTTTCGATGCCCGTTTAGCGCGTCTTGAAGAAGAAAAGCTTGCCCGTGAAGCTAAGGCCAAAGAAGCCGCAGAGCGCCGACAAGCGACTATGACTGGCACGGATAAAAATGCCGTCGCCGAAGCCATGGCACGGATCGCCGCGAAAAAAGCCGCAGCGGCACAATCAGCAACTGAAGAGTTGTCGACTGAAGAATCATTGAATCATCAATCAAACGTAACAAGCACTGATACGACAGACGCGCCCAAGGGTAAAGCTGCCGTTGCCGCAGCCATCGCCCGAGCTAAGGCGAAGAAAGCCGCCCAAGTGAATGCCAATGGTGCTGATACAAATGGTGCAGATACAAACAATGTGGTGAATGTTGATGCCAGTGATGAATCCTTCTTAGCAACAGATGCAATCGCGCAAGAAGCGCCGTTATCTCAGAAGGACAAAGTCGCCGCGGCCATTGCTCGCGCCAAAGCTAAAAAGGCGGCTCAGCAAGCCGATACCGCGCCGCTTGAAACGACTGACAGCACACCAGAAGCCAGCGCTGCCGATGATAAAAAGGCCAAAGTGGCTGCCGCAGTCGCGCGGGCAAAGGCCAAGAAAGCGGCGCCGCAAGTAGAAACCGCCGCTAGTGATATTGAAGTTAGCAATACTGAAATTATCGTTAGTGACGTTAATGATTCAGAAGCGATTAAGAAAGTCAAAGTAGCCGCCGCGGTTGCCCGTGCTAAAGCGAAAAAAGCCGCGCAGCAAGCTGAGACAAATGCTGACAATAATTTAACTCAGACCGCGACTCCAGCAGTTGATTCCGCAGCTAGCGTTCAAGCAGATGTGAATGATGATACAGAAGCAGCCGCTACTGACGTTAACAACGCTGAAGCGATTAAAAAGGCGAAAGTGGCTGCCGCAGTTGCTCGTGCCAAAGCGAAAAAAGCAGCGGCGTCAATTGTTGAGCCTAAGTCTGATTTAGAGGCAGAGTCCACGTCAGTTGACGACATTCAAACTAAAGCTAACGTGGCATCGCCGTCGATAGCAGCAGCCAATCCTGAAGCCGTTTTACCATCCGCAGAACCCATTGAAACGGCAGCCTTATCAGGCGATGAGCTTAAAAAAGCACGGATTGCTGCGACCATCGCCAAGGCAAAAGCCAAAAAAGCGGCACTCGCTCAACAAACCGAAGCTTCGAGCGATTCAAGTGTTGCTAATGATTAAGAACAGAATGATGAAAAGGGAACACAATGGCGTTTAAAATAGCCTCATCACCCCATGTTACACGTAATTTGCATACCTCAACTGTGATGCAAAGGGTGATTTTATGTTTACTGCCGGGCCTTGTGGTGCAATGCGCCTTTTTTGGCTGGGGCACGCTTGTTCAAGTGCTGCTTGCGATTATAGTTGCCTTAAGCTGTGAGGCTGCGGTGATGAAACTTCGCAATCGTAATATCAAAGCCAGCCTTAGCGATAACAGCGCCATGCTGACCGCAATCTTGATTGGTGTCGCCATTCCTCCCCTAGCACCTTGGTGGATGATAGTGATGGGCACCGCCTTTGCGATCGTTATCGTTAAGCACCTTTACGGCGGTTTAGGCCATAACCTGTTTAACCCTGCAATGGCGGCGTATGTATTGCTGCTAATCTCATTCCCAGTGCAAATGACCACTTGGATAGCACCGAGTACCGTTGCGCTGCATTCGCCTAGCCTAGCTGAGAGCTTGCAACTTATCTTCAACATTGGCGCCCACGTTAACTTGGAACAGTTTCGTTTAGGGATAGACGGCATCGCAATGGCGACGCCACTCGATACCCTTAAAACCGATTTATCCCTAGGATTAACCACCACAGAAAGCCTGACTAAAGCCATTTTTGATGGCAGCACAGGCGTAGGTTGGTTCTGGGTGAATTTAGCTTATCTGGCTGGCGGTTTAGTGTTACTTAAACTGAAAGCCATTCGTTGGCACATCAGTACTGGCGTGTTATTGGGGCTCTTTGTTGCATCGAGTATCGGTTTCTTATTGTCGCCCGATACCCAAGGCAGTCCCCTATTACATTTGTTTTCTGGCGCGACCATGTTAGCGGCATTTTTTATCGCAACCGATCCCGTCACAGCAGCAACCAGCCCCCGTGGTCGCATTATTTTCGGCGCGTTAATTGGTGTGTTGGTGTACATCATCCGCATTAAAGGCGGTTACCCTGACGCCTTTGCCTTTGCCGTGTTATTGGCTAACCTCTGCGCCCCCTTTATTGACTACTATGTGCGGCCACGCACCTATGGTCATTCAGCTAGCTAAGGCCATTTAGCGGACTACCGTCATGCTACAAGATAATGTCATTCTGCTGGCAACGAGAGCTTAAGGAAAAAGAGTTGAAAAATCCGATGATTAAAAATGGTTTTTTATTGGCACTGTTTGCCTTGATTTGCACGGGTCTCGTCGCCGCGGTCAATCAACAAACCTTTGACAAGATTAAGCAGCAAGAACAACAGGAATTGATGCGAGTATTGCAACAATTAATCCCTGATGAAATACATGATAACGAGCTTACCGCTCAGTGTACCTTGCTATTAAACAAAGAAGCATTAGGCACGGATAGTCCAATGCCGGCCTATATTGCTACCCATGCAGGCAAGCCTGTCGCTATCGCCATGGAAGCCATAGCACCCGATGGCTATAGCGGTAATATCAAATTAATTGTTGGAATTAATATCCAAGGTGAAGTCTTAGGCGTACGTACCTTGTCCCATCAAGAAACCCCTGGGCTGGGTGACAAAATTGAACTACGTAAATCGAATTGGGTCACTCAGTTTGTTGGTAAAGTGTTGGGCTCTGCAGATGATAAGCAATGGTTAGTTAAAAAAGATGGCGGCGATTTTGACCAATTTACCGGTGCAACCATTACCCCGCGCGCTTATGTTAAAGCAGTCAAAAACGCGGTATGGTATTTCAGCACTAACCAAGCACAAATTTTCAGCCAGCCGCTAAATTGTGAGGCCAACCATGACTAATTATCGCGAAATTGCGTGGCAAGGACTGTGGAAAAACAATCCAGGCCTAGTGCAACTGTTAGGTTTATGTCCGCTACTCGCGGTTACTGCAACGATCACTAACGCCCTTGGCCTTGGTCTAGCCACTATGCTGGTGCTGATTGGCTCTAACATTTTGGTGTCACTGGTGCGCGACTATGTGCCCAAAGAAATTCGTATTCCTGTGTTTGTGATGATCATCGCCGCGCTAGTCACCACAGTGCAACTGCTCATTAATGCCTATGCCTACGGCCTGTATTTATCCCTTGGGATCTTCCTGCCATTAATTGTGACGAACTGCATCATCATCGGCCGCGCCGAAGCCTTTGCCTCGCGTAATAATGCGTTTAGTGCCGCCTTCGATGGCTTAATGATGGGCCTTGGTTTTACTTTAGTGCTTACAGTGCTGGGCGCAACGCGGGAAATCTTAGGTCAAGGCACACTGTTTGATGGAGCGGATCAACTGCTCGGCCCATGGGCTAAATCGTTAACCATGCATCTATGGCAAGTCGATACCCCATTTCTCCTTGCTATGCTGCCACCCGGCGCATTCATCGTGATGGGATTATTGATTGCATTGAAAAATGTGATTGATAAAAAAGTCAAAGAACGCCAACCTCAAGTCGCCGTAGAGCCGAGTGTTACCCGCGCACGGATCACTAAGGTAGGTTAGGCTTTCAAGTAACGGCAGGCATTATGGCGATCAGATATGCCCTAGTGTTAACGCGTTTAATGTGTGCCTAGCACATGATTAGCGGCAAAACTCAAAGCATAAGAAAATCAGCGAACGTGGGTTGTAAACTCATCAATCATCATTAATAGGATATTAATAATGAGCGGTTGAGAGTTGAACCCCACCACAGCGCAGGAATCGTACATGAATCAAGAAAAACGTATCCAGATCCTCACTCGTCTTCGCGATAACAATCCCAAACCTGAAACCGAACTCAATTTTTCAAGTCCCTTCGAACTGCTAGTGGCAGTGACGTTATCGGCCCAAGCAACAGATGTGAGCGTCAACAAGGCAACAGACAAGCTCTTTCCTGTGGCAAACACAGCCCACAGCATTTATGCCCTTGGCGTAGAAGGTTTAAAGCAATACATAAAAACCATAGGCTTATATAACAACAAAGCCATCAATGTGATCAAAGCCTGTGAGATCTTGATTGAAAAGTACAATGGCGAAGTACCAGAAAACCGCGAAGCCCTAGAGTCTCTGCCCGGCGTTGGCCGCAAGACGGCTAACGTGGTACTAAACACTGCCTTTGGTTGGCCAACCATCGCCGTCGACACCCATATTTTCCGCCTCGCCAATCGCACTAAATTCGCGCCCGGCAAGAACGTAGTCGAAGTGGAAGAGAAAATGCTAAAAGTCGTGCCGGCGGAATTTAAAGTCGATGTGCACCACTGGTTTATCCTGCACGGACGCTACACTTGCCTTGCGCGCAAACCCCGCTGTGGCAGCTGTATCATTGAAGACTTGTGTGATTTTAAAGAAAAAATTTATCCTGAAGATTAAGCTTCGAATCAACTGAGTGGAGCAAATTGACGTTTCAGTGTTGTTTTCACATTGATTAGACTGGATTTCAGACAAACAAAAAGCCGCAATAGCGGCTTTTTTGCTTAACTTGGAACTGGGTTAACTCAAACTTGTATTAGTCGTTAAAACATTGAAACAAAGAACGCACTGAAAAATAAAGCAATAACAACTGTGGTGCCTAAAGCCATTTTAAGTTCGGTGTTCATCATTCACTCTCCTAGTTGGTATGGCTACATTATTATCAACCCAGTGATAAAAACCCATGTTTGTCTCTGTGTTTTGTGAGCGATAGCCAATTTATCGGCAATTTTCTCTTCTAAATCCTGAAAATCCCTCTTACAGATATTCATTTCCCTATCCTAAGCTTTAATCTGGGTCAAGCGCTGTAAAAACAATGGCTGACATTTATCGAGGTCCATCTACGGATTTTTGGTATACTCCACCCCGTAATCTATTTAGAGAGAGGACCTATGTCGCAACTATTACATACTATGATCCGCGTCGGTAACTTAGAACGCAGTATTGCTTTTTATACTGAAGTGCTCGGCATGAAACTACTTCGCACCTCTGAAAATCCAGAGTACAAATATTCTTTAGCTTTCGTGGGTTACGGTGAAGAATCCACAGGCCAAGCCGTGGTTGAACTAACCTATAACTGGGGCACTGACAAATACGATTTAGGCACAGGCTTTGGCCACTTAGCAATTGGTGATGAAGATATCTACGCCCGTTGCGCAGCGATTGCCGCAGCCGGTGGCAAAGTGACTCGTGCTCCAGGTCCTGTCGCAGGTGGTACCACTGAGATTGCGTTTGTTGAAGATCCAGACGGTTATAAAATTGAGTTCATTCAAATGAAATCAGCGACTCAAGGTTTAGGTTAAGTCCTGCCTACTGACCCCGAAAAAATAGCTGAGCAAGACTATTTATTCAGCGACAAATGCCGGATCTTCATTCGGCATTTTTGTTTTTATACTTTAGATCTCACATTAGGCACAAAGAAACATAAATCAAGCCAGTGATTTACTGCTCGCGCCATGCGTCTAAACCGACTTTATCGAAGCTTTATCTTGTGTCAGCTTTCGCTCGGTTTTGTTCGCCACTTTACGGCTGAAATGACGTTTAAACCAAGGCGTGCGCCACAGCAGCAACACACTAAAACCTACGATATACAGACTCGGCTCGATGATTTCCGATTTTACCGACCAGTAAAAATGGATTGGCGCTAATATCGCGACTAAATACACCCCATTATGCAAGGTCTGCCAACGACGTCCCATCTTACGCATCAAGGCCTTAAACGAAGTTATCGCCAAAGCGGTGACGATAAGATAAGCCACTGCACCGACTAAAATATACGGCCGTTTTACCACCTCGCTAAACAGTAATTCCCAAGCAAACAACAGATCTAAACTAAAAAAGGCCAAGATATGCAAAGTGGCATAGGCAAACACATATAACCCCACTAAACGGCGAGTCTGCATCAACAGCCCTTGTTTGGTCAACTTGGCAATCGGTGAGATCAGCAAGGTAGCCGCTAGCGCATTTAATGCACCTATGCCTGTGTAGTGAATAATGTGCTGCACGGGATCGCCACCCGCACGGCCAAGCACTACAGTGAGCACAAGGTAGACGATGGGCACTAAACCCAACAAATGAAATAACGCTTTTAGCCAAAACAAGTGCTTAGCGGTTAATCTCAACATACCTTGTCCCCGCTTAATGGCGAATATCCAAACAACAAACCAATCATCAATAGTATTTCCTCAGATCCATGCCGTCATACAGTGAAGCCACAAACTCGCCGTAACCGTTGAACGGCTGGGTATCGATTCGGGTTGCTGAAAACAATCCGCCCTCGCCGATACGACGCTCTGTGGCCTGCGACCAGCGTGGATGATCCACCGCCGGATTAACGTTGGCATAAAATCCATACTCGTGTGAGGCAAGCTGATTCCAGCTGGTCGGCGGTTGTTTATCCATGACGCGAATTCGCACTATTGATTTAATACTCTTAAAGCCGTATTTCCACGGCACCACTAAGCGAATGGGCGCGCCGTTCTGCGGTGGCAAGGTTTTACCGTACAAACCCACCGACATTAAGGTTAAATCGTTCATTGCTTCGGCTATCGTGAGGCCTTCAACATAGGGATAATGAATACCGCCCCCCATTAATCGGCTCTTCTGCCCCGGCATTTGCTCGGGATCAAAAGCGGTTTCGAAGGCGACATACTTGCCCTTACTGGTGACGCCAACTTTTTTCAATAATGCCGCCAGCGGGAACCCCACCCAAGGGATCACCATAGACCAAGCTTCAACGCAGCGCAGGCGATAGTTACGCTCCTCAAGCGGGAACATTTTAGTCAGATCATTAAAATCTAAGGTCATGGGCCGTTCAACTTCACCTTCGATACGCAGTTGCCAAGGGTCGACTTTAAAGCCTTGGGCATTATTGAAGGGATCTTGCTTGTCCGTACCAAATTCGTAGAAATTATTATGCTGCGTCACTTTATCAAACGGGGTTAACACATCGGCGTCACCGTACTGCTTATTGGATTGAAACGTCAGTGGCGTAGTGATAAATGAGGACTTAGGTTGATCGCCAAATAGATCGAATAATCCAGCCTGCACATAACCGGGCACGCTGGCACCGATAGCACCGAGTCCCATGGCTTTTACAATTTGCCGACGCGAGCGAAATACCGCTTCTGGCGTCACTTGGTTGTCTTGCATGTGCCACTGCGCTTTTTTAAGAATACCTGGGGTAAAACGGGAATGTTTAGCCAATTGACACCTCTACCATCCAATGATTAAAGCCACCGAGTCGCGATAAAAACCTTCTCTGGCGCTCGTCTGTATCGCTCACTCTTATATAGACAGGTAAAAGCCAGAAAAACTTTCCACCCGTGAATAAATTCACCTTAAACGTATAAGACTTGCTCATTCAAGCATTAAGCGCAGATATAGTTGATTAAAGGGCTTGAAGCCTGTTGGGGGGCATGCGAACCTAAGCGCCAAAGCTAAAGGAGTGCTATTGATCATGCCATTTTCTCAATCTTTTTCTGTCGCCGAAATCATCGGCCTTCTCGCCATTGCCTTCTTAGGCCTGTTGATCGGTGCTCTGCTCAATCAAAGACTCACCCGCCAACGCTGGCAACTACACAAAGACCAACTTGAGCAAGAAATGCGTCAAGTAAATGAAGATGCAGAATTATCCTTAGCACAACAGCAAATTTTGGTCGATGACAAAGAAGCGCAATTACGTCAATACCAGCAACGCCTTGAGCTCAAAATTGAACAACTGGGCAAAGCCGAGGCCTTAGCCGAACGCGTTCCCACCTTAGAGCAGCAATTAAATGATAGCCAGCGCCGTCAGTTAGAGATCCAATTAGCCCTGTCGAAATCCAATGCCATGCAGCAAACCATTCAAGCCAAGGCCGATGCCCAGCAAGAATCGCTGCAGGATAAAATTGCCAGCTTAGAATCGGCCGAAGTGCGTTTGCAAACCCAATTTGAAAACCTCGCAAACCGTATTTTTGAAGAACGTAGCGAAAACTTTAAGCACCAAAATGCCAGCCAACTCGAAGGCGTGCTTGGGCCATTGAAGCAACAGCTAGAAGGATTCAGACAGCAAATTCGTGAATCCTACACCCACGAACAATCCGAACGCAGCGCCCTCAAACATCAGCTTGAGCACTTAAGGGAGCTCAATCTAAAGATGAGCCAAGATGCTATCAACCTGACCAAAGCACTCAAGGGCGATAACAAGCAACAAGGTAATTGGGGTGAAGTGATCCTCGATCGCGTGCTGCAAGAAAGCGGTCTACGTGAAGGCCATGAATACCATACTCAGCAAGATCTCAAGGATGATAGCGGTAAACGCTTTAAGCCGGATGTGATTGTGCATCTGCCAGAAAATAAGGATGTGGTCATCGATGCTAAGATGTCGTTGGTCAGTTATGAGCGCTACTTCAACAGTGAAGATCCGGCACTGCGCCAACAGGCGATTAACGAGCATGTCATTTCAATTCGCAGTCACATTAAAGGCTTAAGTCAAAAGGATTATCAACATCTGCATGGGCTTAAGAGTCTCGATTATGTATTGATGTTTATTCCTATCGAACCGGCATTTTTACTGGCATTGGAGCATGATCCTAGCCTAGTCAATTTTGCCCTTGAGCAGAATATCATGTTGGTTAGTCCAACGAATTTGTTGGTAGCCCTGCGCACAATTAACAATATTTGGCGCTACGAATATCAAAATCAACACGCACAAACCATTGCAAAACAAGCGGGTCGAATTTACGACAAGTTATGTGGTTATATTGAAGACATGGAAAAACTCGGCCGCGCCTTAGATAATGCGGAGAAAACCTATCACAGTGCAATGAACAAGCTGTCATCGGGCAAAGGCAACCTAGTGCGTCAAGCCCATTTGATGCAACAGCTCGGGGTCGATACCAGCAAACAACTGGATAAAATGCTGCTAGAAAAAGCGCTCAATGAAGCCCAAGACGATAACGACACTCAGGATGACGACGCTGAACTTAATCTGTCGCATACCCGCGATCCTAAGGACACAGAACTCGAGCCTGTCGAGTGCGATGATAGATAACAAGAATTGAACACCCATTAATTACCTCAAATCGATACGGACATGTCGATTGATACCTTGATGCCCGGAGGCAAACGCTCCATGTGCAAAGCAGTTATAAATGTGGTTATATCCAGTGCAATATTGCTCGCAGGCGCATTGAATGCCCCTGCTGCACTTGCGTTAACGTCAACGCAGAAAACCTTTCTTGAGGCTGAAAAAGCCCTGAAGAAGCAAGATTATGCAACCTATAAACCCCTACGGGCAAAACTAGGTAATTATCCGCTCGCGATTTATTTAGATCATGATATCGACATAGGTGCTCTTAATGCCTTACAGGGTTATGCAGCTAAAGCCTTGATTGAAAAATATGAAACCACCCCCATGTACAATAGGCTAAGGTCTAAATATTTAAACAATGCTGGTAGCCAAAAACGCTGGAATGATTATCTTGCGATCACCCCAGAAGCGCCTACCGACATCCGCCTGCAGTGTTATTACTATGAGGCGAAACTCGCCAAGGGCGATCTAAAAACGGCTTATGCGGCCGCACAATCACTTTGGGTATTTGGGGGTTCGCGCCCAAAGGAATGTGATCCTCTTTTCAACACATGGACCAAAGCCGGTAAACGCACTCAAGATGTCGTATGGGCGCGAATGATGCTGAGTTTCGAGGCTGGCGAAACGAGTTTACTGAGTTTTTTATCCCAAAAAATCACCACCCATAGTAACGAAGCTAAGCGTTTAGTCGCCATCTATAAAGATCCCAATAGCCTGCGCCATACCGAAAAGTTTAAAGATAAAAATCCCATTGTCGGTGACATTGTTGCCGCAGGATTAAAACGCCTTGCCCGTAAGGATCTCGACCAAGCTATTAATTTGTATGAACGGTATCAAAAGGCCCATCGTTTTACCCCAGAACAAGCGCAGCAACTCGATAAATACCTTGTTCGCCGCATTTTAATTGAACAAGATGATAACTATAAAAACTATGTCGACAATGTGCTCACTGAACTGAAAAATGACGACTTATTTGAGCGCCGTTTAAGATGGGCTATCCGCGATCACGACATGCGCAGTATTGCCCGTTACTTGAACCTACTCCAACCAGAAACCTTGGCAAAGGAACGTTGGCAATACTGGCTTTATCGCACCAATGCCAAAGAAGCGCCTGAAAGCGCCATAAAAGCGCTCGCGACAATCAGTAATGAACGTAATTTTTACGGTTTTGCTGCTGCGCAGTTCTTAAATAAACCGGTATCACTCAATCAAAGCCCTGAGCCTGTTGTTGATGCCAATAGCCAAAAGTTAACCGATGATCTCGGCTTTGTCAGAGTACAAGAGTTAATGGCACTCGACCGTTATTTCGATGCTCGCTATGAATGGATGTCGCTACTAAAACGCAGTGACAATACGATGCGAGCACGTTATGGACGCTATGCCCATGAACAGGGCTGGTACGATTTTGGTGTTGAAGCCAGTATTCAAGGTAAGTTGTGGGATGATATTCCTCTACGCTTCCCTATGGCGCACCAAGCCGGTTTTGAGCACGCCAGCAAAAAGCATAGGGTTAACATCGATGAGATCCGTGCGATTAGCCGCCGCGAAAGTGCATTCTATCTTTATGCGACCTCGGGTGTAGGTGCCCGTGGCCTAATGCAAATTATGCCCGCCACGGCCAAAGCTACCGCCAAAAAACACGGGGCCAGATATAGCGATCCAAAGGATCTCTACAGCGCAGAGCTTAACCTCAATCTTGGTAGCGCTTACTATGCCCAGCTGTTGAAAGAGTTTAACCAAAACCGTATCCTCGCCACGGCGGCCTATAACGCGGGTCCCTCTCGCGTGCGTCGCTGGTTATCAAACTCTGATGGCAAACTCGATGCCATGGGTTTTATCGAGGCGATTCCCTTTACTGAAACCCGTGAATATGTTCAAGCCGTCCTCAGCTATCGATTGATTTATGAGGCGCAAAAGCAAAAAGCACAGCCATTATTCAGCGAAGCTGAGCTTAAGTTTGCTTACTAACTCGTGACATGAAAAGGAACTCGATACTCAGCAGCATCGAGTTCCTCCTTTTCAGCATACCCTAGGGTAACGCTCATGCTTTAACCACCAAAAATTCTAAATGATATTCTCTAAATTCAAATAATTAGCAAAGCGAATAATTATTCAGCAATCACGCCGTTTTATCGAAAACTTGTTTGCACTAAAAGGCATTAAATGCGAATAATTAGCATTAAAGCATTAAGAATCCCATTACACCCATGATTAACCTTAGTTCGTTAACCCTTAGCTGCGAATACCAACCCTTTGTCAATCCTCATACTTTAGCCATCGACGGCTATGAAGCCTTAGCACGCTTTTACTTGCCTAATGGTGATGCGGTTGCACCTAATATTGTGTTCGAGCAGTTGCATGAATCCACAGAAATACTCGCTGCAGTTGAATATCAAGCCAAGGCATTTCAACTCATCCATGCGCCGAGTCAGCAGCGAATTTTTATCAATGTTGATCCCCACGCCGTCGATGGACCACATACCGCCAAGCTCATTCGTTTGCTGTCCCACTATGAACGAGTCACGGTCGAGATCATCGAAAACACCTGTATTAACGATGCCCAGCTGGCCAGTCAATTATTCACTCAATTTAAACAAGCTAAGATACATGTGGCGCTGGATGATATTGGTGCGCCCCACTCCATGCTCAGTGTCGATCTGATGATGAACGTGGATTATCTTAAGTTTGACCGCCATTGGTTAACACACATAACACACCCTGAGGGAGCCCAATTATTAATTGCATTGGTCAACTTTGCCAAAAAGACTAACAAACAGTGCATTTTAGAAGGCATAGAAACTGAAGCTCACTTAGCCTTTGCGCGGAATATCGGTGTCGACTTTGTCCAAGGCTTTTTGTTTAAATCCTGGTTTATTCGCCCCACCAGCAGCCAAGCACTGTGCCTTACGTAAGATCAGGCTAAAACGGTTTACATTCGCGCCACCAGCCCACTCAAGACCAAACCTAATGCTGTCGAGTAATTGATTTAGCACTAGAAATGCCACTGGATATACGGGCTATGATCCGCCATAGTGATAACGCACATCAGCTTGCAAATGCACCTTAAGCACACTTCCAAATGTATTAGGAGTCGCCCGTGGCACAATCTGGGATCAGCGAATTACTACAACAACTCGAACAAGTATTGCTGGGCAAGCCTAGACAAATTCGTCTCGCTCTAGCCTGTATTCTCGCCCGTGGGCACCTGTTGATTGAAGACTTACCCGGCATGGGTAAAACCAGTATTTCCCATGGTATAGCCCAAAGCTTAGGTTTGAGCTATCAGCGGATCCAATTCACCAGTGACATGCTGCCTGCCGACATTCTCGGCGTATCGATTTTTGATAAACATCAAGCACAATTTATCTTTCATCCTGGACCAATTTTTAAGCAGATGATTTTGGCCGATGAAATTAATCGCGCCAGCCCTAAGACACAAAGCGCTTTACTCGAAGCGATGGCCGAACAACAAATTTCCGTCGATGGCATCACCCACAGATTGCCCAATCCTTTCTTTGTAATAGCGACTCAAAATCCCACCGATCAATCCGGTACATTTTCGCTACCAGAATCGCAGCTCGACAGATTTATGATGCGTCTGTCTATTGGTTATCCAAGCCACGATGCTGAACTCGCTATGCTTAAGAGCAATCATAACCACTTAACCTTAGATCAATTGCCCCAATGCCTGACACCGATGGCCTTAATGCAACTGCAAGAGCAGTGCGACAAAGTCAGCGCTTCCGATGCCTTACTCAATTATATTCTGGCCTTAGTGAGTTTTTCCCGTAGCCAAAGTGACAGCGTGGGGTTATCACCGCGTGCCACCAAAGCGCTATTACAAGCGGCTAAGGCATGGGCCTTTTTAGAAGGCCGACATTATTTAGTCCCCGAAGATGTGCAAGCGGTATTTTGTTGTGTAGCGGAGCATAGACTCAGAACCAGTAGCCAATTACAGGGTGAAGCCCTATCTGAGCGAATTCTCGCCAGTGTTAACCCTATTATGTAGCAAGATACTGTAATGAGAAGATATCGCTAAAGTATGCAGTTAACGCATTAAACTAAGGAAATAACTCAGAAGTGAAACGACTGATACTCCCGACTTTCATTCCGACGTTAGTCCCGATTTGGCAACGTTGGTTAGCAAGACGCTTGCCACCGAGTCCCGAAATAACCTTAAGCCATCGCAGCATTTTTATTCTGCCGAGTGGTTTTGGGTTAGTTTGGCTCGGTCTGGTTTTACTTTTATATCTATTCGGCACTAACTATCAAAATAACTTAGTCATTGGCCTCAGCATCTTACTCCTAAGCCTCTTTAATACCTGCATTCTCTACAGTTACAAAAATCTGGCCGGCTTACATTTACGGGCCACGACGCCGCCCGAAGTCTATGCGGGCGAAACCTTAACCTTTCCGGTCCTCATCAGCACTCACCATAGTGGCCATAACATACAACTTAACTATCCGCATAATCGCACTTATACGGTGCAGAACCTTGGTACAGATGAACAACAAGCGCTCGTGCCCTTCGAATATCATCAGCGGGGCCAAGTGTCACCGGGTCGGCTCAAAATTGAATCCTTCTATCCCTTAGGACTTTGCCGCGCATGGTCCCATGTGGATTTAGCCATTAGTCACTTAGTCTTTGCCCAGCCGATTGAAGCGCCGCTGCAGCTTGAGGCTAATCATACCCAGTCGGAGCAAGATCCCCTGTTACTCGCGGGTAAACATGTATCGGGGATTGATGAGTTTAAAGGCCTTAAACCCCATGTGCTCGGCGAATCCCTCAAGCAAGTGGCATGGAAACAATGGGCACAGGGTCGCGGCATGCTGACTAAAGAATTCCAGCAGCCCCAAGGTGATCCCGTCTGGTTAAGGCTCAGACCCGATGCCAAACGCCTCGAAACCCAATTGAGTCAGTTAAGCTGGCAAGTCAATAAACTCACGCAACTTGAGCAGTATTTTGGCTTACATCTGCAAAACCCAATGGGAGACGATGTTCTGATCGCGCCCGCGATAGGCAATCACCATAGGATCGCCTGTCAAAAAGCCATTGCCTTATATCCACAATTAGCGCCTTCAGCCGTTAATTCGTCATCAGCGGCAAAGCACTCGAATAAAACGGCGAAAACCACCAGCACGAAACGTCATATCCCTACCTCGAGGGAACAGGCATGACATTAACGGCCAGCAGTACAACACCGCAAATTGGCGATAACATCAGCCGTCAGACTTTATTTTGGTTATTGATCACCAATATCGCCGTACTGAGCCCACTATTTGATAAAACCACGCCTTGGACTTTGGGCATTTGCGCTATCTGTTTGCTGTGGCGTGTGGGGATTTATGTCGGCAAAGTGGCAAAACCACCGCGTTTTCTGGTCACCAGTCTTGCGATCGGCGCCGCAACCACACTGGCACTCGTCTCAAAGGAAATAGGCTTACTCAATGCGCTAGTGAATCTGCTGCTGTTAGGTTATGCCTTAAAATACATTGAAATGCGTAATCAAAGGGATGTGCGCGTTGTCGTCCTCGCGGGCTATTTTATTATCGCGCTGACCTTTATTGATCACCAATCCTTACTCAATACCGCGCATTTACTCGTGGTGACGTTGATCAACACCTGCGTGCTCGTGACTTTGTATCAAGATAAGCAATCCTTAAAACACACGGCTTGGATCGGTGGCAAATTTTTACTCCAGAGCCTTCCCCTCGCGCTGCTGTTATTTTTAGTGTTACCGCGTCTTGCACCGCTCTGGTTAGTGCCCAACATGAAAGAAGCCCAAACGGGCTTGTCCGATAGTCTGGCGATTGGTGATATAGGTAAGCTCACCCGTTCGACTGAACTTGCCTTTAGGGCGAGCTTTACCAATGCAACGCCCATTAATGCCGAGTTATATTGGCGCGCCCTCGTGATGGAGAACTATGATGGTGTCACTTGGCGCCAAGAAGCGGGGATTAAACAGTTGCAAAAAGATGCGCTGCTGTTTCCGCCCTCACGGCCCAGCCCAGCATTGATGGTTAATAATCCTGATCCCATGAGTAATAGTCCTGCTTCGATAAGCAGTGAAGATCAAGAGATGGCATCAAGTGCGCAAGATAAGCATAGTATTCGTTATCAAGTGATTGCTGAGCCGAGCCACCAGCCGTGGTTATTTGGTCTCGATGTGGCCTATAGCCAAGATGATAACGTGGTCAATATGCCCGACTATCGGCTGTTGGCGCTGCGCAATATCGATCAGCGAATGAGTTATCAAGTAGAGTCTTGGCCTAAGGCTAAGATGGATCTCAGGCTATCTGCGCGGCAAAGGCAGATTAACCTCGAACTACCGAGCCAAAGTAATCCACGCACTTTAACGTTAGCAGAGCAGTTTAAGACTCAGTATCCCGCGCCTAAGCCACGACTATGGGCCATGATGGGCCACTTTAATAGTGAGCCTTTCTTCTACACACTCACGCCTCCCCCCCTTGGGCCGCAGCAAGTGGATGATTTCTTATTTGAAAACAAAGCCGGTTTTTGCGTGCACTATGCCGCAGCCTTCATTTTTATGGCGCGGGCCACAGGCTTACCCGCGCGTATGGTCACAGGCTATCAGGGCGGGGAATATAATCCGCAAGCGGGTTACTACAGTGTGTATCAATATATGGCCCACGCATGGGCTGAGGTTTGGCTCGAAGATGAAGGTTGGGTGCGTTTCGACCCCACCGCTATGGTGGCGCCCGATCGTATCGAGCAAGGTTTCGACGCCCAATTTGATCCCGAGCAGAGTTACCTGCAGGAAAGCCCTTTTAGTAGCTTACGATTTAAATCAATGCCTTGGCTCAATGAGTTAAGACAACGTTTTGCCAGCATAGATTATTACTGGAGCGTGTGGGTACTGGGTTTTAACCAAGAGAAGCAAAATCAAGTGCTCAGTGGCATTTTAGGCGATGTGACTCACACTAAAATCGCGGTCTTTATGGGGCTCTGTATCAGCCTTATCGTGCTCTATATCGCCTACAGTGCGGGCTTATTACATTTTAGAGTTCAAGGCGATCCTATTAGCACTCGTTATCAACAGCTCTGTAATCGTCTCGCACACCATGGCATTAAGCGCAAAGACAGTGATGGACCAAATCAATTTGCGCAGCAGATTATTGAGCAATACCAACACAGTGCACCAAAGCTTTGCACGCTGTTCCAAACCTTGACACAAAGTTATGTGGCGCTGAAGTACCAAGATTTACCGGCTAAAGACTATCAAGCGCATTTAACCGCATTTAAAGCGGCGGCGAAGCAACTCAACTGGTTATTGCTCAGAGCCAAAGTGAAAGATAAGTTCAATCTAGCCTAGCATTCGTCAACTCAGCTTTAACTGACGATACATCATCGGAGCAAGCACCAATAAACACCTAAAATTGCGGGTTAATTCTACAGAAGCAGCAATAGTGTTGAATCTTATAAATCAAACACATAGAATTGTTTTATTGTCACCATGCCGAGTTGCACATGCTAAAGTTAATCCAGTCCAATCAGATGGAAGTGCTCTGCGCCCATTTAGCCGCTTACCTGACCCAACCCCTTGCTTTTGCACGTCTACTGAGTAACGAGCATATTCTGGTACAGAGTCCCGGCATGTCGACTTGGCTACGCCTCGAAATCGCCAAACAGAATGGAATTGCTGCCGCACTGGAATTCCCGCTGCCATCGAGCTTTACCTGGCAGTTGTGCCATGACTTATTGCCCAATGTGCCTAAGGATAACGCCTTCACTAAGGCGGCAATGACGTGGAAGCTGATGCAACTCTTACCGCGCATGCTACAAAATGACGCCTTTGGGCCGTTGAGACACTATCTAGGCCATGTGCAAAGTAATAGCCTAGACAATATGCTAGACAGCATGTCCACCACAAATGCCGCCGACACGAGTGAACATCTCAACGCCAGTAACCTGACGGCTGATGATATTAAGCTGTACCAACTCTGTGGCCGCATCGCCGATATCTTCGACCAATACTTAGTGTATCGCCCCGATTGGATTTTAGCGTGGGAGCAAAACGAGCAGCCCGACTCACTCACCAAGCCGCTGAATGAAGACCAACGCTGGCAACCTATTTTATGGCGCGCGCTCATTGCCTTTAACCGTGATGAGCTTAATCAAAGCCATTACCACAGGGCCAACCTGCACAGTGACTTAATTGCCGCGCTGAATCATCCCGACACGTCACTCGCCAAATTACCGCAACGCCTATTTGTGTTTGGCATTTCCTCGATGGCGCCGCAAACCCTTGAAGTGCTTTACCATCTGGCAGGCCGTATCGATGTGATCGTGCTTGGCTTAAGCCCGTGTCAGCACTATTGGGGCGACATTGTTGATCCCCGTAATCGTGCCCGCATGGCGGTGCAATATGCGGGTAAACGCCAATTAGCCGAACTATGGGAAGATAAACTCGAAGTGGGCAATCCGCTGCTTGCCAATAACGGCAAGATGGGCCGTGAATTACTCGATATGCTGCTTGAGCTCCCCGCCGAACACTGCGACTTTGGCGATGATGTGTATTGTGAGCCCTGTGACGATCCCAACTCGCCACACAGTAACGCCAGCATGCTCCACGGCGTGCAATACGATATTTTAGAGATGCAAACCTTAGACAGAGTGCTAGGGCCAGATGCCGAGCTGTACCAAAATGTCGAGAACAGACGCCTACTAAAGCGCGACGATGAATCTATTCGAGTCAAGAGTTGTCACAGCCCACTGCGGGAAATCGAAACCCTGCACGATCACTTGCTTGAGTTACTCAGCAATGATATCGACCTGACGCCTAAAGACATAGTGGTCATGATGCCCGATGTCGCCGCCTACGCGCCCTACATCGATGCAGTCTTCTCGGCGAAGCAAGGCCTGCATTACATTCCCTACGCCATTGCCGACCGCGGCGCAGCGCAGGAATCACCGCTCATCAATAGCTTTTTAAATTTACTCGGGATTAATCAGAGTCGTTTTGGTCTGACCGACATTTTGAGCATACTCGAAGTGCCCGCCATTTTGCGCCGTTTCCAGCTCGATGACGATGAATTGCAACTGATCCGCCGCTGGTTAGATGAAGCGGGCGTGCGCTGGGGCCGCGATGAACAAAGCCGCCTTAAACAAGGTGTGCCAGCGTTTGAGCAAAACTCTTGGGCCTTTGGTATTAAAAGGCTGATTTTAGGTTACGCCTTGAGTGACGATGCGCCGCTCTATCAAGACCATCTTGTCGTCACTGGCATCGAAGGCCAATCGGCGCAGGCGTTAGGTAAGCTACTCAATTTTATTGAAGTACTCGATGAAACGGCGCAAATACTCGCCCTGCCGCAAGTGGGCGCCCTGCGTTTAGCGGAATTAACTGAGCTACTAGATGCCTTCTACGACACAGATGAAGACGAACGCGAACAATTACAGGAAATCCGCGATGCCATTGCCGCCCTAGAGCAAGAGTTACTATCGGCGGGCAGGCCCTTAGATACAAAAACGTTAGAGACAAATCCGCTAGAGGCGCTAACCCAAGAGCGCATAAGCGGGCTTAGCCTCAGTATTGAAGTGCTGCAACAGTGGTTTAATCAACGCTTAACCAAATCTCGGGTCGGCCAGCGTTATCTTGCGGGAAGCGTGAACTTTTGCACCTTGATGCCGATGCGCTCGATTCCTTTTAAGGTCGTGTGTTTACTCGGCATGAACGATGGGGTTTATCCTAGGGTTCAACATCCCGTCGGCTTTGATTTAATGGCGCATTTCGGTGCCCGTAAAGGCGATCGCTCCCGCCGCCTCGATGACAGATATTTGTTTTTAGAAGCCTTATTGTCGGCGCGGGAACAACTGTATATCAGCTATATTGGCCGCAGCGAACGGGATAACTCTGAGCGTATCGCCTCTATGCTTGTCTCTGAGCTGATTGAATATTGTCAGCTGTGCTATTTACCTGAAGCCCTATTGATTCAATCGCAAAACGCTGCAAGCGTAATTGAACCAGAGGATGCCGAAAAAACCCTCTATAACGCGATTGTCAGCCACCAGCCACTGCAACCCTTTGATCCCAAGTTGTATCAAGCCACAGTAAAACGTGATGACAAAGATGGCTCAGGCAGAACCCCAAGTAACTCGGGCATAGGCCAAAGTTACAGCCTGCAATGGTGTCCACCCAATACGGACACTGTGGGCACACATGCGGGCCGCTTTATCGGCGTGCAAACTCGCATCATGCTCGAAGCGGATGAACAAGACTCAGTGCCAGATACAGAGGCACAGCCCGCTTCTGAGCACGAACAACAACAAAGTAAGAAAGTGGATGTGTCAGCCCTGATCCGTTTCTTTCGAAATCCAGCGCAGTACTTCTTCAACCGTACATTAAAAGTCGATCTCAGCCTTAATATTCAGGCCGATGATAATGACGAGCCCTTTAGCTTGAATGCCCTAGAGCGCTATATGTTACAGGCCAAGTTACTCGATGATGCCATAGGCCAAGGCCTAACTGAGCCCGATATCGAGCTGATTAAACGCCTCAAAGCCAGTGGCACTTTGCCCATGCAGCCCTTCGATGATTTGCTACTGCGCCAATATCAGCATGATATTAAACCTTTGATTGGCAGAACCTTGTTCCTCAAGGGAGAACAAGCCAGCAGCCATGCGGATATTAAACTCGTGTTTGACTTGCCCATCACGGCGGATAAATCCCAGCAAGTGTTACTGCAAGGCCGTATCGATGATATTAGCCCTAAGGGGTTAGTGAATTACCGTCCTGGTAGCGCCCACGGTCGCGATGTGCTGAGGTTGTACCTTCGCCACCTGTGTTTAATGGCAATGGGCCACACACATGCAAGCTATCTACTCGACATGGGGCACTTCCACGCCTTGGCTCCAATCACTGCTGAGCGCGCCCATGCGTTACTGGCCGATTTGTTGGTGTTGTTTTACCAAGGCCAACAACACCCACTGTGTTTTATGCCGCGCACGTCACTGGCCTACGTCAGCTGCGAGGGTGAGCACGATGAGCGTTTGCAGCAAGCGTTACCCGAATGGTTAGATGAGCAGAGTCAATTGGGTGAAGGGAACGAACCCCATTACCAGCGATTATTTAGTTTCCCGCGGGATTTCTCTGAGGATAGCTTTGGCGCATTAGCCGAGCGTATCTATCGCCCTATGGTGAGTTTATATCTCAAAGACACACTGGCTCAGCTTGAGGAATTTGCGCTTAACGATGGCATGAGCCAAGGCCCTGCTAATGAACACGCGACTGACACACAAGCTCTCGCACCACATTTGAACCGCAATAGTGCACAGGGAGAGCAAGCATGAGTGAACAGATGCCGTTGAACACGCAAGCCTTACATTCAGCACCACAAGCGCTTGATCCTCTCACTCTGCCCTTTGGCGGTAGTCGTCTTATTGAGGCCAGCGCAGGCACAGGTAAAACCTACACGATTTCAGGTCTTTATTTACGCTTATTGCTTGGGGATGGCATTCCTGCGCCGCTCACCTGCGAACAAATTCTCGTGGTTACCTTCACCAATGCGGCCACCGAAGAGTTAAGGGATCGTATTCGCCGGCGTATTCAAGTTGCCTTTAAGTGTTTCTTAGGACTAACGATTGCCGATCCCTTTGTGCAGGCGTTGTATGACAACACCCCAGAAAGTGAACGCGCCATTGCCTTGAGACGGTTCGATCTCGCCCTTAAATCCCTCGATGAAGCAGCAATTTTTACCATTCACGGTTTCTGTCAGCGAATTTTATCGGATCTCGCCTTTGAGTCTTCCTTGCTGTTCGAATCGGACTTTACCTTGGACGACAGCGAATTTTTGCACCATGCCGTGCGGGATTTTTGGCGTGAGGCCTGTTATCCGCTGCCCGATTACTTAGCGCAAATCATTGCCAAGGAATTTGGCGAGCCCGATGGTTTAGTCAAACAGTTGCGACCGCTCCTTGGCGCCAGTCAAGCAAAGCCTTTGAAACCCGGGCTTAAGTTTGATGTCTTAGCCCTGTCACTGCGCCAAAGTTTAGAACGCTTTAAATTAGCTTGGCCAAGGGGACGCGATGGCTTATTGGCATTGCTACACAGTTTGCCGCTGAATGGCACCCGCTTTGGCAAAGCAACGGATAAGTACCCTAAGCTCGCCGCCATGTTCGATGCACTAGATAACTGGCTCGCCTTCGGTCATGGGTTACCGCCGCTGAAAGAGTTAGAAGCCTTATCGTTGTCTGAGTTAAAACTCAACAAGGGCGGCGTGATCCCAAGTGTGAGTGAAGCGCCGCTAATGGATCATATGGAGCAACTCGCCACATTGATTGCCGCCATTAAACCGGCATTTTTATATAGTGCGAAACTCGGCATAAGCGAGCGATTTGCCCAGCAAAAACAACAAAAAAATGTGCTGACCCCAGATGACTTACTCACGACATTAGCGAGCGCGTTAAACGCCAATAATGAAACCTTGCCCAAAGCCGTGGCAACACGTTTTCCCGTCGCGCTTATTGATGAATTCCAAGATACCGATCCGCTGCAATTTGCGATCTTCTCTGGTATCTACCAAGACCGCTACTCGTTTGAGCAGCAAGGCAAAAACGATACAGAAAATAAGCTCAGCCTGTTGATGATTGGCGATCCTAAGCAAGCCATTTATGCCTTCCGTGGTGCCGATATCCATACCTATATTGAGGCCCGTCATCATACGCAGGCCCACTATCATCTGGATACCAACTACCGCTCAAGCGCAAACATGGTTGCTGGGGTTAACCATCTGTTTAGCCAGCATCACGATCCTTTTATCAGTCAATCGATCCCCTTTGATAGCGTGAAAACGCCCAGCAGTGCTAAAGGGAAAATCCTCACTGAAAAAACCGCCAATCCAGCCGCTTTAAGATTAAGACTCTTAAGCGAAAGCGCAGAAAACGGCCTCAACAAAACCACGGCAAGACACTTGCTCGCCGAAGACGCGGCGGCACAAATTACCCGTTTACTGACAGATGCGGCCAATGGCGAATGCCACAGCCCTAAAGGGCCTTTGATCGCTAAAGACATCGCTATCTTAGTGCGGGATCGCAACGAAGCGGCAGTGATGAAAACCGCATTAAGTAAACGCCACATAGGCGCGGTGTTTTTAAGTCGCGACAGTGTGTTCGATACCCTTGAAGCGCGGGAAATGGCGTTAATTTTGCGATCTCTAGCGAACCCAAAAGATGAACGGGCACTGCGCAGCGCCCTAGCCACGGCATTATTAGGTTATAGCGCCGAGCAAATCCATGCCTTTAACCAAGATGAAGAGCACAGACAGCAGTTATTAGAGCAATTTTTTAACTTGCACCAAGTGTGGCAAAAACGCGGCATCATGCCCGCGCTACTCAGCCTTGCCAATAGCACTAAGCTGATTGACCGTTTACTGCACACCGCCAGTACGCAAACCGATGCACAGGAGCAAGATGCCACGAATGGCGAGCGCCGTTTGACGGATTTTCGCCACCTTGCCGAGCTATTACAACAAAAGGCCACCGAACTTGATGGTATGAGTGCCCTACTCAATTGGTATGAACAGCAACTGATTGATAACACAGGCACCGATGAACAGCAGCTACGCCTTGAGAGCGAGCAGAATCTAGTACAGATCGTCACTATCCATAAGAGTAAGGGTCTTGAGTATCCCGTGTGTTTTGTGCCCTTTGTCAGCCTAGCCCGCGACAATCGCCGCCGCCCTACGCCTATGCTGTACCACAGAACTAACGATGCAGGTGAGCAAGAGCTAGTATGGGATATCGAAGGCACGGATGACGGTTGGGAGCGCACAAAACAAGAAACCTTAGCCGAAGACTTGCGCCTTTTGTATGTGGCGCTCACTCGCCCTGTGTATTTGTGTTACTTGTATATCGCCAACCACAGTCGTCAGCTTAAAAATGGCCTTAAAAGTCAGCTGCATGAAACCGCTATCGGCTATCTGCTCGGCATAGGCGACTCAGAATGTGACTTTGCCCGTATCTGCAATGCTGTGCAGCAGCTCGCTCAAGATGTGGAAGCCATAAGTATTGATAAGCTGCCCGATGACATAGACGAGCGCCCATTGCCCTCAAGCCAAGACATAGCGCAAATACTTAGCGCGAAAACCTTAACCCGCCAATACTGCACGCCGTGGCGAGTCGGCAGTTATTCAGGCCTAGTTAAAAATACCAGCCATGGTAAAGCCGCTCCGGGTGCCGACGATGAAATATTAGGTACGCTTGAATATACGGCTGCGCAAACACTCTCTATTCCTGATGAGGCAAGTCATGATCTGCAGGATGACATGCTCAATCGCTTTAACTTTGAGCGCGGCGCCAATGCCGGTAGCTTTATGCATTTAGTGTTAGAAGAGATTGATTTTACGCAGGCCGAAATCGACTTACCGCTGCAATTGCCTAAAGCCATGCTGCAATACGGTATCGCGCCCGAATGGCAAACAGTATTACATACTTGGT
This sequence comes from Shewanella sp. WE21, assembly GCF_002966515.1. Lineage (NCBI taxonomy): Bacteria > Pseudomonadati > Pseudomonadota > Gammaproteobacteria > Alteromonadales > Shewanellaceae > Shewanella > Shewanella sp. WE21. The sequence goes on along the minus strand of NZ_CP023019.1, from coordinate 4,334,941 downwards.
ATTTGGATGTGCTGCATGCACCGCTCTGCGCGATACCGCACGCCTTAGAGTCGCAGGTCACTAGCCATGTAAGAGCCGTAAGCGCCGTCAAACCTGCTCATCCTGATTTGTGCTTAGCCCAGTTATCGCCGCAGAATACCTTAGTCGAAATGGAGTTTTATTTACCCTTAAGCGAACTTAAAGATACTGAGCTCAATGCACTACTGCAGCAGTTTGGCTATGAGTCGACACTTAAGTTTGATGATCTCAAGGGCATGCTCAAAGGCTTTATTGATTTAACCTTTGAATACCAAGGTCAATATTATATCGCCGACTATAAGTCGAATCATTTAGGCGACAACATCAATGCCTATCATCAGAGCGCGCTGCAAAGCGCAATAACCGATCATAGGTACGATTTGCAGTACATTCTCTATTCATTGGCGCTACACAGGTATTTGAGTTTACGCCTGCCAAGTTATGACTACGATAGCCACATAGGCGGTTGTTATTACTTGTTCTTACGGGGAATGTCAGCTCAATATCCCGGCTATGGTATTTACTACGACAAGCCGCCGAAGGCACTTATTCTCGCGCTAGATTCACTTTTTAATGACAATTTATTTCACAGCAGATTGGCTCGTGCAATAGATACAGGAGTCACGGCATGATGCGCTCAACCCAAGGGCTAAATGCACATTCACTCACAGCAGCGAAATGGATAGACCATGGCGCAATTCAGCTTACAGCGCCGCTGCCAGAGCTGTTAAAACAGTGGGAGCAAGAACGACTGCTCACACCGCTCGATCGGCATTTCGCACTCGAAATGAGTCACTTGCATCCAAGCGACAGCCAACAGCCCTTGTTTATTTTGCTGTGTGCGCTATTAAGCCAGCAATTATCTTCACAGCACAGCTGCCTAGTACTCGCTCATATCGTGCCGCTTAATCCCATGGCCGAGCAAAATAGCCATTGTAAAATCAGTTTAAGTCTCGAAGCGCTCACTGAGACCTTGCAAACCTTTGATGCCGTCGGCCAAGCGGGCAGTAACAAACCGCTTATTTTTGATAATGGCAGACTCTATTTACAACGTTATCATCAATTTGAAACCTCAGTGGCCGCCTCATTAATCCGCTTGTCCGGAAGTGTATCTAGGCAATTATCTGAAGAAACAAGCCACCAAAAGCAACCGCAAATCGCTAAGTTGAGGTCACTGCTAGATCAACTGTTCCCTGCCAATGTGCTCGCGCCCCATGCACTCACTACCAATGTACTAACTAACAGTGAAGACACAGCACCCATTGATTGGCAAAAGGTCGCCACGGCCACAGCGCTGGGTAAAAAACTGTCAGTGATCACTGGCGGCCCAGGGACGGGCAAAACCACTACTGTGACTAAGCTTTTGTTATTGCTACAAATGGAATCACAGCAGGAAATCCGTTTAGTCGCGCCAACGGGAAAAGCGGCGGCTCGCTTAAGCGAATCAATCAAAGCCTCAAAAGCGCGTCTGGCGAAGGAACTCAGCGCCCATGCTAATGTTATTGATGAAGCTCGCAATAGAAATAACAAAGACTTTTTAACAGCTCTGGGACGTATTCCAGAGGAAGCTTCAACCTTACACAGACTGCTTGGGGTGATCCCCAATTCGCCGCACTTTCGCCACCATCAAGGTAATCCGCTTAGGCTCGACTTATTGATTGTCGACGAAGCCTCTATGGTCGATTTGCCCATGATGTATAAATTGCTGAGCGCATTGCCTGAGCACGCCAGTTTGATTTTACTCGGCGATCAGGATCAACTCGCCTCGGTTGAGGCGGGCGCTGTGCTCGCCGATATTTGTGCGGGCCTTAAAATACCAGTAGATCCCAATAACCTTGCTCAGAACAACATAGCGTCAAACAGCCCAGCTCTGTGGCAAATGCGCTATTCCAAGGAACAAGCCGAGCGTCTGAGTGCTTTAACGGGTTTTGAGTTAACGCCCTGTATCAGCAATGCCCCTAAACTTGGCGATAGCTTATGTATGCTAATGCACAGCCACAGATTTAAAGGCGATGCAGGGATTGGACTGCTCGCCAGTGCCGTCAATCGCGCTGATCTTCAAGGTATTTTGCAGGTATGGCAACAAGGACCTGCAGAATTGAGCTGGTTAGAACACAGTATGATCGTAAGCCAAACCCAAGCCAAAGTAAGCGAGCCTGCTAATAATGTGGGACTCAATTTACTGCTGGAGCAAGCCTGCCAGCAATATGGCGCTTATCTCGGTGCCTTGAATAGCCATGCAAGTAACAATGATGCAAGTAAGCGTCCAAGCACAGCTGACATCATTGAACGCTTTAACCAGTACCGTATTCTATGTGCTATGCGCTCGGGCGATTATGGGGTTGAAGGCATTAATCAATTTGTGACTCAAGCACTGGCCAATGCCAAGCTGATTAAACCGCTACAGGAGTTTTATCTGGGTCGGCCCATTATCATCCAAAGCAATGACTATAACTTAGGCCTGTTTAACGGTGATATCGGATTGATTTTGCAGGATGAAGATAAACCCGAACGTTTAATGGCGCACTTTATCAAGGCCGATGGCAGCCTGTTAAAAGTCTTGCCAGCCCGTTTGCCCAGCCATGAAACCTGTTATGCCATGACAGTACACAAAAGCCAAGGCAGCGAATTTAGCCGTGTGGCCTTAGTATTGCCGCCGAGCCCCAGCCTAGCCCAATGGCAACTGCTGACCAAAGAATTGGTCTACACCGCCATCACCCGCGCTAAAGTCCACTTTACCTGCTTAGGCACCCAGCACGTATTCGAGCGGGCCAGTAGCCAAGCAACCCAACGCGCATCGGGTCTTGCCGACCGCCTTTGGGGTGAATGAAGCTTTGTGGTCAATGGGGAACACTTTAGGAACTACATTTTAAGATATGACTTTTAGATTTACTCTAACCATGAAACTAAGGATTTAAACATTGATTAAAAAGGACATTATTACACTTAAGGATCTACAAGCCGTTATTGCCTTGTTTGACGCCATAGCACCAGATGCCGCTTTACCTAAGCGTTATTATGAAAAAACCCGCTATATCAAGTGGTCAGAATTTAAAGACATGCAGATATACGCACTCGACTTTGAGCCCTATTTAACGATTAGCCAGCGTTGTAATATGACGTATTTTGGCATACATCAAAGTACGCGACGTTTATACCTAGCACACTGTAATGATGCTGGCCACGCACCGCGCTGGGAAGCGAGACCAGTGACCTTAGCACAACTGATGGATGTCGAGTTAATGGTGAATTTACATAAAAATCATGCCTATAACTTAGGGCTAAACATCTGTTTTGATCTGAACTACTTACTCTGAGCTTTGGTATTAATGTACAAATTCGGATGACTGAATATCGGTTATAGGCCAGACATTATCAGTTGCTAAAATCAATTTGAAATTATCAATGTCACCTGCAACGTTTTTCCGGTACCCGAAGGCACAAGGACAACGGATCTGTTTATGCTCGCTCGAGCCAAGAATTAGCCGTTTGGTTCGCTCAAAACTAAGCTGTAGCGAAAGGATGTTTTGGTAAACCCGATACTTTCATAGTATTGCTGTGTGGCAATGCGCTGCATCGATGTAGTGAGTTCGAGTAACTGGCAATTCTCTTGCTTTCCCCTTTCTTTCGCAAAGGCAATCAACTGAGAGCCAACGCCCTGCCCCCGCATGTCGGCATCCACCACAATTGCGGTTATACGACAGATACGACTCAAGGCGGGGAAATAATCAAAGAACATTAAGGCCATCACAGCGACAACTTGCAGGTCACCCTGCGCATTATGTTGCTCATACACCAGTAATTCATCACTGCGGCGCAGAGAATCATGCTGATATTGGCTTAACGTCTGGGCTAACGCGGCATGGGGCAAAGAATAACCGAGTTGCTCAAGTAATACCTGCACACTATCTGTATCCTGTAAGCGGGCTAACCGAATGTTTTTATTCACCATGAGATACCATGCTGTAATCTGCCTAAAGTCAATGTCACTCGTATCGGGTTGCACAGTTTAGATGACGGTGACGAAGCAATAGTCCAACGACATTGCCATCTCACGCGACAAAAATCAAAATAAACCCGACAAAGGCACAACCCCATATTTGCAATGCGATGTAATGCGTTAAAATTCACCACTTAATAGCCATCAGTCAGCAAAACCTTGCACTCATAGGGGCAAGAAAACTAAGATGACAGCGGCTGTACTATAGGATGATATTCGTATTGCCACAGGCCGATGTCATCCGATTTTGCTCACTTTGAGGAATCACTCACAATGTCTAAGATCAACCTGCTTTTGCTGTGCGGCGGCGGAAGTGCCGAACACGATATTTCACTCATGTCGGCCAATTATTTTGAAACCTCACTGGCAAAATCCGAGCAGTTTTGTGTATTGCGAGTCGAACTGGATAAATTTGGTCAATACCGCACCGCTGCGGGTGATGATTGTGAACTGACCAATAGCCGTGAAATTCGCTTCCGAGATGAGAGCAAAGCCCCATGGCCGGTCGATTACGTCATTCCCTGCATTCATGGCTATCCCGGCGAAACAGGTGACATTCAATCCTATTTTAACCTAATCCAACTGCCCTATTTTGGCTGTGAATCCGAGGCTAGCAGTAACTGCTTTAATAAGATCACCGCTAAAATGTGGTTCTCGGCCTTAGGTATTCCGAATACCCCGTATATTTTTCTAAACCAATTCGATGATGCAGCAATAGAGCAAACCCAAGCCGCATTAGCACTATGGGGATCCATCTTCGTCAAAGCGGCCTCACAAGGTTCCTCTGTTGGTTGTTATAAAGTCGATGACAGCGATAAAGTCGCTGGCGTGCTTAAAGATGCTTTCGGCTATGCGCCCTATGTTATCGTTGAAAAAACCATTAAAGCCCGTGAGTTAGAAGTCGCAGTATACGAGTACAACGGTGAAGTGGTGGCGACAGTACCAGGTGAAATCATCTGTGATACCAACACCTTCTACACCTTCGATGAGAAATACGCCAAAAACAGTAAAGCACGCACCGATGTGGTGGCACAGCATGTGTCGGCTGAGATCAGTGAACAAATCCGCGCCTATGCAATCAAGGCATTTAAAGGTATGAAATTGCGTCACCTGTCGCGCATCGACTTTTTCTTAACCGCGGACAATGAGATTTTACTAAATGAAATCAATACCTTCCCAGGTTCCACGCCGATTTCTATGTTCCCCAAAATGCTGCGGAATCACGGTCATGACTTTACTGAATACTTGAGTCTAGTGATTAACAGCCAGATAACAGCTAAATCTTAGCGCTCACCACCTGACTCAATGTGAACGCAGAGACTCAGTGCAGCACCTTTTTTCAGTAATAAAAAGAGCGCCTCGGCGCTCTTTTTATTTATTACTTTTTCAATGTTTTATATCTAAAACTTGAATTATTACCTTACATCTAAACCCAATATCAAAATCAGACTGTCACTGATTAAGCCGCCCTCACATCTAGGTCAAACATCAAGGTCAAACGTCAAAACCCTTATGCAGCTCAGCTTGCTTTGCCAACAGGGCAAAGAATGCAGCTTTGGGCATAGGCTTATAAAATAAATATCCTTGAATTTCTTGAATATGATTCGCCATTACAAATTTAAGCTGGGACTCAGTTTCTACCCCTTCTGCCGTCACAGTTAAATCTAACGCATGGCTTAAACGCACTATGGCCTCCACTAACGCTTCGTGACGTTTGCCTTCATCTAATCTGTCGATAAAGCTCTTATCGATTTTAATTTGATCGATAGGAAAATTAGCTAAATAAGATAGAGATGAGTAACCCGTCCCAAAATCATCTAAGGAGATTTTAATCCCTTTAACTCGCAAACCATTAAGTACATCAATAAGATACGTATGCTGCTTCATCAATAAAGATTCAGTGATCTCAAGGGTTAATCTGTCATAAGGGAAATCTGTCACCTCAAGTTGCTCGGTAATCGCAGCAAAGGATTCCACAAAGGCATCTTGTAGTTCATGGGACCAAAACTCAAAAGTCGAGACATTCACCGATAAATTAATGGGCCAATTTCGTTCCTGCATTTCTAAAATAGTCTGCATAGCACCAAGGCGAACATCTCGACCAATATCAACGATTAAACCACTGTTCTCAGCGATGGGAATAAATTCATCGGGTGGAATAAACGTTCCCTCATGCTGCCAGCGCAACAGCACTTCAGCACGGACAATCAAGCCTGTGGTCGCATTGACTATGGGTTGGTAATAAAGCTCGAAGGTATGCTGATCTAATGCCTGCTTAAGCTGATTATGAAGGCTAGCAACACGCTCGGCATTTAGCTGCATTTGTTCAGTAAAAAAATGATATCGATTGCGACCATTTGCCTTAGAAATATACATGGCTTGATCGGCACAATTTAACAACTGTTCAAGATCGAGGGCATCTTCAGGAAAACGTGCAATCCCTATACTGACCGAGCTATAAACGCCTTTTCCATCGGCTAGCACATAATGTTTTGCCACATTTGTGTTAATTGTATCTGCAATTTGTGCCAATTCTTTCTGGTTAACAACCCCAGGTAATAGCAAGGCAAACTCATCCCCTCCTAAGCGTGCAAACACCATAGTGTCATCGACACACTCGCTGATCTGTTTAACCACTTGCACTAACAGTGCATCACCTTTGTCATGGCCATGGGTGTCGTTGACTTGCTTAAAGTTATCTAAATCCATCAACATAAAACTAAAGCCGGGTGTCAAACTGTCGGAGGTAATTAACGCTTGGATCTGCTTGAATAACGCATTGCGGTTAGCAAGTCCGGTAAGAGAGTCATTATTGGCCTGATACTTAATCAGCTGCGCCGCTTTCTTACGTTCACTAATGTCTGAAAATAGCCATGCAAAACAGGGTTGCTGGCCATTGGACTCTCGGAAGGTCGTGACGATAAGGTCAAGATAAAACTCCTCGCCATTTCCCCTAAGACCCACCAACTCACCCTGCCACATTCTGTCCTGAGCTAAATGCTCAAATAACCCCACTAAGTCATTAGATTGGGATAATGCTAAAAAAATTTTAGGATGAAAGTTAGCTATATCAGTATCTTGAGGAATAACTATATGTCTGAAAGCGGGATTAGCATAGAGAACTGCATCGTCAGAATTGGAAATAACCAGAGCAAGAGGTAACCGGTCAAAAATTTTCACAGCTAAATGCTGAAATTCCATTGCACGACTGCGTTCAATGGCTAAACTCGCCAGTCTTGCCGCCTCTGAAATGAGTTCTAAATCCTGCTCTGTTGGGGACTTTATCGTATCATAATACATGGCAAATGTGCCTAGCACTTTACCATGAGTATCTTTGATAGGTTCTGACCAGCAAGATTTAAGACCTGCACGTAATGGTAGTTCTTTATAATTAACCCAGTAAGGATGTTGAGCGATATCTTCAACGATAACACGCTGCGCATAATAGGCAGCCGTGCCACAAGAACCCACATTGGGGCCAATTTCGACACCATTAATGGCTTGATTGTAACTGTCGGGTAAATTGGGGGCGGCACCTAATAACAGACGTTTACCGTCAGCACTGAGCAGTAACACAGACCCTCTGGTTCCTACTTTTTGAGCCTCGATTTTTAAGACTAAGGCGTGCAAGATTTCATGTAGCGGTGCGCCATTGAGCAGCATAGAAAGAATACTGCTATAACAAGCTATGCTGACATTGTGGGCGAGTTTAACGTCTGCATGATCGAGCAGATCTGGAAGGTTAACGCCGTACGCCATAATTTCCTTAAGAGCAAAGTTGCAATATAAATACTGATTAACAATGTTAAATATTTATAACTTATAAGAAATTCTAGGCATTAATGTTAATTAAGTAAACCCTTTACCTGCGCGGTAAAAGGTTTACTTTAGTCTAAAAAGCAATGCTTTATTCTTGAATACGTTCAAGTTTGGCAAGGTAAAAGCCATCAAAGCCGCTATCGGCTGGGCTGATACTTTCATCCTCAATCAGGCAAAAGTTGGGGTTCTCGGCTAAAAACGCATCCACTTGACCGCGGTTCTCGCAAGGGAAGATAGAACAAGTCGCATAGACGACTATGCCACCGACTTTGACCATGCGGCTATAACTGTTCAAAATGTGTTTTTGCAGTTCCATTAACACAGGTAAACGCTCTACGGTATCACGCCATTTTGCATCGGGATTACGCTTTAATACACCCAAACCAGAGCAAGGCACATCAAGCAATACCCTATCGGCACTGAGCTTTAAGCGTTTAATGGTTTTACTGCTGGCGATAACACGGGTTTCGACATTGTGTGCCCCATTACGACGGGCACGCTCTTTGAGTTTGTCGAGTTTCCATTGCTCCACATCCATGGCCAACAAGCGTCCTTTACCCTGCATTTGCGCAGCTATGTGTAAGGTTTTACCGCCCGCACCCGCGCAAGCATCAATCACTTTCATGCCTGGCTTGGCATCAAGCGCCGCAGCTACGCGCTGAGAGCCCGCATCCTGCTGCTCGAATAAGCCATCTTTAAAGCTTTGGGTACGGAACAAGGCTGAATCGGAGGTCACTTCAAGGGCTGAATCGACCCCATCAACACAGAGCGTGCTCACAAACTCGGCAGCAAGCTTAGCGGCCAGTTCATCACGAGTCACCTTAAGGCCGTTAGCGCGTAAAAAACGTTTCGGCGCAGTACTTAACGCGGCGCGCTCTTTTTCCCAAGACTCACCTAGTTGCTCACGGCCCATAACATCGAGCCACTCAGGGCAACCATCCCACAACACAGGCTTAGTTTTCGCTTGCTCGATACGCTCAGCTAAACGCACCTCATCAACTTGCAGCGAATATTGCATTTTAGGCAGTTCAAGCCCGTGAAATAAATGCCAGGCATTAAGCAATTTAGAGCCAAAACGCTCCATCTCATCTGGGCTGATTTCCGCCAGATAACAATATAAATTTAAACGACGTAGGATATCACCCGTCGTTAATGCGATACGCGCCTGCTCGGCGGGTACTAATTGCAACCCAGAAAAATGCTGAGAATAGGCCCGATCTAAGGGTTTTCCTTGGCTCAGCACCATAGTTAAGATACTGATCACTAATTCGTTCGAGCTGGCAGAAAGCGGAGAATTCAACATTTAAAAGGTCACCATGAATGATAAAACCGGAGGATCATAGGAGGTCAGGCCTTAATACGCAAGCACGCTGGCGCCGAGTTAAGGTTAAAGCCATAAAAAAAAGCGATCCTAAGATCGCTTTTTGCCACAGTCAGTTTAATCCATTACATTTTTGAGCCTTTAGCCCCGTAGAACAGGATAAACCCATAACAAATCACGGGCAGAATAAAGGCGAGTTGCACGCCAAGATTATCCGCTAACATGCCTTGGAATAAAGGCAAAATCGCGCCGCCCACAATCGCCAAACATAGAATGCCACTGCCCTGTGAAGTGTGTGGACCTAAATCACGAAGCGCTAAGCTGAAGATCGTTGGGAACATAATCGAGTTAAATAACCCCACCCCAAGGATTGCCCACATGGCAATGCTGCCACTGGTTGTCATCGCTGCAACCACAAGTAGCGCCGCCATAAAAGCATTAAATGCAAGCACTGAGCCTGCTGGTACTTTTTGCATCACCACAGAGCCAATGAAACGTCCCACCATAGCGCCGCCCCAATAATAAGCGATGTAATGGGCGGCTTCTGCTTCTGGCATACCCGCTATATGGCTTTCACCTAAGAAGCTAACTAAAAAGCTACCGATAGACACTTCTGCGCCGACATACACGAAAATACCCACAGCACCGAGCACTAAGTGCTTGCTTTGTAAGGCACTGGTTTTACCTAGATGGGTCTGAACTTCACCTTGAACACTTTCATCATGCTCACGGATCACAGGTAAATCTAACTTCGCAAAAATCAGCGCTAAAATTGCCAAGGCGCCAGAAAGTAACAGGTATGGCAGTTTAACTACTTCTGCTTCAGCGCTCGCTTGGGCTAAATCGCCAGATACTGAACTGGCAACAGAAAGAATTAACATAGCACCAAAAAACGGCGCGACCGTTGTGCCTAAAGCGTTGAACGCTTGCGTTAAATTCAAACGACTCGACGCAGTTTCGCGACTGCCTAAGGCATTGACATAAGGATTGGCTGCCACTTGCAGGATTGTGATGCCTGATGCCAAAACAAATAATGCACCGAGGAACAAGTTGTAAGTAGCGAGGGCCGCCGCAGGATAAAACAGCGCACAACCAATACTTGCAATCACGAGACCAGAAACAATTCCCTTTTGATAACCCAGCTTTTTCACTAAGTTACCCGCAGGGATTGAGACTAGAAAATAAGCACCGAAGAAACAAAACTGGATCAACATGGCTTGAGTATAATTCAGTGAAAACACCGCTTTAAGATGCGGGATCAGAATATCGTTCAAGCAAGTGATGAAACCCCACATAAAAAACAGTGAAGTCAATGAGATCAAGGCAAAACGATAACTGCCCGACCCATTTTCGCCAGTGCTGCTCGTGTAGCTACCGGTATTAATTGATGACGCCATAGTTATTCTCTCTGTATGTTTTTATTATCAGGAACTAATTAAGGTTACATTCCCCATGGTGCCCGTGGGCGGGTTTATATCAAACTGTGGGCTTGGGATCCCGTATCTATAACACTTCAACCGAATAAAAATGAATCATTTTCACTTTAACACTGCATAAAAGCTGGTAAATGCCGAAAACTTCAGCTGATTGTGTTCTATTTGTGCGGTTTTAAGGCCGTGTCCCGTCAGCGACTCACTGATTTCAAATGCAGAGAAATCAAACTCGACCTCGGTATCACCTAAATTAAATCCCACGAGCACTTTTATATCGCCTAAGGTGCGAACAAAGGCCAAAATGGGCTCCTTTGTATCAACAAATTTAATATCACCTTCAACTAACACTGGGTGTAACTTACGCCAAGCCAGAAAACGTCGATAACCATTGAGCATAGAATCAGCATCAGATTCTTGTACATCCACAGCTAACGCTTGGTGCGCAGGTGGAATTGGCAGCCAAGGAGAAACATCACTAAAGCCACTAAAGTCAGCGCCTTGCTGCCACGGCATTGGCGTACGGCAACCATCACGCCCCTTAAACATAGGCCAAAATGTTTTGCCAAAAGGATCTTGCAGCTCATGGTATTCAATTGGCGCCTCAGTTAGACCGAGTTCTTCACCGTGATAACTACATATACTGCCGCGCAGCGAACTTAGCATGGCATTGAGCATTTTGACCATATCTGAATTCTGCTTACCTTGCCCCCAACGACTTGCTACGCGCTGCACATCATGATTGCCGATAGCCCAACATGGCCAGCCATCACCTATGCTCGCTTCCAAAGCCTCTACGGTTTGGCGAATATAAGCGGCGCTGTAATCATCAGTCAGCAGCTCAAAACTGTATGCCATATGCAGGCGATCTTCGCCCTTAGTGTAGGCAGCCATTACAGCCAAAGAATCTTCGGCAGAGACTTCGCCTAAGGTCACCGCTCCTGGATATCGATTGATGAGCTTTCGTAAATCTTCAATAAAAGCGATGGTTTGCGGACGGTCATTATTGTAGTAATGGTATTGATAAGCGTAAGGGTTATCTTCACTGAAACCACGGCCCTGACGTTTATCCTTAGGCTTTGCCGGATTATCCCTGAGCAGTTCATCGTGATAACAGAAGGTAATGGCATCTAAGCGGAAGCCATCTACCCCCTTTTTAAGCCAAAATTCAACGTTATCCAGCACAGCTTGGCGCACTTCGGGATGATGGAAATTAATATCGGGCTGACTACGCAGGAAGTTATGTAAATAGTATTGCTGTCTGCGTGGTTCCCACTCCCAAGCACAACCGCCAAAAATCGCGAGCCAGTTGTTAGGCGCTGTACCGTCTTCCTTAGGATCGGCCCACACATACCAATCCGCCTTGGGATTCGTACGGTTTTCGCGGCTCTCAATAAACCACGCATGTTGGTCCGAAGTATGACTTAATACTTGATCAATAATGACCTTAATACCTAAGCCGTGGGCTTTTTCAATCAATTCATCGAAATCATGCATAGTGCCAAAAAGAGGGTCAACTTCGCGGTAATCACTAATGTCATAGCCAAAATCTGCCATAGGAGATTTAAAGAAAGGTGAAATCCAGATGGCATCGACATTAAGACTCGCAATGTAATCCAGCTTTATGATAATGCCGCGTAAATCCCCGACGCCGTCACCATTGGTATCTAAAAGGCTACGCGGATAAATTTGGTAAATCACTGCACCACGCCACCACGTTAACTCACTCATTGTTGCCCCTTTATCATTATTCTACAGCGAACTTTCCCTAACACACTCAAGCAAACAGTTATCGTTTTGTTACTGCAGAGTAAAGTCATCGCGGCTTATTTTGTGTTACCGAGCATACGTGAAGAGGGAAATAAGGTTCAATACACCTGCATACGTATGCAGAAGATGCTGCCAATAGTCACATGGCATCACAATGAAATTTACTTTTTAGTAACAGTCACTTGATTACAAAATAAAATCATTTTATTCCCTGAGTTCACCCTCTATCACAGTCTATTCTTAACTCTGCTAGGTATTGAATACGTATGCACTCTGTTGTTCAGCTAAGAAACTCGGGAGTAGTATCTTCACCGTTGCATAACAATTTGGTCATAAACGCAGCACTTATGCAGTCAATTAAGCGCCCATATACCAAAAAAAGGCCGCAAAAATAACGCGGTGATAACGATAAAACGCTCTACAAAGCGATAAAGCGACTCCAAGGGGAAGAGAGATATGATGCGATTTAAACCCAGTTTGCTAACCTTAGCGCTCATCGCCGCAGGTGCCAGTATGCACTCCTATGCGGCAGATGAAGTGACCACAGATAAGGAAGCAAAAGCAAAAGAAGCTGCGATTGAGGTTATTGAAGTTAAAGGCTTTAGAACCAGTGTCATCAAATCACTAAATGATAAACGCTTTGGAGATACCGTCTCTGAATCGATTTCAGCAGATGATCTTGGCGCCCTTCCCGATCAGTCAATCGCTGATGCACTGACTCGCTTACCAGGCGTGACCGCAGTGCGCACTGGTGGACAAGCAAGCGGCCTCAATATTCGAGGTCTTGATGGTGATTTCGTCTTTGCAACGCTTAATGGACACGAACAAGTGACAACGGGCGGTAAACGCGCGATTGAGTTTGACCAATATCCATCCGAATTAATTAGTCAAGCCGCCGTCTATAAAACACCAAAAGCCTCGCTGATTGAAGGTGGCGTCGCCGGTACGGTAGAATTAAAAACCGCAGATCCCTTAAAAAGCGACAAAGACCAATCATTTAATATCAATGCTCGCGGCAGTTTTAATGACAGAGCGGATGAGATTTCCGATGCCGATCAATATGGCAACCGTCTTAGCTTTGCCTATCAAGGCAAATTCCTTGAAGATACACTCGGTGTGGCGCTAGGCTATGCCCATTTGTACCAACCTTATGTTGCCAGTCAATTCATTGGTTTACGTTTCAACGACGATAAAAAAGATGTCAATGGCGACGGTGTTGCCGAATCAATCAGTGAAGGTTTTGAGTTACAGCAAAAAGGCGGTGATGATACACGTGATGGTTATATGGCTGCTATCCACTGGCAACCAACAGACAATCTCAGTGTAAAAAGCGATTTATTCCATTCAAAATTCACTTCCGAAAACTTTGCCCGAGGCTTTCGCGTTAAGTCATTAAAAAACGGTACTATTAGTGATGCGGTTGTCGAAAATGGTTCTATGACAGGCGGAACGGTATCAACTGATGGTACTGATAACTTTGCCGTTTTTGTTATCAATGATAACGACTCAAAATATTCAGAACTGACATCAGGCTCAGTCAATATTGAGTGGAACAATGGCGGCGCATTAACTGTCGCAGGTGATGTGAGCTATTCAAAAGCCGATGGTGAGTTCGTCAACGGCGGCACTCGTGCCGTTTTATATGATGATATAGGTAATGAAGTACGCTCAGCCGAATCAATTAATTATCAACTACATGGTTTAAGCCCAGCCGATGTCAGCTTTTCAAACGACTATACCAATACCGCGACCTTGGGTTTAAAAGAAGTGGGTATGTGGCCATACGATCAACAAAATGATCTTGTCGCCTACAAGTTAGACTTTAACTATGTGCTGGACTCATCCTTCCTGAGTTCTGTCGATTTCGGCGCACGCTACTCAAAACGTGAATTCAACGCCCAGCGCTCTCAAGCAGGCTACGGCTTCGAATTTGACACTAACCCCGCCAACCAACCAGTGTTGGTGTTAAATGATGACATGACAAATGTAGTCAATTTCGGTGGTGAACTTTCAGGCTACCCCAGCTTCCTATCGATCGATTTCGACAAGGCTGTGGAGCTGGTCAACAATCAATTGGCAGCGACGGGTCAAGGCCCATTTAATCCGACGGCTAACTGGTCGGATAACTGGACCATGATCCAAAGCGGTGCCGTTAATGAAGATATACTGGCAGGATATGTACAGGGCAATCTAGAATTTGATCTGGGTGATGTCAAAGTAACAGGTAACCTAGGGCTGCGAGTGGTTCACACGGATCAGAACAGCACAGGTCTGCAACAAATCGGCTTCGGTTTGGGCGAGCCTATCGCGGACGAAAAGGGTGTTATCAGCACTGACTATATCCGCAATGAAATCGGTCAGACCTACACAGACTACTTACCATCACTCAACCTCAACTTCCACTTGACGTCAAATGATCAACTGCGTTTCGCCGCAGCCTCTGTGATGGCTCGTCCTCCGATCAATAAGCTGAAGTCAGGACGAGGTAACTGGTATTCCGACGAAAACAAAGGCTATAAGACATACAATGCCTGGGGTAACACCAGCCCTTTGCTTGATCCTTTCTATGCCGATCAATTCGATCTGTCTTACGAGCATTATTTCGAAGACAGTGAAGGCGCCGTGGTGATAGCTCTGTTCTATAAAGACATCAAGTCTTTCATCAACGATTTCACTATCACTGAATTTGATTTTGAATCTGAAGGTTTTATTGTCCCAGATACAGTAGTTGATAATGGCGTCACTTATCCTGTTAATAAAAATTTGGGTCAATATCAAACTGCAATCAA
The DNA here is from genome assembly GCF_002966515.1 of Shewanella sp. WE21. NCBI lineage: Bacteria > Pseudomonadati > Pseudomonadota > Gammaproteobacteria > Alteromonadales > Shewanellaceae > Shewanella > Shewanella sp. WE21. Next base: position 4,319,794 of record NZ_CP023019.1, on the reverse strand, counting down.
CAACGACAATGGCGGCTACATTCGTGGTGTTGAGTTAGGTTATACCCAAATATTTGATTTCTTGCCCTCGCCACTCAGCGGTCTTGGCTTCACTGGCAGCTACTCGTATTCAGACAGTGAAGTGGAATTTACCACAGATTTAAGTGGTTCAAACTTAACCATTCCATTACCAGGTTTATCAGAAAGCGTACTCAACACCACCTTGTTCTATACTCTGGATGGTTTCGATACTCGCGTCAGCATGAGATATCGTAGCAGTTATGTTTCAGAACAAGTGGCAGTTGAATCACAACTTGCTTTCTTCGATGCCGAAACAATTGTGGATTATCAAGCTTCATACGCATTGGAAAATGGACTTAAGTTCTTATTCCAAATTAATAACTTAACTGATGAGCCGAACAAAACCTATTTTGGTGAAGAACATCAAACAGGAACAATTCAATACTTCGGTAGACAATACTTCCTAGGGTTAAGTTACTCTTTATAAGCTACCCAGAATAAAGCCTGCTTCAATTAAGAAGCAGGCTTTTGCTTATGCAGATTTCAGCATTTCTAACATTCATCATGCCAGCACGTTTTACTTATTTCTCTTTAAAAGGCTTACATTATGAACCGTCAAAAATGGCTAATAGCGTTTTATTTATCAGTAGTTTACTGTTCATTTAATCCTGTCCATGCGAACACTCTAAAGCCGAATATATCGACGGACGTTAAGCTTGAACCTGAGTTTTGGTGGGCGGAGATGCAAAATCCTGAGTTACAGCTGATGCTGTATAGCCGCGAACTTCCAAGCTTACCGCAGCAGATTAAGGTTGATATACAAGGAAAAGGCATCACACTTAAAAGCCTTGAGCACACTGATAACCCTCACTATTTGTTTATCAATTTAGATCTGAGCCAAGCTGCGCCGCAAACCTTTGAGCTAATAATTTCCAACACTGACTCGGCTTCAAAAGCCAATAAACCTCTTTATCGCCTGCCCTATACGTTGCAAGGGCGCGCTAAAGGTAGCCGTGAGCGCCAAGGATTTAGCAATAAAGATGTGATTTACCTTATCACGCCGGACCGATTCGCCAATGGAGACACAAGTAATGACAATCAAGCCGATATGTTAGAGCAAGTCGCGGCTAACTCTCCTAGCAATTCCAGCAACCCTTATTATCCCGATGATCGCCATGGCGGCGATATAGCAGGGATCAGCCAGCACTTAGATTATCTGGCAAAACTTGGCGTGACTCAGTTATGGATCAATCCACTGCTTGAGAATAATCAAGCCCAGTATTCATACCACGGTTACTCAATTACCAATTTATACCGCGTCGATCCCCGCTTTGGCAGCAACGAGGATTATAAAGCCTTAGTCGCTAAGGCTAACAAGCTTGGCCTAGGGGTGATTAAAGATGTTGTGGTGAATCATATCGGCTCTAACCATTGGTGGCTCAACGATTTACCTAGCCAAGACTGGCTGAACGATGCTACAAAAATGCAGCTACATAATCGCAAATCCAAGCCTAATTGGACTCAGTCTGCCGATACTAAATCCAGCGCTATCACATCCAGCGTTACCAGCCCCCGTTTCACCAGCCATAGGCGCACGACAGTGCAAGATCCCTACGCGGCAGCGCAAGATCATATTGATTTTGTCGACGGCTGGTTTACCGACACTATGCCAGATCTAAATCAAAGCAATCCAAAACTGGCAACCTATCTTATCCAAAACAGTATTTGGTGGGTCGAGTACGCCGGACTTTCGGGGATACGTGAAGATACTTACTCCTACGCCGACAAAGGGTTTCTCGCTAAATGGTCTAAGGCCGTAATGGCTGAGTACCCAAATTTTAATATTGTTGGCGAAGAATGGACCGCAAACCCCATCACAGTGTCCTATTGGCAAAAGGGCAAAATCAATGCCGATGGCTATACCTCAGATTTACCCAGTTTGATGGACTTCCCGCTATATGAAAAATTGATTGCCAGCCTTAATGAGCCAGAGGCGTGGGACACAGGCTTTATCACACTTTACGAGATGTTAGCCAACGATGTTGTGTATGCCTCACCCAGTCAGCTAGTGTTATTTGAAGGCAATCACGACACCAATCGGATTTTCAGTTTAGTGAAAGAAAATATAGACTTATACAAGATGGCCCTCACCTATGTGCTGACCGCCAAACGTATTCCGCAGCTGTTTTACGGCACTGAAGTCTTGATGACCAGCCCAACCGAAGGTCGTCACGATGGTGTTGTGCGCAGTGATTTCCCCGGCGGCTTTGCCAACAGTGCCATTAACGCCTTTACCGGCCAAGGACTGAGTGAACCTCAACAACAAGCGCAGCAATTTGTCAGTACGCTACTGAATTACCGTAAACAATCCCTTGCGCTGCAATCGGGCGATCTACAGCACTTTGTGCCGCAGGATGGCATCTATGTGCAATTTCGCTGCTTATTAAATGACCCATTATCAGCTGAACTAAATGCTAAAGAGCTTAAGTCACTAACTCAACACAATTCTCCAATCCAACACAATGCCTGCACTCAGCCCTCGGCCGATAAAGTCATGGTGATTTACAATAAAAATGACAAAGCAGTCACGCTAGATGTAAACCGCTTTGCCAGTGTACTTGGCGATAACCGCGCCGCTACAGATATCATCAGTGGCAACACAGTTTCACTCAATCAAGCGCTAGCATTGCCCCACGCAGGTGTCACTATCCTTGAGCTTAAAGCCAGACCGCAGCTAAATACTGGCTTACCTAGCCGTCAAACCTCTAATTACATGAGTTACTCAGCTAGCGATTTAACTCAGGCTCAAACAACTCACCCAATCAAAAACTCAACCCTAAAAGGAATTCAGTCTTGAGCTTTTTATCGCCTATCTATTCCCGAGTGACTCAGTGCCCTGAAGAGGCTAAATTTCCCATAGTGGCTTTACTTATAACCAAAGCGGCAAAAACCCAGCAGCGCCGACAGTCATCACTCAGCTTATGTTTAAACGCTCTATTCAGTGCCTCTTTATTAACTGCCTCGCTTTTTAGCGTCTCGACCAATGCAAATACATCGATGCAGGCGCTTGATAATGAGTTACTGCCAAAGTCTGAGAGTGAGGTTATGACGCTTAAACCTGTGGTGTATCAAATCTTTACTCGCCTTTATGGCAATAAAAATCCAACCAACAAACCTTGGGGCACGATTGCCGATAATGGCGTCGGCAAGTTTAATGATATCAATGATATTGCACTCAATAGCATCAAGGACCTAGGCGTTACCCATGTGTGGTACACAGGCGTACCCCACCATGCATTGATTGGTGATTACAGCGCGATTGGCGTAAGTACTGATGATCCCGATGTGGTAAAAGGCCGCGCAGGCTCGCCCTATGCAGTCAAAGATTACTATAACGTCAACCCAGATCTGGCGGTCAATCCCGCCAACCGTTTAGCCGAGTTCGAAGCGCTCATTGCTCGTACCCATCACCACGGCTTAAAGGTGATTATCGATATAGTGCCAAACCATGTGGCGCGCCATTACCAATCCGTCAGTAAACCCCAAGGCGTGCGCGATTTTGGCGAAGATGATGATACCAGTCTGGAATACGCCAAAAACAACAACTTCTATTACGTCGTTGATAAAGTTGATGTTAATAATGGCTCGGAGGGGGCAAAGGGAAAAGCGCATGCCTTTGAAGTGCCAAGCTTACCCGCAGGGCTTAAACCATTGGGCGGAGAAGCTCACCCCTTAAGTGACGGCAAATTCAACGAATTTCCCGCAAAATGGACTGGTAATGGCTCACGCTTAGCCAAGCCCGATGCCAATGATTGGTACGAGACCGTTAAAATCAATTACGGCGTACGCCCCGATGGCACCTATGACTTCCCTCGCCTGCCAGCCAATTTCGCCACTTTAACGCAGGCGCAGCATTACGCTTTTTGGCAACAACACTTAGCCGAGCTCCCAAGCTCTTGGATTAAATTCAATCAGATTACGCAGTACTGGCTAGCAAAAGGGGTCGATGGCTTTCGCTATGATATGGCCGAAATGGTACCAGTGGAGTTTTGGAGCTATCTCAACAGCCAGATAAAACACACAAATCCCGATGCCTTTATCTTGGCCGAGGTCTATAACCCCAAGCTGTATCGAGATTATATCCAACTTGGCAAAATGGATTATCTGTACGATAAGGTCGATCTTTACGACACCCTAAAAGCCGTGATGGCGGGTAAAACCAGCACAGCTAATATCGCGGCAGATCAGGAAAAAGTGCAGGATATTGAATCTCACATGCTGCACTTTTTAGAAAACCACGACGAGCAACGTATTGGTAATGCGGCATTTTTAGCATCGCTACACACAAATAAGCCCACTGCAACCCAAGCCGTGAATCCACACTATGCCCTACCCGCTATGGTGGTGTCGGCAACGATAGGTACTTCACCGACGTTAGTGTATTTTGGCCAAGAAGTGGGAGAAGCCGCCATCGACAACCCAGGATTTGGTCATGCATTACGCACTAGTATTTTTGACTATGTTGGCGTCCCTGCCCATCAGCGCTGGATGAACAATGGCAAGTTTGATGGTGGACAATCAACCGTAAAGGAAGCCACTTTGCGGGCTTATTATCAAAAATTACTGAACCTAAGCACAGGTAAAAATGTACCTGCGCTCTTAGGAGAATATTACTCGCTCGATGCCGCCAACCGCAGCGCACAAACCGCCACAATGGATACTCATAGCAATGCAACGGGTTATGATGACAGCACTTTTGCCTTTGTGCGCTTTGAGGAAAATACGACCAATAAAACGGGCCAAAAACTGATTATTGTGAATAACTTTAATCAAACTCAAGCAAAGCCATTATCCCTTAAGCTACCAAAGCCACTTATCGACCAATGGCAGTTAACGGATGGGACCTATCCACTTAAGGATTTGCTGGAAGACAACAAAGCGCAGTTGGTTGTCAAACAAGGTGAAGGACAAGTTCAGATGCAACTTGCACCGCTGTCTTCAGCCATATTCGAGCTGGAAGATTAAACGAGCAAAAAGCCTAGGTGAGCTAAAAAGTGAAATCGACCGATAGCGTCACGCTAAACTGTGACGCTATCTTTTTTTAACCGTTATACTCTCAAACCTTTCTATCTTATTTGATCACCCTTTAAAAATCACAAAGGAAAGCGATGTTACTCGGCATTCACCATGCAGCGATTATTTGCAGCGACTATCAAAAGTCCAAACACTTTTATGTAACCATTCTTGGCCTTACCGTGCTTGCAGAGCATTTCCGGGAAGCACGTAATTCCTATAAACTTGATTTGCAACTGGCCGATAAGAGTCAAATTGAGTTGTTTTCATTCGATAATCCACCCAAACGACCAAGCTATCCCGAAGCCTGTGGACTTAGGCATCTCGCCTTTCGCGTAGCATCGATTGAAACCGTCATCGAACATCTTCATAGCCATCACATTACCGTTGAACCCGTCCGCATTGACGAATACACAGGCAGAAAATTCACCTTCTTTAGCGATCCCGACGGCTTACCCTTAGAGTTATATGAGCTATAGCACGAGTAAAATAAGGCAACATCGCAGCAATAAGATGAATAAAGCTTAATTACGCTACGGGATAGTCAGCATTAGACTCAATAAAACGACGCAGCCGTTTAACCAATAGTTTAAGTAATCGATTGACCAGTTTGACGCTGTGATAAGGTCAAAGCCTACCTAGGCTAACCATTTAGGAACTCAAGATGTTTGATAATCCAGCATTATTACTATGGAGTTTAGTCTTTAGCCTCTTTGGTCTTGGCTTTTTCACCTATGGCAAACGCCAAGCGGCCCCCATCCCTTTAGCCGTTGGCCTCACCCTGATGATTTATCCCTATTTTGTCACCAATCTCGCGTTACTTATCGCCATCGGCATCGCCCTGATCGCACTGCCGTATTTTGTAAGGATATGATTTGGGGTTTATAGAAATGTGTACGGACAGAAGCTACAAAATAAATGGTGAGGCTAATACAACTTGTATACCTCTACACTCATACCACAATAGGTTGATACAAAATCTCAGGCACTCCACGCTTCTTAAGAAAATATTGCGCCGTCTTTGTTATTTTTTCAGTATGAGAGACTGTTTTCACCTGATAATAACCGCTTAAAATTCGCTTAGTCAGCATGACCGCGAAATCATAATGTTCCTGTTGATAAGGTTCTATTACCTCATTTGTTGGAATTAATTCATTTAACTCATTCATTTCTAACCAATCCATCGCTTCAGCAAGCCAAAATAGCTTTATGACAATGGCTAACTCGCATAATGGATGATCCGCAATTGCAATAGGAATCTCATTACCATCATCCCAATTATAATGGTCCAATAAGGCATACAATTCATGTGCTGACGAGATAGTTTTTACAAGGTTTACCGCCTCTTCAACATCCTCGATGTCATAAACAATTCTATCAATAATTTCTGTCATTATATTTAAGTCCTTAATGTTTCAACCAGCCCATTTAACATAGGATAAAGGAGTGATGAGAACTTAATACAAAGCCCGAAATAGAAATATCCAAAACATTGAAACTCCTTTTCATTCACCTCACCACTGATAAATGGGTTCAACTATTCTCGGCAGATGGTAAAACGGCGCACCGCAAAAATCCCCAATAGTGAAAGTATTAATAAAGATAAACTGCCACCGCCGCTGTAACCTTGTTTATGTTCAATGGTGGCGACGTGCTCTTCCTTAACCCGAGTTTTAAAACGGGCAAGCTCGTCATCTAAATTGACTATCATGTCGTTTACCGCAAGATCAAAGCCCTCGTAGGATTTTTCTCTTAAGGTTGTCGTCACGCCAACAGCGGTTGAACTTTCAGTTAACTGATTAATACCTGGCGCCCTAAATAACATCTTCTGGCTACGCATATCGAAAACGGCGGTATCAACAAAGGTTTGAATCGCATTTTCATTACCGGGGATTAAATACATGCCCACAATCGTCCAATAAAGAATGGCGGATTTGTTCTCGTGGCTTTGCATCAATTGATCGTAAGAAACCAATGCCATGACATCGACATCATGCAGGCGAGCAACCTGCTGCAGGGTTTCAAAACCTTTACCATTTTTAAGATAGGTACTTGGGATCACTTCGATACGATCGATATAGTCATATTTAACAAAGGATTTTTTAACCTTATCAAGTAATGCCACTTGAGTACGACTATCGATGGCATTGGCTTGCCAATGGGATGACGGCAAAAAAGCAATGCCAACAGTGATAGGTAAACGCAGCACAGGTAAAGCAGGCTGCTGAGCCTGACGACTCTTTTCATCGGGGTACAGATATTCCACTAAACTGCTGGATACTGCATTTTTCTCCGTAGTATTACCGTTAAAAAATGCACTACAACCACCCAGTGAAAGCATTGCGAATGAGGCTATACCACAGGCTATTACCTTAAGTTTCATTTGTTTCCCTACCGTATCCATACACTTGCTGTTAATGATGAAAACTGAACCCACAACTAATGCAGATTTTGGATTACCTTATCCACTCATCAGAGTAAAAACAAGCTGTTATGTTCACATATCACAGCATTAATCTTCTTTGATTAGATTTTAAATACAAAAAAGCCGCACTATAAATGCGGCTAGTCAATAGGTACAACCACCTTCTAAAATACAACTTAAGTCAAAAGTTAAGCGTATTTACGCACTTTTTTAAGGGCAATTTGTTGTTTTAGCATGGATAAATGTTCGATAAATACTTTGCCATGCAAATGGTCGATTTCGTGCTGCAACACTATGGCTAAAAACTCATCGGTCTCGATTTCGATAGCCTTGCCCGTTCTGTCTAAGGCGGTCACTTTGACCTTTTCAAAACGTGACACTTTAGCGCGATAACCTGGGATAGACAGACAACCTTCTTCACCGACGAACTCACCTGACTTTTCAACAATCTCAGGATTAATCAGCACTAAAGGCTGGTCGCGACCGTCAGATAAATCGATCACGATAATGGCATCTGTACTGCCGACTTGAGTTGCCGCTAAACCTATACCATCGTCCGTGTGATACATGGTTTCGATTAAATCATCGATAAATCCCTGAACAGCTTCAATATCTTTTACAGGTTGCGCTTTACGTTTAAGACGCTCATCGGGAATAGTTAGAATATCGAGTACAGCCATGCCAGTTATCTTCTCTCATCGAGTCAAAAAAATTGGCGCTATTATGGACTATTTGACCATTTACACAATATTTAAGCTAAAAACAGTTTAAATATTTTGTTAGTAATCGAGCTAGCCGATAAAAATATCGAGAAGTGCTTAATCCTTTAAATACCAAATACCCTCTCATCTTCCGCTAAGCCACGCTTTACCGTTACACTAGCGTGAACTCATCAAGCAAAAGTTTTTGAGCGTGATTCTTTGTGAGTGAATACCATTAAGCTGAGGGTTAACAATTCAATGGCATCGTTCCCTAAAGACAAATCACCACTTTATCAATACCTTGAACAAGATAAACAGAGTGTAGCGAGAAAACAGCCCCAAACGGTGGACTTGTCTCCTATGGCGAAAATCTGGCATATCGTCGCCATGATCCCGCAGGGTAAAGTCAGCAGTTATGGCAAAATTGCCGATTATGCAGGATTACCGGGACGAGCGCGTTATGTGTCAAAAGCGCTGAAAGCAGCTCCCGAACATTTGTCACTCCCTTGGCATAGGGTACTCAATAGTCAAGGCAAAATATCCTTCGAGAAAAATTCAACCTTCTTTCAAGAACAGATGGAATTATTAAGAATTGAAGGGATAACAGTGAACTGCGGCAAAATTAGTTTGTCTGAATACGAGTGGCGCCCGGATCTGGTGACTTTAGTCATGGCAATGCCATTTTAGTTTAATATATTGATCCATAAACTATTTACATCTCTATTTACAGAAACGTCGTCCTCGGCTATAACCTGCTTACAGTCGATCCGATAATTGATTTATGCTCAACTGATTAACCCAGAACAGTGTAAGTAAGCATGCTACTCGACACTTTTTTATCAACCACTACCGACCATTCTGTAGTGATACAAGGTGAAAACCTGCGACCCAAGGAGCATTCTTTGCGTACCATTCCCACATTATTAGTGAGTTTTACCGTCCTCACTCAAAGTATGTTTGCCATGGCAGCGCCAACGCCGCTAACACCGCAGACGGCCGAATACCAAGTCAACTATGGAGACATTGAATTAGGAAAAGCCAAATACACGCTACCCAATCCCGAAGATGGCGTGTTTAAGTATCGTTTTGATAGCGATCTCAGCCTGTTATTGTTAACCGATGTGCGTCACATCTTGAGTGAATTTACTCAAAATGATACGCAGCTCAGTCCTTTGCGTTACTTACAACAACGCCAAGGTGTCGGGCCTAATTACACGGAGCAAACCGCATTCGCCAAAGCTCAAGGCTTTATTCATACCCGTTACAAAGATGAAAAAGGCAAGTTTCCCTATGATGATAAAATCTTTGATCCTCTTATGGTGCAGTTGCAATTTAGGCTAGATATGATGGCGGGCAAAGAAGTGCTCGACTATAAGATGGTCAAGGACAACGAAGTCGATGAATACAAGTTTCATGTGATCGGTAAAGAACGAATGAACATCGACAGCGGCAGTTACGACACAGTCAAAATCGAAGTCGTGCGTGACAATAAAAAACGTCAAACCTTCTTCTGGATGGCGCCTGACTTAGCGTATTTGCCCGTGCGGTTAACTCACTTTGAAAAAGGCAGTAAGCAGCTCGATATTAAGTTACTTAAATATCACTTCGATGAAGTGCCGCACCAAGAAACCATACCTGCAGACATTGCAGAGAAACCGCTAGTGCCTAAACTGCTCGGCACGACTGAAGGTTAATCGGTAAGGCATTGAGTTAAGATGTATAAACTTAACCCAATGATACAAAGCCTTAGCTTCACAATACTGAACTAAAGCCAAACTCATATCGAATAAAGCCCAACCGAACTAATATCTAACCGAACTATATTTAACTGAACTATATCTAACTGAACTTAGGGCCTACCTCTAAGTTCAGTTAATGTTCATGGCTAATGGTTCATCACTGATTGCTAGAAGGTATGTTAGATACTGACTCGAACTTTTTAATAAAGTGACCTGAACAAAACAAAGTCAACCGTAAATCCGCTTGCCCTCATTATTTAGCTCAGTGGTATCACATCAGAGATCGATTAACAGCTCACCCAATCTGAACAGCTTCCAGTTACCCGGCTGCATAACGCGCCACTGTTCATTCTCGGTCAATGGGCGAGTCGCAATCACAGTCACCACATCATGGGCGGTAGTTTCCTTATCAAAATCAATCACCACATCGGTATCAATAAGTTTCGCTTTACCAAACGGCGCGCGGCGAGTGATGTAACATAAGTTATTACTGCAATAGCTCATCAAATACTCGCCATCGCTCAATATCATGTTGAACACACCTAAGGCACGGATTTGCTCGGCCAACGTTGCGACGTAATGGAAAACTGCCAACATATCTTCAGGTTTAGTACCGCCAAACTTCTGGGCGACTTGTTCCAAAATCCAGCAGAAAGCAAGTTCGCTATCGGTATCGCCTACGGGTTGATAGCGCGAGACATGAAACTTGGGCAGATAGTCCGTCAATTGACCATTATGGGCATAGGTCCAATAACGTCCCCATAATTCGCGGGTAAAAGGATGAGTATTCTCTAAAGACACACAGCCGCGATTCGCTTGGCGAATATGGCTTATCACCACTTCACTTTTAATCGGGTAGGATTTGATCAATTTTGCAATATGCGATTCGCTACTCGGGCAAGCATCTTTAAAAGTACGGCTACCTTTCCCCTCGTAAAAAGTAATACCCCAGCCGTCCACGTGGGGACCGGTTACACCACCACGTTGTGCTAATCCCGTAAAACTAAACACAATATCGGTCGGCACATTGGCGCTCATCGCCAGTAACTCGCACATATTTCTCGCCTATCATCAATCAAAAAACTACTTATTGGCATTGTAACTAGTTGATGACATTTGTGGAATGATCAAAGCTGACAAATAATTTAAACAATTGTTTGAAAAATACTTGTATTAAAATTCTCTTAGGTTTAACTTTTATGCGACACAGGTCTGACCACAAACTATAATTGTGATCGCAATCAATAAAACACTCTATGACCTGTGGTTGGCACTCGGTCATATTTAAGGAGAATTACAGTGACTACCCTACTTTGGATCATCGCCATGATCTTAGTGCTAGGAGCCCTAGCTTACCTTCGGGTATCTTTGCTCACTGCCACTATTACAGCCGCTGTTGTGATGACAGCTGGATGGACACTCGATGTTGTCGGCCCTATCTCTTGGATCGTTTTCCTCGTGATCGCGCTGCCGTTAAATATCAGTGCATTTAGACAAAATGTGATCAGTCGTCCACTGATGAAGGTATATCGCGGCATAATGCCCGAAATGTCTTCAACAGAGAAAGAAGCGATTGAAGCCGGCACCACTTGGTGGGAAGCGGATCTGTTTGCGGGTAACCCGAACTGGAAAAAACTCCATAACTACCCAGTTGCGCGTTTAAGTGCAGACGAACAGGCCTTCCTCGATGGCCCTGTTGAAGAAGTGTGCCGCATGGTGAATCAACACCAAGTGTCACATCAACTTGCCGATCTGCCTGCCGACGTATGGCAATATCTGAAAGATCACGGTTTCTTCGCCATGATCATTAAGAAAAAATACGGCGGTTTAGAATATTCAGCTTATGCCCAATCTCGCGTGTTACAAAAACTGGCGGGGTTAAGCAGTGAGTTGGCTTCAACTGTTGGCGTACCTAACTCTTTAGGCCCTGGAGAGCTGCTGCAACATTACGGCACGCCAGAGCAACAAAACCATTATTTACCGCGTTTAGCCAAAGGCTTAGAAGTCCCCTGTTTTGCACTAACCAGCCCAGAAGCCGGTAGCGATGCAGGCTCGATTCCTGACTTTGGTATTGTGTGTAAAGGCCAATGGGAAGGCGAAGAAGTTCTGGGGATGAAGCTGACCTGGAACAAACGTTACATCACTTTAGCCCCTGTCGCGACAGTATTAGGCTTAGCCTTTAAACTGCGCGATCCAGAGCATCTACTTGGCGATAAAGAAGAACTCGGCATCACCTGTGCTTTGATCCCTACCGATGTGGAAGGAGTAGAAACAGGTCGTCGTCACTTCCCGCTCAACTGCATGTTCCAAAACGGTCCGACTCGCGGCAACGAAGTATTCGTGCCATTAAGCTTCATTATTGGCGGCCCGAAAATGGCTGGTCAAGGTTGGCGCATGCTGGTGGAATGTTTATCAGTGGGTCGTGGTATCACTCTGCCATCAAACTCAGCTGGCGGCGTGAAAACCGCGGCACTAGCAACAGGGGCTTATGCTCGCATTCGTCGTCAGTTCAAATTGCCTATCGGCAAGCTTGAAGGTATCGAAGAGCCAATGGCACGCATCGGCGGTAACGCTTATCTGATGGATGCGGTCACTACTTTGACCACTACAGGTATCGACTTAGGTGAAAAACCGTCGGTTATCTCTGCGATTGTGAAATATCACCTGACAGACAGAATGCAGAAATGCGTTATCGATGCCATGGATATTCACGGCGGTAAAGGCGTGTGTCTTGGCCCCAATAACTATTTAGGCCGTGGCTACCAAGCTGCGCCTATCGCAATTACTGTTGAAGGTGCAAACATCCTTACCCGTTCTATGATCATCTACGGCCAAGGCGCGATTCGTTGCCATCCGTATGTACTCGCAGAAATGGAGTCAGCGTTTGATACTGAATCGGGTCAAGGTTTAGCTAACTTTGATGCGGCTATCTTTGGTCACATTGGTTTTGCGACCAGTAACTTCATCCGTAGCTTCTGGTTAGGTCTGACATCAAGCCGTTTCTCTAACGCGCCTTATTCAGATAAAACCAAACGTTATTATCAACAGATGAACCGTTTCAGTGCCAACCTTGCCCTGCTTTCTGACTTAGCCATGGCAACCTTGGGCGGCAACCTTAAACGTAAAGAACGTATCTCTGCCCGTTTAGGTGACTTACTGAGCCAACTGTATCTGGCATCCGCCACACTGAAACGCTATGAAGATGAAGGCCGTCAAACCGACGACTTACCATTAGTACAATGGGCAGTTGAAGATGCGCTGTACAAGCTGCAAGCTTCTTTAGACGATTTACTGGATAACTTCCCTATGGGCCTTGGCGGCGCATTACGTGTGGTGATGTTCCCATTCGGTCGTCCACTGAAACGCCCAAGCGATGTGTTAGATCATAAAGTCGCTAAGATCATGCAAACACCGTGTGAAAGCCGTAACCGTTTAGGTAAAGGCCAGTTCTGGACTAACTCTGAGCACAATGCTGTGGGTATCCAAGAACAAACACTACTCGACATCATCGCGTCTGAACCGCTGCACGACAAAGTCTGTAAAGCGAGCGGTAAACGTCTACCATTTATGTGGTTAGATAAAGTTGCCGCAGAAGGTAAAGCCTTAGGTGTGTTAAGCGATGCCGAAGTGCAATTACTGGAAAGAGCCGAAATTGGTCGTATGAAATCAATCAACGTTGATGACTTTGATCCAGCAGAACTGCGCCCAGAAGTGGTTTCAACCACTTCACAGGAACGTGCTGCGTAATCCACTCAGTAAGATTTAAACCACAAAAAGGAGGCTAATAAGCCTCCTTTTTTAATGCCTATAACCAATCCACGACTCAAGTCATTAAGCAGCTTTAAATGAGCAGCCTAGGTTAATTCTTTACTAAGGTCTCATCTACAGCTTGTAGTGGATCAGCGGTATTATCTTCAGTAGCCACCTCAGCTTGAGCCTTTTCAAGCTTTAATCGCTCGGCCTCCTCTTCCGCTTTTGCCTTTGCTAAAGCAGATTCTGCTGCTTTTTCTTGGGCTTCCCGCTCTGCAATCGCTTGCTGCACTTTGGCTTCTTCTAAAGCTTCAATTGGCAATAGACTGATAAGCTCAATGCCATTCGGAAATACGGTATCATTACCCGAAACAACGACGACCTTACCTTCTTTTGTCAGGTAAACCAGTGGTATTGCCGTCTCACCGTAACGCTTACGAAAATGTTCAAAGCTGAAGTTTTCGGTTAAATTCGTTACTTTCAGTTGAGCGCCTTTCGCCATTAGGCTGGCTATCTTGGCATAAGACACTGCATCACCAAACAAACATAAACGTTGCTTATAACTTTCAGAGAGCTGGTGGCGCGCACTGCCAACTTCGGTATTATTAAGACCAAAAACTTTTTTAGCACCAAAAAAGTCTTGGAAATGAAAGCTCACTAACGGGTTTAACTGTCGGTAAGGTGAAATAATCAACACGCGGCCAATTCCAGTTAAATCCATATAAGTTTCAGCATGTTCCGAAACAGGATTACCAAAATACACTGGAATATTATCCATACGCGCGAGCCTAATGTTGTCCCAGTTATTATCAGCCAGTAGCACTTTGACATCTTTGGCTTTTAAAATTTTCGCTAACTCTCTGGAAAATTTTGAGGCACCAAAGATCAATAAACCTTGGGCAGAATCGGCTTTAACTCCAAGAAATCGTGCCCAACGTCCCGCCGTTAAACTTTGGACCACCACAGTGCCGATAATAATTAAGAACACTAAGGGTACAATTGCATCGGCGCCCTGCACATTGTTGGCTTCTAACTTGATTGCAAATAACGAAGATACCGCCGCGGCCACAATACCTCGAGGGGCAATCCAGCATAAAAACCACTTATCCGCTTTCGACAGAGATGTGCCGATACCAGAAGCCCAAATACTCAGCGGTCGTGCCAATAACATGGTCACCGCTAAAACACCCAGTCCACCCCAACCTAAGCCGAGCATGGCATTAGAATCTAATCGCGCCGCCAGTAAAATAAACAGTGCAGAAATTAACAGTACGGTTAATGTTTCTTTAAATTCAAGGATTTCAGCAATATCCACACCACGCATATTCGCAAGCCAAATGCCCATAACCGTCACAGTCAATAAACCCGATTCTTCTTGTAATAGGTTCGAGCCGACAAAGATACCCAGCATTAAGGTCAAAACGGCGGTATTACGCAGATAGTGTGGCAATAGGTTGTGTCTTAAGATTTGTCCCGTTAGATAACCCGCCACTGCGCCAAGTCCTAATCCGAGGGACAACATAGAGCCTAAGGCATAGAGCACATGCGTCGTTTGATCGCTAGCAACGGTTATGTATTCAAAGACTAACACTGCGAGCAGCGCGCCTATTGGATCAATCACTATGCCTTCCCAACGCAAAATACTCGCCAGCTGGGATTTAGGACGCACACTTCTGAGCATTGGCACAATAACCGTAGGCCCAGTCACCACCACTAGCGCCCCAAAGAGCAATGCAATTTCCCAACTAAAATCCAGTAAATAAAAGGTGGCCGTACTGATACAGGCCCAAGTGATCACGGTACCGATAGTCACAAGATGCGTCACCATACGACCATGATCTTTGATTTCTTTGAAGTTAAGAGTCAAAGCCCCTTCAAATAAAATCACGGCGACCCCGAGGGAAATAATAGGAAAAAGCAAATCACCAAAAATCGCATCAGGATTGAGGAGTCCAAGCCCAGGGCCTAAAGTGAGCCCACATAGCAACAAGGGTAAAATCGCTGGTAACCGCAGTTTCCAGCCAAGCCATTGACAAAATAACGATAGCACTCCAATTAGCGCTAGCATGCCAGTAATGTGTTCAACCATATAAATCCTTTAGATAACTGAGCTAAATACTAATGAGCTTAGCTTTAATGACGCAGATGACAACAGCATGAACAGTAAGCTGAAATTATCTATTCGATATATCCACTGTTAAATATGACTCTTCCCTCATCACCTATGGAGAAAAAATCAAGAAAACGGAGCAATCTAGCGACATTAAGTAAAATAAGCTGTAGTACAAATCCGAAAACATCAGATTTACCTTAAATAAGGATTTAAACTTAAAATAGAAAAACAAAAAAGCCTTATCTTTCGACAAGGCTTTAATCATTTGATGAAGCGAAGACATTGATCAGCAATACACGCTGGTGACTTTCGATAATACGCTAGCTCAAACTTTTATCGTTATTAGGTGTCAACTATAACGATGAGCTAATGCCTAACAACTAAAATGCGTGTGGGCCCTACTCACTTGATAGACACAACCACATTTATACATATTTACCGAATCCAAATAATAACGCAGGGGATAAATCCCCTGCTTAACACCATTAATCCCTACGGCTACCGTAGTAATCGTGCAGTTCGTTTTCCCATTCAACATCTTTCATATTGGGCCAATGGCCTTTGTCAAAACCCGGCGCCGTTTTGAGTCGCTCTAATGATATGTCCATGACAAAACATTTTTGCTCATGATTAAGTGTCAGCATCTTCCAAGGCACTGCAAACAGCTTTTCTCCAAAACCGAAATAAGTACTGAACGACAGTACCGCATACCCGACGTGGCCCGTTTCCACTTCAAGCATAATTTCTTTGATATCCCCTAAGGTTTCACCAGAATTATTAACAACATTATTGCCGATCAGTGTTTCAGCGCCCATCAGATATGGGCCGGGTCCTTGTGCCAATGATGGAGAAGCGAACTGTGGATTGTTGTAAATGCCGTAAACATCGCGATCATGATAATTCATTTTGTTGACCTCTTTATTAGCGCAGCCCATGAAACTGGACAACGGAATAAGTGAAATACCAAACGTTGGTTTCGAATTGAACATGTCCGTCATTGGACATAAGTTAGAGTATGCATCTCTACAATCACTCGCTCTGTTCGGCATACCGCTTATCAGGTAATGGAATATAAACACATCGACTCGTCAGATCCCTGTAAGTGCGCCAGCGTACCGACATCCCATTTGCTACGGCACAGACTCATGTTACCCAGTGCAAAATTGCCCTGGTATCAGGAAGATTAGCCATGTCAATTGCGACTATTTTATTGATTATTTTAATTTTGTTATTTCTCGGCATGCTCCCCACTTGGCCCCATAGCCGAAACTGGGGTTATCGTCCTGGTGGACTTATAGGCATAGTGCTACTGGTGCTGATTATATTGCTGTTAACGGGACGCGTTAGCTAATGCGCCCCATTTTTACTCTTTATCAAAAAGGATAATCTGATGAGAACAATTAAAATGTTAAGTATCTTCCTGCTGGCTCTAGGCTTAGTCGCCGTGGCCAGTTGCAGTTCTGCATACAACAAAGAAGGTACTGGCGAGTATTTAGACGACAGTGTGGTCACCACCAAAGTGAAAGCTGCCATTTTAGGTGATAAAAACTTAAGTGTGGCCGAGATTAATGTTGAAACCTTTAAAGGCGTGGTCCAGCTCAGCGGGTTTGTTAAATCGCGTGAAGATATCAATACTGCGGTAAAACTAACAAGCAAAGTCCCCGGCGTCATTTCAGTCAAAAACGATATGCAACTAAAATCTGGCGCACCTTCACCGCAACTAAAAAACTAGTCATTTAATCTCCATCATTCCGCAGCCCCGTTCTGATGCTGCGGCCCTTCTTTTTTGCAGCAGATTTTCTGGTGCCAAGTCAATGCCACCACAGGTTGAACCGCTATGCCCACTCAACACCAAGACACATTAGCCCCACAAATTCAGAACCGATTAATCCGTCATCTGCCAGTGGTGGAACAAGCAGATTTATTATCGCAAGCTGAGTTAGTCCAACTTAACTTTGCCGACTTACTGTGCAAGCCAGGCGAGTCATATCAATATGTCTATTTTCCCTTAACGGCTTTTATTTCTTTGATTGCTAAACTTCCCAAACATCCTGCATTGGAAATGGGTTTGATTGGTTACGAAGGTATGCTTGGGGCGACAACCTTGTTGGGCACTCGGCAAGTGCCTTCAGAGGCGATCATCCAAGGTTCTGGTCAAGCTTGGCGGCTCCCCATTGAAACCTTTGAAGGCTTACTCGCTCAAAATACCAATCTGAAGCAAATAGTAGAGACTTATCTATACACTTTGTTATGCCAATTATCACAAAATGCAGTCTGTGCCCATTTTCACTCCATTGAGTCTCGGCTAGCACGTTGGTTGCTAATGAGTCACGACCGAATTCAGACTGATGAGCTATATCTAACCCATCAATTTTTAGCCGACATGCTGGGTGTTAGGCGAAGCAGTATTACCGAGGCCGCAGGCAATTTACAGACCCGAGGCAGCATTTCATATAATCGTGGACGATTACATATTCTTGATCGACAAGCTCTACTTGCCCGTTGCTGCAGTTGTTATCACTCAATGCGCACTTAAGTGCATATTTTCCACTCGACGATTCAAAAAACCTGCCATTATGTTCGCTACCGTACATAGCATAGGTGTTTCTCGCTGTAACCTGAGTTAGCGACATCACCAAACAAGGACACGCTATCATAATGGACACACTAAAACTGAAATCTGTATCAGAGCGACCGCCACCGGAAACTCACTTCCCGCCAGAATCCAATCGGTTGTTATGTGAATTGCCAGAGGAAGTCAAACAACGTATTTTCCCGCATCTGGAACTGGTTCCATTAGAACTCGGACAAGTAGTCTGTGAAGCAGGCTCAAAGCAGCGTTATGTGTATTTCCCGCTGGACTCGATTATTTCGCTGCTATATGTGATGGAAAATGGGGCATCCGCTGAAATTGCTGTCGTTGGCAATGATGGTATGGTCGGCGTTGCACTGTTTATGGGAGGAGAAAGCACCACGAGTCGCGCTGTGGTGCAAAGTGCTGGCGTTGCCTATCGCTTGTTTGGTCAGCGGCTTAAAGACGAATTTAACCGTCATGGCGCCCTGCTCCATCTGTTACTACGTTACAGTCAGGTGCTACTGACCCAAATGGCCCAGACCGCGGTTTGCAATCGACACCATAGTATTGAACAGCAACTGTGTCGTTGGTTACTGCTTTCGATAGATAGACTGCCCGATGATCGCGTGTTAATGACACAAGAATTGATTGCCAATATGCTCGGCGTACGCCGTGAAGGTGTCACCGATGCGGCAGGAAAACTGCAACGCATGGGGGTAATCAATTACAGTCGTGGGAATATTGAAGTGGTCGATCGCGCGTTACTAGAACAAACCTGTTGTGAATGTTACGCAGTCGTTAAGCAGGAATCAGAACGGCTGATGCCACCTCAACAAGCGCAGCAAACATAAACGTACTGTGGATAAAAATACACATAACGGATGGCTAGACCACTCGTACAACAGCCATTCTATCGTTATCCCATATGCCACTTCAGTACTACAACCACACTGGTACTGCAGAGCATAAACAAAACAGGCAGTCATCAACCCTACACGCCAACATGGCGCAAACTGATGCTGCCTAATATCCGACACATTACCTTTGTAATCAATGCATTATTATTGATTATATCGGCCCGCTCAGCAAACAAAAAACGTGCCGCGTGGCCAATATTGCCACTACAGATCCCATGCGCGCTAACGCACAGACGTTCAATAGTTAACAGGTCATGCTGAATGTACGGTTCATGCACTCTTGCACTACACCGGGTTACTTGAGGTTTATATGAAAAAAATCAAAGAACAACATAAATCCATCGATAACGATGCACAGAATTCCGACACCAACAAAGCCAATCCTCCCGTCGTAGCCCGCAACCGGCAGATGATCAAAACCACAGTTGCAGATAAAGCTAAACAAGACGTGGATACCAGTAAAAGCACACATAATAAGCGAGGTTGAAGAACTTAAATCAAACGACAAGGAAGGTAACTGGACTGAAAAAGAGCCAAATCATCACTCGTTAGCCTAGAACGTGACGAACAAACAGGGAAAAGTTTCATTGATTAAGTGCAAAAACTAAACCTTGCAGTAACACACTGCGTTTAGCTCAAGCCGATGCAACCCTTACTGTGTCGGCCCTCTTTAACCCAGAGGAGTAGATCATGAATTTCCGTGGCGTCAAATCACTCACTCATACTAACTGACTCAAAAATGGGGCTATTCACCAGTATATTTAACTGTGCATGGTGGAATAACAAACCTAAAGACCACACTCGGGGCACTGTTTCCGAGAAAGGAATTTCAAATGAACATCAATAAAAATCAACAACAGCAATATTCAATCGGCCTGCAGCGAGCCAAGCACTTCTTATTAGCAGGCTGTATTGCAACAGCGCTCGTGGGCTGCAGTTCAACGCCATTGACTAAGACCGCAGAAATGGAACGGGCTGAACACACCATTGCCCGCGCAGAGCAAGCAAGAGTCGGCCAATATGCCTCAAATGAACTGGCACAGGCCAGACTTAAACTTCAATCTGCAAGCAGCGCATTACTCAATATGGACACTGTCAGCGCCGATCGTTACGCCATAGAGGCGAGCCTTGAGGCCGAATTGGCACAAGCTCGCGCTGAGCTGGCACAAGCCAATAGCGTCAATAATGAAATGAAAAACAATATCAGCATACTGCAGCAAGAAATGTTGCGCCGTTCAGGAGGAATTCAGTAATGAAAAAACTTATCGCTTCGTCGGGTCTGCCTTTACGTTTTAGCCAAATACTGGCATATAGCCTACTCCTAACCACTGTAGCAGCTTGTAGCAGTACGCCCAAAATAGCTGAAGGCATCGGTGATATCCGTACAGAACTTAATAAACTGCAAGCGAATAATGAACTGGCAATTTTAGCCCCTGCTGCCATTAAACAAGCTGAAGAAGCCGTTCGCGCTGCTGAACAACCGGTAAAAGATGAGCAACAATCACAGCACCTAGTGTTTGTTGCTGATAAGAAAGTCAATATTGCCTTAGCTCAAGCGCAGAGCCGCTTTGCCGAAGATCAACACAAAGTCCTCGCCAAAAAACGCGATGACGCCAGATTGGATGCTCGCACCACAGAGGCCAATCAAGCCCATCAAGATGCGCGCCTAGCCCGTGCTGATGCTGCTGATGCGCGTCAGGAAACGACCGAACTGCAAGCCCAGCTCACATTGCTGAATGCCCGTCAGTCAGAACGTGGTTGGGTCGTAACCTTAGGTGATGTTTTATTTGACACTGCCAAAGCGGATCTTAAGTCATCGACCAGTCAACATCTAACCAACCTAGCGAACTTTCTGAACAAGTATCCCGCGCGTGGTGCCATGATTGAAGGGTATACAGATAGCGTAGGCAGTGAACAATACAATCTGGGTTTATCGCAGCAAAGAGCTGATAGTGTTAGCCATTTTTTACAAGGAAAAGGGATCCAATCCAATCGGCTCAGTAGCCTAGGTAAAGGTGAAAGCTCACCTGTTGCCAATAATGAGTCCGCCAGTGGCCGCCAGCAAAACCGTCGGGTTGAAGTCATCCTCACCGACACCGCACAGGCTCCACAGTAGCTATCACTTAATCATATTAAGATTTCAGCGTGATCCTTGCTGACATTTGAATCGAGTCTCATCGCTAATAAGATGAACAGCGCAGAAATTAAGGAGATCAGTAAAAAGCAAAAAGCCCCATCTTTCGATGGGGCTTTTTGCAATTTGGCGGAGCGGACGGGACTCGAACCCGCGACCCCCGGCGTGACAGGCCGTGCAGATATGGATTTTAACGCGTTACCTATTTTACCTAAATTGCTGTCAATTGATTTAATTAGCATTATTCACATGACCATCAGACTGTTAATTAATGACAATTAACGACAACTTGGTGGTCACGGTCACGAAAAACCGTCTTTTTACGGATCAATACTTGATCAATTTTGACAACTAAAAATAGTGTTAACTTCATGTTTAATGCAAATATGTACTCACACGAAATTACACTCTGTAGCCAAAATATTTTAAAGCAGCAAAAAAGATGAGTTTTCCATATCCTGCAGTGAAGAGTGTATTCGTGACCTTGTCTCCGAAATCGATAGAAATATAGAAATAAAGCTGTAGGAGTAGAACACCTCGATATAACCCATCAACTGCGCAAACAACCACTTCAGCGTCTGTGACACCTGATAAACTGAGTTCTGCAGCAATAATTTCATGGCTATGTGTATCTACGGCAATATACAGTTTACGCCACACTCGGCGCTTCCCATCTGTGCCATGTTTCTTCACTTTCCACTCACCTTCGCCATAGACCTTCAAGCCTGTCGAGTCGATAGCTAAGTGCTCAATGGCGCCGCGAGTCTTGGTTTTAAAAGCAATATTGACCGTTTTCGCGCGTTTACTGATGTAGGTGTAATGCGGGCAAGATAATGGGATGTCACCCAGTTTAAACACCGAATTGATAAAGCCTTGTAAGGCTCGCGGTGGCATAGAGAAAATACGCTTAACCATCAACACAGTGGTAATGGCTAAGTCGCTAAACACTTGAGGGCGACCTTTCTTGGGCTGCTCGACCTTGGCTTTCCACTTAGCAATTGCATCCTCATCAATCCAGAAGGTAAGTGAACCGCGGTTGATTAAGGCTTGGTTGTATTGCTTCCAGTTGGTTATTTTATAGCGAGGTTTTGACACGGTTGATGGGTAAATTGATAAGCGATGCCGATCAGATCAGCGGCTACGGTTTTAGTTCAACCTATTTAGGAAACAAAGCCCTTAAAGAAATGACACAGAAATTTGAACACTACCCCTGGCCCGGACGCTTACCTAATATTTAATTTCCACCTTGCTATCTCCGACAATGCGTTCGCCTTTGGCAACCATAGTCGTGAATTTATATTCACCTGATTTTTCCTGGTATGACATTATACTTGGAGGATGTTCTTGTTTCTGAAAATGCATGTCCCACACTGAAGTCTCATGATTGTAGGCCATAAAGGCAAAACCCGTAACATTTTCTATTGTTTTCCCATCTTTCTCGTTATATCCGTAATCTTTGTAGCTCATATAACCAAGCAGACCTAAACCATGGTCATCATTATCATTATATTGGACATTCTCCTTATTGCCCTCCACGTGGTAAATCCTAAGTTTTTCTCCTGCAAGCTCATCAGCCACAAACGAACAGCCACTAAAGCTTGGAGTAAGGATTATCTCAGGATCTATCCCTTGTCTTGGATGTTTCGGCACATCAATTGATTTTCCCTGTGGTACCCAATAAGCGGAAATCGAAGTCTCTTGTTTTGGCATGATGCCTGCGTAAGTATCAACAATACGTAAAGCACCAAAACTACCGAATTTGTGCTTCACTTCTAATCCAGTGAAGATTAGGTTACCGCCATTTATAACTTCATCTTGGGTCCTTGGAGACAAACTACGCAGCTGACTAGTAATCAAATCCCCCACAACAGCTTTCTTCTTAAAATATTCGCTAGAAAGCAAAGCCAAAGGTGAAACAGATTTTCCTGTACCAGATACTTTTTCTTTGCTTTCAAAAGCTAACTCAGATCCTTTAATATCCCTTTCTTGACCCGCTATAATTCTGTTGTTTTTTTTCGGCTCAATATCCACATAGCTTATCACTAATGCCGCAGAAATCGGTTGTATAGCCGGCGATAACGATTTAGTTTCAACTGAAGAACCTGATCCCACCAGATGACCAGGCCTACCATGAACGTCGTTTAAACTAAGAATATTTCGTATGCTTTTTATATTGGCAGCAAAATTATTCCCGTTTGCCCCTACTCCATCAGAAACTCGTTGAACAGGAGGTACAGTAGAAAATGTTATAGCAGATGGTAATATCATAAATCTCTAAAAATAATTGAATAACGTAATTCAGAACGACCTCCCCCCAACAAGGTTCTGTCGCAAATTGAGATCTTGCCGCTCCAAATAGCGGGGACAGTATCCCTCAGATACAACTAGGCAGTTAAAGAATAAATTTGTTCCCATGGAGTCATCATTTAAGCCTTGTCCATTTGCCTCAACTTAATCATGGACCAAAGCTCAACGCTAGCCAATGTCGACTCCGCCCCTTCCCAGGACTTCCAACCTAGGCATTGATGCATTTTCCCCTTCACTTTTCGGTGGCTTTACTCGACTATATTATTCAAATATTTAACGGTAAGCACCTCAATCATAAAGAGTAGATAGCCACAGAGTATCTAACGCTGCTGCATTAGCGCCACTTTTATCAATGACTACCTTCTCAGGTAAGCCATGTTGATTGATAGCTTTAGTGAAAAAAGCGTGCGCGGCAGGCTCATCACGGGTTTCACTTAAGTAAAAATCAATCACAGCACCGAATTTATCCACTTATCCACTGCACGATAATAGTAAACCCACTGACCCTTAATTATTATGTAGGTTTCATCCATTCGCCATGAGCCAAATACTCAACGCTTGCTCATTCTGAATTTAGCTTCAAGCTGTGGTGCATATTTGATAACCCAACGATTCAGTGTTGAGTGCGCTGTTGATTAAATCATTTCATAACTTAGATCTCAAGAATAACCGACACACTTTGGTATATCTGTTGCATATATGCTTCAGGTTCTCACACAATCCACCAAGGTACCCTATGGGTAACCAGTATAAGCAACTGACAATCAAAGAAAGATACCAGTGTCAACGCCAGTTTAGAATTGACCCACTTTTCGACATTATCGCCGAAATAAAATAGACTCTCCCATGTAATTATTTCTTACCGACAGTCAGCGTTTCTAATACCGTCGGGATAGTCCCTGCGGCCTTTTTCCTCTGAGTCGATAGCTCTCACCGCTAATCTGCACGATGTGCGAGTGATGCAGTAACCTATCCAGTAACGCCGCTGTTAATGTCGTATAGTCGGCGAACGCCCTTGACCACTGCGAGAACGGCAAATTACTGGTAACAATGATGCTACCTTGTTCGTAGCGCTTGGCGATGACGTTGAAGAACAGATTAGCCTCTTCTCTGCCGAACGGTAGGTATCCGGTTCTGTCGTAAAATCAGATCTAGCCGCGGCTTTGTTACCTAAATCGAGTCAGCGAACAAAACTCTCATCATTGTTCAAATATCAAGCTACACTGTGGGTTTCAGGCATACCTAGGGCCTTGTTTCCTAATAGTGAAATCCAATATTTTTCGGGTTGAAATCAAAATAATATTCTGATTACAGATAAACGGCTGACGATGAAACAAGGGTTTTAAGCGCCATGCTGGCGCTCAGGAAGCACTCTGTAGTTATTGGTGCTTTTAGGAAACAAAGCCCATACCTAGCCCAGTAAGCTTGTTCAAAGCCCTAATCATCGCGTAAGTTTCTCCCACCTGAGCGTTATAATTCCGCATGCTCAACGTGCCTCCTAGCAGTTGTTTTATCCTGTACATAGCGGCTTCTGAGATTGAACGGCGATGATAACCATACCGTTTTTTCCACTGCTTATTTGAGCCATGAAGCTATTGCCTACTGACGGCTAAGTTTCGTGGATGCCCTTATTCCCATAGCGCAGCACCTTCCCTAGGTGGAATGAGCACTAAAGCGCGTTTTCGACGAACGGCTTCATGACAGGCTTTCGTGTCGTAAGCACCATCACCCGAGATATTGCGGATTTTTCGATGGGTTTGCTTAAGTAAATTGGGCATCACTTCAGCGTCTGTGACACCTGATAAACTGAGTTCTGCGGCAATAATTTCATGGCTATGCGTATCTACGGCAATATGCCGTTTACTCCACACTCGGCGCTTTACATCTGTGCCATGTTTCTTCACTTTCCACTCACCTTCGCGATAGACCTTCAAGCCTGTTGAGTCGATAGCTAAGTGCTCAATGGCGCCGCGAGTCTTGGTTTTAAAAGCAATATTGACCGTTTTCGCGCGTTTACTGATGCAGGTGTAATGCGGGCAAGATAATGGGATGTCACCCAGTTTAAACACCGAATTGATAAAGCCCTGTAAGGCTTGCAGTGGCATAGAGAAAATACGCTTAACCATCAACACAGTGGTAATGGCTAAGTCGCTAAACACTCGAGGGCGACCTTTCTTTGGCTGCTCGACCTTGGCTTTCCACTTAGCAATTGCATCCTCATCAATCCAGAAGGTAAGTGAACCGCGGTTGATTAAGGCTTGGTTGTATTGCTTCCAGTTGGTTGTTTTATAGCGAGGTTTTGACACGGTTAATGGGTAAGTTGATAGGCTATGCCGATCAGATCTGCGGCTACAGTTTTAGTTCAACCTATTTAGGAAACAAAGCCCATCGGAGTGTGAGATACACCTTTTAACTCTATCAACTTGAGTGTGCCACTACACAAAGCAGAAGCCACCAACGAAAACACAATCAAATTAAACAAATAAAAATCAAAAAAACAATAGCCGCAACCAAAGAAAAACAAAACAGAAACAATGTAAACATAATAAAAAACAATATGGCCGCGAAATATATTTATTTATTATTGGATAGCAATAAATTTAAGTCATAAAAAGAATTAGCACTAAAGTATTATTTCAATTTGATACATTTGAAACTAATGTGCTTCGGATAACCAACAGGTAACACCATTGCAACTGCTAATTATTCAAGCCAAAATGATCCAATGTTAAAGGAAACTTATGTCAAATTTATTTCGTCAGCAGGTTGTAGACGAACAAAAGCAACGGCTTTATGGAGATATATCTTTAGCTCAACCTCTTTCTATATATACCGTATCCCTATCTATATTATTAATAGTTACTGCGATAATTTTATTTTTATATTTTTCACATTACGCTCGCAAGGAAACGGTTCACGGATATCTAGTCCCCGATAAAGGTGTGATAAAAACCCATGCTAATCGCAATGGTAATGTGGATATATTGCACGTAAAGGAAGGTAGTGATGTCAATGCTGGTGACCCATTAGTCACTGTCATAATAAGAAGCAGCATGATATCTGGTTTTGAGTTAAGCGAAACACTGATAAGTGAGTTAAAACAACAGCAAAGTATTTTAAATCAAGAATTAGATAACAACACAAAGCTGAATACAGCTGAGACTCTTAGACTCAAAAAAAGGTTATCTGACTTATCGGAGTCGATGAAAGTATTATCTAGACAAAAACAGTTGTTAGCAGAAAAATTGAACATACAAGTTGCACAGAAAAAACAACACGACAAGTTCTACAAAGATGGTTATTTATCAGAGCTTGATTATCAGCTTCAATTATCTAAATTAATTGAAGTAAAGCAAGAAATGGAAAACTTAGAGTCGAACAAGATATCGATTGACCGCGAGTTAAATCAAACTCACTCTGAATTAGCGAGCTTACCGTTCCAATTTAATTTAAAACAGTCAAATGTTCATAAGCGCCAATCTGATATTCAAAGACAATTAAATGAAGCGGAGAATAGTTACATATTTGTTATACGCGCTCAAGAATCAGGTACTGTGGCGGCAGTTAGTGTTGTTGAGGGTGAGTTAATTGACAGCAATCGTCCATTGATGAGCATTATCCCAAAAGGCTCTTCATTGGTTGCTGAGTTATTACTACCAACAAGAAATGCGGGGTTTGTTAAACAGGCTGATGAGGCTAGATTGCGCTTTGATGCATTTCCTTATCAACGGTTTGGTTTTCTGCGCAGTGAGGTATTGCGCATAGATAAAGCGCTACTTCTCGATGGTGAAGCCGATTTACCCGTTAAGTTATCAGAGCCTGTTTACCGCATAAGAACAATGCTCTAGTGCGGCCCACAAAGGTTTTTTGGCAGATTTAGCCAAGATTTTACCTTGTCATGTTACCCCAGTAATCGTGACTGACGAGGGTTCAAATTGCCTTGGTATAAGGAGGTTGAGGCCCATGGTTGGTTTTGGCTAATCCGTATTAGCGGTACGGTTCAATTTGCAGAGATTGGCGCAGAAAATTGGCGTTCAGTTCGCAGCATACATCACTTGGCAAGTGGTCGAGCGAAGAACCTTGGCTGTAAGACGTTGACCAAAACCAACCCTATTAATTGCCATCTCGCGTTTTATCGTGGCAAGCCTAAGGGGCGAAAAAATCAGCGTTCAATGAGGACTAACTGCCACCATCCATCCGCAAAAATGTACTCAACATCGGCTAGAGAAAATTGGGTGTTAGCCACCAACTTGCCACCAGAGTCTCGGACGCCAAAACAGCTTGTAAACCTGTATGCCAAGCGCATGCAAATTGGGGCAAAATTTCGAGATCTCAAAAGCCCTGCATACGGCCTTGGTTTACGCCAAAGTCGTACAAACAGTCCTGAGCGATTAGACATAATCCTGCTGATATCATTAATGGTTCAATGCCTGTTGTGGCTAGTTGGGTTACATGCACTGCAACTGGGCTGGGATAGGCATTTCCAGGCTAATACCGTTCGGCATCGTACGGTACTGTTAACGATTCGCTTGGGTTTGGAGGTACTGAGGCGGCCTAATTATGACGTGACGGAAAAAGAGTTACTTGCATCCTGGGTATCGTTCGCAAATCAGCTGCTCAAACATGGTTATGCCATGGCTGATTTATGAGGGGATCCCTGAGCATTATGCATTTAAATACACAATGAAAAGGAAAAGGAAAGCTATGCCTATTATTATACTAATATTATTGTCGGCCGTATTTTCGGTACAGGCTGCCAATTTAATTGACTATTCACAAATCGATCTATCAAAGGTGATCAACGCAAATAATACAAAAGGATTCTCGGCTTCTTCGCAACCACTGAGCTATCGTGATGCAAACTTAGTTAAAGTAGGGAAGGAAACACTCGTCCGTAAACAACAGCTCCATTATGGACTTCCTGTCTACGGTCATTTTGTGGTTACGGATGTTTCTAATCGTGGTTTTGCAAAGGCAATAGATGGCCAAGTCTTAACGGGGATTGAATCAGATATTGGTTCAACTTTACCGATGATTAATGTTGACCAAGCAATCGATGCAGCCAAAGGAAAGCTGCAAGGTATTGCTGCTACAAGTGTGCAGGATGCACAGACTGAATTGATGATTTGGTTAGATGATCAACAAACCGCTTATTTAGTCTATAAAGTTGACCTTCTCTCTCGAACAGGAATGACACCATCTCGCCCAATAACCTTAGTCGATGCTAAATCAGGCCAAATACTTGATGAGTGGGAAGGCCTGACTTTTATTGAAGCCGAGGGGCCAGGCGGTAATCAAAAAAGTGGCCGCTACTACTTTGGTGCTAATACAAAATACGGTGGTTTCCAAGTTAGCAAAGACTGTCGCATGGATAGTGCTAATGTTGTTACGCTCAATATGAATAATCAACAGTATGGTGGATTGGCCCATCAATTTGATTGTCACGTCAACAACCATCGGGCTATTAACGGAGCTTATGCTCCAATGAATGACGCTCACTACTTTGGCCAACGTGTTTTTGACATGTATATGGAATGGCTCAATACTCGACCTATTCAGCAGAAACTCACAATGCGTGTTCATTACGGTTATAACTACGCTAATGCATTCTGGGATGGCCGTCAGATGACCTTTGGTGATGGTAATCAATCAATGTATCCACTTGCGACACGGGATGTGATTGCACATGAAGTGAGTCATGGGTTTACTGAGCAAAATTCAGGTCTAGAGTATCGTGGAATGTCTGGCGGGATGAATGAATCCTTTTCTGATGTTGCAGCCGCAGCATTAAGTGAATATGTTCATGGTAGCTTTAGCTGGAAGATGGGTGAGCACGTGATGAAATATTCAGACGCGATGCGTTATTTCATTCGCCCAAGTCGAGACGGCAAGTCGATTGACCATATTAACCAGTATTATCAAGGTATAGACGTCCACCATAGCTCAGGGATTTTCAACAAAGCGTTTTACCATCTTGCAACCAGCCATGGCTGGAATATTAAGCAAGCCTTCATTACTTATGCAACGGCTAATCAACTGTATTGGCGACCAAATTCGAGCTTTCAGCAAGGTGCAGATGGCGTTTGCAAAGCAGCACATAAACTCGGTTATGAAACCTCTGCCGTAAGCAGTGCCTTTGCTCAAGTTGGGATCCAAGTACAAAACTGTGGTTCAGGCCAACCAGAACCTACTCCACAGCCAAAACCTAACATTGTTACATTATCGAGTAATAAACCAGTAATCATCGATGCTAATTATGGTAATGAACAACATTATGTTCTGAAAAATATTTCAACGGATGAAGCCTCAGTTTATACATACCTTGGTAATGGCAACGTTGATCTTTATGTAGCAATTAATAGACCTGCATCGATGAATGACTTTGATTGCGTTTCTCGTAACCAGACTAATGACGAATATTGTGGTTTTAGTGGTATAAAAGGAGCTGATATTTATATATTAATTACTAGCGCTGACCGTTCTGTAGATACTCACCTTGTTGTGATTGCAGAAGGTTCATTACCCGCTCCACCCGAACCTCAAGATTTATGTACTACTCTGAGCGAGTGGTCCCCTTCTTATTACTACCCTACGGGTATGCAAGTTCAATACAACGGACATCGTTTTACTGCAATTCAAGATAATTGGGGAGCAGATCCATTCGATAATTATTGGTATTGGAATTATCAAGGCAGTTGTAAGTAATTCAGTGGCTGTAAAGCTTATCTGAGCATATTTTTGGTATAAAAACAGTACCGAAAGGAAGCTAAGAAACATAAACTGGCCAAACTAAACTCGGTTTGGCCAGCGGTGATGGGCTTTGTTTCCGAAATCGAGTCAGCGAACAAAACTCTCATCATTGTTCAAATATCAAGCTACATAGTGGGTTTCAGGCATACCTAGTCCAGTAAGCTTGTTCAAAGCCCTAATCATCGCGTAAGTTTCTCCCACTTGAGCGTTATAATTCCGCATGCTCAACGTGCCTCCTAGCAGTTGTTTTATCCTGTACATGGCAGTTTCTGAGATTGAACGGCGATGATAACCATACCGTTTTTTCCACTGCTTATTTGAGCATGAAGCTATTGCCAACTGACGGCTAAGTTTAGTGGATGCCCTTGTTCCCATAGCGCAGCACCTTCCCTAGGGGAATGAGCACTAAAGCGCGTTTTCGACGAACGGCTTCGTGACAGGCTTTCGTGTCGTAAGCACCATCACCCGAGATATTGCGGATTTTTCGATGGGTTTGCTTAAGTAAATTGGGCATCACTTCAGCGTCTGTGACACCTGATAAACTGAGTTCTGCAGCAATAATTTCATGGCTATGTGTATCTACGGCAATATGCAGTTTACGCCACACTCGGCGCTTTCCATCTGTGCCATGTTTCTTCACTTTCCACTCACCTTCGCCATAGACCTTCAAGCCTGTCGAGTCGATAGCTAAGTGCTCAATGGCGCCGCGAGTCTTGGTTTTAAAAGCAATATTGACCGTTTCCGCGCGTTTACTGATACAGGTGTAATGCGGGCAAGATAATGGGATGTCACCCAGTTTAAACACCGAATAGATAAAGCCCTGTAAGGCTCGCAGTAGCATAGAGAAAATACGCTTAACCATCAACGCAGTGGTAATGGCTAAGCCACTAAACACTCGAGGGCGACCTTTCTTTTGACTGCTCGACCTTGGCTTTCCACTTAGCAATTGCATCCTCATCAATCCAGAAGGTAAGTGAACCTCGGTTGATTAAGGCTTGGTTGTATTGCTTCCAGTGGGTTGTTTTATAGCGAGGTTTTGACACGGTTGATGGGTAAGTTGATAGGCGATGACGATCAGATCTGCGGCTACGGTTTTAGTTCAACCTATTTAGGAAACAAAGCCCGGCAAGATCTCAATTTGCGACAGAACCCAAAAAGAAGTAGGTAAAGGTAGGTTTTTACCTGATATTTCATAATTAATCTCGTGAAATTAGTCATTTTTTGTGACGACAATACTACTTGTATGATTAAATTATTTTGGAGTTTTATTTAATGTTTAGTTCCGCACTTTCCAATAGAGCCTTGTTGAGTTTAAATGTATCAACTTGCGAATTACAAAAATTAGAAAAGCTGGATGTAAAGAAAATAAAGGCAGTTGATATAAGTCGACTACAGCAAACGATTTTAAGCACTAACAATATAGTTAAAAAACAACGGATACTAAAAACCTTAAATAAAATTGGTCAGCATAATGAAAGTGGAGTACATATTTTAAGTAAATATTCTCCAGAAAAAGTTCTCGATCTTACGCTGTGTAGTGGCCAACAGTATTTGACCACGGCTTTAAAAACTAAAAATACATAACATTGTAGATTTTAGCGTGTGAATCAATCTCACCTAGAGTGATTCACACGCTCACTTTTGCCTGATAGACGGCACCTGATGAACAGCTTGGAGTGCTCACTATACTCAGTAATTGCTTCTAGAGGAAGGTGACGTGAAAACTTGTCTATTCATATTAGTTTTTATAGGGCAATCACAGATAAATAAAGATCGAGGGAGTAATTACTCTAAGTATTTTTGGGGCAAAAGTTAGCCAATTCACAGCAACGCTCGCGTATACGGAAACAGCATACAACGTACACCATGATTAAGGCTTTAAACAAGCTTACAGGACTAGGAATGCCTGAAACTCATTGTGCAGTTTAATATTTAAACAATTTTAGGGGTTTGTTCATAAATTCGATTAAGGAAAAACCGATCACCATCACAAAAATCGATCTTTTTCGTGATCAATATTTGATCTGAATTGGGAGATGAAAAAGTGAGCGCTATATTAAAGGAAGGACGTAATCACACGAAATGGAATTCTGATGGCCCAAATGATTTTGAAGTTCCAAGATAAGCATGAGTTAATTTTACATCCCGCAGCGAGAAATGCATTCGATGTAATGCAATCATTCCCGGCACTCTGTAATAATCATGCCCTACCTGCAAGTATTAGGTCTGAATTTGCCTCCCAAACAATATATTGTTTGGGGCACATAGATTCGAGAGTAAAAAGCAATAAGGCAAAACATCGCGGCAGAACATTTCAGTTTTATAGTCCTATTTGGGCAGCAAGTTTTTGGGATAACGGACGCCCACCAGAAGGAACTTTGCTGATTTACGAAGCAAACATTCAAGACCAACTGACACCTGAAATGATTGAGAAAAAGGCGTGGTTGTCACTATTGCAACTGCTCTGTTTATCCATCAATTCTAAAAATGTTGCGTTTTTTATTGATGCCTGGCGCCATGGCCTGCCAGAGCAGTTTTCACGCGAACTCTTTGAGAGAAATACACTACCTGACCAGCTATTTTGTGATTTGTTATCTATCTCGAGAGGCACTCTGGTTCAGCAGCGGCAACGCCAGTCTCCTAAATGTCCAACATCTGATTCTGTCGATATTGTCTCCGAATTAACAATGCCATGGGAGCCCAAATAATGACTCCTCCGGCACGCAACATCAGCAAAAAATTAAAGGAATTATTAAACAAATGGCTTGTGCCAGAGCATTTAAATCCAGAGCTCAAGCAAACTCTGTTAATGCAACTCGCCTACAGTATTCAAGCATTTCCAGCAGGCTATTGGGAACAATTTGAACTGATGCATAGGTTAGTAAAGGTTCTGATAACAAAAACATCTTCAGGCTCAGTGAGCAACACTGAAATATTTGGAATTTTAAAGAAAAATAAGCATCTTACATCATATCCATTTGCTGCCACCATTTGTGCAGTGTTACCACCCAATGTAACACCACAATGGATAACAAAATACACGGCATACCAATCTATCGTTCTAATCGCTTGCTTCATTCGCTATACCCACAATCAACAAATCGCAGCCTCCGGAAATGAAAATGCATTACGAGAGTTACGTCTGGTCGCGATGGACCCTAGGCATCGAAAGCTATTGGATATATTGCCAGAATTGGATGAAACATCATCAATAGAACTACTGGTATCTGCACTTAAAGAACTACGTAAGCATAAGTATCCTGCCCTGCAAGAATACGGTATTGGTTACCTGGATTTAGTGCTTAGAGACGCACTATCTTGGACCGAAAGACGACGAAGAAGAATTAGAATTCCTCCTACTTCGGACTCTGACACCTTCATCGAACTCAATCCCATTGATGCATTTGAAGACACAGGTCTAGAGGTTAAAGAACTGTGTGTCATCTCCCCAAAAGCGACGACTGCACAAGAACGAGATGAGGCTATATCGATAAAAGCAGGCCGAACATTTCGTATTGAAGAGAGTACCTTGACACATAATCAAAAAACAAACCGTTCCCCATTATCAAGAGCAGTCCGTGCTATACAGCATCAATGTCTGACCGAAAAATTGAGCATTATGCAGTTATCGTTAAGCTGCAGTTACAATCAACTTACCGAATGGGATATACACCAGCTCATTCGCTTCACGACCGATGGAATTATGAATGGAGCAGACCCCGAAAGCTGTTCAGCCCTGCTTTTGAGTCTTCTATGTGGTCGAGATCCTATTTCACTAGCACAATCTTCAAATGCATTTTTTCTAAAACACTACAAAAATCACCCTTGCCTGTATCTAAGCTACTCTGTGCCAGCAAGTAAACAAGATGGAAGACTAGAAAAGTGCTTGAAAAATACAACAAATCGTTTGGTACTACCTCTCCCTAAAATATTACAAGGTCAGCTTACTCAAAACGTGGGCACGGAATACTTAAAGTCAGTCATTCATAACATTAACGAGCGACATCGATGCCGTTTAAGTCTTGGAAGAATTACCCGATTTATGGAGCACTGGTATCTCAATAATGGGCTAGATAGAGCCGAAGTTGGACTGATAAAAGGGCGAGCCCCCGAAACCAGCCTGCGCTGAGTTATTCAAATTTCGATGCAGATAAACTGATTGAAAACTACGGCGCTTACGTGATTTCAATATTCAACATGGCTGAGATCGACCCGCAACTCCCCATAGCTAAGCCCATCAAAAAGCAACTGGGCAGTGCATTACATCTCCCTCCCCAGACTTTGCACAATTTTTTCCGCATACTGAGAAGTCAAATTCCTCGCCCGCGAAAGCATTCTTTGGAAGAACTCACGACACTACATAATCACTATGTCTGCTACGTATGGGCTCTTCTGACTTTTGCAACCGGTCACCGCGATGTTAACGCACCAATGGGACAGCGTACCGATTTCAACAACCATAACAACTCTTGGTGGATAAGCGATAAAGAAAACCGTCATGGGATATCTGCTAGAACATTGATACTCCCAAAGACTGCAGTGAAGCAACTTGAACACTATCTACAACATCTTCAAGAGTTGAAAAAACGCAGTCAGCTCATCGCAGAAGATATTTTCAATCGTGCGGACGCGGCGATTACTGGCAGCGGAAATCTTCTATTTTTTATAAAACATCACGAACAGGACAACATCCCCAAAATTGCGCAAGAACTCACGCCTGCTAGAGTAAAAGCATTTCTTGGCGACCAGTTACCTTGGCCTGGCAACTGGGGGCGACATCACATGCGCAGCGAATTAAAGCGTCTCGGTGTTACTCCGGAAGAAATTGATGGTTGGATGGGACACGAAGATATCGGAGAAGAGTCAATGGGTCGTCATAGCATGCTATCAACTCAATACCTCAACCGCATCGCTCAGCATATCGAATCGCTACTGAACACTCATGAAATTACGGTGGTTGATGCATGGAAAACCCACTGATTCTCCCAACTGAAAAAAAATCCCTAGTATGGCTATTGGGGCATCAATCGAGAACCGCTGCTCGGCAAAAAAGTCATATAAAAATAATAAAACAAGCTCTGGCGGTGCTTGAACAACATCTACCTGAACTGTTTGAAACACAACCGAAATACGATCGATTTTCGGCAGTTTGGCCACAGGTTGACTCGGATCTGCGAAAGGTCCTCAAATCGGAAACAGCATACCGCCGAGGATATTCTTTTATCTGCAGACAATTAGAAACGGGTAACCGACAAGGACTTTGGCAGATCAATCCACCTTCAGACTATCTCACCCTTCGTAGGGTTCGACCGCTGAGAAGTTTGACCTGGTAGCAGAATACTTCTGATTTCGCTTCAAAAATTCACGGTTTGCTGAACAATCTTGATAAAACATCCGATCCCCAGCAATGTTTTGCCAGATTGCTGATGAGTTGTATTTGCTATGGAGGCCTGAACCGACCTGCGCTATGGCCTGCTCTGGCTAAAGCATTAACCGATGATAAACCATTAAATGGCAACAAGGACCTTTGCTGGCTAACCTTGAGGCCAAATCATGGGAAGGACTTTGCCAGTAACTTCTATACCGATCACGACGGTATGGGGCCCAATGAAGCTCAGGTGGAGGTTCAGTTCTTCCCCGACCCGATAAGCCTTGGTCTGATGAAGCTATTCCTAAGTTTCAGACCCAAAAATTGGCGTTACCCCAAATCAATTACAAAATGTTTAGAGATAATCAAGTCTGAACTCAAGCTTGATCTTCCAATAACACAACTTCGACAAGGCGGGGTTTGTTTTGCAGAGACTCAACTAAATGTCGATCTACCACAAGTGTTGGTAGAGTATTCGTTGGGACGTCAAAAAAGCGCATCTCTACCAAGTGGTTACTGGTTCAGATTGTTGAAAGGAACAACGGGATCCTGCAATGTAAGAAGCTTTGCTCAATTCAAGCAATGGTATGATCTAACGCAAACAAACAGTTCAGCAACACCGTCATCACGCAGTTCTATGCTAGGTAACCGATACCTACCGAATCAAATAAGAGAAATACTTAAGCAAAATAACGCAAAATCCCAAGGAAAGATTCATGTTGTCAGTAAGTTGCGGGATCTAACACAACCAAGCCTCCGCCTAAACGAAGAGATCCTTCTTCAATGGCTAATTCACCACCTGAATACTGAGAAAAATGCAGTATCAACAGCTAATAGGTACTTTGGAGCAATTGGAGGCCACTGGTTGGCTGCGACCGCAGGCGTTGACCTACACTGCTTGAGTAGTGACGACTTTATCTATATTTATCAAGAAATTATGAATCGCACATACAGTCAGCGGGAACAGCACTATAAGGCCGGTAGATTTGAGAACCTACACTCATTCGCACAACAGAAATTTGATCTCCCTCCTCTTAATCAGCCGCTAAGCGAAGGGAGCTATATTACTCCCCATGTGAGTGCCGCCATTGTTGATGAGGCACTGTTTTCAGCCCTGCTGCGTCAAATTGATTATTTAGAAGACTTAGACCATGCTGCCAAACGGATATTAAAGTGCTTTCTCATCATTGCTTATCGAACTGGTCTCAGACCAGGAGAAGTCGCCAAACTGCGTCTAAAAGACATCGAGCCCTCTTCTGTCGGCTGGCTATTTGTTCGTGAAAGTCGCCACGGACATAACAAAACCGACTCAGCCCTTCGAAAAGTGCCTTTATTGCCTTTACTGACTGACAATGAAAAGCTTTTGGTGGAAAGCCATCTTAGTGAACGTCTTTTGGCTTGCCATAACCACTATGCCGAATTGCTCATTCACGCAGATGGAAATCCCTTTGAAGTGTTAAACACTCGTCAAATATCCTTGATGATGAAAGAGATATTGTCTCAATTAACCGGCGGTATTTATTATCGACTGTATCATCTACGCCATACGGCATTGTCCAGACTTCAGCTTCTTGCCCATGATGACCTGATCGGCTTGCCAGAAGTATTGAAGGCTATGCTGCCGTACACCCCCTCGCAACGGAAGATAATACGTAAATTGATATTTGGTGAAGGACGGTTACGTGACAGATATTCTGCGCTGGCTGTGTTTGCAGGCCATAGCAGCCCAGACACAACATTCAGAAGCTACTTACATTTTACCGACATACTGCTGGGCAGCCATTTGGCGGTAAATGCCCAAGAAATACCTGCTGGCGCAGCGAAAGTGGTACTTGGAGTACGCCCTCATCGTTATAGAGTGATGCAAAAATCAGGAAACGTAACCCCTGTACGTTTACTGCCATTCTTTAGAAAACGGCTCTCACCTTTTATGAGACCAGTGAACAGCATTCGTCAGAGTACAGTCCTTCAGAACAACGAGGTTGAAAAAAGCAGTCACTACATTCAGGCCTTGGCTGTACTCAGGAGGATCGAGCTTGGTCATGACTATCAAGAAGTCGCACTTCATTATCGCCTCCCCCTAGAACAGGTCAAACGCTGGCTTGATGCTGCAACTGCACTTCGGATGTTAAAAACACCACAAGGCATTGACCGATTATTTTCAAAAAAACGTTGCTATGCACTGCTACCCGCAGAACCTACTGACATTGCAGATCGAAAGGATATTTATTCAGCGTTACAAGCATGTAGTAAGCTCAAGTCGAGCAAAGAAGGAAAAGTCGAATTACGATGGGCTATTCAGTATTGTCTAACGCATACAACCAGCAGCCACACGTGGTTATACTTTGATAAAGCGACAGAGTTTCAGCGATTCATGGCGTTGGTAAGCCAACTTTTTACCTGGAAGCGCTGGCATCTTAAACTGCGTTATCAATATGGCAAAACATATAATCAGTGGCGATGTCACCCCGATATCGAAATAACTCGCGACACGTTACAGAAAATAAACGAATATCCAGAAGGAGCTGGAAGATTATTTTTACGTCATACCAATGAACAAAAACACATCAAAAGCAGCGGTGGCAAAGCAATAAGCCAATATTCTTCCCCGGCATTGCAAACCGTATTCCACCGGCTGGCGATCATCCTATTCAAAGCGGAACAAATAAGGCAATGGGAGCAGAAATAATGCCCCCACGCCTCACCCAAGCCGCTTATACCATTGATCGTTCATGGCGGAATGTGCGTACCAATGATGGGGAGGCACGTCTGCAAAAGCGGTGCGCCAATGACATACTTCCATGGATAGATTGTCACATAGTCTCACCATAGAGGCTGGAAGATAAGCCTCTGAGCGGCGCCCTACCTTGACCGAAAAGCAACTACTCAACGCCTCAAAAACCTTGGGGGAACTACGATGCAATGCCTCCAATGGTCCAGCCAACACCATAAAATTGTAAGACTCGTGAGAACCCGCAATGCCATCCCGAGTATCTGCATTGTAAAAAAGGTGAATTTTACCTATGTCATGCAAAAGACCCCCAATGAAAGCCACACATACACTCAAGGGCCCTACATTATAACGCCAACAAAGCATAGCCGCTGTCACCGCCACCTCATGACTATGCTCCAGTAATCCACAAGAATGATTATGATGGTGACTACGACTCGCTCTGGCGGTAAAAAACTGCCCCATCAACTCATTGTTGAGTAACACTGCTAAGTAAAAACGTCTCAATGCCTCATCATGGATAAGCCCCAAAATCCCCCAGATATCGATAATGATCGACTCACAACCTGCTGGTACGAGTTTAAAATGATGATGCACAACAGCTTTATCAGTGACCTCAGGAATACTCAAAGTTATTTTTACCCGTTGCAAATCATCACAATGATTCCATTGAACCATCACTAGTTGCCCGTCAGGTTCTACACCTTCCATAACATTAGGGGATAGTTCAAGAGTATAACACTCTCTTAAGCAGCTAAATTGCCACAACTCTACCTGTTCTCTGCGCTCAATCAGATGAACCCAGGCCAAGTCATCTGCATTATTTGTTCGGGATCTGATATTCATTTTGACGACTCCCCTTTGGGTCCATTGCCAATCAACCGTTCAAATGCTGCACCGTCTTGCCCCAATAAATTAGGTACATAGCGCGAGTAAACCCTAAATAACATACCAGTATTGGCGTGCCCTAACTGTCGAGCAATCCATTCCGGACTCTCTCCAGCAGCGAGCCAAAGGGTTGCTGCTGTATGTCTTGTCTGATAAGGATTTCGCTTTTCGAGCCCCAAACTTTCCAGCAGTGGATACCAAACGCGTTTGGTGACATTGTGATGACTCAGTGCGTCACCACGCCGGTTACAAAAAACGAAGTTGCTCTGAGTCTCGGTTTGCTCACGTTGGGTCTGAAGTGCTTCATATACAGGCTGGTTCATTGCAATAGCTCGGCATGAACCAGACGTTTTAGTTGGGCCAAGGCTGCCACGAACCAGTGACTGGCGGATGTGGATCAGTCTGTTTGTAAAATCAATATGCTCCCAGGTCAGGCCATCGATTTCTCCTGTTCTCATCCCCGTGAAGAACCTAACGAGGTAGTAAGTACGGAAATCTGTTCTTACATTCTCTACAATTCTGTATACCTCGTTGAGAGAAAATGGCTGAATTTCACTTCTCGGCATAGGTAACGCCTTGATATTTCGCCACGGGCTCTGAAATTCAAAACGTTCAGCAGCCTCATTCAGGATCAATCGCAAATATGTCATGATATGGTTGATCCGAGAGGTTGATAAAATTTTTAAGGTGACCAGATCCGGTTCGCACAGCCTAGTGCGAAAGCCAAGAATGTCAGTCTTACTAATAGTGGCAATCATACTATCCCCCATTGCAGGTAACAGATGACACCTCAAGATACCTTCAACGGTCTCAATTTGACTGACTCGCCACTCAACTCTCTTTTCAACTAACCAAAGGTTGGCGAAAGTGCCAAACAGCATCCGTCCTCCCGAAGCTTTAAGTAGGCTAACTTTGGCGAGTTGTCTGAAATACTCAGCTTTAGGACTATCAGGGAAATGATGCCCATAATCAAAGCTACCCGCCTTCATTTGCTGTTCGAGTAGCGTTAGCAACCTATTTAGCTTCTGCCGATTAGTTGAATTATCAACAAGACTCGTCTGCTCTCGGCAGCGCACACCCTTATAGCGAAAATCCAAATAAAGTTTCCCATCACGGCTATTTACTGTTCCCATGGTAACCTCCTAGTTCATCTGATTAATCAGATCATGGGCAGAGGCTCCAAGCAGCATAGACTCCTCAACTCGTTCCCAGATGTAGAGAATTTTTCGTCCGCCAAAGGGCCGGATGTAATGTACACCTTCAAACAGCACAGCATCTTTTAGACACTGACGGATAGTCCGAACGTCGTACTTAATCCTTATAGATAACTCTTCTGTCGTAAGATAAGTATTCAT
This sequence comes from Shewanella sp. WE21, assembly GCF_002966515.1. NCBI lineage: Bacteria > Pseudomonadati > Pseudomonadota > Gammaproteobacteria > Alteromonadales > Shewanellaceae > Shewanella > Shewanella sp. WE21. The sequence goes on along the minus strand of NZ_CP023019.1, from coordinate 4,278,968 downwards.
ACTTGCCACCATATAGACCCGAAATTGACTCATTCGTGATTCATTTGCATCTTTTGGGATTACAATACTGCACACAAGATTAAAGTCAAGCTTTATTTGCGTCATGTATGAGTCATTTGATATGATGGATGGTAAATAAGACTTACGGATAGAACATGATCAGGATCCTCCTCATCAAGCAGCTTGATGAAAAAGCGTTCAAGGAAAAGCGCCGCATAACGTTGTCAGAAGTGAGTGAGAAAACAGGGATTAGCCGAGCAACTTTGACTCGTATTGCCAACGTGCCGGGTAATATCACCAACACTGATACTATCAATTCTCTGTGCAAATATTTTGAATGTCAGCCTGGAGAACTATTGATGTATATCGAAGACGATACCAGTACAAATTAGTTTTTAGACATTTAAAGTAATAATAAGTAACTCTTCGGGTTTTGGTGTTGAAGGGAATATCGACAGTTTTAGCTCACTTACTCATGTAAGTGTAATGCGGGCAAGATAATGGGATGTGACCTATTTTTAAACACCGAATTGATAAAGCCCTGTAGGACTCGCAGTGGCATAGAGAAAATACGCTTAACCATCACTGTGATAATAGCTAAGTCGCTAAACAAACGTGGACGGCCTTTCTTGCAATACTCAGTTTTCTCTTTCCACATTGCGATAACCTCTTCATAAATCCAGAAGGTAAGCGAACCTCGGTTTATCAAGGCTTAGTTATAGTGTTTCCTGTGAGTGGTTTTGGCACGTTGATAGAGAAGAAAATGGATTATGCTGCTCAGATCAGCCACCTGTGTTTTAGTTCAATCAATTTAGAAAACAAAGCTGATTCTCACGAGTAACGATAATTTCAATGTTAATAAAGCGTTTACGTAAGATGTTAAGTATCAGGTACAAATTTATATACACTGATGAATAAACGGTCAACAGTATTTATTTTAAAGCCTGACTTGCTCAAGGCATTAAGTGTCGATGTAGTGATAAGGTAATAGATTTCGGATTTACATCATGGCACGGGTAAAAAAGCATATTTTAGACGCCAAATATATGGTACCTACTGAATGCTGCAAATATTAAAACGACTGCGACTGCCTGAACCTAACATTTTCACATTCTGTTTTTCTTTTAAACTCAGCCAAGCTGCACTATCTTCAGGCGTCAGACTGGCGGGTTGATAGTCCAAGTTTGAATGACGTGAAATGAGCACTTGCCTATTTATATCCTCCGATAAGGTATCCACGACGTTCGTTGTCATTTGACCATCTGAATACGCCATAACGAGTACAGTGTCTTGTCCCTCAAGCTCTTGTAAGAGCAAGGATTGGTTCTCAACACTAAACTGGACGTCTTTGTATCCATTTGAACTTTCAGCTTGCCCTGAAATTGCGCGATAGAGTCGACTTCGTTTTCTCTTCTTTAGGGTACCTATTGGTGTTTCGTTTTCCGAGCTATACGCATTTACCACTTTAATGTTGTTCTTTGCTGCGTAGTTTAAAATCGCACTTTGGTTGCCTAAACCACGTCTTGTCAGCGCAGGTGAATTCTGTAAACTCTGAGATAAATGTTGTTCTGTCGCATCAACAATCACAATCGCAGTCTTTTTACCCTCGCTCAAAGACTGGTTTAATGCCCTTCGTACTTCAACATGGGCTTGTTTTCCCTCAAGCGTGTCCCACTTTGGCGCTATTGAACCAGCAGCAGGTCTCACCTTTACCGTATAAGAATGATATCGATACTGTCCTGCAGGCCAATATGTATTTCTCTTATAGGCACCAAGATCATCTGCCAAGTGAAATTCACTCACTACCTTTTCGTTTTTCAGATATGCCTTTGGTTTATTCTGTCCGCGCGCCTTCCAACGGAAATACATTTCTTCACGCCTCGCAATGGCGTCGCTACGAAGCACACTTATCGATGTCTCAGCATCTCTTCCATTTTCCACATTTTTGTAATGTGATATCCCTGTTGTTTGATATTCTGCATTTTCAATTGAGTATTCCGTTATTTGCCCGGTCTGAGGATGACGATGCTTCAATAACACACTACCAGAAGGCATCGCTCCTGAAGCGTAGTCCCGGGCATGGATTAACTCGTGCCCCAAAGCGACAGCCTGATCAAAAGGCTGGTTAGTTCCAGGTATATTGACCACTTCCTTCGTAGAAAAGAAAATGGTATTCGACACTCCTTTGCCATCAAATTGTCTTTGCAAGACTAATGATGCTTTTTTTTCATCAGGAAAAGTAGAAGGTACAGTCTCAAATAAGCACCCTGCACTTTCTGGCTCTCTTATCACGGTAACAATATTCACCTTTGTAATATCCACACCTTGAATATGCTCAATAAGAGGCTCAACTGCGTCTTCCGGTCCGTTTACTGGTGTATATGTGGCGATTTGGCGTAATACCTCTCGTCCAGTTGTTGACAGGTTAAGCTTTTGAATCAGTGACTTAATATCTTCGAGATAGGCATCATCTTTTGTTTGAACATAAAGATTCGTTGAAACTCGATACAAATTGCCGAGCTGCTGAGAGTTGTAGCCATGAATGATTTTTACACCATCTGGAACGGAATAAAACTGCCCCATCTCAGCACTACCACTGGCAAAAGCGATCCCAATCAATGTCGAGAACACAAGGATAACGAGCAACACTTTTCTTAGTATTTTCATCTCATTAGCCCTCAATCATAATGTGGAGTTCGATAAGCTCTTCTAGTTCTTGGATTAGAGCCTCCTTAATGTGCGGAAGCATAGCCATGTCGTTTGCTTTAATGACATAACCAAGCTGCGCAATAGCTGAATCTAAGTTGCCTTGAGAGAGAGCTCTCCCGACAACGGATAAGTCTCGCCACATGGTATGTTGCTCTAGGACTGCAATTTGTTGAAAAAGAGACTGCCGATGCGTGGCGTTTAGATAATGCCTATGCATAGGCGATAAAGTACTATTAAATAATTGAGGTGCGCTGCCACTTGCAGGTAGTACATTCACTTCTGATTGTTGGTGCTGAGCAATTTGAGCGAACAATGCCAGATCACCAAGCAAATAATGCAGTTCGTTGGCGGTATTGACCTCTTGCACTTTTTTCATGATTTGGTCCACTGCAAGTTCTAAGTTTGCTTGCATAGTGCTCGCGGTTGATGTCTCGATGACCAGCTCAAAAGTATCCGCCATGATTGGTGAGTAAAAACGAAGATTCTTCGCCGAATAAACACTTGGATAAGGAATTGAGTAAGTAATATCACGAAGATAAGCTGTGGCAATAGCTTGCTCAAAAACAGGCTGTATAAATGCACTGAAGATTTCACTCTGCTTAATATTACTAAGAAAGTCTCCAGAAGGTTTCTGTGTTTTAAGCAACTCATACCAACGACTTAACTGATACCAGTTTGTCCTTTGTTCTGAATCGGAAGCATCAACCCCCTTACTATTTAAATACTGTGTTAAGGTTATTTGGTACGGAAGTACTGATATCGTTGATAACTGTGACATCAACATTTCAAACTTTTTATTTGCTATTTGACCAAATACATACGCGTGAGCAACATTACGTAACCTCGAACGAAGTAACCCTGGCTCCCACCCTTGGTTAATTCTCTGAGCGACATAGGAATCTACGTCGAAGCTTAAGTCTTTGTTAATGACCGCCACAAGCTCTTTATCCTTAGAGACATGATAGATGTCATAAAGTGGCCCAGAGTCTTTACAAGCATCTATAGAAGCTTGGATTCCGCCAGAATAAACCGATGGAACCCCCCAACATTGCCGAGTAGGTTTAACCTCAAATGTAACCGTATCCAACTGCTCTTCAGACAAATAGTCAACATTCCAATTCGCTTTTGCATACTCCCGTAATCCACTCATGCGCGCTTTTTCTTCCAATAAACGACGATTCATACTTGTATATTTATATATGAGAGGAATGTGGTGTTTGGCACGTTCCATTACCGCATTGACAAACAAACTCCGATGCCTTTGCAAATTATTCGTTGCAGTTTGAACTAATGATTCTTTAGCTTCATGTATCTTTAGACTCAACTGGCTTAGCTCTACAGAGGAAAGTTGCTGTATGATCGACTGAATTCGCTCTTGCCCCTGTGATTTTACACAGTTCAGCAAATTTGCAGACTCTTGAAGCTCGTCAAAGCAAAGTGGTAGATTTAGATTTGATTGCTCAGAGATATGACCATAAACTTTGAGATACTCAAGGTCTATCCTTGCCATTTGCCTAGCAAGCTGACGATCGTAAGCCGATGCAATACGACGATATTCAGTATCCGCTGCAAGCAATAGATGGTCGATGTACATAGATATAGCCAACCTCACATACTTATCGTATTTATTAATCAGCGTAATCGCATCCTCTTTTTTATGATGAAATCGGTCGAAGTCTGCATAGTGATTATTGAAGACGTAATGGGTTTGAGATTCAAACTCAGCTATTTTCTCTTTCGCGGCGAAATATTTTATATCATTAGACAGCATATTAAGTTCGTCGCCGATCAATGGAACAATCGAAAAGACAGAAGCGGCCTTGTCTAATGTTGAGGAAGATTCTTGAGAGAAAGTGGACGCCATGTTTTCAGCCCACGCACCCACAGCAAAAGCATCACCAACAGGGCCAATCACCTCTAATGTTGAACTACCGGCTTGACCCAAACGATTTAATAAAGCCGGACCACTTAAAGTACTTTCAGCCGTCACAGGGACTGCTTTTAGCGCCTCTTCTGTAGATGGCCATGCCTCAGAAAATAACCGTTGATGAAATGAATGTTCTAATTCTCCAAGTGTGGAGCCAAACTGGGGTTCTGAAAAAAATTGTTGATGATACTGTGCCTCTAGACGCACATCATTCAAGTCGTTCAAACTTTGAGTATCTGACGTTCCGTCGATAAAACATAATGATGACGCAACGGGACTGAATATAAACAGGCACATAAAGCTTGGTATTAATTTAACATTCATTAGGTTAAATACTCCCTAAGTTAGTGAGAAATTGAACAACATGGTCAGACACATAAGCAAATTCTTTAAGTGATTAATCCAGCTTATGCAGCGTATCTCTACTTGCCAAAGTCAACTTCATCAGGCGTGAGGTCATTGAGTCCTTGATGGCCACGCTCAACATTATAAAACACCATGTAGTTGTTATAATCGCGGAATACTCGTCCCCCCTGAGAAAGAACAATACATTACGTTAGATGGAACCCATGAATAACTAAATGCTTAAAACTCACTATGATACATCAATGGAAATCAAAACTTTGACACTGATAGTTAGAGGGAAAGTACACTCATAGTACTAAACAGGGCTTTATGGATCTCAATGCAACTCAAACCGTTGCGCTTGTTGCTAGCAGACCCCAGTATAAAAATGATTATAATGGGGCACAAAAACGGACGCTAAATTTGGTTGTGTCTTTTTGTGGAGATAGCCTACTCATACTTATAATGCTAAAAGCTTTTAAACGGTTACATTACCCAGTCGATATCATTGCGCAATGTGTCCGCTTATACCTTGAGCCTGCGTAATCTCGAACAGATAAGGCGAGCGCGAGGTTATCGTTGACCATTGACACTTCCCCGCAGGGTTATCCGCCTCGAATAAGGCTTTCATCAGCATAAGACACTGTTGGATGTCGGTGGCATATAGACGAAACGTACATAAAAATCAAAGAATAGCGAAAATATCTGTATCGAACTGTAGATACGGCAGGACAAAACAATCGATATTTTTTGCTAACTGCCAAACAGCACACAACAGCCGCATTACTCTTTTTTCACTAGGCCATTCGTTATCACGGGGAGCCTGAGACGGTACTATCGATAAAAGTGCCACCAAAACAGCTGCCTTGACCACACTCAATGCCAACAAACCAGAATGAAGAAAGTATGACGGTCAAGCAGAGCAAATACCTGAACAATTATCAAACGACAAATATCGCCGATGCTGGGATTCAGCTTATTGAGGCGAGCGCAGAAATTATTATAAGGAGTTGAGTCAGTGAGCATGATATGCAAAGGCCAACTTGACCATCTCGCTGGTGACGTATTGACACCTGCAAGAAAATTTTATTTTTTGCCCGAACAAAAAACAGTCAGACTACATTTTTTCGTTCTATTTCCGTTAATACGACAGAGCAGATTTTAACGTGCAATGCTATTCTCTTATAAAATATAAAAACTTGACATATTAACACACCAATAATAGCGAAGAACTATCCTACACAATTATATAAGTTTCCAATGAATGTTTCAACGTATTGAGGCGTCCAACACAACAGTACAAAGCCAATCCCTGCGTTCAAATTATCTAGAAACCTTGTTAATAGAAAACCAAACCGATTAAGCTCCAACTCAATTCACATCAGAAAATTTCATTATTTTCATGGTGCTTATTTACCTGAAAAGCATGATAGTTAAACAGACAATAAAATAACCCATAGGAAATATCCAGATGCCATTTCGTATAGTTCAGGGCACAATACTCGTACCATTCAACGCTAACATCCAAAAACTCAACCCAACAATAGAAATAAAACAGGTTCAACAGTTATCAACATTATCTCGTCACCTAAACCAGTTACAAAATTATAATCTCCAACCTAATAGTACCCCGCTTGCTTCTATATCGGTACAGGATGTAACCGATGGGCAAATGCAACCGGTAACATTACTCAAGCTCCCCTTGTTTGAGGTTGCATCACATCACCACAAAGAACGCCGTCAAATGTTAGAAACTAAAGCAACGAGGCATACACAAGCATCACTGGCTCATATTAAACGTCTTGTCGTAATCGGAGATAGTCTATCAGATTCAGAAGGTCGAATGAAATCGAAAACATTCGGCATAATGCTTTCCTCCAAACAATATCACAATGGCCGCTTTACCAATGGTTTTGTATGGCCAGACTTTATCTCTTCATCGGCTTATTTAAATAAAGATCTAGTGAACTATGCAGAAGGTGGCGCCGTTGCGGCTAAATATTCAAAGTTAAACCCGATCTTTTGGTTTATTTCTAATATGGAACGTCAAATTAAAAAACATGATTTTAAATCCGATGATTTAGTGATACTCGCACTGGGTTGCAATGACTACATGACATTCGATAAAAAAGATACTCAAAAAGTGGTCCACTGTTACGAGAAACAAATTACTAAATTAGTAGAAGATAAAAAAATTAAAAACATCCTTGTGACTGGCATACCGGACTTGTCAAAAACAGCCTATGCCAAAAAACAAGACAAAGCCTATCGTACAATTAAAAGTGAACTCACTAATGAGCATAACACTAGCCTAAGTCATAAAATATTGGAACTAGCAAAAAAATATAAGGACGGAGGAGTGAACATACAATTTTTCGATTTCAATAAACAATTCATCGAAACTCTGGGTAAAGCTCATGAGATAGGCTATGACACTAGTGCAGCAAATAATGTGGGTTATGTGGATATATTCGGTTCAAGTAAACCCTTTGACCCCGCACATCGGCATGTGTTCCACGATGATGTACACCCGAGCCAAGAGGTGCATCAAATATTAGCATCTAGAATGAGTGACTATATTACCGATAAATACTCTAGAGTTCCCAACACCAAAATTGTTGTCAATGAATAAAGTTGAGCGGATTATTTATAGCATCACTAGGCATTAAAAATTAAAATGCACCAGTAATTTTAAAATTACTGGTGCCATTTACAATCACAGAATCACTCCCATATAATTAATTAAAATTATTCACATGTTCGATAGAAACGTAAAACTGTTCATCCACTTTAATCAAGGTTCCGGTCGCTATCAGTTCGTTGCCACTTTTTAATAGCACTTCGGATTGGATAAAGTCATTTATTGGTTTAATCTGACTCGTTTTCAAACGATTAAGCTCATCCAACGTCATAGTGCAATTGGCAATAACAACATCAATTGATATAAGCATCGTTTAACGGACCTGAGACATCGAAGTAATAGTACGACGAACATCTCGAATTTCTTCTTGAGCCGAAGTCACTTCTGTCATAATATTCTTAAATTTCTGCTGTTCGGTATCTAAATCAACTTGTATGCTATCACAATACGCCGTCATAGTTGCGTTCATCGATTGCAATCGTTCATATGTAGCGTTTCTAGAATCACCGATTATTTCTTTAACACCGTTAGGATTACCAAGTGTTTCCTTAATAATTTTGTCAATTTTATCTATGTTCTCTATATCTAATGAGGTCCACACATCTTGGCCAGGCTTAGTGTTTGGCAGCAATTCTGACATAACTAACCCCCAAAGGCGGTTAATTTCAGCAATAGCCTCTGCCTTTAACGAAATGTCATTAGCCTTGGCCTCTGCCAGTTTAGTTTGCTCAGTGATATATTTTGTCAACAGCTGATCAATTAAGCTAAGAGGATCACGAGAATTTTTTGAAAACAAACCGCCTGAAAACAAACGATCTGAATACGTACCAGTGTCAGGTGACTTAAAAATATTAGCCGCGATGGGATACTGACTCAAAGTCAATTCGAGCGCCTTAGCCTCAGATTCTGGTGCAGAAAAGGCACTAGTCGTAGATTTAGCTTGGATATCTAGCATTTGAGTTTTCCTATTATTGTTGAATAAAATAAACGCGTGTTTGTTCACTGTCTTTAAAAACAACCCTGTCAGCTGAAATAGATTGAATGACTCCTAAATGTGGCACATTGCTGCCCACCCAATAGCGATACTTATCGTCATATAAATAGCCTCTCGATGTTGACGAATAGAAGATCGAATAAGGGAAATTAGCATTGTCTATCAATTGAGTTCTTTCGTTTTGTGCTGCTATAAATGGAACCATATCCTGCAAACCGTTAGCCCGTAGCACTATAATCGCTTTAGCACTGTCACTGACAAACCAAGTCCCCTTAACATTATTAAATGCCAATCCATACTCACCTAACACAGCCATGACCCGATTATCCGCCTCAAAGGTTTCAACTTGTATTTGATCACGATCTGTATTTTCTATGATCTTATTAGTGACAGTCTTTTTCGAATAACTCGACACCACCTCCACCACTGGCTGAGAAAGCTGCTGAAAATCAGTCCCCTTCACTATCTCCGCATTGGCTTGCCAAGCCAGAGGCAAAGCGGCAAACGCAGAAGCATTGGGTACCTTAAGCTTACCATTCTTGATATAGCTACCATTAAGTTGGGTAAACTGTTCCGCCATATAAGTCTCTTGATTAGCTTGATATGCCATCAAGCTCCCCGCAGCTAATGCAATATTCAATAGCAAGATCAATATAATAACTGCGCGGTATTTTCGGGCACAATAGCTCATCCATTGTGGTTCACGCTCGCCCTGTCGATAGACAAAAAAGGCAACTCCCTTCATGCGATAGACATACCCAGCCCGCAGCTTTTTCGACTCGTCGCCTTTTTTTAAGCCTCTAATGAATACACTTTTGCCATCATTTGAAAATACCCAACGAATGCCAGCGGATAGAACTTCTGGGACATAAAGTGTGTCTGAATCAAGATCTTCATTCGATCCAGTTATGACCAGCTTAGGATCAATGGGCAGAGTGACGCCATGTAAGTGCCCTTCAACAAATTCAAATAACCACATGCAAGTTCAACTCTTGTCTCAATGTATTAGCGATGATCACAGTATCACTCAAGATTTTTAACAAGCCTTGTGGGTGATCCGGCAAAGGCATACCCCGCACGTAGAAATAGTCATCCGACTTAAATTTGGCTATGTAACCACCCGCTGTCAGTGACAAATTGGCATTTATCCTCAGAGCGGCCTCAGAGGGGAAACACTCAATATCGAGCGCAATCATGATCAAAATAGTATTTGTGAGGCCGACACGAACGCCATCCTCAATGCGGCATTTCAGCTCACCAAAACGGCACAATAACGCTTGATGTTCATCTAGTGATAGGGACGAACCTTTCACTAAGTGAGTAAACTCCATCATCAATAAGGTAAATTTCTTATTTTTCATCGTAATTAAACTTCATCTCAATCATAAAACGCCGCTGGCTAATACGCTGTTCGGCTGTAGGCAGGCCATTTTCAACACTGCCTCGTAATAAAATGGGCGTATCTCCCAAACCTTCAGTTTGTAAAAAGTATTTTACGCTATTAGCTCGAGCATCTGCCAAACGTCGATTAGCCACATAGGATCCCGATGAATCGGCAATACCATAAACCAATATACTTTCCACTGGCTTTCCACGCAGATTTTCAATCATGCGTAGTAACATATTCTTTCCCTGTGGCGTGAGCACAGACTCATTTACTAGAAATAGCTCCTGAAACACTAAACGCAAATGTTTCGACTGGGTAACACAAAGATCGAATCTATTATCTAATGCACTAGATACACTATTGCCTAATATCCACGACTCTCCATCTTCCGATATCCAAGACTCCCCATAACCAGAATTAAAATTGTCTACTACGTTAGATTGTCGACTATCTTCTATAATAGCCCCCCCCTGTCCCACCAAGGTAGGTCCTACTGCTACTCCAACAAGATTTGAATAGCGCCAATAATCCGCTTCACAGTTCTTTACCTGGCTTAAAAAATAAGTATGCAGATTGACTAAATAATGTCGACTCAGTTGAGAAGGTAAAGATACTTCAATGCACGCAGTCTGATGCGGTGAACCATCAATATACTCAGGTGCTCTCTTGACCCAATAACGCATGTGGTTAACATCATCAATCTCAGCAAACAATAAGTTATAAATATCTTGCTTCCATTCGTGATCCCATATTATTGAATCATCTCGGACATTATGAACACATGCAACGAGTCCTGTGATTATAAAAATAAAAATCGAACATCTAAATATTTTTTTCATTACTTTCTTCTGCCTGCTTATTTAACTCTAAAAGAATTAAAGCTATATGACGGTAAAATAGTTTTGGAATATAGTCATTACCCGTACGCATTTTTCTATAAAATGCCCTCGCCAGCCCTCTATGCTCTATTATCGGAATGTTAAGCGCCTCTAAGCGTCGACGTTCCTCCAATGCAAATGATTCAGTGGTTATACTCAGCACCACAGGAACTTTATCTATTCCCCTTTCATAGCAAATAGGCACTAAAATATGCGTCGGATTTGCGATTGCAAAGGTCGGTGTACGACCTTTAGTCATGGGCGCATCCATGACTTCTCGCATTCGTTGTCTACGCTCAGACTTTATTTCAGGCGACCCTTCAGTTTCTTTCATCTCATTTTTCATTTCGGTAAAAGTCATACGGTTTTTTTTATTAAAATGATAACACTCGACCATAAAATCCACACAACCTAAACTCACACCGTACACAATAAAAAATAATGATACCAAACCCACATATAACATTAAGTTATAAATAAAGTAAGTGATGTTATTCGTTTGCGCCAGTGCAGTTAACTCGCCACCACCGACATCTACGACATATTTCAATAAAAACAATAAAAAAACCAATTCGAAAATCTTACGCAATGAACGAGATAAAGCCTCAATACCAAATATATTCTTAGCACCTGTCACCGGGCTAATCTTTTCCATTTTAAGTCCCAATGACTCTGTACTAATAACATTCTTATTAAGAAGAACCCAACTTATAGTCGCCATGACAAGTTTAATCATTAATAAAAACAATACACCCCAAGTAATAACAATATAGACAATATCTAAACCCGTCGATATATCGGCGTACAGCATCACCTCGAACCATTCATTAGCTGACTCAAATATAAAATAAATGCTACTAATAAATATCACAGCAAATACCACTAGTTCCATAGTTGGTTCTGCTAGTTCTGTTTTGGGGAATTGGCCTTTCTGCCTTAAATCCCTGAGCTTCTTCTCCGTAGGTGGATATTTTTTGGGTTCTGTAGATTCGTCTGACATCAGATTACATCACAACTTGCAGCGGCTCGGAACTCACTACACAACTTGGGTCCGCAATATCACCATGACTACACACTGAAATAGTAGACACTACCTGTTGAAAAAAAGATTTTACCGAATTAATTTCACTATCATTTACGACTAAAGTTGGCTTACTGCCATAGAGTGAAGTCATGCGTAGAATTTCCTGGCGTAATGCCGACTGGAGTTCTATTAAGCTATCCAGATCTTCATTCTCTCCCATGACAAATGTTTCAATACACTCAGTCAGTTCCGAGCTCAACAGAGCAACATAAACTTTCCCCTCTGCATTCATTAAACGCGAGGTGATCTCGTACCTAGCTTGATTTCGGATCCGATTTAACCAATTCTTTGGCTCATTATCGATACGCGACCAATAGATTAACGCCTCAAAAAAGGTCACCCTATCGAGATAAAACTCCTGTGCACGGATCATCTCTTTAATCACATCGTGAACACGGTTCAAGCCAAGTGCCGAATCAATTTCATTTTTGATGACTTCACTCTGGCTAGCAAGCCCTTGGATAATATTGCTGGTATATTGGAGGTTGTATTTTTCAACCAAACACTTATGTAAAAAATATTTCACTATAATGGAGACATTTTGGCTGACGGTATCGTTCACAAACACTTCGTCGCCCAGCACTTCTATTAAGCCGACAGACTCGTCATGTGAGAAAGAATATATGCGAATACCAGAAATATGGACCTCAATGTCTGCTGTCAGTTGCTCGTCTACTGTGACAATAGGCGCCCCGAGATTTTGGCCCCACAGTGTTTTCTCAAGCCGCTCTAGGCTCATGTCCACCAGCACGCTATGCTGGGGTTCACGTAACACAAAAGTGAGCGACTCATATAATCCACTGCCTGCGATAGCTGTGCTTGTTACGGTTCTTGGCATACCTTGCACTCGCCACAATAAAAAGGCAGTAAAAGAACAGAACACAAATAGCGTCATGCATACATAAAATAAACTTGGGCTCAGTAAACCTAGCACTAAGATCAAAGCGCCAATAACCAATAGGCTTTTCCAAAAACGACTCACCTGCTTTGCCATCTGCCCCATAAATGAGCTAGAGTCTTCGTCTCCCTTAATACGAGTGAGATAAACACCACATGCAATAGAAAGCAATAAACTGGGGATCTGCGATACTAGACCGTCACCAATAGTTAATACCGAAAATCGACTCACACTGTCAGATAATGAGAGGTCAAATTGATTTACCCCCACATAGATACCACCAAACAGATTAACTAAGCTTATGAGGATACCGGCGATAGCATCGCCCTTAACGAATTTCATAGCCCCATCTAGCGAGCCAAACAGTCTATTCTCAGTACTTAAGTCAGCGCGTAACTTTTGTGCTTGCTCGCCAGTGATCAAACCACCTTTAAGATCACCGTCAATAGTCATCTGTCTACCAGGTAAAGCATCGAGGGAAAACCGAGCGCCCACTTCAGCCACTCGCTCTCCACCTTTTGTGACGACTAAAAACTGCACTATGGTAATGATGATAAAGATGAGTAGCCCAGAGATAAGGTTCCCCCCCATCACAAACTCACCCACAGTTTCAATGACATTACCCACATCTTCATTCGCAATAATATTGCGGGTGGTAGCAATAGATAGCAGTAATCGAAATGTCGTCAGTAATAACACTACCGTAGGTAAAAATGTCACCATTAATGGCTGGTCATTCTCTAACATAATGACGAGCAGCAGCACCGAACTGATGAAACCAATTAAGATAAATACATCAATCACCACTCCTGGGAGTGTGAACAAAATAATGGTTGGCAAAGTAAATGCGATGATTACGCTGCTGGGGTTAAACATCATCGGATAACGACGAAGATACTTAATCATATGGTATCCAAACTATCACTGAGTGCTTCTATAATGGATTGCGTTTCTATGCTAATCACTTTGTCCTCGTTTTCAATTGTCAGGACGGCAAATCCATTAACATAGGAATGCACTACTGACAGATTTTTAGCCTCATCATCTATTTCGGCATGGAGCAATTCTACAAGGTGACTAATCAGAGACTCATTAAGACTAAGTTGGGTTAGACGTAATTTGACGTTTTCTGTAATACGATTTTTCAGTTCATCTTTTAACAGGCTCAGGCTTTGGTATTGCTCTTCCACAAGATCAACGAGACCTTGATTGGCTTTGTCAAACCAATGCTGCTGATTAGTTTGTAATTCTTCGGCTATCTCGTTATACAAATCATTCACGTGCAGATTAAGCGCCTGCTCTTTATCCACAATAAGTTGCACCACTTGCTCTTCAAGCATTTGCTGGTATTGCTCGACTCTTTCCTCCAAAGCGGAAAGTAACACCTTAGCCTCACTATAGAAAAGAAGATCAGACTTCTTTATCACATTTGATGAGTTGCGATCTTTCTTAAATGTAATCTGTGGAAGCAATCGATGCGACGAATTGATTTCTATATACAAAACATACCTCACTAATTTAAGATTTAAACTCTACCAAACCTAAACACCTCACTACAAAAGAAAAAAAAAGACTAAATCTGAACAATTATGACTTAGTCCTTCCAATGGAGGAACAATCTGAAACAGAGCGATTAATTCAAGCTGCAGAAACCAAATTGCTAAGAATAACAGAAGGTGTAACTAGTAATTTTCCACTTGCGGTTGCAAGTAAATGTGACCTATCCCTTGAGACAAAATCTAATCCGGAGATTTGTAAATTATCGGCTCTATTCATTCGTTTAAAAGGCTTTAACGACGATTCAATCTCAGTTCGCTCCTTCACATTATTCCATTTCCCGGCAAAATAATTTTGCCCGCGCATACTGACGGATCCTTGAGTCAACAGTACTTTAGTATTCAAGCTTTTCTTATATAGCTCTATATCGGATTTCCGCCACACAGCAAATTCTGTTGAATCTTCTTTTCCACGCAGATATTCTGGTATCGGCCGCCAAGATCCCATAAATATGCCGGCCTCAGGCACCTTATACTGTATATGCCCCCCCGCTCGACCCACGATGCGAGATTCGATCTTATCTAGGTTAAGTGAAGACTTGGCTGCACTTTCCTGAAGCTCAGTAGTGAAGTTAGGCTTAAGAACAGTATCAACTGGCACCGCTTCAACAGCCGCTTTGTTGATCTGAATTGGCTTTCTGACGAGGCGTATCTCAGCTTCACTTCGCTCGACATTCGATAAAACCTGGGTACCAATAATGTCGCTATCTTTGTAGACCGCCGTGGGGACTCGCTGAGAACCTAAATCTGAAACAAGATCAGAGCTTAAGTTACGTCTTGGCCCCTGAGTAAAATTACTGCCAGTTTGGGCACCTTGAGTCAGGCTCACAGGTGTCGGTATATTCACCTCCCATTTACGGCCGGTGTAACTTTGTGCGGCATTCGCCTCAGCCACTGTTGCAGGCATATCGTCCGTAGATATGTCATCAACCTGTGGCGTTGTTGCGGTTTGATGCGTGTTGGTGGTCTGCCCCGTGACAGACGGACGATCTGGTGTTCCTACACTCGCCGTCGTACCCGCGATTGCTGCAGGGACATCAATTTGATCCCCATCATTACCCACATCCGCAACGGATGGCGCGGCATCTGCTACTGTTCCAAGATTACGTCTTGGCCCCTGAGTAAAATTACTGCCAGTTTGGGCACCTTGAGTCAGGCTCACAGGTGTCGGTATATTCACCTCCCATTTACGGCCGGTGTAACTTTGTGCGGCATTCGCCTCAGCCACTGTTGCAGGCATATCGTCCGTAGATATGTCATCAACCTGTGGCATTGTTGCGGTTTGATGCGTGTTGGTGGTCTGCCCCGTGACAGACGGACGATCTGGTGTTCCTACACTCGCCGTCATACCCGCGATTGCTGCAGGGACATCAATTTGATCCCCATCATTACCCACATCCGCAACGGATGGCGCGGCATCTGCTACTGTTCCAAGATTACGTCTTGGCCCCTGAGTAAAATTACTGCCAGTTTGGGCACCTTGAGTCAGGCTCACAGGTGTCGGTATATTCACCTCCCATTTACGGCCGGTGTAACTTTGTGCGGCATTCGCCTCAGCCACTGTTGCAGGCATATCGTCCGTAGATATGTCATCAACCTGTGGCGTTGTTGCGGTTTGATGCGTGTTGGTGGTCTGCCCCGTGACAGACGGACGATCTGGTGTTCCTACACTCGCCGTCGTACCCGCGATTGCTGCAGGGACATCAATTTGATCCCCATCATTACCCACATCCGCAACGGATGGCGCGGCATCTGCTACTGTTCCAAGATTACGTCTTGGCCCCTGAGTAAAATTACTGCCAGTTTGGGCACCTTGAGTCAGGCTCACAGGTGTCGGTATATTCACCTCCCATTTACGGCCGGTGTAACTTTGTGCGGCATTCGCCTCAGCCACTGTTGCAGGCATATCGTCCGTAGATATGTCATCAACCTGTGGCATTGTTGCGGTTTGATGCGTGTTGGTGGTCTGCCCCGTGACAGACGGACGATCTGGTGTTCCTACACTCGCCGTCATACCCGCGATTGCTGCAGGGACATCAATTTGATCCCCATCATTACCCACATCCGCAACGGATGGCGCGGCATCTGCTACTGTTCCAAGATTACGTCTTGGCCCCTGAGTAAAATTACTGCCAGTTTGGGCACCTTGAGTCAGGCTCACAGGTGTCGGTATATTCACCTCCCATTTACGGCCGGTGTAACTTTGTGCGGCATTCGCCTCAGCCACTGTTGCAGGCATATCGTCCGTAGATATGTCATCAACCTGTGGCGTTGTTGCGGTTTGATGCGTGTTGGTGGTCTGCCCCGTGACAGACGGACGATCTGGTGTTCCTACACTCGCCGTCGTACCCGCGATTGCTGCAGGGACATCAATTTGATCCCCATCATTACCCACATCCGCAACGGATGGCGCGGCATCTGCTACTGTTCCAAGATTACGTCTTGGCCCCTGAGTAAAATTACTGCCAGTTTGGGCACCTTGAGTCAGGCTCACAGGTGTCGGTATATTCACCTCCCATTTACGGCCGGTGTAACTTTGTGCGGCATTCGCCTCAGCCACTGTTGCAGGCATATCGTCCGTAGATATGTCATCAACCTGTGGCATTGTTGCGGTTTGATGCGTGTTGGTGGTCTGCCCCGTGACAGACGGACGATCTGGTGTTCCTACACTCGCCGTCATACCCGCGATTGCTGCAGGGACATCAATTTGATCCCCATCATTACCCACATCCGCAACGGATGGCGCGGCATCTGCTACTGTTCCAAGATTACGTCTTGGCCCCTGAGTAAAATTACTGCCAGTTTGGGCACCTTGAGTCAGGCTCACAGGTGTCGGTATATTCACCTCCCATTTACGGCCGGTGTAACTTTGTGCGGCATTCGCCTCAGCCACTGTTGCAGGCATATCGTCCGTAGATATGTCATCAACCTGTGGCGTTGTTGCGGTTTGATGCGTGTTGGTGGTCTGCCCCGTGACAGACGGACGATCTGGTGTTCCTACACTCGCCGTCGTACCCGCGATTGCTGCAGGGACATCAATTTGATCCCCATCATTACCCACATCCGCAACGGATGGCGCGGCATCTGCTACTGTTCCAAGATTACGTCTTGGCCCCTGAGTAAAATTACTGCCAGTTTGGGCACCTTGAGTCAGGCTCACAGGTGTCGGTATATTCACCTCCCATTTACGGCCGGTGTAACTTTGTGCGGCATTCGCCTCAGCCACTGTTGCAGGCATATCGTCCGTAGATATGTCATCAACCTGTGGCATTGTTGCGGTTTGATGCGTGTTGGTGGTCTGCCCCGTGACAGACGGACGATCTGGTGTTCCTACACTCGCCGTCATACCCGCGATTGCTGCAGGGACATCAATTTGATCCCCATCATTACCCACATCCGCAACGGATGGCGCGGCATCTGCTACTGTTCCAAGATTACGTCTTGGCCCCTGAGTAAAATTACTGCCAGTTTGGGCACCTTGAGTCAGGCTCACAGGTGTCGGTATATTCACCTCCCATTTACGGCCGGTGTAACTTTGTGCGGCATTCGCCTCAGCCACTGTTGCAGGCATATCGTCCGTAGATATGTCATCAACCTGTGGCGTTGTTGCGGTTTGATGCGTGTTGGTGGTCTGCCCCGTGACAGACGGACGATCTGGTGTTCCTACACTCGCCGTCGTACCCGCGATTGCTGCAGGGACATCAATTTGATCCCCATCATTACCCACATCCGCAACGGATGGCGCGGCATCTGCTACTGTTCCAAGATTACGTCTTGGCCCCTGAGTAAAATTACTGCCAGTTTGGGCACCTTGAGTCAGGCTCACAGGTGTCGGTATATTCACCTCCCATTTACGGCCGGTGTAACTTTGTGCGGCATTCGCCTCAGCCACTGTTGCAGGCATATCGTCCGTAGATATGTCATCAACCTGTGGCATTGTTGCGGTTTGATGCGTGTTGGTGGTCTGCCCCGTGACAGACGGACGATCTGGTGTTCCTACACTCGCCGTCATACCCGCGATTGCTGCAGGGACATCAATTTGATCCCCATCATTACCCACATCCGCAACGGATGGCGCGGCATCTGCTACTGTTCCAAGATTACGTCTTGGCCCCTGAGTAAAATTACTGCCAGTTTGGGCACCTTGAGTCAGGCTCACAGGTGTCGGTATATTCACCTCCCATTTACGGCCGGTGTAACCTTGTGCGGCATTCGCCTCAGCCACTGTTGCAGGCATATCGTCCGTAGATATGTCATCAACCTGTGGCGTTGTTGCGGTTTGATGCGTGTTGGTGGTCTGCCCCGTGACAGACGGACGATCTGGTGTTCCTACACTCGCCGTCGTACCCGCGATTGCTGCAGGGACATCAATTTGATCCCCATCATTACCCACATCCGCAACGGATGGCGCGGCATCTGCTACTGTTCCAAGATTACGTCTTGGCCCCTGAGTAAAATTACTGCCAGTTTGGGCACCTTGAGTCAGGCTCACAGGTGTCGGTATATTCACCTCCCATTTACGGCCGGTGTAACCTTGTGCGGCATTCGCCTCAGCCACTGTTGCAGGCATATCGTCCGTAGATATGTCATCAGCCTGTGGCGTTGTTGCGGTTTGATGCGTGTTGGTGGTCTGCCCCGCGACAGACGGACGATCTGGTGTTCCTACACTCGCCGTCATACCCGCGATTGCTGCAGGGACATCAATTTGATCCCCATTATTACCCACATCCGCAACGGATGGCGCGGCATCTGCTGCTGTTCCAAGATTACGTCTTGGCCCCTGAGTAAAATTACTGCCAGTTTGGGCACCTTGAGTCAGGCTCACAGGTGTCGGTATATTCACCTCCCATTTGCGGCCGGTGTAACCTTGTGTAGTTACAGTCTTAGCCGTCAGCATCTCGACTGTATTAGGCGTTTGCTCGCCTTGAGGGATAATGGCATAGGCAGTAGCCCCATCCTTCCCAGTTATTTCGACCATTTGGGCACAAGTAGCCTCATCCTCAATGAGTAAGTTAAATAAGCTTGTTAACCTAGGATCAGCCGATTCACCGTATCCAGAAATCAAGAGTTTCAGACGCTCTTGACGCTCATGTATTGGAATTTCGATAACGGTAACCTTGGCCGCATCAGCAAAAGCTTGGGTAGCACTATCTATTGAAGACTCCTGAGCGGATTGCGTGCCCATATGATTGTCATTTGGCTCAGATGGTAGATTGGCCTCCCCTTGTGGTTCTACGTTCCCTACCTGACCACTCGGAGCGTTAATAAAGACATACCAACTATTATTAAAGGTGTCTCCCCTGCCGGCTTCTTTATCATCATCGACTTCATCCTTGGGATGAGGTAACTCAGCTAGAGGGATCTGAAAATGAGGCCTAGTAGGCAACTCTTCTTTATCTAAGGACTTAGCGGGTTCCAACGGGTCTTTTTTCTTATCTTGATCACCAACTACAAATCTTGATTGCCCATAAACAGACAGCATCGCTGCATTACCATACGCCACTACAAATACTGTTGGTAATAGGCTTAATCCTAGGGTGAATGGAGCTAGCGCAGCACCAATGGTCACGACACCAGTGAGGGTAGCCAAATGCAACATGGCCTTCTTCTCAGTACTGAATCGATTTGATGTTTTAGTGCTTTGTTTACGTTTTTGGGGTTTAGATTTAAGCTTGACTCTAGGGTTAACCTCAGACTCTCCCGCCTCTGTAATCAGCATGCTAGGAGCAGAAGTTAACTCATCAGGAAGTTGAGGTTCCGCGGCTCCTAATATTGGTGTCGTCACCTCCAATAAAGAAGCTGAACACGCTAAATTTCTAGGGAGAACCTCGTTGCTTAAGCGTGGTAGCTCAGGCAAAGAATTACTTCGAATCAATATTGGAGTAAGTGCCATATTAAAATCTCATATTTTCAATTAAATTGATGCTTAAACGTCTCACATTCTCTGCAGAATAATCTTGTTCGGCGATAGTGAGAGTGAGGAATCCATCGACGCGAATAAACACGCCCTTTACCACTAGTTCAAATTGTAAAATAAGCTCTATAACAGCTTCTAAATTAATAACATGTACCAACTGAAAAAAAGGTAAAATTGGCAACAATAAATGATTTGGGTATTTCCCCAAAATAACCACTTCATTTTTCTCTAGATGTTGCAAAAAATGTATAACATAATCTGGTGATGACGATTTCATTTACTTTGGATATACCAATACAAGTTCATCAACACTTAGTGAGCGTATTTCATTAACACTGAGTTTGGTTTCAAAAAGCGTACTAGATACCTTCAATGGTAAATCTTTTGGCAGAGAGATAAGACTTTCCTGCAAATAATCTTTTTCGATAACCAGTGTATCAATACCCAATAACACAGCAATATTCATCTCACCAATAATAAGTTGGCAAGCCATCAACAAAGGTAGGGCTTGCTCGTTCACCCCAAGAAATGATTTAAATCCAATTCCATACTGACTTAATTCTTGAACGATGACATAGGATATATAATCATGCTCGAGATATTTTAACTCTAAGCCAAGTAATCGTTCCCCCTCGCCTAAAGAAACATATAATTCGGCCTCTATACCCAAATGCATTAAGCTAAGTAATATATAATCTTGCGGTTGACCTACTCTGTACACAGCACCCATTTCAATAACAATAGATTTATTGTTAAAACATTTCCCAGCCAATTGATTAATCATTTGGCACTTCACTGTGTCTATTTCATATCTAGGGATAAAATTAACGTTCTCTTTTTTCATGACTATCTCATCGATTCCTAGATAAAAGCGCTAATACATCTCGACTCATTTTAAAATCTAATTCATCGATCCAACTACGTATTCCTGCAGGTGTTTGGCATACAAACTCATAAAGTAACTGATAAGTATCCCTTGAGGTCATATCCTCAAAATCCACATTTTTTACTAGTGTTAAAATATAAGTGATCTTATGGAACTGACTGTCCAATATACCCTCTACCACTATCGCTTTGACTGTCGATTCAGAATAATCACGCAGCATAGAAAACCAGTGAACTATCGCTTTTTTATCTGCATATAACTCAACATCCGATAATTTATTCCAACTAATACGTTCCGACTTTGCCTTTAATAATTGATAAGGATCGAGTAACTTCCCCTGCAAATGGCAATGCGCAATACGACGACTATAGTTATTTGAGGACATATTCACTGGACTCTTGGGTATCATAACGCCTGCATAACACTAATAAAGATAGTAACCCATCTAAATTATGTTCGTAAGCAACAAGTTGTTGCACTGTTTGGCAATTTGCATCCATATCTTCTTCAGAAAACTTAAAGTCAGCAATATATTTTTTAAGTAGCTTCCTTAATGACATCGGATATAAGTGCTCACAATGTTCTGCCGCATGTAATATCCAACGTTGAGCATCACTTAACGAGTGAACATCGCGCACACTATCGGAAAAACCTTGCCAGTCACGTAATGCCTTGAGCTGATAGCTATTGAGTTGTCGTGCAAATTGCCTCTGTTGCTCAAACGTAAACGGTTTACGTTTAACCCGAAACAACCGGGGATACTTTTTGGTTCGCTTTTCAGCTTGTTTTATGTCTTTTACTCGACGTGGCTCATATTTATCACTTGTTTGCTTTGTTCGAGTCACATCCGAAATTTTTTCGGTACGTTGTGGCGTTGCAATAAAAACGGGTCTTAGCATAGTCAATCAGAGCGAGCTTTGCTCGCTCTGCTCCCTATTAACGATTTGTGACTAAACTCGCTTTTGCCAAGGCATCAAGGATCTCATTGAGCTTCACATGCTCAGATGTCAGATTTTGAACAAATTGATCAAGTTGACCATCGAACTTTTCCTTCAATTCTTTAGCTGCTTGTATCTCATTTTGCCCCTTAACCTGCTCAGCATCGCGCATACTGTTAGCACTATCGACCAGATTACTCGCCAACTGACTTGCAGTAATCACTCCGTTATACTTAGTGGTTCGGCCCTGCTGTATGTTGGCAGTGAATTTATTAATATCTTGTGGTGTTAGGTCAGATACTTTGGGTGACTTATCTAAGTGAGTCACTTTACCAGACTCGAGGTCAGTTGATTTTAATAACTTTACTCCTCCTGTATTTGCGATACCTTTATCTGTAGGTCGTGATAAATGCTTATCTTGTAACACCTTAGTTTGACCTATACGGATACTTGCTCCAGCTGTCATCGCCATTGAAACCGCACCAGACGCTAACTTAATACCGAATTGCAACTGTGCATCGCTACATTTATCTTTGGCTAGCATTGTAGCAATCTTCGATGTGGCCACAGCCTCACCAATGCGATTTTTCATCACTTCAGAGCGGAGTTTTTGAGATGCCTCTATAATCTGAGAAAACAATGCCAGTAAGTCAGCCATGGTTACCGAGCCGTTAAGCGCTTTTTCAGCTGCGCTCTTATAACTATTCCATTTTTGTTCATCTATTGGCTTTAGATTATTTGTGGAAGTCGGCACTTCGGTCATTAACTGTTGCGCGAACTGTGTATTCATTGATATTTGAGTCATATTTAACACCCTATTACATATTAATTGAAATAATCTTGTCGTGGTAATCACGCTGATCACTATTCACTTTAAAGAGTGACTCGAAAGCATGACTTACGGCACGCAAAGCTTGCTCAAGCAGTATTAGAATCTGCTGGATACGCGTTTCAAACTCCTCTTGATTTGCTTTGGCAATATCAAGATCCTTAGTAATATCGGCTGTTTTAATCGAGTAGCCAGTACTCACGACAGAAGATAAACTTGAACTAATCGTAGTTGCCTGCCCCATTTTAGCGGTCAAGTTTTCTGCTCCACCTGCGAAAGTCTTAATTTTCTCAAGTAACGGCTCTAGTAACTTCATGACTTTATTGACCGTATTTTGAATTTTAGTCGACAAGGTACTGAATGACTTTATGGTATTGAGTGCGTCTACTGCTTTATCAACCATAGAAGCAACTTTCGCAGCACCGCTAGCGACGGCTTTAGTTGCACTCGCTAAAAAATTCGCTGGATTAAAACTCACTACCATACCGATAATACCGATAGCGATTTCTAAACCCATTGATACATAGCCTCGAATTTCTTCTGAAACTCCAGCCGCTTCCAACACTTTATCAACAATTTTTGGTATTACGATTGCAGCAATCATAACGCCTATCATTACTGCAGCCATCACAGGATTAAAAGGCGCCATAATAATCGCGGCCAAAAAACCAAGTGCCATACCAATTTTACCCCAAATACCTTGACTCTTTTGGGATTGCTTCTGTTCTTCTAGTTGCGCCATACGCTCATTCAGCGCTTCAATTTGAGTATTTTTTTGAAGCTGGATCAGCGATTTTTTGGCTTCCGAGTTTTCCTTACCTGTACCAGAAAAAGCCTCTGCCGCCAACTTCATGCTGTCTTGAACTATACGCCAGAGTTGACTATCCGACACACCGTTAGCATTACCTGGCAAAGGTTGATTCGGCTTAGTCGATTCTATCGTTTCGGTGCTTTGACGCTGAACACTTTGGCACTGTTCCTCGACTGTACCAATTAGACTTGGTGCAGCGATACTGATCATCAATGTACTCATGTTTACTTCCTTTCATGTGACTATACTGGGCATTGTTGTTCGCTAACAATTAATGTTACCTCGATAGTTAGCGCAACCAACTTCTCGCAATGCGAGCGGCATGTCCCCAGCGTTACCATGCCCTTTTATTTGTTACTTGCATCGCCATTTATATATTACGAACGGCGGCCAAATATTCATCACGACAAATTTGAATCCAATACTTTAACGTCTCCTGCAGCATCTTGACTTGATCACCGATGCGATTAATTTCTTTTATATCCTCGTCGGTCAATGCTCGACCGGGAAAATTAGAATAAAGGGTAGTAAGGTCATTAATGTTAATGCCATCACCTACCCAATCAATTTGACTTGTGCCATTAGGATAGTTATAACCATCTTGCCATTGCCATTGGGTTGAGTCCAAAAACCACGACAGTGTGTCCTGACCAAAGGTTTTATTTATGTAACTATTGATGTCGTCAACAGAGCCACTCAGAATCATCTCAACCTCTTCCTGAGTCATAGCCGAATGTGCTTTAAGAGATTCACTGAGTATAAAAAGGCGAAGCATAGGGCTTAAATCAGTATTAGAACCATTGGTCCACCAACCATAAGAATCATAGTAATGATTTTCAATTTGATTACTAAGAGCATTCGCGCCACCTGCGGCGGCTAAAGTCCCCATTACTTGAGCGAGTAATGAACCTTGAGGAATATTACCTTGCGACAAGATTCCCTCAAATAATTTATGAGTTATATCTGCTAACTCTTTTGGAGTATCATAAGCCCCTTCATGCAAGCCATGACTACCACTGCCTGTACTCTCCAGAATATGGCTAATATCTGCCTTATTTTGGTTATACCAGTCCGTAAGACCATATTTTTCAGGATTCACCATTATCTCTAGCAAAGCTGTCTGAAATAGATCCTCTAGTTCTTCAGGCTGCACTCCCCCTTCCTCAATTTTTGCTAGCATTAGAGCTAATGCTGACTCAAACATAGCGGCACCACCATCAGTCCACCCTTGGAGAAGTTCTAGTTGCTTGGCTAAACTTTCAATACTCCCCGCCAATAATTGTGCAATGGCAGTTTCTGGATTCTGACTCAGCATACCGAGTACTATCTGCTTTTGAGCTGCCATAATCGTCGCCAACATCTGTACAGTAGCGGCATCACGCGTTGTTAATAGCAGAGAGCGATCAAGTTTTTCTTCCAGTTGAACAGCCGACTTAATTAACCGATCCATGTTATGAATATCAGCTTTAATCACTTCAGGCGTAGGTGAGCTACCTTTATCTGTACTAATCGCCCCTCTCAACGCCCATGTATTTATTGTTATCATTAAAAAAGCCTCTTAATTTATGAATCTTATATCTGTTCAATTCACTGCTAATGACAAGTACCTAGCAATATGCATGAAATATAAAATGAAGTTTATATAAACAATAAAAAGACAGTTGAAAGTACAACTTTTAAATTATCAAAAATGGTAAAACCACCAACACTAAGATAAATATGGGTGAAGTTGTAATTTAAGGTAATGATATCTTTTTTGGCAGAAATCATTAAACATTCTTATTTCACGACAATAAATGCAACACTGGTCTCGTTATATTCATTAAATTTACAATGGCATAAAAAATATTAAGGATAGTTTCATCTAAATCATTGGTCTGAAAGGTCTTTAATATATTCAAAACTACCAACGTTTTTTAAAATACCTTTCTGCAACAGAATCGCAGCTAAACAACTAAGGCCTAAGTGATCATAGGATTAAAGCCAATATTAAGCAGAATAATAATTTCAGCTTCTTTGTACTGGAATCAATATAAAGCTTCACCCCAAACTGATAAATAGATTTTAACTGAGTTATTGTGATTTTATGCGACTTACGCATAGAAGTGATACCTTTCTCAATCACGAAACCGCTAAGCAGTTCAAAAAAACATCACAGTTTCATCCAAGTCGTCACGCATTTTTTTTCACCTTTTCCCATCCAAATTTAAACCATTATTTATGCCACGTTGAGTTCGATACCGCATCCTTGGCTACTTGGCAATAAATACCTCAAGCCTTACCAATGAACGTACATCACCAGCTTTTGCATCAAATGTATCAAGCGCCCGATCGGTTCTGGCCAGCATAGGTAACAACTTATTAGAGAACACGTCCTCAGTCGATGCTAAAGGTTTGGTTTCAGTCTCTAAAGGCGCTTGCCATCATTGCTTAACACTCGAAACATTAAAACTCATAGAAACACCTTTACTCATTAGTTATAATTAAATGTTACGAACGGCGGCCAAATATTCATCACGACAAATTTGAATCCAGTACTTTAGCGTCTCCTGCAGCATCTTAACTTGATCACCGATGCGATTGATTTCCTTAATGTCTTCATCGGTAAGTTGCCTAGGTGAGAAATTTTGATAAAGATCCTTTAAATATTGAGCCCCGATCATTCCATCGTAATCGAAGGCCTGAGTCACCCCTGGTGGTAACGGCTTATGCGTGTCCGACGAATTATGCCAACCTGGGCACTTATCACTGAACAAATACGCCATCGCATCCATACCCGTTGATTTAGAAAGTAGTGCATCAACTTCTGCTTTACTGCCTGTAAGAATCGTCTCGACTTCGGCTGCAGATACCGTTTGATTGCCGTTTAACGCACTCAGTAAAACTAATCGTGCCATAGGGCTAATATCGTTAAGACCACCAATGATCCAACCGCCTTCATTGGTATTGTTATACACAGCAGAGGTAAAACGGCCCGATAAATCCGCAGGCGGTGTCGATGAAATAGTGCCACCGCCCATAGCTAACATGGCTTGGTAAGCAAGACTGTCCGTTGGGATTTTTCCGCTTTGAATGGCGTTATTTATTTTATTCCAAACACTGTTAACCTTGGCCCCCAGTTGCTCGGGGGTGAAATCCCAATTGTTATGACTGCCGCTGCCGGTTTTTTCCAGCAAGATACCTAACTCCTTTAAAAAAGCAGTATCTTCTAAACCGTACTCTTTGCTATTACCCAACACATCGAGTAAGAGCAGCTGCAACATGTTCTCGTACTCTATTCCACTGAGTCCGCCCTCTTTCATCGATGCCAACATCTGTTCAATAGCCGCCTCAAATGCAGGTTTTCCGCCATCGGTCCACTTATTAACAATGTCAAGTTGACGTCCATAGCCTTCAATACTTGCAGCGAGAGCGGAAGCAATGGCTCCCTCGCCGTTTTGCTGAGACAACATTGCCAAAACGACCTGCTGTTGCTGAGCCGCGAGCATCAGCAAAGTAACATCACCAGCTTTTGCATCAAATGTATCAAGCGCCCGATCGGTTCTGGCCAGCATAGGTAACAACTTATTAGAGAACACATCCTCAGTCGATACTAAAGGTTTGGTTTCAGTATCTAAAGGCGCTTGCCATAATTGCTTAACACTCGAAATATTAAAACTCATGAAAACTCCAATGCTTAAAAGTTGTAATTAAATATTACGTACGGCAGCCAAATATTCATCACGACAAATTTGAATCCAATACTTTAACGTCTCCTGCAGCATCTTGACTTGATCACCTATGCGATTTACTTCTTTAATATCTTCATCGGTCAACGCGCGTGCCGGGAAATTGGTATACATATTTTCAAAATATGTGGCGTCCAATCCAACCCCATACCAATCTATGACTTCATGGCCCTGCTGGTGGACTGTATTCCAACCACTAGACGATCCAGAACCATCACTGTTATAGAGGAAATCCATTGCCGAGCCATATGATTCACCAGGAGTGTTGCTGCTAATAAAAGCATTCAACTCTCCCACTGGCGCAGTTAGAAACATCTCAATCGTTTCTTGCGACACTGTGGGATACTTGGCTAAATAGGCTGCCATAAGTGCCATGCGTAACATGGGAGAAGCACCAGCGTCATCCGGATAACTGGAGTCATTAATAAATCCCCCGCTTTCTGTAAAATGATTTTTATACTGATTAACTAGTGAGTTTGGGGCATTTAGTTCAGAGCTCATCTTGTGTAGTATTTCACTACACAAACTACCATTTGGTGCATTATTGAGCATAAAATCAAAAATCGACGCACAATTTGCCGCAAATTTTTCACCACTCCAACCTTCATGGAATCCATGCGAACCAGAGCCGGTACTCTCTAAATAATGCATTATCATGTCTTTCATGCCTGATGGAAGGGCTGGGTAATCTGCCGTGTGCGAGATGAAATCCATCATGGCTAATTGGAATAAATCCTCAAGCTCGCTACCCGTGACGCCGTCCTTTAGAAGACCCTCATAAATCGCTTGCAAAGCACTGTCAAACATTGGCTGGCCACCCTCAGTCCACCCTTTGAGAAGTTCTAGTTGCTTAGCTAAATTTTCGATACTCCCCGCCAATAATTGTGCAATGGCAGCTTCTGGATTCTGACTCAGCATACCGAGTACTATCTGCTTTTGAGCTGCCATAATCGTCGCCAACATCTGTACAGTCGCGGCATCACGTGTTGTTAATTGCATAGAGCGATCAAGTTTGTCTTCCAGTTGAACAGCCGATTTAATTAACCGGTCCATGTGATGAATATCAGCTTTAATCACTTCAGCCGTAGGTGAGCTACTTTTATCGGTATTAATCGCCTCCGTTAACGCCCATGTATTTATTGTTATCATTAATAAATCCTCTTAATGTATGAATATTATATCCATTCAGTTCACTGCGAGTGACAGTTGCTTATCAACATGTATGAAATATAAAATAAAGTTTATATAAAAATAGACAATTTAAAAGCATGTTTTTTATAATTTATCAAAGACAGTAAAGCTACCCAACATTAATATAAATAAGGGTGAAGTTGTGACTTAAGGTAATGATATCGTTTTTGGTAGAAATCATTTAAATGCTCTTCTTTCACGATAATAAATGCAACACTGGCCTCGTTATATTCATTCAATTTATAATGGCACAAAGAAATATTAAGGATAGTTTCATCTAAATCATTGGTCGGAAAGGTCTTTAATATATTCAGAACTTCCAACGCTTTTTTGAACTGCCCTTTCTCCAACAGAATCGCAGCTAAACAACCAGGGCCTCGGTGATCATATGGATTCAAGCCAATATAAGCAGAAAAAATAATTTCAGCTTCTTTAAACTGGAAATCAGTATAAAACTTCACCCCCAACTCATAAATAGATTTTAACTGAGTTATTGTGATTTTCTGCGATTTACGCATAGAGGCAATATCTTGCTCAATCACGATGCCGCTAAGCAGTTCAAAAAAATCATCACAGGTTTCACCAAGTCGTAACGCATTTTTTTTCATCTTTTTTCCATTCCAATTTAAACCATTATTTACGCCACATTGAGTTCGATACCTGCATCCTTGGCTACTTGGGCAATAAATACCTCAAGCCTTACCAATGAACCTACAACTAATACCGAACTAGGCACAGACACGCCCAGTCTCATCGCCCAAATGATGGCATGACGGGGATTATGTTCTGCCAATAGTGCGAGTCCCAATGTTTGGACGCAGACACTTGTAGCACTTTCTGGAACTAACTCAATGGCTAACGTGTCAGCCCAGAGATATTGCCTTTGATTAAGGTACTGCTTGTTCAGAAGCCAAGAGTGATCGCTAGCATAATGCTTTCGAGCTTGATAAATAATAGCTCTTCCTAATAACGTCATTAACTTAGTTATTTTTGACCGTCTTGGCGTAAACCATATTTGTATCTCACGCTCGGTTAGCGATGTGATTACACTGTATTCATCAACACCGAGTCGCCGATTAACCAGTAAATAGTGCAAGTACTTTTGATGTAGCTTCTTATACTTTTCCATTAGCCGTATTCTGAAAAAAATAACTGACAGTTAACGTATCTAACTCTGAAACTAAACCTTTTAAAAAACGCTCAATATTCAATTTATTTTCAACATCGATTTCATCAAAACTAAAAATAATCACTGAAACACGTTTATTTTTCTCCCCCGTAACCACAACACTCGTGCGTAACACATCAGGAATAACACTAATCTTGTTATATATTTCCCGGCTCTCAAGCAAATTTCCTTTTACTGTCTCTAACTTACTCAAACTAGCAAATTTTGACTCTAACAAATCGTTAAGATCTTCTCGCTCGAAATAGAAGTTAAATTTTGTTAACACTTCCCTCGTCTGGGCTAAGTTTTCTTTATCCACATAGACGAGATGTTGGTCCTTATTAATCGATAAGGAGGCATCGATCTGATATCGAGCGAGCAGAACCACAACCTTATTTGCTGCGTCAGCAGAATCGAAATTGGCCACTTCGACTCTGCCCTGCTCATTACATCCAAAAAGTACAAGAAACACGATCCAGTATAAATTTTTCATCACTGAGCCTTCATCACATCATTAATCGCAGTTGCAGATTTAGAGGCAATTTTTGTTACTGTCTCCTGATAAAAACTGTAATGAAATAAAGACTGTTGCAACGCTAATGTTTCCGATACCGATGCCCCATCACTTATTTTTTTTAAATCATCCATAATCTCTTGAAAACCTTCACCTATATTATTAAAGGTGTCTTCAAAAACGGATGGTTGGATTGCTTCTAAATTTAAATTATCTATCATGTTTTAAATAGCTCAAATCAGTACAGTTATATAATAATTGCTTAGAGTTAATCACCATCATAGTTAACGAGCAAATGAACAAACTGGAATTATAATGAAAAATCACGAACATAAATCTTATTCTATTTTTCAATGGCTTGCACAAAAACACGCAATGACAACATCCACTCATGAAGCTAAAACTCTGTTCTGACGGCACTTGATTTTATCCATTGAGATATAGAGCCTTTCTTTTTGTCAAAATCGGCTTCTAAACATCGAGCTTGTGAAATATAATCGCTGCCACGACTAACACCTAAGCCATGATATCCAAATACACGCGCTGCAGTAAAAAGCTTATCTACTTCTGTTTTTGCACTCTTCGCTAAAGGTTCAATCCCCTTTCTTCTCTGTGAATTATCATGTGTTTTGTCAAATGAGACTAATGTCTCTCTGTCGGCACTTTCACAGGCGGTCATTTTTATTTTAATACCGACTTTTACCTTAAACCTTAAAAGACTATTAATATCACTGATCACATCTGCTATCGACTGACTCCCACTATTACACTTAGCCGTTTCGTACAAATGTGGTCGGCCAGCTTCACCATGACCGATGACATAAATACTCTCAATACTCTTATCAGTTATGGTTTTAGGATCAACTACCTCAAGTCGATTTATGGAACGGTACTCTCCGAGTCTTTTAGTTTCTAATGGGAACGCGTCATGAACATTTTTAACACCGAGGGATTCAATATAGGGACTAATTTTTTTCTCATAGAAAGCACCATCTTTCAGCCGCCCCTGTAATTCTTTATCTTTAAACTCATTTATTGCAGACTTCAGCATACCTCTGTTGAATATTGAGCAGACTATGGGTAATGGTTCTTTCCCCTTAAGCATCCGAGTAGTGTTAATTCCCATAGCCTGTATGACCATATCTTTATTGCTAAATGGGCTATAAATAACGCAATTAGAAACATGGTGAACACGTGCTAGATTGGATTTAAGATCATTCCCAATTTCTTCAGCACCTTGTAGTACCTGCTGAGTCGATGATAATGAAGTAATCCGCAGAGATGATGATAATGGCATAAATACCTTGTTATAGTTGAATTAAATTAACTAAAAACTGTATTATCCATCTTGAGTAATCAACTGCAGCAATACTATTCCTGAAACATTGTGTAAATAACTGAATATCCTGAAACATTGTGTAAATAACTGAATAGAACTTTTTAAAAGGTAATTCACCCCAAACAGTACTCATTAAAAAAGCCACTTTAAAAAGTGGCTTTTAACTGGACGTTTAACACATTATCACCTTCAATATCATAGACCTCTTATTCTCTATGATAAGTCGTCGCCATCTGGTTTGAGATTCTTTGATCAGCCTCGGAGATAACATTCCTTAAGCTCCCGTATATCTCATTACTATCCATAATGTTTGAATGCGGACTCAATATTCCCTTGTTAATTAGCATTTTGCCTATATAAGCGCCTTGTATAACTTCAGGTAAACTGTGATGTACAGGCTGCTTAACGCTATCACCAACCAGATGTTCTAAGCACACATTAAGAACCTGTTCAAAATTAAATTCTTTATTTGTGGCTAGGCAGTGTTTGGCTGTTTGTATAGTGTAGTGCAGAGCATTGCCTGAGACACCAGCCGTAAAACCTTCCATATCCGCACGGCTATGGTTATCTAAATTCAGGTTCACAGCTAAATCGAGTATATCTTGCCCAAGTACAGCGAGATTATTTTGATACATAGTCTCGTTTGGCCTAAAATCAAAATGCAGTCCACCAGAAGCGAGTAATTCCTCATTAAAGTAACCCTTAAAGTCACTCTGTTCAAATTTACCAGGATCAACTGGGGTACGCATAATCCCTTGCAATCCCCCGCCAAAAAGCTGGCCAAGAGTTACCGACTCTCCTTTCTCATTGGTAAATACTTTTATTGCATAAGTCTCATGCTGGTTAGCACTAGGCCTATCCAAAAGGTTACGAGGAAAACCTAATTGTTCAACTAATATTTTATTATTCTTCGCTTCAGTATCTGTCTTGACTACAGCAGCGTCTCCTGGAAATTCGAGCACAAAATTCTCAGGCTTAAGTAGTTTGTTTGTATAAAGATTATTGCCTTTCGCATCAGCTAAAGCATCTTTAGCCAACCTTTCAAACAGTCTTTGTTCTTCACTTCCATTTAGTTTTTCATTATTAGATAGCTTACTTCTAATAGAGTTTAAATCTTTACCTAGTTCATTAGGCATACTTGTCATAAATCCATCAAAGCAAATGGATAAACGTGAATAAATTTCTGCTTGGTGGATAGGACTAAATTGAGCAGATGTCACCTTAATAGCTTCATTTTGATCACACTGCAGAAAATTTTTCACGAACATCTTTTTTCCGTTTAGATCAACATCCGCTGCGGTATTAAGAACACGACTTAACCCAGAAGCTATCGCATCAAGTGCACGCTCAGAAGCAGAACTCTTACTACTACTCAAATTATTATCAATTAAAAATGAGAAAATTTCTTTTCCGCTTTTAAGATGTGGCACTTCTTTAGAATAAGGCTTTGGAGTAAAAAGTTTTGGATTTGGAGTCGATGTATTTATATTTTGACTCAAAATAGGCTCATGTTGAGTATGAGTAACGCGATTGATATCAAGATGACAATCATTTTTATCAATTTTGATTTTCGAATCAAATGGTGTACTTATTGTTGTTAGTTTCACAAAACTATCTATAGCCATAATTATTTTCCTGTACTTAAATGTAAATATGAACAGCCAAACTATTCTCTTGCACCGTAATATTCACGAGATTAATCCTGTAAAATTCTGTAAAAAAATTCTGTAAATTATTAAATCCGAGCTTTAGCAACGGTCAATGCTAGCTATATGCTTCATCCGAAAAAAAATACTACTTCAAGACAGCAAATATCTAATCTAAATTTAGCTACAAATTTATTTACCACCAGTATGTTGGCAGTGACTCTTTCGGTTTAAATATAATATGATTCATAAAATATATTTATATAAATATTATAAAACCAGAAGTGCACATTCAAAATTACACTTAAAATTTTATTTAAAAGTTTTTATTCTATAACTTTTAAGCCTCGAACATAAACAACCATATTTTTAATAAAAAGCAGTATGGAATCTTATGCCAATAACCGACTAAAATTTGACATATGCGATAACATTATTGAAGAGCATAAATTTACCCGCTAAAATTCGATCTACATCAATTATATCAGCGGAAAACTCAGTCACTAAAATCAATTTATCTTTTTTTATATTTAAGAATATTTCGTCATCAGACATCAGGCTCTCTATAATTTTAGGTGCTTTACTTTTCAAAACTCGTTGATCACGTAATGGTATCTCGATGAATGTTTGTAATGTCCTATCCTTAAGATAAACAAAAATTTCCTCTCCCCCTTTTAACTCAATTGCAATAGGCTCATCACCTTCAATGCGCGATAACAGATTAGGCGAAATTTTAAAATTATCGACTAGTGTCTTATATACAATTTCTCTCAGTTTTTTCATAATAGCTTCCGTTTAAAGGCCAATGATAGATAATACGTAATACAACATTTTTAATGTTAAAGCTGACCAAAAAGAAGATGGAATTGATCGTAAATCCCACCACCTACTTGTGTCAGTAAGACGACGAACACGACAAGTTTTGCAGCCATTGGTAAGCCAGGGTCTTGCACGCTAAAAACAGTTTGAAGTAGACCAACAATGACTCCAGTGACAACAAAGCTGAGGGAGTAAATAATAATTGCATTTTTGACTATCTCTAGACATGCAGCAGTGACATCAATAACGGTCATAATAGTCCTCAAGGAAGTTAGTTACTTTCTGATCTTCGAATCGGAATAGGTAATACTTATTACGAAAAAAAACTCGATAGGTATTCACTTGTGCATATTGAGTAAAATACTCAGGAGCTATTTGATAATGCAACATGTACGAAGACAATACTGGTTGGACACTCGTGAGCATATGTCCCGCTCCAAGCGCGGCAAGTTTGGTTCCTAAGCCAAATAATTCAATATGAGTCATTATTGCTGGCGATGTGTCTTGACTTAGCACCACGTTTGCCTGCGTATTATTCTGCCTAGCTTCCGAATTTGTATGAACTAACGCCGATGTTTTTCCAAAATAAGTATTATCATTCATCTCAGTGGCAATGGTCTTTTTTGTACTGAATTCAGCCTTCATTTGGATGATGGACTCACTCAAGGACTGTGCCAACAATTGACTCTCTGCCAACGTTGCCTCTTTCGGTGCAAGCAATTGAGACATCAGCACTTGAGCGTTATTCACCAGTTCTTGCCGCACGGCTGCAATAGGCTGAGCTGGCGTCAAAGCCACCCCGACAACAGTGTCCTTGTCCGCGCTCGGTTCAGTCAGTACTTGAACCTCAGGCCTACTCATTGATGGGCTGCCAAGCTTGCTCATAACAGCCCTTGACTCTTTTGATTGAGTCAATTTGGGTACAAGTTCTTTCTGCGCAGGCACTTGAGCGTTATTCACCAGTTCTTGCCGCACGGCTGCAATAGGCTGAGCTGGCGTCAAAGCCACCCCGACAACAGTGTCCTTGTCCGCGCTCGGTTCAGTCAGTACTTGAACCTCAGGCCTACTCATTGATGGGCTGCCAAGCTTGCTCATAACAGCCCTTGACTCTTTTGATTGAGTCAATTTGGGTACAAGTTCTTTCTGCGCAGGCACTTGAGCGTTATTCACCAGTTCTTGCCGCACGGCTGCAATAGGCTGAGCTGGCGTCAAAGCCACCCCGACAACAGTGTCCTTGTCCGCGCTCGGTTCAGTCAGTACTTGAACCTCAGGCCTACTCATTGATGGGCTGCCAAGCTTGCTCATAACAGCCCTTGACTCTTTTGATTGAGTCAATTTGGGTACAAGTTCTTTCTGCGCAGGCACTTGAGCATTATTCATCAGTTCACGCCCCACGGCTGCAATAGACTGAGGATGAGCCAAAAAAGGTTGAATTTTAACCGCCTCAGCTGTTCCGGATTTGTTCGAATTTAGTTCTGACTGTACTTGCATCACGGGCTTGCTCGCCGAGGCGGACTCCTTCAATACAGATAATTCCGATATAAGTACTTTCTGCACAGAAACAGGCCCTTTCGACACAACCACTTGGGCATTTGCTAGGGGATCGCGGTCTATGGGAGTACTCGGTTGATGTGGCAGAGACAGGGCCAAACTCGAAAGACCTTTCGACGTTCCAATGGAAGTAATCCCATCTATATTTGCTTTTAATTGAATATTGCCACGAGTAGATACTGACACTGTAGTGCTTGAAACCTTTATGCTAGAAGGCTTCTGACTCAAAACTTGAATATCTGGGTCTTGAGTACGGGAAGGCAGAGCATTAACGACTTGTGAGGCAGAATTTTGAGCACTTGACACTCGAGTATTTGCAACTTGAGCATTAAGAGGCTGAGTACTTAAAGAATCAGTATTAAGAATCATAGTGCTTTGCACTAGTCCCACATTCGAAGTGGACACTTGTTCACTATGCATTGGGGCCAGTAGGCTTGTCACACTTGGATTTATGTCACTGATATCTGACTTACTACAGCGGCTATTCACTGCCGTAGAAGAATTGATACTGGCTAGTCTATGAGTAAATTGATAAGGTGCTGCACGAGCAATAAGTGGTACAACATAATGATGGTCCCAAGAAAACACCTCCTCAGATCCCGCGTCATTACTTTCAATAGTCTCTTCTTCACCATCAAACATAGAAGCATCATTTGAAGATACCTGATGTTCAGACGGATTCAAAAGCTGTTCGAACTCACTTTCAACAATGCTCAATTGATGCACATAAGCCACTAAGCCAGGTTTGTCAATTTTTATCATCTTATCACTCATCACTTAACTGCTCTTGGATCTCACCTAATGCATCTTTTCTTTTTTCTAGCCTGCGTTTCTCAAAGCTAACCTGGACAATCTCAGCGGCCAGTGTATTAGCATTTTGCTGGGCTACCGATACATCAAAAAACAAAGACTCTATATACGATTTCACACTCTCTCTGCGTAAAAACAATCGAGAAAGCCTATTAAACTCATCCTGAACGACCAAACTTTTCAGCTTTTGTTGCTCTTTAGCGATTAATACCCATTTTTCATCTATCGAAGCCAGCAAGTCTTGATGCCTCACATTCAGCTTTGCTAATTTACGTTGTTGTTTACCTATCCTAATATCAACAACATCAATAAGCTGACCAAATTCCTTCCATTGCTTGGAGGGTTTCTTCATATTCAACCCCTTCGTAACCTTGCTTCAAAAACTCCATAATATACGGATAGCGATCTATGGCTTCATCGGTCGCAAGATCATTGCCTTTCTCGTACTCACCAACGCGAATTAGCAGTTCGACATTAAAGTAGCGATAGACCATATCTTTGAGTTTTTCAGAAAGACTAACGTAATAAGGATCCTGAACTTTGTTTTGTAGGCGACTCTTACTCTTGAGGATATCTATGGCAGGATAACGTCCGGTAGATGCTATCGTCGTTGAATAGACTAAATGCCCATCTATAAGTGACTTAACTTCATGAGCAATCGGATCTTCATCGATTTCCTTTTCTATTAGTACGGTAAAAATACCCGTGACTGAACCATGAATAGAGTTACCACAATTCTCAACTAGCCGTGACAACGCGAGTGAAACCCCAATAGGAATACCGCCATCGATTGGTGTGCCATCTAACATAGCCTGAGCACGCGCAAAACGGGTCAATGAGTCGAAATAAAGCACCACTTTCTTACCTTGGGCCATATAGTGCCGAGCCAGAGAAACGGCCACTAAACCCGACCTCACTTTCTCCAATGGATTGGCCTCTGAAGTAGAAACTATAGTGATCGATTTCTGGATCACTTCGGGACCAATTTCCCCCTCTAGAAACTCAACAACCTCCCGAGCGCGCTCGCCAATCATGGCAAAGATCACCACATCAGCTTCCATGTTATTCGCCATAATTGAAACCGTTGTGGTCTTCCCTGCTCCCGCTGGGGCAAATAAACCGAGACGCTGGCCGACACCAATAGTAAATAAACCATCGATAACTTTAAGTTTAGTCGGAAAAACGGTATCAATCGGAGCACGAATATTAAGCGGGATGGGTTTCTCTATAATAGGTAAATCATAGTAATCGCCCTCGCCGTCTAGATATTTATCACCGTACAATGATTCACCATAACAATTAATGACCTTACCGATAAGCGCAGTCTCATTAAGTGGAAAACAAAATCGCTTTGGGGTAATTTCAACTTTACTGCCCCGTTGAATAGATCCTGGCTGTAATAGCTTAATCTCCACTCTTTCACCGGTAATTTTCATCACTTCACCGCGAATACTCTCATTGGACACTGTGTGAACATAACATTCCTGCCCAACAAAAGTATTCATATTGACATGACAAATAACTGTATCTTGATAAGATTCTTTAACCTTAAAAAAATGTTTAAGCACGACTAAATAACCTTAAATGATACTGAAACGTAGCGTTTGTATTTACGCTTAGTTTCCTTCTTACTCTTAAATAATTCACCCAACCAAGGGATGCTCGACAAAATAGGCACGCCACTCTCAACGCTGTCAGTCACCGTATTATCAAAACCGCCTAGAATAACAGTCTGCCCCGGTTCAATATAGACTTCAGACGTTAAAGATTGAGAATTAACCCTAGGTGCTTGAGTCGTACCTGCTTGAGTACTACTTTCATCATTATCTTCATCAAGTGCTTCTTCTATATATTTGAATTGTGCCTGAACCTTACCTGATGGTAATAAACGTCCTGTAACATAGAGACTATTTTCAGCTTCAATTTTTTGGGTTGAAGCTTGCTTATCCGAAATAAGTACTATAGTTGCAGTTTCTTTCTTTCCAAAGTGGCCTTGTTGATTCTCCAAAACTAACAAGTTGGTCTCATAAACACCCCTAGCCATGTTATTGCTATATAAAGCTTGAAAATTTTTGAAAAAATCGACCGTATCAGTGAACGGAGGGACAATAATATCATACAGACCACGACTCCCATTCAACCATGAACTATTAACACCGAGTGCTTCGGTACGTTCCACAGAAACGTCATAAACTCGGAGAAAAAACAACAACTGCTGACGCTGTATATCAATCAGTGTCGCAATGCGCTTTGCCAATTGAATTTCCTCTGGAGTACCTCTAACCAACAGTGCATTACTCCCAGGCAACACTTGTACTTTAGAAGTAAATTCATCTTCATCGAGCTGTTGCTTATCATTTTGATTAAGCTTTACCTTATAGGCACGTTTAACCATTTCACCATCACTAATATTTTCAAACTGACCGATCTTTTCAATTGCCGAGGATATTAATGATTGCGCACCAGGAAAGTTGATATTCCCATCGAAAGAATCAATCTGCCGGTCAACTACAGATAAATAATGAAACTCGATCCTAACCAATTCCAAATTATTACCATTCTCTAAAAATTGGTTCTTATCTATCATATTCGCGTAAATAACAACATCATTTACAAATTTACGAGTCCCAGAAATAAAAATAGAATTACCGCCGCCAACGAGTTCCATTTTAGTCGTATGATGGGTGGTAAATGTTTTTCTCAATTCTTCAAGAAGGTTGAGTGCCGAAATATTTTTTGGTTTAAAGGCATGATTTATATAATCTTGCCCCGAATGCACCGTAAGAGTACCGCCATAAACATACCAATCGAAGTCATAGACATCTGATAACTGAGCTAACAAATCAAGGCCATCACCAGCAATATCTTGGGTAATAGGCTGTTTAGCAATTTGTTCTTCAACCTCATCAACTAACTTAATTTGCATATCTTTGGCTATCGCTGTCAAAGCTCCTTTCAAATCAATATCTGATTGTTTGATAAATACTTTAGCCTGACAAGTAAAGGCAGTAAATAAACAGACGATCACTAATAAACTAAACTTCATCGAGGATCTCCTGCATAAGTTCGTGATTCTTTTTCATATCTGCACATATCGTTTGCACCATCTTATACTGTAATACCATTTGGACAGCCTCATCCCCTGTTAACGAATCTTCTTCAAGTTCATGGCTAGAAAGATCCTTGACTTGGACTTCACTAGCTTTATTAATCTGTGGTAACTCAGCAGCAATAGCTTCAAGTGCGTACTCAAATTCTTGAGCATCTCTTTCAGACATCGTTTTAACTTGCTGACTATTCAATGTGACATTCATAACATTAACCCTATTCATATCCTGCTCTTTTCATTATTTCCTTGAACACATAAAACTGATCTTGTAGCAGCCACAGATTAATAATAACAATTACGCTGATAGCTTTAATATCTGCTGTTGTACTCATAGATAAAGACGCTTTTTTAAAAAAAAGATCAACATAACCACAACAAATTGTAATAGATATCATTATGATAATATATTTACCTGTAACCATAGCCATCATAGTCAGGCTGTCAGTAATATAAAAATATAAAGTATCAAAACCGACATTAGCACCTTGCTCTATATTTTCAGTAATCACAGCCAACAGAGGTCTGAATACTACGCCAGAATCTAAGGCGTACATCAAAAACATCAAAGAGCTTATTTTAGATAATGCCTCTGATTCCTCGGTAAAACGCTTATCTTGCACTGACTGTTCATTTAGTAATAACAACTGCTGTATGACGCTACCAACCATACCACTCAGCCAATAAGGTACGGATGCAAACATAGCAAAAATTATAACACTGACGATCCAGAAAGGTGTCGGCACGACACCTAAGTCACTCGTCTCGATCAATATGGCCAGACCGATTGAAATCGCCAGTGTCGATGAGTTATCTAGATATAAACGTGTTGGATTATAAATTTTCAAGAACAAAAAAAGTCCTGCAAATAATAACCAGTTAGGAAACAGAAGTGTTTCCATATCACGGGAGCGCTCTAAATAAAATAGTCCAACTATCAGAGAAATAAAACACTGCAAGTTTAACGGGTGTTGAAATTACCGTCGGTGATAACATCGTCATACCAACACCACTTAAAATAACCGCAATTAAAAAATCGATACTGACAAAAATCATGTATAGTTTTAGGCCAAACTCAAACCCTTGATATAAATCTAAAATCAAGTTTCCTAGAAAATACTTTAATATACCATTACCAGAGTCAAAATTCAGCGGTATATCTATAATCCCTTTTAATTCATTTGTTTTACGCTCTGCCCTAGCTAAAATTTCAGGAAAAAACTCGAACACATTACTAATCAGATAATACATAGTCATCTGTTCGGGCTTATTCTCTTCCAATACAGATTGTAATTGTAAAGGATCGGGATCTGCACTAGCATTGATCTGCTCAACAAAATAGGGTTTCACCCTTTCTAGGCCGGGCTTAACATCTGGCCAAATACTATTAAGTGCCATTAACGCAGCAAGTAAATTAACGACTATTGAAGGCGGTATTTGCTGGGTACCTACAGCATTTTTAATAATATTAAGCACTATATTATACTTAACATAACCAGAAAAACAGATAAAGAAAACGGTGGACAACATAACAACAGTCAGGAGCAAAACTAAATTTGCCCCTGCAAATGCGTTATCTGGATTCAATAATTGCACCATAGATAACACTCTCTACAAACTATCAAATAAAAACTGATTAGATATTAGATATTTCTAGCCGAAGCCATAACAGAGTCCTTGATCGATTTTAATGTCGACGTCCCTGTTTGCGATGCAATAGCTTGTGAAGCCATCAACGACTGTAATTCGAGTGTTTCGGAAGAACTTAAGCTTAATGTCCCATCAGTTGTATGAGCGGCCATAAAAGCCTCCACTTTTGCGTCAGCCGCATCGATTAATGTACCCATCGTTGTATTAACAACACCCGTTGATAATCCAGCCATTATAACTTCCCCTATGTATATTACTTCATTAATTGTGGTGTTTAATAAATCATTTATAAACACTAGAATACTCTCTCAAATTCAAACAACAACCAGAGTTCCAATCCGCTTTAAAAAATTAACTTTTTTATAGAAGAATTAGAAAATGCACTAATAGTTAATAGTTAATAGTTAATGCTGTTTGACCGACTCATAGTTTATAAGGAAAGCCCTACCGTTATCGAGTGAAATAAACCGATAAATCATGAATTGCTGTGAAAAACTAGACCTGCCAGTCAGTAAACATAGCTAGCGTTGTTGATTAAATCATTATGTGAAACGCAGTAACCTCAGAGAGCTAAATAGCGGCTCCGAATACGACTACGTTTTAGCTGTGCCGGTTACCAGGAATTGGGATTCAGTAGCCATAAAACGCCATACCTTGCTAAGGAGTTCCCGCATGTTCCTTCACCGTGATTGGGGTTACTGTTTAGAGCATTGCGACCCATAAGTCTTCTATCTTGTTGACCCATGGCGAGTATACCGGCTGAAAGAGTAAACTAAACTTCAGGTTGCACTTGAGCCTAGATTTTACGACTCTAGTGAATGATATAGCTGCGCATGAACAACCATCTCAAGTTGCTCACGTCTCCAGCGGCTACACAGGTAAGCCAATTCATATGGACAAAGACAGGTAAAAGCAGCAACGGGTCAATGGGCAGAATAGTTGGCCACCTCGCTGCTAAGATTTCAGTCAATCAAGGCTGCATTGTGTAAAGTTGAGGAACGGTCAGATCCGGTCATGTGATAAACCTCGGTAATCAAATACCCTTAATGCAACATCAGCATCGTCATAAGGCATCGTTATCGATGGTTTTTTGAATCAATTTATGTATGCGTTTACGCTCTGCGCGACAAAGTGGTTCTTTAGATGCCCATACTCAGTCCTTGTGCGAGTGGTGGGCTTGTTTGGCGATAGATCATAACGCTCAAACAGGACTGACTCCCTTCCTGAGATCTATTATTTGGAACAGCTCTTTAAATAAAACGCATTTATTTTCTAAGTTATACAACATCCAGCTTCACACAAATCTATAAATCTCAACACTTGAGTTTAATAAAGTCATAAATAGAGCTATTTGGCTTCTGTGGTAAACATATAAAGGTCTTTTGCGCAGTTGTAAACTTGTGTAATATCTGTAAAAACCTCAAAAAACATGGTAAATAGAGAGATTTGAGCAAATGATTGCATGAATTACCTCTCCTTAGGGGGGGCAGACACTAGTGATAGCATTTGACTGACAACTCGCGCAGCTTGATGGAAAGACGTTTTTTTAACAGCCGCTACGTTTGCTTCCCATTTAGGATTTATGGGTACATGAAAGCCGTAATCTTTAGCATGTTGAATGAATTCTTTTAGTTTATCCGCGTTATCAATAATATGTATACTATCGTACCCGGAAAAGCCCTTAGGCATAAATACAGTTATTGGGTAATTGGTATTTGGGTCTGTTGCTGGGCTGCCTGAATCTGCGTTATGGTGAACAACGGGGAACCCATCTCCGACTAATGCTTGATTGATAACATCAATCATCTTAGCGATTCTTGGCGTAGCATTACCTATTTCTTCGCCATAACTACCTTTTGTTTCCTCCTCTTTTTTGAAAAATTCTTTTGGGGTAAAATCTTTGCTTGTATGACGAGCATAATTTTTTTTGTATACTTCGGACACAGAGTCAAAATGAATCATTTTAACTGGCAATTTATCTGCATTTTCAAGCTCAAGTTTCTCTGTTTCAGGTGCAATAAACATGAGGTCATAATCAGCAGTTAATGGAATTTCACTTTTAGGGTCGGCAAGTACATTGAGTGGTTCACCCTTAAAATTAATATCATAACTACCGTTTTCATTTTTTATCGCAACGTACTCTAAACCATTAGATGAAATGATAAAGCTGCTTGAAACTGAAGGATATGAGATTATTCCTTGTTGCTTTAAAAAATCAAGCCTTTGCTCAGATACAGAAAGCTTGACAACTTTTGCAGCCCCACTCTTAACACATTCAATGACACTTTTATTATATTTATTTACTTGTGCATAAAATTCGCTAACGTTTGAAAGCTTGATATTGTGTAGTTTACTTAGCTCCTGATTAAAGCATATATTCCCAGCTTGGGGACCATGATTGGCAGACTTCCCCTTAATTAGAAATCCTTTAGTTGGATGACCACTTTCAATTAAACCAGTAGACATACCATCTACATGTCTAAACGCAATGATCTGTTGCGTATCAGCGGCTACCTTCTGTAAAGGTAATAAATGAGCTTTTACTATGCCTGTTTTACATCCTATAGCATTAATAAAATCAGGTGTTAATGTGTTTACAGTCCTGTTTCCCGCTTCAAGTCCTAATTTGCTTATGGGATTTTGAGTCTGGCAAAGCGTTTTTATATTATAATCTCTAGCTTGTCCAAAGGAAGGTATAGGACTTTTTGAAGTGTGTCGAACACTCTTAATATCAAGAAATTTTTTGGCAGATGATGCCGAATCATTTGTTTGTGAAATGGAAATTACATCCGCTTTAAAATTTTTAGTTTTCATCATGACCAACAAACCTACCAAATAATAGAAAATAAAATAAAAGTTTTTTATCGACTAGAATAACTATTAAGTCGACATATCAATCTACACATGAGATATCCTGAAAATTTAAATAGATTTATTCAAGAACAAATAATGCCATTTACCCAATGATAAAAAAAGCGATTATTCGGGAAAAATTACGTAATCACATCTATGCTACACTAAGTAGTAGCCTTGGTGAAACGCGCTAACATCATAAGCACTATCCGCTTAACTCCTCATCCTAAGTAACCACAAGCATTACAATATTCGCGGCATTGCAGAAATGCCCCCCACTACGACATCACTGACTTCTAAGCGATTGGCGGCGACATAAAATGTAACTTAAGCCATATTCGCTCTTTCGCCCCCTTCCTTACAAAATATTCAAACACATCCACAGAGCGCGCTTGTAATGTTGCCTCATCGCAAACACGCGCTGCTATCCTTCGCGAATATTGCAACGGTGAGAGCATTTGCTGCCTGATATCATTAACTCCGAA
Organism: Shewanella sp. WE21; assembly: GCF_002966515.1. Classification (NCBI taxonomy): domain Bacteria; kingdom Pseudomonadati; phylum Pseudomonadota; class Gammaproteobacteria; order Alteromonadales; family Shewanellaceae; genus Shewanella; species Shewanella sp. WE21. Next base: position 4,234,308 of record NZ_CP023019.1, on the reverse strand, counting down.
GTAAAAGAAAACAATTAAGCATTAAAATCAGTAACTTATAAAAATAAAGTAGATACCTTAAGGATAAGAATATAGTCAGCTACTAAAAAAACACTAATCAGTAAAAAAAATTGAATATCAGGATAAACTTAATGCATTATACTTAATATCACCTTGGTGTTAAATTTTAGTAAGAATTGGGTTGCGCCTTAAATATTAGCAAAATATATCAAGCTTAATTTCAATTTCAGATAATTTCAGATAATTTCAGATAACTTTCCAGAATCAACTAGATGATGAAGTGATAAGCCATAATCTTAAATTAAATAAATTCTTCACAAAAAATGCTTATTCGAGGGTAAAGGGAGAATATTTTGCTGCCTTTACTTATAGCTTTACTTATTTATAAAGGTAATATTTATGTATAAATACTTAAGAAAAAACCAACACGTAATAAGTGCACCGCTAGCTCTAACTCTAGCTGTTAGCATGTATAGCTTTAGTGTATTTTCTAACGAATATGATGTGACTAAAGATAGTCGTGGTCTAAGTGGTGACGTTAGGACTAAAACTTGTGTAGTCGTCAACGGCACACTACCTAAGCTTGAAGCAGAACTATATACTGCTATTGATGATTATCGAACAGGAGAGAAGTTAACAGGCTCTAAGAAAATTGAAATTCCGGCAGGCTCTTATAGTAGAACTTCTTTCTGTTCCGAACCTGAATATTTAGGAGATATATATAATGAGGGGAATGTTATTTATGGTTGGGAGATAACTGATTCTGACACAGGTAAAGTTTATTCTAACTTCGAAACCATTTCGACCTTCGATGGTGCAGGGACCACTAATGATTGGGATCTAAATGAAAAGGGGCAATGTGGAGTACAAGGAGATTATGGTGTATGGATGGGATTTAAAGGAGTAAGCACCTGTGGAAAACTAGAAAATATAGATGATGAAGAATATGTAACCGTATATTACGCACCAGATCTCTCAAATGTAAAGCCTGAGTCTTCCGATACAAATACTTACAGAGTGAATTTCGGCATGCTAATGGCTAGTTTTGATGGACTAAGATACACCGATGGTATTGCAGGACTTGGAGACCTATTTACTCGGCCAATTGGAGAAATAATCAGGAAAGCCGATCAGATTGGTCAACAAAGTGAGCTCGTTGGTAAAATTTCAGTTCATCTTCCAGATGGTACAGAAAAAGTGTTATTAGACACTCATGGAGAAGTTTTACCGGTTAATTTTCTGGAAACAAATTTACAATCATTCACTTTTTCACTTCCAAAATCGGCTTCTACACCTCAAGTGATCTCAATTGAATGCAATGTATATGAGCAGGATGAAACCAGAACAGCAGATGATGCAATTTGTAGTGGTACTAAAGACTATATACTGAGCAATGTTAACTCACTCAAAATTCCGCCGAAATCAGGAGATGTGGGCGATACTGTAGCCGAGTTACTTAACGGGCTTGGATATGAAAAATTTACCGGCATTCAAGGTTGGGGTTCACTCAAGGAAGTTGTTAATAATTTATTAAAATATCCGCCTGAGACTTGGTCACTTGGTTATTTCATTGTACATCCTGTAGAATTAAATAATATTTTAAAAGGAATATCCGGCATATATATGATAGATGCCAATATTGAAAAGCTTGATAATTACAGTAGTGAGATCACATCAACTAATGTCAGTTGGGACTTTTATAATTCTGGAACTAAAAGTCCAGGAACAGAAGCATATGGGCAATTTTATTACATGCCAAATGCTTTTGCTTCTGATGTAAATGGTTTAGTGGGATTGGCGATAGATGGTATGACTCTTAGCGGTCTATTAGACATATTTGGTATAGAGGTTGATGAGCAGACAATTGAAAAAATATCTGCATTTCCGATTCCATTTTATCGGGGCCAAGCTATTCCACTATTCAATCTTAATAGAAAAGATGCATTGAAATCAGATTACCAAGCTGCTGAGTATAGTAAATTCGATCTTGTTGCCAGTCATATAAAGAGTAATAGTTTCAGCACAGAAGATAACGCTCGTGGAGCATATTTCATCAATTTTTGGGAGAGAGATGGTGAGAGTGCTATCGAAGTCGATGATTGTCTAGCAAAAGGCAATGCTTTTGGGTTACAAAACACTCTTAGTGGCGAGATAAAATTTGATGACTGCAATTATACCAGTGAAGATGTTGATGATCACTATGTGAATGCTAACCTTAATGCTACTGACACAATAAATGAAATTGACAATGAGTTTATTATCGAAGGTGAACTCACATTTTCGACCAGTGATGGCGCTGGAGGGAGTTTTGAATCTTTCGGACACGTAACACTAAATAATGATAAAAAGGAGTTTTTTAGTTCGAGTTGGGACGCAGATACAACTGCGGTGAAGGATGGGGAGTTACAGCATATTCCTTTTAGCAGCACATTCAAATCGAATGGTAACCCTATGATAAATCTTTTTGTTGAAATATCAGAGTCAGATACAGGAGAAGATGACGAGATTGCAAAATTAAATCAAACCATTGTCTATGAATTTGGTATTGAAAAAACAGTTGTTCTAGGTAATGTAACCTTGACTTATAAAGTATCCAAAGCAGCACAGTCTAAAAATTAAGTAGAAACTAAATATTTAAATAGCTACACCAAGTTCGTTTGTGTAGCTATTTATACCATAAAATGCCGGAATGCAGATTATTATTTAACTTTTATAATTTAACATTTAGTCTTGTTACTAAAAATGTTTATCAAGCCAGGGGACAGATATGACAAAAGAATATACATTAGGAAATCGAATTAGTTTTAACTTGCTTAAAAGACAGCTTCATAAAGATGGACATGTGGTGAATATCGGTGGGCGAGAAGCAAGGATAATGAAGTTACTGTGTGACAATATAAATTGTGTCGTGAGTAAAGGATATATTCAAGATGAAGTTTGGAGTAACGTGCATGTCGGGGAAACATCATTAACAAAAGCCATATCAAACTTAAGGAAATCACTTTATCAATTTAATGATTTGGCATGCGAAATTAAAACCATTTCTGGAGAGGGATATATGTTAATCCAAGATGAAAGTCTTCTTATTAGTAAAGAAAAGTCATTTACACTTGAGGATGAAATGATCACACAATTTAATAATGAACACTCTGACGGACCAATAACAAAGCCTTTTAGAGAGGAAACATTAGAATCAATACAAGAAGAGTTCTTCATAAATAAAAAGTACTTATTACTTGTGTTATTTATTCCATCTATAATAGCGACCATATTGTCTACTGGTATTATCACTCTTCTTAGCATAGTAAATTAGGTTAACCCCTTCTAGCATTATACACTCTACTTTAGTTCCAACAACTAACTATCGACATCTATACGTTTAAGTGGTGTGACAGAACGCATTTCCCTTGAATATGCTGACAGAAGCACCCACTTATTATATATTAAGATAACTTTACGACTCTAACACTTATTACACTGACTTTTTAATCAACAGACACATTCTAAATATTGTCAATAAATTTATAATGTGATGACATTAAATATTTTCCGATTTAATACCCTGCACTCATACAGCACTCATTTACATATCACTACATACTGATATTCACTTAAAATTTCTCCTTAACTTTGGTTAACTCCAATATTATCGACGCATCAAAATAGAGCCAAAATGGCCCCTTTACCAAGGAAAACATTAATGTACTTTATAAAAAATATATACTACATATACCTGATTTTCGATGATTAGTCCCAAATTCTACTCCGAGGTGCGACACTCGCTAATTAAGCCGCTAGTTAGTTAGTTAGTTAGTTAGTTAGTTAGTTAGTTAGTTAGTTAGTTAGTTAGTTAGTTAGTTAGTTAGTTAGTTAGTTAGTTAGTTAGTTAAATACTACCGCTAGCGGCTTAAAAATCAAACATTTCTTAGACCGCTTGCTAATCCTGCTCTGAGCAAATTCGATTAGTTCATGACTCTCCTGCCTTAAATAAACCCTTTTTTTAATATATTGCCTCAAGGAGGCGCAAAATACACCTTAGTATCCAGTGCGTTTGCTATCTCTTAATGATTCGCAAACTCTCGGCCATTATCCGCGGTTATCGTTAACACATGCGCCTTGTAACCATCAACAGCTCGATTGTGGCTCTCGTCACCTTTTCCGCTTACGTTGAGTTTACTTTCTTTATCAAATAAAATCGTGTCTTACGCTCTAATATTGTCACCATGGCCCCCTGTTCCATGCCGACCCAATACCGAATCAATTGCCCAATCACCAAACCGTTCTCGGCTATCGAAAATCGTGAGTCTTTTATCAATGGATACCGCATTTGTTATCGTTGGCGCTTGCGCTGCTTTTCCGCCACGTTACCGCTTATATCATTGATATAAATGATGATAAAGTTTGCCACCATTACGTTTATAACACGCTATATAGCGATAAACCCACTCATGGTTAACAGGCTCTTTACAAGAATCAATACATACGAAATCTGCTCTGGACTCCAATCGAGTTGCAGCAATAGCAGCACGGTCTCTATTTGGCCGATTGACACCTAATTGTATGCAAGATTATTTTTTAGTGATAATGACTAAATATTAAATGGAATTTAATGTTTTATAAGGTATCGGGTTATATGTTTAAAATTATTTTTTGGGCTCTAACGCTCTAATTTTTAATAATGTCTCATAAAGATAGACTTTATCATGCGACTCGAGTTGAGCGTGGTTAAGTTCTGTCAGTAAATTCTCCATTTTTTTATTGTCTAATTGACCTTCTTTCATTATATCGATAGCGATGTTATTAATGATGCGATTGCTTATGTCCATGATTTCAACTCTGACGCTAGCTAATGGGAGAGCCCGAAATTGAGGTTCTGGATTTGTTAGCCAATCTGCTAAATAGCGATATTGGATTGCTTTTGATACATCCATCTGTGCTTTTATAAATGGCGTTATTGATGAAGCATCTAAGCCTATCGTACGAGCTAGATCTTGTGTATGTAATAAGATTTTTTCTTCTTGTTCTAGATCTTCTATTTCTATGTGATGCGCAGCTTTATATGCCGCAACATCTTTCATATAAGAAAATCGTTGATTAATAAGAAAAGAAAGTGATTCATCTGATGCATTACTTGAAATGGGTGAGATGAACGATAATAAAAATAATATCTTCGATTTCATTTTTACTCCTTTTGATTTGAAATTTTATTTTATCAAGTTTTATCGCAAGATTAAAAGCTATTTTTTTAGACTTTTTTATTTTTTACTTATTGAATACAATCGTTACCTTTATATGTTTTTTTGCATGATGTTTTATGCTTCGTTTGTAGCAATTATGTTTATTTCCATATAGGGTTAAAAATGTTAAATTATAATCAGATAAATAAATTAATTCGTTAAGGTAGTGCTTATACCCAATTTTTAAGTGACATATATTAATGAATTCTCCATTTTATTCTGTATAAAATCACTGCATCATTTTCATTGTGGAAGTCTATATCAATTTTTTAAGTGAAATTGAATAGTATGTTCAAATCAATCCTCATTGATATGCCAGAGAGATATGCCTGAATTGCTACTTTATCTGTCCATTTATGCCCTACTAAATCGTTTCACAAACAAAATGTATAGTATTGACTTTATTCTTCAGTTTTAATTTCCATCCTAATTAGGGATTCTATCCCGCAGACCTTAGCTAGGCGTTGTTGATTAAATCATGTCATAAAAGGTAATCATTCCAAGGCTTCTGGCCGATTAAGCAACTTGCTGGCGAACGGGCATACCCTGTCTAATGGCTTTGTTCATCGCCTTCTCACCGGCCCATGGCGGTCTCTGCTAGAGAGCGCTGGTGATAGCCGTTATCGATTTTTCATTGCTTCAGCTGACCCGCTTTCAGTGCTTCTACCGCTTAATTGTGTGGAGGCCCTTCCCATAACCCCGCATTTGAGCAGAATGGGATGGTAGCTTTGCAGCCTTTATGTCGCAGTAATTGATAACAACCCTTTGTATCATAAGCCCCATCTGTCGATACCTGCGCTATCTTTCGCCGTAAAGGATTGAGCAAGGTCGGCAGTACTTCATTATCGCCTACTCACACAAGACTGACTTCAGCGGCAACGACTTCGTGAGTGTTTGTATCGATGGATAAGTGCAACTTGCGCCATGCTTGCGCGTTTTCCATTCGCCTTCACCAAACAATTTTAGCCCTGTAGCATCGACAACAACATGCGTTATGGGTCCGCGACTGGGGTTGCGGTACTGAACATTGACTGTCTTAGCGCGTTTACTGATAGAAGTGTAATCAGGTGATTTAAGTAGCACACTCATCAACGTAAACAAAGAGTTGAGAAAGCCTTCTAGCGCACGCAACGACAAATTAAAGATGCCTTTGACCATCAACGCTGTTTCAATCGCCACATCACTATAGCTAAACCCGCGTCCACGCCCGCCATGATGCTCATGGCAGTACCACGCTTTTACTGCGGCTTCATCCACCCAGAAGGTGAGCGAGCCACGGCTCACTAATGCTTGGTTGTATTGCTTCCAATTAACGATTTTACGTATTGATTTGCCCATGTTGCCGTCCTGAAGGTGAGTTAGGAGATCTAATAATGGCAAAGCCAATTAGTTCAAAGATTTGTTCAACAACGCCGTTAAAAAGCTTCTCTCAGATAGAATACTCCAAACACCGCAGGCTCAATATAATGACTACGATCGCCTATCAATTGAAAGAGAATAAGCCACAACTTAACATCACTAACACGGAGTTTAATGTTATTGCAGTTATGGCTTGTTCATAGAGCTCAGGTTAATTTATAAGTTAAATTTATCAGACCATCCAAACTGTTGAAAAATATGCTTTGCTTTATCACCCTTTAGGTAATTAGCAAATTGCTGACTGTCCTTACTCGCATTACGTTTTAACACTATATTAATGTCTCGATAAACGACTAAGTTTTTTTCGATGGTGACGACATCTCCAAAGTCAGGATTACTTTTAGCCCAATCTAACCAAGTGACCCAAGCATCAACCTTGGGATCCTCCAAAAAAGCTTTTCGAGCCCCGCCACTATTTGGAGTAAACAGCACTATATTTTTTCTGAAATTAGTGACTAGATTGATATCGCCTGTACGACCCATCATATCTTCCCAGATCCCGGTGCCAGAGGTATTGCTAACACCAGCACCATCTGGGATAACAATCCCTATTCCGGGTTTTGTTAAATCTGTTAATCTTCTAATTTGTTTAGGATTTCCTTTTTTCACTAAAATGATAGCTGGGCGCAAGTACAGAGGAGTTATACTCTGAATATCAAAATTGTCAGCATGACCCGTTGTAATCGCAAGAGCAGACTGTTCTGAAGCCCCAAACAGAATATCGGCATTTTCTTTTGCTTTGTCATTCCAAGTTGCCTGAGGTCCAAAGTAGACGTTTACTTTAATACCTGTTTCAATTTGAAATGCTTGACCGACTTTAATCAGTGCAGTATGAGGTCCACCTGGTCCATACAAGTTAACATCAGCCAAAACGGAAAAGCTTGGCAGAATGACAAACAAGCCTGCGGCCAGTATATTTACAGTAGTTTTCATTTATCTTCCTTATAATATTAATGATTGATTAATCAAGACCTCCTTTACGTTGAATTGATTTCAGGAAAATACACTTTATTTGCAAATCTTTATTCGAGGATAAACCCGATAACATCAGAGCTTTTATTGCTGAAATGTGCCTTTATCGGGTCTTTACACACGAACAGTTAGCACTTGTCATAAATTAATTGTATTCTAGCGGCAACCGTCTAGAACCACGGTGAACAACTCCTTGAGCTGCACCACCAGTCTTGGACACCGAGTTAAGTGAGTACAATCACTAACGAGATAAGCCATGACAAGTCAGAAGAAAACTATTCTCCATTTATCCTGAATTTAAAAAAGTCAAAGATCTCAGCAAAAAATAGACAATGCCGATTTAAAACTATATCGGTATTGAATCGTTTTGTTATGGAGTTCGAGAAATACATCGAGAAACAATTACATTAACAAGCATCTACACAGAATCTGTTACCCCCTCCAGATAGAATACAATATTACTTAAATGAATTAACGTAACTCTTTATTTTATCTTGATTCTTCATTGTTATACTTCCGGTCCATGTGAATTCTCTAAAAAGAGTCAATCCTGGATTTACTTTTAACAACTTATCGATTAACTCATTGTTTTCATTATACTTTAATTCATTGTTTTCTTTATTATTACCAAGCATTTGATGACAATATATTCCGCAAACTTTTACTTTTTCGGTACCATCATAACCTTCATAAGTCCTGATGTCTGGCTTTCCTACTACCAGTATTTCGTTATGTGTACCTGTAAAAGTATTATTGATAATATCACTGGGTGTTTCAATTTTGGCATATGTCCCACCTTCAACAGTGTAGCCGTGCATACCCTGGCCTTTGAAGTAACTTTCTGTAAGCGCATAGGTATTTTGGGGCTTCCCGGGTTCATTTCCTGCGTGATTTTGAAAACGCACATCGTGTCGGGAGGTTGAAATTATATTTTGAGGTTCTGCAGCAAGTATCAAACCTACATCAGCCCATTGTGATCTTGAGTATTCTCCCGTTTTAACAACAGAAGTACTGATAATATCCCATGAGGATAATAGCGTTTGAGCATTCTGGGTTAATAATGGTGATTCATTTTCAAAATCACGAACGGTATGCACTAAAAATTGTTTAGGGGCTATCTTGGCAGTGTTAATTGAAACACGGCCACTTTTATTAAAAGGATCTATATTTTTCTTACAACTATTTACAGTTTTAAGCGTTTCTTTTTTAAGTTTGTTCCATTGAGGTAAAGCCGATGTATGACTTTTATCACTCTTTGAGAAAATACTGGAGTTAATTGTTTTTCCAAAAATACGCATTATTATCACCATATTTAAAGTTTAAATAAAAAATAGCCAGGCATTCATTGTGTAAAGCTTAGCGCTCACTAAAGATTTAATCCAAAAAAACATTTCGTATATTTTATGCTTGGAAAAGTGCCGAATGTGTCTCCCAGTCTTATGATAAATGTATAAATGAACCTAAACCCAACAAAGCTGATTTATTTTCTACTCTTTCAACATGTAACGCTTAATGAATTTTTCTGAAATAAATTGCCTCCCCGCCCACCCCAAAAAAAGGCTGGATGCTGTTGTACAGTCTAGCGTTGGCTAAACTGATACTAAGAGTTACAATCACTTTGTTGTTAATATTATTAGCTAGCGGATGGTCAACAAATACTTTTAGTCAAAATAAGATTTTGACTAAATAGATTTCAAAAATGCATTTTGATACTGCCAATATAAATACATTGCTTACAAATAAAACCTATCAGATTAAATTTATAATAGTCACCGTTAATATAGCTGCTAACAGCGCTGAAAAAAAACACAACAAGATGAAAAAAAGATTTTTCATCTTGAATTCTGTTCGTACGTAAACCATTTTTTTCATGAAATAGGATAAAATTGAAAAATTATTGAAGTATATGCTATCACGATTCATAATGTTTTTCACCTCAAGTATTGACAACTCTTTGGTAATAAATAAATCCGTAGTATCTTCATCAAGGATCAACATATATCCCTCTTTAGAAACTGTTTTTATTTCACATGCCAAACTTTCAAATTGAACTAGTGATTTACGTAAATTTGAAATAGCCTTAGTTAAAGATGTTTCACTAACAAATACTCTACCCCAAACTATCTCTTGTATTTTTTCTTTACTTAGTACTCTATTAACATTGTCACACAGTAGTTTAAGGATTACTGCTTCACGTCCACCTAGACTTACTACATGCTCATCAGTACTAATCTCCCTTCTTAGTACATCGAAAACCATTTGATTTCCTAATAAATAATTTCTTGTCATGTTTTTCTCCCAAATTCATTAGTTAATGATAGAAAGTGACTCAAGACTATTGAGTGTTATACATTATGATATTTTTCCCAGAAAAAAGTAATACAAAAATCAAAAAATTTATGTCTTTACTAGAGAAAAAAAATGAGAACACAATAGCTCACTTATACTTAATATTATATAACAAAAAAAACACAGATAAACCATAATGTACAAAATGTTACCTACCGACTGGGAGTATACATTTAAAAAACTCAACACTGTATAATCTACTTCATACATAAAGTGCACGTTTAATAATGTTTTCCCATTGGGAATTTTAAGCTTGAAAAGCATCATTACTTGTTCATACCTATATAAATTACGCCTCCTGAATACCTTTATAATGAAGTTACGCCGTTCATTTTACATTACCATTTAGCTTAACCCTATTATAAATAGCAAAAAATCACAAATCACAAATCACAAATCACAAGAAATTAACGCCATATTAATTATAAATAAAAGATAGACAAAAAATTGATTATCAATTCTGGTTGATTAGTTAGATTTTTTCTAGAGATTACGGATACAACATAGCTCATTAGGCTGTAGCGGATTGCATAGAAGTAGTGCGAGCATTCTCGAAGAAAATGAGAGTATTAATTGAAATCCGATCTGACAGAAATCGCTTGCAATAGTTAACTGTCAAATCGGATTTTAGTGAATGTATTTAGCTATTTAATGACGTCAGTTTTAATTGCAGTTCATTAATTAAAGCTGCCTGTTTTTTGACTAATGCTTCCTGTCCCAGGAAACTAAAATCTGCAAATCCCGTTTTCATATGGGGTGCTAAAAATATCGAAATATCTGCTTTAAGACTTTCAGTACTGTGGATACTTGCAATAAATTGCTTTTCCAACTTCATGAGCGCATCTTTACCATTCTTTACAGCAAAATCTTCCATGAATGGCATTTCAGTGAGCACGTTAAGTGCCGCTTGGTGGTAATTTTTATCCAATAAATTCAACTTCTCTTCACCTGTCATCCGTTGATTGGCGATACGACGAGCGCCCTCTTGAATCGCCTCTCCTTTTTTCATCTCATTAGCACCTCGGGTATTATCCGATCGGAAAAGACGATTTTGACCCGAATTAAGTCGATTCATCGCTTCAGCTATGACACCTTTACGCTTAGTAACAAAAGGAAGATCAGACACTACATCGGCTTGTTTCCATAAGTCAGGAAAACGCTTCACTTCAGCCCAATAGCTTGAAATCGATTCAGTCTGGCCCTTCATTGCAGTCTCTAACGTGTCAATATCTTCATACATTCCATATTGTTCTAGTAGAATCCCCTCCCAATCAACTTCCATGGCACTGACGATATAGTCGCTAATTTGTTGGCAGAGTACCTCTCTGCTATTCGCATCCATACAAGGCGCAGTTTTAAGTAGTTCATCGGAGTAAATTTCATCTATAAGCTCTTCTTTAGCTGATGTAGGCAAAATATCAGCCGCTATTCTCTTTTTAAGCTTGCTTATATCGAACGTACTAATAGCTGCAAACAAGGCATCCTTACCTCCGGTTGATTGAGCAGAGCTTACCTTTGGCGCAGGAGTAAACGGCAAAATGGGCGCAGGTGGCGGTGGCGGTGGCGGTGGCGGTGGCGGCACATTATCCGACATATTTGATATTACAGGAAATGTCTTATCTAATCCCACAGTCTTTTCAGGCCTTTGAGTTAATAAGCAATCTTTACTATCTTGTACTTTTTTAAGTACTGGATGAAGTCTTATAGCTTCCAATAATGGTGATTGAGAATAAACCGCTGCCGATCCTCTTCTTTCATTATATGGTACCTTTTTTAATTCAACGCCATTTTGAATGTCGAGCTTTAATTGTTGGCTAAGATTCGTGTTTTGCTGATTTCCTTTAACATTAACCCGTACAACAGTAGAAGTCGCGACAGGCTCTACGGATTGAGCAAGTGTCTTCACCGAGCCAGCGCGTTTGTCACTCGGTTTATGCCTAATTGTATTAAATAGCGATGAGAAAATATTCTTTAGACTCGATAGACTTCTAACCCGCTTAACCTCAATTTTTTTCGCTGATGATTTACCTCCATCAGCGTTACTGGTGCTCGGATTGTTGATATTCGATGATTGTAGTTTGGTGCTTAATTTAGAAAATGGCATCTGGTACTCCTCAGCTCGTGTATCTACTAGTGTTAGTGCTTTGTGAATAACTTCGTGAATAAGTTAATGTTTATTTTTATTATGTCATACAGTACATGCAGTAAGCAGGGATGGCACGATACTTTGTTGGAAATATCCTGATAAAGATGGTTTTTTTTCGTTAACGATGCTTATCGTAAAAAATATTAATTCATAAATAATCATGAATCTTGGTTTTGAGATTTCACCAACTTTTATTTATTCATTATTAACCATTAATCATACCTATTTATTTAATTTAGAATTAACCTCATCAACATCATTAAATATTGAGATATAACTATGCCTATTCATGCTAATATACATTCTAATTTCAGCGACTATAAAAGCTACAACCAATTCGCTGCTATACCTAACAAGCTCAATATCGTTAAGCTTTCCCAATACAAAGCAAGTAAGCTAAAAGTTGCAAAAAATATCACTTTACTCACGGATGTTGCAACTGTGAGTAAATACTCCAATTTAGCTAAGTTCGAAGCAGCTGAACTAATACAAAAAAGTTATCGCTCTTATCAACAAAAAAAATCTAATGCAGAGATCAACAAAGTAGGAATTAAATCACTCACAAATGCTAAGGCGGGGCGTAGTTACTTTTATAATTCTGAAGGTGATTTTGTCGCCAGAACACCGACTAAATTTCAACTTGCAGGGGAAGGAAATTTCAAGCAGTTAGTACGTAAAGACAATCAATTTGTTCAGCTTCATATTTACAATGACATGCTTGATGTAGATAAGACTCAGTACAACCAGTTGATGATGAATGAACTTAAACATCACCCTTCAATTTGCCCCTCCATTTATGTTAACGATTCGACTATGATTGCCCGTAACGGGGGTATGGAAGTCGCAAAATTAATTGAAAAAGGGAACAAAATATCCTTAATTCACTTTAAATCACTCTTAACGGATTTGCACTCCTTACATCTTAAAAAAATATTTCTTCACGATATTAAACCTAACAATCTGACGTATAACGGCACAAATGTGCGGCATATTGATGTAGAAAATTTGGTGGCCCCTGATTATAACGATGGTGAAAATGGCATTGTCTGTACGGATGAATATACGACCATCCATTTGACTAATGCTATTTTAAACGGTGATACTCTCGCAGATCAAAACCACGATAACTATTCCACTTTACTCAGTATTATTGAAGCCACAAGTGGTAATTTTTTCAAAAATGCCCCAACAGAGAATCCAAAACGTACTTTTGGTCTCCAAGGTGATGACCTAATAAGAGCTCGAGGCTGGATACTTGATCATATAAAGCCTGAGTTTCAAGCTAGGGTAGAGGCATTACTTAAACTTCCCGGATGTAATCACGACTCAACTCCCTTGGTCGAAATGATCAACTGGAAATAAAGTGTCTTAAGCCTCTTGATTGAGAGCAAGCTTATCGTGAACTAAACCTGTTTATGTGTTATTCCTGCCGATATTATCTCAGGTTACGTTAGTTCATTGAGGCGGCAATTACATAGTCTAGTTGTATTAGGTTCAATAATTCAATACCGTATGGCGCAGCTCTAGGCGCCAACTTTACAACATATCACAAACGATTCTTGTCCGTTATGCACGTTTTCAACTAGGTGTAAAAATGTTGTTATGGCTCAGGATAACGGGCAACTGTGTATCATTCTTTAACAATATACTGTGGCCAGTATGGAATTTATGGTTTCGAAGTTGAATCAAATTTTATTGCGGAAAACTAAAGTGAAACATTATTTTTTCCCTAACAATAAATTAATAAAAATTGTAGTAGTCAACTAAATTTGGCCACAGCTTTAGAATCTTCCCAAAATCGTCGCTCTGATTCATTTGGGCTCAATCCTGCATTGTAATGATGTGGCCTGATTTCACAGTAATAACCAATGATGTAATCGGTCACATCTTGTTTAGCTTAGCTTAAACTCTTGTAGCCTTGTGTCGGGAGCCATTCCGTTTTTAAACTGCTGAAAAACCGTTCCATTGGCGCATTATCCCAGCAGTTACCGCGACGGCTCATGCTCTGGGTGATTTGATATTTCCACAGCCGCTGACGGTATTTCAGGCTGGTATAATGCCAGCCTTGATCTGAATGAAATATCAGGTTTTTAGGCTTCCCACGAGATTCAAAAGCCATATCTAAGGCCTTCACCGTTAACTCTGTATCCGGTGAAAATGACATCGCCCAACCAATCGATTTTCTCGAAAATAAGACCAGCACAACCGCTAAATAACACCAACGATTACCCGCCCAGATATACGTCACATCACCAAACGGTGTTAGGTTCGACAACTGCAAATTGTCGTTTGAGTGCATTAGGGATGGTCACATGCTCATTTTTAGCCTTCTTTTAGCGGTGTTTGGGTTGTTGGCAACTCACTAATCCAAGAATCCAAGCTTTTTCATTAACCGAGTTGCCCTATAACGACTTAACGCAAAGCCACGTTCAGAGGCGATGGTTGCGATACTTCTCGCACCAGCAAATTTTTTGCTTTCAGCGTGTATCGCTTTGATTTCACATTCTAAAAGCCGCGGCTCAGGTGTCACTACAAGTTCACGGCTCATCCAATAACGGTAGCTACTCCGGTTCATGTTAAATACATGGCATAACACTGAAATAGGGTATTTGTTGCTCTGATTGAGTTTCTCGATTATCGAGAAGTCTTCAGCGAGTCCGACATCAATAGAGCGGTAGCCTTTTTTAAGATTTCTTTCTCGAGATTAATCCGCTCAATTTCGCGTTTAAGTGCCCTGTTCTGGTGTCATTTGGTGAGGCTTTCGGAGCATGCCCTTGGCGCTCAACCTGAAGCTGTGTTACCCACTTACTGACCGTCGATTTATCCACGTTCATGGCTTTTGCCGCCGATTCTTGTGTGTAGCCTTGTTCAAAGGCTAATTGAGCGGTTTCAAGCTAATGGTTGCGCTATATCGAGCAGGTTTACTTTTATTCATGTTGTCACCTAAATGGGTTATGAGGGGATCATAACATTTCTTATAGGAGGCCACATTCAGTGTGCGACTAGATGTGCAGATATAGATGAACCTAAATGCACTATCCGACTATGCTTATATCCTTTTTTGTCTATTTGTTTGTATGCTTGAGAACCATCACTACAAATTGTGCTAACAGGTTCTATTACATCTTGAATGAATTGATGGATATGTTCTTTAGTTGCACTTTCTACTAGCCTTAAACGTATTCGTCCAAATCCAGAGGGTGATAGCAGCTCAACAGCCACTAAAACTACAGTTTACGCTTACCCTGTTGATTTTTAATAAATGATTTTGGAATGACACCACCTATTAATGTTTCGTCAACCTCTACGATGCCGGACAGTTTATCTCTTTCAGGATCAACCATGGCATATCTTAACTTGTGCATTAAAGACCAAGCAGTTTGATAACTCGCAAGACCTAATAGCCTTTGAACCCTAAGAGCGCTGACCCATTCTTTTGATTTGTAATAAACTAGACAGCTGCAAACCAACTTTTCATGGGGGTTCTTGTTTTGTCAAAAAGTGTACTTGATGTTACTGAACGTTGAGAACGGCAAGCATGACATTTTAACTTGCCATTACTTAACTGATAAGGTGATTGATGGCTCGAACAGCTTGGGCAAATGAATCCGTTTGGCCAACGAAGTGCGTAAAGGTAGCTAGTACAAGATTGTTCATCATGAAACCAATCAACAAATTCGTCCCAATTTGTAGGGAAATCGACGCCAGCTTTTAATAAATACGATGAAGTTTTCATTACTACATATTGACACTGGTGGCGCAAAATGGATGGCCCTTATATAAACACACTGAATCGAGTTCCATTTTAGTCTAAAAAACCAGCACACCTTCAATTCATTTAGTCTATTCACACACCACCAAACTGGCTGCGATAGCGATATGGACTGTTTTGAAGCATTAATGTGTAGTCAATTTTTGCGATATTATCTAATCACGCTACTCACCTGAAGGGGGCTTAGAAAACGATATCAATTTGTGAAATTACCTGATACAGAATGATGAAGAGCGTTGTAAATTAATACAAAAAGCCACTTTTTACAGTGGCTATACTAACTTAGAACTCTACGTTTTTATAAACATAGCGTTAGGAATAGATTTATTATGCAATATATTCCTTAATTAAGAGTTGCCGTCACCTAAGTAACTCTTCTCTACACGACCGGATATGTTAGAGTTAGAGTTAGAGATTAAGTTGGAGTATACTTTCAAGCTAGCCGATTTAGAAATACTATCGTTCATGCTGTTATAAGCCTTTTCCATGTTTTTGAATCTTTTTGACGCCTTTATCTTATCAGAGTGCTTTTCGTCTAATTGTGTTATTCCTTTTTCCACTTTTGCATATTTAGCTTGAACTTTTTCAATTGCATCTCCTAAAACAAAAGATTTAACTTTAGCTCTTGAACCACCGCTTAGGCTTTGCGTTATGTTTGTGACGTCTAAGTTAAGTTTTTGAATATCTTTTTTTATTGGATTGGTTTTATCATGATGTGAGCATTTAGTAATACCTAAAAAATTCATTATATTCATTTAATTTTATCCTAGTTGGTTGTATGGATTAGTTCCAATGTGTACATGTGAAGCGATATAACGGTTTTATCATTAATATAATCCCAAAAAACGAGCACTTTACAGAGTGTTAATATGCGAAATAATATGAAAATCTATTAATACGCTGTGTTATTGACTATATTGATGAACTTTTATGGCAAAATAAAGATATTTTTATCAATTTTATCAAATAGTTAGCTCCTCTGTCAGCGAATAATCAAATACTGAACCGTACCTGCTCGTTTAAACATCTTGATAACTTAGTAAGGCGTTGTTGATTAGATCATTCTGTTGGAAGCAATAACCGCTAGGTGTCTGGCGATTAGACAACACTGGATGCCAAGGTTTATTTTGCACACCTTTATCGTTTTCGTGAAACGGGGGCGAATGAAAATACCAATAGATTACTCCGGCAGTATGTCAAAAATACTATTATTTTGAGGCTAGTGAATGATGAATTAATCGATTTTTCTCAGAATATTATTAACTATCGGCCAAATAAGTATTTAAAGCTTAAGCAGCTAACGATGGTTTTTCACCAATTAGCGGCTTAATTGTCGAGTGTCGCACTATAGAGTTAAATTCTAGCATAACCCTCTAATTTTTTTAAAAGTCAGATGATAAACGTCATAATTTCATAAACCTCCTGAAACCTTGTGTAACAATTACTTCAAGGTAGCTATGGACTTTTAGCTGGAATAACCCTAAATATGCTTTTTTTAACCATGCCATATATTTAGCCTTTCGATGCTATTTGATACCGCATGCTTTTCATCTATATCTTTTAAAATAGCTAACTGGTTTGCTTCTTCTATAGTAGATTCCGTTAAATCTCCTTTGTTATTTAGTATTTGCCAAGCAGTCACTAGAGTCCCAGTTCTTCCTGCACCATAACCACAGTACACATAAGTATTCTTCCCTTTCATGGCGATAACTGATTGTAGTAATTTAGATTTGTCTGGAGATGAAAAGTCATCAGTTTTTATATGAATATAATTTATGCCGGACTTTGTTAATGAGTTTTTTTCTGATTGACTGAGCTCAACAGAATTAAGGCTAATGACTTGATTAAAACCTTCGTTTTTTAAAAAAATAATCGCGTGGTTAGACATTCTTTGAGAGCTATCATCATTGGTATAATGAGGAGCAGAACCTCTAGCTAATACCCCTAGCTCGACAGATGCAAAGTTTTTAAAAATAGTCTGACCATCTATAATAACATCCCCCTTAAACCCTTTTATACTTGTCACTGTTGGTAGACTCAATAATCCAGGTTGCTTAGACTTTATCGTCTCTAGAGTTGATGGTAACTCTCTCATCCATGTAGCTACTGCTCTCCCTTTTGACTTAGAGAGTACCCCAACCTTATCTACCGGAGTAAGATGCGCTATATGGTTATCGTTATCAGGGTATGGCTAAGCACGTTAATCTCTTTTAATAGAAGAGTTGTCAATTTTACTCTAGCTTGAGTTTCTTTAATATTTTTTACGATATCAAGACTCGATTTTAGAGCATTGAACTTTTCATGTTGATCGGTCAGATTAGATATTTTTTTCGCCATTTTACTAATGGTTTTATCAGATACCGTCTTATTATTTAACTTGAGAGAAACAGCTTCATTAATCGTGTGGTGATGCGCTATTCTATTGAAAATACTCATTTAGTTATCATCCATTTCCTTCCATTGCAACAAAGAAATTAATCTTCACTCTCCCCTTTCCAAGAAGAATGATTAAAAAATGTATCACATCCAAAGCTTCGTCGTCACAAGACTATTTATGATATTTCCTGACAGTAACTTATCATGGAAGACCTATAGGCGTAGGTTATGACACTGGTGTATTGGGTTAGCAACGCAACACCTTGGATGGCAGCGATATTTTCAAGCCAATACAGTGAAAAAGTGTGCGGTTCTATCAATTGTTAAACTTGGAAAGGAAGTCCGTAAAAAAGACAAATATCAGGTAAAGGAGGCTTTGTTTCCTAAATCGAGTCAGCGAACAAAACTCTCATCATTGTTCAAATATCAAGCTACATAGTGGGTTTCAGGCATACCTAGCCCAGCAAGCTTGTTCAAAGCCCTAATCATCGCGTAAGTTTCTCCCACCTGAGCGTTATAATTCCGCATGCTCAACGTGCCTCCTAGCAGTTGTTTTATCCTGTACATGGCAGTTTCTGAGATTGAACGGCGATGATAACCATACCGTTTTTTCCACTGCTTATTTGAGCCATGAAGCTGTTGCCAACTGACGGCTAAGTTTCGTGGATGCCCTTGTTCGCATAGCGCAGAGCACTAAAGCGCGTTTTCGACGAACACCCGAGAAATTTCGGATTTTTCGATAGGTTTACTTAAGTAAATTGGGCATCACTTCAGCGTCTGTGACATCTGATAAACTGAGTTCTGCGGCAATAATTTCATGGCTATGTGTATCTACGGCAATCTGCAGTTTACGCCACACTCGGCGCTTTACATCTGTGCCATGTTTCTTCACTTTCCACTCACCTTCGCCATAGACCTTCAAGCCTGTCGAGTCGATAGCTAAGTGCTCAATGGCGCCGCGAGTCTTGGTTTTAAAAGCAATATTGACCGTTTTCGCGCGTTTACTGATGCAGGTGTAATGCGGGCAAGATAATGGGATGCCACCCAGTTTAAACACCGAATTGATAAAGCCCTGTAAGGCTCTCTGTGGCATAGAGAAAATACGCTTAACCATCAACGCAGTGGTAATGGCTAAGTCGCTAAACACACGAGGACGACCTTTCTTGGGCTGCTCGACCTTGGCTTTCCACTTAGCAATTGCATCCTCATCAATCCAGAAGGTAAGCGAACCGCGATTGATTAAGGCTTGGTTGTATTGCTTCCAGTGGGTTGTTTTATAATATTACAACTTGGAGCTGCTTCATTCTGCTAATGATGATCTGTCACCTGTAGAGTTTGAAAACTCTCAACTTAAAGTGTCCAATTTGGGTTGACCAGTACAGTGGCGTCTGGCCTTCTGGTTAAGCACCACGGAAACGATTAGATCAACAAGGCAGATTCACTGCGAAGCCCGTTTGAACAGGGCAATAATGCAAACATTTCTTGAACAAAATTAGAAGATTTAACGAGCTGCAGGAGTTCGTTAAATCTTCATCGCTAGGATGTTTCCTTGTTCTTTGTGGCAGGTCAAACGTAGAGTTCAAAAAGTAAGTACTCATGCGGTTACCCTGCCTCCCTGCTGACTAGCAATACCATAAGTGAAGCGCTGATGTAGCTTACGCTTCCACTCTTTCATGGAGATTAAGTGATTTTTTAATTTTAGTTCCCAAGCTTAACCCTGAATTGGCTGTTTGTACGAAAGGTAAATCAGTCGTATAACTCATAAGTTCTTCCCTCCATGGGAGTGTTTGTTTCTCGAGATACTCATTAAAATACACTTTTGCGATATTGAATTTATCTATACTAGTAGGGTCCGCGCTATAATTACTCATTGCTTGATTAAAGTCATGAAGTAAAGATTCAGCCTTGGCTTTATTAGGTTCGTCAGGTGCTCTTGCGATCAACTCACGTAAAAAGTGCTGTGCTTCCTTATGGATTTTATGTGTTTGTTCTCCAAGGTGGCGGAACATTTTTTTATACTCAATTTCATTTTTACGTTCAAATTCCTGCCACTCATTATTGGCTGGATTTTGCTCTGAATTCTCAAAGAAGCGGTTGTAACGTACCATACTATAAGTGAGATCTTCTATACCTATTTTCTCACTGGACATTGTGGATTTACTGTAATTAACACCGATATTTCCTCCAACACTTACCCCAGGTGTAACCATTGCAGAAGCACCTAATTTCCCACCCGCCGAAACAGAATTTATATGACGAATAAACTGCCATCGATAACCTGTATCTCCTTTAAAATCAGAATCTTTAGCATAGTTAGGTTTAAAGAAGCGAATCAATACAGACCCAGACTTTTCGCCACTTAGATCTGGGGAGAAATCAAATTCCTGCGGTAATGTTATTCCCTCCTTTTCCGCCGCTTCGTTAATTTTTGCTGTAATGCTGACCTTATCAAGAGCTCCTTGTAAGGAGCCTGAGATAGTCCATGTTAGAGTAAGATCAACATAACTGCCTGCGCGAACTCTGCTAGGATGAATACGTTCGCGTTTTAATATATCTAACTGAGCTGAAAAGGGACCGGTCGATATATGGATCGCTGTTTTACTGTCAGTGACCTTTAAATAAGTTTGCTGCATAAATGTCGCTATTTTATCTAAACGTGTCTTGGAATACTCTATGGGTGGGGACTTAATTTTTATTGCAACATTCTCTATTAAGTCCATTTTACATGCTTGTTGTTCACTCGTTAATACCTTTGCCCCAGGAACTACTGTCATTGCTTTATGCGCTAAATAAGCATGAGAGGCATTGGCAAATTGTAAAAACTGATGGCGTCCAATGGCTCCCCAGCGATCTTCAATGGTGTGCTTGGCTATTCTATGTAGCTTAAGTTCGTCTTGAGCTGGATTTTTTCCAGATTTTACATCATCATATTGTTGTACTATTTTATAATAACTATCAATATCTTGTGATAAAAGCTTCAAACATTTAGTGGCGCCGTTTGAGTTTGAAGAATAATCTGCGATTTCCTTTGCATGCCGAATCAGATTCGCTGGTAATTCTACCAATTTATCTGCATTGTTTTTAATGACATTAAAAAACTGGCTTGGCACAAATCCATAAATATTAGTCACTGATTCTTGATAACTTACCGCGGCCCCCGCGGCTAATTTCAATCCTACTTCCCCAACATTTACCGTTGCCCCTGCATTAGCTTCTAATTTAACCTCTCCGGCCCAGGTATTATAATGTCCAAATGCTGGCTTACTTCGATCAGGAGCAGTGGCGGTAACTGTGGTTTTTATATCTAACACCGTCTCAAGTAAATGATTTAGGCGATGTTGACTATTTGCAGCTTGTTGGCACTCGTGTTTTAACTTTTTCAATTCTGAACCTAACTTAAAAGGAAGGTGGCTTTTAATAAAATGTGTTACCTTATTTTTTTTCGAACTATTCACATACTCACTGCGATTAGCCCAATTGAGCTTATGCCCTTTTTTATCAACGTATTGTTGGACATTATCATATGCTTTAAATTTAACCTTAGTGTGGTTAAATTGAGCATTAGCACCCAATTTGGCACCTATTTGGTCAGTGAGCTTTACTTGCGCCCCAGCGTCAACACTGACTTTACAATTAGTTATTGAATTTACAAAAAAACTCGTCTCATCATCAGCCGATAAACTCCTTGCTTGTTGAACCCCAACAGATAAGCCTGCGTAAGGCCCTACAGAGCCCGGCCCGCAGAAACAGGAAGCATACTTATCCCTGTGCTTATGCCAACTGAAATGCTATGGTTTTCCGATGCTCCGGGACTAGCCAAAGGGGCTAATTGTTGTTTTTTTTCTTCGTTTAGTTCTTGATTCTTTTGCATTATCCAGCCACTTTTCATGTTTTGACCGAGTAAGCTGAAAATGTCTTTTATGTTACCTTTAGGTAAAGTCTTTGCCAATTTCTCAAATTGATAAGACAGCTTTGCAGTGTCATCTATAGATAGAATACCTGTCTGTTGTGAGGATTGATTTATGGTGCTTAATATTGATGAGAGTAGACCGATCCTCTTTGGATCCAAAAGGTTAGAGCCAGTTATGCGATCATGTAATTTATCAACAATGCTAGAGAGCCTTTCGGTAATGACTCTGCCATCTGAGTGTAAACTACTATTGGATGTTAATGAGGTTATTATCTGAGTTCGGGACTCGCCTAAAAGCTGATTACCCATCTCACTTTGCTCTCGTATTGAACGACAAGACGGCATCGATGGAAGCGAAGTTACCCTTAAGATTTCCAGTGTACTGGGTGGTAATGCATCATTAGCTCTTGTGGGGCCGGCTTCTTGCAAATTATATGTTCTTATTATTGGCATAATAATTCTCTCTATTAGATATTAAAACTTGCATAGAAGTAAAACTATGTAAGTTTAGGTGCTGTTCATCAGGTGATGAATATAGACCTCTTAATTTATTGACCATACTGTCTCAAAATTAAGTGTCCGATTGGATTAGACCAGAACAAGGAACCGCTCGATAACCTTGTGGATAATGTCGCACCGAGCCCTTGAGTATCATGCCGGGGATGCTGCTGGTAATGTCTAAATATCATCAAAATATGAATATACTTCACCAGCATTGCGACAGAACCCTTGCTATGTACATTTACCCTATATCGTCGGATGAAAAAGGGGCTAGTCAAATTTTGTGATTAAAAGTGAATCCACTTAGCGCCTAAAAAAACAGAAATGACAGTGTTAATAATGACATTATCAATTTTAAAAACAGATTGCTGGGTCAAATATGGCCCAGCATGCAATTTAAAAAACGAAACGCTGATAATAAAAATCCGAAACGCTGATAAACAGGTATATGCGATGGTGGTGTGATTTTTGCTTTAACTTTGCTATTACGTAGGGTTAATTCCTCATTTCTCCAGCACCACCAGAACAGGAAGCCTCGCTGTATGCCGATGCGTTTAGCCTATATGGATTAATTAATACAGCATGATGCGGTATTAATAGAATCTGATTTAGCCAATTTGAGTGAGCGTGATTGGCAGTCCATTACGCCTGCATCTGAGTAGTCACCTTGGAAGCGCGTCGCTGGGTTGCTTTGAGTCGAAGGCAGTGCATAATTTTACGAACGAGATAGCGACCAACTTAGTAGCCTTCATTGCGCAATGTCTTCACCATTTCACGACTCTCTAAGCTGCCTCGACTTTGCTTAAATAGCGGTCGAACAAGGCGATAAAGCTTCAGTTTTTCAAGGCTTATCACGTTTGCAGGGCGCTTATGCCAATCGTAATAGCCTGATTTACTTACACTCATTACTCGACATTACAGTGCTATGGGAAACAGGTGAGATTGCAGTTTGATGAAACGAAATCTTACTTCATTTCTCTCGCAAAGAAGGCGCTTGCCTCAGCGTGCCCCTTGGGTATTTTTAATATTTATTTCTCCATGCGTAATTCTTTGTTTTCTATACGCAATCGCTTTAGCTCATCACGCTCAGACTCTTCTAAGATGATACCTTGTTGCAGGGCTTGGTGTTTTTCATTCCAGTTGTAAAGCAGGCTCGTGCTAACTCCAAGAGACTTTGCCGAATCGGCAACGCTATAACTTTGATCCAGCACCATCAAGACGGCTTTATCTTTAAATGCCTGCGGATAACTTTTATGTGATTTTTTCAGACTCATATAGACCTTTTAATTCATTGACCATACTGTCTCAAAATTAGGTGTCCGAAGGGATTAGACCAGAATAGTTTGCGACAGAACCCATTTCCTGGCCATGCCGGAACGAGGATATTCAAGGGTGTTCTCCAGACAGCCTGCGAGTTAAAAACGTTTCCAGCTCATGAATACATGTTTTGACGATGGCAGGAACATGGTTTGCAAAAGGGGTCAGGGTATAAACAGTATTGAGCGGCAAGCAGTGATCTGGCATCAAATTCGTCAAAGGGGGGTGCATTTCAGCCAAATAAAAATCAGGGATAATCCCTATACCAGCGCCGGAGCGGATCAAAGATAAGCAACTCTGAAACGAATTCGCCATGCAGTTGGTCTCCTTGGTATAAAGGAGTGTCTCTCCCTCAAGGTTGCTAAAATGATGAACAATTTGTTCTGATTGCCAAATATTGGCAATATATGGCAGCTCATTGATGTTAATGGGTTTCTTTGTCAGGCCACAGAGCACATCTCTAAACTCACCAATACGCTTTTGCTTAAGATTACTATCATGAGAAGCACCAACCCGGATGGCGATATCAATATCGTGCGCCATTAAATCCAGATGTTGATCATCACAAATTAATTTAGGTTTCAGTTTAGGATATTTCTTCATCAATGCTGCAATAACCGGAATGACTAAACTTTCCATTAGTGCATTTGGTGCTGTTATCCGAAAGCGCCCTTGGGGCTCAAGTTGATAATCGGTAATCATATCCCAAGCTGAATCAGCAATGGTATTCAACTCTTTGCATTTCAGATAAAAGCGTTCCCCAACATCTGTTAATATTTGTCGTCTGGTAGTCCTTTTCATCAGGGTCATCCCCAGCTCTTTTTCCAATATTTTTAAATGCTGGCTTACCACTGACTTTGAAATATTGAGTTTATCGGCTGCGGCAGATACGGAGCCTGCGTCGACAATATGAGCGAAAATGGACATCTGTCTTAATCTATTCATGATGATTGTTCTATTTAAGTAAACAGTGCTTTCTATTATTGCTGTTTTTCAACGCTATCGGTAGGTGTAACCTTAAAATGAATATACAGACGAGCATAAAACAATTCGTTGCTCGTAAATTATACAAAGATGGCTCGGTTTCGTTGATATTTGCTGTTTGATGAAACTAAGTATGTTTTGCGCAGCGCTGGCTTGGCAACGTTAATCTTCATGATCATCGGTCATGGCTGGACGTTGGCAGCAGGCCAAACAAGTTACAGTGACTTATAGGTATAAAACGATGGTAGACAACTCGGTATTGGCGGCTTGCAAACAAGCCATTGAAGCTTGGCAAATCGCATTCAACCAGCAAGATGCCAAAGGTTGTGCAAAGCAATACGGTGCAACGACAGTCATGCATGCTCGCCCCTTTGGTACCTTTGAAGGTCAAGGCGCTATTGAGGCTTTTTGGCAAGGGATTATTGATCAAGGATTTAAAGATGTTGTTTATACCAATGTTCATTGGGAGCCGATAGGTGAGAATGGATACGTTCTGACCGCCACCTGGCAAATGAATAAAGCATTTGGCATTATACATAAAGAGCATTGGGTGATGGAAGAGGATGGCAAGGCGCGATTAGCCAGCGATGATTTTGAGGTGTTGGGCGAACTCTAAATCATATTTTTCTAGAACAGTGGGTAATGTTCTGGGCTAATCCCATCGGACACTTAATTTTGAGACAGTATGGTCAATAAATTAAGAGGTCTATGTTACTATAGTCCTAAATTAACATTTATAGCTACTGTTGCAGTAATAATTTATGCGCTTGTAAGGTGGGCTTTCTATAGACCATTTAGGCAGAATGCAGAAGAAAACATTACATCTTCAGCTAAAGAAAATACATTTTTCTTAGAAGGAATACGTCATATTCAAGCTATTCGTTTACAAGGCCATGAGGATAAGCGTAAAAATGAATGGTTATCTTTATACTCTGACGTTATTAACTTAGGGATTAAAGGTTCATTATGGTCTTTAGGATTTTCATCCATTAATACAATTATCTTTGCTATTGAAAACATGCTTGTTATTTATTTTTCCGCAAACCTTGTAATGGATGGGCTTTTTTCTATAGGTATGATGATGGCCTTTATGTCTTATAAAGGGCAATTTTCCACTAGAGTTAATAGCCTCATCGATAGTTTTGTTTCATTTAAAATGCTAGACATTCACTTGTCTAGGCTATCCGATATAGCCTTAGAACCAGAAGAAGAAAATCGAAATGATTTAGGCTTATCAGGAAAAATCATTGGCCGCATTCAACTTGAAAACATTAGTTTTAGATATGGATTAAAACCTAATTTTTTGTTTGAGAACGTTAATCTTACACTAGAGTTTGGCGACAACATCGCAATAACGGGTTTATCCGGCTGCGGCAAAACAACACTACTAAAGATAATATTAGGATTGCTAGAACCTACCACTGGAAGAGTTCTTTTCGATGGCATTGATATAAGAAAGATAGGTCTTGTCCGGTATAGGAAATTAATTGGCAGCGTAATGCAGAACGATTCATTACTATCAGGAACTTTAACCGAAAACATCTCATTTTTCGATGAAATTTATAATCAATCAAAAGTTGAGTATTCATGTAGATTAGCATCAATAAATGATGATATAGAAAATTTGCCTATGGGATATCAAACTTTAATTGGTGATATGGGGATTCAATTGTCGGGTGGACAAGTACAAAGGATTTTACTAGCAAGGGCCTTATACTTACAACCAAGAATATTAGTATTGGATGAAGCAACCAGTAATTTAGATATTAATAATGAACAACGAGTTAACTCAGGTATTAATAGCCTTCCAGTGACAAGGATTCTTGTTACTCATAGGGAGTCAACTCTTAGTTATATTGATAAGGTTTATAATTTAACAAGCCAAGGGCTTGAGCATGTTTCGTTAAAAGTTACATAATATTTATCATTCTGAATGAACTTTTGCTTTTCTACGAATAATACAGGCTATACACACGCATTAATTTTTAAAAACAACAATAACTATTTGACTTAATCATTAATTTGGCAATTAAATTAGATTAAATCACTTGAGTTATAGGGTAACCGCATGAACGTTTTTCGCTCAATGCAAGATTGTATTTAAAGCAGCAACGGTTCAATATTTAGCCGTATCGAGATTCGTAGTTGAAGAACGAGTTGCTCCAATTGCTTAGAAAGTTGCACATACGTGCGGTCGCCCTGACTTGAGTTATATGTTGCGCAACTCATTGTATTTAATACATACAGTACGCATTTTACATACTAAAATAATCTCACAGCTCCGTGTTGATTTACTATTACTAGCAATAAGGGAAATTCAATACTCTACGCGGCCGTTCTTCACTGGTTAAATACAGTCTTTCACCATCTGGACTAAACAGACGCATTTCAGGGGCAATATCGAGGTTTTGCATGGGTTTGAATCAGTTCTCTAGAGATTTGATTCATATTAAGGGAAAAAACCGCCCCAGAATAGCCGCAAACAGGGCAATAGGACTTGGTTTAGCGGTTAGCGTGAATCAGTCTGGTGTAGAGTGATTCACTAGCTCATTTTTGGACAGAAATCACTGAGAGTCATTACCTAATTTAGCGAAAGACAAATAACTTTATGTATTGAAAACTGTTTAACTCAGTGTCCAAAATTTAAGGTGAGGATCATAATCGAACAAGACGTTGATGTTGACGCAACATATGGTGTGTTCTCTGGGCGTTTAAGGGATAGCTATTTTGTTGTTGTGAAAACGCAGAAGGTTACATTGGCACATTTTACAAAACGCCATAGTGTAACCTCGTGCATTTTAGTACTTTCCAAGCAAGTGAACAACTTACAGGCACTGCAATCACTTGATCACTAACCAATATATCAGGAGCCTAAAAGCTGGCTTAGTGCTTTGACCTCCTGACTAAAGTGAATATTTTGAGGCGGGTAAACCGCATTGTCTCTCACACCACCCCTCACTATATCAAGCTGCACTCGCTCTCCAGTATTCCTTGGCGGAAGGATTCTCACACCACTTTCGTGAACCTTCATTTGGCCAGGGAAGCTCCCATACTTGAGAACTTGACTTGAACCTGGTTGAGCCACACCTCGCGTTTCTTCCATAAGAAGATGGTTGGTATTGCTTAGCTGAGCAAAGCTTCCATACGGAAGTCGGCCTTGTCCCAGTAAGTTTCCTGAAGCGTCATATCCTCTAACCTCAGAAAAGCGAACCGTATCTCGCAGCTGTGGGACGATATTGGCAACACCATTAGAAGACACTCGGGCTAATTGCTGAGCTGATAAACGCTGCGACAACGTGCTGCCCACTTCAGTACCAATTGCTCTGGTTGCATCTTGAGCAATAGATCGAGTGTGATTAAAGCTAAGACGATTGTCGGACAAGCCTCTTTCAACACCGCTTCTGTGGTTTACACTCTGTGCACTGGTAATCGCATTTTGCTGCAGAGCCTTTTTCTGCGCTTGCCTAAACTCATATTGTTGAACTATTTCGCGTGAACGCTGTGCTTGCGTCTCTTCAAGCTCACGAAGGCGAGTTTGCGTGGCTATCGCTTGGCGTTGCTCTTGTTCTGCAATTATTATTGAGGCTTGACGCTCAGTCTCTGCATACTGCGCTTTTCGCCTATATGAATATTCAAGCTCCTGTTGCCTGACACGTGCATCTAGAGCAGCTTTTTGCTCTTGCTCTTTAACATGGCTTTTCACGGCATTGCGCAAAGCTTCGGTTTGCGCATCCGCTGCTAATCCACTTATACCGTTTACCACCCGTTCTGCCTTAGATGAAGATAGCCCGTGACTTTTCAGTGCTTCAATTTGAACCTTTCTCGTATTTTCTTTACGTGCCTTTTCTTCACGCCAAACCGTCAACCTTTTATCTTCTTTTTGCATGATGTTTTCCACCATGTTTTTAGTAAGACCATAGGGTTTTGGAGAAGAGACTGGCTTTGTCGTCTTTGGAAGCTTTCTTGCTAAATCACCCTCAATTTTTTTATTCAAACCCGCGCCTTCGCCAAGCAAGCGACTCATTAATGATGGGCTGCCGATTGACTGTAAAAGCTGCTTTTTATCCTGAGTTGGTACCAAGAGTATTAGCGAGTTAGAGACTCGACTTGGATAGTGTCGATAGATTGTCGCTAGTGCACCGTGTTTGGCTTTTCCGTTGGTGCCAAGAAGGTTTAATTTAGGATGACCATTAGAACCCTGTTGTACTATATCCTTCATAAGAGCGGACATTGTACTTATATCTCTGTCGCCATAGTCGGAGTACATCCTATCCAATAGAGCCTCGAACCGAGAGTCATTCCCATCAGGATAGAGTCGGCCATTTAATAATGAAATAACTTCGCTTCTATAACCCTTATCCAAAGCTTGGCAGAGAAGACTCAGTCCACTATTTCTTATTTCTTTTACCGCAGGTGTTTCTTTACTATGGTTATACTCACTTTTATCAGGCAAAAACAATGCATGTTGTGCAGTGCTTATCATAGCGCGGTTTTCTTCAGGAGAGAGTAGACTCTCTGATGCAAGTTTTTCCTCAAAATACTGCAAGTTGTGCAGTGTATTGGGTATTAGTTCACCTTTAAGGGCATCTTTGTCATGGAAGAGAACTTCACCATGTTTTTGCTCTTTATTAGTCGTCGAGCGCTCCCCCCCCTCGGCTTTCGAACTTCCCTCATTAGAAGCTTGAGAACCTCCTGCCGCCGAGGCAGTCTGATTGGACAGTGCCGTAGCGCCCCCTATATTTGCACCAGCATTACCCTCATCATCTTTATCATCTTTATCATCTTTTTTATGATTTTCTTTAACCTCAACTTGTGGATTTTTAGCATCATCCATCTCTTCTTCATGAAAAGGATCAAATTTATCTAGAGGCAATAAATTTTCTACTGGGCCAATACGGTTTTTTATAGCGTGTTCGTTTGTGGGTTTGAAATGACCACTGTCATTACTCCATGAAAGTAAACTCCCTCCCCCCTTTAAAGGATTATCTATTTTTGGGAAACACATAGTCCCTGCTAGTAAAACCGGTTTTGTACAACGAGCCGCCTTCTCCTCAATAGACAGGCTAGAATCACGGAGTATATCTCCCGAGTTATTTAGGTAAGCAAGTGAAGAATGACCAAAATTAATAGGACCACAGGCTCTATCTGCTAGCTCTTTTCTTGAGTATATTTGATACTTTTCAAAGCATAAAACAGTTAATGGATCTTCCTCTAGAATAGCGAATACAACTTCCCCTGTTGGTATTTTAGGATCACTGCCGTCAATAGGGTTTATTAGATATGCATCATTATGTACCTTAGATAAAGTACATATAACATCATCTGGTATTGATAACTGTGGAAACATTGTGTTTCTTGCACAGGACACCATATTTTGTGATGCTGAATGTTTCTTCTTTAAAACTTCATCAATAGACAGTTGGGGTGATTTTGCTACATTTCTTATGCGACTACAGGAGAGCCTCGGAGTTGTGCTATCAGCATGTTGAGTAGTTTTTGGACCTGTAACTCCAAGAGGATTGGCCTTAATCATTTTTACCACCATATAAATGAATTTATTAACAATAAGGTGTTAACCCTAGCATAGGGTATCAGCCAATTAGCGGTGTAAATTTCTGAATTTATATGTTAAAAAAACCTTTTTTCAAGTAACACATTGTCTCACAAAGAAATGAATTTCTTTTTCCTGCTCTTACGAACAGTGGTGATGACCCTCCGTTACCTGAAGCTCAACACTTGTTATAAACTAAGCGGCTATAAAAAATGTTCTAAAACATCAATCACGCCTGTTCTAAGTCGGCCTAGCATGGCGATGGGTTTGCTGTTTTCGGCAGTGATGGCGATAATTTGGCTAGACATTAGTTTTTATAGGGTAAGTGCCTATTAGAAGACTATTCTTGGGTCTTTGAGTTAAATCACTTTGGGGCAAAAATTGGTTAGCCAGAAGTTCATTAAAAATGATCGTGTGCAGGGCGTGAATCAGACTAGGCAAGTCTGATTCACTGTAATCGTTTTTTAATCCCTCATGGTCAAGCCTTACGTTTTAGTATCCATTACTTTTTTGTATCTCAAATTATCAAACAACAAAGTACTGTTATTCGAACCGTGGCAAGCTGTGAGGCAAAAGTTATCTGCCAATAAAAGTAGCGTCTACAGCAAATCAAATTGAAAACTAACTAAATCAACAGTTTCACAACCCCTTTAATGAACTAGCCGACTATTAGACAAAGTAACAATTTGAGTAAAAGGCCAGCGATGGTAACCATAGCTAGCCTTAGATAACAAACACAGTCTTCCTTACGTTATAGCTTGCATTCTAGTTTATCCGCGAGGTAGTCAGCTAATTCAAAAAGAGGGATGTGTGTCATAACACCGTCTTTGCGGCACTTAACTGACACACACTTCTCGGCCTCTTCTTTATCCCCAACCGTTAAGATGTAAGGCACTTTTTGCTTGTGAAAGCGTTTCATTTTGCGGGCAACTGAGTGTTGACTGATATCAACCAACACTCGCATGTCTCGTGCTAAACATAGTGCGGCTAACTGACGGACAAATTGGCTGTTTGACTCATTCACTGAAGCGATAGCAACAGGCACGGGATGCAACCAATCCGGCAGGTTACCCTGTGAGACTTCCAAGAGAATTCCCAACCAACGCTCGATAGAGCCATACATAGCTTGGTGCATAATCACTGGCCGTTCGAATTCACCTTGCTCATTTGTGTACTGAACATCGAATCTTTCAGGCAAATTGAAATCAAACTGGATAGTGCCACACTGCCAGCGTCTTCCCATAGAATCTGTCAGTGACAATTCAATTTTTGGACCATAAAAAGCCCCTTCGCCAGCTTGATACTCGGCATCAAAGCCCTCAATCTGGCAGGCTGAATCCAATAGCTTTTGTGCTCGGCACCATTGCTCATCGCTGCCTAATGCCTTCTCAGGTTTAGTCGATATTTTTACGTCTAAATTATGGTAGCCGTAATCACCATAAACCTGCTTTGCACGCTGGAGAAAACCACGTATCTCCTCCTCTGCCTGAGACCAACAGCAAAAAACATGGGCATCATCCTGAGTGAACTGGCGTGCGCGCAGGCAACCATTTAACGAGCCTGAGGATTCATTACGGTGCACCAAGCCAAACTCAAATAGTCGCAGTGGCAAATCTCTATGGCTATGTACCCCGCGCTTAAACAGCAAAATATGGGCAGGACAAGACATAGGTTTTAAAACATATTCATCCATGTTTTCCTTTCCGCCACCGAAAAACATGTTCTCTGCAAACATGTCCATATGCCCAGACGTTTGCCATAAATCCTTCTTCATAAAAACAGGCGTGTTCACTTCCTCAAAACCATTTCGGCGATACACGCGCCTCATGTGCTCTTGAATATCTCGGAATAACGCCCAGCCATTCGGGTGCCAAAAAATCATACCCGGCGCCTGTGGTTCAGAGTGAAATAGGTCAAGTTGTTCTGCAATTTCGCGATGTGTTTTCATCATTCTCTCCTGAGTAAAATCTGAGCGAAATACAAAACCAAGGTATAAAAAAACCCTCTGGCGATTTCGCTCAGAGGGTTTTTTAAAGACGCAAAAAACTACCCCCCGAGAATTCTCGTGGTGGTAGTGGTGGTGTTAATTGCGCTTACGTATATTTTGTTCATGCGCCAGCAATAACAAATCATCCATATTGCGGCAAGCATTTTGTTTAGAAATGCCACAGTATCGCGTTAGCTTCTATTCACAGCCTGTTTCACATAAAACATAGAGGCATAGCACATCAAGCCATTTTGCTAAGTCATCAGGTATTGGGACCGTTGGATCACTTTTTGAGATCAATGTATTGAGTTTCGAGTTCGTCATGTCGAGTCGCAGATAAATTGAAAAGGGCATAATTTCGATTTAGAAATGGCAGCGTAAGTATGCGATCGCTGCCATTTTAGTATGAGACTTTAGTGCTCTCCCACAAGTTACAGCTGAACAATTCACCGATAGTGAGTCATTAAAGGCTGCTAAGAGGAAAGGGTTTAAGAAGATAGGTCGCTAGTAACGAATGCTGGATACTCAGTTAAGCAACTTTTCAATACCCATGTTGATTCACTGGCGGCTAAATTAGCAATGCAACCAATACTGTTTAGGCCAATTGTCAGTTTGCAAAGGTTTAATAGTCATTTGTAGTAAAGTTACATTTTTCACTTGAGTTATTTTTTGGCTGTTCTTATTTGTCAGACTATGGGTACATTTTATGTCGATGTGTAGTGGTCAAATAAAATTGGCCACGGTTTTAGAGTCATTCCAATATAAACGTTCTGACTCATTTGGCGTTAACCCACCATTATATTGATGGGGTCTTGTCTCACTGTAATATCCAGTGATGTAATTTGTGATCTCTTTATCTGCTTCTGTTAAATTCCCATAACCACTGGCGGGTATCCACTCAGATTTCAAACTTCTAAAGAAACGCTCCATTGGTGCGTTATCCCAACAATTCCCGCGACGACTCATACTTTGCTCAATCTGAAGGCGCCATATTAATTGTCTGAATTTCAAGCTCGTGTAATGCGAACCTTGATCGCTGTGATATATCACATTCTCAGGCTTACCCCTTAACTCAAATGCCATTTTCAAAGCTTTACAGGTCAGCGCACTATCTGGTGATAATGACAAGGCCCATCCAACAGGTTTGCGGGAAAATAAGTCAAGAACAACGGCTAGATAGGCCCAGCGATTACCGACCCAAACATATGTCACGTCGCCACACCACACTTGATCTGGTTGAGTTACTGCAAACTGTCGATTAAGCGTATTGGGGATTGCAACATGCTCTTGTGTCGCTTTTCTATAAGAATGTTTAGGCTGCTGGCAGCTTAATAACCCAAGCTTTTTCATTAGATTACGGGCTCGATAACGACTGAGACCAATCCCTTTGTTAGTCACTAATTGCGCTATCGTTCGCGCACCGGCAGAGCCATGAATAATACGATGTGCGGCCTTCACTTCACTGCATAAAATAGTAAAGTCTGCATCAATATGTTCTTTTCTTTTTAGCCAATACTTATAGCTACTTCGATGCACTTTGAATGCATTACAAATTGTGAGAATAGAGTGGCTCTGCTTGAGTGCGCTGATTAGCGTAAATTGTTCATCGAGTCTGACATCAAGAGAGCGGTAGCCTTTTTTAGGATAAGATTGTGCTCCTCAAGACGAGCTATTTGCTTCTTCAGCTCACGGATTTCAATTTGTTCTGGGGTAATCGGAGATGCTTTTGGTGTGCCACCCTGGCGTTCTAGTTTTAACTGTCTCACCCATTTATCCATAGTGGACTTACCTACGTTCATCGCCTTTGCAGCTTCGATGATGCTATGGTTTTTATCGAGGACTAATTGGGCAGCTTCAAGTTTGAATTCAGCACTAAATGTTTTTCTGGTTGTTGCTCTCATGTATTCACCTAAAGTCATCTACGAGGCAATAATATCACCTCTATTTAGGTGGCCAAAATTAGTGTGCCACTACAATGTATGGTTACATTATTTAGCTAAGTAATTGTTTCTTAGTATACAGCTATGTCATAGTTTGGTTTCAGCGACACGAGCAATGGAAGGTTCTAAAAAGTAAATTGGTAAAAGCCAATATTCATATTGTTGTCGTTGACCAGCCAATGACACATGGGATCTTAAGTGGCACAGAAGAACATACCATGATCGCAAAGGTACTGACTGAGTTCATGATTGATTTAGCCGCGGCAATGGCCAGAGATGATTACGAGACAAGAAGAAAGCGACAAGCGCAAGGCATCGAAAAGTCCAAAACCTTAGGCAAATACCATGGACGTCAGCCTGACCATGGATTAAGGCAAAATATTCGGTTACTACTCGATGAAGGGAAAAGCTGGTCACAAGTACAGAGTCTGCTTAAATGCAGTCGTTCTACCATTGCCAAAGCAGCTAAGTTGAATGAGCTAAAAACCGATGAGTCAATTCTCTAAAGATTTGATTCACTCTAAGGCAAAAAAGCCACGTTGGAAGGAAGATACGGGGCGAAATGGGTCTGTTTTAAGGCTCGCGTGAATCAGTCTGGTGTAGAGTGATTCACGCTATGCTTTAGAGCTTATGACTCTTCCGGTTTAAAACGGATTTGACTAGGATCAACAGTAACAACTCTACCATTGTCGAGCTCTACGATAGCTTTTTCAGCGGTATAGGGATGATTTCCCTCATCCATATACGCAATAGCTGCATATTTTATGAAAGTACCGCTATATGTCCCACCATAATCAACGACGCAGCTTTTACAACACTTTTGAATGATTGGTTCACTACCTCTAAATAGGCTTTTTACCCGCGCCATGATGTAAATCCGAAACCTATTACCTTATCACTACATCGGCATTTAATGCCTTGGTCAAGTCAGGCTCTAATAGGTACGGTTGACCGTTTTCATCAGTGCATGTAAACTATTAGGTGATACTTAACGTCTTACGCAAATGCTTTATTAACGTCGAAATTATCGTTATTCGTGAGGATTCTCCATCCTATACGCGCTATTTTATTGGCCAGTGCGACAACGGCTTTGTGTCTACCTTGCCTTAACGCAAGCGCATTAAACCATCGCCCCAGTCTATCATCACGTTTGCTCGCAAGTCGGCCAACAGCTCTAGCACCATGAATGAGTAAAACACGTAGCTCTGAGCTGCCATTTTTCGTTATCGATCCTAGTCGAACTTTCCCACCTGAACTCGATTGTGATGGCACTAAGCCACACCATGCAGAGAATTGTCGACCGTTTTTAAATTGATGACCCGAACCTAATTCACTCATAAAGCTTGCCGTGACTAATGGCCCAAAGCCAGGGATCGACAGCAAGGCATTTTAGCGAGGTTGGATTTGACATAGCGCTTTAATGTCGTGCCCGATTTGATTAATTCTCTCATTTAAAACACTTAAATCTTCATACAAAAATTTTAACAAGTGATGAAGCGTATGAGACAGTTCATGTTCATTGTCTGCTAAAACGCGACTAAGTGACGCTTGTAGTTGCAATCTGCCGACAGAGAAGAGTACCCTAGCATCTGGACAAAGGGTAGAGCAGGGAAAAAACTTAAAACAAGATCCGCTGAAATCCATTGATACTAATGCCATCCCTGCTTGGGGAACTCCTGAGCACGTTCGTTATGGTTATGCATCTAAGCTCTCTGACTTGCATCTTGAAAACAAAAATGAGACTCCAATTAGTTTATTTTGGTTGGGGGAACATCTGTAATCGTCAACCGCTAGCGGCTTGCTGTTGTATCAAAGCCACCCAGTCTTGATGTGAACGTTTAGCGATATTAACTTCCTGAGGTAATAATCAATCGTAAAGATAAAGGCTTAATCAAGATAGCGGAAGGCGTACTTGCCCGGACGCTGACGATTTATCTGAATTAGTAGAGGTTCTAAGGTACTATTTCTGTCTCTGAGTATTTCTAACTCAAAGTTACCAGAAGGGTGTTTTATAATCTTAGCTGTTTTGCCATTTTTACAATTAGGCATAGGGTCATGTGTCATTCCAGTTTTATATATTTTACTGAAATGACACAGAATTATTAACACTACCCTTATGGTCGATATCGCAATCTCAATGCTAAACTAAGTAATTTAACAGCATTATTAAACGCCATGTCCAATTCTTCTGGTAGGCTATTAGGATTCTCTCTCACCGATTTTAAGCTCTGTACACTAGCCCATAGTTCACCTGCAGTTTCTGTGTCAAATTCAGAACGATATTCTTGGAATATTTCTGATCTACCATCTGCCATCTGCTCAAAGAGCGGATTCAGAGCTGAGCAATTGCTTTGTACCCAGTTACCCCATTGCCGAGAACGATTTTTTTCATTAAAAATTTGTTGTAACTGTTTGAAGTTAAGATTGCTGTTATCTGTTGTCGTTCCACTCTGCGAAGAAGGCGATATAATTGCTTGCGGATCTTCAAGAGCTTCATTATTTTTATCAACTGCTTCTAGATTATTATCGTCAAATATCAAAGACTGCAACTCAAGCGTTTCAACTGTTATTTCATAAAGGCCTTCTCCCCAGTGAGCATGCCTAACAATTCTAATAAAGGAAGATGGTTCAGCCCCCCAGTAGCCTGAAACTTCGTCATATTGCTGAAGTTCACCGCCATTCATCTGCTTCACAATATCCTCTATACTCTCACTGGCGCCAGAAGGGTGTAACAGAACATCTGTCGTAAAGACGCTATTACCTTGTGCGCTATTTTCCCATACAGCATGCTTAGCTTCCCAAGATGATTTGGCGAAAGCTGCCACATAAAGTTTCTTACTTGGCACCCTTCCCTGTGCTTTTATCAGAACCGAACCATCTGTTGCCGTTACCACTTTAGGTTCAAGACCTGAGGCGGACGAATGAAGCTCTAGCACATCGGCCGTGGGCATCTTTGTGGATAAATCCGATGGCCCATGTCTACCCAGCATTGGATTTGGATCATAAAAGCGACCACGCATCATGTCACTTCTTCTGAAGTTTACGACTGACTTCTTATTGCCACTAAAACCGAAAAATTCGGCACGCTTATTTAGTAGGGATGCAGAGACAAGTTTCCCTTTTTCTATTTTTCCCATTACCGTTTCGGTCTTTGCCCATGTGATATTTCCTAGGTAGCCATAAACCTTCCCAGGCGTTCTTCCTGGCGATAAAGTTATTAACTGGTTTTCTAGATCACCCGCAAACGAAGCCTCAAAAGAGCCCATCCTACTTGGGTCGGTCGCATAAGCATAAGCCTGTTCGGGGTCTAAAGACTCCGGCACCCTGATAAATTCAGGGTTTCCAACTGCACTATTACAAGTTGAGACTTTGACCGTTGTTTCATTTGGAAGCTTCATGCCATACAGATCATTTGCAACAAAATAAGTATCTGAAGAGAACAGTTGCCCGTCTATCTCTTTGCTACCTGGCTGACCATGACCACTCACATACAAGGTACTTGTGTCATCTAAATCACTTAGATCCGTTTTATCTACAGTGTATAAATAGCGCAGTTCCGGCTCCAACGTTGAATAATCAGCTTGACCATATTTTTTATTCAGAACTTCCTTAAACTCAGTAACTTGAGTTTGATCCCTGAATACAGGTGTTATTGCAGGCTTCCCTTTCGCCCTTAAATCTCGAAGCAAAGGAATAAGCCTTCCCGATACTCGTTCATGATCCAAAACAGGGAAGTAGATATATTTCTCTCCTCCAGGTCGATCATAGGGCACAAAACCCCTATTACTTGCCCCTAAATTATCATGACCAGCACCAGATGTCCCTTTAGCTCCTGGACCGTCGAAGGGTATATAGCCTTCTGCCGCGAGCTCCCTCATTTCACTCATTCCAGTACTATTTTGCTTGGATACAACGTCTGCGAGTATTTCTTCTCCATTCAACTTCAGATTGGTAATATCATTGCCTTCAAACTTTAGCTGTACAACATTTACATTGCCTTGGAAAGATGGATACCCAAACTTCTCAGACGTGACATGTCCTTTAATGAAGTCTTTCATCTTGTCAAATCGAGTAAATGAGACAACACCAAAGTTGGGATCAAAGAAATAATACTTCGAACCAGATTTAGTCATCGACATTGAATGACCCGGTATGTCTATTCGCACCGAATGACATTCTAGTGAGAAAACATCACGTTCTTCGAGTTTGCTTAAATTGAATCTTACCCCAGCATCCAGATTATTAGGCTGCATATTTTTTATCAATTCATTGAATTGTTTAGCCTGTGGAGTATCACCACCATGAATTTCTGTTAGTAGTTTGTACAGGGAAGAATCTTCTGTTCCTATGCTCTTTAACCTCAATGCAAAGTTATGTACATTCCCAGTTTCTATAGCATACGCCATCAGCATTGATGTCGGCCGGCATTCTCCCTCTGAAAGTTTTAGATACTCCCCTTGAGGTACAATCTCAACGACTTCGCTACCTGATTTCTCGGCAGTTTTAGCCCAATTCACCGCTTTAGTTAAGTGTCTTTCTGCAATAACATTGCCTAACTCTAATGTAGCCTTTCGATGCAAGGCCCCGAAAGTTTTTGTATCTATATCTCGACCGCCTGGGAACTTTCTAGATTTAAGCATTTCATGTTTTTGTTTAAGGGAGTAATCATTCAGCAAACGATAATCTTTGCTCATTGCATCACGTTCACCCTGATGAAACGACTTTTTGTTATCCGATAATCTCGAAGGTTCTGATGGAACTTCTCGCATTGTGTTTTCAATTATTTCCAATTTGTCTTTTAACGATCGTAATCCTTCAAGATTTAAGTTTTCACTATTGCTCCTTCTGCTAAATAACCCATCAGTCTCAAATTCTGACACAAGTTCGTCGCCAGCAGATGACCTACCAGCATTACGGGCACTACTCTGAGGTCCATTATCCTTATACCAGCTAGCTGAAGACACAACAACACCATCATTTTGATAATCTAAAGCCGTAAGGCCGAAGCGTTTAGGGCTAAAGGGAGAACCATCAAAAGACCCTGTAAACTCCATAGCCTTAATCAAGGTTCTGGGTTTTTCCTTCAATGCTTCGCGCCACATACCAAACCATTTTTCTTTTGTCGTAACAATAGGACCTTGTAGACCATATTTATTGAAGAATTGTCCTGCGGTTAAGTCAATTACTATATCTACGCCTTGAATATTTGCTACAACCACGTAATGATTATTCGGACTACTATTTGGAGTAATCCACAACCCAAGTTCCAGATTCCTGATATTAGTGTATCCGAGATCCCTTAACGTTGTTCTAACATCTGCAGCTGCTGCTTGGCATAACTCGGCGTTGTCTGATCCCGTATATTCATCATATTTTTTCCCCAAGTTTGTTTTAAGCTGGTCTTCGAGTACATTTACGATGCGCTGCTCATGCTCACTCAACGTATCACGCGTCTTTACCAAAGGTTCTCTAATGTCAGGATGATAATTAACTTGTTGATCTCCATTACCATAATAAGGCCGGTAAACTGGTCTTTGTCCTTTGTTTTGAGCATGCTCCCTTCGAAATAGATTCTCTGTAAGATAATGCCCCCCCTCAGGTAGGTGCGATTCAACAAACTCCGGTGAACTAAAGTCATAGGTATTCCCATTGGGGTCCTTGAAGGTGACTCCTACTATCCGGCTTTCTTCTACAAGTGAACTAGCACCGCCGACTGTTAGGTATCCCCCCTCAGCTTTAGGTAACCTTAGAGAGTAGATATTGTTATATATGTGCAGCAATTCATAAAAAAGTCCTACCGATGAGTCACGTTCTAAATAGGGAGAAACTTGAATCGCCGAGGCATCGCCGCCCAAAATTCTATTTTCAGGATCGAAAGAGACCGTTGTCCCTGCTGCAGTATTTTTTGCATAAACCTGCCCATCGCTACCCACACGATTGACATCCCCCATTGAGGGAACTTGTACTTTAACACCCCTATTTGCCAGCCCCTGAAGTAACCGTTGTCCTGAATCCGTTCTACTGATTTCATTCAATGCAGTGTTCGTCAGGCCAATTGATCTTTGGGTTCCAATAACTTCAATGGTACCAACGATGTCGCCATTAGCGTTTGTCACCCGATAGTGTTGCGTTATAGCAGCCTCATCCCCATATCTGCTCAGCCTTGTAGTCGGCAATTCGTCTAGTGCATTTTTGACCTTCTGCAAAACAGGGTTATCAGATACGTCAAGTTTCCTGAGCAAGCGGTTGAAATCTTGTCTTATTGCCGTAATTTTCTCCGGCATCATTGTAAGATCGTTCCGCAGAGGTACATCTATTTTTTCCAACCACTGCGCTTGTATATCGCCGTGACTCATGGTTCCAATAGTGTTTCCTGAGAGGTTGTTTTCCCTTCCTATAAACTTATTGAAATAAACATCAAGAAGTCTTTTCAATCTCTTGACTTCTGAAAGTAGAGGAGGATTACTCATTCTGTTACTGAAGGATACAATCTCTCCCAACACTTTTTGAGGTTGATTATTTTCTATGGCCAGATAGGCACTATCCTCTAGGCTTTTGAGACGCGTATTTCTGACTTCAAAGAGCCCATCAGTCTCACCTAAATTATCAAAATCACTAGGTATTTTAACCGACAGCTCGTTTATATCTTCCGAAGGTTGTGACGCGTTATCAGAAATAAATCTAGGCTTAGTCCCCCCTGAAACATCATCCATGGCCCCGCCAGTCTGTCGGGTCAACTTCAGCACCTTTAACGCCTTGATGGCATCTGTTGCACTGGAGGTAAGTCCAAGAGCATCAAGAGGAGCTAAAGCTAGGGGGATCAATCCACTGGCTCTATCTTCAGCCGAGTCTCCCTCAACCAAAAGATAAACCCCTTCGGCGATCCCAACACCTAGGCTAGCAGCATCAACAACCATTGCCGCTCCAGCAACACCCGCTATCACTGTCGGTGCAACCGCCCCCCCACTTACTATAATTGCAGCAACACTCAATGCAAACGCTGGCACCGCTAGCACACCACCTACAACCTCAAATGCTTTTGTTGTGTTCCACTCAGCATGAGAAGTAAGAAGAGCGTCAGCATCTTGTCTGAGCCTTTCCAAGTTTCTTCTCCCAATGGTATCGAATATATTATCGCTATCATTGAGAGGTATGTGATTTAGGTCGAGATTGTTAGCAACCTCTTTTTTATTCACAGCATAACTAACACTTGTAAATTCAGTGCCGAAATAACGATTTGAGTGCGTCGCGAAGTCGTTTAATGTCCTATCGGGAGTATCTCCACCTGGTAGAACAGGCTGTTTATCATATTCACTCATGTGCGAAAGTATGAAGTTACTATTCGCCGGGTTACTGAAAAAACGATAAAGTGATTGTTTGCTACCAAATTCGATAAGGGCACCATCAGAATGCAGACTAACAAGGATATGGCGCTCTCCTTTCTTTATCAGCAACATGCCCTCCAAAGGGAAATAATCATCTCTCTTCCCCGTCAGTCCGGGTAAGGATACTTCGACCTCATGTGAGCCATTTTGCATATCTTTAATCAATGCTTGTCCGTCAGAACTCAAACGTCCGTCGCGCTCCGCTGAAGCGACCAGCCGGTTAAATGTGGCTTTGAGATGATACGAATAATCTTGGAAATGTTTTGCTTCAAACTCATTGATTTTACCCTCAACAAGTCTCTGCATATCAGTTTCAGCTTGGGGATCATAAAGCTTATTAAACAATGCTTCCCCTTCCAAATCTTTATATTGTTCTGGTAACTCATAATCACCAGTTATTTCAACGGTATGCTGCCCAGCAATGCCTTTCCAATAACTCTCACCAAGCGCTTGGGTTAAATCCGTCTTGGCAATATAACCGCCTCGACTATCGCCGATTGATGATACCGCCAAACTATGAAATATTCCCAGACCGTTCATTCTATTGTGGACTGTCTTTTTTGAGGAGTAAGGAAAAATTTCTTTCTCCGCAACAGTTAATTTACGTCCATTCATAGTCACATAACTGTTAGCGGCAACATCTTCAAGGATAGACTCCATACCTCTATCTGTACTACCGTCCATTTGGTTAGCTAAACTAGCATGTGAGAGAAGAAATTCATGATTATTTTTATTGCGGACAAAT
The DNA here is from genome assembly GCF_002966515.1 of Shewanella sp. WE21. NCBI lineage: Bacteria > Pseudomonadati > Pseudomonadota > Gammaproteobacteria > Alteromonadales > Shewanellaceae > Shewanella > Shewanella sp. WE21. Next base: position 4,191,717 of record NZ_CP023019.1, on the reverse strand, counting down.
GCATCAATTTGTTCAGACGAATTAAAAATTTGAACTTTCCCAGGCGGCATTAAGCTGATCATTGTATGCTTATCGCCATCTTGGATTAGCAACATGTTCTCCAGCGGGTAAGGACCTATTTTCGGCTTAATAAAGAAGGGTAAAGCCTCTGATGAAGTCGTAAATGTTGGAGGATTCGACGCGCTTTTCAGTGTTTTCCTCACATACTCTCGATCATCCTTATTCGGCATAGAATCAATCAAGGATGTAGCGCGCTTTTCTAAAATTTTACTGTACTTTTCTGGGGCCCAATTGACATCATCACTCCCAAGTTCAGCACTATTAACTGAATGTAAGTAATGTTTACCCATTTTCTGCTCTATCAACCTAAAATAGCTAACATCCCAAGTTACCTTTTCTAGCTTTTCTACTTTAACTTTACGACTGTCACCTTCACCGGGCATAGTGTAGATATTCGCGGCTGGCAGTTCAGGGTATCGATATACGTATTTAACGTTTTCAGGCTGTAATATGCCACGTTGTTCCCAATATTCCTTGGCTATTGTGGGGTGATTTATATCCCCTAAAAACCCAGCCATTTTATGACTTCTTATAACTGACCTTTCATAGTTAAGCAGGCCACCATGAATCTTAATATCTTCTATTTGTTGCGCTCTGGAATAAACCTTACCATTTGGTAAAGTTTTATCTTGTAAAGAGTCTAAATAGCGTTTTTCCACTTGTTCCTCATTTGAATGTAAGGTTTCAAGCTCTCCTTTTCGATATTGAAGAATATTAGAAAGCAAAGTGTCTGTATCTAGCTCTGGATTACTCTTTACATATAGATTTTCACTTGGCAGCAAAGACATCTTAAATTCATCAAAGCTTTGGCGTTTACGTATTTCTGTTGTTATATTTTTTATTCGAATACCGTGCTTAGCAGCTTCAAGTTCTGATTTAAAAGCATGCTCTGACAAAGAATGTATAATCTTATCAAAAGGCCTTTTGCTAGCTTCTTTTCTCGCTCTTACCTCAGTAATTATTCTCTCATAGTCCTTAAGTGAAATATTATTTTCATTTATTCTAAGATCGCCTTTAATGGCATTCATCTGCGTGATGACACTATTTTCGAGGAGTTTATCTCGATAGGACTTGTCACTCATATTTCTAATTATTGAGCGTTTTTGATGGCGAAATTCATCGTCTAAGGTCATGCTCGAGAGATTTTTTGGCTGTCTCGCTTTGAAATCCTCATTCTCAATTAATTCACTAAACTCTTCTTCACTAAGTTCCAGTGAACATCTCATTAAAAACTTATGGTAATCAACCACAGGTCGGACCAGCGGATGCCTGAGATAACCTGAGCTAGACACGTTATCGAGGATCTCTGCATCAACCTCTGTCAATTGAGGACAGAATACTCGCAAAACGCCACTGGAATCATTGGAGTTACGGGCTTGTTTCAATAATGAAATGACCTCAGTAAAAAATGCCGACTGCTCATCACCTTTGGCTTGCTCCGCCATACCCTCAATACTTTTCAGTTTTTTCCCAAGAAATTCTAATCGGCCATCAGTGTTATTTACGCTTCTAATCTGCTCATAAAATTTCACCTTTACACGTTTTACATCACCATTAAAGCGCGTGTAAAATTTGTTCGCAGCCGCTCTACGCCTTGCACGAATATCAAGCATTACTTCTTTAGGTGCTGCATGACGAGCAAACTGAGCCAACTTAACGTCTTCATCAGTCACCTCATCTTCATCACTCCTGATATTCAAACCACTCCAATAGGCTTCTCTTAGGACTGGTTCCTCATTCCTATAGTCATAGAACGCACGCCGGTAATCATTTTCGGTTATGAACCCTTGCGTTTCTGAGGCTCTTGAAACATGTTGTTCAACCCATTCTGGGTTAGAAAAGTAATAGGTATCTTCTAAAGCGTCGGTGTAATCCACCCCACTAACAAGGTGCTCGTTCATCAGATCGCCATCCCCCCTGAGGACAAAGACCTCGCCATGAGCATCGATTATTGCTGGATCGTTGTGAAGACTGATGTGCTGCACTTCATGAAACAAAGATATTGCAGGATTACGCTTGAGCCAAGGTCTATCTGCAAGTTCATTTGTGCTTGACGCGGACAAAGTATTCCAAGGATCGAAATAAATGGTTTTTGTCAAAGGACTGGCAAAATTAGCATAGTACTTCTGGCCATTGTCACCAGTATGCAAAGGGTCTCCTACTAGACGAGGTCGAATAGTGACCCCTAGTTCATTCATCACTTTCAAGGTATTTCTACCGATTTCGGTCTGTTGGAGGGTTTTTAGGTGTGCTCTAACCTCTGCACGGTATTCTTTGCTTCCAACTAGTTTTATCCCCTCGTAATTTGGGCCAGCGGCCTCGGTATCTACATTACCCGTATCACTATCAAGACTGCCGCATTTAACACTTCCATTACTTGCTTCATCTGTAAATAAAGGCTCCCACTCTTTAACAAGCCCCTGATTTTGCCAGTTTTGCATCGTTTCCTCAAAACTTGCTGACATTTTTTGCCTAAACTTAGCCTGCATTTCGATCAAGTCTTCTGTGAAAGCCATCTCTTGAGTTGCAATTATCTCATTGACAACTTCTTCAGGCAGTTTTCCTTTCATGTCTGCCCTGAACTGTATCTTCATAGCCACAAATTGCTTTCTGAGCCCATCTGAGTATTCGTCGTAAGCCTGAACGAGTTTTTCCTTGTACTCTGGTATTTGAGTTTTGTTCAAGTAATCTTTTAGATCGATCCCAGCCTTTACTTTCTTCAACTCCGTCACTGCTGCACTTGCAACCTTGGACACTGGAATGATGGCTCCCGTTACCCCCGTTTCTATCGCTAGAGTCTTTAACCAAGAGTCCATTTTGATTTTGTCTTTTGGATCGACGATTGTATTATGAGCATAGGCTCCCATTACTATCGCCCCGCCTACACCAGTTTTGATTGGACGGGGGACAAACGACATTGCGACCTTAAAGCCAAGCTGCTTAAGCCTATTGTTTACAACATCTTGCACAACTTTATAGGGGTAATCTTCTCCTGGCATCATGCCATCTATAATCTGACGTACCTTATACGGAATTGTAAACGAAGCAATGGTAGCCTTAACTCCGACGGTTACAGCTGCTTTCACTAAAGTCACAGTTACCCCCGTCGCGAGGTCAACACCACCTTCGATCACTGCATAAACGGCGCCCCGGCCAACCTGCTTTTGCCCCCATTTAGTCACAAATTCGACCAAGCTTTTTTCTCCCGCGAGATGCTCCTCAGGAGTCTTCGGCAGAATAGTTCTTTCCTTCCGTGCGTACTCCCACTCCTGACACATCCGCGTAGTAAACAAAATTCCATGAGGATCATCTTCTGAGATCACCACTTCCAACAAGCCATTATCTTTAAGCATTTGACGCAAAGACTCAATCTCGGGAATATCAGCCTCCGGCATTATTTCTTGTGCTATTATTCCCCAATCCTTCGCTACTTTGGCACGTCTGGAAAAAGGATCTAGGCGCTTACCCGTCAAATACGATACTTTAAGATCTAGGTTATCCAATTCATTTTTTGCTGAGAAGCTAGCAATGCGAGTAAGTTGAATAATCTCGCCTAATTCTTCCTCTGTGAATTTTGATTTTTCATTCACAACGTGTTTAAGGTTACCTACCAAATCGGTAAGGCTCTTATAAGACTCAGGCACATTAATTCTTTTTAACTCTTGATCTAATTGCTCCTTTCCCCAGCTAGAAAGAGCATTAGACTGTGATTTTATTAGCTTATGTATCAAATGAGGTAGAATCTCAACTTGTTTAAGGATGTCATCTGATACTTTAATAGCTTTGTCACAACTTTCACTAAATGCGCTCTTTCTGGCTTCGTCATCCTGATCGCGGTCTTCTTTTGCTTGAGTTTGCCTATTCGCATTTCCCGGTACCATGTCATCGACAAACTCGAGTTCTGTATCTTGCATAACCTCTTTAGCAAACTCTGCCTCCAACGGCTTATCTTTTTTCAGATTAGTGGCCGCCGCTTGTAATGGATTATAGTCATACTGCATGCGAAATGCTGGCTGCTGCATTAACCAGTATATGCTGCGAACAATGGACTTAACCGTCTGCTCATCGTTTGAGTATTTTGAGGGAGCGCTAATCGTACCAGGACTAAGGGCAAGTATCTTTTTGTAGGTTACGTCTCTAAAGTGGTCCACGACATAAGAAGCAATCAATGCCTGCTGGGGCAGCTCCTTTAAGGTATTGAATAACTCCGATGGCAATTTCTGAACTTTGTTGCCCACCGTTTGACTGACTTGACTTAAGGAGTGTTTAAAAGTGGTTAGTGTGTCTGCAAAAGAAGTAGACTTATTGGTAACGTTAACAAATTGATTTCTCCATGTCTTTGCGTTGGTTCTAACATGGTTTTGGATGTCAGCAATAATCTCTTTAGGCATAGAGAAGTGGTTAGAATTTAGTACCTGCTTATCATACTTATCCATCTTTTCCCATAAGCTACACAGTCGATTATTACTCTTGGTAAGCTCATTAATGAGCTCCATTCTACGCAATGTCAGATAATCGGTGATTTGTATTTGTCCCTCAATGATACTGGGTTGCTTCATAGTCCCGTTGTTGTCATATTCATTGGTACTGCTCGAGGACCATTGTGATAGATTACCTACGCGTCCATTCATCTGGCCTAGTTTTAACGCCTCATCTACGGCTTTAATACTGGTTTCGATATGGCGTGCCATTTGATAAGCTAAGCCCCTATCCTTAGGCTTAGCTTCAAGGCTGCCAGAGCTGTTAACCTTATGAATAAACTTTTCAATCTTCTTCAGTGTATTTTCATCAGGCCCCAGATAAGGGTATCGCTTGTCTTGCTGTTCTCGCTCTTTTCTTACCTCTTCAATCCTCTCCTGTAACAACGGCAGAATGTCTTTTTTAATCTCTATAATCAGCTCGTTAAAACCTTTCTCTATAAACTCCTTGGCCTGTGCTCTTCTATCATTTAAAGCTTCGAGTACAAGTTGTATAGGTAAGTTGCCTTCAGCATGGCTACGCCATAGTGAAAATGGCACCTCTGCTTCATTGTCATCAGGCTTTACTTGCCATTTAGCTCCCAGTTTCAATACCGTCTTATCGCTGCGATTTAAATCACTTGATGCAAGTTCTTTGAGCTCTTTATTAGAAAAGCTCTGCACTCGACGACTCAACTCAAGGTCTACAGACGCCTGCTTCCTAAATATTTCAAGTGGTTGATTCAGTTTGACATGGTCGCTAGCAGAATTTTTACTCGGAGAACGAAATGGAATTTCTTTTCTTTTTATAGATGTTACGTTAATTATCTCCAATTTCTCATCACTTGCTGGAGATGTCTCTCTCGAGCCTTTTGTAGCTCGCTGTGAAGAATGAGAAGAAGTAACTCGAACAGATTGAATTGGCATTGGTTGTATCCACGAAGTTAGGATTGATTAATTAGGTTGGCGGTATCGAACTTGGAAAGTCGCAATATTTTTCACAAGTTTACCTATTCACGGATTACTTCATTTTTAAAGTTTAGTGGCAGCAATCCTATAGGTAGAGGAAGTTTTTTTTATGCTGATTTTTCAAAAATTTACTCTTATTGGTGATACTATCGCAACATATCAAGACAAGTTGAAATGGCCATTTATGAATCGTTATGAATCGCTATGAATCGTTATGAATCGCTATGAATCGTTATGAATCGCTATGATGTTCTGGTCTAATCCCATCGGACACTTAATTTTGAGACAGTATGGTCAATAAATTAAGAGGTCTATATGAGTCTGAAAAAATCACATAAGAGTTATCCGCAGGCATTTAAAGATGAAGCCGTCTTGATGGTGCTGGAGCAAGGTTATAGCGTTGCCGATGCGGCAAAGTCTCTTGGAGTTAGCACGAGCCTGCTTTACAACTGGAAGGAAAAACACGAAGCCCTGCAACAAGGCATCACCTTAGCAGAGTCTGAGCGTGATGAGTTGAAGCGATTGCGTAGAGAAACAAAGAATTACGCATGGAGAAAGAAATTCTAAAAATACCCAAGGGGGCACGCCGAGGCAAGCGCCTTCTTTGCGAGAGAAATGAAGTAAGATTTCGTTTCATCAAACTGCAATCTCACCTTTTTCCCATAGTACTGTTATGTCGAGTAATGAGTGTAAGTAAATCAGGCTATTACGATTGGCATAAGCGCCCTGCAAACGTGATAAGCCTTGAAACACTGAAGCTTTATCGCCTTGTTCGACAGCTATTTAAGCAAAGTCGAGGCAGCTTAGGGAATCGTGAAATGGTAAAGAAATTGCGCAAGGAAGGCTACCAGGTTGGTCGCTATCTCGTTCGTAAAATTATGCACCGCCTTCGACTCAAAGCTACCCAGCGACACGCTTACAAGGTGACGACACAGCGAAAACACTCAGATGCAGTGGCTGATAACCTATTAAACATGAACTTTAATCCAATATCGGCTAATCAGGTCTGGGCGGGTGACGTGACCTATTTAAAGACGGGTGAAGGCTGGATGTATTTGGCAGTGGTGATGGATTTATATTCACGCCGGATTGTGGGATGGCACATAGACAAACGCATGACCACGGATTTGATATCTAAGGCATTAATGAAAGCCTACAACCTGCGCCAACCAGCGCGAGGGCTGGTATTCCACAGTGACCGAGGCTCGCAATATACCAGTAAGCAATTCAGTAGGCTGCTATCGAACTATGGTGTCCAAGCCAGCATGGGTGATGTGGGTGCGTGTTGGGATAATGGCGTTGTTGATTAAATCATTTCATAGAACGTAATTATTCCAAGGCTTCTGGCCGATTAAGTAACTTGCTGGCGAACGGGCATACCCAGACTAATGACTTTGTTCATCGCCTTCACACCAGCCAAGGCCTCTGCGACTTGCCCATTGTAATCACGTAAACTCAGCATTGGACGATTCAACTGTTTATATCGGCCCATGGCGGTCTCTGCTAGAGAGCGCTGGTGATAGCCGTTATCAATTTTCCATTGTTTCAGCTGACCCGCTTTCAGTGCTTCTACCGCTTCATTGCGTGGATGCCCCTTTTCCCATAACCCAGCATTTGAGCGCGGGGATGGTAGCTTTGCAGCCTTTACGTCGCAGTAATTGATAACAACCCTTTGTATCATAAGCCCCATCTGTCGATACCTGCGCTATCTTTCGCCGTAAAGGATTGAGTAAGGTCGGCAGTACTTCATTATCGCCTACTCACACAAGACTGACTTCAGCGGCAACGACTTCGTGAGTGCTTGTATTGATGGATAAGTGCAACTTGCGCCATGCTTGCGCGTTTTCCATTCGCCTTCACCAAACACTTTTAGCCCTGTAGCATCGGCAACAATATGCGTTATGGGTCCGCGACTGGGGTTGCGGTACTGAACATTGACTGTCTTAGCGCGTTTACTGATAGAAGTGTAATCGGGTGATTTAAGTAGCACACTCATCAACGTAAACAAAGAGTTGAGAAAGCCTTCTAGCCCACGCAACGACAAATTAAAGATGCCTTTGACCATCAACGCTGTTTCAATCGCCACATCACTATAGCTAAACCCGCGACCACGCCCGCCATGATGCTCATGGCAGTACCACGCTTTTACTGCTGCTTCATCCACCCAGAAGGTGAGCGAACAACGGTTCACTAACGCCCTCTAAAACCCTCATATGTAGTGAAGCACTGCGCGTCACCGCCCCCGCAGTCAAGCCAGCCGGAAGGACCCGTGATGATAATGAGTAGCATCTATAGCGGGTCGATATCGATTTTCACCCTCTTAAGGTGTAGCATTCGGTTTCATTCAAACCTTGGATATCGGCGAGGTCCAATATCCGCCCGTCTGAAAGTCTAAATTCATCATAATTGCACATGATCATAGCTCCACCTCGATACATTAGGAGCGACTAATGCAGGTCAAGAGAGCGAGCCTGGCACTCGGTTAAAATGAGCCTAGTCCTAGACAGAAGCAATTCACCTAAAACCGTCAAAAACCGTTTAAAACCTTAGCTTTCACCCGATTCACCGACCGCCTCAACTTAACACTAAGCAACAAATTCACGCCATTGCATCCTCAACTAGGGTTGATGCAACGACTTGCCTGTAGCCCTACTGCTGCATGGGCTAGAGTGCTCCCAACTTTTTGAGGCTATCTAGGCCGCATCGAAGCATTGCTGAGCCATAATGGGGCAAACCCTCTAGGGGCTTACAACAAACCAGTAACAACCAAGGCAAAGGAAACGTGCGGTATTTTCACTCGCCATCGTTGCACAACACGCCTATATCTGCCCGATCAATGCCGACTTCACCCACAAACATCAGCAAATGCCTGAGCGACGCTGAATTCGCGGTTATATTACTTATACCCCAGCAGCCATGACCTATTGTTTTAATTCGCAACCTTAACACCAGTCTGAACCCTGCTGGCGTGATAATACGCGCAGCACAGTTGCAGCGCTGCCAATTATTGCGAATGCTACTCGTGCTATAAAGGTGCCTCATAACTCTGCACTTGATGCAGGTACACCATTTCATCCAAGGTTTGCAACAGATGCCGATGATGATCCACTGTTCTCAATCACCTTTTGCAGCCATCACTGTGTGCATAAAAAACCATGCTTAGCACTATATCAAGTTATTCACCAGATTCTCTGAATACACCCGTCAGTAAAAAAATTTACATGCTGATGAAGTCTACATCCATTAACTATTGCCCTTATTGAATCATTAAGTCACTAATTTAAAACAAAAACACTTATTTTTATGCTGAAAACAACTCTTTATCTGATTAAATGCTGCGATAATTTTTTAATCACTTTCGTTATTTCATCAAGATTAAGGGCGCCAAAGCCAAAGCGAATGTGCGTTGCTGTCTTTTGATCACCAGCAAAATAAGTGCTTAGTATTGAGTCGCTATTCTGCAAGCCAGAGAGGTCGCTACCTTCAACTAGTTGAGAGATATCAACCCAAATAGCTAAACCACCGGTAGGTAAGGCGAACGATACGTTATTGCCGAAGAACCGGATAAATTCTTGTGCGGCATGGTTTCTTCGGTCTTTATATTCTCGCCGGACTTTTCTGATATGACGCTTTATTTCCCCCGACTCCATTAAGTCAGCGATGACATGTTCCGTTATGGTATTCCCTTGCCTATCTATCAGGACTATTTCTTGTGCGGCTCTTTCAATAAACTGAGTTCCTGAAACTAGGTAACCTAGCCTAATGCCTGGGGCCAATACCTTCGACATAGAGCCAATATGAATGACATTTTCGGAATTCGGTAGGCTGGCTAATGGTGGTATTGGATGGGTTTCATAATGAAATTCATGGTCATAATCATCTTCAATAATGGAAAACTGATAAGATTTAGATAAATCTAATAAAGCTAACCGTCGGTGCATGGGTAAACAGACAGTGGTAGGGTATTGATGATGCGGTGTGACATAAACACCCGATACCTCATGAGAGGCGAGTATTTCTCGTAAGTAGGTGATATCGAGACCTTGTTCATCTAATCGACATTTTATGACGGTAAACCCATTGGCTTCGAACGCGGCTTGCGCAGGTAAGTAGCATAACTCTTCCATGATAATGGCGCCTTTTTTCGGATCTATTATTCTAGACGCTAAATAAATCCCCATTTGACTGCCGCGAACTACACATATTTCTTGTACAGAGCAATGCATAAACCGGTCGCTAGCCAACATTTTTTGGATTGAGCTTCGCAGTTCAATGGCACCACGTGGATCGCCGTAACCAAGTTTAGCGTGCCGACTTAAATTTACGCAGACGCGTCGGTAGGTTCGAGCTAATAAATCGTACGGAATGAGCCGCACATCAGGGGTACCGTCATTGGTTATTGCAATACAATCGGCCAAAGCCAGCGCATCTGAGTATAAATTTTTCACCAATTTAGACGATGGTTTTGTTTTTTGGACCAGGTTAATCAAAGAAGCATCTGCCGCAGACAAGTTTTGCTCTGGCAATATTTCAGATACAAAGGTTCCGCTTCTAAGTTTACTTTTCAACCAACCTTGTACTTCAAGTTCTTCATATACTTGCTGCACAGTTTTGCGGTTTATTCCTAGTTGCTCAGCTAACGAACGTGAACCGGGTAACAAACAACCTGGTGTTAATCGTCCATTTTGTATGTCTGTGGTGATACGGTTCAATAACTTCGCATGCAGTGTCTTACCAACACTGTCTGCAAGTAAAAACTGAATGTCCCAAGCTTTTAACATAGATAATCACGCACTTCTGGACCCCTAAAGTTTACATTTCTGGCTCTTATTTTTAATCCAGACTATCGCTATCGTATTGCCATTGTCAAAGCAAATAGCAGAAGAGAGCTCAGATGAAGACATCCAATACGACAAAAGAAACACTGATGCAAAATGCACAGCAAGATATGCACATGCTGATTCAAGACAGCCTGTTATCCGAGCGTGAAAAACTAGCGTTAACCTGCCGAATCTTATTCGATAAAGGCCACGACGCTGGATTGGCTGGGCAAATTACCAGCCGGACAGCCGCCAAAAACACCTTTTTAACCCAAAGGTTTGGTTTAGGGTTTGATGAAGTGACTGCTGAAAACTTAATTGAGGTTGATCAAGACCTTAAACCTTTGGCGGGTGTTGGTATGGCCAACCCGGCTAACCGTTTTCATACTTGGATCTATCAAGAACATCCAGATGTAAACTGCATCATTCATACCCATCCCACCCATATTGCTGCGTTATCAATGCTAGCCGTGCCTTTGATTATCTCGCAAATGGATACCTGTGGTTTATACAACGATTGCTCTTTTGTGCCTGATTGGCCTGGGGTACCCGTGGGTAACGAAGAAGGCATACTCATTTCAAAAGCGCTAGGTAACAATCGGGCGGTATTTCTCGCCCATCACGGGCAGCTGGTGGTAGGCAAAAATATTGAAGAAGCCTGTAATCTAGCGATCTTGATTGAGCGCGCCGCAAAATTGCAATTATTAGCGATGGCGGCTGGCGAGATTAAACCGCTGCCACAGCACTTAGCCCAAGAAGCACATGACTGGGTTTCAACTGATAAACGAAATAAAGTCAATTTTGCCTACTACGCAAGACAGGCTTTAAAACATCACACCAACTGTATTTAAGGAGCATAAAAATGAAGTTAGCAGGAATTATAGGTTATCCAATTACCCCTTTTCACCATGACAACCAAACGATTGACTTTACCAAGTTAGGGATCGTTATCGATACATTGCTTAATGCTCAGGTTGATGCCATTGCGGCTTTAGGCAGTGCTGGGGAAGCTGCCTATTTGAGCAAAGAGGAATGGGAAAATGTAGCCAGTTTTACGGTTAAACATGTCGCCGCTCGAGTGCCTGTGGTGATAGGTATTGCCGAACTCACAACTGAGCAAGCAGTGCAACGCGCCAAGCACGCTTATGCTATTGGCGCCGATGTCATTATGCTTTCACCATTTTCGTATTATAAATTAAGCGAAGACGAGGTTTTTTTACATTATCAAAGTGTGTCCGATGCAACCCCGCTACCAATCATGATCTATAACAATCCAGCGACCTGTGGTGTTGATATGTCACCCCAATTTATGCTGAAAATGATCGATAAGATCAAAAATGCAACCATGATTAAAGAAAGCACCGGTGATATACAGCGGATGCATAAAATTTATCAACTCTCAGCCGGCTCTGTGCCATTTTTTAACGGCTGTAATCACATGGCTCTGGAAGCTCTTAACGCTGGAGCTATCGGCTGGTGTACCGCCGCGCCCTGTTTAATTGGCGATAAACCCAAACAATTACTTGAGGCAGTGAGAAGTGGCAATAACGAAAAAGCCAAAGCACTGTTTTATCAACAGTATGATTTTTTAGAATTCATCGTTAAATCTGGCTTGGCTGCCGCAGTTAAATCGGGTTTTGCGCTGCAAGGGAGAGACGTTGGTGGCCCACGTAAGCCATTACTGCCTTTAGCTAACGCAGCACAAGAGCAACTTAAAAAGATGTTATTAGAGTTAGACCACCTTTCTTAATCCAAAATTTCGCTGGGTATTTTGGGTCTATAACATGGCGCTAAATAAATTTAGCGCCATAGCTTTTTTCGTAAATAATAAATGTAATAAATGGGGTCAGAACAAAATTAAAAATAAATGAAAATAGTTTGAGCTATTAGTGGATGTTACTGGTTCTGTCGCAAACAGAGTGCTTGCAGCTATAATTTGAGAGCGTAAGAGCCCTCAGATACGACTATGCCGCTAAAGAATAAAATTGGTCCCATGGCGTCATCATTTCAGCCGTGTCCATTTGTCCCAACTTAATCATGGACCAAAGCTTAACACCCTACAAGGTCGATTCGGTCCTTCTCATGACTTCCTGTCTAGACATTGATGCATTTTTCTTTTCACTTTTAGGTGACTTTGCCCGACAATAATATTTAAATATTCAACGGCAATCACGGCAACGCCAAATAGTTCACGGATTTATTCAACAACGCCTACCGAATTGCTTACTAGTATATTGCGAGCCTCGGTCACTGTGAAATACCAACCCTCTGGCCGGTTGGCGCAGGTTGTAGGGGTTTCATTAATGCCTTAGGTATCAAATCCGTGGTCATGCGTTTGTCTATGTGCCATCCCACAATCCGGCGTGAATATAAATCCATCACCACTGCCAAATACATCCAGCCTTCACCCGTCTTTAAATAGGTCACGTCACCCGCCCAGACCTGATTAGCCGATATTGGATTAAAGTTCATGTTTAATAGGTTATCAGCCACTACATCTGAGTGTTTTCGCTGTGTCGTCGCCTTGTAAGCGCATCGCTGGGTTGCTTTGAGTCGAAGGCGGTGCATAATTTTACGTACGAGATAGCGACCAACTTAGTAGCCTTCATTGCGCAATGTCTTCACCATTTCACGATTCCCTAAGCTGCCTCAACTTTGCTTAAATAGCTGTCGAAAAAGGCGATAAAGCTTCAGTGTTTCAAGGCTGATCACGTTTGTAGGGCGTTTATGTCAATCGTAATAGCCCGACTTACTGACACTCATTACTCGGCATAACAGTGCTACGGGAAACAGGTTGGATTGCTGTTTGATGAAACTAAATTTTACTTCATTTCTCTCGCAAAGAAGGCGCTTGTCTCGGCGTGCCTCTTGGGTATTTTTAGAATTCCTTTCTCCATGCGTAATCCTTTGTTTTATCTACGTAATCGCTTCAACTCATCACATTCAGACTCTGCTAATGTGATGCCTTGCTGCAAGGCTTCGTGATTTCCCCTCCAGTTGTAAAGCAGGCTCGTGCTAACTCGAAGAGACTTTGCTGCATCAGCAACACTATAACCTTGCTCTAGCACCATCAAGACGGCTTCATCTTTAAATGCCTGCGGATAACTCTTATGTGATTTTTCAGACTCATATAGACTTCTTAATTTATTGACCATACTGTCTCAAAATTAAGCGTCCGATGGGATTAGACCAGAGCAGTACTTGATAACCAAGTGCTTGAAATTTTCTTTCCCAGAATGCGCTATTCCACAGGCCTCCATAACAATAAGGCTACCTTCGGGGAGTTGTCTAATTTTATCGAGCAGCTTTTTTCTGTTAACCATTTTGTTACTCATGATTGAGTTATCCATAAGACAAACACAAACTTGAAAAATATTTTTGGCTAAATCGATACCAATAACTTTAATATCCATGATGAAAACCTCCTGAACTATTTGTCAGCTTCAAGCTTGGCATAATACTGTAAGCTGAGGTGCTGAGGTGCTAAGGTGCTAAGGTGTCAATTACATCACGACAGTAACTAGACCGTAGTAAAATACATAAAAACTTACATTCTCCTGGTTTTAACGCATAGGCAATAGTTGTGACTCAGTTCTCTTTCCCAACACATTTAAGTAAAGCAAAGCATTTAATAAAATAGCTATCCCTTAAATGAAGTTTAAAGTTAAAGGAATAGCTCTAGTCAGCTTTTAATTATAAATAATATTATCTATATTGGTTGTTATAAATTGTAATATTTCCATTGTTACCCTTAAATTGTACTTTAGCATAGCCATAGCTTTGTTAAGTTAGATTTAATTTAAACTAGACGATGTTGTCGCCTCATTCGCTAAAAAAATAGCTGCAAAGAAACCCATTTTTTAGAAATCTGTATGCACGTTTTGGTTGAAACAGCGATTTAGCTCCGCTATTTGATCATTGTTCTTCGAAATGTTCAGAATGCTCTAGCCATAAACCATTAATAATACCAAAGGCACAAGCCAATAATACTCCAAGAACCCAACAGAAATACCACATGAATTATCTCCTTTAATACAGCAATGAGCTGTTGTTTCGAATATAGTTTTCATCTAAACGACCGAACATTTTGTAGTAACACCAAATAGTGTAACTGAGGATCACGGGTAGCATAATGATGGTAACAATCGCAATGATATTAAGTGTTTTTTGGCTTGATGTAGCATCCCAGATGGTTAAGCTCTGCGAGGGGACTAAACTTGAAGGCATAATCATCGGGAATAAGGCAACACCTGCCGTCAAAATAATGCATGCTATCGCAGTACTAGAAAATAAGAATGCTTTACCAGAAGCGTATCTTTTGCTTGCCCAAATTGATGCTAATAAGCAAGTAATACCTGCACATGGGATAAGCCACAATAAAGGGTGTTCAAAATAGTTATGCAATAAACGGTGCGCTACACTGATCACTTCCTTATTTAATGGATTTGAAGCTGCATTGGTCAGTATTGGGCTAACAATAAGATAACCAGCTGTTTGAGCTGCGAAAATACCACCAACTAAGAATAATAATAATGTGATTATGCCACTAATGATAGCAACTTTATGGGCGCGTAGACGTAGGTCATCGGCAGTTTTAAGTTGCAAAAACACAGCACCTTGGGTGACAACCATCGCAAGACTCACTAAACCACAAATCAGTGGAAAAGGTGTCAACAGCTCCCAAAAACTCCCTTGGTAATCGAGCATGAGAAGATTATTAAGCTTAAACGGCACTCCAACCAATAAATTACCAAAACCAATCCCAAAGATTAGTGGAGGCACTATACCACTCAAGACAAGTGCACTATCACAAGCCTTACGCCAAGATGGATTATCAATTTTTGCTCGATAATCCATGCCAATGGGACGCAGCCATAATGCAGTAAGCAGTAGTATCATCGCCAGATAAAAGCTTGAAAATGCCGTGGCGTAGACGAGTGGCCAAATAGCGAAAATTGCGCCTCCTGCCGTAATCAGCCACACTTGGTTACCATCCCAATGAGGAGCAATACTGTTGATCATAACTCGCCGCTCGACATCTTTACGCCCTAAAATAGGCAGTAACGCAGCCACGCCCATATCAAACCCATCAGTAATGGTAAAACCAATCAACAAAATGCCTATGATTGCCCAAGTGAGCAGTCGTGCGGTTTCGTAATCAAACATCATATTTTCCTTCGTGTTGCGCTTTGAGTAACGTTGAATGAAAATTTTGTACTTCAAAGTGATAACGTCCTGTATGAAGTGCACTTGGGCCACGTCGTGCAAACTTCACCATTAGGTACATTTCAGCCCCTAAGAATAGGGTGTAAAATAGATATACAGAACCAAGTGAGATCCAAAGATCGCTCAGTGATAAGTTAGAAACAGCCATATTAACGGGAAGAACTTCACCAATTGCCCAAGGTTGACGACCAAATTCAGCCACAAACCAGCCTGCTTCACTGGCTATCCAAGGTAGTGGAATCGCAAATAGAACGACGCGTAACAGCCAAGGTTGTGTGCCTATTCTTCGTCTACACACTTGAAGGAAGCAAAAACCGATCACTGCAAACATGGTAATGCCACACACCACCATAATTCTAAAACTCCAAAACAACGGAGCTACTTGTGGGATGGTGTCTTTCGCCGCTTGTTTAATCTGGCTTTCAGTCGCGTTAGTAACGTTATCGGTATATTTTTTCAGTAACAAGCCGTAACCTAAATCACGTTTGATGAAATTAAACTCGGCAATGTTTTGTGTCGAATCATTACCACTGCGTAACTCTTCCAGTAATCCATACGCTTTCATACCATTTCTAATACGCCGTTCGCTGCGCGCCATTAGCTCCTTCAACCCCACTACTGGCTCATCAAGTGACCGTGTCGCGATAATACCCATCAAATAAGGAATCTTAATCGCATAGTCGGTATGCATGGTTTCTTGATTCGGTACCCCAAATAGAGTGAAGGAAGCGGGCGCTTGCTCGGTATCCCATTCTGCTTCGATAGCCGCAAGTTTGACTTGCTGCACTTCCCCAAGTGTGTAGCCAGATTCATCACCCAACAACAAAGTCGCTGTGATGGAAGCCATACCAAAGGCACAAGCAACCGCAAATGAGCGGCGAGCAAATGGCAAATCACGATTCTTCAAGATGTAGTAAGCGCTGATGCCCATAATAAACAACGCACCAGTGGTGTAACCGGCAGCAACTGTATGTACAAACTTAACCTGAGTTACTGGATTGAAGATAACTTCTGCAAAGTTTGTCATTTCCATACGCATGGTTTGATAGTTGAATTCAGCTCCAACTGGATTTTGCATCCAGCCATTTGCCATCAAAATCCATAACCCAGAGAAATTTGATCCCAGAGCAGTAAGCCAAGTGACACTCAAGTGTTGTCTTTTAGAAAGTCGATCCCAACCAAAGAAAAACATCCCAACTAGCGTTGACTCAAGAAAAAATGCAATCAACGCTTCTATAGCAAGTGGAGCCCCGAAAATATCACCTACATAATGGGAGTAGTACGCCCAATTGGTACCAAACTGGAACTCCATCGTGAGCCCTGTTGCGACACCAACAGCAAAATTAATACCAAATAATTTCCCCCAAAATCTCGTCATGTCTTTATAAACGGTTTTACCGGTCATGACGTAGAGTGATTCCATGATCGCAAGTAAAAATGATAAACCAATAGTTAAAGGGACAAAAATAAAGTGGTAAAGGGCTGTACTAGCGAATTGGAACCGTGATAATTCCACTACATCTGTAAACATAAAGTCCCCTCTCGCCACCAAGGTGGCAAGTAAGATAATTAAGTATGAGTGTACTTAGTTAGGTATTAAGCTTTTTGAGGCGTACGAGTGAAAGGTTTTTTTAACCAATAATCCACGCTAACGTAGCGGCCACCACCGTAGATGAAAAGCACCATAAGCATTACAAAGTAAGTGGCCGCAAATTCCATTCCGTTATTAAGCATCACAGGATCACCCAGTTCGGTAATGTAGTTATATCGACCAGGAAAATTCACTGCTAACCATTCAATAAATCCATTCAGTCGCAGTGTAGCCTCCATACTGCTAGTGGCAATAGCATCCCAACCATGTTTCCAGTGAACCATTGCACTGGCGACACTCATGAGTAAAATCATCGGAATCGCCATGATACGTGTAAACAAGCCTAGCGCGATACAAAAACAGCCTATTACTTCTGTTGCGGCCGCTAAGAAAGCGAGCAACTCAGGAAAAGGCAAGTTCAAACCGCCATCAGCGGTAGAAGCACCAAACCAGGCAACAGAACCAGCAAACCCTAAAACCTTAGATTGAGCGCCGACGAAAATAACAGGAACAAGAAAGAGCCGAATGGCAAGTAGTACTATAAAATCAAATCTCTTACATTTTTCGACTATAGCATCGTACCAATTAACAAATACGTTAATCATATTGTTTCTCCTGATATATAAAGGCCTATGAGTCCATTTTGATAAAACTCTTGAACCCAGGTCAAAACGTGAAATGTAGACAGATGTTGAGTAATCTGTTGTTGAAGTTGAATAAAGGTCAGTCTAGGGCTATGTTGGATCATCTGAATAATTGCAATATCAACTTCTCTCAGCTTTTGTGAAACAACTTGATGCAATGCATTTCGAAATACTCCATAACATGCAGTTTGATGTTTATTCGTCATAAAAGTGACCGAATCGGAATTAATTAAAAAAGGAACTTTGACTAACTTTAATGTTGAATTAAGTAGTATGTAGAATTTATCTGGTCGAGCGTCTACCTCATCCCACAATACGTTGGGTATTACTAACTCAGATACATCAATTTCAGTACTAAAAATGATCCATTCATATTCGATTATCGATATCAGTTCTGCTGTTAAATGACAGCCCCGATTATCAAGGACTCGCTGATGAATAAATTTGACAAATTCAGTCGCGATATGGTGAAACTCTGGCTCTGTCGCTCCATGCATGAATAACCATTCATCAACTAACGTATATACCGTTGACTCTGTCAGCTGCGAGCAAAACAGCGGAAAAGAGTGAGTGATAACTGAGTACAAATTACTACGGATGAACTCTTGATAACGGCACGGTAACTCCCTTTGCAAGGAGGGAGTGCGAATTGACTTTGTTAACGCTTGCATCTGTAGGCTCATTTTCACCGGCGGTTTAAGCATGCGCTGCGATCTCCAAATGGGCAATTGGCTTAGGGTTAACGATATCTAGATGGATAGATCTTAACTCCTCAGACAATATCGACAGCGGAGGAACATTGTGGTCACGCTCTAACAGTAATGGGCGATTACCGTGAAGAGTGTAGGTATAACGAGCCAGATCGATAACTTCCTTTTGCACCGGTTTACCATGAGTATCAAGCAGAAAATCTTCCCGTTCCTTTAAGTGGCCTGCAATATGGTAATAACAAATAGCCTCACTGGGTAATGTAGCTAGCATGTCAAACGGACAGTTTTGATGATTCCGACTATTGACATAAACGTTATTAATATCAATTAATAACTGACAGCCACTACGAGCGGCAATCTCTGCAATAAATTCTCCTTCAGGGATCTCATTACCGTAATCGTGATAGTAAGAAATATTTTCCAAGATAAGAGGACGTTGTAAAATATCTTGAACTTGTTGAATACGTTCAACTAAATATGCAATATTCTCTTGATAACGGGGGATAGGCAACAGTTCATACAAATAACCCTTAACATCACGAGAGAAACTCAGGTGTTCACTATAAATATCAATATTAAACTCGTTGAGAAAGGTTGCAATTTTTTGTACAAACACTTTATTTATCGGCTGGCAATCACCAATTGATAAGCTAAGTCCATGAGCCACTAAGGGAAATCTTTTAGCTATTTCCTGTAGTTGTTCACGTTTGAGACCTCCGATATTCATCCAATTCTCAGGAGCCAATTCCAGAAAATCAATATCAGGATAACTTTGACATTGGCATAAATGCTCTAGATGTTCACTACGGAGGCCAATGCCTTTTGCAGTGCTCGCTATTGTCCGCATACACCACCAGTAATCTTGCTGTTAACAAGAATAATGGACTCAGTTGATGGCGTTATACCTTCTGCGGTTAAGCCACACTTTCCATCTCGAGCACGCACCAAACGATCTTGAGGATCAGTTTTCAAATCCTGTTTTTCGAAGCGTTTTTCGGTACCACATTTACCCGCAGCACATTTTCCACCATTTTGAGAGGTAGCCTGTACACTAACCGGAACATCACATTTAGGGTTTGCCCATGTCATTCCAGAGTGAAGGACTATGGCTGATGTTATAGCAATAGAGAGAGTCATTTTACAATTCATTGGTTATCTCCTTAACGGAATTTACTGGATAGCTTGCGAGATCACGGCTTGCGATAACTTTACCGTGATATAATTCTTGTATTATCTTCATCGACTCTGATTGGTGCTTGAGACTCACCCCCATCCAATGGTTGAGAACAAGCAATTTAGGATTAACTTGCGCTGCAATTTGTCCAATAATTGATGGTTTCCCGTGCATAAAAGCTGATACTTCATCTGCACTTTCGTGGACAGCCATCGGCATCATCAATATGTCAGCACTTTTTGCAAAATCGATAAACGCTGGATTGCTGCCATTTTGGTCAGCCGAAATCACAATGACTCCCTTTTCACTTTCAATTCTATATGCAAGACAAGGTACATCACCGTGCGGAATACCTAGTGCATATATAGTTAAACCATCTTGCTGGTATACCTTAGTGCGCACAGTAGTTTGATAAGGCACATCTGTTATCGTGACAGGAAACAAACCATCGCTCCCATCATATAAGCCATTGAGATAGGCATATGCACCGTCTTTGCTATTAAATAGTGCGTCCATATAGCCAGAGAGACTA
The DNA here is from genome assembly GCF_002966515.1 of Shewanella sp. WE21. NCBI lineage: Bacteria > Pseudomonadati > Pseudomonadota > Gammaproteobacteria > Alteromonadales > Shewanellaceae > Shewanella > Shewanella sp. WE21. The sequence continues at coordinate 4,171,534 of NZ_CP023019.1, read as the reverse complement.
GGGAAAGCAGAGCCAGCTTCAGGGCCAGCAATATCGAGTGGATCGATACGATTAAAAAAGTAACCACCTTTAAGCAATGCGGGAAGGTCTGCAACGTGATCAGTATGAAAATGTGTAATACCAAGAAAATCCAAATCTTCCAATTTTGCAGTAGATTGTCCAAAACGAAGATAAGCGCCACCTCCAGCATCAATCATTATCTTAGATCTTCCTTTCCACCAGATAACTTCAGCAGAAGATGATCGTAGATCATCAGAGATTGGTCCTCCTGAGCCTAGAATTTGTAATGTAAACTCTTTATCAAGCGGCTCTAATGAAATTGCGTAACTGCTCGCTGCAGTACACGATAGGCCAAATGCAATAACTAAAGCTTTGAGTGGTTGTTTCATGCTGACTACCTTTCAATTTTATTTGTCATGGTGTTTTATAAACCGAAAACGAAAAATAAATTTGCAAAGAAAGTGCAAAGTTTTTGATTCAGGTCAATATACTGGTAGACGATATGCCTTAAGGCACTGGAGGGCAATCTTGATATTCTTATCTTATGATTCAATAAATTTGAACAAAAAGACAAGTATCGAGCATTAACTCAGCAAGGAGGATGATTGCTCAGTTTGAAGAAAGGATATATCGGGCTATCGAACTATAACTCGTTGATTCTAAAAATTAAATAGTTCGATCCATAAAGAAATTAAGCAAGTTCTAACAAGAAAAACTATCAGACTTTTATCTTAACCGCATTTATTGAGCTATTAATTTCTTGTAGTTAAAACTATCTCGTTTGTGAATATCACACGCTTTAGCCTCAAATTGCCTCCTAGTTCAACAGGACCCAGGTAAATTAACCTGAGACCAACTTTCATTAGGAAAAGCACCTTGAGTCTTCGTTCACCTCTTAAATTAGCAGTACACTACTTGCCCAATGGGCAAGGATATTATCATTTACCAATGAAACTATTACCCTTTGAAAGCTTTTCAAAGTTAAGAGATTGAGTCATATGTCATCCCTGATTTTATATTTTTACTGAGATGACAAAAATGATGAACACTAGCTATTGGCTTAATACAAACTCGGCTAAAGCCTTTGCTTCAGTTTCACTCAAACCTGTCATCGGCGGCATAGGTATTGCACCCCACCTTCCACTCCCACCGTTCTTAATATTCTCAGCAACAATTTTTTTAGCATCTAGCACAGATTTATACTTTGCTGCGACCTCATTATAACCAGGCCCCACCACTTTATGGTCCAGACCGTGACAAGAAAGACAAGAGTTGTCCTTTAATAAAGCTTGCACATTTACTGGACCACTGCTCTTTACCTCCTCCACTTCTTTAGACGCTTCAATGATATTCTCATCAGTCACTTTCGCTGAACCATAAGCAACTGATAAATACGCACCTAAACTATTAATTTGTTGCTCATTTATTGGAGCGCCATAGTTTTGATGCATCTTATGCATTTCAGCCGTCCATTGCGTTTGATTCATGCCAGGAGGCTGATAACTAATATAGTTCGACGAGTGACAAATATTGCACTTCTGTTCAGCAATGATGTAACCAGGTAATGTCGAAAACTTTAAAGTCGAGGTATCTGCTGGTAACTTAATCATTACTGGCTCTGCAATTGAAGCACTATTGAACACTACAGAAACAAAACCTAATATAATTAATACATTATTACTCATTATATTCTCCTTAAGCGATACGCACATGCGTATGTTCAATAGCATTACGCAGATAACCATTAGGGTCCCAAGTCGCTTTTATTGGTTGAGTTTCACCTTTATGACTAACCGCCCGAACCATCAACTGAATTCGTCCCTTTTTCTCAAAGGTTACTGCAATCATCCAACCTCGAAAAGAGAATCGTCCTAGGTCATCACTTAATATTGTCTGCAGCCAATGCTCACCACCATCAATAGAGACTTCTACGCTTTTGATGCCAGAACCTCCATCAAAAGCAATACCTTTAAGTTCTGTCTTCTTACCAACCATCAATGTGTCACCAGATTTGACATTAGTAATAAAACTGCGTACTGAAAGTTGAGTTATAGAACGGGTCTTTTCCGGAACACTATTTAGCTCAACGCATCCACAATCATTATCAGGAATACGATAGGCATGTGTCATAAAATACGCATTAAAGCCATTAAAAATATGATCAATCACTTCAATCTCGGAGAGATGTTTAACCCAATAGGTAGCATAATAGCCTGGTACAATTAATTTTATTGGATAGCCATTTAAGAACGGTAACGGCTCCCCGTTCATCTCCCAAACAATCATAGGCTCACCAGTCATAACGTGATCATAGTCCAGTGCCTTACGAAAGTCAGGAGTAGTATCAAGTACTGGTTTATCTAAACCATTAAAAGTGACTTGCTTAGCCCCATTTTTAACTCCAGCTAACTCAAGTACTTTTTTAAGAGGAATACCTTTAAATTTGGCATTACCCATAGCACCGTTACCAAGCTGGGCACCAAATACGCGTGGCGATGAGTAACCTCGACTATTACCAGCACATTGCTGCACTGCAACAATTTCTATAACTCCATCCATTTCCTTCAGCTCAGCAAGTGTAAGAGCTAACTGTTTATTCACCAACCCTTTGATATTAATTGTATATGTATCAGGATCAATAGAAGTAGGGATATCAGCAAGATGATAACGAACAAAGAAATTTTCATTCGGAGTGATTAGCCCGTTATCAAAAACTTTCATTTGAGTTTCAAGATGTGGGGGACGCGAATGCACCAAAATCATATCGTCCTTACCGGGAAAATCATTCACGATTGGGCGCGAACCATCAGCAAATGTTACTCCATCACCATCAGCGAATTTAATAACTGATTCCGCCAATGCAGCTATCGGGGTCGCGGCTATTGTTGCAACACTGGCGTTGCGCAAAAATTGACGGCGAGACTTTGATACTATTCTATTTATATTACTCATTAATAAATTTCCTTAGAAATAATTAGCAACACACTTATTAAGCCATTGTGATTAGCTTTTTCTTGATACGATATGTACAGTTCTCGTGGGATTATTAAAAATATTTCCCCCTTTAATACCTTTCATCGTCCCAATTGCTGCAATAAACCAAGCACAAATTAAGCCGAAAAATAGAAAAATAGCAGCCCATTCGAATACAGTAGATCCTGTATGTCTAGCAAGCTGTGTTGTGCCTGTAACACATGTACCTACAGGGAAAGTAAATGCCCACCATGTCATTGCAAAAGGCATTTTTTTGCGTAGCGCTCTCAATGTAAGTAGACTTGCTAAGATTGACCAAAATAGTGCAAAACCCCAGATTGGGACACCATAAATAATAGCCATATTATTTAAGCTTGAAGCTATTGGTTCATCAACCACAAATAATGCAACAGATCCAAGAGCCCCAACAGCGGTTATCGACTGCCCAAGTGGCCCTAAAACGATCCATAAAGTTGGCACCCGAGCACCACCAGAACTTCCTGAATGAGCTAAACGACTCCAGATCATGGTGATAATAATTAATGCACAAAACAGGCTAATGCCAAACATTGCATAACAGCCATATAATAGCGTTTGTTGCAGAGTAATACTTTCCACATAAGGAATTAACATAGCACCAATAGCAGCCGAGACCATAGGTGGGACAATAGGCATAAGCCAACCGCCAAAAGCAGCATCACCACGTACTTCATACTGAGTAAAATGGCGATAAGGAATGATAATTGCTGTTAACAAACCGCTAATAGTACCTAGTACCCAGAGTATCCAAGCAATCGTTTTCGCAGTATCTTGTGCAAAAATATGCTGCCCCAGTAAGATAGTCCCTCCAGCTATTGTTAATAATGCCATCGGGAGAGCACCAAAGAATTGTGCCATAACAGGATCATTAAATTGGCGTTTTATTATCTGTGGTTTAATGATGGTCTGAATAATCTTAATGGCTAACAAAATCAATAGCATAGATGATGCTAACAGCCATATAACCAACGCTATGTTGGTTAATTGTGTGCCATACAATGGCAAACCTACAGCTGCATTAGCAATAATACCCGTACCCATTACTGAGGCAAACCAATTTGGACCGATCTCCTTGCTAAATTCGACTTGAGTGTCTATTGACATTTATTTTACCTATAGCGAAATATTCAAATTTATTTTACTCTAATTCAGAGCCGTTACAATTTAGTCCAGCTCAGTAACTTAAACAATTATAAAAATAGTTTTATTTAATGGTAATTACGTAAATAATGTAAAAAAAATTTGAAGTCATAGTCATGCTAGGTATTGCTCTATTGCTTAAATCACTCTCAGGCGAACCCATCTCCACCTTATGTTACTGTGCTAATTGACCCTCTGACGGATAGGCATACCTAGCCTTATGACTTTGTTCATCATCTTTACACTTGCCAATGCCTCGCCACCCGAAACAATCTGAAGCCGCACAAGATGCTTTTAAAAACTTCCGGATGGCAACAATCCTTATACGCTTGGGCATGTTGCACTCGATCGCATCGATGTTTGGTTTCAAGATGAAGCCCGATTTGGCCAACAGAATACAACCACCCGTATTTTGGCCAAAAAACGCACTCGTTCACGGGCTGTCCCTATTTATATCCGCCAACAGGCGCTACACAAGCCATTATTGCCCCACATGCCAATCGCGAATATGTTAACGAACATTTAAAGCTGATCTCAACCGCGACGACATTCGGACGCCACGCATTGTTCATCATGGACGAGCTGGCTGGCCTCAACAAGATTTGACCGAAGACTTTAATAATATCACGCTTCTCCAGTTGCCCCATTATTTACCGTAGTTGAATCCGATAGAGCGGTATGGTTTTTGAACGGCAGGTTTAAATAACTGCGTCAAAATATGCTGGCCAATCGTTTGTTTTAGTGGCTATGACGACATCGTCGAGCTGTGTTCAATCGCGTGGAATACTTTCATTGAGAAGAAAGTAAAAGTGATAGAATTGTGTATTAGACAATGGGCAATTATGACCAGTTAATTAATCTGAACTCGATGTATGGACTCCACCAACCTACAGTCGTAAGTTGGTGTCGACCAAAACAAAAGGAGTCCATACATGAGTAAGCCTACAATAATATCTCTCGACCTTGCAAAAAAAGTCATTCAAGTTTGTAAAGTGAATCCATATGGTGAGTTGTTATTCAATAAAGCCATGTCACCACAAAAAACGAAAAAACTTCTTGCCAACTATCCTCCTTGTGTCGTTGCTATGGAAGGCTGTGCTAGCTTTCACTACTGGGCTCGAGTCGCACAATCATTTGGACATGAAGTCAGAGGGATGGCACCTAAAAAAGTAAAACCCTATATCAGCAATCAAAAAACAGACGCTAATGATGCTATCGGCATTGCCATCGCATCAACACAGTTAGGAATGACTTTCTGCCAGGTTAAAGACCTATCACAACAGAACATTCAAGCGATTCAAATCAGCAGAAAATGGTTCGACCGAACAATCACATCACTGGGTAACCACATACGAGCGTTGTGTTTTGAATATGGAGCTATCATCACGTTAGGTAAAAAGTCATTAAGGCAAGCCATCCTCACTTTATTTCGCCAGAATCAACAGACTTACCTGAGCAAATCAAACCATTGCTCATGATTTTATGGCAACAATATCAAACAACAGAAGAGCACTACAAAGCGGTAAAGTTACAGTTAAAGCAGTGGGTCACTCAATCAGAACCTTGTAAACGCTTGATGAAACTCGAAGGCGTTAGTCATATTGGTGCAGCCGGTTTACTGGCTTGCTTAGGTGACGGTCAAAGTTTTAAGAATGGCCGGCATGCGGCTGTCTTCGTTGGTGTTACCCCTAAAGGTTGTTATGATTGGAATAAATAAGCATGGTGGCGATAAATACCTGCGTTCAATCCTCTATCAAGGCGCACTCTCTGTTATATCAAGGCTGCCAGTAGAGGGAAAAACCTATAAACAGCAATGGCTTATCAATTTAGTCAGGCGAGTGGGTATAAAACGTGCTTGTGTCGCGTTAATCAATAAAACCGTTCGCACCGCATGGGCATTGCTCAATTACAGAACCGAATATAACAGTCAGACCATATAGAGTATTGTTTTAGAAAGAGTTTTATAAAAAGTTCAGCAAAATGCATTAACAAATAGGTAAGACCAACCTTCTGAAAACCTGTTTATCCCGACAGCGTTAATAACGCTACAATCTCGATAAGGACAGAGGGTGCGAATAGATCATTGGTTAGAAGATAGCTTCTTCAATAAAAAACCGTATATACGTGCGCATCTAATCTTTTTGTCAAAGCAATGACTAAACAGGTGGAGTCCATATACGGGATAAGAAATGTTGAACTAATAGCCCTGCAAGTGATCGGATCTTTCGACCAAGAGAAACCCCATCACACCGGAGGGCCTATGCATAAATTAGTGGAAGTGTTTTGCGATGCCGATGATTTTTCGCTGTTTTCATTCCAGAATGGGAAAAAACGCTGTTAACCGATAGTGCACGCAAGCGTCAACGCGCTGGCCGTATGACGATGAGCGAAGTGATGACCATCATCATACTTTTTCAGATGTCCCACCACCGTGATTTCAAGAACTTCTACATCGGCTATCTGGCTCATTTCTACAAATCTGCTTTTCCTAATTTACTCAGCTATACCCGCTTTCTTGAGGTGATGCCCACTGCTTTAGTGCCGCTTTGCCAGCCTCAAGAGTGACCCACTGGCATCGAATTTGTCGATTCAACCAGCATCAAAGTGTGTCATAACCTACATATTCATCGCCATAAAACCTTGGCGGGGGTGGCGTGCAGAGGTAAAGGCACTATGGGGTGGTTCTATGGCTTTAAACTGCATTTGATTGTGAATCATCAAGGCGGAATAGTGGCGGCCAAAATGACCCCAGCGAATGTACATGACACAAAACCGGTGAATGAGATGGTGCACAGTGACATGAATAAACTCTATGCAGATAAAGGGTATATCAGTAAAGCGCTGTCCAGTTAATTGCTGGAGGAAGGCGTAAAGTTGGTGACGAACGTGCGTAAGAATATGAAAGCGAAGGCGATGTCGTTGTGGGATAGAGTGATGCTGTCGAGACGTTTCATCATAGAAACCATCAACGACCCGTTAAAAAATATCCCTCAAATAGAGCACTCAAGACATCGCAGTGTGCATGGTTTTATGCTCAATATGATTGCGGGACTCATCGCCTATCAATTGAAAGACAATAAGCCACAACTGAACCTCACTAACGGGGAGTTTAATGCTATTGCAGTTATGGCTCGTTAAACCGATCTCAGGTTGATTAGTCTAATTGGTATTATTCAAGATTAAAATTTTACTGTCGAAAGGATCGAAAAGAAAGGCAATGACCTCCGGTCAAAAGAGAGTTTGGGTCACCAAGTGGTCACTTGTTGGTCACGGTCACGAAGTGAGAAATAGGAATATTGGATGGATAAAATCAAAAAGCCCATGCAGTTTAATAGCATGGGCTTCATTAATGTTGGCGGAGCGGACGGGACTCGAACCCGCGACCCCCGGCGTGACAGGCCGGTATTCTAACCAACTGAACTACCGCTCCAAATTCTTCCATATCCAAATATTTGACGGGTATCTAACCCACTAACCCCAGCGTGACAGGCCGCTGATGTTAAAACGATAGTCTAACCAACTGAACTACCGCTCCAAATTTTTCCATATCCAAATATCTAACGAGTATCTAACCCACTAAACACAACATGACAGGCCGATGATATTAAAACAGAACGATAATTCAACACACTTATCAAGGCTCTGCTTAAGATGCGAAGAATAATACGGTTGAGCCCTGCAGGCGTCAACCGTTTTTTTACTTCGATTTATCATTTGATTAAAAAAAAGCCAAATCAATTGCAGACCTTGATTTATATCCCAAATATCGCTGCAACGTTCCAGTTCAAAGTCATAAATCAAACACATTAAGCAACGCTTGGCTAACGGTCTTTATCTGCCTCATCTGGCATAGTGAGATCGATTTCATCTAATGAAGGTGCTGCGGGTGGATTTGCAGATGCTTCATTCAATAAACGTAACTCCGCGGCAGCTAAGGCCTGCGCCAAACTTTGGCGCTTACGCCACACAATTAATCCCACCACGCCTAAGACTAATAAGATAGCGTTGACTGTAATGATCCAGAACATTGCATCTTTCTTCGCAAGCTCTTCTTCCTCTGCCGCTTTTTGTGCAGCAACAGCAGCCAACTCTTCGGCACTTGGTGGTGGTTCTGGTGGTTCAATTAAGTTAAAGAAAAGCTCAGGTAAATCCAGCACGATTTCACGACCAGTGACAGTCGTCGTAGCCACAAAACCTTTAATTCGATAACTACCAAACTCTGTCACTGTGGGTAAATCTAATTCAGAGTCAGGCTCAGTGAGACTATTAACAACCAAAGGCAGTTGCAAGCCAGCAGGGCCGACTAACTCAAAGGAAAAATGCGTCTCAGCCAGCTGCAACACTGTCTTATCCACGTGTAACATGACTTTCCATTGCCCTGTTAGCGGATCGTCAGGGGTAATAACTTCTAGATTAATTGGCCGAGGTGACAATTTAAACGGGAATGAAACCTGCCGTTCAAACACATTATTACGTGCCTGCACGACAAACTCATAATCACCCCAAGGCTGCTTTATATTGATATTGCTGGTAAATACACCATCGTCGGGTTTTTCATCGTAATCTTCACCATTGTCTTTATAAGAACCAACAATAATGTCACCCGCGGCAAAGTTTTCATCGCCCGCCTTATGTTTACTCACAAAATGTGCAGTCCATTCGACTAAATAATCTAACCCAGGCATACGCACACGCTGCTCGTCACCCATTAACTGCGCGACAATTTTAACTTGTTCACCTTGGAAGATTGGCTGTGGTAAAGGCTGGACTTCGATTTCGAGTTTAGAGAGCTTCTTAAGGGTTGAACCTGAGACGACCTTGCCCACCAACTGCCAAGGGCCGGGCTGTGGTGACTCAATGTAAATAATATCGCCCGTTATACCATCAACCCACTTAACGGTTGCTGGATGACGATTGGCGTACCATTTACTGCCATCGGGTAACACTATGACCACAGGCGCAGAGCCATATTCACGCTCCACTAATAAGGTCATGTTATCGACCATATGATCAATACGAAAACGGTTTTTAAGCTCGGAAGCCGTCTCCAATCCTACAATCGGCGTAGCCTTAGGTGGCTTGACGACTTTTTTGGCGGGATCTAGGTCAGCGGCCAATACACTCGCCACACTTAATAACAGCGTAGTGGCAAGCAGGCAAAAAGCTAAAATGGGTTTATGGCGCGACATCGGCATAGTAATTCTTCTATCCTCTCCAGAGGCATTTACCTGATTTTGCGACTAAATCAAGGCGTTGTTCATGCATTGTCAGTTCATCGGCCGATGCGCCAATCACTTTAAGATTAAGTGATTGTGGATCAAAACGTTGAATCCCCCCCGCTTCCTGCCCCGCTTCTTCGTTAGACAAATTAAACTTTGTCTGCCCGCCGGTCATGATCAGATAAACATCGGCGAGGATCTCGGCATCGAGTAAAGCGCCGTGGTACTCGCGGCGAGACGTATCCACGCCATAACGCTTACAGAGGGCATCAAGGTTGTTTTTCTGGCCGGGATGTAAAAACTTAGCAATCTCTAAGGTATCGAGGATCTGACAAATATCAGCGGTTTTCGGCCCACGTGGCTGCAACAATGAAAACTCATGATCCATGAAGCTCACGTCGAAGTTTGCGTTATGGGCGACGATTTCAGCGCCGTCGATAAAGTTGATAAACTCTTGAGCAATGTGATGGAAACGCGGCTCTTTGGAAACGCGCTCATCGGTAATACCGTGAACGGCGATGGCTTCGGGATCGATTGCTTGACCTGGATTGATATATTGGTGGTAATAACGCCCCGTCAAACGGCGGTTTACTACTTCTACACAACCTATCTCGATGATCCTATGGCCTAAATAGATGGCGCCACTGCCCTGGTTCATACCTGTGGTTTCGGTATCCAAAATAACCTGACGGCTAGCGTTAGAGATAATATTCATGTTTTTATGCGCTTCTTATGACAATTTTTAGTTATACTCGGCCGAAATTCCCGGCTATGGTAACAATTTGATGACTGAACTAAAACTGATCCACATCTTCACCGACGGCTCTTGCTTAGGCAATCCCGGTCCTGGCGGCTATGGCATTGTAATGAATTATAAAGGCCATACAAAGGAGATGTCCGACGGTTTTGCGCTCACGACCAATAATCGCATGGAATTGTTAGCCCCAATCATAGCGTTAGAAAGCTTGAAAGAGCCTTGCCAAGTCGTGCTCACCAGCGACAGCCAATATATGCGCCAAGGCATAATGACATGGATCCATGGCTGGAAGAAAAAAGGTTGGATGACATCAAACCGTACCCCAGTCAAAAACGTTGACCTATGGAAACGATTAGATAAAGCCTCACAGATGCACACTATCGACTGGCAATGGGTTAAAGGTCACGCAGGACACGCCGAAAACGAACGTTGCGATGTATTAGCTCGCACCGCGGCAGAATCTAAACCGACCCAACCCGATTTAGGCTACCAGCCTTAACTCTGTGCCACTCAGTGTAAACTCGCTAAGTGCGAAAAAGTAAGTTCAATGCAATCACGCCTAAGTTAAGCACTTGGGCGTGACGATTTATTTCACTATTCATCTCAGTGCCAGCCCACCGTTAACATTTATGCTCACTATTTATGAGCCATTGCTATCAAACGGTTTATTTCAGTTCCACACCTGCAATATTAAAAAAATTCTCACAAAACAGCACAAAAGCTTGACCTAGGGATGTCGCCTGACGGCTCTTATGGGTGATGCGATAAAACTGCCGCTCCAGCACTAATCCCTCAATCGTGACTAACGCCAACTCTTTACGACTGATTTCTTTCTCCAGCGCCAACTCAGATAACACCCCAAGCCCAGCACCTTGTTTCACTGCCAATTTAATCGCATCCGGCGTAGTAAAGCAGAATTTAGCCTCTGGCTGCATATCCAACTCATTGGCGGCATTTACAAAATATTCACGAGTGCCCGATCCTTCCTCACGTAGCACCCAAGACAGGCCTTTAACCGCCGCAGGTTTAACCACTTTCCCCGCCAGAGGATGCGCCGGATGACAAAACACCAGCAGCCTATCCTTATGCCATGCCTCGACACTCAAACGATTGTCAGTGCAATGGCCTTCAATAAAACCCATTTCAGAGCGGAACTGAGCAACCGCTTGGATCACATCTTGAGTATTTGTGATCGCCACATCCACATGGGTTTGAGTGTGCTGCTGACAAAATGCCACTGCGGCTTTCGCCATCAGATAGTTACCTATGGTCGAACTGGCACTGATACTTAAGCGCCCAACCAAATCGCCACCATGGTAGGTAAATGCCTGCTCAATTTGCTCAACACGGTGCAATAAATCCGTCGCCAGTGGCAACAGTAAATTGCCCTGCGAGTTCAGCTGTAATCGATTACCAATGCGCTCGAATAGGCGGGCATTGAGCTGTTTTTCTAACTCAGCCAAAGCCATAGAAGTGGCAGGTGGTGATAAATTAACCTGCTCCGCCGCCTTTGCGACTTGGCCGCTACGTGCCACAGCTTCAAATACCGCCAATTGTCTTAAGGTGATCCGCATATTAAAACCTGTACTTAAAAAGGAAATGGCTTATCAGTTTTCCGAATGCTCTGATAAATGCCCTGAACGTCCCGCGGTCGGTGCCGTGGTCCAATTCGTTTGCCGCACCTTACGTTTATCGCGAATAGGCGTGAGTGGCGACTCGAGTTTACGCGCCACAATCAAATACAAACTGCCCGCGCTAGGAAGCCATGACGCTAAACTCTGTTGAAAAAATCTACCTTGGGTAAACTCGCCCATTAATGGGTGATAGACCAAACGCTCATCGCCCACCACTTGATAACCTAATAAACCTAACCAATCTCGCACCCTTGATGGCATAAAAAAGCGGCCATTCCATGGGAGACAATCCTGATACTTAGGCCATAACTTACCCAAAAATACTGGACTCAAGGGATTAAATCCGACGATAAAAAGATAGCCTCCGGCGATGAGTACCCGATCGGTTTCACGAAGAATACGGTAAGGATCGGGTTCAAATTCGAGCAATAGACTCATCACCACCGCATCTATCGCCGCATTCTGCAGGGGTAAATGACAAAAATCGCCTTCAATCGAGGCGCCTTTGGATGGCGAGAGTGAAAAATGATGGGCGACTGGCGATGCCATGCTCGACAATTCGGCACTCAAAGGCCCTAACTTTAATAAATGATAACCAAAGACTCTTGGCCACCAATCTTCAAGCTGTTTAGCGACGGCTTGCTGTAGTGCCTCACCATTGGGTAGGTCACTCCATTGTTCGGGCTTGAGCTCAGTACTAAAATGCGACACAGAGTTCCTCCGTTAGTTGGGTAGACAAGTATCCAATTGGGTCAAAGATGACCAACATTCTGCCACAGGGCAAAAGCGGCAAAGGTCGCCAAGGGCCATTCACTCATGGATAATACCTTTATCTTCAAATTGAAATACAGACATAGGCGGTTCTATGCTCACTATAACAGCGATCAAAGCCTTTAATGACAATTATATCTGGGTGTTACAGCAACAACCCCATACTCAGGTTTATGTTGTCGATCCCGGCGATGCAAGTGTGGTCATTGACTACCTGCAAGCCAATCAACTCACGCTAGCGGGTATTTTACTGACCCACCACCACAATGACCATACGGGTGGCGTAGCAGCGCTTCAAGCCTATAGTCATAATAGACTCAGGGTTTATGGCCCAGATAATGAGAAGATCGAAGGCATCACACATCCACTGCACGCAAAATCCAAGCCCAAATTCACGCTGGAGTATCTCAGCGCTGATCTGCAAGTCTTAGATGTACCAGGCCACACAGCAGGACATATAGCCTACGTTGTTGAAGATGCCTTATTTTGCGGTGACACCCTGTTTAGCGGCGGCTGCGGACGCTTATTTGAAGGTACGCCAGCGCAAATGCTCAACTCACTACAGCAACTTGCCCAGCTTCCCGCGGACACTCGGGTTTATTGTGCACATGAATACACACTTTCAAACCTCAAATTTGCCCTCGCGGTCAATCCCAACAATCGCGAGCTCCAAGACTATAACGAACGCGCGATGCAGTTACGTCGCCAAGACAAAGCGACTGTTCCCTCCACCATCGCTTTAGAGCGTGCCATCAATCCTTTTTTACGCCCTAGCGACACTGAAATTGTCGATAACATAAAACAGCATTTTAGCGGTCTAAATCACGCAAATTTAGACGAACTCAGCGGTTTTACCTTACTCAGACAGTGGAAAGATAATTTTTGATCACAAAAGCAATATTATAGATTGAAATTCAAACAGTTTTTCTCATTTTTGATGATGTAAGTCAAAAATAGCCTTACATTATGTACGATAATTAAGGGACAAGATCGAAAAGATCCCATAGAATGGCTCGTTTTGCGTGAAAACTTTGCGCGCTGCGTCGTCTTTATCTTCATATAAAACATACTGTTACTATAAAGAAAAGCGATGCACTAACAGAGGACTACCGTTTTCAATGAGAGTATCACTTTATGTTGTTGTAGGGGGATTTGCCCTACTCACAGGCTGTCAAACATTAGACAACCATGGCGTTAACCAAACAGAAGTTGAAGCCGTCACAACCGAAAATACAGTCCCAGAATATTACCTCGCAACCGAGGCTCCATCGGCGCAAATTACCGATGTGTGGGAGCGAATTCGTCAAGGCATGCAGTTACCGGTTCCAGATCAAAAATTGGTGAATCAATACCGTGATTGGTACATCAAAAATCCGCAGCATCTGGCGATCATCTCGGAACGCGCTGCACCTTATATGTACATGATTGTAGAAGAACTTGAAAAGCGTCATCTTCCTATTGAGATAGCTTTGTTACCCATAATTGAAAGTGCCTTTGATCCTTCCGCATCATCGACTGGCGCGGCATCGGGTCTGTGGCAATTTACCACACCTATGGCCAGTCATTTCGGTTTAGAAATGAACTGGTGGTATGACGGTCGCCGTGATGTCCCCGCATCAACGACTGCGGCGCTCGATATGCTGGAATACCTCTACGATAAAACCAATAACAATTGGCTTTATGCTATTGCTGCCTATAACTCGGGTGAATCACGGGTACTCAATGCAATCAAACGTAACGAGAAAAAAGGCTTAAAAACGGATTTTTGGTCATTGGATTTGCCCAGAGAGACGGAGCGCTATGTGCCGCAACTGCTCGCACTGGCAGAAGTCATTAAACACGCTGATGAATATGGTATTTCTTTAGCGCCAATCGACAACAATCCCACTATTGAAGTGGTTGATATTGATAGCCAAATTGATTTAGCCATGGCGGCAGGTTTTGCCAATATGACCACGCTTGAGTTACAAAAACTCAACCCAGGTTATAACCGCTGGGCTACATCGCCACTTGGTCCGCACACCTTAGTGCTACCAATTGATAAATCGGAAGAATTTAAAAAGGCGCTCGCTGAAACAGAAACCGAAGATAGGATCAGCTGGTTACGTTACACGATCAAATCTGGCGATAGCATTGGCAAGATTGCTACGCAGCACCATACGACCGTTGCCGCTATTCGCGCCGCCAACGGCATGAAAAGCAACACGATCGTCGCAGGCAAGCATTTGATTATTCCTGTCGATGCGCAAGACAAGCAACTTTATGCCCTGTCAACTAAGCAGCAATTGCCGAAAAAATCACATGCTGCAGTTGAATCAACAAAAATTGCTTATCAGGTTAAGTCAGGAGACACACTCTCAGAAATAGCCCAAGCCCATAAAGTGACGGTGAAACAACTCAGCACTTGGAACAAATTGGCTAAGAATAGCAAGCTACAAAACGGTCAGAAGTTAGTGATCTTAGCACCAAAGGAGCTTGAGCAAACCGCACAAATTCGTACTGTCAGCTACAAGGTAAAATCCGGTGATTCACTTGCCCGTATCGCCAATAAATTTAACGTAACTGTTGCCGAGCTACTCGAGTGGAATAGCCTAGCGCAATCACAGTATTTACAACCAGGCCAAGTGATCAAATTAGTGGTTGATGAAACTAAGTTGAGTGCGTAAGGACTACACTGGCACATAGTTCGAACGGATTAGTGCTATAAATCCTAAGCAAAATTGAGCCATAGATAGTAAAGAATCCGCCTTCTTAGAAGGCGGCTTTGACTTGCCCCTGGAAGGGGCTATTCCAAAAACTACATCATCTGCAACGACAATTGAGCCTCATGTTCCTGATCTTGTTTATCTTGATGGCGCACATATCGTCTAATGATTTCTTCATTAACACCTACTGTATCTACAAAATAACCTCTGGCCCAAAAGCTATTGCCCCATAGCTTTTTACGTACATGAGGGAATTTATTGAATAGCCTTATCGCACTTCTTCCTTTCAATACTCCCATCAGCGTTGATACTGACAGCTTCGGCGGGATTATGACTACCAAGTGAACGTGGTCTATCTGAACGTTTAATTCTAAAACCTCACAACCCTTCATATTGCAAAGGATATAAATTGACCTGTATAACTCCTTACCAAGGTTTCCTTTTAAAATTTTAAAACGGTACTTCGGAGTCCAAACAATATGATATTTGCAACGCCAATAAACATGTGATGAACTTCTATAATCGCCCATGCTTTTCGTTTCCTCTTACTTGTGGTGAATAAGAAGTCTCTTTTAGCATGGGCGTAATTCAGGCTATAGCCTCAAGGAACAATCACCACCGCCAGAGGCGGTGGTTTTGGGATGACAACAAAAAGGCAGCAACCCTATCGGATTGCTGCCTTTTTCTATTACGGGCTTTCTCTATTATGAGAGGCGGCGTTATTCCATCGTCAGTAATAAGACAACGGGCGCCATAACAACGGCATCAGACTCTAATGCTTTAGCGGCAAAATGCGCTTCTAAGCGAGCACCATCTGCAGGTATTCCTGCAAATGCTTTGGGCGGAATACTAAATGAAGTCGTGATCACTTTCCCTGCCGCCAATTGGCTATCACGTAATGCTTGGGTAAACATCATATCATCCGACCAAGCCCACAGACGTTTGCCCTCCTGCGTTATCAACCACAAATCCGCCGTCATCCCAGAGTTATAACGTAGGCCGACAGCATAGGTTTGTGGATTTGTCACTGTCAATGTCGCCTTAACCGGCTGCTTAAAATCAATAAAAGGTTCTAAAGTTAATTCGCCACGAAGCAAGCCTTGTGCCTTTTCTGCCATCACAGGTTCAGCCTTTAATGTCGGAGTGCTTTTAAGCCCAGAAACATCGAGCGCCAGATCGGCAGCGCGAATAATCTCAGGCTGAACGGCCGCGGCTGTTGTAGTCTCACCCTTGGTTGACTGACTCGTGTCAGCGGCTTCAGGCGCCGAGCACCCAACAAGTTGCCCGCCGACAAAAGCACTCGCGCAAACAAGTAATGCGTAACGCGTAGAAACAACCATTAGAAACCGCCTAGTTTTTTCAATAAGGAGTCTTTTAATTTTTCCTTAGCTTTGTCGGTTTCTTCCTTAAGCTGATTATTCAGTAAGGCTTTAGTATCCAAAGCATATTCAGGTTTTTGGAAAGTGCCTGTAATCGCCAACGGAATATCAACTCCTGCCAGCGCATCTTTGTCGCTACCACCCTGACCCTTCAATGAATTCACTAAGCTAGCGGTTAGTCTGTAGTCCAAGGCTTCAGTCAATAAATTCGCAGTGCCTTTACCATCCAAACGCAGTAAAGGCGAAGACAAGGCAAGATCTGGATTCGTGGCAACGCCATTATCCAACGAAAAACTGCCCGTCAGACTCGAAAAGTCAGTTTTGCGCTCCGCCTTCGTTTCTGGCGATAAGTCGCCCTTTAACTTAGCTTGGGCGCTACGGATCATCTGTGGAATATTTACCCCGTACAGAGCACCGTCATTAATATCAAAATGACCATTCGCTAACAGGTTTTTCTTTAACTGCTCAGGGATCAAACTCTTACCTTTCCCCTTCACATCAAAGTTGGCTGTACCCGCCAGTAAATCCACATCCGCCGCATCTTTGAGCAAAGGACGAATTTGTACGCCCGTCACTTTTTTATCAAATTGATAACTCGCCACCGCTTGACGAGCATCAACCTGAGCGCTCACCAGCAACTGACCTTGATATAAATCCGCATTCAGTTTCGTCAAATCTAACACGCCATTTTTAATGCCCACATCCATTAACCAATTTTGAGTCGACAGATTCGCGACCTTAATAGACTTAACAGTCAACTTGAGTTTTACATCAAGCTGCTTAAGGGCTGAGAGATCAGGCTCAACTGCCTGAGTGTTTGCTGCTGGCGCTTGTTCAGCGGTGGCCGCAGCCTCTGTTTTTGGTAGCAGTGTATCTAAATCAATATCACCAACTTGAAAATCAGCATTAATTTGTGGGATTTTCGTACCATAATTAACACCCACTTTACCCGCAGCGGTAATGCTCGCCGCGGTAAGCTGCGCAATATCGACGGACAATTGCTGTTTATCAAGGGCGATTTGAGTTGCTAAGCTGACAGATGTTTCGAGTTTCTTGTTCGGAATACTCTCACCTTCCACCACAGTATCAATTTTCAGCCCATTGATAACGAGTTGTTTAAAGTCTCGACTGAGTTTTAGTTCACCTTTAGCTTCGCTACTTATCGTCATATCCGGCATAGTTGCACTGAATTCAAAGGCGATAGGCGCAAATTTATCTAAAGAGAACTCACCTAGGGTGAAGCTACTTAAGGTAAAGACTTGAGTCTGCTTATTAGCTTCGTCAATCATATTAATTTGGGTATTGGTGATAGAAATGCCACCAATATTAATGTCGTTAAGTTTGGCATTCGATGAAGATTCGGCGGCAGCTGGAGACGCAGTTTTTGGGCGATTATCGCCACTCAACCCATCGAAACTGCTAGTGCCATTTTTACGGGTGACTAAATTGATCGTTGCGCCATCGAGACTCAATTCTGCAATTTCAATTTTCTGACTAAACAACGGCATGAGCGCCACTTCAGCAACGGCTTTTTTGACTTCTAACATAGCCTTAGGCGTAAAACCTTCAGGGTTAGATAAAGACACCCCTCCTAAATTAATACCTATGACAGGGAAAAATGTCCAAGATAAATCGTCAGTAATGACTAATTCACGACCCGTTTGTTTTTTTACGGCATCGACTATTTCAGGTTTAAAATCATTAGGGTCGAAAAAGACGGTGAGATAAACGGTGACTAAAAGAATGAGCGTCACCATTAAGGCTAAGAGCCACTTAATGAATTTCATATAAATATCCTTATCAAAAAAAACTTGAATTTATAGCAACTAATGCATTTAGAAATGTTAATTTAAAAATGCAAAGTTCAACATTTCATCACTTACTGCAATACCATTTTCATCGGCATAGAGCATCATACCGGGCTTAACCGTCACGCCCCCCATATCGACAGCCACATTAATTTGGCCTTGACCTAACTTTTCGGTTTTTATCGGCATAGCCCCTAAAGCAAAGACACCTAAGCTGAAAGTATTTAATCTCGCCACATCGCGAACACAACCATTAATCACTATCCCTTGCCAACCATTATCTAAGGCGCTCTGCGCTATGAGGTCACCTAACAATGCGCGGCGCAGAGAACCGCCGCCATCGACAACGAGCACTTTTCCATGCCCATCCTGTGAAAGTATCTCTTTTACCTTTGAATTATCCTCAAAGCACTTTACTGTGACTATCTCGCCCCAGCAGAGCCGTTTACCACCAAAGGGTTTAAATGCAAGGGGAAGTAACTGTAATTTAGACGGATAGTGGTCGAATAAATCTGGTAGTAGATCAAGCATTTGAATCTCCATGATAGTCTATAACTTTAGACTACTCATAATTGTAGACCCCGACAAGGTCAAAGCAAAAATCAGCGGAATTTTTTATTTCATTTTAACGTGCAAAGGCTTGGTGTATATTGGCATAAGCATTATAATCTGCGATAGTTAACGTCCTATGACACTCTTTAAAGTTTCATAAATTTGTTCCCACACCTCTTTGTTATAAAGCGAAAACCAAATGACAACTGATCTTGATTTACAGAGCGCAATCGCAGCTCTTGATGAGTATGGATATGATAAGAAAGTCTCAACGGATCTTGAGCAAGCACGTAACAAGCAACAAATGGGTAAATATATTAAATCTCTCGACTATAGTTTACGTCGATTATTGATATTACAAGAAACCGTTAATGAGTTAGTTGAAGAAAAGAAACATCAATTAGCTCAGCAAGAGAATATTCAAACCTACAAAACAAAAATCATTAACTTGTCGAGAGAATTTAACATTTCTTACAATGAAGTATTAGCGCTGATGGCATCATCTAAATCTAAGAAGTAAATTTATCGCCATTGTGCTCTATCACCTCGCAGTTAAATTGTTTGATTAACATCTGCATATGCCATATAACGAAATATATACTTTTTCGGTTATATGGCAGAATTTTCGGCTTTTCATTATTCGCACAGTGTTAACGATTTCATTTCATAAGTAACAATGCCAACTTATGTTAAGCTCACACTATACCTGTCTAGCGATTTGGCATAAAAAAGCAGAGCCTAAGCTCTGCTGATTTATATCAATATGCGAACTTATTTGCTCTGCATTAATTGGCGAATATATTTCACTGGTGCACTACCATAACTCAAGAATGTTTCGTGGAAAGTTTTAAGGTCAAAATCTTTACCTTGCGATTTTTTGTATTCTTCACGGAAATCATAGATTTCTCGATAACCTGAATAGTAACTCGTCAGTTGCACTTGACTAAGTGTCGCACGGCGCCACTTGCCTTCGGCTTCAGCTTGCTGTTGGAAGGCTTCATTCATCATCAGGGCAATAGCTTGGTCTTCGGTCATGCCTTTCACATGAATGCTGTAATCCAAAATCGTGTTACAGATAACACGTAAATTCCACTTGTAGTACATCAACCACATTTCAGGCTCAAAATTGCCATAGCCTTCTTCTAACATCATACGCTCGGTATAAACCGCCCAACCTTCAACCATAGCGCCATTGCCAAATAAACTTTTCACTAAACTCGGAGATTGATTAGAATAAACGAGTTGAGTGTAGTGCCCTGGGATGGCTTCATGAATATTGAGGATTTGCAGGATCCAGTGATTATATTCACGTAAGTAACTCTCGGCAGACTCATCACTCATGCCATCGAGCGGCGTCACGTTATAATAAGTATTGCCTGACTTCTCATAGGGTCCAGGTGCACTAATTGATGCACCGGCATAACCACGCATATATTCGGGCGTTTCACGGACAACGAGTGGTTTTTTAGGATCTAATGTGACTAGTTTTTTCTTATTTACAAATTCAATCAGCTCTGGAATTTGCTTACGCACTTCATTCACGAATTCATCACGCTGAACATGCTGAGTCGATAATTTATCGATTAATTGGCGAATGGCGAGCTTACTGTCAGCAGGCTTTGGCGTAGTAAAATATTTAGGCCATAACTTATCGGTAATTTTGGCCATTTCTCCTTGAACACGATCTTTATCGGCTACGGCTTTTTGATATAGCTGTTTCGCCGTCATCCCCGCTTGGATATCAAAGGCAAATTTTTGCTCATATAACGCCTCGCCAATTCTAAAACTACGTGCTCCATCTTTTTTAAGTTGAACCACTAATTTGTCTAACCAAGCGATATGGCCGTTAATCGCGGCAGTTGCTGCATCGAAACGCGTTTTAAATAACGCTTTTTCCGCATCAGTCAGACCAGAGTCGGCGACCTGTTTTAATAAGTCATCGGAAAAAACTGAAAATGCACCTTGATTCTGCAGCACAGCTAACTCAGTGTGCTCCAATGTTGGTTTGCTAATGTTCGCCTGCGCGGCAGCATAATAAGCTGGCACATTTTCTAAACGCGCTAATACCGAACGTAATCTGTCATCTAATGGAGCGAAATTTTCATTGATGATTTGGGCAAAACCGCCCGATACGTTGTAGCTTGAAGGATCCCACTGCCAGGATTTAAAACTGTCAATTTCCCATGCCATGCTACCGAGTAAATTGTCGATCAGATGGTAATCAATCAGTTCATTCGGCGTTAGCGACTTTTGCTCGAACTGAGTCAATTGCGCTTGTTGAGCTTTCACAAACGCTAAGGTCTTTGCGCGACCTGCTGCATCGGGGATTTCAAGGTAACCATCGTTAACATGCTTGCCACTGTATAAGGCCCAAGTCGGTGACAATTCCCACAATGAATCAATAAAGGAAGCTGAAAATTGCTCAAATGAGTGGGCTTTAACTTCAGGTGCAACCACGGGCGCGGTTTGACTCGTATGGGATTGACAACCAGCAAGGCTGGCCAGCGATAGCACTATCGCAAGGGAAATAGCGTTTTTTTTCATTATTATGGGTCCTTTGTTGAGATTTATCAGGCATACAAAAATTACCTCAGTTAATCATATTGTCCCAATAATTGCAGCTATGTTAGCCATGAATACATGCGCGGTTACAAAATTGTAAGTTCTCAATATTTTGCCGCCTATCATTCGCCTATTCGACGTATAAGCCCCTCTTTACCAAACACACACAAATAATGATAATCGCCTATTCTGTTTCACCTCCTGCTATAATATCGCCCTGCTCTACTGTTCATGCTTTAGCGTAACAGTTTGCTTATACATTATTGACCTGACCCTTTACCTGAGACATTCAATGCCATTTTCCAAACTTGGATTAAGCGATCCGATTTTAAGAGCCATCACTGAGCTCGGCTATTCACAACCTACTCCGATCCAAGAAAAAGCCATTCCGGTGATCTTGAAAGGCAAAAACCTGCTTGCTGGCGCGCAAACAGGTACAGGTAAAACCGCCAGTTTTGTGTTGCCAATACTGCAAATGTTCGCCGAGATGCCGAAAATCCGTGCTAAACGCGTTCGTGCATTAATCTTAACGCCAACCCGCGAATTGGCCGTTCAGGTAGAAGACAATATTGCCAAGTACGCAAAATACCTGCCGCTGACGTCTATGGCCATGTATGGTGGCGTGGATTCCGCACCGCAGAAACAACGTCTTATTGAAGGCGTCGATATTCTGGTGGCAACACCCGGTAGATTGCTCGATATGTACACCCAAAGAGCGATTCATTTCGATGAAATCTCGGTATTAGTCCTAGATGAAGCCGATAGAATGCTCGATATGGGATTTATCGAAGACATCAATAAGATCATCGAACGTCTGCCAACAGAACGCCAAAATCTGTTGTTTTCGGCAACCTTATCTAAGCAAGTGCGCTTTTTAGCGAAAACAGCGGTTGAAAACCCAGTCGAAATTGAAATTGCCCGCGACAGCGCAAACGCACCGCAAATCGACCAATGGTTGATCACTGTCGATAAAGATAAAAAGTCGGCCCTGTTAAGCAAACTCATCACTGAGCAAGCGTGGGAACAGGCACTGATCTTTATCCAGACGAAACAAGGCGCCGCCAAACTGGTTAGCCAACTCGAAAAACGTGGCATTGCCGCCGAAGCCATTCACAGCGGTCGCAGCCAAGCGGTACGCGAGCAATTATTAGTGGATTTCAAATCTGGCAAACTACGCTTTTTAGTCGCGACTGGCGTTGCTTCCCGCGGTATCGATATCGACGCCCTCACCCGTGTGGTCAATTATGATTTGCCCGATGAAGCCGATGATTATATTCACCGTATTGGCCGAACCGGTCGTGCTGGCGCCTGCGGCGAAGCCATCTCCTTTGTTTCTAAAGATGATTTTAGGAATCTATGTGCTATCGAGCGGCGTCTAGGTCACCTCATAGTGCGTAAAGAAATTGAAGGCTTTGTGCCGAACAAAGAAGTACCAGTGTCTATTCTCGATTTTGTGCCCAAAAATACTACGCCAAAAACCTTTAAAGCCCGGGCACCTGAGGCCAGATCCTCGCGCCCCGCGAAAGAAGGCTCCTTTGAAACCGCCCATGCGAAAAAGCATCGCAGCGCGAAATCAAAGCCAGAGGTTAAAGCCAATGTAACACGGCCGCAATCTATTCAGACTGACAACGGTAACGAGACAACGGGTCGCAGCGCGCCCTTTAATCCGTGGAATAGCGGCCCTAAAACTAAGTAATGACTCAGTACAAGTCGTGACTTATTAGATATAAAAACTCACTAAGATAGAAGATATTAGCATGATTACATTTAGCACAAATCTAGGCGACATCACTATAGAACTCGATTTTGAACATGCGCCTGTCAGTTCAAAAAACTTTGTTCGCTATTGTGAAGAAGGCTTCTTTGAACACACTATTTTTCACCGAGTAATCAAAGGCTTTATGATCCAAGGCGGCGGGTTTACCGCAAAAATGAAGGAAAAACCGACCCACGAGCCTATCGTTAACGAAGCCAACAAAGGCCTAAGTAACACCATAGGCACAATCGCTATGGCTCGCACCGATGCGCCTCACTCGGCCACCGCGCAATTCTTCATCAACACAGCCAATAATGACTTTTTAGACCATACCGCCACCACCAATAACGGTTGGGGCTACGCGGTATTTGGTAAGGTTACGGCGGGAATGGACATTATTCAGCAGATTGAGAAAGTCAAAACCACCACGGTCGCTGGCCACGAAGACGTGCCCCGTGAACCTATCGTCATAGAGAAAGTAACGATTAATATCCAAAGTTAATTTTTAAAACAATAATATTTTTTCGTTAATATGATTAATCGCTCAGTTTTAGTTGAGCGATTAATCATTTCCCCAAAGTTATTTAATTAACTTTTCTGTACTATTCAGCGAAAATTCATTTTATCTAAACCTTAAAATACTAAATCCCCAATACAAAATCACTTAGTGTAAAATCAACTGATAGATTATTTAATCGTTCCCATTATTTTACTTAAGACTACTACATATAAAATTAACCTCACAATATAGACCTCTTTCAAACAATGTTATTCATCATAAAAGCTGAAAAACAGCAGCACATCCATGACATCTATATCTTAGACTAGCCGCACAAGTTGATAATATTAAAAACAATATGTTAGCCATATTCCTTATGGTAAAAGAGACTTAATTTTCCATCTGATATAGATAAAAAAACCATATCTGTATCTATTATCATTTCTTACCAATGCTTATTATCCCTATTTATTTTTAAGCCAGAATCATTACTACCTTAAGCAGCGAATCCTATTCAGATAAGCAGAGAAAGCTTGCTATAGTGATCAGAAAATGATGTTTCTATTGGATTCTAATAAGCTATATCGTAACTTCTGTGCCTTTGTTGATGAAACCAGAACTCTCATGACAAAACTTTTTGACTAGAGATAGCGTCTAAGCATTTAGGGAATTTATTTTGAATAATAGAAAAGGTAGTCTGTTTATGGTTGCTGCGATGGCAGCATTTTCTATTGAAGACATGCTGATCAAATCCGCAGCAGAAACCACCTCTATCGGCCTCATTTTAGCGCTATTTGGCCTAGGTGGAATGTTGATTTTTATACTGTTAACCTGGCGAAAGGGTGAAACGGTGCTTCATCCTGCAGTCTTGTCTACCCCCATATTAGTACGTGCACTATGTGAAATCGTCGGCCGATTCTGTTTTGCTTTAGCCATCACGTTAACGCCACTCTCAAGTGCATCCGCTATTTTGCAAGCCACACCTTTAATCGCCATGCTTGGCGCGGCATTGTTGTTCGGTGAACAAGTGGGTCATAAGAGATGGCTTGCAGTATTGATTGGTTTTATGGGCGTGCTGATGATCATTCGTCCAGGACTAGATGGTTTTGAGGCCACATCTTTATTCGCCGTTATCGCTACCTTAGGTTTTGCAGGACGCGATTTAGCAACACGCGCAGCCTCTCCCGTGTTATCTAATATGCAGCTTGGAGTGTATGGTTTTTTTGTGTTGATTCCTACTGGCTTAGCGATACTGATGTACCAAAATGAAGCAATACAGTTTAGTGCTGCCGCTGCAATACAGATAATTGGAGCAATCGTCTTTGGTGTAATGGCTTATAATGCGCTGACAATCGCTATGCGCACTGGAGATGTATCGGTAGTAAGCCCCTTTCGTTATACACGTTTACTCTTTGCCTTAGCTTTAGGAATATTTATATTTGGAGAATCCCCAGATTTGCTGACTATTCTAGGAAGCCTACTTATAGTATTAAGTGGCGGCTATACCTTAGTTCAAGCGCGTAAAAGAATGACGACGAATAACATACCTAATGCGGCAAAAACCTAAGGACTCGCAAAAAATAGCTAATCGAGTGTCAGAAATGCTTGGTTTCACCAAGGACACAGAAGGAGAATAAAACGGCAATTTTGCCCAGCTTTTGCCCCAAAGCAACAAAGGGAACCAGTAAGATACTGATTCCCTTTGTTTTAATTTGGCGGTGAGAGAGGGAGTCGAACCCTCGATTCACAATTCATTCTAACAAACCCTATAAAATCATAGTGTTATGCACCTTGATTTTTCAGATTGTACCAGCGTTTTGTACCACTTAAAACACTTAAGGAGACAACCTATCAGGTCGACTCCTTTAAAATTCTAATACTATTTTGCCAAAACAAAAATAATAATAACGAAAGCAATCAGTATCCAGCCACAACCACTTCCACTGGCAGTGGTGCTTTGAGCAATATTTTTATTTGTTTGCTGAGATCTCACACTACCTTGTTGAATTGGTCCCAATTTACTAACTGAAGTGTTAACAGATGGAGTTGTAGGGCTCCTAGCTTTTAGCTGGTCTAAAATGGCCCTATTTGCACTAGTCGAGCTGGTAGGTTGCCACTGCTGTTGCGGAGTGGTAGGAATAACCGTCCGTTTGATGACATCTGAACTATTTTTTTCACCAAGTATGCCTTCCAAAATTTGTCCATTCGACGTTCCAGTTCCAGCTCTTGGCTTATCTCCTGTATTGACTCCCTTAATCCTCCCTAATCGCCAAAGAGCATCTTCATGTGTGAGAGTATTAAGCTGCCCAACACTTGTTACTGTGATACTAAGATGCGAATAGTTAAATTTCGGATTTCTATATGGAGGCTCCATCAAGCCGATAGCACTTACCCATTTATTTACCCATGACCCATCAGGAATAACTTTTAACTTAGCTAGCCCCTCACTCCAGATAGCAACCTTGAAGATATTTCCTCGCCAGTCACCAAAATTTATAAAAATGTAGGGCTTCCCATATCGGTTTTTACCAGATTTAACATCAAGGATTTTTCCTATAACCTCAACTTTATTTCCGACATTTGATAGACATTGTTCGTAGGACGATGCATTCAGAACAGCATAAGCACCAACATAACCGCTCAGAATTGGGAATTTACCAACTTCAGGTCTTAATACTTGAGGAATGTTTTTTCCATCAAGAAAGTCCCTCAAAGAAGGAACTTTCTCTAAACTCGCAAGACATACTGCTTCAAAATTTCGTACAAAATTTGAAAGCCCTAAAGTTTTTGCTACAAGTGAAAATGTAGATGATGAATTTGGAGCAGTAAAATCATTTGCTCTAAATAAGACTGCATCCAAATCGCAATTAGTCTTTTTGTATAAAGAAGAATCTATGCTTAAAGCATGGATAGCTAAGTACATTGAAATCAAAGAAAACCGATCGAGTTTATCGTAAAATGGATTCTTCAATTTCCTTTCTGGATGCTGAAAGTTAACGTGGCCCAGCTCAGCACTACCGAGACTGGCAATCTGATTGACATACATGCCGTCATAATCAATGAGCTGAAGCGAAGCTCCGTCAGCACTGACCATTATATTACCAGTCTGGAGGTCTCCATGTGCAATCCCATTTGACTCTAAAAAAAGTGACAGAGACAAAATCGCATTTTTCAAGTTATTCATAAGGTTAGACTTATGAAAATTTGAATCCAAAAATTCACCCAATGTTTCGCCTTGAGCCCACGCCATTTTTATAATTGGGTAGGATTTTCCATCAACATAAATGCCGCTAGGTTGAAACTCAAAGTGGAGAAAATAGGGGGACTTTAACAGGGCTATCTTCTGAGATATTGCACTGTATCTTCTCTCAAGCCCCTTTGCCTCTCGATGAAAGCATCTGACTGCGTATTTTTTATGACTAGCAGTAGTCAAGGTATAAGTTAGAGCGAATCCACCACTGATAGCGAGCGGAATACCCATACCAGTCATAGCTAATTTACCAGCCTTAAGTTCTACATCTGACAAAAGTCGGCTATGATTCTGAAAGGCAAGGTTATATTGTTCTAAAGATGGATAACCCATAAATTTACCCCTTCAGAGCAAACCTAATCATCGTACTATCATCGATTTTCATCGTACCAGCAGCTCTTTCTGTAACAACTAAATGCTCGAATGCTTCCAAAGTTTCAATTTCATGTAAAGCTAACGCCTTTTCATTATTTGTGACTAGCATCCTTAAAGCCCATTCTCCTATGGCATCAGTCAAACAGATTAGAGTTGGTGTAGATAAATCACTTATCCGAACTGTTTTGCTATTGTTCTTGATGCAATCTTTCGACTTGATAAAATCATTAAGTGAAATTCTTGTGGATAGTAATGTTGGCCTACCCAAAAATTGTTCTGGCTCAGTAAATGGCCAACTTGCAACAAGTTTCCCCTCATCGAAAAGTAAAGCTACAGAGTCACCAATTGCAGTGATCTTTAGATTGGTACTTTTAGGCTTATAATCCACTCCAAGCAATGTACTAAAACTCCCTCTTTCATATGCTGCTTGCTGAGACCATGACATGGCATTGAAGTCATAACACTTAGAATAATCGAGAGAAAGAGCTTGAATCCAAGGGAAGTCCAATCGCTTGATTTTTATAAAGCTTTCCGCAATCATTCGTGACCATAACTTTGAGCTATATGACTCACTTGCACCATCACAAAGTGCGATCCTGTTACCACAAGCAGATGTGGCCCAATAATCTTCATTTTCCTCTGGGAAATTAAGATCTTTGGGAATACTTCCTGAGAACGTTACTTTCATAATTATCTCAGTTGTGAGGCTCTAGTTCCGATATCAAAGAAGTCAACGACTTCAATAGCTTCAGCATTGAACATAAAGCCTCGGGACTCTGAGTTAACTTGATGTCCCTTACCCTGAGCAAACTGAACAAGATGATGAGGAAGAAGACTAGACATTCTAAATAACATTTTTGCGTAACTATCAGGTAATGTTGTATCACTTGATGGAAACCTAACAGCGTCCACGCCTAACGTACTTACATGGATGTTCATAACTAAAACTTCTCCATCCTGCGTGCTAATCTGTTTTAGAGCACTTGCGATATCTTCAGGATCACCATCTGTAGACTCTCCATCGGTCACATGAAGCACAGTTGGTGGATAACACTCAGGATGTGAATCACACCAATTAACAAGCACTTCAGCGGCAGTTGTCAGAGCCTCTCTCATTGGTGTACCGCCATAAGAAACAGAATCAAACCATATGGGGAACTTAACAGAAGTTTCAATGATGCCACCAGCACCATCGTCCATTTTTCTGCGACGGTCTTCAACTCTAGTAGGATTTTTTTCTAGTTCAGAAATTGGATTTAGAAAGTTGTTTGATAGAGCTCCATTAAATCCATTTGAAACACCGTGACCACTGTATCCAATAACCCCAATATCAAAATAATCCCTTACACCCTCAGACTTACTACATCTTGTAATTAAGTTCATTAGAGTTCTATTAAGTGCATCTGCGACAAATTCCGCTTTAGTTTTACCTGAAGACATTTTGTCTGACATCGATCCTGATTGATCTACTACGAATAAAAATGCGGTTGGGTTATTTCTACTGATTTGAGCTTCATAAGCCATGAAATTATCTCCATAATGAACGTTCTAGAACGTTAGATAGAGCAACTTAGCCATACCATATTAAAATTGTCAACTCATTGTTTAATCAATGTTTCCTAATTCACATACCCTTTGTTTCGAGTCCACCATTTTCACCAACAAAGTTTTACGGCACAACGCTCATGGACTGAATATGCTATAGGTCAGTGAACCAACTAAGCATTAGCGAGATTTTGATGCATCAAGAACATGCTCACTCGCGTCATCAAATGCAGGGTCTGAAACCATTATTCTTACTGCACGATCTTTGTCCGATGCATCACAAGGCATGCTTCCAACAAATCCTCTTGCCAGTACCTCACCGTTTGACTTTAGAGAGTCAAAAACGGGACTAATCTGTGGCTCCGTTCGACCAACTGAGCGTAATACTGCACCGATATTACTCTCCCATAATGTAGTCTCAACATAGACAGTAATTTCAATTAAAGCCCATTCTTGCTTGAGTTCCGTTGGTGCCTTAGTTTTACATACAGAAGCAATTTTTTCCCACATATAGAGTGTTTGCAGATTGCTTGCCATATCTTCAATTCCTGCCCTTACAGGAAATGTAAACGCTGTTCCAATAAGGAGCATAAAGATAACGACATCTCTTGGTTTACGCATATTTTCTCCAAAAAAAAGCCACCAGTAATTTCTGATGGCTTTACTCTTATTTTTCAATTTCTATGTTGTCTGATGAATACGAACTTTCTGAAGCTTTAGATGAACTGCTTTGAAGTAATTCCAGTTTCTGTTTGCTTTGAAAGTAACCCCATTTCCCTATAATGACAGCAGCAAGTATTTCCCACCCCATAGCTTCGCTGAATAAGACTTCAAGCAAATCTCCAATATTTAATAGGCTCATATGGAAAATCGATATCAGGCTGATAATTCCATATATGCCAATGGCTGAATACGCCTTCATACTTGTCTGTAACTTAAGGATTTTGTTTCTTAGCTCGACCTGATTGTTGCTTTCATTCTCTGGCCACTTCTGTCTAACTGAAATGTGCCACATACCGATAGGAGCAAAAATAGCTATTAGCATCAAACCTGCTTCTAGAATGTAATTCCAAGAGCATACGATAAGTTTTGTTATAGGATAAGAACGAAAAGGCCCATCAGTTGTGCTGAATGAAATGATTAATACCACAGCGATCAAAGTCGTCACCACAGAAGCGGTTGCAAGTAGAGCAAAGTAAACTTTCAGTTTTTCCTTTGTTTCTTGACTCATAATTAATCCTTACCAGATAATTTCTTTGCTATCCGTTGGACGCTTGATAAGCTGATATTTAGCCTCTTTGCGACTTCCGGTTTAGATATGCCCTCTGCAAGCATTGGGGCGGCTTCTTTGGCCTTAGTGATTGCCGTGGGTTTACGTCCTTTATATTTCCCTCGCAGTTTTGCGAGAGCTATTCCTTCAGCCTGTCTTTCCAACATCAACTCTCTTTCAAAGGTTGCGATGGCTCCAACCATAGTCAGCATAAGTTTGCCTGTAGGGGTTGCTGTATTAATCCCGAGGTTTTGAATTTGCAGTGAAACCTTTTTGCGTTCCAAAAACTCAGCTATTTCAAGCAAGTGACGAGTGTTTCTTGCGAGTCTATCCAGCTTGGTGACGATAACGATGTCACCTTCCCTCACAAACTCCAGCATGAGTTGCAGATGCGGACGGTCATCCTTTGCACCACTTACCTTTTCTTGAAACACTTTGTCGCAGTTTGCTAATGCCTTCAGTTGGGCATCGAGACTTTGTCCCGTGGTCGATACACGGGCATATCCGATTTCTGCCATGAACGACTCCTGTTCAATAGGGCAAGGTATACTGACCAAGCCCTTCAAAAGGTCCAAAACAACCCATGTGACACGATTATTGATGTGTTTACGACCGTGTCACATGGCCTTGGTTTATTGGTTATGAAAACAATGTGTTATTCAGATTCTTGATCTTCATCAACATCAATGTTTGCCCAAGGTTCTTCATCTGAAAGATAACGCTCAGCGAAGGCTTGAATGAGGATCGGCACTATGGTCAGCAGTGCAGCTTTAGCGACCTTTTTTAGTAACTCGTTAATGATGTTTCTCCTTCCTGATTGTCGTTCAGGCAGCCGAATGCCCACCACATGAACCCATGTAGTGAAACGCTGGCTGTCTTAATGGTGTTTGCGGGTTAATCCCAGTTGATGGTTATTTGGTAGAGATCATCTACCAGATAGCTTCTGAAGTTGGCTTCCCATAGCCGGTATAGGCCGCTGAAGTGGCTTAACGGATGATGACCAACATAAGCCTGATACCCTGAAGCCTCTGCAAAGTTGAAGTCGATGTCCTTCTCTAATTCTGGGTAGTAACGTCCCTGATAGGCAAAGTCAGTGATATAGCAGAATTGCCACATGCTGGTGGTTGATGAATATTCCAAACGGATTTCGACCGGATGAAAGCCACCAGACTCAGCAGAATAGCTAGGATCACGGAAGTTAATCGTAACGGCTTTACTATTGATTGGTTTGTTAGCATCCACCAGCAATCGTTTGAGGATCTGGGCCAAACTAAGCGTGATAGGTAGTAGTTTCCTTCCTGACTGAAGGTCAATCTGAATAGGCTGTTCAGTTGCCGTTGGCGTATTCATAACCATCCCCTTTCAGCAAACGAAACGACATCTTGATGACCAACAACAAAATGGTCTAACGCTGATACATCAATAGTTGCCAAGGCTGTCTTTAAACGCTCTGTAATGCGTTTATCGGCCTCTGAGGGTTCAGGCATGCCTGAGGGATGGTTGTGGGCGAATATCACGGCAGCGGCGTTTCTATGCAGAACTATTTTTACCACCTCACGAGGATATACTGAGGCGGCATCTATCGTGCCGAAAAAGAGTTCTTCACAACTAATCAAACGGTGCTGACTATCCAGTAGCAATACTGCAAATACCTCCCGCTCGTATCCAGCCATTTTCAGTCGAAGATAGTCTTTTACCAGTTGTGGAGAGGTGAATGCCTGCGGATAAGCTTGCAGGGTGTAGCGACTCTCCAAGATAGCAATGGCTTCCCTGATAACTGAGTCTGAAGAGTCGAGTTGATTACGGTGGGTTAATGTTGAAATAAGCATATATGTTTCCTGTATAGTTGATTTACATCAGGTTTCTTATGCCTTAGTTCATGGTAAAAAATGACGGTATAAGTCAGTTGGCACCATCACCCACCGATTAAAATAGAAATATGGGGGGTGACAAATACTGCCCCATTGAAACTTCAATCGGAGAAAAATCATGCACGACGAATTAGTCTTAACCTACCCCCTTTTGCTTGTTGAAGGCAGATTTACGCCAGAAACAAGAGATCATCAAATTAACGAAGCCATCAAAAACCACAGTCCCTTCTTTACAGTCGAGATTGTCCCAGATAAACGAGGTACAGATCAGAAGATGATGCACCTTCAAGGAGAGGTGGCAATGGGTGCAGGGAGCTTTAGAGATCAAGATGCTATTAAAGCATTTCTCATTGAGAAAGGTTTTACCCCTGAGACTATCTCAATCACAAGGGATGGTAATCTATACGCGACTCATCCTAGAGAACATCTACCATATATGCACTGGATAGTCAGGCAGCTAGTCCATTTTCAGGCTTTTGGGGAATGGCTTGCGGTTAACTATTGGTATAGAGATTATCCAGACAAATAGTCATTATTGGTCGTTGCTAGACTCATCTATCAAGTGGCTAAGGTGAGTCTAGGCTCAGAATCTATGTTAACGTTCTCCGTGATCCCAACCAATCGTTATCACGAACCTATTTAGTGATCCTGCTGCTGAGCAAGCCAGTTAAGACCTTGCTCTGCAAAGACAAACAATTTATCGCTATAGCCCTGAGCTATCACGCTGCGAATAATCTCAGGATCAATATTAAGGTAATCGTGAACCAGTGCATTACGAAGACCTATCACCTTACGCCAACCGCTAAGTTCCTCAACAGGTTGTGCTCCACGCTGACAGAGGATCTCAAAAGCTTGATAAGCATCCTGCGGGCTATGTCCTGCCAATGCTTTAGCCCAATGCTTAGCAATACCGATACAGGCTTCAATCGAAACCTGCAAGGTTCGTTCAGCAGCACGATATTCAAGATTCGATAGCGAACGCTGGCTGAGTATAAGCTTTAGTTCAACCAGCTCAGCCTGATAACGGTTGAGGCTAAGGCGTAGAGACGTTATATAGGCATTATCAGACATCAGTTAGTTGTTCCTCTGCTCATTGGCGACGTTGCATAATCGAGTTCCATCGACGACATAATACGGGCCTCTTCCTGCATCCTTCGGCCTTCATCACGACTGTATAGAACCTTGTTAGCATCAATAATACCGAATGCTAGTGGAATAGGAGCCAGATTAATGTCGACGACTGAGAGCTTTCCTTCCGGCAAACCCAGTGCACGCTGCCAGTCCATCGCTAATAACTCTGCTCTTAGACGATTATCGAGCACGTTATCAGTCTTAACAGGGTCAAATGCGACCGCCAAATCCCAATCACTCTGTTCTGTAGCATTACCTTTGGCCTGAGAACCATAAAGCCATAGTGCGGCGACTTCAGGTTGGCTTGCCGCCAATGATTGTAATTGCTTAGGGTCAATGGACATGTGTGCATCCTTATCGATTAAATCATAAGCTATTGTTATAAAATATCTTCTGCCTCAGTACCTGCGATATTTCTTCATGATACTAGTCAGCAATATTACAGCTTTGCGATCAGAATATTAGTAGCATCAAGTTTCAGCTAGTCAGGGTGAGAGCCGTAATCAACTCTTTAAAAACAATAACTAATAATCCCGAAGTGTACCAACCCTCAATCAGGCTGAACAGTTGTTATTTCAAAGTTTGCTGCTAACGACCAGCTTGGACAACACCTTTTCTCCCTGCCGATTTCGCTGCTGATTTCTGCCAACTCACTCTCCATCAAATGCAAGTAACATTGCCCTATTTGACAGTTTTATTGTTTTTACTTGCTGATTTTTAATTGATTTTCTAAAAATAGCTATAGAAAAAGTTAATAGAAATACTTTAGTCAGTCTGCTGAATTTTCGGCTGAGGTTGGTGTAAAGCGGTTTAGGCTTATTGGGAGTGAGAGTGAAGACGAGTGAACAAGTGACTATCTGCCTTTAGATGTGGGAACCTTCATACTGAACACTCCACCAGCACACTAGAGTTCACTTCATCCGAGTTACTATCGTGAACTCTAGCATCACCAGTCTAAGACAGTTGATGCCATCTTTTATCTTCTTTTGTGATTTCCACTAAGTAAACCAGCAATAAAAACCTTATAAATTAGTATCATTCCATTTATTCATAACTAACGTTAGCTGAATGAAAAAATGTCATACCAAAACCTTTTAGGCAACAATTCGCCTCTTTAACCGATTTGGTTGAAATCTCATCAATTTACTGCGTTCAACTCTAACTCCAATCGATTAAAACATTATGTGAGAGGCATGACATGAATGACCCCACCGGAGATTGAGATGATAAACCATGACCTAAACCACAGCCCTATAGCAACAGCAAGCAACGCAGTTAGCTCTAGCGTGTTCAAGCTACCTTTTGAGCTATTCCAAGATCAATTAGGCCGAACACTCTACGAGATAAGCCGGATGCCTGTGTGTAATGGCGTGCTGTTGGGTGGTAGGGAGAGTCTAGCTAATACCTTGATGAAGCGTTGCGGTTATTCATTAAGAACGGCTAAACGCCATATCGGTCGGCTGGTGGCTTCGGGACTTCTGGAATGCTCTCAAACAACTAATGCCACAGGGATGCAGGCAACAAACCTTTATCGTCGTATGTTCGATTAATAGAGGAAAGAATGCCCCTGTTTAGGTTGAAGGACGACTTAAACAGGGGAAGAGCTAAAACCAGCTCGAAGGCCAAACTACAGATAAACTATTTCCATATATATTTTAGTCTGTTGGCCTCTGTTTTAGAGGATATGTCACATGACAACTCAATTCTTAGTCGCAAATAACAGATTTAACCATGAAACATTGAATGAAATCGGCTTAGAGGGCGTTAAAGCACTTTATGACTTGCCAGAGCTGATCGCTAAGCTCGTCGGTAGTGAGATTAAGCCAACATCAAGCGACTATTGCCAGTTAGAGGATGATGTTTGTCCCTTCTGTGGGCATGCAGGCTGTTTCAAAATTTATCATGCTGATCCAACGGACCAAAACTATCACTGCTACTCATGTGAGGAACACGGTGATATTTATAGTTTTCTGACCTGTTATGACCTTGCAAACAATCCCTATGATGCGGCCAACAAGTTACTTGCTGGCGAGATTGAAGGGATAACCATCAATACTCAACCCAAAGCTAAGAAAGTTAAGCCAGAGAAGCTAGAACTGACCGAAGAGCAATTCCTTCGTCGGCAAGAGCTTATGAATGCAGCATGTGAATACTACTTTGAACCTATGATTGCTGATAAAAGTAAACCTCTTGCTGCTCTTATGGAAAAGCGAGAACTCAGTCAAGAAGTACTGTTTGATAGCGACATAGGGTATTCCCAAGGTCAACTTTGGTGTGCCTTAGAAGCTCAAGGCTTCAGTCGTAATGAGATGTACGCATCAGGATTGGTTAAAGAAGGCCAATCCAATCCTTCGGACTTTTTCCCAAGGGATGTCTATATCTTTCCTCATTATGATGAAGATGGACATCTTTGCCGCTTCACGTTTAAAGATCCCAAGAAAGAGAAACAATATCAAATGCCTAAGCAATTTTGGTTAAATGACATTCAGTTTTATGGACAACATTTAATTAATACCACAGGGGCAGTCGCTATCGTTGAAGGTGAACACGACTTGTTAGCCTTACTAAATCACAACTGGGAGGGACCTGTTCTGGCAACCAATGGGCAACTGGGTCAAGAACAGCTGGCATGGGTAAAGCAGAACTTGCAAGAACGTGATGTGATCACCTTCTTTGATAGTGATGCTGCGGGTGATAAGTATCGCGAGAAGTTGGCAGAATTAGGGTTATCCTCACTCACTCAAGTGGGTCTGCCTGAAGGTCAAGGCAAGGACATTGACGACTATTTAAGGCGTGAAGATGCCTTATCACTCGAGGAGCTGGTTAATCAATACGGTGTAAGCCAGCAGTCTGTTGAAGTGATCTGTGAACCTGCTGTAAACCACGACAACACCTCGACAGGCCCTGTGCCTGTGCCAGATGAAACTATCCCCGCGATCTGGACTAACTTCAACGAAGACACACTGAATGATGTGGGTAATGCTGACCGATTAAAAGCGATCACCAACGACAGCATGAAGTATGTACCAGAACTTAACAACATAGTTAACTTTAATGGCAAACATTGGGCTCCATCAAGCGGAAAGGAGCTTGAATATACCCGCTGTGTTGGAGAACGTCTTATCAATCAAGGTTGTAGTTTGCTAGAAGAAGCAATACAAACCAAAAATAAGACTAAGTTAGCCGAAGCAGAGCAATTACAAAAATTTGGCCGAATGACGCTTAATCGTAAAAAAATGATGGATATGCTAGAAATCTTCAAGTCAGGCAATCAGATATCTACGAACTGCTTCGATGCTAATCCTATGCTGCTTGGAGTAAACAATGGCGTATTAGACTTAGCTAACGGAAAACTATTACCTGCACAGAAAGAAATGTACATCAGCCGCTGTGGGGATGTTCATTTCGATAGCTCAGCTGGTTGCCCTCGTTGGTTACAGTTCATTGA
This sequence comes from Shewanella sp. WE21, assembly GCF_002966515.1. NCBI lineage: Bacteria > Pseudomonadati > Pseudomonadota > Gammaproteobacteria > Alteromonadales > Shewanellaceae > Shewanella > Shewanella sp. WE21. The sequence continues at coordinate 4,134,850 of NZ_CP023019.1, read as the reverse complement.
TGAAATCACCTGTGGCGACAAAGAATACGCTAAGTTTTTACAACGCATAGTTGGTTACATGCTAACCGGACGAACAGACGAACAGGTACTGTTCTTCCTCCACGGTCATGGCTGTAATGGTAAGAGCACCTTTATGAACGTGATACAGCGATTAATGGGAAGTTATTATCATCAGATCGATAGTAGTGTTTTGCTGCAAACCAATAACGGTAATACAGGCCCTAACCCATCCTTAGTTAAGCTGGCTGGTAGTCGTGTTGTTGTGGCTAATGAATTACCTGAAGGCTCTAGGATGAATGAAAACCTAGTGAAATCTATGACTGGTGATGATGTGATTGTCACTCGTCAACTCTATGCCAAGGTAGAATTAGAATACCGTCCGAAGTTTAAACTCATCATGATAGGTAACCACAAGCCCGTGATTCGTGATACGAGCCTCGGCATGTGGCGAAGAATGATCATGCTTCCATTCAATGCGAGTTTCAGTCAGGAACAGATGGACCCACGATTAATGGATAAGCTATATGCTGAACTCTCAGGTATCCTCAATTGGGCTCTAGAAGGCGTTCAGATGTGGCTAAAGGATGGTATTAAAGCATCGATTCCCAATTCGATAAAGTCAGAAATCGCAGAGTATCGCCATGAGTCAGACTTACTCGCTATATTCCTTGAGGAATGTACCTGTAAGGGGGATTTTACCTATACAGAGACGCTATATGATGCCTTTAGAAAGTGGGCTGAGCGTGATGGTGACTGGAAGATGACCCGTAATATCATGACCAAACGGCTGGTGGAGAAAGGCTTTGAGAAAGGCCGACACAACAGTAAAGCCATGATTAAGGGGATTAACTTGAAGTCACTATTTGATGATATCCCTGCGACAGAGAATGTTTATCAGATTAGGATGAAACAACCCGCTACCACAAATATAAACCCAGATAACTACATCGTTTAGTTGTTTCACAATTGGTAGCAACCAAGAGAGGCTCTAAGCCTCTCTTTTTATTACTGAATAATTTATAATGACACTTCAACCTATCAATAGAAACATGCCGAAACCAATATAGTTGCATTTACGTGTTGCAATATAATTCGCAAAGAGTATATTTACGTAAACACACACATTTACGTAAAGGTTGATTATGGAATTCAGACACCCCACCGCTGTAGCGGAAACAAATACTCGTGCTTTAAACTACTTAACTGAAAATTTAAACAACCCCAAAGCAGGCTGTGAAACATTTCAACAGATACTCACTGAGTTGGGTAACTCCATTGAAGTATACCCTAAATGGCATCCTATTTTGACGATCCCCTTATGCCAGTCAGGTAGTAATGAGGCATTGTTATCTAACTTATATAAAGGGATCGATCACACCATACTATTTGTTAAAGGTTTCATAACATGTCCCTACTCTGAAACCGCTGCTATCGAACTTGTCAATACCACGAATCAACTTACAGGACTTCGTGCCTATTGCTTAAAGTCCCCACTATATAGCGACGATGCATATCCTGTGGTGATTATTGCAACTGATGTCGAACTAGAAGCTGATGGCACAATCCGTAGTCGTGATGCTCTAGCGTGGTGTTTGCAATACTTAACTGAATACGCTCGTAACGCTCAGGTAGCTGAAACATGGTGGAATATGAGGCATTACATTCTTGGAGAACCACACGGTTCACGTTCATCGTTGTTGGTTAACCAATATACTGGTGGACACATGAGGAAAATTTTAGAAGTTCTTAACGATAGTGGCGTATATGGACCAATCAAAGAGTGGTCACTAGAAATGTTCTCACCGAAAAAGAGAAAAACTATTAGTGAAACCCTTATTAAGGCAGCTCTAGACTGCGGAGAAAAAGCTACTTCATTCGAGTTTGAACTTCGTGGTGAAATCTGTAAAGCTACTGTTCGTGATACTTGGAATGATGGCTCTGAATTTTCAGTTCAAGTTATGATTGGAGACTTCGATTTAAGTGTAAGTGGTTTCTATTATCCTGAAAAAAATCTCATTCAATCAAGTGACCCGAATGGCAAGCGTGCATTAGCTAAAAAATTTCTGTAACTGTCTGTAAGTAACTGCTCAGTATCTATCTGAACTTCAGTTAGATACTGAACTATTACTAAAAACATAAAAAAAACAGGTGCTTATAGGGTCCATTTCGGGATTGCTATCACTGACATCTTATCTATCGCCTGATGGAGTTCTGAGTAGATGCCATAGTTTCGCCCCGTATTTCCCGCATTAGAGTGCCCTGTTATCGCATTTTGAATATCCTCACGCATCACCTTCCTTGCCTCTGTAATGAAGCGATGGCGGAACGCATGTAGCGGTTTGAGTGTATCAAAATGTTCGATATTGAGCGTCATAAACGCCTCTTTGAGGTGCCTTGCAACCGCTAGATGATACTTAGCCTTATTGTTTGCTTTGAGCACCGGAAACAAGCGGCCATCAACGGGTAAAGAGTGGAGGTAATCGAGTAATCCCAACTCGATGAGAGATCGACATACTGGCACTTTCCTTGATTCACCCGTCTTAACGGATTGGTCGTCCCTCACCTCTTGGATATGGAAAAACCATAGCTGTGGGTCGTCCTTATCCTGCTTAATGTCTTTCACATAAAGTTGAGCAATCTCTTCAGCCCTAGCACCTGTATAGGCTAGGATAACGGGTAACCAGTAAGGTGCCTCACCATACCTCGCTTTCTGAGCATCTGTTCGAGCCTGAAAAAGTGGTAAGGAAAAAATCTGTGATAGCTCAGTGTTTGAATAGCCCGGATCTCTCACTGTCCTGACAGCTTCTTTACCCGGAGAGACTTGGTGACACGGGTTTTTCGGCAAGATATCCAATTTCACCGCTTGTTGGAAATAGCCTGAGATAAGCTTAAGTTCCTTATCAGCTGTATTGATGCTAACCCGAGTCAACCCTTGCTTATTTGCTATCTCAATTTGCTTCTTAAAGGAGAGGTCTCTGACATCATGCGTTGGCTTACTGGGACATTGAATGATCCAATTAAAGAAATTACGCATATCAATCTTCTGGATTTGACCTATTGGCTTACTACCGAAAAACTCGATGAGTCTGTTGCATGGTCGATTGCGGTCTGCTTGCCATGACTTAAAGGCCGTCTCACCTAAGATGAGACTTTTTTGAGTATTAACCCATTCAACCAAATGAGAAACGGTAGATGATGTTGAGAGATCCCCTCGGGTAGTCACATCATCAGGAACGACTTCTAGTCCTGATTCAGCTAGTGCAGCATGACTTTTCTCAGCAAAATCCTGCACATTCCCTGAGTCACTTCGTGGCATGAACAGTGGCTCGAAGCCTCTATTTCGCTCCCGTCGTGTATATACTTCTAGGTCAAATGCAGAATTACACAGCCTAATAATCGCTTCAGCTAATTTGACGGAGAGATACAGCCTAGCGGCATGGGAAAAGAGTTGGCACTGAGACAGAGTGAGAGCTTCATCAACGAAATCGTTCATGTGACTCATGAAGCGTTGTTCTGCTGATTGCTGGTGGATAGTCCCTTCAGCGTCATTTAACGCCTCTAACGGCTCGCTAAACCACTCTGCCATCGCCTCAAGGCCATCGGATGTCTCTAGGGTATATCGAGCGAGGATATCTGGCTGGCTTAATCGTTGACGTTCATTAACGAACCAATGACTCACGATAGCATCTAATTGGGCAGGGTTAACTTGCTGCTCTCGTTCTTGATTATTGTAACGCAACTGGGCATTAGCCGTGATAGCTTCAAACTCTGCAACAATGACTGATGCCCGAGATTTTGCTTCTGCTGCATCCTTAGTTTCAAGACTTCTTTTAAGCTCTGTTTTACCGTCTAAGAAAGGCCGTAAATGTGCAGGAATACCCTTGCGGATTTTCCACATTCCAGACTTCGGATCTCTGCGAGGTTGGATCATAAATGCCATCGTTTTGTACCACCCTTTTGTACCACCTTAAGGTGCCAAAGGTTGGTTAGCCATTGGATTAAGCAACTATAATTCAATAAGTTTTTGATAGAAATGAAAAAACCCGACCATGTGATCGGGTTCTTAGAATTTGGCGGTGAGAGAGGGAGTCGAACCCTCGATACGTTACCGTATACACACTTTCCAGGCGTGCTCCTTCGGCCACTCGGACACCTCACCATATATCGATTTATGTTAGCGTGGTTAATCTTTCACGTTCAAGAATCACTAACGATTTCGTATAGCCTTGCCGAGAGGCTTTCATCGTTAACGGAGCGGTACTGTACGCAAAAGCCTAAAGGGGGTCAAGTAAAAAAGACTCAGTTTCAGGCGGTTGCACAATTGCTAAACAAACCGACGTGATTTCTTGAATCTTTTCACCGTTTTATACCGTTAATTGACGGTAAATTTGTGCACTTCTTTTGACATTGAATTCGCATCAAACGTCAGGGCTTTGGTCAGCTCCCTAAGCTCATCGGAGATCCTTTGAGTATTAAGGTAAATCTCACTGATCTTCAGTGCATTACGATTTACGTCTTCGGATACCGCCGATTGCTCATGGGTTGCTGTGGCAATTTGCTCGTTCATGCGGTCAATAATGTCTACTTGCTCCACAATACGTTTCAATTCGATGCCTGCCTGTTCAGCTTCATGGACACTGCTATTCGCCTGAGCTAACCCTCTGTCCATGGCTTTTACTGCAATGCTCGCTCCCGCTTTCAATCTATCTGTCATATTTTTAATGTCAGAGGTCGAGGTTTGTGAGCGCTGCGCTAAACTTCGGACTTCGTCTGCAACTACAGCAAAACCGCGACCCATTTCCCCTGCGCGAGCAGCTTCAATGGCGGCATTAAGCGCGAGTAAATTAGTTTGCTCAGCAATACTGCTGATCACTTCAAGCACTACCACTATGCCGTGAATTTCACGGTCTAAATCGTTAATGGCTTTAGAAGCTCCACTAATATCGTCGGCTAACGCTTTGATCGCTTTGCTGGTTCGGCCGACTTCGAGGTTGCCTTCTTTAGCCTCTATATTGGCGGCGGAAGACGCTTCGGATGCCTGCACTGCATTGCTGGCAATCTCGGCCACTGTTGCACTCATTTCTGTCATAGCGGAGGCCACTTGTTCTGCCTCACTGTGGCCCGCCATCACATCTTGCTCCATGGCATGGGTACAGAGATCCATTTGCGCCACAGCTTGTTGCAATTTAGCGCCACTGGAACGTACATGTAGGATCACTTTTTCAAAATCACTCATCATGTCGTTAAAGGCGATGGCGAGTTCACCGAATTCATCCGAGCTAGAGTGAGTCAGACGCACACTTAAGTCGTAATGTTTACGGGCTTGCGTGATGGTCGAATATAAGTGATGCACACTGTCATGCAAATAACGGATAACAGAAAGACTCAATATCAAGACTATCGCCAATACTGAGATTAAGGTCGCGAGCACTAAGAACATTTTCTCATTCGCTAATGTTAATCTTTCATGGGTGGTATTAAGTAAATCTGCCGAGACTTGCTGTTCAAACTCACGTAATAGCTCAATCCGCGCGGTCGATTTACTGAACCACTCTTCGGGACTTTGTTGCAGGATTTTTTGATTATCTTGCTCGAATGCGATTTGACGTAACAGCTCAACGTCATGCATTGCAGCTGAACTCTGTAAACGGTTAAACGAGGATAATAAATCAGAATTTGCTAGCGCTAAAAAACGCTCTTGATAGGTATTTTGCTCCGAAACCAAAGTGATAAATTTGGCATAAACCTTAGGCTTAAATCCAGCTTGGCCAAAGGTTGAGCTGAGTACCGCCCTTTCAATCCCCGCCCTTTCCTTTAATTGCAAAAAAGCACTAAAAGCCGTCGCTTTAATGGCGATTTCTTGATTAGCACCCGTTTTTGCGGTTTCATCGACTATCGTCAGTAATAACTTATTTAACTCAGTGTAATAGGCAACTTCATCGGCGACACTGATACTTAAACTATCCACCTGCGAGCGGATTGCATTTAAACGCCCGAGTTGAGCGTTTAGCTCTCTAAGTTTTGGGGCAAATATCTCCGGCAGATGATTCTCAGTAATAAAACGCTGATAGAGGCCGAGCTGCGTATCCGTTAATTGTCTTTGACCAGGTATTTTACCCGCAAACGCTTTTCCTGCTGAGCCAATAAATCCAGCACTCATGCCGCGCTCTTTTTGTAACTCATGCACTAAATTACTGTTGGTGACGGCTAGCTCGCTTAATTGCACGACTAAGGTTAAATCTTTTCTATATTCATATTTTTCAATGAGGTAAAGCGTGCCACATAAAAAACAGGCTAACAGTGGAGGCAAGACAACCATTAATAATTTTTGTTTTAGACTGAGATTACCAATCCATTGCCATTTCATAGAAATATCCTTTTAAACTTAGTTTTAGATCCAAATACCGAACACTAGATATAGCATAATATCAACCGTAGGACGACTAAGGTTTATTGAAATTGCACAAGCTAATATCCTGATAAACGAGGATTTACCCCATATTCCATCAATAGTTTAGATTTTGCTAATCGCAGAGCAAACTTAAGAAACGTCAAACAAGGATCAGATAGAAATAAAAAACGCATTGAAAATTCCAATGCGTTTTTCTAGAGAAAGGAACACTTAATCTGTGACTGAAGATGACTCTAGCTGAAAAGCTGTGGGAATAATCCCTTCACACCAGCCGCAATGACTTCGATACCAATGGATAACATCAAGAGTCCCATGAGACGGGTAATCACGTTAATACCCGTTTTGCCGAGGATCTTATAAATGATAGATGCCATTCTAAACAGGCCAAAACTCACTAAACCAAACACTATCACAGTAATGAACATCGCAATAATGTTCGACAATGAATTATGCTCAGCGGCAAAGACAATCACCGAACTGATAGCGCCTGGTCCCGCCATCAGTGGCAAAGCCAAAGGCACAACCGCCACAGATTCCATCGCCGAGGATTCGCGGTCTTCCTCTTGGTTACGCTTCACTTCGCCTAACTTACCTTGCAACATTGACATCGCAATAATGGCAATCAGGCTGCCACCAGCAATTCTAAAGGCAGATAACGAAATGCTGAACATATTCAGAATGTGCTGCCCCGCCACAATCGTGACTAAGAGGATCACCACAACCGCAAAGTTCGCTACTTTACCCGTGTGATTCCGTTCAGCCTCAGTTTGATGGCTGGTTAAGCTCACAAACACAGGCAACAAGCCAACCGGATTAATGATGGCAACGAGGCCAAGAAAAAATTTAACGTAAAGAGTTAACTCCAAGGGACTATCCTTATGTGCGTGTCACGCCGTCTTCATCAAAATAAGCTTGAGGGCAAGTATAGTATCTCAAGCGCTATTGACTGAAAAATGAGATTTTTGAGGTTAAATCACAACTTCGAATAATATTTAGTTATCGAAGCCGATGCATTTTCAGCGCAATTTTAAACAAACAAGTTACCCTAAGTGTAGTTTTATTACATAAAAGCACGATATTGTCGTTGATATCACACTTTCAACGCGGCTTTAGGTGTAATTTTCTATCATAAAAAGGATTTAGTGAATGCCTTGATTCACTAAATCTTTTTAGGAGTATTAATCATGACAGTGACCAATGCACAAGAACTGGATCTCATGGTCGAGCGAGTGGCGAAAGCACAAGCCGAGTATGCGACATTCAGCCAAGCGCAAGTCGATAAAATTTTCCGTGCAGCGGCCCTCGCCGCTGCCGATGCGCGTATCTCGCTGGCCAAAATGGCCGCCGCAGAAACCCGCATGGGTGTCGTTGAAGACAAAGTAATTAAAAACCACTTTGCCTCTGAGTACATTTATAACAAATATAAAGATGAAAAAACCTGCGGGATTTTATCTGAAGACGTCACCTTCGGTACTATTACCATTGCTGAACCCGTAGGCATCATCTGTGGCATAGTCCCCACCACTAACCCCACATCAACTGCAATATTTAAAGCCTTAATCAGCCTTAAAACCCGTAACGCGATTATCTTCTCGCCCCATCCTAGGGCCAAAATATCGACCACAACCGCAGCAAAATTAGTGCTGGATGCTGCCATAACTGCGGGTGCGCCCAAAGACATTATTGGCTGGATTGATGAGCCCAGTGTCGCACTGTCGAATCAATTGATGACTCACCCTAAGGTCAATTTAATCCTCGCAACGGGAGGCCCTGGCATGGTGAAAGCCGCCTACTCTTCCGGTAAACCTGCTATTGGCGTAGGTGCGGGTAACACGCCTATTGTTATCGATGAAACCGCCGACATCAAGCGCGCAGTCAGTTCGATTCTCATGTCAAAAACCTTCGATAACGGTGTGGTTTGTGCGTCAGAGCAAGCGGTAATTGTGGTCGACAGTATTTATGAGCAGGTTAAAGAGCGTTTCACAACCCACGGTGGCTATATGCTATCGAAGGATGAAACCGCTGCGATGCAACACGTCATTTTGAAAAATGGCGGTTTAAATGCTGATATCGTTGGCCAAAGTGCTGCCAGTATCGCGAAAATGGCAGGCTTTGAAGTGCCGCACTGGACAAAAGTGTTGATTGGTGAAGTCACCGACATTTGCGACAGCGAAGCCTTCGCCCATGAAAAATTATCGCCATTACTTGGCATGTACCGCGCCATCGACTTTAACGATGCCATGGATAAAGCCGAAGCCTTAGTCGCGCTCGGCGGCATTGGCCACACATCAGGGCTTTATACCGACCAAGATACCCAAACAGGACGTGTTCATGCCTTTGGTTTTAGAATGAAAACAGCACGTATTTTGATCAACACCCCAGCCTCACAGGGCGGCATTGGCGATCTGTACAACTTCAAACTGGCGCCTTCGTTAACGTTAGGCTGTGGTTCTTGGGGCGGCAACTCGATTTCAGAAAACGTTGGCCCGAGTCATCTGATCAACAAAAAAACCGTCGCTAAGAGGGCCGAAAACATGTTGTGGCATAAGCTTCCTGCATCTATCTATTTCCGCCGCGGCAGTTTGCCCATCGCGCTCGAAGAACTGAGCGATAAAAAACGCGCCTTAATCATCACAGACAGATTTTTGTTCAACCACGGTTATTGCGATGAAACCATGCGGATTTTAAAAGCCCAAGGCCTTGAAACCGAAATTTTTTACGATGTTGAAGCCGACCCCACCTTAGCCATAGTCCGTCAAGGCGCTAAGGTCGCTCAAAGCTTTAAACCCGATGTGATAATTGCGCTCGGCGGCGGCTCACCAATGGATGCGGCTAAGATTATTTGGGTGATGTACGAGCATCCAGATGTGGATTTTGCCGATTTGGCGCTGCGTTTTATGGACATTCGTAAACGTATCTACAAATTCCCCAAAATGGGCACCAAAGCCATGATGGTGGCAATTCCGACGACTTCAGGCACTGGCTCAGAAGTCACACCTTTTGCGGTAGTGACAGACGAAATTACCGGTAAAAAATACCCGATTGCCGACTATCAACTCACGCCCAATATGGCGATTGTTGATCCAAATCTTGTGATGGACATGCCTAAATCCCTCACCGCCTTTGGTGGCATAGATGCGGTGACCCATGCATTAGAAGCCTATGTTAGCGTGATGGCGAACGAGTACAGCGACGGCCAAGCGCTGCAAGCCCTCGATTTACTGTGCAAATATTTACCCGATGCCTACAACTTGGGTTCACAGTCACCCGTCGCCCGTGAAAAGGTCCACAATGGCGCCACTATTGCCGGTATCGCCTTTGCTAACGCTTTCCTTGGGATTTGCCACTCAATGGCACACAAACTGGGCGCCGAGTTCCATCTCGCCCATGGCCTAGCCAATGCGCTGCTGATCAACAACGTAATACGCTTTAACGCAACGGATCTGCCCACTAAGCAAGCGGCCTTTAGCCAATACGACAGGCCAAAAGCCCTGTGCCGTTATGCTGCCATCGCAGATCACTTGAAACTAGGCGGAAAGACGGATGAAGAAAAAGTCGAAAAATTGCTTGAGAAAATCACACACCTCAAGAAGACGATTGGCATTCCTGCTTCTATCCAAGAAGCCGGTGTCAACGAAGCCGACTTCCTCGCCAAGTTAGATGAATTAGCCGAAGATGCGTTCGATGATCAATGTACCGGTGCCAATCCACGTTACCCATTGATTAACGAGCTGAAACAACTGTTCCTCGATAGCTATTATGGCCGTGACTATAGCGACAACAACTAGGTTATCGCCTGCCAATGCTAGGCTCGTGCTTAATAAAAGCCGCGCGACATAAATGAAGAAGCCCTCGAATGAGGGCTTTTTATTGCGTGATGTTCCGTGAATGACCTAATTAAGGAGTCGATGCGTTAATCGATCGCACGCAAAATGACTTCACTAGCAGCTAACTCAACTGGGCATCACTCACTTACGATCACTAAGCTAAACATCACAACAAACTGTGACTAACGCTGTGCCAGTACATAATCAATGGCGCTGGTGATGGCTGCAACCTGCGCCAGATTACATTCGGCAGGCGTGGCCGTTGGGCTATCTGGGTACACTTCTGTCGTTGTGTTATAGATACACCCCGTGACACTGCTGCAAAGCCCTAATGACTTAAGCGGATAGTTAATCACCCCGTGCTGCACCACAGTCGAGCCAATGATCTCGCCTTTCTCATCGGCAGGAGCAATGTGCGTCACTTTACTCACACCATCAATAATGGCTTTCTGAAAGGCATCCATTGAGTTTTCGGTATCACCCACAGCATAAAAACCATCTGGGATAGTTCCTTTGACGTACTCTTTTCCATCACGGGCGCAAAGTGCTGGACGAAATTCTAATTCATCGGAATCCGTGGTTTCATGTAAGTCCACATGCACATCAAAACCTTGCTCAACTGAAGCAACTAGAGCCATCAAGGCCGCCGATTCTTCTGCAGGGCTGTTGGCATAAAATGAACGATTAGGATCGATAGCCTTAGGGTTCCAACGGTTGATAGTTTCGTAACCCCAAGGACTCACGCACACGGCGATCACAAGATTGACGCGATCAACATAATGAGCCACCTTATCCGCTAAAAATGCCAAGGCACCATGAACACCGCTGGTTTCGTAACCATGCACTCCACCAGTCACGAGCACGGTTGGCTTTTGTGGATCAAACTGCTGGCTTTTTACCGCAAATAATGGGTAACGCTCCGCATTTATCGACAAGGCGCCATATTGCACAACGGTAAACCCAAGTGCTAAGAGTGCTGCTTCCATCGCCTTGAGTGGCGTCACGACATCGTCCTGATACGAACGCTTGATTTTGGCGCTTGCAAGCCATGCAGCTTTTTCAGCCTCGCCCCATTTTTCGCCTACGGTGCCGATGGGATAAAATGTTAAATTTGCCATAATTCCTCTATTTTTAGTTCTATTCGGTAAAGTTCTTTTTATTCAAGTTCTTTGCACTCTAGCGCTTTCGTTCAAACTCTTTTCGCTCAAGCTTTTTCGTTGAATTACTATTCAGTCGAATGATAGTGCTCGTGTTTGGATGATAAATGAGTACAGTCAACCTAAAGCACTAGCTGCATGGGAATATCACGGATCCCGCCGCGTTCTCGCTCGGGTCCAAGGGGCACAAAGCCAAAGCCTAAGTACACAGCCTGCGCATTCAGCGCCGAGTTCACGGTAAATATGCCCGAATTGCCTTGGGCTAAACATTGAGCTTTGGCATGTTCCCACAACATTCGCGCCACGCCTTGCCCCTGCGCATGGGAGGCGACAAAAAGATGGTACAAGTGGCTATTCGCCTTCATCCCCACTACGCCTGCGAGTTGGCCTGAGTCCGTTATGGCGACATGGTACTGATAACCCATAGCAAAGTAGCTACCAATCGCCTCTATCGACATGGCATTGACTAAGATTGCAGCGCCCTCAGCAGTGCAAGTTGGGGCGATAAATTCTTGGGTTAATTGAGTGAGTAATACGCTTATTTCAGGGATGTCAGTTAAGGTTGCGGCTCGAATTTTCATCTTAACTCCTTGATTAAAAACATTTAATGACATAGTAAAGAATCCGCCTTCTTAGAAGGCGGCTTTGACTTGCCCCTGGAAGGGGCTATTCCAAAAACTACATCATCTGCAACGACAATTGAGCCTCATGTTCCTGATCTTGTTTATCTTGATGGCGCACATATCGTCTAATGATTTCTTCATTAACACCTACTGTATCTACAAAATAACCTCTGGCCCAAAAGCTATTGCCCCATAGCTTTTTACGTACATGAGGGAATTTATTGAATAGCCTTATCGCACTTCTTCCTTTCAATACTCCCATCAGCGTTGATACTGACAGCTTCGGCGGGATTATGACTACCAAGTGAACGTGGTCTATCTGAACGTTTAATTCTAAAACCTCACAACCCTTCATATTGCAAAGGATATAAATTGACCTGTATAACTCCTTACCAAGGTTTCCTTTTAATATTTTAAAACGGTACTTCGGAGTCCAAACAATATGATATTTGCAACGCCAATAAACATGTGATGAACTTCTATAATCGCCCATGCTTTTCGTTTCCTCTTACTTGTGGTGAATAAGAAGTCTCTTTTAGCATGGGCGTAATTCAGGCTATAGCCTCAAGGAACAATCACCACCGCCAGAGGCGGTGGTTTTGGGATGACAATAAAAAGCCAGAACAGAGTTCTGGCTTTGTTAAAACGCTGAACAAAGTGCACTTAATTGAAAACGCTTAGCTTATTTAAAGCGCTCCGCTTAAAACACTCTAATAGTCAACTCGCCGATGATAACCCTATCGGGCGAGCCTTGCTTCTATGGGCTTTCGTCGGTGCAAAGCCCATAAACGCACGGGTCGTTATTGCTTAGTCCAGCGGTCCATCCAACCGAAGACATTAGCATACCATTGCTCTAAGTTTTCAGGTTTTAAGATCCAATGGTTTTCATCAGGGAAAATCAATAACTCTGATGGGATCCCTTTACGCTGCATAAAACTGAATGCCGCTAAACCTTGACCATAAGGGACGCGGAAGTCCTTCTCACCGTGGATAACCAGCATGGGTGTTTTCCAGTTTTCAACATAATTCACGGGGTTAAACTTCTCATATAACGCTTTGTTATCTGAATAAGTGCCGCCAAACTCATGCTCTGCGAACCACACTTCTTCGGTCACGTAATACATAGAACGCATATCGAACAGACCCGCGTGGTTAACTAAGCACTTGAAACCGTCGTTCCAGTTACCTTGGATCCAGTTCATCATGTAGCCGCCGTAAGAACCGCCGAGCGCACAGGTGTTTTGCGGATCGAGCCATTTTTGTTGCTGGCTCACCGCCACTAGACCTTTTTGTAGATCTTCTAATGGCTTACCACCCCAATCTTGGCTGATTGAATCCGTAAAGGCTTGGCCGTAACCAGTAGAGCCGTGGAAATCCACCATGACGACGCCATAACCCGCACCCGCCCATAATTGGGCATTCCAACGACCACTGAAGGCATTACCAAATGAACCTTGCGGCCCACCGTGAACGAGATAGGCTATTGGGTATTTTTTCCCTTCTTGGAAGTTCGCCGGTTTGATCCAGTAACCGTAAACGTCTTCGTTATTCCAACCTTTAAAGCTGAACTGTTCAAACTTACCAAACTTGATCTCGGCCAATTTGTCTTTATTCACTTCGGTCAGACGTTTAAGCCCTTCACCTTCGGTCGTAATGCTATAGAGATCGCCCGGTTCAACTAAGGTTTTGCTATCGAAAATCAGTTGTTCGTTAGTGACCGCAATTAAACTGTTCGTGCCATCACTGTAGACAGAACGCACATCGCCAAATTGGGTATTCACTTGGAAAATAGAGACTTGACCTAGGTCTTGTGCCGTCACATACAAAGTACGATTGTCAGGAGCAAACATCAGTGAGCTTGGGCTGCGATCCCATAATGGCGCCACTTCTTTGGTTTGGCCTGTGCTAGTATCGCGCAACATAATGCCGTAGCGATCTGCTTCAAAACCCGGTTTTTTCATTGCTAAATAGGCCATGTAACGACCATCGCTCGAAAATGTTGGCTGCGCATCCCATGCAAGATTGTCTTTGGTTAAGTTGGTTGCGGTGCCGCCTGTCACTGGCACTTGCCACAAATCATAGTTAGTGGTCCAAGCTTGATCTTTGCTGGGAGCTTTCGCGCTATAAACCACAAACTTACCGTCTGGGGTGAAGGTCACTTCTTCCATACCCGAGAAAGGTTTTGGCGGCGTTTCAGTGTCTAAACCTTGAGTCACATCAACCACTTTAGTCAGTTTCTCACCGTTTACCGCACCCACAAATAAATGATTACGGGCGTGGTCTTCCCACGTATCCCAATGGCGAACCATTAACTGCTTGTATTCACGGCCAGTCGATTTACGCTCAGCTTCGGCGGTAAATTTATCCTTTGAGCAGGCTAAATCCTTACACTCGGGGAATACACGCATGCTAAGTACAACTTGTTTACCGTCATTTGATAATTTGTAGCCATCAATATCCAAAGGTAAATCAGAAACTTGTACCGCTTCACCGCCCGTTAATGGCAGTTGAAATAACTGGCTTGAACCACTGCGACTAGCAAGGAAATAAATCGACTTGTCGTCATTGGCGAAGCTCACATCGTGCTCTGTGCCCGTGGCAGAGGTCAATTGCAGTGGTTTCGCCTTCGTGTCTATCAAATCTAATAGATACAGATCCGAGCTGGCCTCTCCCTTATCGTTTACCGTTTTAAGACCATAAACTAATTTAGTGCCATCGTGGGACACAGTCGCAGAGTGCATCTTATTGAGTTTAATGAGTTGTTGCACAGTAAAAGGCGTTGGATCGGCCGCTTGGGCTGATAACGCCAGTCCTGCAGCGCCGAGCGCCAATAGGAGAGGAGCTATTTTCATTGTTATGTCCGTCTTTGGTTAAACTGGTTCGATAGTTGCGCCAATCATTGCAAGAGTTCTATTGAAATTGCAATAGTTCTACTGAGTTGCAACCGCACGAATGTTAAAAACGATCTGAGATCGTATCTTTCGAAGATAAGCTTGCCACACTATCGAAACAAAAACGCTCAGGCAAGCCAAATGGCGAACCTGAGCGTATTTTTTTGTGACAAAATGTCAGTGGCGCAACGTTTTACCTAAAGAACAGATATCAGAACTCAAACTTAAGCTATTTTGCTTAAAAAGCCATCAAGTTCAATCCGCTGCATCCCAACCTTTACGCTTTCGCGTTAGCAATATTCACTTTCCAAATTGCAGGGCCAGTTTCATGGGCGTTCACACCGTTTGAATCCACAGCCACAGTCACTGGCATATCTTGCACATCAAACTCGTAAATCGCTTCCATGCCCAAATCAGCAAAGGCCACGACGCGAGAATGTTTAATCGCTTTAGACACTAAATACGCAGCGCCGCCAACGGCCATCAGATATACCGCTTTGTGTTTTTTGATTGATTCAACTGTCGCAGGGCCGCGCTCAGCTTTACCTATCATGCCCATCAAGCCAGTTTTCTCTAACATTAAGTCAGTGAATTTATCCATACGAGTTGCTGTGGTTGGGCCCGCAGGGCCGACAACTTCAGTACCCACTGGATCAACTGGGCCAACGTAGTAAATAAACTTACCGGTAAAGTCCACGCCTTCTGGCAGACCTTCACCGCTTTCAATCAGGCTTTGAATGCGCTTATGGGCAGCATCGCGACCTGTGAGCATTTTACCGCTCAGCAGAATGGTTTCACCGCTCTGCCACTGCTCGATATCCGCTTGAGTCACAGTATCTAAGTTAACGCGGCGCACATCATCACCCACTTCACAGGTGATTTCTGGCCAATCGGCCAATGATGGCGGCGTTAATTCCGCAGGACCTGAACCGTCTAAATGGAAATGTACGTGGCGTGTAGCCGCGCAGTTCGGGATCATCACCACTGGCTTTGACGCCGCGTGGGTGGGCGCCGATTTGATTTTAACGTCTAACACTGTGGTTAAACCGCCAAGACCTTGTGCACCTATGCCTAAGTTATTCGCACGCTCAAAAATGTCTAAACGCAGCTTTTCTTCGGTCGTTTGCGCGCCACGGGCCATCAACTCATGGATATCCACGCTTTCCATCAGCGCTTCTTTGGCTAATACGGCCGCTTTTTCCGCCGTGCCGCCGATGCCTATACCCAGCATACCCGGTGGACACCAGCCCGCGCCCATAGTCGGTAGCGTTTTTTCTACCCATGCAGCGATATCATCTGATGGGTTTAACATCACCATCTTAGCTTTGTTTTCACTGCCGCCACCTTTGGCTGCAATCGCCACTTCGATATGGTTGCCTGGCACCATGTCGATATGCACCACAGATGGCGTGTTATCTTTGGTATTTTTACGGCTGCCCGCAGGATCTGACACTATTGATGCGCGCAGTGGGTTATCAGGATTGGTATAGGCACGACGAACACCTTCGTCGACCATTTCCTGAATCGTCATATCGGTTTTGTCCCATTGGACACCCATACCCACTTTCACGAAAGTGGTCACAATCCCAGTGTCTTGACACAGAGGACGCTTACCTTCGGCCGACATACGCGAGTTAATTAAGATCTGGGCAATTGCATCCTTCGCCGCCGCACTTTGTTCACGCTCATAAGCTTGGCTCATGGCATCAACAAAATCCTTCGGGTGGTAATAAGAAATGTATTGCAAAGCATCCGCCACACTTTCAATAAAGTCGGCTTGTTTAATCACAGAAGTTTCAGACATTTTATGGTGAGATGACATAGTAGGAGCGCTCCAGCAGCCTTTGCGGCCTAACTTGTTTTTGTTTAATTCTTTCTGGGCCAATATGATACTCTTTCACATCTTTTTGGGCTACATCACATTTTGAATAGGGTTAATCGATGGCAATTAGGGCGTCAAAACAGCTTGCATCACGCCAACTTGACTGGACATTAAGTACCGCAGCACTGTTCGAACACTTTGCAAATGACACTTGGGCAATTCTGTTAGATTCGGCGAACGCGCCGCATCAAGACGCCAGATTCGACATCATTTGCGCCAATCCTATCGCAACGTTAGTGACTCAGGGCGAGCGTAGCGATATAAAGCTCATCGATACGAGCTTGAGCTTACCCGAGGCAATAGACTCAAACCGTGATCCCTTCGAGTTACTCAACACTTTATTAACCCATTGGTATTCAAAATCTTTTGATTGCGTTCTGCCCTTTAGTGGTGGCGCAATGGGCAGTTTTAGCTACGATTTAGGCCGCAGAATTGAATCCCTGCCGATAACGGCCAAGCAAGATATACAACTGCCAGAGATGAACATCGGCTTTTACGACTGGGCGTTAGTTTTTGATTACCAAGCACAGTGTTGGCATTTACTGCATTATTTAGGTGAAGCAGCCCTCGACATTGAGTTGAATAGAATTCAAGATAAAATCACCAAAAAGCCAAATTCTGCCACATTTGTGCTTACTAGCCCATGGACAGCACAGATAGACAAAGCCCAATACACGGCAAAATTTGCAGCAGTTCAAGCCTATTTACACAGCGGTGATTGCTATCAAATAAATTTAACCCAAAGATTCGAAGCCCATTATCAAGGCGATGAGTGGTCGGCCTATAGCCAACTGCGCAATGCCAATAAAGCGCCCTTCTCGGCCTTTATGCGTCTGCCGCAAAACACGATTTTGTCGATTTCACCCGAGCGCTTTATTCAGCTTCGCGGTGACGATATTCAAACCAAACCCATCAAAGGCACACTGCCGCGTCATACCGATCCCGCACTGGATGTGAAAGCCGCCAATACACTGGCAAACTCACCAAAAGATCGCGCCGAAAATGTCATGATTGTCGATTTACTGCGTAATGATATCGGCAAAGTGGCGGCGGCAGGCTCAGTACGTGTACCGCATCTGTTTGAGATTGAAAGCTTTCCTGCCGTGCATCACTTAGTCAGTACGGTGACGGCCAAGCTTGATAGCCGATTCACGGCGAGTGATTTACTGCGCGCGGCGTTCCCCGGCGGCTCGATTACCGGCGCACCGAAAATTCGTGCCATGGAAATTATCGAAGAGCTCGAACCTTCACGGCGCAGCCTTTATTGTGGTTCTATGGGTTATATCAGCCAAGACGGCCAAATGGATACCAGCATCACCATTCGCACTATTGTGGCCGAACAGGGCAAACTCTATTGCTGGGCTGGCGGCGGCATAGTGGCGGATTCTGAAGTGGATGCCGAGTACCAAGAAACCTTTGATAAGATCAGCCGTATTTTACCTTTGCTTGGCGCTACGTCACAAAAGCCGTAAGCTTTAATACTAAACAGTCACGAGAACGTCGATGGATCAAGCGGAATTTAGACTCAGATTTAATCTGCACCCGTTAGCGCGGCAAGATCCGGCGGCCTTCCCTCACCTTGGATTACGCAAAGCCGCAGTGTTAATCCCACTGCTGGAGATGAACGGTGAGCTGAATCTAATTTTGACCCAAAGACCTATGCATCTGCGCGCCCATCCGGGGCAGATCAGTTTCCCCGGCGGTAAAATTGAGCCCTATGATATTGATGCGATTGCGGCAGCGTTAAGGGAAGCAGAAGAGGAAATTGGACTCTCAAGGCATAACGTCGAGGTGGTGGGCACGTTTCCAGCCCACAATACCTTCACAGGGTTTGAAATCACCCCTGTGATAGGCATTATCAAGCAGGCATTTGATTTAAAACTCGATCCCGGTGAGGTCGCCGATTGCTTTACCGTGCCATTAAGTTTTTTTATTGAACCGAATAATCGCCACCAAAAACGCTTTTTACGCCAAGGGCGCTATTACAGCGTGCATTTTATTCCCTATCAACAACGGTTTATCTGGGGTGCGACTGCCGCGATTATCGACCATCTGTGCCGCCAGTTAAGCATTCCTGCCGATATCCTCTAACTTCACTTGCCATTGCTAAACCGTTAAAAGCCAACTGGCTAGCTTAGACCACCAAGTGGATATACAAACCAGCGACAATCGAAGTTAACAGCAACATGGGAATATTAAACCAATATCCCATTCGGCTATGGTGGGCGACATAATAGTTAAACGCTAAACTGACCAAACTAATACCGCCACAAACCCAAATCAAATACTGCAATAGTTGGGTTTCATGTGGATCCCAATGGACTCTAAATGTCGCGCCACGGGAAAATAACGCGCCAATTTCGCGTTCAGGCCTTGCATCACTGAATACTGATAACGCATAAACAGCCAGTACCCAGCCTAAAATGGATAAGGTCGCAAGGATAATTTGAAATATTCTAGTCTTGCTCATACCGCCTCCCGCCGTTTAACTCACTATATCGCTCAATATCGATATTATTAACCTCAGGATACCTTTTTCAGCTTGAGAAAAGCCACCAGCAAGGTAATATAAACCTCCAAAATTTTCATATAAAACGTTTCGTTGGAGAATTAAGCAACAATGAGCATTGCATCTGTCGCATCTGTATTTAAAGGTGAGCACGCCGTCGGTTCTAAAGTCACAGTGCGTGGCTGGGTCAGAACCCGTCGTGACTCTAAAGCCGGCATCTCTTTTTTAGCTGTTTACGACGGCTCTTGCTTTAATCCTATCCAAGGTGTCGTGCCCAATAGCTTAGATAATTACGACAACGAAGTGTTAAAGCTGACTGCGGGTTGCTCTGTTGTAATGACAGGCGACGTGGTGGAATCTCCTGGTGCAGGCCAAGCATTTGAGCTGCAAGTGACTGAACTTGAAGTCGCTGGCTGGGTTGATGATCCAGACACTTACCCAATGGCCGCTAAGCGTCACTCAATTGAACATTTACGCGAATTAGCGCACTTACGCCCACGCACTAACATTATTGGTGCCGTTGCTCGCGTACGTAACTGTCTATCTCAAGCGATTCACCGCTTCTACCACGAAGAAGGCTTTATTTGGGTATCGACCCCACTTATCACAGCATCAGATTGCGAAGGCGCCGGTGAGATGTTCCGCGTATCGACCTTAGATATGGAAAACCTGCCGCGTACTGAAGCAGGTAAAGTCGATTACGATAAAGATTTCTTCGGTAAAGAAGCTTTCCTGACCGTATCTGGCCAATTGAATGCTGAAACCTACGCCTGTGCACTGTCAAAAGTGTATACCTTTGGCCCGACTTTCCGTGCTGAAAACTCAAACACCAGCCGCCACTTAGCGGAATTCTGGATGGTTGAGCCTGAAGTCGCCTTCGCTAACTTAAACGACATCGCAGGCCTTGCCGAAGCTATGTTGAAATACGCGTTCAATGCCGTATTGACTGAGCGTATGGACGATTTAACCTTCTTCGCCCAACACGTTGATAAGACTGTGATCGACCGTCTGCAATCTTTCGTTTCAAGCGATTTTGCTCAAGTGGATTACACGGATGCGGTTGAAATTCTGCAAAACTGTGGCAGAACCTTCGAGTTCCCTGTGTCTTGGGGTATCGATTTATCTTCTGAGCATGAGCGTTACTTAGCCGAAGAACACTTCAAAGCCCCCGTGGTAGTGAAGAACTATCCAAAAGATATCAAAGCCTTCTACATGCGCTTAAACGATGACGGTAAAACTGTTGCCGCGATGGACGTGTTAGCCCCAGGTATCGGTGAGATCATCGGTGGCTCTCAACGTGAAGAGCGTTTAGACGTGCTAGATATGCGTCTAGCCGAAATGGATCTGAACCAGGAAGATTACTGGTGGTACCGTGATATGCGCCGTTATGGCACAGTGCCACATGCAGGTTTTGGTCTAGGGTTTGAGCGTTTAGTGTCTTACGTGACGGGCGTGAACAACATTCGTGATGTTATCCCTTTCCCACGTGCACCGCGCACTGCGAACTTCTAATCTCCCTTAACTTGGGACTGCATAGCTAAGACATCTCTATTAAGCCTTAGCAAAACAAAAGGAGCTGAATATTCAGCTCCTTTTGTTCGTCCGTTTTAGTCACATCATGCGGCTAAACAACCATTAATCCGCCAGACTCAACGCCTGCGCAATATATTCCGCGACTCGCTTGGCAGCAATATCATCGATTGACACCAACTTAATATGGCGGCGAAACTTGCCACTGCCTTCAAGTACCTGATGTGGATCGCTAAGATTCGCGCCTAAGCTAAACTCCAATGAAACATGCTGTTTATAGGCAAACACACCACAAAAACTGGCTTTGGTGCTAAAGAGTATACCGCCGTACTTAACGGCTTCAGTCATGGCCCGCGACGATGTGGTAGCGGCGGTTTTGACCTCCTGTCGCACCCCCTGCACTATTTCAAACAGACTCGGGCTGGTACATAAAATATCTTCTAACAGTTTTTCAAGTTGCGGCTGATCTTCCATCATGATCTCTTTACCTCTCATACAAGTAAGACTATCCCAGCCCGATTGTAGCGCGCTAATCGGACTGAATAACACCCTATTGAAGCATCCCCAAGAAATTGAATAGTGACGTGCAAATAAAAAGGCCAAGCGTGGAGTACGCTTGACCTTTTGCTGGAGTTGTCCAACTTAGCAAGGCTAAGTCACACGGATAAACACTGCGCCCTAGATTAAAACCCCTTCACACCGGCCATATCAGGGAGATGATGAGCAATCCCCTTGTGGCAGTCGATACAGGTCTTTTCGCCGCTTGCCAGTGATGTTGAGTGCATCTGCGCCGCTCTGGGTGATTGGCGAGTAAAGTCCATGTAAGTGAAGTTATGGCAGTTACGACACTCGAGCGAATCATTGGCCTTTAACCTTGCCCACTCATGTTCTGCCAGTTCACGGCGCTTATCTTCAAACTTCTCACGGGTATTAATCGTCCCAAAAACCTTACCCCACACTTCCTTAGATGCCTGCATCTTACGGGCAATTTTATCGGTCCAGTTATGCGGTACGTGGCAATCAGGACACGTCGCCCGCACACCACTGCGGTTAGTGAAATGAATCGTCGTCTGTAACTCTTGATAGACGTTATTTTCCATCTCATGGCAACCAATACAGAAAGCTTCTTGGTTGGTCACTTCTAGGGCAGTGTTAAATCCGCCCCAGAAAATCACGCCAGCCACAAAACCACCTAAGGTCAAAAAACCTAAACTGTAATGCACACTCGGACGATTGAGTACCTGCCAGATTTTTTTCAGTTTATCTAACATGCTAACTCCTAGTGTTTTTTCTGCTCAGTGTTGGCTTTGATCAGATGTTCCATATCCACAAAGTCGTTTTCGACCAGTAACTTGGCATCTAACTGCGGCACATGACACTGAGTGCAGAAATAGCGGCGCGGCGATAACTCGGCTAAGAAGTTATTGTCCCTGTCCATAAAATGCGTGACGCTGACCATAGGCGCTTGCGAATCACCAATGCGGTTACGAGCATGGCAAGCCATACACTTGTTCACTTTAAGATCAAGCTGATAGCCGTCGATCTTGTGTGGGATCACTGGTGGTTGCATGGGATAGCTGCGCACTTCCTTCACATCGGTATTACGCACACTTTGCATCGCAGGTGGCGTAGGCTCGACATTGATAGGCGCTTGGCGCAGGGTATCAATTTTATCTTCTGGAATACTGGCGGCAGACACACTGGTCATGATGAATGAGCCAAATACCAATAAACCGATCGCTGAGACTAATTTTAGGGTTTTCATCGTGTTCTCCTTAAACCTTGACGATCTTCACCGCACACTTTTTAAAGTCAGTTTGTTTTGACAAGGGATCTGTCGCATCTAAAGTGACTTTATTAATGAGCTGGCTAGCATCAAACCAAGGCACGAACACTAAACCCACGGGCGGTTTATTGCGGCCACGGGTTTCAACTCGGGTCTTAATTTCACCGCGACGGGACACCACGCGAATTTCATCGCCACGGCGCAGACCGCGTTTTTTCGCATCTTCAGGGTGCATAAAACATACGGCATCGGGGAAGGCACGATATAGCTCAGGCACACGTTGGGTCATAGAACCCGAATGCCAGTGTTCCAGCACTCGCCCCGTCGACAACCAGATATCATATTCTTCATCGGGTGCTTCTGCGGCAGGTTCATAGGGCAGCGCGAAAATCACCGCGCGACCATCGGGATGACCGTAAAACTCAAAGCCCTTACCCGCTTTAACATAAGGATCTGTGCCTTCACGGAAGCGCCACTTAGTTTCTTTACCATCGACCACAGGCCAACGCAGACCATGAGCCTCATGGTAAACATCAAATGGGGCGAGATCGTGGCCATGGCCGCGGCCAAAAGTCGCATATTCCTCGAATAAGCCTTTTTGGACATAGAAGCCAAAATGTTTAGCCTCATCGTTCAAATACTTAGGATCGGCATCCGCAAGCGGGAATTTATCAACATTACCGTTCTGATACAGGACTTCGAATAGGGTTTTCCCTTTAAACTCAGGGTTCGCCGCTAATACATCCTTAGGCCAGACTTCGTCTGTAGTGAAACGCTTCGCAAACTCCATCAATTGCCACAGATCCGAATGGGACTCACCCGGTGCCTGCACCATTTGATGCCAAAACTGAGTGCGGCGCTCGGCGTTACCGTAGGCGCCCTCTTTTTCCACCCACATAGCGGTGGGCAAAATCAAATCGGCAGCTTGAGTCGTAACCGTCGGATAGGCATCGGACACCACGATAAAGTTGGCTGGGTTACGGTAACCCGGTAAACCTTCTTCATTGATGTTTGGGCCCGCCTGCATATTGTTGTTCACTTGCACCCAGTAACAATTTAAGTCGCCATCTTTTAGACGACGGTTTTGCTCGACGGCGTGATAACCGGGTTTAGGTGGAATAATGCCGCTTGGGATCTTCCAAATATCTTCGGCATGCTTTCTGTGTTCAGGATTGGTCACGACCATATCAGCAGGTAAACGATGGGAAAACGTCCCCACTTCACGGGCCGTGCCGCAGGCTGATGGTTGACCCGTCAAAGAGAATGGACTGTTACCTGGCGTTGAAATTTTACCCATCAAGAGATGAATGTTATAAATCAGGTTGTTACACCACACACCTCGGGTATGTTGGTTAAAACCCATGGTCCAAAATGAGGTCACTTTGATGTCGGGATCAGCATACAGCTTGGCCAGCGCAATCAGTTTATCCTCGGGCACGCCCGACAACTTACTGACTTTTTCGACGCTATAATCCGCCACGAAGGCTTTAAAGGTCTCAAAATCAATTGGGGTTGAATCCCCCGCCGTTTTAACATTTTTCGCTTTTTTCTCAAGGGGATGTGCCGGACGTAAACCATAACCAATATCTGTTGTGCCCTGACGGAAGTTAACGTGTTTCTTCACGAAGTCCCAGTTCACTTTATCATTCTGAATGATGTAGTTAGCTATGTAGTTCAAAATGGCTAAATCGGTTTGCGGGGTGAACACGATCGGCAAGTCGGCCAAATCGAAGGATCTGTGTTCAAAAGTCGACAACACGGCCACTTTTACATGGCTGGCACTGAGACGTCTGTCTGTCACTCGACTCCAGAGGATCGGGTGCATCTCCGCCATATTCGAGCCCCAAAGGACAAAGGCATCGGCGGCTTCCATATCGTCGTAGCAACCCATAGGTTCGTCGATACCGAAGGTGCGCATAAACCCGACCACGGCTGACGCCATGCAGTGACGCGCATTCGGATCGATATTATTCGTTCCAAAACCCGCTTTCATCAACTTAACGGCAGCATAACCTTCCCACACAGTCCATTGGCCCGAGCCAAACATGCCCACAGCAGTTGGCCCTTTGGCTTTAATGGTTTCTTTCCATTTTTGCGCCATGATGTCGAAGGCACTGTCCCAACTGATGGGCGAAAACTCACCGTGCTTGTCGTATTTGCCATCTGTCATCCGCAGCATAGGCGTGGTTAAGCGATCGCTGCCATACATGATTTTCGACAGGAAATAGCCCTTGATACAGTTGAGCCCACGGTTCACTTCACTGTTGGCATCGCCATGGGTCGCAACCACTTTACCGTCGCGAGTTGCGACAATCACGGAGCAACCCGTGCCGCAAAAACGGCAAGGGGCTTTATTCCACTCTAATTTGGTTTGTTCTGAGCTGGTAATTAAGTTGCTTGCGCCAGCGGGCAAGGCTAAACCAGCGGCGCCTGCAGCGGCAATCACCGCATTGGCCTTGATAAAGTCACGTCTGTTCATATTCATTCTTCACCCTCTTCGAGCACTTCACTCTGGTGGTAAACCATAGTGGCTGATAACACGCCCGGAATGGCATTGATCGCTTCGATACTGTCCATCAAGGCGCGTTGCGTCTCGCCTTCGATCACGACGACCAATTTCACTTCGTTGTTGACGGAAAGTTCGGCATTTTCAATGGTCATTATCTGTTGTCTAACATCTGCCATTTTCTGCGGTAAGACCTGCACCACTAAACTGGTGATATGGAGTTCTTTGCTCATCCGACATTCCACTCTTATTTTTAACTATTTGATGATGTTACGTTTAACCAGCGCCCGGTGGACCCGTCAAAATTTGGCTGAACCAAATAGCAAAGCCCAGACCACTGACCAGTAGTACGGACAATAACGGTGCGAGAAACACGGTTAAAAAGATAAAGATTTTCAGTTCTAAGGATTTTTCTTCTGCGGTGCTAGCACTCATGCATCCTCCAAGAGGTGTGTTCCTGCCACTTTGAATGCGCTGCAAAAAATCGCCAGCGGCAGGTTTTATGTATATCTATTGCATCTTTGGATCACGAAGCGATCATACCTTTTAGTTGTTAACAAAATGTATACCTCCAAATTGGTAAAGCGGATGATGCTTGATCCAGATCATCAATTTGATGTGAGTATTCGTCAGATCTCAGTTTTTAAACGTTTTTTGCAATTACAAGTTAGGTGTTTGAATTGATTTTATGATTAATAAGCGACTAAAATGGATAAATCACTGCAAGAAAACAACAGAAAACCCGCAAAAAAAACCTGAGTATTCATAAAGGAGTAGGCAATAGAAAGGTGTTAAAACATGCGAGATAACGACTTGATCCCAAAAGAAAGATATTCGGCATAAAAGCATCGCTGCCACCCAGAAAAAGCGCTCATTTCATGGCGCATCACTGGAGGTATATCGCGTGAGCAGAGTAAGCATAGGGAAAATAAAAAACCGAGAAAATGGTTAGTTTTCTCGGTTTGTTTAGTCATTTCTTGATCGCGTTATTGTTACATCAATCGGACAAAGGCGCTCAGCTCGACCTTTAAATCAGTCTATTAAACCTGTTGAATATGATTCAAAATGCGCTTTTCAGATATCGGATACGCCGTGCCTAACACCTGCGCAAAACAAGAGACACGGTACTCTTCAATCATCCAGCGCGCCTCGATTAACGCAGGTGGTGTCGGCATAGAACGCGGTACTTTAGCCAGTTGTGCGATTAAAGCTTCTTGAACCTTGTTGATGCTCTGCATATGCAAACGGTCACGGGTCGGATCAACGGGCAACTTCTCGACACGGATTTCAATCGCTTTTAAGTAACGCGCCACATCAGCTAAACGATTCCAACCACAGGATTCGACAAACCCTTTAAACACTAATTTGTCTAATTGGCTTTGAATATCACTCATAGCAAAGGCAATATCTAAGCTAATTTTACCCTTAAGACGCTTTTTAATGCTCTGATACAAGGTCAAAATCTGCTCAACCTTCAATGCAATTTGCTCGGCGGTCGGGTTGAGTTCTTGGCGAACCCAGTCCTTTGCCTGCTCAAATTGGGCTTGATTACGCACATCGAGGGCTTTTTCATCCAATAATTGCTGCACAGCGGCGGCAATTATGTCATCAATCAAGATTTGTACTTGACCGAAGGGATTGAAATACATCGCCAATTTCGCCTTATTCGGCAAAGCTTGCTGTAAGTGTTTCACTGGTGATGGAATGTTTAACAGCAATAACCGTCGCAAACCTTGGCGATGGGCATCTAAGGCCTCAAATTCATCATCAAATAATTTGATCGCAACACTGTCTTTTTTATCGATCAGCGCCGGAAACGCCCGCACTTGGTAATTGCCTTTTTGCTGCTGATATTGCTGCGGCAAATCGCCAAAGGACCACTCAGTTAACGCTTCTTGCTCTATACCTTTATCCGCCACCTGACGAATGGCCTTAGCCACAACGCCTTGTAACTCGGCTTTTAAGGTATCGAGCACCCGACCTTCAGCCACTAAGTTGTTTTTATCGTCTTCGATTTTAAAGTTCATCTGCAAATGCGCGGGCAGTTGCGTTAAATCAAAATCTTCCGGCGATATACGCGTGCCACTCATGCGCAATAATTGCTTGCACATGGCCTCAAGCAAACTGGCACTAAAAGGCACCATGGCCTGCACACAAGCGCGGGCATAGTCAGGCGCGGGCACAAAGTTACGTCGTAAACTCTTAGGCAAAGATTTGATCAGCGCGATGCACTTTTCTTCCCTTAGCCCTGCCACTAGCCAATCAAAATCGCTATCGTCGATTTGATTAAGCAGCGCCACCGGTATGTGAACCGACACACCATCATCCGCCGCCGCAGGTTCAAAGTGATAACTCAGCTGCAGGCGCAAATTGCCCTTGTGCCACGTATCGGGGAAATCCAAGGTCGAAATATGGTCGGCATTGCGCTGCATTAACAGTGCTTTGCTGAAATCGAGTAAATCCGGTTGCTCGCGCTTTGCCTTCTTCCACCAGCCAAAAAACAGCTGGGCGTTGTAAATCCCTTCCGGGATCCGCGGCTCGTAAAAGTCCACCAACACTTGCTCGTCCACCAAAATATCGCGGCGACGGGATTTATGCTCGAGGGATTCAATGTCTTCGAGCAGCTTTTGGTTAGCGACAAAAAACGCTTCTTGGGTCTGTAACTGCCCTTCAGCCAAAGCGCTGCGGATAAAAATCTCACGCGCTTCAACGGGATCGATGGGGCCGTATTGCACTTTGCGGCGGTGCACAACCGTCAAGCCGTAGAGCACTTGATTCTCAAGGGCGATAACGCTGCCAGGTTTTGCCTCAAAATGGGGCTCAACATAGCTTTTCTTGATCAAATGCGCCGCTAAGGGCTCTAGCCATTCGGGTTCGATTTTGGCGCAGCAGCGAGCAAATAAGCGTGAGGTTTCGGTAAGCTCAGCCGCCATGATCCACTTAGGGCCTTTTTTGGCCAGTGGCGAACCTGGGAATACAAAGAATTTACGATTACGCGCACCTAAGTACTCGTTATTGTTATCTTTAAAACCCACATGGCTCAATAAGCCCGATAAGAGCGCACGGTGCAAGCTGTCGTAATTGGCTGGTGTATCGTTTAGGCGCCACTTTAAATCGTGTACGGCTTGCTTAAGCTGGGCGTATAAATCCTGCCACTCGCGAACGCGCAAATAGGCTAAATATTCATCGCGGCACTTTTTACGGAACTGACTAGCAGATAACTCTTTTTGTTGATCTTTTAAATGCTGCCACAGGTTTATCCAGCTGACGAAATCGGAACTGGGATCAGCAAAACGGCGATGGGCTTCATCACTGGCTTGCTTCTTCTCCATCGGACGTTCGCGGGGATCTTGAATCGATAAGCCCGCGGCAATCACTAGCACTTCGTTCAAACAACCTAACTGCTGACTCTCGACCACCATACGCGCCAAACGCGGGTCCACAGGAATTTGCGCCAAATTACGCCCAAGTGGCGTCAATACTAGCTTGCCGTGTTTACTCTCAACCGCTTGTAATTCTTCGAGCAACAGGAAACCATCGCGGATATGGCGTGGATCCGGTGGCTCGATAAAGGGGAAACCGGCGATATCACCTAGGCCGATGGCGAGCATCTGCAAAATGACCGAAGCCAAGTTAGTGCGCAAGATTTCAGGATCGGTAAACGCCGGACGATTATTAAAATCCGCCTCATCGTACAAACGAATACAAATACCCGGCCCTACACGTCCACAACGGCCTTGACGTTGATTGGCGCTCGCCTGCGAGATAGGTTCAATCGGTAAGCGTTGCACCTTAGTCCGATAGCTATAGCGGCTAATGCGCGCCGTACCTGGATCAATAACGTAGCGAATGCCCGGCACAGTCAGCGAGGTTTCCGCCACGTTGGTCGCTAATACAATCCGCCGACCTCTGTGACTACTGAAAACTTTAGACTGCTCACCGTAAGATAAACGCGCGTACAACGGCAAAATTTCGGTATCGCGGTAATTACGCCGACTCAATTGCTCGGCCGTATCGCGAATTTCCCGCTCGCCGTTCATAAAGATCAGAATGTCGCCCAGCCCTTCGGCCACCAGCTCATCGACCGCGGCAAAAATGCCTTCGATTTGATCTAAATCGGCATCGCTATCTTGCACCAATGGACGATAACGGGTTTCGACCGGAAAGGTACGGCCCGACACTTCGATAATAGGTGCATTGTTGAAATGCTGAGAAAAACGCTCAACATCTATGGTCGCCGACGTGATGATGACTTTGAGATCGGGGCGTCTTTTAAGGATCTGTTTAAGGTAGCCCAGAATAAAATCGATATTGAGGCTGCGCTCGTGGGCCTCATCTATGATGATGGTATCGTATTGATCGAGATTGCGATCGGAGGTCAATTCCGCCAGTAAAATACCGTCGGTCATCAACTTGATATAAGAGTCACTCTTAAGCGCATCGGCAAAACGCACTTTAAAGCCAACCACTTCACCGAGCGGACTTTGTAATTCTTCTGCGACTCGGCTCGCCACACTGCGGGCTGCTAAACGTCGTGGCTGGGTGTGGCCTATCATGCCACGGCAACCTAGGCCTAATTCCAAACAGATTTTAGGTAACTGGGTTGTTTTGCCCGAGCCCGTTTCACCGGCGATGATCACCACTTGATTGCCCGCAATCGCGCGTGCAATATCATCGCGCATCAAGGAAACAGGCAGGTTTTCAGGATAGTGGATTTTAGGGCGAGCGTTACGGCGCTGCTCAACCTTCTCAAACGCCGCCTGCGCTTGCTCGCTCAGCTGAGCTAAGACTTGGGTCTTTTTATCTGAGTCGGCTTCTTTATTGAGCTTAAATAAACGACGACGGATCCGCGACGCGTCGCTCTGATAACAAAGATTAAGAAAGGCGTTCGATAGCGGATGTTTGTCTGAGTTCAAATCCAAATTCCATTGCTAGCATCAAAAACGGCGATCCTAGCAAGGAAAGTGGCGTAATGGTATTGCTAATTTACTCTGCACTCAGTATATGGCGTGTCAGTTTCGCACTGGCTCGACTTAGATTAAACCGGTGACAGATAACATTGTTGCATATAGATATTCATGGCTTTGAGCACATTGGTGCGATTAATCGTGCCAATTACTTTGCCATGTTCAACCACTGGATACACTTTAGGTTTAGGCCCTAGCATTTGTTCGGCGAGCTGCAAAATACTGTCATCTGGCCCAACGAACAGCACTTCAGTGCGCATGCAATCCTTCACCACTGAGGTCATATCACAGTGATAGCTACTTTTAATCATCACAGCCAAACAATCCTGCTGGGATAAAAAGCCCACCAAATCGCCCGTATCATCAACCACTGCTGCGCCCATTTTATTATTATCTAACAACTTTTCGACCGCAGTCGCGAGCGACATATTAGCGCGCAGCAACACGGGCTGACGATCCATATGGTCGCGGATTTTAATTAAGTCCATAGTCTTTCCCTCGAATTAACCCTACGTTTGTAGTCTAGTCAAAATATCGGCAAGAATGTGCGATTTATATCGATTGGGCTTATCTAGTGCATAAACCCTATGTCAACAAGAGCTAACAGGACAAAAATAGCGTCAACAAAGGCAGCCAGAAAGAGCGACTTAGAGTTAACTGAAGCGAACGCTACAAACTGAAATCAGGCAAGTATCCGATTGAGCTTCAATGATGGCAGGTAATGCCATCCGTCTTCGGTGATCATTTTACTTGTCATTCCAACGCGTTTTAATTCGCTATTGATACAAGTTATAAGTCGATATAAAAGCGATAGCCTACACCGGGCTCAGTCCGCACATACTGAGGTTCACTCGGGGAGTCGCCTAATTTTTGCCTTAAGTGACTGACCACAATTCGTAGATAATGTGTGTCTTCTGTATGAGCGGGTCCCCAAATTTCTTTGAGCAACTGAGTCTGAGTGACAACGCAGTTAGGTGACGACGCCAATTTAGACAATACTGCGTATTCCTTGGGTGTGAGTTCGACAATTTGATGATCAACTTTAACCAGCCTGCGACTTAAATCAATCTGTAACTTGCCGTCATCTAATATGGGTAATTTTTCAGGTTTGATATGGTCCCTTAAAATCGCCCGCACCCTTGCCAGTAACTCTTCCACACTAAAGGGTTTGGTCACATAATCCTGCGCGCCAGCATCTAATGCTGCGACTTTTTCTTTATCTTGATTGCGAACCGACAATACAATCACAGCAACATCGGACCATCCCCGTAACTCCTGTAGCACTTGATGGCCTTCCATATCCGGCAAGCCTAAATCCAAAATGACTAATTCAGGTTGCTGTCGAGCAACAGCTGCGAGCCCTTGCTGACCATTTTCAGCTTCGGTAACGTCATAGCCCTCACTGGTGAGTGCAATCCGCAGCATGCGGCGTATTTGGGTCTCATCATCGATAACCACGATTTTTATTGCCACGTCTCTAGTCCATTCTGTGGTTTATTAAGGATATTTTGGCTAAAAATGATTAGCCAGGAACGGGATAGTCTAACGGCAATTCAACTTCAAAACGAGTGCCTTGCCCCTGTAGGCAATCGGTAACGCGAACACTACCGCCGTGTGCAGCTATCATGCCTTTACAAATAGCCAGCCCCATACCTGTATTCTGTTTTTTCTGATCGCCATCGGCAACCACATAAAACATATCGAAAATTTGATCCCTATGACTGGCGGGAATCCCCGGCCCTCTGTCTTCAATGGCAATACAGCAACGGTGATTAGAAATGGTTAATTCAATACAAATAGGCTCTTCTGGTGGTGAAAATCGAACGGCATTCTCTAGAATGTTAAATAATCCTTGTTCAATCAGCGCCGCATGCACAAAGAGGAGTGGGGGTTCTTTTTCTCTGTGATATTCAACGATTGCATTAGGGAAATAGCGTTTAAGCCTGCCAAGTACGCTGCCAATAATGTCATCTGCCGAAACCCAATCACGCTCTATGCTCAAAGTGCCATGACCCAGGCGTGTCATATCGAGTAGATTTTGGATATAGCTGTCCAAGCGACGGCTTTCTTGCAAAATAGTATCAAGTAGCTCGTTGCGGTCAGCCTCTAGCAATTGTTTATTCAATAATTTTAAGCTCTCCGCCGCCCCCATCATGGCTGAGAGTGGTGATTTTAGATCGTGAGATACTGATGATAATAATGCCGAACGTAACTGCTCAATTTCTGTTTTCACCCGTGCCGATTCAAGATCTGACACTAACTGAATACGCCGCCATGTATTAGCGCCTTGCTGTAACATGGCCAAAATAAGCTCTCTATCAAACGGACTGAGTTCATTGACCGTAGGTTGCCAATCTAAAATCGCCGCGCCAATCGTCGTACCTTCTAGTTCAATGGGGAACACACTCACACCCGATGCGCTCAAGGTATCGCTCAAACGCCCCGCCGCTTGCCCATGGCGCAAGGTCCAATCGATTGCGGCTAAATCAAGGTCGTTAAATGGCGTATTCAGCAGCGGTAAATAGGATCGCTGACCATCTTTACGCTGCAAAACAATATAACAATCGGCATTCACTGAACCAGCAATCTTGCGCCCTATCGTTTGCCAAAGGGCTTTTTCATCATCGGCGACCGATAATTCTTGGGCAACATCTTTTAAGGTTTCAGCATAACGATTTGACTCACGCAGTAAAATAAACTGATTTCTGATCCGAGATGCCGCAGGGCCACTGATAAGCCCTATACACATCAAAAAAATTAAAGTGGCAATATCATCCTGACTATTTACATTCATAGTAAATTTGGGATCAGTAAGAAAAAAATTAAAGCTGAAAAAAGACCACACCGCAGTTGCCATGGCAGGCCTAGCGCCATAGGTTAAACCAATGCTGACAATCAAGAAAACATATAACAACACCAGATTGCCATTACTGAGCCAAGTATCTAAAAATGCCACCAGCGGAAAAATAACCACCACGCCAATCAGCCCAAGAATATGGCCTCGAAGATCACCAAAACTGGCTTTAGGCGTAATAGGATCTCGTACTTGCATTTGGTTTTCGGGTGCGTGATAGACACTCACCTCAACAGGTAAACCAGACTCAATCAAGCGTTGATACAGTCTTTTACGCCACCAAGGATAGGTGCGTTTCACACCCGCGCCGACTAATACTGTGTTAATTCGATGCAGGGCTATGTAAGGTAAAATGGCCTGATAACTGCTCGTGTCGCGTAATACTTCGGTCTGCGCGCCAAGTTCCTTCGCTAAGGCAAAGGCCTCATTTAGCCTTTTCCGCTGATAAAGGCCCAGCGCTTTGCCGGTATCGACCCAAAGCACTAACCAAGGAATTTGCCGCCGCTCGGCAATCTGTCGGCCTATGCGGATCAAGTATTGATGATCACTGCTGTTGCTCACTAAAACCAACAATCTGTCTTTGAGTACAAACTCTGTGCCGAGAGCCTTAGCATCTAGCTCGCAAATCAGCTTGGCATCGACTCGCTCTATGACTTTTTTCATTGCTAATTCGCGCAGTGCAGTCAAATTCGAGACCGAAAAAAAAGCATCTAAAGCCGAGCGAGCATACTCTGGCAGATAAACTTTGCCTTGCTGTAAGCGTTCGATGAGTGTTGATGGCGGTAAATCGACAAATATAATTTCATGGGCTTCATCAAGGAAGCGATCGGGGACTGTTTCCCGTACCCGCACTTGAGTAATTTGCAACACCAGATCATTCAAACTGACCAAATGTTGGATATTGACTGTGGTATAGACATCAATGCCCGCAGCCAATAATTCTGCGACGTCTTGATAGCGCCGTTTATGGCGACTACCGGGGACATTCGTGTGGGCCAACTCATCGACTAAGATAAGCTTAGGCCGACGAAGCAGCGCCGCATCCAAATCGAATTCCGTTAAACGATTATGATGATAATCAATGGGTTTACGTGCCAATACCTCAAAACCCGCTACCATAGCCTCGGTATCGGCACGCCCATGGGTTTCCACCAGTCCAACCAGCAAATCGACACCTTGCTGGGCCATTTCCCTTGCCGCACTGAGCATTGCATAGGTCTTGCCCACGCCTGGTGCCGCCCCAAGAAAAACCGTCAGTTTACCTTTATCATTTTGCTGTATCTGACTTAAGAGCGCATTGGCTTGCTGTGTTTGACTGATTGGTACCACGATTAGAAACTCCTTGAAAGACTCACTATCCAGCGCGCATCACACAGGGACTGGCACTGACTCTGCGATAAATCCGTATCGACATAACCGACACTCAACACATCCTGCTCAGTCATATTGAGGTTCAGCCCAACTCGCCAATCTAAATAGTGGCTATTGCTTGCGGCCATAGAACCTAAAAACAGTGCCATATCTTGCTGAGAAGCAAAAAAATTGCTCCCAAGATGCAGTACTAGACTTACATTAGAGAACAGCTGCGGCTCATAACTGGCATAAACATACTGAAAATCGTCCACATTCTCGCCAAAATAATCAGGAGAATAAACCAGCCCTAACTTAGCATCGGCGTAGCTTACCACAGCATAAATTTCGTTATAACTCAGGTCGGTATCGTCCTGCGAGTATTGGTAACGTATCACGCCTAGGTCCGTTGTTAAGCCATTATCCCAATCTTTAGCCCAGCCAGCGGACAAGTCGAGTTCTAAACTTCCATCCCCAAATTCGATGTTACTGCCCCAAAGCGAGCCATACCAGCCAGAATCATGGCTTAAGCTATACCCTGCTTGAACTGCAGGTCCTTCATCAGTTTGAGAAATACCGCGAAACGCATAATCACTTATGAGCATCACACTCCCTTGACTCTGCCAAGAGGCATTGCCCCCATGAGTCTCAGTGCTGGCAAGCGCGCCCATAGAGAGTGAAGATAATGCCATGATCACACTCGCACAGAGGCGCGAACAAGGAGCTGACTTAATCGGTAACATAAAAATTTATCCTTAAATTCAGTAGAATATTGTTTTATTGAGCGTGTTTAGCAATCTGGTCGAGAGCGAGGTTAAGCTTGAGCACATTGACGCGCGCTTGCCCAAAAATGCCCCACTGCGGTGGTTCGATAAATTGCGCCACTAAGGTCAACACTTGTGGTTCGGCTAACTGTCGAGCCTGAGCCACACGCGCGACTTGCAGTTTGGCTGCTGCGGGTGAAATATGAGGATCCAGTCCCGCCCCCGATGTGGCGAGTAAATCCACAGGAATATCAGCGGCCTGAACGGATTCTCTGGCTTGGATTTCTTGGCTCGTTGCCATCACACGTTCACGTAACGCCGGGTTACTCGGCGCAAGGTTACTACCACCTGTCGCCATAGGATCGTAACCGACAGCGCTCGGCCGACTAAAAAAATAGGCCGGATTAACAAAGGGCTGAGCGATGAACTCAGAACCCATAGCAACATTATCCCTGTTGATCACACTGCCCTTAGCTTGTACGGGAAATAAAGCGCCACCGAGCTGAGTCACTGTGCCGGTATAGACAACGCCACACACAAATAACAGGGCGAGACTGGCTCTCAATCCCATAACGGCATGCTGGGTTTTAGTGGTATATACGATTGAATTCATTACAGTCTCCTAGAGCATAAGGGCAATGATTGAGTCGAGTGTTTTAATGCCGACAAAGGGTAAAATCACCCCACCTAAGCCATAAATCAGCATGTTATTTCGCAGTAATTTTTCTGCACTTATGGGTCTGAGCTTGATGCCTTTTAATGCCAATGGAATTAAGGCGGGAATGATAAGAGCGTTAAATACGAGCGCTGCGAGTACGGCTGAGGTTGGGCTGTGAAGCTGCATCAGATCCAGTGCACCAATCGCAGGCAAAGCCCCCGCAAATACCGCTGGAATAATGGCAAAATACTTAGCCACATCATTAGAGAGAGAAAATGTAGTCAAGGCGCCGCGGGTGATCAGCAATTGTTTTCCGACTTCAACGATAGCCAGTAATTTAGTGGGGTCAGAATCCAAATCCACCATATTGCCAGCTTCTTTAGCGGCTTGGGTACCTGAGTTCATCGCAAGACCTACATCGGCCTGCGCTAATGCCGGCGCATCGTTAGTGCCATCCCCCACCATAGCCACTAATCGACCTTTGGCCTGCTCTGCGCGAATAAGGGCAAGTTTATCCTCAGGTTTAGCTTCAGCGACAAAATCATCGACCCCTGCTTCGGCGGCAATCACGCCAGCCGTTAGCGGATTATCCCCTGTCACCATGATGGTCCGCACACCGAGCGCTCTTAAACGGGCAAACCGCTCCGCAACGCCTGGCTTAATCACGTCACTTAAGGCTATAACCCCTAAAATGTGCGTGCCACTGGCGGCGACTAAAGGAGTCCCCCCCTGCAAAGCCACTTTGCGGATAAGCGCGTTAACTGATTCAGGCCAGTGAATTTGATGCTGCTGCGCCCAAAACTGCATCGCATCGCCAGCGCCTTTAATGCCTTGAATACCATCGGTTAAAATCACCCCAGAAACCCGAGTCTCCGGCGTAAAAGGGATAAAAGTCGCATCCGTAGGTTTGACGGGCAACACCGCGCCCAAATCTATGGCCAATTTGAGTACAGATTTCCCTTCAGGGGTGGGGTCATCGAGGGAAGACAGCACCGCCGCATCACGCAACATCTCAGCTGCAATGCCTTTCACGGGTAAAAATGCGGTCGCTTGACGATCACCGAAAGTGATAGTGCCAGTTTTATCCAGCAGTAACGTATCGATATCCCCCGCAACTTCCACGGCTTTACCCGATTTAGCGACCACATTGGCGGCTAAGGCGCGGTTCATGCCTGCAATACCAATGGCAGGTAACAGGCCACCAATCGTCGTTGGGATCAAACACACTAACAGCGCAATTAACATAGTGTAATCAAGGCTTGCACCGACGAAACCCGCCATGGGTGGCAAAGTCACCACCACGATGAGGAAAACCGCAGTCAATGATGCAAGTAGCACAGTCAACGCCGTTTCGTTCGGTGTTTTCTGACGCTTCGCCCCTTCGACCAGCCCTATCATACGATCTAAAAAGCTATTCCCAGGATCGTTGGCAACCAGCACGGTAATTTCACCCGTAAGTACCTTAGTGCCGCCAATCACACCGGAATGATCTGTGCCCGCTTCACGCAGCACAGCCGCAGATTCACCGGTAATCGCCGATTCGTTGATAGTGGCTATCCCTTCGATGATTTCACCATCGGCAGGAATATAATCACCCTGTAAAACCCTCACCTTATCGCCTTTGACAAGCAAAGTTGCGGATACTGATTCCAACTCACCGTGGCGTATGCGCCGAGCCTGCAAGGCCTCTTTCGCCGACTTTAAGCTGGCCGCTTGTCCACGACCCCTTGCCTCTGCCACGGATTCCGCAAAGTTAGAAAACCACACGGTAAGCAAAAGAATAAGGGTCGTGGCTAACTCAAAACCAACAGTCTCGCCATTGAAGAACTTTTGTCCAGTGATCAAAGCGGCAAGTAAAGCGCCGACCATCACCACGAACATCACAGGGTTACCAGCCATACTCACTAAGGACATTTTCTTTACAGCACCAAAGGCAGCTTGCTTCACGCCAGCGCTATCTAATATTTGAGCAGGTTTATGCATGACTATTTCTCCAGACTCATAGTGGCAAGTTCTAAAGCTTCGCCAATAGGGCCTAATACCGCCGCAGGTAAGAAAGACAAGAAGTTAATGATTAAAATCACAGCAATAAGGGTGAAACAAAAGGTGGGACTCTCGAGCTTCAAGCTCGCGTTACTGTCGGGGCTCACTCTTTTAGTCGACATCATCCCCGCAATCGCCAGCGGTAAAAACAGCGGCAGATATCGACCAAGCAGTAAGGCGATAACGCAGCTGATATTCCACCAAGGCGTGTTATCACCTAAACCTTCAAAACCCGAACCGTTATTAGCAAAAGCGGAGGTATATTCGTAAAAGACTTGCGAAATTCCATGAAAGCCGGGGTTGCTGTTGCCCGTAATACTCGGGATAGCCACAGTGATCGCCGTCAAACCTAAGACGCACAAGGTAGGTAAAACTAATAGACTTCCCAAAAGGGTGATTTCACGGGTTTCGAGCTTACGACCAAATATCTCTGGCGTACGGCCAATCATCAATCCCGATAAGAAAACAGCAATCCACACATAAACGATAAAGTTAACAAAACCGCAGCCAATACCGCCCCATATCGCATTAAGTAACATGCCTGATCGCGTCATCAATCCCCCGATTGGATTGAATGAATCGTGCATGGCATTGACCGAACCGTTAGAGGTTTGTGTGGTAAAAGAAGCCCATAGCGCCGAAAGCTCAGGTCCAAAGCGAACTTCTTTACCCTCCATATTAGGCCCTTGGGCGCTTAATCCCGCAAAGGCGGCGTTGGGTTGCAACTCGCTGTACACAGTTGCCCCAAGAAAACTGACGCTCAATAAACCCATAGCAACCAGAGCCATCAAGGTAAATTTTTTGCGTCTTAGCATTCCGCCAGCCATAAAGACGACGGCCATAGGGATCAGCACTAAGGCAATGGTCTCGATTGCATTACTGACTGGCGTTGGGTTTTCAAGAGGGTTACTACTGTTGGGGCCATACCAGCCCCCGCCATTAGTGCCTAACTGCTTGATGGCCACCATAGAAGCAACGGGCCGATCGGAACGACCTGCTCAGTGATAGGTGATGCAGAATCTAAGGTGTTTACTTTTTGCGCACCGTCAAAACTACTCGGTACGCCTTGCCAAGTCAGTAACAGCGCCACAATAGCCGCTAATGGCAGCATAAGTCTGAGCACACCGCGCACTAAGTCAACATAATAGTTACCCAGATTTCGAGCCTCGCCCTCTTTGGCGCTGTCATTATTCAATCCGCCTAACATTCCCCGCAAAATCGCCACACAAACCGCCAGCGCCATGGCTGGAGTAACAAATTGCAGCGTGACAATGACAAATCCTTGGGATAAATAACTGAGCTGAGCCTGCCCGGAATAGTGCTGTTGATTGGTATTGGTGAGGAATGACACCGCAGTGTGCAAAGCCAGATCCCAAGATAATGGTCCTATACCATCGGGGTTAAGTGGTAGCACATGTTGGAATTTAAGGATAAGAAACGCCAAAATGCCAAGTACCAAGTTGCTGATAAGAAACGCCGCACCATAGGATTTCCATGTCATCCCCGAATGGGCATTTACGCCTATAGCCCGATAAATCCACTTTTCAATGGGATTAAATAAACGATCTGAAAAATGGGACTGACCAGAGAAAACCCCTGTCATATAGGATCCCAACAGCCATGCGAGCCCAAGCGCAGTAGTAAAAATAAGGGTAATTTCAAACATAACGACTCCTAAAACTTATTAGGGGCAAACATTGCCACTGCTAAGTAGATGAAAAGTGCTATGGAAAGTATTAGAAATATCCAGTCCATATAATTTGTCCTTAAGAAAGTGAGTAACAGGACAAATATATGAATTAACCGCGTAAAGTCTCTAGAGTTCAAATGACTAATCCCGTAAAGAATACGTAAAAGTCATCATAATCAGTGGTAAATAAGGCCACAATAAACCATGGCATTAGCTAAAAATGTAAAATAAAAATGCCAGCTAGAAATACTAACTGGCATTAACACATGACCAAGCGATGATATTGTAGATTAATTAAGCTCTATATTTTTCATTTTATTATAGCTATCAGTCTTAATCTCTTTAAGTACACCTTTATTGTCATCAATAAATAATGCTTTTATATCATTCTGATTAGCGACGACTAATCCTTCTTGACTTCCTAAACATAATAGCGCTGTAGACCAAGCATCAGCTCTAGCCGGATCCGTTGCCAATACAGTTACAGATACTGTGTTATGGGTTACGGGTTTACCGGTTCGCGCATCAAGAATATGTGAATAACGCTGCCCTAAATGATCAAAATAATGACGATATGTACCCGATGTCATGATCGCTTGAGGGTAATCAATAAGCAGAATCTTTTGCATTGTTCGCTGTTCGGGCAGCGGTTTTTCAATCGCGATTCTCCAAGCAGAACCATCGAGCTTACTGCCGTGTACGACCATTTCGCCGCCAATCTCTACCAAATAATTATCGATATTGTATCGCTTTAGCACATCTGCAACTTTGCCTACGCTATATCCCTGTCCAATCGAAGATAAATCAAGATGTACCTCTGGCAAATCTTTAGTTAACATTTGATTATCAATACTTAAATGATGCAAGCCTACATAGGTTAATGTCTGTTGAAGTGCACTTTCTGTAGGAATGGTTAATTGGTTATGGGTAAATCCCCACAAATCGAATAATGGTTTAATGGTCAAATCATAACAACCCTCCGTTTTTGAAGTGACCTCCTTGGCTATCCCTATGAGCCCTAAAATATCATCCCCGACCGCCATAGCAGAGTGCATACTGTTAAAACGAGAAATCACTGAATCTGAACGATAACTAGACATATGAAGATCTATTTCTGCCAATTGCCGCTCAATCTCGCGGTTTATCTCTGTACTATTTATCTTGTCTTTACTCCAAAATGTCACATGCCAACTCGTTCCCTGCGCAAGGCCTTCTAACTTGGTATAAACTGGCGATTTCTGACACCCTACTAGCATAATGAGTAATATACATGTTAATAACCATTTCATTTAATGACCCTCCCAGTCAATTCGGCAAATCAACCATAAAATACACTTAAAATTAAAATCGCCAGAATGCCCGTGAGAAAATAATGAGTACAGGAAATATTTCTAATCGCCCAAAAAGCATAGCGACACACATCAGCCATTTAGCCGCATCTTTTAACGTGCCAAATCCAAGTGCAGTGTCACCATAACCAATCCCCATATTATTAATGCACGCGGCGACGGTTCCAAAGGCGGTGGTAAAATCATGTCCAATGGCAACCAATCCCCATACAAAAACGCAAGTAAAAAATATGTACAGGAAAAATAATCCCCATACTGAACGAATGACTCTGTCTGAAACGACTTGGCCACTAATCTTTGTCGTTAGAATGGCATTAGGATGAACCAATTGATGAATTTCTCGTATCCCTTGACGGTACAAAAGTAAAAATCTGACAGCTTTAATACCGCCACAAGTAGAACCAAAGCATCCACCAAAAAAGCTCGCGCCTAATAATAAAAGCACAATATGACTGGGCCAATTAGGATAACCTGCAGAGGCTAATCCATTGTCAGTCATAACTGAAACCGTTTGAAAAAATCCATGTACTAATGAATCTTTAATATCAAAAGTTTGAGTACGATTAAGCTCTAAACAAGCGATCCCAACAACGATAGATAATATGAGAATAAAAAATCGAACCTCCGCATTATACCAAATAGGCTTGAAGCTTCGTCGAACTAACACTATGTAGTATAAGGCGAAATTGATTGCTGCCAGTATTGAAAATACACCACCCACAAGCTCAATTGCAGCACTGTTGTAATATCCTAAGCTGTCGCTATGTGTGGAAAATCCACCCAATGAAACGGTAGATAGGCTATGACATATGGCATTAAACCAATTCATTCCTGCAAGTTTATAAGCAACTGCACAACCTAAGGCAAGTACGCTATAAAGCCCCCATAAATTTCGAGCCGTATCCGCAAGGCGAGGCGTCATCTTTTCCTCTTTCATGGGACCTGGCATCTCAGATTGATATAATTTTGCGCCACCGATACCAAGAAATGGCATAATTGCAACGGCCAAAACAATTATCCCTAACCCACCGAGGAAATTAAGCTGTGCTCGATAAAATAAAATCGATTTGGGTAGTTCATCAATATCTGAAAAAATCGAGGCTCCAGTCGTCGTAATGCCAGACACACCTTCAAACATGGCATCGGTTAAACTCAAGTCCAATCGTCTATCAAGAAGAAAAGGTAATGCACTCATTAAGGAAAATATCAGCCAAAATAAACAAGCGACCATGAAGCCATCACGTTTTTGCAGATTTTTATTTTCCTCACTTGTCATCTTCCAACCGACCACACCAATAAAAAGGGAGAGGAGGAATGTGATTAAAAATGGAGTGATATATCCATCTTTATAAAATAATGCAACAGTGATAGGCATCAACATGGTGAAGCTATATATGACAATCAAAAAGCTACATAAATGAATTATGGTATGAAATCGAGAGCTAGATTTCTGTATTCCACTGACTGCAATCATTCCAACTCACCTTTAGATATTTATCGTGAAAGACTTAATGAATAATTTATTAGGTATCATAAAATACAAGCGCTCACGTCCTGTTCTAAAATTATATGCAATCGATAACAGAGTTAGGTTAGGAAATAGATCGTCCCCTAATACTCTTTGTTGTCGTCTAAGGTGGATTGCAAGTTGACTTATCGTCGCGACAATGGCTATGACAATAAAAGTGATTAGATTGATAAAAACAGCCACATCTATCATTGGGAGAGAATAACAAGGAACATTAAATAAAAAATAAACACGAATAGCTTCAACAAATACAGCCATATACGTATATTGAAAACAACATTGAAGTGTAATCATAACGACAACGAGTTGGAGTACAATAATAATGCTTTAGATGACACCCTCCAAGAGGGTAAATACAAGCAAATAGCGAGTAGGCACTCAGAAATAAAGCTCAACCTAACAGAGAGTTTAAAAAAACTTAGTTTGTCCATCAAAATGTAAGTCGTTATGTCATACAGATTTTCACTTTAACAGACGAAAACAATTCTGACGCGTAAAAAAAACGTAAAAAAATACGGAAATTAACTTTAGATAGACGAAATTAATAACATTATACTTTTGAAATCCCCAATCAATTTAACTGGGGATGGCTAGTATCAATATGCTTAAATGGCTAAGGCTTGCTCAAGATCGGCAATCAAATCTTGAGGATCTTCGACGCCAATGCTCAATCTAATCAGGTTGTCATTCACCCCTGAAGCTAGCCGACTCGCAGCATCCATAGCGGCATGGGTAGTGCTAGCGGGGTGACAGGCAAGACTCTCTAAGTCGCCTAAACTGACCGCTTGGGTAAACAAATTCAAATGATCTAAAAACTGCGCCGCTCGATTAAAACCCCCTTCGAGCTCAATACTCACCATACAGCCAAAGGCGTTGATGGTTTCACTCAAAACTTGATGACCTTGATCCTCTGCTAGCCCTGGGTAATAAACTTTTGCAACGCTCGGATGGGTTGCAAGAAAAGCGGCGACCTTAGCCGCGCCCGCAAGATGAGCATCCATTCTAAGTGCTAATGTACGTAAGCCTCGCTGTAATAAATAGGCTTCCTGTGGCCCAATCGCGGCGCCGATATGTTTAAGCGCTATAGTGCGAATAGGTTGCATTAATGCCTTAGGTCCAGCGACAACACCTGCAATTAAATCGCCATGGCCACTTAAATACTTAGTGGCACTGTGCATCACAATATCAATGCCATGTTCCAGCGGTTTGAATAAATACGGCGTTAAAAACGTATTATCACAAATGGTTATAGCGCCCACTTTTTCGGCGGCAAGCTTAACCTTACGGTAGTCACTGACTTTTAAGGTCGGATTGGTGATGGGCTCAAATAAAATAATTTTTGTTTCGGCGGTAATCTCTGCCAATAAATGATCATCGTCTTGATAACGGCGCACAGTAATACCCGCGCGGGTTAACGTTTGGATTAAAAATGCCGCAGTGCCACCGTATACGGGGTCGATAAATGCGATTTCATCACCTTGACTCGCTAAGGCATAGAAAATACTGCTGATTGCCGCCATCCCACTCGCAACAACGAGTGCTTCATCAGCCCCTTCCAGTTGTGCTAATTGATATTCAAGCGCCTGCACTGTCGGATTCGCCATGCGACTGTAGATAAAGCCCGGTTGCTCACCTGCAAAACGGGCTCGACCATCCTCGGCACTACCGTAGGCGAAGGTGCTACTTTGATAGATAGGAGTTGTAAGAGCGCCCGTCGAGTTATCAGCGGCATAATGGGTGTGAAGTAATTTAGTTTTAAATTGCATAATAGATCCTAATAACCATTAAATGGCATGAGCGAATGAGGCGTAATGTGCTTGAGCAACGTCGGGATGAGAGCGCAAACGCCCTTTTAATACGTTCTGGCCCACTTGGTGGAAAAGAGGATTTAATGGATCGCTTGCCGGTCCTTGAGCTTGGTTCGCCAAATGCTTTGGCAAAGGTAACAAAGGAACTGTCGCATTCAACTGCGCCGCCATAAAAAAGGCACACGA
Source organism: Shewanella sp. WE21 (assembly GCF_002966515.1). Lineage (NCBI taxonomy): Bacteria > Pseudomonadati > Pseudomonadota > Gammaproteobacteria > Alteromonadales > Shewanellaceae > Shewanella > Shewanella sp. WE21. Next base: position 4,090,530 of record NZ_CP023019.1, on the reverse strand, counting down.
GTAGCGCTCGACCCCAGCAGGCGGGCTAGTAACCCTATGGTTGGTTGCCTTTAAATACCCATTAGAAGCCAACTCAAGTAATTCACCTATATTCACCACAAAGGCGTCTTCTAATGGCGGTATGCTTAACCAACCGTTGTCAGTCTGAACCTCTAAACCGGATTGCTTATCTTGCAGCACTAAGGTCAAATAGCCAGGATCTTTGTGTGCCCCTACGCCTTGGCCTGAAGTCTGTCCATCCGCGCTGGGATAGCGAATAAGCTTCATATGCTGATAAGGACCCGCTTCGATCGTGGCATCAAAGGCGCTTTCTGGCTGCTCTAGCGCAACAGCTAAAGCCCTCAATAGTGTGACACTGGTATCGGCTAAATCCTGTTGCCATGCCAATAAAGTCGATTTCATCTGTGGTAATTGTGACGGCCATTGATTAGGCCCCTGTAGCTGCCACCATATAGGCATATCAGACTGCTGAGGGTTAGCCACTTCTTCTTGCATGATATCAAACTGTTCCCGCAAGTCCGGTTTCCCTAAGGTCAATTCACCTTGCAAACGGGTATAACCGCGAAAATGCGGTGTATTAGCCATTTTCACCGCAAGTTTATCTACGACGGGCAGCGCAAAGAAATCTGCCGCTAACTGAAGTACTTGCTGCTGTCTAGCAAGCTCAATGCCGTGGCCTGTGAGATAGAAAAACCCTATTCTTCTGGCAGCATCGGCAAGCTTAGTAATAAAAGCGTTACGACGTTGTCCACCGGCATGCCAATCACTTAAATTCAATATCGGTAATTGTTCCATCAATGACTCCCATTTAATGCATTATCTGAGCCGGATTCTATGCCTTTATGGGTCGATGGATAATGAATTAATAACTATTTGATATATTAAGCAGTAATAATAGATCATTTAGATATATGGACATCTAGGCTTCTATACTGCTAGATTTGAATTTTAAAGGTTAAACAGCGGTAATTATTAGGCCAACTCAAACCGCACCACTCAGATAAACATCATAAGCCATACTGCTTAATGATATTTATCTGGTTACTTTTCAAGATATTAGTAAAATTAAGATATAAAAATAAAAGCGAGCCCACTTTTGCGGCACTCGCTTTTTAAGGTTTCGAAGTTTTAACGTTTCTAAGTCATGTCAGTTATAAACCTAGATGCTTCTACAAATGACATTATTGATCATGCCAAATCAGCACTTGGGCTGGCTCACCATTACTACGGGTGGCGCGGTACATACCTTCGGTATTAAATGGCGTAGCAATATTGCCACGCTGATCGACTGCAATCACACCACCTGAACCGCCAGCAGTGATAAGACGTTGATTAATAACTTCATCTGCAGCCTGAATGATGGATTTTTGCTGATATTTCACCTTGGCACAAATATCCCCCGCGACGAGGTAACGGATAAAGAATTCACCATGACCCGTTGCCGATACGGCACAAACACCGTTTTCAGCATAAGTGCCAGCACCGATGACAGGAGAGTCACCGATACGACCAAAGCGTTTTGCCGTCATACCACCGGTCGATGTACCTGCAGCTAAGTTACCCTTTTTATCTAAGGCGACAGCACCAACGGTACCAAATTTGTAATCGAGGTCCTTCATCTCAACATTAGCAACTTGTTCAGATTTAGCCGCAGCTTGCAGTTTTTGCCGTGCATCGAGTAATTGCTGATAACGCTCGTCAGTATCAAAATGATGATTTGGCACTAAAGTAAAGCCTTGAGTCAGTGCAAATTCTTCCGCTCCTGCGCCCGAGAGCATCACGTGCTCAGATTTATTCATCACGGCCAAGGCTAAGTCAATTGGATTGGCAATATGACGCACTCCAGCAACAGCACCGGCATTCATGGTTTTGCCATCCATAATGGAGGCATCTAATTCATGTCCGCCGTCATAGGTGAAAACCGCGCCTATACCTGCATTAAACAGAGCGCTATTTTCAAGGATATTAATTGCGGTTTGTACTGCCACTAAGCTGTCACCGCCCTCCTCTAAGACTTTTGAGCCTTTATCGACCGCTTCCTTTAACTTATCTTTGTAGGCTTGGCGTTGTTCAGGGGTGAGATTAGCTTTAGAAATCGTCCCCGCACCGCCATGGATCGCAATGGCGAACGGTTTATCATTGGCAAAGGTGTTATGCGACATAAAAAGTAGGCCCGAAATAATTAAACTAAAGGTGGCTAATTTTGTTTTCATTCTTTACATCCCCTTAAAAAGTAGCGTCCTTTGTAACCATTTCATCGTGTAATTTCAATCATCTCCTTGCCTGTTGGTTTTATTCTGGCGACAATGATGCCAAATCACAGGGACTATAAAGTGCAGCCATTTTTGCAAATCACCTCACATTACATTCGTCTTTGCTTGTTTCTGAGTCTGATTTCAGTCACATCAGTCGCGGCAGCAGATGATTTTATCAAATTATCTGTTACAGGCGTGAATGAAGCGCTTCGAAGCAACATAGTTGCTCACTTAGGCGCTTTACCTGAATCTGAGGTGCAGCGCCGTGCCTTTTTGTTTAATGTCGATGACAATATCAGCACCGCCTTAGAATCCATGGGGTACTATCACGGTGAAGTAGAAGAAAAGCTGATTGAGCATGACAAGGGACCGTGGGAATTAAAACTTGAAATCAGCCCCGGTGAGCCAACCATTGTTCAGTGGGTCGATATTAATTTTAGTGGTGAAATGCTTGATGACCGAGCCTTCGATCAATGGCTCGCAAAGGTCAACATTAAACCCGGCGATGTGTTAAATCACGGTGTTTACAGCGACGTAAAATCGCAACTGGTCACCTTAGCCTTGGCACGAGGTTACTTCGATGGTGAATTTACTGAATCACAAATTAAAGTTAACCGCGATATTAATACCGCACAGGTCAGTTTGCATTTTGATTCAGGCAAACGTTACCGATTTGGCCAAGTCAGTTTCGATGGCCATAGCTTAGAACCCGATATATTAGAGGATCTTATCCCCTTTAAAGAAGGTGCTTCATACTCAACTCGCCGTGTAAGCGCCTTAAATCGTCAGTTATTAGATACTGGTTATTTCGCCAATATCAAAGTGATCCCGCAAATCGATAACGTCGAAAATAACCATATTCCAATGCGAGTCGAATTAACGCCTAAGGCAAGTCACGCAATTGAACTCGGTTTTGGTGGTGATATTGGCAAAACAGATCAAGCCTTTGATCCGAGGGTGCGCGTGACTTGGCGTACACCACAAATCAATAAATACGGGCATTCCCAAGAAACCAGTCTCGAATGGTCGCCCGATAGACCAAAGTTATTAACCACTTATACGATTCCGCTCACACATCCCTTAGACGATCAATTGAAGATCCGCCTCGGTTTGCTGCGGGACAAATACGGTGTGACTCAAGTATATGACGCCGAGAATCGTGATTTTAGTAACACAGGCCAGCTCGAGTCGACTAAGTACCTTCTGGGACTATTACGTCAGCAAAGACTAGAAAATCAATGGCTAATGAGTTATTCGTTGGAGGCTATACGCGAAGAATATACTCAGTCTGACGTCGATTATATGCCGTCGTTTTATCTGGCAGGAATTAACTTTTCTCGGACTAGCCGGGGGGATAACTCACTGGATCCTAAATCCGGGTTTAGACAAATTTACAGCCTAGACTATGCCGATCCCTATTTAGGATCAGAAACCCGCCTAGCCCGCTTGCAAGCTAAATTTAAATGGATTGATACCTTCTTCGATAACCACAGAATCGTCGCTCGTATTGATTTAGCCGCCAACTTAGCTAACGAGAATGATCTTGCCTCTATCCCACCATCACTACGCTATTTTGCCGGTGGCGATCAGAGTGTCCGAGGTTATGGTTATCAAGAACTCGGCCCCTATTTAGACTATGTTGCTGACGATGGAAAAACCAATCGCGAGGTTATCGGTGGCCGCTATTTAATGGTTGGTAGTTTGGAATATCAATATTATGTGACCCCCACTTGGCGGGTCGGCACATTTATCGATGCGGGTAACGCCTTCGATAATAATCAATTTGAACCTGTCGTATCTGTCGGTGGCGGTATCCATTGGATCTCCCCGATTGGTCCAATCAAATTAGATTTAGGGGTCGGATTGAAAGAAACTGAGACCATTGAAAGATCATGGCGAATTCACCTAACCATGGGGACAGATCTATGAGCCAGCCCCCAGAGCATAATAAGCCAAACGAACAAGATATCGTTGATAATCCCATCACTGAAGCCGAAGCCACTGAAACCGTAGTGACCTCTGTCACCCCATCGGTGTCATTCATTCAAAGACTGTGGCGGCAGTTCAAACTCTGGACTCGGATTATTATCTATGTGCCATTAGGGCTTTTAGTGTTAATCGCCCTATTACTCGGCACTGAATTTGGCTCGCGCATTAGCGTGGGTTTAGCCGATCAATTTGTACCCGATCTTGAACTGACTTATACCTCTGGTTCCATTAACAAAGACTTAGCCCTATCTCACGCGGCTTGGTCTATGGCCGGAATGAACGTGCAACTTGAGGATCTGCATTTACTGTGGCAGCCCGCCTGTTTACTGCAAAAACGCTTATGCGTGAATAGCTTATCTGCGGCTAAAGTCGATGTCACTATTAATACCCTAGCGCTTTCTGCAGACTCAAACGAAGCGCCAGTCGCGCCACTTGATGAAGAACCCAGCGAGCTCCTATTACCCTTTGATATTGTTTTAGATTCTGCTGAACTCAATGGTGTTAATATCCAAGTGGATGATATGCAATTTACCGCTAATCGTCTTAACGCAGAAGCACAATGGTTTGCCGAAGGTTTGTCGGTTAAACAGCTATCCAGCGAAGGATTATTCATACTGATCCCTGCATCAACCGATGTAGCAACACAAACTAGCACGGCAGCGGTAACGAATGCAGCAGATCCCAGCACAGCCACGGGAACAACACAGACACCATCGGCCAGTCCGTCGCTACCAAAAGAGGCTGAATGGGCTTTAGCACAATTGCCACAGGTATTTATGCCTTTCCCTGTGACGGTCAATGCCCTAACGCTAGACAACACCACACTGCAAATCGGCGATCGTAAAGATGTTTTTAGCCATGCAGAACTACAAGGCCATTTCCGTGAATACCAATTGACCTTAGACCATCTCGCCATTAGCCACACCGATGGCAGCGCCGATATCACAGGCAGCCTAACGCTTGATAAAGATTATCCACTCGATTTAGAGGCAAATCTCACCCTTAACCAACTAGTCGAATTGCCAGATCTCACTCATCAAGTATTAACGTTAAAGCTGAGCCAAAGTTTAGGGCAACTTCAGGTGAATGCCGTCGCCAAGGGCGATGCCGACTTTGCTCTAGATGGCCAAATAACACTGCAAGACCCTAACCTGCCCTACAAGGTGAAACTTGAACAAACACGGCTTCAGTGGCCACTGAAGACCCCTCAATACTCGGTAAGCGATGCCACACTCGATAGCCAAGGCGACCTCAATCGGCAAGAGGCGAGTCTTACTGGCCAACTGATCACACCATTTCACAAAGTGCTCGACATAGACACTGACATCCAACATCAAGATGCTAAGTTAACCATCAATAATCTTGATGTAATGGGCGCGATTGGTAAGGTCAAACTCACAGGCGAACTCGATTATCAAAAAGCCATTAGCTGGAACGCCAATCTCTGGATCAATGACGTCAAATTACAAGAAATACAGCAGCCACAAACGGATACAGCGCAAAGTACAACGGGTTTACCGGACAGTTTGATTTCAGGAAAATTACGCACTAAAGGCTCATTTGCAGACCCCCGTTGGCAAGTATCCCTGAGCGATACTGAGCTCACTGGCACTTTACAAGGTTATCCCTTCGATATTACAGGGGATATCAGTGTGAATGATTCCCTGTATGTCAGTGCTAAAGGGCTGAACGCCAAAGTATTAGGTTCAACTCTGGCACTCAAAGGCGAAGCCAATGCCAACTGGGATCTCCAAGGTGAATTACAAGTGCCCGACTTTGGCCTGTGGTTACCTAAGGCCAGCGGCCAACTACAGGCGCAGATCAATGTCACTGGTGACGAGAAACACCCTCAGGTCGAGCTTACTGCGCAGCTGGCAGAACTTTACTATCAAAACATTAAACTGCAGGAATCTAATTTAAAGGCCTATTACAAGCCGCTAGATCAACATGAGTTTGCTATCTCGCTAAAATCAAAAACCTTACAGATTGCAGAACAAAATTTAGATACAGTGACACTCGGGGCGAAAGGTACCATTAACGCTCAAAAACTCACTCTCAACGCCACGGGCGATCTTGGGCTCGATGCAACGATGAGCAGCCAATACGATGTGAAGAAGTCACGACTACAGCTCGATGTTGATCGTTTAAATCTCAACACGCCCGTAGGCCTATGGCAGCTCGATAACACCATTAATCTGGCTTGGGACCAAATCAAGAATCAAGGCAGCATTACGCCCTTTTGCCTCATGAATCCCAATAGCCGTATCTGCCTAAACAGTAATACACCAATAGGTAAAAAAGGCAGCGCACAGGTGAGCTACTCAGGTAATCCAGGGCAATTACTTGTCCCAATATTACCAACGAATATGCGTTGGAACGGCCCTGCATCGCTATTAGCCAATGTTGCATGGGCTGCTGGCCGTAAGCCTACTGCCGATGTGAACTTTGATTTTGCTCCCGGCAGCATTATGCTCAAACGGGATAAAAATCGTGAAGTCACCATTAATTACCAAAACCTGTCATTAAAAGCGACCTTAGATGCAAAACGGCTGGCAACGGTTTTAGATTTTGAATCAGAAGGCGTGGCCAGTTGGCAGAGTGAGATTAACGTCAATGTCACACCTGATCGCACCCTGTCAGGTTATGCCAACATCAAGCAAATCAACTTGCAGCCACTTGGAGAGTTTTTCCCTCAATTAAATACAGTGCAAGGTTTACTGACGAGTCAACTTAACTTTGCGGGTAGTCTAGATGCGCCCGAAGTATCGGGGAGCATGGCCTTAACTGAGGGCGCCTTAGCCCTAACAGCAAACCCAACATTAATCGACAAAATTGACATGTCGATGTCATTTGCGGGTCAACAAGCGCAGCTTAAGGGACGCTGGATGATGGGCAATGGTTTAGGCAGAGTGAATGGTCAACTGCAATGGCCCCAAGGTCAATTTAGTGGCGAGTTAGCCCTCGAAGGCGATAAGCTCGCCGTGATCCAGCCGCCACTGGCTATTCTCGATGTCTCCCCCGAGATCAACTTAACCTTCAACAGTAAGCAACTGGCAGTAAAAGGAAAAATAGCAGTACCTTCTGGCAACATTAAAATTGTGCCATTAGCGGAAGGCGGTGTCGCAGCCTCCGAAGACGTGGTATTTGACGACTCCATTGCCGCCACTCAGCCTAAAACTAGCCCCTACGCCATAGTTGCAGATCTGAATATCAGTGTGGGGAACGAACTCAGAATTGATGGTATGGGCCTCAAAGGTAAACTCCAAGGGACCTTAAAGCTACAGCAGCAAGCTTTCCGTCCTCCTTTGCTCTTCGGTAATATCAAAGTCAATCAAGGTAGCTACAAGTTTATGGGCCAAACCCTAAAAATCCGTACTGGTGAAGTGCAATTTGTAGGGCCAACGTCATTACCAAACCTGAATATTGAAGCGATACGGGAAATTAAGACTGAAGACTTAGTGGCAGGTGTACGCGTCACAGGCACGCCATCACGCCCAGTGGTGACCTTATTCTCCAATCCAGCCAAAGAGCAAGCCGAAATCTTGTCTTACATTATCAAAGGCAGTGGCTTTAACAGCGCCAACAATGAGCAAAATAACTCGCTGATGATGGGCGCGGCACTCGGTTTAGGCTCACAGGTGGGCGGCGGCGCAATTAACAACCTAGGGAATACTGCGACAGGACTCATTGAAGAATTTGGTTTCTCTAACGTGCAACTCGACACTAATGATGAAGGGCGTGTGGCGATCAGTGGCTTTATCGGCGATAACTTAATGGTGAAATACGGAGTAGGTGTATTTAACCCTGGTTACGAAATGACAGTCAGGTATTACTTGCTCTCACAACTCTATCTAGAAACCGTGTCAGGCACTTTAGGCCAATCACTTGATATCTATTACAACTTCAATATCAAGTAACCATATGAATACCAAGATATTGATACTAAGAAATTAGCATCCAATCACTCTAGCCAAACAATCTCAAAATACGCGTTACAGTATGTTGAGGTTGTTTGGGTAAAGCCTAAGTGTCTACCCATAAATACAAACAACTAAAAATCAGCCACAAAAAAAGCGCCCTTAGGCGCTTTTTGCTTCAGTTACGACAATTAAGCGTAAACGAAGTCAACATGTTCAATGATTGGCTTGAACACGTGGCGTTGCATAGCTTGTGCACGAACACCCACTTCTTTGCCATCAACAACGATAGTCAGAGTAGAAGTGTAGAAGTCAGCATTAGCTTGAATGTTAATGATATCTTTGTGATCAAAAACAATAGAAACTGGCTCTTTGCCTTGGCCATAAATAACAGCAGGTACTTTACCAGCATGGCGTAGGCGGCGGCTCGAACCTTTCCCTATTTCAGTGCGGGTTTGTGCTTGGATAGTGTAAGACATGTGTTTCTCACTTAAATTTAGAGTAAAAAGTTGCCGGCATTTTCGACCAATGACGGCTCATATAAAGCGCGCGAATACTAACATAGATACCCAAGGCGCACAAGAATACCGCAAGCCCTCTATTTATCGGCGTCAGCGTTAGCAAAACAGACCGCTATTTATCAAATTGAGGAACTTGTATCTTGGCTGTTACGGCAGAGAAAAGGCTTTGATCTCAAACAAAAAACACGAGATCTAGATCACACTGGGAAATTGAGAAGCCTGTTAAGCTCGGGCAAATTTCGATAACTGCTGTGTCAAAAAATGCGTCATGCGCTATACCAGTTACAACAAGAAAATAGACTTTCATGCCAACTGGCCCGTGAACTCGTCTCTCTTATCGAAACCGTTCCTTATCAGCAAAATACCCTCGAATTAAAATTCTTAGAATTGCTTGCCTGCACCCAACAAAAAAACCGCAGCTTGATCTTACTTATGCAAATTATTGAGTCCGTCGATATTGAGTCGCAGAGGCAAAGACAATATCAATTTTCACAACGTCTCAGCCTATTGATCTGTGATTGGCAACAACATAGAGAAATGAACAAACTCAATCAACAATTTATCCCGCTGCTCAGACATTACTTGATCGAATCGCAAGCTTTGGAACAAGATTTTTATCAGCAGATCCAACAACAGATCATTGCTACCAGTGCCTTACCGGACCACAATCGACGTGCACAAAACCAGAATTAGGATAATAACCCACACCACCGAGTTTCAGGGATAAAGCCGCTTCTCTGAGGGTTTTTAGTTTAACGCTAGGGATCGCTATGTCCATCGCCATGCCGCGCATGTGATAACTCTTCTTAGCAACTCCGCCACTGTGGCTCACGAGCATGGCATTGGTTTTTGGTGAACGGTAACCGGAAATCACATGGATTTCATCGTTGGTATTCAAGGTTGTTTTGAGCGAGTGGAGTAAATCAAATAAGCGCTTATCCATAGGTGCTGCCACATTCTGACGATGATCCCGCAGCAAATGATTAAAATTGTCTAACACCTTGCTCTGATAATGACCATCTACCCAGTAACTACCATCATCGCGCTCGCCAGTATGACGATTAAACAAACTTAACTCGCGGATCCCTTTGGTTGAACGGCTGGCAACTGCTTTTGAGGGAATAAAGGAACATAATGCCACACCACTAAGGCATAACAATAACTGCCTACGGGCAGGACATATTAAAGTCACATGATCACCTTTTGTATGCTTTTTGGTCACTAGTAAGGCAAATTATACTGAATAAGCCCTAAGATCAAGTTTTGCCAACCCCATTCTGAGTAGGATTTCAAAATGCCAAGCGAGTTCAGATGCTTATCTTGCTCAACTTTACAGCACAAAAACGTTAATGTTGTTCCAAAACCGTGGCAGGCACAGCATTCGTCAGCTCAGGTTCCAAATCATAAATGTCGCGACGGTATTGATCCTGCCCACTATCGTCTAACCATGCAGTCCAGTAAACCAGATGCACTGGCAACTTTTCGGAAAGTGAAAACCACTGAGGTTCAGTAATACCAGGGGCTAACTTGTCCCATAAACGTTTGTCTTTTACTAAATGCTCTTTAAACCACTGGGCTAATTCAGTGGCTTTTTCAATACGAATACACCCAGATGATAGTGCCCTATCGTCCTTTTTAAAGAGACTTGGCTCAGAAGTTCCATGTAAATAGACACTGAAACTGTTATCAAAGTGAAACTTATATTTACCTAATGCATTCTTCGCCCCAGGGCGTTGTACAAGCTGATAGGGAAACGAAGCGCTGGCTAAGGCCTGCCATTCCTCTGGCATGCGTTGCACCTGTTGACCGTTATAATCGTATACATCAAATTGACGTTCATTAAGATAATGACCATTTCGCTGAATTTGCGGCAGAATGTCCCGCCGTAAAATGCTGCTAGGCACTCGCCAACTAGGGTTAAGCACCACGCTAGAAATCTGACTGTCCAAAATCGGTGTTTGCCGAGAAGATTTACCCACAATAACCTTGGAACTTAACACTGGCGTACCATTATCGACCAACGTCATCTCAAAAGCGGGCACATTAATCAGCAAATAACTCGGCTCTAATTTACGTTCAAACACTCTTTGTCGAATAGTGTTTTTAGCTAATAGTACCGCCCTAGCCCTTGGCGATTGGTTCAGCCAAAATAAGGTCTGCTTACCTATCACCCCGTCCTGTTTTAACCCATGCTTTTGCTGAAAGCGCTTAATGCCAATCATAAGTTCTTCGGTATAAACTTGATTCACTCTAGGCTCAGTGGCTAAGTCTCCCAATATCCACACACGCTTTGCTATGGTATCAACGATCTGATGACTCATTCCTAAGGTTAGCTTTTCATCTAGCACTAAAGTTTCCCATGGTTCAATTGTGTCCAATTGCACTAAATGGGCGATTTGCTTAAGCACCTTTTGATATTGGGGATCCTCTGGAATAACGGATGAAACCGTCTCTGGGGAGACAGCGTTGTTACATTCTGCGGATGTCATCACATAATGCCAGTAACCAGTAACATCAGCTTGGATTCGTACTAAATCAGCAGTAGATAAGGTATTAGGAGAAAGTGTTAAGTCACGATAATGCTGGCCAAATACTAGATTAACGCCTGCGAGATCCAATAGCAACACCTGTGGCACTAAGGCCGCAAGCGGCAGCACAGCAGTAAGATCTTCAGCTTTACCCTCAAGATTTGGCTGCGCAGCAATACTCGAATTTGATGTTAAGGATTGAGCGCCATCAGCTGCACCTACCTTTGGCACTAAAATTATTGGAATACAGAAAAAAAGGCTGAGTAATAGTTGCGCTAGATTACGCCTCGTCGGCATCGGGTTAATCTGCAATGCTTTCAAGTTCGCGATGTGGAACTCCTGCTCTATCAATTTGAGTTCTCTCACGTTTAGCGTTACACGCATGGATGGGGGCAAATAGCGAATGATCTTTTTCAATATCATAAATACTCCCTTAGCTATTTTTAAGGTCACCTGAGAGCCAGCGGTTATATCAGTTAACAACACTGTTATATGACTATTCCATGGAGATCAATTAATTACTAGAGGTTAACTCCAGATAATGAAAAGAAAAATGCCACTGAGGTCGTCAGTGGCATTGATATCAAACAAACTCGCATAAATATGCTGAGCAAGTGCTCGTTAGCAAAAAGACACGAGATCTTCTTCGACAAATTGCTCTGGTAATTTCTGTAGGCTACGTAACATCAAAGGATTTGCCAACACCATCGCCATTTCTTGACGATTGAGTAAAGCTAATGCGCTCTGTTGACAACGAGCTTCATGCACCTTCACATGCACTATGGCTTCCATCGCTTCAATTGGTGTACCCGCAGCACGCAAAGGCTGTTTATCCACCATGGCTAAATGCAATTCCATCAACGCAGGGTCTTTAAGTACCTGTGCTAACGTCCAAGGCTCAGCAATGTGTCTTTGGTAAGCGGCGCGCGCTTCTTGCGCTTGCAGACAAATTTGCGCAGGGTTACGTTCTTCTGGTGTTGCAAGAATACCGGCACGCTTGAACACTTCGCCAATTTTGACTGAACCTGTCCATGCCGAAATAGGCACAGCAATCCACAGACCGATCAACGCCGGACTCATCCAAGCTAACAAAGTCAAAGAATCCAAAATAGCCGCATAACCTAACATCACACCTGCCAGCATATGCCAACGGTGACGATAAATTAACGTCATCCAAGGCATACTGCCGTCATCACGACGTTGCGGCGACCAACCACTGTCCCGCCCCATCAGAATTGACATCACAGCACCACAATGGATAAACATCATGATAGGTGCAATCAGCGCAGAAAGTATGACCTCAAAGATCACACTGAATATCGCTTTAATTCGACCACCAACACTGCGAGCAAACTCACCGTCTTTAAGCAGCAACAAGACACCAAATACTTTAGGGCCAAACAAAACCCCCATAGTAATGTAGAACAATCTTAATGCCCTATCCGAGTCCATGATGGGCCAAGTCGGGAACAGTGAAAATTGATCGGTGAAATATTCAGGTCGAATAAAGTGTGCCTGCAAAGCCAACATCAAACCGGTCAAAATCAACATCAGCCAGAAAGGAGATGACAAATAAGCCATGATACCCGTCAGTAAGTGTAAACGGCTTACCCAGTGCAAACCTTTAGTCGGCAAAATACGCGAATGCTGCAAGTTACCTTGGCACCAGCGACGATCACGCACGGCTAAGTCGATAATCGACGGTGGACATTCTTCGTATGAACCCGGTAAGTCATAGGCAATGACCACACTCCAGCCCGCACGGCGGATCAGCGCAGCTTCAACAAAGTCATGGCTCATGATATGACCACCAAAAGGTGGCTTACCCTTAAGGTTGGGTAATCCGGCCGCGGTCATAAAGGCTTCGGTGCGGATTATGGCGTTGTGGCCCCAGAAGTTACCTTCTTTTTGTACCCACCAGCCTAACCCGGTACCAATTACCGGACCATAAATACGCGCCGCAAATTGCTGTAAACGGGCCATTAAAGTGGTGCCATTGATCAACGACGGAATCGTTTGGATCAAACCCGCATCAGGATCGGCCTGCATGCGCTGAGCTAAGCCAGTGATGGTTGAAGACTCCATCAAACTGTCGGCATCAAGCACTAACAAGTGATCATAACGCGACCCCCAACGACGGCAAAAATCGGCTACGTTACCCGCTTTACGGGCGACGTTTTTACGACGGCGACGGTAATACACCCGCGAATGCTTATGGGTTTCTTGACGTAACACCAGAAACGCCTGCTCTTCGAGCAAAGCAATATCGGGATCGGTAGTATCACTTAAGATAAACCAATCAAAAGCATGACCATGACCCGTTTGCGACAAGGTTTCAGCCATCACTGAAACCGCCGAGAATACCCTATCAGGAGATTCGTTATAGGTCGGCATCAAAATCGCGGTTCGCGTATGCAGTTCAGTCACTTGCAAATCTTTTGCCCGCGGTTTTCGCAGTAAAATTAAAAAACCTGCAATACCGCTACAAAACGCCAAAGCAATCCAGCAGAAGTTAACCGCAAACAGCACTAGCACTAAATATTCCAGAGGAGTAATTCCGCCAATGCTAAATACCGCCCCCATTTCATAGATAGCAAACAAAGATAATAATAAAGCCCCACCCACCACAAACACACGACGGTAGGTACGCGAGCGTACCCCATCAGCCACAGTGCTACGGCGAGGGAATCCCTCTGGCATCTTACTTAAATTTTGGGGTTCCATAGCGCCAGGCCGTTCATTTGGCATAGCACTACCACCCACGAGGACTTCCGTCTCGAGTACCGAGTTATCGGATACAGTCATATCATGTTGCTCCGTCATGAACCTTACAGCGTCCAGCGATAGAGCCAGGTTTCAACCTGACGAGGAGTTGGGAACTTAAGTTCAGCGCGCAGTTCGATAAGATCTTTATCTTCTGGCTCTAATTCAAAAGCTAAGCGATAGCCATTTTTAGCGGCATTACGGGCAATCACCACATTCGTGACCACACCACCAGAAGCTTCAACTTTAGCGACTGGCATTTCATCTGTCATCGGACCTTCAACTTGATAGTCGACCACAAATAAACGTCTTGGAGTCGCCTTAGCAATATCGGCACGACCACTGGCAGAGCGAGAAATATGTACGGCACCGACTTTCGCAGCAGGTTCTTCACCCCAACTCATGCGATAGGCAAAATGAAATTCACCGCCAGCAGGAATAGGCTGACGTGGTTTCCAATAACTAACAATGTTGTCATGAATTTCAGACTCTGTCGGAATTTCAGTCAACACCACTGAACCTTGCCCCCAATTACCCACAGGCTCAATCCATAGGCTTGGGCGACGTTCGTAATGGGCTTCTAAATCTTGATATGACGCATAGTCACGCTCACGTTGGATCAGACCAAATCCCTGAGGCGAGTTGTCAGAAAACGCACTGACTTGTAACTGACGTGGATTAGCCAATGGGCGCCATAAATGCTCACCACGACCATTTAACATCAATAAACCATCAGAATCATGTACTTCAGGTCTAAAATCATCGGTGTCGTGACGACCATTGAGTGAATGTAAGAACATGCTAGTGCTTGGTGCTAAACCGACTTTGCTCAGCTCAACACGAGGAAACAGTGTCGCTTCAACGTCAATCAAGGTGTTATCACCGGGACGGACAGAGAAAGTATAGGCACCTGCTACGCTTGGGCTATCTAACAAGGCATGCACGACAATCAAGTTGCTGTCATTGTGTGGACGCTCAACCCAGAAGGCGCGAAATATCGGGAATTCTTCCCCTTCAGCATCAGCCGTTTTTAACGCCAAACCACGGGAAGATAAGCCATAGGCGTTACCTTTACCTAAAGCGCGGAAATAACTCGCACCTTGGAATACCATAAGCTCGTCAAATACACCGTTCGTATTCAGTTGGTTATGAATACGGAATCCTGAGTAGCCAATGTCATCATTTGGTAACGCTTGAGTAATCACTTCACCCGCGGTGAAATATTTAGGCTCATAGGCTAAGTGCGTTGCATTCTGACCTTCTACAATCGCAATCTCGATCAGATCTTGAAAATAGAAACCACGGTGGAACATTTGCATTTGAAATGGCACGCCCTGATCACGCCAAATAGACGCAGTCGGGTTAAAACGAATATCTCTGTACTCATCGTATGACAGTTTAGCAAGGCCAGCTGGCAAAGGATCTTTGAGGGTCACATAAGGTTTCGCTGCCAAACGTTTTGCAATCTTCACGACAGTTTCGCTATCAAAAGCGCCTGTCTTAGTGAATCTGATTTGATTTTTTGTACTGGGCTGAGAAATCACTTTCGGTGGAGTAACCACAGGAACTGCCTCGGCGGGTTTTGTCTCTTCAGCGTACGCGACACCAGACAGGGCGACTACAGCGCCTAGCGTCAGTGAACATATGAGTGACGAATAAGGTTTGGACGATGGGCAACGCAACAAGCTAACCATAGATAGGTAACCTAAAAAATAAACTAAGAAATCAATGTTTTTTATGTATACAGTGAATTTTTTTCACTCTGATTTAGGGATGAAAAAAAACAGTTGCTTACATATCGCGAAAGATATCAGAAGGAGAAAAAAACTCATAAATAAAGATGCAGTTAACCCCTTCTACACAATACTATTTGAGAATAAGCTTATACCAAAAATGAATATTAAAATAACATTATCATGCTTATTTCTGTTTTCAAAGTTACAAAAACAAATTAAGTGATCCAAATGCTACATTATTGAAAGTAAAATGAGCCTTTTTACACCTCAACTAAGTGTTGATGATCATAGATGAAATATCACAATAAGCGAATCAATCCGTTGGTAAGCCTAAGGATTAACACTAAGACAGCAGGAAAATTCAAAATTTTACCCGCTTAAATGTATCAAAACAACTGAGCTGATGTCACTGAAACTGCGGATCTATTTTAACATTTCATTGCCTGAACTATTTTGGCAGAAAAAGTGTCACAGATAATCCACCTTGATCCCTAGGCGCAATCACTAAACGACCTTGGTGCAATTCTATGATGTGATAACAGATAGACAAACCTAATCCCGCTCCTATGCCTTCATTTTCATTCACACGATAAAAACGTTCTGTCGCATTGGCAATCTGCGGCTCTGTCATGCCTTGGCCTCGATCCGCGACACAAATACTGATTTCATCATCCAAAGCATGGGCCGACACTGAAATCTCCGATTCCTGTGGGCTGTATTTACAGGCATTTTCGATAATATTCTTCAGTACAAGTAACAAATAAAAACGATCACAGGTCACCGTTAGATTGGATCCGATATCGATATTCCATTCATAATCTGTGATTTGTGGCATTAATTGATTAAGCGCATCTTCGACCATAGGCAAAATGGCGTGGGATGACACATTAAGCTCATTAATCGAGTCCACCCTTGCTAATACGAGTAATTGTTCAACGGTATGACTCATGTGCACTACGCCAGCATCTATCGCAGCTAAATGGAATTTCTGCTGCGGATCATCATCAATCAGACTCTCTAAGCCATGTTGATGTAATTTAATCACAGATAATGGCGTTTTAAGCTCATGGGCCGCATCGGCGCTAAAACGACGCTCACGGGCGATAAATCGCGCGATACTATTGATATATAAGTTCAATGCGCGCCGAACAGGGACTAATTCTTTAGGCAATGACATAGTCAACGGGGTCAAATCGTTGGGCGCACGTCCAATTAATTCTCTTTCAAAGGTTTTTAATGGCCGAAACAAGAGATAAAACAAGAAGCTAACAATAATTAATGTTAAAGGCACTACCATTAAAGGCACGATCACGGCGTTATGCATGATTTGCGATACGAGCTCTTGGCGTACTTCATCCTGTTGAGCAGTGACAATCCAAACATGATTTTTAACCGAAAAAAAACTGAACACATGCCAGAGTTCTCCTTCGAACACTTTCTTATGATAGCCCTGTACGAATCGACTGATAGGTTGATGACCAATATTATCCGATAAAACTAAGGCTTCCCCCGCCTCACTCCAGATTTGAAACGCCAATTTATGCTCATAGGCCAGTTTCAGCGCATCGGCCTTTTCGGCAAAGGAACTGATCTGGCTATCGGGAACGTGGAGCACTTGGGGTATGACGAGATCCTGAGCTGTTGCATTGGGCTCAGTATGATAGAACAACTCCAACATTTTAGCGGTTTGGAGCATTTGCGCATCGAAGAGTTCTTCGATTTGATGCTTAGAATCCCGAGTACTCAACCAGCTAGATACAGCGACGGATACTGAAATACCTGACAAAATTAATAATGTCAGTACCAAACGCAGTGAATACACATCTAGCCCCTTTAATCGAATCACTTCTTTTTCCTAACGACTATGCTTCAAGTCATCACTGCATTATCAGTACCCACAAACGTGGAGCTTGTCACTTAACTCTTCAAATTAATTTATTTCAATCAAGGTATAGCCAATTCCACGCACGGTTTTGATTAATTCATTGGCAAGTTTTTTGCGCAGATGGTGGATATGCACTTCTATTGAATTACTGCCGACCTCATCCCAGCCATAGGTTAACTGTTCTAACTGGCTGCGGGTCAATACACGCCCTGCCGACTGAGCGAGTTCGAGCAGTAATTGAAATTCACGCCGTGAAAGCAGCACATTTTGATCGCGAAAGGTCACTTCACGGGTATTTAAATCGATACACAAAGCACCAATAATCAAACTGTTGTGATCGAGCCCATACTGACGCCTGACGATAGCACGAATACGCGCGGCTAATTCACGCACATCAAAAGGTTTACCGAGATAATCATCGGCGCCCATGTCTAAACATTCGAGCTTAGTGTCAAAATCCGTATTCGCGGTCAGGACTATTGTGGGAATTGACACGCCCTGCTGACGCCAAGCTTTAAGCAACTCTTTACCATTACCGTCAGGCAATCCCAGATCGAGCACTATGGCACTGAAGCTTTCATTTTTAACCCCCAGCAAGGCTTGCTGATAACTATTAAGGTGATCAACTTGCATGCCCAGCTTTGCCAAACTCAAGCAAATCCCTTGGGCTAATAACTCATTGTCTTCAACCAACATAATACGCATTCAATGTCCTTAACTGAGCCCTAACGGAAAATACTGAACTTAACACCTTGTTGCTGTAAAAAATCTTCCGCGTCTCGCCCCTGCAGCATAGCCATAGTGGCGAGCATACCTGCAGTCACGCAGTTTGGCCCTAACACAGTCACAGAGCGCGGCGCATGGATAACGGGATAGCCAGTGCGTGGGTCAACAATATGGCCGTAACGCTTTCCATCGACTTCAAAAAAGCGCCGCGTATCGCCACTGGTCGCTAATGCACCCTGACTAATCGCCAGTACACTCGCAGCGTGGTCAAGGTGTCGTGGATCTTCAACTCCCACTTGCCATGGCGTCACTTTGGACACGGGACAAGCGATATCACCGCCAAAATTCACTAACACTGGAATGTCTGGATAACATTCAGCTAACTCATAGGCGACTCTGTCGACCGCATATTCTTTTGCGATACCACCAAAATCCAATTTCATACCTGTTGGCATCTCAATATGGCGCGAATCAAACTCGATGCGCTCAAACCCCACTAAGGCTTTCGCGGCAAGTATGCGGCCATGTTCGGGCAATTGGGCTTTAGGATCAAAGCACCACAGTTCCATTAACGGCCCAGCAGAAATATCAAAGAGTCCATCACTGAGCTGAAAACATTGTTTAGCAAAAGCCAATAACTGCCAGGTTTCTTCATCGATAAGCTGCTTATGACCATTGGCATGGTTTAATTGCCACAGACAATTCTGCGCGATAAAGCGACTGTACTTATGTTCGATACGCAGTGCTTCAGTGACCGCCATATCCAGCATATCGTCGGCAATATCGAGTTGATCGCATGCGATGAGTATTTCACAGGGACTAGCCATGGCCCTAAATTCGCCCACATAACCCCAATCACGGCGCTGCAACGAATAAGGTGCGGTCTTTAGGGATGATGTCGACATCATAAATCACCTCTTCACATGGCATCCCACTGGGATTCCGATTGAATAAGTTCAGGGGTAAATTGAGTATGGGTAGCTAAGCTACCCATACAGTTTAACGCCTTGCTATCTGAGCCAGTAGCATTATTTCGTATTAAAAAGAATAACTAAACTGTGCTGTAATTGCCTTCTGAGTCGGAAATAGATCGAAGTTTTGCAGCTCTCCAGGAATCGTAGCGCCGTTATTTTTCGGATCCTGTTGGTAATACTCTAAGCGATACGACATTTCATGACCGCCCGATAATCGATGGCCAAATTTAACCCCAATCGTATATGCCGACATATCACCGATACGATAATCGGCACTAGCAAACTCAGGCAGTGGCGTATCAGCCATCAAGAAAGGTTGATAGAAGTTAGCCGCAGTTTGTTGGTAATAGCGCAGATGTAATTGACCATAGAAGTTGCCGGTAAAGTAATACCGATAATGGGTTTCTAAGGTATGTGATGTGAGGTCCCAGTCATCGGTATTATAACGATAGGAAAAATCCACCACACCCGCATCTAATGCGCCTTTGGTCATCACGTAAAAACTGTGCTTCAAGCGCGAATCGGGGCGGCTCTCATACAATAAATCCTGAGTAATGCCGTTGTTATCCACCACACTGATCACCTTGTAGGGATCCGTTAAATAGCCATTCACACTCGACAAGCCGTAATTGGCCTGCAACAACCAGCGCTGACTAAGCACTTGGGTGATACCTAACATCACATCCGCGGTCTGCTTATCATCACTGCCACCTTGACGAGTCGCATCGAATGCGCTGCGATAAGCTTCCTCACTGGTGAAGTTATCGCGAATGACCATCGAAGATAAATCCACCGGACGACCGCCAACGGGGTCAACCACATCGAAACTATAAGCCGTACCTAAAAATAAAGTGGTGTTGTCTTTATTAAACCCTCGCTCAATTCCGGCATTGATGCCCATTGACATATAATCAAACTCTTTCGAGCCATATGCGCCAACACTGAGTTTCCAATCTGGTGTTAGCACTTCACTCCAACCGACATTGGCTTGTACGCGAGTATCGTGAAAGGTGTCATCTAACGGCGTTTCCCCCGCTGAAACATGATATTGCCCATTACCTGATGGTCGAGTAAACGTTTGGCTGGTACTTTGGGCCACAGCGCCCGATGCTGAAGGCCCCGTTAGACTGTCAACCACGAGTTTGAGATCCAGCACACTGTCATCGCCAAAGACTTTTTGCGCTGTGCCTATAGCTTCGATGGCTTGTACTCTATCTTGCTCACCGTAATACATTAACGCAGCATCGATCTTCCAGTCGTCAGCTTTTTTAGATAATTCAGTCGCATGGCCACTTGTTGCAAACAGTCCACAACTGGCTAATGCGAGAGCACCCGCTATCTGCTTCGATTGTCTTGTATTTATTGGGTTCTTTTTTTGAGTCATAGCTGACAACACCTGTAGGTCACTTCAATCTATTCAATACCGCGGGATTTCGCCCCAGATTTTAGAACATCTGCTCGTCACATTTGTTTTAGTACGTCTGTTCATTACATCTGTGCGTTACATTTATTCGTAACATCTAAAGGCAAATAACACCAACGGAGAGTTTAGTTACAGCCACATCCGCCACCGGCAAATGCACGACCGCCGCTACTGCCTTCTTTACTAAAATAAATATGATCATCGAGTGCTAGATCGAGCTTTTCACTGTCGACCGCCATATCGCTGCGGGCCAACTGGCCTTTCTCCCACGGCTGCACTCCTAAACTTGAACATCCACTCAAACCTATGATGAGCGTTACTGCGACTAATGCGGGTTTAAGCATAAATTACTCCTTCAGTAAATTGACGAGCTCTTGCTCGTATTCAGCGGTTTTATCGGCATAAAAGCCAACATGATGCAGTACTAACTGACCTTGTCGATTGAACATAAAACTGCTCGGCATGCCCAGCAAATCGAAACTGCGCGCGACATCACCTTCTGGATTGAAACGCACTGAAAAATTGGCAGGGACTTGTTTTAAGAATTCTTGGGCTAACTC
The DNA here is from genome assembly GCF_002966515.1 of Shewanella sp. WE21. Lineage (NCBI taxonomy): Bacteria > Pseudomonadati > Pseudomonadota > Gammaproteobacteria > Alteromonadales > Shewanellaceae > Shewanella > Shewanella sp. WE21. Next base: position 4,069,253 of record NZ_CP023019.1, on the reverse strand, counting down.
GTTATCTGTATCTAGATTGATTGCCACGACGGCCAAACCTTGATCTTGATACTTTTTTTGGATCTCATTCATCCAAGGAAACGATTTACGGCAAGGGCCACACCAGGATGCCCAAAAATCGACATAGACGACTTTGCCTTTAAACTCACTCAGGGAAACAGCTTGGTTTTGCGCGTTAAACACTTGATAGTCCAGCGATGGCGCGGCTTGTACGCCTGCGGCCAATAAACTGAGTAACAATAATATTTTCTTCATAGCATATTCCGCATTAACGATTACGTTCGAATCTATTAACTGAATCTTAAGGTTTTCTTAAACAAGCTTACATAAGTTTAATTAACCTGCTCGCCCAGACTCACCACGCGAATGAACCATAGTCATCTGCATCGCCTTAAGCACATGAGCGCTGATTAAGTGACCGATTTCATCCAAAATGGCAAATGTGAGACATTTTGTCCCATTAGAAAAAGTGAAATTAGATCTGTGTCATGTTAATTAAATGTCAAAATCAGTTCGGTCACATCTCTTAAAAATTCTTGATATACATCAATAATCTTTACACTCCAACGGCCTAAACTGACACTGTCAATTATGTAAACCCTTACCAATTTACATTTAAATAACAAAAAAGGTTGACCCATGGACACACATGCAGCCCTATATGAACAGGGAAAGGCGCGCTTAGATGCGTTACGCCAATTCGCTCCCCGTCAACAACAATCGCTGATTGAGAAAATGCAACAGCACGGTATTAGTCGCCGTGATTTTATGAAGTGGAGTGCCATGGTGACGAGCATGCTCGCATTACCACTCCCCTTTAGTAACTTAGTGGCCGAAGCTGCCGAATTAGCCGATCGTGTACCCTTAATCTGGTTACATATGGCCGAATGTACTGGCTGCTCCGAATCTTTAATTCGTACCGATACCCCCAATCTAGACTCACTGATTTTCGATCATATTTCCTTGGAATATCACGAAACCTTAATGGCTGCAGCGGGTTGGCAAGCTGAAGAGAACCTCGAACATGCACTCGAAACTTACAAGGGCCGCTATTTACTGGCCGTTGAAGGGGCGATTCCGACTGCAAATAACGGCAGTTTCTTAACTGTGGGTTGTAAAGGCCACACAGGGTTAGAAATCATCAAGCATGCTGCTGAAGGCGCCGCCGCGATTATCTCTGTCGGCACTTGTGCGGCGTTTGGTGGGGTGCAAGCCGCTTATCCAAACCCAACGGGGGCTAAAGGCGTGCATGAAGTGGTCACTAAACCCGTGATTAACTTAGGCGGTTGCCCACCGAGTGAAAAGAACATAGTCGGCACTTTGATGTACTTCATCATGTTCGGAAAATTACCTGCGCTGGATATGTTTAATAGACCTAAATGGGCTTACGGCGCACGGGTACACGATAACTGTGAACGCCGCGGCCGCTTCGATGCTGGTGAATTCGTTGAAGAATTTGGCGATCACGGTGCGAAAGAAGGCTACTGCCTTTATAAAGTCGGTTGTAAAGGTCCTTACACCTACAACAACTGCCCAACCGAGCGCTTTAACCATCACACTAGCTGGCCAGTACTCGCTGGACACGGTTGTATGGGTTGCTCAGAACCTAACTTCTGGGACGATATGGCTGACTTTGAAAAACCCCTTGGCCGTCAACTCCTCCATGGATTGGATGCGACCGCAGATACTATTGGTGCGGTGATTTTAGGCGCGACTGTGGTGGGCATTGGAGCCCATGCCGTTGCCAGTATTTTTGCCAAACCGCTGGAGGAATAACCCATGAGCAAGCGCGTTGTTATCGACCCTATCACACGTATCGAGGGTCACTTACGTATCGAAGTCGAAGTTGATGAAAATAACGTCATCAACAAGGCTTGGTCATCCTCCACACTTTGGCGCGGTATTGAAGTCATTCTCAAAGGCCGCACGCCTATGGATGTTGGCCTTATTGTGCAACGTATCTGTGGCGTATGTACCTATTCCCACTACCGCTGCGGTACTGAAGCGGTTGAAAATGCGTTAGGAATTCAAATTCCATTGAACGCAAGATACTTACGTTCATTAATGCAAACCTCTTTATACATGCACGACCATATTGTCCATTTTTACCATCTACACGGCTTAGATTGGGTTGATGTGGTTTCTGCACTGAGCGCCGATCCTGCTAAAGCGGCACAAGTTGCCCTGAAATACACAGACCATCCCATAGCGGCGGGTGAAGGTGATTTAAAAGCGGTACAAGAAAGAGTTAAAGGCTTTGTCGAAACGGGAAAATTAGGTCCATTTGCCAACGCTTATTGGGGCAACGGCACCTATAAATTTACCCCAGAGCAAAACCTTATCGCGCTATCTCACTACCTTAAAGCGCTTGAAGTACAACGTGTTGCGGCAGAAATGCTAGCCATATTTGGTGGTAAATCACCACATCCACAATCCGTTGTTGTCGGTGGTGTAACTTCGGTGCGCGACATGCTCAGCCCTGCTCGCCTACAGGAATGGAAGCAAAAACATGCGACAGTAACTGACTTTATTCTGCGTGCCTATCAAGCAGATATCGTGATGGCAGCCGAAGCCTTTGGTACTGAACCTAGCGTGTTGGGCGGCGTAAACGTGAAAAACTTCATGGCGACCGATGACTTTGTCTTAGCCAATGGCGAATACATGTTTAATCAAGGCGTGATCATGAATGGCGACCTTGCCGGCGTCAGTGATGTGAATCCAGATCTGATTGCCGAAGACGTCAGCCACGCTTGGTATAGCGCCGATGCGCCGCAGCATCCCTATGACGGTACAACGATTCCTAATTACACTGGTTTTGTTGAACGCGACACTGTCTACGGCAAATTGCCAACACTGGATGGTGATGGCAAATACTCATGGGTGAAATCTCCCCGTTATCAAGGTGAACCCGTCGAAGTGGGCCCATTAGCCTGCCTATTGGTGAGCTATGCCCGTGGTAACAAAGTGGTTGTGGATTCGGTCAATGCCCTGCTCGCTCGCACTGGCTTACCCGTTGCCGCCCTATTTACCACTTTAGGTCGCACCGCAGCCCGTATGTTGCAGACAGTTATCGTCGCCCAAGAAGGGTTAAAAACCTTTGATGCGCTGCTGACGAATATCCAGTCCGATGAATCTACCTATGTAAAACCCAATATTGATCCAAATAAAGAGTATGTAGGTCACGCCATGATCGAGGCGCCACGCGGCATGTTAAGCCACTGGATCCGCATTAAAAATGGAGTGATTGAGAACTATCAAGCCGTGGTACCGACGACCTGGAACGCAGGTCCTGTGGATGCCAACGGTAAAATGGGTCCCTATGAAGCCTCTTTAATTGGCTTGAAACTGGAAGATCCTACTAAGCCCCTTGAGGTGATACGTATTATTCACTCATTTGACCCTTGCATGGCGTGTTCTGTACACGTAATGGATTTCAAAGGCCAAGCATTGAGCGAGTTCCGTGTCAGTCCCAATGGTCAATAATCGAGGGAGGGAACGCAAAATGAACCATTCTGCAACCCGCATTCGGACACTGATTTTTAGTCCGGCAATACGGATTTTTCACTGGCTCAGGGCACTGTCAATTCTGGTGCTAGTGATCACCGGATTCTATATTGCTTGGCCGTTTCTTGTGGCGCCTGAAAGTACGGACGTACTCGTACAAGGCTGGATCCGCTTCGCTCATCTGATTTGCGGTTTTGTACTAACCGCAATCACTTTAGTGCGCTTCTACCTGTATTTTTTCAGCCGAAGCGACATTGAGCGGCGCTCATTTCGCGATGTCATGAGCGTAAAAAGCTGGATCACTCAACTGAAATCTTACTTATGGATGGGGCACTTACATAAAGCCGGTGTCTATGGACCGCTGCAATTTGTGACTTATGTAGCAATCTCACTGGTCGCTCTTGTGATATGTATAACGGGTCTGGTGTTGTACGCCAATGTGTATCACCAAGGTTTAGGTGGCATGCTTTGGGGCAGCGCCGCTTGGATCACGGCACAAATGGGTGGGCTCGCACAAGTTAGGATTTGGCATCACTACTTAACTTGGGCATTTGTTATCTTTGTGGTTATCCACGTCTATATGGCGGTTTGGTCAGGGATACGCTTCAAACATAACTCAGTTGACTCGATTGTCTCTGGCTATGACTACCCAAAGCCAGACTCACACCACTAGGAGTCCAATGAAGATATTGCTACTCGGTATTGGCAATGTCCTGTACGCCGATGAAGGCATCGGCGTACATTTTGTCAATTATATAGCTGATAATTATCAGTTTACCCATGAGTCCCATCAGCTAACGCTGCTCGACGGCGGCACCTTGGCTCAGGGACTTATCCCTATTATTTGCCAATACGATTATTTAATCGTGGTCGATACAGTTAATGCCAATGGCGTAGAAGCGGGCGAAGTCTATTTCTTCGATTTTGATAAAGCGCCGAAGGAAATCGACTGGCAAGGCAGCGCCCATGAAGTCGAAATGCTGCAAACCCTCAATATGATGGAAATGGTTGGCGACAGGCCTAAAACCTTCGTGCTTGGCGTCACCCCAACCGTGCTCGAACCTATGGTGCTAGGCTTGACCCCTAAAGTCGCCGCCGCGGTACCGTTAATGGAATCAAGCTTGTTATCCCACTTAGCCTCCCTTGGGTTCACTGCAACGCGTGTTGCCGAGCATAGTATCGACTCGCTGATCCCTGACTCTTATAAACGTGGCGTTACTACTGGTGAAAGTATATAGAAGATGAAAAACATCAGATTTGATTTTACCTGCTCACGTCAGGTGCCTTTGTATGCGCATTTATGTAATCAATATCTAAATTACGATGAGCTAAATATCAGCATAGGCTGTGATGGTCAACATAGCTCAGGTCAATATAGTGCTGGCCAACATGACTTTGGCCCTCAAAGCTATTTTATTGAAGCTCAGGGCGAGCAAAACCAACTAGAACAATTGGCCGATGCCATTGCCGCGGACTTTTTGATTTCCGCTTGGTTGATTGACTCTAGTATTAAAGTCATCGACGAGCCCCAGGGCAGTAAAACCTTACTGCCCTTTCCACAGTCTGTATCAAGCCCTGCCATAGTGCCTTTTTGCCAGCATTGTTATCCGTTGATTGGCGATAATCAGTCGGCTAAGTTTGGCACACTCGATTTAATTTGCCCTTGCTGCAAGGGCGAAACACAATTAACGTCCGCACAAAAAGCGTTAACCTTGTCAGATATTAAAGCCATGGCACAGGGACTGCTGACACAAGGCCCACTGACATTAGCGGCCGCCGATAATCTGCAAATCAGCCTGACACCGTTTGAGCAGCCCTTAAGCGAGCGGCCACAACTGTTAATTTGTAATCCCAATACGCTGAACGCCCATTTTTGTCTGAACGATGCGCAGGTGCTCGCGCTTTCGAGTATTGAAAAGCCGCTTATCTGCGCGAGACCCACGCAAGAACACGACAAACTCAGTGCGCCGCTGTACGACATTTGCTTTGCCTACAGCCGAGTGATCTTAGTGCTCGGGGAAGTATTACGACAAAAAGGGGTCGATTGGGTTTACATTAAAGGGCCGCATAATAGGCCGAAGCTAGCGTGGGTCGATGGTGCTTGGGCACAAATCGCCAGTCACGATTTAAGCTCAACACAGGTTCAAACCAAGCACTTTATCGCTCCAGAACCCTTAAGGGAAAAAGTCAGTTTTCACGGCTATCAAGCCCAATGGCAAGCGGCGAAACGTTCACGATCGCACCAAGGCGAACTGAGTGTGGCAGTATTAACTCAAGTACCGTCAAGTGAAGACAGTGATATTCATTGCACTAGTATCCTAAGCGATAATAATCAAAATACAGTCAACACAGAAAATCACACCCTTGCAGACGCTGCGCTATTCAGTGCGCTGCTCAACGGTAAATTTACCAGTCATAAACAGGCAAAAAATGCCGCGGTCATTTACTTAAGCCATAGCCACGCCAGTCAAATTGTCACCTGCGATAATAAGGGCGACACTGAACTTTTCTTCGCCCTGCCCGAGCTGCCCGATAACGGTTACGAAATCTTCCATCAACTGGACAGCAGTCCGCAAAAAGCCGTAGCGCAAAAATTTAAGAGCTTGTTCCCCGAAGATTACCTAAAACTTTTAAGCCTAAAGCTTCACGGCAGACGGGACAACTTACAAAGCCTGTGGGCGATTGCCGCCATATTAATTGGCCTTAATACACAAGAAGAGACTCAAAGCCAAGCAAGGCTCAGCGATGCACTCATGGCCGCCGCCATGCGCTACCACGGTGCCAATGCACCGCGTATCGATTATCCGCTGACCAAAGGTGAAGCCCACCGCAGCCTAAATTGGTGTAAAACCTTAGGCACAGTGTTAAGTTTTCGTATTGCGGGTAATGACGATCCGAGTCAGCTTGCCTTTGCGATGCAAGACTCGCTGGCGGACTATTTATCTAACTGGATCGAGCATATCGACTTAAATATCGGCGTGCACAATATAGCCTTAGCGGGCAATGAATTAATCAATGAAACCCTGTGCAAACGCATCAGCTTACGCTTAGGCAAAAACTTTCCATTGGTGATCAATCGCAGCCTAGATTTAGACGGCGATAACTTAGCCGTTGGGGCACTTTACGTTAAGCAGCGCCAACTGAATGCCCATGATTAGGAGGCCAAAAGTTAAGTCACAACGCATGAAGCCACATAGGCATAATAGTCGCCACAAAAAGCACAGTGACCTGCAGATAAAACGAAGGCTCGCGTTGGAATACCTTGTCCACAAGGGAGCTACGTTAAAGCGTTGTCAGTTGCACGTCACTGGCATAGTACAAGGGGTGGGATTTCGCCCCTTTGTCTATCGTTATGCCCTTGAGTTTCAACTGACGGGTACTGTGCTCAACAATGCCAAAGGCGTGACCATTGAGCTGCAAGGTAATGATGAAAACCTCACTCGCTTTATCGCAGTACTCAATACCACCCCGCCGCCACTCGCCCGTATCGACAATATCAGCCAAATACCACTGCCGATTTTATTAAGCGAAACCACGTTTGAGATTATAAAAAGCGACAGCCATGAGGACGATGACCCAAGTTCACCGATAGGTGCGCAGGTGGCGGTATCGGCGGATAAAAGCACCTGCCAAGATTGCTTGAACGATATGCATAATCCTGATGATCGTCACTTTGGCTATGCCTTTACCAACTGCACTAACTGTGGCCCTCGATACACGATTATCAATGCTTTACCCTATGATAGACACAACACCGCCATGGCCGATTTTGACATGTGTCCCGAGTGCGCCAAAGAATATCAAAACCCACTCGACCGCCGCTACCATGCCCAGCCCATAAGTTGCCCCGCCTGTGGCCCCAGACTCAGTTTAAAAACACCGCAAGGGGAATACATCCTTCCCAATGCCTCAAATGTCAGCACACCTGAATTAAGTACGGATCTTACGGTACTGACAGCAGCGGCTGACAGATTACGCCAAGGGCAGATTCTGGCAATTAAAGGATTGGGTGGATTTCACTTAATCTGTGATGCCCGAAGTGACAATGCCGTCAATACACTTAGGCTGCGAAAACAGCGCCAAGCCAAGCCGCTAGCGGTGATGATGGCAGATATCACTATGGCACAGCACTATGTCACAGGGACGGATGCCGAGTGGCGAGTGCTGAGTTCGCAGGAAAGGCCCATAGTGCTGATGAGCAGCCGAGCCGAACATGATCTCAGCTTAGCTGTCGCCCCCAATCTGAATAAACTCGGGGTATTTTTACCCTACACACCGCTACATCATTTGCTATTAGGTCTCTTCAAAGGGCCATTAGTTGCAACTAGCGCCAATGTTTCCGGTGAACCTATCATCACTGATTGTGATGAGCTTATTAGTCACTTAAGCCATGTGGTGGATGCGATAGTCGATCATAATCGGTCGATTATTAATGGCTGTGATGATAGTGTGGTGCAAGTGATCCAGCCGCAACTGGATTCCTCCGCAGAGGTGCAAGTATTGCGCCTCGCCCGCGGCTATGCACCGTTAAGTTTCCCCTTAGAGATACCGCTGACCCAATCGATTTTGGCCGTGGGCGCACAACAAAAAAATGCCATCGCCTTAGGCTTTGGCAATAATGTGTTTTTAAGTCCCCATATTGGCGACCTGTTCAGCGTCAGCGCCGAGCAATATTTTGAGCGCACCTTAGCCACTTTTGCTCGGTTGTATCACTTTACGCCAAATCTTATTATTTGCGATAAACACCCAGATTATGCCCCTTCACGCTGGGCTGAAATGCACTCAAACTCGAGTGTAAAACTCAGCGATACCCGTCAAAATCAATGTTTATCGGTGCAACACCACCATGCCCATGTGCTCAGCGTAATGGCAGTTAACCAATATCGAGATCCCGTATTGGGCTTTAGTTTTGACGGTACTGGGCTTGGCGACGATGGCAGTTTATGGGGTGGTGAAGTGCTATTAACTACGCTCGATAAAGCGCAGCGACTGGCCCATTTTGAGCCCATAGCCCTGCTAGGCGGCGAGCAAGCCATTAAGCAACCCGTGAGGTTATTACTGGCATTATTGTTCGAACAAATGAGCCTCGATACTGTGCTCGCATTACAATTACCTATATTAAACAACATGCGCCCAAACACTCTGACTAACTTACATAAGATCTGGCAGAACGGCAGCGCGATAAAAACCTCCTCTGTCGGGCGACTGTTCGATGCCCTCGCCTGCGCCTTAGGCTTAATAGAAACCACACTGTTTGAAGGTCAAGCGGGCATGGCGATAGAAGCCGCGGCCAATCGCGCCGATGCATTAGCCCTTGAAGTCATTTCGCTTAACTTACCTCTTGACATCGACCAGTGGCGAAGCAGTGAGATGTTCAAGCAAATTGTTGAATTGATTACAGCACAACCGCTAACAGACAATAGATGCTATGCCATCGCCCGCGCCTTTTTACACACATTAGGTGATGCTATCTGTGATTATGCTGCCCAGTATCAACACCTCCCAACTGTGCTCTGCGGTGGCGTATTTCAAAATAAATATCTATTGGAATACTGCCTGAACAAGCTCTGCGCCCAAGGAAATAAAATGTTATCCAGTAAACAGATACCCATCAATGATGGCGGCATCGCCCTAGGCCAACTTTGGTATGGCATTCATCAGAGTCAATAACCTTACTTATTTGATAACCCCTGATGTTCGCTCGCCATTTTTATCCCCATAAACCTGACGAACATCAAAGATCCGTAGCGCAATTTGTATCACACTCAACATTAGCGTAACCAAATTAACGATTCGTACATCAATCATTATTTGTCAGGCAAAGTCCTCGTACTCTGCCGATACAAGGAGAGGTAAAATGTGTAAAGACTGCGGCTGCTCCCTTACCCGCCACGACCATGATCATCTAGGCGCGCATGCCCATAGCCATGAGCATAATCATGACCATTCACATACTCATGAGCATAGCCATCAAGAGTTACACACAAATCCTCAGTTAAACGATAAAAAAACCTTGTCAGTCATCCACAAAATTTTAGATAAAAATGATGTCGAAGCAGGTCATAACCGCGCCCACTTTGAGGCACATAACATTACTGCCTTCAACATCATGAGTAGCCCGGGCAGTGGCAAAACCACCCTATTAGAAAATCTCAAAGAATACACGCAGCTCAACTATGCGGTGATCGAGGGCGACTTAGAAACCTCACGCGATGCCGACCGCCTCATCGCTAAAGGCATTAAGGCCTATCAAATTCAAACGGGCAGCGCCTGTCACCTCGACGCCTTTATGGTGCACGGTGCCCTACATCATCTGCCGCTTGAAGGACTCGATATTTGCTTTGTCGAAAACGTCGGTAATCTCGTCTGCCCAGCCAGTTATGATGTGGGCACTCACAAAAATATCGTGCTGCTATCAGTGCCAGAAGGTGATGATAAGATTGAAAAATATCCTGTGATGTTCCGCCGCGCCGATGTAGTTTTTATCACAAAGTGCGATCTACTGCCCTATTTTGATTTCAAGATGGACGAAGCCAGAGCGCAGCTTAAAAAACTCAATCCAGCAACTCAAATTATTGAAGTCTCAATTAAAGATGGCGACTCCATGCAGGCTGTAGCCGCTTGGCTTAAAGACAATATTCGAGGTGCACAATAATGTGCTTGTCCATACCTTCCCAAGTGGTGGCGGTCGATATTGAGCGCCAGAGTGTCACCGTCGATACCTTAGGCGTGCGCCGCGATGTCAGCAGTCATTTAATGAATGAGCCACTGGAAATTGGCGACTATGTGTTGATCCATATTGGTTTTGTGATGAACAAAATTGATAAGGAAGATGCGCAGCAAAGCATTGATCTATACAAAGAAATCGTCACTAAGCTTGAAAATGAAGCCATACACTGACCATCAGCAGTGCAGGATTAAGTCGCAAGGCGCACCCCTATCGAGTGCACCGAGGAAAAAGCATGCTTGAACTAAGACACCTCTATCAAGGCTTTCGCGATCCCCAAACGATTGCCAATTTAGCACGGGATATTCAGTTAACCGCTAAATTGGTTAAGCAACAAATCAATATCATGGAAGTCTGTGGTGGCCATACTCATACGATTATGAAATACGGCTTGCTAGATTTACTGCCAGATAATATTGAATTTATCCATGGTCCTGGCTGCCCAGTGTGCATTATGCCTAAAGAGCGCATCGACCAAGCCGCGGCGCTTGCCTCCCAAGAAAATGTTATTCTTGTGACCCTGGGCGATATGATCCGCGTGCCCGGTTCTCAAGGCTCTTTAGCCAGTTTTAGGGCCAAGGGCTGCGATATTCGCCCAATTTACGATCCCTTAGATACGCTCAAAATTGCCCGCGAGAATCCCGATAAAACCGTAGTGTTCTTCGCCATTGGCTTTGAAACCTCAACCCCAATGACAGCAATTTTGTTACAACTGGCCGAACAAGAAAAACTCGAAAATCTACTGTTTCATATCAATCATGTATTAGTGCCACCCGCAATTGATGCCGTGATGCACGACCCAAAAGCGAGGGTCAACGCCTTTATCGGCCCAGCCCATGTAAGCGTGATCAGTGGCGCAAAAATCTATCGCAGCACAGTCGAAAACTATGGCACACCCGTAGTGGTGGCAGGATTTGAGCCCGTCGATGTGATGGAGTCGATTTTACGGATTGTGCGCCAAAAAGCCGCGGGTAAAGCGGAGCTCGATATCCAATACAGCCGCGCGGTATCGGAAAACGGCAACCTCACGGCGCAGGCCAAAGTAAATCAATTCTTCAATGTCAGACCGCAATTTCGCTGGCGTGGACTAGGCCCAATCCCCAATTCAGCGCTGCAGCTTAAACCCGAATATGCCCACAGAGACGCCGAACTGCGCTTTAAAGACCGCCTACCCGTGAAGGAAATTGACGATCATAAAGCCTGCCAGTGCGGCGATATACTTCGTGGGCTTGCTAAACCAAAGGACTGCAAAGTTTTTGGCCGCGGCTGCAATCCCGAAACGCCCTTAGGCAGTTGCATGGTCAGCTCCGAAGGTGCCTGCAATGCCTATTACCGCTATCAAGGTATCGATATCAAGGAGCCACATCATGGCTGATACACTTAAAGATAAATCCATTCAACTCAGCCACGGCGGTGGCGGCAAAGAAATGAATAAACTGATCCGTGATCTGTTTTTTGCCGAGTTTGATAACCCAATCCTTCGCAGCGAAGAAGACGCTGCTAAACTCGATTTGCACGGTGCCAACGCCTTTACCACAGACTCTTTCACCGTATCCCCTTTATTTTTTGCCGGCGGTGATATCGGCAAGCTCGCCATCGCAGGCACAGTAAACGATCTCGCTATGATGGGCGCAGAACCTCAGTATTTGAGTTGTAGTGTGATCATCGAAGAAGGCTTTTCTATCAAGGATTTAACGACGATTGTCCGCAGTATGGCGAAAGAATTAAAACACAGTGGTGCACGGATTGTCTGCGGCGACACTAAAGTCGTACCCAAGGGGTGCGCCGATGGTTTATTTATTAATACCTCAGGCATTGGTCGCATCTTGCGTCCCAATATTTCCGCGGCGAATGTCACCGTGGGCGATGCCATTATTGTCTCCCGTGATATTGGCTGCCACGGTGCAGCGATTTTAATGGCGCGTGAAGGACTCACGCTCGAATCAGCATTACAAAGTGACTGCGCGACGCTCTGGCCCATAGTCGAGCAATTGATCGCCGCCAATATTCCCATTCATGCGATGCGCGATGCGACTCGCGGCGGCTTATCGGCGGTGCTCAACGAATGGGCTGTCGCCTCCAATGTTGGCATCACAGTAAATGAAGCCAGTATTCCCGTCAGCGATGAAGTCAAAGGTCTGTGCGAACTCTATGGTTTCGAAGCCATGGATCTCGCCAACGAAGGCACTTTCATCCTCGCAGTTCCCAACGACATCGCCTTAGGTGCGCTCGAGATCATGCAACGCTTTGGGCGCTGTGAGCATGCAGCGATAATCGGCACTGTGAGTGAGGATTTAGTGGGGAAAGTCGTGCTAAGAACGCCTTGGAATACTAAGCGTTATCTCGATCTTCCCCAAGGTGAACTGCTGCCAAGGATTTGCTGATGCACGAATATTCGATTGTGAGTGCCCTGATTGAGCAATGCGAACAGCACGCGCTGGCCAATCATGCCGATAAAATCACCCGAGTAGATATCAAACTGGGAGTCATGAGCGGGGTTGAACCTAGCCTGCTACAAACGGCCTTCGATACCTTTAAGCTCGATGGGATTTGCAAAGAAGCCCTACTCAATATGCAAATTCAGCCGCTAGTGATACTTTGCCAAGACTGCAAGACTGAATCCGTACTGAGTGAGCGCACGGTCGTCTGCCCTGCGTGTCAAAGCTTTCGTACTCGCGTACTCGATGGCGAAGATATGTTACTGATGCAACTTGAGATGGAACAGAACGAGGATTAATCACCCACGATACGCATTGTTAACGACAGCGCTATTGATAAAACGCTCTATAAATAAAGAGTGCTATCAATAAATAACGCCCTTCAACACAAAAATGGCTTCGAGCACACAGAGCTCAAAGCCATTTTAAACCACACTATTTCAGTCACGCTACATCAGCTGTAGATAGAAGCTTCACCCTCTGGGCGCGTCTTGAGCAACCGCAGGAACCACATATACTGCTCTGGGTAAGCTAAGATAACTTGCTCGACCACTTTGTTCAGTGCCAACGCTTCGTTTTCTTTGCCCACCATGTCTTCCGGCGCAACGGCCGTCATCACAGTAAGATCAAATTGGCGTGACGTTTGATTGTAGCCAATCTTTACTGGCAACACTTGGGCATTCCCCGCCTGCGCTAAACGCCCAACAACAGGTAGCGTTGCCTTCACTGTGCCTAAAAAAGGCGCAAACACGCTTTGTTCAGGACCTAAGTCTTCATCGGGAAGATAAAAGAAACTGTTACCGCGCTTAAGCTCAGCCAATAACGCCCGAATGCCCGCCTCGCGCATATACACATGACCACCACAACTGCTGCGTACACGATTACTAAACCAATTGAATAAGCCGTTTTTATGGGCTTTGGCCATAGTCACCATAGGCAACTCAAGGTTAAGGCGTAAACCAGCATAATCGATTGGCCACACATGGGGCATGATAAAAATGATCGGTTGCCCGGCCGCTTGTGCTTTAGTCACATGCTCAAAGCCGATTAAATTCACTCGACGACGTAAATGCGCTTTTGAGCGCACCAGCAATTCGCCCTGTGCTAACAACACCAAAACGAAGTTTTGCACGTTCTCACGGATTAACACTTCAATCTCGGCGGTGGATTGCTCAGGAAAGCACGCCCTTAAGTTGGCTCTCGCAACGCTAATGGGCTTTTTGGCAATTGGCATCACTATTTTTGCCAATAATCTTGCTATGGGATCACGCAGCCATGCGGGCATGAGTCCGAAAATCACTAATAGACCAATCACTAACCAAGTGGCCCAGTATCTAGGGTGTAATAAGGCGAGTTTAAAACGACGGTCAAAATGTTTGGGCTGTCTTGACAAAGAATTCACCTCAGACAGTGGATAAAAACAATGGAGATATTGCATGAAAAAATAAACAGGAAAGCCACTCTCTAAGGAGTGGCTTTCCCATCAAACAAACGAAATTACTTACCCGTGTTTGCTGCTTCTACACGAGTTTTCAGCTTTTGGCCGGGACGGAAAGTCACGACACGACGAGCAGAAATGGGGATATCTTCGCCTGTTTTTGGGTTCCTTCCCGGTCTTTGATTCTTGTCCCTAAGGTCAAAGTTGCCAAAGCCAGATAACTTGACCTGCTCACCACTTTCAAGTGCGCCCCGAATCTCTTCAAAGAACGACTCAACCATCTCTTTGGCGACACGTTTGTTCATTCCGAGTGTTTCAAAAAGATGTTCTGCCATTTCGGCTTTGGTAAGTGCCATACTTTAATCCCTCAACGATGCGTTGAACTCGGACTTAAGGGCAGAAACGACTGAACCAACGGTCTCAGCAATCTCTTTTTCCTCAAGCGTACGAGTAGTGTCTTGTAATGTAAGTGCTATCGCCAGGCTCTTCTTGCCGGGTTCAACACCTTTACCTAAGTATACATCGAACAAGTTTATGCCAACCAACTGATTTTCGCCAACTTTTCTTATCAATTTCATTACATCACCTGCAGATACACTCTCATCTACTACGACTGCGATGTCACGACGATTAGCTGGAAACTTAGATACAGCTTGGGCTAGCGGCAAACTGGTATGCAATAAAGCATCCAATTCCAACTCAAAAACGATGGTTTTACCATTGAGTCCAAAAGGCTTCTCCAAACTAGGATGGATTGCACCTATATGACCGATCACTCGATCATTTCTCAATATTTCAGCACATTGCCCCGGATGGAGAGCAGAATGCGTCGCTCCTCTAAAGCTAAATTCTGATGCGGAAACTGTCAAGCCGATAATTGCTTCTAAATCACCTTTAAGGTCGAAAAAATCAACAGTTTTCGATTCCATAGCCCAATGTTCATCATTTTGGAGCCCAGTAATGACACAAGCGAGCATTGCTTGCTGTCTTACACCGGATTCTGCATTGATATCAGGAACAAAGCGCAGGCCAGTTTCAAAAAGTCTCACGCGACTCTGTTGACGACTTTGGTTGTAGCCAACGGCGGCCAATAAACCGGTGAACATTGACAGGCGCATGGCCGACATTTCACTGGAAATTGGGTTTGGTAACACCATAGCGTCTAAACCAGGGTGAACCAGATTTTGCAGTTTTGGATCGACAAAGCTGTAGGTTACCGCTTCTTGGAAACCACGAGCGACCAATAAGGCACGCACGCGTTTTAGGCTTAAGTCAGATTCTTTATGATCTGACATACGCAGCGCAGCAACAGGCGCCGTATTCGGGATATTGTTATAACCGTAAATACGGGCCACTTCTTCGATCAAATCTTCTTCAATCGCCATATCAAAACGATAAGTCGCGGTAGTGACCTGCCAACTATCTTGGCCCACAACCACACTGAAGCCGAGACGTTGTAGAATTTCGACCACATCTGTGTCTGGTACATGGTGGCCTAAAATTCGATCTAACTTGCTACGACGTAAAACGATTTGTGCAGGTTTGGGTAAATCAGCCTCTGATTTAGCCTCAACTACAGGGCCAGCTTCACCACCACAGATATCAAGTACTAAACGGGTCGCACGGTCGATAACCTTGTGTTGCATCTCAGGGTCAACACCACGCTCAAAGCGGTGTGATGAATCTGTATGCAAACCTAAACGACGTGACTTACCCATAATGGCAAGCGGCGCGAAGAAGGCACATTCAAGCAGTATGTCTTGGGTCGTGTCGCTCACGCCTGAGTATTCGCCGCCAAACACGCCGGCGAGGGCTAATGGACGCGCATCATCGGCGATCACTAAGGTATCACTTGGAATCGTAACTTCGCTGCCATCAAGCAGAGTGATTTTCTCTTCGCCAGTGCCTAAACGCACTTCGATATCGCCGGTTAATTTGGCAAGATCGAAAGCGTGCATAGGTTGACCGAATTCAATCAACACAAAGTTAGTGATGTCTACGATAGGATCGATAGAGCGAATACCGCTACGACGCAGTTTTTCCTGCATCCATAATGGCGTAGGCGCTTTAACATTGACGTTTTTAACCACACGGCCTAAGTAACGTGGACACGCTGCAGGCGCGTTAACGTTAATCGTGACCTGTGCATCTGTCGTTGGCGTGACGGCTTGCCACTGTGGCTCAACCACTGTTTGGCGGTTTAACACGCCCACTTCACGGGCAAGACCTGCCATACCTAAGCAATCGGCACGGTTAGCCGTTAAATCCACATCGATAACGGCATCATTCAGTTGCAGATAATCGCGGATGTCAGTGCCGAGTGGCGCGTCCAATGGCAATTCGATAATGCCATCGCTTTCGACGTTGATGCCAAGCTCGCTGTACGAGCACAACATGCCTTCTGATGGCATGCCACGCAGCTTGGCTTTCTTGATTTTGAAATCGCCAGGTAATACGGCGCCAACCATAGCCACGGCCACTTTAAGACCCTGACGGCAGTTTGGTGCACCGCAGACGATATCGATAAGTTCGCTACCACCAACGTTGATTTTGGTCACGCGCAGTTTATCGGCATCGGGATGCTGACCACACTCCACAACTTCACCAATCACGACACCGCTAAAATCGGCAGCCACGGCTTCAACGTCATCGACTTCGAGACCGGCCATAGTGATCTGGTGGGATAATGCTTCACGGCTGACTGAAGGGTTTACCCATTCACGAAGCCAAGATTCGCTAAATTTCATGCTATTACAGCTCCGTTATTTAAATTGCTTCAGGAAACGTAGGTCGTTTTCGAAAAACGCACGTAAATCGTTTACGCCGTAACGCAACATAGTTAAGCGCTCGACACCCATACCAAAAGCAAAACCAGAGTATTTTTCTGGATCTATGCCAACGCTGCGCAGCACATTCGGATGTACCATACCGCAGCCAAGCACTTCTAGCCATTTACCATTTTTGCCCATCACGTCCACTTCCGCTGAAGGTTCAGTGAATGGGAAGTAAGATGGACGGAAACGCACTTGCAGATCTTCTTCGAAGAAGTTACGCAGGAAGTCATGCAAAATGCCTTTCAATTCGGCAAAGTTCACATGCTCATCAACCAACAACCCTTCCACTTGGTGGAACATAGGCGTGTGAGTTTGGTCGTAATCGTTACGATAAACACGGCCCGGAGAAATAATGCGTAATGGTGGCTTTTCAGTTTCCATAGTACGAATTTGCACGCCCGAAGTTTGGGTACGCAGCATCAGTTTAGGATTGAAATAAAAGGTATCATGATCAGCACGCGCAGGATGGTGCTCAGAGATATTCAGTGCGTCGAAATTGTGGAAATCATCTTCAATTTCAGGCCCCTGCTTTACCGAGAACCCTAATTCCCCGAAAAAGGTTTCGATGCGCTCAATGGTTCGAGTCACAGGATGTAAGCCACCGATCTCTTGGGTGCGGCCTGGCAAAGTCACATCAATCTTTTCAGCGATTAATTTGGCTTCCAATTCCGAACTCTTCAGACCATCGATGCGCTCAGTTAATTTTTGTTGAATAGCCTGTTTAGCATCATTGACCGCTTGGCCAAAGGCTGGCTTTTCTTCAGGGCTTAAGCTACCCATCATTTTCATCATGTCGGTGATCTTACCCTTCTTACCAAGGTAATCGACACGGATATCATCCAGTGCTTTTAGATCACTGGCCTGGTCAATAATGACTAAGGCTTGTTCTACGATCTCAGTTAACTGCTGCATTTTCTCTTCCACTGCATAGTCGCGCTTGATAAACAAGTGCTATGGGCGCCAAACTTTCAGGCTATTTGGGTGCTCAGGTTATCGGGCGTTAATGCCAGACGCTTTGCTAGCTATAACGAAATAAAAGGATAGAAATTTTACGCGAGCGAGCGGCATATTACTAGGGCTTATTGGGGGTTTTTATCATGCAAATTCATGTGTTACCCCAGTTTGGAGCCTGAGTTTTACTCAAGGGGAAACCCAAACCTCGATTCTGACGTAAACAACTTCCGCTTTCAGCCACTAGCAGCATTTGTAACTAAACTGTAAACTCACACCTGTACCTTGCCAAAATTGCAGCAAACAACACAATAACGACTGCAATTAGACTACATTAACCATATAAATCATTACAAAACAGAAAACTATAAAGTCTATGGCAAACTGACCGATATAAATTCGGTTTATGGCCCATTTTATCGAGGCACTCATGAAAGAAGTAAAATTTCGCTGGATAGATCAATACCTTATCCATATGACCTTAAAAACTAAATTCGCTATTCTCTCTATCGTTCCCATGTTGATGATTGTTGGACTGGCGCTTTTCCTAGATAACCAATCCCAGCAAACCTTAATTCAAGGACAACTCAATAGTCTGCAAAATGCTTCACAACAAATCAACCAAGTCACTGGCAGCTTATATAACAAACTACCAGAGCAAGAACGCCAAACTATCCTTAATCAACTTAGTCGCGAAATTGAAGGTAATGTCAGCATTGTTTCGGTAAATGAAGCCGACAGTAAAGCGCAATCCATCGCTCGCAGTGGCGGTGGTATCGATGATAGCGGTAAGCAACCTAGAGCTGTGAGTCGCGTTAACGATCAAAACCTGATCACGATTATTCCCCTAGACAGCAAAGAAATTGATGCCTTGCTCGCCAACGATAACCTGCTGGTTTATGGCCTAATGGCGGCACTCTTGTTTGTGCTATTTTTGTTCAGCTATTACATTTCAACCTTCGTAGGCGGCGCACTTTATACGACAGTGATGGCATTAAAACGGGCCGCATCGGGTGATTTAACGGGGCGTTTAAACTTCTTCGAAGTAAAAGACGAGTTCAGTATCTTAGCCATCAGCATAGATACCTTAGTAGAACGTCAACATACCTTAGTCAAGCAAATCGCAGAATCGACCGCTAAAATACGCGAAGTTGTATCATCGTTTCGTAGCACTGCGCAGCAAGGTCAATCCTTGGCGGTAAACCAGAGACAACATCTGGACTCCTTAGCGACGGCAATGGAAGAAATGACTGCCGCAGTGAAAGAAGTAGCCCGCAATGCCGAACAATCCTCAGCCGAAACCCAAGAAGCCAATCAACAGGTTAGCGCGGGCGGGAAAGATATTGAAACCACAGTCAAAGCTATTGACGTGTTATCGGATGAAATCTCCGCGGCCTCAAATGCGGTGGGTGTACTCAATGACAACGCCAGTAAAATTGATGAAGTGGTATCAACTATTAATGCGATTTCCCAGCAAACCAACCTACTCGCCCTCAACGCAGCGATTGAAGCGGCACGCGCCGGTGAACAAGGTCGTGGCTTTGCCGTGGTGGCCGATGAAGTACGTACTTTAGCGGGGAGAACTCAGGCCGCAACGGTTGAAATCAAAACCATGATCGAATCACTTCAATCGGGTACTCGCAATCTGACACAAGTGATGTCGCGTACTGTGAATCAAGCTAATGAAGGTAAACAACACGTACTGCAAACGGGTAAAGACTTAGAGTTTATCGCCCACCACAGCAACAAAGTGTTTGAAATGAGTGTGCTAATTGCGACCTCGGCCGAAGAGCAATCGGCAGTGGCCAACGAGATTGCAACTAACTTAATGGAAATTCGCAACCAATCACACGATGTGGAGCAATCGGCCAACCAGTCGGTTTCAGGTTGTGATGAGCTGCAAGCAACAGCTGGTCAACTTGATCAGTTGATGGTGGGATTAAAAATCTAGTCGAGCATTATTTGATGGAATTTAAATTCACTTAACACCCAAAATGCACAAGGGAGCGATAATCGTTCCCTTGTTGTTTTCATTCTGACGGTCACTTTCCAATCAACAAGTGTTGTTTCAATTAATAAGTTAATTTTCAATCGATAACGCTACGGCAAAATGAATTCACGTCTGTTAATCCACGTCTTTAAGTGGCCATAGCACGATATGATCTTCAATATCCTTCACGCGTCTTTCATCCACCACCTTGCCTTTGATCGACATACCCGCTAAATGCATCGCTTCTTTGGAGCCTGTGAGCAGCGGATGCCAGCTCGGTAGCTCACGCCCTGCCGCTAGGCGGCGATAGGCACAACTGTCGGGCAACCAAGTTAGCTCATGGATATTATCAATCGTGATCACTGTACATTGGGGGACATGGGTGAAACGGTCACTGTAATGCTGACAGCCTGCCGTTTGATGATCGAGCAAAAGGCAAGCTGCATTGGTGTAATACAAGTCTTCGGTTTCATCATCTATCAACTTGTTTAAACAACATTTACC
The DNA here is from genome assembly GCF_002966515.1 of Shewanella sp. WE21. NCBI lineage: Bacteria > Pseudomonadati > Pseudomonadota > Gammaproteobacteria > Alteromonadales > Shewanellaceae > Shewanella > Shewanella sp. WE21. Next base: position 4,048,867 of record NZ_CP023019.1, on the reverse strand, counting down.
ACAACCGTCACACAGGGATTCCCACTCGGTTGTGCTCATCTGCGCTAATGTTTTACTCTGCCAAAATGCCATGATTAACTGTATCTTCTTAATAAAAAACCCGCTCAATGCGGGCTATTTTACACTAATTTGTCGTCAGATACGCAATGCCACTGAGATTAACGAGTGTGGTTTGACGCGCCAGAGCTCATTAGGAGCGTCTTGATGCTGCCTAGTTAATCTTTGATCCCAAGGCTCAGCTTATGCTCAGCCAATAAATTCACCTGAGGTGGCGGAATTTGTAAATAAAAGCCATTTTCTGCCATTGCTGCTCTGACTTTATGTATATCTGCCATACCTAACGCGTCGCGTTTAGCGATAGGAAACACCATCACCAACTTTGGCACGCCAAACATTTCCATCAAAGGCACTGGAACATCGTCAAAACAATCTCTTTTCTTCACAAATAAATAAGTATCAGCCTTTCGGCTACTTTTATAAACGGCACATAGCATAAGAATCAAATATCCAATAGTTCAAACTTGCCAGTCAATGGGGCACACTATAACATGGTCGCCTAGTAATTTAATTGTAAAATCAGCGAACCGACTGATGATTTCTGGAGAATAGTGCCGGGATGTCAAAACCTAGCTTAGAGTTAAAAGGCGCTTCTTTTACTCTTTCAGTGCTTCATATTAATAGCAGCGATTTACAAGCTGTCATGACTGAATTAGACCATAAATTGGCACAGGCTCCTCAGTTTTTTCTGGGTGCTCCTTTAGTCGTCAATCTGAGTGCCATTCAGCACGACAGCTTGAATTTAAGTGCGTTAAAGGATCTGCTGATCTCACGTCAATTAGTGATTGTTGGCATAACGGGCGCGACAACCGTACTCAGTAAACAAGCAAAAGACTTAGGCCTTGCCATAGTCAAAGCGGGAAAACAGAGCAGTACCCCGCCGCCAGCCCCGCGCCAAACTAAGATAGTGAAGCAAAATATTCGTTCAGGCCAACAAGTCTACGCAAAAAATGGTGATTTAATCATATTTGGTGCGGTAGGCAATGGCGCAGAAGTCATCGCAGATGGTAGCATTCATATCTATGGCGCATTACGAGGGAAAGCCATGGCAGGCGCCGCGGGCGATACCAGCGCCGTTATCATTGCCCACTCTCTGGAGGCCGAACTCGTTTCAATAGCAGGGCAATATTGGCTCGCTGAAAATCTACAACAACATAGCTCAGATAAAAGCGGCTGCATTCGCCTAAACGGTGAGTCGCTTATGGTTGAATCATTGCCCCTCTAAATGGCAGAACAAAGGATAGAGAGAAACATGGCACAAATTATTGTTGTCACTTCAGGTAAAGGCGGCGTAGGTAAAACCACATCGAGTGCTGCAATTGCGACCGGTCTTGCCATGCAAGGACACAAGACAGTCGTTATTGATTTCGATATAGGTTTACGAAACTTAGACTTGATCATGGGTTGCGAGCGTCGTGTTGTTTATGACTTCGTTAATGTGATCAATGGTGAAGCCAATTTAAATCAAGCGCTGATCAAAGATAAACGCTGCGATAAGTTATTCGTTTTACCCGCTTCACAGACCCGTGATAAAGATGCACTGACCAAAGAAGGCGTCGGCCGTGTTCTAGACGATTTGGCCAAAGACTTTGAATTTATTCTGTGTGACTCTCCCGCTGGGATTGAGCAAGGCGCTATGATGGCATTGTATTTTGCCGATATCGCCATTGTGACCACTAACCCAGAAGTCAGTTCAGTGCGCGATTCAGACCGTATTTTAGGTATGTTGCAAAGCAAATCACGCCGCGCAGAACTGAATCTAGAGCCGATAAAAGAATATTTACTCTTGACTCGTTATTCACCGAGCCGTGTAAAATCGGGCGAAATGTTAAGTGTCGACGATGTTCAAGAAATTCTGGCCATTGAGTTACTCGGCGTTATTCCTGAGTCACAATCTGTACTGAAAGCCTCTAACTCAGGCGTACCAGTGATTATCGACCAAGAAAGTGATGCAGGTTTAGCCTACAGTGATACAGTCGCACGCTTACTGGGTGAAGATGTACCAGTACGCTTTATTACGGAAGAAAAGAAAGGTTTCTTACAACGGATATTTGGTAGCTAATTATGTCTTTACTCGACTATTTCAAAAGCAAGAAAAAGCCTAGCACTGCGGTAATGGCAAAAGAGCGCCTACAGATCATCGTGGCTCATCAACGTGGACAAAGGGACACTCCCGATTATTTCCCACAGATGAAACAAGAGATCATTGCCGTTATTCGCAAATATGTGCCGATTTCTGATGATCAAGTTTCTGTGCAGTTAGATCAAAACGACGCCAACCTGTCGGTACTCGAGCTTAACGTCACTTTGCCTGACAGATAAGTCGATGACACAAAAAATGTCATCTTCAATTGAAGATGACATTTTGATGTGGATGTTTTTCAGCGATAGCTTCAAGTACGGAATATTAAGCACTAGACCTCAAGCTTTGCTAAAGCCTCAGTTGCCAATTCCCCTCGCCAACCGCATAACACTGCCGGTAAATCCCCTTGTTGCTTATCCCAACGCCATTGCAAAAACTCATGGATATGACGTTTAGAACCGAGCATTTCCTGCGGCACATCATGCTTTTCGCATAATTCGACCAAACAGCTTTTAATCGCTTTAAAAGCCGATTTGTAGCCTGATTTTAACGCCAATACATCCACTAACTCGGGTAAATTCACCAAATCCGCAGTTTGTAGCACACGTAATAAATCTTTGCCGTGAATGCGTTTTTCCTGTTCGGTCAAGTCATTGAGCTTAAACAAATCAGCCGAAGTTTTAGGTTGCTTCTTCGCTAATGCAATAAGACCATGATCTTTGATCACAAAACCTAAGGCTAAATCACGGACTAAGGCTTTTTCAAGGCGCCATTTGGCGAGCACTTTAAGGTAAGCCAATTGAATTTCAGTGAGTTGAAAAGCATTTTTCACTTTCAAATAGGCTGTATCGAGATCAGGATCGGCAAGCCTGCCCTGAGTCATCCTTTCCCCTTCCTCGTATAACCAAGCTAAACGCCCTTGGGCGCTGAGTTTCGCTTCTAGTTGAGGATAGAGCTGATACAAATACAGGACGTCATTGGCGGCGTAGCTTAACTGGGCTTCCGTTAAAGGACGACGGATCCAATCTGTACGCGACTCACCTTTATCGATCACTTCACCAAGGCAAGTTTCAACTAACTTGGCATAACCCACCCCATGACCCATACCACACAAAGAGGCGGCAATTTGGCTATCAAACAAAGGCGTAGGCTGACATTTGCCATAGTGGGCAAAAACTTCTAAGTCTTCACTGCAGGAATGCACTAGCTTAACGATATTCGGGTCCGATAACAGCGCCCAAAACTGGGCTAAATCAGGTAAAGCCACCGGATCAATCAAAGCTAAGGTTTTACCATCATAGGCTTGGATCAAACCTAACTTGGCATAATAAGTACGAGTACGAACAAACTCGGTATCTAACACGAGTATCTTACTCTGTTTATATTGGGCAACGAGGGCATTAAGGCTTGCTTCATCACTCACATATTGAAACGCTGACAAATTCTTCTCCAGATCCTGTGGGTCAATCACAGTCCATAAAAACAAAAGCCGGCAAATGCCGGCTTCAATCTTACGCGCGCTTAGCTTCGTCTCTAAGCTCTCGTCGCAAGATTTTACCCACGTTGGTTTTAGGTAACTCGTCCCTAAATTCTACCAGCTTCGGCACTTTATATCCCGTTAAATGAATACGGCAGTGCTTAATGATGTCTTCAGCGGTTAAAGATTTATCTTTTGCCACCACAAATACCTTCACTAACTCGCCACTGGCGTCGTTTGGCACACCAACAGCAGCCACTTCAATCACTTTTGGATGAAGTGCGACCACTTCCTCTACTTCGTTAGGGAATACGTTAAAACCTGAGACTAAGATCATATCCTTCTTACGGTCGACAATATAGAAGAAACCTTTCTCATCCATATAACCAATATCGCCCGTAGCTAACCAACCGTCAGTGTCGATCACTTTGGCGGTTTCTTCAGGGCGTTGCCAATAGCCTTTCATCACCTGAGGACCTTTACCGAACAGTTCACCGGTTTCGCCTTGGGCTAATACCTTGCCGTCATCATTACGAATTTGGATCAGTGTCGAAGGTGCAGGAAAACCAATTGAACCGTTATAACCGTCTAAGTTATATGGACAACAGGTTAATAAGGGTGAGGCTTCCGTCAGACCATAACCTTCAAGTAAACGGGTTTTAGTAATGGTTTGCCATTTATCCGCCACGGCTTTTTGTACCGCCATGCCGCCACCGATAGAGAGTTTTAAGCGTGAGAAATCCAACTGGGAAAAATCATCACTGTTCACTAAAGCGTTAAATAAGGTATTTACCCCAGTTAATGCGGTGAAAGGATACTTTTTCAACTCAGCCACAAATCCTGGGATATCGCGAGGATTGGTGATGAGTAAATTCTGACTACCTTTGTGCAAAAACAGCAGGCAATTCACGGTCAAGGCGAAGATGTGATACAGAGGCAAGGCCGTTACGACAAACTCACTGCCATCGTTTAAAGCGGGAGAATATGCACCATCGGCCTGCAATACGTTTGCGACAATATTGCCATGGGTCAACATAGCGCCTTTAGAGACCCCAGTGGTGCCACCTGTGTATTGTAAAAACGCTAAATCATCATTAGTGACTTCAGGTTTGATGTATTGCATGCGACGACCCGTTGATAAGGTATCGCGCATTGATAAGGCATGGGGTAAATCGTATTTTGGCACTAACTTCTTGATGTACTTCACCACAAAGTTCACTAAGGTACGTTTTGGTGCACTTAATTGATCACCTAAACTGGTGATAATCACGCTTTCAACGGGAGTTTGTTCGACAACTTCTTCTAAAGTGCGGGCGAAGTTTGACACCACCACAATGGCTTTGGCGCCAGAGTCAATCAACTGATGTTTAAGTTCGCGCGGTGTATAAAGTGGGTTAACGTTAACAACCACCATACCTGCACGCAAAACACCAAACAGTGCAATGGGATACTGCAACAGGTTTGGCATCATCAAGGCGACACGGTCGCCCTTTTCAAGCTTTAATTCATTTTGTAAATACGCAGCGAATGCTCGGCTGCGTTCTTCCAATTTACGATAGGTTAGCGTGGCACCCATGTTGATAAATGCAGGTTGATCTTCATACTTAGCCACCGCTGTCTCGAACATGTCGACAAGCGATGAGTATTGTTCCACATTAATTTCAGCAGGCACATCTTCTGGCAAATGATTAATCCAAGGCTGATCCACTACTCTCTCCTAAATCCCCACAACTGCGGAAACAATATCCATACAAGCGTCAAGACTCGATAAATACCGAGTTAAAATACCGGCTTACATTTTATAGTTATTGATTTACTCGTCATAAATCATACGAGCGTTTTAATTTTGATCATCATCACATAAAAAAAACAAAAAACCTAGCGTCTTTTTTATACCCATATAAGCAACCTATTAAACGAATTTGCGGATCAAACGTGCAACGCCTTCGGCATTGTCCATATGCACATGATGATCGCCCTCAATTATGTGCTCAGACAAATGCTTGAACCACGTTCTGGCCTTAGGTATCGCGCTCTGCAACTGGCTAAATCCCTGTTTGCCACAAATTAATAAGGTTTCAACATTGATGTCCTGCATCAAGGCATCAACTTGGGCGAAGGTTAATCGTTGGGGTGAATCTAATCTTAATCGAGGATCACTACGCCAACCTATGCCATCACCTTCGGGCTGCATATTACGATCGAGCAACAAACGACACCAAGGTTCGGCAAGTCCTGTTAAATGTGCCCTCGCCCGCACCGCAGTATCTATACTGTCGTAAATCTTTGCCTGCCCATGCTTCTGAGTTAAATACTTCTCATGCTGATAGAAGCTTTTTTTCAATCGCGCCTTAGCTTGCGTTGGCAACTCAGACAAGGGGCTTAACGCTTCAATCAATACCAGCTTGTTAACCTTTTCGGGAAACGTCGCCGTATAAGCTGAGGCAATAATACCGCCGAGCGAATGCCCAATCATTGCGGCTGGCTTTTGCGGTAATGCCGTTAACAACGCGTCTAAATCATACAAATAATCAATCCAATGCAGTGGATAGTGTCCCGGCCTATGTGCAGAAAAGCCGTGTCCCGGCCAATCAATGGCGAGCACTTGATAATCGAGTAAATGCACTGTTAAAGGTTCAAAACTGTTGGCGTTATCTAACCAACCATGTAAGGCAAGCAATAAAGGTTTATCCTTCGTCCCCCATAATCGGCCCGCGATCGTAATATGAGGTAATACAAATTCGATTTGATTTTTGGGGGCGAAAGATTGCCACATAATGCCTCTGATGTCAGGTAATTAAGATGATTTTTTGACAAATTTAAGTGTCATACGGTCACTTTCACCGATCGCTTGGTATTTTTCTTTATCGGTATCACCCAAGGCAAAAGAGGGCGGTAGCGTCCAAACACCTTTGGCGTAATCTTTCGTATCTTTGGGGTTCGCATTGATTTCTGCACTTTCAACTAAGGTAAAACCTGCTTTTTTGGCTAAAGCAACCATAGCCGCTTGATCCATATAGCCAGTGCTGAAGTTCATTCCTTCGTTGGCTCTATGCTCTACCACGCCAAAGATACCGCCGTCCTTCAACACTTTATAAGACGCGGCAAACACGTTTTCCAACTGATCTGTCGATGCCCAGTTATGTAGATTTCGGAAGGTTAATACCAGATCAGCACTACCGTCAGCACCTAAATCCATCTTATGTGGAGGATCGAAGGTAACAATCTTAGCATTGCCCATGACGTCTTTATTGGCCGTCATCCACGCAGCATACTTAGTTCCCGCGTTCGCGCGATAACGATTTCCGGGAGTATCTGTTGCAGGAGCTGTTTCGAAACTGGCTGCGATATATCGGCCCTCTTTAGCAAGATAAGGCCCTAATATTTCACTGTACCAGCCATTACCCGGCCAGAGTTCAATCACAGTCTGTTTTGGGGTAATGCCAAAAAAAGTTAAGGTTTCAGCGGGATGACGATAAACGTCACGACTGGCATTTTTAGCCTGACGAAAATCGCTTTTTAAGACTTTATCTAAGCTTTCATCGGCATAGGTAACACTCGAACATAAACCAGCAAGCAGCAGACTGGCAACTAAGGTGACTTTTTTCATTGTAATTCTCCATGGATACCGAAGGCTTAACCTAGCAGCCAATGGCCAAAAATCCAAGGAATAGAAGTCGGAAAACTAAGCTTTAAGCGACATAAGTGGTTATAGCTCAAAGTGATGAGCAAAATCACCTTTACCTAAATCAACAAAGTTCAAAGCAGAAAAACGATGGGGAAAACACTAGACGACTGAGGCCTTAAACAAGCTTGAGAACTAACGACTCGCAGCGTTATCGACACGGCGCCACGCAAAATACAAAGCGCAGGCACTGGTTAATAACCATAATCCCACCCAAATCCACGCGGGGATCCAAGAACGCTCGGCCAACATCACTGCATCACCTTGACCATCAAGCCCGAGCAACACTGTCGGACTCGCAAGCGCATTAAGCATGATCATCAAGCCAATAATACGCAAAAACTGAGTCAACATTTTGTTTTGACTGAGTTTAAGCGGTAACAACAAAATAATAGTCAGCACAGCTAAAATCGCTAACGTGAGAATATCCCTGCCCCAAAGCAAGCCGCTTAGCACGACTAAGGCACCTAGCAAGGCAAAACTCACGCGGATCCCCTTTGGCCAAGTCGCTAATAAATAAATTAAATATCCCCAACAGGCCGCACCAAAATACCCTGCAAAGCCAATAAACATCGGCGAGCCGCCTTGGCTAAAACAAAATCCTGCGCCGTTCGGAAACAACTGAATATGGCTCACCACGCCCGAGCTTAAAATCGTTGCAATACCATGGGACAGTTCATGAAAATAGCTTTCAAGCCATTTAAACGGCACGCTCAAATAGGGAATTCGAGTTATCAATAAAGCTAAAACTAGCTCGATAATAAACAAACCACGGCTTGGCACACCACTTGTGGCTAAGCCTGTCAGTTTAGAAGAGGAAAATCGCGAGGTTGAACGAGAAGACGTTTTTTGATGCTCAAGCATACAAATCCACACCCACCATTTGCTGAATTTCATCGCGTTTGGCGGCATGTTGGGTTTGTAAATATTGAGCAATCGCTCCCTGATGACCGCGAGTATCTTGCTCATACTCGAGGTGCGCACCAAGCCTTGACTGTAAATTTCCCGCTGCGTTTTTACTTTTAGGCTGAGTTTCTAAACTAAGGGCTTCGACGGCATTTTGCTCAATCACTGGGCGTGACGATTCAGGCGCAGTCAGCCCCTGAGCGATAGCGGGTCTATTACTCGCTACAGCATTCGTCAAACTCATTTGATTCACATTAACTTGCATTAAGAAGCCTTAAGTTTGCACTATCCATCGTTAAGCCATTCATCGTAAAGAATGCTTAGCATCAATCGCCTGAGATTCTATCGCAGATACTCAGGCAAAGAACAGCTTATTCACGGCCGGGTAACTTTTTCCATGTGACTGTATCACGTAAGTACACAGGTTCAAGCTCATCGACCGAGGTTGTCAGTCCAGCTTTTATGCCTGCTTCAGCCAATATCAGCATAGCCTTTGCATCGGGATATTTCACGGCCTCGAGAGCTAAAATCCCCTTGCCGAGTGCCAGCAAATCGGGATAAGCATCAAAACCTGTGCCGCAGCCCACAATTGGCGCTTGAGTATCGAGCTGAAGTTGTACGTCCGCAGGCGCACTGACCACTTCTTTACCGACAAGCGTTGCAATACCGTCAACGGCCACAAACTGGCCCCAATACACTTCCCCCATGCGCGCATCAATGGCGCACAAAACTTGCTCGGCTTGATGCTGGCTAATCGCCATTTGTGCCATTGCCGCTAAGGTTGAAATACCAATCACAGGCAAATCTAACCCCAGTGCCAGACCTTGCGTCATGCTCGTGCAAATACGGATCCCCGTAAAACTGCCAGGGCCTCGTCCGTAAGCAATCGCAGTCACTTTATCTAAGCGAATGCCCGCTTGCTTGAGCACTGAATCGACCATAGGCAGCAGACGTTGACTGTGTTCACGCGGCGCATCGGCAAGTTCAGCATACATCTGACCTTGGTATTGCAGCGCAGCTGAGCAGGATTCGGTACAAGTGTCTAAGGCAAGAATACAAGCAGAGTGTTCGTGTGTTATTGTCATTTCAAAACCGGATTAGCGGGCAAGATTTCGCATCAAATTTACATAATCTGTATTGCGCGAATATGCCATGAGAAAACTGGCGCAAATAATAACATCAAATGCCCGAAAACAAAGGGCTAAGCAAGCAACTCAGCTAAAATAGCGCTCACATGATATTCAGTCGCAAATCTGGACGAGATGAATTTATGTGATCTAAGTCAATGATCAATAAACTCATTAATGAATATAGCTCGCTTGGGGAAACTTTTTCAACTTTGATTGTCAGAGCAGAAAAGTAAGGGGCGAATTTATCCCTTGCCATTCCCTTAGTATTGTACGATTGCTTTAACCCGCCTTAGATAAGGACATTTCATGTTAAACACGCCTCCATTGCGTCGCTTAAGACGCTTACGTAATTCAGAAGCAATGCGCGATCTGCTGCGCGAAACCCATATTTCGCTGAGCGATCTTATCCATCCCCTGTTCATTGAAGAGCATATCACCCATGCCGTGCCCATCTCCACGCTACCAGGCATCAGCCGCTTACCTGAGAGCGCACTGGCAAATGAAGTGCGCGAGCTTTACGCCCTCGGGATCCGCTATGTGATGCCCTTTGGGATTTCCCACACTAAGGATGATAAGGGCAGCGATACATGGGACGACAATGGTTTACTCGCCCGTATGGTGCGCACCATTAAAGCTACCGTGCCTGAGATGATGGTGATCCCCGACATTTGTTTTTGTGAATACACAAATCACGGCCATTGCGGCGTAGTTCACAATAATGAAGTCTGCAACGACCTCACCGTCGAAAATTTAGTTAAGCAATCGATAACAGCCGCCAAAGCGGGCGCTGATATGTTAGCACCATCGGCAATGATGGACGGTCAAGTGAAAGCCATTCGCCAAGGGCTCGATGCCGCAGGTTTTGAACATGTGGCGATTCTGGCCCACTCTGCAAAATTCGCTTCTTCTTTTTACGGTCCTTTTAGAGCAGCGGTTGATTGTGAACTCAGCGGAAATCGCAAGGGATATCAACTGGATTATGCTAATGGTCGTCAAGCCCTGTTAGAAGCCTCATTAGATGAAGCCGAAGGCGCCGATATCCTGATGGTTAAACCCGGCACACCCTACTTAGATGTGCTCAGCCGTTTAAGACAAGAAACCCACTTGCCACTCGCCGCCTATCAAGTCGGCGGTGAATATGCGGGCATTAAATTTGCCGCCCTTGCGGGCGCGTTGGATGAGCGTGCTGTGGTGACTGAAACGTTTATCGGTTTAAAGCGGGCGGGTGCAGATTTGATTGTCAGCTATTACACCAAACAATACGCCCAATGGTTAACTGAAAGCCGATAGTTGCGTCGGTAGCGAATCAAAAGTTACGCTAATCGTTAAATCGATAGCTAAGCGGCTTGTTAAGAGAACAACTAGGTTTTGCACTTTAGAAACCCCATAAAAACGCCACCTTTATCGGTGGCGTTTTTGTATTTAACACCCTGTGCTAAATCGCTTAAGCCTTCTGCAATCTTGCAAACAAGGCTTTCACTTTTTCCACTTTAGGACGCACGACCATCTGACAATAGGGCTGCTCACCGTGTAAAGCGAAGTAGTCGTTGTGATAATTTTCAGCGGGATAAAAAGTATCAAACGCTGAAACTTGGGTCACTATCGGCGCATCAAAAACCTTGGCTGCTGCTAACTGAGCAAGCATAGCGGTAGTTTGCTCTATCTGCTCAGCATTATGGGTAAACACCACGGAACGATATTGTGGCCCCTTATCATTACCTTGACGATTAAGCGTGGTCGGATCATGGCTCTCAAAAAAGACCTGTAATAGCGTCGTAAAATCAATTTCCTCTGGGTTGAACTCGATATGCACAACCTCTGCATGGCCGGTTTGGCCCGAGCAAACAGATTTATAATCGGCATCATGGGCTTCGCCGCCGACATAACCTGAAGTGACATTCACCACGCCCTTTAGGCTTTTAAAAATCGCTTCGACACACCAAAAACACCCTGCACCAAAAGTCGCAAAGTGATTCGGTGCTGGTTCAACAGCATCATCCATCCCTTTGAAAACCATAGAAACTGAGTTAACACAGTGACGGATATTGTTAGGTGTTAACATTTCACCTTCAAAGACATGCCCCAAGTGACCGCCGCACTGGCTACAAACAATTTCAGTTCTGCGGCCATCGGCGTCAACATGGCGGGTTACAGCGCCGGCAATTTCATCATCGAAGGCAGGCCAGCCACAATGGGCATTAAATTTATGCTCAGAGCGATACAAGGGGGCATGGCATTTTTTGCATAAATACAAACCCTTAGCATCGTGCTCATAATACTCACCACTAAAGGGGCGTTCAGAGCCTTTCTCTTCGATAACATAGCGTTCAAAATCGGTCAGTTTATTCATATTAATGCCCTTTCGACTCACGTCGTTGTGTATTTCGATATTCTTTGATTAAGAAGCTGATTTATAAGGAAGCCAACATAAGACCCACTCCAAGCAAGATTTCTTGCACTCGGCTTCAAAATGCGGCTGACATCAATCCAATCACAACAAATCTAATGCCCATACTAACGGATTTGGTGACTAAAATCTTACCACTCAAGTAAGTACTAATATAAGTGCTTATATAAGCGACTGCATAAATGACGGAAAAGACGGCAGTTGATCCAGATCACAGTCGCTGAGTATTTGCACCCACATCAGCGCACGGCTACACTTGCAGCGGGTCAAATTACAACTAAATATAACAAGTAGAAACCAAAATGAAATTAGAAACCATTGATTACCGCGCTGAAAACAGTGCCCAGCAATTCGTTGAATCACTTCGGGAAACTGGCTTTGGTGTTTTATCTAATCATCCGATTGATAAGCGCTTAGTTGAAGACATCTACACCGAGTGGCAAGCCTTTTTTAATTCAGAAGCCAAAAACGACTATATGTTTAAAAAAGAAACCCACGACGGTTTCTTCCCAGCGTCGATTTCTGAAACCGCCAAAGGCAACACAGTCAAAGACATTAAAGAGTACTACCACGTGTACCCTTGGGGCCGTATCCCCGATTCACTGCGTACCAATATTCTCGCCTATTACGATAAAGCCAACGCACTGGCTGCAGAACTATTAGAGTGGATCGAAACCTACTCACCAGAAGACGTAAAAGCCAAGTTTTCGATACCATTGCCAGAAATGATCGCCAATAGCCAAAAAACCTTACTGCGTATTCTGCATTACCCACCGATGACGGGCAGTGAAGAAATGGGCGCCATTCGCGCCGCAGCACATGAAGATATCAACCTTATCACAGTGTTACCTGCTGCCAATGAGCCTGGATTGCAAGTGAAAGCCAAAGATGGCACTTGGTTAGATGTTCCAAGCGATTTTGGCAACATTATTATCAATATCGGTGACATGTTACAGGAAGCCTCTGGCGGCTATTTCCCATCGACATCACACCGCGTCATCAATCCTGAAGGTACGGATAAAACCAAGTCACGGATCTCTTTACCGTTATTTTTACATCCAAACCCTGCTGTAGTGCTATCGGATCGTTATACCGCCGACAGTTATCTGATGGAAAGATTGCGCGAACTAGGGGTAATCTAAGCCTTAATTCAGCCTATTAATCCAAGTAACAATCGCAAGAGACAGTCAAGGATTAAGCGATTAAAGCGCCTTAGGGCGCTTTTTTTATGACATTCGCCACCTTCAAGGTAGAATAGCCGTTCTTTAAGTTATTTAGGACAAGGCGTTATCATGGCAATTCAGTGGTATCCGGGGCATATGCACAAGGCACGCAAGGAGATTGAAGAGGCAATGCCTCAGGTCGATCTTGTTATTGAAGTGCTGGACGCGCGTATTCCCTACAGTAGCGAAAACCCCATGGTGGCTCAGCTTCGAGGCGACAAACCTTGTATCAAACTGCTCAATAAATCTGATCTGGCCGATCCAGAGATCACCGCACAATGGATTGAATACTTAGAGCGTGAGCAAGGCGTCAAAGCCACGGCGATCACGACACTGCAAGCAGCAATGGTGAAAAAAATCCCTGATCTCTGCCGTAAGCTAGTGCCAAGTCGCGATAAAACCGAAAAAGACATTCGCACTATGATCATGGGAATACCCAACGTTGGGAAATCTACCATCATCAATACCTTAGCTGGCCGTGTTATCGCCAAAACCGGTAACGAACCTGCGGTAACCAAAACCCAGCAACGGATCAATTTACGTAACGGTATCGTGCTGTCGGACACCCCGGGTATTTTGTGGCCTAAAGTGGATAACGAAGCGAGCAGCTATCGCCTTGCCGTCACTGGCGCCATTAAAGATACGGCGATGGAATATGAAGATGTGGCCCTGTTCGCCGCTAAGTATTTCTTAACCGCTTATCCAAAAGAGATTTGTGAGCGCTATAACTTAAGTGAATTACCAAAAGATGATGTCGCACTTCTCGAGGAAATCGGCCGTAAACGTGGTGCGCTGCGTCCCGGTGGTCGCATCGATATGCACAAGGCATCAGAGTTATTACTGCATGAATATCGCTCGGGGAAAATAGGCTTACTCTCGCTAGAAACGCCTGCGATGGCAGAGCTTGAAAAGATTGAAGTCGCCCGTATCATGGCCGAAAAAGAAGCCGAGAAAGAAGCCAAATTGGCAGCAGAGAGACTTAAACGTTCAGGCAAACGCCATAACGACTAGTCAGCCCGCCACTCTGCATTTGGAATATAAGGCGCAGAGTTTGTTAAAGACGTTAAAGACAAGACGCTGATGACTTTTATATTCCAGCTTATGACGCTCATTCATCAAGTTTAAAATTAAAGCCAGTATATTGAATATACTGGCTTTTTATTATCAAAAACGGAAAGCTTGCGCTAAAAAACACTTTTACGCCAATGACTTCTGCGTGCCTGATATAAGCTCTCAATATCAGCCAGTCATCATCCTCTTAGCACAATACACCAAGGAGCCATCTTGGGTTTGACTGCACGGCAAAGGTGCTTTAGTCGCGGGATAGATCTACCACTTCTTTCAAGTTTTCTAATGGTACCCACCCTGATTCTTCACTGACAGCTTTTATACACCATACCCAGCCATTCAACATTCGTGTGCCAATGAGTTGTTCCCCTTCATGCACATTAAGTTCTCTTGCCGTATAGTCCTCAAGCGCCAGCCCGTTGGCATTTTTTAGGCGCTGAATCACTTGACCAGGAACCCAACCAGCATCTTGCCCTGGCGTAGTGCAAAGGAACCAGAGATCCCAGCCTTCAGGACCTGCATATTTGTCTCCAACGACAAGAGGATCACCTTTTTTGAACGTAATGGGGTTAGGAAACTCACTTTCATGTGGATTGACAACGATATATTTCTTAGTAATCATGTATTCAGTTAACATTTTGATAAATATTAGTAAAAATTAACTTTATTCGCTTATTAAAGCACGCCCAATTAACGCTCAGTTTGAGTGAAACTTATCAGTTTTCTATCAGACAACACACGCATGCACAGTTTTCAAACCAATTATCAACATAAAAAACTGTAATATTTTGATTTTAAATACGATGACAATAAACTGTATTATGAGTAGGAAAATGCCAGTTAGCGTAATATGAAGGTATATTCAGTTAGCCAAAAACCGCGCCAATTTGCACGCGGTTTTCAATGGGAATTAACAGCAAGCTAATGAATAATGACAACTTTTTAACTTATTTTAAGGTCTTCCAAAACATGATCTGCTGCCTGGAATGCCAACGCTGCCAAAGTGAGGGTTGGATTACCCGTTGCAACCGTTGGAAACACTCCGCTACCGACTAAAAACAGATTGCTATGATCCCAAGATTGCTGACGAGGATTCACCACCGACGTATCTCTGCAGTCCCCCATTCGATACGTCCCCACAATGTGTCCAGCACCGTAAAACGTAAAATTATGGCCCTGATATTCAAAATTATTCGACGTTACTTGACTCTTATCACCATAAAATACCGGCGCAGGCGGAGCCTTGGTATATTCCCGCGCATCAAGGGCGTCAAAGAGTTTTGTCGAAATATCTTTAGCCGATACGAACGCATTGCGCACATAATCCTCGCGTACACGATAGGTTAATTTGGGGCGAGGCAAACCTAAGTTATCTTTCAGCGTCTCCGACAACTCGACACGGTTGTCCGGATCAGGTAATTGTTCAATTAAATAGCCCATACGAATTTGCCGTGTGTAAATACCATTCAAGGTATTCACCAGTGAGGCACCAAATAAGGCGCTATTCGCAGACATGGCGGGATCAAACCGTAATGGAGTCCCCTGCTGATTGACAGAATCCCCATTTAATTGCGAATTATTTTGTCCAAATACAAAATCAGCTAAGGTCGTGAATGGATCATTTGCTGCCCACTGCCAACCTTCATTGCCGATTTCAATACGATAGGCGGCACGGTCTTTACGAAAGGCGCCATCGCGTAAACTTTCGATACCCGCAGTAGATAAAGGCCCCGAAAACCATAGACAGGATCTTTCGCCAGACCCCAGGCCAAATACATAATGTGATCCATCAAATTACGCCCCACTTGATCGCTATGGTTGGCGACGCCGTTCGGACAGGCTTTATTACGCTTAGACATGAGCAATAATTTAGGCGTCTCAATCGCGTGAGCTGCAATCACATATTTTTTACCCGTAACTGTACCGCCGCCCGTCGCTATCCCCCCGTGAGTTTGATAGGTCACATAATCAATACCAACAACATCTTTTGTGTTTTCATCCACTTGAACATTTGTCGCAACATGACGATAAAACACATCAACATTGCCGGTTTGCAATGCTCGCCCGAGCGTCACAGTGGCATCATATTTGGCTTGGATTGGGCAAATAGGAATACAATTTGTATTACCCGCACATTGACGGCGTTCACCCGGTAATGAATTGCGCCCCTGAGGGGTTGGCGTGACTGACAATTGAATATTGTCATACACCATATCGCTCACCGCTTGTTCATATTGTTGATCGACTAAAGATGAAACAATGCCAGGCATTGGGTAATCGTAATTCGGCCCATAAACACCATCCGGTGAAACATGCAATCCGCGATAAAGCTGATCCATCGCCTCTTTGTCACCGGCGACGCCAATCTCATTGGTCGCCTGTTCATAATAAGGAACCAGCGCTTGGTAAAATTGTTTTCCACCGGGCCAATCCACGCCCTGCTTATACTGGGTTTGCAACTCAAAATCATTGGGCAATAGATGCAAACTGGTTCCTAGCCAATGCCAAGTTGTGCCGCCGCCAATACGCTCATAGGAACTCGCAAAAGCAAACTTTGCTTCAGGGCTGTCAGGTTTCAAATGCTCTGGTTGCGGCGTGTAATCGAAATAACATTGCTTTGGATTACGCCATGCGCCAACTTGCAACACGGTATAACGCGGCACATTTTCCTTCGCAGGATCAGGCAATCCGAGTGGATTATCCGCCGTCGATGCAGCTGGATTTTGCGTAGTAGGAGGATAAGGTGATTCAGGTGTTTTGGCATTGGCTTTAAAAAAGGTTTCCATGTAACCACTGCGGTCAACCGGCACTTCCTGCCCTGCTTCGAGGATTAATACTTTTTTCCCCGCCATCCCCAATTGATAAGCCATGATAGAGCCGGCAATACCTGATCCCACAATAATGACATCGTAATTGGTTTGAGTGCTCATACTGCACCTCCTTGATGACCCGTATATGCCGACAGTACAGCGGGTGGTTTCGCCCAATAGCCATAGCGATAATTTGAATCCCCCATCGGATGAGCCTGCATAACTTGCCAGACTAAACCTGTGGTATAGCTTTTTGCCGAAATCATATCGCTAACCGTGGTTTCCTGCTCTGTATCCGTCGCGGGAATAATGGTTGGCCATGCACCTGAGTACCACATAAAAATCAATTTACGACAGGCCAACACAAAATTAGCCCCGTTGTCTGGTGCCAGCATTTGCGTGCCAATTTGTTGATCTGATAATTGCTGCGCTTTTAACGCCGCAAATTTTTGCAGAATAGTTGTAACTAAAGTTAGGTCCTTCGATTCTTCGGTTATTTTTTGCGTAAACACGGCTAAGTATTCAGATTTAATATCCACGGGATCCAATGTCGGGGCAATAATACTGGTAGCAAAGCCGGTGAATACCGCGCTCAAACCAATAAAATGATTCATAGTATCGGCAGTCGCGCCTGTAATATCAGTCATGATGAGTTCCTTTCGTAAATTATTGCGCGCGTTGCAGCAAGTAAGTGAAATCAGCAAAATTACCGTTAGTGGTTGCCGCATTATTGTGACAAGCCATACAGCTGCTTGATGTTTGCTTTACCGAACCTTGGATATAAGTTTCGAGCGTGGTGTTCGCTAAAAATGAGGGAGCAGGCACGCCCGTTGGATCGGTGGGATTTTTGGCATCGGTAGGCCATTGCGTACTGATCAATTCGTAGTTCTTCCATACCGATCCCGGCACTACAGCGTCGAGTGCTGCGTGATAACTGGCATTTAAGGCTTTAGCGTCGGCAGTGATAGGAATGACGCGTTCCACTTGAGTTGGTTTAGTGTGCGGGTTTGCCGGATCCCACGGGCGTGCTGGTGGTTCATTCACTTTGCAGTCAGTACATTTAGCATCGTAAAAATTATATGCCGACAATGATGCTGACTCACCTTGCGTTGGCGCGTTAGCGACATGCTCAAAGGTAGACCAAATCCATTGTGGTTCACCCGTGGTTTTGTGAGCAATGTGAAACCCCACTAGACCGACTTGTTCAAGCGCACACGCGGGCTTGACCCCGTGTTGCTCTTCGGGATTGTTATAAACTAGCGCATAAGTCGTATAGTAATTCGTCGCATCAAACTTGCCGCCCATTTTTATCCATGAGGCCTTAAGCATGATAGAACCTACCTGCCCGGTTTTACTGTCGCTCGCAGTAAAATCGACATCGGCATTAAACTGTTTCTGTCCTTTTTTACTGTAAAGGTTATTGTCCAAAATAAAATTGAACATGGTTTCATTGGTTAATATTTCATAACGGGTATAAAGCCCGTTTTGATCAATCAATGGACCCGTTGTAAAAGGCTCACCACTTTCATCCAACACATTCGGGGTCTTCCCTACTTGCGTTAAATAAATAGTCACTTGAGGAATGGACTTGGGATCAATACTTTTGCAAACATCCGGCACATTATTGGACTGATCCCACCCAGGTGGTTTTACGCCATCGGGTAAAAAAATCTCCCGGCTTTCCTTCCAATGCAGCCACACGACTGGCTGGTTAGTTTTTTGCCCAATGGTAGACATAGTATTGGGTGTGCCATCGGCATTTGCTGGCCAGTTAAGTGCAATAAACGATTGCCAAGAAAAATCATCAAAATCATGTTGCAGGCTTTCGAGTGAGACCGGGGATTTTGCTGTGATTTCCAGCGGCATAACAGGGCTTAACGTGGGTAGCGTTATAGCTGCTTTTGTCTCTACTGGTGCTTCTGCATGTACAGCAGCACTCATACACAAAAAAAGCGTACTATAGCTAAAAGATTTGATAGACATGAAATTAACTCTCCTTGTTATTGGGACTTATTCAATGCTTAAAACGTTTACAACTCCACTTTCTTTAACGACTTAAAATCAGGGCTTTCACAACACCCGCCACTGCAGGCGTGATGGCACGATACAAATAGCGTACAAGACTTGACCTCAACCAAATCCAAATAAATGGGTTTCGATATTAAAATTGAAGTTTGCTGTTTTGATCGCAGTCTCTGGCTTACTGAGCCGGTCTGAACAGATTGATTGATACGGATAAATATTAACGTCTTTCATTGAAATTCCTTTTCATGATTGCGTTTTATCACGATACCTTGAGTCTAGATTATTCATTGAGGATCACCTCAAATGAACCTAGTAATCTCAGTGGAAGGGTTAAACACTCCTGTGTTCCCGTAGTGAAAACAATTCTATTCTGCAGAAATAAAAGTAACCTTCTGAAAATATTCCATGTTAAAAGATTGTTTACGTTTCACTTATTGTCAAGCGTGAGGCAGAAGGTTTATTTTATTTGTAAAAAAGCTCGCCGCACGACGATAACAGCAGTAAAAGCATAATGTGATATCAAGAGTTCAACATTGATCTGAAGTCTGCGAGGGCCAAGCGTGGGCAGTGCTCCAACACTGACTAAGCGATCGTAAAATCGGTCGCAACTACGCGCGGCCTATTCTTATTTGGTAGCCATTGATTCAACAATAACTGTCAAAGTTTGGAAGATTTCGACTCATTTTCATCATTAGATTCTGTAAAGAGTCACTCAGCATCTGATTATATGGCCCTGCTAATGACTTTATAAACACTTTGACTGAAACAGAACACAACTTGTTCTTACTGTTGAAACAGGAAATCTATTTTCTTGTACTGACGAAAACTCTAAGATTAAAAATGATGCCATTTGGGGATGCTTTGACCTACTTAGGTAGCCCTGTGAAATATGATCATATCGTTCCACTTGCTTCCCACAATTGAGCCGCAGTGTACCTTCACAAACTTGTTATTCACCGATGTTTGTGCCCATAACCAATACATTTATACCTTTATAATTCACTTGTTCTATAGGCTTAAACCCATGATGTAAGTACAAACCTCCAGTTAAATCTTCTGTTTGAAGATATAATTTTTTCACACCTATTTTATGTGCTAGCGATATTATCTCTTTCACAAGTTTTGAGGCGACACCCTGTCCCCTAGCCTGCTGAGTGACGTAAACACCACCAAGCCAAAATTCAAATTCTGGGTATATGTCCATTTCTCGAATTTTTAGCTCTGCTGAACCAGCAAGAACACCATTTACTTTTCCAATGATCAGAATAGGCGCGGTATCTCGATTTATTGATGCAGAGACTTTTTCAACGACTTCCTCCTTGGTATAGCTACCATTGTCTTGGCACCATTCGTTGAAATACCAACTAGCTACCGTGTCTATCGCAGAGGGATTATCGGCAAGTAATGAAATTTCCATATATGTCCTTAGATGTACAACGATTTGATTTTCTTTATGAACAACATCTTACCAACTTAACCTTGTAAGGCAAGCAGCCCACAACCATTGATGTTTGTAGTCAAACTATACTGATATCTATTAATGACTTTATGATGATGTTTACTTTGCTGTGGCTTTATTGAAAGTTCGGACTGGCATGACTTCTAGGTTGAAAGTAATCTCATCACATTAGCTTTTTTATAGCCCACAACTTTATTCGCCCTACTTGCATTTTAAACTTTGAAACAAGCTTTGGGGCATTTTAGAGTTAACCGATTTTAAGCACGCCACGCTTTAATCGCTTCTGTTGCTAAACCAGCTAGCTGTTTTGAAACTTCACGACCTTTGTAAATTGACGTTGTGTCTTTTGCGATTGGAACAGAATAATGAATATCGTGAGCAAGATTATTTAGATACTCGCGGCCACCACCTTCATAATTTTGCAGTTCCTGACCATTGAGCTGGATCATATAGCTATAGCCAAATGCACTCATGTTGCAATTTGCATTCAAGTACAAGCGACCTTCATGCTCCAAAAGGAACCATACTCGGTTTTCAGAATCCATTACTTTCATCGTCATCTCGCATAAGGGGATTTACCCGAACTTATCATAAAACCCAAACCGTAAATGGAAATACGCATCTCAACGGAACTTTTCGGTCAATTGATCTAATAAAGCTTCCATACTCTGCTCGAGGAGATCGAGCACTAGTTCAAAACCCTGTGCGCCGCCATAGTAAGGATCTGGTACTTCCGTTATTTGCGTATCAGCATAGGACAACATTAACTGTAACTTGTGTTGATACTCAACCGGACAACGGCTAAGCAGATCCGCCAAATTGGCATTATCCGCAGCTAGAATTAAATCAAAATACTCAAAATCAGCATTCACCACCTGCCGCGCCCGCATGCCCTCGAAACTAAAACCCCGCTTTTTACCAGCCTCAATAGCGCGGCTATCGGGCTTATCCCCTTGGTGATAACCAATAGTACCCGCCGAATCCACCTCAATATTAAGCCTGCGCTCAGCAATCTTAAAACGACAAACCGCCTCTGCCGTCGGTGAGCGACAAATATTACCCATATAAACACAATAAACAAGATAAATTGCAATAAAATCAATTGATTAATTGCTATTTGAGGTATTTTTGTAGAGAACATTGAACAAATTTAAATGCTATTTTAATCAATTACTTATTTTGGGTTTTGGAGAGAGAAAGTGTGAATAACGCACCTTCTAGATGCAAAACTGGACCTCTACTTCAATAAGTAGCAAGTCTATGCTGTTCCTTGCACCCTGCTATGTTATCGCCGAGAGTGACACTGGCAATGGCGCAGATGCTCCAGCCATCACGGTAGTGTTTAATACCCTGTGGCAATTTATGTAGTACTATTTGAAATTATTTTTTATTTTCAAGAAAATCACTTTTTGGAAGTATCCTGCAGCTGAATAGAGACGGTCCAATAATCAGTCGAACCAAAGTAACGCCCACAAACAGCGAACTATCAGATAAAATCGGCAATACACTGCACATTACAGTATCCGACCTGCAACCCACGTTTCCAATACATCAGCCAGTTTAATTAGTTGTTCTTGATGCTTGGATTTGTTTTTCGCTAGGTTTTGGATATTCAATAGCTTCCATCTCACCGCAGGTAGTGCCGCGACGCTCGGTTCATCAAACAATGACCAATCAGGCTGCCCCTGTTTAAAGGATAATAAAAAGTCTCTGTCTTTTGCAGTAAAGTGATGCTGCAACGCTATCAGCATTTCTGAGCGAGTTAAAATCAGCTCATCGAGTTTAATCGGCTTTGTCGTCATTCCATTGAATTCAGTTTGAAAGCTTTCATCAAGCGGTTTCCAGCGTGGAGACATCACTTCATTAATAGGCCTTGGATGGCTAAGTGTATAAGTGAGAAAGCCGACCAAAATCTCTCGACTGATCCCCTCTTCCGCCAGCAGCATTTTCACATCGAAAAGATCCCTTGGGTGCTGTCTATCCATCGCTGCACATAACTTACCACCGTATAGATCAGGCAGGCTTACAACGGGGATCTCTGCATACCCAAATTCTTCTTCAACTAACTCAACGACTGGCATTAATACCGCTTTGTGTAGCGTACCTCTCGCAACAGGAGAGACTTCAATTTTTATTGTGACTCTATCACTTGTCACGACAACCCTGAGCTCATCATATTTATTGTCTTGAAATACTGCACTAAGGTTCGGTTGTAGATTGATCTGCGCAGTCAAACGACCAAGCGCTTCCTTCACACTTTGTAGCGCTTGTTCCCTTGGCTCCAAAGGAAGATAAGCCAAATCGATATCGACCGATAAGCGTGGGAAGTTGCGCACAAATAGGTTGATAGCCGTACCGCCCTTTAGGGCAAATACCTTCTCTTGGGCGACGAGCGGCAGCATCCGAATAAGCAACGTCACTTGCTGGTAGTATATCGATGACTTATTCATATCGATTTTCTTCTGTCTTAATAAACGATGCTGGCACTGTTATTTGATAGCGTCCATCGTAACGGCCATGAGCCACCACCTGACGCTTTCCCGCACCAAGCGTGATTTGCTGCTCATCTAGCCTTTTGCTCCACTGGTGTTGATAGTAGTGGCCTAAAAAGAGAAATACGCGATTAGCTTGTACGGCTTCACTTCGATTCAGTATTGACTGTATTTTACGTGGACTGAGATTCACTAACCCTTGAAACAGCTCCGCGGCATGCTCAAAACTGATATGTTTGCCAATGGCATTGACGACCTCATAGGCTGCAAGCTCCGCACAACTTGCCTTAACTTCCCTATTGTTCACCCCTATAGTAATAAAGTCTTTTTCCAACGTTTGGGTCAGCTTGCTACTGGTATAGAAAAGCCAGTTTTGCTCCTCCAATTCGCGGAACCACTTTGGCAACGCCTGCTTACTTTGACAGCCAACCCAAACTTGCTCGCTGCTTAGTTGAAGATAATGACTAAGCCCTTGATGTGTTAGGCTACTGACTCCCGCAAGGTGAACAGGAAGCTTTAGCTGCTCATTCACAGCCTTGAGCGCTTCAACCCAATGAGGCTGTAACTTGCCTGTTGGCTCAGGACGAACGTAAACCCCCGCACTTATCTTGTACAACCAACCACTCTGCACATATTTTCTCACCAAAGATGAGCTGATCTCATTTTGTGTTAACCACGACTGAAGCACTACCGCACCAGGACTCGTATGATTAATAAGCCAGTTTATTTTTGATGACATAGTTGCACCATAAGTACCAAAATATAGAGTAAATTAAACCAAATATAGAAGCAGAGTTTATAAATTGCAACATATTAGGACCTAAAGTGCACTTTTACCGTGAATTATAAACTAACTGAATGAGAGGGGGCGCCGCCGTTGTTCCGCGGTTAAATACAATCAGTCACCATCGAGCATAAAAAATGCAATATCGATTTTTGCATGAGATTAGATCGGTTATCTAAAGATTGAACAACTCAAAACAGGGAACTAGTGGCAGGTTTTAACGGAGGACATGAATAGTCTGTTTAGTAAAATTCGGATTAGCTATTCTATTATTACAACCTCTTTTATCTACAAACTAATCAACGCTCGATATAACTAGTCGGAATGGGAATAACAGGCCCATATATGGGTCTTAATCAGTTATCTTGAGTTTGATTCATTCTAGGGCAAAAACGCCACAGAATAGCCGCAAACTGGGCTCTAGGGCGGGTTTTAGGGACTCGCGTGAATCAGGCTGGTGCAGAGTGATTCACTAGCTCATTTTTTGACATTTCCGAGTTAAAGCCTTAACTCTAACTCGTCAGTTTCGGATAAAAAATCTATGATTAACGCTTTTGTAAGGGGCGCGTGCTGTATACTCGTCCCAACCCAACTCGTTAGGCGAACTTAATAAACTTGTTATGTCTCATTTTTTCTACAGCGAGCGGGGTCGTCATAACGACAGACTTTACTTGTAGCAGGTGTTCCACCGATATTACAACCACTGCCACCTGCAAAGCTTTGAATACTAGCCATTTCTTTACGGATTACTGGTTCAATTTGAATTAAATAGTCACTTACTACTTTATCCGTTTCGGAATTAAGCTCAATTCCGTATTTTGATTGATATTCTACTAATCTGCACAGTGTTTGAGTTGGGTTCGCCGTAAGTTCCGTGTAATTGGGTTTAAGAAACATAAGATAGAATACAGTCGAATTAAACTTTTTATTGTATTGCTCTTTTATCTTATCAGTGAACAAGCCTTGCTCATCAAGCGAACCAATAATTTCGAAGTCATTCACTATTCCTGAGATTGTGCTTGATGTATATGCTTTTCTAATATCCGCGCCATTAACATAAGCATTCGCTAACCAGCCTATGAGGACACCTATCGCGAGTATTATTGATATATAAATAATCCGTCTAAGCATAAAACTCCCAAAAAACAACTGTATTTTATTATTGTTTAACAGCTTGTTAGCTGCCGTTTACTGCAAAATAAATTCTTGGTAATTCAGTACCCCAAGATTGATTTTTAAATGCCATCATCTTGGAGAAATCAAAATTTGAAATAACAAATTTTTCATTAGTTTCCCATTCAATTTGATAACTTACATCGTCAGGTTT
Organism: Shewanella sp. WE21; assembly: GCF_002966515.1. Lineage (NCBI taxonomy): Bacteria > Pseudomonadati > Pseudomonadota > Gammaproteobacteria > Alteromonadales > Shewanellaceae > Shewanella > Shewanella sp. WE21. Next base: position 4,023,934 of record NZ_CP023019.1, on the reverse strand, counting down.
TCCATCTAAGCGAATCAAAGCATCAGTTTTTTTTAACGAGAATGGAGATAAAGATTTATTTTTTATTCGTTCTACATATATCTGAGTTTGGGGACTAGAAAAACCACCACAGCCAGTCATTATAACTACCGCTCGCAACTCCCCATTAGGAGAATAAAGTTCTTCGTATTCATCTGTAGAACATGCTGTACTCATCAAGTACATGAAGGAATATAGAATTGTTGTAATTACAACCCCACCCCAAAATATTGCGGCCCCTAAATTCCAGAGTTTTTTTCCAATCTGATTCAAAGCTCAAATCCTTTTAGGCTGCTAACGCCCCAATTTGCGGCGTTTGTGAGTGTTTTGGTACGAAGCACCAGCGAGTAAAAGTCCCAGCAACATTGGCTTGTTAGGTGGCATTTTGATTAAGACTGAGTAAAAAATCAACAATTTCAGTCCTCAAGGATAAATCCGAAGTTTGTTCAGATGCATCGTTGGCAGTATCAATATAAATTCTAACTTTTTCATTTTGACCTAAATCTAAATACAACTCAGCAAGCCCAAACGATATAGAAGCAATATAGTCTTGTTCTTCGCTATTTTTTGCTAAAGCCAATGCTTTTAAATAGAGATTAATCGCTTCAGATTTGTCCGAAGTAAAATCTGCCAGTGTTTCCCACTGAAAAGCATGATCTAAAATAGTACCTTCATGTTTTTCACACACATCTCTGAGTTGATTGTAAGAAGCCCAATATGACTGATTATTATCTGTATTGGTCATTTCTAAAGCTATATCGAGAACAAACTCATAGTGTGGTGGTTTAAACTTCAAGGGAGGCACCTAACGCCCGGCTTTGGGGCGGACTTGTAGCCGCGCAGCGGCGGAAAGGCCGTCCCAGCCCCGACGGGGCGACAACAGCAGTTTGTTAAATGGCTTGCTCATTTTTGCATGTAGCCTTTGAAATCTTGCAGGCTACTTGCAACTTTTATTGCCGTATCAGGTGCCATCCCTATTGCGGGCAAATAAAACACCTCACCCTCATCGTTTACTACCAGAAGCTCTCCACCACCATTACCACCGAATGTTACGAACCCCGGCGCGTACTCGGGTAGCTGGTAATCACGGTTAAATTCTTCTATTTCTTCGGGATGCCACAGAACATACCATTCGGGCTCCACCGACAATTCACCTTCGGCGTAACCTTCAGCGATCCATGACTGCAAAATTTGCTTAAGGGCTTCGATGTTCATGCTGTCCATTTAACGCCGCGAGCACACGCTGGAGGTTTTGTGCCTTGCCTTGTTAGCTTCTTGCTTCCCAGCCATCTTTACCATGAGAATATAGTTCCACTTTCATGTCTTCATCCCAACTTTCAGGATGAGGTACAAATGCTAAGAAGTAATTATCACCATCTTCCGGTACAGCACCACTCAGTATTGATAACGCCCAATTTTTTATACTTTTACTTTGAGAGAGTATCAATAGCTTATTTTCTGATCGAGCCATGGCCAATTTACTAAAATCGATTATAGAAGCGCGACTATCGCTTCTTTGAAATTCACTTTCAATAGCCCATTCCATTTTATTCACATAGATTAGCTGCTTCTTGTTTGACGCAGAAGGTATAGATTTAACATTCACAACACTAATATCAAAAAGCAATTCATTTAATTTAAATTCGCTTCTATTATTAGAATAATCTGCTGAAAAAACTCTGTATTCAGTTTGAACATATTCTTCTCTAAATGATGCTGCGATGTTTTTCACCCAAGCTTTACTTCTAGCTGCATGAAATAATCTAGGCTTAGAATAATTTGAACTTATACATTCTTGAAATGCATCTCTTAACGAATTCTGCAATTTTTCTAAAAGCATCGATTTATCCATGAAGCTAACGCAAAGCACACGGGTGATGACCGCGCAGCGGTAGACATCCCAGCGACCGAACGGAGCGAGTGATGCGCCTTGTTATATGTACATTGCTCATTTTATTGCACTTCTACTAAGTCGTAACTTTGTTTTAATTACAAGAACCAAAGTTGGAATTTGAAGCACTAAGAACGACAATCCTAAACCTTTAACGGAAAATTCAGCAGAGCCTGAAAAAATCAAAATACAAGCTAGCACAAGCCAGATAATAAAGAAAAACAAGCCAAAGCCTATCAATGATTTGAGTATTATTTCATTGTTTAACGACATAACTTTCCGTACATATAACGTCTTAGTATTTATGCGTTGCGCGGTTTGCAAGGCATAAATCGCTTGTTGGACTTGGCCGCTGCCACATCCGTTTAAATGGATATGAATGATGCTATAGGAATTTGCTTTTTTGTGGTAGCGGTTTTTTATACAGTTTGATGGGTAATCACTTGATATTGTTTTAGCTTTCTCATTCTTTTACGCTCACTTTCGACTGATTATTGACCTTGGTTGACAGCATTTGGGCCCCACATTCAGGCTGACACTCACACCCTATCCCCTCATCGGCTTAACCCCATAAGGCTGGCTGCTTTTCGCTGTTGGTCATTCCGCTACGTCTTGAAGGAGCGGTTATCCTCCTGACATACGTACTTGCTGACTTTAAGTGTTAATCATCACTAATCCCTGCGGTCTTATCAGCCCAATACACTGCAAATGACCTAACTGGCATTGCGGGTATGACCACAAACAGTCTTCTTTGACCAAAGTACTCGCCAATGCCACCTGCGGTTTGCGAAGTTGCAGCTTGATGCGCGAACTTTTTGCGGTGGCAAGCATTGGTTAAGTACTGCGTAAAATCACAGTCATGACATACAGTACTAACCGGTTAGGAAATTTTGAATGATTTAGTTATCAGTTAAGTGATTCCGCGATAAAGCTAGAACAAAACAATATGCCTAGGTAGCTGCGCTCTGATGTATTCAAACTAAAGGTAGGTTTCTCCCCTCACTGTTCTCCGCTTTATAGTGACTAGCTTACCAAGAGACGCAAAATATCGGCCCATTCAACAAAGATCAAAGGATCACAAATCGATCTGTTCAAGTTGGTATATCCGAGCACACCTATTTTTTAAATCCCTGAGGAAATAAGAATAATAAGCAAATAAAATCAACGTCATAAATAGCGTTCGAAATTATGAACGCCCCCTAAAAGCCCGCTAATAAAACAACAACCAAGCCCTCTAAAATCCTCATATGTAGTGAAGCACTGCGCGTCACTGCCCCCGCAATCAACCGCGCCGGAAGGACCCGCGATGATAATGGTTCGCATCTACATCGAGTTGAGAGCGATTCTCATCATCATAAAGTGTCGCGTTCGGTTTCAATCAAACCGTGAGCATCGGCGAGACACAAAATCCGCCCATCTGAAAATCAAAATTCCTCATAATTGCACATGATCATCGCTCCATTCCTATCCATGCAGGATGACTAATATAGGTAAAGATAACGAGTCTGGCACTCGGTTAAAATGAGCCTAGTCCTAGACAGAAGCAATTCACCTAAAACCGTCTAAAACCGTTTAAAACCTTGGCTTTTACCCTCTTCACCCCATTGCCAACATTTAACACCAAAGCAACAAATGCACGCTATTGCATCCTTCCTTAGGGTTGATGCAATGACTCGCCTGTAGCCCTACTGCTGCATGGGCTAGAGTGCTCCCAACTTTTTGAGGCTATCTAGGGATTATCTAGGCCGCATCGAAAAACGGTTGAACCATATTGGTGCAATACACTGAACAACACCCATTAAATAGAAACATATCAATAACAATTCAAACTAAGGCAGCATGAGCCTAAAAACGCGTTCAATCACTCAGAAACAGTGTGCAGATCATCCCAGTTCGCCTGCTTTCGATGACTAAAAACGGGGAGCGGATAACGCCTTCGCAGGATGAGGCCGCGACCGAAACAGTGAGCCGAATAGAAGGATCCATTTAGGCGCCATCAATTCACCCAGAACTACCAAAAAACTCACCTTTTGCCCTACCCTTTACGCCCTTGAAGCGTTAACACAAAAGCAACAAAAGCGAGTCGTTGCATCCTCCTGTAGGGTTGATGCAACGGTATGCCTGTAGCCCAGCTGCCACATGGGTTTGAGTGCTCCCAACTTTTTGAGGGGATCTAGGGATTATCTAGGCCGCATCGAAAAACTTTTGAACCAGAATGGTGTAATTCACCTATCAATACGTAACATATCAGCAACAAATAATGCTAATAAAACGTGCGATATTCTCACTCGCCATCGTCGTACAACACGCCTATATCTGCCCTAACATTACCGGCTTCACCCAAAGAATTAGCAAATACCTGAACGATTAATGCATCTGCAGCTATTAAGCAGCTAACGAACGGAAGCATGCACATTGATGCGAGGTATCAGCCCTATCTATCCCCTTATCACAACAAGCAATTAGCCAGCGTGAGCTTAGCGGACACACCTACAGGTAAACACGGCAGGATCATAGGACCAAGCGGAACAACACGCTTAGGTACCGGCCATCATCGACCACCGGTATTAGCGGATAACTGTTCAGCGCTCAAGATGAACGTTGGGATTGGTTAAAGCTGACGACTGGACATGAAGCGTAAGGTGATCGAGTGACACGTCTGCAGGTGAAAATAGTGGTCTAAGAATAGGTTAAACCGAACGCACGATTGAACTGGATTAGTCTTAACTTAACCTCACGATGCAATTAGACCCGATAGATGGCTTTAACCCACTTCTACCCAAAGTTTGCCGCAGCTGGAAGTTCAGGCATTTGTTATCTGATAATTTGAGATACATAATGTAATGACTACCAAAGAGTAAGGTGTGATCATGAGGGATTTGATAAACCGTTACATTGAATCAAACTTACCTAGACTGATTCACGTTGCACATTTTGTTATCTCAATCTGTCAGTGCAAGTTCTATCTAGTACCCTAAGGCCCATAAAGTAATATGGAGTGAAAATTCCATTTTTCACAAAAATAAAACAATATTTTTGCTTGAAATGCATTCTTATCTACAATGCGTACCTCTCTTAAATTAAGGTATAGAACATGAATAGTGAAGAATTTTCTTACGAGTATCTTATACGGAAATTAAAGTTATCAACTGATCACATTGAAAAATTTGATGACCCAGAACAAAAAGGACGCAAAAGCAAGTTTACTTGCATGGAGCATTTAAAGTCGAAGACCCGAGATTATTGGACTCCTGATTTTATTGTTAGCTCGAATCCAGAAGACAGCCTAAAGGATGTTTGCTTTGTTGATGTGAATGGGCCTAAAGGTGGGTTACTCACAAGGGTTGATATAGCTATTGATGAAGAAATTAAACGGGTGAAGGCTGGCGCACTGGCGAATAAATTCATAGGCAAAACGGTAACCATTGAGCTATCCAAACAGCTTGCTCCTCTTATCGAGGGGGTCACAAATAAACTGAATGAAATAAATAGGAAATATGCCAATAACAGAGATAAGAAAGGCTTAAAGTCATTCAATACGGGCCTAATTTACTGTCTTGAATCAGAAGATGAAGTGAAGCATGAAAATAGCTTAGATTCCCATCAATTGAGCATAACTGTATTGGAATTATGTCATTTACTATCTAATGGATACTGCCAATATCACGACATTGAACAAGAAGGTTTAAATCGTGTTACTAGATTCGATTTTCATAGAGATTACAGAAATATCGGATTTGTAATTTTTATTGGTCGAGGTTTTCTTGCCAATCAATCATATATTTTTGTTAACAATCGCTTTTTGAAAGAGAGTAAAAATGTCCTTGCGCAGCAGTTAAAACTAATACCAAGCATTGACGGGAATCGCTTTAGAACAAAGTCAACCGTGAAGTCTAGACTTGTTTTAGATTGTATGCTGCAAGAAATTAATGATGATAACCCTTATGTTTTCCCATATGGGAACATTAATTATAAAGGCAATAAGATGCCGGGAGCTGAGGGGGTTGAGCTAGAATCAGTGGATATTTCGGAGATTAATAATAAATTTTAATTGGGTTTCAACGAGGGCTAAAAAGGCAATAGACTTGCCAGTCCAACTACTAATGGTTGTTTAGCATTAAATCACCCCCGTGAATCACTCTGTACCAGACTGATTAATGCTGACCTTAAAACAGACCCATTTCGCCCCGTTTCTTCCTTTCAACGGGGCTTTTTTTTGCCTTAGCATGAATCAGATCTCTAGAGAACTGATTCATATCCCTGTTATGCCTATTCCAACTGGTGATATCGAGAGTTGATTAGTTTGTAGCCCAAAGAGGCGTTACTAATAAAATAGCTAATCCGAATCTGGCTAATAAGGTTTTGTCCCAGAAGTGTGGTGTTAAATAACGACTCTTTAATCTCTCTAGCACAATCAAGCCGGCCTAATCACACACACCAGCGCGCCCATAATGTAGCCCGCGACCACCTCATCTATGACAAAATCCAATCCGATATCAACGGCACATATACAACTAATATGTTGTATTTATACGCATAAACAACAAATTGATTGTATTTATACAAAATAACATCGCATTAGTTGTAATTAATGACGGATAACAACTAATATGATGTTTATGAGTAAAAGATAACCGAGCCAACACCATGAAGCATCTCAGCGAATTAGCCACAGAACTCAAGCACTACCGAGAACAACTAGCACTAAGTCAGAAAGACATGCTGCTGAACATAGGTATGTCACAGCTGCGCGGTACGCGTCGGCTGGCTTTTCTTGTTAGCAGTTGATTGCCTGCATTAGTGTTTTTGTCACTTTTTTGTATTCTATTTCTGAAACTTTAAAAGGCACTTTATTTACCATAGGTATTGGAGGCAATATTTTTACTTTAGAAGCACCAATGAGCGATTCAAACTCTATATTCAAATGGTAGCTTCGGTAAGATTTACAGTTAAACGTACTAGTGAAACCACCACAAGGCTCTCTAACTCGATCACTTTGTATTAAATCCTTGGCTTTTTCAGTGAATTTTTCATTATTTACCTGAACACTTATTTCATTGTTTTGCCATTCAACACTACTACCATCTACGACTTCGACTACCAAATAAACAGAATTGTTACCTAAATTAACTTTAAAACTGGCCCCTTCCATTTCATATCGAAAAGTTGATGGGATTTGTGCGCAGCCATTTATAATGACGTCACCACCAAGTCCTTTTGGACTCATAAAAGTGGCCGTATTTGGCGCACATCCAGCAATCAATATAAAAAGAACAAGTATTAGATTACGCAAATTTTATCCTTAGCTAACGCCAGCCGTAACCGGAGCATAGGTAGTGAGCGCAGCGAACGAAAAATGCATCCGAGTTGACGGCATTGTTAGCTGATTCTTTGCTTCGATAATATCACATGCTATTCGACCCTCGAATACGTTTTCCCTTCAAGAACACGCTCCACTTGAGCAATATTTTTTGCGCCTATACGCGCAAAAATTTCTTCGGGTGAATATTTCTCGGCAAGCTGGTGTATTGCCCTTACTTGCTCGACCGACAATCTGCCATCTCGGCCACAAATTTGAGCAACAGCCCAATCATTATCTCGCCATTTTTCCGCAACCCAAGGCGCAGGGAGGCCTTTCCTCGGATGTTCCTTGAGCCATTCACTAATGATTCTGTCACGTTCATCTGGCACCGGGACATCAGATTGTTGAAGCAACCTATTTTCTCTAAGATAACGCAAACCAGATTTGCCGCCTGGAATCATATTAAGGCGACGTTGATCTTCCCAATGACCTTCGACTAAAAATTCTTCGGTTGCGTACAATTTTTCAAGATCATCAGTTATACCCATAACCTTGTGATTAACATAGGTGATTCGTCCTTTTTCCATTTCTTCTCGATATGTCCTATGGAACAGCAAAGGACTCCCTCCATTGATTGCTCTTTTATGCTCTGACCACCGCTTCTGCCAACTACGCGTTGTGACTCCCACATAAAAGAACCCGTCATTTGGATACGAGCCACCAGTCCCAAAAATATGTTGGTAAAGCACATATGCACTTTTGGGAAAATGTTTCGATGACAACAAGAAATGTGCAGGGATAGAAAAGAGCAAGCTCGGCTGAGTTATTTGACTTTCGTCTAGTTTTATTCGGCCTTGCCTAGCTGCTTGAATAAACAATGGATCAGTCACAAGATCGATAGAAATAATCGGCTGAAGCACAAGCTCATCTTCTTCGAGGAGCTTTCCAGATTGGAACTCAGTAGCTGCTCCGACTGTACGATGACCAGCCTCTACTTTTTTGAAAGGTGCTACAAATCCAGGGGCTTTTCCAAGGAAAGTTAACTGGACAACAGGAATCACCTGTCCCGGCTTTACCCTAAAGATGCCATTTGGATTCTTCGCAACTTTGATCCATTCCTCACCGTGGGGTGATGTACGTATAAAATTATTGAGCAGCGCTTCTACTTCGCGACGACGAGGAATCATTGGTTTAGGAGCTAAATGCTCCCACCACAATTTGTTGATTGTTACGTCACTTCGCATTTATAGAAACCCCTGCTTGTAGCAGCTAACGTTTGACATGAGCGGTGGCCAACCAGCGTAGCCGGTTGGACATCCGATCGATGGAATGGTTAGGTCTCTTTGCCACTTATCTGAAAGTCCAATTGAGCACGCCAGTTCCACCGTTCTTAACCCTGCCCGCGAAAGTCTCCGCACAGGAGGATGACGGGGATTCAAAAGACACTTCCTGCCCAGCACCGTCTGTAATCTTCATTCCGCAGGCGAGGGCTCCGTCCGCAACCGCGAACTGAACACCGTATGACTCACCGGCGCGGGGGAGAAACGAAGCCGTGAAGCTACACTGGCGGTTCTGCGACATTCGAGACTCTCCGTACAAGACCGCAAAGGTCAGCGGGGAGGCGGCCACAACCTTGATTGGGCCAATCTTCTCGACGGCACCCGTGAACTGCTTCGACTCAATCAGTGACCCTAGAGGCGACGGCGTGCAGTTCATGTCTTGGTATGCGAACACTCTGTACCCCTGCATAGTCGTCCCCTTGGACTCCGATCGAAGGTCCAGCGTCATAGTTGCAGATGGCGAATTCGTGGGAAGGCTGTATGTGGAAGCACACCCAACAAGCCACAGCAGGCCAGCGATTGCAATAACGGACTTCAAATCAACTCCTCATCTAGAGACCTAACGCCCGCCACACACGCGAGCAACTTGTTGCGAGTCGAGCGCCGAAGGCGCGTTGTGCTGGCGATTGTTATGCGCAATCACCTTAGTTTGACCCCGCAATTACCACAATTCTTTGGCGCAATTTGAACACCTGCCCTTCCTAATGCTCTTGGTGCAGCATTACATACAGGGCACCGATAAACTTTGTATAAACCATAACTTATCAACACAAAGCCAACTAAAAACGGAAATGTTGGGTTTATATATGCATCAGAAAGTGCATTGAATAAAAGCGTAAACCCAAAAATAGCAAACGATACTGCAAAAATTACAGTTAACTTGCGCTCTCTCTTGGCAAACTCGTTTATAACTTCTCGATCAATCATTACTCTGACACCGCATAACGTCTTAGTATTTATGCGCTGCGCTGTTTGCAGGGCATAAATCGCTTGTTGGACTTGGCCGCTGCCACATCCGTGTAAATGGGTATGAATAATGCTATAGGAATTTGCTTTTTTGCGGTAGCGGTTTTTTATACAGTTTGATGGGTAATCACTTGATATCGTTTTAACTTTCTCATTCTTTTACGCTCACTTTCGACTGATTTTTGACCTTGGTTGACAGCATTTTGGCCCCAGACTCAGGCTGACACTCACACCCTATCCCCTCACTGGCTTACCCCATAAGACTGGCTGCTTTTCGCTGTCGGTTACGCTACGTCTTGAGGGAGGGGTTATCCTGACAGGCATATTGGCTGACTTTGGTTGTTAATCATCACCAATCCCTGCGGTCTTATCAGCCCAATAAACTGCAAATGACCTAACTGACATTGCGGGCATGACCACAAACTGTCCTCCTTAACTAAAGGACTCACCAATACCACCTGCGGCTTACGTAGTTGCCGCTGGATGAGCGCCAGCTTTTTGCGGCGGCAAGCATTGGCGAGAAAACCAAAATGTCTCACTCGCATCAGCCCTTTGGGCAATACATGCAATAAGTAACGGCGGATAAACTCATCACAACTTAGCCGCATTTGCTTATGCTGCTGACCGTCACGATAGTCCTTGTAGTGAAAACGGACATGCTCTGCGGTCACGTCGGCAATTCTTGATTCATGCAGCATGCCTTTACGGGTATAACGCCCGAGATATTCCACCACGGTTTCAGCGCGGCTCAGACACGCTTTGCTGTAAACACACCACGGTTTTGCCATTAAGGTGTCAGCCGCAGGGATAGCCAGCTCATGTTGTCGCAGCGCCCGTAATAACTTAGCCCGATACACGGTGGACAAGGCTTTAACCGGAAACAGATAATCCGTTTTCACGCTATGCCAATCTCCCGCTGACGTCAGCACCCCACCCGGGATTAAGCAATGCAAGTGAATATGCTGACTCAAGGTTTGCCCCCAAGTATGCAATACCATAGTGCAACCCAATTGGCCCTGAAGGTGTTTCCGTTTCATGCCAAACTGCGCAAGCGTCTGCCACACAGACTCAAACAGGGCGCTGTATAACGGCTTGGCAGCGTAGTGCGCCAAGATGTTCAACTCGTGGGGTAAGGTAAAGACCAAATGGAAATAGCGACAAGGCAAGACTTGCGCCTGCTGCGTAGCAATCCACGCTTGCGTCTGCCTTCCCTGACAACGAGGGCAATGCCGGTCACCACAGGAGCAAAACACCTGCTGCTCATACTGGCAAGTATCACAACGCCAATGCTGTATGCCTAAGGTTTGCGTGCGACACTGCTTAATATGCTGGCAGACTAAGGCATGCTGTTCGGTCAGTTTATGCTGCTGTTGGTAGTGGGCTAAGTGCTGATGAAGGATATCGCTTAAATGGTAGATGGTTACCATTGCATCCCCCCAAGACTTGCTAGCAAGTCACGCCCTTGATGACCCAATTCCGGCGACCAATGCAAGTAGCGCTCGGTAGACTTTATACTGTGATGACCAAGTTGGGCCTGTAATTGATGAAGTGGCATACCCGCTTGTAATTGATGGGTCGCATAAGCATGCCTTAGGCTGTGTGGACTGCATGGCTTAGTGATACTCGCTAAGCGGGCCGCCTTCGCTAACGCTTTACGAAAGGTCGACTCATGCAGCGGATAAACCACATCATGATAGGTCGAGGCAAACAACCATTCGACGGGATGATACGCTTGCCAATACTGACGCAACAGGGTGAGTAAAGTCGGTGAGAGTATCACCCAGCGGTCGCAGGCACCCTTGCCTTGACACACTTTGAGCAACTGCCGCTGCCCATCGATATCAGCAACCTTAATATGGGTTAACTCACTGACACGCAAACCACAACCATAACACAGCGCCAACATGGCGCGTTGTTTCAGGTTTTGACAGTGGTACAGCAGTGCCGCATATCTTGGCAACTAAGCAATTGCGGCAGCTTGTGTGGACGTTTAGGTAAGCTCAACTGAACCGTAAAATCGCGCCCTAGGACATGTTCATAGAAAAAATGAATGCCATTAAGCTGTAGCTTTAAGGTGGCTCTGGAATGATGTCGCTCAAGATTTAAGTAAAGGAATTAAGCCATAAGCTGCTCATCCGTAATGCTATCGAGCGGTTGGTTTACATAGTGCTGCAGTTGGGTGATGGCACGCAGATAAGCACTGCGTGTACGGGCCGAGTAACCACGTAAACTGATCTCATCATGGAATTGTTGCAGAAGTGATGACATGGTAGACCTCCTAGGTGAGGGATTATCCCTAGGAGTAAGTGTGGAACAGTGGTTCGCTTTGGGCTCCGCGCAGCGGCTTAGTTCAACGCTGCCAACACGTGCCGCGAAACCAGAGCGCAGCGGCGGTTTTGCGGTCGCAGTGCTTGGCTTTGTTGTGCATACTATTCTCCCTGAGACCCTATGGGTGAAAACACATCTTTAGACTCTATGGTTGTAATGAGATTTGATGCAAAGTATACATATCGAGAATCTACCCCTTTCTTTTGGAATATAAGAAGCTCACTCTCGGAGCTCGCCACCACCGCTGCCATAGCCGAGAAATTCTCCGTGATTACTAATTGCGGGGTCTGATTCCGCAAGAGATCCGCGCGCATTACCCCTAAAATAAACGAGACAACAATTGAAGCTCCAGTCACTGTTACCAGTGTTGCAGATGCGGCACGTCTAGCGCGCGCTGGCCGGCCTTTTATCTTCCGTATGAAAACCTTGATCTTTGGCTGAAGAAAAAAACCAGAACGGACGAGCCCGGTTAGAAGAACAAGCAGCAGGGAGGAAGCTAATGCTGCCCCGCTAAACCAACCCATATCGAATTTCACATAAATAGCTAGCATCAAGAGAAGAAAGAGCACTGATTGCAGAGCCAGCCAATAATAGCTTTCCCATCTTATGGTTCGAGTGTGGGATTTCACAAAGTGGCGCTGATTGGACCAGCTCATCCGCCGGAATAGCCCGCGCTCGAGTCGATCCATTGCCGCCATGAACGGTACAAAGGCGAGCTGAACTATTGAAGCCATGACTCTCGCGCAAACCGCACAAAAAAACACATAGAACAGAAAGGTGGCGGTCACGCCAGCGGCAAGCGGAGCCCCTGCGACCGCTACAATCTGCAATGGAACCTTCATTAGAAAGCCTGCGTAATGTGCCAAGGATAAAGATAAAATCCCGAGCAAGACTCCAATCAAAGATGCTTTGTGTTCCCATAAATTGGATATCCGAACCCGATTGATTACGGGTAGAATTGTCATTTAGTCATTCTCCCTTACGCACAACGCCCGCTTAAGTGGTGAGCAACGCTACCACATAATTAATTGTTACACCGTAAACACAAAAGCTAAATCAAACCAAAACCGCCAAACGTTGCGAATCGGTCTTAAAGCGTTTGTTATGTTTGTGCATTTAACTTGTTTAGATGAACCGCCATCGCGAACTCCCTGAACTCATTACCAGTTTTCAAAGACAAGTCTATAAACGTCATTGTCTCGTCATAAGACGTAGAAAAGTCGTTCGATTCTTCTACCTGACGCTTCAGTCTATGGAGATCCGTGATGATTGGCCAAATATCTCTTGGTACATGTCCATTGTCCATTAGTTCTCTAGCTTGCGATACTGGTGTAGAGAACTTAGATGTATCAATATCCCCTGCTCTTGCCGCAGCAAATACTGCAATATCAACATCCAACCAAGCTTCGAGTATCGCCGCTTTAGGCGAAGTGTCAGCAATACGTTTAATTTGTTCCCACTGTGTACAAACACCTCGTATCGTCATCTTTTCCCAGTATTCTTTATCGTGGTATATAGAGGTTGCTGAGTGTTTTGGTAAATTCTTAGCCTTACCTTCGATTTTTTGAAGCTCTTGCCCAAAATTTGCTTCTACATCTTTGTACTTAAATTTTGATACTCTTTCAGTCAATACCCCAAGCGAACGCTTAAACATTACACTTAATATTAGAATTAGGACTGGCCAAGCTACCGAATCAACAATTTTTACTACATGTTCCATTTATACCACCAAAAAACATAACGCTTTGCCAAGGGGCAAATGCGAACGTTGTTGGGCGAAGCCCAGTGAGTATTTGTCCCAGCCGCGCTTTTTGCGGCGAATTTAGGCAACTTGTTATATGCCACTTTTACCCCAGTCATCTAGCACTTCTTGAAAGCTTTCAGCTACATCATTGGCATTTATATCGAAACAAGAATATCCGTATCCCAAAGCTACAATATCTTCTCTTACGTCTTTAATAGTATTCGCATTTTTAACGATTAGCATGCCTTTACGTGCACCATAACCTTCAATTAAGGCATCAATTACATATTTTTCGCCATTAACGCTTAAATGAAAAGGAGCAATGATATTAAGTTGGTAACGTTCAGTAAGAAGTTTAATCGACAAGCCAAATCTCCTTGTGGCATATAACGCTTTGAACAGCGGAAAACGCGAGCGCAGCGAGTGGTTTTCCGCTGATTTAACTTGTTGAACCTTTAACGTAAATAGCACTTATATTAGGCTCCATGTATGGTTGATTTAGACAGGTTAGTAAATCTCGAGCATGCAACCTTAGTGCCTTAAAATCATCGCCGGATTTCATTTGCTCAATCATTTCTTCGTAATCCGATGGCAATTCAATGTTCTCTAATGCCTCGTCTAGAACTTGTACTTTAGAATATTGTTCTTTCGACAATAAACCAGCACTAACAACCAACCCTAAAGTATCCAACGATACTGCATTAAGAACTTCATCAGGAAGGTGCACAAATTCAGGCAAACGTCTTTCTTGAACCTCAAATTCGCTAGATATCAGGCGAAGCCCTTCGATTAACTCACCGTACCAGTATTCAGCACTTTCTCTATCAGTGGTCATAGCTCATAACGCCCGCAGCATGCGCGGCTTTGCAATGGAGGCGAAGCCGCAATGGAAAAGACGTCGCCGTGCCTGCGATTGTTAGGGCTAGGTATCCATCGGCACTTCATCCCAGTCCCCCTCAACGCCATAAACCCAATCAATGGCTTTTCTACGTTCAGAGATAATGCTTTCACTCAGATCGCATTCTCGCCCGGTAAGTCGGCAATTTCTCGCATACCAGTGCATTCTATAAAGTAGGTCTGATTGCGATTGAATTTCGATAATCGGCCTCAGATGGGCGCTTTGAATGAAGTCACTCGGATCTACTTTGAATGGAATCTTTTGGGCCAAGTCGTCGTCACAGTGTTGAAAGTGGTCGAGTTCAACAAGGCCAATGCACCATGCCAGAGCTTGGGCACATTCCGTTTGCCAAGACATATCTACTTTATCTTGGTCGCCAAGAACTTCCTCACCAAGCAAGTTTTTTTCGCGTTGACTTACGTAGGGCATCAGGTCGTACTGTTGAAGGTGCTCCAAAAGATCGCTGCCTTTTGCACCGAAACCAAGACCAATGACGTAAGCAAGTGCACAGAGCCGTCCTGCTACCTCTTTTGCATTTCTTGGCGTGACTTCATCAATCCCCTCAATCGTTGGGAGATGCGCAGGTACTTCTATACCAACCGAAGCAAGATAGTCTGTGGTTCTGGATTTAAGTTCATCCATACTCATTTCTCATGGAGCCCTAACACTCGCCTAAACGGCGAGCAACTTGTTGCGAGTCCAGCGGCCGCAGGCCGCGATGTTTAAGGCGCTTGTTATAAAACTCGAACTGGGAATTCATTAACTACTTTTCTTAGCTCTATTAAGGAAACCTCAAGCTCAGTTTGATCAAGTTCAGCAAAAAACTTCAGCTCGTGACCAGTGCCGACCTGATCAAGCGCTATACCATTCAGGGAAATACCACCCCTGCCATTTCCTTCAAGAGTAAAAACAAGCTGGCCCTCCATAGAATCAAATTTAGCGGTGCCTTTCAAACTACTATAGAGCTTTTCTGCCTCAGTTAAAAAAGACTTCAAATCCATTGTTAAAAAAGCTGCATCAAAGCAACCTTTAAAACCGCCAAATGACAAATCAACAATCACCGATAACCAGTTATCATCATAGATACATCCAGAGGCATCTCTTTCATATCTAAGTATCTGTATTTCAATACGACCGCTGTGTGAATTGCCGATGGAAAAACGCATGACTATCCCTGTGTTTTATAACGTTTGGTTAAGGGGCGGGCTTTAGCCCGTCCCAGTGAGCAAAGCGAACGGTTTGAACCATTTGTTAGAATTCACTGGCTCGAATTTGGAAAATATTGCCCTCTGGATCATGAGCATCACACACTCTATTGCCTTGAAATAGCCATTCACGTTCTGGCTCATTTAATTTTCCACCTAACTGCTCAGCTATTTTTCGGGTGGCGACAAGATTTTTAACGGGAAAACAAATTTTAATCGCTGTGTTTTCTCTGCGTTCTGGTGGTGATGAGATTGCAATTTTAGCTGCGATTGCGGGTGCTAGAGCTACCACCGTTAATTGAAAGCTTGGTGACTCAAGTAGCACATAGTCAGGTTCTTTGTGAGTTACTGGTAGACCAGCAAGCTCAGAATAAAACTGGCTCACTCGCTGAATGTCTTTTGCGTAGATAACTGCTCCCGCGACGAATTGTCCTTTCATTCGATCCTCCTTGAAGCCGCTGGGGCAACTGTGTGAGTTCTAACGTTAAGTTCAGCGGCAGCTTTTAAGTCGCGACTTTGTGGAATACTTTTGCGCAGCAAAACCACAAAGACGCGACTTAAAAGCTGTCCAGTGGAGCGAAGCGGAACGGTGCTGGAACGCCTTGTTAGGCATTTTTTTCAGCCGCACTCTTACAAAATTCTATTAGCCATAAAGCTAGCTCTTGAAATTCATTTTCGGGATCTGAAATTATTTCATTCAGTTTAGTTTGGCAAGTCTCGGACTCACTTTCAGCTAACTCAATTAGGAAAAAACACAAAGAATCATTGTCGTGCCCTTCAAGCTCTCCCTTTTTAAGGGCTTCAAATAAAGCAGGAAGATATGTACTGCCGCCTATCTGAGAAATCGGTTCGGCTAGCAATTCACGCAACCAGAAATTTGATTGTGTTGATTGCATAGCCGTTACTAGAATCGGAATTTGTTCTTCCGTGCAAATTTCATTTAATTTTTGGAAACTAGTTAGGACCGAATCGATTTCACCATTGGAGCTGGAAGAAAACATTTCCTCTAATAATTTTTCTATTTCTTTGTCTGATTCCATTTTCTGCCTTTATATTTGCCCTGCCTAACGCCTCAATCATAGGCAGCGCCGCGAAGCGGTGATATCCCATGAATTGACTTGTTATATAGCTTTATTTTTACTGAATAGTCATCAAACTTAGGTGAGGCAACATAAATTGGAATATCATGAAAATCACAGTATTTATTAACCATATTGATGTGAATTTTCTTCATCTTGCTACCAATAATTATTGCTGATATTGCCCCTTTAGGGCGCGAAATCGCATGGCCAAATTTTGGATTTGATCGACTATTGTTTGGATCAATGATATTTCTCAGCTCATATTCATAACTCCACCGCTTGTGCTTTTGATAAAGATAATCATACGATAACAATCGAACCAAGAACCCCTTCGCAAGTGAGTGTTCATTATTTACAAAATCGAAATATTTGAATTCATCGACAGCATCGACCATATGTAGGTGTGTATAATCTAGTTTTAGTGGGGTTTCGTTATATTGAACTGGGTGCAAATCATACTGTTCAGACTCTTCCAGTCGGCTCCTATCATAAGCGATACAAACCCCTTTCATACCATCTGAATAATGAGACCACATAAGTGGTGATCTCATGTTTTTACTAAAACATGCAACAAACAAACCGCCATAATACTCCGGCAACGAACTCTTCAATTTATCTAAATTTAAAACTACTATTTCACGAACTTTATCTGACATTCCATCTAAAAAATATGCGGTCATTTCATTGGTCGGTAGTATTTTAAAGTGCAGAGCATACTTTACTAGAACACCATTATCACAGTCTTTTAGATTGCTCCAATCCAGCGTGATTGGAAATTCGAAAGGATCATTAAGTCCATCAATGGTGGAGTGCCATATTTCTTCGTTAAGCACCTCGTTCATTGTGTTTTTGTTCATTGTTCTGTAACGGAAAACACACTTTTTTTCTAGCTCGTCTAATGTCATATACTACTCGGTTTTCGCATTGGCCATATAACATTTTATTAGTGCGCATGCGCGTTTACCTCATTAGACCAGTAAAAACGCGCACTGTTAATTACTTGTAATAAAAGGAACTTATCAGCTTTTTTTCAAATACACCATCTGGAAAAACGCGCATGCACGTTTCCCAAACCTATTAACTCGAACCGTCAAAGGATAAGCTATTGATAATTAATAAAATGCATGGGGATTCATAAGTGTAAACGCGCAAAAAATTTTACAATCTTCCTTGATTTCAGCGATTATCAAATAATACTGTACATATAAACAGTGTCGCAAGGATTGCTATCATGAGTATAAAAAGCCCTTTTTTAAGCGGTGTTCAAGAAGAAATGCGCATGCGTGGTTACAGTATCAGAACAGAAAAATCCTACCTGTATTGGATCAAGGCGTTCATTAACTTTCACCACAAGCGTCATCCTGAAACGATGGGAACAGAGGAGGTCGCACAATTCTTAACCTTCCTTGCCAATCAACGGAATGTGGCTATCAACACTCAAAAAATTGCACTGAACGCGTTAGCCTATTTGTACCAGAAACATTTGCATCATGAGCTTGGAAATTTAAGTTTTTGCTATGCCACTAAACAACGTTATTTACCTACAGTGTTATCCCCATCAGAAATCTCACTAATACTAAATGAGCTTGATGGCCGCGATAGGCTAATAATAGAACTACTCTATGGTAGTGGACTGAGAGTTTCAGAATGCCTCAGGTTACGTATCCAAGATATTGATATTGAAAAAGCTTCGTTGACTGTGAGGGATGGTAAAGGTCATAAAGATAGACAAACAATCCTCAGCCATAAATGTGCCATTAAACTCACAGCATATATTAATAAGGCAATGGAGATTCAACACCGTGACAACCAACAAGGGATCGGCCCTTCCCTACCCAATGCGTTAGAGCGTAAGTATCCAAATGCCTTTAAGCAACACGGATGGATGTTCATTTTCCCTTCAACCACAACCTGCATTAATCCTTATACAGGAACGCTTTGCAGGCATCATCTTCATCAGAGTGTTATTCGTAAAGCGCTCGGCAATGCGGTGCGTAACATCAAAATAACTAAGCGTGTTACCTGTCATACATTTAGACATAGCTTTGCAACCCATCTACTTCAATCGGGCAGTGATATCAGAAGTGTTCAGGAGCTACTTGGCCATAATGACGTTAGTACAACACAAATCTACACCCATGTGCTTGGCCAACATTACGCAGGGACAACGAGTCCATTAGATAAGTTATAAATTCTAAGTAATAAAGCAATCTCGATTGCCTCTAGTCGTATTACTAATTCAGGTAAACTAACACTTAACTTACAGAGTGTTTGGGTTGCCCCGTAAAACACTTGGAGGTAACTGGCGTTAGCCCAAACAAATGCATAAAGGCGTATTGTGGCAAGAGCACCAGAACAATAAATCCACAAAACAATCATTTGTAAAAGCCTAGTTTCATTGTGATCAATATAGAGATCACACCTAAGCTCAGTGCATCATTTAATCGCGAATGAGTTTGCATAGGTATCTGTCCGAACCTTTGATAAAATCCGGTCAACGGGTTAGCAGTCTTGGTGGACAACCGGCTAACCCGCCAGCCCTCGTAAGAGGGCGCCTTTCTAATTCATCCTATCCAGCAGTGCCATTTCGGCTTTTCTTAGCCAGAAGATGTAAGACTTTTTGCTGTCAAATCCCATTAAGGCCCACTGCTCTTTGCACAGATAATGGGCGCGAATGGCGCGTTTGCAGTTAATGGATAGCTGCTCAACGAGGTGATCAAAATGGGCGACATGGGCAGGCACGTTGAGTTCGTGCTTTAGGTTGCCGCCGCCCAGCGCTTCGCCTAAACGGTCGCAGGCGCTGCGGTTTGAAAACCCCTTACCCAACTCTTGGTACACCCAATAACGGCCCCAGCGATAAAGCCCTAACCGCAACGCCTTAATGTTCATCCTCTGCTCGGGTTCATCGCTAAAGCCCATTGGCCACCTCATTTATCTTCTCAATCGAAAGCTTAAACACATCAAGGCATATCGATGTCACATCGTCATAGGGCGCAGTAGTACGGCCATTTTCCCAACGTTGGTAAGTGTTGCGGCTAATGCCGTAAATCTCAGCCACTTCGTCTTGGGTCATGCCCCGTAAACGGCGCCCCACTTTCAATACATCCGCGGCGCGATTAGCCATAAATCCTCCTGCGTGAAGTCCATAACCCAGTTGTGCTAATTGATATTGTTATCGTTATTGTCATAACCACCCCACTAACATTGGCTCGTCTGGCTCACTCGTCTCAGTGGTCGATTGGCGCATTATCTCGGGCGCCACATCATCAAACCCCAGCGTGATTAAGTGCGCATGGTAGGCATCTAGCGCCATCAACATGCCCTTATCTAGGGTGCTGTTGACGTAAGTGCGTAGCAGCAATGGCAAGGTGTGATTCAAAATTCGCTCACCGACCATGGTATCTACGCCCATGTCAGCAATAATGGTGCGGCACAGTTTTCTTAATGCGTGGGAGGTAAACGCCTTAAACCGAATCGTTTCACTCCAATACTGCGCAGTGCGAATGCTCACCGGCCCCACTTCGCCTGGGAACAAAAACGCCCGCTTGCCCACATGCGTGTATTGCCACTGGGCGTAATGGGTTATCAGCTTCTTGGCCGTCGGCGTCATGGGCAGGCGGTGCTCTTGGCGGTTCTTGGCATTCTCAGCGGGAATAAACCAATAATCGCCGGCAAAGTGGTCCCAACGTGCTAAACGGGTTTCACCTATGCGGGTACCGAACATCAGCATCAACACAAACAGCATGGCCACCGGTCTTACTGCATTTCGTAGGGCGCTGAATAACGGGCCCACATCCGATTCGCTTAACTGCGTGCCCACCAAAGGTGGCATCTTCAAACTCATTTGCACCCGATACCCCGCCAAGCTATTGGTGTCTAACACCCGTAAATCGGCCGCAACCGATAGCGCTCGTTTCAACACCTTCACCGCCGCTTTGATGTAATTGGCCGAATAACCCTGCGCCAACATGGGTTTGATTAAATAACTGTCCACTGCGATAAAGTTCAGCTCATTGAGTGGTAACTCACCAAAGCAGCCGCTGAGATGTTTACTCACTAACGATTTACAGTTACTGCGCCAGCTGTTGCTTAAGGTGCGGTTGCTCTCCACATGGCTCACAAACCACGCCAGTAATTGCGCTACCGTGGCAAACTCGTTGCTAATTACCGTTTGGCCCATGCTGCGTTTGGCGAGCAAACTGGGTAACTCCGTTAAAAAGGTCTTCAAGCACATCACTGGCCACACACCCTGCTTTTGCCACACGGTTTTGCCCGCTTCGTTCATCACTAAATACACCGAGGCTTGGCGTCTATCGGTCGAGGCCCGTAACCGCACCGCCGGAAACTGCGTGTCCCGAAAGTCTCGCGTTATCCCTGCCCGCAGCCAACGGCGCAATACCGCATCGTTTAACTTGCCTTGCTCTACGCCTGTTGCTGTCATCACCTGCGCCATCTAGCCCTCCAACCGATATTCAAAGGTGTGATGGGTACCTGAGCGTATGCGTTTTACCCGCTGGTTCATCGGCATATCCCGAAACCGCGCACTTAAGGCTGTCTCGCTGTCGTGAACCCCAAAGCGGTTAAAGCTTTCTTGCTGGATTTCAAACAGGGTCCAAAACCGTTTGCCGGTGATGATGCGCATCAAGCGTTCGCGCTGGGTCAGTGGTTTAGTTGCCATCGTTTGCCCCCTTAAGCCCAAAGTTTGCACGTAAATTGGCAATAATTGATTTCGCCTTGGCCGCCTCAGTGGGCCGCGTCACCGTTTCAGGTAGTGCCTTTGGCAATTCCACATCGGTCAACTCGCCACGGCTAAAGCGCCGACACAGCACTGTGTAATTGCGTTCAAACGTCATCAACACGTCCTTTTCAAGCCCTGTTGCAAACATCCAACTGCCCGTCTCGCGTACTGCTAAACGCACCACATCATGGCTCCACGTATGTTTGTCAGGGTGATGGTAATGGCGCGCAGCCTCCTTAAACGCGGCTTCCAACTTGGGCAGCCCCAAATCACAAGCCGTGGGTTGGCACCACAAAGCAAACTGGCGCGGTGTCGGCCAAAACTGCCTATCGCCCTGCTCGCGTCTAGCGCGATTCAACCCCGCTTGCACTTGCTCGCGGCTGGCAATTCCCTGCGCCGCCAAGGTTTTAAGCCACTCGGCTTTGTGGGTTGCTTCGTCCTCAGGCCGCGGCGCACTCACGGGGAACAACACCCGCAACTTGCTAAACACGCTGTCCACAATCGCCATGTCCATTGCCGTGGGTTCGGGTTGGCTCACACGCCCTTGCCCAACCAGCGGCTGGCGGATTAAGGTCTGCAGTGATTTCATGCTCGCATTTTGGTTGGCCGTCATATCAAAGGGTCCTCTGGGTCATACACCGCGTAGCTCCAATCCACTTGCCCAACCGCGGTACCCATCGGTCTTGGCAACGGCGTTAACCAGTGGCGTTCGCGGATAAACTTGGTAATGCCGAGCACAAACTGGCCGTTAGCGCTAAAACCCCAACTCGCATCCAGCGCCGCAGCGTCCTTCAACCAGCTCACCGCCAACACGCAATCGGCATCGGTCAGCTTTTCAGCCTTCCACGCTTTCCATGCAGCCGAATCCGAGCCGCCTTTGCGATGGGCGGGGTAGGCTTTGAAAAACGCATTGAAAACCGACTTAGCACTCGTTGCTGGACAAGAGTCTTTTAAAGATTCTTTGATAGGTTCAAAAGAGTGACAGATTCTGGGTGCAGCTCCTGCACCCTCAGAGGGTGAATCTCCTGCACCCATGGGTGCATTTGCTGCACCCTCAAAATTGGCTAGGGGTGAATCTGCTGCACCCCCAATATTTTCTAGGGGTGAATATGCTGCACCCTCAGTATTTTCTAAGGGTGAATTTGCTGCACCCTCAGTAAAATGTAGGGTTTGAGCAGGTTTATCACTCAGAACACACGATGAAAAGTCCAAAATATACAGGTTGGATGTATTGCGTTTATGCTCACTCTTGCGGGTAATTTTGCGCACCAGTCCGACGTCAACCAGCGCATTAATGTGGTTAATCGCCGACCGCTCGCTTATCTCGCAAGCCTGCGAAATATACTCGTAACTCGGCCAGCATTCGCCTTGGTCATTGGCGTTATCGGCAAGCTTGATCAACACCAGCTTGCGCAGTGGATTACCCACCTTGGCCTTCATCGCTTTTACCATCAATTCCATACTCATAAGTCACCCCCAAACAGAGCAACCCACAAACTCGAATTGACGCAAACCCCATGCTTCAGTAACATGATATTGCCTCTCTTAGGTATTAAGCCCGCATCGGTCGCCAAAACTTCAGCGGGCTTTCTTATGTCTACTGCAACGGGTCAACTGCAATGCGCCCCGTTGCCCTCCGCTCGCTCGCCTTCACTGCCAAGCAAGTAAACCTTGTGCGCCAAGTTACTGCGCAACTGGCTAAAAAAATCACGCCGTTTAATGTGCGCGTTACGGCTAGTCGCTATGGCACTCACATTAGCTGCACTCATATCAACCGCACTCGCATCAGCCGCGCCTACATCCGCCGCCAATAGCGCAATTGAACGTTCCGCGCGTTGTTCTTCCATCAGCAGATAATTCATAATCCAATCGATGCTCACCGTCGGTAGCAACAACTGCTTGCCACTGCCCAGCAACGCCTTATCCACGATGTCGGTCGCGATAACCGCCCAACGCTCGGGGCGACTATGCTGCAATTCATCGCAGTTCCTTAACACCTCAACCATTCGGCCCACCTGCGTTCGCTTAAACAACTCCGCCGTGGTATGCCCATGAAAACAGGCAATGTCTTTGCCCATGTTCACGCCACTTAACGCTGCCCGTTCAGAGGTTGCCGCGCTAAGCTCAGGCACATTAGGCTCAGTGCTATTAGGCATTTTCGACTTAGATTTAAGCGCCATCGCCTTAAGCATTAACTGCTTTGCTTGCATCATGAGTAACGTCACTTGCGCGGTTTCCATCTCGGTAAGCGCGGTCACGGCGGGCCCATCAGCACGGCTAACTTGCCCATGTACCGAACACGCGGCGCCGCCCTCCAAACAACAAATTAAACATTCAGGATCAAACATCGTTATCCTCCTCACTTCATGATCTTAGGTATCAAGCCCGCATCGGTCGCCAAACTGTGGCGGGCAATTTGATAACGGCGTTTTTTACGCGCCCAGTTATCACTTAACTGATTTGTGAACATGTCATTCACTCCGTCTCTTATTTCAACAAGTCATTCAAACAAGTCATTTCAACAACTGCCACTTATGCCCATTGGCACATACAGCGCGTTTTGAGCCCGACTTGGTTTGCTTTAAAGCCAAACCGCACTGGCCACACGGCACATCAGCCACCCGCTTAAGCATCACCACATTAATCTGTGCGCTGTGATTAGCGCGTTTAGGCCGATACCCTAACGCCCGCGCCACTTTTACATACTCTTTCGCAATCAATTTGCCATCGGGTTCTAAGTGCAAACCGTCGCCGATCATGTCACCCAAGCGGATCAACTGCTGATGCAGCTCAGCCTTAGCGCGAGCAATAACATTGATGTTAAGGTTCGATTGCGGCATCGCGGTCACTTCTCGGCCGCGAATTGCGCCGCCTTACCGCCATAACTCGCTAAATACGGATACGCCAGCTCTAACGCCGCCATGCTCGCTTGCGTGGTCGCCGCCGATTCTTTTAACTCGCGGTGCGCCGCCACTAACTGCTCGCGCTTGGGCTCACAGCCCAAGTGGATCACCGCCACTTGCGCCTCGGCGTTCTCTTTGGTGAGCGATGCCGCCATATCGGCCACATGCAACACATGACCATCATTCATGCGGTCGGCAATGACCGTCACCCCAGTGCAACCAAATACATCGTTGAGATACTGCACCCGCAAATGCTCGGGCAGCGCCGCCACCAGTGCTTGCTCAACATGAAACAAGCGATCCGCCTGCGGATGTTGGCCCTCGTACTGGCCAAGCCAACGGAACAGCTTTTGGGCATTAATCCGCGCATCGTTGTGCACATCTTGCGTGCTGGCAAAGCTAATGCCCTCCGCCGCCAACACCTCGCTCAGCCCAAGGCGCTCAACTGCCGCAACAAAATCTATCGCCAGTGCAAAGCGCGTCATCTTGGGTAACTCCAACACCCGATGAATCGTTTTCATCAACAAATTCAAACGGCTATCTTTTTTACGTGAATTGGTTTTCATGCTAATAAGCCTCTCTCTGTTAACGTGTTAGTGCGGTTCAGTATTAAGCGGCATGCTCAGGGCTCATTAACGGCAACTCTGTCACCTTGAGTTCACCCCCAGTTAACCGTTCGATTTGATAAGCGCGGAGTTCGGGAACGTTTTCCCCCCACTGGCTAATTGCAGATTTAGTAACACTCAAAGCCTCAGCCAGTTTTAGCTTGTTTCCAAAATGCGAGATCGCATCTTTCGTTTTCATAGATAAACTCCGACAAGTAATTTTAACCGAGGTTAAGAAAACTCAACCCAAATATCAACAAAAGAAAAGGTAACTTGACTTACGTTAAGTTAAGATAGCTTTACTATGATGAATGAACGAATTAAACAAAGACGCAAAGAGCTAGGTTTTACACAGCCAGCCATTGCCAAAAAAATAGGCTTAACTAAAGCCACAGTATCGCTTTGGGAATCAGGCTCTACCTCTCCCAAAGGCGAGAATCTGCATGCCTTAGCGAAAGCCTTAAGCTGCTCACCCGAATATCTTCTCTTTGGAAATAAAGAAACTAAACCGGAATCCAACGCTGAATGGGCTGGCGGATTTGAGATATGGGACAGTGATACCCCATTAGGTGAAGATGAAGTTGAAATACCGTTTTACATGGAAGTGGAGCTAGCCGCAGGGGATGGCATTCTTGATTGCCGCGAATTTAAAGGGCCAAAACTGCGCTTCACCAAGAGCACCCTTAAGCGCCAAGGTGTGAATAGCGTCTATGCAGCTTGTGTCAAAGTGAATGGCAACAGCATGGAGCCCATATTACCCCACGGCTCAACGGTTGGCGTTGATACCTCGGCCACCGATGTGATCGACGGCAAAATGTACGCAGTTAACCACGATGGCATGCTGCGTATCAAAGTGCTGTATAAATTACCCGGTGGTGGTTTACGTCTTCGTAGTTACAACACGGACGAATACCCAGACGAACGCCTCGATGCCGAGCAAGTTAAACAGGTCAAAGTGATCGGCAAGGTGTTTTGGTATTCCGTTTTAGTTTAAAACATAGAAAAAGCGCTCACTGTATTTGGCCTTTCAATAAGATATAGTAAAAGACTCAAATACAAGCGCTTGTAATACTTCATTATTATTAAGCTATTATCGACATCCAACCAGAACTGGTCATTCATACTCTAATATTTCTAAATCATATTTTCTGGTATTAAAGCATTCCCATCATAAAATTCTTCAACTAAGTGAACATGTTCCATCCCTTCAAAGACGTTACTTGGTACGTGTTCGAAAACAATCATTTGAAAATCTGAAGAATTATTGATTCTGGTTTCAATAAAATTATTAAGAAGTCTAAAGGCTTTCGTTATCTTAGCCTCATCACTATGATCAATATTAACTTTCCGTTTCACTCCACTGCCATAATATGGCCTACTTGGTTGATCTATCATAATATATGGAGCAATGTATGGTGATCTGTGTTGAAAAGCAACTTCTTGCATTGCAAGAGTGAAAAATAAATGTAAAAACATATGATTAGAGCTACTCCCAACATTTTCAATGAAAGAAGTTTTTGGTTTTCTAAGTAGTAACTTTTTTTGGTGGTAGTCAAAAACAGGAAGATAATCAGAATAATTAGTGAGTGCTGATCCAGCATCTTTCATATAATCTGATATTATTTCTTCAATTAATTTAATTGTAAGCTCTTTTTTCTCTGTTGTATCAACGATACTTATCGCATTAATTTTCTCTTTAATCTGTTCTAGTTTATTATCTGAAGTTTCTAATGACGTATTATCTGAAGATGAATACAACTCCATTTTCGACTTAACTTCTCCCAAGAAAAAGTACTTAGAATTTTCATTTTCAAAACTTTTATTATCTTTCGGACGTGTGGAGATAGATTCTCGTAAAGAAACTAACTTACTTTCCAATGCTTTTATCTCATCATTAACTTGCCTATCTATCGGAGTTTTCTGAATGTTACATTCTTTAATCTTTACCAGTTCAGAATGAAAAGCGTTAATGACATTATCAAATATTGATGTTTTAATAATTTCAGAATCATTCTCTTTTAAAAAAGAGATAGGTTTCAAACTATCTAATGTAGATGCAATGTTACGTTTATAAGATGCATATTCATTTTTAAATCGCTTTAAATTGTTAATTTCTCTTTCTACTAAGTAAATGTCGCCTTCAATATTATCTTCATTGACTGAATTTACTACACTAGATGTAGCACCAGAAACGATTGCCTTCAACTCATTTAATGAAGAGTCTAAATCTAAATCTAAATCAATTAATGAAAACTCTTTAGCTCTTATGATTAAAGACTCTTGTTCTTCTTTAAACTCATTTGATTTCCGATCTATAGCTTTAATCTTTTTATTATACCTAGCAAGTTCAGCCTCAAGCTCAACTTTTTTTCCTTCTTCAAAATATTTTCAACAGTTTCAATTCCTACAGCCAAATCAAATATTCTTGGTAGAGCATCTCGATATCTAGCGTCATCTTGCTTATCAAAAAACACACCAGTGTCATTTTCAATGATGTTGACTGATATTGTGTTAAAAATAAAGAAATAACGTAATGATATTTTTGAGCCTGATTTAATTAAATTACTTCCATAAGGAATAGCAACACTGCTATCAATACTAAATTCAGTCTCTAAAATTGACTTAATGACACTCTCTGTAGTATTTTTAATCACAGATTTAGGAAGTTCACCATCAGATGAAAAATAATAATCGTCGGATACACGACCTTCAAATAAGGAACGTCGTGCGACAACATATTGTTTGCCATTAATATTGAAGTGCAATCCGTACCATTCAATGTTTTCGTTCACGACATCTTCAGATATTTTTGAACTACTTGAAAAAAAACAATAATCAACTATGTTAAGTATCTCAGTTTTACCGGTACTACTATCACCAGTAATAACGTTAACCTTGTTTGGCTTGAAGGTAATCTCTCTAACTTTTCCATTCTTTAGCCACAAAACTACCTTGTTAATATGGAACTTCATATCTCAACCCTCAAGTTCAAATAAAGCTTATCGACATTAATATCCAAAATATGAGAAACATTTTCAGCAGCACTAAATATTTTTTTAGCCCTAGCCCCCATACTTGGCTTATATTCAAACGGTTTAATCAATATGACAATCCCATTATCGATTCTTATATACCCAGTATCATTTAAATATTGAAGAGAATTAATTGTAAGTACCAATGAACTTAGATATCTACTATTAAAATTTGAAAAAAAACCAATTTTTTCTGCAATAAGTTTTTCAATACTTGAAATTTTTGTAGATTTTCTACCAAGATGTTGAAGAAGATTTTGATGAGATATAAAAGGAAAAATCAAAAAAACTTTTGATATATTTAGCTCACTACTGTGGCTTATAACTGAACCTAGAGCAACAACCCCTATACCGATGTTATTATAGTAGTTTGTCATTTTTTATATTTCTCCCAATCTTTTCTCCAACCTATATCAGGAACTTCAGATAATGTATAGAACAGACCATTACTTAAATCAGTCTCAAGTAACTGTTCTAAAATCATTAACTTTCGGTCTCTCATAGCATCTAAAACTTCGAGACCTGCTTTATTAAAATCAATCTCTTCAGTAACACCTCTAAAAGCTTGCCTGTGTTTATTAAACCATTGGTCAAATGCATCTTTCTCAAACCGTTTTACATCTACATCAGTAATAGAACCTGCTTTAATCCAATCATCAATATTATTTTGTAACTTCAGTTTAAAACGAGTGAACCTAACAATATCTTCCATATCACTATTTAAAATATCTTCGACTTCAATCAACTGCTGTATAAATATTTGTTCATGCAAATCATTTGGGAGCATCCCACTAAACTCTTTTATTTGTAGAGTTCCATTTCTTGCAATGTCATAACATCTTCTGTACTTTGTATAAAATTCATCAAAACTTATTTGAATTTTCACACCATTTTTTATATCTATATAATTATTAGTCCTGACTAAAGAGTCAATGTGATAAAAAACATCGTCAATTTTTTCAACTGGAATTTTATCAGCCTTTATAGCATCCTTACATTTCTTAATAAGATCACTCTCATCAAGTTCAAATAAAACTTTTTTAAGAAAATTATCAATAACTTTAACATTTAAATTTAAAACATCTTGAATGAAACCTTTTAAAGTATCATCCTGTGAATCTTCACTGAATTTAGTGAAAAAAGTGATCACCTCATTTATCGAGACTTCGCCTTTGTGAAACTTTGAAATCTCGGTTAAAATGGCATTATTACCGCCTGAAGATTTATTTGTTGCGAGTATGAAAGTGGTTTTTTTCAAAAATAAAAGCTGATTAATATCATTCGCTCTATTATCATTTTTATCAGTAATCACCTTTGACCAATTAGATAGTGTCTTCCAAAGATCATGGTCAGAAGCTGTTATATTGATAGGTTGTCCAAGAGTATCTTTTTTCACTGTATGTTTTACTTGATATAGTATTTGCTCATCATTACTTAATTCAGTATGAACATCATCTTTTACCTCTAAACCCACAGATTCACCAGTTCTTAAAGACAATAATTTCCAAAGAAAAAAATAGTATTGGTAATCAAATGCAACTAATATCGCATCCGCTGCTGTTTTTTCCATGTATGTTTTATTTTTACTCATCCATTAATCTCTGTAAAAATATATATCGTTAATACCCACAGTCGATCGAAGTGATGTCAATAGGTTACTGCTAATTGTTCCAGATAACCGCCATTGGTCAGTTTTCAGGTATGGCCGCAACTTAAACCATTGATTAATCTAATTTTACAATTGCTATCTCATTGATGTAAAGCAATTGTTTATTTTAAATGGTGAAAAAACTAAATTGTAATTCTTAACTTATATTCAAATCGTCAATAAAATTTACTATTCCGCATAAAATCAATACTTTACAAAAAATCTTTTGAATAAACTGAATGAATTCATATCTATACATGCCCTCAAACTGTATATAAAAACAGTAATTTAATTTAGCAAAAAAATAAGAACTAAATATTTAATGCAAGTATTTATATAAATTAGAATCTACTGATATTTATAACCATTTTCTTTACAGTAATTTCTTAAGTATTTATTGGAGGCAGTACTTAGCGGTGTAATCATTCTAAAGAATGATAACAATTGACTACGATTAAGCTGCATTTATACAAAATAATCGACCACCGAAGGTAAACTGAACTCAATTTTTTGGATATATAAATGAAAACTAGCATAAATTAATGGATATTTCGCATTAACAACTCGAAACAATACAAAGCTGGTAAAACTAACTTCACTTTAGTAAGGACCAAACAAGAATAGCTTTAATCATAATTTTTAATATCAATATATTCATAAGCTTACATCCCATCTGACTGTCATCAATATTCAGCAAGCAAACATGGTCAAGTTTTTTAAACCTGACACTTGACTCAATAGTCAAGTTATCTTAACCTTTCGATGTACCCACTACCGAGGACAAGGAAATGATTCTAGCGAAAGTTCACACCACACCTAAGCAACGCGATGAGTTTCGTCTACTGATTGCAATACGTTTTGCTTGCTTGATGGCGCTGGCCAAGGGCCACACCGACCCGATGGATTGCCCACGAGTGCAAGCCCGTTGCGCCGAGCTGGTTAAACATTTTGCCTATCACCACCCTAGCCCAGCATTTTACCGCCAGTTTATTCGCCACACGGGCGAACTCGGGCTCAATTTCTGCCTGCGCTTTACTGAGCCCCAACAAGGCTTGTACGGCAAGGTGATGGTGTGGCGTAACGACCCGCAAGCCGTCACTAATGTGCATCCGCTGCACACGATGACGCCAGTCGCGCCCGTCGGCCGCTAAGCAGTAGAGCCGCCGCGAACATTCACGATTTAGGCTATCTAGGCAAAGCAACCAAGGGGTGATGGTCCATATCCCTGTAACGATAACGGCGACAGTTTCACCTTGTTGGAGGCAATTATGTTTTTTGTTTACGGCGTGTCCATGACCTTAGCGAAAAATCAAGCGGCCAAAAAGTGCAGCACCTCAGTCGGCGCGCACCCTAACCGCCGTCAACTGAGCCCCGACGAGTACCAAGCTAAGTTGGATGATATGGCGAAGCACTTGTTTGAAACCATGAAGCCACAACGCCTGTCGCATTCGTTATCGACGCCCGCGCTGTGCCAGCAATATATCGTTTTAGCCATGACCCAAGAAGCCCACCGCGATGTGCATATTCGCTATCACAAGCTGTCGGACAAGGTGAACCCCAAAACCAAGAAACCCATCATCAATCTGGTGGTGTTTAACGGCGAAGCCGCAGCCTAGCCCTGCTGAGTGTGATGACGAGAGAAGGAAAGCAGCATGTTAACTGATGACAAACCGCTACACAGCGATATCAAAATCGGCGTTGGCCATATCGTCGCGTTTAAGGAAGGTTGGATGTTGCCCGGTGGCAAGTTTACCACCGACCGCACTGTCGCCATTCGTGCCGCCAAAGGTCTGCACCGTTTCTTGGTTAAAAGATAAGGAAATCAACATGAGCCAATTTGACTACATCAAACAGCATTACGCTGTTCCAGCCGAAATAGGCCGCTTAGTTAAAGTGAATGGCCGCGCTGGCGTGATCATCAAAGATTGCGGTCATCACCTTGGCGTTAACTTTGATGATGACAAGCCTGGCGTTGTTCGTCATTGCCACCCAATTTGGGAGGTTGAATACGGTGGCATTGGCTGTATTCGAAAAACAACTAAGTCACAGCAGCGCTATAAGCGTTATTTAGAGTACGGCGACGGCTTTAAAAACTTTATGGAGTTTTGCTACTGGGACGCAAGCCCTGAGCACGAATGGAACAGAGGTGAAGCATGAAACAGCGCCCTATTATCTTCAACACCGAAATGGTGCGCGCCATTCTTGATGGCCGTAAAACACAGACGCGCAGAGTGTTTAAAGCTCAGCCGCATGATGATTGGACGCCATTTTCTAAAAATGCCGAATGGTATACACCGACAGTCATTGATAAGCGCGGATTCTATCAACCAGCCAATGATGATGTTTTTGGCGTTAGCGATGAAGATTGCGCGTTTGTTTCACCGTTCGGCACGCTTGGTGATCAGCTGTGGGTACGTGAGGCTTGGAGGTTATTCAATGCATCTGATGAATGTGGTTGCAGTGAATCGCCTTGCTCATGTCCGGCTAACGGAACGGTTCTATTCAAAGCCGCGGGTGATAGTGGCGAAAGCAAATGGAAACCATCTATCCATATGCCTCGTTCTTGCGCTCGTATTCTGCTTGAAGTCACTGCTGTTCGGGTTGAAAGGCTAAATGATATCAGCGAGCAAGATGCAAAAGCCGAAGGTTTGCAATATAGCTCCGTTTACCAACAATGGGGCGGAGTTGAAAAGCATTCAAGCCATAAGCCTCATTCGCCTCATTGGCGTTGGTATAAAAACCCACAGCATGCTTTTAAATCCCTATGGAACTCAATCTATGAAAATTGGGATGCCAACCCGTGGGTGTGGGTTATCGAGTTCAAGGTGATCAGCACCACAGGCGGTGCAGCATGAACCACTTACTCCCAGGCTTTGAATCACAAGAGCGCGTTGCGTTATTGCTGTCGCTTACCCGCATTAGTTCACCCGAGGTGATTGCCGCATTAACGCTGCATTACACCAGCGCCCTACCCGCCGAACGTGCGGCGGCTCGCCACGGTATTGAACTGTCGAACTTTATGCGCGGGCAAAAGAAGTTAGAGCAAATCGCCGCCACGGTCGAGGCCATTAAAGCCATCGACTGGGCCAAGCTGCAATTAACTCATTTGCAATCAACTCCTTTGCAACCGAAGCAGGTGGCCTAAATGACTCAATCAGCGGCGTTTCGCCATCTGCTAAATCATTACCGCAGCCATAAGTTAAGCCTGTTACTCAAGGCCACAACGGGCGACAGCATCAAAATCGCGCTGGCACTGGGCGCGTTAGATTGCCTGTACTGGCAAGCATTGGGCAACGGCTTAACCAACCTCGCCAAGGGCATTAGCCGCACCATAGTGTATTCGTACCGATATCACCCAATGCGTCTGCCCTGCCATCCGCCAGTCAGCCAAACAAGCGACAGCCAAAACAAGGAGGCGGCATGAATACGTTCAGCACTAAAGCGGGCGTGGTCACGCTATCTAAGCCCTACTTCACCTTGATGTGCGATCAGCAACAAATCGAAGTGAAGTACATCCCCAACAATTACCACGGTTGGGGCATTTGTAAGTCGTTTAATGCCATCGAGTGCAGCGACTTCGGCCAAGCCGACGCAGAAGTATTCGCACTCAACGCAGAATCAAAACTCAGGATAAAAGGAGAAGCAGCATGAACACAAACACACCCAAGATAAAAGCGTTTCAAGTACAAGAACATTGCGAGGGCGCCGCATGCATTGTGTTTCATCAACATGCTGCCGCCGCTCGCCGCATAGGTGCGGGCGAACTCAATCTGACCTTTGAAGATGATATGTCAGTGACTCGCTGCCCTGAATATGACCAATACGCTGAGCAAGGCAACGTGCCTTATCAAGTGTTACTGGCCGATGGTTGGTGTTTTACCTGTTACCACTGCGGCAACCCAATTAAAGCCGAAGACGATGAAGGCAATGCGACGGAGATTGAAGCGGTGATCTGCATCGGCGAGGCGTTTTATTGCAACGCGGCGTGCCATTCACAAAAGCAAGCTGACATTACGCAGCACAATGCTAAGGCAGAAGCCTTTAAGCAACGACTTTTATCACTGCGCCCTGATCTGACCTTCACGGCGTTTAACGGTGCATATCCACAACTGTATTGCACTGCGACATTTACTTTTGAGGGTGCTCAATATGGCGGCTCAGTGGCCTATGACAAGGCTGGCGAGCTTGATTGGCGAGTATCAAACACTGATTTGCCCGCATGGCAAACATATCAAGCCCAGCGCCAAGGAGAAGCAGCATGAACCCGATACAAGCAGCAACAGTTGAACGTGAAGAAGGTTATTGGACCCATCCCGATTTGCCCGAGTGGGATGAAGGTGTAACCCGTGTGGAGTGTGAAGCATGGGCGGCACGCCAAGGCGGCGAGTTTGTGGCGATTTGGTTTGAACTCGATGCCACTGAACATCAGATCGAGCGCTACTTTGACGAGGGCGATAACGATATCAGCGATTGGAACCCCGTTTGCGACAAGGCCGGCTCATTCCTGCTGAGTATTCACGACACCGAAGATGGCCCCGTCGCGCTGTTCTTCGCTCCGAAAGATAAGGAAGCGGCATGAAGCAGCTTTCACTATCTGAACGGCTAAAGCAGTTCGCTACAGATCAAGACGACTTATCTCGTCGTGGTGAAAAGAATCTTGCGGCTGAGGCAGCGCAAGAAATTGACACTCTAACAGCTGAGCGCGGCCAGCTGGCGATGCAGGTGGATAAGCTCAAAACCTTCATATCTACACAAGCACTGCCAAACCTATTAGTACTAAGTAATGACTATCCACAGTGCCTAGGAATCGATAGTGCAATAACTGATGCGAACGAGCTTCTAAAACTTTGTGGTCATGAAAAAAGCATTACAAATGGTGGTAAACAATGAAGAAGATGGCAAAGCCTGCTGGGCTAATAGTTTCATGTCCACACTGTGGCGGTGAAAATACG
This sequence comes from Shewanella sp. WE21, assembly GCF_002966515.1. Classification (NCBI taxonomy): domain Bacteria; kingdom Pseudomonadati; phylum Pseudomonadota; class Gammaproteobacteria; order Alteromonadales; family Shewanellaceae; genus Shewanella; species Shewanella sp. WE21. The sequence continues at coordinate 3,989,282 of NZ_CP023019.1, read as the reverse complement.
ATTTACGCATCAGATCTATGCGAAAACGAATTTGTCTGTTCATGGGCGCATTGTGAAAAGGAGTTTGCAACGTGTGGCGAGGATGATTTTCATCGTTACATTGAGGATGGTAAGCAATGAGCTGGTCAAATTGTGGTGAGGATAGTAACGGCAGACCCATTGGTTATGCCTTCGAAGCAACCTGTGATCATCCGGGTTGCCACAAACAAATCGACCGTGGCCTTTCTTATGCGTGTGGTGGTATGCATGGCGAAGATGAGATCAGCTGCGAGGGTTATTTCTGTGAAGCGCATAGACCAACCTTTGTCGAACATTGCGGCAGTACCCATCAGATTTGCAGTCAATGCACCAAAGCATTAATCGACTCAGGTGAATGGCAAGAAGATGAGGATGAAGGTTGTTTAACGCAGGTAGGTGCAGCATGACGATGAATGACAGACTTAACCTAGCTATCGCTGAGAACATTGAGATTAAAGCCAGAATTGCCGAGCTTGAGCAACAAGTGGCAATGCTGAGTAAGCGCCCTGAGTTTGATCTATCAACTGTTCAAGGACGTGAGCAAGCAGTGATTGCTCGATTAGATAGGATGATATTAAAAGCAGATAACATTAACGAATTGAATTAATTGGAGTTTAATATGTCATTTAAAAAAACGTCCAAACTAATGAGGGCCAGTGAGTGGTCTGAACGTGAGTTTGCTGCCAATTCCGCGCCTCAAAATCGCACCATTAAAGGTTGGATTTTACGTGGTGTGATTCGCGGGCTCATTGTAGATAACAAGGTCTATGTTTACGAAGACCAGCACTTTGGTGTGGCGCCCGCCGTTAGCAGCGCGGTGTCTGATTTAATTGCAGCCTCAAGGTAATCAATATGGTTCGCCCTAAAAAGTCGCATAATAAAAATCTGCCTCAGCATCTAATGTTTGATAGCTCCAAGGGCACTTACCGCTTTACGCTGGTAAATGGTGTTCGTAAAACATTAGGTAAAGATAAAGTGCAGGCGATTCAAATTGCGGTTGAGTATAACCGCATTATGCGACCTGCCGTTGGGTTAACTGTGGATCAGTTGATTGAAGCCTCATGCGCCTCACCTCAAGCTGATGGACTGTCCTTTGCCAGCCATGTGGACCGCCTTTTAGAGTTGATATTTAAAGAGGAAACACCAAGTAAGCAACTGGCCAGCACTATGCGCAACGATGCCGAACGGGTTAAAACCTATTTTGCTGAGGTTAGCAGCCAAGATATTAGCCTTGAGCACATCAACGGCTTTCTAAACCAATACCATCCTGATGCCAGCCCCAATGTGCATAACCGCAAACTTGGATTTTTGGAGAAACTGATTAGCTACGCGATCGACCAGTCCATCATGTTAGATAATCCGGCCTCTCGAAAGATGAAAAAGCGCAAAACTAAAGGTAAAGAACGCCAACGCCTAAGCTTTGAAGTGTATCAACGAATCCATGCTGCGGCACCACTGTGGTTACAAACGGCGATGGATCTTGCTTTGCAATCAACCCAAGCACGCCTTGAAGTATCGCGGATCAAATACAGCATTAAAAAACCTAAGGAAGGCAAATGTGGTTGTTTATGGTTCGATGAACCTGTGGATGGCATTTACGGCACGTTATTTATTCATCGCCAAAAAGTGGAAGAGAAAGAAGCCAGCCATGTGGCAATCCCTATCGGTGAGGTATTAAAGGCCGTTATTGATAAAAGTCGTGATGGAGTGCTTTGCCCTTATGTGGTTCATCGCCGACCAGACAAACACAATAAGCAAAGTGAAGCGACTGATCACCGCTATCAGCTCGATCCTAATTATCTCAGCAGAGCGTTTTCGGCATTAAGGGATGAGTTAGCGTTGTTCAATCATTTAGAAATGAGCCAGCGGCCAACCTTCCACGAAATCCGTGCGCTTTCCGCCAGATTGTTTTCTGATATGGGTGTTGATCCTCAAGGCCGAATGGCTCACACCGATGCCAAGTCCACCAAAATCTATGTGCGGGACCACCTGCAATGGACCGAAGTACCTCACGCTGAGATTAAATTCAGCCATTAATAAAACTAAGGCAACCAGCGCACTTGAACACTGTAATTCTGAAACCCGTTTCGCCCCCATTTCACCATTGTTTCACCACCTCTAAGCAGTAAAAAGCCAAATTACAGACACAAAAAAGCCCGCAACTGATTAAGATTGCAGGCTTTTTTGTTTATGAATTTGGTCGGTATGAGAGGATTCGAACCTCCGACCCCTGACACCCCATGACAGTGCGCTACCGGGCTGCGCTACATACCGAATTTTTAAGTATATTGCATACCTGTGCTGACTTAGCTAAATATTGTTTAGCGATAATCTTTACGGTTTTTGCTCAATTACTTATCACTTAAGATACTGTTTATGGGGTTTATCTTAAGCGAGCCAGAACTGTAGCAATTGCCTCGCAACTGCGCAAGGGCTTCATTACATCTCTTTGATCAACTGCTTAGTTTATGTTCTGAATGACACAATTTTCGTCGATAATGATTGCTCGATACTGATTACGTCCATACTCAAACAGGATTTAGCTGCAGAACAGACATAATGACACCTGTTTACTAAATCATCATTCAATGCGAGTGCATATGGGCGAGTCGGTACTCATCCATGCGCTCGAGTAGATACGGGAAAAAGGGATTCCATTTCTGTCGTAACATTTCAGACGCTGACACGCTATACAAGCCGCGCTCTCCGCGCGAAGCTGAGGCTCCGATTTGGATCCTATGTAAATCAGGCTGGATCACGGCGCCATAAAGCCCATCATCTATGCCAAAAGGTAGCGCAACATGGGATAAAGAATACACGCCTGCAGGCCAATATAAATCTAATATCCGCACGTTTTCACTGACCTGAGTGAGCACTTTACCCTGTGCGTCTATATCCTGTGTATCTAAATTCTGTTCATCTAAACCCAGTTCATCTAAACCAAAGTATCGCGCCTGAACCTGCGTGGTTTCATTACTGATATTTTCCACCACAGTGCCACGATAATGTAACTCAGGGTTATTAATGTTCGCCAATAAGCCCGCAAGCGGATCATTGGACACCATTTTGGCATTCACATCGAGTCGGTTCATGTCGAACAGCACGAGTTCGTGGCCATTTTCTGGCAATGTCTGATAAAGATGATTCACCACTGCCGAGGTTGAAACGGTTGCATCCACTACCGACTGAAAGGTGAGTATCGACGGAACTTGCGCCCGTTGCTTCGGCGTTAATCCTGCCAATAAACCTTGGTTACGCAGGGCTAATTGATAAACTACATCGCCCGCATTAACCGCAAAAGAGGTGTATTTAAAGGGATCGTACTCTACTTGAATACTGTTCCATTGCAGTTTATCCAGCTCCAACAATCGTCCTATCCAACTCTGCCAGCGTGCAGCCGCCGCAGATGGCGCTAGCCCTATCGCGGGAGAGATAAAAATCATTCCATCATAATCAGGGGCTTTATCATGGCTTATACGTTCTAACTCATGGTTCAGCGCGACGGCGGCACCCGTCGAAAAAGCCACCACAAATAATGGTTTATCTTTCAGAGTTTGCCGCATATGCGCTGTGGCTAAATTCACCGCTGCGGCCAGATCTTGCCAATAAAGCTCAGTCAATCCACTTGGAATCGTGCCATGTCCTGGCAGTCTTAAACCGAGCACATGGGCTTTACCTTTAAAGTGTACTGCCACATTGGATAGAGCATAGGGCGAATCCGACATACCGTGGAGCAGTAATACTCCAAATTCGGCATTAGCCACAGGCCATTCATAACTGCGATTCCAGTTTTGTGGCCAATGGGCAGGATCAGACAAGCTATTTTTAACATAGCGATTCACGGGAGATAGTTCAGAGGCAGGAATCTTCTGTACAACTTTGCGCTCAACTTCGGCGAATAGGCGCTCTTCTAGCGCTAAGTACTCATTAAAATTGGCAAGTTTGGTATTGTAATGGAACTCATTTTTTAGCTCAACCGTATGCCAAAGTGACAGCTCAGGGCGCGCATTAAGAAAATAGATCCCTGTCGCGAGTAACGCCACCACTATGCCAGTACTCGCATACACTGCAGCTAAAAATAGGTGTTTTGTCGAACCTATGATGATAGCCTTCATCGCTGTTCCTACATGAAGATAAAATGTGCAACTAGATTATACGGGTAGATAAAAACATCCTTCAAACGTTTTACCGCGATAAAAACCACTTAAGCAGTACAATTTAATCACTCCAATTTAGTCACCCCAATTTACTCATCTCGCAATTTTATTAGCCGCATAGGCCTTAATCGGGTTAGGATCGAAAATAGTCTTATTCCAACGAAACTTATACACTCTCGATGATAATCGGTAATCCACACGCTAGGTTCGCCTACTATCTTCCTACCGCGCCGCTGGTACCTGAGAACTGGCATTACACTCAGCCAGACGCTGTCGCGACTCTTATAGCTCTCAATGGCAATCATTGGCGTAAGATCTTCACTATTATGGCCAAAATAAGTACGGTTGGAGATGACTGGCGCAGCTATCGTGACCAAGTGTTACTCAAGCAAAATGAAATGATCTGCATAGGCGCTATAGAGCTGATGGCAAACGCTAAGATTCATCTCATTGCGGGGCAAGTGGCCGCAAATGCTTTAGGGCTCACCATGTCCGTGAACGATTCCGGTGCGCAGCATTTAACTGCCCAAAATAAATCCATAACTGCACTTAAGCTGCCATCTTCGCTAGGACAGCATTTTTTACTCACGCCCTATTTGGATTATCGCCAATACCCAAACCAGCTGATCGCCCTGACACGGCAACACTTAGCAACGCCAGAGCCCCAACACAGTAAATAATTCCATTATGATTGTGGTAACGGCTGTCACCACAGCATTAGTCACCAAATAACAAAGGCATAAAAAAGCACTCGTGAACAGAGTTCAAACGAGTGCATATTCAAGGACGATTCAGGGTTAGTCGTAAATAGTTGGAATAGGCTGACGTTTATGCTGCGTCGCCTTATAAATACCAATTAACTTGTCTTCAACCGCCTTGCCAACGTCTTTACCCTCAAGGAAATCATCGATTTGCGCATAGGTTAGGCCAAGCGCGACTTCATCTTCGAGTAACGGTTTATTGTCTTCTAAATCCGCGGTCGGCGCTTTATAGACTAACGATTCTGGCGCGCCAAGATACGCGGCGAGTTGGCGAACTTGGCGTTTGTTAAGACCAAATAATGGCGCTAAATCGCAGGCACCATCGCCCCATTTAGTGTAAAAACCTGTGATATTTTCGGCGCTGTGATCTGTCCCCACCACAAGCCCGCCTACGAGTCCGGCGAGTTCATACTGGGCGATCATCCGCATACGGGCTTTAACGTTACCCTTCACAAAATCCACTTTCGCCACATCGGGCAAAGACAATCCGGCTTCGGCTAACGCGGCAACGGTAGCGCTGTGCACGCCATCAACACCTTGATGCACATTCACAGTGACCAACTTAGAAGGCTGAATAAACTGACAGGCTAATTGCGCCTCATGCTCATCTTTTTGGATCTGATAGGGTAAGCGCACGGCGATAAACTGGTAACCGCCTTGGCTATTTTCTTGGTTTAAACTGTCCACCGCCAACTGACACAAACGCCCAGCAGTAGAAGAATCCACCCCACCGCTGATCCCTAATACCAATGCCTTGCTACGCGCTTCTTTTAGTTTGGTTTTAATAAACGCGACACGACGTTGCACTTCGAACTCAGGCTCTATGGCCGTGAGTACCTTCATTTCTCTTAAGATTTGCGCTTTCACCGAAAATTCCACCTTAAATCATCGCTGTATTTGGACTACCTGAACCCGACTAACGTTAACATTTATTCGCAACTGCCTGTAGTTAAAATTAATGCTTAGTTAATTAATTATTGATAAACGCCATAAAAATAAGGGCAACAACGGTTTGCCGTTATTGCCCTAGCGTAAATCAGTCAGCTTAATCCCAATACAGCTACCGACTTATCTTTCCCAGTAGGATTCTTCTAAGCTGTCTTCGCGCTCAGGTAAACCGCGGGATAAACGCGGGCTATGCTGAGCTAAGACTTCATAGGCGACGCGGTTAGCGTACTTACACACTTGAGAGAACGAGGAATAACATAGGCCATCGCGCTTATGTTTACTTGAGCCTGGCACGTTAGTCTTGTGGAAAGTATTGGCCGCCAGATCGTGCAATAACGCCGATAATGCGCCATCGCCAGCGCCATTAGTGTTACCGATTTTTTCAGGGCCGCCCATGTAAGGTGAAATGTGGGCAAAGACTTTGATTGGTGTTTCACAGTCACTTTTAAGCTTTGGACGGGAGAATTCATAACGATTAAATTCAGGGATAGCACCCGGCAACAGCGTGTGAGTCGTTTCGCGTTTTTCTGAGTCCTCGGTATAACCCGCAGTATAAAGCCCGATTGGACCCGCTGTGGTTAATACCATGTCGCACCATTCCAAGGCTTTTTCACTGGCAAGCAGAGGATCCCGTGAACCCGTTAAGGCTTCACCTTCGTCTTCATTCATCGCCAAAATGGTGACATGTTCTTTGATGAAGTTTTGCCACCATTGTGGATCTTCTTCAATCAAGAAACGCGTGCCTAAGGTTAATACCACGGGAACTTCGGCGGCTTTTGCATATTCGATAGCGCACATGGCCGCATCGGTAATACGGTCGCCATCACTGGCGCGCATCAAATACGCGGTCAACACTAAGGCTGAACTGCCCTGCACCACGTCTTTATCGATAAATTCAGGTGTGAGTTTATCCATAGCGCCTTTGCTGATCGCAAATGTTCGCTCGCCGCACTCAGAAATCAGGGTAAAACAGCGACCGATAGGACCATCTACAGGTTGTAGAAAGTTAAGGTCGACTTTAGAAGAGGTATTACATAAATAGCGGTAGGCGTAACTGCCCACTTCGATATTCTGACTCATTACCCCAAACAGCACTGAACGGTCATCGGCCAGAATAGAATAATTGTGCACTGTGTTGCCAATCGTGCCACCAGCAAATTCATCGCTAATCAAACCATGAATTTTTAACTCAGTGTAGAGTCTGTGAGCCTGTTCATCATTGATCAGGGTCGAATTGCCTTTGGGCAAGCCATAACGGCTCAGCAATTCGTCTTCCACTTTCGCTTCGATATCCACTAAGGTTTGATCAATACCGCTGATATAGGTCGCAAACGGCTGAGGCTGTTGAGTCAGCTGTTCAAGCAGCGGATCTCGGGTTTTAACCGGAAAATAATGTTTAGATTTACGCTGACCGGGAAACTTCATAGTGGCTCTCTTTTCCTGGCATCCATGCTAATTGGCGTCTGCCGAGGCGGTCAAGCCAAGCAGCATCCTAAAAATATTGAGTCTAGGCTAGCGAGACAAAAAACCCACCCCTTAGCCGGAAGGGCGCAGATTCTATCACAAAATCAGTTCGAAGCCAGTGCTCCAATACCCAAACAACCTGAAGATGCAGGATTCAGCGGGAATTTAACGCACTTTAGGCAAGGCGGCTATTTGCAGACCTAGTGGACTAAGTTAAGAATAACCAACACGGCATAAAGTGCGTTACCCCGTGTTTAACATCTGCCGCCGGGACGGAGCGCCTAGGGCACTTCACTTCCGTGTTGCATCAATTCAAAAGGTGGCCGACATTCTGTCATTGATGCGCCTTGAATTGAATCACCCTAGGCGCTCTGAAACTGGTATCTTCAGGTGGCTTGGGTATGGGCCCAAGATACCGCTTGTTCTTGGATTAATTGCCGTAATAATTCAATGTGTAACTCATCGTCGTTCAAACAAGGGATAAACCGATAGTCGCTGCCACCCGCATGCAAAAAGGTTTCCTTAGCGCCAATGGAGATTTCTTCTAAGGTTTCGAGGCAATCGGTCGCAAACGCAGGGCAAATCACATCAACACTTTTGATCCCTTGCGCAGGTAACTCGGCCAATAGTTTATCGGCGTAGGGCGTTAACCATTCTTCGCGGCCAAAGCGCGATTGGAAGCACACTTGCCACTGCGACTCGCTCAGCTCAAGTTTTTGCGCCAATAGTTTAGCCGTGACAAAACACTGCTCGCGGTATGGATCCCCCTCTTTCACATAACGCAGTGGGATACCATGAAATGACAAGAGCAACTTGTCGGCCTGCCCATGGATTTTCCAGTGGCGCGTCACACTGTGTGCCAGCGCAGCAATATAAGCGCTATGGTCAAAATAGTCTTTATTAAAGCGAACCTGCGGCATGTCACGCACGGTTTTAAGATAACGGGCAACAGCATCGAACACACTTGCCACTGTCGAGCAGGAATATTGGGGATACAAAGGCAGCACAATAATACGCTCTGCCCCTTGAGCTTTTAGACGTTCAAATCCCGCATCGATGGAGGGATTGCCGTAACTCATGCCCAGTTCAACCGGAATGGTCTGGTTAAACGTAGCGCTTAAGTCCACCGCCAGTTTTTGTGTTTGGCGCTCACTTATCACCATCAAGGGCGAGCCTTCCTGCGTCCACACGCTTTGATAGAGTTTGGCGACTTTCGTCGGACGGGTGTTGAGGATAATGCCGTTCAACAGCGGTTGCCAAATCCACGGCGATAAATCGACGACACGGGGATCACTTAAAAACTGCCTTAAAAAGCGTTTAACGGCCTTAGGACTAGGTTGATCAGGCGTGCCGAGGTTAACCAATAACACACCAAAAGCAGGGGAAGGATTCAACGTTAGGCTCATGGTTAATGAAGTTCACTTGGAGGCTAACATTGCGATACCCATAAAAAAAGCCTGCATCGGCAGGCTTTTTCTTAATATGAGAACTTGTTCTCGTAAATTAACCTTTATTCGGTTATTTCAACACCCTAGCTAACTGTTCACTCACGGCCGCAACCGATTGAGTACCGTCAAACTTGTTGTATTGAGTTTGGCCAGCGGCAGCCACTTTACCGTAGTATTCAACCAGCGGCTTAGTTTGCTCATGATAAATAGCAAGACGTTTACGCACTGTGCTTTCTTCATCATCTGGACGAATAGCTAAATCTTCGCCCGTCACGTCGTCTTTACCTTCCACTTTAGGTGGATTGAAAACCACATGGTAAACACGGCCAGAACCAGGGTGAACACGGCGACCGCTCATGCGCTTAACGATTTCTTCGTCTGGCACGTCGATTTCAATCACGTGATCAATGCTAATACCGTTTGCCGCCATCGCATCCGCCTGTGGGATAGTACGTGGGAAACCGTCTAACAAGAAACCTTTAACACAGTCTTCCTGTGCGATACGCTCTTTAACCAGACCGATGATCAGATCATCAGAAACCAGTTGACCAGCATCCATCACTTTTTTCGCTTCCAAACCCAGTGGAGTACCCGCTTTTACCGCGGCACGTAACATATCACCAGTGGAAATTTGTGGGATACCATACTGTTCCATAATGAACTGGGCCTGGGTACCTTTACCGGCACCTGGGGCGCCCAATAGGATAATGCGCATCTCAAGAGTCCTCTTTTCGCATTGATATTCTTCTTAGGGCGGCGATCTTCGCACATCTGGCCGCCATTGAGAAGGGTTTTAGCTTCGACTTTAGCCTCAGAAACCGCAAATAAACTGCGGTTACTAAGCGATTTTTTTCATTAATAGAGCAAAGTATAGAGCTTACGGCGGTATTGATTGGCTATGGGATTACCTTGGCCAAGTGCCGTTAATACTTCCATAAATACTTGTTTTACTGTGCCATTTTCAGCACCTAAATCTTTACTTAGCACACCGAATAACAGTTCTAATGCTTCATCATCGCGGTGGGCTGCATGCAATGCCTTACTCAGCTCGAGTAATAACACTAAATCTGTTGGATTTTGCTCAAACTTTTGCTGCAAATCGCGAATTTCAGGGGTATCCGCCGCATCGAAGGCAAGTGCGAGCTTAGCTTTTAAACTCTGGTAGTAACCATCTTGGTCAGCAAGCCCTACCTTCTCAAGCATGGCTTGTGCTAACACTAATTCGCCCTGCATAAGATACACATCGGCAAGCACTAGACTCACCTCACCCGCTTGATTTGACCCTATATGTGCTTCTTTAAGCAACACAGCCGCTGTAGCAAGATCTTCTGCACTGACTTGACTCAAGGCGAGCAATGCTTTGGCCTGTGCTAACTGTAACTGCCATATAGGCGGCAAATGTTTATCCAGCATAGCTGTGACTTGCGCCGCATCTTGCAGGCCAGCAAAACCATCGACAGGCTGACCTTTATCCAATACTAACGTGGTCGGTAGACTTTGAATGCGAAAGTAATTGGCAATTTCTAATTCGGCTTCACAGTCGACTTTAGCGAGCACGAATCGACCCGCATTTTGCGCGGCAATTTGCTCTAAGGTGTGCAGCATAGCCACACTTTGTTCCTGCGGCTGTGCCCAAAATGCTAACACCACGATCTGTTGCATCGAGGCGTCAACCACTTGCTGAATGTTGTCTTTAGTCAGACTGAGGATATTATCCATAGTATTCCCTTAACGTTTAAGGCCTCAATCATGGGAGGCCTTATTCTTTTAAAACTAAGCGTTAGAACCAAGTCTTAAAATCGAGTCTTACCGCTAACGAATTGAGTGACAGGCTAGGCGCAAACCACTCTTCCTGCACTAGAAACAATATCGGGGCCGTTCAAAGAAGGGCCCCGATAGTCATTTACTTCATGTTAGCCAGTAACATTTGGTTCATCAGCTTGATAAAGGCCGATGGGTCCGCAAGGCTACCTTTTTCAGATAATTGCGCCTGTTGCAGCAGCAGATTTGACCAATCCGCGAAGGCGGCTTCATCTTGAAGATCATTTAAGCGCGATACTAATGGGTGCGCTGGGTTGATCTCAAATGTCGGCTTCACTTCTGGCACAGGTTGACCCGCAGCTTGCATCAGCTTAATCATCTGAGTCGACATTTCGCCTTCACCCGCCACCACACAGGCTGGGGTGTCAGTTAAGCGTGACGTAACTTTCACATCCGCAACGGTTGAGCCTAATGCCGCTTTAATGCGTTCAACTAAAGCTACCGATTCTTGCTCAAGCTTTTCTTGCGCTTCTTTTTCAGATGCATCTTCCAGCTCACCAAGTTCTAAATCACCACGGGTCACTGAGTGCAATTGTTTCTCTTTATACTCAGTTAAGTGGTTGATTAGCCACTCGTCGATACGCTCTGACATCAGTAAGACTTCAATGCCTTTCTTACGTAACAACTCTAAATGTGGGCTGTTAGCGGCGGCTTCATGGCTGTCGGCAACAATGTAATAAATCTTAGTTTGACCTTCTTTCATGCGGCTGATGTAGTCATCGAGTGACACAGTCGGCGCAGCACTGCCCGTGTGAGTCGAGGCAAAACGCAATAAGCCCGCGATACGTTCACGGTTGGCGAAATCTTCCGCAGGCCCTTCTTTCAGCACTTGACCAAATTCAGCCCAGAACTGTTGATATTTTTCCGCATCGTCTTTCGCCAGTTTTTCCAGCATGCCAAGCACACGTTTGGTGATACCCGTACGCATCGCTTTGGTCACGTGGTTATCCTGCAGAATTTCGCGGGATACGTTCAGCGGCAGATCGTTTGAGTCAATTAAGCCCTGCACGAAGCGCAGATAAGATGGCATAAATTGCTCAGCGTCATCCATGATGAACACACGTTGCACAAACAGTTTTAGGCCGTGTTTACGGTCGCGATTCCACATATCCCAAGGCGCTTTTGCAGGAATATACAATAGGTTAGTGTATTCTTGCTTACCTTCTACCCGATTATGACTCCACAGTAGTGCGTCGGTGTAATCGTGGGAAATGTGTTTGTAAAACTCTTGATACTCTTCATCACTGATGTCAGCTTTATTGCGCATCCACAAAGCCGTGGCTTTGTTCATGACTTTCCATTGACCTTCGGTCGCAGGAATTTTTTCGCCATCAGGACCATCACGCTCTGGCGAGCCTTCTTGCCACATTTCGACTGGCACAGAGATATGATCTGAGTATTTAGTGATTATCGAACGCAGGCGCCAATCATCGGCAAATTCTTTTTCTTCGTCACGCAGGTGCAGCGTAATTTCAGTACCACGGCTCGCCTTGGTGATGGTATCAACGGTGAAGTTACCCTCGCCTTCTGATTCCCACAATACGGCTTCATCGGCCTTATGACCGGCAGCGCGAGTGCGAACAGTGACTTTTTTAGCCACGATAAAGGCTGAATAGAAACCGACACCGAACTGACCGATTAACTGTGAATCCTTTGAGGATTCGCCCGATAGATTCTTAAAGAAATCAGCGGTGCCTGATTTTGCGATTGTGCCTAAATGCTCAATCACGCCGTCGCGGGTCATACCCACGCCGTTGTCTTCGATGGTCACAGTGCCTTTTTCTTTATCGGCACTGATACGGACTCGCAGTTCACCGTCGCCTTCATAGAGTGCGTCATTGGTCAACGCCAGATAACGCAGCTTGTCCGCCGCATCCGCAGCGTTGGAGACCAGTTCACGCAAGAAAATTTCTTTGTTGGAATACAAAGAATGGATCATCAAATGCAACAGCTGTTTGACTTCTGTTTGAAAACCATGAGTTTCTTGTTGTGACATGAAATTTTCCTTTATTTGTTACGCAATTTGGTAAAAGTAACGCTTAGTGTTTACTAAATGGGGCTCCAAATTTGCTTTTCAAGGGCAAGGGCTAAAACGAGGTTCGAATGGCGAAAAATAAGGCGCTTGATGAATACCAAGCGCCTATATGTATGCTTTCAACATCAACCTGCACGAGGCGTTAGTCTTGGGCTAATTCTTTTTCTAACTGTTGGGCGATAGCTTCGGGCGATCCGCTGTTGCGGGCAAAGAGTCCATAAGCGGCGGGGATCACGAAGATAGTGAATAAGGTTGCCAGTAAAATCCCCGACAACACCACTACACCAATCACAAAACGAGTTTCAGCACCCGCGCCTACCGCCAATACCAATGGCACGGCGCCAGCAGCAGTGGTGATCCCTGTCATTAAGATAGGTCGTAACCGCTGCGCTGACGCTTGAATAATGGCCTTATCAAAATCAACGCCTTTATCCCGCAATTGATTAGCAAACTCGACAATCAAGATGCCATTTTTCGCGGCTAACCCGACCAGCATAATAATGCCTATCTGACTGTAAATATTAAGACTCTGCCCCGTAAGCCACAAACCAATTAAGGCTCCGACGGTAGCCAGCGGCACAGTAAGCATGATCACCACAGGGTGGATATAACTCTCAAACTGCGCCGCGAGCACGAGGAATACAATCCCCAGTGCGAGGATGAATACGAAGTACATAGAGCTACCCGACTCTTGATAATCGAGGGATTGGCCCTTGTAGCTAATCACCGCTTCCGCTGGCAAATAGGTACGCGCCAATTGATTCATATAATCAAGGGCTTCACCTAGACTATAACCATCTTCTAAACTGGCTTCTATGGTGATCGCGCGCATACGGTTATAACGATTCAGCGAACTGGCGTCGGCAAACTCCTCCACAGTCACTAAGTTAGACAGCGGAATAAGTTCTTGAGTGCGCTCGGAACGAACATAGATATTTTGCAGATCCGCCGCGGTATTTTGATTATCGCGCTCACCTTCAACGATCACATCGTATTCTTCACCGTCACGCATAAAGGTCGTGACTAAGCGTGAGCCCAACATGGATTCCAGCGTACGGCCTATATTTGAAATCGACACTCCAAGGCTCGCGGCTCTGTCTCTGTCGATGACGACACGAAGTTGAGGCTTAGTCTCTTTATAATCGTGATCTAATCCTAATAATTTAGGATTCTGTGCCGCCTTTTGCATCATGATATCGCGCCAGCGGGCAAGCTCTTCGTAGCTAGGTCCACCAATCACAAATTGCACAGGTTTACCTACGCCGCGACCAAAGGCTTGGCGCATTACAGGGAACGCTTGCACTCCGGCGAGATTGGCAAGACGCTTATTAATGTCGACGATAACTTCCTTTACTGGACGACGTTTGCCCCAGTCTTCCAGTACTATGATTGCCATACCGTTAGAGAAATCCGCCGCGCGGCCAAAGCCACGGGGGGCACGAATGAGCAGACGTTTGATATCACCCGTTTCGACCAATGGCATCAAGCGGTTTTCCACTTCATTCATATAGGATTCTATGTATTCGTAACTCGCGCCCTGTGGCCCATTGACCATCAAGAATAACGAACCACGGTCTTCCTGTGGCGCAAATTCTTGCGGTACTTTTTGGACTAAATAGACACTAGAACCTAATGCGACTAACACCAGAATCGACACCAATATCGGGTGGGCCATGGCGGATTTTAAGGACAATTGGTATCGGTTGGACACTTTTGTCATTATGCCGTCGACCTTACGCACCAACCAAGAATCCTGCGAGCTCGGCTTAAGCAACTTAGAGCACATCATGGGCGTGAGTGTGAGCGCCACTAGGCTAGAGAACAGCACGGCCGCACTCATGGTCACGGCAAACTCTTTAAAGAGTTTACCTAAGTCACCCTCAAGGAAAGTGATTGGCATAAATACCGCGACCAACACGAGTGTGGTCGCGATAACAGCAAAAGCCACTTCACGCGCACCGAGGAAAGCAGCTTTGAGTGGGGAATCTCCTTCTTCGATACGTCTATGAATGTTTTCCAACATCACAATCGCATCGTCTACCACCATACCGATGGCGAGGATCATTGCCAATAAGGTCAAGAGGTTAATGGTATAACCTAGCGCATACAGCACAATAAAGGTGCCGAGCAGAGATACTGGCACAGTGATAGCGGGGATCAACATAGCGCGCACGCTGCCAAGGAACAGATAAATCACGATAATCACTAAGATCATCGCAGTGAACAGGGTTTGATACACTTCTTTAATCGAGGCTTCGATAAACACTGAGCTATCGTAGCTGCGTTTAATCGACATCCCCGCTGGCAAGGTCGGGTTGATTTTGTCAACCAGCGCGTTCACTGCGCGCGCCACTTCTAACGTATTGGCGGTTGATTGTTTAGACACGCCTAAACCTATCATTGCCTCTTTGTTGCCACGGAACATAATCCGCTCTTCATCAGAGCCAATTTCCACCCGTGCGACATCGCTCAGTTTGACTAAATAACCGTCTTCCCCTTGGGTGATCACTAAGTTTGCGAAATCTTCGGCAGTGCGATAACCCCGCTCCAGTCGCACTGTAAAGTGCCGCTCCTTCGACTCTATCGAACCTGCAGGTAACTCGACGTTCTCAGCTCTGAGCGCGGCCTCAACATCGGCAACCGTTAAACTGCGAGAAGCCAAGGCTTGTCTGTCAAGCCAAACGCGCATGGCGTAAACCTTACCGCCACCAATACGCATCCGCGCCACACCATCGACCACCGAAAAGCGGTCCGACAAATAACGGTTGGTGTAATCGGTCAATTCTAGGGTCGTCATTTGATCCGACACGAGATTGAGCCACATGATCACTTCATCACTGCCATTGGCCTTTTGTACTTCTGGGGGATCAGCTTCATCGGGTAAATTGTCGAGTAAACCTGAGATCCTGTCGCGCACATCGTTAGCTGCATCTTCAATATTACGACTAATATCAAACTCTAAGGTAACCGATGAGCGGCCATCACTGCTCGATGAACTCACGTGACGAATGCCTTCGACGCCACTGATCCTGTCTTCAATCAATTGGGTAATGCGGCTTTCCACCACGGCAGCACTGGCACCGCGGTAATTCGTGTCGATAGATACCACTGGCGGATCTATGTTTGGGTATTCGCGCAGGGGCAATTTATCAAAGGAGACAAGCCCGAAAGCGACCAGCAGCAAGCTGATCACTGAGGCAAATACGGGACGTTTTACCGAGAGATCAGTAAGAATCATACACTTGGCTCCGCGTTCGTATCGGCAAGATAACTAAACTTTTCCGCGAACTCAGTTTGCACTTTATCCCCAGGATGAACTTTCAGTAAGCCGCGGATCACCACGTTTTCGCCCAAGGCTAAACCGTCTAAGATCTCCACCCAGCCACGAGTGCGAATACCAATAGTGACTTGTTTACGTTCAATCACCTTGTCAGCATTGACGCTATAAACATAATGGCTGTTTTGGATCGGGATAATGGCAGATTCAGGCAACATCAAGGCCTCGCGGCTACGCTTGATGAGTTTGACCTTCATCAACATGCCCGGTAATAAACGCAGCTCAGGATTGGGGATTTCGGCGCGAACGATCACTGTACGCGTGGTTGGATTCACGCGGCTATCAATCGATGTCACCACACCTTTGAAAGTCACATCAGGGAAAGCGACCGCTTTGGCTTCAACCTTTTTACCTGGCTCTAAATCTTGAATAAAGCGCTCTGGCACTGAAAAATCGAGCTTAATGGTAGAAATATCATCCAATGTCGTAATCACAGTGCCGGGCGACACTAAGCTGCCCACACTGATTTGACGTAAACCTAAACGGCCATTAAAAGGCGCCAGAATACTGCGATCATTGAGTGATGATTGTGCCTGTTCGAGCTCAGCACGGGTGGTATCAATAAGGGTTTGTAATCTGTCGCGTTCTAACTCGGCCACAGTGCGGCTAGTCACCAACGAACTGATCCGAGCTAATTCACGTTGATTATCACTGACTTTGACTTGCGCGGCTTTAACCTTAGCGATCTGCTCAGCATTTTGCAGTTGGACTAATAACTCGCCCTTTTTAACGATATCGCCGTCGTCAAATTTAAGCGCTATCACCATGTCGGTAACTTTAGGCGTTATCGTTACAGATTCTGTGGCTTTATTGCTACCAATAGCTTCAACTTCATCGCGAATGGGCGCCATAGCGGCAGTGGCAATCACTACATTAGGTATGAGTTTAATCTGGGCTGCAGCAATCTCTTGCGGTTGCATGGCTTGGTATCCAAACCATGCCGCGGCCAATAGGGCGATTATTAGAATAATTTTTTTCATCGGGCTTCCAAGGAATGACTCGCATTAATGACGGCTAGTTTACTCACTCACATCATCGCATCAATACGTTTTACTTTTTCTTACAAATTACGCTGATAGCGCAAAATATGTATGATTAAGTGTCTTTGGCGATATCAATGGTTGAGTTGCCAGAATGCAGTACGATAACAAGGTTGTTAAGTGATTAATTTTACTTATCACCACTAAATCAACATTTATCACTAGGGTCTGTTGATCTTTGCTGTACAAATGTTGTTCAGCAATACATCGGCAGCCACATTAACATAAACGCCAGTGACACCATACTGGCGTAATTTCTTGCTAGCTTGTCATATCTTGTTGATATTGCTCGATAGTGCTTAATTCTTCCAAAAGCATTCTCCACTAAATGTCGATACCGATATAAGCACCAATCGACTCTTTCTTGAGGTGTATTCTTATAGCGGCGCCTTGGAATAACAGATTTCCCGCCTTTATTTGCGATAAGTTCACGAAAAGCATCGCTGTCATAACCTTTATCTGCAATGACGGTATCAACCTGCTTCAGGTGCTCAATTAAGCTGGGGGCGTGTGTAATATCGTGTTTTTGGCCTTCTGATAATTCGAAATAAATCGGTAATCCTCCGCTGTCGACGGCTAAGTGAATTTTGGTTGAATTACCGCCTCGACTTTTACCAATACTCTCATTACTTAGCGTCGCTGCACCTGCACTGTGCTGGTGAGCCCGCACTATCGAGCCATCAATAAAGACCCATTCTATATCAGCAAGGTTGGCTAAGGCCTTGAATAAATGTGCTAGAACGCCTTTCTTAGACCATAAATGAAACCGTCTAAAGACCGTGCTCCAATGACCGAACTCTTTAGGTAAATCTCGCCAAGGGATACCTGTTCTAAGGCGGTAAAGAATACCTTCGAATGTTTGTCTATGTTCAGGTTTGTCATAAACACGGCCTGTGCTTTTCATTAAATGAAATAGCTTTTCCCAGCGTGCATCGGTTAGCATAAGTCTTGGCATGGCTTGAGGTTATGGTTACTTTTGGCGAAGCAAATTATAACGTCTTGCCATGCTGTCTAAAAATCACTCTCGAAAGATCAACAGACCCTAAAAACATTTGAAAAAAATTGGTATATAGATAATTAAATCCTGAAACACAGATCGCCTAGATAATCGACAACTCCCAGCTTAAAACTCAAATCGCAGCCAATAAAAAAGGGCGATAATTCGCCCTTTTCTAGTCAACTGCTGAAATTAACGTATTTGACGTTCTTCTTTCATAAGGTTTGACAGTGACTGGTACACATTGCTAACCACTTCATCGCTTAATGGCTGATCTTCGCCATCGCGAAGGAAGATTTTCGTTTCTTCTGGAGTATCACCATCTTCAAGCAGTAAACGGTAGCTACCTTCTTTCAGTGCTAACTTATCTTCGCCCCACAATGAACTCCAGAAACCAGAGTTATCGTCAAACTTGATAAAGTACAATCCTTTAGCACTATCCATATCGGCAATTTCAAAGCCCATTTCTGGTAGCACTATGCGTAGACGATCCCACACTTGCTTGTAAGAGGCTTTAGCAGACCAGTAAGCTTTACCTTCTTCAGGCGTCACGAGATCAACATTAATACCTAAGGTTTGCTTCAAACGATTCGATTGGATTGCTTGGTCGCGCTTAACGCTGATATACGCAATGGCGCTGTTCAGCATATCAATAGTGTATCTTTGCTTATCTTCACCGCTTAATAAAACTTGTTGCGCTTTATCGTCGTAGAACTCTTCGTGTTCAACTAAGTGAATAACGATATTGGCAGTACGACCATGTGGACGCGTTTCCACGTCAAAACGATAGCGTTGGCGCAACAGATAAACTTTATCCGCACCCCACATGCTCGATTCAATCACTTCACGGCTTTCAATCCAATCGGTTTCTATGTTGCCTTTGTCAAAATCACGGCTACGAACAGCAATACCTTTTTGAGCAAAGAAACCATCTAAGTTCATGAAGATTTCTTGTTTCAAATCCACAGCATTGTCGATGGATTCAACCACGATTTTAATGTTGTCACTGCCCTCTTCCACATGAGTACCTTCCGCCATTGGCAGTACTTGCAGTGGCGGACGGATATCTAAGTTTTTGCCATACAGCGAAGCATTCACTTTAGAACCCAGTGCTGGTACATCGAATTCTTTATTGTAGGGTGGCGTTTTTAATCCCGCGGGGATCTTAAGCAAAGGCGCTTGCTCGGCCTGAACATAGTCGTCGTTACCGTTCGCTTGGCGGCGATCAAGTGGCGAACTACAGGCTGCAACCGCAGCAACTAAGATCAGTGGAGTGACTTTCTTTAACATTAATTATTTAACCTCTATCTGGGCACGAGTCATTGCTTCTATCAACAGACCATGACATTGCTCAGAAAGTTCAGTCAAAGGTAAACGAATATGGCCACATTCAATCAAACCCATACGATGGGCAGCCCATTTTACTGGGATAGGGTTGGCTTCACAAAACAGTGTGCTATACAAACCGCGCAGCGGGGTATCTATGCTCTGAGCCAACTCGGCATTGCCAGCGAGCGCCGCATCACACATAGCTTTAAAAGCCTTTGGTACTATGTTGTTAGCCACAGAAATTACGCCATTTCCACCTAAGAGTAAAAACTCTCTGGCAGTGGCATCATCACCGCTATACAAGAGGAAATCGTCGCCGCACAGTTCGCGCAGACGTTTTACACGGGATAAGTCACCGGTCGCCTCTTTTACACCAATAATGTTGCTTACGCTAACAAGCTCGGCAACAGTTTCTGGCAGCATATCAACGGCAGTACGACCTGGAACATTATAAAGAATTTGTGGAATATCTGTGCTAGCGGCCACGGCTTTATAATGCGCAATCAATCCCTTAGGCGTTGGCTTATTATAATATGGCGTTACGCCAAGCATAGCGGCAACACCCACCTTAGATAAGGACTTGGTGAGCTCAACGGCTTCAGATGTGGCATTGGCGCCATTGCCACCAATGACAGGAACACGTCCCGCAGCAAATTTAACGGTTTGTGAAACGACCGCTACATGCTCAGGCATAGGCAGAGTCGCTGACTCGCCAGTAGTACCAACGGCCACAATGGCATCTGTGCCTTGGTCAATATGGAATTCGACTAACCTTTCAAGACTTGCAAAATCTACTGAGCCATCACTGTTCATTGGCGTGATTAAGGCTACGATGCTTCCGTTTATCATCTGACTTTCCCCAAGATTTCAGGATTCGCTATGGTACTGATGCCAACCACTAATGACAAGCATTAACGGGGCTCTCAAATTGAATTAGTTATGGTAGCATTACATCCCGCACAAAAACTCAGCTTTAACCCTGAGTTTTCGCTCTATGATATCGAAAAAGTGAGGAAAATTCATGACCAATTTCCTGGTCGTAACAGCGATGGGTCTCGACCGTCCTGGACTTGTAAGTAAACTAGCTCGACTTGCCAGTGACTGTGACTGCGATATCGTCGACAGCCGTATGGCATTATTTGGTAACGAATTTACCCTGATCATGATGTTGTCTGGCTCGTGGGCATCAATAACGAAAATTGAAAGTATGTTCCCCAGTCTCAGCGTTGAGTTAGAACTGTTGACGGTGATGAAACGCACCTCTAAACACACACCACAAAACTACCTTTCTCGCCTCGAAGTACGCTTCACGGGTAAGGACCAACGCGGCACCATTAAACGCATTACCCAGTTCCTTGCTGACAGGTCATTAGATCTTGCCGCAGTACGTTCATTTTCTGAGGAACTCCCAGGTGGTGAACAAACGCAAAATGTGTCGCTAACCATTAATATTCCTGAAAAAGTTGAACTAGAAAAGCTCGAACAGAGTATCTATCAGCTCGCCCAAGATATGACCTTAGATTGTACTATTCGTCGTATGGAAGGCACTGCCATCTTAGAGGACAGAGGATAATAGATGAATACCTTAACGGCTGGGGCAAAAGCGCCTCACTTTACACTGCAAGATCAACATGGCAACTCAGTATCGCTGGCTGACAGCCTTAAGCAAGGCCCTGTTTTAGTGTATTTTTACCCGAAAGCATCAACGCCGGGTTGCACAGTTCAAGCCTGCGGTCTACGTGACAGTAAAGCCGAGCTCGATAGTCATAATGTCACTGTATTTGGCATTAGCCCAGATCCTGTGGCTAAACTGGCTAAATTTGCAGAGAAACAAGCACTCAACTTCACTTTGCTGAGCGATGAAGACCACAGTGTCGCAGACGCTTTTGGGGTCTGGGGTGAAAAGAAATTCATGGGAAAAACCTATGATGGCATTCATAGATTAAGCTTCCTTATCAATACCGACGGCGCCATCGCCCACGTATTCGATAAGTTTAAAACCAAAGATCACCATGAAGTCGTACTCGCGCAAATCGCGGGTTAATGACTAATATGACGACGAATACAAGGCTTCAAGCTGCTGCTTTAATCGGCACAAAAGTGTAAACGTCGTGAGTTGAACTTGGCAGCCTGAATAAATAATCGGCAATCGATAACGAAAAGGTCCTGAAATCAGGACCTTTTTCATGAAAAATTTTCACTTTCATATCACAAGATGCAGTCAAACCGAGCAAAAAATCCGCAAAAGTATTCAGCTATGCCCGTATTCTATGGCATCCCAACACCGGTTTATCCTGCCACATAGGGCCAAATAATCGCAGCGGCAATGCTCCACATGGTTAACCAAATAAAACGGTCAAGATAACGCCATGCGGCTGGGCGAGTAAAAATGGGCGCTAACAAACGCGCACCAAAACTTAAGCCAAAAAACCAAATAAATGATGCCAGTACGGCACCCGCGCCAAACCAAGGCCGATCGAAATCATCAAATTGAGTGCTAATACTGCCGAGCAACACCACAGTATCAAGATACAAATGCGGATTAAGCAAACTGATCCCAAGCGTCGTCAGTACGGCTTTCTTAAATGTGTCCGCATTATCGGCCTGATCCATCTCAATGCCCTTAGCCACAAACGACGCCTTTAGCGCATTCGCACCATACCAAAGTAGAAACGCGGCACCACCGAAACTCGCCACATGCTTAATAGTGGGAAACGACTCAATAATATGTCCTAGCCCCGCGACACCCGCAGTGATCATCAGCGCATCAATAATAGAGCAGAGCAAGGCAATCGGTAACGGGTATGAGCGCTTAATGCCTTGCTTGAGCACAAAGGCATTTTGCGCGCCCACAGCAATAATCAAACTCCCACCAATCCCCATACCCTGTATAAATGCCGCTTGCATAACCACCTCTCATGTTCAAAGAAGGCGCTAGCATAGTCAAAACAACAAAATTAATATAACTAATGTTTTTTATGTATCATAAGTAAAATTAATAACGGTCCAAACACACTCATTTGAGGATGACTATGCTGGAATACGCGAATCTCAAAGCGCTCGCCGTTGTGGTCTCGGAAGGCGGCTTCGACCGCGCTGCCAAAGTGCTGCACATCACCCAGTCGGCTGTATCACAGCGCATTCGACAACTTGAAGAAAAAGTCGGTCAGTCACTGCTTATTCGCTCCAATCCTGTGGTCGCAACGCCCACAGGTAAGCGCCTGCTGCGTCACTATTCACAGGTACAATTACTCGAGAGTGAATTAAGAGCCGAGATGGACGCCGACGATCCCAACCATCCAACTACAGTGCGCATCGCTGTGAATGCCGACAGTTTGGCCACGTGGTTTTTACCTGCGCTAGCAGGCATGTTCAGTCGCCACGCTTGGTTATTGGAATTAATTGTCGATGATGAGTCTTACACCCATCATCTATTGAAAAATGGTGAAGCGGTCGGATGTGTCACCACAACCGAAGTACCAATGGCGGGTTGCAGCAGTGAATTTTTAGGCACCATGGAATATTTGTGTGTGGCCACGCCCGAATTTGCCGCACGCTATTTTAGCGATCTGAGCGATACTCCATCATTTAGTGACACCTCGTCATTCAACGCCATCAACCAAGCTCAGTTAGCAAAGGCGCCAGCAGTAGTGTTCTCCACCAAAGATAAGTTGCATGAGAAGTTTCTCGCCCAGTATTTCAATATGACCCCAGGGCAATGGTGGCAACATACGATCCCCTCTTCCGAGAGCTTTTTAGAAGCGATTAACTTGAGTTTAGGTTATGGGCTCGTTGGGCATTTACAAGCTAAACCATTAATCGATAAAGGGATACTGATTGAGATCACCCCAGAACGGCGCATGCGCGTGCCGCTGTTTTGGCAGCATTGGAATATCAAAGCAAAACAAACGACACTGGTCTATCGCGCCCTTGCGGCAACCGCGCAGCATAATTTGCTGCAGGTATGATTTGTTGCATCAAGACAGAACGCACAACCCGCATGAATCTACAGCGATTTACCCGCGATGGTATTTAACGCGGTGTGATGATTCTCATAGCGGCGTCTTTTTGCTTCATCAAATGTGAGTTAAATGGTAGGCATAAAAAATCGGGCTCAAACCAAAGTTTGAGCCCGAAATTGTGAGTCTTAAAACTTAAAATCTAACTCACTATCTATTAGCTTGCTCTTAACGCAGCAATACGTTTCTCTAATGGAGGATGACTCATCATCATTTCCGCCATTGAGCGTTTGCCGTTAATACCGAAGGCTGACATTTGTGCAGGCATTGCCGTACTTTCAGGGCCTTGGCGTAAACGCTCAAGCGCAGCAATCATCTTACCTTTACCCGCTAAACGTGCCGCACCTTCATCGGCTTTGTACTCACGAATACGTGAGAAGTAAGCGACGATGATTGAAGCCAAGATACCGAATAGCATATCCAGTACGAAAACAACGGCCATGTACGCGAACATACCTAAACCTTCGCCTTCTTCATCATTACTCGACACGAAGTTGTTGATAATGCCAGCAACCACACGGGCCGCGAAGATCACGAACGTGTTTACCACACCTTGGATCAGTGTCAAGGTCACCATGTCACCGTTAGCAACGTGGCTCACTTCGTGGGCTAATACGCCTTCAATTTCATCTTGGCTCATGCCATATAACAGACCCGTACTGACAGCCACTAATGAATTGTCTTTACTTGGACCAGTAGCGAACGCATTCATGTCAGGCGACTGATAAATCGCCACTTCTGGCATTTTAATCCCCGCTTGCTTAGCTTGACGGGCAACCGTCTCCACTAACCAACGTTCGGTACTGTCACGTGGGGTGGTGATGACTTCACAACCCATGGTCTTTTTCGCCATCCATTTTGAAATGGCTAAGCTGATAAAGGCCCCACCGAATCCAAAAATGGCAGCGAACACCAGCAGTCCACCCATAGTAGACGTGTTCACGCCTAGAATAGACATCACAATTGAGGCTACTAGCAACACAGCTAGGTTAGTCGCAATCAATAGAAATATACGCTTCATTTCAGCTCCTTTAGGGCAAGAATAGGCCATTTAACTTTAGTTCAAAGACATAATATGTCCAAATCATCGAAATTCAAGTGGTAAAAGAAAAGAGTTTTTAAAATAGGTTATCTTTCTCGTATATAGACACTGCCTTTCATGGCCGAGAGTCTAGGGACAGTATATTAATCGAAACTTAAACTTATGCCCAAGCAACCTCAAGAGACGAGTTTCATCGCGTTCTGAGAGCTTTAATTCAAGGCGCATCAATCACTGACTTTTGCATTGATGCCACACAGAAGTAGAATGCCCCGAACGCTCCATCTTGGTGGGGATCACTATCTTGAAAAACACCGCTGCTAGCCGTGCTAGAGCGCAATTCTGCTTTAACTCTCTATGTTTATCGGAATTAATCTTTGTTAACATACCAATACACTCCGAGATTTCAGGATACAAAATGACAATCAACGCCCTACTACTGAGCAGCTCTCGTGTCGGTGATACGCCTTATCTTGCCCACGCGATCCCTTTTATTAAACCGCTCACCGTCAACGCACAAAAATGGATTTTTATCCCCTATGCAGGGGTTAGCATGAGTTATGACACTTATTTAGCGTCTGTCGTGACTGGGCTAGCTGAGCTTGAACTCGATATCAGTGGTATTCATCAGCATCCAGACCCTAAACAAGCAATAAAAGATGCCGATGGAATTTTAATCGGTGGGGGTAACACCTTTCACCTGTTACACCAACTATATCATTATGATCTGGTCGCGCTTATTCGTGAGCAAGTCGCCCTTGGTAAACCTTATATCGGCTGGAGCGCGGGTTCAAACGTATCGGGACTGAGTATTCGCACCACTAATGATATGCCGATCATCGAACCGCCTTCGTTCAACGCATTAAACTTAGTGCCGTTCCAGCTCAATCCACACTATTCCAATTACCAAGCACCGGGCCACAATGGTGAAACCCGTGCCCAGCGGTTATTAGAATTCACTAAAGTCGACCCATTAACCCCAGTGATCGGCATAGTTGAAGGCTCAGCTTTGTGGCGACAAGGAGACACACTATCACTCTTAGGTGACAAACCTGCGTATTTATTCTGTGGTGAGCAGCAAGAGATCCTAATTCCTGTGGGCAGTGACCTATCGCACTTACTCAAGTCATAATATCCACGTTAGCATATCTAAATGGGCTCACAGTTAACACCGTGAGCCTGAATCACTCATTAGCAATAATTAAGATTAACCATTTGATATTGTAAGTTTTTAATTAACACTCTCGATTCAACTGCGCCAATTTTGTGTAAAAACGCCACTGAATTCAATGAGAACAGTGTTAGCTCAGCCAAGACAGTTTTTACTGCAGTACCAATTGCGATTACTTATCGAAAAATCACACCGCAAAGTATTGAGAACGGCACCTAAAATAGCGCCAAGCATAATTTATGTTACAAATATCTAGCTACGCAGGTAAAATTATCCCTCACCTCAGCTACTCGAATCCCACGACTGAGGATTTTATAGCAGACAAGTTATTAATATTTAGGGATTAGATAGACTGAAGCATACATTGTGCCTATGAATCAGCGTCATTTTAGTAAGGAGTTTCCATTTTGCGAATGAATCTTATGATGAATTACCCTACCGGTTATCCGGCATTACTCAAAAAACTACCTTTTGTCATCTTGACCGCCATCGTCTATGTCGTCGGCATAAACAACGTCAATGCCGCAGCGGCAGAGACAACACCAACGCCTGCACCAGAGAAGAAATCTAAAAAATTCTCCCAAGACACAGTTATTGAACTCGCCCAACAACTGTCGCAAAAGCCATTTAAAGAAGCGAAAAAAGCACCTAAAGAGCTGGTTGATCTCGATTTCGCGACCTATGGCAAAATCAATTACCAAGAAAATGCCGCGATTTGGGGCGGAACACCGACCAAATTTTCGGTACAACTTTTTGCTCCAGGCTTTCTCTATAAAAACCTTGTCGATATCGACGTGGTCGAAAACAGCAAAGCTATTCCAATTGAGCTAACAGAAGCTTCGTTCGATGTCCCTAACGACACCATTGAAAAACTCATCACTCAAGTGGGCCAATACGCGGGTGTGCGTTTACATTACCCTATCAATGATGATGAAATAAAAGATGAATTCATCATGTTTCAAGGTGCAAGCTATTTTCGCGTGCTCTCTAAAGGGCAAACCTATGGCTTGTCTAATCGTGGTTTAGCGATTGATGTCGCCCAGCCAAAAGGTGAAGAATATCCCCTGTTTAAGCGTTTCTGGGTTGAGCGCCCATCTAAATATCAGACGGCAATTGTGGTTCATGCTCTGCTAGATAGCCAAAGTGTCACTGGCGCCTATCGTTTTGGTATTTATCCTGGTGCACCATCACGTGTCGAAGTGGATGTAACCTTATTCCCACGCAAAGATATCCAGCATGTGGGTCTTGCACCGCTGACCTCTATGTTCCTCTTCGGCGGACTCGATAACTCAGATAAACCCGATTACCGCCCACAAGTACATAACTCCGACGGCCTACAAATCGATCGCGGTAATGGCGAGCGCCTATGGCGCCCATTAAATAATCCTAACAAACTGCAGATCAGTGCTTTTGGCGATGAAGATATAAAGGGATTTGGTCTTATACAGCGCCATCGTAAATTTGAAGACTATCAAGATCTGAGTGCAAACTATCAACTTCGACCTTCTGCATGGATTGAACCCCTCAATGATTGGGGAAAAGGCCAACTGGTGTTGCTTGAAATTCCCTCTAATGCTGAAACCAACGACAACATAGTCGCCTATTGGGAGCCGCAAGGCGGACTGAAAAAGGATCAGCCCTATAAATACTCCTATCGCATAACAGCCTCAAACGACAGCCCTTCTACGGCGTCAAAAGCACGTGTTGTCCGCAGTACTAAGGGGCAAGTGTTAGCAAAAGGCAAAGAATTACTTATTGATTTCAGTAACATCAAGCCGCAAGATATTGATAAAATTATCATCGATGCCAGCATCAGCAAAGGTAAAATCCTGTCGTCTCGGATTGTCACCCACCCGGACATCAATGGCGCTCGAGTATTTATCAGCTTCGAACCAGAAAGTACCAATGTAGCCGAACTGAGAATACAGCTTAAGAAAGACGATAAACCACTTGCAGCGACTTGGCTGTACCGCTGGAATAGCGATGATTGGCAATAAGCTGATATTCACGAGTATCACTGTCTAACAAGCATAAACTGACCGAGTAAATGAATAAAAGCGCCAGTTTTTACTGGCGCTTTTTTATACCTAGGATTTTATTTATAGGCTTACTATTTATAGGTTTTATCTCTAGCATAAATAGAACAAGCCAAGGCTAAAAACTCACGACCTGCTTTTCAGCAAACATAATCCCATACCTTATCGCCCGACTTCTCTGCCAACATAACTACAGGCTTAATTCAAATGACACTATCAGCTTAAAACGTAGCACTATTGTGTGATTTTAGGGTTATTAGCCTCTCCTGATGTGCGTCGCCGCAAGGACCTCTGCGAACTAAAGTAAGCAGTACGTTAAGTGTGTCAGTCAAGTTTGACCTTAAACCCCTCACGAAGAATGCCGACTAAAAGTAGAAATCTAAATGCAAAAAAGCCTCGATATAAATATCGAGGCTTTTTCTTTTTTGGTACCCGAGGCCAGACTTGAACTGGCACGCTGTTACCAGCGAGGGATTTTAAATCCCTTGTGTCTACCGATTCCACCACTCGGGCAAACGCTGAATATTCATGACGGGAATCATGTCAAAAATATTATTAACTCTAAATCATTAACGCTTAACACTAATAAATCTATTTAATAAAGCCTATTGAAGATTTTGACTTTATTTTTACCATCACTATCAAAATAATGGTACCCGAGGCCAGACTTGAACTGGCACGCTGTTACCAGCGAGGGATTTTAAATCCCTTGTGTCTACCGATTCCACCACTCGGGCAAACTCTTGATATTAACGACGGGAATCGTGTCATTAATACTTTAATCTATGGAGGCGCGACCCGGAGTCGAACCGAGATCGACGGATTTGCAATCCGCAGCATAGCCATTCTGCCATCGCGCCATAGTTGCTAACTCATGTTGATAGAATTAGACTTCAAAAATATTGGAGCGACATATCGGGTTCGAACCGATGACCTATACCTTGGCAAGGTATCGCTCTACCAACTGAGCTAATGTCGCATCTTGTTTTACTATCCACTCAGATAAACAAAGCATTTCACTTTATTACCTAGCTAATATCAAACATCAATATTGGGTAACGTTAAGACTTTGTTTGCACATTGCCTCTTGTCTACGGGGTGGCATTCTACCGATTTACCACCCAGTGTCAACCGCTGTTTTATCGATAACTTACTGCTTGCACACTAAATAATCTCTTTGATTTTTTATTGCACTATTCAGCGGTTAGATCTTTCCAAGCGGCTAAAATGTAACTCATCATTGACCAAAACGTTAATACAGCGGCGATATATAACAGTACAAATGCGGCATTCGTCATTAAAGGATTGTATTGCCAAATCAGCCCAATAATTGCCACCATTTGCGCTGCCGTCTTATATTTACCAATCCAAGACACGGCGACAGTACCACGTTTACCAATTTCAGCCATCCATTCCCTCAACGCTGAAATGACAATCTCACGACCTATCATAAACAGGGCGGGCAATGTCAGCCAGATATTCGCGTATTGATCGACCAACAAAACTAAAGCTGTAATCACCATCAACTTATCAGCGACTGGGTCTAGAAAAGCGCCAAAACGAGTTAATTGTTTCAATTTACGGGCAGCATAACCATCTAATGCATCCGTTAACGCCGCGAGCCAAAAGGTAAATGCGGCAACAAAAGGGGTCCAGTCATAGGGTAAATAAAACAGCACCACAAAAATGGGCAGTAAAAAAAGCCTGAAAAGAGTTAATGCTATAGGTAAGTTAAACGGCATGATCAAACCAGTTAGTCAAAAGCAGCGCCAATCTTGCCTTAATTTTATCACCCTCGCAATGCATCATGAATGGTTTGTGCCATTTCTATGCTGATCCCTGGTACTTTGACTAATTCCGCCACACTTGCCCCTTTCACTTCCTGCAAGCCTCCTAAATGCTGTAACAAAGCTTTACGACGTTTAGGACCAATACCAGGAATAGATTCCAGTGTTGAAGTATTACGGGTTTTCTGGCGACGGTTACGGTGGCCAGTGATTGCAAATCGATGGGATTCATCACGAATATGCTGGATAAGGTGCAGTGCTGGCGAATCCCCTTCGAGGGAAAAGCTGGTTTCAGTATCCCCTAAGATCAAGGTTTCAAGCCCAGGTTTACGGCCCTCACCTTTCGCCACCCCAATAAGCTGCGGCGCTTTATCTAAATGGACAAACTTTTCATCCACTATCTTTTGGGCAATACGCAACTGCCCGAGTCCACCATCGATAAACAGAATGTCAGGGATTTTACCGCCTGCCTCAATCTTATCGAAACGGCGACTTACCGCTTGCTTCATTGCCGCATAATCATCACTCGGTGTAATACCATCAATATTATAACGACGATACTCGCCTTTATGCGGCCCTTCTCGATTAAATACCACACAGGAGGCAACGGTGCTCTCTCCCATGGTATGACTGATATCGAAACATTCCATTCGCTGGATAGGCCCACTCAACTCTAAGATTTCTTCGAGTAACACAAAACGCTGTTCGACTGTGTTCTTATGGGACAGGCGCGTAACCACTGCATTCGTCGCATTGGTCACGGCTAAACGTAAGAAGCTCGCCCTGTCGGCGCGAACATTGGTCTTAATCGAAAACTTTTTATCTAACGCCTCTGAAATCGCCGCTTCAAGTTCATGTAATTCTTCAAAATTATGGCTAATCACCACTTCTTTTGGAATAGTGCGTTGAATATCTGCATTTAAATAAAACTGTAGGATAAAGGAGCGCAGCACCTCATCCATATCAGTTTGGGCTGGCACTGAAGGATAATAACTACGACTGCCAAAAATTTTACCTTCGCGGATAAATAGCAGGTGGAAACAGGCGATGCCTGACGCATAATACACCCCAATAACATCCATATCGCCTTTATTATTAGAGACTTCCTGTTGCTCGGCAACTTTACGCAGCGCCATGATCTGATCGCGAAATCGTGCAGCCTGTTCATAGGCCTGCTGCTCGGCCGCAAGTTCCATTTTATCAACCAAGGCGCTGATCACTTGCTGATCTTTCCCCTTTAAAAACAGGCTGGCTAATTTCACTTGCTCATCATAATCAGCGTTACTAACTTTGCCCACGCAGGGCGCGCTACAGCGAGACAGTTGATATTGCAAACAAGGGCGTGAGCGCGATTTGTAGTAAAGATCGTCACATTGACGAATAGGAAACAGCTTCTGCATCAAATGCAGGCTTTCACGCACAGCACCGCCATTGGGATAAGGACCAAAATAGTGGCCTTTTTCCCGCTGCGGACCACGATGATAGGCAAGTCTTGGGTGCTCATGCTGGCTTAATAAGATGTAAGGGTAAGATTTGTCATCACGCAACAACACATTGTATTTTGGCATGTATTGCTTGATGTAATCATTCTCAAGCAACAGAGCATCCGTTTCACTGTGGGTCAGCGTCACATCAATATGGTGAATATGTGAAACTAAGGCTTGGGTCTTAACATTACCGAGGTTTTTACGAAAATACGAGCTGAGCCGTTTTTTAAGATCTTTGGCTTTACCCACATAAATGACGTCATTCTTGACGTCATACATGCGATAAACCCCAGCGGAGGATGAAACAGTACGTAAGAAACTTTGGGCGTTAAATTCATTAGACATCATTCACACCCACAGTTTTGGAGACTTAACACAAACAACATAGGAACATGTAACCCAAGAACTCGCTAGATTAAAGTCATCGACCAACGCAATCCACTTTCCATTAAAAATGTCCAGCATCCAACATCTTATAGCGAATAGCTAACCGCGTTAGTTCGACATCACCACTGATCCCCAGCTTAGCAAATAAACGATAACGGTAACTGTTAACGGTTTTAGGACTTAAGTTCAGTTGCTCAGAAATATCGTTAACCTTCTCGCCATTGGTGATCATCAACATGATCTGTAACTCGCGCTCGGACAAAGACTTAAACGGGTTTTCATCGGCGGGATTAAACTGACTCAGCGCCATCTGTTGGGCAATTTCTGGGGACAAATAACGTTGTCCGCGAGAGACCTGACGTATCGCTTGCAATACTTCCGGCGGCGTCGCTCCTTTTGTTAAATAGCCCGAAGCACCAGCCTGCATCACCTTACTTGGGAACGGATCTTCCGTGTGTACAGTTAATACAATAATTTTTGCATGGGGTTGATATCGTAAAATTTTTCGAGTGGCTTCCAATCCGCCCATCCCAGGCATATTCATATCCATTAAGATCACATCCGCTTCATTCTGGCGAGCCCACTGCACCGCAGTCTCACCATCAGGGGCTTCGCCCACGACTTTGATCCCACGTTCATCTTCCAAGATGCGGCGGATCCCAGTTCTCACAAGCTCATGATCGTCAACCAAATATATCGAAATCAACTTAACCCACCTTTTACAATTTACAGCTCGATCCGTGTGTTAAACAAAGCAACATGGCAAACGGATAACGAGTTCATAGGGCTAATTTAGCCCAACAACCCCATTTCGCAAAGCATAAATTCAACATTGTTAACTAGATGATATTTAAAGGAAGGATTCCAGAATAGCATACCAATAAAAAGCGTTTAAAAACGAAGCAATAACCCCAGAATGACCAGCCTAAAATCCCTGTTAAATCGATATCAAAGTATCTAGCAAATATTGGCAATTTTTCAGTTCAAGAAAAACAAAAAGGCCATCATTACTGATAGCCTTTCACGTGAAAATAGCAGAAGAGATACGCTTAGAATCAGGAACCTAAGGTTTTTAAATAGCTTAAATGCAAAAAAGCGTAGGAGCTACGCTTAAAATGAAGAACCCTAGTTCAAATTTCACACACAAAAAAGGCCATGAATAAACATGGCCTTTTTTGTAAAATATGGCGGAGGAGCAGGGATTTGAACCCTGGGTGGGCTATAAACCCACGCCGGTTTTCAAGACCGGTGCATTAAACCACTCTGCCACCCCTCCGAACGAGCGAGATAATAGCTATCTCTGTCGCCACTGTAAACTCAAATTTATGGTTAATAGTGTTGATTGACTATTTCATATTCACTTAAATCGAAAGCAGTGAACAACAAAGGGCTTAGGATGAGAAAACTGAAATGAAAATTGCACAAACAAAAAAGGCCATCAGTAATGATGGCCTTTTCCGTGAATATGGCGGAGGAGCAGGGATTTGAACCCTGGGTGGGCTATAAACCCACGCCGGTTTTCAAGACCGGTGCATTAAACCACTCTGCCACCCCTCCGAACGAGCAAGATAATAGCTATCTACTACTCTGCTGTAAACCCTTAATTTAAAGAAGCGATCTACATGGTCAATCTACATCCAATCCGCTTAAAAATATCGCGTTATTCAACTTATCTTTGACACCCTTGTCAGTTGAAGCGCCATTTTAAGGTGGCACACTTCACACTATATTAAGACTAAGCTCGATTGATATTGATTAAACGGTCAGATAGTTTCTGCATCTCAAGGCTTAACACATCAAGCGCCGTTGCA
Source organism: Shewanella sp. WE21 (assembly GCF_002966515.1). Taxonomy (NCBI): domain Bacteria; kingdom Pseudomonadati; phylum Pseudomonadota; class Gammaproteobacteria; order Alteromonadales; family Shewanellaceae; genus Shewanella; species Shewanella sp. WE21. Next base: position 3,956,190 of record NZ_CP023019.1, on the reverse strand, counting down.
TCGAGAGAGTTATCTTCACTGATGCTATTTATTCGCACCGCCAACTCATTAATTTCTTGAGTGACTTGGCTTTGCTGCTGAGCAGCTAACGCGATTTGTTGGGCACGCTGTGAAATATCATCGAAACTTTGTACGGTACTCGATAGAGAATTGGCAGCGCCCTCAGCCTCCGCAACCGCATGGACAGTGCGGGACTCCCCAGCTTGCATTGCTTGCACAGCGAGCCGCGAAGCCGATTGCAAAGCGTTAATCATGGTACTAATTTCATTGGCCGAATCTTGAGTTCGCCCCGCAAGGGTTCGAACTTCATCAGCAACGACTGCAAAACCACGACCCTGATCGCCCGCTCTAGCCGCCTCAATTGCCGCATTGAGAGCGAGCAAATTAGTCTGCTCAGAAATCGCCTTAATCACATCTAATACAGCGCCCACCTTTTGACTGTCTTGGGCCAATTGGGATATCACCTTAGTTGCGTTGGCAATTTCTCCTGATAATGCCTCGATGGAAGTATTGCTGGCTGCAACACGAGTTTGCCCTTCTCGCACTACAATCAAAGACGATTGCGCAGTTGCAGCACAATCATTGGTATTATTCGCAACTTCCATAGCGCTTGAAGACATTTGCGTTATCGCAGCGGCTAATTGTGCACTCTCCAGCCGCTGTTGCTCTGCGCGCTGAGCTAACTTACGGCTAAGTCCGCTTAATTGCGTTGCCTCAAATTGAATTTTCTTTGCTTCTTGAGTGATCAGATCTAACATTGCCCTTAACGTCCCTGCATAGATGTTTACGGCTCGGCGCAAAGCGCCAATCTCATCATCTCGCTGAATTTGCAGCTCAATATTCGCCCCCAAACTACCGCTCCCAAGGGAAGCAATTTGATCTGTGGTTTCCTCAAGTTGCGCCAACAGTTTTTTACCCGATAACCAAGCCAGAGAAAGTAAAATGGCGAGTAATGGTAATAAAAACAATAAAATATCAAATGTTAGCTCACGGGCAAGCCCTGTGACTCGCGTTTTAGGCGTCACAAGGCCAATCACCCATTCGGTATCAGGCATCACAAAAAGACTCACCTCACTCGCCTGATTAAGTCTTCCATCCTTATTTAAGCTTACAGACACCACTTTGTTGATTGAGGTTTGCTTAAGTGCAGCTTCAACGGGGGAGAGCCAAGGTAACTGCCCGACGAGATCCGTAAAACGTAACATAGTGTCGGACTTATTCGTTTCAGGAAAATGTAAGATATTACCCGCTTGGTCTAAAGCGAAAGCATAACCGTCAGTTACATTGCCATGTTCTGTTAAAAATTTGGCTAAATCATCAAGTTTTAAATCTATCGTTGCGACCCCTGCAAATGTCCCCGTGAGACGATATGGCACACTGCATGTCACCATAGCCACCTTTGTAACCGGATCTTGATAAGCCTCTGACCATAAACATTGAGATACTGAGCTAGTCCGCGCGCCCGTATACCAAGGATCATTATGATACCCAGGGCCAGATGGCGCATTATAGTCATCCGAATAAGCCAGTAGATTATCGCTACCACGGGCCCAGAAGAAACTGTGGCGGATACCCCCAGCGACGAATTTATCTGGCTCAGGCCAGATCCCACCGCCAGCAATAGTGAGATCGCCATTGTTATCAATCAAATTAGGTAAAGAATTAAGATAAAGAGCTTGCTCGTGGGGCAACACTTCGGCGAGGTGTGCAAGGCTTAAAGTAATCCCCTCAATGCTTGCCAACTTAAGGGCGAGTTGCCTTACGATACTGCTACCCGTTTGCTCAATTAACTCTTGACTCGCCGCCACCACTCGAGGTTGCCCTCGAAGTGACATCACACCAAAAACCGCGAGCCCAGTCAGTAGAAGCAGCACTACGCTGCCCATTGTGAGCCGCTGCGAAATACGTGTAGGTAACAACATAGCTTTCTCTACTTAAAATAAGTCACCCTGATGGGAGAATTGTTCGGCCGTATGATCCAAGACTGTCGAGAATCATACGTCGCACCATCCTAGTGCAAATTTTAAAGGCCATAAAAACCATTAACTTGGCCACAAACTTAGTGTAGACCATAAACGAGAAGCGCGGATAAAAAAGCCCATTAATCAGTAGCCGTCACTGATATCAGAATGAAGAATCTAGGTTAACACAATGAACAATCATGACAGATAGTCTTTCCCTAAAGCATGGCACTGACGCCACGTTTAAGGTCAAAACCCAAGAGCGGAAATAGCACAAATGCAAAACGCCGCTAATTGCTTAGCGGCATTTTGACTAAATATGGCGGAGGAGCTGAACTTAGAATGAGGAACCTTGGTTCAAATTGCACAAACAAAAAAGGCCATCATTACTGATTGCCTTTCTCGTAAATATGGCGCAGGAGCTGCGCTTCAAATCAGGAACCCAAGGGTTCAAACTGTATAAATGCAAAAAGCCGCTAATTGCTTAGCGGCTTTTTGACTAAATATGGCGGAGGAGCAGGGATTTGAACCCTGGGTGGGCTATAAACCCACGCCGGTTTTCAAGACCGGTGCATTAAACCACTCTGCCACCCCTCCGAACGCCGAAAATAATATAAGTATACCGCTAACTTGTAAACCTCAATTTTTAAATATCGAGTCAAATGCTCAACTTATGTTCACCCCGATGTTTTTTTACAACAAATACATGCCCAGTTTCAAGGAATAATCGAGTAAACAGAGGTAAAAACACCTATACAGTGAGAGACTTGTCGTCTTGGTATGGTAAAATCACTGCAACTTTTCACGGTAAATGCTTATATGAATTCACTCTTGATACCCACGTCTTCACTCGCACCTGAATTTAGCCTGCCAACCCTTCCCGAAACGGCTGACAATCTAAGCGCATTACTCTTAGGACAAGAGCGTGCTGTGGATGCGTTTAAACTCCACCAAGCTATTGTCGATCAGCACTTGTATCTGGCTGATTTCCCGAGCATTGACCGCCAATTAATGATCCAAGCCTGTATTGATAGCCTAGCGCCGTTATCTCCAGCTTATTTAGTGGCAACACGCCCGACTGACAAAGCGGCAACATTTCAGTGGCAATCAGAGAAACCACTAGAAAATCAGATCAGTATTGCCGAAAAAACGACTCGCTATCGCTACCTCAGTGGTAATATTCGCCGTGTAGACCTCATTGGCCGTATGGCACAAACAGGAACAACAAGTCAATATCAAGCTGGTGCTCTGGCCGAATGTCATTATGTATTTATTTGCGCCGAGTCACTGTGGAAACGTGAAGGTTTATGGGAATTAGTGATGCAAATCCTCACCCATAAAGCGTATCAGATTAGCAATAACTTAAGTCCTATCCCGCTCAATTGTAAAATTGTCCTTATCGGTGCAGGAATGATTTATAGCCAAGTCAGAACTGAAGATTGGCAATTTCAACGTCACTTTACCCTACTAGCAGAACTCGCTAGCGAAATCGACTTGGTCCGTTATACAGAGTCACAATACGTCGCATGGTTGCAAGCGGTTGCACAAAGTGTCGAGGTCACTCTAGAACAATCAAGCCTAGCGCCACTTTTTCGTTATAGTGCACGGTTAACCGAACATCAGCGCCGCCTCAGTTTGTCTATGCTCGAGTTTGCCCAACTGATGGTGCAAGCTAAAGCCTATTGTGGTAAACCGAGTATCAATGCGAGCAGTATTGAGCTCGCGTTAGCCCAAGCCAACTATCGTCATAACAGCTCGGAAGAGTATTCAGGTCAAAGCTTCGATGACAACTTCATAAATCTGCCAACTTCGGGTGCTATGGTAGGTCAGATCAATGGCTTAACTGTCATTGATGCCATCGATTACAGTTATGGTGAGCCTGCGCGGATCACGGCATCTGTTCACTATGGTGATGGTGAAGTCGCCGATATCGAAAGAAAATCTGAACTTGGTGGCAATATACATGCCAAAGGAATGATGATCCTTTCTGCCTGCTTGTACCGTATCTTTGGGCGAGATGCACCATTACACCTAAATGCCAATATCGTTTTCGAGCAATCCTATCAAGAAATTGATGGTGATAGCGCATCACTCGCCGAATACTGCTGTTTGATGTCAGCGATTGCCGAACAACCCATTATTCAGTCACTGGCAATAACTGGTGCATTGGATCAATTTGGTAATGTGCAAGCGATTGGTGGCATCAACGAGAAAATTGAAGGCTTTTTTAATCTGTGTGAACGTCGTGGTCTCACGGGAGAACAAGGCGTTATTATGCCCAAGTCGAACGTGTTACAGCTTAACCTCAATCCCAAAGTGATTACAGCTGTAGGCAAAGGCTTATTTCACCTCTATGCAATCGAGCATATGGACCAAGCTGTTGAGCTATTAATGCAAATGCCTGCGGGTGTAGCCGATGAAGATAATGATTTTCCACATGATTCATTATACGGCCTTGTGCAGGAACGATTAGACAAGCTCGCAGGAAATGGCGAGGAGGAAATCGGCATAATCACGAGATTACTCGCAAAATTAGGATTTTTTCGCCGCTAATTAGCTGATCGGAGTTGTTTAGCTTACACGTGTTCGCTAATCTTGGCGGCTCTTATTGCTGGAGTAGTAAAACAATGAACAAAGCAAACAGTTTCAATAAAGAAGAACTCATCGCCTGTGGCCATGGGAAATTATTTGGTCCAAACTCACCTCGTCTGCCTGTCGATAACATGCTGATGATAGATAGAATCGTTACTATCAATGATAATGGCGGTGAGTTTGGCAAAGGTGAAATTGTCGCTGAACTCGATATTAATCCAGACTTATGGTTTTTTGACTGCCACTTTATTACCGACCCGGTAATGCCTGGCTGTTTAGGGCTTGATGCCATGTGGCAACTCGTTGGCTTCTATTTAGGCTGGGAAGGCGCAGAAGGCAAAGGGCGTGCTCTGGGTGTAGGTGAAGTAAAGTTTACTGGTCAAGTATTACCAGGCGCTAAGAAAGTCACTTATAAACTCAATATCAAGCGTACTATTCACCGTAAACTGGTGATGGGTATTGCCGATGCAATCCTTGAAGTTGATGGCCGTCAAATCTACAGTGCAACCGATCTTAAAGTCGGTGTCTTTAGCGATACGTCTACATTCTGATCAGTCTTACTCCAATACACTGAAGATATCAGTACTGCAGATATAAAAATGCCCTCATCTGAGGGCAATATGCTGCATTACTTTGCTTGTTCTGGGCTATTTAATTAATGAGTAAAACTCAATTATTTATTAAATAGCCCATTAACTCGGCCATCCACACCTTCACGCCAACCGCCTAACCACTGCGATCGCGAATCAAGATTTGCATATGGACAGAGCTCCTTAGAGCGTCCACCAACCCCAGCTTGGAATCCTTTTGAAAAAGCTCTGTCTAAACGATCTCGTTTTTGTCTTTTCATGCAAGCGTCCTCTGTTCTACATAAAATAGAAGCAAAAGCTTCACCCATAGAAATAGTGCTTTTTGACGCCAAGATCAATCAAAAAATCGGCTATTATACTGACTATTTATTAAACTATTGAGATCTTAGCGAAAAAAAATCGAGGCATTTCGCCTCGATTTTTTTAGTCTGAATTGAAGCTTAAAACTTAACGAATTCGACGACGGAACCACACCAATGGCAAGGCAAATAACCAAGCTAACGTTGCCGCACCAGAACGCTCAAAATTACCGGTATCGGTACTATCTTCAACAGTACAAGCTTCACCACTGGTAGCCGGTTTAAGTACAACCATACGTGGAACATAAGCCGTTACAGGCTCGCCACTACCACTCAGCTCAAATAGCGGTAAGCCATTTTCACCAATAACTATGTTGCCATCTTTATCAAATTGATAAGAAGGTTTACGAATAAAAGCCGTACCTACGATAGTGCCATCTTCATTGATACTCGTACCTTCAACCACTAAAATATCAGCGTTATATTGAAGAATTTTACCCGAGCCATCCTGAACTTCGACCTGATGACGTGCCCAGCTACCGTCGTTTGATTTTTCATAACCCTTAGACTCGCAGGTCAGCAATTTATTGATATTGCTAAACTCACCCGTCGACTTCTCATACAGGAAACCCGCTTTGGGGCGTGGCTTCTCTTTATCGTAAGTCGTTTCAACGTAACCAACTACTTGACCTTTATTGTTAATATCCTTGGGTTTACTCGAAAGATCAGTTGCCGTTGAGGCAAAATCATTAGGGGTTACATAGCCAACATCGGGTGTATTAGTATCAAAATAGAAAAACTTGTCGCGCAAATAACCTTGAATATAGCTACGATAACTACCGACAAGAATACCACTATCATTGATGTCATAGGCAATGGAACTTGAAATCGATTCGCCCATTGGGATCCAGTGGTATTTATAATTACCTTCGGCATCCTTAGCCCAATAAGCCGCATCTTGGTGCAACTTATCTGTATTGTTGTTACGATAAACGTGCGAGCGACCAACAACCACGCCGTTATCATTCACGCCGAGCGCCTGAGCAGTAAAGGTTAAGGTGTTATCAGCTTTAGGCGTTAACCCTAAAGGCAACTCAATTCCCGTAGCGATATTATTGTCGATTTGCCATACATAGGCACGCGTCTGGTACTGAATGTTACGCGTACCCGTAGAGTTCGGATATTGCTCACGTTGTACACAAACATCCAACGGCAAAGTATTATCCGAGCCTAAACAATAATTAACACGATCACTACCATATTTACTGATAGCAGTACTGGCATAACCAGCCACTAAGTTATTATTATTAATAGCTGTAGCAGCAGACCATCCACCTAACTCTGCGGTTTTAGTCTTATCAGCATTAACAAATTGCGTGTAGGGAGGAACTAATGGAATTTCAGTGCTACCCACTTTTACAACACCGCGGAACTCATAGTCGCGGTAATACCAATAATCATCGGTAACATCAGTAGTTGCAGTGTTCTCTGTTTTCTTTTCAGGCGCAGTCATGCTGCCCACTTTAATACTGGCATCATTAATACCGTAATAAAAGGTATCAACAGAGTTAATCACAGCAGTATCATTTGGCGGTGTAGTACCATTAATGCTGTCGAATGTCGGTAACCAAGCCCCAGCTGCACCATTTTCTGCAGCAATAAAAGCAAAGTTATTTGCAACAATGGCAGCGGTAATAGAATAAGTAATGGTTTCTTCTGGTGCGATACCGTCGGCAACATCAATCACGCCGCCTTCGACATCTGAACTGCTGAGTTTTTTCTTACCCTTTGAAATACCGACTAATTCACCACTAGCATTTACACCTAAAGCATAACCGTTACGAGTGCCTTCAAGCGTGCCCTGCAGGTCATAATTATCGATATTAACGATTTCATAGACAGGTGCAGCATGGGCACTGTTTAATACACCAAGGACACCTAAGGCAACCAAGGAAAGGGCTTTATCCAACTTTGACTTCATTAATTCTATTCCCATTTTTATTATTGGTTTACTTCAGTGACTCAAGCTCTTCCCAACGCTCGAAGCAAACTTCCAATTGCTTTTCTTTATCAGCCAACTGACTCAATACCTGATTGACTTTATCCTGCGCCTGACTATAAAAGTCTGAATGTCCAATAGTGGTCTGCAATGCGAGAATTTCTGCCTCCAATTGCTCCATCACATTAGGTAGCGACTCTAACTCACGCTGTAGCTTATACGACAGTTTTTTTACCGCTTTCACAGGTTCTGCAGTTTTAACTTCAACGGGTTTAGTTTCAACCGCAGGAGCTTCGACCGCCTTTTGTGAACTAGGTTCCTCAGAATAAAACTTTGCCCCTTGGTTCACGGCATCTTGATAACCACCTACATACTCGCTCCAATGGCCATTACCCGCATACCACCAGCTACTGGTCACAGTATTGTCGATAAATGCCCTATCATGGCTCACTAGCAACAACGTACCTTGGTATTCAGTGAGCAACGACTCTAGCAATTCTAAGGTCTCAATATCAAGATCGTTAGTTGGCTCATCGAGAATGATTAAGTTTGCTGGGCGAATTAATAACTTAGCCAATAACAAACGGTTCTTCTCACCACCCGACAGCGCTTTCACTGGCGTTCTGGCACGCATAGGCGAGAACAAGAAGTCCTGCAAATAACTTAAAATGTGGCGGTCTTGACCATTGATCGTGATGGTCTTTTTACCTTCACCAACGTTATCTTCAACGGTTTGCTCAGGATCTAACGCTTCACGATATTGGTCGAAATAGGCGATTTCTAACTTAGTACCAACTTTAATTTCGCCCGATTGCGGTTGCAACTTCTCGATTAACAGCTTGATCAAGGTTGATTTACCACAACCGTTCGGCCCAATCAGCGCAATACGGTCACCGCGGATCACTGTGGTATTAAAGTTTTTAACCAGATTTTTATCGGGCAGATTGAAGTTAAGATCGGTCACATCAAACACTAACTTACCAGAACGTTCGGTATCCGATACTGCCATCTTAGCATTACCCTGACGATTCAAACGTTCACTGCGCTCATCACGTAGCGCCTTAAGTGCGCGCACTCGACCTTCGTTACGGGTACGTCTGGCTTTCACGCCTTGACGGATCCACACTTCTTCATCGGCGAGACGCTTGTCAAACAAGGCATTTTTCTCGGCTTCGACGCGCAGCCATTCTTGCTTACCATCAAGATACATTTGATAGTTGCCCGGCCATGAGGTCACCACGCCACGGTCTAAATCGACAATCCGCGTCGCCATACGAGCAATAAAGCCCCTATCGTGACTGATAAAGACGATAGCGCCTTGATAATCGAGTAAAAACTTTTCAAGCCACTCGATAGTGTCTATGTCTAAGTGGTTGGTCGGTTCATCGAGTAACAACAGATCTGGCTCGCTCACCAGTGCTCTGGCTAACGCCACTTTACGCTGCCAACCACCCGATAACTCGCTCAAGGATTTGTCAGGATCGAGTCCTAATAATTCGCAGTTTTGTTGGATGCGCGAATCTAGCTGCCAGCCATTATAGTGGTCTAAGGTTTCTTGCAGACCTTGCATTTCATTCAACATACGATCCATTTGCTCAGGCGAGGCATGGGCCACATCGTGGGACAGTTGATGATAACGCTCAAGCGCCTCACCCACTTCCTTTAATCCCGCCGCAATATAAGCGTATACCGTGCCTTGCTCAGCCTTTGGTGGATCTTGTTGTAGACGGCTAACGGTCACATTACCGGCAATGTTGAACTCGCCTTCATCCAGCAGTACATCACCGGATAACACTTTTAATAAACTCGACTTGCCGGCACCATTACGGCCAACAATACACACGCGCTCGCCGCGTTGAATAGTAAAATCCGCTTTTTGTAACAACGGAGTGTAACCATAGGCTAAAGAGCCACTATTGATACGAACCAGACTCAAACTAAGCTCCTGTAAACTCTTGTAATTGCGTTGCGTTAAATGGCCAATGTAATTCTCTATCATCCCAAGCTTTAAGCACAGGGATCGATACGCCATAACGCTGCGCGAGGTATTCATCGTCACAAATATCTATGGCCCGATAGCCAATGTCGGCCGCGTCCAGTAAGGCTGCGGCCAGTTCACACAGATGACATCCCTCTGTGTGATATAGCAGATAATGCCTGCTATCTAATTCTGCTTGAGTCGACTCAGGCATGGGTGATAAGCCAGGTATTATGGATATGTGGATTACGTTTGTAGTCCATAGGCAAAGTCACGTCATCAATGTTCTTCACATTAATGTTCATCTTTGTCAGCGTCTCTATGTCCATCTTAAACTTACGTTTATTGTTAGAGAACACTAGCTCGCCCGTTGGGCTGAGCAGTTTCACTAAGGATGCCAGTAAGTTCACATGGTCCCGCTGCACATCGAAAGAATCTTCCATACGCTTAGAGTTTGAGAAGGTCGGCGGATCGATAAAAATCAGATCGTACTGTTCACGGCAATCACGGATCCACTGCATGCAGTCAGATTGAACAAACTCATACTGCTTACCTTGCAGTCCATTGAGTGCAAAGTTGTCCTTCGCCCAAGCAATATAGGTATTTGACATATCCACCGTCGTCACCGACTTAGCCCCGCCAAGCGCCGCATGCACAGAAGCAGAACCTGTGTAAGAGAACAGGTTAAGTACCCGGCGTCCCTTAGATTTTTGACCGACTAAACGGCGTGTCAATCTGTGATCGAGGAATAAACCTGTATCCAAATAACCAGTTAAGTTCAGTTTGAACTTAGCGCCATATTCAGTGGTGATAAGCTCTAACTTACGCTCATCCAGCTTTTGATACTGACTCGTGCCCTTTTGACGCTCACGGGTCTTCATGATCATCTTGTTCGGATTAATACCAATGGCCGACGGCAGTGCTAACAACACATCGCTTAAACGACGCTTGGTTACGGCTTCAGGTATAGTTGCTGGCGCCATATATTCTTGAATAATCACGTAATCTAAGTATTTATCTACTGCGACGTTATATTCAGGAATGTCGGCATCATAAATACGATAGCTGTCGATGCCTTCTTTCTTGGCCCATTTCTCTAATAACTTGGCATTTTTCTTAATGCGGTTAGCAAATGCAGGGGCGATATCGGCAATGTCGACGCCGTCTGGCAGCACTGGTGTATCACGACGCGTACTGGTCGCATGCAAGGTATAAATGTTAAAGGCACATTCTAGGGCACCGTTGAACATCTTCATCTGTTTGTCGGCTTTAAGCTTAAGTGATGATACCAGCTCGATATCACTACACAGCATAGCCACTTTCCAGCCGCCAAACTCTTTCTTAAACTTGTCACCTAGCTGATAGTAAAGCTGCAATAACTCAGACACATTGCCTAAACGTTCACCATAAGGTGGGTTAGTGATCAAATATCCACTTTCTGCAGGCGGCGTTATCATCAACGCATCTGCAACTTGAAACTCGATTAACTCGAGCACACCGGCATTTTCGGCGTTACGTTTGGCTAACGCGACTAAGCGCGAATCGATATCTGAGCCGTAGAATTTAATCTCGCAACGTTTCACGCCTAATGAGGCACGCGCTTTTGCTTCTTCAACAATTTCTTGCCACACAGCTTTATCATGACGACGCCAATGTTCAAACCCAAAACGGCTACGCTGTAAGCCTGGGGCAATATCGGCCGCCATTAAAGCCGCTTCAATCAGCACAGTTCCACTACCACAGAAAGGATCGAGCAAGGTCGAAGGCGCTGCTTGCCAGCCACTGCGTACTAACATGTTGGCGGCTAAGTTTTCCTTCAGTGGCGCTTCACCAGTAGTAGAACGATAGCCACGTTGATGCAGTGATGGACCAGAGAAGTTCATCGCAATCGTGATTACGCCATTACGAAAATGGGCATCAACTTTAAAGTCAGCATCGACGCGTGACACATTTGGGCGCTCAACGTCATCGTCCCGAAATCTATCCACAACCGCGTCTTTAATCTTGAGTGCGCCGAACTGGGTATTATTAATAAAACCACCCGTACCATGAAAATCGATACTAAAAGTGCTTTTATTGGAAAAGTGCGCCGGCCAATCGACACAATAGGCGGCATTATAAAGTTGCTCTGCCGACTCGCAGCTACCTTTATAGATAACCAACACGATACGGCTGGCTAAACGTGTCCATAAAGTAATCCGATACGCTAAAGCTAAGGGGGCAGTGAAATACACACCAGCAACACTCTCTTTTACTTCAGTCGCACCAAATTCTGTCAGCTCTTGGGCTAAGCTATATTCAAAGCCCTTAGGGGCGGCGGCAAAAAAATTAAGCATGGGATAATCAGTACGCAGTCAAAATCAAAGCGACATTATACCTGCTCGAATACATAAAAGATAAACAGTTATTAGTCGAAACCCCATTTAGTCTCATCCTCGACCTAAGATAATCAACGAAAAATCCCTAACTTATGTTTAAATTGTATGAAAGCCCCCCACTCCGCTTTATATTTAAGCGTTCACCACCTTTTTCGATCTTCGTCCTTGCAATGCCAAGGCGCTGCCGTTATAGTCTGCCCCGCTTTGAAGACGGACGCGGGATGGAGCAGCATGGTAGCTCGTCGGGCTCATAACCCGAAGGTCGTAGGTTCAAATCCTGCTCCCGCAACCATTTAAAAGCAAAATAGTAAAGTAATACAGATAGATATCGGACGCGGGATGGAGCAGCATGGTAGCTCGTCGGGCTCATAACCCGAAGGTCGTCGGTTCAAATCCGGCTCCCGCAACCAATTTCTATATGTGTTTATAACGAGAAACAGCCTATCAGGCTCAACTCCTTGTAAACAACAGGCGAAGGTCGTCGCTGATTTAACATTAGCAATCTGGCTTCCGCTACCAATTCTTAGATGACAGAATTAAAATAGTTATTAACAGCAACAATCGGACGCGGGATGGAGCAGTATGGTAGCTCGTCGGGCTCATAACCCGAAGGTCGTCGGTTCAAATCCGGCTCCCGCAACCACTTTCAATATGTGTTTATAAAGAGAAACAGCTTATCAGCCTCAACTCCTTATAAGCAACAGGCGAAGGTAGTCGCTGATTTAACATTAGCAATCCGGCTTCCGCAACCAATTCTTAGATGACAGAATTAAAACAGTTATTAACAGCAACAATCGGACGCGGGATGGAGCAGCATGGTAGCTCGTCGGGCTCATAACCCGAAGGTCGTCGGTTCAAATCCGGCTCCCGCAACCACTTTATATATGTGTTTATAACGAGGAACAGCTTATTGGGCTCAACTCCTTATAAACAACAGGCGAAGGTAGTCAGTTCAAATCCTGCTACTGCAACCAATTCTTAGATGACAGAATTAAAACAGTTATTAACAGCAACAATCGGACGCGGGATGGAGCAGCATGGTAGCTCGTCGGGCTCATAACCCGAAGGTCGTCGGTTCAAATCCGGCTCCCGCAACCACTTCTCTTCATGAAAGAGAAAAATAACCAGCACAAGCTGGTTTTTTCGTGTCTGAAATTCATAGAAAACCACAGTTAAATACAGGACAGAGCAACAGGCTCACTCGTCGGGCTCAATTCTTTATAAACAAAGGGCGAAGGTCGTCGCTGATTTAACATTAGCAATCCAGCTCCTGCAACCAATTATCTTTAATGAAAGAGAAAAATAACCAGCACAAGCTGGTTTTTTTGTATCTAAAATTCGTAATAACCCTCTGTAAAATCCTAACCAGATCACCATGGTAGCTCATCGGATTCAACGACCTATAAACAACCGATGAAAGCCATCAGTTCAAATCATCTTCAACAACAGCGTCCAAAATAAGATTTAAACTGTTCAGCTGACATCAATGCATTTTTTGGATGTCAAATTTCGCTATAAAAGTGTCGGACAATATGACTCCTGCCATAGCACCAAAGGAAACGGTGAAAATCATGATGAAAGGTAGAGGTTTCAAATAAGCGGAAGTGAGAACACCTTGACCGAACCAGTGCAGTATTAGACCAAGAATCATGATGCCAAAAGCGAACTTATTCGCGGCAAAAAACATCGAGATTTCGAACGCCCACAACTCTTTATTTTCCTTAAATTGAGCGAAACCGAAATAGAGATAAAGCAGTAATGCCACTATAGCGAGAGTGCAAACACTGAGTGCATAGCTTAATTGAGAAGCCCCAGCCAATACTTGATAGCCGATACGTATGGCATAAATACCGACACCCAACCAAAGTATCAGCAGCGGCAATAAAATGAGTCCCATTTTTATCCTTAAAAGTTGAGATAAACATACACTTAGCACCTAAAGCGAGCTCTGAAAATGAGCGCTTAATGCTATTCCAAGACCTCGGTCCGTAAAGTGAGCTCTTGAAGTAAGTTCTTAAATTGAGCGCTTAGAGCAAATTCTTAAAGTTAGTACTTAGAGTGAGTATTTAAAGTTCGTTCTTAGATTAAGAGCCTTAAAAGCAACAGATAAAATACATAGAGATCAGAATGTTATTTTAACCGCGCCATATGATACACACTGACAAACTCACCATTTCTAAAAGCAAAATCCTTCGACTCACCTTCCATTACAAAGCCAAACTTTTTATATAGACCAATGGCGGCATGATTATCGGTATAAACCGTTAATTCAATTCGTTTTATATTCATCCATTTATCGGTAAGCTCAAGCATCGCGTTAATCAAGGCACTGCCTATACCGCGGCCTTGCCAACTGTCTTTTACACCCATACCAAAGGAGGCAACATGCCTACGGCGAGGTTGCTCATACACTTCAAAACCCAACTCACCGACAATTTCACCTTCAATCTCTGCAACATAACGATGAACATGATTCGATGTTGCTGCAAGACGCGCCTCCCATTTATCGGTCGATGGCAAAGGTAATTGCAAGGTACCGGCATAGGCATTTGGACAGGCATATACTGCTTGAATGGCTGCAGCATCACTCTTCTCTGCATGCCTAATCGTAATATTTCCCAATGAGTCCCCTCCCTAGTTTTCAAATAAAAAAGACGTGACCAATTCAACGTACACAAAGCTAAGCACACAGGTCTAAGCCCAACGAATTGACTTAGGCATGCTGTGGATCACTGTGATTATGCAACTCAACCCGATTATTATTAAACCGACTTTACGGATGAAGCTCACATAAGACAAGTATGAAATTTAAAAAACTATTGATAAACATGGCTTTTATACAGATAGATATCAACCAATATAGGAATTGAATCAACCACAGCCTATCTCCATAACCCAGCCTCAACACCTTGGTTGAAACTCTAGGTAAATAAAAACCCGCTCAAGATAGGATCTTGGCGGGTTTATAAGATTCAGGCACTAAGGTGATAATCGAGTTGAATACTTCAACCTTCAATTAATCCAATACAATTAATAGCATGGATCTAATATAAACTGTTTAATTAGAGTGGTAAACGGCCATTAAAGGACAGCGCCAACGTAGTGCTATCCACGTATTCCAACTCGCCACCTACGGGTACGCCATGGGCAATGCGGCTTATCATCACTTTGTGACGTCTGGCCATATCGGCAATAAAATGCGCTGTAGCCTCACCTTCTACTGTTGGATTTGTCGCTAAAATCAGTTCGGTGACATCACCCGATGCCAAATGGCGCTCGAGTAACGCTAAGCCTAACTCTTCTGGCCCAACACCATCGAGGGGCGATAAATGGCCTAAAAGTACAAAGTAACGGCCAGTGAAATGTCCACCCGCTTCAATGGCTAACACATCAGCCGGCGTTTCCACCACACAAATGGTGGAGGAGGTTCCGCGTTTATGGCTAGCACAGATCGGACAGAGGGTTTCTTCAGTGTAGGTTCGGCAAGACTGACAATGACCGACGTCACTCATCGCACTGGACAGCGCACTGGCTAACTTAAGCCCTGCTTTTCGGTCGCGTTCAAGTAACTGAAACGCCATACGTTGCGCCGATTTAGGCCCAACCCCAGGTAAACAACGCAGGGACTGAATTAACTCATCTAACAATGGACTAAATTTCATCGGCTATCTCAATTAAAATGGCATTTTCATGCCTGGTGGTAATTGCATGCCACCAGTAACTTCAGCCATTTTAGTTTTTTGGTTTTCTTCGATTCGACGGGCAGCGTCATTACAGGCCGCAGCAATCAAATCTTCCAGCATTTCTTTGTCGTCTTCCATCAGACTTGGGTCGATTTCGACTTTACGCACTGTGTGCGCGCCTGTCATAGTCACTTTCACCAAACCAGCACCAGATTCACCCACCATTTCCATACGGGCGATTTCTTCCTGCATTTTGGCCATTTTTTCTTGCATCATCTGGGCCTGTTTCATCAAATTGCCCATACCGCCTTTTCCAAACATAGTCATTTCTCTTCTATTAGGGTTAGTCGCAAGCATTAACGCGGCTAATCTTACTTAAATAAATGGGATTGGCAATCAATGCCGTTATCTTGTTAATAAACTTATGATCTCGATGCAGAGTTTCTCAGCAGCATCACTATAAATATGCACTCGAAGCCTAAATTTAAACCACAGCGTTACAAATTAACGATGAAAATTTTACCCAAAGACTCGCCAATAATGGCTAACTCGCGGCATCAGTTAACTCAGGTAACGCTTGTATTTGCTGACTGCGTAAATTCAACAACTCTGGCGGATATACTAGACTATCGGCATCGAGTTCGGCGCCCATACGTTGGATCAACCATTGCACATTGTCATCATGAATCAATGATTGATGCGCTTGTTGCAGCAACTCTTGGTGGAAACGCTTACGTAACTCTAAGGGCGTTTCCCGCTGTTCATCGATTCCTATGACCACTTGTACCCGTCTTGGGTTCCCGAGCGCGGTAGTTAAGGCTTGCTCAAGCTGCACTATAGCAACATCGGCCGCTAGATGCTTCTGGTTTGGTTTAAGCAGCAACGGCAAAGGATCGCTCAAAGTTTGACAGACAGAATTAACCGCCAGTTGCCGCACTCGCCCGCCGATCTCTAAGCTCGCCATCAACTTGTACCAATGTAAATCTAATGGATGACCGCTAATAGGTTGAGTCGAACTGAGCGCGACTTGTGTCTCCTGCGTGTGCTCCACTGTATTCGACGCATTTGTCAGTGCTGTTGTGCTAACCGAAGCAAACTCTGAGGCGGGTATTTCTTCTTGACGTACAACGTGAGTTTGAAGTATCTCCGACTTCAAACTTGATGCTGCGACCTGCCCGTCACTCAGGGATAGAGTGTCATCTTGTGCATGATTAGGTGCGTAACTCTCGCCTAAAAGCTCTTGAGCATGACTAACTTGAACATTATTTATATCAGTAGCTTGCGCGCTCACAGGCTGAACACTGTCAGTCTTATTGCTATCGACTTGCGTCACTTCGATAGATTCAGCTTCAGGCGCTGCCTCCCAAGGCGGACGATCATATGTAGCAGACGGTTTGGCAGGCTTCTCAGAGACAATTCCAGTTGAGATGACGACTGAAGATACTGCTTGGTGCAGCTCGATAGGCTCAAGATCTAAGTCGAAGTCATCATCAAAATCTATCGCTAAATCAGGGTCTAAATCAGATGCTGGATCAACAGAAAATGCCACACTTGGCTGACTCGCTTCAATTTTAGTAACCGATTTAGGTAAGGTTACACCATGTGATTTAGTGTTTGGCGTCTTAAGTTTTGAGTCCAATGACGACTTTTTTTCATCACCGTCCTTAGCACTTAAAGCATCAAGATCCGATAACAGCGAATCCCGCGCTGCCAACACAGCTGAAAGAATATCGTCGTCGGCTAAGGATGCGGAGGCTAGTGTTGGAATTGATGTCTGAGGAGACACTTGAGCAATTAATACTGAGTGACTATCAACTGAGCCTTCCATGCCTACAGCGCTTTGAATATCAGCAGAATTTTGAACATTATCTAAGTGTTGAACATCATCAGGCACAGCATGAGAGTCAAAGCTGTGATGAAAATCATCGTCATTGTAAGAGCCGGAGGAGAATTCAACATAAGCATCTTGATAGGAATCGAGCGGCGCTGACTCTTGGGCATAAGCTCCCATCGCTGGATAAGAATGCTCGACTTCAGTTCCATAGGGACTATGTTCATCAAGCCCCTTTTGCTCTAGCGTACTATTAGTAAGAGTATGGTTAGCGAGGGAGTCAACAGCAGTGTTTTCATCAACAGTCTTTTGAACAGCACTGTCTTTCTCTGCAATGTCACTACCAACAGCCACAGCGCTTGAACCAACAACCATTTCAGCCGCTGCTGGATTAATAATACTCGACTCGGCAGTTGCCCCAATGAATTCAGGAACTTCACTATTCTGAGCATCTAAACTCGCAACCGATGCCTCAATGTCAGCAGCAGCTTCAGTAACTTGAGAAGGCGCTTGAGCGGTTGATACTGTTTGAGTTTGTGGCTCGACCTCAGCATTCACTATCTCAACGTTTAAGCTGCCAGCGTTAAATCCCTGACTCTGCGCCTGACTTAGAATCACCGCCTGTTCGGCAATTAATGCCGCATCCGCTTGGAGCTCAGCATCAAGTGCCTGCTCTGCGGTATCGGCAGGCTCAATTAATGCTGTTTTTTTTTCAGCAGGCAGTTGTTCCGCAGTATGTGGCTCAGCAAACTTTTGTTCATTTACATCAGGAGCTTGCGCTATCGCAACTGGCGTTTGCCCTTCGGGTAAACTGATCTCAGCGACCGCATAAGGCTGCCAGCGCTTTACTGGCTTTTCCGGCACAAACGCCACAGCGCGTAATAGCGCCATCTCAAGACCCGATTTAGGATCCGGTGCATGGGGTAAGTCTTTGCGGCCTGTTAATAAAATCTGATAATAAAGCTGCACTTGTTCCGGCTTAAGCTGTTCGGCAAACGCGCGAATTTGTGCGCTATACAAGGATTGCTGCGCGCAAGCGGGGGCAAATTGGGTCAAGGTAATTTGATGTAACAACTCAAGTAAACTGCGTAGCACTTCTTGGGCATCTGCGCCGTACGCGAGCACTTGGGCACAGGTATGCATTAGCACACCAATATCGGCATCAGTTAAGGCGTTAAGCAAGGCAACTACATGCTGCTCATCAATGCTGCCAAGCATGGTTTGCACTTGGCCAAGCATCACATTACCGCCACCAAAGGCGATGGCTTGATCTGTCAAACTCAAGGCATCACGCATACTGCCATTGGCAGCTTTAGCCAACAGTTTTAGGGCCTCTGCATCAAAGGGAAACTGCTCTTGGGTCAAAATATGATTGAGCTGAGTGCCAATTTCAGCTTGGGTCAGGCTTTTTAAATTGAACTGCAAACAACGGGATAACACAGTCACTGGCAGTTTCTGCGGATCGGTTGTCGCCAGAAGAAATTTAACGTGCTCGGGGGGTTCTTCTAAGGTTTTTAGCAGTGCGTTAAAACTGCTGCGCGACAGCATATGCACTTCGTCGATGAGATAAACCTTAAAGCGGCCACGGGTTGGACGATACTGCACATTGTCTAACAGCTCACGGGTATCATCGACCTTAGTGCGAGATGCGGCATCGACTTCAATCAAATCGACAAATCGGCCTTGGGCGATTTCCACACAGCTGCCGCAAACACCACAGGGAGTCGCTGTCACGCCTTGTTCGCAGTTTAAGCCTTTGGCAAAGAGTCGCGCTAAACTGGTTTTACCAACACCGCGCGTTCCCGTAAACAGGTAAGCATGGTGTAAGCGCTGCTGGCTTAACGCATTGGTCAAGGCATGCAAAACATGGCTTTGGCCAACCATTTGATCAAATGTGGCAGGGCGCCATTTTCTGGCTAACACCTGATATGACATGGAACTCCCCAGAGTATGTGATACAAAAGCGGGAGCATGCGCCCCGAGAACTTTGAAAGATAACATGTCATGATTTGACATGCCATCAAACTATCCCAAGGCGCCTTTAGCTGCAGATTTATTCGCCTTCAAACTCACAAAGTTTAACCAACTCAAGCCCTAATGCGGTTAAACGTGCTTCACCACCTAAATCAGGTAATGAGATCACAAAGGCCGCATGTTTAACTTCACCGCCGAGTTGGCGGATCAGTTTAACGGTCGCTTCGATAGTACCGCCAGTGGCGAGTAAATCGTCAACAACGAGCACTTTGTCATTTGCGCTAATCGCATCAGTATGAATTTCTAGGCTATCGTGACCGTATTCCAGTTCATAGCTTTGGCTGATGGTTGCACGCGGCAATTTGCCGGGTTTACGCACAGGTACAAAACCGATACCCAATTCTAAAGCCAACGGAGCACCAAATAAGAAACCACGGGCTTCAGTGCCCACAATTTTGGTAAAGCCTTGACCACGATAATGTTCAACTAACAAGTCGATGGTCGCTTTATAGGCTGCTGCATTCTCAAGCAAACTGGTGACATCTCGAAATAAAATCCCTTCCTTAGGATAATTAGGAATCGTTTTAATGCTTTGCTTTATCAAGGATAAGGTTTCTGTATTCATAGCCATCATATTTGCTTAATAAGTTACTTAATCAATTCACCAACCTAGCGGTGGCGGTATAAAACAAAACGTCCACACTGGGTGGACGCATTGTCGAAAGTCGGACAAAGCTTATGCCGCTTTAGTTTTAGTTGCAACAATCACAATGCACAAGTGATGGAAAGGTTATCAATTTGTGCCTTAGATCAAACCCTGTTGGCTCTCAGTTAAATAGCCTCAACAAGAACACGACTAAACTTTCAGTCACAGCACTTGAGCCCATCCAATCACTCAATCATCCCTCTATTTCAGGTATACCTTTAAGATACCAAAGTAGGAACAACGCCATGACAAACAGCAGACCTTTTACCCAAAGGATAGGGACCACAATAATACTGACACTAAAACTGAGTGCGCTAACTATCATGGCTTTGCGTTTCAATCCCTTACGCATTGCTCGCTGCTCTTGCCACTGGGTTAAGGCGTCGGCAAACCAGGGATGTGTCATCAACCAATGGTGTAAACGTTCACTCGAGCGGGCAAAGCAGAAGGCAGCAAGCAAGATAAAAGGCACGGTCGGCAATATCGGTAGCACGATACCGACTAAACCTAAGACTAAAGCGGTTAAGCCTAACAGTAAAAATAATCCGCGCTTTAATACCATAGGTTTAAATGCCCTTTATCGGAAAAACAAAAGCCACTCGAAGAGTGGCCAATAGGCTACGCGCTAGAGATTAACGCTCGCTTAAATTAAACCTAAATGCTTTAACCAAGACAGACTTGCTGGCAGAGTCGGCAACAGTAAAACTAAAATAAAACCAATAAAATACAAAAAATTAAATGGGTCTTTGAACGGCTGACTACTCATTACAGCTCCTCTAGTATGTGCAAGTATAAGTGCGCAGGAATCGTACAGTGATTGAGATCACAAAACGGCCGACATTGTAGCGGTTTGTCAAATTAATAAAAACCCTTTAACTGTAGGGTTATTGCATTTATTTCGGCAATAATCCCACCCTTAAGACTGACGTCCGCGCACTATCCCTTTGGCCGCTAATTGCTCGAGTAACTGCATACAACCTTGCTCAACAATCTCTGGCACCATTTGAGGATAAGTGATTGTTAACCAATCAACTATCTCTTTAAAACCCGCTTGGCCTTGAGCTTGAAGAAATGCCAGCACCTGTGCGCTTAAGGGATTTAACTGTAAGAAGCACACTTCACAATCGGCATCTTGATAGAGACAAAAAAACACTGGCGTATCGAGTCGTTGCTGCGGCCGATAATCCTGACGAATGTGCTGCACCTCAAAATGATACTGCGCCACCCTCGCCGTCTGCGACAAACATAAAGCCTGCGTCGACATTTGCGCTAGGCTAAGTTGAGATTCATCCCCACTCGCCTGTGCAACCGCAACGGCCAACTCCAGCCATTCATAGTGCGCTAATTCGAGCATAAAAACAGGATCATTTGCCGTGGGCTGATATTCCTGCTGTAAAAAATCTAAAAACTCACCCGCGATATCGATAAAGATGGGCGATTGGCAATCATGTTGACTGAAAAAACGCTGCACCAAAGTCAGCCAATCCTCCTCAGAATACAAACTTTTCAGCACGGGGAAGCCGTTCGACACAAATCCCAGCACATTATTAAAAAATAACTCGCGGTAAACCTGCATACGCCGAAAATCAGTATCCACGGGCAATGGCGAAGAGGGATCGCGGATATAATCGATAAAGGATTGCTGCACTTGCTTAAAATCCATTAGGCGATCCTCTTTACGGCATGAGCACTATTTTGGGCATGGGAGCTGGACGCCGCCATTTGATAACCGTGAATTTGATTTATCTCGAGCAACAATTCAGCGGTTGTCGGCAAATTAAAGTCACGCTCAAGCAAGGTCGGTTTTACCCCATGCAAAGCATAACAGCGCTGTAATAATGTCCAGACGGGATCGTTAATGGCGGCGCCATGGGTATCAATGAGCAGATCTTCAGCTTGTTTGTAGTGCCCAGCAATATGTAGATAAGCGATGCGCTCCGTCGGCATGGCCTGTAAAAAGGCATCGGCATCGTATTGATGGTTTATCGAGTTCACATAGATGTTGTTCACATCCAGTAGCAGTTTACAATCGGCTTCTTGCAGCACGGCATTAACGAATTCAAGTTCTGTCATTTGCGCACCTGGAGCGGCATAAAAAGACACATTTTCTAAAATAAGCGGCCGCTCTAGAATATCTTCTACTTGCTTGACCCGCGCCGCCACATGCTTCACCGCAGCGTCGGTAAAAGGGATAGGCATTAAATCATATAAGTGACCTTGCCCTGAGCAATAACTTAAATGTTCTGAATAGACTTGGATTTGATGTAAATCCATAAAGGTTTTGATATTTTTTACAAACGCGAGATCTAAGGGTTCAGGGCTACCAATGGATAAACTCAAACCGTGGCAGTAGAAAGTATGTTGCTCAGTCAACTCACGAAATTGGCGGCCAAATTTACCACCTAAGGTCATCCAATTCTCAGGCGCCACTTCAAAAAAATTAATAGCATCAGGCACCTGTAAACAAAATTCACTGAGCATTTCTCGCCTTAACCCCAGCCCTACCTGTGCCGTATTTTTTTGATCATTCATAGAACCTCACGAACGCTAACCTGTAATCGCTTAAGAATAAAACACAAGAGACCAGCGCTGGCTGGCCTCTTTAAGCTCAATTATCCCAATAACTGCAGGGATAAAACAAATCCGCTTTACTTCACTTCTTTTTTAACGGCTTCGACTTTAGCATCCACTTTTTCGGCGGTTTTCTTCATATCAGCGCCACATTTCGCTTCACCACACTTACCTTCATGGGCCTTATCAGCGGCTTTCTTCATGTCAGCACCGCATTTCGCTTCGCCACATTTCCCCTCATGAGCTTTATCTGCAGCCGCTTTTTTCATCTCAGCACCGCATTTAGCCTCACCACACTTGCCTTCTTTGGCTTTTTCAGCGGCGGCTTTCTTCATGTCTGCGCCGCATTTGGCTTCACCACATTTGCCTTCTGAACCGACAATTTGATAGCCCGCATCCATAGCTTCAAAACCAAATGGGTTAGTTTGAGCATTGACAGCAAAAGCTGAACTCATCACAACTGAACCTAACGCTACTGCAACTGCTGTTTTTTTAACTGAATTCATAAATAATCCCTTCTTGTTTATTGAGTAATAATGACCAACAACAGTTTAAGTAGCTGGCTTACAACAAAAGACCTGCCTTATTTCGATTCTATTGCAAAAAATATCACTAAGTCACAGAAATGGTCAAAATATCCTGCTAGGATAATCAGTTTAGCTTGGATTTTAGTTATTGGCGCACCTATTCATCCTCCTTCACTAGGCCACTTTGTAACTTAGGGCTGATAAGGTAGAATGCTCGCCCTTTGCAACAGATATGGGTTTACTGCAGTGCGTGTGATTTTGGCTCCAATGGAAGGCGTAGTAGACGCTTTGATGCGTGACATCCTATCGACCATCAATCCCTACGATTTGCTCGTCACCGAATTTGTGCGAGTGGTAGACCAACTGCTGCCTGAAAAGGTCTTTCTCAAACTGTGTCCTGAACTGCTCAACAACGGCAACACCCCTTCAGGTACGCCAGTACGAGTACAATTGCTTGGTCAAGAACCCCAATGTATGGGCGAAAATGCCCTGCGTGCCATTGAGTTAGGCTCACACGGTGTTGATGCAAACTTTGGCTGTCCAGCAAAAATTGTTAACCGCAGTAAAGGTGGCGCCGTATTATTGCAATATCCTGAGAGTGTGCACGATATTGTCAAAGCCATGCGTCAAGCAGTACCAAAAGAGCATGCCGTAACGGCCAAAATACGTTTGGGCTACGAAGATAAGTCACTGTTTATGGAAAACGCCATTGCAGTGTATGAAGCCGGTGCAACTGAACTTGCCATCCATGCGCGCAGTAAAGTCGACGGTTACAGACCGCCAGCCTACTGGGAATACATCACCGAAGTGCGCAAACGTTTGCCGATCCCAGTGATCGCCAACGGTGAAATTTGGAACAGTGACGATGCTAAGCGTTGTATCGAAGTCACGGGCTGCGATAGTATCATGATCGGCCGCGGGGCAATTTCATTGCCGAACTTGGCTGATACTATCAAGACAGGAGCCACTCCTTATACTTGGGCGCAAACCTTAGGGCTCATGCTCAGTTATACCCAAAGGGAACTCAATGGCCGTAAGAGTGACTATTATCCAGCCCGGATCAAACAATGGTTTACCTATCTCAACCGTCAATATCCCGAAGCCGATACCTTGTTTAGGGAACTGCGAGTCTTTAAAACAACGGAAGAAATAGTCCGCGTATTAGAAACGGCGCAACGGAACTTATGCGACGAATAATCGCGACGATATGTGTGATAAAAGGGCTTTTGCCGTAGCACATATAATGCGATAAGAATGAAGTACTTTTTCGATTTTTAACGGCTAAAAAACCGAAAATGTGGCAGATACTTGATCTTTATCATAGTCGTTGATAGTGGAACTATTAGACTGGACGCCTAGAGTCAAATGAAATAGGCGATTTTACGTGAGCACCACCCATATCAGACATGAATTGTCAGAGCTTGAAGCTAATCTAAGGAAAGAAATAGGCGCGCTCCCTCTGTTCCTCGAAGCCATAGGGGAGCATTACGCTAGCCTGAGTCTGGCAGAATTAATTGATAAATTGGCTCAGACACCACTGGCTGAACACCCACTATTTTGCCGATTAAATAAACTTGATGCCGCCTTTTGCCAGCTCGACTTAGGTCTCTACGGTCTTTGCTCGGATTGTGAGGCAGAAATTGAAACCGAACGCTTAAGCCAAGATCCCACCGAACAACGCTGCACCTCCTGCGCCGAGCATTATCAGCATGAACACCGCCACGAACTGCGCCTCACGCATTGATAGCGCTCATTCGACATCCAGTAAACTGCCTTATAAGCAAAAAAACCTCCGCAAGCGGAGGTTTGAGTTATCCAGGGAGGGCGGACAACCTAAAACTTCTGGTTTATTCTCAGGTAATACGTTCTACCTAACACATCATATAAACCCACATTCACATCGCGATAATCGGCGTAGGTGTAATAGTTTGGTGTTTCAGCATCAAACACATTATTCACCCCAACTGTGATAGAGCCGTTATAAGCATGGGTATAACCAAACTGAATGTTATGTTTAAAGTAATTATCGTAATCAACATAACGGTCGGTTTCTTCTAACTCGTTGGAATAACTTGCTGATTGACTACCGATATAAACAACTGTCCATGCGGCAGAAAAATCATCGTATTTCCAACTGGTCGCAAAGTTACCGCGCCAATCGGGCGAGTCAGTCGACCCTGCGTAGTCGATCATGTCTGCTTCAGCGTTATCCTGCTTTTTAAAATCAAGCACATGAGTTAAATCCAATTTGAAATTGAAATCCCCAAAGCCTGTTTCTAAGTTATAAGCCGTAACAAAATCGATACCTGAGGTCTCAACTGTAGCTAAGTTACGAACTCCGGCTTCAATATATTCAATCTTGCCATCAGGGCCGCGAGTCACATAGGGAGAAGAACCATTCTTGATTTCATCACGCAGGATATCATCCACATCAATTGACTCAATTTTGTTGTCATAGGTGATTGAGTAATAAGATAATTCCAAGTTCCATGCGTCAGTGACATTCCAAACGCCGCCAAAGGTTAACGAGTTACCCTCTTCTGCCTCTAGATCAGGATTTCCTCCATACCAGGTTTTATGTTGATTATTAGTCGCGCAATATATGGCATCCACGTTACCAGGTTCATTACACCATAAAGAATCAACACCCTTCTCAAAACTCAAGGATTGAGACGAGAACATTTCGCTCATATTCGGCGCGCGGAATGAGTCACCATAGCTAGCACGCAGTAATAACGTGTCTATAGGACGCCAGCTTAAACCAAACTTAGGCACCACGGCATCGAAAGTCGATGAAT
The DNA here is from genome assembly GCF_002966515.1 of Shewanella sp. WE21. NCBI lineage: Bacteria > Pseudomonadati > Pseudomonadota > Gammaproteobacteria > Alteromonadales > Shewanellaceae > Shewanella > Shewanella sp. WE21. Next base: position 3,930,303 of record NZ_CP023019.1, on the reverse strand, counting down.
TAACGACTTCCCCCTGAGGCCCTGTGAGAGTTCCTTCCTGCTCATAGCGCTCATAACGTACTGCGGCAGAAAACTCAACATTGGCAGGTAAGCCTACTTGGAGTTCCAAATAAGCAGCGCTACGGTCACGCGTGGCATCCACATCATCACCACCCGAACCGCCGGAGATAATACCCGCGGCCGATTCTGGATCACTAGTTTGCTTAAACTTGATCATTTCATATTCAAGACCGCCGACCATAGCGACCGAAAGATCACCGTCATCGAGCAGTAAGGTCGAAGCAAGACCATCCAATTGAGTACTTTCAAATTTTCCCTGATAAACCCCAGTATGCGCAGCTTTACGATACAGATCTGTCATCTGTTGATCCCACTGCTCATAACTCATTCCAGAGGTATTGAAAATATCATATTGCTCTGAATCAATTTCTTGCTGAATAATATCGTCGTTCAGTAAATTATAATTAAAACTATTTGTCGTCGATGTTGCGTGCTGGGCATTTAATTCCCAGTCGATACCATTCCCTGAATCTATTGTACCAACAAAGCCACCTAGAATATCAAAGTTGTTGGTTTCAGTTAATGTATCTCGCTCGCCAAGTTGCGCGCCTCGCATAGAAATCACTAATTCTTCGCCAACTGGATTAAACTTATTATCGGCACTCATCACAGGGGTATTCGTTGATACTGGCGTACCCGCATAACGGGTTTCAGTTTCTGCTAATGAAGCAGAAGCTCGGCCTCGGAATTTTATATTCTCTGAAATCTCATAGGAGAAATTAGATAACAGCGAATTACGGGTTTGATCGCCAAATAACTTAGTGACATTACCATGATTATATAAACAACGACCATCACCTGAGTCTATGGTATTTTCCGTTTTTTCACATATATCTGAATTACTATACCAGCTACCGTTGCCTGGTCCATATTTACCGTTTGGTGCTGAGCTATATCCACTATATGCGTTATAACTTGAATCGTCCATTCGCCAAATATCACGATCCATTACAGCTTTAGTATCATAATATTCATAGGTTAGCGTGATATTGCCTTTATCAGTATTAAAGCCCGTTGCAAGTGATAAACGGTTGGCATCTCCTCCTTCAACACTTGGCTGCTCAGTGCTGTAATCGAGTTGAAACCCTTCAAACTCCTTCTTAGTGATAATGTTTATCACGCCCGCAACCGCATCGGAACCATATACTGCCGAGGCGCCATCGCGCAGGATTTCAATACGCTCCACGATAGCCATAGGGATAGAAGATGTATCGGCCACAGAGCCAGAGCTCGAACTCGTGCCCGGCATACGGCGTCCATCTAATAACACTAATGTCGCAGACGATCCTAAACCACGTAAATTGACATCACTGGTTGAGCTTGCTCCTGATCCATAGCCAGAAATACCACGCCAAGAACCAAAGCTGTTTATCGCAGAGTTATTCAATACGTCAGCAACGGTTTTTTCACCCGTCATGGCAATATCAGCAGCATTAATGACAGTCACGGGTGAAACAGTTTCCATATCAACTTGTTTAATACGAGAACCCGTCACTTCAATGCGTTCAACTTTCGCATTTTCTTCTGCTGCATTTACCGCTGCAGAAAAGCCTATTCCAGAAAAAACCACACTGCTTGTCGCCACTGTAATTAAACTAGTACGAACGGCTTTGGCCGTTAAACTTAAATAGCGCATTAATCTCTCCTTGAGGTAAATAAAACCCTATGTTTGTTATTTTTATATTTGGCAAGCGAATTCTATTTCGCTGTAGGGATAATGTTAATGCGCAACATCTAAGTCAACCATTAAAAACAATTAATCTCAAATTAAAACAAATTGACACAAAATAAATCAACTTGAATATAAGATATCCGGATATACATCATGGGGTTAAGCAATGCAGACCTGTTGAATATATTAAACATTTAATTTGATACAATAAATCTCAATTGTTAACCAAAAGAACACCGAGAAACTCACGCCACAAATGAATAAAAGTGTATCGTAAATAAAATGCTGAATATTAATTTATACTTAGTTCAATATTAATTAACCATAAAAAATGCCACTCATTTGAGTGGCATTAATATTGAAACACTGAGTAATGATTGATTACTTAAAGTTGGCAACCTTCAACACTTTTTGAGTTCTCATAAACAATATCGCCTACAGGATTGTAGTCAGCAGCTTTAATCACTTGTTTCTCTTTCAAGAAAGAATAGAGTAAATCAGCATCAACAAAACCCGTTTGAATTGGGCTGGTTAGTTTAGGATAACCGTCACCACCCGCAGCATTAAAGCTAGGTACAGTGAACTTATAAGTGGCTGTTGGGCTAAAATCCTTGCCACCGATGTCGCTGATGTTGGCTGTTTTAGCCACACAGTCAATGGTCATTTTCACACCTGTGATTTGTGCATAACCACCAGAACCAACTTGAAGACTGCCGACTGCGCCTAAATAAGCCGCAACTTCAGTACCCGTCATTTCGTTAAGGGTAACCATATTACCAAATGGCTGAACAGTCAGCACGTCACGGTAACTAATGTTGCCTGGTTGGATAGATGCACGTACACCGCCTGAGTTCATTACACCAAAATCAGCAGTCACTTTAGCACTTTGTGCCATCGCTAACATACGGCCTAAGTTAGTTTGCTTATTACGCACGTTTGCACGCTCACCATCTAACAGGGCATCCGTTGTCGCAATGACTTCGTCTAACTTAGCTTGACCTTTCTCTTGATAGTAAGAAAGCAGCTCTTTTAACTCTGAATCCGGTTCAATTTTAGTGCCAGCTAAGTCAGCAGTTTTCTTACCAGCATCATCCAGTTTGCGCATATTTACAGGGACAAGCTTGTAGCTCGCTAGATGGAGTTCACCGTTAAAGTATTCAAAATCTGCACGGCCAACATATTTACCCCATTCATGGGCTTGCATGATCCAAGTGCCATTTTGTTTATCAGGTGCACATGCATCACCAGGCTTAAAGGCTGCATAGGCTTTGTTGTCAGTTCCCGGTTCCATACACACTGGATTCTGTGAATGACCACCGATAACAACTTGTAAATCCCCTTCTTTCAATGCGCGAGCCATAGCCACATCGCCAGGGGCATTACTACCATTTTTACCATCTGCGTAATGACCCATGTGCGTGGTAGCGAAAATGATATCTGCTGCTTTGGCATCTTTAATTTCTTTAATCACTTTAGCAACTTCCACCTTGGGATCGGTGAATGTTAGATCGCTAATGTATTCTGGGTTACCAATCTTAGCAGTGTCTTCTGTCGTTAAACCAATAACAGCAACTTTAAGACCATTAACGTCAAATACTTTATAGGCATCAAAGTAACGCTCACCAAGAGTACCATCGGCATTTTTACGGTAAATGTTCGCCGCTAACATAGGGAATTCAGCAAGGCGACGCTGCATATCAAGTACTGATAACGGATTGTCAAACTCATGGTTACCAACAGCCATGGCGTCGTAACCAATTTTATTCATGCCCGTAAAGTCTGGTATGGCATCTTGAAGATCAGATTCTGGTACACCCGTATTAATATCACCACCAGATAATAATAAGGTTTGACTGCCATTCTTACTCACTTCTGCACGAATTTGATCAACCAGAGTTTTCTGAGCGGCTAAACCGTATTCACCATCACTGTTTTCCCAGAAACGGCCATGGTTGTCATTGGTATGTAAAACGGTAAACGTTTTACAAGCACTTCCCGCTTCAGCACACGTTGTTGGAACTTTATCGTCATCACTATTATTACAACCCGCAAGTGCAGCGAGAACAGCAGTTGCAACTAATCCTTTAATAAGCATATGTCTCATTACATCAACCCCTTGATTTTAATTATTTTATCATAGAAAGATTGCCGTGAACTCCATCAAGTTCAGCGTCACGGATAATAGCAAATAATAAAGATAAATTGTGTCATTTTTATTAAAAACTTGACATTTATATGAAATTTGGCGGGCATTTTAAGAAGGATTTGTTTCATATAAAAAATAAGCTGAATGACTGATTTTTATATATTTAGAGAATACAAAATAAAAATGGAATAAATGGATTTTAATCGTTTGTTATAAATAACTTAGGAAATATGAAAAAACATCGCGATTGTTCCTTTAAAAAAACAAGCATGGGTAAATTTCAACTTACCGCATGCTGCTTTTATCAGCAATTAGACTTATCTACATTTCAAATCGCTGTAATAACCATTTAGAAATCGCTTTCAATTGTTCAGGAATGACAGAATGAGGCATTGGATAACTCTGCCACGTAACATGATAGCCGCCCGCCGTTAAGGCTTCTTTTGCTAACATTCCAGCGGATAATGGTACAACATCATCCTGTAGACCGTGTTGCTGTAATATGGGTGTATTGCGATTCGCCGCACTTAATTCAGCGGGTAACACATCGCCCGTCGGCAAATAGCAAGACAACGCCATAATCCCTGCAAGTGGCTCAGGGAAACGCAGTCCAGAGAATAAACTCATTACTCCACCCTGACTGAATCCCGCTAATACGATACGTTGACTCGCAATACCCGCCGCGATTTGTTCATTAATTAATGCGGCAACCCTTTTTTCCGACTCAAGCACGCCTTGCATATCGGCTCTGTCATGCAAATCCATGCTTTTAATATCGTACCAAGCGCGCATAACGTAGCCACCATTAATGGTCACTGCTTGCTCTGGTGCATGGGGAAAAATAAATCGAATAGCATGATCTACAGGTAAGCCTAATGCAGGCACTACGGGAGCAAATCCGGCCCCCGAATCCCCTAATCCATGTAACCAAATAACCACAGCCGTAGCAGGAGTCTTAGGTTCGACAACAATACGCTCAAGAGAAACTGACATACTAAAAATTCCCAATTCGATATTAAACACTCATCAACTAAAAAATGATGATAAATCTATACGTTAAACACTCATCACCACTCGGGCACAGGTTATTCAGCATCCATGCCCAGCACATCTTGAATCGCACGTAACTGAGCATTTGAGTCCAATACTAAGCTCCAACGTACACCGCCACCATCGGCGATCAGCATAGGAGGCTGACGTCTCAAGCCGATATCCTCAGCACTCGCTTGCAGTACGATACTGGCAACGTTGAGGCGCACTTGAACCTCAAACTCAGTAACGATTAACTTACCCTGCGAAAAATCTAACACCATTATGATAACCGCCCTATGTGAAAACGCCGTCATCATAGCAAACTTGTGCTCTTTTACCGATGGCATTTCCTGACCAGCATTCAAGCCATTAAAGTTTGATTACATTTGAGCTAACAGTGAGATAACAAATCCAGTGAATTATCAGGTAAACTTTTGCGCTATATCTTTTGTGCTATATAGAGTGGGTTAACAGAAAACCAAGCTGAATTGATGGTCTTATCACCCCAAACTCGAACTAACATACTTCATCATTAGGCTACTATAAATAATGCTTTCACTTCGCCGAACCGTCCTTTGCAGCCCCCTAGTCTTTGCCCTGCAACTAATTCCCTGCGCTTATGCCAATAGCACTCCAAATACCTTAACCACTGAGCCTACTGCCACTGTTGCACAAGCTGATACGCAGCAGAACCAAGATGCACAGACCTACGCCAATTACACTGAAGTCAGCGTGAGTCATTTGGAGCTTGCCCTTACCGTCGATTTTAAGCAAAACCGCTTATCCGGTGAAGCCACCCTCGATTTAGCTTGGCATAAGGCGGGGAAAGAACTCATCTTAGATACTCGAGATCTGACGATTAACAGCGTAAGTGCTTTAAATACAGCTGGGAAATGGCAAAGCGTGCCCTTCACCTTAGCTAAAGCGAACGCTGTAAAAGGCGCGGCGCTGACCATCAAACTTGCCGATGAAGATACCCAAAAAATTAAAATCAATTACCACACATCGAATAATCCGTCTGGTATTCAATGGTTAACTCCAGAGCAAACCCAAGGTAAACAGTTGCCTTTTATGTTCAGTCAGAGTCAGGCGATTCATGCTCGCAGTTGGATCCCACTGCAAGATACGCCAGCCGTTCGCCAAACCTATAGCGCCACAATTACTGCCGATAAAGCCATCACTGTGGTCATGAGTGCCGATCGCAAAACCCTGTCGAGCACTCAGACCCAATTCACTATGCCGCAGGCTATTCCAGCTTATTTGATTGCCATTGCGGCCGGGCATTTAAAGTTTGCTCCCTTAGATAACATCTCGGGCATTTGGGCTGAGCCAGAGATCCTCGACAAAGCGAGCAAAGAATTTGCCGACACGCCAGAAATGATCAAAATCGCCGCTAAACGTTATGGCGATTACCCTTGGGGACGTTATGACTTACTTATCTTGCCACCAAGTTTCCCCTTTGGCGGCATGGAAAACCCGCGTTTGTCTTTTATTACACCCACAGTGATCGCGGGTGATAAAAGCTTAGTGAGCCTCATCGCCCACGAACTTGCGCACTCGTGGTCGGGTAATTTAGTGACCAACGCCACTTGGCGCGATCTCTGGCTTAATGAAGGTTTTACGACCTATGTTGAGAATCGCATCATGGAAGACCTCTATGGCCGAGACCGAGCACTAATGGAGCAAACCATCGGCTACTCTGAATTGCTTGCAGAGCTTGCAGAACTTACTCCTGCCGATTCAGTGCTACATCTCGATCTCGGTAAACGTTCGCCCGACGAAGCCTTCAGCGGTGTCCCTTATATAAAAGGCCAGTTGTTCTTAATATTTTTAGAGCAAAAATTTGGCCGTGAACGCTTCGACACTTTTGTGAAAAGCTACTTCAATCATTTTGCATTTCAGAGTATTACTACGGCGCAATTCCGTGAATATTTATCTTTGAATCTATTAAACAAATATCCCCATCTTGTCAGTGAAGGTGAAGTGGATACTTGGATTGAAGGTCAAGGTTTACCGTCATTTCTTGTGCCGCCCAATTCCCATGCCTTCGATGATATCGATGCTCAAAGACAAACTTGGCTCGAGGGTAAACTCAGTGCAAGCGAGTTGAAGACCAGCACTTGGACAGTCCACCAGTGGTTAAGATTCATCAATGAAATGCCAAGAGTCAATCTTGACCAAACCAAACTTGCCGAGCTAGATAAGGCGTTCCATTTTACGGGCACTGGCAACAGTGAAATTGCTTTCGCATGGTATTCACTCGCCCTAGACAATGGCTATTACGCAGTACTACCCGCATTAATACAACACTTAACCCATATTGGCCGCATGCGCTTAATCGTGCCTTTATATCAAAAGCTAGCAAGCTCTGATAAATACGACTGGGCCAAAAGCGTCTATCTCAGGGCTCGCAGCGGCTACCATCCCCAAACCCAAGCAAGCCTAGATATGATGTTTGCCGACAAACCACTCGAGCATGAACATAGCCATTAGCGAGATAAAGAGCCATTAGCGGTTGCGACAATCATTAAGCCATTAGCACCATAAAAACAAAAAGCCCAAACCTAGGTTTGGGCTTTTGCTATTTAATCTTTAGCCTCGATTCATTCAACTCATACTGAACTTATACTCATCTCACATTGAGTCAAATAGAAGCCAAGTTCGAAGCCGAACCCGAAGCCTAAAGATTAGTGGTGATGACCACCTGCACCATGGGCATGACCGTGGGCGATTTCTTCATCACTCGCATCACGTGCACCTACGACTTCAATATCAAATGTCAGTTCGCGGCCGGCTAATGGATGGTTTACATCCACAGTCGCCATAAACTTACCCATTTTAACGATAGTCACTTGGCGCTGACCTTGATCGGTATTAACCACAGCAGTCATACCCGGTTTCCACACAGTCGCACCCAGTAAATGCTTAACCGACACACGTTGATGCGCATCCGCATCCGCTACGCGCTCACCGTAGGTTTCAGCGGCAGGCAAAGTCACAGTGAACTTTTCACCTATGGCTTTACCGTTTATCGCGTTTTCTACACCTGGCATCATGTTGTCATGACCGTGTAAATAGGCAATCGGATCGCGACCTTCGTTCGTCTCGATCACTTCACCTTTCTCGTCGCGCAGTGTGTAGTTAAACTGCACAACCATATCGTCTTTAATGCTCATCGAATATCCTTTGATTTTCTTCGATTTCAATTGTGGGCCGAGCTTAACAAAACTGCGCTTTTCACTCCACTTTTTTATCCGGCCTCAAAGCACTCAGAACCTGCAGCGAACGCTCTTTGGCTACAGTGGCTACAGTGGCTACAGTAACTAAAGTGATAGTCCTAAAGCAGTAAACACCTCTGGGCTTGGGAAGCCATCGGCAATCATCTGTTTGCTACGTTGAAAGGCTTGCAACCCTGCCATAGAGTTACGTCCCAACACGCCATCAGGCTTACCAACATCAAATCCAGCCTCGTTCAGTTTTGTTTGCAGTTGCTTTACTTGCTCGCGACTTAGGCGTGGTTGCTCAGGCGGACTGACTGTCAAGGGTTGTCCACCATTAATACGATCGGCCAAGTGCCCTACCGTAATGGCATAAAATTCGGAGCGATTCCAACGCATGATCACATTAAAATTCTCATAACCTAAAAAGGCTGGGCCTGTGTGTCCCGCAGGCAAATACAGCGCAGCTTGAATATCGACGGCAGGCAAAGGTTGCCCATTCGACTGCGTTACATTGAGCGCTGCCCATTCAGATAACGACAAGGGCTGTTTCGCACCTAAATGACTGTAACTAAAATCCTTTGGCAACAAGACTTCACGCCCCCAACGCTGATTACGCTGCCAACCCAAGTGCTGCAAAAAGTTCGCGGCAGACGTGAGCGCATCTGTGATGCTATTCCATAAATCGGCCTTACCATCCCCATCACCATCGACCGCATATTTGGCATACGCAGAAGGCATAAATTGCGTATGTCCCATAGCACCTGCCCATGATCCCACCATAGTGTCATCATCGAACTGATACTTTTCTTTCAGTTTTAAGGCTTGCATCAGCTCTATGGTGAAATAATTGCTACGGCGTGGCTCACAAGCCAAAGTCGCCAGCGAATTCAATACCGACATTTTGCCTTTATAGGAACCGTAGTTCGTTTCCAGTCCCCAAAAAGACAAGATATATTGCGGCGGAACGCCGTATTTATGCGCTAATTGATTGAGTAAGACACTGTGCTTTTGCAGTAAACGGCGGCCTTCATTGACGCGCCATTCGGTCGCGCGCTTACTGAAATAATTATCAAATGTCTGGCTGAATTCGGGTTGCTGTTGGTCCAGCTCAATCACTCGAGGGACAAATTTCAAGTTCGCAATGGTAGAGTTTATCGTCGCCTCTGACAGGCCTTCTGCACGTGCTCGCGCTTGCAGTCCAGTCAAGCACATTGGAAACGCCTCTGCATTAGATTGTACGCTAGCACTGATATCGGGCATTTGATTGGCTTCAGCAGCAATGTCACTTGCGTTAGTGCTGGTTGCGTTAGCACTGGCACTCGCCGTTGGCGCACTTGAACAGGCACTCAGACTGACACAGGCGGCAATACTCGCAAACAGATAAGTTAACCCTTTAATTTTAATCAAATCAACAACTCCAATATTTGATCTCACAACAATCACACTATTGTGGCTAAACACGACAATATTCCGTCTTCAAGAGGGAATTGCCCTAGAGAGATATTCGCCTTGGCATAACGAGTGAAAGGTTAGAATCCAAAACACCTTTAACGGCCAAGAGCATAGAAGACATGTTTCTCCGCCACGTAAAGCCCCTATCTGAGCCACATTTAGTCAGTAAAATAGCCAGTACCAAGGCGACTCATTACCAATAATCCTGACCCATAGTGACACGTAACACAATCCTTATCGCCATAAATACCTTGCGGCATAGGCTTATTGCTCAGTTATCCAACACAAAAAAATTCTTAACAAAGAATCCCTTGGTATCGCAGCACGTTACCGTATAATGGATAAGTTAACAGCACACATCAAAGAGACCTATCATGACTGAAATCAATGCGGCTTTGGCTGGCTTTATCAAAAATGTAAAACAACATCAGACGCTTTGGGGTCTAATGGATGAAACTGGCGAAGGCTGGGTCGTTTGTGATTCTTCAGAATTTGAAGACACAGATGTGATGCCATTATGGTCAAATGAAGCTACTGCAAAATCCCATTGCAGCGACGAATGGCACGACTATCAACCCGTTTCTATTTCATTAGAAGAATTTCTAGAATATTGGGTCTCAGATCTAAACGACGATGGTGTATTAATCGGTGTTGATTGGCAAACCGATGAAGATTGTCTTGAACTTGATCCGATTGTTTTAGCAAAAGATTTGGTTGATGTTGAAGAAGTTTAATCGCTTCAGTATGCCATTGATGACATCAAGGACTGAGGTGCTCATTCCTTGATGTCTGCTATTCCGCTTATCGATATTCCCTTCGACAAACGCCATACCTGCTGGTTTTGTGGCGAACCGAGTCATCAACACTTCGAATATATCGCACACACACATACACCACATGCTTCGTTAGCTGTGCCCGCCTGCAGCGAATGTTTGCGATTAGCCAAACAACATACTCTTAGCTCCATTTGGGATTGTCGTATGGCCGTCAAAGATGCACTGATGCGTATTTATGCGAAACACCTCGCCATTGGGATTAATTGGACCGAAGAAGAGCTTGCTGAGTCCGAATTCTCCTGCAAAGTGTTTGAAGGTTTTAAAAAAAGTGCTTGGATGATGTACCAAATTGCCCGCGACCGTATCAATGCGCCCGGTTGGCCACTGGTATTAGAGGGCGAAGAAATTGACGACCAAGGTTATAACGCAGGTTTTGAATTCGATGGCGTGACTTTTAATTCAGTCAATGCCGCTATCCAATACTATTCGACGCAATTCACTTTAGATCCACAGTTTTTTGCCGAACTGGTAAGCCTCGTCGGTCGAGCAAGATTCAACTATGCCTTAAGGCTCGCCCGTATCCATATCGCCGCCGCCAAAGAAATGAAGCACCAAGTATTACACGATGTAGCAGCCGAATTAGCGTTATAATCTAGCGGGTTATAGGTAGTGGGTTGGCAGATGTTTGCAGAAAAGCAGTTGAAAAGGTAGCAGTTAAAAGAATGTGATTCAAGACCGTATTAAAAACTGTTATTAAAGCGTTCATTCAAAGCGCCGAACCTATCGATGATCGACTCAAGGTCAATCACCGATAGTTCAAATCTCAAAATGCGATCAGTGATTGATCACTTGTCTTAATCTTTCTTGCACCACTTCCACCAGCAAATCCGGTTGGAACTTAGAAATAAACTTATCACAGCCCACTTTTTCAACCATGGCATGGTTAAAACTGCCACTCAACGAAGTATTTAAGGTGATGAATAAATCCGACATAGCTTTATCGCTACGCACTTCAGAAGTGAGCTTATAACCGTCCATTTCGGGCATTTCGGCATCGGTAATCATCATCAATAATTCTTTGGCAACTTGTTTACCTTCATCACGCCATTTCTGCAATAACGTCAGCGCTTGTAAGCCATCAGATGCCTCAATAATTTCAATACCCAGTTGGCCTAACGTTTCACGCACTTGACGTCTGGCGGTCGACGAATCATCCACAATCAGGATTTTTCTGCCAGGCATTTCATGGACTAAGGTTTCGTCAAGTACACCTTCAGATAAACGGATATCGTAGTGAATGATCTCCGCCAAGACTTTTTCTACGTCGATAATAGACACTAACTGCGACTGACCTTGATGCTCTATGCGAGTAATTGCCGTTAGATAATTATTACGCCCAGCCGTTTTCGGCGGCGGCATAATATCGCTCCAAGTCATGTTGATAATGTGTTCAACCTTACCGACTAAGAAACCCTGCACACTGCGGTTATATTCTGTGATGATCATATTGGCATCTTCGTTAGGCGGCACGGGCTTAAACCCTATGGCCGAACGTAAATCAATCACGGGGATAGAAATTCCGCGAATATTAGCAACACCAGAAATATGCGGATGACTACCCGGCATCGCATTCAAGGGAGGAAGCTTGACGACTTCTTTGACTTTAAAGACGTTAATGGCAAATAACTGCGTGGAATTAATGCTAAAGAGCAACAACTCAAGTCGGTTCTCACCAACGAGTTTGGTACGCTGATCTACGGTTGCAAGTACGTTTGCCATAATGCTGCTTCTCTACTCTTGAGGAAAATCCTTTCCCCACATGCGACGGATTAGCTCAAATTATAGCGGTAAACTCCCATGAAGAACCATGCCGAGAGTCTATTTTATCTAAAAATTACAACCACTCTCGCAAAGTTCGGCCATAAACTTCGTTTAGCGCATCTCAGATATCTGCATCCCTAAGCTGATATCTTCAGATAATACGCGGCATTGCTAATATTTGGTCTTAGTGCTAGCGCAATCATTTAATCCTAACGATTCAATTTAGGTTAAGCATCAACTCTAACGCCTAACGCAATATTTTCTGGGCGAGCACCATACCCGCAAGATTAAAGGCATTTCTATCGCGGACAATCTCAAATCCCAGCTGGCGCAATACCGTTAACAAATCACTATGATTAAAGCGATTCTGCTGTGGATGCTCAAATAAGCGCCGGCTCAATGGGTTACAAATTGCGGCACGATATAAATCCTCTATCACAAAGTATCCGTTCGGTTTCAGCACCCTTACAACTTCCTTAATGGCCGCTTGCCACTCTGGAATATGGTGAAATACGGCAAAATCAAACACCATATCAAACTCGCTATCGGCAAAGGGTAAACATGTTGCATCAGCAACCGAGAAACTCAGCCCTTTTACCCCTTGCGGCCGAGATTGCCAGTGGGATTGTGCGGAGGCAACCATGTCAGGGTCGATATCCACTGCCGTGATATGTCCCGCGCCAAAATGTTCGCGGATCAACTGAATACCGTTACCAAACCCACAACCTATTTCTAATGCGCGTTCGCACAAAGCCATAGGTTTTGGCATCATAGACGTTAGTAAAGGCGCTTCGAGATGATTTTGTAGCCAAAAACGTAATGGATGCTGAACGATCTTTTTCTCAAATGGATTTAATTTCATGCCATCCTCTCACTATGGGTAAACTACTGTTGAATAATTTTACTGATCGAACTGCCATTATGGTACGTAATGATAGGAACATAAGTTCACCAGAGGCCACGATGAAATTACCTCTTTTTCCATTACCCATTTGTTTATTGCCCGAAGGTTACACACAACTGCGGGTATTTGAACCTAGATATAAGCGCTTGGTCGCCGAATCATTAAAGTCAGGCCAAGGCTTTGGCTTATGTATGCTTGAAGAGGATGGTAAAACCATTCAGCCCATAGGCACCTTAGTGCATATTATTGATTTTGAAACCTTACCAGACGGACTATTAGGGATCAGTATTCAAGGTTCAAAACGCTTTAAACTTGATAAAATCAGTGTCGAAGCTGATGGTTTAAAGCGCGGAGACGTCAGTTTAATCGACAATTGGCCTGCTGTACGTATTGCGACCGATGAACGTTACTTGAGTCAAATGTTACAAAACATTCTTAAGGAATATCCGCAACATCTCAAGCACTACCAAACAGAACAGTTCGATGATATTGCTTGGGTCTGCCAGCGCTGGCTAGAAATATTACCCGTACAAGCATCCGAAAAGTACACCTGCATTAATGCCTTAGATCATATTATGACCCGAGATCTATTGCGGGCCGTCATTAAATAATGCTGTGAATGATCCTTTATTTAAGCCACTTCGTATTGATTGAAAGTTTGACAGCAAAACTGGGCTCAGAAGTACAACACACTTCTCAATTTTGTCGTTACTGATATCACACTCAGCACTCACGACTGGGATAAGAGCGAAAATAATGGAAAATATTCAATCACAAAGCAGGCAAACTCGGTATCATGTCCCAATCACGTCTCTGACTAATTCGGCTATGGATAACGAAATTCCAGCTTCCCAAACCTGCGAGCCTCAAGCGGATGCTTTAATCACGTTTATGCTACAAGTAGCAGACAACCGAGACAGAGCCGCCTTTGGTCACTTATTCCAGCATTTCATGCCCAAGATCCGAGCCTTTGGTTTACAAAGACTGAATCAACAAGGGTTGGCGATGGATTTAGTACAAGAAACCATGACCAGCGTTTGGACTAAGGCTCATTTATATAATGCAGAAAAAGGGTCAGTAACAACTTGGGTGTTTACCATCATGCGTAATCAATGTTTCGATATGCTTAGACGGGTACAACACAATAGAGAAGATACTTTCGGTGATGATATTTGGCCGCTGTGTGATGCGACCATGGCTCAGGACACACTCACTGATCACAAGTTGACGGCTAAATTACTCCAACATCTTGATGCCCTTCCCATAGCACAAAGACAAGTTGTGCAAGGCATTTACATGCAAGAACTCACTCAACAAGAGCTAGCCGATGCCCTAAAGGTACCAATTGGGACCATAAAGTCCCGTTTAAGATTAGGGCTAGAAAAGTTGAAAAGCTTCTTGGAGACACACAATGATTAAACATCATCCCCAACAAGAATTACTCGTGAGCCATGCTAATGGGAACTTACCTTTATCAATGGCGATAGCAATATCCGCACACTGCGACCTATGTGAGACTTGTCGAGAGCAGCTTGCCCTATTCACAGAACAAGCTGCAAATTTAGCATTAAATCCTGATGGCGGTCATGCTGCAAATGATACGGGCGAAGAGTTGATGCACAGAGAGTATGTTGAGGTGCAACACTCAGGCGACAATCAAGAATCGGCATTGGACATTGACGCTATGATGGCGCAAATCATGGCTCAACCGGCAGCGACAAATGTGCCTAATAACGCCCCTATCGATGTCGACATAAAGCAACAGCATTACACTGTGCCCTCGGTGTTTCGTCAGCATTTGGCCCGTCCATGGCAAATATTAGGCAAAGTCAGTCGCATGCGTTTTGATGTCGACGAAACGAACACCCGCGCTAGCCTATTGCATATAGATGCCCAAGGCGAAATCCCCCAACATACCCATAAAGGTTATGAGCTAACACTATTACTAGCCGGAGAGTTTTCCGATCTAAATGGTGACTATGTCCCAGGTGATTTTATCGTGCTTGACGGCCAACATCATCACTCACCGAAAACCATTAACGGTTGCTTATGCTACACAGTATTAGATGCACCGCTGCATTTTACCAAAGGTCTGAGTAAGCTACTTAATCCCATAGGTGAACTGATTTATTAAACCTTTTGACTGAGTTTTTAAACAAGAGCAAACGCATAGATTCATTTATAAATTCAGTTTAACGAGTCCATTACATAACTGACTACGATTAATCCCATTAAAATGACCTGTTTTAGTGGGATTTTTTATAACATTTACCTATAAAACGGCAATATTAACCTTAGTCAATTACCACAAAAATAAAAACGAACCCATAAATAGGCCTGACAATTCCTCTTTAAATCAAGTGAATAGTCACGAAAAACACACTTTAATTCAACATTAGCAAATAAATAATGACATCGAATAAAAATTAAACTTGCATAAGCCATTTTTATTGATATACTGCACGTCGTTTTGAGATACACCTTGTTGTTTACCTTTTTAACCCAGCCTGATATTTAGCAATCAGAGTTCGGTCCTCATAAAGAAAGCCTACTACAAGCAAAACCCCATAAGCTCAATCATTCGATATCACTAAAATCATGTGGTTATGTCTGTGAACTTACCGTTCTCCTTGTTGTCATAGTATTGTCATTAAGCTATGGTCAACTGGTTGAATCGAGTTATTCCATTGACGTAATCGACAACATGAAATATTTATCGATTAAGCATCTCTTGATTAATGAATCAAAGATGGGGTAACCTCGATACTCAATAGAACGAATCTTTCGCACAATTGCTAAGGATATTTTATAGTTACAACTATCTCACCTATGGGTGAATTAACAAAAAGGAGTGTGGCATATGTCATACAAAATTAATGGACATGAAATTACAGTGAACTTCCCTGTAGATTCAATCTCAGTAAATAAAACCTCAATTGCTTTTACCGATCGTCAAGGTAAAAACAGACAGACTTTTTCTAAACGTACAGAAGCCATCAGCTTTATGAAATGGTTATTGTCCGCGAACAAATAAGTCAAAAAGTAAGTAAAACGATAAGTTAAAAATTAATACCGCAGTACCCGTTTACTCAAGTGTATTTAATCGGTTTCCATTATCTTCGCAGTACCGAGCACTTAAGTAAACTGATAGCCGAATGTCACGAACACGCTATCCTTTTTTACGTCATTATGACGAGCACATTTGGTTCAGGCTGTATCTCTCTCACACAGATACCTGCCGAACCAAATGAGTCAAATCCAGCGTTAGATCACCTCTTTCCATTGCAGCATCCGCTAATATTCATACACATGAATACTGTTCAGCACATCATCTATGCCAAAACCCAATACTCAAATTGCCATGCAAACCTTGATAAACCAGATCAAAGAGACTATTCCACTCAATTTAGAAGAAGCACAACTGTGCCAAGGACAATGTTTAGGTTGTTCGAAGAAAATGCTGGAAATGTTAGATGCCGAAATCAGTTATTGGCAATTTAGTGAGGTGACGCCTAGCCTAAAAGATTTAAAAAACCTCGAAAACATTGGCCGTCGTACCTATAAAATTCTTAAACGGAACCAGTTACTGTTTTAATCGCTTGTATTTGCATTTGACTATTTATGGGGCGTTTTACTTACGCGACTTAAAATAAATTCAAAACTTAACTGACAATATGACCCTAATAGAAATCACATTGCCAGTTTTATCTTCGCTATTGTCGATAGCCGTTAAAAATCACAAATCGATAGGCTCAACTTCTAGACTCTGCCAACCTTGCGCGAATATCTGCCAAAGAATATTCCGTTAATAGTTCACCATCGGCAAATACGGGAACAAACTCGCAATTGTTGACATCTTGCCAGCTGGCTTGATCTTTAAGATAAAATTGACCCTGCTCATCTTTAAATACCGCCACTAAACCCTTAGCGGATTTTTTAGTGCCATCATCTGTTTTAGGATCTTTAAATATTTCTCTGTCTTTACCATCAACTTTCGCAAAGGTCGCTTTCACGGCATAACCGTCAGTATCTCGGGTCACGTGTTGATAGGTAAAACTGCCTATCCCAAACACAATATTAGTTGACGCAAAACCTTTAGCCTTTAATCCGGCACAAATGGCTTCAGCACGTTCAATGGTGATTGAATCGCCATAAATCAGTCCAACATGGCTATTCAGCGCTTTGTAACCTTTGGCTGTTGTGCTGCCCCCAAAGACGTCCCACAGACACTCAATAGCGCCTTTATATTCGGGACTCCCGATTGGAGCTTGTGGATCGCCACAAATGATCTTCACAGGGCAACCTGTATCAGGCCTAAACACCACTTTGCCATCGCGGGCAAGAATGCGGTCTTTTAACGCTAAGGTGAATTCTGTCATCACCTGCCAAAAATCCCAAGAATCTGAAACAATGCTGACAATGCCCGTTGGGTAAATATCTTCAATCAAACGGCGGAACGTCTCTAATTCATTCTCCATGCCACCCGCGCACATGACACTGTGCTCCGTTGCGGGCACACTGCCACCGACAAGTTCTTTATCACTATCGGCAAGGTAATATTGCTCAAGAAAATCAATGGCGGGTATGGTATCAGTCCCAGTAAAACTGAGTAAATGTGCGGCGCCGCTCATGATCGCGGCCTCTGCACCATACATGCCACGGAAACTAAAATCGTGCCCCTGCCAATCAACAAAAGCGATGTCACCATCGGTTTCTAGCGCGTAAGTCTCAAATATTTTGCGGTATTGCAGCGCGGTAGTAGCACTGGTACACATACCCCACACATTAGCGGAAAGGATGGTTTCGAGATAATTGGTCAACCAAAAGAACCGCTCATCGGTATTGTACAAAATCAAGCAAGGCACTTTTAATGGATACACTGAGCCTTCAGGTAATGCCATAATTTTAATTGGTAAATAACCTAAATCATGTAACTCCTCAATATGCTGAGTGCCGACGTTATTCGGCCCGAGATAGTTATTGATACGGCGGGAGAATTGGCGAATGACCTGCTCTTTAGGTTGTTGAAAGAAATCACGGTTCCAACTGTCGATCAAGAAATGCTTGATAAAATATTGCAAGCCAAAAAACACCATTTGGTCAGTGTAACCACGACGGGATTTACGGGCGGTCAGGTTACTAAAAATCACTTGTGTATTATCGGGATATTGACGACGGTGATCGACTTTGTAGCCATCAATGGCAGTAACGGGATTCAAGTACATAATATTTTCCTTAATGATTCATATAACTCAAAACAGCATGACAATGACAGAACTCGCTCGAAATATGTGTGGGGACACCTAAACTATCGGTACAAAATAATCTGTCTATGCCCGCCTCGCGCAGTACCAACTCGCTGGCCTTATCTTCATAATGTGACACGATCAAAATAACGCTTTGTGCACCCTTTTGCTTTAATTTGATGGCAAGTTCAATAAAGGTTCTGCCACCCGCGCAAATATCGTCAACGATTAAGCAGGTTTTACCCGATAAGTCATCACAGAACACTTCGGTAGCGATAATATGGCCATTGACCACATCACGATGTTTATCGGCCCTGATTACCGGCATTCCCTGTAACGCTTTAGCTAAGCCGAATACTTTCTTATTCGCCCCCGCATCGGGCGAGACTAACACTAGCTCACCCGATAATTGGGCAGTGATAGCGGCGACAAAGCTGTGATTGTCTATAACCTGAACTCGGTCTAACAATGCGGCGGTGACATCGCTGTGAGGGTCAAAAACGGTGACCGAAGCATATTGCTGCTGATTAATTAGGCTAGCATAGACTTTTACCGACAAGGCCTCACCGGCATTACACACTCTATCTTGGCGAGCACCCGGCATATAAGGCAGTAACAGATCAATTTGCTCTGCACCACTGCGACACAATGCATCAGTTAACAACAAGAGCTGCATGATGGAATGATCACCACGATAACCGAAGAAAACTGTGACGCGTTTCGCTGGAGGAACCAGTAGTTGAACATGGTTCTCCCCCGCACCAAATTGAAATAAACGGTAGTGAGTCTCATCGCTAGCTGCGGGTAACCGATAAAAATCGGCTTGCGAACGTTGAGCGTGAGAAGCATCTTGAGACGTTTGAATACGTTGAGACATAGTAACCTCCTGTCTGTGGCAAGATTGCCGAAATTGACGGCGCCCTTGTTGTCTACATGAACAATAGTGTCTTAAAGACATTATTATGTAAAGTCGATTTTTAGACTATTTCAGACGCCGCAACCTAAAATGTTATGCTTAAATGTCATATAGTGTCTTTTAGACACTATTGATAGGCGCGACAACTAAGAAGCCACAATATGGGTATCGAGTAATACAAGAACCGGAGACATTAGGGCAAAATCAGTAATTAAACAGCCTTTACTGATTCAAAGTCACCATGAATAAGACATAAGCAGTCGCCGTTACTCATATTGAGCAAGGCGAATATCTGGCCTAAATCCACATTCACTGTAATCAACATTCTAAATTTCTTAAGAAACGATACGATGCGGTATTGGGTTTCAAGCGGTATAAATTAGCAGGACGACCACGTTCGGTGCGCTTTAATCCCGTATCGATCAATAAATCAGCCTGTTCAACCCGCCGACGAAAAGATTTACCTTGGATAGGCTTGCCCAGTAAAACCTCATGTACATGCTGCAGTTCTGGCAAGGTAAAAGGTTCAGACAGTGCAAATCCTGGCACTAAAGAATATAAGGCTTTTTGTGTTAAGCGTTCCCGCGCTTGCTCAATTAACTGCAGATGATCAAACGCCAAGGGCATCTGCAACACATCTGCTAATGGCCACCACTTAACATCACTCACTGAATCAATCTGAATTTGGCAAGCTTGATAACTCATCAAGGCGGTATAACACACAGTCACAGACCAGCCTCTTACATCGCGACTACGATTACCCACAGTGCATAGCTGCTCAATATAAGGTGGCACTACTGCGGTTTTCTCATGCAGTTTACGTAATACAGTTTGCTCAAGGGATTGATCGCAATTTTCATCGATAAACCCTCCAGGTAATCCCCATAAACCTAAAAATGGATGATTTGAGCGTTGTACTAGGAGTACTTTAAGCTGCTGATCATGGTAGGTAAACAATACGGCATCCACTGTCAGTAGCTGAGCCTTGAAAGCCTTAGGATCGTAATTGGCAAGATATTCCGCTTCAGTCATGAGTATTCCCCATCATTCAATGTCATAAGCTTAACTTAGGCATGACACAGCTTCAAACACATTATGTCTTAGCGTCACTAAGTAAATATCTGGCACCGTGGGCATAGCTACTTTGGCCAAATTTACGCTGATAACGCGGCAACATGGTCTCGTTCCCCAATAATCCGCCTTGATGCAAATACATCACATGACCTGGTTCACTACGTTGTAAATAATCTTCAAGCACAATAAAACCTAAGGGATCGTAGAGTAATTCAAACTGCACGCCTGAGGCGCAGACCCGCTGCCACATGGCATAAAATTCGGGATAAAGTTTACCAAAATGATATTTCTTGCCGACATTAACAATCTGTGGATGCTCACTGGTATTGGAATTAAGTAAGGAAAATTGCAAGCGCAAATAATCATCGCCACCGACAACAGCACAAGTCACGACGCGAATATCCGTTTGCTGACGGATAAAATACTGATTTAAAAATAACGCAGTCGTTCCCGTCCCCGATGGTAAAAACACCGTTAAATCAACCAATCCATTCGCATTCGCAAACAGTACTATCTCTTGCGCCAATCTATTAACCCCGTATTCGGCGTAAGCACAGCGACCACCCTCTGGGATAAAAAGCGCCGTCGGCTCATTCACGAGTACTTGAGCCTCGATATAATCTGGGCAACTCAGTCGCACATCGCCCACTTGCGCAGTAGGGTCAGGCCTAGCATTAAGATTTGACAAAACGTGAGGCTCAGATTGCGACTGAGTGCACGCCTGCTTTTGTGCTATTAACACACTTAAATCGATAATATTAGCGCCATTCGCTAAAGCGGCAGCGTAATTGCCCGTAGGATGTTTAACCACTTGACTGGCAATATGATCTACATAAAAATCACATTGCCAGCCTTTCATCTTCGCTAATGTTGACAATGAATACAGTGAGTTAGCCAATGGCGAGCCGTGACCTATCACCTTGCTGATGCCTGCAAACTCATGATCTAAAAAATAGCCGAATTTGCGAGCTTTATTGCCACTAAACGCCGGATGCAGTAAATCATCACGTTTTAGGAATATGTCTCTGCCAGCAAAGGCAAATGTATCGACAGGGGAATTTGCAAACATCAAGCAACTCAAACGATTAAATTCTCTGGTTTTTAAACCAGTTAAGGGAAGGCTAGTGTAACTCCGCCCTTCCTGTTACGCCCTTAAGAAATTATCAATTTGGCGAAAAACTAGTGAAAATGACACATGAATCTCGAATACATATAATTAACCAATTGATTATGAACAATTTAAATAGTTGGCATAGTTATCGCTTAGACATTGACATATATTCAATTTATCGAAGCTAACGATAAAGGCTAACAGGGTAAACATAAGGAGCTTTCAATGGCTGTATTACGCTTAATATTCAACATCGCTTGGTTTGTACTCGGCGGATTTGTGATGGGACTCGCTTGGTGGCTCGCAGGTATCCTGTGTTTTATCAGTATCATTGGTATTCCCTTCGGCCGCGCCTGTTTTGTTATCGGCGAAATGACCTTTTGGCCCTTCGGCCAAGAACAAATGAACCGTCGCCACTTAACTGGACGTGAAGACTTGGGCACAGGTGCACTAGGCATGGTAGGAAATATCATTTGGTTCTTACTGTTTGGGATCTGGTTAGCCATAGGGCATTTGGTCCACGCCTTCGCTTGTTTTGTGACGATTATAGGTATTCCCTTTGGGATACAGCATCTTAAGTTGGCTTTACTCAGCCTCACACCGATAGGCCAAACCGTAGTGGCTAAAGCTTAATAAGACTATGCGTTAACTGCGCTATTCATTCTCGATTATTTGGTTTCAAGAGTGGATAGCGCTTTGTCATCCCATACAGCAAATATCGCTTCGTTTAAGGCTATTTCTTCCTCCAATAAATCGTTGCAATCATATTGAGTATTGGCAGGCTCGCTATCCGCAGAAAACTGCACTTGCGGCTTAGTCGCCCCCACAATGTCCAACAGATAATGCGCCAGTTTTGCGGGTGCATCTATAGCGGCATCGTGACCACAATACGCGAGTACAATCAAATCGGTGTCAAAATGCCGTGCTAACGCCTTACTCGATGCCATACTCACCAGCGCATCACGGTCACCGCAGAGTACAGTTATCGGCACTTCCACAGTCAATGGACATTGGTATTGAAAAGCCGCCCAAAGTTGTCGCCATACATTGCGTCGACTTGGTGTGGTATCGCGGCGAAACTCACTCCACTTGACAATTAAATCTCGATCTCGCCGATGACGAAAACTGGTTAAACGCACTATAGTCGACTCGATTGGATGTAAAGCGTTACCCCGAGCCCGCATGAAAAAAGCCTTCAATGCATTCAGCGGGTTAAATCTTTGATACCAAGACGATAAATTCGCCGCACTGCTGTTTAATACAAAGACATGCCTTATCTGCCAAGGTCGCTGGCATGCCATTTCCAGCGCCAACATACCGCCCATAGACAAGCCGAGGAGATAAATAGTCTCCCCTTCCTGTGCCTGCTCATCCAATTGCTGCCACACGGCATGGGCATAATCGGCAATCTTAAGCGGACTTAATTCGTGGGATAGCGTCCCATTGCCCGGAAGATCCGGTGTCAGCACTCGCAATCCCTTTTGTCGCAGACGCTGATCGAAACCATTCCAATGGCGCTGATCACGCATTAATCCCCTTAATAACACCCAAGTTGTCATGACTGAGACTCCCGATACCAATAATGCCGTGCGCACTCTGTCAGCTCAGTCAAACGTTCAGGTGTTAACTGCTCTAACGATTGGGCATAGGCCGCTTCCATCATAAATTGCATGAGTACTGTATGCCTGCGTAAAATCCTATGGTGACGATGTGTTTTTTGTGGATTAAAAAAGCCAGCAAAATTAAATATTTGTCTAGGATTCTTCTTTATCCATGCCCAAGATCCCATCTCTAATGTCAAAGGTAAAAATGGCACCTGAGCAGAAGGATCAGCCACTTGGTGCTGGCGATAGAGATAATCCCAAATATCACCATGAGTGCGATAAAACTGGCTCTGCGGCGCCAACCGATAATGGCCGTGATGGGGATAACTCTGTTCAAATAATTGTTTTAGATGAAAAATATAATTGGCATTTTCGAAGGCGGTACGGGTATGGGCGTAGGGGAACCAGATATGATCACTCAAGCCAAATCCCGAGTGGGCATCGAGCGAAATCAAACTTGTGCTGCGACTCAACAGTTGTTGTACATAGGCAACTAAACCCGCAGTTTCCAGCTCCATTCCCCCAATACCGCGATACCAGGGCAGCCGTGACGATATACGCTGTCCTCCCACCATAAAGGACACTTTTTCACGGGATTCTATCGGAGCGTTACGCATCAAATCCACTTGATTACCATTGCCCCGCGTTCCCATGAATAACCCAACAGGATTCACTACAGGTACAAAAGCTAACCGCAGGCCCGTTAACATCTGTTGTAGGTGTTTATCCCAAACAAGCCGCTGCAATAAACTGTTTAACAATGCCAAAATAACTTGAGATCCAATACGCTCAACCCCATGCACGCCCCCCACAAAGAGTACTGTCGGACAAGGCGTATCTGTACCACCTAACTCAACACTGTAAAGGGGGAAATGCTCTTGGCGGAATGGAATGTCGGCAAGGATCTGATAATCTAACTCAAGATGATGAGTATCAATGAGTTGCTGCAGCGTATCTAACTCAAATGGAAGCTCAAAAGGAAGTTTCTTCATGTCACCTTAATCAATAAAATGAGAGAACAACTCATGCCGTTAAAGTGATACTAATAGTGAACAAAGACAAAATGATGACAAACTGCATATCAGAAGTGACTGTACGGGGAAATAAGCGGAAAAATAACGAGTAAAACAAAGAATAAACTATCCTAAAACCCTACATTAGTCTTCACGATAAAGTAGCTCTCCAATGATGGTTTCTACGTCAACCTGCGCTAAACCTTGGTCAACAATATCTCGCCAACGCCGTCCCTCTTCTGTATTACGAAACGCGATATAGAGCTGCTTATTCGCCAGAATTTGCCGATTGATTTGCAACTTTGTCGCCAGCGGCTGTAAGGGCTTTTGCTTGAGTAAATAGTGCAGAACGTTGACATCAATCACCGCGGCATCAATCCGACCCGCGGCAACTTTTTTAACATTATGCTCATCCGAAGTCACAGCTTCAGTCTGCTGAACACCGGAAACGATCATGCGATCTAAGGCCTGAGTATTCACATAATCTTTCACCACACCTAAGGTATAGCGATTAAGATCTTCAATATAATTCCAACTTACTGGATGGGACTTTTGCTCCACCAGCCCCAATGGACTTTCGCCAATCGGTTTTGAAAAGATAAACTTTTCAGTTTCTACATAGTATTCAGGAAAATAACCTATGTAGTCAGAGTTCGGCATAGTCGTAAGTTTGACAGCACGGCTCCACGGATAGAAATCCACGTCTAATTGATGTCCCATAACGTTCAGCGCCGCCCGAACTACGGCAATACTGGCACCCTGCTCCGTTAATTGCTCTCCTGAATAAGGCGGCCAAAGTAAAGAAGTGAGCATTAAGGTATCCGCTTTAGCTACGCTCAATCCCATAAAGGAAAGACAATACACAAGGAGCATTGAACGCCATCGAACCATTTAGTACTCCTTTGCCTGCATGGATTTACGACTACATCATCGACAACTTAACGCTTTCGTTTTTATCTGCCGAGATTTTATGACTGGTTAGATTTTATGACTAGTTTTAGTATAGCCATCAAGCCACAGCGGGGAAGTGAAGTTTTATTACAATTAGAATAATGATATTAGCAGCGAAAGCTAACTCAAAGTGCAGCTTGGCTTGATGGTATGACTCGCCGACTTTTTCGTGAGCCAATTAGCTTGTTCGTTTATCTGCTAACCGAAATAGCTAGATAGAATAAAATTCAAGCCGCATTACGCGGCTTGGAAGTCAAATATCAATAGTATTAATCAACTCAAAGCCAAATGACTTAAGCATTAATATCTTCATATAACTCTTGATACATCAGCTCGCGCATTTTGAATTTCTGAATTTTTCCCGTCACTGTCATTGGATACTGATCCACAAACTTGATATAACGCGGCACTTTAAAGTAGGCGAACTTCTCGGTGAGAAAATGACGAATATCAGCCTCTGTAATCGCGGCTCCTGATCGGACTTTGATCCAAGCACACACTTCCTCGCCGTATTTATCGCTTTGAACGCCAAAGACAGCCGCATCCTGTACATCTTTATGGGTGTAAAGTTTCTCTTCAATCTCACGGGGATAAATATTCTCGCCGCCACGAATAATCATATCTTTAATGCGCCCCACAATTTGCACATAACCTTGCTCATCCATTTGGCCAATATCGCCCGAATGTAGCCAGCCTTGACTGTCTATGGTTGCCGCCGTTTTCTCAGGATCATTCCAATAACACTGCATAATGCAATAACCACGACTACAAACTTCGCCGGGTTGATTAATTGGCAGCACTTCGCCAAATTCATCGACAATTTTCACTTCGGTATGGGGTAAAGCACGGCCAACGGTGAGAACGCGTTTCTCTACGGGTGAGTCGATTTCAGTAATGTGATTGAGCGGACTGCATTCGGTCTGACCATAGCCAATCAGCACTTCCTTCATATACATCAGGTTTTGTACTCGGCGCATCACTTCTTCAGGACAAGTTGCCCCCGCCATCACGCCGGTACGTAAGGAACTCAAATCAAAACGAGCAAACTCTGGGTGTTCCAACTCGGCAATAAACATGGTCGGTACGCCATGCAAAGCGGTGCAACGCTCTTGCTCAATCACTTGCAATGTCGTCAGTGGATCAAAGGATTCTCCGGGGAACACAGCAGTTGCGCCTTTAGCTAAGCAGACTAAACTGCCGAGTACCATGCCAAAACAATGGTATAAAGGCACTGGAATACAGAGTTTATCGTGACAGGTAAACTTCATCGCCTCTGCGACTAAATAGCCATTATTCAATATGTTATGATGTGATAAGGTCGCACCTTTCGGACTGCCCGTCGTGCCAGAGGTAAACTGGATATTAATCGCATCGTATGGGCTTAATTCCTTAGTAATCCACTCGAGCATTATCCTATCAGCGGCGGTCACATCAACGATCAAGTCATCAAAATTCAACATACCGACTGATTTCTCTGCGCCCATACGGATCACAAATTCAAGCTCAGGTACGGCTTTAGCTTGTAATTTACCCGCTGGGCAAGAGGTTAGCTCAGGCGCCAATTCATATAGCATCTCAAGATAATTGCTGGATTTAAACTTATCAGCACAAATTACCGCGCGGCAACCCACGTTACTCAGCGCGTATTGCAACTCTTCAGGACGATACGCAGGATTAATACACACCATGATGGCGCCAATTTTAGCGGTCGCATATTGAGTTAAACACCACTCGATATTGTTAGGCGACCAAATCCCTACCCTATCACCAGACTTAATACCGAGTTTTAATAGTCCTGTGGCGAGCGCATCGATTTGGGCAAGATATTGGCGGTAATTCCAGCGGATATGTTGATGGTGTACGACGACAGCTAATTGGTCGGGATACGTTGCCGCAATCTCATCAAGATATTGACCTATGGTCTTCTCAACGAGTTTAGGTGATGACTCGCCTCTAAACTCGCTAACATTGAGCGGGCTTATAACTTGGCTTGTAGGAACTGACATTAAGGCCTCCGTGCATTTATTATTATGGTTAGCGAGGTCCAAACTAACCAATCCACGGATCATGTCACAAGTAAAAAAGCACTTTATTAGACTAAAGAGTAAGACAAACGATTAGATAACAATCCATTAAAGCCCAGTGCTAACGGCTGATAAACTCAAAATGAGTACTCGACTTAGGCACATTTAAGCTTTGTAACCGCTCAACAATGGCCAGTAACACCCCTTGGCGACGCATATTTTCTAACACGCCGGGGCTAAAAACCTCGAGTCGCGTCATGGCCGTCAACAGCAACTTACATTGTGCGATGCTCGCATCACGAATATAGGCTGGTTTATCGACTAAGTAACTGTTGTTATACCAATAGTCCCAAGTGAAATTAGCCAATAACCAACCTTGCGTTGTCAGGTCATTAATAAATTCCAGCATACGCTCATGACTTAAGCTCACATCACCCGCCGTAAAATCCTTAAGATATTTAGTGTATAAGCCACAATCGGATGTCATTGTTGAAGTCCCCATAACACACCTCACAGGTTTTGGTTGCCTCTGCTGCCACAACTTGCACTACACCAGTCACACACCGAGATCGAATTTGACGCTTTGCCTTAGAAACGAGAATTTGCATAAGGCATACCAAATAAGATTGCTGTCAACAGGCTAAGCCACGTTATCTGAACGGAAACTTAATCAAACTCACAATGTTTGATATGGGTGACGAACTGGGGTATTCGACAAAATTCAGATAAACTCAGCGGTATTGAAGCGCTTAACGGCAACTATGAGTAAAGGAAACAAGATGAACTACTGGCTTATGAAATCGGAACCCGACGAATTCAGCATAGATGATCTTAAGGCTTGCCCTAACCAAACCGAAGCTTGGCATGGGATCCGTAACTATCAGGCGCGTAACTTTATGCGCGATGAGATGCAGATTGGCGACAAGGTATTTTTTTACCATTCAAGCTGCAAAGTGCCCGGTATTGTCGGCATAGCAGAAGTCGTGACAAATGCGTATCCCGACAGCACAGCCTTCGATCCCGAATCGAAGTATTTCGACCCTAAGTCAGATCCAACCAAACCAAGATGGCTGC
Organism: Shewanella sp. WE21; assembly: GCF_002966515.1. Taxonomy (NCBI): domain Bacteria; kingdom Pseudomonadati; phylum Pseudomonadota; class Gammaproteobacteria; order Alteromonadales; family Shewanellaceae; genus Shewanella; species Shewanella sp. WE21. Next base: position 3,902,206 of record NZ_CP023019.1, on the reverse strand, counting down.
GAGTGGATATCCGCTTTGTCGAAAAATTTAACGAGATTATTCCCTTAAGTTTGATAAAAAGTTTACCCCAACTGGCGGACATGTATTTAGTCTCTAAGGGGTCAAGACTCAGTATCCAACCTGTGACCGCCGAACAATGGCAAGCCGTACTTATGTTAACCCGCTAGAAAGCAATCTTGAGCTAGAACGTTCAGCTATAGTTCATTTAGCATCGCCTATTGTTGGCCACATCCAGCATTGGACACAACATCAACTCAATGCCCCTTAGGAGTACAGATGAATAAATTGACCTCAGTGGTAATCACAGGACTTGTCCTCAGCTTAACGATGTCCATCTCAACCTTTGCTAAAGATGACCATGAGCACCACAAAAAGGATAAAAGCCTACCGCCGGGATTACAGAAAAAAATTGACCAAGGTCAGCCACTGCCACCCGGTTGGCAGAAAAAACTCCACCGTGGTGATGTGCTTGAGCATGATATTTATGATCGCGGCCGCATCGTAGTCCCCTTAGACAGAGATGGCATCATTAGCATTCAAGTCGAAGGTGCACTAATCAAACTCGATAATAACAGCCGTAAAATCCTCGATATCGTCAATATCATTACCGATTAACTTCCCATGACAAAATGGCATTTATAACTGACACATTTACAACTACGCCCAGCTCTTATCTGGGCGTAGTTGTACTTCTTAATACTGCTTTCATCTATCAAAAAACGTTGTCTGTAAGACAATTTATCACCCCAGTCCTCACTCAATAACGTTCTAACTTACAATAAAGCAACATATTGATATTTATCATATCTTTACTATCTGGCTATTGGTCGTAAATTGGCTAAATGCTAGACTCATGCAGGGTGAAAAGATATCGAACAGAACAAGATAAGTGTCACCTAAAAATACTCATGCGGCTAAGGCAAAATCTTAATTGAATTCATAGCATCCCGATAATGACCGTAGACTAACGCTGGATTTTTGATAATGGAAAACACCTCACTTCAACGGGTTAAGCAGGCAATTATTGCGGGGTTCTGGGCATCACTCGCCAGTATTTCTGTGGGGTTTCTATTTAAACTCTGGCTAGCACAATGGGTTGCCAAAGCCGATCTAGCGCTCTATCACACAGTGATCGACATTATTTCACTGTCGCTAATCCTAATGACGGGATTTCGCTCCTCTATGGTGGTGACCTACTCCCAGACCAAGCAAGATGTGGATATCACCAATATATTCCGCTATAGCTTGATCGCTATGGTACTACTGACATGGGGCTTAGTTTTACCCTATATCAAACACAAACTTCAGCTCAATGTAGAATATTTTCAATTGGTTGGCATTATTTTGAGTATGGGGCTCAAGGTCTATTTTACCAATCAAATTGCCATGTACCGGCTATATGCCATCTCCAATAGAGTCACTTGGTTAGAGCCGCTCGCGCAAGTGACTAGCTTTTTATTATGTTTCTATGGCTTAAAACAAACCGCCATTGCATCACTCTTTTACGGCATGACACTGTCATCGCTCATTGTTGCCTTATATATGTACTTAAAACGGCGCAAAGATATTGCCACTCCGCCCTTAAGTGCGGTGCATTTTGATACGGGTTTACGCAGTTTTATGAAGAAAAGCCTGACGGCGTCCATGGAAGCGGGGCCAGTATATTGATGATTTACATCACCGTACTGCTGACTATTGCCTATTTCAGCATAGATGAACTGGGTGATTTCCAAGTGGTGGTGCGGCCGATGATCACTTACCTCACCCTGCTTTTTGTCTTTCCCATCTACCGTTTTGTGCTGCCCGAAGTCGCAGTGTGCGTACGAGAAAAACGTTTTGCTGAAGTTCAACAAATTAAGTCATGGCTGACGAAAGTTTCTTTGTGGATCAGCGGTATTTTTTTTGTCATTATGGTCTTTGCGAGCAAGCCGTTAGTCGCTTGGTTATTCCCCGAGCAATACATTAAAGCGGCCCCAGTATTAATGCATTTCTCCATATTTTTTATATTTATGATGCTCAATGGCTACCAGCTAGCTTATATCAAAGCTCATGGCTACTTTACTCAAAGCCTACTTATTCGCCTTGCTGGTATCGCAGTACTGGTCGGTACTTTCTACGCTTACCGCCTGTATACGGAGAATGTCGTCGCGGTGATTTTAGCCTTAGGCACGGGCTATTTGATGATGTATCTCATATCTAAACTAGTTGAAAGACGCATTCAGCAAAGCCTTAACAACCAAACGCGGCCTTAGCAACAACTAAAGACGCTTAAAACGTTGAAGGAAATGACAGGCTTCAACTAAAAAGGCATCCCAGAGGATAGTCTGGAATGCCTTAAGAGAAGACAGCATGTCAGCTTATCATTTAGCGCCCATCGAGCATGCGACCAAGACCTCCGAGTACAGAGCCTTCACCGCGATCACTGCCACCCGCTGATGGGGCATGGGCGATAATGCGGTCTGCCATACGTGAGAATGGCAAGCTTTGTAGCCAAACCGTCCCGTGGCCTCTGAGTGTGGCTAAAAACAAACCTTCCCCGCCAAAGACCATAGACTTTAATGAGCCTGCACGCTCTATGTCGTAATCAATCCCAGAGGTAAATGCAACAAGACAACCGGTGTCAACTCTTAAGGTTTCACCTTTTAGTTCTTTTTTCACTAAGGTGCCGCCCGCATGGATAAACGCCATACCATCGCCCTGTAGGCTTTGCAGAATAAATCCTTCGCCACCAAAAAATCCCGTACCTAAGCGGCGATTAAATTTCATCGTCACGCGTGTACCTAAAGCCGCAGCCAAAAAACTGTCTTTCTGACAGATAAGCTCACCACCATGTTCGGCCAAGTCGATCGCTAGGATAGTGCCAGGATAAGGGGCGGCAAAGGCGACTTTACGTTTTTGATTGCCTTGGTTGGTAAAGTGAGTCATAAAAATGCTCTCACCCGTCAATGCCCGTTTACCCGCGCCCACCAACTTGCCAAAAAAGCCAGACTCAGGCTCAGAGCCATCGCCCATTTTGGCCTCAAAGCTAATATCTTGCTCTAGGTAATTCATCGCGCCCGCTTCAGCGACCACGGTTTCGTTGGGATCGAGTTCCACTTCAACCAACTGCATACTGTGGCCGATAATTTCATAATCCACTTCATGACAACGTCTAGACATACTGTTCCCCTTAACTGTCAGTTCCTTGTTACTATCCTTTAGATTGACCCCGATGGACGACTCTTTACCTATCGCGGCTCAATTTCACTCTTCATCTCGACCCTAATCTAGATCTAAGCTCAATCTGAATTTAGGCCTTATTTTAACTCTCAATCTAAACCTTAATCTGACCTAGGCATTAATCTATGACATAAAATGTCAAAATGCGATTATTTTATGCGGTAACTTGTATCAAAAGATGACAAGCGAAGACTTATCAACCCAAACCCACACCATTAAACTGCTCAGCCTTAGCAAACTCCTCTAATATCAACTCGGTAAAAAGTTGTCCCGCACGGCCTAACGGACGCTCTAAGGTCGAGACGAGCTGTGGAATAAACGTAAAACGACTGCCACCGACGAAGTCGATTTCAACTAATTCGCCCTTAGCTAACTCTTCTTGCACTAAAAAATCCGGCAACCAGCCAAAACCTAAGCCTTTTAACAAGGCGTTCTTTTTCATGATAAAGCCAGAAAGATAAAACACTTTATCGCCGCCAAATTGCATTTCATCGCGGTAACTTTTATTGGGTGAAGAGTCTTCGATAGTTAATTCCACATGTTGCTGCAGCTCAGACAAACTAATTTCGCGAATAAAAGATAAAGGATGCGAAGCACTGGCCACCAGTACGCTAGTAATTGCAGGCAACGGCTGCGGATGATAATAGGGGCCAGTGCGATAATCTTTCACTAACATCAAGTCAGCATTATCACGCTCGAATCTGTGTTGTACACCGCCTAAAAACTCCATATTCAGCTGAATTTTAGTGGGGATCTGATGCTCAGCCATGCGCTTTAAAGCCGTCATAATTGGCTCCATTGGCAAGGCTCCATCTATCACTAGCTCTAACTTTGGCTCCCAGCCTTCACTGAAACGGCTGGCAAGATGTTCAATGTTTGCAAGGTGTTGCAGTAACCTTTGTCCCTCGGCCAAAATCACGCGGCCCTCTTGCGTCAGCTCAGCACGATATTGCTCACGGCTAAAAAGCGGCACGCCTAAGTGCTCTTCTAACTTTTTAACTTGATAACTCACCGCCGATTGCGCTTTGTGTAATCGCTCCGCCGCCTTGGCAAAACTGCCCTCTTCCACCAGCACTTGCAGCACATTAAAAGCATCAATATCGATGCGCATGGTCACTCCTTGGCTCTAATGAACATGTCACGGAAACACTACGATTCGTAAAGATTAGAATACCATCTAATTTTTAGATTGAGATAACGGATTTATTATTCTTTTTTTTGTTCATTCAAGCAACTAAATTGATAACAAGATCACATAACCATAACGACAAGCGAAGTAGAGCTAATCTCACGCCGCTATAAAAACCAAGGATCCTCCATGCCATTTTATGTGAAACAAGGCCAGATTCCCCATAAGCGCCATATCGCATTTGAAAAGGAAAACGGCGAGCTTTACCGTGAAGAGCTGTTCTCAACCCATGGATTTTCCAATATTTATTCCAATAAATATCACCACAACATGCCAACCAAAGCATTAGAAGTGGCGCCCTATAGCCTAGGCCATGGTGCCAATTGGGAAGACTCGCTGGTCCAAAACTATAAACTCGATTCCCGCGACGCCGACCGTGAAGGTAATTTCTTCAGCGCCCGTAACAAGATTTTTTATAACAATGACTTAGCACTGTATACCGCCAAAGTCACCGCCGATACCGACGAGTTTTACCGTAACGCCTATGCCGATGAAGTGGTTTTTGTCCACGAAGGCGAAGGCACACTCTACAGCGAGTACGGCACGATTAAGGTCCAAAAGTGGGACTATCTCGTGATCCCACGCGGTACTACTTATCAACTAAAATTCAACGATTACAGTAATGTGCGACTTTTCGCCATCGAGTCATTCTCTATGGTGGAAGTGCCTAAGCATTTCCGTAACGAGTATGGTCAGCTATTAGAATCAGCACCTTACTGCGAGCGCGATTTGCGCGTACCTACATTGCAAGATGCTGTGGTTGAGCGCGGCGCCTTCCCCTTAGTGTGTAAGTTTGGCGATAAATACCAACTCACCACTCTTGAATGGCATCCCTTTGATTTAGTCGGTTGGGATGGCTGCGTTTACCCTTGGGCATTCAACATCACAGAATACGCACCAAAGGTAGGCAAAATCCATCTACCTCCTTCTGATCACTTAGTCTTTACCGCCCATAACTTTGTGATTTGTAACTTCGTACCGCGCCCCTACGATTTCCACCCTAAATCGATTCCGGCGCCTTATTACCACAACAACATAGATAGCGACGAGGTCTTGTATTACGTCGATGGCGACTTTATGAGCCGCACGGGCATTGAAGCGGGTTACATGACCTTACATCAAAAAGGTGTGGCCCACGGACCACAACCGGGCCGCACTGAAGCCTCAATTGGCAAAAAAGAAACCTATGAATATGCAGTGATGGTGGACACGTTCGCCCCACTGAAATTAACCGAACATGTACAAAATTGCATGAGCAAAGACTACAACCGCTCTTGGCTAGAAGACTAGCCCCAAGCCACCAACACTCCCATGCGGGAGTCATTAGAGTGACGGCGTGTTGCACTAAAATAACGAGGAAAACATCATGGCAAGCGAACTAAATCCACTGGGCTTATTAGGTATCGAATTCACTGAATTCGCCAGCCCTGATACTGATTTTATGCACAAAGTCTTTATCGACTTTGGTTTTTCTCTGCTGAAAAAAGCCAAGAACAAAGACATCCTGTACTACAAACAGAATGACATTAATTTTCTGCTCAACACTGGGCGCGAAGGTTTCTCAGCTAAGTTTGCTAAATCCCACGGCCCAGCCATTTGTTCTATGGGCTGGCGTGTAGAAGATGCCGGCTTTGCCTATCGCGTTGCCGTTGAACGTGGTGCAAAACCCGCCGATGATGCCAACAAAGATCTGCCTTATCCTGCGATTTACGGCATTGGCGACAGCTTAATTTATTTCATCGACACCTTTGGCGCAGGTAACAATATCTATGCCGCTGATTTTGAAGATTTAGACGAGCAAATTATCACCCAAGAGAAAGGCTTTATCGAAGTCGATCACTTAACCAACAACGTCTACAAAGGCACAATGGAACATTGGGCTAACTTCTATAAAAACATTTTTGGTTTTACGGAAGTGCGCTACTTTGACATCAGCGGCGTACAAACCGCGCTAGTGTCCTACGCCCTACGTTCGCCAGATGGCAGCTTCTGTATCCCGATTAACGAAGGTAAAGGCAGCGATAAGAACCAAATCGATGAATACCTGAAGGAATACAATGGCCCAGGTGTGCAGCATTTAGCCTTTAGAAGCCGCGATATCGTAAAATCTCTGGATGCAATGGAAGGCAGCTCAATCCAATGCTTAGACATTATCCCTGAATACTACGACACTATTTTCGATAAGTTACCGCAGGTTACAGAAAATCGTGAGCGCATTAAACATCACCAAATTCTGGTGGATGGTGATGATACAGGCTATTTATTGCAGATATTTACTAAAAACCTGTTTGGACCGATTTTCATCGAAATCATCCAACGTAAGAATAACTTAGGTTTTGGTGAAGGCAACTTTACTGCCCTGTTTGAATCAATTGAACGGGACCAAATGCGCCGCGGCGTACTGTAAGTATTCATCCTGCTAATAAAAAACGGTACGCACTGCGTACCGTTTTTGTTTCTACGACGATCTAAATCGTCATTTAAATCAGCATCAGCATTGACGCCAATCACTCGGCATCGACCTTCCTGCATTATTCCACATTGATAGGTTTGATAACCTTACAAGGGTTACCTGCCGCCACACAGTTCGCGGGAATGCTCTTATTCACGACACTACCAGCACCAATGACACAATTATCACCAATGGTCACACCGGGTAACACAGAGACGTTTCCGCCTAGCCAGACATTATTACCGATTTGAATTGGCGCGCCGTATTCCGTCGTTTGCCGCGCAATGGGATTAATAGGATGCGTTGCGGTAGAAATCATCACATGGGGACCAAACATCACATTATCGCCAATCGAGACGGAGCAAACATCTAATATGGTTAGATTATGATTGGCGTAAAATTGTTTGCCAATATGGATGTTATAGCCGTAATCACAAAAGAAATTAGGCTCAATATGGGCACAGTGTTGAATATCAAGCAGGCCACGAAGATGCTCCATTCGGGCATCAAGTAAAGTCGGTTCGGCCAGATTAAACTGATGACAAATGGATTTCGCCCGCATCCGCTCAGCCAATAACTCATCATTCCAAGCCTTATAGGGCTGGCCCGCCAACATTTTTTGTTTCTCAGTCATCGTATTGTCAACATTCAGTCCATGATGACCTAACCCTAACAATCGATTGATGAAAGTTCAAGAACTGCCTCATATGCTCTTGAATGAACTACCCGTCTTGCTGACAGAACATTTAGCTAATAGCCAATGTGAGTCACATTCAAGCATTAAATCTCAATCGAGACAAAGGTCATTGCCTTTGTTCGTCATCACAATAGAGTTCTGCAAATAAATACACTAGACACAAACTGTTCAGCGGCATGACAGGATTTGTCCAAATCATCCGGCTGTGACGCCCTGCTTCACCGAAGATTTCAAGCAATAAATCCGAAGCCCCATCGAGTGCTTTAGGATGTTCAAAGCAAGATTGATGCACATTTAGCACTCCTTCCAAGCGGTAAATTTGTTTTATCCGCGAAAGCTCACCGCAAGCCTGTTTCAATTGGGCAATGGCATTTAGGGTAGCAAGACGACAGGCAGCGTAGCCTTCGCTCACAGTATGATCGGCGCCCAATTGTCCTTGATACTGAAGCTCGCCCTCTAAATAGGGAAACTGACCCGAGGTCATTAACTGACTGCCAACAATTGAATAGGGTTCATAATTTCCAAGAGCCGCAGCAACCTCAGGTAGTTCAAGCCCTGCCGCCACTAGCCGCGATTCAGGTGTGCTCATCATAATGTCACCTCCTGAGATGAGACATTCGCAGGATTAAGCAGCGGGGCTAACCAGGTCGTCAAATGCTGAGGATTGACTGTCAGCCAGTTCGCAGCGGCCTCATCTTCCGTCATTCCTTGTCGATTAACCGCATAATCGAGTTCTGCAACCATTTGATTCGATAATACTATGTTATCCAGCACCTGAATTTGTGCTGGCGAGAAATTAACCGCCAACTCGCGTTCACGGGCGAGCAATACCGCTTTATCTTTCCCCCCGAGTAAACCTTTGGGGTCCTGAAGATCGCGAATACCGTATTGATGGTGTAAAAATTGTGGATGCCACAAAGGAACGACCACCCAATCGTTTACCGCTACGGCAGACTCAAAAGCGGCGACACAGTCGGCCTGAGTGCCTGTTCTAAATTGATAACCCGCCGCCGTTAATCCATATTGCGTCATAATATTTTTAGAAAATCGCGTGATCCCCGCCCCCTCACCAATCCCTTGAATGATGGGCCGCATACGTTGCTGCACGTCAGGTTTGAGTAAATCCTCAATGCTCGACACTTGCTCAGCAGGCACATAATCGGGTACGCCCCAGAGCGCATAGGGCTCATAATGTAGCCCGAGTTGCCGCGTAGCAACTCGCTCTTCGACACCTTGTCGATAAATCCCATGGCTATGGGGCAGCCATGCTGAACACAGCATATCCACTTTGCCTTCACCTAGCTGCTCAAAATTAGCCTCGTGCAATGCATAGCTTCGTTGCACCTCTTTGCCCATAATCCCTATCACATGGGCCACCACAGCGGCGGTGACGCGATGAAAACTTAAGTCCGTCACTCCCATGCGAATCATCGGCTTACCCTGTGAGCTCTCCATATTTGTACTCTTATTCAATGAATTCATACCTATCGCACCTCGAGGAAATAATGCCAATGATGCCAAACTGCCCAATCCCAACGTTTGCAATAATTGCCTTCTGAAGACATTAATCTCCGCCATGTTCAGGCTCCTTGGTGTCTAAAATAGTGAGCCTATCCATCACAATCCCTACGATGGCGTTGTCCTTTGCATAGGGGAATATCATCTCTACTTTGATGCCATTCGGATCTTCAAGAAACAACTGATGTTCACCAATTTCAGGCACTATTCGTTCCTGAAAAATCATCCTCTGCTGGCATAAATGCTGCTGCATCTGGTGTAAATCCGTGCCACGAAACGACAAATGGTCAACACGTCCCGAGCCATAAATATTTCTGCTTTCCCCTAAGTAGGCATCTAGCGCTTGATCGCCCGCTTCCACTAAATGCAAAATGGGCTTATTTGAGGCATAAAGCCAATGTCCAGGAAAACCAAACTGTGGCCGCCAACCTAATTTCAATCCAAGGATAACTTGATAAAACAACAGCGTTTCAACCAGTTTGGGCGTTCTGATGGTAAAGTGATCCAATCCGATTATGTTCATATTGTCATCCTCTGGCAGTACTGACTCGGTATAACCAAGTGCGAATCCAAACCGTTTTAATCCGCAAAAATCGTGTGAATAAATTCAGTTAAGATAAGCACTTGACGTAAGGTTATAAGATTAATGGTTAAGGTTAATTACCACGAACGCCCGCCGCTAAGGGCTTAAAACGGAAAATATAATAAGGTGGACTGTTTTCAGCTTTGCCATTGTTTAATGGTGCCGATAACGGTAATTGCGCAGCCCCAGAGTACAAATAACCTTGCTTGCCATAACTCACACCGTCGGGCCAAACCATACGTTCATCATGGACATATGTGCGATACTGGCGAGAATCAGCAGGGATCACACCAATGGCCCGCTCTCCCACTTCTGTTAGATACAAATTATTCGCTTCATCAATACTTAAGCCACCGTTGTCGGGTTTATCGGCATAAGCCTCCACTTTGGCAGAGAGTGCCGCAGGCGTTAACGAAGGATTGATGAGATCGGTCATCCGCACACGGTAAACTTTGTCTTTATTCATCGGGGCAAAGTAGAGCCATGTTTGGGTTTTATCTAAAGCAATACCATCGGCACCCACATAGACTTCAATCTGCTTTCTACCTTTTGAGTCCTTATCGATAATCAGTGGCCGCTGTAAATCTGGCATCACACTGTTATCACCCTGTAATAGGCGCCGACTTTTCCCTGTATTTAAGTCCACAACCACCAGCGCAGCCTTTTCACCAATGGGACCCGTGCCAATCCCCTCATCGGCAATCACAATCGCTTGATGTCGAGATGAGATAACAAAGTCATTATGTTGTGACTCAGGAAGAGAGACTGGCGCGGGCAAATGAATAATGCGATCTAATTGATTTTTCTTGGTATCCCATGCCACTAATTTAGGCTCAATACGTGGCGCCTGCTGGCCAGAGTCTAATAGCCACACTCTGTCTTGATCGTCGGTTCGCAGCCCCAACACCCAATTAAGGCAAGTGTCAGGTTCTTTCGCTTTACCCTGCGGATCATGGCATTGCTGCCAATCCGAATTAGGAAATGGCTTAGTACTACCATCCGCTAAAAGCTCTGCCACCTTAATGTTAGGTTGATAGAAAGGGTGATAACTGAAAATCAATCGCTCATCTGATGTGAAAGTAATACCGCCCACAGCCCCATCAAGTTCGGCAAAGACGTCCATTTTTGCCAGCGGCTCAGTCTGTGTCGCCCATGAGTGAGAACACAACAAACTGGTTGCCAGTAGAGTAAAAGCCTTTGATAACATTGGGTATGTAATGCGCGTAGATAATATGGTCATCTTCATTCCTCCTAACGTGGGCCAGCTAAAAGCGTTAAACTTGCTTCGCCTAATCTATGCTGCCAAAGATAGAATCCCACCAAAGCGGGTGTTGATCCCTTGTCTATCGGCAACTGCGCCACATCCAAAGCATGCACTGTCCATACATAACTGTGTTCACGTCCCTCTGGTGGACAAGGTCCAAAGAATCCAGGTTTACCTAAATCGGTATTAGCTTCAATGGCACCACTGGGTAGCGCTCCGCCATTCACACCACCTGCGAGAGTCGACACCTGTGCCGGAATGTCATACACAACACGGTGCCAAAAACCACTGCCAGTAGGCGCATCTTTGTCATATAAAGTGACAGCAAAGCTCTTGGTACCGGCAGGTACATTTTGCCAAGTTAAACGCGGCGCAATATTTTCGCCCGAACAACCAAATTGATTCCAATAATACTCAGGAGGAAACCTTGAATTATCAGCTAAATTACTTTCGAGACTAAACGCAGAGGCACTGTCGTCAGCCATAACGTAATTAATACTGGCGGCCAAAGCGACAGTCACTAAGAGAGTCTTTTTAAAAGAGGAGAAATAAGGCGATTTCATAATGTGCTGAACCCATTTTTGAACTGTCCTAGAACAGTCATTAACCATTGATTTGAGAATGTGGGTTAGCATATCAATCAAATTATGATTGATAAGGCGTATTTGGTTGATATGAGTTTCAAAAAATATTGGATAATCTCAACATGCTTCTCAGTTATTTTTAGGTTATGGTAGTTTCAGCAAAGATAATGCAAAAAAGTAACAACCAAACGACTAAGATATGTTCTTAACACAATAATATAACGAGGATTAGCTATGATTAAAGCGGCTTATCAACCTTGGTTTCCCGTGAGCAGAAACCTAAAGCCACATCCGAACCTGAGTTGCAGATTAGACCATTTATCTTTAACCATTCTGTGGCAGGAACTTGATAACGATGCATTCACAATGGAATTATATTTCCCAACGATATCTGGAATACAAGTAATTGATGAGTCAAGTTATCAAACCTTCTTAGATAACATAAGTGATAACTTTAGCGATATTCAACATCATGATAAATGCAATACGCCATTCCCTATTGATTCAGATTTAAATATCACGAATCAATCCAATGTCGATTATTTTTCTTTACCTTGGCCAATATGGAAGTCGGTAAAAAATGCACGCCGTCCTTATTATGGTGAATTAGGCGAACATATTTACCAAGACCTATACAGTTATTATATGGTGGGCGCCGATAGTGTCTACTTGATCGATACTGATGTAGAACCTACAGTCAATGTCTTATCTTGTTAACTATGAAGTTAATCGCTGTTAACCGAACAACTGCAGAATTAATCACAATGGGGTTAGTGAGCATATTGTTAATAATAACTACAATATGCTTTTTGCGTGAAATATCGCCAGCCAACACAACCGATTACATTTAAAGAGAGCAAGTTCAAAATAAGCAGATTGGCTAAATCCTCCGTTTTCATTACACTATCGGCCTTCTCATCTTCACCCAAGAATGACCAAACCATGCCTGATTTTGCCTTACTCGCTGTGTTTATCCCGACTTTTTTCTTTGTTTCTATCACGCCGGGCATGTGCATGACACTCGCCATGACCCTGGGCATGAGTATAGGTGTGCGCCGCACCCTGTGGATGATGCTGGGTGAACTGGTAGGCGTGGCGTTGGTGGCGACAGCCGCCGTGATGGGCGTGGCCAGTATCATGCTCAACTATCCCGAAGTCTTTCAAATCTTCAAATGGGTTGGCGGAATTTATTTAGGCTTTATCGGCGTACAGATGTGGCGCGCGCGCGGCAAGATGACCATATTAAGTGATGATGACACTAACCCCAGAGCCAGCAATGTTACCTTGATCTCTCAAGGCTTTATTACCGCCATTGCCAATCCAAAAGGTTGGGCATTTATGGTGTCGCTACTACCCCCTTTTATCAATGCCGAGCGCGACGTCGCGCCGCAGCTCCTCGCCTTACTGAGCATTATCATGGTGACCGAATTTACCTCTATGCTCGCCTACGCCAGTGGTGGCAAAAGCCTGCGCATCTTCTTGAGCCGTGGCGATAATATTCGCTGGTTAAACCGCATTGCAGGCAGCCTAATGATAGGCGTAGGAGTTTGGTTAGCCATGAGCTAACGGTTTGAACTAACCGCTTAAATGTAACCCGTTCTACCTAAAATGAGCCCAATAAAGTCCCGTTAACTCGGTCTTTATGAAGGCTCTTTTTTGTAGGGCAACACATCCTGCATCTGCACCATATATTGCTGCATTTGCAGTGTTTCTTGCTCAACAAAGTCCGTAATCGCCGCCTTAAATCCCAAATGGGCGATGTTATGGTAGGAATACATTGCTACGGGTTCAAAGCCACGCAGCACCTTATGTTCCCCCTGCGCGCCCGCATCAAACACTTGAAACTCATGTTCAATACAATATTGAATACCTTGATAATAACAGGCCTCAAAATGTAAACCGTCGAGCTCAACCGTCGTCCCCCAATAACGACCATATAAGCATTTCTGCCCTCGGGTATTCTCACCTTTTAAATACAAGGCACCAGCGACCATCTCGCCCTTTGCATCTTCGACCACCAAGAGTAGGACTTGCGCAGCGAGTTGCGCCCCCAACTGCTGAAAAAAGGTTGGCGTTAAATAGCCGCGATGACCAGAGCGCTTAAGGTAAGTTAATTGATAACACTGGATAAAAGTCTGCCATTGCGAAGCGGTGATCTGCTCCCCTTCGACAAACTGAAACTTAAGATTAAAAGGCTGTAACTGCGCCCGCTCCTTCAAGATATTTTTACGCTTACGGGAACTAAAGCCCGCCAGAAAATCATTAAAATCCCGATAACCGCGATTATGCCAATGGAACTGAGTGCCTAAGCGTTTTAACAGCGAATTTGGCAAACTTTCAAATAACGGCGTTTGTGTTGGGGTAACAAACAGGCTGTGCCATGAGGAAATCGGGGTATTGCCCTGCTCTGGCTCATTAAGAATAGCTTCCTTAGGTACGAGATTATCCCGCGCTGATATTAGTCGGCGATTCAATGTCATCAGCAGTAATGCCGCCACGCGCAGTTGCTCAGCGCGCTCCAATGCGGGATGAATGCCCATCCGTTGACCTTGCACTGGGGTAAAAGGGATCGCATTCACCCATTTGGGATAGTAATCGAGCCCATGGCGCTCATAGGCTTCGGCCCACGCCCAATCGAACACATACTCACCGTAGGAATGGGATTTTTGGTACAAGGGCATGACGGCAATAAGTGGGAACTGATTGAAGTGCTTAGCCGTTTGCACACTGATAAACCCTCCTTCAGCCAAAGGCGACAAGCTTTTATCCTTGCTGGCAACATCATTTAATGTGTCACCCGCATCGAACACGCATAAATGTCGAGGCGTCCAACCGGTTGCAGTGCAGGCGGAACGGCTTTGCTCAAGTGCCAACAGAAACTCATGGCGGCAAAAGGGATTCGCCTCACCCATGGCAGCATTCCACGCACTGGCCGAAATATCCGACATTGAGCTCGCAAAAGCCAAGATAAGCTGTCTCATTGGGTAAATTATCGTCCTTTACTGGTGTGAACAAGTATACGAGGTTGCAATTAAGCCTAATTCTCGGCACATTGCATAGCCATAATTAAAATAAATTCAGGATTGAGTATGCGTCCAACAAGACCTTTTAGACCTCTTATTCTCGCCATTGCGATGGCGCTTCCCTTACTATCATCTCCCAGTCTGCTTGCCGATGAATCGCCAATTTTCAGCCAGATGGCCACCGCACAACCTGTGTGGGCTAAGCATGGCATGGTCGCAAGCCAAGAAACTCTCGCCAGTCGCACCGGCGTTGAGATCCTAAAGCAAGGCGGTAATGCGGTTGACGCCGCCGTGGCTGTCGCCTTCAGTTTGGCAGTCACCTTACCCCGTGCTGGCAATATCGGCGGCGGCGGTTTTATGCTGGTGCATATTGCCAAAGAAAACAAAACCATCGCTATCGATTACCGTGAAATGGCGCCGTCTAAAGCCAAGAAAAACATTTTCCTCGACGAAAATGGCGACGCAGTTGAAAAACTAAGCCGCGAACACGGTCTTGCAGTGGGTGTGCCAGGTACAGTGATGGGCATGAGCTTAGCCCTTGAAAAATATGGTACTATGACTCTCGCCCAAGTTACTGCACCCGCGATTAAAATGGCGCAGGAAGGCATCAGCATCACGCCAGATCTTGCCCAATCCCTTGCAGGCCTAAAACGCCGCATGGCCCAATGGCCAACCACGGCCGCTATCTTCTACAAAGCCGACGGCAGTGACTATCAAGTGGATGATATTCTTAAACAACCTGAACTTGCCCATTCGTTAAGTCTTATCGCTGAAAAAGGTACCAAAGGATTCTACGAAGGTGAAACCGCCACTAAGCTCATCAATGCGGTGAAAGACGCTGGCGGCATTATGACCTTAGACGACCTTAAAAATTATAAGGTTGTGGAACGTGAACCCGTGCGCGGCGAGTATCGTGGCTACGAGGTAGTGTCTATGCCACCGCCATCATCGGGCGGCGTACACATCATCGAAATGCTCAACGTATTGCAGCAATTCCCGATAGACAAACTCGGCCACAATACCGCCCAGACGATTCATCTGATGGCAGAAACCATGAAGTACGCCTATAGCGATCGCAGCGAATACTTGGGCGATCCCGACTTTTATAAGGTGCCCGTCACAGCCTTAACCAGTAAGGACTACGCCCAAAAAATCGCCAGCCAAATTGCGGTGAATAAGGCAACACCGAGCGCTGAAATCAAGCCCGGCAAGCTCGCCCCCTATGAGAGCGATCAAACCACTCACTTCTCGGTAGTCGATAAATGGGGTAATGCAGTTTCAAATACTTACACCTTAAACTTCAGCTACGGCTCAGGTTTAGTGGCTAAGGGAACAGGGATTCTGCTCAATAACGAGATGGATGATTTCTCTGCCAAACCCGGCGTGCCAAACGGCTACGGTTTAGTAGGCGGTGATGCCAATGCGGTCGAGGGCAATAAGCGCCCACTCAGCTCAATGAGCCCAACAATAGTGATGAAGGATGGCAAACCCTTCCTCGTCACTGGCAGTCCAGGTGGTTCGCGCATTATCACCACCACACTGCAGATCATCATGAATGTTGTTGATCATGGATTGAATATCGCCGAAGCCAGTAATGCGGCGCGGGTTCACCATCAATGGCAACCCGATGAATTGCGAGTCGAGTCCAGCTTTAATCGCGATACCATTTCCCTGCTCGAAGCCAAAGGACACAAAGTGAAAGTACAATCCGCTATGGGCAGCACACAATCAATCATGGTGACCGAACAAGGAATTTTTGGTGCGTCTGATCCACGCCACTCCGGTAGCGAAGCCATCGGCTACTAGCATCTCCATGATACCGATTTTAGTGGAAAGGGATGAGTTAATGAGATAAGTGGAAGAGAAGATATGACCTATTCGATATAGGTCATAAACCCTGAGTAAAGCTTGTCCTTCCACTCAACGAATGCAAACTCTCGCTTAAAAAGCCCTGCTATACATCACTGTATAAGCAGGGCTTTTTATTATTTTTAATTACACCTTATCATGCTGATTTACATTAACTTTTAATTTGATGAAGCGACAGGTGAGTCATGAAGTATCTACTGAGACCTAACGCACTTATGTACAAAATCCATTGCTAAACTGTAATGTCAGTTATTGGGATCTTAGCGTTGGCTGGTATCCACTCATATAGGCTTGCCATGGCATTCACTCTCCGACTCGCAGCCAGTCCGTCCGTGGATGCTCGACCGCCCCGTCCATGGGGCGGACGGTCGTCTCGCTAATCACCATGGCTCACCTTTCGAGCATTCGCGTAACCTGTCTGTATGAAGGAGATACCCAGCACGCTTTTGGACAGAAATGTGTTGGAAAGTAGTGTTTGGAGTGCGGTAATTTCAGTTGTTAGAAGTTTAGCGTTTACGGGTATCCACTAGCACAGGCTTGCCATGGCATTCGCTCGTCGACTCGCAGCAAGTCCGTCCATGGGGCGGACGGTCGTCTCGCCAATCACCATGGCACACCTTTCGAGCATTCGCGTAATCTGTAGATTTAAAAGCGTTACGCAGCACGCTTTTGGACAGAATCGTTTTAGATTTTTAACTCTACTCGGTGAGTTACGGATTAAATTTTCTATGGTTTTATGTGCAGTTCAACTGCCGACTGCTGGCGCTATTTTGGGGAACCAAAATTCGTGACAGTACGAGGTTAATCGGAACGTGCTATTATAAATCAGTATAACGCGAAAGTTTAAGAAACTCTTCACCAACTTTATCGGAATACTGTTTAGCGATTTCCATAATTACAATACTATCTATTGATGGATTGAGTTGAAGTAAAGTACATGTTACCTGCATTAAACTAATTGCCGTTGCGTGTGCTGGATCTACCATACCTGAATTACTTTGGCCAACAACAAGTATATCTTCATTACATTCAGCAAGAGCTAATCGATTTCTCAAACCTTTAGAACCAGCGTGGATATTTTGACTTGCCCATTTATAGTAGGGCCTCATATGGTCTAAGCCAACATCCTTTTCAATAGAGCCAAAACCAACACGTTTAATCTGAGGGAATAAATACGCCGCCCAGCCATAATGGCCTGCATAACTTTTTCCATATTTACTAACGATATCGTCATAAGCTCGTTTTATGTTTTCTAGATCGCCGACTGTCGGACCTTTAGCTTGAAGTCTATCTTCATATTTATGGTGCTCATTCATTCCATCATAAGAATCGATTATATCGTGAAAATAAAAGCGTTCTGCACACTCTTGCCCGTGTTTAAAAATAAACATTATAGTTGCATTAAGCTCGTGCAAAGCTCTCCAACGTGAATGAGCGGCATCAGGAAAACCATTTTTCAATAGACACAAAATTTCATTTGCAATATGACAAGATCTAGCATGGTGACGTACTAATAAATCAAAAACTAAATCACATTTTTCAAAAGCTTGAGCACGATATTCCGAATTGATTTTTTCTCCTGCTTCGGTACAAATTGCAATATGAGTCTCCAACAAATCAAATCCAGATTGCCACCGTTGAATATTTCTATTAGCAAATGAACAATATTCATCCCGTCGCTTTGAAAGCATTTCATTTCTTGAATTTTCTAATGAGTCAGCAATAATCCTTGTGAACTCAGGGATTTTTTCTGATATTAATTTTTCAATATCGAGTTCTGCGGTTTGTTCTGGATTTTCAGCTATTAAATCTTCAATTAACTTATCAAACTGATCTTGAATAACTCTCATAACCATTCCTGATTTATAACGATCGTGACGTTGAATAGTCACCATTACACTAGTCACTCTGTAGCATTACCCAAATTGGGTCAACATGTTCGAACTAGATCGCTTAAGTATGTTTGGTTGCAATTCGCAATGGGGCAATAGCTTTTTAGCAGAACGGGCAGCGAGAGGGTTGGTTAGGATTGGCATTGTTGCAACAGTGACCGTTGGCGGCATGGATGCCGCCGTCGAGCCTATAGGGATATATTTACGACGAGTCACTGTTGCAACAATGACAATTCATGCTGCACTATTGACGACAAAGTTATCTTGCTTTGTGCATTAGCTTTTTAGCTAAACGAACAGCGAAAGGGTAAGTGAGGATTGGCATTGGTGTACCAGTGACCGTTGGCGATATGGATGTCGCCGTCGAGCCTATATGGATATATTTACGGCGAGTCACTGGGGAAACAATGACAATTCATGCAGCACAACTGACGATATAACTCACTAGCCTTTAGCCTTTAGCCTTTAGCCTTTAGCCTTTAGCCTTTAGCCTTTCAGTATTTAGAGTTGAAATGGCGAAAATCTAAGATTTAACCGCCGTTTCCGTATGAACCTTTTATATTCAGAACGGCTTTATTGCTCCCTACACTTTTATGCCATTCCAAAATCACTTTCACAAAGAGCACTATTTCACCGCCGATAGCTCGATAAATGCTGCGGTGTACATTTTTAGGTTCAGCATAAATTGCTTATGGGTGATGAACTCTTTTTCAGTATGGCCTGTGTATTCCACGCCCAGCATGGCTGGTGCTAAAACTTAAAGCAATGGGGAATAATTTACTGTTCGTTGAGCCGCCAATTGCAATGAGTTTAGGGTCGACTAAGCCAAGAAAACGTGCCTGAGACGCGATAATATCCTCGCCCAGTTTGCCATCATTTTTTGCTTAAAAGCCTGAAACAAAACATTTGTTACAAACTAAACACAAAATCGATGGAACCCCTAGTCCGATACATGTTAAACAGTCACATTAAGCTTAATTTAATGGTTTTAGCCGCACGTAGACTTCAATTTTTTCTTGAAATCCAAGGCCATCATCATGCAAACATCCATAACAATATCGACCTAACGGGGAACAAATAATGAAGGGACTAACCCTCAAACCGCAAGCACTCACGCTAAGTGCCATCGCTTTAGCCTTAACTTTGGGCGCTTGTAGCACACAACAACCCGATGCCAGTGTTCAAGCAAATGCGGCGCCAAATGCCGTGTCAGCACAAATTATCAGCCAGAATGCGACTAATCCATTCTTTAAACCCTATGATACTTTTATGGAAATTCCGGCCTTCGATAAAATCAAGCCTGAGCATTTCCTCCCCGCATTTAAAGCGGGAATCGCCCAACAACATGAACAAATTCAAGCAATTGTTGATAATAAAGCCAAACCCACCTTCGCCAATACGATTGAAGCCATGGAGTTTTCTGGCGATCTAGTGACGCGCGTTTCTAACGTCTTCTTTAACCTGACGGGCGCGGATACGAATGAAGCATTGCAAGCACTCTCGAAAGAAGTGTCGCCTATGTTATCGTCCGCCGAAGACGATATTTTGCTTAATGACAAACTGTTTCAAAAAGTTAAAGCTGTCCACGACGCAAAAGACAACCTGAAGCTCAGCACAGCCCAAGCCAAATTACTGGAAGATACCTATAAATCTTTCACCCGTGGCGGCGCGAACTTAAGCGAGCCAGATAAAACCAAACTGCGCGCGCTGAACGAAGAGATCGGCAAACTCAATTTAGCCTTTGGTGACAATCTATTAGCCGAAACCAATGCCTTCGAATTAGTGGTTGATAGTAAAGCCGATCTCGCGGGTTTACCCGCAGATGTGATTGCCACTGCCTTTGAAACCGCAAAAAAACGTGGCCACGAAGGCAAGTGGGTATTTACCACGTCTCGCCCTTCTATTACGCCTTTTTTGACCTATGCCGATAATCGTCAGTTACGTGAAAAGCTCTACAAAGGCTATATCGAGCGCGGTAACAACAATAACGCCAACGATAACAAGATTATCCTCGCTAAGATTGCTGCCCTGCGTGCTGAACGTGCTCAACTGATGGGCTATAAAACCCATGCGGATTTCGTGTTAGAAGAACGCACAGCTAAAACACCAGAAAACGTCTACGGTTTACTCAATAAAGTATGGCCAGCGGCATTGGCCCAAGCCAAAAACGAAGTGGCTGATATGCAAGCCATGATTGACGCTCAAGGTGGCAATTTTAAGCTGCAAGCGTGGGACTGGGATTACTACGCCGACAAGATCCGTGTCGATAAGTACAGCTTTAACGAGCAACAAACTCGCCCGTATTTCTCCCTCGACAGTACATTAAAAGGCGTGTTCTACACGGCTAACCGTTTGTACGGTTTGACCTTTAAAGAACGTACCGACTTACCCAAATACAATGCAGAAGTCCGTACTTGGGAAGTTTACGATAAAGACGGCAAACTGATGGCCATCTTTATGGGTGACTATTTCACCCGTGACAGTAAACGTGGCGGCGCTTGGATGAACTCCTTCCGCAAGCAATACAATATGAATGGCGTTGATTCTAAACCTATTATTGTCAACGTATTAAACTACCCTCGACCAGCGGGTAATGAGCCAGCGTTGCTGACTTTCGATGAAGCCAGCACACTATTCCACGAATTTGGCCACGCACTACACGGCATGTTATCGAACGTCGAATATCGCTCACAGGGCGGCACCGCCGTACCTCGCGATTACGTTGAGTTCCCATCGCAAGTGAATGAAAACTGGATGACTCAGCCAGAGGTGTTAGCCCAATTTGCCAAGCACTACAAAACCGGTGAAGTGATCCCGCAGGAGCTAGTGAAGAAAATCCAAGCGGCCAGCAAGTTCAACCAAGGTTTTTCTACCGTTGAATACATGGCGGCCACTAAACTCGATTTAGATTGGCACACACTGACCGACACTAGGCCAATGGATGCGGCCAAGTTTGAGGCGGACTCGTTAGCGGCAATGGGACTGATTGAAGAAATTAGCCCACGCTATCGCAGCACTTACTTCTCGCATATTTTCGCAGGCGGTTATTCAGCAGGCTACTACAGCTACCTCTGGTCGGATATTTTAGGTGCGGATGCTTTCGAAGCCTTTAAAGAAAACGGCATTTTCGACAAGGCCACAGCGGACTCCTTCCGTAACAATATCCTTTCGAAAGGCGGCAGTGATGATCCTATGCTGATGTATAAAAAATTCCGAGGTAAAGAAGCCGGTATCGAGCCGCTACTGCGTAGCCGCGGATTACTGGCTGAATAGCATCAAAAATAACGGTTTGCTAAAGGTAAGATCAACAACGGGAGCCTAAGCTCCCGTTGTTTTATGCTATTACCCGTAGTAACTCATTTGTCACTCGAACAGAACTCAGGTAACGCCTTATTTTTACTGTACAAAATAACTAGTGATCTTAGCTTTTCCATAAATACATCTATATGTACTACGTTTTGCGCTAAGCCTTGGGACTCAATATGCCGTCTCAGAATATCAATACTTGCAACTAAAGATTTTTCGTCCAATGCCAGTAGTGCACCTTTTAGCCGATGCAAATAACCAAGAAAGCGCTTACCGTCATTCGCGTCCAATGCATCAAGCAAGCCTTGTTCGTCACTGTTCCAGCCAGCAACAAACAGCGCTTGCATATCAATAAGTGTCACTGTCGATAATGATTTCATACTTATTTCTTGACTATCCGACATCACCTTTCCAAGAACGTGTTCAAGAGCTCTATTCAATCTCTCGATGGTAATGGGCTTATGTAACACCTCAGCAATACCTGCAGCTTTAATTTGAGTAATACCATTAATATCTGCCGTACTGACAATCACGGGTGTATTAATTCCTTTAGCTCGTATTGCTTTAAGAAATTCAAATCCATCCATCTGCGGCATGCCAAGATCAGTCACTATAATGTCATAAGGCTTGGTCGAGCAGTATTCTAAAGCCTGTTGCCCATCCCCTACGCTATCAACGTAATGATAACCAAGTGCGGCAAGTTGATGCTCAAGTAAGGTTCGGTTAAGCGGATCATCTTCAGCAATTAATACCTTGGCATAATGATGAATTTCTGATCTTTGTTGGCGAACAGTTAAGGGTTCAAGAACTTCATCATGCTTACCACATGCAGCCAAAATAAGTTTGAACATTGATGTCGAGAATGAGGTTACACATAGATCTTGGTTTCGACGTTCAGGGTATAGAGGGCCGTCGCTGGATAGGATCACAGTATCAAGATACGTATATAAGATATCTCGCCATGGCTCTGATATTGCTATCCCTGAAGTTGCAAAGACAACTACAGCGTTTGTCCTTGGTGCGGGCAAAGGCTTTAACAAGCTTGCTTCAATGATTTCAACATCGGGGATCCAGCATTTAAATTGCTCTATCAGATTAAACTGCCAAAGTGGTGAATCACATACAATTACGACAGTGCTAAAACGATATTTATCTGCAAATTGGGAACGGTTTTCGTATGAAAGGTTATGACGTAAAGGCACATTGATCGTAAATATAGACCCCTCTCCCTCCTCACTATCAACTGTAATATTGCCCCCCATTAACGTCATGATCCGTCGACATAAAGTCAACCCTAACCCTGTGCCACCAAAACGACTGTTAATAGATCTGTCTGCTTGTACGAAAGGTTCAAATACTTTGTTGATATGTGCGTGCGAGATACCAATTCCTGTATCGCTAACAGAAATGCGCACCCAGCGGATATCATCCCTAACTTCACCAGGAATAGCCCTGATAGTAATAGACCCCTCCTCAGTAAATTTTCGAGCATTACTCACTAGGTTCATCAATACTTGGGATAATCTGTGCCCATCTCCACTCCAAGTGCCTGTAAGTTCAGGATCAATTAGGCAGAAAAAGCGCAAATTCTTGTCCAGAATCACAGGTGCAAAAGTCTGTGCACAGCGTTCAACCAGCTCAATAAGTTGAAATGGCTCAGGATGCAATTGTAATTCCTGAGCTTCTATCTTAGACAAGTCCAAGATATCGTTGATCAAAGCCAATAACGCATCAAATGCACGGTTAATTGTCGAAACTCGCGCCTTTTGTTCTAGCGTTAAGGGCTCTAACGCTAACAACTCCAAATTACCCAATGCACCGTGCAAAGGTGTACGAATTTCATGGCTCATCATCGCGATGAACATCGACTTGGCCTGATTAGCTTGGTCAGCCATCTCACGCGCTTGCTCTAACAAACGGACCGTGGTCTTCTGAGCACTAATATCGGTCAAGCTAAACAAGATGACTTCGCGTTGTTGGTAACGAATATGAGAATAAGCCACAGATATTTCCCGTTGCTCGCCACATGCACTTAGCACTGATGCTTCTGTTATCTGCACCTCATGGACGTTTGACTGCACTTCGGATTGATTTTTATGGCGATTCAACTGTGCTTTAACTAATATTTCTCTATAAAAATTCACACATTCTGAGGGTAAAAGTAAGCATTCGGCAGCTTCGTTTTGCATAACCACTTTATTGCTAAAAGGATCATAAATGCTCAAACCTACTGGTGCAGTATTCAGCACGGCATGATTGAATGCATCACTTTCATATACAAGACGCGACTGTATTCGTAGTGGCGCAAGTATTAAACGGTCGAGCAAAAGAATAAAGCCCCACAGGATCCCCAGCACTAAAAATGTCAGTATAATTAATGTGATTAGTTTACTTTTTAGTGCATGAAAAATTGTAAACCAGTCAAATACATAGACTGCAATCCAGTTTGGTCCTTGGATAAATTGTGACACGAAAAACATGCCATCACGATAAGTTATATCTCGGCGCAAAGCCGTATTTTGTAATAATCCAGGATATTCCAAGATATATTTCGCCCATTGACTCTCACTTGAGCTGTAATTGTCTACACCGAATATATGCTTACGATCACTGGAGACAACAAAAAAACCTGTCTCATGAGTCGAACTCTGAAAGAGCATAGAGAATTTACTGATAGGAACGTTTACGACAATAACAGCGATAAGCTTACCATCACAATAAACCGGGGCGGCATAATTTGTAGTTAATTCATCAGTAATAGGCGATTTATAAAAGGGTACCCAGAACATTCTCTCATCATATAATTTATTCACATTGGTGGTTGCTATCACAGCATCGACCCTAGTTACAGCATCATTGATAAATTTATTAATGCCAACTTCCTTCACATTATTCAATTTAGTTAATGCCAATGGTGGCCACAATGCTAGCAATCGATGATCAGATGAATATATATAACCGCCAAGGTAATGCCCATTTTCTCGCTGACGTAACAAAGGTGTTGGCGACACCTCACGCATTAAGCCTAAAAAATCAGCCAGTTCATGCTCAGTTACGATATGACTAGATGAAGATAAGATCATCGCAGGGGTAGCGGTTACATCAGTATCGGTAACTATGACACCATTTTTTTTTAGTAACTCTTGACGATAACGCAACACGGGTAAATTTTCCCCATCACGTAAGCGCCACAACATCTCATAAAATTCAACCCTTTGTTTCAAACGAGCCTGGGTTCTATCAAGATTTTCCTTGATGATACCTCGCTGAATTTGAAACAAATGTACACGTTCGTCTAAAAAACGTTCAGATAATATTGTAATTTCTACAACTGATATAGTAAGCACAATTAAACTGATAGCTAATCCACCACTAAATAATAACCAACGGGAATAACGTCCGGGTAAGTCAGGATCAGAGAGCGGAGTGCATTTCAAATATTTGCATAATAAATTTCGTAGATTGAATTGAGAAGATTTCATTTAGGCGGACCACTGAGAAGATGTTCAGAATAGTTTGTTAAATATATTCACCAATTCTATATCATTACTTGCGCCTAATTTTTGCATCGCTTTTTTCTTCTGAGTGCTTATCGTTTTAATACTACGATCCGTATGTTGTGCAATATCAGTAACTGACATACCACGCACAAACATTCGAACAACTTCAAGTTCCCTCGCCGTCAGTTGCGAAATCGATAACGTTGGGCTTGAGAGATGATTTGACATCATGTGTTTCACTAACGCTTTTGATGTTAGGGGGTCAATATATTTTTCGCCTTGTAGAACACGAGTAATCACTGTCGGTAAAATAGAAATATCATCACTCGATTTACTTAAGAAACCACAAACACCAATCTGCATCGCTTGCTGCATAATAACTAAATCATCATGTGCAGTTAGCAAAATAATTTTTATACTTGGATATAATCTATGAATACGTCTAAGTAATAGTAAACCATCTGGCTCATCATCATTTTCAAAGGAATAATCACAAATCAAAACATCGCAAGGATCATTAGCGATTGATTCAAAAAGTGCTCGAATGGAAGTCACTGTCCTAACTAGACTAAAATTTTTAAATTCATTTATTATTTTACCAATCCCCATCACAACAACAGGGTGATCGTCAGCCACTATAATATTAACTTTAGACAAGTATCCGTGACTAAAGGGCATGTATAAACTCCAAATACGTTAATTGATAATAAGTAGTAAAACATCTAACCGTTACACATCAAACATGTTAAATTATTGTTCAAAAACCAGAGGCTATAATATATAGCTATAAACTTAGAGATGTGGAATGAAAAAGGAATTAACAGAAGGAGCTTAATTATGAAACACTTAATTTCATAAGGTATTATATTTCATAATTTCTCTTGATAGCAATAGCAACTCATGTGACTTAAATCAAAATTTTACATTTTATAGATTATAATACCCACATAAATTATGCGCTTAAATTCATATTTAAAAATATCACTAGTCATGACACTATAACTAGTTGTAAAAAATTTTATTCATTCTTTATAATTGCTCACGCAATTAATTGCATATGATTTTTAATATTAATAACTACCTTCTATAACTAGGGTTTTATCAGAGTAACCTATAAAAGGTTACTCTGACTCAAACCCCAAATATATCACTATTTTTCCTACTCAAACTGATTTACTTAACCTGTGAACAAGGAGTGTTTAAGCGCTCAAACTTAGTAGGCTTATCCTCTTTATTATGTAATTCAAGAGCATAGTTAATTTTGCATTGTTGGGCTGATGATTCACCCCACTTAATCATCAAGGTGCCGCTGTTATCTAAACCGCGTGCAAGTACACGACCACCTTGTCCAACGATGCCAACAATATTGCCATTATCGGCAATAACTTCACTACCAAAGGGAACACTTATGTCTTGACTAAACTCCAAATCGATGAGGACAACTCTTCCTTTATTAGCAGTTTCAAATTTAGCAATCACCACCGCGCCAGTACTTGGAGTGACTTGTTCACTGGTTGATTTCAGCTCAATTTCGGTCGACATATTGTGTGGATCTATATCTATTTGATTACGACGATAGGGATCTAAGTACGGCATAATGGCATAACCGTCGTCATCTATCGCTACACTTGGGTATGAGGAAAGGGAAGCACCAACAGCATCAGGTGCTTCAATTATCCCGAAAGTATCGCTTACTTGCTGTCCAAAGGTAACGCCACCAGCATGAGCAACCACAGCACCTCTTGCCCCCAAAGAGACTTGATGATAACCAGAACTGTAACCCAAAGATCCATTAAGAGTACCGTGAGATCCATGTACGTTTCCGTAAAAGTCTACAGAAGGATTATGATTACGCTCTTCTTTGGAAATGCTTGATCCCCAGTTATATTGATTGTTTTTTCCAGAGGTACCATTAATTGCGGTACGAATACTATTATTCTCATTCGAGAAATTAACGTTCGATGTTGCACTGACACTCGCGCCTAATGGAATAGATAGCGTAGCGTAAATTTGATCAGAATCAGAACCATATTCATCCGATGTGCGCATTGCTGCAATAGAATAGTTAAAATACCGCGTGCTACTGGAGAAACCAACTTGAAACTGAGTCGTAGAATGAGAGTTATCCCAATAATCCTGCGTTCCACCAGTGAAATACATAGATCCTATACTGCCCAATGATTGATTCAACGTAACTTGGATGCTACTACGCTGACGTTTTGGCATCATCCAATAACCTTGATCAAACGAGCTATAAAATAATCCATTTATAGTGTCATCAAAATCAAACGGATTATTTTCTACTTGGTGTTCATCATTCGCAACTGCCATTGCATCTTGTAGATTATAATAACCGTTGGTGGAATAACGATATGCAGCAACAGAAACTGAACTCCCCATTTTTGGCAACGATTTACTAAAAGACAAGCGCACACTTTGACCGCTAGACGTTTTATTATCTGCTATTTTCTCATGTGTAGGCACTTCTGTAGAGGCATGGGCAATATCTAAACCGAACGCACCAATACCTGTATTCATGGCCACCCCCACTAAGGGTGAAAAGTAACCGTCGGCAGCTAATACACCAGTGTAGGCAGTAAACAAATTACTCAAGCCGTGCTCATAGGTCAGTTGACCTACAATGGGTTTATCATTACTACTATAAAAGCCACTACGATATTGTCCAATTGCCGCACTATATCTACGAGCACCAGGGCGTAACATGCGCACAACTGCTGAATATGGAACTGAAAAAGTTCGGCTCTGGCCATTAGCCTCAGTCACTATGACTTCAAGATCGCCGCCATAACCTGAAGGATATAGATCGTCAATTTCAAATGGACCTGGTGCCACAGTGGATTCATATATAGTGTATCCGGCTTGACGAATAGTCACTTTAGCATTGCTATTAGCAACGCCACGCACTATCGGCGCATAGCCTATTTGTGAATCTGGCAACATACGTTCATCGCTTGCTAACTGAATCCCACGTAATGAGAAGGTATCAAATATATTTCCACTGGTAGAAGAATCACCTAATGTTAACTGTGAGCTAAAAGGCACAATATCACGCTGAGCATAAAGTGCTCGATTCTCCCAGTTACGGTTATCATCATTCCAATCTAATGACGATTTCGATCTTAAACGCCAGTCCCCTAAATTCACTCCACCGTCTAGGCTTAAAAAGTGTTGAGTACCAAATTGTTGTGCGGAACTGTAATAGCTGGTGTAGCCATAATTAAGCATGCCAGCCGTTACACCGCGATCCCATTCTGATGGATCAACATATCCCCGCACATTTCGCCTTAAGCTCAACTGAGGTATGCTCAGATCTAAACGAAGTTCACTAGGATCAAAAAGTACAGATGCTGAGGGAATATTCGTTTGAAGGTCAACACAAGCATGCTTATCTTTGATATCAACATCTTGTAGTTGGAGTGTGTCAATGCCAAAACGGTCAAGCAATTCAATACTCAAACATGGTTCAGCATTTTGCATTCCAGGCCTAACCTTAAACAAAACTTCCTCGCGCCCCACAGCAACTTCATTAAGATAAATATCGCTCAAGTAACGCCCAGGTAATATGCTATTACCTTTAGAAAATCGGCTAAGATCAGCAGAATCTGTTCCTCCTTGAAGAAAAGAGGCATCGAACTCTTCTTCAGCATGTACTCCCTGAGCAACAACTAAATATAAAGTAACTAGAACTGAATAAGGAATAAGACAGCATCGTTCGCTCGCATTGTTGCGACTATTACGTGAGGGTGATTTAGTCATCATGTGAATCCGATTCGAAATAAAAGGGTATGCATCACTTATTTACAATAGTGACAGCACTACTTCCTTGTATATTGTTAAACCAATTTAATTAGTTACTTGACAAGTGAATATGAATGCTCTCGTATTGCACCATAATCATCGATAGATTTAAATTTAACTTCTTTTGTTTCATTCGATATGGCATTAACAGGTATATTTAACTTACCACCTGGAGCAACCATTCCATCACCAACAATATGAGCATGACTACCCGTCGATAATGCAACCTCACTCATAGAGACATGATAAGAGCTTGGGTTTGTGCATTCTAAAACCCAACTGGCATCTCCTTTAATCAAATTCCAAACTAATTGTTGAGGCGCTTCAACTTGAGTGCCTTTAATATCATTAGGCCGAAAAAATACTTTAATTCGAGTTCTCAAAGCAACTTGTATAATATTTTTATCGGAAGATGTATCCGCTTTAGGTGGAATTTCCTGCACATTGAGATAAAAAACAGATTCATGTTCCTTCGGAAAAGTATCTCCTGTATATATTAGCCTTAAGGTTTGCCCTTTATTAGAGTCAATCCGTGAAATTGGTGGCATAAGAATAAAGGGAGATTTAATTAAACTCGAAGATGTGTCTAAGTCACCATCATCAATCCAAGATTGCACTACTAAGGGTTGCTGGCCTGCATTAGTTAACTTAACATTTGCCTCACCTTCGCTCTCTTCATAAACCACACGGGTATTACTAAGTACGATCGAGGCATTCGCAGAAGAGGCAATAACACCTCCCATGATCAATACACTCATTGCCAAGTAATGCACTAAAAACGGTTTCATATCACGTTCTCTAGATGGGGGTTAAAGGGGAGGATGACCTCCCCCTTCGTACAAGCCTAACTTACTGGTATACGATACTGTAAGTTACAGCGCTATTTGCAGTACCTGGTGTAGCAGCATTTGTTGCGTAGTAACCTACTTGGTAGGACAACACTGCGCCACCAGCGTCAAGAGGTGTGCCAGTTACCGTACTGTTATCGCCAATCTTGATAGGTGAACTGTCACTGTTGCGCAATTGTAGTTGAACGTTTTCTGCAACACCGGCAGTGCCCGCGCCAATTAAATTCAGACGACCACTCACTAAGTCTGTATTTGGACCCGCTTCAAAGCCTGCTTTTACTGTCGACGCAGCAGAACAGCTACTCAGAGTAATATTAAAAGGCTTGAATCCAGCAGTTTCGCCTTGTGCTGCAAGTGCGTGAGT
The DNA here is from genome assembly GCF_002966515.1 of Shewanella sp. WE21. Lineage (NCBI taxonomy): Bacteria > Pseudomonadati > Pseudomonadota > Gammaproteobacteria > Alteromonadales > Shewanellaceae > Shewanella > Shewanella sp. WE21. Next base: position 3,872,079 of record NZ_CP023019.1, on the reverse strand, counting down.
ACTTGCTGTATCCAAAGTCACAGCCACATCCCCATTAGCTCCACTACCTTTTACTGTGCAAGTCGTGCCAGTAATTTCACCAGTGATATTAATGTTGCCATCCGCAGCAAACACTGTGCTGGTAAGTAAACTCGAAGCAGCAACAATCCCAGTTAATGCGAAAGAGTAAATTTTATTTTTCATAGTAATGTTCCATTTAATTGCTGTAACTCAGGCTAATTCGCCTGCATTATTGTCATTTTGATGTGCATTGATTACGACATACATTCGACGAAAGCCATTATGAATAGAAATCAACAATGAATATATTGCATAAACACCTATTATTCCTAGGCTAGAAGTCTTACTTCTCAATAAGATTAATCCTATCAGCAGAAAATAATTTAATTATTTATTATGTAAATAATAGTAAAACCAACCAATTCATTTAGTCCACCACCATTTATAGGATAATTCCTAATCACTATATAAGAATTGAAGCGTTGCCAATACAGCGCCAGCAAACTAGCATAGTTAGTAACAACTATTTAATAAATAGTCTCTGGTATTTTTTGAGTGTTTGGGTAGAAAACGTCTATTAGAATGATTTTTATCTGCATAATTTTCATGTAGATAATTGATAGTTTACATTTAAATTTCCTGAATCTATAAATGCGCAACAATGAATACGACACAGGCACAAATAGCACTATATGACCAACCTTGGTACATATTGATTTATGGCATGGGAATATCTGAAATAACGGAGTTAACATTGTTTAATCAATCTGCTAAACCCAGTTCCAAAGCCCCATTATTACTAACGGACAAAAACCAACCGTCGACATTCGCTATAAATAAAAAATATGATTGCAAAAATGTTAATAACGACATTGTTAACGATGACACATCAATTTCGTATAAAAAAGAAGAGTGCTTATGTGGACAGCCCGTAAATATTAACACTTTAATGAATAAAGCACAGTGGGATAGTTTATTATCTGGAAAATCTGCAGAAGTTTTAATTGATACTGTTGCCTATTTTCAGCCTCAGTTCCATGTAACAAGTGGAAAACTTTATGGAGCAGAGGCATTGGCCCGTTGGAATCATCCAAAACTGGGTGTACTTGGCCCTGAATACCTATTGCCCAGAATGCATTCGAACATAATGCGCAATGCGTTGTGGAAGCAAATGTTAGATTACATCATCAACATGTTGAAACATTTGCAAGGTTCAGGTTTAGATTTAGATTTATGCCTCAGCGTTAATATCAGTGCAGATATCGCAAGTTCCGCTCGCTGGGCAGAAAATACGATACATAGGGTAGCGCAATCTGGGATCAACTCCTCCCATATCGGCATAGAAATCACAGAGGATTATGCAGGATTCGAAGTAGAACTCGCGGCTGCAATTAGTAAATTAAGATTACAAGGATTTAAATGTGCTATTGATGACTTTGGCACTGGTTTCTCTTCATTACAGCGTCTAGCCCTGACTCCTTTTAATCTTTTAAAAATAGATAGAATTTTCGTACATCAAGCAAGAGAAAGCCTTGTCAGCCATAAAATATTAGCCAATACAATTCTCTTAGCCCATGACTTAGGGTTAAGTGTCATCGCGGAAGGGGTAGAAACTGAAGCTGACCTTGAGCGCATAACGAATTTAGGAGCAGATATTGCCCAAGGATATTATTTTGCAAAACCGATATCTGCTGATAATTTTATCCAATATGTAAGAAACTGAGCACTTTAAGAAACGAATTAACCAACAGCTATTGGCTAGCTATAAATAAAGGATTAGAAATGAATTTAAATAAAAAACCAATCTATAAATATGTAAAACATCTTTTTTTAGGTGCATTTATCTCTGTTATTACGATTGACGATGCGGCAGCGACTTGCTCTGTGAGTTCAGGAGTTGCAGCTCTTGTGAACTTTACACTTAATGGAAATATAAATATTCTCCGAGACACGCCAATTGGAACAAGGGTTTATCGTTCTAACGCTACCTACCCTAATTCCGAACCTCAATATCAGTGCACTGCTAATGATAATATAGGTATACAAAATGCTATTGGCGCCCCATCCAACGGTTCAAATATATTCCCTATTGGCACAACAGGTTTAGGCTTTAAGTATATTTGGAGTGACAGAGATATTTTAAAAGACTATTATAATACAGTTAGCACCTATAATAACTGGGTGAAATTCCCGACTTCAATACCATATTATCTTGAGATATATAAGATTGGCCCTACCCAGACTATTATTGAAATTCCGGTTGGGGATATAGGATATTATAGTGCTGGACATTTAAGAGTAACTTACTTCAGAAATGCAACTAAAATGGTCATAACACAGCAAACATGCACTGTTTCAAATATAAACGTGCCTATGGGTGTTCAACCAGCATCAGGATTTCAAGGGATTAATACTCGAATGACACCAACAGCTTTTGCAATTAATCTTAATAACTGTCCGAGTGGTATAAACTCTATAAAATATCGGCTCGATCCAACGACAACTATTATCAATCCAACGAAGTCAGTTGTTACGCTACAATCCAGCTCCACTGCCAGTGGTGTTGGTGTACAGATACTCGATGCTTCCAGTAACCCTTTACCTTTGGGTGTTGATAATGTCTTTTCAGGTTATGCTGCAACAGGTGGAAATTACTCTATTCCCCTTAAAGCTGCTTACTATCAAACCGGTTATATCGCCAAAGGTGGCAGTGCAAATACGTCGTTAACATTCACTATGACATATCAATAAACTAAGAGGCAAAGAAATTCCTCAAGTTCAAATCTAGTATTAAGAGTATTCCATATGTCTAAAAAAATTTTGCGGATTATTATTGCCGATAAAAAACATGATAATCGCCTATGTATTGAAAAACAACTTAACTCATTAGGCTACTTTAGAATAATCACGACGGCTTCATTTGCAGAGGCATCTCGTTTAGCACAAGTTGAAAACTTTCAAGTTGGGCTAGTGATCATTGAAGAAAGCCTTATTCATACGGAACATTTTAATCAGCTACGTACTCAATCGGCAACACCCAACATTTTGGTCTATCGAACTCAAATGTTCACTACTTGGGACCAAACATTGATTGGATTACCCGATATAGAAGCATTAAGAACAGTGATGTCAAACTTTTAATTAAATATATTGACTAACAAATTATGTGATTTAAAAATTAACAACATTTTTGTAAATGCTCATTACACTTTTAAATATAATAGCTGCATATTCTCCCCCCCAAAGGGCTTGTTAAGTTTCCCTAACAAGCCTTTATCTTATTACAATTAATCGACTAAACCGCGGCGCTTTAACAGTGCCTCTGTTGTCGGTTTTTTACCCGTAAAGTGAATATAATCTTGCATGAGATCTTCACTGTTACCTTTAGATAAGACTTCCTTACGGAATTTGTCACCATTATCGGCTTTTAAGCCACCTTGCTCACCCATATAAGCAAAGGCATCGGCGGCAAACACTTCGGTCCACAAATACGCGTAATAACCTGCGGAATAACCACCGGAGAAGGCATGGCTAAAGTAGCTCGATTTATAACGGGGTGGAATTGGCGCAAAATCAAGACCATGTTTAGCTAGCACTTGGTGCTCAAACTTCTCTACATCGCTAATTTGAGTATCGGCGCTGATAGAGTGCCATTCCATATCTAACAAGGCCGCTGACAGGTACTCAACGGTATCAAAACCTTGGCCAAACTTATTTGCCGCTAAGATTTTATCGAGCAGCGCCTTAGGAATTGGCTCACCCGTTTTATAGTGTTTGGCATAGTTAGCAATCACAGCAGGATCGATATTCCAATCTTCGTTAACCTGTGATGGGAACTCAACAAAGTCACGTGCGGTTGATGTGCCAGCCACGCTTGGGTATTTCACCTGCGAGAATAAACCGTGTATCGCATGGCCAAATTCATGGAACAGAGTGGTCACTTCATCGAAGGTCATTAGCGTTGGGCCATCGGCTGGCTTAGGAATATTAAGCGCGTTATAGACTACGGGCTTAGTGCCGAGCAGACCGCTTTGGGTGACGAACTCATCCATCCACGCGCCGCCGCCTTTGCCTTCACGGGCATACGGGTCTAGATAGAATAAGCCAATAGAACTGTTATCTTTATCAAAGACTTCAAAAGCTAAAACATCGGAATGCCACACGGGTAAATCAGTACGCGGTTTTAAGCTGATGCCATATAATTTATGCATAGCGAAAAACAGCCCGTCTTTCAGCACAGTATTAAACTCGAAATAAGGCTTGATACTGCTTTCATCGAGGGAGTATTTCTCTTTACGCACTTTGTCGGCGTAGTAAGCCCAATCCCAAGGTTGCAGCTCAAAATTACCGCCCGCCTTTTTGATTTCAGCTTGAATATCAGCCACTTCCACTTTGGCGCGAGCTAAAGCTTTTGGCGCTAAATCATCGAGGATTTCATACACAGCGGCTGGTGTTTTCGCCATTTGATCGGCAACCGCATAGGATGCCCAAGTATCGAACCCCAGTAAATTGGCTTTTTTAGCACGTATTTGCGCCATTTTGACAATCAATGGACCATTGATTGCGACGGCTCTGTGCGCCGAGGTTTCCCATACTTTTTGGCGCAGTTCACGGTTACTCAGGCTAGAAAGCACAGGTTGGCGTGTCGTGTTGACTAAAGTAATCAAATAGCCTTCTTTTCCCGCAGCTTTGGCCGCTGCGGCTAAAGTAGCAATTTCGCTGTCGGATAAACCGGCTAACAGGGCTTTATCAGTCACAACAATCACATCATCTTTAAATGATTTTAAGCTGTTTTGTGAAAAGTCCGTCGCTAAGGTTGCAAGTTCAGCGTTAAAGTCGCGCATCTTAGCTTTATCTTCGGCCGACAATTTCGCGCCAGCGCGGACAAACTGCTCATAGTAGTATTCAACTAAACGCTGATCTTCCGCATTTAGGCTGCTCTTTTGCTGATATACGGCTTCAACACGGGCAAATAAAGTCGGATCGAGATAAATATTATCTCGGTGGGCAGATAGCTTAGGTGCAAGATCCGCTTCGGTTTTCTGGAAATCATCATCAGAAATCAGACCTGCGAGATTAAAGAAGGTACGCGATACGCGCGTTAACAATTCACCCGAGGTTTCCATGGCGAGAATGGTATTGTCAAAACTAGCCGCTTGTTTGTTATTCACAATCGCAGCGATTTCTGCATCGTGAGCTTTAATGCCCTGCTCGAAGGCGGGAGCATAATCTGCGGACTGAATAAGATTAAATTGCGGCGCTTGATCTTGCAGTGGACTCTTGCTCAGCAGCACATTAGTTGCTTGCGCTTTAGCAGCAGTTTGAGTCGCAACGGCATTTTTGGCTTCATTGGTGCTTACATCAGGCTTGTCTGAACAAGCGCCAAGTAACAATGCCGCAGCTACGGCTGTGGTAATAACGGACTTACGCATATTAACTCCCTTGGATGTTGCTGCCCTTTCGATTGTATTTTTAAGGTGAAAGGTGCGCGCAAACGGATTTTGGCTTTCGGTTTACAACAGTCTGTTTTAACGAACTTGTGTAGCTTCGTACGTCAATTTCGATGAACTACCTTAACAAGTTACGCGCATTTCAGCCAAGTTTTACCCGCCCAGAGCACAGCTAATTTGTATCACTTTATGTGTATTACCCGTCTAAATAAGCCTATGCCAACGCTACGCTAAACCTAACTCACCTCAATCAAGCCAAGAGACATGCGAGCATAGGTGATCAACATTGGCTAAAATTTGATGTAAAAGAATTATTTAAAACAATTCTACTGAAGTTTTACGTCAAATATCCCCGACATAGACAAGGGGCTGAGCAAATAAAATGCCATTCCAATAACAAATATTAATTCTTCTTAATAAACTGTTTACTGTAATTATTAACACATTAATGTAACAAATAAACAGGCTAAACGGCTCACTATTTAGGCAAGCAAACCTTGAGTCACAATTTGAAACAGCTTTTATCCGATTAATGTCACATTCAGATCATCAAATGTCTTTATAATTCCCGCTCGTTAACTTAGCAGCAAATTAACCTAACAGTTAAATTACGCCGAATTAACGGGATGATGGGCATGTTCTTTTACGGAACATGCATTGGGGTCAAATAAATATAAATAGAGATAACTATGTTAAATAAGAAAATACTCGCAGTGATGATCACTGCCGCCCTTGGTGTAAGCGCCTGTAATTCTGATGACGACAAAGTCGTTCAAGCCGATTTACGGGTACTCGAAACCACAGATCTGCACACAAATATCATGGATTTCAACTACTACAGTGGCAAAAATGACCCAACTATCGGTCTAGCCCGTACTGCAAGCTTAATCCACGCTGCACGCAACGAAGCCAAAAACAGCGTACTCGTCGACAACGGCGATCTACTACAAGGCAGCCCAATGGGCGATTACATGGCTAAAGTTGGCCTGCAAATGGGTGATATTCATCCAGCCTATAAAGCCATGAACCTATTAGATTATGAAGTCGGTAATATCGGTAACCATGAATTTAACTATGGTTTAGATTTCTTAAATAAATCTATTAGTGGTGCAGATTTCCCTTATATCAACTCAAACGTTTATTGCGCCGACGATAATGGTTGCTGGAATGAGGTTAAAAAAGGTGAGCATTTATTCACCCCTTATATCATCAAACAAAAAAACATCATCGACAGTGAAGGTAATAATCAAACCATTAACATTGGTTATATTGGTTTTGTGCCACCGCAAATTCTATTGTGGGATAAACAAAATCTGACGGGTAAAGTGACGGTCGAAGATATTATTGAAACCGCGAAAAAATATGTCCCAGAAATGAAAGCCAAAGGGGCCGATATCATTATCGCCATTCCTCACTCTGGCATTGGTTCAACGGAAAATCCTGGCGATCCTATGGCTGAAAATGCCACTTACGCTTTGACTTATGTTGATGGTATCAATGCGATTCTATTCGGCCACAGCCACTCTATCTTCCCTGATGCTAAGTATGCCGACTTACCCAATACCGACGTCACTAAAGGCCTACTGAACGGCGTCCCCGCAGTGATGCCAGGTCGTTGGGGTGATAACTTAGGGGTTGTTGACTTTAAACTTGAACGTAGAGATGGTAAATGGCATGTCCTTAGTGCGAAAACGCAAGCTCGCCCCATATATAATGGTGCGACTAAGGAAGAGTTAGTTAGCCAAGATCCCGCAATTAAAGATGCAGTCGCAGCCGAGCACCAAGGAACCCTCGCCTTTGTGGATGAACCTATCGGCGTTGCCGCAGCCGACATGTACAGCTTCCTTACCTTAGTGCAGGACGACCCTACGGTACAAATCGTTTCCGATGCGCAAATCGCTAACGTGAAAGCGAAATTACCTGCAGCATTAAAAGGTCTGCCAGTGCTATCAGCCTCCGCACCCTTTAAAGCGGGCGGTCGCCACGGTACAACCAGTGATGCCGATCAATTTGTGCAAGTTGATAAAGGCCCACTGACCTTTAAAAACGCCGCCGATCTGTACCTGTATCCCAATACTATGGTGGCAGTCAAAGCGACGGGCGCCGAATTGAAAGATTGGCTAGAGTGCTCAGCAAACCAGTTCAATCAAATCGACCCAGCAAAAACCACCCCACAAAGTTTAATCAACTGGGATGGTCATCCAACCTATAACTTCGACGTACTCGATGGGTTAACCTATAAAATTGATGTGACCCAACCAAGCAAGTTTGACCGCGATTGCGCCGTCGTTAATGCCAGCGCAAACCGTATCGTTGATTTAAGCTATAAAGACGAAAACGGCAAAGTCATGACAGGTGAAGAATTTGCCGCGAAAGAATTTATCGTCACCTCAAATAACTACCGCGCCTTTGGGGGTAAGTTTGCTGGTACGGGTAGCGACCATGTGGTGCTTGAACTGCCCGATACTAACCGTGAAGCACTAGCTGCCTATATCACAGCGCAATCTCAGTACAACGAAACCACAGGTAAGTACGAAGCTATGGTCAATCCAAGTGCCGATTACAACTGGGATTTCAAAACCATCACCACGAATGTCGCATTGGACGTTCGCTTCGAAACCCAAGACAGTGACAAAGCCGCTGCCTTTATCGAAGCCAATAAACAACGTGAAATGAAGAAGATAAGCAAGGATGAACTGGGTTTCGCCGTTTATAGCATCAACCTAACCAAATAAGCGTTCAATCCCGAAATATCATGCTCAAAAAGGCTCCTCGTGAGCCTTTTTTATTCCCTGCAGATCAAATTAACGCTAATCTGCGATCTATAAACGGCGTGTCGCCATTTAGTTCATCATGCTCCACACTAAAGGTTAAACCTGCTTTGTGTCGCCAAATATCTGCCTTATTATTTAGCGGCGTCCTCGCAACAACAGAGAAATCTTATGAAATATCAATCAATCTTATGTGCCACGGCATTAGTGCTGGGGACTGTGCAGCCAGCAACGGCCGATGTTCATCTCAAACTACCTAAAAATGCTGAAGTGTTAACGGTCAATGGCAAGCCAGCCGTAAAGAGTGGCGATCTCGTTTTAGCCGATGGGACCAATCAGATTGCCTTCCGTTATGCCGCGCAATATCGACAACAAGCTGACTCAGTGCATTATCTCTCCGACGTGCTCATCGTCCGTTTTGATGCATCAGCACAAACACTCACGCTGACACTTCCCGCCATCAACTCAGCCAGAGATGCAAAGAAATTTGATGAGTCACCTAAGCTGACACTATTAAATGCTCAAGATGAAGCAGTGGGTTTTACCAGTGATAAATTGATTAAGAATGGCATTCAACTGGGACGGGATTTCGAACACGAGATACTGCAGTACAACCTTAGTAATCATCCGGCTTCATTAAATCTCACTATGAATACCGCAACAACGCAAGCAAGCGACGCCATTACACCAGTATTGGCAAGCCAGCCACAAATACGCCAAACAGCAGTAGTCACATCCACGAGCTTGATCGCGTCAGCAGTTATGTCGTCAGCAGCCGCAGCGGTCAATGACAAGGCTCAGCAAATCACTCCAGCGACGACACCTAGCCAAGCTGAAATCAGTCAAATGCTGGATTACTGGTACAAACAAGCTAACGACAATACCAAAGCCAGCTTCAAAGCTAAAATCAACAAAGAGTGACCCATAGAGCACGCAAGCGTTGAAGAGAGTATTTGTCCTCCAACCATCAACATTGCTTCAGCTATCTATTTCAAACCGCCAGCTTAGTGTCACTATGAGCTGGCGGCTCTATTACAGTTCATAAAATGAGAACTTAGTAAAACTTAATCTCATTAAGAAAGCGTTCAATAAACCCATTCCCACTTCACAGCTTAATGTAATTTAAGCCTATCAACGTCCTAACCAATAAAGCCCTTTCAAAAATACTAAAACGTGCAAATTCCAGACGCAAAAAAGCCAGCTTATTCAGCTGGCTTCGTTGCATCTCAATGAGATAATTAGGCGCTTGGCGATGACCTACTCTCACATGGGGAGACCCCACACTACCATCGGCGCGTTTGCGTTTCACTTCTGAGTTCGGGATGGGATCAGGTGGTTCCACAAGGCTATTGTCACCAAGCAAATTCTGTTTATTACCGTGTCCATCTCTGGCTCACGTTAATAATAATTCGGAAAGCTGATTTTCTTTGTTTGAGTTCAAACTTTATCAAGTATCTGTATTCTGTCTAAGGCTTCTTTGTAAAACCCATCTGGGTTGTATGGTTAAGCCTCTCGAGTCATTAGTACATGTTAGCTCAACGCCTCACAACGCTTACACACCATGCCTATCAACGTCCTAGTCTCGAACGGCTCTTTAGAGGAATTAAATTCCTAGGGATGACTCATCTTAGGGCTCGCTTCCCGCTTAGATGCTTTCAGCGGTTATCGATTCCGAACGTAGCTACCGGGCAATGCCATTGGCATGACAACCCGAACACCAGCGGTTCGTCCACTCCGGTCCTCTCGTACTAGGAGCAGCTCCCTTCAATCATCCAACGCCCACGGCAGATAGGGACCGAACTGTCTCACGACGTTCTGAACCCAGCTCGCGTACCACTTTAAATGGCGAACAGCCATACCCTTGGGACCGACTTCAGCCCCAGGATGTGATGAGCCGACATCGAGGTGCCAAACACCGCCGTCGATATGAACTCTTGGGCGGTATCAGCCTGTTATCCCCGGAGTACCTTTTATCCGTTGAGCGATGGCCCTTCCATTCAGAACCACCGGATCACTATGACCTACTTTCGTACCTGCTCGACGTGTATGTCTCGCAGTTAAGCTGGCTTATGCCATTGCACTAACCGTACGATGTCCGACCGTACTTAGCCAACCTTCGTGCTCCTCCGTTACTCTTTGGGAGGAGACCGCCCCAGTCAAACTACCCACCAGGCACTGTCCCTAATCCCGATAAGGGACCTAGGTTAGAACATCAAAACTACAAGGGTGGTATTTCAAGGACGACTCCATCATGACTAGCGTCACAACTTCAAAGTCTCCCACCTATCCTACACATGTAGGTTCAATGTTCAGTGCCAAGCTATAGTAAAGGTTCACGGGGTCTTTCCGTCTAGCCGCGGGTATACGGCATCTTCACCGCAATTTCAACTTCACTGAGTCTCGGCTGGAGACAGCGTGGCCATCATTACGCCATTCGTGCAGGTCGGAACTTACCCGACAAGGAATTTCGCTACCTTAGGACCGTTATAGTTACGGCCGCCGTTTACCGGGGCTTCGATCATGAGCTTCTCTTGCGATAACCCAATCAATTAACCTTCCGGCACCGGGCAGGCGTCACACCGTATACTTCCTCTTGCGAGTTTGCACAGTGCTGTGTTTTTGATAAACAGTTGCAGCCACCTGGTATCTGCGACTCCCGTCAGCTTAGAGAGCAAGTCTCATCACCAACAGGAGCGTACCTTCTCCCGAAGTTACGGTACCATTTTGCCTAGTTCCTTCAGCCGAGTTCTCTCAAGCGCCTTGGTATTCTCTACCCGACCACCTGTGTCGGTTTGGGGTACGATTCCCACTAACCTGAAGCTTAGAAGATTTTCCTGGAAGCATGGCATCAACTACTTCAGTCCCTTAGGACCTCGTCATCAGCTCTCAGTGTGTACATTAAAGTACGTGTCCCCGGATTTGCCTAAGAACACCACCTACCACCTTAAACGCGGACTACCAACGCCGCGCTAGCCTAGCCTTCTCCGTCTCTCCATCGCAGTTAGCGGAAGTACAGAAATATTAATCTGTTTCCCATCGATTACGCCTTTCGGCCTCACCTTAGGGGTCGACTCACCCTGCCCCGATTAACGTTGGACAGGAACCCTTGGTCTTTCGGCGAGGGGGTTTTTCACCCCCTTTATCGTTACTCATGTCAGCATTCGCACTTCTGATACCTCCAGCGTGGGTTACCCCTTCACCTTCAACGGCTTACAGAACGCTCCTCTACCGCGCACAGTAAACTGTGCACCCGTAGCTTCGGTGACTAGCTTAGCCCCGTTACATCTTCCGCGCAGGCCGACTCGACTAGTGAGCTATTACGCTTTCTTTAAATGATGGCTGCTTCTAAGCCAACATCCTAGCTGTCTAAGCCTTCCCACATCGTTTCCCACTTAGCTAGTACTTTGGGACCTTAGCTGACGGTCTGGGTTGTTTCCCTTTTGACGACGGACGTTAGCACCCGCCGTCTGTCTCCCGAGTAGTACTCATTGGTATTCGGAGTTTGCAAAGGGTTGGTAAGTCGGGATGACCCCCTAGCCTTAACAGTGCTCTACCCCCAATGGTATTCGCTCGAGGCGCTACCTAAATAGCTTTCGAGGAGAACCAGATATCTCCCGGTTTGATTGGCCTTTCACCCCCAGCCACAAGTCATCCGCTAATTTTTCAACATTAGTCGGTTCGGTCCTCCAGTTGATGTTACTCAACCTTCAACCTGCCCATGGCTAGATCACCGGGTTTCGGGTCTACACCTTGCAACTAAACGCGCAGTTAACACTCGGTTTCCCTACGGCTCCGCTATTCGCTTAACCTCGCTACAAAATGTAAGTCGCTGACCCATTATACAAAAGGTACGCAGTCACGGTCTCAAGAACCGCTCCCACTGCTTGTACGTATACGGTTTCAGGTTCTATTTCACTCCCCTCACAGGGGTTCTTTTCGCCTTTCCCTCACGGTACTGGTTCACTATCGGTCAGTCAGGAGTATTTAGCCTTGGAGGATGGTCCCCCCATATTCAAACAGGATGTCACGTGTCCCGCCTTACTCGTTTTCATCAATGGTTAGTTTTCATGTACGGGGCTATCACCCTGTGCCGCTGCGCTTTCCAACGCATTCCACTAACACCCCACTGACTTAAGGGCTAATCCCCGTTCGCTCGCCGCTACTAGGGGAATCTCGGTTGATTTCTTTTCCTAAGGGTACTTAGATGTTTCAGTTCCCCTCGTTCGCCTCGCAACACTATGTATTCATGTTGCGATAACAGCTTATGCTGCTGGGTTCCCCCATTCGGACATCGTTAGCTCAAATGCTTGTTACTAGCTCGCCAACGCTTTTCGCAAGTTACTACGTCCTTCATCGCCTCTGACTGCCAAGGCATCCACCGTATACGCTTAGTCGCTTAACCATACAACCCAAATGAGTTTCACTCACCTGAGTCGCATTGCGACCAGCTTGGTTTTACTTGTCTCACTTCTGACCAAAGAAGTGGACGCGCCTTAGACGTAAACTATTCAGCAAAGAATAATTTACTATTGAATATTCAAGACACTTAATAAAGTGTTTGAGAACTCATGTTCAATGCTTTCGCATTAAACGTTTTGTAATTAATCACATGACAGACTCATGTAATTAAATACTATCAGCTTTCCAAATTGTTAAAGAGCGGGCTTAAAAAAGCCAAAGATAATTTTTAAGTTTATCTTTGGCATCTCTATCCATAGTGCATATGCCTTATTACTTTGCAATAAAGTTAGAATAAGGTGTAAATGGTGGAGCTATGCGGGATCGAACCGCAGACCTCCTGCGTGCAAGGCAGGCGCTCTCCCAGCTGAGCTATAGCCCCATTTACATGCAGTGCGAGTAAGTAAGATGTTCCAAACCTCTAAAAGGATTGGTTTGCCAAATCGAGTTATCCGCGGCAAATTAACGCGACGTTTAGTTCACTAAACGAGTGTTAATTTAACAAAGGAGAACGAAGATTTGGTGGGTCAGAGTGGACTTGAACCACCGACCTCACCCTTATCAGGGGTGCGCTCTAACCAGCTGAGCTACAGACCCATCTTTGATAAACCTATTTGACTAGGTCCATTTTTTACTCTTTCTTCTATCAAGCAAATCTGTGTGAACACTCAACAAACATTAAGTTAGTCGTATAGGTAAGGAGGTGATCCAGCCCCAGGTTCCCCTAGGGCTACCTTGTTACGACTTCACCCCAGTCATGAACCACAAAGTGGTGAGCGCCCCCCCGAAGGTTAAGCTACCCACTTCTTTTGCAGCCCACTCCCATGGTGTGACGGGCGGTGTGTACAAGGCCCGGGAACGTATTCACCGTGGCATTCTGATCCACGATTACTAGCGATTCCGACTTCATGGAGTCGAGTTGCAGACTCCAATCCGGACTACGACGAGCTTTGTGAGATTAGCTCCACCTCGCGGCTTTGCAACCCTCTGTACTCGCCATTGTAGCACGTGTGTAGCCCTACTCGTAAGGGCCATGATGACTTGACGTCGTCCCCACCTTCCTCCGGTTTATCACCGGCAGTCTCCCTAGAGTTCCCACCATTACGTGCTGGCAAATAAGGATAGGGGTTGCGCTCGTTGCGGGACTTAACCCAACATTTCACAACACGAGCTGACGACAGCCATGCAGCACCTGTCTCACGGTTCCCGAAGGCACTAAGCTATCTCTAGCGAATTCCGTGGATGTCAAGAGTAGGTAAGGTTCTTCGCGTTGCATCGAATTAAACCACATGCTCCACCGCTTGTGCGGGCCCCCGTCAATTCATTTGAGTTTTAACCTTGCGGCCGTACTCCCCAGGCGGTCTACTTAATGCGTTAGCTTGAGAGCCCAGTGTTCAAGACACCAAACTCCGAGTAGACATCGTTTACGGCGTGGACTACCAGGGTATCTAATCCTGTTTGCTCCCCACGCTTTCGTGCATGAGCGTCAGTCTTTGTCCAGGGGGCCGCCTTCGCCACCGGTATTCCTCCAGATCTCTACGCATTTCACCGCTACACCTGGAATTCTACCCCCCTCTACAAGACTCTAGTTCGCCAGTTCGAAATGCTATTCCTAGGTTGAGCCCAGGGCTTTCACATCTCGCTTAACAAACCGCCTGCGCACGCTTTACGCCCAGTAATTCCGATTAACGCTCGGACCCTCCGTATTACCGCGGCTGCTGGCACGGAGTTAGCCGGTCCTTCTTCTGTAGGTAACGTCACAGATATAGCGTATTAAACTACACCCTTTCCTCCCTACTGAAAGTGCTTTACAACCCGAAGGCCTTCTTCACACACGCGGCATGGCTGCATCAGGGTTTCCCCCATTGTGCAATATTCCCCACTGCTGCCTCCCGTAGGAGTCTGGGCCGTGTCTCAGTCCCAGTGTGGCTGATCATCCTCTCAGAACAGCTAGGGATCGTCGCCTTGGTGAGCCATTACCTCACCAACTAGCTAATCCCACCTAGGTTCATCCAATCGCGGAAGGCCCGAAGGTCCCCTCCTTTCCCCCGTAGGGTGTATGCGGTATTAGCAGTCGTTTCCAACTGTTATCCCCCTCGACTGGGCAGATCCCTAGGCATTACTCACCCGTCCGCCGCTCGCCGGCAAAGATAGCAAGCTATCTTCCCGCTGCCGCTCGACTTGCATGTGTTAGGCCTGCCGCCAGCGTTCAATCTGAGCCATGATCAAACTCTTCAATTAAAGTTTTGTTGCTTCTGTCTTGCGACTTCAGCGGCTCAATGAATTCTACTGTTTTGATTCGCTTTGCTCACTAATAAGCATCGCGTTTCAATTCATACATTACTGTATGTACATATTACTATGAACACTCAATCATGCTTCCCATTAAGGAGAATGACTTGAAAACATTGATTTAAATTTTTGACTGCCAACCCGAAGGTTAAGCAGTTTCGATTAACTCAACACCTGTGAGTGTCCACACAGATTTGCTTGATAAATTGTTAAAGAGCATGGTTATCAGCTTATTCAGCGTTTAACCCTTGACCCCGCTGGGTCAGTGGATGCGCATTATAGGGATGTCAGATTTTACCGCAACCCCTTTGGCGCGAATAATTACGAAAAACGATTCAAGCGCACACTTTTTAAACTAAAAGTGTGTTTTAACGCCAATATTATCGAATCTATGCTGAATTAAGGGCAAAGATGAGATTAATCCAGCGCTAGAAATGACAAGAGCCAACCTATTGGTTAGCTCTTTATGCCATGTTAGATCGCTTTTAACGCAAGCTTCCATTCAACAAGAGCAACAACCCACGCTACTGGCTACTGTGATAGTAGCTACTTGAGATGAACTTATAAGCAAATGTTTATCTGCTTATAAGTAATAGCGTAGCGACTAGCCTAGGCTTTTTAAGTAAGACGGCACATCGGCAATACTGTCGAGTACCACAGTGGCATCACTGTCATCAGCAATAACCTTACCACTGCGCACTAATATACGAGTAGTCACGCCCGCCGCTTTCGCAGCCTGCATATCTTCGGCTTTGTCGCCAACCATGACTGAGTGTGCTAAGTCGATTTTTAAGAATTGCGCCGCATCATTAAGCATACCCGGCTTAGGTTTGCGGCAATCACAATCGACCTTATATTCCCCTATGCCTTTCTCGGCATGATGCGGGCAATAGTAAATACCATCGAGCTCCACCCCTTTATCGGCAAAGTTCCAATCCATCCACTCCGTTAAGCTGTGGAATTGGTCTTCAGTGTACATCCCACGGGCAATACCAGATTGATTAGTAACAACAACTAACTTGTAGCCCATTTCCTTTAAAGAGAGGCAAGATTCAAACACACCGTCAATATATTCGAAGTCATCCACTAGGTGGACATAACCATGGTCTTTGTTAATCACACCATCACGGTCTAAAAATACTGCTCGACTCACTGTAATACTCCCAAATCGCCTAAGGCGTTATCGCGCTATTATTCCATTCATTATCAGAAATTGCACCGCTGAAGTTATGCTTTTGGTGCTAAATTGCGCGTTAGTGATATTTCGTGACTGTACAGGCAAATCTCTATGCACAGCTTGTGTCTATGCGAGATAGCAATTGTCCCACCAAATTAGAGTCCAAAAAATCCAGCAGTGAAATGTGTAATTGCACTGTTTTAATCAAAATACTCAATCGAAGAAGCTGAACAGCGTTTTTACAAATAATTGCCACCGTTGCCATCGAAGCCACTCGCAAGTAATGCGCTTCAAATCGTAAGAGAAAACCACAAAAAAACCCGTCTTTTGGGCATTGTTAGTCTCTTAGATGCTGCACTCAATCAAGCATTTCCCTTTATTTGTGGTGTTTTTAACGGTAATCTTGGGCAAATAACGAGAAAATACCCGAAATAGACGGAAATAATGAGTCGAACTACGCCTATCGTCCACAAAACCCGCACCCAGTTAGTTGTGGAAGTGCTCAGAGAGAGAATTCTTTCAGGTGACATAGCCGCAGGAGAACCCCTCAGACAAAGTGCCTTGGCTGAAGCGTTAAATGTCAGCCGTATTCCGGTAAGAGAAGCATTATTGCAACTCGAAGCTGAAGGACTCGTTAAGTTTGAGCCCCATAAAGGTGCGACTGCGACCGTTTTATCCGTCGAACAAGTCACCGAACTCTTTGAATTACGTGCAATGATCGAAACCGATCTGCTTGCGAAAGCGATCCCACGACTTCAAGAGGCTGATTTAGAAAAAGCAGAACGTGTACTCGAACAATTGGAGTCGGCCTTCAAACATGAAGATGCCGTCGCCAGTTGGAGCGAGTTGAATACGCAATTTCACACTTGCTTATATCAGGCGGCTAATCGCCCACACACCCTTGAGGTTGTTCACGGCCTCAATACTAATTGTGATAGATACATTCGTTTGCAGTTATTGCTCGCGGGGGGAATTCCTGCCGCAGAGCATGAGCACAGGGCTTTGCTCAACCACTGCAAACTGAGAGAAACAGAAAAAGCGACGGCGCTACTGCGTCATCATATTCTGCATGCCGCAATGACAATTCGAGATCTCGTCGCCAAACAGGTGGTCTAGATCACGGACGGCCATTAGAGTTGCCGATAAGCTTTGTTGTCGATTCAAGGCAGCGCTCAGGTTCTGCCTTTTTTATTTGAGAGAAACCACCATGCAGTACGCCACTATCACTGGTTGGGGCAAATGTGTTCCACCAGCCACGCTGACCAACGATGATCTTGCGACCTTTATCGAGACATCCGACGAATGGATTAAATCTCGCACAGGGATCAGCCAGCGCCATATCAGTCATGTAAATACCTCTGAACTTGCTTCAGTTGCAGCACAACGTGCGCTCGCAGCTGCAGGTATTGATGGCAGTGAAATCGACATGATCATTCTGGCCAGTGCCAGCCCAGACACTTTGATCCCAAATATTGCATCCACTGTACAAGCTAATATTGGCGCCAGTTGTGCCGCATTCGATATCAATGCTGCCTGCAGTGGCTTCTTATATGGATTAGGTTTAGCCAGCTCACAAATCAAGAGTGGCCAGAGTAAGAAAGTATTAGTCATTGGTGCTGAACGTTTATCTTTCTATTTAGATTGGTCACGCCGCGAAACCGCAGTGCTATTTGGTGATGGTGCAGGTGCCGTTGTGGTTGAAGCGACAGATGTTGCCGGTGGCGTGCTCGGTTATGAACTGAATAACGATCCTGAAGGTCGTGATATTCTGAAAGCGGGCTTTGGCACGGCGATGGATAGATTCTCAGCCGACTCATTGGACTTTTTCATTGAATTCGATGGCCAAGAAATCTTCAAGCGTGCGATTAACGGAATGAATAAATTGAGCACTAAAGTGCTTGAAAAATGTGGTGTTGATAAGGATGAAGTGGATCTCGTGATCCCGCATCAAGCCAACGAACGTATTATTGATACCTTAGTTAGCCGAATGAAAATCCCGAAAGAAAAAGCCTTCGTGAACATCGCTAATTATGGCAATACCTCGGCGGCGACGATTCCAATTGCCATTTGTGATGCGTTAGAACAAGGCATTATCAAGCCGAATCAAACCATACTCTCTTGTGCCTTTGGCGCAGGCTTAACCTCTGCCGCACTCTTGCTGCAATGGGGAAATCGCGTCACACCTATCAATATCAGTGATGCCGAGTTACCACCTTGCGATAAAACAGGCATAGAGTTAGTCAAACGCGCTGTAGATTATTTTTGTAAGCCGTAAACGGTTTTTGCAAAACGATTACATAGTGTTTCACTAAAACAAAAAGCCATCTTAAGCGATGGCTTTTTTAGTTTATGACTACAGAACTTATTCATTCAGCTTGCTAATGATCATCTCATCCCAATAGATAGCTTGATTAAAATGTTCGGCGAGTTTTTGATTTAACTCGTTAAAGCCTTTAATCACGCCTTCGCTGCCACTAATACAAGACCAGACAAATCGATGGCAATTATTGTCGAATAAATCATATTCCCGATACTGATAAATCGCCCGTTCAGCGCGGGGCAACACAGAGTCGGCAATAAGAGGCTGATGTTGGTGATTACAGGCAAGATAGATTTGGCTACCGGTCCGTCCCGCTAAAAAACGCTTTACCGATACAGCCCGTACCAGCCCTGAGCCATGTAACTCTACGAGGCAATCATCACCAAGCCAAATGCCAGTATGCTCAATCACGCCAAAAACATAACAACAGACGATACTCCCAGGAATTGGCGATACTTGTTTTAATCCCTTTTGCCATTGACTCGGCGGTGCCACCATAGCGCGATTGGCAACGGGATACTTAGGGGCATTACCGAGTAATCTGTCACGCTCAAGCTGTTGACGCTGCTGGCGCTCATCGGCCAGCAAAACCGCACCGATTACGGCACCACCCACCCAAAGTAAAGGTAACGGCATCATATTCTCCTACACACTCAACTTAGTAGAGTGAAGTACAAGTTGGTTGGATTGCCAAGTTAACGGCAGGTTGAATTTGAACAGAGGATTAAATGTCAACTGAGTTTAGCCTGTCAGTGATTAACCTAAGATGAAATCAAAGTGAAATCAAAGTGAAACCAATCCATCTCAAATGAATTCACTCACCACAAAGAGTGATTTCTGTTAGCACTGACTAAGTCGATTTTTGCAGTAAATCAGCCACAGTAAGCTTTGCCGCACCGCCCATGGCGGCCATTTGCGCGAGTAATAATTCCCCACAAGCTAAGGCATCGGTCAGTGCGCTATGGGCTGTATAAATGGGTAAACTGTAACGTTCGCGGCAAGCTCCGAGACGCAAGCTCCCCTCTTTAATCACTGAATGTTCCCGTAGTAAACGGTGTTTTTCAATCATTAAAGTATCGATTGCAGGTAAAACAAGGGCTTGATGATAAATCGTCAATAAATCCTGCTGTAAAAAACGACAATCTAAAGGGGCATGATGTGCCACCAGCACGCGTCCATAGGTTTGATTGATAAACCAGCCCATGGCTTCCTCAATGGTGACGGCTTGTACCAAATGATTATCAAGAATGCCGTGGATCGTCGCACTTTGGCCTACACTACCGCGAATTTGCACTAACTTTTGCTCGGCGCGTGCCAACGGGATCTCACCGCGCTCAATCGGCACCAATCCAATACTGAGAATTTGGTCTTGCTGTGGATTGAGCCCTGTCATCTCCAAATCCATCGCCGTTAACGGCGCTTCGGATAACGGCATTGCAAGCAAAGGCAACAGCGACTGATAATAGCCTTTAAATAAATGATGTTGGCAACGCAGCGCCCGCCAATTGAGCTGAGTTTTCAGCAACAATGTATTCATATCAAAAACTTCGCATAAATTTCATCTTCATACCCGCCTGCGCCTCATGTACGACTTTAAAAGCGTCACGTAACTGATGACGAACCAGCGAAGATAAA
Organism: Shewanella sp. WE21; assembly: GCF_002966515.1. Taxonomy (NCBI): domain Bacteria; kingdom Pseudomonadati; phylum Pseudomonadota; class Gammaproteobacteria; order Alteromonadales; family Shewanellaceae; genus Shewanella; species Shewanella sp. WE21. Next base: position 3,851,976 of record NZ_CP023019.1, on the reverse strand, counting down.
TGCCCGGGCAGCAAATAATTACTCACCTCTACCCCTAGATTATGTTGATAACCTTGGTTCGATAACCGCATATGGGCGATAAACTCGTGGGCATCAGCCAAATTGAGCGCATCTTGTCGATTGAGAATATTCGCATCCATCAAGGCACGAATACGTTTTGCGGTATTCACTTCTTTAATGCCCGCAGACAAGGCATAAACACGGGCAATATCGTTGATCAAAGCATTGCCCTTATGCTTCAAATCTATGCCTTTAACTTCGCTACCATCCCGCTCGAGTACAAATTTGCGGAAAAATCCAAGCGGCGGTGACTCCACCAGCGAATTGCCTGTCATACCCGCGAGAAAAATATCGTTATCGCGGGTTTGAGCCAAGACTTTATCCTGTAAGGCATCAAAAAGAGTTTGTGGACCGTAAACCGATCGCATATCGAAGAAGATGCTGGCGTGCATTAACGCCTTAGGCTCAGGCGTTATGACCCATTTTTCAAATACCTGTTGCCACTGTTTGAGTGACATCCGCCATTGGGGATTTTGCGCCATAATATTGCCGGGACAAAATTCATAACCGCATTGGTCAAGCCCTGCGCACACGGCATGGGTTAAGGCATCAAAATAACCTTTAGCAAAATCATCCATCTCTTCTGCGACTAACAAGCCATTATCTTGATCTGAACACGCAGCCTGATCTTGTCGTCCCTGGGAGCCAAATGCCAACCAGCAAAAGGCCATTGGCGGTTCACCAAGCAATTGTTGATTGAGCAAGATTAATCGCCGCGTCAGCGCATCGGTGACAGAGGTTAACACTCGGCCAATTTCTTCAGCTCTGGCATCGGCACTAATAAGATTTTGCAGCAATAGGGGAATTTGCTTACTGACACCAATTAAACTGGCAAGATCCTGCTGCCGTTCAATCTCACCAATCAACAGTAGCGGTTGTGAGCCCTGCCCGCGCAAGATGTCGGTACTGGTCACCATACCGATAGCTTTATCTTGATCGATAATAGGTAAGTGATGAATGTTATGCTCACTCATCAGCAGCATGGCTTCAAAAATCAATGCATTGGAGGAAATAGAGATAGGTGAAACCGTCATGGCTTGATGCACAGCAACGCTGCCATCAAGCCCTGCTGCTAACACGCGATTACGCAAATCCTTATCGGTTAAGATGCCAACCAATTTATGATTATCCGTCACCAATAAGGACGATACTCGGCGATTTCGCATCAAGAGTGCCGCCTGAGTCACGCTAGCTTGGGCATCTATAACGATGGGAGTGGAAGACATCAAGGTACTTATCCGACTTGTGGTCGTCAGATCCTTTGCCTTAAAGCGGGCCTCATGGCGTAAACGCTTTGCGAAGGCGCGGGTAAAAAACTTATCGAAGTGACGACTCTCACTCCTAAGGCTATCAAACAAGGCTTGGGGCAGATGATAAACTAGACCGTCTTCAAGAATAGCGACTTTATTAACGACTTTTTCCCCTGATAACAAAGTAGAAAAGCCAAAAAACTCACCCTCGCCCACTCTATCCACCAACACGCCGTCAGGATCGCGCACCTCAAAGGCGCCGCTACGCACCATATACAACTTAGGCGAATTCGCGTCGAAATTAACATAACCAGAGGCTTTGCTGTAATACCCAACAGTAACAGCCTTAGCGCAGCGCACGACGACATCCTCAGGCAGAGCATCAAAGGGCACAAGTCCCTGTAGAAATTGCACTACGGGTTGTAACTCACTGGCATTCATAGGCAACACCTTCTTTAGGCGAATTTTTACTGAGATGTCATCACTATAGCCTGCATTGTCGCTACGCTACATTCGACTAAAGTCAGCCGCAAGCATAATAAAGTGACTCCCCACAGAGTGATAAAGGCAGGCCAAAAGAGGCAATAAAAAAAGAGCGCCGAAGCGCTCTCTTGTGTTGATACTCATCATTACGCAGTAAGGTTAGTGGCCGCTTGCTTCACCCGAACCTTTAGGGAAACGAATAGATTCAACCATCTCCTGAACATGCAGTGGTGTTGCCGCAGTGACTCGACTCACTATCGCTGCCACACCGAAGTTCACTAACATGCCTACCATACCAATACCTTCTGGTGAAATACCCAGGAACCAGTTAGCAGCTACGTTAGCCGTTGGATCAACAAACTTGAAGTAGATGATATAACCAGCAGTAAACAGTAGACCCGTTAACATACCGGCAATCGCACCTTCTTTATTCATTGTCTTAGAGAAAATACCCATAACAATGGCAGGGAACAGTGAGGAAGCCGCTAATCCGAAGGCGAATGCCACCACTGCCGCCACGAAACCAGGAGGGTTCACCCCAAAGTAACCCGCAATCACAATGCCGATACCTGCCGCCAAGCGAGCGTATAGCAGCTCTTTTTTATCGGAAAGGTTAGGCATTAAATTCTTTTTCAATAGGTCGTGTGAAACCGACGTTGAAATCACCAATAGCAAGCCTGCAGATGTTGATAACGCTGCTGCTAAACCACCCGCCGCCACGAGGGCGATAACCCAAGCTGGTAAATTAGCGATTTCTGGCGTAGCAAGTACGATAATATCGTTATCAATCTTCATTTCATTTTTGCTAGCGGGATCTTCAATCTTACCTGACGAATAGTAAATTTTACCGTCGCCATTTTTGTCATCCCACTTAATCAAACCGGTTTTTTCCCAGTTCTTAATCCAATCTGGTGCAGACTCATAAGCCACACCTTTAGAATCGGGACCGTTAATAGTTTCAATCATGTTCACGCGGGAGAACGCTGCTAACGCAGGCACTGTGGTGTACATAATCGCAATAAAAACAAGCGACCATCCGGCAGTGATACGTGCATCTTTCACCTTAGGTACAGTGAAGAAACGCACGATAACATGGGGTAAACCCGCAGTACCCACCATCAAGGCACCCGTAATACAGAACACATCTATCATGCTCTTAGAACCGTCGGTGTAAGGTGCAAAGCCGAGCTCAACCGAAACGTTATTGAGTTTTTCTAACAAATACACCCCGCTATTATTACCAGCGGCATCCAGTAACTCAGCACCAAAACCAATTTGCGGAACTAAGTGGCCTGTCATCATCACTGAAAGGAAAATAGCCGGAACCATAAAGGCGAAAATCAGTACGCAGTATTGGGCAACCTGAGTGTAGGTAATCCCTTTCATACCACCGAGTACCGCGTAGAAGAACACGACCGCCATACCGATATATACGCCCGTATCCACCTCCACTTCAAGGAAGCGCGAGAACACAACACCCACACCGCGCATTTGCCCTGCAATATACGTAAAGCAAATAAAGATGGCACAGATAACCGCGACTGTACGTGCCGCCTGTGAGTAATAACGCTCACCGACGAAATCTGGCACAGTAAACTTACCAAATTTACGTAAATACGGTGCCATACAAAGGGCAAGCAATACGTAGCCGCCCGTCCAGCCCATCAAATACACGCTACCATCGTAACCGACGAAAGACACAATACCCGCTAACGAAATAAATGACGCCGCTGACATCCAATCTGCCGCCGTTGCCATACCGTTCACCACAGGGTGAACACCGCCACCAGCAACATAGAACTCTTTGGTTGAACCCGCACGGGTCCAGATTGCAATCCCAATGTAGAGCGCAAAGGAGAGCCCTACGATAATATATGTGAGTGTTTGAACATCCATCTCAAAGCTCCTTAGTCTTCTTGTACGTTATATTTTTTATCTAAGGCGTTGGCTTTTGCCGCGTAGACAAAGATAAGCGCAACGAATACATACATAGATCCCTGTTGTGCAAACCAGAAACCTAATTTGAATCCCATGAAATGGACTTCATTGAGTACATCAACCAATAAAATGCCGCATCCAAAAGAAACTGCCGCCCAAATGGCTAATAAGCTCAGTACGAGACGAATATTCTCGCGCCAATAACCCTTTGCCTTGTCGTTGTTTTCAAAACCCATAGTGACTCCCCTGTGCTGTTTTAATTTTAAGTCATGTTTAATCTAGCAACAGCTGGAGTGAGCACAATCACGACTTTCGTCTAACCCGTGATTCAAAACACTGTCCGAAAATAGCGAACAGAAACAAATTCAAAGAGTTAACAATGATATTACATTTTGATGCGGTTTTAACTTTTTAAACAGATTAGACCAATGTCGAACATGAATGAGTGGGATGTGAATGGAGAAAGAGGATTTTCATCCAATAAATAGAAATAACTTATTGTCTGAACTAGGGAAATTAGAAATTTAAATGACCTTTAATACGGCTCTAGACTGGCTAAAAATCAGATAACTTGAGGTTTTTAGCCTAGATTATTGAGAATTTTAATCATGAGTTCCTCAATTAATTAGAGACGTTAAATCTCTCATCAAACCTAGGTCAGGCCAATTGCTTACCGTTTTATTTCATCATGTTATTTCGTCAAAATGTTAGGGTTTGACTCACAGTCACCTTGCAGGTTTACAACAAAAAATAACCCAGCCTATGCTGGGTTACTCAATCGACCTTGAGGAAACGTGACTAAGCGTTACTCGCAACAAGCAACTTTCATCGCATGATACATCGCGCGCCGTCCGTCTATAAAATGCCGTTACTTCGCAGCTAAAAACTTCACTAACGCCGCCAATTCTTCTGCGGTATGTGCGGTTGAGGTCAGCATATAACGGCCATTAACCAGTAATGACGGTACCCCCTTGATCCCAGCAAGCTCAGCTTGAGAGTCATAATTCATTAGGGTGAATTTAGCATCGACGGAATTCATCGCGGCATCGACATCATCCGCCTTAGCGCCTTGGGCAAGGAAAAAGGCTTTTACTTGCTCAAGGGTGGTAAATTGCTCACCTTTCTCATGAATTTGCTTAAAAATGGCACCATGGGTTTGCTTAGTCATCTTTAATTTTTGCGCCATATAATAGGCAAACTGGCTCAATTCCCAAGCGGGACGACCTGCACCAACGGGTGTACGCTCAAAGGCCACATCTTTGCCAAGCAGCTTTACTGTCGACTCAATGAGCGGTTCTTGCTTATAACAATGTGTACAGTTATAAGAAAAAAACTCCCGCAGCACTGGCTTTTGCGTTTCGGTAATGCCCGCCACAGTGACATAATCCTTGCCTTCTTCGAAACTTGCAGCCTGCAGGGCAAAGCTAGCACTCAGCATTAATCCGCACGCAAATACTGCTATAGGTCGAACTCGATTAAACACGCTCATTATATTGTCTCTTTTTATTCGTCGTTTGTTTAAATAAGGATTACACATTTGCTCAAGCAAACTTGGGACCCAAAGATAACCTAAAAGTTCGGCTTTTACCTTTTACAGTAATGAACCTTTCTCAACATGCCGCTAGCATATCCAGCGGCGAAACATACTGATATTGAAAGCCTAAATCTGTGACAATCGCGTCAGCTTGGATGACTTTACTCGGCATAGATTGTTGATTAAATTCTGGCGCGACTAATCCTAGAGATTCAGCAGCAGCTTGATAAAACTCAGCTTTAGTCGGATGTGAAGGTGCGCAAAGATTATAAATCGGCGCCACAGATAATCCAGAATGAGTTGCCGCGAGAATGGCGCTAACGGCGCGCACACAGTCACTAAGATGGACTAAATTTACCGCGACATTCGCCCCACTCACATCGGTTTTTCCAGCAAAAAAACGCCCAGGATGACGTTTAGGACCGACGAGTCCAGCAAAACGAACGATACAGGTATGGGGCAATGCTTGAAATAAAGCTTCAGCATCTAACAGCACTTGGCTATCGCTTGATTCTGCCATCGCATCGGCTTCTGTCATCAATTTATCTTGGGTCGGATATACGCCCGTAGTGCTGATAAACACAATCCGCTGATATTGCCAGCCTTGAGTTAATGCGATGAGTTGTTGTAATTCTTCAAGATAAGCGGCATTACCACGCTTTAGCCGTGGAGGAATATTGACCACCAGATAATCAGTCTGAAATAAACCGCTTAACGCCTGAGCATCGGGGGCAGATGATGCTTCGTGGCCCAATTGCAGCGGATAGGCTTCAATCCCGACTTCAGTTAATACCGATAATTCTTCGGCACTGCGCTTACAGCCAGTGACTCGATAGCCCTCATGGACAAGTTGCTTTGCCAAAGCAAAACCAAACCATCCACAACCGACCAAAGCAACACTGGATTTTACTGCGCTGTTTTCTGCTTTTACATTCGCCATATTAGCCCTAAGGGAATCACATCAGCGGATAGAATACGGAACTTAGCGCATAAGATTCAAGTTTGTAGCGAACTAAAATAAAAACTAATCCCTTTATCGACTTGTAAGGTACGAATCGCCCCCTCGGACAACTCTTCCGCCTTGATGGCTTTTTGTACTGTCACGCCTTCATTACTTAAAAAACGCAGCGATGGTTCACTGCCATCCTCTTTGCAGGCCCACACTTGGGGCTGACTCACTTCTTTGGTGGTCATGATCACTTTCGCAATACTGTCATCGGAGAGCTTTACTATAGTTCCTGGTGGGTAGATGCCAAGAATTTTAACCAACACAGAAATCAGTGATTCTGAATGTTTACTCGCACGGTTTTTAAACAAATAACCTAATGCTACTTGAGGAGATGTCACTTGCTGACCACTTAGCTGTTGATCGTAGTCATTTGCCAAACTCACGATCTGCGTAATGATAGGGATTTTATGACCCGTCAATCCGTCAGGAAATCCTGAACCATCAACAAACTCATGGTGGTGTAAAATGACATTCAGCACTTCTTTAGGGAATAATCCCGACCGATTCAGCATGTCAAAGCCAAAATTAGGGTGCATTTGCAAATAGCTTGCTTCGTGTGTAGTCAAAGCGCCTCGCTTACGGCGAATAACATCAGGTACCTTAAGTTTACCAATGTCATGTAACAAACTACCAAGAGCAATATCACGCAGCTCTCTTGGAGTTAAATCCAGCGCATGACCTATCATCATTGCCAGCACAGCCACAGAGACGCCATGTTGGGTCACACTGACATCATTATCATCCATTCCAACTAATGTTAGGAACGGTGTTTCAACTTCCTGTAGATGGCTGAGTAAGTCTTCAACCAGTGCCGCCGATAAACGATAGGCGCCTTCAGGATCGCTGACTATTTTACCAAACACACTACGGCAGTTATTCACATTCATTAAAAAACGCTTCTGACTCAAACGCATCGCCTTACGGGTATCGGCCTTAAGATCACGCTCGGGTTCAACTGCTATCTCATCTTCGATGTCATCTTCTTCAACAATATCCAGTTCGGCATTCAATTCAGATAACAAAAAAACATAGGGGACGCCTAAGCCACGGATCATTTCGATTTGAGCGGCACTGCTAATATCAACACGGTTAAATAAAAAAGGATGGTTCGTCCATGACAAAGGCAACTTGACTCTCATGCCAAGTTGAATTTCTGACAGTAACAACTTTTTTTGAGGTACTTTTGCCACGCAATATGACTCCTTTCAAATGTAATGTGGATATAAACAGATGGCCTTATCTGCGTATCCAACAGGGCACATTTAAGCTAAGTACATATAACTATAGATGATTCAAAGCATTCAATGGAGAAATAAGGTAAAAATCCTTATCAAACTGAGGGATAGAACACATCGTCATGCGCCCCACCGATCAGATCTAAATAAAGTTATTATATAACAATACGATAAAAACTAAGGCTGAAGTTCTTTAGCTTCTTCTTTTGGCCAATCACGGAGGTAATAACTGAGTCGCTTCGATTTAATAAGATAAATACTCGACCAAAATAACATTAAAGCATCTAAAGCAAGACTCCAATGAAACAGAAATTGGCCATGGATCAACCGCTGACCCAACAAGACGCCATCAATCATCAACAGCAACCACAACCCCCATTTTAAATGCACAAAAATCGGTCTTAACCATTGAGGCGAACGGCGACGTTCAGCAATCACCACAAGATAAATCAAAACCGCGCCAAGTCCCGCCCCGAGTGCTAGCAAAAAATCTGACTTTTCAGGGTAAAAAATCCGCACTAACTCAGAACGATCACCCATCTGAGTCAGCGAGGCGATAAAAATACACCAACCACGCGCGAGATAAGCCAAAAGCGCATATAAAAAGATGGGCGGTTTAATGTGGCCTTTATCATCGAGCCAAGTGATGTGACTAAAATTCAAATAGGTTTCCAATCAGCAAAATCTAAAACAGTATATCAAGGAGATGGTGCCAATCGCAGTTAATTCAATAGCCAAAGCAGATAATCTTTCCGCACCGTGATTATTTTCAGACAAAAAAAATAGCGCCTTGGGCCAGGCACTATTTAATATCGGCTATTCGGCGGTATTCACTCCTCGATACAAGGCAACGCTCTCTCAACTGACGCCAATCAAGCGTTGGCCGCGAGAAGGGCTAACAACCCATCTTCATCCATCACTTTAACACCAAGCTCCTGCGCTTTAGCCAGTTTTGAACCTGCCGCCTCACCAGCCACTAAACAATCGGTATTTTTGGAAACACTGCCTGCCACTTTCGCCCCCAGCGCCTGCAACTGCGCTTTAGCATCATTGCGATTGAGCTGATTTAAGGTGCCAGTCAATACCCAAGTTTGGCCTTTAAGCGGCTGTGCATCTGCACTAGGTGCTTGAATGGCGGGCCAATGCACACCTGCAGCAACTAAAGCATCAATAACTTCAAGGTTATGGGGCTGGGCAAAAAAATGGGCCACATGCTGGGCAACGACAGCACCAACATCTTCCACTTCGGTTAACTGCTCCACAGTTGCCACCCGCAGCGCATCTAGACTGGCAAAGTGCGCCGCCAGGTTTGCTGCCGTCGCCTCGCCCACTTCGCGAATACCTAAGCCATATAAGAAACGCGCAAGAGTGGTGGTTTTGGCCGCTTCAATCGCGGCAGCTAAATTGGTTGCCGACTTCATCCCCATGCGGTCAAGCATAGTCATCATGGAAGCGGTGAGCTTAAACAGATCCGCAGGACTTTGAACTAACTCTTTATCAATCAATTGCTCAACGACTTTGTCGCCCATACCATCGATATCTAAAGCCTTGCGGGAGGCAAAATGCTTAATCGCTTCTTTACGCTGCGCTTCGCAGAATAAACCACCGCTACAGCGCGCCACCGCCTCACCTTCGAGACGCTCGACTAAACTGCCGCATACAGGGCAATTGTGTGGGAATACAATATCAGTCGCTGTTTCAGGGCGTCTTTCGGGCACTATGGCAACAATTTGTGGGATCACATCGCCAGCGCGGCGGATGATCACTGTGTCACCGACCTTAATGCCTAAACGGGCAATTTCATCGGCATTGTGCAGCGTCGCATTCGATACCGTCACGCCACCAACAAACACAGGCTTTAAGCGCGCGACTGGCGTCACAGCACCTGTGCGGCCCACTTGGAAATCAACCCCTTCGAGCAGAGTCATTTCTTCCTGTGCAGGGAATTTATAGGCAATCGCCCAGCGGGGAGATTTAGCCACAAAACCTAAACGTTGCTGCTGGGCAATATCGTTAACTTTCATCACTACCCCATCAATTTCAAAGGCTAAATCGCCGCGACGAGTAAGAATGTCTTTGTAGTAGTCATAGACTTGGCTTAGTTCAGCGCAGACTTTGATTTCACTACTTACGGGTAAACCCCACGACTTAAGCTGTTGCAACTGTTCAAAATGGGTTTTAGCTAACGGATGGGAATCGGGCTCAACAACCCCTAGCGCATAGGCATAAAAAGCCAATGAACGGGCAGCGGTAATTTTACTGTCGAGTTGACGTAGGCTACCGGCTGCTGCGTTACGCGGATTAACAAAAAGTTTTTCATCCTTGGCGCGTGCTCTATCGTTCAAAGCCTCAAAAGCAGCTTTTGGCATAAAAGCCTCGCCGCGCACTTCAACGAGCTCGGGAAAATCATGACCACGTAATTTAAGCGGGATCGATTTAATGGTTTTAACATTTTCAGTGATGTCTTCACCCACTGAACCATCGCCGCGCGTCGCCGCACGCTCAAGCACACCATGGCGATACAAGATACTCACGGCAAGGCCATCAAGTTTAGGCTCACAACAAAAACTCACCTCACCCACTTTATCAGTGACACGCTTATGGAAAGCACTGAAATCCGCCTCATCGAAGGCATTATCTAGGCTCAACATAGGCTTAAGGTGCGTGATTTGCTCAAACTTAGCCAGTGCCAATCCGCCCACCCTTTGAGTCGGTGAATCAGCGACAATCAAATGGGGATACAAGGCTTCTAACTTGAGTAAACGCTGCATCAACCTGTCGTACTCAGAATCGGTAATGCTCGGAGCATCGTCCACATAGTAACGAATGTTGTGCTCGTTCAGCGATTGGCTGAGCGCCTGCATCACCTGCGATGCGTTTTCTGGGGTGACGTCTTTAGACAGAAGTGTATCGAGTTGAATGTCTTGCATATTCTTTATCCAGAATTCTTTAGATCACAAAAAATAGATCACAAAAAATGAGGCCGCAATCGCGGCCTCATCAATGTATTAACCGCCAAGTTGCGGCGTCGGCTTAAGCGTTAGCGCGAATGCGGTGTAAATAATCTTGCTTAGTGAACTCACCCCAAGGTTGGCGTTGTCCGTCAAGCACGACCGCATCGATATCATCCGCGAGTTGACGCGCTGAGTTAAGCATAATCGAGAAGTTCATTAGGGCGTCACCGTAACAAGGCAAAGTCATGAAAAACACCACGCCTTGGGTACTGAACTGCTCCATATTATCAGGATCAAACACGCCAGGCTTTAGCATATTCGCTATCGAGAACAATACTTTACCATTGCCAGCATTATCCACATGGCGATGGAAAATATTCATATCGCCATATTTAAAATTCAAGGTTAAGAAACAAGGCAGCAATTCGGCGCCGTTAAGCTGTAGACCCTCTTTAGCGACCACGTGTAATACCAGTACGTCGCGTGGTTCACCTAACTCATCTTCAGCGGCTTGTTCAACAACCTCTTCTTGATAGCTATCTTCTTTATATTCATTTTCGTCAAACAAGGCCGTTTGCTGCGGAGCTGCACTACGTAACGCATGTTCCTGTTCAGCTGCTTTTTGCGCGACGATAGCCGCATGGGATTGGCCCATTGGCGGAGTTTGCATGCTCGCTTGAGTGTTCAAAACGGGCTCTTGACGCGAGACTTTCGGGCCACGGTGTTGCTCTTTTACCACCGGTGGCTGCAAGCTAAAATCAGGCTGAGCTGTCACAGGCTCGTGTTTAGGGCCAACTTTCAACTCTGGTTTAAATTCTGCTGATTTAAACTCTTGTGGTTTAAATTCAGGCTTTGGCTCTAGCTTTACTTCCTGCTTCAAATAAGGATTGGCCGCAGGAGTTTCGTTGTTAGATGCAAGTTCACCGGCTTTGCGCACGCGTACGGCGCCAATACCATCGGCATCGAACCCTTCTGAATCGATCCGCTTCGGACTCGGCTCACCTTTCTCAGCCTGTTTCTTATAAAAGTTGCTCATTGGGCTATCTTTCAATGATTTAGGCTGTTGTCTTCTGATAGACCAAAATCCATGCACCAGCACAGCAACTATGGCTATGGCGCCTAAAACGAACAATACTAGTTGCAAATCTTCCATTGGTTACCCTGTCTTTCTTCTAGTTATCCAGCGTCAGCCATCGCCACCGCTTGCTCTATGTCTACCGCAACTATACGAGACACACCGGGCTCGTGCATAGTCACGCCAATAAGTTGATCCGCCATTTCCATGGTTATTTTGTTATGGCTGATATAAATAAACTGTACGCTCTGTGACATTTCTTTTAGCAATCGACAGAAGCGTTCTACGTTGGCATCGTCTAATGGCGCATCCACTTCATCTAACATACAGAAGGGAGCAGGATTCAGCCTAAAAATGGCGAATACCAATGATAAAGCGGTTAATGCTTTTTCACCACCCGAAAGAAGATGGATTGTGCTGTTCTTCTTCCCCGGTGGTTGGGCCATGATAGTCACGCCCGTTTCTAGCAAATCGTCGTCAGTTAACGCTAAATAAGCTCGGCCGCCACCGAACACTTTCGGAAATAAGCGTCCGAGATCTTCGTTGACTGAGTCAAATGTCGTCTTAAAGCGGCTTCGGGTTTCCTTATCTATTTTACGGATCGCTTCCTCTAAGGTTGCAAGCCCTTTATTTAAATCGTCATCTTGATGATCAAGATAAGATTTTCGCTCACTTTGCTGTTCAAATTCTTCGATCGCCGCAAGGTTAATGGCACCTAAACGAACAATTTTCTGCCGTATTTGATCTAAATCACTTTGCCACTTGTCTGGCATCCCCTCTGCGGGCAAGTTTCCAAGGATTTCAGACAGAATGATTTGCTGTTCCTGTAAGGCTTCCAGCTGACTATTCGCTTGGCCTTTTATTCCTTCACGACGTAACTTTAACGTGCTCAGGCTTTGAGTCAAGTCCTCAAGCTTACCAAGCTCTTGTTTTTGCTTTATTCCTATACGGTTTAATGTGTCTGTGAGCACACTTTGCTGCTGACGAACCTCTTTTAAGCCCTGTTGTTGCTCATGTTGTTGCTTTAGTAACTGCGTTAACTGTTCAGTCAACTGCACACTATTTTGCACCCCACTCAATTGGGCAACTTTGGCAAGTTCTGTTAACACAGACTCGCGGGAGTGGATGAGTTCATTGACACGCACTTGCTGTAATTCAATTTGCTCCGTGCTCACGGCCATGCGCATAGTCACGGCTTGCAAACCCGTCGCAGTGGCTGATAATTGACGTTCTACCTCAGTAATACGCCCTTTTAATGCTTGATGGCGCACACTATCGGCCTGTGTGTCTTGGATGAGTTGCCGCTGAATATCTTCACTAGCCTGCAGCGTCTCATCGAGCTCCATTTCTTGTTCTGCTAATAATTCGCATTGCTCGCTTAAGCGTTCAATATCAATCAAACTCGTACTTAAAGCCGCGTCGAGTTTACTTTGCTGTTCGACGCGCGCCTTCACTTGCTCGATTAAACCACTAAGCTGCATCGACTTAGTCGCTTTGTCTAACTGCAATTGATGTAATTTTTGCGCGCCATCGGTCAGTTGCAGTCTTTGTTGCTGCAAAATAGCCGCAAGATCTGTCATCTTGTCTTGCCGAATCTGCAGGGATTGTTGCAAATCGAGGATATTTTGCGCTAACTGAGCTTGCTCTTTACTGAGTTGCACCAGTGACTGGGCGCCCTCTGTTTTAGTGATTAAAAAACCTTGTCCCAGTAGATAACCGTCGGCAGTGACAATCCGTTGATCTGATGTTAGCTGTGGCAGCAGTTCTTTCGCTGCATGGATATCCTTTGCCCACTTAAGCCCCGCTAACCAAGGGACGAGATTCACCTTAGCCTGTAAAAATTCACTTTGGCTTGATTGTGACGCTAACGCTTGAAACCCCATTTCAGTTTCAGTGACGCCAACGGGCAAGGTCAACAAGCCATTTAGGGCGAGTTCCGCCGCTGTTTCCCAACCATTTTCAACGGTTAAACTCTGCCATAACTGCGGTTTATCACTCTGCTGTTCTTGCTTAGTCAACCACTGTTCAACCAGCTCATGGCGCGCTTTAGTCGCGGTTAATTGCTGCTGAATGTGCTCAGCGCTATGACGGGCTTCATCTAAGGCTTGCGTACTTGCACTTACACTTTGTTCTTGCTGATGATTAATTTCATTTTGCAGTGTGAGCGCATCATCCAAAGACTCAATATCTTGCTGCAATGGTGTAATACTCGATGCGAGATCACCGTCCATTAACGCCGAAAGTTGCGCCTGCTGCTCACGACTTTGCTGCTGTTTGTGTTGCAGTAATTGCTGCTGATGCACTAACTGGCTGCGACGCAGTTCAAGCTGTAACTTATGCTGAGAAACATCCGCTGCCTGTTGGCGCGCCACTTCGGCCTGCTGCTGACTGCGTTCAATGCTCATTTCCCATTGGGATTGCAGCTCATCCATGATCTCTTGTTGCTCATCATGCTGTGGCCCAAGTTTGGCAAGCTCAAGCTCTAACGCGCTAAGACTCGCTTTATAACCGTTAAGCTTATCGGTGTTTTGTTGGATCTGCTCTTTGACTTGCGCCAACTGGGTTTCGAGCTGGGCGTCGCGCTGCTTTTGATTCTGTAGCTGTTGCTCTAACTTAGCGACTTCAGTACCAGTCAGATAATAGGCTTCAACCGCTCGCTGCTCTTGCTCCGCCAGTTGTGCGAGTTGTACTTGCAATTCAGTGGTTTGTAATTCATCGGTTTGCGCGAGTGACTGCGCCGCCGCTTGCTGCACTTCAATAGCACTTATCTGCTCAGATAGGCTCGCCATCTGAGCTTGCAACTCTTGATAGCGCATCACAAGGAGTTCAGCATGGGTCTTACGCTCGGCCTGTTTAAGCTCACGATATTGTTTAGCGGCTTTAGCCTGCTGCGCGAGTTTATCTAACTGCTTACCGAGTTCACTGCGAATATCGCCCAAACGCTCGAGGTTTTCGCGGGTATGGCGAATACGGTTTTCAGTTTCGCGCCGACGCTCTTTATAGCGGGAAATCCCAGCGGCTTCCTCAATAAAGGTGCGCAAGTCTTGGGGTTTAGATTCAATCAGGCGGGAAATAGTGCCTTGCTCGATAATGGCATAACTTCGCGGGCCAAGACCTGTGCCCATAAACAAGTCGGTAATGTCTTTACGACGACACTTTTGACCATTGAGAAAATACCAAGACTCACCGTCGCGGCTCACCTGACGCTTAACGACGATTTCTTCATAACTGGCATACTGACCCGCGAGGCGACCTTCTTTGTTTTCAAAAATAAGTTCAACACCCGCCACAGACACAGGTTTTCGCGCGCTTGAACCGTTAAATATCACATCGGCCATAGAATCACCGCGTAGGTGCTTCGCCGAGCTTTCACCGAGCACCCAACGCACGGCATCGATCACGTTCGATTTACCACAGCCATTTGGGCCAATAATGGCGGTTAATGCCTGTAAAAAAGGAATTTTCGTAGGATCGACAAACGACTTAAAGCCGGCAAGTTTTATCTGTTTTAATCTCATGGTGCCAGTTAGCGCGTCTCTGAAGTCTGGCCCGAAAATGAGCCAAGCGGTGCAAATGCATTTATCGGCCAACTTTAACAAAGCAGGCAGCATTTTGTAACGCTTTTTATTGAATTCATGCGGCTTTTAGCTTGTCATCTGTCCATGAGTTGATCACAATCGCATATAGCTGTCGCTTAACTTTTTGGAAAAACGATATGACACAGAAAAAAACCTTGCCCTTCCCAGCCAAAAGTGGCGTTAATTATTTTCTCGATGGCTTTGGTTTAATCACACGTAAAGGCCTGCGCACTTTCGTATTTATTCCGTTAATGATTAACCTTCTGCTGTTTGCTGGCGTCATTTATGTAGCCATAGGCCAGTTAGATACGCTATTCACTTGGATGAATGCCCAGCTCCCTGACTACTTAAGCTGGTTAAACTTTTTGCTTTGGCCACTCGCCGTCACCACTATGCTGGTGATGCTTGCTTTTGTATTTAGCTCCGTCATGAACTGGCTCGCTGCCCCCTTTAATGGTCTGTTGGCTGAAAAAGTCGAGCAGCTATTAACTGGTAAGCAGCTGAATACCGGTTCTGGTATTGATTTAATCAAAGACTTACCGCGTATCCTTGGGCGTGAGTGGATCAAACTCAAATACTATCTGCCCCGCGCACTGGTATTTTTGTTATTGTTTTTAGTGCCTATGGTAGGCCAGACGCTGGCGCCGATTTTATGGTTTCTGTTCAGCGCTTGGATGATGGCGATTCAGTACTGCGATTATCCCTTCGATAACCACAAGGTCAGTTTTAAAGATATGCGCTTTGCCTTGAATCAAACCCGTGGCACCAGTTTTAGCTTTGGCGCAACTGTGACGCTATTTTCGATGATCCCCATAGTCAACTTTATCGTCATGCCAGTGGCGATTTGTGGCGCGACGGCCATGTGGGTCGATAAGTATCGTGAAGCGTATCGCAACCATGCCATCGCACCCGAGTAGTAACACCAGCAGTGCTGAGTCATGGCTCAGCACTGCTCCCCAATTTTTTTAGACCCAATAATCCAATCATGTTTCGCCTCGTTAAAATCAACGCAAACCTTGTAACAATTACTCGCTATTGTTAACCTCACATTTTCTGGCAAAATGCGCGCCACGAATGTGTTATTTGAGTCTTTTTTGTTGAAATCAATCTTAGCCATCATCTTATCTAGTCTTACTTTTCTACCTGTAACTTGTCTTGCTGGCTATGCCAGCCAATTTCAGTTAGCCATTCCAACACTTAACAGTGCTGCCAATATCGACGGTGAGTTGGACGATGCCATTTGGCAACAAGCCGCAGTCACAGAGCTCAAATACGAAACCCAACCAGGGGAAAACATTGCCGCATTAGTGAAAACCGAGGCGCGAGTCTATGCGACTAAAACCAGTCTTTTTGTGGCATTTACTGCCAAAGACATTAATCCCAAACTCATTCGGGCCACACTCAAGGACAGAGACAAGCTGTGGAGTGATGATTTAGTCGGAATTAAACTCGATACTTTTAATAATGCCCGTTTAGCGTACCAATTTTTTATTAATCCCCTTGGCGTGCAATTAGACTCAATTGAAAACGAACTAACGGGTGAAGAAAGCGAAGCATGGGATGGTATTTGGAAATCCGCAGGCAAGATCACCGCCGATGGCTATCAGGTCGAAGTCGAATTACCACTGAGACTGTTTAACTTTGACGACAAGAAAAGCCTGCAAGAATGGGGCTTTGAGCTAATTCGTTATTATCCACGCAATGAAAAACATCGCCTATCGACCCATAAGATTGACCGTAATACGAGTTGTCAACTTTGTCAGTTAGGTGTGGCTTCTGGCTTGGCGGGGGCAGAACAAGGACAGGATGTACAAATCACCCCGACTTTTATCGCCAACCGTAACGAACATAAACAGGCGGATGGCTGGGAAGCTGATAACAATCTCGAGCCAGGTGTAGACTTGCGCTGGGGCATTAATTCCAGCACCTTACTCAATGCCACCATTAATCCCGATTTTTCCCAAGTGGAATCCGATGCAGGCCAGCTCGATGTGAACAGCACTTTCTCCTTGTTCTATGATGAGAAACGGCCGTTCTTTTTGGATAATAAAGACTATTTCGACACACAGGTAAATCTACTGCACACCCGCAATATTGTTGCACCTGACTATGGTATCAAACTGACAAGTAAGAGCGATGATCACACCTTAGCTCTGCTAGCGAGTAACGATAGCCAAACCACGTTTTTGGTACCGGGAAATTTAAGCTCAGAGGTTGCCTCGCTTGATCAAGAAAGTTTGAACCTTGCGGGACGTTATCGTTTCGACATGAGCAAAACTTTCTCCATCGGTGGATTACTTACCGCGAAAACGAGCAGTGACAACACTCACAATGGTACAGTAAATAACCCACACGATGGGATTAACAGCCAACCCGATTACCACAACTATGTCATTAGTGTGGATGCGAAATATCAACCAACACCACAGGACAGTTTCACTGCGCAAGTGGCCCAATCAGATACTCAGTACCCCACGGGAGTCTATCGTCAATTTTGTACTGATACTGAAAATGACCCTAGTAATGGGTTGCCCTGTGGCCAATCTCAGCTTGATTGCGAACTCGGTCACTGCCAACTCAACGAACAAGTATTACGTAGCCAATCTGATAACCGCTTTGGCGGCAATTTATATCAGTTAACCTTTAAGCACGAAGAACGAAATTGGTTTGCTTACAGTGAATACAACGCAGTTGATCCCGATTTTCGTGCCGATTTAGGCTTTGTCGAAAAAATCGATTACCGCACCTTTGAGGCTGGTGCGGGTTTGATTTGGTATCCTACGGGCACCTTTAACAAGGTGGAATTAGCGGGAGATTGGGATATCACTCATAACCAAGCAGGCGAACGACTTGAAGAAGAGTATGAAGCCTACATCGAAATCCTCGGCGCATTACAAAGCGAAATCACCTTTGGTGTAGAAACCCGTGAACGGGTGGGCCCTCGCCGCGATGCTTCACAACTCACTATCGCCGGAAATAGTCAACTATATGATGAAACCCAAGTGTGGTTTTATGGCGCAGTAACCCCGTTATCGCCCCTGAGTATGGAGCTTGAAATGTACTACGGCGATGAAATTGATTTTATCAATGATAGGCTGGGCACTAAAACGCAAATGAACCCGAGTCTCAATTGGAAAATTGCTAATGGACTTTCTATCGATATCTCCCATGTTTATCAGCAAATGGATGTGGAACAAGGTGCGCTTTTTACCGCTAATCTGAGCGATGTACGCCTCAACTGGCAATTCAGTCTACACAGTTTTATTCGCCTTTCTAGCATTTACACCCGGATAAATCGCAATGTGGCGCAGTATTTATATTCGGCGCCGCAGAGTGAGGAAGCGCATTTAGGCAATGAGCTCCTCTACGGTTATAAACTCAATCCGCAGAGTGTGTTCTACCTCGGATACTCTGATAGTTTACAGGCTAATGATGAGTTAAGCCGCCTGACGCGGGACGAGAAAACCTACTTTATGAAGTTAAGTTACGCATGGCTGCTATAAACAATCATTGCCTTAAACAGAAAGCAACTTAGGCAAACAACTGACATAAAAAAGCCCACATCTTCCTCGATGTGGGCTTTTTATTATGACGGTGAGAATCTTAGACCTTCTGCAGAATAACACTGCCAATAGAATATCCTGCGCCAAACGAACTCAATAAACCTAAATCGCCAGTCTTAAAGTCACCGGAAAACTTGTGAAATGCAATAACAGAACCCGCGGAAGCCGTATTGGCGTATTCATCTAACACCACGGGCGCTTGTTCCGCTGACACATCATCCCCAAGCAACTTTCTCACCACGAACTGATTCATGTTGATGTTGGCTTGATGTAACCATAAACGTTTGAAGGACTGTGGCGTTAACGCTTGTTCGGCCAGATGTTCATCCAAATGTTGATAAATCATCGGCAACAGCTCTTTAAATACCTTGCGCCCTTGTTGGTGGAATAACTTATCGGCTTGATGGGCCGCACTCGGATCGCAGCGGTTCAAGAAACCGAAATTACTGCGAATATTGTTCGAGTAATCGGTAAAACAGCGGCTTGAGATGATCTTAAACACATGGTCAGACTGGGCTAAGCTTTGTTCTTCCAGTACCAGAGCCGTCGCTACATCACCGAAGATAAAATGGCTGTCACGGTCGCGATAATTCACCTGTGCCGAGCAAATTTCAGGGTTGATCACTAGCACTCTTGAGGCAGAACCCGTAGCAATGGCATTAGCCGCGGCGACAATTGCAAACGTCGCCGATGAACACGCTACCTGCATGTCGTAACCATAACCCCGCGTACCCAGTGCACGTTGAATTTCAATCGCCATAGCAGGATACGCACGCTGAGTATAAGCGCAGGCAACAATCACTAAGTCAATTTGCTCAGCCTTGAGATTGGCATTCTTTAGTGCCATCAAGGCAGCTTCAAGGCCAATCTCGGCCTGCATCGATAATTCGTCACTACTGCGCTCAGGAATTAGCGGCATCATGACTTCGGGATCCAGAATGCCCTCTTTCACCATCACATATCTGTGCTTGATGCCTGAGGCTTTTTCAATAAACTCGCTTGATGAATAGGACAAAGCCGCAACATGGCCTTGCTCAATTAAGCCTGCATTTTCAAGATTGAAAATATCCACATAAGCATTGAAGCTCTCAACTAAGGCTTCATTGGAAATACTGTGGGGCGGCGTAAATAGGCCACTCCCCGAAATGACGACCTGTTTCATAAATGCTCCAAACGGGTACTGGTTGTAAGGTGAGCAGAGGATGCATCATCACTCGTAAGCACAGGTGCTAACTCATTTTGCCCCTGCGCTTGTTGCTCTAATCGTTGCTTTTTATGCATTTGCACTAAGTCTATCACGACTGTTAAGATATTTTATCTTGGATCCCCTGCCGATTGGCATCCCAAAATATTTGCATAAAACCAAGTAAGCCTGTGGTAAAGCCTGCGGCATAGCCACCATAACGGCCAAACGCGGCCCATAAACTGATGTTGGCACCATCGAGCTGGATCACCCGAATGCCCAACATCTTCTTACCTAAGGTTTGACCATCAAATCGTGCAGTAAAGACGGTAAAGTAAAACGCTGCCCAACCAAAACCCAGCCCCATATCACTCAGAAAGCCTTTCACCCAAGCGACAACACTATGGCTTGTAGCTTCATCAACGGTTCTGAGGCGAGAATATTGCGAAGGGCTCACATTCACTGCATCAGCCACCGCACTTTGCGGCTGTACATCCGGCGAAATAGCTTGAATAGGCTGAAGTGGCTCAGGCGGAGAATCTGTTGTCGCCAACGCAACAGGAAGCGTAATAACAGGCCATAGACTGCCATTAAGCACTTCCGCCTGTAACTTTTCACTGTCTATGGCAGGCAAACTACTGTTGGCTATGGTTGCTAGCACTATTTCACGTTGATCATTTTCTGTCATGCCCTTTGATCCTGAAGCGCTTTTTATCGCTTCATGTAGGGATTGAACTTGAGTTTTACCACAAGCATAATTATTGCACTGGCTCAACGACATCAATGCTGGTAGTGACGTAATGATTTGTTCACCTAATGCCAATTGTTGCTCTACTCCCTCACTGCTTTTAACGTCTGTTCCATTAAAATCAAACAGATTATTAGCGGTTGTCAGCAACATAAAAACCAACATCAAGGCATAAAGTCCCCACTTGAGTAAACGACCAAACTTACGATTGTGCTTTTCAATCCAGATAATACTGACCACCAGCAAGACAAACATCCAATCCATCTGCTCAGCTAACACAGTGATCAGCAAACCATCAATCAGTATGGCTAACATCCGCTTCAACGGTGTCGCCAATGGGGTATATAACACGGCTGCTGCAATGGTAAATGCCTTTGGTGTTACCATCGTTTTTGGATCTTTACCCAGATCCATTTGTTGCTGCTTCATCTTTGCGCTTGTCCGATACGAGTGATAGGCTAGTTTTACGATTGAGACATCAAGAAGTTATCCCTGTTAATGCCACAATCTTTTTTATGTTAGAAAGAGGTTAACACAGTTAAACTGGCTGCCAATCAGGGTTTGCGAATAACAGCACTCCCTTTAATAACCAAATCGAATAAAGAAGAACAAACAATCACTTCTAAAAGCGCCACAGCAGATTATGATTCAGTAGTGCCAACATAGGAGCAAGCAATCCATGAGCAAAATTTTCGAAGATAATTCATATACTATTGGTAATACACCACTAGTACGTTTAAACCGTGTTAGCCAAGGTAAAGTGCTGGCCAAAGTCGAAGCCCGTAACCCAAGTTTCAGTGTTAAATGCCGTATCGGTGCCAATATGATTTGGGATGCCGAGAAGAAAGGTCTATTAACAAAAAATCACGAGCTGATTGAGCCAACATCAGGCAACACAGGTATTGCATTAGCGTATGTTGCCGCGGCCCGTGGCTATAAACTGACCCTTACCATGCCAAATACCATGAGTTTAGAGCGTCGTAAGCTACTCAAAGCCCTAGGCGCAACTCTCGTGCTGACTGAAGGCGCGAAAGGCATGAAAGGTGCGATTGATAAAGCGGAAGAAATTCGCCAATCGGCTCCTGAAAAATACATTTTATTGCAGCAGTTTAATAACCCTGCTAACCCAGAAATCCATGAAAAAACCACAGGTCCAGAAATCTGGAATGATACCGACGGTGAAGTGGATGTGTTTGTTGCTGGTGTAGGTACTGGCGGTACAATTACTGGCGTAAGCCGTTACTTGAAAAAAGTGGCCGGTAAAACCATCACCTCAGTTGCGGTTGAGCCAGCAGATTCTCCTGTTATAGCTCAAACCTTAGCGGGTTTACCAGTGCAACCAGGGCCGCATAAAATTCAAGGTATTGGTGCAGGCTTTATCCCAGGTAACTTAGATTTAGAATTGATTGACCGTGTTGAGGCTGTAACTAACGATGAAGCCATCGACATGGCCCGCCGCTTAATGCAAGAAGAAGGCATTTTAGTGGGTATTTCATCGGGTGCCGCCGTTGTCGCCGCCAGCCGCATCGCTGAGTTGCCAGAGTTTGCAGGCAAAACCATTGTGGTGATTTTGCCATCGGCTGCCGAGCGTTATCTATCTTCAGTCTTGTTCCAAGGCCAATTCGGCGACGAAGAAAACGTTCAATAAACGACGTTTTATCGTCCTTAAAATACCCAGCTTTGGCTGGGTATTTTTATTTATGGCATTCCATTATTTAGATCTCGATTACAGAGCATAAACAAGTTACTGCTCAAGTTTGGATACAGCTCATAGTTCTTCGTATCTCAACTGGCTTTCACGGCTAACTTGGTTATAAAGAACGGACCCGCTCGCCAATTCATTCCTTTTTATGTCTTTTTACCGAACATCAAGTAATATCAGCGCCTTCAATGCAAAGTTTGAAGCTCAAAAAATTGCCTTTGGCCCCATCAGCTTTCAAGTCGCCCACTGCCTACTCAAATTCGATGTGCTAGCGCAAATAGATAACGCGGCTGAACGTGGGATCACTGCGGCCGAGCTAAGCCAATCGACACCACTGAGCGAGTACGCCCTTGGAGTCTTGCTGGATATGGGGCTCAGCATGGGGCTCGTTTGGCAGCATGAGTCTGGCTATGTCCTCGACAAAACGGGGCACTTTTTACTCCATGACGACATGGCCGCCATCAACCTTAACTTTGTGCAGGACGTTTGTTATCAAGGCCTTTTTAGCCTTGATACCGCACTACTCGAAGGCAAGGCCGCAGGACTCAAGGTTTTCGGTGACTGGGATACTATCTACCCTGCCTTGAAGGATTTACCACCCAAAGCGAAACAGAGCTGGTTTGCCTTCGATCATTACTATTCGGATCATGCCTTTCCACAGCTTCTGCCGTTAGTGTTCGCCCATAAGCCAATCCATTTAGTGGATATAGGCGGCAATACGGGAAAATGGGCACTGAGCTGCTGTGATTATGACGCAAGCGTTGAAGTCACGATTATGGATTTTCCGGGGCAACTAGAGGTAGCCACACAAAATGCACTCGCACGAGGTTTTGCAGCACGCGTGCATACCTTTGCCACCGATCTGCTGGACGACTCACTACCCTTTGTCGAAGGCGCCGATACTTACTGGATGAGTCAATTTCTGGATTGCTTCTCAAAAAGCCAAATCCTGAGCATTTTACAACGCACGGCAAAGGCAATGACATCAAGCAGCCAACTCTTTATCGTCGAAACCTTTTGGGATAGACAGCCATCGGCCGCCTCCGCCTATTGCGTAAATGCCACTAGCCTCTATTTCAGCGCCATGGCCAATGGCAACAGCCGCATGTATCACTCTAAGGATTTATTGGCCCTGCTTCACCAAGCGGGACTGTATGTGGATGAAGATACAGACAATCTTGGCCTAGGGCACACGCTACTGCGTTGTAAACTCAAACCTTAAGTTTAATAGCAACATCAAAGTAAACAAAACTTATGCAATGAATAAAATTAATCAAATTTATTTATCATTGATACCCGCAGTACACTAAATACATCAAAACAGCGCCCTAAAAAAGCGATGTTAAGCATTGTCAGTATTGAGAGGTATTCAAAATGACTTCAAAACGCAAACGCTGGACATCCCACGCAGCTAAACTTCCCAGCCCTATGGCTGGGTTGGCACTGGCAATTGCCAGCTTAGGTTGGACATGGGAGAACATGACACCTTCACTTAATGGCGCAGGACAACTCACAGGTGCCATCATAGCCTCTGTGTTGCTGCTACTGCTCATGGGTAAATTCATGCTTCATCCTAATATTTTAAAGGACGAGCTAAGCCACCCTGTGATTGGTAGTGTGATCCCCACCTTCGCCATGGGCTTGATGGTGGTGTCTAAATCACTCGGCGATTATTTCCCCCATGCAGGCTTAACTCTGTGGCTAGTCGCCATTGGTATCCATGTGATCTTCCTAAGCGCGTTTATCTACTTTCGCGCCATCGATTTTAAACTCGAGCACATGGTTCCAAGCTGGTTTGTACCACCGATTGGCATTATCGTCGCGGCGGTGTCTTTCCCTGTGTCTGATTACCAATGGTTAGCAAACGCCATTTTGGTTTTTGGAATGTTAGCCTACTTAATCATGCTGCCTTTGATGCTCTATCGCCTCATTTTCTGTCAGGCGATACCTGATGCCGCTAAACCAACCATTGCCATTCTTGCAGCTCCCGCCAGTTTATCACTCGCGGGCTATCTGACTGTTTGTGAGCAGGCATCAATTCCCTTAGTCGCCTTACTACTGAGTATCGCCATTCTGATGACCAGCATCATCTACTTGGCCTTCTTTCACCTACTAAAACTGCCCTTTAGCCCAGGCTACGCAGCCTTTACCTTCCCAATGGTGATCGGTGCAACCGCCCTCTTTAAAACCGCAGCTTGGTTAACGCAGTTCAATAACATGGGTGAGTTAGCGATATGGATAAAATACTTAGCAGAATTCGAACTGGTAATCGCCACCTTAGTGGTTGCCTATGTCGCCCTGCGTTATTTAGGACACTACTTTCCAGTGCAATTTAAAGTGGCAGAGCTAATAAACAGAATAGAACCAAGTAAAAATTAATTCTCTATTTTATGCACTCTGCACACATTAATTAGAAAAACCTACTGAAACTCAAAAGAAGATGAATATCGATTCATCTTCTTTTGAGTCATTAGAATATTAAAACAACCCCCTAAAAAAATCTGTTCAATTTCAAACCAAACCTATCCTAGGCCTTCTAAAAAAGTGCACATTTAAAAGAATAAACTATCTAACTTAAACAACATGGAACCCTTTATATCAAGCTCAGCTTCACGAGCAAACCTGAAGATATACGGAATGACAAACTAAATAAGCAACATTTCCTATTTTCTCTATAAAAATAATAAAAAAGTATGATTTAACCAAAAGAAAATTAAAACAAAACACAAACAATAAGATAAAACAAGGAAACTAAACAACAACATATTTAACAAAAAAACAACAAATAACACTAATCAGCCATCATTAACGGCATTAATGATGCACAAACCCTTTGTAAAAAAACATTTAGCATCAAAATTTACAAATTTGAAACAATTTAAGCAACATTTATAATGTTGCACTTGTTATTTTCTTGTGTTTATATCTTGAACCTAATTAAAGGTGACACTTATTGGTTACAAAAGTGACTTTTAATAAAATAAGAATTAAACAAAAAAACAAATGTTAAGGGAGAATAGAATGCGCGCAAAATCTACATTAGCCAAAGCAGTTCGCTTTGCGTTAATCAGCGGAGCTGCTACAGCAGCATTATCAACTTCAGCAGTATTTGCAGCTGAAGACGGTGCAAAAGTTGAACGTATTGAAGTAACGGGTTCTCGTATTCAAAGAACTGATATGGAATCAGCATTGCCTGTTACGGTTCTATCGGCTGAAGATATAGCTAAAACAGGCTTAAGCGACGTTTCTGCAGTATTAGCTCAAATGCCATTTAATACTGCGGGAAGTTTTATTAGTGACGCTGGAAGTTCAGCAAGTAACCATGCAAGTTCAGGCATGCGCGGATTAGGCTCTAACCGTACGCTAACATTAATTAACGGACGTCGGATCGCTCCTTCAGCAACATTTGGTGGTGATTCAACCAACCTCAACTTAATCCCTATGGATGCAATTGAGCGTATCGAAATTTTACGTGATGGTGCATCAGCTATTTATGGTTCTGACGCTATCGGTGGTGTAATTAACATCATTCTTAAAAAGACATTCGATGGCTTAGCATTCGATGCAAAATTCGGTAGCCCAACACAAGGTGGCCGTGATGAAAAATCTGCTTCTATTACATTTGGTAAAACTGATGATAAAGGTAGCAGTTTAGTTGTTATCGAACATAAAGCATTTGACCCTCTGCAAGGTGGACAACGCCCTCACATAACAGCTAACTGGGACCAAAAATATGGTCGAAGTGGTTTGTATGCTCCAGAAGGAACATATCGTCCTGTAGCATCTCGCCCAGGAAAAGGCGCTGATGGAACATTTGATGACCCTGTTTACACAGGATTACAAGTTCCAGGTAAAGACTGTCCTGCTGATAGAGTTATTACCACTAAAGATGGCTCGGCCTGTGGATTCAGTCATTTTGATGGCACAGATTACTTACCTGAACAAACTAAAGACTCTATTTTTTCAAATATGACTCATCGCATTTCTGATGAACTAGAGTGGTTTGGTCAAGCAATTGTAATGCGTGATAAATCAACCACATCTTCAACAGCATTATGGACTCCTAATCTATATATGGCTGCTGATAACAAGTTAAATCCAACATATGGCACAGCTCAAGCGTCAGAGGTTCAAGCCTATCACCGCTTAAAAGGTGTAGCTGATCGCAAAACAGAATTCGACTCAAATGTAGTCGATATCGTTACTGGCTTGAATCTTGAATTAGATGCTGGTTCATTAAGCTGGTATGTTCAATATTCTGATCAAGTCGTTAATATCGAAACGGACTCTTATGTCTTTGAAGATAAGTTACAAGAAGCTGTAGATAAAGAACTGTATAACCCTTTTGTGGAAGGTGGCAATGCAACACAGGCAACCTTAGATACATTTTTGCATACAGCAACACGTAAAGCGACATCGAACACAACTGGTACAGGTTTATCTTGGGCAGCTTTAGCACCAATAGCATTACCTGGTGGCGATTTAGGCTATGCCGTCGGTGTTGAATATCAAAAAATGGAGTACAAAGATACTCGTGATGCGCAACAAGCGGCAGGCAATGTACTAGGTACTTATGGTGGTGATTCAGCTGGTGACCGAAGCTATAAAGCTGCATTTGTTGAATTAGAGCTTCCAGTTCTAGAAAATTTAAACGTTAAACTTGCTAGTCGTTATGACCAATACAGTCTTCCTGATGTTGGCCAATTATCAAGTTCAATTAACGTGCGCTATGAAGTGCTTGATAACTTAGTATTAAGAGCATCTTATGGACAAGGCTTTAGAGCACCGTCTTTAGACGACTTACTAGGCGAGCCAGCAACAAGTTACGATTCAATAACTGATACAGCTCTGTGTCAAAGCTTACCTGCTGATCAACAAGCAGGTAACAAAGCATGTGAAGATAACCAGTATTTACGTAAAAGTTCAGGTAATAAAGATTTAGAACCAGAAAAATCAGCTCAATACTCATTTGGTGCAGTGTGGAACATCACCGAAAATATTGATTTTGTCGTTGATTACTACAATATTGAAATTACTGACCAAGTAAGTTATATCGATGCTCAGACTATTGTCGACTTAGAAGCGACAGCTGGTTTAGGCGCCTACGATCCAAACTACATTTATGTAAAACGTAAAGCTGATGGCACAATCGATGAAATTGGTGCTGGCAACATCAACATGGATGGCGTACAAACCTCAGGTCTTGATGTCTCTTTTACGTCTAAATACGATCTAGGCACTATGGGTGAGCTGAAGTTCGCAGTTGAGGGTACATATGCACTTGAATATTCAGAGCAAGCAAGTCCAATTGCTCAACGCTATGATGTTTTAGGAACTAAAGGTTATCCACCACTGCGTTTCAATACTACATTTAGCTACGCTATTGACGATTTCTCCGCGTCTTTAATCGCTAAATATATTGATTCTTATGATGGTGAAACACCACAACAGCAGGAAGCCGGCACTAATAAGCAAGACTTCTCTTCGTTTACAACTTGGGATATGACACTTAACTACGACTTCAACAATTATGGAAAAGTCACTGTAGGTGCACGTAACTTATTTGATGCTATGCCAACAGTTAACTATAGCTTAGGTTACCCTGGATACGACACTGATACGCACAACATCTTAGGTCGTGTAGTATTTGCAGGATACAAAGTTAAGTTCTAATATCGCATTTCTCAATTAGAACTAGAACCTAATCAAAAAACGGCATCTTCGGATGCCGTTTTTACATTCGACTCAGAATCCCAATAGTAATACTTAGATTAACACTAATGATTTATTTCTATTGACAAATTTAGATTGCAACCAATACTTATACTTAGATGTTGAAGATTGGGGTCATGTTAAGTATGGAGCACTTCTATCACCTTATAGAGACAAATGAATATATTGATATTGGTGACGTTGAAATCACTGATGAGTTCATTAATTCCTTTCATGCTGAAAAGTCGGTGTCATACGAAGAGACTCTGGAATTTTTTACAGTTGATAAGCCAATGTCATTTAAAGGCGTTCTTATGCTATTTACCAGTGAAGGTAAGCCGGTGTTTGAACCGAATGCTTACATCCTTGGTCGCCGCATCTTAGAGGGGGTAAAGGACATAAAACCCACCTGCTTTCATCTGTTGAGATATTACCGTTACTTGGATGCCAATCACCTAAAATGGGATGACCACGAAGAACGACTCCAGCGCTATCCAATCTTCCTTTATCGGGCCTACTTAGAAGGTGAGATAGAGAAAGGTAAAGTGAGTCGTGCCACAGCCGTTGCTGCCCTTTCGATTGCTAGGCGCTTCTACCTGTTTTGCTACCGTCATGGGTACATCTCTCAATTGCCTTTTGAAATCACAGGCACTACCAAATATGGACAGACGTTAACGGATTGCTCAATCCGAAGCGCAATCAGAGAAACCAATCTACAGCCATTGAATGACCTTGACCTACAGCATGTAAGGGACAATTGGCGTTGCAACGGGCTATCCCAAGAGTTTCGCCTAATGATTAGCGTGGCACTTTGTGTGGGGCTTCGCGCTATTGAGGTCACAGACATTAAACCCAGACACTTTGCCATCCCCAAAGGTTTTAAGGGAAAGACGCTAACAGGAATTTGGATTGGCCCTGATCACGATTGTAAAACCAAATATGACATCAATCGTCAGGTCTCAATGCCAGTTTGGCTGATGGAATCGGTTCATGGATACCATGGCAGTGAACGATACAAAAAGCGACAGCAACTGTACTTCATGAAGACGGGAGACACGAACCCTCCCGCTTTCATCAATAAAGATGGAGATCCATTCACCACCAGTAGTCTGAATTCATTGTGGAGTAGGTTGCGAGCTGCGATACAAGAAAACAGCAACCCCCACTTTAAGCACAAAGAGCATGATTGTAGGGCAACGTTTGGGGCTTACAAACTTGAGTCTCTGGCGCAAATCTACGAGCTGTCGATGATGCAGGCGTTGAAAATGCTCAAGGATGAAATGGGGCATAAAGATTTAGAAACCACCATGCTGTACCTCAAACACTACGAGGGTAACCCCGAAAAGAATCATCTCCCAGAGATAACCACGAACTTGCTAGAGGATGAGGTGCTATCATGACCGAAGCGATTGATACAGAACACACAGAGAACGCTCGCACCTATCGTTCAACACCAACCACCGAAATGATCACCGATAACACGCTGACAGCAATTACTAAGTGGAAATATGTCTGGAATAGTGGTAACGGGACTAATATAACGTGTGACTTTGCGCGGCTTAAAGCATGTGCCACTGATGAGCACATTCGTTTACTGATTTCCAAGTTCCAGCAGTCCGGGTGGCGCGAACCGTCAAAAATGATGAATTTTTCACTTATACGTCAAGTACTTAGTTATGCTTTTAATAGCCAAAGCGGAAAACAAAAGGCGAAGGTTGAGTTTTCACCTGCGACATGCACTCAGTACATTCATGCTGCCTACCTTTCTATGGTAAGTACAGGTGTCGGTCTTAACGGCAAGCCTATCCAAGCAAAGACGCTTGGTTGGCGTGGTTCGAACTTGAATTCGATTTGCAAGAAGTTTGGGTTTGGAACAATCCCTAAAGCAGCTCGCAACCTTGCTACCAGCTCAGCCTCATTAGATTCAAATAACTATACACTAAAGCAGTTGCGCTCAATCGCCTTTGCCTTATTGGCTGACCGCAAGGTGCTGTTAGCACGCTATCAGGATGAGTCACTCAACGAAGCTCAAAGAAAAATAGCGTTTGATAGATTGGTCCGCAATGCGGTGTTTCTGACCATTTACTATCTAGGGACCGGCCAAACAGAAACTCTGAGTATGTTTCTGGATGATGAATGGGTGTGCAAAAAGTCAGGCGCTGGTCGCATTAGCATAGAGGGCTTCAAAACTCGCGGAAACAAAGTTGAGCAGCGCTCTTTCACCCCGAGGGCAACCTGTAAGTGTTTTTTTGAATCACACCTTGCGCTATCAAAGGCACATTCCGTTTCTCTGGGGTTGAATAAGCATTACCTGTTTCGAAAAGCGAATGGCATGACACCGAGTGCCATAAACCTTAATACTTATTCTCAAGATTATTTAGTTAAACACTCCGAGCGTATTCAGTTGTTAATTAAGGAGAACCCTGATTTCCGCCTGAATTGTAATCTGCTGAAATCTTCCATTAAGCAGTATGCGGAGCAGAAGCTAGGGCGAAGCAAGGCGGCAGAAAACACCCGTAATGCACCGGAGACTTATGACAACTCCAAATATGGCAAGGTCTCCAGGGACGAAGCCAGAAGTCAATTGGCGCTAGGGTTAACGGCTCTGCACTATTTGGGCGAGAACCCTGACGGCGGAGCCGTTGTCGCGGTAGCACAGGCCAAAGAAGCGATTGGAGTTGTCATTTCGCACGAAGAATTCTGTGCCTTGAAGGAAGCAGATGCTGAGCGCCGTATCGTTAAGAATCAAAACGGTGGTTTTTGTAAAGGGGCCGACACACCTCAGAAAAAAGAATTCCAAAAAACCGTAGACAGGAGCGACATCCTCTCCGATGAAGAAAAATCCCAATTAGGCTGCGGATTTGTCGTGAAATGCTTTGGCTGCGCCAACTTTGGTGTTGTGGATGACCCTCATGATATATGGCGGTTATTGTCTTTTGAACAGCGATTAAATGAAGCCATGGCGGTGCATCAAAACGTAGAACACTTCATCGTCAACTTTGGCGAAGTAAAGGCCAATCTAAATAAGCTCAAAGCGCGTTTTAAGAAAACTAATCTCAAAGCGGCAATGAAATTACTAGGGCGCGAATGTCACCCACTGTGGGACGAAAATTCAGTCATGGATATATTCAGGGGGTTAGGCCATGTATAGCGTCAGTTTTGAAGTTGGCAAGTTTGAGCAATATGCGCACCCATCAACAGCCGACTCGCTCCCCATGCCCAGTGATGCGACAGTGGTGAGCGTGGATAAGGATGGCAACCCCGTCTCCTATTTCAAAGATGATGTTTGGGACTTTAATACATTTTTTAATCTCACCAATGAACCAAAATCGCGATACCAGATAAAATTCCATCCGAAAGAGCACAACCCCAGGCTGCTTATCGAACTCAAACAACGCATCTATTTTTTGATTTGGGGTGCACAGGGCAACCTACTACACATGGAAGGAGATACGTTTCGAAAGTTCAGCCAGTGTCATAACATAGCAAAGCATTCAAACTCTGTCCTACGAGTATTCAAAGGCACATCCATCGAATCCTTTTCCCTGCTTAGCAATGAACTGGTCTTTAGTCAATTGCTGCATGAAGTAAAACGACATAGTGAACAAACAGTAGCCCACCACTTAAAAGCACTGAGCGTCCTTGCGCAACTAAATCCACATTTTCCAGAACAGCGTCGCTTTTCACTTGGTCTTCCTGAAGGAAAAACAATCGAAAAAATTGCCAAGCAGTATTCATCGGCAGGCAAAGGGCATTACCCTACGGTTATCCCTGTTATTTATGAACAACTAATGGGGCGCTTGATAACAAATGTCACCGCAGCTCATGACAAGCTGAAAGACCTCGGTGATGTAAAAGCTTATGCCAATAAATATGGAGTAACAGAGCGCCAAGCCTATGATGCATTCAGGGCGATAGAAGGTGCTTGCTTTCTGACGCTTTCTGCATTTACGGGGATGCGAATTAGGGAGCTAACCCAAATTGACTCCACCTCTTACAAGGAGATTGACCTTGATGGTATTAAACTATGCACCCTGCGCTCTTGGACTAGGGTCTGTTGATCTTTCGAGAGTGATTTTTAGACAGCATGGCAAGACGTTATAATTTGCTTCGCCAAAAGTAACCATAACCTCAAGCCATGCCAAGACTTATGCTAACCGATGCACGCTGGGAAAAGCTATTTCATTTAATGAAAAGCACAGGCCGTGTTTATGACAAACCTGAACATAGACAAACATTCGAAGGTATTCTTTACCGCCTTAGAACAGGTATCCCTTGGCGAGATTTACCTAAAGAGTTCGGTCATTGGAGCACGGTCTTTAGACGGTTTCATTTATGGTCTAAGAAAGGCGTTCTAGCACATTTATTCAAGGCCTTAGCCAACCTTGCTGATATAGAATGGGTCTTTATTGATGGCTCGATAGTGCGGGCTCACCAGCACAGTGCAGGTGCAGCGACGCTAAGTAATGAGAGTATTGGTAAAAGTCGAGGCGGTAATTCAACCAAAATTCACTTAGCCGTCGACAGCGGAGGATTACCGATTTATTTCGAATTATCAGAAGGCCAAAAACACGATATTACACACGCCCCCAGCTTAATTGAGCACCTGAAGCAGGTTGATACCGTCATTGCAGATAAAGGTTATGACAGCGATGCTTTTCGTGAACTTATCGCAAATAAAGGCGGGAAATCTGTTATTCCAAGGCGCCGCTATAAGAATACACCTCAAGAAAGAGTCGATTGGTGCTTATATCGGTATCGACATTTAGTGGAGAATGCTTTTGGAAGAATTAAGCACTATCGAGCAATATCAACAAGATATGACAAGCTAGCAAGAAATTACGCCAGTATGGTGTCACTGGCGTTTATGTTAATGTGGCTGCCGATGTATTGCTGAACAACATTTGTACAGCAAAGATCAACAGACCCTAGTAAGTTAGAAAAATTACCCAGAGAAGATGCATGGGCCTGTGCCCCAATCTGTAAAAAGGCGCTAGAGGTCTTAACCGCGCTCAACGACAGCTATCGCTCCAACAAAGGCGACATTCACTGCTCACCGCGATTTAGTTTTGCTGGTCACCACGGTGCAGGTGATAACATCGCCCGTCAGTTAAAAGATATTGTACTGAATACAGATAACCTTGCATTCCTCTTCGCGGATTACTCAAAGTACCTAGATATTACTTATGACTCCGATGAAATGGATGAGGTGTATGGCTTGCTTAACCCAGTCGTACTCGCTCAATATAACCCTATTAAAGAACAGGACGATGGCTCATTTTACTGGCATTTTTCGACGCACTCGTTGAGACGTACCTTTGCGCATTTTGTCGTGGGAAATGGTCTGGTAACACTGGCCGCTTTGAAACACCAGTTTAAACACGTCAGCTTAGCAATGACGGCTATCTATGCCAGTCATGCGGAGGTCTTAACGCTGCTCGGCATAAAGAATCCCGCCAGCATTAAAAAAACGGTTGAAGACGCAGAGATGAAAAGCCACAAGGCTTACTTGCGGGACATGATAGACCACCCAGAAGAGCAGTCCGGTGGGTTTATGAAGGCGTTTGAGGGTGACCCTCATGTATTTAGCGATGAGCAATTTGAAGAGCTTGCTCAGAAAACTAAAGGGGCAAACAAATCGACCGGTTTCGGGACATGCTTTGCTGGTTTCAAGTGCAAAATGGAACACTTGTTTGAGCCATCGAGCTGTATTGGTCGTGACTGTGAAAACTTAAACATCAATAAGGAAGAGGCGTTGCGCTGGCAAGCGCGTCACGGGCGAATCGCGGCAAGATTACAACAGATGAAGGAAATGGGGTTCTACAACCAGAACACGCTTGCTCGTGAGTTGACGGATATTCGTGCCGCAGAAAAAGTGATGCGTGACCATCACATTGAATTTAAACTCTTTGAATTAATGGAGTTATAAATGGTTGATGTAAAAACAAAGTTATTAAACGCTTTTGAAGCCTTAAAAAAAGAAGGCAAGAAAATTAGCCCTTATGCTGTCGAAAAACGAGCGGGCGTGGCGAACGGCTCATGCAAAAATCACCCAGCAATATTGGAGATGATTCTGGATGAAAAGGCTCGTTACCACCCTAACCCCACTGTGGCTAAGAAGGGGGAATCTAAGCAGAAAAAGCAGGTTGATAAGGAGCGGTATGATGACTTGGAAGAATCTAACAAACGCTTGAGAGCTGAGAGTGGCCAGTTTAGAAATGAAAGTCATGGCAACTTTCGTAGCCCAGTTAACATGGGAGTTGCACCGCTACAAAACATCAACAAGACAGCACTCTACTAATGTGAAGAACATTAAGATGTAAAGCCGAAAAGCAGAACTGACAGGTTGCCCAACTCAGTTCTGCCCCTTTTCTTGTTGGATCATATGCTCGCAACATTTCTTTTTGACTCCCTTTGACCTAGTTAAGCTAATGCGTTTACTATGAAATACATAAAGTTAGACTGAAATAGTTGAGCTTGATACACGTTGTATTTCTTACTGGAATTCGAATGAAGCAATTATTTAAGTATTTACCTGAACCAAGAAACCTTTTTGAAGAAGGGTTCATCCGATTGTCGCAAATGGTTGCGCTGAATGACCCTTTTGAAGCTTCATTTTGTATGGCTAGCTTGGAGCAATTGTCATCACAC
The DNA here is from genome assembly GCF_002966515.1 of Shewanella sp. WE21. Taxonomy (NCBI): domain Bacteria; kingdom Pseudomonadati; phylum Pseudomonadota; class Gammaproteobacteria; order Alteromonadales; family Shewanellaceae; genus Shewanella; species Shewanella sp. WE21. The sequence goes on along the minus strand of NZ_CP023019.1, from coordinate 3,817,301 downwards.
TTCGATGAATCAAATGCTTACGACTTAGAGTTAGGAAAGTTAAGTTTTTCAGACTATGTTCAGAAGAATATGCATCATATTGGAGTGATTAGCTTCTCTGAAAACAAAGAAAACCTCTTGATGTGGGCACATTATGCAAATGAGCATAAAGGAGTAATTGCAGGTGTATCTCAATTCGATGAAAGATCTATCTTTTATAAGCTATTCAGAGCTGACGCCTTAATCAATACCTCAATGGCAGAAGAGTTTTCCCCCTTTGATGGCGTAGCAAAGCCCGTTTCTTACCGAAAAGGACTAAGATACCGTCATGACAAGTTCGATTATGACTACTCTAATATTAGTGTGGAAGGGGCTGATCGTATTCTGTACGAAGTGTTTATGCAAAAAAGTGATGAGTGGATCTATGAACAAGAGCACAGAGTGGTATTACGCCTTGAACAAGCAGACAGAGTTATTATCGACAAGCTTCAAGATGTCGAAAATGAACCAATTCGTAAGTTATTAGCCGCAAACCCCCATGTCAAAATTGACCAAGATACAGGAAGGTGCAGCATCGACTTATGGATGTTTGATGACGACAGCCTTCGTGTTGCCGTGGCAATGAGTCTAGTGAAGCTTAGTAAAAAACCATCAACTATTTTCCTAATGAGGCTATGTGCAAGTAGCATCAATAACTGTCTTATTTGCTTAAAATCATCACTGAAAAAACAGGACGTGCTCGGCGGTTATGCAAACTCCGTGGGTTACCTAGATGTATGGAAAGCTACCAAAAATAGTGACTACTATAGTCTGGAGTTTGAGGAAATATGACACGGTTCTAAGCGACTTTGCCATGCTTCATTTAATTGATTGTGTTAACGCCCGAAACTCATTTATGTATAAAAACTGTTAGTTTTCTGGAGAAAGAGTATGGACTTTGGTCAACTTGACTTATTGAGTAGTGGTGTTGGTGCTATTTGCGTACTCCTGATAATCTTCATAATTAGACTCGCAGGGTCTTCTTACTTGAAGAAGAAAGGAGAAAACTTAGCAACAAAAGAAGACATAAAAGAAATAACCTTTAAGATCGAGGCGGTTAAAGCTGAGTTCGACCTTAAAAATGAGTTTTACAAAACGTATGAAACAGGCAAAAGGTCTGAATTATTGTGTTATTACGATAAAGTCACAGAATTTAGGTATGAATATTTAGCTGTGAATATTGGTAACTTTCCGATGGATGATGGACAATCATTATTCGATTTTCAACAAAAATTTCATCTACAGGTTGTTGAGGTTCTCAAGCAATATCAACGCTTAGTTGTATACCTAGAACAGAATTCAAGCATCTTGTTAATCGCTGAAAAGCTAACCAATCTTGCATTGAGCACAGATAAAGTTATGCGCTCTAAGTTTCCGGCTCTAAAACGTAGTTCTATTGAAGAGTCTGTAGCTTATGCAGAGGCTAAGTGTACAGGTGACAAAGCTCCATTTCACATAGCAGCGGATAAAACTGATAGAGCAAATGAAGAGTTTTTAGCTGAACTACGTCCTTTATCAAAAGAGTTTATTGCTGAGTATTCTAAGTATTTGTCTGAACTAAATCGGGAAATCACATCAGACAAACCTAACACTTAGCGATAACTGAAGTAATTTGCGGATCTCTAATTTAGTAAGATCACTGACACGTTTCTGTCCAAACTCGTGTCAGGCCGATCAGTTCTGGCACGTTTATGCCCCAAAGTTGCTTAGAGTCGATGCTCTTCTCTAAACAAACGTGTTGAGATTGACCAACATTTTCTAATCTAAAAAGATGGTGCGAGTTTTAGATGCGACAATGAGTATGATAATTCGATTGGGCATTGTTTTCTTTAATGAAATCAATAAAAAGAGTTTGAGCAGATGAGATGTTATTATGTAACATGGATTAATACCGATTTCATGGAATCAAAATATGAAGAAATTAGCAATATTCTCAGCAGTAGCAATAAGTTCACTAATGACAGGTTGTGTGGCTGTTTGGGGAGGTTCTTACAACATTGACTTCGCTGATAAAGATGTAGTTCAAGTAAACTATGATTCTTCGGTGATCAATTACCCACACATGCTCGCACAAGTAGCTTCACACTGCGCTGCATATGGGAAAGGCTATGAAAATGATTCCACTATCACAAATGGTTGGGGCATTACTATGGCGATTTATCGTTGTAGAGGCGAAATAGAACCTGACGTCATTCCTAAAAAAATCACAGTTAAATAGGCCTCTCTCAAGGCTATCATTAGTTTTGAGCAGACTATTTTATGCCCGTTCCGTTTTAGCAGTATGATTGGATACACATATCCGAGCTGAAGCATTGACCAACAAATCTAATAATGCTTCAGAGTAATACCCAAAAAATTGGGATCACCATTATGGATATTTTGTATGAAGATAAATCACATATGCCCATATTGCATGAAAGACGCTTTTAACAATAGTATTTTAGAAACTCTCAGCTTCAGACTAACTCCCCACATGCTTCACGATAGTGGTGTACATGAAATCAAGTGCCCCAAAGGGCACGAATATTCTGTTGTGTTAAGAGCTGCCAAATATGAAATCCTATATGACGTAGGTATGAATTCCCTGGGTGATGGTTATACTCGAGAGTCTGTATCATCTTTCGCTAGTTCATTAGAGCGTTTTTATGAATTCTTTATTAAATTTCAAATAACTAGCAGTAAAATTTCTCCAGAATTGGCTGAACAGGCTTGGAAAACTGTTTCGAACCAATCGGAGCGGCAGCTTGGTGCATTTACGTACTTATACTTGTTATCCCTTGGAAAACTACCACCAGAGCTAAGCAGTAGCGACCGAGGATTCCGAAACAAAGTAATACATAAAGGCTACATTCCATCAGTAGATGAAGCTATGGGTTTTGGAAAGGTTGTTTACGAGCATATTATGGCTGTGGTGTCTGATCTTGAAGTGAAGTACGGACGCAATAAGCTTTTCGAGTTTTATACAAGCCATCTACCTCAGGGGCGCGCTAATTGGGTAGTTAGTGAATCAGCAAAATCTATGAGCTTATCACGCACATCTGGAGGGACCTCTGTGGTTGATTTTGAAACTATGCAAAGAGCCTTTGTACGAAGATGAGTTTACTAGCGCTTATACCCTGCAAACTGCATAGCGGATAAATACTAAGACGTTAAACCGATAGAGAGCTACGATGTTTTATAAAAAAGTTGGGCTATTTGAAATAAGAGCTTTTTATGACCAAGGACAAAATACACTCATAAATAAGGTTACTTATAAGAGAAAATTAGTTGAAACTGAAGTTCTTGATGATCATATATCAAAAAGTTATATCGGTTATAGACTGATTCTTGATGACCTCAAGAACATAGTTTTATGGGCAAAATTGGTACTTGATTATTTAGATAAAAAGGAAAGAACGGATACCGACAATGTTGTATTACATAGCCTTTTTATATCTATAGTGACTACCTACTGGAAATGTTTCGCAGATACAAAAGGTCGCAATGGTACTAAGCTCAATTGCTCGAATTTTCCTAAAAAATATGTAGGCATACATAATGAAATTAAGAGAATCAGGAACAACTTTGCCGCTCATAGTGGTGATGATCCATTTGAAAGTGGGTATTTGCTTAAAGTGACGGACTGTCATGATAAAAATAGATTCGGAGCTTTTACTTTACCCATACACCGTAAAGCTCAGCATGGTGATAAAAAACTTACAAATAATATAATTCTTTTAGTAGAAGCCATCATTGAAGAAATAAAAATGAAGCAAGAAAAACGATTGCAAAAAATAATGGACGAATTGTTTTAATAATTAGCTCAAACAAAAGGACTTTAGTTGAATACACACTGTTTCATGCGTTATTTTCGTTGTAAGTTAACTGGGGACACTGCATAGATTAGCGTTACTCCACAGAAATTTTAATCCGAAACCCACAAATTAGAGCTTAGATTCTAGCTAGCTTTTGTCCAGAAGTGAGCTACAACGAGTATGATACTTTAATACTCGGTTGTGGCTCGGTTCGGACTAAGTTGTGGCAATTAGTATGAATCTTTATTTTTGGTCATATTTAATCTAGAACGGTACGAGCTGGGGTTATTGGTTGTTCAGTATGGAACTTTATTTCTCTCCAACAGTTTAAGCGATAAAAATCGCGAAAACTGTACTTTAATAACTATTAAATTGAATCTATTTATGTATTCATTACAAATTGAAAATCAGCTATATTGTTGCGATACAAACTTATTAGGAAAATACAATGTCTGAATTTTTAGAGATCTTAACTCATGCTCGTCGTTTAAAAGCTTCTGTTAAAGAGTTATCTGTTGCTGAACTAAAAGATGTGTACGAAAAGTTAGGCAAGATCGTTGCTGAAAGAGAAGAAGAAGCGAATGCAGAAGCAGAAGCAAATGCTGAGCGTATCGCGAAAATTGCAGAACTTCAGAAGATGATTGAGTCAGCTGGTTTATCACTTGATGATCTTGGCGGTGTTACTGCTAAAGTAAAAAGCACAAGAGCACCACGTCCAGCTAAATATTCAATTGTAGTTGAGGGCGAAACTGTCACTTGGACAGGGCAAGGTAGAATGCCAACTGTTTTCAAACAACAAATTGAAAATGGCCGTTCAATCGAAGACTTTTTGATCTAAATTCCTCGTCTATAACAGAACAGACTGATGAAAGTCTGTTCTGTCCCAAAGCTTGATAGCATTTATTTAGTGAAACGAAAACGGTCTAATGAAGTAAACGCGTATGCGCGCTAATAAAATGTTATAAAGCGCTTTTTAACTAACTGAAGCCGTTATTTAGAATGATGTGACCTAAACTTATGAATATAATAGCGAATAAGCAATGGGTGGCATTGTTAGTTGTTTATTATTATCAGGAGTTAAAATGAGTTTAATTGTTAGATATATGGAACAAGAAAGAAGCCGTGCTGCGCTAATTTCTGTATTAAGTCATTTGCAAGAATGTGACATGATTGAAGATGACCGTGCTCAAGGTATTACTCGTCAAATCATCGGCGAAGGTACACTGGATAACTTAAGCGAAAGGCAAATTTATCGCTATGAGCAAGATGTACTTCCTCTAATTGATCGTAATTGTGAGGGCAGAATTGACATTGAAGACCTAGAAAACGGTTATTTGCGTGAAATGGAACTAGGTGGAGTCTATTGTCAGCACTGCATGTATGACATTGAGAACATGCCAAGATAACCTGAGCTAACGCGCATTCATACAATCTTTTTAAGAGTGATTCGCAACGCTTGGCATTTTTGCTATGCGTTGCGTTTTGTGTCTAAGGTGTTATGCGGCAACTTCCGTATTGCGCTGCTCACATACCCATAGAAATTTTAATTCGAAACTCACTAATTCGAGCTATAAATGTAACTTGGAAATGTCCCAAGAAGTGAGTTATCGCGGATGATGTAGAGTTCATTTTGGTTTGTCACACAATCTGTAGCAAAGCTAAAAATTTAGATTAACACTGTTTCTATTTTATCTAACTTTTTCTCTTGACCCACTTCTGTCAAGTACAAAAAACAAGCTAAAAGTTAGATGGTTTTGATAAAAGTTAGATAATTGACCCACAAGCCCCCGCCAGCATTGACTTTTCTAACTTTCAAATCTAACTTTTAGTTACATGTATTTTTTTATTTACTTCATTATTTACACATCATAGTAAACCGACATAAAAGTGCCCAGCTACCTGCTGGGCACTTTCACTTCAGACTAATAATTAAAGGCGTTCTAGGAATGTTTAGTCAGCTTAATCTCACTCTGATGCTGAGGTTTTTCAGTATGTGAATGTGGTGCAGAAAAGTGTTCATGATGAGCTTTGTGTGGTTCAGCCAAGGTTACTTTACCCTGCTCTATCCACCAATAACCTAAACCAACAATCACACCGCCACCGACAATATTGCCTAAGGTTACAGGTATTAAATTATTGAATATAAAGTTTGCCACGGTTAAATCGGCAAATTGTGCTTGAGTAACCCCTAAAGACACGAAGAACTCTGGGCTGGCGATTGATTGGATCATCATGCCCATAGGCACCATAAATAAATTAGCGATACTGTGTTCAAAGCCACTACTGACGAACATAGCCACAGGTAAAATTAACAGTAACGATTTCGTCAGCACATCACGGCTGGCAAAGGTCATCCACACACCTAAACACACTAACATGTTACATAAAATGCCTAAGCTAAAGGCTTGAATCCAAGTATGGTGCAGTTTGTGCTGTGCCACTTTAAGGGCATTTAATCCCCAGTTACCACCATCGAGATCATACATACCTGCGGCAGTGATCAAGCAAACCATCAACATAGCGCCGACAAAATTGCCGGCATATACGCGGCACCAACATTTGAGTAATTCAGCGCCAGTAACCTGTTTTTGTGCCCAGGCGACGGTACTGAGCACAGAACTGGTGAACAGTTCTCCACCGCAAACAACCACTAAGATTAAACCTAAACTAAAGGCTATTCCGCCAACGAAACGAACTAAACCCCAAGACGCATCGCCTGCGCCAGTGGTTACGGTTAAATAAAAAACAAAGGCTAAAGCGATAAATGCGCCAGCAAACACGGCTAAGCCAAAGGACTGCCAAGGTGCTTTAACCACTTTGCTTGTCCCGTAAATTTCAGCCTGATTGTAACAACTAAAATGAGCTGAAACCTGTGGCGCTTCATGTGCGCTGTTTGTCACAGTTGGAACTGATGACGATGGATTTGGGCTTTTCATTGCATAACTCCAACTTTAGATAAACAAACTTGAACGCGTAGCATAGGTATCTCCAGCAGCGCCATTGCGCAGATAACACGAATCAAAACCGAGATAATGATTTGCTTAGCTTAAATGATGATTCACTAAAGTCTCGCTTTGTATCATACAACGCGCTTATGCTGTGAAGCAGATATTGCTAAAGCGTGATGCTATTCACACCCAAAATGTGAAAACTTTGAAGCCAAAAACACAAAAGGTTAATTGGTCTTACCACGGCGACCCGATTTTCATCGCGAGAATGTGGCTTAATTAAGATGGTATACGATGCATATTCTGCACGTTTCCATCTCATATTTAGCGAACTAACGCTTAAATTAATGCGCTATAGATTCAAGTTAACCTCAGCAATGACACATTAAATGACCAATAGCTTGATGCGTGTATCTCGGTATTCATTAAATTGAACCCACTATAACCCATACTTTAGCATTTACAGTTTAGTCCAACAGCAAGTAACAAGTTGCCTGAATCATAGCAAACGACTGTATTTAGCCACTCTTTAACCCTTCCTGAATGATTTAAGCATTGCATGCTTTATTTGATGGCGTTATGACATGCCGTCTCCTAAATCGACACTAAGTTAGCAAAGAAAAATAAATTAATACAAATAGCTAACATCAAACTTATTTTTAATATCATAACCACTGCGCCTACTGTGACAGCTCCCATTATCGAGCCGTGACTCCCACCAATCAAAATCAGCCTATACGAGGATAGATTTATCCTCGCTAAAGGTGGACAGTAAATGGGAACAATATAGGCAGGCTGATTTAAGAGATAATGGGGTTCAGATGTCACACCAACTTAAAAAGCGTGCCGTATTCCCTATTGTGGTAAAAAAATGCTACCTAGCTAGCAAATTTGGGATTAACAGAGCATAAATCAAGCCGTTTAAGATGCGATAGCGACAGACCTATGTTAATATGCTTATGGACAATTGGTCTTACCAATTATAAAGATTTATCAGTAGCCGATAATCAAAGTAAGCGAATATTTGTCATCTTATCGGGTATCAATAGACAGACTTTTGGAGTGACGAGCGCTTCAAAATCCAGTTCCCATCATAGGGCGTCATCATGAAGGGAGCTTTATTTCAGGAATTAGCTATTGGCTTATACTCAGCATTGCTTAACGCTGATCGCCAATAACCTTTTATCTCAACCAGAAGGTATTAGTACGATGACCGACAAAACTGAACTGTTTGCCAACGCATGGGAAGGCTTTACTCCTGGCGATTGGAAATCTGAAGTCAATGTACGTGACTTTATTCAACAAAACTACGCGCCTTTTGAAGGCGACGAATCCTTCCTCGCAGGTGCCACCGAAGCGACCACAAAATTGTGGGATAAAGTCATGGAAGGCATCAAACAGGAAAACCGTACCCACGCGCCTGTTGATTTCGACACAATGATGGTTTCAACCATCACTTCCCACGACGCTGGCTACATCAACAAAGAATTAGAAACTATCGTTGGCTTACAAACAGACGCGCCGCTAAAACGCGCTATGTTGCCTAACGGTGGTATTCGTATGGTGGAAAGCTCATGCGCCGCCTACGATCGTGTACTGGATGAAGATGTTAAATACGTTTATTCAGAACTGCGCAAAACCCATAACCAAGGTGTGTTCGATGTTTACACCCCCGAAATTATGGCCTGTCGTAAATCAGGTATTTTAACGGGCTTACCCGATGCTTATGGCCGTGGCCGTATCATTGGTGACTATCGCCGTGTGGCACTTTACGGTATCGATTACCTGATGAAAGATAAGTTTGCCCAATTTAGCTCACTGCAAGCGCAGTTCGAAGCGGGTGAAGAGTTATCTAACGTTATCCAATTACGGGAAGAAATTGCCGAGCAACACCGTGCATTAGGCCAAATGAAGAAAATGGCTGCCAAGTATGGCTTCGATATTTCTCGTCCAGCGACCAATGCACAAGAAGCGATCCAATGGACTTACTTCGGCTATTTAGCTGCAGTGAAGAGCCAAAACGGCGCTGCCATGTCATTAGGTCGTACCTCTTCATTCCTCGACATCTATATTGAACGTGATCTGAAAAATGGCACCTTAACTGAGCAACAAGCTCAGGAAATGGTTGACCATTTCGTGATGAAATTGCGTATGGTGCGTTTCCTACGTACCCCTGAATACGACGAATTGTTCTCAGGCGACCCAATTTGGGCGACGGAGTCAATCGGCGGTATGGGCTTAGATGGCCGTACGTTAGTGACGAAATCAAGCTTCCGTTTCTTGAACACACTTTACACTATGGGTCCAAGTCCAGAGCCAAACATCACGGTATTATGGTCAGATAAACTGCCAATCGGTTTCAAAAAATATTGCGCCAAAGTGTCTATCGACACTAGCTCAATCCAATACGAAAACGATGACTTAATGCGTCCAGATTTCCAATCAGACGACTATGCAATCGCCTGTTGTGTGAGCCCTATGGTTGTGGGTAAACACATGCAGTTCTTCGGTGCTCGCGCTAACTTAGCGAAAACCATGCTGTATGCGATTAACGGCGGCGTAGACGAAAAACTGAAAATCCAAATTGCCCCTAAAGCAGACATGATCACAGACGAAGTGCTCAACTTTGATGATGTGATGAATCGCTTAGACGGTTTAATGGATTGGTTAGCGACTCAATATGTCACTGCACTGAACTCAATCCACTACATGCACGATAAGTACTCTTACGAAGCCGCGCTTATGGCGCTGCACGACAGAGACGTACGTCGCACTATGGCTTGTGGTATTGCGGGTTTATCTATCGCAGCCGACTCACTGTCTGCCATCAAATACGCCACAGTAAAACCAGTGCGTGATGAAAACGGCATAGCCGTTGATTTCGATATCAGCGGTGACTATCCAAAATTTGGTAACAACGACCCACGTGTAGATGATATCGCCTGTGACTTAGTTGAACGTTTTATGGCGAAAATTCGTGACCGTAAAATGTATCGCAATGCGATCCCAACGCAGTCAATTCTGACCATCACCTCAAACGTGGTTTATGGTAAGAAAACCGGTAACACACCCGATGGTCGTCGTTCAGGTGCGCCATTTGCACCGGGTGCAAACCCTATGCATGGCCGTGATGAAAAAGGCGCAATCGCTTCATTAACTTCAGTGGCAAAACTCCCATTTGCCCACGCTCAAGACGGTATCTCTTATACCTTCTCAATCGTGCCAAATGCGCTGGGTAAAGATGATGATGCTCGCCGTACCAACTTAGCGGCATTGATGGACGGATACTTCGACCACAATGACAAAAAAGAAGGTGGCCAACACTTAAACGTCAACGTGATGAACCGCGAGATGCTCGAAGATGCCGTTAAGCATCCAGACAAGTATCCACAGCTGACCATCCGTGTTTCTGGCTATGCAGTGCGCTTCAACTCACTGACTCCAGAACAACAACAAGATGTGATCACGCGTACGTTCACAAAAGGTCTGTAAGCTAAATTAGTCAAGGCTGTAGTACACTGTGCTACAGCCTCACTTATTTTAACAGGAGTCACAATGGCAGTTATCGGTCGGATCCACTCGGTGGAATCCTTTGGCACAGTAGATGGTCCCGGCATACGGTTTATCACCTTTATGCAGGGCTGTTTAATGCGCTGCCAATATTGCCACAACCGTGACACTTGGGATCTTGATGGTGGAAAAGAAGTTCTGGTCGATGAGTTAATGAGTCAAATCATCAGCTATCGGCCTTTTCTCGATGCCAGCAATGGTGGTGTTACGGCCAGTGGTGGTGAAGCCATTTTACAGGCCGAATTTGTCGCCGAATTATTCACGGCTTGTCAGCAAGAAGGTATTCATACCTGTTTAGATACCAATGGTTTTGTACGTAAGTACACGCCAGTGATTGATGAGTTGCTCGACCACACTGACTTGGTCCTGCTCGACATCAAGCACATGGACGATGAAAAACATATTGAGTTAACCAAAGTCAGCAACCATAGAACATTACAGTTTGCGCAGTATTTGGCAGAGCGTAATCAAGCGACGTGGATACGTTATGTCGTAGTGGGCGGATTTACCGACGATGAAGCATCGGCATTACAACTGGCCGAGTTTATCAAGCCCATGAAAAACATTGAAAAGGTAGAGTTACTACCCTATCACGAATTAGGTAAACATAAGTGGGAAGCCATGGGCGAAAGCTATCAACTCGATGGAATATCCCCCCCGAGTCGAGAAACCATGGAAAAGATCAAAGCAGTATTTGTCCAACAAGGGATTAACGCGATTTATTAATCCACAGTAACAAAAGAGCCAAAAGGGATAACCGCGGCAACAGCCTAAAGTTCTTCCCAATAACTGGCATCTAAACGCTCAAAGGCTATTTTTAAAATCAGTGCCATATCGAGGTAACAGGCTTTAGCGCCTAACGTGTGGCAATTGATACCCATGGATGACAACTTCGCACTCAACTGGTTAATCCAGTCGAACAGCGTTAACGGTAATGGATGGCGAGCTCGCCAGCCTAACCACAGCAGCCCCTGTAACGGTAAGCTGATGAAAAATAAACCGAGAGTGACAGCTTGGGGCAGAAATGCCCAACCGTGAATATACAGCTGGCTCATGCTCACAAAAATCGCCAGCACTGGCATCACCAGTATGGCGAGCTGAGTCGCTCGGACGACCCGATACTCAGGAAAATAAAAACCCAGTTGTCTAACCATAGGCCAAGTCTTCATATACTGATGACCATCACCTAAGGTTTTGAGGATCTTAATGCTCAATCTTAGACACCAACTACAATGGAATACTGCTCTTACCATAGCACAATCTGGCGAATCGCCCCAAGACTGATATGGTAAAAACACCGCAGTTCCTCATTATTTTGAATCGTTATATTAAACACAATGGCAAAGGGTTTACACATGTCAAATAAACTGGTTTTAGTTCTCAATTGCGGTAGCTCTTCTCTCAAATTTGCCGTCATTGACGCGCAAACAGGTGACGACCAAATTTCTGGCTTAGCCGAATGTTTTGGTTTAGAAGACTCTCGCATTAAATGGAAAATCAACGGCGAAAAACATGAAGCAGCCTTAGGTGCATTTACGGCTCACCGTGAAGCAGTTGAATACATTGTTAATAAAATTCTTGCGGAACAACCTGAATTAGCAGCAAAAATTCAAGCCGTTGGCCATCGTATCGTTCACGGTGGTGAGAAATTCACTCGCTCAGTGATCATCGATGAGAGCGTGATCAAAGGCATCGAAGACTGTGCTTCATTAGCTCCACTGCACAATCCTGCTCACCTTATCGGCATCCGCGCGGCAATGGCCTCTTTCCCTAAATTGCCACAGGTTGCTGTATTTGATACCGCTTTCCACCAAAGCATGCCAGACAGAGCTTATGTCTACGCCCTGCCTTACAAGTTATACCGTGAGCACGGTATCCGCCGTTATGGCATGCATGGCACGAGTCATTTATTCGTTAGCCGTGAAGCGGCAAAAATGCTCAACAAGCCAATTGAAGAAACGAATGTAATCTGTGCTCACTTAGGCAACGGCGCGTCAGTCACCGCCATCAAAGGCGGCAAAAGTGTCGACACTTCTATGGGCTTAACCCCATTAGAAGGTTTGGTCATGGGCACACGTTGTGGCGATATTGACCCTTCAATCATCTACCACTTAGTTCATCAACTGGGTTACACCTTAGAAGAAGTGAATAACCTGATGAACAAGCAAAGTGGTCTGCTGGGTATTTCCGAGCTGACCAACGATTGCCGTGGCATAGAAGAAGGTTACGCCGAGGGCCATAAAGGCGCGACCTTAGCCTTAGAAATCTTCTGCTACCGCTTAGCCAAGTACATCGCCTCTTACACTGTGCCACTGGGCCGTTTAGATGCAGTCGTCTTCACCGGCGGCATTGGCGAAAACTCAGATTTAATCCGTGAAAAAGTGCTCAACATGCTGGAAATATTCAATTTCCATGTCGATAGTGAGCGCAACAAAGCGGCGCGTTTCGGTAAGAAAGGTATCATCACCCAAGATAAAGGCACGATTGCCATGGTGATCCCAACGAACGAAGAATGGGTTATCGCCGAAGATTCCATTAAACTTATCAACAAATAAAAAGGCCTAAGCCGTTTGCTCACCCAAACGGCTTTATACCTTACGTAGCCGTACTCACAAGCAAATTTGCAGAAACTATTCTGCCAAAAACCATCGAAACTAGAGGTTTTTATGTCTCGTAATATTATGTTAATCCCCATAGGTACCGGAGTCGGCCTGACCTCCTTAAGCCTTGGGATGGTGCGCGCACTGGAGCGCCACGGGGTTAAGGTTCAGTTCTTTAAGCCTATTTCTCAGCTTCGTCCAAACGATAATGGCCCAGAACGCTCGACCACTATTCTGAGCAAATCGCCAACAGTCAATCCCTTAGAGCCCTTCGACATGGCCCATGCCGAAGCCTTAATTCGCGCCGACCAAATCGACGTCTTAATGGAGCAAATCATCGCCCGTGCGGCCGATTGCGCTAGCAACACAGAGACCTTAATTGTCGAAGGTTTAGTGCCAACACGTAATCATCCCTTCGCCGATGATGTGAACTATGCCATCGCTAAAGCCATGGATGCCGACGTAATTTTTATTGCCACACCAGGCAGTGATACGGCTACAGGGCTAATGAATCGCCTCGAAATCGCCTATAACTCTTGGGGCGGAAAAAAGAACAAACGCCTGATTGGTGCTGTGATCAACAAGATTGGTGCCCCCGTTGACGACGAAGGTCGCGCGCGCCCTGATCTATCTGAAGTCTTTGATCACCAAGGTGTTCAACGCTCAGATGCGGCCAGCATGTTCCAACTGCCGGGTAAGAGCCCACTGCGTATTTTAGGCAGCGTGCCCTACAATCTTGATCTTGTTGCACCTCGTGCATCGGATTTAGCGAAACATTTAAGTGCACGCATTCTGAATGCTGGCGAAATGCATACCCGCCGCCTGCGTAAAGTAACGTTTTGTGCCCGCAGTATCCCGAACATGGTCACTCATATTAAGACTGACTCCTTGCTTGTAACCTCAGGCGACCGCTCAGATGTGATCGTATCAGCCTGTCTTGCGGCCATGAACGGCGTGAAAATTGGTGCCCTGTTATTAACTGGTAGCTACGAGCCAGAGCCGGAAATCCTTAAGCTGTGTGAACAGGCCTTTGAAACTGGTTTACCTGTGTTCTTGATCGACAGTAACACTTGGCAAACCTCGCTCAACATTCAACGTTTCGACCATGAAGTACCCGTCGATGACGCGGTTCGTATCGATCTGGTGCAGGATTATGTGGCCAGCCACATCGACCAAACGTGGATTGAAAGCGTGACTAAAAACTCACCCCGTGAGCATCGCCTGTCACCACCGGCTTTCCGTTACAAACTCACGGAACTGGCGCGCGCCGCCCACAAGACTGTGGTGCTGCCTGAAGGTGATGAGCCGCGTACCATTAAAGCGGCGGCCATTTGTGCCGAGCGCGGTATCGCGCGCTGTGTACTTTTAGGTAAAAAAGATGAAATCCTGCGTATCGCCGCACAGCAAGATGTGGTGCTTGGCGAAGGCGTGATCATTATCGATCCAGAAGAGGTGCGCGATCGTTACGTAGAACCTATGTTGGAACTGCGTCGCAGCAAAGGCTTAACTGAAGTCGTTGCCCGTGAACAGTTAGAAGACAACATGGTGCTCGGCACTATGATGTTGGCGCAAAACGAAGTCGACGGTATCGTTTCTGGCGCGGTTAACACCACAGCCAATACCATTCGCCCACCACTACAATTGATCAAAACGGCACCGGGCTCAAGCTTAGTTTCATCCATCTTCTTTATGCTGATGCCAGATCAAGTGCTTGTTTACGGTGACTGTGCGATTAACCCAGATCCCAATGCTGAGCAGTTAGCAGATATCGCCATCCAATCGGCGGAATCAGCAAAAGCCTTCGGTATCGAGCCAAGAGTGGCGATGATCAGCTACTCAACTGGCAACTCAGGTACAGGTTCTGATGTGGATAAAGTGCGTGAAGCAACCCGTATTGCCAAAGAAAAACGCCCAGATCTGATTATTGATGGTCCATTGCAATACGATGCGGCGGTTATGCCAAACGTTGCACGCTCTAAGGCGCCTAATAGCCCTGTCGCTGGTCAAGCTACCGTTTTCGTGTTCCCAGACCTTAATACAGGCAACACGACTTACAAGGCCGTACAGCGAAGCGCCGATCTGATCAGTATTGGTCCTATGCTGCAAGGTATGCGCAAACCTGTGAACGACTTGTCTCGCGGCGCGTTAGTCGATGACATCGTCTACACTATCGCACTAACGGCAATTCAAGCCGCACAAAACGACGCAGCGAAAGGCTAACAGCATTAAATCTGCATAGCGTTACGCACAAAAAAAGCACTGGTTATTACCGGTGCTTTTTTATGCTCAAATTTAGCGTAAACCATACAGTTGATCGCAAGAATCGCTTAATGGATGAGTCGAAATTGCAAAAGATGAAGAAAAAACGAGAAATATCAAATTATGCAGTGTGAATAAGCTCGGCAAATTGCGAAAAATATCCACAAGTAGAAGTGGAACATAATGGAAAGCAGAAAAGCGTCACTTTTTAACCAGCAAATAAAGCAAGACAATATCAGTGACTTACAAAGTATCACTGAAGTCTTCAACATAGTTTTCCACAGTTTCTGTGGATAACCTTTTTATATGACTCCTAACTATATGCCACACACATGAGGTTTGAGTCAATGCTTTTCACAATAGACAGCGAATCACGACAAGACTTGTACATTACAGCTAAAATCGCGATACTCGGAACAAATTTCAATAACTAAAACTTATGCGAACTCTATTTTTTTTCTCTCTCCTGTTCCTCTTCGGTTGTGGCGATCCCTCAACGCAAGAGCAACGCCAGTTATCACCGGAAGAAGTGAGCTTAGGCTTTTTTAAAGCGATTTATGTTGATCGTAATGTTGAACAAGCCAAGCAATACGTCGACGATCCCATTAAACAAGTGCTCACCCATTACCACATTGCCGCAGCCGTACAGCGTAATATGCTCGGCCTATCTATGACCAATGTTGAAATGGAAATTGATGATATCGATATCGACTTCTTCCGCAAATTTACCAAAGACGTCATTGTTGTGGTCAAAATGAAAGGCCTTAAAGGTGGTCAACCATGGATTGATGACAGGACCATACGCCTACACAAAATTGGTAGCCAATGGATTATCGTCGAACTTCTGCCTGAAAAGCGCAAAGTTAACGGTTAACCCCCTTTCTTGCCTGCTTTCACCGCGCATACCTTGTCATACAATCATCCTGCTTACTTTCAGCCAAAAAAATAGCAACCCTAAGGTTGCTATTTTTTTGTGCTTGTTCTGTTATTTCCGACTCATAAGTACCGTCAGTTTAATCGTTATCGATTAAGCCTGGATCACTTCTTCTTCGCTTTCAGCAGGTAAAGACGTTAGTACATCGTCTTTCACTTGATAATAAGCATTTTCGTATTCATGAACTTCCATAACAACTCCTGCTTGATTGGGTAAGGTCGCAGAGGCTTGCCATTCTATGCTGACATTTTGCCTATGAGGAAAGGGATACATTCCGTGGGCTGGAGTATAACAAAGCAAAAGCCACAATTACAGAAAACTTTCAGTTTTGTATTACCAAGCATAGCATTTAAGGCTGGTTATCATTTAAATAGCTCACAATCAGTGATTCGACATGAAAGACTTTCACTTTCTACGAGGATATTGAGGCCATGCTGACGCCATTTCATCATTCGCTTTATACACAAAAGCGATTAACAGAAATCGCTTACATAAAATGAATCTAGGGAATGCCATTAGATGTTCAGGGCAGGCTTTATGGTGAAATTTCCACCCTCAAACACTTAGACCAACATCAAGTAAGTAAAGTGATTGAAACCTATGGGCGATCGCAGCTATCAGAGCGATTAAGCTACTGAAGAATAAGTGCTGTGTAATAAGCGACAGTGTAGAAAGCTAAACACTCAACCTAAGCCGACAAAAAAGGCCAGTTAAGCTAAATCAGGCCTAGGCTTGAGTCGATAAGCGGTAGCGAAGCACCTTAAGTGACTTCTCTTCCGACACATCCATAAAGGCTAGCGGATTGGCTAAGCGCTCTATGTATTCGAGTGCAGGTGCTGCTTCCGCTACCTGTTGACGCAGGAAAGCGGTATCGAGTTCAGGTGCATTTAGACACAGTAATACTTCGCCATTCTCGGCAAGCAACTCAGGTAACCGCCTAATTAAACGCACATAATCCTTAGTCGCAACAAAACTGCCCTTCTGATTGCTCGGTGGATCGGCAACAACAATGTCGTAGGGACCGAGCTTTTTCAGTTTGCCCCAAGATTTAAAAATATCATGGCCTAAAAAACGGGCTCCCGCGCTAAAGCCATTCAGCAAATGGTTCTGCTTACCTATGCCTAATGCACCTTTGCTCATGTCCATATTCACAACTTCATCGGCGCCCCCTTGTAATGCCGCGACCGAGAAACCACAGGTATAAGCGAACAAATTAAGCACCTTTTTATAACGGGCGTTTGCTCTAACCCACTCGCGGCCATTGGCCATATCGAGAAAGAGTCCGTGATTTTGTCCGCGCATTAGATGCACCTGAAACCGTGCGCCATTTTCGCTAACAATATGCGGCTCAGGCAATTCACCTTGCAATAATTGGGTAAACGTCTCCCCCGCACTACGGTATTGGTAGACTAAATTCAATTGGCTATCTGGCCGAATAGCTTGCCAGCGCGCTGCAATCGCCTGTTGGCAAAGGGTTAAATCCGTATCCTCCAAGGGAGTAAAGCTGGTCAGCAATAGTACGGGTGCAAACCAATCTAAACATAGGTGCTCACAACCCACGTAATGCCCACCGCGACCGTGGAATAACCGCACCGCATCATCACCTAACTCAATTGTCGCTAGCGCTTGTATAAAACTTTGCATCTTCTACTACTTACTCTCAGTTGCACTTGTATTGGCTTCATCGCCATTGGGAATTGAATTTTCCGTGTTACTGGCCAAGTACTTATCTTCGATATCGTCCGATAATAAAATGGCTAACCAATTACCACTCTTACTCGATTCGAGGGCAATTTTAACCACCATAGTCAATGGCACTGACAGCAACATGCCCACAGAACCTAATAACCAGCCCCAGAAAATTAATGATAAAAATACCACTAAGGTCGATAACCCCAGGCCGCGCCCCATAAATTTAGGCTCAATGATATTGCCCATCACCATGTTGGCACCCACGTACAAAAGTGCAGTCCCCCCCGCAGCCGCAGGGCCAAGCTGAATAAAGGCCAACAACACCGCTGGAATGGCGGCAATGATAGAACCAATATTGGGAATGTAATTAAACAGGAAAGCAATCACCGCCCATAACATGGCGTAATCCACGCCGATGAAGGTCAATCCCACACCGACGATGATCCCAGTAGCCAAACTCACTAAGGTCTTGATCACCATGTACTGATTCACAGATTGTAAAAAGCGGTCAATCTGCTTTAAGCGCATATCGGGATCGTCCAATGCCAGATGCAATTTCTTTGGCAGCGACTGAGCTTCAAACAACATAAAGACGATAGTGAGGATGATCAGAAATAAATTCGCCATCACATTGCCGACACCCGATAGCATATTCGTGGTCATGGACAAGGCCATACCTGGGTCAAAATAGGCTAATACCTGATCCTTCGAAATCTGAATATTTAATGCCTGTAATTTATGGATAATCCACGAAAACTGCTCCACCAGCTGATCGCGATATTGGGGCAATTGTTTAGAAAACTCATTGACAGAACTGCCGACGACCGAGGCTAACCATAGGCCCATCAAAACAATAAAACCCATCAAGAGGATCACTGCCAGCCATTTAGGCACACGGAACTTTGTCATCAAACCGATTGCAGGATTACAAATCACCGCAAGAAAACTGGACAGCACAAACGGCACCACAATCGGGCTCGCCGCCTTAATCCCTGCCAAAATAATCACTACAAAGGCCATAACCGCAAAGCCACGATAAGCAGCAGAGGGCGCATTAGGTCGAGTCATTTATTAAAAATCCTTCTTGATCTTAGATAAAATTGTTAGGCTAACCCTTGAAACCACTTAACCTCAGAAACTTTAGCTTAAGATAGCCATTTGTCATTATGAAACCAGAAACCGCGATTATACGCATTAAAAACTTAAGACTTCGTACTTTTATTGGCATTAAAGACGATGAAATCCAAAATCGCCAAGACGTGATCATTAATGTCGTGATCCATTATTGTGCCGAACGTGCCCGCAACAGTGACAATGTCGAGGATGCGCTCAATTACCGCACAATCACCAAAAAGATCATTGAACTGATTGAGAATAACCGTTTCTCATTACTCGAAAATCTCACCAGCCAAACGCTGGCCATCGCCAGTGAGCATCCTTGGGTTGAATTTGCCAGTGTCGAAATAGACAAACCCCATGCACTACGCTTTGCCGATTCAGTCTCGATGGAGTTATGTTATCAAAAATAATCTGGCTAAAAATACTCCGACTAAGTGATCGTTGCACACCGCATTTTGGTATATATCCGCAGAGCTTAACCAATTAAGAGAGGTTCCATGAATATACTGATCACCGGCGCAAGCGGCTTTATTGGTCGCCAATTAGTCGAACGACTGGCGCCATATCATCAACTGACGTTATTAACTCGCTCAGTGCAACAAACACAAAAAGTGCTCGGCAATCAGCACCATTACCTCGAGAGTCTCGATGTGCTAAGCAACTTAAATCACATTGATGCCATCGTAAATCTTGCGGTGAACCCATAGTCGCTAAACGTTGGAGTAAAAATCAGAAGCAACGCATTTGTGATAGTCGCTGGGATATTACGGCAAGATTAACTCAGCTAATACAACAGAGTAGCACTCCTCCTCAGATCATGGTGAGTGGTTCGGCAGTCGGTTATTACGGGCGGCACGATGATAAATTACTCGATGAGTCTAGTGGTGCCCATGTTGAGTTTAGCCATGACATCTGTCGAAAATGGGAGCAAGAAGCGCTAAATGCAACCTCAGAGCACACACGAGTCTGCATTATCCGTATTGGTATCGTGCTAGGTAAAGGTGGTGCCTTAGAGAAAATGTTACCGCCATTTAAACTCGGACTCGGTGGCCCAATTGGCCATGGACGCCAAGGTATGAGCTGGATCCATGTGCAGGATCTCATTTCCCTTATTGATTTTTTACTCACTCAACAACACTGTAAAGGCATATTTAATGCCACAGCACCCAATCCAGTGAGTAACGCTGTGTTTACCAAAGCGCTCGGAAAAGCACTTAATCGCCCAGCGTTAATCACGACCCCACCGCTTGCATTACGCTTAGCGATGGGCGAAATGTCGGAGCTGCTGACGGAAGGGCAATTTGTTTACCCCAAACGTGCCCTCGAAGCGGGTTTTCAGTTTCAATTCAGTGATCTCGATAACGCCTTAACAAACGTGTTAGCCAAATAGGCTAGCACGCTAGCGCCTAAACTCAGCTTTAATATGCTGATAAAATCAGTGGCTAATGCAGGTGGATCTTAGTACTCAAATCCGCTCAACAGCTAGGTATATTGTAACGTCAATCTTGCCATTATTTTAGCAACACTAGAAAAACAAGAATGTAACATCATGATTTATATTATGATTTAGCGACAATCCGTCCATTTTCTGCTAAACTCGCCTCCATTCGGTCATAGGAGGCACGCATTAACCGCCTCAGCCTTGACCACAGATAGACTCAGCAACACCTCATAAATAGACAGTTATTTATGCTCAGGAACAGGCTATTTAATCTGCTGTTCTTGGTCTGTAGACCATAAAACGATACACACTCGCGCCTACTCATCCTTTAAATTTTTTATCGGATTGACACTGATCTGTCCTCGACATCAAGCGCTTAACATCCAGCATTAGCAGGTACTTAATAACAAGATGGGTTACTTCTCATTGGACATTGTGCCCAATGAAATGCCCGCACTAAGACAGTTTGTAAGGAATTTTCATGCACATGACCTATATGATTGGCGAGCTAGAATCATTTTTAATTGCCATTTTCGTGCTGTTTATCGGCCACTCTATCAATCGCCATGTACGTGTCTTCAGGCAATATAATATCCCCGAACCCATAGTGGGTGGCCTTGTTGTCGCCGCGGGAGTCACATTTCTTCACTTTCAAAATATCAGTCTCGACTTCAGCCTATCACTGCAAAATACCTTAATGCTGATGTTTTTTAGCACCATTGGCCTCTCGGCAAACTACAAGCTATTGCTCAGCGGTGGTAAAAAAGTCTTCATCTTTTTAGGTGTAGCCTCAATGTATATTGTGATTCAAAATGCCGTCGGCGTCAGTTTAGCCAGCCTATTGGGGCTCGATCCCATCATGGGACTTATCGCAGGATCAATTACCCTGTCGGGCGGCCATGGTACCGGCGTTGCTTGGTCACAAACCTTTGCTGAGCGCTACGGTATCAACACCTTAGAGTTTGCTATGGCCGCGGCAACTTTTGGTTTGATCATGGGTGGGATCATCGGTGGCCCCGTCGCGCAGCGATTAATCGGTAAGCATAATCTTGTTTCTCGCTATGGGGTTGGCCGCAAGCATCACAGTGAACATCCGCATTTAGTCACTTATGATCACTTAGAAGAAGACCAAGTCACCGCCAAAACCATATTAGAAACTCTGTTTGTGCTGTTGTTGTGTGTTGCAGGATCAAAATGGCTCACGCTGTGGATCAGCCAATCGGGTATTGCATGGCTAAAGATGCCCGACTTTGTATATGCTCTTTTTCTTGGCGTGCTCATCGCTAATCTCACAGAACTCACCCGCGGTTACAAACCCCATACCGAAAGCATCGATGTGATAGGGACTGTCGCGCTGTCACTCTTCCTCTCAATGGCCTTAATGACTTTAAAATTATGGGAAATTTTTGATTTAGCGATCCCGCTACTGGTGATTTTACTGGTACAAACCGCAGTGTTGGCCATTTTTGCCTATTTCGTGACGTTCAAAGTCATGGGCAGTAATTACGATGCTGCGGTGATCACCGGTGGCCACTGCGGCTTTGGTATGGGTGCAACCCCAACAGCGGTAATGAATATGGGCGCGCTAGTATCACGCACAGGGCCATCACCCCAAGCCTTTATGGTAGTACCTATCGTCGGTGCCTTCTTCATCGACATAGTTAACTTAATTGTCTTACAGGGCTATCTGAGCTTTATGAAGTAGTTGTTTATAACTCAATCACTTAAAAAATAGGGCGCCGACTTTGGCGCCCTATTTCATGGTTCAAAATAGTTAAGACTAGAATTCACGCATTAAGCGTTCAGGCCGAGGCAGGTAATAATCATCATAATCAAGGGAGAAAACGACTGAACTTGAACGGCCAACAATCTCATCACGGGGCACGAAGCCAATAACCCGAGAGTCTGCGCTGTTATCACGATTATCACCCAGTGCTAAATAATGCGCATCCGGCACTGTGACAGGTCCAAAATTGGCAAGCCTTGAGGGTACTGGGTTAAGGCGAATACTGTGGACCATACCGAGTAAATTTTCCTGCATTTCTGTCACATCAGCGGGAGCATAAGCACTCAATGCTTGGGATGTGTAGCTAAGCAGTTCGCCGTTTAAATACAAGCGATTATCCAGCATCATCACAGTATCGCCTGGCACAGCTATTACCCGCTTGATCAGTTTTTTATCGGCCTTTTTCGAGTCAAATACCACAATATCGCCGCGAGCAGGATCTGCCAGTTTAACTAATGCAATATGCGTAAATGGCACCCTAAGATCATAAGCCATCTTATTAACAAGAATGCGATCACCCTCGACGATAGTCGGCAGCATAGAACCCGATGGCACAGTATTCCAATCGGCCACAGCGCTCCTGAACACTAACATTAAGCTGATAAACAGAAAAAAGGAGCGATTATCCTTAAGCAGTTTTGTTATTCCTTTGAACATAATATTCCCTCTATGGCATATATAAGCTAGTCGCTGTTCTCAGTTAGATAGACCCATTGCGTTGCACTAAGTTCTGTTGCTACCTGCTTAAGCACAGATCAATTTGTAAGCCGATGTAAAAAGCATATTCAATTCAAGTGCAGCAGAATCAACCCCATAACAAAAAAGCACTGAGCTTATGTCGCATCAGTGCTTTTAATGTTGGCTCAGCTTGTTGTCTTAATAAGCTTTATGTTTTAGCCCATCAACAGAGTTCACAAACCGCCCTAGCTCCCAGCCTTTAATAGCTCAGAGCAAGATTGGCTGAGCAATTGTCGACAACGCCAAACCCCTAGTAAGGCGACGATTAAGGCTCCAGAAACAGGGGCAATACCCCACCAAGGCCAGTGCATGTATACATTAAGTTCAAATACTTGCGTCTTAAGTAGATATAACGCAAATTCGGCCACAATTACGGCTAACACACCCGCAATACCGCCAAGTAAGGCGAACTCTAAACCCGTTGCACTGCGCAATAACCATCCTGAAGCACCAAAGGTACGTAACACCGCCAGTTCACGTTGCCGAGTTGCCATGCCAGCCTCAGTCTGTGCAATCAAGACTAAGGCACTGGCTAATAACACTAAGGCCAGCACTAAAGACAAGGACAGCGACACTTGCTCAATTATCTGCCGCAACTGCCCCACCATAGCGCCAACATCTATGATAGATATGGTCGGAAATTGCTGAATAAGCGCAAGGATCACTGCATCCTTAGGCGTACCATCAGCATTAATAGTCTTATCGTTAGTCGCCTGATCATTCAAATAAAAACTCGCCATCGAGGTATACGCAAAAGGCGCGAGCGCTTCTTGGGTGAAAATCATAAAGAAGTTCGGTTGCAGTGTTTCCCAATGCACGGCACGAATACTGGCAACTTTAACTGTGAGCTCTTGATTATCAATCACGTAAGTCAGCTTATCGCCAAGACCAATACCTAGACGCTCCGCCACGCCGGACTCCACCGACACTTCATCGGCGGCTTGATTAAAATGCCCCTCTAACAGTTCGTTGTTAGCAGGTAGTGTATTGCGCCACGTTAGGTTTAACTCGCGCGAAATGCCCACTCTTCCCTTTTCACCCGCTTCTGACTGTTCATTCGAAATCAGCGCTTCACCGTTAATTTGAGTTAATCGGCCACGGATCACCGGATAAATGTCTGTCGCCACTATCCCCTTCACCGTCATGAAATCATTCAAGGGCTTTGCATCATCAGGCGCAATATTGACAAGGAAATAATTAGGCGCATTTTCGGGCAACTGTTTTTGCCATTCGTTAAGTAAATCTTGTCTTAGCGCCAAAATCGTCAATAACAGTACCAGTGCAGCGCTAAAGCCAACCAATTGCACCGCATTTTGCCGCGCACGACGCCTTAGCCCCGCCAGTGCTAATTGCAAAGGATTGGTAGTCTTCATACCAACACTGTGTCCTGCTCGTATCATCACAAATCCAAGCAGACTTAATAGCACAGCCAGCAATAGCACAGCCGCGACCACAGTCAGAGTCAAAGTCCAACTTTGGGAATACAAATAGCCCAGTAGCGCCATAGCCCCTAGACTCAGTAGCAAATGCAGCCACATACCAAGCTGTAAGCCTTCTAACTGGCGCTGCAACACCCGCAGTGGCGGAATAGCCAGTAAACGCATCAATGGATAAGCCGAAAACATAAAGGCGCTGATGAGCCCAGTGCTGATACCGAGTAATAATGGCCGTGTGAGTGGCGGTGAATAGGCCGCAATTTCGGGTGGCAATAGATAACTGATCCCAAAATCGAGTAACCCTCCCCCAATTAGACCTAGACCAATTCCCAGTAGCGTTACCAACAATAAATGAGTACCAAACAACAGGCGAATTTGCTTTGCCGAGGCGCCAAAGGTTTTCAGCATGGCAACCACATCGTAATGGCGCTGACAATAACGCTGGGCGGCAATACCTATCGCCGCGCAGGCCAATGCAATGCCCATCAAACTTGCCAGCAGTAAGAAGCGCTCCGCTCGCTTAACCGCTCCCGCAATCGGTGAATCACCGGATTGCACATCGACCCAACGTTGGGTGCTATTGAGAAGCGGTTTAACACTTTGCTCAAAGGCCGTAAGCGAGGCTTCATCGCCAGCAAATTGATACAGATAAGTCACGCGGCTGCCTGGTTGAATAACACCTGTTTTGGCGACATCCTCCATCCGCATCAATACCACAGGCGATGAAGCAAAAGGATTAAAACCTGCGTCGGGTAAGCGGCTGATCTCATTGCTGAGCACAAATTCGCTGTTACCTAGTTCGATGGATTTGGGATAACCCAAAAGTCCGCCTAAACGAGTCTCAAACCAGATTTCGCCCGCTTGAGGTAACGCCTTTGTTTTACCGCTGGTGAGTTCAATATCCCCCTTAAGCGGGTAACCCGACTCTACGGCGCGTACAGTGACTAACTGAAACTTATCTCCCGAATAGACCATGGAATTAAATTGCATGTTAGTCACATGCTTAAGCCCAAGCGCTTCGGCTTTGGATAAAATCGCCGCATCAATTTTAACCGGCGAATCGATAATACGGTCGGCCGCAATAAACTGTGAAGCTTGACCACTAATTGCCACTTGCAGACGTTCACTCACCCGCGCCAAGCCACTCACAGACAAAACTGCGAGCGTAATAGCGAGGATAATCAATAACAATTGTCCTTGCTGTAACTCGCGTTTAAACAGGCGCCATGCCAGACTTAACTCCATTATTAAGCCTCCTTAACATCAGCTAGCAGTTCTGTTTGAGTGATATCTTCCTGTAAATGGCCGTTATCCATCACTAGTTGACGCTCACACCGCTTGGCCAGCAGCAGATCATGGGTAACAAGGACTAAGGTTGTATGGCTTTCTTGATTAAGCTCAAACAACATATCGGCAATCTTATGGCCGTTGACGCTGTCTAAATTGCCTGTTGGTTCATCGGCAAACAAAACTGTAGGTTCACAGATAAAAGCGCGGGCAATCGCCACCCTTTGCTGTTCACCACCCGAAAGCTGTTTGGGTAAATGGGTCAAGCGATGGGATAAACCAACACGCACCAACATGGCCTGCGCTTTTTCCTTGGCATTGCTCACGCCCGCAAGCTCGGCGGGTAACATGACGTTCTCGAGTGCAGTTAAGGTATCCACTAACATAAAGGATTGAAAAATAAAGCTGACCTTCTGTTTACGCAGTGCCGCTTTTTGCTCTTCATTCAGTGGTGATAATGCCACACCATCGAGCCAAATCTCCCCCGACGTAGGCGTATCAAGCGCCGCAAGCAATCCCAATAAGGTGGATTTGCCTGAACCTGATGGGCCGAGAATAGCCACACTCTCACCTTGCTTGACATCTAAGTTAATGCCCTTGAGGATAGTGAGCGTTCCTTCCTGAGTAATCACTGATTTTTCGAGGTTAACAACATTAATGGCACTGTTTTTTAAGATGACGTTAGACATAGGATCCTTCTTATATAAATCGTTCTGGTATCAATCGCTAAGATTAAAATCAATGGCGAAGACCCTAGGGGCATTCATCCTACTGAGTGTACTCATGGTCACGCCCGCTCACGCGGCAAAGATACTGATCCTCGGCGATAGCTTAGGCGCTAGCTACGGCATGGCAGAACAGTCAGGCTGGGTAGCACTACTGCAAAAAAATCTGCCCGAACATCAGTTTACCAATGGCTCAGTGAGCGGCGAAACCACAGCGGGCGGCCTACGCCGATTACCCGCCTTGCTCGATTCTGTTGCTCCCGATCTTGTGGTCGTTGAGCTAGGAGGTAATGATGGTTTACGTGGATTCCCCCCAACGCAACTCGAAAATAATCTAATCCAAATCATTACCCTAGCCAAAGATAGCGGCGCAAAAGTGCTGCTGACCGAGATCATGGTACCGCCTAACTATGGCCCTCGCTATACCCAAAAGTTCACCCAAGTGTATCAAGACATATCTAAAACCCAGGATATAGTGTTGATCCCCTTCTTTATGCAGGATATCGCGCCCCATCCAGAATTAATGCAAAGGGATGGCATTCATCCCAACGAAAAGGCGCAAGCTCAGATTGCGGCTTGGATGCAACCATGGATAGAAAATGCGTTAACCCAATAAAATAGCTGCTATTTTAAGCTAACGAACCGCTTACTTAGCTAAACTCATGTTCAACGGATAAAAACGTGTTCTAACGCAAGATTCACCCTATAGATAAACAGTAAAATTCGTGTTAGCAAATGGTTAACTCAAACAAGGAGTCAATATGTCCCTTAGCCATCAGCAAAAAGTGTACATACCCAAGGAAGCCCGTACCAATCAATACATCACAGCCGAAATCAAGGTGACGGATGAGCTACTCAATCAATATCCCGATTATCAAAGCTGTTATCAAACGTTAAGCCGTTTGATATTTAATTTGGCAGAACAACACGATCTCCGTAATGTTCACGTGATCACTAACGATAAACTGCCAGTAGTGCGTTACCATACCGAAGCATATTGCTTCCAAACCACTGAACAAATTCTATTTTTTTATAACCCAGCCTACCACGAAGCCCAAAACTTATTCTCGCAAGAAAACTATCGCGCCCGCAAACTGCGCATTGTGTTTCTTGCCACAGGTGACGATATTCGCAGTAATTCCGCCAGTTTCCATATCAAGGTGCGTGAGTTGCTCACTGAATTAATGCCCTTAATGCCAATAAGCGATCTTAAGGTTAAGGTCCGCGACCATCAGCATTTATCCTATGATCTGTTCGCAAAAGCTAAGGGCTATAAAGAAACCTATGGTTATAAACTGCGCGCCATCGGCCCAAGATATAAAGCCAGAAAATGTGAGTTACAAGAAAACGTTAGCTCTCTTACCTATGTGACGGTGAGCTTGCCGCTGAGTCGCAAACTCAAACAGGGTTTATTACCTGACTCAGCCACTGACTTTACGCCTTTATATCAGCATCTTGAAGACTGCTTCCTCAAAGCGGCAGCTAATAGACAGCTGACACGCCTTGCTATGATAGCGAACGGCTTAACACCGCTTGTGCGTAACAGTAAGTTTGAAAAGCTCGACAGCAAAGCCGAAGTACAAATGATAGGGTTCGATCCTAATGCGACTGAGCAACAAGTGATCCGTCGTTGGGATGCCGATAACTTGGTCGAAGCCGCGCACTTTACCATAGTGGCAGGTACTAAGGACTGTGACGATTCGGGTTTCGGTCGCTTTATGAACAATGTTGAAACAGCCCTGAAGGCCTTTGCTGCGGACATAGGTGTCGATCCGGAGCGTGAAGATCTCATCGTACGCTTCCATCAACATATCAGCTATCAAATCTAACCCACTTCGGTATTAGCCGCGAAAGCTAAGCAAATGAAAACGCCTGCAAATGCAGGCGTTTTTACTTTTATTCACCAATAGACAGAATTACATAGGACGATTTTTTTCTATGAGGCGATTGAAAATAGCGTTCACAGACAAAGAAGCACCGTGGGCAATTTTATCGGCAAGTTTCTTTCTCACCTGATAACGTATCTTGTACACAGTACGCTCTGTGGCGAGTGACATTATCACATCATCGCTGGTCGAAATCGCATCAACTAAACCTAATTCAATAGCTTGCTGACCGTACCAATGCTCGCCAGTAGCGACTTTCACTAAATCCAACTCAGGGCGATACTTACCAACAAACGCTTTAAATAAGACGTGGGTTTCTTCGAGTTCTTCTTGAAACTTCTGTCTTCCCTCATCGGAGTTTTCACCAAATACTGTCAAGGTGCGTTTAAAATTACCGGCGGTATGTTGCTCATAATCAATTTCATGCTTTTTCAGCAGGCGATTAAAGTTAGGCAGTTGAGCAACAACACCAATAGAACCGACAATGGCAAAAGGTGCAGCATAAATTTTATTCGCTACACAGGCCATCATATAGCCACCACTGGCGGCGACTTTATCAACACAGACAGTCAATGGAATATCAGCTTGGCGTAAGCGATCTAACTGGCTGGAGGCTAAACCATAACCATGCACCATACCACCGCCACTCTCTACATTGACAACCACTTCATCGCCTTTTTCTGCGATAGCGATAATTGCACTGATTTCTTCACGCAGTGATGCGACCTCAGCGGCATCAATACTGCCCTTAAAATCAATCACGAACACTTTGCCCGTGCAGGCTTCATCTGCGGCCTTGTCTTTTGCCTTTTCGTCAGCTTTTAATTGCTTTTCATAGGCTTTGAATTGTTTCTTTGACAGAAGTTCTTCTTTTAAGCCATGCTTAAGTTCTTCTAACTCTTCAGACAAGTTAGTGATCCTCAGCTCGCCCTTATCTGATTTGTGTTTTACAGTGGAAGCCAACACCACAATAATAACGGCAACGATTGCGACCACTATTGTGACGGCTTTCGCCAAAAACATTCCATACTCGTATAAAAATTCCAAAGTGTTCTCCGTTAGGGCGTTACATCATTCAGTCAATTGCGCGCTATTCTAACAGCCTAAAGGCCCATAAAAAAACCCAGCAAAGGCTGGGTTTTTCCGATTAAGGCAAGATTAGTTAGGACAAGTCGCAATGACCTCACTGTTTGTCACTAAAATCGTCGCATCGCCCTTACCTGCAGTAGCTGCATAGGTTGCCACTTGAGTCTGCATTTCAACCGTGGCAGCCGCGGCCATACCATCCGTTGATTCCTTTTCTTTAGGATCAACAATCGAACTGTGGTGACCTTTAGCGAAGCGCACAACGCCATGACCTTTGCTCGTGCTATCGGCACAAGGTAGCCCGATGGCAGCGATCAGCGGCTCAGTGCCCGATAATGGGAAGTTATCGACGCGATTAGGCAGCACTTGGTCTGCTAAGTTACCGTTACCATCACCCGCCACTTCAATTAAGTGCACAGGTAAGCCAGTCGCTTTTAACATAGCTGCATGGTTAACAGGATCTGCAGAATCTACCGCTGTTTGAACCGCAAAGGCAAACGTCGGAATAAACTGTGCGTATACCGCCTGCACCAGTGCCGCATATTCAGGGCTACCAGGCTCATAACCTGCTGTATTAGCCGCATCGACCTGTGCTTGGAAAGTTGCAGATGCCGTAATATTACTAAACAGTACTGGGCCAAAGGTTGCAGAACCTGCGAATGATCCTGCTAATCCACCTGCTGGCGCAACTAAGGATACAGCATTGATAGCATAAGCATTTGGCAAGGCATCGCCGGTTGCAGGATTCTTCATACCTGTGCTGGCATAGGCCGCAAAATCAGTGCCCACAATGGCGCCTAAACTCAGACCTTGAGCACTGATTTTAGTCACATCAAATACTTGCGGCTGACCTGCTTGTGCTAAGCCCTGTGCTAAGCCCGTAAGAGCAAGACGCACCCCTAAATGGTCCATCGTCGCTTGACGGAAATTATCTCGCACCGACAAAGTGCTAGAAATATTCACAAACACCAACGGGTTACCATTTTTAAAGGCATCCGGTTTACCGACAACTGCACCGAAGGCAGGATCTGTCGCAGAGACTTCATAAATCCCATCACCGTTAGCATCAAATGAACGCGCACCGTGAAGTGGCATATCAATAGCAACAGTTGCAACCCCCATTGCCGCATACGTGCCGGCATAGGCCAATGACATTTCTTTACCGCCACCTAAACCGTGAAGGGCAATTGTTGTTGGCCAACCAGATGTAGGAGGAATAAACTCACGACCTTGCTGTTGATAAAAAGCGGCCAATTTCGTTGCATTGGGCATAGAAATCAGTACAGATACTGTTTCATAACCTTTGATTGCTGGAATAGGATTGAACTTAGTCAGATGTTTGGTTTTATCAACTGCCGTGCCATCGTCTAAAACCCATGTTTTACCCGCCATTAACGAGGGATTAGCTAAAGCATCAGCAGGGTTAGCAATACCATTAGCCACCGCTTGCATACCAAAATTATTCTGGCTGAGTGTGCCCGCTTGCAGTGCAAGTAGCACAGATACAGGGCTATCACCTTGGGCTTTCCAATGACCATTAATTAATGGTTTACCTTCAGCGGATAAACAACCAACTGAAGAACAATCACCGTAAATAGGCAGTTTAATTTTTGCCGTATACACATCAGCCAAGTTTGCGGCAACATAGGCAGCTCCAGCAGCTGGTGTTAAGCCCGCCACTTGAGCCACAGTCAATCCAGTTGGTGTTGGCATCTGGGCAAAGCTTGGTGCATAGGGAACTCCCTTCGCCATCAGTAATTTGGTGGTTTCATAGACGTTAGCAACAGACTGAGTGGTAAATAAGCCAGAGTAACTGATGGTTAAAGGATCGACCTTATGGGCCGCAGCAATCCCTTTCTCATAACTGTTCACTAAGGTTTGCAGCATCAATTGGTCTGGCGTTTCTAAAGGTAACGTATTGATATCCAGCTTCAACAAACCATAGGTCGTTGAAGGAGCGATACCACGACCTTCAGAATCTTGAATAAGATTCGTTGTCGCATAAATATAAGATTGCCCAGCTTTGAGTGGCTTAAGCGGAATTATTACCACTTTTTTGCCCGAAGCGGTTGATATAAAGTCAACGCCAAACTGCAACTCAGTGCCCACTTTACAGGCTGAAACTGAAGGTTTAGCCTTACATTCGGGATCAGATGATAATGCGCCGCCTACTGTGGCTTCAAACATTCTGACAGCACCCGGTTGTGAAACCGATGCCGCCATTAAGGTCAGCGGTGTACCGTCATGTTTTTTCGCCAAATCGATATCAATAGAAATCGGTGATGTTGTCGACCACCCATCTAACGCCCCAAGCGCTATTTGTGGATCAACATAATTGCCCGAGCTTTCACCCGGAATTGATAATGTGCCATCTTTGGTGCCACTGAACAGCAAATCATTCGGTAATGGAACTTTTGAATTAGCAGGGTCGAACACCATGTGCGATTCAGGGATGAGCACTTCTGTCTTATCCTTGAGTTCATTAAAACTGTCCTCACCACATCCTGTGAGGCCCAGTGCAGATGCAATCGCAACACCCAAAATGAGTCTTTTCATCTTTTTTCCCCAAATCTTGTTGTAATAGTTTTGTTTTCCCCAAGAAATTAGTCACAATAGCTTTTAGATCTGTGACCAATAGGGCTTATGTTAGCCCCTAACTCATTTCAAGTTAACGTAAAAATATTGAGTTAGCCACAAGTTTGTCACAAAGATTTTAGCTATTGATAACAAAGTTTCATTCATTTGTTTGAAACATGCGTTTATCACTTCGGCGACTCTAGAAGTGGCGGGCATTCTCGCCAAGAGGAAAAAGAGACTCATGTTGGAATATCAAGCAGCAAAAGATTTACTCAAGGGCAAGACGATTTTAGTCACAGGCGCTGGTGCTGGCATAGGCCGAACCGCCGCCATTGAGTTTGCAAAACACGGCGCCACTGTGATTTTACTTGGTAAAACAGTGAAAAAATTGGAAGCAGTTTACGACGTAATAGAACAAGCCGGTTATCCCAAACCTGCCATAGTGCCATTGGATCTTAAGGGCGCAACGGAACAAAATTATCGCGATATGGCCGATACCATTGCCGAGCAATTCGATCATTTAGACGGCTTATTACATAACGCTAGCTTACTCGGTGCCTTAGGTCCGTTTGAACACATAGATATTCCATCACTCGAAGACGTGCTCAAAGTGAACGTCACGGCCCAAGTCATGCTAACTAAAGCATTACTACCTGTGATGCGCCAAGCACCCAGTGCATCGATTATCTTTACGTCGAGCAGTGTGGGTCGTCAAGGCCGCGCCTATTGGGGACCTTATGCTTTCTCTAAGTTTGCCACCGAAGGCATGATGCAAGTTCTCGCCCATGAATGCGATGGCACCTCAGTTCGAGTTAACAGCATCAATCCAGGAGCAACCCGCACTGAGATGCGCGCTAAAGCCTACCCTGCAGAGAATCCACTGGATCTCAAAACCGCTGAAGAGATCATGCCGACCTATCTATATTTGATGGGTCAAGATTCTAGTGCCGTCAACGGACAGCAGTTTAACGCACAGTAATCGAATCGCTTATTGAGTTTCTGCCGGTATGATTCAGCAATATTAAAGGGCCTATTTATGGCTCTTTATTATTTTAGATATTCTCAAAATGAAACCCAGAACTTGTCGATGATATTAAGTACGACAAAGATAGCGCACCGCCAATCTTAGCTTAACTGAATTTTTGCAAAATAAATCATCGTTTTAGCTTTGGCGACTCTGTTTGATTCATAAAGCGAATTTTGCGTATCCAGCCGTGAGTCAGCTAACTCATGGCTGGAGTAATAACTTACCCACAACTCATTTCCATCAATAACAACGCCCGCATAACTGGTATCGCCCTTCGATGGCAGTGTCAGTAGTTCTTGAACCACGCCAGTATCTGGATGAATTTCAACTAAAGCCGTGCGAACTTGCTCATCGTATAAACGCACCACAGCCAACAAACGGGATTGATACATCAACATCACTGGCCCACCAATGCGCTTATCGAGTTCTTGCCATTGCCAATCAGTGAATGGCATTTGACTGTGGCCGAGTAAACCGACAAATTCTGGGCCCCATACGGGATCGCGCCTCAATAGACAAAAGCCGTTTTCTTGATGAAAAACAATGGCAGTTTCGTTGACATAACCTTGATTATTAAACACCTTTAACCAAGTCTCAAACTGCACCCCATCCTCACTCTTATACAAACGGGTATCACCATCAGGCCCAGCGCGATAACCCACGCCATAGAGTGCATTTTGATGCTCGGTTAAGCGCCATAACCAATAGCCTTTATCCGCGACTTTTAACGCATCCGACCACGCTAGCCCATTGGCTGAGCGCCAAAGATGTGATTGTAAGCCAGACTTATCGTGTAAAGTCCCGCCGCCGAGTAAGAGTAATTCCCCTTGATACTCAATCAGTTTGCCATCGCGTAAATCCGCCTCATCCGAACGGATCAGCGCCACGCTCTGCCAAGTGTCGCCTAAATCCGCTGAGCGTAGAATTCGTAGCGCACCATCGGGTGACACATGGGCTGTCCCTTCACGGAAAACGCAAAAAAGTGCCCCCTGAAACGTGATTAAATCGGTAAACGCATTATGGGCAGCGTGTTCCCAAATCCGTTTCACTGAAATTAGCTTCATTCATTCACTCCTCAATCCAACTGAGACTTGTTATAACATAGCTGCAAATAACAGAAAGCAAAAAGACCGCTTAGCGGCCTTTTTCATTGGGATAAAACAACTTAGCTGCGCTGACGCGATGGCTTAGGTTTTCCCGATCCGGTCACTTTATGCTTACGTACGGCGCGGCGAATTTTAGCACTCTTCACCTGAGCACGGGCTACGCTGTGTTTATCGGCAGCAAGCATAGTACGAGTTTCGGGCTCAAGACCCGCCAGCTTACGCAAGTAGTTAACTTGCTCTACGGGCAATTCAACCCAGCCACCGCGAGGCAGTGATTTTGGCAGTTCGACCATACCATAACGAATACGGATCAAACGGCTCACTTGCACTTCTTGGGATTCCCACAAACGGCGCACTTCACGGTTGCGACCTTCGCGTAAACACACATGCCACCACTGGTTCATGCCTTCGCCGCCCGCTGGTTTGATGCTATCAAACTGCGCAGGGCCGTCTTCTAACATGACGCCAGTACGTAAACGTTGCACTGTCGCCTCAGGGATTTCACCAAAGGTACGCACTGCGTATTCGCGGTCGACTTCGTTCGATGGATGCATTAAACGGTTCGCCAACTCACCATCTGACGTAAACAACAATAAGCCTGAGGTGTTAATGTCTAAACGACCAACCGCTACCCAGCGTGAATCACGCACTTTAGGTAAGCGATCGAATACCGTTGGACGGCCTTCAGGATCTTTACGACTGCAAATTTCGCCTTCAGGTTTATGATATGCCAGCACACGGCAAATCACGTCTTCGGCAGACTTTAACGAAATGGCTCTGCCATCGATACGTACTTTAGCATCAGCTTCAATACGATCCCCAAGGCTAGCAATTTCACCATCAATACTAACTCGGCCTGCAGCAATCCATGCCTCCATCTCACGACGGGAGCCATGGCCTGCACGGGCCAAGACTTTCTGCAACTTTTCACTCATTAGTATTTTGCTCTTCTGACTGTTCTGGCGCTGATTTCAAACCTGAAAAAACCGCCTGCAATGACTCAGCATCCGACAGCGGCGGTAAATCCGCTAAGGTGTCTAAGCCAAAATATGCTAAAAATTCTAAGGTAGTGGCATATAACGCGGGTCGCCCCGGTACTTCTTTATGGCCAACTACTTTAATCCAATGTCTATCTGACAAACTTTTTATGATATGGCTACTTATAGCCACACCGCGCACCTGTTCAATATCGCCGCGAGTCACAGGTTGACGATAAGCAATCACCGCCAAGGTTTCTAATGTCGCACGCGAATATTTAGGCGCCTTTTCTTGCCACAGGGGCTGCAAAAATGGACTCAAGACTTCTAAGGTCTGGAAGCGATAACCCCCAGCGACTTTCACAAGTTGCACACCTCTGTCTTGATAATCCTGCTGCAGCTCATCCAATGCAGCTTTTATTTTGTCTCTGGAAACCGTGAAATCCACCAATACAGTGTCTTTCAACATTTTCGCCGACAAGGGTTTCCCCAATACAAACAAACTCGCTTCAATAAGCTGTTTTAATTGAGTAGGATTTATCTGCATCAATTAATAGGCCTTAACGTAAATAGTTGAAAACGGCTCTGTTTGGTACAATTCGACCAATAATTCTTTGACTAATTCCATCAAAGCTAAGAAGGTGACAACCACGCCGGCACGGCCTTCTTCTAGGGTAAATAAACGTTCAAATGCCGTAAAATCTTCCGAGTTCAACATGGCTAAAATCTGGCTCATGCGCTCACGGGTCGATAACTGTTCACGCTTAACGTGATGATCTTCATAGGCATCGATACGTTTGAGTACATCACCAAAGGCACGGGCAATTTCAAACAACGAGACTTCTGGCGGGATCATTAACGGCTTAATGTCAGGTGCTGCCACTGCCTTGGCTTGAAACACATCCCGCTCGAGCCGCGGCAAATCATCGAGTTTTTGCGACGCTTCTTTAATCACTTCATAGGCTTTCAACTGACGGATCAATTGCGCCCGAGGATCTTCCTCAACCTCATCTTCAGCCACCATACGCGGCAGCAGCAAACGGGATTTAATCTCGGCAAGCGTTGCCGCCATCACTAAGTAATCAGCGGCAAGTTCGATTCTAGCCTGAGTCAGCAACGTAATATATTCTAAATACTGCGCGGTGATTTGCTGAATGGGTAAATCGACAACGTCTAATTTTTGCTTACGGATCAAATATAAAAGTAAATCCAATGGCCCTTCAAAGGACTCGAGGAACACTTCCAATGCCTCAGGCGGAATAAACAAATCCAGCGGCATTTCGGTCATTGCCTGACCACGAATAACGGCTAAGGGTAAACTTTGTTGCGTGCCCTGCATCCGCTATCTTGCTCCGTTAACACTGCGCTATCCAACCTAGGCTAACGCCAAACGCGCGATTATACCTGTAAATCTACGACGATAAAACTGCCAAATGTTGACTACCACTATCCGAATCACTTACCCGCATCCATTAGCGATAAATCTAATGCGACAGATTTAGAGGAACGGCGTGATATCACCCGCGCCTTCACGTAAAATCTCGGCGCCATCTTCAGACATATCAATCACAGTCGTTGGCTTTTCGCCTAAATAACCGCCGTGGATAATCACATCCACTTGATGCTCGAGCAAATCACGAATTTGTTCAGGATCAGACTCGGCAAATTCTGCATTCGGCATCACTAAACTGGTCGACATCAGCGGCGCATCTAAGGCTTCCAGCAACGCCAGTGCGATCACATTGTCGGGCACACGAATACCTATGGTCTTTTTCTTGTCATTTTGTAAGCGACGCGGTACTTCTTTAGTCGCTTTGAAAATGAACGTATAAGGCCCAGGCGTGCAGCTTTTTAGGATGCGATACGCCTGATTATCGACTTTAGCGTAGGTCGCAAGCTCGGATAAATCACGGCACATCAAGGAAAAGTTATGATCGTTCTCAATTTGACGAATTCTCGCCATCCGCGTCATCGCGTCTTTCTCACCAATCAAGCAGCCTAAGGCATAGCCCGAATCGGTGGGATAAACAATCACACCGCCGCTTTTCAATACGGCGACCGCCTGACTAATAAGCCGCGTTTGCGGATTTACTTCATGTACATAAAAAAACTGACTCATGGTCGTTCCATCCAAGATTCCGATTGCCAGACCCAATCAATACCTTGGGGCTGATACAGATTTTTACCTAATTCTATCCAATTGCTCGGAAAGTGAAAATCACTCCCTATCGATGCAAGCAACTGGTTTTGGACACTCAGCGCCACAAGATTGGCCCTGTCGTCTAATGTTTGCTGGCCAAGCACTACTTCCATGGCATCTCCACCCGCTTCTTTAAATTCACGCACTAAGCGCTTAAGCCACTTAGCCGATAACTTATAACCACTGGGATGCGCCAACACGGCTAATCCACCTGCGTTATGGATGATATCAATGGCACTGGCCATATCACCCCAATTATTAGGCACATAACCGGTTTTACCGCGTGCAAGATAGCGTTTAAAGACGCTAGGCATATCCACAGCATGACCATTTTCAGCCATCCAGCGAGCGTAATGTCCACGGCTCAATGCCGCATCACCCGCCAACGCCTTAGCACCTTCGTAGGCACCTTCAATGCCAGCTTTAGCTAATCTATGACCAATTTCTTGAGCCCGTAATTCACGTAATTCACGCTGGTTTTCTAAAAATGCTAATAACGCTGGATTATCAGCATCGAAGTTAAGCGCCACTATGTGGATATCGTAACTGTTCCAGCGAGTAGAGATTTCCACGCCAGAAATCAATTTCAATGGAGTAGCTTGAGCCTGATTAAAGGCACGGGCTTCAGGTAAACCAGCCACTGTGTCATGATCGGTAATGGCAAATAACTGCACACCCTTTTCAAGGGCTCTTGCCACCAATTCAGACGGTGTTAACTGACCATCGGACGCGGTCGTGTGGCTA
Source organism: Shewanella sp. WE21 (assembly GCF_002966515.1). Classification (NCBI taxonomy): domain Bacteria; kingdom Pseudomonadati; phylum Pseudomonadota; class Gammaproteobacteria; order Alteromonadales; family Shewanellaceae; genus Shewanella; species Shewanella sp. WE21. Next base: position 3,779,351 of record NZ_CP023019.1, on the reverse strand, counting down.
TGTAGATCAGCCAATATGCTTTGAGTATTCATGGCGCTATTGTACGCGAACTTGTTAACAAATGCGCTGTTATCTCGTATTTTGTGGCTGAGTAACATCAATTTTATGCATCATTGCAGCGAATAAATCGCAGGAAGTGAAAAATATTCAATTGACATTCAGCTCCAGCTAAGGTTTTCTATACACCAATTGACTGAATTAGCGAGACCCTTTTGAATGACACACATTAACGCTTCATTAAACATCATTTGGTGGTGGCACTTCCCAACGTAGCGGGTGGTGTGAAGCTCTGTGCTCATTTGAAAGTGACCAGAATCAACAAGAAGCCCGCAGAAATGCGGGCTTTTTTGTTAGGTGCGAAAAATGTCGGCAGACTCGGGTAAAAAAATTAAGAAAGCGAGATAACTCATGATGTTAAAGACATTTTATAAGGTAGCTGGAATATGAACATGCCCAAACAGACATTCGCACGCTCAAGCACACTCAAGGCGGCATTAACCTACCACAGCGATCCACTACGCTTATATCAGCATATCACCCAAGATGCGCCCCATACTATGTTGCTCGAATCGGCCGAAATCGACAGTAAAGATCACTTAAAAAGCATGGTAATGACCCATGCCGCCATGATGATCCGCTGTGACGGTTATCAGCTGACCTTCACCGCACTGACCGACAATGGCGCGAGCTTACTTGCTCCCATCGCGCTCTTTTTCAGTACTGCTGTCAATGTGGCCCGAGATAACTTGACCTTAGTCGTCACGCTGCAAAAAGACACTCAGCAGCAGGATGAAGATGCACGCTTAAAATCGACCTCGCCACTCGATGGCCTGCGGATGTTTATCCAGCAGATTGATTGTGGCGCTCATACTGACAGCCAGACTAAACCCGCCTTTGAGGCTCTGTTTTTAGGTGGCGTGCTGGCCTACGACTTGATTGATACCGTCGAACCACTGCCAGCCGTACCGAACCGCGATAACGATTGTCCTGATTACTTATTTTACCTCGCTGAAACCTTAATTCTTATCGATCATAAACTGAAACAAGCCGACATCATTACCCATAACTTCAGTCACGATTCAGCTCAATATGCCGCCATCACCGCAACGCTAAGTGAGCGGGTACAAAGTTTAACTGCAGAGTGTAAAACCCTCGGTAATTCACCTGCCGATATACCGACACTGGTCGCCATCGACGCAACTGAGCAAGTCAATATTTCCGATGAGGTGTTCAAACAAACCATTATCGATTTGAAAGAACACATTATTGCGGGCGATATTTTCCAAGTAGTGCCATCCCGTAGCTTTAGTTTACCTTGCCCCAATACTTTAGGGGCTTATCGCGCCCTGCGCCTGACTAACCCTAGCCCTTACATGTTTTATTTCAGGGGCCAAGATTTCACCCTATTTGGTGCCTCACCAGAAAGTGCGCTCAAATTTGATGCCAGCAGTAATCAGGTGGAAGTCTACCCGATTGCAGGCACCCGCAAACGCGGTAAAACCGCCACCGGCGAGATTGATTTTGACTTAGACAGCCGTATTGAACTCGAACTGCGTTTAGATAAAAAAGAACTGTCGGAACACTTAATGCTGGTCGATTTAGCCCGCAACGATATCGCACGCATCAGCCAAAGCGGCAGCCGTAAAGTCGCCGAATTATTAAAAGTTGACCGTTATTCCCACGTCATGCACCTCGTCAGCCGTGTAACGGGTCAACTGCGCCAAGATTTAGATGCGCTGCATGCTTATCAGGCCTGTATGAATATGGGCACATTAGTGGGCGCACCAAAAGTACGCGCATCACAACTGGTACGCCAAGCAGAAAAAGCCCGCCGCGGCAGCTATGGTGGCGCCGTGGGTTACCTTAATGCCCTTGGAGACATGGACACTTGCATCGTTATCCGCTCCGCCTTTGTTAAAAATGGCACCGCCTTTATTCAAGCGGGCGCTGGCGTGGTATTCGATTCGGATCCCCAAAGCGAGGCAGATGAAACCCGTCAAAAAGCCCAAGCCGTGATTTCGGCCATCAAGATGGGCGCTGGACTGCTAGTAACTGAATCGTCAGCTCAATCCACTTCAGCACAATCCTCTTCAGTGCAATATAAATAGGAGCCAAACATGAAACTCTATCTACTCGATAACTTTGACTCCTTTACCTATAACCTAGTGGATCAATTTCGCAGCCTTGGCTGCGAGGTAGTGATTTACCGCAACGATGTTGCCGCCGATTATATCGCGGAAAAACTGCTTAACGAACAAGAGCCTGCAGCCCTCGTGTTATCACCAGGACCAGGTGCCCCCCATGAGGCAGGTTCTATGATGGCACTTATCGCCAAAGTTGCGGGTAAGGTGCCTATGCTGGGTATCTGCCTTGGGCATCAAGCTATGGTGGAATATTACGGCGGCACAGTGGCACGCGCACCTTTTGTGGTGCACGGCAAGGCAAGCCCCACTTTCCATGACGGTACTGGCGTATTTGCCGGTTTGCCCTCTCCCCTGCCCGTTGCCCGCTATCACAGTCTCGTTGCCACTCAAGTACCGGATTGCTTGCAAGTGATCGCAACCACTGACGCTATGCCGATGGCGATTTTGCACGCACAGCATAAAGCCGTTGGGTTTCAGTTCCACCCAGAATCGATTCTGACGACGTTGGGCAGCACACTGCTCATTCAAACCTTAGCATTTCTAACCCAAGACATGACAGCAGGAGTAAATGCATGAGTACAAACAATATTCAGCCTTTACTCGACGTTTTATACCAAGGTAAGAGTTTAAGTCGCGAGCAAACCTTTGAGATTTTTAGCGCGTTAATTCGCGGTGAAATGAGTGAAGCCACTATGGCAGGCATGTTAGTCGCACTCAAGATGCGCGGCGAAACCATTGATGAAATCAGCGGCGCCGCCGATGCCATGCGCGCCGCCGCCAAGACGTTTCCCTACTCGAATGGCGATAACCTTAGCAATGGCATCGTTGACATAGTTGGCACCGGTGGCGATGGCTTTAATACCATTAATATTTCCACCACAGCGGCCTTTGTTGCCGCGGCGGCGGGCGCTAAGGTCGCCAAACACGGCAATCGTAGCGTGTCGAGTAAATCGGGTTCATCGGATCTTTTGGCGCAGTTTGGCATTGACTTAACCATGTCACCAGACACCGCCAGTCGTTGCCTCGACGCATTGAACCTGTGCTTTTTATTTGCGCCCCACTACCACGGCGGAGTAAAACATGCGGGGCCGGTCAGGCAAGCACTGAAAACGCGCACTTTATTCAATGTGTTAGGGCCACTTATCAATCCTGCCCGCCCCGAATTTATGTTACTTGGCGTTTATAGCCCTGAGTTAGTCTTACCGATAGCGAAAGTATTAAAGGCGCTTGGCACAAAACGCGCTATGGTAGTGCACGGCAGCGGTTTAGATGAAGTCGCGCTGCACGGCAATACCCAAGTGGCCGAATTAAAAGACGGCGACATCATAGAGTATCAACTCACGCCCGCCGATTTAGGTGTGCCTTTAGCACAAATCAGTGACTTAGAAGGCGGCGAACCCGCGCAGAATGCCTTGATCACCGAGGCAATTTTAAAAGGTTACGGCACAGATGCGCATGCCAATGCGGTCGCCATCAATGCCGGTTGTGCTTTATATGTGTGTGGGATTGCTGATTCAGTGAAAACAGGAACCTTACTTGCGCTCAGTACCATACAAAGCGGTAAAGCCTTTGAATTGTTAAGCCAATTAGCTAAAGTCAGCAGTGAAACAAAGGAATAAGTGGCAATGACTCAAGAACTGATAACAAATAGCCAAGATATGAGAACTCAGCCACAGGCAGAAACAAACCCTATGCCAAAAAGTAATGTGTTAACCCGTATAGTCGATACCAAAGCGGCCCATATTGCCGCACTGAAGCTGCGTTTCCCCGAGGCAAGCTTGTCGCCAAAAATCTCTGACCGCAGTTTATTTGCCGCACTCAAGGCGCCCAAGGCGAGTTACATTTTAGAATGTAAAAAAGCCAGCCCCTCCAAAGGGCTTATCCGTGATGTTTTTGATGTAGAAGCCATTGCCGATATTTACGGAAAATATGCGGCGGGCATTTCAGTATTAACCGACGAGCAGTTTTTCCAAGGGGATATGGACTATATCCCTAAGGTGCGCGCTCGGGTGAACCAACCTATTCTGTGCAAAGATTTTTTTGTGGACGAATACCAAATTAAACTCGCCGCCCACCAAGGCGCCGATGCCATTCTGTTAATGTTGTCCGTGCTTAATGATGAACAATATCAAGGTCTAGCGAAAGAAGCCGCTAAGTATCAACTCGATGTGCTGACCGAAGTCAGTAACGAAGAAGAACTTAAACGCGCCATAGCATTAGATGCGCCGATTATCGGGATCAATAACCGTAACTTAAGGGATTTGAGTACCGATCTCGCCACCACAGAAGCCTTAGCGCCACACATTGGCAGCGACCGCGTGGTGATCAGCGAATCAGGCATCTACAACAATCAGCAAGTACACCGCCTGAGTCCATTGGTTGATGGTTTCCTCGTCGGTAGTTCGATAATGGCCGAGGCTGATATCGACTTAGCCTGCCGTAAATTGATCTTCGGCCACAATAAAGTCTGCGGCCTCACCCGCATGGAAGATATTCGCGCCGCGGCAACGTCAGGCGCCGTCTATGCCGGGCTGATTTTTGCTGAAAAATCCCCGCGCGCGTTAACCCTTAACGCCGCTGAACAATTGCTCAGGGAATATCGCGCATCCGCGGCTCCCGCCATTGAATTCGTCGGCGTGTTTGTTAACGCCGCGCCAAGCACCATTACGGATACCGCAGCCTGTTTGCAGTTATCTGCCGTACAGTTGCACGGCACGGAAACTGAACTTGAAATCGCACAGCTCGCCGAGCGTCTTGAGCAAGCGGGACTTACAACTCAAATTTGGAAAGCCGTCAGCGTCGATGCGCAAACGGGTGAGCTAGGTAACATTCCTCAGGGTGCACAGCGTTATCTCTTTGATAGTAAAACGGCAGACCAATTTGGCGGCTCGGGCCAAGCCTTTAATTGGCAAAGCATTGATGTGAAATCCCTCTGCCCACAAAAAGCCCATGCCATGTTGGCTGGCGGACTCAACGCCGACAATGCGGCCAGTGCCAATGCCCAAGGATTTTACGGTTTAGATTTTAATTCTGGCCTAGAAACCGCCGCAGGAATTAAATCGGCGCAACTGATCCAAACGGCTTTTGCCCATTTACGTCTCTAGCCTATCGCGCTAAGCAAGAAGCCCTAGATGCTGTTGGTGCAGGACAAGAGTGATGCTCAACAAACAATATGAACCTATTAATGCCAGTGGCCAAATAGATAACGATGCGGTTAACCCCAAGACGCTGTTAGCACCATCAAGCCACTGACAAACTGATTGATAAGATAAGGAAAAAGGTATGTCAAAGTTAAAGCTTAACCCTTATTTCGGTGAATACGGCGGCATGTATGTGCCACAGATTTTAGTGCCAGCCCTTAAGCAATTAGAAACTGCCTTTGTGGAAGCGCAGGAAGATGAAGACTTTAAAGCCGAGTTTACCGATTTATTGAAAAACTATGCGGGTCGCCCAACAGCACTGACCTTAACCCGCAATTTAAGCCCAAATCCTATGGTGAAAATCTACCTTAAACGGGAAGATTTACTCCACGGCGGCGCCCATAAAACCAACCAAGTGTTAGGCCAAGCCCTGCTGGCTAAGCGCATGGGTAAAAAAGAAATTATTGCCGAAACCGGTGCAGGACAACACGGCGTTGCCACCGCCCTTGCCTGCGCGCTATTAGGTTTAAAATGTAAAGTCTATATGGGTGCCAAAGACGTTGCGCGCCAATCACCTAACGTATTTAGAATGCGTTTGATGGGCGCGGAAGTGATCCCTGTCACCTCAGGTTCTGCCACCCTAAAAGATGCCTGTAACGAAGCGATGCGCGACTGGTCTGGCAGCTACGAAAAGGCCCACTATTTACTCGGCACAGCTGCGGGGCCACATCCGTTCCCAACAATCGTGCGTGAATTCCAACGCATTATTGGTGAAGAAACCAAGAAGCAAATGCTGGAACGTGAAGGTCGCCTGCCCGATGCCGTTATCGCTTGTGTTGGCGGCGGTTCCAACGCTATCGGCATGTTCGCTGACTTTATCGACGAACCAAGTGTCGAACTGATTGGCGTCGAACCTGCGGGTAAAGGCATAGACACGCCAATGCACGGCGCGCCGCTTAAACACGGTAAGACAGGTATTTTCTTCGGCATGAAAGCGCCTTTGATGCAAGACAGCGAAGGGCAAATCGAAGAATCTTACTCGATTTCAGCCGGATTGGACTTCCCCTCCGTTGGCCCGCAGCACGCGCATCTTAATGCCACAGGCCGCGCCCGTTATGAATCGGCTACCGACGATGAAGCCTTAGAAGCCTTCCAACAACTGGCGCGCTGTGAAGGTATTATCCCCGCATTGGAATCGGCGCATGCTATCGCCTATGCCGTCAAAATGGCGCGCGAGTGCACCAAAGAAACCATTTTAGTGGTCAATCTTTCCGGTCGTGGCGACAAAGATATTTTCACCGTTTCTGACATTTTGAATGGTAAAGAGGAATAATAAACATGAGTGACACGTCTACCAACACTGGCCGTTACCAAGCCACCTTTGCCAGACTCAACGCCGAAGGCCGTGGCGCTTTTGTCCCCTTCGTCACCCTTGGTGATCCTAGCCCTGAGTTATCGCTAAAAATTATCGATACATTAGTGCAAAACGGTGCCGATGCCTTAGAACTGGGCTTTCCGTTTTCCGATCCCTTGGCCGATGGCCCTGTGATCCAAGGCGCTAACCTGCGTTCTTTAGCCGCTGGCACGACTCCAACGGCGTGTTTTGAATTACTGGCGCAAGTGCGTGCAAAATACCCAGAACTACCAATCGGTTTGCTGCTGTATGCGAACTTGGTGTTTGCTAACGGCATAGATGCGTTTTACGCCAAAGCGCTGCAAGCGGGTGTGGATTCAGTGCTTATCGCCGATGTGCCAGTGGAAGAATCTGCGCCCTTTAGCGAAGCCGCTAAAGCCCATGGTATTGCGCCGATTTTTATCGCGCCGCCCAATGCCGACAGTGAAACCCTGGAGCAAGTGAGTAAAAGTGGTGAAGGTTACACCTATCTCTTATCCCGCGCGGGGGTGACAGGCACAGACACGAAAGCTGGCGTGCCGGTAGAGGAAATTTTATCTAAATTAAAAGCCTTTAACGCCCCGCCACCGCTCCTCGGTTTTGGTATTGCCGAGCCTTCACAGGTAAGCGCCGCCATCAAAGCGGGCGCTGCAGGGGCGATTTCTGGCTCTGCCGTAGTAAAAATCATCGAAACCCACCAGCACGATGAAGTTAAGCTACTTGCAACGCTTGGGGAATTTACTCGCGCAATGAAGGCTGCAACCTAAGCGAGTCTTGATTTAAATAATCCAATATAAATCAAGAATTCAATTACAAATAAAATAAGTGAGGTAGACTCGTCGCCTCGCTTATTTTGTTTGTATTTACCAAGCTCTATGTTTACTCAGCCTTTATCTCCCTCAAACACAATCTATCAAGGCAATACTGACACTCACGCAGTACTACACTGACAGCGTATTTATTTAGTCACAGTTCCTCGATAGAATGCCCTATCGAAGAAAAACGGACTTTTTATGCAGTATCGGATCTATATTCTCGAATTAACGCCTTGGGGCTGTGGTTTTGAAGGTGAAGTTGCAGGTAAATGCGATAATGGTGCACCAATTTGGTTTTACTACCAAGGTAGCGATCAGCAGGCCGAAATTCGCTTTCCGGTTAACCAATGGGTCACAGTTGAATTGCTTGGCCGATTAGCAAGTGCAAGTCTTCAAGCTGATATGATTAAACAAACGCCACACCAGCATCTGAAGTTTCCGCTGCATAACTGTCACTTTGAAGCTTCAGGACAAATCATCGACATCAGCCAAACACCCGAAGATACAATTTACCTGTTGCAATCAAACCTACCGCTCCCCTTTGATAATGAACTTGGGAAATCCCCTATCTCGCTAGGCCATTGGGTTAATGTAACAGGCGAGCTTTGGGTAACAAATTGGATGAATTGAGTCGATAAAAAAAGGTATAGTGCTAGCCTGTAACAAATCATTCGCCTGATACATATCCATTAGAGGATCCGATGACCATTTCTAAATCTTTACCCGATAACAAACCTCGTACTTTTTTGGGGACACCCAAATTACCGGCAAAGTATGCCACTGTGGTGATGCCATTTTTTCTCTCTATTCTCATGAGTTGTATCGTTTCTGGGATCAGCACTTTCAATGGCGTTGGCGCTTCACCGCAATTTCTCGAACTCTGGCTCGGCGCTTGGCTGATCTCATGGGTTGTCGCCTTTCCGACACTGCTGATGGTGTTACCTTTGGTGCGTAAAATCACAGCTCATTTTGTCGATTTACGCTAGTTTTACGACTTAATCTTCCGATTTAACTATTTTATTTCAAAGCCGTTTTAGGACGGCTTTATCTTGAACTCCTTCTCTTATGCGTACAGCGACTAAAAATTACATCGATAATTGCTCGATCTGTTACCCTGCCAATATTCACTTAAACTAAAACAGTACGACCTACATCATACCAATCGTATTAAATCAAAGCGCTCATTGAGCCCCCTGTCCACGCTTTACAATGGATTTACACTGACCGTTTAGCGGCACCTATGTTTATTGTATAAGGATGACATGACTCCCACCTAAATCAATTTTCCTCTGCTCTCGAACCAACTCAAGCATGAATGTAACCCACTGTATTTATATATTTTATAAAAATAGAGATCGTAAAATCCTAAATGATACATCCCCAAAACGCTGCCTAATTATCACTCCTTTATCATTTACTTATTTGTACCATTAACCGTATCTGCCCCCCTTATTTATCAGTTAAAAGTATTAACCTACAGCCCCGCGCAAATGAGAATGGTTTGCATTTGAATATTTTCACATGCTAATTTACCTACCGTTGTCGGGACAGAGACAGCAGGAAATGGCCTAAGGACTGAGCTAAAAATAGCGAGTTGATCAACGCAAGATAAATAGCCAAACAGTCTATTTTGATAACCGCATTCACTTTGGTTTGCGTCCTTAGGTAACTGATTACTGGATCGGCAACGCGCAGTAGCATGTTGCCAAGGAGGCGTAAGTGAGTACACAGCAAAGGGAAATGGATCGCGAAATCTTTGATCTACTTGGCATAGGCATTGGCCCATTCAATCTTGGCCTCGCCGCCTTATCAGAACCTATTCACGACTTTAACTGCTTATTTTTAGATGCTAAAACCAGTTTTGACTGGCATCCAGGCATGCTACTCAAATCCTCAAGATTACAAACACCCTTTATGTCGGATCTGGTGACTATGGCCGATCCCACCAGTCGCTACAGTTACCTTAATTTTGCCAAGCAAACGGGCAGACTTTATCCCTTTTATATTCGTGAGAATTTCTTTTTACCCCGCCACGAATACAACTTGTATTGCCAATGGGTGAGCCAACAACTCAGCAACCTTAAATTTGGTTTTAAGGTCACTCAAGTGGATTACAACGCAGGTGAAAGTATTTATCGAGTTACAGGTTTTGATAGGCGCAGTGGTAAAACCCATTCCTATCAATGCCGAAAGCTAGTGCTAGGCACTGGCACTGAACCTTATCTACCAAAGGATTGCCCAATCCAAGATGCACGGGTCATGCATACCGCCTGTTATATGCAGCAAAAAACCTACCTGCAGAGTCAGAGTGCCATCACTGTAATTGGCAGTGGCCAAAGTGCGGCGGAAGTGTTTTACGATCTACTACAAGATATTGATACCTATGGCTATCAACTCAATTGGATGACACGATCAGCGCGTTTTTATCCCTTGGAATATACCAAGCTTACTTTAGAGATGACCTCGCCAGATTATGTCGATTACTTCCACGAGTTGACCCCTAATCAAAGATGCTCACTGATCGCCAGCCAGAAACAACTCTACAAAGGAATAAATTCTGAGCTGATAAACGACATTTACGATTTGTTATATCAAAAACGTCTATTGGCCGATTTTCAATGCCGACTGATGACGAATGCGGCGCTGACTCATATCGAGCCCCAAGCCAATATGCTCAAGTTGCATTTCCACCACAATGAAAAAAATCACACCTTTGAGCAAGAAACGGGCGCCGTCATTTTAGGCACAGGTTACCACTATCGTTTACCCGAGTTTATCAGTGGTATTAAACAACAAGTCGAATTCGATGACGCCGGACAACTTAGCGTGCAGCGTGATTACAGCATAGATATTCGAGGGGATATTTTTGTCCAGAATGTCGGTTTGCATACCCATGGGATAAGCTCTCCAGATCTGGGTATGGGCTGTTATCGCAACGGCACCATCTTAAAAGCTGTGCTCGGTTATGCGCCCTACCACATTGAGGAACATATCGCGTTTCAAACCTTCGATCCGGCCAAACTTGCCAGTCATCAGCCCTGCGGCGCCAATGCAATTAACACGTTGGATCTTAATCCAAGACATTTTCCTAAGGCGCCACACAGAAAAACTCAAGTTGATGCGCCACAAACTATCCCTCCAACCAAGATTCCAAGTTCTGGCGCAAGTTCAGGCGCGGGAACCAATATGCCGGTCTTAATGGCGCCGAACCAGGAGGCATAATAATGGCAAGCCAATTTAGCAACCATTATTTAACGCAACTATCCGCTATTTCGAGCATTAATGGTTTCCAGTTCAGAGCGTTAGACCTTACACAAGACATTCCAACACTACAGTCTTGGTTTAACCAAGATTACGCCAAGTTTTGGGGTATGCAGGGCTTGAACCTTGATGCCATAAAAAATCTGTTAGCAACAACAGAACACAAGTTTGCCTTGATAGGTGAATGGCAGGCCAAAGCACTATTTATGGTGGAGCTCTACGATCCCGTCCACGATGAAGTCGGTCAGCACTATCGTGTTGCGCCGGGTGATTGTGGTATGCATCTGATTATCGCGCCGCCAGATGGCAAACCCGTCAGCGGCTTATCCTTGAAGGTGATGGATGCGATAGCGCAGCTCGTGCTTGAAAAACTGGCCTTTAATCGCCTCGTGGTTGAACCCGATCAACTCAATAGCAAAATTCATCGCTTAAATAGCCTGATAGGCATTCGCTATGAAAAAGCGATTCAGTTAAACACTAAAGCTGCTTTCCTCGGATTTTGCACTGCGGCCCAGCGCCTTCAACCATCGAGCACGCCCTCTTTGACGAGCCTAGCCCAAACAACCTCAGCCCTGCCAAGCTCAGCTCAGTCAACGTCTGCTCTGCCAAACTTAGCAGAACAATACTTAGCAAGCCCAACCCTAGCAAAGCCAAGCTCGCACGCGGCATCTGCAACCTCTCCAATGACATTATCGACTCTTTAGGTGAATTAGATGAACTTACCCACAAAAGCCTTATTAATTAACCCATTGCCAACGCAAGATCATCATGACCAAGCAGTACATGCTCAGCAAAGCTCGGCGCTGTCGACAACATCGACTTCTATGCCAGAGCATTTAACCCCCGCCTATTGGCAAGCGGCTAATCGTCATTTAGTGAAGAAAATCCTCTGCGAATTCACCCACGAGAAGCTCATTACGCCGACCCTATACGGGCAAAAAGCGGGGCTCAATCACTATGAACTCAGGCTCAAAGACAGCACTTATTATTTTAGTGCACGACATTATCAGCTAGATCATCTCGCGATTGATGCCGATACCATCCGCGTTTCACTTGCAGGCAAAGAACAAACCCTCGATGCGATGTCGCTGATTATTTCCCTTAAAAATGACTTAGAGATCAGTGAAACCTTACTACCAACCTATTTAGAAGAAATCACCAGCACTCTTTACAGCAAGGCATACAAGTTAGCACATCAGGCAATTCCCGCAGCCACACTGGCGCGAGCCGATTATCAGAGCATAGAAGCGGGTATGACAGAAGGTCATCCGGTGTTTATCGCCAATAATGGCCGGATTGGTTTTGATATGCAGGATTACCGTCAATTTGCCCCAGAAAGCGCGATGCCGATGCAGTTAGTCTGGCTTGGAGTCCGCAAAAACAAAACCACGTTTGCCGCCCTCGAAAACTTGAGTCACGACGCGTTACTCAAGGAGGAGCTTGGCCAACAGTTCACTGACTTCCAACAACGTCTTAAAACGCAGCAGCATGATCCACAGGACTTCTACTTTATACCAGTGCACCCTTGGCAGTGGCGTGAAAAAATCGCCCGCGTCTTTGCCGGCGACATAGCCCGTGGCGATCTGGTTTATCTTGGTGAAGGCAATGAGCAATACCAAGTGCTGCAATCGATACGCACTTTCTTCAATCTTGCATCACCGCAAAAGTGCTACGTCAAAACCGCGCTTTCTATCCTAAATATGGGCTTTATGCGTGGTCTATCGCCCCTTTACATGAGCTGCACACCGCAGATCAATGCTTGGGTTGCAAACTTGGTTGAAAACGATCTTTACTTTGCCCAACAAGGCTTTGTGATCCTGAAGGAAATTGCCGCAATAGGTTACCACCACACCTATTACGAGCAGGCTCTCACCCAAGATAGCGCCTATAAAAAAATGCTTTCTGCCCTGTGGCGCGAAAGCCCACTGCCACACATTGAGCCTAAGCAAAATCTGATGACCATGGCTGCGCTACTGCATACGGATCATGAAGATAAGGCCCTTATTGCAGCCTTGATAGCCGCCTCAGGCTTGCCAGCAAAGGATTGGGTCAGTCGCTACTTAAACCTGTATTTATCGCCGCTGTTACATGCCTTTTTTGCCTACGATCTGGTCTTTATGCCCCATGGTGAAAACCTGATTTTAGTGCTCGATGAATATGTGCCAGTCAAGATTTTGATGAAAGACATAGGCGAAGAAGTCGCTGTACTCAATGGCGCTAAGCCGCTACCTGATGATGTAAAACGCCTTGCAGTAAGCCTTGAAGAAGAGATGAAGCTTAACTACATCTTACTGGATATTTTTGACTGTATTTTCCGCTATTTAGCACCGCTGCTCGATGAGCAAACCAGTGTCAGTGAAAGCCAATTCTGGGAGTTAGTGGCGGACAATGTACGTGATTACCAAGCCCAGCATCCACATTTGGCCGACAAGTTTGCCCAATACGATCTGTTTAAGGACAGTTTTGTACGCACCTGCCTCAATCGTATCCAATTGAATAATAACCAGCAAATGATAGACCTCGCCGACAGGGAGAAAAACCTGCGTTTCGCCGGCGGCATCGACAATCCCTTGGCGGCCTTTAGACAAAGCCATGCCTTTAAGCGCCCTATGCTTAGCAGCGCTGAGCAAAGGACACGTTAACACACCACAAAGTGGATAACCCCGAAACTTTAGCATGGGCCAATGTTGGCCCAGCTTGTTTAACCCCCAACCTAAACGGAATTAAAGATCAACATTATGAAGACTTTTCCTCTCTCCAGCATCGCACTCGTCTGTCGGCAAGCCCTCGTTAACCCGAAGCTATTGCTGTGCTCAGCCATGTTAGCTACGGTTCCCCATGCCACAGCTGACACTGTCGATGCGGATAGTAAGACTAAAAAGCACCAGAAAGAAATTGAAGTCATCAATGTCATTGGCGCTAAGGACTTACACGACAACCGTTATAAAACCCAAGCGATGAACACGGCAACTGGGCTCGATTTATCCTATCTAGAAACGCCGCAGTCGGTCACTTCTATCACCCGCCAGATGATGAACGATCAACAGCTTAATAGCGTGATTGATGCCATGACCAGCGTTGCGGGGATCAATGCCCGCCCAATGGATAACGACAGATACAGTATTAGTGCCCGCGGCATTGCCGTGAGCAGCATTTTGTACGATGGCGTGCCAACCACCTACGATACTCGCTTCAACTATGGGGATAATCTGATCGACACCGCCATCTACGAGCGAGTAGAAGTGGTACGCGGCGCGACTGGCCTCATGACGGGAGCCGGTAATCCCTCGGCGGCCATTAACCTTATCCGTAAACGCCCGACTCAAGAGTTTATGGGCAGCACGTCGTTAAGTGTGGGCTCATGGAATAATGCACGCGGTATGGTCGATGTTTCCAGCGGCTTAAATGATTCGGGTTCTGTGCGCGGTCGCGTGGTGGCCGCCTATCAGGATAAAGATTCATTCCAAGACAGGTACGAGCAGCAGCGCACAACGCTATACGGCATAGTCGAAACCGATATTGGCGATAGCACCTTATTTACCCTTGGTGTCGATTACCAAGATGCCACACCGAGCGGCACTATGTCGGGCGGTTTACCGCTATTTTACAGCGATGGCAGTCGCACTAACTATGATCGTGCCACTTCAACGGCGCCCGATTGGGGCTCGGCGCATACCCAAGGCCTCAACACCTTTGCGAGTCTCGAACACAGATTAGATAATGGTTGGAACCTAAAAGGGACTTACACCTACGGCGATAACTCATTGGAGTTCGATGTACTATGGGCCATGGGCTATCCCGATCCTGTAACCAATGTCGGCGCAAAGGCTGGGTCTATCGCCTATGTCGACGGCAGTCGCACCCAACACAATGTGGATTTGCGCGCCGAAGGACAATACCAACTCTTTGGATTAGAACATCAATTGATGTTTGGCTGGAATGGCCAACGCCAAGAGTTCGCCAATCCCTATTATTACCCCACGGCTGCAGTACCGCTTTTAGGGGATTTTCGCGATCCGAACTTCCAATATCCAAAACCTCAATGGAAGGAAACTTATACCACGGGTTCATTTGGCGAAACCAAACAGAGTGCAGCCTATGTAGCAACTCAGCTTAATCTCAGCGACGCGTTAGCTGTCCTCGTCGGATTACGCCTCAATGAGTGGGAAACCGACCAAGATAACTTTGGCGGCCGCTACGATTTTAGCATCAACAACGAACTCACTACTTACTTCGGCCTCACCTACGCCCTGACCGATCAATATTCGCTCTATGCCAGTTATACGGATATTTTTGCACCACAAACTAAGCAAAAAATCGATAAAAGCTATCTAGATCCGGTCAAAGGGAAAAACTACGAAGGCGGAATTAAGGCGAGTTTATTCGATGAGGCCTTAGATATGTCGCTGTCGGTGTTTGAGATCAAGCAAGACAACATAGGCATAGACACTCGCACACTCATTCCCGGCACCACCACTCCTATCTACAAAGAAGTCGATGGCACTAACACTCGGGGTTTCGAATTTGAATCTACGGGTAAAATCACTGATGACTGGAATGTTTACTTAGGCTACACCCAGTTCACCACCGAAGATCCTAAGGGCAAACGCATCAATACCACGTCACCACGTCAGCAGTTAAAACTCTTCACTACTTATACCTTTGGTGGTGATTGGCATAAATTGCAAATTGGTGCAGGGGTTAACTGGCAGAGCCGCGTCTACCAAGATGCCGATAAACCTGTAGGCAATGGTATAGACACGATTAAAGTCGAAGTAGAACAAGGCTCTTACGCGCTAGCGAGTCTAATGGCGAGTTACGCCTTCACCGAGCAACTTAAGCTCAGCGCAAACCTGCACAACGCCTTAGATAAAAGCTACTACAGCCAAGTCGGTCAATATAGTCAATTCCAATACGGTACGCCGCGAAGTGCCAGCTTAACCTTGGACTATCGCTTCTAAGTCAGACTTTTATTGAGATCGTTCGAAAAACCTTGTGAGCCCAAATCTTGGGCTCGCAAGGTAATCATTTACATGGACTTATCGATAACCGCGGGAATCAATCACAACCCTATAAGGAGTGACAATGGCAAGCCAACGGAGAGACACCAGACTGCAAACATTGTGCGATACAGCGCCAAGCCACAACGCGTTGAATCAAACTATTTTGTCACTCAATCAGCTGTTACATCAACGGGCACCCTTCTATGGCGAGCACCTTAGCGCAACGCAGTCCCCTACTGGGTTCAGTTTTGATGAATGGAGCTGCGCCGATACTTATCAAAAACTCATTGCACGTTTTGCCATCGCACACCCTAGCGCAGAAACTCAGAGTGAAACTGAAACTGTAACTGAAGCTGGAACCGAGGCGACTAAAACAGCTGCAAACAGCCGAGCGCACGCTTTCGCCAGTAAAAGCGCTGCGGCCAGTAGAAAAGACACTCGCAAAGCGCTGCATTCACTTTGGGGCCAATGGTATTTTGGCCTTTTAGTTCCGCCTGTGATGGAGTGGATTTTTAACGCCCCAAAAGCCACATTCGAGCCTATTCACTGGCAGCCACAGTCCGTTTTTATGCGGATACACGCAAGTGGCCGAGTGGCAAAATTTGAATTTAAAATAACAAAGCAACAGCCAAATACCGCTTTGACCTTTAAAAAACACCATGGCATCGAACCACTTACCCAAATAAACACTAAGCCAAGTAACAAGATAGACATTGAGGTACACTCGTCATTAATTTCATATAAGCCGCCAGTTGATAAAGAACTCGCCCTACAAGGCTTTATCTTAAACTTACTGCAACCGAGTGTTGAGCGCCTACTCACTTTGAGCCCCGTGCCCGCTAAATTATATTGGAGTCACTTAGGCTATCTGATCCACTGGTATCTAGGAGAGTTGGGATTATCTCAGCAACAAAGTCAGCAACTTAAGCAAGCTCTGTTTCGCCGAACGACCTTTTTTGATGGCACCCAAAATCCACTGTATAACAGCATCAATTTGATTGTTGAACCCAAAGAAGACAGCACAAACATCCAATGTATTCGCCGTACTTGCTGCCTAAGGTATCAACTCGCCAACACTGGCCAATGCCACGATTGCCCACTACTAAGTCGCCCTAACGCTAAGACAAACGCCGCCAAACAAGCACAAGTCTAACTTGCCCATTAAACCCATTTAATGGGCAAGATCGCAATCCTAGGCCCATGGTGCTTTTGCCCTTATGTTGCACATGCTACACTCAAGCCCATGTCTCTTTAACATGATTATTTATGAAACAACTGCTTGATTTCCTGCCCCTCGTCATCTTTTTTGCCGTTTATAAATTTTTCGATATTTATATCGCCAGCGGCGCATTGATCGCAGCCACCGCGCTTCAATTGATCGTGACCTATGCGTTATATAAGAAACTTGAAAAGATGCACTTAATCACCTTTGCGATGGTGACAGTGTTTGGCACACTCACTTTAGTGTTTCACGATGATTCTTTTATCAAGTGGAAAGTGACCATCATCTATAGTTTGTTTGCCATCGCCTTAGGTGTCAGTCAATTGCTCAATAAATCGATATTAAAGTCGATGTTAGGCAAAGAAATGCAAGTAGACGACAAAATTTGGGCTCGCGTAACTTGGTATTGGGTGATCTTTTTCGCCGCTTGTGGCCTAGTCAATATTTATGTCGCCTTTAGTTTGCCATTAGAAACTTGGGTCAATTTTAAAGTGTTTGGTTTAACCGCTTTAACCTTAATTAATACTGTCCTGACCGTATTTTATCTTTATAAACACCTTCCCGAAGATCAACGCAAGGAACTCAAATAATGTGGTATATGATTTCAGCTCAAGATTTTGAGAATAGTTTAGAAAAACGTTTAGCCGCACGCCCAGCCCATTTAGCTCGCCTACAAGCCCTCGCCGATGAAGGTCGTTTACTGATCGCTGGCCCACACCCAGCCATCGACAGTGAAAACCCTGGTGATGCAGGCTTTAGTGGTTCACTGGTTGTCGCAGATTTTGAATCCTTAGTGGCAGCAAAACACTGGGCCGATGCCGATCCCTATATCGAAGCGGGCGTTTACAAAAGTGTTGTGGTTAAACCCTTTAAACGAGTCCTGCCTTAATGAAAATAGTGTCCTTTAACATCAATGGTCTGCGGGCACGCTTGCATCAATTGCAAGCCTTAATCGATAGCCACCAGCCCGACATTATCGGCCTGCAAGAAACCAAAGTGCACGATGAGGCGTTTCCATTAGCCGAAGTCGAAGCTATGGGATATCAAGTGCATTACCACGGCGGTAAAGCTCACTATGGTGTTGCCATGCTGTCTAAAGTCGCACCAGAAAAACTGCAAAAGGGTTTTCCAAGCGATGATGAAGATGCCCAGCGCCGCATGATTATCGGCACATTTACCCAAGCGAATGGTCGTCCATTGACTGTGTTCAACGGCTATTTCCCCCAGGGCGAAAGCATAGACCACCCAACAAAATATCCTGCTAAACGTAAGTTTTATCAGGATTTAATGCACTACTTGCAGACAAATCACAGCAACGATGAAGATATCGCCATCATAGGTGACATCAATATTTCGCCGACCGATTTAGACATAGGTATAGGTGAAGTCAATCGTAAGCGTTGGCTAAAAACCGGCAAATGTAGCTTCCAACCGGAAGAACGTGAGTGGTTGAAAACCTTGCAAGACTGGGGTTTAGTCGACACTTTCCGTCAATTACACCCAGAGCGCATCGAACGTTATTCTTGGTTCGATTACCGCAGCAAAGGGTTCGATGACAACCGCGGCCTGCGAATTGATGTGATTTTAGCAACGCCTTCACTGGCAGCACGTTTAGTCGAATCCGATGTCGATTACGATCTGCGCGGCATAGATAAACCCTCAGATCACGCGCCCATCTGGAGCACGTTCAAAGAGGCTTAATCAGCTAACGTTCGATCATCTTAGTAGACATAAAACATCGGCTTAGGCCGATGTTTTTGTTTGAGAGTGACTTAAGCAGAATGAGATTGGCACAAGTAAGTTAAAAATGAACAGCATACATCGCAGCAAAGTTGTGAGCTTAGCTTCAGCCACAGATTAATCGTGAGCCATGGCATTCACTCGTCGACTCGCAGCCAGTCCATCCTTAGATGCTCGACCGCCCCATCTGATGTGAAAGGATTCACAAATGCCGCGATGGCATGGACGCCAAAGAGCGGCCATGGGGCAGACGGTCGTCTCGCAAATAACCATGGTTCACCTGTTTAGCATCGGCGAAGCCTGTTTGTTTTAAAGAAATAGGTAGCATGCTTTGGGACAAAAGCGTATTAGGTCATCAGCTATAACAAGTGAATTTCGCATAGAAATTTCTATGGTGTAACGCCTTGCTCAGCTGCATTTTTGGAGTAGAAGCTTTTGTGTTATCAAACAAAAAAGAAGGAACGGAAAAATTTCAGATACAGCAATTTGTTATGTTCGCATTCTGATAATACTATCAACATATTGATGGACCATTATTCAACTTTCACATAGAAGCAATTACATTTACAACTGAAAAGACCAATTTGAGGATCTTTAGGTGTAACTCCCTTACGTTTAGCTTGTGAGTTAGCAACTTCTACAGCGTGCTTAATCTCATTAATTTCTTTGCTAGATAGCCTTCTCGTATGCCCATGTACAGGACATCGTTCTCGTTCTCCATCACCCGATATTCGCTCTCCTGACATATTGATGCCCTCTTTCTAATTACTACCGCTTTAAACATAACGCCGCCAGCAACTGCCGGAGTGAGTTGGAAGCTTTTTTACGTCTTTTTGCAAAAAAGAAGACAGTTTACGGAGGTCAGATTGACTGGCCTTGTTAAACATTTTAGAACTTGAGCGAATAACCACTGGAAACCCACTCATTGAAATTTTCCGCCAACAATACCATAGACTCTTTCGTTAAATCGCCGAAAGGTACCCTATAAACTGGCCAGTCTTCTGAACTTATATTATGTGTGGTATCGAAGACAATTGACTCTCCCCCACCATCTGAACCAATAGCAACCAACCCAGGCAAGTATTGCTCGTAGCAATAGGCTTCTGTTAATTCGGATATCTCTTTAGCGCTCCAGAGCACAACTGAGTCATCTGGTTCTTGCACGCCAATCGGAGTTTCTGCCCCATTAGTTTCAAGCAAGAACTTCTTATACTCACTCGGAAGATCTGTTCCTAACCATTTCTCAAGAGCCTGAATGTCTTCAGCACTTGCTGGATTTTCCGGATATTCGAATTTATCTCGATATTTGCTCATAATGCTTAACGCCCATTTAAGGGGCTGATAATCGTTTGCTAAAATTGTGTAGCGAAGCGAAGTCGAGCAAACTGTTAGCAGTCCCGCTTTAAATGCTTGTATGGGTTAACGTTTGGCTAAGGGGCAGGCTTTAACCCATCACTGAGAGCGGAGCGAACGATTTGAACCACTATTTAGGCTATCACAGTTACTCAAGGTCTACACAAACCTGCTTGTGCCATGCAGAAAGATTCGGCCATTCTTCCTTAGTGCTGCCGTTGTGAGACCAATAAATTATCTCACCCGTCTTTGCTATGCAGAAATAGTCGCCATTATCCTCGATGAATGGCAAAAGGTCTCTTGGAAGACCCATGACATTCCAGGCTGTTTCAGCAATGTCAAAGATATCAAGATGGCCAGAGCCGGGTAAAATTACCGCAGGCTCAAAGGTAGCGTTTGCAACATCGCTGCCAGACTTCAAAAATGATCGGTAGTCGTCATGAAAACTGATGCCCAGTTTGCTTTCTGCGCTAGCTATTTCGGTATCTGTCGGGTTTCGAAATGGATCGTTATTCATAATTATTGTTGCCTAACGTTAAGCGGCGTCCCAAGCCAATTTTAATTGACAGAGGCGAAAAAATGATACTCTGGTGAACGTTTATCATCAACAAACAATTTAAAATTGCTTGATATTTTTCTTAAATATTTCCGATAAAGGTTAACACAATCAGCCATATAGAAAC
The DNA here is from genome assembly GCF_002966515.1 of Shewanella sp. WE21. Taxonomy (NCBI): domain Bacteria; kingdom Pseudomonadati; phylum Pseudomonadota; class Gammaproteobacteria; order Alteromonadales; family Shewanellaceae; genus Shewanella; species Shewanella sp. WE21. The sequence continues at coordinate 3,758,597 of NZ_CP023019.1, read as the reverse complement.
CATCAATTTCCCCAAATTCTATTTTTACAAAACACAGATTTCCACCGCCAACCACAGTGAAATACCCTCCGCAAAAAGGACATTTTCAGACATAACTTTCTCCCCTGAAATCTATGACCGTCAATTTAGATAATGTCACGCTGATAGAACGGAATGGGGCAATATAACTAAATAGTTCTTTGGGTACTTCCAAATTAAAATGGCGGAAATCTAAGATTTCCGCCATTGTCGGATGATACGTTACTACTTAACATGAGACTCAGTATCGGGCGTTATTGCTCAACACCCCATGCCGACGACTCACATTAAAGGTGACACATTAACTCGTGCGGTACTGCTTTAAAATGCCATCTAACTCGACCGAGGCATGGTGCAGATCATTGGCTAAGGTCACACTGCGCTGGGCTGTTTGTTTGATAGTTTCCGACTGATGGCGGATTTCATTCAATTGTCCGGCAATGTCGCGAGCGGCGACACTCTGCTCTTCCGCCGAGGCGGCAATTTGGCTGCTCATATCAAATACCGCATTGACCGATTGCGCCATGCCTTGAACATCATCACCGACGGCGATAATCGCACTGCGACCTTCATCGGCCTGATCGACTATCTCCATGGTAATGCTAGATAAACGACTCGTGCCAGATTGTAAGCCTTCAATCATGGCCTGAATTTCTACCGTGGCCTGTTGAGTTCGACCCGCTAAGGTACGCACTTCATCGGCTACCACGGCAAAGCCACGACCTTGCTCACCGGCACGGGCCGCTTCAATGGCCGCATTTAAGGCTAATAAATTAGTTTGCTGGGAAATACTGTTAATGGTTGTGACTACAGCATCAATACTCGCCGCATCCTTAGACAATTGTTCCACCGATGAAAACGCCGCGCCAATCTTAGTTGAAAGTAAGCCAATACTTTCCACTGTGTGGCTAATACGCCCACGACTGGCCAACATTTGGGTTGAATTTTCCTTGGTTTGCAACGAAGTATTACTCGCATTAACAGAGACTTCTTCAATCGCTGAGGTCATTTGCGCCATCGCCACGGCAACGGAATCGAGGAATTGATGTTGGAACCCAATCAGTTTATCACTGGTGGCCGCCTGTTGATTAAATTCATCGGATGCCAATGATAAGGTCTGTGCATTTTTGCCAATAGCTGACACCATTTCACTCATATTGTCGGCGCAGCGATCGATTTCCCGGGCAATCAAACTGAAATCGTCAGTACCAAAGAAGTTTAATCTAAAACTCAAATCACCATCGGCTAAGCGTTTGATGGCTAAGTACATGTCCCATAATCCACCACCGAGTGAAGTCGAAATCCAGTAACTCAGTTGGAATAAAGGCAACAAGCCCACTAATGCTAACCAGAACATAAAGTTAGCATCGCTACGCGCATCGGCTTCCCACTCATGGACATTCTGCGTCAGTTGTAAGGCTTGGCCTGACACACTGGCACTGGCCGTCACTTTATCCCCTTGACGCTGCGCATCACTTTGCCTTGAAGTTACAGTTAACCCGTATTGACTAGCAAATTGAGATAAGGCGTCAGCTTCTAGCTTTTGCGCCGTTGCAACTTGCGCTAGGGTATCGACGCTAGCTTGAACCCGAGCGATAGAGGCCTGCTCAAGGTTACGGTGCGCATGTTGATAGTTGACAAGCGCCACGGCGGCCGTGATCAGCGCCACCATAGAACACACTACCCAAAACTTTCCGTTGAGACTGAACTTGATCAATATGGCATCAATGGTACGAAACTGGATTTGTTTCATCTTGATAATTCCTAAGAACAAAATGCTATTTGGCACTAAATCAGCAGTATAGCTCAGATTGTCACGACAACTATGTCAGTCATAAGATCTGAGCAGGTATTATGCTAATCAGCGCTAGCAACTTGGTTACGTGTGGCGGCAGACCACTTTTGTGTCAGAGTAACCAACTGCCCTGTTAACAGGCTCATGCTAAAACCTAATAAGCCACCAATGATCAACGACGGCACGACATTGGCCACATCACCCGCCATAGCAAAGGTAGTGCAACAGCCAATAAATGCGCCGGGAATAAAGCTAAGCCTTTGATAACTTGCCTGTAAACACATGGCCGAAGTGGCTATGCCGGTAAAAATATACCCAAATACGGGCGAAATAAAAAAGCTGCTACCCGAGATAATGAGCCAAGCCCAAAATACACCGGACAGGTTTGTGCACCACGCCATCATCACGCCCTGAAAGCCAGCCTTAGGTTGAGCAAAAAAAGTGCTGCAACCTAAAAAGCCGATCCAAGTGACCAGATGAAAAGCATCTGCGACGCCACACCAAATAGCCGCCAATAGGCCGGCAGAAATAGCGACTTGCCAACGATTTTCCATGGATGACCCCTTTAGTAATTCTATTCACGGAAGTTTATACCCTTGGGCGCTCTAAAATGTGTATTTTGAGGTAGCTTGGGTAAACATATTGGTTAAATTACCTCTATTTTGGTAACAAAAACCTGATCTATTGCTAATTTTCGGCATTAATGCCCGTAAAATCGCTAACAAGCAAATTTTTTGTGGTAAAAAAACGAAAAAAGCGCTTATTAGGCGCTTTTTTGTTCAAACGGCTTTCAGTTAACCCTCTTGCCGACACTTACACTCGCAATAGTTTATTCACGGGAAGATCACGGATCCTCTGCCCCGTCGCCGCAAAAATCGCATTGGTTAAACTCGGGGCAACGGGCGGCACACCCGGCTCACCCACGCCTGCGGGCGGCGCATCGGATGCAATAATGATGATCTCCATATCGGGGGTTTGGGGAAGTCGCAGCAAAGGATAATCGTGGAAATTCGATTGCTGCACTTTGCCCTCTTTGTAAGTGATTTCCCCCATCAAGGCTAAGCTCAGGCCAAATATAATCGCGCCTTCAGTCTGGGCTTTTACCCTATCAGGGTTAACTATTGTGCCCGCATCGATAGCAGCGATGGCATTCAGCACTTTAAGCTGTTTATCCTCACTCACTTCCACCAGCATAGCCATGGCGACATAACTGACAAAACTGCGATGTACGGCAAACCCCCAGCCCTGATTTTTACCCGCCTTGGGCGCCTTAGCTTGGGCTTTTTCGACCGCGTCGATTACCTCCAAATAGCGACTAACGTCCACGGGATGACGATTGAGCTCTTCGCCATAGTTGCCATATTTAAAGCCTTGGTTATCAAAGGTCTCACGCCTTGATTGCCCAAGTAAGCTGCGCCACATATCGGGACAAGACATCTGAGCTCTGTGAGCCATTTCATCGACAAAGCTACCGACACTAAAACCGTGCTGAATGTTACACACAGAGCGCATCCAACCAATACGGCTGTGCGCCTGCGCTTTTACCGCTTCGTATCTTAAATTTGGCAAAGCAAAGGGCACATCCACAAAGCCTAAATCCAACTCACCGCCAGAGGGATATTCCACCCCTTCGGCAAAGGTTGAACTGATCGATGGGAATCCCGTACGGGCTAAAAGCGCGGTCGGTTTGTTGCTGGCATCAAACAGTGCCTGATAGGACTGGGCGCTGATAGCATGGTAATAACCGTTTTGAATTTCATCTTCGCGGCTCCAACTCACCTTAATTGGACGCTTGAATTGCTTCGATAACAGCGCGGCTTCAACGCTAAAATCAGGTTTAGATTTACGCCCAAAACCACCACCCAATAGGGTGACATTCACTTTAATCGCATCTTCTTCCATACCCAGCGCAGCGGCCACATTTTGCTGGGTACTTTGCGGGGTTTGGGTCGATGCCCAGATTTCACAGCCCTTTTCAGTCACATGGGCAGTAGCAACGGGCGGCTCGATAGAAGAATGAATTAAATAAGGCACGGTATAAACCGCCTTTAACGTATTCGCCTCGGGCCAGTTTTTGATTTCATCACCAGCTTGACGCACGACATTACCGCTTTGCTGTACCCGCTCGACCAGTGACTTCAAATAAAGACTTGAATCATGCTGACTGTTGTCGGCTTGAGTCCAAGTGACTTTTAAGGCTTTGCGGCCTTCGAGGGCACTCCAAGTGTTTGTGGCGATGACTGCAACGCCGCCCAAAGCCTGAAACGCGGGAGCGCCCTTAGCGGCGGGCAAACGATACACATCCACGACACCGGCCACTTTGCGCGCTGCGGTATCGTCCAAGCTTGCCACATCGCTCCCAAGCACGGGCGGGCGCATGATGCTGGCGTAGAGCATGCCCTCGAGTTTGATATCGTAACCATAAATCGCGCTGCCGCTTAACATGGCATCCATATCAACGATTTGGCGTGATGCGCCAATCTGCTTGAAATCTTTAACCTCTTTAAAGGTTAACGACTCAACGGCGGGTACGGGTTGCTCAGATGCGGCTAACGCTAACTCGCCGAACTTGGCCGAGCGGCCCGATTTAGCATGCAACACTTTATGGCTAGCGGTATGCACCTCACTCACGGGAACTTGCCAGCGCGCAGCGGCAGCCTGCTCTAGCATGGTTCTTGCCATCGCCCCCATCTGGCGCATGCGGTCGTAATTTTCGCGAATACTGCGGCTACCGTCGGTGTTTTGGCTGGCATAACGTTTATCAGCTAAACCTTGAATAGGGACGATTTTATCCCAATCCGCTTCTAACTCTTCGGCTAAGACTTGCAGAATGCCGGTTCTGATCCCCTGTCCCATCTCGGAGCGATGGCAGGTGAGATACACTTTGTCGTCTTCACCAATGGCAATAAACAGATTCAGCCGCGCTTCTTTATCCTGCGCCAGCGCCATGGGGCTCCAAGTTAATCCACTCGCCCCTAATGCTAATCCGCCACCCACTGCGCCAAACAGTTTTAACACATCACGGCGGCTGATATTTTCTACGGCAGTAAAAGTACTCATATTAGCCCTCCTGTTTGGCATAGTTTTGCAGTGCGGCTTTGATCCTAGGATAGGTGCCGCAGCGGCAGATATTGCCCGACATGGCAGAGTTGATTTGTTCTGCAGAAGGTTTCGGATGCTGCGCAACTAACGCCGCAGCCGACATCAATTGTCCCGCCTGACAATAGCCGCACTGGGGCACGTTATGTTCGGCCCAAGCATTTTTAAGCTTTTGATTATCCAGCCCTTCAATTGTTGTCAGACGTTTTCCCTGTGCCTGCCCCAAACTGGTTAAACAGGCGCGCACAGGTTGGCCGTCTAAATGCACAGTGCAAGCACCGCATAGCCCTGCACCACAACCATATTTAGTGCCCGTGAGCCCTAAAATATCCCGTAACGCCCACAGGATTGGCATCTTAGGATCGGCATCTAAGGTAAATGATTTACCGTTGATGAAAAGTGTTTGGGTGGAAGCGGCGGTACTGACTTCCTTGATAACTGCAGTGGTTGATAATACTTCTGCCATAACTCACTCCTTAAGTGCCAACCACGACGCAAGATCGGCTTGGGTATCAATATCAATTGCGGCGCGGGGTAGTGTTATAGCGACTAACGCTCCCTGCTGTGCTTGTTGTTTTAGAATCGATTTCGCCCCGCGATCACCACTCAAGTGAGTGAACTGCGGTAATGTAGAGGCATTAAAAATAGCAGGTACGCCTAAATCATCCAAATAATGGGCGGCAACGTCTTTACCAGTTTCATGCCATGTCAAAATCAGTTGTCGATAATCGTCTGCACTCAAGGCCACTTGGTCTGCCAATGTCAGCAGCATGGCATCAAAGCCCTGCTCCTTGGCATAGCTTGCCGCCAAACTCACTGAGGATGCCAAGCCTGTTTGCCACTGTGGATTAACTAAAATATCAAAGGGTTGGCGAGAATGAAGCTCGACTAATAATGGCTGCAATATGTGCTGATGAGCACCGAGTATGATTAACAAAGGCGTATGCTGGAGCGAATGAGCGTCTTTGCGATCCAAACCTAAATCTTGGCAACTAAGCTGCTGTAAACGCTCAACATGAGTGCAAATGATGGTTTGTTCGCGAATTTCCGTAGCACTATGTGATGGCAGAAGTTGCGCTAACTTTACCCCATCAAAGCGCTTACTCTCACCCGCCGCAAGTACCACAATCAGCAGCCGCTTGGATGAGCATGGCGCCTGCGCTGCCGACTTTGGCACTGCCGAACTGGGCTGTCTCGAACCGGGCAGTGTCGACGTTAGCGCAGTGGGCTTTTGCACTGGCGGCAATGTCATCAACGCATTATCTCATCGAGATGTTTTAAGGTTGCGCCATGGAGCACACCGTGACACTGGGCCAAAATACTTAACGCCACAGCACTCGGTAACTCGCCGCCAAGGGCAAGCCCCGCGGGAGCAGAAAATACCCCAGAAAAAGATTCAGCATTGAGCCCTGCCATTCCAAGCACTTTATCCCGTCGATGGGCAGGGCCAAGCAAGGCGATATAGGCTAGCGGATGCGCTTGAATAACCTTTAATGCCGCAGCATCTAAGCCCAAGTTATGGTTCATCACCACGGCGCAATCCAATTGAGCGATATGATTCGCGGTTAATTCCCCCGCGGTCAGTTTCACTATATGGGCATGGGGAAAATCCGCCGCTCTGGCATAGGCGGTACGACCATCGAAAACAGTCACTTGCCAACCTAAAGTGTGGGCCATGGCGGCAACAGGCTTAGCATCGATACCACCGCCAAAGATCCCAAGATGGAATCTTGGTCTCAAGGGAATAATCAGTGATTCTCCCGCGTCTTGGGTGAAGACGCCCGTGCGTACAAAATCGCTGGCGGGGAACGGCGTCAACTCCTCAGAATAAAACGCAGCGTGATACTGGCGCGCATCCGTCCCCGCTTTGACTAAAGGCAATTGGTAAAAACCCGACCGACCGTGGCGAAATGCCTGCACTAGCTCAACTAAGCCAAGATCATGATTCTCTTTTAGCAGAGGGATCAACATGATATCTACTATGCCACCACAACCAAGTCGATAGCTGGCATCGGACTCATCGCTTGCATCATAGGTGACGCACATGACTTGCTTAGTCTGCATGGCATTTTGAGCATGGCGACGTAAATCGGCTTCTAAACAGCCGCCACTTAACATACCCACGCCTTGACCAAACTCATGGAACAACATCATGGCGCCGGGTTTGCGATAGGCCGAACCTTGAATTTGGGTGATCACCGCAAGCACCCAAGCGTCATCCGCCAGCGGTAGCCAATGCTCTAGTAAATCTTCGATTTGGTGATCCATCCGCAAGGACTCCATTGGGTTAGGGAGATTTAAAAATTTAATGCGCTTATCGCTATTGAAACGATCAGCCGTTAATAACGCAGCTATCGACGTCTATTTGTCATCAAAGCTTGACGCAAGTTTTATCAGCAAATAAAACCGCTTCGTCAAACGCTCGCATTAAACATATGGACAACCAAGTTAGCAAAGGCGTGTGCGTATTGAAAGGAGTAATAGATTTCAAAAAGTGTTGAAGCATAAAATATGTTCAGGGGAAGCTAAAGATGAAGAATTGACGTCCATGTCTGAGTGGCGTTTGTTCGCAAATCAATCACATTTATCTAAAACTGGTATTCCCCCGCCTTAGTGCGCAGTATCTGAGATTGGTTGTCTAGACTAATGGATGTCGATTCAATCTGTTCGATAATCTGTGATACTTCACGGGAATTATCGCGGATCACCATCATGCTCGAAGCTATTTCTTTAGAAACTAAGGATTGTTCTTCGGTTGAAGCGGCAACCTGAGTATTGATCCCATGAATCGCTTCCGTACTATGGCGGATATCCTCAAATACTGCCACGATACGTTGCAGTTCTACCCCCGCCTTTTGCATTAGCGTCGCCGCTTGAGTCACAGATGTACCCACTTGATTCGTACGGCTTTGAAGGCTTGCGACAATATCATCGATTTCCTTGGTGGAATCTTGAGTGCGCTGGGCTAATGATCGAACCTCATCAGCTACCACAGCAAAGCCTCGTCCTTGCTCACCGGCCCGAGCTGCTTCAATCGCGGCATTCAGTGCCAGCAAATTCGTCTGCTCTGCAATCGCCTTAATCACACTCAACACATTGCTGACTTGGGTACTTTCGTTCACTAGATGCGACATAGAGTCTTGAGTATTCCTAAACTCAGTTTCTAATACCGACATGGCTTTCAACGCTTCCGATACTGTCTGTTTACCTACAGTGACATGCGTTTCATTTTCGGCGGCGCGGCTTTCAGCATTCGAGGTGCTCTCACTCACATGCACTAAGGTCGTGGTCATTTCTTCCATCGCACTGGCGCTGGCGTCCAGTTCTCTCGCCACTCGATTTGAGCTTTCACGCGAAATTTGAATTGATGCTTTAGTTTGCTTAGCTAAATCAGCCACCTCTTTTGCAATGCCATCCGTCGTCGATAATGAACTAGCAAGGGAGGATATAAACAAGTTGATTTGATTAACGATTTCGCCAATTTCCCCCTGAGTCGTAACAGAGATCCGCCGCGCAAGATTTTTAGAGCGCTGAATATCGAGCAATTCAACACAGGTCTGCACTAAGGGAGTCACAATCCTGCTCTTAACGATAATAAATCCGCCAACGGCGGCTAAAATCACGATAAATAACACCAGTTGGGACCAGTTTAATGCAGCATGCAGGGAGTCGAGTCGGTTATTCACATCACCATCGGTACGTTTATCCAATGCTGTAAAAAACTCATCAATCGGCTGCATGATCTTAGCTTTTTCTCTGTGGTATTGGTCGCTATGTAATAACTCCCTCGCCATGGTTAAGTTAGGCTCACCTTTGATCGTGTAAGTTTGGGTGTTGGGGTCCATAAAAATACCTTTGACGGCATTCATGGCTTTCACTTCGAGGGCGACTAACGCATCTGAGTTTTGCTGAGCTTGTTCAAGGTAACGGAATTCTTCATCAGAAAAACCGAGGGACTTCATTTGCGTGTTTATCGCAATGCTAGCACCGTCGGGCTTTGGCTTATCGCCATAACTCAACACCAAATCCCAGTAAATCTGGTGATATTTTTCAGGTCTAGACTTCTCACCATTACGGATAGCCAAAATATCCATATACATTTTTTCGTATTTTTCATCACCCGTAACAGCGTAAGTTCGAGCGAGACGCGTTAGGTCATCGGAACTTTGTCTTAACTCATCGGCAACTTGATAGGACTGATATCGGACGCTAGCCGCATCATTAAAGAGATCGATTTTAGACTTAACATTGAAGCTCAATACCGCAGAAATCACGGCACTCGCGACTATGGTCGAAAAGACCACGCTCATCATTGTTTTTGTTTTCATACTTACCCCAGTAGACGGAAGAACTGCTTTAAGTCTAGAAGGAAAAACAGAAAACATAAAAAAGGTTGGTTTATTAGTTGAAATAATCATTTGATTTGCGAGTGATTATCGCTCACAAATCAAGCAATGCTGAATGGCGTCTTAATTACAGTAAAAGTTGGTCCGCGACAAAGGGGTTATGCTCGCGCTCTTCGCCAAAGGTAGACATAGGACCATGCCCAGGAATGAATTCAACCTCGGCGCCTAAGGGCCACAGTTTTTCGGTGATCGAGTGAATTAAATCCTGATGATTTGATTGGGGAAAATCGGTACGGCCGATAGAACTTCGAAACAAAATATCCCCCACCCACGCCAACTTAGATTGGGCAGAAAAAAGTGCAATGTGTCCCGGCGTATGCCCAGGGCAATGCAGCACAGATAAACTTTGCTCGCCCATTTTAACAATATCGCCATCCTGCAGATATTGATCCGGTTCAAAGGCATCGCAATGGGGAAAACCAAAATTTTGGCTTTGCTTAGGTAAGTTATCAATCCAGAATTTATCGGCAATATGCGGGCCAATAATCGGCACATTGGCGGCTTTCGCTAAGGCTTTTGCACCACCGACATGATCGATATGCCCATGGGTAAGGATGATTTTTTCGAGGACGAGTCCAAGTTTCGTCACTTCGTTTTGGATCCTGTCAATATTCCCGCCGGGATCCACAACCGCAGCACGCTTGGTTTTTTCACACCAGATCAAGCTGCAATTTTGCTGAAAAGGTGTCACTGGAATAATCTGATACTTCATAGCTTCAATCTCGTGTTATCCATAAGCGATAGATTACGCTAAGAAACTCATCATGGCTCAAATTTGTATCCAAAAAATTGATCTTCACCAAAAGCTAATCAAATAATCCTAGCTTACGACATAAACTATTTTGTCTATACCCAAGTTAGCTGAAGATACGCATTTCAGGTAGCCTAGGTTGCTGCATCTTCAGCTTATTTGGGTATACAATCTGCCAATCACAATAACATGATCCTCTGCCATTAAGGTTGTTTGATGAAACCCGATATTATTCTCGCCGGAGTGCTGGCGAAGAAACACACTTTTACCTTGCCCCTCAACTATCAAAATCCAATTGCAGAGCAAATCCAAGTGTTTGCCAGAGAACTCTGTAGCCCAGAAAACAAAGATAAAAAACTACCTTATATCGTATTTTTTCAAGGCGGCCCTGGATTTGCGGCCATGCGTCCCGCCAGCAACAGCAGCTGGATCCGCCGCGCATTAAAAGAATATCGGGTATTATTACTCGATCAACGTGGTACAGGCTTATCAACACCGATTAATTACCAAAGCCTGCAACACTTAGATCCCGCAGCTCAAGCGGATTACCTAAGCCATTTCAGGGCTGACAATATCATTCGTGATGCCGAAACGATTCGTGCCCAGCTTTGTCCCGCCGATAAGTGGGCGATTCTCGGCCAAAGTTTCGGGGGATTTTGCGTGTTACATTATTTAAGCGCCGCCCCTCAAGGCGTCAGTGAAGCCTATATCACGGGTGGCATACCATCATTAACCCGTAGCAGCGACGACGTCTATCTTGCGACTTATCAACGCGTACTGGCGAAGAATAAACAATTTTTCCAACGCTTCCACGATGCTCAACATCTCGTCACTCGCTTAGCAAAACATTTGCTTGAAAATGAAGTGTATTTGGCAACGGGTGAACGCCTCTCGGTTGAAATGTTGCAACTGCTGGGTATTAATATCGGAATGGAGCAAGGGCCTGAATCGGTTTATTATTTGCTTGAGCAAGCCTTGATCAACACGGCTTCAGGGGCAGTAGTCAATCCGTTATTTTTAAATCATTTCGGTCAAATGCTCGATTACAACACTAACCCGATTTTTGCCCTGTTGCATGAAGCCATCTACTGTCAACACTCGGCCTCACAATGGTCGGCACACAGGGTTAGACAGCAATTCCCCGCCTTTAACTATCAACAAGGTAAACCGTTTTTATTCACAGGTGAGATGATATACCCATGGATGTTTGACCAATTTAGTCACTTAGTGCCGCTTAAAGCCGCGGCAGAAATCCTTGCCCATAAATCAAATTGGCCAACACTTTACAATCTAGAGCAACTGGCACAAAACCGAGTCCCTGTTGCAACGGCCATTTACAGTGAAGATATGTTTGTAGAGATGCAATACAGTTTAGAAACCACAAAACAAGTTGGCAGGCTAAAGTATTGGTTAACATCAGAATATGAACATAACGGCATCCGCATGGATGGAGAACGCATACTGGATAAGCTCATCAGCTTAAACCGAGGCGACACCCTAAGATAAATATGAACTTTAAGGGCTAATTAAGTTAATGCTGAGATTATATGCCTGCTCCTCATCAATTGAGTGATTTTGGCAAGCTTTAACGACCTATTTCCGTATGAGTAAACCGTTTTGGTTTACTCTTTTTTTTGCCCAAATTCAGTGCTATGAAAGCGTTATAGCTTAAGGTCGAATATCCCCTACAACAGAATCACAACGCACTCGTGACGATTAAACCTCTGTAGCCATTTTGCGTGTTCGACTCCTTGCGCCAGCACTAGCCACTGACTTATTCACACTGCTTTTAGCTGTACTTGCAGTGCCTGCCCGTTTTGCCGAGCTCGAGGCTTTGCGGTAAGGCGACTTACGATAACCAGATTTATTACTTGCCGTTTTACGATAACCTTGGCCTTGTAAACCATTAAGCGCGGTTGGCAGTTGGGCGCCTGCATTCTGGATAAGCGTGGATAAGGTGCCGAGCAGTGGCTGCATAAAGGCTTGATAAGAGGTTTCTTTATGGCAAATGCCATTCAGACTCGCTTCCCAAAGCGCTGTCATATCCGGCGTAGTCGCACTCGCGGGCAAGCTGTTAATCAATCCTTTCCCCACGTCTGTCGAGACAATAGATTTACCTAAGCGTTGTAAAAAACCGCGTTTGAACAGCAATTCGATAATACCTGCACGGGTGGCCTCTGTACCTAATCCGTCGGTTTCTTTAAGAATTTTACGGATCTCAGGATCGGTCACATAACGGCTAATACCCGTCATAGCACCGAGTAAAGTGGCATCGTTAAAGGCCTTTGGTGGTTGAGTATTTTTCTCCAACAATTCGCCTCGAGTACAATGCAAAGCCTGTCCCAATTTCAAAGGCGGTAATTGGCCGATAAACTCGTCATTCTCCTCATCGTCCTTACCTGTGCTTTCTTCCGTCGACTTGTTGCCACTCGCCTTACTGCCATTTGGCTCTTGGCGGGCAAAGAGTTGCTTCCAGCCGAGGGATTTATCCTGACGCGCCTTGGTATTAAATAAGCCACCCTCGATTGTCACTTGCACTGTGGTTTCACTGTAACAATAAGCCGGATAAAACTGTGCTAAGTACTGGCGAGCAACATGAAGATATAACTGCCTCTCACGCTGACTCAAGCTAGATAAGTTAGCCGTCTTCTCTGTGGGGACGATTGCGTGATGGGCGTCCACTTTTTTATCATCCCATGCTTTAGATTTAAGACGGGGCTCGGGTGCATCAGCACCTTGCAATAACTCAGCAGCACCGTCACTTATCGCCTTAAGTACCGAAGGCGCAAGGTTATGTTGCTCAACGGGTAAATAACGACTGTCGGAGCGTGGGTAAGTAATGAGTTTATGGCGTTCATACAAACTCTGGCAGGTATCGAGCACATCCTTAGCACTCATGCCAAACCGTTTCGCCGCATCAATTTGCAACGCGGATAAGCTGTAGGGCAATGGTGGATTCTGTTTCTTGTCCTTAGCCACTAATTGAGTGACTAAGACGGGTTTATCACTGATGCGACTCACCACATTTTGCGCTAACCCTCTCACTAACACTCGTCCTTCTTCATCCATATAAGGCTGACAAGCTTCGCTAGGTTGCCACTTGGCGCTGAAGGTTTCTTGCTTCTCGGTCGCCAAATGCGCTAGTACTTCATAAAAAGGTTTAGATTGAAAGTGGGCAATCTCTTCATCACGGCGCACCACTAGCCCAAGCAATGGCGTTTGTACTCGGCCGACGGATAACACGCCTTGATAACCGACCTTTTTACCTTGGATGGTGTACGCACGCGTCATATTCATGCCATAGAGCCAATCGGCTCGACTGCGGGCTAAGGCCGATGTGGATAAAGGAATAAACTCGCGATTACTGCGTAGCTGCGTTAGAGCCCGTTTTACAGCTTGTGGGTTTAAGTCACTGATCAGTAAACGCTGGGTTTGATGTAGCTTGTCCCCCGTCACGCCAAGATAGGCAATCACTTCATCCACGAGTAACTGCCCTTCACGGTCGGGATCGCCCGCATTAACCAAGGTGTTGGCTTGTTTGACTAATCGTTTAAGCACTGTAAGTTGGCTGCGGGTTGCGGCCTTAGGTTTTAGTTGCCACTTGTCTGGCACTATTGGCAAATGCTCGAATTTCCAAGACTTAAATTCGGGATTATAGGCATCAGGTTCAGCTTGCTCGAGCAAGTGACCAACACACCAAGACACACAATCGCCATTGGCGGCTTCGATAAATCCATCGCCTTTTTTATGGGGTTTAGGCAATACATCGGCAATGGCCCGCCCTAGGCTAGGTTTTTCTGCGATATAGAGAATCATATAAACACCAAGCACTGGATATAATTACAGTATAATTTAGCCCAAACGCCAGTTGAGTGCAAATTTCTGTAGTAAACCGAGCTTAAATGTAAAAGCTTAAGTGTAAATTCAATTGCGAATGATTCTCAACAAGGCATAAGATACACTAAATAACTAAGGAGTGACTATGAGACAGTTTGCAATAAATGCGCGACAGGCTATGACAATAACTCCAGCATTAATATTAAGATTCAATCAGTTATTGATATTCCATAGCTTAATGTTACTCGCAATAAGCATGCTCACCAGTACCTGGCTGGGACAAATGAAAATCATCGATATGCCGTTAGCATGGGGATTCATTCTCGTCATTCCTATTGCTGTGAGTTTATCTCTATTACTCAGCCATCAAATCACGCGCCATAGCTTAAGCAGCTTATTCGGCGTGTGGATGCTACTTTGGGTAATGGGATAACTGACATTCATAATAAATCACTACCGTATTTCGAGTTAACTCGCCCCTCTGCTCTATTTATCCATGCTAAAACTCAATTTCAAAACACATTGGTTTCAAATATTTAACATTTTAACTATGAAGCTCCCTAAAAAATAGTTATGTTGAGTATCTTGGATATTTACAAAAAATGTCTTAATCAAAAGTGAATGTCCTAACTCAACATCTGTTGAATAACCGTAAACCTAAAAACTCTGCTAAAACAACACAATAAAGGAATCGGAGTCTATGAATGAGATTGTCAACGCGATCAATAGTGTAATTTGGAGCCCTGCACTTATTTTTCTTTGCCTAGGTGTCGGGCTCTATTTCTCCCTTCGCACTCGATTTTTACAGCTGCGCCATCTGCCAGAAATGATCCGCCTGATGTTTGATGGTAAGAGTACTGATGCGGGAGTGTCGTCTTTTCAAGCACTCGCGATGACATTAGCGGGTCGAGTCGGTACAGGTAACATTGCAGGGGTCGCCACAGCAATCACCTTTGGTGGTCCTGGCGCTTTATTTTGGATGTGGATGGTTGCCTTTCTCGGTGCCAGCTCCGCCTTCGTTGAATCTACCTTAGGTCAAGTCTATAAAGAAAAAATCAATGGCGAGTATCGTGGTGGGCCTGCTTTTTATATTGAAAAAGGCTTAGGCATGAAATGGTATGCATGGGTATTTGCAATTGCGACCATATTTGCTTGCGGGATCCTGCTGCCGGGCGTACAAGCTAACTCGATAGGTTCAAGTTTAAAAACCGCTTTCAACATAGATCCTAATGTGACTGCAGCCATACTGGCTATGCTTCTTGGCTTTATCATTTTTGGCGGTGTAAAACGTATCGCTCACTTTGCCAGTGCCGTCGTCCCCTTTATGGCACTGGGTTACATCATAGTGGCTTGTGTCATCATAGCGCTAAATATTGGCCAGCTACCGGGTATTTTATGGTTAATTATCAAAAGTGCCTTTGGCTTTGATGCGGGTTTTGGTGCCATTTTAGGCTTAGCCATCATGTGGGGGGTAAAGCGGGGTATTTACTCCAACGAAGCGGGTCAAGGTACAGCGCCACATGCCTCATCTGCAGCGGCGGTAAGCCATCCAGCCAAACAAGGGTTAGTTCAAGCTTTTTCTGTGTATATCGACACCTTATTCGTTTGCTCTGCAACTGGTTTCATGCTGCTTATTACAGGACTGTATAATGTTCAGGGCCCAGACGGTGCGGCGCTCTATACCGGCATTGCCGGAGTCGCTGCAGGACCAGGCTACGTACAAACGGCAATGGAAAGTATGATGCCAGGATTTGGCAATATCTTTGTGGCTATCGCACTCTTCTTCTTCGCCTTTACGACCATAGTGGCTTATTACTACATTGCCGAGACCAACATTGCCTATATCAACCGTAAAGTAAATCATCCTTGGTTCATGGTCGTTCTCAAAGTCGTGATCATTGGCTCAACCGTATACGGCACAGTTAAAACGGCTGATATGGCTTGGGGAATGGGTGACATTGGTGTTGGACTCATGGCATGGCTCAATATTATTGCCATTATTCTATTAAGGAAAACCGCATTCACTTGCCTAAAAGATTATGAATCACAGCAAGCACTCGGCATAGAGCCACTTTTTGACCCGGTAAAACTGGGTATTAAAAATGCGGATTACTGGGTTGAACGTAAGCACGCTGAAGAAAATGTAATGACTGAAACAGCGCAACGCATAAATACGTAGACGTTATCACGATGATCCGTTAAGCAAATATAAGCCATTAAAAAGCCAGTGATTTCTCACTGGCTTTTTTTGTATCGTTTAGAACAAAAAGGACTCAAACTTTACGATACTGAATGACCCACAATCCTTATGGGTGACAGACGTTATGCAGCTCTAAGTTAGTGCCAATATCTTTATTTCGATCGGCTTTAGCATCGTCATTTCGCAGTTGCGTCAAGTGATCTAAATACGCTTGGTCAACGTCGTTCGTGATGTAGTGACCATCAAATACGGACGTTTCGAAACGTTTAATCGCAGGATTCTCCATTCTTACCGCTTCAATTAAATCGGGTAAGTCTTGGAAAATAATGCCATCAGCACCAATTAACTTGGCGATTTCATCGGCATCACGACCGTGGGCGATAAGCTCGTTTGACGTTGGCATATCAATACCGTACACGTTCGGGAAACGAATTTCCGGTGCGGCAGAGGCAAAATACACTTTCTTGGCACCGGCTTCACGGGCCATTTCGATGATTTGCTCTGAGGTCGTACCGCGAACGATAGAGTCGTCCACCAACAAGACATTTTTGCCTTTGAACTCAGTGTTAATCGCATTCAACTTACGACGCACTGACTTCTTACGCTCCTGTTGACCAGGCATGATGAAGGTACGGCCAATATAACGGTTTTTCACAAAACCTTGGCGGTACGGTAAATCCATGCAACGGGCAATTTCCAGCGCGATATCGCAAGAGGTTTCAGGAATAGGAATAACCACGTCGATATCATGATCGTACCATTCTTTCTTAATCTTCTCGCCAAGCTTAGCGCCCATGTTGACGCGACTTGCATATACAGACACTTTGTCGATCGTCGAATCTGGACGGGCAAAATAGACGAATTCGAAGATACAAGGTGCATAGCTAGGCTCGGCAGCACATTGACGGGTATACAGCTGACCGTCAATTGAAACATAAATCGCTTCACCCGGTGCAACATCACGCATCACTTCAAAGCCAACTGCATCGAGTGCCACACTTTCAGAAGCCACCATGTATTCAGTGCCAGTGGCAGTTTCGTGCTTACCTAATACCAAAGGACGAATACCAAATGGGTCACGGAACGCGACTAAGCCTTGACCAATAATCATAGCCACAACCGCGTAGGCGCCACGAGCTTGTTGGTGTACGTTAGCGACCGCATCGAACACTTCTTCCGACGTCAGAGTCAAACTCGTGGTTTTTTGCAGTTCGTCGGCGAGCAGGTTTAACAAGACTTCAGAATCCGAAGTGGTGTTCACGTGGCGACGTTTTTTGATCAGCCCTTCGGCTAATTCGACTGTGTTAGTTAAGTTACCGTTATGGGCTAATGAGATCCCAAATGGCGAGTTAACATAGAAAGGCTGCGCTTCAGATGCGCTTGAACTACCCGCAGTTGGATAACGCACATGGCCAATACCAGCATTACCTTGTAGGCGTTGCATGTGTTTGACTTCAAAAACGTCTTTAACCAAACCATTGGCTTTACGTAGTCTGAAAGCACCACGATCAATGGTCACAATACCTGCCGCATCCTGACCTCTGTGCTGCAACACTGTCAGTGCATCATAAATGGTCTGATTAACCGATGATTGGCCAACTATTCCGACGATACCACACATGGGTAAGCTTCCTCATTGTAAGATGTTCTATCACTTAGGATTATTTTATTTTCTTTCTTATAGTTTGGGTACAAAGCTGGAGGTGTTTTCCAAATAGTCAAAAAACCATTGGATAACAACGCCAAATTCGGGCACTAGCACAGAATCTTTCCACCATTGGGAGTTGGGAGAGCCTGTAAAAGCATCCATGAAAAACAACAAGGCGCTCACAATAAGCGCGCCTCGAATAGCACCGAAGCACAAGCCCAAAAGCCTGTCAGTGCCAGATAATCCGGTTTTGACAACAAGTTGTCCGAGAATATAGTTAACTAAGGCACCGAGCACCAAAGTGGTAATAAAGAGGATGGCAATAGAAACGCCATTACGCAGCATCTCATCGTTCATTTGTGTTAAGTGAACGGCAAGATCTTGGTAAAATTGGCTGGCAACAAAGAAAGCCGCAAACCATACCACTAAGGACATGGCTTCTTTGGCAAATCCACGGATCAGACTGATGAGAGTCGATAATCCGATGACGAATATGATAGCGTAATCAATCCAAACCATTGAGATGGCTTTCCGACATGGGCTTTAAGACGGCGCGATTCTACCAGAGACTGAAACGATTCTCACCCCTAGTGAGGTAAATAAATCATTTTCAGTCTCGAGTGTTGTATCACCATTAAGATTCTAAGGGATTAAAAGGAACAATCCAGCCCTTGAGACGTGTAAGGTTTTCCACCTCAACTTGTACTTTCTTCAGCTTTGCCTCAGACACATCGGGTCCGACAAACACTTTAGTTAATACGCCATCTTTAGGGTTTTCAGGAATAGTGTACGCTTTAAAACCACTCTTACGCAGCTGTGCAACCAAAGCTTTAACATTCGTTGCGTTGTTAAAACTGCCAAGCTGCAAAGTAAAGCCACTTTTCAAGCTGTCACGGCTGACCACTTTAACGGCATCCTCTTTGGCTGCACTGGCTTTGGGCGTTTCTGCTTTAGGCTTTTCAGCCTTAGCCACAGTAGTCGCTTTAGCGTCCGCTTTTTTAGCCGGCTCAGTTTTTACAGTGGCTTTAGGCGGCTCTTTTTTAGCTTCAGGTTTCGTTTCAGGCTTAGGCTCTGCTTTTTTAACATCAGGCTTAACGTCTTTCTTAACATCTTGCTTTGCGACTTCGATTACTGGCGCAACGGCAGACTTTTCATTGTCAGCATTAACTGGCATTTCGGCTAAGGCGACCTCAGTCCCATTCAGCGCAGCAGCATCCTCGGCCGACAAGACTTCAAACATATCATCGTCGGCTTTTTGCTGCTCAATCACGGTCGGGCGCAAAGGAATTTCGGAAAACTGCTCTTCTTGGCGATCTTTTTTGCCATCCAAAATATCCGGCAAAAAAATTACCCCAAGCGCAACCAGCACCACAGTGCCGACTAAACGATTATGAAACTGGCTAGACAAAACTGACTTCCTGCATAAATTGAGACTTAAAACCTGCCACAGTGTAAAAGGAGCCAAACACAATTACCACATCATCTGGGTTAATTTGCGCTTTTAATGCAGACCAAGCCTCAGATATGTCCTCAAACTCAAATGCAGCAGCCTCAGTGGCTAATGTTTTGCGTAGCATGGCCGAACTCGCGCCACGCTCACCGTGCAGACTGACTAAATACCAAGTGTCGATCAGAGGGTTGATCACAGGCAACACACCTGCGATATCTTTATCCTTCAACATGCCGCAAAGGGCGAACACGCGCTTACCCACAACGATTGGCGCTAACTGTTGTACCAAAAACCGCGCCGCATGGGGATTATGGGCAACATCGAGTAACACTAACGGCTGCTCACTCACCCGCTCTAATCGACCCGTTAACCGAGCCGTGCTAATACCCTCAGCAATAATTGAAGGCGTGATATCCGGCCAGCCCTGTTCAATCACTGCCAATACAGTCGCCGCATTAGGTAATGGCAAAGTTGGTAACGCTAAATCGTGCAGTTTGAGCACTTGACCTTGAAAATCCCACAGATTGCCATGGGCTTGATAACTGAATTCATTACCGACACGATACAAGATGGCGCCAACCTCATTGGCGACATCATTGACAGTGTGTGGCAAGTTGGGTTCACCCACAATGGCAGGTTTACCACTGCGGAAAATGCCCGCCTTTTCACGGCCCACAAGCTCACGGGTATTACCGAGATAACTTTCATGGTCTAAATCGACCGACGTCAGTACGCTAATGTCGGCATCGATAATATTGGTAGCATCTAACCGTCCACCTAAACCGACTTCTAAGATAACCACATCAAGCTGAGCGGTTTTAAAGAGTATCAAGCCTGCGAGCGTAGCGTACTCAAAAAAGGTCAGAGAAATATCGCCGCGCGCGGCTTCAATTTGCTCAAATGCCGTAACAAAACCGCTATCACTGACATCGCTACCATTGATACGCACTCGCTCGTTGTACTTCAGCATGTGTGGCGAACTGTATACGCCCACAGTCAAACCTGATAGGCGCAAAATATTTTCGAGCATGGCGCAGGTGGTGCCTTTGCCGTTCGTCCCCGCCACTGTCACTATTTTGGTTGGACCTAAATCCAAAAGACCCAGGGTTTGCGCGACCTTAGAGACACGGGTTAACCCCATATCGATTTCGGTCGGATGTATAGATAGCAAATAATCCAACCACTGTTCCAATGCTGCATTTGACGCTGGTACTGTAAGCATGTCTGTATATCCTCGTATTCGATTATCTCTCAAATAAGATCTTTTCAATCCAACATGAATAATGGCCCAAGGGCGAGCTTAGGTAATTGATATTGTTCTGGATAAGTCACATCAACTAAATAGAGTCCATGGGGTTTAGCCGTTGCTGCGGCTTGGTTTCTGTCTTTTAACGCGAGCAAATCGCCCATCCAAGTCAGTGGCTGATTACCTAGACCGATTTCTAACAATGAACCGACAATATTGCGCACCATGTGATGCAAGAAAGCATTCGCGGCGATATCAACAATCACATACATACCTTGGCGCGTGACATTAACGCAATGCACATTACGAAACGGTGTTTTCGACTGACACTGAACAGCGCGAAAGCTAGTAAAATCCTGCTCACCCAAGAGTGCCTGTGCCGCTTGGTGCATTTTGTCAGCATCGATATTGCCGTGATAATGGCTTACACCATGGCGTAAAATCCCAGGGCGAAAAGTGTGATTATAAATCACATAGCGGTAGCGTCTGGCGGTGGCCGAAAAGCGCGCATGGAAACTGTCGTCGACTTCTTTGACCCAACGTACGGCAATATTGTCGGGCAAATTAGCATTCACCCCTAAGGTCCATGCACCTTCATTACGAATGGCATTGGTTTCAAAATGAACCACTTGGCCTGTGGCATGCACGCCCGCATCGGTACGTCCAGCGCAGAAGACGCCGATAGGCTCATTAGCCACTATCGATAACGCCCGTTCTAATTGCCCTTGTACTGAATCGACTTCGGCCTGACGTTGCCAGCCAAAATAACCATTACCGTCATATTCAATACCTAATGCAATCCGCATCCACTTATCCTCACAATTGATTTAGCGGCGCATTTTATCACAGCAGCCCATAAAAAAAACGGCGCTGAAGGCGCCGTTAGATTGAAACACTCTCAACCGGGATTAACTAATCTCTTTGAGCAAACGTCCAGCTTCATCCTGCTGGCGCTCGTTACCGTCAATTTGCACTTCTTTGAGCAGGGCTTTCGCACTGTCGCTGTCGTCAATTTCGATATAAGCACGCGCTAAATCCAGCTTAGCGTTGACTGAGTTTTCTTCATCATCAACATCGATCATCGCGGCATCACCGATTAAGGCACCGACATCACTCATCTCAACGTCAACTTCCGAATACAAATCAGTATCTGCGCCCTCTTCATCGGCATCATTCAGCAGCTTGTCGATGTCGATAAAACCGTTTTCATTTTGAAAACTGGTTAAATCATGGTCAGGAACAAACTTTTTCTGCGCTTTTCGCGACTCCTGGGCATCAAGTGCAGCCAAGGCTTCATCGACGGTAAGATTATGATCATCGACGAGTGAGAAACTGTCTTCCGACGTCAACACATCTTCATCGTCATAATCTGTATTGGCTGTAAAAGCGGCGAGCACATTATCGTCACTTAAGTCTAGCCCTTGCTCAAGGTCCAAATCATCCGCGTCTTCTTTGATATCAAGTTTAAAATCTTCACTAAAATCAATATCGTTACGCGTAGCCTTAATGGGCTTCTCTTGAGAAGCATAATCGAGCGCTGTGGCATCTTTGTTAGGCTCAACATCATTAGCCGTTACATCTGCTTGCGTTGCCGCAGGCTTAGCCTTAGGCGCAAAATCTAGCTCAGAGTCCCAATCGAGCACATGGGGATCTTTGCTCTTATTGGCTTTTAAATCATTAAAGAAAGAAGATTCTTTTTCTTTAACACTGGCCGCAGCAGCGGCCAAAGTGACTGCGGCCGTCGCTAATACATCAGCGTCGTTATCGTCACTCAGTTCCTCGACTAATGTAAAAGTATCATCGGTGCCGTCGATAGAGTGAGCCGCACCAATGCCTTTAAGTAAATTATCTTCGTCAACTGAATTGTCTGCTGAATCGAGTTGCGCCGTTTCCATATCGAAGTCGAATTCATCTTCATCGGCATCCAATTGCTCCGGCACATCAAACTCAGCTAAGAGTGCATCTAAATCATCATCACCTGACGCTTCACCTTTTATGTCTTCAGGTAACGAAGCTTCTAATTCTGCGGCAATTTCTGCACTGATATCATCATCTTCTGTATCGACTTTGAGTTCAGGCTCAGCATCAAAACTCGCCAGTAGTAAATCAATATCATCGGATTCTTCTACGCCTAATTCATTAAGCTCATCGTCTAACTCAGCGGCAATTTCAGCACGAATATCGGGCGCGATTTCAGGTTCAACCGCTGGCGTCGGTTTATCAAAATCCGCTAACAGAGCATCAATATCATCGGTATCTTCCACACCCAGCTCATCAAGCTCAGCGTCTAACTCTGCGGCAATTTCAGCGCCGAGGTCGGGTTCAACTTCAGGTTCTGCTGGTTTATCGAAATCGGCTAACAGGGCATCAATGTCGTCGGTATCTTCTACACCCAGTTCATTAAGCTCAGTGTCTAATTCAGCGGCAATTTCAGCGCCGAGATCAGGTTCAACTTCAGGTTCTACTGGTTTATCAAAATCGGCTAACAGGGCATCGATGTCATCGGTGTCTTCTACGCCCAGTTCATTAAGCTCCGCATCTAGTTCAGCAGCAATTTCAGCGCCAAGATCAGGCTCGACTTCAGGTTCAGCGGCTGGCGTTGGTTTATCGAAATCAGCCAATAAGGCATCGATATCATCAACGTCTTCTCCGCTAAGTTCATCATCTAGCTCATCACCGAGTTCAGCCGCAATAGCAGCACTGAGATCTTCATCATCAGACGCAACAACGTCTGGTGCAGGCGCTTGTGCAATCTCAGTATCTTCTGCAGGAACACTAAACTCGGCAAGTAATGCATCAAGATCATCGTCATCCGCGATGGCTTCATCGGCAGGTTTAGTGTCTGCGACTTCAACATCATTCAGCTTAGAAGTAATATCATTACTGTCATCTTCTTGAGCTAAATCGCTCGCAAAGTTACGCTCTAATTCACTTAAATCCTCTTCGGCTTCGGTGCTGTCTTCAGAAGTGCTGTCGTCAGAACCTAGGCCCGCTAATAGTGCATCAAGATCGGCTTCCTCAAGAATATTGCCAGATTTGGGTTTCTCCTCAACAATATCCTCTTCCTGATCGCCCATGGCTTCGGCCCACAGGTCATCAAGAGATTGCCCTTCGTCTTCAACCTCTGGTTCGGCAGAGATCCCCGGATCGACAAACATTTCAGAAGCCATATCCATCTGATCGTGGGAGTCAGTCAAATCTTGTTCAGGTTGTAAATCGACACTGCCCATATCAAGAAGACTATCGATGGAATCCGCATGGTCAGAATCTAAATGTACCGCCATATCGTCTAAATCGTCATCATCCATATCCATGATGGCGGTACCCGCAATCCCAGCGGCACCGGCGGCCATAACCGCTTCTTGTGTCTGCATTTCACGACGTTCTTTATTGCGTTTACGGCGCAGGAACCAGAACACAGCAAGCAGTAAGAACAAGGCAGGGATCACAGCCGCGGCAATCAATAACACAGGACTGTTAAGGATATTGCGCCATAAGTCATCGGGCTCAATAGGTGCCTCTGCCTCTACTTCAGCTTCAACAGCTGTCGTCTCTGGCACTTGCGCAGCTTCAACTTCGGCTTTCAAGGCTTGGTTTTGTAGTTTACTGGCTTGAAGTGTTTCTTCCAGCACAGCAATCCGTTGATTTAATTCTTCAACTTTAACTTTTAGCGCTTCAACATCTGAAGTGCGCACTGACAGTTGATCTTGCGTGCGGGCTAATTCATCGGTTAATGACAGATTTTTGCTTTCTGCCGCTTCTAACCGCGCCGTCACATCTGAACTCAGCATCTTGGGCTTTTCAGGAACAGGTGTTTCAGCAACCGCTTTAGGTGGTGTCACTTTCGTTTCAACAATCACCGCAGGAGCCGTGACTGGCGCTTTCGCTGTCGTCACCTTAGCTGGCGGTTTAGACGTTGCTTTCGCCGGAGCCCGAGATTGTCTATCACTTTGCTCTGCTCTGGCTATCGCCATACGATTGGGGATCGACAGCATGACTTCTTTAGACGGAATGAGCAGGATCATACCGCGTTCTAAACTATTATAACTGGCAGAGTTAAACGCATGAGGGTTAGCATCGTATAAGGCGGCCATCACCTGATAGACGCTAACACTGGCATCAGGACGGACTTTTTGCGCTATGCTCCAAAAAGTGTCTTTCGATGTTGTTGGACCATATTGATGGTTAACTTGACGGATCTGTCCGTCTGGCCCCATGATTTTTAAGGGTTTTAATCTTGGTGTATCTGCAGCAACGGCGGGATCAATAAAATAAGCGGTAGAAGAAACAGCTAAAACAGTGGCCATTAGACCCACAAGATACGAAGTGCGAAATTTCATCAATCCTTCCCTTTGAAGCGCTATAAAGTTATCTCACTGATAACAGGCTTTAGGCAATTGTATTTATTGAGATTACTATAAACCAGAAATCCCCGCCCTGCTACTGTTCACAATTGTAAAACAAAAAAAGCCTGCTGACAGCAGGCTTTTCAATGGGCATCAAATGCAATCTAATGCTTAGTAATAATCTCTCACTAAGATCTCGGCAATTTGCACACTGTTCAAGGCTGCGCCTTTACGAATATTGTCTGACACGACCCACAAGTTAATCCCGTGAGAATGAGAAATATCCTTACGAATGCGACCCACATAAACCGGATCGGTTCCTGCGGCATCGGTCACTGCTGTTGGATAATCCTCATCGGATTCAAACAATACCACTCCTTCGGCATTACGCAGTAAAGCTTTAACGTCTTCGGCATCAACAGGCTGACGAGTTTCGATATTAATGGCTTCTGAGTGACCATAAAATACAGGGACACGTACGGCGGTCGCATTCACTAAAATCTCATCGTCACCGAAAATCTTCTGGGTTTCCCAGACCATTTTCATTTCTTCTTTGGTATAGCCGTTATCCATAAATTTATCGATTTGTGGCAATACGTTAAAAGCAATTTGTTTTGGATAGACTTCAGCGTCAGCAGGTAAACCTTGCAGTAATTTAGTGCACTGATGCGCTAATTCTTCAATGGCTTTTTTACCTGTGCCCGATACTGACTGGTACGTTGCCACATTAATGCGGCTGATACCATAGGCATCATAAATTGGCTTAAGTGCCACCAGCATTTGAATGGTTGAGCAATTTGGGTTAGCAATGATATTGCGATTGCGGAAATCAGCGATAGCATGCGGATTCACTTCAGGTACAACCAAAGGAATATCGATGTCGTATCTAAAGTGTGAGGTGTTATCAATCACAACACAGCCTGCTTCAGCGGCAATCGGTGCCCATTTGGCGGAAACATCACCACCTGCAGAGAAGAAACCAATTTGAGCTTGGGTCCAATCGAAGGTTTCTACGTCGAGAATGGTAATTTGTTTGCCATGAAAGCTGACCGTTTCACCGGCGCTGCGGCTACTGGCTAAAGGGTACAAATTGGCAACCGGGAAATTACGCTCTTCGAGGATCTCTATCATAGTTTGACCCACTGCGCCCGATGCACCTAAAACGACAACATTAAATTCCTGTGACATAGCTACTGACCGACTCCTGAAAAACCTAAATTGGACAACCAATCTACCTCAGATTGACCGTCATAAGCCAGCGCCAATGCACTAAATTCGCGTCTATGTTGGTGATTTTTTCTCATAGTGTCGAAGCCATTCTCATTTAAGAATGTATTTCTGAACATCTTGTCATCATCGCGCAAATCATAGACAAAACGCGCGAGCTGTAATAACGCTTTTTCATTCGGCGCAGTCGCAAGTTCGACCGCCTTAATGTTAAAGCTTGGCAAGAGATCCAGCAGAATTTTATCGGCAGTAATATTAAGTAACTGACACAGCTTTTGATAGAGCATAAAAGTGCCACGCGCCTTACCTTCTAAGCTGTAACCTGCAATATGCGGGGTGGCAAATTCAGCCAGTGGTACCAGTTCAGGCATCGGTGTTGGCTCGCCTTCCCACACATCGAGCACTAATTTAAGATCATCACGCTGGCGTTTAACTCTGACAAGTGCTTTGTTATCTATCACATCGCCACGACAGCAATTAACTAACCAAGTATTGGGTTTGAGCGCCTTTAAGCGCGCCTCATCGAATAAATGTTTGGTTTTATGCTCGCCCGTTCGCGTGATGGGCACATGTAAACTGATGATATCGGCCTGCGCCATGATGGTCTCTAAACTCACAAAACTGCGTGGATCGCCCTGTTTCTCTTTGATGGGATCATTAAGCAACACGTTAATACCGTAGGCTTGCAAACATTTTGCTGTTGCAGTACCGGTATTGCCCGCGCCCACTATGCCGACGACCTTGCCCTTAAGCGGCGAATCAAACCGCTGTGCTAACTCCAGCATAGCGATAAAAGCAAACTCCCCAACCGCAGTCGCATTGCAACCTGGCGCATTAGAGAAGGGGATATTACGCTCGGCAAGGTAGGCTAAATCCACATGATCTGTGCCTATAGTGGCACTGCCGACAAACTTCAGTTGATGATTGTCCGAGAGCAACTCGGCATTCACTTTGGTGACTGAGCGCACTAATAACACATCGGCATCGCGCACTTGCGCTGCGGTTAACGTGCGGCCATTAACAGGAATAATTTCCCCGAAATCGCCAAATAGCGGTTCAACATAGGGCATATTTTCATCGACTAAAATCTTCATGGGCACCTGATCGGATAAAAGTGGGAATGGAAGGCATCAAGATGCTCGGTATTCTAACAAGACTAATGGGATAAATCCTTGTCGATGCAACAGGTTTACAAAAATCGCCCATAAAAAAGGGAAGCCTAAGCTTCCCTTCTATCGCGTTTGATAAACAAACTTATTTGAATTTACGCATCACTAGCGTGGCGTTTGTACCGCCAAAACCAAAGCTGTTACTCATGACTGTATTCAGCTCAGCATCACGATATTCACGCACGATAGGCATATCTTTCGCCGCGTCGTCCAGATTTTCGATATTGATGCTTGGGGCAATAAAGCTGTTTTCCATCATGATTAAGCTGTAAATCGCTTCATGTACACCAGCGGCGCCTAAAGCATGACCTGTCATAGACTTAGTCGATGCAATCGGTGGGCACTTGTCTTTGAAGACTTCACGTAGCGCTTCTAATTCACGTACGTCGCCCACTGGCGTTGAAGTGCCGTGAGTGTTGATGTAATCGATTGGGGTATCGACATCCATCATCGCCATTTGCATACAACGCACTGCGCCTTCGCCAGATGGCGCTACCATGTCATAACCGTCTGAAGAAGCGCCATAACCAATCACTTCAGCGTAAATTTTTGCGCCGCGAGCCAGAGCATGCTCTAACTCTTCAACCACTAAAATACCGCCGCCGCCAGAAATCACAAAACCATCACGGTCTGCATCATAGGTACGAGAGGCTTTTTCGGGTGTGGCATTGTACTTAGTTGACAGTGCGCCCATAGCATCGAAGCCCATGGTCAGTGTCCAATCCACTTCTTCAGCACCACCGGCAAACACCATGTCTTGCTTACCCATTTGGATAAGTTCAACGGCATGACCAATACAGTGGGCGCTAGTTGCACAGGCTGAACTGATAGAATAATTCATGCCTTTAATTTTAAATGGCGTGGCTAAACAAGCGCTGGCCGTGCTCGACATGATGCGAGGCACAATATACGGACCTACACGTTTAACGCCTTTTTCACGCAATGTATCGGCAGATTGTACTTGGTTAGACGATGATGCGCCGCCTGTACCCACAATCAAACCTACGCGCGGATCTGAATACTGTTCTTCAGTTAAATTGGCATCGGCAACCGCTTCTTGCATAGCAATGTAGGCATAAGCTGCCGCATCACCCATAAAACGCAATGCCTTACGATCGATATGCTCAGCAGGGTTTAACTTGATGTCACCCCATACATGGCTACGTAATTGCATCTCTTCAAACTGAGCTGAATGCGTAATACCACTGCGGCCCGCTTTCAGTGACTCGGTCACTTCTTGCTTGTTATTACCGATACTTGAAACAACACCCATTCCGGTGATCACGACTCTTTTCATTTTATTGCTATCCATTGTGTACATGTCAGTACCTACTTTTCGCTGAGCCAATAGTATCTGTTTTGACTCAATTAAGTGGTCAGCTTTCCATAAAGGCGAGTAAAATAATGCCAATTATGAGACCGAGAGTAAATTTCTTTGACTGCAGAGCCCAATAAACCTTGCCAAATTAAGCGCGATTACACGCAATTAATCAACCTTTATCCCGCAACAGCTCACACTGATGCACACTATCTCAGCAAGTTGAGCATTTATCAGCAGCGGGTATTTGAGGCTCATTCACAGCAAAAACTCTTAGTATTAGGGCAAATAGGTTTAGGCAACGGGCTTGAACTCTTATCTTGGTGGCGCACTCAGACAAATCCTAACCAACGATTACTCCTTAACGTATTCGAACCCAATCCGATTAATGCGTACGAACTTAAATTACTTTGGGATCAATCCGCCAGTTTAACCAAAGTGCCTGAACTTGAGCCACTTGCCCAACGCTTACTTCATACAGAGCCGACGGCTATTATAGGTTGTCAGAGATTAATTTTTGATGACGGTCGTATCACAATCGACCTGCACTTTGGTGATATTCAATCCCAGCTCTGTTCACTCATCCATTCTCCGCTTCACCCCGTTCAGCACTGGCTGGTATTGCCCCATCTACAAAATGGGTTAAATCAGCAGATCCATTGGCAGATGGCAAAACTCAGTGACGATGGCGCCACTGTTGCAACTATTGGATTAAACGAATCAAGCGGACTAAGCGAAACACCTGCGAGCCGTTTCCAAGCCTGCGGCTTTGAGGTGAGGGATTTTACCTGCGCGGAAATACAGACAAACCCTCAGCCTGATGCCATTTTGTTACACGAGCGCCACGTCTTACGCCAGCAAGATGCTAAAGCCTATGCCTTTAATCCTATGGCTGCAATCTTACCCTCGGACGCGCCCAGCTCGATTGCCATCATAGGCGGCGGGTTAGCCTCGGCGCATTTGGCACTGTCTTTGGCGGAACGCGGCCAAAGTACGCAGCTCTTTTGTAAAGATACCAAGCTTGGCCAAGGCGCCTCGGGCAATCGCCAAGGGGCGATTTATCCGCTGATGACACCTGAAAATGATGAATTAAGCCGCTTCTTCCAGCAAGCATTTTTATTTAGTCGACGTAGAGTACAGGCGCTGACATCTGTCCCCGCCCCAAATCAAACGCCGATTTCCCATGATTTTTGCGGGGTATTGCAAACTGCCCACGATGAACGCAGCCAATTACGACTCGATAAAATTATTCAAAGCCAGAACTGGCCAAGTGAAATTGCCTATCGAGTCGATGCGCAGCAGGCTAATTCTCTTGCGAACATTAATATTGACAAATCAGGCTTTTTCTATCCGCTGGCTGGCTGGGTTTGTCCCTACGAATATGCCGAAGCCGCACTACAAAAAGCGCAGCAGCTTACTGAGGTCAAACTCCATTTGGAGACTGAGATCCTTGAAATTGAGCATCAAAGTGAAGGTTGGTATTTAATCACCGCTAAGCATCGCTTTGGCCCCTTTGCGCAAGTTGTGCTCGCCAATGGCGCAGCGCTCACGCAATTTGATGCCAGCAACAAATTACAAATTAGCCCTTTTCGCGGCCAAGTCAGCCATGTGCCCGCTCAATTTCAATTGAGTCAGCTCGCGACTGTACTGTGCGCCAACGGTTATTTAACCCCGAGTCACGAAGGACTCCACTGCCTTGGCGCGAGTTACGTTAAAGAACCTAAGCATTTAGATTTTTGCCCGCAGGAGCAGCAAGAAAACCTCGCCAAAATGCACGAGAGTTATCCCAATCAGCCTTGGCTTGAAGATATCGACATGAGTGGCAACAATGCTCGCGTTGGCGTGCGTATGGTCACGCGGGATCATTTCCCTATGATGGGCTGCGCGCCCGATGTGCTTAAAATCCTTAAGGATTATGAGCAACATCAGCTCACGAAAGAAAGTCGTCACTACTGGCAAACCACGCCAACGCCGGTGCATCAAGGGCTGTATATTCTCGGAGGGTTAGGCTCACGGGGGTTAAGTTCTGGGCCATTGGCCGCCGAATGTCTCGCGGCGCAGCTTTGCGGCGAGCCAATACCACTCGATAAAGCGACTCTGTGTAAACTCAACCCTAATCGTATGTGGCTGCGAAAATTGCTCAAGGGCAAAGCGCTCTAGGCAATCAATCGCTAGAAAAATAACGTTTTTGAGCGCTATAAAAAAGGGATTAAGCCATGGCTTAATCCCTTTTTAAAAATGTTATTTTTAAACCAATTAAGCTGCTGTGATGGCTATCGCGTTATCAATGCTGCTAGGTTCAAGGCTGCTAGACCCGACACTACTAGATTCAACATGTCGAGGTTTTCGCGGCGCTCTGGCCACTTTCACCCGAGTACGATTGTTGTTATCACGACTCTGACGAATAAGCGCATCACCACTTAGGTTCGAAGGTAGACCAGATGCTAGGCTCGATGTCAGGTTTGCTGCCTCACGGTGGGATTTAGCCAATCTGTCGTATAACAGCACATTGACCGAAGCCGCAAGATTCATACAACCGACCGTAGGCACATACACTACGGCATCGGCTTTATCGATAATCTCTTGGCCAATGGTGCCATCCTCAGGACCAAACACATAAAAGGCTTTCGCGGGATGGACAAAATCCGGCAACGGCGTGGCGCCAACCACCAAATCGACACAGATAAGCTGAGTGTCCGCCGGAATCGCGGCTAACAATGAAGTGACGCCCGTGAGCGGAATACGCTCGCCGGCATCTTTGGTATCGATATGGTATTGCACTGCCCCCGAACGCGCGGCTAACTCATAACGTCTGCCGGTATAAAATACGCCATCGACGCCATAGCAACCCGATGCGCGCATAATGCCACCGACATTAACGGGTGTTTTAGGATTCACTAAACCGATAAATACCGCGCTAGCACTGAGCGTTTGCTCACAGGCTAATTCAGCACTCGGCATTTCTACACTCGTTACTTCGGTATTAGTCACGTGCTCGTTGTCAGTCATCGGCTGGGAGCTAGGCAACATCCAATTCGCCTATAATCTTTGCCTGCAGCTGTGCCCATGCCTGTTCAACCAAGGCATAATCG
The DNA here is from genome assembly GCF_002966515.1 of Shewanella sp. WE21. Lineage (NCBI taxonomy): Bacteria > Pseudomonadati > Pseudomonadota > Gammaproteobacteria > Alteromonadales > Shewanellaceae > Shewanella > Shewanella sp. WE21. The sequence goes on along the minus strand of NZ_CP023019.1, from coordinate 3,726,995 downwards.
GCATCGTTTAATTCTTGGCGCGCGAGTGCTAGACAGTCGGTCATTTTTAGCATTAAAGCATCAAGATCCGTTTCACCCTGTACTTCCAATTGGGATAACACTACGGCCACATGGCCCTGTAAGTAGCCACAGGCAAACAAAGCATCGTCATCACCATGACTAACAACGCTGGCGATCCACTGTTCTAATGCGTCTTCGTAATGCTCTAACATGGGTCTAACTCTCCATTAATACTGGATTGGCCGACACATCTGCTGCGACCAATAAATCTGGATTGGCCACCTGATACATGACGTAATCATGGTAGCCCGTCGTCACTTTATAATAGCCGCCAAGCTCGCTATCTAATTTAGGGTCGCCACTATCCACAATTAGTGGTCGTCCATCAAGTGCTTTTAGCTTAGTTTTTGTGGCAAGGATAATAATATTGTCTTTTCCGATGCGCCGAATGAGCTCGGGCGACAATTGTTGATTACCGCGCCCTAAGATATGGCCTTGACCGCCAATCAGAGTGATCACCAACTTAGTCGGCTTATCTTGGGTCAGTTCGAGTAATTTGTTCGCGGTTAAGTCACTGCCGACTAAACTTTTATTTTGAATGAGATCAACACCGAGCAGGGTATTATCGAGGCCTAACTCTTCCATCACAAAGGCAACCGTACTGCCAGAGCCCATGATGTACAGTTCATCTTCCATTTGATTGATCACATCGGCGGCGATATCGGCCAGCACGAGTTCATCGACTTCCTTGCCGCCCATCTTCACCGCTTGCACATAGCGCGGCTCGGCGGGCACTAAGAGCTCACCAAATCGTTTAGCGCGCACTGTACCTTGGCGAAAAGCCACTTCGTCAATATCCATCACATCGGCGGACATCAAACTGACAAGTTCGCCATCGAGTAACATCTTGACCACCATGCCAGACGCATGGGGCGTAATACCGTAAACGCCGGAATGAATTTTAACCCCAGCAGGCACGCCGAGTACGGGGAGTTTATCGTCGATAGTGCCTCGTTCAAATACGGAGTAAACATCGCGGGCCGTGCCATCACCACCAGCAAAAAGGAGTAAATCCAGTGGTTCATCCAGCAGCGCACGCACAACGGCCTGCGTATCCAGCGCCTGAGTTTTATCCGGAGTTTGATACACCACTCGCGTGGTAAAACCGAGTGTTTTAGCGGCGTCTTCACCCATGATACCTGAAGCAGTAATGACTTCAATGTCATCACTATAATCACGGATAACCTCGAGGGCCTGCATCATACGCAAGGCGGCTTTGGGTTCAGCGCCTAAGGCGAGCGCTTCTTCGGCAACGCCATCGCTGCCCTTAAGTCCAACACTGCCACCTAAGCCAGCTAATGGATTGATAACTAACCCTAAACGAAACCGAATCACCCTTTACCTCACTTAACGCAATCTTTTGATTTTTTTATATTTTTATCTTAGTGGATATGACTAGGCCGTATGGGCTGCAACACTCGGTTTATCCTTAGGGATAAAGAATACCGCCAGCATAGCGGCAAAGGCGCATACTGCGGCAAATACCCAAGACCAAACCGCCCCGCTACCATCGCCCCAAATATAGCCGCAAATCCAAGTACCGAGCGCGCCGCCAACCCCAAAACTTAAACTAGCGTATAGGGCTTGACCTTGGCTTCTGTGACTCGCATCGAAATGTTTATGCACAAATTGAATCGATGCAGCATGGGTTAAGCCAAAGGTAAAGGCATGTAATAATTGGCTAAAGCCAAGCCACAACACGCTATCTACCCCAAAGGCAACCAATAACCAACGCAAGCAAGTCATGCCGATACTGACAATCAATAGGGTGTTAACACCATAGCGACCGAGTAAACGCGGCGCGAACATAAACATCACGATTTCGGCCATAGCGCCAAGGGCGACAAATATCCCCGCTGATGATTCTGAGTAACCCGCTTGTTTTAAATATAAGACGAAGAAGCCGTAGAAAGGTCCCGCGCTCATTTGTAGCAACATCGCCGAGACTAAGAACCAAATAATCGCCCGATTCCATTGCAATGGCGGCCGCACTTGGCTGGTGTCGCGCACTAAGCGATTTGCAGGCAATGGTAACGCACAGGCTAACATGCCGATAAATAATGACAAACCAATATAAGGCAGCACTTCTGTGCCCCACTGACCAATGGCAAAGCCCGCACCGACAACAAGACAGATATAACCGACACTGCCCCAACTGCGAATTTGACCGTAGCGGCTGGCATTCTCGCCTAAGGTTTCTAAGGTGATCACTTCAAGCTGGGCGAGGATCGCATTCCAAAAGAAAGTATAGAGGGCCAAACTCAGCGCCATATACACAAAACCACCATGGTAGAAGAAACTCAAATACGCCAGCGCGGCGGCTCCCGCGCCCATTTTGATCAGCTCGGCGCGCATCCCCGTTCGGTCAGCCACTTTAGCCCACACATTCGGCGCAACGATGCGCGTCGCCATCAGGATGGCGAGTAAAAAGCCAATTTCTTGGGGATTAAAACCGCGATTTTCGAAGAAGACCCCAAGATAAGGGACCATAGTGCCGAGAATAGAAAAGAAGAAAAAATAGCAGGCACAAAGCCAGCGCAATTGCCGGCTTGTGCTAGAAGAAGTTGACATTAACGCATTCCATTTATCTCATGCCACTCATTGTATCGTTATCGCATACCAGCTATTTCATGCGCCTATCGCATACCCCTATCTCATACCCCTATCTCATACCCCTATCTCATTCGCCTATCGCATACCAAGCACGGGCGTGTGACTACGCACATCCTGATTTTGCGCTCTGTGTCTTAATAAGTGATCCATCAACACAATGGCAAGCATAGCTTCGGCAATCGGTACCGCGCGGATCCCAACACAGGGATCGTGACGACCTTTAGTGACCACTTCAGCCATTTCACCTTGTGCCGTCATACTTTGACCTGGCACGCTGATGCTGGAGGTGGGTTTTAACGCAATATGGGCAATAATCGGCTGACCCGACGAAATCCCACCGAGTACACCGCCCGCATGATTAGATTCAAAGCCTTGCGGCGACATTAAGTCACGCCCTTCGGAGCCCTTTTGCGTCACGACACCAAAACCATCACCAATCTCAACACCTTTGACGGCATTAATACCCATCAGCGCGTGGGCGATATCGGCATCGAGTCTATCAAATACTGGCTCACCTAAACCCACTGGCACACCTGTCGCGATAACGGAGATTTTCGCGCCAATCGAATCACCGGATTTTTTCAGCTCTCGCATGTATTCATCGAGCGCTTCAAGCTTGCTAGCATCGGGGAAGAAAAAGGCATTTTGCTCAATTTGGTCAAGATCAATGGTCTGCGCACAAATAGGTCCCAACTGCGACATATAGCCGTAGATCTCGATACCGTGAACTTGCTTTAAATACTTTTTAGCCACCGCACCCGCCGCAACCCGCATCGCAGTTTCACGGGCTGAAGAGCGGCCACCACCGCGGTAGTCACGCATACCGTACTTTTGCTGGTAGGTATAATCGGCGTGCCCAGGGCGAAATAAATCTTTGATATTAGAGTAATCTTGACTGCGTTGATCGGTATTTTCAATCAAGAGTCCAATTGAGGTACCCGTGGTTTTACCTTCGAAAACGCCGGATAAAATCCGCACTTCGTCTGGCTCACGGCGGGCCGTGGTATATCGGGATGTCCCTGGACGACGACGGTCTAGATCGTGCTGCATATCGGCTTCGGTTAATTCAAGCCCTGGTGGGCAACCATCAATAATGCAACCTAGTGCAACACCGTGACTCTCACCAAACGTCGTCACTACAAAATTTTGACCAATACTGTTTCCAGACATCCGCTTTGTACACCTTAGGTTATTTGTTCATCGCTCCGTGTCCAGCGAGTACTGGACAATTTATTTTCCCGCTGCAAGCCTAACTGGCAGCGGGAAAAGTCTCAACCTAATTTGCTATCTTAGGCTATTGTGCGTCGCGATAAATGCCGAACACTGACTGATTTTCGACCAGTTGATCGCGGGTCAATACAAATACGCCATCGCCGCCATTTTCAAAGTTAATCCAAGTGAATGGCACTTCTGGAAACTGCTCAATCAAATGCACCATAGAATTACCGACTTCGACTACGAGCAAACCCGTTGGTGTTAGGTATTGCGCGGCATTGGCGAGTATACGCTTGGTTAAATCTAAGCCGTCGCGACCTGAGGCTAAACCGATGGCAGGCTCATGGTGATATTCATCTGGCATGTCGCCAATGTCTTCGGCATCCACATAAGGTGGGTTTGAAACAATCAAATCATACTGAGGCCCTTCTGGAATGGCCGAAAACAGATCCGATTGCATCGGGAATACTCTGTCCATCACACCTAAGGTTTCGATATTGATTTGCGCTACATCTAAGGCATCCTCGCTGATATCCAGCGCATCGACTTCGGCGTCTTCAAATTCATAGGCACAGGCAATCGCGATACAAGCGCTGCCAGTACATAAATCTAAAATACGTGTGACTGGCTTGTTATATAACCAAGGACTAAAACGGTTAGCGATCATTTCGGCAATCGGTGAACGTGGCACTAACACGCGCTCATCGACGTAAAATTCAAGCCCAGCAAAACGCGCTTTGTTGGTCAAGTAAGGCACAGGTAAGCGTTCTCTCACCCGACGAATGATCAACTCGACAATTTTATGCTTTTCACTGCTGGTCAAGTTACTTAAAATCACTTGCTGACCGATTTCTTCGGGTAAGTGTAAGGCATGGAAAACTAAGGCGATGGCTTCATCCCACGCGTTATCAGTACCATGACCATAATACACATTGGCATCGTTAAAACGGCTCACGGCCCAACGTAACATATCGCCAATAGTACGTAATTCTGTCACAGCTTCATCTACAAAGATCTTATCCAAAACGTGCTCCCGCTAGTTTGTTCGCAAACATTGTAACTGAACTCTATTCAGAAACCATAGGATTCAATAGAATACCCGCCATGAATAAAGACGACGACAAAGAAGGCTTGGCGATGTTCTCAGCGCTTATTGATGGAATTAAACCCATCACCCAAAATAAGCGACACTTTCGCATGCCCTTAAAAACCAAACAAGAAATAGAACTGAAAGAGCAGCAACTGCATGCTAACAGTTATTTCTCAGATACTTATCAGCCACTACTGCCTGTACAAGGGCCAATGCGTTGGTTAGAAGAAGGTGTTGACAGTTTAGAACTCAAACGCCTCAGACGTGGCGATTACCAGCCAGATTTGCTGCTGGATTTACACGGCTATCGCCAATCAGAAGCCAAACTTGAGTTAGCAGCATTGATTCAAGCCTGCGTCAAACAACAGAGCCTGTGCTGCTGCATTATGCATGGTTATGGCAGTGGCATATTGAAACAACAAGTTCCCATGTGGTTAGTGCAGCATCCTATGGTGAAAGCTTTCCATCAGGCGCCTAAAGAATGGGGGGGCGATGCGGCGTTATTAGTGCTGATTGATATTGGCGAGCAGCCGCATAGACGTTAGCTAGCTATCGGCTTAGGCTTTAACACTTACTATTTAGCGAAAACAAACGGCCCATTTAATGTGGGCCGTTTGTTTTGTAAAAGAGATATAAACCTAGATTAGCTAATACTATGCGGGGCGTGCTGCCACACGATTGAGGCTTGCTCGGCATGTTTATCAATGAGCGTAATGCCTGACGTCGCGAATAATGGCGGCTCAACGCCAGCCACTAACTCACTGACTAAGTAACCCAGTAACGGCATGTGAGCAATCACGAGTACTTTATCCGCCTTGTATAACTCAGCATAAGCCACAACCAAGGCGGCTACATTGGCGGGATCGCCAGAAGGCACAAGATCATCGGCGACTAACCACTTACGCGGCTCAGGAAAATGCTGACTCAGTTCCTGCCACGTTTGCTGTGCTCGTAAGTAAGGACTAACTAAAACAAGATCGAAATCAGCCACACTGCGAGCTAGCCAGTTGCTCATCAACACAGTATGGTGCCTTCCAACATCGGTCAGTGTTCTGTCTCTATCAGACTGAGCATTAAATCCGGCGTCACCATGTCTCATCAAAAATAGCTGCATACTTCTCTCGCGACTCAAACTTGTTTTTGTTTTATCCCAATTGTAGCCCTAAAATCCGTTTCAACAAACCTCACAAGACTTAATCTTTAGTCGATAAACACAAGAGATATTTGCTAAAAACCATTAAGACTATCAATATATAACAAGCTATCGTTACCGGAGTGTCTCTTTGCAAGCCTCTCAGTCCATATATAAAAGTCCAAATGATCACCGCCAGTATAGTTATCTTGTATTAGATAATGCGCTCAGGGTGTTATTGGTTGAAGATCAAGATGCCAGCCAAGCTGCCGCATCTATGGCTGTAGGCGTGGGTCATTTTGATGATCCCGCAGATAGACCCGGCATGGCGCACTTTTTAGAGCATATGCTCTTTCTAGGTACTGAGAAATTCCCAGACTCAGGCGAGTATCACGCCTTTATCAACCAGCATGGTGGCAGCAATAACGCTTGGACGGGCACAGAGCACACTAACTTCTTTTTCACCATCAATGAAGAAGTGTTTGCCGACTCCTTAGACAGATTCAGCCAATTTTTTATCGCCCCAAAATTTGATTTAGATTTAGTCGATAGAGAACGCCAAGCTATTGAATCTGAATTTAGTTTAAAACTAAAAGATGATATCCGTCGAACCTATCAAGTACTCAAAGAGACAGTCAACCCACTGCATCCATTTTCGAAATTTTCCGTGGGTAACTTAGTCACCTTAGGCGGAGAACAGGCACAGGTACGTAGTGAATTACTCGATTTCTATCAAAGCCATTACAGCGCCAACTTAATGACCTTGTGCTTAGTCGCTCCGCTTTCCCTTGATGAATTACAAGATTTAGCCTGTCACTATTTTAGTGGGATCCGAAACTTGAACTTAGTGAAAAACTATCCTCAAGTACCACTATTTTCAGAAAAAGAACTGTTGAGGCAAATCGATCTTGTGCCGCTTAAGGAGCAAAAACGCTTAAGCATCAGTTTTAATTTCCCAGGAATTGATCACTACTACAAACGTAAGCCTTTGACTTATATCAGCCATATTTTAGGCAATGAGAGTCATGGCAGTCTGTTGTCGTATCTGAAAGAACAAGGATTAGTGAACAACTTGTCTGCGGGCGGCGGTGTAAATGGTTATAACTTCAAGGATTACAGTATCGGTTTACAGTTAACCGATAAAGGACTAGGCAATCTCGATGAAATTATCAGCTGCTGTTTTGAGTATATTGAACTTATCAAAACCCAAGGCTTAGATGAATGGCGTTATTTGGAGCGTGCAAACCTGCTCAAAATGGCGTTTCGTTATCAAGAGCAAGTTAAATCACTCGATTTAGCCAGCCATCTCAGCATCAATATGCATCACTATGAGGTCGAAGACTTGGTCTTTGGCGATTATCGGATGGATGGGCTGGATATCCCTGAAACCATTGAGCTACTTGAGCTCATGGTGCCACAGAATATGCGCCTGCAGCTTATCGCCCAATCGGTTAAAACCGATCGTAAAGCTAACTGGTATCACACACCGTACAAAGTCCGCCCAATTGCGCCACAGTCCCTCGCTCGTTGGCAAGTGAACAATATTCGCCCTGAATTACAGCTACCGGCTGCAAATCCTTTTATTGTCGCCGACTCGATTGCCCGTCCGGATAAGAGCGATGTTGACGTGCCAGTGATAGTTGCAGAATCAACTGGATACCGCATTTGGCATAAGAAAGATGATGAGTTTAATGTGCCAAAAGGTCACATGTATTTATCGCTAGATTCAGAGCAGGCAAGTAAAACGCCAAGGCATGCCGCCCTCACCCGCTTATATGTTGAAATGCTACTCGATTATCTAACCGAGCCAACCTATCAGGCCGAAGTTGCTGGATTAAGCTATAACATTTATCCGCATCAAGGCGGAATTACACTGCATTTATCGGGCTTTACCGGCAATCAAGAAACGTTATTAGCGCTATTAATCCATAAAGCCAGAGAGCGCAATTTTACCGAAGAGCGCTTTGCCCTCATAAAATCTCAGCTACTGCGCAGTTGGCAGAATCAGACACAGGCTAAACCGATTTCACAATTATTTACTAGCCTGACAGTTACTCTGCAAAAAAGCAGTTATGAACCAGCACGCATGGCTCAAATGTTGGAAGATATTAGCCTAGAAGATTTACATAACCATGTACGCGCCTTCTACGAAAAGATCTATCTTGAAGGGTTAGTCTACGGGGATTGGCTAGTCTCTGAAGCACAAGCTCTCGGCAAACGTTTAGAGCACATTTTATCCTTAGTTTCGACGCCGAGCGCCGAGTCCACCAGAGAATTAGTGAATTTAACAGGCCAAGGCACGTTACTGAGAGAACTCGCAATAGATCATCAAGATAGCGCAATTATTGTGTATTACCAATCTGCCGTGGCAACACCCGAAAAAATGGCGCTATTTAGCTTACTAAATCACACTATGTCGTCCACCTTCTTCCATGAGCTGCGTACTGAAAAACAGCTGGGCTATATGGTAGGCACAGGTTACCTGCCGCTCAATCGTCATCCTGGACTTATTTTCTATATTCAGTCACCCACAACTGGGCCACTGCATTTATTAGAAGCCATCGACGAGTTTATTGCCGACTTTAATTATGCAGTGATGCAAATCACCAACGAAGAATGGGAAAGCACAAAGGTAGGTCTGATTAATCAAATCATGGAGCACGACGCGAACCTCAAAACTCGCAGTCAACGTTATTGGGTCAGTGTCGGCAATAGAGATTATAAATTTAACCAAAGAGAACTCGTCGTAGACGAAATCACTAAGCTCACCCGCACTGATTTACTCAAATTCATGATGCGTAAAATGCGTACTAAGCACAGCGATCGCTTAGTGTTATTTAGCACAGGTGAACAACACAGAACCCAAGCCGCGCTGATGTCAGACAAAATGATCACGGATCTTAAAGTTTTTAAGCAAACGGCAGAAAAGTTTAATTTCTAAACAAAAAACACTTTTGCTCACACATTTGTGAGCAAAGTTAGGTAAACAAACAGAACCGCTACAAATCAGTCCAACTATAGTCGTATCTTTCAGTGTTGGACGTAATCCTGATGTAAAACATGGCTAGCCCATGTTCTACCACTTCATCACTGAACAATTTTACTGCATCTACATGCTGTTAAAAGGATTTTCTGCAGACTCCACTTTGACAAACCGCTCACTTTCTGGAAAAGTAATGTAACACAATTGTTTCATGGCATCCTCGGATAATAAGAACAAACACTATGCCTAAAGCACTCTTTAAAATCGTCTTGCTCGCTTTTTTTAGCTTGCATGCATTCGAAGACGTAAACGCATCTCCCTTTTCTGATAAATCTCCTATTATTCTCCAATCACAATCTTTTGGTGTCCCAGAAGGACTTTCCCAAAGTACTGTTACGTCTATCGTTCAAGACAATGATGGTTATATATGGATAGGAACATTTAATGGATTAAATCGATTTGATGGGAAAAACTTTAAGCATTTTTATGCTAATGATACCAGAACAGGCCTTCCCAGCTCTTTTATTAGAAGTTTACTTATTGATGATAAAGGCATTTTATATGTTGGAACAGATAGTGGCTTAGTCGTATATGATAAACTTCAAGAATCCTTTTCTCAGTATGGACTGTCGGTAAAAAGCTCTCCTGTTTGGAGCCTCAACTCAAGTGATAAGAGTTTAATTGTTGGAACTAACAAAGCAATTATAGATATAAATAACAAAGAAAAAACATACGAACTTTCAAATAAAGGCCTAAGTGAAATCAAAAAAACGATAAAAGTAGGCGACGATTATTACATAAGAGATTATGCAGGTACGTTATTTAAGCTCACCCAGAATGAATTAAAAGAGATAGCTAAAAAAACAATTGATTTCGAGCAAGAAGATCACTCAACACTACTCATATCATTAAGTGATGGACTATATAAGTATAAGGACAATAAAATAGTAAAAATTGATCCGCGAGTATTTTCTCAACTCACGAAACACAAAAACACTATTTATGGCATCACTAATAAAAATATAGTTAATATTTCTAAAAATAGCATTGTAGGACTTCTAGCCACAGATAGCACAGATAAAACATCTTCATTTTTTGCAACAGAAGATATGTTTATACTTGGCAGTATTGATCAAGGTGTTATTTTTATAAAAAAAGTAAAAAATTTAGTACAACAAACTAATTTAATAAAATATAACACTTGGCATCTTACAAAAAATCCACAGGGTTTTCTAGTATCATCTGAATCTGAAATGATAGAACTTTTTGACGAAAACTTTAATTTAATCGAAAGTTTCGACACTCAAAGCCAAGGATATAAATACGCTATATTGAATGATGACGGGCTCTATTTTGGCACTAGCACTGGGCTATTTCTGAAGACTGCTGGAACTGTAAAGTTGATTAGTGAAAAATCAATATCATCACTATCTAGTAATAAAGACAACTCGTTAATAGCTGCTGGAACATCAGATGGAAAGGTATTGATTATCAGTAAAGGAGAAGTAATCCGTAGTGTTGATACTAAAAAAAATGAGCCTATTTTTGACATTGAATTAGAGTCGACAGATGTTATCTATACTGCTGGTCAGGGAGGCCTTAAAGAATATAAAAATGGGCTATTAAAAAATTTAAGTGAAGAAATAACATACAGCATAGTAAAAGATGATCATGGAATTTATTTTGGAACATCTACATCATTAATGTTCTACAATAAAAATAACAATAAAACTTCTGAAGTATTTTCTAACAAAAAAGAAATTTACTCCATAGTTAATAGCAATAACTTTTTGACTGCTGCATCATTAAGCGAAGTGATTATATATGAAAAGAAAAATGAGAAATCATACACTTTAAAAACGTCAAATGGAAGTCAGTATGAATATAACTCGCCGAGTGGAATAGATGTTAATGGTTATGTTTTACTTGCAGGTATCAATGGAGTTAGCTTGGTATCTCCTATTAATGTAGTAAACTACATTAATAATAGAAAAATAAACAAAACGGAAATATCAGAGTTCTTAGTCTTTAATATCATACAAGAAAATGAAAGTAACTTTGTTAACAAAAAAAATCCAACTAAAAACGAAATAACCTTAAAGTATTCAGATTATCCATTCTCATTTAATTTTATATCGCCTATGTCAGACGACTCATCTACCAACTACCATTATAGGATGTATGGCCTTTCTGATACATGGATATCAGCAAATGGAACGAACTCTGCTACATATACAAACTTATCACCTGGAAAATATACTTTTCAAGTTTATGCCGTTGATTCACTTTCCGGTGAAAAATCTGTAACAAAAGAGCTTGATGTCATTATAACGCCTCCTTGGTGGTCATCATTTCAAGCAAAATCGATATATGTAGTAATTACAATATTTATTTCATTTATAATAGTAAAAGCCATTTTACGTCGTAGAGAAACGCAAAGACAAATTGTCCTCAGCGAAGAAAGATTAAAACTTTCCCTTTGGGGAAGTGGTGATGAAATGTGGGACTGGGACATAGAAACTGGCAATATTTTTCGCTCCAATATCTGGGGAGCTCTTGAATTTCCCCGTGATGGGCATCGTTCTGGAAAATCGGATGAAGAGAGTAATATACATCCTATGGATCAAGAACGTGTCCGTGAAGCGCTTAATAAGCATTTTTATGGTGAAACAGATCATTTTGAAGCCGCATATAGGGTAAAAGGCAAAGACGACAATTGGGTATGGATCTTAGACCGTGCCAAAATTGTAGAGAGGGATGACAAAGATAATGCCCTGCGAATGACTGGAACGATTAAAAATATTAGTCAGTTTAAACAAAAGGAAGAACAACTAAAACTCTTTGAAAAAGCAATTGAAAACATTTCGGAAGGTATGTTTATCCTCGACAACGAATACCGTTTTGTCGAAGTCAACGAAGCTTGCTGTAAAATTTCATTGCGTAACCGAACTGATTTTATTGGCAACTTACTCACATTTGATTTATATCCAGAAACCTTCTCCACCCAAATTAGAACTATGTTAAAACAGCAAGGTCGCTGGGCAAATGAAGTCGAAGCCGCCAGAGGAGATAACAGTCACTTCCATATGGAACTCACTATCGATGCTATCTATGATGAGTTAGGCGAATTATCACACTATGTCGGTGTTTTTTCTGATATATCAAGACGTAAGCAGCAAGAGGAAGAACTTAGAAAATTAACCAATAACGATCTCTTAACCGGACTACCTAATCGCTCCAACTTACAAGTGACCTTAAATAACCTAGTAAATCGAGAAATAGCTCATGCGCTTATGGTGCTTGATCTTGATAATTTTAAACGTATTAATGATTCCCTAGGCCATCAAATTGGGGATACTTTATTAAAGCTCGTTGCTACCCGCATTAAGTCCTTACTTCCTAAAAATACCAGTATTTATCGTCTAGGCGGAGATGAATTCGCCATTGTATTAGACAAGGGGTCAGATATAAGCGCCAGTGCAGCAATAGCTAACCGTATTATTGAGGGATTAAAACCTGCATTTGACGTTAGCAATGAACAACTAGTCCTAGGATTAAGTATTGGTATCGTGCTGTTCCCAGAAGATGAACAAAGCGAGCAAGCATTACTGAGAAAGGCTGACATTGCTATGTACCATGCTAAGTCTGCGGGAGGTAATTGCTACCAGTTTTATTCTGAGTCCTTGAACCAACATGCAATTAGGCAATTAGAAATAGAAAATCTTATCCGTGAAGGCTTAAAAGATGATCTATTTGAAGTTTATTATCAACCTAAGGTTGATCTTAAAAGCGGTAAAATTGCAGGTATGGAGGCTTTAGTCAGATTAAATCATCCAATACATGGTTTAATTCCCCCCAATGACTTTATTCCACTTGCTGAAGAAAACGGTTTGATTGTTGAAATTGGTGAAATTGTCTTACGCAAGGCCTGTTTCGCAGCGCAGAAATGGCGTGAACAAGGCATATTCAGCGGCAGAGTCGCCGTCAATTTATCGTCACGTCAATTTGCACTGCCTGATATTCAACAGCGAATAGAGTCAATATTAAGACTCACTAAACTCCCAGCATGTCATCTTGAATTAGAAATAACTGAGGGAACCGTCATTAAACAGCCGGAAACGGCAATTATCGTCATGCAGCAATTGGCTAAAATGGGCGTCAGTTTAGCACTCGATGATTTCGGCACAGGGTACTCGTCCCTTTCATACTTAAAACGCTTTCCTATTCATACTTTAAAAATTGACAAAGCCTTTGTTGACGATATAGATAAGTCTGATCGCGATCTCAAAATGGTCGATTCTATTATCACTATCGCCCATAACATGGGGCTTTCTGTTGTGGGAGAAGGGGTAGAACAAGCAGCACAATTGAACATTTTACGGGCACTCAACTGTGAAGAAATTCAAGGCTATATTTTTAGTAAGGCCATAAAGGAGACCGAATTTACTCAGCTACTTCAAGAAGACATGATAAAGCTAAACACAAAAAGCAACATTACATAATCAATTCACTCTCAATTTGATTTGGATTTACAACATTGGCACAACAAGTGCAATAGCACTATCAGTGTCAATAATAAATCAATATCAACTACCCTGAGAGAATTAGAATGATTAAAGGAATCCTAGTAACAGTTACTCTATTATCTTCAATTGGCTTTGTAGCAAATTCTGCAGCACTTGAAGCGACTTCCAATTCTGGACAAACATCGCTTGAAGCTACTGGTCATCCAGCGGTCAAATTCAAACCACTCGAAGTTGCTGGCCATCCTGCTGTGAAGTTCAAATCACTTGAGGTCGCTGGTCATCCTGCAGTCAAATTCAAACCATTCGAAGTTGCAGGTCATCCAGCTGTGAAGTTCAAATCACTTGAAGTTGCTGGCCATCCTGCTGTGAAGTTCAAATCACTTGAGGTTGCTGGCCATCCTGCTGTGAAGTTCAAATCACTTGAGGTTGCTGGTCATCCTGCTGTGAAGTTCAAATCACTTGAGGTTGCTGGTCATCCTGCAGTGAAATTCAAATCACTTGAAGTTGCAGGTCATCCATGCGTGAAGTTCATTAACTCTGAAGTTGCATAACATTAATCAGGTTAAGGAGAGTGACTATGTTAAATTCTATCAAAAAAGCACTCGGTTTATCCAAGCCAGCGCGTAAAAAAGTTAAGTTGCCTGAAGGCTTGAATCGCCTTGAAGTGATTTCTGCAAAAGGTTGGTGGAACTAATTTAAGTTCTGTAGCCATGAGTCTAACTCATGTACAGTGATAGTTAATTAAGTTAGCGCAGCTTAGAAACAATAAAGGGAGCATTGACTCCCTTTAGTTTTAAGTGAATATAAAAGTACTAAATAGTCATGTAGTCATGTAGTCATGTAGTCATGTAGTCATGTAGTCATGTAGTCATGTAGTCATGTAGTCATGTAGTCATGTAGTCATGTAGTCATGGAAATTACCTAACAAATTAATAAATTAGCTATTTAATATCCCTTCCTCACTACAACGGATTTTCCTCAAGGCTAAATGACTATGTGTCGTAAAGAGTGGATAAGCCAGAGGCCCGAGCACAAAACCCAGCAGCACCCAATGCTTAACAGTAAGACCTGCGGTAAATGCAGCCAAGCCAAAGTACCAAGCCGAGATTAATGCGATAAAGATAACCAGCAAAACCACAAACCACCTCTTTAAAAACAACTAAATAAATCATAAAGGTAGAGAAATTAATTCCTAATCAAAATGCGGATGCTACTCGCGTAATCTTGGTGATTGATGCACATGTTAAATACGTCGTTTTAACGGCAGGATAAAAGGTTCTCCGCACTATGCATAAACGAACAACACTCATTCATCGCTACGCTCTCAGTACAGAACAGGTAACACCGAACTCTCGATAAAGGGCTCGGATTATACAAGATCCACACCCCCAACATGAACATTTTTCAGGCAAAAACATGCCTTATGGCAATAAAAAAAGCGGCAATAATCTGCCGCTTTTTTGTTCAATTCTGATTGACTAAGACCTAGATTAACGATGACTTAGATTCACTGAAACTTAGAAGAAACGCGCGTTTTCTTGAACCATGGTTTTTAAGCGCTCACAAGGTTCGAATCTGTTACCGAATTGACTTTGATAACCTTCAAGGATCTTCACTAAGTTCGCGGCGCCTAAAGTGTCAATATAATGGAATGGGCCACCGAGGAATGGCGGGAAGCCAATACCGAAAATAGCGCCAATATCACCGTCTCTTGGCGATGCGATAATACCATCATCTAAACAACGCACCGCTTCATTGAGCATTTGTACGACACAACGCTCAGCAACCGCTTTTGCGTCTTTATTGGTGCCAGGCTTAATACCTAACACGCCATAAACACTTTCATCGACAGCTTTAGCTTTCTTGCTCGATGCGCCGTATTGATAGAAACCTTTGCCATTTTTACGGCCTTTACGATCGTCACCCAAAAGCTTGTCAAAAGCCGCTGGCGCTTTAAAACGTTCACCCAATTCTTTCTCAAGGATCGGTGAAATTTTTGCGCCCACGTCGATACCCACTTCGTCGAGTAAAGTAATAGGTCCCACAGGGAAGCCAAATTTCACTAAGGCTTTATCCAAATGCTCAACACTTTGGCCTTCGAGTAGTAATTGCGCGGCCTCATTCATATACAGAGCCAGAATACGGTTCACGTAGAAACCCGCGCCATCCTGTACCACTATCGGTGTTTTACCTTGCTTACGGGCAAATGCGACAGTAGTCGCAATGGTTTCTGGCGACGTTTTAGCGTGGGCAATCACTTCCACCAGCGGCATTTTCTCTACTGGCGAGAAATAATGCAGACCAATCACATTTTCAGGACGCGTCGCCGCTTCAGCGATTTGGCTAATAGGCAAAGATGAGGTGTTTGACGCAAAAATAGTGTGCTCACCACACTCACGCTCAATGTCTTTCACCATTTGATGCTTAAGCGCTAAGTCTTCAAATACCGCTTCCACAACGATGTCGGCATCTTTAACGCCTTTATACTCAGTGGTTGTAGTCATCAGTGCCATTAAGTTGTCACGGGCAGCAGGCGTCATATGGCGGCGCTTTACCCCTTTATCCAACAACTTATAAGCGTAGGCTAATGCATTGCTTAAACCTTTTTCGCTGATGTCTTTGACGCGAACGGGGATTTTAGCCTTAGTAGTCGTCACAGAGGCAATGCCTCCGCCCATTAAACCGCCACCTAAGATCACCGCTTTCTTCACTTTGCGCGGTGTAGCACCCTCAGCGCCGGTTTCTTTCTTCATTTCAGTGGTGGCGAAGAAAATACTGCGCAGCGCTTCAGATTCTTTTGATACCACTAATTCGGCAAAGTGACTCGCTTCGACTTCTAGCCCTTTTTGCATCCCCTTCGCAATCCCTTGACGCACGCAGTCAATAATCTTGGCTGGTGCTGGATAATTACCTTGGGTTTTCTTTTCGACTTGTTTAGTCGCTTGATCAAAAATAATGTTACGGCCAAAGCTCGTGCCTTCAAGCACTTGATTAACGAGTGACTTTTTAATTGGTTTCGGTGCACGTTTACCCGCAAGCGCCATCTCAACGGCGGTTTGCAGCAAAATGGTCTGCGGTACAACATCATTCACTAAGCCCATTTTCAAGGCTTGTTTAGGACGGATTTGTTTACCGGTCAACATCATGTCTAAGGCGGTGGTAATACCGACTAAACGAGGCAAACGTTGAGTCCCACCGCCGCCAGGTAATAAGCCAAGTTGAACTTCCGGTACGCCGAGCATGGTTTTACCATCGTCGCTACATACCCTTTGATGGCAGGCTAAGGCTAACTCTAAACCACCACCTAAACAGGCACCATGGATTGCCGCCACTACAGGAATTTTTAAGGCTTCTAACTCATTAAAAACCACATGCCCTTGCTGGGATAAGGCTTTGGCATCGGCCGCCGTTTTACAGGCATCGAGCATAGAAATGTCCGCGCCCGCAACGAAAGAATCTTTCTTGCCCGAGATCAGCACGAGTCCACGAATATGAGGATCGCTTTTAATCTCAGCCAGAATCTCACTGATTTCAGGGCCAAACTGTGCTTTTAGGGTGTTCATGGTTTCGCCAGGAACATCCATAGTCAAAATGGCAATGCCGTCGTCGCGGCGGGTTAAATTAAAGGTCTTTTCCATGCCGATTACTCCACTTCCACTATCATAGCCACGCCCAAACCACCGGCCGCACAGGCCGTCGTTAAGCCAGTTCCACCACCACGGCGCTTAAGCTCACGACACACTTGGGTGATTAAACGGGTTCCCGTTGCCGCAAAGGGATGACCATAAGCGAGCGAGCCACCGAGCACGTTAAACTTGCTCATGTCGATTTCGCCAATCGCGCGGCTGCGGCCGAGTTTTTCTTCGGCAAATTTTTTCGAAGCAAACATCTGCATATTCGCTAATGTCTGCGCCGCAAAGGCTTCGTGCATTTCAATCAGAGTAAGATCTTCTAATTCCATTCCAGCACGTTTTAACGCCAGTGGCGTCGCGTAGGATGGCCCCATCAGCATATCTTGCCAGACATCAATGGCGCTAAAGGCGTAACTCTTAATGTAACCAATAGGTTGATAACCTAAGGCTTTGGCTCGACCTTCACTCATCAGGATAATCGCTGAGGCACCGTCAGTCAGTGGCGTACTATTGGCCGCCGTCACAGTACCATGTTGTTTGTCGAATGCAGGACGCAACTTAGCATATGACTCCAGTACCGAGTTTTCGCGGATATTGTTATCGCGATCGATAAACTGCTTATACGGCGGTATATGCGCGACCATAACTTCGTCACGCAAATGGCCAGAAGCCCAAGTTTCGCTCGCTAAGGTATGTGAGCGGTGCGCTAAGGCATCTTGATCGGCGCGACTAATATTGTAGGTTTTTGCCATCTGCTCGGCGGTTTGTCCCATAGACAAGCCCGTTGAGTACTCGGCAACCGCAGGCGGCACAGGTAATAAATCCTTTAAACCTAAACGACGGAAAATTTGTAATTTTTGCCCAAAACTACGGGCTTTATTCAGATCGACTAACGCATGGGCTAATTTTTTCGATACACCGATAGGCAATACAGAGGAAGAGTCGGCGCCGCCCGCAATACCGATTTCGATATTACCCGTCATGATAGATTCAGCCACGTTTACGGCAGATTGAAAGCTAGTTGCACAGGCGCGAGTGACACTATAGGCATCGGTCGACACATTCATGCCAGTACCGAGTACGATTTCACGGGCAATGTTAGGTGCAGCCGGCATTTGCACGACTTGTCCATAGACTAATTGCTCAATCAGCTTAGGATCGAGTTCTGAGCGCGCCAATAATTCATTGACTACCATTTTGCCCATATCGAGCGCCGATACGCCGTGGAATGCCGTGGCTTGCTTTGCAAAGGGCGTTCTTAAACCCGCTACAATGGCGATACGTTCACCCTTGGCGTTCGTAACCTGTTGTCTATCACTCATTTGTCACCCTCTTTATGTGCGCAATCGCTGAGAGATTTCAGGCGGCGCTAGCTATTTCCGTGTTTGACCCATTGTTTTACGGCGAAAAACGCCCAATAACAGGTCTGACCATTAAAGTGTGATCTGATTCTAACTTCTTGTCAGCAAGTTTTAAACACCTGTTTGTTTTTTTAACACTAGCCAAACCCTAAGGGAATTCTTTACCATAGCTGTTGTCTATAGCCCACACACGTATTTTCAACATAATAAAACGAGTAGCATCATGCCTTTGAGTCGCTTCCACGCATTACGCACTTACCTAAATAAGGTTGTTTTAGGGCAGCCAGTATTGACCGAAAATCTGCTCATTGCCTTAATTGCCAATGGCCACTTATTAGTTGAAGGACCACCGGGGCTGGCAAAGACCCGTGCAGTGAAAGCCTTATGTGACGGGGTTGAGGGCGATTTTCACCGCATTCAATTTACCCCAGATCTGCTGCCCGCCGACTTAACTGGCACAGATATCTATCGCTCGCAAACTGGCACCTTCGAATTTGAAGCCGGACCGATTTTCCACAATTTAATCTTGGCGGACGAAATTAACCGCGCCCCAGCCAAAGTTCAGTCAGCCTTATTAGAAGCCATGGCCGAAGGTCAAGTCACAGTTGGTAAGCACAGCTATAAGCTACCGCCGCTGTTTTTAGTGATGGCCACCCAAAACCCATTAGAGAACGAAGGCACGTATCCGCTGCCCGAAGCACAGCTTGACCGTTTTCTGATGCACTTAAACCTTGATTACCCGAGCGGCGAGACTGAAATCGAAATTCTGCGTCAATCCCGCAAAGAAGCGCTGACCCACGAATTGCCAACCACTGAGCCGATTGCACAAGCAGATGTGTTTGCCGCCCGTGACGAAGCCATGGAAATCTATCTCGCCGAGCCGCTCGAAAAGTACATAGTCGAAATCGTGATGGCGACCCGTGAGCCTTTACGTTACAGCGAAGACTTAGCTAAGTGGCTTGAGTACGGCGTCAGCCCGCGCGCAACCATTTCATTAGAACGCTGCGCCCGCGCCCGTGCTTGGCTGCACGAGCGAGACTTTGTTTCACCAGAAGACATTCAAGCCGTCGCGCCAAATGTATTACGCCATAGACTCCTACTCAGCTACCAAGCACAGGCCGAAGGTGTCAGCCGCGATCACGTGATCAACCACATCTTAAGTCAAGTTGCAGTACCTTAACGGTGAGGATAAAGGTGAAATAAGATGAGTGACACAGCGCGACTCTCAGCCTCAGTCGATGGCTTGCCGCTTTTTGCCGATGGCTTGCATTTAACCGAGCAAGAGCTGCTGGCGTGCCAAAATATCGCCCGTGCTATGCCTGAGCGTTATAGCCGTGCCCGCGCTAATTTAGCGGGCCATCGCAGCAGCTTAATCAAAGGCCGCGGTATGGAGTTTGCCGAGGTGCGCCACTACCAACAGGGCGACGATGTGCGCACCATTGATTGGCGCGTTACCGCTCGTACAGGCACAACTCACACTAAGTTATTTGTCGAAGAACGTGAGCGCCCTATTTTATTGTTAATCGACTTGAGCCAAAGCCTCTATTTTGGTTCGAGTTTATTGCTGCAATCGGTGCAAGCAGGACACCTTGCGACCACCTTAGGTTGGAATGCGATTAACCATGGCGATCGGCTCGGCGCCTTGATCGCCTGCGAGTCTGAGCATTTAGAGCTCAAACCCCGCAGCCGTCGTCAGGGCATATTGCAATTGATCTCAGGCCTGCGCCGTGTGCACGAAAATCAGCTCAATCATGTTGGCACTGGCCAGCGCGATCCTGACCATATCCTGCGTGCCTGTCAGCGATTACAACGTATCGCCAAACCCGGCTCCTTAGTTTGGATAGTGACAGATGGCAGCCATTTTAGTCCCCAATGTATCGCGCCTCTCACCGAGCTTAAGCGTCATTGCGATGTGGGCGCCTATCTTATTACCGATCCTCTGCGTCAAGGCACACTGCCGTTACCGCACAACTTTAATTTGCCGGTGCGGGATGGGGATGAGAACTTAGTGCTTACCCGCCACAGTTATCAGGCTTGGCTCGACATTCAGTTACGTCAGCAAAACGATTTTATCGCCATGATGCAACAACTGCGCGTACGCACCCAGCTCATAAATGCGGGTGCTCCCCTAGCCCATCAATTGGAATTATTGCGTTAACTATGGATCCAGCAACAGTGAATTCAGAAATAGCAAATCCACAGGCAACAGTACCTATGCCTTCTACGGCGTCAAACCCAGCCCTTGCACAACTGCAGGATATTATTCATCCCGATCCGATCGGCGCTTGGCCTTGGGCAATCGGTTATTGGCTGGTTTTAGCACTTGTGATTGCCCTCATCACACTCTTAGTTATCTGGCTAAGAAAACGCGCCCGTGACTTAGCGCCGAAAAAAGCCGCTAAACAGTTACTCAATCAGCTCGATAAACAAGCGACTTCCTATGCCTCTGACGTCAACAGCCTATTAAAGCGCACCGCCATGAGTTATATCAGCAGAGAAGCGATAGCCTCCTTAAATGGCGAAGCTTGGGCGACTTGGTTAGACAGCTATTTACCCGAGCATAAACGCCAACGTATCGGCCCCTTATTAGCCAAACGTCATCAGGCAACGCCATTGACCTTAGCTGAAGCCAATGAATTGCATCAACTCACACAGGCTTGGTTGGCATCGAAAGCAAAACTGAGTGCGCCTGAGCCGAATCTTGTTCAAGCTAAAGGCTACGTTCAAGCTAGTGGCGACGCTCGAGCTAAAAGCCAAGCGCCAACCCAGCAAACTGACACTGAAAAAGCGGAGGCACAATGTTAACAATTGCATGGCCTTGGCTATTGATATTATTGCCTTTACCTTTGATTTTTTGGCGCCAACAAACCGTGCAAGTGGATGGTGGCCGGCTGCAATTACCCGGAATAAGCCAAACGGGTAAACAAAGCTTAGCGGCCAATACGCGTCAGAGCCGCAAACGCTACTGGCTGATGTGGTGCCTGTTAGTGCTCGCTATTGCTCGTCCTCAATGGCTTGGTGAACCTATCGAACTGCCAAGCCAAGGCCGTGATTTGATGATGGCGGTGGATTTATCCGGCAGTATGCAGATTGAAGACATGGTGGTGAATGGCAAAACCGTCGATCGTTTCACTTTAATTCAGCACGTCGTCAGTGACTTTATCGAGCGCCGCAAGGGTGATCGTATCGGCTTGATCCTCTTTGCTGATCACGCCTATTTACAGGCGCCGCTCACTCAAGATAGACGTTCAGTGGCGCAATTTTTAAAAGAAGCACAAATTGGCTTAGTCGGTAAGCAAACCGCCATAGGTGAAGCCATAGCGCTGGCGGTAAAACGCTTCGATAAAATGGACGAGAGTAATAGAGTGTTGATTTTATTGACCGACGGTTCTAACAACGCGGGCAATATCGAACCAGAGCAAGCAGCGCAAATTGCCGCTAATCGTAAAGTTACCATTTATACGGTTGGTGTGGGCGCAGATGTGATGGAGCGCCGCACACTCTTTGGCCGCGAGCGGGTTAATCCTTCGATGGATCTGGATGAAAACCAACTTAAGCATATCGCCGACGTCACCCACGGCCGTTATTTTCGCGCCCGTAACAGCCAAGAGCTAGACCAGATTTACCAAGAAATCGATAAACTCGAACCTGTGAGTCGCGATCAGTTAAGCTATCGTCCGCAGGCAGATCTGTTCTACTGGCCGCTGGCACTGGCATTACTGACGAGTCTGTGGATTACCTTAGGTCAATTGCCACTCTTTGCAGCGCGCCGCGTTAAACCCTCTGTCGCAACCACTTCACAGGGGAACATCAAATAATGAGCCTACATTTTATTCGTCCCGAATGGCTACTCGCCCTAGTGCCGCTAGCCTTAGCCTTGTTGAGTTTATGGCGGCAACACGAAAGCCACAGCGCGTGGAACCGTTATATTGCGCCGCACTTAGCCAAGATATTGGTCACCCAAGGCAATAAGAAATCCCGCCGTCCGTTACATTTATTAGCCTTAACTTGGTTGATTGCGACCTTGGCACTCGCCGGACCTGCCGTGAATAAACAATCCTTACCTGTGTTTGCCGCCGAGCAAGGCCGCGTACTGGTGATGGACATGTCCGTATCTATGTTCGCCACCGATCTTGCCCCGAATCGGTTAACCCAAGCTAAATTTAGGGCAACGGATCTCCTGCGTAATCTTAAAGAAGGTGAAACAGGTTTAGTCGCCTTTGCCGGCGATGCCTTTACTATCAGCCCATTAACCCGTGATACCGGCACATTACTCAATTTACTGCCGACGTTAAGTCCTGAGATCATGCCCGTTCGTGGTTCAAACTTAGCGGCAGGCTTGACCCAAGCCAAAACGCTACTGGCTCAGGGTGGCCATATTCGCGGTGATATTATCCTGATGACAGATGGCATCACAACAGCCCAGTTTGATGAGGCTAACTCGGCATTAAATGGCACCCAATATCGCCTCGCCGTCGTCGCTTTTGGCACCAGCCAAGGTGCGCCAATCCGTCTACCCGATGGACAATTACAACGCGACAGTAGCAACGAAGTCGTTGTGGCCCGCACTGATTTCGCTCTGCTGCAAAAACTGGCCGTGAATAACAAAGGCGTTCTGATCCAGAATCGCACCGACGGTAATGATCTCGCCCAATTACAGCAATGGTTAAGCGATGCTGGCGATGCGAAAGCCACAGATCTTGATGGTGAAACTTGGCAGGATCTCGGTCCTTACCTCGCCTTATTATTACTGCTACCCGCCCTTTTCAGCTTTAGACAAGGAATCGTGGCCAGTGTTGGATTTGTCACTCTTGCTGGCAGCTTACTGCTCGCGGCTGTGCCTCAGCCAGCCCATGCCAGTGTGTGGGACAATGCCTGGGATAATGTGTGGAAAACCACAGATCAACAAGCGATGCAGGCCTATCAATCCCAAGATTACGCAAACGCCGCTAAGCAGTTTGAGTCGCCCCAATGGCGTGGCAGCGCCCAATATAAAGCTGGTGATTTTGCGCAAGCACTGAAAACCTTCGAGCAAGATAGTTCAGCCCATGGCCTCTACAATCAAGGCAATGCGTTGATGCAACTCGGTAAACCCGATAAGGCCAAGGAGCGCTATCAAGCCGCGCTTGAGAAACAAGCTGATTTCCCTGCGGCCAAGGCCAACCTTGAACTTGCTGAAAAGTTATTGCAGGAACAGCAACAACAGCAAGGTAAAAACGAGCAACAGGATAAGAACCAAGATCAACAAGGCGATCAGCAGTCCGGTGATCCCAAATCAGGTGATCAGCAGTCTGGCGACCAACAATCCGGTGACCAAAAATCGCAGGATAAACAGCAATCAGACCAAGATAGCGCTCAGAAAAATAAACAAGATCAAGCAGGGCAAGAGCCTCAGGATCAACAGGACAATGCCGACGCGGATCAAAGCCCTGAACAGCAAAAAACGGATGAGCAACAATCTGAGCAAGATAAGCAAAATGGCAATGCTCAGGACAAGCAGAATGAAGCTCAGCAGGAAAATGAGCCGGTAGACAATTCACCTGTAGAAAATGAAGCTAAGATGCAAGCGCAGGCTAAAGCCGATGCTGAAGAGCAAAAGTCAGCTGAACAAGAAAAGCAAAGCGTTGCCGCCAAAGAAGCTCCAGAGCAAAATACGCAAGATAAACAAGAGGCTGCTATGAGTGAATCGGTCGAGGCACCGCCAACCAATAGCGAGCCACTGCCCGCAGAAATGCAACGAGCACTGAGGGGCGTGAGTGAAGACCCGCAAGTGTTACTGCGCAACAAGATGCAGTTGGAATATCAAAAACGCCGTCAAAATGGCCAAATATCAAAGGATAACGAACAGTGGTGACGAGACAATTTTTTATCCTGCTACTCCTTGCCATCGGAGTGGCCCATCCCGCCTTTGCACTTAGCAAAATTGAGGCCTCGGTCGATCGCAACCCTGTGATGGAGGGCGAATACTTTGTGCTCAACATCAGTGTCGATGACGAAGTCGATACCGGTAAGCTAGACACGTCCGCCCTACTAAAAGATTTTATTGTCGGCCGTACTAGCGTGAGTCGCAGCACGCAAATCATGAACTTCGATGCAGTCAAAGAAACCCGCTGGCAAGTACTGCTCGCGCCAAAACAACAAGGCCAGTTAACCATTCCAGCCTTTAGTATTGACGGCGTCAGCTCATCGCCTATTCCTCTCAAAGTGGTCGAAACCGGTAGCCAGCCCGCGCAAATGAACAATCTGTTCATTGACGCCAAAGTCTCGACCGACGAAGCCTATGTTGGGCAGCTCATTACCTACAAGGTGAAACTCTATCTGGCGGTAGAATTACAAAGGGGCGTATTGAGTGCACCAGTGATCGAAGGCGCACAGATCAAACAAATCGGTGAAGATAGGGATGGTTCAGAGATAGTCGATGGCCGACGTTACCGCGTGATTGAACGCACCTATGGCATCATTCCCGATTTGCCCGGCCAAGTGAATATCAAAGGTGCAACCTTTGCTGGCGATGTGCTGGTAGAATCCCAACGCCGCGGCGGCATGTTTGGCTTTAATGAAAGCCGCCCAATGCAAGCAGGCGCGCCCTCACTGACAGTTCAAGTGAATCCCGCACCAGCAAGCTTCCAAGGCCAATGGCTGGTTGCCGATTTAGTAGCGCTAAAAGAAAACTTCCCTGAGGATATTAAAAAGTTTACCGTCGGTAGCCCTATCACCCGCACTATTACGCTGTTGGCTTCCAATGCCGATGAAAATAGTCTGCCTGATATAGTGCAAACTCTGCCCGATGAGCTTAAGTCATACCCAGAAAAACCTCAGCGGCAGACCTTTGTGCGCGATGCACAAATTGTTTCGCAGTACAGTATTACTTCGGCAATCGTTCCCAGCAAAGCGGGCACCTTTACCTTGCCCGAAATCAAAGTGCCTTGGTGGAATCCGCGCCTTAAACGTCAAGAAACTGCAACGCTGCCCGCGCGTACCATAATCGTTGAAGGCGGTGCTGTCAGCGATACGCCAGCTCAACCAACATGGGAAACCAACTCCGCGGCCGATAAGGGCTGGTCTTGGCTAACCACGGTTTTTGCTGCGCTATGGCTGGTCACTCTAGTCGCTTGGATTATCACCTTAGTCGCTTGGCGCCGCGCCTTAAAAAATCAAACGGCCGCCCCAATTTCAGTAAACTCTTCAATCAGTTCAGCACAATCAGTGACTGCCTCCGGCTTGAAAGGATTAGAGCAAGCCTGCGCCAGTGGCGATGTGAGCCGAATAATGTTGCAATTGCAGCGACATTTCAGTGAGTTACAGCAAACGCCTATGACATTAGATAAGATTGCTGAGCAGTCACCACAACTGGCAGCAGCGATACAGCAACTGCAAATCAAAGCCTACAGTGCGAAGGCCGATAAGAGCCATCATACTGACAGTGCTAATACGAGCAGTGCGAATTCTAACAATACAAATAGCCACTTAAGCGCCGAATGTACCGCCTTACTTAACGCGGTTAAGGCCTGTGAGCATAAACATTCAAACCCAAAATCAGCGCCATTAAGCCCACTGAATCCTAAATAAATGATGGGGTTAATGACAAAGAAGCGAGTGCTACCATGCTAAATATTCAGCCAAAAAGCCCAAAGATAAAAAATGTTTGCTAACTGGCGCAAGAAATCCGTCGAGCCCGCGGTCTCTTCTGACATGCTAAGCAAACAACGACGATACAACAGCCTAGTCAAGGCGCTACATGCAGACATTTTCCGCTACGCCTATTGGTTATGCGGCGATAAACACGTGGCTGAAGACATTACCCAAGAAACCTTCTTGCGGGCGTGGCGCTCTTTGGATTCCCTCAAGGATGATAAAGCGGCGAAAGCTTGGCTGATCACGATTCTTAGGCGTGAAAATGCGCGGCGTTTCGAGCGTAAACAGTTCGATTATTCCGACGTTGAGCAAGATACCTTAGAGGACAATATCTCCAATAGCAGTGAAGAGCAGACCGAGCAATATCTGATCCGTCGACAAATTGGCAAGCTGGATATCGAATACCGCGAACCACTCTTACTCCAGCTCATTGGTGGCTTTAGCGGCGATGAAATCGCCGAGCTGATGGAGCTCAATCGCAACACCGTAATGACGCGTTTATTTCGGGCGAGGAGCCAATTGAAAGAATTACTTGAGAAGAATGATGTGAGAGGTCAATCCAATGGATGAGCTTAAATTTAGACGTCAAGCTTATGAAGATCCTCATAATCAAGATGCTGACTTTCTGGCACAAATCAATGCCAAGTCAGAAAACCAAGCCCTAATCAATGAGCTTAAAAACCTTGATGCCAAACTGAGCAACGCATTGAAAGTAGATGTGGCTGAGGATCTCGCCGACAAACTCATTTTGCGTCAGCAGTTACAACAGCACCATAAACAGCGCCGGCAAACGTTTTTTTTAGTGGCCATGGCAGCCTCGGTCGCGTTTGTGGTAGGGATCAGCTTCAGCCTATTACGCTTAGGGCCTATTGATTTGGCTGAACATGCACTGGCCCATGTCTACCATGAAGATATTGCCTTGCATGTCGATCAAAATGTCAATTTTAGTCAAGTCAATGCCCAGCTTGCGTCGATAAAAGACTTTGGCAATGCCAAATTTACCCAACAACCGGGCAAAGTGTATTACACCTCTTATTGCGATTTTCAAGGGGTAAAAAGCCTGCACTTAGTACTTCAGGGCGAACAAAGTAAGGTGACACTCTTTATCGTGCCACTCGAGAAACGTATGGTGTTGGATAAAACCTTCGCCGACGGTAAATATCAAGGAATGGGCTTTGAAACGCCCGATGCATTTATTTTGCTCATAGGTGAGGATCAAGCTGACCTTAGCTATATAAAAGACGAAATCAAGAATATATTTATTTAAGCCATTGTTATAAATTGCATTTAAAAATCAATCTCCGATATTTTCATGTTATCGGAGGTTAGATTTCAATCACACTTACATCTGCTAATGGGCGCACGTTCAAACATCTGGTAGCATGCTTGCCACTTTTAATAATAAAAAGATGGGAAAAGGCAAGATGACGATTGAAACCCCGATTTTAATCACATTTGTTGGTTACTTAGTATTGATGATGGGCATAGGTTTTTGGGCTTACCGTGCTACCGATACTGTTGATGATTATATTTTAGGTGGCCGCAAAATGGGCCCCGCAGTGACCGCACTCAGCGTGGGTGCATCTGACATGTCAGGTTGGCTGTTACTGGGGTTACCCGGCGCAGTTTACTTAAGCGGCTTAGGTGCAGCCTGGATTGGCGTAGGATTAATTATTGGTGCTTGGCTAAACTGGTTATTTGTTGCCAAACGACTGCGCATTTATACCCAACTCGCCGATAACGCCCTCACTTTACCGGATTTTTTCGAGAAACGTTTCCACGATACCCAAGGCTATCTCAAACTCGTTTCCGCAATCACTATTCTGGTGTTTTTTACTTTCTATGCCTCCTCTGGCATGGTCGGTGGCGCGATTTTGTTTGAGAAAGTCTTTGGGCTTGATTACACCGCAGCCCTCGTGATTGGCTCGGCCATCATAGTCGGTTACACCTTTATTGGCGGTTTCTTTGCCGTGTGTTGGACTGACTTTTTCCAAGGCAGTTTAATGCTCATCGCCCTATTGATTGTCCCTTTCGCCGTTTTCGCTCACCCCGAAAGCCATGCAGGTATTGAAACGATCGATCCCGCGATGTTGGCATTAGTCAATGACAAAACCACTGCCATCGGCATGTTATCTTTGCTCGCATGGGGCCTAGGTTATTTTGGTCAGCCACATATTTTGTCGCGTTTTATGGCGATAGGCAGTGCTGATGCTCTGCCCTTGTCACGCCGTATTGCCATGAGCTGGATGGTGTTATCTCTCATTGGCGCGTTAGCCACAGGTATCGCAGGATCGCTCTATTTCGCCAAAGAGCCATTAGCCAATTCTGAAACGGTATTTATCCATTTAGCTCAAGCAGCGTTTAACCCATGGATTGGTGGGCTATTAATCGCCGCTATTTTATCGGCAATCATGAGTACTATCGACTCACAGCTCTTAGTCTGCTCAAGTGTCATCACCGAGGATTTCTACCGTAAATGGTTGCGCCCAAAGGCCGATGATCGCGAGCTAATGATGGTAGGTCGTTTAGGTGTACTCGCTATCGCTGTAATTGCAGGTGTGATAGCACTCAATCCTGAAAGTAGCGTGCTCAGCCTAGTGAGTTATGCTTGGGCAGGCTTTGGTGCGGCCTTTGGTCCCGTAGTCTTGTTATCCCTGTTTTGGAAGCAATATAGCCGTAATGGCGCTATCGCCACTATTATTGTCGGTGCATTAACTGTGGTGATTTGGAAGCAACTCACTGGTGGCATTTTTGAAGTATACGAAATCCTTCCTGGGTTTATATTCGCGACTATTGCGGGTATTTTAGTCAGTAAATTCTCTGCTCCAAGTGAAAAAGTAACGACAGAGTTCGAACAATTTAAGTCTGCACTCTAATCTAGATATGCTTCCATATGTTAAAAAGCGCACAAGTGTGCGCTTTTTACATTTTGTATCCTTTTAAATGCCCAACACACCATTACAAACCGTTAACTTCAATTGAAACCCATAGCGGTACCCAAAGCCCTTCATATCAAGCATCTGGCCAGACCATTCAAGCATACTAAAGTATCACTCTTGTTTTAAAGACTTTTAATTAACTGAAAATTAACATATTTCACTTCTGGTCGGACTTGTTGAGGGTACATTGAATCCATAAGATGCCGGAGACTAATAAATGGATTTAAATACTTTCGGCGGACTAGGACCGAATAAAAATCCAATACTTATAAAAAATAGAGAGAATAATAATGAAAACATTCAACAAGACACTCATTGCCGTTTCTGTCGCATTAGCAAGCACACAAACCTTAGCTTCAGGTTTTCAACTAAACAGCCAATCAGCAACGGGTATGGGCCGTGCATTTGCGGGTGATGCGGTTATTGCCGATAACGCTTCTGTGTTATCACGTAACCCTGCTGCTATGGCATTATTCGATAAAGATGCGATCTCCTTCGGCTTAACTTATGCCGATATTACTGTTGATGTTAAAGACGTTAACTTTGCCGGTGGTGCCGTTGACTTAGGCAGCATCGATGACGCGGGTAGCTCTAAAATTATCCCTAATATTTTCTACATCCACCCCATCGACGATAAGTTCGCCGTAGGTTTTGCCGCTTTCTCTAACTTTGGTACCGGTACCGATGCCAGCTCACTTTCAAAGAGTTTACCAGCAGGCTCACCAGCACCTTATGATCTGCTTGGCGAAACAGAAGTAACAACGGTTAATTTTAACACCAGCCTTTCATACCGTATTAATGACATGTTCAGTATCGGTGCTGGTATTGATGCCATTTACGGTGAAGGCCGTTTAACCCGTAACATGGGCGCGACACCTCTGGTTGACGTCGACGCTGACGGTTGGGCGTTTGGTGGTATTGTGGGTGCCACAATTGAGTTAGATAAAGACAATCGTTTCGGTATCAGTTACCGCTTCAGCCCAACAGTGAATGTTAAAGGTGATATCAACACAATCAGCACTAAAGATCTATCTGCCGTTGGTTTAGGTTCAAAAACAGCACTAGCGACAAGCTTTGACAGCTTAGACGTACCCCTTGCGGATATTTTCCAAGTTGCTGGTTTCCATCAGCTCACACCTAAGTTTGCAGTGCACTACACTGCGCAGTACACCCAGTGGAGCAACTTTGAACAAATCACGGCTAAAGATGGCGTAGCCACTATTATTCCAGGTCAAGCGGGTGCAGGTACTCAACTGCAAGCTGGCGACGTTGCTCTGAAAGAATACCAATGGAAAGATTCATGGTTATTCAGCCTAGGTGGCACTTACACAATCAACGAACAATTCACCGTGCGCGCGGGTTATATGCATGACCAAGGCGTTGTGGACGAAATCAGCTCTATTTCATTCCCAGACTCTGACCGTAACTGGTATACAGCGGGTATGAGCTACCACATCAACCCACAAAACACGGTTGACTTTGGTATCGCTTATATTAAAGGTGAAGAAGTTCACCTGATCGAAAACAGCGCAATCGCAGGCCCTGTTAATGCGATTACTGAATCGAGTGGTATGTACTACTCAGTTCAATACAGCTACCAGTTCTAAGATAAATTCCTAACACCAAAAGCCGCATTTTTTGCGGCTTTTTTGTATCTTAAGCATTTATTGCCTAAAGTTAATTCATACTCCTGTAAATGCAGCTACGGCTATGGCTAAAGTCATTGGACTCGGTGGAATTTTCTTTAAAAGTGTCGATCCCGTTGCCTTGGCAACTTGGTACAAAACCCATCTTCAAGTCCCCATTGAAAACTGGGGAGGCGCCGCGTTTTATCACACAGATAAATCAACTCTTGGCTACCATGTTTGGACCCCTTTCGCCCATAGCACGGACTATTTCGCCCCCTCAGATAAAGGGTTTATGTTCAACTTTGTCGTTGACGATCTAGAGCAAGCCCTAGTACAAGTAGAGCAAGGTGGCGGTCAACCGATTGGTGGTATTGAAGATTCAGAATTTGGCCGCTTTGGCTGGTTTATTGACCCTGACGGCAATAAAGTCGAATTATGGCAGCCAAGCGCCATCCCTCCTGAAAAATAAATGCTTTAAACAGATATTTCAAAACTCATATCTCAACATAATCTCCTCTGCCTTAAGCGGCATCTATTCCGAATAAACCCAGTGCATGACTGAGGTTTATTCGGTATCGTAGACTGAGTTCATCTAATCAAGAGATTCTTTTTATGGAAAAAAGTAACATCCTTCCTGCCCTGCTGTTAGGTGGTTTCCTTTGCGCTGGACTTGTTTATGTAGGCCAGACAGCAAGCTCAGCACTATTGCAAATGAAAGCCATGGAACGCACTGTCACGGTAAAGGGCTTAGCGGAAAAAGAAGTCAAAGCCAATGTGGCAATTTGGCCAATCAATTTCACTGAGGTCGATAACAATCTGCCTAAACTCTACGAGACGGTACAGCAAAAAACCGATCGTGTTGTGGCGTTTTTAAAGGAACAAGGCTTTAGCGACAGCGAAATTACTGTCTCTTTGCCCTCAATTGAAGATCGCCAAGCCCAAGGTTATGTCGAT
Source organism: Shewanella sp. WE21 (assembly GCF_002966515.1). Classification (NCBI taxonomy): domain Bacteria; kingdom Pseudomonadati; phylum Pseudomonadota; class Gammaproteobacteria; order Alteromonadales; family Shewanellaceae; genus Shewanella; species Shewanella sp. WE21. The sequence continues at coordinate 3,695,227 of NZ_CP023019.1, read as the reverse complement.
CCCAACGTCAGATACCGTTACTCAGCAAAAGTGAACCTATCGGTTTATACCCCACAGATTGATCTTATGCTGAACACCCGTAAGCAAATGATTAACTTAGTAAAAGAAGGCATAGCGATCGCCAGCCAAGATTATGATAATCGCACTGAGTTTCTGTTTACCGATCTCAACTCAGTCAAACCTATCATGGTGCAAGAAGCGACTCAAAATGCCCGCGAAGTGGCTGAAAAATTTGCTAAGGATTCGGATTCTCGCCTCGGAAAAATTAAAAGTGCGAGTCAAGGCCAGTTCACTATTTCAGACCGCGATAGCAGCACGCCTTACATTAAACAAATTCGCATCGTTTCCACACTAACCTATTATTTAAATGACTAAATTTTAGGCTTAATTTGAAGCTCTGAAGCACGAGGAATAAGGCGCTATAGGCCTTATTCCTTATTCCTAAATTAGGTAAAAACACTACATTAAATTTTTCTAATAAATATTGATTGCCTATTGAAAACAACTCCATTAGAATTTTCTCATAAATTACATCTGGGGTGATATAAGTTATGACATCAATTTCTCGTGCTTTTTTCTTACTGCTGGCACTTTCCAGTACTCAAGCTCAGGCTGCCTCAGTCGAAACCATCGAAGTCTTAAATAAACCCTATCCGAATTGGGTCACCTTAGACGCCACTATTGAAGCAGTAAAAGCGGCGACGGTATCGGCGCAAACCTCTGGTCGTATTGTCAAACTCAACTACGATGTTAACGATGTCGTCCCCGAAGGAGCCGCCCTACTGGAAATTACCAGTAAAGAGCAAGGCGCTGAACTGGCAAGCTTTGAGGCTGATCTAGCCAAAGCGAAGGCTTTAAATGTCGAAGCTCAGACGCAATACAAACGTTATAAAGAGCTATTTCCCCAAGGCGCGATTTCTAAGGGCGCGATGGATGAAGCCACCGCCAATGCTAAAGCAACAGAACAAGCCGTCAGTGCAGCACAAGCCCGTGTCATCAAAGCCAACGAATCCTTAAAATACACTGTCGTTTCAGCGCCTTTTAGTGGCATAGTCACTGAGCGTTTTGTCGAACTTGGCGAAACCGTAAGCCCAGGACAAGCACTACTTTCAGGGTTTTCCGCGAGTCAAATGCGCGCCATTACCCAAGTGCCACAGCGTTACATTAACCAACTTAAAAATTCCCCCGAATTTCTCGTCCGTTTAAGTGATGGCCGCGAGTTCACCTCAACTGACCTCACGATTTTCAGTTTCGCCGATCCCGTCAGCCACAGTTATCAAGTGCGAATTAATCTGCCAGAAAATGAAGCCAATCTTCAACCCGGTACTTGGGCAAAAGCTTCCTTTAAAAATGGCGATCGGGAAAAAATCCAACTGCCCACCTCTGCACTGCTCACAATGAACGAACTGAGCAGTGTTTACCTTAAACAAGGCGAAGCCTTTGTGCTGACCCAAGTCCGTGTCACTGAACCCTTAGATGGCGAGGTAGAAGTGCTTGCGGGCCTTAAGTCGGGTGACAAGGTGGCCGTTGATGCCTACCAAGTGTTGCTCAGCAAGAAGCAATAAATTCCCTAGCGACTTAAGCTTTGTCGAGGTTGTTTTATGAAACATGCTCCAGTACCACAAACCACACTTGGGATTTCCGGACGAATTGCCGCAGCCTTTCAAAATAGCGCCATCACGCCGCTATTAGCACTTCTCGGGCTCTTACTTGGCTTATTCGCCATTTTGGTGACACCAAAAGAAGAAGAGCCACAAATTGATGTCACCTTTGCCGATGTGTTTATCCCTTTTCCCGGCGCGACACCCACGGAAGTTGAAAACTTAGTCACTCTGCCAGCGGAACAAGTGATCTCCGAAATCAAAGGCATAGATACTCTGTACTCGTTCTCCCAACCCGATGGCGCGCTGATCATCGTCATCTTTAAGGTCGGCGTTGCGCGCAATGATGCCATCGTCAGCCTATACAACCAGATTTATTCCAATATGGATAAATTGCCAAGGGGCGCTGGCGTGGGCGATCCGCTAATCAAACCCCGCGGCATCGATGATGTGCCCATTGTCAGTTTGACCTTGTGGTCTAAGGACAGGCAAGTGTCTGCTGAGCAGCTAACCCATGTCGCCCTTGGATTAGAAACCGAAATTAAGCGTATTCCCGGCACTCGCGAAATTGATACCGTTGGCCAGCACGATATGGTGGCCAACATACGTATCGATCCCGCCAAGATGAACAGCTTTAATCTGACCTACGATAAGTTAAGACAAAGTCTGAATGACAATAATATGGTCTCTATGCCTGCATCCTTAGTGCAAGGCAATCAAGAGATTAAAGTTCAGGCTGGGCAGTTTTTACAATCCATCGACGATCTCAAGCAATTAGTCGTCAGTGTCTATCAAGATAAACAAGGCAAAAATATTCCGATTTATTTGGCGGATATTGCTGAAATCAGCTTAAAAAGTGATATCCCGAAACAGAGCGTTTGGCACGCAGATAAAACCGACATTTATCCCGCCGTCACAATCGCAATTGGTAAACAAGCAGGCCAAAATGCCGTCGACATCGCCGACAGTGTGATTGAGCGAATTGCTAAAGTCGACAATGTGTTGATCCCGGCAAATGTCGAAGTCACAGTGTCACGTAACTATGGCGAAACCGCGGCGGATAAATCTAACACCCTTATTTTAAAACTGATTTTTGCCACCAGCGCCGTAGTTGTACTGGTATTTTTAACCATGGGCGCACGCGAATCCTTAGTCGTGGGCGTGGCCATTATTATCACGCTGGCGATCACCCTTTTCGCCTCTTGGGCGTGGGGATTTACCTTAAACCGCGTGTCCTTGTTCGCCTTGATTTTCTCCATCGGCATCTTGGTCGACGATGCCATAGTCGTAGTAGAAAACATCCACCGGCATATGGCGCTCGGCGAAAAGTCCTTCAGCGAGCTTATCCCAGTGGCGGTTGATGAAGTCGGTGGCCCGACGATTCTGGCGACATTTACTGTTATCGCAGCCTTGCTGCCGATGGCTTTTGTATCGGGCTTAATGGGGCCTTACATGAGCCCGATCCCCATCAACGCCAGTATGGGCATGTTAATTTCCCTCGTAGTGGCATTTGTGGTCACTCCTTGGCTCAGTCGTAAACTGCTGAAACATAATGACCAACACGATACTGCCCAAGCCTCGCACGAGGATGAAGCTGAAACTAAGATGGTGCGCCTCTTTACTCACTTAATTGGCCCTTTCCTACTGGGTAAAAATGCCCGTAAGGCAAGAGTGGGACTAGCTGCCGGCGTATTTGTGTTAATCGGCATCGCCGTCGCGCTCCCCGTGGGTCAGCTCGTGGTGCTTAAAATGCTGCCCTTCGATAATAAGTCCGAGTTTCAAGTAATGGTGGACATGCCAGAAGGCACTCCCGTAGAGCAAACACAAAGAGTATTGCAGGATTTGAGTCGCTACCTAACAACCGTCCCTGAGGTCGAGCATCTGCAATTGTATGCGGGCACTAACGCGCCAATGAACTTTAACGGCTTAGTGCGCCACTATTTCCTGCGTCACAGCCAAGAACTTGGCGACATCCAAGTGAACCTAGTGGATAAGAAACACCGCAAGCGCGACAGCCACAGCATAGCGGTATCGGTGCGAGACGAACTGCAGCAAATTGGCGAGCAATATCAAGCCAATATCAAAGTGGTTGAAGTGCCACCTGGACCACCAGTGTGGTCGCCGCTGGTTGCAGAAGTGTATGGCCCAAGTCCCGCTATTCGCGAGCAAGCCGCATATGAGATGCAGGCGCTGTTCCATGAAACCAAAGATGTGGTCGATATCGATATTTTCTTACCCGCCGCCCAGCAAAAATGGCAAGTGATGATCGACCGCAGTAAAGCCAGCCTGATGGCCGTGCCCTACAGCAATATTGTCGACTTGATTGCCACCTCAGTTGGCGGCAAAGATGTGAGCTATTTACATCAAGCCCAGCAAAAACAACCGATACCGATCCGCCTGCAATTAAACGAAGGCGCGAAAGTCGATTTAGAGCAAGTGCTGAATATGAAGTTACTGAGCCAAACGGGGCAATCTGTGCCTGTCTCTGAGCTGGTGACCATCAAACGCGGCAAAATCGATGCACCAATTATCCATAAGAATATGATCCCTATGATCATGGTCGTCGCCGATATGTCGGGACCACTGGACAGCCCGCTCTACGGTATTTTCGATATGGCGGGCAAAATTGATGGCACCGATGGCTTAGGGTTTGATCAGCATTATATTCACCAACCCACAGGGTTAGACTCAGTCGCCGTGCTCTGGGATGGCGAATGGAAGATCACCTACGAAACCTTTAGAGACATGGGTATCGCCTATGCGGTCGGTATGATTGCGATTTATTTATTGGTGGTCGCGCAGTTTAGATCGTATCTGGTGCCGCTTATCATCATGGCGCCAATTCCACTGACTGTGATTGGCGTAATGCCTGGACATGCCCTGCTCGGAGCGCAATTCACCGCGACGTCCATGATAGGCATGATAGCGCTGGCGGGGATTATTGTGCGTAACTCGATATTATTGGTCGATTTTATTAATCAAGAAACCGCATCCGGCGTGCCCTTTGAGCGGGCAGTGATCCACTCTGGCGCCGTGCGAGCTAAACCTATCATGCTGACTGCATTTGCAGCCATGATAGGGGCATTGTTTATTCTTGATGATCCGATTTTCAATGGCTTAGCAATCAGTCTGATCTTTGGTATTTTTATCTCGACCATACTGACGTTAGTTGTCATCCCTGTGCTGTACTACACGGCCATGAAAAACCGTATGAATACTGTTCAGATACAAACACAAAATTAACCACAACAAAGGCCATCACCAAGATGGCTTCAAGGAGTAAGGTATGTCATTAGAACGCAGTATTATGGCTTTTGCCGGATTGATGGTGTTATTGTCACTGGTGTTAACCGCCTATGTGCACCACAACTTTCTGTGGTTAACCGCATTTGTTGGCGCTAACCTATTCCAAAGTGCTTTTACCGGTTTTTGTCCTGCCGCCATGGTTTTACGAAAATTGGGTGTAAAATCAGAGGCTGAAATTGCTAAACAAAGCTAAGCCACATACAGTCACTACTTAAGAGTTAAGATAAGAGATAAGAGTTAGGTGAGCAAGTACACGCTTGGTTAATACAAGCGTGCCAAAAAGCCGTCAAGGAGAGATAAAGTGACCCACAACCTCGTAACCCGTGGCCAAAGCCTAATGCGCTTAGCCCTATTAAGCCTGCAATCACTGGTTCTCATGCCACTGCTGCTAATGCCCATGATAGCCAGCGCAGCCGACCAAGATCCTGCAATCGCATGGGATAAAATTGCCGCAGGCGCTATGGTGCTCGATGTTAGAACGCCTGAAGAATTTGCCGAAGGTCATTTAGCGAATGCGGTCAATATTCCCTTTGAGCAAGTGACAGAGGAGTTTGCTAAGCGTGGCATCGCCAAAGATGCTCCCGTCGTCTTGTATTGCCGCAGCGGCCGTCGTAGCAGTATTGCGACCGAAGCCTTAGTCGCTGCCGGATACACCCAAACCTATAATGGTGGCGGTTACTCCAGCTTAGTTGAGGCGCAAAAAACACCCGCTAAGTAATTAACAACCATCAAATTGACTCTAGTGTGGGGAAGTAAGAATAAATCACTTTAGTACTCTCACCTCGCTCTAGCCATTCAAGGCTTAACGGCTAAAAGCGCCCTAGGGCGCTTTTTTATTGTCTAAATAAAATATCGAAATTAAGCAGGGGTGGATTAATAAGTTTTTACCAGATTCATTGTGGACGAAAGAGCACAGGATTTTTTAGTAGTTCTATAAAATAAGTAACACCCGTATTCCCAAACAGCCTAAGTAAAGTCAATCAATTGGCAACTGCCACCCTATTGACAGCCTTTTGCAACAATTTCGCATAATCAATCACTTGAGAAAATCTTCTCATTATGATGAAAACTTAAAGTTTGTTTTTGTTATTTTTAATCACAAAAAAAATATATATATAAATTTCAATGTATTGCTAACAGCAAAATCAATCAAAAACCAGTATATGGAGTCGTAAATTCGTATTCACTTATTCACGTTTATCACATAAAAAAACAAATATTTTAATAAAATTTGGTTACAACTCGTTACAAGTTGAATTTATATGCACTATAAATGCCTATTAAATCTAAATACTTACCAACCGCCATACCGTTAACAATTGATTTACAAATGCTTTAGTCGCAGATAAATTCACTAACCGAGTAGCATCTGAGTCGTAGTTATTCTTATGAAACATAAAATAATAATGATTAACACTAAATTGACCATGGAAGAAGAACATGACAATCAACAGAACCACTAAAATAGCGTTAAGCCTTTCAAGCTTAGCTATTGCGATCTCAGCCGGTGTACAAGCAGCACCACAAGCCCTAGGTTTTGCCGCAGCATTACAAGCACAAACCTCCCCACTGCCAAAGCGTTACATTGTGAAGTTTAAAAACACTGATGCCGCGGCCATCATGTCAGCCAATAGTGTGCAATCAACGAGTGATCTGCAGTTACTCAGTGACGCGACAACAGATACGCTACCAACCACAATGAATTATCAGCCACAAATGGCCGAAATCAGTGCCCAACATACCGCATTAAATAAAGTACAAGCGAAGGAAATGAAGCGTATCGGCCGCAGTAACAGCTACTCGGTGAAACTCGATGCCAAAGGGATCAATGCATTAAAAACCCGTGCTGATGTGGAATATGTCGAAGAAGATATGCCACGCCGCTTTCTAAGTGAAAGTACGCCTTGGGGCCAAACTTTTGTAGGAGCAACCCAGCTAAGCGACAGCCAAGCGGGCAACCGCACTATTTGTATTATCGACTCAGGCTACGACCGTAGTCACAGCGACTTAGGTGGCAACAATGTCACAGGGACCAATAACTCAGGCACGGGTAACTGGTTTGAGCCGGGCAATAATAACGCCCACGGTACCCACGTTGCGGGGACGATTGCGGCGATTGCCAACAATGATGGCGTGATCGGCGTTATGCCAAATCAAAATGCCAATATTCATGTGATCAAAGTGTTTAATGAATCTGGCTGGGGCTACTCTTCATCCTTAGTCGCTGCCGTAGATACTTGTGTCACCAACGGCGCCAATGTTGTCACTATGAGTTTAGGTGGTTCAGGTTCTAGCACCACTGAGCGTAACGCTCTGGCCGCCCACTATAATAATGGTGTTCTCCTGATTGCTGCTGCGGGTAACGATGGGAATAGCACTCACAGCTACCCAGCATCCTACGATGGCGTCATGTCTGTCGCCTCTGTGGATAGCCATAAAGACCACTCAGCATTCTCCCAATACACCAACCAAGTGGAAATATCAGGCCCTGGTGAAGCCGTTCTATCGACTGTTACCCGTGGCGAAGGCCGTTTAGCCGATATCACTATCGGCAATCAGTCTTACTTTGACTCAGGTGTCGTACCGCACAATCGCCTGATACCCTCTGGTAGCAGCTATGTCCCCGCACCATTTAACGGTACCAGCACTGCAACTTTGGCAGAATGTACCGTTAGCGGCACAAGCTTCAACTGCGGCAACATGACCAATAAGATTTGTTTAGTGGAACGTGTTGGTAATCAAGGCACTAGCTACCCTGAAATTAACGCAGCTAAAGCCTGTAAGAATGCGGGCGCCAGTGCGACGATTGTTTACAGTAACGCGGCATTACCCGGCTTACAAAACCCCTTCCTTGTCGATGCTAACAACGAAATCAATATGGTTTCTGTATCTGTTGATCGTGCAACAGGCTTAGCATTGCGCAATCAACTGGGCGCCACAGTCACTGTCAGCAACCAAGGCAATAAAGATTACGAGTACTACAATGGTACATCTATGGCGACACCGCATGTGTCAGGTGTTGCGACCTTAGTGTGGAGCTACCACCCAGAATGTAGTGCGGCGCAAGTCCGTAACGCATTGAAAATGACCGCCGAAGATCTTGGTACTGCGGGTCGTGACAACTACTATGGCTATGGTTTAGTTAATGCAGTTGCAGCAAAAGCCTTCCTAGACGCATCTTGTACTGGTCCAACGGGTCCTGTCGATCCAACCGAACCGGGCGATAGTGTTCTGGTGAACGGTGTGGCGAAAACAGGTTTAGCAGGCGCAACAGGTGAAGAATTACATTTTTCATTTGAAGTTCCAGCAGGTGCAACTAACCTAGGCTTTGTGATGAACGGTGGCACAGGTGATGCGGACTTGTATGTGCAATATGGCGCGGCGCCAACCACCACTAATTACGATTGCCGTCCGTATAAAAGTGGCAATAGTGAGTCTTGTCCAATCACCAACGTACAATCAGGCACTTACTATGCCATGGTGAAAGGCGATTCGGCTTTCACTGGTGTGTCGTTAACGGCGAACTACACAGCGTCTAATGGCGGCGGTACGCCAACGAGCTATACCAATGCTGATAACTATAATATTCCTGATAACAAAGCGGCGGGGATCACTAGCCCAATCACGGTTACTCGCACAGGTGATTCAGGTACTGTGACTGCAGTCGTGAACATAGTCCACCCTTATATTGGTGACTTAAAAGTGCAGCTGATCAGCCCTTCAGGAAAAACGGTTACCCTGCATAACAACACAGGTCTTGGTGCAGACAATATCAACAAGAGCTATACCGCAGATATGACAGGTGCGAATTCGAACGGCGTATGGAAGTTAAAAGCCGTAGACAGTGGCCGTGGTGATGCTGGCTATATCGATAGCTGGGAACTGAGCTTCAAATAAATCAAAATCGATACTCTTACTGATACTTAAAAGTGATAAACGGAAAGAGCCTGCAATTGCAGGCTCTTTTTTACAAAACATGTTATTCAATATCTTTGAGAATTTCAGGCTCAATCAACACGCTGGTTTCATTATCCGATAACCAAATTTGGCCTTCACTAATCGAAACTTGCAATGCCATATTACGCCCAACAAAGGCTTCCATCGCCGTGACGGACTCTTCGGCAATATTCCACACTTTTAAATTCTGATAACGCTCTAATGCCTGCTGATTCTGTTTCCACCAAATCGGTACACTGCGACCACCATAGGTAAAGAGCTGTACGACTTTGGCACGGCCGCTGGCCTTTCGAAGCCATTTTTCATCGGCCTGACCAAACTCAACCCACAACTCAATTTCACCGGATAGGGTTTTGTCCCATAGCTCTGGCTCGTCATCGACGCACAGACCTTTACTAAAACTTAAGGTTTCGCTGGCATTCACAATAAACGCGAGTAAACGCACCATCATGCGGCCATCGGTTTCGGAAGGATGCTGTGCAAGCGTCAATTGATGGTCTTGGTAATAATTCCGATCCATATCGGCTATCTGTAAATTGACTTTAAACACGGTCGCCTTGAGGGCCATAGTCATCCTAAATGCAGAGTGAAATCCTGAAACAGCGAAATCCTAAAATAAGGCTGCCGAGTCTACCTGAGACTCGGCATTAGCTCAAACGAACAATAGAATACGCCCATGAAATCGAACAAAACGTGCAATCGAACAGAAGGTTAAATCGAACCCAAGGCTGAATCGGTAAGAAATTAAATCGCACCGGGTCGCAGATGTTTAGCCGTGGGGAAATGGGCTTTCAACAAGCTGATTTTTTGCGTATCCGCTACCAGTAGCATGCGCGTACCCAGCTCATACTGTTGACTCAATTCACTGAAAGCGGGTAAAAAACCGCGATCTGCGTCGCGGCGAACAAGTTCAGTGAGTTCGACGCTCAAATCCCCTTGGCTGTATATCCAATCGAGGCGCTGTAATAATGGCATGGCGGCGAGCGGCAATAAGTCCACAGACGTTGCATCATCCAACAAAAGGATTTCGCCGCGGCTGACTAAGTTATTAAACGCATTATGGTAATGCTCGGTGGTACGACTATCGAAACGGTCGCCATTGGTATCGAAAAAACGCTCCCAAAATAAGCGGCGTTTCGAGGTTGAATCGAGTTTATCTTGTACTTCGACGCGTCTATCAGCAACAAAATCGAATAACGGTTTGAGTGACTGCGGTAGGCTAGATTCTAAACGCGAGCGAATCGTGCGTGTAAATACCGGTGCAGCGCCCGCAGTGCTGATCGCGACCACTAAACGACCTCGATCCACAATAGAAGGAGTGATGAAGCGGCAAAAGGCGGGATTATCAACAGCATTAACCCAGATACCACGCGCGGTAGCTAAGGTCGCTAACTCGGCATTAAGACTGTCGTTTGCCGTAGCTAAATACACCAAATCATAATTTTGAATGTCGGCATGGACGACTTCACGCTGGGATAACAAAATGCGGCCAGCATCTGCATAACGTTGCACCTCAGGGTTCACCTCTGGCGCTACCACGTGGATATTGGCTTCAGTACGTGTCAGCAGTGCTAACTTACGGCTCGCCACATCGCCCGCGCCCACCAGCAGGACATTTAAGTTAACCGTATCGACAAACAAGGGGAAATATTGCATTAGATGAGATCCTGAACGCTTAGTCCTGCACCACTGGTAGTTGACGCTGTATCCAGCCCTTATAGCCACCAATCATAGAGGCAACGTGGGTGTAACCCATAAGTTGCAGATTATGAGCAGCCAAGGCGGAGCGCGCACCACCCGCGCAGTAGAGTAATATGGGGGTATTTTTATCGGGAAAACGCGCTTCAATATCACGATCTAAAATACCCCTGCTTAAATGTTTCGCTTGGGGTAAATGATCTTGCAGCCACTCACGATCCTCACGCACATCAACAAGGTGCCAGCGGTCATCGGCCTGATAAGCTTCGATTGTCACTTCGGTGATATTAGGCAGAATAGCGTCAACAAGGGCGGAAAATGCATTGGGATGCTGCATCACTAACTCCTAGATAAGATATTGAATGACATAATGAATGTCAGCTTATCAGCAAAGTGTAATCTTCTCATCCTGCAGACGCAATCTTTCAGCCTCACCGCAAAGCTGAGAAAGTTGCCAGTGAAAGACTAGTTGTGGCTCTCGCTGCGCTCTGAGCTACATTGCCAGCAAAGCTCAAAACTGCCTTCATTAGTCTCATGGCATTGCACACACTGCCATTGCGGACTTTCAACATCCAACGCATTCAATTGAACTTGTGCCGACGCGTATTGGGACTCACCTACCCATAACTCGACGTTTTGCATCCCAGTAGGGAGTTCACCAATGCCGCCTAATAACGCTTCACCTCTGAGTTCAACATGAATGCCACAGGCCTCCAATAAACCTTTCCATGTGTGGGCCTGCAATAAATTACCACCAGCAACTAACACTTTACGTTCTTCCATGCGACATCCTACGGCTACAACTCTCTAGAATATGGGTTGCCGACATCCTACTGCTAAATAGCCGAGGCTGTCGAGCGCTGATTTTTACATCAGTTGTTAAATAAATTAACATTCACTTTTTACAGCATAACTGACTATAACTTTGTGAGTTTGCTAGCAGAATGTCAGATACGCCTCAAAAAATTGATGCAAAAAAAGCCACCTCGTCGGTGGCTTTTTAACTCCAAATTAACCTTTAAGGCATCATAGGAGGTTGATCTGCGCCTTCTTTCTCAATCTCAACTGGCATCATGTGTTCACGATTGATACCCAGTTTAACGGCCAAGAAGCTCGCCACATAGATAGAGGAATAAGTACCCACAAAAATCCCCAACAGCAATGCAGTCGCAAAGCCATGGATCATAGTGCCGCCCTTAAGGAACAAGGCCACAACAGTCACCAAAGTCGTGCCCGTTGTAATAATGGTACGGCTCATAGTTTGACTGATTGAAATGTTAACTATTTCTTCAGGATCGCTCTTACGCAGCTTAAGGAAGTTCTCACGGATACGGTCAAATACCACGATAGTATCGTTAAGTGAGTAACCCACCACAGTCAACAAGCCCGCCAATACGGTCAAGTCAAATTCCAATTGAAATAACGAAAACACCCCTAAGGTCACGATGACATCGTGCGCCAGTGCCGCTACAGAACCAAACGCTAAGCGCCATTCGAAACGAAACGACACATAGATCATGATACAAATCAGCGCAACTAATACCGCCAATGCACCTTGCTCTGCCAGTTCTTTACCCACTTGTGGGCCAACAAACTCAACACGCTTCTGCTGCACTTGTGGGTCAACTTTCTGCGCGGCTTCCATGATAGACTTAACCTGCACATCGCTCTTAACGCCTTCTTTCACCTGTAAACGTACAAGTACGTCACGGCTAGAACCGAAGTTTTGCACGATCGCACCTTCGGAATCTGGCGTCGTCAGTTGCACACGCAGCGCATTCAAATCAACCGGCTGAGTAAACTCCATTTCAACAACAGTACCGCCAGTGAAATCAAGACCCCAGTTAACGCCATTAGTTGCGAGCGATACCAGCGAGCCCAGCACTAACACTGCCGACATAATGCTAATAGGCAGTGCATGGCGGAGGAAGTTTACTGTATGTTTTAAGGATAAAACTTCAATCATTGTCACTTCCCCTTAGATAGACAGAGTCTTCACGCGCTTACCACCCCAAATCGCGTTAACGATTGAGCGAGTACCCACGATGGCGGTAAACATAGAAGTCGCAATACCTATCATTAAGGTCACAGCGAAGCCTTTAATCGCACCAGTACCTACGGCAAACAAAATGAGCGCAGTGATGAAGGTGGTGATGTTCGCATCGGCGATAGTTGAGAAAGCATTACCATAACCTTCATGGATTGCCTGCTGTACGCTACGTCCTGCACGAAGCTCTTCACGAATACGCTCATAAATCAGCACGTTGCCGTCAACCGCCATACCGACCGTCAACACCATACCGGCAATACCGGGTAGGGTTAACACAGCGCCAGGGATCATAGACATAACGCCCACAACCATGACTAAGTTTGCGGTTAAAGCCAGGTTAGCAATAAGCCCAAAGCTACGGTAGTAAACCAACATAAAGAGTAAGACAACTGCCATACCCCATACCATAGCTTGCACACCGCTTTGAATGTTTTCAGCACCTAAGCTTGGACCAATGGTACGTTCTTCAACAATTGATACAGGGGCAATCAAGGCACCCGCACGCAGTAATAGCGCAAGGTTTTGTGCTTCACCATGACTTAAGCCAGTGATCACAAAGTTACGGCCTAAACGTGCTTGAATAGTAGCAACCGAAATTACTTCTTCAATTTTCAGCATCTTAACGCTGCCATCGGCATTGCGTTCACCACTGTCTTTATACTCGATGAACAAAGTCGCCATAGGCTTGCCTATGTTGTCTTTGGTCACGTCAGAGAAAATGGTACCGCCTTTAGCGTCGAGGTTGATACTGACCTGAGGACGACTGTACTGGTCAAAGCTAGGTTGTGCGCCAGTGATATGATCACCCGTCAACATCACTTCTTTCTTCAATATCACAGTGCCACCTTCGCGGCGCTGATACACTTCAGAACCCGCAGGTACACGGCCTGATTGCGCAGCATTCGGATCGGCTTTGTCATCCACCATGTGGAATTCAATTGATGCGGTTGCACCTAAGATTTCCTTAGCACGAGCCGTATCTTGCACACCTGGCAGCTCAACGATAATGCGCTCGGCGCCTTGACGTTGTACTACAGGCTCAGCCACACCTAACTCGTTAACACGGTTACGAATGGTAGTAATGTTTTGTTGCAGTGCTTCTTCTTTAATCTGCTTTAGATAAGCTTCACTCATCACAGCTTGCAGCGCGAAATCTTCGCCACGGCTAGCATCGGTGAACACCATATCTTGATTGCGAGTCTTAAGAAAACGCTCGGCAGTCGCTAAGTTTTCAGCATCACGGAACTTGATTTCAATTCCAGTGGCATTAACACGAATACCAGCATAACGAATGGTTTCTTCACGTAATTGTGAACGGAAATCAGCGACTTTAGCTTCTTCCATCTTACGAATCGCTTCGCCCATGTCCACTTCCATGAGGAAATGCACACCACCGCGAAGGTCAAGACCAAGCTTCATTGGGCTACCGCCCATGGACTCGAGCCACTTAGGCGTCGCAGGCGCTAAGTTAAGTGCCACAGTAAACTTATCACCTAAGCTGTCAGCAATCAGTTCTTTAGCCAGTAGCTGTTGATCCGCATTTTGCAAACGGACCAACAACTGACCTTTTTCAAGCTCAGAGCGCTTTACCGCAATGCTCTTACTGGCTAACAGCTCGTTCACACTGGCTTGGGTAGATGCTGTTACTTCAGCACCTCGAGTCGCCACCACTTGCACCGCGTGATCTTCACCAAAAAGGTTAGGTACGGCATAGAAACAACCTATGGCGATGACGAGCATCACCATAATGTTTTTCCACATTGGGTATTTATTTAACACGCCTGAGCCCTCTTGGCTTACAACGACTGGATAGAGCCCTTAGGCAATACAGCTGCAATATAGTCTTTTTTGATCGTGATTTGTGTTGTGTCGTTCAAGCTCAGTAACACGTAATCGCTTTCGTCGCTGATTTTTGCAATCTTGCCTAAAATCCCACCACTGGTTAACACTTCATCGCCTTTGCCTAATGAAGACATTAGATTTTTGTGCTCTTTAACGCGTTTTGATTGCGGACGGAAAATCATGAAATAGAAAATCAGGCCGAAAATCGCCAGCATGAAAATCAGTTCCATCGTGCCGCCACCTTGTGGTGCGCCGGCAGCGCTTGCATATGCATTTGAAATAAACATAGTTTTTCTCTTCTTATTAGCAAAAAATCAATCGACTAACTCTGGTACTTCGCGACCTTGACTGGTATAGAAGTCCGCCACAAAGGCGTCTAATGTACCCGTCTCAATCGCACCGCGCAAACCTTCCATTAACATTTGATAGTATCTCAAGTTGTGAATGGTGTTTAAACGCGCACCCAGAATCTCATTACAACGATCTAAGTGGTAAAGATACGCCCGTGAATAATTTTTACAGGTATAACAATCACACTTAGTATCAAGTGGTGACGTGTCATCTCTATGACGCGCATTGCGTATTTTGATCACACCTTCACTCGTAAACAGATGACCGTTGCGGGCATTACGGGTTGGCATCACACAGTCAAACATGTCAACACCACGACGTACACCTTCAACTAAATCTTCTGGTTTACCGACCCCCATCAGATAGCGAGGTTTGTCTGCAGGAATTTGCGGGCAAATATGCTCAAGAATGCGATGCATATCTGCTTTAGGCTCACCTACGGCCAAACCACCGACGGCATAACCGTCGAAACCAATATCGACTAAGCCTTTTAAGCTTTCGTCGCGTAAATCTTCATACACACCGCCCTGAATAATACCGAAGAGTGAGTTAGGGTTCTCTAAACGGTCAAATTCATCACGCGAACGTCTTGCCCAACGCAAAGACATCTGCATTGACTTGCGCGCTTCATCTTCAGTGGCAGGATACGGGGTACATTCGTCAAAAATCATCACCACATCACTGCCCAATGCATCTTGAATTTGCATTGATTTTTCAGGATCTAAGAAGATTTTCTCACCATTTATAGGCGAACGGAAATGCACACCTTCTTCGGTGATCTTACGGATATCGCCAAGACTAAACACTTGGAAACCGCCCGAGTCCGTTAAAATAGGACGCTGCCAGTTCATAAAGTCATGCAAGTCACCGTGCTTACGCATGATTTCTTCGCCTGGGCGCAACCATAAATGGAAAGTGTTACCGAGCAAAATATCCGCGCCAGTGGCACGAACTTCTTCCGGTGTCATGCCTTTCACTGTGCCGTAGGTTCCTACCGGCATAAAAGCGGGGGTTTCTACTGTGCCACGATCAAAAATTAACCGACCACGGCGCGCACGCCCGTCGGTAGTGTCTAATTCAAATTTCATAATTCACCTCGCCAGATAAACAGTCTGACTACATTTTTAATGGCTAATGCCATTTTGATTAACAATAGAGATGGGGACAGGGTTAAAAGGTTCAATCTTTTAACGAAAAAAATTGCCGCACAATCTCACTTTGGGCGGCTATTTTAAAACAAAATCTTAGTCTAGTGGGCTTTTTTCGTCACAAACATCGCATCGCCATAGCTAAAGAAGCGATATTTTTGCGTGATAGCATGTTGATACGCCGCCATAACATGATCAAAACCGACAAAAGCACTAACTAACATGATCAAAGTTGATTCAGGTAGATGAAAATTTGTCACCATAGCATCGACCACTTGGAATTCATAACCTGGGTAAATAAAGATATCGGTATCGCCGCTAAAAGCTTTGAGTTCGCCAAGGCTTGCGCGTGCCGCACTTTCTAAGGAGCGCACTGACGTCGTCCCTACGGCCACCACACGTTTACCCGCAGCTTTGGTTTGCGCGATTAAATCAACCACGTCCTGCGGTACATTCGCCCACTCGGAATGCATCTTGTGTTCAAGAATGGTATCGACACGCACTGGCTGAAATGTTCCCGCGCCCACATGCAAGGTCACAAACGCGACATTCACGCCCTTGGCTTTTAATGCATCGAGCATGGCATCGTCAAAATGTAAACCCGCCGTTGGCGCGGCAACTGCACCAGGGTTTTGGTTATACACAGTTTGATAGCGCTCTTTGTCGGCATCTTCATCGGGTCTATCGATATAAGGAGGCAAAGGCATGTGCCCTACTGCTTCAAGCACTTCTAAGATGGTTAACTCGGATAACAACTCAAGTTCAAACAAAGTATCGTGACGGGCGACCATCTTCATCTGATAGCCACCATCGAGATGGATTAACGAATCCACTTTAGGGGATTTAGAGCTACGAACGTGGGCGAGGATGCGCTTATCATCGAGCATACGCTCAACTAAAATTTCTAACTTACCGCCACTGGCCTTTTGACCAAACATGCGCGCGGGGATCACTCGGGTATTGTTGAACACCATTAAATCACCGGGATTAATCATCCCCAGCAAATCGGTAAACTGTTTGTCGCCTAACGCGCCAGAGTTGCCGTCTAAGGTTAACAGACGGGATGCGTTACGCTGCGCCATAGGATAACGAGCGATCAGCTCATCGGGAAGATCGAAAGAAAAGTCTGCAACGCGCATATTGGCCTCTAGATAGCTTAGAACGGCGGCTAGTCTATGGTTAGAGGCCAATAAGATCAAGATTACTTATTGCCAGTGTCCACTTCTTGCTCGGGTTCCACTGGATTGATGCCATCTTGGGGCTGATTGTCATCGGCATCGAATTTTAGCCGCGAGCGACTAAAGTCATCCATGCTGAAACGGTGTTGTTCAAAGGGGATTTCTATTAGCACTTTTTTGCGCTTCTGCTGCTCGTCTTTACCAAGCATTTTGGTGAACCAGTTCCACATCATCCATGATCCTAAAAAAGGTTATTGATTTTATTTCACTTTCCCTTATCGATTACTATGTCAACGTTTAAGTCAGCCATAATTATTCACGGCGAATCAAATGTCATTATCAATAAAAAGTGAAAAAATACTGCATTTTTAGCTTCGGCGCTTTCCTAAGCGCGCTTGTGCATGATACCGTGAACCGACGTGGTTAACCAAGCACAAATAATGAACTTTCTTACACACTTACATCTCGCCGACATCAGTAAAACCCACCTTGCTGCCAACGTAGCAGGTAACTATATTCAAGCGCCAATTGCGCAAGCCCCAATGGTGTTACGCCAAGCCTTATGGCTAAACCAAGAGATTAATACCCTCTGCGCCAGCCATGAATTGACGATTGAATTAATGGAAGCTTTCCCTGCGCCCTTAAGAAGCATAGCAGCAGAACTCATGGCGGTGAGTTTCGATCACTATTTAGCTTACTATTGGGAAGAATATCACCACCAACCCTTGGATGAATTCAGCAGCAAGGCCTATGACGCGTTAGATGCTTTGGCCACGCAAGGCGTTGATCCATACCATCCAGAGGCATTATTTACACTCTTGCCCACAATGCGCAGCGCCGATTGGCTAGGCAGCTACACCACCGAAAAAGGATTACAACAAGCCTTAGCACAAGTGGCCAAACAGCATCCGCAAGCCGCACTGTTTAAAGATGCCCATAAAGTCGTCAATAAAATGCAGATAGAAATCGAAACCGCGTTCCGCACTTTTTATCCGCAGCTGATGGCTTATACCCGTATTTGGAGCCGTAAGACGCCTGTAGAATATTTGCCCTCACCCCTCTAAGAATAAGCAAGCATGAGATTATGCTGTGTGCCTGCGTAAATTTTGCTAGTATGGCCGCGCAAAAATGAGGACAAGATGCAGATATTTGATTACCAGCCCCCAGCAGTTCCTTGGCTAGACATACGCTATAAAGATAGAGATCTGATTATCATCAATAAACCTTCGGGATTATTATCTAATCCGGGTCGAGCGGCTCACACCTTCGATTGCGCGTTAACCCGCTTACAAGCCCTTTATCCAGAAACAATTTTAGTGCATAGGCTCGACTGCGCGACCTCGGGCATTATGGTGTTCGCCCGTAATAAAAAAGCGGAGTCGCATTTAAAAACACAGTTTCAAGATAGACAGAGTAAGAAAGTCTATATTGCCGAAGTGATGGGACATGTGCTGCAAGATCAGGGGATTATTGACCTCGCGATAGTGCCAGACACTGAACATCCGCCCTATCAAAAAACGCTACAGGCGGGAGAGACTGGCGGCAAAAGCGCCCTCACTCACTACCGTGTATTAGAGCGCCGAGAAAACAGCACCTTAGTCGAGCTTTTGCCAGAAACAGGCCGCACCCATCAATTGCGTGTGCATATGCTTGCCCTAGGCCATGCGATTTTGGGTGATGAGTTTTATGGTGATGCCGAGGTTATCAAGGCCAAACCGCGTTTATGTTTACATGCACAAAGCTTAAGTTTGACCCATCCCTATTCGGGTAAATCGCTGTTTTTTAGCAGCAAACATCCATTTACTGAATAACTTAAACCACTCGCTACAATTCCATAAAAGCAAAAGGTCGCGACTTAGCTCTTAGCTATCGTGCGACCTTCGTTATTTACGGATTCGACTGTCGTCGTTTAAGCGACGCGTATACCTTGACCAAAATCGACATCAGCCGCTAATTTTTCTGCTTGGAAATAACAGCCCTGCTCATTACAAAATTGTAATTGCTGCGACGATGTAACGATAAAAAATTCACCAAAGAAATTGCCGCCAACATCCTCTAGCTTATGGCCCTCAGAAGTTTGCGTCATATAGACTTCATCTAAACTATGGCAGCCATCGCTAAACCAAGTTTCTAAAAAATATTTATCGTCTTCTTTATAGAGGGTAATTTTGTCCCCCAATAAAGGACGCCCATCTAACCAACGACCTATAATTTCACGATTTTGCATATCTGTCTCCCGCCAATGAAGGCGACGGCGTTTTTCGATCCCAGACATCCTGATATCCTTATGCAATACCCAATCACCTAAAGTGAATGTCAGTTGTGGTAGTACATTAAGCATAGAACCCATTTAACTCTTTACTCCCCACAGCAGCAAATTACTTCAAATCGCCCGTCAAATGTAACTTTTTGGTTAATTTAAATTTGCTAAATATTTAAAATATAAAAGATAAATACCTTTGACTAATTAATCGGCAGTGTAGCTCAATCTAAAAATAAAAACGCGATCTTTATCACTATTTACTTATCGCTAAAGTAAAGGCAGCTAAAAGACTTATCTTCCTAGATGAATGAGTTTGTTACATCTTTTATTGCCAATTTTAATAGGGTTTCTGATATAACCCATAAGTGAATTACCGCACAAATAAGACCAAGTGATATTTCAATATCCCTACAAAACAAAAATAAAGCAGGAAGCGCTATGCATAACATTCATCGTCGTCATTTTCTTAAGGCAGCGGGTGCCGCAACCGCCGGACTCGTCACAGCCAATATTGCCCTCAACGCCTACGCCAGTAGTGTCGCCCCTAAACCGCAAGCGGGTAAATCCGTTATCGGACTCATAGCACCCAAAATGGACGTGGTTCGAGTTGGCTTTATCGGTGTTGGCGAGCGTGGCTTTAGCCATGTCGAGCAATTCTGTCATTTAGAAGGCGTTGAACTTAAAGCCATTTGTGATACTCACACAGCGGTGCTGGACAGAGCCGTGGATCATATCGTTAAACAGAATCGGCCAAAACCGGCTGTCTATACTGGTAATGACCTGAGCTATCACGATCTGTTAAGCCGCGATGATATTGATATTGTGATCATTTCTACTCCATGGGAATGGCACGCGCCTATGGCGATAGAGACGATGGAAAGCGGTAAACATGCCTTTGTCGAAGTACCGTTAGCACTCACAGTAGAGGAATGCTGGCAAATTGTGGATACCGCTGAACGCACTCAGAAAAACTGCATGATGATGGAAAACGTCAACTACGGCCGTGAAGAACTTATGGTTCTCAACATGGTACGCCAAGGTGTGTTTGGTGAGTTGCTCCACGGTGAAGCCGCTTATATCCACGAGCTACGTTGGCAGATGAAGGAAATAGACCATAAGACGGGCTCATGGCGGACTTATTGGCATACCAAGCGCAACGGTAACTTGTACCCGACCCACGGTTTAGGGCCGGTTTCCCAGTATATGAACATCAACCGCGGTGATAGATTTGATTATCTAACCTCGATGAGTTCACCTGCCCTTGGCCGTGCGCTCTATGCTAAACGTGAATTCCCCGCCGATCATGAGCGTAATCAGCTCAAGTACATCAATGGGGATATCAATACCAGTCTGATTAAGACCGTTAAGGGCCGGACCATCATGATACAGCATGACACTACGAGCCCAAGACCTTACAGTCGCCACAATTTAATCCAAGGGACAAATGGCGTGTTTGCGGGTTTCCCGAATCGTATCGCCGTCGAAAATGGTGGCTTTGGTCAGAGTTACCACGAGTGGGATATGGACATGCAAAAGTGGTATGACAAATATGATCACCCTCTGTGGCAACACATAGGCAAAGAAGCTGAGATTAACGGCGGCCACGGCGGCATGGATTTTGTGATGTTATGGCGCATGATTTATTGCCTGCGCAATGGCGAGGCCTTAGATCAGGATGTGTACGATGGCGCGTCTTGGTCGGTGGTGAATATCTTAAGTGAACATTCAGTCAATGACCGCAGTAATTCAGTCACCTTCCCAGATTTTACCCGCGGCGCGTGGCAAACCGCCAAACCATTAGGGATTGTCGGCGCTTAAGCAGCAGCTTTCGCCAAACTCACAACTTTGCCCTGCCCACCATAAGGATAAGTGCCTCGGCCTTATCCTTTTTCTTTTCTTAAATGAAGCCTAGAAATGCCAGCACCATCAATAGCAAGCAATAAGGGACAAGCAATTAGGGGCAAAAACTCATGATAAGAAACCAACTATAAACGCTAATAGTAGCCAATTTCTTTGATTTTCAAAGAAAAATCACCACTCTGCTGGGCGCCAATCACTAGCCCTAGACTACAGACTTGGCTTAAATCTATTGCCACTCGGGAAATCGGTTTACCCCGACATTGGGGCAAGAAGTCAATGAAGGGAATTTCTATCCGCTGCCAATTCAAGACTCTAGCGCCACTCACACCAAACGTTTGATGGCTTGGCGCGGGCGTAGGCGCTTGATAAACCGTGCTTTGGGGTGTGTCGACATCCTTTAGATTCACTTTATAATCTTTAGGTCGGTCGCCATCAAGTTCGACATAGATCCCAGTAAATCCACTGACATCTATAGGGTTAAACTCACAACGCACTGAAGCAAACCCGCCACCATTTGCCAGCGACACATGGCCGCTAAACTCACCATAGCCTAAAGGTGACACCGTCATCTTACTGCGAGACAAACCGCCCATCACAGTGTCATTTATCCCATACCAGGGCTTTGCAGCATCTCGCACTCTAAAATCAAAAAAGATCATAACGACTCCCATAAAAAAAGCAGCCACCTAAGTGACTGCTTCCATAATACTTTTCAATACGAATAACAGCACTCGTTAACTCAGTTTAGCTTTATTCTCAGCGGCTTCACAAGCAGCAGCGGTAAAGATAACGTCAGTTGAGCTGTTCAATGCGGTTTCGGCTGCATCTTGAACCACACCAATAATAAAGCCGACAGCGACCACTTGCATGGCGACATCATTAGAAATACCAAACAAGCTACAAGCAAGTGGGATCAACAGTAATGAACCACCCGCTACACCCGAGGCGCCGCAAGCCGAAATAGCGGCTACAACGCTCAATAGCAATGCGGTGAGTAAATCGACTTGAATGCCCAAGGTATGCGCGGCAGCTAAGGTCAATACCGTAATAGTGATCGCCGCGCCGCCCATATTAATGGTGGCACCTAAGGGAATAGAGACTGAATAAGTGTCTTCATGCAGATTTAATTTTTCACACAGCGCCATATTCACCGGAATATTCGCCGCACTCGAGCGGGTAAAAAATGCCGTCACGCCACTTTCACGCAAACAACGAAATACCAACGGATAGGGATTACGTTTAATCTTCACGTAAACAATTAAAGGATTAACGATTAAGGCAATAATGGCCATCGCACCTAATAACACAGCCAATAACTGCGCATAACCCGCAATTGCGGCAAAACCGGTTTCAGCAAACGTCGCAGCAACTAAACCAAAAATACCAATAGGTGCTAAACGAATAATGAAATGCACCATTTGCGAAATGCCGTGGCTCATGTCGGCAAATACTTGCTTAGTCGAATCGCTAGCATGATGTAAGGCTAAACCTAAACCCACACCCCAAGCAAGAATACCAATATAGTTGCCCGTCATTAACGCATTCACTGGATTATCAACCAATTTAAATAATAAGGTATTGATCACTTCACCAATACCTTGTGGAGGACTTGTACCTTCCACACCAGCAACCAAAACTAAAGTCGTGGGGAAAATAGAGCTTAAAATCACAGCAGTTAACGCCGCGGCAAAGGTACCCAATAAATACAGGATCACAATTGGGCGCATATTGGTTTGCGTATTTTTCTTTTGATTGGCAATCGACGATGCTACTAAGATAAATACCAGTATTGGAGCAATCGCTTTTAATGCTCCAACAAATAAACTGCCTAAGAAGGCGATATCTTTTGCGCTATCGGGTGAAAAACTCGCTAACACCACACCAGCGATAATCCCTAATAAGATTTGTAATACGAGACTGCCATTAGCCAACTTAGCTAATAATGATGATTCTTGTTTCATGGTTTAACCTGTCGTTATTATATTTCGGTTGAGATCCCCAACGCGCACCTTCGGAAATGAGGCCAATAAGGTTTTTATAGGATGTGACTAGACTTGTCTAGTTTTGCGGGGAAATAAGCTAACTAAATTACCCTTGTCCCGCAAAAAGCATACAAAAAACTAACAAGCGTCTTATTGGCGCTGCTTCATGGCTAAATCGGCACCACGCAACATGGCATCAATCAACTCGTGAGCATCGAACTTAGTCAGCGCTTCATTTGCCCCCACTTGATGGGCCTGACTCACGCTTATTTCGCTGGATAAAGACGTGTGTAAAATGATGTAGGCCTTGGCGGTCAGTGGATTATCACGCACCTCAAACGCCAGTTCGTAACCATCTAGTCCCGGCATCTCAATATCACTCACCAGAATATCTATGGGGTGATGCTCTAGTGCCGCTTGTTCCATCATGACTAAGGCTTCTTTACCGTCGGCGGTCACTCGATAAGGGATGTTGATCATATCAAGGGCATCGGATAACTGCTTACGTGCCACCTTAGAATCATCCACTAACAGGATATTCATGGGTTTGAGTTTCTCACGCTGCACATCGGTCAAGATTGCCCGATTTGCCTGTGGGTTATTCGGGAAAATTTTCGACAACAATAACTCAACATCAAGCAATTGTACTAACTGGTCCTCAAAACGAGTCACACCAGTCAAGTAAGCATTCTTGCCCAAATTGGCAGAAGGCGCCTCAATATCACGCCAATTACATTCAATAATCTTATCGATACCACGCACTAAAAAGCCAATGATCATCCGCTGACAGTCAGTGATGATGATGTAGCATTTTTCCCGCTCTTCAGGAGCTATCGGCCGATAACCAATCGCAGCCGCCATATCTATGATAGGAATAGTATGGCCACGAATCGTTGAAGCGCCAAGAATCGTCGGATGAGATTGGGGAATTTTGCTTAGCTGTGTGTACGGCACCAGCTCACGCACTTTCAACGTGCCTAAGGCAAACACTTGAGTCTGTGATAACCGAAACAGTAGTAATCCCTGTGACTGACTTGCCTTACTTTTCATAATTAGATAAATAACTCACTAAAAACAACCTTCGGATAGCTTAACCTTAACACAGTAAAATTTTGATGACTAAGGTCAAACGAATGAAACTATTATTACCTATTTATTAATAGGTTCGACGCCAATCGCCGACAAGTACTTAGTCTTGTAATGCGTACAAGACATCAAAGGCGAATTGATCCCAACCTTCGGCAGTAAAAGCGATATCGCGAATATTACGAACTTGGCTCACCGCATGTAATGGCGCTGCACCATTGACCATCAAGTAATAGGCCATGATAAGACTGGTGCGATCCTTGCCAGAGCGACAATGGATCACTACAGGCAGCTCATCGGCTTCACATTGCTGAATAAAAGCGAGTGCCTTGGGCAACTGAGCGACACAAATCGCCACATCCCCATCTTGGGGCGGCACATTGCGCGAAAAGGGAATACATTCGTAACGTAAATCAAGCTGCTTAAACGCACTCGGCTCGCAGCCCTCGCCCCCATTGACCGACAGAATGGCACCAATACCGGCCTCTTTGAGCGCTTGTAAATCCCAAGGATCTTTATTAGGGCCACTGCGCCCTGCGACTTTACCTTCAACTAACCAGAATAAGTGTTGCATAAACCTTACCTACGACAAGTGAGATGACAAGGAACGCCAGAGATAAGCTAAGAATAGCTTGTTTCCAACGACTTAAGATTTTTTACCCCAAAATTCAGCATTGGCAGGCGGTAACTGTTTACATTTTTTTTTACCCATACCTTCAGGCTTGGCGACAGGTTTAGCTTGTTCTAACAGTTCGGCTGGCATTTCATCATCGGCTTCAAAACCGACAATTTGCTCACGCACTAACTTAAGCTTGTTCTTTTTCTCTATGACGCCAAAGTGGTGATAATCCTCATGGGAAATCAAGGTCACGGCCAAGCCTGCTTCACCAGCGCGGCCACTACGGCCAATACGATGCATATAATCTGCAGGGCTCCTTGGTAAATTAAAGTTGATCACCACAGGCAGTTTATCGATATCGATACCACGGGCGGCAATATCGGTCGCAATTAACACACGGATCTCACCATTTTTAAAGCCATCGAGCACCCGCGTACGCGCGCCTTGGGCTTTATCGCCATGGAACACTTCGGCAGTGATCCCACGTTTAGACAGCTTTTGCGCTAAGTGATTACAGGTATTTTTGGCACTCACGAAGATCAACGCCTGTGACCACTGATGTTCTTTAATCAGATGCGCCAATAATGCGGTTTTCATCGGACGATTAACCGTGATCACCCGCTGATGAATCGTGCTTTCTTGCTCACTTTGCAATTGATATTCAAGCGGATTATTAAGCAGTTTTGCCGTTAACTCACGGACTTCTTCAGGGAATGTCGCAGAGAATAATAAGGTTTGTTTCTTGGCAGGCAAAGCGTCGAGCACTTGGGCTAATTCTTCAGTAAAACCAAGGCTTAACATGCGGTCAGCTTCATCTAGCACTAAGGCGCTGACACGATTGAGTTTGATGGCATTACTCGACAACAGATCTAACAAACGGCCCGGCGTTGCAACTAGGACGTCAGCGCCAGAGCGTAGACTCTGCATTTGCGCATTCACCGACACACCGCCAAACGCAGCCACAATTTTTAGCTTGCCATTGAGATGTGAGGCATAGGATAAAAAGCTGTCGGCGACTTGTTGTGCTAATTCACGGGTTGGGACTAAGACCAAACAACGAACATAAACGCCCGTCTTATCGTCTGTTTTTGCTTCAACAAGTTGTTGCAACAGCGGCACGGCAAAGGCTGCCGTTTTACCCGAGCCCGTATTAGCACCGGCTAACACATCGCGCCCCGCAAGCACAGCGGGGATCGTCGCCGCCTGTACTGATGTAGGCGAAACATACGCTAATTCGGTTAATCGATTTAGCAAGGGTGCAATAATGCCGAGTTGGGCAAAGCTTGCCGCAGAGGAAGAAGCCTGAGTCATAGAAAGTTTAACTGCTCACCAATATCTTAATAGGCGGCTATTCTAGCTTAAATATCGAGGCAATGCTTGGCAGTTTCCAGCGTTAATAACTGCTGTTTCATCGCAAGCCCATAGGCGTAACCCGTTAACTTGCCATTTTTGCCTATCACTCTATGGCAAGGCACGATAATCGCAATGGGATTGGCACCATTGGCCGCGCCCACTGCGCGCACCGCCTTAGGCCGACCAATTTGCTCGGCAATCTGCCCATAACTGCAGCTCTGACCATAATCGACATTGATCAAGGCTTGCCAAACTTCACGCTGAAATTCCGTTCCTTTAGGTGCGAGCTTTACATCAAATTCAATCAGTTCACCTGCAAAATAACGCGCGAGCTGCACTTGAGTTTCACTAATATGCGCCTTGGCTTGATTGAGGGCATCCTCACTCACCTTAGCAAGCGCAATCTCAGTGCGATCCGAGCCAACAACCGTTAAATGACTCAGTCCATAGGCATTGGCATTTAACTGTAATATTCCGGCAGGACTCATAAAAGTATCCACGGCGCAGGGCTGATACGCTGCAATACTCGGCGCTTGGCTCAATTGACGAATCGCATGCTTCATAATCTGTCTATTTGTTTGCTCTAAATTTGGTTCTAAATTGGCTCTTAACTTAACGCTAAATCATCTTTTTAAACTAGCAGTTAAATGTGAGGCGGCTTGATGGTTATTGATGCCAAAGCTGAAAGGTTAAATAACTGCCCCAAGGCGCGATTTCTTGACTCAGTTGCTGACACAGCTTCGGGTAGTTGACTGCACCCGCAGCAGCTTCATCCAGCCTATGGATCTTGCCATACAAAGCAAGCAAATGCTTTTTAACAATCAAATCGGTATCCAAAAACACATTGGGATCGCCCAAACCGCGGAGCTTAGCATACGCGATTGTCCAAGGACCTATGCCCTTAACGCTGAGCCAATCATCGACACTCGCCTCAGGATGATCACAGATAAACGCCGCGAGCGCATTGAGGGCTAATTTACGAGCGCCGGGCATTTTTAGCTCAGTTAAACTCGCCTCACGAATAGCCTCGGGTGTCGGGAATAAACGATACTCGCAACCATTGAGACTAAAGCGCTCACCATAGGCTTCAACCAATTGATTCAGTAGCTTAGTCGCCTGCACTACCGTCACTTGCTGGCCTAAAATCGCGCGGCAGGCCGCCTCAAATAAGGAGCCTGCACCGGGAATGCGTAATCCCGAAAACGGTGTTAATCCTAAACTTGGTAGCGCACTTAAACCTTGTTCAATCTGTTGCATATCCGCATCGAGATCTAAAATGCGTCGCACTTCAGTGACCAGCAATTGCAGCTCATCGACAGGAGAGTCTTCGGTCAACATTATCGCGAGTTTGAAGCGATTTAGCTTAGGCTCATGGATAATGTGCACTGTGCCGCGCATCTTACCTAGGGCAAAACAACGACCATATTCGAACCCATTATCGCCAGTTTTGGCCTCATCTACCACGGTCGCCTCATCACCAACGACATCGCTCGCTTGTGGATGACTCATCTGCGGTGTGAACCATTCCATCCCTGTTACCGCACGTAATCGATAAAACGCCAGCTGTGACGCCCAATCCAATGGTGGCCGATAATACTGATACAAGGTTAATCCATAGTGCGGCACAAATTCACCCATAGTATCAATCTCACTTAATCCTGTTAGTGGCTCAATCATGGACTCCTTTACCGCTTTGGTTAATGCACTCTTTCTTAACTGCGTCGGCGTCAATTGCAAGGTTTGCTTAAACGCCTCATTGAAACGGCGAATACTGTTAAAACCCGCCGCCATCGCGACTTGAGTGATAGGTAATTGGGTTTGGTGCAATAATTGTTTAGCAAACAGTAACTGCCGATATAAGGCATATTGTTTTGGCGAAGTGCCAAAACCTTCGGTAAAGAGCTTATTGAGATAACGACTGCTGATCCCTAATCGGTCAGCCAATTGTGTTACTGTCGAGGCTGGCTCTCCCGATGATTTTCCCGCTAAGGCGCCCGCTTCGATTAAGCTAATGGCCCTCGCTAACGTTGTGCCAGTCCCCTTCCAAGGATTCGATCCCGGCGCACTGTCGGGCCGACAACGTAAACATGGGCGTAATCCCGCCTGCGCGGCTTTAATGGCCGAATCAAAATAACGCACATTTTGCTCTTTTGGCGCGACGGCGGGACACACAGTTCGGCAATAAATGCCCGTCGTTAAGACGCCCACAAAAAACTTACCATCAAACCGCGGATCGCGGCTCATCCTCGCCTCACGGCAAATGGACGCAGAAAGTTGCCCCGAATAGGACTCCAGCGAATGCACCGAATCTATTTCATCACGCTTAATCGCACTCTCAGACACTCTATCTGCACTCATTTTTCATCACGCCCGACAATATTCGCTCACAATTAATTTCTTGTTCATTACTTTACGTAAAACTAGCATGTAGCACTAGCGGAAAACGGAACTCAATCATTTCAATGCTTTTAGGGCATGAAATCCTATATGCTAGAGCCGACTATTTTTTATCTCACCATAGAGTTAATTCATGTTTAAACGATTTGAATACTGGGTTGAAGCCCTACCCGATGATGAACCCACTAAACCACCCACAGGGGTTTATGCTTTTTGTCGCCACTATACTAAGGGCTACGAACTGCCGCTGATCTTAATGTCAGTGCTGACCGCCATGCTGGCCATGCTTGAAGTGTCACTGTTCGGATTCATGGGCCAATTAGTGGATTGGCTGGTGAAAAAAAATCCCGAAACCTTGTTCCAAGACGAAGGCACGACCTTAATGCTGATGGGAGGAATGGTGATAATTGTGATGCCAATATTGGTATTACTGCATGCACTTATCATGCATCAAACCTTGCTCGGCAATTATCCTATGTCGATCCGATGGCTTGCACACCGTTATTTGCTAAAACAAAGTGTATCGTTTTATCAAGATGATTTTGCAGGCAGAATCGCCACGAAAGTCATGCAAACCTCCTTAGCCGTACGCGAAACTGTGATGAAATTGCTCGATGTTTTGGTATACATTTTAGTGTATTTCACCTCTATGCTAGTGATGATTGCCAGCGCTGACCTGCGCTTAGTCATACCTATGCTCGTCTGGCTTGCACTGTATGTTGGTCTGCAATGGTACTTTGTGCCTAGACTAAAAAGTGTCTCTACCGAGCAAGCCGATGCGCGCTCAACCATGACAGGCCGTATCGTCGACAGCTATACCAACATCACCACAGTGAAGCTATTCGCCCACACACAGAAAGAAGCCGAATACGCCAAATCCAGTATGCGGATATTTTTAGACACGGTTTATCGCCAAATGCGCTTAGTGACGGGCATCAGCGTCAGTGTGCAAATCATCAACTATCTGTTGGCCTTTAGTATTGCAGCAGTATCGATAGCCCTATGGACCGATAGCGCAATCACGGTCGGCGCCATCACCATTGCGGTCAGTTTAGCACTGCGCTTAAACGGCATGTCACAGTGGATAATGTGGGAAATCAGTTCGTTATTCGAAAATATCGGCACGGTTACCGATGGAATGAACACCTTATCGAAAACAACGATCATCCAAGATGAGCCAAAAGCCAAGGCGCTGGTCGTCAATCATGGCAAGATTGATTTCAACCAAGTGTGTTTCCATTACGGTGAGCAGACTGGCGTGATTGAAGATCTGAATCTGAATATTAAAGCGGGTGAAAAAGTTGGCTTAGTGGGGCGTTCTGGCGCGGGTAAATCGACCCTAGTGAATCTACTAATGCGATTCTACGATGTTGAAAAAGGTCAGATTAATATTGACGACCAAGACATCAAGATGGTTATGCAAGATTCACTGCGTTCGCAAATTGGCATGGTGACCCAAGATACCTCCCTCTTGCACCGCACCATTCGCGAGAATATTCTTTACGGCAATCCCAGTGCCAGTGAAGAGCAACTTGATCGCGCGATTAAACAAGCTCAAGCCTATGACTTTATTCAGGAACTAAGTGATCCTAACGGTAACCATGGCTTAGATGCCCAAGTGGGTGAACGCGGCGTAAAACTCTCTGGTGGCCAAAGACAGCGTATCGCCATCGCGCGGGTTTTATTGAAAAATGCGCCCATTTTACTGCTTGATGAAGCCACATCTGCACTAGATTCCGAAGTCGAAGCTGCTATTCAAGAAAGTTTGTATGAATTAATGCAAGGCAAGACAGTGATCGCGATTGCCCATCGACTTTCGACTATTGCCGCGATGGACAGGTTAATTGTATTAGATCAAGGCCGAGTCGTTGAGCAAGGCACGCACCATGAACTCATCGCCGCAGGCGGGATTTATGCTCAATTATGGGCCCACCAAACAGGTGGATTCTTAGGTGTAGACTAAGCCAAAGGTAAGATGACGAAAGGCGACACTCAGCAGTGAGTGTCGCCTTTTTTATCTCAAATAAGTTTCCGCCTAATTCTGCCCTCTTCCCGCAAAGCTTCACTCTTACACTCGCCCGCATATTCACCGCAACGATACGCTATTCAGCTATTACAATAGCTACCGTAAGAACGGTTCACTTCAAACTTTACTCGTTGAACGATTGGAAACAAGAGATAAACCGCGCTTAACGGCTCAACTTATCAGCATTGAAAGTGGCAGCATTCAAAGTACCAACACACTGAACAATCCGAAAGGTGAGTTTGGGCCATGGGTTAGCGCAAGGTTAAGCAGGAAAACGCTTCGATAATCTTTATCGCACGATTGAACAGAATGACTTCACCACACTAAGTAAGCCTCTCGAAGCATCATTTATTTAGGTGGTTTGAATTGGTGGGTAAATTAGGCAAATAACTCGGAGCGTATGACTCGTAAATGAATCGGGGAGATCTCGATTTAATATTCAAAATTCAGACACAAAAAAACCACCTTGAGGTGGCTTATTGTCTTTAATCAAAGTTTCGATAAACCTTGATTAAAATTGGTATCCCCTAGGGGATTCGAACCCCTGTTACCGCCGTGAAAGGGCGGTGTCCTAGGCCTCTAGACGAAGGGGACCCGGACTTATGATTTAACTCGTAACCGAGCTTTGTAACACATTCACTTCAGTAGGCTAGGAAGTAAATGCTTTGTTCTTACCAAACA
This sequence comes from Shewanella sp. WE21, assembly GCF_002966515.1. NCBI lineage: Bacteria > Pseudomonadati > Pseudomonadota > Gammaproteobacteria > Alteromonadales > Shewanellaceae > Shewanella > Shewanella sp. WE21. The sequence continues at coordinate 3,663,829 of NZ_CP023019.1, read as the reverse complement.
ACTCGTTAGTTATTTGCTAGGAACCACTCTCTATAAAATATAGATGGTATCCCCTAGGGGATTCGAACCCCTGTTACCGCCGTGAAAGGGCGGTGTCCTAGGCCTCTAGACGAAGGGGACCCGGGCTTATGATTTAACTCGTAACCGAGCTTTGTAACACATTCACTTCAGTAGGCTAGGAAGCAAATGCCTTGTTCTTACCAAACAACTCGTTAGTTATTTGCTAGGAACCAAAATGTGGTATCCCCTAGGGGATTCGAACCCCTGTTACCGCCGTGAAAGGGCGGTGTCCTAGGCCTCTAGACGAAGGGGACCCGGACTTATGATTTAACTCGTAACCGAGCTTTGTAACACATTCACTTCAGTAGGCTAGGAAGCAAATGCCTTGTTCTTACCAAACAACTCGTTAGTTATTTGCTAGGAACCAAAATGTGGTATCCCCTAGGGGATTCGAACCCCTGTTACCGCCGTGAAAGGGCGGTGTCCTAGGCCTCTAGACGAAGGGGACCCGGACTTATGATTTAACTCGTAACCGAGCTTTGTAACACATTCACTTCAGTAGGCTAGGAAGCAAATGCCTTGTTCTTACCAAACAACACGTTAGTTATTTGCTAGGAACCAAAATGTGGTATCCCCTAGGGGATTCGAACCCCTGTTACCGCCGTGAAAGGGCGGTGTCCTAGGCCTCTAGACGAAGGGGACCCGGACTTATGATTTAACTCGTAACCGAGCTTTGTAACACATTCACTTCAGTAGGCTAGGAAGTAAATACTTTGTTCTTACCAAACAACTCGTTAGTTATTTGCTAGGAACCACTCTCTATAAAATATAGATGGTATCCCCTAGGGGATTCGAACCCCTGTTACCGCCGTGAAAGGGCGGTGTCCTAGGCCTCTAGACGAAGGGGACCCGGACATATTAATTTGAACCTAACGTTCCCGTTTAACATCTACGGCCTGATAGGCACTCTTCTAAATAACGAATTATGCCTTGGGTGTATTAATTTAAACTTTCGTTTCTGCTTAATAAGGCAGTAAATTGGTGGAGCTACACGGGATCGAACCGTGGACCTCTTGCATGCCATGCAAGCGCTCTCCCAGCTGAGCTATAGCCCCAAATTTTTGTTAACACAGCTAACTTTAGCAGTATATGTATCAGCAGAAATTTAGATTTTGTTCTTACCAAACAACACGTTAGTTATTTGCTAGGAACCAATATTTGGTATCCCCTAGGGGATTCGAACCCCTGTTACCGCCGTGAAAGGGCGGTGTCCTAGGCCTCTAGACGAAGGGGACCCTGGACATATTAATTTGAACTTTTCACTATAAAAGGTTCCCGTTTAACATCTACGGTAAGTTTGGTGGAGCTACACGGGATCGAACCGTGGACCTCTTGCATGCCATGCAAGCGCTCTCCCAGCTGAGCTATAACCCCAAACCTATGGAACTACATTTAAGTGCACTGCAAGCATTTGCTCGACTGTGTCTCAACTGCGTGGCGCATTCTATGCAGCGCACCTAAAAGTGTCAACTCGTTTTTTTAGGAATTTATTCTATCTGCTACAAATTCAATCGCTTTGGATATTCTTTGCTCAGAACGGCTTCTTCCAATTAAAAATAGTGTGATATCTAAGCCTGGAGACTGCCCTGCCCCTGTTACTGCAACACGTAAAGGCATACCGACCTTACCCATACCCACATCTAATTCAGTCGCTGTATCTTCAATTGCCTGATGAATAGCTTCAGCTGTCCACTCAGTTAATGCCGATAATTTCTGTTGCACCAGTTGCAATGGCTCTAACGCAACACCGCGTAAATGCTTTTTCGCCTGTGCTTCATCAAACTCAGCAAAATCTTCATAGAAATAGCGGCTAGATGCGGCTAACTCTTTTAGAGTCTTAGCGCGCTCAGCTAATGCAGTGACCACTTCAGCTAATGCTGGGCCATTTGACAGATCAATTTTTTGATCGTCCATGTGCCATTGTAAGTGTGTTGCCACATATTCTGGATCTAGGCTCTTTATATAGTGTTGGTTCAACCACACCAGTTTATCGGTATTAAAAGCAGAAGCGGCTTTGTTGATGTCACTCAACTTAAAGAATTGCTTCATTTCTTCTAATGAGAAAATCTCTTGATCGCCATGTGACCAACCTAAACGTACTAAATAGTTCAGCAGTGCTTCTGGTAAATAGCCATCGTCACGGTACTGCATTACGCTAACAGCGCCATGGCGCTTAGACAACTTAGCGCCGTCATCACCTAGAATCATAGATACGTGTGCATATTCTGGGATCGGCGCCCCTAATGCTTTAAGAATGTTGATTTGACGCGGGGTATTGTTGATATGATCTTCACCACGCACCACACAAGTGATCCCCATATCCCAATCGTCAACCACCACACAGAAGTTATAGGTTGGCACGCCGTCGGTACGGGCGATGATCAAGTCATCTAATGCATCGTTAGAAAATTCAATCCGACCACGAACATGGTCATCAAATACCACTGAACCACCGATTGGATTTTTAAAACGCACCACAAATGGTTCATCAGTCTCACGAGCGGGTAAGTCGCGACAACAACCATCATACTTTTGTGCTTCACCGTTAGCGGCCTGTGATTCTCTTAAGGCATCGATTCGCTCGCGTGAACAGTAACATTTATACGCTGTGCCCTTTTCTAACATTTGAGCAATGATTTCGTTATAACGGTCAAAACGCTTAGTTTGGTAATATGGGCCCTCGTCCCATGTCAAACCTAGCCAGTTCATGCCTTCTAAAATCGCATCGCAAGCAGCTTGAGTCGAACGCTCAATATCAGTGTCTTCAATACGTAATACAAACTCACCGTTATTGGCACGGGCTTGTAACCAAGAATAAAGTGCAGTACGGGCACCACCAACATGCAAGAAACCGGTAGGACTAGGGGCAAAACGCGTCTTAGTTGTCATAATGGGACACTAACCTATATAAAGTCGTCTAGATAAAGACAATCACGATAAAAAAAGTGGGCTTATTCTAACAGTCAAAGCAGGCGCTGCAAATGGGACAAGCTTCACAGTATCACTTATCTGGTTAAATCGTGTCGCTAATCCCTCCCTTTTATAGGGAAGCCAATATAAAGCGATATATAAAGGTGGCACTATTGCTATCACCACCATTGATTAATGCTAACACTTGAGAAGATTTTTCAGACTCTATATTCCAGCCCCTAAATCTCTACACCTATATTCCTTCGACTATAAATATCTGCGCCATCGAACACGCGCATCTATACACTATCAATGCACTCATACTATTAGTGCGCTAATTTTTATAAATCACTCACTTCCTCAGCACTTTTACCACAAAAAAGTCAGGTGAATGGGATGAGTTCAACTCGTATTTAATCGCGAGCGTCCAAATTACGTACCATTGACTGGCGAATTAAATAACACTTTGATCGGCGGCGTGATTAGCATTAAGCCAATGTGGACAAAAATAGCGCGACCAATGCTTTTTTCACTAAAAAGCGTTGACACTAGATCGAACCTCCCTATAATACGGCTCCACACAGCGAGGTCGATTAGCTCAGCTGGGAGAGCACCTCCCTTACAAGGAGGGGGTCACTGGTTCGAGCCCAGTATCGACCACCATATTTTCTACAAAGAAATTATGGCATACAAAATGTTATATCCCAGGTCGCTTAGCTCAGCTGGGAGAGCACCTCCCTTACAAGGAGGGGGTCACTGGTTCGAGCCCAGTAGCGACCACCATATAACTTAATGTGTAAAAGTCATTCCCAGGTCGCTTAGCTCAGCTGGGAGAGCACCTCCCTTACAAGGAGGGGGTCACTGGTTCGAGCCCAGTAGCGACCACCATTATTTAGTGAAGAATGACTTAAAAAATGTGTAATTTAAGAATGCCCAGGTCGCTTAGCTCAGCTGGGAGAGCACCTCCCTTACAAGGAGGGGGTCACTGGTTCGAGCCCAGTAGCGACCACCACATTCTGCAATACACATGTTATATCCCAGGTCGCTTAGCTCAGCTGGGAGAGCACCTCCCTTACAAGGAGGGGGTCACTGGTTCGAGCCCAGTAGCGACCACCATATTCTGCAATACACACGTTATATCCCAGGTCGCTTAGCTCAGCTGGGAGAGCACCTCCCTTACAAGGAGGGGGTCACTGGTTCGAGCCCAGTAGCGACCACCATATATCTCCCCCAATAAACTTTACCCACGCGCTTACTCAACTATGCTTGATCTCAATCAGCGAGTGATAAGTTATGCTATTCGGCATTTTATATTTCGTTAAATACTAAGCACTATCGACACTCAGCCTGATTTCATTCTGCTTTAGCATTTTTGGAGATCAACATTATGGCCAGCGTCAGTCAATCCGCTTCTCTTGCCAATATTGCCACTTATTTAAAGCATACCCACGCCTGCGATGAGCAAACGGCTCTAAAAGAAGCGCGGGAAGTCATGCATAATCTCGTCAGCATGCGCCAAAAAGGCTTTATTACCGGTTGGTACTTTGATGAACAAGGCCATTTAGCCTTGTTACCTAGCGATGCTATCCTTAAACGTATTCTTTTAGAGGATGACTAACAGCATCAAATGAATTGTGTCTTGATTGACTACGATAGCTATCGACTTAACCTCCATAGACTTCACATCTCACCTACACTTCTTCTACTAAAGCAGCCCACCACAATATTTGTCGTTATATCGCATACTTTTACGGCTTTTTTTGATCTCAAAATAACTAAGTTTGTTTAATTTATCTGCAACAACAAGAGCCGTCAATTTGGGGCCGATCTTCACTATGGGTGGGTTTCCACCCAAACACAAAATCACTGTGAGCGAGATCTCACCCACCAAACTAAAAGTGTGACAAACATCAAATGAACTACACTTTAGTAACCAAACACTTACAGAAGCCAGTGTAAGTTGGCGTGGTATTTGCCTTTAGTAAGACAGACCTCAGGGAAATCAAGGCTGTATTCCTACTCAAACTTGGTAACAAACTAACCAAGACTGAGGACAAATCCTAACAACAGAAAAAGGAACTCAAGATGATATTGAATCAACAAACTGGATTGACCCGTCCACTCAAAACCTTAGTCAAAATGCTCGCTGTTGCCTCCGTATTTGCGACCAGTTTTAACGTATTTGCAGAACCGATTGAAATTAAGTTTTCACACGTAGTGGCAGAAAACACACCTAAAGGCCAAATGGCACTTAAATTTAAAGAACTCGTTGAACAACGTTTACCAGGTGAATACAAAGTCAGTGTATTTCCTAGCTCACAGTTATTTGGGGATAACAACGAACTAGCGGCACTGCTGTTAAACGACGTACAATTTGTCGCGCCTTCACTCTCAAAGTTTGAACGTTACACTAAACGCCTACAAATATTCGATTTACCATTTTTATTCAATGATATGGATGCCGTGAACCGTTTCCAACAAGGTGAAGCAGGTCAAACATTACTGAACTCAATGAACCGTAAAGGGATTGTCGGACTGGGTTATTTACACAATGGTATGAAACAGTTCTCCTCTAACACACCACTTAACAATCCAGCAGATGCTAAAGGCTTAAAATTCCGCGTAATGGCGTCTGATGTTTTAGCGGCTCAGTTTGATGCCATCGGTGCGATGGCTATAAAGAAACCGTTCTCTGAAGTCTTTACCCTGCTGCAAACCCGCGCTATCGATGGTCAAGAAAACACTTGGTCAAATACTTATTCACAAAAGTTCTATGAAGTGCAAAGCCAAATCACTGAGAGTAATCACGGTGTTCTCGACTATATGGTCGTGACCTCTGACACTTTCTGGAAAGGTCTACCAGCTGACAAACGTAAGATCATCAAAGAAGCTTTAGACGAATCTATCGCATTAGGTAACAAGATTGCTGCTGAAAAAGACAATGAAGACAAAAAGTTAATCCTTGATTCTAAACGTTCACAGTTAGTGACCCTGTCTCCTGCTGAACGTCAAAAATGGGTTGAGGTAATGAAACCTGTTTGGGCTAAGTTTGAAGATCAAATCGGTAAAGATGTGATTGATGCTGCTGTTGCTGCAAATAAATAATAATGATGATAGCCGCTTAAGCTCAACCGAGCTTAGGCGGCCATTTCAGCGAGGGGATTATGGCTGTGATATCGCGAATATTTGGTTATATTGAAGAAGGTGTGCTCAATTTATTGATCACTCTGATGACGCTGTTAGTGTTTTCAGAAGTCGTCGCCCGCTTCTTCTTCAACACGGGTTTTCTTTGGATCCAAGAACTTACATTAACCTTTTGCGGTTGGTTTGTGTTATTTGGTATGTCCTATGGGGTTAAAGTCGGTGCCCATATTGGTGTCGATGCGTTTGTTAAAAATTTAGCGCCAAAGGCTAAAAAGATAGTATCTCTTATTACTGCCTTTGTTTGTATCGTCTACTGCGGACTCTTTTTAAAAGGCAGTTGGGATTACTTAAGCCAGATGTATCAAATCGGTTTGCCTATGGAAGACATTCATTTCCCACAATTTATATTAAAAAGCCTTGATCCAGATTTTGCTTGGAACACTTTAAAAATAGATATTGAAGATGGCGCAATACCGATTTGGTTATCTCAAAGTATTTTAATCATTGGCTTTTTTATGTTGACTTGGCGTTTCGTCGAACTCTTTATCGCCATTCTGCGTGACCAAGTCTCAGGCTTCCAATTTGCCGATGAAGCGAAAGAAAGTATGCATTTAATCGATGAGAGCGCTAAAAACGCTAAAGTAGATCCAGTCTCTGACCAAAAGGAGGCTAAATAATGGCTATTGCAACCCTATTTACCGCCCTATTCGTATGTATGTTTCTCGGTATGCCTATCGCTATCGCATTAGGTTTTTCCAGCATGCTGACGATTTTATTGTTCTCGAATGACTCCTTAGCTTCAGTTGCACTCAAGCTGTATGAGTCTTCATCAGAGCATTACACTTTACTCGCTATCCCCTTCTTTATTCTGTCATCCGCCTTCCTATCAACGGGTGGTGTTGCTAGACGGATTATCGATTTTGCCATGGACAGTATTGGACATGTCCGTGGTGGATTAGCAATGGCATCCGTTATGGCGTGTATGCTGTTTGCTGCGGTTTCTGGATCATCTCCTGCGACTGTTGCGGCAATTGGTTCTATCGTCATAGTCGGCATGGTAAAAGCAGGTTATCCCGAAAAATTTGCTGCAGGCGTGATCACGACCTCTGGCACTCTCGGGATTTTGATCCCACCTTCAATCGTCATGTTAGTGTATGCCGCAGCAACTGAAGTGTCCGCTGCAAAAATGTTTATGGCAGGCTTAATCCCAGGTTTAATGATGGGATTTATATTGATGATCGTCATTTATATCGTTGCCCGCTTTAAAAACTTGCCCTCACGCCCTTTCCCTGGCGTTAAACAACTGGGGATTTCAAGTGCCAAGGCAATGGGTGGATTAGCACTCATCTTTATCGTATTAGGCTCTATCTATGGTGGCGTCGCTAGCCCAACCGAAGCATCAGCTGTGGCTTGTGTATATGCTTACCTTATTGCGGTATTTGGCTACCGTGATATCGGGCCATTAAAAAACGTGGCATGGCGTAATCAAGGTGAAAACTTAGCCAAAGCAACTGCGCGTAACTTAGGCCATATGTTCTTAGGACTGATTAAAACGCCTATCGACAAAGACATACGTCATGTTGTGCGCGATGGTGCCAAGGTCAGTATCATGCTGCTGTTTATCATAGCTAACGCTATGCTATTTGCGCATGTATTAACCACAGAACGTATCCCTCACATTATTGCTGAGTATATTGTTAGCATGGGTTTACCCGCCTGGGGATTCCTGATCATCGTTAACTTACTGTTGCTTGCTGCCGGTAACTTTATGGAGCCATCGGCGATTGTACTCATTATGGCGCCAATTCTGTTCCCTATTGCAACGCAATTAGGCATAGATCCTATCCACTTAGGTATCATAATGGTCGTGAACATGGAGATCGGTATGCTAACGCCGCCGGTGGGACTCAATCTCTTTGTTACCGCGGGGATCACGGGGCGCAGTATTGGTTGGGTGATTCAGTCGGTTCTGCCTTGGTTACTCGTGATGCTAGCCTTCTTAGTCTTGATTACTTACGTACCACAGATTTCACTCTTCTTACCTGAATGGTTGGATTCGATGCGTGGATATTAGTCTGCAATTCAAGGTTGTGAGATTACCCCTTGATTACAGATAGATTTTAAGCGAGCCTAGTCAGGCTCGCTTTGTTTTATTATGCGCAGTATCTGTTATTGATCCCGTTGCTTTATCAGGATAACCACCATGTTGCCCATGACGCCTAAGGCCAAGAAACGCCTCTTTCTGACCGTTGTGTTACTTGCAGGCCTATTTGCAACCCTCAAACTGACCTACTGGGTGCATTTGCATCAAGGTAAAATCGAGATCCAAAAGCAATCGGAGAAACAACTAAAGGAATTAGTCAGTTTTCTCGATGGTGCACTATCGCGCTACGAAAGTATTCCCCACGTGCTCTCGACTAACCCAATGCTCGCCAATGTCCTGAACGACCAGCAGAATCCTGATAAAGTCCAAGAGCTTAATTTATATCTCGAAGAAATTCAGCATGTCACCGAAGCATCCGATATCTATCTGATTGATGCCTTAGGTATCGCCATTGCCGCCAGTAACTGGCAACAAAGTTTTTCCTTTATTGGCAAGGACTACTCCTTTAGACCCTATTACACAGATGCTATCTCGGGCAATCTAGGCCGTTATTATGCAGTGGGTACCAGCTCAGATAAGCGCGGATTTTATTTCTCTTACCCTATTTATCAACAAGGTGGTAAAGGCATACTTGGGGCCATCATAGTCAAAGTTAATATTGCCGACATAGAGCAACAAAGTACCAGTATCGCGATTGCGGGTCAGTATCAGTTCCTTATCAGTGATCCTGAAGATATCGTCTTTATTTCCAGTATCGATGAATGGCGGTTAAAATCACTAACCCCGCTTACCCAAGCCAAGCAATATGCCCTTAATGCCTCTAAACGCTATGCAGAACGTCCCATAGGAGAGTTGTTGATGAAGCCGCCCTATGAAAGTGGTAGTCAAGCTATGCTCTACCAGCTGCAAACGGGTACAGACCATGAACAATACATGGACATCCACCAATCAATGGCGAAGGCAGGCTGGCGAGTACACATCTTAGCGCCAATCAAACCTTTACTGACCTCTTTGCCCGCACTGATGTTACTGTCAGCCAGTATTTATCTTTTGCTGGCACTCAGCATCCTATTTAACGCCGAGCGCCGTCGCAATCTACACCGAATGCAACTAGCGCAAAGCCTATTAGAACAGCGAGTTGAAGAACGCACTCAGGACTTACAGCAGGCCAACAATCAACTCAAAGATACTCAAGATGAGCTGATCCAAGCGGCAAAACTGACAGTGATAGGCAGTTTATCCGCCAGTATTAACCATGAACTCAATCAACCACTCGCGGCACTTCGCAGCTATGCCCAAAATACCCAAACTTTTCTCGCCCGTGATATGCAAGATAAGGCACTGGATAATATCAAGATTATTATTGAACTTACCGATAGATTAGCCGATATTGTTGGGCAATTTAAAAGCTTTACCCGCAAGAGCCAAGGCGCTGATAGCGCAACCGAGATTGGCCGCTGTATCAAGCAAGCCCTGACCATAGTTCAACCTGCAATTGATAAACAGGGTGTTGAACTCGATGTGCAATTACCCAACGGCAACTATCAGGTTTGGGGCGATAAGGTTAGATTACAACAAGTGTTTGTCAACATTATGAGCAACGCCATTGTCGCTATGCAACAATCGGTTAAACGCCAATTGGTTATCCGCGTGACCAGTGAAGATAAGTTTTGCATCAGCATCCAAGATTCAGGCCCGGGTGTACGTGAAAGCCAAATGGAGAAAATCTTCGAACCCTACTTTACCACCAACGAACGGCACGGATTGGGGCTAGGCTTATCGATTTCACAACGTATTATCGAATCCATGCAAGGCCAAATTAACGTTGCCAATGCCGAAGAGGGTGGCGCTATTTTCCAGATTATTTTACCTATTTACTTGCTCGAGGAACGTTAGTTTTATGAGTGTGCCCAATTCAATTCAAGATTATTCTGTTCTCATCATCGACGATGAGCCGCACATAGGCACAGTTCTCGTGCAACTATTTGAACTGGAGGGCATTAAGGCGCTCGCCACCACAGAACCCAAAGGTATCGCTAAGTTGCTGCATAAAGATTGGGCGGGAATGGTGATATCGGATGTCAACATGCCACAATTAGACGGCATCAGCTTAATGCAACAAATCCGTCTGCAAGATCCCGATCTCCCCGTCGTCCTACTCACTGGTTTTGGTGATATTGCCATGGCAGTCAATGCCTTAAAACAAGGCGCCTACGACTTTCTCGAAAAACCCTTTAATAACGAACATATACTCGATGTAGTTAAACGCGCCTTAGAAAAACGCAGTCTAACCTTAGAGAACCGCAAGCTTAAAAAGGATCTCGAAAGCCAAAGCGTACCGGGCCCTCGTATTTTGGGCAACAGTGTCGGCATCAACCGTATGCGCCACATCATAACGCAAGTAATAGATACGCCTGCGGATGTGTTAATTGAAGGCGAAACAGGTACAGGTAAAGAACTTGTTGCCCGCTATTTACACGACCACAGCAGCCGCAGCCAAGCCAACTTTGTCGCCATCAACTGTGGTGCAATCCCCGAAAACTTAATTGAAAGTGAGCTCTTTGGCGCCGAAGCGGGGGCCTTTACTGGCGTCGATAAGATGCGCATTGGTAAGTTTGAATACGCCAACGGCGGTACATTATTTTTAGATGAAATTGAAAGTACGCCACTGTCGCTGCAAGTAAAACTGCTGCGGGTACTTGAAGACCGTAAGGTTGAACGCTTAGGGTCAAACAAAAGCATCAGCCTTGATATACGGGTAATCGCCGCCACTAAAGTAGATTTAAAGAGCCTGTGTGACACCGGGGAATTCCGCCAAGACTTGTTGTATCGCTTAAATCTGGTGACTGTGCCCATCCCTCCCTTGAGAGATCGCCGTGAAGATATTCCGTTACTCTTTTTACACTTTGCCCGCGTCGCATCGGCACGCTATCACAAAGCACTTATCGCCTTAAATGCGGAGCAAAACGCGATACTTACTTCCCACGACTGGCCAGGCAATGTGCGTGAGTTACGTAATCTAGCCGAACGCTTTGTGCTGCTGGGCGGAGAAGCTGCCTTTGCCGGCTCGTTAGGCAATACTCCAAGCCTGCACTCGAGTATGTCCCTGCTACAAAGGGTAGAGTTTTTTGAACGGGTACTGATTGAAGAAGCACTTAGCCACAACAAGGGCAGTATTAAGCAGACCATGGAGCAGCTAGAACTGCCCCGCAAAACCCTCTACGACAAAATGCGTAAATACGATTTAGACCGCAAACAGTACATTAATTCCGATGACTAAAGGACATATTTAAGCTTTAGACTAAAGCCCGTTTGACATGAGTTTGATGGTAATGCAAACGGGTGATTGCTAAGGCGATCAAAGCTAATAAGGTTAACGATCCCATCACCACACCGCGCCACTGTGCCTCATGCCAAAACATCATCAAATAAGGGCCGCCAATCGCAGCACCTAAGTAATAACAGCATAAATAGAGTGATGTTGCCTTAGCTCGATCACGACTGGCCCGCATTGCAACAAAGGAATTACAACAACTGTGGGTAAGGAAGAACCCACAGGCGGTCATTAAAAAACCTAAGCTAATGGTCAAAGTGGTATTAAACAGGGTCAGTAAACTGCCGAGCAACATCACGCACCAAGACCACTGATACAACTTATGTTGGCCAAATTTGGCGAGCCATTTCGCAGTGAAATACGAGGCGACAGTCCCGCTGGAATAACACAGAAAAATCAAGGTGGCTTGGAAACGACTCCATTCATAGGGTGGAGCCATCAAATGCAGTTGAATAAAGCTAAATTGATTCACCATCATCATAAAGGTCAAGCCGCCAATCGCGTAGACCAAACGCATTTGCGCATCGGTGAGATGATGACTAAAGCCATGAAGATCTTGCGCTAAACGGGCGCGTTTTGATAAGGAAGGCTCAGTGTTACTGGGTGACATCGACTGCGCATCGGCAAGTGAAGGCAGCAAATAGTTCACTAAAGCCACCCCCGCTAACGTCACTAGAAACAGCAACCACATAGATTCTTGCCAAGATAAAAACTGCGACATTAAACCACCGAGCAGACGTCCAGCAATCCCGCCAATACTGTTCGCCATAATATAAATGCCTGCGGCTTTCAGCATAGTGCTTGGTGATAATTGCTCCTTAAAGTACGCCATGGCAATCGCAGGTACGGCAGCGAGTAATGCACCTTGTAGCAATCGTACTAGCACTAACCCATTAAAATCCGGTGCCCAGATTAATAGTAAGTTAGACAATGCCAATAACCACAAGCTGACAATGATTGGAGTGTGTCTACCGATACGATCTGACAGTACCGCATACAAGAGCAATGAAAAGGCTAAGGAAAAACTGGTCACCGACAGGATCAAGGTTGCTTTAGAGCCTGATACCGCAAAATGTTCCGCAATCAGCGGCAACATGCCTTGCATTAAATACAAGTTGATATAGACCACCACTGAAGCGACGCAGAGCGCCCACATCAATCGGGTGTCACGCTGTTTATTGTCAATCATAGTATCTAATACGGCTTGCACGGGAGCCTCGACCAAGTATCAATCATAAGATAGACAAAGATTATCACTGGGCATAACATAACAATAATAGATAATATCTATCGTAATCATTGATTTTTGTTATAGAAATAGCGCGCCAAAAGTACACTTCTTGCCACTGATAAAATAGTACGAGCCCGATTAATGGATATTCGCCAACTCAAACATTTAGATGCCCTTGCCAATACCGGCAGCTTTACCGCCGCAGCCAAGAAACTGAATATGGCTCAGCCCGCGTTAAGTCAAAGTATCAAGCGCTTAGAGGTCGCACTCGGCGTCACCTTAGTCAATCGTACGAGCAACAAGAATGATAAACTGCTCACACTCACGGCCGAAGGTATAGTCCTGCATCAACACGCCACTTTGATCCTAAAACAAGTTAAGCAGGCCGAAGCGCAAATCCGCGCCATGGCCAATCTCACCTCGGGAGAGGTCCGCATTGCCGTGCCGGGCATGCTGGGTTCTTTCTATCTCCCCTCGCGCTTAATGGCTTTTCGGCATAAATACCCCGAATTGAAACTATCACTGTTTGAAGGCGGGACACGGGATGCACTGCGCATGTTGCAACAGGAAGAAGTGGATATTGCGATCATTACCGCCCAAGACCTACAGCCCGAATTTGATAGTCAGCTGTTGATCCGTGAGCAAATGGTCATCGCTATGGGTGCCGAACACCCTTTAGCGGAACATAGCGCTGTGAGTCTACATGACTTTTTCGACCATGAATTAGTGATGTTCAAAACAGGTTATTTCCACCGAGAGTGGATACTCTCTCAAGCCAAAGAATTAGGCAAAAAGCCCAATATTGCATTCGAGACCAATTTGATTAATCTGATTAAACAGATTGTTTCCCAAGGATTTGGGATCACCAGTGTACTTGAGATGGCGATAAGCTCAAAAGATGACATTTTAGCCAAACCCTTCGATCCACCGGTATTTTTAAACCTCCATATTGCATGGAAAAAGCAGCGCCCTGTCAGCCAAGCAGACCGTGCCTTTGTCGATTTTTTAATGTCAAATCGCTAACCCAAACCAGCAAATACAAAAAGGGCTGATATCAATATCAGCCCTTCTCTCTTACCATTAAACCTTCCGATTTTACTCTGAGGGTTTAGCCTTGTTTACGACGACCAAAAGCAAAAGGTAGCAACAACAAGCTTAACCAACCTAAGGCACCACCATCATCTTTCTTGGCTGGTGTTTCAGTCACAGATACAGACACAACACTTGAATCTTTATTGCCGTGGTTATCAGATACTGTCAGTTGGAATGAAACAGTCTGAGCAGAGCCACTCACGTTTGGTGCGACAAGATTAAGCTTGGCCGCATTAGCGTCAAAGTTAAAGCTGGTGCCCCCTAACTGAGTCCATTTGTAGGTCAAAGGATCATTGTTGGCATCCGACGACTTGCTCGCATCGATGAACAAAGGTTTACCTTCTTGGACAGTGGCAGGAGCTTCAATCACAGCGACTGGCGCCACTTCTGGAACATCAAATTGATACTCCTGCTTCAAGATTTCAGCCGAGTCGTTATTCACTTTGTTGGTCAATGCCACTATGTTGCCTTGACTAGCCTTACGTGGCACTAAGTCAAATGTGACATCTAATGCCGCAGCAGCAGAGGCCATTTCGATAGTCCAAGTGATCTTATTGCCCACTTGCGCACCTTGATGGCTAATATTAGCCACTTCATGACCTTCTGGTAATAACGCCTCTAGGGTGTAAACACGGGTTTCTTGCGTTTTGTTCGCTTCAATACGTGTCTTCATCACTTTAGCGGTGCCAGGTGTTAATTCACCAGAAACAGTACTGCCTAGAGGAGGTAATACGTCATCACTAACGCGCTCAAATACGACCGGAATTTTAACAGGTGCGACTTTGTCATCAGTGGTGGTCAGCGTCAGCATAGCTATGCCAGCATCTCCCACTAGCATCGCTTGTTTCCATGCTAAGTTGACATTGAAATCTTTATGATCACCCGTAAGATTTGCAGTTAAGTTATCACCCGCTTCATCGTATAAGGTTACTTGTTTCAAACTAAAGGCATCATCCGCATCGGCTGTAGATGCCTGATAGTTTTGTACAACGACAATATACTCACCCTTCACTGGGTTCTTAATGGATACACTTTCCTTTGAACCGCCAAACGCAGAAGATGCCGCGATAGAAAGCTTGCTACCGTCTTTCTTATCGAGTATCACAAACATGTCTAAGTCAGGAGAGGTTGTATTACCGATTGATGCATTGAAATATAAAGCTTTATCTTCAACATTAAAGCTAAATACTTTTACGCCATCGGCCAAATCATCAAATGCACTATCGGTATTTGAATCCTGTTTCACACTTGATTCATAAGTAGCGCTTAATTTAAGTGCAGTCACTGTCGCCGCAACACCCGGTAGGTCAATCGCTTTCAAGTGCGCCAAATTACGTTCATCTGCATCACGTGAGGCTGAAACATTAACCAAAGCAGGTAAATCGCGTTTAGCTATCTTAGCTACGATCGGCATATTAGCCGCTGGGAAAGTATCGGACGTTAATACTAAGTTACCAAAGCCCCAACTTGCACCGACGTCAGTCACATCCGCAGTCACTGTAATCGTTTGGCTTTCACCTTTTTTGAGATTAAAGCTTTCTGGCGTCACAGTTAACGCGAATTTATCCGTTGCGGAAACGCCTTTTGCAGTCCAGCTACCATCAGCCGTTGCAGTAACAGTACGTGTCCAAGTACAAGTATCGATACAACGTGAATCAGCCATGCTTGGAATGTTTAGCTTACGTGGATCACCACCTGTCGAAGGATTAGCAATCTCGTAGTTTAAGGCACTTTCATCCATCACTAAGCCCGTTTTTGCCGCTAAATCAACACGAATACGACCGGCTCCTACGTCAAACGGATCAGCAACGGTTTTACCATCGGCTTTTTTCATGGCTTGGGCTGTCGTTGACGTCATCATTAGCGCAGAACGAATGTTGTCTGGCGTCCAATCCTTATGCAGCGATTTAAGTAACGCACCAGCACCGGCAACGTGAGGACTCGCCATTGAAGTACCTGACATCAAAGTGAAATCGGCAGGATCTGTACCTGTTTCATCATGGCCGAATTGTTGGTCGGAATAAGCTGCGTAGATGTCACTGCCCGGTGCAGCGACATAGGGTACGAGTACATCGTTAGTCAGATTAGGTCCAATCAATGAACTGGCAGATAAAACATCCGCTTCTTTACTGGCAACTTTAGGGGTTGGAGACAGCGTGATTTCAAGAGCAGGATTTGCCGCCATAGCAGCAATCAATTCTAAGCCATCAATATCACCAATAAATACCGCTGGAATATTCAATTTATCCAGCCCCGACATAGTCAGACGCGCATTATTTTCACCATCTCTATTGAAAACAATCACACCCTTAGCGCCAGCTTCCATTGCTGCAGCCACTTTGATATCGAATGAGCAAACACCGCGTCTTAAAACGGCGATCTTGTCTTTAAAGGCATCGGCTGGGAACGGTTTACAGGCTTCAAAATTCGTCGCATCGATTGCGCCTGCATAAAGGGGCACACCTTTGAGCACTTCAGTTTGAACCGGACCAGAACCAGCAGTGTAATGATAGTTTTTACCATTAAATTCCACGGCGCGTACTATGTCACGGTTATGAGTCGAGTTAGCGACCGAAGTATACCAAGGTGCATTTTTAGGCGTAGAGTAAGGTGTTTGATTAATCGCAGGGCTCGTGCTTGTCGCAGCACGTGTGTTACCCGCAGCCACTGCAGCAAAAATCCCCGCATTACGCGCGGCTAAAAAACCTTGTTCCGTCGCACTATTCCACGGGTTTCCACCACCACTGATAGAAAAGTTCAGCACATCGACGCCATCTTTAATCGCATCATCTAAGGCTTTTAAAATCGGTGCACTTGGACACCCTGAATAAGTGTCGCCCGCATTACCCGGATTACAAATTTGATAGGCTATGATGTTCGCGTGGGGGGCCACACCTGAGATTTGTTTAAATTCAAGGCCTGTCGCAATGCCATCGCTTTCTAACTTACCTGTTTCACCTTGCACATAAGGCACATTCACTAGGATGTTACCTGCTGCGGTACTCGCAACGTGAGTACCATGCCCACCGTAATCCTCACCATTTTTAGCTGGAGGGGTGTCACCAAACACTTTTGCATCGTCGTAGTTATTTGTTATCTCAGAGTAACTGCGAACTCCAATCAACTTGTCATTACACATGCTCGCGAAATCAGTTTTACAATCACCAATATAGATGCCTTGACCTAATGGGTTTGTGTGGTCATAGCCATCTTGGCCAACATCAGCGAAAGAAGCATGATCTGAGTTAATACCTGAGTCGATAATACCGACGATCACGCCTTCACCCATGGCTTTCGTGCCCGTCGCGCTGCCATCCCATACATTAGGAGAACCGATAAGCGCTTGACTGACGTCGGTTTCCATTTGCTCCATGCGCTCGCGCTCAACAAACGCAACCTCAGGTAACTCAGCCATTTTCTTCGCTTGAGCTTGAGTCATGCGAACCGCCATACCATTTAACGCATACTGATATGTCGTTAATGGTTGCAGATTGGTGCCAATAGCCGCACTCGCGTTAGCTAAAAATCGGTTCTGTTTTACTTTCAAATAACTAACATAACTTTTGACTTCAGCTTTAGAAGCATCAAGTTTACCGTTCACAGCAACTTTTGAAGTACCGTTTACCTGCACTCTTTGTGAACTAGTCGCTTTCAATCCTGGAATAGTTCCTTGGTAATTAGCAACCGAACTATCGCGTAAACGGACGATATAAGTATATTCACCCTCACCTAAATCTGCTTCTGGTACAAACTTAACCTCCGCTCCGGCAGCGTTACCGCGTAATGAAGTGACTTGTAATTCACTTGGAATATCTAACTGCAGGGTTTCACCCGTAGGTGATAATACGGTTTGTGCATTTGTCGCCGACGATAACAGTGCCATAGACACTGCTAATGCTATTTTAGTTTTCATTGTGACTTCCCTAATTCTTATAAGTTGTATGATTTATAAAACTCAGGTTTGGGTGGCATGAAAACGCTGCGACAACCAAAAACATCACCCGTAACTGACATTTTTTATGAATAACCATTCAATTTACTGTGATGATGATCACTGAGTTTTATCGCGACAATTTGTAACACGCGATGATACAGATTAAAACAGCAAATTAACAGAACGTAATTCAGTAAATGATGAACAACCTCATACCTTGTTAAAATAAATCCATAGAACCTTTATCCGACTGTTTTATGTCCCAACGATAAGTCGTAGTATAAAGTCGATAAAAACAAATAATAAACATTAAATCATAGCGTTAAAATTAACCTTTAAGTGTCGGCTCAAAAATAGCATTAGGTTAAACAGAATAAATCCCCGTAAATAAATACTCTCTTTTATAAATATCATTAGTTACAAAATAAACACAAAATACCATAAGCTGAAACAACAGATCACCAAAAAACGAAATGTTAAATTAACAAATTGTATGCATTTTGTATTTGTATAATATTTTACAAAATGATACCCCTTATAAAAATTAACTAACTTATGCATTAATATTCTTAATCCTGTATAGAGCAAATTAATACTTAATCTCACATTTACAGCATAGCAAGCGGATTATTGACCACAAAAAAGCCCTTTCAATATCGAATTGAAAGGGCTAAATCTTCATCAATATAAAAACAATATTATTGCAGTTATGGCCAGTGGTTAATTCGCCATAACCGCTTTCATTAACACTTCTGTCGTGAACTTATCATTATTGATAACTGGGAACCTGTCATAGGTTTGGAAGATCACTTGGTCTTGAAACTTGATCATCGCCACTACGCCATATTGGATACTTTTATCGATCGATTTAGCGGGCAATGTAAATTTAAATGGCACAGGTGCTCTGGCGATATTGAAGGTTTTTTGTGCGACGATGACACCTGGAGTATTCAAATCAATAATGGCAATAATGATTTGGCAGCCTTGAGGTAATGGGATCTTCTCTAGATAGCCAGCTGCGCCATTGATGATAATCGGTTGATCAGGTGTTACAGTCACGCAGCCATTGAGCAAGACAGCCATGAGAGAGAACAATATAAACGATTTTATTTTCAGATACATACTAACGTCCTTTTACCATGCGTATCAGGCCTTCTTGGGTAGAAGAAGCCACTAACTCGCCTTGTTGATTGAAAAACTGCCCTCTGACGTAACCTCTGCCACCGCTAGCATTAGGGCTATCGATACTGTAAAGCAACCACTCTCCCATATTAATCGGGCGATGGAACCACATCGCATGGTCGATCGTCGCCATTCGTACCCCAGGACTTAAGAAGGATACACCGTGGGGCTGAGCTGCCGTGACTAAAAAGTTAAAGTCTGAGGCATAGGCGAGTAAATATTCATGGATATGGGCATCATTTGGCATAGGACCATTAGCCCTCATCCAAACATAACGGTACGGCTCGGTTTCTTTAGGCGCAAAAGGGTGCAGTGGATTGACCAATCGCATCTCAATTGGCGCATCGGCCATAAACTTTTCAAGTATGCTCGGCGGTACTTTATCCCGCATCGTCAGCGCCAATTCCTGCTGATTCAACAAACCTTCAGGTCCGGGCACTTGCGGCATAGCGGCTTGATGACTAAAACCTTCCTCAGGTTCTTGGAAGGAGCAGGTCATATGAAAAATTGGTCGACCTTTTTGAATAGCACTAACCCGACGAGCGCTAAAACTACCGCCATCACGCATATTTTCCACTTCATAAACAATCGGCAACTTCTCGTCACCAGCACGTAAAAAGTAAGAATGTAATGAATGGATCTTACGCTCAGCAGCTACAGTCTGTTTTGCGGCGCTCAGTGCTTGGCCCATCACTTGACCACCAAACACATGCCCAAAACCCAGATCTTGGCTTTGACCACGAAAGAGGCCAATTTCAATTTGCTCAAGGGAAAGTAATGATAAAAGATCGTCTAATACCTGACTCATGGGATCCTACTGCGTAATTAGCAATTAATCTTAAAGGGTAACTCAGTTAGCATTAAGCTGACCAGTCTTCTATCGATTATTCACAATCAAATCATCACTCCAACGGTGAGGAATTAAACGAGGCACGCTGGAGTGTCTATGTTATTTATTGTGGTTAGCATTTACGGCTTTATTGAGCCACTTACTGCATTTAAATCGCTATAGATGCAGGCTTAGTTCAAATACAAGCATGATGAATCAATCGATTTTAATGTGATGTTCTAGCGCACTTAACTTAGACCAAGACAAAACCTTATCCTCTCCACAGGAGTGCAAAGTCACGGGGAAGGATTGGTGTAACTGTGGCCACTGCTGCGCGAGGTTATCTGGCGTAAAAAGACCTTCATTAAAATACATAGGCTGAAACTCGACAAACATGCCGTGGCTAACACTGCCCGCTCCGGCGAGTAGATGTTGACCATTTGGCGCCTGTTCACTCACCAAGAAAGCCGTAGTAGCCGTTAATGATTCAAAGGAAAATAGCGGCTGAATCGCACTCGCTAAATGTTTGGCCGTCATCGCAGTTACGGCCTGAGGGCATAAACTATTGACTCGAATATTATGGATTTCACCTTCTAATGATAAGCTATTCACCATGCCGACCAGCGCCATCTTGCTCGCACTAAAACCAACTTGGTGCAAGTCACCGAACAAGGCCGAAACTCCCGTTGTCATCATTATCCGGCCAAAATGCTGTTGTTGCATATAAGGCCAAACAGCTTGAGTGAGATAAAAGCTGCCATTGAGATCGACATCCAATTGCCGTTGCCACTGCTCAAGTTTAATGTGCTCAAAGGGACAAGCACCATAAACGCCCGCGTTATTAATCAAGATATCAATGCGATGCCAGCGTAGGATCACCTCTTCGATCATGCTATTCACTTCATTTCGCTGACTCACATCAAGCACAAAATAAATGCAATCTCCACCGAGTTTAATAATGCTGCAATAAGTCTGCATTAATTCTAAGTTGGCTTGGCTCGTCTGAGTGCCGTCGGTGGAAATTGACTCATAGGACGATAACGGCTGGTCGACGAGTATCACTTTTGCCCCCCGTTCAGCCAACATGATGGCATACGCTCGACCTAACCCAGCCGCAGCCCCAGTGACTAATGCCACCTTATTGTCAAAACGCATCCAAATATGTCCTTATCGGCATTGTTGTAGCGGCAAAAAATAACGAGCATAGGGTAACAACCGCCTATGCTATTTACTAAACAGAGTATTTAGCGTTACGCCTATGTCATGGACAGCACAAAGCCTCCATCGACATTAACTATGGAAACACAGACTTTTTTGATTTTCTTTGAACTTAACGACAAATCTCATCCTGCATCAGTGAACATATGTGCGCCAATTCAAACTCTGTTAAATGCGTTTATTAGATAGTGCTCACTTTCGTGTTAAATCTTGTTATGCTATGCGCTAATTGAGCCCTTGCTCGGTACCATTTCCATTTACCAATAACGACTGGACGCCATGAATCCTTGGATTTTAGCAATAAGACCCCGTACGCTACCCGCGGCCATAGGTCCCCTACTGATAGGCAACATTCTCGCCCTGCATCTTGAGAGTTACAGCTGGTTAATCGCTGCCACTTCAATGTTGTGTGCTGTCTTATTACAAATCGCCGTCAACCTCGCTAACGACTATTTTGATTTTAAAAACGGCATAGATACAGACGAGCGCTTAGGGCCCGTTCGCGTGACTCAAAGTGGTTTAATTTCACCAACAAGCGTTCGCAATGCCATGATATTTTGTCTCTTAATGGCGCTTGCCGTGGGATCATATCTGATTTGGCACGGAGGCTGGCCCATCGCCATTCTCGCCGCAGCCGCTATTTTAGGTGCTCTTGGCTACAGTGGTGGCCCCTATCCCCTCGCCTCCCATGGGCTCGGTGAAGTCGCGGCATTTGTCTTTTTTGGCTTAGTTGCAGTGGTGGGCAGTTATTATTTGCAGGCGGGCGATACGACTATTAATGCTTGGTTATTAGGTTGTGCGATTGGCTTATTCAACGCTGCGATTATGTTGGTGAATAACACTCGCGATATCCGTACCGACACCCAAGCGGGCAAGCATACTCTAGCGGTACGTATTGGCGAAGCTCAGGCAAAAGTGCTTTATCAAGCTTTAATCTATTTGCCCTTTGGCTTAGTCATCGCTGGCTTTTTATTCGGTATTTTACCCGGCTTACCAGTACTACTTGCGGGATTATCTCTGCTTATTGCCCGCAAACTCAGTAGCGATTTTTATGCAGTTTCTGGTGAAGCCTTAAATCCGTTACTCGGCCGCACAGCTAAGTTAACCATGATTTTCAGTACCTTGTTTAGCGTGGGTTTAGTGTTTACCGCATAAGAGTAAATCCGCTAAGCTAATGCTACACCACAGCTCAATGCTGAATATAAAAAGGTTCATATCTTCGATAGATACGAACCTTTTTTATTGGCCGCAGCACGACTTCAATTTGGCTTATTATCGACGAGGGAAATCCTACCCCATTTATTGCCAGATATAACCAGAGATCAGCGTGTTTAACAAAATACCATTAAAGTTGCGTTCGGCATGGGATGAACCATTATGGCCTGCACCAAAACACACGTGTAGCGGTAATAAATGTTCTTCCCGCGGATGACTAAAACGCGCTTCAGGGGCTGATTGCCAATGAGTTAACGCTGTTTTTACCTCGGCAGAACTAACACTTGCCGTTAAAGTTTGCGTCAACCAATGATCAAATTCTGCACTGCGGCTTTGCACTGTGAGATCGCTTGAGAAAAATGCCCGCATATTGTGAAACGACATGCCAGACCCCACGATCAACACCCCTTGGTCCCGCAGCGGCGCTAAAGCCTCCCCAATCGCTATATGGGTTTTAGGATCGAGGCTGTGGACTAACGACATCTGCACCACGGGAATATTCGCCTCAGGATACATCAACTTAAGTGGTACAAAGGTACCGTGATCAAATGCGCGTTCGCTATCTAAGCGGGCTGCGATGCCCTTATCCGCTAGCATATTCGCAATCTGTGCGGCTAATTCTGGCTCACCGGGTGCAGGATATGTCAGCTGATAAGCCTCAGGTGGAAATCCATAGTAATCATACAAAATACTTGGCTTTGAGCTACTCGACAAAGTCACCACAGATTCTTCCCAATGGGCAGTGATCAACACAATCGCCTTCGGAGTTGGCATTGGCGCTGTTACTGAAGTTAAAAATGCACGCAACTCCCTATGATTAACATCATTGAGCAAAGGCATAGGGCCACCACCATGGGGCACAAATAGCACAGGCATACGACTCGCGTTAACTTGCATCATAATCCTCTCGTGTTGATTAACTTATATCTGTACTACTGGCTTTAAACTCAGCGTTTCTCACTTAACTCACTGTTCTACATAACACTTCAATGCACGCTTAAAATGCGGAACGACTCTGCACCAACTGCCGCTGAAATCGCACTAAACGCTCAATAATTTCATCCAGTTTAATAATCAGAAAGAGTCCTGCCGATAAGCTCAATGCCGGCAGTGCATTAATCGGCGCTTCATAGTTAAAGTGGAAATAAATCGCCCCCAGCATAATCGCCAGTAAACCGCTCGCCGATAGCACTCGGTAGTCACGTAGACACAATCCAAGGGCGCCAATCACTTCCATCAAACCAATAAAATAACCAAATCCGGTGGGAAGATTCATTAATGTGAACGGAACATGGAACATAGACACGCTAAATAACTTGGCAAATCCCGAGATGAAAAACACTATGCTCATCGCCAATGTGACGGTTGCAGCGGCGCGATTGAGTGTATTGGCACAAAGGAATAACTTCTGTGTATCAACCTCTGCAACTAAGCCATTGATACTTGAACCCTTAGTATCACATAAGTTTGAAAATCGCATCGCACACACCCCATTAAACGTGATATTTGCCGTCAGTCTTGGGCATAAATTCGCAGACGACGAGCGAGAATGGAATCGATTATGAGCCGATAAAAGATAAATAAATATGGAATAAAATCTAATATCTCATAAACTAATAATTTACGACTTGCGAGCAATCCCAGTGACCTTAGACCAACTGCTGATGTTTAAAACCGTGGCTGAGGCGGGCTCACTCAAAGCTGCTAGTGACAAGCTACATAAAACCCAACCCGCCATTAGCCAAAGTATCAAACAGTTAGAATCCCAACTCGATCTTATCCTGTTTAATCGCGAAGGTTATCGACTCGCCATCACTGAGCAAGGTCGAAAACTGCTGCAACATACCCTGCGGGTACTGAATGAAGCGCAAGAAATGAAGCAAGTAGCGAAGCATTTAGCCAAAGGTAACGAAGCAAGCATCACCTTAGCTTTTGAAGCCTCTTTCAATCTCGCTCGAATTTTGCCGATTTTAGAGCTGACTCAAAATGAGTTTCCCTATACCCAAATTATTCTCAAACAAGAGTTTTTAACTGGTGCACTCGAAGCGCTGAATCAAGATAAAGCTGAAATCATCATCTCCGCAGGCGGAATTGAGCCCATACGTTCGAGCCATTTAGAATTAGCCTATCTTTTTTCCGGTAGCCTTCTCGATGTTGCCGCGCCGCGCATGCTTGAGCGTCATCCGACACTGACCTACGCACGAGAACTCGTTAATGAATACCAAATCGTGATCCAAGATACAGGCTCAGGCACTGCGAATATTGAGTTTGGGGTACAGGCGGGGCAACGACGTTGGTATGTTAATGATTTTTACACCAAAAAAATGCTTATTCAAAGTGGTATGGGCTGGGGCAAGCTGCCGCACTATATGATTGAAGATTCACTCAAACAAGGTGCATTGATTGCACTGGATCTGCGTGAAAGGCAAAACAATATTCAACTCGATTACTATGTGATGCGAAAACCCCACTCACCTTTAGGCCCCGTCGCCCAAGCACTCTGGCAAAAGCTGATCGCCTTTTCATTGAGCTGAATGCTTAAGACTTCAAGCTTCAGGTTTGGTTTTAGTGGCTTTAAATAAGGTGAAGTAACTAAGTTATATGCCCTTATAAAGTCATCGGCCATAAACAAAAACGCCCCTCGATAAGGGGCGTCTTTCATTTCAATAACAGGCTAAACCTTAGATTTAAACCTTAGCTAAGGTGCGCTCTTTGGCGCTCCAATCTAAGTGATATTTCTCGCCTGCTGGGGTATCGATACGCTCAAAGGTATGGGAACCGAAAAAGTCACGCTGACCTTGGAGCAAGTTTGCCGGTAATGTTTCGCAGCGGTAACTGTCGTAATATGCCAGAGCCGAGCTAATACACGGCGCTGGAATACCTTGCATTACCGCAGTCGCTACCGCTGTGCGCCATAGGCCTTGCTTTTCAGATAAGGCTGACGCAAAACTGTCCGCCATCAACAGATTGCTAAGATCAGCATTGTCTTCATATGCTTGAGTGATTGATTGCAAGAAAGTCGCGCGAATAATACAACCCGCACGCCAAATTTTTGCAATTTCAGCAAAGTCTAACTGCCATTTTTGTTCATGGGCCGTCATTGCCATCAACTGGAAGCCTTGGGCGTAACAACACACTTTCGCGCAATATAACGCACTTTCAAGGGCTTCAATCAACTGCGCTTTTTGCGCATCATCGATAGCAGGTGCATTTGGCCCAGCCAATTTCTGGCTGAGTTGTAGACGTAAGGATTTTTGGGTACTTACGGCGCGCGCATACACAGCTTCAGCAATCGTCGGTGCAGGGCAACCAATTTGTAAACTGCTCACGGCCGTCCACAAACCCGTGCCTTTTTGGCCCGCTTTATCTAAGATCATTTCCACCAGCGGTTTACCCGTTAATGGATCAGCTTGTTTTAAGACTTCGGCACTGATCCCCATCAAATAGCTGTTTAAACTACCTTTGTTCCAGCGTTCAAACACATCGCCCACTTCTGCAGCGCTCATGCCTAAACCGTCATGCAGCATTTGATAGGCTTCGCAAATCAACTGCATGTCAGCGTATTCAATACCGTTATGCACCATCTTCACATAATGGCCAGCACCCGCGGGGCCAATATAAGTCGTGCATGGCTCGCCTTCTGTCACGGGATTACCCGGCTCAAAGCGTTCGATAGGTAGCCCAGTTTTGGCATCAACCTTAGCGGCAATCGCTTTCCAAATAGGTGCCACGTGATGCCATGCATCGATATCGCCGCTTGGCATAAGTGATGGACCGAAACGCGCACCGACTTCACCGCCCGAAACTGCAGAGCTGAAAAATACAAACTGACCTTTGTAGCGCGCTTCACGCTCAACAGTGTCAGTCCATAGGCTGTTACCAGTATCGATCACAATATCATCGGACTCAATTCCGGCAGAAATCAAAGCACTACAGACACCATCGACGGGTGCACCCGCGGGAACAGAAAGCACAAAAATACGGGGTTTTGTGAGACTGGCTAACATTTCGGTAAGATTAGCACAGCCAAGAATGCGAGACTCGAGTCCAGCACGTTCCTGTTTTTCTTGCTGTATTACACCATTAACTTTAACAGGATCGAGGTCAAACGCGCTGACGTGATATTGGTTATCTGCGATGTTTAGCGCAAGGTTTTTACCCATAACACCAAGGCCAATTACGCCGATATCATTAAGATTGCTGTGGTTTTGCATTATATTATTCCCACGGGTCACAGAGGTTAGAGCTAACCAATTTTGAGGGGTAATTATACCGATCTTTGTAACTTAATTACCAGAGACATACGATTGGCAATTTCGATTGTGCCGAAAGTACCAATCGTTTAGGTCTCATTTTATCTAGGGCGTGTTGACGTTTCAGGGTTGTTTTTGCAGCGAGTTGGCTGACTTTTATGCAAGGCAAAGCCCGTGCAGTGTAGTTATTCTACATAAACGGGCGATAACGCAGCAGAAACGCTAGCCAAACGCTGCCCGAAGGGTTCGTCTGGCAAGCTCTTGCTCTTTGTCACTCGTCATTTGAGTAGAATAACTACACGTCACTCCTCGTTTCGTGATCACGAGCTTGCCAGAGCGAACAAAATTTAATCTCGAAACGTCAACACGCCCTAGTAGAACCGTCAATTAATGGGCAAGTTTAAGCCCTAAAACACCCAGTAATATCAATATCAAACTGGCGATTTTAAGTAAGCTAACGCCTTCTCCTAAGAGGATAATTCCCGCAATCGCCGTACCCATAGCACCAATGCCGACCCACACGCCGTAAGCCGTACCAATAGGCAAATGCTTAACCGCGAGTCCTAGTAGCAACACACTCACTGCCATCGACGCTACTGTAAAGATACTTGGCCACAAACGCGTAAAACCGTCGGTATATTTAAGCCCTATAGCCCAACCAATTTCAAATAAACCCGCAAGAACTAATAAGAACCAACTCATAGTGAACTCCCATAAAGGGGTCGTCCCCATGTTAGATTAGGCGTATTTAGGGTCGTCCCTAAGCCATTTGATTACAGTAAAACTGTAGGTGATATAGCTGTGCGTGATAACTGTACATGGTGAGAATGCAAGACTAGCAAATTTGAGGTGAAAATTTCAATCTTTGATTTTACCGAAATAAGAAATGCCATGCGCAAAAAGGCGATAGCAAGCTTGGTCAGTTTACTATCGCCTTAATATTTCAACTCTCTATAAGACCTTTACACTCTTTCTATAAAAGCCTTTACGCTCTATTTCTTACACTAAGGCATCGGCATAACCCATGCGAGTGAGCGCGGTGCGCACTAGCTCTAAGGTCTGTGGATCTTCTATGGTCGCTGGCGCGGTATATTGCTGATTATCAGCAATTTTTCGCATAGTACCGCGTAAAATTTTACCTGAGCGCGTTTTAGGTAATTTTTGAATCGCACTCACTAACCTAAAGGAGGCGACGGGACCAATCTCTTGGCGTACCAAGGTTATTAACTGTTTATGCAGCTCTTCATCACTGATCGTCACGCCTTTCTTGAGTACCACTAATCCGAGGGGAACTTGGCCCTTAAGCGCATCATCTACCCCAATTACCGCGGCTTCGGCCACATCAGGGTGTTGACATAACACTTCTTCGAAGCGTCCCGTCGATAACCTGTGCCCCGCTACGTTTATGATGTCATCGATACGACTCATAATGTAGAGATAGCCGTCTTCATCGGTATAACCCGCATCGCCAGTTAAGTAGTAACCCGGATACATAGACAAGTAACTATCTTGATAGCGTTGATCATTTTGCCACAGTGTCGTCAATGTCCCCGGCGGTAGAGGCAATTTAATCACTACATTACCCGAAGTATTGGCCGCAACTTGCTCACCTAATTCGTCCAGCACTTCAACCGCATAACCCGGCACAGGTAAAGCTGGCGAACCTGGTTTAATGGTAACCGGCGCTGTGCCCATCAAATTTGCTGCGACAGGCCAGCCCGTTTCGGTTTGCCACCAGTGATCAATAACAGGTTTAGCGAGTTTAGTGTGTGCCCAAACTAAGGTATCGGGATCGCAACGTTCCCCCGCCAAAAACACATTTTTAAGACAATTTAAATCAACACCTTGTAGATATTCACCGTCAGGATCTTCACGCTTGATTGCGCGAATGGCCGTCGGCGCGGTGAAGAAGCTTTTGACCTTATATTTGGCAATCGTGCGCCAAAATGCGCCGGGATCTGGCGTTCCCACAGGTTTGCCTTCATACATTAAGGTGGTGGCGCCCACCAGCAGTGGCCCATACACAATGTAAGAATGACCCACAACCCAGCCCACATCGGACGCAGCCCAAAACACATCACCCGCTTGAATATCGTAAATATGCTGCATCGACCAAGCCAGAGCCACGGCATGGCCACCATTATCGCGTACCACACCTTTAGGCTGACCCGTGGTGCCTGAGGTATAAAGCACATACAAGGGATCGGTAGCCTTGAGGGCGACACAATCGGCCTTAGGTGCAGTTGCTAATGCGGCTTGCCAATCTAAGTCACGACCCTCAAGTAAATCGGCCTGATACTGGCTACGATTCAAAATTAGGCAGTGATCAACCTGATGCACTGACTGCGCTAACGCTTTATCTAACAGAGGTTTATAAGGAATGACACCTGAGGGTTCGATACCGCAAGATGCCGACAAGACCAATTTAGGCTTAGCATCATTGATCCGAGTCGCGAGTTCATTGGCGGCAAAGCCACCAAAAACTACCGAATGAATCGCGCCTATGCGGGCGCAAGCCAACATAGCGAAGGCGGTTTCGGGCACCATAGGCATATAAATCACAACACGGTCGCCCTTCCCTATACCAATAGATTGCATAAAGCCCGCGAGTCGGCTCACTTGAGCCTGTAACTCCCCGTAGCTAATGCCGTATTCAGTATCAGTAACAGGACTCACATACTGGATAGCCACTTGGTCACCGCGTCCAGCCAACACATGGCGGTCAACGGCGTTATAACAAGTGTTCATCTCACCATCGGCGAACCAGTGATAAAACGGTGCCTGCGATTCATCGAGCACAGTTTGCGCCGGCTTAATCCAATCGAGCGTCTTCGCCGCTTCTCCCCAGAATTCGGCTTTATTAAGCAAGGATGCTTGGTGCAACGCTTGATGTTTTTGTTGGTTCTGTTTTTGATTTGTGGCTTGCGCTACAGATGCATTTTGCTGTTCGGTCAACATATGTCCTCCAATCAGGACTGCGACTCACATCGTCAGCCGCAATAACTACCCCTTCCTGCTTCTATTATTAGCAAGGAGGTCTAAAGCCCACTATTAGACGTTAGCCTATAACCAGAAGATATTTGTGGTTTTATGTGAGAACACTAATTTAAAGCACACGTTTTAATCTCACGGCACAGGCTTATGGCAATTGGGATTGACACTTTTTTGCCAACAGAATAAAAGCCAAAATCTTTACCTTTACGTAAACTTCATATATCTTGCTTAAAACTGATTATTTAGGGTGCATGAATGAGCGCAACGAACACACCACAAACGACTTACTCGATCAGTGATCTCTCAAAAGAGTTTGATATCACTACTCGTAGTATTCGTTTTTACGAAGACCAAGGTTTGCTTAAACCTAAACGCCGCGGCCAAACCCGTATTTATAGCCTCAAAGACAGGGTGCGTCTCAAGCTCATTCTTCGCGGTAAACGCTTGGGCTTTTCTTTGGCAGAAACCCGTCGCTTGTTCGAATTATACGATGCCGACAAGAGTAGCACCTCACAGCTCAATACCATGCTAGCGCTAGTGGAAGAAAAGAAGTCCGCACTACAACAGCAAATGGACGACATCAAAGTCGTATTAATGGAACTCAATTCCGCCGAGCAGCAGTGCCGTTTAGCCTTAGAAGATAACAAAACGGCAAAAGCCTAAATCCCCGTTGACACAAAATCAAATCAATTTGATGACGATAACGACTACGGATTTAAGTACAAGATTTAAAAGACTCAAGCACCTAAAAATCATAAAAACTATAACAATCTGAAATTAGAACATCTGAAAGGACACAAGCAATGAACTCTCTCTACACAAGTCTAAATTTTGGCCTAGGCGAAGACGTCGATATGCTGCGCGATGCAGTGCAGGATTTTGCCGCGAATGAAATCGCCCCAATTGCCGCGAAAGTGGATCACGACAATGCCTTTCCCAATGAACTTTGGCCTGTGCTTGGAGGAATGGGACTGCTCGGAGTAACTGTACCCGAAGAGTTCGGCGGCGCGAACATGGGCTACCTAGCCCACGTCGTTGCAATGGAAGAAATCTCCCGTGCATCAGCTTCTATCGGCCTAAGTTATGGCGCCCACTCAAACCTGTGTGTCAATCAAATCAACCGTAACGGTAATGCCGCGCAAAAAGCCAAGTACCTGCAAAAACTGGTGAGCGGTGAGCATATTGGCGCGCTGGCCATGAGTGAGCCAAACGCGGGTTCTGACGTGGTTTCGATGAAGCTGCATGCCCGTAAAGAAGGCGACCGATTCATCTTAAACGGCAACAAAATGTGGATCACTAACGGTCCAGATGCACACACCTATGTCATTTACGCGAAAACCGACTTAACCAAAGGCGCACACGGTATTACCGCCTTTATCGTTGAACGTGATTCGAAAGGTTTTAGCCAAGCGCAAAAGCTCGACAAACTCGGCATGCGCGGCTCTAACACCTGCGAACTGGTGTTTGAAGATGTAGAAGTACCAGAAGAAAACATTTTAGGCGGACTCAATAACGGCGTAAAAGTGCTGATGAGCGGCCTAGATTACGAGCGCGTCGTACTGTCTGGCGGCCCGCTGGGGATCATGAATGCCTGTATGGACATCGTTGTGCCTTACATCCACGAGCGTGAGCAATTTGGTAAATCGATTGGTGAATTCCAACTAGTGCAAGGCAAGTTAGCCGACATGTACACAGGCATGAATGCCGCCAAATCCTATGTCTATAACGTGGCAAAATCCTGCGATCGCGGTGAAACCACCCGTAAAGATGCTGCAGGCGCCATTCTTTATAGCGCAGAACTCGCCACCAAAATGGCACTGGATGCAATTCAACTGCTAGGCGGCAATGGCTATGTCAACGAATACGCCACAGGCCGCTTACTGCGTGATGCCAAGCTGTATGAAATCGGCGCCGGCACCTCAGAAATTCGCCGCATGCTGATTGGCCGCGAACTGTTCAATGAGTCGAAATAACGCGAGTTTAAATAATCTCTCACAAGTGAATGGGTAGCACCTCACTGTAACTTACAGTTTGCGCCACCCATTCGAGCAAGGTGATACCGAGTTTCCGCTTTATAAGGACAATCAAAGTGACGCAATTAAGCAGTCGTATCAACGCCCGTAGCGATGAATTTAAAGCAAAATCCGACGATATGGCCGCCCTAGTGGCCGATCTTAAAACTAAACTCAATAAAATCGAACTCGGTGGCGGCCCTGTGGCGCTAGAGCGCCATTTATCCCGCGGTAAATTGCTGCCACGTCAACGTGTTGAAAAGCTGCTTGATGCAGGCTCACCCTTTTTAGAGCTATCGCAATTTGCGGCGTTTGAAGTCTATGACGAAGAAGTGCCCGCAGCGGGCATTATCGCAGGTATCGGCCGTGTGAGCGGTGTTGAGTGCATGATCATCGCCAACGACGCAACAGTTAAAGGCGGCACTTACTACCCGATTACCGTTAAAAAACACCTACGCGCCCAAGATATTGCCAGCCGTTGTCACTTGCCTTGTATCTATTTAGTCGACTCAGGCGGCGCTAACCTGCCCCGCCAGGATGAAGTCTTCCCCGACCGCGACCATTTCGGCCGCATCTTTTACAATCAAGCGCAAATGTCCGCTAAAGGCATACCGCAAATTGCAGTGGTGATGGGCTTATGTACTGCAGGCGGCGCCTATGTGCCGGCTATGGCGGATGAATCGATTATCGTAAAAGATCAAGGCACTATCTTCTTAGCAGGCCCACCATTAGTCAAAGCGGCCACAGGTGAAGAAGTCAGCGCCGAAGAGTTAGGCGGCGCCGAAGTGCATACTAAAATTTCCGGCGTAGCGGATCATTTAGCCCAAAACGATGAGCACGCGTTAGAGCTTGCCCGCCGCGCGGTATCACGCCTGAATCATCAAAAAGAAATCAAATCACTCTTAAGTCCTGTCAAACCACCGAAGTTCGACATTAGCGAACTGTACGGCATTGTCGGCACCGACTTGAAAAAGCCCTTTGATGTTAAAGAAGTGATCGCCCGTATCGTCGATGATTCTGATTTTGATGAGTTTAAAGCCAACTATGGCGCAACCTTAGTATGCGGTTTTGCCCGTATTCACGGCTACCCCGTCGGCATTGTCGCCAACAACGGCATTCTGTTCTCTGAGTCGGCGCAAAAAGGCGCGCACTTTATTGAACTGTGCTGCCAGCGCAAAATTCCGCTGCTGTTCCTACAAAATATCACCGGCTTTATGGTGGGTAAAAAGTACGAACACGAAGGCATAGCCAAACACGGCGCCAAGATGGTGACCGCAGTCTCTTGCGCCAATGTGCCTAAATTTACTGTGATTATCGGCGGCAGCTACGGCGCGGGTAACTACGGCATGTGTGGCCGCGCGTTTGAACCGACCATGATGTGGATGTGGCCTAATGCCCGTATTTCTGTGATGGGCGGAGAGCAAGCCGCAGGCGTTCTCGCCACAGTGCGTCGCGACGGTTTAGCCCGTAAAGGTGAAGAATGGTCGCTTGAGGATGAAAAAGCCTTTAAAGCGCCAATTGTCGCCCAGTACGATAAAGAAGGTCATCCGTATCATGCCAGCGCCCGTTTATGGGATGACGGCATTATCGACCCAGCGCAAACCCGCGATGTGGTCGGCCTTGCCCTATCGGCAGCATTAAATGCTCCTATCGAAGACACCCGCTTTGGTGTGTTCCGTATGTAAAGACACATGTGAAAAACATATGTCACACAAGAAGATAGGGGAAAGAATAATGACAGACACATTAAAAAGCGCTAGCGGCAAAAAGGATTTAAGCAACTTACAGCACGTGAGCCATGCGCTCAATAACGGCGTTGCAGAGCTTATTTTAGATCGCAGCGATGTGCACAATGCCTTCGATGAAGTAATGATTAGCGAGATGATTAGCGTCCTTAGCTATTTTGCTGAGCACAAGCAATGCCAAATGCTGGTACTCAAAGCGAACGGCAAAAACTTCAGCGCCGGCGCCGATCTCAATTGGATGCGCAAGCAAGCCAAAATGGACTTTGAGCAAAATCTAAATGATGCCAAAGCCTTAGCAAAACTGATGCAGGATCTTGATACTTTTCCTAAGCCCACCATTGCACTTGTGCAAGGTGCAGCCTTTGGCGGCGCACTGGGGTTGATTTGCGCCTGCGATATCGCTATCGCCACGACGCGCGCCAGCTTTTGCTTAAGCGAAGTGAAACTCGGATTAATTCCAGCGGTAATTAGCCCTTATGTTGCCCGCGCTATGGGTAACCGTGCATCGCGCCGCTACATGCTGACCGCCGAGCGTTTTAGTGCAGAAACCGCATTAAAGCTTAATGTCATTCATGAGATCAGCGATGACTTAGACGCCGCCGCAAAGCCGATGATTGATGCTCTGCTAGCCAATAGCCCGCAAGGCATGGCATGGGTCAAAACACTGCTGTCGCATCTTGAAGACGGCGTGATAGACCAAAAAACCATTGATTACACTAGCGAGCGTATCGCCCGCATTCGGGTATCGACCGAGGGCCAAGAGGGCTTAAACGCCTTTTTTGAGAAACGTCAGCCTAACTGGCAACAAGCGCACTCCGCGCCCTCTCCAACGCCAATGCAAAAGCCAAGTGATACCCAAGGAGCCCTTTGATGTTGACCAAGCACATGTTTACCAAACTATTGATTGCTAACCGCGGTGAAATCGCCTGTCGCATCATCAAAACGGCCCATGCCATGGGCGTTCGCACCGTTGCCCTATATTCCGATGCCGATAAAGAAGCGCGCCATGTCGCCATGGCCGACGAATCCTTCTATTTAGGCGGCAGCGCACCGGCAGACTCCTATTTAAAGGGTGATTTGATTATCGACATCGCCAAAAAAGCGGGCGCACAAGCGATTCACCCAGGTTATGGTTTCTTGTCTGAAAATGCCGACTTTGCCCGTAAATGTGAAGCCGCTGGCATCACCTTTGTTGGCCCAGGCAGTGATGCTATCGATGCCATGGGCAGCAAAAGCGCCGCTAAATCTATTATGACTGCGGCAAACGTGCCCTTAGTGCCGGGTTATCACGGCGATGACCAAACCGATGCGACCTTAAAAGCTGAGGCACTGAAAATCGGCTTCCCTATGCTGATTAAAGCGGCTTATGGCGGCGGCGGTAAAGGCATGCGTATCGTCGAGAATGAAGGCGAAATCATGGAAGCCGTTAACTCGGCGCGCCGTGAAGCGGCCTCTTCTTTTGGTAACGATAAGTTATTGATGGAGCGTTATTTACGCCAGCCGCGCCACGTCGAAGTGCAAGTGTTTGCCGACACCTTTGGCAACGCGATTTACTTATCGGATCGCGATTGTTCGATTCAACGTCGCCACCAAAAAGTGGTCGAAGAAGCACCTGCGCCCGGTTTAAGCGATGCACTGCGTGCCCAAATGGGTGAAGCAGCCGTCGCCGCAGCCAAAGCTATCGATTATGTTGGCGCGGGGACTGTAGAGTTTCTGCTCGACACAGACAATAGCTTCTATTTTATGGAGATGAACACCCGTCTGCAGGTTGAGCATCCAGTGACTGAGATGGTCACAGGCCAAGATTTAGTGAAATGGCAATTGATGGTCGCCAGTGGTCAGCCATTGCCCCTTAAGCAAGATGAAGTGCGGATCCACGGCCATTCCTTTGAAGTGCGTATTTATGCCGAAGATCCACAGAATGAGTTTTTACCCGCCAGCGGTAAGCTCAACTTTTTACGTGAACCCGAGCAAAGTAAATACGTGCGTATCGATTCGGGCATTCGCGAAAACGATGTGATCAGTAACTTCTACGATCCTATGATTGCCAAGCTTATTGTCTGGGATGAATCGCGCCCGCGCGCCCTGCAACGTTTAGTGCATGCGTTAGAGTCGTATCAAATCAGCGGTCTTAAGCACAACATTGAGTTTTTGGCGAACATTGCCGAACACCCAGCGTTTGCCAATGCCGACTTTAGCACTGACTTTATTGGCCGTTATGGCGACACCTTAATTGGCACAGCTTCAAGCGAAGCTGACACTGCGCTTGCCTTTGCCGCGCTGTATCAAGTGCTTGCCCGTAAAGAAGCCGCCAAAGCGCAAGCTGTCAACAGCGCCGATCCTTACTCTCCTTGGGGTCAAGTGAGCGGCTTTAGACTCAACAGTTGCAGTCAGCACAATATTGCCCTGCTCGATGATGCCCATGAATTGCAGCAGTTAGTGATGCTCGATTTAGGCGGCATGTATCAGCTACCGCTGCACGGTCAAGATTGGTTACTCAATGGCGAGCTGAAACAAGATTTACTGCTCGCCGAAATCAACGGCCATAAGAGTAAAGTGCCCGTTAGCGTCCAAGGTGATGACTTTACGCTGTTTTTATCCTCTGGCAGTTACCACTTTAAAGCAGTGCAAACACTCGTGGTCGAAGAACAAGCCAGCAATGCTGACAAGTTAAAAGCGCCCATGAACGGTACGGTAGTGACCCATTTAGTCGATGTCGGCACACAAGTGAAATCGGGCCAAGGTTTGCTAGTGATGGAAGCCATGAAGATGGAATACACCATCGAAGCCCCCTTTGATGGCATAGTCACTGAGTTCTACTTTAAGGCGGGCGAGCTGGTGACCGATGGCGCAACCTTGCTTAACGTTGAGCCGTTAGAGACAGACGAGCCAACCGCGATCAAGGAAGCCTAAGATGTCGTTAGCCAATCTAAGCCAAGCAGCGAACGCCAAAGACACGGTCAGCATCTTCGAGATGGGCGCACGCGACGGCCTGCAAAACGAAGTCGCAGTGTCGACGGCAGCTAAAATCGCCTTGATTGAATCGCTGGCAGGTGCGGGGCTTAAGCGTATCGAAGCGGGCAGTTTTGTATCACCTAAATGGGTGCCACAAATGGCCGATTCTGCCGATGTGCTCAAGCAAATACAGCGTCAAAGCGGTGTGGTGTATAGCGCGCTCACACCCAACGTTAAAGGCTTTGAACTGGCACTGGATGCAAAAGCGAGTGAGGTGGCAATATTTGGCGCCGCCTCACAAAGCTTTAGTCAGCGCAATATCAACTGCTCGATAGAAGAGTCGATTGAACGCTTTATCCCTTTGATGGAATTAGCAAAAGCACACAATATTCCGGTGCGCGGCTATGTGTCCTGCGTGCTAGGTTGCCCCTATGAAGGTGAGATAGCGGTCAGTGAAGTGGCCCGCGTGTCTGAAATCCTTTACAAAATGGGCTGTTACGAAATATCGCTCGGTGACACTATCGGTATCGGCACGCCGCAAAAAGCCCGTAGAATGCTGCAAACTGTGGCTGAACGTGTGCCTATGGATAAACTGGCGCTACACTTTCACGACACCTATGGCCAAGCACTCGCTAACATTTTGGCCTGCTTAGACTTAGGTGTGCGGGTGTTTGACTCCTCGGTTGCGGGTCTTGGTGGTTGCCCCTATGCCAAAGGCGCATCGGGCAATCTTGCCACCGAAGACTTAGTGTATATGCTGCACGGCATGGGATTCGAAACGGGTATCGATTTACAAAAACTCGCGTTAGCAGGGCAAGCTATCAGCACGCAGTTGAATCGCAACAACGGCTCGAAAGTAGCCACAGCCCTGTTAGCAAAATAGAACAAAAACAATTAACGACAACAACCGTTATTAAAAACGCGCGTTATTTCCCGCGCGTTTTATACAGCATAAAAGGACATCACAATGGCAGGACTCAATAAAGTCGTCAGCAGCTATGAAGAAGCGTTAGCAGGCTTATCGGACGACATGACCATTATGGTCGGCGGCTTTGGCCTATGCGGCATTCCAGAAGGCTTAATCAATCAAATGGTTAAGATGGGCGTTAACGGCTTAACGGCGATATCAAACAACGCGGGCGTTGACGATTTCGGCCTTGGCTTACTGTTAAAACATCGCCAAATCGCCACTATGATCGCCTCTTACGTGGGTGAAAATGCCACCTTTGAACAGCAAATGCTCTCTGGCGAACTGAACGTGATTTTAACGCCCCAAGGCACGCTGGCGGAAAAGATCCGCGCAGGCGGCGCAGGTATTCCGGCATTTTTCACCGCTACAGGCTACGGCACGCCAGTCGCTGATGGTAAAGAAACCCGCGAAATCAAAGGTCGCCATTACGTGTTAGAAGAATCGCTGACCGCAGATTTTGCCTTAGTGCGTGCATGGAAAGCCGATACCATGGGTAATTTGGTGTTCCGTAAAACCGCCGCCAACTTTAACCCTATGATGGCGACCGCGGGCAAAATCACTGTGGTTGAAGCCGAGTTTATTGTTGAGCCGGGCGAGCTAGATCCAGATCATATCCACACGCCGGGCATCTATGTTGACCGCGTTATTCAAGGCACGTTCGAGAAACGTATCGAGCAGCGAACGGTAAAAGCCGCGAAATAAAAGGCGCTGGCAAAACCTTGAAACACAGTTAACGCAATTGGCACTTAGCTCCCTAAAGTAAAAAACTAAGGGTAAAATCCTAAGAGTAAAGGCCAAAGCGTCAAAGCCAAATAGAAAGGATAGATATCATGGCATTATCAAGAGAACAACTGGCTCAACGCGTCGCCAAAGAATTAAAAGATGGCTACTACGTCAACCTCGGCATTGGCATTCCAACACTGGTGGCCAACTACATTCCCGAAGGAATGGAAGTCATGTTGCAATCAGAAAACGGCCTACTCGGCATGGGTGAATTCCCGACCGAAGACACCATCGACCCGGATTTAATCAACGCGGGTAAACAAACCGTTACCGCAGTCAAAGGCGCGTCGTTTTTTTCTTCAGCCGAGAGCTTTGCCATGATCCGTGGCGGCCATGTGGATTTAACCGTACTCGGCGCCTTTGAAGTCGATGTCAATGGCTCTATCGCCTCATGGATGATCCCCGGCAAACTCATCAAAGGCATGGGCGGCGCGATGGATTTAGTCGCGGGCGCCGAAAACATTATCGTGACTATGATGCACGCCGATAAATACGGCAATTCTAAACTGCTACCCGTGTGCGAATTGCCGCTAACAGGTTACGGCTGCATTAAACGTGTCGTCACAGATTTAGCCTTTATCGAAATCAAAGATGGCGCATTCCATTTACTCGAGCGCGCACCAGGTGTCAGCGTCGAAGAAATCGTCAGCAAAACCGCCGGCAAGTTAATCGTGCCAGAGCATGTACCAGAAATGGTGTTTTAAGCGTTCAGTTTAGCTTTGCTTCTTAACATCACTGCTCAAGTTTTATACATTAAAGCTCAGAAGATAATTCTGAGCTTTTTGTTTATCTAGCAATTAGTTAGCGCTGCGACTTGAGAACTAATCCTAGTCAATTGCACAACTCATTCATTAGTATGAATTACCTGATTAACTCATTAGATTTGAGCAAATGACCTCTTGAAAAAGCGATAATACGCGCCAAATTGTAGGCTATAGCTCATTGCAGTTCGTGATAAGGATGCGGAACGAATACCTTAAGGCCTATAAAACACTAACTAATTGTATATATTAAACAATGCCAAAATAACACCTAAAAACTATCCGCACAAAGCCAGAGGAAAGCTTATGTACCAGATTGCGATTGTGATATTTGATGAATTTACCGATATCGATTTCTTCTTAATGCGCGATATTCTCGGCCGTACAAAAACCGATTGGACAGTAAAAGTACTCGGGACCAAACCTAGCCACATATCAAGCTTGGGGATGACGGTTGCAACCGATGGTCATGTGGCCGAAGTCGCTGATGCCGACGTGGTATTATTCAGCAGTGGTTACAAAGGCGTACCTGCGGCACTTGCTGATACTGAGTTTATGTCCGCCCTTAAATTAGATCCCACACGACAATTGCTTGGCAGTATCTGCGCTGGGTCATTCTTCTTTGCCAAATTAGGGCTACTCGACAATCTTTCAGCAACGACTCACCCCGATGCAAAACCTGCCCTAGTTGCCATGGGCGTCAATGTGGAAGACTCTGCTCTTGTTATCAATGGCAATATTGCCACTGCGGGTGGATGCTTGTCCTCACTCTATTTAACCGGCTGGGTCGCAGAGCGTTTATTCGACAGTGCGAAACGCCGCGAAATTCACAGGCAGCTTATTCCTGCCGGGCAAACAGATATTTTTGAAGCATTAATCCAATCCTCCATCTCCGCGGCCATTCGTTAAAAGTGATGTAGATACTCTCGATGAATGAAAAAGATCCCATGATAAAACTTAAAAATCTTCTCGAGGCTATAAAAGCCGAGCATCAAATAACCACCCATAATGAACTTGTGGCTTTGCTATCGCAAAATGAATTACTCATTCAGCAAATCCAAACTGCTGATGCGCAGTATTGGGTCAATTTTGCTAAGAATACCTTCGATGGTTGGTATTGCATTCGAACACCTATGCTCAGTACCTTTCATGTTTACTACCAAGAACGTGGGCAAAACTGTTGGGGAGAAGATGTTTTTACCGAGCAAAGTGAAGCCATAGCAGCGGTTATTTTTATGTCTGGTATTTGGGACCAAGTCCCCTAGCACTAAGCAAATAAAAGCCTGCTCACTCATCCTATATTTTCACCTTCACGAATGGCGATATGTAACGAATCATTACGCGACTTTCAATATCGAAATCATCATGTTAGGGTGAGTGCTTAGATTGACTCATAATAACAGACACATTTTTAGCGCTCTGTTTAACTCTCTCATTGTCCAAAGGAGCGGTATCTATGGACTGGCTTATTATTGCACTCGCGGGCTTTTTAGGCGGCATGCTCAATGCAGTTGCCGGTGGAGGCAGTTTTATTACCCTATTAGCGTTAGTGTTTGTCGGGGTTCCACCGATTGCGGCGAATGCCACGGGGACAGCCGCGCTGCTGCCTGGTTATATCGCCAGTGCATGGCGTTTTAGAAAGGATATCGAATATCCGGCGAGTCTTAGCCTTAAAAATCTGATCTTAATTGCTTTAATTGGCGGCAGTATTGGCGCGGGTATTTTGCTGACCACCAGCGAGCAAGTCTTCGCAAAGCTGATCCCTTGGCTGATTCTACTGGCCACCGCGGCCTTTATTGTTGGCCCTTGGTTACTCAAACGAAGAATCGCTGAGCAAGGCGAAAACACCTCTACGCCAATGTTAAGTCCGATAACGGCACTGATAATGCTGTCGGCTGTGTGTATCTATGGCGGTTATTTTAATGGTGGCTTAGGCATCATACTACTCGCAAGCTTTGGCCTGATGGGGCAAACCAATCTACATGGGATGAACGGACTTAAAAATCTGATTTCAGCCCTGCTCACCGCCATCGCAGTTGTGGTTTATGCCGCGGGCAATGTTATTGATGGGCAATATCTGTTACTGCTTGCCGTTATGGCGATTGTCGGTGGTTATGTGGGGGCGGCGCTGGCCTACCGTATTTCACAGCCCTTGCTACGCGGCTTTATTGTGATCGTCGGTTTAGCGATGGCTTTAGGCTTTTTCATGCGCTAGTTTTTCATGCGTTAGTTTTCATACGTTAGGCTTTTGATTTGTGAAGCTTAAACTCATAAAAGCTGGACAGGCGAGTTTTCGATACAAGGTCTCACCGGATAAATTGCCCTTATGTGACTGACTTGTTACTCTGATCCATCCTATAGGAGAACACTGTGATTAAGGATAGCGATGAAACTAACCTTGAAGCTGAGGACCTTGAGACTGAGTAAATTAATGCCAAAGACCTTGAAGCTAAGCACCTTAAATCTTGCCCTGTGTCTTATTGCATGCTCACCGGCTATTTACACCGAAACCGCTAGCGCTGCGACCATTAGCGTCAAAACGGAAACGGGTAATATTCAGGTAAAAACCATAGCCCAAGGGTTAGAGAATGTCTGGAGTATGGCATTCTTACCCAACGGCAGTATGCTCGTGACTGAACGTGCTGGCAGAATGCGCATTGTCAGCACCGCAGGCAAAGTGGGTGAACCCTTAACGGGTTTACCGCCTATGTATGCCAAAGGTCAAGGTGGTTTACTTGATGTCGTGCTTGCGCCAGATTTTACCAGCAGCAAAAAAATCTATTTCAGTTATTCAGAACCCGCTGAAGGTGATGCAAGCGAGCTCAATAGCACAGCGGTCGATTTTGCCACGCTCAATGGTAACAAGCTTGAAAATCTCACCCGCGTTTTTAGTCAACAACCCAAAATCAACAGCGGCCACCATTTTGGATCTCGTTTAGTATGGGCGCCTGATGGCACACTGTTTATCACACTCGGCGATCGCTATAGCGAAAAAGATAGCGCACAAACATTGGACAATCATCTGGGCAAAGTCGTGCGTATTCATGCCGATGGCTCAGTGCCTAAGGATAACCCCTTCGTCAATACGGCTGGCGCCTTACCCGAGATCTGGTCTATTGGTCATCGCAATATGCAGGGCGCGGCGATTAATCCCGTCAGCAAAGTATTGTGGACGGGCGAGCATGGCCCCCAGGGCGGCGATGAACTCAATATCGATCAAGCGGCTAAAAACTATGGCTGGCCAGTGATTACCTATGGTGAGAATTATGGCGGCGGCAAAATTGGCGAAGGCACCCATAAGGCGGGAATGGAGCAACCCGTCTACAAATGGGTGCCCTCGATTGCCACCGCAGGCTTTATGTTTTACACAGGTGACAAATTTCCACAGTGGCAAAACAATCTGTTACTCGCCAGCCTAAAGGAAAAAACACTGGTGCGTTTAGTACTTGATGGCGACAAGATTATTAAAGAAGAGCGGCTACTGAAAACTGAATTAGGGCAAAGATTGCGCTCAGTCGTGCAAGGGCCAGATGGACTGATTTATCTCGTAACCGATGAAGCTAAATCAAAAATTTACCAGTTATCGCCGCAGTAATCTTAATCACTGCACTTTTATCACAGTGCTTTAACTAAACCATGTTAACCACAGCAATAAACTCAATCGATAGAGAATTTAAGCCTTAAAACGACAAAGAGTGTTCATCAGGAACACTCTTTGTCGTTGGCGTGGC
Source organism: Shewanella sp. WE21 (assembly GCF_002966515.1). Classification (NCBI taxonomy): domain Bacteria; kingdom Pseudomonadati; phylum Pseudomonadota; class Gammaproteobacteria; order Alteromonadales; family Shewanellaceae; genus Shewanella; species Shewanella sp. WE21. The sequence continues at coordinate 3,621,372 of NZ_CP023019.1, read as the reverse complement.
ACTTATTAATTCATGCCTTTATTCGTTCACCACACACATGCCCTGCTCGGTTTGTACATAGGGAGCTAAAATAGGCATCATGCCCTTCATCACCTGCAATGGCAGCGCCGAAGTAAAACTAAAATCATCGGATTTACTGCCTGGCACGAAGGCGGTCAAAGTACCGAAGTATTTGTCACCTAGATAAAACACGAAGGTCGCGGTGCGGTTCATCGCCGTAGTCGCCACTTTTTTACCTTGCTGCATCTGAGTCACAATACGGTTATCACCGGTGCCGGTTTTCCCGCCTATGGCTAACATGCCACCTTTTTCATCGGTAAAAATGCCTTTTAAACGACGTGCGGTGCCGTTTTGCACTACGTTCGCCAGCGCTGCTTTTAAGGCTTGTGCTACTTCATGGCGCATTACCCGCTCACCTTGGGTATTCTGATTCTGCAATCTCACTTCATAGGGCGTATCTGCGGCGAAATGCAGCTGATTGATACGCACTGTGGGCAAACGATAGCCGTCGTTTTGAATAATGCCCATCAGCTCGGCTAAGGCTGCGGGTCGGTCACCCGAGCTACCCAGTGCTGAGCCTAAGGATGGCACCATAGAATCAAAGGGATAACCTAAACGCGCCCAACGTTGATGTATGTCAAGGAAGGCTTCAACTTCAAGCATCACTTGCACTCGTACGTCACGGGCGTTTTTATGCCGCGTCCTAAACAACCAACGGTAAACCTCTTGACGTTGTGCTTCACTCGCCTGCTTAACATCGTTCAAGTTGGCATCAGGATTATGATTAAGGTAATCCAGCACCCACAATTCCAAAGGATGCACCCGTGCGATATAGCCTTGATCTGGCAAATTATATTTATCCGGACCGTACTTGTTATATAAGCTCTTAATACGACCATCGGTATAGCTTACCTGCGGCAATCTTTGCTTCAAGAAAGCCTTAAATGCCGCCATAGGTTCATCGGGCAGTAAATAGCGATACGCCGCCGTCAACTGCTGCTCCGACTGGGACAAACCGTCAAAAAACATGTCGAAACGCTCATTCGCAGCCACTTTTTTGTACTTGCGATAAAACTTAGTAACGAAGGTATTACCTTCTCTATCAGCAAATACCCGCAGATATTCGTCACGGCGCGGATCTTTATCATTACGCAGCAACTGGGCCATATTGCCCTCGTTTTGCATACTACTGCTGTAATTCACGATATCGCGCATGAGGCGCACAAACGGCAAGTTAACCGAATCCTGCAGGGCTTGGTAAAGTGTTGGCGTTTTTAAATCTTCTGTTTTTTTAAAGTTATTAAACACATGCAACCCACCACCGGTAAAAAATTGTTCACTGGTTGAGGCCGAATATTCTCGCTGTAACGCCGCATCTAACATGCGGTCTAAACGTCTGTCGGGATTCAAAATCAAGTAATCAATCGCCCAACGGGTTAAATGATCCCTAGGTTCGATAATGATAGATTCCAATTCAATCCCATGTTTCTTGGAATACTTGTCGTGGATCTCGGCAATGATTTCTAAGTAGGTCGCCATCACCCGCAATTTAGCGGTTGAGCCCAATTCCAACTTACTGCCCTCGTTAATATCAAAAGGCTGATCGGTGCTATCCGTCTGCACTCTAACTCGGTTGGCGGTCTCAGTGCGCTCATAAAGCGTAAAGCTATACAGTACGTTTTGCAGTTGACTTGGGTCGAGTAACCGTTCGCCAAGCAGACCCACTTTCTCCGCGGTAGGCACTTGCGCCAGACTGCGTAAGTAGTGACTGACTTTCTGCTGTAAGTCACTGTGTAAGCTACTATTGACCGTCAAATCGAGCCTGTCTAAATCATACAGCCCCACATTTAACATGCCTGCGGTGCGAATGCGAACTGTGTTCACGCCCTTATCTGCGCCAGATTGGGTATTACGTTGCGGCTTGGCGACCTTAAACTGCAATTTCTGCGCGAGTGCAGCATCACGTAGGCCACGATCAATCAAATAATACTGGCCGAGTAAACGGATATGGCTATCGACTAAGTTTTCAAGATCTTCATGACCTTGTAATAGATAGTAGGACGGACGACGTTGGGCGATCATCAAGGCAACTACTTGCCGGAATACTTGTCCGCGCTTGGTGGCATTACCTTTGATCTGCGGCGATGCTAACAGCTTGTTTGCAGTATCGAAATCGGTACCAAACCACGCCCACAATCCATCACCAATACCATGAACTTCACCATGATTTGGCGCCGAAGATAATGGCACGGTATTCAGATAATCTTGAACGATGCGCTTACGAGCAGGTTCAGTGTTTTCACCTTGTTGGTACACGCGCACACTGGCCGAGCCAATTTGCAGTAACTTATCCTTAATGCTCAAGGTTAAACCTTGGGAAGAATGGCGGAATTTCTCAATCTGAGTCGCGAGTGTACTGCCACCCGCGGTAGAGACATTCATACCAACCATTTCAGCAATTTGGCTCATGCCTGCCACCACAAAACGTGGCCAGTCGATCACCGGATTGAGTTTCTCTTCCGTCGTCCATAACTCGCGGTTTTCAATAAACAGTAAAGTATTAACGATTTCATTGGGGATCTTATCGTCGTCCTGATAAACCCGTTTAGGATAGGCAAATTCGTATAAATCGGTATTGCGACAATCGAGCAGCGTCAACCCAGATTGAGCCTTTTCATGGTAAGGCGGAAAAAATCCAAGTTGAGCGTATTCCTGCAACGCTGGCGAAAACGCCACTTGTTGCGTTACCTGAAAATTTCGTTGCAGTAACCTATCAATATACTGAGGTAACTTACTGTAGCCATGGCGCTCATCGAAAGGACCATAACTAGGATAAATAACCGCTTGGCTCGGTGAGCTTTCTAATTCATAGGTGAGCGTCTTAGCATATTGATTGATGAATTTTGCTTGATAAAACGAAGTTTTAACCTCAAGTCCAATCAGCAATGCAGCGCAGCAAATCAGAATGAAAAATAAGAACCAGACCCTGCCCTTTGATCTGGCTTTACGCGGCGGCTTAACCTTAGCTTTAGGCTCAGGTTGTGGTGGACGAGGACGATAATTTTCGAACTTCATCTCTGATGTGGAATTAGGCAAAACAGCTCCAAAAAAACACTAAAATATTCATCTTTCATGCAACTCAGCAAATCCGTTGCCACTCAGTAAAGCAAGATATCAAACTCATCTAGCCATTATCCGGCTCTATTAATTAGTCTTAGTACCCATTATGTTCCACACTTTATCAAACCTAACTTCACTGTAAAGAAGGGTGCCTGTGACCCACAACCGCCACTAATCAATACTCATGTTAAGCTGATAGTACATTTTGCCAAATATTAATTTGTTGATATCAAGGTATTTTCAGCGATTAAGGCAATAGACAGTATGACTTAAAAACAAAACGAACTAATTTAAGTCGTATAAAAAGAATGAGTCGCTCAATAATCACACGCGATTAACGAAGCCTCATCCCACATATTCATGCGCATCCCAGATAAATTCACGAAAATGTTTGCGACAGACAGACTCGTAACTTTCATTACCACCAATCGCCACTTGCTCACCCTCGCGCATCACCTTGCCTTCACCATCAAGACGCACCACCATGTTAGCCTTACGTCCACAATGGCAAATAGTCTTCAACTCAACTAATTTATCGGCCCAAGCTAATAAATAATGACTGCCGCTAAAAAGTTCGCCTTGAAAGTCCGTTCTTAGGCCATAGCAGAGTACAGGAATATCAATATTATCGACCACATGCGTCAGCTGCTTAACCTGTTCTTTACTCAAAAACTGACACTCATCCACCAGCACACAACTTAATGGCGTAGCTTGATGCACATCGCTAATCATTTGAGTCAAATCATCTTGGCTACTAAATACCTGTGCTTCGGTTTCAATGCCAATACGTGAGGCCACTTTACCTTTGCCATATCTGTCATCTATGGAGGCTGTCATGACCAAAGTATTCATACCGCGTTCACGGTAGTTATAGGATGACTGTAATAGGGAAGTGGATTTACCCGCGTTCATTGCCGAATAATAAAAATACAATTGAGCCAAGACTTATACCCTTTAAAAACGTTATCGCTTACGCGTCTGCTACCAGAGCCAAATTGAGCGCTAGTCTAACATTGCGCTTCACATCAGAACACTAGCAGCCGCTAAGCTTTTATCATGAAATTCTGCAATGACACCAACTTATCAATCATTTTAATCCCCAATCGCCTCCTGAAATATTTCTAGTCCACTTCATTTAATACTCTTCCCTGCAAAAAACATAAAAAACGCCCCGATGCCGTTCAATTGTTAATGAAAGCTTAACTGAAACTTAAATGTTGTTTCATAAGGAAAAATTAGTAAAAGTTAAATTTAAAAAGTGCGATCTACCTCCAAAGTAATAGGTATAAATGGGCTTGCGCTCAAAAAACAAACACAAATTTAACAGTAATCTTTCATTCGAGACAAAACGTGCTCAATTAAAAAAAGAAAAGTATTCGATAGCTTGCAAATTGAGACCAACGGTCAAAGCACTAATCTACCCTGCAAACTTTAGTGCTCCACTCCGTCCTTTATTCGCATATTGGATCAAATGGAGATTATGATGAGAATTTTCACCTCTAGAAAACTGGCATATTTAGTTGCCTTAGCACTAACTGGCGCCCTTGTTGGCTGTGGCGATGATGGTAAAGATGGTGTAGATGGAGCACCAGGAACGCCCGGTATCCCTGGAACACCCGGTGAACCTGGAACACCCGGAGAGCCTGGAACACCGCCCCCAGTCACCAGTTCTACTATGACTAACGTCAAAGTGATCAACTATAGCTTTGGCGAAGGCAGTATCACTTACGAATTTGAAATTACAGATGAAAACAATAACCTAATCAACGGACTGTTAAATGCTCAAGCCAAAGTGGCTGCACTAACAGATAAAGGCTTCATCACTAACCGCACCGAAGCTGATAAAAATGGTGTTGCAGATAACGTCCATATTGGCGGTGAAGCAACTCAAGCAACCGTCGGCGCTGAATTGACCGCTTTAGCTGATGGTCATTACCAATTTAAAGTACCAATGAAAGGGGTTAATCCAAGCACTGAAGGTATTGTTTGGTTACGTGTCGGTGGTAATAATGGTATTGCGACCTCTAAACCTCTGGTCGTTAACAAACCTGAAGGCACCCATTCAACCACAACTGATAGTTGTTACTCTTGCCATATCGACTACTCAACAAGCCCTCGTCGTCATGCAAGCTATGTCGCTACTGGCATGGACAGCGAAGTCACCTTCGTGGAAGGCTGTTTAGTGTGTCACGGTTCAGTTAGCCGTGCAGTTGTCAATGCTGAAGGTTTCTCTACGGGTGGCTATGCGACAAACACCCTATCTAAAATTGGTCATATCAATCACCAAGATTTTACTAAAGACTTTTCAGTACAAAACTGTACATCTTGTCACGTTGAAGCACCTAAAAACATCAACGTAGCTGGACCAGGTTGTATTGATTGCCATGACAGTGGTGGCGTACCAGGGGCTATTATCCCAAGTAATGGTGCGGATCTGCGCATTATGCACGAAAGCAAAGCGGGTATAACCGAACGCCAAGCGATTCGCGCTAAGTATAAATTGAGTCTATCAACACCTGTTAAAGTAGATGATATTTCTACCAAGACAGACCACTATGCACCAACAGGTGCTGCGGCTGCAGTAACCGCCCCAGGCTGGTGTACAACGCTGACAGTGAAAGACACCGATGGTAACGTCTTTAGCATTAAAGACAACTTTAACTATTCTAGCCCGCTAGTATATGACGCTAAGAAACCCGTAGTTTATGCGGGCGCTTATTTACATTCCTATGAAAATGGCAGCTTAGTGGGTCGTCCAGGTAACCGTACTAACTACTACTATGGTTACAACACTGACGGCACTAAAAATATCTGTCATTTACTGACGGATATCAGCGCAGTGAATGCTAACTATGTTTATTCTGCCCGCGTGACATTCAGTACCGCTGGTTGGATGGAATATGATGGTAAGCAACGCTACCAAAGTAATGGCAACCTAAGAGCGACAGGTTATGATGGTTCTATGGGCATATCCTTTACGGCTTACTCAGATGTCGTTAACCCTGTCACCACTCAAAAGGTCTCTGGCTTCGAACGTCGTGAGATAGCGAGTACTAACAGCTGTACTACTTGTCACAACGATGCCACTGCGTTCCACAAAAATGGTGCCTTCGATGAAGGTGGTAAAGCTTGTATCGCCTGCCATGACAACGGCATGGAACGTACTTCAGCAGCCTTAGGCGCAGGTTTTGGTCCTATGGTGCACAGCTGGCACTGGGGTAATGGCGCTAAAGTCGGTGAAGTTAAAGCTGATGGAACTCAAGCGCAAACCGCTAACGGTGCAGGCGCGATTGAAGCCTCTACTAGCTGCGTTGCCTGTCATGAAAAAGCGATTGATTTAAGCAAAGTGCCAAATCAATACATCGCTGAGCCAGGTAGCAAAATGACAAGCCCAGTCACCGCAAACTGTTATGCCTGCCACACTAGCGATTCAGCTAAGGCGCATATGGCAAGCAACGGTGGTGAAATCAGCATACCAAAGGTTGCTGACTGGTTTAAACAACCGACCTCTGAATCCTGTGCAGTATGTCATGACACAGGTAGAAGTTCTGGTATTGATAAATACCACAAGTTTACTCGCTAATTAATCATCTCATCATCGCGTGATTAAGAAGTAAGTAAAAAGCGGTACCTATTTTCCCTGCAAGGAAATAGCCAAAGGAGTCTCGCTAATGCGAGACTCCTTTTTTACTTAGACATTCCCGATAACAAGCCATTTTCAGTCCTATTTAAGTTACTAACGTTACAGTCCTAAAAAAACAACAATTCAAAGGAAGTCACTCAATTATGCGTAAAAGTTTTATTGCCATCGCCATCGGCGCCACTCTCACCGCCGGATTCATGGCAGGTTGCAGCAGCACAGAAACTAAAGCACCTAACGTTATCTCGGTACCAACCCAAAACTCGCTGTTCCAAGCCAGTAACCTGCAATATCAAGCCCCTGATTTTAGCCTCATTAAGAATGAGCACTTCGCGCCAGCCCTAGAGCAAGGCATGGCTGAGCAGTATCAAGAAATTCTCGCAATAGCCAATAATCCGGCAGCAGCAACCTTCGATAATACGATTGTGGCTATGGAGAAAAGCGGCGCTCTACTCAACCGTGCATCAAGCGTGTTTTATAATTTAGCAGGGTCGAATAGCAATCCAGAACTGCGTAAAATCCAAGGCGAAATGGCGCCAAAAATGGCGGCCCACTCAGATAATATCAACTTAAACCCAGCGCTATTTGCCCGTATCGAAGCTATCTATAACGACCGCACTAACTTAGGGTTAACCCCAGAAGCCGTACGTTTGGTTGAGGTATATCACCAACGCTTTATCATGGCTGGTGCTAAACTTACCGATGAACAAAAAGTTAAAATCCGCGCGTTAAATGAAGAACAATCAACACTAACGAATGAGTTCTCTCAGCGTTTATTACGCTTAACCAAAGAAATCGCCGTTGTGGTGGATTCAAAAAGTGAACTTGCTGGATTAACCGACGGTGAAATAGCTTCAGCCGCGAACGATGCCAAAGCGGCCGGTCACGATGGCAAGTATCTGATTAACATCACCAACACCACTCGCCAACCTGTGTTGGCATCACTGGAAAACCGTGAGCTACGCCAGCGTATTTGGGAAGCCTCAGCGAACCGTGGCTTAACTGGTGAAAACGAAACTGCGTCACTCGTATCTCGTTTAGCGAAACTCAGAGCCGAGCGCGCAACATTATTAGGCTATGAAAACTGGGCAAGTTATCGATTAGCACCGCAAATGGCCAAAACACCCGAAGCGGTTTACAGCATGTTTGGCTCAATGGTGCCTGCGGTAGTTGCTAACACAGAGAAAGAAGCGGCCGACATTCAAGCGATGATCACTAAAACCGGTGGGAAATTTGGACTGGCACCGTGGGACTGGGAGTTTTACGCAGAAAAAGTTCGCCAAGAAAAATACGCCCTCGATGCCAATAGCATTCGCCCATACTTCGAGTTTAACCGTGTGCTCGAAGACGGCGTATTCTACACACTCAAAGAACTCTATGGCGTCACCTTAAAACCACGCCCAGATTTACCGGTTTACCATCCCGATGTGAAAGCCTACGAAATGTTTGATGCCGATGGCTCAAGCATGGCCATTTTCTACGCCGACTATTTTGCCCGTGAAGGTAAACGTGGTGGCGCTTGGATGAGTTCGTTCGTCGGTCAATCCTTCCTAGAAGGCACTAAACCTGTGGTCGTCAACGTGATGAACATAAAGAAAGCGCCCGAAGGTGAACCCACATTCGTCAGCTATAACGAAGTCACCACTATGTTCCATGAAATGGGTCACGGCACCCACGGCATGTTCTCTAAAGTGACTTATCCAAGTCTGGCGGGCACCTCGGTTTCACGCGACTTTGTTGAATTTCCATCGACGTTTGAAGAAGATTGGGCCGCCCATCCAAAAGTGTTAGCGAACTACGCGAAACACTATGAAACAGGCAAACCCATTCCCGATGAACTGCTGCAAAAACTGCTGAAATCTGGCAGCTTCAACCAAGGCTTTGACACACTGGAATACATGGCCGCCGCATTAGTAGACATGGAATGGCATTCATTAAGCCCAGATACGCCGCTGCAAGATGTACCAACCTTTGAAGCCAATGCCTTGAAAAAGCACGGTTTAAACATTAGTGCCGTACCTCCGCGTTATAAGTCGACCTATTTTGCCCATGCCTTCCCCGGCGGTTACTCGGCAAGTTATTACGCTTATATGTGGAGTGAGATTTTAGCGGCGGATGCGTTTGCCTATGTACAAACCCAAGGCGGGCTCAATCGTGAAATCGGCATGAAGTACCGCAAAACGATCCGTGAAGTGGGTAATAGCATAGCGCCAATGGACGCCTACAAAAACTTCCGCGGACAAGAACCCACCACAGAAGGCTTACTTAAACGCCGCGGTCTAGATCAAGCACGCTAAGCTAAGAGTTGATAGCCTTAATGCGATAGGCTATAGATAAAGACAAACTCAGCCTTAACCAAAAAATCAGCCAGCATAATGCTGGCTGATTTATTTTGACTTATTTGTCGTGAACGTTTGCAGTGAAAGGTTTCAATTAACGTCTAGCTAATTGCGCCTTTAGATTTGATTTTAAGTACGATAATACTAATCACAAATGCCACACTACAAGCCACTAAACCCGCGACAACAGACTCGGTAAATCCAAGTGCCACATAACCCACTAAGCTAATAAACGCCGCAATGAGTGCATAAGGTAGCTGAGTCACCACATGGTCAATGTGGTGGCAACTGGCGCCCGTAGACGACAAGATAGTCGTGTCGGAAATTGGTGAACAGTGATCGCCAAATACAGCCCCCGCCAGCACAGAGGCAAGCATAGGCAACATCATGCCTGTGTGACTTCCCATAGCCATATCAGCAGCAATCGGCAACATGATCCCGAACGTACCCCAGCTAGTACCAGTTGAGAACGCAGTAATACCTGCTAGCACAAACATTAAGGCGGGTAAAAACGCGAACGGAATATTTCCTGTTGCTAAACTCGCCATAAACTTACCGGTTTCGAGTTGACCAATCACCCCTGCGATTGTCCAAGCAAATAACAGGATGTAAATCGCCGGCAGCATAGAGCGAGCGCCCTGCACTATACCTTTGACTATCATCAATTTCTCAACGCCTTGCACTAAATTCAATATCAGCGAAACCGCTAGACCAATTAATGCACCAAAGAAAAGTGATGAACTGACATCGGTTTTCTCAAAAGCAGAAATAATATTAAATTCAATCCCTTCCGCCGCGAGTACTTGAGCGCCACTGTTAATCATAAAATAGAGGGTTGCAAATACCAACACGGTAATCGGCAGAAATAGACCTAAAATCTTACCGGTTTCGGCTTCAGGTAAATCCGCGTTCGCCCCAGGCGGTAATCCTTTAGACTCATCGTATAAATTACCACGTTGGGCATTGAGCTCATGCTCACGCATTGGCCCAACATCTAATCCCATAAAGACAACAAAAAGTAATAATAACAAGGAGAAGATTGCGTAAAAGTTCATTGGGATCATTTGAATAAAAATACTCAAATGACCCGTATCAGCAAAACCATGGGCAGTTAATATCCCGCCAATGAGTGCGATAATATAAGCGCCCCAGCTCGAAACTGGAGAAATAACGCACACAGGCGCGGCAGTAGAATCTAATAAATAAGCTAACTTCGCGCGGGAAACATAATAACGATCAGTAACAGGTCGAGCGACCGAACCAACAACTAAACTATTGAAATAATCATCAATAAAAACTACGCAACCTAAAAACATGGTCAATAGTTTAGCGTCACGTTTATTACGTATATGTAAACGAGCCCAATCGGCAAAAGCCCGCGCGCTGCCACTTACGGTAATTAACGCTGTAATCATTCCCAGTACAATTAAGAAACCGAGAATATATAAGTTCCACGAATTTAGACCTTTATCAGTCCAAAAAAGCCCTTTAACGCCATTAAATACAAACTCACCCGTTGCTAAAGGTGAAAATTGATTGAGCAATAAAGCACCAATTAAAATACCTAACCCCAAAGAAAGCAGTACACGGCGAGTCAAGATCGCCAACACGATAGCCACCGCAGGCGGCAACAAGGAAAGTGCCGAATCGGCATAATTCATAACAGTCATTGATTATTATCTTCGTTAAATACGAATGGAGGGCGACTGAACTGGTGGGAAAAGGCAATAGATACCCAAAGTCACCTGTCCTATCAGTAGCGCTCCATAGTAACTATTCCCAATATCCATATCGGAAAATACTATGGCAGTGCTGCACCTATTAGGTACAACCCCAGCAGTTGATCGTGATAAATCGAACCACTTCGGCACCAAATCCTTTCGCAATCGATCAACGGAATCACCCTACTGATCACTACTAATATTTGGCGCGCCTCTACTTCTAAGAACGCCCTTACACGGGCGTGAGGCACATAAAAACATAAGCGGCTTAGCAGATGCTACCGCAAAGTCACTTAATGTGACCCAGATCACAGATAAAATCAACTGAGACTTGTAATCAGCTCAGGAACCGCCTCAAACAGATCAGCAACGAGTCCATAATCGGCAACTTGAAAAATCGGCGCTTCAGGATCTTTGTTGATTGCAACGATGACTTTAGCGTCTTTCATGCCGGCTAAATGTTGAATCGCGCCAGAAATACCGACGGCAATATACAAGTTTGGCGCAACGATTTTACCGGTTTGACCCACTTGTAAATCGTTAGGCACAAAACCTGCATCAACTGCGGCGCGTGATGCGCCAACTGCTGCACCGAGCTTGTCAGCAAGTTGCTCTAACATGCCGAAGTTTTCACCACTGCCCATGCCTCGGCCGCCAGATACAATAATGCCAGCATTGCCTAACTCTGGACGGGCAGAAACTGTCAGCGATTGAGAAACAAACTGAGTTCTCGCTTCAAACACTTTATCGAGTGTCGTCACAGCCGCACTGTTACCTTCTGGCGCAGCGTCAAACGCACTGGCGCGCACTGTCATCACTTTAATGGCATCATGGCTTTGCACTGTCGCTAAAGCATTACCCGCATACACAGGACGCACAAAGGTATCGGCATTGACGACGGTAATAACTTCTGAGATTTGCGCGACATCTAATAATGCCGCCACGCGCGGAAGCGTGTCCTTACCTAAACTTGAAGCCGAGGCCAGAATGTGACCATAGTTTGGCGCTAAGTCCACCAGCAATTTGGCAAAATTTTCCGCTAAATGCGCTTCATACACGCTGGCATCAGCAACGAGTACTTGGCTAACACCTTGTAGTGCCTGCGCCGCTTGGACAACCGCGCCACATTGGTGCCCCGCAACCAAGACATGTACTTCATCGCCTATGGCACAGGCGGCGGTAACAATTTTTGCCGTATCGAGTTTCAGTGCAGCATTATCATGTTCAGCTAATACTAAAATGGCCATTTAGATCACCTTCGCTTCATTTTTTAACTTTTCAACTAGCTCAGCTACCGACGCTACCATGATGCCCGCTTTACGTTCAGCTGGCGGAGTGACCTTCACAATCGTTTGGTGACTCTTTAACGTCACGCCTAAGTCTGCCACAGTAAATACTTCTAATGGCTTACGCTTGGCTTTCATTATGTTAGGTAGTGAAGCGTAACGGGGTTCGTTCAAACGTAGATCAGCGGTCACGACAGCAGGTAAAGGCAGCTTGAGAGTTTGCATGCCGCCGTCAATTTCACGGGTGACTTGTAATGTATTCGCTTCTAATTTGATTTCTGAAGCAAAGGTCGCCTGTGGCATATCCATTAACGCGGCAAACATTTGGCCAGTTTGGTTATTATCACCATCGATGGATTGCTTACCAAAAATCACCAGCTCTGCTTGTTCTTTGTCTTGTACCGCTTTGAGCAATTTGGCGATAGACACTGGCACGAGCTCTTCTTCAGTATCGATATGAATTGCACGATCTGCGCCTAATGCAAGCGCGGTACGCAGTTGTTCTTGCACGGCTTTATTACCAATACTGACAACAACCACTTCAGTAGCGCTACCCGCTTCTTTTAAACGAACCGCTTCTTCTACTGCGATTTCACAAAAAGGGTTCAACGCCATTTTTAGGTTTGCAGTGTCAACACTTGTATTGTCAGCTTTGACCCTGACCTTCACATTGGCATCAACAACGCGCTTAACGGGCACCAATACTTTCATAGGGTTTCCTTCCTACACTTTCATGTACATGGACAAAACATTGGTTAATACCAATGCAGGATAGAGCAACTTTACGTCCTGTTAACGTTAACGTCAACCAAAGTCAAACGCCTGTTTGTATTTTTTAATCCGCTGCAACGGCCACTTTTTTGGACACTTATTTGAGGGAATAAGAAAAGTTCAAAAAATAAATAATATTTAATTTCCTTAAAACGCATAATTTTATTTGATTCGAGCTATATTAGTTTCTATCATTTAGGTGTTGTTCACCATTATCCTGTATTAAAAATAGAGTGGGACGAAAATAGATATGAGCGAATTTTTAGAGATATTAACTCACGGCCGTCGTTTTAAAGCTGCAGTAAAAGAACTTAGCGTTGAAGAGTTACGTGATTTAGCCGACAAATTAGATAAAATTTTAGTAGAACGCGAGTCTATGGCTGAGGAAGAAGAACAAGCCATGGCAGCTCGTAATGCTAAGATTGAAGAAATCCGTCAACAAATGGAAGCCGTTGGTTTATCAATTGATGACTTAGGTGGCGTAGCTGTTAAAGCTGCTGCGAAGAAACGCGCTCCTCGTCCAGCCAAATACCAAATTGAAGTTGACGGTGAAATGGTTCAATGGACTGGCCAAGGCCGTATGCCTACCGTATTTAAGAACGAGATCAACAAAGGTCGTTCTATGGAAGATTTCTTAATCTAATCCAACCAAGTGTGATGGCGCTAATTGCCAACACCAGTTTGCATAAAAGCTCGCATTAGTTGCGAGCTTTTTTATATCCATCAATCATTTCAAACTTAAACGACAGCCGTTAATTCCGCACCTCACTCCCACTCAAATTACGTTACAATTCAGCCTTAGTATTTACATCTGCTTTCAGTTACTCTTTGTTCACCCTCACTCGATTGAATAAAATAATGCAGATAAACAATAAGATAATGATAAGCTGCAGCATAATCGCTAGCTTAGTATCACAAACAACATTTGCCCAACTCAATACTGGAACAACATCCAGTAAACTCACTGCATTTACCCATGCTGAATTAATTATTGCCCCAGGAAAGCGTTTAAGCGATGCCACTTTATTAATTGAAAATAATCGAATTAAAGCCATTATTGAGCACAACGACATTCCCGCAGGCGCATTTAGAATCGATTTGAGTGGTTATACAATTTATCCCGGATTTATCGATCCTTTTACCGATTATGGGATTGAGTTCGAATATCCCAAACTTAAGCTCACTCGCCCCGTCTATGATATAAAACGTATCGGTGGTAATGCGGAAAATGGTGCAATTCATTCTGAAAAAGAATGGTTTAATTACGTTTACCCCAATAAAGAACGCGCAAAAGAGTGGATTAATAATGGTTTCACCAGTGTGCAAAGTAGCAAACTCGACGGTATCTTCCGTGGGACGGGTGTCAGCCTTTCATTAGCGGACAAAACGGCTAATGAAGTGATTTATCGCGCCCGCAGTCAACCTTTTATGGCATTTGATAAAGGTTCGTCTGAACAAGATTATCCCTCATCATTAATGGGCAGCATTTCACTTATTAGGCAAACCTTTGCCGATGCAAATTGGTATAACCAAAATAAAAACAAACCTGCCAATGGCGCAATAAACAATCAAGTCGAATTTAATATCGCCTTTGAGCGTTTAGATAATTTAGCCGATAAGCAAATTATCTTTGAAACCAAAAATCTCAATGACCAATTACGTGCAGCCCATTTACTCAAAGAACATAAACTGCCAGCCAACCTACTTGGTAATGGTCAAGAATACTCACGCATCAATGAGTTAAAGGCGCTGAACTATCCGTTGATCTTGCCTTTAAACTATCCGCAGGCGCCCGATGTCGGCACAGATGACGCTGATCGTGAAGTATCACTGGCGGATTTAAGACAGTGGGAACGTGCACCAACCAACCCTGCGGCGGTAGCTAACGCAGGAATCCCCTTTGCGTTAACGCAGTTTGGGATTAAGACCGATGCCTTCTGGCCGCGCCTACGCCAAGCCATTGCCCAAGGTTTAAGTGAAGAAAACGCTCTCGCGGCACTCACCACCCAAGCCGCAGAGATGACAGGCACCGCCGACTTTACCGGTAAACTCGCGCCCGGTTATATGGCTGACTTTGTTATCACTAAAGGCAATATCTTTAAAGATGGCCAGATCTACAGTGTTTGGTTGCAAGGTCAGGAGCAAAGTCTGCGCTCACTTCCCCAAGCACGATTACTGGGAGATTACCAATTAAGCCTCAATAACCTCACGCTAGATTTATCGCTACATGATGAAAGTAAAAGTGATAAACCCAACATCCAAGGCAATTTAAGCAGTGGCGAACAAAGTATCTCACTCACTCAACTTAAGTTAGATGATAACGGAAGATTGAGCTTTACTGCCAATTTGAGCGCCGCAGGCATTAACGGCCTTAGCCGCTTTACGCTGTGGATAGCCGATGACGGCATTCAAGGTCGCATGGTCGATGCAAAAAGTCGCACTACAAATGTTGCCGGTGTCGCTTTAACTCAAACTGCAAAGCTCAAAAAAGCAGACCAAGCAAGCAATCATGCTCCCAAGAATGAAGCAAACACGAGCCTAGTGAGTCACCTCACCTTCCCTAACGTAGCTTACGGACTGAGAGAAGCCCCTAAGGTGGAGAAGCTGCACATCAAGAATGCCACCCTGTGGACATCGGATAAACAAGGTATTCTCGAACATGCTGATCTCTTGATGGCCAATGGCCGCATCGAAAAAATTGGCCAACAATTAAGTACGCCATCAGGTTATCAAGTCCTCGATGCAACAGGTAAACACCTCACCGCTGGCATAGTCGATGAACATTCGCATATCGCCATTAATGGCGGTACTAACGAAGGAACAGACGCAGTTACCTCTGAAGTACGCATTGGCGATATTATTAATCCCGACGATATTTCAATCTATCGCGCCTTAGCGGGCGGCGTCACCAGCGTGCAATTACTCCACGGTAGCGCCAACCCTATCGGTGGCCAATCACAACTGATCAAAATGAAATGGGGCGAGTCGGCCGAACAACTCAAATTTGTTAACGCGCCCGCCAGTATCAAATTTGCTTTAGGTGAAAACGTCAAACAGAGTAACTGGGGCGAGAAATTTGTTCAGCGCTTCCCCCAGACTCGCATGGGAGTAAAAGCCTTATTTGAAGAAACCTTCGACGCTGCTATCGCCTATGAAAAGGCGTTAAAAACCTATGATAATCTGCGCTCCAGCGATAAAAAGAAAACCATCGCCCCGCGTCCAAGTTATCGTCTGCAGGCGGTCGCCGAAGTATTAAACCAGCAACGCGACGTACATATTCATTCCTATGTACAGTCAGAAATCCTGATGTTTATCCGCTTGGCCGAGGCCTATCACTTTAAAGTACAAACCTTTACCCATGTGCTCGAAGGTTACAAAGTGGCGAGTGAACTGGCTGCCCATGGTGCTGGCGCATCGACCTTTGCCGATTGGTGGGCCTATAAGTTTGAGGTGTACGACGCGATTCCACAAAATGCGTGTTTGATGCAAAACAAGGGGGTGACCACCAGCATTAACTCAGACGATTATGAAATGCAGCGCAGACTCAACCAAGAAGCGGCTAAGTCTATGATGTATTGCAATATGTCGAAGGAAGACGCTTGGAACATGGTTACTATCAATCCAGCCAAACAATTAAGAGTCGATGAGTTTGTGGGTTCACTCACCCCAGGCAAAATGGCCGATATCGTACTCTGGAACGCAGAGCCTCTGTCTATTTACGCCAAAGTGACGCAGGCATGGGTTGAAGGAAAACGCTATTTTGACCGCGACCAAGACCAAGTTGCCCAGCTCGCTGTAGTCAACGAGCGCGCCGCACTGATCCAAAAAATTCTCAGCAGTGATGACCAAACTAAAGCGGGTGAAAAAATCACGCCACTCAACGAGCCACAGTGGCACTGCGACACCCACTTTCAGGCATGGGGCCACGCTCATGAGGGAGCCAAATAATGCAACATTTATCTAAAACCGTTTTGTTTGTGGCGCTACTCGGCGCAATTTGCACCACGCAGGCCCCAGTTATGGCCAATGATATCGTACCTACGCCTAAACAAAGCCGCAGCGTACTGATTAAAAACGCCACTGTGCACACAGTCACTCAAGGCGTGCTCAGCAACACAGACGTCTTAATTGAAAATGGCAAGATCACGGCCGTTGGGCCTCAACTGACCAGCCAAATCAACAATGCAACCGCAGAAACCAGTGACACTCAAATCATCGATGCCAGCGGTAAATACTTGTATCCGGGCTTAATCGCCCTAGACACCAGCTTAGGCTTAGTCGAAATTGAAATGAGCCGCCCAACGGTTGATAACGCCGAGGTAGGTTATATCAATCCGCAGATCAGCACGGCCACAGCTTACAATGCGGATTCGGAGCTCATCCCGACCATACGTTACAACGGCATTACCCACGCACAAATCGTTCCGAGCGGTGATGGGTTAGCAGGACAATCGGTACTGGTGGATCTCGATGCATGGACGATTGAAGATGCGATGACACCAAGTGCTGGACAGTTCCATGTCTATTGGCCGCAAATCAAACGCATGCCAGAAGATGAAAAAGAGAAAGCCAAGGCCATCGAGAAAAATCAGCAGGCGATCGACAAGCTCAATATCGCCTTTGAAGATGGCTATCGCTATTTCTTAAGTGATAAGGCCAACGGCAAAGACAAAAACCAGAATGAAGATCCCCAGTCCGCGACCAACAACCTGCGCTGGCAGGCTATGCTGCCGCTATACCAAGGCAAAGCGACACTGTTTGCCCATGCCGACAGTGTTGGCCAAATTGAGCAAGTGATCGCTTTGACGAAAAAATACCAATTCAAATTGGTGATTGTCGGCGGATACGATGCATGGCGTTTGGACTCAAGCCTAAGGGAAGTTAAGGCTGGAGTCATTTACCCTCATACCTTGAGTCTGCCTAAACGTAAAGATGAGCCAGTCGATTTACCCTTTAAGATCCCATCTTTACTCGCCAATGCAGGTATTCCCTTCGCCCTTGGGTTCTCATCGGACTGGAATAGCCGTAACCTCCCCTACGCCGCAGGTTACAGCGCCGCCTATGGTTTAACGCCTGAACAAGCACTTAAGTCCATCACCTTAGATGCCGCAAAACTGTTAGGTGTGGAGGATTTAGGTGCGATAGCGGTGGGATACCAAGGCAGTGTCGTGCTGTCAGAGGGGGACATTCTCGACCCTATGACCAATAAAATTGAGGCAATCTGGATTGAAGGACGGCGGATAGATCTGAATAATCGCCATCAGCAGCTTTATCAAAAGTACCTTAAGCGGTAGAATTTACTCAGATAATAATATCGCATCGGCGCAGCCTACCAAGGCTGCGCAGTTTTCTCCTCAACCTCAGGTCAAACCATGAAAATTATCCTCTCAAGTGCATTAGTGCTCCTGCTCAGTGCCTGTGCAAGCGACTACAGTTTTAACAGTAATTTGGACAGTGAGGCGATTAATGACTATTTCAAGGCATCCGATGTCATCCTTTATGAAGGTGATACCTTGCCGAAAGGTCATTATGAATTAAAAGGATTGGTCGAAGGTGAGTCCTGTCAGGCCGATACCAACGGTGCGCCCGCATCACTTGCCGATGCCAGAACCGAAGCCCGTCGCAATGCCGCAGATAAAGGAGCTAACGGCATTATCATCAAGCAATGTGTCATATTTGAAGAAGCTGCCCAAGGTTGTATCAGCCGCGCATTATGCGTTGGTCAAGCAGTAAAAACGGCTACAACAGAGTAAGCCTCACGCATATTAAGCATACTGCTCGCGGCGTGATCCTATAGTTTTCTAAGATTGCCCCTATCAACCGCTTAATGGCTAACGCTTCATGACCAATGCTGCATTATTAGCACACAAAGATGGGCCTTAATAATGAGCTTAGGCGGTTGTTATACTTACCCTTTAGGTAATTTTTTGCATGATATTTACCAACCAAATTATCGCAGTGGCAACATGCCGCACGCCCTATAAACAAAAATTTGGCATTCCAAGACAACCCGGACTTGTTGAAGCGCGCGGCTATATCGAACTAGAGCCCCATGTGAATCATATCGATGCGGTGCGTGGCATAGAGCAATATTCCCATCTCTGGTTGTTGTTTTGTTTCCATGAGAATCTTGCCCAAGGTTGGAAAACCACAGTGCGGCCGCCGCGTTTAGGCGGCAATGAAAAACTTGGCGTGTTCGCCACTCGCTCCACTTTTCGCCCCAATGGTATAGGTCAGTCTGTAGTGAAATTGCACGGCGTAGTGCAGCGCAAGGGCAAAGTGTGCCTCGAAATTTCCGGTATGGATCTGCTTGATGGCACGCCGATTATTGATATTAAGCCATACATTCCTTTCTCAGATTCTATTACCGATGCTGTAGGCGGCATTGCCCAAGACGCGCCTAAACTGATTTCAGTGGTGTATTCTGACCATGCCAAGACACAGATTGAGCGTTACGCCCTGCAGGAAACCTACACAGATTTAGCTCTGCTTATCCGCGGTGTGCTGGGGCAAGATCCGCGCCCCGCCTACAAAAAAGCCAAGGACGATCCTAAGTTATATCAAGTCGCCCTCTATGATTTAGATGTGTTCTGGCAAATGGCGGTCGATGACAATGACCAAGAATACATCTTAGTATTGGAACTCAAACCGGGGAAATGTGGCTAAATGTCCGCGCCAACGCCTACATCAAAACCTGATTATCAAAGCCAGCATAAAAAGCGGCTCTCTTGGATGCCGTGGCTGTATTTTTCTTTAAAAGAGAAACATTTAATCTGGGCCAAACCTTGGCAAGACGATATTCAAGCAAAACTTTGTGCCCTCGAAACGGTAACTATCGGCGAGCACTGTTTTATCGCCCCAGAGGCGCAGTTATTTGCCGAACCCAATCGTGATATCCGCATAGGTAATCGCTGCATGATCGCCGCCGAGTGTTTTTTGCATGGGCCTATCACGCTAGGGGACGAAGTGGCGATTAATCATGGTTGCTCCTTCGATGGCGGCAGGGTCGGGATTCAGATAGGCAATCAAACCCGCATCGCCAATAATGTCACCCTTTACGCCTTTAACCATGGCATGGCACCAGATACCCCCATATATCAACAAGCTGCCAACTCCAAAGGCATTGTTATTGGCAAAGATGTGTGGATTGGCGCTCAGGCAGGCATAGTCGATGGTGTGACCATTGGTGATCACGCTGTGGTGGGTATGGGCAGCATAGTAACGAAAGATGTGCCCGACTGGGCGATAGTGGCAGGCAACCCCGCCAAAGTGATTGGTGATAGACGGGATAAGTAAGCAGTAAGGATTATCTTGATACTAGCAGTGACGAAGTCACGCTCTAACAGCACAGCGCTCTTCCTTTCGTTATCCGTTATCCGTTATCCGTTATCCGTTATCCGTTATCCGTTATCCGTTATCCGTTATCCGTTATCCGTTATCCGTTATCCGTTATCCAGCATCAAAAAATGCTATTTATCTCCCAGCTAGTTGAATTTAACCTAAATCCCTAGGTGACATCACCAAAGCAGGTGATAAAATGGCGACCATTCAACTCAAATTTGGACATCGGTAATGCGCGTCAGCAAGTACCTGCTATCAACACAGAAAGAAACTCCTGCCAACGCAGAAGTCATTAGTCATCAATTAATGTTACGTGCGGGCATGATCCGTCGTAACGCGTCGGGCCTTTATAGCTACCTCCCCACGGGCTTACGTGTACTGCGTAAAGTCGAAGCGATTGTTCGTGAAGAAATGAACAAAGCTGGTGCAATTGAAATTCTAATGCCTATGGTGCAACCGGCAGACTTGTGGGTAGAAACGGGTCGTTGGGAAAAGTTTGGTCCCGAGCTGCTGCGCTTTAAAGATCGTCACAATCGCGACTTCGTACTGGGGCCAACCCATGAAGAAGTGATCACCGATCTCATTCGTAAAGAAGTCAGTTCATACAAGCAATTACCGCTGAATCTTTACCAAATTCAAACCAAATTCCGTGACGAAGTTCGTCCACGTTTTGGCATGATGCGCTCACGCGAATTCTTGATGAAAGACGCCTACTCTTTCCACCTTGACGTCGATACCATGAATGAAACCTATGAGGCTATGTACACAGCCTATAGCAACATTCTATCGCGCATGGGCTTAGCTTTCCGCCCAGTTTTAGCTGATACGGGTTCAATCGGTGGCAGCATGTCACACGAGTTCCATGTTCTAGCACAAAGCGGTGAAGATTTAATTGCTTACTCAACGGGCAGCGATTATGCGGCTAACATTGAGAAAGCCGAATCACCTATACCAACCGAACCACGCGGCGCAGCCACTGAAGCATTGCGTTTAGTCGATACCCCAAATGCGAAGACCATTGCGGAATTAGTTGAGCAGTTTGGTTTGGATATCACTAAAACGGTCAAAACCTTGATCGTTAAAGGTGCGACCGAAGCCGCTCCGCTAGTGGCGTTAATCGTTCGTGGTGACCATGAACTCAACGAAGTCAAAGCCGACAAGTTAGACTTAGTCGCATCACCATTGGAAATGGCGCCAGAAGCGCTGATCCGTGACGCCATCGGCGCAGGTCCAGGTTCACTTGGCCCTATCGGTCTTAAAATCCCTATCGTTATCGATCACAGCGTTAGCGTAATGAGCGATTTTGCCGCCGGTGCTAACGTTGATGACCAACACTATTTTGGTATCAACTGGGAACGCGATCTGCCGACAGCGCAAGTTGCCGACATCCGTAACGTAGTCGAAGGCGAGCCAACACCTGATGGTTCAGGCACTTATGCTATGGCACGCGGTATCGAAGTGGGCCATATTTTCCAACTGGGCACTAACTACTCTAAATCGATGAACGCGACTGTACTTGACGAAAATGGCAAGTCACAGGTGCTACTGATGGGTTGTTACGGTGTCGGCGTGAGCCGTATTGTGGCAGCAGCCATCGAACAAAACTTCGATGACCGTGGCATCATTTGGCCAGAAGCGATTGCGCCATTTAGCGTGGGTATTCTGCCAATGAACATGCACAAGTCGCACCGCGTAACCGATATCGCCGAGCAGTTATACAAAGACTTAAATGAAGCGGGTATCGAAGTGTTATTGGATGATCGTAAAGAGCGTCCAGGTGTGATGTTCGCCGATATGGAACTGATTGGTATCCCACATACAGTGGTGATTGGCGATCGCAATATTGATGCTGGCGTATTTGAATACAAAAACCGCCGCACAGGTGAAAAACAAGATATTCCATTCGATCAACTGCTCGACTTCCTGAAAAACGCAGTTAAAGGCTAAGCCTTAACGCGAAATGTAGACAAGCTGAAGATCAAAAACAAAACGCACTTGAGCCCAGCTTAAGTGCGTTTTTTATTGGACTTTTTATTGACCTTCATCGTTCACATTGGCTCGCAACATGACTTTTTATATGCGGCTGTTTACCGCTGTATTTTGGGCAAGGTATTTTGCGCTAACAGGTACTGACTCGGAGCGACACCCATCAACTGCCTAAACATATAACCAAAGGCTGAACCCGAGGCATAACCTAAGGATAACGCTGTAGTGAGCACAGATTCACCTCGGCTGAGCATTTGAATCGCCACCTGCAATCTAAGCCTTTGCAACCATTGGCTATAACTCAGCCCTGTTTGCTGTTTAAATAATCTCGCTAACGTGCGGGCAGAGGCACCGACCTCCCGCTGCCAATCAACCAAAGTACGTTGCTCACTTGGATCGGCAAGCAAAGCCTCGGTAATGCGCAGTAATTTTTTATCCCTAGGATAAGGTAAATCCAAGGCGACCTTAGGGGCGAGTACCATAAAATCACGGATCACCATCAAGAGCCGCATGACGCGATCCTTAAAATCGGGATCAATTAGCCCAGCCTCACTCTTCACTAAGGCATTAGCCTCTTGCAGTAATAACTGCAAAACAGGCTTCACACTCAAACAAGTGCAGTCGGGTGGAAACCCGCCTATCCGGGTTTCATCCAAATACAGACTACTCAATTGCACCTGACCTAGCGCGATAACCTCATGATCGACAAAGGGAGGCACCCACACCGCTTGCTCAGGCGGCACAATGTAACGCCCCGCAGGCGTGATCACACTCAACACACCTTGACTGGCATAAATGACCTGTCCCCAAGAATGACTATGGCGCTGCACATGTTCAAACGGCTTGAGTGTTCGCTTAAGCAACATGATGGAGGCACTTAGCCCTGCGGCGGCTAAACGTGAAGGCGCGACCTGCGTGTGCTGAGTAATATGCTGCTGGGATAAATGCGTGTCAGTGACTTGATTCAAGGTGTTATCGCCCAAGGTGATTTTTATATCGAAGCTTCTTTTCGTATTATCGAGCCTCTTTGTTTAGAAGCACCTCTTTGTTTAGAAGCACCTTTATGTAAAGAAGTGTCTTTATATCTAGACATTAAGTCAATCTATCGAGCTAACGCCAAAGCAGCAAGCGCTAACATGCCCTCTCAGATTTAACAAATTGGAGATGACATGAGCATCCACATGAATAAAAACCGCGTTACGCCCGTCACCTTACAAAAAATGAAAGGCAAAACGCCCATAGTTGCCCTCACCGCCTATGAAAAACCGATGGCAGAACTTATCGATCCCCATGTGGATATGATTATCGTCGGCGACTCCGTCGGTATGGTGGTTTATGGGCAAGACTCTACACTAGGGGTTACCTTAGAAATGATGATTAACCATGGTCTTGCTGTCACTCGCGGCGCAGCACATGCCTGCGTTATTATCGATATGCCCTTTGGGAGTTATCAAGAATCGCCTCAGCAAGCCTTCAGACATGCCAGCCAAGTATTAATACGCACAGGCGCGCAGGCGGTAAAACTTGAAGGGGGCGCAGAAATGCTCGACACCACTCGTTTTTTAACCCAGCGAGGGATCCCTGTAATGCCACACATAGGATTAATGCCGCAACACGTGAATCAATTGGGTGGATTTAAAACCCAAGCAAGGGATGCTGCCGCCATCGAAGCCCTCGTTAGTTTAGCGAAAGACTTTGAGCAAGCAGGCGCTTTTAGCATACTGATTGAAGGCACATCCGAGCTCGCGGCGCGCACAGTGACGGCAGGAGTCTCAATCCCAGTTATAGGCATTGGTGCCTCACCCGCCTGCGATGGTCAAGTGCTCGTGACTGAGGATATCTTAGGCTTATTTTCTGACTACACGCCTAAATTTGCTAAACGCTATATCGACTTAGGACCATTGATCACTAAGGCCTGCGCCCAATATGCCCAAGAAGTGAGGACGGGTGAGTTTCCAACATCGGAGCATTGCTTTGGCCTCAGCAAAACGACCAAAGTTACAGCGGATTAATTGTCTAAAGCGAAATGTTCCAGCAATCGAATAAACGATAAATCGAAATTTACAACTAATTGAGTCTACCGACTTGCTTTTTATAGGGGGGCGTTGCTTTAATAAAACTATTAAAACAATAAATTGAGTCTGAAGATTGCCTACATCAACTGCATTAGTCTTAGGCGGTGGCGGCGCTAGGGCGGCCTACCAAGTCGGCGTGTTAAAAGCACTGGTCCAGCTTTATCCACGCAATCATGGTATTCCCTTTAAAATTATTTGCGGAACCTCTGCGGGTGCCATCAATGGCACCGCTATCGCGACCCATGCCTCTTGCTTTCACCTTGGTGTCAGAAAACTCGAATGGGTTTGGCGTCATTTTGAAACTCGAAAAGTCTACCGAGCTTCGATCACAGGTGTTCTCAGCCATCTAACGAAAATGGCCCTCAAAGGCATGCAAGATGATAAGGTCAATACCGATGCAGGCAGTCTGCTCGATAATGATCCGCTCAGAGGCTTACTCAATGAGCTCATCGACTTTAAACGTATCGACCGTAATATCCGTAATGGCTCACTGACCGCGCTAAGTGTTGATGCCTCTTGTTATAATAACTCTCGCTCAGTGACCTTTTTCCAAGCCGCGAAAGAAATCGAAAACTGGACCCGTGCCCGTCGCAGTGGCGAACGTATCATGCTCAATACCGAGCACCTACTCGCCAGTTCGGCAATCCCTATGGTATTTCCATCCATTAAACTCAACCAAGCCTATTATGGTGATGGTTCAGTCCATCAGCTAGCACCGCTCTCAAGCCCTATTCATTTAGGCGCCGAAAAACTCTTAGTCATTAACTTAGAGAGCCCGCACAAGCACTTTCCTATGGAACTAGAATATCACCCAAAAACAGCGACAATAGCGGGTCATCTGCTCGATACCATCTTTTCAGATACCTTAAATAGCGACCTTGAGAGACTAGAAAGGATCAATAACACTTTAAGCCTGATTCCTGAGTCAAGCCGTAACAAACTCGCCTTGCATCCGATTAAAGCCCTAGTCATCAAACCTAGCGAAGATCTCAGCAAAATTGCTGCCCGCTTCTATGACGACATGCCATGGGCCGTTAAAACCTTACTCGGCTTCATTGGTATAGACAGGCAATCAGACTCAAGTATTGTGTCCTACCTACTCTTCGAAAAAACGTATACCAGCGCTTTAATCGACTTAGGCTATAAAGATGCCATGGAAAAAATCGATGAACTTAAAGATTTCTTTTGTTTAAAATAAGCTAACGATTTAATCAGTTTCTTCACTAAAAACCATACCAAATGGATAGATATAGCTTGAATATTAGTGCCGAAATTCAAACTTTCGCATGAGCAAGAAGATGGATTTAACATTGATAATTTTGTTTGCATCGCTTACTATGCTGTACTAGATTATCAAAAAATCATGCACATTTTTTCAAAAAGGGAATCACGATGAAAAAAACTTCACTAGCACTTATCGTTGCAATGACAGCATTCAGCTCTATGGCTGCAAATGCAGTTGAAGGCAAAGCAGCAGGCGCTAACGCTGCAGCTAACAGCACTGGTTTAATCGTTGCTGGTTCTGTTGCTGCTGGTGCTGCGATTGCCGGTGCTGTTGCAATCTCTAACAGCTCTGATGGCAACCCAATCACGAGTACAGGTACTAACACTACCACTGGTACTGGCAACTAATCAGTCGGATATAGCTATCAAACAACCGCCTACTGGCGGTTGTTTTTTTTGTTTCTCTAGAGAAACGTGAGAATTACTCCATTTCTTGAAATAAATCTCACCTCTCTCTACATTTGATATTTATGACTATTGAGAATAAGCAACTCGGATGCGTATAAATAAAAAACTACTATCACTACTCACAGCCTCCATTGCATTAATGGGAATTTCTGGCTGTAGTCAACGAATTAGCGCCCTCAACGATACGATGAAATTGGCTTTCGTTGGAGATAGCGATATTAAGCTCACAACCGAGCAAGTGAAAGCCAATCCCTATGCCAGCATTTATGTCAAGATTGATGACACACCCCAAGCATTTGTTGTTTTAGCCTTTGCGGAACCGAAACAAACTCTCACCTCAGTCAGACCCGTAC
The DNA here is from genome assembly GCF_002966515.1 of Shewanella sp. WE21. NCBI lineage: Bacteria > Pseudomonadati > Pseudomonadota > Gammaproteobacteria > Alteromonadales > Shewanellaceae > Shewanella > Shewanella sp. WE21. The sequence continues at coordinate 3,595,048 of NZ_CP023019.1, read as the reverse complement.
CAGAAGTAATTGAGTTAAAATGGCTCTCCGCGGATAACGCTATGTTAGTGACAGTGAACGGACGTTTAGTAAAAACTCAAAGTCTACTTACTGGCAATTTAGCCGCAATAGAAAGCTCTGAACCCGATCCTATTCTCTTAGGTTTGCATTTAAGCAGTACCCCTAAAACTTGGACTCGAACTATTGATTGGCAGCCAGGATACCATTATGGATATAAGATTAACTCGCAGTTTTCTTTTATTGCCGAGGAAGAGATACTCATCAACGATACGCCAACTCAAGCTCTGCATTACAGTGAGCTCGTATCAGTGGAAGGCCTGAATATCCAGTATCAAAATGAATTTTGGTTAAAGCCAGATAATGGACACGTCATTAAAAGTCGCCAGAAGATAGCACCAAATCTACCTTTTATTGATATCACTTTACTTAAGCCATTTGCATCCTAGTGGAACCATTATGAGATATTACATAGCGCCATTGGCACTTGTACTTAGTTCGGTATTAACGACAACTGTTCAGGCTGAAACTCAGCTATTCATCAGCACATCAACAAATCAAGATGCTCAGGTTCAACTGAACTATCCTGCAGCAGTGCGTATTGAGCAAATAGTACAAGATGGATTAGTCCAACTTCCAAAATATAATAAAACCAATCAAAATGAAGTCGTGCCTATTTATTGGTTAGGTGCAGCATTACTCGATATTGAGAATACCACCGTATTAGAGACTAAACGCCAGCAAGTCTTAACCCTACTATCCAAAATGGGCGAAGCTAAAGACGACAGTGCTTACATCGCCAAGCTAGCTAAACTTGCACAATTCATTCGCAACTTAAAACTTGGACAACGTGTAATACAACCACTGGATGTTGATGTTATTCGAATTAATGATTCGTATAATGCGCTGATTAATGGTCGTTTTCTATTAGTTTTACCGCCTCGCCCAACAACCATCACCGTACTTGGTGCAGTGGCTCAAACGGGGAGTTTTACATGGCAGAATAAACTAAGTAGCAAAGATTACCTTAAGCAAGCAGGCATACTAGATAATGCTGAGACTAGTTTTATATGGATAATTCAACCCGATGGACAGGCAATAAAACAACCTATCGCCTATTGGAACCATCAGACTCAGGATATTGCACCTGGGGCAACACTTTACGTTGAGTTTTCAAGCGGCTTTGGTGACGACACGAGTTTGAATGAAAACATGATTGAATTACTCAGGAATCGGGCTCTGTAATGAAAAACTCTCTCCATTCTTTAGGTCGTCTATCCGCACTATCTTTGGCACTTTTGCCACTATTACATGCGACTGCCGATGAATTTAGCTATCCCACACTCTTAGCCTCGCAATCAGATTTTGGCGGTGTTGGTTTAATGCAGATGCCAACGGGGCGTATGGCACCTGAAGGCGAGTTTAATTTTGCCACTAGCTATAACGACGAATACCAACACTTTACGGCCTCTGTACAACTTTTCCCTTGGTTTGAAACCACAGTTCGTTATACCCAAGTACAAGACTTACTCTATAGTAGCGACCCCAGTTTTAGTGGAAACACAAAATACACGGATAAGGGCATAGACTTTAAAGTCCGTCTACTTGAAGAAAGCAACTGGCTACCAGAAACCTCGATTGGTGTCCGTGATTTTGGTGGCACAGGATTATTCGATGGTGAGTTTATTGCAGCCACTAAACGAGTTGGGCCGTTAGATTTCACCTTAGGTATTGGCTGGGGATATATCGGTAATAGCGGCAACCTGACATCGGATAAAAAAGATCTCAACTATAACTGCGATCGAGATACGTCCTATGGTGGTAAAGGTGGCACAGTTGATTATCAACGTTGGTTTAAAGGTTGCGCGGCCCTCTTCGGCGGTGTCGAATATCAAACGCCTTGGGACCCACTACGCGTCAAAGTCGAATACGATGGTAACGACTACCAATCCGACTTTCCAGTTGTTCGCGGCGGTATTGCTATGCCACAGGACAGCAAATTTAACTATGGCCTATTATATCGGTTCGGAGACTGGGGAGATCTGCATTTAAGCTATGAGCGCGGAAACACTTGGACGCTTGGTTTTAGCCTACAAACGAATTTTAATGAGTTAACACAGATTAAACGCGATCCTGCTGCAGCGAAATATAAGCCAATTCCTGCGGCACCGTTAACACATGTGCAAACAACCAATACGCCATTAGATAGTGTTAATTCTTCAGAACAAACGCCTGCAATACCCAGCGCCACCTTAGATACCACAACCGAAATCGCTGACGTTCATTTAATACAGCCACAAGAGGGCATGTTAGAAACAGCAATTAACTGGTCGAAAGTAGCACAGGATCTACAATCCATTGCGGGCTATAACAATCCTAAAATTTACCTCGACTCTGACAGCATCACTGTCGTTGGTGAGCAAACTAAGTTTCGAGATAGAAATGAAGCCCATCAAAGGGCGGCAACCATACTCGCCAACAGTAGCGATCTAACTCGAATCAAAGAGTATCGCTTGATTGAAACTCACTATAGCCAGCCAATTACCGAAACTCGTATTGATGCGGAAAAATTTGCGCAAGTAGCAAGTTTTGGCTATCTGAATGCGAAGATTACAGACGCAAGTCAAGTCAGTGTCCCTTCATTACCTCAAGGCCAACTAGTCACACACTCAGACAAAAATTGGTTAGACAAGCTTGGCTTTGATATTTCACCGACTATGGTGCAATCCTTCGGTGGTTCAGAAAGCTTCTACATGTTTAATATCGGTGTTACAGGTAGTGCCAACTATCGATTTACCGATAACTTCGAATTTGGCGGTTCTCTCTACCTTAATTTATACGATAACTACGATAAGTTTTTATATGACGTGCCACCAGACGGCACCGACTTAAAACGCGTAAGAACCTTAATCCGTCAATATGTTCACGATAACCCAGTGAGAGTTAATAACCTGCAACTCACTTGGATGGACAATCTTAGCGATAATATTTCCTATCAAGCCTATGGTGGCTATTTAGAGATGATGTATGGCGGTGTTGGTACTGAGTTTCTATATCGCCCACTTAATAGTCAATGGGCCTTTGGGTTCGATGTTAACTATGCTAAGCAGCGAGATCCCGATAGTATGTTTGGGTTCTTTAAGGATGAAAATCAATTTGACCCTCTCACCAATCGTGCCTATCGAGTTCAGACTGGCGTAGTGACTGGACATGCAACAGCTTATTACCAACCGGAGTGGTTTCCTAACACCTTACTCAGAGTCAGTGCAGGACAATATCTCACCGAGGATAAAGGCGTGACGGTTGATTTCTCTAAACAGTTTGATAGTGGTGTTATCGTCGGCGCATTTGCGACTAAAACTAATCTATCGGCAGATGAATACGGTGAGGGAAGCTTTACCAAGGGATTCTATATTTCAATCCCATTCGATCTAATGACGGTTAAGTCTACCCATAGTCGTGCTTTCCTATCATGGATGCCGTTGACCCGTGACGGCGGTCAAATGCTTGGCCGTAAGTACAACTTGTTCGATGTAACTGATGCACGTGCGCCTTGGTATACCAGACCCAGTGTTGACCCCATTAAATAATTAGTACGCAGTAAAACCTCAAAACGGGCAAGATAATTCTTGCCCGTTTTGTTTTCTGCCATTAGGACTAACTTACAATAGTAAAATCTGCACTGCCAAATTAGCTCACTACTTTATTGGCGATTTAATCCCATGTGGCGATGAACGTAAGTACTGTGGCGGCGCTTTCACAGTTGCACCTAATATTGCTGCCGCATGCCAAGGCCAATGTGGGTCATAGAGCATAGTGCGAGCAAGTGCAATAGCATCAGCCTGTCCTTGTTCCAGAATCGTTTCCGCTTTATTGGCATCCGTAATTAATCCCACTGCAATCACAGGTGTGTTTACCTCAGCTTTAATGGCTTCGGCAAAAGGCACTTGAAAGTGTTCTGCAACAGGGATTTGTTGTAGCGGACTTAATCCACCTGTACTCACATGGATAAAATCACAGCCTCGGGCCTCTAATGCTTTTGCCAATACTAGGCTTTGGGTTAAATCCCAACCGCCATCAACCCAATCGGTTGCCGAAATCCGCACACCGAGTGCCATCTTAGGCGATATCACTGCTTTAATTGCATCGAACACGGCCAACAATAAACTCAAACGATTTTCTAAACTGCCACCATATTGGTCAATGCGTTGATTCGATAGTGGGGATAAAAATTGATGAAGTAAATAACCGTGAGCAGCATGAAGTTCAATCGCATCAAGCCCTAATCGTTCGGCACGTTGCGCCGAACTGACAAATGCCAATATAAGCTCATCAATTTCATCCAATGTCATCGCACTCGGTAATGCTGTACCTTCGTTAAAAGCCTGCGCGGAAGGCGCTATCGTCTGCCAACCATTATGTTCATCGGGTGCAATAGTGCCGCCACCTTCCCAAGGTTTTCGAGTTGATGCTTTACGCCCCGCATGGGCGAGTTGTATCGCCATTGGCATACTTGAATACTTGCGAATAGATTTGAGGGTTTTATCTAAAGCAGCCTCCGTTTTGTCATCCCATAGGCCTAAATCTGCATAGGAAATTCGGCCATTGGGCAGAACAGCGGTAGCCTCTAAAATAAGCATTCCCGCACCCGATAACGCCATGCTCCCTAAATGAATCGTATGCCAATCGGTTGCTTGGCCGTTTTCTGCCGAATACTGACACATAGGCGCGATGATAATGCGGTTGGCTAACTCGAGTTGACCTAAGGTTAAAGGCGAAAATAATAAACTCATAGTCATTCCTTTTAATACAAGCAGTAATTGGCTTTATGAGGGTGTACTGGCGTTGCTATCTCTGGTGGATAAAATCGGTGCAGCAATTAATGGCCAATCAATGGCAAACTCAGCACTGTTCCAAGCTAAAACGCTTTCATCTTCAGGATCATAATATTGGGTACATTGATAAATAACATCAGCATAATCAGTAAGAACATAAAAACCGTGCGCAAAGCCCGGTGGGATCCACATTTGCAGGTGATTCTCTGCGGATAGCACTCGCCCAACCCATTTTCCATAGGTGGCCGAGTCAGCCCGAATATCGACGGCAACATCAAAAATGCTCCCTGCACAGACCCGCACCAATTTACCCTGCGGTTTTTGCCGTTGAAAATGCAAGCCTCGCAGAACATTGTGTTGCGAACGACTCTGGTTTTCCTGCACAAATACGGGAAGCTGAAGTCCTCTTGCAGTGAAACAAGCATCAAAATAGGATTGCCTGAACGTTTCCTTAAAAAAGCCACGTTCATCACCGAACATTTGGGGTTCAAACACCAATACTTCGGCTAATTCTGTTTCGCTATATTTCATCCAATACCTGCTTATAGAGTCATGCACGAAACAGCGAAATAGTAGGGTATAAAAAGGATCAATCTATCCCGAATCTCAGCTTGCATAAGTGTGGCCAAAGGGTAATAAATCATTGGTTTATCATAAATGGGCAGTAATTGCTTACAGACAACCTGCGTCATAGGATAAAGACGCGAGCCAGTACCGCCCGCCAGTAAAATGCCTTTTCTCATTGAAATATTTAGGATTGATAAGCCATGTTGAAATGCCAAGATTGTAGCATACAAAATGTCGCGAGCAGGAAGAACAGATAACGGGGCTGTTGGCTGTTAATGCAGGAAAAACAACGCAACAGAATATTAAACCGCAAAAGCTAAATACCATGTTGGCTCAGTAAGATTTCAATTCGTCTTTTACTTAATTGTATAGGGTCTAGTTAAATGAACACTGCATAACGTTAGGGATCAAATTGGATCTATGTGGATTAGATGGGATCGTAAAGTGGATTAGATCTAGATACAGCGCGGGGCTCAAGGTTTTTAAAACTTGGGCCCCTTACTTATTTTAAGTATTCCGTAATCTGAGCAGGTTTGAGCACTCCTTTTAAAATGTGCTGATTTAGCCTAGTAGATTGAGCACTAGCTGATTGTGTTAGAACTCAGTTTAAAACCCGTTTAAACATTTAAATCAGTCGCCGATATCTTTGGCAATATGAACCACCTGCCCAACTACTTCAAACTGATGCTGTTCCTGTTTAGGAACATCCAGGTCACGATAAAAATTATTGTCACTTATCAAGCGCCAAGTCCCGAGCATATTCTGAAAACGCTTTACAAAAAGGTTGTCGCCATCTCTAAAAATGTAGATGTGCCCGTCTGCTGGATTATTGCGCCCAAGGTGAACCACTAGCGTATCGTTGCTGTGAATGGTGGGCTCCATGCTATCGCCTTTTGCCCATACTATGGCTAACTCAGATTCGTTGAAGCCTCTGAACTTCAACCATTTACGCCTGAATGCTAAAAATCTACTTGGCTCAAGCTGTTCAGGGTTTAATGCACCATGCCCAGCAGATACTTGGATTCTATATCCTGGTATTAATGCAAACTCTTCTATGTCTAAGCCTGCATTGTATAAAGCCTTTACCTCTCTGACCTCATCACCTCTACCAGTCGCTAACCATTCTATTGATACGCCCGTCTTATCAGCCAGGGTAATCAGATTATCCAGCGTTGGCGAACTAACACCAGATAGATAGTTATGCAAAGTACTGTATGAAATGCCTATCTCTTTAGAGAAAGCGCGTCCGCTTTTACTACCTAATACCGACCCTAGTCTTTCTGAAAAAGAAGATCCTTTTGCATGTTCCTCAAAAGGATCCGAGTTCCTTTTTAGGTTTTCATGTTCCTTTTCATTGTAAGTCATTGTTTATTTCTACCTTTTTAAAGTTTAAATATAGGAACACCAATTCTTAAAAAGGAACAAAAACACATTGACCTGTTCCTATTGTTGATCAATACTGTTCCTAGATTAACTAAGTTAGTTAGTTTAGATGGTTAACTAACTGCCAATCATTACAGAAAATGAGAGGGATGGGAATGGAACGCACAGATTTACATCGAGCAGACATTATTGCTGCACTAAAAAAGAAGGGCATTTCCATGAGTGCACTAAGCCGTGAAAACGGACTTGCTTCTACAACTCTTGCAAATGCTTTAGAGAGACCATGGCCGAAAGGCGAAAGAATTATAGCCAATGCCATTGGTTTGACTCCGGCTGAAGTATGGCCAAGCCGCTACGCAGAACTGCCGAAAGCGGGGTAACCATATGGAACGGTTTGTTATTAGCGAGATTGTTGGGCTTTCTGGTTTACCGACTACAGAACGTGGTATTCGCAAATTAGTTGAGAGCTTAGCTGAATCCAATGGCATAGAGAGAAGCAAGCGCCAGGGAACAAAGGCATTTGAATACCCTATTAGTATTCTGCCTTTACCTGTCCAAACGGCCTTATACAAGCGTGAAGGTCAAATCAAAGTTGGCGATCAAGTACTGGCATTGCCTAAAAAGAAAAGCCAGCAAACCTATTGCCGTGAAGCACTTTGGGCGCGTTGGAATAAAACCAATCATGCAGCCCAGGCTAAAGCGCAATTCGCATTACGCACAGTACAAGCCGTGTTTGCGCTTAAGCGTAATGGCATCAAGTTAATGGATGCGTATGACTCAGTATGTGCCGAGTACGACATTGCACTTAGCACGCTGCGCCGTCATTGCGCCATGGTCAAAGGCATTGATGAATCAGATTGGGCGCCAGCCTTGCTGCCGAAACACTTTGAAGCCTCACAGGCCAAGAAGAAAAACCAGTTTGCGTTTGTATCACCCGAAGCATGGGAAGCCTTCAAAGCTGATTACCTGTCACTAGAACAACCTGCAATGACAGTGTGTTACGAGCGCTTAAAAGATACCGCTAAAGGTAAAGACTGGGTGTTACCCAGTTTAAAAAGCCTTTCCCGCCGTATAGCCCACGAAATACCAGCACAGCAATTAGTGCTACTGCGTGAGGGTGAACATGCCTTGCACCAACTGTACCCACCGCAAGAACGCACAGTCGAAGGCTTGCATGCGCTTGAGTGGATCAACGGTGACGGCTACTTACACAATGTGTTTGTGAAGTGGTTTAACGGTGAGGTGCTGCGCCCTAAAACGTGGTTTTGGCAAGACATCTACAGCCGTAAGATCATCGGCTGGCGTTGTGATATCAGCGAAAACACCGACAGCATTCGCTTGTCACTTATGGACGTATGCGAAAAGTACGGTGTGCCAAAAGAAATCACGATCGATAACACCCGCGCAGCGGCCAACAAATGGATGACCGGAGGCGTGGCTAACCGCTACCGCTTTAAAGTTAAAGAAGATGATCCACTCGGCATTATCCCCATGCTTGGGATCAAGCTGCATTGGTCGAGTGTGATCCTCGGTAAAGGCCACGGCCAAGCTAAGCCTGTTGAACGTATGTTCGGTGTGGGTGGGCTTGAGGAATACATAGACAAACACCCGTTATGTCGTGGTGCCTATACAGGCCCTAACCCAATGGCTAAGCCGGATAACTACGGTAGCAAAGCCATAGCAGCAGAGGACTTTTTAAAAGCCATTGCTAAGGGTGTTGAAATGTACAACGCCAAAGAAAACCGTAATACCGAAATCTGTAAAGGCTTTATGAGCTTTGATCAGGCATTTGATATCAGCTACCAAAACGCTGAAATACGCAAAGCCACCAAGGCACAGCTGCAACTGATGATGCTGCAAGCCGAAGCGGTACGAGTATCTAAGCACGGTACGATTGTGCTCGATGCTGGCGGCAGTATCAAAGGCCGTAAAAACCGTTATTTCAACGAGACGATGATGAACTATGTCGGCCAAAAACTGGTTGCTCGTTTTGACCCGTTAAAGCTGCATGACTCGTTAGAGATCTACGCCCTCAACGGTGTGCATATTTGTACTGCTGAATGTCTTGAAAAAGATGCCTTTGGTGATACCCAATCAGCCCGTGAAACCAAGCGTAAACGCACCCAGTTTACTAAGAGCAACAAGCTGGCTGCGGCTGCAAAAATCAGCGTAGACCAACTTGAACTGGCCGCAATGATGCGCCCAGCAGCCGAAGAGATTATCCCCGAAACCAAAGTGGTAATGATGGTGCGCCCGACCTCAATCGGTAACACCGCCGCCGCTATGGCTTACGACTATGAACACGACTCAGACCACCAAGCCGAGTGCGCCGCTAACTTTAGCGAAAGCGTTGCCTACCTGCGTGAACTGAAAAGTAAAAACCGTCTTTAAACACTCTCGAAACCAGCGTTAAACGAGCAATAAAAGGAATGAATATGACCAACGTACACAGCCTAGCGAAGGCCGAAAGCAAGCAAACAGACGTCATCATGCGCATAGCTGCATTGATAAACGCAAAGCGTGTTACCTCGGGACAAGTGGCGCAAGAAATTAGCGTTTCCCCGTCGACTTTAAGCCAAGTGTTGAACGGTTTATATAAAGCCGATCCGGTCAAGATTGTGGAGAAGTTAGAGAACTGGCTGCGCCTACGTGAACAACGAGACTCAAACCCAAGCACTGACCCTGGCTTTGTATTAACACCCACCGCCAAGTTGATTATGGACGACCTCACCTATGCCCAAATCACCGAATCTATTGTGGTGATCTACGGTGCATCCGGCGTTGGTAAAAGCAAAACGCTGGATGAATACCAACGCACTAACAACAACGTCTGGAAAGTGACCGCCAGCCCAAGCCGCTCAAGCCTGACCGAATGTTTATACGAGATAGCGATGGAGCTGGGCATGGATCAAGCGCCACGCACTAAAGGCCCACTTGCCCGAGTTATCCGCCAGCGCCTTAAGGGCAGCGAGGGCTTACTGATTGTTGATGAAGCTGATCACCTCGATTACCCCACGCTAGAAGAGCTGCGCATCCTCCAAGAAGAAACAGGCGTAGGCATGGTGCTTGTGGGCAACAACAAGGTCTATACGCAGCTTACGGGCGGACGCCGTAATGAAGACTTTGCTCGCTTGTTCTCGCGCATTGCTAAGAAGCGCGGCATCCATAAAACCAAAGTTGCTGACGTTCGTGCCATTGCAGAAGCGTGGCATGTCGGCGGCAGCACTGAAATGAACGTGATGATCCAAATCAGTGAGCGACCAGGTGGCCTGCGTCTACTGACTAAGACCATAAAGCTTGCCGCCATGTTTGCTAAAGGCGCGGTGATCACAGAGCAATTGCTGCGCACAGCACTTGCTGAACTAGAAACCAACGAGTGAGGTGAGTGATGGAAACATGCTCTGAAAAACTAGGTGGTTACGCTGCCACTTTATGTGAACACATGGCAGCCATTGCGGATGTATTTCCTACTAAAAAATCAAAGGGGATCTACAAGCACACGATAGTCAACCTTACCGAAGGCACCTCAAAAGGAACCATGGTGAAGGTCAAGCAAGGCGAGCATTTAGCGGATGGTCTGGTGTTTAACTACTGCCCATTTTGTGGCGGAAAACTACGTGACACAACAAAGGATGGTGAGTGATGGAAACAGTAAACAAGATTGAAGAGAAAGTGATTGCAGTCATCAAGGGTAAGCCAGTTGAAGCAGACCGCTTTATCACTAATCGCCACGGTAAAAAGTTTGAGTTTGATCGCGTGGGTGTCAATACCCGCGGCGGGTTCTGTTTAGACCAAATGCGTGATGACGAAGTGGTCATTGCACCTGGGCTTATCTACCGTGCAGTGAAGGAGGCATGAGATGGCTTTCGAAGCAAAAGTTAAATGTGATGCCAACGGTTGCTGGCGCGAAGTTGAATTAGATAGTGGCGATCCATCTGATTCACAAAATGAATATTGCGCACTAGAGCAGCAAGGTTGGTTGATTAGTAGCAACGGTGGTGATTACTGCCCTAAATGCGCCCCGATTGTTAAAGCTGAAATGGAGCAAGACTGATGAAAACTCAACTCGAAAAACAAGCGCAAGCACTTATCGCTGTTGGCCGTTTAAATCTGCATGGTTGCACAGTGATCAACATTAACAGTCAGCACTTAACGCCAGTGATCGACGTAGATAAACCGCCGTTCAAACTGCGTTCAAAAGCAGTTCGCATTACCGAAGTACTGCACGGCATGGTCAATCAAATCTGTGTTGCCAGTTACAGCGGGTGCCTAGTGCGTTGGGTAGATGATGGCATGGAAATACCCGAGCAGATTTGCCAAACCCTTAACCAATATTCACCTGAGTTAATCAGCGTGTGGCCGAAGAATTTTTAATAAGGAACTTATAGATGAACACCACTAACCAACCAGCCCCACAGGGCTTCCGCTTAAATGCACTCGGCCATGCTGTACCAGAAAGCCAAGTGAAAGATATCGACAAACTGCGTGATGAAGTCGTGCTCAAAATCATCATGGCTGCTAAAGAAATGCAAGGCCACATGGCGACGTATAAAGCGACATCGATGGCAACGGTTGCCGACTTTATCGACCTCAGCGCCAGCGAGTTTGGCGTTAAGTTTGGCGGCACTAAGGGCAATGTCTCGCTTGTCTCCTTTGACGGAAAATACAAGGTCCAGCGCAGCATAGGCGAACACCGTATTTTTGATGAACGGATACAAGCTGCCAAGGTGAAAATTGATGAATGCATCAAACGTTGGTCGGTAGGTTCGAGCGACCAAATCAAAGCGCTAGTTGAGCTTTCATTCAAAGTGAACAAGCAGGGTTATATCGACGTTAACCAAGTGCTTAGCCTGCGACAGTTAAACATCGATGACGCTGATTGGCGTGAGGCTATGGATGCCATCGCTGACTCAATCCAAGTGATGGGAAGTACGCCTTATCTGCGCGTTTACGAACGCCAAGACGATGGCACCTATAAGCAAATTGCGCTCGATATCGCCAAGTTGTAGCCATGCAATATCTGCTACTGACCCGCTACGGAGAAGTAACCGTAAGTCGCCACGCTGTACAAAGGTGGCGACAACGAACGGGCCGCAACTGGGCACAGATGGTCGAGGCGATAACCACCGCTCACCGACCCACTAAGCAGCAGCTGCGGCGGATAAGGAAGCGTTCAGGCTGGCAACCAAAACGAATATTGGAATGCGAGTGTGCCTACTTCCTTATCACTAACCACAACATTGTCACCGTGTATGACAAGACACGAAGGATTGAAACCGATGCATGAACTTAAACGATTGTTCACCACAGCCCTCAGCCTCAGCGAACTAGAGCATGAAATCGTGATGGCCGAAGCCGTGATGGAGAACGAACGCGCCGGAACGGCATTCCCTGACTCCACCTTTGAGGAAGGTTATATCGCCGCACTTAACTTTGTACTGGGCCGTGAAGGTTCCAACGTGCGCGAAGACTACGAAGCGTTAAGCACTGGCGGTAAGCATGAGCAAACGCCATGAAGACATCATCAAAAGCATCATGGCTTATGGCAGGTTCAAAACCAAAGAACTCGCTGAGGCTTGGGCAATAAAAGAGTTTGGTAGCGACTGGCGTACACGCAGCGCAGTAAAAGCCAAGCGGATCATTATGACAAACCCGCACGAAAAGGAATGGGACGATGAATAGCAAAATATTAGACAAGATTAAAAAGCTACTAAGACTAGCAACATCAAGTAATCAACACGAAGCAGCTTTGGCGCTTTCTCGCGCTCAAAAGCTAATGCAAGAGCATGGTATTGAAAGTGACAATCCAGCCTTAGCAGGTGTTAAAGATGCCACTATTGAAGCGTTGTTTAGAGCAAGAGTGCCAACTCAATACTTATTAATTTTGGCTTACTCGATCGCTAAAGCTTTTGGGTGTGAGTTCTACTTTCAACCCACTTTTAAGAATATGCAGATCGTCTATATCGGCCACAACGAACGCCCAGAAGTCGCAGGTTATGTATTCAATGTTTTAGAACGTCAGCTAACCAAAGCTCGCAAAGAGTTTCTAGACACACTCAGCACCAGAATGAAACGCGCCAATAAAACCAAACGAGCAGATCAGTTTTGTGAGGGTTGGTGCGCTGGTGTGCATAACAAGATTCAGGAGTTTGCGTTAACCGACCAAGAGCGAACTGAACTGATTGCCTTTAAAGACAAAATTGATCTTGCTAAAGGTGGTGCAAGAGAGGCTAAAGGCACTGGCCGTCTCGCTGATGATGCCAAGAATCAAGGCTATAAATCCGCTAAAAACGTGACTTTAAACCATGGCGTAAACGGTCAAGCACAACAACGCATTGCATCTTAAGCGAAACAAGCAAGGCGCTGTGGTGCCTTTCTTGTCTGTTCGGCGTGGTAGCCGAGCACTGATGAGCAGCCTAATGAGGAGTAAGCAAATGAACGTTTACGCAATGAATGAATGCGATTGGTGGATCGGTGAATCACTCGAAGCCTGTATTGCTGACTGTATAGAAGAAACTGGGGATCCTGATTGTATTGAAGACCCTCAAGAATTGAATGGAAAACTACTTGAATCATTAACTTATTTTTCTGATGAAGATTATGACGATGGTGAACCAATCACAAGAACCTTTAAAGAGCAGTTAGAAATTGAAATAGCTTTAGGTGGTGTATTTCCGCGCCGCTTCGCCTCAGCTGAATATTAATTAAACGCGGTTTAAAACCAAAGTAAACGGGGGTTAAAACTATGTTCGGTGAATACACGCCACTCATGAAGCCCATGCTGATAGCTCGCCGCATGGAACGCGGTACGGCAATTGTTGATGATGTACTCGGCCTGCTAAAACTTTGCCCCCGCTGCCAAGAGTTTTGGCCGCAAGATACGCTGTTTTGGTCTACCTCTTCACGCGAAGCTGATGGCCTGCAATGCCATTGTAAAGCGTGTCAGTCAGAGCACCGCAGCGAACGAATCCAACGTAATGAAAGCCGCAACGCGGCATAGGAGATCAGTATGTCAAAAGCAAAATTAGCTGAGTACAACGAGTGGATGATTAAGGCAGAAGATGCAGGTTTTAATCTATTGGTATTTAAAACCCCATGCTGTGATAAAGACCTAAAGACTATTGCACCATCTGATAAAGGTTCAATGTGGGATTCGTTTGCTGTGTGCCCCCATTGTTCACAACCGTTTTTAAAAGAAGTCTACGTTGATCGTGTGGTAGTACAGCGCCTTGAACATCCATCAACCAACTTGAAAACTGCTTAGGGGGATTTATGTCATTACCCGCAGATGATTTTAATAATAAATATCCAATAGGATCGTCTTTTATCTGGCAACCATGTAAGTTTTTAAGAGGCGGTCTAGGAGTTAAAACAATTGAAATCGCTTATGGTAATAAAAAAGAAGCGGTAGTTAGGATTAATAATCCAACAAAATCTGTTGTTTCAATTAATGATTTAACCCCAGCAGGTAATGTAAATGTCTAACGCCCTTAAGCTGGTGCAAATCGGTAAGCGTGATCTACAACTTGACGATGCTATGTATCGCGATTTGTTAGAACAAGTCACGGGCGAACGCAGTGCCAAGGGACTGAGTGAAACCCAACTCAATGCAGTCGTGGCCGCAATGAAGTTGCGCGGCTTTAAGCCAAAGCCTAAACCTCAACCACAGGCGGCGGAGGTGCCGAAGATCCACGCTATCTGGCTAACAATGTATGACCAAGGCTTTGTGCGCAGTCGAACCGAAGTCGCGCTTAATACCTACGTTAAGCGCATGACTAAAACCAGCAACGGCCAAGGCATTGACCGTATTGAATGGTTAAAGTCAGCACAGGCTGTGGCCGTATTAGAGGCGTTAAAGAAGTGGCATTGGCGCTGTATGTCTGATGCCATTATCGCCCGTGGTGGCCGCGTTCCGCTCAATGATAAATTGACAGACAAGGCAGGCTATGAAAAGTTAGCAGACTATTATAGTGAACGGTTTAAACAGGAGGTTTAAATGACATTCATAATCTTAGTGTTAGCGTTTTTAGTTGCATTATTTTTATACAAGGTAATCGGCTGGTTAGCGCCATTTTTGTTTATCGCTGTTGCGGTTGGGTTAGCAATGGAACACTTCAATTTAAGTTTGATAGAAGTTTTTCAAATTGTTGTTTTACTTATAGTTGCAGTGATGGCTATTTATGCTTACGTCAAAAAGGAGAAGCATCCAGAGCAACCAGTTCATCATTCTGATAAGGATGATAAAAATTCCGCGCTTTGGAAGGAATAGCCCAATCCCATGACCATGGGATCACCTGTGCCGTATACTTAACACACCTCGCCATGCGGGGTGTTTTTCTATCTGGCGAAAGGTGGCGGCAATGACTCAATCAACAACTCATATACACAATGCGGCGAACGAAGATAACGGCGACTTTTTTGGTTACGATAATGTCAGCCTAGAAGATGTTGAACGCATAGCTGATGATGAAGAGTCACAGCGCTGGCCTGAAGCGATGCGCCAAATCTATGTCATGTTTAAACATGAACTTGAAGTGCATGATGCTGATACTCGAATTGCCATTGCATTACTAAATCGTATTTGTCGTGAGTTCGGTGGTGTGCAGCTGTACCTACCCCGTGGCCGTCAACTTGAATCTGAGATCATGAATCTGTCAATTTGGCATGAGTTCAAAGGCGATAACGTTGAGGAACTATCGCGCAAATACGATAAGAGTATGCAGCATATCTATCGCGTTATTGCTAAGATGCGCAAACGCGAAGTGAAGAACCGACAACCAGAATTGTTTTAAGGGAAAGGATTATGGTGAGTGAACCATTATTTAATGCAGCATTTGAAAAAGTGTGTAATGAATTTGCAATACCTATAACCTTGCATAAAAAAATCCATAAAGTAATTTTAAAAAATCAGAATGATCCAAGAACAGCAAGTAAGATGGTTGCTGAGATACTTCCATTTAATTGGGTTCACGAATCGATTTCGCCAATTTTATTAGGCGAAAATAAAAATGATTTTAGCAAGGAGCACGTATCATTTTTCGTATCGAGAATAGTAAGAATTCATCGCATTTATGAGCAATGGGAGCGAATACAAAGAACGAAAAAAACATTGCCATATTTGCTTCTTTCTCGTGGCACCACGCTTCAAAATTGTCCAGTCCATAAAGATGATTACGATAAGATATTTTCTGTTGATGATGAATATTGGATTACTCATCCAATAGCAGAGCATCTCATATGTAGTTGTACGATTAGAGGAATGACTGATTTGGAACTAAACAACCGACGTTAATTAATCCCACCTCACTATAAAAAGCACAATCCGATTAGGCTATTTTAATCAGGTTGTGCTTTTATGTTTTCATCCTCTCACTCTTTTGTCGGCATAGCGTTTTCAACCGCTGGATACTCGCCTGAGTTTATTCATGCTGTACGCTTTATACTGATTGAAGAAGGTGCGCTATATCAAGATGGCACACCCAAGCCAGACCTTGGCTATGTCAACGACCCTAAAGATGCTGGCGGTGAAACCAAAGGCGGTATCAGTAAACGCGCTTTCCCTAACCTCGACATTGCCGCGCTCACCTTAGATAAAATCGTTTCTATTTATCATACCTATTATTGGAAACCCGCATTCTGTGCGCAATGGTCTGGCCCTGTTGCGCTGTATACCTTCGATGCTGCCGTACAGCATGGCGTGACCAATGCGCTATTGATGCTGCAAGAAATCGCTGGCACTAAAGCCGATGGCAAGATTGGCCCCGCCACTCGCGCCGCTGTTAATGGCTGCGATGTTGAATACCTCTGTGCCCGTTATGGCCTGCGCCGTGCACGTTTTTATGCCCGTATCATCATAAAGAATATTACCCAAGGCCGTTTCCTTGAGGGCTGGCATAACCGCTTAGTCAGCCTCACCAGCGCCGCATGGGAGCTTCAGTAATGGGTAAGAACTGGGACTACTCAAAAGCTAAGGGGCGCGAGATGCGCCTTAATGCTGAACTGCGTTTTTACCACACTGGCGAGCCAGTACCTCAGCCGCCGTTGTTTAGCCATTGCGGCACTATGCAAGCGCACTTTAATCATGCCTGGCATAACGTTTCTCAATGCGATATCCGCATTCATCTCGACCAATCCATTGTGCCCACTGGCACAGACAAATTATCAAAACTTAGGAGCTTACGACAATGGCACTCCCTTTAATTATGGCTGTGGCACAAATGGCTATGCAGGTTGGCCCTGCTGCAATTCGTGGTATTTCATCACTCTTTGGCGGCAGTGATACCGCCGATAAAATCGCTGGTATGGTTGAGCAAGTAGATGATGTACTTGGCTTTAGCAGTGAGCAAAAGGAAATGGCGCTTACTCGCAAAATGCAAACACTATCACCTGAGTCGATGGTGGAACTTGAGCGCATTAAAGTGGAAATGGAAAAGGAAATCACCCGCCGCCAAGAGCTTGCGCTTAACGATAAGCAGGCCGAGCAGCACGAAACCCAAGAGACGATCCGCAGTGGCGACAAAGCCGAAGATCCTTACATACGTACCACTCGCCCGTTAATGGCGCGTCAATCCATGTGGGCTGTGATCCTCTATTGCTTTTTGATGGAAGTCTTACATGCCTTTGGCTATGGCGTTGGCATTGATGTGTCAGTTGCTGCGCTGCTATCGAGCCCCGCGTGGGCTTACCTTGGCTTGCGTACCCTAGATGGCTTTGCCCCGCACCCCAAAGGCAGCGGTCAAAAAGTGGTTAGTACACTGATGAACGTTGGTGCCAATGTTATCAAGGGGCGTTAATGACTAACCCATTTGATCTCGCACAGGAAGTTGAGCAGGTGTTTAGAGATAACGCCATTGCTCGACAGTTAGACCATGATGTTGAACAACCCTTAATAGATAAACACGGTAGCCGTTTTTGTATCGCCTGTTGCGAGCCAATCCCGCCAGCGAGTTTAGCTGCTAACCCAAATGCGGTGCGTTGTATTGATTGCCAAACGGCTAAGGAACGCTAATGGAGATCTGGCTTAAAGCCTATTGGCCGATGCTGTGGGCGGCATTAAGTACCATTGGCTTAATGATTCTTGCGCTGTTGTCTAAGACATACGCTAAGCATGAAGACCTCGCTAAGGTTGAAAAGAAAGTGGATGACTTAAAGGCACATGTGGATAGCTTGCCGACTCAAAAGCAAATAACAGAATTGATGGTTGAGCTAGCAAACACACGCGGTGAGATTAAAGAACTCAGAGCAAACATTCAGCCCGTAGAACACTTAGCAAGACTGCTATTAGAACAGCGTTTAAAGGATGATAAATAGGGGTTCATATGTCATTTAAAGAGCTATTAATCGAAGACCAACGGCTAGTGATCTTACGCTCTTTGCGTGAGATGCCAGCCTATGAAGCCAATGAATCAATTGTTGATTCTTGTCTTGAAGCCTACGGCCATAACATTAGCCGCGACCAAGTACGCACTCATTTAGCATGGCTCGAAGAGCAAGGTTTAGTATCAGTACGTAATTTATCCGAGTGCCAAATTGCCCGCTTAACTGGCCGTGGTGAAGATGTTGCATCCGGTCAAGCAACAGTGCCAGGTGTTAAACGCCCACGGGCATAAGGGGGCACTATGTCTAATCTTACCAATGCAAAGAGTAGCCGTAAGTCAAAAGTGAATTTGCTGCCGCAGGAAATCCGCGATCAACTGCATGCGCTTTTACGCAGTGGCAGCATGCATCAAAAAGATATCCTTGAAGCCGTTAATCAAATGATTGATGAAGCGGGTTTGCCAGAAGATGCCAAGCTATCGCGCACCGGCTTTAATCGCTTTGCTAAAAAGTTTGAAACCATAGGTGAGCGTATTCGCCAAAGCCGCGAAGTTGCCGAAGTGTGGACAGCTAAGCTAGGCGAAGCACCCACATCTGATGTGGGGAAATTGCTGCAAGAGTTTGTGCGCACAATGGCGTTTGAAACCTCAATGAAGATGATGGATGCATCTGATGAAGAAGACGCAAAACCCATTGATCCAAAAGCCCTAGGGCAGTTGGCATTAGTCATACAACGTGTTGAAGCGGCAGCGATGTCGAGCATTAAAGTTGAGAAAGAGATCCGCAGTGCCTTTGCAATTGAAGCCGCAGAGAAGGTAGAGAAAGTTGCCAAAACAGCAGGTTTAAGCAAAGAATCAGTTGAGCTATTCAAGCGTGAAATATTGGGGATTGCATAATGAGTATTAAGCAAAAGGTATTAGGTGCCGCTGCTGGTGTTGCCTTGGCGCTGAGCAGTTCGGCCAGTACCTTTGATCCTACTTATGAAGCCTCGGTACTCAGTCGCTTTGATCCTACTGCGGTATTGCTCGGCTACCAAAAAGATTGGATAGCCGATGAAGCCCCATTAAAGATTGGCGAGAAGTCGCGGCGAACTGGGCTCACTTGGGCTGAGGCATGTGATGCTTCACTGTGTGCCAGTGCGGCACGCGGCCAAGGTGGGACCAATCATTTCTATGTGGGTTCCAACAAAGAAATGGCGCGGGAGTTTATTGATGCTGCGGCAATGTGGGCCAAGGTATTCAATAAAGCGGCTGGCGAGATCCAAGAAGAATTATTTATTGATGATGGTCAGGAAGGTAAAGAGATCCTGACCTTCTGCATTTACTTTGCATCCGGCTTTAAAATTCAAGCGCTATCCAGTAACCCCGCAAACTTACGGGGTATGCAGGGTAACGTTACTATTGATGAGGCCGCATTCCACGAGAAGCTAGCCGAAGTTCTTAAGGCCGCTTTAGCGCTCACTATGTGGGGCGCAAAGATACGCTTGATCTCAACCCATAACGGCACTGATAACCTATTTAATACCCTGATTAACGATTCCCGTGCGGGTAAAAAAGATTACTCAGTGCACCGCATCACCTTAGATGATGCATGCGCCGATGGCCTATACAAACGTATCTGTCAGGTACGTGGTAAAGAGTGGAGCCAAGCTGCTGAGGATGAATGGAAAGCAGGCTTGATCAAAGCCACTGCTACCGAAGAAGATGCCCAAGAAGAATACTACTGTGTACCCAAGAACGGCGGCGGTGCTTACATTAGCCGTGGCCTACGTGAACGTGCCGCGATACTCGATGCCCCCGTGCTGCGCTTTACCGGATCAACTCTGTTTAACCAAGCTAGCGAACATGCGCGTAAGGGTGAAATGCAAGAGTGGTTAGAGCAAGAGCTTGAGCCTGTGCTTAAGAACTTGCCTGTAAATCTGCGCCATGCCCTCGGTGAAGACTTTGCGCGGACTGGCGACTTAACCGTGTTCGCCCCAATCACTGTTGAAGAAAACACTAAGCGCACTGTGCCGTTTTTAGTTGAGTTAAAAAACGTGCCATTTAAGCAGCAAGAACAAGCGCTGTATTACATCTGTGATCGCCTACCAAGACGAGACGGTATCTATCTCGATGCCCGTGGTAACGGCCAATACTTAGCCGAGCAAGCCCGTTATAAATACGGTGCTGAGGTGGTTGAGGTCATGCTGTCGGTGGCTTTCTATCGCGAGAACATGCCGCGCTTTAAAGCCTTATTTGAAGACGATGAGATCTTGCTGCCTAAGCATGAAGATGTGATTACCGACTTAGGCCAAATCCAAATCTATCGGGGTGTGCCAGGTATTGACGATAGCCGGACAACGGGCAGCGATGGTAACAAGCGCCACGGCGATAGTGCAGTCGCTATCTTCTTAGGGATCTTGGCGTCAAAAGCTGACATCACTCGTTATGAACTGCATACCATTAAAGCCGAACAAGATGAGCAACACCGCAAATTCTTTGGCACAGCCGCCGATAACAACCGATTTGAAGACAGACCGCACCAAGACTTACGCGGCAAAGGGATAAGACTATGAGCAGCATTTTAGACCCGTCAACGGGTAAGCCTTTTAAAGTCGATCAGCAGGTAATGAGTACTGACATTGCCCGTGCTTATACCACTGGGGTACGTAACCCCCGCGCTAACCCTGTTGCATCCAGCTTAACGCCCCACCGTTTGGCGGCTGTGCTGCGAAGTGTGATTGACGGTAACGACCCCGAAGCCTATATGACTTTGGCCGAAGAAATTGAAGAGCGCGATCTGCATTACTCGGCGCAGCTGCGAACGCGCAAGCTAGCCGTGGCCGCAATAGCGCCAACCGTAGAAGCGGCCAGTGATGATGCTATTGATGTGCTAATGGCTGAGCGTGTGCGGGAGATAATGGACGATGACCAAATCCCCGAGTTGTTTTTCGACTTGCTCGATGGCCTAGGTAAAGGCTTGGCCGTGGTGCAAATTCTTTGGGATACCCAATCAACCCCATGGAAACCACAGGATTATAAATGGGTAGACCCACGCTACTTGCGCCAAGACCAAGAGACGCTTGAGCAGATATTATTGATTAGTGAAGATGCGCCCATGGGTGCGCCACTTGATCCATACAAGTTTATCTTGCACACGCCGCGTTCTAAGTCGGGTAGCGTGTGGCGCAATGGCCTAGCGCGTTTAGTCGCTGTGATGTACATGCTTAAGTCGTTTACGATTCGCGATTGGTGGGCGTTCGCTGAGGTATTCGGTATCCCAGTGCGCATTGGTAAGTACGGCGCGAACGCCAGCACAGATGACATTGATACTTTGATTAATGCGATTGGCCGGATTGCCAGCGATGCGGGTGCGGTGATCCCTGAATCAATGAAAATTGAAATGGTTGAAACGGCTAAGGGCAATGGCGGTAATACCCTGTTTGAGAACATGGCCCGTTGGTGTGATGAGCAAGTCTCAAAAGCCGTTCTCGGCCAAACTATGACAGCCGACAACGGCAGCTCGCAATCGCAAGCGACTGTGCATAACGAAGTGCGGATCGATATCGCTAAGTGGGATGCGCGCCAACTTGAGTCATCAATCAATGAGTACTTGATCAAGCCATACATCATCCTTAACTGGGGTGTGCAACTGCGTTATCCCAAAGTACGGATCAAGGTGCCTGAGCCAGAAGACTTAAAGATGTTTGTCGAAAGCATCACGCCATTAGTTGACCGTGGCCTAAAAGTCTCGACCTCTGAAATGTCTGATAAGTTTGGTTTGAGTACAGTGAAAGACGGTGAAGAAACCTTAGTGCCGCTACAGTCTGCCAGTATGCTTGATATGCCCATTTCAATGAATCGCCAGCATGAGCAGCGTATAGCCATTAACCGCGTGATGAATACTGCGGAAGCCGAGATTGATGCACTGACTAATGAGGCTATGAGCGAGTGGGAACAAGTCGCTGACGAGTTTATGAACCCTATTATTGAGCTCGCCAACAAGTCTGCTACCTATGACGAGTTCGCCGCAGGCTTGCCAGCATTGCAAGAGCAGCTCGGCGCGGAACAGTTCATTGCCCAAATGGCGCAGTACATGTTTCAACTACGTGGCCTAGGAGACAACCAAGATGGCTGATGCTCTTATCCCCAAAGAAGCGCTGGCATGGTTCAAGCGCAAAGGCATTAAGCCAGGATTCGACTTTCGGGATGTGTGGAAGGAAGAACAAGCCAACGCTTTTACCGTCGCTAAGATGATGAACGCCGATCTACTCGTTGACGTAAAGCAAATCGTTGAAGACGCTATTGCCAGCGGCCAAACCTTTGAACAGTTCCGCGATATCCTTAAACCGCTATTAGTGAAGTCAGGTTGGTGGGGTGTGCAGACCATGCAAGATCCATTGACCGACGAAACCAAGCTAGTGCAACTGGGTAGCGAAGGCCGTATAAAGACCATTTATAAAACTAATATGAGAACGTCGCGCTCTGCTGGCCAATGGGAACGTATCCAACGCACTAAGCGCACCTTGCCCTATTTGCTTTATCAACTGGGACCAAGTGAGCAACACCGCATCGAGCACTTAAAGTGGAATAACACTTTATTGCCAGCGGATGATCCGTGGTGGGACGTTCACATGACACCGAACGGATGGGGCTGCAAGTGTTGGATAAGGCAAGTCTCGCAGTACGAGGCCGACAAGTTGATCGCCTCGGGTAAAGTGTCTACCACTTCACCCGCCAGTAAAAATAAGCGCTGGGTAAATCGGCGCACTGGCGAAGTGGAAGAACTGCCAGAAGGGATTGATCCAGGATGGAACTACAACCCAGGCAAAGGGCGTGAAATGATGCTTGCCAATGACCTATCTGAAAAAGAAGCGCGAATGCGTCAAACGCTCGCTACTGATGCTTAACTGACTACTGGCTACAAAGTTACTCGCAAAAAAGTTTAAACGCCTGTGGGAAGATTTAAACAGGGTTTAAACTAGGTTGCGCTGGATGTTTTAGGTTGGCTTGCAGTTGCGCGCTTGCCAACCTGTTTTTTTAGGGTAATCTTTAAGCCCTCATGTTCGTGCAATCAATCTGCATTCGTCTCTCTTCCCCCGATAATTAAACCCCACTATTAGAGCAACCGACGTTATTTATCGTCGGTTGCTTTTTTTATGCATGCTGAACTCCGTTGTTAATCAATATCAGATTACCCATACCAACCACGATTAGGAGGTTGATATGTAATTCTTAACGGAGTTTAACCCATGTCAGTCACTGCCCTTACCGCGCTTTGCTTCAACATGATGGCACTCGAAGCCAATGCGCCAGGCATTTGGCTGCCGATGATACCCGCAGGAAATTTCACAGGGATTGATGGACGTTCATGGATGAACCCTAATCCTGATGCTGTCGTCGCCAGCTTTACCAAAAAACGCCCCTTCGATGTTGAACACGCTACTCACATTAAAGCCCCCAAAGGTGAAGAAGCTCCAGCATCTGGTTGGATTACCCAAGTGGAAAACCGCGCAGGTGAGATTTGGGGCTTTGTTAAATGGAACGCCGAAGGTCGTGAACTGATTGAGGAAGAGAAGTACGCCTTCTACTCCCCAGCGTTTGCCCATGACCCAGACACAGGAGTTATCTACAGCCTTGAAAGTGCTGGCCTGACCAACTCCCCCAACTTAAATGTACCCGCTTTAAACCGACAAGAGGATGACCCAATGAAGCTGCCAAAGCTTTTGACTGATCTGCTTGGCCTTGCAGAAGATGCCAGCGCAGAACAAGCCGTAGTTGCGATTAACGCAATTAAGCAAGCCGAAACGATTGCGCTTAACCGCAGCAATACACCGGACTTAAACAAGTTCATTCCAATTGAGACGCACCAAGTCGCGCTTAACCGTGCCACCACGGCAGAGACTGCGCTCAAGACCATTGCAGATAAAGAGGTTGATGCACTGGTACAAACCGCCATTGATGCTGGCAAGGTCGCACCCGCTAATAAAGATATGTTTGTTGGCATGTGTCGCACAGAGGGTGGCATCGAGCAGTTCAAAAACTTTGTGGGTTCGGCTCCAGCTATTGCGACCAACGCACAGAAGAAGCTGCCTGTTGATACTAATGGCGTGGCGGCGCTTGAAGAACATGAAATCGCAATGTGTCGCAAGATGGGTGTCTCTAAAGAAGATTTTCTAGCGGCAAAACAACAAATGAACGTAGGAGCTAACTAATGGCTACTGAAGCACAAGTGCTAGAAGCACTACAGGCCACGATGTCAGCGGCCTATACCAAAGGTTTATCTGCTGCAAAACCGCAGTGGAATATGATTGCAACTGAAGTGCCAAGTGCTAGCGCCGCTAACTTTTATGGCTGGCTAAAAGACTTACCAGGCATTATTGAATGGACAGGTGCTCGCCAATTAGCTGACTTGGGTAAGCGCGGCTACTCAATCGAAAATAAAACGTTCGAAAGCTCGATCTCTATTTCACGCGATAACGTAGATGATGACCAAATTGGTCAGTACGGTGTGATTGCGCAGAATTATGGTGATCAAGTTGCCTACTTCCCAGACACCTTGGCATATCCACTATTAGCGGCAGGCTTCACAACCCTGTGTTATGACGGACAAAACTATTTTGACACTGACCATCCGTTAGAAACTACGCCTGTAAGCCAATTCTCAAACGTAATCGGAACACCATCCACTGATACAGGTGAGCCATGGTTCCTGATTGATGACACGAAAGTGCTTAAGCCTATTGTGTTCCAGAACCGTCGCCCATTCGTGTTTAAAAACATGAACCCGAACGAAGAATACACTTGGTTTAATAACAAGTATGCGGCGGGTGTTGATGGACGTTGTAACGTCGGTTTCTCTTTCCCACAACTGGCGATTGGTTCTAAAGCAGCATTGACCGAAGCCAACTATGCAGCGGCTAAAAAGCTACTGATGAAGATGAAGAAGGTTGACGGTACGCCAATCGGCACCCGTGCTACTAAGTTAGTTGTTGGTCCTGATAACGAGGCAGCTGCGAAGAAGTTGATCGGCCGCATGTTGATTGAAGGTGGCGACACTAACATCTATTTCAACGATGTTGACATTGTTGTTTCACCAATGATTACTGCATAACCCAAAGCCGAAACAAGCATTAATTGGGCGCAAGGATGCGCCCCATTAATTAGCAACTGAATGGTTTAAACCTTGTTTAAAAGGAGTTCAACGTGAGTGGACAACAAACTAAAGCGCAGAAAGCTAAGGCCGTTACGGCCAATGGAGTTGCACCAGTTGCAACGGATACTGCCATCAATGCGCCGCAAACCGAACAGAACGCGGCCGTAAGTAGCGATGAAGCCAAAGCCAAATTTGATGCTGATGGAAAGCTTAAAGCTGAACTTGAAGCACAAACTAAAGCTGAGGCTGACACTAAAGCAAAGCTCCAAGCAGAAGAACAGGCTAAAGCCAAAGCTGAGGCGAAAGCCAAAGCGGACGAACAGGCCAAACTAAACCCCACTAATCAGGAAGGTTCAAATGAAGGTCATGTATCGCAAGGTAATGATGTAACTAATGGCGCTAACGGTAATGCTCTGCACATCCTTAGAGCCTTTACAGTGCGCGCTAAAACGGACGCTGGATTTTGGCGCTCGGGTATACAGTTCCATCGTCTCACAGAAACCTTGGTACTCGTGGTTGAACACGAAATCAAAGATGAAATCGAGTTTTGTACTAAAGCTCATGAGCCAGAACGCGTGGTGTATCTCACTCGTGAAAAGGCTCAGCGTGTCCACAGTGAACCCCACTTGGTCGTGGCCGACGTGGAACTCGAAAGCCTTATCGATCCAGCTAGCGTAATAGAACAGTAAGGCGGCAGTGATGGCAGTTTATGCAACTAAGCAAGACCTGATTGATCGTGATGAGTCGATGCTGTGGAACTTCGCAATAGATCGCACTACAGGCGAGTTAAACGATACCTATATCAATCAGGCACTTGAGCAAGCGGACGATGAGATTAACTCATTTATGACCCGCTATGTGCTGCCCTTGGCCACAGTGCCAAGCATGTTGAATAAGCTGGCCATCACTATTGCATTCTACTGGCTAGCGGATCGTGACCAGCAGGCCACCAACTTACTTGAAGATCGTTATAAAAACGCACTAACCACATTACGCGAAATCGGTTCAGGCAAACGTGACTTAGGTTTACCCGTAACCGATAAGCCGACTGAAACCAGCTTGGGCAAAGTGGAGTTAGTCCAGGACAACGAGCGGTTGTTTACTCGTAACAGTTTACGGGGCGTTCTGTAATGTCCATCAGTGTACAGGTCACGGGTGCTAATGAGCTGCAACGCTATCAGCAGCTCATGGATACCCTTGGCGATCCTAAGCACAAAGCGGAATTGTTAGATGCCATCGGCGGCATAGTTGAAAGCCAGACAAAGCGAAGGATTCAAGATGAAAAATCATCTCCTGATGGTAAGCCTTGGGCTGAGTGGAATGCTGCGTATGCCAAGACTCGTCACGGAAATCAGAGCTTGCTACAAGGTGACGGAGATTTGCTCGACTCCATTCAATATGTCGTCGAGAAAAATCAAGTTCGAATCGGTTCACCACTGGCCTATGCCGCAGTGCATCAAGACGGCTTTAGCGGTGCGGTTCAAGTGGATGCGCATACGCGCCTTATTACACAAGCATTTGGTAAAGCGTTGGCCTTTCCAGTCTATCAATCAGTCGGGGCTTTTAGCCGGCTAATGAATATCCCGCAGCGTGAGTTTTTAGGCTTAAGCACAGACAACCAAAAAGAGGTTTATTCAGTGCTCGGTAACTTTTTTGAAGGGCTAATGCAATGACAACCAGACCCGCGTTTAGTGTCGTTGGCTCAACAGTATGGGCATGCCAACAAGTCGTTGATTATCTAAAGCCAGAGCTTGAGGGCACAGATAAGCAACTTGATCGAGTGCAAACCGTTGAGCGCCATATCGGCAAGTTTGATACGCCTACTGATATTAAGCGCTGGATAGCTAACCGTGATGGCGGCGTTCGTATCGCTGCGCTACGTGTGCCCCAATACGAGAGCATTGGCAATCGCATCATAGGTACTGTGAACTTTGTGGCCTACGTCTTTACGACTGACCAATTTGGGTACCAGAAAGACGCCCGCGCCGAAGTGATTGCGGGAAAGTTAGCGGGTTTATTGCTGCGCCGTGGTGCCATGCCAACCGCTTACAGTAAGGCCGAAGCGGTACGCGGTGACAACCTTTACAGCGCACAGGTTGATGAGCTTGGCCTAGCTGTGTGGTCCGTTAGCTGGACTCAGCAATGGTATTTAGATGAAGAAATCGACCTAAGCACGCTCGATAACTTCGAACGATTCGGCATTAAAGCCGAACTAGCAGACGGTGCGCCATTGCTTGAAGGCGTAGTGGAATTGCCGCAATAACGTCTGCAGTGCTAACGACAACTAATTTTATTAACAACAGGAACATAGCCATGTTGATCAATATAAAACCCGCTAAAGCTGCGGTGCCAGTACGTAAACAAAATGGCGAGTACCTTGCCGACACAGGCGAGAAAGTTGAGCGCTCATCTTTTTGGGTACGTCGCTTAAACGATGGCGATGTAGTCGAAGTTAAAGCCCATGCCACTGCAAAAGCAGCGGCAACTACTAAAGCATAAGCAGGAGCATAACCATGTCACTCGGTAGCATCCCTAACGATATTAAGGTCCCTCTCGTTTATATCGAGATCGACAACTCTAACGCGCTATCGGGTACGCCTGCACTTGCGCAAAAAGTATTAGTGATCGGTCAGCAGCTGGCCGCAGGCACGGCCACCGCCTTAACGCTAAACCGCATCACCAACAGCGAAAGCCAAATGGATGCATTGTTTGGTAAAGGCTCGATGCTGGCGCGAACACTGAAAATGTTCCGCAAGTCTAACGGCTATACCGATGTCTATGCCTTGGGTGTAGCTGACTTAAGCGCAGGTAGTGCCGCCAAAGGTGAGATCACTATCGCCGCGACTACAGCCAAGGCGGGTGTGATTGCCTTGTTAATTGCGGGTGAGTCGGTGCAAGTGGGCGTTAACGAAGCAGATACTGCTGCCGCCATTGCTACAGCCATGATTGCTAAGATCAACGCTAATACCAACCTGCCTGTCACCGCTGCGCTTAAAGCGGCTACCACGGAAACGGTTGAGTTAACGGCTAAATGGAAAGGCCAAACCACTAACGACATCGATGTGCGTTTCAATTACTACGATGGCGAGCAGTTGCCAACGGGCGTCACCTTAACCCTAGTACAAATGACTGGCGGTGCAGGTACACCAGATATGGATGCGGTAATCGCGACCATTCCGAACGAGTGGTACAACCATATCGTAATGCCTTATAACGATACCCAAAGCATGAACAAGCTGCGTGATGAGCTGGTCAATCGTTGGGGCCCACTCAAGATGATTGAAGGCATTGCGTACACCGCGTTCCGTGGCACCTTTGCCGAGTCTGGCGCGTTTGGTGTGGCCCGCAATGATTACCTGTTTACTTGCATGGGTACCAACAAAGCGCCTCACTCACCATGGGAATGGGCCGCGGCTTATGCTGGCCAAGCCTCTTACTCACTGGGTATTGATCCTGCTCGCCCACTGCAAACGCTGGTAATGACAAGCCTGCTGCCACCGGCTAAAGAAATCCAATGGGACCCAACCGAACGCAACCTGCTATTAGGTGATGGTATTGCCACTTATATGGTGACGCCAGGTGGTGAAGTGGCGATTGAGCGCGAAGTGTCTATGTATCGCGAGAATGCGTATGGCGATCCAGACCCAAGCTATTTGGATATCACCACCCCCGCGACCTTGGCTTACTTGCGTTATTCACTGCGCGTAATGGTGACTAACCGTTTCCCTCGCCACAAGTTAGCTAACGATGATGTATTAGCGCGGCTTGATCCAGGTCAGCCCGTCGTCACGCCGAAGATCATGCGTAACACGATCCTTGAGTTGGCTAATAACGATTGGGTACCAAAAGGGTTAATGGAAGACTTCGAAGGCTTTAAAGAAACTCTTGAAGTGTACCGCGACAGCAGCGATCAGAACCGTCTTAACTGTGTGTTCAAGCCTGACATCGTTAACCAGTTGCGCATCTTCGCTGCGTTGATGCAGTTCAAACTCTAACAGGAGCATAAGCACATGGGACAAATCCTAGGTGAAGTGGTTATTCGTGCCAATGGCAAACAGCTGAAAACGAAAAAAGGTTCTACGTTAAACCCGGGCGGTTATACCCGCACCCCACATGTTGGCCCTGGTCGCGTATGGGGCCAGTCTAACGAGTACACAGTACCCACCATTGCTGTGGTGATTGCGGCGGATGAAGATGTGGATGTGCTTGAGATCAACAAGATCACTAATGCCACATTAACGTGGCAAGGCGATAACGGTGTGGACTATATGATGACCGATGCCGCCCCACAGGCTCCGTTTACGATCAGTGATAGTGGTGATGTAACGGGCACGTTCCAAGGTAATCAGGTCGAGCGCATCTAATGGCTGACATGACGTTTAACCTTACCCATGGCCTCAAGGTTGGCGAAACAGTCAACCTTGAGGTGGGCCTACGTGAGCTAACCTCGGGTGATTATATTGATGCCCAGTTAGCCGCCGAGAAAGTGATCGTTCAAGACGGCAAGGCGATTTGCTACACCTCAGATGTGTTGTACGGCTTGGAGCTATTAGTCCGCCAAGTCGAATACATCGGCAAAGTAAACGGGCCTATTAGTGTGAAGGAACTGCGCAAGCTGCACCAAGACGACTTCACTATGTTGCAAGTTAAGGCCAGCGAACTTGACCAGATGATTGCAGAGGCGCTAGCAGAACGGGGGCGAGCTTAAGGCGCTAGCCGATATTTGCGAGGACTTACAGCTTGCTATGAGTTCTCGCATTCCGCTAAGCGTCTCATCTGGAATGTCCCTGCGTCGTATTGTTCGTACCTACCGAAAGTTAAGAGAGTTAATCCATGGCCCAGCAACTTAAAACAGACATTATTTTAAACCTTGCTGGCAACCTTGCGGCTAAAGCGCGTCAGTACGGCACATCGATGAGTGACTTTGCTAAAAAGAATGACATGGCAATGACCATGATTAAGCGCTCTACTGAAGTGGCTGGCCGTGGCATTGATACGCTCGGCAATCGCTATGTTGGGATTGCTGCGGCGTTTGCCACTGGTGCCACAGTGCGCAGCATTGGTAACTTTAGTGAGCAGATGACCCGCTTAGGCACTAACGCCAAACTGACTGATGACCAAGTCGCCACGCTGAAAGGCAACATACTTGAGCTAGCCAATCAAAAAGACATACGCATTGATACCACCCAATTTACCGCCGCTGTTGACGAGCTGCTTGGTAAGACTGGTGACTTTGAATTTGTGAATAATAACCTTGAGAACATGGGATTATTCATGCAAGCGTTTGGTGCAGATGCTAAATCCAGTGGTGCGTTATTCGCCCAGTTCCGCGAAAAAGGAATTACAGACGCTAAACAGGTAATGAATACTATTGATGATTTATACAGTCAATTTGCTGTGGGTAGCGTTAACGTAAAAGATTTAGCGGCCATATCAGAACAGTTATTTGCGGTATATCAAGGTAAAGGCCCTGCGGCCATTACCCAAATGGCTTCATTGGTTCAGTTGTTTGCAAAAACTAAAGGTAACGCCAACGAATCATTAACCTCTATTCAAGGAGTGTTTGAAGCTTTTTCAGATAAAACTAAAGTCGAATTTTTAAGCCGTCAAGGTATAGATGTATTTAAAAAAGGCACAAAGGAGTTGCGCGAACCTGTTGAATTATTATTAGAGATTATGGATAAGGCAAAAAACGATCCAATGAAATTGGGTGATGTCTTTGATTCAACAGCTAAGCAAGGTTTGGCGTCTTTATATTCGAAAGATAATAAAGACCTATTAAAGCAAATGAATATCTCAACTGGTGAATATGGGGAAACCCAAAAAGCCGCCGCTAAAAATGCCGCTGAATTTAATAATGCGGTTAAGTCGTTAAATACTTCATTTCAAAACTTTGCTGAAAGTCGTCTATCTCAACCGATTAGAGACCTCGCTGATGCCATAAACAGTGTGGACGACAAGACCATAGATAACTGGCTCAAATGGGGCGAAGCAGCGCTATGGGTAGTCGGTGGCTTAGTAGCTGCTAAAAAGACCGTTGATGCTGTGTCATGGGTTGGCGATAACTTTGGTGGCAAAGGTAAAGGTAAAAATGGCAAAGGTGGTGCGGGTGGCTTTGCTGATATGGGCGTGATGCCTGTGTATGTCGTCAATATGGGCGCGGGTGGTATGGGTGGTGGCACTGACATAACAGATGTAATGGGCGGTAAAAATACCGGAGCCAATCCTTCTAAAACTTCGCGCTTTTTCAATCGTCAGACAATAGCAACGCTTGGAACTGTTGGACTAGGTTTCAGCATGGCCGATGAGTTCTCACCCGTTAATATTCGTCGGGCAGGTTCTGTTGATCCTTCATTGTCAAAAGGTGTTCCGGTGCAGCCTGGTCTGCTGGATGCTATTGACGATTTTAAAAAATGGTTCTCAGGTGCGCAGAACGGTGACGCCGCAAGCATAGTGAATAACATGAATGCGGTGGGCAGCAAGTTAGATTTAAAAATTGCGGTATCTGATGACCGTATCAAAGTCACCCCTGTTTATGTGCCTAAAGGCATCTCCGTTGATTCAGATACTGGCATCAACTAACCCCCGCAAAGGAGTTTTAAATGGCATTTGAAGACCGTTTAACCGCCTCGTTTCGGGGCGTTGAATTTTTACTAGAAGAGGCCGACGGCGAAAGTGGCCGTCGTGCTATCCCCCACGCTTACCCTAAAAAAGAAATTGGCTACACCGAAGACAACGGCAAGGTATTAACCCAAGAGCGCATTAGTGGCCGTGTAGTCGGTGATAATTACTTTGAGCAATTACAAGCCATTCTTGAGGCATTGAATAAACAAGGACCAGGGGAATTGGTTCACCCTTGGTTTGGTATTCGTAAAGTTCAAGTCGGCAAAGTAAGCCATAAATTAGTGAATCGCATTGATGGCACTGCGACTATTAACTTTGAAGTATTTGAAGTGGGTGAAAACTTATTCCCCAATTCAAAATCTGATACCGCTACACAAGTAAAAACCGAAGCCGAAAAAACCAAAGACGCAGTGAATAATGATTTTGTCACTAATTTTGATACCAACACATTGGACGGTGTTGGCGATATGGTTGATCAGTTTTTAGATGACTTAGATGAACTCACTCGCGGCTTACCCTCATTACCAGATGACTTGCGCCAATGGACGGATCGCTTAATGCGCACCAAAGATAGCATTGGTGATCTACTCGCTTACCCTGGCGATTTGGCGCGTGAAACGATGGGCTTGCTTGAGGATATCAAAGGCGTTGTAAAGGACCCGATCCGTGCCTTAGATGTTTACTCAAATGTGCAAAGCCGTTGGGACGGTATGCGCGCCGAACTCGCTGTGACAGGTGGGCTTGCTCGCAATATATCAAGTGACGGTGGCATGGCTGGATCTGTGCCTAAGTTTGCTAACCCCTCAAAAAATGACGCTATGCTGTCGAATGCTCAAACATTTAAAACGCTGACCTTAAACAGTGCCATTGTGGCTCAGTGTTCTGCGTTAAGTGATGCTGAGATTGTTAAAAAACTGAATGATGAAGCGCAAGTAATTGAGAGCTTATCGGGTGCAGAACGCAACGCGATCTTAACGGGGCAACAATTAAAAAGTCTTGGATATGGCATTGCCGATCAACTTGCTCTTTATGCAGCAGCTGCTGTTGAAAGCGGTAGTTCGTCAGTGTGGCGTCAGATGCGCGTATTGAGACAAGCAGTATTGGCCGATACCCGCAGCCGTGCCGAATTGTTACCGCAAGTCTCTTTATATAAAGCAAAAGAGACTGTACCCGTTGCCTTGGTAGCATGGCAGCAAACGGGTAATACAGAGCGCCGTGACAGCATAGTGCAGCGCAATGGTTTTAGTAACCCTGCGTTTATATTGCCGACTGATACGGTTGAGGTGATCAGCTAATGAGTGAGGAAATCGTATTAAAAGCCGGAGGCCAGATTTATGAAGGCTGGACTAAGGTTAGCGTTACGCGATCACTTGATGCGATGTCGGGCGCATTTGACTTGGAGCTAACGTGGAAATACCAAGGCAGTGAACAGCAGTATAAAAAGTTTATTGAGCCAATTAAACAAGGCCAAGCCTGCACAGTAGACATAGGCGGTGAGCGTGTGATCACCGGCTACGTCGATGATTGGGTACCAAGTTATGACGAGTCAACAGTGACCATTAGCGTGAGTGGGCGCGATAAGACTGCCGACTTAGTTGATTGCTCGATTGACTACCCCAGCGGCCAGTTTACTAGCCAGACCATTACAAAAATTGCTGAGGTGGTATGCAAGCCGTTCGGCATTAAAGTGATCGTCAATACTAATGTAGGTGAGCCGTTCCAGCGCATTCAGATCGAACAAGGTGAAACCCCGCATGAACTATTATCGCGCCTCGCTAAACAGCGTGGCGTGCTGCTAACCAGTGACACGTTTGGCAATTTAGTGATCACTCGTGCAAGCAAAGTTAAAGCGGGTGTTTCGTTAATACTGGGTGAAAACGTTAAAGCAGCTCGGGGCCGTTTTAGTTGGCGTCAACGGTACAGTAATTTCACGATTAAAGCCGCAGGCGCTGCATTTGGAAAAGATTGGGATCCTGCCGCTTTAACTTCAGTTGGAGGCATTAAAGCCGATGTGAAAGATAATGAGATTGGCCGCTATCGCCCTCTCATTATTGTTAATGAAGAAATCACCACCGCCGAAGGTGCAGCTAGGCGCGGTCAGTGGGAACGCCAGCGCAGCATAGGCAAATCAAACACAGCTGAATATACCGTCACAGGCTGGCGGATACCGCAAACTGGCAAGCTTTGGAACATCAACACCCTAGTGCCTGTGATTGACGAGATCATGGGGCTGGATGAAGAAATGCTAATTGCATCGATCATGTTTAGCGAAGACGATGCAGGCCGTTTAGCGGTGATCAGTGTTGTAAGGCCAGAGGCTATGGATATTCCTGCGGAAGTAGTTAAAGCCACTAAGCTTACAGGCTCAGATTGGAAGAAAACCAATGGTAACTGAACGCTATATTGATCGTTTGCTGGCCCCAATCCGACGCCGTATTACGGGCATGCTAACCCGTGCAGTGGTAAGCGGCATAGTTGAAGATTTGCAGCGCCAAAACTTACAAGTAAAACTGCATGCTGATGAGTCAGCAGACAACATTGAACGCTTCCAAAACTATGGTATGAGTTCGTACCCACCCGAAGGTGCTGAGGCGATTGTGGCGGCCTTGGGTGGCTCATTATCTGGCTTGGTGGCGATTGCGGTTGAAGATAAAAAATGTCGGCCACAGGGTGAACTTGGCGATGTTTTTCTATACCATCTCGAAGGTCACAAAATCCGCTTAACCAAAGACGGTAAGATTATTCTTACTGCTACTGATGTTATTTTTGAAATCCAAAACAGCTTCACGATTGGAGCAACCGACGTTATTTTCAATGCCTCCAACTCATTCACTATCATCTCACCAGAGTCTTTAATTCAAGGTCCTCTACACGTCACTGGTGGCATATCAACAGACCTCGGTATTTATGCGGTAAGCGGCATTACTTCAGACAGTGTTATCACAGGTTCTGATTTTAGCGCTAACAGTATTACTTACCTTGGGCACCGCCACGTTGACGCTGAGAGCAGACCAACTACACCACCAGAGTGAGTTAGTTATGAGCGTTAGCATCGTGTTCGACATGATGAAAAACACAGGGGTAATCATCGAGGGTGGAGATGCCAGTAGCGTCATTTCCTCCCTCGTTTTGATCTCACTCTTTACTGACGCGAGAGCTGATAGCTCAGACACCTTACCTGATAACTCAACTGATTTTAGAGGCTGGCCAGGCGATACTTTTTCGTCAAAACCTTGGGGCTCTAAACTGTGGTTGTTATACCGCGAAAAACTCACCACAGATGTACGTAATAAAGCCGTTAAGTATGCGCAAGATGCCCTCGCATGGATGCTCGCTGATGATGGCAATGGCGTGACTGCTAAGAGTGTTGAGGTGACAGGCTCAATCCCTAAGTTTCAAACGCTCGCTTTGCATATCACGATCACTAAACCTGACAACTCAGTCATATCTTTTACTGTTTCAAAACGATGGGAGACTCAAAGTGCCATTTAATGTTCCCACGCTGCGAACGCTGATTGAAAGCGGTTTAATCGACATTGAGGCGTCACTTGATACGATTCTGCCTAAGTTCGGCATTGAACAAGCATTAAATACAGCGGTAAGCGGTAGCTTGCGCGACTTATATGATTTTCAAAGCTGGATAGTTCGCCAGATCATCCCGTCGTCAGAGTCAGAAGATCAGACGATTATTGACGTTGCCCGCTATGAAGGTGTGATTCAAAAATTAGCCACGTCTGCAATAGGCACAGTGACATTTGTTGGCGCTGTACCTATCCCAATTGACACCGTAATGACGTACTCAGATGGCCGCTTATATCGAGTCACGTCATCGAATGCGCCCTCCGGTGGCAATGTAGTTGTACAAGTAGAAGCAGAGGCCGCAGGCGGTGCAGGTAACTTAGCATCAGGCGAAACGCTGACGTTAATTTCAACCGTGCCAGGCATTCAGCCAAATGGCATATCTGGCGGCATTACAGGAGGGGCAGATCTAGAAACGCCACTTAAAGTGCTTGAGCGTTTATTGTTCCGTAAGCGTAACCCACCAATGGGTGGTGCAGTGCATGATTATGTGGGTTGGTGCCGTGAAGTGGCAGGCGTTGATCGTGCTTGGGCGGTAGATAATTATCAAGGGCCAGCTACGGTTGGTTATGCATTTGTATTCGATTCTCGCCCCGATATTTTGCCGACGTATTTAGATCAAGTGGCAATGGCCGCTTATATCTATCGTCACACAGATCCAGCAACGGGTGCTGATGTTGGTCGCCCAGGTGGTATAGAGGCGGTTTATATCCCACTTACTCTTAAGACCACCAATTTAGCGATCACGTTAACGCCAGACAGTATTGAACTACAGCAAAGCGTTAAAGCCAGCATTGAGGGTTATTTTAAGACGCTGAGCCCAGGCTCAATATTGCTATTAAGTGCTGTGCGAACGGCCATCGGTTCAACCTTAGGTGTAGCAGATTACACCCTTGATTTAAGTGCTGATGTCACAGCGACCACCACCGAACTGCATGCATTAGGAGCCATTACATGGGGCACTCCGTAGCGCAGTGGACTAGCTCACTTCTGGCTCAAATGCCTCGTGGCATTATTTGGCAACGTGCCACTTCGCTCGACTTATATAAGTACGCCCAAGGCTATGCGCCACGGTTAGAACGCGCCGAGGCCAGTGCTGACAATTTACTGTTTGAGATGCGCCCAGAGTCAACGCTGCAATTATTGCCCGAGTGGGAAGAGTACTTGGGCTTACCTGAGTGCGTAGCCGAGCCAGTATCAAGCATTGAATATCGTCGTTATGCAGTGGTTGAGAAGTATCACCGCAAGGGTGGTTTGCAAGCGTGGAATATCCAGAAATTAGCCACCGATTTAGGTTTTACGGTTGAGGTTGATGAGACGTTCCCGCACCACTGCATGCGCTCATGCACTTACCCATTATGGGAACAGAAATACCGCTACATCTTGCGGGTAAATGTTTACGGCATACCAGGCGCATACATGACCTGTTTAGACGATGTATTGACCCCTTTGTTAACGTCCGATGCGCGTGTGCTCGAATGCACACTACAGCGTTACAAAGTGGGCGGATTATTTTACGAGTTTTACTACGCCGTTTAGGCATTTTTATTAGCAATAAACCCGCTTTAAACGGCGTTTAAATGAATTTCGATTAGGAGAGTTAACATGCATCCGTTACGCAATGGTTCACA
Organism: Shewanella sp. WE21; assembly: GCF_002966515.1. Lineage (NCBI taxonomy): Bacteria > Pseudomonadati > Pseudomonadota > Gammaproteobacteria > Alteromonadales > Shewanellaceae > Shewanella > Shewanella sp. WE21. The sequence goes on along the minus strand of NZ_CP023019.1, from coordinate 3,557,982 downwards.
AGCAGTAGCGCGTCCAGCAGCAAAGCCATTAACGGGTACTGCTGGATGGTTTACTGAGTCAGGTGACAATAATGCCCCAAGCTATCCAGGTGCAGATTGGTTTAACCATGTGATTGCTGAGTTTCAGAATGTTTTGGCTGAAATGGGGATAGTGTTTGACCCAACTAGCGATGAACATTTGAAGCAAGCTTTTGAGTATGTTCAAAATAAAACGACAGATTTTATTGGAGAACTAGCAGAAGATGATAGTCAAGTTTTAATTGCTGGAGCAACAGCACTTGAGGTTGCAAAAGTAACCACAAAAAATGATACATTAATTCAGCCTAGTGTCAGTAAAATATCCAAACTATTGAAATCATTAACTCAAAGTAACTCGAGTGTAATCATTACTGGTGATAGCCTGGCGTTTAATGCTTTCGGCTACCCTGCTAGTTTTGGTGCAAATGGGGCAGACTACGCAACAAATAATCCCTTTGGTTTAAGTTCATGGGCGCACATATTACGTGATGTAATTTTCTCATCTCATGCGAGTTTTAATCCTATTCAAAATGCTGATCTCGATACCAATGCAACATTGTCTTGGCCTCTTGATACACAGTTTAAAAATTATGGGCTAAATGTCAAAGTAGCTTTTTTAACATTTAATGACGTCAGCAAAATTGCACGGATGAGTAATGGATATTCTGGTAATAAAGCGTTAATAATTTCCTATATGCCTGCTACTGATGCGGTGTTGTTCGACGTAAATGGACAACCATACGATAACACTAGCCCAGATGGACACTATAAAGGCTATGGGTATATGGTTATACCTGTGAATAGCGTTGGGATAGAAATTACTAATGTAAGGAAAAAAGTTGATGGTACCGCTGGAACCTTAGCTATATACGGTGTTGGTTCATCAGGTATGACTGTACCAAAGCTTACAGGAAAAGGTGCGTGGACTAGCGGTCAGATTCTTGCAGAATATAACACGTTAGTTAAACCTTATCTTCCTGATATTATTTACTATATTATCGGGGCTAATGATATTTCAAGTGAAGTTTTAGTGTCCACTTTTGATAGTAATATTAGAAGTTTTATTAATATGGCAAGAGTAGACAAGCCCAATTGCGAAGTTGTATTGATTTCTACTCCTCCAACCTCTTCATATTCCGAGGCCGCAGCAAGACCTTATATCAAGGCTATGCGAAAAATTGCTGAACAAACGAATAGCTCCTTGATTGACTTGTGGACTGAAATGGAGAATATCGATCCGTCAACTTATCGACATGATAATATTCATTTTAATACTCAAGGCGATACTCTTGTTTTTGATATCATTAGGAAGCTAACACTGAAAACTTACTCCGATGACATCAATAAATATCATCCATGTCGTGAGTCATATTTAGGTTTTGGTGGAGCTTTTTTCTTTTATAATCAGCCTAATAATAAAAACAAGCCTTTCAGTGCAATTGTTAAAGTTGGAGGCGGTGTAGCTCCGACTCTACCTTACGTATTCCCCACAAATAGAGTGCCAAGACTTACCGTAAGCTATGTTTTATTTGAAGGTGTAAGTGCAGTAAGAGTCACATTAAATGGAGGGGTCATATTAGGCGTTACACCATATCAGAACCCAATTGGTTCACCATCTGTTGCTCTTCGTACAGTCATATCGTCTACCGGAGATACTTGGGAGTTGGTTGGGCTCGATGTGGATGGAAACCAAGTCCCATTAGAAACAGGTGGGGATGTCTATTTTGTAGTTAACGGTGTCATCAATCCGCTTTAAATCAAAGAAAGAGGACTACAATTTTGAGCACTAATTTAAATGTTCAATATAATAGTCCTCGATGCTCATTTTTCGCGGCTCCGCTCATTAATAAACATATAAGAAGACACTAACCTATCTCAACCCTTACTACTTTCAGGGATCAGCATCTCAATACGTAACCCCTGATTAGGCGCTGAGAAGAGTGACACATTACCGTTCAGCTTTTGTGTGATCAGATTATAAATAATCGACATCCCCAAACCTGTTCCACCACTCTGCCTTGCGGTGGTGAAAAAAGGCTCGAATGCTTTGGCTTTCACTTCATCGGACATGCCTACACCATTATCTTCATAAATCATCTTGATCTGCGAAGCCATTTTTTCAACTACTATCACAATTTGCTTATCACCGACAAAATCATCGGGAAAAGCATGGCGAAAACTGTTCGCGACTAAGTTAGTGAAAATTTGTGCGATCGCTCCGGGGTAAGAATCAATAAAAATATTATCGTCAAGTTCAACTTTTAAAGTGATATTTTTCTTACGCATCAAGGGTTTTAATGAACTAAATATTTGAAAAATGTAATTCTTTAGATTAAAGCGCTCGCGTTCCAGTATCGATTGGTCTGCAGCAGTACGCTTAAAGTTATGCACCAGTTCTGCAGCGCGGGAAAGATTACGTTCAATTAAGCATAAACCATCCTGCATTGTATTGATAAAGCTGACAAATTTATCCTCATCGAGCTCGTTTTTCTCAAAGAGTCCTTTCAATAGGGATAACTCATCCAAACAATGGGTCACGGATGTGACAGCTATGCCAAGGGGTGTGTTCACTTCATGGGCAACACCGGCGACTAAGCTGCCTAAGGCCGCCATTTTTTCATTTTCAATTAAGTGCTTTTGGGTTGATTTTAAAGTCGATAATGCCGTTTCAAGCTCTGCGGTGCGCAGCTCAACTTGATGCTCAAGATCGGTATTAATGAGCTTGAGCTGTTGCTGATATTCAATGATCTCTTTAGCACTCATGGCTCGACCAAAAAGGTCGGCGAGTGCCGAGGCAAAGGCCTTCTCATCCCGAGTCCATTCCCTCGCCTCGCCCTGATGTTCAGAACAAATAATCCCCACCATTTTACCGTGGTGACGAATAGGACTATCCAACAAAGAGCTGATCTGATTCGGTTTCAGATAGGTTTCGACAAATTCTTTAGTGGCGGGATCCGTTTGCGCCTTATTGGCGACAATTGTGCGCTCATTGTCGAGCAGGCTAAAGTAGTGGGGAAACTGCGCGCGAGTGAGCACTAACGCTTCTTGCGGCTGTTGATTGTCGAGTGAATAATAACAAGTGATGCTCTGATTATCCGGACTCAACAACCAAATACCCGCCCGAGAGATTTGTAATCCCTTACAAATTGAGCTCACGATAAGTTGTGATGCTTGAATGAGATCACCCTCATCAATAACCTGAGACTTACTGACATCAAATAAAATTCGATCAAGCATTCGGGTCATAGCGGCTCGTCCGGAATATGAATATGTAGGGAGGCAAACACATCTAACAAATCAAGGCTAGCTTCACATAACATGGGATCAAACTGTTTACCCGATTGCGCTAAGATGTACTCGCGCACCGCCTCAACAGACCATGCCTCTTTGTAACTTCGCTTGGAAAGCAAAGCATCAATCACATCAACAATCGCCATCAGGCGGCCTTCAATAGGAATGTCTTCCTGCGATAGCCCACGGGGATAACCTTGCCCATCCCAACGTTCATGGTGAGTATAAGCAATTCTAGCGCCCATTTTGGCAATGATACGATTTGAGCCAACCAACAAGTTATAACCCTTCTCTGCGTGGGTTTGCATAATCGCCCATTCCTCGGCATCGAGTTTACCGGGCTTATGCAAAATACTCTCAGGAATACCGATTTTGCCTACATCATGAAGAGGCGCCGCATAACGAATAGTTTCGATAAAGTCTGCCTTCATACCAATGGCAATCGCGAGCATTTCTGTCATGCGCGCTACGCGGCGCACATGGGCTCCAGTCTCCTTACTGCGCTGCTCAATGGCATCTCCAATGATTAAAATTAGCTCCCTTTGTGTCTGCTGCACATTTTCGCGGCCCGACAAATTCTCAAAGGTTAAGCTCACATTTGCCGCAAATAGCTCAAGAATGCTGACTTGAAAATCCGTTAACTTAGTGTTGTGTTGTAAATAGAGAATACTGGTAACATGACCACTAAGCTCATAAAATCCAACATAGATATTGTCACGGATCAGCGACGTTTTTAGCGCTATCGCTTCAATAATATGTTCCCGCACATCCCCTGGCAGAGTCTCAACGCTACCACCTTCAAAGTAACTGATCATATCTCCCGTGGCGGCCAGCAGATTCATTTGAGTATCGAGGTAAAGGTCTTGATGATAACTCGTGAGATAAAGAGCCGAGCTTTCAAGATTGAGCAGCTGCAAGGTCTGTTCGAGCACTGCACTACCAAAGTTATGCAATGTATGGCTCTTAAGTACAGAGGTGGAAGCAGCAATCACTTTTTCCATCCCCTTTTGACTTTGCTCGATAATTTTTATATCGCGATAGGAGCGCAATGAGGTGTACACACAAGACTTAAGCCGAGCCGCGGTAAGCTCTGTTTTAGCTTTATAATCGTTAATGTCAAAATCCCGAATGACTTGCTCTTCAGGTGCTTGCCCCGGCTGACCCGTACGCAAAATAATGCGGGTACTGTGGTTATTTAATTCAGTGCGAATTTTTTGGACTAGCTCTAAACCTGCATGATCGGTTTCCATGACGACATCAATAAAGGCCAAGGCGATATCTGATTCAGTTTGAAATAATGTTAAACCTTCAGCAGCGCTGTAACAGGAGTAGAACTGCAAGACTCGATTATCTAAGGTCAGATTTTTTAACGCAAATCGAGTGACATCATGGATCCCAGGTTCATCATCAATAATGGCCACCTTCCAAATGCCTTGTTTAGGCTTATGGGATGTATCTTCGATAACATCAGCACTTTTCTTAAATAACGCCACAAAACCACCGTTTACGATGAATAGTTACGTTTTAGTATAGATTCAATCTTGAAAGTGACTAGTTTCAAAGGATAAATTATCATCCCGTTGATTACCACTTAGGACTAACAACTAACATACTGGCCACTTAAAATTCACACAAAAACAACTTAAGTTGTTGTTATAAAAATAGAAATAGCAAAAGTTAGCCTAACCTAGTCTTGGCGGGTATGATGAGTGCACTTAATGCATAATTCCCAAAATTTCTATTGGAGCTACTATGAAAAAATCACTATGTTACATCGCACTGCTGGCTTTATTCATCACGGCTTGCTCAGAAGCCCCAAAAGAAGAAACGGCAGTCAATACAGCCCAAGCTCAAACAGAAGCGGCAAAATCCGTCCCAATAGGTGATACCAGCCAAAACTCGCTCGATTGGGCAGGTAGTTATGAAGGCGTATTGCCTTGCGCCAGTTGTGAAGGAATGCAAACCCTAATCACTTTGCAAGCTGATAATAGCTTTGTCCAAGAAACAGTTTATTTAGGTAAAGATGAAAAGATTTTAAAACTGATGGGCAAAGTGACATGGGACGAACTGGGCCAGAAAATCACCCTAGAAGATGGTACACAATATTTGGTCGGTGAAAATCAGTTGATCATGTTAGACACTGAAGGCAAACGGATCACCGGCGAACTTGCTGCAAATTATGTGTTGAAAAAGAAAGGTCTATAAAAGCAGAGCTGGCAGCTAGCACTAAACTGCGGTACTAGATTATGAATAACGGAGGCTTTGCACTTACCGTAAGAGCAAAGCCTCCGTACCGTTATCCATAAGTCACACAAAAATGTTCTGCAACCGCAAAGCCATGCTTTAGAAGTTGTGAAGCTAAAAAAGGGGAACAAACCTTCTTAAACAATAAAGAGGTTATTTTGAATAACAGCATACAACTGATCCGCTATCAAGATTGCCCATCAACGCCATGGAAAAATGGTGGTGGAAGCACAAAACAGCTATTCATTGCCCCCATCAATGCCGAACTTACTGAATTTGATTATCGGATCAGCATTGCAAGTATTAGCAGCAACGGACCCTTTTCCACATTTATTGGCATAGACAGGCAACTGGTCATTCTGGAAGGCGATGGTGTTGAACTCGGCATCAATAATCATGAAGGGACAAAACAGATAAATGGCCTTAGAGCAGAAGAAAAGATACCGAGAGATGCAGACACAACTGAATATAAGCGACTCACACCCACAGATAGCCCATTCTGCTTTGCTGGTGAAACCTCAATAACAAGCCAATTATTAGGCAGTGATGTTATTGATTTCAATGTCATGACCAAACGCGGTGCATTTAAAGCGCATACGCAAAGGCTTAGCTTTGATGACACATTTATCGAAGAACAGATTGCAACCTCAAACAACTATCCAAATGAACTACAAAAAACTAAAGCTTACGTCCCTATCATCCAAATACTTTGCTGCTTAGATACCATGACATGGGAGCACAATGGCAAGGTTATCAAGATCATGCCCTATGATATTCTCGTTTTCCAACAAGGCGATGGTATAAGGTTAAAAACAACAAGACCAAGTCGACTACTTAAAGTGTCTATTGCTGCCTGTCCCCTATAACAGTATTTACAGGTTAAGCTCCAATATTACTCAATTTGGCGCGTTAAAATACCGAGCCACTATCCACTCGGCAGTTTTTCTGAGCCCAGAATCGAAGGATTCTAATGGTTGACATGGATCTTGCTCGCATCAATGGCATAACGCACATCATGCCCAGGTCTGTCTGTAACGTCGTTTGACCAATCAGCATAAGGACCAAGGCAGAACCGATAAAGCAGGCTCCACTGGTAATGCGTATTCGCATATCGCTAACCCAAAAAGTAAAAGGTTAAAAGAACTTGCCTTAATCAATTAAATCCACCTTGCCATATAACCAAAAAATCCTACAAAATATCTATCAAACAACCTAAAACAAAAAATGCCAATTCAAATGAATTGGCATTTCAAAAAATAAAGATAATTGGATCGGTTAATCTTTACGAACCCAAGTCAAAATTTGCCACACATTTGATAAGGCCCAGTTATAGCAAGCAAAAATAACCAAAAATGTTACAAACATGATCCACTCAGGAATATGCAAAATTTCAGCTACGACACCGATAGTTGCAAGTAAAAGTGAAGCAAGCGTAATTCGAATTAATGTTTGCTTACGATTATAGCCTGCTCGCTCGAAAATATGGTGCAAATGATCTCTATCAGGCTTAAAAGGAGACATACCTTTTTTTACTCGCCGATACATAATGGCAGTCATATCCATCAATGGAATAGCGATTAAATATAATGCGGTCACTGGGCTAAATACACTGGTCTGAGGTTGAGTACCAATCACCAACATCCAAACTACGGTCAAGCCGATTAACATACTGCCGGCATCACCCATGAATATTTTGTCGAAAGAAGGAAACGGCCACCTTAAATTGAAAAGTAAGTAGCCACTGATTGCCCCAATAAACAGCAAAGGTAGCATAAACCAGCTATTTCCAGCCCAGTAAAACAAAAAAGCTAAAGATGAAAAGGTCACTAAACTCAGCATGCCCGCTAAACCATCGATACCATCAACCATGTTAAAAGCATTAATAGCACCAATTACGGCTAAAATAGTAATAATAACACCGACATAGCCTAATTTAAGCTCAAAAAAATGCAGGATATGACCAAATGATGTTAAATATAATCCTGCACCAAAAATCAATATGGATGCAGTAATGACCTGTGCAGCCATTCTCACCCGTACCGAAAGATCATATTTATCGTCAAGAACGCCCAAAAAGAGGATTAGCGCAGCAGAAATCAAATATAGGTTAAAAACTTGGCTCTGCTCTATCACCATGCTAGAAACAAGTAGCACACTACAATAGATAGAAATGCCACCAATCAAGGGGATAGCACCAACATGTAACTTACGCTCATTCGGTAAATCAACTAAGCCAACCCGTTGAGCAATGGGGTTAAACACTTTGATCGCAACACAAGTTAAGCAAAACACAGTAAAAAGCGGTATGAGGTATTCCATAATCTCTTCCTTAAGCCAAATACATCATTATAAAAATGACTTTAATAACATTTTATTTCAAAAAAATGACACAGGATTATAGCAGTAACAGATGAAACAGATAAGTCATGAAGGAACAGAAAATGTACTGTTCGATTTAAGCCATTAAATAGACTTAGTAAATTTAAAGTCTCTACGCAAAAATGCAGTAATCCGCCATATATTATTCATAACGATAAAATACAAAGTAAAAGTGGCTAAAAAAGAAAAAAACATAATATTTTCATTCACTTTAACTAGCTCAGACCAAATACCAATTACTGCCATAATGCTTGCAGCAGCACAAATAACGAATAATGACATATGGGATGACAACCCCACACGTTGACAAATATGGTGCAAATGCTCTCGGTCCGGCTTAAACGGCGATTGACCTTTGCGAATGCGGCGGATCATGATGCACACCATATCCATCAGAGGTAAAGCAATTAACCAGAGTGCGGTAACAGGGCGGATAGCAGTAGATCGCTCACCTTGACTTGCGACAATCAATAACCAAATGACGGTAAATCCAATGAAAATACTGCCCGCATCACCCATGAACACTTTAAAACGTTTACCGAACGGAAACCCTAAATTCAGCATGATGTAAGGCAGCATAGCGGTCACTAACAGTGTGCAGAAGGCTGCAAAACTGTGCATACCATGTAAATAAAACAAAATACCTAAGCCACCAAAAGTGACGGATGCTAAACCACCAAGTAGGCCATCAATACCATCCACCATATTAAAGGCATTAATTGCCCCGATAACCGCAACAACAGTTAAAAAGTAACTGCCAACTTCAGGAACACGTATCGCGTCACTTCCCATTAAATAGCCAAGGTTGTGCAAACTCCGTTCACCAAGCACAATCATCAGTATCGAAATCCCCGCCTGCACGATAAGACGAAACTTAAAACTGATGTCATAGCGATCGTCAATCACACCTATGACGACAAGAATAAGGGCACACCCAACGAACAATCCAGGTGCCAACAATAGTTCAGGCGCTAAGAGCAGTGTGAGCATCATGGTAAAAAAAACGCTGACCCCTCCGACTAAAGGGACCTGACCAGTATGATGCTTTCGCTCATTAGGCTTATCAACTAGCCCTATTTTTTTAGCTATCTTGCGAAACACAAACAAACTGCTAAAAGAGACAAAAAAAACAAATAAAACAGCGATGTTTGCTGACATAAAACAACTCAATAATTATGCAATATATAAGAACAATTGGTGAAGTACTAAATAACACCATCAATAAAGCATTCCAGCCCAACAATTAGCGCCATTCGCACGATTATCAGAGACAATCAATAGCTCAAAGTAAGAAGGAATTTAATAACTTAATGCAACCCATAGAGTTTAAATCATAAGAAAAGTATATAAATGGAAATAGAGACAGTTTCAAAAACTATCTCACAACACCACTTCACATTTGATTTATAAGACAATAATCGCCGTAACCCTATACACAATACGATCAAAAATACCTAATCTGAACCAAACAAATCGCGGGTATAGACTTTATCAGCGACATCAGCCAGTTCCTTAGCCATCCGATTCGACACTATAACATCTGACTTAGCTTTAAACTCGTGAAGATCTGTCACCACGCGGGAGTGGTAAAATTCAGTCTCTTTTAACACGGGTTCATAAACAATAACCTCAATGCCCTTAGCCTTTAAGCGCTTCATAATCCCTTGAATACTCGAAGCACGGAAATTATCAGAACCCGACTTCATGATAAGACGGTAAATACCCACTACTTTAGGATCGCGACTTAAAATGGAATCAGCAATAAAGTCCTTCCGAGTAGTATTAGAATCAACAATCGCACCAATAATGCTGTTAGGTACATCGGCATAATTAGCACGTAATTGTTTTGTATCTTTAGGTAAACAATAACCACCATAACCAAACGAGGGGTTATTGTAATGGCCGCCAATACGCGGATCTAAGCATACTCCCTCAATAATCTGCCGTGAATCTAGCCTATGAGTCTCAGCATAAGTATCAAGCTCATTAAAATAAGCGACACGCATGGCAAGATAAGTATTGGAGAATAATTTAACAGCTTCAGCTTCAGTGGAGTCGGTAAATAACACTTGAATGTCTTTTTTAATAGCGCCCTGCACTAATAACTCAGCAAAAACCTTAGCACGTTCACTGCGCTCACCCACAATAATGCGCGAAGGATGTAAGTTGTCATAAAGCGCTCTTCCCTCACGTAAAAACTCTGGCGAAAAAAGAATATTATCGCAGTTATATTTTTGCTTAACCTTGGCAGTAAAACCCACTGGGACAGTAGATTTGATCACCATCACGGCTTTAGGATTAACCGCTAACACATCTTGAATAACTGATTCGACAGATGAAGTATTAAAGTAATTAGTTTTAGGATCGTAATCCGTAGGAGTAGCAATAATGACAAAATTTGCGTTTTGATAAGCTAACTTTTTATCTAAGGTAGCGATTAAATCGAGTTTATGATGAGCTAAAAAATATTCAATTTCAGTATCCAAAATTGGCGACTGTTTACTATTAATCAATTCAACTTTCTTAGGAATCACATCAACAGCAACAACTTGGTGGTTCTGGGCTAATAAAATGGCATTAGAAAGACCAACATAGCCAGTACCAGCAATAGCGATTTTCATTACTTATGTCCTAATATGTGTAAGCAATGTCTGATCTGCTCACGAAAAATATCACTCAATATGTCGTCATTCCTGCGCCAGCTGAAATCCATGACAAATAGCTAAGAGTTACAATAATGCTGAGAAAATACAAACCATCAAGCGAATTACTAACATCAAGAATGGCGGCAAAACAAGAAATTCTACGTACGCAAAGCGTGTTATAAATTGCGTCTGACAATTTAAATGGTTTAAATAATTCAAATAACATTTTTAACAAACTTAAATCCGGTAATAACTGCGATACCAAGCCACAAACTCAGCCACGCCTTCTTTTACGCCAACTTTAGGTTGATATCCTGTAACAGCAAATAAGTCTTGGGTATCCGCATAGGTTTGATAAACATCACCAGGCTGCATCTCGCGGAAGTTCTTTTTCGCTACAATGCCTAATTCATCTTCAATAGCTTTAACAAAGTCCATTAAATTAATTGGCGAACCGTGACCGATGTTATAAACCGCATAAGGCGCTGAGCTACTAGCGGGAGTACCTGTTTCAACCGTCCAGTTATGATTGCGTGTAGGAATTACATCGCTGATACGCACCACACCTTCGACAATATCGTCTACATGGGTAAAATCGCGCCACATATCACCATTGTTATTAATATCTATGGTTTCACCTTCTAAAATTTTCTTTGTAAAGATAAACGGCGCCATATCAGGGCGACCCCAAGAACCATAAACGGTGAAAAAACGTAAACCCGTGGTAGGAATATCGTAAAGATGAGAATAACTATGCGCCATCAGCTCATTTGCCTTTTTGGTAGCAGCATATAATGATACAGGGTGATCAACGCTGTCACTGGTGGCAAAAGGAGTTTTAGCGTTTAAGCCATATACAGAACTGGAAGAAGCATAAACTAGATGCTTCACTTTCGTTTGCCGGCAACCTTCTAGAATATTCAAATGACCCACTAAATTTGAATCAGCATAGGCATGTGGGTTTTCAATTGAATAACGCACGCCAGCTTGGGCGGCGAGATGAATTACTCGGTCAAATTGCTCCATATCAAATAGCTTAGCCATCCCTTCCCGATCAGCTAAATCTAATTTGGAGAACATAAAGTTTTGAAACGGTATAAGCTTTGCTAAACGAGCCTCTTTTAACGAGATATCATAATAATCATTCAGATTATCAATACCTATAACCTTATGCCCCTGCTGACAAAGGCGCCTGCTTACCACACTGCCAATAAAACCAGCGGCACCTGTAACTAAATATTTCATATTAACTAATTCCTAAACATTAAAACTAACTAACCGACAAGCATTTCTTGATTGCCTCAAGATATTTAGTAATCACAATCTGTTCATCAAATTCATTTTGAATTTTCAAACGACTTTTTTCTCCCATAGCTAGCCGTTCTTCATGAGTTTTATGAATAATTAACTCTAATTTTTCAATCAAGCTTTCAGAACTACGAAGCTCACATAAATAACCATTTAGACCGTCGTCAACAGTTTCTCGGCAACCGACATTATTTGTCGTCACAATGGGTTTACCCATAGCACCTGCTTCTAACAAAGATTTAGGAACTCCTTCACGATAATAGGAAGGTAAAACCATACAATCAACTTTAGCGATATCCTGCTCTACGTTATCAGAGGTACCGAGATAATTGACAATACCATCATCAACCCATGCTTGCATCTCTTGCTTTGATACGGCAGATGGATTGTTTACATCCAAAAAACCTAGTAACTGAAATTCAATTATCTCGCCATACTTAGTTTTTAATATGCGTGCCGCCTCTACATATTGTCCGATACCCTTGTCATACAGCATACGCGCTATAAGTAAAAATCTTACTTTCCCATCATCCGGTGCGGGAGATAGTGCAAAACGAGTTAAATCAACACCTGAACCAGGTAAACGATCAGTATCAACAGAAATGGCTATCTTCTTTTTTAAAAACAAAGCACGGTCGTCTTCATTTTGAAAAAAAATTTTAGATGCCTTAGATTGACTTATTCTGTAAAGGAAACGTGCAATTTTAGATGTAAAACTTTCATTTATGAATAAAAAACCTAACCCTGCAATATTATTAATAGATTTCGTGCCATTGAAACTTGCCGATAAAGTACTATATATATTATTTTTTGGCGTAAAATTAAGAACCACATCAATTTTTCTATTTTTATAAATTTTATAAAAAGAAATGAATGTTTCAATATCTTTAACTGGATTAGTCCCACCTTGATCGATATTAATATTAACTAGCTCACAACCAAGAACAGATAATTTAGCAGAATAATCATCAAGTGGGGAGATAGCAATTACTTTATAGCCTTGTTTTATTAGAGCTAGAATAGTGTTTTTTCTAAAATTGTAGAGATACCAACTTGTATTGGCTGAAATTCCAATAGTAAACATAAATACCTATTCTTATTTATAAAATTTACTTCATCGTGTCTAATTTAAATGTGTTAAAAAAGTTTTCTTTTTTAACATCCAGACTTTTATTAAAAAAGCTAGAAACGACTACCGAATGATTGGATACATCAGTATAGAGAGAAAGGTCTCCTGTTAATGTATTAATAACATTAACAATTTCATCTACATCCCCTGATTTAAACAAACATTTTTTATGAACAATTTCTGATATACCTCCAACATTAGAGCCAATCGCAGGAACACCAAATGACATAGCTTCAATTATAGAGCGAGGTAACCCTTCAGTAAGACTCGGTTGAACATAAACATCAATTTTTTTTAACCAAGAAAATAAATCCTCTTGTCTCGCAATAAAACCAAGTTGCTTAATACTACTAGACTTACTCATTAAGATTTCAAGTTCTGACTCCAATGTTCCACCTACAATTTGAAGTTCAAATCTACTGCTATCTAACTTATTAAATGCTTCGTATAAAAAAGAGATACCTTTCAAAGATAGAGCGGGATTAGCTATTACTCCAATCACTAATTTATCCTTATTATCTATAGTTCTAACCTTTGCGTTCGAGGAATCAACCCTCGCATCGGAAACTCCAATATAAGAACCTAATGTAGGATATTTATTTTGGAGATACTCATTAGTTACATAAATTACATGGCCAGAATGCATAATAGAAAACTTCACTCTAAGGTGAAGCAAGGGCGCATATAATTTAGCTAACAAATCTCCTCTGTACCACAAACAATCAAAAGGCGATGCTACCATTTCAACAATATAAGGCACTTTGAACTTCTTGGCTAAGTGAGCACTAAACAATCCAAGTTCACTGGGCTGCCTTATTATTAAAAAGTCATTATTCCTAATCAAGCCAACTAAAAACTGCTTTGTTTTTTTATAATAAAGCAAACCATTTAAACTAACTGGACTATGTAAGCCTATCACCGTCACTTTAGAACCATCAGAAATAAACTGCACACCGGGGTCATAATGTACTATCTTGAATCTTCCAATAACAGTTAACTCACTACAGAATTCCAAATAATACTTTAATACATCATAAGTTAATTTTCCGTTAGAATAGAATCGCTCTTTATATTTTAAAAAAACATGATCATGAACAAATAATGCTTTCATTTAAATTGACTTCTTTAATTTAGCAGGCACACCCGCATATATTGAGTTATTAGTTAACTGGCCTTTAACAACAGAACCTGCAGCAACTATAGTTCTGGAGCCGATTAGTGTGCCACCTAGTATTCGAACACCACAGCCAATCCAAACATCATCAGCAATTTCAATAGATTTAGTTATTAATGGATTATATTTTATTGGGAACTCTAAGAGATCATAAGTATGCTCAAAACTAATAATCGATGCATTATGTGCAATAGATACGTTATCGCCAATAAAAATACCACCAAGACCATCTAAATATGAAAATTCATGAATACTGACATTATCACCGAAAGAAATTTTTTCAATGTTTTTTAAAATAACAAATCGTGATATGTAGACATTTACACCCATTTTTTTACATATCGACTTGAGTAAAACATACCTAATTAATACGCCAAATCTAGTTGGGAAGTTGGAAAAAAAAACGTAAAAGGTTGTTCTTACAGACAGAGGTAAAATTCTAAGTAAAAATGATAAAAAATCAAAAAACCAAGCTAAATAACGGAAAATAAATCGGCCCATGAAATTACCTAATCCTTAACATTATATTTAATAGATGCTATTGTAAAAACAATAAACATTAGATTGAAAGATACAAGATTTAATATAACTAAACCTTTATAATGCAAAACATAGATAAGTAATAAAGTAATAAACCACAAAAGTTTAAATGTATTTCCTGATAGCAGATCAGCCTTATTATTTAAGACAAAATACAATACGCTAAGGGGCATGGTAATTGTAATAACCAAACCTAAAATACCAAAATGAATAATATCCCTCATGTAACCTGCATCAGTTCTCAAATATGGGTTAATCAAATTACTTTCAATATACCTGCCATAACCATATATAAAATTTTGTAAAGGTATCGAGAAATACATTTTATCTAAAATATCAGTAGATTGTGTGCTAACCCCATCACCATCTAAAAAATTATATATAAACTCAAAAGCAAACTCTGAAAATCGTTCGACCATAGCCATAAGATCATACTTGATAAGCAATGGTGTTATCGAAACTGATAGGAATACAACAGAAAGCAAAAGTTTTACTGAAAATGTTTTAGATGACTTATTTTTGATTGACAAAAAAATTAAGAGAAATGAAAAAAAAGTACCAATAATAGAAGTTCGACCGACTGACAGACCAGCAATAATAATCAGCAAAAATTTAAATACAAAAAAATAACTAACACTTTTATTTCTGGAATTTAGAACCAAAGCTACGCAGAATAACTGAGCAAAAGCAAAACAGGCTGACATAGGAAAAAACTGACTACCAGCTAAAGCATTGCCTCTAATACCACCATATTTCTCTGCGATATCAATATCAATATCACTTTTAAAAACTGATATAAAATCACGAAACTCAGGTAATAATATTGAAACTAAAATAATTACTGATTGGATAAAAAAAACATTTACAACTAGCTTACAAAGGTATTCGAAACTTATAAACCTTTCAAAAACCTTAAGAAAAACAAATAAAACAACCATGCTTACAAAATTTGAAAACATAGTTTTTAATCTATAATAATCCCCCTCACCAACCACAAAATAAGTTAATATAATAAGAAAGGATAGAATTAAAAAGTAGAATAAAAACAAAAAAAATATTTTTGATATTATATTATTTATTTTAAACTTAAATCTATTACATAACAAAATAACTGATAATATTGGGCATAACAATATAAAGGCGAAAATCAAACTATTATAAAAAAAAGGAATTTTAAACTGAAAAACTATAAAGAAAAAAATCAAAAAAGAAGAAAAATATCCAACTTTAACAATAATTGACTTATCCCCTGCAGTCACATGTGTCATATAACTACCTAAACTTTTTAACCAAATAACGTACTGAACTAATACGAATAATCGTAATTATCGCCAATGATGTAAGTGTCCGTTCATTGCTAAGCAACTTTGTTGCAATTAAAGATATCAGCTTAGATATTAAAACATCCTGAAAAACAATGATCCGAATAATAATTGGTACTTTTGGATTTTCCAAAATATATTTTTTGTCGATAATGCGTAATTGTTTACATAACTTTTCATTTATTAATTTACTCTTCATTTGAGAAATGCTTTCAGCTTTTCTATAGCGCACTAGAAAATTGGAGTTTAAAAATAACTTATCCCCATGCGATGTAATTTTAAGCCATAAAGGATAATCTTCAATCAATGTAAAGTTTGGATCAGCATATTCAATATCGACCAACAAATCTCTACAGATAAAACTAGTTGGCGCTAATAAAAAATTCCCCAAACATAGCATTAAAAACTGCGTATCTGCATCAATATAATTCAAACGTTTAATTTTTGTTACTAATTTAGTATCTTCAATAGAATCACCAAAAACAATCGCATTCGAAAAAATACATCTTGCCTCTGGATGTTTTATTGAAAACAGTAAATGTTCTGAAATACAGTCATTAGTCAAAACATCATCACCAGCAATTGTTTTTATCCATTTTGAAGTTGCTTTCTTCCATGCAATATTGCAATTTTTTGCCACACCTCCATTCACATTATTGCGAATTAAACTCACCATAAAAAATTTATCTTTATAACGTGAAAGCCATTCTTCAATTACATAAACTGTATTATCTTTTGAACCATCATCAGAAATAACTAATTCTATATTTTCTGAGCCATAATTTTGATTTAGGATACTATCTAATGTTTCCAGCACAGTCGCTGCAGAGTGGTAAGTAATAACCGCTACAGTTACAACTTTATCATTATTTTGCAGGTTCATTAAAATTTAGCCTTTGTGATTTAGAGTAACAACACTTTCATTTCATAATAAGTTACGATTTGACTCAGTGTAAAAAAGCAATGAATATATTTTCACCATTTATTAGCGCAGATAAAATTAAAATTCAATACGACTGAAAAATTTATTCACATGCAAAAAATAAATTTCACATTCAAGCCCCAAAAGATTCTAACCCTGCCAATTGTCGTAATTTATCTACTCAACGTTTCCAATTTACATTGGACTTTTTCATTTTAGCAGGACAACCAACGATTAAAGAATTCATTGAAAACTCCCCCTTTACAAATGACTTAGAACCAATGATTGAACCTTTACCAATGAATGCTCCAGGTGCTATAGTACAACCTTCACTAATCCAAACATCATTATCAATATATACAGCCTTATTAACTATTTCCCCATTAATATAATGATTGTTAGTGTCTGTAATATAGCAACCCCACGATATAATACACGCGCCCCCAATATGAATATTATTAGAACACAATATTTTTGTTTGGCATGTGATACCTGATGACTGATTATTGAATTCACCTTGAAAAGTTAAAATTGCATTATCTGACAAAGATATTATACAACCATTTCCTATATGAATAGTATTGCAAATCTGTAGTTGGGAATTTTTACCCACGGTAAAAACTGTTCGATCGACTCCATGATGAAACGATTCAAAAATAATAGCTAATTTACTATCACTCGAAATGTTGCAACCATTCGATTTTTCAATCACTACTTTAAATAAATTACTACTGAAAAATACTTTAGGTACAAAGAAGAAACCAAAAAGCTTATATGATAAAAAAACAGAATATATATAGCATATAATAAAATCGACACCCAAAAAGTATGGTCTTCGTCGTATACGTTTAAAAAAACAAAATAAAATAAAATTTTTCTCTTTATAACTTTTAAGTCGCGCCTTTATTTTATTAATCATTTTGAAAACCGTTTGTAATTTAGTAAAATGTATATTAAACAAAGAGAGTAATTAACTAAATAAGCAACAGGGGCACCTTTTACTCCCCAAATTGGGATTAGTAAATACGCTAGAGCGACAAATAATAGCGAAAAAATAATTTCAGTCCCGATAAACCATTTTGTGGCACCGCGCGATAACATAGGATAAGCATATAACCAACTGGTAATTTTTATTACATCACCCGATAACTGAATAGCGAATAAATCTCGCGCGGGTCTAAACTCGTCAGTGAATAATAAGCTAATCGCCACATCACGTAATAAATACACAGCAACGGACATCACAATTACAATGGGCAAAATAATCCTGACAGTATGATTTATTTCTTTAATAATCGCATCAACACCAATTAATGAAGCTAAGCGAGGTAAATAATAGGTCC
Source organism: Shewanella sp. WE21 (assembly GCF_002966515.1). NCBI lineage: Bacteria > Pseudomonadati > Pseudomonadota > Gammaproteobacteria > Alteromonadales > Shewanellaceae > Shewanella > Shewanella sp. WE21. The sequence continues at coordinate 3,539,667 of NZ_CP023019.1, read as the reverse complement.
CTAAAGCCATGGTAATGACACTCAGATAAACTTCTGAAACTTTCCAAACTGCTTGCCACTGACCGGTGGCATTCCATCCCACTTGGTCAATTAAAATATTACGTATAAAAATGAGCGATATGGGCACAGTTAATGCGCTGGTCATTGCCATTAGCATATAGCCGCCGATTGCCTTTCGAGCCTTTTTGTCAGTTGCTCCCCACCAATAGTAAAGCTTAAACCAGGGTTGGCGCAGATTGGCGATAAGCATTACAACACCAATTAAGGCCGATTGCACTGCCGCTGCTAAGAGTGCACCTTGGATATTGTAAAGCATTATCATGGCTAACATTGTGCCGCCAGAAACTAACGCTGACACCATACCAAGGCCGACATAACGGCGATATAACTGTTGACCGTTGATCACTGAATTGCACAGAGTACCAATTGCTGTAAACGGCAACACACAAACGGTTGCCATCACAACCCAAGTTAATTCAGCATCTTCGAATAGCCAAGTGGCGATATGTGGGGCTAACAATAAACCACTTGGAATTGTTATTGCTGAAATAATCAGCACCCACTGCAAAGAAGCACGCCACCAAGGCACACAAGCCTCAAAACCATGTTCTTTATTTTCAGCTGTAAACCGTACTATCCCACTTCCTACAGGCGAATTAATGATCCCGTTAAGGCTTCCCACCATACTTTGTACTTGGCCTAGCATTGCTAAACCCGTTGGACCTGTATAAATTGCTACAACCTTGGCAATGACAAAACCCATTGCCATTTTAAGTAAGGTTAATAACCCAGTCATGGCGGTAACTTTTAACAAGCGTTTCATGCATTAAAACCATTTATCGTATTTATCACTTGCTTAATTACTTCATCGCTCATGGTAGGATCTAAGGGAATAGATAAAACCTGTTGGTGGATAACTTCAGTTAGAGGCAAATATTGCGACTGAAATTCACTGTACGATTGCTGTTTATGTGGAGGAATAGGGTAATGGATCAAAGTTTGTATTCCCTCAGAAGCTAAATACTGCTGCAATGCTTCACGCTGCTCACAACGCACAACAAACAAGTGCCACACATGGGCTAATTCATCAGTTACTTGTGGTAAAGTGATATGTGGATTAGTAATACCAGTGCGATAAAATTTTGAAATTTGCTGACGTCGGGCGGTTTCAACTTCTAAATGGCACAATTTAACCCGCAGCATGGCAGCTTGTATTTCATCCAAACGGCTATTCACCCCTTGATAGAGGTTTTCATATTTTTTGTGCGAACCATAATTACGAAGAGCATTTAGAGTTTGAGCTAATTCATCGTCATTGGTTGTGATAGCACCAGCATCTCCTATTGCACCAAGGTTTTTACCTGGGTAAAAGCTAAAACCAGCAGCATCACCCCAATTACCCGCTCGTTTCCCATTAATTTCAGCGCCATGTGCCTGAGCACAATCTTCTAATACTAATAAATTAAATTCGTTAGCAAGCTCCATTATTTCCTGCATAGCCGATATTTGACCATATAAATGCACGGGTAAAATCAACTTTGTCTTTTCCGTGATTGCATTGCGAATAATATCAGGGTCAAGATTATATGTTGCTGGATTTGGATCAACTAATACAGGGACTAAATCATTTTCAGTAATTGCTAATACAGACGCTATGTAAGTATTCGCTTGCACAATTACTTCATCACCTGCTTTAAGCTTACCTAATTCTTTCCAAGCTCGGATAGTGAGAATTAACGCATCAAGGCCGTTAGCTACACCTATGGCATGCTTGGTACCACAGTAGGCAGCAAATTCAATTTCAAACTGAGCTAATTCGTTACCCATAATGTACCAGCCTGAATCGATAACCCGAGCACAGGCTTCCTTTAGTTCTTGCTGATATTGATTATTAATGGCTTTTAAATCTAAAAAATTAATCATTTTATATCTCTACATATCGAATAATTTTGGCTGGATTACCTACAACAACAGCATAAGCAGGCACATCTTTAGTCACTACAGAACCTGCACCCACCATAGCATGCTTGCCAATCGTGATGCCTGGTAATAAGGTCGCATTAGCTCCAATAGAGGCATGGTCTTCGATGGTTATTCGAGAGAATGTATCGGGATAAACTTTAGAGCGGGGCATTTTATCATTGGTAAAGGTCGCGCAAGGGCCTATAAAGACATTATTACCAATGTTTGTACCATCCCAAATATAGACACCTGATTTTACCGTCACATTATCACCAATAGTGACATCATTCTCAACCAGAGTGTGGGCGCAAATATTACAATTTCGGCCAATCTGGGCATCTTTTAAAACTACTGCGAATTGCCATACACGTGTACCGTCACCAATTTGGCTGGAATGCACATCACTTAACGGATGAATGAACATTTGCGCTGACCGCCTTAATAAACTCTGGATAATCCCTAATATAATCTGACTCATCATAGAACTGGTCTGCTAGCACCAGTAATACACAATCTTCAGAGAAGTCGCACATCTCTCGCCACAGAAATGATTCGATAAGCAACCCTTGGGCTGGGTTATCTAGCAAAATTTCGACTCGCTCACAGCCATTATCTAACACAAAACAGCAAGAACCTTTAAGACAAATAGCGACTTGTCTTAAAGCCTTGTGCGCATGAAAACCTCTCGCGACATCTTGTGCTGTGCCGTAAATATAATAAACACGCTTTATATCAAAGGGGATTTCACGATTAGCTTCTAATGCGACTAATCCACCACGCTCATCCCCTAGTGTTTTGAACTCAATTATTTTTATCAGACTCATGAGCTAACCTTTAGAATCTTTCAGTAAGTCAAGGAGATATATACCATAGCTGTTTTTAGCCATAGTCTTACCAATAGCCTTAATCGCCTTATCAGTTAACCAAGCATTGCGCCACGCGATTTCCTCCAAACAAGCGATTTTAAACCCTTGACGTGTTTCAATGGTTTCAACAAATGAAGCGGCTTCTAATAGGCTTTCATAAGTGCCTGTATCTAACCAAGCAAAGCCACGTCCTAAAAGCTCTACGTTTAATTCCCCCATATCTAGATAAGCTTGATTAATACTAGTAATTTCTAATTCGCCGCGCGATGATGGCTTAACATTCCTTGCTATATTCACAACTCGATTATCGTAAAAATATAAGCCTGTCACTGCAAAATTAGATTTGGGTTTTATGGGTTTTTCTTCAATACTAATGGCCTTTTGATTTTGATCAAATTCAACCACACCAAAACGCTCAGGATCTTTCACTTGATAACCAAATACTGTTGCTCCAGTTGATCTTGCAGCAGCTTTTTTAAGTATGGGTGAAAAACCTTGCCCCCAAAAAATATTATCCCCAAGGGCTAAACACACACTATCGCTGCCAATAAACTCTTCACCAATAATAAATGCTTGTGCTAAACCATCAGGGCTTTGCTGCACGACATATTGCAGATTTATGCCAAAATCACTGCCATCACCAAGTAGACGTTGAAATGAAGATTGGTCCTCAGGCGTAGTGATAATTAAAATATCCCGTATCCCTGCCAGCATTAGTACAGAAATGGGATAATAAATCATGGGTTTATCGTAGACAGGTAATAGCTGTTTCGAAACTCCTTTAGTAATCGGGTACAAACGAGTACCAGAACCGCCAGCGAGAATAATTCCTTTCATAGTAAAATCAGTTCCTAGATAAAGAGATCCTAGGTTTAAAGAAAAACTAGGACATAAAACAAAATAATAAAAGAGATTAAATGCCTAAACGCTCTCGCTGGTAGCTACCATCTTGGACATGCTGACACCACTCTTGATTCGCTAAATACCATTCAATGGTTTTACGAAGGCCTGTTTCGAAGGTTTCTTCTGGTTGCCAATTAAGCTCATTACTCATTTTCGAAGCATCTATGGCATAGCGGCGATCATGGCCGGGTCTGTCGGTGACATAAGTTATTTGCTCAGAGTAAGGAGTATCTTTAGGCATTAGGACATCTAAAATACTGCAGATGGCCTGTACCACTTCAAAATTCTGCTTTTCGTTATGACCGCCAATATTATAGGTTTCACCAACTTTACCACTTGTAACAACTTTATAGAGTGCACGAGCATGATCTTCTACGAAAAGCCAATCACGGATCTGATCACCTTTGCCGTAAATAGGCAATGGCTTGCCTTCGAGTGCATTAAGGATCACTAGCGGGATCAGCTTTTCAGGGAAATGATAAGGACCATAGTTGTTTGAGCAATTAGTCACTATGGTAGGTAAGCCATAGGTACGCAGCCATGCACGAACTAAGTGATCACTTGATGCTTTAGAAGCTGAATACGGACTACTAGGAGCATAAGGCGTTGCTTCAGTGAATAACGGTAATTCTTTATTCGCTGAAGGCCCTGTAGCATCTTCAATATCATCAGGATGCGGTAAATCGCCATATACTTCATCAGTGGAAATATGATGGAAGCGAAAAGCATTCTTTGCTTGTTCAGATAAACCACTCCAATATGCCCGAGCCGCTTCAAGCAGAGTAAAAGTACCAACGATGTTGGTTTGAATAAAATCTGATGGACCTTTAATTGAACGGTCTACATGAGACTCTGCCGCTAAATGCATTACTGTATCGGGTTGATGCTGTGCAAATACTCTATCGAGTTCTGCTCGATCGCAAATATCCACTTGCTCAAAAGTGTATCGTTGATCTTTTTCAACACTAATTAGTGATTCAAGATTACCTGCATAAGTTAACTTATCAACATTAATCACGCAATCTTGAGTATTATTGATGATATGACGAACGACTGCTGAGCCGATAAAACCGGCACCACCTGTAACCAGAATTTTCACTAAAAATACCTCGATAAAATATAAAATGTAGCGCTTGCGAAAGTTAGAAAGCGGATGACGGAACGCTTCGTGTCTAGAGCGGGCTACGCCCAGCTAGAAAAAGCAAAGCGTCACTTCGTTCCTTTTAGAGTCTAGATTCTAGAGCAGCGCTTTTTACTGCGTTCTATGCGTCTTTTCTTACAAAATGCCTAACCAACACAAACATCACACCAAACATACCGCCTAAGAGAGTACCTAATAAGCAAATTAATGCGCGTTTAGGTTTTGCCTTTTCTTCTGGCGCTAAGGCTGGGTCAATAGTCTTAAACACATATTCATCGCGGACCTCGGCAAACATAATGGTCTTAGCTTGTTCTTCCACCAACTTATAAAGAATTGCTTTAATATCGGCGACATTAGTTAGTGCAATTTGTCTATTTAAAAACTCACTGCTGCGATTAGCCTCGGCAACATCACGCTCTTTCATGACTTTATTAATATCTTCAATTAACCAAGTAACCCATTGTTTTGCAACGTTTGGAGATACATGCTCAACCGCTAGCGTCACCATTCCAGTTTCTTTATCCGTATTAATAGCTAATATTTTGCTGAAAACTTTATAGGCTTCCTGCATTGAGGGTTCAGGTCTAAGTGGAGGGTTAACTTCGCGTACCCAATGATTTGATTTCTCATCATAAAGATCCGCATCGTATACGATTACATCTAAATCTCGATCCCACTTTTTTGCTGCCATTAAATCAGCAAGAATATTATGCTTCTGAATGAAATCACTGGTAAATTGACGGGATTTTAATACCTCAATGGCAAGCTGGGTTTTATCTGTGCCACCCTTAGCACCTAAATTAACACCAGCAAGACTGGCTAAGCCGCCAAATTGAGAGGCTAAGGCACTTAACCCACCACCTTGCTCTTCTGCTGCAGGGGCCAGTAATGCCTCAGACTTATAGATATTGGGTTGCATTATCGCAAACACCAGCGAACCAATGGCGAATACAGCCGTAATGGCAATGATTAACCATTTGCCTTGCCATATAACCGAAAAAAGCTCGCGAAGATCAATTTCGTCATCGTTTGTAGTTTGAGGGAATTGCGCATCGGTTTTATATGTATTTGGATTTTGAGTAATTTGTGTGTTCATTAGTTCTTCAGATTCTAGATTCTAGTACGCGGCGAGAGCGCTGCGCTTCTATAAGGGCAAAAGCTAAAAGCAGAGCGGGCTACGCTCTGCTAGATTCTAGCGCCTAGAGCCCTGAGATTACAGACACTGCAACAGCAGTATTGTAGATAATGCCAGTGACTTGACTCCAAAGCGTTAAGTTGTCTTTATATTCAGTATCTAATGGTACAACTATGGTATCGCCTGGTTCCATGGCACTACCACCACTAAACCACATCGAAGATTCGGGCATTTGAACTGAGCCATCAGCCCTTAAAATATATGAGCGTGATTCATCGGCACGTTTACGTGCGCCACCGGATAATGCTAAATATTGGTCGAATGTTAAACCTTGTTTATATCTATGTGTGCTTGGGTGCTGTACTTGGCCCATGACTGACACGGTTTGATTAGTCGCAGGGATATACAACGCATCCTCATCTTCAAGCATAAGGTTGGCACTATCGATACCCAGCTGGATTGCATTGATATCAACAACTAATCGACCGACAGTTTTAACATTTTCAAGCTGATTTAACATCAGCTGCGCATCGTTATAACCAATGGTTGGTGTATCTTTTGTCAATGCTTTAGCGGCGATTTCACGACGTAATTCATCAGCAAGTTTTGATAACTCAAGCTGCTCTTTATCTTTTACTGACTTACGTAAAAATACAGCACTGCGAGGAGCTGCATCGCTCGTCAAACCACCTGCGCGAGATATCACATCTTTCAAGCTTTCGCTACGCTGAATACTGTAAGTACCGGGAAACTTAACTTCACCCTTGATAGTTACCCAGCGAGTCTCCTGCCAATCAGGAAGCGTGCGAACAGTTAGGATGTCACGGCTTTGTAGTATAACGTTTGCAGTTGGTACATTTTGCATGACCTGATCTAAGCTCAGCTGCATATGTTCAACCGATACACCGTTTTGCTCAGAAACATTTTGACGAGTCAATTCAGCCGAAAGTGTATAGGCACCTTCTTCTAAACCACCAGCCGCAATGAGTAATTCTTTAACATCGCCATTAATAGTAATGGGGTATTGCCCAGGAAAACGCACATTTCCATTGATGCTGACTAACTTAGCGGCATCGCCGAAACGACTCTGCTCTCTCAGTTTTTTAACTATAGGTTTTAATAACTCTTCACGGTCTGCGTAATCAAAAACAATGATTGAATCACGCGGATTTAGCTTAGGATTATAATGTGATTTAGGTTCTGCTATCGCTCGTCCAAGCGCAATACGCTCAACTTGAATATCACCGCGTTGATTTATTTCACGGACAAGTAAAGAATAATCCAAATCAGCGGATATGGTTAGATCCCCCCAAACTGAAGGAAGTAAATCGGCAACAGTTAAACCTTTCGTCCATTGATATTTGCCAGGACGAACAACTGCGCCTGCCAGAGTAATCGCATTATCAATACGGCTAGAGGCAGATCTTACATTTAAGAGGTCGCCATTTTTGACTAACGTGTTTAGGCCTAAATTTTCTGTTAAATCAACACTTACTACAGTTTTAACTGATTCATTACTATAACGTTCAACTGTACTTGCTTTTGGATATGCACCCGGATTTAGACCACTGGCCATGCGAATAACATCAGCCATGGTTTCATTATTTTTAAGTTCATATATAGCAGGACGACGAACTTCACCAATCACGCTAACTGAACCACCTGATGATGGAATAAAAACCACATCACCTGATTGCAAGCGAATATCACCTGATGCATCACCACGCAGAAGTAAATCATAGAGATCTAGGCGACCTACGGTTTTACCTGCTCGTTTAATTTGTATGTCACGCAAACTACCAATTTGATTCACACCACCGGAAATAAATAATGCTTGAGTGATCGTCGATAAACTAGAAACAGTGTAGGAGCCTGGTTGAAAAGCATCACCAGCAACAAAGATACGAATTGACCGTAATTCGCCCATTGTGATATTTGACTCAATGCCAATCATACTTTGGCTAATTTTTTGCTGTAACAATTCGCGTACTTCAGAAAAACTCAAACCAACAAGCGATATTGGCCCTAAACCCGGAAATTGAATTGCTCCATCACGACCAACGGTTAGCGTGTACTGGTTATTCTCTTTACCAAACAACTGAACATTTAAGCTATCACCGGGACCAATCATGTACTCAGCAGGCACTGGCACATCGCTAACTGGTGCAAAAGTGCTTGGCGAACCCGCAAAGAGATCGTAACCAAAACGCTTTAGTTGATTTTCTTTTTTGTCTTCAATAGCTTCAACCTTTGCCTCTGACTTCGTCGCCTGGTTTAGCTGGTCACTTTCAGATTGGTCAACTACGTCATTATTGGCAGCACGTGGAGTCACCACAGTTGGATTTTCAACTACTGTTTGAGCAGCTGAACCACCAGTGATCATCGAAGGGTCAACGCCATATTGACGTGCTAGCCTTTCTTGTTCTGACTTAGGTAAAGCTTTGAACTGCTCGATCATCTGTGGAGATGGCGTAATGGCATTAGCCTGCGCGCCCATCAAAATCGCGGCACTTATGCCTAGTATGATGAATTTTTTGACTTGTTGTAGCACCAGATATCTCCGTTTATAAAAATGAGTCAAAGCTTATTATTGGATTTTTAGAGGTAAAACCTGAGTTTCACATTCAAACACTCGGCAATCAAACGCCATTTAGAGTGTACAAAAAACTAACGATTCTTTGGGGTAAATGTTGGATTGTTTACATCATCAAGCAACTACGGTTAATCGTATCATGGCTGAATAAAGGTAAAATTGGACATATTAATGGCTATTGAGGCTCCCTGCATTACCCATTTAATGAAGTTAATGAAGAAACTGTTTTTCGATAAATATATCCCTATATACCTGCCAGTTCGGTATCCGTACCTCTCGTTCGAGGGATCAACCTGCGGTTTCTCACCTTTCAGACACGCTACCGATCCGCGTGGCGGCCCGAGGCCTTCGGCGTCCGCTTAACGAATGAAACTTTTCATTCGATGCCTTTCAGACACGCTACCGCCCATAGATTGCGGCTTCTATATTGCCCTTCGCGACGCGAAAACTCATATTTTTCATGTAATAAAACCTCATCATTCTTTATAGAAAGAATTACAAGGCTCCAATCCATTTGAATTTCTAGCGAGTGATATCACCACTCTTGTGGGAAAAACACGCCAAATTATTAATTAGAACAAGACTATCGCAGCCTAAACCCAATAGTCACCTAAACGTTAATGCAGGCCTTAAGCAGCTAAGTTTGCGCATCAACTAAAGATTCATTTTTAACAACATACCAATGACGTTAAGAAGAATAAACGACAATCTTAAAGTCTGGTTACATAAGTTTACTTCAAACCCGAAAGCTTGACTGGTTAATTAACAAGCAATTGCAAGTCTATGTTTCAAATTTTAGAGATAAATTAAAATCTTAATGATTTGAATTTTGTAAAAATCCATAAAAACCTTATTATTTAATAACTTAACAAAACGTTATCCATCTCTGGCAAAAAGCCTTAATAATAAGAATAGTCAATTTCCTACAAATATTTCATCTTAATTCTTACAATGAAACTTGTGTCAATTAGTTAACTACAAACTCTTTCAACCGTTTGCTCAGGTACAGTAACCGTCTTTATCTGCCCCATAATGTTAAAAAGAACATGGCAACGTTTATTTGGGCATTTTTCTTGAAAAATGCCTTCGAGATCAACAAAGGGCCCATCTGTAAAACGAATTTTTTCCCCCGTTTTTAGCTCTAATTCTTCGGCTAATACTGTTTGGGAAGGCGTTAGTTCTTTCATGCGAATGGCATGGATAATTCTGTCGTCAATGGGCGTCATTTTCTCTTGACAATTAACGATTCGATTCACACCACGAGTAGAATGGACCTGCCTGACACTTGTCTGGCTTGGGTCAAAATTGATGAATAAATAATTTGGAAATAGTGGTACACGACAAACTTGTTTGCGCCCGCGCTGAGATTTCTCTTCAGAGACCATAGGCAAATACGTCTCTAAATTTTGAAGTGCTAAGTTTTGTTGTGCTCTCGCTTCACTACGAGGTTTACAATACAAAAGGTACCATGCCTTCATAAGCTAATCTCACTACCCTATAAATAAGTGATGTCCATTCACGGGTCGCAATCATAGCAAAGATGCTCAAGTCGGTGGAAGTAATTTTTCGACTATTCCAGTCTCTCGCTCGGTATGCATACAATGACGCTCACATTAACTAATTCATAATTAAAATCACAACACTATACTGCTGATAATGTCACCACTTAGCTTACCAAAATTGACTTTGGTTGCTTTTAAGGGGTATATAAGGTGGGATTTTAGCGAAAAGACTCATTTTACTGCTAAACACATTACTTTTATTATAAGAACGTAACAATAACCCATACGTAACTAGCGGTTATTCAACAATTAATGAATGCTATAGCGGGAATTAATGGTTGATTAAACCTGCAGGCGATATTGGGACGAGCAACAACCATTTTTCTGTGGTGACATCATCCTGTTTCAGGGGCCCACAGGCAATCACGAGCTTAAGGTGGAAGACTTCATGAGCGTAGCAAAACCACAAGGAACGATGCTTGGGCATCCCAAGGGATTGTTCCTGCTGTTTACAACAGAACTTTGGGAACGATTTAGTTATTATGCAATGCGTGCCATTTTGGTACTGTATTTAGTTGATCAGGTGGGTAAACAAGGCGGTGGCGGCTTAGGATTTAGCCAAGCTGACGCTTTATCCTTGTATGGTACTTTTACTGCGTTAGTGTATTTAACGCCGCTGATTGGTGGTTGGTTAGCTGATAATTTTCTGGGTCAGCGCAAAGCCATTTATTTTGGTGGTGCGTTAATGGCAGCTGGCCAATTTATGCTAGCTGCGCCTCATGCTTGGTTTCCTGGTATTGAAACGACCATTTTTTATATCGGTCTAGGTACACTCATTCTGGGTAATGGTTTGTTTAAGCCGAACATTTCCACTATGGTGGGCGATCTCTACGAGGAAGGTGATCACCGTCGCGATGGTGCATTTACTATTTTCTATATGGGAATCAATTTAGGTGCGGCATTATCCGGCTTTATTGTTGCTTGGGCTTATACTAGCTTTGGCCACACTGAAATGGTTAATGGCCAAGAGGTTTTTGTTAATAACTGGCAGGCAGGTTTCTTCTGTGCTGGTATTGGGATGCTGCTGTCGCTGGTGATTCAATTTTTATTTGCTCAAAAACTGTTAGGTAACATTGGTACCGTGCCAGCGGCCAAGCTAGAACGTGAACGCCAGGCTAAGCTAGGCAATACCCGTAAAGAACCACTTACTAAAATTGAGCGTGATCGTCTCAAGGTAATTATGGTACTGGGTTTGTTCACTATTATTTTCTGGGCGGGTTTTGAACAAGCGGGCGGGTTAATGAACTTATTTACCAATGAGTTTACTGACCGTTACATAGGTACTTGGGAAGTGCCAACGACTTATTTCCAATCGCTAAATGCTATTTTTATTGTGTTATTTGCCCCTGTAATTGCTTCTATCTGGATCCGTTTAGGTAAAAATGAACCTAATTCGCCAGTAAAATTTGCCTTAGGTTTGTTCTTATTGGCGATTGGCTTCTTGTTCATGATTGGCGCTGTGGTTGAGATGGGTAGCGATCCTACTGCTAAATCAAGCATGTGGTGGTTAGTGGGTGCTTATTTCTTCCATACTATGGGTGAATTATGTTTGTCACCTATTGGCTTGTCTATGGTGACTAAGCTTGCTCCACTGCGTATTGCCTCTTTGATGATGGGCGCTTGGTTCCTGTTTATTGCGATGGCGAACAAGGTTGCAGGAGTCGTAGGCTCTTTGATTGGTCACGGTGGTGGCAAAGAGGAACAACTTGCTAATGCTATGTCAATTTTTGCCGGTATTGCGATTACAGCGGCTCTGTCTGGCGTGATCCTGTATTTTATGGCTGACAAATTAGTCGATTGGATGCATGGCGCAGAAACCAAACATCACACTGAAGCTGAAGCCTTAGAAAGCGAAATTGCAGTGACGGCTGAACATGAAGCGATAAAACGTTAATTATCCTGTTCAACTGTTTTTGACTGTTAAAACAAAACGCCTTACTCGCAAGAGTAAGGCGTTTTTGTTAAGTCAGCTATTCGGTTATATACTCAATTTCGCCAAAGCGTCAAAAAAACTAAAGGCTTAACTGTAGAAAACCACCTGCGGGTAGCGTTGCATCATAGACTAAGCCCTTAAACTTGTTATCAAGTAAAGCTTGTTTATGCTCAGGCTCACTTGTCGCAATACACAACTGTTCTTGCGGTAAAATACTGCGGAACTGAATGCTCGGTTTACCCCAATCCAACACGCCAAGCTGCAGGCTCTCAGACAGTGCTAACGGGCTTAATCCCTCTTCATTACGCAGATAACAACGCAACCCCTTACCCGCCTGTGCAATAGCAGCACGGTACTTAGTTAGCTCAATAGCAACGTAAATCATATCGGCTTTAATATCGAGACCAGATTTCACTAAACGCTCGTTCAAATAGCTCATCATGTTAAAGGGTTCAATAATGCTCTGACTCTGACCATTTCTAAAATCTTTAAGCTTCTGATTAACAAAACTTCTAAGCAAAACGCAGGCAAACGCAGCTCGATTATCCTCTGGGTACAAATGGGCCATGTACATAATCAGGTGATCACTACCAACCATAGTTGAATCAATGAAATAACTGCTTATATCGCTATTTTTATAAAGGCTATAGTCAACCTTGGCTGCCGGATAACTAATATTTGAAGCGGGAAAGAGCTGTTGCTGAACTTGTTTTGCCGCAGCAACACTCTGCTCAAGCAATGCTAGATTATCACTTAATTCTTGGTGGGATAGCGCATCAAAATCTGCGGCTTGAGTATCATCAATGTAGGAACTATGAAGGCTTTGTTTAATGGCTTGTTCAATAATAAATAAATCAGATACTGGCTTAACGAGATAATCACTTGCGCCAATGCGTAAGGCTTCTACGACGTCAGCCATGACATTATTACCCGAGATCACGATAGAAGGCACTAAAGGTGCTAACCTTGTCATTTCCTTAAGCATATCGAGCCCACCGAGCTTAGGCATACTCAAGTCTGCAAGGACAATATCGAAGCGCTGCGATTTAAAAACTGACAATCCTTGTTCACCATCACAGGCTTGTGTGACTTGCGCGCCTCTGCTATCGAGAAAGCTTGCAACAATCTGTCTAAACACGGGGTCATCTTCAACTAAAAGAACCGCAACACCATTTAACGCCATAAAGGTTCCCGAATAAAGTTCATCGCATAGCCATTACTCAAGTGAATATGCCAATAACAAAATTTAACAAGGCTAGCATTTGATGACTAAAGACAAATGCTGTCAAGTACGGCCAATAGGGTTACTCAAGCTCCTGCATATACTGATCGAGCAACTCATCATCATCATCTTGCTTTTGAGGGACATTACCATCATAGACTTTATAGTCCATGTGCTGTAAATATGCATCTTTGACAAAGGCATAAGGATCGAGTGCATTATCAACAAGTCGCTCTTGATCGATTGCTGATGCTCTAGAATGAAGGTTTTTAAGTCCCCATTTAACAATGGATTGCCACATTGTTAACTCAGACAATGGGAAGTATAGACCATCAACCCAATCAGACGCGAGTTCTCGCACAACATAAGGACCCGCAAATGGCGCCATGAAGTAAGGTCCATTAGGCACCCCATAATAACCCAGCACTTCATTAAACTCATCTTGCTTGCGGCTCATACCCATCATGTCAGCAACATCAATGACACCTAATAAGCCGACAGTAGAATTGATTGTAAAGCGTCCACCGGCATTAGCTGCCCAGCCCCACTTACCCTGCAGCACATTGTTTACTAAGCTGCTAGGTTCCTCTAAATTCTGTACAAAGTTATTGATACCTGTTTTAGCAGGCGTAGGAATATAATCGTTATAACCATGGGCTACAGGACGATATAAATATCTATCTAGGTAGAGATAGTTGAAGTCCCACATAGCTCGGTTAAAGCCTTCGAACGGATCGCGGGGATCATCATAGGTAATTTGTACCTTAGCAGGTGTTTCCTGCTGAATGGTATCTGATAGGGATACTTCAGCCGATTGCACTTCAGGCAACAGCATTAACCCCAAAGATAATCCCATCCATTTTAACTTCATATCGCTCTCTTAATATAAATGTACAGTTTAGACATCAAATTTTCGCTAAAGTGACAATACAAAAATGACGATATAAAGATAATTCGTCTTAGTGGCATACTATCCAGTATGACAGTTCCTTTGTCACAAGGCGCATAAGCATACTTGGCAAAAAAAATTGGTCAATTGTTAATTTTACTAAACGAATGTATCGCAGGATAAACTATATAAGGTCATTAAATGGAGTCGATTCCACTTGTCAGCAGTCAAAATTCGCAGTTACACACTGCGATGGCCCACACTTATGCCCTCAATGCTACTCCACGCCCCATTCCAGCTCAGGTACAAACATCACCTGAGGGAGATAGTATTATTCTAAACGGTACAGAATATAATTTAAAGCTAGTTAATGCTCAACAGCGGCAAATATTGTTGACTGCTAATAGCTTTTTAGTCACGCCCAATGCGCAGAACAGCTCAACTCCAACTACGATAGTGCAAAACTCCACTAGCCAACTGCTTGCCTTAGCTACACCTCTCGTACTGAAAATTCCTGAGGCAGTGATCAATCTGGCACAACAAAATGGCATATCTCAGACGCAGCTTTCAGCGCTCGCGGCTCGCACACAGGGCTATCCATTACCCAACGTCACTATAGTTAACAAGGAGTTTCAATTTGCTAATGGTACCGTTGTAGCACAAGATCCTGGACCCCAGCTGAATCAAGGTGAATTCATCGCGAAAATAGCCTTTCAACAAGGGCGCCCTATTTTATTACTCACCCCAATACAGAGCAAACTCGAAATCATAATTGGGGCGCCAGTAAATGAAACTCAGGTTCCCACAAATAAACCATCTTCTGATCTTGTGATCGCGAAAATTGAACCAGCCCAGATCATTGCCTCCTTTCTAAAAAAACTCGAAAATATCAACTTTCTGCCTGAGCCCACAAAACAAATGGTCACGGCCAAAGTCGATATAATGCAGCTTCAAAGTAAAGTAGATGTTCCATCAGCGCCTACTGCGACTGGCTCACAGAATATCTCTAACGCGCAAGTCATAACGCCAACAACTAAAGACTTAGGTCAGATCAGCACTCAAAACTCAGCCCTTGAAAATCGGCTTGTGGGTCAATCACCGGCATCACAAATGGGTGAAAACGTAAATAGCAAAAACGGGTTATCTCAAGGCTCAAAAACGTCACAAGAAATCCTAAGTGTGAGTCCTACAGACATAAACAAACTTAAGAATATTTTAGGATCCAGTAGCCAAAAGAGTGAACAACAAGGCAATGATGCTAAGACTGACACTTCGGTAAAAGTGGCTGATGTCTTACAAAAAGCGTTCAATAAAGCGGGGGCACTTCCTATTGAGCTATCTCGTTCTAATAGCAGCTCGAATTTAGCATCTGAGTTATTGAAACACCTACCGCATTTAGGGCTACCACCACTGAGCCAATTGAATGATATCGATGAACTCAAAGCCAATATTCTCGGTCTAGCGAGTCTAAATCTTGCTACGCCTCAATCAAATCAAGCCTCTATGCTCATGAATGGGAGTGCAATTACCTCACTTTTTCAGCTGCTACTTGGCTTTAAAGCCAATAACAATTCGAATTCCGTTAGCAAAAAGCTTGCCGACTACCTTGAGCAGTTACAAGCTAAAGTGGGCTTCTCCACTAAACTTCTTGGGCAACTGAGCAAAGCAGGAGGCCTTGATAGCATGGGACTATTAGCCTCTAACCTGCATTTATACCAACAGGCAAGTAATGAGAGCGCTGGCAATTTGGTGTGGTTCTTCGCCCTGCCCTATGGCATTAACCAACGACAGGAGCAACTGGAAGGGAAATTTGAGCAAGAAGCCGATCCTGATGACCCAGATAAAAAAATTGGATGGCGTTTACAACTGAAGTTTAATCTAGCACAAGGACCTCTGCTGATTTCAGCCCAAAACCACAATCAACAATTAGATATCCAGTTTAAAGGCAATAGTCAGATACTACTTAATAAGGTTAATAACTTTTTAACGCCCTTAAGCCAAAAACTATCACAACTGGGTTTTACGCCTGGAGAACTATCAACTCAAATAGCGCAAGTACCAGCAACCTTATTACCTGGTGATCATTTCCTCGTAAAGACAAAAGCTTAATGAGTGATAATGTTCCAACACTAATATTGAGTTCATTATACAAAACATTGGAAATAACGATATGAATGAAGAGAGTGAACCTAAACAAGCTGTCGCACTGAGCTACGATGGCCGTAACGCTCCTAAAATAGTCGCGACTGGTGAAGGGCTTATCGCAGAAGAAATTATTGCCTTAGCTAAGGCTAACGGCGTTTATATCCATCAAGATCCCCATCTGAGCCATTTTTTGCAATTGCTAGAGTTAGGAGAGGAAATTCCCAAGGAGCTTTACCTGCTTATCGCCGAACTGATTGCATTTGTGTATATGCTCGACGGTAAATTTCCTGAGCAATGGAATAATATGCATAAAAAAATTGTCGAGAAGGCATAAAATAAAAAAGCTAATTCAGAAAAATTAGCTTTTAGTGTTCAATTGGCTACCGATTACTTACGATGCAGACGGATCAACAGCTCGGCTTCAGCTTTAGGTAATTCGCATTCCTTAATCAATTCGTCGACGCCAGCACCAAGCGCGACCATCTTCATGGCTCGAGTATAAAGTTTTGCCTGTGGATCCTGTTGAGTCGTCTCTTCAATTCGTTCAGACTGTTGCAATATGCGTTTCTCTAATTCAATAACACGACGGCCTACACCGATTGTGCCACTGCGTAATTCTTGCAATTCGCGTTTAAAAGACTCTCGCTGCCGATCGCCCTCTTTAACTAACACAGTCAATGCCTCAACTTTGCTTCTTAATTTACTCAATTGCTTTTGTAAAAAGAGTACTAACCCTAAGCATGCAATGACATAGACTAACGCTGCGATCAAAAATTCATCGCCCATCAAAAATCCTTATACTCACTCAAAGCCATAGATTAGGAGTTGGCTTACAATTAAGTTATCTATTCCAAAGTGCTCACTTAACGTCACCAATATAATTGGCCATTGTTCAAGCTATGATAAAAAGACTTCGTCTATCCATAAATCGTAAATACTCAACATCATCGATTTATTCGCAAATAAACAAAATGGCTGAATGAATTCTAATCATTCAGCCTTATCACACTCATTGATTAGATCTGAGTCAACTCAGCCCATTCTTCATCGGACAATAATTTGTCGAGATCAACTAAGATAAGTAATTCATTGTCGCGATTGCTCACGCCTTGAATAAACTTAGCACTCTCTTCCGTTCCAACATTTGGCGCATTGTCAATTTCAGAGCGGCGCAAATAAACTACTTCTGCAACACTATCAACTAAAATACCAATAACCTGCTTTTCAGCTTCGATGATAACGATTCGAGTTGAATCATCAACTTCAGCAGACTGCAATCCAAAACGTGAGCGGGTATCAATTACAGTGACGACATTACCACGTAAGTTAATGATCCCTAGTACATAATAGGGAGCACCTGGTACAGGAGCAATTTCAGTATAACGCAGCACTTCCTGCACTTGCATTACGTTGATACCGTAAGTTTCATGGTCCAACTTAAAGGTAACCCATTGTAATACTGCATCATCTTTACTTGCAGCGACTGCTGCTACATTTCTTGTATCTTTCATGTTTACCTCAACCAATTGAGTCCTGACAACCTAAACCCGCATTAAGCATTTCAACTAAGGCTTGTACGTGCAAAATGCCACACATCTGTTCTTTCACTACACCTGCTAACCAAGGACGTTTACCCGCTTGACTACGCCAGTTGACTTGCGATTTATTAATTTTTACCGCATTGACCAAGGACTCACAAGTCAATCCCCAGTTACTGCCTTCTAATAATACAAGATATTGATAATTTACTGATTGCGCCAGTTTATCTGTGTATTTTTCTGGCATAACCCACGCACAAGTATCAACAATGTTCAATTGCTCCTCCCTATGCGTCTGTACACCAAGAAACCATGCGGGTCGACCAAAGATGTGGTTTATCCGCTCAACTTTTACTATTCCGCCTAAACTCACCAAAGGCACAGCCAATGTCAGCCCTGCTACTTTAAAGAATAGTACCTGAAACTCATCATCGAGCACTTCTTGCAAATCTTTTGTCACACTAGGAGGCGTAATGCCGACTTGTGTTTCTGGCACAACCACTGGCTCAACGATTTCATCAGCAACGGTTTCATTAACAACAGGCTGAGCTTTTGGTACTTCCACCACAACAGGTTGAACATCAATAGGTGGCGCTATCTCTACTGAAGGTGGTATCGGTTCTAACCTTGCAGTCTTTAGTACTGGCGCTAATAATTTCTCTAACGCTTGCTTATTCACTTGAGCTACAACCTGGCTTACCGGAGCAACAAACTCATGCTGTCTTGGCGCCGCTTTTGGCTGCAACTGCGCAATAGGCGTTATGGCCTTCTCTACATTCTGCGGTGCGGCAGTGCGACCATTTTCAGCCAAAATTGCCGCATCGAGCAATGCTGCCTCCGTTTGATTAACGGCAACATTTTGATTTGAGTCTGCTTTTACAATGCTTTGAGGGGAAACAATCTGGTTTGGACTGTCGTCTTCCTGCAGCAATAATGCGAAAAAATCAAAAACAGTTTCATCAACCGATTTTGACATGGCCAAACTCCCCAACTAATAAGAAATCTAATAATCTTTCATAGGCTTTAACGCCGCGGCAACCACTCGCATAATGCGATGCAGGTAAATGTGCCAAACTGGCATCTCTAAACTTAGTGTCTACTGGAATAACGTCTTTCCACAAAGTATCACTGTATTCGGCACCAAGAACTTGCAAAGCAGCAGGTGATGCTTTGGTGCGTTTATCATACATGGTAGGCACAACAGTGTAACTGTAGCGCGTCTTCTTAGATCGGCCCATTAACTCCATCGTTTTAATCATCCGCTCTAGCCCTTTAATGGCAAGAAACTCCGTCTGCACAGGAATAATGATATGCTGACTTGCCGCAAGCGCATTGACCATTAATACCCCTAGTACGGGTGGGCAATCAACGATAGCAACATCATAATCATCAGCAACCAGTGCTAATAAATTACGTAGTACTAATCCCATTCCTTCTTGATGACCTAAGGCTCTGTCTAAGGTAGCCAATGCCATAGTTGCAGGCAATAAATCCAAACCATCGACTAAGGTTGGCACAACATGGGATAAAACGAGTTCCTTAGAAAGGTTTTTATGGGCAAGAAAAACATCAAACAACGAGCCTGGAACCTCTTCAGAATCAATACCTAAGTAATAACCTAACGAAGCATGTGGATCGGTATCTATCATAAGAACACGCTTGCCACGCTTAGCTAATGTTCCCGCTAAACTCGCTACCGTCGTGGTTTTACCTACGCCACCTTTTTGATTCGCTATGGTCCAGACTTTCAAGAAGTGACCCCTATCTATACTGGTTAATACGCTAATGAACTAGAAAATTGTGAGTTCACAAATTCTAAAAATTACTGCTCTTTTCTGGTAGTGACTCGAATGCCGCCATTGGGCAAACTAATCACTTTGACACCATCGGCATTCTCAGATATCACCACGGGCAGCATCTCTGCATTTTGGGGGGCAATTGTCTGAGAAACAGCTTTAACCTCTTTTTCTGGCGCTTGAAGCTGTTTAGGAATAGAGGATTCCAGATTAGTTTTTTCCTTCGCCGTATCTATTTCAGTATCTGGTTTGCCCAGCAAAGGCGGAATGCTATTTTGTACCGGCTCAGGACCAATCGCTACAGCCTTCTGCTCACCAGGAGCCGCTAATTGCAACATTGCTTTAGTCTGATCGGGATGAGACGCTAACCAAGTTGCAATGGCTTCAGCCTGTTCGTCAGGTACCATTAACAGCACCTGAGTCGATTCCAAACGTTTTACATCCGCCTGCAGTAAACTATTCTTACGCTTGTAATCTAGGCTTAAGGCACCAAGAACCAAAATGGCGATGCCCATCAACAAGATGATGAGCACACTATTTGTGCTCATCGGATATTGATTTTTAGACACGAACAGACTCTTTTAAAATACATTCGGCCATGTTATCTAAGGCTATCGACTGGGTGGCAATCCCTGCACTCGCAACGGCTTGTGGCATACCATAAACCACACAACTGGCTTCATCTTGCGCCCAAATGGTTGCGCCTACAGCTTTCAACATACGTGCGCCTTCTCTGCCATCCGCCCCCATGCCAGTTAATACAACAGCAAGCACATCACCACTAAAGGCTTTAGAAGCAGAAGCAAAGGTGATATCCACACAGGGCTTATAATTCATATCAGCACTGCCTGCGATAACTTTTAATCGGCCACTTGCTCCAGTACGTTCAACCATCATTTGCATACCACCTGGCGCTAAATATGCGCAACCCGGTTTAAGAAGATCGCCATTAGCGGCCTCTTTTACTTCAATCTTACATAAGCCATTTAAACGACTCGCAAATGCAGGGGTAAAAGCAGCAGGCATATGCTGGATTAATAGAATAGGATGCGGATAGTTTGCCGGAAACTGCGTGAGTATTTTTTGCAGCGCAACCGGACCACCAGTAGATGTACCGATCAGCAATAATTTATACTGTTTACCACTTGCACGAATCGTCGTTACCGTTGAGGTTCTAACAGGAGCAGCGACAGGCGTATGAGCCGATATACTCGTTGTACCTAAAACGCTACCTGTTGGACGCACGCTAGGTGTTGGCGCGACCACAGGACGTGCAATCGGACGAAACATTCTGCGTCGTCCCAATGCCTTAACTCTTTGTTGCAACAATAAAATGGCATCATCTTTGTTGGTCGCAATATCTTCAAAACGTTTAGGCAGAAAATCTAATGCACCAGCATCTAAAGCGTCTAACGTTGCTTTAGCGCCATCATGGGTTAAAGAAGAAAACATCAAGATCGGAGTCGGACACTTAGCCATGATCTCACGAACAGCAGTAATACCATCCATGACAGGCATCTCAATATCCATAGTGATAACTTGGGGATTAAGCTCAGCAGCCAACTTTACCGCTTCGGCCCCATTTGAGGCCGTCGCGATAACTTCCAGTTCAGGATCTTGATTGACTATTTCACTAACACGTCGTCTGAAAAAACTTGAGTCATCAACGACTAATACTTTAATGGCCATTCCATTCCTTAGCTTGGAAACTAATTCTTACTTTTCGCATAATGCTTTAGCAATCCAGGAACATCTAAGATCAGTGCAATACCACCATCCGATGTAATTGTCGCACCAGCCATCCCAGGTGTGCCATGTAACATAGCGCCAAGAGGTTTAATAACGACCTCTTCTTGTCCTATTAAAGCATCCACTACAAAACCAATTTGCATCATGCCTAATTGCACGATAACCACATGACCATGCTTTTTATCGCCATGTTTAAAGGTGGTTTTGTTTCTATGTAGCCAGTGTTCCAAATAGAACAAAGGTACGGCCTTATTACGCACTATGACAGTCAGTTGCCCATCAACAATATTGGTTTTTGTGAGATCGAGATGGAAAATCTCATTCACGCTAGATAGAGGTAATGCAAACACTTGTTTAGCGACATCGACCATTAAGGTTGGCATAATCGCCAGTGTTAACGGTACTTTAATCTCAAGTATCGTTCCCTTACCTTTCATGGAATCGATATGTACAGTGCCATTCAGCTGGGTGATACGAGTTTTTACCACGTCCATCCCAACACCACGGCCTGAAATATCTGAAATCTCAACTTTAGTTGAAAAACCTGGTGCAAAAATCAAATTATAGGCTTCGCTGTCTGTCATCCGCGAAGCAGAATCTTCATCGAGCACACCACGGTTTATGGCGATTTTTTTGAGTTTTTCAGGATCCATGCCTGCGCCATCGTCTTCGATTTTCAGCAGTATATGGTCGCCTTCCTGACTTGCAGATAAGGTAATCGTTCCCGTTCTTGGCTTACCACTGGCTTCACGCTCGTTTGGCATCTCTATACCATGGTCCACAGAGTTACGCACTAAGTGGACGAGTGGATCGGCAAGCGCTTCAACGAGGTTTTTATCTAAGTCAGTTTCTTCACCGACCATAATCAAATCAATTTCTTTGTTTAGTGTACGAGCAAGATCGCGTACCACCCGAGGGAAACGACCAAACACTTTCTTGATCGGTTGCATACGGGTTTTCATCACAGCGCCTTGCAAATCGGCAGTAACGAGATCTAAGTTCGCAAGAGCTTTCGACATCTCCTCATCATCACGGCTGATGCCTAAGCTCACCAATCGATTACGCACTAACACTAACTCACCCACCATATTCATGATCTGGTCGAGTCGTGCGGTATCTACACGTACTGTTGTTTCCCCCTGAGGCACATTCGCAGAGCTAGCCTTAGCAGGTGCTTTATCGACAACCGCAATTTCCACCTTAGGTTTTGCAGCAACGACTGGAGCAGGAGCTGGTACTGCGGCTTTAACTGGCGCAGGAGCATGTGGTGCAGCAGTAGGTGCCACGGTCGAAACGGGGGGCGTAGGCGCTTTTACTTCAGCTTTCGCAGGTGCTCCGCCTTTCCCATGGAGTTCATCGAGTAATCGCTCAAACTCATCATCGGTAATTTCATCAGCATCTACAATCGGTTGAGGCGCAGGTGTTGCCACAACCTTAGGCTTAACAGGCACTTCAGCCTCAGCTTTAAATTTACCTGAGCCATGAAGTTCATCCAGTAACGCCTCGAACTCATCATCAGTAATGTCATCACCTGATGTTGAAGGTGTTTTAATTGGTGCAGCAGGCTTGACAGCAACAGGCTCTGATACAAATGTGGTAGCAGCGACCGCAGGTCCCTTTCCTGAACCATGAAGCGCATCCAATAAAGCTTCAAATTCAGCATCATTGATATCATCGATACTTGAAGACGTATTTTCAATGGAAGATGAGTTATCACTTATGTCAGCAGGGATTTCTTGAAGGGGAGGAGTATCAATAATGACTTCAACAACTGGTTCTGGCTCTACAACCTTGGCAGAAGCGACTTCAGATGGCAAAGGCGCACCTGAACTGAGCATTTTAAGTCTCGCTAACAAACCTGAATCGGCGGGGTCTTGTTGCTCGCCCTGCTGGGTTTGCGCAAACATGGTATTAATTGCATCAACAGCCTGCAAAATAATATCCATCAACTCTGCGTTAACGCTACGCTTGCCTGTCCGCAATAAATCGAAGGTATTCTCAGCCTCATGACAAACATCAACCATGGGAGTTAAGCTAAGAAAGCCAGCACCACCTTTAACGGTATGAAAACCTCGGAAAATGGCGTTCAGCAAGTTAGTATCATCAGGATTATTTTCAAGCGCAACGAGTTGCTCTTGCAGAAGCTCTAAAATTTCACCGGCTTCGATTAAAAAGTCCTGGAGTATCTCTTCATCTACATCAAAGGCCATCAAATTGACTCCCAGTTAGAAACCCAGACTCGATAGAAGATCATCCACTTCGTCTTGACCCGTTACCACATCTTGACGAAGCTCGGCATTCATTATCGGGCCTTCTGCTTCAATATTATTTTTCTGAGCAATCTGACTTTCAATCATAGGTTGCTCACCAAATACCGTCAGCATAGAAACCAGATTACTTTCTACTTCCATTACTAGATCAATAACACGACGTATTATTTGTCCTGTTAAGTCTTGAAAATCTTGCGCCATCAAAATTTGATTAAGCAATTCACGTAATCGAGTCGAGTCATTTGCACTACGAGACATAAGGTCTTGTACATCGTGACAAAGGCCCTTAAATTCAGTCAGCGCTATCTCGCGTCGCATTAATCTGTCCCAAGATGGCATGACATTTTGAATATTTACGGTCACGGCATTAGCCAAAGGTAAACATTCTTCAACCGCATCCATGGTTTTATTTGCAGCTTGTTCGGTCATGTCAATAACGTAATTTAAACGTTGCTTGGCATCGGGGATCTCTGTATTGGCTAATTCAGCAAGACGATTATCAACTTGAAAATCCATCAGCGCACTATGAAGTTGCCGAGTTAATTTACCTACTTCTTCGAATAATTCTCGTTGCAGTGGAGCAGCAAGCTCCCGAAATAAATCATCTGCCTGACTTTGCTCACTTGCACTTAATAATTCAACTAAATGCTGAGCTTGCTCGAGCGTGATGAGCCCTGATGTTTGTGACTTCATAGCTCATCCTTGCTCAAGCGAGTCGTTCGAATATTTTATCTAACTTCTCTTTCAGCGTTGCAGCGGTAAAAGGCTTAACCACATAACCATTCACTCCCGCTTGAGCGGCAGCAATAATCTGTTCACGTTTTGCTTCAGCAGTCACCATTAATACGGGTAAATGCTTTAGCGAATCATCAGCGCGAATTGCTTTTAACAGATCGATTCCTTGCATACCAGGCATATTCCAATCTGTAACAACAAAATCAAAATCCCCCTTTTGCAACATCGGCAGGGCTGTTGAGCCATCGTCTGCTTCTTGGGTGTTATTAAACCCCAAGTCTCGCAACAAGTTCTTGATGATACGCCTCATTGTCGAAAAATCGTCAACAATGAGAATCTTCATATTCTTGTCCAAGGTTTCCTCCGGTGAGCTGACATTCTGTGCTCGATTAATAATTATACTTATGTCCAGTGCTTGAGTTTAGCTTTCAATCGCAACATTGCCTGACTTAATATCTGGCTAACCCGCGATTCACTGACTTCAAGAATGGCGCCAATCTCTTTTAAATTCAATGCTTCATCGTAGTACAGGGATAACACTAATGCATCTCTTTCAGGCAATAATTTAATTGCCTCAACCAGAGCAGAATGAAATTGGTTCTCAGCTAATGCTTCAAATGAATCATCATCGGACCGATCACTCACTGTAAGTATATCCTGAGATACGCCTAAATCTTCTATCCCTATGATTTTTCCGACAGAAACATCGTTAAGAATATGATGGTACTCATCGAGCGTCATATCAAGTTTTTCTGCAATTTCTGTGTCGCGTGCATCACGGCCCAGTTCTTGCTCTAACTCATCAATAGCGTGTGCAACCTTACGATTGTTACGATGAACGGAACGAGGGACCCAGTCGCCACGACGAATTTCATCTAACATGGCTCCACGTATGCGTATGCCGGCGAAGGTTTCAAATTTCGCACCTTTGCCACCATCAAACTTGGATGATGCTTCTAGTAACCCCATCATCCCAGCTTGGAGTAAATCATCTAACTGCACAGATGCAGGTAGTCTGGCGAGTAAATGATGCGCAATTCTTTTAACCAACGGAGCATACTGTTCAACGATCGACGATTTATTGTCTAAACAAGTATACGCAGCGGCTTTATTCACTCGTTTTTTCCTCTTGAAAATCTGGTCGTTGTACTAAACGCTCAACGAAAAACTCCAAATGCCCACCAGGTTGCTGCGGCACAGGCCAGCTCAAAATTTTATTTGCCAATCCTTGATACGCAATCGCCGCTGGTGATTTAGGATAAGCTTCAACCACCAATTTTTGTTTACGAACTGATTTACGTAAGTTTTCGTCAAATGGAATCGTGGCGACTAATTCAAGTGCAACATCTAAAAATCTGTCGGTCACTTTACTGAGTTTAGCAAATAATTCCATACCTTCGCGTAAACTACGCACCATATTGGCAACTATTTTAAAACGGAACACGCCATGCTCACGGCTGAGAATTTTAATCAGGGCGTAGGCATCGGTAATAGAAGTAGGTTCATCACAAACAACGACTAGCACATCCTGCGAAGCACGTGAGAAACTGAGCACCATATCTGAGATCCCAGCCGCTGTATCTACGACTAGAATATCAAACTGAGTCCGCATCTCGCTAAATGCTCGGATTAATCCAGCATGTTGTGCAGGGCTTAATTCCACCATCCCCTGTGTTCCTGAGGTGGCTGGTACTATGCCGATCCCCTTTGGACCACGCACGATAATATCGTCAAGCTCTGCATCACCAGAGAGAACATGAGAGAGGTTACGCTCGGCACGAATACCCAGCATGACGTCGACGTTTGCTAAGCCAAGGTCAGCGTCAAGTACCAAGACACGCTTGCCTTTTTCGGCTAATGCCACAGCAGTATTAATAGAAACGCTGGTTTTACCCACGCCTCCTTTGCCACCAGTGACCGCGATTACTTTCACTTTTTCGTTATAGGGTTGATTCATCATACGTAAACCACTTGCTTGATCCAGGGTCATAAATCTACTCAAATGCACAGGCCATATTATCTGACCACGCTGTGTCTTGTAATGATTGTTGTTCTGTACTATCTAACGCTGCGAGTGCCTGCTGGGCTAAATCTAGGGTATCCGCAACTTTCATATCTTCAGGAACTCTTTGTCCATCAGTAATATAACTTAATGGTAATCCGTTTTGGATCAACACACTTAATGCCCCTGCTAACGACACAGATTCATCGAGTTTTGTGAGAACGACACCAGATAGGGGAATGCGTTTAAAATGATTGACTGCATCTTGCAGCACACGGCGCTGCCCTGTCGCAGACAGTACCAGATAACTGCGGATAGGTATCCTGCTATTTGCAGTTAAATTATCAAGTTGCTGGTAAAGGCGCATATCTCGCTGTCCCATGCCAGCCGTATCTATCAATACTAGCTTGCGATTCCTAAACTGATAGAGAATTTGCTCTAATTCATTTAGATCATGAGCTTGCTTTACTGGGCAGCCCATTATTTTGCCATAAGTTGCTAATTGCTCATAGGCTCCGATGCGATAATGATCTGTGGTAATTAAAGCAACATGTTCAGCACCATGATGTGCCGCAAAACGGGCAGCAAGTTTAGCTAATGACGTTGTTTTACCAACCCCAGTAGGACCAACTAATGCAACCACCCCGCCCTGCTTAACAATGTCATCGCCCTGATTATCAAGCATATTAGCGAGACTTTGTGGCAATGCTCTGACTAATTCAGCCGGCGTATAATGCTGGCTCAGCGCGGCTAATTTATTCGCAACCGCAGGGGAGAATTCAGCCTCAAGTAATTTGGCTTCGAGCATAGCACCGACGGGATCGATGCGTTTTTTATGTTCCGTCATCAAGGAGGATACTTGATGTGTCAGTAAATTACGCAGTGATGCTAATTCATCACGCATAGCTTCAATATCAGCACTTTGTTTTAGTGATGTTTGTGGCTTTTTATCAAACGAGGAAGGTGCTTCACGACGTTCTGGTTTCACAGCAGTAGGGGCTTGTAAGCCCTTAGCCCATGCTGGTAACTCGGCATCAACTTGCTGATGTGACATTTGTTGATTCAAACGGCTTTGCTGCTTCTCAAGTAAGGCTTGTAATGAGTCTGCAGGTGCGGCTGGCTTAGCGCGAGTTTCTACACGGACTGGCTGCTTAGCACCTAGGGACACGAGATCGTCGCTCACGTCCATAAAGGTCGGTGCTGGCGCAGTGGCTGCAGTTTTTGCTTTAGGTTCGTCATAGTCAACGGCAGCGACAATTTCGATGCCACCGTTCACTTTTTTATTTGACATAATGACGGCATCTGAGCCGAGTGTTTCTTTCACTTGGGCCAGTGCGGCGCGCATGTCTTTGGCAAAAAATCGTTTAATCTTCACTTATGCGTCCTCTACTGGCCGACTGCAGATACGATACGTATTTGCTTCTCATCAGGTATTTCTTGATATGAAATGACTCTGAGATTAGGAATAGTATGTTTAACAAAGCGTGACAGCGTCGCGCGTAACATACCTGACGTCAACAATATGGCGGGTTGTCCGACCATTTCTTGCTTTTGAGCCGCATCGGCAAGGGACTGCTGCATGCGTTCTGCAAGACCGGGTTCAATATTAGGACCATCACCACCGGTTGCTTGCATTGACTGATGCAACATCTGTTCCAACTCTGGCGCCAAAGTAATGACGGGGATTTCGAGCTCTGGGCCTGAGATTTCCTGAACTATCATACGTTTCAAAGCGATACGTACAGCGGCTGTCAAGACTTCAGTGTCATTGCTCTTAGTGCCATATTCTAACAAAGTTTGCACTATAGTACGCAAGTCTCTAACTGAAACCCCTTCATTTAATAGGTTCTGCATCACTTTTACGACATGTCCTAGTGGCATGATATCTGGAATAAAGCCATCAACCAGCTTAGGTGAGTGTTTCGCAAGCATATCCATCAGTTGTTGCACTTCTTCGTAGCCTAACAACTTAGCGGCATTATTTGTGAGTAATTGACTAATATGAGTTGCAACAACAGTGGCGGCATCGACGACGGTATAACCTAATGTTTGTGCGTGCTCACGTAACTCAGGAGCGATCCATACCGCTTCTAGGCCAAAGGCGGGATCGCGCGTTTCGATACCATCGAGTTTGCCATAGACTTGACCAGGGTTGATCGCCAATTCGCAATCATGACGAATATCTGCCTCTCCGACGACGACGCCCATTAATGAAATGCGATACGCATTAGGCGATAAATCTAAGTTATCGCGAATATGCACCGCGGGCACTAAGAAGCCTAATTCCTGAGACAACTTTTTACGCACGCCTTTAATGCGGCTTAGTAACTCGCCACCTTGGCCCTTGTCAACCAGAGGGATCAAACGATATCCGACCTCAAGACCAATAGTATCAACATGATGTACATCGTCCCAACCTAGCTCTTTAGGCTCTTTATCTTGTCTTTCTATTGGACCCGATTTAACTTGTTCTAGCGCTTTAAGACGTTTGTTTTCATTTCGTTTATAAACAAAATAAGCCGCACCAGCAGTCATAAAGGCAAAGCTTAAAAACGCCATGTGTGGCATACCAGGAACAATACCCATGACAAACAGGACTCCGGCGGCGATACCCAATGACTTATGACTGTCAAACATCTGACTCATCATCATTTGGCCCATATCACCTGACTCGTTTTGACGAGTCACCATCAAGGCTGCGGCGATTGACAATAATAGACCAGGGATCTGCGCTACTAAACCATCACCGATAGTCAGTAAGGTATAAATTTCAACCGCTTCAGAGAAACTTAAGCCATGCTGCACAATCCCTATGATGAAACCACCTACGATATTGATTACTAAGATCATGATACCGGCAATCGCATCCCCTTTAACGAATTTGGACGCACCGTCCATCGCACCATAGAAATCGGCTTCACGGGTAACTTCGGCACGGCGTATTCTCGCTTGGTCTTGATTTAAGGTTCCAGCATTTAAGTCAGCATCAATTGCCATTTGCTTACCAGGCATAGCATCCAAGGTAAAGCGGGCACTGACTTCTGCGATACGACCAGCACCTTTAGTAACTACCGCAAAGTTGATGATAATCAAAATGATAAATACCACTAGACCAACGGCATAGTTACCACCGATCACCACAGAACCGAAGGCTTCAATCACCTTACCCGCGGCATCACCGCCATTATGACCCTCAAGTAAAACCACACGAGTAGAGGCAACGTTGAGCGCAAGACGTAATAATGTCGCCACCAGTAACACAGTTGGGAAGGCAGCAAAATCTAAGGGTCTATCGGTATAAATAGCCACCAGCAATACGATGAGAGCTAACGCAATGTTGAATGAAAAGAGTATGTCTAATAGAAATGGAGGGATAGGTAAAACAATCATGGCCAATGCAGCAAGCACAACCACAGGCGTGCCAATGCCTTTAAAAGTGCTGAGCCTAATTTGTTTTACTTGACCAAGAGTCGCTTTAACATCCATTCGCTATAACCTAAACTTTGACGTGTAATAGCATAAAGCAAAAAACGCGCCAACAAGATTAAAGCCATTAATGAAGGAAAGATATGTACTGTGACTGATTGATATACATAAAATTAGCCATAAAAAACAAATGAACTCGACATCATCAGCTTTACCAATGACTACCATCTGAGACTAGTGGTTCAATATTTCAATTCATCTGGTATAGGTTGATTAAGTGGGACAGGAATAGGTTTACGACCGCGTCCTTTTTGATATTGGCGCAGCTGGAATACATAAGCCAAAATCTGTGCGACAGCAGTAAACAAACCTTCAGGGATCTGCTGGTCTAACTTAGTCGTATGGTAAATCGCCCTTGCAAGTGGTGGGGCCGAGACAATCGCAATATTGTGCGCGCGGGCAATCTCACGTATTTTAAAGGCCACATCATCAACACCTTTCGCTATCACAAAAGGAGCCGCAGAGCGCTGCACATCGTATTTAATCGCAACGGCAAAATGCTCAGGGTTAACGACAATCACATCGGCATTTGGCACTTCAGCCATCATACGCCTTTGTGCTAGTTCACGTTGCATCTGCCGTATATGCCCTTTCACCTCAGGTTTACCCTCAGTGTCTTTATATTCATCTTTTACTTCTTGTTTGGTCATCTTAAGTTGCTTGTTGTGATTCCAAATTTGGAACGGCACATCGATGACGACAATAAACAAAATCGAGGAACATAACAGGATAAACATCCAAACCAACAAATCTAATGCATGGTAAACATTACCTGGAAGATGGTCGCTAGACAGCAACATGATGTCATTGAAATAGAAGCTTAATAAAAAATAAGCAGAAAACGCTACTACCGAAAATTTTGCAATGCCTTTGGTAAGTTCAACCAGAGCCTGTACGCCAAACATACGTTTAAAACCAGCAAGGGGACTCATTTTACTGGCTTTTGGCATCATAGCTTGGGTCGAAAAATTGATCCCACCAAGAGAGACGTTACCGATAAACGCAACCACCACAATCAGTAGCATAATTTTAGCCATGGGCCAGGCTATTTCACTCGCAACAACACCCCACACTTTGAACATTTCATTAGTATCAAAAATTTGCGCCCTATCCATGGTAAATACAATTTCAAACACCCGAGTTAGGCTAATGGCCAAACTTGGGCCTAGCATATAAAACCCACATGCTGCCGAAATTAATACCGCTGCAGTTCCAAGTTCTTTCGAACGTGCAATCTGTCCTTTTGTTCGCGCCTGTTCTAGACGCCTCCCCGTGGGTTCCTCTGTACGTTCATCACTTGATTCCTCAGCCATGGGCTTCTCCTAATCCCATCATATCAAGCCATCAGCGTTACATTGGAGCGCTAACATATCGCAAAGCAGCACTTGAGCCGTCGACCATACTTCATCGAAGTGTGCCATTACCGGTGTTAGGGTTAACCACAGAATAAACAGTCCACCAATCATAGTGATCGGAAAACCAATAGAGAAAATATTCAATTGCGGTGCGGCTCGGGTCATGACCCCGAAGGACAAGTTGACTAATAACAAGGCGATAATCGCAGATATCGACATAGTGAGTGCCGCACCAAACATATACGACCCCCAATCCGCCAGCGATCGATAACTTGTCAGTGTTAAGCCTTGATTAGAAATCGGCAAAGTTTCAAAGCTTGCCACTAGCATACGGATCATCAAAAGATGGCCGTCCACAGCTAAGAAAATCAATGTCGCCAATAAAAGAAAAAAGTTACCAATAACGGGTGTTTGTTGGCCAGAACCAGGGTCAACCATAGAGGCAAAGCCTAAACTGGTCTGCATACCAATGATCTGTCCAGTGAGCACAAAGACTTGCATCACCATTTGAGTCACAAACCCCATGGCAACACCGATAATAATTTGCTGCGCCGTGATGAATACTGCGCTTAACGAAAATAAATCCACATTTTGAGTTGGAGGAAGAACGGGTGCTATCGCAAAGGTAATTGCCATCGCCAATAATAAGCGAACTCGTGTTGGTGTCGTTGCCGCCCCAAATACTACCATGACCATCAACATGCTCGCGACGCGAAACAATGGCCAAATATAAGCGGCAATGGTTTGCATTAAGGTATCGAGCAGCAGCTCCATCGCGTTAGCCTATCACTTGAGGAATGCGATTCACCATCTCGATGAAAAAGTCCATCAGGGTTTCAACTAACCAATGTCCCATAAACATTAGGCCAAAAAGTGTCACTAACAAACGCGGAAGGAAACTTAAGGTCTGCTCGTTAATAGAAGTCGCCGCTTGAAACACAGCAACGATTAACCCAATTCCCAGCCCAGGCAACACAATAGCAGACACCATCATAACGATAACAGCGAGAGCTTCACGAAAAATATCAATTAGCGCCTCAGGACTCATGTGTTTACTCTCCCTTGGCTATCCGAAACTATTCGCTAATGTCCCGAGGACTAAGCTCCAACCATCTACGAGCACAAACAACATGATCTTAAACGGTAGCGACACTATCATGGGAGATAACATCATCATACCCATAGCCATCAAGATACTCGCCACCACTAAATCGAGTACTAAAAAAGGCACAAATAGCATAAAGCCAATCTGAAATGCGGTTTTTAACTCACTGGTAATGAAAGCGGGCACTAACACACTCATGGGTGCTTCTTCGGGAGACTTAATATCCTTATAGCCAGAAATCTCAATAAAGGTCTTTAAATCCGTCGTTCTTACTTGGCCCAACATAAAGCCTCTCAGCGGCTCTTTCCCTTTATCAAACGCTTGCTGCAAGGTTAATTGCTCATCGATATAAGGCTTCACCCCTTCATCATAAATCCGGTCGAATACCGGTGCCATGATAAAAAAAGTCATGAACAAACTCATGCCAATTAAGACTTGATTAGATGGAGTCTGTTGTAATCCAATGGCTTGGCGTAATATCGACAGGACAATGATAATCCGCGTGAAAGAGGTCAACATGATGAGCATCGCAGGTAAAAAACTCAGCGATGTCATCAACAGTAAAATCTGCATTGTGACCGAATATTCCGTTGAGCCGTCTGGCGCCGTTGTTACTGTTACAGCTGGTAAGACGCCATCTGCGGCCCATGCTGACGGCATCAATAACAGCATAACTAACCCAACTAACGCGAGGATACGTGTTGTCATTGTTTTAATTTCGCCTGGCGTAATCGACTCGCAAACGAATCAGCTTCTAGATGGATAGGTTCAGCTAACTTATCAATCAAACTCACCTGCTGCGAGCTAACCCCAAGCAAATATTGCTGTTCGCCCACCTGAACCAAGACTAAACGCTCTTTTTGACCGAGGGAAGTCACAGCAATGGTCTTTAGTACGCCATTGGTCGTGGGGACTAAATTAAACCTTCTCAGTAAATAAGCTAACGCGAAAATTAATAATAAAACCAGAATCAAGCCACCTAACATACTTGCTAAGGTCGCAACTTGAGAAGGTTCTGCCATTTTTGTAGCAGCAGGCGCTATTGAAGCAATATTCGCTGCGCCTTCCCCACCGAGGCTATCTGCGCTCGCTTGAACCGCTACCACTAAACTCTGTATTACCGATGTGCTCATTTAAAGTTCCAACGACTTTTACATCTCGTATTATTTAAGCTTTTTAATTCGCTCAGTTTGACTGATCACATCCGTTAAGCGAATACCGAATTTATCGTTTACCACCACCACTTCACCGTGAGCGATAAGCGTGCCATTGACCATCACATCTAACGGTTCACCTGCGACTCTATCTAACTCAACCACAGAACCTTGGTTAAGTTGTAATAAGTTTCGAATACTAATATAGCTACGGCCCACTTCCATCGAAATGGTGACAGGAATATCTAAAATTGTATCTAACTTAGCCGCTTCAGCCTTAGAAATAGGTCTTGAATCATCAACCAGCTCATCGAGTTCAATTGCGTTGGCTTCTTCTAACGCTTGTTCTGCCATTGCTGCAGCCCAATCATCCGTATCGTCTGTGCTCATCTTACTTCACCTTATAATTCTGATATATCACGAGATTTACCCTTACGTGTCACCAATTGCAGCTCAGATTTAACTGTCTCTGGCCGAGGGATTTTCTCACATATTTTAAGCGCTAGGTTATCTCTAGAACGGCCCATTTTACAACGATATGTCGGTAAATCCTCGATTTTCATCATGATAAACTCGGGTAACTCAATCGGAATAATATCGCCCGCTTTAAAATTCATGACCTCTTTGAGCGTTAATTCATGTTCAACAATATTGGCATCGAACCCAACCTTCACATCCATGATTTCATCGTGCAATGCCTGTGACCAACGCATATCAGTATCTTGCTTGTCACTTTGCACACCCGCATCGAGTAACTCTCGGATAGGTTCAATCATGGAGTAAGGCATAGTGATATGAAAATCACCACCGCCTCCATCGACTTCAATATGGAATGAATTAATCACCACAACTTCGGTAGGACTAACAATGTTCGCCATGGCGGGATTGACTTCAGAGTCCAAATAATCAAACTCAACATCCATTACGGGCGCCCAAGCATCTTTATAATCTTCAAATATAATCTTAAGCAGTAACTGCACGATTCGTCTTTCTGTCGGCGTAAATTCTCGCCCTTCAATCTTGGCATGGAAACGCCCATCGCCACCAAAGAAGTTATCCACTAGGATAAATACCAGTCGCGCTTCCATGGTGATCAATGCTGTGCCTTTGAGTGGGCTAAAACGCACCATATTCAAGCTAGTTGGAACAAAAAGCGTATGTACGTACTCACCAAACTTGAGCATCTGTACACCGTTGATCGACACTTCGGCCGCTCGGCGCATCATATTAAACATGCTGATGCGCAAATGGCGCGCAAAACGCTCATTCACGATTTCCAGCGTCGGCATACGCCCACGAACTATTCGATCTTGGGAAGAGAAATCGTAGGAACGGGCATCTTCTCCAACAGCGTCAATTTCGTCATCATCAACGTCATCAACCCCGTGCAATAGCGCATCAATTTCGTCTTGGCTTAATAAATCACTCACTATATTGCCTTCGCCTCTTTTGGTGCTGAAGTTAAAGGATTATTGCATTACAAAACCGGTAAATAGTACTTTCTCGACAACCTTACGCCCAGTTACTGACTGTAGAGTATTTTGCACACTCAAAAGTGCTAACTGCCGTAACTCATCTTTCCCCGCTTGCGTGCTGAGCTTTTGCACATCTGCACCACTAAAGGTCGTTAAAAGCGCATCTTCAATCAGCGGAATATGTTTTTGTGTTAGCACATCATCATCGGTACCACGCACCATCAGCTGCACTTTAATCTCAACTAAACGAGCCCTATCAGGCCCAGGTAAGTTGAATAAGAAAGGACGCGGCATAGGCACGTATGATGCGGTAGCTACTTCTCCTGATGCTGGTACTTCAGCCTGAACAGCACTATCTGCTGCTACGGCGGGAACCTCTTCGGTACTGCTTCCTATAAAGAACCAGACGCCGCCACCGATTAACAGCGCGACTAAAACGCCTACACCAGCAAAAATAAATAGTTTCTTCTTACTCTTAGGCTCTTCAGTACTTTCAAGTTCTAACGATTCTTCCTTAGCCATCACTATTCTCTTTAATTTAGGCGGAAACTCATTACAGTTTTATTTGAAACGTAATTATGTCAGTCATTGCTATAGGTTACCTGCTTAAGCGTAATAATCTATACCTGAAGTTACACTAATCGCTTGATTTAAACCTAAATGTAACTCTTCTGCCGAGATTTCATCCATATCAGCCGCATTTGAACTGCCGCCATCACCGAAACTACCTTCCCGACGCTCACCTTGATCGCCTTGAGAAACATGGCTGTCAGCCAACTGCATCCCTTGCTCTTGCAATAACTCACGTAATCTTGGCATAGCTTGTTCAACCAGATCACGCGTTTGCGGCTGAGTAACATGGAACTGTACTTGGGTTTGGTCGCCATGCACTTGGATCTTTACCAACATATGCCCAAGCTCAGGGGGATCGAGCCGGATTTCCGCATGTTGGATGCCTTGACTCACCATAGTAATCAATTGCTGCTTCATCACAGGTGAAAATCGTTGGATCATCTCCTGCATTTGGTTTTGCTGTTCTACTCCTTGACGCAATGACAGCTGAACTTGCATGGTTTCTTGGCGATTTAATTGTGACATCGAGAGTGTCTGTATGGATGATGTCGACTTAAGTTCTGAGA
This sequence comes from Shewanella sp. WE21, assembly GCF_002966515.1. Classification (NCBI taxonomy): domain Bacteria; kingdom Pseudomonadati; phylum Pseudomonadota; class Gammaproteobacteria; order Alteromonadales; family Shewanellaceae; genus Shewanella; species Shewanella sp. WE21. The sequence continues at coordinate 3,503,512 of NZ_CP023019.1, read as the reverse complement.
AAGTATTACTATCATCCATAAAACTTTCGTCTCTGGGAATATCCATTGCAACCGTCAATTTAGCATCTTTCAGTAATAGGTTAGCAGCCAAATCGGAATTGGGAATCCCATCAAGATCACTTTCTGTTACAGATGTTGTATCTAATGGTTCAGATGAAATTGAAAAGCCTAAGGTATTCAGGTCGAAAGTATTTCCCGAGGTCGCGATATTAGCCGTATTGAGACTATTCACTTTAGAGCTACTAGTCGTTGCTTTTGCCGCAGTGTTGGTTGCCGACTTTATCGTTGCACTGTTCGCTAAGCCCGCTTGATTAATCACAGCATTTAGTGTGACCTCATTCTCAACTAAAGACTCATCTATACTCACCCCGACTTCAGTGGCAGAGACAAGCTCAGTGTCTTCTAAAGGTAATTCTGAAGCGTCATCGGTCAAATTTGGATCAATCACAGCATCACTATCCGCTGACACTTCAAGTATATTTGGGTCTATGGGGAGAATTTGTACGAGTGACTTATCAGTCAAAGATGATGGTTTCACATCATCTGCGATTAAAATTGCTGCCATATCTGGGCTAGTAGAAACTAACTTTTGTAATTCAGCAGAAAAACCCGCTTCATCTATATCTGATGCCAGTTCAATCTCAGCAAAAACAGTAGAAACAGTAGAAACAGTAGAAACAGTAGAAACAGTAAATGCCAATGCTGAATCAGCAGAAACAGTAGTTGCCAATGTTGAATTATCAGGAACAGTAGGTGCCAATGGTGAATCAGCAGAAATAGTAGAGGCCAATGCTGAATCGGCAGAAACAGTAGAGGCCAATGCTGAATCGGCAGAAACAGTAGAGGCCAATGCTGAAACAGTAGAAACAGTAGAAACAGTAGAAACAGTAGAAACAGTAGATGCCAATGCTAAATCAGCAGAAATAGTAGATGCCAATGTTGAATTATCAGAAACAGTAGATGCCAATGCTGAGCCGGTTAATAAAGCTGATGAAGTATCAATATTTTCTTCACCAGTTATATCTTCTTCAGCATTTAAAAATGCTAGCGGCAAACTATCTCCATCTGATGCCGTTTTCTTCATATCATTTGCCATGCTAATTTGGGCAAAAATGAGATTTACGTCGGCGTCATCAGTTGATATATCGTCATCTTTTACTTTATCAGCAGAGGTAACCTGCACAGTATCATCAGTGTTAGCAATGGTTTTTTTAGACGCAGAAATAGAAAATGAGCTAGCGGTGACTGACGCAAGTGTAGATGAAAAGTCTTCATTATTAGACTCTTGGGAAGATGTCTTAGCGGAATTGGCCGCAGAGTTGCCTGTTTTACTTAACAGGATATTGGTCATTTGTTGCATAAGTGCTCCCAAACATCACCCAGCAAAAAAAGAAAATGGCTAGGTAGAAACGTCAATTAAACACTGCGGTTGCAGGGTCATGGACTAAACCAAAGCAAATAAGATGCCAAAACATAAGGTTTTACGACAGCATATCGAAAAGAATTAACTCTGGGAGGTGTCAAATTGATGCTTATGCCATCAATACAAAAAAACTAAAGAGCCTATCCGGCTAGCGAGCAGTAAATATGCCTATCATTTCACTAACGTTGATGACGGCGATAAAATTGCTGGGAAGCAAATTCATCGGTCATTTTTTGCTCCCTTTTTTGTTCAACCACTTGACGCTTCTTCTCTTTACTGGCTAAGAGTAATTCTACTGCCTTACGTTTTTTTTGCTTTTCCAACCAATGTTGTTGTCGATATTCTTTTTGCTTTTCACCGTCGGCTACGACGCGATTTTGCTGGATAATTGCGTCATCGATCTGACGAATAAAACGGTGAAACTGGTGATAGTGACTAGCACTGATGGCTTGACCTTGCTGGGATTGCATTTGCTTCATGTATTCTAAGCGATAGTTATTCAGAGCACTGAGTTGATTCAACCGTTTTTGACACTCTAACTGCGCCGATTTGAACAATAAAGCCGCTTGTTCTTCGGCATCATTGGCAAGCTTTAACACTAACAACAAGGGATCGGCGTTAGCCATACTAGACCTCGATTAATTCGATGACGCCATTATTTGCACTGTGCAGCAAGTTGCCCAAGCATGACTTGGCTATCGGCAAAGCTAAATGCATCACGCATGGTTTGTCGCAAAAAAGCATTCATTGCTGGCTGCAGTCGTATCGCATTATCAATGCGCGGATCGCTTCCTTGGGCATAGGCCCCAATAGAAATCAAATCTCTATTTTGCTGATACAAAGAATAGGTTTGTTTCACGCGGCGCATCGCTTCCAAATGTTCATTGGAGATCACCATAGGCGCGACTCGGCTAATAGAAGCTTCAATATCAATTGCAGGATAGTGCCCCGAATCCGCAAGCGAACGTGACAAGACAATGTGACCATCGAGGATCGCCCGCGAAGCATCGGCAATGGGATCCTGTTGATCGTCCCCTTCCGTCAACACAGTATAAAATGCCGTAATTGAACCTTGTCCAGGGCCACCGTTTCCGGCGCGCTCAACTAAACGTGGCAATTTTGCAAACACAGAAGGCGGATAACCTTTAGTCGCAGGCGGTTCACCCACAGCCAAAGCAATTTCCCGCTGCGCTTGGGCGTAGCGCGTTAAACTGTCCATAAGCAATAAAACGTTATAGCCTAAATCGCGGAAGTATTCGGCAATACGAGTCGAGGTTTCACAGGCGCGAAGACGCATCAGAGGCGATGTATCCGCAGGCGCAGCAACAACGACTGAACGCGCTCGACCTTTCTCACCAAGAATTTCCTCAATAAACTCTTTCACTTCCCGGCCACGCTCACCCACTAGCCCAACCACAATAATGTCGGCGGTAGTACCGCGAGTCATCATACCTAAGAGCACACTCTTACCTACACCTGAGCCCGCAAACAAGCCCATACGTTGGCCTTTGCCCACAGTCAGCATAGCGTTGATAGCGCGAACACCAACGTCCAGCGGTTCAGTAATGGCACGGCGAGATAGAGGATTAATGGCAGCGCTATGTATTGGCGCTTGTTGGTCGGTTTGCAACGCGCCTAAACCATCTAAAGGCACGCCGTTACCATCGAGTACGCGTCCTAGCAGGGATAAACCAACATTGAGTCCAGTTTGTTCCCCCAAAGGCACAACCCGCGCACCGGGCAATACACCACGTAATTCTTCAATGGGCATTAAATATAATAGTTCGCCATCAAACCCGACCACCTCGGCGATTAACTCGCCCGCCATGGTTTCGATCGAACATAAACTGCCCACAGGCGCACGGCAACCGCTTGCTTCTAAGGTTAAGCCGACAACACGCACCAGTTGACCACTGGCCACTGCGCGAAATGGCGGCACCTTACCCTGATGATGATTAAGCCTATTCAGCAGTTGATGTTGGCGATTTTGCATCTGATTTTGCCTCTAATTGCTCACCTGTGTTTGAGGCAGATTGTATATCCTCAGCATGTTGAGAAACCGTATCGACAACCTGATCATCAAGCTCTGATCCCACAGCCTCAGAAGCCGCAACGTATTTTGCGGTATCTTCAACCTCTATCGCCTCTTGCAGTTGACGCTGCTTATCACTTAAGTGAGCATGTTGGTTCCGTAAGGACTCAAACACAGCATCGATACGCGATGCGAGGGTCAAATCGACTAAAGAACGATGACTACTGAGAATACAGTCACCAGGGCTTAAGGAAGGGTCAACTTCAAGTTCCCACTTACTGCGGGTCAATTGAGCGCTGGAATAAAGTTGTTCGACTAAAATAACATCGTCAGGATGCAAGCGGATTGTGACCGTTTGTTCTTTTATCGGCAGCGATTCTATACCTAAGCGCAATGCCGAAAGCACTTGTTCAGGATGAGTTTTTAATTCGTGGCCAATGACAGATTTCGCTAATGTCATACTCAGGTTCATTAGAGAGAGTTCAATATCGCCATCGAGCAATTGCAATGGTTTTTCAAATTGGGCTAATAAGGTTTCAAAACGCGAGAGCAATATTTTTGCTTGGGCTAAACCGGTTTCTAATCCTTGCTCATGCCCTTGGGCGAGCCCTTCAGTATGGCCCTGCTCTAACCCTTCTAAACGCCCTTTTTCTAGCCCTTGCTCATACCCTTGCTGCTTACCTTCGCTAAAGCCTTCTTCTTCGGCTTGGGCACGAATGTCTTCAATCTCAGCCATAGTCGGTGGAGAAACACTTTCCACAGTAGTCGACTTAGCGGCTTGATGATTAGAATGGCCGAACAGATTTGAGATAGAATCATCATCGGCTTCAGTCACATCTGGCAGCGCCCAGTGACTAAATTCGACATCTCCTTCGCTCAAGACCTTATTCAACAATTTATTGTCGCTCGGATTAGAGGAACTCATCGCCACCACCGCCGCCTAACATGATTTCGCCGCTGTCACTTAAGCGACGAGCAATAGACAGGATTTCTTTTTGTGCGACTTCCACTTCACTGATACGGATTGGGCCCATAGCTTCAAGATCATCACGCAATAATTCAGCGGCACGTTTTGACATGTTACCCAATATTTTTTCTTTCAGCTGATCATCTGTGCCTTTAAGCGCCTTCATCAGTACATCTTGCTGCACTTCACGCAACAGGGCTTGAATACCGCGGTCATCGACATCGATTAAGTTTTCAAATACAAACATCAAATCTTGGATTTGCTGCGCCATTTCTTCATCAGACTCGCGCATGGTTTCCATCAACTGGCTTTCGATACCCGTGTCTAAGTAGTTCATTATGTTGGCGGCCGCTTTTAAGCCACCCATTTTCGCGGCCTGGGCGCCACCTTGACCGGCAAACTGTTTCTCCATGATGTCATTCAACTCTTGCAGTGCGGCAGGCTGCACTTCTTCAAGATTGGCAATACGCATCATCAAGTCTAAGCGGGTATTCTCAGGGAATTGACCAAAAATTTCCGCCGCTTGATCGGGTTCTAGATAAGACAAAACAATGGTTTGGATCTGTGGATGTTCGTTTTGAATAATGGTCGCCACTTGGCGCGCATCCATCCACTTCAACGAGTCCAAACCTTTAGCGCCACTGCCCATGATAATCTGTTCAATCAGATTACCCGCTTTATCTTCACCCAGCGCAGCGGTTAAGGCTTTACGGACGAACTCTTCACTGTTGAAACCAATTGAAGAATACTTTTGAATATCATCAAGAAACAGCTTATGTACCCCGATAACTTTTTCCTGACCAAACTCATCCATTGCCGCCATGGCCATACCCACTTTTTGCACTTGCTTCGGCTCTAAGTGTTTTAAAATGGATGCAGCATCAGCCTCACTCAAACTGAGGAGTAAAATAGCGGTCTTTTCAACGCCACTAATATCTTTGATATTAAAGGCAGGTGCGGCCGCAGGAGCCACTTCTTTCGTTTTATTCTCAGCCATTGTCTTGTAACCAGTTTTTCACGACTTGAGTAGAGAGCTCAGGCTCATTCGCCACGAGCGCACGGATAGCTTTAATCATATCATCATCTTTGTGAAGATTAGGGATATGAATTGAGCCATCGTCAGCATAACTGTATTCCGCCTCTTGAGTATTGAGCATCCCTAGCGTATCAGCCGCATATTGGTCCTCAATTTCGGCTAATTCATTACCTAATCTGCCATCCTCAGGCATATTCACACTGTCAGGATAGATCAAGCGTTTCAGCATAGGACGTACCACAGCTAGAATCAGCACCAAAATCACTAGCGCACCAATCCCAAGCTTAATCGCACGCCAAAACCAAGGTTGCTCCCAAAGTTCAGGTGCGGGTAAATCTTCAACCAATTGATCCATAAAGGGAACGGTTACCACTTCCAGCACATCACCCCGTTGTGAACTAAAACCAACCGCGCCTTCAAGCAAACGACGGATATTGGTCAGTTCTTGCTCGGTACGGGCAACACGGGCTACTTGACCATTTTCTCCAGCGGCACCAGGTTTAAAGTCCACCGCGACTGACACACTAATGCGGCGCACTGCACCAACTTGCTGGCGAGTATGGCTAATGGTGGTATCTAATTCAAAGTTACGGGTCGCTTCGCGGTGCGAATTACCTGCTGCAGCCGTTGCTGACTCTGCCGCTTTTGTTGCATCTTCTGGAATATTAGACTCCATTGGCGGTTGATTGGATAACGCGCCAGGGATCCCACCAGAAGAGCCGCCAGTGGTGTTATTTTCAACGGTCATTTCACTGCGCAGTGCCGGTAAATCAGGGTTAAAACGCTTTGATGTTTGCTCAACAGCAGTAAAATCCATACTGACGTCGACTTGAGAGGTAAAATTATCAGGACCTAGAATTGGCACCAGAATCGATTCAATCTTAGTGCGATATTCAGCTTCTTTTTGCTGTACTAATTCAAGTTCACGGCGAGCCGTCGCAGACGCGCCATCTTGGCTGCCAGAGTTCAATAAACGGCCGTTAGAGTCAGTTACCGTCACCCTTGATGGTTCTAAACCTTGTACTGCAGAAGCAACAATATCGACGATAGCATCGACTTCACCTTGGCCTAAGCCACCGCGACGGGTATTGATCACCACAGTTGCACTCGGTTTAGAGGCATTGCGGGCGAAGACGTTTTCTTTAGGTAACGCAAGAATGACTTTGGCACGGCTGACACTTTGTAGTTGCTCTATCGCACGGGCGAGGTTTTCTTCTTGGCTATGCTTAAGACGAGCCTGTTCCATGCGTTGGCTGACACCAAAACCACTGTCTTTATTCAAAAAATCTTGGTTGGCTGCAGGACTGTCGATACCTGCACGGCTCAACATCATTTTGACTTCTTGATATTTATCTTCAGGAACTTTAATAACGTCCACGTCGATTTGGTACTTAACTTTATTTTTATCAAGTACATCTAGCACTTGAACCATTTCCTGAGTTTCCATTTTACCCAATGGACGATACTCTGGCTCCTGCGCCCACAGCATGACAAATACCGCCAAGGCTAAACAAATCGCTAAGGCTAAAATCATAGTCACTTGGCGCATCATATCGACACCGCCAAGATTTCCCATCATTCCTGACTTATGTTCTTGCTGGACACCTTGGTCAGCTAAACCGGAATTGGATCCGACAATCATTTCTGTACTCACGATTCGTACCTGCTAATTGGGTTATTCACTGGCCTAGACAGGCATGCTCATTATTTCTTTGTAGGCTTCGACAAGCTTATTACGCACTTGCACTGTCGCCTCGAAAGCGACACTTGCTTTCTCACGGGCAATCACAGTGTCCGATAAAGAAACGGTAGTATCACCCATCTCTAAACGTGTCGCGAGGTTTGACGATGCAGACTGTAAGCCGCTGACATTGCCGACGGCTTGCGATAGCAACTGACCGAAGTCTGCACCACTGGTGTTATTCACTTGCTGCATGATATTTGGCTGAACGCCAAACGACGGCGTTATTTCGCCTTGGAGTTTCTGCATTTCCTGCAGGAATGAATTTGCGCCTATTTGCATGCTGAGCTCCCAGTCGTCGAATTCTTGACGATCAAAATACCGATAACGGGACAATGCAAAATAACGGCCAAGTTTTCAGATGGTCGTGATTGATAATAAATTGACGGGATAAGAAGATGTCAATATCTAAGGATTTTGGATGAAATGAGCCACTTTTACGGTTGTGTATTTTAATAAATACAGCCTCACACTCAATGTGGAGGCTGCGAGATGATAACTTGAATTTATAGACTAATTTGGCAGTTGGATCCCCATATCACGCATCCTTGCCATCTTGTATCTTAGGGTTCGTGCGCTAATTCCTAGCTTTTCGGCGACTAACTTACGACTTCCTTGGCATTGATTAAGGGTCTCTAAAATAATCACATGTTCTTGAGCTTTGAGCTCTTCACCTAAACCGTCTGGCTCAGAAGAAAATGGGTCTAGATCTTCACCGCTTAAAATCACATCCTGCGCATCGATAATAATGTCATTGGCAGTGATCAATTGACCAGCTCTTAATATCAAAGCACGCTGGATCACATTGTCGAGTTCACGTACGTTCCCAGGCCAGCGATGACTCAATAAACGTCGACGCGCATTCTCATCCAACTCAGGCACATCGGCAACATTCAATGCCTTAGCATGTTTAGCCAGTAAATGACGCGCAAGAGGTAAAATATCTGCAGGACGTTGACTTAACGCAGGCCAAGCTAAAGGAAATACGTTAATTCGATAGTAGAGATCTTCCCTAAATCCGCCAGCTGCGACCACTGCCTTTAAATCACGATTGGATGTGGCAAGCACGCGCACATCCAATTTAATGGTTTTACGGCCACCTAAACGCTCAACTTCACGCTCTTGCAAAACCCGCAACAACTTAGCTTGTAAGCCTAAATCCATCTCAGAGATTTCATCGAGCAGCAAAGTGCCACCTTGAGCCTGCTCAAATTTCCCCGGACACGCTTGATAAGCCCCCGTAAATGCCCCCTTTTCATAACCAAAAAGGGTAGCTTCGAGCATGTTCTCAGGAATCGCGGCACAGTTAATGGCCACAAAGGCTTGATTAGCACGGCTACTGTGTTGATGAATATAACGGGCCAAAACCTCTTTACCCGAACCGCTAGGACCTAAGATCATGACAGAGGCATCGGAGGCGGCAACCCGTTGAGCAAGTGCTAATAAGGCTAAACTTTTTTCATCAGCGACGACGGGCTGATCCACATTTTGTTTTAATGGCAAATAGCGTGAGACTTGATTGAGTAACACTTCTGGTGCAAAAGGTTTGGCTAAATAATCAACAGCGCCTAATTTTATAGCGTTCACCGCGCTACCAATAGTCGCGTAGGCAGTCATCAACAGCACTGGCAACTTAGGATGATGCTGCTGCAGGTAGTTCAATAAACCTAAACCACCAATACCTTGCATCTGCACATCGCTAATAACTAAATCAAACTGATGTTGTTTCAAGGCTAAAATAGCGTCTTCACCGGAGGCAACATCAACACACTCATACTGAGCCAGCATTAAAGTATCCAACAAGGCTTCACGTAATGAAGCATCATCCTCAACGAGCAATAACTTTGCTTCAGACATGGGTAATCTCCAAAGGTAATATCACCGCGGATTTAGCCCGAGGGAATACTAAAGACACAGTACAGCCTTTATTCGGTAAACAACTGAGTTGCAGTTGTCCTCCATGATTGCGCACCACAGATTGCACAACGGCTAACCCAAGCCCAGTTCCCTGCGACTTAGTCGTAAAGAAAGGTTCAAATACCTTCTGCTGCATAGTGGCGTCTAAGCCTTTACCATTATCGATGACGTCCAATAATAACCGTTCGCCCTCTTCCTTCGCTTGGATACGAATTTCAGTTGCTCCGGCTTCTATGCTGTTCATGACTAAATTATTAATCGCCGAGCTTAATGCATTGGAATTAGCTAACATCGAGCTGCTTGACGCATCATCAAATAACAAGTCACAGCCTTGCTTTGCCGCTATTGGCTCACAATTTGCCAAAACATTGTCGATAACCTCAGCCAACGAGATTAGATCTCCAAGTTCATCCTGACGGCCTTTCGCCATCAATAGCATGTCGTTAACCTGCCGCTCGAGTTCATTGAGTCTATCAACAAGTTTTTGCTGGAATTTCGCTTTAGCGGCATCGGATAACTTCGGACTAGCAAGATTTGAAGCGTATAACAAAGCGGCAGATAAAGGCGTGCGCACCTGATGAGCCAAAGTTGCTACCATCTTGCCCAGTGCAGATAAACGTTGTAAATGGGAGATATTTTTCTGTAATAACCGAGTTTCAGTCAGATCAGTTAACACAATTAATTGACCAGGCTCTGGCGTCAATGGCGTAATCGCTAATTTAACGCGACGGCCATTACGCAGCGACACTTCGTGGCCATCATCGTCCTGCGGCGCAAAGGCACTGTGGATCACATCAATCCAGCGAACGCCACATAAGGAGCGCTCAAGTAATTCAACTGCTACCGGATTGGCATCCGTGACTATACCGTCGCCATTGATAATCACCACGCCAGATGGCATAGCCTGTAAAATATGCTCCATTCGATTGGACATATTCGCGGCCTCACGCAGTTGGTTCCATTGTTTGCTAGTGTGCTTGAATGACTCAATTTGCGCTAGTGGGTTGGCTGACATAGTCACTCCGTCAAAAAATTGCTTATGACGGGGTGACTGCAGTATCTATGCCAAATTGGAAATTGAACTTTAGAGGTTAAAACAACTTATATAACAATAAAATAGAAAACTAATCTTTTGTCATTCCGTACTTACGCATTTTTTCTACAAGCGTTGTACGGCGTATTCCAAGCATTTCAGCAGCGCGAGCTACGACATTATCTTGTAGCTCTAGCGCCTGACGTATCATGTCTATTTCTAGTTCTGCTAACAAATCCTTAAGGTTCACACCTTCAGGCGGCAGCTCACTAGGGAAACGCGTTTCAGGGATTTCAACCGGCTCTTCATCGCTAAAGATAGAAGCTAAAGCATCACGTTCCTGTTGCTCTTCACTCATCTCTACACAATATTCGGGCACATCGATATGGCGATATTTGACAGGTAAATCGTTAACATCGACCAGTCCACCCGGATATAAAATGGTGAGGCGTTCGACTAAATTAGACAGCTCGCGCACGTTGCCCGACCAAGCATGTTCTTTCAGCGACTCTATCGCACGCTGCGTAAAACGCACCTTACCACGGCCTTCGTTATAGACTCGGCTAACTAACTCTTGTAATAGCAAAGGCACATCGTCCTTGCGATCACACAACGCGGGCATTTCAATCGGGAATACGTTTAGGCGGTAATAAAGATCCTCACGGAACTCATTAACGCTGATCATGGTTTCTAAATCTCTATGTGTTGCAGCAACTACGCGTACATCAGCATTAATAGTCTTAGTACCACCAACGCGCTCAAATACCCGCTCTTGCAGCACACGGAGTAATTTAACTTGCATTTGTAGTGGCATGTCTCCTATTTCATCGAGAAATAGTGTACCACCCTCAGCTAATTCAAAACGGCCTTTACGAGAACAGATTGCCCCCGTAAATGACCCCTTTTCATGACCAAATAGCTCACTCTCTAATAACTCAGGCGGTATAGCACCACAGTTAACAGGGATAAATGGACCGTCACGGCGCTCAGACAAATAATGGATATTACGGGCGACCACTTCTTTACCTGTACCTGATTGACCCAGAACAAGCACGGTTGCCTCAGATGTTGCTACTTGATTTATCAAGTGCCTCACATTCGCAATACCATCACTGCGTCCCACTAAGCTTCGGAATAACTTTGTTTGATTCGCACTAGTAGGGACTTGAGGCCGTTTAACTTGACCGAATACTTGGCAAAAGTGTAATAATTCAGTGAGCTGAGGATACGTTAAAGGTTCTTCTATATGTCCAAGAATATTAGACACTTGCAGATCGTCAACATTGCCAAGCAACAGCATAGGTTGCCATGGATGTTGACCTGCGATGTTTTTAAGCCCATCAGCATCCATAACATCAGTTAGGATAACTAAAGCTCGAAAACGGGTATCTTGGAGGCTAGCACTTAATTTTTCGGTGTCAATTTGTACAAATTGCTCACCTAAAAAATCCAAAATGCAACACAGGCGATTTAATCGCTCTGATGGAGGGCCGATAAGTAAAATTCGTTGATCTGTTTGCATCATTCAGTAGGCCGTAAAGCTCTAATATGTATTAATTCGCATTAATTATTTATGATTAGTTGCTGTAAAAGCTTAACAAATTCAATGTAACAATCTGTGCCACCATCACTACTTGTGATGAATATTGTATTATCAGCAGACGAGAAGCAAGCCTCAGATGAGGTTTATGCCAAACTGAATTGATTTTAGTTCATTTACATCATGATTCTAGTCTAAAACGTCAATACTTTGACTTTTAGCCAAAAAAAAGACGCAACCAGTGCGTCTATTTTTAATCACGAAATAAGATATTAACCCGCTTCAGAATGCGCAGAAATATTATGTTTATCTGCAGGAATTGCATCCCAACCTTCTTTGATAGTACGTAAAATATCACATACATCATCAATCGCTTTCACATCATTATTTACGTTAGCTTCAGAAATTCTACGCAACATAAAGTCATATAAATCACTCAAATTTCTAGCTATCTGGCCACCAGCATCCATATCTAGGCTATTGTTTAAACCAGTAATAATCCCAATAGCTTTGCCAATGTACATACCTTTATTAGACAAGTCATTTTGTTCAATCGCAAGACGACTTTGTGCTAAACGTTGCAGTGCCCCCGCAAACATAAGCTGAATAATACGATGTGGTGACGCAACAGTAATTTCACTCTCTAAAGACACCTTACGATACGATTGCAGTGATCCTCTCATAAACACCTACCTGTTTAAATCTATAGTCTCATAAACACTAATCTGGCGCTTATTCTTATTACCTGCATGTAATAATGCTTGTCTATCTGCCATAACAACACTTGCTTTACTTGTGTACTCTTGAGTAAGTTCAAGCTGATGTTGAAGATAATCAACATCTGTCATATTAGCATCAGCCACTAATACATTGAGTAAAATTTGACGCTCTCCAACCAGTACTTGCAAGTTCGACACCAACTCGTCAGATTGAGGCTCTTCAGCAGGAAGCTGAGTCAGTTTATTTAAATTTTCACTCAAAAGGACATTAAGCTCATCGAGTTGTTTCACTTATACTCCCCTTACTCATTTATAATTTCACTATCGTTTTTTAACAGCTCCAGGAAGCGAATTCAAACGATCAACAAGACCACTGCTCTGCTGATTTAGTTTTCCAACGACAAGATCCATCGCATTAAATTGCTTCGTTAAACGGGCTGTTAGTTGATCCATTTTAAGCGTGAAAGCTTCTCTTCTATCTGTAAGCTGGCTTTGTTGATTAGTATATCCGGTTTGACGTGACGCAATTAATCCTCGAGACTTGACATAACTATCAGCAAGATCATTAAAGCGATTAGCAAGCCCTTTATCTGGTGTCGAGAATAATGCCTCAACACTGGCCATATCTTCAGAGATGACTTTATTAAGTTTAGTATCATCGACAGACAACTTACCATATCTATCTGTTTTTATACCAATATCATATAATGCTATCGAACTGCCGCTATCAGTTGGCACTCGTTCACTCGATATACTTCGGAGTTGCGATTCTATAGAACGGATCATAGAGTCGCCCTGTAATGCAGCTGCTGTTTTTTTCTCTTTATCATAAGACGACATTTTATCAACTGCAGTCGCTAAACTATTGTAGGCATCGACAAAAGCTTTCACATTTGTCTTTACTGCATCATCATCTTGTTCAATTTTTAACGTAGTCGTCTTAGAAACATCAGCATCAGTTAAGTTTAACGTCACCCCTGCAATAGCATTTTTAACTTCATTAGTTTGCGAGGTAACTTTCTGATTATCGATATAAACAACTGCATTTTTAGCATCTTGAAGCGTGGAGATATTACCAGCACCGAACATATCATTTAGTCCAGTTCCAGTCGTGTCATTAGCTGTAATACTAATTTGATTGTCTTCACCTGACTTATCTGAACTAAAAACCAATCGACTGCCTGCATCACTGGTAATAACAGTTGCAGTTACGCCCGTATTATCTGGGGATTCATTAACTTTTTTAGCAATCGCAGCAAGTGAATCGGTAGCCGAAACATCAATGGAGAAATTCTTACCATTGATACCAAAATCAAGGCTCCCTTCACCTACAGGTAATGCAGGATCTGCAACGTTTTTTCCAGCAATTTTATGATTTACCGCAAGTTGCTCAACTTTAATACCATAGCTACCCGCTTGTGCAGTTTTGTCTGTTGTTGCTGACAAATAAGTTTGATTACTAACAGAAACCTTACGCAGATTGAGGGCATCGCCAGTTTGAAGTTTTTTTAAGGCATCTTGAAACGTAGACAACGCACTTTTTAAGGTTCCCATGGCAGAAACTTTTGCTTTGATGCTGTCTTCCGTTTTATTAAACATCGCTTCTTTCGGTGTTTTTTCGGCATCAACTAAAACTTGCACAATTTCACTAATTTTAAGGCCAGATCCCATGCCTGTCGCAGTTAATGCCATATAGACCTCTCAATCAAACGTACTTACAAATATTTATGCTTCTGTTTTCATCAAAAGCCCTGTGACTTCTGATAGTTTTTCTGCCAAGGCTAATGCTTCTTCACTCGGCATTTGTCTAATCACATCACCAGTATCTCGGTCAAGTACAGTCACAACAGCTTGTCCAGAGTTCTCATCAACCTTAAATGCTAAACCTTTACGCATCATAGACATCATATCAGACAACTCTGTGGCAACTTGAGCCAGCTTACTTGGATTCTGTTCATTTTTCGTTACATCTTGTTCCACAGCTTGTTCAATAGCCGTATTTCGCTTTAATTCAGCATCTGAAGCAGATGCTTTTAGCGGCGTTTGAGCTAAATCAACCTTACTGTGAAGCATAGAAGGTGAACTTGCTATATTGATATCCATAGCCATACCTCAGCAAATTTAGTAATAACTTTAAATGGTTACATTAAAATTACCCTATAAAACTACATTAACCTTAAAGTGGCAAAGGGAGATCCGTCACCGAACCTCCCTTATCACTTTCTCACTATTCTGCTTTAAACTACAGCAGTGACAAGGCCACTTGAGGTAACTGGTTGGCTTGGGCCAGCATTGCAGAACCCGTTTGTTGCAACACTTGGTTCTTGGTCATTTGTGATGTTTCTTTCGCAAAATCCACATCAACAATTCGGCTCTTCGCATCAGCAACGTTTGCTTGAGTATTAGCACTGTTACTGATGTTGTATGCTAGACGGTTTTGTTTAGCACCTAAGTTAGCACGCTGACTATCAATCGTTTTAATGGCAGCATCAATCGCAGCGAGTGCAGTTGAACGGCCAGCTGAACTTGCAACCGACAAACTATTAACAGATAACGCACCAGCATTCGTTGCTTTTACTGAAATCGTAATGTCTTCGCCTTCTTGGTGTCCGACTTGGAAGGTCTTACCTGCGGAGAAATCACCATTCAGTAATTTTGTGCTACCAAATGCAGTTGTATCACCGATTGCTGTAATTTCTAATGCCAGTTCATCAATTTCGCTTTGCAATGCTGTCAAATCATCAGTACTGTTAGAACCATTCTCTGCTTGTACTGTCAAATCACGCATACGTTGAAGCATGTTAGTCTGTTCTTGCATCGCACCTTCAGAAATCTGGGCGATTGAAATGGCATCGTTAGCATTGCGCATGCCAACATCAAGGCCACGCACTTGGCTGTTTAGTCGGTTAGATATCGCTAAACCAGCAGCGTCATCTTTGGCACTGTTAATACGCAGACCACTGGATAAACGTTCCATAGATGTGGCCAAACCGCCTGCGGAAGTATTTAAATTCTTTTGAGCTTTTAATGAAGTGACGTTTGTGTTTACTGTAATGGCCATGATCGTTTCCTCTTTATACCTGGCTTGTGAACTTGCCTGTCTACTTAAGCCAGGCGGGTCTTAGTGGTTACAGTATATTTAACGGCAGCATCTTTTTTAACTTTAGAGTTATTTTTTAAAATATCTTGATTTTAAAAAATAACTCTAATTATCATAAACATAAATATCAACTCCTATAAAACTTTGCCTACTTTTCTAGATAATTCTAGAACAAGTAGGCAAAAGTGCTTCATATAACATCACGCAAATAACATTAACCAAGAAGAGATAATGCAACTTGAGGTAACTGGTTAGCCTGTGCAAGCATTGCAGAACCCGTTTGTTGTAACACTTGGTTCTTAGTCATAACTGAAGTTTCCTTCGCAAAATCGACATCCACGATACGACTCTTAGCATCAGCAACGTTGGCTTGAGTATTAGCACTGTTACTAATGTTATAGGCCAAACGGTTTTGCTTCGCACCTAAATTGGCTCGTTGATTGTCAATTGTTTTAATGGCAGCATCAATATTCGCGAGTGCAGTTGAACGACCAGCAGAAGTCGCTACGGATAGCGAATTGACAGATAAACTTGCAGCATTGGTTGTCCCTACCGAAATAGTGACATCCTCAGCTTCTTGGTGCCCTACTTGGAAGGTTTTACCCGCAGAAAAGCCACCAGTCATTAATTTGGTGTTACCAAACGCCGTACTATCACCTATAGCAGTAATTTCCTCTGCTAATTGATCCATCTCTTTTTGTAATGCTGCTAAGTCATCAGTGCTATTCGCACCGTTTTCCGCTTGAACAGTCAAATCACGCATACGCTGCAACATATTGGTTTGCTCTTGCATCGCACCTTCGGCAATTTGAGCAATTGAAATCGCATCATTTGCGTTACGCATACCCACATCTAAACCACGCACTTGGCTATTCAAGCGGTTAGAAATGGCTAGACCAGCGGCATCATCTTTTGCACTGTTAATGCGTAGACCACTGGATAAACGTTCCATTGAGGTCGCTAAACCGCTACTGGAAGTATTTAAATTCTTTTGTGCCTTCATTGAAGTCACGTTGGTATTTACTGTAATAGCCATGTTGAGTTCCTCTTCCTAGTTATACCGCCAAGGCTTGGAGCTTGGCTAAATTTTTAACAATTTATCTTACAGATGGATAGGTACTTGCTTTCTGTTAAATAAAGTCGAACAGGGAAACAGAACCCACCTTACTAAACACGCTAGAGACTGCGTTCAATGCAAGCTGTTGCTTTTCAAATTCCGTAATCGCTGATGCATAATCGAGATCTTCCAAGAGTGATAGCGCTGATGAGTTCACCACTTTCTCCTCGGTATGAGTCTCTTTGTAACTTTCGACAACTTTCAGATTATTCCCCGCCACACTTCTGGCAGAACTAATTTGATTGACGCCACTATCGATGTTATTCAATATCTGTGCCAACTGAGCTCGACCTTGGGGAGTGTTGGCAGAATTAGGGTCTTCAATTAATGCAATCGCACTGCTGATCGTATCGAAAATACTGACTTCGGCCTGCGGCTCCATGGTGAAAGTATCGCCAGCGCTGGGTTTTCCATCAATTTTAACTTCTATACCATTAAAACTAACGGGATTAGTGGCATCGAAGTTAACTACGTTTGCGACGGGATTACTTGCAGAATCGAGCACTTGCAAGTTAGTACCGCCGGCGCCATTATCAGTGAAGTTAAATGTATATGTATCAGCAACATAAGTTGCAGCATCAGCAATTTTTGCTGTTTTAACGCTAAACTCCCCCTGCTGGCTGGCCAAATAATTGACGCTATAATCACCAAGTCCATTGGGTGCTTTCATAAACGCGCTATCGCCAGGGATGTTTGTCCCCATGGCAACACCCGTTTGTACTAAACTATTTTTGACGCCAGAGTCGCCGCTATACACTATTTTAGGCGGCGTCGAGTTATCAAAAGCAAAAGGTTCTTTATCGGTACTGAAACCAGAGAACATATAATTGCCAGATTCATCCTTACTATTGGCAATAGAGAGCAATTCTTCTAAGCTGCCTTTCATCTCTTCGGCAATCATTTGCCGCTCAGTTCCTGATAGTGTGCCGTTTATCGCTCGCATAACTTGCTCACGCATAGAGCCAGTTAAATCTTCAGCACTACCGAGTTTACTTTCTGCCACAGCAAGACGATTTGTCGCATAGTCAATATTTTTCATAAACTGATCGACGAGTGCATTTTTCTGATTCAGATTATCAATACCCTGTGACGCCACAGGATCATCACCAGCAGTATTGACTTTCTTACCACTGCTCAATTGGTCAAGAATTTTGCTGGTCGCCGTTTGCTTTTGCAGCACACTGGTAATGCTTTGATTAAAAATCTGCGCGGATGATAATCGCATAGTTAAATCTCCTAACGCACTGAGGATAATAAGGTGTCAAAAATCTGCTGTGCAGTCGTCATGATCCGCGCAGAGGCTTGATAGGCTTGCTGAAAACGCATTAAATTTGCTGCTTCTTCATCTAAGTTCACACCCGACTCACTCTCTACTCGCGCATAAGCTTGTTGATACACGGCCTCTGCCGAACCGACACGCACTTCAGCCGCTTTCGTTTTACTGCCTACCTCGAGCTTAGTATTCTCGAACACATCAGCTAGGGTCGACTTTCCCCCATTCATCACCTTACTTTCGCTCAACTTAGCCATAGCGACAGCATTAGAGTTATCCCCCTCTGCGAAGGATAAATCGAAGGTAAATCTGTCATTGCCTGCAGCCGCTTTGCTGTCAACTTCAAAGGTAAAACCAAAAGCGCTAATACTCGGAGGCGTATAAGGGGCTGCAGCCCCAAGGGATGTTCCCGCGGCGTCGAATGCTTCATAGGTTGGAGGCACAACTGTGGTATCGAGCTTTATCGTCAACTCACTGCCCGTTACAGGGAAATTTGCGGCATTGCGATTGCTAATTTGAGTCAGCTTCACTTGGGTATTGCCAGAGTTAGCGGCATCGGCGGTAATCTTTGGTGATGCGGCGGCAATGCCTTTAGGGTCTTTCATGACCACTTCAATGCCATTTGAAGCACCCGCTGTCGGACGAATGGCAAAACGATCGCCAGACGCCATAGCGCCCGCTTTTATGTCAATTGAAAATCCAGAGCCACCCGATAAAGTCGAGCCAGTTAACGTCAGTGGCGTAATTGCCCCCGTTTTCGAATCTCTCAGCTCATAAGTTGCAGGCGCGGTAAATGACAGTTCGTAGGCACCACCAGTTAATAAACTGGTGTCATCTATGGTGACGCCTAACGTTGCATTACCCGTATTACCAGAAAAACCTGCTGCACGGCCCAAAGACATCATAGGATCGTTGATATCTTTGAAGATATTGGCACCAACTTGCCCATTGAGGTCAATACCTTGTGCTTGCATTTTATTGAAGTTATCAGCCACGCCCAAGGCTAATTGATCGAGCTCATGACCCGCGGGAATTAACGTTTGATCACGATAATCAAAAATGGCCCCTAACTGACCGCCAAGTTTACTCGGATCAACAGTGACACTTTGCGAACCAATACTTGAAGTCAATTGGAGCTCATTCGGAAATGGATCACCCGCTTGGACTCCCATCGTCATAGCAATTTCACCAGAAACCAACATCACTGAGCCACCAAGCATTACGCTCTTAGCACCATTTTCTAATGGAATAACATTCACTTGAGCGTACTGGCTTAACTCTTGAACAAGTGCATCTTGCTTATCAAGCAACTGCGCATCCTGATTCGGCGACTTCATTAACTCTAGGTTTAAATTTGCCAGTTCTGTACTGATCTCATTGATACGCTTAGTCATACCTGTGATCTGGTCATTGGTCTGATTAAGCTGGCCATTCAAATACGACTGCATCTGATTAAGACTGCTGGCAACTTGCTGTGCGTTTGTTAGGGTCGAACTCCGGATACCCAAATCTGCAGGTAAATCAGCCACACTATTCAGCCCCGAAAACAGGTCATTCAAGCTTTGTGGCACAACTTTACCTACCTGTGAAAACAGCTGATCTAGCTCACTCAATTTACCGTAGCTGGCTTCGGCGGCGCTTAACGTTGTTTGGCCAATGCGTAACTCTCTTGCGGCATAGTCATTGTAGATACGCTTAACGTCATTAACGTAAGTTCCCGTGCCATAAAAGCTACTACCAAAACGCTGCGATTCAAGAGTCGACTGGGTTGCCACTTGTCTGTGGTAACCAGCGGTATTGGCGTTAGCTATGTTATTACTGGTAACACCCAGTTGTGACTGGGAGGCAAGCACCCCAGTTCGCGCTATATTCAGTAGATCAACGGCCATTAGTTGACACTCCTATGAACAAACAGGGTTGTAAGATTCATCATTTGTCTTCTCCTGGCAGAATTGATTTCAGTTCTTCACTGATCGACTGCATCACTTTAATCACTTTTTCAGCGTATCGAGGATCAGTGGCATAACCCGCATCCTGCAAAGCTCGGATGAATTGAGTTGGGGAAGCGGCCACTTTTTTCGCATCTTGATAACGTTCACCTTCGGCAATGAAGGACACAAAATCGTTAAAGCTATGCTCGAAATCACTATAAACTCGGAAGTCAGCTTTTTGCTGGACAGCAACACCGTGCTCAAATTCTAAGGTACTGACGTTAGCCTTATCGCCTAACCAACGACGATCAGCTTTAATGTTGAATAGGTTATGACTCGGCGCACCGTTATTGCCGCGGACGATTTTTTGTCCCCAGCCAGTTTCCAGTGCCGATTGCGCCAATAATACTTCTGGTTGGGTACCTAATGTTTTTGCGGCTTTTTCAGCATGTGGATATAAGGTCGCTAAAAATTCTTCTCGACTACCGAACCTGACAATTTTTTGGGTTTCCCTAAATGCTGCCGTCGGCAAAACTTGGCCGCTAATCACAGGTTCTACCACTGAAAGTGATTGTTCACTCCAGCTCGGCTTAGGCGTATTGATAGCCAGTGAACGATTAGGCGCATCAATGTCCATTGATGAATTTGCATCTTCAGCTCTATCCGGTTCAAATACAGGCCGAGCAATAGCAGCCGGCACACCATGATTTACAACTGTGGGTTCAACCACAGGAGCGGCTGAACTCTGCATAGGCACATTAAGCGCTTTATCGTCGTGGAGCATTTTCATGCCACCATCGTCACGCAATACCGATGCAGGCGTGAAATGACTTGTTTCGGGAGAGAGTTGCTGCACCATCATATCGGCAAGGCCCAATACACCTTTGTCAGATAAATCGACCGATAACTGCTGATCGCGCATCTGCTCGTAAAACTGAGTGTATTGGCTATTGAGTGGACTATCAGACTGAAAAACCGCATTGGCATCGCGCATACTTTTCATCAGCATTTGCACGAAAATACCTTCAAATTGTTGGGCAACCTTTTTCAAGGCGCCCTTCTCATCTTTCTGAGCCTGGGCGCGGAGTGAATCTAGTCCGCCCAGGTCAAGAAAATGTGATGAACTTGAAAGCTTTTCCATGATTTTCCCGACAGAAATTAGATGATGATAAGTTCACCATGCAAAGCTCCTGCCACTTTTAATGCTTCAAGTATTGCTAACACATCTGAAGGGGCTGCACCGACTAAGTTAACCGCTCTAACCAGCTCATCCAGCGTAGTGCCTGGATTAAACATAAACATACGGCGGTCACTTTCTGTTGCTGTAATCGTACTATTACTCGTGACGGTTGTTTGACCATTTGCCAACGCGTTAGGCTGCGAAACCTGTGTCGCCTCCGCAATAGTGACAGTCATGCCGCCATGGGTAATCGCCGCAGGGAGTAAGCGTACGTTTTGCCCAACCACTATGGTTCCAGTACGTGAATTAACAATCACTTTGGCAGATTCCTCTGCGGGAACAACATCAAGGTTTTCAAGCGTTGCTAAAAAGGAGACCCGTTGTGATACATCACGTGGAGCCGTTACCTGAACAGACGTCGCATCTAAAGGACGCGCCATATCTGGACCTAATAGATCATTGATCGCATCGGCCATGCGCTGCGCAGTAGAGAAATCCGAACGACGTAGGTTAAACGTCAAATAATCGCCAGTTGAAAATGGGGTTGCTACACTACGCTCAACAATCGCGCCATTCGGTATACGACCAACAGTTGGCGTATTTTGAATCACCTTTGAACCATCTAAACCATCGGCACTAAAACCACTCACCACTAAACTACCTTGGGCAATCGCATACACATTACCATCTACCCCTTTCAAAAAGGTCTGTAATAAGGTTCCACCGCGTAAGCTTTTGGCTTCACCTAAGCTAGATACCGTCACGTCAAGATCTTGACCAGGTTTGATAAAGGCAGGCATATCCGCATGTACGGCTACCACTGCAACGTTTTTAATTTTCGGTTTGACGTTGTCAGGAAGATTAATCCCAAAGTTTTTGAGCATAGTCATAAAGGTCTGCTCGGTATAACTGGTTTTTTCCCCCGTTCCCGGTAAACCGACCACTAAGCCATAACCAATCAACTGGTTACTACGCACACCTTGCACATTGGCAATATCTTTAATTCGTTCAGCCTGACTAGGTAGAGAAAACACTAGCATGGCAACGGCTAACACCAGTTTATATTTCATGATACGACTCCTTAGAAGGGCCACCAGTCGCTCATAAAGAACTGGCTTAACCAGCCCACTTTTTGAGCATCTGCGAAAGTGCCTGTGCCACTGTATTGGATACGGGCATTAGCCATTCGCGTTGAATCGACAGTGTTATCGGGTTTAATGTCCTGCGAGCGAACGAGACCAGTGACACGAATAAACTCATCACCGTTATTAATTGAAATCCATTTTTCACCACGGATCACTAAACTGCCGTTGTTCAGTACTTGCATCACGTTTGCCGAGATGCTGCCATCTAGACTATTGCTCTGATCCGCATCCGATTCACGCTTAGTGTTCATGCTATCTTTGTAACGCAAATCAATTGGCACTCCGCCAATGGACACATTACTACCACCAGCAAAGATGGGATCTAAGCTCATGTCTGAACCTTTTTTGATCTGATTGCCTGCACTCTTCTTCGCCTGAGTCGATTCCTTCAATACGATAGTGATAATGTCACCGACTTTGTGGGCGCGTATATCCGAATACAAGCTAGATGCTTGGCTGTCTTGATAAATAGAGCCAGTTGCGGCAATTTTTGTCGGCGGCGCCTCTGGGTATACCGGCGCGTAAAAGGGATCATCCGCAAGGGGTTTCTTTTGCGTCGAGCTACAGGCTGCAAGTAATAACGCGACGGCCAACACAAGATATCTAGCCATGATGTTTGCCTCTATAAATTCTGAGTCACATAAGACAGCATCTGATCTACCGCTGAAATCACTTTAGAGTTCATCTCGTAAATGCGCTGACTTTCGATAAGGTTCACCAGTTCCTCGGTCACGTTAACGTTAGAGGTTTCTAAGGCGCCTTGACGAATAGCACCCATGCCATCTAACGAAGCGGTCCCTTGAATGGGCGTACCACTCGCACCGGTTTCCGTATATAAGTTTTGTCCCATAGGATCTAGACCCGATGGATTAATAAAATCCGTCATAGTCAACTGACCCACGACTTGGTTCTCAGCGGTACCCGGCGTTTTTACTGAAACTTCACCCTCCGCTGAAACGGTAATACTGGTCGCATTATCAGGAATAGTGATCGCGGGTTGTAGCAAATAGCCAGAACCTGGCGTCACAATCTGACCCGTATCGTCTAAGGTAAACTGACCATTTCGAGTATAAGCAGTGGTTCCATCAGGGAGCTGGATTTCAAAAAATCCAGGACCTTCAATCATGAGATCCAGTGAGTTATCCGTCGTCAGCATGTTACCCTGAGTAAACATTTTTTGAGTGGCGACGACTTTCGTACCCGCACCTATGTTTAATCCGTTGGGTAGCTTAGTGTTAGATGCACTAACACCACCCGCTTGGTTAACTGTTTGATAGAGTAAATCTTCAAATACTGCGCGGCTTTTTTTGTAGCCCACAGTGCTAGCGTTCGCTACGTTGTTTGAAATCACTGAAATATCAGTTTGCTGTGCGTCTAAGCCAGTTTTACTAATCCATAACGCCGGATGCATAATCTATCTCCTAACTAATACGCATTAATGAAGATGAAGCGCGATCATTCTCTTCCGCGGTTTTCATCATCTTGACTTGCAATTCAAACTGCCGCTGAAGATCAATCAAAGACACCATTTCATCAACAGGGTTAACGTTACTGCCCTCTACGGCGCCACTTTCAACTGCGACGAAAGGGTCAGCTGGTGCTGGTTCACCTGACATTTGTCGAAATAATCCATCTTCACCACGCATCATCTGCGCATTGCCGGGATTGACTAACTTCAATCTCGCCACTTCTTCTATCACTTCAGCAGTCGCCCCCTGAGGGCGAACTGACACTATGCCATCCTGTGAAATTGACACTTTATCAATAGGTAATGGCAGCACTATCGGGCCAGCATCCCCCATCACGGGATTGCCTCTGTCGTTATACAACATGCCCGTCGCATCGAAACTGAGACTACCTGAACGGGTATAAGCTTCACTGCCATCTTTCGCCTGAACGGCAAA
Organism: Shewanella sp. WE21; assembly: GCF_002966515.1. Taxonomy (NCBI): domain Bacteria; kingdom Pseudomonadati; phylum Pseudomonadota; class Gammaproteobacteria; order Alteromonadales; family Shewanellaceae; genus Shewanella; species Shewanella sp. WE21. The sequence continues at coordinate 3,479,454 of NZ_CP023019.1, read as the reverse complement.
CCAGCCATCGCCTTTAATGGCAACATCGAGATCCCGTCCAGTGGTTTTTATCGGACCAGAGCGAAAATTAGCTGACGGAGATTCTGTCATCGCAAACACCCTTGAAGGCAACCCTTCACCGAAGGCTTGCATCGATCTGGCCTGCGCCATATCTGATTTAAAACCATCGGTATTAGCATTGGCTAAGTTGTTCGCACGGAGTGCCAGCTCATTCATATTTTGCTTAGCGCCACTCATGGCGACATAAAGGAATTTGTCCACAGACTGCTCCGTCAAATTTTCTACATGACAATATCAAAGCAAGCATCATGCCAACAAAAAATAACGTTTAATTTACTGATAGAATTGAAAAATATGAAAATGAAGTGATTTGACGGCAGGATAAAGGCTAAGTGTTGCCACTGGCGGCAACACTTAGTTAAATAAAGTAATGATTAGCGGATTTGTAATACGGTTTGTTGCAGCGTGTTATTCACTTCAAGGGTACGAGAGTTCGCTTGGAAGTTACGCTGTGCCGAAATTAAATCGACCAGTTCAGTCGTCAAATCAATGTTCGATTGCTCTAACGCCGATGAACTGATGCTACCAAAAGTTCCACTATTTGCCTCACCCGCTAACGCTGGACCAGAGTTCAAACTAGCCTTCCACGACGTATTACCCACTTGCGTTAAACCTTGTTCGTTAGCAAAACGAACTAAAGCAACCCGTGCTAAAGGCACGGTTGAACCATTAGAATAACTCGCGGTCACTAAACCATCTTCGCCGATTTCAACGTTAGTTAAGCGACCTACAGTCGTACCATCTTGCGTCAACTCAGTTGCACCAAAAGGAGCCGCATATTGCGTTGGGGCATTAAACTTCACAGTCAAATCTTGAGTACCATCGGCACCAGCCCCTAAAACACCCGCACCACTGACGCCCAAAGCCTCAGTCTTGACTATAGCAGGATCACTACCAGTGTAGACACCAACAGAATTAAACTTGAGGACAGAGCCTTTCCAACCACCAGCAGTTTGAGCTGTGCCCGTTGCATCAGGTGTACCATCGCCAGTGGTATCTGTTTGATAAGTACCAGCAGGACCGGCTAGATCGACTTGTTTTCCATCAACAGCATAGTAAGCTACCCAATTGTTCTCACCATTGTACGAACCATCTTTGGGCTTAACAAAATAAGTGGTCATAATATGTGGCTCACCGAGTGAGTCATAAATTGTCATTGATGTAACGTTATTGTAGGTTTTTGCATCTAGAGGATCGAATGCCGCGGGGTCGAGTGCACTTTCCTTAGCATTTAAGTTCATTTGTAAAGTAACATTCTCAGTCTTTACAGGGCTACCTGCAGTGTCTGGTATTTGTACCGGCTTAGCCGTCGTTAAACTCACTGATGTCGAGTTCCCATCTTTATCCACTGGGAAAGTTTGCAAATAATTACCAGCAGAATCAACCATGTAATTATTTTTATCGACCTTAAATGCTCCAGCACGGGTAAACGAGTGGTCTAATGTACCCAGTTCAGAGGCAGTAACGAAAAAGCCACCCCCTTTAATCGCCATATCAAGGGAGTTATTCGTCAACTGTAAGCTACCTTGATGGAATTGCTGTGCCACTTGGCTCGTCGCAACACCACCACCGACAGCAGTTTTAGCATTTGAAAAAATAGAATTAGCGTAAACATCCGCAAATTCAGCACGGGACTCTTTAAAGCCAATGGTGTTCGCATTAGCAATGTTATTCGCCGTAGTGTTTAAATCTTTCTGCGCAGCAGAAATGCCACTCAATGCAATGTTAAACGACATAATTCACCTCTACACTTGACTCAATTCATTTATGAGCGATTTACGCCCAATTCGGATGCTGCAAAAATTCTTTTATACAAGCTTAGGTTTCAGACACAGCTAACACATCGGTTAACTTGATGCCCATACCGCCTCTCAAGTTAAGAATCGCGCCAGTACTGGCCGTACCGAGAGAAACGCTGGTCACATGAGCATAGGTCGAGACTGGCAATTCTTGGGATTTCCCATCCACTAAACCACTCGCCTTGATCGTATAGTTACCTGCGGTTACAGGTTTTCCATCTTTATCGAGGCCATCCCAGTTAACATCGACATTGCCCCCCTTACTGCCATCAACTTTAAAGGTGGTCACAACTTGGCCTTTCTCATCCTCAACACGTACAGTAACTTCAGGAATTTTAGCTGGCGTGCTAATCACACCTTTTATTGTTGGGCTTTCAGCTGAAATGTTACCTGTATCAGTTGGGATCAACACCTTGCGACCAACAAGTCCTGATGCCTGTAATGCTTGGCTTGATGTCATAACACCGTTTAAATTAACGATTTCCTTATTCAACTTAGTAATACCATCAACCGTCGAGAATGATGCCATCTGCGCAATCATTTGGTCGTTGTCGACGGGCTTAAAGGGATCTTGCATCGATAACTGTTGGCTTAATAACGAGAAAAAGTCATCTTGAGTTAACTGCTGGCTTTTTGCTTCCGGTACTATTGACTCTTTTGGCAAACGTATGCCATCAAGAAACGGATTACCCGTTGAGCTGGTTGATGAATTCGTCGTAACGGCATTTGGCTGACTCTTATTTTGAGCCGTCTGCGCCGACGCTTGGTTAATTTGATTAATGAGGCTCACAGCTTACCTCCTAAGTAACACATGTTATTTACCCATCCCAAGTGTTTGTTGCAGCATAGACTTAGCTGCTTCAGCGACTTGAACATTCATTTGATATGAGCGCGAAGCAGAAATCATATCTGCCATTTCTTCCATGACATTAACATTCGGTTTATAAATAAAGCCGTCCGCATCCGCCATTGGATGATCGGGCGAATATTCTTTCAGTAGTGGTTTATCACTTTCTACAATGCCTTTTACCGCAACGCCTTGAGAAGCTTGTTGCTGACTTTGGGCTTTAGCCATTTCGGCTTCAAAAATGGGATGACGGGAACGATAGGTCTTATCTACACTACTCGAGACGGAATCCGCGTTAGCTATGTTGCTCGCGGTGGTGTTTAGCCTGACCGATTGAGCAGACATTCCCGAGCCAGCAACATCAAATATGCTAAATAAACTCATGATTAATCCCCTCTCAACGCTTTCTTCATGCCACTAAACTTACTATCTAAAAAACCTAGCGACATTTGATATTCAAGTGCATTTTGCATGAATGCCGATTGTTCCTGTTGGATATCAACAGTATTACCATCACCGGTATCGGGTTGATTTGGCACACGGAACTTAACAAATTGCCCAGTCAACTCCGCAAGCCCAAAATGCTTATCTGGCTCTTGCATTTCAAGACTATTTCGCTGCAGCTGTTGGCCTCGAGCGGCCTGCATTGCCGCAGAAAAATCAACATCGCGGGCTTTGTAATGTGGCGTATCCGCGTTAGCGATATTGCTTGAAATAACTTCAGCCCGCTGCGCTCTAATACCGAGAGTGTATTGATGCACACCCAGTGCATTATCAAAATTGATCGCCATAAAATTGCCTCCTCGTGTTCTCACGAAAACAAAGCAATTCATGTGCCAACATCAGGAAAATTTTGAGAATAACAACAAGGATGAACAAGCGATGAGTAAAAAATTACCGACAATTGTCGGTAATTTTCTTTAGAGCGGCTGAGTTAAGTCTTTTTTTGGTAATAAATGCCAGGGTTACAACGAACCATATCAAACTCGTCCGTTAAACCAGCGATAGATTCTGATGCACCGAGAAATAAAATCCCTTTGGGATTGAGAGCGGCAGCGAATTGCCGCAAAATTTTTGCCTTTGCCTCTGGTGCAAAATAAATCAGCACATTGCGGCAAAAGATAATGTCGAACTTGCCAAGCAGACTATAACTCTCGAGTAAATTATGCGCTCTAAAGTTCACCAACCGCTTCACATTGTCCTTTAACTTCATATTGCCTGAAGGTAATGCATCAAAAAACTGACGCTTACGTTCTTCAGATAAACCACGCGCTAATGCCAAACTATCGTACTCGGCATTTTTGCAACGTTCCAACATGGAAGGAGATAAATCCGTTGCTTGAATCGAAGCACTACCAGCCAGGGCACCAGGCTTCTTCTGTTGATACTCAAGAATAGTCATAGCCAATGAGTATGGCTCTTGGCCAGACGAGCAAGCCGCAGACCAAATTTTAAGCGGACGCCCCAGACGACTGTATTCAGGTAGTAGGACATTATTCAACAACTCAAATGGATAACGATCACGGAACCAAAGGGTTTCATTAGTCGTCATAGCATCGATCACTTCAGCTCTGAGCGCACGCTCAGTAGGCTTCATCGAATGCTTAACCACATCAGATAAGGATGGCAGGTTATATTTGCCCATCAAAGGAGCAAGACGACTGCGCACAAGATATTGCTTATTTTCACCCAGTACGATGCCGCTGTGTTGCTCTAAGAACAACCTAAATTGATTATATTCAGCCTCAGCGAGTGATTTATTTGGCACATTCACATCCTAAATCCTATAGCAAGCACCAAAATCAGTGCGAAACCATCATGTTATAAAGTCGAGATTATAGCGTAAAGCGTATCTAGGTACTAACCTACAGCAATTACAAACTTAAATGCTTATTCACAGCAGCAGCCAGTTCGTCGGGATTAAACTTAGCGATAAAGTCATTAGCCCCCACTTTTTGAACCATTGCCTGATTGAATACACCACTTAACGAAGTATGCAGTACCACTTTAATATGCTTAAGCTTAGGATCATCTCGGATTTCAGCGGTCAGGGTGTAGCCATCCATTTCAGGCATCTCAATATCAGAGATTATGAGGGGGATCTCATCGGCCACATTATCCATCTCTTTGGCGATCTCTTTAAGCTTGTCTAATGCTTCGCGACCATCTTTTGCGGTATCAATTTGTAAATTCAATGACTCGAGTGAACGAATAATTTGTTTACGCGCCACGGCAGAATCATCAATAACCATAATATGATAATGCTGAGTTCTGTCGAGGGTCAGTTTTTCATTGGCTTCTTCACTGATAGCCGTTTTAACTGGTGAAATCTCATCTAAGATTTTTTCCACATCGAGAATTTCAACTAATTCACCTTCAATTTCAGTCACAGCTGTCAGATAAGAATAACGGCCAGCACCTTGCGGCGGAGGCATAATCGCTTCCCAATTCATGTTGATGATCCGCTCAACAGAACTGACCAAGAAGCCTTGAACACTGCGGTTATATTCAGAAATAATGATGAAACAGTTTTCAGTGCTCGCTAAAGGTTTTCCCCCTGTTGCCGCACTCAAATCAATCACTGAAATGGTTGTTCCACGAATATGAGCAACACCCTTCACATAAGGATTAAGTTTAGGCAAAGTGGTCAGTGGTGGACACTGCAGTACTTCTTTCACCTTAAACACGTTAATCCCAAACCGTTGACGACCGTTTAATTTAAAAAGCAGTAATTCTAAACGGTTTTGTCCAACGAGCTGGGTTCGTTTGTTGACTGAATCAAGAATACTCGACATAACTCTGCCTTGTTGTTCTGTTTATGTTCGGCCCTATAACTCAGTTGAGTATAGGCATATTAATTGCTTACGTCTTATCTATCGATAAACATAGTCGAAACTGAGTCAATCTTCTGACAGTGATGCAAATTATTATTACAGTGGTCAGCTTCGAACTTAATAAAAGTATAGGTGCATTCTGGCGTTACAAGCTAGTCTCTTCATTATGAAAGTAAATTTAGTCTGTTTTTTTAGTCTTTTCACCCTCTTCATGCCCGCTTTTGCGAGTGCAGAGCCTATTGTCCCCACCGTATCGGCAATCTCAGAATTAGCTAAAGCGCTTATTTCAGAAAAAATATCCGTTCCAGAAAATGCCAAAGTAAATATTTCGCCACAGATGGTTGACGCAAGAATGCTGCCGTCACAATGTTCATCTCCAATGAAAGTAGAACTGGCTAGCGATAGGGAAATTAGCCGTAATAACACCTTAAAAGTCAGCTGCGATACACAAGACTTAGCTTACCCTTGGCAAATCTATATCTCGGTTCGGGTGGATATCTTATTCCCCGTTGTTGTCTCAACCGAAATCTTAGCACCAGGCGAACTCATCTCTCCTAGTCAAGTAGAAGTCCGTTACATTGAACAAAATAGCTTGAGAGGTGCCGAATTCGATGACCCGAGTAAATTGGCTGGCGTGCGAGTAAAACGACGAGTAGCAAAAGATAATCCAATATTAAGCAACAACTTATGCTTCGTTTGTAAAAATGATTCGGTATCTATCTACGTTCGTTCAGGCTCATTCGAGCTCAAAACAGTGGGCGAAGCCCTACAAGATGGCAATAAAGGTGATCGGATCAGAGTCAAAAATAGCAGTTCAAACAAAGAACTAGATGCTATAGTCACAGGCATTGGCGAAGTTGAAGTAAGAATGTAAAATAATCTAAAGCTTTTTTGTAAGCTGCCGATACCCCAGTTAAGAAATCCCGTACACACGACGCTGGAGCCTAAAATGGCAATTGATATTAGCAAACTCAATACTGCAACGACTGCGCAAGTTCGTTCAGGCGCAACGAAAACGAGCAGCGATCAATCTGCTCAAGTTGCTGCAAAATCGACAACACCACAGAGAAGCGATTCAGTGGTCATTACGGCCCAGGCACAACAACTTCAAGGAGCTCAGACTAAAATGGCTAGCCTTCCTGAAGTTGATCAAAAGAAAGTAGCCGAAATCAAACAAGCTATTGCCGAAGGTCGCTATAAAATTGACCCTGAAAAGTTGGCTGCCAATATTGCAAGTTTTGAAGCCGAACTTAATGACTTAAATAAAGAGTAACTATGACTGAAATAGCTAAACTGGTAGATCTACAACACGCCCATTTGGCTGTTCTTAAGCAAATCATACTCAAGGAAAAAGGCGCTTTGGTTGACCAAAACGCCGATTTACTGCTTTCCCTTGCTAACGAAAAATCGCAATGTCTGAAAGAACTAAAGAATAATGATGATATTCTGGCAAAACACAGTGATAAATCGCTACTCACTCAGCAAGTCGAACTCGTACATAAAATGGCCGAGATCAAAGACGCATTGACTGAATGCAAAGAATTAAACGAACAAAATGCCAGTTTAATTGAGATGAATTTAGCGAGTTTAAATCGCTTTGCTCAAGCTTTACAAGCCAGCAGAAACGCCTCCAGCCTCACCTATAACGATAAAGGCAAGACCTCGACTATCTCAAGTTTAGGCAATGATTTAAAGGCCTAACAAGCGCATCACTCCCACTTAGCATTCCCTTTTCTAAGCTCTGATTAGATCTTAATGTCTTGTACAAAAAGAAAAGCCGCGTTAATACGCGGCTCAATACATGCTGTTGAACATACATTCAATAACGCTAGAAATACGTCACTTCCTTCACTCGTTGTGGACGGTTCTGTTGTTGATAAAGCGCCCAAACCTGTGAAAAATCAAGTTCTAACTCAGTGACATAATGCTCGCCTGCTGGATAACTCTTAACGACTCGTGCGCCGCGGATCACGCCAGAAACTGACGCTTTGACATTATCGTCCGTCAACATCCAATCACTGACACTGCTATTTGCCGTTATTTTCTGCCCATAAACTTGTTCCGCTAATTCACGATAAGCCACAATTTTTGATGCCTGCATAGCCATCAACACTCTTTGTGATTGCTCTTTAGCCGGTTGAGTCGCTAAGGGCGCATATCCTATAGCCGTTAACTTAGGAAAACTCGGCGGCGGCACATCTTCCCATTGCACATATCTATCTTTAGCAGCGCAGCCAGTTAGCATTAGCGCCACAATAACTAAAAGGTAGCGTTTCATTTTCCATCTCCTAAGACACGCACTTCATTCATGCCTGGACTCGCCTGACGATATAAGATGCCATTTTGTGACACAATTTGCTCCGAAGGCTGCATGTAGTTTGCCAACTCTTTTTGAGTCACAAAAGTTTGAGATGCCGATACCACGCGATTGTTACTAATGTTCACAATCCGAGTATTGATCGCCATACCATTGGTTACTACGCTCATAGTCGAAACGACAAGATGCTCAACAGGAAGATCTTTCGACAATTTTTGCCAATCTCGCGTCAAAATAAAATCCCCGTCAGATGTTACTCTCAAGCCATCAGCTAAGTTTAAATCCACCACATTAAACTGAAAGCTATGGAGCGATGTCATTAATCCTTGCTGTAACTGTTGCGCTAACGCATTAGTGCCATTCAAATCGCCCACTAATACTGGTGTTGCAATTACGATAGGTTGATCAGCACGCAAAGCATCATTTTGCTTAACGAGCTCAGTCACTATTCGCTGTGCTAAATGGTTAATCACTGCCGTTGGCGGCAACCCATTGCCATCCACTAAACTCGGTTTGGGCGGCGTAACTGGTTTAGCTACACATCCACCTAACATTATCAATGTTAAGGGAATAATCACACGCTTTAGCATTGGATTTACCTCATCTATGGGTGCATTGCCAGTCAAATGACTCACTTTCTAAGCTTCAAATTTTTAATGAGTAACAAAAACCAGCAATCTTCGGACCAATATTAACCTCAGTCCGACAATATTCTTCTATTACGCAGTATATCGACTGTAACAATGGAAACTTTATCAAAAGTTCTCATACTCAGGCACGAAATTTGCTTTATTGCCATATTAGATTAAGAGTCAGAAAACTGGCTCGATTGGTAATATCGCCATTAGCTTAGCGATAAGGATTGAATTGATGCACATAACAGGTTCAGCTTCGCTCATCATTTTGAGCCTTTTACTACTTTCTTTGCCCACCAGAGCCGAATGGATAGAAGCCAGCGGAGAAGCAACTATTATCAATGGTAATACAGCTCAAGCAAGGGAAGAAGCAATTAATCAAGCTGTTAGCTATGCGACATTAAGCACAGGTATTCAAATATCCAGCGAGCAACAAACCTCTAATGGTAACCTCACACAAAATAACTTTGCGATAAATCGCAACGCCCAAGCCATAAACATCCAACTCGTAAGTGAACAAATTCAGGGAAATAAAATATATGTATCCCTACGCCTCGATCTAAATGATGATCCAACACAACAGTGTCCTAATGGCCAATTAAAGGCCGCTATTTTAATACCTCAAACACAAATAAAAGATCGTTCTCAGCTTAGATATGGACAACTTTCAGGCTTTGAAGAGGTCATTTCAGAGGCGTTAGGGAACACTATAGAAGATTACTCTTCAACTGGCTTTAGTCACATCCATGCTAACGAGCGACTCGATATTGAACAAGACCTAGTGGATATTCGCGGTTATCGACTTCCAAGCTGGCTCAGTGAAATTACCGACAGCCAATATATTCTTCAACCGCAGATCATTGATATATCGATAGAGCCTGTACAACCCACCTTCTTAGGATTTTGGGATGAAGCTCCGCTAAGGCAATTTCAATTCAAACTCAGCCTCTATCATGGGATCAGTGGCGAAGAGGTCTGGAGCAAAAGCTACAGCACATCGGCCCCATGGGAATTTGAAGAACAGGCTATCATTGCTCCCAACAGTAATAGATTCTGGCGTTCCTCCTATGGAAAAAGTATTACTCAATTAATATTGCAAGCTACCCGAGATTTAGACAGCACACTTAATTGCAGGCCATTACTTGGCCAAGTCGTTAGCCGACAAGCAGACAGGATTATATTAAATCTAGGCCGTAAACATGGCATTCGTGTCGGTGATAAATTCCAAGTAGTATTACAACAAAACTTACCCGATAGACTCAATGAAATGCGCGCCGTCGCGAGCAAAAGTCGTGCAACGGTAAAAATTGAGCAAGTAAGCGAAGAAAGCGCCACCGCAGTACTTGTAGACCAAAATGCCGCCTACAATGTACAGATAAACGACATAGCGCTTAAGATTTAAGCAACTAAATCATAAGCCTTTTAATCAAAGATAAAACCAGTATAATCACTGTCGTCTCTTCATAGCTCAACAGGATAGAGCAGCCGCCTCCTAAGCGGCCGATCGGGGTTCGAGTCCCTGTGGAGAGACCAGATAGTGACCTTGGTGATATCAAACTCCCAGAAATCTTCCGGAGAAACGGAATGACCGAGCTATTTGCGTCTAATCTCAATATTATCGTTAAGCGTTGGCCTATAGTAGCCGCTGCGGTCAAAAGCCAAACCATCAATGAATTAGATGCCCGCCTTGTCAACGGTCGCAATCAAACTATCAGTGTCAATGGTATTCAGCTCAGTAGTCGTCATAACCGCATCGCCGAAGCACGGCTCTTTATCAGTACATTACCTGCAGATGCAACTCACGTAACCGTCTACGGTGTCGGTATGGGAGATGTACCAAGTTTACTTATCGATAATCCACAGTATCTTTCAATTGATGTTTGCATTTTAAACCTCAGCGTTTTTGCCCTCCTCATCAGTTACACAGATCAAAGCGAATGGTTAAAGCATCCGAACATTAATTTGACTGCGCTTCCAAGCACAAAGTTAAATTTTCCAAATATTGCAATTACACCAGATCTCGCCCTTGTCAGTGATGAAAATGCGACTCTCAGAGACTTATTAGTCATGGAGCTCAATCGTGAGTTCTCTAATCAGCGACATCAATCTGATGATCCTGCAATATTAAAACGCTTCGAGGATAACCAACTCTATATTACTCACGATCCTGATGCCGCGAGCTTAATAAATAGTCATAGTAGTTATAAGGCTATCGTAATTGGCTCGGGTCCTTCTTTAGAAGAACATTATGATTATCTGCAACAAATTAGTTCAAGTTCCCATAGACCACTGATCATTGCGGCCGATACAGCATTACGTGGTTTACTTCACAATAATATAAAACCAGATATTGTGATCTGCATTGACGGGTTAATAGGCGAATACCATTTACCGCTAGCCTCAACTCATGACATCAATCTTGTTTATTTTCCCCGAGTTGATCCAATTGTACTTAATGCTTGGTTAGGCCAAAGATTTATTGCCTATGGAGGCAGTAAAATATATGACAAGCTCGCATCTCGATATCCCAAACTAAGACTGTTCACGAGTGGAAGCGTCATTCATCCGGCAATTGATTTAGCGATCAAATTAAAGGCAAAAGAAATTACCCTATTAGGGTGTGATTTTTGTTATTGCAATAACAAGAGTCATGCGTTCTGGAATGATCACAAATTTGGTCAAAACGATATAAAAGAACAAATATGGGTTAATGCGGTTATTCAGAAAGTGAAGGAAGCTAAACACTGGTTGATCAATGGCAAAGGCCAGCGGATAGCGACGGATCTAAACCTAAGAGCATATCTCAGACACTTGGAACACTATATCGCCAAGCATCCAGAAGTAAAGTTTTACCAAGCGAGTTTATCAGGCGCTAAAATTCGCGGTTCTCAGTATAAGGACCTTATATTATGAGCTTAAGCCTACAAGATTCACTGCGGCAAACGGCAGGTTTATTTAGACTCGGTCAAGAAGCAAAGGCTTCAGTAGAGTTACGGTTATGTCTTGATAAAATAGAAAAAAACTGCCCAGAACTTGTCCTTAATTCGACTTTTCAGCAAATATTGCCTGCTATGCTTCAGGCACAAGAGCAACACGATTGGTTAAGCCTTGCCGATTATTTAGAGTATGAACTAATAGAACTAGTCTGATAAAGCAAGAGCAACAGGGCATCAAGCTTCCCAGAGACTTGCCGTTAATAGACTATACCGAGCCATTTGCGAGTAACTATGACTACACATTCACCTATTTTTATCGCTGAAGTCTCCAGCAACCATCATAGAGACTTACAGCGTTGCATTGAGTTTATTAAAACTGCTGCAGACATTGGTTGCGATGCCGTAAAGTTTCAGCTTTTCCAAATAGAGCAACTTTTCGCTCCCGAGATTCTGGCTAAAAGTGAAACGCATCGAAAGCGCAAAGATTGGGAGCTCCCAGTCAGTTTTTTGCCTGAATTAAAACAAAGTTGTGATAAATATGGCATTCAGTTTTCTTGTACACCATTCTACTTAGATGCAGTGGCAGAACTGGCTCCATATGTCGATTTTTATAAGATTGCCTCCTACGAATTGTTATGGACGGATCTACTAGTAGCCTGTGCAAAAACGGGATTACCTGTTGTTCTTTCAACTGGCATGGCTACTTTAGAAGAGATAGATCAAGCGGTACTCACGCTAAAAGAAAATGGCGCGAAAGACATCACCTTGCTTCATTGTGTATCGGCATACCCAACTCCTGAGAATGAATGTAATCTTGCGGTATTAGAAAGCTTTAGAAACCGCTATCAAGTTAACGTTGGCTGGTCTGATCATACTGTCTCTAGTGCGGTACTTAACCGAGCTGTACACAAATGGCGAGCCGATGTCATAGAGTTTCATTTAGATTTAGATGAAAAAGGCGATGAATATGCTTCAGGACATTGTTGGCTGCCACAACAGATAGCACCCGTAATCCAAGGTATAAAATTAGCCAATGTGATTGATGGCATCCCAGAAAAACAATTTGTTGCTAGTGAAGCCTCAGATAGAGAATGGCGAGCGGATCCCCTTGATGGATTACGTCCATTGCGGCATCAAAGAGAGAAATTTGGAGTATCAGAATAATGAGTTTGTCCCCCATCACAGTGGCAGCAGATGCTGTTATCGAATTTTTGGCACATCAGGGTATTTATGCACTCCATAACTATCCAGGAGGAACAATCGCTCCCCTCCTCGATGCATGCAAACGATTTGGTGTTGCCGTTTATACATCTCGTAATGAACAAGGAGCAGGTTACGCAGCTTTAGCTCAGGGGAAATTAACGCAGTTACCCGGTATTGTTGCAGTGACATCGGGGCCAGGCGTAACGAATGTGCTAACCCCTGTCGCTGATGCCTATTTTGATGGCATACCTATGCTGGTGTTCACCGGACAAGTCGGTACGGGAGATCTCACCGGAAGCAAGTCTGTTCGTCAATCAGGATTCCAAGAGGTCGATACCCCAGCCCTAATGAAGCCGATCACTAAAGCACAGTTTCAACCCCAAAATATTGTGGAATTATACGAAATCCTTCCACAGGCATGGGCTCTCGCTTTAGAAGGCAGAAAAGGCCCCGTTTCCATTGATTTACCAATGGATGTGCAACTCACCGCAGTTACAGAGCCAATCAAGCTGATTACAGCTGCATTAGCGAAAACCAATACAGCAGAACTTGATGTATTTGTTGATACCCTAATTGAAGCAATAAATACTTCGCAAAGGCCAGTCATTATTTGCGGTAATGGCATGACGACTCCTGCATTAGTAGAAGCATTGCATAAACTGAGAATCCATTGGCCAGCTGCTGTCAGTCATAGTCTTTTGGGTATCGGAGTTCTACCCACTGATGATAATGGCTGTTTAGGCTTTCATGGTCATACCGGTAGCCAAATTGCAGGTAAAGCCATTGCAGAATCCGATTTATTACTGGTTTTAGGATCTCGATTGGATGTCCGCCAAACGGGTACGCTTAAAGCGGATTTTGCAGCAAATGCAAAAATTTTCAGAGTTGATATTGATGAAGGTGAATTAGCCCACAGCCGCATTGCACACCATGCAGCAGTTCATTCTGGACTTACTGAGTTTTTCGATACTTTATTAAAGAATCAACACAAATTATCAGTTCCAGAACTTTCTGAATGGAATAACACTATCACGCAATGGCGTGACCAATTTAGTTGGCCATATCCAGAATATCCAGGTATTGCACCAGATAAACTACTCAAAAAACTCAGTGACAAGTTACCCGAAAGTACTTTAGTCACAACTGGAGTAGGTGCACACCAACACTGGGTTGCTAGACACTTCAGATTTGCACTACCGCAGCGCAAACTTTTGACTTCTGCAGGACATGGCACTATGGGGTATGATCTCCCTACCGCTATCGGTGCAGCTATTCACGCTCCTGAGTCTACAATTCTCTGCATTGCTGGGGATGGTTCGTTTCAGATGAATATCCAAGAGTTAGACGTCATCAGTGAATTAGGACTTAATATTAAAATTCTTGTTGTCGATAACCATAGATTAGGACTTGTTTCCCAGTTTCAACTGATGAATTGGGAAACCGATACTGCATGCGGCAATAAACATTCGCCCAATTTTGCCCTCATAGCCCAAGGTTACGGTATTCAAGCTATCCATTGCTCCGAAGAAGCTGAACTAGAACAAGCGCTCACCGCATTTATCGAAGCCAAAGGGGCGGTTTTACTCCATGTAGAGATAAATCCTCAACACGATATTTTACCTATGCTACTTGGTGGACAAGCCACAGATAAGATGTGGCCATATTTTGATGCTCAAGGCAAGCCAAGGGGCCAGAACCATGACTAAGCTCGTGCTCATAACAGGTGGGAGTCGTGGTATCGGTGCTGAATTAGCGCGTAGTTTTGCCGCCAATGATTATTTAGTCGCAATGACATATTGCCATAATGCAAATGCAGCAACTAAGTTAGCAGAGGAGCTAGGTCCAAATGTGTATGCATTTTATCTAGATCAGTCTATTCCTGACAGTATAAGTACCTGTGTTAACGCAATTGAACATCATTTTTCGCGTACTATTGATATTCTTATAAATAATGGGGCTATTGCGCAGGAAAAGCCTTACTTAGAAATCACAGCTAACGATTTTGAAGCGATGCTCAATACTAATTTACGTGGACCATTTCTGCTAACTCAAGCCTGTATTCCAGCAATGCAAGCAAATACATGGGGAAAGATCATCAACATTAGTTCTATTGGCGGACAATGGGGAGGATTTAACCAAGTTCATTATGCTGCGGCAAAAGCCGGTTTACTCAACTTAACTAAGTCTATTGCTAAAATATATTCCGCCGACGGCATAAATTGTAATGCTATATCAATCGGCCTAGTTGAAACAGAAATGACACGTAATGAGTTAGCATCTGAACTGGGTAAACAAAAAGTGGCAGCAATTCCGGCTAAACGACTGGGCCATACTAGCGATATAAACGCTATCGCATTATTTCTTGCTTCCGATGACAGCAGTTATCTTTGCGGGCAAACGCTCAATGCTAATGGCGGCATGTATTTTAGCTAGTTGATATTAGGATAGACGATGATCAGAAACTGTTTTTTATGCGGCGCTGATACAGAAAACATTTTCAGCTCAGATTGGGTATTACCAGGCCTTGGAACAACAAAAATCGGTTTTTCTATTTGTCCAGATTGCGGATCGGTTAGCCAGAGTCCATCGGTTTCTTTTGACGAAATGATGACCTTTTATAGTTCAATAGCGGTATACACCAATCCAGGTCGTAAAGAACGCCCAAGTGAGTCGAAAATCAGAGATGTTGATGAACAGATCCGCTTTATAAAACGAGGCATCGGTGAATTGCCAAAATCAGCAATGCAAATTGGCAGCTCAGACGGCTACACTTTGTCGCAATTTAGAGATGCTGGTGTAACGCGAGTTTTGGGCGTAGAACCTGGGACTGCCTCTGTTTCACTTGCAAATCGACTTTACAATATTGACTGTATTCATGGTAGTGCTGAAAGTTTTGAAACAGAAGAATCTTTCGAGCTGATTATCCTTACCCATGTACTCGAGCACCTTTACCATCCACAGAACACATTGAAGAAATGCCGTAAAATTCAGGACTCTGAGGGCGAAAAATTTATCTACGTTGAAGTACCTCTAATGGCTAATCACACGAGCCTGTGCCCAGGATTTTTTTCCTTTGAACACATCAATTATTACACTAAAGAAAACCTAATACAGAGCCTACGGCTAGCTGGATACTCACCAATCTCCGTTGTGGAGCATTTTAATAGTAACTTGTCACCTATCATTGGAGTACTCGCCAGTACAAAAGAGCAACATCACTATGTTGATTTCCATGCAGATGTTGAAGTTAATCGTCAACGGCTCATTAACTACCGTCAAAAAGAAGTCAACTATTGGCAAGGCTGCTTAGACAAAGTGCTGGACAAATTGCAGCAATGCAAACGCATATTTCTTTGGGGCGCAGGGATCCACACCTGTCAACTGGTAGCCAATACTAACCTACTCCAACATTGTCAAATCGACGGTCTGACAGATACTTCATCCCTAAAATGGGGGATCAAACAAGGTAAGTGGATCTGCCAAGACCCTGTAAATATCAATTGGCAGGAAGGGGACACTGTTTTGATTTCCTCCTATGCATCAGAAAAGGAAATTTTTAATGCCTTGTCGTGGCTTAGGGATAAAGGTGTCGAAACCTTAAAGCTGCATAGCATTGACAATAAAGAGCACGCTAATGCCAAATAAAGATAAACACCTGCTTATCATAGGGGCAGGCATTGAAGCCTGTGAAGGCATAAAAATTGCCAAAACTATGGGTCTTAAGCTCATTATTGCCGACGGTAATCCGGCTGCACCAGGTTTAGCTATGGCAGATTGGGCCATTATTGCAAGCACCTATGATGGAAATGCCATACTGACTAAGACTCTGGCACTGATAACTTCTGGTGTTCGAGTGGATGGCGTTATAGCTATGTGTGCCGATGTACCGTTAAGCGTAGCAACCGTCTGTAATGCTCTAGGACTAGCGGGATTATCACTCGAGTCCGCATTCTGGGTCTCGGACAAGCTCGCGATGAAACAACAACTACAAAAAATGGGCATCCCTATTCCTCGTTTTTGCGCAGTGGTAAATAAAGCCACACTTCATGTATGCGCCAATGAGATTGGCTTCCCTTTGGTGATCAAACCCGTAGACAGTCGAGGCGCTCGAGGAGTGCAACTCATTGAGCAGACATCACAACTTGATGCAGCATGGACACTCGCCCATCATGAATCACCAACTGGCCGTGTGATGCTTGAAGAATATCTCGAAGGTCCTCAATTTAGTACCGAAACCCTAGTCGACAATAGCCAATGTTATACCTTAGGCTTTGCCGACCGTAACTATGAGTGGCTTGAACGCACTAAGCCATTCATCATAGAAAATGGTGGCGATGCTCCAACAGCATCAAATGAAAGTGTTCGCTCTGCAGTCATTTCATGTGTCGAGCAAGCAGCGTTAGCCTTGGGGATCTGTTCCGGAGTCGCAAAAGGCGACATGGT
The DNA here is from genome assembly GCF_002966515.1 of Shewanella sp. WE21. Classification (NCBI taxonomy): domain Bacteria; kingdom Pseudomonadati; phylum Pseudomonadota; class Gammaproteobacteria; order Alteromonadales; family Shewanellaceae; genus Shewanella; species Shewanella sp. WE21. Next base: position 3,462,380 of record NZ_CP023019.1, on the reverse strand, counting down.
ATTTACCGATACTGGTCCTAAGGTGATCGAGATAGCTGGTCGCCTCTCAGGTGGCTATTTTTCAACCACTCAAATTCCACTAGCGTGTGGGGTAAACTTTGTCGAAAAAGCCATCAAACTCGCTCTTGGACAAAGTCTATCGGTTGAAGAAGTCACACCCTCTAAACAACAGGCGGTAGCCATACGTTATTTGGATCTTCCTGAAGGTAAAGTCAAATCTATTTTCAATCATGATGTTGCTTCTAAAGCACCTGGAGTTCAGTTACTCAAAATATTCATTACTCCGGGTTCCATCATAGCTCCGCTGTCAAATCATACTCAACGAAGCGGTTTTGTCATTACCACAGCAACCAGCAAGCATGAGGCCATTGAGCTAGCTCAAGCTGCACTATCACTTGTCAAAGTGACGTATGAATAGGATATCGGCATGACGCCAGTAAAAATTTACGCTATTTTTCATATGAATCTGGCATTCTCATCCATAGAGAAAGAATCACATCTTGAAGTAGTACAGCGATGCTATTGGCCTTTGCTGCAACTGATCGAAAATGGGATTCCGCTCGGATTGGAGATGACAGCATACACGCTTGAAGCAATTCAATCTGTAGACCCCGATTGGATTAAGTGCTTCAAAACGTTACTGAATGAAAATCGTTGTGAACTTATTGCGAGTGGCGACAGCCAGATCATAGGCCCACTAGTACCTGCCGATGTTAATCGTCATAATCTTCGACTTGGGCAAGTATCCTACAACCGTATTCTAGGTTACAAACCAACAATCGCTTATCTTAATGAACAAGCTGTTTCTGCAGGGCTACTGGATATTTACCTTGAAGTTGGCTTTGATGCTGTTGTTGTGGAATGGGATAACCCCTATTCGCATAATCCTAATTGGCATACTGATTTATTGAAACGTCCCCAGTCCCTAGTTACCGCATTAGGTAACGAAATTAAGGTTATCTGGAACCATGCAATCGCCTTCCAAAAGTTTCAGCGCTATGTACATGGGGAATTATTACTCGAAGACTATCTGCAATACCTCAATAAAGTTATACAACCTGGATGCCTTGCTTTTCCTCTCTATGGCAGTGATGCGGAAGTGTTCGATTACCGCCCAGGACGTTACAACACAGAAGCAGTTCAAGCAGATAAAGAGTGGCAACGAATTGACCTACTATTTAAAACATTAAATAGCGATGCAAGATTTTTATGGAGCCCTCCATGTGACGTAATGACATTATGGCGTCCATCTCCAGCGTTAACACTGACGAATGCCGAACATCCCGTCTCAGTAAAGAAACAAGCAAAATATAACATTAATCGTTGGGCATTAAGTGGGCGCAATGACTTACAACTCAACAGTGAATGTTTTGCTGACTTCCAAAAACTGAATAAAGACACAGCAACCGATCATCAATGGCGGCAGTTGTGCCGACGATGGGCCAGCGATCTGCGAACTCATTTAACCCAAAAACGATTTGAGGCGTTGGCAGTTCAAAAGCCAATATTTAAACCATCGACTTTAATCAGCCAAAATACACAGCAGACAAATATCATCCCAGATAATGTCCAAATTGAATTTGACGAAGCAAGACGAAAACTCAGCATACAAACACCAGAAATCCATCTAATACTCAACGCAAACAGAGGATTGTGCATAGAAAAGTTGAGTTTTATATCACAGGGATTCACACCCATTTTAGGCACACTCTCACATGGCTACTTTGACCACATCAGCTATGGCGTTGATTTTTTTAGTAACCACTTATTAATGGAAAGATTCAGACATAGAGACAGAGTTACGGACCTCAATAAAGTTGAGTATCAGATTTTAAATACTGCCAATGACTTACTTATACTCAGTCATCAATCATTACGCTCAGGTGGATTAAGCAAATGGTATAGATTAAGTGGCGAAAACCTAACCTGTGGTTTCACTTTTGATAACCATACTCGGCCTGAAGCATCACTGCGGCTTGGGTATGTCACATTACTCGATTGCAGCCAAAGAAACTGGTACCAAACTCACTTAGGTAGCGATACCTTGGAAACCTTTCAGGCCAAAAATGATTTTAATCATGGTAATCCAGTATCATCAATTGTCTCTGCTACCAGTGCACTTGGCGCTACGGCTGGAGAAGTGCGTTTCGGTTCAGGGCCTTCTGGCGTAAAACTTAAATGGGATCCCGCACACTGTGCAGCATTACCTATGATTTCTAGCCAAAAAATTAATGACAACTACCTTAATAGGTTATGGTTTTCACTCATTGAAGCCGATGAAACGCTTAAGGAAGATGGTTACTTGCCAAGTTTTGAATACAGTATAAGTCCATGTTCACTCCAATGTGAGACCCACAAATGAAGACCATTGCCATAGTTGGTGCTCGATTAAATTCTAGCCGTCTACCAGGAAAGCATCTGTTGCACCTAGCCGGTAAGCCTATGATTGAGCGGCTATGGTGTAGGTTAACCCGCTGCAAGGAAATCGATGACATCATACTTGCTACCACGGCAGATGATTACAACCGCCCACTGGTGAATTGGTCGCAAGATCAAAATGTAAACTGTTTTACTTTCGAAGGTGATGTCAATGATCTCATGGGGCGCTTAGATGCAGTCATAAATACATTTCAACCTCAATATATTGTCTACATCTGCGGCGATTGCCCCCTAGTCGATCCAGATTTTATCGATCATGCGATCAAAGAATTAAAACACCATCCAATCAAAGACAGTATTGTTCTTACTGAGGGAATAATGAGTATTCACGAAGGTATGGCATTTTACAGCTTCACGGGCTGGAAGAAACTGTTAGTGGCGAGTCAAAGTGACATGTCTCGTGAACATGTTGGTTATGCTGATAAACTGATACCCGTATTAGAAAAACTCAACATCACCGACAGTGATGATTTTTCAGCGATAAAACATAGGATCTCAGTCGATACCCATGCCGACTACCTTTTCATGGAGAAAATATACCAGCGTTGGTTCCAAGAGAATACTAGCGATTCTATTGTGAACTTGAAATGGGTTCAGTCGCAGCTTCTGGCGGATCCTGAACTTCGAGCTCTGAATAATCACGTACAACAAAAACGTCCAGATACGCACTATAAAAAGGCACATATACTCTGTCATGCAGGGAAAGATATCGGTATGGGACATCTCAAAAGAAGTGCTTTTATCGCTAACTTACTGCAAGAACATTTATCGTTAGGAGTCACTCTACATATAGTTGGTGACAAACGCACCGACTTACCTTGGCTGCAAAGTACTGCAATATGGTACAAAAACGAACAATCGGCGCTTTCCCAAATGCTGGAAAATAGCACCGCACTCTGGATAGTAGACATTCATCCACATTACATAGACAAGGTTCTTTTAAATTCAGCCCTTACCAAGGCAAAATCAGCAAACACTAAACTGCTAGCCATCGACAAAACCGATGCTGATATCAATTTCTTAGTGGATGCCATATTTGTACCTGCATTTTTTTGTCAGTCAGCTTCAGATAAAACAACATACGGCTGGTCGCATTACCTGTTCACACCGCAGAAAATAGTGCCCAAGGAAAAGCGGGTCCTGATCACCACTGGCGGCAGCGATGCATTGCAATATGGCTCTTGGTTACCGGCAATAATAGAAACACAGGTCCCAACCACTTATAAAATAACTTGGGTACAGGGGCCCTATGCAGACAACCCGAAACTACCTAACCAAGAAAGATGGGCTCATGTCATTAACCCTGAAAACTTACCCGAGCTAATGTCAAAGTCAGAAATTGTTATTTGCTGCTATGGCATTTCTCTGTTTGAGGCGATTGCATCTGGATCACTCACACTGCTACTCCCAACCGACTCACTCTGCGAGCCACAAGAACTTGATGCGCTAGAGAAAGCAGAATGTTGTCTCATTAGTCGCTCACGAGAAACCATAACCCAAGGTATTCAAGCGCTATTTACATCGGAAAGCCAAATGTTTCGAGAGCGATGTCTAAATAATGCTGACCAGCACTCCCTTGAAATAGAGGGGGGAAACAAGTTGTGTCAGTTAGTTAGCCGTTTAATCGAGGATGCTCATGTCAAGCTGTGATGGATATATTCTCAGCGTTGGAGCTGGGCAGAATCAAGTTCCTCTGATCCTAAAAATTAAAGAAATGGGCTGGAAAGTCGTATCTTGTGATGCCAATGCTCAAGCGCCAGGAAAGATGATTTCGGATCTGTTTATCAATGTCAGTACCTATGACGCGACACCGATCATTGACGCCATTATTGCAGAAAATATCAAATTAATCGCAGTGCTAACGAGATCAACAGGCAAGCCAGTGGTTAGCTGCGCAATGATTGCTAAATATTTTAAACTCCCTGGACTAGATATAGACAATAGTGAAATTTTCACCCACAAACAAAAATTATTACACGCGCTCAGACTACATGATATTGCTGCACCAAGAATATTCGATATTCATAATCCTATCGATTACCCTGTCTTTGTAAAACCTGCCAATACTGTAAAATCTCACGCAGCAATGAGTTTATGTAATTCAAGCATAGACTTAGAGCAAGCTTACTCAAATGCGGTATCAGTATCCTTAGATGGCTCGGTAAATATTGAAGAGTACTTGCTTGGTCAGGACATTGTCTCAATAGACTTCGTTTATAACAGTCAGATATTGCACCTATGTACCATAGGCGAAATATCAAACGGACCGCCTAGCTTTGACGGCATAGGTTGGTATACCGTCTCACAAAACTTAAACGAAGTGGCACAAAGCCAGTTTTCATGTATGAGAAATGCTTTGGCAATTCAACATGGTTTTTTTCAAACGGCAATGAAATTTAATCCGATTGACGAACAATGTAAAATCTATGAAGTTCATGCGGAAATTGGTGGCGACAAAGTCAATGACATCTTCATTCCAATGATGAGCAATGGCTATGATGTATTTGAAAACAACATTCATCTCGCTCTCGGAAAATCCCCAGAGTCGATAAAACAAACAGTTCCCATGCTACTGCTATTTAAGCAAAAACTTGAACAATACAACATCAAATTACCAGATTCGGGATACCAAGAATGTGCAGAGATCGACGGCTGCTTGATACTCTCATTCACGTATCAATGGCAATTAAATGCATTTTTATCAAACACAACAGGAAGAGCATTCTCATTTAATACAGGAGCTAAAGAATGAGCTGGGAAACACATTATCGGGAAGTCAGAGCAAAAAAACCTTTGGTTTGGCCGGATATTAATGTCATAAGACAGGTTTCTAGACTGGACCTAAAACCAGATGCACGACTTTTAGATCTTGGATGTGGCGAAGGACGTAACATCAGAGCATTGTTGGAGCTGGGATTTCGGCAAGTATATGGCGCCGATCAAAGTGCGGCAGCACTTGAAATAGTTAAATCTCGCTATCAATTACCGCAACAACAACTTTTATGTGGTTCGGTACCGGATGTGTTAACCCCCTTCTCGGCCCAACACTTTGATATGATTCTTTGTTGGGGGCTGATGCATTATTTGAAGCAACCTGAATTTACTCTACAAGCAATTAGCCATGTTCTTAAGCCAGGTGCAAGTCTAATCATTTCTTTCAATGCAAAAGAAGAGTGCAGAAAAACTGTTGATACAGTGAAGAGCTATTACGATGATAATGAGATACGTCAGTTAATTGAGCGTGCAGGATTAACCATTCAATCCATCGGGAAAGTCACTGATGAAAACTTTACTGATGGCAGAATCGAGTCTTATTACTGGTTAACTGCACGTAAATAAAAACTATCATTGCTTTGATAACTGAAGCTTGAGTTGGGTTATCACTAAGTTCAGTTCATCGAGTTCTAGTCCAGGATATAAGGGCAAGCTCAAAATCTGCTCATAAAAGTGCTCCGCAGATGGAAAATCTCCTCGTTGGAAACCTTTTTGAAGATAAAATGGCTGAAGGTGTACAGGAAAATAGTGCACATGTACTTGTATACCTGCAGCTCGCATATCATTGAATATCTGCTTTCTTGCAGAGGTATCATGTAGGCGGATAATTTGTAGATGTCTAGCACTTTGAGTATTAGGTAAAGGCTCTACCCAACTAAAAGGTAGGCCTATGAGTTGTTTACGATACAGGGCTGTTAATTCATTTCTTTTTAACACAAAGGCATCGAGTCGCTTCATTTGCGACACGCCGAGCGCTGCCTGTAACTCGGTCATGCGATAGTTAAACCCCAACTCATGCTGTTCATAATACCAGTCACCTTCATCCGGCCTAAGCATAACAGTATGATCTCTAACAATCCCATGGCTACGAAGTTGAACCATACGTTTAGCTAAGTCAGATTGTTGAGTAGTCACAACTCCTCCCTCTGCACTCGTGATTATTTTTACCGGATGAAAACTAAATACACAAATATCGGAATACTGACATGCGCCTATCTTCTGGTCTTGATAGCTTCCTCCTATAGCATGGGAAGCATCCTCTAAAACACTCACAGCATACTGCTTAGCTAAATCGCCAATTGCTTGCATATCGCAGCTATGGCCTGCTAAATGAACAGGAATAATAACTTTAGGCAAACGCTCAGCATTACGTAATTTATTGGCAAGGGCTACAGGACACATGTTACCTGTTTCTGAGTCAACATCGACGAAGTCAATTTCAGCACCGCAATACAAAGCGCAATTTGCCGATGCTACAAAGGTAATCGGTGATGTCCATACTAGATCTCCAGGACCAACACCCAAGGCAAGACAAGCAATATGTAAAGCAGAAGTTGCACTATTAACGACAACAGAGAATGCGGCTCCCGTGTAATCACAAATGGCCTTTTCAAACTCAGGAACTTTAGGACCTTGAGTTAAAAAATCGGATTGTAATACTTCAACAACGGCAGCAATATCATCGGCAACAATATCATGCCTTCCATATGGAATCATGAACATGACTCCTCATCTAGTTTTAATATTTCTTCGACTGTTAAAAAATGAACATTACTACCAGAGTTATATTCGAAGCCAGAATTAACTAAAGTGCCAACTTCATTTAAAGCATTAACTGTAAAATCACTTTCACGACCAAAAAATTTAATTGATGGTGTGATAACAAAATGATCATAGAATTCTATCGTATGATGAGAATCATCACCTGGACACATAACTTCATGCATTTTTTCACCAGGACGAATACCTACGATCTCATGTGGTAATCCATTACCATAAGCATCCGCTAAATCGGAAATTCGTATTGAAGGGATCTTAGGTACAAAAATTTCTCCACCTTGCATTCTAGAGAAATTTTTAAGAACAAAATCAACACCATCTTGGAGTGTAATCCAAAAGCGTGTCATATCGGGATGGGTAATAGGAAGAGATGAAGCACCATTAGCAATCAACTGCTTAAAATAAGGAACGACGGAACCACGAGAACCTACGACATTTCCATATCTGACGGCAGCAAAGCGTGTTTTCCCAGGACCTACGATGTTATTGGCTGCAACAAATAACTTATCAGAAGCCAACTTTGTCGCACCATAAAGATTAATTGGACTCGCAGCTTTATCTGTCGATAAGGCGATCACCTTTTTTACTTTATTGGCAATAGCTGCCTTAATAACATTCTCTGCACCATAAATGTTTGTCTTGATACATTCCATAGGATTATACTCTGCAGCAGGTACCTGTTTTAATGCTGCTGCATGGATAACATAATCGACATCTTGCAATGCTTGCATTAAGCGGTCGGCATCACGCACATCTCCAATGAAATAACGCATACAGGGAGCATTAAATATCTGCTGCATTTCAAACTGCTTCAATTCATCTCTGGAAAAAATGATCAACCGTTTGGGCTTATACCTTTCTAAAATTGTTTTTGTGTATTTCTGCCCAAATGACCCAGTGCCACCTGTAATTAAAATTGTTTTGTTATCAAACATAGGGCCTCCCCAGTGGCTCAATTTAGCTTTCCATCTTGATAATGTAACCGTAGCAACCTATACAATTGACGATTTACTGCTAAAGCAATTAAATCAAAGCAAAAAACAAGCCAACATGGCATAAAATCATTACTAGAACGTAGTTTACTCACCTATAAAGCTCTATTAGTATAGGTAGTTACTCGTAAAATTTACATGATTTTATAGGCTAATTTCGACTTTATTGCATCAAGTCAGCCCTTTCTAACTAGTCAATCAACACCTGAGGGCTAAATGTCAATATAAACTGTCAAAAAAATAACATGGCGCATTTATTGCTGTTTTCTACCTGAGCAATTTTTTGCCTTGGCATATAAGATAAGAGCTCGTATTGACTTACTTGCCGACCAATAGGAATGTATAACTAATGAACAAAATATTGAATAGTTTCGCAATAAGTCGATTTAATGAATACTATTTACCTAGCATAAATCGCCATACTTTTGAAAATCTTGACTCAAAAACAATTTATAACAATAAGTTTAAAAAGGCATTTTCGATTAAAGATAAGCTTAATATTATTATTGGAATGGACTCAGGACTGCTAGCAAGTTATGCATTAGAACAGGAAATCGCTTTAGGGTCTAAATTTATATTTATCGAATTGGATGAAGTGCTACCATTATTAATTATAGATATCCCGTCAACTAAGCAAAAAAACTTTAAGATAGTAAATGAAACTGATTTTCTAGAGCAGTTAGAACAAGAGGATATAAAAATATATCTCGCTAAAGGAGAGTATGAGATTTATGCTTCTCTTGGTGTCACATCCCAACACCTAGAATCCTATAACTCACTATTTAGCAGAATAGAAAACAAAGTCCAAGATGAATATTTTAATCATAGGATTTTATTCACCCAAAAAATATTCTTTCAGACTCAACTAGAGAATATCCCAGACAATCACACACCTGCAAAGCTTCTTAGAAACAAATTTGAAGGGAAGACTTGCTTGGTTGTTGCTGGCGGCCCCTCACTTGATGAGCATATTGATTGGATAATAAAGAACAGTGACAATCTTTTCATTATTGCAGTGTCGCGTATTGCAGGTAAGCTAGCTAAACACTCTATTTCAGTTGATATTATCACTTGCGTTGATCCACAAGAGTTTAGCTTTGATGTTAGTCGAGAAATTTTTGCATTAAGTGAAAACACACTTCTAGTAAACTCTTACCACGTTAGTCCAAAAGTACTTTCACAATGGCAAGGACAAAGTATATATCTAGGTCAACGATATCCATGGAGTGGCAAAAAGGATCACGACAACATCATTACTGTCGGGCCGACAGTTACTAATAGTTCGATTCGCCTAGCTGTTGAGATGGGGTTCAAAAAAATACTATTAAGTGGTGTTGATTATTGTTACTCAAGATCTGGATACACTCATGCAAACGGAACAGTTGAAGCTAATCTAGGCCCTAATTTAGGACATAATAATAAATGGGTCGAAACCTATGCAGGCTACCAAGCTGAAACTCCAATACAGCTTGTCCATGCGATGGAGTCACTAGCATCTGAGGCTAAAAAATATCCTAATGTTGACTTTATAAATTTGTCAAAAAATGCTGCAAAAATCGAAGGCATTTCTCATATTTCTACTAAAAATATTATTCTTGATGAACTTGGTAGTAAAATAATTTCTTGCCTAGAAAAGTGCGACACCAAAAATAAAAAAATTGACTTAGAACAAACATTAGATGAATGTAAAAAAGCTAAAGACGATCTCACCAAGCTACTAAAGCTAACAAAGAAAGCGTTAGCACTATCTAAAAAACTCAATTTAAACTCATTGAACTCTGATGTCATACTTGATGAAGTCAATAAGATTGAAAAAAGTATAAACTCAAAGTACCCAGAGCTAACAAGATTAATTAAAGCCTATGGATATCTTGAGTTTTCAAAGTTTCTAACTACAAGAGAAACAGAAAATTGGACTCAATCACACATTAATAAAATGACTATAAATTACTATGATGCATTTAATACGACCTGCCATAACATTCTTAAACTAGTAATAAAATCTTACAAAAAAATAGTTTTTAGAATATTAGAAATTGATTCTAGCTCATTAGCTCCACTCGCCCCTGTCTGGCTAGAAAATCATCAACCTGGTAGAGTTTTCTTATGGTGCAAAAACCATAAAGTTGCATTATCTGACTCGCATGAAAATTTTATTTTTTCACAATTAAAAGATAAATTTGAAGAAGATATCACTCAAGTACGAAAAGCTTATATCGATACGCTAAATAAAGCCTCTGGAATGGAACGCGTCTATAAAAAAATCATAGGACTAAACTCGAATGAAAATAGTTATGGATTATCACTTACAGTCCAAAACTTATTCCCCTTAATTGAATCTGACAATGAAGCTAAAAGGCTGTACCACCTCGCCTTATCATTCCAACTCAGCCTTGAACAGCAGCCGCAGCAGGCATTAGATGCTTTACTTGCTCTGCCTGAAGAACTTTGTACTGAGATGGAGTTAAAGCATATTATTTTACTGGCGCTCAAACTAAGTAACCTTGAGCTTGCAACAGCAACTCTAGTCAAAATTTTGGCTTATAGTGATGAGTACATGCCTCAGTATGCACATATTTTAAAACTCCAAGGCAAGATTCAAGACTCAGTTAATGTCTACCTAGATTACCTAGAGAAGTATCCATCAGATACACAAACATGGATAAAACTTGGGTTATTCATGTTTGAAATCAATCAAATAGAAGCTTCACATACTGCATTTTCTAATGCAATTAATGCCGATCCCGATAATCAAGTGGCACGTGATTACTTATCTGAACTCGCAAGACTAATGAACGTCTCGCAATAACAAGCTCAAGATCACCGAACTCGCATATTCGTGTTCGGTGATTTCACTATTACTTCGCTAGACCGTATAATTAGCCTCGTTTCAGCATTGCTCATCTGCATATCCTAGGAGATTTTGTTTGGCTCATACCTATATACCTTTAGAAACTTACCGCCGTAAGTGGATTTTCAACCACAAAGACTTGCCTGTCACCGACGAGGACAAGGCGCACATCCTGCCGTTAACAGATAAAAGTGCGATGGAAATCTGGAACCAATGGATCAGCAACAAGAGTAGTCGTGCGGAGCAATTTACTAAGGGAGACTGGGCGGTGAAAGCTGATGCTTGGGTGGAAACAGATCATTGGCAGAGCGCTTGGGATAGTGAAGATAGCAGTTTACCCACCATGTTAGCTGAGTTTATACAATGGCCCGATGAGACGCCGGTGTATTTTTGCTATGAAAAATATCAGATTATTGAAACTCGTTGGGATGTGTTCGTCCGCAATTGGAAGTGTTTTCTTTTCTTTGACGACGGTCCCATTTTGATCTCGCCAAAACAGAAACAAGCGGTGATGTTCGAACAGAGTGGTCAGTACAAGCTAGGCACTCGCGGATAATTTATACAGGTTGCTTAACGCTGATAATTTCCCATTGATTGCTTTACGCCAACACTTTTACGCAATAGTTTAGCGCGAGGAGTCATCTTGTTGGCATGCTCATATTTAATGATGAGTATGCCATAATAGCCATTTTCGAATGATGCGTAAGCACAATTAGCCTATCACTCCCCTCTTCTTTAGATTAACATCCGTTTTCGGTGCCGAGTATTTGAGAAGTTGGGGTCAACTTTTTGCTGTAAATACTCATAAAAATCTGCTTAAAACCCAATAATTAAAATAGAAAAATGAGGTGTATTATGAAGTTACTCTCCACTCTTACCCTAGCAAGCGCGCTGTTATTACCCCACACATTAATGGCCAAAGAAGTCTCAGGAGTGCAAGTCGCCGAGACAGTGACATTAGATAGCCAAACATTACAGCTCAATGGCGCGGGCGTTCGCAGTAAGTTCTTTATGGATTTATATGTAGGCAGTTTGTATTTGCCAGCAGCATTAAGTAGCACTGCAGCGGTTATTGATGCACCAGTTGCAGCGATACGCCTTAACATTACCTCAGGCATGATCACCTCAGAAAAAATGCGCGATGCGATCACTGAAGGTTTTGAGCAAGCGACGGCAGAAAACACCGCCGATATTCAACCGCAGATAGATACCTTTATGGCACTGTTTAAGGAAGAAATTAAAGAAGGTGACCAATTTACCTTAGTCGCCAATAAAGCCCGCGGCGTGACGGCCTATAAAAATGGTCAGGAACAAGCCACCATCGAAGGTGAAATGTTCCGTCAAGCACTGTTAAAAATTTGGCTAGGTGATAAGCCAGCCCAGAAAAGCCTCAAAGAGGCCATGCTGGGCAAATAACTGACATTAACGTTAGAATTTGAATTCGATATCCAAGGCCGCTGCGCCTTGGTTATCCATTTCAAGCGCGGCTTGATTTGTCACTTCTAACTCACCATCAAAGTAATAACCAGCATAGAGATTTACGGTTAAAGCAGGCGTTGCTCGCCAACCGCCACGCAGATAACTCACCCATTCGTTCGTTTCTACAGCAATATCATCATCCTCAATAAGGAATCGCTCAGTACGACGTGAACTACCCAAACCAATATTCCAATCAGGATTGAATTGATAACTAAGCTCTAGTCCTGCTGGACCACTAAAACCAGCTTGGAATGGATTAGCTAGTGTCCAATGTTCATCTATCTGCCAACGCATGGCAAGATAAGGCACTGTGCGAACTTCATCGATATCATTAAGATACGCGACGCCAAAGCCAATCATGTTTCCCGAATCAAATGCATACATGGCCGATGCCACAATACCGTAACTCTGAGCTTGGCTAGCCGATGCAGTATCGGCGTAGGCATATTGGATCTGCGGCGCTAAAAAGAAGGCCCAATGTTTATCCATGCGATAATTTAACGACACTCCGGCACGGTAACGATTAATATGATCCCAATACTGTCCGTCGGTGCCAAACAGCGGTGCGACATTGTTTGCGCCAGTAAGCGTGATGTTACGCCAGTCATAATCAAGTCGGTCATAGCCCACACGAAAGCCTAGCGACCATTGCTTATCCAGTGATACATTCATCCCAGCATTCAGTAATAAGCTGTCCCTTTGTAGCTCAGTATTGCCATTAGCTACCTCGGCGCTTTGGGTGCTGATCTGTGTGACACTTAATCTAAAAGGTTTGTATTCCTGCGAAGGTTTATCCGCTGCAATAGCGGCACAGCTCATTAACGGTAACAATAACAAACTGCCTTTCAGCAACCGCTGTTTTACGCTTAATGGTGCGAGTTCTCGATTAGCCACGCTAGCTCCTTGCATTTAAAATAATGAATAAATTTTTGTGCATAATACGCGCTATTGAATAAAAAGGTTCACACTTTCAAAATGAAAATACAAACTAATACCTCTAAAACAAACAAGCCTTCACTCTACCCGATGCGCCCTCAAGAACATGTCAGCACAACCCAATATATAATGATTCCTGTCGTCAAAAAGTTCATCGGCCACTAATCCCAATTCTAATTTAAGTTTTAACTCACCAAACAACATTAAACATAAACGCACTGCACTATGGTGAGCATTACCAAATCGATATTGCCCTAACGCTTCTACAGCGACTAAATAATCCGCCAATAAGCCCACTATGTGTTTAGGGCCTGCATCAAAGAACAATCGCGACACTTCAGGATGACTTTCGGATTGCGCCACACAGGCTTTGAATACAGTAATAGCTTCAGGACTGACAATCATCTCCCCAAATTGCAAGGCAAATTGGGTTAATGCCGATTCCGGTTTAGTGGGATCACTTAACAAATCATCATTAAGATTATGGCCAACACACTTAGATTCAATTGCCGCAACAAATAATTCATCTTTGCTACCGTAATGGGAATATACGGTTTGTTTCGACACGCCCGCAAGCTTTGCAACCTCATCCATACTGGTATGAGGGAAACCTTGACGACAAAACAAATCAATAGCTGCCACAAGGACTTGCTGACGTTTTTGTTCACTACGGCTCAAAGGTAATTGCGTCTCAGAGGAATGCGTCATATCAACTCTCAAATGGATAGACATAATTAATTGGCATTAGTTAAGCACAAAATAGACTAGACAGTCTAGTTTCGCGCAACTAGACTAGCAAGTCTAGTTACATAGTATTAACGTTTAACTTACAGCGGAAGCCTTTAAAATGGATCGAACTGCCCGACTTTCTTGGCGCACTCTTAGCGTCTGCGTGTTTGCTTTAGCCACATTATCCGCCTGTCAAAAGGAAGTCACCGAACACGCTACGACAGCCACGCTACCCACAGTCACAAGCCAAACGTTGATCCAGACCCCTAGTTATGAACACTTTCAGACCTTCACTGGCACCATCCGTGCAGGTAATACCACAGGCGTCGGCTTTGAACTAGCGGGGAAGTTGAACAATTTACAGGTCGATTCTGGGAGTAAAGTTAAGCAAGGACAAATACTTGCCGTTCTCGATACCCGGCTACTCGAAGCCGAGCGTCAAGAGATCCAAGCAAGTCTGGCACAAACCCAAGCCGATGTTGATCTGGCCACCAGCACTCTAAAACGTAATCAAGAATTGAAAAAATCGGGCTATGTCTCTGAGCAGCTATTAGATGAAAACCGCTCTCAATTAAATAGCTTAGCCGCAGCGAAAAACCGTTTACTTGCCTCGCAGCATGCCAACCAACTTAAGCTCGACAAATCCATTTTAGTGGCCCCCTTCGAAGGTACCATAAGTCAAAGGCTACATAATCTTGGCGAAGTGATTGCCGCGGGCAGTCCTATCTTCACCTTAGTGGGTAACATCAATCCTGAAGCTTATATTGGTGTTCCTGTTGCGCTAGCAGAACGATTTCACACCAAAGAGCAAGTGCAAGTTAGTGTACGAGATCAAACCTTTACTGCTGAAATTGCCGGTATTAGCGCTGAAGTCAATCCCATCAGTCGTACCCTACAACTGAGAATAAGCCTGCCCAATGATGCCCATGTAATCAATGGCGAAATTGCGTATCTGCATCAACAACAGCAAATCCCGCAACCGGGCTATTGGGTACCCATTTCCGCACTGACGGATGGTATTCGCGGATTATGGAATCTCTATGTCATCGCAAACTATGAACAGCAATCCATCATAGAGCGCCGCGATGTGGAAATCCTCTACACCACCCAAGACATGGCCTACATTCAAGGCGCGATTCAGCCTAATGAAATCTATGTCAGCCAAGGGCTGCATAAGCTGGTCGTAGGCCAAACTGTATCTCCCATTGCTGCAGCCACGAGGTAATTATGATTAAAGCCTTTGTTGAAAACGGCCGCTTAGTCAGCCTCGTTATTGCGCTATTACTTGTCGCAGGCTTTGGTGCGATATCGAGCCTACCGCGTACTGAAGATCCCCACATAACTAACCGTTTCGCCTCTGTGATCACCCCTTATCCTGGCGCCTCAGCAGAGCGGGTCGAAGCCTTAGTGACTGAAGTCATTGAAAACCAGCTCAGGCGTTTGGAAGAAATTAAGTTGATCCAATCAACCTCTCGACCAGGGATTTCAGTTATACAGTTAGAATTGAAAGATACAGTTAAAGAAACGGCTCCCGTATGGTCTCGAGCGCGGGATTTATTGGCCGATGCGAAAATTAATTTACCTGAGGGCATACAATCTCCCACACTCGATGATCAAATTGGTTATGCCTACACCGCCATCTTAAGTTTAGTGTGGAATAGTAATACGCCCGTACAAGTCGACATGCTAAACCGCTACGCAAAAGAATTACAGAGTCGACTCAGGCTGTTATCGGGCACGGATTTTGTCAAACTTTACGGCGCACCGACCGAAGAAATGCTAGTGCAGCTTGATGGTAACAAGATGAGCCAGTTACAGCTCTCTCCTGCTTCAATCGCCCATATTCTCAGTGGCGCCGACAGTAAAATTGCTGCCGGTGAAATCAACAACAGTGAATTTCGTGCCTTAGTTGAAGTCTCCGGCGAGCTTGATTCTTTAACCCGTATTCGCCAAGTGCCGCTTAAAATTGATAGCCAAGGGCAAATTATTCGCCTCGGCGACATAGCT
Organism: Shewanella sp. WE21; assembly: GCF_002966515.1. Taxonomy (NCBI): domain Bacteria; kingdom Pseudomonadati; phylum Pseudomonadota; class Gammaproteobacteria; order Alteromonadales; family Shewanellaceae; genus Shewanella; species Shewanella sp. WE21. Next base: position 3,446,393 of record NZ_CP023019.1, on the reverse strand, counting down.
ACTGTGACCCGCCAAGCTCAAACCCCATCGGATAGCATAGCGTTAGTCGATGGTGAACAAGGCGTAATGGTTGCAGTGCGAATGATCGATAATACCCGTGTTGATCTTTGGCAAGCACAAGTCAATAACGTCGTTGACGAACTCAATCGCGAAGTTCCCGCTAATATCCAGATCCGATGGCTATTCGAGCAAAACAGTTACACCAGCGAACGACTTGGCGGGCTAGTGGTTAACCTGCTGCAAGGATTTGTCATCATCTTGCTGGTATTACTCCTCACCCTAGGCTTAAGAAACGCCATCATAGTGGCGATTTCATTGCCGCTCACAGCGCTGTTTACCTTGGCCTGCATGAAATATATCGGCCTGCCGATACATCAAATGTCGGTGACAGGACTCGTCGTCGCCCTTGGGATCATGGTGGACAATTCGATAGTGATTGTCGATGCCATATCACAAAGGCGTCAGCAAGGAATGAGCCGTTTAGCCGCAGTGAGCGAAACCTTACACCACCTTTGGCTGCCCTTAGCGGGATCGACTATCACCACTATTTTGGCTTTTGCGCCCATAGTACTCATGCCCGGTGCTGCGGGGGAATTTGTCGGTGGTATTGCCATGTCAGTGATGTTTGCGCTGCTGGGCTCTTACGTGATTTCCCATACGTTAATTGCAGGGCTCGCGGGACGTTTTAGTTATGAAGGTAAACAGGATGTCTGGTACCAACACGGGATCAACCTCCCGCTAGTGAGCCAATATTTTCAAGCGAGCCTGAGAATTGCCCTTAAACGCCCCATCGTCAGCGCGCTGCTTATCGGCATTACGCCAGTATTAGGTTTTTTAGCCTCGGGTAAGATGACGGAGCAGTTCTTTCCGCCATCGGACAGGGACATGTTCCAAATTGAAATCTATCTTGCGCCCCATGTGAGTTTAGAAAACACCTTGAACCAAGTGCAGTTGATGGATAAAAAACTCCACGCAGTCACAGGGATCACTCAAGTCGATTGGGTGGTGGGCGGTAATACGCCCTCATTTTATTACAACCTGACGCAGCGCCAACAAGGGGCGACTAACTATGCACAGGCCATGGTAAAAGTGACTGACTTTGAGCGTGCCAATGAGTTAATCCCCGAATTACAACAGCAATTTGATAGCGCTTTTCCCGAAGCGCAAGTACTAGTTCGAAAACTCGAGCAAGGCCCGCCCTTTAATGCGCCAGTGGAGTTAATGATCTTCGGCCCGAATCTAGATACTTTGCGATCATTGGGCGACGACGTTCGTAATATTCTCGCGCAAACGCCGGACGTACTTCACACACGTGCAACCTTAAGTGCCGGTGCACCTAAGCTGTGGCTACAGGTAAATGAAGATGCCAGTCTAATGAGTGGGTTAAGCCTGACGGACATTGCCAAACAGATCCAAATGTCAACCACAGGCGTTATCGGTGGCAGCGTGCTTGAGCAAACAGAATCCTTACCCGTACGAGTTCGCCTTGCTGATGACAGTCGCGAGCAGGTGAGCCGCCTTTCTGAAATTCAATTAATGACACCTTCGGGTGAGTCTGTTGCATTATCAGCCCTCGCCCACAATGAAGTACAAGTGAGCCGCGGCGCCATTCCAAGGCGTAACGGCCAAAGGGTTAATACCATAGAAGCCTACATCGTCAGTGGGGTATTACCTGCCCAAGTACTTAATGATGTTAAAGATAAAGTGGCTCAATTACCGTTGCCATCGGGTTATCGCATTGAAATCGGTGGTGAAAGCGCCAAGCGTAACGAAGCGGTCGGTAATTTACTGTCCAATATGATGTTGGTCGTCACCTTGTTATTAGCCACTGTGGTGTTGTCGTTCAACTCCTTTAGGCTCACGGCGATTATTCTATTGAGCGCGATACAATCGGCAGGACTTGGCCTATTAGCCGTGTTTGTATTTGGTTATCCCTTTGGATTCCCGGTCATCATAGGACTACTTGGATTAATGGGACTTGCCATTAACGCTGCGATTGTGATCTTGGCCGAACTAGAAGATATGCCGAGCGCTCGGCTCGGCGATATGGAAACCATAGTCTCTACCGTCAGCAGCTGTGGCCGTCATATCAGCTCAACAACTATTACCACCGTGGGCGGTTTTATTCCGCTCATCATTGCTGGCGGCGGGTTTTGGCCTCCCTTTGCCATTGCTATCGCGGGCGGCACCCTGCTGACGACTTTACTTTCTCTGGTATGGGTTCCAACCATGTATTTGCTGCTGATGAAAACCCGTACGGCGAACAACCCATCCGCGATTCAAGCTCAAATCGCATCATGAACTAGATATTGGTACAGTTTATCTTTAAGGTTTAATCGCTCTAATTTTAACGCTAAAAAGTGCTCATCGGCGGTGGGCACTTTTGTTAACTCCAGCGCCCTAATTTTATTATCGAGCTCATGGTAACGACTAGCCATGGTCGCGAAGGCAGTATTATTGACTTTTAAATGCTTAATTTGATCGACAAAATCAGGAAACTCATAAACCAACGCATGATTCTCACCTAGCATATACACTTCTCCTATAATGTGGTTCTAACACTATGAACTCCATTCACCTTAAGCAGCTTAGTCTATACCCTCAGAATACAGCCAGTACTTGGGCATGTTATCTGCTAACATTTCTGCAAAATAAGCCGATGAGTCCAAGTCTAAAACTGCAAAAATATCAACGAAATGAGTTTAAAATTGCAGAAGTTTTAGACCCACATCAAGACTACAGAGTAAAACTTAGGCTACATTGATGTAACCGTTACCTATAGGATCTTACGATGAATTATAAAAATTGGCCTATTGCAAAACAAATTGGCGCCCTCGCGTTTATTCTCACTCTTCTCATCTTTGGCGTATTGAGTACCGTCTCCTATAAAGCCGCTTCAAATGTATTAGAAGATAAAGGTATCAGTGCCATGAAATCTGAAATGCGTGCAGTTTCAGACATGTTAGAGCTGCAGTACGATAGTCTTCTGCAACTTGCGAGACGCAACGCCGATGTTTTTAAGGAAATGTATCCTGGACAATTTAGTCTGCAAAATAAAACTGTCAATGTGATGGGAGTTGGCTCTCCAGCCCTAATGCACGAACAAGAACAAGTGAACTCATCAAAAAGTAAAGTCGATCGTTTTGCTAATCTAACTGGCGGTACCGCTACGGTATTCGTACGTGATGGCGATGACTTTATGCGAGTTTCGACTTCGCTCAAAAAAGCCGATGGCAGCCGTGCACTAGGTACTTCCCTTGGCAAAACACATCCAGGCTATCAAGTGCTGATCAGCGGTAATGAATACGAAGGTTATGCCAAACTTTTCGGCAAAGACTACATGACAGTCTATCGTCCAGTGAAAGACACACAGGGCAAAGTTATTGGTATCTTATATATTGGCTTCGACATCACCAGTTCCTTAAAACAATTACAAGAAGCAGTTAACAGAATCACCTTAGAAGAAAGTGGCCATTTTCTATTAGTACGCAAAGCGGACAATGTGTTAGTCGCACATCCTAAGTTCAACGCAGGTGACATCATCACCGAAAGTATGCTTGATGGCTTAAGTGTTGCGTATGCCACCCAAAATGATGCGGAATCCCATTACAGCAATAGTAAAAATGAGCCTATGTTTGCCTATAGCCAAACCGTGACGGGCTGGAATTGGGTGCTAGTGGGTCAAGTCAAGGCAAGTGAGCTTAATGAAGAAAGTATGCAATTGCTCACCATCAACGCCATCGTTGCTATCACAGGGATCGCGCTGATCACAGCGCTATTATCAGTTGTCTTAATTCGCGCACTCAAACCTTTGCATTCCCTCCAAGTGCATATGGAAAATTTAGGCAGTGGCGATTTTAGCCATCACTTAGCGCCATCAGAACCACAGAGTCAAAACGAAGTGGATCGAATCACGACCAGCGTATCAACTATGTCCTCAGAGCTCAGGCAATTGATTATTGCATTGCAGGATTCAGTCATGAGTCTAGAGCAACAGGCCTCCAAGGCACAAAGTATCGCGAAGCAAAATGGTGAAGAAGCTCAAGCCCTAATGCTACAAACGGATCAAATCGCAACTGCCATCGAAGAAATGTCGACCTCGATCCGTGATGTGGCTAATCATGCCCAAGATGGCGCAGTTCAAAGCCAGCAAGTGGATGCCGCAGCCAAAGAAGGTCAAAACCAACAGACGAAAGTGGTGCAGGATTTACTCAAACTCAGTCAGCAACTCAGTAATAGTCATCAATCGGTTGAAAAAGTCAGCCATGAAAGTGAAGCGATCAGCAAGGTGACCGAAGTCATTAACAGCATTGCCGAGCAAACTAATTTACTCGCATTAAATGCAGCGATTGAAGCGGCGCGCGCAGGCGATCAAGGTCGAGGCTTTGCCGTCGTTGCCGATGAGGTGAGAACTCTCGCCCAGCGGACCCAGTCATCCATTGTAGAAATTGGCCAAACGATTGAAAAGCTGCAAACTCAAGTGAAAAGCACCACAGAACAAATGAGCCAAAGTCATCAATTAGGAATGGAATCTGCAGCACAGGGTGAAGCAACGGGTGAACAACTGAAGGAAATCACCCGTAGGATTGGCGAACTCGCGATTAGCTCACGCAATATTGCCTCGGCTACTGAGCAGCAAAGCAGTGTTGCACAAGAGATAACCCACAATTTGCATCAGATCAGCGAACTCGCTAACGAAGGCGAGCACCGTGCCACTGAAACAGTGCATTCTGCCAATGAACTGTCTTCCTTAGCCGCCGCCTTAAAACGCCAAATAAGCCAGTTTAAGGCCTAACTCAAATACGGACTTAGATAACCTGAGCTCGGGATAAGCAGAGCCGCTGAATAGGCATCTTTTTGGGCCTCTCTGCGTTGCTCTGTCTAACCATAGCTCGCTATGGCGTACGACAGAGCGCCTTGATATGCGCAAAAATCTGCGCATTCAGTCAGGAAATAGATTTTTCGCTTTAAACGAATAATTTTATACCATTGATTTTATTTGTTAAATTTAGATTTTTCGACACTCGTTATCCCGAGTTCAGGTTAGATACAGAGTTAGTGCTTTATCAAACGTTAAATGCCGCCCTAACAGGGCGGCATTTTTTATAACAGCACTACATCAAAACGATAGGAGCCACATTTAAGAAATGGGATTTGGGACTTTGATTTAGGATACTGACGTAAAGGAGTAATGGAGAAAATATCTTAAGCCATGCAGAGCAAGCATCTGCAGAGAGCACAATCAAAAAACAATGATATCAGGCCTATTCGCTGCAGTTACATCAACACTCTGCTGCGAAGTTAACTGCTTGGCCTAATACGATAGCCTAGCTCTGCCTCAAATTAAAATAACCTCAGCCCATCAAAAAATCGCAATAAAAAACCCCGCTGATGCGAGGTTTTTAAATCGAGTTTAGACGTTACTCGGCATCTTCTGCCGATCTGTCCATGTTCTCTGTATTCTCAAGCCACAGGGCATTGATAATCCCGAAAGAACAGGCCAACAAAACCCCTAATATCCACGTAAAATACCACATAGCAGATGCTCCTTAATGCCTAATAGAGTGAGGCTTTGTTATCTTCAATATGCTTACGGCCGATACGACCAAACATCTTGTAGTAAGTCCAGACAGTGTAGCTCAACACTATAGGTACGAAAATCGCTGCAGCAGCAGTCATAACACCTAAGGTCATTTTACTGGCTGTTGCATCCCACATAGTCAAACTGACGTTAGGGTTAAGTGATGATGGCATGACGAATGGGAACATTGCTGCACCGCAAGTCAAAATCACCATAGCCACAGTGAGTGAGCTGAATAGGAACGCAAAACCTGAACGGTTAAAGCGGCTAACCAAAATCACTAGCAGAGGCAATGCCACACCTAAGATGGGGAACAGCATAGTGATGGGGTATTTGTCATAGTTGGCAAGCCAAGCACCCGCTTCAATTGCGACGGTTTTCATGGCTGGGTTAGAAACCGCATTATGGTCCAGTACTGAAGTCACTACATAACCATCAATACCATTGGCTAACCACACACCCGCAGCAGCAAACAACACAGCCACTAACAGTGCGAAGAATTGCGTGGCTTTCGCAGCACGAACACGCAGCTCACTGTCAGTCTTCATTTGTAGCCAAGAAGCGCCTTGCATCATAAACATGCTCACGCTCACAAGACCTGCCAGCAAACCGAAAGGATTCAACAGGCCGAACAGACCACCGTGATAAGTCGCACGTAGGAACTCGTCGAATTCAAAAGGCACACCTTGCAACAAGTTACCAAAGGCCACGCCTATGATTAGCGGAGGTACAAAACCACCGGCAAACAAGGCCCAGTCCCACGACTTACGCCATTTTGGATTTTCGATTTTAGAACGATAATCGAATCCGACTGGACGCATGTAGAGGGCAAACAGCACTAACATCATGGCGACATAGAAGCCAGAGAAAGATACTGCATACACCATAGGCCAAGCGGCAAATAACGCACCGCCTGCTGTGATTAACCACACTTGGTTGCCGTCCCAATGGGGAGCAATAGTGTTAACCATGATACGGCGTTCAGTATCGTCTTTGCCTATAATTGGCAGTAACGCACCGACACCCATGTCAAAACCATCAGTAACCGCAAATCCGATGAACAGTACGCCGATCAGAGCCCACCAGATAACTCTTAATATTTCATAATCAAACATAATGAAATCCTCTGCTTAGGCTTCTAGGTTCTCGAAATGATAACGACCAGTTTTCAAACTGCTCGGACCAATGCGGGCAAACTTAAACATCAAGAACATCTCAATCACCAGCAGTACAGTGTAGAACAAGGTGATAGAAAGGATACTGAACCATAAGTCGCCAGTAGTTAAGCTTGACGCAGACATAAAGGTCGGTAGTACCTCAGAAATCGTCCAAGGTTGACGACCATACTCAGCCACAAACCAACCACACTCAATCGCGATCCAAGGCAATGGCAAGCTATAAAGTGCAGCTTTAAGTACCCATTTTTTCTCGGCGATTTGATGACGTGTGCTTTGCCAGAATGCCGCAGCAAATACGAACAACATGATAAAGCCTAGACCTACCATCACACGGAAGCTCCAGAAAATCGGTGCTACGTTCGGGATAGAATCTTTAGCTGCTGCTTTAATTTGCTCTTCAGTCGCATCGACCACTTTGTCTGTGTAGCGTTTCAGTAAGAAACCGTAGCCTAAGTCAACTTTCGCTTCTTCAAAAGCAGCACGTAGTTCAGGCGTTTCTTCACCCGCACGCAGTTTCACTAACATGGCATAGGCTTTCATACCATTACGGATACGCACTTCATGCTCAGCAATCAAGTCATGAATACCAGTCACTTCTTCATCCAACGAGCGTGTTGCCACTATACCCATCGCATAAGGAATTTTGACTGCAAAATCTGTTTTCATGGTTTCTTGATTCGGAAAACCGACAGCAGTAAAGGCCGCTGGAGCAGGCTCTGTATGCCACTCAGCTTCAATCGCTGCTAACTTAACGCGCTGTGCTTCACCCACTTTATAGCCAGATTCGTCACCTAACACGATAACCGACAGAATCGCCGCCATACCAAAGCTTGCCGCAATCGCGAATGAGCGACGAGCAAAAGGTAAGTCACGTTTCTTGAGGATGTAATAAGCACTGATCGCCAGTACAAACATGGCACCCGCCACATAACCCGAAGCGACGGTGTGAACAAACTTAACCTGCGCGACAGGGTTAAACACAACTTCAGCGAAGCTGGTCATTTCCATACGCATGGTTTCGTAGTTGAACACTGAACCCACAGGGTTTTGCATCCAACCGTTTGCCACTAGGATCCACAATGCCGACATGTTAGAGCCAAAGGCCACTAACCAAGTCACGACTAAATGCTGACGCTTAGTGAAACGATCCCAACCGAAGAAGAACATACCCACGAAGGTAGATTCAAGGAAGAAGGCCATTAAACCTTCAATAGCCAGAGGCGCACCAAAGATGTCCCCTACGTAATGCGAATAGTAAGACCAGTTAGTACCAAACTGGAATTCCATTGCCAAACCTGTGGTAACCCCCAAGGCAAAGTTAATACCAAATAACTTACCCCAGAACTTAGTCATATCTTTATAAATTTGTTTATCTGTCATCACATACAGTGATTCCATGATAGCCAGCAAAAATGCCAACCCCAAAGTCAAGGGAACAAATAGGAAGTGATACATGGCTGTCAGCGCAAACTGCAACCGCGATAGCTCAACAACCTCTTCAACAATCATCGGTGACTCCTTACTTGGTGCGTCCAATTGCTATGACAAAACCCGCGTCAATCACAGCAAGTGCCTTTGTAGGATAGTGAGTTTTCATTTTGTGTTTATATCTGCGACAACAGTATAAACCGTTAAATTTAATCTTTTGCATTAGTTCGAAGCAGCAAGGGCTAAAAAGTACCAATATCTGTTGCATATTGAGACGCGAGTCACACTATCACAAGTAACTGAGACCGACACCCTACCACTCACTCAATCAAATGATTTCATCGATATAAATATCAGATAGTTAAGATATTTATTCATTTTCATTTGTGGCTATTTTATACCACCTCGCTTTGATGCAAATCAATCAAACTCAGGGGTTTAGGTGGGTTTTGCGGTGAGGCACACACTTCCCCATCAGAGAGGATTGACAATCGACAAAAACAAGAGTAGTGAGCAGCCATTAATTAATATAAAGTCATACTTTTACCAACTAGGCAGTAAAAAATAGCTCTAATCATCAAAAAACCAATAAATAAATAATGTTGCAACAAATTAACTAAAAAATATTGTCACAAATTTAAGTGAGCCATAATTTAAAACCTTTAAAATCAAATATAAATAAATATAAATATAAAAAATCACAATCGAACAGGCTAAAATGCATTAGTTTTAATAATGAATATTTGTATTTTTTCTCGTTTGAGAAGCTAACCTAAGTTGTTTAATATATGTCCTGTGTTAAGGAGACAATTTGGTAGAACTGGTGTCGTAGCCCAGCCAAGACCAACTTCGCGCACATAGGTACTAACTTTTGGTGTGGAGATATCGATATGACTAAATTATTTGAACGTCTGGTTAACAGCTACAAGCGTGTTTTTGTTGAACTTTATACAGCTAATGAGCTGAAATAATCCCCAGAATTACTCGTGAAATTGATTGCATTTATGTGAAGTTTTGTTAGCGCAAAACGGGCCCCCATCTCCCTGAGATTGGGGGCTTTTTCTATATTAAGACCCTAGCATCCCCCAACAACTCCAGAACCCCATAAAACACCACGCCCCGTATCAAATGCGCAACATACCTATTAATAGGTATTTACCGATTAAAGTGGCTATTTTGCCACTTTAGTCCATTAGATTATTTGCAATAAGCGTTAATAATTTGAAATACAATCACTTCCATAAAATGCATTTTATATATAAAAAAAGGAGCGAAATTATCGCTCCTTTTTTACGCTTTCATTAACCTGCTTTTACCACTCAACAAAGGCAAAAGCCGTTGACTTTAAACGCTTAACCTAAGGTCACTCGTGCATTACGGAACATACGCATCCAAGGGCTATCTTCACCCCAAGCATCTGGATGCCAAGAGTTCGCCACAGTTCTGAACACACGTTCGGGGTGCGGCATCATCAAGGTTACGCGGCCATCTGTGGTACAAATCCCAGTCAAGCCATTTGGCGAGCCGTTCGGGTTTTGTGGATACTGAGTCGCGATATCACCTTTACCATTGACAAAACGCAGCGCAATAGTGCCTGACGCTTCGGCAATCGCCAGCGCTTCAGGGCTAGCAAACTCAGCCAAACCTTCACCGTGAGATACAGCAATTGGCATACGTGAACCGGCCATACCTTGGAAGAATAACGACGGGCTCTGTTGCACTTCAACTAAGCTGAAACGTGCTTCGAAACGCTCTGAGCGGTTACGCACAAAACGTGGCCAGTGCTCGCTACCTGGGATAATTTCTTTCAGGTTAGACAGCATTTGACAACCGTTACACACGCCAAGGGAGAAACTTGAGTCACGTTCAAAGAAACGAGAAAACTCATCGCGAGCTCGCTCATTAAACAGAATCGACTTAGCCCACCCCTCACCTGCGCCTAATACATCACCGTAGGAGAAGCCACCACAGGCCACTAGGCCTTGGAACTCACCTAGGCTGATACGGCCAGATAAAATATCCGACATGTGTACGTCGCGGCTTTCAAATCCAGCGCGGTCAAAAGCAGCGGCCATTTCTACGTGGGAGTTAACGCCCTGCTCACGCAAAATCGCCATCTTAGGCGCAGCGCCCTTAAGGATATAAGGTGCGGCAACATCAGTGCTTGGATCAAAACTTAAGTTAACGGTTAAGCCTAAATCGGTTTCGTCTTGCTTAAGTTTGAACTCTTCAAGCGCGCACGCTGGGTTATCACGCAGAGCTTGCATTCGATACGTGGTTTCTGACCACACAGTACGCAGCGCTACACGGGTATCACTGAAGATTTCACGCGCGCCATCTTTAATGGTGATGCGTTGATCGTCGGCTAGAGTTCCGATCACATGGCAAGGCACGCCAGCGATAGCGAACTGAGCGGCAATTTTCGCAGCATTGTCACGGCTCACTTGCAGCACAGCGCCGAGCTCCTCATTAAAGAGTCGTTCTAAATCAGTGCCCTGCAAGTCCTCTACATCTATGTCTAAACCTGTATTACCGGCAAAAGCCATTTCCACTAAGGTAGTGAATAAACCACCGTCGCTACGGTCGTGGTAAGCGATAACCGATTTTTTAGCGACTAGATTTTGCATGGTTTCGAAGAAACCGCGCAGCAGTGCAGCATCGTCAAGATCCGGCGCAATATCACCCAGCTCACCAAACACTTGGGCTAAACAAGAACCGCCTAAACGATTTTTGCCCGCACCTAAATCCACTAACAGTAAAGACGTTTCGCCTTTATCTGTGCGTAGCTCTGGCGTCACTGTATTGCGAATATCTTGCACCACACCAAAGGCGGTAATGACCAATGACATAGGTGACGTCACGGTTTTATCCGCGCCATCTTGCTGCCATGCGGTCTTCATCGACATAGAGTCTTTACCGACCGGAATGGTCAAGCTCAGCTCTGGACACAATTCTTCACCTACGGCTTTCACCGCTTCATAAAGACCCGCATCTTCACCTGGGTGACCCGCGGCAGACATCCAGTTGGCAGAAAGCTTAATACGCTTAAATGAACCGATATCGGCACCAGCGATGTTCATAATTGACTCAGCCACAGCCATACGGGCAGAGGCGCCAAAGTCTAGTAGCGCTAGCGGTGTACGTTCACCCAGTGACATAGCCTCACCGGCGTAGGTATCAAAGCTTGCCGCAGTCACAGCGCAATCGGCCACAGGCACTTGCCATGGACCCACCATTTGGTCACGGTTCACTAAACCCGTGACTGTGCGATCGCCAATAGTGATAAGGAAGGTTTTATCCGCAACTGTAGGCAAGCTCAGTACGCGTTTAACCGCTTCTTTAACATCAATCTTGTTTTGTTCGAGCGCTGGCGATACGGCTTTGGCCGATACCACATCGCGGCTCATCTTAGGTGCTTTGCCTAATAAGACTTCGAGCGGTAAATCGATAGGATTATTGTCGAAATGGCTATCGCTAAGCGTCAGGTGTTTCTCCGCTGTCGCTTCACCCACAACCGCAAACGGTGCGCGCTCACGCTCACAGATGGCAGTAAATAGCGCGAGGTTTTCAGGGGCAACTGACATCACATAACGTTCTTGTGATTCGTTACACCAGATTTCCAGCGGGCTCATGCCAGGCTCATCCGAAGGCACATTACGCAGATTAAATAAACCGCCGCGCTCGCCGTCATTCACGAGTTCAGGGAAAGCATTCGACAAACCGCCAGCGCCCACATCGTGGATAAATTGGATAGGATTTTTATCGCCAAGCTGCCAACAGCGGTCAATCACTTCCTGACAACGACGTTCCATTTCTGGGTTTTCACGTTGCACAGAAGCAAAATCTAAGTCTTCACTCGATTGACCCGATGCCATAGACGAAGCAGCGCCGCCGCCCAGACCAATGTTCATCGCTGGGCCACCCAGCACAATCAGCTTAGCGCCAACGGTGATTTCGCCCTTTTGTACGTGTTCTTCACGAATGTTACCTAAACCACCGGCTAACATAATTGGCTTGTGGTAACCACGGACTTCAACACCGTTGTGGCTGCTGACTTCCTGCTCATAGGTACGGAAATAACCGACCAGTGCCGGACGACCAAACTCGTTGTTAAATGCCGCGCCGCCAAGAGGACCTTCGGTCATGATGTCCAGCGCGCTCACGATACGTTCTGGCTTGCCATAGTTACCTTCCCATGGTTGAACAAAACCCGGGATTTTTAAATTGGATACACTAAAGCCTGTTAAACCCGCTTTAGGTTTAGAACCACGACCCGTCGCGCCTTCATCACGGATTTCACCACCCGAACCGGTTGCAGCGCCAGGATATGGGCTGATAGCGGTTGGATGGTTGTGGGTTTCCACTTTCATCAGGATGTGCATAGGTTCAGTGTGGTAGTTGTATACCCCATCAGGATCGGGGAAGAAACGACCCGCAACCGAACCTTCCATCACAGCAGCGTTATCTTTGTAGGCAGATAACACGTGATCAGGCGTGGTTTCAAAGGTGTTCTTGATCATCTTGAACAGTGACTTAGGCTGAACTTCACCGTCAATGGTCCAATCTGCGTTAAAAATCTTATGACGACAATGCTCAGAGTTCGCCTGAGCAAACATCATCAATTCGATGTCATGGGGATTACGGCCTAAACGGACGAAGTTCTCGACTAAATAGTCGATTTCATCTTCGGCTAAGGCAAGCCCCAATTCAGTGTTAGCCACTTCAAGTGCGCGGCGACCTTCGGCAAGAATATTGACGCTCTTAAACGGCGCAGGCTCAGTGCGTTTGAACAGCACATCGGCTTTGGTAAAATCATCGAGGATAATTTCAACCATGCGATCGTGCAGCAACGCATTTAAGGCTTGTTGCTGAGGCGCTGTCAGTGCATCTGACTCGACATAATACGCAACGCCTCGCTCCAAACGCTTCACTTTACCAAGGCCACAATTGTGCGCGATGTCAGTAGCTTTTGAAGACCAAGGAGAAATAGTACCGGGGCGAGGAGTGACAAACAGGAGTGAACCTTGGGGGATATGAGCTTCTATCGCAGGTCCATAGGTGAGAATTTTTTCAAGTTGCTGGCGTTCATTTGTGTCGAGCAACTCGCTCAAATCCGCTAAATGGACATACTCAGCATAGATTTGGCGTACCGGAAGCGCCGCGTTTTCGCAGGCCTCCATCAGCTTTTGCACCCTAAACGTCGAGAGTGCAGGGGCTCCGCGGATGATCTCCATCACGTCTATTCACCTTATTATTTATTATTGCAGGGGTCAGAGGTGGCGCTATTATAAGGAAATGTCTGTCACAAATCACCTGCGACCTTACGCAAAACAGTGTTTCCTGTGATATAAAAAGCCCAGTATTGTGTCGACTGCACTTTCCCCCAGAATGATTTTTTTTCGAAATCGCAGACAAACGGATATAATCCCACCAATGTCAGCCAGTTCACCACTAATGCCCCACTGTTAACTCGCTATCTATAATATTGATTTTATTTACTATAAGTACATTTAATGACTCGATTTCTGTTCGCTCTTATCTTAGGTTTCCTACTGACTGCCTGTCAGCAGGTGACCGTGGACGAAACAGAATTCGTGCCAAAAAAATTAACTGAGCTAAGAGTCGGTACACTTTACGGCCCACAGATTTATATGACCTCGGGCCAAGGTGATAGCGGTTTCGATTACGATATGGCGGTATTGTTTGCCGAATACTTAAATGTGCCCTTAAAAATGGTGCCCTACACAAACCGTATCGAGTTGTACGAAGCCCTCAAAAAGAATGAAATCGATATTATTGCTGCAGGCATGACAGAAACGCCCACAAGGCGAGAACAGTTCCGCTTAGGTCCACCGCTATACCGGGTGAATCAAGTGTTGGTGTATCGCGAAGGCATGCCAACCCCAAAAGACATCAGCGACTTAAAAGGCAAGATCACCGTTATCGCCGACTCTTCCTTCGTCGAGACCTTGACCCAGTTGCAAAAGCATTATCCAACGCTGGTGTGGGATCAAATTACCGACAAAGACAGTGAAGAGTTGTTGGCTATGATTGCCAACAAAGAAATTGACTACACTATCGCCGACTCTAGTAGCGTACAGATCAACCGTCGCTACCTGCCCGACTTACGCTCAGGTCCTGTGCTAGAAGAAAAACTCGATGTGATCTGGCTATTACCTCCCACTCACAGTGATGAACTTATGAGTAAATTGCTGGCCTTTTGGCACCAAGAGAAGCTTGCCGGCACGCTGGATCACCTCAACGAGAAATACTTTGGTCATGTAAAACGCTTCGATTATATCGATACTCGCGCATTTATCCGTGCCATTGAGACAGTATTGCCGCGTTATCGACAATTATTTGAAACCCATGCAGGCAATTTAGATTGGCGTAAACTGGCAGCAACCAGCTATCAAGAATCACATTGGAATCCTAATGCCCGCTCGGCCACAGGAGTGCGTGGCATGATGATGTTGACTCAGCCAACCGCCAAAGAGATTGGGATCACCAACCGACTCGATGCCGAAGAAAGTATTCGCGGCGGCGCGGCGTATTTGAACGATATGATCAATCGCCTGCCAGAATCGATCCCCGAGAGTCAACGCATGTGGTTTGCGCTGGCCTCTTACAACATAGGATATGCCCATATTGAAGATGCGCGTAAGCTTGCGGAATCGATGGAGTTAAATCCGAATGCTTGGCGAGATTTAAAAAAGGTACTACCGCTACTGCAAAAGCGTAAATATTATCAAAAAACACGTTATGGTTACGCCCGAGGCAGTGAAGCCGTTCATTACGTCGACAGCATCCGTCGCTACTATGACACGCTAGTCTGGGTGGATAATCAGTCGAAACAACCCGACCCCGATGATGACTCGAGCG
This sequence comes from Shewanella sp. WE21, assembly GCF_002966515.1. Classification (NCBI taxonomy): domain Bacteria; kingdom Pseudomonadati; phylum Pseudomonadota; class Gammaproteobacteria; order Alteromonadales; family Shewanellaceae; genus Shewanella; species Shewanella sp. WE21. Next base: position 3,431,324 of record NZ_CP023019.1, on the reverse strand, counting down.
ACCTTACTGTGGAAGAACCCGTACTTCCAGCAGGAACGTTAAGCCCTGATCAACCTAAATAGCTTAACTCGTTAGCGCTCAGGTGCATGGGCCAAACGACAATCCAACAACTCACTTCTTATATATCAAGTACAGAGTTTTACGTAACAAGAACACCAACATAAAAACTCAAGATGTACGTAGATGTCTTCAACAAGGTCAGATACTAAGCAACAGGCAAGCTGAATTAAGGTTTATCAACCTAACTCAAATTTGCGATGAAAAACATCGCTTAGTTCAGCTTATCTGACCAGTGCTATTGCTGCACTCCTGTGCAACTGCTACTGTCTTGGGTTATGACCTAAGATAAATCTCTGTAGGGCATCGATAATAACAATTAATGGGGTCAATATGAGAAGAAAAACCATCAACAATACCGTTGCGCGTCGTCGTACTTTGCTAAAAATTCGTCATCGCCGTATTTTAAATCGTCAAAAACTCTTCTTTACTTTTATTCAGTCTCAGGATTAATTCTGTCACGTTAATCGACACTTACCCAATAGCTTGCTGCGCCTTTTGAGCCTGTTTCAGGGCTTTTTTCTCTTCCCTGCGACGTTTAAAAAAACGACTCAATTGCGCGCTACAAGCATCGGCCAACACCCCAGATGTGACTTCAACTTGGTGATTAAACGCCGGATGTTGCAGCAAATTCAGCACAGTACCCGCTGCTCCCGTTTTTTCATCCCGTGCACCAAATACCACACGAGCAATTCTGCTATGCACCATAGCGCCCGCACACATAGCGCAAGGTTCAAGCGTGACATATAAAGTCGCATCTAAAAGACGATAGTTTTCGACCAAACGCCCTGCTTCCCGCAAACATAAAATTTCCGCATGGGCGCTAGGATCGTGCTGGCGAATGGATAAATTGTAACCCGTCGCAATCTGCTGACCGTCTTTGACCAATACCGCCCCCACAGGTACTTCGCCCTCAGCTTCAGCTTTCTCGGCCATCAGCATCGCGACTTGCATCCAATGTTCATCTTGCTGAGATTGTTCGTCTTGTTGCGTTTGCACCACTTACACCTTATCTCTTTTAGCAAAAAATAAAGCCGGATTATATCAGTCAAGCACGGATATTTCACGGCTGAGCCATTCAACCTAAGTTAATCCATCAAACAATAAAAAAGGCGCACTCGGCGCCTTTTAATCGTTAATTCAAATAATTAACTTATTCCCATTCGATAGTCGCTGGCGGCTTGCCAGAGATATCGTAAACTACGCGAGAAATGCCATCGACTTCGTTAATGATGCGGTTTGATACGCGGCCTAAGAAATCATAGGGCAGATGTGCCCAATGAGCTGTCATAAAATCAATTGTTTCCACTGCGCGCAGTGATACAACCCAGTCATATTTACGGCCATCGCCCATCACGCCAACAGAGCGTACAGGTAAGAACACAGTAAAGGCTTGACTGACTTTATTGTATAAGTCGGCTTTATGCAGTTCTTCAATGAAGATAGCATCGGCGCGGCGCAGCAAGTCACAGTATTCTTTTTTCACTTCACCTAATACGCGCACACCAAGACCGGGGCCTGGGAACGGGTGACGATAAAGCATGTTGTATGGCAGGCCTAACTCAAGACCAATTTTACGCACTTCGTCTTTGAACAGTTCACGCAGAGGCTCGACTAAACCGAGCGCCATATCGGCTGGCAAACCGCCAACGTTATGGTGAGATTTAATCACATGTGCTTTGCCTGTGGCACTACCAGCAGATTCAATCACGTCTGGATAAATCGTGCCTTGCGCTAACCATTTGGCATTGGCGCATTTTTTCGATTCTTCATCGAAAATTTCCACGAATACGCGGCCGATGATCTTACGCTTAGCCTCTGGATCGGCTTCGCCTTTCATCGCATCGAGGAAACGGTTTTCCGCATCAACGTGAATAATATTCAGGCCGAAATGATCGCCAAACATTTCCATCACTTGCTCGGCTTCATTCAAACGTAATAAACCGTTATCAACGAATACGCAGGTCAGTTTTTTGCCGATAGCGCGGTGTAGCAGCATAGCCACAACCGAAGAATCAACACCGCCCGATAATCCTAAAATCACTTCATCATCACCGATTTGCTTCTTCAAGCGCTCAATCGCATCTTCGATGATAGAGGAAGGTTTCCAGTTCGCCGCACAGCCACAAATGTCTAAGGCAAAGTGCGATAACATGCGCATGCCTTGGCGAGTGTGGGTCACTTCTGGGTGGAACTGTACGCCGAAGAATTGCTTTTCTTCGTTTGCCATAGCGGCAAATGGGCAAGTGTCCGTTTTAGCGACCGCCACAAACCCTTCAGGAATAGCCGACACTTTATCGCCGTGGCTCATCCATACGTCGAGTAAGGGTTTGCCGTCACTGCTAACCGCATCTTCGATGCCTTTGAATAGCAATGAATCTGTCAGCATTTCAATTTGAGCGTAGCCGAATTCACCTTCGCCCACACCTTGGATCACTTTACCGCCCAGCTGCTCAGACATAGTCTGCATGCCGTAGCAAATGCCCAGTACCGGCACACCTGCGGTAAAGACGTATTCGGGCGCACGCGGCGAGTTTTCAGCCGTGACACTTTCTGGTCCGCCCGCAAGAATAATGCCGTTCGGGGCAAATTCGCGGATTTGGGCTTCGGTGACATCCCAAGCCCATAATTCACAGTAAACGCCGATTTCACGGATACGACGGGCAATCAGTTGAGTGTACTGGGATCCAAAATCGAGGATCAGTATCTTGTGCTCATGAATATCGCTCATGGGTAACCTTTATCTCATCTATTGTTTTAACATTGCTCAAAGCAGCGATTGCCAGCTTTAAGTATTGGATCATACGTTTTACAAAGAGGCGGCTTACGCCACCCCTCTTATCAAACGATTAAGAACCTGAACGGTAGTTCGGCGCTTCTTTCGTGATAGTCACATCGTGAACGTGGGACTCGCCCATGCCCGCTGAAGTCACTTTCACAAATTGGGCTTTTTCATTCAGTTCTAGAATGGTGGCACAACCGGTTAAGCCCATGCATGAACGAAGGCCGCCCATATGTTGATGGATGATTTCCTTCAACTTGCCTTTGTAAGGCACGCGCGCCTCTACACCTTCGGGGACTAACTTGTCGGCAGCATTGTCCGATTGGAAATAGCGGTCAGATGAACCTTGAGACATAGCGCCTAATGAACCCATACCACGGTAGGATTTATAGGCACGACCTTGATATAACTCAGTTTCGCCCGGTGCTTCCTCAGTTCCCGCAAACATTGAGCCCGCCATAATGCAAGATGCACCCGCGGCTAATGCTTTGGCTAAATCGCCAGAGAAACGAATGCCGCCATCGGCAATCACAGGAATACCTAGGCTCTTCATGGCTGCAGCGGCATCGGATACAGCAGTAATTTGCGGTACGCCCACGCCTGTCACGATACGAGTCGTACAGATAGAACCTGGGCCAATACCCACTTTAACTGCGTTAACACCCGCTTCGACTAAGGCTAATGCACCTTCTGCCGTGGCAACGTTACCACCGATAATTTGCAAATCAGGATGTTTAGCGCGAGTTTCACGAATGCGTTGTAAAACGCCTTCGGAATGACCGTGGGAAGAATCGATAAGTAAAACGTCAACACCGGCTTTAACCAGAGCGTCAACACGCTCTTCATTACCAGCGCCCGCACCTACGGCGGCACCAACACGTAAACGGCCTAACTCATCTTTACAGGCATTCGGTTTACGTTCGGCTTTTTCGAAGTCTTTAACTGTGATAAGGCCTTTCAATTTATAGTTATCATCGACCACTAACACTTTTTCGATACGATGTGAGTGCATCAATTTTTGCACTTCATCTAATTTAGTGCCTTCGGCAACAGTGACTAAACGCGCTTTAGGCGTCATCACTTCTTCTACCGTTTTGCTCCAATCTGTCACGAAACGTACGTCACGGCCAGTAATGATACCGACCAGCTCGTTTGCTTCGTTGACCACAGGATAACCCGCAAAACCATTCTTCAGTGTTAACACTTTCAGATCGGCTAAGGTCGTTGATGGGGTAACAGTCACAGGTTGTTGAACCACGCCCGCTTCGTAAATTTTTACTTTACGAACTTCTTCGGCTTGTTTTTCAATGCTCATGTTTTTATGAATAAAGCCTAAGCCGCCTTCCTGCGCCATCGCGATCGCAAGACGAGCTTCGGTAACTGTGTCCATAGCGGCAGACACAAGTGGGATATTCAATTCAATGGTATTGGTCAGGCGAGTTTTTAGAATGGCGGTATTTGGGAGTACAGTCGAATGCGCAGGAACAAGCAACACATCGTCAAAAGTAAGCGCTTCTTTAATTAAACGTAGCATATGCAACATCTCCCCAGTTGAGTAGGATTTAGAGGTGAAATATTGCGGCGGGATTATACCTTGCATATCGCCACTGGTAAATGGAAAATAGTAAATATCCCCATTTTATTGAGTTATTCGATGCAAGACACCAAAAACAACATTTATACTGTCTCGCGGCTCAATGGTGAAGTCAGACAAATTCTCGAAGGACAACTGGGTAAAATTTGGCTTAATGGCGAAATATCCAACTTTTCCTCCCCCAGCTCAGGGCATTGGTATCTCACCTTAAAAGACCACTCTTCGCAGATCCGTTGCGCCATGTTTAAAGGCCGTAACCAAACGGTCAGCTTTAAGCCCATCAATGGTCAGCAAGTGCTGGTCAAAGGCGCGATCAGCGTGTATGAACCCAGAGGCGACTATCAATTACTAATTGAGTCCATGCTGCCCGCAGGAGATGGATTGCTGGCCCAACAGTACGATGCACTCAAGATGAAGCTCGCCGCCGAAGGCTTATTTGCCGCCGATACCAAGAGACCTTTACCGAAGAATATTCAGCGCATTGGCGTTATTACGTCACCTACGGGTGCAGCGATCCGTGATGTGTTACATGTATTGGCAAGGCGCGATCCTTCCATCGAAGTCATTATCTATCCGACCCAAGTTCAGGGCGAAACCGCAGCGCAGAGTATTTGTCAGGCAATCAATATCGCCAACCAACGTTTAGAAGTCGATGTATTACTGCTCACCCGCGGTGGCGGGTCGCTTGAGGATTTGTGGTGTTTTAACAGCGAAGCACTCGCCCACACGATTTATAACAGCGCCCTACCCATTGTCAGCGCCGTCGGCCACGAAGTTGATACGACTATCAGTGATTATGTTGCTGATATCCGCGCCCCAACACCCTCTGCAGGCGCGGAGCTATTATCACAAGACAGTGATAATAAGGCGCAAAAACTCGCCACAGCCTTATCGCGCCTGCAACAAAGCGCGAAACATTATCAGCTTAAACAAGAAAGACGACTTAGTTTGCTAGAGCACAGACTGCAACGCCAAGACCCTAAACGGACTTTGCAGCAGTTCGAACAAAGATTCGATGAGATGCAATTACGACTAGAGTCCGCGCTGTCGAATCGCTTGCATCTGCTCAGCCGCCGTCAGCAGTTGCTCGCAAGCCGCCTTGAACAGCAATCTCCCAAGCATAAACTCGCCATTGAGGGTAACCGCTTAAGTTATCTTGCGAGCCGCTTACAGGATGCATTGCAGGACAAACTCAGCCAAAGTGAGCAACGGATAAAATACGCGGCCCATCAACTCGAAACCGTGAGCCCGCTTGCCACTTTAAGCCGTGGTTACAGCATTACCACTGACATCCACAATCAAGTGGTCGACTCTGCCGATAAACTGACGATAGGTGATAGTTTGCAGACCCGCTTGCGCCATGGACAAGTGATTTCAACCGTCACTCAGATAAAGCCGCTCGAATAAATCTACATGACGCTGAAATAGTCTTAAAACACAAAAGGAACCCTAAGGTTCCTTTTGTTTCAAATGTGTCTGGTAAAAAACACTATTTAGTTTTTCTGTCTTTGATATGGCTTTGTGCGCGCTTGCGGCGGCGCTCTTGGCTCATAGTCAACTTCTCAGTCTTGTTTTCAAATGGGTTATCACCCTCTTGGAAACGTAGCTGGATTGGTGTGCCCACCACTTTCAATGAACGACGGAAGTAGTTCATCATGTAGCGCTTATACGAGTCTGGCAGTCTACTCACTTGGTTACCGTGAATGACCACGATTGGCGGATTGTAACCACCGGCGTGAGCGTATTTAAGCTTCACACGGCGACCATTCACTAATGGCGGCTGGTGATCGTCCTGCGACATTTGCATAATACGGGTCAGCATAGAAGTGCTGACGCGGCGTGTGGCACTGTCGTAAGCTTCTTCAATCGATTCAAATAAATGGCCAACACCAGTACCGTGCAGCGCCGAAATAAAGTGAATACGGGCAAAGTCGATAAAACCAAGACGACGGTCAAGCTCGCTTTTCACACGATCTTTAATCCCTTGGTCGATACCATCCCACTTGTTGACGGCAATCACTAAGGCGCGACCCGCGTTGAGCGCAAAACCCAACAGACCTAAATCTTGCTCGGCAATCCCTTCACGGGCATCGATGATAAGCAACACCACGTTAGCATCTTCAACCGCTTTCAAAGTCTTGATCACTGAGAATTTCTCAATGACTTGATGTACTTTACTGCGACGACGAACACCCGCGGTATCGATAATCACGTACTCGCGACCTTCGCGTTCCATTGGAATGTAAATACTGTCACGGGTTGTACCGGGTTCATCGAATACCACGACGCGCTCTTCACCTAAAATACGGTTAGTCAGGGTCGACTTACCTACGTTAGGCTTACCTATGATCGCCAGCTTGATAGGCAAATCTTGCAGACGCTTTTGCTCAGCTTCCGCTTCTTCTTCGGTATATTCACGCTCTTCAGTAACTTCGTCTTCACCTTGACGCACAATGCCCATCGCTTCGGCATAAGGGGTCAGCGCGTATTCGATCATGTTGGTCACGCCACGTCCTTGGGACGCCGCCATTTGGTAAACTTCACCTAGACCTAAAGACCAAAACTCGGCACAAGCTGAATCGGCATCAATACCGTCAACTTTGTTAGCAACCACAAAGGTGGTTTTTTGACGGCTACGTAAGTGCTGTGCAATCGACAGATCCGCAGCGGTTAAACCCGCGCGCGCATCGGTCATAAATAGAACGACATCGGCTTCTTCAATGGCAGCAAGGGATTGCTCAGCCATTTTCGTCTCGATCCCTTCTTCAGTGCCATCGATACCGCCGGTATCGACCACAATGAACTCATAGCCGGATAAGAATGCTCGACCATATTTACGGTCACGTGTTAGGCCAGGAAAGTCAGCAACCAGCGCATCACGCGTGCGCGTAAGACGATTAAATAGGGTGGATTTACCGACGTTCGGCCGACCAACAAGGGCCACTACAGGGATCATGATTTTGCCTCTAAAAAACTTTTCAATAAAAAGCCCCCGGAACACACTTCCAGGGGCTCAGCAAGGATAACACTTTTAACTATGGAAGTGTTACAACAGCCAACTTTCCGCTGCGACCTTGAACATAGATTTTATCATCCACCACTAACGGCTGGCTGTATAATCCTGAGCTGTCCACTTGGACACGACCCACAATCGTCCCTGTACTGCGATCGATGAAGTGTAAATAACCTTCGAAATCACCCACAACTAAATAGTCTTTATATACAGCCGGAGATGTCAGAGTGCGGTTAGCTAACTCAGAATTACTCCACAGTTCCAAACCGTTACGTTTATCAACTGAGTAGATACGGCTGTGATCGTCAACTAAGTACAAGCTTAGGCCCGCTGATGCTAACTCGTTAAAGCTAGAATACTTACGTGTCCACACAACTCGACCCGTGCGCAGTTCCATCGACACTAAGTTACCGTTGTAGCTCACCGCGTATAAATTGTCGCCAAGGATCAAGGGGGTCATATCCACGTCGGCCATACGCGTAAACTCGTTACCGCCCGTTGGATTGTAAATCGCCTGTTCCCACGCAGCTTGACCATTGTTTTTAATCACAACAGCCACTTTGCCATCGGCGGTACCGATGAAGAAACCACCCGCTTCGTAAGCTGCAGAACCTGTACCGCGCAGGGTCAGATTCGGCAATTGCATTTCATACACCCACAGCTTAGCGCCAGTATCAACGTTAAACGCTTCGAGTGAACCAGAGCTGGTACTGACCACCACGACGTCATCGGCCACAGTGGGAGCTGACAGTAATTCACCGCCCGCAACGACATGCCATAACACTTGACCATCTTCAGCGTTCAGTGCAGCAAGCAGCCCACTTTCACCACCTAAAAAGACTTTATTACGCGCAGCAGTCACACCAGCAGCAATACGCGCACCTTTATTTTTCGCTAAAGCGTTATCACGAAACTCTTCGCTGAAATCTTTAGTCCAAACACGCTCGCCAGTGGCCTCATCGAAGGCAACCACTTCACCATAACGGTCGGCGGCAAAAATTTTTCCGTAACTAACGGCGGGGGCGAGGCGAGAATAATAATCACCAACACCATTACCGACAGAGGCGCTCCAACTCACTTCAGGAAACACTGTCGCCTGAATGGCAGTTAACTCACTTACCGGTTCTTCTTCGACATCGCTCGACGAACAGGCGGATAACATGGCCAGACTTAATCCAGCGGCTAGCAGGTTTTTGCACCAAGACTTCATCAAGGGATCCCTTATGCCTGATTTAGGCTATCAAGTTTGATTTTAAGCGCAGGGCTTGTCACCACACCACCATTGTCCATGGCAGCTTGATAAGCTGTTTTTGCCTTCTCAACATCACCTTGACGTACTAAGAAATCACCTTTCAACTCATCGCGCTGAGCAAAGAAAGCTTTATCTGTTACTTGATCTAAGGTCGCTAGAGCTGCATCAATTTGACCTTGCTCAGCTTGTACTCGTGCTAAACGCAAAGTCGCAATCACATCTAAACCAGCACCGGGTTTAGCCGCAATCACCTTGTTCAAGGCATCAATCGCTTTTGGATAATCCTTCGCTTCTACCGCAGTTTTGGCCACGATCAGTTCTAACAAGGCTTGATAGCCCTTTTGATCGTGATTTTTAGAAAACTCGGCGACACCCGCCAGCATTGCGGCTTCATCGGCAGATTTAGTGGTCAAATTTTGGAACGCTTTTGAAGCTTCTTCCGCTTGTGCCACTTTAACGTCAGAATAATAATTCCACGCATATAGGCCGCCTAAACCCACTACGGCACCGATTAAAATTGAATTTCCGTAATCTTTCCAGAACTGCTTGATAGCATCAACTTGTTGTTCTTCTGTGCTATAAATTTCCACGCGCACGTCCCCTTTATTTGATCAGTTCAGCCAAAAATGCGCCTAAGGCACTTCGAGCTACCCGTTGTTGTTCGATGTCATTGCGTAAATGTTTAACCGTAACCATACCTTCGGCAAGTTCATCTTCACCTATCAGTAGTGCCACACTCGCACCGCTTTTGTCGGCACGCTTCATTTGTTTCTTCACGTTACCGCCGCCACAGTGACTCATCACTTTAAGGTTTGGCAGTGCGTTACGTAATTCCTGCGCGACCTTGATGGCTTCGACCAGACAGCTATCACCCATGGCCGTGACATACACATCCACTTCTGGCGGAATATCTTTGGTTAGCTCTAAGGTTTCAAGCAGCAAGACAATGCGCTCTAAGCCCATAGCAAAACCGACCGCTGGAGTATCTTTACCACCTAACTGAGCGACTAAACCATCGTAGCGCCCCCCCGCAAGTACAGTACCTTGTGAGCCTAAACTAGATGTAACCCATTCAAATACAGTGCGATTATAGTAATCTAAACCACGTACTAGACGCGGATTAATGGTGTATTTGATACCCACTGCGTCAAGTAGTTCACGCAATTGTGAAAAATGTGTCTTCGATTCTTCACCGAGAAAATCCATTAACTCAGGTGCATCAACCAATATGGCTTGGACATTTTGATCTTTTGAATCCAATACTCGCAGCGGATTGCTGTACATGCGACGCTTACTGTCTTCATCTAGCGCATCTTTATGCAGCTCTAAAAACGCTATTAAGGCATCACGATAAACAGCGCGCTCAGCAGGATCACCTAAGGTATTTAGCTCTAATGAGACGTGCTCGCTAATACCGAGTTTTTCCCACAGACGTGCCGATAGCATTAGGACTTCAGCATCAATATCAGCCGAGCCAATGCCATACACTTCAACGCCAAATTGGTTAAACTGACGATAACGGCCTTTTTGTGGGCGCTCGTGGCGGAACATAGGCCCCATATACCAAAGACGTTGCTCTTGGTTATATAGCAGACCGTTTTCGTTACCTGCACGCACTGTCGACGCGGTACCTTCAGGGCGTAGCGTTAAGCTGTCACCGTTATTATCTGCGAAGGTATACATTTCTTTTTCAACAATATCAGTCACTTCACCGATAGAGCGTTTAAAAAGATCTGTATTTTCCACTATTGGAGTGCGGATTTCGCTGTAACCGTAAGCACTGACGCTCGAACGTAGTACCGCTTCCACTTTTTGCCATAGAGGACTTTGAGTTGGCAGAATGTCATTCATTCCGCGAATCGCTTGGATCTGTTTTGCCACTGTATCGACTCGTCCGATTTCGCTAAATTAATAAAAATGTCACGCATTATAGGCTTTTGAGCGTAAAACGTAAAACGACCCCGTCGGTTTCGGGGCCTAGCTCAACATCATTAAGCGTAATCTATGCCCAAATGCGGGTACATATTACTCAGTTGTATCTTTGATTTGAATACGGTTCGCCATTTGACTGGCTTTTGCGCGAATTTTCGCTTCGAGGGAATCGACAATGTTGTCGTTGTCAAAACGTTCTTTTTGACGTTCACCCTCGTCATAGTAACCGCTCTTATTGTGCCCACCGGTTAAGCCGATGTGCGACACTAAGGCTTCACCTGGGCCGTTGACTACGCAGCCGATAATAGACACATCCATGGCGGTAGTCACGTCTTCGAGGCGACGCTCTAACTCATTGACTGTACTGATCACATCGAACTCTTGACGAGAACAAGATGGACAGGCAATAAAGTTAATGCCACGGCTACGAATACGCAGCGACTTTAAAATGTCAAAACCGACTTTGATTTCTTCGACCGGATCAGCGGCCAAGGAAATTCGTAGGGTATCGCCTATGCCTTCGGCCAATAACATGCCTAAGCCTACGGCCGATTTCACTGAACCCGCGCGCGCGCCACCGGCTTCGGTAATGCCTAAATGCAGGGGTTGGCGAATTTGCTTTGCCAATAAACGGTAGGATTCGACCGCTAAAAATACATCGGAGGCTTTAACGCTGACCTTGAACTGATCAAAGTTCAATCTGTCCAGAATATCCACATGGCGCATAGCTGATTCAAGCAAGGCTTCAGGTGTGGGTTCTTTGTACTTGTCCATTAGATCTTTTTCTAATGACCCACCATTCACACCAATACGGATAGGAATATTATGGTCACGGGCACATTCCACCACGCTACGAATACGCTCTTCATTGCCTATATTGCCCGGATTGATTCGAAGGCAATCGACACCGTACTCAGCAACTTTTAAAGCAATGCGATAATCAAAATGAATGTCGGCCACTAAAGGAACATTGACCGCTTGCTTAATGAGTTTAAAGGCTTCAGCCGCATCCATAGTGGGTACAGAGATACGCACTATATCGGCACCGACTTTCTCTAAGGCACGAATTTGAGCAATTGTCGCTTCAACATCTGTGGTCTTAGTATTGGTCATTGACTGAACAGCAATCGGCGCCCCATCACCAATCGGTACATTACCCACATAAATGCGGGTGGAAGGACGTCTTTTTATGGGAGTTTCATTATACATGCTTAATACGCTCTATTTCGGTACGTGCTGCAGATCATTACGCGGTCGTTAGGCTTTAGGCAAGGTTAAACGCGCGACTCGTCCCTTGGGGAAATCCGCTAGGCTAACAATTTGACCATCTAAGCTTAAGGTCGCTACATGGGGGGCACCTAAAATGACTTTAAACGGTGGCACACCGCTCACTTGCACTGTCGCGCCAGCGCCTTTAACACCATCGACTAACGCTTTACCTTTCGCATCAACAATGTTTATCCAGCAATCACCCGTCAACTGGACATCTATAATCGATTGTCCTGCAACAGCAACCAAAGTACTTGCTGCAGTGGCAGTGGTCGTTGATGTTGTGGTGGGTGAAGGCGTTGAACTAACAGGCTGTTGGACTACAGGAGCTGTCGTTTGCGGAACAGATGGCGTTGTCGTAGTGGCTGCGATTGCTGAACCACCATCTTCATTACTCGTATCAACGGTCTGAGGATAATTATTGTCCGTTGGTCCTGTGCTGACATCAATAGTGCTTGCATCAGTATCTTTAATTGGACCATCGATAGACATTGAGCCGTTTGCGGCAATCTCAGTCAAACGAGGACTGGCATCCGTTTCGGTCAATAACACATCACCTGGCAGCGTCTGATTCGCCGCTGCGACCTCTTCAGCCGTGGGTTGCGACACATCAATAGTGCTTAGCAAGGTCGTTTTTTGCATCCACCAGACGACTAACGAACCGAGTAACACTATGACGATAAAAATACTCAGCCAAGTTAAACGCGTATCGCGAGCTTGATATGTGGTTTTGCGTGAAAAACTTTGCATTGCAGGCTCAGTCACGACTGGCACTTGCTGCACAAGACAAGCTTCAATCAAAGCCGCATCGGCACTGACCATACGCGCGTAGTTTTTCACATAGCCACGTACATAAGTCGATGAGGCAATATTTGTAAAATTGTCAGCTTCAATATCTTCAATAATACGAGGACGTAGATGCAGCTTTACAGCGGCATCTTGAATACTAAGGCCCATTTTTTCGCGGGCGGCTTTTAATAAAGTACCAAGCGTGACATCTAGCGCGACTGATTGCGGTGCTACCGACTCAACTGGCGCATTGGTTTCATGATCTTTCATTGATGCAAATTAACTCTGTATTGCTTGGCCTGAGGTGATGCTGGGAATTTGGCAAGCAATAAAATACCAAATCTCTTCACAGCGGCATCATCATTCACTGCCTGCTCTATTTTGATCCCGAGCGCTAAACTTTCTGGAGTTTGCTCAGCCACTTGGTGATAGCGCGCTAATTGGTTTCGCGCCTGAATAAAATCACCTTGATCGACTTCTAACTCTGCCAACTCCAGTAATGACACCGAGCGTCTCGGGTCATACTTTAACGCCATCTGAAAATACTGTCGTGCCTTTTCTGCTTGTCCTGCTTCGCGACTACAAAGACCTAAGTTCTCATAGCTTGAGGCAGTGCGCGTATATTTGGGCATTTCAATTGCGGCCAAAAACATTTTTTCAGCTTTGTTGTATTGCTTTTGTTGGCACAAAAACACCCCGAAATTATTCATGGAATCGCCAGAGGCGTCCTTAGTACTAATGGCATTCATGTACGACTCTTCGGTACGCACTAAATCGCCCACGGTTTGATAGTAATAAGCCAGAGCGGTATGCACATCTTCGAGCTCTGGAGCATATTCTAATGCTTTATCAAGATTGTATTTGGCTTGTTCCGTGCTACCTCGATTTAAATAGGTTAAACCGAGCTGCATCCGCTCTCTTGCGGCGGCGACTTTGTCTAACTTTCGTTCCGAAACAGGAATATCTGTCCCAGTATAAGTACGCTCAGTGACGCATCCTGTCATCAATAATGACAGGCTTAAAATCAACGAAAACCTTGGCAATCCATGCTTCATGGGCAAGCCTATAAATCTGTGCAAACAAAGAGTTAATTCATTGTGACTGAAATCTGGTTTTCTTGCATGCGTTTTTTCGCTAAACGTTTCGTTCTGTCGCGAATATCGCCAGCTAACTGACCACAAGCGGCATCGATGTCATCTCCACGGGTTTTACGTACGATGACAGTAAAACCGTATTCCATAAGAACCTTAGAAAAACGGTCGATACGTGAATTAGATGAGCGGCCATAAGGCGAGCCTGGATACGGATTAAATGGGATCAGATTCACCTTACAAGGCGTATCTTTCATTAACTTAGCTAACTCATGGGCTTGGTCTGTGCTGTCGTTGATATGATCTAACATCACATATTCAACTGTCACGCGGCCGCGGTTAGCATTTGATTTAGCAATATAGCGACGAATACCCGCTAAAAACTCATCCAGCGGATACTTTTTATTGATCGGGACCAGAATGTCACGCAACTCATCATTGGGTGCATGAATACTGACAGCAAGTGCCACATCGATGGCATCGCCCAGTTTATCTAACGCTGGCACTACGCCTGATGTTGATAAAGTCACGCGGCGCTTTGATAAACTAAAACCAAAATCATCGAGCATGATGTCCATAGCAGGGATCACATTGGCTAAATTGAGTAATGGCTCACCCATGCCCATCATCACGACGTTAGTGATCGGACGCTCGCCCGTGTCTTTTGCAAACCCTAAAAAGTGCGATACGCGCCAGATTTGGCCGACGATTTCAGAAACCGTTAAGTTACGGTTAAAACCTTGCTGACCCGTCGAGCAGAAAGTACATTCCAGCGCACAGCCAACCTGTGAAGATACACACAAGGTCGCACGATCATCCTCAGGAATATAAACCGTTTCCACTTCTTGGCCTTGGCCAACATTAATTGCAAATTTTATCGTACCATCAGTCGATTTTTGGAAACTCGAAATTTCTGGTGCAACGATCTCGCAGCGGGCCGCCAACTTTTGACGTAACACTTTGTTGATGTTGGTCATCTCTTCGAAGTCACTGACACCGAAATGATATAGCCATTTCATGAGCTGATCGGCACGAAAGGGTTTTTCACCCATTTCCGCAAATAATGCGCGCATCGCCTTACGATCAAGGTCTAATAAATTGATCTTCTTTTCACTCATATAGCTAACCTCAACACCAAAAACCGGATCCTGCAACAGGGCGGCGAATTATACAGACGCAAATAAATTTTAGCCAGTAACTCAATTCACCTATGATAGAATCTCCAAGGGCTAATATTGGCCTAAAATACGGAGTTGTAATTCCACCTATATGTTAACCCTCATCATTATAGTGCTTGTCGCTGTTGCTGTTTCTTTTCTGTGCAGTGTGTTCGAAGCTGTTCTGTTATCGGTTACCCCAAGTTATATCGCATCACTCGAACAAACTGACAGTGCCGCAGCCGCGCGCTTGCGTAGATTGAAAGAGAATGTCGAAGCCCCTTTGGTGTCAATCCTTACCCTAAATACTATCGCTCATACCGTCGGTGCCGCCGTTGCAGGTGCGCAAGCGGCTAAAGTATTTGGTGACGATATGTTAGGTGTTTTCTCGGGCGTATTAACCTTTATTATCCTGTTTTTCTCAGAAATCATTCCTAAATCATTGGGTGCAAACCATTGGCGTCGCCTCGCACCAAGTGTTTCTGTTGCCGTGCTGTGGATGAAGCGTACCACTAAACCGCTGATCTGGATGTCACAGCAAGTCACTCGCCTAATGGGCAAAGGTGATGAAGGCCACTACATACGCCAAGAGATGAGTGCTATGGCCAAAATTGGCCATGAATCCGGTGAGCTTGATGAGCAAGAGTCAAAAATTTTGACGCAAATGCTGAAGGTGCGAGATATGCCAGTCACAGCGATCATGACTCCACGTACTGTAATGTTTTCTTTGCCCATAGATCTCACCCAAAATGAGTTTGTGCGCCAATACCGCGACAAGCCTTTTACTCGAATTCCAGTTTACGACCAAGATCATGATGATGTGATTGGTTACATTACCCGCACCGATGTATTGCTAGCAGAGCGTTACACGCCAGAAGCACCGATTGGTGAACTTAAACGGAGTTTATTTGTGGTGCCTGAAACCGCAAAAATTCTGCCACTTTTTGAGCGTATGATTAAACGTAACACCCAAATTGCGATGGTGGTCGACGAGTACGGCAGTAGCCAAGGTATCGTAACTCAAGAAGATATTATCGAATCTATGTTAGGATTAGAGATTGTCGATCTAAACGACCCAGCGACCGATATGCAGCAATTGGCACGTAAACTTTGGACTAAGCGCATGAAGCAAAAAGGCATTCGCCTATCCGATGACGGTGATTTTGAAGCCGCATCCGATGATGACGAAGCCAAATCTGGTTGAAGGCTAACCAAGTTTAGTGCTTGTTAATATAAAGGGAGCCTAGCTCCCTTTATTCTTTTAGAATGCGGATGACTCAGAACCCTCTGAAACTCGCATTTTCAGGTTGCTTGGGTATATACTCACCCGCCGTAATAGAGGTAAGTTATGACACAGAGCTACACACTCTCACTCGCGCACATTAATGACACCCATTCGAATTTTGAACCCTGCCGCGTCCAATTTAGCCTTAACATAGGTCAACATAAGCTAGATGTGACCAGCCATAGCGGTGGTTATGCCCGCATCGGCCATCACATCACAAAAGCGCGTCACACCGCTGCACAAACCAATACGCCTTTTATTTTCCTGCATGGTGGTGACAGCTTCCAGGGCACGCTGTATTTCAGCCATTTTAAAGGTAAGGCCAACGCCCACTTACTCAATCTGTTGGCACCTGATGCTATGGTCATTGGCAACCACGATATCGATGAAGGTAACGCCAGACTTGCCGAGTTTGCCAAGCAAATTGATTTCCCATTGCTTGCGGGCAATATGGATTTAAGCCAAGAGGATCTAAACAAACCCGGTTGTCTGCGGGGTTTGCCTAATATCTTGGATTATGATCATGAGCAAAAACACGCGAAATACCTGCTTAAGCCCTTCCACGATAAGACATTAGCCATTGTCGGTATTACCTTAGATCAGATGAAAGAGATCGCTCGTCCCGATCCCGACACCCATTTTGTCGATGCTATCGCCACTACCGCGCACACGGTTGAGCACCTTAAAAATCAAGGTATTAAGCATATTATCGTGCTCAGCCACTTAGGCTTAGATCAGGATAAACGCCTCGCGGCCGAAGTCGATGGTATTAGCCTTATCGTCGGCGGTCACACGCATACACTACAGGGGGATTTTCGCGCCTTAGGTTTGAGCAACCTGCCCTACGGTGAAGTTATTAATAACACGCCCATAGTGCATGCGGGTAAATATGCCGAAGTCGTCGGCTTGGCCGAGGTAGTATTTGACGCTGAAGGTAAAATGCTGAATTTAAAGGGCGGCAACTACTTCATGCTAGATCAACACTTTATCTTAAGTGCTAACACGGCCGTCGATAACCAAGATTACCAAGCTGTGCGCCAGCAGCTTAATCAGCATCCGAATATCTTTTGGGATGATGCCGATGCCGATATCGATGGCGTGATCCGAGATATCTACAAACCGGCTATCGCAGAGATGGAAAACAAAGTGTTAGCACTGGTGCCGAAGAACTTAGTCCATACCCGCTTACCCTCTAAAGCCCTGCCCCACGGCAGTGAAATAGCACCTTGGGTGAGTCGCAGCATGTTCCAAGAAGCCAAACTGGTCGACCCAAGAGTGAACTTTGCTCTGCATAATGCTGGCGGTGTGCGCCAATCGGTGGCCCAAGGACAATTGACACTAGCCGATGTGATGGGGCAATTACTCCCCTTCGAATTACCATTAGTTAAGTATGAAATTCAAGGTCAATTCCTCTATCAAGCGCTCGAATCGGCGATTAACGCGGCGACCAACAACAGCGTCCGTGGCACAGGCGCGGGTAGTTTCCCCTACACCTACGGCCTACGGTATTACTACGATGGGCGACGCCCACTGGGTGAGCGTTTATTTAGATTGGAGATGATGCAGCAGGACAGCCAATCACTATGGTACCCCGTTGAACCTGAGTCACTTTACGTAGGAGTTTCAACATCTTATACCGCCGCTGGTAAAGAAGGTTATTCTCCATTGCTGCAAGCCCGCTGGCAGGAGTCGATGGAGTCACTGACTTTGCCACAGGCCTTTATTCGATTCTTGAATCGCTCACCGAATCTGTCTGATTTATTGTCACAGCATGTGCATTACACCAGCCACAGCCAACGTATAGGTTAGGCGCTATGCTCCCCATGGCGTAAACATTAATGCTGTGAGGAGCAAAGTGAGTGGCAACTTACAAAGCACTAAACAAACCTGAGCTTAAAATTGCCAATCACATTGCGGTAAACGCGCAGTAAACCAATCCTGCGCCTTGCCTTCAGCATATTTACGCCATGCCATAAACACAGCTTGCGTTGGGCGCGGCATTTCCACATGACAAGCCACTAGGCTTCCCGCCGCCAACGCATCTAAGATCAAGTGCTTTGGAATGTAACCCACACCTAATCCCAATTGCTGCGCCTTAATTTTGGTCTGCATATTCGGCACACGGATCACTTGGCGACTATCAAATAAACCACTTGATCGCTGTGCTAGGGCAGTCGAACTATCTGCTACCACAATAGAAGGAAATTGCAGCAATGCCTCGGTCGGAATTGGACCTGCATGTTGCGCCAATGGGTGCGCGGGATTTAAAGCAAATACAAACTCCAACTCCCCAATTTCAACCACATGATATTGGCCTTTGGGCAACTCCCCTGTTACGCCGATGGCGATATCGGCACGGCCAGAATAGAGCGCATCCCAGCCGCCACCTAAGGACTCTTCGCTGATATTCACAGTCACTTGCTTACCCAGCTCAGTAAACTCACCAATCAACTGCAGCAGGGGTAAATCCGGCACCACTGTATCTATAGCTAAGGTCAATGAAGACTCCCAGCCTGTCTCGAGTTGACGCACCGCCTCTTCGAGCCTTGATGTTGCCGCAAGGATTTCTCTGCCTTGGCGCAGCACAAGTTGACCGACTAAGGTCAGCTCGGCGCGCTGGCCCTTACGTTCAAATAATTTTGTGCCTAAATCGCTTTCCAGTTTCTGCACTGTGTAGGTCAGTGCCGACGGCACCCGAAACAAGGACTCGGCCGCTGCGGAAAAACTGCCTTTCTTATCAATGGCATCGAGCACGATTAATCCATCGAGATTAATAGATGGCAACATAAAAACCTCATATTCAAATTATTTGAAGTAGATATTGAAAATGTTCCGATTTTCTTTGCCAAAGGTCAAGTCTACACTGCTTAGCAATGGAGAGGTTCTGCGGAACTGCAGCCAAACTAACTTAAGACTGAGTGAACAATACCCTTAACTATTCGTTAAATAATTTGAAATGAGGAATATCCCATGAAAGCACTGATCACAAAAACACTGAAATCAGCCCCGAGTTTTGCCCCACTGGCACTGCGCATTCCTATCGGGATCATCTTAATCGCCCATGGTTCACAAAAACTGTTTGGCTGGTTTGGTGGTTACGGCTTAGAAGGCACTGGACAATGGATGGCATCGATTGGTTTGACGCCAGGTTACTTAATGGCATTGATGGCAGGTTCAAGTGAATTCTTCGGCGGCCTGTTCCTGTTGCTCGGCCTGCTGACTCGCCCAACGGCCCTCGTCTTGTCATTCACTATGGTTGTGGCGATTTTCTCGGTACATATAGGCAACGGTCTGTTCCTTGCCAATAACGGTTACGAATTTGGTCTCGCCCTATTAGCAGCCACAGTCTCATTGACGGTATCAGGTGCTGGCAAATTCGCTGTAGATAACCTATTCGCTAACCGCATCAAATAAAGGGGAAAGCAAGATGATCACATTAAGAAAAGCACAAGATCGCGGTCAAGCAGACTTAGGCTGGCTAAAGAGTCAACATACCTTCTCTTTCTCTAGCTACTATGACCCAGAGCACATGGGGATATCATCCCTAAGAGTCATCAACGATGACAGAGTGGCACCCGGCGCAGGTTTTGATACCCATGGTCATAAAGACATGGAGATAATCAGTTACGTGATATCCGGCACTATCGCTCACAAGGATAGCTTCGGCAATATCAAAACCTTACCCGCAGGAGAGTTTCAATTGATGTCCGCAGGTAAAGGCATTTACCACAGCGAGTTTAATGCCTCTAAAACCGAGCCGCTGCACTTTTTACAGATTTGGATCCGCCCAGATACTTTAGGCATAGATGCGGGCTATCAGCAAAAAGCATTTGAGCAAAGCTCACCACTGACAGCCGTGGTGACGCCAAACGGTGAAAATGGCACGCTCAAAGTGCAACAAGATGCGACCCTATATCGTTTAGTGTTGAGTGAAGGCGAAAAAGTAACGATGAGTAGAAACGCCGCTCAAGCAAATCGTCATCTGTATGTTCAATTGATTGAAGGTACGTTGGATATCAATGGCACAACACTCACGGCTGGGGATGGCGCGCATCTGACACAACTCGCGAGTATCGACTTTACTGCAACAAGCGGCCCAGTTACCGCATTAGTGTTCGACTTGTCGCCTAATGCGTAATACAAATGATTTAACAAAGCGATTAAATAATGCGGCTTCACTATTTATTAGTGATTAGCAAACTACCAAGCAAACGATTGAGTAAGTGATTAGATGCCAGCTTGATAAGCACTCACCGAGAAGCACTGCCACAAGTCATCTTTGGCAGTGTTTTTTATTGGCGCTTCTATGGCGATGTTATAAAGCAGTGCTAACGGCTTCGTTTAGCTACCAGAACAGCCCTTGATAAGCTGAGTTAGAGGACGAGCGTCATGCTGAAGTTAACCAATACTTGAGCTTGGCCCTGTGCTTTATCCGTCGCATTCAAAAAACGCTTATGTTCATTACGACGAATACTGCGAAATCCCTGTTTCTCAAAAAAAGGTCGCGCGAGATAGGATGCTTCAACCGTTAATCGTTTCAGCGCTAAGATTTTAACTTCTTCAAACAACGCAAAATACAAAGAGGTAGCCACCCCAGAACGGGCATATTCTGGATGAACAAACAAGCATTCCACTTCGGCAGCGGCTTCAACATCGCTGTCGGCGCCTATCTTAAGATTGATAAAACCAACCAGCATATTATCGGTTTCGGCAACCCAAATAGTGGTTCCCTGTAAGCGTTCAAGCCAATAACTCTCGCTGCGGGTCTCACCTTCAATATAAGCCCATGCAGAGCGCTCGGCGAAGGAGTAAAACTCACCAGAACCTTGCATTACACTCGCCTCAAAGATTGCCGCCAACTGCGAGACATCCGATGGCGTAAATAGTCGAATCTTCATTCTCTGCCCTCCATCTTGAATTGTTAATCGCTTAAGATTAACCGAATTCTAATTTAAGCTAAACAGTGCTGATTTAGTTAAATAGTGTCACTAAACGGCGTTAAGCTAATGTTTTACTGTGGAATACCTTACATCACTTTCTAGCTGAAACCATAGTAAACGCGCGTTAAATATTCTTTCCTATATTCTTTTCCATATAGAAACCGGGGATCACTTGCCCAAGTTTTTGCTGATAACTGCGCTGTATTTGAATAAATCCCATCCGAGTAAACAACCCTTTAGAGAGATAAGATGCGTCCAAGCTCAAGCGCACATAGCCTTGTGCCTTAGCCCAAGCTTCTAAAACAAGATAAGCGTGCTCACCTAATCCCTGACCTTGATAATCTGGATGTATATATAAGCTATCTAAGTAACCTTGACGGGGGAAATGGGTTTCGACATTGATAAAACCGCAACAAACTGAAGAAGCAGTCGCTTCATCTATGGCTAAAACCACCCACGCCTTCGAGCGGCTTAACCGTAAATGCCAATGTTTAGCCGATCTTGGCGCCGCAGACCAAGCCATAAGCTGCGTCTGCGAATAACGAACATGGGTAATGCTGTGCACGCAAAGATGAAATAACTCACTCACTTCCCGTGCATAACATGACTGATAATGCTGGATCTCGAACTGTTCAAACGCCATCACTTGAGTGATCCCCTGCTGAGTAATAACGGCTAGAAAAATAGCCGCTATTTTGCCGCCTTTGTCCCCATCGAGATAGTCACAAACTCAGATTTAGCGGCATTGAACGCTAAAAACAAAAACGGCCTCGAAAGTATCGAAGCCGTTGAATTACAGAGGCGCTCAGGTTAGCGCACTCGATACTGCTGACTATTTCTTATCGATTTGGCCAACAAATAACAGTTTATCAAAGGTGCGGTTCAAGGTTTTGCTGGTGAATTCGTTCATCCACATTTGCTCAACCACAGCCACTTTATCGCCTTTGCTCACTTCAGTTTGAGGACCCGCGGCCCAAAAAGTGGTATCAGCTTCTTTAATCTGTACGTAGGTGTAACCACCACCGTTCATCGTATCAACAACAGTACCTTCGTGGGTGACACCCTGAGCCCAAGCACTTGACATGCCTAACGCTAAAGTCGCTACTGCCGCTAATTTTACCCATTTTGCCATCATGCCTGCGTTCCTTTTGTTTTGCTAATATGCTGCATTAAAGCACGCTAAAAACAATAAATCGCTAATCTCTATCACGAAATACAACACTTATCGCAAAAGCAGTATTTTTCTTAAAAGAAGGGAACTCATTTCAACAGCGGTTTTAGCATGCCTTCTAAGCCATTAAGTTTGATTTCGTACATTAGGGCTAATTGCTCACCAAGTTTCCCTTGAGGAAAACCTTGCTTATGAAACCACACCAGATAAGGTTCGGGTAATTCGAGCAACTTACGTCCAGCGTACTTACCAAAGGGCATTTTTTGATTAACAGCATCAATAAGGAGTTGCTGATCCATAGGTTGTTATCTCATACAGAACGTCACGATAATCCTACGGATGCTACAACATAAGCGAACAAATGTCGCCGTTAACTCACGCAAAAGTGACTATATACCCAAGGGCTAAAATACGCGCTAGCTAACACCTAAAAGGCATTCTAACACGAATATTAAGCGATAATTTTTAACAAATTAGGCCCTAAATTAGCGCAGGGAGCATACTGAAAACCATATTCACTACATAAACGCTCATGCTCACCATGGGCGGTCATACTGACACAAGTTCCCGCACTCGCATGGTCATCAACAAAGGCCATCACCCGCTCAAGTATTATCTTTGCTAGCCCATAGGATTGGTATTCGGGTAAGACAATAAAATCTTCAATCATCAAATGCCCGGGCTTGTTGCCATAAACACACGCCGTTGCCAATAGATTAGACTTAGCGGCCCCAGCGCCTGCATGTTCCAATTCAGTCTTGTCACTTAATCGAATAGAGACCCAGAACAATGCCTGTACATCCGCAAGTTCAACGCCAATAGAAGGGAGGCCAACTGTGGCCCGCAGATTAAGTAGTTCATGAAATAACGGTGCAGTTTCAACGAGTTCAAACTTAATAGGCATAATAGTTTTGATATCCATTTGGCATCCCTTCTCCATGGTTGAAATTTCAAGCGATTTAGACGTCAGTCTATAGAGATGATAAAGCCAGCATTTGGCAGTTTGATGACAAGTGCCTCACCAAACAAGACCACTTTCGACTGAGAAGCTGATAATTTACTTAGATCAGTTAATAACATTTAGAAATATAAAATTAACATTTGTACCGAGGAAGAAATAAAAAACTACACCCTAAGTCCTATGCACAGTTACCGAACACCACAAACAAACCTTTTAGCTGACGGATAACAGATAAAACAATGTAAAACCAATAAGATAAAAAAACATTTTTATAAATCCCTCGTCTCATCTTTTTTGTCAAATTAACGGCATATGACCAGATACTGACAAAAAAACGCCTACGACAATTTAATTAAAAAACGTCAAAAAATCAGCCAATTGACCGAGATTAACATTAGGCTTACATTCGATTTCGGACATCAATGCGGATAGCTCCAAACACATCAACTCGCTGCACAAGGGTCATCAAAAGAATTAAGGAATGCGTCATGATAGTCTTAATCGGTGGAGAAAAAGGCGGCAGCGGTAAAAGTTGCTTGGCCCAAAATATAGCTGTATTTCTAACTACAGAATGTAGCGCCTCGGTCATTATGGTGGACTGCGATCCCCAGCGCACTACCTCTGATTGGATCCATGCAAGAAACAACAATCCGCAACTTGCCAGCATCAATTGCGTGCAGCTTTACGGTAAGATCCGTAATGACTTACTCAGTCTTGAGCAACACTATGATGTAGTCATAGTCGACTGCGGTGGGCAAGATAACCTAGCACTACGAGCAACCATGTCAGTCGCCTCTTACATTTTAATGCCCTTAAGACCTAAGCGCCGCGATTTAAAAACCGTATGTCACATGGACGATATAGTCGCGACGTGTAAGATGATTAATCCCAAGTTACGGGCTTCTTTTGTGATCACCCAATGTCCAAGTCTACCCAATCAAGCTAACCGAATTTTGGAGGCCAAAGAAGTCTGTAAAACCTATGACATCCATGTCCTTGACGCAATAACATATTGCCGCAATGTTTATGATGACAGTGAAGAATCAGGATTATCGGTAATTGAAATCGAGCCCATAGGAAAAGCAGCCGAAGAAATTCGAACTATCGCCTGCGAACTATTCCAAGTCGATTGTGCTACCAGCTTAGCCAATCTCCTACATCCCGCGATACACGCTCAGGGGGTGAGTCAAATGCATCATCATTTGACCCATCAAACTCAATCCACTCACACGACTACTCAACGAAGGGGGCAAAATGGGACTCAGCGATCTCAAGAAAAACGCTATGTCATCTAGCAGCTTACAGCACTCGCTTTCGTTAGATGAGTTTATTGAAGCGGCAAACTTGTACGCAATGGGACAAAGTCTGAATAAGCTAAAAAGCAATCTAGATCATAAAGCAGATGCAACTGTCACAAAAACCACAGACACAACTGACATGGCGCGGAGCCATTCCAATGTGTTGAGCTTGCACAAACAAAGCCTAGAAACAGACGTATTATTCCCCGCAAAAGTAGAAACTAAAACACACTATCGCAAAGCAACATTTTCCCTCAGTGAAGCGGCTATAACCCATCTTGCTACACTGGCAGAAGAAAGCAGTATATCCAAATCAAAGCTGCTCCGACTCTTGATTGAACAACACTTCGACCTACCTATTGCCTTGAGGCAATTACGAGAACAACAACGCCAACACCGTTAACGATTCACACTACTCCCACCCTTTTCCGGTAACTTAGCTAAGATCGAGTTACCGGCTTTTTGCTCAAAAAGTAAAAAACACAATAAAAACCATCATAAAATCGCGGCATAAGTTCTGATCCCACCTATCCTTAAATATACACAATGCTGAATTAATGATATTAACTCAGAGTCAATGCGTAACATTAAGGTGTTATTTTTGTTAAACCGGATCAGATTTATTTTTCTTTGTTTAACCGCAGCGATAATGATGCCCTGTTACGCAGAATTTTCATTGGCACAAATCCCGCCGCTAACAAACAAAACACCTATCACTTTGGTCGCTGAAAAAGGATTTTGGACCGACTATTTAACCCAAGAAATGTTGCCTAAATTCACCGCAAAAACCGGCGTAAAAGTGCAAGTGGTCAGTACTGAATTAGAGGATATGTTTAACTTACAGACCCAGAATTTACTTCAAGGTTCAGGCAAATACGATTTACTCACAATGGAAGCGGGCTGGGCTAAAGAATGGGCTGCCAATGGTTATACAGTGCCCTTAATTGAACTCGCTAAACTTTACGATCCCGATGGCGAAAAGGCCATGGAGAAATACCTAGAACCCTATTACCCATCGCTACTTAACATCTTGTCCTATCAAGGTGAAATCCATGCTATTCCCTATAACAATTATGTTATGGGAAATCATTATCGAGCAGATCTCTTTGATAATAAAACTGAAAAAGCTCATTTTCTGCGTCAGTTTGGCTATCCACTCGCACCAGCAAAAACCTTAACAGAGTTACGAGATCAAGCTCAGTTCTTCACTCGTAAAGCAGGCACTACATTGGCGGATAAAATACTGACTCATGACTTTTACGGTCTAGCGCTAATGTCGGGTGATAAGCCCCATATTAACGATGAATTCTCTAGCATGATTTGGAGCTTAGGGGGCACTTGGATGCAGCCCGTCTATAACAGCCAGAAACAGATCTCCCATTTTGAAGTGCCTACCATCAACCATGAAGCCATTGAAGCGGCCAAGCAATATCGCGAATTAATGCCCTATGCCGTTCCCGCTAACGAGCAGTTTGCTTTCAATGAAACAGCTAATGCTATTGCGACAGGTCAAGCGGCAATGTGGCCTTTTGCCTACAATAATCTGTGGTATAAATCCTTTAAAGTTGAACAGAACATTCTCGGCGCGCGTCTAGCCGTAAGCCAAGTGCCTGGAGGTTATCCCTACAATGGCGCTTATGCCTTTGCCGTTAGCTACGACAGCAAAAACCCTCAAGCTGCCTATTGGCTGCTCAAATATATGGGCACCTATGAGGCACAACATGCCTATGCTATGGGGGGGGGTAATCCCTGTCGTATGGATGTAGTAACAGCCCCAGAATTTAAAGATGAATCTTTAAGAGGCATAGCAGGCGCATTTGAGGCAAGCCACATAGCCAATATGTTTTGGTCTACTAAGGTCTTATCCTTTGGGCATTTCACCAGTACTGCCATGGGACAAATTTACCCTGAACTCAGCCACGCCTGTTTTAGCGCAAGCCGCAGACCCGCTAACAGTGAAGATATTTTCATTAAATTAAGTGCAGAGATAAAACACCTCCAAAATACCTATGGAGAGGTACCTGCTATTGACAAAGAAAATAATGCCAAGCACTAAACCACTGAAAAGTTTGAAACAAAAAATAACCTCAGCCTTCTATATCATAGTGGGCATGGCGCTATTAAATGGTGTTGTCGCCATACTACTGTCACAGCAACTCAAATCAGAAATTGAACACTTAGTCGGGGTAGATGTGGTAAAAGTCACCACTGCGCTGCAACTGGCAAAAAACAGTGAAAAACTACAAATCATTACTGCACGCTTAAATAATTATTATGATGAAAAACAAAGAACTAGCCTGTTAGACGAACTTTCCGCACAATGGGAATTACTCATCAATGACTCACGACTACTGGCCTCAATAGAAACTTCTACTGTCAATAAGCAAGAATTAAATTACGCCTTAGATACTCAACTGTATTACTTACAACAACTGCCATTACTCAACACGTTAACCGATACTGCCTTACAAGCCAATTCACAGGCAGCCAATATTCAAGCCAACTTAACGTCAATGGCGTCGGGATTTAGCGATGAAATGCAAACCCAATTTCAGCGTATTAATACGGACTCCGAACGTCAGCTTAAGCTGAAAAACGTTGACCAGATTGCTTTAAATATCAATACCAATTATCAGCTATCTTTATTTAGTCATCTAGGAGAACACTTATTTACCCAGTTAACTCAAGTGAATATCATCGACAATCTGGTTGAACTAAACCAAACCCAAAGAGATGCTATGCGACTACTGTTAAGCATGGAGGCTATGCTTAACAGTATTGGTGGCGATAAAAACTTATATTTGAATTTGTTATCACAAATAAAACAGACCATGGTCGGTGAAGACAACCTCTTTGAACTTTCTCGCAAAGCAATTAGAAGCACTCATATCGCCAATGCGCATTTAGAATACCAAGCTGATGCCGCACAAATCGTTGCGACCTATACGCAGGATCTCGTTAACCAAGTTGAAAATGAAATTCAGCAAACAGGCCGCGAACTTAAAAACGATAGCACCGCATTTATCGTATTGATTTTCTGCAGTGGCATCTTATATTGCTTCTTCATCTGGCTCACCAGTTGGCACTTTATCACTAAGGGAATCATCAAGCCTGTCATGGCGACTCGAGATGCTATGAATGCCATTGCCAATGAAAAACTCGACGCCAGAATGCCTGTCACTGATAACTTAGAGCTCCAGCAAATGGTGAGCTCCTTAGAGACATTAAAAAGCTATGCAGCTCAGGTTAAAGGCATGGCCGAAACCGACGGATTAACTGGCTGCTATAATCGCCGCTATTTAGATTTACAACTCCAAAAAGAATTAGAGTATGCAAGGGACCACAACATGCCCCTAGGTATAATTCTGTTTGATATTGATAATTTTAAACAATTTAACGACAGGTATGGTCATGTCGCAGGTGATCAATGTCTTAAGAAAATCGTGAATGCCACCAAATCGATCTTGAAACAACCCACTTACATGCTTGCCCGCTATGGCGGAGAGGAGTTCATGATAGTACTGCCATCGAGCAATCTCGAGGAGGCATATCATTTTGCTGAAGTATTACGCAATAAAATCATCAGTTTAAAAATACCACATGAAGACTCCCCCCATGACGGCATACTGACCATCAGCGCTGGTATTACTTGCTGGGAGCGATCACAACCTATGGATACGAATAGCTTAATTAATCAAGCTGATGAGGCTCTCTATCACGCCAAACTAACAGGTCGCAATCGTACAGAGACACGACTAAACCAACCAGTTCGCTATTCCTAACCATAAAATGCGGCGACTGTTCAGTTTCTTTTTTCACCAGAGGATTGAGTTACGCTGACTTCCCCCCCATTAGCTAATACTAAGTTAATCAGGATAAAGTCAGGGAAGTATGCTCGCTATTGTTATCACGCTTATCCTAGGAATTGGCGCAATTACCTGGCTACTGTCGAGTCGTTGGCGCAAGACCTTACATCGTCGACGAGTCACGATGAAACCTTTTCCAAAAGAATGGCGCAGCATTCTCAAAAAAAGACTGCCTTACTTCCATGCTCTACCCGCAGATCTACAACTGCAACTCAAACGGCATATCCAAATTTTCATCGATGAAAAAGTCTTTATCGGCTGCGATAATTTTGAGATCACGGATGAAGTAAGAGTCACAATCGCGGCCCAAGCCTGTCTACTGCTACTCAATCGTAAAACCGACTTTTACCCCAAACTGAAACAGATTTTGGTCTATCCCGATGCCTTTATCGTCAATAATCAACATAAAGACATTAGCGGTATCGTGTGGGAACAACGCAATGTGCTAGCAGGGGAATCATGGGAATACGGTAAAGTTGTGCTCTCATGGAGAAATACTCTAGACGGCGCCGCCGATCCCCATGATGGTAATAATGTCGTAATCCATGAGTTTGCCCATCAGCTCGATCAAGAAGATGGCCAAGCCAATGGCGCACCCATTCTGCAGCATTTTGCCGACTACAGCACTTGGTCTGAAGTGCTAAATAGGGAATTTACCCAATTACAACACAGTGCAAATTTTGGCACGCCCTCATTATTTAATTATTATGGTGCGACTAATCCCGCTGAGTTTTTTGCCGTCATCACCGAAGTCTTTTTTGAGAAACCAGAGGATTTTTACCAACAACACCCAGACTTGTATCGTGAACTGAGCCGCTTTTATCAACTCGATCCGATAAACTGGCATTAACCCATAAGAGTAGAGGCACGCAAATGCTCAAAGACACTCATGCATTCTCAGTTAAAGGTTCCAATATTAATCGCGCTACCTTGGGGTTACTGCTCAGCGCGTTAATGCTTGGCGGCCTTAATGTAAGCGTACAGGCACAGGACTCGCCAACACAAAGCGCTCAAACGACTTCGAATCCTGATCAACAAGCGGCGGCTCACGTATTAGATTTACTCAACCAATATTCAAGCGATGCCAATTGGGATAAATACTTTGCCCTGTACCGAAAAGACGGCATTTTTATTGGCACGGATGCGAGTGAGCGCTGGGGAATGGCGGAATTTGAACGTTACTCCCGCCCCACAAAAGGTTGGCGCTATGATTTAACTGAGCGTCATTTAATCCAACACGGCAATGTCATATTGTTTGACGAGTTATTAAATAGTCCAGCCTATGGCGTCAGTCGAGGAACTGGCACTTTAATCAAAACCAATGGCAACTGGGAAATAGCGCAATACCATTTAAGCTTTCCCATTCCTAATGAGGTAGCCAAGCAAATAACTGCCGAGATTAAAGCCGCAAACAAACAATAGTGCAGTACTCCCAAAAATACAGTTTGAAAGAATGCAATTTCGAAAGGATACAGCTTGAAATTAAAAAAACATAAAAACAATAACTTAAGATTATTTACTATCTCAAAGACACAGTAAAACACACATTCGCCAATTGGGAGAAGTGGATGAAACTTTGAAAATCCACGTCTTCAAATGCCCTTTCCGAAGGGCCCCTATCCGCATAATAAAACCCGATCACTTTACTATCGACTAATAACGGTGCTAATAAAAAGCCTTGACGTGACACATGTTGCGCTTGTAATTCTTTACACTGCTCTTGCCATTTCTTAGAGCTAGGATCATCTACCCAAAGCGGTAACTTATGCTCCATCGCTTGGTAAAATAATCCCCGCCTATCGCTCAAATCGATAATAAACTCTTGCTTAATGGCATCTGCATCACGACCTAATATCACCCTAGGTTGAAGTTGTTTACGGCTTGGCGACAATAACAGCACGCCGCACCGGTCAACGCCAACGCCCTCAAGTATACCTTCGAGAACCGTTTGCATGATTTGGTTAAAATCGGCTTTATTAATGGCGAAGCCTGTTAATTCTCGTAGCTTAGCTAACTGAATATTCAAGTTAACTTGATAGACAGGCATATCTAACGGAATGGGAAGTGGAACAGGTTTAACTGTGACCATACGCTTAGGATCTGGTAGATAGTCTAGCAACACCTTAGCGCCATATACTTCAGCTAACTTATGGGTCGCATTCGCGCAGCGTTGCATCCGCACCATAAACTCATTTTCTTCTAGTCCAGTAAAACTCGCCGCTTGCGTGATACGTTTCCCTAATTCCTGCTTATCAAGATTAGGCTGAGATAAAATATCGCAGAGCTTATCCGCAATAAAAATAGACCGAATTTCAGGTCTTTGGTCTTCAGGATTATTAACTGCATGGACCAACAGTTCTCCCAATCCCCAATTGCGGGCAATACTTTGAGTTAATAGTGAAAAAGAAGTGCCGAGGGCTTCGCGGGTTATACTTCGTTCCTCTGCTGGCGTTGCACATTCACGTAGTTTTAGATCTAACTCTTCGGTGAACTCACCACCAATACTCCAAAAAGCGCTCTCACCTATGTGATACAGTAAAGAGGCTATAAAAGCTTCCTCCTGCATTTCTTCGTCATAATGGCTCAACATCATCCGTGCAATCATGGCTGCTTGAAATGCTTTAGCCATCAACTTTATTAATCTTTGATATACGTTAGGTGCCAAATTTTTACTCTCTAACAAGCTTGAGAGTAACTTGGCTGTGATACAGATATTTCGCACTGCATCGAAACCAAGCACTATAGCCGCTCGGCTGACAGTGGAGATTTGGCTACTACCTTTATGGTAAATAGCGCTATTAGCAACTCGAAGAATACGAGAGGTTAAGGCGTTATCGTGCATCACGCTACGCCCGAGTAATGCGAGAGAGGAAACGTCATCCTTGGCGAGCTTTTCTAGCGATTTAACAGTCGAACACAGTGCTGGCATTTCCAATTCACTGATCCGATTTGTCCAATAATCGACCCCTTTATTAGTCTTGTTATTAGGCTTCAACCTAAAGTTACCTTAGCGATATAATCTTGTTGTTTTTAGTATAGATAAACGCAAACATTTCGCCTGTTGTCTAAAGCTTGTTTTAGCAAATCATTCATTAATTGCTTAATAATTCAACATTAAGCAATGCCTGCCTATAAAAATGCCCAAGACAAAGCTCGGGCATTTCAGTAAAACCGGAAATCAATCCACACTTAGGCTTTGAGGTACTGCTTAACAACACGCAACACTTTATCTATATCCTGACGGCTCACATCTTTGTGAGTCACAAGTCGAATCGTGCGCCCAGGGCTTATCAGAATGCCTTCCGCTCGACAGTGTTTCGCCAATAAATCCGCATCAACTTGAGGCGCTAATTTGGCAAATAACATATTGGTTTGTACTGCGGCTAAATCGACGTCGAACTCACTCAGCTCGGCCAACTGACGAGCCAAATACGCCGCATTGTCATGATCTTCACTCAGTCGTTGCACTTGCTCAGTTAAAGCAAGCTTACCTGCCGCTGCAAGTATCCCAGCTTGACGCATACCGCCACCAAGCATTTTACGCCAACGAATGGCTTTCTTAATCAAGCGTTCATCACCTAAGAGTAATGAGCCGACTGGCGCACATAATCCTTTGGATAAACAAATCGACACTGAATCAAAGTGCGCCGTGATATCACTTATTGCAATATTCTGCGCAACCGCAGCATTGGCAACTCGCGCACCATCTAAATGAATTTTTAATCCGCGATTAAAGGCTAATGTCTGCGCATCCGCCAAATAGCTTTGCGGGAGAACCTTACCGCCAATCGTATTCTCTAAACTAAGCAAACGAGTACGAGCAAAATGGATATCATCAGGCTTAATTGCGGCTTCAATGTCAGCTAATGCAATAGTGCCATCTAATTGATTCATTAAAGGTTGAGGTTGAATGCTGCCTAGGACAGCAGCGCCGCCGCCCTCGAACTTATAATTGTGAGCCTGCTGACCGCACAGGTACTCATCTCCACGATCACAATGGGCCATCAAAGCCAATAAATTTGCTTGAGTACCCGAACAGGTAAATAATGCACTTTCAAAGCCAAACATCTCCGCAGCCATATCCTGCAAACTATTTACCGTAGGGTCATCACCGTAAACATCATCACCCACTTCGGCTCTGGACATGGCTAACCGCATGGCTGCTGTTGGCTGGGTAACAGTATCACTGCGTAAATCTATCATCTTGTCCTCAACTTAAAGTTTGGTTGGCGCATAATGGGCTCAAGACTCTAGCGCTAAAGGCTTATTTTGTATAGTTTATCGTCATACTTGTCGACAAATTTACCGATGTAGAACCTCGCATATACTTGAAGCAAGTATCGACATACTGACATCTACTAATAAAAACATAAATATACTCAAGATCTTGCCGATATCTATCTGTCGATGTATAGACGCTTGTACGCGTTTAGCTTGGCGAAAAGAGTCTTACTCGTTAGAATGCCACACTAAGATGGTCATGCTACAACAATGCGATCGCTTTAGTAATTTTGACTAATACTTATCGTTCAATAGGTGATTTGTAGTGAAAAACTCCCAATCTCGATGGATTCAGCTAGCGCTTTTGCTATTAAGTTTAAGCCTAACATCACAGGTATTTGCTTGGTCTGACACTGACCGAGATGGAGTGCCAGATATCAAAGATGCCTGTCCTAACACGGAGCCAAATACACCTGTTATGGCTAATGGTTGTGTGGAAGAAATCGCTGTGGAAATGACTGCATCACCAGTTTGCGATATGAGTCATTCAAATGCTGAGTTAAACACAGATTGTCATAATATTTCTGCAGCTATGGTGTATTTTGAATTTGCCATTGCCGAGGTTGACTTTTCTCAATGGAAAACTTTAGCCTTAGTAAAAGCATTCTTAGAAACAAATGATGCTGAATTAACCTTAGTGGGCCACACAGATATCGTTGGTACACCAGAGTTTAATTATCAACTATCACTTCAGCGAGCTCAAAATGTAAAACGTATTTTGGTTGAAGATTATGGCTTTAATCCAAATCGCTTTACCGTAATGGGTAAAGGTATATCTGAACCTGTAGCGGACAACCGTTCTAGCGAAGGGCGCAGTTTAAATCGACGAGTAGAATTTATCGTCAATAATAAATAGTTTTTGTTAGCGTATATTTAGGGAGTTATTCAATGGAAAACCTCGAAGGTTTATTAAAGCAAGCACCAGATCTGATTGTGACTTATGGCTTAAAAACATTATTCGCCATTATCATCTTCTTTGTTGGTAAATACTTTGCGGGCGTAGCACAGAAGCTTGTTCGTAAATTACTGAACAGCCGTAAAGTTGATCCGACAGTCGTTTCATTTGTCGCAAATCTCGCTTGGGCAGTGGTATTTGTTTTCGCGGTTATTGCCACGTTAGGCCAAATTGGTGTACAAACCGCATCACTGGTA
This sequence comes from Shewanella sp. WE21, assembly GCF_002966515.1. NCBI lineage: Bacteria > Pseudomonadati > Pseudomonadota > Gammaproteobacteria > Alteromonadales > Shewanellaceae > Shewanella > Shewanella sp. WE21. The sequence continues at coordinate 3,397,434 of NZ_CP023019.1, read as the reverse complement.
GCCGTTATCGGTGCTGCAGGTTTAGCAATAGGCTTAGCGCTACAAGGTTCTCTGTCTAATTTTGCATCGGGTGTATTAATGGTGTTATTCCGCCCTTGCCGCGTAGGTGACTATATTGAAGCTGCAGGTATCGCCGGCACTGTTGATGAAATAACCATATTCTCAACCAAGCTTCGCACTCCTGATAATAAAGTTATCGTAGCGCCAAACTCATCTATCATGAATGGCACTATCACTAACTACTCAGCAATGGATAGTCGTCGTATCGATTTAGTGATTGGTGTATCTTATTCCGCCGATATTGCACTCACTAAAAAAGTATTGACCGATATTTTAGATAACAACCAGTATGTGTTAAAAGATCCAGCATATACAGTTGGACTTTCTGAATTGGCTAGCTCTTCAATCAATTTCGTGGTTCGTCCTTGGGTAAAAACATCTGATTATTGGACTGCACGTTTCCAACTGCTTGAGCAAATAAAAAATGCATTAGACGCTGCAGATATAGGTATTCCATTCCCACAAATGGATATCCATGTCAAAGAATTACCGCTAAGCAAATAACAATTAGTGGATAATAAAGGTCGGTAATTACCGGCCTTTTTTTATGGTTCTACGCATCATTTTAGCGTACCTTAATGGACAGATATTAGCGAAGGCACAGATATTCATGTGTGAGGAAATCCAATGCAAAAATATGTTTCATTTTTAGCCGCAAGCTGTATTTATAGCCTAGTTCTGATGAGTCCCAATACACTCGCCAGTGAGAAAACACAGGTTTTAATGGGTGAAAAAACAGTCACATTAGAAGGGAAAAGACCAAAATTGTCGCAAATGGCGCCGGGGTTTAAAGTCGTTGATGAGCATTTCACGCCAGTGATGCTAAGTGATTTTAAGGGTAAAACTGTACTGATAAGTGCCGTGCCAAGCCTAGATACAGGTGTTTGCGCACTGCAGACGAAGCGCTTCAACAGCGAAGTTGGCCATTTTTCCGATGACGTCATCATGCTAACGATCAGTACCGATTTACCCTTCGCACAGAAGCGTTTCTGTAAAGTGGAAAACGTAGATAAAATCAAAGTGCTATCAGATAGCGTGTGGCGTGATTTTGGTGAAAAGTATGGTTTGTTAATTCAAGATTACGGCTTGCTGGCTAGAGCCATTTTCATCATAGATGCAGAAGGTAAGCTCCAATACCAAGAGTTAGTACCAAACATCACAGAGCATCCTAACTATGATGCTGCCCTTGAAGCCTTGAAAACCCTGCAAGCCCAGCAGTAATTCACCGCTAAAAAACAGGGCAGCCTTAGCTGCCCTTTTGTTTAACGGTTCTATTTCTACGATTTGGTTTTACGATTTAATGTGTATGCTGATCGCCACTGGATTGGTAGTCAAAGGTTGGCATAGACCAATGATATCGCAGCGCCAACATCCGTAAGCTAAAACCAACGCTTAGACAAATAACCAGATTAATCCATTCCGTTAACTGATAGGCTTTTAAGACGATATACAAACCTGCCGTCAGTAATGAAATCACCGCATAGAGTTCTTTTTTAAAAATCAAAGGCACTTGGTTACACAGAATATCGCGGATAACGCCACCAAAGACACCAGTGACCAATCCCATGACTACGGCAATTGTTGGGCTAAATCCCAGCATTAACGTCTTTTGTGCGCCCACGATGGAGAATACGGCTAAACCTAAGGCATCAATAGCCAAAAATAACTTAGACAGATAACGCATCACAGGGGCGATAGCGACTGTGAGCAAAGAAGCGAATGCAATCGCAATAAGGTAATGCACATGCTCAACCCAAATTAAGGGGTAATTTCCGAGCATCATATCCCTTAGTGTGCCGCCACCAATTGCCGTTGCGCAGCCAATGATCACCACACCAAACAAATCCATCTGCTTGCGGCCAGCCGCCAGAGCGCCCGTCATCGCCTCGGCAATAATCCCAATCAGCCAAAGTAATCCAATAATCTGCGTCTCATGCATCTTTGCTACTACCAACAACTCAAAGAATTGATTCTGCCTGATAACCGCTCAGTTCTATAATGATTTTATTTTGAATTCATCATTAGAAAAATTAATTCATCATCTTATTAATAATCTGATGCAGACTCCTATTACATTATTAAGTTATAGGATAAATATCATACAAAATAGTCAGTTATAAAAATGTTACTTTCACATTGTCATCTATGAAAATAGAATTTTTAATAAGTATTAATAACGTAAATCCAATCAGATGATAAATAACTGCAGATCATCTAATACCGTAGACAAATGCATAAAAATCAACCACAAAAAAGCGGCCCTTAGGCCACTTAATGTTCATTCAAACTGAATCAGAACTACTTAGTGTCAGGCTTAGGTGGATAATTTGCCATTACACTGCCCACTGCTTGATTGATGATCTGTACTCTTTCTTCTGGGGTATTTTTGTCGCGAATGGTATCGGCAACAGAACCACGCCAGATCAGTTTAGTGGTTTTATTATCAACCAAATCAATAATCAGGGTGCCAACTTCATATTCTCTTACTGTGGTTTGGGTCTGCATATTGCCGCCCCAACCCCATCCTGGACCATAGTATGGGTTGTAGCCAAAATTACTATTGAAGGTATCAACATTAATCTTCTTATCAACTTTGGTCAGATAATTAACAAGTACATCAGCATCTTTTGCATCAACTAATGTCATCCCCTTACTCGCTAACTGGCTATTCACCGCTTCTCTGACCCGTTGGTCCATCAAGCCATCTAGATGATATCCAGCAGAATCCGTTTTCTGAGCAACCCAAGCATAGGTTTTATATTGGGTAAAATTGGCGCTAGGATCAAAATCCCAACCTGACTTCATCGAACTACAGGCACTGAGTGCCAACACAGCTAATGCTACAAAAATATTTTTCATCTTAATTTCCTCAGATGTTCGACCCGAACAAAGACAAGTATCAGAGATATGAATTTAGCTTACAGAGCAATAGCCTAATCTACAACTCAATTGATTAAAAAGCAGCATCTCATTCAGCTTGACTTCAGCAAAGCCAAAGATGATAATGATTATCAATTGAGATTTAAAGGGGGTGTTGAAATGTACTGGTTTATTAGCGCGTTTATGGTTGCATCTGCCATTTTTTTCCTTGCACCAGAAAAAATTTCTCTCGAGGCGAATAACGCCAAAATTAAACGTCATTTGCCTACCAGTTTACTGATATTACCCCTCCTAGTCCTTGGCTGGTTGGTTATTGATACCATTGCTAATGGCACTAACTATGCCACAGTCGCCGCATTTGGTTTTGTTACAACAGCCTGCTTAATTGCATTACCTAAGTTACATAAATTTATTATGCCCAGTGCATTACTCACCGCTGTGGCGCTGATAGCCATGGTATTCATGCGAATGAATTAATCCTGAGCTTTAAGCTTACTTTTCAAAAATATGCTTACTTCCCTGCAAAGAGTTAGCATTTTGTTCAGACCACTTAAGGATAATCCTCAAGTGGTCTTTTTTTACCTCCCAGAACCCCTGCAAATTTGATAAACTGAACGGGTATAAGTCATCTTTTAACACCAATGAATGAAATCTATGAAAGCAGATCCTAATGTATCCTTAGTGTACAGCACCGACAAAGGCCGTATTAATGCAGAGCCCGTCACTAAAGCGATTCCTGAATCCGACGGTATAGTCAGGATCCATAGAGACAGTAAGGGCCGCAAAGGCAAAGGCGTTTCGATTATCTCAGGCCTAGGTCTCGATGAAACCGCGTTAAAAGCAATGGCTCAAACCCTTAAAAAACAATGTGGTTGTGGTGGCACGGTTAAAGATTTCACTATTGAGGTCCAAACCGATAACCGCGAGCAATTAAAGCTATTGCTTGAGAAGCAGAACTACAAAGTTAAATTAGCTGGCGGTTAATCTCGCCCGACTTAGCAATATAGCAGCAAGCTAGATCAACTTAGCCACATCAAACGGAGTAGTTTAATGGAGAGTTTGCAGAACCATTTCTTAATTGCGATGCCCTCACTACACGGTACGTTTTTTGAACGCTCAGTCATTTATATCTGTGAACATGATGCCAAAGGCGCCATGGGGCTGGTGATCAATAAACCGCTCGGTATCGAAGTTAATTCGCTATTAGAACAAATGGATTTGCCGGCAGAGCAAGTCTCCGCGGATTTAGTGCTCAATGCCAATGTCATGATGGGCGGCCCCGTTTCCCAAGATCGTGGCTTTGTGCTGCATACCTCTCAGCCCTATTGGGCCAATAGCACAGATCTGGGTTGTGGTTTAATGCTAACCACTTCACGTGATGTGTTAACCGCGATTGGAAGCAACAGATCGCCCGAGAAGTTTCTCGTCGCATTAGGTTATGCTGGATGGAGTAAAGATCAGCTCGAACAAGAGCTTGCCGATAATTCTTGGCTCACAATTCCAGCAACGAATGCGCTCTTGTTTAACATTAAACACGAAGACCGTTGGCCACAGGCCAGCCGTGCTCTCGGATTTGATGCTTGGCAAGTTTCAGCTCAAGCGGGTCACGCTTAAGTCTATTTATTAATATAAGTCAGCACACTATGAATTCGAAAACCGTATTAGGCTTTGATTTTGGCACTAAGAGCATTGGTGTCGCTATAGGCCAAGAAATCACCGCTAGCGCCACGCCATTGTTGTCAATTAAAGCCGTCGATGGTATCCCAAATTGGGATCAGATAGGCGACTTAATCAAAGAGTGGCAACCTGACTTAGTCGTCGTTGGTCTGCCCTTAAACATGGATGGTACAGAGCAAGATATGACCCACAGGGCGCGTAAATTTGCGAACCGCATCAATGCTAAGTTCAAAGTCAAAATAGCCACTCAAGATGAGCGATTAACTACCACTGATGCTAAGGCCAGATTATTCGAATTGGGCGGGTTTAAGGCGCTGACCAAAGGTCAAGTCGATGCGGTGTCAGCCGTCCTTATCATCGAAAGCTACTTCGAAAATAACTTCAGCAAGTAATGCCACAACAAATAAAACTACAATAAAAATAAAAGGATAAGTTGCCTTATCCTTTTAGTTTGATGTTTAACCCGATAAATTACCAGATCAAAAATGTGGCTTCACTAAGTTTGCCATCATAGTAATGTGTGCATCATCATCGTTTAGTGCAGCAATGTAGCGGAACTTCTCACCGCCCGCCTCGGCAAACAGATGACCATTCTCACCAACAATTTCTTCCAGCGTTTCTAAACAATCGGCGCTAAAAGCCGGGCAGACTATAGCGATATCACGCACGCCTTGTTGCGGCAACGCTTTCAAAGTCGCATCGGTATAGGGTTGTAGCCATTTAGCTTTACCAAAACGCGATTGGAAAGTCATGACAAACTCATCTTTACCTAACCCAAGCTTTTCGGTAACCAGTCGAGTCGTTTTCATGCAGAAGCAGTAATACGGATCGCCTAAATGCAAATTACGCTCAGGCATACCATGGTAAGACAACACCAATTTTTGCGGTTTACCATGGGCTTCAAAATCAGCCGTGATCGAACTGGCTAACGCGTTAATAAAGTCAGCATTGTCATGATAAGTATTAATAAAATGCAGTGCTGGAATATAGCGCCACTTGGACAACTCAGCGGCAATAGCATCAAATGCAGAACCCGTGGTTGGCGCCGCATATTGGGGATACAGAGGTAACACCACGATTTTATCTATGCCATTTTGATGCATATTCTGCAAGGTGCTAGCAACCGACGGACAGCCATAACGCATTGCTAAATGCACAGAAACATCATGGTTATCAGCTTTAAGCTTATCCGCTAACTTTGCCGTTTGACGCAAACTAATGTCCATTAACGGTGAACCTGCCGCAGTCCATACCTTTTGGTATAACGCTGCCGATTTTGCTGGCCGTACCCGCAAAATGATCCCGTGTAAAATCAACATCCACACTAGCTTAGGGATCTCGACGACTCGGGGATCCGCTAAAAACTCTGCAAGATAACGTCTAACAGCAGATGCTGTGGGTTCATCTGGAGTACCTAAATTCAACAACAACACGCCTACTTTGCCGCGCTGCCCGTGTCCAACTTCTTTGGATAAGCCTGAAAATTTAGCCAAAACAGCCTCTTAATTAATAAATATTCGTAAAATTAAAGTACAGATTCTATCGCTTGCTTAAGCTCTTCACTATCTGGCTTCACTTTAGAATTGAACTGTTGCACAACTGCACCATCACCGCTGACGACATACTTATAAAAATTCCACTTAGGCGCACCGGTTTTTTCAGCTAAGTATTTGAAGACACTATTAGCGTCACTACCACGTACTGGCGATGTCGACAGCATAGTAAAGGTGACACCGTAATTGATGTAACACACTTTAGCCGTATCTTTCTCATCATTTTCTTCTTGGAAAAAATCATCCGATGGGAAACCAATGACCACTAAGCCTTTATCTTTGTAGTTTTCATGCAATGTTTCGAGCGCTTTAAACTGCGGGGTGTAACCACAGTTACTGGCCGTGTTAACAATCAACACTGGTTTTCCCTGAGTTAATTCACACAGATTAACCGTCTCTTCAGAATGTAATTTTCGTACTTCAAGGTTCAGATACTCGGGACAAGTGGCTGCAATCGCGCCAACACTCGTCAAGCTCGCTGTCATAGCGAATATCATAGGTAATTTTTTCATTGCTTTCTCCTTTACCAGTACATTACGTAAACGCACTAGGTAAAGATCATATTGAATTAAAAAATAAAAGCTATGGATAATGGCAACATAGCGATGAAGTAGAACCGATTGAGCTGAACGAAAATCTAATACACAAACAAAAAGCAGCCCATAAAGAGCTGCCGAACCCAGAACCGGACTATCGCGCTAGTCCATGTCTAAGGTGACACCTTCCATAAAACCTGAGCCCGTGGATTCTTTATTCTGCAATTTAATCATCAAACGTAAATCGTTTGGTGAATCAGCATGGTGCAGCGCATCGGCGTAACTAATCTCGCCATCGACATAAAGTTTCAGCAAGGCCTGATCGAACGTCTGCATACCCTGCTCGTTGGATTTTGCCATGGTTTCTTTGAGTAAATGCAGCTCGTTCTTCGCAATTAAACTCGCCACCCTTGGGGTGTTAATCAATACTTCAATCGCAGCGCGACGCCCTGTGCCATCAACTTTAGGTATCAATTGCTGTGCCACAATACCGCGTAAATTCAATGATAAATCGAACAATAACTGTTGGTGTTTACTCTCAGGCACGAGATGCATAATCCGGTCTAACGCTTGGTTGGCGTTGTTGGCATGCAAGGTTGCCATACAAAGGTGACCCGTTTCTGCAAATGACAGCGCAAACTCCATCGTCTCTTGGGTACGGATTTCACCAATCAAGATCACATCGGGAGCTTGGCGAAGGGAGCTTTTTAGCGCCGCATCGAAAGATTCAGTATCTATGCCCACTTCACGCTGGGTGATAATGCTTTTTCTGTGGTCATGAACGAATTCAACCGGATCTTCAATAGTCAAAATATGCCCACGAGCATGACCATTGCGATAACCCACCAAGGCCGCCAAAGACGTTGACTTACCCGTTCCCGTTCCGCCCACCATAATGATGAGACCACGTTTGCTCATCACCAGATCTTTTAGAATAGGCGGCAATTTTAAATCATCGACATCCGGGATTTTAGTCTCAATACGGCGCATCACGCAGCCAGGCGATTCACGCTGCCAAAAAGCGCTCACCCGAAAACGACCTAAATCCTTTGCCGCAAAAGCGAAGTTACACTCACGAGTGGAATGAAACTCTTGCTTCTGAGCCTCAGTCATTAACGACTCAACAAAATCCAGGGATTGTGCTGGTGTAAACGCACTTTCTGCCAATGGACGCAATTCACCGTCAATCTTGGCACTCGGCGGAAAACCCGCTGTGATGAACAAGTCGGAGGCTTTGCGTTCCACTATCACTTTTAAAAACGGACGAACATCCATCATAAATCCTTAAAATGTCGCTTGTTTATTCGAACTTTTCGCCATTGCATCTTCACGAGTGATAAGACCACGATTGACTAAGTTCTGTAAACATTGCTCTAAGGTCTGCATTCCATGGGCCATACCTGTTTGAATTGCCGAATACATCTGCGCCACTTTGTCTTCACGAATTAAGTTGCGGATAGCGGGCGTGCCCATCATGATTTCATGGGCGGCGACACGGCCTCCTCCCACCTTTTTAATCAGGGTTTGCGAAATAACCGCTTGCAGCGATTCAGACAACATAGTGCGCACCATGTCTTTTTCACCGGCGGGGAATACGTCGACCACACGGTCAATCGTTTTCGCGGCAGAGGTGGTATGTAAGGTACCAAACACTAAGTGGCCCGTTTCTGCGGCGGTCATCGCCAAACGAATGGTCTCAAGGTCACGCATCTCACCGACTAAAATCACGTCTGGGTCTTCACGCAGTGCGCTTCTAAGCGCCGCATTAAAGCTGTGGGTATGGCGGTGAACTTCACGTTGGTTAATCAAACATTGCTTATTTTGGTGAACGAATTCGATAGGATCTTCAATGGTTAAGATATGATCATGTCGATTTTCATTCACGTAATCCACCATGGCGGCAAGTGTGGTACTCTTACCCGACCCCGTAGGTCCAGTCACTAGCACCAATCCGCGAGGGAAACTGGCAATTTTTTTAAAAATTTCCGGCGCACCCAATTGCTCAAGTGACAAAATGTCACTTGGAATGGTACGAAACACAGCCGCTGCACCACGGGATTGATTGAATGCGTTAACACGAAAGCGTGCAAGATTAGGGACTTCGAACGAGAAATCGATTTCTAAATGTTCTTCGTAGTCCTTGCGCTGCTTATCATTCATTATGTCGTACACTAAACTGTGTACACCTTGATGATCGAGCGCGGGCAGGTTAATTTTTCTCACTTCACCGTCAACACGGATCATGGGAGATATCCCTGCAGAAAGGTGTAGATCCGAGGCTTTGTGTTTTACACTAAATGCCAATAACTCAGTGATTTCCATCGTTTGGGATATCCTTGCAACTAGATAATTACATCATGACAACAATAGCAGACAGACTCGCAATCGCCCAGCGCAGGATCACACAAGCAGCGCAAAAATGTGCCCGCCACCCCAGCAGTATTCGCTTACTTGCCGTCAGCAAGACTAAACCTATTGAAGACATTATAGCAGCCTACCAAGCGGGTCAGCGTTGCTTTGGCGAAAACTATGTCCAAGAAGGCGCTGAAAAAATTACTGCGCTCAAGGGGGATTTCCCGGACATAGAATGGCATTTTATCGGCCCACTCCAATCCAATAAAACCAGCATAGTCGCCCAGCATTTCGATTGGATGCATACCCTCTCACGCGACAAAATTGCCCTACGTCTCAATGAGCAACGTCCGGCCGAATTGGCGCCATTAAACGTCTGTATTCAAATTAATATCAGTGCTGAAGACACAAAATCTGGCATAGATGCGGCTCAAATGCTGCCACTGGCAGAACTGATAGCTCAGCAACCTAACTTAGCACTGAGGGGCCTAATGGCAATTCCAACGGCAACCGCGGATACAGAGTTGCAGCTTAAAGAGTTTTCCATGTTAAACAATCTATTTCAAGAACTTAAAACGCATTATCCCGCTGTAGACACGCTTTCAATGGGGATGAGTAATGACCTAGATACAGCGATTAGCTGCGGTTCAACTATGGTGCGTATTGGCAGTGCCATTTTTGGTGAGCGCAATTACGCTGCGTAAAATCCACGTTAGGCATTTAGTTAGAGGTCAATTTAACCTTGTTTTTAGCACTTTATGCCCAAATACTGTATTTAAGAACACCGAACATTAACGATTTAAGAGCAATTAGCGAGAGTCGATAATCAGGCTCAATCATTCAAATGACTAACCGTTTTATCATCTTAATTTAAGGTGAAGATGTTACAAGTTAACGGTTAACACACTGAAGAGAATCAAATGGATCAACAGAAAATCTGCTTTATCGGTGCCGGCAATATGACGCGCAGCATCATCAGTGGCTTAGTCAATAACGGCTATCCAGCTCAACTCATCCAAGCGACTAATCCCAGCCAAGGTAAACTCGATGCACTAAAAGCCGATTTTGGGATTTTGGTTTCTCAAGATAATTTAGCCGCGGCGCAAGCTGCCGATGTCATAGTACTTTCGGTAAAACCACAGTTGATGCAACAAGTTTGTGAAGCATTACAGACAGTCGAGCTGTCGAATAAGTTAGTCATCACTATCGCAGCGGGCATTAAGGCAAAGCGATATACCGACTATCTGGCACAAGACATCAAGCTTATCCGCGCTATGCCAAATACGCCGATGCAAATTAGTGTGGGTATGACTGGCCTCTATGCGCCTCAAAGCATTACTACCGAGCAGAAAGCCATTTGCGATCGTTTGATGTCAAGCGGCGGCGAAATAGTATGGGTAAATGAAGAGTCAGATTTAGATCAAGTGATTGCACTATCGGGCAGTTCACCGGCTTATTTCTTTTTGCTAATGGAGTCTATGATAGATGCAGGCAAAGAAATGGGAATGGATGAAACAAAAGCCAGAAGTTTAGTGCAGCAAGCTGCGCTTGGCGCTGCTATGATGGCAAAGCAAAACCCACAACTGACCTTAGGTAATTTAAGGGAGAATGTTACTTCAAAGGGCGGCACCACCGCACAAGCGCTGGCGACATTTGAAGCTGCGGATATGCGCGGCTTAGTAAAAAAAGCCATGGAAAACTGTATTAATCGTGCAGAAGAAATGGCTAAAACATTTTGATCCACTAACACGTTTTTATATCGAACTTTAATAGGTAGAAATCTCGATGAATGCATTTACCTTTTTAATCACCACTCTATTCGATCTCTATTTGATGGTGGTGATTTTGCGGATTTGGTTACAACTGGCAAGGGCTGATTTTTACAATCCTTTTAGCCAATTTATTGTTAAAGCAACTCACCCGCTCATCGCACCAATGCGCCGTATTTTGCCTTCCTTAGGGCGATTTGATACCGCATCTTTCGTCCTCGCATTATTGGTTGTGATAGCCAAGCTGCTACTAATTAGCCTCATTGCGGGCGGTGGCATAGACATACTGTTATTTTTGCTGTTTGCCGTTGTATCTGTGGTCAAAAAAGCAGGGGTACTGCTATTTTGGATGCTATTAATACGCGCAATCTTAAGCTGGTTTAACCAAGGCTATAATCCAATTGTAATGATCATGGGTCAGTTAACTGAACCCGTATTAGCACCAATACGTCGTATCATACCGCCAATTGGTGGTTTAGATTTATCCGTAATGCTGGTCATTATTGGTATGAATTTCCTCAATATGTTACTTGCTCAATATATCCCTTATTGGGCTGTGATCTAATGAGTGCAGTGACTTTGCAGCAAGGTGACTTGCTGCTTAATCTCTACATTCAGCCTAAGGCTAGCCGAGATCAAATTGTAGGATTGCACGGTGATGAGCTAAAAGTAGCCATCACTGCGCCGCCTATTGATGGCAAAGCGAATGCCCATTTAAGCAAGTACTTAGCAAAAGCTTTTAAAGTGCCAAAGAGCGACATTCACATAATAAAAGGTGAACTTGGCCGACATAAACAAATCCGCATTATTGACCCTAAGATCATCCCAAGTGTCATTACTGAACTGATGGGGCAAGATAGTAAAAAGTAATTCAGTTGAAAGATTAATCAGTTAAAGAATCGTACAACTGAAAACGAATTAATCCTTTGAAAGCGATTAATTTATTGAAAAAAATAGTCACAGCGGCCCTATAATCCAACATTCCCTAATATGAGGTATCCCATCATGTTCCGTAATCTTCTCGCTGTATTAGCCCTCACGGCCAGCCTTTGCGGTGTTGCAAATGCTGAGCAAAAAGAAACTGTCGGCAATTTTGATATTCATTACATGGCACTTGGCAGTACATTTTTAACGCCTAGCATAGCCAAATCCTATGGCATTAAGCGCAGTAACTACACTGGCATTATCAATATTGCCGTATTAGATATTAGCGAAGCGAATAAGCCCGCAGTACCCGTTGAAATTACTGGAGTTGCTAATAATTTGTTAGATGCGCGAATCAATCTAACGTTTAAAGAGATCCGCGAAGGTGATGCGATTTATTACATTGCCGAAGTGCCCTACCGCGATGATCAGGAAATCAACTTCAATATCGCAATTAAATATGGCAATCAACTGAACACGAACTTACAGTTCAAGCAAAAATTCTACGTTGAATAAACCTATTTTATACCTTTGTTGGCGTTGCTTTCCTGTAGCGCCAACCCCTTTCCCTGTCCTTTACTATTGAGCTTGGGTATCATAGTGCCAACGCACGTCGCCCCATTTATGATAGGTATTCCATGCAACAAATCGTCCTCGCCAGCGGTAATAAAGGCAAACTCGCCGAATTCGATCAAATGCTCGCAAGCTACGGTGTCACTGTACTGCCGCAGAGCCAGTTTAATGTCAGCGAAGTAGCAGAAACGGGTACCACTTTTGTAGAGAATGCCATTATCAAAGCAAGGCATGCCGCCGAAATCACCGGACTTGCGGCCATTGCCGATGATTCGGGTTTAGAAGTGGATATACTCCAAGGCGCTCCAGGCATTTATTCAGCACGTTACGCGGGCGAAAATGCCAAAGATCAAGACAACGTATTGAAACTACTTGAGACGTTAAAAGACCAGCCAGCACCTCGCGGGGCAAGATTCCAATGCGTACTGGTATATATGCGCCATGCGAAAGACCCTACCCCGATTATTTGCCAAGCCTCATGGGAAGGCCAAATCGACTTTAGCCAACGCGGCGCTAATGGCCATGGTTACGATCCGATTTTTATCCCTGAAAATTATCAATGTAGCGCGGCAGAGCTGAGCAGCAACGAGAAAAATGCCTTAAGTCATCGTGGTAAAGCTCTAGTGCAACTCATCGCTGCCATGCAAGCCCAAGGCGTATTAACAGGCGGGAATGCACAATAATGTCGTCAACTGCCGTGACTACTACGATGAAGCTCGAACTGCCACCACTCAGTCTGTATGTCCATATTCCCTGGTGCGTACAAAAGTGTCCCTATTGTGACTTTAATTCCCATAGCCAAAATGGCGAACTGCCACAAGAGGCTTATGTTGATGCGCTATTGGAAGACTTACGCCAAGATTTACATCTCGTCCAAGGGCGGCAGATCCATACCATCTTTATCGGTGGCGGCACGCCATCCTTATTCGATGCTTTGCAAATCAAACGCATACTCGATGGTGCCAATGCGCTAATCCCCTTTAGTAACAATATCGAAATCACTATGGAAGCCAATCCTGGTACTTTAGAGCACGATGACTTTAGTGCCTATCGTGCAGCGGGCGTCACTCGTTTATCTATCGGGGTGCAGAGCTTTTCTAAGGATAAACTCAACTTACTCGGACGTATTCACGATCAAAACGAGGCACAAGTCGCCGCTCAAAAAGCCAGCCAAGCGGGATACTTGAGTTTTAACCTCGATTTAATGCATGGATTACCCAACCAAAGTTTTGCTGAAGCTATGGCCGATATCGACACGGCAGCGGCGCTTAACCCGCCACACCTATCTTGGTATCAGTTAACAATTGAGCCCAACACCCTATTCCACTCAAAACCGCCGCAGCTGCCCGATGACGAAGCGCTCTGGCATATCTATGAGCAAGGTCAACAAAAGCTGGCCGCATTAGGGTATGAGCAATACGAAATATCTGCCTACGCAAAACCTGGTTACCAATGTAGGCACAATCTCAACTACTGGCAGTTTGGTGATTATCTAGGCATAGGCTGTGGCGCCCACGGCAAAGTGACGTTGCCAGAAGAAAACCGCATCATACGCACGGTAAAAATTAAACATCCAAAGGGATATCTGAGTGCACACAACTACACCTTCGAATCGATTGAAGTTGCAGAGGAAGACCGCGCGCTCGAATATTTAATGAATCGCCTGCGTCTGATGACACCTATTCCTAAGCAAGAATTTGAACTGCGCACAGGACAACACAGAGACACATTGACCGAAGGAATGGAAAAAGCCAAACAACGCGGTTTACTCACAGAATCCGCTGAACATTGGCAATTAACCAGTAAAGGTCATATGTTTGTTAATGATTTACTGACACAATTCTGCTAAGCCTGCCGTTAAAATAGCTCTATAAATAATGTGTTAGCTTTCAATAGTGCAGTTTAAGACTATTACAGCTAACACATTTTCTAACACTAATATCCATACATTCTTGTTCCGCTTCTTTAGTATTGATGCAAATCAATCTAGGAAGCCTGATCATGCCAATAAAAACTAAAATCAGCTTAGTCGCACTGACCCTTTCAGCTCTGCTGACCATTCCCGCATATGCAGCATCAACTTCGCCAGCCTTAAACAGTGCAAGCGAACCTGTGAATGCAGTAGCGCAAACCGAGTCAGAAAAAGCCAATGCTCTGTTCGAAACCATCTTCATGGAAAACATTATGGCGAGTCCCATTTCGCAGACCTATATGGGGATCAAGCAAGACTATGATAAATGGGATGAACTGGGTGATGCCGCCGATGATAAAACCTTAGATCGCACAAAAAAACAACTGGCGCAAGTCAATCAGATTGATGCGGCCAAACTCGATCCACAAACAAACCTTAGCCTCACGTTACTGAAGCAAAATCTGCAAAATGACATCGAAGATGACCAATGGCGCTATCATAATTATCCTGTGAATCAGATGTATGGCGGCCACTCTATGATCGCCTCCTTCTTAATTAACCAACATCAAATCACAGATGTCAGCGATGCTAAGGCCTATATCAGCCGCTTGAATGGCGTGCCCAAACGCTTAAGTCAATTACAGACAGTATTAGACGTTCGCGCAGATAAAGGCATTATCGCGCCTAAGTTTGTATTCGCTTATGTGATTTCAGACAGCCAAAACATTATCAAAGGTGCGCCTTTTGATAAGGGCGACGATAGTGCGCTACTCGCAGATTTTCGCCGTAAAGTGAACGCATTAACGATTCAAGAGACAGAGAAGCAAGCACTGCTTAAACAGGCTGAGCAAGCACTCGTTACTCAAGTTGAACCCGCCTATAACAAGCTCATCAGTTACGTCAAAACCTTAGCAGCCAAAGCTGATGACCGCGATGGTGCGTGGAAACTCCCTAACGGCCCCGCCTATTACAATAATGCCTTGGCACGAACGACCACGACAAACATGAGCGCCGATCAAATCCATGACTTAGGTCATTCTGAGGTGGAACGTATTCACAATGACATGCGTGCCATCATGAAGAAGGTCAATTTTAAAGGCGATTTGCAGCAATTCTTTAGCTTTATGCGTGATGATCCCCAGTTCTACTACCCCAATACCGCCGAAGGCAAAGCCGCCTATTTAGCTGAGGCGACTAAGTTCATCGACAATATGAAGTCGCGCTTGGATGAAGTGTTCAAAGTAAAACCTAAGGCCGCCATGGTAGTGAAGCAGGTTGAAGCCTTTAGGGAAAAATCCGCGGGTAAAGCCTTCTATGAACAACCGGCACCGGATGGTTCGCGTCCAGGTAGCTACTATGCAAACCTATATGACATGAAAGCCATGCCAAAATACCAAATGGAGGCGCTGGCCTACCACGAAGGTATTCCGGGTCACCATATGCAGATAGCCATTTCCCAAGAACTGCAAAATATTCCTAAGTTCCGTAAGTTTGGGGGCTATACCGCGTATATTGAGGGCTGGGGTTTATATAGCGAATCTTTCCCAAAAGAAATGGGACTCTACGCCGATCCTTACTCTGACTTTGGTCGCCTAGCAATGGAGTTGTGGCGTGCCTGTCGCTTAGTCGTTGATACTGGTATCCACGCTAAAAAGTGGACCCGCGAGCAAAGCATTGCCTATTACGTGGACAATACGCCAAATGCTAAATCAGATGCGGTGAAAATGGTTGAACGCCATATCGTTATGCCATCGCAAGCGACAGCTTATAAAGTAGGTATGATTAAACTACTAGAGCTAAGACATAAAGCAGAGCAACAGCTTGGCAGTCAATTTGATATCCGCGACTTCCATACGCTAGTACTTGCTAACGGCGCATTACCACTGGATGTGTTAGAACAACAAGTCGATCTCTGGATAGCCAGTAAGAAGCAGGCCTAATGTTTTAATGCCCTAATGCTGAGCCGTGAAGCACTGTTAACTTGCTTCACGACTAAAGCGACATAGGTGAAAGTCTTAAGCTGCAGCCAATAAAAAAGCCACTCGAAAGTGGCTTTTTTATTGGTACCATTATCCCGTTAGATAACAGAACCCTTCTCACTGTGGGTCACTATATTTGTTGCATTAATATATGCTTTAGCACTCGCCTTCACATCATTTAACACACAGTTGCGACTTTAGGGTACAGGGAGACAAAACTTGTGCTCAAGGCTACAAACCATCAATAAAAAAATTACCTCAGCGATAAGGCTGAGGTAAACCAAAAACTAGGATGATGGTTTAAAGAGCCAACATTGTTTTAGTTCTCAAACTTCTGTTGGCTGTGATCCAAAACTGCATTAATGCCGACCTGTATACAAAAATTGAAAGGGGTCATTTCCAATAAACGTATAGGACTCAGATCATTCCGAATCAACTGTTACCATTGTATTCAATTAAGAACAGAGTTCAAGGATGTTATAAAAAAGTGCTTTAGAACACCCTAAAAAACCATCAACAAATGTACTCATCAACTCAATCTAAAGTATTGATTTTAAATAACCATAAAAGTGCGTGCTCAATTTAAAACCACATAAGACTGCTTTTGAGAACAATGTTTCCTATTTTACTGACGTTTACTGAATAATTCGACATAGGGAGCATCCCAATACGGTGGCGTTCCTATGTGATCTTTGATGAATTCGATAAAAGAACTAACCTTAGGTGCTAAGTGCTTACGACGGGGATAAACTGCCTGCAATGGCAGATGGTGGGTCAATTGCCAATCCTTCAGTAAAGGCACTAATGTCCCTTTGGCAATTTCATCTTCCATCAGATAACTCGCAAGATACACAACCCCAAGACCACTGATTGCAGCAGATTTTAATGCTGGCGCGTTATCTACCCTGAAATTGCCCGATACGCCAATTTCACAGTAATCATCACCCTTCTTAAATTGCCACATGCTGTGCTCGTGCCACTCGCCTTGATAGACCAAACAATTGTGGTCAACTAACTGCTCAGGTCGAGTTGGCTCGCCATGTTGAGCAATATAGCCAGGAGAAGCAACTAACAGGAATTGGCACTTCATCAGAGGTCTAGCAACCATGCCAAGCGGTAATTGCTCCGACATAGTTAACAGTAAATCTAAGCCTTCACTCACTACATCTACTTTATGGTCCAGTAAACTCACTTGTAGCTCAAGCTCAGGATGTTTTGCCATAAAGGATGGCAGCGCAGGAATGATATGCATCACCCCAAAGGATTGGGAAATCCCCACCTTGAGCACACCGCGGGTCGCATCATTTAAGTTATGTACGCTGGCTATCGCTTGTTCAGCGTCACGCAGCAGTTCTTCACCTTGCAGATACAGCAAATGCCCTGCTTCAGTCAGACTTAAGCTGCGGGTGGTACGTTGGATTAATTGAACACCAAGTCTATGTTCAAGATCGGCGACTTGTGTACTAACCTTAGACTTAGAGATCCCAAGCCTTCTTGCGGCGGCACTAAAACTACCTGCTCTGGCCACATGAGTAAAAATCGCAATAGGTTCTAACAGTTCTAACATGGAAGTCGCCTTAAGCTGTTTACGACAATGATATTAACTTTCGGTGAGCAGCTATGGTTAGCGTAATCATCGCTTAAAAATAACCATAGCATTGATATCTCGCATCAAAATGATATAACGCAGAGATTTAGACCGAAAAAGTCCACTAAAGTAGGGGGTTATATCTGACTGATATGCCAGCTTTTAATTATATTTTAAGAGTATACCAAATATTCGTCTCTAGACTGTAACATTCCGAACTAAATCGCTGCAAGCCTAGCCTATAAGCCACATCAACTTAGCCATAAGGGTTGTAGCCACGATTAAACAGTAGCCAATAAAAAAGCCCCTAGTCGATTAATTGACTAGAGGCGTAGCATTCAAGTTTGACTCATGCACAAGGAGATAGAAGTTATTGCAGTTAAAAATAAGGGCGATTCGTAAGAGATATTTACAAGAACTATTTGCAAGAACTATTCACGCAGTTCCTTGGTTGAGTTTTGTGTCAACACATAAGGTTCTAGTTCTGGCACTTCTTGGCGCAATTGATTTTCAAGCACTAACAAATTTTCAAATCGGTCGCACAAACGGTCAGCCTTAGTTTCTAATCCCTTAGATTGGCTCTCAATTTGTTGCTCAATATCTTTGCCTAAATTGTCCATTTTTTTGGAGAAGGTATCCATCTTGGCTTCAAAATTTTCACCGCCACCAGACATGATTTGGCCACCTAAGTTCATCATAATTGCGCCAATTGAATTCTGGACAATTTGTTCCATTTCCTGCTCGAATTCATCGTTAAATGTACTTTGCATCGAGTCTTCAGTCGCCCCTAAATAGAAGCTATCACCATTCTTATAAGCCACTGAATCAACCCGTTTTTGAACGCCAGCCATCATTTCATCAAATTTTGCACCAGCGGCATCACCCATTAAAGGTGTTAAGGCCATACCAACCGCTTTGGAAGCAAGAGATACTGCCTCATTCACCAGTTCAATCACTTCTGGCACTTGAGTCGAAACTTCATCGGCATATTGAGTAACCAATTTTTTCTGCTTGTCGGTTAAGTTAACTTGCTTACCTTCCACAAATAACTTGTCAACTTCGATGCGATACTTTTCTGTGCCCTTCTCGCTCATGACTAATTTTTTAGGCTCAACCATAACGTCATAATTTAAGGAAACTTCACAGCGTTCATCTATTTTTGGCTCTGTTTGTGCTTGCGCCAGCTGCACACTAGATGTTCCTAAAATCACGCCAGATAATGCAAATCCAGTTAATAACTTATTTAATTTCATTTTTGTTCGTCCTTTAATCTGAATAATTCGATAAACCTAAACTACTGAATAGCTTATAGCAGGAGACGTGCCAACTTTATAACAATATGATTATGTTGGATTTTGAAAGTTAGCACTAAAAGGTCATTAGCGAAATTCGCTAACATTTAGTCTGATAGTGCTAATAAAAAACGAGAGATAAGACTAGAAAATAGAACGACCGAGACGCTGACTTAGATACTCAAGCATCGCAGTGCCCGCAAGTGAGTTGCCATTATTATCGAGTTCTGGCGACCATACACAAATCGACAGTTCTCCAGGGATCACGGCAATAATACCGCCGCCGACGCCACTTTTACCTGGCATACCAACACGATAAGCAAACTCACCCGCACCATCATATAAGCCCGAGGTTGCCAACAGAGCGTTAAGTTGCCGAGTTTGCACTTGAGAAATAAGCTCAGTCCCTGTGATACTTTTGCCGCGATTAGCCAAGTACAACATGGCCTTAGACAAGTCAGCACAATTCATCTTTAAGGCGCAGTAATGAAAATACGTGCGCAGCACAGTATCGACATCGCCTTGAAAATTACCAAAGGACTTCATCAAATAAGCAATCGCCGCATTGCGCGCACTGTGCTGATATTCTGAGTCGGCCACTTGTTTGTCGAAACTAACCTTATCGTTTTGGCTTAGTTGCCTAACTAACTCGAGCATTCTGTGTTTAGGTGCACCTAAACGACTCTGCAATAAGTCAGCAATCACTAACGCGCCAGCATTGATAAATGGGTTGCGCGGCTTGCCACGTTCTAACTCGACTTGTACTAAAGAGTTGAATGAATGGCCCGAAGGTTCTTTGCCAACTCGGCTCCAGATTTCGGCTTCTTCATATAAAGTTAACGCTAAGGTTAAGCTGAAAACTTTAGAGATACTTTGAATCGAAAACGGCTCAAGGTAATCGCCCGCACCTAAGGTTTCGCCATCAACGGTTGTGACGGCAATGCCTAATTTGCCAGCATCAACGCTGGCCAGTGCGGGGATATAATTTGCAACCTTTCCTTGGCCGAGCAAGGGTCGAACTTTCTCGACCACTTCCTCAAGTAATGCCAACTCGGGCATTAACCCCACCAAATGTCGTACAGTTCGCTAACTTCAACCTGAGACACTTTTTGGGTTGCCCAGAATGCCTTAACTGCAGCAATATCTTCTTCGGTACATTTCCCAATCGTTTGAGTGGCGATAATGCCTTCCCATTCGATGTGGCCGCCGCCATGGAAACCTAATTTACGGGTTTCGATCACTTCATCGATGAATTTATCTACAGTTGCATCGATATCGGCTTCAGATACTGATGCATCAAAAGTCCAAGCCATATCGAAACCTAACTCTTGGAATTCATCAACGCGCATTTTCTTACGTAAACGACGGCTACGATTAGTTGCCATAGTGATTTTCCCTTTTGTGTTTAAAATTAGCTAAAATTGAGTTCGTGATTAAGCGATACGCTCAAACATCAGATCCCATACACCGTGACCCAGTCTATGGCCGCGGGCTTCAAACTTTGTCAATGGACGATGATCAGGACGCGGCACAACACTGCCGTCGGCCGACTGGTTTTGATAACCCGGTGCGGCTTGCATCACCTCTAACATATGCTCGCTGTACTCTTCCCAGTCAGTGGCCATATGGAACACACCGCCAATTTTTAGCTTGCGACGAATAAGTTCGGCAAATTCAGCTTGTACGATGCGGCGTTTATGGTGACGTTTTTTATGCCAAGGATCTGGGAAGAACAATTGCACTCGGGCTAATGAACCGTCAGCAATCGCATGTTCTAATACTTCCATGGCATCGTGATGATACACACGTAAATTAGTCACACCAGCAATGGCGGCATCACTGAGGCAAGAGCCTACACCCGGTTTATGTACTTCAATACCAATGAAATTTTGCTCTGGTGCATCTTTAGCCATTTGTACTAAAGAGGCGCCCATGCCAAAGCCAATTTCCAGCACAGTATCAGCTTCACGACCAAAAACGTCGCTTAGTACCAATGGCACTGGGCTGTAATCTAAACCCATTGTTGGCCACTGGCTTTCAATAGCGTGTGCTTGGCCTTTGGTTAAGCGACCTTCTCTCAGGACAAAGCTTCTGATCTTGCGCAGATACTTGCCTTCTTCATTAAATTCAGCGGTAGTGACTTCGCTCATTTTTGCCTCGTCTAGTGGACAACACCATCATAAAAGAAGGGCATTATCCAAAGTTCAACATACAGTGCAAGCACTAATGGGGCGAAAGTATACCAAGATTATTTAAGAGTGCGAATTTAGCAGCGATTTTTAGCTTTAGATCCCTTGCCAACTTATCTTTGACGCTTGTCTAAGAAGATAACTGCCGCTACACTGCGCCGATGAAATCTACAGCCTCCTTCGCTACACGTATCGTCTCTTGGTACGACAATCACGGTCGTAAAACCCTCCCTTGGCAGCAAGATAAAACCCTATATCGCGTATGGGTTTCTGAAATCATGCTGCAACAAACTCAGGTTGCGACTGTTATTCCCTATTATCTTAAATTTATGGCGCGTTTTCCCGATGTGTTAGCACTTGCTAACGCGCCAGACGATGAGGTATTACATCATTGGACCGGTCTTGGCTATTACGCTAGGGCGCGTAATCTGCATAAAGCAGCCAAAATAATCCGCGATGATTATCAGGGATTATTTCCAACACATTTTGAACAAGTGCTCGCCCTACCCGGCATCGGCCGCTCGACGGCAGGCGCAGTATTGTCATTGTCACTTGGGCAACATCACCCCATTCTCGATGGCAACGTAAAACGTGTATTAGCAAGACATGGGGCAATAGCAGGTTGGCCAGGGCAAAAGACGGTTGAAGAGCAACTTTGGCAACTGACGAATGCCTTCACACCGCAGCAAGATATTCAGAAATATAATCAAGCCATGATGGATATCGGCGCCAGTATTTGCACTCGTAGCAAACCTAACTGTGCCGCTTGCCCTGTAGCGATTGATTGCAAAGCTCAACTGATTGGCAGACAAACCGATTTCCCTGGCAAAAAACCTAAAAAAACCATACCCACCAAAGCGGCGTGGATGTTAGTGATGATGCAAGACAACCAAGTCTTTCTAGCTAAACGTCCGCCAGCGGGAATTTGGGGCGGGCTCTGGTGTTTCCCTGAATTCGCTACCCAAGCCGCCCTTGAAACTCATCTTGAAGAGCAAGGGTTTGATGCGCAGCAACTCGAATGGTTAACTGGCTTTAGGCACACATTTAGCCACTTTCATTTAGATATTCAGCCCATGATGCTTAATCTAGATAAAGCCCTCGGCAATAAAGAGAGCGTGGGCGCTGTCATGGAACAAAACCAGTCTCTCTGGTATAACATAAGTCATCCTTCCAAAGTGGGACTCGCCGCCGCCACCGAGCGCGTGCTAGCCAATTTGGGATCACTCGTTCAATCCGCAGTCAGTAAGGAATAATCATGGCGCGTACAGTCAATTGCGTATATTTAAATAAAGAAGCCGACGGCCTAGACTTTCAACTGTATCCAGGTGATTTAGGTAAGCGCATTTTTGATAACATCAGCAAAGAAGCTTGGGGCCTATGGCAAAAAAAGCAAACCATGCTGATCAACGAGAAAAAACTCAACATGATGAATGTTGATGATCGTAAATTTCTTGAAGAACAAATGACCTCTTTCCTATTTGAAGGTAAAGATGTTGAAATTGAAGGTTTTGTACCAGAAAAAGACCAAGATTAATTCTGGTAGTTAGTCGGCCCTAAGTATAAAGCTTACAAAAAAGCGCCTTTCGGCGCTTTTTGTTTATCTAATGGCAGAATAAAGAGTTACTTACGCACGCCTTCAACCACTAGATCTAACTCAACATGGCTAGATGCTGGACCTAAATCCATCTTGATACCGAAATCTTTCATCGCAAACGTGGTTGTGCCCGTAAAACCGGCACGGTAGCCACCCCAAGGATCCTGACCTTCACCCACAGCATGGGCCTTGATCGCTAATGGTTTAGTCACACCATTTAAAGTTAAGTTACCGTTAATCACTAAATCGCCATTTCCTTTATCTTCCACCGAAGTAGATGCAAAGGTTGCTTTAGCGAATTTGCCAGTATTAAGGAAATCTTCACCGCGAATATGTTTGTCACGCTCAGCATGGTTTGAATCGACACTTAATGTATTCACTGTGACATTCACTTTCATCGCAGTTGGTTTAGCCGCATCGTAGCTAAAATCGCCGCTAAAATCATTAAAACGCCCCACCACATAGCTATAACCTAAGTGATTCACTTTAAATGTAATAGAAGCGTGAGCGCCTTCATGATCAATCACATAGTCAGCCGCTGAAGCCGCCACAGGAGCCAATAGAGATACACCAATCAGTGCGCTTAACAGTTGCTTTTTCATTGTATTATCCTCGTTTAAATTTAATCATTCTAAGTAGGGTAGTGTCTTTATCGATAAAGTGATGTTTTAATGCGCCCGCCGCGTGAATAACGACCAGCGCGATCAAGCTGTAAGCCGCATACTGGTGAATATCACCCGCGATATCAGCTTGGTTTTCAAACAAAAGTCCCAATCCTGGTAGTTCAAACCAATCAAACACCCAGATACCACGGCCATCTGCGGTTGAGATCAAAATGCCAGCAGTCATGATGACAAAGAGCAAGACATAAATAATAAAATGCGCCAAATGTGCGGCCGTCTTTTCCCACGGTTTATGACTCGCCTCAGGTACAAGCTTGGGATTAACTAAGCGCCATACCAAACGAAATATTGTCGCAGCCAATAACAGAATCCCAATACTTTTATGTAGATGCGGCGCAGTTTTGTACCAAGTACTGTAGTAGGTTAACTCCACCATCCACACACCGACTGCAAATAACCCAATCACGACGAACGCACTCAACCAATGGGTCACAATGGCGGTAATTCCATAAGCAAACTGACTATTTCGAAACATACTGCGACTCCGTACTCGCGTTTTCTTCATGCTATCCATGAAATAATATTCATTATCATAAATCTAAATTTAAAAACTAAAATCAGTAAAAATCGCTTATATCTTTCTAAATTTTAGAAAGTAAGCCAAAAATCATGATCTGTGAGCACAAAGCTATAGTAAACATCAGTATCCCTCTGACTTGAAAAATACAGCCAACGAATGAAATTGAACTGAATTCACAGAATAAGAGATAAAAAACACCCAAGATGTGCATTAAACAGCCGAACGAGTGATTTATCAGGAAAAAGCACTTGCAGAGGTCAAACACCCTAGCTAATATAGCCGCACTTCGAACGATACGGCTTAGCCAACGAGTTCAAAGTAGTTAACTAACACTTAGTTTAGTTGCCCGAATAGCTCAGTCGGTAGAGCAGAGGATTGAAAATCCTCGTGTCCCTGGTTCGATTCCGGGTTCGGGCACCATTATTCTGTAGTAAAAATTGCAGTAAAGATTTAAGCCGGCATAGCTCAGTTGGTAGAGCAACTGACTTGTAATCAGTAGGTCCCGAGTTCGACTCTTGGTGCCGGCACCATATAAAACAATGAAGCCACTCAATGAGTGGCTTTTTTGTATCTGAAATTTGAATAAAAACTCACAAAGTCTGTGGTCAATCGCAACTGACTTACTCTTGACAATACCAATAAGTCCCGAGTTCGACTCTTGGCATCTGCACTATATAAAGCAACGAAGCCACTCATTGAGTAGCTTTTTCTAACTGAAATTTGAATAATAACCAACAAAGTCTGTGGTCAATCGCAACTGACTTACTCTTGATAATACCAGTAGGTCCCGAGTTCGACTCTTGGTGCCAGCACCATATCAAGCAACGAAGCCACTCAATGAGTGGCTTTTTTGTATCTGAAATTTGAATAAAAACACAAGATGTCAGTAATGAACCGCAACTGATTTACCCTCGATAACAACAGAACAGTTGGCCTCGTGTTTGACTCTTGATACCAGCACCATATCAATAAACAAGCCACTCGCTTACTCTTAGTTGCTCCGCTTAGTTACACCCCATAAATATCAGCCAGCCATCAATCAAAGCTCAACAATACCCACTGCGCCCACAGCCCCTTGCTTGCAACAGATGAGCTTAAACCTTAATTTTTCCTCCAAAATAGAAGATAAATGAATGAGGAAGTTAGGATAAACAGCCAAAAGGAACACCTACTGGCGTTAAAGTACTGAAACTTTCAGCGGTAAAATAAGGGTAAAACGAAAGAATCAAATAAATAAGCGCATTTTGTTTAATAGTTAATCAGTCACTTAAAAAGGGCTTGCACAGCTAAAGCGAGCACTATATTATACGCGCACTTCGAACGAACAAGGTCTTCACGACTTAGTTCAAAGTAGTTAACTAACGCTTAGTTTAGTTGCCCGAATAGCTCAGTCGGTAGAGCAGAGGATTGAAAATCCTCGTGTCCCTGGTTCGATTCCGGGTTCGGGCACCACTTTTAAGGTAATGAATCCGATTGGGTTTATTACAATGCTTTACGCCGGCATAGCTCAGTTGGTAGAGCAACTGACTTGTAATCAGTAGGTCCCGAGTTCGACTCTTGGTGCCGGCACCATATAAACAACAAAGCCACTCAATGAGTGGCTTTGTTGTCTCTGAAATTTGAATCGTTTCAAAGCAAAACACAACTGACTTTCCTCAATAATAACGATAGCGCCCTCAATACTGGCACAATAAACGCTCAAATTGAGCGTATAAGATAATTTATTGACTTCATGCAACAGACAATCACTTAATCCTTTACCCCTATAAATGATAGTTTTATATTCGCCACATAAAAAAGCCACTCATTATTGAGTGGCTTTGCGTTCTTATACAAACTATCTAGTTCCAAATGACTCAATCGTGCTTATTTGATGAGCTCGAGTGGCATAGGCCTATCACCTGCTTGAACTTGATGTTGAACATGGCGCCACCCTTGAGTGAGCTCACTTAGATGTGCTTTTCTCTCGGGGAAATGTGTAGCAAGTTTTTCGATAACATCGATTTGCTTCTTACACAATAATGACCAACGATCTGCATTTGATAAGTACATGGCGTTTTCCTTAACTGAGGGGTTACTTTTCCTTAGCCAGTTAAGTCTAGGCTGGAATCATTTTATTGCCAATTCAAAATTGCGCGTTAGCGCACTGTTAAAACAACTAACTCGGGAGTATCTTGGTTCTATAAACATAAGATAGGAGGCGTTATGACAGCCGATATTTTCAAACTCATTTTTGTCGCTATTGGTATATTTCTCGTTTACAAACTGATATTTGGTGGCAAGAAAGGTCTGACTATTTTTGAAATGCATTTTAAAGATGGCCGTATGACTCAGCATAAGGGCAAGATCCCCGAACGATTCGAACGGGAATGCCGCCAAATCGCTAAAACCGAAAAACTGACTTGTACTGTTAGGGCTGAAAAATCAGGAGATGTACGCTTACATATTTCTGCCAACGTGAGTGACAATGTGAAGCAAAGGATTCGCAATCTGTTTCCATTTGAATATTATGACAAAAAATCGATAGATAACAGTCGTCAAGCGGGTTAGTTCTTCGCCTCTCCCCTAGCAACCTTAATACTTGCTATTAATAGTTAAATATTGAGGTTGCAGTGAGTTCCTAAGGCATTTTCTTATTTAAACTTAACTGGATACCTAGGTTTTAGAAAATCGGATTCTAACTGACCGTCTTTTCTCGCATCTCGAATACGACGTTCATTATCTTGCACCATAGGATCGCTTGCGGGTTGATGAGGATCGACTTGTTTCTCAGAATGATCCTCAAACTTAAAGTCAAAAGATGAACAAGCAGTTAACGACAGACTAAAAAATATTCCCCATAAAACAACGAGTTTTTTCATCGACTACCCCTATCCATTTAAACTTAAGTTCAGATTAATTAAATTTAAACAATGGGTTGCAATAACCTTACCCCCATATATCACTTATGCCACTAGCAAAAATGCCTAGCTGCAACTTTGGTTTGACTTCAACACTTTAATGCAGAAAAAAGGGGGTTATTAGCCAAGCTATACTGTTTAAGCCAATTTAAGTCTTAATCAACAGAGTGAATCCAAGACAAACTAGGTTAAGCCAACTTAACTAAAAATTGCTGAGACTATTTTTGAATAACTAAAGTGACTTTAGCAACTGTGATGCCAAACTTAATAATATCGCTCTGATTTATAATGGTATTATCATTCACTAAGAACATCCAATCGTCGAAATGAACTTGATATTCCTCACCATCCACAGGCAATAACATATCGTATTTCCAACGTAGCGCACTGCCGCTAGATTGGCCATCGGCAGTCCCGATAATGTCACCTGCAGTTCCTGAGTATCGCCCTTCCCCTAGTGCCTTGATGCGCCACACACGAGTTTGAGTTTCACCATCATCATACACAAACCATTCATTAATGACTCCCTCACTTCCCTGCCAACTGGCTTCCATAATGACATTGAATTTGCGGATTACTTTGCCACTAAAATCTTGTACGACCCCAGAGGCTTTTAATGGCCCATTAAAAAATGACTCCAAAACCAATGTCGGATGAGTATCTTTATAATCAGTCACTTCCACCGATGAACAACTCGACAACAGCCCTATCATTATTAAACCTAAAAATAACTTTCGGCCGACAAGCCGTTTCAACAATCGCATGGTTTTTCTCCGAGTAATTGCGCCCGCAAACTTGGACGACTAGTGGCTTTCGATAACCAAATCGCTAAAAATGCCTCAGCAAAATTAGCATCATGGATAATGTCGAGTGGTTGATGATTAAAGAAAAACTGACTCGTTTGTCCATCTATCACCTTAAAACTTAAATGATCGCCCTGCTTCACATCGGGCCAAGTCGCATTTAATAAACCCAACCAACGTTGGATATCATTTTCGGCAAACGCTAGATGCTTCCATTGATCTTTTGTCGCTTCGAGCAAATCCTCTGACTCAATATCTCGATAATATTCAATATCTAACAGCAGAGGATATTGCCCCTGTTGATAACGGCCATTTACCGTCATCAGTCTCGCCTTATACAAACTAAACCACAGCCAATCCATTTCTCCGCGGCCCACTTCCTGAAAAGTCTGCGTCACATCGGCGGCATCATTCAGTTCGATAGTAATGTTTTCAAAATCAGACGTTTTCGCCTCTAACGCTTTTAAAGGTGCGGCCAATAAACCGAGGGCCAATAGACTTAAGCAGCTTGAATTCAAAAATGAAAAACCAATATTTGGGCTACGATTACGAACTGACGACATGTGATCCCCCTTTTACTGCATGATGTCTTACAACAGGTACTTAACTAAAAATGGCATAATGACTTAACCGCGATCAATTCCTACAACTCAATAATTAACGCCCAAACACAGTAAAAGAACGCGCTTTAGTGCTTCGATTAAATCCATAGGGATTAGCAAGTTGGATTAAAAATGGCAGCAAGACTAGCCAAACCAAAAATAACACCACAGCAGAAATAACATTGCCATAGGGCAAACTCACGGCATTAAATTGTGCGCCAGCCAAATAGCTTAACCCACCAAATATGCCCCCGAGTAACGCCTGAAATATCAACGGTAAAGGTCGCATAAAGGCCAAACTATGATTCAGAGTCAAAGCAAAATGCAGCCACAGGCAACCAAGCCACCAAGGGAAAAGAGCAAACTCAAACACCCCTAAAACAGAGAGTACTATATCGACGCCTATTCCTAAGGCTGCAACCTTTAGCATCAATAGCAAATCCACTTTGCGATACTCGTGCTTACCTAATGAAGCTAGCAGGATAAAGTGAAATAATAACAAAGGGATAGTTAATAATAGTGAGCTGTTAAGCCAAAGTACGCTAGACCACCACACAGCCTGAAAACTCAAGGCGTTATAGAGAATAAAGCCCTGATGTTTAAAAGGAACCCGAGAGTTAGCTAACATGGACTTCATCTTTGCCTCACTTTTATCTTGCTGCAAACAAAGCGGCTCATTCCAACGAAAATGGTTATTTCCACTAAAGTGACTGCTTAATCAAAACAGATTACATCGCATTAGGGCTATGGCTTGGGAGATTATGGCTAGCAATGCGATAGTCCGGACGCACAGCCACTAAATGCACTGTGCTTGTGGTACGTTCTAAAAATCCACCTTCACAATAACTTAGGTAAAATTTCCACATCCGAATAAAATCATCGCCATAACCTAAAGCTTGGATTTCGCCTATCGCATGATCAAAATTCTCATGCCAATGTTTTAAGGTTTTAGCGTAATCGAGCCCCATATCATTGAGCGACCAGACCACCATGTCCGTCTGTTTGGCAATGTGACCGACCATTTGGCTCACTGAGGGTAAGCAGCCACCGGGGAAAATATAACGCTGAATAAAATCCACACTTTTGCGATAACTGTCGTAACGTTGATCGGCAATCGTTATCGCCTGTAGCAGCATGCGCCCATTGGGTTTTAACAATGTTTCCAGCTTTTTAAAGAAGCCTGGTAAATACTCATGCCCCACAGCTTCAATCATCTCGATAGAAACAACCCTGTCGTATTCCCCAGTGAGATTGCGATAGTCCTCAGTCAGCAGCGTCACTTTATCGCTTAGCCCTTCGCGTTCGACACGGGCTTTGGTATAGGCGTATTGCGCATCTGAAATCGTTGTTGTTGTCACGTGTACGCCATAATGCTTAGCCGCATAAATAGCCAGTGCGCCCCAGCCTGTACCAATCTCAAGCAAGGTTTGACCTGGCTGTAAATCGAGTCGTTCACAAATAGTCATCAGCTTAAACAACTGCGCTTCCTGCAAACTGGCTTCCTCATGTGGATAAAGCGCGCTGGAATACAACATTTCACGGTCGAGGAATTGCTCATACATAGCATTACCCAAATCATAGTGGGCGAGAATATTCCGCTTTGAGCCCTCTTGAGAATTGCGATTCAGCACATGCTTCACACGGTTTATCGTGCCAGTTAACCAAGAGAATTTGGCTTCAATCTTATCGAGTAAGGCTAAATTACGGGCAAACAGTTGTACGACTTTGGTGAGATCAGGGCTCGTCCAATGGCCTTGAATATAACCTTCACCCGCACCAATGGAGCCTGAAAGCATTATTTGACGATAAAAACTCGGGTGTTTAACCACAAGCGTAGCGTGCAAGTCGGTATGACTCTCACCAAAACGATAACTCTTGTCGCCCTCAACCAAGGTCAAGCAGCCATGTGGGAGACTTTCCAGCGCCTTAAGCAAGACTTTACGCGCAATACTGTCGGGCAGTTTCCCTGTGGTGACTGAGGTTTGCGAAGCCGTATTTTCCATGTTATTTCTCCATCTGAGCTGGATGCGGCACAAAGGGCACACGTTTAAAAAAGAGTTTTAGCGCTTGCCAATAAATCCCGAAGAAGATCTTGAGAGTCATAAAAGGGAAGCGAAACAAAAGCGTCCGTAAATTGGCCGCCGTGATCGGTTGGCGTTTCATCACTAAATTGGCATTAAACAGTTTTTTGCCATTCTCTTGCATCGACTTGTTTTCAATACCAATGTTTAAGTCTTCACTCGGCGCAGACACATGCCAGAGATAACGCATATCGAGGGTCATAAAGGGAGACACGTGAAACACTTTGTCAGAAGGTTTGGGCGCGGCTAAATCGACTAAATAGCAATGGCGCTGATCCCAAGGCGTGTTACTCACCTCGGCCAACATGTATAAAGGCGTTTGATCTTGATAACAAAAGTAGAAATTTACTGGGCTAAAATACACGCCAAAATGGCGGATCTGACCCACAAACAAAACACGATCGCACAGTTTATCTGCGCCTAACGCTGCCACTTGAGTCAATACGCGACTCTTGAGTGCAGCGGCGCTCGGATCGACAACAGCCACTTCACCACTGTCATTGGATGTAGTCGTAAAAGAAGTTAAATAGTCTTTAGGATTGAATCTCAGTAAAGCGCGGCGCTGGCTGGCAAAAACTCGCCCCATGGCACTGATCTTATCGACTTCATCTAAATCAATCGCCAACAGCGCCATAGCATAACTAAAGCTATGTTTAATCGGTGTAAAACGGCTGTGGGATACAGTGCCGTAATAAATACCGCTATTGAGCTCTGTCACATTTAAACCTGTCATAGACTGACACCAAAATGGGCACACACATCAAGTGCACTGCGAACGCCATCTTCATGGAAACCATTGTGCCAATAGGCGCCAGCAAAATGGGTATGATTTTGCCCGGATATTTCCTCACGGCGGCCCTGAGCCTTAAGACTGGCTTCGTTAAACACTGGGTGGGCATAATTGAAGCGGCGTATCACTTTCGCCTCATCAATCGACTCTGACTGATTCAAGGTGACACAAAAGGTCGGCGCATTGGCTGGCAACTGTTGCAGTATGTTCATGTTGTAAGTCACTGACGCTGGACGTTTTAGGTTACCATCTAATCGATAGTTCCAACTCGCCCAAGCGGCTTTTCGCTTCGGTAAAATACGCGTATCCATATGCAGCACAACATCGTTATTCTGGTAGCTGAGGTCGCCTAAAATGGCGCGTTCTGTTGGCGTAGGATCGTTTAACATACGCAGTGCTTGGTCGCTATGACAGGCTAAAATCACCTCATCGAATTCCAACCATTCACCGTGAACTTGTAACTTAACCCCATTGCCATGGCGTTCAATACCTGTCACAGGTGAGTTAAGGCGGATATTGTCTTTAAAGGGCGCAATAAGATCAGGAATATAGCTACGCGAGCCACCCTTTAGCACATACCACTGGGGTCTATCACTGACATTTAATAAACCATGGTGCTGGAAGAAACGAATAAAAAACTTCAACGAAAACGCGCGCATATCTTCTATGCTCGAAGACCAAATCGCCGCCCCCATGGGCAAAATGTAATGTTCAGCGAAAAATGGTGAGAAGTGTTCATTGTCTAAATAATCACCTAAGTTACCTTCGGGATAAATATCCTGTTGATAGAGTGCCTTACAGCCTTTATTGAAGCGCAATATTTCTTTTAAAAAAGCCCAAAAGCGTGGATTCAGGAGGTTACGCTTTTGGGCAAACAAACTGCCTAAATTGTGGCCGTTGTATTCAAGCCCAGTCAGAGCATTGTGCACGCTAAAACTCATCTCAGTCGGTAATATGGTGACATTAAGGCGAGCCAATAAACGTTCAAATCGTGGATACGTTCTGTCATTAAACACGATGAAACCTGTGTCTATAGCGTAGGTTTGCCCTTGATGCTCCACATCGACTGTCGCCGTGTGGCCGCCGATATAGTCATTGGCCTCAAACACTGTAACCCTGTGCGACTCACTTAATAGATGGCCACAGGTTAATCCAGAAATGCCGGTGCCGACGATGGCGATATTTTTCATAAACTCTTGTCCTTTAGCGGCTTGGCTTGAGTATCGTTTGCAATCATTTTTTGCCACACAAAGGCAGGTAAAAACGACATCAACTTCAATAGATAAGTAAAGCGTCGCGGAAAATGGATCTCGCGCTTGCCACCTTTCAGCCCATTACGTATCGCCTTAGAAGCGGTTTGTACACTCACTTGCATTGGCATAGAAAAATCATTTTTTGCGGTCAGTGGTGTCGCCACAAAACCAGGGCAAATCAAGCTCACGCCTATGTCGTTCTTGGCAAGATCGAGCGCAAGACTCGAGGCTAAATACTGCACGCCGGCTTTAGAGGCGCCGTAAGCTTCAGCGCGAGGGAAAGGTAAATAAATAGCACTAGAACTCATTAAGCCAATACGTGAACCCCTTGGCATTAAAGGTAAAAATGCCCCGAGGCAATATCCCATTGCAATTAGATTGGTATGGATAACGCGCTCGAACAACACATCATCGAAAGCCTTAGCATCATCAATATATTCACAACTGCCCGCATTCAAAATGACCAAATCGAGCTGAGAATCTGTTTTCGCCAATAGCTCAGCTACATTTTGGCCAGCTTGTTGAACTTGGTCGCGCTGGGATATATCGAAGATAAACAACGTAGCACCTAAGAGTTCATTCAAGGCTAACGCCTCTAACCTTTCTTGGGAGCGGCCACAGGCAATAACATGCCAACCTAGGGACAAATAATCCTGCGCCAGTTGCAACCCAATGCCTGAGCTTGCGCCTGTAATCAGCACGGTATTCATTTTCAATGGCTTAACAGCGTCCATTACTTTGACGCCCTGTCTTTGAGCAAGCGGATAAGGCCGCCCATGCAAGGCAAATGCTCATACAACATTTGCCCTAAGTCGAAGTAATCCCTGTGAAAATAAATCTTGTCGTTGAATTTAAGTTGGCTCATGCCATCAACACGGATAAGTCCGCCTTTATTCAACTTAGGGTGGCTATATTCCATCTGCCAGAACAGCGCGGCTTGATTCGCATCCTGCTGTACTTCTTTGATCTCAAACTGAATATGCTTAACATTCTTATATAACTTCGCGAAGTACTGAGTTAACGACGCTAGCCCTGTGATTTGATGCATAGGATCGGTAAAACTAATACTGTCGTCGTAAACCCGACCTAACAGATGCAAGTTATCTTTATTTAAAGCTTGATAAAGCTGAATAAAATCATCAACAAGCGTATTAGTCTCAGTCGTCGCTTGGTTTATCATCTTGTTATTGCTCCTGATCCTATTTATTGGGCCGTGGCCTTTTTCAATACGCCTAATACTGTTAATGCCCTTGCTCTTGCTGCACTGTGCTCGACAATCGCACTTGGATAAGCCGTTTTAGTGTTGAATAACGGCTGTTCAAACAAGGACGGTGTCTGCGCTGTACTGGGTTGATGTAATTGCTTAATTCCCCAAGATGCGAGCTCTGGTAAATACTTACGGATAAAGCTGCCATCTGGATCAAACTTTTCACTCTGGCTTATAGGATTAAAAATACGGAAATAAGGCTGAGCATCGCAGCCACAACCCGCAGACCACTGCCAGCCGCCATTATTCGCGGCTAAGTCACCATCAATCAGTTTTTGGCGGAAATAGCGCTCGCCCCAGCGCCAGTCAATCAGCAGATGTTTAGTCAGGAAACTCGCCACCACCATACGCAGCCGATTGTGCATCCAACCCGTTTGATTGAGCTGGCGCATTGCCGCATCGACAATCGGATAGCCAGTACGACCTTCACACCAAGCAGCAAACTCCTGCGGGTTATTGCGCCACTGCACATGGTCGGCTTGACGATTGAAATTGTGATTCTTAGATAAATCGGGAAATGCCACCAGCAAGTGACGGTAAAACTCACGCCAAGTAAGCTCATTTAACCAAGTACGAGCAGGGCTAGTATCGTCGACAATCACCTCAGGGAAGTGATGCAGCAGCGCGGCAACGCATTGTCTTGGGCTCACCACACCAATGGCCAGATAGGGTGAAATTGAACTAGTGCCATCAATGGCGGGGAAATCCCTATCTTGCTTATAATCCTGCACTTTCTGCTTAATAAATGCCGAGAGTAAACGCTTTGTCTGCCCTTCTCCCGCAGCCCAAAGTTCACTCGACACTTTAGTGACATTGTTAAACAAAAGCGGCTTTGGCTCGGCCAACACAGGTCCAAGTGGCGCCGGAACAGGAAGCGGCAAAATGGCATAGCGGGCGGCAATTTCTCGCCACTTACGGCTAAAAGGAGTGAAAACCTTGTACATGTCGCCGGACAAATTCAGCACAGTGCCCGGCTTAAGCAAACAATGCTCATCGGTTAACACCAGAGGAATCCCCGATTGAATACAGGCTTGGTCGCGCTGTTGCTCGTTAATCTCAGGCTCGCAACCAGCAAACACTCTACCAATCCCCTGTTGCTGGCAATAGTGACCGATAAACTCAGGTACATCAGCAAAGGTCTCTAACTGAATTAACTCGAATCCAATACCAAGACTCGCCAGTCCTTGGGCAAGTAAATTGATATGACGTTCGATAAAATCCAACTGAATTGGCGCAACGTCATGGCGCTGCCACTGGGTTGGTGTAGCGATATAAATCGCCTTAAGTGCCACGCCATTCTCCCGCGCCCAATCACAGGCTGCGGTTAACGCCTGATTATCGGCAAGGCGTAAATCTTGGCGAAACCACATCAGTGCATTATTGCCCTGCACTTTTATTGGAATTGAATCTATTTGCATTGAATCGTTAGCTAATATCATTGTTTTTCTCGCTATTTATCTGCTCGCTTTGATTCACGGTATTCATCTTTCCACTGTGCTTACGACTTCTATTCACCTTCCCCGCTAAACGAGATGGTATTTTCCCAATCAAGTCCGTCGTCGAAGACGCCAAAAAAGCAGATAAAAAGCTTAACGTTGGCGCAAAAGGACCCATAAACCAGCATGGGAAAGTCATTTTCTCCAATACAGTCAGCATTTCAGTCTGTTCAGAACCCGAATGATTTGAGTCGGGAATAAGCAAAAGTGCATCGACGTTAAGCCTGCCTCGCAGCAAAGGTAAACTGCCCATGGCTTGCTCGCCAAGATCAATTACCGATACCCGCAACGACGCTAACTCGAGCGATAGAAGTAAAGAAAACAAAATGTTAGTGCGGGTGGAATTAAGCGAGGTATGTACCCCACGGGATAGACTCACCACAGCGATTCTCGCCGTCACGGCCTGTCCATTAAAGGCATGACGTCCACCCACTCGGTTAAGTAACTCGCTCTTTAACCAAGCAATAATCAACTCGGCATCGAGCCGCTCATTCACTAAGTCCTCGAGTTGATTAAGCCAAGGTTGTAGCAACTTTTCTTTCACCAATTGGAAAGGATATAAGCCAAATGCATCATCTAAAATCTGCTGTAATTTGTGCTGATTGAAGTCGAATAATGCCGTATTAAGCGCAGTGACTTGCTCGCACCATAAATCAATGGCTTGAGTTTGAACTATTTCTGTAAACGAAGATTTAGCAGCACTCATCAGCAAAGGTTTAACCTTACTGATCGCAACACCTTTAGCTAGCCATGCATTAATCTCATGGATTTCTTGGATATTTTCGCTCGTATATAATCTGTGTCCCTTGGGTGTACGTGCAGGGATCACTAAACCAAAACGACGCTGCCATGCCCTTAAGGTCACGGCATTCACGCCAGTTAAGGCCGACACTTCACCAATAGGGAGTAATATCTCACCATTGGGTTCTGTGTGGGCCGTGTTCTCTATAGTTTGTTTCATATTTCAGTAATAACTCACTAAATCAAAAGCTAAAATCAACTGAATGCGATTAGGTAAACGTTAATAGGCATAGCGCAGCTTTAACGCCTCAGGATGAGGGTTTAAGTACACTTGCTCTTCAATATAAGGTGTTGGAAATTCGCGTAAATAATGGTTAATGAGTGTGATAGGTACTAATAACGGCAATAGACCTTGGCGATATTTCATAATCGCTTCAGACAGTTCTGTCTTTTGCTCTTTGCTCAAATGCTTTTTAAAGTAACCCTGAATATGCTGCAGCGTACTGGTATGATTTTTACGAGTCGCATTAATTTTCAGCGCCGTCATAAAGCCTTCAAAGTAGCGGGTCGCGCTTTGCTCAATATCCTCAATATTAGCCACTATCGGCCCAAGCTCGCGATACCATGTCGGGCTGTGTGCCATTAACAGGTATTTATAGCGGGAATGAAACTTCACTAACTTATGCTTAGTCAGCCCTTCATGTTTCATCAGGTGCCAATCGTGATAGGCATAAACGCGGGTGAAAAAGTTCTCCCGCAGCACCATGTCATGCAAGCGGCCTTCTTCTTCCACGGGCAATAGTGGATATAGTTCCATCAACTTGCGAGCAAATACACCAATGCCAGACTTAGAACCATTGTTAGTGCCAATTTTATACTCTGTTACCCGCTCCATGCCGCAGGTTGGCGACTTAGCGCAAAGTAAGTATCCTCCGAGGAAATCGAGCTCTTCAACCTTGTTTTCGCTGTATTCATTGAGCTTATCGGTCACATCTAAGCTACCGTCACCACTCTGAACTAAGATGGTTTCCCCATCACGGACTAGTCGGATACTTTTCCGAGGGGCCCCTAAGCCAATCGCCATTTCAGGACAGATGGGCACATAATCGAAAAATTGCTTAATCTCTTGATTACAATAGGTCGAATTTTTATGTCCGCCATCAAAACGAACCTTCTCCCCCAATAGACAAGCGCTGATCCCAATCTGAATTCGCTGCGGGTTAAACTTGTACATAAGTCGACTCCTTGTATCACTATGCTTCTAATTACGGACCATAGTTGTACAAGGATCAAGTTTTTGTATAAATATTTTTTAAAAGTATCGTTTAACAGTGACTCCTGATAAATCAACCACAAATAAACCTAACTTGGCCTATAACTTGCTAATTCAAATTGCAAAGTTGTCATCAGATAATATTGAAACGTCCAGCAACACCCATTAGTTAACCGCTCAACATTTTAAACCGCAGGTGGCCAAGGGACAGATTCATATATAAAGGAGTCGAATATGAGCACAATTAACCCCAATAGTTATACCAATACCTTTGCGAAAAGTTATGCCAATGTGCCACTCAAGCAAGTCGAGCCGAGCACAAATGGCCTAGGAACTCGTGCAAATTCAATGACGGCGGAGAATCTAACTTCATCAATAAGCCATGATACTGTAACGCTCTCCTCTGCAGCATCGGTAACGACTGCCGATACCTATAGCCATCTGGCCCCTAACGCCAAACAAGGCTACACGGGTAATGTGCAAGCCATTGCTGGCACGCCTGAACCAGACAAAAGCATCAACCGGTTGGACAAAGCCATGCAGGCTATTTTAGATAACCGTACAGGAGTCGATAGGGATAAAATTAATAAGATAGATGAAGAAATGGCGAAGGTTGCCGCCGATGAAAATCTATCTGAAGAACAAAAAGCCAAGCAACTAGAATTACTGCAAGCGCAAAAATTGGATCTGATTAAGGAATCATCGGAGAAAAATGAAGAGCGGCAACGTCGTATCGAGCCCGAGGTGTATTACAGCTAACGAAGAAATGACCCGCAAAGGAAAAAATTGGCAGTGAAGGAAGTAACAAGTGGGATACAGAGTGTATTTTCTCGGTGAAATATCAGTCTAATCATTTGAAGCTAGACTGATATTTTATAATGTCACTCAATCCGTTACTAAAGACACCAACGCTTAGGATTGTTTTTCTACCTTATTAATACTGCCCTTATACCCAGTTTCGTCGACGGCCTTAAGCAAACTATCTAGATTAAAATCCTCTGGCACTGTCACTAAGGCTTGCTCCGTTTTTAACGAAGCCTTGGCCTTAATCACCCCATCGGTTTTACGCAGCGCTTTATTCACGACAGTGACACACAGCGGACAAGTCATGCCCTTAACATCTAAGGTGACCAGCACGTTTGCCGCCCAGCTCGACGCTGAACACAGACTTAAGGCGAGAAATAACACTAACTTCATTCAAGCACCTCTAATAACCAAGGTAATACAAAAGGATATGACTGAAATGCCAGCACAACAGGTACAGTTAACCAGTACAGCCACAGCATCTGAGTACGACTCAACGTCGCGGTACACAGTGGCTTTTTAGCAAAATAGAGCCGCCAAAATCCCATCAGAATCAGCCCAGACGACAGTATCAACATGGGTACTTGCAGCCAGCTAAGTTGCTCAATCCCCGATAGACTTGCGGCCGACACCCCGAACACCAGATAAATAAGCGGTGCAATACAGCATAGGCTTGAAGCAACCGCAGCAACCACTGCGGCGGCCATAGTCGCTAAGAGGCCCTTAGCGTTGTTCGGTTGACTGGTAGTCATAGGCAAACACTTTAGGCTCATAATAGTTCACGGGATCGCCATCAACTTCGGCATAAGGGTAGCCAAAGTTATTCAGTGGTGTCTGCTCGGCTTCAGGGAATAAATCAAAATCGCGGCCATAGTTAAAGCCAACCCAGTTCATTTCCCAATTACCAAAGAGGTAATCATTCACGGCCTGAACTGCGGGATCGCTGTGTTCTTTTTTCTCCGTCAAACGCATTTTTGTCACATCGGCGGGATCGGCTGGCAACCAACCATAACCCGCTAAATAGAACATAGCGCGACAATGTTGACCACCACTGACATCGGCAACCCCTTTGTCATCGGCACTACCAAAGGCCTTTTTAGAGTATTCGCCCATCTTGATCGCCTGACCTAAGCGAATCCCAAACATCTCACGGGCAGGGATCCCCACTGCGCGCATTAGCGCCACAAATACTGAGTTAATATCGGTACACTTACCGCCTAACTTGCCACTTTCGAGGATACTTGCTACATCACCCGTACCACAGCCAATCACGCTATTATCGCGAAACATATTAGCGCTAACCCAAAGATAAATCAGTCGTGCTTGCTTCAGTGGTTCAGTCTCGCTGCCAACGATCTTATCTGCTGTTTGCTTCACAATACCATTAATCGGCATGTGTTTAGTCGGCAGCAAATAACGTTCAACATCTGCAGGATAATGTATCTGCTCTGGGGTGCGGTAATGGGTTAAGGCGCCGCTTTTAACGGGTTCCCAATCTATCGTTTCAATATCAAGCTCAACCGTTATTGTCATGTTCGCTTTGGCATCGGGCCAAGTCGCAAACAGGGTTTTGGCGCCATAACTGTTGTTTGAGCTGATATAGGCGTCTTTAAAACTACCCGTAAAATTCAGCTGACTCACCAATTGGAATTGCGTGTCTTCGGGCAAAGGGATCCACAACTTAACCACACCCTCAGACCCTTCTGGGGCAATAAGATGGTAAGTATTGATTAAGGTAAAACGGCGGCGTCCATCGCTTGAGCTATGTTCAACGACACTCGATTTAGAGGAAGATGCCAGTACTGGCGTGATAAAACCCGCAGTCGACAAAATAGCCGCACTTTTTAAAAAATTGCGTCTTTGCATTAGGACATTCCTTTTATTGGATCATGTTTAGAAAGAAGAGAAACTCAACATAAGAGAGCAAGATTATAAGTGCTATAGCACTGTGCAGCAATCAAGCCGCTAACCATACAGTATAAAACCACGACATCGGAGAAAAAGACTCAGGAAAATATACTACAGCGCTGGCATACTCACGAAATAGAATAAATATCGACGTTGACTTAACAAGCATAATCAATGATAGATTTAGAGCATTTTTATGCAAAAAGCCCAATTTTAGTTTAATAAAAAAGTATCCATTGCGTTATTTTTATAATCTAAAGGCTAAATAATAACCATATTTAGCCTTAGCTAATATTATTAATAAAGATAATTATCTCACCACTTTTCACTCAAGCTTTGAGTCTCTCATTTAGCAAAATCAATAATATTCTTTGGCAAATTTTCGAAACAGTTTTCAGGGAGATCACAGTCTCACTTGAACAGTTTAATGGGTATGGCTGAGTAATCATTCCAAATTTAGAATATTGAACTTACAGTTTTGACTTAAGTTAGCTCGAATTACCTAACGCTTTTTACTCATAAAATATCAAACTTATCTTTCAAAATGAGAGCCAGACCACCATGTTGCAAAAATGTTTAATAAAAGTTTGCGTATGTTTGTGCCTGTTCTAGGCTTAAAAACGAATATACTCACTTAAAGGGCTTTTTTATGAAACATAAGCTTTCATTAGGTCTTTGCTCACTTTTGCTCAGTTCTACCGCTTATGCAGAAGTCAACATTTCAGGTTTTGCCTCAGTTGTTGCTGGTCAAGTTCTCGAAGGATCGGGCGTTGCAGAGTTTGATTTAGGCCCCACCTTTCTCGCCGATTATCCACTCGTTGGCGCCTATGATGAAGATATTAGTTTCAAACCCGATACCTTATTTGGTATTCAATTCTCAGCGGATTTACTCGAAGGTTTATCTGCCACTGCACAGGTTGTTTCCCGCGGGGCTGATGACTTTTCGGCAAGTTTTGAATGGGCTTATCTGTCCTATGAGATCAATGATCATTGGACAGTACAAGGAGGTAAAAAACGCTTACCGCTCTACTATTACAGTGACTTTTTTGATGTTGGATATGCTTATCCTTGGATACGTCCACCCGCAGATAACTACACATGGCAAATATTTAACTACACAGGTGTCAGCGCCTTATATAACTATTTAATTGGCGACTGGACTATGTCTGGACAAGTTTATTACGGTAGCGAAGATAGCGAACCTAATAAGCTTTTATCTGATTTTTTCTTCCTCGAAAAGACCCGAGAAGTATGGAAGGATATAGGCGGTATTGTTGTTCAATTCAACAAAGATTGGTTAGATATTCGCCTCACGCATATGCAATATACTAACGAACGTTATATTGGTGGTATTCAGCAGGAATGGAATGGTAACAACCAACGTACGGGTAAGTTTTATGGCCTATCCGTTAATATAGATTATGAGAATTTCCTTTTTTTATCTGAGCTTAACCGCTTAGATCTCGATGGGAGTAATCTAGATACTTATCTTCTCTCGTTCGGCTATCGTATCGATTCAGTGATGCCTTACATTTCCTATTCGGACTTCAATGATGGTGAAGGCGGTGAAGTTCACCATACAAGTTCTGCAGGTATACGTTGGGATTTCCATCCTTCGGCGGCCTTTAAAATTCAGTATGATGACGTTAAAGATGACGGTGGCCCAGGTATGAAAGTCGCAGGGGATTCGAAATCAATCAGTCTTGGCATTGACTTAGTATTTTAGGAGAGAGAAATGAATAAGTTACTTTGCTTAATCCTACTCAGCTTAGTCTCAATGCCACTATTTGCTGGTGTGGTTGTCATCGTTCATCCCAGTAATGCAGACACTGTCGACCAAAAGGTTATTGAAAATATTTTTCTAGGGAAAACAAAGACCTTTCCTGGTGGAGCGCAGGCCGTGCCGGTCAATCTTGACAGTGCTATGCCCTTAAGGGAAACCTTTGATACTAAAGTGCTGGGCAAGTCATCCAGCCAACTTAAGTCATATTGGTCACAAAAAGTATTTACAGGCAAAGGAACGCCACCCAAGGAAGTCACTAGTGGGGCGGAGATGATAAAATTAGTTGCATCGAACCCCAATATTATTGGCTATATTGATAGTAGTGAGGCCAATGATTCGGTAAAAGTTATTGCCGAGTTTTAGATTGGAGTGCCGAGCTCAAGCTCGGCACAACTTGGGGGCAAGGGATGAATTTCTTTAATGATATTTCTATTTTTAAAAAAGTTATCGCGATATTTATTTTAGCTGTCATCATTTTCGCTTTAAACTTAAGCATTAGTGTCATCTCCATAAATAAAAATCGCACCACACTTAATTATATGGAGCAGCAAGTTTACCAAAGAGTTGAACTCGCCAATCAAAACGTGTTTTTTATCCAACGACTCGATGAACTTTACACTCAATCGGTTTCTTTTGCCGACGAAGACCTGTTAACAAATGCAGGTACTATGTATGAATCTTTACGTAAAAACCTACAACAATTAGATAGTGTCGATCCCTCACAAGCCAATAAACTCAGCAATCTATCCGCTAAATTAACCCGCTATAACGACATGACGATTACGCTGGCTAAAGGCATGTTGGCGGGTACGATTGATATGGCAAACATTGGCCAGATCAGCCAAGAAAAATCCCAAGCCTATGAAGCTGTACTTAATGAAATACAAGATTACAAACAAAGCAAAGTACTCGAATTTAAACAATCGATAAAAGAAGCTGGCGACAGATCTGCGCAAAGTTTGTGGCTCACCCTCTCCATCGGCATCGCTTTGCTGATCGTGATGTTGATTGTCACTATTGCCATAGCACGCGCTATCAGCTCGTCTGCGCGTAATGTCGCCCAGTCACTGAGTGAGCTGGCCGATGGAAAAGGCGATCTTAGTCATCAGCTCAAAGTATCTGGTAGTGATGAACTCGGCCAAGTATCAAGTAACTTCAATCGATTTCTTCGCTTGCTCGGAGATTCTATTCGAAGGGTGGTGAATGTTACCGATCCCTTACTTGATAGCTCGCGCTCACTGAAACAGCGCATGGAAGATGCGACGCATGCCACCCAGCGGCAAAGCCATGATGCCAGCGCAGTACAAGTCTCAATGGAAGACATGCGTCACTCTGTCATCGAAATCTCGCAAAATGCCCGCAAAGCCGCCAGTGCAGCACAGGTCGCGGAGAAAGAAGCGATGCAAGGTATGACAGTCGTTCAGCGTACCATCGATATTTCACAGCAATTAAATACAGGAATTCAGGCGGCTTCTAACTCGATCAACGAGCTCGCCAGAGATACTGAAAATGTCACTTCTATCTTAAATGTGATTACCTCTATTGCCGAGCAAACCAACCTGTTGGCACTTAATGCCGCCATCGAAGCCGCCCGCGCAGGTGAGCAAGGACGAGGCTTTGCCGTAGTCGCTGATGAGGTCCGCGCCCTTGCCTCTAAAACAGCCGATGCAACCACTGAAATTCGCCATGTGTTACAAAACCTTAAAACGGCGGCCATTTCCTCGGTCAATACCATGAATGTGGCGATGTCGAAGTCATCGGAAAATGAAACCAATGCTCAAAATACAGGGAGTGCACTGAAATCAATTCAACAGCAGATTGTCAGTATCAATAGTATGAATACTCACATTGCCTCGGCAACGGAAGAGCAAGCCTCGGTTGCTTCTCAAGTGGTCGATAACGTCGTCAATATGAACGCTTCATTTGAACAGACATTGCAAATTCTGTCGCAGGTTCGCAATGTTTCTGAGGGATTAGTCGATTTTGCCGATGAACTGAAAAACGCCACATCTCAATTCAAACTTTGACCATAGAGCATTATCGAGATGATGACTTAACACAGAAAGCCGGTATTGAGTTTACACTTAATAC
This sequence comes from Shewanella sp. WE21, assembly GCF_002966515.1. Classification (NCBI taxonomy): domain Bacteria; kingdom Pseudomonadati; phylum Pseudomonadota; class Gammaproteobacteria; order Alteromonadales; family Shewanellaceae; genus Shewanella; species Shewanella sp. WE21. Next base: position 3,353,561 of record NZ_CP023019.1, on the reverse strand, counting down.
CGGTTTTTTAATTCCTTAAAGCTTATCTTTTTGTACCACTTAATCCGTGTTAACTAAACGCTAAGAAGGGGGATACGCACAGCAATAAGCCTGTGATAATAATGATGTACAGCGACACGCCCTTGTACTTATGTAATGCAGGTACTTGGTACACTAAATAAGCGGGGATCAAGCAACCCACTAAACCAAAAATTGGACTACAAATCGACGTAAAGCTCAGCACTGGCGCATTCAACACAATCGCGCCCCAAGATAATAGAATGGTAAAAATCATAATGCCGTAACCAACAAGCTTTTTGTTGATACGATCTTCAGGCATATAACGGCGCAGCATATTCATGGTCAATCCTTGGCAAGCTTCCCTAAAACCGAGATATACGCCAAAGTAAGCCGTCATCACCGCAAAAATATTCAAGGTTAAACTCAGCAATTTCAGTGTTTGTCCCTGCATACCTTGGGCAACCATAGCAAGAGCCGAGATATTTTCTTCCGATGCACGCACGGCCTGATCATGTCCCATTGCTAGGGTGAATGACACGGCATAAAAGAACACCACGACAAACAAGACGCCAAAGGCAATGTTCATGGCGCGCATCGCTTTAAAGCGCGCTACCGCAAGGGATTTTTCCCGCGAACGGTATGAAATCACCATAGGGCTTAAACTTTGAATAAACAGAATCGATGTTAGCGTAAAGGGCAGCATAACGACCGCATCTTTTAACCAATCTCCCGTTGCTGGGATAGCGCCGATATTATTGATATCCCATTTATCCACCATCAATAACCCTAGCACGGCGACAACGCCCAACTTAGTCAGTACCATAAAAGTAGAGATCTTAAACAAAAGATTCTCACCGCGGGAGGCTAAAGCAACAAGACCGCAGATCAAGGCTAAACCATAGAAAGGATTTTCTGACAATAACGCTTTAGTGACCCCAAAACTTTGCAAAAATGAAGCACTGTCGTTTGTAATGGCCGTTGAATAAACGAACACCCAAATGACCAGCATGATGAAATACAAACCACCCAACAACATACCCCAGTTTTTACCTAAATAACCCGAAATCACACTCGGGTAATCCTTACATTCTGGAGATTCCGCTAAGGTATTGATAAACAACCGTTGGAACATATACATGGCAGGATAGCCAATAATGCCAGACAGTAAGAAAACCCATAACCCCATCAAACCGACCTGCACAGGCAAGAATACGATCCCCGCGCCAATCGCCATTCCGATACTCATGATAATCCAGCCCCAATCCGTACTATCGAAGCGGGTATCTGCTTTCCACTGTGCAGCAGTAATTGTTGCATCCATCATTTCACCTTTACCTAGTTGGTATTATTTTGTGCAAATATATTTGAACAAAACAAACTCAGCAATCAAAATACTCAACTTTTGTTGAACAAAGAGTTAAAGCTCACAACTTGATTGAAAACGAGATAAATAGCGCACAAACTGCAGTGACAAATGAAATTCATTAAAAAATAATTGCAATAAAACATAAAAATACAAATAATGTTGCACATACGCCGACCTAGGCATTCAATTTTATTTGCAAGTTGGAGAGACTATGAAAACCATTATTCACGCAGAACGCGCTCCCGCGGCCATTGGCCCTTATTCCCATGGCACAGCCTATGGCAACCTCATTTTTACCTCTGGCCAACTCCCTGTTTGTAAAAAGAAAGGCAGCGTAGTTGACGGTGGGATTACTGAGCAATCGATTCAATCATTAGAGAATCTCAAATACGTACTCGAAGCGGGTGGTGGCAGCTTAGAAACGATTCTTAAAACCACTTGTTATCTTGCAGAGATCAATGACTTTGCCGCCTTTAACGAAGTGTATAAAACCTATTTTAAAACCGACTGCCCAGCTCGTAGCTGTTTTGCAGTGAAGGACCTTCCGCTGGGCGTTAAAGTAGAAGTTGAAGCGATAGCACACGTTAAAATCTAAGCATTAACATAAGGTTGTAAGCTCATGAAACCCCAATGGCAGCAGTATATTCAAATCATTAAACAAGTGGTTAAGCCCGCATTAGGCTGCACAGAGCCCATCGCCGCCGCTTACGCCGCCGCCGTCGCCCGCGCCTTGTTGGGTGTTGAACCCGATTCAATAGCAGTACAAGTGTCTGACAATCTTTATAAAAACTCTATGGGCGTGTTTGTACCTGGCACTGGCAAAATCGGTCTGGCAATTGCCGCTGCAGCAGGCGCCATTGCGGGTAATCCTGATGCGGGCTTAGAAGTATTGGCCGTGATAACGCCAGAACAAGTCGCCAGAGCACAGGCCCTTATCGATGCGGGCAAAGTGACGGTTGAGCGCACCGAAACAGCAGAATTTATCTATTGTTGTGTCATCGCGAAAAAAGGCGACCGCGAAGCCCTAGTGAAAATCTGCGGCGGCCATACGCTTATTGCCGAAAAGCGCCTCAATGGCGAATCCGTCTTCAGTGTCGATAGCACGCAAGCCAAAGCCACTGGTTCCATCTGTGAAGGCGTGGATATCACTATCGAGTCCATTTATCGCTTCGCCCAAGAAGTCCCCTTCGAAGAGATCAAATTCATCCTCGAAGCCTCTGAGCTAAACGGCAAATTATCCGATGAAGGCATGGCGAATCCCTATGGGCTTGAAGTCGGCCGCACCATGAAAAGCGGCATAGCCGCCGGCATTATCGGTGAAGACTTACTGAATAAAATCGTCATGTTAACTGCTGCAGCATCCGATGCTCGCATGGGCGGGGCAAACTTGCCCGCCATGAGTAATCTTGGCAGTGGTAATCAAGGCATAGCGGCAACTATTCCTGTGGTATTGACGGCACAATGCTATAAGGTTTCGGAAGAAAAACTCGCCCGCGCCTTGATTATGAGCCATCTAGGGGCGATTTATATCAAGTCCCATTATCCACCACTGTCGGCATTTTGTGGCAATACAGTCACCAGCGCAGCCGCTTCTATGGCCATGGTGTATTTAGCCGGTGGCTCGTTCGAACAATCCTGTTTCGCGATTCAAAACGTGATCAGCGACAGCTCTGGCATGGTGTGTGACGGCGCTAAAGCGTCCTGCGCCATGAAGGTTAGCACTTCATCCAGTGCGGCCGTGCGCTCATTTTTGATGGCGCTCAGTAGTCACAATGTCTCAGGCCAAGGTATTATTGCTACCGATGTAGAGAAAACCATTAAAAACATTGGAAAAATGATCCTCAATGGCATGTCATCCACAGATGTCACTATTATCGATATTATGTCGGCATAATGATTTTAACCCGCTGAATATTGGCGGGTTAATAACTAAAGGTTGAAATTGTGAAACTGCAAGATTTAACGCAAAGTGATCTGGATATTCTGAAATCCATCGAAAATATCGTCGATGGCATCGCTGCCATGTATGGTCAACACACAGAAGTGGTATTGCACAGCCTAGATGCGAAACATCCGTCTGTAGTCAAAATTGCCAATGGCCATGTCACAGGCCGTGAAGTGGGTGCTCCAATAACCAACCTTGCCTTGCTCAAGCTCAAAACCGGTCAGGATATTTCCAACTCTTACCTGACTAAATGTGCCAATGGTAAGACGCTAAGATCAATTACGACGGTGATCCGTAACAGTAAAAATCAACCTATAGGGTTACTGTGCATTAACAGCGACATGGATGCACCACTGCAATCAGTTCTGCGCACTATGATGCCAGAGCAACTCCTTGGCAGCGAACTGACCAGCTCGCCCGAAGTGTTTGCCCGCAATATTGATGAAGCGCTCCATAGCACTATCGACAGTGTGAACCATGAGGTTCGCGCGAATCCCGCGATTTCACCTTCACAAAAGAGTCGCGAAATCGTCAATCAATTGCATGAGTTAGGGATTTTCGAACTCAAGGACAGTACCCAAGTCGCGGCCACTCGATTGGGGATTTCGGTGCATTCGATTTATCGCTATCTGCGGGAAATCAAAGCCAATCAAGCTTAAAGCGAGAAAAAACTCGCCTAAATAGAAAGGGCTAAGGTGTAAATAACCTTAGCCCTTTCGTTTTATTATTTTTGCACTTGTGATTGCGCAGCTTGTCCGCTAAAGCCCATCATATTCCATGCCTGCACTGTGCCATCGGCCATTAAGGCAATGGCATCGAGCAAATTGCTGCGAATGTCGCGCATTTGGCTCAAATCAACGGCTTGTTTATCTAATGTTAACGCAGCCTCGCCTCCCATCCACACCGCAATCGAACCATCTTGGCGTTTAACCGTAAACCCTAAGCCTGTCGGGAAAATATCCGTTGCTTGGGTGATTTCAGTTTTGGGCCCAGAGTGGCCATCAACCACAGTGCCATCCTGTTTTAAAAAGGCAAACTCCCGCTCATAGGTCACCACTTTGCTCACCTGAGTGACTTCTTGATAGCGTGGTTGCTTGTCTACCAAGTCCCAACCTTCCCAAGCAATGGCCGTATTATCCCTGCGTAACGCGACAAAACCCTCCTCAAAGGGATAAACCTTGTGCACTTTTTGCAACTTATCCTGTAGGACTAATGTATCGGCACCATTGAATTTACTGCCCCATACGTGCAGTTGACGACTGATGGTTAAGGCGGCAAACGCTCCACGATTTGCATAAATATCAATCACTTTATTGGCGCGTTTTGTAGTAGATAAACGAGCTGGAAACGCGACGTGATACTCAGTCAATTCGCCCTCACCCCAGGTATATACGCTGCCATCCGCCAGCAGCGCCGCAAACCCATGATCCGTGTTGACAACTTTCACGGCAGGCGCTAATTGGCTGAGTTTTGCCAGTTGTTCGCGGCCTTTTTGGTCATCGCTGACCCCGCCCCAAGACACTAATTTTCCCGTCGCAGTCCTCGCGGTAAAAGCATTATTGTTGGCATAGAGCAGATCGACATGGTTAAGCTCAGAGGCCACGTGGCGACTATCGCCACCATAAGCGGCATCGCCCCAAGTCACTACTGCTCCCCCCAGCTTTAAGGCAGCAAAGGCACCTTTATTAATCAACACAAAATCAATATTGGTCATCGCAGGCGCCGCATATTGACCCGAGAGCAGTTCGGCTGGTGTTGAATCCAGATTAGACCAACTGACTACACTACCATCTTGTTTGATGGCCGCATAAAGCCCTTCTGCCAACACAAAAGAACGAACGCCTGTCAGCACTTGCTTCATCCCCATCCCCCAAGGGATAAGTTTGTCATCACGGGTTAAGGCCGCAAAACCACAGGTATTCTCCGCCGCGTATAACTCTTTTACATTGACCAGAGGCTCTGCGGCATTATTGATATCGCCACCACATTCAGCATCGCCCCATGCCACCACAGTACCATCTTGCTTGAGTGCCGCAAATGCACTGAGATTACTGTAGATTTGACTCACTTGGGCTAACTGGGCAGGCATAGGGATTTTGGTAGAATCGTCGGCCACCTCAAGATTGCTCGGGATGGACGTTAATGCATTATTCGCGGTGGATGGTGATCTGTGAGCCAAGATCGTGTCAGAAATTTGCTGTTTTAATTCGGGCGATATATCAGAATCCTGTTTATCTATGAGTAAGTTAACCACATGACCCAAAGCAAAAATCGCCAGCGCTACACCGCCCCACGAAACCTGTTTTTTATCCACAAGTATATCCTTATCGTAACTGCAAACTCTCACTGAGTTTAAACTAGAACATAACGTCGACTGAGTACGCTAAATGTGAACTGTGATTGTAACCAAAACAGGGCTAAAATGACATTGCCCTAAAGTCGAAAGCTGACCAGATTCAAGTAAGATGAGCATATGAGCAAAAAAATAAAAGCAGCGTATCTCGCTGCTTTTATTGGATATGATGTTGAGGTAACAAAGGGCTAATCTCTTTTGCCCACTTTCTCTAACCCCCAAACCAGTGCAATCGCCGCTAACATACACACAATGGCGAACAGCAGTTGTGAAGGCTGACCCGTTACTTGCTCAAAATTAAGCGGGGAAATATTTTGCTCCAGCAAAGGTACTTGTTCGCCGTGGGAGTTGGTCCGCCAAGTTAAGATTTCTTTCCATGGCCAAATTTTACCTAAGGTACCTAACATTAATCCGGTTAGAAACACGATAGTGGCATCATGGTATTTACGCAGCAGCGCCGACAATAAATGGCTGAACGTCAATAATCCCATCACGGCACCAGCAGCAAAACAGGCCAAAATATCCAGCTGAATATTTTTAGCGGCAGCGAGGACCACAGGATATAACCCTAACAATAATAAGATGAAACTGCCTGAAATTCCTGGCAATACCATAGCGCAAATCGCAATCGCGCCGCCGAAAAAGATATTCATGTAACTGGCTTCTACCGCGACCGGATTCAGCACAGTAATCGCCCATGCAGCCAGCACACCAAGCGCAAATAAACCTAAACGTGCCACAGTGAAACCACTCACTTGCTTAAGCATATGCACGACAGAGATAAGAATAAGCCCAAAAAAGAACGACCAGATCGGGATGGGATGTACCGCCAACAACCAAGAAATCAGCTTCGCAAAAGTAAAAATACTGGTCAGGATCCCCGCCAGCAGACTCAGTAAAAAGCCACCATTAATATGGGCAAATGCCCCTTTTATGCCCTGCGACTTGATTACGCCCCAAAGGGAAGGATTAATGCGTTTTACACTATCGAGCAAAGTATCGAGAATACCGGTAATAAACGCTATGGTGCCGCCCGAAACGCCAGGCACAACATCAGCAGCGCCCATGGCCATTCCCTTAAAATACGTCAGCAAATATTTCACTGTGAGTCCTTGTAGTTAAATCAACATGCCATTGCCGCTACACGACAAATTGGCCGCAATTATACGGTGTTACACTTAAAACCGCGAAATGAAGTTTACTTAATTAAGCCGACTGGTATTTGTTGTTATCCTAATGTTACACTCATCCGACCAGAGCAACCCAAGCTCAACTTGGAACAGGCTCAAGATAACAACACCCTTTGCACCATTATTAAGGATGACCATGAGCCAGACAGACTCTTCTAGCACTGCAGAACAAAAACCTAATAAAGTGCTCGCGCTCTACCACAAAACTCGCCGTTATCCCTTCGGCCAAAAACTGTTTTCAATCATGGTTTCACGCATGGCGCCCTATTTCGGCACCATCAAACCACTGATCACTGAATTACGCCTTAATCATTGCGCCTGTTTAATTAAAAAACGCCATGCCGTTCATAATCATATAAAAACTGTGCATGTGATTGCGATTTGTAATGGTCTAGAAATGGCCATGGGCGTGATGGCCGAAGCCTCTATTCCAAAACATTTACGTTGGATACCTAAGGGCATGAGTTTGGATTATACGGCTAAAGCAGGCAGCGATATTTTATGTGTCGCCGAAGTGACACCAGAGCAATGGACTCCTGGCGATATGCTGGTCCCGGTTACCGCCTACGACACCCAAGGAGTGGTTGTGGTGAAAGGATATATCAAATTGTGGATTTCAGAAAAACCGCAAAAATAAACGCTTTGAATCAAGACTTACACTTAATGTCAGCATTTAAAAAGGGAGCTTCGCTCCCTTTACTTTTTAACCTCCCGCCGTATTTCGCAAAAACATTCGGTGAACTGAATTGCGCGGCGCCTTGCTCGCTCACGTTTAGGTACGAACTGTTAGATACGAGCTTTTAAAATCGCAGCCCTATCGCAATATAGCAGCACAGTTATGCAAAATATTAAGCAAAATGGCTTGCAGTAAAACGCTCAATTAAACGGATAAAGTCGGCTTCAGCAAGCTTGGCACACTTTAAGGTTTGTTCATGGGATAACTGCACGTCCCCCAATCCTTCTGCCATATTGGTAATAGCGCACACAGCCAACACGGGCAAACCACAATGCGCCGCCGAAATCACCTCTGGCACCACGGACATTCCCACTACATCGCCACCGATGATTTGCATCATGCGGATTTCAGCCGCGGTTTCAAAACACGGGCCAGAGTAAGACACAAAGACCCCTTGATTCACTTCAATGCCTGCGGCTTTTGCGACACTTAAGGCTTCTGATCTCAGGTCTTTATCATAAGCATTGGCTAGGCTAAAAAAGCGTGGACCGTAGTTATCATCATTTGCGCCCGTCATGGGCGTACCCGGCATAGTATTAATGTGATCGCTGAAAATCACTAATGATCCCACGCCGATCCGCTCTGGCCGTAATGACCCCGCAGCGTTAGTCACGAGTAACAATTCACACCCTAAACGTTTGAAAGTACGCACAGGCGTCGTCATCACCTTCATGCTTTGGTGCTCGTAAAAATGCCCGCGGCCTTTCATGCACACTATATCGATGCCATGTAAGCTGCCGAGCACGAGCTCTCCCGAGTGGCCGACTACGGTACTCACAGGAAAGCCGTCTAACTCTTCATAGGGGATCACTACTTTGTTATCTAAATTATCGGCAAACGCACCAAGCCCTGAGCCCAAAATCATAGCAGCACGGGGAGAGAAATTCGGTTTACGGGCTCGAATCGTCGCAAGGGCATTAATAACAGGATCATGGCTCATACAAGGTACCTCATAGCAAAAGAATGAAAGAGTAAGCGACCCTCAGTATAAGCGGGCTTAGGATTGCAAATAATCGCGATTAACCGCACTATTGTGCTGATAAAAAGGACAATAGCTGAAAATAGTGAGCCAAAAATGAGCACGATAAACGCATCAGAACTCGTCACCTTGAAGATGCTGCGGTATTTTCATCGAGTGGCTGAAGTGAAAAACTTTACCGCTGCCGCCGAACAACTGCATCTATCGAAATCTCCGCTGAGCGCACAAATCAAAGAGTTAGAATCGCTCCTTGGCGTTGAGCTGTTCACCCGCAGCACTCGTCAGGTCGAGCTCACGCCCTATGGCCAATTGTTAAGAGAGAAGTGCGAGCAAATATTCGAACTGGTGAATATCTCATTGGAACAAGTGGCTCAGCTTGGGCGACTCGATAGAAACCATATTCGGATTGGCATCATGAGCTCGCTGTTTTGGATGGGATTTGGTGACATACTGAAGAGCTTTCGCAAGCAATGCCCTGATAATGAGCTGATCTTTCAAGAGTTATCACCTGAAACTCAAAAAGTCGCCTTAGCACATCAAGAAATCGATTTTGGCCTAGTGCGCTACGCCGACACCTTAAATTTGCCGCACCTTCTCGCCGAAACTATCACCAGCGAACCTATGGTGTTAGCACTGGCAAGTAAGCATCCCTTAGCCAGACGTAAAAGCATCGACTTGAGTGAACTCAAAGATGAGCCTTTTACCTTACTGAGCCGTGCCAATTCCGCCTCTAGCGATTTGATTATCGCCAGCTGTCAGGCCGCAGGATTTATGCCGCAATTAGTACAGGAAATGGTCGAGCCCAATAGCTTGATGGCCATCATCGCTGGCGATAACAGGGTATCCATAGTGCCGCAAAGTTATGCTTTACAACCTTGGCCTAGGGTAAAGTTTATTAAGTTAAAACAAACCATCCCCGCCGATATCTGCCTGATTTATCGGCCAGAAATGGCTTCGCTGCCAATTCTCGATAGCCTGAGGAACTTATTGAAGCAACAAATCAAAACCATTTAGATTGTCTCCCAAACGAATGCTATGCTGAGTTCAATACTCAGGGTTCATATTTTAAGGATATCAAGATGGATGAATTTTTAGCGGCAGCCATTGAAGAAGCCAAACAAGGACTCGCCGAGGGCGGCATCCCCATTGGTTCGGTATTAGTGATCGATGGCAAAATCGTCGGGCGCGGCCACAATAAACGGGTACAAAAAGGCAGTTCAGTACTGCATGCCGAAATGGATTGTCTCGAAAATGCCGGCCGATTTAGCGCCGCCGAGTACCAAAGGGCGACCTTGTATTCCACCCTATCGCCCTGCGATATGTGCAGCGGCGCAGTATTACTTTATGGCATACCAAAAGTCATCGTCGGTGAAAACGCTACCTTCCAAGGGCCTGAAGCCTATGTAAAATCGCGCGGTGTGGATGTCACTGTGGTCGATAATGCCGAGTGCAAACAATTGATGCAGGACTTTATCGCCAGTAATCCCACACTCTGGAACGAAGATATCGGCGAGTAATGGTTCGACAGTCTTCTCAATCCGTTTCTGCATTTTTGTATTTCACTTTTTACGTTGGCGCTATTTCACTTTCTACCTTTCCTCTATTTTACTTTTTGTGTTGGCTGTATTTCATTGGGGGCTAGCGCCTGCTAGGCTAGCCCTCCCAAATCCCAGTGAAAAGTGAAACATGTCTACTAGCGAAAGGAACTCAGCTAACGTGCCAGAAAACTTACCTAAAGACCCTTGGTCAAGATCAGACTCCACACAGCCAGTTGTAATGACGATACCAGCACAGCGTAATGCCAACCTCGATGCTATTCGCGGCTTAGCTGTGTTGGGGATATTTTTTATGAATATCTATTTTATGGGCATTACTTTTTTTGGCTATGCGCCCCATGAAACACAGCCGCTGTCGGATCACATTATCAAAGTGTTCAGTAACTTTTTCATCGAGGCACGCTTTATCAGTCTGTTTTCCATCTTGTTTGGTGTCGGGCTTTTTATTCAATATCAGCGATTTAGCGCCAAAGGCCTAGAAGCTTATCCCCTACTGCGATCACGTTTAAAATGGTTAATTGTATTTGGCCTACTCCACGGCATTTTTATTTGGTCAGGTGATATTTTATTCACCTATGGCATCAGCGGATTTTTAGCTTTGTGTTACAAAGATTTAAGTGTTGAAGCCCTTAAGCGCAAAGCGAATATTTTTATTTTAAGCGCCTTAGTTATCATTACGCTGGTTAGCCTTACGGGCAGCGATGAACCTTTCACTCGAGAATCGAGTCTATTTGCAGAGCAATACAGTGCATGGACCTCTGGCTATGCCGACCAACTGTTACTGCAATTGATGCAAGTTGGCTATATGGCACTGGTGATCCCTTTTACCATAATGTGGTTTACAGCTGGCTTGATGTTGCTCGGCATGGCCTTGTATCAACAAGGGACTTTTGAGCAAGGTTTTAGCAAATCGGTACTGGTAAAGTTACTGCTAGCAAGCGTAACGCTATCACTGCTTGATACCATCTTAGGTTTAACGAAAAATACTATTCTCGTTGCGTTTTCAGATGTGTTAATCATGCTAAGTGCTATTCCTATGGCGCTGATTTACATCCACATTATAGTTAAGGTTTGCCAGAATAATCCTAATATACTGACTCCGCTGCAAAATATTGGCAAACTCGCGTTTAGTCTCTATATTCTGCAATCCATCGTTGGCGTGTTAGTGTTTAGACACTTAGCTCCCGAATTGCTATTGAGCTTAGATAGATGGGGATACATGGCCATGGCGCTGGTTTATTCAGTAGTGCAATTACTGTTAGCCAGCCTGTACTTACGCTATTTCAAGCAAGGGCCGCTAGAGAAACTGTGGCGCCACCTCGTATTTAAAAAATACACGGCATCACAAGAACACAAGCAAGCTTAAAAACACTGACACGAGATTGATACCAGATAATGACGAACAAAAAAACTACTAAAACGGGCAACAGCGCTTCACCTCAAACCAATCGCCCGCAAAAGAGTCGAGCACAAAGCGGTCGCGCTCAGAACAGTCGCACACAAAACAATCGCGCCCAAAGTAGTCGCGCTCAAAAATCCAATACAGCCGCTTCAGGCTCAAGCCTTATGCCGCTGTTATTGGTGGTGATTTTTCTTGCTGGCTTAATCGGCGCAGCGCAGCAACATATGCTGCCAGTCGGGATTGCGGGCATGTACCTCACACTGAGCCTGCTCACCTTTATCGCCTATGCCATCGATAAATCCGCCGCTAAACGTAATAAATGGCGCACTAAAGAAAGCACATTACATCTGCTCGCCCTCATGGGCGGTTGGCCAGGCGCTCTATTTGCCCAAAACCTGTTAAGACACAAGTCCATTAAAGCCTCATTTAGAAACGTCTTTTGGCTCACCGTTGTCGCTAACTTAGCCGTGCTGGGTTATGGCATAAAAACCGGCGCCGTAGATATGTTTATCTAATGCTCTTATTTAAGGGCTTTTATACAAAGGCCTTTATATGAGGCGCCTTATCTAAGAATCGCTATCTAAGGGTGGCACTCTAAGCAGCATGAGTCGCGGTATCGATCAACTGATCAACCACAGACAACGCCAACAGTGCTGACTGAGTGTCACCTTTTAGTTGCGCCGACACTGTCGCACCCTCTTTGAGTAAACCTATTGCTGCAACGAGAAATTGGGTCTTGGCTTCTGGCAAGCCCAATGCCGATACTTGCTGTTCAATTAAACTCGCCACTCGCAGTTTATGCAGGGCGCAGAGTTGGTGCACTGGATGGCTCGGCTCAGTAAATTCGGCGCTGACATTGATAAAAAAACAGCCGCGAAACTCACACAGTTGCGGCACTCTTTGATTAAACCAATCATCGAGCGCGATAAATAACCCACCAATGCCCTCCCGTCCCGCTGGCAATGCGTTCACTCGCTCGCTAAGCCATTGATAAAATACCTCATCACGATAGCGAACCACGGCTTCAACTAACTCATCTTTACTGGCAAAGTGGTGGTACAGAGTTTTTTTGGCGATCGCCGATTCCTGCAAAATCTGGTTAATCCCCACCCCATGCACACTTTGAAAATAAAACAGTTTAAATGCGGTAGTGACCAATTGCTGCCGTTTATCCGATGGCGTACCTGCCTGAATCTCAGTGCCCTGCATCAACTCATTCCTCTTCTTTGGTAAACATTCGTTAGCAAATCTTAGCTAACAAATATGAGTCCTATCTTCTCACGAGTAGACAAGTCAGTCTACTCGTGAGAACATTCACATAGGTAGACAAATCTGTCTACTTCGGTAACTAAATTAAGTTAATAGTGAAATCAAGAGTGAACACGGAACACCACAGCATGTTAGCAGCGATGGTTTTCTGAGCATTCACGTCCACAATTCATTATCAAAATAAGGGCTTAACACAAGCCATTAATAGGAGAGAAGATGCAAAGAATCAATCCACAGAATCTAAAGATGGCCTTGCTCGCAGGGTGTGGAGCCACGTTGTGTATCAGTAGTTTAGCGGCGCTTGAACAGCTAACACCGCAAACCATTTGGTTGATGGCCCCCTTTGGTGCCACTATGGTGTTGTTGTTTGCCTTGCCAGAAAGTCCACTCGCTCAACCGAGAAACATTCTCTGCGGCCACTTACTCACGAGTTTGGTTGGACTGATAATTCTAAATACTTTAGGAGTCTCCCCGCTAGCCTTAGGGCTTGCGGTCGGATTAGGCATAGCGGTTATGATGCTAACCCATACAGTGCATCCACCAGCGGGAGCGAATCCTCTGGTCGTTATGCTCACGGCGCAGCACTGGGATTTTCTGTATATGCCCGTCGCCAGTGGTGTTGCGCTCATTCTGGCTTTTGGTTGGCTATATCACAACTTACTTTGCCGCCGGCAATACCCACAAAAGTGGTTTTAATCATTCATCACCAATAAAAAAGGGCAATTTAAAATTGCCCTACACTTTCTCTAAAATGCAAAATTGGCTGTCACTTTGCCTTTAGAACCAGCTCAACGCGATACTGATAATCACGCCAGTGATCATCAATTGCATTAAACAAAAGCCCATAATATCCCGCGCTTTTAAGCCTGCAATCGCCAGCACGGGCAGTGCCCAGAAAGGTTGAATCAAATTAGTCCACGCATCTCCCCAAGCAACGGCCATTGCGACCCGAGCGACATCTGCACCTAAAGCCTGTGCGGCGGGTAGCATAATCGGTGCCTGCACCGCCCATTGGCCACCTCCCGATGGCACAAAAATATTCACAATTCCTGCACTGATAAAGCTCCAAAATGGCAGGCTCTCGGCGCTAGCGATGGCCACAAAACCTTCCGAAATACTTTGAGCTAAACCCGATTGCACCATCACAGCCATAATGCCCGCATAAAAGGGAAATTGGATAACAATACCTGCGCCGCCCTTAATGGCCTCATTCAAACTGGTTAATAAACTGCGTGGTGTTTGATGTAACAGTATGGCGAGGAATAAAAATAAGAAGTTCACTAAATTGAGGTTTAAGCTGCCGCCCTGCACCCAAAAGTAAAAACCTAAATATACAAGCCCAGCGCCACCGACGCTCCAGCCGAGTAAACGACTATTTTCTAACTTATCCGCAGGACGGCTTTCTGGCTGACGCTCGCTCATATTTGCAGGGTTAAGCTCTAACGCCGAAGAATCAAGTTCGGCGTCTTTGTCATCAAGGGCGCTTGGGTCAACATAAACACTGTCCTTATCTTCAGGCAACATAAAGCGATTCACTAAGGGCATGACCACAAACAGAATTGCCACTAACAATAAATTATAACTCGCGAAAATGGTGTCACTGGTGGGGATGATACCGATTTGCGATTCAGAGAAATGCCCCACCGTCGCTATGGTTAATGGGATCGAACCCGCAAGCCCACCATGCCAAACCACAAAGCCGGAATAGGCGCTGGCGACCAGCAGCCGATAATCCACTTTTACTTTGCGAGCTAAGGCTTTGGCAAATAACGCGCCCACCACTAGCCCAAAACCCCAGTTAATCCAACTGGCGGCCAGTGACACCAAAGTCACTAAAATAATGGCTTGTGGTGCCGACTTAGCCAATCCAGCAATGGCATCGAGCAGCTTTTTAATCGGCGGCGAGCTTGCCAACATAAATCCTGCCACCAGCACTAACAGCATCTGCATCGAAAAACTTAACAGCGTCCAAAAGCCATCACCCCAATAATTGATGACTTCCAGCGGGGTTTTATGTTCGGCAACCACAGCAGCAATTAATACGACTAAGGTAAGTAAAAGCACGAAAATATAAGGATCGGGTAGATATCGGTCGACGAGTTTGACCAGAGGTTTTGCCGCTTTGTTTAACATAGACTTTCCTTGTTTATTATCTGAACTAAAACGTCAACACGCCCTAGTTCTTATTTGTTTTTATTGAATTTTTATTGAGTCTTAAGCCCACAGATTAAGCGATCTCTAAAGCAGGATAAAGTCTTGAGGGAGTTTTTAACGGTTTGAACTGGTAGCACCAGATATCCAGCTCAACGCACACGCGAGTGCCGATAGCATCTGATGCTAAAAAACTGATAATATGGCAAAAATTAACTAAGGTGCTCTTTATATGAAAATGTTACTTGTCGTTGTGGTGATTGCGGGGGTGATTTTTTACTTCTTTACCTCGATGAACGGCCAAAAAGCCGCCCAAGAAAATATCCGTTTAGGCAATGAGTTTTTAACACAAAACAAAACCAAAGAAGGTGTGATTACCACAGCTTCAGGTTTGCAATATCAAGTATTAACTCAGGGCGATGGCACAGTTCATCCTAAAGCCAGCGATACAGTGACAGTCCATTATCATGGCACTTTGATTGACGGTACTGTGTTTGACAGTTCGGTTGATCGCGGCGAACCCATCGCATTTCCGCTTAATCGGGTGATTAAAGGTTGGACTGAGGGCGTACAGCTTATGGTTGTTGGCGATAAAATGCGGTTTTTTATTCCCAGTGAACTCGCCTACGGTAACCGTAACACGGGCAAGATTGGTGGTGGTTCTGTGTTAATTTTTGATGTGGAACTGCTTAAGATTGATTAAATAAGTCTTCAATGAGTCTGTCTTAACGCATTCGGCTGTATTCATAAAAAAACCTAACGCTTAATAAAGAAAAAAGCCCTGAATCTTCGCAGGGCTTTATTTTTTAACCAATAATATCAAAATTTTGGATAATTACTGGCAGGTTGCCGCGCCAATATCAACCCATACTGCTGCAACACCCGGTACATCACCTTTAGTCCAGTAACTCGCCTTCCAAACACGACCGTTATAGCGAGTAGTTTGACCGCCGTTATACACCACACCCGCATCCCAACCGAGATCAACTTGGCTGAGTAGCTGCCATTGGTCTGCGGTGCGAGATGGCGTATTACCCTGCGTCCAATACTTTGCTTTCCATACCAACTGACTATGACTCACAGTATTACCCGTGTTGTATACCACACTGGTTTGCCAAGCAGGATAGTTACCGGCATTGGGATCGGTTGCATCGCATCCACCGCCGACCACTTTTGGCGTCACGGTCAGATTAGTCGATGCGCTCGCATCTAAGGCACCATCGGAAACCAGCACGCTCAAACCATAGAGGGTCGCTTCGGTAACATTGGGGCCAGTAACTACTAACGTGGCACTATTTTGCCCGGTTGCCGACACGCCTGCGGGCACAGTCCAAGCGTAGGTTAAAGCATCACCATCTGCATCGGAGGCATTCACCACTATACTGACGGTTTTACCCGCTTCAACTGTCGCAGTCGGAGCCAGAGTCACTACAGGTGCTTGATTAGGCGTATCAGCCTTGTTCGTCACCAGCACAGTATCGCTGGCAAATAGCCCTTCAGGATCGGTGACTTTAAGGCTAAAACCATAGGCGACATCGGTTTGGGTTGCTCCCAGTTGAATAGTCGCATTCGCCATATCCGCATTCGCGATGGCAACACTTGGCCCAGAGACTTGAGTCCAGAGATAGCTTAAGGCAGCGTTTTCAGGATCGCGCGAACCGCTACCATTGAGCGTCACATCGGCGGGACCTGTGACATTCACATCCACGCCAGCATTGGCAATGGGCGCTTTATTCACTGGCGGAGTGGTGCCTTCACCATGGCCTAAACCTTCGTGCATGGCATTCAGAATGTCACCATTATCGGCATCAAGTTCCCACGCAAAAAGCCCACCAAGTTGATTAGAAAGCACATATTGCCCCTTGGCTTTAACTGAACGAGCATCATCGAAAGTGATTAAATCGCCAGTAGATGCCTTGAACAAAGATGGCGCCTCGGCCGTTTCGTCATAGCTGTAAGTCCAACCACTTCCCATGTAATCGTTCGCTATCTGACGATAATCCACCACACCAGCTTCCCAAGTACCTTTCACTTTGCCCGTTGCCGTCCCCGTAAAAGGATTATTACCACTGTAGCCATTAACACCTGTCCAGCCGCGGCCATACATAGCGGCACCGACCACAATTTTCCCAGGGGTCACGCCTTGGCCTAACAGCGCATTAACGCCATTAGCTGTGGTGTAACGAGTATTAGGATCCCAACTCGCTTCATACAGATTGGTTTGATGGCCGAGTTCAGTATTAGTCCAACCACCATTAAAGTCGTAACTCATCAAGAAGATGTAATCCATGTACTGCTGAGCAGCCTGATAATCGACTTTTTGAATTTTATCGTCACCAGCACTAATAGCAGAGGTCAGCTCATAGGTACGACCCGTTTCGGCGCTTAGTTCATCAAGCATAGCCCGCAGTTCACGCATCAGAGTCACATAGGTTTCACCGTCATTGGCATTACCTAAATTTGGGTTAGCGCCATTCCCCCCTGGAAATTCCCAGTCGATATCCACGCCATCGAAGAATTTCCAGGTCTGTAGAAACTCTTTCACCGAAGCGACAAAGATATCGCGCTTGGTTTTATCACCGAAGAAAAAGAAGGGATCCGAGAGGGTCCAACCACCGACCGAAGGTAAAATCTTCAAATCTGGATGTGCTTGCTTAAGTGCCATCAATTGACCGAAGTTACCTTTGTAAGGATCTGAATGCTCACTCACTCCCGCCTGCGGTATTTGAATCGCTGCCCAAGGATCGTGAATCGCAACTTTAAAATCACCACGACCACTACAGGCACGTTGCAACGCTTCGAAACTGCCTTCGATTTCTTTCAAGCTATCATTGATGCCATCACCACCACAAATTGGGGTAAAGCCATATAAAATATGGGTTAAGTTTTGCGCAGGTATCTTATCGACCGGGAATTTACGACCGTATACGCCCCATTCGACAAAGTAACCGCCCACCACTTTGCCTGATTTATTAGCATAGGGACGGTTGTTTTCTTTTAGGGGAGCATTGAGTGGCACTAAATGGCTGCCGTCGGTATCAGCCACGAGGATTTGTTTAGCATCACTCGCCGTACAGCCATCGCTGTTACACAGTTGTACTTGCATCTGATAACGGCCGCCCTTGTTCACCTTAAAGTTAGCGGTTCCCGACGCGCCAGATGGGCCTTCCCAAACTACATTGCCGTTGAGTAACACTTGGGCTCTATTGCCCACATCGCCACTCCAAAGGTTCCAACTGACGGAGACATCGGCGGCATCTTTCACCGTAACTAATTGATTGTAAGCGGTAGCCGCTTGATTCACTTCAATAATAGCGAACTTAGTTTCGCCCCAACCTAAAGTCGGTTTACCGGGCGCCGCTGCAAAAACGCTGGCACTGATGGTAGATGCCAGCGCTGATGCCACTAGCAAGGCTGATGTTGAAATTTGAGTCTTGAACATGAGATATCCCTATTGAATTTTTATATGAATCAATAAGGCAAACAAAGCGTAGACAGGAAACAGCACTCTCTTAAAACCATGCAAAACGACTGACAACTGCACGAAGAAAAACCTGTGGTATCCCCGCTATCATAGGTACAGACGAACCCTTAGACCGGAGGCTTTGCGTCCCAGTTTTTCAACTGGTTTGCCTTTTACACACAATGACAACGTTGTCATTGCAAATATCAGCATAAGCGTAAGCGCAATAAAATTGCAACAAAATATTATCAACTGTGTTATTGGCTAAAATCGTAAATAGAACTAGGGTCTGTTGATCTTTGCTGTACAAATTGTTCAGCAATACATCGGCAGCCACATTAACATAAACGCCAGTGACACCATACTGGCGTAATTTCTTGCTAGCTTGTCATATCTTGTTGATATTGCTCGATAGTGCTTAATTCTTCCAAAAGCATTCTCCACTAAATGTCGATACCGATATAAGCACCAATCGACTCTTTCTTGAGGTGTATTCTTATAGCGGCGCCTTGGAATAACAGATTTCCCGCCTTTATTTGCGATAAGTTCACGAAAAGCATCGCTGTCATAACCTTTATCTGCAATGACGGTATCAACCTGCTTCAGGTGCTCAATTAAGCTGGGGGCGTGTGTAATATCGTGTTTTTGGCCTTCTGATAATTCGAAATAAATCGGTAATCCTCCGCTGTCGACGGCTAAGTGAATTTTGGTTGAATTACCGCCTCGACTTTTACCAATACTCTCATTACTTAGCGTCGCTGCACCTGCACTGTGCTGGTGAGCCCGCACTATCGAGCCATCAATAAAGACCCATTCTATATCAGCAAGGTTGGCTAAGGCCTTGAATAAATGTGCTAGAACGCCTTTCTTAGACCATAAATGAAACCGTCTAAAGACCGTGCTCCAATGACCGAACTCTTTAGGTAAATCTCGCCAAGGGATACCTGTTCTAAGGCGGTAAAGAATACCTTCGAATGTTTGTCTATGTTCAGGTTTGTCATAAACACGGCCTGTGCTTTTCATTAAATGAAATAGCTTTTCCCAGCGTGCATCGGTTAGCATAAGTCTTGGCATGGCTTGAGGTTATGGTTACTTTTGGCGAAGCAAATTATAACGTCTTGCCATGCTGTCTAAAAATCACTCTCGAAAGATCAACAGACCCTAGTCATCTGATAAGAAAGGAATTATGCAAATTAAACTATCGCTAATATTTACTTTGGGTAATGAGGATCATCTGAATACTTTAAGAATAAAAAAACAGGACTCGATATGCCAAAGGCATCATAAGTCCTGCTTTATATTTCACAATTTACGTCGCTTATACAGCTAAAACTCAATCACTAAACATTCATGGCGCAAACCATTGTCGAACAACATGATGCTCCTTATGCGCGGGGCATTTATGATCCTTATGCACGAGGATAGTCCCTTGCGAGCATCACTGATAAACCGCGGCAAACCAAGGTTTCCATATCATCGACACGATTGATTTTCATCTCAGCTAAGGGCGCGCTCAATGCCATTTGCTTTAAGCTTTCGAGACAGCCTTTGTAGTAAGGAGCGCTATTCATCATACCGCCAGCAAGCCAAATTCGATTGGGATTAAATAAATTAACCGCCCACGCTAATCCCATGCCGAGATAACTGCCCGCGCGATATAAATCATCCTGAGTGGAGATTTTGCGGCTGCGCACTGAATCGCCACTGGCCAGTTGCTCTAAGCTAAACTCGCCAGATTCTGTCATCACGCGACAAGGCCCCAACTCCCCCGCCACGCCCGTAGCTCCCGTAAAGACTTGTCCATTAAAGGCAATAGACATACCGATCCCAGTGCCGCACATGACCAATAACTCACAGGCATATTTGGCATCACAAGTCGCTTGCATACCCGCATCGATATCGTTGCAGATAAACTTAAGCTCACCCTGGGTTTTGACTGTATCGAAGCTCAATCCATTGAGTCCAGGTAAAGATTTACAAGAAACCAAACGATTATTTTGTACCAGTCCAGGTACGGCAATCGCTAGTTGGTAATGCTGTAAATCATAATCACGTTCAAACGCCGCAATTTGATTATTTAACTCTTCAATTTTAAAACCTTCACCTGTGGGGATTTTATATTGTTCTGTATGTCCCGCGAGCTGAAGTTCGAACAGGGCTTTGGTACCGCCCACATCTATTGTTAGTATTTGCATCGCTTACTCCACTGATACATGTGCTCCACTCTCACCCCGAGTGGAGATGGCAAATGTTAGCATAGGGTCCAAATGTTAGCGATTGAATAAAACTTAAGTTGCTAATTTTTAAGGAACAAGTCCTAATTAAAACATGACCAACCTTTTATTTAATTCACTTTTCATGCTCAAAATCACATAAATAAATTAACAACAAATCCCATAACCTCAAGCGTCTTACCTGCACAAATTCACGATTGTATACAAAATCCTTTATTCGCTACCCTTGCATCTAGCGCGCTAGACTTGCGATAATCCGAGCCGGTTAAAACTCAAATCAACATATACCCAAGCGACCTGAAGATACGAGTTTCAGAGCGCCTAGGGTGCTTCAATTCAAGGCGCATCAATGACAGAATGTCGGCCACCTTTTAAATTGATGCAACACGGAAGTGAAGCACCCTAGGCGCTCCGTCCCGGCGGGTTTTAACGCACTTTATGCTGTGTTGGTTATTTTGAACTTAGTCCACTAGGTCCGCAAATAACCGCAATCGCCATGGATGGCGTGAATGCCATTTATGCAGGAGCAATAAAGGGCCTTGCCTAAAGTGCGTTAAATTACCGCTGAATCCTGCATCTTCAGGTTGTTTGGGTATAAACCATTCATCCTTAGGCGATCTTCGCCTACCGACTCGCATAGCATGCCAGTCTTAATTGGAGCCCTTATGTCACAATCAATCGCTAACCGTCTCGGTGCTATTCGTAACGAATTAACATCTGCTAATCTCGATGCTTTTATTATTCCCCGTGCCGACGAATATCTGGGCGAATATGTGCCGGCACATAACGAACGTTTGTACTGGGCAACCAACTTTACCGGTTCGGCAGGTATGGCTATCGTATTGAAAGATAAAGCCGCAATATTTACCGATGGCCGCTATACGGTTCAAGTTCGTTTGCAAGTCGATGCCACACTTTTCAGTTATGAAAGCCTAACCGATACACCACAAATTGAGTGGTTATGTGACACGCTACCAGCGGGGTCACGCGTTGGTTTCGATGCGCGCTTACACACCTTAGCTTGGTATGAAAATGCCAAAGCAACCTTAAATAAATCTCAAATCGAATTAGTTGCAGTTGAACAAAACCCCATCGATTTGCATTGGCAGAATCGCCCAGCACAGTCGAACGCGCCTATCACTTTGTTTAGCAACGAGAGTGCTGGTAAAACCAGCCTGCAAAAACGTAACGAAATTGGTGCATTAGTAAAAAAAGCCGGTGGTGATGTTGCCTTAATCGCCGCCTTAGATTCTTTCTGCTGGCTACTCAACATTCGCGGCAATGATGTACCGCGACTACCCGTTGTACTCGGCAGTGCCCTGCTCCACGCCAATGGTGATATGCAGCTTTTCACCGATTTAAGCAAACTCCCAGAGGGCATTGAGGAGCATGTTGGCGCTGGCGTAAGCTTTAAGGGCGAGACATCTCTTGCCGATACACTCGCCAGCATGCAGGATGTAAAACTACTGGCCGATCCGAATTCTGCAAACGCTTGGGCACAAAACATTGCCCGTGAGGCAGGAGCAAAATTGATAGCTGGAATCGATCCTGTCGCTTTACCTAAGGCGCAGAAAAACGCCGCAGAACTGGCTGGCATGCGTGCCTGTCATATCCGCGATGGCGTCGCAGTGAGTCGATTCCTTGCATGGCTCGATGCCGAAGTGGCGGCCAATCGCATGCACGATGAAGGCACCCTTGCGGATAAATTGGAAAGCTTTCGCCTAGAAGATGAGCGTTACCGCGAGCCAAGTTTCGACACGATTTCAGCTGCCGGTCCTAATGCCGCTATGTGCCATTACAATCACAACAATGGCACACCAGCCATGATGACAATGGACAGCATCTACTTAGTGGATTCTGGCGCTCAGTATATTGATGGCACGACAGATGTGACCCGTACCATTGCGATAGGTGAAGTGACCGATGAGCATAAAAAAATGGTTACGCTGGTGCTAAAAGGTCATATTGCCCTCGACCAAGCACGCTTCCCAAAAGGCACCTCAGGTCAGCAGCTCGACGCTTTCGCCCGCCAATATTTATGGCAACATGGTTTTGATTACGATCACGGTACAGGCCATGGTGTGGGTCATTTTTTAAGTGTGCACGAGGGTCCGCAGCGCATAGGTAAAAATGTCAACGGTATCGCATTGATGCCCGGCATGGTGCTTTCCAACGAGCCGGGTTACTACCGCGCCGACGATTTCGGTATTCGCTTAGAAAACCTCGTCGTAGTGCAACACTGTGAAGCACTTAAAGGGGCTGAGCGTGAAATGTATGAATTCGATGCGTTGACTATGATCCCTATGGATGCGCGCCTTATTGATAAGAGCCTGTTAACGCAAGCGGAAATAGACTGGTTTAATGCTTATCATCAGCAAGTATTCAATACACTTTCTCCGTTGATGTCAGGGGATGAATTGGCTTGGTTAACTCAAGTGACTAAAGCAATTTAGCACTCCGCTGATAAATAGCGATTTAAGTCGTTATTTTAGTCACTTACGCGCTATAAAATAGAACGCCCAAGGCAATTAGCATTGGGCGTTTTTTTTAGCGCTATCAGTGTGTTTTAAAACCCACTCCTTATTTCAAAATCATGATTTCAAAACCATGATTTCAAAACCATGATTTAAAAACACGATTTAAAAACATGAGTCGCTAAACCATAGTAGGTTGTGCCATCGGCTGATAAGCATCATCCAGCGATGCTTTAGACAACACTTCAAAGTCCTGATGAATTTCAATAAAACAATCGACTAATTCAGGGTCGAAATGCTGACCTTTGCCTTCAATAATTAAGTCGATAGCCTCTTGATGGCTAAAGGGCCGCTTATAACATCGGGGAGAAGTCAGCGCGTCATAAACATCAACTAGGGCCACTATCCTTGCCGAAAGCGGAATATCTTCACCTTTCAAACCAAGGGGATAACCACTACCATCCCACTTTTCATGGTGACCCGAGGCAATATCGCGGCCCATCTGAATAAAAGTACATTGGGGCGCATATTCCAACAAACTGCGTAGCACTTGTCCCCCGATCACAGGATGAGCTTTAATTTGTTCAAACTCCTGCGGCGTTAGTTTACCCGGTTTAAGCAAAATCGCATCGGCAATACCGACCTTACCTATATCGTGCAAAATGGCCGACAAACTAATGTCTTGAATATAATCTTCGTTCAATTCTGCAGGAGGATTGGCGGCCAGTAGTCGCTGCGACGCGAGCATTTTCGAATACTGCCGCATACGTAGCAAATGCGCGCCCGTTTCGTTATCTCTGTATTCGGCGAGTTTAGCTAAGCCTAATACGGTAGCTTGGCGTGATGCTAAGGTTGAATCGAGTGCGTCAGCCAACTTACCTAATAAATAAGTGATGGTTAACGTCAACATGGCATTGGTCACGATAAAATTGACCACGACAACGGCCCAAATACCGACACTATAACCTTGGGTTTCAGGCCAATTGAGCCAATTAAAATGATAGGCAAAACCAATCAATACCAAACTTAGCCCATTCAAACACTGGGCATATAAGCTGGCTCGATTGCCTAAAAAAATACCGACTAACGGCGGGAAAATAAATAACCAGAAAAAACCAGCTCCCGAAGGGCCAATCGCAATTAAAAAACCGATGCCGATAGCAAAACCCAGCAAGCAGCCACAGCCAAAACGCGTACTATCAGCAAGCTTAGGAAAATACAGTAAAAGCAGTAAAAACAGATAAGCCAGCGTATCAAATACCACCATAAACCAGAGATCGGCGATGACGCATAAATACACACTAGTGATATATACAGGCACGCAGAGAATCGCTAGAAAGCCAAATAAACGTTCAAAGATCAAACGTCGCCAATGTGGCAGTGCTGCCGCTGTTCCCAAGGACGCTGTGGCTAATTTAGTTACACCACGCCTAAGTGATATCGCCATGGGAAGTTCCTCTTATGTAGCATTCCCGCTGTGAGCTAATGAACTAGAAGAGCAAAATCAAGATACACCACTGAAGCAAGGAAAAATAAGCCATCTTTTGTTGCCCATTAAAGAATAGACTAAGGCCAATAAAGCGCTCCATGAATACTGCGATATCAAGCCGAATCAACGACATTAGCCCAATATCATCGAACATAATTTATATTTAAGATGAATGACAAATACCCACTCAAGACATAAAAGAATAACCCTATACAAAATACTAGAATTAACGATTTAACAGGATAAACGCTCGTTTAACACCATATTCTCACTACTTAAAAACTTTATATATTGCAATAGCTTATAAATACGACGAACGATTGATTTTCACTAGTCAGCCATGAGAAACCGCTCTCCTATACCCACACAAAAATGATACTCTTATCACATAACAAGCTTACTCCGATGAGAGTCAGCACAAGAAAATTCGCGCCTAACACCGCGCCCTGAACCCTAATGAACCACATCGGCCCTGAATGGACACACTAAATGAGCCAGAGTAACGCCTCAGCGAATAAAATAGTTAATACACAGAGATCAGATCAAGAAATCCGCTTAACACCACAAGATGAACTCATTTCCACCACTGATACTCGCGGTATCATCACTTACGTTAATGCCCGTTTTGCCGAAGTCTCAGGCTATAGCGATCAAGAATTAATTGGCAGTGCCCACAATATGGTGCGCCATCCGGATATGCCGAGTGCCGCCTTTAAAGAAATGTGGGGAAAACTTAAGTCAGGCCAATCTTGGCGCGGCATAGTCAAGAACCGCTGTAAAAATGGTGGCTTCTATTGGGTCGATGCCTTTGTTTCGCCCTTGTTTGAAAACGGCACTATTATCGGTTACCAATCGGTGCGCATTCAGCCTCAAGCCGCCTACGTCACGAAAGCTAATGAGATTTACCAAAGACTCAAATTAGACAAATCCATTCCTAAACCCTTAAGTTTAATGCAAAAACGTATCGTATCTGCGGTTGTAGCCTCCACAGGTTTACTGATCGCTGGCTACTTTTGGGGCTGGGGCGTGATTATCGCAGGGGCGATTTTGATGAGTTTAAACCTCGCCATTTTCTACGATGAGGCCTTTCGTATTCCCGCTAAACTGATTGAAATGCAAACCAAATATGACTCTATCAGTCGTTATATTTACTCGGGTGCCGATACCTCTTCTATCCTCGATTTCCAGCTCATCATGCTGCAGGCTAAAATGAATGGCGTACTTGGGCGCACCCAAGATCAAGCCAATCAATTACATGCCATTGCCGATCAATTAGTGGTCGCGACCGAGCAAACCTATGTCAGCCTAGATCAAGAGAAAAGTCAGCTAGAACAGCTCTCTGGCGCGATGGAAGAAATGAGTTCAACCATCACAGAAGTGGCGCAGAATACACATCTCACGTCCACCAGCATCAATACCGCCTATGATCTCTGCCTTAAAAGCAGTGCCAACATGAAGGCCAACACTCAAAAAATGGAGCAACTGGCAAAGTCTGTTGCCGATGCCACCAACAATGCCCATCAATTAAATAAAGAAGCCGAGCAAGTCGCTAATGCGATGGGCGAAATTGACTCTATTGCCGAGCAAACTAATCTCCTCGCCCTCAATGCCGCGATTGAAGCTGCCCGTGCGGGTGAACAAGGCCGTGGGTTTGCCGTGGTCGCCGATGAAGTACGCGCCCTATCGAGCAGAACCCAGCTATCGACCAACAGTATTTCTAAGAGTGTCGATAAGATGTTCACTATGCTCAACGCATGGGCCAAAGAAATGGAACAAAGCCGTCAACATGCGGAGCGTTGTGCCAGTGATATTCAGCTGTCCGCCGACAATGTAAACACCATTTACCAAGAAGTGAGTGACATCCACACCTTTGCCCAACAAAATGCAGTGGCAGCCGATCAACAGCGTCAAGTGGTCAATGAGATCGCCAGTAATATTCACTCCATCACCCATGCCAGCTCCGAGAACTTAGCTGCAACCCATCTGATTGGTGATGCAGCCCATCTTCTTAAACACAATGCCGAAAAAGCCCTTGGCCTGAGGCGCACCTTCGGTTAAACATAAGTACAAGATCCAAAATGCCGCAGCCTAGGTTGCGGTATTCTCTAATATAGCGAGCTTTAATCCTTATTGTTGAGTCCATATTTTACTCAACCCTTGTATAGATCAATAAGACCTTACCCACCTGAACCAGTGCCAAGCCTTTTATCCCCTCCTGATGAAATGATGCAGATAAAATGCCAAAACACTAAAAAGTACAGGTTTTAACCGAAATTTTTGCTATACTCCGCGCCCGCCATTTTTCTTATAAAATCTGTGTGGAAGAATGAGCCAGCCGGTACACCTCTCTCCTTTAGACGAGTGATAAAGAGGCTAGTGGCGCTTGAATGTTTGAATAAGTGAACGATAGGAATCCAAAATGAGATTTGAATCTTTTAGTTTTTCCCCCGAGATTTTGCGCGCTATCTCAGATTGCGGTTATCAACAAATGACGCCTATTCAGCAGCAAGCGATACCTGCTATCCGCCGCGGCCAAGATGTCTTAGCCAGTGCCCAAACCGGTACGGGTAAAACCGCCGCTTTCGCGCTGCCAATCCTGCAAAAGATGGTTGAAAAGCCAAGCGAAACGCTAAAGTCGAATGCCCGCGTATTAATCCTTACGCCAACCCGTGAGCTTGCAGCTCAAGTGGCTGACAACGTCACGGCTTACTGCAAATACTTAAACTTCAGTGTCTTAACCATTTACGGCGGCGTAAAGATTGAGACTCAAGCGCAAAAGCTGAAACGCGGCGCCGATGTGATTGTTGCCACCCCAGGTCGCTTACTTGAGCACCTTACCGCCTGTAACTTAAGCCTGTCGAACGTCGACTTTTTAGTGCTAGACGAAGCCGATCGCATGCTCGACATGGGCTTTAGCGCCGATATCCAAAAAATCCTTCAAGCGGTAAATAAGAAACGTCAAAACTTGTTATTCTCGGCCACTTTCTCAAGTGCGGTGAAAAAACTCGCCAACGACATGATGGTTAAACCGCAAGTGATCAGCGTTGATAAACAAAACACTACAGCCGACACCGTTAGCCAAGTGGTTTATCCGGTTGAACAACGCCGTAAACGCGAACTGCTTTCTGAGCTTATCGGCAAGAAAAACTGGCAACAGGTATTGGTATTTACTGCGACCCGTGAAGCCGCCGATACGCTAGTCAAAGAATTAAACTTAGATGGTATCCCATCTGAAGTGGTCCACGGTGAAAAAGGCCAAGGCAGTCGTCGCCGCGCCCTGCGTGAGTTTGTGGCGGGTGATGTGCGCGTACTGGTTGCCACCGAAGTTGCCGCCCGTGGTCTAGACATCCCAAGCCTTGAATACGTAGTCAACTATGACTTACCTTTCCTCGCAGAAGATTATGTACACCGTATCGGTCGTACAGGCCGTGCAGGAAAAACAGGCGTAGCCATTTCATTTGTGAGCCGCGAAGAAGAGCGCACGTTAGCCGATATCGAAAAATTGATTGGCCAACAGATTCGCCGCGTCACTGTGCCAGGTTATGAAGTTGGCAGCCGCGAATTGCTATTAAAGCAATTGCAAACCCGCCGCAGTTTTGCCAAAAAGCAACAAAGAACCGACAACGTCGGCGCTCAAGTTGCTGCTGAGAAAAACATGCAGGGCCGCCGCGTAAAAATGAAGGTGGGTCAAGCACCGAGCAAGGCAAAAAAACTTAAGTAATTATCCGTTGATTGATATTATCAGTGTTTGTCAATATTGATAAAACAGCGATTTTAAAGCGTCCATAACCGGACGCTTTTTATACTCACTCAATAATAACCTTGGTAACCTTTATCTCACCGTATTATGTTACCCAATAACGCTTGAAGCCTTGTTTCATTTATACTATTTTCGCCTCGCCACCCCGCGAGAGGAAGCATAATATCCGATCGAGTACTTCCAGGGTATTTCACACTACAGATATCGGTAAAATGGGTGAATCCATCATATAAAGGTTTTACATACGGATTTGGCATAATTCCCAATTCAGCCAATACCATTAATTGTCCTCGAAAACTATATTTCTCATAGTTAGGAATAATTTTAGCTTTCTTGATGCGCTGTTCTAATTTTCCGGGTGTTTCATCTTGAGGAGCTTGACGGATCATATCGATTAACGATGTCAATATACTGATATCCTCTGGTGTAGGAGTACAAGGGGGAATGGCAGTAAACTCCTCTAATTCAACAAGATTACCACACCACCTTTCGTTCCATACACTCCCGGCATAGCAACTGAATATTTTATGTCCTTTTTCTATCCAAACATTTCTTCTTATAGAGCAAACGGGACAAACATCCCCTTCGCTGACCATTTTATGTTCGGGAACCGCTTGAGCGAACAAATAACTTAATATGGGTTGTCTTCCTCTTGGAAAACTTGAAAAGCCACATATATATGCCGAAATCAAATTCTCAATCGATAAGTGAGGATGCTCAAGCAACGTTTTATAAGCGTTAATACATTCATCATGACTATATTTGATTATCTGATTAACAGGATAACCACTCTGTTCAATTGTTAGTATTTCTGCATTAGATAAACCGTCATTAGAATAGTGTGTAGTCCCAGACTCGTAATCAAACTGGTCTCCATTATCTATTCTTTGCATATATCCATTTTCGTCTTTGATATAAGACTTTTTAAAATAGATTTTCTTTAATATTTTAAATAATCCCTTATCCATTTACAGCTCCCGTGATTGAATATTGAAGTGCAATACAATTTATCGATGACCACGTTGAACGCCACCATAGCGCTCCAAATACTTCACCATTTTTTGACTCGTGGCGGTATAACTCCCTATATGAAACTCGCCATGCCAATGGGCCAGTTCAACAGGAAGGTGACCTAAGTTATTGGCATGATGGACATAGGCTCCAGCTTCAACCAGTAACATGAGAATATCGAGTAATTGCAGTTGGCAGCAATGCAATAAAGCCGTCATATTTTGTGAGTCGATATATTCGACATCAACACCCTGTTTGATCAACTGTTTTACGGTAATGATATCGTGTTTTACCACTGCATCAATTAAGGCTTGCCCCATCAGCTTGTCGCTCACTCGTTTTAACCACTCTAACACTACGCTGTAATCGCGATAAAATCCAAATGGTTACCGTTATAAATACCTCACCAACCAACCCAATCGATATCACATTGGTGCAATCATCTGCATTCGTTTGTAAGAATGTTCGGCAATTGCCGCTCTTTTAATGCTCATACCCGTTTAGTGCAAACTCAAACCACTCTATAAGCGAGTAAGGCATAACAAATACAGATTTACGCAATATCTCTTTGTCTAAAATGAGGGAAATATTAACAACAACGACTTAAAAAACGAAGAAAACAAAACCAAATTAAGGACTTTATATGCAAACCGCTTCGATGTTACACAGGTTTTACTTCACAACCATCTTACTACTAACAAGTCTAACGGCTATTGCGCAACCCATTGCTAAGGATGAATTTTCCATCAGTCCGCTACTTAATGGTCAGCAAATCCCTAAGGTAAACTTACAAGATATCAATGACAAAACGGTCGATTTAGCAGAATTAACCCAGAAAAAACCGACCATCTTTTTCTTTTACCGCGGTGGCTGGTGCCCATTTTGTAACAATCAAATGGGACAACTAAAAGCCATTGAACCTGAGTTATTAAAAATGGGCTTTCAGTTAGTGGGGATTTCACCCGATACACCAGCTCAACTTAAGGCTTCGGCGGCAAAAAATGAACTTAAATATCTGCTGCTTTCCGATGAAAAAATGCTGGCATCCCAAGCCTTTGGTTTAGCTTTTTACACTAGCGAAAAGGTGACTGAAACTTATACCGCACGCCTTAAGCTCGAGAATCCTTTATGGATCACCCCTGAAGGTGCCAAACGTTTAGTCTTACCTGTACCCGCCATTTATATCAGCGACGACAAGGGATTGATTCATTTTCAATATATCAACCCAAACTACAAAGTAAGGCCCGCGCCAAAGCTGATTTTAACCGCCGCGAGTTTGGTGGGATCGCAAGAATAAATATCGGTTTATCGACCGCTTTGCTAAACTAGCTCCGCCGCAATCAATATCGTCCAAGTTCAAATAGATAACATCACTTCAGCCCGCGGCGGAGTCATAATGAATTCTCAAACCTATAACCAAGCTGTGCTCGAACTCGCCCTTGCGGGTCTTGCCGATTTAACCGCTTCAGCACAGACCAAGAAAGCCCAGCGCACTTCTGCGCAGGAAAGTCATTTTTTGTGTAATTGGATGGTCGAGTCCTTAAAGGAAAAACGCTTTTCTAAACTGGTAGCCGAGGATCTCACGGCTTGGATACGTTTGGCTCGCAGCCAAGGTGCGGGCGCCGAACTCAAGCGTTTGCTACAAAGGATTGTGCATCAATATCAAACAGTTGAGACATCAGAGCAAGCTTTAGGTACGGCATTAAATGCTATGATAGCAACCTTAAAGCAAGCCGAATGGTTGGTCTTTACTGACACTGAAATCAGTGCCAAGCTGAAACTCGATGGTGATGGTCAATCTAGCTTAGTGATTGATGCCAAAGAATTTAATCAACATATTAAAGACAATCAGCTGATCAAGCCAATCAACTTATATGTCCGCGCCGATGAACAGACACTAACGCGTATCGCCCTGTCCCATGGGTTATTGCTCAGCCAAGGCAACAAGAAAACCAGTTTGATTAAGCACCATAAAACCTATCAAATTTTCCCTAATAATCAGCAGCCCGCTTTGTGTCAGCTATTGGCTTAAGGTGTAATAGCGAAAAGCAGAAAATAGCTTAAATATGGCGGATGTGACTGATTGTGATCCAATAAACAATTCATTCACACAGTTTAGATAGAATGACCATCGGATAGGTCTTAGCTAAAGCAGAGATAACAAGGATAAAAGCAATATGGTTAAGCGATGTTTGCAGTATAAACACTTAGTTCGATTTGCCTTGTTCACCCTTTGCTTGACTCAACAGCACGCCTTTGCGGAACAGCTCAAATACAATATCACTGGCTCCTATTCTTGGTATCCGTATTTTATCGGTGATCAAGCCGATGCGCCGGGGATGATCACTGAGCTTATTCCGATGATTTTATCTATGGCTGAAATCAAAGGTGAAATCCTCGCCCTGCCGCCAAAGCGCACCAATAATGCACTAGAAACCGGTCAACTCGACTTTGATATCGTCAGCCCGAGTTGGTTTGAAAAGCAGGATTTAGGGCCGCTGTTTGTCAAATCGGCCCCCATAATGCAAATCACTGAATATGTGGTCACATTGCCAGAGAATGTCAGTAAATATAAAGATATCAGCCAGATAAAAGGCCAAGAAATAGGTACAGTGCGCGGTTATTTATATCACGACGATAAAGATTTTATCCGTGCAGACTTTACCTCAGAGCAGGAGCTGATCAAAGCCTTAGATAAACACAGAGTCAACGCTGTTATTGCTGGTAATTACCCGGCGTTGTATTGGTCGACTCAATTGCGGATCCCAGTCGCACTGGCGGCAGTGCATTCTGATGGTGACTTGGTGTTTAGGTTACGAAAAGAACATGCCGATTTGCTTCCTGCCATCAATCAAGCCATAGCGACACTGAAGGCCAATGGTAAAATTGACGAAATCATCAAAAAGTACACTCAAACGCTGGCAAGCTAATTTCACGCTAGCTATATGAGATATTGCAATAAAAAAGCGCCCGAAGGCGCTTAATCAATATCAATAAGGTCGCAGAATCTCAGTTTGACCATTCACAAGGATCATAATTAGCGAGGACGGCCGCATAGCTGTGACTCAATCCCAGAGTCGAGTAGTAATAACCTTTCCCCTTGTCCACCGCATAATGGATATCCTCGGCCCCTAGCTGTTGTGGTAATTGCTCACGCACATTGGCTAATGTAGGCTCATCATAAAGATAGGGGGCAAACGTCAGTACACTCTCCAGATAGATCTCAGTATGGCGGCAGCTATTGCGACGGATCTGGGCAATAATCGCCTCAAACGCTTCACCCCGCTCCAATGCTAACCATTGCTCAGCGTAACGTTCAACTATGCTTCTGTCGGAATAGAAGAAATACCG
Source organism: Shewanella sp. WE21 (assembly GCF_002966515.1). Taxonomy (NCBI): domain Bacteria; kingdom Pseudomonadati; phylum Pseudomonadota; class Gammaproteobacteria; order Alteromonadales; family Shewanellaceae; genus Shewanella; species Shewanella sp. WE21. Next base: position 3,320,832 of record NZ_CP023019.1, on the reverse strand, counting down.
CTTATCCGACAAACGCATCTGCACATCCTTGTATGCCTCATTGAGGATTAGGCGAATATAACTGTTAACCGTTTGCTCACTATCCCACTCGAGCCCTGCCACGGCGGCGATTTGCTCCGCCGTGACTAAGCGTCCGTGTTGGCTAAATACCCTGATATAACCGACAAGTTCAATCATAGTGTCCAACTATAGTGTTCAACTGGGTAACAGGCCTCGCGCCGCCAATCTATCGGCAACAAAACCTAGGCTAAACTTGTCGAGCGTGGCCCGAGTTGGCGCACCGGTTTGAATATCCCAACCAAAGGCTTCATAGAACATGTCCAGCGCCGTTTGCATGTCAGCGCGGTCCATCTTGATGGTGCCCTCTTGACCGAAGTTTTTATCTGGATTCAAATCATAAACCCAGTCACTGAGCACATCATGCTCTTCGCGCATATTGCTTTCATTCATTTGCAATACGGTTAAGGCACGGTGTAAATGCAGCACTCTTTCCGCCTTAAAGTCCAATTCCGTTTCTGTGGTTTCAATCCCAGTCACTAAACTGAACATCTGCGATTCAATGGTGCTATCGCCTTCATAGTTACGATTTTTATCCGGTGATGCCAGCAGTGGGAACATCCAATTACACAGTGTCAGAGAATCATGTAATACGTTTTTCACCAGCGACCATTTTGCAAAACGGATCTTAGCCGCATTGATTGGGGTATACCAATTCACCTTATCGAATGCACCTTCACCCCATTTTTTCTCGGCAATCGCCACTGTCATATCGTGTGGCAAACCACTGTTAACTATGTTGATGTGGGAATGGCACTGAGCATCACGGTTAAAGACGACGTTGATTAACGTACCCACCTGACCCGCGGTTTCACTGGCATGGTGCACGGCAGCATTGGTTTTTTTGTTGAATACCTTAGTGGCACTTTCTTTATGAATATCCCAATTACCTAACTTAGGATTGGTTCCATCTAACCCCCAACGCTTGATCAAATCATATAAGCCGTCGGCCATATGGGAAATTTCACCTTCTTTAAACGCCACTCGGCGATAAAAATCAAGTAAGAAAGCGGGATCTTGGTTATCCCAGAGCGCCCAAGGAATACTGTTAAATTCATCTTCAGGTAATAAATGCTTAAACATATCCTTTGTTTTTAGGAATTTAAATAGATGTGAAATGGAGCCATAGTTACACCAAATACCATAGTCATCGAGAATATGAGCCCCTAAAGCGCCCGCCATCGCATGTGCTTCTGTACCATTTTTGGTGCCCATTAAATACTGTGGTACGAGGAATCCCATACAGACGTTAGATATATGTTCGGTTTTACGACCGTATTTGCTTTTCAATTCAGGGACTTTTAGCTCGCAGAAGCAACGTATTGGGCATGAATGACAGCCTCCCGTACGCTTCATCCACTTATTGGCGTATTCCACACCTATGTAGCTTTCTGCCATCGAAGTTCGAAACCCAATACGATTGCGTTCATTCCATGGCACTTCGCCTAAATCGATTTCTTGATCGGCAGCGCCCCACTTCAAACCGGGCCGAGATTTCCAGCGGCTGATGGGTGCTGAGTACTCAGCCCAAGATTGCGGCGTTGAAGGAACGACACCATTATTGTTGGCACCGATAATACCTAAAATATGGTCATCTAAGGCACGCATCTTTTCATTATTGGCGGCGATTTTAACGGCGCCAGTGCCGATAATGCCGATCCCTTTACAATTTTTGGACCCCATTACCGAGCCATGACCACCTGCTGAGTGCCCGCCCTGAGTCATAATGACAGAAAGAGGCACTTGGTTTTCACCCGCTTGGCCAATCGCAGCGACTTGTGCATTAGGTCCCATCATTTGCGCGATCATGGCGTGGGTATCAAATATACCTTTACCCCATAGGGCGTCAGCAGGTTCAATCGTGACCTTATCATCCACAATTTTAAGCCACACAGGACTGCTCGCTTTGCCTTCTATCGCAATCGCATCGAAACCTGCAAATTTCATTGCGGGTGAAAAATGCCCACCAAAGTGACCATCGGCAATCAGATGTTTTTCAATTACGGGACTACGGGAAGTAATGGTTGTTCGTCCAGTACAAATAACGCCTGAACCCGTTAATGGTCCGGCAGAAAAGACAATAATATTATCTGGGTCGATTGCTGTAATATTATCCTTATGATCATCCCACAATATTTTATAACCAATCCCCATACCACCGATATAGTCATAATATTTATTGATTGGCTCATACCATATATGATTAGTTGTTAAATTAACTCTGAGGACTTTACCCGCCCAACCACCTATTTTATCACTCATATTATTTCTCCTGAATTTAAGAAACTAAGCCGGTATATTTTTCGTATTGTTCTAATGCAGCTTCAGCCTCTTCCCAGTTATAAAATTTAATTGCACCTGTAGGACAAACTTGCGCGCAGGCAGGTTTACCGTTACATAAATCACATTTGACGGCTTTCATTTTACTGCGAACAACTTTAATGACTTGCTGAGGACACTTATCTGCACAATAACCACATCCGACACAACGTTCTTCATCAATCACTTTGGCGCCAGTCTGTTCATTCGTTGAAATAGCTTGCTGTGGACAAACTTCAGTGCAAACTTCGCAGTGGCGACAAGTAGAAGGAACAACGGTTTTATCGCCGCATTCTCCTCGTTGTATTTCATAGTCAAATTGCACACCATGTGGGCCATAGTTCATATTTCTTTCTACTTTGACGCGGGCAAGTGTCGGACTGCTATCCCCTTCATGGTTCCAACCACAGGCAATTTCACAGCGTCTACAGCTAACACAAACCGTAGGGTTCACCACCATGAGTCCACCAGGCATGACCTCTACTATCTCTTGGCTATTACTGTCACTGCCACAACCGGTCAGAAAACTGATTAATGTTCCGCTATAAACTGTACCGACAGCAACGCCCATACCGCCTTTAAGCATTCCTCTTCTGGTAATCATATTTGATCCTTTATTAGTCAAAGCAATATAATTAAAATATGCATACACTTTGATTCCCGACAATTTATGCTAAAGTAATTATGTCTTTGATTTTTAACCTGCGTCACAATTACCCATATTGGGGCATTATTAGATCAAGTTACACGACATGCATCAGAGTAACGTTTTTAAGAATTAACAATTAAACATCTAGCAAATTTAAATAATGCATCACTTCAAATTACCTTAATATAATTAACAAATAACTTTTAAATTTGGTTAATTAAGTGCAACTCAACTCATAACTAAGTTAATATCTATACCGCATACATTCCGATTAGAGTCCCGACAGAATCTAATTAAAAAGGAATGGAAAATGATGAAAACGAATACCCGTTCTCAATGGAAAATCTTTACGCCAATGGCAGTCGCAGTCTGTCTGATGACAGCCTGTTCCGATGGTGACGATGGGAAAGAAGGTCCACCAGGGATTGTGAGTATCAGCATTGAACAAGCGGATACACTCAAAGCGACAATAGAAAATGTGGTTATCGATGCACAAACTCATGTGCAGGTCGATTTCTTCCTCAGCAATGCCAATGGTATTGCAGTCACTGGACTAGAAAACCTGAAGGAGCTAGATACCTTAGGTGTCGGTATTGCCAAATTAGCACCGCCGCAGGAGCACTATCAAATCACCCATGCCGCGGCTAATGCTATGGCAACAACTGGCGCTGAAATCACTAACTCTGTAGCAAGCGCGACAGATGCTGCGTTGCAATGGACCAGTTACATCAATAATCAAGTAGAACCTGCCACAAATGCCCAAGCGAATGCACAGACTCAGTGGCAAGCAGGCATTGAAAGCAGCTGTAAAACGGCTTGTCTAACCTCATTAGGCGCGGGTCAATACCGTTACACTTTGAGTAAACCACTCACGGGTTACTCCCAATTTACGGGGATAGACACCCATTACTCGCCTGAGCTCACCCACAGGATTTACCTAGAGTTAAAACCGTTCGCAAACAGCCCTATCGACACTCAGTTGATCAACAGCGTATACGATTTTGTACCCGCCACAGGACAGACTGTCGCGGCGGATATGGGCCGTAAAGTGATCGAGCCGGAACAAGCTTGTTTTCGATGCCATAACCCAGACTTAGCCAATACCGACACTCGCCTTTTGATGCACGGCAATAAACGTTTTGCCTTTGAGGGCTGCGTTGTCTGTCACACGACTTACTCTGGCGATCCTGAAACGGGTAATAGCCTTGATATGGCGACATTGACACACCAGATCCACCAAGCCAAATATCAAATTGTCGGTTACAAGGGACAGCTATATGACTACGCCAATGTGACCTTTCCCGGTGATATGACCCAATGTCAGCAATGCCATATTCCCGGCGCAACGGCGCAAAGTGGCAATAATAATATCCCCAGTAAAACCGCGTGTCTTGACTGTCACAAAGCGCAAATTCCCGCAGATTGGAATGGCACTGTAGCGGGTTTATTCCACAACAGGGAAATTTTTGCCAACCCATGGGCACTGGGTTGTAGCGGCTGCCACCCTGATAGCACTAATCCTGAAGGTGTCGGGATTTTCCACAATGCCGCCGTGAAAACAGCCACTAAGCTGGTGAGCGATTACCAAGTTAAGTTACTGAGTTCGCAGCTCAGCGTTGAAACTAAGACCCTTGCGGTGACATTGCAAGTGCAGCAAATGGAGCAACTGCCCACCAGTCAACCTATGATAAAATCCTTCTGGTTGATTGCCACAGGTGAAACAAATAGCGCGAACATGCCAATCAATAACGGCCAGCGTAAAGTGTGGGATTTATTAGTAAACACGAGCGACGTCGCCTTAAAAATTACCGCACCCAATCAGCTAACCGTCACTATATCTAACCTGTCGGCTGCCGATTTTGGCGATCTGAGTCAGTCAAAACTCTACAGTAAACTGGTGCTCTGTGCCGATAAAAATACCGGCTTTGCCGTTAACTGTAATATTGCAAATCAAGAGGTGAGTCTCAGTGCCATTAATTCGCTAAGCCTGCAAGATCAAGCTGTTACAGCAAAAGCTAAGGTCGATGAACAGGCCTGTCGCCAATGTCATGATCAAGGATTAGAAGATAGAGTTCTGTCAGCGCATCAAATGAAAGGAATTTTTGAACCCAATAGCAGCTGTGGCACCTGTCATGCACCGCAAACAGCAACCGCACTGACCGATGGGCAATGTCAAAGTTGCCACAGTAATGATGCAATTATGTATCTCAATGCCAATGTGATGCATACTCCTGGGGCCAGCCAAATCAAGCCCTATCGCACCATCAACAATACTTTGAGCTACAGGGAAATGGTGCATTCACTGCACGCGGGAACCCGCACTGTAGTGGGTTTTGATAATCCACGTCCCGAACTCACTTACCCTAATGCAAAAAATAACTGTAGTGTTTGCCATAGCGCAGGACAGCTCAGTCTCGAGGGGCTAAGTGCACAGCAATCCCTGTTAGTTGCGACACCCGATGCAGCCAACATAGGGCAAATTGCCGAGTACTCACCAACCTTAGCAACCTGCACGGCTTGTCACACGCTTATCGATAGTTTAGTCGTCCATGCACGCAGCTTTGGCGGGGTTTACCAAAGCGATGCCAGCGGTGGTCGAATTTACCAATCAGGACAGGAATCATGCGCAACCTGTCATGCTGAAGGTCGCTCATCGGGGATCGACAAGGTACACAAATAAGCCATTAGATTTGATTTAATGCAAAAAAAACGCTCACCATAATGGTGAGCGCTTTTATTTCATTCGTATTATTTATCAATACCTTACCCGCACAAGGCTCAAAAGAGCAACGGCGAGCGCTTTACTTGATTTGACTTAGTTTAATGTCGTTTAGATTAAGACTTGAGCACACTTTGGCTCTCTACTACCTGCGTTTGGCTATAGTCCTTAGGTCTAGAGTTCGACAAGGTAACACCACTTAAGGCTTCGGCGGTTAAGGTGTTATTGCCGTTCAATAAATCATTCAAGGTTCCAGAGTCGCCATTCACTAACCCTAACTCCCTGAGCATGGCATCGATAACAGGCGCATTGGCGCGATAGTTTAACGCTGCACTGGTCACTTGCTCTGCGATGCCACCTTGATGGTGAGCACCTTCGCCACCCACAGCAAATTGATGACCTGCACCATAACCTTGAAGAATCTTAATACCTTCGATGTTTTCTAACGGCTTAACGGCTTGGGCCACAATTTCAGGCAAGGCCTTCAAAATGGCGAGGGATTTTTGCAGGGCAATTTGCTCATCACTCAAGACGTTTTCTGCTTCATAAAGTGCTTGTTTACCTGCAGCTTCAACGGCATAGACTTTTTCATCCGCTTCAGCCTGCAGTTTTTTCGCATCGGCACTGGCGCGCGCTTCAATCAGAATCGCACTCGATCTGTCTTCAGCGGCACGTTTCTCAGCTTCGGCCTGCACTGTTACGCCGACTGCATCACGCTCAGCTTCCTTACGGGCATCAATCACTTCAATCTCTTTGCGACGATTAGCTTCTGCCACTTGGCGCGCTGTGATTACCGCTTCTTCTTTTTCAACTTTCAGTTTTTCGGCTTCAGCTGCACGGGCACGAGCTGCTGATTCTTCTTCAGATTTGGCCGCAACCGCAATGCGTTTTTCCTGCTCAGAAACTTCGATATCCCTTTGCTGTTGAATGCGCGATTGCTCAATCGACTTATACTTTTCAATCTCACGGGTTTCGATATCTTTGGTCTTTTCGATTTCAGCGGTTTCAATGGCGCGCTCTTTGGCAATCTCGGCTTCGCGTTCTTCACGAGCCTTGTTTTCTTTCTGCTTAATAATCTCCGCTTTTTGATCGGCGCGTTTAAATTCTAACGACTGTTGCTGGATCAGGCGCGCTTCTTCTTCCGACTTTTCAATCTCTAGGGATTCCTTTTCAGCTTCGAGGTTACGCTGCTCGATCTTAATGCGGTTTTCCTGCTGAATATCGTTGGTTTCCTTGCGCTTCTCTTCGATAATCTTCGCCAGACGCGCACGACCTTCGGCGTCAAATGCGTTGTTTTCATTAAAAAACTGCAAATCAGTTTGATCGAAACCCGTTAATGAAACCGATTCGAGTTCGAGACCGTTTTTCTCCAGATCGTTGGCGACGTTATTTTGCACCCGTTGCACAAAATCGGCACGCTGCTCATGCATTTCTGTCATGGTCATTTCGGCGGCCACGGCACGCAGCACGTCAACAAACTTAGACTCCATCAGCTTTTTAAGCTCTTCAACGCGGTTTGTACGCGTGCCTAAGGTTTGCGCTGCCATTGAAATACCATCGGAATGTGGGGCAACACGCAAGTAGAAATCGGCCTTCACATCGACACGCATTCTGTCCTTAGTGATCAGCGCATCTTTCTGGGTTTTCTCCACTTCGATACGCAGAGTGTTCATGTTTACCGAGATGGTTTCATGTAATACAGGCAACACAATAGCGCCGCCATCTTTAATGATTTTCTCACCACCAAAGCCGGTACGCACAAAGGCCATTTCTTTGGTTGCACGTTTATATAACTTGGCGAAAATTAACCCGATCACAATGAGGCCGAGTAGCACCATACCCGCAACGAGCAAAATAAAACTACCGGATGAACCTACGTTTGTTAACACATCCATTTGATTTCCTTTCAATTGATTTATGGCTTGGGAAGATTAATTATCAAAACGCGTAGCAGACCAGACTCGGCCTTCTCGCTTAAGCAGCACGACTTGAGTGCCTGAGGCAAACTCGATATCCGAAGTTTCGGGCTCGACTAAAACGTAATGTTTTTGTTGATGTTTATCGCGAACGACAGCTTCAGAGGGCATGCCTTTAATTGCGCAACCTAAGGTGATAGTGCCGACATAGCCGCTAAGATCATCTAGCGAGATCGCACTCGATTCATTTTTAGGCAAATGATCAGCAAGTACTCGGCCAAAATAACGGCAAGAAAATGCACTAGCGACAATAGCAATGGGTAAAGTGAACAGTTGCGGCAGTAAAAAACCGGCAAGACTAACACTGATAAAATTGACGATATAACCCGCAATCGCAAAACTGGTCAGCGCAAGCACAAACCAAATAAGTAATGGGAGTCTATTTAGACACAGCCAACCAGCAATGCCCGTGAGTCCACCCGCGCCCACATCAGCATCATATTCCACATCAGCAGGCACCCATTGGTCTAACGCACTTAACATGCTTAAACCTATGAATAATGCGAAGGCTTCAAACACACCAAGGGCCAGTACGCAGGCAAAAGCTATGGTGTAAGGTAAATTAGGCTGTTCAACTAAAAACGCCCACATAGTCATCTCCTTGAACAATACAGCATTCCATTTATTTCACTGTAATTATCGACTTAACCACCACAGAATAGCAAGGCAAGCACAATTTCCAAACTAAAAATTGTCCCTAAAACAGATTTGACTATTACTCTGCTGCACCCAAATAGCGTGGCCATCTTCGCTGCTAGTACCCTATCGAAAACCACTTTAACACTACAACTCCCTTTTTAGCTTAGCGCGCTAGCGCTGCAAATAGCCGCAATCGCCATACATGGCGTGGATGCCATTTATTCAGGAGCAATAAATGGCCTTGCCTCAAGTGCGTTACTATAGCGTTAATATCAGCCCACTGAGTCCTGCATCTTCAGGTTGTTTGAGTATACTGTTGACGTCATTGTATTATCATCCTGTTATTGTTATTTATTCGCGCAGGATTTGATGCGCCAGAAGGGAAATTCCATGGACTCACCCAAGAGCAAAGTACCAACACCAAGTTACGATAAACTGACAGCACATTTTCAAAAAATTTCTCACTTTGAACATTTCAGCGCTCTAGGTGACTGGGATCAAGCAGCTATGATGCCTATGGGCGGTAATAGCGATCGCGGCGATGCAATGGCTGAACTGGCGCGACATATCCACACACTCAAAACCTCAACCATATTAGCTGAACACTTACACGGCGCGACGGACGAATCTCTCACAACGGAACAACAAGCTAACCTGCGGGAAATGCAGTACCAATATCAACAGGCAAATTTAGTGCCCGGCGATCTCGTGCAAGCCAAAACTAAAATGGCCTATCAATGTGAGAATGCGTGGCGTGAACAACGTAAAAATAATGACTGGCAAGGCTTTAAACCAAACCTTAAAGCCGTAATTGCACTTGCTAAGGAAGAAGCGCAGATCCGCGGCGAAGCCCAGAATATTTCCCCCTATGATGCCCTGCTCAATAAATTTGAGCCGGGAATGACCTCGGCAAAGCTGGAGCAAACCTTTGGCGGACTGAAAAATTGGCTACCGACACTTATCCAAGAAGTGCTGGCTAAACAGGCAAACGAGCCTAAGTTAACGCTAAATGGTCCCTTCGATGTTAGCGCGCAGCAAGCCCTAGGCCGAGACGTAATGGATTTTCTGGGGTTTGACTTTAACCACGGTAGGCTGGATATCAGCAGCCATCCATTCTGTGGCGGCGTGCCAAGCGATGTACGGATAACGACTCGCTACAATGAGGCTGATTTCAGTAGTGCTATCATGGGCATAGTTCATGAAACAGGCCATGCCAAATATGAGCAGGGTTTACCTAAAGCGTGGCGTGGACAACCTGCGGGACTGGCGCGTTCTATGGGTATCCACGAGAGCCAGAGTCTATTCTGCGAAATGCAACTCGGGGCAAATCCGGCATTTTTACGCCAATTGCAGCCTAAAATTGCGCAACATCTTCATTGTCATTTTAGCGCCCAAGAATTAGCACAGCATTACACCCGCGTAGCGCCCGGACTTATCCGCGTCGATGCCGATGAAGTCACCTATCCTTGCCACATTTTACTGCGCTTTGAGGCAGAAAAAGCCTTTATCGACGGCAGCTTAACCGTAGATGATTTGCCTGATTTTTGGTCGACGCAGATGCAACAACTACTGGGGATTAATACCGATGGCAACTACCGAGACGGTTGCATGCAGGATATCCATTGGGCCGTTGGTGAACTAGGGTATTTTCCCAGCTATACCTTAGGCGCCATGTATGCCGCCCAATGCCGTTTTGCGATGGAAAAAGCCTTAGGACCAATTGAAACCCTGATCGATGCAGGCAAGTTGAACTCGGTATTCCAATGGCTGAGTGAACACATTTGGTCTAAGGGATCTTTGCTCACCACCGATGAACTGATACGCCAAGCAACGGGTGAAACCCTAAATGGTCAATATCTTGAGCGTCACCTGCGCCAACGATATCTGGGCATTTAACCGCTGCTAATGCTTATACCCAAGCTACCTGAAGAGTCGAGTTTCAGAGCGCCTAGGGTGCATCAATTCAAGGCGCATCAATGACAGAATGTCGGCCACCTTTTGAATTGATGCAACACGGAAGTGAAGTGCCCTAGGCGCTCCGTCCCGGCGGGTTTTAACGCACTTTATGCTGCGTTGGTTATTTTTAACTTAGCCCGCTAGGTCAGCAAATAACCGCCTTGCCTAAAGTGCGTTAAATTCCCGCTGAATCCTGTATCTTCAGGTTGTTTGGGTATACAAGCGCTGAAAGCTCAGTTTATACGGGTTTTAAAGCGCTTTATATTGCCGCTGGAGCCTGCATTTTAACGCTGCTTGAGGTTATAATGCCGAGCTTATTTGAATCAGGACTCTTTCCACGGAGTTCCTTCAACAGAACTCTTGAAACAGGATAAATGTCGGCCATGTTACTGCGTGCAATCACCCCAGAGGATTGGGATGCCATTTTAGCGATCCAAGACGAGTGTTACTCACAACTGGATCCTGAGCCACTGCACGTACTGCAAAGTAAATGGCAGGTATCACCTCTGTCCTGTTTTGTGTTCGAAGTGGATAAGTCGGTTGTCGGTTATTGCTTGGCTCACCCTTGGACCGCCAATATGCCGCCCGCGCTATATCAGCCCATCACCCATTTACCCAAGGCTGATACCTTATACCTACACGATATTGCGATTTCGGCCAAAGCCCAAGGTTTAGGCGCCGGCGCTAAGGCGCTGACCCGCCTAACACTACTGGCTGATCGCTATAATCTCAATTCCTTATCCCTCGTAGCCGTACAAGGTGCCGACAGCTATTGGCTTAAAATGGGTTTTAAACCTAAAGCAATCGATAAATGCCTTGGCAGCTATACTGACGATGCTATGTATATGATTTATAAATTTAATCATAGAGATGAAAAATGAATCCAACCCTAACCACTATCGGTTTACTTTGCTTAAGTAATATTTTTATGACCTTTGCTTGGTACGGGCATTTGAAAACGCTAGGCTCAAAACCTTGGATTATTGCGGCCTTAGTGAGCTGGGGTATCGCCCTATTTGAATACTTGCTGCAAGTGCCTGCTAACCGTATCGGCTACACAGTAATGAATGTCGGCCAGTTAAAAATTTTACAAGAAGTCATCACCTTAAGTTTGTTTGTCCCCTTTGCCTATTTCTATATGAAAGAACCATTGAAGCTCGATTATCTGTGGGCAGGACTGTGCATCTTAGGTGCCGTGTATTTTATTTTTAGAAGTGAATTTAATTAATTTCAGACTTATTTCAGGAGAACTCCCATGGCCCGTCAAGTCACTTATACCTTCAAAGGTAAGACGAAAACCATCGCCTTTAGCTACGACAAACACCATGATTTATATGAAGCAGTGGCCGAAGCAGAAGGCATAGATCTGACCAAATTTTTGGCTATGGAGCAACAAGTCGCCATGACATCTCGTAAAGGTGCGAAGGCTGAAAAAGAATTCAGAAAAGTAGAGTTTGCCCGCTTTGGTTTTAGCAATATCCACTTTGTCAGAGATGAAGAACCTGAAGCCTAGGCTGAAATATTAGTTGTTTTTTGTATTAGCTTTAAGCACTTCAATAACAGGACACTGTAATGCTCAATACCGAACATGCTAATTTCCCCCGCGCAGGATTCTTCCGCCGCCTAGGCGCTGCAGTTTACGATTCGATGTTAGCCGTGGCCGTCTATATGGTTGCTGGCGCAATGGGCTTTGGGATTTTCTACGGCCTCACCGCTTCAGGACTGGCTGGCATGAATGGCTTTGAGCATGTCTCAGATGCACTCAATGGCACGCCAGTTTATCAGGGAATTTATCAACTCTGGCTTGCCTTGTGTGTCGGCACTTTCTACGCATTATTCTGGAGTAAGGGCGGTCAAACCTTAGGGATGCGCGCTTGGCGGCTTAAAATTCAACATCCTAATGGCCAAAACTTAAGTCTAATCACTGCCTACGCTCGCATCATTTGGTCACTGCTCGGCATTGGCAATTTATGGATTTTAATCAATGATGATAAACGCGCACTGCAGGATATGATGACTCGCTCAGAAGTGGTCGTGCTGTCTAAAGAAGCCAACCAAATGCGTAACTGGCATGGGGCATAAGTTTATTCTTAAGTAAATCCGAAATACAAAAAACGACGCAAAAGCGTCGTTTTTTATGGGCTATTTTTATGGACTATTCTTAATTGACGAAATCCGGAGTAAGGAGTAATAAGCTGCGTATCATCGCCGGATAAAGTAGAAGGCAACGCCAGTAAACAACAAGCTTGGTGCAACAGCCCCCACATAAGCAGGTAGCTCATACACTATACTCATTGGACCAAAAATCTCATTACTGATATAAAAGCTAAAACCTGCTACGACCCCAAGTAATACGCGCGCGCCCATAGTCACAGTCCGCAGTGGACCAAATACAAACGACAGTGCCACTAACATCATCACTGCGACCGTCACGGGCTGCATCACCTTGCGCCATAAAGCAAGCTCATAACGGCTGGGATCTTGACTGTTAGTTTTAAGGTAATCGAGATAACCGACCAGACCACGTATAGATAATGCCTCGGGTTTAATCGACACTACGCTGAGCTTATCTGGCGTTAAACTCGACTGCCATTGGTCTTCTTCAAGATACTCAAGCACGACTTTCTCATAGCTTAAATCAGTACGTTTAACGTCAAATAAACGCCAGCGATCTTGGGAAAATACCGCTCGGTCTGCGTGAACTACGTTGGTGAGCTTAAGTTCGCTATTGAATTTATAAAGCGTGATATTGCTGAGTTTATTGATGTTTTCAACTTCACCAATATTAACGAACAAATCACCATCCTTTGCCCAAATTCCACGATGGGACTTAATTAAACTCCCGCCAGAGAGTTTAACAGCTTGTAACTCATTCGCTTTTTGCTCAGCAATCGGTGCGCCCCACTCCCCTAAAACCATCACCAATAACATCAAAGGCACAGCAGTTTTCATCGCCGACATAGTGATCTGCAAACGTGACATGCCAGAAGCTTGCATCACCACAAGTTCGGAATTCGATGCCAACATTCCCATACCAATCAAAGCGCCTAGCAAGACGGCCATAGGGAAAAACATTTCAATATCCCGTGGCACTAAAAATAAAACATAGATGCCAGCATCCATCATGCTATAGGTGCCACGGCCAACTAAACGCAGCTGATCAACCCATTTGATGATGCCCGACAAACCAGTCAACACCAGCAAACAAAGCGCTGAAGTGCTTAACAATATTCTGGCGATATAAAGGTCTAATATCTTCATGCTGCCACCTTCTTAGTGGCAAACAAGGACGATATACGACTGAAAATAGGCCTATCTTTGCCGAGCAAGAATAACCCCATCAAGAGCGCAGAAACATGGATCCACCACATACCTAAATACAGTGGAATAATCCCATCTTGCAATGCCTTACGTCCCGCGACCATCAGTCCAAAATAGCCAAGGTACAAAAGTACTGCCGGGAACATCTTAGCAAACTTACCTTGGCGCACATTCACCCGCGCTAACGGCACAGCAATCAGGGTCATAATTGGAATCGCGAGCGGGATAGCAAGACGCCAGTGGAATTCAGCCGCAGCTTCAGCACCTTCAATTTTAACGAGTTCATCAACGGGCAATGCAGATAACTTACGGCGACGCTCATCAACTTGCTGCTCTTTAATTTGCATTTTATAACCACCAAATTCGATCATTTGGTAGTCCTTCGCCTTCGGGCTGCCTTGATAACGTACGCCATCATTCAAGTTCAATTGTTGAGCACCTGAACTATCTTCCTGTACTCGTCCACCTTTAGCCACCACGACATTGGTCACGCCAGTTTCATCATCAGGATCTGGCAACTGGGCTACAAACACTTTATCTAACTCGTTATCTTTACCAATACGCTCAACAAATAATACCGCGCGACCATTGGGACTCGCCTGAAAACGCCCTTGGATTAAGGCGGCAAGACCTGCTTCGGACTGGGCTTTTTCGAGCACTTGGTTTTGCTGTTCTTCTGCCCAAGGAGCAACATAAAGGGATAAATAGCCAGTAAACAGCATATTGATCACGGCGAGGATCAGCGTCACGCGGGTGACATACCACTCACTGACCCCAACACCGTGGAGAATGACCATTTCATTTTCGGAATACATACGGCCGTGGGCCAGTAAAATACCCAAGAACAAACTTAACGGCAGCACTAAGATCACCAGATAAGGCAAGTTAAGCCCAATCAGAGTCATGATTAAAGAGGCGGGAAAATCGCCGTCGGAGGCATCGGCCAGTATACGCACGAAATGCTGGCTAATAAAAATAGTTAACAGCACTAAAAGTACCGCAATTTGTGCCTTTAAAACTTCTCGAATAAGGTATTTAAATACAATCACAGGCAGGATCCGGTCTCTAAACTTATCTTTTTGCTGGTAACAGACTAACTTTCATGTAAACTGTTTACTTTTGATAGTTTTCTGACCAGCTTCAGGGGTTCTAGGTAAACTTAACGTCACGAAATGCGTGACTCAAGCGCCGAGAATAAATCACCTTTGGAGTAATAACTTAGGCCCTTTTCGGGACAAGCAGACATTATCCAATAAATATAAAAATTTGTCTTTAAGAATCTAGGAGTGCTCATGGAGTTTAGCGTAAAGAGCGGTAGCCCCGAAAAACAACGCTCAGCCTGTATCGTGGTCGGTGTTTATGAACCCCGTCGTCTGTCGGGTATCGCGGAGCAATTAGATAAAATTAGCGAAGGTTATATCAGTAACCTACTGCGTCGCGGCGATCTGGAAGGTAAACCTGGCCAGATGTTATTGCTGCACCATGTTCCTAACGTATTGAGTGAACGTGTATTATTAGTGGGTTGTGGCAAAGAACGAGAATTAGACGAACGCCAATACAAACAAATCATCACTAAGACAATCAACACCCTTAACGAAACGGGTTCAATGGAAGCGGTTTGCTTCTTAACTGAACTGCACGTGAAAGGACGCGATACGTATTGGAAAGTACGTCAAGCGGTTGAAACCACTAATAGCAGTCTTTATAGCTTTGATGCCCTGAAGACCCGCAAAGGTGAAACTCGCCGTCCACTGCGTAAATTAGTGTTCAATGTCCCGACTCGCCGTGAATTAACCTTAGGTGAGCGCGCCATCGAGCATGGTATGGCAGTATCTGCTGGCATGCATTTATGTCGCGATGTAGCCAACATGCCACCGAACATCTGTAATCCAGCCTATTTAGCTTCACAAGCTCGCCAAATGGCTGAAATACACGACACTCTGCATGTCACCACTATTGGTGAAGAGCAAATGGCCAAACTGGGCATGAACTCATACCTTGCAGTCGGTCGCGCCAGTGCCAACGAATCCATCATGACTGTGATGGAATACAAAGGCGCTGTCGATAGCACAGAAAAACCAATCGTATTAGTCGGTAAAGGGTTAACCTTCGACTCGGGTGGCATTTCATTGAAGCCTGGCGAAGCCATGGACGAAATGAAGTACGACATGGGTGGCGCAGCGGGTGTTATCGGCACCATGAAAGCCATCTGTGATATGAAGTTACCTATCAACGTTGTGGGTATTCTGGCTGGCTGTGAAAACATGCCATCGGGTAATGCTTACCGTCCAGGTGACATTCTGACCACTATGTCAGGTCAAACCGTTGAAGTGTTAAATACCGATGCGGAAGGCCGTCTAGTCCTATGTGACGTATTAACCTATGTTGAGCGTTTCGATCCTGAATTAGTTATCGATACTGCAACCCTGACTGGCGCGTGTGTGATTGCCCTTGGTAAACACGCATCGGGTCTGTTCTCATCGCATAACCCTCTGGCACACGAGCTATTAAGTGCCGGTGAGCAAAGTGGTGACCGCGCATGGCGCATGCCGTTGTGGGATGAGTATCAAGATATGCTCGACAGCCCGTTTGCTGACATGACCAACTTAGGTGGCCGTCCTGCTGGAGCTATCACAGCAGCATGTTTCCTTTCGCGCTTTGCTAAAAAGTACAACTGGGCTCACTTAGACGTTGCAGGCACAGCTTGGAATAGCGGTGCTAACAAAGGTTCTACGGGTCGTCCAGTGCCACTATTGACTCAGTTCCTGATCAATCGTGCTGGCGTTGAACTCGGCGAATAACCGACTATCCGGCCTTAGTGTGTTAAAGGCTCGATAAATGAAAGGCGAAGATGAAAATCTTCGCCTTTTTTATTTTCTTAATTTAATCAGAAAATCGATTTCCTGAATAAGAACTTGAGTAAAAAACTGAACAACTAATGGTTTTAGAATAATTTTTTAAAGAGTTATAGCTCTACCCTCTGCATCTCCAACGGTTTGAAAGCATCCCATTAAGTCCCGCCAGACAGTGATAGATAAAACCTCACTGTAAGGTTTGCCCTAAGCATTAACCCATACTGACTTTTAGTGTAAACTGCTGCTTTCGTTCGCCACTAAAACAAGTGAAGCAAGGCATTGAAATCATGACTCAAGTGCTGTTTTATCTTATGCCGCCAGTGGCATCGCCTGCCAAAGCCAAGGCTGATTCACCTGTTGCAACCGCGAATGCGAACCCTGCGCTTTGCGAGATGCATCTTCTGGCATGCCAACTGGCGCAGCAGGCTTTTGTGAAGCAACAATGGGTCTATATCCATTGCCAAGATAAACAGCAAGCCCATGCAATTGATGAACTTTTATGGCAGTTTGAGCCAAGTGCCTTTGTACCTCATAACCTCAAAGGTGAAGGCCCGATGACGGGATCGCCGGTAGAAATTGGTTTTGATCGCCTCGGCGCCAACAAAAGTCGCCAAGTTCTGATTAATCTTGCAGACCAAGCGCCCCCATTTGCGGTAAACTTTGGCCACATTATCGATTTTGTTGCCAATGACGATCAGCATAAAGCGGTCGCTCGCGAACGTTATCGACAGTATCGCGGCTTAGGGGTCAATTTACAGACCCAAGACTTAGCAACACATCCACTTAATTAGTTTGAGACAGACACGTTCCCATGGAAAAAACATACGATCCGCAGTCCATCGAGCAAACGCTTTACCAAAATTGGGAAGAGCAAGGTTACTTCAAGCCACACGGCGATGAATCCCAAGGCAATTATTGCATCATGATCCCGCCACCAAACGTGACGGGCAGCTTGCACATGGGCCACGCCTTCCAAGACACTATTATGGATACTTTGACCCGTTACCAACGGATGAAAGGCAAAAATACCCTATGGCAAGTCGGTACTGACCATGCGGGTATCGCCACCCAAATGTTGGTTGAGCGTAAGCTTGAAGCCGAAGAAGGCAAAAATCGTCATGACCTAGGTCGCGATGCCTTTATGGATAAAGTGTGGGAATGGAAAGCGCAATCGGGCGGCACTATCACTAAGCAGCTACGTCGTATGGGCGCTTCTGTAGATTGGGACCGCGAGCGTTTCACTATGGACGAAGGCTTGTCCAAGGCCGTGCAAGAAGTGTTTGTACGTCTGTACGAAGACGAGTTGATTTATCGCGGTAAGCGTTTGGTCAACTGGGATCCAAAGCTGCACACGGCTATCTCTGATTTAGAAGTGGAAAGCAAAGAAAAACAGGGCCACATGTGGCATCTGCGTTATCCACTGGCCGACGGTGAACTGACCGCCGATGGTAAAGACTATTTAGAAGTCGCTACCACGCGCCCAGAAACCATGCTCGGCGACAGTGCGGTTGCAGTGCATCCCGATGATGAACGCTATCAAGCGCTGGTCGGTAAGTTTATTCTGTTGCCGATTGTTAACCGCCGCATTCCTATCGTGGCCGACGATTACGTCGACATGGCCTTTGGTACTGGCTGCGTGAAGATCACTCCAGCCCATGACTTTAACGACTATGAAGTCGGTAAACGTCACAACCTGCCCATGTTTAACGTGCTGACCTTAGATGCCGCCATTCGCGTGAGCGCTGAAGTGGTGAACTCTGACGGTACCTTTAACAAAACGCTCGATGGCAGCCTGCCTGAACGTTTTGCCGGACTTGACCGTTTTAAAGCGCGCGATGCTATCGTCGCTGAATTTGACACTTTAGGGCTGCTCGAAAAAATCGCGCCTCACGCCTTGAAAGTGCCTTACGGTGATCGCTCCGGTGTGGTTATCGAGCCGATGCTGACCGACCAATGGTATGTAGCTGTTGCGCCAATGGCGAAAACCGCTATCGAAGCCGTTGAAAATGGCAGCATTAAATTTGTACCACAGCAATATGAGAACATGTACTTCTCGTGGATGCGTGACATTCAAGACTGGTGTATTTCACGTCAATTGTGGTGGGGTCACCGCATCCCAGCATGGTACGACGAAAATGGCAAAGTCTATGTCGGCCGCAACGAAGCCGACGTCCGTGCTAAGCACAATATCGCCGACTCGATGACATTACGCCAAGACGAAGACGTACTGGACACTTGGTTCAGCTCAGCCCTGTGGACTTTCTCGACCTTAGGTTGGCCTGACAATTTAGAAGATTTAAAAACCTTCCACCCAACCGACGTGTTGGTGACAGGTTTTGACATCATCTTCTTCTGGGTTGCCCGTATGATCATGATGACCATGCACTTCATCAAAGATGAAGACGGTAAACCACAAGTCCCGTTCAAAACCGTCTACGTAACCGGTCTTATCCGCGATGAAGCGGGTAACAAGATGTCAAAATCTAAGGGCAACGTACTCGATCCATTAGACATGATCGACGGTATCG
Source organism: Shewanella sp. WE21 (assembly GCF_002966515.1). Taxonomy (NCBI): domain Bacteria; kingdom Pseudomonadati; phylum Pseudomonadota; class Gammaproteobacteria; order Alteromonadales; family Shewanellaceae; genus Shewanella; species Shewanella sp. WE21. The sequence goes on along the minus strand of NZ_CP023019.1, from coordinate 3,301,813 downwards.
GCCTTGAAGATCTCGTTGAAAAACGTACCGGTAATATGATGCAGCCACAACTGGCCGCTAAAATTGAAAAGAGCACTCGCAAAGAGTTTGCCGACGGTATCGAAGCCCACGGCACTGATGCACTGCGCTTTACGCTTGCGGCAATGGCATCAACGGGTCGTGACATCAACTGGGATATGAAGCGCTTAGACGGTTACCGTAGCTTCTGTAACAAGTTATGGAACGCCTCACGCTACGTGCTGATGAACACAGAAGATCAAGATTGCGGCCCTGGCTCACCGGAGCACAAAGGCGGCGAGATGGAACTGTCGTTGGCCGATCGCTGGATTATTGGCTTGTTCAATCAAACCGTTAAGACCTTTGACGATCACATGACAGCCTACCGTTTCGACTTAGCAGCCAATACCCTGTATGAGTTCACTTGGAACCAGTTCTGTGACTGGTACTTAGAGTTAACCAAACCGGTATTGCAAAACGGCACCGAAGCGCAAATGCGCGGCACCCGTCACACCTTAGTGACAGTCCTCGAAGCGATGCAACGCCTGATGCACCCTATGATGCCGTATATCACTGAAACCATTTGGCAGCGCGTTAAACCGTTAGCCGGTGTCACAGGTGATACCATCATGCTGGCACCGTTCCCAACATTTGATGCCGCTAAAGTCGATAGCGCAGCAATGGCCGATTTAGAATGGGTTAAGCAAGTGATCGTCGCGGTGCGTAACATTCGCGCTGAACTGAACATTGCCCCATCTAAACCGCTAAATGCCCTACTTCGTGGTGTTAGCGCGCAGGATAAAGCCCGTGTAGAAGCGAACCAAACCTTCTTCACTACGCTTGCCCGCTTAGAAAGCATGACCATTTTAGCCGATGGCGAAACTGCGCCTATGTCGACCACAGGTTTGATTGGCGAAATGGAACTGCTGATCCCTATGGCAGGCTTAATCGATGTCGCCGCCGAAATGGCCCGTATCGACAAACAGCTTGAAAAGCTCGGCCAAGAGATCGCTCGTATCGAAGGCAAATTGTCAAACCAAGGTTTTGTGGCAAAAGCTCCAGCCGAGGTTATCGACAAAGAGCGCGCCAAGATGGCCGATCTCAAGCGAGATATGGACAAACTCAATGAACAAAAATCAGAGTTCGCTAAGTTAGAAGCTTAAGCTTCTCATTTACTCTGATTCACTTGTTATGATTAGTTCTAACTGAATGAAGGGCAGCCACTTGGCTGCCCTCCTTGTATCTATATCGCTGCAATCTATGAGCAATTATGAGCCTTAATCTACGTTCTTGAGCCAAATGCCGCCTTTAACCCGAGTCAACTCTAAACACTGTCATTTAACCTACGGCACTGTATTGAAACCACCTCACAATTCATCCTCATCATTCCCCGTGATCTATCGCTCACGAGCTCACACGTAGCCCATCACTGCCGACATAAGTAAACACCACACATGTAGACTAAAGAACAGCTAATACCTCCAGAGGCAGCACTGAGAGACTGACATTGAGTGCAGACATGAATATCTAATGTCGTCATAGACTCTCAACACAGGCAAAAGCAGATTCTTCAATGAGTTGAACCTAAGAAAGAGAAGTGTTTAAAGCGAAATGGCTAAAGATAGCGACACCGAAGATAGCTAAGGTAAGGCAAAAGATGGTGATGCAAAGTTAAGGTTAAACCTAAGCGGGTAAAAATATAATGAGTTAAACCATACAGATTAAAAAATAAAAAAGCCCTGCAATTGCTTGCAGGGCTTATCTATATGGTGCGCGTGGAAGGAGTCGAACCTCCGACCGCCTGGTTCGTAGCCAGGTACTCTATCCAGCTGAGCTACACGCGCAAACTCGTTTTTGTACTTCTAAGATCCAATCAAGATTGAGTCTAGGATAAGCACTTTTATCTCGCAAATTTATTCTATTCTTCTCGACTAAAAGAATAGAATGGCGGAGAAGGAGGGATTCGAACCCTCGATGGGAGTTAAAGCCCATACTCCCTTAGCAGGGGAGCGCCTTCGGCCACTCGGCCACCTCTCCGCGTTTAACGCTTTAAATCAACAAGACGTATCTCGTTAACTATATTGGTGCGCGTGGAAGGAGTCGAACCTCCGACCGCCTGGTTCGTAGCCAGGTACTCTATCCAGCTGAGCTACACGCGCATGTTAAACGGTAAAACACTAATACGACCTAAATCATATTAATTTAAATTGGTGCGCGTGGAAGGAGTCGAACCTCCGACCGCCTGGTTCGTAGCCAGGTACTCTATCCAGCTGAGCTACACGCGCATATTAAACGGTAAAACATTAATACGATTTAAATCGTATTAATCTAAATTGGTGCGCGTGGAAGGAGTCGAACCTCCGACCGCCTGGTTCGTAGCCAGGTACTCTATCCAGCTGAGCTACACGCGCATTTTAACTCTTTGCTATAAGCAATTATCTACAAAATTTCTTATGAAATTCAAAACTGATGAGTTAAAGATTAACTAATGCAGAGATGGTGCGCGTGGAAGGAGTCGAACCTCCGACCGCCTGGTTCGTAGCCAGGTACTCTATCCAGCTGAGCTACACGCGCGACTTGTATCTAAATTTACTTTTACATCAAACACTAATAAAAAATGGTGCGCGTGGAAGGAGTCGAACCTCCGACCGCCTGGTTCGTAGCCAGATACTCTATCCAGCTGAGCTACACGCGCACTGTTTTCTATCAGTAAGAAATGGCGGAGAAGGAGGGATTCGAACCCTCGATGGGAGTTAAAGCCCATACTCCCTTAGCAGGGGAGCGCCTTCGGCCACTCGGCCACCTCTCCGTTTTCTTGGCGCACATATTACTGTTTGACGAAAATAAGTCAAACCCTTTTTCCGAAACAGATTCCATTTGAACTGTTTTTAATCACATTGCTGTTATATCAAGCCAATGTATTGATTTACGCCAATCTTTCGGTCTGAAAAATAAAAAAGCCAGTTAAAAAACTGACTCTTCTGTTGCCGTAGTACGCTTGCCAAAACAAGGTACTAAAAGTTACCACCTTCCGATGGTGTACCTGATTTTTCAGATTGAATGCGTTGGTAGATTTCTTCGCGATGAACAGAAACCTCTTTTGGTGCATTCACACCAATACGCACTTGATTGCCTTTTACCCCTAGCACTGTAACTGTGACTTCATCACCAATCATCAGTGTTTCGCCAACACGACGAGTCAAAATCAGCATTCGATAGCTCCTTTATTTCTTAATTCAGCTTACACACGGCACTCATCCGGTAGATGGGCTTATTATAAGGTCAGCTTAGTACAAATTAATAGTATTCAATACTCAAACGGTTATTTAATTACACCTTATTTAGCTCGAAAGCGTGATGTAACGCCCGAACCGCCTTGTGTAAGTCCCTTTCATCGATAACGGTTGATAATTTACTCTCTGACGTCGTGAGTAACTTAGCATGAATAGTTTCATTACCCAAGACTTCTAACATCTTAGTCAATAATCCCATTTTTGCCTGTAAACCTTTGCCAACTAAAGATACTTTTGCACGTTGCCGTTCGATCATCAATGGTCCGAGAGCAAGGCTTTCGCTTAAGCCTTCGAGCTCATTAAGCAGAGTATCAACCTTAGCTTCAGCGAGCATAAAACTGACTCGACCCGAAGGATCATCCTCATGGATCCTCAATGGAGAAATAAATTCCACATCGATTTCCAATCGCGTTAAGCAGCCTAACAGCGCTTGATAACGTTCACTGGTGGTAAACAGCCCTTCAATCGTTAGCGTTGCCAGCGCCTTATTAATCGCGATACCTTGCACTAATGAGGCAATCGTTAATTCCGACTCGTCGCCAAATTGGATTAACGTCCCCTGCCCAGCTTCAAAGCTCGACAATACTCGCAGCGGTACGCGAAAACGCTCGGCGTATTCAACAGAATCGGGATGCAATACTTTAGCGCCGAGCTTTGCCATTTCGAGCATCACATCAAACCCAATCACATCGAGGCGACGTGCACTGCTATCAATATTAGGATCTGTGGTAAATACCCCAGCCACATCGGTAAAAATCTGGCATTCATCGGCTTCTAACGCTGCCGCTAAGGCTACTGCAGTGGTATCTGAACCACCGCGTCCTAAGGTGGTCACTTCGCCTTGAGGATCGATGCCCTGAAACCCTGCAACGATCGGCACAACACCATCGGCAAGCAAAGACTGCAAATATTCAGTATCAACTCGCTCGATGCTGGCGCGACCGAATTGACTATTTGTATGAATTTGCACTTGATCGCCCGTAAGGGATTTCGCTTTTATGCCGCGACGTTGTAGCGCCATCGACATCAAAGCAATACTCACTTGCTCACCCGTCGAGACTAGCATGTCTAACTCGCGCGCCGAGGCGCGCGGATTAATTTGTGCTGCAAGTGCAAACAGGCGATTCGTCTCACCCGCCATCGCGGATAAGACTAAAACTTGCTGCTCACCATTGTGAGCTGACTTTGTAATCTGCTCAGCGACCGCTTCGATACGTTCAATAGAACCTACCGAAGTGCCGCCGAACTTTTTCACAAAAAGCTTGCTACCACTAAGCTTTCGTTTTTGGGGCACAGCAACCTCTTAAGCTAGACGCTCAGTAATCCAAGGTAATACTTGAGCCAATGCCGCATCCAGATTTTCTGGCTGGCTACCGCCCGCTTGAGCCATATCAGGACGACCACCGCCTTTACCGCCCACTTGTGCAGCGACCATAGCGACTAGCTCACCCGCTTTGACTTTACCGATCAGATCGTTACTCACACCCGCGATCAGGTTAACTTTCCCTTCCTGCGCAGTGCCAAGCACGATAATGGCCGATTTCAATTTCTGTTTTAATTCATCTTGCAAGCCGCGTAGTGAACTTGCCTCAACGCCGTCTAATTTTTTGATCAGTACGTTAACGCCATTAACTACAACGGCATCGCCCACTAAGTCTGCACTCGCTGCGGCCGCGAGCTTATCTTTCAGCTGCGCCATTTCTTTTTCGAGTTGCTTCATCTTATCGAGCTGCGCTTTTAACTTAGCCACCACTGAGTTTGCATCGCCTTTCAATAAGGCAGCGGCTTCTTCCAGTTCAGCTTGTTGCTGCGCCACATAAGCCATAGCAGCAGCGCCAGTCACGGCTTCGATGCGACGTACACCCGCAGCAATACCTGCTTCAGAGGTGATTTTAAATAAGCCGATATCGCCAGTGCGACCCACATGGGTACCGCCACACAATTCGATAGAGAAATCGCCCATAGTCACAACACGCACTTGTGAATCATATTTCTCACCAAAAAGTGCCATAGCGCCTTTCTCTTTAGCTTCATCTATGCCCATTTCAGCGGTTTTAAGTTCATGGTTACGACGAATTTGAGTGTTAACTAATTCTTCAACTTCTTTTAATTCAGCAGCTTTTACGCCTTCGAAATGGGAGAAGTCAAAACGTAAACGCTCAGGATCAACCAAAGACCCTTTTTGCGAGACATGAGTACCGAGCACTTGACGCAGTGCGGCATGCAGTAAATGCGTAACAGAATGGTTTAACTGTGTACGGTGACGCAGTTTTTTATCCACTTTCGCTTCAATAACTTGGCCAACGCTCAAGCTACCTGTAGCCAAAACACCTTGATGGCCCGTTGCTTGACCATACTTTTGCGTATCGTTTACCGTAAACTCAATACCATTCGCAACCAATTGGCCTTTATCGCCTACTTGACCGCCAGATTCAGCGTAGAAAGGTGTTACATCGAGCACGACAACGGCTTCATCACCCGCTTTGATCGCCGTCACTGACTCACCATTTTGATAAATCGCGGTGACCTTAGCTTGACCCGCTAATTCGGTGTAACCACTGAATGCAGTTTCAGTATCAATTTTCAGCGCAGCGTTATAATCTGCACCAAAGTTACCGGCAGCTTGTGCGCGGCTACGTTGCTCAGCCATGGCGACTTCGAAACCGGCTTCATCGACAATGATGTTGCGCTCACGGCAGACATCAGCGGTCAAATCCATTGGGAAGCCATAGGTGTCATACAACTTAAATACGGTTTCGCCGTCTAAGGTGTCACCTTTCAACTCGTTTAAGGCCGTATCTAAAATACCTAAACCACGTTCAAGCGTACGGGCAAATTGCTCTTCTTCCGCTTTCAGTGCTTTTTCAACAATCGCTTGAGTCTCAGCTAACCCTTTTGCTGCATCGCCCATCACCGCAATCAAAGACGGAACCAGCTTGTAGAAGAAAGCTTCGGTCGCACCTAACTTGTTACCATGGCGAACAGCGCGACGAATAATACGGCGCAGCACATAACCACGGCCTTCGTTCGACGGCATAACGCCATCGGCAATAAGGAATGCACATGAACGGATATGGTCAGCAATAACGCGCAGCGACTTTTCAGATAAGTCACTAACACCAATGACCTCTGCGGCTTTAGCAATCAAAGTACGGAAAATATCGATTTCGTAGTTAGAATGTACGCCCTGCATAATCGCAGCAATACGCTCAATCCCCATACCTGTATCAACCGAGGGCTTAGGCAAAGGTAACATTTCACCCGATGCTTGACGGTTGTACTGCATGAAAACGATGTTCCAGATTTCGATGAAACGATCACCATCTTCTTCAGGACTGCCAGGACGTCCGCCCCAAATATGATCACCATGATCATAAAAAATCTCAGTACATGGACCACAAGGACCGGTATCACCCATTTGCCAGAAGTTATCTGACGCAAAGGCAGCACCTTTATTGTCACCGATACGTATGATGTTCTCGGCAGCGACACCAATTTTTTTATTCCAGATTTCAAAGGCTTCATCATCTGTCTGATAAATAGTGACGCACAGACGTTCCTTCGGCAGCTTTAAGGTTTCAGTTAAAAAAGTCCAGCCCAAACGAATCGCTTCTTCTTTGAAATAATCTCCAAAACTGAAGTTACCTAGCATTTCGAAAAAGGTGTGATGACGTGCTGTGTAGCCAACGTTATCCAAATCGTTATGTTTACCACCAGCGCGTACACAACGTTGAGCAGTAGTCGCACGCGTATAATTGCGTTTGTCCATGCCAAGAAACACGTCCTTGAACTGGTTCATGCCTGCATTGGTAAATAAAAGTGTGGGATCGTTGCCTGGCACTAATGAACTACTGTCCACAACTTGATGACCATTGCTGCGGAAAAATTCGAGGAAAGCGCTTCTGAGCTCTGCTGTAGTTTGATACATGAAATCATCCTGAATTGGGTAAGCATTACCAGCTACGCCTTAGGCTAGCCGTATTTCTATTTGCCCAGCATTATAAGCAGACTAAGGAAGGACGACCAGTCTTGATTGGTGATATACACATCAGGAATTTAATATTTTAGCGTGAATCGCCCACACCAGAGTCACTAGAAGCAAAACGACAGGATAAAGCACAAATAAAGACGGCGTAAGTTTATCGCGGCACGGACAATATTTAAGCAAGTGAGTCTAATGTGAAGTATGAAATTGACAATACCCATTGATGATATTTAGATGAGCTTTTACAGTCTTAGCTCCAAATTTAATAATCTTCATCGAGATCATTGGGATCATTGGGATCTGAATCTAGTGCGTAAGTGATTTGATCGTAGCTAAAGCCTTGGCCCATTAAAAAACGCACTCGTTTGGCCTTTTCCTTTGCGATCAGATCCCGAGCTTTAGAGCCCTTCACTTCTGTTACGCGAGGTACACCGTATTTCTTGGTGGCTTTATCTTTTGCTAGCTCAAACCAGTCACAATCACAATTAACCAAAGCGGCTTCAATACAGTCTTTAGATAAGCCTTTCTGTGCGATTGCTTGGCGGATGCGTATTGCACCGTGGCCTCGACTGATGTGGCTACGCACCAACAGTTCGGCATAACGAGCATCATTAATAAAACCGGAGGATTCGCAAGCATCGAGTACAGGTTCGATATCGTTAAGTTCGAAACCTTTTTCGAGCAATTTATCGCGGATTTGTAAACGGGAATAATCGCGGCGCGCTAACAGCGCGACCGCAATTTGATGGGCTGACTGACTCAGAATACTTCGCCTGTCTCTAAATCAATATTGTCCTCAGTACTATCATCAGCTTTGGCAGCCAAGGCACTCGGATTACTCAAAAGCAACTCACGTAGCGTCTTGTCAATTTCAGCAGCAATAGCTGGGTTTTCAGTCAGATATTTGCCAGCATTAGCACGACCTTGGCCGATTTTGTCACCTTTATAGCTGTACCAAGCGCCCGCTTTTTCAATCAACTTATGGGCTACGCCTAAGTCTACTAACTCACCAGTACGGTTAATACCTTGGCCATAAAGGATTTGGAATTCGGCCTGCTTAAACGGCGCTGCAACCTTGTTTTTCACCACTTTAACGCGAGTTTCGTTACCGACCACTTCATCGCCGTCTTTAATGGCACCAGTGCGGCGAATGTCTAAACGAACAGAAGCATAAAACTTCAGCGCGTTACCACCAGTTGTAGTTTCTGGGTTACCGAACATCACACCAATCTTCATCCGAATTTGGTTGATGAAAATAAGTAAGGTGTTAGATTGCTTTAAGTTACCCGCAAGTTTACGCATGGCTTGGCTCATCATACGCGCCGCTAGGCCCATGTGAGAATCACCAATTTCGCCTTCGATTTCAGCTTTAGGCGTTAATGCCGCCACTGAGTCGACTACGATAACGTCAACAGCGCCTGAGCGAGTTAAAGCATCACAAATCTCAAGCGCTTGCTCGCCAGTATCCGGTTGTGAACACAGCAGGTTATCAATATCTACGCCCAATTTTTTAGCATAAATAGGGTCTAACGCATGCTCTGCATCGATAAAGGCACAGGTTTTGCCTTCACGTTGCGCTGCGGCAATCACTTCTAAAGTCAGTGTTGTTTTACCTGATGATTCAGGACCATAGATCTCAACGATACGACCCATTGGCAAACCGCCAGCACCTAAAGCAACGTCCAGAGACAGAGAACCGGTAGAAATGGTCTCAACATCCATAGAGCGATCTTCGCCCAGCTTCATGATGGAGCCTTTACCAAATTGTTTCTCAATTTGGATCAATACCGCAGCAAGTGCTTTCTCTTTATTTGGATCGACCTTCATTCCTGTTCCCTCATCAAGACAAGCATTAAGCTGTCAAAAGTGATATTCAATTTACAAACGGGTAATTCAAAAAGCCGCGCTTTTTGTCTTAATTCTGCTGACTAGTATACTGTACAATCATACAGTATCAAGACCTGTGACTGAATTATTTTTAGCTGATAGGATTTTTAATATGGCCAAGGTTTTAGCGAATATCAAATCAGATAATAGCTCCCTTTGATCAATATCCATCGTTAAGGGCTCAATTTTCGCTAAATTATTGCTAAGATTGGCGCAACAAATTTTGCGTGGTCTTTTTAGCTGAAAATTGTACAGCAGTCTTCCGCTTCCATAGCGCTTAATCACCCTTAACCACACAAACTGTATCGCCTTTAGGCAGTCACAACGGACGATAACGATTTAATGAATGTAATTGATACCGATGATTTAGAAAAACATACTCCTATGATGCGTCAGTACTTGACGATGAAAGCAGAACATCACGATATGTTGCTGTTTTATCGCATGGGTGACTTCTACGAGTTGTTTTATGACGATGCTAAACGCGCTTCTGAGCTATTAGGCATTTCACTCACTGCGCGCGGTAAAAGTGGTGGCGATCCTATTCCGATGGCGGGACTTCCCTACCATGCTGTGGAAGGCTATCTTGCAAAATTAGTTCAAATTGGTCAATCAGTTGCGATTTGCGAACAGATTGGCGATCCCGCGACATCTAAAGGGCCAGTAGAACGTAAAGTGGTGCGAATTGTAACACCAGGCACCTTAACCGACGAAGCGTTGCTACAAGAACGCCAGGACAATCTGTTAGCCGCGGTTTATCAAGGTAAAGTCGGTTTTGGTTATGCCACATTAGATGTTTCATCCGGACGTTTTGTGATTGCTGAGCTCGACACCCGAGAGTCATTAGAAGCAGAATTGCAACGCACTAATCCCGTTGAAATTCTCTACAGTGAAGACTTTGGCGAACTAGGTCTACTTAACGGTTTTAAAGGCAAACGCCGTCGCCCCGAGTGGGAATTTGATTACGATACGAGTATCAAGTTACTACTGGCCCAGTTCGGTACTAAAGACTTACATGGTTTTGGCATCGCAGATGCACGTTTATCACTGCAGGCTGCAGGTTGCTTGATGCAATATGTCAAAGACACACAGCGCACGGCACTGCCCCATATCAATGCCATTATCCGCTTCAATCAAACCGATAGCATAGTACTCGATGCGGCAACTCGCCGAAATTTAGAATTAACTCAAAACCTTGCCGGTGGCCGCGATAATACCTTAGCGGCAGTATTGGATAATACGGCAACGCCTATGGGCAGCCGTATGTTACAACGCTGGATCCATCAGCCTCTGCGAGATCCTAAGCAAATCAAGGCGCGCCAACAGGCGGTGACTGAACTCCTCGATACCGCAGCCCACGAAGGTTTGCATGAGCAGTTAAAGGCACTTGGCGATATCGAACGTATCATGGCAAGACTCGCGCTGCGTACCGCTCGCCCAAGAGACTTTGCACGTTTACGTCAAGCACTGGGCTTATTGCCTGAATTACAACAGAGTTTAAGTACACTGAGCGCGCCACACACGACTCAATTGCGTCAACACTTAGGTGAGTTCCCCGCTGAGCAAGCCCTGCTTGAGCGCGCGATAGTCGATAATCCACCTATGCTTATCCGCGATGGAGGAGTGATCCGTGAAGGCTACAACAGCGAATTAGATGAATGGCGCGGTCTTAGCGAAGGAGCGAGTGATTACTTAGTACAACTCGAAGCCAGAGAAAAAGAACGTACAGGTATCAACACACTTAAAGTCGGCTATAACCGTGTACACGGCTATTACATTGAAGTGAGCCGCTTGCAATCCTCGCAGGTACCGCTCAATTATCAACGACGTCAAACCCTTAAGAATATGGAGCGTTATATCACGCCCGAACTTAAGGAGTACGAAGAAAAAGTGCTCTCGAGCCAAGGTAAAGCGCTGGCACTCGAAAAGCAGTTATGGGAACAGTTGTTCGATCTTATTCTGCCAAAATTGCATGAATTACAAGCTTTTGCTCGAGCGGCGGCTGAGCTTGATGTGTTGAGTAACTTTGCTGAGCGCGCCGAAACCTTAGGCTACACTTGCCCAGAGCTGCGCCAAGATATCGGCGTACAGATAGAGGCTGGTCGTCACCCAGTGGTGGAGCGTGTCAGTCAAACACCGTTTATCGCTAACCCCGTGACCTTGCACAATCAAAGACGTATGTTGATTGTGACTGGACCTAACATGGGCGGTAAATCGACCTATATGCGCCAAGTCGCCTTGATCACGCTGATGGCCCACATTGGCTGTTTTGTTCCAGCAGATCGCGCCCTGATTGGCCCGATTGATCGCATCTTTACCCGTATTGGCGCATCAGACGATCTGGCCTCTGGCCGCTCAACCTTTATGGTAGAAATGACTGAAACTGCCAACATCCTGCACAATGCCACTGCCAGTAGTTTAGTGTTAATGGATGAAATCGGCCGTGGAACATCCACCTATGATGGTTTATCGCTAGCTTGGTCGGCGGCGGAATATTTAGCCCAGCAAGTCGGGGCTATGACCCTATTCGCCACCCATTATTTTGAATTAACTCAATTGCCTGAGCTAATGACAGGCGTGTATAACGTGCACTTTGATGCCATTGAGCATGAAGATACCATCGCCTTTATGCATGCGGTACAGGAAGGCGCCGCCAGTAAAAGCTACGGCTTACAAGTTGCGGCGCTTGCCGGCGTGCCAAACAAAGTGATTAAAGCAGCGAAACATAAATTGCAGCAATTGGAGAGTCGCGATCACCAACCAGAAGGAACGAGGACGCCCATTCAAAGCTTACTCGCTTTACCTGAACCGGTTGAAAATCCAGCTTTGACTAAATTAAGTAGCATTAATCCCGATAACTTAACGCCAAAACAGGCGCTTGATTTGCTCTATGAACTGAAACGCTTGAGCTAGACATCAGGTGATCTAAATAAAAGCCTAAAAATAACAACGCCCACTCTATAGTGGGCGTTTTACTTTATGACGTGATCTCACACTAAGTACATTTTCTGGATAGCTTCTCTGAAAGGCACCAGAAGACAGATATTAGTTTCTAAATAAAGCTTCAACAGATAAACCTTGAGAACCCAATAAATCACGTAAGCGTTTTAATGCTTCCACTTGGATTTGACGAACACGTTCACGGGTTAAACCAATTTCAGCCCCAACATCTTCAAGCGTAGAAGGTTCATAACCTAACAAACCAAAACGACGGGCTAATACTTCTCTTTGTTTTGTGTTCAACTCGTTAAGCCATTTCACCACCGAGTTAGAGATGTCTTCATCTTGCACTTTATAGTCAGGGCCAACACTATCATCATCGGCCAATACATCTAATAATGCTTTCTCGTTATCGCCCCCCAAAGGCGTATCAACAGAGGTAATTTTTTCATTCAGCTTAAGCATGCGGCTCACATCAGAGCTAGAAACTTGCAGTTTTTCAGCAATTTCTTCCGCTGTAGGTTCATGATCCAGTTTTTGTGCTAATTCGCGGGCTGTGCGCAAGTATACGTTGAGTTCTTTAACAACATGAATCGGCAAACGAATAGTACGAGTTTGATTCATGATAGCGCGTTCAATCGTCTGTCTGATCCACCAAGTCGCATAGGTTGAAAAACGAAAACCTCTTTCTGGGTCAAACTTTTCTACGGCACGAATTAAACCTAAATTACCCTCTTCGATAAGATCGAGCAGTGCTAAGCCGCGGTTATTGTAACGACGTGCAATTTTTACGACGAGACGTAAATTACTTTCGATCATGCGATTACGGGATTTTGCACAACCTTTTAAGGCCTTACGGGAAAAGTAAACTTCTTCTTCTGCGCTAAGAAGTGGGGAAAAACCAATCTCACCTAGATAAAGTTGAGTAGCATCAAGATTTTTTTGCAGGTCATCTTGGACCTGTTGTTCTATTCCTAGCTCTTGGACTAGATCGGTGGCAACTTCTTCTTTTTCAAGATCAAAGTCTACGGTTTCTACGGAAAAATCTACTAGTGCTTCTGCGGCAGTGCTATTTATGCGGCTCATGATCAAATCTCCCAAACCTAATTAAACTGCTGAATTAGTGCAATTTCCTATCCTCCATTTGCCAACAAGGCCCCAAACAATCATTGTTTAGGTAAATAAGTAAGTGGGTTTACAGACTGTCCATGGTAACGAATTTCAAAATGTAACATTACCCGATTGGCACCTGTATTGCCCATTTTTGCAACAGTCTGCCCTGCGAGGACATGTTGCTTTTCTTTGACTAAGATCTTGTCCGTATGAGCATAAGCACTAAGGTAATCGTCACTATGTTTAATAATCACTAAATTACCGTAACCCCTAAGAGCACTTCCTGCGTATACCACCCGCCCATCTGCAGCAGCTTTGATGATATCTCCCCGATTTCCCGCGATCTTAATACCTTTATTTCCCTGCTCATTGGCAGAATAAGTTCCGATTAACTTCCCTCTTACTGGCCACTGCCACTGACTCACACTGGCTGGCAGTGTTGAGGTGGGTGGAACCATTAGCTGGTTAACATTTTGTTGGGAACTTGTTACAAGGTACGCGGGCTTAGCTTTCTGATCAAGTGTTTTTTTCAGATCGTTACTTGACTTAGCATTAGACTGATAAACCTTATCATCTAATTGTTTTTTATCACTTTTACTTGAGTTAGCATCTAAATCACCCGTTATATTTCCATCTAAAGTCGTAGATTTTGATTGGTTACTAGATTTAGCATTAGTTAAATATAAAATCTGTCCAGGGTAAATTGTATAAGGGTTATCTAATTGATTAAGTTTAGCTATTTCAGAAAAGTCTTTCCCTGCAGCCCAAGAAATAGAGTAGAGAGTGTCACCTTTTTTAACTTTATATGAATTCGATTTAATGTGGCCTTTGCTATTTTTAGAGTAGCTATGGGAAATATTTTCGACGGGTGCGGGTCTGCTGGCCTGAAAGCTACAGCCTACAAGCAGAAATATAAAGCAAAGGTTTAAGAGTAAACCCGCATTCAACAATAAAAACTCCTTGGTAAGGTTGTATTACTGTTTATGATGAAAAATGACGCCTTCTGTGCAAAACAAGCACTTCGCTTAACACAGTAGCACAACACAAGGTTAAGCTAACTCTCCATTAATTAAAGGTACAAATTTAACCGTTTCAATGGTTTCAGAACTAAAGCGGTCAGCAGTGCGCGTAATACGCATCAATTGTTGAGTATCCTCTCCCACAGGTAAGACTAACACCCCTCCATCAGCCAATTGAGACAGCAAAGCTTCTGGTATAGTCGCCGCCGCCGCAGTCACCATAATGGCATCGAACGGACTACGATTAGCCCATCCCAACCAACCATCACCATATTTGAACGACACATTATGCAAATCTAATCGTTTTAAACGCTGTCTTGCCTGAATTTGTAAACCTTTGATCCGTTCGATAGTACAAAGCTGAGGCACCAATTGAGCCAAAATGGCTGCCTGATAGCCCGATCCCGTCCCCACTTCTAGCACTCGCTGTGGCATCTTGTGCAGTAAGAGTTCGCTCATACGGGCAACGATATAAGGCTGCGAAATGGTTTGCCCTTGTCCAATTGGCAAAGCCGTATTTTCATAGGCTTTATGGGCTAGCGCATTATCGAGAAACATTTCTCGCGGCGTATGCGATATCGCCTTTAACACGGCTTGATTACGGATCCCCGCATCTTGAAGCTTTTTAGCTAAATTCACCGCCGATGTTAAGGCAACTCGAGTCATATTTTATCTACCCAATTTTGCAATGCCGTTAGTTGTCCGTAGGCGGTTAAGTCAACCGTCAAGGGCGTAATTGAAACATAGCCATTGGCGATAGCATGAAAATCAGTGCCCTCTGTGGCATCCTGCTCTTGTCCTGGTGGACCAAGCCAGAAGATTTCACGTCCGGCAGGATCTTGCGTTCGCACTATGCCTTCGGCCTTATGACGAGCGCCGAGGCGAGTCACTTTGATCCCTTTAATTTGATCAAGTGGCAAGTCAGGCACATTCACATTTAAGATCTGATCTTTTGCCAAAGGCTGGGCCAACAAACCTTGAACTATCCGCCGAGCATAAACAGCCGCCGATTGATAATGTTCGAATTTACGGCCATTAAGCGAAATCGCTATTGCAGGAAAACCTAAAAAGCGTCCTTCCATCGCGGCGGCAACCGTCCCCGAATATAAGGTGTCATCACCCATATTTGCCCCCGCATTGATGCCAGACACCACCATATCAGGTTCGCCATCACATAATTCTCGGATAGCCAAATGGACGCAATCTGTCGGTGTACCGTGAACGGAAATATAGCCATTATCTAACCTATTAATTCTTAATGGATTAGTCAAGGTTAATGAGTTGCTCGCACCAGAGCAATTTCGATCCGGCCCCACAGTCAGCACAGTCGCAATTTCAGCCAAAGCCTCAGATAAGGCTTTGATACCTGGAGCATTAATCCCATCGTCATTGCTAACAAGGATACGGATCATGACTCTGCTTCAGTCTTAACAGTATCAATGTTAGCCACTACGTTAGCGTTAATTACCTCAGGCGCAGGCTCCTGCACCAATGTAGCTTGCCATTGCTGCTCTTTAACATCTTGATAATTAACCAACTCTCTCAATAACGATGTTGCAAAACTGCCCGCAGGCAACACAAACTCCAGCACTAAGCCATCGGCGGTTTGTTCGTATTTAAGGCCTTGGGGCTCAAGCAGTAACGGACGGCGTTCTTGCTCTAATCCGGCGTGCTCTAAACCATAGCAATCGTCAGCTAACTCACTCATGGCTAAGGTTTCCACCGCAGCAGCTTCACCTTGGGGTAACATCATGCCGCGCCCCCACAATGGTGCAGAAAGTTGAATGTCTTTTTCAATCAGACGCTTCAATACGATGAGATCCCATTCAGGCGTAACAAAGAAGCTTTTGCTGCCCGCTAACATCACACAATCACCCGCTAAAGGCTTAGTGCCATGGTTGGCTAATCGGTACGACACTACAGTGTTAAACAGATTTGAGCGCACGGCAGACAAATACATGCTGCGCTTATTTCTGTCTTTCACTTTTTTACCCGCCATCATTTGGCGACCAAACACTAAGTTTTTGCCATCATGACCAAAGCGCTGCTCACCAAAGTAATTGGGCACGCCCACTTGAGCGACCTTTTCGATACGAATGATAATGTCTTCCACTTGGGTGACATTTCTCAGGGTAAGAATAAAGCGGTTACCGACTAAGGCACCAATTCGCAGTTTCTTGCTGTGGCGGCTGCTCGACAATATGGTCAAACGATCGCTATTGAGCTCCTTCCAAGTAGGCGTTTCTTTACCTGGAATACGCACCCCGAACCACTGTTCTGTGATGGCATTTTTATCTTTTTGCCCAGCGTAGGTGACTTCCTTTGGATGCACCTTAGCGAACTTAGCGATCATTTCAGCGACTTGTACTGTATTTAGCCCTTCTTTGCGTACATGCAGCATATGATGTTCACCTTCACCCGTCGGGCTAAAAGGCAAAATCTCTTTCACGATAAAATCGCTATTTTGGGTTCTTAGATCTGCTGTACCTAAAGGCTTACCATACAGATAATGTAATTCGCTCATGGGACTTTTTTACTCTTAAGTTAATCGTGTTTGCGGGCCATAAGTACCACGGCTTCTACCGCAATACCTTCTTTACGCCCGGTAAATCCAAGCTGTTCAGTCGTGGTCGCTTTGACATTAATATCGTCAAGTTCCGCGGTTAAATCGGCGGCTAATATCTGGCGCATTGCCTCTATGTGCGGTGCCATTTTAGGAGCTTGGGCTATGATAGTGACGTCAAGATTACCCAGCACAAAGCCTTTCTCCCTCGCTAAAGCATAGCAATGACGCAGCAATACGCGGCTATCGGCACCCTTATAGGCGGCATCGGTATCGGGGAAATGTTTGCCTATGTCACCGAGCGCTAAAGCACCGAGGATGGCATCGGAAATCGCATGCAGTACCACATCACCATCTGAATGTGCGACTAGGCCTGTTTCATAGGGTACTTCCACGCCACAAAGGATAAGTGGCCGCGCCGCACCAAATTTATGCACATCGAAACCATGGCCGATACGGATTTTCATTTAATATTCCTAACGTATTATTTTACTTTGATTATGACTATTTAACGGCACGCATCAAAAACAGTTCGGCTAGCCCTAAATCGTCGGGATGCGTTACTTTTATATTATCAGCACGGCCCGAAACGAGTCCGGGTGATATCCCCGCCCATTCCATCGCCGAAGCCTCATCTGTGACTACCGCACCTGCAGCCAGAGCCGCATTGAGGTAATGTTTTAATTGCTGCGCTGGAAATAACTGCGGCGTCAATGCATGCCATAAATTATCGCGGCACACAGTGGCACTGATTTCACCCTGTTTATTCGCGCGCTTCATGGTATCGCGCACAGGCATAGCCAAAATAGCGCCTTGGGGGAATTGCACTCTGGATGCGAGTAACTTGTCGATATCCGTCGCGGTTAAACAAGGTCTTGCCGCATCATGCACTAAGGCCCAACTGTGCTCGGGCGCAATTTGCAGCGCCGCCAACACAGAATCAGCGCGCTCACCGCCACCTATTACTGTAATCAATTTAGGGTGCACGGCCTGTGGCAAGGTATCGAAGATAGTATCGTTCGAATGTAAGGCAACGATCACTTGAGAAATGTGCGGATGGGACAAGAGCTTATCTAAGGTATGAGCAAGAATACTCTGGCCGCACACCTCAAGATATTGCTTAGGTCTGTCGGCGCCCATACGGCTACCTATGCCCGCAGCAGGAACGATGGCAACCACAGCTTGAGTGACATGCTCAGCTTGGCGCTGCAATTCAATTTGTGTTACCAGATCAGATTGACTATCGGGATTGGATTGTTCATTTAATCCAAGATCTAAATGTCCTAGCTCTGTCATCCTAACTCCATATTACTGAGATGGACTCGATACCGAGCGCTCACCACCCACGACGCGATAGAAGGTCTCGCCTTCTTTAACCATGCCAAGTTCGTTGCGTGCGCGCTCTTCGATGGCTTCTGTACCACTTTTCAGATCGATGATTTCTTCCTTCAGCACTTGGTTACGCTCATTGAGTTTGGCGTTACCTTCTTGCTGGGCGGCAATTTGTTTTTGCAGAACGAAATATTCAGGAAGACTATTACCTCCCGACCAAAGACGGAATTGCAGTACACCGAGTAGCACTATGAGTGCAATGACAAAAAATTTCATGGAGGAATTAGCGTCAGTATCTTGGATTAAAAAAATATACAGCAGATAGTACAACAAAAAAGGCCACCAAGTGGTGCTTTTTTATGTTATTTAAAATCAGCTGCTTATCTTACATTTCAACGATTTAAGGCGATTTCCTTACCGCAGGAAACCGCCAAAAACCACCTATTTTGGTCAAATTATGGACATTGGCCTAAAGGTGACAGCGTCTTGCAAGTGGTCTGGCGCTAAATGCGCATAGGCCATCGTTTGCTCAATTGTACTGTGACCAAGGATTTTTTGTAATGTCAAAATATTCCCCCCGTTCATCACGAAATGACTAGCGTAAGTATGCCGTAGGACATGCGCCGCCTGCCATTTTGGTAGTTCAAAACCTAAACTCTGGATAATCTGTCGAAACTCAAGGTACGACACATCAAACAGCTTGCCGCTCTTACCTGTATACAATTCTTTGAACAATTCAGCCGTAATTGGGATCGTGCGATTTTTACCGTTCTTGGTATCCACGAACGTCACTCTCCCATTTGCGAGTTGACTGCCTCTTAAGTTGGCTGCTTCACTCCAACGTGCACCAGTGTCAATGCAAACTTTCGCCACTTTAAGCGAGTCACCGTCTAAATTGTTCAGCAAGGTTCTTACCTCATCAATAGATAAAAACCCCATTTCTCTTGGCTTAACCTTCATCTTCGTTAACCCTTTAAGAGGATTTTCGCCCTGAAAGTCATCGGCTTTAATTGCTACAGTGAACACGCTGCTTAATAGCATTTGGTCACGGTTAATTGTGTTGGCACTCGTTCCATTAGCCGTTAGTTGATGGCGGTAGTCCAACCACTGGGCTTTGCCAAATTGATATACCTTCAGGTAATTAAGCAATTTATCAATACGCTTTAAGCGCCTAAAATCCCGATCGCCACTTTTCAAATATTGCCCGTGTCGCGAGTACCACGACTCAATAAGCTCTGAGAGTGTTCTGCTATCACGCGGCTTATCAACCCAATCATTGCTATTTCGAGTTGAAACCACCCAGCGTTCATATTGCTGCGCTTCCGCTTTAGTCTTAAATGACTTGCGGTAGCGTTTACCATTTCGCCCTTGCGGACGTACATCGACCATATAACCGTTAGGGGTTGTCTTAATTGACATAATAACCCCCTTGCTTGCCCCAGCGATAAAACGCTGTAGCCGCAATAATTAAGCCTTTTTCCCTACAGATTGTAAGGTTTCTTGCGTGTTTTGAGTTGAGAAAACCGGGCAAACTTGCCCTACACCCGGCTCAACATTTCCTGAAAGTAGCCAGACAAGATACTTATTAAATACCTTACTTTCTGAAAACTTTACAAAAAACTTACTGGCAGGTTCACGCTTCCCACTTATGTATCGCTCAATAGCAACAAGAGACATGTCCATCTCTTCAGCAAATTGTCTTTGTGACATTCCTTCCTCCTGAATCACATATTTCAATCTTTCACCAAAATTCATATTGATCTCCAACCGAATGGTAGGTAAAGTACCAACCAAATGGATGGCACTCCATAAAACCCGCCTAGCCCCAGATAGGGCTAAACCTGCTGAGGATACATGAAAATGTTGAAGAAACCAGAAGAAACACAAGTAGATGCCGGCCGCAAAACGGTGATTTTGCAGCCTGATATGTTGCCACTGACGTTAAGCGCCTACGCCCGTCGAACTGACCAAACCCTAAAAGCTGTTCAACACCAAGCCGCATCAGGATTTTTGCCAACCATGCGCATTGATGGCAGCAAGCTGATTTATGTGAATCAAGCGCAAATGGTTCTGTCGTCACTGGATGCTGCTGGTTGGAATGTCATCACGCCAAATAAGAAATATTCAATATAACCGAACGATTAAGGACAAGGACGTGAATGCAAAACGGGAGGACATATGAGTTACCGCCACATACCAGGCACCACAATTGAAGTGCCCGACTGGGTACACGTCCCAGCATTTTCAGAATTTAGCCAAAAAAAAAGAGACCGTAATCGGTTTTTAATAAGTGAATTACGCAAGAAGTATTTTGGAAGTAAGAAAGAAAAAGCAGAAAAAACAAAGCCATAACCGCGCTAACAGTTATGGCCTATATCACTTAATGAGGACACACCAAATGATGACAAGAAGCATAGCAGTAACTCCCCCTTTAATTCAAGCACCCGCCCTAATTTTGTCGGCGCTTACCACAGCGCAGGAGGCTAATGCCTTTATGAACCAATTTAATTTCGACCTTAACAATCATTACCACAGCAGCATGCGCCGCCTAATGGTGGATGTGCATACCCGCCATGGTGATGCGCTTGCGGAAGCAAATCCCATCAGTGCAGCACGTTATCGCGGTATGGCGCAGGGACTTGAACGTGTTGCGCTATTGGTGCTGGGCGATTCCTTTCTATACCACGCGTGTAGCGAGCTTGGCGATGAGCTTGAGCGGCTACATGAAGAAATGATGGTCGAGGCTGAACACTAAAAGCAGGGGGATATATGAAATTAGCCAATATTGAATTATCAGAAATCCGCATCACTGCGCTTTATGTCGTCACTTGTTTTACATGTGGTAAAGAGCTGCGAATAGAGTCAAGAGAAGCTGAAATCACGGTTAGCGACGCCGTCTCTATGGTGTCGGCACAGGGTTGGCACAGCTACGAAACTGACAATGAAACCTGCAGTGCCGCATGCCCTAATTGCATCAAAGAAGTTCGCGAAAACTTAACCGAAACAACTGAGGAACCAACAGCATGAAACAGCCAGAAAGCTCAGGCTTAACTCAATACAAATTAGCCTCAAGAACTGCAGCACAGTACTGGCTTGATAATGATGCAGTAATTTTTGACACTGAAACCACTGGCCTTGATTGGGGTAGTGAAATTGTTGAAATCAGCATTATCGAAGCACACTCCGGTTTGATACTGCTAAATACCCTTGTTAGACCAGTAAAATTAGGCGGTATCCCACCTGAAACAACCGCGATTCACGGCATCAATAATGAAATGGTTGAAGATGCACCGTTGTTTATTGAGATTGCCGACAGCATTGCGAGCATCTTACAAGGCCGGATGGTTATTGCTTATAACGCTGCGTTTGATAAAAAAATGCTATTTTCATCAGCTGCTTATTTCACTAATTACACGCTAAATCTTACACATGATTTTCACTGCGCAATGCTGGCCTACGCCCAATTCAAAGGCGATTGGAACCACGGACACGGTGATTTTAAGTGGCACTCGCTAGTTAATGCAGCTAAGCAGCAAGGGATTACGCTCGAAGGAACGGCGCACCGTGCGCTATATGACTGCCAGCTTACCCGCGAGCTAATACTAAAGATGGCGGCTGAGTAATGGCTAAATCACATTTGTTTGCGCATTTACTCAGGCACTTTCGCTCTCGTCGGGAAGACCTGCCGACTCGGTTTCGGGAGCATCACGAGGACCCAACTGAGCTGAGTTTAATCAGATTAGCCGAGGTATTTGGCGCGCTAGATTGTCTTTATTGGCAGTCGCTTGGCTGTGGCGAGGTGTTATTGGCTAAAAAAATCGCTAGAACGATTAAGGAGCCGTTCGAGGTTTTTGTGGCAGCTAGTCACGTTTCAACCGTTACTCCACATAGCAACTTCAGTAAGACAACGAGTGGGAACTGTAACCCTCAATGAGTTTGCGAACCTCTTCTAATCCATTTCCCTTCAAACGGCGTTTGCAGCATTTGCCAACGCCGTTAACGGATGCACTATTAGCCACGTTTACTCACGAGACTGTGGCACAACCCGCTGCCGACTTATGGCAAGATGATAAGGCAGTTGTTCGTGAGCGAGTAGATACCACCCGCTTATATCAGCCGATATTTGACTACAAGTCAGAATATTTTACCGCAGCAAAAGGCTTTGAAATGCTGGCCCCGCTATCTTTTCACGTCCGCAATTTCATTCAAAACAAATACGACAAAGCCTTTAAACATAACGGCACCATGGGTGGACTAGCATATTTACGCAAAACCATTGAACAGTTATTAGTGGTCTGGCATAAGTACCCTTTCCATCAAGTTTCGGGCATGAAATTCATCAAGCGCCCAGAACAAGAACTTGATGATAGTGATAACACCGAAATAGATCCTGAAGCTCGCTCATTAGTGACGGCCTCACCCTTTAGTGCTTTTCGGATATTGAGACATCGCAAATCTACCGAACTCACCCAACTAGCTGCTCAACTTGCTGACGCTTGCATGGTGCAAGTGAAAGCCTTTGCATCTGGCGCGCCAAGTGACATGGCTTATTTTGAGGCATATGACGCTGCTGCTGAAATCTGCAAAACGTGGGGAATCGTACCGCCGTACTGGAACGCAGCACATCGTGATCATATTGATGAAGCCGCCGAATGTGCCATATTGCGCATGACCTGCGCCAAATGGTGGGGCAAAAAACTTTTAAAACTACGCGATCAGTGTTGCGAACACCTATGCCTAAGCGTTGGCTTAGTTACCAAGAAAACCCCCTTCATCAGTGATGAATGCTTTAGCGAATGGCAGTCACAACAACGAACAGCTTTGCAATGGCTAGAAAGCACCATAATTGAAAACGATGACGGTGTAATTCTTCCATTAATCGAAGCCGCTATGGCGGGTAACGCTAACCCTGCAAACCGTGTGACCGAACTTATTGTTCGCAATCGAGGCTTAGAAGAAATAGCGGACGCAGCTGGCATGATATCTCTAGCCGTAACCCTCACCTGCCCCAGTAAATTTCATTCAATCTCGCTCAAGTGGGATATCGGCAACGCCAAAAAAGCCCAGAAACACTTAGTCGAAACCTTTGCCAAAATGCGCTCTGCGCTTAGCTACCGAAAAATCCCATTTTTAGGGTTTAGGGTGGCTGAGCCGCACAAGGACTCTACCCCACATTGGCATATGGCATGGGTGATAAGACCGGATGATGAGGATACGGTTAAAGACATCATCACTAAGTATGCCTACCAAGTTGATGGCGATGAACCGGGTGCGGCAAAACACAGACTTAAGATTGAACACATCACGAAGCAGAAAGGTGGCATTGCAGGTTATTTCATTAAATATTTGCTTAAAGGCATACCGGGCGATCATATGCACGGCCAAGGCGAACTTGATCTTGAGTCAGGCCAAACCATTGAGGCGGCTTCTGCGCGTGTTGCAGCGTGGGCGAGTCGATACGGCATCAGGCAGTACCAGTTTTATGGCGCTGAATCCGTTCAGGTTTGGCGAGAATTACGCAGACTAAAAGTGGGGCCACAATCCCCAGAAATTGAAGCGGCAAGGGCCGCGGCATGTAGCTCAGATTGGAAAGGCTTTGAGGAAGCCATGAAACATGCCCAACTTTCACTTAATTATGAAGTCACCCCGGAAGGTAATCAGTACGGCGAAGCCACTAAGCGAGTGCAAGGCATTAACGGTATCGCCTTTGGTGAAAAACGGCTAATCATTACACGAGGCGAGCGTTGGAAACTACGCAAAGCAACCGAAGATGAACGAGACGCCTATAAAGAACTTAAGAAGCGCCGCAAAGACTTATTCACGGTTAACCGGGCTATGAATGCAGAAAGCCGCCTGTCCCGCAAAGAACTCAAAGACGCGATGCCGAAGTGGAGCATGTCGCTGTTGCCTTCGGCTTTTGGCTCTCCTTGGACGTGTAGGAATAACTGTACAGACCCTGTTTTGGAGGAGGTTGATAGCCGAATTATCAGGCACCTTGCACAGGTGGGGATTACTGACCCTGCCAACATTGAACGGTTATTGTTCGATGGTTGTCGGGTGATGGATGCCGATGGCGGCGAATGGTGGGTTGATGATGGCCAGCTGCGTAACAAGCCGTATCGATATCACGAAATTAGAGATCTTACGCTCGATGAACTCGTCTCCGAAATGCAGATGAGGGGAAAAACTATGGAGTATTCAGCATGAAAACACTTATCCAAGGTTGTGAAAGTGCGGAGCAATTTGAAGTACTGCTTAAGCTGACAGGTATCACCAGCGAAAACAAAAAAAATGCGCTGCGCGCTTATTTGGTCAAAGGGTTCCCGGCGAGCCGTTGTTATGCCAGGTTTGGTGTAACCCAGCAGCATTTTAGCAAGGCGTTAATGCTGCTCAACAAAAAGGCAGACTTGGCGATGCAGTATGCGGTGCGGGTTCAATAGATCTTACCCTGTTGATAAGGTAAACGCTAATTAACACCAGATAAGTAGTGTTGCGGGTAAATTAGTGTGAATTAGTGATAATCAGTGTTAATTAGACATATTCCGCTATATTTGCACATATGGCTTTACACAACTAAAAGCGGTAAATATACTTCACGGATAGTGTATGTCGGGCTTAGAAAGGCTTTGATGTCTGTTGAAAGTGACTAGAATTGCGATAGGAGGGTGATGATTATGTTTTCTGAGATTAAAGTTGCTCAAATGTCTGCGTTTATTCTGCACTTGAATGGGCAGAAAATGTCTTATCTGAAGCTTATCAAAATATTATACTTAGCTGAGCGTGAAGCAGTGAGTCGTTGGGGTGACTCTATGAGTGGTGACAATTTTGTGTCAATGCCTCACGGTCCTGTTTTATCACTAACATACAATCTGATCACTGGCGGTTCCAGAATGGAAAGTGACGGATGGAACAAGTTTATTAGTGGATGTGCTAACTATGAAGTTTCGTCAAATCTAACCAATCCAGATAGAGATGATTGGGACGAACTAAGTGATGCAGAACTGGCAATTATTGAATCAATTTTCAATAAGTTTAAACATCTTACCCGCTGGGAACTGGTTGACTACACTCATGATAATTGCAAAGAATGGATAGATCCTAAAGGCTCTTCAGCACCAATATCACTTGAAAAAATTATCTACGCGACATGTGATAAAAGTAAGACTGCAGCCTTAATTAGCTTTAGCAAATCAATGAATGAGCTTAGCGACGCGAGAAGCATTATACAGTGACGCAGAGCCATCCTTACCGAAAAGGGAGCCTTTTAATCCCTTCTGGCAGTTGTAATCATTTACACGTTATATGCAATGATCCGGTTATATACCCCAGCATAGGTGGTTACGCCGTGTTAGCAGTAAACATCACATCAATAACCCCCGTTATACCACATGACCAATCTTGTATACTGAAAGCGGGTGATCATGAATTCGTAAAACATGACAGCTATGTGTATTACCGTAAAGCAGACATTTTTAGCGCCGAAAAGATTGTCAATGCCTTAAATGATGGATCTTTTATTATTCACGCTGACTTTGATGAAGATACATTTGGTAAAATTCTCAATGGATTTGAAGTAAGCACAGAAGTTTCATATAAGAATAAACGCTTTTATGAGAAATACTGCAAAGTTTTGCCTGAATAATTTCGCCTGCAAGACCGAGATACCACCATCAATTAATGGTGGTATTTTTTTGTCTTAAGAACTTTTTTGCGGTCAGTTTTTAATCTATCCACTCTATCAATAAAAGGATCCCTAATGGCACGGAGTGCCATTAGGGATAGCTTGATTTACGTATCTATTCTTTTGAATTTATTGGCATTATCTTAAGGTTGCTGATTTTCAAAAGATCGCATTATTTTTAGCGATAAATTTTAGAAAAATTTTTTTACCTATTAAATATCAAAAACTTAAAAAACATTAAGCTGGTTCGAGAATGGCAATTAACGCGCCTTAATTGCCATTTGTGCTACTAAGGATCTAATAAAGAGATCGCGCAAGCCTTACAGCTACAAGGGCTAAAGCCCTATTGGCAAACATTCCTTAATGGCAAAAACGTCACACAAAGAGCCCCAAGGTGTGGTGGGGATGAGTGCTTTTTTCGCATAAATTTTTTTTCGGGGAAAATTTTCCACAATGGATAAGCTGATGCGTATGCTCAACGTGTGCGCGCAAACGTTAGTGTTAATATGGTGGCAAGGGCGAGCCTATTAGCGCGTGATTAATGACTTAATGCGAGGGTGTGATATGTGGCAGCGACCAGAACCAACTCAAAAATTAGTAATGACATCATTCATCATTCATCATTCATCATTGAAGCGTTGGAAAAAATTAGAGAGGAAAAGCTTCTTGTTGCACCAGAGGTTTTTTAAGATGACGATCATCGCATGCAATAAGAACCTACAGGTTGATTTAACTCACTTCTGCCCCAAAGCTTGCTAGCATTCATTTAGTGAATCGAAAACTGACGAATGAATTGCTCTACAAAATCTTATCTATTTACCTAATGTTTGGTCCTACCGTAAAGCGACTAACAATGTGTGGGTATACAGTCGTATTTAAATTTAGATGCTTTTGAGTGTTTTCACACCCATTAGTTTGCGCATTTATCCAGCCTAAAATTAACAAAACTCTTTAAAATCATTTGCATATACTTTTCCAAAATTAGTTAATAGGTTTGGAAAACGCGCATGCGCGTTTTTCCGGATGGTGTATTTGATAAAAAGCTGATAAGTTCTTTGCATACAGGTCGTTAACTGTGCGCGTTTTCACTGGTCTAATGAGGTACACGCGCATGCGCACTAATAAAATGTTATGTCTCTCAGCAAGGAAGCGTGAAGTGCCCATAGAGCATTGCCCTATATGCGGGTTCGGCCCACTCAGCGAAACCTATTCAAGCGCACAAGAACTCCGCTTTAGCTTCGATATTTGTCCTTGCTGCGGCTGTGAATACGGCTACGACGACCTAGAATCACATTACCTAAAGTGGGCTGCCTCAGGTTTTCAATGGTTTAACCCAAAAATCAAACCCGAAGCTTGGAGCATTGAGGCTCAACTAAAATATCAAATAAGACCTTGGCCTCCTCGTAATAGAGAAACATAACAAGAGACTATGGCGTCAATAGCTAATTTATCGCTTTTGGCGCTTCCCATAGGGCACCGTCTCTCAACATCGAATTTAACGTCACCACCATCTTCCTAATACAGGCAATGATAGCCACTTTTTTAGGTTTCCCTGCGGCAACTAATCGCTGATAGGTGCTCTTAAAAACCGGGTTAGATTGTATGGCTGACATCATTGCCATATATAAAACCGTTCTCACTTGATGTCTTCCTCCTTGTATTTTTCGCATGCCTTTAAAGCGCCCGCTTTCTTTATTCATCGGTGCCACACCGACCAATGCGCTTGCTTCCTTGTTACTGATATAACCCAATTCTGGTAAGTTACTGATGATGGAAGCTGCGGCGATTTTACCTATACCTTTCATACTCTGAAGCAGCGTATTTTTCGCTTGATAATCAGGGTTTGACTCAATGAGTTTAACGATTTTTATTTCAATCTTTTCAATCTGATTTTTAAACGCCGTTAAAATAGGTTTAATGGTCATTTCAAGTTCTTTTGGCAATATTTGAAGGCGGTTTTTTTCCATCGTCTGCATCACCAATAGTTGATTTCGTCTTGCGACTAAATCACTCATAGCACGCATTACATCAGGTTTTAAGGTTGATAAGGTCGGCTTAATCGCTTCGCTGTAATGCGCTATAAGTTGCGCATCGAGCTTGTCAGTTTTTGCCCGTTGACCAATGGCACCTGCAAAACGTTTTATGTGTACAGGGTTGGCGATGACAAAAGGTAAGTTTGCCTCAGCGCAGGCCATAATGAATGGCATTTCAAGACGACCTGTCGCTTCGATAACGATGCGCTCAGGAGTGTATTTTTTAATGGTTTTGATAGCCTCTTTAATCCCTTTTTCATCGTTCGATACAGTGAAATAGATATTGAGAGGGCGGATATAAATGTCGAGTTGAAACTTGCCAGTATCAACACCTACGTTAATGTTTTGATTAGACGTTGTTTTCATAATAAGCTAACTCTTGCTTGCAAATGCGGGTTCGAGACCCAGTAGACTATTCGAGTATTTTGCTTGGAGTCCTTTGTCGCGTTCTTTCTTGTTATCGGTCTCTCAATAGAGGAGCCAGCGTTCAATCGAACTACGACAAGGAAAGCTTTAGTTGCAGCTAAAGCCTGGGTCTCACATTACCCGAAACTGGAAATTATTTGTAATCAGGTGAGTTTATTATCCATACAAGTGGTTCAAATCGTTCGCTTTGCTCACTGGGACGGGCTAAAGCCCGCCCCTTAACCAAACGTTAGCCAGCAATAGTAAACGGAGGATTTATGGTTAAAAGAAAAAAAGGGTATTTCCGTGCAATCACACTCTATGATATCGCGGTCGATGCTAGAGATAGAACTAAAGAGCATCCTGAACAAGCGTTAGTTAGCTTAATGTTTTCATTTAATGCACTTGAAGCCTTTATTAATGAGACCGTTACT
This sequence comes from Shewanella sp. WE21, assembly GCF_002966515.1. Taxonomy (NCBI): domain Bacteria; kingdom Pseudomonadati; phylum Pseudomonadota; class Gammaproteobacteria; order Alteromonadales; family Shewanellaceae; genus Shewanella; species Shewanella sp. WE21. The sequence goes on along the minus strand of NZ_CP023019.1, from coordinate 3,273,131 downwards.
TGTTGCAAAATGACAGTTGGCGGAAGGTTTGCAGAGCATGAGAAAACATTTTATTCAGTGATGAATGATTTGCAAAACAATAAAGCTTCAACTCAAAATAAATTCGAAATTGGAAGGTTATTATTAAGTGGCTCATCTTGGAATCATAACCAAAAACCTTATCAGGATTTCAAGTTACTTATGAAAGTGAGAAATGAACTAGTACATCGTAAGTCTGAAATACATGAAGATGAACTTATTATAGGTACTGGTTACCCTGAGAAAACGCTTAAAGATCACCCACGTTTTTTCACCGACTTGCAGTCTAAAAATCTTTTTAATTCACAAGATTTAGAGTGTAGTTGGATAGACCTCATTCAAAATGAATTATTTGCAACGTGGTGCTGCGATACCGTATTGCAGATGATTCAAGAATTCCTACATTCGATTAAAGATGTACCAGATAGTAAGCTAAAGCCAAAAATGCTTGAGACCTTTGATTTCACTGCGGACAAAGCTGGCTAACAAACGCTTCAAGAGGGACAGCCAACGCGCGGCATTTTTACTATGCGTTGGTTTTCGTGATTACAGTGTTATGCGGAAGCTTGGTAGTAGCGTTGGCTGCCCCTTAAGCGGGCGTTAACCCACAGAAATTTTAATCCGAAACTGACGAGTTAGAGCAAAGGGTCTATCACGTTTTTGTACTCTAATAAGCTGTTAAAAAAGGACTAAATACAGTTGAAACTTGCTCGTTCGTCGCTTTTTAGCCTGTAACAGTGTGTTAGGTTTTACAAGGAAGCAGTATGTATTGCCCATCATGTAATGGAACCATCAAGTATTTTTCAAAGGTGAATTTTTCTTTTGGCAGGATAACGACATGCCCACATTGCAAAGAAAGAATTAAGCACTCTATTAACATAAAGTATTTCCTAATTGGCTTTATTCCGATGACATTATTTCATCTTAAGATATTAGGCCCTATATTGTTTGAGTTTGGTGTACCACGTGCATATCCTGTAGGTCAGTTTATAACTTTTTTTGTGTTTATGACTTTACTTCATCAGTTTAAACTTACAGATAAACCTAACAAGCCACTGTAGTCGTGCGCTACGCACTCAGGGACAAATACTCGCTGTGTTCCTGAATTTTAGTCTGCGGTACTCGCCTCTAAATGGAGCATTATCGCATACCCTAATGACGATAGTCTTTTTCAGGGCTTAAGCTCTAAAACGTTATTGTCTCAAAGTGAGCTAGGTTTCGGGTGGAGGTTGTACGATTAAAACTGTCAATTCGTGTATGAGTTCATACGTATTATACCACAATCCCTTTCAGCTTCTGCGCTAGCACATCCGCTTGTAAGCCTTGGCCTGAGATAACCCCCGCTTGCATAGGCGGGGATGTCGGTCCATGTGGTGCGGTGTGGGTATGAGACGATAAGGCGTTGGCCAGCTGGCTGACGCAATCAATCAACTTATACAAGGTCGCGACCACATCCACTACTTCATTACCGATACGAACGCCGCCTTCCTTGATGAATACATCAAAGCCTTGATCGCTTAAATTCAAGTGTCCTGCCTTGGTGATAACAATATCAAGCAGTTCATCAATCACACTTTGACGCTTACCGGCGATATTCTCGTTTAAGTCATCTGCAGTGGTCAGTGTCAGGCTTTCCAGCGCTGACAGCTCAGCATGCCCCGTGGTGAGCAGTAATAACGCCCCGAGCGCCTCAAGGCTAAACTGACCGCCTACCTCATGTAGTGAGTGGGCTTTGGTGCGTGTAGTGCGCGATAGGCGCTCACTTACACTGTGACCGGTCTTTTGATTATGGGCTCTGGATAACTCGTTAAGGGCGCGGTCGGTATTGAGGTTGATATTACCTTCATCATCCAAATGCACGTTAACACCGGCGCGGCGCTGCATAATCACTTCACCGGGTTTAATGCCTGGCATGGTTAAGCCGTAAGGTAGCACCTTATCGATGTAAGGTTTATCGGGCATACCAAAGGCAAATGATAGCGTCACAATCGCCCCCACTTCGGGTAGGTGCAAGAAACCGCCTTCCATCGATAAAGAGCCGGCTAACGCAATATTGTGCATCTGCGGTAAATCGGCCTCTGTGCCTTGCTTGGTGAGCACATTAACACTGACACAATAACGCGGCCTGAAGGCATCGGATAAATCGCCCTCGTTTGGCGATTCATTGATACTGGTAATCTTGGCCCACAAAGGCACGTGCCAGCCATTAGATATTTCAGGATAATGCTTCTTGATAATACGGGCTATTTTGTCATCCATGTGACCACCATCTTCTCTTTGTGAAGCTGGATATTGCGCACCCGCTGACCGTTAACAATGGCGCCAGGACGAAGCGCTGGCACCAATGGAAAAGTGGCGGTATCGATAGCGGCATTTTCGATAAGATGTGCTGGCATAGGTAGGTTGTGCTTGGCCCAGATAGAGTCCTGCCAACTGCCAACAAAGATGCGGCCATCCCCCTGCTGTTGCCATGTGTATTTATCGATGCCAAATACTGCGCCAAGACTATCCATTAAGGCGTAACCGTTACCATGATTTGTAATACAGGCGCTTGGCGTATCAGCGTATGTTTTTTCAGGGATAATAAAATCAAGCCCTGTTTTAATATGCAGTCCATCTAAAATGTCGCGCAGGGTGACATGCTGATAAAACAGCGCCATAGGATGGCGCAGTAGCGCGCTCAGCTCACGACAAAAAAGCGAATAGACGTTATCGTTAACCGCCTTGTATGAATCAACATAGCCGGTAAACCAGCGAGTCAGCTCACCATTAAAGCCGCACTCATAGGCCACTAACTGCCCCACGTTGGGCTCAATGTCCGTGATAAATTGTGCGGTACCAGGATTGCGAAAACTCAAATAGCAGGTGGCACTAATGACCTCTGCTTGAGTGTTGCCTACATATAAGCGTTCGCTATGCTTCATTTACACGACTGCCTTAGGATTTTCATCCGCTTTATCTTCACTCACAAGCCCTGCAACGGCGGTATCAATGTACTTAAGCACAGATTCAAAACCGGTTAACTCGGTGTTAGGTGGAATATTGGGGTTATCAACGGCCACCACAGTATCGCCACCGCCTTGTTGTTTCGCGGGTAAAATCGCGTCACGCTGTGCTTTACGCTCAGGCACCGATAACAGCTCTTGCAAGGTAAAACTCACCAGCCATCCTTGAGTCTCATCCAGTTCAGTGATATTGAGCTCACCCACAAATTTGGCTTGGTAAAGCTTAATCGCCCTTGCCGCATCATAGCCGATACGGTAAACAACACGTGCACCGGTGGCTTTGTCGGTTGCCTCAGCTAGCGTGACAACTTGGGTTAACCAGTCGATTTTCTCAAAGGGCACAATGAGGCTAACGGTTAGCTGCTTGGCCTTGGTGCCGGTTTCAGCACTTTGTGTGCCACTGCCTTGACCGCTTAGGTCGCTGTCGCCAAATTGCAGTTTAATAGACACCTTTATATCTTCGCCCATCAACAACTTATCGTTAAGCTGCAACGTCATAATCCAAGTGCCTCGTTGAGAAATACTGGTGGTGTATCACACAACATAATCAGCACCGTACTGTGTGGTTGGTTGTCGGTGCGAAAATCTCGCAATTGCTTTGCCATCACTGCAGGTAAGCCTGAAAGCGTGGTGGCATAGACCTGCTCACTAAATAATGCATTAAGCGACTGCAGGTGTTTTTGTAATAATGTCAGCCTATCCACTTGTTTTTGAGCGAGTTGCGTTAACCGTTCAACGGGCGAAACGGCATGAATAGCGCACGCGCTGGCCACACTGATGGCATTGCTTAGGGTGTCATTTACGCCATGCAGTGGCGCGCAATCACTCACACTAAGGGCTTGCCAATAAGGCGCTGGCCGCGCCTTAGGAATTTGTGCCCGCTCAATCGCCAGCACCGCATGCTTAGCGGCAAGGTTACTCAGCGCCAGCCATTGCGGGAACGCCAGTACATCCGTTACTGCACTAAGCCTGCTAGCAAACTGGCTTTGAGTTGGCGCGGTCACCACTAACGCCACGCCATGGACTAAAGCGCCCAGCCCTGCCGCGCTATAAGCGGCCTCGTTTAATAGTTGCTGCGCTGCAAACGCCAGCGCGGTATCGGCTGACAATGTGCCATTAAGCCCAACACCATATTGATAGGGTGTCACGCACAGGCTCACGCCTTGACATTGCAGGCGCGCAAGCTCATCACTGAGCCCTTGTAATTGACTGGCCTGTCCGCTTAATGGCGATTGACTGTGCAATGCAGGCAATGCATCAAGCCTTGTTTGCGTTACTCTGACTTGCTCAACCATTGCCTGGGCAAAGTCGTTTGCCGGCAATGCTATCAACTTGATAGATTCGGGGTAGCTGATTGAATTCATGACGGCCCTTTGGCGTGCAACTGGTGTACGTTAAATCACTCTTTGGAATAAAAACCATTCCACCGTTGTCGTGCCGGTGACTTCATTCCCATGCCCAAAAATTTCAATGTAGACATGATTACCCGTCTCCCAATACTGCCGAAACTGCACAACAGGACGAAAAGACCAGAACATGGTTGGAGGATGTGATGAACTGACTGTGCCATTTGTTTTCAGCATGACTTGCCAACTTTGTGGATCGAAAGTTCGGCCCCCCGCCAGTACCCCGGTATCAATCAGCGCCAGTGATATTTCTGAGCCATTCTGAAGGTTGACACTCACGTTCCCAGACGTAACCAATTTGCGAATACCAGCAATCTCATTGGCTTGGTGAACATGATTTGAGGCTGCGTAATCATGGCTATGCGCCCTATCTGCCGCACCAATCGATTCAGGCGTGTGCCCATGGCCTCTATCAGCTGCCCCGATTGATACTGGTGTGTGCCCGTGATTTCTATCTGCCGCCCCAATCGACACGGGGGTGTGACTGTGATCTGAGGGTGAATAATCATGGGTATGATTGGCAGGTGCAGCCCCGACGCTTTGCGGTGTGTGCGCAGCATTGCTTTGCACATGACTGGTGTGATTATCGCTATTATTGTCCACTCGAATGGTCAGCTGCGCCAATGTAGCAAACAGTGATTGCACCGCACCGCCAGCCTCCTGTAATGCATCAGCCACCTCTTTAATGGTATCGAGCGTACTGGCTGGAATACCACCGTAAATATCTTCTTTGATTTTGTCAGCATACGCCTTTGCCTTGGCAAGCAATCCGGGCTTATCCAGCGTTTTAGGCGTTACGGCCTTATGGTCATTAATGGCATCATCAACCTCTTTTTGCGTGGCAATGGCCATCACACCACTTTCCCCTTCTGTCGCTTCACGTTTGTTGTATTGGGGATGGGGATCTGCATTAGTATCAATATGCTGAGCGCGCCAGGTTTTGGGACGCACATCTTCAATATCACCAGCACTTCGAACGATCGCAATGGCTTGGGCGTAGTACATTACCCCATTAGATTCGGTGACTTCTGGGTAGGCATTTGCAAAGCGAAGCTGTGTATGCGTTTCCCATGCACTATTCAGCCCGCCCTTAAAACTTGCCACAAGGAACAAGGTTTTAGGTAACACCTCGCCGGCTAAACTCACCATCTGCAAGGCGGTATTATCACAATGCAACCCCTGCACATAACCACAACCGGCCGACACAGATAACGCGCCATTAAGTGGGGTGACTTTCCAGCCATCATCAATGAATGCCGCCGCACCATACACGTCAAGGTTTTGTTGACGCTGGTGCTCATCAATTGCCATCAGGCGTTGATTAAACTCCAGCTGCCACGTGTCGGCACTCACATGAATTTGAGTCAGTTTGGCGGCGTTGGTATATGGGGTAATAACATTGCGAGTTAGCGTATCCCCTTCAACACCGTTTTCAGGTGAAGCCTTGACCTTCGTTTGTGTTGAGGTATGAGTGATCACCCCAACAAAGTTGTGCTCACGGTTAACCAGACCAATCCAATTAAAGTCCCATGAGCCCACATTTGTGCCGAGAATAATCGAATACACCACCGCATCAGGGTTAAGCATGCCTTTTTGGGAAACCGCAAAACGCCCGACAATTTGACTGTCGGGCGGTAAAGATTCATCCAAGTCGATAGGTTCACCGTATTGCTGTGTTGGCACCATCGCAAAAACGAACTCGTCCATCACAATCGGGCGGTTATGAGCTTCGCACTGCGCCTTATAAGTGGCAAATGCATTGGTTAAAATCGTCTGGTTCATGAGATGCGTCCGTGATGAATGTCAGGCATAAGCCCAAAACAAAATATTATTAATAGGGATGACAGGTTTAGCTGGCGCAGGCGGTGGCGGTGTACTCACATAAACCTGATGCGACCACTGCATCAGCCCTACATGAACAAATTGCACCACTTTCGTACTGACTTGATATTCATAGCGCCGACATGTTGCTCCGTAGGTATTGACCAGCAGGTTAATCAGGTTCTTGTGGGTTGATAACGCATCATCACTAAGTTCAATTGTCACCACATCCCAATCTTTATTTGGCTGACGTTCAAGGATCCCTTGTAAAGGCACCCCCAAACGCTCAAAAATATTGAACATGCCACGATTCATGCCTGCATCTTGCGCATTCAAAAAAGCGTAATGTACGCGCCGGCGATAAATCATTTCATCCTCACCATCAAGGCGGGTGATTTTTCGCTCCCAAGCAACGCAATCAACAAAAACCAAGTCACAGGTCAACAAGTCAAACTTGGTGAGGGAAAGTTGCAGCCATAAATCCACCTTTTCCCAAAAGGACTGGCTGGCACATCGAAGCTTAGCCAGCTCGCCCTTCTGCATCCAAAACGGCAGTGTTAAGGTGATCATGTCCCCTCCCGCAAATCGGTTAAGGCCAATTGAGTGAGCCTGGCTATCTCAAGGCCGGTCTTAAAATCCCGTTCGGCAAAGTACAGCGATTCAATCTGCGGGAATTGGTTGCGAATTTCTTGATTAAGGGTGGAAAAGCTAAACAACGCCAACGGCCACGTCAGCATGGTGTCCTTGTAGGCTTGGTTTTCGCGAAACACACAGCGAATGTATTGCGCCACATCATCAATCAGCCCTGCACGCACATCATTAGACAAGTGCGCCACGGTTAACACCTCGCCGGTGATAGTGATGGGCTTTTCGGGCAGCGCTAACGCCAGCATGTCATCACCTAAGCCGTGATAACCATCAAGACGTACCGCTTTATTAATCGCATCAAGGAACGGCTGCGTGGCCGTGCCACTGTCCAACAATAAATAGGCATTGGCACTGCCAGGGCCACGTGGGCCATTTTTCTGAATATAAATCTGGTCAACCTTGACGCCACCAAACTGCGCCATAATCAGTTTATATTTGTCATCGATGTACCAGCCAGACACCGCCATAAATTGCGAGCGGTACCGCTCTCTTGCATCAATATCGCTCTCTTTATCCGCGCCAGGTGTAATGAGCCAATCATCAGGATTCGACACTTTGATAAGACCAGGCAAAGGCGTTTGCGGAATTTGATAATAACCACCGGCAAGATTGAAATGACTGCCAGGAGATTCTGCGCGGCAATTGACGCGCACATGGGTAACACCTGCAGGCAGGGTTAACTCCTCATCAATCACTAATCGATACACCACGCCATTAATGCGCTCTGTGCTAATCGTAAACCCTGCAGGTAATTGCAACTCTGGCGCATTGGGCATGCGCTCAAACACCACATCACCTCTGGCTGCGCTTTCACTTTTGCGCGTCAAGTTGACCGAGTGCAGATACAAATCAAGAAAGAAACCCGTGGCGGTTTTGACAAACGACTGCGGCAAAATTGTGCCCAGTAGAAAATCAATCAACCACAGGTACGGCGTGACAATCACGCTGCGCACTAGCCGCCAAAATGGCGAGTAGGTGCTGTTGTTATTGATGAGCGAACCTTGCGCCTTTACTTCCGCTTCAAACACCGCCCTAATCGCATCCTGCGAGCTCGGAATATTGGCGTTCTTGAGGACTTGCTCAAATTCGGGTGGGGTTACAGCCATGTTTTTACATCTCCAAATTCATAGGTCGAGGCAGACAATAAGCGGCCATCCTCCAGCGGCGTGATTTCTGCCGTGCCTGGCACAATACGAATATCCATTTCGGCCAGCATGATGATGCGATACTCAATATCAGATATTTCGGTGGGGCTTCGCTCTGCGACCAGTTCAACCGCAAGGCCACTCTCTAAAATGGCGTGCTTGATGTCCTGCGCAATACAGGCCGCATCCGTAATGATGATGGGGTTGCGCCCGGCATCGAGTACCACATCACCATTTTCAATCCACAAATCGCGATAGACACTGTTTGTCATGGCGTCACCAAGGAAAAGTAATTCTGCATATCCGTAGGTGTAGGGGCGTGTTTTGTTGATACATTTACGGTACCAATCGACATCGAATTTGCATGGTTGTTTTGGGTTTGGTTTTGCTGCTGCATCCATTGCGGTGCGCTGCTGCGAGTGTCATCACCGTTACGCGCTGTCGTAATAGGTATGGCACTATTAACCAGCTGAGTTTGCTGAGTGATACTGGCTGACAGTTCGGTAGATTGCAGCATGGACTCTGGCTTAAACCACATGTCCTGCGCGGGCTTAATATTGCCAAAGTTAGGATTGACGTAAGGTGCGTTATTCATCTCAATAACGGGTTTGTCAGACCAGCCCATAAAATCAGCAGCGCTTGACCAAAGCCCCTTCATTAACTCCCACGCGCCCTTAAGTCTGCCAACAAAGGCGTCCAGCGCCCCCATTAATATCTCTGTCCAAGAGATATCCGTCAGTAAGCGTGTCAGCCAGCCCCATGCATCACCAAGGTAAGCAAAAAGCCCGCCCCACATCAACGCGATACCACTGCCAATATCAGCAAAGAATGAACCCACCGCACCGATAGCCTGCATTATCACTTGGCCCCAAGAGGTGTCCAAAAATGCTGCCACCAATTCATCCCAGTAATAAATAACCAGCCCAATCGCCAAAGCAATCACCGCAATCACGACGGGGATCCAGCCGAAGGCAAGAAAAGACGCCACTGCGACTAAACGCATGATTAATACGATGCCTTGAAGGATTTGCCATAAACGCACGAGCGGAAAAATACATTTAGCAATCGTCCAGCCTAACTTGGCAAACATGAAAACGCCCCGGAACAGTGCGCCAGCGGCAATGATGGCCGTGACGTACAACATCCACTTAGCAAATACCGCCACAGCCATGGTGATATTGGGGAAAGCAATCATCCAGTCCTGCAGCGTCACCACCGCGCCGGTCATATAGGTGATCATTGGCATCAACGCCCTATCGAGCGCTTGACCAAAAATCACCCGCACGTTATTAACCGATTCAAATAATTTATTCCAAGGATCCGCTATCTTTGCGGCCATCTCTGCCGCCTGTTCCATATTGGTTATTTCACCAAGACTTGAGATGTGCCCACTAAGCTCGTCAGTCTTACTCCATAATCCTTGAATAAGACCGGATGCAACGGTACCGAAAGCGGAGTTGAGCTGGCCCACTACATCAAGAGTTAACTCGCTACCTAATTTTTCTTTCAGCTTATTCACAATGTCGATCATGCCGAGGGCTTTACCGTCGTCACCCGCAAAATTAAGCCCTAGTTTCTTTTGTGCACTCGGCATCGCATCTAAGAAGCTTGCGTAAGCGGTACCCGCCACACTCCCTTTAAGGCTTGATTGCATCATCCCTAAAATGGCAAATTGTTCGGCAGAGCTGATATTTTGGTTTGCCGCCCGCGAGCCAAGCCCCGCAAAGGCTTCGTTCATTGATGCACCGGATGCTTTGAAAATATTCACCGCGACGGCTGTTTGACCTGCTATTTGTTCAACCCACTTACTTTTGCCCATTTTTTCAGCATGACCTTGAAAAATGCCGTACATGGTGCCCATATAGCTTGTAATCGTTGCAGTGTCGGCCTTTGTCGCCATCGCCAACACAGCAGAAGCATTAGTGAAATTAGCCAGAGTCTCACCAGAAAGCCCGTTAATCGCGGACTGAATGTCGTAAGACGCGCCCACAAATTCGGTGGCAGATTTGCCATAAGTGCTAGCAAATTTCATTGCGGTTGCCTGAACCAAATTGAGAGTTTGGGTACCATCACCATTGAGAAGTGAATATAAATCAGCTCGTGCGTTGTTCATTTCACGCGCAGGCCCAACAAGTGCATTTACCGTTTGTCCTACTGCCCATACCCCCATCGCGCCGGCGCCCGTATTTTTAAGAGCATCCTTCGTTTCTCGACCTAAGCGCTGCAAGCTACGCATACGGCTTGTTACCTGACTAAAGCCTGCTTGTGTCCGGTCACGTAACCATACCGAAAAATTTAATGATTGATTGCTCATGGCAATAACGCCTTAATATTGGGCGGAAGCGTTTCATTGAGCAGCGCTTTTGCGCACGGGTTATCCCACAGCAATGTCAGTGTTTGCGTGAGGCTTGAGGCCGAAATGGTATTAATCAACTCAGCCAGCAGCGCGTTCTCTTTATCAAAAAGCGTGGCCATGTATTTGCCAAAGGCAGACAATTGCTCACTCAGAGGATCTAACATGGCCATTAACGCGCTTTCATCGAGTAAGCCTGATAGATACGCATCAATCTGAGTAAGGTAGCCAGCGCCAGCAGCAAGCAAACCAAGCAACGGCTCGGTCAGTTCGCCAGTTAAGCTACCCGTAGCTAAAAATAAATTGGCACAGCTGCTGGGCACGCCGTTAATGCGGCCGGTAATGCTGGCATGGGAAATATTGGGCAGTAAATCGGTGAGTTTTTGCGTCAGCGTCAGTGATGTGGCGTCAAGTTGCACCATACTGGCCTCGATCGCGCGCACTGTGCTATCTGTCCACGCTGGCGGAAAACCTGCCGTGAGTGGCGGAGTTGCCACGGGTAGCGACTTCACTTGTGACAACGCTTGTGAGAGCTTAGCCTTTGCATCAATTGTTTGTTCAAGCGCGGGAGAGGTTAACCCTAGCCCGCCTTGATCTTTAATCGCATCGAAAATCGCTGTATTCATGTGCAAGCCTATTTAAAGAGCAGACCGGCACCTTTATTAACGGCCATGGTCATTGCATGGGTGAAATGTTCATCAAGCCATATCGCCTTTGCCAGACTGTCGATAGTGTCTGCTTCATTGGGCAAATAATGAGCACGTAATGCCTGAGCTTGGCTCGTACTGTTTTTCCGGTACACACTGACCATGGCGGTGACTAGTCCAATGTGGACGAAACGTGTGGCGCAACCTCTTTAATCACTTCGCCCATGACAAAATCCAACATACCGGTCACGCCCAAAAGCTCAGTCAAGAAGGCTTTATGCTCCTTATCCACGGTGTGCATCAGTAAATCCTTTGACGCTACGGTTAGGCTGACCTTGCCAGACTGCGAGGCGTTTAAAAATTTGTTGTAGTCGGCCAGTGAGACAGAAAATGTCACACCGTCATGCAATTTTTGACGTTGTAAGAACACCGGCACAGTGACCGATTTTGCCCCTTGCATCCCCTTAAGTAAGGCTAACGCTTCGTTTTCAGGTATAGCCTTCATGTCATCTTTCTTCATTATCTTGCTCCTGGTTAAATGGATGGATGATGCCGACGGCCTCATTCATTGATTTTTAGCGTAAACCGACAAATTCAAAATGCGGACCGTCATATGTGCCACGCTGATGTTCATCTGCGCTTTGGCCATTCTGGTTCCAATCACCGCCCCAGCGAATACGAATGCCAAGCATGTCGGCAGACTCAAACATGGCCTTGGCCACCAAGGGACATGCAGCCCAATCAGCAGCACCACCAACCTTCAGTGGGGTTAAATCCACTGCATGGCTATAGCCGTCAGTTTGAATCAGATGTTTACTATTAAGCGTCCACGTCTTTTTAGGGATACCGTGATATAACGCATATTGGCGCTCAGTGGTTCGAACTGTCTCGCTGATGGAAAAATCAGTGTTAGTGCGAGTGATTGCCAGTGCCACACAAGCGGCAAGCAGTGGATGAAGTTGGTGCAGCCGTTCAAGACTGCGTTTGCCTAACTGAAACATGCATCCCTCTTATTTTTTCCAAATACTGCGCAGCTGCTCTAAAAACAATTTTGGATCACGGGTGATCTGCGTTGCGACCTTATCGAGCATGTCTACGATGTAGCGATTAAGGTAAGCCGCCGCGCCAACAGTCACCACGCGGATGTTTTCTTCCACCCCGTAATGCACCAGTAATAAATTGACGCCATAAGCGACAAATCCAGCAAGCACCACACCGCTCACGATCGACTTCAGCGAATGCTGGCTGTCTTTGAGCAATCCAGCCCCACAGGCCAGCACAAACATCACAATAAGGGCGCCACTTTCTTGAAACTTATGTAATAAATGTTCCATAACACTTCCTATCGTTGCGGGAGGTGTTCAACCTCTTTGGCATCCAGATAAGGTGTGCCATTAATTTTGATAAAATCACGCCCAACGACTTCATAATCGATCTTGTGAATCATGCCGTCGCCACCTTCTTTTTGGTCAACATCCAATAGATTGGTGATCTTAAGCTGGCAGCCAAAAGCCTCGACCTTGAGTTCAATGTCCGTTTTGGCATACCACATCACATCAAAAGGCGGTAATGCTCGCCATGAACCCGCCGCTTTTGCTTCGTCGCTCAAGCGACTAAAGTTTTCGGTATTGAGTTCGATACTGCCCTTTGCCCCCACAGCCCCCTTGAGCCAACCACTGGAAACCCCGCGCGACTTTGATGCTTTGCTGTTATCTTCAATATCAAGAGTTATTTTATCCACTGTGATATCGGTGCTGCCGATGGTGATATCGACATCTAATCCACTTAAACTTGATCCGTGAGACATGCGTACCCCTTGCGTTAATCTGCTTTAGACAAATCAATACCCACACCAATACTGATGTCTTTTTGACATCCCACTGGACGAACACTGACATAAATCTCTGTTTTATTGTGGGTGATCCAATTAATCGAAATAGCACCATCATGGGGCGGCTCAATCTCACCCGGAAACTTCACATTGTTGATCACTACTGGCGCAGCCATTTGCAGTAGCGGTTTCATGTACAGTCGTTTGTTGTTAGCAATACTGTTAGGCGAACTGTTAAGGCCACGGTCTGCAATCGTAGGAATGGCAATTTTGTATACATTGCGGCACGCCTTAAGCACAACGCGCAGGTGCTCAATCACTTTAAAATCACCCGTTTCCACATCGAAGGTATTACCATCGGCAAAGTACCAACCCGCTTCACCAGGATAGGTTTGCACCACACTAAAGCGGGCTTTATCCAGCTCAGCAAAAATAGTGTCTGGCATAGCCTTGCCGTCTTTATCCAGTGGCGGCGTAGTCAGTCCCAATAGTGGGCCTGTTTTTACTCGCATGGGTGAATCTGCAATGGTCACGCTGCGTGCACACAAGCGACCCGCTAAAATACCTTGCTCGTTACCAAACAATGGCGGCACACATAACACGCGGCTACCGGCAAAATCGGTCACAATGGCCTTGGCAGCTTGCACATAGTCAGGCCATGATTGTTCTGGGCTAATCGGGGCAATGGTAGTAATAGCAAACATCCAGCGAGCCAGCTTTGCCTCGACTTCTGCCACTTTGGCGCTCACGTGCTCAAAGTCGCTAATACTCACTAAGGGATCGCAAATCACCATGCCCTCAACATTGTTGTGCAAAAGCGCGAGATCAACAGCCGCTTCCCAGGTGCTACCATCGGGCACCCCGATAAATACAGCCTGCCAACCCGCGCCAGCATTTAACTGCGCGGCGAGCACTTGCTGGAAACTGTAGTCAGGCGCAATAGCGGCACTGGATTTAGCAAACTTTTTCACGCCAGGATTGCTATCCACTGCAAATAACGCGGCCAAATCAGTTTGTGCATTCAAAAAGGTGGGCGTGTTGTGTAATGCGCTGGCACTGGTTTTCCCAACAAACAGCAGGAAACGCTCCACTTCATTAAGGGTATTTTGATGTTGATTGCGATTGGTGACCGTGACACTACCTAGCATGCGTTACTCCATTTCCCGCAACACTTCGCGGGTAATAATCTGATCTGATTGTTGGCGCGTTAATCCTAAGAAAGCGCGCGGTGCGTTATTAATTTCCCAGCGGTGTGAAGCTTCATGTCCTGTCAGCTCACGCCAAATGGCAAACAGCTTTCCTTGGGTTAGGTTGGCAATAACCCACTTTGATGTGGGCCGTTTACGACCTTCTCCGCGCTTCTTTTTTAACGTAAAGCCGGCCTTGATCAGCATGCGCGCCTGTCTTGGTGTGGGCGGTTTATCGTAATGCTGATAATGGCCACGCACTTTAGTCATGCGCTTGCCTGTCCATGTTTCTGACGGTGTACCATGTTGTTGCGTATGCGCGATGCGCCCCGTCAGGCGATTGTTAAAGCCGACATCAACTCGGTTAGCCTCATTTTTACTGCGCAGCTTTTTAGCCAAATTGGGCAACATCTTGCGCCGCCCTTTGCGCTTTTTAAGCCGGGGCGCAAACGCTTGACCGTTTACGCTCTTTTGCTCTCGTACATTTTTCTTGGCTTGCTTTATCACTGCGCGACCAATGCGCCGCAATACCACTTGTTCACGACGATATGTTAAGCGGCAACGCTCGAGCGCGCGGGTAGCCTTGTCGATGTCGGCTGCTGAAAACTCACCGTTCACGGCTTAATACCTCGCCCGATTCAGCCACATCCACCGCAAAGGGAGCGATGTTCCATTGCGCACCGTTGTACTGAATGTCGCCTTCACCCTCGGCCACTTTTTGCATGGTGATAGGCTCTGAAAATTCAATTTCAATCGTCATATCACTCAGCGAGCCTTGGTTATCCGTCGCGTAAGCATCCACCTCAATCACGGGACCTTTAAGGTTTTGTTGCTTCCTGTCTTTGTCGTTCTCCAGCAGCCAGCAAGTCGTCGTCGCCATCAAAATGCGCGGATCCATTAATGACGCTGGCAAAGCCTCAAATTCAAAGATGGCTTTGTAATTAAATCGGGCGACAATCATGCCGTCGCCCATGTCTTTAAACGATGGCAGCAATGTGCCGCCATCGATGTAGCAATCAAACTTATCCTTACCCACGCTGCCCAGCTTGCGAGTCAACGCCGCTTTGTAAGCGCTGGCGAGTAAGGCCATGTAAGTGCTACTACTCACAATAATTTTACCGAAGCCACGGTCATGCCAAGGATGTTGCGCACCGCCATTTGCGATAACGCCATTAAACTGGTGTGGGTTTCTCGCCCTTCTTTACCCAAAGACTCCGCCTCTTTACGGCGCTCAAGCGTGGCAAAATGCACTAACAGCGACGCCTTCGCGCGGTGGTGCACCGCTTGTAAATACGATGAAACGTGCGCACTTTGCCCACCAATTCGCGGCCCAATATCGGCCATCTGCTGATAACCCTGGCTCATGCTTCGCTGACGAAAGCTGACTAATTCGATGTTAATGCCCGCGATGGCACTAATAATCATGTTGCGCTGCTGAGATGGGTTATATTCAGGCGGAATGCGGCATTCACGCTGAAAATCAGCAATAGACACATTCGGAAAAAAGCCGTCATTCATCACCTCATCATCCACTACCGTGTCGGGCGTTTTCACGTCTTGAAACATGGTCATCCTTAGAGTGAACCGGAACTGCGCCAGTAATAATTGCCCCTTGGCCATTGCTGATGCGTCCGGTCACAGTGGGTTGGGTAGTCGTTACTCCGCTACCACTTGCAGCGGAAGATTTAATTTGGTTAAGCGTTTATCAATTTCTTCAATACGCACATTGACGCCGACCTTGCTGTAGCACTTAAGCGCCTCTTCAAATAAAGCTTTAGCGGCATACAAACGCTCGGGCTCAGACACGAGGCGCACCTTTTGGGTGTGGGTGCCCAGTGTCATTAAGCCGGCTAACTTGAGGTACTTGGCTTCAATTTGCTCAAACAGGTTCCACTCATTCACAACCAGATGGAGCATGTTATTAAAGTAAGGTCCTGTCGCTTGACCTAAGCGCCATTGCGCCTCAGACCATGCCAGCACACTGTCCGCCATGAAGGTAGCAACGTCAGACTTAAAGCCGTCTGGCATAGCAAAGCCATGCTGTACGCAGGTCAATCCTAATGGCACGGCTCGCGGCATATCACCGCAATCAAACAGCCATACCATCAAGGCC
Source organism: Shewanella sp. WE21 (assembly GCF_002966515.1). Taxonomy (NCBI): domain Bacteria; kingdom Pseudomonadati; phylum Pseudomonadota; class Gammaproteobacteria; order Alteromonadales; family Shewanellaceae; genus Shewanella; species Shewanella sp. WE21. Next base: position 3,256,957 of record NZ_CP023019.1, on the reverse strand, counting down.
GTGGCAATGTCGCTAGGGACATCACTGCGACTTAACACGTGGGCGTACTGCTCAAGGTTGCGCTGTTTGTATTCCAGCTTTTCGCGGATTTGCTTAATGCCTTTTAGGGCGCGTTTATCTTTTGCAATAGACGCGCGCACCACGTCCCACTCGCTTTTATTGGTCAGCGCTGGCGTGGGTATACCGTCGCCCGTTTGCGCCAATACGGATTGAGATAGCGCCACCGATGCAATTCGCGCTCGTCGTTGTTGTAAAGGTGACGTCATAACAAGCTCCTACGCGCTGACAGTCAGCAATGCTGAACTTAAGGCGTTACCAAACTCACCCACACATTCAACGGCCACGCGATATTGACCTGCTGCAAGTTCAGAGCTTGTTTCAAAGGTGCCATTTTCATCAATCGCAACGCTTTGGCCATCAATGCGCCAGTGATAGGTATTGGCATTGCTGGCAACCACAGTGAATGTGGCCGATGTACCGTGTGCCACCGTTTGGTCAGCAATTGGCGTAGTCACGACCGGCAGCTTGGCCCGTTCAGCAAAAGAGCCAATCACGACCACACTTTCATCAAACGCAGCGTACTTGCGTGGCTCTTCAACCATGTAGCCTTCTAGACGCCATAGGTAAGACTCTAAACGGCCTTTGTCATCGTTATCTTTGACTTTACGGCGACGGGTTCCCAGTTGAGTGTAGATAGCCAGGTTTTTAAGCGAGGTCACCACCATGCGCTTGCCTGGGAAGTAAGGCACCACATAGGCCGGACGCCCGGCAATCGACTTATCCAGCTTTTGCGCGGCGTTATGCTCAAGCGGTGTATCCGCTTGACTAAAGAGGCGGTATTGCGCCGCAGCGATCAAATCGCGACCAACCAGCACTACGAGATCACCCGCATCGCGGAACTCTTCCGCTAGCACGTTATTGATTAAGTCAGACGCCATGGCATCCAAGGTGTTGTAATCCGACTGCAGCTCACCATTGGCATCACGGGTGCCTTTGGGATCAAAGTAGATTTCAACATCATCCTTATCCAAGTCAGCGCCAATGATTTGCTCCGGGGCAACGCGGCGAATACGCGCATGCCAACCTTCGTTCACATCTTGGCCATTCGGGTACTTTATCGGATCAGTGATTTTGGCGGCATGGGTGCCGTTCCACGCCACGCGCAGCATGTCATTGCCAATTTGCTGCGTGACATATTCCATGAGTTTTTTCTCAAACTCACCCTGTGAGCCTGAATGCACCCACTCGGCTAACCGTGCCCAAGTGATATGCACCACGGTATCGGTCACTGACAGTTCATACTCGTAACCATCAATTTCTGGCGTCTCGCCGGCAAAGCGTTCTTTATCACGCCCAGTAGAGAGACGATCACTGCCCACCGTGACCGCTTGGCCTTTGATTTGGTAGACATCGACCATGTTAATCTTTTGCAGAAAGGCATTAGATAACATGATGGCGGAACGCAGCTTGGTTTCCTTGGGCGCTTCTACTGAAAAGTACGCGCCGTCCTTTTTCAGGCTATAGGCCGTACGGGTACGCTCAAGCATTTTTGCAATGCGCGTTTGTGTTGCATTGTCACAAAAAAGATTTAAAGACATTGGAGCCTCTGTGTATGAGTCAATTAAAGGTGATCAAGGCTTGTGTCGCTGCCGCCATGGTCTTGACTGGCGGTAAAATTCGCCTCGTTAACGGTGGCGTCACTAAATTGCTTGGCAAGCAGTTCAAACTCTTCACGCGTCACGATGGCGCCTTTATCTGCAAGCTCACCGCCTGTAGCGGAAAGATCATCTTTGCCACCTGTCGCAACCGGCTTAACACTAAAGCCTTGTGCACTCAGCAGTGCTTTAGCGGCATCAAGCTCGGCTTGGCCAGCGTCTTTAGCGACGCTATAGCCGTTGGCTGCAAGTAATGCTTGTGCAGATTTAAGCGCTGTATCATCTGCGCCGGCTTCAACCTTAAAGTTATGCTTGGCGAGCAACGCTTTAGCAGACTCAAGCGCCTTGTCATCATTGGGCGCTTCCGCCCCTGATTGAAACTTCGCAAATTGCGCAGCAATGGTGTCAGCCAGTGTGTTTTGAAGCGCACTAAAGCGTGCTTCAAGTTCTTTTTCAGTCATGTGTTTCTCCTGCTCAGTAAATAAGGATGCTGTGTCTGTGCCCAGCAAACGCTTGAGCAGTCGGCTAAACAGTTTTTCATCGGGATCATTTGGCGAGCTGTCGCTAAATTGCAGCGGCGTTTGCACAAAGTCAGTGGTAATGCGCTTGTCATCCGTTGCGCCACTGGCAAACATCAATTGCTCAGTGCCCACGGATGCAGGTTTTGGCGTGACAGCCAACGCATCGAGATAACACGTGCCAGAATCTTGGAAATTGGGATCAAGTGACATAGAGGTAAACAACACTTGCGCGCGGCTCATCTCGACCAGCGAGCTGCTCGGCTCGATATTGGCCAGCAACGTCGTATTGCCACGATTATCCTTGCCCGCTTTCACTTCGAGCACCTTGCCATAGGTGCCAGCCCAGCGGGTGTCCCAGTGGTTTAGGTCAATCACTGCGGTATACAGCGCGGGATCATAGGTAGCCGCCGCTTCTTCTAGCCACTGCGGCTTAATATCGCGGCCATCTACCGTTTTACCGCTGGTACCAATGACAATAAAGCCACTTTGCAATGTCATAGTCGTGTTCCTGTTAATTAATCAGGCCATGATAAGGCGGCACTGAGGGAATAGGCAGCACGGGAGGTGGTGAACTACTAGAGTTTACAACTTTAGAAACAAGAGCTTGCGCGTGACTACCGCTACACTGCTCACCATGAAAGACACTCGCAACAGCCGCTACGCTAATGAAACAAAAGAACAGGCCAAGAGCCTGTATTTGGCGTGCCTAACACCCAGAGAAATCACTGAAAACCTTGGCATTAATAGCGTCAGAACGGTGTACAACTGGATAAACAAGGAAGGCTGGAACAACCTGCTGTCCGCTTTCAGTGTCGAAAAGCAATTAGAGCAACGCATTACCGCGCTAACCAATCGTGATTTAAAGAATAGGCGCGAACTAGACGAGATTGACCGTCTAGTGGCCAACCTCATTAAGATGCAAAGCGCCAATGCCAGGCTGCGCGAGCAAGAGATGTCACTGCGTGAGCGCGAGGTGGCATTAAGCAGTGGTGAGTCGCAGTATCGCGATAAGTCGGACAGCAAGAAAAAAAGCAAAAGCCGTAAAAATGACATACCCGCCGTGGATGACCCGCGTTGGCAGGAATGGGTTAGCAAGCTTTACCGCTACCAGAAAGTCCACTTTGATGCGCGTAACCTTAAAGAACGCTGGACCATCAAATCCCGCCAGATTGGTTTTACCTTTGAGGCCGCAGGCGAAGCGCTCTATGTTGCCCGCGAGACGGGCCGCAACCAGACATTCCTTTCGGCTTCCAAAGCGCAAGCCTTGGTGTTTCGCTCTTACATCATCAACCTTGCACAGCAATATTTTGATATTGAGTTAAAAGGCGATCCTATACGTCTACCCAATGGCGCAGAACTGCGCTTCATTGGCACCAATCGCAACACTGCACAATCCTTTAGCTCGGATTTGTATATCGATGAAGCGTGCTGGATTGGTAAATTTGAAGGGATTTACGAAACCGCTGGCGCGATGAGTACCCTCAAAGACCGGCGTATCACGGTTTTTTCAACGCCATCAACCCGTCAGCACGGGGCATACAAAGTCTGGTCGGGCGCATATTGGAAAAAAGGCGACAAAGACCGCGCGGATATTCACTTCCCGTCAAAAGAGACACTGCGCAAATACCCGCAAGTCTGCCCAGATAAAAAATGGCGTTATGTCGTCACCTTGCAAGATGCGATTGATGGCGGTAACCCAAATATCGACATTGAGGATTTAAGGGAGCGCTGCAGTGCCGCCTCGTTTGAATACCTCTACAACGGCGAGTTTATTGACGAAGCGGATAGCATTTTCACCCTCAATGAGCTGACGAAGTGCATTCGTGCTGATCCCTGGTCAGACGTCGATTTATCCCTCGCAAGGCCATATGGCGATAAACCAGTGGCGATTGGGTATGACCCTGCAAGAACAGGCGACCTCGCCCGCTGTTACGTGCTCAGTATTCCAGAAAAAAAAGGTGAAGCATTTCGGGTAATTGAAGCCTTTGAGTATCGTGGCTTTCATTGGTCTTATCAGGCAGAGCAAATACAAAACCTCACCTACCGCTACAACGTGCAACACATCGGTATCGACTGCAGTGGTATTGGGAGTGGCGTGGCTGAAATGGTTAAAGCCTTTTTCCCGCGCACCATGCTCATTAACTACACCCAGCAAAGCAAACAAACACTGGTGCTTAAAGTCATGGACTTAATCAGCACTGGTCGCCTTAAGTGGCCCGCCACATTTGAGACTATTGCGCCCTCATTTTTGGCGATTAAACGTAAACAAACAGGCCACGGCACGATGACCTTCGCAGCAGATAGAACAGAAGAAACGGGCCATGCGGATGATTTCTTTGCCATCGCTCACGCCGTTGCCTATGAAGGGCTTAACGCCATGATGCAGCGATCTTCCACGATACGAGTAAACCTATAATGACCAAAAGAAAGTACCCGTCAGCTAAACCTGCAACGCCCGTGCACGATACATCCAACGCCCCCGCGCAAATGTTTGAGTTTGGCGGCATTGAGCGTGTGCGAGAGCAAAGCCCGGTTAGCTGCAGTGACGTCACGTTTGATGATTGCGAAGGATTTTACACGCCGCCTATCGAGCCTGAAATATTGTCTGGCTTATTAACGGCCAACTCATACCACGGCTCAATCGTTGAAGCCAGAACGCGCATTTTATCTAAAGATTACATCGAAACACCCACACTACCATTTAGCGATGTGATGAATATTTGCAAGGATTTAGTGACCTTTGGTCATTGTTATTTTCAGATATTCAAAAACGTCTTTGGTGCACCTTTACGCCTTGGGCATATCGCGGCGCAGTACACCCGAAGGGGCAAAAATAACAGCTTTGTCAGAATAAACGATGATGAAAGTAAGACGTGGTACAAGCCAGGCGAAGTGTTTCAAATTCGCCTTTATGATCCGCGGCAAAACATCTATGGCTTGCCCGATTACTTGTCAGGTATTGAATCAGCACTCTTGTCGCAAGATGCGACTCAGTTTAGGCGGCGCTATTACAAGAACGGTATGCACATGGGTTTTATCTTGTACATGACCGACCCGCACATGACGCCAGCAACAGAAGAGATGATGGCTGAAGCGCTTAAAAAATCTCGTGGTGTAGGCAACTTCTCCTCCATGCTCATCAATATCCCTGGCGGCCAAGAAAAAGGCGTACAGCTTATTCCGGTGGGCAATATTGGGACCAAGGATGAATTTGAAGGGATAAAAAAAATATCCTCTCAAGAAGTCATTGTGGCGCACCGCTACCCTGCTGGCATGAGCGGCATTATCCCGCCGGAAGGCGCAACCATGGGTAATCCGCTGCAATATGGCGAAATGTATTACGAGAATGAGGCAAGGCCGCTGCATAAACTTATATGCGGTATCAATATGCAACTGCCCAGTCACATGCATATTCAATTTGAACCTAAAAAAATGGAGGCGTAATGGCCACAAAACCCAAAATAAACACGGTGGATTATGAATGGCGTGCTTACCCCAATTCTGCCGGCCACAGTGGTGCCGTACAAAACCAATCAAGCGATGGCGTGTTGCTTTATGTGTATGTCACAAAAGCGGGAGAAATTCCGCCAGAAGATGAGGGCGTCATCATTGACACTGCAATGCGCACATTACCTATTCAAATAGGAGCGAGCGAAGTGATGCATGTGCGCAGTATCGAAGGTGATGGCACTGTGAGGCTAGTGTAATGGGTGGAAATGTCGCAAGTCGCAATAGCACTGAAATGAATGAGCATAAACAAGATAGTCAGGCCCATGATACCAACGCCATTAATCACCAAGGGCAGTCACTGAGTGACATTATCACGCAGCTACTTGATATTCCTGAGCTGATTTCACAACTGACAGCCAAGGTGTTTGGCTGGCAATTGGTGTATGAAGGGGCTCTCGAAAAAACAGGAATTGCTGTTGCCAGCCCCTCAAAGGCAGGCGAAGTATGGACATATATTATTGTCAAATCTTCCTATGAAACTGCATTCCCGCGATCCACATTTTGTGTTGGAACGAGTACCAATATTGCTTTAAACAACTTTAGCGGTGTTTTTTTTAGAGCAGACACTCGCCAAGATTCAGTTCTCACAGGGCTCAATACAGGTGGTAGCTACTACAGCATAGCATCGTGTGAAAATGGCATTATCTGGCAGATGAGCATTAATCCGAGTAATGAATTGCAGATCACATCATTACCTCTCCACCAAGCAGGGGGAACGTTCTATCAAAGCTATTCAAACCTAACTCAAAAAGTAGGCTTACTTCCCGGAGAAGATGTGTTTTTGAAAGGCAACCCAGCAACTCACCCAGCAAATAAACCGCCTACTGTGCGCATATACAGGTACTAGATATGAGTTTCGTCGTCTTTCACCAAAACCCTGTAGATGGGGCAGTCTCATTATTAACATTGGCCTCAGAAGATGAGGCATCAAACATTAACAATAAAATGCAAGCACATGGGCGCAGAGCTTTTTTTGCTGCCAGTGGCGACGATATTTTTCTGGATGATGACAGTAGACCAATGCACTGTTTAACAGTTGATTTCGATAAACAAACATGGCAATGGGATATAGAGAAATACCATCAAGAGATATTACTTGAAAAGCTAAGCCTGCTAGCCACAGAAACTGACGCTACATTTAGTCCAGTGCTAAACACGTATTCACAAGCAGAAATGCAGAGCTGGATGGCGCAAGAGACTGAGGCCATAGCATGGATTGCCGATAATAACAGTCCAACCCCCACACTTGATGCCCTCAATCCCCGAGAGTCCAAAGAGCACTTTTGCCACTTAGTGATACGCAAAGCCGTTGCATTTAAAGACATGCTCAAGGTTGTCGGAATATCACAACGCTTAAGAGATGATCTGAGCGCAATGACCTATCAGGAGCTCAGTACGGCCCAGCCACAAGTCATGCTTAGGTTAGCCATCCTTGAAGCAACAACTCAAGGGGCCTCTACATGACATTAAAAGTCATCACCTGTGACACTCCACTGCTTACGCCGATGCCCTTTAGTAAACGCTATCGATTGGAACGCAATATGGAAGTGAAGTGGCAATATCGTGGCAAAGTCCAAGCTCTCATTATCCCACAAGGATATGTTACTGATGGAGCCAGTATCCCCAAACCGTTCTGGTCTGTCATCGGAAGTCCTTACCTGCCCGAGTTCATCGCAGCCGCCATCGTGCATGATTATTGTTGTGAGGCAAACTGGAATGTCACCGAAATGAGCGAGCTCTTTTTTAGACTGTTAAAAGATGCAAATGTTAAAAACGTTACAGCAAAAACGATGAAGCATGCAGTAAAGGTCTATAAAAGCCTATTTTAAAAGCAAGACCGTCCAAAGGTGTGGCTAACATTCTCATTCTAAGACCAACTTTGATACACTGTTTATTTAAACAGTATGTTGAGCTAGTACCATGAAGCCTGTCCACTGCCTTAGATGCAACAAAATGCTGTGCTACATTGAACATGGGCGCGTCGCCATAAAATGTCCACGCTGTAAATTTATTACTGACCAGAACACCCCGAGTGTCAAAGCTGGAACCAACAGTAATGCAAAAACGCCTCACCCTCATCAATGACGATTGTTTATCGTCATTGAAATCTTTAGCCGATAACAGTATCGACCTTATTGTCACAGATCCGCCTTACTTTCAAGTTAAGCCAGATGCATGGGATAACCAGTGGGCTAACCAAGACGATTTTTTATCTTGGCTTGACTGTGTGGCCTTAGAATTATGGCGAGTATTAAAACCTTCAGGCACCTTATATTTATTTTGCGGCTCTCGCCTTGCCTCACAAACCGAGATACTTCTGAAACAGCGCTTTGATGTGCTTAACCATATCATTTGGACAAAACCCTCTGGACCGTGGAATCGTACCTGCAAAGAAAATCTGCGCTCATTTTTTCCAGCGACAGAGCGGATCATCATGTGTGGCCATTACAAAGCAGAAGGTAGCGCAAAAGGTGGTTCTCAATATCATGACAAGTGCCAAGACTTAAAGCGCCATGTGTTTGCGCCGTTGATTGACTACTTTCAGAAAGCGAAAGAACGCCTGAACATTCCAGCGAAAGCCATCAACGAAGCCACCGGAACGCAGATGTGTTCACATTGGTTTAGTCCGTCACAATGGAAACTACCGACGGCAAAGCAATACACACAGCTACAGGTGCTGTTTGCCAAGTACGAGCAAAACGTACTTACCGCTAGCCATGAAGGATTAGCCCAGCAATTTGCCGTCTTACATGAAAACTATCAGGTACTTGTTCGAGAGTATGATGATTTAAAAGCGCAGTACCATTCCCTAAGACGCCCTTTTACGGTGACTAAAGAAGTACAGTTTACGGATGTGTGGTCGTTTAAATCGGTGCCATATTATCCAGGTAAGCACCCATGTGAAAAACCAGCAGAACTACTCGAACACATCATCAATGCCAGCAGTCGCCAAGGCGAAACGGTACTGGATTGTTTTATGGGTGGCGGTTCTACTGGACGAGCTTGTTTAGCACTGGATAGACGTTTTATTGGGATAGAGATGGATGCAGAGATTTTTGCACGAACCGCAAGCCGATTTGAACAAGAAGCTAAAATGCTAAATCAAGTTGCTCTTTGTGAGGCTTAAATCCAGCGGCAGTATTGCCATGCATAGTATGAATAACACCTGCATGTGTGGAATCTACCTTGAAGCGGGTTAAGCAATTTTCATCAAGACAATCACAATAAAGGACTTGATAGGCGGGTGTAATACGTTTGCTAGTGCGGATGGTTGTTTTGCTGCCGTGGCAGATAGGACAAATGGCTTTAAAGATAGGCATGAACACCACCGAACAGTGAAAATTTGGCACATCATCGCAGCGCTGAAACCTAAAAGCAAGAAAGCCGCCAATTAAGGCGGCTTTCTTCATTTCCTAACGACATGTGGTCAATATGTGGTCCAGATCAAAATAAAATCAATCAAAAACAAAACCTTACACAACAAAAAAGGCCACCAAGTGGTGGCCTTTTTACATCAAATATTAAATTACGCCTGACCTTTGATCTCTTTCAAACCACGGTATGGGGCTTTTTCACCTAATTGCTCTTCGATGCGCAGCAATTGGTTGTATTTAGCGACACGGTCAGAACGACACAGTGAACCGGTTTTGATTTGACCAGCAGCAGTACCCACGGCTAAGTCAGCAATGGTTGAATCTTCAGTCTCACCACTACGATGTGAAATCACGGCGGTATAACCCGCTTCTTTCGCCATACGAATAGCCGCTAAAGTCTCTGTCAATGAACCAATTTGGTTAAACTTGATAAGGATTGAGTTAGCAATACCGTTTTCAATACCACGGGTTAAGATTTTAGTGTTAGTAACGAATAAATCGTCGCCCACTAATTGGATCTTGTCACCCATGATTTGAGTTTGATAAGCCCAGCCATCCCAATCTGATTCGTCTAAGCCATCTTCGATAGACACGATTGGGTATTGGTCAGCCAATGATTTTAAGAAATCAGAGAAACCGTTCGAGTCGAAGACTTTGCCTTCGCCCGCTAAATCGTATTTGCCGTCTTTGTAGAATTCAGATGCAGCGCAATCCAGCGCTAACGTCACATCAGTACCTAACTTGTAGCCAGCCAGTTCAACCGCTTCTTTGATAATGGCTAACGCATCAGCATTTGACGCTAAGTTAGGTGCAAAACCACCTTCGTCACCCACAGAAGTGCTTAGACCTTTGTCGTGCAATACTTTTTTCAGCGTATGGAAGATTTCAGCGCCCATGCGCAGTGCTTCACGGAAGGTTTTCGCGCCAACAGGTTGCACCATGAATTCTTGGATATCAACGTTGTTATCCGCGTGCTCGCCACCGTTTAAGATGTTCATCATAGGCACAGGCATAGAATATTGGCCTGGTGTACCGTTTAATTCAGCGATATGCGCGTATAAAGGAATACCTTTAGATGCTGCTGCTGCTTTAGCAGCCGCTAAAGACACAGCCAGAATCGCGTTTGCGCCTAACTTGTCTTTGTTTTCTGTGCCATCTAAGTCGATCATGATTTGATCAAGCTCAGCTTGTGCCGTCGCATCTTTGCCTAATAATGCAGCGCGGATGACACCGTTTACGTTAGCAACAGCTGTTAATACGCCTTTGCCTAAATAACGGCTCTTATCGCCATCACGTAATTCTAACGCTTCGCGGCTACCGGTTGATGCACCAGAAGGCGCCGCAGCCATACCCACAAAACCACCTTCTAAATGCACTTCGGCTTCAACAGTTGGGTTACCACGAGAATCCATAATCTCGCGACCAATCACGTTAATAATCTTAGCCATAACACCCTCGATTTAAGTTTAAAGATAAAAGAAAAAACCAATACCTATGGGAATAAATGGAAGTCACATACCGCAGAAAATAACCAAATTCCATTTACGGTTTGCGTCCATACAGATGCAACGGATACGCATGCTGTTTACACCCAGAAGTATTAAATTCTTATGTTTCAAGTAGCGACGAGTGTAGCAAAAGGCCGGCCGCACTGTCGCGGGTCCGGCCTCAAATATTCTTACTTCAGATCACGTTTTTGATGCGCACTTGCCGCAGCAATAAACCCTTCGAACAATGGGTGACCATCGCGCGGAGTTGAGGTGAATTCAGGATGGAATTGACCTGCAACAAACCATGGGTGATCTTTTAATTCGATCATTTCCACCAGTTTGCGATCAGAAGACAGACCGCTGAAGATCATGCCAGCTTGCTCTAAACGCTCTCTGTATTTGTTGTTCACTTCGTAACGGTGACGGTGACGTTCTACACAGCTGTTGCCTTTGTAGGCTTGAGCCGCTTTTGAACCCTCGAGTAAATGACACAATTGAGCGCCTAAACGCATAGTGCCACCTAAGTCAGACGCCTCATGGCGCTGCTCAACATTACCTTCTTCGTCAATCCATTCAGTGATCAAACCCACAACTGGGAATGGTGTTTCTTTATTGAATTCAGTTGAATGTGCATCAGCCATACCTGCAACATTACGCGCAAATTCAATTAGGGCAACTTGCATACCTAAACAAATACCGAAATACGGTAAATTGTTTTCACGGGCAAATTTTGCCGCCAGTATCTTACCTTCAACACCACGCTCGCCAAAACCGCCTGGTACTAAGATACCGTCTAAGCCCTGTAAGACTTCTTCGCCTTTAGCTTCTACGGTTTGTGAATCAATATACTTGATGGTCACTGATACGCGGTTTTTAAGGCCTGCGTGTTTTAATGCTTCGTTGACTGACTTATAGGCATCTGGCAGTTCAATGTATTTACCCACCATACCAATAACGACTTCGCCGTTTGGATTAGCTTCTTGATAAATAACATTTTCCCACTCAGACAGATCCGCTTCACGGCATTCTAAACCGAAACGCTTAACCACTAAGTCATCCAAACCTTGTGAACGTAACAAAGCTGGGATTTTATAAATACTATCAACATCTTTTAATGAAATAACCGCACGCTCTTCGACGTTACAGAACAGCGAAATTTTGGCTTTTTCATTCGCAGGAATAGCACGATCACCACGGCAAACCAGCACATCTGGTGCAATACCGATAGAACGCAGCTCTTTCACTGAGTGTTGAGTTGGCTTAGTTTTCACTTCGCCTGCAGCACCTAAGAAAGGCACTAAGGTTAAATGCATGAACAGAGTACGATCACGGCCCAGCTCAACACCGAGCTGACGGATAGACTCTAGGAACGGCAAAGATTCGATATCACCCACAGTACCGCCGATTTCGACGATAGCCACATCATGGCCTTCGCCACCTGCTAATACTTTTTCTTTAATCGCATTAGTAATGTGTGGGATAACCTGAATGGTTGCGCCCAAATAATCGCCACGACGTTCTTTACGTAATACTTCTTCGTAAATACGACCGGTAGTGAAGTTGTTACGACGATTCATCTTCGTACGGATGAAACGCTCGTAGTGACCCAAGTCGAGATCTGTTTCTGCACCGTCTTCAGTAACAAATACTTCGCCATGTTGGGTTGGGCTCATGGTACCCGGATCAACGTTAATGTAAGGGTCCAGTTTCATGATGGTTACATTGAGACCGCGGGCCTCTAAAATTGCAGCTAATGATGCTGCTGCAATGCCTTTACCTAGTGATGAAACAACGCCACCAGTAACGAAGATATACCTTGTAGTCATGCTGAACCTGAGAAAATGAGTTTGAAAATACGTGCTTGTAAGAAAGCACTAGGACGGGGCAGTAGTATACCAAAGGCGGCGCGATTCGACAAACACCAATCGGGATAATTTGCCGTTTATCTCGTCTCTGTCGCTTTTACTTGGTCCCAATAGGCATCAAGCTCCATTAATGTGTGCTCTTCCATACTTTTACCGCTGTCACTCGCCAACTGTTCTACACCGCGAAAACGGCGTTCAAATTTAAGGTTAGCTTGGCGCAACGCTTGTTCTGGATCGACCTTAAGATGGCGAGCTAAATTCACCACGGCAAATAGTAAATCGCCCATTTCGGACTGCACTTTAGTTTGGTCTTGCTCAGTTTGATTCACTTCATGCAAAACTTCATCGATTTCTTCGTGGATTTTAGCGACCACGGGCTCAAGTTCAGCCCAATCGAAACCGACTCGCGCCACCCTCTGCTGAATTTTGATTGAGCGCGACAGCGCAGGTTGTGAGCGAGGAATATTATCCAATACAGAAACCTGCACATCAGCTTGGGTTTCACCCGCCACTTGCTGCGCCTTTTGCTCACGCTCAGTCGCTTTTATCGCCTCCCAATTGGCTTTCATCGCTTGGGCGCTATCGCCTATTTGCGGATTTTGTTCGCCAAACACATGGGGATGACGGCGGGTCAACTTGTCGCTGATGTTCTCAATCACTGTGGCAAAATCAAACAGCCCCTGCTCTTTACCGAGCTGACAATAAAATACGATTTGAAATAATAAATCCCCAAGTTCATCGGGCAACTCATCCCAGGCTAAGCGCTCTATAGTATCGGCAACCTCATAGGCTTCCTCTAAGGTAAAAGGCACTATAGTTTGAAAGGTTTGCGCTTTGTCCCAAGGACAGCCCGTGTGCGGATCACGCAGTTTTTCCATAATGTTAAGCAGCGGCTCAACATCTGTTATAGAAAATCCCGTTGTAGAAGATTCCGTTGTAGAAATTTCAGTGATAGAAGGTTCAGTAGAAAATGAGGTTAATGGCGCCGTGTGGGAAGTCATGCTGATATCCTTTAAAGATAAATACTGCAACGGGCAAATATTGAGAAAGAACAAAAAATACGCCTCCGCAGTGTTTTTTAGCAAAAGGCTACAATAAACCGATGATGATAAGCTAGGTAAAATAAAAGCGCTATTTTGATGCTGAGATCAGATTTTAGTGCCGTATTTCAACTAAAGACTTATTTTAACTAAAGAGCATTCGCTCCATTTCGTAATTCACTCATCTCGTGAGCAATAAATTGACAAGCTTCCTCCCCTACAAATTCTCATCTATGTCCTGCATACAAGTATTTAGCGCAAGCCATCTTAAATGATAAGATACGCAGCAATATTTCAATGAAGCTAAAACTCACCGAGTGAAGACCTGACAATTTCGGCCAAACTATGCACATGATAAATGCGGTCCTTTAATTTATTCATTTGATTGATGTTAGGTATATTTCGATTCTGTCGTCCGATGTTAGGACGCACACCCTTATCGTTTTTAAGCATTACTGGAGACAAAACTCATGACAAACGTGACCGTGGATGCCACGCAGTTAACGACTAAGCCATCCCAAGATGGTTTTTATATGCCTGGCGAATGGGCTGCGCAGCAAGCGGTGTGGATGATTTGGCCCTATCGTCCTGATAACTGGCGTGCAGCTGGTGCTTATGCTCAGGCGACCTTTGCTAAGGTGGCCGATGCCATTGGTGCGGCAACCCCTGTTTATATGGGTGTTCCTAAGACGTTTTTAGCCGAAGCTAAAGCGGTGATGCCATCCCATGTCACCTTGGTTGAAATGGACAGTAACGATTGCTGGGCTCGTGACACTGGGCCAACCGTCGTTGTGAATGACAATGGCGAATGCCGTGGTGTTGACTGGGGTTTTAATGCTTGGGGCGGCCATAACGGTGGTTTGTACTTCCCATGGGATAAGGACGAGCAAGTCGCGCAGCAGATGCTTGCGCAGCATGGTTTTGCCCGTTACAGCGCGCCGCTGATCCTCGAAGGTGGCTCCATCCATGTCGATGGTGAAGGCACCTGTATGACAAGTGCAGAATGTTTACTTAACGCCAACCGTAACCCTGAACTGACAAAAGAACAGATTGAAGACTTACTGCGTGACTATTTGAATGTTAAGCAGTTTATCTGGTTGCAAGATGGCGTGTATATGGATGAGACCGATGGTCATATCGACAATATGTGCTGTTTCGCCCGTCCTGGTGAAGTCATTCTGCACTGGACCGATGATGAGACTGATCCCCAGTATCCACGCTCAAAAGCGGCGCTCGATGTGCTGCAAAATACCGTGGATGCCAAAGGCCGTAAGTTAAAAATCCATCTATTGCCACAACCGGGGCCGCTGTATTGCACCGAAGAAGAATCAAAAGGCGTGACCGAAGGCACTGGCGTGCCACGCACGGCGGGTGAGCGTTTAGCCGGTTCTTATGTGAACTTTTTAATCACCAATAATCGCATCGTGTTCCCACTGCTTGACCCTGCAACCGATGATATCGCCGCCCAAAAACTGCAGGAAATCTTCCCAGAGCATGAGATTGTGGGTGTGCCAGCCCGTGAGATTTTATTAGGTGGCGGTAATATCCATTGTATTACCCAGCAGATCCCCTCTGGAAAGTAATCTAAGGAGAACAGCATGACGATTGATGTCACTGTTATTACACCACAATTAGCTTTCAGCGGGAGGGTGTAAGATGTTTGAAGTCACTGAAGTTTCTATTGCCGAGTTGCGTGCTGCGCTCGAATCTGGCCGCACCACCGCAGTGGAGTTGGTTAAGTCGTATCTCGCGCGGGTTGAGGCGTATGACGGCCCTGCGACAAAGACTAAGCTCAATGCGTTAGTGGTACACAATCCCGATGCGCTCAAAGAAGCTGAGGCGTCAGATGCGCGCCGCGCCCGTGGTGAAATACTGAGCCCACTTGAGGGTATTCCGTATACCGCCAAGGATAGCTATTTGGTGAAGGGGCTGACGGCAGCTTCTGGCAGCCCAGCCTTTAAGGATTTAGTGGCGCAGTATGATGCCTTCGCCGTTGAGCGCCTACGCGCCGCAGGTGCCATTTGCCTAGGCAAAACCAATATGCCACCTATGGCCAATGGCGGCATGCAGCGTGGTCACTATGGCCGCGCTGAAAGCCCATACAATGCTGAGTATCTTACTGCACCATTCGCTTCGGGCTCTTCCAATGGGGCAGGCACGGGTACGGCGGCAAGTTACTCTGCTTTTGGTCTTGCCGAAGAAACTTGGTCGAGTGGCCGTGGCCCTGCGTCCAATAATGGTTTATGTGCCTATACACCGTCTCGCGGCGTGATTTCGGTGCGCGGTAACTGGCCGTTAACGCCGACCATGGATGTTGTCGTGCCTTATACCCGCACTATGGCCGATATGCTTGAAGTGTTGGATGTGATTGTGGCCGACGATCCTATCACCCGTGGCGATCTCTGGCGTCTGCAACCTTGGGTACAAATCCCTAAAGCATCAAGTGTCCGTCCAGCATCTTATCTGGAGCTTGCCGCTCAAGCCGACACGCTTAAAGGTAAGCGTTTTGGTGTGCCGCGCATGTACATCAATAAGGATGAATTGGCGGGCACTAGCGAAAATCCGGGCATTGGCGGGCCAACGGGGCAACGTATTCATACCCGCCAATCAGTTATCGATCTATGGGAAGCGGCTCGTAAAGCCTTAGAAGCCGCTGGCGCCGAAGTGATTGAAGTCGATTTCCCGTTGGTATCAAATTGCGAAGGCGACCGCCCAGGTGCGCCGACCGTGTTTAACCGCGGTATCGTCACGCCTCAATTCCTCCATGATGAATTATGGGAACTCTCAGGTTGGGCGTTCGATGAATTCCTGCGTGCTAACAATGACCCTAAACTCAACAAACTTGCTGATGTTGTTGGGCATTTGATTTTCCCCCACGACTTAGGCACCTTGCCTAACCGTGAAGGTGACTTAGCGGCAGGCATGGAAGAGTACGTCAACATGGCTAAGCGTGGTCTTAAATCCTATGACCAGATCGACAGTATTCCCGATGGTCTGCGTGGCTTAGAGAAGACGCGTAAGCTAGATCTCGAAGACTGGATGGACGAGCTAAAGCTCGATGCAGTGCTGTTCCCAACCGTGGCAGATGTCGGCCCTGCCGATGCGCATGTGAATCCGGCTTCCGCCGATATCGCTTGGAGCAACGGAGTTTGGGTCGCTAACGGAAACCTTGCGATTCGCCATTTAGGCGTGCCGACTGTGACTGTGCCTATGGGCGTGATGGCCGATATTGGCATGCCAGTCGGTTTGACCTTCGCAGGCCGCGCCTATGACGATAATAACCTGCTTAAATTTGCAGGTGCATTTGAGTCAACAGGTGACAGGCGCATGATCCCGCCACGCACACCAAAACTTGGCCAATAAGCGCTAAGACAATGCATAAGCCTAAGCACTAAATGTAAGAGCTTAGAAATGAACAATGGGATTGGCATCAGAATGCCAATCCCGTTTTTTAACACCAATGTCGATATCCCTTCAACAAAGCTGGACTTATGCTGCTATAAAACATGCTGCTGTAAAAAAGACAGCAACACTTAACGCGTCTTATCTTAATGCCAAGAGTTCTTTTCTGACGATCTCTGCACCTGCACTCAAGGCGTTGAGTTTGCCTCTTGCGACTTGATGGGATAAAGGCGTCATGCCGCAGTTAGTACAAGGATAAAGCTTGTCGGCATCGACAAATTTAAGGGCTTTTCGTAGGGTGTCAGCCACTTCCTCAGCGGTTTCAATCGCGTCGGTGGCGACATCAATCGCGCCAACCATGACTTTCTTACCGCGAATGAGTTCAAGTAGCTCCATTGGCACATGGGAGTTGTGACATTCTAGCGAGATAATATCGATATTAGACTTTTGCAGCTTAGGAAACACTTCTTCATATTGGCGCCACTCTGAGCCCAAGGTTTTTTTCCAATCTGTATTGGCTTTAATGCCGTAACCATAACAAATATGCACCGCCGTTTCGCATTTAAGCCCTTCAATGGCTCTTTCTAAACACGCAATACCCCAATCGTTTACCTCATCAAAAAATACATTAAAGGCAGGCTCATCAAATTGGATAATATCAACACCCGCCGCTTCTAATTCTTTGGCTTCCTCATTAAGAATTTTGGCAAATTCCCAAGCAAGCTTTTCTCGGCTTTTATAATGGTCATCATAAAGCGTATCTATCATGGTCATAGGGCCTGGCAGCGCCCATTTAATCGGTTGTGTGGTTTGCTTGCGTAAAAATTTGGCATCTTCAACAAACACCGACTTTTGGCGGCTCACTGGGCCGACAACCGTGGGCACGCTCGCATCATAGCGATCACGAATTTTAACGATTTTACGTTTTGAAAAATCAACGCCATTGAGGTGCTCAATAAAGGTAGTGACAAAATGTTGCCGCGTTTGCTCGCCATCACTGACAATATCAATCCCTGCTAGCTGTTGATCCTGTAATGACAAACGCAGTGCATCGTGTTTACCGGTAATTAATTCCTCTCCTTGCAATTTCCATGGAGACCAAAGTGTTTGAGGCTCTGCAAGCCATAAAGGTTTAGGCAAACTGCCCGCAGTTGAAGTCGGTAACAGTGTCTGGTTAAGCGATGTTTTATTAAGTCGTGTTGTCATAATAATGATGCCGTATTGGATTAATTAATGAGCGTGACAATTAGGCGCAGAGCGACTAAAGGTAATTAGCAGACCATTGTTCAAAAAACGTTTGATAGGGTTTGATAAAGTGCTCCGCTGCAAATTTGCCTTGCTCATTCGCCAATTGGCTACGTTCTGCTCGGTCATAAACAATTTGAGTCAGTGAATGATCCAGATTTTTCAAATTAGGTTGATAGCATTTCCCTGCAACAGCATTGGCATTATAAATCTCAGGGCGATAGATTTTTTGAAAAGTTCCCATAGTGCTGATGGTGCTTATCAACTCAAGATGGGTGTAATCATTCAGTAAATCACCAAAGAAATAAAAAGCTAAAGGCGCCACACTATTTGGCGGCATAAAATAGCGCACCTGTAAGCCCATTTTTTTGAAATATTGCTCAGTTAAAGACGATTCATTTGGCTGATATTCAACCCCTAATACGGGATGCTGATTCTCAATTCTATGGTAGGTTTTATTATCCGACACACTGAGGCAGATAACCGGTGGCTTATTAAAATTCTGTTTGTAAGCATCAGAATTAACAAAAGACTGAAATAGCTTGCCATGCAGACCACCAAAATCATCTGGAATACTAAATTTGGCTTGGCCCTTATTATGCTCTGCCAGTAATACGCTAAAGTCATAATCGCGTACGTAAGATGAAAAGTTATTGCCGACAATACCTTCAATACGCTTATTAGTTTTATGATCAACAATATTGGTTTTCAAAACTTCAATCGATGGGAAGGTTTGACCACTGCCGTCAATATCCAGATTAACGGAGATAATTTCAAGTTCGACAGTATAACGATCGCCTTTAGGGTTATCCCAATGCGCTAAGGCATTAAAACTGTTATCAATCATCTTTAACGCGTTGCGTAAGTTCGCTTGGCGATGACTGCCTCTGGCCAAGTTAGCAAAGTTGGTCGTGATACGCGTCTTGTCTGAGGGATGATAATTTTCATCAAGACAAATGCTGTTAATCGTAAATGTAAAATGCTTATTCATAGTGATCCAGTATCCCATTGCCTGATTTCAAACCTGAGTTTATGCCCTGCGCTTCTAGCTTCTCGACCCGACTCTGATAGACATTATTCGTGTTCTGTCTGAGGTTCTATTTAACTTAAGTGCCGATGACTTAAGTCCTGATGGCTTAGCTAGGGTGCAACTTCAAGCTTGTCTAATATTTCGCTTGGAGTCATTTATACGTGGTTCGGCACATGAACAAAAACGGTTTTATTTCACATACAACATGAGCCATATTCATGATCAATTAGCATAGCGTTGTTGGTTAAATCATTCCGTAGCGCGTAATAACTCCTCGGAGGCTGGCCGATTAGATAATTTGCTTGCAAAAGGGAATACCCAGAATTGCTGGAGCACATTTTTCCTAATTAGTCATAAGTTGAGCAGTAATCTCATGGCGAATAGCACCATCAACTTTAGCTAATTTCGTTAAATTTATTAACGACCAATAAAAGCAATATACGCTCACTCACTTTCTGCACGACTACTTCTTATCATTCTAATAATTCGCAAGATTGCTTTTAGAAACAACCGTTGATATGGTAGATTTTTAAACAACGCCACCAGCAAAACCTTGTGAAAACTATTGCTGTTCAGCATATCTCGGAGATGGATTTTTATGGTTGTTGAGCAGCAACTGGAACGTGCGCGTCTGGAATTACTTGATATGGGTCTTCGATCCAACCCTCAGCTGAATTACCGCAGTGGTAGTAAAGCCCTCGACATTATTGATGAGCAATCTGCCAAGATATTTGAAATGCTCGTTGAGCAAGAAAACACACTCAGCTTTTTACCACTGCCAGAAGCTTATCAGCAAAAAATTGCCGACAGTGAAGATGAAGGATCATTCTTTCAGACCGACGATGATTTGGAATTGCCACCTCTTGATTTATACCTCGAACAGAAAAAGGGAGTGGCCCGCTTCACCGACAAATACCTACAAACCGGATTAGTGCCCGCCAAGCTGGATAAAGCCCTGCTGAAACTGGAAACCGAAGCCCATACAATGCTGCAAGAACAAGGTGTTGAGGTTCTGTATTTAGCACTTGGTTTTTTACAGTGGAATGAGCCAACAAACTCATCTGTTTCAAGATATGCACCTTTAATTCTGATCCCAGTTCAACTAATGCGATCATCAGCCAGAGATAGCTTCAAATTGCGCTACACCGGCGAAGAGCTGGGTTCAAACCTGACCTTAGCTGCAAAACTAAGGACTGAATTTAAGTTAATGCTTCCCGCTTATTCTGATGAGATGGTCATCACAGATTATTATCAGGCGGTATCAGATGCGATTACAGTGCAACCTTCATGGCGAGTGCATCAGGATAAAATTGGTTTAGGGCTGTTCTCTTTTGGCAAGTTTCAAATGTACATGGACTTGGACCCTACAGGCTGGCCGGAAGGAAAAAAACCATCACAGTTACCTTTAATTGGCCGCTTATTTCGTGATGGCTTTCCCCACGATGCAGAGATCAATCCTGCAGATCTGAATCATCCAGAAAAACTCCACTTGGTAAAAGACGCCGATTCTAGCCAGATTGAAGCAATCTTGGCGATGAAATCTGGCGCGGACCTGATCATTCAAGGGCCACCAGGTACAGGTAAATCCCAAACTATCACCAACATTATTGCCGAAGCGGTTGCGCTGGGTAAAAAGGTGCTGTTTGTTGCACAAAAAATGGCAGCACTTGAGGTGGTGAAAAAACGCCTTGATGAAACTCATATGGGCTACGCCGTACTCGAACTACATAGTCACAAAAGTACCAAGAAATCTGTGCTTGGTTCTATTGCTGAGTCACTTGAGCAAGGTCGGCCACAAACAGCAAACCGGGAGCAAGAGTTTTCAGATTTAGCGGAATCAAAAGCCTCGCTGGATGCTTATGTGCATGCCATCCGAGCCCCTATTCTGCGTAGCGGTATCAATTACATTGAAGCGTTGGGCTCATTGCTGCAATTGAAGACAAAGGATCCCGACAACTCCTTACCAGCCCTCCCATTTAGCTACTTCGAACAATGGACAGCTGAGGAATACAGTAATGCGAGGAAACTGGTTACGGAATTAGTACAGCAACTAGCACGCATTGGCATACCTGCAGCGCATCCATTTGCGATGTCTGGTCGCACTGACTTTTCACCTGCATTGCAGCAGGCATTAACCTCTACTTTGGTAGAAATAAGCCAGTTGCTTAGCCAACTTGATACGCAAACTCAAACCGTCAGTGTTTTTCTGCAGCTTGATAAACCACAAAGCTTGCAACAAGTCGCACCGCTGATTTCAACAACGAGCTGGCTATCCGAAGTGCCAGATCTTAAAAGCGTTAAAGTAAATAACCCCATATGGGCTTTAGAAAAAAAGCGGATCGATAACGGCCTGACCTGCCTAGCTAATTTCTTATCACTCAAAGCCAGCTGCGAACAGCACTTTATCACGCAGGCGCTGGATGCCGATTTACTGAGTATCCGCCAAGGCTTGATTGGCAAAACAGATAAATGGTGGCGTTTCCTGTCGTCCAGCTATCGCCAAGCCAAAGCACAGCTAGCAGGGCTTTGGCTTGGCGCTCTGCCCGCTTCGTCTACCGACTGGCTTACTGCATTAGATACTGCTTTAACTTACCAAAGCACGAAAAAAGAGCTAACTAGCTACCACCCCCTGTTATCTGAATCTTTTGGCGCGCAGTGGCAAGGCGAATTTTCGGAGCACAATGAATTAACGCAAATTCACAGCTGGATAAACACCTTTTATGCAAAGGTAAACCGTGTTGAATTGTCGCAGTCATTGGCTGAACTGATTGATACGGGCCTTGATAAAATGCTGCTGCGTGACCAGACGAACTCACTGACAGCGCTTTGTAACGCTATTGCAGTGCAGGCACAAACGCTGCAAGAGCTGATACAAATCCCCGACAGCAATCCAAACCATGACTTAGCAGCAATGCAATTTACGCAACTAAATGTCTGGTTAGAAGGCTGGAAAAACTCTGCCCTACTTTACGATTTTGCACGCTACAACCAGATTATTAAGGCGTTTGAGCCTTATAACATCAAGGACTTCACTAAACATGCTTACTCATGGCATGCAGCCCCAGACTTGCTAATGACGGTATTCGAACTTAGCTATTATTCTGGTCTGGTTAACTATGCCTATGACAGCTCAGAAGCAATACGGCACTTTGACCGCAATAAACATGAACAAAGCCTACGCGACTTTAAACGTATTGATGGTAACAGTTTGTTTTTCGCTCAAGAATTTTTAGTAAACAGCCTGTACGAGCGCTTGCCAAAGAAAACAGCTAAAGGTGAAATGGAATTAGTACTGCGTGAGTTAGGTAAGAAAAAACGCCATATTCCTATTAGGAAATTACTGGCTGAAGCAGGTAACGTGATCCAGCAAGTAAAACCTATTTTTATGATGAGTCCTATGTCCATCGCCACCTACCTAAAACAAGGTGCGTTAGATTTTGACCTGGTGATTTTTGACGAAGCAAGTCAAATTCCAGCACCCGATGCCTTAGGCGCAATGCTGCGCGGGCGGCAAGTGATTGTGGTAGGTGACAGTAAGCAAATGCCACCAAGCAACCTATTTGGTAAAGCTGTTGAACTGGAAGAGGAAGAACTGGAAAACAGCGCCACCGCAGAAATGGAAAGTATTCTGGCATTAATGGAAGCCCGTGGTGCGGCAAGTAAAATGCTGCGCTGGCACTACCGTTCTCGCCACGATTCACTGATCGCAGTGTCCAACGACCAGTTTTATAAAAACAAGTTAGTGGCCTTTCCAAGCCCAGGCTTTCACCCCGATGCAACAGGACTGAAGTTTCATTATTTACCTGAAACACATTACGACAAAGGCAGCTCTCGCACTAATACTGGCGAAGTAAAAGCTGTTGTAGCAGCAGTAGTGAATCACGCTTTAACTAAACCTCACCTATCGTTAGGCGTTGTTGCGTTTAGCCTTTCGCAGCGAGATGCTATCTTGCTTGAGCTGGAAAAAGTGCGCCGCTTACAGCCAGAAACTGACGAATTCTTTGCACGCCATGCAGGTGGCGATGAGTTTTTTGTAAAGAACCTGGAGAACGTGCAAGGCGACGAGCGCGACGTTATTTTGATCAGCATTTGTTACGGAAAAACCAGCACAGGCCAGCTGAGCCAGAATTTTGGCTTATTAAATAAACCAGGTGGAGAACGCCGATTAAACGTGCTTATCTCACGCGCTAGACTGGCGATGGAAGTGTTCGCCAACTTCAAAGGCGATGAACTAAAAGTTGGCGCAGACAGCCCTTTTGGTGTGCGTTCACTGCAAATCTTTTTGCAGTTTGCCGAATCAGGCCAGTTGAACAAAGCCTATGAAAAACAGCAGGAACAAAACTTTGCTTTTGGCGCCCTGCTGCATCAGGCAATACAGCGTTTAGGGTATCAGGTAGCCACCCGAGTCGGCAGTCAGGGTTATTACATCGACTTAGCCATCAAGCATCCTGAAGACCCAAGTAAATTTGTATTGGCGCTGGAATATGACGGCGCTGGCTATTATGGAGCTACTTCGGCACGCGACCGCGAAAGGTTACGGCAAAGTGTACTGGAAGGCCTTGGCTGGAACTTTGAACGCATTTGGTCCACTGACTGGTTTCGAGATCCAGAGGCAGAGTTACATCGCCTGAAAGTACTCATAGACAAAGCCATAACCCAACATGACGAACTGATGGTAACAATGGCAGCACAAGCCAATAGCACCATACAAGTGAAACACAAAGTTGCTGCGCCAGAGGCCATTGCAACGCCAATAATGCGGATTGAAGAAGAACAACCAGAATTTGAAGCCTGTACTACGCCCTATAAAAAAGCCGATGTGTCTAAGCTCAATATTCCGCATGTCGATGATTTCAGCGCCATCCCTTTAAGTATGTTGGTGTATGCGGTTGAACGTATTGTTGAAACCGAATACCCAATATTCACCAGCCTAGTTGCTACTCGTTTAGCCAACGCTGCAGGCCTGACAAGGGTTGGCGCCAAAATTAAACGCACTGTAGACCAAGCCATTACAGGCGCTGTTGCCAAAGGATTAATCCAGTTAGATAGCGATGAAGTGTTATGGCCGCATGGCCGCAGTACAGTCAAGTTAAGAAACTGGAACAGCGTCGACACAGCCACCCGTAAGCTGGAAAACGTCTGTGATGCCGAGCTCATAAACGCCTTATTGCTGACAGTGCAAGACGCCCACGCTATCAGCGTAACGGACGCAGCATCAGCTGCTTTGGGCTTATTGGGTTTCCAACGTGCCACAGCTCAGGCGGCAGAACGGATGGCGAAGTTAGCGCAGATTCAGTGTGATAAAAATGTGTTGGTTTGTGAGAATGAGCGGTTGAAAATATCAATCAATAAATCAGGCCATATATGGCCCGTTAATCCTCTGAAATGAAAGCGTACAAAGGCGATCTTGAGAAGCATATCTTCGATTGGTAGGTGGGGATCTTCAACGCCCAGCGCAATCACATTAGCGCCTTCGCAGCTATCATATCTGTTGCATACCGTACAGACGGATACCTATGGTCAAGTCCAGACTGGCATAGGTTGGCAGTATAAGTCGTCTCAATTTGCCCAATCATTAGCGTCGAAAATGAAACCCTTCTTGAGCAATTTTGATATTTAGGAGACACACCATGATTGAAAAAATCGCAACTATCCAATGGCAAGGTCAAGGTAAGAAAGGCCAAGGTAAAATAAGTACCGAGACCGGTGCACTGAAGCAATATCCTTACGGCTTCAGTAGCCGCTTCGAGGATGACCGTCGTGGCACGAACCCTGAAGAGATACTAGCTGCCGCCCATGCCGCGTGTTTTACGATGGCGTTTTCATTCGCCTGCGACAAGGCAGGGTTTGCCACCACCAATATCGACACCAAGGCCAGTGTACGTCTCGCTAAACAAGGCGAAGGTTTCGTTATAGACCGCATCGCATTGACTATGATCGCAGAGGTTGCGGACATCGACGAAGCGAAATTCCAGGAGATTGCGGCTGCGGCAAAGTGTGACTGCCCAGTATCGAAGGCCCTTGCTGGTGTTGAAGAGATTACCCTGCAAGCGACACTGAAATAACTCATCTCCTGAGACACACTATCAGCCAGCGCCATGTGGCTAAGTTGTACTAACACCAGCGCCAGATCTGCCGCTAAAATTCATTTTTTAATTGGTGTGTTCATATCGCCCGCTAAAAATGTTTCCCACAGCCCTTAACATTACCGATTGTCTTTCTATGGTGAATGACCAGCGGTCTGGTGTCAGTGCGTTCACGCACCCACTAATAGTTTGGATTTGGCTGAGAACTCGGCGACTTAGGCATCTGGCAGTTCGTCACTTCCACAAAAATGATACTTACGTTAGACAGCGTCGCCGCTTTTGCATACTACATAGGTATATCGACCCTCTAGGAAAACAAACATTCGAAGGAGACAGTGCTTATGTTACGCACAGTTAAGAATATGGAGGACTATGTCATCAGTGCTACAGATGGCAACATTGGTCATGTTAAAGATGTCTATTTCGATGACGAAACTTGGTGCATTCGCTATCTCGTTGTTGACACTGGCACTTGGCTTTCCAGTAGAAAAGTACTGATTTCGCCTATCTCGATAGGCCAAGCTAACTGGGCGGACAAGCTGTTGCCCGTCTCTATCACAAAAGTTCAAGTCGAGAACAGCCCCGATATCAGCACCCAAAAACCTGTCTCTCGACAGCAAGAAATTCGCTTACTTGAGTACTACGGCTATCCCTATTATTGGGGCGGTGACGGGATGTGGGGCGGGGGTGTGTATCCGAATATGATGTTAATGGGCTACGTCGGCTTAGCGTCTCCACCTGATGTCGAACATCCAGAAATGGCTAAGACTAATGTACAAACTAAAGCCAAGCAGCACCAAGATGACGACATTCATCTGCGTAGTTGTCAGGCGGTAATCGACTACCGCATTCATGCGACCGATGGTGACATTGGCCACATACAGGACCTGCTTATCGATGAAGAAACTTGGGCCATTCGATACCTGATAGTGAATACGAGTAACTGGTGGCTAGGTCATCAAGTGCTGATTCCTGCTGATTGGATCGAAGATGTGAGTTGGCCCGATGCCAAGGCGTCTGTCAATCTGACACGACAGGCAGTGAAAGACGCTCCGCCGTATAACCCAACGGTGCCAGTGGACCGTAAGACAGAAATGCATATTTACCATCATTATAGTCGCCCCAGTTATTGGCCGGATGACAAGAAACATGAAAGCATAAAATCCCCCTAAAAGCACGTTAGACACAAACGACGATCATGTTAAGAGGTGCTAAATGTTAGTTGAAGCTATCTCTAAATCCACAGAATCATCTACAGAAGCGAAAAGTGTCGCTATTTTTGGTAGTGGTATTGCCGGACTAACGGCAGCGCATGAATTTGCAAAACTTGGGTATAAAGTGAAGATATTCGAGGCGAATGCGGATGCAGGTGGTTTTTTTAGAAGTGCCAGAAGAAAAGAAGATCAGGGTATGCCTTCTGAATACTCTTGGCATGGAATGGGCCCTTGGTATAACAATTTTTTCGAACTCATCAAGGAGATCCCCTTTGATGAGCATTCCAGTCTCTATGACAACATTCTTTCTCGGCCAGTCGTATTCGGCTTGGCGCCTAACTCAGGTTCGGCTCACTTTGGTGACTCTCACTCCAGCAATGTCGATTTGGAGAACCTGTTTAGTATGACGACCAAAGAAAAATGGCTTTGGTGTTGGCTGATGGGAAAAGCATGGTGTTCAAATACCCGAAGTAGCCAAAAGTACAGCAACATCAATGCGAAAGAAGCTTGGCGACCTTATTTAGCAGCTTCAACACTGAGTACCTGGAGTTCCACTTTTGGCCCTTGGGTGGGCTCTGACTGGTGTCATGTTTCTTTCCATCATGTGGCGCATTTTTTCCGTAAGCAATTGGTCACTAAGTATTGCTATCGTCATCAAGCAGACAGTGAAGGCGGGCCATGGGAACACAAGGCCCGTACGGGATGGCTGCTTCTGAACGGGCCCAGCAGTGAGGTTTGGTTTGATAAGTGGGTCGATGACCTGAAGCAAAAGCAGGTTGAGTTTTATTGGCAGACCCCACTTCATCGTTTGAGTTTTGAAAATAACCGCATAACAGCAGCAGAACTGGACAATGGCGAAACCGTTCAGGCCGATATCTATGTCCTCGCACTGAATCCTTTTTCTGCGGCAGATATTCTAGACAGAACCCCGCTTCTTCAAAATCAACCGCAACTCAATCTTTTTAAATCCTTGGTACAACAGGGGCCGCATACCCAAGTGTCCTTTAGAATTGGCTTCAAAGAAAAAATGTCTTGGCCGCGAAAGCGATGCGCGCTGGTTATTTCAGACTCCGCTTTTAACCTGACACTTTTTGCTCAGGAACAAGCGTGGGGAGAGTCGAGTTATCTGGGAGAAGAGATCCAATCACTGTGGACTGTCACCGCTTGTGTTTCAACAGCCCTAGGCCCAGTTCATGGCCTTTGTTTGGAACAATGCACTGAGGAGCAATTCCTTGATGAAGTGTTATTTCAATTAAAGCAGTGTGATGCCCTAGATGAACTGGTGAAAAAGGCTAACGGCGGCAAAAGCTGGCAAGATTTTTCCATTGTAAAAATCAAAGTTTGGCATGAATGGGCGTTTTCTCCCGAAGGCATAACATCGGCGCAGCCCAAATGGGTGAATTCGACCCACACCCAGCAATATATGCCACAACAAAAGACATCAATATCCAACCTTGTTCTAGCAGGCGCTCACACCCAAACGACGGCGGATGTGTGGAGCATTGAGGCCGCGGTCGAGAGTGGCAAGCTTGCGGTAAAGGTTTTTGAGCCGCAACTTCAGGTCATTCCACAGTCGAACTTTCTGGTGTTGACCATCCTTGGGAAAATTGATGATGTGCTTTATTACTGCAAACTGCCTAACGTGTTGGATGTTGGTTTGGCAGTCATTGTTATCTTGTCGGTGAGCGCCATCGCCTTTGGGATTGCCGGATAAAGAGTGACTGATATAAAAGACAAATAACGCAGGGCGTCTGCATGACCATGAGAATAATGTTGGCTGAAAGCTCGAAGTGAATTGCCCAACAGCAATTCCTGACATTGATTGCGGCCATCGTCATCACCTTTTTCTGCTTATAGACATGGCGATCTATACGTCATCTCCAAGATCAAGTGGGTGCAAGGATTACCTTTCTTAATTACTTTGGTTCACTCGAAATATTAGCCCTCCATGGCTCTCGTTCATAAACTTAGAATCCCTAGGCTTCTATCCACAGTGTCTGAGAGTGAATGCCATGGTACACCTGTATGGGTGATATCAGGCTAACACTAAGAACACCGCAGCTGAACTAACAAGTCATGCAGCTCAATTTCCATAAAAAATAAGCCAAATAAAAAGGCGGCAGGTGAAATTCACCCTGCCGCCCTAATCCTTGATTACTTTCTTTCTAGCTTCTAGATGGTTTCTAGATACTTACCGCTTCGAAAGGCGTTGCTAGCCTTAAAGTCGTCTTGCCTCAATCACGCTATCGACTTGGGTCAGTTTAGATAACACCCGCGATAAACCATCGAGGTTATAAAGCTCCAGTTCCAACTCAATCGCAGCGGTCTGATTTTTAGTGTCCGATGACGAACTCATGGCCAGTACATTGGATTTTTCGGCCGCCAGCACTGAGGTTAAGTCACGCAATAAGCCACTGCGATCGTGGGCCAATACCCGCAGACGCATGCGATAACCGCCGGAGTAATTTTCGCCCCAGACCACATCGACACCACGTTCTGGGTGAACCCGCATTAACTCTTTAACTTGTTCACAATCAGCGCGATGTACAGAAATACCACGGCCTTTCGTGATAAAACCTAAAATCTCATCACCGGGAACTGGCTGACAACAACGGGCGATATGGTTAAGCAAGTTACCCACACCGTTGACTTCAACCTGACCACGGCCACTGGAGGTCGGTTTGTGTTGGCCTTTCTTAACTAACTCTTCGACCGCATCTTCTTCTGACACTTCGTCGAGTCGCAGACGGCTTTGAATATGGTTAACCACTTGATGCAGACGCACATCACCGCCGCCAATGGCCGCCAGTAAGTCATCCATGCTCGCCATATTAAAGCGCTCGACCGCGATGGCCGCGTCTTTAATTTTAAGGCTCACCCGCGCGAGTTCTGATTCAAGCATTTCTTTGCCAGCGACAATATTCTTGTCTCTGTCCTGCTGCTTAAACCAATGCTGGATTTTAGAACGCGCCCGCGAGGTACGGATATAACCTAAGTTAGGGTTAAGCCAGTCGCGCTTAGGATTGGGCTGTTTCGAGGTGATGATCTCGATGCGCTCACCCGTTTCAACCTGATAGGTAAACGGTACAATACGGCCATCGACCTTAGCACCAATACATTTATGTCCCACTTGGGAGTGAATGTAATAGGCAAAGTCGAGCACGGTTGAGCCCAGTGGCAAGTCGACGACTTCACCGCTTGGGGTGAACACATAGACTCTATCTTCAAACACTTGGCTGCGCACTTCTTCGACCAAGTTGCCACTTTCGACCACGTCTTCCTGCCATTGCAGAATTTTACGCAGCCAGTTAATTTTTTCTTCGTAGCCGCTTTGCTTACCGGAATGATTGCCTTCTTTGTATTTCCAGTGGGCGGCCACACCCAGCTCTGCATCTTCATGCATGTCTTGGGTACGAATTTGAATTTCAACGGTTTTGCCCTCAGGCCCCACCACCACCGTATGAATCGATTGATAACCGTTAGGTTTTGGGTTAGCGACATAGTCGTCAAATTCCCGAGGAATATGGTGCCAAAGCGTATGCACCACACCTAACGCGCCATAACAATCCTGCAGACGTTCAGTCACGATACGCACGGCGCGCACGTCAAACAACTCATCAAATTTAAGGTGCTTGCCCTTCATCTTGCGCCAAATACTGTAGATATGTTTCGGCCGGCCGTAGACCTTAGCGCGAATTTGATCTTCATCTAATCTTTGTTGCAACTGACTGACAAACTTGTCGATAAAAACTTCACGATCCAGTCGTTTGCCATCTAATTGCTTAGCAATGTCTTTATAGGTATCAGGATGCAGATAGCGGAAAGAAATATCTTCCAGCTCCCACTTTAATTGACCAATACCCAAACGGTTAGCCAGCGGCGCGTAAATATCGGCAATTTCACGGGCCAGCAGCACGCGAGTTTCTTCGTCGGCATTTTTCACCGCCCGTAGTAAACACACACGCTC
Source organism: Shewanella sp. WE21 (assembly GCF_002966515.1). NCBI lineage: Bacteria > Pseudomonadati > Pseudomonadota > Gammaproteobacteria > Alteromonadales > Shewanellaceae > Shewanella > Shewanella sp. WE21. The sequence goes on along the minus strand of NZ_CP023019.1, from coordinate 3,226,558 downwards.
GGCAAGCTTAATCACCACAGCGCGCACATCTTCAACCATAGCCAATAACATGCGGCGGATATTGTCGATTTGCGGCTCGGTTGAACGACTATTAGGATTGATTTTCAAGGCGCCAATCGCGTTCATGGTCACGACACTCGCCACTAAACGCGCCAGCGGCTCACCAAATTTCTCTTGGATGGCTTCTTCGGTCAATAACCCAGCATCGAGCACCACAAACAGAATCGCCGCCTGCAGGGTTTCAATGTCCATGTTTAGCGGTGCGAGGATTTCAATCATCTCTCGAGCACGTTCGAGCAGTTCTCTCTTCGCCGCAGGACTCTTGGCTGGTAAGGCGTCAATCTGCCCTATCAAAGAGAGCAGCATCTGCGCTTCATCGGCATGACCAACATAGCGAGCTACCCAATCTTCTAAGTGAAAATCGGGATCATTAAAGTGCGCTTCGCGAACAGAGACCATCTAATTTATTTCCTTATCCGTGCTCAGAGAGAAAGTGGGCACCACTTCAGCTCTCCTATCTTCAGCATTGGCGCGAACTTGTCAAACCCAACCGACGTAATAATCACATTTTTACGTTATTCAAACGCTTTGCTTACTTTGCCAGCGCAAATTACTTGGTTAATTCAAACAGTGCCATGGCTTCGATATGGTGTGTTTGTGGGAACATGTCGATAAGTCCCAATTGCTGTAATCGGTAACCGCGCTCTAACAGTACAGCGCTATCGCGAGCCAAGCTCGCAGGATTACACGAAACATACACGACTTTGCGCGGCTTCATTTTCTTTAGCCATTGCAAGCTTTCAAATGCCCCCGCACGAGCGGGATCGAGCAGTAATTTATCAATCTTGCCCATCCAAGGCTCAAGGGATAAATCCGCACTTAAATCGCCGTGGTAAAAGGTCAGTTTATCCAGATTGTTAGCTTTCGCGTTCACCCGTGCCTGAGTCACCATTTCGGCAACCCCTTCGACGCCAATCACATCCGCGCCCATTTTCGCTAAGGGCAAACTGAAATTACCCATGCCGCAGAACAAATCCAAAATGCGCTCATCAGGTGCTGGCGCTAACCAATCCATCGCTTGAGCGACCATGGCCTTGTTAATCTGTCCGTTCACTTGCACAAAGTTACCTGGGGTGAAACTTAAGCTCACCGCATCCAACTGCGCATTTTCATCTAACAGTTGATAAACAGGTAACACTAACTCAGCGCCGACGCCTTGGAATTGGCCTTCGTTATCCTGCAGACAAATATGGATCTGATGCAGCTCAGCAAAGGCTGACAACTTAGCGAGATCTTTATCGTTTAACGCCTTAGTGATACGCAGCACGGCAAAGTGACCATTATCGGCGGCAATTAACTCAAGATGACCTAAGCTGGCTTTAGCTGACAATTGGTTCAGCAACTTAGCAAAGGGGACGATCAAGTCCGATAATGGCTTAGCTAACACCAGACACTGACTGATTGGCACCACATTGCTGCTACTGGCGGCGCGAAAGCCTAAACTTAAGTGCTTGGTATTTTTATCAAATAAAGTTGCAAGACGGGCGCGGCGACGATAATGCCAACCTTCCCCCGTGAGTGCGGGCGATAAAGCACCGCCTTCAGTGCCAGCAAACTTAGCCATAATATCCAGCAACGCGGCTTCTTTATGCTCACGCTGACCCGATAATGACATATGCTGTAAGTCGCAGCCGCCGCAGGTGTGGTAGTGTGGACACTCAGGCTCGACGCGCTCAGAGCTAGGTGTATCGACTTTAATTAACTTGGCGCGGGCATAATTTTTCTTTTGCTCGGTGAGCTGTACTGTCACGGTTTCATCGGGCAAAGCGCCAGGGATAAACACGACTTTACCTTGATGTTGTGCTATACCAGCACCTAAGTGATCGAGCTGTTCTACGCTCAGCGATAACTTAGCCGACAACTGTTTGGAACTATTTGGTTTTGCTTTAAAAAATTGCGCCATTTCGGCCTCTAAATCAATAAAATACTGGCAAAGACCGCCCTCTTTCTGGCAGTCTTATAAAATTATCTTAGTCTCTATCACAGGAAACACCGCCGCTGCTATGAACCCTGTCAACAACATGACCAAATACAGCCTACGTTCTTGGGTTCTTGTGCTGGCGCTCGCGCCAACAATCTTGGTCGGTATCCTTCTGGGCAGCTACTTTACCATAAACCGTTTTTATGAGCTCGAAGATACGCTCGTCGAACAGGGCAGCAATATTATCGAGCCACTGTCGATTGCCAGTGAGATCGGCTTAGTGGCGAATGATCGCGAGGCGACCAAACGCTTACTCGCGGCGGCGCAGCTCAACAAATCCACCTTAGTAAAATCCATCGCGATTTTCGATGCCAATAATCAACTCTTTGTGACCTCCCACTATCACAAAGACTTTGAGATTATGCGCTACAAAGAAGCCCTCAACACGCTGCATAAAACCGAAATTGAACATGTGGACGACAGCCTTATTTTACGGACGCCCATTTTTGCCACAGGCCCCATTGCTGCTCCCGCTAATTACGATATCCAGACAGACGATGGTCATCTTTTAGGTTATATCTCGATAATAATCAATAAAGAACGCGCCTTGTTAGAGCAACATAGAGCCGCAGTCGCCGCCTTTATTATCGTGTTGATCGGCGTGCAGTTAAACCTGCTATTTACTTTCCGGCTAGTGAAAAACGTCACTCAGCCCATTACTGAAATGGTGCGCGTCGTCGCTAAAATCCGTGAAGGTAAATTGGACGCCCGCTTAGATGGCAACTTGATTGGTGAGCTGGACTTACTCAAACGCGGCATCAATGCCATGGCAGGTTCGTTGTCAGAATACCATGATGAGATGCAGCAAAATATCGACCAAGCGACGTCGGATCTGCGGGAAACCTTAGAGCAGATTGAAATCCAAAACGTCGAGCTGGATTTAGCTAAAAAACGCGCCCTAGAAGCCAGCCGAATTAAATCTGAATTCTTAGCGAATATGTCCCACGAGTTACGTACGCCGCTCAATGGCGTTATCGGTTTTGCGCGGCAATTAGTCAAAACACCATTGCATTCGAGCCAAGTCGATTACATCAAGACCATAGAACGCAGCGCCACTAACCTGCTGGGTATCATCAACGACATTCTCGATTTTTCTAAACTCGAAGCCGGTAAAATGGTGTTAGAAAACATGCCCTTCGGCCTTAGGGAAACCATAAGCGATACGATTACCTTGATCTCGGGCAGCGCACAGGCCAAAGGCCTAGAACTCGTCGTCGATATCGCCCCCAACGTGCCCGACAATGTCAATGGCGATGCCATGCGCGTATGCCAAATCATCAATAACTTGGTTGGTAACGCGATTAAATTCACTGACTCTGGCAGCGTGATGGTCAAAATCGAACTGCAGAGCCAGTCGGATGAACAAGTGGTACTGCGCTGTGATGTGGTCGACACAGGTATTGGTATCGATGAAAGCCAACAGGACTTTTTATTCCAAGCCTTTGGCCAAGCAGACTCGTCGATTTCGCGCCGCTTTGGTGGCACCGGCTTAGGTTTAGTGATCACTAAGCGTTTAGTGAATCAAATGGGCGGCCAAATCGGCTTTACTTCATCCCCAGAAAAAGGCTCAAACTTCTGGTTCAGTTTACCGCTCGGCTTAGGTCAATTCCAAATCGGTGACTCACTGCCGCTCGAAAAACTCAAAGACAAAACCATACTGTTTTACGAACCGCGAGTACTCACCCACGCAGTATTAAGCCGCCAATTGAATCAATGGGATACAAAAGTCACCCATCATCAGCATATTCCAAGCTTGTTGACTACGCTCACCACGGCTGAAGCGCCATACGACTATGTTCTCCTGAGTTGCCATGGGTTTAGCGATTCAGCACAACTGGTAAGTACACTAAACTTAGCGAAGACCAAAACAGATTGCCTTATCGTGCTATACGATTGCCAAGAACAGGATGCCTTAACCCAATTTATTCGCCCGAATGCCGATGTGGTGTTGTCTCTGCCAGTCAGTGAGCATCAGCTTGCGCGCAACTTACTCTATCCACCGATGGAGTACGACATCATAGCCCCTGCGACAATATCAACGCCGGTTGCGCGCCAATCCTTAACCGTGCTAGCGGTAGATGATAACTTTGCCAACTTAAAACTGATTGATACTTTACTCAGCGAATTAGTGACGACTGTGGTTGCCGTCAACAGTGGTGATGAAGCAGTTAAACAGGCGAAGACTCGCACCTTCGACTTGATTTTTATGGATATCCAAATGCCTGGCACAGATGGCATTAGCGCCACGAAGCAAATTCGCCAAGGCTCGATGAACCGCAACACACCGATAATTGCCGTGACAGCCCATGCCATTGCCGAAGAACGCGAACTGATTTTAGGCAGTGGTATGGACGGATATTTGCCTAAACCTATTGATGAAGCGGCGCTCAAAGATATTATTCATCGCTGGATCACTCGGCCTAAGTTCACCCATTTTGACCTGCATACGCTGAACTGGGATTTATGCTTAACCCAAGCCAATCACAAGGCCGATCTCGCCTTAGATATGCTCAGAATGTTGCTCGACTCATTGCCGCAAACCGTGGCGACGATTCAAACGGCGCTAAGTCAAAACGATCACCCTGTCATGCTCAGTACTATCCATAAGCTGCATGGTGCGAGCTGCTACTGCGGCGTGCCCACCACACAAAGGTTATGCCAAGAAATTGAATCGGCACTAAAACGTGAAACATCGGTTGAAGATCTCGAACCCGAAATACTAGAGTTACTTGATGAGTTAACTAAGGTAGAATCTGCGGCAAATCAAGTGATATCACAGCTATCAGCGGAAATAACAGATGACCAAAAAAACGGGCTTCTTTAAACGTCTCAAGGCGTTAACACTGCCACAAAAACAACTCTTTGCCACTGCACTTTGCCAACGTATGTTGCCCAACTATCAACTGTTTTCCGAAGTCTGTGAGTTTGGCGATCCTACTGTGTTGAGTACCGCATTAGAACTATTGTGGCAATCCCAGTACGACTCCAAGCTCAAATTCAATGTCGATGTGCATCTGCAACGCTTGGAAGATAACACCCCAGAACCCGCTGATTTTGAAGCCTATGGCGTCTATCCTGCCATGGATGCTGTGGTCGCCATATCGACCTTACTGGGTGCGATTCAAGGCAAAATTGAAGAAGATATAGTCAATATCAGCAAATTGTCATCCAGCACAGTGGCTAACTACATCGAAGCGATCAGCGATGTCGATTTGGTGGATGAAGCATTAGATGATTTCGTTTTCGCCCATGAAGTCATGGAAGAAGAGAAAGAATTACAAAATTCTCTGCTGGAAATTATTGAAGAAAATCCGAAGATCACTGCAGAACTGGTCAAAGGTTTACGCAAAGACATTATCGAAGCTGGCGTATCAAATATCGGTATCAGCGTCGCTTAATTGATGGGGGTGCTTGGGGTTACTCAAGCACCTATTATCCATGCAGAATAAGAAAGGGATCATCGTTTTACACCCTCACCAACGAATCCCGTCAAAGATATCCAGTTGCTATAAATAGCATCAATAAAGATTGAGTTATTCCAATGAAAAAGATTGTTTATCAAGGATTTGTCTTAACCAATAGCGAAGGACGCACCGACAGTTGGAAACTGACCATCAAAGATCAACAGCGTATCGGTTCTTTATTTGAACTACGGCGTTTAGTGGGATACTTCTTAGAACTCGGCATACTGCCCGCGACACGCTCCAGCCTGCAAGATGCAAAACAAACGCAAAACACCATGAGCAAAAACACCGTAAAACCTAAAAGACGCTAAAAATCAGTTCTCCTCAATAAATCAACGCATAGAGAATAACTCTGGCGCCTTTGACTGCATAAACTCAATAAAGACTCTTACCTTTAGCGGCTGCTGGCTGCGCTGATGATATAAAATCGAAATTCGCCTCTGTTCGCCAATCCATTCCGGCAGTAATACTTTAAGTTTCCCCTCTTTAATCTGCTGTTTTACAAATAGTTCAGGACCATACAAGATCCCGCCATGGCCTAAAGTAGCCTGAATCGCTCCGTGTAAGTCCGTGAGGGTGAGCTTAGTCGGGCCATTAAAATAAAAAGACTCGCCGCTTGGATGCTTTAAATGCCAATTAAACAGCGGCCAGACTTTTATCAGTTGATGGGCTTCAAGATCATCGGGATGCTCAAGTTTAGGCGCCTGAGCCAAATATTCTGGTGTGGCAAACAGGCAATAGTCGAGCTCGCCTAAGGTACTCGACACCCAAGAAGAATCAGGCTGAGCCCCGCCAACAATCGCCACATCTATGCCTTTGTCGATCAAATCGACTAACTCATTGCTCTGGGAAATGTGTAAACGGATATCGGGATATAGGCGGCCAAATTCATTTAATGCTTGAATAAACACGATGGAAATAATCGAAATCGGCGCCGCGATGCGCAAGGTTCCCTCGGGTTTATCGCTGCCTAAACCACTTAGTTCATCAAATTGAGCAACCACGCTCTGGTAACGTTGAAAGAGCGCCAGCCCTTCCTCTGTCAGTCGCAACTTGCGGGTGCTGCGCATAAAGAGCTGTTTATCGAGCTTCTCTTCCAACTTCGCTAACTTGCGGCTCACTGTGGCAATGGGCATATCAAGCTCCTTCGCCGCCTGCGAAAAACTGCCCGCATTGACTAAATGCACAAAAAGATAGACAAGTTGTAGTTCAGCGCCTAAATCATCACTCATTGCATATCCTAATTTCACATATTGGGTATTGACGTTAAAACGCTAAATTCACTAAGTGATTGTGTTTTAAACATTGAATTATTCACTTATACGACCATAGCGCAATAGCCTTAGATTGAAATGGTATGTTATTTTGTGGCGAGTTTTACTGCGCTGGCGCTAAATCTGGCTCTAAAGTGACATAAAAAGAAGCAAGTGCTGTAACTCTGTCCACCAAGAATCATAGCGACAGTAAAATGACGACGGTGGGCGAGTTTATTCAAATTTAATCGTAAGGATGAGTGAGGGAAATGACCATTTTAACCCCTCTGTTTGCCGTCTTCGGGATCATGTTGCTCGGTACACTAGTGCAAAAACTAAAACTCTTGCCCGTCGATACGGATCAAGTGCTAAACCAATATGTGTACTACATTGCATTCCCCGCGATCATGCTTATCGCCCTCGCCCTGCAGCCGATTGACGAGATTTTGCAATGGGGATTTATTGCGGGCTACAGCACAGCTATGGTAATCACTTATCTTGTCTGCCTTGGGCTATCGCTGATCGCTAACCCTAAACAGCATGCGGTTGCCGCTATTCGAGCCCTCAATGCCACCTTTGGTAATACGGCATTTATTGGTATTCCACTGCTCATCATCCTCTTTCCGCACCAACAAAGTGCCTTAGTCGCCGCCGCGATTGCCAGCTTATTATCCGTGCTGATGTTTGCCGTCGCCTTAGTCTCGATGGAACTGGCCACTAACACCCAAAGACAACACCACGCCTTAATCATAATGGCAATGGCGGTCGGTAAAAACCCTATCGTTATTGGTAGCTTAATTGGCGTCGGCATTTCGGCGCTAGAGATAAAACTGCCGTCAGGGCTGGCGCTAATGATCCAGCAAATAGGCAATACCTCAAGCCCCTGCGCCCTATTTGCTATCGGCATGGTACTCGCCAAAGCGATGCGCTACCAGAAAGATAGCAGCGTATTTAGCCCCAAGAATTTTATCGAACTGAGCCTTATCAACCTCTTCAAGCTGACTATCCAACCGGCACTCGTTTACTTTATGCTTAACCGTTTTGGCGTAAGTGGTGACTACCTGATCATGGGCGTGATCTTGAGCGCACTTCCCACCGCGGCTAGCGTGTACTTACTCGCCCAGCGTTATAACACTCAGGCTTCAACCAGTGCTCAAGGCATTCTATTTGGCACCTTAGTCACTTTCTTCAGTTTACCTATCTTAGAAAGCTTAGTAAGAACCTATGCATAATCAGTTAATTAAAAATATTTACTGTCGATAATGCCGATTTTTCACCCAAGCCACTTTACTGTATATAAAATCAGTATATACTGTTTATCAATACAGTGGTTTGGTATATTTTTCGACAGGAATTCACTATGCTTTGCCAACTCAGCATTAATAACTTCGCTATCGTCCGTTTTTTAGAACTGGATTTTCGCCCCGGTATGACCAGCATCACAGGTGAAACCGGTGCGGGTAAATCGATTGCCATCGATGCGCTAGGCCTATGCCTAGGCAATCGCGCCGATGCCAGCAGTGTTCGTCCCGGAGCCAATAAAACCGAGGTCAGCGCCCGCTTTTCCTTGGATGATATTCCACTGGCAAAACGTTGGTTAGAAGATAACGATCTTGAACTCGATCATGAGTGCATTCTACGTCGAACTATTGGTAGCGATGGCCGTTCACGCGCCTACATCAATGGGAATCCAGTGCCGCTGACGCAGCTAAAATTACTGGGTCAGTTGCTTATCGGTATTCACGGTCAACATGCGCACCATGCAATGTTAAAAAGTGAACATCAACTCACCCTGCTCGACAGTTATGCCAACCACAGATTGCTTATCGATACGGTTGCCGCTAGCTTTCAACGCTGCAAGCAAATTGAGGCCGATCTAAAACAACTCGAAGCCTCCCAGCATGAACGTATTGCCCGTAAGCAATTAGTGCAATATCAAGTAGAAGAACTCGATGAGTTTGATCTTAAAGTTGATGAGTTCGATGAGATTGAGCAAGAGCACAAACGTCTGGCTAATGGCACTGAGTTGATTGATACCTGTCAGGCGAGCTTAGATATACTCACAGAGGGCGAAGAGAACAATATAGAGTCGCTGCTCAATCGAGTCGTTTCCCTCGCCGAAGATCTGCAAAGCTACGATCCTGCATTAAGCAATATCAACACTATGCTCAATGATGCCTTAATCCAAGTGCAAGAAAGTGCAGGCGAATTACAGCACTATTTGAGTAAGCTTGAACTCGATCCAACCCACTTTGCCTATTTAGAAGAACGGCTATCAAAAGCCATGCAACTGGCGCGTAAGCATCATGTTAGCCCGAATAAACTGGCCGAGCATCATTTAGCATTAAAGGCTGAGCTGAGCACCTTAGACAGTGATGAAAGTAAACTTGAAGAAATTCAGCTTCAAGTCGAAGCAAGTAGAGCCGCTTACCTTAGCAATGCGCAAAAGCTCAGCCAAAGCCGCGCTAGATATGCCAAAGAACTCGACAAACTGGTGACTCAGTCAATCCACGAACTGAATATGCCTAAGGGTAAATTTACGATCGAAGTCAATTTCCACCCCGAGCAAATGTCAGCCAATGGCAGTGACAATATCGAATTTATGGTAACCACTAACCCTGGCCAACCTTTGCAACCGATTTCAAAAGTCGCGTCTGGCGGTGAGCTCTCACGGATAGGGCTAGGGATCCAAGTGATTACCGCGAAGAAGGTTGCCACACCGACATTAATTTTCGATGAGGTGGATGTCGGGATTTCCGGCCCCACCGCCGCAGTGGTGGGCCGCATGTTACGCAGCTTAGGGGAATCGACCCAAGTACTGTGCGTGACTCACTTGCCGCAAGTTGCGGGCAATGGTCATCAACACATGTTTGTCGATAAATTTAATAAGGCAGGTAGTACTGAGACCACAATGAAATCGCTCGATCGTGAGCAGCGTATCCAAGAGCTTGCAAGACTGTTAGGTGGCGATACTATCACCAGCAATACCCTCGCGAACGCAAGGGAACTGCTGCAATAGTAGTATGGATCAGATAACGAATGAGGTCGCTAAACGCTTGAATCTACACACTCTATATCACAAGCTAAGGGGCTATATCAAAAACTAAGGGTTAGTTGTTGGCCATGCTAACTAACATGTCGGGTTAGCGATAATGTTAGCTAAAACACCAGACTAGCCCTTGCAGACAAATAAACGAAAACACGCCCGCTAACACATCGTCAATCATAATGCCAAAACCACCATGAACTTTGGCATCGAGCCATCGAATAGGCCAAGGTTTGATGATGTCGAAAAAGCGAAATAGACCAAAGCCGACTAACAACCAACCCCAACCTGCTGGTGCCGCTATCATAGTGATCAGTAGCCCAACCACTTCATCCCACACAATCGCACCGTGATCGTGTACCCCCATATCTTGAGCGGCTTTACCGCAGATATAAAATCCCGCAAATGCGCTCAATAAGGTTAAGCCGATATACCAAGTGAGCGGTAATGGCGCCATCAATAAGTAGAGGGGAATGGCTGCTAAGGTACCGAAAGTACCGGGTGCTTTAGCGGCGAGTCCGCTACCAAAACCGAGTGCCAAAAAGTGGACAGGATTTTTTAATGACAGGCGCGTTAGCACCTGATCCTTTGACAACCATTTCATTAACATGCTCTTCGCTTAAAAGTGCTCGAAACCGTGATACGGCGGTGTAAACGGCTCACCATTGAGTTGCAACTTGAGCTTACTGCCTGCACAAATTTGTCCAACGCGAACAAACTTTGCTCCTGCATGGCTTAATGCCGTCTCAAGCGCGCCTTTTTGCGCTTCAGGAACGGTGAACAGCAGTTCATAATCTTCGCCCCCTGTAAGCGCATAACCTAAGGCATGCTCCTCGCTGACGGTATCTTGCATCGCGCGTGAAAGCGGGATGCAATTAACGTCCACCACAGCACCAACTGCCGAAGCCTTAAGCACATGACCGATATCCGAGATAAACCCGTCGGAAAGATCGATTGCACTGGAGGCAAGCGAACGCAAAGCTTGGCCCGCTAAAACTCTTGGTGTTGGACGATAATGGCGATTAATCAGGAATTCTTTATGCTCGGCTCTGGCCTGTTGCGCGCCTCGAATAATATCCAGACCTAAGGCCGAATCTCCGAGCGTGCCCGTGACATAAATCCAATCACCCGCTTTAGCACCATGACGCGTGAGTGCTTTACCCTGTGGGACTTGGCCGTGCACTGTGATGTTAATAGCCCGTGGACCACGAGTCGTATCGCCGCCAATTAAAGCGATGCCATAGTAATCGGCCGCTTCAAATAAACCTTCACTAAAGCCACTTAGCCAAGTCTCATCGACTTCGGGTAGCGTTAAGGCAAGCGTCATCCACGCGGGTTCAGCGCCCATGGCTGCCAGATCAGATAAATTTACCGCTAAAGCTTTGTAACCTAAGGCAGCGGGAGGCATGTCGGGGAAGAAATGGACATTTTCAACTAAGGTGTCACAGGAGATAGCGATCGACTTGTTTTCTGCAGGTTGCACTAAAGCGCAATCGTCACCGATGCCAAGCTTCACATCACGGCGAGTGGGGCCGCGGTTGCTAAAATAACATTCAATTAATTGGAATTCTTTCACTGTACAGTTTGGCACGACTTACATCGGCCACCTTTGTTAGCAATGAAAAACGGTATCCTAAGATACCGTTTGTCTTTATTACTTGCGTGCAACCAGTTTGTCGAGCAGTCCGTTCACAAACTTATGACTCTCGTCCGCACCGAAAGCTTTTGCCAACTCAATCGCTTCATTAATCGCGACCTTGTATGGCACATCTTTACGGAAAGTCAGCTCATAGGTCGCTAAACGAACTATGGCTTTCTCTACTGGAGACACTTCATCAATCGGGCGTTCCAGATGCGGGATGATCAGCTCATCCAATTGGGTTTTCTTCGTTGCAACGCCTGAAAATAGCTCACGAAAATAAGCTACATCAACACCGTCGAGACTTTGTTCAGTTAAAAACTCATGCTCGACATCGGCAATATTATTCCCGCTTAGTTGCCATGAATAGATGGCTTGAACGGCTAAACGGCGGGCCTTGCGGCGCTCAGAAGGCTTCATTATTTTTCCTACTATAACAACTGTTGTTCAAGTTCTTGCAGAACATTGACCATTTCAAGCAGGCTTAGAGCAGCTTCGCCGCCTTTGTTACCCGCTTTGGTACCTGAACGTTCAATCGCTTGTTCAATGGTATCAGTGGTCAAAACACCGAAAGCAACAGGCAGATCAAATTCTAAAGCAACTTGAGCTAGACCTTTATTACATTCGCCTGCAACAAAATCAAAATGAGGAGTACCACCACGGATCACCGCACCTAATGCGATAATACCGTCGAATTTACCACTGGCAGCTACGCGACGCGCAGCTAGCGGCAACTCAACCGCACCTGGTACACGGACAACAGTGATATTGTCGTCGCTGACTTGGCCAAAACGTTTCAGCGTGTCAAGTGCACCTTCAAGCAAGCTCTCAACTAAAAAGCTGTTGAAACGCGAAATTACAATCGCAACTTTGGCATTTTTCGCTTCGATATTACCTTGAACTACGTTCATTATCTTACCTAATTTAGCTAAAGCACCCAGCTCGGGGCGAAAAGTGGCGACATGATATCACAGCCAATTGCCCAGAGCCCTATGCAAATTATCAGAAATTGTTAATTTTACTTCAGTGTAACTTTGGGTTTCAGTCCGCCACATACTCAGTCACTTCAAGGCCAAAGCCTGAAAGTGAGTGGTAGCGTTTAGGCGAGCTGAGCAGGCGCATCTTAGTCACACCAAGGCTGGCGAGAATTTGCGAACCCACACCCACACGGCGCGACGTCCCCTGCCATTTTGCAGAAGCAGGCGCTTGGCCTTGATCTTCAGCTTCAAAGGCTTTCACCTTAGAGAGAATTTCACAGGGATGTTCTTGATTCCCGAGTAAAACCAATACACCACCTTCTGCAGAAATACGTTCCATCGCCTTTTCGAGTGGCCAGCTGCGTTGCTGATCGCGCTCTGAGTGGAGTAAATCGTTGAAGGTATTTTGCAAATGCACGCGCACCAAACAATCTTCTTTCACCTCACCTTTGACTAAGGCAAAGTGCAGTTGATTGTCGATAGTGTCTCTGAAGGTCACCATGTCGAACTCACCGAAACGGGTCGGTAATTTGCATTTAGCTTCACGCACAACCGTGGTTTCTTTGGTGTTGCGATACTCGATTAAAGCCGCGATAGTGCCGATTTTGATGCCATGCAACTCGGAGAAAATCTCCAAATCTGGGCGACGTGCCATAGTGCCGTCTTCGTTCAAAATTTCAACGATAACGCCCGATGGCTCAAGTCCCGCAAGACGGGCTAAATCACAGCCAGCTTCAGTGTGGCCTGCGCGGGTTAATACACCGCCGTCCTGTGCCATTAACGGGAAGATATGCCCTGGTTGCACTAAATCAGACGCTTTAGCCTCTTTAGCCACAGCCGCTTTCACCGTTACAGCGCGATCGTGGGCCGAAATACCGGTAGTCACACCCTCCGCCGCTTCAATAGAAACCGTAAAGTTAGTCGAGAACTGGGCGTTATTATTCGTCACCATTAAGGGGAGATTTAACTGCTGGCAACGGGCTTTAGTCATGGTCTGGCAAATGAGCCCACGGCCATATTTTGCCATAAAGTTAATCGCTTCTGGCGTGACCATTTCGGCCGCCATGATCAAATCACCTTCGTTTTCTCTGTCTTCGTCATCCATCAAAATAACCATTTTGCCTTGACGAATATCTTCGATGATCTCTTCTATACTGTGCAGCGCCATTGTAGGACCTTATGATTTTGCTGTTATTATGAAATTCTATACCTAAATAACCTAAGCTGCCGATAAGCTTAAGTTAAATAATCTGCTCCTGTGCACTAACGCACAAAGCCGGCACGGGCTAACATTTCCATGGTGACACCGCCGCTATTGCTGTCTTTGCCATCATAATTCATCAAGCGTTCAAGATAACGGGCGATTAAATCAACTTCGATATTCACCTTATCGCCCGCTTGCAGGTCGATTAACGTGGTTTCACCTGCGGTATGCGGCACTATGGTCAAGCGGAATCGACTACCGTCCACCTCGTTAACTGTCAGACTCACGCCATCAATGGTGATGGAACCTTTATGGGCAATGTAACGCCCAAGCTCTGCGGGTGCGGCTAACCAAAATTCAATGGCTTGACCACGCACTAAGCGTTGCTCAACCGTTGCAATACCGTCAACATGGCCGCTGACCATGTGGCCGCCTAAGCGTGTGGTTGAGGTAACGGCCTTTTCAAGATTTACCTTAGTGCCCACTTTGTAGTGAGCAAAGCCGGTTAGACTCACGGTTTCGGCAGAGACATCAGCCACATAACCGTCGGCTAATTGCTGCACAACCGTTAAGCACACACCGTTGGTGGCAATACTGTCGCCTAAACGCACATCGTTTAAATCCAGTTTGCCGCTCGCCACGGTAAGGCGAATATCATCGCCTTTACGCTCCAGTTTTCGCAGGGTGCCAACGGCTTCAATAATCCCAGTAAACATGGTTAACTCACTTAATTAAATAAAGAACTATCAAGCTTAACGCTCAAGGTTAAACGGGTATCTGGCCCTAATTTTCGCTCATCGACCAAAGTGAGTACAGGAATGTGCGCCATGGTTTGATAATCGGGCAATTGCAGCAGATTACGCCCATGCCCACCGAGGATTTTCATCGCTTGATATAGCACTAACTCATCGGCAAGCCCCTGCGCTAAAAATGCGCCCGCTAAGGTTGCCCCCGCTTCCACCAGCACGTGATTACAACTTTGGCCTAAATAGCTTAATAGTTCAGGCAATGAGACGCGACCTGCAATTGCAGGTAACACGAGGCAACTCACATGGGAGGGCAATTGTGCTTGAAACTCTGCGGAATAAGCCACGGTCGAGACCAAGAGTATCGGCGATACGATAGTCAAGCAGGCGGCCGATAACGGCAAACGGGCGCGACTGTCGAGTATCACTCTTAATGGCTGCAGTAATTGCGCCTCGGTTACACTGTCTTTTAAGCTGCCAAGTTCCTGATAACGCACATTAAGCAAAGGAGCGTCTGCCAGTATGGTTTCAATTCCCGTAACTAGCGCGCAGGAACGTAAACGTAATCGCTGCACGTCACGGCGGGATTCTGGGCCAGTTATCCATTTAGACACACCGTTAGACAGCGCAGTTTTACCATCGAGACTGGCAGCCAATTTGACTGTGACTCTGGGTAAACCCGATTCCATCCGCTTCATAAAGCCTACATTCAAGGCATAGGCTTCATCGCGATGTAATCCCACATTCACTTCAATACCGGCGTCACGCAGCATTTGAATGCCACGACCACCTACTTGCGGATTAGGATCTTCCACCGCTACCACCACACGTTTAACGCCAATATTGATCAGCGCCAAGGCGCAGGGCGGCGTGCGGCCATAATGACTGCAGGGCTCTAAAGTAACATAGGCCGTTGCGCCGCGGGCGCGTTCGCCAGCCATACGTAGCGCATGCACTTCGGCGTGGGACTCACCCGCTTTTTGATGATAACCTTCACCAATGATTTGGTTATCTTTAACGATAACGCAGCCCACACTGGGATTGGGTCTAGTGGTGTAAAAGCCTTTGCGCGCCAATTGAATCGCGCGGCTCATCATTTGGGTATCGAGTACGGACCAACTTATGTTCAAGCTCATGTTCAACCCTGTTGTTAAAGGTTTCGGCTTTCACCAGTCTTGTAAATCTGTGTTTAAAACCTGTCTTGCTGAAGCTATTAATCAAAGCCTCTTTTAAAGCTAGCGCAACCAGAAGCCTGAAAGACAGGCCGCAAGAATCGAATAACTACTTTTGCAGTTTGGCGATGGCTTCGCCAAATTCAGACACGTCTTCGAAAGCGCGGTACACGGAAGCGAAACGTATATAGGCGACTTTATCTAGGTTCATCAATTGCTCCATCATTAAGTTACCGACCATTTCTGAGGGCACTTCCCGTTCGCCAGTGGCGCGCAGGGTAGATTTGATTTTGCTAAGCGCTTGCTCGATTTCATCCATAGATACGGGGCGTTTTTCAACGGCGCGCAACATGCCACCTTGGAGTTTTTCTTCATCGAAGGGTTGGCGTGAACCATCACGTTTAATCACCCTAGGCATAACTAACTCGGCGCCTTCGAAGGTGGTAAATCTTTCATGACATTCGGTGCATTCTCGGCGACGGCGCACTTGGTGGCCTTCTGCCACTAATCGGGAATCGATGACTTTAGTATCTGTCGCGCTGCAAAATGGACAATGCATTGAGCCTCCTGCCAGTGAATGATCGTAAAGCGTTAATGGATTTACCTGTTAAATCTCAGTCAAACGCCATGGATTTAAACTTAAGATTTTACCAATAAAAATGGCCGCGAGATGCGGCCATGGGATTTTATCCTATTTATGGGCTGAGGTTAACTACCTGAGCTTAACAACCTAATGTTAACTACTTGATGTTAAGTGCCTGATGCTAAGTACCTGATGTGACAAGTATCAAGTCAGTCGGCGATCAATCTCGGCCCTTCATCTACTAAACGTAGATGCATAGGCAAATTAGCCGTAAACGGGGAAACGTGCGCAAAGTGCCAATACTTGGCCTTTAACACGCTCAATCACAGCAGGATTGCTTGCATCATCAAGGATGTCACAAATCCAGCCCGTCAGCTCTTTCGATTCCGCTTCTTTAAAGCCGCGACGCGTAATCGCTGGTGTACCGATACGCACACCTGAGGTCACAAAGGGTGAACGTGGGTCGTTTGGCACTGAATTTTTGTTCACGGTAATGTTAGCGCTACCTAAGGCAGCATCGGCTTCTTTACCCGTTAAGTCACGACCAATCAGGTCAACTAGCATTAAGTGGTTGCTGGTTCCGCCAGAGACGATTTTGTAACCGCGCTCAAGGAACACTTCAACCATAGCTTTAGCGTTATTAACCACTTGCTGTTGGTACACTTTAAATTCTGGCTCTAGAGCTTCTTTGAACGCCACCGCTTTACCGGCGATAACGTGCATTAATGGGCCACCTTGACCGCCAGGGAATACCGCAGAGTTCAACTTTTTGTACAAGTCTTCATCGTCAGCAGCAGATAGGATCACGCCACCACGAGGACCCGCTAACGTTTTGTGGGTCGTAGATGTCACAACATGCGCGTGTGGTACTGGGTTTGGATAAACGCCCGCAGCAATAAGACCGGCAACGTGTGCCATATCGACAAATAAATAAGCACCGATTTTGTCTGCGATTTCACGCATTTTTGCCCAATCAACGATACCTGAATAGGCAGAGAAACCGCCGATCATCATCTTAGGCTTATGTTCTAAGGCAATACGCTCCATCTCGTCATAGTCAATTTTGCCAGACTCGTCGATACCATAAGGAATGATGTTGTACAGTTTGCCAGAGAAGTTAACCGGTGAACCGTGGGTCAAGTGACCACCGTGGGCTAAGTTCATGCCCAGTACGGTATCGCCAGGTTTTAACAATGCCATGTAAACCGCGCTGTTTGCCTGTGAACCTGAATGAGGTTGTACGTTAGCATAAGTTGCGCCAAACAGTTGTTTAGCACGTTCAATCGCTAAGGTTTCAACTACGTCCACATACTCACAACCACCGTAGTAACGCTTGCCTGGATAGCCTTCAGCGTACTTATTGGTTAACTGTGAACCTTGCGCTTCCATCACGCGTGGACTGGTGTAGTTTTCAGAAGCAATCAGCTCAATATGCTCTTCTTGACGCAGAGTTTCATTCTGAATTGCGTTAAACAGTTCCGGATCATAATCTGCGATATTCATATCTTTTTTCAGCATTGCTTACTCCAGCTGCCAATTCTTATAGGTAGGGTTGCGCGGTATTCTACTCGGAACGCGGTCACAATCCCAGTATTTGAAACATGAAATTCCTGCAGAGAGTGCTTGAACTTGGCTCATTGTCGAGTTGAGTTCGGCGCGCAATCGAGTAGAATTAGCCGCATCATTAGTCACTTAAGATAGAGAAAAATGGCTCAGTTTGTTTACAGCATGCTGCGGGTGGGTAAAATTGTTCCGCCTAAGAAGCAGATCCTTAAAGATATTTCTTTAAGCTTTTTCCCCGGCGCCAAAATTGGCGTACTCGGCCTCAACGGTTCAGGTAAGTCGACACTACTGCGCATTATGGCGGGTATCGACACCGAAATTGAAGGCGAAGCGCGCCCAATGCCGGGATTGAAAATCGGTTACCTGCCGCAGGAACCTAAACTCGATCCGAATCAAACCGTGCGTGAAGCGATTGAAGAAGCGGTAGCAGAGGCAAAAAATGCCCTGACTCGCCTCGATGCCGTTTACGCAGCCTACGCCGAGCCGGATGCCGATTTCGACGCCCTTGCAAAAGAGCAAGGCGAACTCGAAGCCATTATTCAAGCCCAAGATGCCCATAACTTAGAGTACGTCCTTGAGCGCGCAGCCAACGCCCTGCGTCTGCCAGATTGGGATGAGAAAATCGAAGTATTATCCGGTGGTGAACGTCGCCGCGTGGCGATTTGTCGCTTGCTGCTTGAAAAACCAGAAATGCTGTTACTGGACGAACCCACCAACCACTTGGATGCTGAATCGGTGGCGTGGCTTGAGCACTTCCTGCAGGAATATGCTGGTACTGTGGTCGCGATTACCCATGACAGATACTTCCTCGACAATGCCGCTGGCTGGATTTTAGAACTCGACCGCGGTGAAGGTATTCCGTGGGAAGGTAACTATTCTTCATGGCTTGAGCAGAAAGATGCCCGTCTGAAGCAAGAATCAGCCACCGAAAGCGCTCGTCAAAAAACCATTGCCAAAGAATTGGAATGGGTACGTCAAGGCGCCAAAGGCCGTCAGTCTAAAGGCAAGGCCCGTATGGCGCGCTTTGAAGAACTGAACACTAACGATTACCAAAAACGTAACGAAACCAACGAGCTGTTTATTCCGCCCGGACCACGTTTAGGCGACAAGGTTATTGAAGTGAATAACCTGACCAAGTCTTACGGTGACCGCGTATTGATCGACAACCTGTCGTTCTCTGTGCCTAAGGGCGCGATCGTCGGCATTATCGGTGCCAACGGCGCGGGTAAATCGACGCTGTTCCGCATGTTATCCGGCACTGAAACGCCTGACAGCGGCAGCATTGAGCTGGGTGAAACAGTGCAATTGGCATCGGTTGAGCAGTTCCGCGATTCGATGAATGATAAGAACACCATTTGGGAAGAAATCTCCGGTGGTCAAGACATCATGCGTATCAACAACATGGAAATCCCGAGCCGTGCCTATGTAGGCCGCTTCAACTTCCGTGGTGGCGATCAGCAAAAAATCATCGGCACTCTGTCGGGCGGTGAGCGTAACCGAGTACATTTAGCCAAACTGCTGCAAGCGGGTGGTAACGTATTATTACTCGACGAACCCACCAACGATTTAGACGTTGAAACCCTGCGCGCACTGGAAGAAGCGATTCTGGAATTCCCAGGTTGCGCTATGGTGATTTCGCATGACCGTTGGTTCCTCGACCGTATCGCGACCCACATTCTGGATTACCGTGACGAAGGCCAAGTGAACTTCTACGAAGGTAACTACACAGAATACTCGGCATGGTTGAAAAACACCTATGGCGCCGATGTGGTTGAGCCACACCGCTTGAAATACAAGCGCATGATTAAGTAAATCTAGAATCTAGAATCTAGAATCTAGAATCTAGAATCTAGAATCTAGAATCTAGAATCTAGAATCTAGACAAGTGTAAATCTGAGGAGTTTAGCTCGAAAGGGTTAAGCTCCTTTTTTATGGTATTCAGTTACGCTATGAGTGCCGTAGACTTTGGCGCTATTTCAAACTGGCACGATTTCAATTCAAGCTGGCAAAGTAGGCCACCAGCATGTCCATCATCACCCTAAGTGCAGGCTGCATGTGTTTGCGGGATTGATACACGCCATACACACCGAGGGACTGCGGCTTAAACTTCATTAATAAAGGCACTAGCTGACCCGAGTCTAAATAGGGTTTCGCCGCCCAAACGGGCTGCATAGCGATCCCCTCACCTGCCAGCGTGGCATTGAGCACCACCATGGAATCATTGGCGCTAAAATTCCCATTCACAGGCACGTTAAATACTTGACCTTGGTTTGACTTAGGATCGGAGTTAAGCGCCTGAGCCTGTTTCGCAACCACATCGGTTTGATAAAACCGCCACATCACATCGCCAAAATAGGAATAGGTTAAACAGTTATGCTGAGTTAAATCCTCTGGATGCAGCACGGCGGCGCGCGCGGCAAGGTAACTCGGTGCAGCGCACACAACAGACTCACACTCCCCTAAACGCCTAGCGATAAGATTGGGATCGAGTTCATTGGTGATGCGAATCGCCAGATCAATTCGCTCGGCGACTAAATCGACGGTTTGGCTGCTCACGTGGAAATTCACGCTCGCCTGCGGATAACTGGCTAAATATTGCTGTACCACGGGCGCTAAAATCTGATGTGCCAAAAACTGGGAGCAACTAATACGTAGTAATCCCCGCGGAATAGCCACAGCGGCATGGCTTACCGCAGGGACTTCGTTAGCCAGTTCGAGCAGCCGATGGCAATAGTCCAGCACTTGCTCACCCGCGGGCGTTAAGCTGAGGCTACGCGTCGAGCGATGCAACAACCTAGCACCAGACCATTCTTCCATTTCGCTCAAGTAACGGGTCACCATAGAACGCGACATATCTAAGGCATTGGCGGCGCTGATCATGCTGCCGCGCTCAACAATAGTCACAAACACCTTAGCCGCTTCAAGTCTATCCATGATTTATCTCCACTCACATTTTCGCGTTCCCGCATAACAATAACTCAGAGTTCAAGGTAAGTCAGAGTCCAAGGACGCACGCGGCAATTCGTCCGATTTATGCAACAAACATGGGCAGATACTCGCATTTATCTATTGATTATTGCAACCTATACTTAACTCACTTTTTGCAGCAACTGCAAATCAATGAATGCTAAATCGAACCTTTTACTCTTTCACCCTGTGACTATAAGTGAGCCCCAAATGAACACATCGACCTATGCAATACGTAACACAGTTAACGCCACATTGAAGGCCTCGTCTAAAATCAGCCTAGCCGCCACTTTACTGCTAGCAGGATTTGGCACGGTCAATGCTGCGCCATTGCAAGTGAGCCATTTTAATCCGGGCGAAAACAGCATCTTTGCCGTGTCATCGAGCTTTATCAGCGGCGAACACGAAATAATGCTAGTCGATGCACAATTTCAAAATAACGATGCCCAAAAATTGGTCGACACCATTAAGGCCAGCGGTAAAAAGCTGACTCAGGTGTATATCAGTCATAGCGATCCTGATTTCTATTTCGGCTTAGCCGTGATTAAAAAGAATTTCCCCGATGCACAAATCGTCGCGACTCAAACCACTGTCGATGCGATTAAAGCCTCAATGGAAGGCAAACTCGCCTACTGGGGCCGATTTTAAAAGATAATGCGCCAAGCGAATTAGTGTTACCTAAGGCGATACACAGCGACACTTTCACCATCGACGGTGAGCAAGTGATTATCAAAGGTTTTAATGATAAACACCCTAAACACACTTTCCTGTGGGTGCCATCGGCAAAAACTATTACAGGTGGCGTGGAAGTATTTGATAACACGCATGTTTGGATGGCTGACACTCAAACTGCCTCTGAGCGTCAGGAATGGTTAACCCATTTAGATGCAATGGAAAAACTGCTGCCGACCACAGTGATCCCAGGGCACTATTTAGGCGAAGCGCGATTTAATACCCACGCCATCGGTTTTACTCGTGAATATGTAAAAGCCTTTGAAATCGCTGCAAAAGCCTCGAAAGATTCAGCCGAATTAATCCAAAAGATGCTGGCGCTATACCCACAAATGCCAGCCGATGCAGGGCTTGAGATCAGCGCCAAAGTTTACATGGGCGAAATGACCTGGCCTATGTAAGCCCAGCCATATCTATCTAGGCGATTAGATACAAGCATTTAAGTGAAAACAGTTAAAGACAGGCACGTGAGCGATTGCGTGCCATTTTTTAGCTAAATAACGGTACCAACCTAACTATTTTAATCGATGTTCTCAAAGGGCTTAAGTCGCTAATGTCGCGACGAACTTAAGCCAAAAGGTTTAACACTATGACTCAGCCAACAACTCATTCAGCAAATTCAGTCAACAGCGCACTGGCTGCCAAAGAGCGCACTCTGCACGCCATTATCGACCCTTTATGTGGTTGGTGTTATGCCGCAGCGCCTTTACTCGATGCCGCCGCAAAAGCAGGCTTTACCATTAAGCTCCACGGCGGCGGTATGCTCACGGGCCCAAGACGTAAACAAATCGATGCTAACTGGCGCGACTATGTTATGCCCCACGATCTGCGTATTGCCGAGCTAACTGGACAACCTTTTGGGGAAAACTATTTTGATGGTCTGCTGCGCGATACCACAATCGTACTCGACTCGGCGCCTCCTATTAAAGCCATGCTCGCAGTCGATGCTATGGGTGGCGACAGTTTGGCCTATCTACACTCAGTACAACTGGCCCATTACCGTGATGGTCACAGCGCCAGTGATGAAGGTAATCTGGCAAGGTTAGCCGCTGAACTTGGGCTCGACCCTATAGGCTTTGCGCAACATTATGCCCAAGGTGAAGACAAGCTATATGAGCATATTGTTGAATCCAGAGCATTACTGAATCTGATAGGTGCCCAAGGTTTCCCTTCGATGGCTATAGAGGATAATAACGGCAACATCACCGTCATTAATATCAACCGCTTCTACGGCCAACCCGCCCAGTGGTTAAGCCATCTTGAAGCGCAATTTGAGTCATAATCATGCCAACGCTTAATGGTGTTCCAACAAGCTCTTTAGTGAGTGAGCCTGCTCAGTTAAATCTTATCGAAACAGCAAGACAAACTGATGCGAATCTTGCTCTTGTCAAAAGTACTTACGAGGGACACAGCTCAGCCGAAAATGCTAAAAATCTTGAGCATGCACTGGCAAATGACGCACGCTGGACAGAGGCGGCAGGTTTTCCCTATGCGGGCACTTACATAGGTTTTAGTGTGATAGCCGCCAATGTGTTCGCCCGCCTCGAAACAGAATGGGATAACTATCGCGTCGATATCGAAGACTATGTCGCCCAAGGCGATAAGGTTTTTGCCTTTGGCACTTATTCAGGTACTTATGTCAAAACTGGCAAACATTTTACCGCTCGAGTCACCCATTTATGGAAGATACACAGCGGAAAAATCATCAGTTTCGAGCAGTTTGTCGATAGTCATACCGTCGTCAATGCCATGTAACTGCCAATACCATGTAAAGACAGTCATGCACGATAGAAATGCAATGATGGAATAACTGAATCACAAGGCGGGCAAGTTTAATTTAGCCCGCCCCACGACTTGCCGATGTTAAGCCTTATCCGTATGATTTAGTGTTTTCAATAGGTTGAGCACTTGACATTAAGTACTTAAGATTAGGCACTTGCGATTAAGCGTTTGGATTAAGCGCTTGAAATTGAATTCGTCAAGCTGCACGTTCTAAGACTCATCAACTCAAGTGTCTAAAATGAAAAAATGAATAACTAAAACAAGAACAAGGATGCGGTCTAATGCAAATCAATTCGATGCCAGTCGGGGCTCACCCAATCATGCTATCTATGACGCGACTTAGCCGAACCAGCCAATGGATACTCAAGCAACAGAGAAAATTCACGCCACTGTTATGGCTTGTCACCGCACTCCCCTTTACCTCACTGGCGTTGACCTCATTAGCGGCCAATGCAAGTGAAGCCGAGCTAGAGCTAAAAATTCAAGAAAACAGCGTCACCGATGGCCCTTATGTGTTTTTAGATGATGCTCAAAAAGACACAGCCTATTGGATTTGCCAAAGCGAGCTAAAACAAACACCGATTGCGAAGGCGCAGTTAACTCGCCCTACCAATTGCGGTGAATTACCCCAACCGCACCTTCATACACAAGCTGTCACGGTTGAGCCCGATACCTTCACCCATGTCAGCAGAATTGTCGCCCTTAGCGATGTGCACGGCCAATTTGATGTGATGATTAACTTACTAAAAGCCCATAAGATTATCGACAAAGATAACCACTGGGCCTTTGGTGACGGTCATATGGTGATGACGGGCGACATGTTTGACCGTGGTCATCAAGTCAATGAAGTATTGTGGTTTTTATATACCTTAGACCAAGAAGCCCAAGCTGCGGGCGGACGCTTACATCTACTCATGGGCAATCACGAGCAAATGGTGTTTCGCGGCGACTTACGCTACGTCAACGAACGCTATCAAGTCTCGGCAGATTTACTCAAACGCAGCTACGATGCGCTCTACAACAAAGACACCGAAATAGGCCAATGGCTTCGCAGCAAACATACTTTAGTCAAAATCAATAATATCTTGTTTATGCACGGCGGTATCAGCCCTGAATGGGTCGAGCGTAAATTAAATATCAGCGATGCTAACCAATTATTTCGGCAGCATTTAGATGATAAAAAAGCCGATTTAAAACAAGATGATTTACTCAACTTTTTGTTTTTTACCAATGGTCCAACTTGGTATCGTGGCTACTTTAAAGATGAACTGAAAGAGTCGGATATCGATAGCATACTGAACTATTTCAAGGTCGATCATATCGTCGTAGGGCACACATCGCAGGAACAAGTGCTTGGGCTTTATCATAATAAAATCATTGCGATAGATAGCAGCATTAAGAATGGTAAATCCGGTGAGCTGTTACTTATCGACGCTGGCAAACTCCGCCGAGGTTTGTATCAGGGTGAGCAGGTTTCGCTATAACCTGCCTCACTAATATCTTTTGCCCCAATACGTGAATGAGCTAGCGCCCTAATCCATGAATGCGCTGGGGCAATAAGGCATGAATGAGCAAAGGTAAACGGGCACCCACCATGGTTATAAATCTGTAGAGTTCTCAATCTGAATGATTCTAAATCGGCATAGTTCTAAATCTGTATGGCTCTCAACATTCACCCATCTTAATATCCATAAGTTCGCCTGTTTTAATTAACTCTGACTATACTCAAGCCAAGTGCGACTCACCTAAGTGCTGGAGTAGAAATGGGGAAGAAATTACTCACATTATCTAGCTTTTGCCTGTTTCTATTCAGCTTCTATCCCCCAGCATTTGCGGGCAGAGAACTCCAATTAGTCGCCACTAACTATCCTCCTTTTTATGCCGATGCTTTACCTGAACAGGGCGGCGTTGCGCAAGTCGTCAAAGAAGCTTTTAAACGCCAAGGTTACACTGCCAGCCTCAAGTTTTATCCCTTCGCCCGCGCGGCTTTACTCGTTAAAACAGGCCAAGCTGATGGCATCATTGGGCTCTGGTATCGTAAAGAGCGCGAGCAATGGGCCCAATATTCTGCGCCTATCCAACCCGTACAAATTGTGTTTTATAAACGTAAAGATTCACCGCTGAGTTTCAGTCAACTTTCAGATCTTAAACCTTTCACTATCGGTATAGGTCGCGGTTACGCTAATCCGCCAGAAATCTTCGCCGCGGGGCTCACCACAGAGGAAGGAAATTCGGATGAGATGAATCTCAAAAAGCTGTTTTTAAAACGTATTGACTTAGTCTTGATTGGCCATAACTTAGCGAGGTATTTAATTAAAAAAGGACCAAGTGAATATGAGGGGGCCTTTGAGCAAGTCGGCCAACCCATAGCGACTGAGGTATTTCACTTAGGGATCTCTTTGGCTGTGGCGGATCATCCGCAGTTAGTGACGGATTTTAATCAAGGTTTAGAGAGTATGCGCCGCGATGGACGATTAGCGGCAATTTTAAGCCAATATCCTCAGGTTGAAACGACTCAAGCGCCGATTGAAAAAACGCGAACTGAAGTCCATCCCTAAAGTCCGTCCAGCTTTTAAAAAGCAATAACAGCACAAAAAAACAGCAAAACTCTCGTTGAATTGTGCTCAATGCTCAAAAAACACAATTTCTTTCATTTTCGTTCGCTTACCTTTACAAACTTTTACCCAACTGGCGTACGTTATTCACTAGAATAGCGCCATTAGAGCGATTACCTTTTTAAACTGCCTTTGCGCGAGATAATAATTACAATGAAAAAAACCATTATTGCCATTGCCCTGCTTGCGATTATCGCCACAGCGGTGAGTTTTAGTGATGTCCTTCAAGCGGCTAAACCCGAGAACGCACCACATCTTATGCGTACCGTTCCTGTGGTCACGGGTGAAGTGATTGAATATCCATTAGCGCAATCTATCTCTCTTATCGGCAAACTCGCGGCTGAACGTGCAGTGATCATTGCACCGCAAGTCACAGGTAAGATTAAACAAGTCGCAGTGACCTCAAACCAAGCGGTGAAAAAAGGCCAGTTACTGATCGAACTCGATGATATGAAAGCCCAAGCCGCCGTCGCCGAGGCCAATGCTTTCCTCAATGATGAAAAACGTAAACTCAAAGAATTTGAAAAACTGATCAGCCGTAACGCCATTACCCAAACCGAGATTGACGCACAAAAAGCCAGTGTTGATATCGCCCAAGCACGCTTATCCTCCGCCCAAGCAGATTTACATTACCACTCGCTGATAGCACCGTTTGCGGGTAATACTGGCCTGATTAATTTCAGCGAAGGCAAGATGGTCAGCATGGGCACTGAGTTGATGTCGCTAGATGATTTGTCCAGCATGCGCCTCGACTTACAAGTGCCTGAGCATTTCCTATCGCAACTGAGTATTGGCATGCAAGTATCAGCCACCAGTCGCGCTTGGCCGAATGAAATCTTTACTGGCAAAATGGTGGCTATCGATCCCCGCGTCAATGAGGAAACCTTAAACCTCAAAGTACGAGTGCTATTCGATAATCCGAAGAAACGCTTAAAACCGGGCATGATGATGTCGTCAACTATCACCTTCCCAGCGATTTCAGCACCTATGGTGCCAGTACAAGCTCTTGAGTATTCAGGAACTAAACGTTACGTATACGTAGTTAGCGCCGACCACATTGCCCACCGCACAGAAGTGACACTCGGGGCACGTATCGATAACCAAGTCTTAATCGAAAGCGGTTTAAACATAGGTGACAAAGTCGTGGTACAGGGCTTAGTCAATATGCGCGATGGCCTGCAAATCAATGAAGTCACGCTCGATGGTAAAGCCTCAGCCCGTGCGACAGAGCTTTCAGGTCCTAAAGCAACGGAGACGAAATAATGTGGTTATCCGATGTTTCGGTTAAACGCCCTGTCGTTGCCATCGTTTTAAGCTTACTGCTGTGTGTATTTGGCATAGTGTCGTTCACTAAACTGTCGATACGGGAGATGCCCGACGTCGAAAGCCCTGTAGTCACCATCAGCACCAGTTACTCGGGTGCATCGGCGGCGATTATGGAAAGCCAGATCACTAAGACTTTAGAAGATGAGCTAACAGGGATCAGTGGTATTGACGAAATCACCTCGACCACACGTAACGGTAGCTCGCGTATCACAGTTAAATTCCTCCTCGGTTGGAACTTAACCGAAGGGGTCAGCGATGTGCGTGATGCAGTGGCCCGCGCCCAACGCAGGCTCCCAGAAGATGCAAAAGACCCCGTCGTCTCAAAAGACAACGGCTCCGGCGAACCCTCAGTCTATGTGAACTTAAGCTCGAGTGTGATGGACCGTACTCAATTAACGGACTACGCCCAGCGAGTACTCGAAGACAAATTCAGCTTAATCAGCGGCGTGAGTTCTATCAGCATTTCCGGCGGCTTGTATAAGGTCATGTACGTCAAGCTCAGACCCGAACAAATGGCAGGACGTAATGTTACCGCAACGGATATTATCAACGCCCTGCGTAAAGAGAACATCGAAACGCCCGGCGGCCAAGTGCGCAACGACACCACAGTGATGTCGGTGCGTACCAAACGCTTGTACTACACGCCGAAGGATTTCGACTATCTTGTGGTGCGTACCGCCAGCGATGGCACGGCTATCTACTTAAAAGATGTCGCCGATGTGGCTGTTGGAGCACAAAACGAAAACTCGACCTTCAAAAGCGACGGCATAGTTAACATCAGTTTAGGCATTATTGCCCAGTCCGATGCCAACCCTCTGCTCGTTGCCAAAGAAGTACATAAAGAAGTTGATCGCGTACAAGACTTCCTGCCCGAAGGCACTAGCCTAGTGGTCGACTTCGACTCGACCGTATTTATCGACCGCTCAATTAACGAAGTGTATAGCACACTTTATGTCACGGGCGCCTTGGTCGTACTCGTGCTGTATATCTTCATTGGACAAGCGCGAGCAACATTAATCCCAGCGGTGACGGTTCCAGTATCTTTGATCTCGGCATTTATCGCCGCCAACATGCTAGGTTATTCGATTAATCTACTGACATTGATGGCATTAATCCTCTCCATCGGTCTAGTGGTCGATGATGCGATTGTGGTGGTCGAGAACATTTTCCACCATATCGAAAAAGGTGAAGAGCCCTTACTCGCCGCCTATAAAGGTACTCGCGAAGTGGGCTTTGCCGTTATCGCCACTACGGCGGTACTGGTGATGGTATTCCTCCCAATTTCCTTTATGGAGGGCATGGTCGGGCTACTATTTACCGAGTTCTCCGTGATGCTGGCGGTGTCAGTGCTGTTCTCCTCCTTAGTGGCACTCACACTTACGCCTGTACTGAGCAGTAAATTACTTAAAGCCAACGTCAAACCGAATCGCTTTAATCGTTGGGTCGACAGCGGCTTTGCTCGCATGGAAAGCGTTTATCGCGTCGCCGTGACTCGAGCGATTAAACTCCGTTTACTCGCGCCCTTAGTTATCCTCGCTTGTATCGGCGGCAGCGCTTGGTTAATGCAACAAGTACCGTCACAGCTTGCGCCGCAGGAAGACCGCGGCGTGTTGTTCGCCTTTATTAAAGGCGCCGAAGGCACCAGTTATAACCGTATGACAGCCAACATGGACATAGTCGAAGACAGACTCATGCCCTTGCTCGGTAAAGGTGTGCTGCGATCCTTCAGCGTACAAGCTCCCGCCTTTGGTGGCCGTGCTGGCGATCAAACTGGCTTTGTCATCATGCAACTAGAAGATTGGGAACACCGCGATGTGACAGCGCAGCAAGCCCTTGGAATTATTAGCAATGCCTTAAAAGATATCCCAGATGTAATGGTTCGCCCTATGATGCCAGGCTTTAGAGGGCAATCGAGCGAACCCGTGCAATTTGTACTTGGTGGTTCGGACTATGCCGAACTGTTTAAGTGGGCGCAGATATTGAAAGAAGAGGCTAACGCTAGCCCTATGATGGAAGGGGCTGACTTAGACTACGCAGAAACAACGCCAGAACTCATTGTTACTGTCGATAAAGAGCGAGCCGCGGAACTGGGGATCAGTGTCGACCAAGTATCGGAAACCTTAGAAGTCATGCTGGGTGGCCGCACCGAAACGACCTTTGTTGATCGAGGCGAAGAATACGATGTGTATTTACGCGGTGATGAAAACAGTTTCAACAATGTCGGTGACCTGAGCCAAATCTACATGCGGTCAGCTAAGGGCGAATTAGTCACTCTCGATACTGTCACTCATATAGAAGAAATTGCCTCTGCACAAAGATTAAGCCACACCAATAAACAAAAATCGATCACCCTCAAGGCTAACGTCAGTGAAGGTTACACCTTAGGTGAAGGCTTAAAGTTCCTTGACGCTAAAGCCATTGAACTATTACCTAAGGATATTTCGATTGGTTATACGGGCGAATCCAAAGACTTTAAAGAAAACCAAAGCAGTATCTTTATCGTATTTGGTTTAGCTTTACTGGTTGCCTACTTAGTATTAGCCGCACAGTTTGAGAGCTTTATCAACCCGTTAGTGGTGATGTTTACTGTGCCTATGGGTGTATTCGGTGGTTTCTTAGGACTACTGATCACGAGCCAAGGGATCAACATCTACAGCCAGATAGGCATGATCATGTTAATTGGTATGGTGACTAAAAACGGTATCCTCATCGTGGAATTTGCCAACCAATTGCGCGACCGCGGCTTTGAACTCAATAAAGCCATTATCGATGCGTCATCCCGTCGTTTACGGCCAATCCTAATGACAGCCTTCACCACCTTAGTGGGTGCTGTACCGTTAATTTTCTCGACGGGCGCGGGCTCAGAAAGCCGTATCGCTGTAGGTACTGTAGTGTTCTTCGGAATGGCGTTTGCTACCTTTGTGACCTTACTGGTGATCCCCGCCATGTATCGATTAATCTCGGCCACAACGCACTCTCCTGGTTATGTTGAAGCTAAGCTCGAAGCGGCGATTAAAGCACAAGAGTTAGCGGCACAAGAGTTAGCGGCAAAACAGCAGGAACTCGCACCTAAAGCCTAGCGCTAATCATAGTTGTTGATAATCGAATAACAAAAAGCCAAGACACTCAATGTCTTGGCTTTTTCTCATTAATGTTTTAAGCGTTTTTTGCTTTATTGGCTAAGCCTAAAAGTAAACCGAGACCAGCACCAAGCGGTTTTTGACGGCGCGTTAACATGTTTCCGAGCGCGACCAGCAAGAGTCCCACGCTTGAATACCAAGTCCACTGATAATCCTCAAACACGCTCGATACACTTAACGCCACCACAGGGGTAATCACCAACAGATACGCAGCGGCATTAGCGCCAATTCGCTCAACCAAGATCAAATAAGCGGTAAAGCCAACCACAGAGGCGATAACGGCTAAGTAGAACAAGCTGCCAAGATAGCTGGTTGTCAGCGGTAAACTAAAGCTTAAATCTTTAAACCAGATGATCAGCAGTAACGCCGCACTGCCATAGCACATGGCATACGCTGTTGAAGTAAAGGGCGACACATTATCGCGCGAGTTGCGCATACTGATCATGTTACCAATCGAGAAAAACCACGTACCTAGCAGCGAAAACAATAAGCCCCACACTAAATTTTGTGACCACTGAGTCGCGAGCAAATCGGCACCAAAGAGTAAGCTAATGCCCCCCAGACCGACACCGACTCCTAACCAAAAATTACGACTGGTGGGCGTACCGTAAAAAATGCGGCCATGTATCGCATTAAAAATGGGGGCAGTGGCCATAATCACCGCCGTTAAACCGCTGGCGATATAATGGGTTGCGGTATAAAACGCGATAAAGTTCAAGCAAAATAGACACACGCCTTGTAGTGCAAACCAAGGATGCTGCCTAAGCTTTACCGCTTGCAGCTTGTTAAAGGCAAAGCCAATGGTGAACATCAAGAGACTCGCAATCACAAACCGATAGAAAATCGAGACTTCCGTCGCCACCTCACCGTGCTGCCACTTAATGGCAATCCACGAAAAACCCCACACAAAAATCATCAGCAAATACATCACAGCAGCCATAATGAGTCCCCTACACCTTCATAAAATGCTTAATGAGGCAAACTATACAACTATGGCTTTCGTCCTTATGTCACCATCTTGTTGGTCATAACACGATATTGCGGTTTTAATCGCGAGCGGACGTTGAGCCACGCCCATAAGTGCGATAATTTGGAAAGACAAAATGCTTAGCCAGTGAGATCACTAGGAACCCATGGAGCCCAAATACATCAGTTTTGATAAATCCGCCAAAACCTGTATTCGTAAGCAAGCGATTACGGAGGATTTATCTTGGGCCCATTATCAAAATGCGGGCGAGCGTCTGTATTACCAAAACGATGCACAACATACGCTGAGCATGTATCTGGATGGCGGCTACGAAACCCACAGAACCGATATCAAGGCCGACTATGGCGCGCCCAGTAAGTTTTGCCTTATGCCCCAAGGCTGCCAAAGCCATTGGCAACTGGGACAACCGCAGCAGTTTATGCATTTGTATTTTAGCGATGAACATCTTAAAAAATTGGCGGTGCGAGTCTTTGATAAAGATCCACGCCAAGTGCGTTTACCTGAGTTGACCTTTGTCGATAATCCGAGATTAGAGGCGCTGTTTCGGCACCAAGTTGCCGGGCTCGATTGGCAGACGAGTGATCACCATCTGATGATGGAACAAGTAACCGACACTGTGCTGGTGACTTTGCTGCAAAGCTCAGGCTTTAATTTGTCGGTGGGGCCAATTAAGGGTGGACTCGCACCTAAAGTGGCCAAAGCGATCAAAGAGTTTATTCATTGCCATTCCCATAGGCAGATTTACTTGTCTGAGTTGGCCGAGCTTGCCCAACTGAGCGAGTACCATTTTTGTCGCATGTTTAAATGCCAATTTGCGATGACGCCGCAGGAGTATTTGCTGCAAGTGCGCATTGAAAAGGTCAAACAAAGCTTGAGCCATTCAACGCAATCCTTGACCGATATCGCCCTCAATAATGGCTTTGCCAATCAAAGTCATATGGGGCGTTACTTTAAAAAACTCTGCGGCATGTCACCGGGCGAATATCAAAAATACCATAGAAGCTAACATACGCTTTGGGTTCACAATCTCGACGGCTGAACCCAACACTCTAACATCCTTGAAAACCCCATTGCCTCGATATGCTATAGTGCCCTTACTCCCCTAACCGCTGGAAAACGCCTTGAAAAAAATCGCTTTATTTGTCGATGTACAAAACATCTATTACACCTGCCGTGAAGCCTATGGTCGCCAATTTAATTATCGTAAACTGTGGCAACACTTAGGTTATGAAGGTGATATAGCGTTGGCCGTGGCTTATGCCATCCATAAGGGCGACGATGGGCAATTGAAATTTCAAAACGCACTAAAGCACATAGGTTTTGAGGTGAAGTTAAAACCGTTTATTCAGCGTAGCGATGGCTCAGCCAAAGGCGATTGGGACGTGGGGATCACCATAGATATTATGGAAGCGGCGAGTGAAGTGGATACAGTGATCTTATTGTCTGGTGATGGCGATTTCGATTTATTGCTGCAAAAAATTCATCAAAAGTATGGCGTTGAAACCCAAGTGTATGGCGTCCCTACCCTGACGGCTAAATCCTTAAGGGATGCAGCCTCTCAATTTCACCCTATCGATGAGGCGTTATTGCTCTAGTCACAAGACAAAAATGAGGCGATTCATCACACTAACCGCATCAAACACCTTCGCCATATTTAAAGGCCACTTTTTGATAATACAAACAACACACTAGTGATAGGTAATGTCCGTATACATAGGGGCGAGACGTTTTAGAAAGGCATTACGGGTCGATAGCGGAATATGTTGCTCTTTCATCGATTCAATCAAATGACCGACTAAGGCATCAAAATCCGCTTGAGTAATATTCAATCCTCTATGACTGTGCTGCATACTTTCGCCGTGATACACGCAGCCGCCATCGGCAACCAGACAAAAATGTTCAATGGCACGCTCACGAAATAACGCAATATCTGTCTCTTGAAAGTGATGCACTATGCGTGGATCTGTGGCAATACGTGCCAGTAAACCATCGACTATCGCCGATACGCCTGCGTTACCACCTAAATCTTGGTATAAGGTTTGATGACTCGAGTGAGTTTGTGATGCAGAGGTTTCGGTCGTTTGCACCGCACAGCCAGTGAAAAAAAACACTACGACAAAAGGTATTAACTTCACCCGTAAACGCCTCATAACGCCCCCTCCACCGATAGGTACCAACCCCGCTGCTCTTCAAACCCTGCAATACTGCCCAAATTCGCATAGGCCGTCACCACGGAAAGATGCTTATTGATAAACCACGCTAAAAACACATCTTGCCAATCATCCTCACGGGCAAAAGCTAACTCATTGGGTTTCTGGCGATATTCGATACCCAGTGCCACATTATCCGTCAGTAATACCGCGGCAGAGGCTTCGAGCACAAACTGATAATCATGATTGGCTTGAGTACCAAAACCCAATAAACCCGTTTGATTCGCCTTGGTCGCGCGCACGGTCCCATTGAGTAATACATTTCGTCCCGCTACCGCATCAAAAAATACTTTGCTGGCAGCAATATACACATCTAAACCCCAATCATCCCGCGCCCCAACTGCCTGAGGAATCGCAAAGTCATCGACTCTTTTATACTGGGCACCTAAGGTAATTTGCGGCATAGCCGTATAAAGCAGCTCTCCGGCAAGCTTGTATTTTACGCCGAAAATATCTTGGCCTAACTCGCCGCCCATAGTATCCAAATCAAAGGTTTGCCGAGCAACACTGAGCTCGAATCGATTATCAAAACTCAAAGAAGCGCCGATCACTTTCAGCGTAAAATCATCGACATAGACACCCGTCGCCATCGCCGTAGCGGACCATTCACCGCTACTACCATAACCGTTGATCACAGCCCATGGCACTATGCCACCGCCAGCACTGCCTTCAATCATCGTCCCGCCGCCAGTCGCGACCACACGGCTACCTTCAGCAAACGTAGGAACAGTGCTCAATAGTAAAAATAGGCAAGACAAAGCCTTAACATAAGTCCAAGTTAATGAATTCAACTTCAATGCATTTATGGAAATGTTCACTTGATGCTCCGCTCTAATTCTGTCGACGATGAATCTTTAGCCTAGCGTCTTTGCATATTGACTTGAGTAAACGCGCTTATGCATCAGAAGTATTTGGATGGTTAAACGCCTCGAACCACAGATCAAATTCAGCCGCTTTTAAGGGTTTCGAAAACACATAACCTTGAATGATATCGCAATCAAGATTGCGCAATATATCAACACCTTCTTGTTCTTCAACGCCTTCGGCTACTACGGTAAAACCTAAGCCATGGATCAATTTAATACTCGTATCGACTATCATCACATCTTGGCTATCCGTGAGCATGTCTTTGATAAAGCTGCGATCAATTTTCACTTCATTAACGGGTAAAATTTTCAAATAAGCTAATGATGAATGACCTGTGCCAAAATCATCAATGGCAACAGACACGCCCATGTCACGGAATCGCTGTAATACACTCACCACAGTCTGTGCATCTTTCATCACGGCGCCTTCAGTGACTTCGATACAGAGTGCACCGCTTGGCAGATTATTATCTTTCAGTAAAATGGCGATTTGATTCGGTAAGCGAGTATCGACTAAATCATGGGCCGACAGATTAATAGCCAGTTTTAGCACTATACCCCGCCGCTGCCATGTCACTAATTGCTGAATTGCCTGCTTCAATACCCATTGGCTGACGATATCAATGTTGCCTGAATTTTCAGCCAGTTGGATAAATTCATCGGGAGGAATAAACCCTAGCGTAGGATGTTGCCAGCGGATCAATGCCTCGGCGCCAGTGCACTGGTTTAGGCGTAAATCCACTTTAGGTTGGAACACTAAATACAATTGGTTTTGCGCCAAACCTATAGGCAAATCACGAATAATCGTCAGCTCACGCTGGTATTTCTCATCGGCGCCTTGACGATAACTGACAATACGTTGCTCTTCGAGACAGGCTTGATTGAGGGCAATTTCGGCGCGGCGCACTAACACATCGATATCAGCACCATTACCATCGATTTCGAGTAATCCCGCACGCACGGTAAGAGAAATATTTGAGCCTTGGATTGGAAAGGGTGACTCCAGCATATCCAATGACTTCAGTAAATGTTCAGGGCGAATACCTTGGCTATAAAGAAGTAAAAATGAGTCACCGTCTAATCGTGCCAATAAATCCGGTGTCGGTGCTAATTGCTCTAGGCGACGAGCAAAAAGCAGTAACAAAGTATCGGCGTTGGCAAAACCAATAATATCGTTGATATGGCGGAAATGTTTAATATCTAACAACACCATAGCACCGGATAATTTATCGTTAAGATCCGCCAAATGCTGTTTTGCGGCAAAACGATTGAGTAAACCTGTCAAGCTATCGTGGCGAGATTGGTAGACTAAATCCTTTTCCCGCGCTTCAATATCATCGCGCATTAAGGATAAACTCTTAGCCAACACCCTCAGCTCTGCTGGCGCACCTTGAATATTGGCAGGCTGCTTACCTTGACCGATTTTACGGGCATAATTCACAAGTTGATGCACGGGTTCAGTCAAACTGCCCGACAACCAAATCGCAATCGCAATCGCCAGTGCTAAGGTCAAAGCAAAAATTAGCAGCATATTATTGCGTAGTTGCTGATAACTTTGCTGCCACTTAAGGTTTGATTGATGTAGTAGCGCTAATTGGCTGCCGTTGTGATCATAAAGTTTGATGCCCATAGACAGATGATCTACGGGAATACTTTCACTAGGCATTTTCAGCAAGCTAGGCAATAAGCTCGCCTGCTCAATTACGCTTAACTTTTCATTATCTGATAAGGTTGAAGCTATTTCAGTGCGGCCCGTTGCCTGATTGACAAAACTCACATCGATGCCCGTAATAGCTTTAGCTTGTTGGGCGACCTTCTCATCCAATAAAAAACCCATGCCAACCCAAGCGATTAAGGTCGGCGCCTTCACCGGCTGCAGCACAAACTGATAGCTAGCATGATCAAAATTAAGGATAGCTAACGCATTATGATTGCTGGTGGTCATATTAAATAAGGATTGAATATCATCCTGAGTGAGTCCGGGCAAACTCGAGGTCAAGAGCTCCCCTTTAGGTGATAACAATACAGCGGCGTCGGCACCAATACGAGAGCCGTGATTAGATAACACTGACTCAATGGTTTCTTGCTCACCAGTAGCAATCGCGCGCTTAAAACCAAAATCGGCACTGAGTACGGACAAACTTTGACTGAGCTGAATACCGCGATTCGATAACACTTCGAGAAACACATTCGCGCCAATATCGAGGCTTTTCTGTTGCTGTAAAAAGTTATCTTTTTCGGTCGCTGTCAACACGGAAAATGCCGTGGCAAATTGCACTAACGTCAGCACAATAAAGAAAACTAAAATCAGCCGAGCGCGAAAACTATTTAGCATGTAATGGCTTACCTTCAGAATCGTAGTGACCAAATCCCGACGGCGGCGACGACGGTTTAGCTTGACGCTCAATGTCTAAGGACAGACTGAGTTGATTAGGACCATTAGCGATCAGTAAATCCGTTGGCTCTGATGCCGCCTTCTGCCATGGATGCCAGCGCTTAACTTTATATTGACCGGCGGTAAGTCCCTTAAACTGGATCTCACCTTTTTCGTCCGTCACCGCGACAATAGGGCTATCTGCCACATAGATAAATGCCTGCATATAATCGTGAATATTACAGCCAAGCGCGACCAAACCGGGTTTATCGAACTGAATCGGCGCTTCGGCCTGACCCACATACAATTTAAGTTCGAAAGGTTTAGCTTCTGAAAAAGAATACACATGGTGGCGAGTACGATCTAAGTTGGGAAAATCCACCTTTGCACCTTTAGGCACCGCCAGCACAAAGGGGATAAAGGTTCGATTTTTTTGCGACATTTCATAATGCTCGATAGGTATTGCATTATCGGGCATCACTGCTGGGATCAGCTCCACGACAGTATCGGCAATGGCCTGTTGTTGCAGATCTACTACATTAATATTGAGTTCAGCAGCCATGACTTGAGGCGTGAAATAGATCAAAACGCAAAGTACTAACGCATATAAAACGCGATATAGGATCATCCGTTACCTCGGGCATAGTGATGCAAGGTCAACAAGTACCTTAGCTGAGTTCTGCGTAAAAAAACGATCTAGATTCATCTAGCATTGTACATTACTAATACATTGAATAATCATCAAATTATATAGAAAAGTCGTAAAACAGTAACCATTCTAATCATACTGTGATAATGACGCGCTCAAGTGGCAATAAGTTATAAGCTAACAGAATGGTCTCGTAATAGTTATTCATTGTTTCTTATTGATGACCCAGAAAATACCAACGATATTCCTCATTTCTGATTTTAGTTTTAATCTGGCGAGCAATACCATCACTAAACATCAATTGACCTAATGTTAATTAACCCCAGCTAAAGATAGTCAAATCTAATCGCTCTCGCCGTGAATAAACAAAAAAGGCCTACTCAATGTAGACCTTTCATGTGTTTTTCAACTAGAAAACAAGCTTAACCGACGGTTATCTCTTTATGCTCATCGGCTTTTTTACCGCCTCTCTTTGCTAAGGCATAGTAAAACAGCGGCGTTAGGATAAGACCAAATACAGTCACCCCTATCATACCGGCGAATACTGCCACCCCCATGGCTTGGCGCATCTCAGCGCCCGCGCCAGTGGAGAACACCATAGGCACCACTCCCATGATAAAGGCGATAGATGTCATCAAGATAGGGCGTAAACGTAATCTTGCTGCCTCTAATATCGCCTCCATAGGTGCCATACCATGGTCTTGTTTCTCCTTTGCAAACTCGACAATCAAGATAGCGTTCTTAGTCGCCAGCCCCACCAGCACTATCAGGCCAATTTGGGTGAAGATATTATTATCCCCACCGTAAATCAGCACACCACTGAGGGCTGAAAGTAAGGTCATTGGGATGATTAAGATAATCGCCAGTGGCAAGCTTAAGCTCTCGTACTGGGCGGCTAGCACCATAAACACTAAGATGATCACCAGCGGGAAAACCAAAAGACCCGTATTGCCCGCGAGAATTTGCTGATAGGTCAGCTCAGTCCACTCATAAGTCATACCATTAGGTAACGTTTCAGCCAAAATTTTCTCAATCGCCGCCTGCGCTTGGCCTGTACTCACTCCGAGCGCTGGACCACCGTTGATTTCAGCGGTCGTGAAACCGTTATAGTGCATCACTCTGTCTGGGCCTGAACTTTGGCTGACGTTGATGAACGAACCTAGCGGGATCATGTCACCATTCAGATTCGGCACCTTTAGCTGACTTATCTGCTGCGGACTTTGACGGAACGCCTCGTCGGCTTGCATATTCACCTGATAAGTTCGACCGAAACGATTGAAGTCATTGACATAAGTCGAGCCCATATAGGTTTGTAATGTCTGGAAGATTTGATCGAGCGACACTGCCTGCTGTTTCGCTTTAGTCCGATCGATATCCAGTTCAAGTTGTGGCACGTTCACTTGATAGCTAGAGAAAACACCAGCTAACTGAGGATCGGCCCACGCCTTGTACATCACTTGTTGGGTCACCTGATACAAGGCCTCATAACCAAGGTTGGCTCTGTCTTGAATTTGCAGACGGAACCCTCCTATAGTGCCGAGGCCTTGCACAGGTGGCGGCGGGAAGATGGCAATAAATGCGTCTTGAATAGCAGCAAATTGCTGATTCAATTGTCCTGCAATGGCATTCGCCGACAGCTCAGGACTGGTACGCGAGTCAAAATCATCGAGCGCGACAAACACCACGCCTGAGTTAGGACTATTGGTAAAACCGTTGATGCTAAGGCCAGGGAAGGCAATCGAGTGCGCGACTCCGGGGTGATTTAGCGCAATCTCAGACATCTTCTTGATCACACTATCCGTACGTTCAAGGGATGCCGCATCGGGCAACTGAGCAAAGGCCACTAAATACTGTTTATCTTGGCCGGGCACATAACCCGTTGGTGTATTGGCAAATTGCACACCCGTTAACGCCACCATGCCTAAATACACTAGACCAATAATGCCGCCAAAACGGATAACCTTACGCACTAACCAGCCATAACCATCGGATGCACGGTTAAATAAGCGATTAAAAGGCACAAATAACCAAGCACCAAACAACTTATCCATTAGACGCGTTAAGCCGTCCTTAGGTGCATCATGGCTCTTGAGTAACAGCGCCGATAATGCCGGACTCAAAGTGAGTGAGTTAATCGCCGAGATAAAGGTCGAGATAGTAATAGTCAAGGCAAACTGTTTATAGAACTGCCCGGTTAAACCGCTCATAAAGGCCGTTGGAATAAACACCGCCGCCAGCACTAAGGTGGTTGCCACAATCGGGCCAGTCACTTCCTTCATCGCCTTTTGTGTTGCCGCAACTGGGCTTAATCCTGCGGCAATATTACGCTCGACGTTTTCGACCACGACGATGGCATCGTCAACCACGATACCGATGGCGAGCACCAGCCCAAATAGCGACAAGGCGTTTAACGAGAAACCGAGCAGATGCATAAAGGCAAAAGTACCGACCAAAGACACAGGCACGGCCACCAGCGGAATAATCGATGCGCGCCAAGTTTGCAGGAACAGTACCACCACTAACACCACCAGCAACACGGCTTCGAGCAGGGTTTTTACCACAGCTTCAATCGAGCCACGCACGAACACTGTTGGGTCGTAAACGATTTCGTACGTTAATCCTTCAGGGAATCCTTTAGACAGCTCTGCCATTTTGGCGCGTACATCGTCGGAAATCTGAATCGCGTTAGAACCCGATGCTTGGAATACAGGAATAGCGACCGCGTCCTTATTATCGAGTAAAGAGCGCAGCGCATAACTCGTTGCCCCGAGTTCCACCCGCGCGACATCTTTAAGGCGGATCACTTCAGCATTCTGACCAACTTTGATGATGATATCTTCAAATTCAGACAGTTCAGTTAAACGGCCTTTCACGTTAATTAAAAGTTGAAAGTCAGCACTGCCACTGGGCTGCGCGCCTAAACTGCCCGCTGCTGCCTGTTGGTTTTGCTCACGTACGGCGGCAATAATGTCCGCTGGCGATAAACCCAGCGCCGAGACTTTATTCGGGTCGAGCCAAATTCTCAGGCTGTATTCGCCGGCGCCAAACAAACGTACCGCGCCCACACCGTTAATCCGTGCGAGCTCGTCTTTAACGTTTAACGCTGCATAGTTAGACAGATACAACATGTCGTAACGGTTATCCGGCGATAACAAATGCACCACCATGGTCAAGTCTGGCGATGATTTTTCAGTAACAATACCAAGACGTTGTACTTCCTGCGGCAGGCGGGGCATAGCGCGATCAACTCGGCTCTGCACTTGGGTTTGCGCCTTATCCACGTCAGTGCCAATCGCAAAAGTGATAGTCAAGGTCATGCGTCCATCGGACGTCGCCTGCGATGACATATACAACATGTCTTCGACGCCGTTAATTTCCTGCTCCAACGGTGAAGCCACAGTTTCGGCAATCACTTTAGGATTTGCGCCAGGATAATTAGCAGTGACCACTACCGTTGGTGGCACTACCTCTGGATATTCGGTAATAGGCAACTGCCAAACGGCAATCGCCCCCGTGATAAGAAACAGCAATGACAGCACGGCTGCAAATATCGGTCTTTTAATGAAAAATTGCGACAACATAGTGTGTTATTCCTTAACCGCGGCTCGCCGTTTCAACCGCTTGCGCCGTCAAATGCTCTTGGTTTTTATCGAGTATTAACTGGGCTTGGCGCAGTGCTTCGAGCTTGTCGCTGTCGACCATGTCCACTATGTTTGGCTCAATTTGCATCTTAGGACGTACGCGTTGCATACCGTTGACGACGATCTTGTCATCGGCTATCAAGCCTTGGATCACGATGCGCAGTCCTTGGACTTTTTCGCCTAAGGTCACGCCGCGATATTCGACCGTGCCATCATGACCGACGACCAGCACAAACTTATTATTGAGATCTGTGCCAACGGCTTTATCGTCAATCAAGATCCCCTCATAGGCGCCACTGCCCGCAGTACGAAGACGCGCAAACAAGCCTGGCAATAGGTTATTGTCTTCATTGTCAAAAGTCGCACGAACTCGAATAGTACCCGTCTGCTTATCCATCGCGTTATCCACAAAGTCGACCATGCCAATATGGTGATAATCGCGCTCATTGGCTAAAGCCATGTACACAGGATTATCGCCAGCACGGGGATCGTTACGTTTGTTCTGCGCAGTTAACTTCACGTATTTAAGGTAGGTTTGCTCGTCCACATCAAAATAGGCATACATGCTGGCGGTAGAGACTAAGCTGGTCAGCACACTCTGCCCTGCAGTGACATAGTTACCCGCAGTGACGTTGGCGTAGGACACGCGGCCATCAATCGGCGCTTGCACTTGGGTATAAGCTAAATCAAGCTCGGCGCGCATGAGTGCTGCTTTCACCGAAGCGACTGCGGCTGCAGTCTGACGTTTATTCGACTCACGGGTATCGAGTAATTCGCCCGATACCGCCTTTTGGTCAAATAATTTATGTGCCCGTTCAAAATCATTAGTGGCCAGTTGCTCTGCAGAGAGTGCGCTAGTAAGATCTGCTTTTAACCGGGCCACTTCCACTTCAAACACGCTTGGATCGATGCGAAATAACACTTCGCCTTTTTTCACTAAGGCGCCTTCTTTAAAATTTACTGAGTCGATATAGCCCGACACCCGCGGGATAAGGGTGACACTTTCTGGCGCCTGTAAACGACCGGTAAACTCATCCCATTCGGTGACTCGCTCATGTAATACCTGAGCGACATCCACCTTAGGCGCACTCGGTGCAGGTCCCTGCTGCGTTGTTTGCTCACCACAAGCTGAAAGGACGAAAGCAGCCACAGCCGTTAACATCATTATTCGTAAAGGTTTGTTACTCATCATATTACTATCCTCAAAGTGGCGGGCATTTCACGCTGTTCGAACCACACACATGCAGCTGTGTTACAAACCAAATCAATTAAATACCGACTGGTAAAAAATGTTCTGTACTGGACGGTAATATATAGCGTAAAATGATGCTGTCAACAAATTTATGTACCGAACGGTATTTAATTAAAAGTGTGCACTTACCCTAGGCAGGCAATGCGTCCAGAGGCAAAAGGCTATGAGTTTGAACGGCAAAGCATTTTGATGAATATTGAAGCAAACACTGACTAACGCAGATAACATGCTGAACTTAGGTGACACCTTGAATGACTAAGTAGACATATCCCCCTAAGTCCGTCATCGGTGGCAAGTGTGGCTGGACAGGGACTAAACCCATGTCTATCCTAGGGGCAATTGAGAATTGAGGAGCCTAATGATGTCAACCGTCACCCAGACGCCCTGTGTTGGTCGCCCACGAGCTTTTGACACTGACGATGCATTAGCAAAAGCCTTAGAAGTCTTCTGGCTCAAAGGTTTTGAAGGTACATCGTTAACCGATCTCACCCAAGCTATGGGCATTAATAAACCTAGCCTTTATGCCGCTTTCGGTAATAAAGAACAGTTATTTCTCAAAGCGATAGAATTATATGAACAGCGCCCCTGTGCATTTTTCTACCCAGCACTGGAACAGAAAACAGCCTATCAGGTTATCGAGTCAATGCTACTCGGTGCGGCAAGCTCTTTGGTGGATAAAAGCCATCCACAGGGATGTTTAATTGTTCAAGGGGCACTCACCTGTAGTGAAGCAGGGCAAGCGATTAAAGATACTTTGATTAATCGTCGCCGCGACGGTGAAATAGCCCTGTGCGAACGACTGCAACGCGCCAAAAATGAAGGTGATTTGCCCGCTGACGCCGATCCCTTGCTGCTTGCCCGTTATATAGGCACTGTATTGCAAGGTATGGCCGTACAAGCAACCAGTGGAATTTGCCCGAATGAACTGCGCAAAGTGGCCGAGCTAGTGCTGGCTAACTTTCCGCGTAATGATGAATACTGATTCACAAATCCTGATCTACAAAAACTAAACCCCAGTAGAGTGCTCACTTAACTGGGGTTTTATTTATGCTTTGCTTTATTTCTGTCCAACCAAGAGCTCTCTAAACAGTTGTCTGAGTCGTTTCAATAATGGCAGGCTGCTTTTATCTTGATGCTGGATCACATCGACGTTTGCATGCCAGCCTATCTGCTCAAATTCTATGGGGACGCGAGTTAAGTTACCCGATGAAACTAAATTGGACGCCATATGCTCGGGCAATAGACACCAACCATGGCCCTGTAATGCGAGCTCCAATAACACGTAATAGTTATCGGCATACCAAACATCAGGACTGAACGCCTGCTGAAAACTACTGGTTTTAGTATTCCGTGAGCGGATAAGTAATTGTCGATACAGTCGCAATGAGTCCATGTTCGGTGCAACTGATTTTGCTAAGGGATGCGAACTCGCCACATAAAGATCGAATTGAATCACCCCAATACTCTCAAAATCTATACTACTTGGCATAGATAATTCACTAAAAATCAATCCTGTAGATGCTCTTCCCGA
Organism: Shewanella sp. WE21; assembly: GCF_002966515.1. Lineage (NCBI taxonomy): Bacteria > Pseudomonadati > Pseudomonadota > Gammaproteobacteria > Alteromonadales > Shewanellaceae > Shewanella > Shewanella sp. WE21. Next base: position 3,182,797 of record NZ_CP023019.1, on the reverse strand, counting down.
ATGCACCATGTCGATAATATCTATGCTTGAAGCACTGAGAAACTCGAGTTCGATATTAGGGAAATCACCTTCTAACAACCGAATAATTTCAGATATTCTCTGTATCGGAATGCCTTCATCCATCGCAAGGCACACTTCTGAAGATTGACTACTGAAGAGTGATAAGGCGGTATGTTTGAGCCTACGATGTTGAAGAATCGTCGCTCTTGCGTAGGGCAGTAATTTACTACCTTCGGCCGTTAATACCGGATAACGACCCGAACGGTCAAATAACTCAACCCCACAGTCAATTTCAAGATTCATCACATGCTGGCTAATCACGGATTGTGCTTTCTTAAGTTGCCTTGCAGCATTCGAAAATGAACCCGATTCTACGGTTTCCATAAAGGCTTCGAGTTGTTCGAGACTAAACATATCGCTTTTACCGATACTATCTAACTATAACTTATCCCTATAATAGATAAAATTATGGCCATAGTCACATTAAATGAATGGGAAATAGCCATGAAAACGACAGAACGTATCTTTAACGCCTTACTCTTTGAAGCGATTGCACTCGCTATTATTATCCCCGTTTCTACCCTTATATCAGGCAAGGGAACCAGTGAACTTGTCATAGTTGGTATCGCTTTGAGTCTTTATACCGTGGTATGGAACTACTTCTACAACCTAGGATTCGACAGGATATTTGGGGCAAATCGAGAGCAACGCACTTTGAAAACCAGAATACTGCATACCTTTGGATTTGAAGGGGGACTTATTTTCATTAGCATACCGACCATCGCCTGGTTTCTACAGATAGGTTGGTTGGCAGCCATGGGCTTAGAAGCGGTTTTTTTGATCTTTTTCTTCTTCTACAGCACCCTATTCCATTGGTGCTATGACAAGTATCAGCCCTATAAGACTTGGTTTTCGATGCAAGCCACTAAGGTCAAATAGCGCAGCTAAGATCAACACACATCACCATCAAACGAACCTCACTAAACAATTTAGCGATTCGTTTGATGGCAACATTGAAACTTATCCATTTCAATTTCTTCTACTTAGCAAGAAAGCTAAACCAGTTCATGTGTTGCCCAGCGTAAAATTCCCCTTAAACACAGTACATAAAAATAATAGACCCGCACACAGTAAACTGAGGTTGTTGAAATATCCTATAAACGTCACAAAAGGACTAACTATCAGTAATTAATATTCAAATCATTAGTCTAGATATAATTCTTTATGCTATAAAAGCCATATATTAAGTGGGGAGATGGAAGCAAAATGCGCGCAGGGAACAGAATGAAGCTCAGGATGCAGCAGGCATTAAATTTGCCGTCAGCATTGATACTTAGCATCGTTTTATTGCTCGTATCCATTATTTGCAACATGGCACTCGCTAAAGAAAGTAATGCAATACCAGCAGAATCGCAACCTCAAGCCATAACCTTAGCCGCAGAAGACAGTTGGCCACCTTTCGCCAATCAGTTTGGTCAAGGTATTTCCCATCGTTTAATCCAAGCCGCATTTAGACAGTCGCATATTGAAGTGAATAGCTTAGTTGTACCCTACTCCCGTGCCTTAATGATGGCGGAAAAAGGTGCAGTTGATGGGGTGTTTAACGTCACCCGCGAGAACAGTACTGAGCAACGCTTCATCTTTGGAAACACCCCATTATTTATCGCCACGGCTTCTTTTTATCAAAAGAAACAAAAACCTATTCTGGCAGACAATAAATGGGCGCTACCTAAAGGCACCGTTATCGGCGTGATTAAAAGCTATGAATATGGCGATGAGTTTCCCACATTAGTTAAACAGCAACAGCTCAATATCGTCACCGTCGCCAACCAACAACAGCTCATCAATTTATTATTGATTGGTCGCATAGATGCTGCCTTGATGTTCGACTTAGTCGCCAAGGAAAACCTGAAAAAAATGGGGGTAGATGATGAGATTATTCCTGCATTTGCTAACCACAGCAGCGATATTTTTTTGGCCTTCTCGAAAGAAAATCCGCAAGCACAAACCTTAGCAAGCCAACTCGACGCTGGCTTATCACAGCTAAAAGCCACAGGCCAATATGACAAACTGCTCTTAGTCGCTGACTAATCCACTATCGCTACAAGCGAATGATAGATTACCGCTGCGATCGAATGATCTCTTGATTCACCCAATATAACAGCTGCTTAATAGCCTTCGACAGGATCTGATTCTGGCGCACAATATAACCTAAACTCGTAGTAGGGAATTGCGGTAGAGGAGTGACTTTCGTGGTGAGATTCGCCTTAGTGTAAACCGAAAACTCCGGTACGATCGCCACACCAAATCCCGCCTCAGCCCAATCGATTTGCGCGTCAACACTGCCGACTTCCATTATTCTGTAATTCGATAAGTTCAGCGACGGTAATGCGGGATCTAACAATTCGCGGGTTCGCGTATCGTGTCCTAATAAAATCAACGTCGGTTGCTCGGCTAAGGGCGTATCCACAGAGGGTTTTGCCTGCTGCCATTGCTGTAAATTATCTCCGATTGCACACCATTTAATCTGTTGTAGCTCAGTAAAATGCAGTGGCTGACTTTCCTTCTGCGCAATCACAAACCCTAAATCGGCCTCGGCATTTTTTACCAATTCAGAGGCTTGTGATGAGGTTGTGTTGAGCAGCGAGAAATCTATTCCCGGAAACTCCGCCTTAAAGAGCTGAAACGGCTGGATCAATAATAACCGCGAGATAATATCGCTGGCGGCAATGGTCAAGGTGCCTTGGCTAAGGTCATTAATCGCATTGAGATCCGCCTGACAAATTTGTAGCTCCATTAACGTCTTCTGACTGCTCTCTAACAGGCGAAATCCCGCTTGCGTTAATCGAAAGGGATTACGGTCAATCAGCTTGACTCGAGTGCTTTGCTCTAACTGCTTAATATGCAAGCTAACATTGGGCTGCGTCATGTGCAGCGCTGTGGCCGCTTTCCCAAAATGCTTGTATTCAGCCAAAGTCACGAAGGTCTTTAACCAATGGATATCGAGCATCACGTCACCTTTTGCAAAGTATTAGAGTTAATGATAGCCAATGATATATGAAATTCTTATTGGGATGATAACCATAATTAATTTCTCTTATTCAAATGACGGGTCTAGCATAGCGTCTTAATCAATGAGGAGATGTTGTTATGCCGTCGATCGTGGTTGTGGGTGCAAATTGGGGTGATGAAGGCAAAGGCCGCATCGTAGATTATTTAGCCGCGGATGCCGCTGCCAGTATTCGCTTTCAAGGTGGTAACAACGCTGGCCATACCGTCGTCAACGACTATGGCACCTTTAAATTACACCAATTACCGAGTGGCATTTTCAACCCTAACTGCGTTGCAGTTTTAGGCCCTGGCATGGTGATCAGCCCTGAAAAACTCAGTGTAGAAATTGCTGAAGTGCAAGCGGCTGGCATTGAAGTCAAATTATGCATTTCTGACCGTGCTACCCTGTGCTTACCTCTACATGCATTAGAAGATACCTTAGAAGAACAACGTCTTGGCGACCTCGCCTATGGTTCAACCCGTCAAGGGATTGCGCCAGCCTATGGCGATCGCGTGATGAAAAAAGGCATTTTAGTCGGCTGGTTAAACCAACCTGAAGTGCTGCAAGAGCGTATTCAATTTATGCTCGACTGGAAATTGCCACAGTTAAAAGCACTTTATCCAAGTTGCGATTTTAATCAAACCGCCGCCGAAATGACCGCATGGTTATTAGAAGTGACGGCACCTTGGCGTCCGTTTATTTGTAACGTGACAGAGCCATTAAAAGCATTACAAAAACAAGATGCGAGCTTACTGTTTGAAGCGCAATTAGGTGCTGGCCGCGACTTAGTCTACGGCGAATATCCTTATACCACATCTTCAAACGTGACTGCGGCTTACGCGGGTATCGGCAGCGGTTTACCAGCTCTGCGTCCAGAGCGCGTAATTGCTGTCGCGAAAGCCTTTAGCTCATCAGTCGGCACTGGCACGTTAGTGACCGCAATGGAAGAGCAAGACGCCTTCCGCGAAAATGCCAACGAGTTTGGTGCAACGACAGGCCGTCCACGTGACATGGGATATTTTGATGCTGTTGCCACCCGTAATGGTGTTGAGCTACAAGCAGCAACCGAAATTGCCCTGACTAAGATTGATTGTCTTTCTGGCATGAAAGATCTGAAAATCTGTGTTGCCTATGCTGGTGAACACACTGAGAACCCAATTTGGCCACAAACTGCTGCGTTAAGCCCAGTGTATGAGCAAATGCCAAGCTGGAGCGAAGATATTACTGGTTGTCGCACCTTCGAAAGCCTGCCAGTCGCCGCACAACAATATGTTGAACGTATTGAAGACTTAATGGGTGTACGCGTTAGCATGGTTTCTGTTGGACCAGAGCGCGATCAAATGATCATTCGCTAGTAAACAACGTTTACCCTACAAAAAAGCCATATTCGCCTCGGTGAATATGGCTTTTTACTTTGATATGGTTTGTCATTGAAGAATCACTCAAGACGTTGATAGCAATGACTCGAATACCCCATATTCAAATATCGTCGCTAAGTGAAATAGCATTACTCTTCGAATACGTATTTATCTATCATACCGACCATACGACCAATTTCTGGTTTAGTAATGGTATCGTTAGCACCTAATGCCATCGCCTTTGTGCGGTTATCTTCACTCATTAAAGAGGAAAACATCACAATTGGCATTTGTCGATACGCCTTGGATTCTCTTAAGCGTTTCACCAAATGCATGCCATCCATGCGAGGCATCTCAACATCCGTAATAATGGCGCTGACAAAATCAGAGATAGAAGCATTATCTTGGTCAGCAAGATTCTCAAATTCCATTAGCATTTCAAGAGCATCACCACCATCTTTGGCTGTGATAATGTTGTAACCTGCGCTGCGAAGGGTATTTTCGATCATCTTACGAATAAAAGCGGAATCATCGACAATTAAAATCGTTTTCGCTTCACGTTTCGCCAGCATTTTATCATTGATCAGTACACTTCTATCGAGCGTGACATCGTACTTATCCATACTCAGTTCAGGATTAATGTCAGCAATAATTTTCTCAAAATCCAATATCATAATGAGCATGCCATCACGGCGCACTACGGCAACGACACAATCATTTTCACCCGCTTCTAAAAATTGACTCGGCGATTCAACTTGCTCCCACGACACTCTATGGATGCTACGAACACTATCGATTAAGAACCCATTAATCATCTTATTAAAATCAGTCACTATGACCACTTTGTGGGTTAAATCCTCAGGTGTCGATATTCCGAGCCAACCGGCAAGGTCGACCAAAGGGATCAACTTTTCTCGCAGCGAGAACACCCCAACCATGTGCCGCTGGGCATTGGGATAATCTGACGTTTCTGGCACCCTAATGACTTCTCTCACTTTGGCGACATTAATACCGTAATGGCACACCTTATGGCCACCGTTAGGAAGTGTCTTATGTAGATGAAACTCAATAATTTCGAGTTCATTTGTGCCACTCTCTGTCAATATTTCTGATTTTTTAATTTCGCTCATATAAAGCTCTCAACCTAGCAAATCAACGTAAGAAAGGGATTGCAGTTATCAGTATAGGAAGGGATTAATGAATTAGGCACGATAGTGTGATTTTACTGCCTGATTAGCGTGATATTTTTTGGGTAACAAGCATTTTATCTATAAGCAGAAAAACGTCACATAATCGAATCTAATAACTATTTCAGTCGTCACATTGTCAATCATGTCCAGATTAAGCATCGCCGTTGCCGACCTAAAGTAGCCTGCACATTTCCCTTAACAGCGCTTTTGTCTCTCCGCATTAGAGGTTTTGTTTTAAGAGATAAGCCGCTAAACTATTGCGCAATAAAACTATCTAGAATAGCCGTACCCCATGCCGCAATTTAGCCCGACCTTTTCTTTCCCAGTGCAAATCTACTATGAAGATACTGATTTTTCTGGCGTGGTGTATCACCCCAACTTTTTGAAATACTTCGAGCGAGCCCGTGAGCATGTGATTGGTGCTGAGCGTTTAAGTGCATTATGGCAACAAAACCAACTGGGTTTTGCTGTGTATCGTAGCGATATGTTGTGCCATGAGGGGGTGGAATTTGCCGATATTATCGATGTTCGCACTAAGTTTTACTTTGAGAGTAAGTACCGCACTGTGTGGCAGCAGGAGATTTGGCGTCCACAAGGTAAAAAGCCAGCGGTCACGGCAACCATTGAAATGGTGTGTATGAATCAAGCCCGTCAATTAGCGCCTATGCCGGCAGAGTTAATCGCCATATTAAGTCTTGGTTTCACATCAAGCGAACAAAGCTAATACTCTTACATACAAGTACGCGCGCGATTTCCTGAGCTTATTTCGACATAAGCAAAGGCAACAAAAATCACTCAAAGAAGTACAACTCAAATAGCGATAACTGGACAGTATTAAGGCTCGACTGCAAGCCTTAGTACTCTTGATTTAACGAGCATTTGATTTGACGAGCATTTGATTTAACGAGCGCTTACTTTAATGAGCACAAGGTTTAGATTGTATTATGTAGTTGGGTCCAGTTCATTTCGAGTTCGGCGGCACTCATGGGCTTCGCGTAATACATACCTTGTATAGTATCAACCCCCATAGCCACTAACCTATCTCTAATCTCAAGCGTTTCAATTCCTTCAACAGTTACCTCATAACCGAGTTTTTTGGCAATATTAATACTGGCTTCGAGGATGTATTCCGACGGTTTATCCTGCTCTAGATCCTTTAAAAAGGCTTTATCAATTTTGACTTCATTAACGGGTAAATGCTTTAAATAAGCTAAGGAAGAATGACCCGTACCAAAATCATCAATTGCAAGTCTAACCCCTAAGGCACGTATCTTTCCTAACGTCTCGACCGCCTTAGTTAAATCCGCCATTAAAGTGCTTTCAGTAATTTCGATCATCAAGGATTCGGGTGGGAGCTGGTAATAGGCTAATCTTGCAGCAATTTCTTGGGGTAAGGTTTCACTGTCAAGATCCCGTGTCGACAGGTTAACTGCAACACACAATTGTATCCCCGCCGCGCGCCATTTTGCCTGCTGTGCTAAAACCTGATCGAGTGCCCATTGGCTGACTAAATCAATCATGCCAGCATATTCAGCTAAGGGAATAAATTCTCCCGGAGAAATAATCCCGAGTTCGTCATGCTCCCAACGCATCAAGGCTTCAACCTGAAAACATCGACCCGTGGCAATATCCTGTTTAGCTTGATACACCATATATACTTGATTACGTTGCAAACCTTTAGGCAAACTATCGATAATTTTCAGTTCCCTTAACTGACGAATATCATCATTTTGGGCATAGTAAGCAATCGCACTACGAGAATGGCGGGCTTTCTTCAGCGCCAAATCGACTCGACGTAGCATCTGACTCGTGTCGGCATGGTGTTCTTGTAAATGCAGACAACCGATTTGAAGCTTAACGCTGACTGGCGTGTTCTTAATGTTAAAAGGCACTTGCAACCGCCCTCTTAAGTGGACTAATTGCTCCTCAGTCAACGCTTGCTCGTAATATAAACAGAATTCATCACCATTGAGGCGTGCGATTAATCTCGGGGATAAACTTAAGCTATTTAAGCGTTCGGCAAATTGCTTCAGCAGGATATCGCCAAACACAAAACCAAAGAGATCATTCACATAGCGAAATCGATAAATATCAATTAGCACTAATGTCCCTTGAGTCAGCGGCATCATGCCAGTAAGAGTACGTTTCAAGCCGACACGATTAACAAGTCCTGTTAGCTTATCCTTACCCACACTTGCCGGTAACGCCTTTAATAATTCATTTAAAGTATGGTAGAGAGGAGCAAACGCTTGGGGGACGATGCCAATGTCTAAAGCTTGGCGTTCAACCTTTTGCAGCTCTAGCTGGGTACAAAGCTGTGCTAAAAAATTTTGCTGCGACCGTAAAGATCTGTATTTTGACTGCAGGATATACAATGAAAATATCAATAAAGCGAGAGAAGCGACAACTAACCCGATTACGAACATACCTTGGCCTCTGCCATACCACGTAAGCTTGTTCTCAAATGACACGATAAAGAATATCAGCGCCATTTGAATTCCATTTAGGCCTAACGATTATTGGTAACTTTCTCTAATTGAATGGAATTTTTCCATAAACTCATCACTGGCTAAATCATCGGTCGTCACAGGTAATCCACGGGCGACAAACACACCGAGACGTTGCTCTAGTTCAGTGCCCGCTCGCAATTCACCGGTATAAAAGGCCGCTGCACGGATAAAGTCGAGATAGGTGACATGATCGGGTAGATAAGGTAAATCAGCCCAACGCTCAACCACTTCCATCACTTCGGTAGAGAAATCCCAACTTTTCAAAACAGCACGACCCAAAGGCCCTTGCATTTTACGTACGAGCGCGCGTAATTGATCAATGCTAGTGAATAAATGGGGATGCGCCTCCGCTTCTGTTAATACAGGTAAGGCGCCAATGTTATGCACGAGTCCAGCTAAGGTTAAGGTATCAAAATTTAACCGACTGGTTGAATGGCGCTTATTATACATCTGCAGCATGGCACAAGACGCAGCGGTTACATCGATTGAGGTACGCCACACTTCGTCCATGACGTCCCACACCATTTCATTGGTGGAAATGAACAATTGCTCCATCGCCACCGAAGTGGCGATACTTTTAATCTGGATTAAACCGATACGAGAAACCGCACTGTTGATACTTTCAGCTGGCACGCCTCGGCTATATAGCGCGCTGTTGGCGACCTTAATAATACGCGCAGAAATCGCTGCATCTTGGCCGATCACTTCTGCCACTTGTTTAAGGCTCGCATCGGAGCGTCCAACCACTTCTTGCACCCGCATCGCCACTTCAGGCAAGGTCGGTAGTACTAAGGCATCGTCTTTTAGTTTTTTTAATAAACTGACTAATAGTAGATGTTCGGTAGACATCTTAACTCCCATCAATCTGTAAACATCAACATTGGATTGTTGGAGTATATCAGTTGGCTGTCATTAGATGCGTAGAAAAAACTGCAGACGTTAATAATTTGTATGATTGCGTTATCAATTTTGCCTTACTTATCTGTCTTGATCATCGACCTCAATCATCACTCAAGTTGAAATATTCCGCTCCAGTTGATCTAAGCCAAACTCACTATATTCGTAAAATGTGAAGTACTGCTAAAGTTAACTAAGGCAATTTGCATACCCCTACTTTCATTGTGTAAAATGCCGCCCCCGCGCACCGCGTCATTTATTAACCCATTTGAGAGTGATTATGTTTAAACCTGAGCTGCTGTCTCCAGCTGGAACCTTAAAGAACATGCGCTACGCCTTTGCCTATGGCGCAGATGCAGTGTATGCCGGTCAGCCAAGATATAGTCTAAGGGTACGTAACAATGACTTTAAAATGGAAAACCTTGCCACTGGGATTGAAGAAGCCCATGCACTCGGTAAAAAGCTGTATGTGGTGAGCAATATCGCGCCCCACAATGCCAAGCTAAAAACCTATATCAAGGACATGGAACCCGTTGTGGCGATGAAGCCTGACGCACTGATCATGTCCGATCCAGGTTTAATCATGATGGTGCGTGAAGCGTTTCCTGATCAAGTGGTGCATTTATCCGTGCAAGCGAATGCCATCAACTGGGCCTCGGTAAAATTTTGGCAAACCCAAGGCATCAAACGCGTGATCCTGTCACGCGAATTGTCTTTAGATGAAATCGAAGAAATTCGTCAGCGCTGCCCCGATATCGAGCTTGAAGTGTTTGTGCACGGCGCCCTGTGTATGGCGTATTCAGGCCGTTGTTTACTCTCGGGTTATATCAACAAACGCGATCCTAACCAAGGCACCTGCACTAATGCTTGTCGCTGGAAATACGATGTACACGAAGCGCAGCAAAATGACAGCGGTGACATCATTGCCATGCCAAATGCGGTGCAAATTGAAACGCCAACGACCTTAGGCGCAGGCGCCCCCACAGATCAAATTTACCTACTACAGGAAGCCAATCGTCCCGGCGAATACATGCCCGCCTTCGAAGATGAGCACGGCACTTATATCATGAACTCTAAAGACTTACGGGCCATTCAGCACGTTGAGCGCCTGACTAAAATGGGCATAGACTCGCTCAAAATTGAAGGCCGCACTAAGTCCTTCTATTACGTTGCCCGTACCGCACAACTGTATCGCCGCGCGATTGAAGATGCTTCATCGGGTAAAGATTTCGACCGCAGCCTAATGAATCAATTAGAAGGCCTAGCCCACCGTGGTTATACCGAAGGCTTTTTACGTCGCCATGTCCATGATGAATACCAAAATTATGACTATGGCTACTCAGTTAGTGACACCCAACAATTTGTAGGTGAACTGACAGGCAAACGTAATCTTGCAGGATTGGCCGAAATTGAAGTAAAAAACAAGTTCTCCGTTGGCGACAGTGTTGAACTGATGACGCCGCAGGGCAATATCAGTTTGACGATTGAACAACTCGAAAATCGCAAAGCTGAAGCAGTTGAAGCCGGTTTAGGTTCTGGGCACACTGTGTATCTACCCGTACCGAAAGAAGTCGATTTGAGCCACGGAATTTTGCTGCGTAACTTGCCCCAAGGTCAGGATACTCGCAACCCACATGAACTAGGTTAAGATCATGGCACTACTGATCGACGATAGCTGCATCAATTGCGACATGTGTGAACCTGAATGTCCTAATCAGGCCATCACTATGGGCGAAGAGATCTATGAAATCGATCCAGACCGTTGCACCGAATGTGTGGGTCACTACGACAAACCGACTTGCGTGTCTGTCTGCCCCATTGATTGCATCGACCCAGATCCAAACCGTGTCGAATCTAACGACGAATTGTTAGTGAAATTTGCCGTGTTAACGCAAAAAACTTAATCACGTCACCTGACCGAGTGGCTATAATGCCTCTCGGTCACATCTGCTCTAATACCTGCAATAACCTGCGCAAAACAACCCGCATAAAAAATCACAATAAAGATGCATTTAACGGTATGGAAAACCTTTAAATCGCTTAAATCCAAGCCTTTATTTCAGCATTAGTCAAAACACTACTTTAGACTGACTTCTTTTCAGCGGTGAATGTCAAAAAAGTAGCAGACGGAATTTATCACTGCTTCACAGTTTGTGATTCGGACAAAATGTCGCTTGATAAATCACCACTTTTACAGACTAGGTTGTTTTAATAGACTAATAGTTATTATTTTGACGCTTATTTGTACACCTCACTCTTTAGCTAAGTAAAAAGTCACTTGCGGTCAAATTGTAAATCAAGTGTTACATTTTAACCTTGTAAATTAGATATACCTTAAGCACCGAACTGGGCAGGTTGAAAATACCTTCTACATTAAATTATGTCTCGAAGTCCGTGGAGACATAAAAAGAAAATGGAGTTCAACATGCATAAGAAACATTTAATTGCAGTCGCGGTCGCAACTGGACTTGCTTACTTCCCTGTTAACGCTAATGAATACCAAGCGAGTATGGTAAGTGTCCCACAATCTAAAGCCATCAAAGATACTTACATTGTTGTATTCAATACCCCAAGCGTTCTTAATCTAAGTAATAACAACACCATAGCTGAATTTGCGACGAAACAAGCCGAGAGTTTAGTCAACCAATATGATGTCACTGTGATGAAAAACTTTGGCAATGTGCTCAATGGTGTACTCATCAAGGCCAGCGCCCAACAGATTAAAGCACTGCGTAAAGATCCAAATGTGAAATACATAGAACAAGATCAAATCATGTCAGTAACGCCTATGGTTGAAGCCAATGCCAATCAACCGAGTCCGACCTGGGGCATAGACAGAATCGATCAACGAAACTTGCCATTGGATAGTAACTATCACACGGATTTCGACGGCTCTGGTGTAACCGCCTTTGTGATCGATACTGGCGTGCTTAATTCTCACAATGAGTTTGGTGGTCGCGCCAGCAGTGGCTATGATTTTGTGGATAATGATTACGATGCGACTGACTGTAACGGCCATGGTACCCATGTGGCAGGAACTGTTGGCGGTGCTACCTACGGTGTGGCTAAAAACGTCAATCTTGTGGGCGTCAGAGTACTCAACTGTTCAGGTTCAGGTAGTAACTCTGGCGTGATTGCAGGGATAAACTGGGTGAAAAACAATGCTTCCGGCCCCGCCGTCGCGAACATGAGTTTAGGAGGAGGAGCCTCCCAAGCAACTGATGATGCAGTCAATGCCGCAGTTGCCGCAGGGGTCACTTTCGTAGTGGCGGCGGGTAACGACAACAGCAGCGCTTGTAATTACTCACCCGCACGGGCGATAAATGCCATCACGGTTGGTTCAACCACCAGTAACGATTCCCGCTCAAGTTTTTCTAACTTCGGGACTTGCCTTGATATCTATGCGCCAGGTTCGAGCATTACGTCCGCTTGGTATAACTCGAATTCAGCGACTAATACCATAAGTGGTACCTCAATGGCAGCCCCACATGTGGCAGGCGTTGCCGCATTATACTTAGATGAAAATCCAAATCTCTCTCCCGCACAGGTGACAAACTTACTTACGACGCGCGCCACGTCAAATAAAGTTACAGACGCGAAAACAGGTTCACCCAATAAATTACTCTTTTCACTCGCAGGCGATGATGGTGGCTGTGGCAATAATTGTCCCGTCGATGAAACACCACTGCAAAATAATGTGGGTGTCGCAATCAGTGGTGCCACAGGTTCTGCGACGTATTACTACATCGATGTCCCAGTCAATGCGGCAAGTTTAGGGATCAATCTAGCGGGTGGTTCTGGTGATGCGGATATTTATGTCAGCCAAGGGCAAAAACCGACGACAACAAGCTACCAATGCCGCCCCTATCAAAATGGCAACAACGAGAGCTGTAACTTCACCACACCTACGGCGGGTCGGTGGTATGTGATGGTGCAAGGCTATAATAATTACGCCAATGCCCAACTGACAGCCAGCTATAACCTGAATGGTGGCGGAAGCTGCACCGATGCAAACTGCTTAACCAATGGCGTACCTGTCACGAATTTAAGCGGGGCAACGGCAACAGAGAAACTGTATAAGATAGTGGTTCCTGCCAATAGCCAACTCAATATTACCACCAGTGGCGGGACTGGAGACGTGGATCTGTATGTCAAAGCAGGGGCTGTCCCAACGACCACCAGCTATGATTGCCGTCCCTATAAAAACGGGAACAATGAAAGCTGTTCGATTACCGTGACTCAAGCGGGAACTTACCATGTGATGTTACGCGCTTATTCGAGCTACTCGGGACTACAACTGAGTGCAAGCTACTAACTCATTGACCAAACCATACAATAAAGTTTAAATAAAAATAAGCCCACTAAGATAACAACTTAGCGGGCTTCTTTATGGAATTAGCAGTGTGTAGTCTCACTAAATAACGTTAAAAGCTTGGGGATTTGGCGAGAATAATTGTCGGTTTCGCTTCAATTTGCAGACGCTCAATCACAGCGGCAAGCTTTTCAACACTAAGACGAATTGGGGCTGGCATACTGGCAAATTCGATACTTAACAGCAGGTTTTTCACTTCGAGTCCTAATTCAGTATCACCTTGAATACTCAGCTTACGCTGGAAGAATAGCGTGTCGGGATCTTCCTTCGCCGCCGCCACTAACACTAGCTCAGCAGAGTTGGCACTGAAGGTCACCTGCGCATTGGTGAGCTCTCTGACTTGCCACTTGCCATTAAAACTGACTTCGAAGGCTAAGTTTATATCTTCCACTCGAATCGCGACCCATTTATCCGTCAAAAATCCAAGCTCATCGCCAGCAGCTTGCTCGGCAAGTAAGAGTTCAAGCAATTGGCTGATGGCTTTTGCTTTGAGGCTAAACGGCATCTTAGCAAGGGGAAAGCCGATGGCTTTTGGGGTGAACTCTAAAAGTTGCTGAGCAAATTTTGCGAAAAAAACAGCGGACATAGCGGGAACCCTACAAAAATAAAACATGATATATCCCAGTTTATCGGGATTTTATGATCTTAAACCTGTTTTAAATCAATTCATCGCCATTCAATCTTACCTACACTCAGCGGCTATCATTTTATCGGGAGCATCACTATGGAGCTGTTGTGTCCAGCAGGAAATCTGGCCTCGCTAAAGTCGGCATTACATGCCGGAGCCGACGCTGTGTATCTAGGGTTAAAAGACGACACCAACGCGCGCTCGTTTGCAGGATTAAACTTCACCCCCGCAAAATTGCAAGAAGCCACTGAGCTGACGCAAAAGCACGGCAAAAAAATCTTTTTGACCTTAAATACTTTTCCAAAGCCCGGTGAAGAGCATCGTTGGTATCAGGCTATCGATTTAGCGGCAAAACTGGGTATGGATGCATTAATTGTCGCCGATCTTTCTTTACTCGATTATGCCCATAGGCACTATCCAAACCTGCCACTGCATTTATCGGTGCAGGCCAGTGCAACCAATCTGGGGGCGCTGAGCTTTTATAAGGAAGCCTTTAATATCACCCGAGTAGTATTGCCACGGGTGTTATCCATGAAACAAGTACGGGATCTTGCTAAAGTCAGCCCAGTGGATTTGGAAGTATTCGCCTTTGGTAGTCTGTGCATTATGGCCGAAGGGCGTTGCCAGCTGTCATCCTATGTAACGGGCCAATCACCCAACACAGGTGGATCTTGTTCACCAGCAAAACACGTACGCTGGCAAGAAGAAGGACAGAACAGATTAACGCTGCTCAACGATGTGTTAATTGATAAATCGGCCCTCGACGAACAAATGGGTTATCCCGTGGTATGCAAAGGCCGTTACATCACAGCAGATCAAGATTCGCCGCAATATTTACTCGAATCACCAACCAGTTTGAATACCTTAAGCTTGCTTCCAGAGCTAGCCAAAGCTGGCATAGTGTCGCTGAAAATCGAAGGACGTCAACGCAGCCCCGCCTATGTTGAACAAGTCACTCGAGTATGGCGTCAAGCCATAGACACCTATCTAAATAATCCAGCGCTGTACTCACAAAGCCAAAATCAACCCCATTGGGAACAAGCCCTAGCGAAAGTATCCGAGGGTCAGATCACTACGCTTGGCGCCTACGAGCGCGATTGGCAATAAAAGGTAAATAGAGAGCAAGATTGACAAAGGACACCTTATGAAGATTTCCCTAGGACCACTGTTGTATTGCTGGCAGAAACAGCAAGTCGCTGACTTTTACCAGCAAGTCGCCGCCAGTCAAATTCCCTTAGTGTATTTAGGTGAGGCGGTTTGTAGCCGCAGACGCGAACTCAAGTGGGGCGATTATCTAGATCTGGCACAAATGCTCAAGCAGGCGGGTAAAGAAGTCGTGCTTTCGACGCTGGCCTTAATCGAAGCGCCATCTGAATATACTGAGCTCAAACGCCAGGTCGATAACGGTGAATTTATCGTCGAAGCAAACGATATGGCGGCAGTGTATCTTGCTAAAGAGCGTAAGTTACCCTTTGTCTGCGGCGCGAGTATCAATAACTACAATCGTGCTAGTTTAGACATCTTGCAGCGGTTTGGAATGCAAAGATTTGTGATGCCAGTGGAGCTATCTAAGGCTTGGTTACAACAAGTGATTCAAGAGCAGCCATCATTTGAGGTGGAAGTGCTCGGCCACGGCTATTTACCACTCGCCCATTCAGCGCGCTGCTTTACCGCTAGACACAAACAGCTCACGAAAGATCATTGCGAAACGGTGTGCCGTGAATACAGTAAAGGACTACTCGCGCAAACCCAAGAGCAGCAGCCTTTACTCAGGCTCAATGGAATTCAAACCCAATCCGCTAGCTGTTTAGATTTACGCAGTGAAATAGCGGTAATGACACAAATGGGGGTCGATGTGTTTCGAGTATCGCCCAGTAGTCTTGACTGCATCATTAAAGCCAATGCTTTGGTCGATACGATTCAAGCGACTAAAAATACTCAGGATTTTTCGATGAATAGCAACCTTGATATAACCCAGTGCAACGGTTATTGGTTTGGTGAAGCGGGCCTTGCTGTGCATGTGAATCCATAGCCTAGAGCTGAAGATAAGTCTAAATTCAAAGATAACTCAGCCAATGATTTTGGGATCTTGGCTGAAGCTTAACTGGCTAAAAAGCAGCACACTTGTCCAACACAATAAACTTCCCAGTCCAATCCATTCTAGTAGGGCTGGCCACCACAAAGTAGGACGCGGCAGTTGCAATACCATCTCCTGATAAAACGGTCTATCGCCTTCGGTCAAACCTAAATTGAGCTGTGGCGCATACAGAAACGTCAACATGCTACATAAGACTATTAACGCCAACAACCCAGTCCAACGGCCAAAGTTAGACTTGCCGAAACAGACCAAGGCTAAGTAGAAGATCGCACTCAAACTCCCCAGATAGAAAAACCATTTCAGCCCAAGAACATGCAAGTGATACACGTTCACCGGAAATAATCCCACGCTCGCTAAAGCCAGAAAAGTGAGAGCCAAACTGATAAAGAAAGGGTATCCCCAGCAAGAAGTCACCTGCTGCAATGAAGACAAACAATAGAAAACGAGGCTTAAACTGCCAAAAAACAATCCACCGTTGAGAATGACAGCGAAAGACGAATGACCATAAGTCCCTAATTCACTTAGGGTGTGATTCAAAAAGTTGAAGCGATGGAATTCAGAATCATCGAACCCCAAAACAGTAATGACAATGCCAATTAAAAGCCCAAAGATCCCCAAAAAACCAAACTTAATGGCCAGTGTTGAGCCGCCTTTAATCGTAACCTTCTGTACTTTTGCGATCATGAATACTAGAGCTGGATGGGAGTAATACTAACTTACATGGAAATGAGAAGATTTAAAGCGGCAGGTATCCGCTTTATGAATAATATTTTTACTTTCATCGTTATTTACGACTTTTTAGTCAATCACAAAAGCATCAAAATAATGGAGAAGGTCACTTATAGAGATAAGTCGATTTAAAGGCTTATCGCATAAAAATGTGTCCTAGTGCCCAAGGCGCCTTAACATTAGCGCGATATGCACAAGAGGTTCTCACCAACGCTATATAGCCAGAGTTATCTCTATTACACTTTCAAATCGAACAGAAAACCAGCCAACATGGCGGTAGGGCTAAAGTTGCTGATGTTTTTTTGTGCAGAAATAACATCTAGATAGTTTCACACACATCAGTAAACAAGTAATTAACCAGTCGTTAACCCGCCTAAGGTAGACGATGGTAAAACTATGTTTAATAATGCTTTTACAGTAATGCAAGCCAATATAACCACTCTTAATTTATCGACAACTAAAGTAAAATAACTATGCTGTTTTGCTGCTTATATCAAACTAACTAGCGAATCGTTTTACATAGAGAAGCTAAGCGAGTAATCTTCCACATTCTCGTTTTTGAGTTGAATTTAAATGCACCTTAATTAGCGTCGACAGCTTGTTACGTGCGGCTATTTATTCAAACTTACCATGTACGACTCGTACTTTAAGGTGTACAACATTGGCTACTGAAAATAAAAACCGAAACATTAAGACGATACTCACCTTTATCGTCCCTTCGCTGATTGGTCTGTTGTTATTTATGACCCCTATCAGCTACAACGATGCGATCACAATTCCTATCGCTATCATATCTAAAGCACTGCAAGGCGCATTGAGCGGTGTGCTAACCCTCATAGTGACTATTATTGTTGTGACTACGGCGCTGGCCTCTTTGCTGTCAAAAGTGTTTAAGCCCACATTCGTTACGCAAAATCACTTCCTTAATGGTTTATTGAATGTCAGCCCTATGTGGTTGACGACTCGGATCTTAGGTGCAGTGTTTATCGTACTGACTTACTTAGGTTTAGGTCCAGAGATCATCAACTCCTCGAGCACTGGCGCATTAGTCTTAAACGACTTATTACCTGTGTTGTTCTCGGTATTTATCTTTGCGGGTATGTTACTGCCGCTGCTGCTGAACTTCGGCCTACTCGAGCTCTTTGGCACACTCTTAACGAAAGTCATGCGTCCCGTGTTCAATCTACCGGGTCGTAGCGCTATTGATTGTATGGCCTCATGGTTAGGTGATGGCAGTGTCGGTATTTTGCTGACCAGCAAACAATACGAAGCCCGTTTTTATACCCAGAGAGAAGCCGCAGTTATTGGTACAACCTTCTCGGCGGTATCGATTACCTTCAGCTTAGTGGTGATCTCACAAGTTAAGTTAGAGCATATGTTTGTGCCCTTTTATTTGACTGTGTGCCTCGCGGGTTTTGCCGCCGCTGTGATTGTGCCTAAGTTGCCACCATTATCGTGGAAGAAAGACAACTACATAGATGACACACCACGCATGCCAGATGATGAGCTGATCCCAGCTGGACATGGCGCCTTATCTTGGGGCTTTGATAAAGCCTTAGAAAAAGCCGCCAGTGCAGGTGGCATAAAAGCCGTTTTAAATGAAGGTGTTAAAAACGTTGTCGATATGGTGTTTGGCATTATCCCTGTGGTAATGGCCATTGGTACGCTGGCGCTGATTATTGCCGAGCACACGCCCATTTTTAACTATCTGGGTATGCCGTTTATTCCATTACTCGAATTACTGCATATTCCAGAAGCCACTGAAGCCTCTAAAACAATCGTGGTCGGTTTTGCGGATATGTTTATTCCGTCAATCCTTGCCAGCTCAATTGAATCAGATATGACCCGCTTTGTAATTGCAGCCTTATCTGTGACTCAGTTGATCTATATGAGTGAAGTCGGTGCACTGCTTATCGGCAGTAAAATTCCCGTCAACTTCGTTGAGCTTTTCGTGGTGTTTATTCTACGCACCTTAGTGACACTGCCTGTTATCGCAGGTGTGGCGCATTTATTGTTCTAACATTACGCTAGTTTGGGCCTAACGTAGGTTTTAATGTAAGTCCAACAAGCGTTCTAAAAAAGGGGAGTCAGATTAACTGACTCCCCTTTTTGCACTAACTCATACACGAACTGGCTGTTTTGATTATATAGCGTGACTTAATCGTACAATCTCCACTCGACACCACACAACTCATTTTTGGACAGAAATGTGTTGGAAAGTAGTGTTTGGGGAACAGTAATTTCAGTTGTTAGAAGTTTAGCGTTTACGGGTATCCACTCGCACAGGCTTGCCATGGCATTCGCTCGTCGACTCGCAGCAAGTCCGTCCTTGGATGCTCGACCGCCCCGTCCATGGGGCGGACGGTCGTCTCGCCAATCACCATGGCACACCTTTCGAGCATTCGCGTAATCTGTAGATTTAAAAGCGTTACGCAGCACGCTTTTGGACAAAAACGTGATAGACACTTTGCTCTAACTCGTCAGTTTCGGATTTAAATTACTATGGATTAACGTTTTAATAAGGGGCACACGCTGTTTATGCGTCCAATGCCACACTTTTATATCGTTGCTAACTTGGGTGAAAAACCTATAGTTCTAATAGTCTCAAACAACCAATCTTGCGCATTAATGATATCTTCTGACGAAAAATTATCTTCTTCGTACCGCGCACTAGGTGAACAAGTTATTACATCAAGCCTATCAGTGCTTAACTCCTCTACATAATGATTGTTAAATGCATTTACTAATTTGTGTATGCTGTGCCCATATTTGTGTTTTAGCTCATTTTCCGTGATTCTAGCCTTCAGAAGCCAAGCTTTAAGTATTTTTTCTGCACACTGTGAATAAGCCCATCGAGCTTGGCCATAATTCATTGTATGGGTCTGTAACTGGACCGTTATAGTTTTAAGGTCTGCATCAATAGCGTTGCAAAATGGTATTTCAGCAATTCTCCAGCCTGACAGAATTTCGAATGATTCGAGAGCTTTACTAAACGTTTCGATTAACGAACTTAATTCATCATCAGTTAAAGAGTTCACATAAGCCTGCGTCATATTGGGGGACATTCGCATTATATTTGTCTCATTGTGTGCCCCACAAACTGTTAAATTTTTATCTATAAAAAAGTTACATGTACCGACAAAGTCGGGCACCCGATAGTGCCATAGGTCACCTCTGATTTTTTGATAGAAAAAACCTAAATCGGAATTAAAGGACTGAAGTTTACCGTACTTGGCGTCATACCAGTCATTCAGCCATACGCAAAGTTGATTGCCTAAGTCATTATCTGGGAGAAGTGATTTTGGTGATAATGGTATTGAAGCATTTCCAAAGTATTTACTAACCTCGCCGACAGCTTGCATATAACGGAGTGTAATGGGCAAACCTTGCTCAATAAGACGTTGATCTATCTCTTCGAAAACTTCATTAATGATCACTTTTTTACGCAACTAAAACCTCCAAGATATAACGCTTTCTATAGGGCTTGTAGCCATTCCTCATCCGCCTATGATGCAACCTTTCGAACAGCAGTTCAATTAACGATCAATAAGTTAATAAAACAAAGGGATATTAGATTTCCAAATGGCGCATAATGTTAGAAAAGCTTACTTCCAAACTCTTTCAGATAACTTTACATAGGGCAAATCTAGTGAATGAAGAGTGGATGGGGTCTTTGTTCAAAATTGGAATGTGGCAAAGACGCGCTGGTGGTGATAGCTCTAGCGCGCCCTTGAACATAAGAGGGTCAGAGCATTTGCACTAACTCACTCTCCGAAGATCAGAAAAAGTATCTTGATACCTTAAACGTTTGTTATCTTGGTTTTTCGACGTTCAAGAACGCCTCACCAACCTCTTTGACATAATTGTCTATCACTTTCATAAACAAAACTGAGTCCTTGTAGTCCAGTCCACTATTTTCATCTTCAATATAGGTAGTCAAAAATACTGAAGTAATTTGCGCAAGACTGATAGCTGTAAAGTGCGCTGGTTCTGTTAGCCCAGAGTTAGATTGACCACAAAGCAACATATCTTGTTTAGCTTCTTGCATAGCGTACAAGGAAGCCATTTCGTAATAGTCAGAATGAACGTTTCGGCTAGCTAGCTTATAGTTGTGTGACCACTTATCAAGCTCTACAAATTCACGTAATTTGCCGATTTGCTTAAGCCCTGTGTGCTTTCTAGCCCAATGCCACCCATAATCACCATTGGTGATTTCCTTTTTAAGTCCTGCGTAAAACTCTGCCTCTTCATTTGAAAAGGTTTCTTGCCCCATCGCATCTGCTGTTTTTCTGTGTTCTTCAATTCCTTCTGCTGTTTGAACCATTCCATGTTTGATATAGTCAATTGCGGCTTCACGACCACATTTTTTAATCACTAGGCATGTAACAACCATTTCATACAAGGTACGCCAACGTGCTAAAGCGGCATCTGGATAACCACCTTCTAAAAGATGAATTATTTCTCCTGTAATACGACATGCGTGAGCATGTTGACGCATAAAAACACCGATAAGCTCATCAGTTTCATATTTGGGGATTTTTATGAATTGCTGCTGAAAATTTATACCAGCCTGTAAGCAAGTTTCTCGTAACGCATGCAGTTTAATGAAACCAAGAGACCACCTTTCCCTATTTCTTTTTGTGAAAGCGTCATGTTCAGACATAACACGTTTAACGTTACTTTCTTCTTGCTCATTGGTATCTTCGATTAGAACAGTCGCAGCCAAATCTATGATCGACTCATAATCAGGATTACCACCATTTTCTCGGAGTTTCTTTTCTACAAACTCTAACAGTTCTTCGAACATTTTTTATCCAGACTTAATCGACCAATAATCAATAGACACTACACCCATTAGGAAAACTCGGTCAAATGCTGCTTCAATAAACGGATAGCTCAAAGAGATGAAACACACAATTGGGCAATAGCTTTTTAGCTAAACGAACAGCAGAAATGTTAGTTAAGATTGGCATTGTTGCAACAGTGACCGTTGGCGACATGGATGTCGCCGTCGAGCCCTCAGGGACGCTTCTTGTCAAATGCAAGGGCGGTGAGTCACAGGGGAAACAATGACAATTCATGCTGCAAACTGACAACAAAGTTATCTTGCTTTGGGGCAGAAGTAAGTTAAACCAACCTATCGGATCTAATTACATCCTGATGTGAATCTTGCAGGTTCAGTCCAGGCTAATTCACCTTTTGTCATCTGCATGTCATCTAAACTTCATCATTCGGTCAAAGCCCCCCACTAAGCTCATATTCGTTAACAGCCTAATGGGGTGAATACGAGATGACAGGATTTAATTTCAGGAAACTTGAGAGGTCTACGCGGGGAGAGATAAATGACCCCAGCCTTTCCCCTCCCATCTTTAATCGCTCAACGCCAACATTAGCACCAACATCCTCAAATCAATCCAATTGTGCCGCTATTACCCCATCCGCATCAACTTCAGCCCATACAGCAAGCATCACAGTTAACGCCCTCTGGTTGTCAGATATTCATTTAGGCTGTAAGGATTGCAAGGCTGACTACCTGCTCAGCTTGCTTGAAACCGTGCGTTGTCAGCACTTGTATCTGGTCGGTGACATAGTCGATTTATGGGCGTTGAAACGTAAGCTGCACTGGCCCGATAGCCACAATAAGGTGCTGCAAAAATTCATTGAACTGGCACAAAACGGCACCCAAGTGATTTATCTGCCGGGCAACCACGACGAATTGATTAAACCCTACGCCGAGCTAAGCCTGTGGAATATTAAAATTGCCCGCCAACATATTCACCACGGAATCGGCGGCCATAAACTCTTGATGCTCCACGGGGATCAGTTTGATGCCGATGTGTGTGTCGGCCGTTTCTACGCCATATTGGGCGACCATTTATATGACCTATTATTGTTCCTCAATCGCAATCTCCATAGCTTGCGGGAACGCTTAGGTTATCCCTATTGGTCACTGGCAAGTTATATCAAGTCCAAAGTGGGCAAGGCTCAAGCCGCTATTGGACATTACCGTCAAGCGGTACTCAACTATGCCCAGCACTTTGATGTTGACGGTGTGATCTGCGGTCATATCCATCAGCCCGAACTCTCGACTCACTCCAGAGCCGCCCAATATTACTCACCACTCAGTCCCCCAGAAAAGAGGCAGATCATCTACGCCAACGACGGTGACTGGGTCGAAAACTGCAGTTTAATCACAGAAACCTTAAGCGGCGAATTACAACTTTGCCGCTGGAACGAGCAAACGCTCAAGCTCGATATTCTCAACAGTATAACGCTGGTACAACAGCCGCCTGAGACGCACAAAGACAAGCAACAAAAAATGGCAGCGCAGCAAATGCCAAACACAAATACCGGCGAAACTCGCCCAAGGGATGTTGCCTAACACTATGAATCAATTACATAACGCTATGGAATACAATGAAAAAACGCTAAACAGCAACCTTAGCCATAACAAGCATACTGTGCCGTTTAAGGCGAATAACATGATTTTTACCGTTGATAATGTGGTTGAACAAAATCTACCAGCGATCAATGACAAACCTTGGCTCGCTAAACCTGCCAAGGCCATGCTGCGTTACCTGCTCAATGAAAAACAGTGCAACGATATCGCCAGTCAATATACCTATTTACAGGGCGTAGATTTTGTCGAACAAATGCTGGCGAGTTTTGACTTTAGTTTTACCGTGCCCGCCAACGAGATAGAAAACATTCCCTGTGAAGGCCGAGTGGTCATATTCGCGAACCATCCTATAGGTTCACTCGATGCATTAGCGCTCATCAAACTCATCAGTGAAGTTCGCCCAGATATAAAAGTCGTCGCGAATGAACTCTTGATGGCGCTGGAACCGCTGCACTCAATCCTACTGCCAGTACGCAATATGACCGGCGGCACACCGAAACAGCATTTAGAAAAAATCCACCAGCACCTACGTAACGAAGGCGCAGTGCTGATTTTCCCGTCGGGCGAAGTCTCGCGCCTGCGTCCTAACGGCGTGCGTGATACCCAATGGCACTCAGGCTTTTTAAAGATGGCAATTTCCTGCAATGCGCCCCTACTGCCAATATTTTTAGATGCCAAAAACTCTGCCACTTTCTACGGCGCATCTATGATTTACAAGCCACTCGCGACACTGCTGCTAGTGAAGGAAATGTTCAAGCAGGCTAAACGTAATATGCCGATCCGCATTGGCGAGCTCATTCCCAATGAAGCCGTACGCTCAATGGACTTTCCACTCAAGACCAAGATAAAACTGCTTAAAAATCACTTGTATCGTATTGGCAAAGATAAAGATCCACTGTTTATCACACAGAGCGCTATCGCCCACCCCGAATCGCGCCGTGAACTGCAAGCGGCACTGCAACAATGTGAACTTCTAGGGGAAACGCAAGATAACAAGTTGATTTATCTCTACCAACACCACGACAGTAATCCCATCATGCGGGAAATTGGCCGCCTGAGGGAAATCGCCTTTCGCGCCGTAGGCGAAGGTTCGGGCAAGCGCCGCGATATCGATAAATACGATTCCTACTACCAACACTTAGTGTTGTGGGATAAAGAGCAGTTTGAAATTATCGGCGCCTATCGTTTTGCCAGTGGTGAGCAAGTCTTAGCAAAATATGGCGACAACGCACTCTACAGCCAATCCCTATTCCAATACGCCGACAGCTTTATGCCCTTTGTGAAGCAAGGGTTAGAACTCGGTCGCAGCTTTGTGCAGCCTAAATATTGGGGTAAACGCAGTTTAGATTATCTGTGGTTTGGCATTGGGGCTTATCTCGCCAAGCATCCTGAATATCGTTATCTATTTGGCCCTGTGTCCATCAGTAATCAACTGCCTGGAAGTGCTAGGGAAATGCTAGTGCACTTTTATGCGCGGGAATTTGCACCTGCGCAGCAGATGGCAGTTTCCATGTCACCCTTTGGTTTATCTAAATCCCAAAAAGCTAAGTTAGATGACTTGTATTTCTCCGAGGATTATCAGAGTAACTTTAAGCAACTCAAACAAGTGCTCGCGAGTATGGGGGCGGCCGTACCTACGCTCTACAAACAATATGGTGAACTGTGTAAAACCGATGGGGTTAAGTTTCTCGCCTTTGGTATTGACGCCGACTTTGGCGATTGTATCGATGGCTTAGTGCTGGTGGACACCCACAAACTGAAAGGCAAAAAGTATCAACGCTACATAGGCGCACACTTGCCCGAATCGGAGAGGATGCCAATCACAGCGGATGATGAGCCAGAGGTCCAAGATCTTTGAGTTAAAACTTTGTAATGGGTGTTGGCTAAACTTGCACCACTCTGTTATAAGTAACTGTAATGCTGCGCATTAACAGAGCGCATCCTAGGATGCGCAAGCTTAACAGGGGATCATCATGCCGATCATTATCGCCGATATTATGAGTACCCGAGTCGTCACGGTTGAAATGGACGATCGATTAACTGTGGCGAAGGAAATCTTCGACCAAGCGAGCTTTCATCACTTGTTGGTCGTCGATGAGTACCAACTTGAAGGCGTGTTATCGGAGCGGGATCTATTGCGCGCGATTAGCCCGAACTTGGGCAGTAGCGCGGAAACCGCAAGAGACTTAGAAACTCTACAAAAACGTGTACATCAAGTGATGACGCGTAATCCGGTTACCGTCGCACCCCACATCAATTTAGACACGGCCACCCGCATGTTATTAGATAACGATATCGGCTGCTTACCCGTGTTAGAGGACGGTAAATTGGTTGGGATTGTTACTTGGAAAGACTTATTACGTGCCTATTGTGAATACAGGACACAAAATCAAAGCGAGTGCTAATCCTAAGACTGCACTCGCTTCTGTTCTCAATAACTCAGTTAAAATCACTCAGTTTGCCTAACTTAAATCGCCCAACCACCCATATAAAACACCACTAAACCTAAGGTGATGGCAAGCACGCCTAACTTCAGTTTACGCCATTCGCCACTGCAAATACGACCTACCACCAGTGTCACAAAACCCAGCATAATACCGGTAACGATATTACAGCTTAAGATGATAAACACAGCGCAGGTTAAGCCCGACATGGCATCAACTTTATCGTCAAAGTCGAGTTTCGCCACATTACTCAGCATCAACAAACCCACATACATCAAAGCAGGCGCTGTCGCATAGGCAGGCACTAAATAGCTTAATGGTGCTAAAAACATCATCAATAAAAACAGTACGCCAACTATGGTAGCCGTTAAACCTGTCTTACCGCCCGCAGCAGTCCCCGCCGCCGACTCGATATACACAGCCGCTGGTGCACCGCCGACTAAACCTGCCACCATACTGCTGACTGAGTCTGAGGTTAAGGCTTTACCGCCGCCGACAATATTGTCGTCTTTATCGAGTAAATTCGCTTGCCCAGCCACAGCACGGATAGTGCCGGTCGCATCGAAAATCGCCGTCATCACTAACGCTAATACGATAGGCAAGACCACAGGATTAAAGGCTCCCATAATATCGAGCTGACCAATCAGTGAATGCTCTGAGGTAAAATCAGGCAAGGCGAACAAACCTTGGTATTTCACGCTCGGATCGAACACTAAACCAAATACCGATAGCGCGATAATCACCAACAAAATACCACCTGGTACACCGCGGCGCTCTAAACCAATTGTCGCCGCTAAACCTATAACGGTAGCGATAACAGGTAAGCTGTTAATGTCGCCTAACTTCACAGGTAAGCCTGCGCTATTGGCCACAATCAACTGCACACTATTAGTCGCAATCAAAAGTAAAAACAAGCCGATACCTATGCCTGTACCGTGGGCTATGCCCTTTGGTAAATTAGCCAGCACCCACTGGCGAATACCTGTCACACTCACAAGCGTGAACGTGACACCCATTAGGAAAATCGCGCCTAAGGTGACTGGAATCGACATTCCCTGACCTAGGACTAAGCTAAACGCAGTAAAGGCCGTGAGCGAAATCGCGCAGCCAATTGCCATAGGTAAGTTAGCCCATAAACCCATGAGCAAAGAACCAAATGAAGCTATTAAACAGGTGGCGATAAACACGGCGCCGGGATCAAATCCCGCTTGGCCTAACATGTTAGGCACCACAATCACTGAGTAGACCATAGCGAGGAAGGTTGTGAATCCCGCAATCACTTCTTGGCGAACTGTGCTACCACGTTGTTGAATAGAAAAATAACGGTCCAGAAACGAACCAGAGGATACGGCTGTTGAACTCAATTGCTCAGACATAATATTGTTATACCTTGTGATCTCTTAAAATGGGGTCGGTACCAATTACCCTAAAACGCAATTGGCGACGCTGGCTGCGGCAGATTAGAGCCCCAAATCCATCAGACTTGGGTGAGAGATCCACATCATTTTCCTACTGTGGGAAAAATCCATGATCTGCAAGCAGTGATGCCTCGCGATGATTAAAAAGCCATTAACCATGTAGACGCAGCCGTTGTTGGCCGCGGATGATACTGGAATCTCCCAAAGATAGCTAAGACATCGCCTACACTTCGATAAAAAATTAGCGGCAAAAACTGAAATCTGTTGTTTAAAAAAACGTCTAAACCTATGTAATAACTGCTACTTAATATCACATTAATCACGATAAGAGTCTGCCAGTGCCGCGTAAACGTACGCTAACTTCACCCTTCCTTCATCTCCCAATATTAGAATATGGCAAGTCAACCAAACCTTGATACTGTGTATTGATACTTGGCGTATTAACGTTTCAGTGGTTGTTGTTTAAGGAGCCACACTTACGCTTTCTGTAACGAACACCTCGTCATTCACACCGCCTGCGTGAATATGCGATCTTGGTAGCTTTATTGAACAAAAAATTACTCTGCTTTTACAGTCACATCAATATGACTTATGCTTAGAGGCACTGATGGGACTACACTTAGCTGACTATGAAAGAAAAAGGATTGGGTATGGACGAAAGGCGTAAGTTTTCGCGGATTCTATTTGCCACGAGCGCACATCTACAACAAGGTGGTGCACAGTGGGAGACGACCATTCTCGATTTGAGTCTAAATGGCGCCTTGGTTGAAGAACCGCAAAATTTTATTAATTCGGGTGATGCTATTACACTCAGTTTTGCCTTACCAGAATCTGACATTGAGATCCGTATGGAAACTGAGTTGGTCCATCAAAAAAATGCCCAATTAGGTTTGAAGTGTAACTTTATCGATGTTGATAGTATCAGCCACCTAAAACGTATGGTGGAACTGAACCTAGGTGATGCTTCTTTACTGAATCGTGAACTTATGTTGTTTATCGAAAAACACAATATCACAGCTTAAAACACCAGCTCACAAATACAAACAGCGCCTAATGGCGCTGTTTTGCTTGCTGGTGTTAATCTCACTCGCGAGCATTTGATGCTAAATCGCTTCTAGCGCTTCGGATAACTTAGAAACACCCACCACTTCCATCCCAGCTGGAGGCTTTTTCGGCACATTGGCCTTGGGCACTATTGCTCGCTTAAAACCATGCTTAGCGGCTTCGATTAATCGCTCTTGCCCATTGGGCACAGGACGAATTTCGCCGGACAGCCCGACCTCACCAAAGGCAACTAAATCGCTAGGCAAAATATCACCGCGAAAACTCGATACCATTGCCAAGAGTAACGTTAAGTCGGCACTGGTTTCAGTCACTTTCACGCCGCCCACCACGTTAACAAACACGTCCTGATCCGACATCTGCAAACCACCATGGCGGTGCATTACGGCAAGCAACATGGCCAAACGGTTTGCATCCATACCCACAGCCACGCGGCGCGGGTTAGACATGGCTGAGTTATCCACCAGCACTTGCAGCTCCACCAACAAGGGCCGGGTGCCTTCCCAAACCACCATGACAAGCGAGCCAGATGATTCTTCTTCACCACGAGAGAGGAAGATTGCCGAAGGATTGGCGACTTCCTTTAAGCCGCGCTCTGTCATGGCAAATACGCCTAATTCATTGATCGCGCCAAAACGATTTTTATGGGAGCGCAAAGTGCGGTAACGACTATCGCTATCCCCTTCGAACATCACAGAGCAGTCGATACAATGTTCCAATACCTTGGGCCCAGCCAAACTGCCATCTTTGGTTACATGGCCGACCATGATCACGGCAATGCCATTTTCTTTCGCAAAACGGGTTAAGTAAGAAGCGGATTCACGCACCTGCGACACACTGCCAGGGCTCGATGCCACATCACTCATGTGCATCACTTGAATCGAGTCAACAACGATGACTTTAGGCAATTCTTTAAGGGCAACTTCGCAAATTTGCTCGACGCTGGTTTCAGACAACATCCGCAATTTATTGGTTGGTAAACCAAGGCGATGGGCGCGCATCGCTACCTGCTGCAACGATTCTTCACCCGTGACATACAGTGCAGGCATTTGCTCGGCCAGATGACAC
This sequence comes from Shewanella sp. WE21, assembly GCF_002966515.1. Lineage (NCBI taxonomy): Bacteria > Pseudomonadati > Pseudomonadota > Gammaproteobacteria > Alteromonadales > Shewanellaceae > Shewanella > Shewanella sp. WE21. The sequence goes on along the minus strand of NZ_CP023019.1, from coordinate 3,153,571 downwards.
AGAGTTTGCAATAAAAGCGTACTCTTACCTGCGCCTGGATGTCCGCCTATCAAAATGGCAGAACCTGGTACAATCCCACCACCGAGCACTCGATCTAATTCGCCAAAATGACTCAAGATCCGCGGTAAGGCATTAAGATCGATTTGATCTAATGTCTTCACTTCATTGCTGCTTGCTCCGGCATAACCGACAAACTTAGTGCTGCGCCCAGGCGAAGCTGCACCGAGCCTCACCTCAGTGATCGTATTCCATTCCTGACAAGCGCTACACTGCCCTTGCCAACGGGGAAAGTCTTGTCCACACTCATTACATACGTACGCCGTTTTATTCTTTGCCATAACTCATTAAAATCTGTATAAAATCAATTTAAGTAACTGCGAATACTGCCGACATAAGACTAACAGCCCAATACAAAATAAGCATTAAAAAGAACCCTACATGAGTCTAGATAACCATAGTGCACTCATCGAACAGCTCAAGCCATTGCTCATGGAACCTAACTTCCAAGAGATTTTCCAGCAGCTGACGATAGATGAAACCAATTCGACCCGTTTTCTAGTGAAAATGGAACTCAGTCGTTTGGCTTCACCATGCACGCGAATTATCGATCTCAGGGATAAATCTGAGCTTCCTTGTGTTGAAGTGATGTTAGGTCAACAGCGACATTTTTTAGATGAACCCGCCAAAAACAGTATGCATGAGGCCATGTCACTGTTTCGCAACCAATATACCTTGGGAGTATACGAGTATGTGCTCAATGCTCACCAACAACGTCGGTTAAAGTTGCGCCAAAGTGTCACGCAAGTGGAAGCCGCTGAGTCAGAGCCTTTTATGGTGCCCGGCGTGGTATTAGGCAGTTATTTCAACCGCACAGAAGAGCGGATGAATTACAGTATTCGCATCGCAGCATCGCAAACCGGCCGTGGTGAAGTACAAGGGATAACTGCAGATTTATCCGTAGGTGGTGCCCGTATTCGCCTTGCAGCTAACCATCCCTTCGATCTCGACCACCCCCTAAAAATAAAGTTACTGGAACTCAGTGAAGAGTTTTACTATCCCGATCTCCAGCTCGGTGTTGACTATGAGGTTGTCGATAGCCAAACCAATGGCGAATATATTTGGTTAAGACTCAAGCGTATTGGGGGCAGCGAAGCCTTAAGTGAAATGCTTGGCAATTTAATCCGCGGCTACAAACTGCGTTACAAAGTAGATGTGAATGATGTGATAGTAACTGCATCTGGGCTTGGATTTGAGCGTCATTACTTACCCCATTTGCCGCACTTACCTTTATATTTCAATACTCACACGCAAGGTTTGAGCCACATGCTACTCAGCCGAGACAACCAGCAGATAGTGCATTATTTTCAAGATGAAAATGATGTGAGCCAGTTACCAGCTATGCTGACGCCAAGCCGTTTATCTGAGCTACTTAATCATCCTGAAAATCCCGACCATGGGCTGTTTTTTAGCTTTACCTATAATGCCCAAGGTTGCTTATATTTTTACTCTGCCACCTTAGCAGAGCTTAAAGCTAAGGGCATGATGCCTTTATTTTTAGGCTTTGCATCGACCAAGCCCAGCTGGCGGATCTTCAAAGTCACCCAAGATAAAATTTATCATGATAAGGGTTATCGACGTGCGACCCTCCCTGGAGATGAAGCAAAATTTAGCCCATTGGTCGAACAACAATTATCACAATTTAGTCATTTGCTTCAGCTCATCGAAATCAGCAACGAAGATACCAGAGGCCATTACAAAGCTTGGCAAGACGATAGTAATGCCAACGCCCTAAAAACCTTTGGTCAACAAAGACTGACCACCAATCAAATTAAGTTAGTTTCCATGCAGTTTAGCGAGCGACGCCAAGAAGCGCGTTTCGCCTTTAAAACCTTAGTCAATGTGACTCAAGACAAGCACAAAGCCACGGGCATTACTTTAGATATTTCAAGCCGAGGCATGCAATTAACCTTGGATAATCCTGCCGATTTTTCATCAAATAAACCACTACTGTTAAGCTTCCCAAAGCTCCAAACCATTGCAGGCAAAACACAGCTAGATAACCTCCCCTACCGCTTAGTACGTACCCGCAAGAATGGTGTAACCTTGCATTTAACCGCCGTTATGGGCCATACGCCCCATGTTGGAGTGGAATTTTTAAATAAACTTATTGCCCATAACAAAGAAAAATTAGAGCAACTCACCGAAAACAATAGTGAAATCAAAGAACTTGCCGATGGTTTAAAAAATATTTTGATGCATGATTTACATTCTGTGCCCTATTTTGTTGAAAAAACGACAAAATCTGCCCAAGTCGCTTGTTTAGGCGTTGGTACACAACAGGATGAGATCAGCGATATTTTTGCCGCAGGCACCTCAGATACCCTGCAATATAATTTAGCGCCACTGCTAAAAGACGGTTTTTTTAAGCGAGATATTCTCGAACCTATCCGTCAAATGAAACCCCAACAGGACATGGATTTTATTGAAGTGTTTATTCAGTTAATTCGCCAATCTCGCGGAAAAATCTTTTTAAAGTGCACTCTTGCAACTGAAATCGGCGATGTCGAAGCACAGATAACCTTTATCAATCAGAGCAAAGCACTAGGCAGGTTTCTCGCCCTACGGATTTATCGCGGCGCGACAGAGAAGCCTGACATGAACTACCTACGCCGTGAATTGGAATACATTAATATTCATGCAAACCATAAAGCTAAACAGTTAGAAGAACAGTTATGGCGTGTGATTGGTGTCGGCGAACTGTTAGATATTACCCAAGAAGTCGAATTAAGATACCCAGTACTTCATAAAAAGCAGTCTTAATTGTTCAATACCGCCAGATCAAAACTTAAATACCAATCCCTTATCTTAGGAAAATGATCACTGGTGGCATCTAAATGCGTCAGCATATCTGCATGACCATAGTCATGCTTAAAGCCATTCTCCTTAGCGAGAAGCGTCGATTTAACCCGTTTAAAGCCACACTCTACGACCATATCCGCCACATCTTCTGGATGCCCCAACACAGTATCGTTTTGCCCTGAGATAAACCAAGCCGGTGGCCAATGAGCATGCTTTGCCGCTTTCGCATAATCAAATCTATCATCGTGATCGATCCAATCGCCCCGCACCCAATCGATACTTTGAACTAATGAGGCGCGGCTCTCATTGTCCATACCAATGCGCAGCTTATCGGCGGCGAGGTAACCTTGTCCCATCGCTAAACCTGGCGCTAAACGATTCCAAAAAACATCAACCATTAACCACTTTTTGAAGGACTTAACCCGAATCGTCCGCTTGCTACCGAAGGTAAGCAGCGAACGAACGCTTTGTTGTAACTCAGGATAACGGGCCAGACTGCTCGCCATTAACACCCCGCCCCATGAATGGGCGCACCAATGCACCTGCGAAGGCGACACGGCTTTGCGATCATCTTGAGCCGCTTGTTCTTGACAAGCTTTTTGATGTAAATCGAGAATGGCCTGCTGCACTAAAGGTAACTGCTCGCGGATCACTTCCCCCTGCCCTAAGGTAAAATCACGATCGATTTTAGGCAAGCTGAGCCCTCTTCCTGCAGTATCCAGCACATACACCACAAATCCCGCCTTCGCTAAATAACAACCAAGACCACGGCCACTCTGGCTATAAAACACCCGACCGTTAGACATAGCGCCATGGAGCATGAGGATAGGCGTTTTAGAAAAATCAGGCGCAGCCGGTAATAACTGGCGTAGATGCAGTTGACCATCGCGGTACGGCAGGTAGATTGAAGACTGTGAAATGGTCGAAATTGAGCCTTGGGCGAGCTGAGTCAAAATAAGTCACTGGTAGTTTATCAATATCCCTAAACTACCAGCTCATCAATAAAAGACAAGAGTCCTTACTCTAACTCAGTATCTATCCAGACTTATATTTAAATAAATGAATAACCTAGATTTGTAGCAGATAAGGTAGAACCCGCAGGTCGAGGTGACGAATATTGGCATCCGCCGCCGCTGCCAGCTTAGGTTTGGCATGGAAAGCGATACCAAAATCCGCAGCCATCACCATAGGAATATCATTCGCGCCATCGCCGATAGCGACTCTTTGGCCTTTTGGAATTTGCCACTGCTCACTGCAACGCTCAACCACATCCGCTTTAAACTGCGCATCCACAACTTTACCTGTTACTTCACCCGCAAGTTTACCGTCAGTGATCACTAACTCATTAGCAAAGGCCGCATCTAAGTTTAGAAGCTGCCTTAAATGGCCAACAAAAGGCGTAAAACCGCCAGATGCAACCACTAAACGCCAGCCATGGGATTTAAGCTCTAAAAGCATAAGCTCAAGCCCAGGCATCAAAGGCAAATTGTCGCACAAGGTCGTGATAATACTGGCATCGGCGCCCTTAAGCTGTGCCACACGCTGACGCAGACTCTGCTCAAAATCTAGCTCACCTTGCATAGCACGTTCAGTAATCGCCGCCACGCGCTCACCCACGCCTGCCATGGCCGCTAATTCATCAATACATTCAATCTGAATCGCCGTGGAATCCATGTCCATCACTAATAAGCCGGGATGATTCAAGCGAGGCAAATCAGCATGAATGACATGCAATTCAGCTAAAGACTGAGGGAATGCCGCTAACTGCGCCTGAGAAGGCAAATTTACCAGTGCCAACTCGATACAATGTAAACCAACTTGTCGTTCGATATGGGCGATACCGATAACGTTAGACTGAGGTAATTGCGCTATCCATGCCGATATTGTCGCCTCTACCACGGCATCTTGATAAATAATTCGCACACGTGAAACACCAGCGGGGTTTGCTGACTCTTGATAACGTTCAAACACTTGCCCTTGGCGTTCAAACCTTGGGGAATGGCCAGAGACTAACCACAAAAAAAGCGCATCTTGGTTCAAGCTTTCCATCGGACTTAAATTCTCCAACTATCGGGCTCACTCAGAATCAATTATGATTAGGCAAGCGCTCTACATTTTAAGGGTCAAAGTGTTATATCTTAAAGGGCTAAAGAAAAGCCATAAAATCAGTAGACTGATCCAAATTGCCGCCGCCTTCGCCTTAATATTCGGCTTAGTGCAATTGTGGCAGACAAGCCTACTACAAGGTCAGTTGCTTCTAAAGTCCCAAACTCAAAAGATGGCCAGATTACTGGTACAGCAAACCGCTTATGGTGCCGCACCCGCGCTACAACTGCAAAATGACGAACAGTTGCAATGGCTCGCCAGCGCTTTAGTGGAAGATCCTAAGGTGATGTCCGCCGCCATCTTCAGTGACCAAGGCATGCGGCTATCCTTCGCTCAAAGCATCACTAAGGATGTAGTTGATCCTGACTCGGAAGAAATGAATTTGCTGCTAAGCAAATATCCTCCCTATGTAGAGCCCGTGATCCAAGAAGGGAAAAATCTAGGTTATGTCGAAGTCAGGCTTGATACCAAGTTATTTTTCAACGAAATCAAAGAAGCCCATAATTTAAACATGGAGCAACAACAAATCATGCTGTTGGTTGCAGGCTTGATTGGTATGTTACTTTCGCGCTCTTTGTCTTTCAAACGTGCCGACTTCGACCGCCGTCGCTTTCGGGTTAAGTTGCGTCAAGCGCCGAAAAAACCTGAGAAACGATCATTAGCTAAAGAGCCATCAGAAAGTGTTAATGATGGTTTGGCGCAAGAGCTAACCGAAGATCAACCGGTGGCAACCACTGATAACCCACAAGAGAAAGTGACTAAGCCCACTAAGGCACCAAAAGCAGTGACAGAGGCAAATACCGATAAGCTCACTCAGACCAGCGTGCAAACTAAGGCCGAAAAAACGTCAGAAAAATCATTGGAATTACAGGATAATACAGCAGTTGAAAACGCGGCAAACGATGCGGAACAAGCGGTACCTGTTAAGGTTAAACCTAAAGTAAAAAGTGTCCGTCGGGTAAAACACGCGACTAAAGCAACAGCCGCTGCGGCCGAAACCTCGACGCCAAAAACACCCAGTGAACCAAGTGATCTCGACACAGATTCAACAGGTTAATATCTATTTCGATAGATAAGGTAAATCACTAATCTATTGATAGCTAAGCTCTAGATAAGCCATAAACAAGCAATTTCTAATAACCAAACCATTAATAACAAAGTCGAATAGAACAGCCGCTAAAAATTGGCATAAAAAAGGGTTCGCATTGCGAACCCTTTTTCAGTAGCACACTCTTACAGCGTAACAGTTACAGTGTAATCGCCGCTTCTAATGTCATGATGATCATGTCATTGAATGTGGTTTGACGTTCTTCTGCAGAAGTCTTTTCACCGGTGCGGATATGATCAGATACAGTCACAACGCACAGGGCACGCGCACCAAACTCATGGGCAACGCCGTACAAACCAGCCGCTTCCATTTCTACGCCTAATACGCCCATCTTCTCCATCACGTCAAACATTTGTGGATCAGGAGTGTAGAACAGGTCCGCAGAGAAAATGTTACCTACGCGAACTTTAGTGCCACGAACTTTCGCAGATTCGATAACCGCATTCATCAGCTCATAGTTAGCGATAGCGGCAAAATCTTGGCCTTTAAAACGTAAACGGTTAACCGCTGAGTCAGTACATGCACCCATACCGATGATCACGTCACGTACTTTAACGTCAGTGCTGATCGCACCACAAGTACCCACACGGATCAGGTTCTTAACGCCGTAATCACGAATTAATTCAGTTGCATAGATAGAGCATGAAGGAATGCCCATGCCAGAACCCATTACTGAAATACGCTTACCTTTGTAAGTACCAGTAAAACCTAGCATGTTTCGAACATCAGTCACTTGCTCAACATTTTCTAAGAATGTTTCAGCAATATATTTTGCACGTAATGGATCGCCTGGAAACAGCATTGTTTCAGCGAATGCGCCCTCTACAGCATTAATGTGTGGTGTTGCCATCGAAATAACCCCTGTTTATTTTATTAAGACTTAAGTCTTTGTTTACTGACGGCAAATGTCAGCCGCCAAATCGAAATAAATGCTAATTTGCCTAAAGGAACGATTCGCCATAGGCCATAGGTTCAAGCTTAAAGTGGCTCGCAATAGATTGGCCGATATCGGCAAAGCTATTACGACGACCCAGCGATCCCGCTTTCAATCCAGCGCCAAAGGCTAATACTGGCACATATTCACGGGTATGATCCGTGCCTTGCCATGTTGGATCGCAACCGTGATCCGCCGTTAAAATCAGCAGATCGTCTTCACCTAATAATGCGAGCATTTCAGGCAAACGGGCATCAAAATATTCCAGCCCTTTGGCGTAGCCAGCAACATCACGGCGATGACCGTAGTGAGAGTCGAAATCAACGAAGTTAGTAAACACTATAGTGTTATCACCCGCAGATTTCACTTCGGCTAAAGTCGCATCGAAAAGTGCTTCTAAGCCGTTCGCCTTCACTTTTTTAGTGATACCACAGTAAGCATAAATGTCGGCAATCTTGCCTACACTCACCACTTCACCGCCAGCCTCTTTCAGCTTATCGAGTACAGTTTTTGCAGGTGGCGCGAGCGAATAATCCTTACGATTGCCAGTACGGGCAAAATCACTTGGACCAGTACCATCAAATGGACGGGCAATGACGCGACCTATGTTGTAAGGCTCTAACTCTTCACGGGTTATTTCGCAAAGACGATAGAGATTGTCTAAACCGAAGGTTTCTTCATGACAAGCGATTTGGAATACTGAATCAGCAGAGGTGTAGAAAATAGGCTTGCCAGAGCGCATGTGCTCTTCGCCTAACTCTTCTAAAATGGTTGTACCTGAGGCATGGCAATTACCTAAGAATCCATCCAGACCTGCACGGGCTAAGATCTTATCCGTCAGTTCTTTAGGGAAAGAATTTTGGTGCTCGCTGAAATAACCCCACTCGAATAGTACGGGCACGCCCGCCATCTCCCAGTGACCGCTCGGCGTATCTTTACCCGAACTTAACTCTTGTGCATGACCATAAGCACCAATCAGCTCAACATTATCGCCAAAACCGGGGGCAAAGGCGCCAGTACTTTCCATCGCTGCATGGCCTAAACCTAAGCGCGCTAAGTTAGGTAATTTCAGCGGACCTTCGCGGCCAATATCGGCTTTGCCTTCGGCACATGCTTTAGCAATATGACCAAAGGTATCGGAACCGACATCACCAAAGCTTGCTGCATCAGCAGAAGCACCGACTCCAAAGGAGTCCAACATCATAATAATGGTACGTTTCATAATTCTTCCTTAAAGATCCGATGCACGAATATAGGCATAGATCTCAGGTGTTTTTTCTGGAGCGGTTTCACCAATGTGAATCGCTTTTTTCACCGCAAGTTCAGCTTCCGCGAAGGCGGCTTCAGACTGTGCATGGATAACGGCAATCGGAGTCGATGAATCTACTTTATCGCCTAAAGCACACACTTGAGTTAAGCCAACACTATAGTCTAGTGCATCACCGGGCTTACGGCGGCCACCACCTAAGGTCACAACCGCTAAACCTAATTCACGGGTATCCATGCTATAGGCATAACCTTGCATATCGGCAAAAACTGGACGAATAATTTGTGATTGCGGTAGGTATTTACTGTAGTTTTCAACAAAATCGACTGGACCACCAAGACCCGACACCATCTTGCCAAAGAGTTCTGCAGCACGACCATTATCGAGCACACGATTCAGTTTAGCGCGAGCGTCGGCTTCATTGCTTGCAAGACCGCCAAGAAGCAGCATCTCAGCGCAAAGACCCATAGTGACTTCATATAAACGCGGGTTACGGTAAGCACCCGTTAAAAAGTCGATGGCTTCTTTCACTTCAACCGCGTTACCGGCACAAGATGCAAGCACTTGATTCATATCGGTAAGCAAAGCTGTCGTTTTAGTGCCCGCGCCATTAGCAACAGCTGCAATACTGCGAGCTAATTCTTCCGATGCTTCATAGGTTGGCATGAAAGCACCACTACCGACTTTCACATCCATCGCTAGTGCATCTAAATTACAGGCTAATTTCTTAGACAGAATCGACGCTGTGATGAGGGAAATGGATTCAACGGTGGCGGTATTATCGCGGATAGAATAGAAACGTTTGTCGGCAGGAACGAGATCGCCTGTTTGGCCAATAATCGCCACACCGACTTCTTTAACCACTTTGCGGAACAATTCACTTGATGGCTCAGTTTGATAACCCGGAATGGCATCAAACTTATCGAGCGTGCCGCCCGTATGACCTAGGCCACGCCCAGAAATCATAGGCACATAACCACCACAAGCCGCAGCCATAGGGCCAAGCATAAGGCTAATCACATCGCCCACACCGCCAGTGCTGTGCTTGTCAATAACAGGGCCATTGAGTCCCAATGACTGCCAATTAAGTACAGTGCCAGAATCACGCATCGCTGTCGTTAAAGCGATTCTTTCATCCATATTCATGTCATTAAAGTACACGGCCATGCCTAATGCCGCGATCTGGCCTTCGGACACTGCGTTAGCAGTGATACCTTGAACAAAGAACTGTATTTCTGCGGAACTTAGCGCTAAACCATTACGTTTTTTACGAATAATCTCTTGAGCTAGAAACATGATACTGCCTCCAAGATAGGCACTAACAACCCTGTCGCTAGTGCTTATCTTTGCAATGAAACATCAAAACTGTAGCAATATTACAAGTTCATACTATCGAAGTTTTGAGTTTGCCAAATAGATTTAGGTCACACTTAATTAGGCTCGCTATACGCTGATAGTATTAATCAGCGATAGTTTGCAATTAATAGCCTTGAGTTGGCTTAGGCGCATCAGCTAATTCTAGTGTGTGTAACAAGCTGTTTAGTAAACTTGAAGCACCAAATCTAAAGGTACGTGGTGAAACCCAATCAGCACCTAAAATACGCTCAGCAACACCGAGGAATTCAGCCGCTTGTGCAGCATCACGCACACCACCGGCAGGCTTGAAGCCTACTTGGGTATTCTTCTCGCTGATCACAGTTAACATGATTTCAGCCGCTTCAAGTGTGGCGTTTACAGGCACTTTACCAGTAGAGGTTTTAATAAAGTCAGCACCTGCATCGATTGAAAGCTCTGATGCACGGCGGATAAGTGCAGGATCAGCTAACACGCCAGATTCGATGATGACTTTTAACAAGACTTCACCACAGGCTTCTTTACAGGCTTTAACTAATTCAAAACCAATTGTTTCATTGCCTTCCATCAGTGCGCGGTATGGGAATACCACGTCCACTTCATCGGCACCATAGGCAACAGCTGCGCGAGTTTCTAGCACAGCAATGGCAATGTCATCATTGCCATGGGGAAAGTTAGTCACAGTGGCGATTTGGATATCTTCAGCACCGATTTCATCTAACGTCTTGCGTGCAATCGGGATGAAACGTGGGTAAATGCAGATAGCGGCAGTATTGCCCGCAGCCGTTTTCGCTTTGTGGCACAGGTCGATCACTTTTTGATCTGTGTCGTCATCATTCAAAGTCGTTAAGTCCATTAACTCAATGGCGCGTTGTGCTGCTTTTTTTAAATCAGTCATAATAGCTCTCCAAAATAAAAATTAAATGAATAGAAATCAGTCGCATAAAAGCAACGCTTGAGAGGTGGCATTATTTTGATTATTTTTATATGGCCGGGCCTTCAGGCGGTGCCGAGTAATTTGCTTGTACAAACTACCTTGTTGTAGGTATTCAATCTTGCCTAAGCCATAAAGAACAATAGGCATCCTGACACTTAAAATAACTTATAAGTGACCACGACTTGAATCCTTGAAGACCGGAAGAGAGGATACGAATAAAATCTTGCTCCTACTTTTCCGCGAAAAATCCATTTTAGCGCGAGAAAAACACAAACCTTTATATAAACTCACTTGTTAGCCTAATAGGCTTAGATAAAGACTCATGGTAAAACTAAAGATGGAGCCGCATAATGCGGCTCCAACAAGCAACTACTATTACAAGAGATTAGAACTTGTAAGTTGCTGACAGGTAGTGTGACCAACCTGTTGATTCTAGAGCTAGTGCACCAGCACCATCTTCTAACAGATAGACGTCTTTAAAGCCTTTCAAGCCATATCCAAGAGCGTAACGATCTGAGTGCCAGTATAGGCCAAAGAATGCGTTACCACCGTTAGTTGTTTTTGGTACGAAAGCAGCTTGGTCTTCGTCAGCGCCGAATTGATAATCAACATAACCTTGAAATGCTAAGAAGCTCTTATTGTCGAAGAAGTAGAAAGGCTTGAACCAGTTAGCAGAGAACTGGTAACCGTTCCACTCTTTAGCATTCATATCGTAGTGGCCGTACAGGTTCATGCCTGTTTTGCCTAACCAAGGCACGTTTACGTCTGCACCTATACCCCAGAATGTGGCATTAGTACCAACATTATCACCATTAAAGTCACCACCGATTAATCCGTCCCAGTTGAACAGAGTAGAGAAGTAAACTTCTTGGATTGGACCGAAAGATAAATCTTTACCAGTCACTGCATCAATAGAAATACGTGGTGCAAACTTCATAAACAGTTTGCTTTTGGCATTAGCTGGATTCTTATCACCATTGCTTGATGATTCATTAGCAAGGTTAAATATATCAACATAGCCATATAAATCGAATATTCCAGAACGGCCGCCAAATTCCATTTCTAAATAGTTATGTTGATCGCCTGATGCTGGGTTCTCAGGTTTTTCACCAATAGAGTACATAGCATTGAATTGCATCCACTTGTAATCAGAACCGTGAAGATCAGTACGATCAGCAGCAAATGCGTTACCAGAGATTGCTGCTACTGCAGTAGCGGCTAAAGCTAAAGTTTTAACGTTTTTCATCATCAACCCCATTTATCTTGTTTGCTACCATCGAGGGTAGCGTTCTTTTTGTGGCGTTCGCATTCTACCTAGATTAAAAAAAATCTCAATAATCTAGCGTAAAATCACAAACACAAAATTCTTAATTGTGAACAAAGTCGCGACTTCTGCATTACGATTAATTAACGTAACCGTAGACTCACGACATTTAAGACAGAATGACAGCTACACTTCGGTTGCATTCTGTGTCTTTCAATTGGAGAAACTATTCACTACAGGAATCACTACTGGAAAATGGTTGAATTAACTTAGGCCCTGCCCTGCATGGTCAGGACCCAGTTAGTGGGGTTTCCCCCTACTGTTGCTACTTAGATAGCTAAGAACAAACCAGCAAGTGTTGCGCTCATTAAGTTAGCTAAAGAGCCGGCGATAACCGCACGAATACCCATTGTAGCTAAATCATGACGACGGTTAGGAGCCATAGCACCTAAACCACCAAGCAGAATCGCGATTGAAGACAAGTTAGCGAAACCACACAGAGCAAACGAAATAATCGCTTGTGTTCTATGAGTCATCACAGCTTGTGTCTCAGCAACACATAACGGCAGACCTTTAACAACTTCAGCAGCTACTGCTGTACAAGCCGTGGCAGCATCAGAGATATATGGAGCAAAGTTTAAGTAAGCAACGAATTCGTTAACAATGATCTTTTGACCGATGAAAGAACCTGCTACTAATGCTTCATTCCAAGGCACACCGATAAGGAATGCTAAAGGCATAAACACATAGCCAAGGATCAGTTCAAGTGTTAAACCTTCAACGCCAAACCAACCGCCCACACCACCAATAATGCCGTTGACCATAGCGATCAAACCAACGAAGGCTAACAGCATAGCGCCTACGTTTAAGGCTAAATGCATACCAGATGAAGCACCTGCAGCAGCGGCGTCTAATACGTTAGCTGGTTTGTCAGGATCTTCTGGTAAATCGCTCATGTCATTTTTAGCAGCTTCAGTTTCAGGGTGCATCAGTTTAGCCATTAATAGACCACCTGGTGCTGCCATGAATGAAGCGGCAACTAAGTATTCGATAGGTACACCCATCTGCGCGTAACCAGCCAATACTGAACCCGCGATTGATGCCAAACCACCCACCATGATCGCAAACAGTTCAGACTGCGTCATAGTTGGAATGAATGGGCGAACCACTAATGGGGCTTCAGTCTGACCAACGAAGATGTTAGCAGTTGCTGACATAGATTCAGTACGGCTTGTGCCCAATGCTTTTTGTAAACCACCACCGATGATACGGATGATCCACTGCATAACGCCTAAGTAATATAGAACCGCAATCAGAGAAGAGAAGAACACAATAACGGGTAACACGTTAACTGCGAAGATAAAGCCAAGTTTGAAGTTAGCTAAATCACCAAACAGGAAACCGATACCGTTTTGTGCGTAACCAATAACGCTAGAAACCGCATCAGACATTCCTTTCAGAATGTCTTTACCAACAGGAATATACAGTACAAAACCACCGAAGGCAGCTTGGATAGCTAACGCGCCGCCCACTGTACGTAAATTAATTGCTTTTTTGTTATTCGATAGGAGGAAACCTATCGCAAGTAGGGTGACCACCCCTACTAAACTCATTAATATATCCATTAACCATCACCCTATTGTTAACACTTTTTAATTATGTTGTTAATCAACCTATTTCCGAGTCAGATTATACCCGAGGCAAAGTCGAAAATCGTCGTTTTGATCATATTTTTGGAGTTTAATTTCAATCGCTTAGTGCAGAATGCTAGTGCGACCTACACCTGTTTATTTAAAAACAGCTAAAGGTCAAACAGTTGCATTGCATTCAACACCAAGTGTTCTGATATTAGAACACTTGATTTTTTTTGCAAATTGGCAATTTTGTCTATAAAAAGAACAAGGTTAGCGGGCTGGTTACGTTTTTCAGTAACATTTATCGGTGTCATTGCTGGAGAGTCAGTCTCAAGTATGAAGTGCTGAAGTGGTAATTCGCTGACAGTTTTGAGCAATTTTTTAGCATTAGGGTTCATAATCAAACCACCAATTCCCAGCTTAAAACCTAATTTGATATATTCCAGTGCAATTTCAGTACTGCCAGAAAAAGCATGTATCACACCGCCTCTAGGCAATTGATACTTTTTCAAACACTCTAAAACCTCTGAATGTGCTTTTACGCTATGAATAATAACTGGCAGATTAACGGACTTAGCTAAAGCTAATTGTGCCTCAAAAAATGCGAGCTGCTGAGGCCACGTTGAGGAATAGAGCTTATCTAAGCCACATTCACCAATAGCAACAAAGCGAGGACATTCTAGTAACGCAGAAACTTGAGATGTTAATGCTAAGATCCCAGCATCAACATCCTCTGGACAAAACCAAGGATGAATACCAAGGGCAAAATAAGTTTGGTATTGTTCGGCAACGGCGAGCTGTTTGTGCCAGTGCTGCGGCGACACACCGGGAATAATCAGATTATCTACGCCAACACTGTGCATTCGCAACACCACATCGTCGCGGTCAACATCAAACTCGGCAAAATCCAAATGGGCGTGGGTATCAATCACAGTAAATGCCTCACTCTGCGGTCGATTTACCAATTGAATGAGGTTCAGGTGGTGATACGGTTTCGTCAACCACCAAAGCTTTGGCGCATTTTACCGCTAATGGAGGATCTTCAAGGCGTGGCATGCAACAGCGACGATTTTCAGGTGTCAGCCCCATTCGGTCGCACCAATGAATATAAGCCTGCCATGTTTTTGTGATCCAATTCGCCATCATTCACATCCAGAACCGATTTTTAGTTTTCGTTAGATACAAAAATGGCGGTGAATTCACCGCCATTTCAACCACTATTCTAAACCGAACCCTATTAGTGTTCGCGGGTTTTCGCAAACTCAATATCAGGATATCTTTCCATCGAAAGATTAAGGTTAACCATAGTTGGTGCAATATAGGTTAAGTTATCGCCACCATCGAGAGCCAAGTTTTGGCTACACTTACGGCGGAACTCTTCAAGCTTACGCTCATCCTTACAATAAACCCAGCGAGCTGTCGACACGCTAATACCTTCGTAAATAGCTTCGACGTTATATTCACTCTTCAGACGACCAACAACCACTTCAAACTGCAGTACACCCACAGCGCCAACAATCAAATCGTTAGTATCAATTGGGCGGAATACTTGTACAGCACCTTCTTCAGATAACTGTACTAAGCCTTTTAAGAGTTGCTTCTGTTTAAGCGGATCGCGCAAACGAATACGGCGGAACATTTCAGGGGCGAAGTTAGGTACGCCAGTGAAACGGAATTTTTCACCTTGGGTAAACGTATCGCCAATACGGATAGTGCCATGGTTATGTAAACCGATGATATCGCCTGGGTAAGCTTCTTCAGCACGCTCACGATCGCCCGCCATAAAGGTCAATGCATCGCTAACGTTAACATCTTTACCAATACGCACATGGTGCATTTTCATGCCCTGCTCGTAACGGCCAGAACACACACGCATAAAGGCGACACGGTCACGGTGTTTTGGATCCATGTTTGCTTGGATCTTGAACACGAAACCGGTGAATTTTTCTTCATCAGGCATGATAACGCGTGTATCGCTTTCGCGCGGTAATGGCTTAGGTGCCCACTCGACGATGCCGTCAAGAATATGGTCCACACCAAAGTTACCTAGCGCAGTACCGAAGAACACTGGCGTCAACTCGCCTTTCAAGAAAGCTGCATGATCAAATTCATGCGACGCGCCGCGCACTAATTCCATCTCATTGCGCAAATCAGCGGCATAACTGCCAATCGCTTTCTCAAGATCAGGATTATTAATGCCTTTAATTACACGACGCTCTTGGATCGTGTGTCCCATACCGCCTTGATACAAGACCACTTCATCACGCAGTATGTGGTAAATACCTTTGAACTCTTTACCGCTGCCAATAGGCCAAGTAATAGGTGCACAGGCAATATTCAGCACGCTTTCGACTTCATCCATTAGATCAATAGGATCACGGATATCGCGGTCGAGTTTGTTCATAAAGGTCACAATCGGCGTATCACGCAGACGTGTCACTTCCATCAACTTGATCGTACGGTCTTCAACACCCTTAGCAGAGTCGATCACCATCAAACATGAGTCAACGGCCGTCAGAGTACGATAAGTATCTTCAGAGAAGTCTTCGTGACCAGGCGTATCGAGTAGGTTAACAAGGGCGCCACCATAGGGAAATTGCATGACAGACGTAGTAATAGAAATACCACGGTCTTTCTCCATTTCCATCCAGTCAGACTTAGCATGCTGACCCGATTTTTTGCCTTTAACCGTACCCGCTTTCTGCAAAGCGTTTCCGAATAACAGCACTTTTTCGGTAATGGTTGTTTTACCCGCGTCGGGGTGCGATATGATCGCGAAGGTGCGACGTTTATCGACCTCTACTTTATTGCCTGACATGTTAACCTATGCACTTGTATCGCTAAAAAGGCGCAAATTATAGCGCCTCAGTTCGAGCTTGGCTAGGCAAAGCCCGAGATGAACTCGGGCTGAGAGAGGTTATTTTGTGGCTTCGAGCAAACCTTTGACTTTGGCGAGTTCAATACGCGCATATCTATGTTCGACAAAATCATAGATATTGGTTGCTAATGCTAAGCGAAAATAGTTTGCAGCATCTTGATATTGCTTAGTTTCTATCGCCATTTTTGCAAGGTAAAAATAAGCTTCGCATAAACGTTCAGCATATTCTTTCGGATATGTTAAGCCGACTTTAGCGGCTGAAAACACCTCATCACGGCTTTTTTTACCTAAATAATAATCGACGATAACAGTCGCCCAAGCATCATTTTCTAAATTCTGACGATGCTGCGCTAACTGTTTTTTAGCTTCAACGGAGTCAGCTTGCAAATCAATCAAATACAGCCATAATGCCCGATAACCGTCTTTATTATCGCCGGCATAAAACGCCTGCATATCTTTAGTCGCTAAATCAATACGGTCGCCATAGTACAAAGCAATACCACGATTCAAATAGGCATAATCATAATTAGGTGCTAACTCTAATACGCCATCGAAGGCTTCATAGGCGCTGTCGTATTCACCTTCTTGGGTGTAATAAATTCCAAGGAAATTATAGGCATCAGCAAGATCAGGCTGAAGTTTTAACGCTTGCATAAAATCAATCCGTGCGAGCAGTCTTAAGCCTACACTGTCGTAAATCACACCACGATCGTAATGAAATCTGGCTCTCTGTTCATTCGTCAGTTCGACCGTAGCCAAAATCTCGTTGAGTTTTGCCAGTGTCACTTCGACTTTATAATCAGGCATGACAGGCGCGACAACCAATTTACCTTCAACATCATTATGGTTATCTAAAGGAGACTGGGTGGTTGCGCATCCGGCTAACAACAGACTGGCACTCGCCAGCACAGCAACGACAGCGGTTCTAATTTTAAGACTCATCCATTTCTACCTTTTTAGATTCCCAACATACGCAGAAGAATCTTCATGATAGCAATCCCACCACAGGACCGCTATTAGGGAATTAAGATTAATAGTGACTTTCTTAATGCCAAAACAAAAAAGGAGATCATTTGATCTCCTTTTGATGCAATCACTTAAAAAGTGTGTGCCTATAAATAAGTCAAAGACTCATTATTCAGCAGCAGCTTCTTTCGTTTGTGCTTCTTTAATTGACAGACGTACGCGGCCTTGACGATCCACTTCCATCACCTTAACGGCAACTTCTTGGTTCAGCTCAAGGTGATCAGACACGTTAGCAACACGTTCATCACTGATTTGTGAAATGTGTACTAAACCGTCTTTGCCCGGCAGAATATTCACGAATGCGCCGAAATCAACGATACGGATAACCTTACCATTGTAGATACGACCCACTTCAACTTCTGAAGTGATTTCTTCGATACGACGGATAGCTTCTTTAGTTGCTTCGCCGTTTGAAGAAGCGATCTTCACAGTACCATCATCTTCCAGTTCAATCGTAGTGCCCGTTTCTTCGGTCAGAGCACGGATAACTGCGCCACCTTTACCGATAACGTCACGGATTTTTTCTGGGTTGATCTTGATAACAGTGATACGTGGAGCGTGATCAGAAATATCATCACGGTGTGAACCAATCGCTTGATCCATCACGTTCAGGATATGTACACGTGCACCATAGGCTTGTTGCAGTGCGATATCCATGATTTCTTTAGTGATACCTTCGATCTTGATATCCATCTGCAGTGCAGTAATACCATCACGCGTACCCGCAACTTTAAAGTCCATGTCACCTAAATGATCTTCATCACCTAAGATGTCAGAAAGAACAACGAAATCATCGCCTTCTTTCACTAGACCCATAGCGATACCCGCTACAGAAGTCTTGATAGGTACACCAGCATCCATCAACGCGAGAGAAGTACCACATACTGACGCCATAGAGCTTGAACCGTTAGATTCAGTGATTTCAGATACAACGCGTACGCTGTATGGGAATTCAGCCGCTGAAGGCATAACAGCGTTAATACCGCGCCAAGCTAACTTACCATGACCGATTTCGCGGCGCTTAGGTGATCCCACCATGCCTGTTTCACCAACAGAGTATGGAGGGAAGTTATAGTGCAGCATAAAACGGTTAGTGCGCTCGCCCATGATGCTGTCGATCTTCTGAGCATCACGTTCAGTACCTAGAGTACAAGTGACTAACGCTTGAGTTTCACCACGAGTGAACAATGCGCTACCGTGAGTACGTGGCAATACGCCCGCTAACACACTTAAGGCACGGATCATGTCTGGTTCACGACCATCAATACGTGGCTCGCCACGGATGATGCGACCACGAACCACTTTCTTCTCTAAGCTACCCAGTAAGTTGTCAACTTCACGTAAATCAACGCTTGGGTTGCTCGCTAACAAGGCTTCTTTTGCTGCTGCTTTAACAACAGAAACTTGAGCATAACGATCTTGTTTAACTTGGATTTTATACGCATCACCTAAACCAGCTTCAGCAAGCTCTTTGATTTGGGCAACTAAATCGGCATCTTGCGTTGGTGCAGTCCAATCCCAAGTTGGTTTACCGGCTTCTGCTTTAAATTCAGCAATCGCCTTGATAACCACTTGTTGTTGATCGTGACCGTAAACTACAGAACCTAACATCACTTCTTCTGGTAATGCTTGGGCTTCTGATTCCACCATTAATACTGCACCAGCAGTACCAGCAACCACTAAGTTCAGTTGACTGGTTGCAAGTTGTGCAACACTTGGGTTCAACACGTATTCGCCATCAATGTAACCCACACGTGCAGCACCTAAAGGACCGCTGAATGGAATACCAGAAATAGCCAGTGCCGCAGAAGTACCGATCATGGAGATGATATCTGGCTCGATTTGTGGATCGACAGATACTACGGTAATGATAACTTGAACTTCGTTTTTGAAACCATTAGGGAAAAGAGGGCGAATTGGACGGTCGATCAGACGAGCGATTAATGTCTCATCTTCTGAAGGACGGCCTTCACGCTTAAAGAAACCACCAGGAATTTTACCCGCTGCGTAGGTTTTTTCTTGATAGTTAACAGTCAGAGGGAAAAAGTCACGGCCTGCATCTGCATCTTTTTTACCGACAACAGTGACTAACACTGTCGTGTCACCCATACTCGCTAAAACGGCTGCATCAGCTTGACGCGCTATAACACCTGTTTCCAGGGTGACTGTATGTTGACCATACTCAAAACTCTTTACAATAGGATTCACGTGACCCATTCCTTAATTAATGACCTTGAATTACGCGCGTAAGTATACTGCAATTCGGATCAATAGATAAAGAGCAGATAATGATGACAAATACGTAACTTTTCACTAAAGTGGTTAAATCAACAAAGAGTTGCGGTTTATATTGATACGGAAAATCTCGCCGATGGTGAATAATTATCATGAAGGATGCGCCCGATGACAGGCCGTTTTAAGTCACTGACGTGGAAACAAACTAACCTAGTCGTATTTACTGCCCTATTTTTTGCCATTGCCATTTTTATTGTTGAAATCGCTTTAGTCGTAGTATCAACCAAACAACAACTCACGACCACTCAGCAAGAACTCCTTGATTCAGTTGAACAACCTGCAGCAAATGCCGTATGGGCATTAGATGATAATTTAGCCCGTCAAACTTTAGAGGGTGCCATCAAAGTCGAACATGTTGGCTCGGCGGTGATTGAGCTGGACGATGGCTCAATGTTTGTTTCTGTCAGTAATAATAAGCAGAATAACTCACAGACTTTTATCAGTTTAAGTAATAAATTATTTGATGATCTCAAAGAAATTTCTCGCCCTTTGTATAGGCCTTTTTATTTTGAAGGTACCCAACAACAGCAACTCATTGGTACATTAACAGTTTTCTACGATACCCAAGAACTAACAAACACCCTCTTCTCGCAGTTAAGATTTAGTTTTTTTGCTACTCTCGCTCGTGCACTCTTACTCACCTTAGTGCTGTCCGTGGTATTCCATCGCTTCCTGACTCAGCCTATCGCACGCATCAGTGAGGCCATCGATAAGATCGAACCCGACTCACCGGACGAAAATCTCTTACCTATGTCCAACGCGCATAAGGATGATGAACTCGGCCTAGTGACCTCGAAATTCAACCAAATTCTTATCCAATTTAGCCAAACGCAATCCAAACTGCGCAAAATGGCGACCCGAGATCCGCTAACTGGCTTACCGAACCGCACACTATTGCTTGAAACCATTGCAGTCACTATCCAACGCTCGCGAGTACACAAACGCAGCTTTGCATTGATGTTTATCGACTTAGACCGTTTTAAGAATATCAACGATTCCCTTGGCCACGCATTAGGCGATCAATTCCTCGCTCGTATCGCCCGAATTCTCGAACGATTCGTTGGTGATAAAGGCACAGTTTCCCGCTTAGGTGGCGATGAATTCGTTATTCTGGCCGATACGGTTCACACCCCAGACCAAGCGGCAGATTTTGTAGATAAGCTACTGATCCAGCTCAATGTCCCGATTCAATTAAATGAACATGCAATTCATCCTGCGGCATCGATTGGGATTTCTATTTATCCCGAAGACGGTAACAGCGCTGAAGATTTGATCCGTCACGCTGACATTGCCATGTACAGCGCGAAAGCTGCAGGCTCGAATCAATGGGCCTTCTTCAAACAACAGATGACTGAGCGAGCAGCAGTTCGTTTACGCACTGAAGCATCTTTACATGATGCGTTAAAAAACAATGAATTTTTACTGTATTTCCAACCGAAACTTGATCTGCAAACAGGCAAAGTCATCGCCTGTGAAGCCTTGATCCGTTGGCAAAAAGACGGACGACTCATCAGCCCCATTTCCTTTATTCCCGTCGCGGAAGAGACCGGTATCATCATTCCTATAGGTCGTTGGGTGATAGAGCAAAGCTGTAAAGTCCTTAGGGAATGGCAGAAAAAATATAACTATGCCATCCCAATTGCTATTAATGTTGCCTCACAGCAATTTGCCGATGCCAGTTTAGTTCCCGATATCAAACAGATGGCATTACGCTATCAAATCCAACCTGAGTTGCTGGAAATTGAAATCACTGAAACCTCGTTGATGAACGACATTGAACTCGCTATCGCTAAGCTTGAACAATTGAAATCAGCCGGATTTGGTATTGCAGTCGATGACTTTGGCACAGGGTATTCTTCACTCTCTTACCTGCGCCATTTGCCTATCACTACCATGAAAATCGATCGTTGTTTCGTTTCCGATCTACCAGGGGATAGCGCAATTGCATCAACCATTTTAATGTTGGGAAAGCAGCTTAATTTGACCATTGTGGCCGAAGGCATTGAAAACGAGCAGCAATTGGATTGGTTGAAAGAAAATCAGTGCCAAGTCGGCCAAGGTTTCTATTTTAGTCAGCCTCTACCCCAAGCAGAATTTGAAGCGCTGTATATAGCAACACAAACAGCAACAATAAGCAGTCTTGATGGTTTACGTGGGGCTTAGGATACTTACATTGGCACTTAAGTTTCGATTCGATGCTTAATCACATCAAGCTCAGCGTAACAGACCTAGACATTAGACTGATTTTGGCTGTAACTTCTGTATATCTCTCGTTTGCACAATAAATATTCTGTTAAATTTTAGGCAATAAAAAAGGAGGCTAAGCCTCCTTTTTCACGTTAGTCGACGCGAAATTAACGACGTAGACCTAACTTTTGGATCAGAGCAGTGTAACGTGCTAAATCAGTACGTTTCAGGTAAGCAGTTAACTTACGACGTGAGCTAACCATACGTAACAGACCACGACGTGAGTGGTGATCATGAATGTGCTCTTTGAAGTGATCTTGCAAATGGTTGATTTGCGCAGTTAACAAAGCAACTTGAACTTCAGTTGAACCAGTGTCGTTTTCACAACGGCCAAAATCAGCCAAAATTTTTGCTTTTGCTTCAGGACTTAGTGACATGTATATCTCCAAATAAATAATATGAATCTCTAGCCGATCACTAACTCAGCCAGAGGGCGCGCTATTTTACCCATAAACCCACCCTAGCGCAATAAAAGGCGGGGACTAATGCATCAACTAATTTAATCATTTGTCGATGGATAGCGGGCTAATGCGTTTCTGCAGGTTCGTCATGGATAACAATGAGTCGTTTCGGCGCTAATAAGCCATCTTCGTTCATTGTGCCAATCCCCACAAATCGGCGAATGTCACCTAAAGTGATACGTACCAACTCATCGGTTTTCAATTCTGCATTAACCGGTACACGAACCGCTTGACCTTGCATTAAGTAAGGAGCTATCGCATCCGGCACATTCACCTCTGGAAAATCGGCCACGGCCGTGTCCATAGGCAATAACAGAGGGTCGAGTAATACGCTCGGATCTATCTGTTGTTCATGTGCTTGAGCAACTAGCGCTTCAAGTTGTTCTAAAGTGACCATTCTGGCATAGGGATACTGCGCAACTTGGGTGCGGCGCAGCATAATCACATGGGCGCCACAACCGAGCATCTCACCGAGATCGTCTATGATAGTGCGAATATAAGTGCCCTTAGAGCAATGAATGTCTAAGGTCAGCTCATCGCCTTCAAGACCGATGAAATTTAGCTCAAATACCGTAATAGGGCGAGATTCTCGCGGCACTTCTATACCTTCACGGGCATATTTATACAGAGGCTGACCCTGATATTTCAGCGCGGAATACATAGACGGTACTTGCTGAGTTTCACCACGGAAGAAATCAAGCGCGGTTAATAACTGCGCCTCGGTAAAATCAATGGCGCGGGTTTGCACCACTTCACCATCGGAATCACTGGTATCTGTCCGTTCGCCAAGCTTTGCCGTGACTAAATAGCGTTTATCGGCATCCAATAGATGCTGAGAAAACTTAGTCCCTTCGCCTAAGCATACAGGTAACATACCTGTCGCTAACGGATCGAGTGCGCCCGTATGCCCAGCTTTATTCGCATTAAAAAAGCGCTTTACCCTTTGCAATGCAAAGTTAGAACTCATGCCAGTGGATTTATCCAGCAGCACTATCCCATCGATAAAACGACCTTTTGGACGACGAGCCATTAATCTTTACCTTCCGTTTCATCTGCGTCATCAGCAATATCATCACCTAAGACTTCATCTTCAACCGATGCGTCTTCGCTGCCAAATTGCTGTTGCTTCGCTTTGTCTTGGTTGATCACTTGGCTAACTAAGTTAGACATGCGCATACCTTCAACTAGCGAGCTATCGTAGATAAAACGCAGTTCAGGCATGACACGCAGCTTCATACGACCCGCCACTAAAGTGCGGATATAAGGAGCTGCGCTGATCAAAGCGTTTAGCTTTTCTTGAACGACAGCTTTGTCTTCTTCGAAAAAAGTCACAAACACTTTGGCATAGCTGAGATCGCGAGAGACGTCGACGTCATTCACAGTAACAAAGCCAATACGAGGATCTTTCATGTCGCGCTGTAGCACTTGAGCAAGTTCTTGCTGAAGCTGCTGAGCGATTCGACGAGTACGACTGAATTCTTTTGCCATAATATTTCTTACCATAGCTTAAATTGATAAGGGCGGCTAAAGCCGCCCTTATTATCGTTACAGAGTACGAGCAATCTCGACGGTTTCGAATACTTCGATTTGGTCGCCAACGCGAACATCGTTGTAGTTCTTAACGCCAATACCACATTCCATACCATTGCGAACTTCAGCAACGTCGTCTTTGAAGCGGCGTAGAGATTCGAGTTCACCTTCGTAGATAACAACGTTATCACGTAGTACGCGAATTGGCGCGCTACGCTTGATGGTACCTTCGGTCACCATACAGCCAGCAATTGCACCCAGCTTAGGTGACTTGAACACATCACGAACTTCAGCCAGACCGATAATTTGTTGTTTGAACACAGGAGACAACATACCTGTCATTGCTGCACGAACTTCATCAATCAAATTATAGATAACGCTGTAGTAACGTAAATCAACACTTTCACTTTCGATAGTCTTACGGGCTTGTGCATCGGCACGTACGTTAAAGCCAACCATGATAGCGTTAGAGGCAGCCGCTAAGGTTGCATCCGTTTCAGTCAGTGCACCCACACCGCGAGCGATGATGTTCACTTTCACTTCGTCGGTAGACAAACCTGTTAACGAATCAGTAATCGCTTCCAGTGAACCTTGTACGTCTGCTTTAAGAACGATGTTCAGTTCTTTCACTTCGCCGTCTGTCATGTTCGCAAACATGTTTTCTAGCTTAGATTTTTGCTGACGTGCCAGTTTCACATCACGGAACTTACCTTGACGATACAGGGCAACTTCGCGAGCTTTACGTTCGTCACGTACGACTGTTGCTTCATCACCTGCAGACGGAACGCCTGACAGACCTAGAATTTCAACAGGAATAGATGGACCAGCTTCAGTGATTGAACGACCGTTTTCGTCTTTCATTGCACGAATTTTACCGTACTCAAGACCACACAGAACGATATCACCTTGGCGCAGCGTACCTTCTTGAACCAGAATCGTAGCTACAGGGCCGCGACCTTTGTCCAATTGTGATTCAATGACCACACCGGCAGCCATACCATCACGTACCGCTTTCAGTTCGAGAACTTCAGCTTGCAGTAAGATACCTTCTAACAGTTCATCAACGCCTTCACCTGTCTTAGCTGAAACGAAGGCAAACATGTTGTCTCCACCCCAATCTTCAGACATAACACCGTGTTGTGACAATTCGCTCTTAACGCGATCGATATCCGCTTCCGGTTTATCCATCTTGTTCACAGCCACGATTAATGGCACGTTACCAGCTTTAGCATGTTGAATAGCTTCGATTGTTTGCGGCATTACACCGTCATCGGCAGCAACAACTAGCACAACAATATCCGTTGCCTTGGCACCGCGGGCACGCATTGCGGTAAACGCGGCGTGACCAGGAGTATCAAGGAAAGTGATCATGCCATTTTCAGTTTCAACATGGTATGCACCGATATGCTGAGTAATACCACCGGCTTCGCCAGCAGCCACTTTAGCGCGGCGAATGTAGTCGAGTAAGGACGTTTTACCATGGTCAACGTGACCCATGATAGTCACAACCGGTGCACGAGATTCTAGCTTGATGCCATCTTCATCATCACGGTCTTGTAGCACTTGGTGCTCAAGTTCGTTTTCACGGATAAGCACAACTTTGTGACCCATTTCTTCAGCAACTAGCTGGGCAGTCTCTTGATCTAACACTTGGTTGATCGTGACCATAGAACCCATTTTCATCATCTGTTTGATGATTTCAGTCGCTTTCACTGCCATTAAATGCGCAAGTTCAGAAACAGTAACAGTTTCACCGATACGCACATCACGGCTCACGGCTGCCACAGGTTTATTGAAGCCATGCGCCATAGACTCAGGTGCAGTGCTACGGTTACGCATGTGTTTTTCACGGCCGTCACGGGCATCTTTGCCGCCACGTTTTTTCGCGTTGCTCTTGTTACGAGCACGACGTCCGCGTTTTTCTTCATCCAGATCAGAAGTATCTTCAGCAGCACGAGCTACTTTAGATGTCGTGATGTGATGATCACCGTTTTTCTCGGCTTCTAAACGTTGGCGCTCTTCTTCGGCCCAGCGCTTAGAATGTTCTTCAGCGAGTAAGCGAGCAGTTTCTGCCGCTTTAGCCGCTTCTTCGTCTTGCTTACGTTTGGTTGCCGCTTCTTGCGCTGCTTTCAAACGTTCAGCTTCTAGACGAGCCGCTTCTGCTTCTGGTGACATATCTTTAACCACTTTCACTTCGGCTGCTGCTTTAGCTTTCGCCTTGGCTTCTGCTTCCACTTTTGCCTTAGCATCTGCTTCAGCTTTCACTTTTGCTGCCGCAGCAGCTTCTGCTTCGGCCTTTGCTTTTGCCAAAGCTTCTGCTTCGGCTTTCGCTTCTTCTTCAGCCTTCAGAGTAGCCTCATTAGCATCACGCTTAACGAAAGTTCGTGTTTTACGAACTTCAACTTTAACATCTTTAGATTGACCACCATTACCGGCC
This sequence comes from Shewanella sp. WE21, assembly GCF_002966515.1. NCBI lineage: Bacteria > Pseudomonadati > Pseudomonadota > Gammaproteobacteria > Alteromonadales > Shewanellaceae > Shewanella > Shewanella sp. WE21. The sequence goes on along the minus strand of NZ_CP023019.1, from coordinate 3,127,235 downwards.
ACACTTAGGGTCGATACGGTTTTACGCTGCAGCGTCATTTTCGTTGGCGCATTTTCGCCACCGTGCTGCTTTTTCAGATAATCCAGTAACTGCTGCTTTTCAGCTTCAGTCACTTTATCAGCTTGGCCTTTCTTAATTCCAGCCTGAGAGAATTGCTCAATCAGACGTTCAACACTTTTACCCACTTCCGTGGCCAATTTCTCTACGGTAGTATCTGCCATCAGTTAAATCCCCCTGTTGATCGACTTATGCTTCTTCGCCAAACCAACAGATATTGCGGGCTGCCATGATGAGCTCACCTGCTTTTTCTTCTGTCAATTCTTCAATTTCGATCAAATCATCAATGCCTTGTTCAGCCAAGTCTTCTAGAGTCACAATACCTTTGCTAGCGAAAACATAGGCTAAGTGTCTTTCAACACCTTCAAGTGCTAGCAACTCTTCACTTGGCTCCACACCATCCAGTGCTTCTTCAGTAGCGAGAGCTCGAGTTGAGATCGCCGCTTTTGCACGTTCACGTAAAGCTTCGACGAGATCTTCGTCAAAACCGTCAATCGCCAATAGTTCAGACACAGGCACATAGGCAACTTCTTCGAGCGACGTAAAGCCCTCATCTGCCAGTACTTGTGCAAAATCTTCATCGACATCCAGTGAGTTAACAAATAAATCAACCACCTTGGCACTTTCTGCCTGATGTTTCTTATTCATATCTTCCACTGTCATAACGTTCAGAACCCAACCAGTCAGTTGTGTTGCTAAACGTACGTTCTGGCCATTACGTCCAATGGCTTGTGCCAAACTATCGGCTTCAACAGCGATATCCATAGAATGGTTATCTTCGTCGACTATGATAGAGGCAACATCGGCTGGCGCCATGGCATTGATCACGTATTGTGCTGGATTATCATCCCACAACACGATATCAACACGTTCGCCACCCAGTTCATTCGAAACGGCTTGTACACGCGCACCGCGCATACCCACACACGCACCGATAGGATCAATACGGCGATCATTCGACTTAACGGCGATCTTAGCGCGAGCGCCTGGATCACGAGCAGCGCCCATGATTTCAATCAGTTCGTCAGCGATTTCAGGCACTTCAACACGGAAAAGCTCGATCAGCATTTCAGGCTTAGTACGGCTTAAGAATAACTGTGCACCACGAGCTTCTGGACGTACTGAGTACAATAATGCACGCACACGGTCACCAGGGCGGAAAGATTCGCGTGAAATTAAGTCTTCACGGAACAATACGCCGTCAGCGTTATTACCTAAGTCAACCACTACGCTCTCGCGAGTCGCTTTTTTGACCACACCAGTGATTAACTCACCTTCTTGATCTTGGAACTGCTCAACCACTTGCGCACGTTCAGCTTCACGTACTTTCTGTACGATCACTTGCTTAGCAGTTTGAGTGGTAATACGGTCAAACACCACTGACTCGATATCGTCTTCGATAAACTCGCCAGGCTGGATGTCCGGATTTTCGTAACGTGCCGCTTCTAACGTGATTTCACGATAAGGGTTTTCTAACGCTTCACCGTGATCATCAACCACCATCCAACGACGGAAAGTATCATAACCACCGGTTTTACGGTCGATAGCAACACGAACGTCAATATCACCTTCGTACTTTTTCTTGGTTGCTGTGGCCAGAGCAATCTCTAGCGCTTCAAAAATTTTCTCGCGTGGAACGGCCTTTTCATTTGAAACCGCCTCAGCGACTAGCAGAATCTCTTTATTCATCTCGTCTTGCCTCGTTCACCTTGAAACCATCAAAACTTAGCGATTAAGTTGCCTTTGCGGATATTATCCAATGCGACAACTAACTCTTTACCATTCACTTTCAGCGAGAGCATTTGCCCGTCGACCGCAGTGATGGCGCCTTTTAAATTACGACTGCCGTCAACCGGCATAGTCAATTGAAGCTTTACATCCTCGCCTACATAGCCCGCGTACTGCTCAGCAGTAAATAAGGGTCTATCTACGCCTGGCGAAGAAACCTCTAGGGTATATTCTGTAGAAATAGGATCTTCAACATCGAGTACAGCACTGACTTGGCGACTTGCATTGGCACAATCTTCAATATTGATACCATTCTCACCATCAATGAACACTCGCAGTGTGGAATGCTTACCCGCTTGAACATATTCAATGCCCCACAGCTGAAAGCCTAATGCTTCCACAGGTACTTTGAGCATTTCTGCCAGTCTGAATTCTAACGTTGCCAAGATTGACCCCCGAAAAAACAAAAAAGGGCTTAATAGCCCTAGTACAACGCCACATACGAAGCATGCGACAAATTTAAAAGTCCCAGATAACAAAAAACCCCGTAATCACGAGGTCATTAATTTCAAGAACCTGTAAACCATAACGAATTCAAACACTATTCGTTACTAGGAGCTGGTTGCGGGGGCCGGATTTGAACCGACGACCTTCGGGTTATGAGCCCGACGAGCTACCATGCTGCTCCACCCCGCGTCAACTGTGTGCAAGTATATTGACTATCGTCATTTCTTGCAATAACTAAGAGAGAACTTATGTCGCCTATCTTAGTTATATTTGGTGCCGAGAGCGGGACTTGAACCCGCACGACCGTTAGGTCACAGCCACCTCAAGGCTGCGCGTCTACCAATTTCGCCACCTCGGCGACACCTTTTACTAGTCAGGAATTTTCGTTTCTGACTTTTGGGTTCCTTGCTCAACAGGTTGGGTAACCTGTTCAGTGTCTGAACCTAAATCTTTCCATGAATCTTCATTTTTTGCGTGGTTTGCACTTAAGTTACCAATAAGCAGACTTAAAGTGAAAAACGCAATGGCAAGAATCGCCGTACTGCGTGTCAAGAAGTTACCTGAACCGCTTGAACCAAAAAGAGTACCTGATGCACCGGCGCCAAAAGAGGCCCCCATGTCAGCTCCCTTACCTTGCTGAATTAATACTAAGCCGATTAGACCTAATGCAACCAACAAGTAAATAACTACTAGAACTTCATACATATTATGCGCTCATCGCTATGGTACACAGACTTAAAAACTCGCTAGAGTTTAAGCTAGCACCGCCAATCAGTCCACCATCAACATCAGGTTGGGCAAATAAATCTGCAGCATTACTCGGTGTCACACTACCACCGTAGAGAATCCTGATATTTTCTCCGATAAACGGAGACACTTCAGAGAGGCGTTTGCGAATAAACGCATGAACTTCTTGTGCCTGCTCTGGTGTAGCACTTTTACCTGTTCCTACAGCCCAAAGCGGCTCGTAGGCGATAATAGCGTTATCAAAAGCCATAGTGCCATTTTTCTGGATCACTATATCCAACTCTTCAGCAATCACCTCAAAGGTGCGTCTTGCTTCACGTGCTGGACCTGACTCACCCACACATAAAATTGGAGTTAAGCCATGCTTTTGTGCAGCGGCGAATTTCTCCGCTACGATATTACTCGTCTCTCCGTACATACGGCGACGTTCTGAATGCCCGATAATTACATATCGACATCCTGAATCTTTGAGCATCTGACCTGAAACTTCTCCGGTATAAGCGCCAAAGTCATGTTGACTTAGGTTTTGTGCGCCCATCCTAACAAGTGAACCGTCTAACGCTTCCTTGTTTGCTTCTAGCAGTTGCCTAACGCTCTCTAGATAGATAGAAGGCGGGCATAAAACCACTTCAGCTGAATCATTTTGGAGCTTAGAGGCAAATTTTTTGAACAACTCTTGGGCTAATGCCGCACTGCCGTTCATTTTCCAATTGCCAGCTACCATAGGACGTCTGAGTGCCATCACTGTCTCCTCTGAAAGCGGCGTGAATAATAGCGAACCACTTATTAAGTTACAATAGCTAAATTCGAATTTTTTCAGATATCAGGTTGGAATGCTTATTTTTTACACGCCAAAGCTGTTTTCTGTTCATTTGTGCAGCTAACACCTTAATTTTAAATTGGTATCAGCCGCACTTATTACAAAATTAGCAAATATTAGCTTGCCGATTTTACCGCATCCGCAATCAAATTTGCGTGCGCCAATACTGCACTATGATCGTCACCTTCAACCATGACACGGATCAAAGGTTCAGTACCTGACTTACGTAATAATACTCGGCCACGCACGCCCAGTTGAGATTCAACCTGTGCCTGCGCCGCTTTAACTTTATCTGACTTAAGGGGGTCATGCTCGCCTTCAAAGCGCACATTGACTAACACCTGCGGCAACATTTCCATCGCAGAAGTCAGTTCTTCTAGCGTGGCATTCTGACGACGCATAGCCGCTAACACTAAAATCCCCGCAACTATGCCATCACCAGTTGTGCCGTGATCAAGATTGAGGATATGCCCTGAATTTTCACCGCCGATGCGCCAATCGAGTTCTTTAAGTAGTTCCATCACATAACGGTCGCCCACTTTCGAACGCGCAAAGGGGATGTCTAATGCTTGCAAGGCGAGATCAAGCCCAAGGTTTGACATTAACGTACCAACTACACCACCGCGTAATACGCCACGGGATTTCGCATCACAGGCCAGAATATATAAAATTTGATCGCCGTCGATCACTTCGCCTTTGCTGTTGACCATCATAATACGGTCACCGTCACCGTCGAGTGCAATACCTAAATCGGCACTTTCGGCTAGAACGGTTTCACAAATTTTGCCCATGGACGTCGCGCCCACTTTATCATTGATGTTCATCCCGTTGGGTTTATCACCAATGGCAATCACCTCGGCGCCTAACTCACGAAACACAGCTGGCGCTATGTGATAAGTTGCGCCATGGGCACAATCAACCACAATTTTTAGCCCAGTTAACGTGTGTTCTGCAGGAAAATTACCTTTGCAATACTCAATATAACGGCCACGGGCATCTTCAATACGCGATACCTTCCCCAATAGATGCGACTCAACACAAACGAGGGGCTTTTCAAGCTCTGCTTCAATTTCTAACTCTAGGTTATCGTCTAACTTACTGCCGTCGGTGGAAAAAAACTTAATACCGTTATCGTAATACGGATTGTGTGACGCGCTGATCACCACCCCAGCTTCGGCGCGAAACGTACGCGTCAAATAGGCTACAGCTGGCGTTGGCATAGGTCCCATTAACATCACATTAAGGCCTGCAGCAGAGAGGCCAGCTTCTAATGCTGACTCAAACATATAGCCCGAAATACGGGTATCTTTCCCTATAATCACCTTTTTGGTACCACTGCGGGATAACACGCGCCCCGCCGCCCAACCTAACTTAAGCGCAAGCTCAGGCGTCATTTGACCTGAACCGACTTTTCCCCGAATACCGTCAGTTCCAAAAAATTTACGTTCTTTCATATCGCTCCACAAACTCAAATGTGTCCCAATGATTTGGGATCATAATATTAATTAAATGCTTAACGAGAGCATAACGATGCTTAAAAATACGCTTGTGTCGCTTGTAACACCTTGAGCATATCCACAGTTTCAGTAACATCATGCACACGAATGATATGAGCGCCCTTTTGGGCCGCTATCATAGCGCCAGCAAGGCTCCCAGCAAGACGTTCTGAGGTCGGTTTTGCTAAGAGGTTTCCTATCATGCTCTTACGAGACAATCCTATCAATATCGGTAAATCAAACTGGGCAAAACAGTCGAGCTTCGCCAGTAATTCATAGTTATGTTCTAAGCTTTTACCAAAACCAAATCCCGGATCGAGTATTAATAATTCACGGGGGATTCCTGCTCGCAAGCAAGCTTCAATCCGCTCAGTTAAAAAGACAGAAACTTCTTCAATAACATTATGGTAAGTCGGTGCAAATTGCATGCTTTGGGGTTCGCCTTGCATATGCATTAAGCATATGGGGACTTGCAACTCTGCAGCAGCTTCAAGCGCACCGGGTTCCATCAGGGCGCGCACATCGTTAATCAAATGTGCGCCCGCAGCAACAGCTTGACGCATGACTTCAGGTTTACTGGTATCGACCGAAATCCACACATCATGGTGCGCCGCAACATATTTAACCAACGGGATCACCCGCGCAAGTTCATCGGCTAAGCTCACCTCGGCGGCGCCAGGTCTTGTCGACTCACCGCCAATGTCTATCATTCCCGCGCCTTGAGCCACCATGTCATCGGCATGCTGACAAGCAAACTCATAGGAAGAATATTGGCCACCGTCGGAAAAAGAATCGGGAGTGACATTAAGAATACCCATCACAATGGGCGAAGATAACGCGAGGCGTTTAGTGCCAGCAATCAGTTCAAACACGCATTTACTCCTGTAATACGAACACTTACGATTTTACTCACTGGCAAAACTTGCGTCATTAATTTCAAGCCTTCATTTTCTATCCGAAAAGACCAATGTCAGAAGATAAATATCAATGGTGGCAGAGAGTATCAATGACAGCGCAGTCAAATTGCTACAAGGTAAAACAAGAAAACCCCTTTACGGGGTTTTCTTTGGTTTCACAACACATTACTTAGCTGGAGATTCATCAGGATCTTTAAGTTCTGGCTCAGCAGGTGCAGTCACACTGTCTTCAGCTTTCGCTGCTGGTTCACCATGACCATTGCCTTTATCGTTAGAACCACTGTCATCCACTTGCCAATCAGCAGGCTGACGCACTTCACGACGTTTCATTAAATCGTCAATTTGAAGTGAATCAATGGTTTCATACTTCATTAAAGCTTCTTTCATTGAGTGCAGAATATCGAGGTTATCCGTCAATATCTGTCTCGCTCTAGCGTAGTTTTTGTCGATAAAGACTTTTACTTCAGCATCGATAATGGTTGCAGTTTCATCGGACATCGCTTTGGCTTTACCCATGCTGCGACCTAAGAAGACTTCACCATCTTCTTCTGCATACAGCAATGGACCTAACTTGTCCGAGAAGCCCCACTGAGTCACCATGTTACGCGCAATAGATGTCGCGTATTTGATGTCCTGTGATGCGCCAGTCGACACTTTCTCAGTACCGTAGATAAGCTCTTCTGCTAAACGACCACCGTAGGCGACCGAAATTTGGCTTTCTAACTTACGACGGCTCTGACTCACTGAGTCAGCTTCGGGTAAGAAGAAAGTCACACCTAAGGCACGGCCGCGAGGAATGATAGTCACCTTGTGCACAGGATCGTGCTCTGGCACTAAACAACCCACAATCGCATGGCCCGCTTCATGGTAAGCAGTCATTTCTTTTTCGGCTTCAGACATCACCATAGAACGGCGCTCAGCACCCATCATGATTTTATCTTTTGCACGCTCAAATTCTTCCATGCCTACAACTCGGCGATTTCCGCGAGCCGCAAACAAGGCAGCTTCGTTCACTAAGTTAGCTAAATCAGCACCCGAGAAACCTGGCGTACCACGAGCAATCACACTCGCCTTCACATCTTCAGAAAGCGGCACTTTACGCATATGCACTTTCAAAATCTGCTCACGACCACGAACGTCTGGTAAACCAACGACCACTTGACGGTCAAAACGACCCGGACGTAATAACGCAGAATCGAGTACGTCTGGACGGTTAGTTGCCGCGATAACAATAACGCCTTCATTACCTTCGAAGCCATCCATCTCAACCAGCATTTGGTTCAGTGTTTGCTCACGTTCATCATGACCACCACCTAAACCCGCGCCGCGTTGACGACCGACCGCATCGATTTCATCGATAAAGATGATACAAGGTGCCGACTTTTTCGCTTGTTCAAACATGTCACGCACACGGGATGCACCGACACCAACAAACATTTCCACGAAATCAGAACCTGAAATAGTGAAGAAAGGGACTTTAGATTCACCCGCAATGGCTTTCGCCAGCAAAGTTTTACCTGTACCTGGAGGACCCACCATCAGTACGCCCGTTGGAATTCGGCCGCCCAATTTTTGGAATTTAGTTGGGTCACGCAGGTAATCAACCAGCTCTTTCACTTCTTCTTTTGCTTCATCACAACCGGCAACATCGGCAAAAGTAGTTTTAATTTGATCTTCGCTCATCAGCTTGGCTTTGCTCTTACCAAAGGACATAGCGCCTTTGCCACCGCCGCCTTGCATCTGGCGCATGAAGAAAATCCATACCCCGATAAGCAATAACATCGGGAACCAAGAGATGAAGATTTGGGTAAGGAACCCTGACTCTTCGGCTTCTTGGCCCTTCATAGTGATGCCTTTACGATCAAGATCATTAATTAAATCTTGGTCATATAACGGCATGATAGTAGTGAATTTTTCACCAGTTCGTTTAGCACCTTCAATAGTACGTTGGTCGCTCTTAACTTCAACAGTTGCGACCTGTCCATCACGGACATTATCTAAGAAGGTAGAATAATCCATCTTCTGCGATGACGAAGAAGAGGGGGAGTAACCCTGAAACACTGACATCAGCACAACGGCGATGACAACCCAGAGTATTAGATTTTTTGCCATGTCACTCAAATTACTAGACCTCATTAAGTCTTGCGATTATTAACGCTAGGTTACTACAACTTGTACCCAGTCGCCACAAGATAGACTTCGCGGGAACGAGCCCGTGAAGAGTCTGGTTTACGTGTTTTAACGACTTTAAACACTGCTTTTACCGCTTTCATGTATTCGTCAAAGCCCTCCCCCTGAAAGACTTTTACCGCAAAACAGCCATTAGGAGCCAATACTTGATGGCACATATCTAACGCCAATTCCACTAAATACATGGCACGGGGCTGATCAACACTATCTGAACCACTCATGTTGGGTGCCATATCAGACAACACAACGTCAACTTTAGCATCACCGACGCGAGTAAGTAATGCTTGAAGGACTTTATCTTCACGAAAATCCCCTTGCAAAAAATCGACGCCGACGATGGGATCCATAGGCAAAATGTCACAGGCGATGACTTTACCTCTATCTCCCGCTAATTTAACTGCCACTTGAGACCAACCTCCCGGAGCAGCACCGAGATCAACCACAGTCATGCCTGGGCGAATTAGTTGATCCTTTTGCTGGATCTCCTCAAGCTTAAACGCAGCGCGAGATCGCAAGCCCATTTTTTGGGCGAGTTTGACATAGTGATCATCAAAGTGTTCTAGCATCCAGCGATTAGAACTGGCCGTACGTTTTATACCTGACATTTAAAATCCGCAACAATTGAGAGTTACACAAAGGCTATATAAGGGTAGAATAGCCGTTTTTCAACAGTAACTCAGCAAAAGTTGGTAGAAATGAACTTAACAACCAAACAAAAACAGCATTTAAAAGGTCTAGCGCATCCGCTAAAGCCAGTGGTGCTGCTTGGTGCCAATGGATTGACTGAAGGTGTACTCGCTGAAATTGAAAGCGCACTCGCTTATCATGAACTGATTAAAGTGAAAGTAGCCTCTGCCGACAGAGAGCTAAAAAATGCCATCGTTGATGCCATAGTACGTGAAACTCAATCCGCAAAAGTGCAACTTATTGGTCATATTCTGGTGATTTATCGTCAATCACCAGAAATGAAAATTGCTTTGCCAAAGGCAAAGTAATTTTTCTTGATTTTATCGTGTTAACAAAAAGGCCATTCAATCGAGTGGCCTTTTTGTTTTCGCTGTTAATTTAAGCGATTAGCATAGCCCTAAGGTGTTTCAGAAATCACTTGTTCCTTATAATGCTCAGGCGTTAAGCCTAATAACTCCGGTAATGAGGTACCAACTGAAATCGAAGAGAATGTGCCGGTTAATATACCGATAAACATTGCAATCGAAAATCCTTCCAGCGGTCCACCGCCCATGATCCACAACGCACCGACCGTCATTAAGGTTGTCCCTGATGTCACCATAGTGCGAGAAAACGTCGCCACAATTGCTTGGTTGTTAATGTCTTGAATCGCAAGCTTTGGCTTAGCAATCAATAATTCACGAATACGGTCAGCGATAATGATCGAATCATTTAAGGAATAACCTAAAATCGCCAGTACAGCCGCAAGTATCGTTAAATTAAACTCCATCTGAGTCAAGGCGAAAAATGCCAGCACGAACACTACGTCATGCACTAAGGCGAATAGGGCACCCGATGCGAGTCGCCATTCGAAGCGATAACTTAAATAACCTAATATCGCCAGCATAGCGACTAACAGCGCCAAACCGCCCTGCTCAGCCAATTCTTGACCAATCTGCGGCCCGACAACGCTGCTGTTAAGCACTTGCACTTCAGAGTTAAGCGGCGCTAATACCTGCTGAATATCGATATTACCTTGCTCTGTATCGGCACTCTTTATATCGGAATAGCGCAACACCCAACGTCCCGGCTCACTGGCGGAGACTACACTCACCTCTTGCTGATAAGCGGCATTAAGTAAAGGTTGCAATTCACTGCTGGTAATTTTTCTATCGATCTGTACTTCGGTGACGACACCGCCAGTAAAATCTAAGCCCCAGTTAAAACCTTTCACGCCGATGATGGTTAATGACACTAGCATCAACAAAATTGAGATAGCACTCGAAACATAACGCCATTTAGTTAGATTGATATTTTTCATGGTTATACCTTTACATGACGGCTAGCATCACGTCCATAAACTAAGTTGATCAAGGCCCTTGAAGCAAAGATACCGGTAAACATGCTGGTCAATAGACCTAGACCTAAGGTCAAGGCAAAACCTTGAATTGGACCATTACCTATGGAGTAAAGCACCACTGCAGTGATCATAGTGGTGAAGTTGGCGTCAAAAATAGTAGAAAACGCGCTATCAAAACCCGTATCAATTGCCAGCGCAAAACTGCGACCTTCCTTTAACTTGTCTTTTATTCGCTCAAAAATCAGTACGTTGGTATCTACAGCCATACCGACTGTTAACACCAAACCCGCAATCCCAGGTAAGGTCAACACAGCGCCAGGGATAAGCGCCAGTAAACCAAACAGGATCACCATATTGGAGATCAGCGCTATATTCGCCACCCAACCGAGACGGCGATACCAAAGCGCCATAAACAGCAAGGTAATCCCCATCCCTAAACCAAGGGCAGCAAAACCGTTTTCAATGTTTTCAGCACCCAGCGTCGGGCCAATAGTGCGCTCTTCAACAATAGTCACTGGCGCCGTCATAGAGCCAGCTCGCAGTAACAGAGCTAATTGTTGTGCTTCTTGATAGGAGCCTGCACCCGTAATGCGAAAACGATCTCCAAGTTGGGATTGAATAGTCGCAACACTGATAATCTCTTGTGTTTGCTTTGCCTTACCTTGCTCATCACGGCTGTATTCACTGTAAGACGTCGCCATAGGTTTGCCGATATTGGTACGGGAAAACTCAGACATTTTCTGCCCGCCCACACGGTCAAGGTTAATGTTCACCTCCGCCATGCCCATCTCGCCTAAACTCGCCCTCGCATCGACAATATGATCGCCACCCAGCACTGGTGTGCGGCTCACATAAATAGGCTTACCAGACTTGTCATTGAGTACCATAGCATTAACGGAGCCAGACTCTTTAACCTCGAAAAAGGCCAAACTCGCCGTAGCACCGATAACATTCTTGGCAGCGGCAGGATCTTGGACTCCAGGCAATTCAATCCGAATTCGATGCTCCCCTTGACGCTGCACTAAAGCTTCAGTGATACCGAGTTCTTCAATACGGCTGCGCATCACTTGTAAGTTTTGCTGCACTGTCAAATTACGCAGTTTCGTTTGCTCTTCTTGGCTCAACTTAATCAGTAAACCCGCGCCATCTGCATTGGATAGCTGCCAATTAGGATAGGACTCTTTCATCATTTGACGCACGGCAGCACGGGCATCATTATCGGGCAACGTCATGTTTAACTGGTGACTTTGGTCCAAATGCACGCTAGCACCACGAATTTTCTGCTCACGGATGAATTGACGTAGCGAATCAACAAGCGTCTCGGCCTGAGTTTGATAAACAGGATCAATATCAACATCGAGTAAGAACTGTACGCCACCGCGCAAGTCGAGCCCGAGTTTAATCGGCTGAAAGCCTAAGTTTTGTAACCAACTTGGCGCCGCACTGGCAAGGGATAAAGTCAATTCTTTTGGCTCTGCAACCATAGAAGAGACTAAAGTTTTGACTAAGGTTTGTTGGTTATCCGCATCGAGGACAATTAAGGTTTCACCATTTTTTTGGTCGATACGTTTGACCGTCACGCCTTCAGCTTGCAGCTTATCTCGAAGGGCAATAGGTGTGAGCGTTAAACCCGCCTTCGCGCCCACCTGCACCGCCGCATCCTCACCGTAAAATGTCGGCAAGGCACTGAATAGCATCACGATAATAGTGACGATAAGCACTAAGTATTTCCAAGCTGAATAGTGATTTAGCAGCCGTTGATTGGGTTTTCTTTCCATGGGATTAACTCGCTATTTAACGCTCAGCATTTGAATCAAATCGCTAAGCGAACATATTGATATCAGTCCGAAACACATGATTGAGTACCAGCGGCTAAGCTCGTAAGGCTCAAATCATCACTGCTTACTTAAGCAGCTATAAAAAGTTTCGGTGAGTACAAAAAGGCAACAGCATGAAAAATCGATAAGAGTAGGCTCCTATCAACGTCATGCCTAAATAGGCGAGCTAAGCGGCTTGTTGGCTAAATCGATATTGAAGATTTGAGACTTTCCAACCCGAAATTCGGGCGGGGGAAGAAACAGCAGAAAGCGTCCAATCTGATGTGATATCAAGATCAGTGGGTTCAACGACATTGGATGTCGGTTCGGCAGTAAAGTCTACAGCGAGTACATATACTGGCTTGACCTCACGCACATCGTGCTGGGCAAGACTGATAAATCGCGGCGAATTTATCGGGGCAAAATCTAAGTCATCAGAATGACTTAGATAGTCAGAGCTCGGACAAGGTGCTGGCTGTGATTCTGAGTCTGCACTGACTAGATCGGTATCATGACTATTCGGTGAGCCGCAGCTTTCAACGGTTTGCGCATCAGACTGTGCATTAGATTGGGCGATAACATCGGCATTGGGCAAGCTTTGAGGCTCAGCGCTTAGTTTTGTATGGGGAGTCGAGCTATCAAGACTCACAGTATGCATCTGAGCCGTTTGTTTCAGAGCAGTGTGTTTCAGAGCAGTGTGTTTCTGACCCATATGCATCTGAACATAATGGCGAGTTGCATCACTGCGCTGTACTGAGGGTTTTGGCGCATAGCTAGCCGAGTGCGCAATCAACATGATCGCCACGCAAACTAACATCAATCCTGTACGCCAATGTTTGACCAAAGCGTGCCCTCTTATAAAACGTTATCAAACTAAAGATGAACCTATTCACTGTTCGCTTTTGATGCTTAACTGTGGGTCCATAAAGTGAAACTCGCGCAAAAAAAACAACATCCACATTTCGCCAATGTTGATTTTGCTAGGATGGCAGCTTAGGTAAAAACCTACAAAGAGACAAATTAAACTTTGTCCATCTTACCCCGAATTCAACGCTGAAGCGCGATCGATATCTTTGGCTAAAGCCCTAAACTCAAACCGTAAACAAACTTAATTCGCGTATAACAAAAAACCGCCCTAGGACGGTTTTAGCGATATCGCATGAGTCACGCTCACAACACTATAAGCAAAGTATTATAAGCAGATTATAAATACTGTACTGAGATGATTTCGTAATCTGTCATACCACCTGGCGTAGTAATAGACACTTCATCACCTTCATTTTTGCCGACTAAACCGCGGGCTATTGGTGAATTCACTGAAATCAGGTTTTCTTTAATATTCGCTTCGTCATCGCCGACTATGCGATAAGTCACTTCAACATCGGTATCGAGATTTAAAATAGTCACAGTGGCGCCAAAAATGATACGACCGTTATTCACCATCTTAGTGACGTCGATAATTTGCGCGTTAGATAACTTACCCTCAATATCACGGATACGTGCTTCACAAATACCTTGTTCCTCACGAGCCGCATGGTATTCCGCGTTTTCTTTCAAGTCGCCTAACTCTCTCGCTGAAGCAATTGCTTCAGTGATTTTAGGGCGACGGTCAAACTTGAGAATATCTAACTCTTTACGCAGCTGCTCTGCACCGACAACTGTCATAGGAACCTTAGTCATAACTTCTTTCGTCTCCTTTAAAACAAAAGCAACCCGTGCCAACGCTAAGGTCAACACAGTCAAATGAGGGTGGAATTGCGCTATTCTAATCGTTATGCGCTTTTGATGCACCAAGAACAATGCATTGACGCAGCTTACCCAACCTTAAGCAGAGTTACCAGTAATCAAATTCAAATCTGTATACCTAAGGAAATTTCGCACAAGTTTTAGCTCGAAATGGGTACAAAAATGCCCACTAGCCATTTAGACCGTGGGCATTAAGACTCAAAGCAAAAACCTCAAATAGAGGTTAACTCATTTATTCAAGCCCAGCCTCAAAAGTCAAAAAGATTTCACTAACCGTTTTATCAGCAAGGGATTTATCTGCATTAGGGCGCTCAATTGCCGCATGTAAGAGATAACGTCCTGCTGAAGGTAAGATCATTGAAACTTTACCGTCTTTATCTGAGGTAAATTCGATTTCCTCTGGTTTGTTACGATATAAGCTACCGTCTTTCATAATGGCGACTTTAACGCCTTCAACGGGCTTACCATCGAAAACAAATTGCAGGGTAGCAGCTTCGTTCTCAACAATATCTGCAGGATGAGTCACAGGCACTAGTTCTAAATATTCCCCCTTAGGCTTTAACACTTCCTCAGTTGGCTTATTACGTGTGACATAAGTTTCAACCCGCGACACATTTAATGAACTTTCAAGTTCATAGGCTCCCTTTGGCATAGCAGCAGTTGTGGCTTTTTTATCCATACGGCTGCGTACAACCCCTTCTTTTCCTTTAACTTTATATTGAGAAAAATAACGAGGTGAAACTTCTTTTTCAAACTTATATGTGCCATCTTGCATCAGTTGCACATCAAACACCGACTTACGTCCGCCCGTGTAACTTGAGCTTGGAGACGTTGGTTTTCCATTTGGCTGTAACACACGCACATCACTGGCACTAAAAGGTTTATCCATCATAAACACTTGATTGCTGGCAGACACATCTGAGGTAATCCACACAATTTCTTCACTTTCAGCCGAAACGTTGAAGTGGCTAGGTAAAATCCATCTGTCGTGGCTACTTACCAATGGGCTAATACAAAGTGTGCCAAGTAATGTAATAAGACGTAATTTCATGCCTTTTCCTTAAGTTTAACGATTAATATACGGGCTAAATATTTAATGGATTGACTCAACGAGCCATGCCGCTTAAGCGTATGTCGATAACGCCAGTTTCTGTCGTGGCGGGCAACTGCACAGAGAAATCTCCCGCAGCTAAATCGATATTTTGTCGTACAAGATCGCGACCACCGTGTTCACGCACCACTTCAATAAATACAGTGTAAGTGGCAGGTTCAAGCACTTTTCCCGCCTCATCTTTTAAATCCCAATCGATTTTGTAATGACCCGCGGGACGTGTCGCAGATGCAATACCGTCAACAAAGCTCATATCTTCGCGTCCGGCTTTACGCCACCAACGACGGATATCTTTCAACCATTTATGGCCTTCATCCCATACCCAAAGGCTTAAGGTTTTAACCGTTTGCCCCTTGGCATCCTCAACCCATACGGCCACATAAGGTCTGTGATATTGCCCTTCGGTAATTTCAGGCAAGGTTAAATCGACTGTCATTTTAGGCGTCGCAAACGCCACAGAACTGACAAACAAAGCACTCACCGCAATGGTGCGAATAAGATGACGCATACTCGGCCTACACTCCTTATGGAACAAAATAAACATACACAAGCCCGCAACTACTGCTGACGAGTACCATGTATAACAATGACTTTTTGAGGCGCTTGGTTTGAGGCAGCAACAAATAAGCCCCAGTGAGCGAAAATAAAATGATAAGCACAGCGCTGAGATCGAGTATCCAAGCCCAAGCTGTGCCTGTGTTACGGCCCTTATGCAAATCATTCACTACGGCAACGACACCGTAATCTAAGGTTTCGACATAGGCTTGCCCGTCGAGTAAGTCCAACGTCAGACTCCGATAAGTACCAGGTCCTTTGCTGACTAAACTAATTTCATCTTCATCGATATCGGCGCTCGTCATATCCATAGCCCATTCACTTTTCAACCAATGACCCGCAGCCAGACGCCATTGTGAGTCTTGGGCATTAACGGGTAACAAATAGGCCGGGATTGGCACTTGTTCCCGCTTAGGTTCCTGATCAGCTTGAGAAAACCAATTAGGATGATTTAACGTTATACCTGTCACCGCAAAAAACAGCATCAGCAACAATAAAGCCATAGACACATAAACATGAATAATGCGGGCAAAGGACAAAGACGACTTACTGACTCTTAATTTCCATGATGCACTCTCAAAAACAAACCGAAGAGAAATACCTCCAGAGTCTGCTTTCCCTATGCAGCTAAAGATAGAAATGAGCTGCATTAAACTAATTTAATGCGCCGAGATTAAATGAGATCGATTATCAAACAGAACAAAGTTTACAAACTTTACATATCCAATACTGAAAAATAAGTTAAAAAGTAAGAAGAAAAATAAGTGCTAAAAATAAAGCACTTAGGGGTAAATCTGTTTTTAGCACTCAAAAACCATTACCTTCGATTAAATTAGCAGCAAATAATTTATTGTATCACCTGTAAATACCTTTCAAATTCAGGAGGATAAAATCCAACATTTGGGTTAATTTTTTTGCTTAAAATTTACTTTGCCACCCTCTCGTTTACCTTATGCCAATCAGCTACAATCCGCCGCCGGCGACTTGCTGGTACTTCCAAGGAAATATCATCTTGAGTACATCTCTGCTCAAAAAAATGCGCTGCCTGCATATTGTGTGGCTCGCATTAATGCTCAACGCCTGCGTTGCACCACTCTTATTAATGTCACCCCAAGGCCAGCTCATGTGGGCCCTGCTTAAACCCCTTGTCGGTTTAGATCCGAACGATGTCGGATTATTCGAACAACCGCTCATCAAGAACCGTATGCAGGAATTGCTGGGTAAAAATTACGATACCACCCTGTCCCTGCTCAAAACGGCCGACAAGATCCAACAGGAAGGTCCACTCATCTACTTAGTGTCAACTTACACCCCTGTCCCCGAAATGGCAGAAAAAGCAGGCCTAGTTTGGAACTCAGACACCAACCAAATGGCAGTCATGCTGATGAAAGGCGGTGCACCCTTAGTGATTTCTGAGCAATTCAGTAATCAGGTAGAAAAACGGGTCCCAAGTTGGCCGAAGGAATTAGCCGACTATACTGATCCACAGAAGTTACAACAAAAAGCCATAGAAGCGGGCGCGAACCAAGTGCAGCAACAGTTAGCAATACCTGATGCAATCAAAGCCGTTGCAACAGGTGATGTTAAAGCGGCCCAAGGTGCCGTTATTGATAGTGCGCTCACAGAGAATGCCGTTATTTATAGTGCGGTCACAGAGAATGCCGTCATTAAGAATGCTGCAATGCCAATCAATATCACTGAAGCAGCTGCAAAAGTCGCCGTTCCAGTGGTTCCAGCGGCTCCAGCAGCTCCAGCAGAAATAAAATCGCCACCCGTTGCTCCTGAAGTCAAAAAGCAATAAAACGGATCACCACAGTGCCAGCTCAAATGGCACTGTGGATTAACTTTGAAAATAGCTGAATTGCCACAACCAACGGGAATTATAGAGACAAGGGAAAGGCTGGACGGGCTAATTGAAGGGAAACTGAAACCAAAATAACGCTAAGCTGAAAATAGTTAAAATTTAAAAAGCAAAAAGCCTGTCCGAAGACAGGCTTTTTAACTTTTTGGCTGGGGTACAAGGATTCGAACCTTGGGATGCCGAGATCAAAACCCGGTGCCTTACCACTTGGCGATACCCCAATAAACTGTGTTTAATCTTCTATCGAAGATTGCATTTTGATGGTACGGGAAGAGAGACTTGAACTCTCACACCTCGCGGCACCAGAACCTAAATCTGGCGTGTCTACCAATTTCACCATTCCCGCATCAAAATGTACCAAAATTGTCTATTCAACATTTTTGGATTTTTCTCTGATAAATC
The DNA here is from genome assembly GCF_002966515.1 of Shewanella sp. WE21. NCBI lineage: Bacteria > Pseudomonadati > Pseudomonadota > Gammaproteobacteria > Alteromonadales > Shewanellaceae > Shewanella > Shewanella sp. WE21. Next base: position 3,109,255 of record NZ_CP023019.1, on the reverse strand, counting down.
ACTTTAACAGAGTTAAATATGGTAGCAATGGCGGGACTTGAACCTGCGACCCCAGCATTATGAGTGCTGTGCTCTAACCAGCTGAGCTACATTGCCAATGGCTGGGGTACAAGGATTCGAACCTTGGAATGCCGAGATCAAAACCCGGTGCCTTACCACTTGGCGATACCCCAATCAACTTGGAAACTGAGAAAAAATGGCTGGGGTACAAGGATTCGAACCTTGGAATGCCGAGATCAAAACCCGGTGCCTTACCACTTGGCGATACCCCAACTAACTCTGTTTCAAACATCCGCTATCGCCGATGTTTCTAAATTCATATATCTAAAAATGGTACGGGAAGAGAGACTTGAACTCTCACACCTTGCGGCACCAGAACCTAAATCTGGCGTGTCTACCAATTTCACCATTCCCGCACAGTTTCATGTTTACATCGTGAAGAGATGCTAGCAATTAATGCTAGAGTAAAATCGTGATTCATTTTATATAAGAAATTTATCTTAAATAAAATGGTAGCAATGGCGGGACTTGAACCTGCGACCCCAGCATTATGAGTGCTGTGCTCTAACCAGCTGAGCTACATTGCCACATCGATATTACGCGCCCCTCTCAGCGAGGAACGGGGCGTATTATGCTTATTCGAGGTATCTAGGTCAACAGCTTTTTTTCGCTATTTCCCTTAGGTTAAGCTGTTCGGCTATTACTTCACCAAACTGAGCAACAGATGTGCTAAATAACGCCTTGTTGCCCATACTTAGCTTAATTTATCGAGACTTACAGCGTGAATAAGCTTTGTTATACGTTAAACAGGAAATGCATCACATCGCCATCTTTAACAATATAGGTTTTACCTTCCACGCGTAACTTACCGGCTTCTTTCGCGCCAGCTTCACCTTTGTGGGCAATAAAGTCGTCAAATGCCATCACTTGGGCACGGATAAAACCGCGTTCAAAATCGGTATGGATAACGCCTGCCGCTTGCGGAGCACTCGCACCCACTGGCACAGTCCAAGCACGCACTTCTTTCACGCCTGCGGTGAAATAGGTTTGCAGATTCAGTAATTCATAACCTGCGCGGATCACACGATCTAAACCTGGTTCTTCGATACCCAGATCCGCCATGAACTCATCGCGCTCCTCGATTTCCATCTCGGCCAGTTCAGATTCAATCGCCGCACATACTGCAACAACGATAGCGTTTTCAGTGGCAGCAATGGCGCGAACGGCATCTAAGTGCGGGTTATTTTCAAAACCATCTTCCGCAACGTTAGCAATATACATGGTCGGCTTTAAGGTTAAGAAGTTCAGGTAAGCCACCGCTTCCAGTTCTTCTTTCGATAAATCCATTGAACGCAACATTTTAGCTTCGTCTAAAATGGGGCGCATTTTTTCTAATACTTCTACTTCAAACTTAGCGTCTTTATCGCCACCTTTAGCACGTTTCTGCTGACGCTGAACCGCACGCTCTAAACTATCTAAGTCAGCTAACGCTAATTCAGTATTGATGACTTCGATATCGCCAGCTGGGTCAACCTTGTTAGCAACGTGAACAATGTTGTCATCATCAAAACAACGTACTACATGACCAATGGCATCGGTTTCACGGATGTTAGCGAGGAACTTGTTACCTAAGCCTTCGCCTTTAGATGCGCCAGCCACAAGACCCGCAATATCCACGAATTCCATGGTGGTAGGTAACACACGTTGTGGATTCACAATCGCAGCTAACGCATCCAGACGTGGATCCGGCACAGGTACAACACCAGTGTTAGGTTCAATGGTACAAAACGGGAAGTTAGCCGCTTCGATGCCAGCCTTAGTTAACGCATTAAAAAGCGTTGATTTACCTACGTTAGGAAGACCAACAATGCCGCATTTAAAACCCATATGCTTACCTTTCTCTCGATTATTGGCTGACAAGTCACACTCATCAGCGAGGTTTAGTCGTCCTACCCTATGGCAGCACATTACTGAATAATTAAATCACTTGAATCACTTAACACTTGAGTCTCGCCAAAGGCAAAACCTACTCCGCTTTAAAGGAGTGTAATCTGTTCATGGCTTTCACCATGTCTTGTTTAAACAAAATTTCGGTAGAACGCACGGCTTCATCTATCGCCGCCTCGATAAGCTCTTGCTCTTTAGCTGGTGCTTTTCCCAGTACGTAACCACTCACTTGATTTTTATCACCAGGATGACCGATACCTAAGCGTAAACGGTAGAAGTTTTTATCGTTAGCCAGTTTAGCAATAATATCTTTCAGACCATTGTGGCCGCCATGACCGCCACCGAGCTTAAACTTAGCCACACCGGGCGGCAGATCGAGTTCATCGTGAGCGACCAGAATCTCTTCCGGCGTGATACGAAAAAAATTCGCCAAAGCGCCAACCGCTTTACCGCTTAAATTCATATAGGTCGTCGGGATCAATAAGCGGACATCTTTACCGTGCAATACGGCTCTGGCGGTCAAGCCAAAATACTTACTGTCGGCCACTAAAGTCACGCCGCAAATTCTCGCTAACTCAAGAACGTACCAAGCCCCCGCATTATGGCGAGTGTGTGCATATTCAGCACCTGGATTAGCCAGACCAACTATTAATTTTATTTCGCTCATGACACTCAATATCGTTATTTCGTCGATGACAGCCGCGCAAAGTGCCGACTGAACTGACCATACCAGCTAAAAACGCGGCATTTTAGCACTCAAACCCCAAGTCAACAAATGCCACGTCATCGCACAGGAGCAGAACACAAGGTCAGAACACCGAACAACTCAGCGTTAATTAAGTCCCATAGCATATTTAAGGACAGTCTTTTTGAGCGGGGAATTGATGTTTGCCAACTTTAACGCGCCATTACGCAGCAGCTTTAGCGGCAGAATATCGTTGCTAAAACCGGCGTAAAACAAATCCATCGCCGTCATCATCAGTTGGTTATCGCGATAACGTTTGCGCTGATATTGGGCAAGCACTTCATTCGACCACCAGAGGTTATTTTGAGTTAATGCCTCCTTTATTACCGCCAAAAATGCTTCGACATCCTTAAACCCAAGATTCACCCCTTGGCCTGCGAGGGGATTAATGGTGTGAGCGGCATCACCTAAAATCACCACATTATGGCGATAGTAACTCTGGGCATGGCGGCGAGTGAGGCCAAAACTGCCTTTATTCTCAACGGTAAAATCAGCGTCCAAACGCGCTGGGAAATGCACTCTTATCTGATCTGCAAGCTGTTTATTATTAAGCTGCATTAACTGCTTAATTCGATTGGCATCGTCGTACCACACCAGCGAAGCGTTATTGCCAGGTAAAGGTAATAAGGAACGTGGCCCTTTGGGCGTAAACTGCTGCCAAGTCACATCCTGTTGCCCCTGTGCGGTGTTGATATTAATCAACATGGCCGATTGAGCGTAATCCCAACCAGAAATGCCAATTCCCGCCCATTGGCGTACCTGCGAGTGAGCACCATCGGCGCCAACCAACAACTTAGCGGTCAGTTTACTATTTGACTGTAAGTGCACGCTCACACCGTCGCTATCGCGGGCAAATGCCACCACTTTATCGGGACAATATAAGGTGATGCCAGCCAATTGCGTCATCTGTTGCCACAGGGCAAGTTGGATTAAACGGTTTTCGACTATATGACCTAAATGGCTGGCACCAATTTGCGAACAGTGGAATTGGGTGATGCAGCCATCGAGCTCCCAAGTTTCTAAGCCAAGATAAGGCACATTACGCATCTTAAGCAATGAGTCCAAGGCGCCAAGACGTTCAAGCAGCGTTTCAGAAGCCACACTGATGGCCGAGACTCGCACATCTAATGGCTGTTCGGCTTGATAAGCCTCTGGCGCAAAAGATTCAATCACCGCCACTTGCAAACCCTGTTGGGCTAATCCAATTGCCGTCGCCGCACCAACCATGCCGCCGCCGACAAGAATGACGTCGAACTCAGTGCCTTCTGCATGAGTGACATTAGGATCTGTGGTGTCGTATATCATCTGTGCATGTGTCTCTTCAATCTGGCTCATCCTACTTACCACCTTAGTTACGACCTTAGTTACCACCTTTAAGCCCTTCTGTATTTCTGCTCAAGCGACTTTTCACAAACCCGCTCGATTATGCCTTATATCAAGATACCACGGAAATGTTGAGCGCATTTCGATTCGAAATCCGTGAAGACATAGGCATTCAAGCCCGAATAGTTTGCTGGAAATAACGAAAGCTCAGCCTGTTAACAATATTAATCTTGCCCAAATGCAGCCGAACAATAAAAACCTAGCATTTGTGAGGGTATCGTACTTGGCAAAAGCCAACAGCTAAAAGTGTGGACAAAGCTGGTCAGCAGCCGTAACAGCAGGTAAAATGTCGCGCTATTTTTATTGGTCATCTTAGGGCGACACAACTGATGAGTAAGAAACTCCATATCAAGACTTGGGGCTGTCAAATGAATGAGTATGACTCATCCAAGATGGCTGATCTGTTAGGCGAATACCAAGGTTATACCTTGACTGAAGAAGCGTCTGAGGCAGACATTCTCCTGCTCAACACTTGTTCTATCCGCGAAAAAGCGCAAGAAAAAGTGTTCCATCAGCTAGGACGCTGGAAGACGCTTAAAGATAAAAATCCCAATTTGATTATTGGCGTGGGCGGCTGCGTTGCCTCACAAGAAGGCAAAGCCATTAAAGACAGAGCCCAATGTGTCGACATTATTTTCGGACCACAAACATTGCACCGTCTGCCCGAGATGATCGAGCAAGTGCGCCGTGGCGACAAAGCGGTTATCGATATCAGCTTCCCTGAAATAGAAAAATTCGACCGTCTGCCAGAGCCACGCGCCGAAGGCCCAACCGCGTTTGTGTCTATCATGGAAGGTTGCAGCAAATACTGCTCGTTCTGTGTTGTGCCTTATACTCGCGGCGAAGAAGTCAGCCGTCCATCGGACGATATTATCCTTGAAATCGCCCAATTGGCAGAGCAAGGTGTGCGCGAAGTAAACTTGCTAGGCCAAAACGTGAATGCCTATCGCGGCGCAACTCACGATGGCGCTATCTGTACCTTTGCGGAATTACTGCGTTTCGTGGCAGCCATCGACGGTATCGACCGTATCCGCTTCACGACCAGTCATCCGATTGAATTTACACAAGATATCATCGACGTTTACGAAGATACCCCTGAGCTTGTAAGCTTCTTGCACTTGCCAGTGCAATCGGGTTCTGACCGTATTCTCACGGCGATGAAACGCGGTCATATGGCGATTGAATATAAGTCAATCATCCGCCGCCTGCGTAAAGCCCGTGAAGGGATTCAAATCAGCTCGGACTTTATCATTGGCTTCCCTGGCGAAACCAAAGAAGACTTTGCCGATACCATGAAGTTGATTGAAGACATAGGTTTCGACCACAGCTTCAGCTTTATCTATAGCGCACGTCCGGGCACGCCAGCGGCAGATTTACCCGATAACGTCGATATGGAAGAGAAAAAACAACGTCTGGCGATTCTGCAAGATCGCATCACCCAGCAAGCCATGCGCTACAGCCGCCACATGATGGGCACAGTGCAACGTATTCTGGTTGAAGGGCCATCGGTGAAAAATCCTATGGAACTGCGCGGCCGTACTGAGAACAACCGAGTGGTGAACTTCGAAGGTCAACCAAAACACATTGGTACTTTCGTGGATGTAGAAATTGTCGACGTTTACACTAACTCACTGCGCGGTGTCTTTATCCGCGGCGAAGATGAAATGGATCTACGTCGTAGCCTGCGTCCGGCAGAAATTCTGGCCAAGCGCAAGCAAGATGATGAACTGGGTGTGACTCAATTTAAGCCATAAGCGTTAAATCGGCTTAAACAGTACCGATATCAGTACCTATATAAAGAAGGGCGACTTAGTCGCCCTTTTGCTTTCACGCACTTTTATTTAAGTCTACCGAGGCAATTGCTATTTTCCGTTAGCAATTATCGGCTATGGCTCGTAAACTAAAATTATCTTGCGATGGTTAACCAACCTCGTACCTTGCTTTCTTATTCGCTATTGGGAGTGCTATTTGTCCAGTAAATTAACTACCATGAATCTGTATCTCGAACCCGCAGAAACACGCCGTTTGGCTTCACTGTGCGGTCCATTCGATGACAATATCAAGCAGATAGAACGTCGCGTTGGCGTTGAAATCGTCCGTAAGAACAATCATTTCCAGATCACCGGACTGCCACGCAATTGTTTAAGCGCCAACAACTTACTAAAAGAACTCTACATCGAGACCCAAACGGTTAAAGGCAGCACGCCCGATCTTGAGCCTGAGCAAGTCCATATCGCCATTCAAGCGGCCATTGCCCTAGAGCAAGCAGACGCTAACGACGACAGCGGTATTAATATCAAAACCCGCCGCGGTGTCATTAAGCCACGCAATCCGAATCAAAGCTTGTATGTGGCCAATATTACGCGTCACGATATTACCTTCGGTATTGGTCCTGCAGGAACGGGCAAAACCTACCTTGCCGTAGCAGCGGCAGTAGATGCGTTAGAGCGCCAAGAAGTGCGCCGCATTCTGCTGACTCGCCCTGCGGTGGAAGCGGGTGAAAAACTCGGTTTCTTACCCGGTGACTTAAGTCAAAAGGTAGACCCCTATTTGCGTCCGCTCTACGATGCCCTGTTCGAAATGCTTGGCTTTGAAAAAGTGGAACGCCTCATCGAGAAAAATGTAATAGAAGTGGCACCGCTTGCCTATATGCGCGGTCGTACCTTGAACGATGCCTTTATTATTCTCGATGAAAGCCAAAACACCACAATCGAGCAGATGAAGATGTTCCTTACCCGTATCGGTTTCAATTCCCGTGCGGTGATCACCGGCGACATCACTCAAACCGACTTACCCAAACATCAAAAGTCAGGGCTACGTCACGCGATTGAAGTGTTAAGCCAAGTCGAAGAAATCAGCTTTAACTTTTTTGTCTCCCAAGATGTAGTGCGCCACCCTGTGGTTGCCCGTATCGTTGAAGCCTATGAAGCCTTCGAGTTAAAAGAGCAAACCTTAAAAGCCAAAAAAGAAAGCCAGTACCAAAAGCAACAGCAGGAAGCCGCAACACATGAGTCTTGAGTTAGCCTTAGATATTCAACATGCCAGCACCAGTGAGTGGCTACCAACGGACGAACAATTCGCCCTTTGGGTCACTACCGCAATTGGCAATAGCATGGATGAAGCTGAATTAACCATACGTATCGTCGATAGCCGCGAGAGCCAAATGCTCAACAATACCTATCGCGGTAAAGACAAACCGACCAATGTACTGTCATTTCCCTTTGAAGCACCGCCAGAAATTGAACTTCCTTTACTCGGAGATCTTGTCATTTGCGCGGCAGTCGTTGAAAATGAAGCCCGTGAACAACAAAAACCACTAGAAGCGCACTGGGCACACATGGTTGTACATGGTTGCTTGCATCTGCTAGGGTATGATCACATCGACGATGAAGAAGCCGAAGAGATGGAGTCATTAGAGACTCAACTCATTGAAAGCTTAGGTTTTACTGACCCATATAAGGAACAATAATTAGCTAAGATAATCCCTATCAAAAGCTAATGAGAAAACTATGAGTGACGATATCCCCCCTAGTACGAACGCCCACAAGAAAGGTTGGTTTGATAGAGTAAGTCAGCTATTTCAGGGCGAACCTCAAAATCGCGAAGATCTAGTCGATGTGATTGATGGTGCCGAGCAGCGCGATTTGATCACCCAAGATACCCGCGAGATGATAAAAGGTGTATTAGACGTTTCTGATATGCGTGTTCGGGATATCATGATCCCAAGAGCTCAAATTGTCGCCCTCCAGATAGACAATTCGGTCGAAGAGTTACTTGCGACTGTGATTGGTTCAGGTCACTCGCGCTTCCCCGTCGTTAACGAAGATAAAGACCATATCGAAGGCATATTGCTTGCCAAAGATTTGATCCCTTACGGTTTCTCCAACAGTGATGAGCCCTTCTCACTGGATCGCGTGATCCGTCCCGCCGTGGTTGTGCCCGAAAGCAAACGCGTCGATGTTCTGCTAAAAGAATTCCGCTCTCAACGCTACCATATGGCGATTGTGGTTGACGAGTACGGCGGTGTATCGGGACTCGTGACTATCGAAGATATTCTTGAAGAAATTGTCGGCGAGATTGAAGACGAATTCGACCACGATAGCACTGAAGAAACCGAGATCCGCAAAGTTGGTAACACGGTTTATATGGTTAAAGCCTTGACGCCAATCGAAGATTTCAACGAAGAATTCAACACTGAATTCAGCGATGAAGAGTTTGATACCGTCGGTGGCTTAGTCTCACATGCCTTTGGCCACCTGCCAGAACGCAACGAGAGCATCATCATTGAAGGCATAGAATTTAAAGTCATCAATGCTGACACTAGGCGTTTAATCCAACTCAGAGTTAAACTCCCCGATCCTAATACTGGCGAAGACGTAGAATAATCACTCGTGCTAAAAAAAATCCGGGCTTTTGCCCAACAACAGTCCCAACCTAGTGCTGTGAGACTCGTACTGGCATTTGCCCTTGGCGCCAGTACGGCGCTTTCATTTGCGCCCTATTCCATTTGGATAATCTATCCGTTTGCCATGGCTATTACCCTCTGGCACAGCCGAACGCTGAGCGCTAAGGCAAGCTTTTACTATTGGTTAAGCTTTGGATTTGGCTGTTTTGCCGTAGGGATCAGCTGGGTTCACGTGAGCATGGATACCTTTGGTGGTATGCCGCTCATTGCCTCCGTTGGGTTAATGGCCTTGTTAGCCTTGTATTTAGCCTTGTATCCAGCGCTAACTGGTTTGGCGCTGGTTTGGTTAACTAAAACGCTGAGCCATAATGGTGAAAATCGATTTGGTCTTTGGCGTAATCTCGCCCTATTCCCCGCATTATGGACCTTGACCGAATGGGCTCGTGGCTGGGTAATGACAGGCTTCCCTTGGTTATGGGCGGGTTACTCGCAAACTCAAGGGCCACTAAAACCCCTTGCCAGTATCATAGGCACACTGGGAATAAGTTTTGTATTGGCCATGCTCGCTGGTGCATTAGCGCTTTGTTTTACTAAGCGTTATAAGAGTTTACTGCTTTTACTGCCGCTCAGTATTCTGGCAGTGTGGGCTGCGCCTAAACTTTGGGACATTCATCCTACGGGTGAAAATGTTAAAGTGGCACTGGTGCAAGGCAATATTCCCCAAAGCATGAAGTGGGAACCCGATGCCCTGTGGCCGACGCTGTTAAAATACATGGATTTATCCCGCGAACATCTGGATGCCGATATCATTATTTGGCCAGAAGCGGCAATTCCAGCGCCAGAATCTATGGTGCAGGACTTTTTAGATAACGCCAATAAAGTCGCCAATCTAAACCATACCTCAATTATCACAGGCATTATTAGCCATCAAAACAATGAGTTCTATAATTCATTGATTGTGCTTGGTAATCATAATCAGAAACAACAAGCAGGCCCAGACTATGAGGGCGATGGTAGCAATCAATTTAAGAAACACCATCTGTTGCCAATTGGCGAGTTTGTCCCCTTTGAAGCGCTGCTGCGCCCGATAGCACCTTTCTTTAATTTGCCCATGTCGTCCTTTACGCGAGGCGAATATCAACAGCCTAATCTCAGCGCACTAGGCCATAAAATCGCGCCAGCAATTTGTTATGAAATAGCCTTTCCCGAACAGTTGCGCGACAACGTTAATCAAGGGACAGATATACTATTAACTGTCTCTAACGATGCATGGTTTGGTAGCTCAAATGGGCCATTACAGCATATGGAGATCGCTCAAATGCGCGCGGTTGAATTGGGTCGGCCTCTATTACGCGCAACCAACAATGGCGTGACAGCCATAGTCGATGAGCATGGCAATATCACAGCGTCATTGCCACAATTTGAAATAGGTGTGCTAAGTGCAACCATTCCATTAGTCACAGGGCAAACTTGGTTTGCAAAATTAGGCCAAATGCCCCTACTGATACTCTGTGGTTTAATCGTTCTGCTTGGTCTTGCCCGACGTTTTAAAGCGCAATAGGATTTAGGCCATGCATTACCAAGTCAATAAACAAGATGTGGCAGGTTTTACCTTAATTGAGCTTGTCGTTGTGATTATTGTGCTTGGGATCTTGGCTGTGATCGCCGCGCCTAGATTTATCGGTTTAAGTAAAGAAGCGCGGGTACAAACCTTAAACCAAGTACAGGCCAGCGTTAAAACAGCCAATATGCTAGCTTACTCAAAAACCCAAATGCCTAGCCTACTGAGCCAAGCGGTAGCTGGGCGCGATGATATTATTGATATCGACCTCAATGGTGATGGCACTCCAGATACACGATTAAAATGGGGTTACCTCGATAATACTGATGTGGAAAAATGGATCACCTCAGATGATAAACTTATCATCCAATATCAAGGCATTGATATCACTTATATAGGCTACGATCTTAACAACAATTCCTTAGTGAATGATGACCAATGCTATTTCCGCTACACCCAAGCCAGCGATGCCAGCACTGCGCCGCAATATGATATCAACACCCAAGGTTGTTAGGCTGACACTCAGTTAACCTGTGTTATCACGCAATTGTCTGCGAATACATTAGGCTGATTGCGCGTTCCACGTTAAGGTGAACGATTAGACGTGGCCTTATACCAATCACAGTGACTGTGTCTGCATAGCCAATATGATTGGTACCATTACCTCGTTCCTTAACCAAGGTACACAGTCAAGGCAACTCTATGGCACAGCTTCGCGTGCGCTACCAAACCCACGAATTTGGGGATCTCGACATTCATGTCAGAACCCTAAGAAATAACCAAGAATTTGAAGACCTAGATGGCGAAGCTGAAAAGCTCGGTATTTCCTCCGCAACTTGGCCATTATTTGGCATAGTTTGGCCGTCTAGCCAAGTGCTATCCCATCATATGGCCGATTATCAAATTGATAATAAACGCATTCTTGAGGTTGGCTGCGGTATAGGGCTGGCAAGTCTAGTGCTAAACCACAGACATGCCGACATCACAGCAACCGACTATCACCCCGAGTCGGAAAATTTCCTTAAGCAGAATGTCGATTTAAATCATGGTCGTGCGATTCCGTTTGTTCGAACAGGATGGGCAGATGCACAAACTAATTTAGGTTTATTTGATCTCATTATCGGCAGCGATCTCTTGTACGAACAAGAACATGCCGATCTCTTATCACAATTTATTGAGCAGCATGCTAAACCAATTTGTGATGTAGTCTTAGTCGATCCAGGCCGTGGTAATCATGCAAAATTCAGTAAACGTATGGTGACTTTAGGTTACGAACACTCACAACATAAACCCATTCACACTGAATTTTTATTAGCGCCCTTTGGCGGTCAAATCCTCAACTACTCTCGTACCAACAGTTGATACAGCCTAATTAATGCAAATATGAGCCATTTAGGTCTAATAGAACTCAAAAAAAACGACGCTGAGGCGTCGTTTTAGCTGCATAACATCACCACCTTGATTAAGGCGTTAGCGGCTCGCGGGTAAATTCTTCATGGTCACATTCAGGACAGTCTGGGATGGGACTTGGAAATTCAATACTCATTTCATTACCACAGTTAGTGCACACCATGATGCCCTGATTCACAATATCACCACTCTTGTAGTAGCCTTGGTGCTTAAAATCTTGCGTTAACTCATGCCATTCGACTTGGCTGCGGTCGGTGATTTCACTGAGCCAATGCCAAAGCGTATTCTCTAAAGTAATCACGGTTGGGCTATGACTCAAACTATCCGCGTTCTGCTCACGGAGAAAACTCGTAATATCACGCTTTAAGAATTGTTCGACTAAAGCGAGTTCATCTTCCCCTGCCTGTTCTTTAAGACGTAAATACTCCTTACCTTGAGTGACAGAATTAAATAAGTTCTTTACAGTCATAGTGTTATTTTCTGCAAATTGAGATTTCACTTCGGTAATTAAGGCTTGATACAGTCCTAGTAACGCGTTACTTCTATCATTCATAACCAATACTCCTTCATACGAACCTTTTTAATGCATCGCTTCTAGTTTATTCTATGCAGATCTTACTCGCGCTGATATGGCGTTAGATCCAATAATAGGCGGCACTGCCGGAAATAGAGTGATGCAAGAGCAATATAATCCCTCAGAAATTGAAGCCTTAGTGCAAAAGCACTGGCATGACAACAAAACCTTCGAAGTCACTGAAGACGCAAACAAAGAAAAGTTTTATTGCCTTTCGATGTTTCCGTACCCTTCTGGCAGACTCCACATGGGACACGTACGCAACTATACCATAGGTGACGTAGTTGCACGCTTTCAACGTCTTCAAGGCAAAAACGTGCTCCAGCCTATTGGTTGGGACTCATTTGGCCTGCCCGCAGAAAATGCCGCAATTAACAACAAGACTGCGCCTGCACCATGGACCTATGAAAACATAGAATACATGAAGAACCAGCTGAAATTGCTGGGTTTTGGTTACGATTGGAGCCGTGAAATCGCCACTTGTACCCCTGAATATTATCGCTGGGAACAATGGTTCTTCACTAAGTTGTACGAGAAAGGCCTAGTCTATAAAAAGACAGCTTCAGTCAACTGGTGTCCAAACGATGAAACCGTACTGGCGAACGAGCAAGTTCAAGACGGTTGCTGCTGGCGCTGTGATACCCCTGTGGAACAAAAAGAAATTCCACAGTGGTTTATTAAGATCACTGCCTATGCAGAAGAATTATTAAACGATATCGATACCTTAGATGGCTGGCCTGAACAGGTTAAGACCATGCAGCGCAACTGGATTGGTCGCAGCGAAGGTGTGGAAATGACCTTCGGCGTCGCAGGTCACGATAAAACCTTCGATATCTATACCACACGTCCAGATACCTTAATGGGCGTGACCTATGTGGCGATTGCCGCAGGTCATCCATTAGCTGAAGTCGCCGCGCAAACCAATCCAGAGCTTGCCGCCTTTATCGATGAGTGCAAAAACAGCACAACATCAGAAGCCGAACTCGCGACAATGGAAAAACGCGGTGTCGCTACAGGGCTTTTCGCCATTCATCCTATCACTGGTAAGCAAGTCCCGATTTGGGCAGCTAACTTTGTGTTGATGAACTATGGCACAGGTGCCGTAATGTCAGTTCCAGGCCACGACCAACGTGACTTTGAATTTGCAAAAAAATATGGTCTAGCAATTGAGGCTGTGATCAAGCCAGTTGATGGCGAAGTGGACATTAGCGAAGCCGCTTATACCGAAAAAGGCGTACTGTTTAACTCGGGTGAGTTCGACGGTTTAGACTTTGAAGCAGGCTTTAATGCCATCGCTAATAAGTTAGTTGCCGAAGGTAAAGGCAAGCGCCAAGTCAACTATCGTCTACGTGATTGGGGTGTTTCACGTCAGCGTTACTGGGGCGCACCTATTCCTATGGTGACCTTAGCCGACGGCACTGTGATCCCAACGCCAGCAGATCAACTGCCAGTATTGCTGCCAGAAGATGTCGTAATGGACGGTATTCAAAGCCCAATCAAGGCCGATAAAGAATGGGCAAAAACCCAAGTTAATGGCCAAGATGCGCTGCGCGAAACCGATACCTTCGATACCTTTATGGAATCCTCTTGGTATTACGCCCGTTACTGCAGCCCGCATGCAGACGAAATGTTAGACCCCGCTAAAGCCAACTACTGGCTACCTGTGGATCAATACATTGGCGGTATCGAACACGCTTGTATGCATTTGTTATATTTCCGCTTCTTCCACAAGTTGCTGCGTGATGCAGGTCTGGTTAACTCTAACGAGCCAGCTAAACAATTGCTGACCCAAGGTATGGTGTTGGCCGATGCTTTCTACTACATCAACGAAAAAGGCGCCCGTGTATGGGTTTCGCCTTTAGATGTAGCGACCACAGAAAAAGACGACAAGGGCCGTATTACTAAGGCTATCGACAAGGACGGCAACGAGCTGGTTTATACTGGCATGTGCAAGATGTCTAAGTCGAAAAACAACGGTATCGATCCTCAAGTCATGGTCGAAAAATACGGTGCAGATACGGTTCGCCTATTTATGATGTTCGCCTCACCACCAGAATTAACTCTGGAATGGCAAGAGTCTGGCGTTGAAGGCGCACACCGCTTCATTAAACGTCTGTGGAAACTTGCAAACGAGCATGTGAACCAAGATAACAGCGAAGCCTTAGATGTCAGCAAGTTAACTGCCGATCAAAAAGCGCTGCGCCGTGAAGTCCACAAGACGATCGCGAAAGTGACCGACGATATCGGCCGCCGTCAGATGTTCAACACTGCGGTTGCCGCCGTGATGGAACTGATGAACCATCTGCAAAAAGCACCACAAACCACAGGTCAAGACAACGCCATTATTGGCGAAGCCTTATCGGCCATAGTGCGTTTGCTGTACCCTATCATTCCGCATGTGAGCTTTAACCTGTGGAACGAGCTAGGTAATGCGAGCAACATCGAAGATAGCCAATGGCCAATCGTTGATGAAGCTGCGCTAGTTGAAGACAGCAAGCTCATCGTTGTGCAAGTCAACGGTAAAGTTCGCGCAAAAATCACAGTAGCCGCCGACGCTGATAAAGAATCAGTAGAAGCCTTAGGCATGAGTGATGAACACGTGATCAAATACCTAGACGGCCTGACAGTACGTAAAGTGATCTATGTGCCGGGCAAACTGCTCAGCATAGTGGCTAATTAACGGCTACTAATAACTCGCTATACTCAAAGCCAATGAAGTTGCAGCATAGCTGCAACTTCAAGCCTGTAGGGTATACCACGAATAGGAAACCGCGAAATCTATGCTAATCAAACGCATATGCTTCGCAATCATGGCACTGGTCATTATGACCAGTGCTGGTTGCGGTTTTAAGCTTCAACGCAGTTATCAGATCCCTGATGCCCTCAATCATTTGAGTTTGAGCAGCGTGGATGAATACAGTGAACTCACTCGTTTGGTGCGTGAACGCCTGCGCTTGAACAATATCCAAGTTGTCGACGCCGCCGATGACGTTCCAGTATTAAGGCTAATCACCGACTCCCTTGAACGCTCGACATTATCTTTGTACCCCACAGGTAACGTCGCCGAGTATGAGCTAATTTATTTAGTCGAATTTGCTGTGGCACTGCCGGGCAAAGAAGCGCAGCCTTTCAAGGTTGAAATTCGCCGCGACTACTTAGACGATCCGCGTACCGCATTGGCAAAGAGCCGTGAAATGGAATTGCTGACGAAGGAAATGCGTATCCAAGCTGCCGATCGTATTCTGCAGGCAATGGCCAGTACTGAGGTGAATTAATGCGGGGCTATCATTAAATGAGAGTCTATCCAGACCAACTCTCCCGCCACCTTAACCAGTTATTTCCTTGTTATCTGATTTTTGGGGATGACCCTTGGTTGATTGAAACCACCAAAGATCAGATCCGCCAATTCGCCAAGCGTCAGGGATTCGATGAAAAAGTCCAACTCATTCAAGAGACGGGCTTTAATTGGAACGATCTGACTCAGGAATGGCAGGCCATGAGCCTGTTTTCCAGTAAACGCTTGATTGAGCTAACCCTTTCCCAAGCTAAGCCCGGTGCCGAAGGCTCAAGCACACTGCAAGCCCTATTGCAGACGCCCAATCCCGATATGCTGTTGATTATCGAAGGGCCAAAGCTCGCCACAGAGCAAACCAACAGTAAATGGTTTAAGACCTTAGATGCCCATGGCATGTATCTGCCCTGCGCTACGCCAGAGGGCGAGCAGTTTATGCGCTGGCTCGATGGCCGCATCAAGCACTTTAAGCTCAATCTGCAGCCTGATGCCCGTGCTATGCTGCATTCTCTGTATGAAGGGAATTTACTAGCTGCCGATCAAGCCATGCAGTTGCTGCAACTCCTGAGCCCAACAAAACCCGTCAGTGCCGACGAACTGGGCCACTATTTTGAAGATCAGTCGCGCTTCACCGTATTCCAACTCACGGATGCATTGCTGAATAATAAACAGGATAGCGCGCAGCACATGCTAGCCCAGCTCAATGGCGAAGGCACTGCCTTACCTATCCTGCTCTGGGCCTTGTTTAAAGAACTCGGTTTGTTATTCAATTTGAAATGCGAGCAAGCCCAAGGCGTTGCGCTCAGTGCACTCTGGGGTAAACATCGAATTTGGGATAAACGTAAACCACTGTATCAAGCGGCACTGCAACGACTCAGCCTTGAACAACTCGAACATATGCTCGCCCTCGCCTCGAAACTTGAGCTCAACTTAAAGCAACAGGGGAAAGAGGATTGGACTGGTCTGAGCCACCTGTGTCTGTTATTTGATCCTAGAGCCCATCGGCATCTGGCACATATAGCCATAGACTAATCATAGGTTAACCAAAGGCTTGATATGCGTATTGGTATTTTAGGCGGCACTTTCGACCCGATACACTATGGTCATATCCGTCCCGCGATTGAAGTGAAACAAGCATTAGCCTTGGATAAAATCCTGCTGATGCCGAACCATATTCCGCCCCATAAACAGCAGCCGAACTTAACCACAACACAGCGCCTCAAAATGGTAGCCGATGTCTGTCAGCAACTCGACGGATTTGCACTGTGCGACATCGAAGCCAAACGCGACACGCCTTCGTACACAGTTGTCACGCTTGAGCAACTGAAAAGCTTACATCCAGAAGATGAGCTGTTTTTTATCATGGGGATGGACTCTTTCATCCAATTAAAAAGCTGGCATGAGTGGCAACGCCTATTCGACTTTGCCCATCTCGTTGTCTGCCAGCGCCCGGGTTGGCAGCTCGATGCAGAGCATCCTATGCAGCAGATATTGACGGCTCGCAGTCAAGCGCCCCAAGGGACAGTGGAAGGTTGTACTAGCAGTCTCCATAAAAACTGTGGGCAGATTTTCCCTGTGGCGATTACACCACAGGATATTTCCTCGACGCTCATTCGTGAACAACTGGCAAAAGGCGAAATACCCGCCGATTTACTCATGCCCGTCACGCTAGATTACATCCAAAATCAACGACTTTACTTACCTTAGCTCGAACCGTAAGCAGATATCGCCAACTCAACTGCCAATGACAATGTATTCCCAGCAGCAACACTGGTATACTACCGCGCTATTTAAAATTAATGAGGTACGCCAGCGTGCAGAGCGCGGAATTAAAACAGTTTGTTGTCGACAAGATCGACGACTTGAAAGCCAGAGACGTTGTTGTTCTGGATGTCAGCAAGCAATCTAACATCACTGACTACATGGTCATATGTTCAGGTACATCAAAGACTCACGTTAAAGCTATCGCTGAAAACCTTGTGGTTGAAGCGAAAAAAGCCGGTATTCCACCTTTAGGTGTTGAAGGCCGCGAAAGCAGCGAATGGGTTCTTGTGGACATGGGCGATGTGATCCTGCACGTTATGCAAGATCAAACCCGTGATTTCTACCAGCTTGAAAAGCTCTGGTCAGAAAAGCAAGACTGATGAAGTTACAGCTCATCGCAGTAGGAACACGGATGCCCGATTGGGTTACCCGTGGTTTCGAAGAATACCAGCGCCGTTTTCCCCGTGATATGGCGCTGGAGCTTATCGAAATACCCGCTGGAAAGCGGGGGAAAAATGCCGACATTGTCCGGATACTTCAAAAAGAAGGCGAACAAATGTTGGCGGCCATTCCCAAAGGCAATCATATTGTTAGCTTAGATCTCCCCGGCAAAAACTGGACGACCCCCGAGCTAGCAACCGCACTGACTAAATGGCAACTCGATGGTCGCGACGTCAGTTTACTGATTGGTGGACCTGAAGGATTAGCGCCAGCTTGCAAAGAAGCGGCAAACCAAAGTTGGTGTCTTTCGGCATTAACCTTACCTCACCCACTCGTACGGGTGGTGGTTGCCGAAAGTTTGTACCGCGCGTGGAGCGTGAACACGAATCACCCCTACCATAGAGAATAGCGGGATCTTGATGTTAACGAGTGTCAACCACCCGTCATGGGATCAGCCGGAGATAGCATAAGTGTCGCCAAAAAAGCGGATAACAATGCATGATCACGCCGCCGAGGCGTCTCTTTTTAAGCGCAGGGCGCTTTTCACTTTTTTTTGCGTTTTCGCTCTATTTAGCGTATTAATCACCAACCTTTATCATTTACAGGTTGAATCCTATAAAGATTATGCAACTCGCTCAAATGATAATCGCATTCGTGTTGTTCCAATTGCCCCTAGTCGTGGTCTCATTTACGATCGCAACGGTATACTTTTAGCTGAAAATTTACCCTTTTATTCCCTCGATCTCGTGCCTGAAAAAATCAGTAACATGTCAGAGACCTTAGATGAACTCGGCAAGTTAATTGAGATCAGTGATGATGAGCGCGAAACCTTTACTGACGCCCTGAAATTTCATCGCCGTTTCAAACCGCTAACACTGAAAAACCAGCTCACCGAAGAACAAGTGGCCATTTTCAGTGTTAACCAACACAGATTTCCGGGGATTTCGGTCGAAGCGGGTCTTAAACGTAACTATCCCTACGGCGCGCAAATCACCCATGTGCTGGGCTATGTAGGTAAAATTAACACCCGAGATCGCGCCCAACTTGAACGCAGCGATCTGTGGAAAAACTATGCGGCAACCAAAGACATTGGTAAGCAAGGCATTGAAAAATTTTATGAATCTTTGCTGCATGGCAAACCCGGACACTTAGAAGAAGAAGTGAACAACCGCGGTCGCGCCATTCGCACCTTAAAAATTGTTCCGCCAGAGCCGGGGCAAGATATTTACCTCACCTTAGATCTCAAGCTGCAACAAAAAGCGGTGGAACTACTCACAGGTCTGCGTGGTTCTATTGTTGCCATCGATCCCCGTGACGGTGGAGTATTAGCTATGGTATCGAGCCCAAGCTATGATCCAAACCAGTTTGTACAAGGCATTAATAGCAAAGATTACAGTGCGTTACTCAATGATAAATCCCGCCCTTTGATCAACCGTGCGACTCAAGGTCAATATGCACCTGCGTCTACCATCAAGCCTCACCTCGCACTGTTAGGCCTTGATGAGAAAGCCATTAGCGAGAGTACCCGAGTGTGGGATCCCGGTTTTTGGCAAATACCTGGTGTTGAACGTAAATACCGCGACTGGAAACGCTGGGGGCATGGCTGGGTCAACGTTTATAGCGCGATTGTAGAATCCTGCGATACCTTTTTCTATGAGTTAGCCTATAAGGTCGGTGTCGATCATATCGCCCGCTTTATGGAACAATTTGGCTTTGGCCAAAATACAGGGATTGATATCTTTGAAGAATCGGCTGGCAATATGCCATCCAAAGAATGGAAACGCTTAAAGTACAATCAAGCTTGGTATATAGGCGACACCATTTCCGTAGGTATTGGCCAAGGTTATTGGACGGCAACGCCATTACAACTCGCTAATGCCGTTGGGATTATGGCCAACAAAGGCCGCCGTCTCCCGCCACATCTGCTGAGATCCATTAAAGACAATACTGCCAAAATTGACTCACCGATTAATGAGTTACCGCCAATTGAACTTAAAAATCCCCGTAACTGGAACATCATCAACGAAGCTATGCGCCAAACTGCAAATAAGTCACGCTTTACCGATGCCACTTACACTGCCGCAATGAAAACCGGTACTGCACAGGTCATCGGCGTGGCGGAAAATACGAAATACGATGCCAGTAAAATTGCCGAACATTTCCGCGATAATGCCTTAGTTGTGGCCTATGCGCCCTTCGAGGATCCTAAAATCGTCCTCGCCGTCGTGATGGAAAACGCAGGTTGGGGCGGCGCAAATGCTGGCCCAGTCGCTCGAGCTATGCTCGATGAATATATGCTTAGAGATACTTGGAAACCCATACCATGAGTACCCATAGCCAATATCAAAACATCTGGCAACGCTTGCACATAGACTTGCCTTTATTGCTCGGACTATTAGCTGTGATGGGCTTTGGCCTGTTTGTCATCTATTCTGCCAGCGGTGCAGATTTAGAGATGATGGAACGACAACTATTCCGTATGGTGTTGTCGCTAGGCATCATGTTTACCATGGCACAAATCAATCCTGAAGCGCTTAAACGTTGGGCATTACCCATTTATCTTGCGGGGGTTGTCTTGCTGCTTGGGGTACACTTTTTCGGTGAAATCAATAAAGGCGCGCAGCGCTGGTTGAACTTAGGCTTTATGGAGTTTCAACCATCAGAGCTTATTAAACTCGCCTTCCCCATCACAATGGCTTGGTATATCAGTAAGTTCCCTCTTCCCCCCAAGAAACGTTACCTCGCTGGCGCAGGAGTGATTTTACTCGTACCAACCCTATTGATCGCTAAACAACCCGACTTAGGCACCTCAATTTTGGTGGCCGCATCGGGGATTTTTGTGCTGTTTTTATCGGGCATGAGCTGGATCATTGTTGGCAGCTTTATCGCGGCAGTACTCGCCTTCCTGCCTATCCTTTGGTATTTCTTGATGCACGATTACCAAAGAACGCGGGTATTAACCTTGCTCGATCCAGAGCAAGATCCCCTCGGCGCGGGTTATCACATTATCCAGTCGAAAATCGCCATCGGCTCAGGTGGACTTTGGGGCAAAGGTTGGCTCGAAGGCACTCAATCACAGCTTGAGTTTATTCCCGAGCGCCATACCGACTTTATCTTTGCGGTGATCGGTGAAGAATTTGGTTTAATTGGCAGTATCTTACTGTTAATTATGTACCTTTACATCATAGGCCGTGGGTTAGTCATCGCCTCTCGCGCACAAACCAGTTTCGCTCGTCTACTGGCTGGCAGTATCACGCTGACGTTTTTCGTTTATGTTTTTGTGAATATTGGCATGGTTTCAGGTATCCTGCCCGTGGTAGGTGTACCACTGCCCCTTGTCAGTTATGGTGGAACCTCCATGCTGACATTGATGACAGGGTTTGGCATTCTTATGAGCATTCATACCCATAGACGTTTCGTAGATAGATAATTTTAGGGACTTTTTTATGCCTACTCTCCGAGCTTATTTGGCTCCACTCGGTTTACTGTGTTTAAGTTCATGCTTAGTCGCATGCACCACGGCAAATGAACCGACACCCGCGCAGGCACCCGCTTCAAGCACCCCAGTGGCTCCCGCAGTGGATAAAGTACTAGTACCCGCCACTCCCGCTGAGCTCAAAGAAGAGTTTATCCAAGCCCAAGTAAAACAAGGTTTTACTCGGACAGAAGTGCTCGCTTTTCTAGACAAAGCAAAATACAACCAAGGGGTTATCGATGCGATGACCCGTCCATGGGAAGCAAAACCTTGGCATGTGTATTACCCGATTTTTTTAACAGAAAAACGTCTTGATGCTGGGCTCGCTTTTTGGAAAAAACACGAGAAAACCATTGCTAAAGCGGCGGCTAAGTACCAAGTCGACCCACAGATTATCGTTGCCATTATTGGGATTGAAACCTTTTACGGCCAGTTCACAGGTAATTACCCTGTAATTGATTCCCTCTATACCTTAGGTTTTCACTATCCGCCTCGCGCCACCTTTTTCCGCAAGGAATTTGGTGAGTTGATGAAATTAGTCAAAGAAGAGCACTTAGATATCAATACCCTCAAAGGCTCCTATGCGGGTGCCATGGGTTATGGACAGTTTATTCCCTCAAGTTACCGCCATTACGCCGTCGATTTCGATAACAGTGGTAACCGCGATTTATTGCAAAGCCCAGAGGATGCGATTGGCAGTGTCGCCAATTATTTCCATGAACACGGTTGGCAAGCCAATGCACCCGTTGCTTTGCCACTGGTCAATAGCAGCCAAACAGCGCCCAAAGCAAAAGTATGGGCAGGCGAAAAGCTCAATTATAAAGTCGCCAATATTCTAACGCCAACCTTGTCCTTGGCTGATGCGAGGGACTTGGATGTCTCGCAAAAAGCCTTACTCATTAAACTGGAACAAGCCGATCACGATGATTATTGGCTTGGCTTAAACAATTTTTATGTAATCACTCGCTATAATCGCAGTCCTTTGTATTCAATGGCCGTTTATCAATTTAGCCAACAATTAAAGGAACAGCATGCCGCTAAAAAATAATCTTTTACAGCTTGTCGCTTTGGTTGCGTGCTTCACACTTGTTGCGTGTTCTTCGAGCCCAAACCAAGCTAGCTCCAGCACAAACAAAAAAAATATGGACCCCAACAAGGGGCGCTATTCGCTAAAGAATGACAAGCTGCCACTCAATCCACCCAATGTGGACCATGTGCCAAATGCCACGCCTAAGTACGAGCCCTATAGTCGCCGCGGTAACAAGCCCTATACGGTTTACGGCGAGTCTTACACTGTGATGAACACAGGCCAAGGTTTTAGTGAAACGGGCCGTGCCTCATGGTACGGTGAAAAATTTCATGGCTATGAGACATCCAATGGCGAACCCTATGACATGTATTCCATGTCAGGTGCTCATAAAACGCTGCCACTGCCAAGTTATGCTCGGATCACTAACTTAGATAACAATAAGCAAGTGATCATTCGTATCAACGATCGCGGGCCATTCCACTCAGACCGTATTCTCGACGTCTCCTACGCCGCCGCCTATAAACTCGGCATGCTCGGCAAAGGAACCGCGCGGATCAAACTCGATGTGGTGTATGTCGGCAGTGTCGCGGCCACTAATTCGGCTATTGCCAGCGCGCAAGATACAGGTAATCATTACATTCAGTTAGTCGCATCGAAAGATAAAGCCAAACTCAATACCATGGCGAAAAATCTGGAGCGAAAATATCAGGTAAAGACCCGTGTACAAGCCGCAAACAATATGTTTAGACTACAGCTCGGCCCCATAGGCCAACCTGAATTAGCAGACAAACTGCTCAATAACGTCAAGCAAAATGGGTTTCCTGAGGGCTATATAGTCCATGAGTAATGACTGTTTGCTCGGACCAGAATTGATTTAAAAATAGAGATGAAGGAACCTTCACTAAAACCCACAGTCAGAAAGTGGTACACTGTTGGAGATCTTCTCGAATCCTTTCCATTTAATACAACCAAAAGACGTGCCAAGTTAATGATGAATTTTGTAAAAAGTCCCATTAAAACATTGCTGCTAATTTCCAGTGTGTCTCTCCCCGTTTATGCTGCGCAGCCTATTATTACACCTGATGCACCAGCAGTGGCCGCCAAGGCTTTCGTCTTGATGGATTATAATTCGGGCCAGATTATCGCTGAGAGTAACGCTTATGAAAGCCTTAACCCAGCCAGCCTAACTAAAATGATGACCAGCTATGTCATAGGTCAAGAAATCAAAGCGGGCAATGTCTCGGTCGATGATGATGTGACTATCAGTAAAAATGCCTGGTCTAAAAACTTCTCTGACTCCTCAAAGATGTTCATTGAAGTCGGAACTACCGTTAAAGTCGGGGATTTAAACCGCGGTATCATCATCCAATCGGGTAACGATGCGTGTGTAGCTATGGCAGAGCATATCGCTGGCACCGAAGGCGCCTTCGTTGACATGATGAACTCATGGACAAAACAGCTGGGTATGCGTGATAGCTACTTCGAAAACTCCCATGGCTTAGACTCAGAAAACCACAAAACAACTGCCTATGATATGGCATTGTTAGGTGCAGCCTTAATCCGCGACGTTCCAGAAGAATACCGCATCTATAGCGAAAAATTTTATACCTTCAACGGTATCAAACAATATAACCGTAATGGTTTGTTGTGGGATAACAGCATGAGCGTGGACGGTATCAAGACAGGCCACACCTCTGGTGCAGGTTACAACTTAGTGGCATCTGCAACCAAAGACGGCATGCGTTTGATTTCTGTGGTTCTGGGTACTCAAAGTGAATCAGCCCGTAAAGCTGAAAGTAAAAAGTTACTGACCTATGGCTTCCGTTTCTTTGAAACTGTCACGCCTTACAAAGCGGGTGATAGTTTCACAACCCAACAGATATGGTACGGTGACAAGAGCACTGTTGATTTAGGCGTCGCAACTGATACACCTATTACGATCAGCCGTGGCCGCGGTAAAGACTTGAAAGCAAACTTCGAATTGACTAAGCCATTAGATGCACCGTTGAAAAAAGGTGAAACTGTAGGCCGTCTATTCTTCCAACTTGATGGTAAAGACATTGCCCAGTTCCCACTGGTGACCTTGCAAGAAGTCAACGAAGGTAGCTGGTTTAGTAAATTAGTCGATTACTTTAAGCAGATGTTTTCTGGATGGTTTAGCTAAGCTAAGTCCCATAAATAAAGCCACCTTAGGGTGGCTTTATTTTTTTGGGGAGTGCATCGCCCTTGAATCGGGTATAATCGCCACCATATATATCCCAATATAGCCGCTAAGAGTACTGAGTATGTTAGACACTAAATTTGATGAACTGATGGATTTCCCTTGCGCATTTCCTTTTAAGGTCGTCGGTGAAGCCCACGAAACGCTAACTGACAAAGTCGTGGCTGTGGTACAAAAACATGCACCGGGTGATTATTCACCTTCGACAAAAACGTCGAGCAAAGGTAGCTATCACTCCATTACTATCCGCGTGACAGTGACCAGCAAAGACCATATCGAAATTTTGTACACTGAACTTGCCGCCATCGAAGGCGTACGCCGCGTACTATAAATATTCCTCAAGGCCATGAAATGTGATCTGTCTTACATTTATGGTCAAGAGGCGTATAATAGCGCCACTCAATTCTAAGGGGAGAGGTTGCCCTTGCAAGACACGACTTTGCATATTCGGCATCTTGGAAAACAAGATTACGAATCAGTGTGGCATGCTATGCAGCACTACACTGACACGCGTAATAGTGAGAGCCCAGATGAGCTGTGGATAGTAGAACACCCACCCGTGTTTACCCAAGGCCAAGCTGGTAAAAGCGAGCATATTTTGAATGCTGGCGATATTCCTGTGATCCAAGTGGACCGTGGTGGCCAAGTCACTTACCACGGCCCTGGACAACTAGTGGTATATCCTCTTCTCGACATAAAACGTAGTAAAGTCGGCGTGCGTCAACTCGTTACTCATATAGAGCAAAGCATTGTCGATATGCTCGCCAAGTACGACATTAACGCTTATGCCAAAGCCGATGCGCCGGGCGTATATGTGGACGAACGTAAAATTGCCTCCCTCGGATTACGCATTCGTAAAGGCTGTTCATTCCATGGATTAGCCCTTAATGTCGATATGGATTTAGCACCATTTCGCCGCATCAACCCTTGTGGTTATGCCGGTCTTGAAATGGTGCAATGCAAAGCACTTGGCGGACCACAAACCGTGATTGAAGCGGGCGAGCAACTTACTATTACTTTTAGCCAATTACTGGGCTATCAACACCTAGTTCATCATCAAGGATTAGCAGCGTCATGAATAGGCCTGAACGTTTACAACCCGGAGTAAAACTAAGAGATGCCGATAAAGTGTCTCGTATTCCGGTCAAAATCGTCCCATCAGAGCGCGACACTATGTTGCGTAAACCCGATTGGTTACGGGTTAAACTGCCGGCATCGAATCAACGCATTTTAGACATCAAGCAAGCGCTGCGTAAAAATGGCCTGCACTCTGTCTGTGAAGAAGCCTCTTGCCCTAACCTTGCGGAATGCTTCAACCACGGCACAGCAACCTTTATGATTTTGGGTGCGATTTGTACTCGTCGTTGCCCATTCTGCGACGTGGCCCATGGTCGTCCGCTTAAGCCTGATGCTGAAGAGCCAGTTAAATTGGCGCAAACAATCCGCGATATGAAGCTGAAATACGTGGTAATTACCTCTGTAGATCGTGACGATTTACGTGATGGTGGCGCCCAGCATTTTGCCGATTGTATTCGTGAGATCCGCAAACTAAATCCTGACATCAAGATCGAAACCTTAGTGCCTGATTTCCGTGGTCGTATCGATGCTGCCTTAGATATTTTATCGACTGAGCCGCCTGATGTGTTTAACCACAACTTAGAAACGGCGCCCATGCATTATCGTAAAGCGCGCCCAGGTGCGAATTACCAATGGTCGCTCGATCTGCTAAAACGCTTTAAAGAACGTCATCCCAATGTGCCCACTAAATCAGGTCTGATGATGGGACTGGGTGAAACCAACGAAGAGATCGCTCAAGTACTGCGTGATCTGCGTGAACATAAAGTTGAAATGCTGACCTTAGGCCAATACCTACAGCCGTCTAAGTTCCATTTGCCGGTTGAACGTTATGTGCCACCAGCAGAGTTTGATGAGCTTAAAGCCTTAGCCGATGAGTTAGGTTTTACCCATGCAGCCTGTGGCCCATTAGTGCGATCAAGCTACCATGCAGACTTGCAGGCCCAAGGTAAAGAAGTGAAATAAACTTCTTACTTAGATGCGGATAACCTTGATGCAAACTTCAGGTGATGCTGAGTTTAAGTGATATAAAGTTCAGGGTTATTCAAATAGAAAAACAGCGCTTAGGCGCTGTTTTTTATTGGCTGTTTTTATGACAGTTGTTTATGACTGTTATTTATGACTGTTGTTTATGAAGAGTGGTTCGTATAGCTGTCGTTTTACGACATGAATGCTAATGCTCAGCTTATTCTTGGGTTATCGCTAAATCCATCAAGATAGCATCTTCTTTACCGCCCTCTATCGGGTAGTAACCTTTACGTCGTCCCGATTCAATAAAGCCAGCCTGTTGATATAAAGCACGGGCGGCAAGATTAGACTCTCGCACTTCTAACATAAGCACCACAGCGCCCGATACCTTGGCCGATATCATCACAGCCTTAAGTAATAACTTGCCGTAACCTTTGCCCTGCTGACTCGGTAATAGGCAAATATCCAATAAAGTCACTTCATCGATAATTTGCTGCACTATCGCAAACCCTAAGAGTCCTTCGACGTGATAAGTATCTGAATCCGAAACGACGTCAATATTTGCCTCAGTATTTACATCTACCTCTAAGTTAACACTCAGCTTTAAACCTAGGACACGGTACAAGTGACCAAAACAATCGGCAAGATTCCCCTCACTCATGGGATGGCTATGGGCCAAGGATTCAAGCTGCGCCATTTGGGGAACATCTTCAAGCGTGAGAGCCACAAGCTCAACAGGCAAACCTGCTGTCAATTGTGCTGCGAATGGTGTTGTGAATAGACTATCTACTGGTGGGATGTTCAACGCCGGTATTCCAAAGTATTGGTTATTAATGTATTTACGAGTAGAGCTTAAGACTTGCTTGGCGCTTGGCCGCTAACTTGGTCGCGCCATTGGTAAATCTGCTGCCAGAGCGCGCTTTTAGCCTGCCAACCCACCAATAAATCGGCCAACGGCTCAGACACTAACCATGCGGTACGTGGCCTAACTTTGTGACGTCGCAGATCCCAAACGATCTGTTTACCCGTATGGGGCTCACAGTCAAAATCACATTCGTCACGCTTTATGTCGATAAGCGTTAGCACAGCGTCAATAAGCGGCTCTGCTTCTGGTAACTCACCGTTTTCATCCCAAATCACTAAATAAGGTTTCACCTTAGTGTCGCGCACTCGCCAAGTTGTCACATTCATGGCGGTTAAATAGGCTGATTTATTCATTAAGGTCAGTTTTATTCAATTAAAGTATCGACTCACAATATGCCGCTAGGATAGCAGTTCTGCCATGGCATTGTTACTGCAGCACGGCGAAAGG
The DNA here is from genome assembly GCF_002966515.1 of Shewanella sp. WE21. Taxonomy (NCBI): domain Bacteria; kingdom Pseudomonadati; phylum Pseudomonadota; class Gammaproteobacteria; order Alteromonadales; family Shewanellaceae; genus Shewanella; species Shewanella sp. WE21. The sequence goes on along the minus strand of NZ_CP023019.1, from coordinate 3,081,652 downwards.
AGATGATATCTGGCTTTATCGCTTACGAGATTTAACACTCGGAAGTTCAATCGAATTTATAGATTTACAAAATCTAATTTACTCATTTTACATTTAATATCAGAAGATTAGACTAAACACACTCAGTAAGACAATAGAAGGAAAACGCCATGATTAACATAGGTATCAATCAAGCTCACAGAGAAGAAATCGCCGCAGGGCTAAACCAACTATTGGCTGACAGCTACAGTCTTTACCTTAAGACCCATAGCTTTCACTGGAACGTTACTGGCCCAATGTTCACTAGCTTACACTTGCTATTTGAACAGCAGTATACCGAACTTGCCCTTGCGGTCGACCTTATCGCAGAGCGTGTACGTGCATTAGGCGCCAGAGCACTCGGCTCATATTCAGCCTATGCCGCGCTAACCGAGATAAAAGAAGATCAAGGTGTCACTCAAGCCGAAACCATGATCCGCGAACTATTAAGCGATCAGGAGCTAGTGATCCGCAATGCCAGAGCCTTGTATCCGCTGGTAAATCAAGCGAATGATGAGGCGACTGCGGACTTACTCACCCAGCGCATCCAACTGCATGAGAAAAATGCCTGGATGCTACGCAGCTTACTCGCAGAATAATTGCTAAATAGATTATTGCTCTGACCAAAGCAAAAAAGTCGCCAAGTAAACACTTGGCGACTTTTGCCTTTAAAGCTTGATCAAACAGAATAGATTAGAGGTACTTAATCCAAGCCTGAGTGCTGTGTTTTTTATACTCGCTAAATCGCTTAACGGGATAATACAATGCGATGGCTAACACGCCCGCGATAAACCAAACCCATCCTATATTGCTCACGCCAAAGTACTCACCATGGTTTGCGCCAAAGATGAATTTCGCTAAAGTATAAAGCAGTAACAGCACGTACAAATGTAAGATATAGAAGAACATAGGGACTGAGCCAAACACAGACAACCCATGGCCCACTCGCGCTAATCCCCCACCCACTTTCCCACTTGATGCAAAATACCGCTCAAAGGCCACTAAGCAAAAAAACATGCCGCCTAAGGTCACCAGTAAAAAGCTTAGTGATGGCGGGTATTTCGTTAAATTGAATACCGACATCAAGGTTTCACCCAAATGTGCCCCGACTGCCAAGGCAGGGTTTCGCCATAAAGGTTAAACCCACGTAGCACCGCAAAAAGTACCCAACAGCTGATCCCTAAAAACAACAGCTTTTGCTGGCGAGCCGATGCATCAAGATGGCTTCCGTTCGGCTTATTACTAAAAAGTGGCCCTGCAACATAACCCAGTAAGATCACCCCAATCCAAGGCAGCACGGGATAACTCACCTTAACCCTAAGCGCACCTTCGCTGACGAGATAACCGCGGTCGTGCAATATGGTCCACAGACCGTAAGCCCACTCATTGGGCTGAAAACCAATTGGCGTCAACAGATTATGGCCAAAAACAATCGCAAATCCTAAAAGGGCCATCCAAGGTCTAGGCAGGTTTATCAGCGCAGCGAGCGCTAACATACTCAGACCAATCACCCAAATCACCTGCAACCAAAGGGTGTAATAGCTGACCATCCAAGAGAGGTTAGAGAAGTTAATCACAAAAATTTCCAGCGCGATTAAAAACAGCCCGCGTTTAATCAAAAACATACGTGCTGAACGTGGCTCGCCATGGCTACGATTGGCATAAAGCCATGCAGAAACCCCGGTTAAGAACACAAAGACCGGCGCACAAAAATGGGCGGCAAAGCGACTCACAAAAAGCCCCCAAGAGGTCGAACTCAAATCCATAGGATCGCTCACCTGCATGTGAAAGAAAAACCGCTCCCGCACATGGTCGAGTAACATGATAAGCATCACCATGCCGCGCATCATATCGATACTATTAATCCGAGTGCGGCCAATAGAACGACCCAGTTCTTGCTCGGCAAAACCTGAAGATAACGCTGGGTTAGCACTGATATTAGAATTCATAGCTGACACTCACTTTAATACTACGTGGCTCACCCGGCACGGCCCAAAGAGCGGAATAGCTACTCGCGATGTAATGTTCATCCAGTAAGTTATCCAGATTCACTCCAAGGCTTAAGTTGTCGCTTAAGTGGGTGTTCATAAACAACCCAAGTAACTGATAAGAAGGCAATTGAAAACTCGGATCGGCAGAATCGCCGAGGCGCGCATCCACATAACGCCAGCTAAGCCCTAGATGACCATCAATAGAAAGCCTATTCAAATCCTGTTTCAGAATCACACTCGCGGTATGCTTTGGCACATTCACCAGTGGACTGCCTGCAGGAATGAGCACGCCCCAATCAGGATTCAAGCTGTCATTGGCGGTACGGGTATTAAGATAGGCATAGGATAATTTTGCTTGTAAATCCTCCGTCAGTTCGGCGGCTAAATCGAGTTCAACCCCGCTACTTTTAGCTTTACCTAAGGTGGCAGAAAAACCAACATTGATAGGATCTGAGGTCAAGATATTGCTCTTTTGGGCATCGAACACGGCTAAACTACCGTTTATAGGAAGATCGTTTAACCAAGTACCATTAAACTTCATCCCCAGTTCAACCGACTGACTCTCTTCCGCTTCGAATGGCTTACCCGCAAAGTCAGTTCCAGAAAGCGGTAAAAAGCCTTCAGAATAAGAGCTATAGAAACTTAAGGCATCGGACCATAAATACACCAGACCCACCTTGGGGCTGACTCGACTATCGGTTTGCTCTGACAGAGTATCTTTCGCGACTTCACTGATATCTTGCTGATAACTATCGAACCTTAGCCCAAGGTGCAACTTCCACTTTTCAGTTAAATCCATTTGATCTTGCAGATAGGTCCCCCACGCCTTTTGAGTCTCGTTATTCTCATACAACAAACTCACCTCTGGCTGAGGCCCACCGTATTGAGGGGCATAGATATCGATGGCGTATTCACCTTTTTTGCCCCGATAACGATACAGTCCCGTCTTCAAATTGTAGTGATAGGCATCGGCACCAAGCAGCAAATTATGACGAATAAAACCCGTATCCACATGACCACTTAACTCTAGACGCAGCGAATTGTCCTCAGAGGCGTAGTCACGATATCTGTGCTGCCTAGTCAGCGTGCGACCATCATCAAATAGCGATTGCCGCCCCTTTGCTAACTCGGCATCAGACGAATACCCCTTCAAGCTAGAGTCTCGATAGTTATAGCCAGCAGTTAATGACCAATCATCATTTAATTCATAGTCATAGGTCAGCTGATGCCCAGTGGCATTCACCTCCGTTGCGCCATCATTAGGCTCACCTAAATAACGCGAGCGTGGTACGGTATTAATATCGTTATTGAGCACAATAATGCCGCGATCGAATAGCTGTTCCTGCTTGAGGTATTCCATTTCATACAGCAAGGAAGCTTTTTCGGAAATCTGCCAACGCACAGACGGCGTAACGATTTTTTTATCGCTAAACATATAATCACGAAAACTATCGTGTTCCTGCCAAGCGCCATTAATCCGAAATGCCAAGTTATCGGTTAAACCTGAGGTCACATCACCTTCTAACCGATATTGGTCGAAACTCCCAGCCGATGCTTTTAAATAACCACTGGTTTCATATTGGGGTTTCTTAGTGACGATATTAACTGTGCCACCGGGCTCCGAGCGGCCATAAAGTGCCGAACCTGGGCCTTTTAAAATCTCGACATAGGCAACGTTTGATAAATCTCTATGACCACTAAAACCTCGGCCACCATTAAAGCCATTGATTAAATACCCCGATGGCATGTTTTCGTTGCCCGGAAAGCCGCGCAGCGAAAAGCTATCCCATAAACCACCGCCATTGTTTTGCCGCGCCACACTCGCGGAATAGTCCAGTACATCTTGAAACCGCGTCAGCCCCGCATCTTTTATCAATTGCTCGTCTAACACACTGATCGCTTGGGGAAGTTCAGTTGAGGACACATTGCCACGATAGGCTTGGCGATAGTGGATACTTAAACGTTCAATGTCAGTGTCAAGCACTGCGTCACTCACAGTATCAATAGCTTGTGAACTCGATTGACTGCTTTCTGCGGCCAACAACATTGAAATAGGATTGAGCACAAACAAGGCGCCCAGCAATAGCGCAGTGCGCTTAGGGACATAAAAAGAAGTCATTTTCACTCCGGAAACAAACAGCATCGGCGCCTTAGCTAAGCCAAGGCGCTCAAAGTTAATTAAGATAAATTGAATAAACAGTAACTTATGCTGTTATGGGCGGAGCACGACTATTGAAGAAACGACTAAAAGGTCGCTTAAAGGAAACGGCCTGAAACTCAACCGAGATATAACCCTGCTGAGCGAGTTGAAAATGAAAGGGTGTACTGGTTAGCGCATGTTGCAACTGGTGCTGATGTAAGCACAGCGAACAATTGGCCTTAGAGTCTTCACTAGCATGGGAAACACTGTGAACAGCAATGGCAACAGACAATAGCACCAATATGGCAGCAAGCCATATTGCTAGGGTGCGTCTTGTTTGTATCACACTATTCAAACCCTACTTCCTCAGATAATTTGGCAGGCGATTGTATGTTAAGCACTACTAAAGTTGCAAACCGATTTACCTAAGCCGTAGGGCTTAAATGTTACAAGAGGTAACTTATCTCATGAGTCATTAGCTATGCCGTCCATAGACTATTTGCAGCCAGCTACTTTACATAACCCTTTAACACATCATCAATCATGATATTAAGGGATGTTATGCCCGCCCCAGTTATATACCAAGCCTCTGGATCCACAAAAATAACATTCCCCGTCTTCCAAGCGTTAGTTTCACGCAAAAGAGGGTTATCTATGGACTGTTTATCCAATACTGGGCTTCGCTCCATCACTGCGGTTCTGTCTACCACGTAAATGATGTCGGGATTGTTTTCAAGAATAAACTCGCTTGATACAGGTTGACCGTGCAATCCCATCTGCTCTGATAAGCTAGCGGGTTTAACCCCTAGCGCACTGTAAATGAACCCATACCGAGAACGAATACCTAAAAATCGAAAAGCGCCATTATTATGTAGCACCACCAAGGCTTTTTCTGGCCTGTCCTTAATCACCATTCTGGCGGCTTGGATCTTAGTTTCCAGTTCATCCACTTTATGTTTTGCCAAGGTTTGCTTATCGAATAATTTACCCAGCATCAATAAGTGTTTTGTGACTATATCAAAGTAATCGCTGTTGCTGTCTTGATAATCAATATCCAAATGAATGGTTGGTGCCAAATTGGAAAGCGCTTGATAGTGACTAGCTTGAACGGATGACATCAGCACCAAATCGGGTTTAAGTGCATAGATACGTTCCATATTGGGTTGAACGATAGCACCTAAATCAACGATATTACTATTGTTGCTGTAGTCTTTCAGGTAGTAAGGAACAAAATCCTTTGGCATACCGACAATGGGAATACCCAACTGTTCGAGATAGTCGACTTCATTCATATCTAGGGCCGCAACGCGTACTGGCCGTTTTGTAATAACAGTAGTGCCCAGCTTATGCTCTACCTCTATCGGGGCAAAATCCAACTCAGCCGTTGAAGCACTCGCATCCAATGATGCAAGTTGTACTGATTCGGTTTTATTGTCGCAGGCCAGCAAAAAAGCCGAGCTAAATAACAGAATCGCTATCACTTTAGTCCCACTTCTACATTTCGACGTCACTTGTATTCTCCTTGTAAGTTGAAGTTGAAATAGTTACATACTGTTCCTTGGTTCGTTTTCAGCACCTCAAGATCCAGTTCGTACAGTGCTTTTAACCTTTGTGCTGTGACGACCTCTTCAACGGGTCCAGCGCAGTGCACAACGCCTTGCTTCATACCGACAATATAGTCGGAGTAGTTAGCCGCAAAATTGATATCGTGAACCACTAACACTACCGTTCGTTTGTAATCGTCACACAGATGGCGAAGTGCCCGCATTATGCTAACGGCATGTTTCATATCCAGATTGTTGAGCGGTTCATCTAACAATAAATAATCCGTTTGCTGCGCAATCGCCATTGCCAGAAAAGCCATTTGGCGTTGTCCGCCGCTAAGTTCATCAATAAATACATTGGCTAATGACTGTAAAGCTAAAAACGACAGAGCTTCATCAATGGCGCGATGATCTTCCTTTGTGAGTGCCCCTTGGCTATAGGGAAAACGACCAAATGCCACTAACTCCCTGACCGTCAGGCGTAAATTGAGGCTGTTAAACTGACGCATGGTTGCCACTTGCTTGGCATAATCCTTCAAGGGAATATTGTGGATAGCAGTACCTTTGAGTAATACCTCGCCCTGCTGGATATTCAGTAGCCGACCAATCGACATCAGTAAGGTACTTTTGCCGGCACCGTTAGGACCGATGAGAGAAGTCATCTGATGTTCGGGAAATTGTGCCGTGACATTTTTTAGCACAGGTTTCGCGCCATAAGACTGATATAAGTTATTGACGGTTATCACACTGCGCTCCGAGGTTTAAGAATTAAAACAAAGAAATAGGCGCCACAAAATAGATTAATTAACAGCCCAACACTGGTTTGATAATTAAACAGATGCTCAACAAGCATTTGCGCGATCAGAAAAACCGAGATAGCAACGGCACATCCTGTTATCAAAGTAAATGAGTGCGACGGATGCCTTGCCAGTGCATAGGCCATATTCGCGACAAATATCCCCATAAAGGCAGTTGGCCCCACTAAACTGGTTGATATTGCGACCAATACCGCGATAAGACCCAATAGCAGGCGCACCACTTTTTGATAATCAATACCAAGAGAGATAGCTTGCTCCCGCCCCATCAGTAATACATCAAGCACTACACGCACTCTCCAAGCGGCAATACACACGGCACTGACAAGTACTAGAGAGATAAGCAATTGCTCTGGTTGAGCGCGGTTGAACGACGCTAAGCTGTAGCTCTGGAAAATAGAAAACTCACCGGGACTGATAGAATATTGGATTAACTGAGTAAAACTGCCTAACACCACAGTGAGCACTAAGCCCACAAGCAGTAGGAAGAACACATCATGTCGATCTCCACTAAATAGCCAACGGTGAATCGCCATTGAGTAAAGCAGCATCACCACGACTGAGACAAAGAAATTGCTGTTAGCGGTGATCAGAATACTGCTGCCCGTCCCTAAGATAAGGATCAACAGTGCCTGCAAAATCAAGTAAACGCCTTCATACCCCATGATAGATGGCGTTAAAATGCGATTTCCGGCTAAGGTCTGAAACAGTATCGAAGAAAATGCAATACAGATACCACCAAGGCAAATAGTGCCCAAACGCACCAATCGATTCGGTATGACATAGTCAAAATCAAAGCCTGAGCCCATCAATAAAAATGTGACTGCCAACATAATAGGCAGCCCCCAGCTCAAAAAACGCCATGCACTGTCTTTCATTTGATTTTCCAAACGATAACTAGAAATATGAGTCCACCTAAACAGCTTGCTGTTAGACCTATAGGAATTTCGAAGGGATACAAAACAAGCCGACCAAGCAAGTCACAGATAATCAGTAGTGTTGCGCCAGCAAAGGCGATAATAGGCAAGGTACGTTTTAAATTATCGCCGTAACGCATAGCGACAAGATTAGGAATAATCAAACCAATAAATGGAATGCTCCCGACTGTGATAACTGTGGTCGCTATGGTCAGGGAAACCAGCACTAACCCTAAGATAACTAGGTTGAAATAACTCAGGCCTAGTGTGGTAGCCAAGCCTTCGCCCATTCCCACTATGGTAAAGCGCTGTGCATAAAGGTAGGTCAGTATGACTACGGGAAGGATCAGATAGATGATTTCGTAGTTACCCTGCACGATTTTTGAAAAATCACCCAGCATCCATCCCTGCATACTCTGCATCATATTGTTTTGATAAGCATAAAGTTCCGCTATCGCACTGAGTACACTGCCAAACATAATCCCAATAATTGGAATGAGCACCGGACTCTTATACCGAATACCACGAATAATCAGAATAAAGGCTAAGCTCGCAAGCAGGCAAAAAACCAAAGCCCCAACATTCTGGCGGTGACACCCATACTCGGGGCATGAATGATTGAAATTAATATGCCTAGTTTGGCGGCATCAAGCCCGCCACAAGTAGCAGGTTCAACAAACTTGTTTTGCACAATCTGCTGCAATATCACGCCACAGACTGCAAGCCCTACACCTGAGCAAATCAAGGCAAAGAGCCGCGGCAGACGACTCGCAGATAACACCAACCAGACATCATCCGATAACGTCAGCATCTGCGTTACAGAGGCATACTTTGCGCCTAGCAGCAATGAGGCAAAACAAAGCACAAAAAAGCACGTCAGTGCATAAACCACCTTCACAAACTGATACTTCCTATACGCAATAAATCTTGTACTAATCTGCAGCCGCTATGAGGTTTTCATATCGACGCGCTATGTTTGAGCCTTATCGGATCTCCCTGCCTTTTGGGCATGGGTAACGGCAATACCCGCTAACACTAAGTCACGTTTTCGCTCCCACCATTTGCGGGCGCCCACCTTCATGATGTCAACCATCGCATTTATCTGCTCAGCTTTATCAGGGAGCTTGGTGGCTTCATCTTCCCAAATTGCGATAATTCGCTCTTTACGTGTCCGACCATCGGCTTCTGGTTTAGTGGTTGACCACCATCCCAAAAAGCACTCCCCCACCATGTCAACTAAGATATCAACGGCAAGCACTGCTTCATCGAGGGAGAAGCCTTTTTGTTGCAGCTTTTCGACCGACTCAGCAAAAGAACGTATACCCGATGACGGCGTAACACTGGCCTGATGGATAGACTCAGCGAGGCCAGGATGACGCTCATACAGTGCCCAAATGGCATCGGTCAATATAATCAATTCGCTCCGCCAATCTGTGGCCGCTGGCGCTCGCCAGTCCAGCTCATTAATTGCAAGCTCAGCAGCAATGGAGATAACATCATTTCGACCTGCTACGTGATGGTAGAGGGAAGAATGATCGACCTTTAAATGCGCGGCTATAGCAGGGATGGTCGCTTGATCAACCCCAATCTCCAACGCAGCTCTGGCGATAGCCTCACGGGAAATACGGCTAGGTCTGCCACGCTGGCGTTTTTGAGTAAGTTGCTCCGGTACTTGTGTCATATCGATAAGGTTTCCAAGGCAAAAAAGCCATTCTAACCGCTCTTGCTACCCGCTGCATGGCAATAGCCAATACCGCGGGTAGAAGCTAGCCGCTAAAACTTCGCCCTAACGCCTACACCTATTTCTCGAGGTTCAAGTAAATATGCATCCACGCCTCCGGTACTTCTGTCAGCCATTTTTGCCACGGGTGCACGTTCATCCAGCAAATTGCGTGCATAAACAAAGGCTTCAAAATATTGGTTGATTTGATAGGAAGAATTCAGGTTTACCGTAGTGTAAGATCCCACTCTTAACTCTGGCTCATTGGTATCCGTTGAAAAGTATCCATCCGTATGGCGCACATCACCGCTCAGTTTGATCGTGTCTGTGATTGAATAGTCAAACCCTATATTGAACATATATCCCGGCGCTTTACTAAACTCATTGCCGACAAACTCCTCGCCACGGTAGTCATTAAATTCACTTATCTCAGTTTCAAGTAAACCCAGCCCACCATATAGGCTAAAACTATCGGCCACTTTAAAGTTCCAATCTAATTCAATCCCATAGCTTTGCGCTTCATCGGCATTAATAATGACAGAACCAAAGGGACGCCCATCGAGGTAATCAGTAACTGAACGTTGTGAATCCTTAAAGCGGGTGTAAAAGAGATTGCTATTTATGATTAAGCGCTGTTCAAACAGATCGATACGGGTAAAAAGTTCATAGTTCCATGCCGATTCAGCATCGAATGTATAATATTCGCCGCCGCGGAAGTTAATGCCTGTGCCCCCAGGAATGTTACCTTCACTGATCATAGCGCCGATTAAGACGTTATCTGTCAGATCATAGGACAGGGCAACCTTAGGTAATAACGCCGTAAACGTCTCTTCATATTGATGGCGCACACCTGGGATGTAGCTGGCAATACCATCGTGGCTAATTTCATCAGACTGATAACGAAGAGCGCTGGTGAATGCCCACTTAGGTGAGAAGCGCCATATGACTTCACCGTAGGGGGCAAAACTGGTATGTCTCAGGTCGGCGTCGGCATTACCAAATACGTTGTTCAGCTTGTTGTTGGTTTTATCATCCCAGTAGAAGACACCGGCAACCCCACTAAATTCTGAACTTTTGTCACCAAAGTTCAGCCTTATATCATTCGAAAAGTTTTCATTATCTCGTTTTGCGATCCCTTGATAAGGTGCTGCGAACCGATAATCAAACTGCCCTTCTGAATACTGCAGTTGGTTATGCAACTTCATCCCATTGTCGAACACATATTCAAGATCAAAAATTCCAACATGATTGCTGACTTCTTGATTATCCTGAAAAATTGAACGATTTTCTAAGTCATCATAGGGTTCTGATACCACCTCGTTTCTGGGACGTTTAGCCTCAGTGGAGGAATAAGTCAGCATGGCGGAAAAGTTGCTGTATTTTTCGGGTTCCCATAACAACTTCGCCCGTAGATTTTGGTTTTTAAACTCAAAATCTAAATCATGGGCAGTAAAATCGGGGTTAACGTAATCAACAAAAGTATCTCTAGCGCTGTAATCTGCGCTAATTCTTGCGGCAAAGTCATTACTTAGCGCACCGGACGCCATGACCGAAAAGCGCTTCTTATCCCGACTGCCATAAAGTGCTTGCGCTGCAAATTCTGGCGTATAAGTGGGATTATGGGTATGGATCACTACAGCGCCAGCAATACTGTTGGCTCCTTGACTGGTCGTTTGCGGACCACGGTAAACTTCAATAGACGACACATCCCACACGCCAGCGGCACCTAAATCCAGTTCTGCGGGGCTCAGATATTTACCATCAACACTGATAGTTGCCCCGGGCACAGGCTTAGATAAGTAGGCATTACCCGCTGCAACAGGCCCTTTAGTATCTGTTCCGCGGATAATGGGCGCATCGGTATTTCCGGCATAAATTAAGTTTGGCGTACCGCCGAGAATTTCAGAAATCGTTGATTGGTCGGCATTTTTCCTCAACTGTTCTTCGGTGATCACTGTCACTGAGCTCGCCGTTTCCTTCAGCGTCCGCTCGATTTTCTGACCGTAAACTGTGATAACTTCAATATTTCCCGCTGCATCTTTTTGCTTGGATTGCTTATCTGGAGCAGTTCCACTGTCAGCAATAGTTGAGCCTGAAATAGCGCTAAGCCCCAGCGCAAGAGAACCGATAACCCACTTTGATTGTGGGTAAAACTTACCAAATCGGGGCATGTGTAATAACTCCTTATACGAAAGATTTGTTGCCAATGAGAATAGTTATCAATTATATTATCGCCGTTAAAAAAATTTATCAACACCATGTTGATAAATAAAAATGACCGCTTAATATGGTCGCCATCTCATGGCGGTTCAATTTTTATGAAACAAGGAATTTGGCTCGTGGATGTTCATTTGCCCATAAACTCTGGCACTCAGACTATTTTTTACTCTGCAATATCAAGACTTCATCGCTTCATTGGCTTTGTGTTAATCACACTTTCCAGACCGAAGCCCAGCCTGTTCCACTTCGATTTTTTAGGTGAACATTAAAATGCAGCGACTTTTCAGTCCCACTTCAACATTAGCCTTCGCCCTACGTCCGGCGATTCCCGCACTCACTTTCGGAATGCAGCTAGCGGCAGGTGCTGGCGTGATGGCACTAGGTGCACTCTGGTGCATGATTCAACTTATTGCAGGCCATCATTCGCTATGGTTAGCGGGGGCGCTCATATTTGGGGTCGTGTCAGCGTTGCTATCAGCTGGCGCATCTTGGGTTAACCACAATGCTGAGGCGCAATTTTCTGGAAGATTAAGGCGTCATGTTGCAGCGCATCTTGTCAGGTTGCCACCAAGTACCTTGGCAAAATATAAGGGCGAAAAGTTAAAGCGATTAATGGTCGATGACATAGCGTCATTGCATCATATGATCGCGCATTTACCCTCTGAGCTAGCGACCTTTATCATTGTCCCTGCTATCACTATTGGTTTGCTGATCTTAAGTGCGGGCTTAGTCGCATTACTTGCCCTTATCCCAGGTCTAGTCGCCGCACTTTTCTATTTGGTGGTGATCCCAAGGCTTGCAGCAAAACAGGGGGAAGCACGAGTCAATGTGATGGGAAATATCACTGCAGCAGTAGATGACTACGCCCGTGGTGCGCCTGTATTTCGCATTTATGGCGTACAAACTGGTGCTATGGCCGATTACCAAAAGGCAACGACACATTTTATTGGGGATATTCTTGAGCGGGTAAGCAAGGTATCAACTTCAGTCGCCTTGGCCACATCACTACTGCAGGCTGTCTGTACTTTTGCCATTGTCTATGCCATCGGGTATGAATGGCCCCCAGAAAACCTTGCAGCAGCCTTGTTCTTCAGTCTGGCCATAGTCACGCCAGCCCTAAAGCTCGGGCATGGGCTTGATTATCTCGCCACGGGCCGCGCTGCCGCTCAGCGGCTAACGGATTTTCTTGAGCAATCGAGAGTTCCTGTTGGTAACGGCAATATTGAGCTTAATACACCTATGCCGCTCACTCTCACCGATGTCGTGCCTTCAATGTCTACAAGCAGTAAAACAGTGCCCATTAACTATCAATTTAGATCTGGCAGAGTCACGGCAGTTACAGGGATCAGTGGTGTTGGCAAATCCACATTACTGTGCTTATTAGCTGGCATGGAGCAGCTAAATGCCGGAGATATTCGACTCGCTGGTATGGCACTCAAAGAGATGGATGAAGCCTCGATTAATCGCGCGATCATGCTATTACCACAAAGTGCGGGACTACTGGCGACCTCCATCGCCGACAATCTCGCGCTCACCGCACCTTATGCCACGGATGACGATTACTTAGCAGCATTACACTGTGCGCAATTGGATAAACCCTTAAATACTCATGCAAGCACACTGTCTGGCGGTGAAATACAACGCGTTAATCTTGCCCGTGTGTTTCTTTCACCCGCTAGGGTGATATTGCTTGATGAACCCACATCGGCCCTAGACAGCGAAACGGCGTTTAACGTGTTCACAGCACTACGCCATCACGCAAAAACAAACCACAAAACGATTGTGATGGTCACCCATGACTTAACGCTTGCCGAGCTGGCGGATGACAAGCTCGCACTCAAACATTATCACAGGGAAGGAGAAGGCCAATGATAAATCGTCCCCAAGATTACGCAGCCATAAAGCACTTAATACCTGTTGCCTGCGGTTGGGCTGTGGCGGCCATATTGGAAGCGGCATGCTACATTCAACTGGCTTTAGCCATTACTCAGCAGCAATCACCGCAAAAAGTGCTATCGATTGCCGCAATAACCATACTCACCACAATACTGGCTTCGCGTTCAGGTTTTTGGGCTGGCGCAAGGCTGGCCAATGCGCTCTACAGTGCATTAGGCACGACCATGCAACAAGCGAAACTCTCTTGGTTTACACCGAGTGTCAGGACACTACTCATAGAAACTGTCTCTCGGAGTATTCCTGGCTTTATGAGTATTCCGGCACATCAATTTCAGGTATTTATTCATGCACCGCTTATTCCGCTCTGCATTACCTTTGGCATAGGATTGATCGGTGGCATACCACTGGTACTAATGTTGGCTAGCTTGTTGCTGATGTCATTTGTGATTCAGAGTATGGCGCAACGAGCCCTTGCCCGCGCAGATATGGACCGAAACAACACTGAATTGGCTGCAGAGCAGTCAACTCTTGAACTGATCGACCACTTAGAGTTACTGCGCACAGCAGCAGGATATAGCGGCGCAACAACACGGGTGGAGCAAAACTGGCAAACACAAGAAATCGCATTGGAACGAACTAATCGCGCCGCTGCTATAGCAACATTACTGTCGGCTATCGCCAGTTTTTTACCTATTGCAGGCATGGCACTCTACCTGGTGCTATCCGGTATAAACAATACGATAATGCTGCTCGCTGTTTTGATGTTGACCATGCGCGCGGCGGCGCCACTTGAGACTCTCGCCGTGGCGGCAATAAGCATTAATGATCAGTTAGCGGCTATTAAACACTATCGACAAGCGACTCATGCGCCAACGCTCAAAGAGCCAAGCCAAGCGCAACAAAAGACACCGAACAATCATACAATCGAATTGAATAACGTAACATTTCCCCCTGCGGTGCAAAATATCAATGCCACTATCGAATCAGGTGAACGCGTGCTGATTTGTGGCCCGAGCGGTTCAGGTAAAACCAGCTTACTTAAGCTATTGATGCGCTTTGATGATCCCACCCTAGGCCTGATCACTTTGGGCAAGGTGCCGCTCACGTCAGTTCCCGCAACTGAACTTGCCCGCTTTTTCGCCTATGTGCCGCAGGATCCACTCATCTTTACAGGCACCATTGCCAGTAACATTCGTATTGGTAACCCTGATGCCGACGATCAAGCCGTAGATAAAGCGGCACGCCAAGTGGCTCTGGATGAAGTATTAGACAGATCAGAACTGGGCATTTACCAAGAAGTCGGCCTGCAAGGCGCAGGGTTATCGGGAGGGGAACGCCAAAGGCTTGCCTTAGCACGCGCGCTTATCAAAAATGCACCGATTCTGATAATGGATGAGGCCACCTCGGCATTGGATGAAGAGACAGAAAAGCGTGTAGCCAAGGCTATTTGCGAACAGAGTTGTACATTGGTTTTAGTTTCGCATCGAAACCAATCACTTTGGCAGCCAACCAAGATAATAGAATTTCATCAATTACTTGCCTCAAAGTAAGATCGGCTTTCTACGCATTAAAAAACTGAATTACAGATATCTGACACAGATTACAGTGATTAATTTGTCGTTACTGACCAACCTATCAATGAGTTATGTACTGCAGCCGAAATGACATGAATCATTTCGGCTGCAGTTATTGCTCGTGCAAAGGAAGATGAGCATCGCTGTAGAACCGACCAAGCCTTGTTGGCATAACGCTCACTGAATCAAAGCATAAATACTCGAACTTCCTCTCGCTTTTGAGCTTTAAAATCCCTCAAATTATCAGCCACCCGCTAATAAACTAATAACCATATTTTGCGACAGGCTGCCAGTTTTTATTAACATCATCTTCAATAAACTTTTGTTTTTCTTTGATTAAATCCGATTCAATTAACCCTATCGCTTGATGGGCCTTTTCCTTAGTACTGATATCTGGATAACTAACTTGAGTCACGTTAAGTTGCTTCAATATTCCAGCGAGCAGATGACGTGCTTCGTTCGCTTGTTCGATAGCTTTATCTAAAAGCTGCTTACCTTCTTGTGGATTATGTGCATACAAACCATGTGAAGACATGGCAAAGTCCCAGCGCCACTGACTGTGTCGTATCGCCATAATGGGCTCATTCATATTCTCCCATTTAGCACCTGCATCCCATGCCGCTTTGGCTTCATAGTGGGCCTTGACGAGCAGAGCTTCAACTTCGCGGGCTTTGGTCTCAATCGTTAATTTATTAGCCGCGAGCTTGGTTTCAATTTTGGTTTTACTGCTATGGCAGCCACTGCAACTGTTATCAAAATGCGGTAAGGCTTTATCAACTTTATGGCTAGTAAATTCAACACCTTTTGCATCCTGCTGGGTTGGCATATGGCAGGTAATGCAAGTGACACCGACTTCGGCATGTTTACTGCGACTCCAGTGTTCAAACTCAGGATGACGTGCTTTGAGTATGGGCGTTTTCGAAAGAGGATGGATCCATTCGAAGAAGCGGCGAGTGTCATAATATTTTTCAATATCATCGGCTGTGCTGCCAAAAATCCAGGGAATATTTACAACATTACTTTTTTCCGGACGGAAATAGTAAGTGACATGACATTGACCACATACCTGCGCACCTTGCATATCGGTATCTTGTTTATCGAATGGCAGGTGAATTTTAGCCATAGCCTCTTGGGCATGGGGGCGAGGTAAAGTTAACTTATTAGTGCTAGTGCCAGATTCATGGCAATCGCTGCAATACACTACGCTTTGGATCTCTTTGCCCAGATCGGTAAAGTTTTTAGCGGAGTATCCTTCAAATCCCAGTTGTTCAATCAATCTAGGGGCATCCGGCGTCTTGCAGGTCCAACAACTGGCGGATAATCCTTTCTCTCCTGCTTTAGGGGGGATACCTGTACGTAAAGTATGCGTCACATCAGCAACGGCAAAATGATGCCCACGTGGGCTATGGTACTCTTTGGCATAGGAAGATCCTGCCCAGAGTATGATGCTGGCGGGATAATTGGCGAGCATATCTTCGCGTTCAACTTGTTCAGAGGTGGCTTGCCAAGATTGATATTGGTTAGGATATTTTTGTTGATTGCTAGTATCGGAAGCCGCTACAGATGTACATGTAGTTATGGCGAGCAAGCAAATCATTTTTAGCAATGTGACTGTTTTAAAATAAGTTTTCACTTTGTATCCTTTTGTCCTAACATCAATATTAACCTGGGCGCCCATCAATACGGGGGCGAGAAAGTATCGGCAAGTAATGCCATACAAACAGTGCAAATGCGATAAACCAGCAACTGCCAGCCAACCATAACCAGACTTGGGTGTGGGCCGGAAACCAGATGGGCATTAGCGCCCTGAGCAGTGCCGCTAACGGTAGGCAAATAAATGCCAAGATCATCTTAGGGCCCTCATAAATATTTCGACTTGTGTGCCCGAGTGACACTCTGGAAATCATCGAAAGACACAGGGTAGCCATACAACCAATAGCAAATAGGTGAAGCAGACTGCGGTAGGCATATTCATTATCGAGATACCAACTCATGGCTAACAGGCAAAGAGGCAACATTAAATAGGCAAGATGCAAGGACCACAGCATAGGTTCTTTCAGTGTTTTATGGGGTAACCAGCGTGCAAATCGGACCAGCTGCAAGAGCCCCGCAATGAGCAGTAAGCCTCGCTCGACTTCCAGAGGTATAAGGTGGATGAGTGATTGAATGACGAGCAAGATCATCGTCAGGATCAGCGGGTATTCAATCCAAGTTAAGGGATCTGCTTTAGTGGCCTTAATGCGCATCGCGGTAAAGAATGGAATGACACGCCCACCGACTATGGTGATAAGTAAGGCTAACCACCATAACATCGCCTGCCAGATCTGGTTGGCAAGAATAAAGTCGCGTTCAAATAAAGCGTAATAGCTGACATTGTTAATCACGAGTGCGGCAAACAACATGATCGGAAAACCAATATTGCGCCATTGCTTCACCTTATAAATGCAGCGCCATAGAGTAAGGCTTGCCATACCAAGGAACAAGGAATCAAACAAGGCGGGCAAAATGAGCGGAACTTGCATTGGGAGTAAGAGTAATAATCGTGCCAGTAACCAGCAGCTAAAGGTCAATGCGAGTGGCCATCCCTTTAATGTGGGTTGGTTGGTCCAATTTTGAACGGCAGTCAGCAAAAATCCACACACAATTGCCATAGCAAAACCGAACAGCATTTCATGTGGATGCCACCATAGCGGCAATATCTTGCTCCAAAAGGATGAAGGGAAAAAACTATATTGGGGAGTAAACCAAGTTAATAGCCATAAAGGGATATATAGCGCAGCTAATATTGCTCCCCCAAGGAAAAAAGGTCTAAAGCCTAAGCGCCATAACGCGTGAGTACGTTCGGTTTGTGTAGGATCATCAATATTTAGCATAGTTGTTAGCCGAGTAGCAGAACGATGATGAACACACTTAAGATGCATTCAATATGAATCTTATATTGTACTGTTATGACCTTCAATTCAAACTAAATCTTAGATTTTGGAACTAAGATCCCAAAGATGAACAAAAAATAAAGTGTCATGGAATACTCATTTCTGACGGCTAATAGGCTTGATCAATGTACTGCGGGTTCATGATGGACAAAGGTTCGATGCAAACTTTTACACAGGTAACGGCACAAACAGTCACACATTGGTAAATTTTAGATGGGAGAAATACCGTTTTGATTTAAATAACCGTGGCTCTGATTGGCCTATCTTATTTCGAACACAGCCAAGACTTTGATAGCACAGGCAGCTCAATTTATAACGGCGATAACAGTTGCAGATGATTATGTGGTAACTCGCTTTAGCGTCGATTATCAAGCTAAAAACTGGCGGATTAGTGACTTCGCCAACAACCTATTTGATGAACAAGCATTGACAGCAAATGAGCCTACTACCGCAGTTATGTGGAGGGTTACGACAGAAAAATGGAAATAGTACCAGCAATTGGTAGCGTTAAAAAATGGCAAGTTATTCAATCCAAGCAAAATCATTTTTTACGCTTTATTCAACACAAAATAAAACGGCTCGCATATTTCTATGCAAGCCGTTGTTTTATTTGGCAGGGGTGGCAGGACTCGAACCCGCAACCATCGGTTTTGGAGACCGCTGTTCTACCAATTGGAACTACACCCCTGTTGACGTGGGGCATTATGCTAAAAGCACTTCCAAAGGTAAAGTACTTTTTATGGCAAAACTCATTAACTGAAGGTTTTTCAAACAAGTTAGGCTATTGCTGTTGATTTAACTGCCACTGAGATTAAAAAGCCATCGCATATTAGCTTAATGACGTAGTAGATACTTAGTTTAGAGCCCATAGGTTAATAGTAACTCGACTAAATGATCCCACAACAAATCAGTTTGATGACGTCGAATAAGTGTGCCGTTTCGGCCATTTTGAGGTGCTTAAGGGTTAAAGACGCGCATTTATCGAAAAAAGATCTGAGTTCGATTTATAAAATCGGCGTTTTATAGTATAAGCATCGTCAATTTCATACACAGCTCGACGGAACCACTCATGTCTGACAAATTTTTCTTCAAGGGTCGTAAAACCCCTAAGCCAAAGCACGAAAGCTATGGCTACAACACTAAACGTGCCGCTAAACCGGGTACAGAAGCATTACCATTACAATTAATTGTTGCCGACGAAGCGCGTAAACTCGAAGTTGCCGCGATTGTTGCCGAACACCAACTGTTCGCCAATATCGAAGTCAATGCCGACGTCGCTGAAGATATTGTTGAATTAGAAGGTTTATTAAATAAGCCTAAGACCACGACTTTCGAGAAAAAACCGAATCGTAACGAGCCTTGCGTTTGTGGTAGCGGTCAAAAATTCAAGAAGTGCTGCGGCAAGTAAGCGCTTTCATCAGCGTGATATAGATAGGGACTTTTGCTGTAACGCTTTTGTGCGTCGGGAATAGCCCCTTTTCTCCCCTCTTTTTAGTTTCTCTCCCCAAAGCCAATTAATCTTCCAACTTTGAGATAAAAATCCGCTGCAAATCGTTATTCCATAGCTGAATAATTTTGCGGGTCTTTTCTTTATTCCAAAAACATTTACCAAATAAAATCAAACCAGCACCTTCAAAGCAGCGTTTATCTTCTATTTCAAATTGCGCTAATAATGGTTGCTTTATCCCATCGATAGGAATGCCGATATCTTTACTGTCGGCGGGGTTAAGCCAGCTCATCGTCGGGTCAGTGTGGGATATCGTGCCCCAATACATGTGGGGTTTATTATCGCTTGGGTCCGCATCGGCAAAATTGACAAACAGGTTCTTCGCCCGCCAACGGTATTTTCGCTCAGCGTCTGTGTATACCCAGAGATCCGATTTCGCTAAATCTGTACCTCGCAATAAACTGTGGAGTAACTTTTCGAGCCCTTGGCTAGGCACTCGTTTTTCAGTGGTATGTTCAGCTGTGTTAACTTGGTAGCCTGTTTTCGACTCTTGTATTCGATCATCCACTGACGATGCAACAGACGCTTTCGATGACTCAGGCATAGAGGACAATTTAGGCGTTGGCTCAGTCTTGCTGCTTAATGCCTGTGTTGTCGAAACTTTGTTTGCAGGCGTATGGCGACGAGGTTTACGGCTAAAGTCGATCATTAAGGCATCGGCGTCCACCAGCTGTTGCTGCACTTCAATGGCATCTTGCTCCTCACGGGACTTTTGTGCCGAAGGTTTAAATTCAATACAATCGGCTTGGTGATATCGCGAGCCAAAACAAGCGGCTTTACCGTCCTTTGAGGCTTTACGGAAATATGCTTTACCACCGCAGGCGGGGCAAATTAACCATTGCCGCAAACGCTCGATATCCTCATCGGGTAATTGTTGAAACTTAAAAACACTATAAGTCGTTCTCGCAATTAAATGATCCTCTGTTTCGAGTTCACAAATAGCATCTAACATAGTGTTCTCCTTTATTTTCGACTGCTGGCAATACCGCTATCTATGCCCAAGCATTAATCCAAAAAGTGATAACACTTAACAGAAGCAAGATGCCAAGTACGCGATAAATCAAACCTAAAGTACTGGTGCCTTGCGAGCTCACATCCGAATGTAATGGCATTATTTTAACTTTTGCAGCATCTTGGGTTTTGTGTTTCATTCTGCATCCTTAAAATATTTCGCCAAGGGCACTATCAAACTTGAAGGAATTAATAATGCGGCTTTTGCGGCACTCGATGCATGATAAAAGGGTGTCAGTTGAGTGATTAACGCGTTGAAGCATTTGAGTGCGGCCAAGGCATCGGCGGCGGCATAATGAATTTGCGCACTGGATAACGGCACGTGCTGCCAATTCGATAAGGTGACTTTTTTAGGTTTGTCGATACGTACACCCAAAAGCGCCGCAACTAACTGGCGCGTCCCCATTTCCTTCTCCGCTCCAAGTTGAGCCAGTGCCCAATTTAAATCTAATGTTGAGGCGACATTAATGCCCCATTGCCGCTTGAGAGCTTGTGCATCACTGCGTAAACCAACCCCGACTTTGAGTATGGTTTCATCTTCTAATAAGGCTTTTAACTGGATGAATTGCTCTCCCAAAATGGCATGCTGAAATAAATAACAGGTATTCGCTGTCGCGATTTGGATAAGACTCAAGGGATGTTGCACGCCGCGCTCAAAACTTGCACGGGTTTCAGTATCAAAACCTAAGACTTGCTCAGCCTGTAATCGCGCGACAACCGCATCGAACTCCGATGGTTCAACCACCTCGATGCGGACATGTTGAAATTCAAAAGCTGCTAACGCTGCAAGTTCAATATCATCAATACGTGTAGTCAAAGCGATACGTTGCTGCAGCCACAAATATGCCCACTGACGCTGCGCTTGAAGTTGAGTTTTAGCTTTAATTGCATTTTCAGCCTTGGCCGATACCTGCTCACTTTTCTGCAGCTCGGTCAAGGCATTGAGGTTATCAAGATAAGCCGTGCCAGCAGCATCCATTACCGCCATTAACCCATCGGCATCTTTGCCAAACTCTTTACGTAACCAAGCCAGCTTACTCGGGGAGACACAGTACTTCATTAACTTCATCGTGCTCATCCTTGATGGTTGATGCGCGCAGCTAGTTAACTACGCAATTTCTGTATTCCTGTCATCGCAATAAGTGCAACAGCGCCAGCAACGACACCAAATAAGCCATTAAGAATACTTGGCGTCAGCACAGCAAACACAGGTCCAACAACACCAATGGCAGCAACCGCTTGTTCAGCATGGTGGATTTGCTCGCCGACTAGGTGTAGGCCATGAGTTAAAATCCCACCGCCCACCATAAACATGGCTGCCGTGCCAATAATCGTTAAACTTTTCATTAATACGGGAGCTGCACTCAATAAACCAAAACCTAATTTACGGTTCATTTGAGTTAATACAGAGGCGCCTTCACGTTGACTCAAGTACAAACCCGCATCATCCATTTTCACAATTGCCGCCACTAAGCCATACACGCCTATGGTCATGACTATCCCTATGACAGCTAACGTAAAAAACTGTGTCGATAGGGATTTGTCCGCCACGATACCAAGGGTAATGGCAATAATTTCCGCCGATAACACAAAGTCGGTACGAATCGCCCCTTTGACTTTTTCGGCCTCGTAGGCGGCGAAATCTTTAATCTCAGGTAACTCATTCTCTACTTGGGTTTCGTGTTGTTGCTGGCCTTTTCTATGGCTATAGCTGTGATGCAGTTTTTCAAACCCTTCGTAACATAAAAACAGTCCACCAAACATTAATAAAGGGGTGACAGCCCAGGGAATAAAAGCGCTGATAAGCATTGCTGCTGGTACTAAAATCAACTTATTACGGAATGACCCCTTGGCCACTGCCCACACGACGGGTAATTCACGATCGGCGCTTACGCCCGTCACTTGCTGGGCATTGAGGGCTAAATCATCCCCCAGTACACCCGCGGTTTTCTTTGCCGCTACTTTACTCATTACCGCTACGTCATCCAAAATCGATGCGATATCGTCAAGTAAGGTTAATAAACTCGCTCCTGCCATGCTAAATCCTCAATAAATCATTCTGCTTTTGCCATAGTAGCTTAGTTAGATTAGTTGCGTATAGCGAAATGCTTTCCAACTTAACTGCTTAAGTTACTTACGTTATTGGGACTGGTTGCTAATGTGAAAATGCCAGCAATCTAGATCACACCCACGGTGGAATTGCGCCACATTATTTATCGGAAAAGAGTATACTAAGCCCAGAATTTTTTACTCATTTGCCGTTACAGGATGTCAACATGACTCAAGATGAAATGAAAAAAGCTGCCGGTTGGGCCGCACTTAAGTACGTTGAAAAAGACAGCATTGTTGGTGTTGGTACGGGTTCGACTGTGAATCACTTTATCGATGCACTGGCGACCATGAAAGCCGATATCGAAGGCGCAGTCTCTAGCTCTGAGGCATCAACTCAGAAAATGAAAGCGCTGGGTATTCCCGTTTATGACTTAAACAGCGTCGATCGTTTATCTGTCTATGTGGACGGTGCCGATGAAATTAACGACCGTATGGATATGATCAAAGGCGGCGGCGCGGCATTAACTCGCGAGAAAATTGTCGCGGCAGTGGCTGAGAAGTTTATCTGTATCGTGGATAACACTAAGCAAGTCGACATACTAGGCGAATTTCCACTACCCGTAGAAGTCATTCCGATGGCACGCTCTTATGTGGCGCGTCAACTTGTTAAACTTGGCGGCGATCCTGTGTACCGTGAAGGCGTTGTGACCGATAACGGCAATGTGATCCTCGATGTGTACAATCTTAAGATCCTTAATCCAAAAGAATTAGAAAGTCAGATCAATGAAATAGTCGGTGTAGTGACTAACGGTCTGTTTGCCAAACGCGGTGCGGATGTGTTACTCGTTGGCACCCCTGATGGCGTAAAAACCTTTACCGCCAAATAAGTTAAGCGTAAAAATCCTATCACAGTCACAAGGCTGCTGATTGTAAAAATGCACAATAAAAAATACGCTGTAAAAATGCCAGCCACTTTTTTCAAAGTGGCTGGCATTTTTTATGGTTCTTTTTAGGGTTCAATGTTATCTGACTCAGCTGCCCATCGCAGACAGCTTATATCAAACGCTTGGCTTACCAAGCTCTGGCGACTAGACCTTTTAAGTAGAATCCTTCTGGGAAGGCGCTACCGATAGGGTGATCGCTCGCTTGGCTTAAGCGTTCAATAAACTGGATTTCACGTTTCGCATCGAGCGCAGCATCGGCCACGATTTTTTGGAACAGATCCGCAGGCATTAATCCTGAGCAAGAGAAGGTCAATAACACGCCTCCCGGATTCAATAACTGCAATGCAATCATGTTGATGTCTTTATAACCACGGCAAGCCCCGTTTAACTGCGCTTTGTTATCGGCAAACTTAGGCGGGTCGAGCACAATCACATCAAAGGTTTTGCCTTCATCACGGTACTGGCGCAGCAACTTGAACACATCGGCTTCGTTGTAATGCACATTGTCATCACTCAAACCGTTCACTTGCATATTGAGGCGCGCTGTCGCCAAGGCTAGAGAAGACACATCGACGTTTTCAATACTGGCAGCACCTGCTTTCGCAGCGTACAGACCAAAAGTCCCCGTGTAGCAAAAACAGTTCAATACCGATTTATCTTTGACAAAACGGGCGGCAATGGCGCGGTTATCACGTTGATCGAGATAGAAACCTGTTTTATGGCCTTTAATCACATCGACAGCGATCTTGATGCCGTTCTCTTCGATAATCACCGGCATTTCAGGCAGAGTGCCGTGCAGTAAACCGGTAACTGGCAGCAGGCCTTCTTTCTTACGGGAATCCACATCGGAACGCTCATAAATAGCGCAATCAGGATATTGCTCAGCCAATAGCTCGACTAAGGTATCGCGCCATAAATCAGCACCTGTGCTCAGTAACTGACACACCAACACATTGGCATATCTGTCGATGGTGATCCCAGGTAAACCATCGGACTCAGCAGCCACTAAACGGTAACCCGTTAAGCCTTGCTCGCGGATTAAATCGTTACGGCCGATTTGCGCCCGCTGTAAACGTCTGGCAAAAAACTCGCGATCAATTTCTTCTTCGCGATCAAAAGTCCAAATCCGCACTTGAATTTGCGACTCAGGCGACCAAGCACCACGACCTAACCAGTGACCATCATGCGCGACCACATCGACTGTCTCACCCGCTTCAGGTTTTCCCTTAATGTTATGAATAGCATTGGAAAATACCCAAGGATGGCGACGCTCAAGTGACTTCTCGCGGCCGGGTTTAAGTTTGATTCTGATAGCCATAGTTGCCTTTAAAAATAGGGCCGCCACTAAAAAGGGCTGCTGTCTAAAAAATGGGAAACGGATGATATACCCAATGTCACCTAAGTGCGAGTACCGAACGCGCCGCAGCGCTTATTTTCCATCATCCACGGGTGGCCGATCATACCTTATTTTAACGGTTAATTCTGAATGATATTCATGCGAAATGATGTAGGAATGGTTAATGAAACAACGCTAACAAAACCGTAAAGACAACTGACATGATTTGAAATAAGACGAATTAATCAGTAAACACGAGAACTTAGCTACGTAGCGCTAACTCAACAATGACGGGCGCATGGTCAGTACTGTAGGCGTCGCGTTCATATTCAGGTCTGATTAAGTGTCTATCGCAGGTCTGATAATCTACGACTTGCGCTAAACTGCGGCCATGGCTCGCATCAAACTCACTCGAAAGCAAAATATAATCCAGCACTGAACCTTTAGGGCCATAGTAATGGGTCGCCGCTCGGTGTTCTCTATGGTAAGCGGTATTGCCCGTCAAACTGTCCCTCAAGTTCGCTTCAATAAATAACTCATAGGCATCTTTAAGTTGATACTGAGCAAACACCGCCGCTAACGTCGCATCCGATAAATGCCCAAGGCCCGCAGCTTTAATGTCATTAGTGTGAATGCTCTCGCCCTGTATCGTTAACGCATCTAAGGCGCCCATTGTCAGACTGTCATTAAAGTCCCCCATCACTATGACGGGATGTTTAGATTCTTGCCTGCGTACCAATATGCCATTGAATAATAACGCAGCTTCCGCGCCGCGCTGCATGGTAGATGCCCAGCGACCTAAGGCTTGCTCCGTGAGTAATTGGGTTTCTGAATGCAGTTTCATGCTCGCTGCGGGCGCTAAATTATCTAAACTAAGTGGCTGATGTCCGAGAGGTTGATGTTCAAATAACTTAGGTTCAAGTGCTAATCCGGCGCGTTTTGATTTAAAGTGCACCACATAATAGTCACACTTGCCGATGTGTGGCACTTCAACGGTTGCGCGCAGCACCTTACGGCTAAAGGCAAATTCACTCGATAATCCCATGGCTGCCACTAAACGCGTATCAGGTTCGACACTGCTGATTTCCACTATGGGATACCGGGAGGCAAGCGCGACCACAGGGCTGCGATAAATGTAATCACTGATAAGAGTTGGCTCATCAACGACCGCAAAATACCCTAGACCTTGCTCACTGGCGATTCGTTTGAGCGGTTCAAGGCTAAACACTTCTTGAAATCCCACAATATCGGGCTGGCGATGGGCGAGAAACTCACTCAACCACTGACACTTTTTCTGCCATTGCCCATGGCTATAGATATTTTCAAAATCATAGTAAGCCAAAGGCGGCTCAATAAAATTAAACAGATTGATACTGGCGATCTTGATATTCGCGGTGCATTTATGATCGATAGGTGCAGCTATTGAATCCAACTCATCGATATTGTGTGCCACAGCTTAATCCCCCTAAATCTGAATAGAGCAAACTATCTTAATCTGACTTAATCTGAATGAGCACAATGACTCACCGCTGGCACGACAAGGGTATACCCGAAGTGCACTAATGCCAAATCCCCCATTTTAGATAAAGTCTTAACTCATCTCTGGCGACTCAAATACAGCTTACAGAGATAAGCCATACCGTTAAAAACCATAATTCAATATCACAGTTAAATCTGACAACAAAAATCAACCGCTACCAGCCAAAAAATAAACAATCAAACAACAATGATTAGCACACAAAACCACCAGCACTCCCAACAAAATCACGCAAGCCCAAGAATGATCATAAAATTAACTTTTACTTAAAGTGTAAATTCAAACAAAAACATATGTAATAACATGTGCGGTTGACTTTACATTTCAGTCCCTTAGAATGTGGCGACTTTAATCATTGCGGAGACCCACTGTGGGCACACACATAAGCGACAGTAGATGCCCTGTCCAAAAGACAGGATTTAACGCCTAGCACTAGCCCGCAATATTTGCTGCTACCTGCTAAGCAGGGTAGTAGTGTGAACCATTCTTCACTCAGCCTCCCCCAAAATATCAATCACAGACAATAAGCCTGAGCCTATGGCTGCGCTTTAGCAATTCCAGCATTTTGCTGGGGTTCAGTTATGTGTATTTATTGCATCTCAAAGCAAGTTTTTGCCTCAGTGGACTTCGTTTTCCCTATGGATTTACACCTATGGGTTTACATCTGAGGAGCCTAAATATGGCTTACATAAACAACACAGCAATTTTGCGATCGTTATCCTGCGCAAGTATCAGCTTGTACTACAGCATGAGTGCAGCGGCATCCCATCTCGAAGTAGATGATCCCGCCCTCGCTGAGCGCTGCGAATTAGAAATGGGCTGGCAACAACCTAGGTCGGATCATGCTCGCCCACAATTAAATGCAACCACGACTTGCAGCCGCAATCAATGGGAATGGCATGTAGGATTAGCGTCCAATACCAATGACGATATTCGTGAGGAGCAAGCTGAAGTCGGCATTAAGCTACCACTCAACGTAAACTCCCACTCAGATCCAGAGCAGCAACAGGATGATTGGCACAGCGCACTGGTAATCAACTTGCAGAAAAACCTCGATGCCAGTAACGAATTAGCCACCGAAGTCTTCGGCATTTTTGGTAAAACCTTAGGCGATTCTGATGTCAGTCTCTATGCCAATTTAGGTTTTACCCATGAGTTTAATCAATCAACCCAATTGCTTGTGGGTATCGCGGCGGCGTATGAACTCAGTAGTCACCATCGCGTGATAGCCGAGATTTATCAAAAAGAATTGAGCGAGACTACCTATCAGTTTGCTTATCAACACTCGCCGCAACAACAGCTACAGCTGGAATTGAGCTTAGGCAATGCCCTTCGTGGCAACGCGCTGCAACTTGGCGCAGACATCACCTTTTACTTTGGTCACTAGATCGTTGAGAGAATGAACTATGAACATGAATAACAGCACAAACAACACTAAAAAAATCATCCATAACCTGCAAATGATTATCGAGCAACGCAGTGCCAGCGCCATGGCTGAATTAGCCGAAAAACGCCACCCTGCCGATATTGCAGCCGTATTTAACGTCTTTAATCAAGCTCAACAAGTCCTATTATTGCAACTGGCCTCACCTAAGGTTTGCGCCAATTTGTTTCGCTATCTGACCGATGAATTGCAAGCCAGCTTAGTACAGCAATTAGATAAAACTACGCTATCTGCGCTGCTGGTTCACATGGCAGCAGATGAACGTGCCGACCTCTATAATCTGCTCGATGAAACCCAGCAAGCGGCGATTTTACCTGCGCTAGCATTGGCCAAACGGGAAGATATGCGCACCCTCGCCGCCTATGATAAAGCGAAGGTTGGCGCGGTCATGACTTCGGATTACACCTTGCTCAATAGCCGCCATACTGCGGCAGAAGCCATTGATACCCTACGCACTGAGGCCGCTGATAAGGAAACCATTTATCAAACCTATGTGGTGGACATGTTAGGTCGCTTGATTGGTACTGTGTCTTTAAGACAGCTATTGCTGGCGCAACCGCACGAGCGAGTGGTCGATTTTATGAAGCCCGATCCCGTCGCGCTCGATGCCAATGCCTTTCGCGAAGAAGCGGTGCAGATGATCGCCCATTACGACTTGATGGCGCTGCCTGTAGTCAATGGCAAAGGCCAGCTTGTCGGTATTGTCACCTATGATGATGCTATGGATATTGCCAGCTCACAGGCGGATCTTGAGTTCACGAAAACCGCGGCCATCGGCAATATTGACCATAACCTTAAGACCGCCAGCATAGGCTTACTCTACCGCAAGCGCGTGGTTTGGCTGGTGATTTTGGTCTTTGGTAATATCTTCTCAGGGGCCGGTATCGCCTTCTTCGAAGACACGATTGCCAGTTATGTCTCTTTAGTCTTCTTCCTGCCGCTACTGATCGATAGCGGCGGTAATGCGGGATCACAATCGGCGACCTTAATGGTACGTGGCTTAGCCACAGGGGAAGTGGTTCTCAAGGATTGGTTATCTATGCTAGGGCGCGAGTTATTTGTCGCCGGATTATTAGGTGCCAGCATGGCGGCGGCAGTGTCCTTGCTCGGATTTTGGCGCGGCGGACCTGAAATCGCGCTGGTTGTGGCACTCACAATGCAAATTGTGGTGATTATTGGCAGCTTGATTGGTATGTCTCTGCCTTTCTTACTGAGCAAGTTAAAGATGGACCCTGCGGCCGCGAGTGCGCCACTCATCACCTCCATCGCCGATATCATAGGTGTGCTCGTGTATTTCAGCATAGCCACTGTGGTGCTCGACTTACCTATGCCATAGGCCTCAAAGTGAACCAAGCTAAGTTAACCTTAGCGTGGTTCACTTATCATTCGATAGTGCTAACCCATTTATGACAACGCATAAAAGCTTCAATAACCTTAAAAAAATTAAGAATAAAGCTTAAAGATCAGTTAATATTTCCATACCTGAATCGTTTTACTTTTTATTAACATTGCAGTATTTACCGCTGAGCCCAGTCACAGTAAGTCGATAAGCAATAGTGATAGTCCTAGCGACTTGAGAGGTTTTATATGTGGTTTAATTCCCAGCTCAAAGCTGAAAACCAGGCGCTTAAAGAGCGACTCATCCAACTAGAACGCCAACACCAAAATGAAATAGATGAACTGCGTGGCATGATCCGTGAAAATGAGAGCATGCAACAACAGTCGCGCCAAAATGCAGACCACTACACTGAAGTGATCGCCTGCCAAAACCAAGGCGGAGATATGCTTAATGCCGTGCGCGAAGGCTTAGCCAGCAGTGCCGAATTACTCTCTGCGGAAAAAGAATCACTGTCTGAACTCAATCACGTTTTTGATCAAACCCGTGTGGCCATTGCTAATTTAGGCACTAGAGCGACTTATATTAATGATCAAGCATCGAACAGCATGAAAGCTGTCACAGAACTCGATGCTACGACCTCTTCAATCAATCAATTTGTAGCAGCAATTCAAGGAATTTCAGAACAAACAAACTTATTAGCATTGAATGCCGCCATTGAAGCCGCCCGTGCAGGCGAAGCGGGACGGGGGTTTGCCGTGGTGGCCGATGAAGTGCGCCAGCTTGCAAGCAAAGCCCATGAAGCCAGTAGCCATATTGAAAAGCTCGTGAAACAAATCGTCGCGCAAGCGGCTGAAATTAAAGGAATTGTTCATAATAATCAAAGTAGTGCCGTTGATGTAGCCACCTCCTCAACCCAAATTGGTCAAGTCGTTGAAGATGTCCTGCAACGCTCAAAACAAATGCAGCACGTTATCCATAACGCAGCCACAGCGTCATTCTTGAATACCACTAAGCTCGACCACGCAGTCTGGAAAAGTAGCGTTTATCAATTAATTGAAAAACCACAGCATAACCACAATGTGAACTCACACACTGAGTGCCGCCTAGGGCAATGGTATTTCAAAGGATTTGGTGCCGAGAATTATCAGCATTTAAGTAACTTCAAAGCATTAGATGCACCACATAAAGCGGTACACGAGGCAGGAAAAGCGGCGCTCAATGCGAGACAAAAAGGTAATTTGCCTGAGATGGTCAAACAACTGCACTCAATGGAAGACGCCAGTATGCGTGTTGTGCATTGCATTGATAACCTTATGCGAGATGTATATCGAGCGTGATATATAGGCACAGAAAGATAAGCTATCACCCATAAATAAGCCTACCTAAGAGCGCCATACAAGCGCTCTTTTTTTATCGTTCAAAACGGTATAGTAAATTTAATCTTAGAAAATGAACCCCTAGCTATACTTGATTTAAGCACAGCCTTCATCTTTAATCGTTTCAAGAGCAAGCAGTGAGACTCAATTATAACATTCTAATTTTTAGGGTTATTAATGAAATTAGTCACAAGTTTATTGTTATCACTCACCCTTAGCAGCGCAGTTTCTCTTCGCGCGCAGCCGCTCAACATCTATACCGAAGAATGGTCACCAATCAGCTTTTCTGTCGATGGCAAACCCGATGGTTTAGCTGTACAGGTAGTACAAGAAATTCAAAAGCGCATAAACAACCCAGATCCAATCAAGGTCGTACCTTGGGCTCGCGGCTGGAAAATGCTGACCGAGCAACCTAATACTGTGTTGTTTACTATGACGCGCACAGCAGAAAGGGAGCAAATGTTTACTATGATTGGGCCTGTTGCTGTCGGCACGACTAATTTTTATGCCTTAAAAAATAGCGGTATAAAAATAACCACTATAAATGATGCAAAGACGGCTAAGGCAATTGGTGTCTATCGTGCCTCGGTGGAAGAACGCCTATTGCTCGAACTGGGATTTACGAATGTTGCGGCCTCATCCGAGCCCTTATTGAGTGCCAAACAATTGATGAAGCAACGTGTCGATCTTTGGTGTAATGCCAATCTCACCGCGCCGAGTATTCTGTCGGATGCAGGCGCGAGCATTGATGATGTAGAGTCGCTCTTCACGATTAGTGCTAATCATCTTTACATTGCCTTCTCACAAGGCACGCCCAATGATGTGATCGAACAGTGGAAAAACAGCCTAGAAGCGATAAAAGCAGATGGCACCTTCGCAACTATTTACCATACTTGGCTCCCCAACGATGCGCCGCCCATGCAAACCGAACGTATCGGGTTTAGCAACTAAACCCATTGATCTAAATTCTAAGTGCTGAATGCTGAGAGCTAAACTCTATTGCTCTTTTAAAAGCGCTTAAAAAGGACACTCACAAACCCAGTCGATACGCTCACCCGTGATAGGATGATTAAACGCTAAGCGGGTCGCATGCAGCATTAATCTGCTGCTCGTCGTATTAGTGATATCAGCTTCATCAACATCAGCCTTATCAGTCACGCACTCACCCACGCCGCCGTAGAGATCGCACCCCAGTATTGAGTGACCCAATTGCTGACTGTGGATCCGCAGCTGATGAGTGCGACCAGAAACCGGAGTAAACTCGACCCGCGTGGCGAAAGGTTCGGTTAATCGTTCCAGCACCTGATATTCACTGATCGCAACTTTGCCTGTGCTATGGCAAATCATCTGCAGTGGGAAATGGTCACTATCTTTAGCAATCGGCAGATTAATCACCCCGCTGTCAGCGGCGATATGCCCGTGCAGCAAGGCGGTATAACGCTTTTCAACCGTGCGCGCCTGAAACTGCTTTGTCAGCAAGCCATTCACGCTTTTATTCAACGCCACCAGCATGATGCCCGAAGTGCCAAAATCGAGCCTGTGCAGCAAAGTGGCCGTCGGAAAATCCTGCACTAAACGATAATGCACTGAGTCGAGATTCAGCGGATTCTTTCCCGACAAACTCAATAATCCGCTCGGCTTATCAATCAGTAGAATATCGCTATCTTGATAGAGCACGCGTATTTGCCCGAGGCAAGGCGGCGCAATAAAAGTATCGACTTTGGCAAGGCTATCGGCTGGCGCTGACATAATTTTCTCAGGCAACATAAGTAGAAGATAAAATGAACGAAGCGCTCAAAATTGACGAAATAATAAGGCCGCATAACCTAAGTTATGCGGCCCTCTAATTAACAACATTAACGCTATAGCTTATTTAGCCAGTACGCGCAGATGCAGTTCTTGTACTGACGTCACGTTAGTACGGTCATCCGCTGCATGGGCCATACAAGTGGCGAATGCAGCGTTCATGGTCGTCGTGTAGTTAACTTTGTAACGCAGTGCACCGCGGCGCAATTGACGAGAATCTTCAATCGCTTGGCGACCTTCGGTAGTGTTCACAATATAAGTGTATTCACCATTCTTGATGCGATCGAGAATGTGTGGACGCCCTTCGTGTACCTTGTTCACTAAACGTGGGTTGATACCCGCTTCGCCTAGGATAACCGCAGTACCATGAGTCGCATCGATTTGATAACCGAGCTCAATTAACTTAGCCGCTAAATCGGCAACGCGTTTCTTATCACTGTTACGCACAGACAATAATGCACGGCCCGACTTAGGCACCTCAGAAGTCGCACCTAACTGCGCCTTAGCATAGGCTTCGGCGAACGTATCGCCCACGCCCATGACTTCACCGGTAGAGCGCATTTCTGGGCCTAACAGTGGGTCAACACCCGGGAACTTGTTAAAGGGCAACACCACTTCTTTCACTGAGTAGAAAGGTGGGATCACTTCTTTAGTGAAGTTTTGCGACGTTAAACTTTGGCCCGCCATCACACGCGCGGCAATCTTAGCTAAAGGCACACCCGTTGCTTTGGATACGAATGGCACTGTACGGGCAGCACGTGGGTTAACTTCAATCATATAGATTTCGTTATCTTTCACGGCGAACTGTACGTTCATCAGACCGACAACGCCGAGTTCCATCGCCAACTTGCCGACTTGAACGCGCATGCGATCTTGGATTTCTTGGCTTAGCGTGTAGGGAGGCAGTGAACAACCTGAGTCACCAGAGTGAACACCCGCTTGTTCGATATGCTCCATAATCGCGCCAATCACCACGATTTCACCGTCACATACTGCGTCGATATCCACTTCAATCGCATCATCTAAGAAACGATCGAGCAATACTGGCGACGCGTTCGATACGCTCACGGCTTCGTTGAAGTAACGCAGCAAATCTTGCTTGTCGTAAACGATTTCCATCGCGCGGCCGCCCAGTACATAGGATGGACGCACAACTAGCGGATAACCGATACGCTCAGCGGCAATCACAGCACCTTCAACCGTAGTCACGGTATCATTTTCAGGCTGCTTCATCTCTAAGCGTTGAATCGCTTGCTGGAAACGCTCACGGTCTTCGGCGCGGTCGATGGCATCTGGGCTAGTACCAATTACAGGTACGCCAGCAGCTTCTAAGGCACGGGCCAATTTCAATGGCGTTTGACCACCGTACTGCACGATAACGCCCTTTGGCTTCTCGATACGGACGATTTCTAATACGTCTTCCAGTGTGACGGGTTCGAAGTACAAACGGTCTGAAGTGTCGTAGTCGGTTGAAACGGTTTCAGGGTTACAGTTCACCATGATGGTTTCATAACCGTCTTCACGTAGCGCTAACGCCGCGTGCACACAGCAATAATCGAACTCAATACCTTGACCGATACGGTTTGGCCCGCCACCTAACACCATGATTTTGTCACGGGTCGATGGGTTAGCTTCACATTCTTCTTCATACGTTGAGTACATGTAAGCCGTGTCTGTTGCAAACTCGGCCGCACAGGTATCCACACGCTTATAGACTGGGTGCAGGTCGAACTTATCACGCAGCTTACGCACTTCGGCTTCGTTCACGCCTAATACATCGGCCAGACGCGCATCGGCAAAGCCTTTACGTTTCAGCTTACGCAGTAAGTCGATATCCAAACCCGCCAGACCCGCTTCAGCGACAACACCTTCGAGCTGAACCAGCTCTTCGATTTGCACGAGGAACCAAGGGTCGATATTGGTCAGTTTAAAGATTTCATCTAAGCTCAGCCCCGCACGCATCGCATCGGCTATGTACCAAATACGGTCGCAACCAGGCTCTTTCAGCTCGTGGCGGATTCGCGACATCGCCTCAGGTTTAGACATATCTGTGACAGGATCTAGACCGTTACGGCTAACCTCTAAACCACGTAAGGCTTTTTGCAGTGACTCTTGGAAAGTACGGCCAATCGCCATCACTTCACCCACAGACTTCATCTGTGTGGTTAAGCGGTCATTCGCGCCGGCAAACTTTTCAAAGTTAAAGCGTGGCACTTTAGTCACGACGTAATCGATAGCAGGCTCGAATGATGCTGGCGTGCGACCGCCAGTGATGTCGTTCATCAGCTCATCAAGGGTGAAACCAACTGCTAACTTAGCGGCGATTTTCGCAATCGGGAAACCCGTTGCTTTTGATGCTAATGCTGAAGAGCGCGATACCCGTGGGTTCATCTCGATGATAACCATACGGCCATCTTTCGGGTTGATACCAAACTGTACGTTCGAACCGCCGGTCTCAACACCAATCTCACGCAGTACGGCCATAGAGGCGTTACGCATGATTTGGTATTCTTTATCAGTCAGGGTTTGCGCGGGTGCAACTGTAATAGAGTCGCCCGTGTGCACGCCCATAGGATCGAAGTTTTCGATGGCGCAGACGATAATGCAGTTATCGTTGCGATCGCGGACCACTTCCATCTCGTATTCTTTCCAACCGATCAGTGATTCGTCGATCAGCAGTTCACTCGTTGGCGATAACTCTAAGCCCTGTGAACAGATCTCTTCGAACTCTTCCCTGTTGTAAGCGATACCGCCACCCGAGCCACCCATAGTAAAGGATGGGCGGATAATACAAGGGAAACCCACTTGATCAAGTACGCCATAAGCTTCGTCCATATTGTGGGCAATGCCCGCGCGTGGACAATCAAGACCAATACTTTTCATCGCTTTATCAAAGCGGCTACGGTCTTCAGCTTTATCGATAGCATCGGCAGTCGCGCCAATCATCTCGACGTTAAATTCTTTCAGTACGCCTTTGGCTTCAAGTTCTAATGCGCAGTTCAGTGCGGTTTGGCCGCCCATGGTTGGCAGAATCGCATCTGGGCGTTCTTTAGCAATAATGTTACGGACCACTTCCCAGTGAATCGGCTCGATATAAGTGGCATCGGCCATTTCTGGATCAGTCATAATGGTGGCAGGGTTAGAGTTCACCAGAATGACACGGTAGCCTTCTTCACGCAGCGCTTTACACGCTTGTGCGCCAGAATAGTCAAATTCACATGCCTGACCAATCACGATTGGGCCGGCGCCTAGGATAAGAATACTCTTTATATCTGTACGTTTTGGCATTGCTTCTCTCTTCTCCTAGCTAGCGTACTACTTGGCGTTCTGACGGTATATGTCGATTAGCTTGATAAAGTGATCGAACAGCGGGGCGGCATCGTTCGGGCCAGGGCTCGCTTCAGGGTGACCTTGGAAGCTGAACGCGGGCTTGTCCGTGAAATGGATACCTTGGAGTGAACCATCAAACAGCGACTTATGCGTCACCTTAATGTTGGCGGGTAAGGTCGTTTCATCGGCAGCAAAACCGTGGTTTTGGCTGGTGATCATCACGTTACCTTTCTCGATATTGCTCACTGGGTGGTTTGCACCGTGGTGACCAAACTTCATCTTCAAGGTTTTTGCACCTGAGGCCAACGCGAGTAGCTGATGACCTAAACAAATACCGAAAATCGGCGTGTCGGTTTTCAGAATTTGTTGAATCGCTTCAATCGCGTAATCGCATGGCTCTGGATCGCCAGGGCCGTTCGAAAGGAACACACCATCGGGATTCATCGCTAACACTTCGGCGGCTGAAGTTTTAGCTGGCACTACGGTAACGTCACAACCGCGATCCACTAACATGCGCAGAATGTTTTGCTTAACGCCGTAGTCGTAGGCTACTACTTTGTATTTAAGCTCATTTGCTGGCGTATCTTCTGGTAAGCCGCCCACTAAACGCCAGCTACCTTTACGCCATGGATAGGCAGTTTTGGTCGTGACTTCTTTAGCGAGATCCATGCCTTTTAAACCGGGGAAAGCTTTGGCAGCGGCGAGCGCTTTTGCTTCGTCTAAGTCTGCACCTGCCATAATACAACCGGCTTGTGCACCTTTTTCACGGAGAATACGCGTTAACTTGCGGGTATCGATATCTGCTATGCCAACGACATTGTTCGCTTTGAGATAATCACTTAAGCTTTGTTGATTACGGAAACTACTTGCGATGAGCGGAAGATCACGAATGATAAGACCACAAGCGTGAACCCCATCGGATTCAACATCTTCATCATTGGTACCAGTGTTGCCTATGTGTGGGTAGGTTAATGTTACAATCTGGCGTGAGTAGGATGGATCAGTTAAAATTTCTTGGTATCCTGTCATGGAAGTGTTAAAAACAACTTCACCAACAGCGAGACCATAGGCACCAATTGCTGTGCCAGAGAATACAGTTCCATCTTCGAGTACGAGTAAGGCAGACTTTGTCAACGCGACCTCCATAAAGAGCCAAGCCACTGAAATATAATGTTTTTATGTTATGTTAAGATACCAATTTCCGCTAATTTACGAAATTTTGACAAATTCCAGCGATTTTACAGTAAAAACGCGAAACCGTCCACCCACTGGTAACTGGGTGCAAAAAAAACGCCATATCGGCGTTTTTAATATTAATGCAAACCTAAAACCTGCTGCATATCATACAAGCCCGGCTTTTGCTCCACGAGCCAGTGAGCGGCACGCATAGCACCATTAGCAAAGGTCATACGACTCGAAGCTTTATGGGTGATCTCTAAACGCTCACCGATATCGGCAAACATGGCCGTATGTTCACCAACGAGATCACCGGCACGAATAGTCGCAAAACCGATAGTTTCACGGTCACGTTCACCCGTGATCCCTTCGCGGCCATATACGGCACATTTCTCAAGATCGCGACCTAAAGTCTTAGCAATCACTTCACCCATTTTCAGGGCTGTACCCGACGGCGCATCTTTTTTGTGTCTGTGGTGGCCTTCGATAATTTCGATATCCGTGTAATCACCCATGACTTCGGCAGCCAGTTCGAGTAATTTCCACATCAAATTGACACCCACAGACATATTCGGCGCCATTACGACCGGCGTTTGCTCGGCAAAGGCATTGATCTGTTCTTTTTGAGCATGATTGAAACCGGTTGTGCCAATCACCATGGCTTTCTTATGGCGAACACACCAATCTAAATGGACAATACTGGCGTCTGGCGCAGTGAAATCGATCAACACATCAAAATCATCGGTCGCATAATCGAGCGAATCCATGATCATGACGTTTAATTTACCCACACCAGCTAACTCACCCGCATCCACACCCACTAAACTTGAGCCTGCACGCTCAATGGCAGCACCCAGTAAAATATGGTCGTGATTGTAGGCCGCTTCAATAAGAGTGCGTCCCATACGACCACCGGCACCGACGATTGCCACTCTCACTTGTCCACTCATTTCAATCTCCTCAATCTTTCTTTGTATTCCATAAGAAAACGCCTAAGACAGGCTTAGGCGTTTTTTCAATATTAGATGATATCTAATAATTCAACTTCGAATACCAAAGTTGAATAAGGAGGAATCGATGCCCCCGCGCCGCGCTCACCGTAAGCTAAGTGATGTGGCACAAATAATTTCAACTTAGTGCCTACTGGCATCAGTTGCAGTGCTTCAGTCCAGCCAGCGATAACGCCAGAAACTGGGAACTCAGCAGGTTGGCCACGAACTACAGAGCTGTCAAACACATCACCATTGATGAAAGAACCATGGTAGTGAGTACGAACAGTATCTTCGTAAGTTGGAGTAGCACCGTCACCTTGGACTAATACTTCGAACTGCAGACCAGAGTCAGTCACAGTCACGCCATCACGCTTAGCATTTTCAGCTAAGAAAGCATCGCCTTCAGCAGACGCAGCAGCAGCAGCTTGCTCTTGAGCAGCTTGAATACGACCGCTAATTTCAGTGAAAGCAACTTGCAGATCTTGCATAGACACAGCACTTTCTAAACCGGCAAACGCATCGGCTAAACCCGCTTGAACGGCTGGAATATCCACACCATCAAAAGAATTGGCGGCCAGTTGCTCACCCATTTGACGGCCTACACCGTAGCTTGCTTGCTGTTCAACAGTACTGAATTTATCAGACATAATTAACGACTCTCAATTATCAGTGGAATTTTGCGCGCCAGTTTACCATAGTTCAGCGAGCTATGCTGATAAACTGACTGCTTATTTAACTAAGGAGGCTTTTTTACACACTTATTGCGTATTTATCCAAAAGCATAAATAGGTTGAAGACACATATCTCTGCGCAAACGACAGCGAACACTCACCAAACGGGTACTTAGATCTTAAATAGACTTCAGCTTATTTCGGCGCCACACATTGATTCTTCACCTGCGCTTTAGCACTGGCATAAAGTGGCTGCATCTGTGCTTGCAATTGTTGTAGCTGAGCAATGCGATTACTGTTCGATGGATGGGTCGATAATAACTCCGGCCCTTGGCTACCGCCCACCTTCGACATATTCTGCCATAACTCAACACTCTGAGCCGGATTGAAACTCGCTCGAGCCATTAGCTCTACGCCCATAATATCAGCTTCGCTCTCTTGGGCGCGACCAAAAGGCAGAATAACCCCCACCTGAGCACCGAGTCCTAACGCCGACATATATAAGTCGCGATTCGACACACCACTCGCCCCTAGCGCCGCATCGGCAATCTGCATTCCAACGCCCGTTAACTGTCCACGGGAAACCTGCTCATTACCGTGCTGCGCCAACACATGCGCGACTTCGTGACCGAGCACAGTAGCAAGCTGATCAGATCCCTTAGCGACCTTAAGCAATCCGGTATAAACCCCAATATGCCCACCCGGCAGAGCAAAAGCGTTGACTTGTTCTGAGTCAAACAAAACCACATCCCAGCGTTGGGTTTGGTCCGGCAGCACTGCAGTAATACGATTAGCGACACAATTGACGTATTGCGTCAGCTTTTTATCACTACTCACTTTTTGCTGTTTTTTCATTTCCTCGAAGGAGGAATCGCCCATCTGCTGCATTTGCGCCGCTGAATACAACAAGGTCTGCCCTCGCCCTATTGGCGATTGCGTGGTCGCGCAGGCCGATAATCCGAGCACGACCGCCAAACCCACTAAGCCTAAACGCATTGATTTCATGTGGCACTCCTTAAATCCCATGACGGGCGTGAAGATCCTTGAGCCAACACGGGCTCAACTAATGGAAAGATTTTACTGAGATAGACAAGATAAGCCAAATAGAGAAACACTGGCGGCACACGTTAGCGATACTTTGCACCTAAAGGGAATTAATACTCTTCCTTTAACAAGGCATAGAGGAGCTCATCGCCCCACGCGCCTTTAAAGAAGATGTTTTTCACATAATGGGCTTCGCGCCTAAAGCGGAGTTTTTCGAGTAAGCGACAGCAGGCAAGATTTTGTGCATCGGTGATGGCAATAACTCTATGCTTATGCAATTCAATAAAGAGGTAATCCAGCAATGCGCTGACGGCCTCAAAAGCAACATGTTTACCTTGATGCTCAGGCGCAATCGTAAAGCCAATTTCCACCTGCTGCTCATCAATAAAGTGCAGCGCCAGATCGCCAACTAATTGGGTTGGTGTAGTTCCCGACGCGCCACTGACAATCGCAAGCTGAAACCAAGTATCAACCGCACCAAATTGTGCATAATCCATCTTCTCGAACAACGCGAGTGCATCGCTATAGCTGTAATCTGTCCAGCTTTGATATTTGGCGACCTTAGGGTCGGCTCGATAGGCGGTAAAAGCCTCAAGATCCGCTCGCTGGAATGGCCTAAGAACAAAGTGCTCAGTCGTTAAACCGTTATTCACCACTTTATGAAGTGCTTTGCTTAACGCCAATGTCGATCCCATGACTTAGTTCCTTAATGTAAATAAGTCACTAAGTTACACCCAGAGCGAAAGTGATAACAGCGGCCAATGCGCTTTATTCTGTTATCAGTTTAGTGATTGAAGCACGACAAGCTTGAACGCTATGGATAGCTTCATCAGCGCTTACCTTTAAACTCTTTGGCGCTGTGCTTATTGATGCTACGGCGATTCGCCTGTTTATCACGCGGTGGTCGCTTACGCTCAACTTTGATATCAGTGGCGCCATCAGTGATTTTTTCACTCGGCTTATCCGTTACCGGAAAGTCAGCCAATAATGCCAGCGGTAACTCCCGCGCGGTTAAACTGCGGATCGCCGTTAAAGTTGCCATTTCACCGTGGCACACAAGGGAAATCGCCAGCCCTTTTTCGCCAGCGCGCGCGGTGCGGCCAATGCGGTGCACGTACACAGGCGCACTCATGGGCAAATCCAAATTGATGACAACAGGCAAGGCATCAACATGAATGCCGCGCGCCATCAAATCTGTCGCCACTAATACTTGGATCCGATTGGCTTTAAAGTCGGCTAAGGTTTGGCTGCGAACGGTTTGCTCTTTTTCACCGTGCAGCGCGGCGACTTTCATCCCTGCTTTAGCGAGTCGTTTAGCGACGGCATCGGCATCATCACGGGCGCTGATAAACACCAACACCTGCGGCCATTGATACTGTTTTAACAGCGCAATCAATGCCTGTGCTTTGCTGCCCTTGTTGACTAAATAGAGTTGTTCTTCGATTTCACCAGCCACTGAATTCACCTTGTGGGCTTCGACCCGTAGCGGCTGATTCACCAGCAGCTTGCCCGCCAATGTATCCAAAGCCTCGGGCAAGGTGGCAGAAAACAACAAGGTTTGCTTAAGCTTGGGCATAAATGCCATCAGCTTTTGCACATCAGGCCAAAATCCCATTTCTAACAGGCGGTCAGCTTCATCCAGCACAAGATGTTTTATCGAATCGAGGCTGACGTGGGACTGTTTGCATAAATCCAGTAAACGCCCAGGGGTTGCCACTAATACCCGCGGCTTGGCTGCAAGTTCGGCTAATTGGTCTTCCAGTGCGACCCCACCGCACAGAAGCTGAATGATCAACGAAGCCGATAACTGACTTGCCACCGCTTGCAACGCTTCAGTCACTTGCAGCGCTAATTCCCGTGTAGGCACCAGCACTAACGCCAGTGCATTTGGAGGCGGCACAGACTTAGCACCCTGTAACTGTGTTTGCTGTTGCAACAAAATTTGTTGTAGAAGTGGCAAACCAAAAGCTAAGGTTTTCCCGCTACCGGTTTGTGCTAAGGCTAACAAATCCCGTCCCGCAAGAATGGCCGGAATCGCCAATTGCTGCACCTTTGTCGGATGCGCCAGTGTTGCAGGCAAGGCCTTAAGTAACGCCGAATTTAAGCCAAGCTCAGCAAAAGTTAACGACTCAGGGGAAGAAGAAAGCTCGGGAAAGGTCATCACAGCACCGGATCAAAACATGGGAGCGAAAGTTTACTGAGAGTTGCCTTTGAATACCAATGTTGTTTCGGCTTTTACGCAAGCCTTGGCACAGTTTACAACGATACAGCTACGGCATTTACGTTACGCCACTAAGAAAGTCTAGTTTGAAACTTCGTTTAAATTTCTAAACCAAAGGACAAATCAATGGCCGACCTAAAGAGAATCAACTGCAATCCCCTCTTGGCTCTCCCCTGCCAACAAGGTCCATGTCTAACGGCCAGTTCGCAGGAATAGGTGAATGCCTGTCGCTTCGGTGTTCGTGGTTTATCTTAAAAGAGACTCCAGCCGCATCTTTCTTATGTGCGCAAAGTTAACGCAGGTGATGGGATGGTAGATTTTAATCCCACAGCTTTCGTGAGCGCTTATGGTAGAATCCCGCCCAATCAGCTTTATGAATGTGCAACACAACTCATTTGTTTAACTGAACGTAGTGGAACACTACCGTGATTAACTAAATGAGGAGAACAGATTATGAGTAAGTTAAATGCCGAAGAACGTAAAGCCCGCGATAACGCCCGTTTTTCACAACGCGTCGATGAACGCCGCACAAAGGGCGAAGACGTCGTCGCCTATGTGCTAGGCAACAAGCTCGCGTTTAAGTTTCTGACTAAACCAGAGAGACACGAATTTAAACAAAGAGAAGCGGCACTTGAAGAAGAAGCCAAGCTTAAAAAGCAGCAAGCGTTTCAGCTTAAAACCGAGCAAGAGTTAGAGAAAGCCGAAGCCGCATTTACTGTTCCAGAAGAGTAACCTCTCAAAAGAGCCATTGATTATAATTGATGGCTCACGCATATCCCATTTCCAAACTTCGTTTGAATTTTTAAATCAAAATCAACGTCGTGGTACTTCGCCCCTGATTTTTATTAGAGAATCGACCAAGAGGGGGTCAACAGCAATCCCGCTCTTGGATCTCCCTTGCCGCCCATCTGCAGAGTCGAAAGCACCATGTACTCATCGGCAAATTATTAAGGCATAAAACTCATGCCTGTCCGATTTTTTTATTACGTTCTAAGCGTAATATGGTGAATTACTGATTCAGATCAATAATGTTCAATAACACCGTTGCATCTCATGTCTTTAAATCCATTCCTTTGCTACATTCTGTTATAAAGCTTTAAGTCGCTGTCTCATTGTTTTTAGGAGGAAGTGTGGTGAAATTATTTTTGTTGTTCATTGCATTAAGTCAATTAGCAATATCCTCTGCCTATGGAAAAGAGCTGAAATTTGCTGTTGTGCCTAAATTTTATAGTGTTTTTTTGATCAAAGCAAAAATGGCTGTATAGATGCAGCGGCTCAAATAGAAGCCGTAGAATGTATATATCGAGGACCTGAAATTAGCAGTGTTAGATTGCAAGATCAGGTAATCAATCAACTCATTGATGAAGGTATAGATGGTATCGCTGTCGCCGTTACGCAGTCTAAATACCTAGTTGAAAATAGCCTAAAAAGAGCTAAAGAAGCAGGCATCCCGATTGTTACCTATGACTCTGATTTTGATGCTTCTATCAAAGAAGAACCTAAAAATTTACGCTTAGCTTATATAGGCACTGACAATTTTGAACTGGGTAAGTCATTGGGTGAACAGTTAAAAAAACTACGGCCAAATGGCGGAACGTTAATAATGCATTCAGGGCGGCCAGATTCTCCTAATCTGAATTTAAGACTTATGGGTGTACGCTCCGCCTTATCAGGAAAAAAATACGATGCTCCTCCTGGCGAATTACTCAATGGCGATTTAGGCTGGACAGAAGTTAGAGAACCTTTGTTTAACTTTGATCAGCTTAGTCAAGCTGTTAAACAAATGGAGTCCGTAATGAAAGGTAAGCCTGTGAAAGCAGACTCTTTTATCGCAGTTGGTGGTTGGGCGCAAAATAATGATGCGCTCTATCGTGAAATGATTACTCCATACCAAGAAAAAATTAATAACAAAGAAATCGTCATTATTATTACCGATACATCTCCAGAGCAGTTAACGATGCTGAAAGATGGTCTTGCTCATGTCAATGTGGGTCAAAATCCATATGAAATGGGAAGACAGGCAATTTTGACGCTTTATAAAATTGTCACAAAACAAAAGTATGAAGAAACAATCTACACACCTGTTACGTTTTGTACTCCTCAAAACGTTGACACCTGTGACAAGCGTACCGGAATGTGACGCAAAAATGATGGATTAGGCCAGTACACATCTCAAAGGAGCCATTGATCATAATTGATGGCTCACGCATACCCAATTTCCAAACTTCGTTTGGATTTTTAAATCAAAATCTACATCAAAGTCGTGGGGCTTCACCCCACACGCGACCAAAAGGGGAAAAGCGCTTGTTCCCCTTTTGGAAATACCCCGGCGAACAACGTCCATGTCTAACTGCCAGTTCGCCATCCCAGGCTCTCGTTCGAAACGCTGCTACGCAGCACTCACCCTAGCGAAGTTACATGCATTAATTACCTGTCTCATACTCCAATAAAAATTGCCTAACGGCTCAGATGACACATCCATGTTCCCCCGAGCCTGCACCATCATCCATGATGTCGCCACGGCATTTTTACTCCGTATTTAGACAACTTCGCAGGGAATATGAACTCCTGAAGTTTCAGTGTTACTTATTCGTATTTAAAAAAGAACTAACACTCCATCTTTCTAAAATTTAGTAATGAGTGTCTCAATAACATTTCCTGCCTGTCCAATCATTTCAATGAAACGGCATACAAACCTCCTTGTTCAATGCTTAAGCAAAGCTGGAGATTAACTACCACGCAATTACTGTGGATGCCTGTCTGATCTTCTGGGCGTTATCATGAAGGGAGTAGTGGCTATATTTAAATTTGGTACAAGTTTTATTATTTAGTGGACAATTAAATTAATAGGTTTGCAAGTCCGTGGTCTGCTCTTGTTAGCTGCATTGATTGTCAGCATATACATTACCAGTTTTAGGGCAGATTCTAAAAACACATAAAACATTTTCTGCATCACCATCATCGCCCCAAAGAGAAACTTCATAACCAGCTTGAGGAGGAATGACTATTATTATTTCTTCACTATTGTTAGTGAATTGGACTTGTGGAAGTAGATTTTTGAAATCATTAAAATCCATTTTTAGGATTTGTTCGTGTGCAAATTTCACTTTTAAAAAGGAGGTTGGGTAATTTTCATAGGGCCAATCATTTTCAGCTTCTCGGGGATGGACTGATTGTATCT
Organism: Shewanella sp. WE21; assembly: GCF_002966515.1. NCBI lineage: Bacteria > Pseudomonadati > Pseudomonadota > Gammaproteobacteria > Alteromonadales > Shewanellaceae > Shewanella > Shewanella sp. WE21. The sequence continues at coordinate 3,036,917 of NZ_CP023019.1, read as the reverse complement.
TGATACTTCCGTCATATCTTATTTGATATTTGATTGAACCACCATCATGCATAAACGGATAAATTAATGCTATGCTAGAAAACTGGATGTTGTCGAATAAATCTAATATATCTCTGTTTAATGTAAACAAAAGATGTAACTTTGCTGTCTCGGGAAAGTTAGATATTAATGGTAAGTTACCGCCAAAATATGACTCAGACTCTTCAGATATATTCAATGCTACGAGATTTCCCTTATAGTAAATTAAGGGTTTTCTGATTTGTCCATATTTTCCAGTTATTGAATCCATAATTACTCTTTCATTAGCAGTTACGGTGCATATTAAGTGTTACTTTTCATTATAGTAACGCTATTTACGGTCATAGTCATTTTGTTTTATAGCAACTGCTTGATTCCGAATTCAACTCCGAAGTACGACACAGGACAATTAAGCAGCTAATTGGTGAAACACCACCACAGGCTGCTTCAACTTTAAACACTTTAATATTTGGGCATAAATCCGAATATAAAAAAGCCCTGCAAGGTTAACCATTGCAGGGCTTTTTTCTTCTAGTGCGCAGCTAACCTCTGCGCCACTAGACCAAGTTAGCTATTCAGATCTTGAAAGAACTTTTTCACGCCATCGAAAAAGCCCTCAGCCTTTGGGCTGTGTTTTTTCGACTCACCAGTTAAGGTGGCTTCAAATTCGCATAACAGTTCTTTTTGACGATCGTTTAAGTTAACTGGGGTTTCCATAACCACTTTGCAGAGCAAGTCGCCTACCGCATGGCTGCGAACCGACTTGACGCCTTTGCCACGTAAACGGAACATACGGCCCGTTTGCGTTTCGGCTGGGATCTTCAGGCTGACTTTACCATCCAGTGTTGGCACTTCAATCTCACCGCCTAGGGCCGCTTTACTGAAGGATATCGGCACTTCGCAGTAAAGGTTGTTGCCATCACGGACGAAAATCGCATGCTCACGCACGCTGACCTGAACGTATAAATCCCCTGGAGGCGCGCCAAACTCACCCGCTTCGCCTTCACCCGCTAAACGAATACGGTCGCCCGTATCAACGCCGGCTGGGATCTTAACTGATAAGGTTTTGCTCTTTTCAACACGGCCATCGCCATGACACTTAGTGCAAGGATCTTTGATGATCTTGCCGCGGCCATGACAGGTTGGACAAGGCTGTTGCACCGCAAAGAAACCTTGGCGCATTTGGACTTGGCCTTGACCATGACAGGTGCCACAAGTGGTTGCAGAGGTGCCTTTTTTAGCGCCGCTGCCTTCACATAGATCGCAAGTCGCCAGTGTTGGGATACGCAGTTCTTTGGTTAAGCCTTTAACGGCTTCTTCCAGTGATAACTCTAGGTTGTAACGTAAATCTGAGCCGCGGGCCGCTTGGCGTTGACCGCCACCACGACGTCCACCGCCGAAAATATCGCCAAAGACATCACCGAAAATATCACCGAAATCGCCTTGACCACCACCGTAACCACCGCCACCGCGATTAGGATCCACACCCGCATGACCAAATTGGTCGTAGGCCGCTTTTTTGTCGGCGTCGGTTAGGATCTCGTAGGCTTCTTTAATTTCTTTAAAGTTAGCTTCTGCGGTTTTGTCGCCTGGGTTGCGATCTGGGTGAAATTTCATGGCCAGACGTTTGTAGGCCTTTTTAATTTCACGTTCGCTGGTGTCACGACTGACACCTAATACTTCGTAATAATCTCGCTTTGACATAATCTCATGCTTCTCAGCTGGTGTTGAACAAACGGGCGTTAGGGTTGCCCCGTAACGCCCGCCTAGAAATTAACGCTTTGAAATCAATCTATTTGATTGAAAACAAGTCATTATTTCTTGTCGTCTTTCACTTCTTCGAATTCAGCATCGACAACGTCATCGGCAGCAGCGTTAGCCTGTTTGCCCGCGTCGGCATTGTCGCCGCCTTGAGCTTGAGACTTAGCTTGAGCGATTTCCATCAGCTTAGCAGATGCTTCGATCAAGTTTTGAGTTGCCTTTTCAATGGCTTCTTTGTCATTGCCTTTGCTGGCAGTGTCAACAGCGGCCATAGCAGCTTGGATTTTCTCTTTATCTTCGCTTGGCAATGCATCACCCGCTTCTTCCACTTGTTTCTTAGTCGCGTGGACTAAGCCGTCAGCTTGGTTGCGTGCTTGCACTAACTCTTCAAACTTCTTGTCTTCATCTGCGTGAGCTTCGGCATCACGTACCATTTGTGCCACTTCTTCTTCGCTTAAGCCAGAAGAGGCTTTGATGGTGATGTTTTGTTTCTTGCCGGTTTTCTTGTCTGTCGCAGACACATGCAGAATACCGTCGGCATCGATGTCGAACATCACTTCAATTTGTGGCTGGCCACGTGGAGCTGGCTCAATACCGTCTAAGTTGAACTGGCCTAATGACTTGTTCGCGCTCGCTTGCTTACGCTCACCTTGCAGTACGTGAATCGTCACTGCGTTTTGGTTGTCATCGGCTGTTGAGAACACTTGCTGCGCCTTAGTAGGAATAGTAGTGTTCTTTTCAATCAACTTAGTCATCACGCTGCCCATGGTTTCGATACCCAGAGACAGTGGTGTTACGTCTAACAGTAATACGTCTTTCACGTCGCCTGACAGTACGCCCGCTTGAATTGCAGCACCTACGGCTACCGCTTCGTCAGGGTTCACGTCTTTACGAGGTTCTTTGCCGAAGAAGTTTGTCACTGCTTCTTGAACCTTAGGCATACGTGTTTGACCACCCACTAGAATCACTTCGTTGATGTCTGTTACAGATAAATCTGCATCAGCCAGGGCAACTTTTAGTGGCTCTAATGTACGGATAATCAAGTCTTCAACCAGAGATTCCAATTTAGCACGAGTGATTTTAATCACTAAATGCTTAGGACCTGTTGCGTCTGCCGTGATGTATGGCAGGTTCACTTCAGTGTGGTTGGTGCTTGAAAGTTCAATTTTCGCTTTTTCTGCTGCTTCTTTCAGACGTTGCATTGCTAATGGATCTTTACGCAGATCTAAGCCTTGCTCTTTCTTGAATTCGTCAGCTAAGTAGTTGATCAAACGGTTGTCAAAGTCTTCACCACCTAAGTGGGTGTCACCGTTGGTTGCCAACACTTCAAATGTTTGGTCGCCATCGTTGCTGTCGATTTCGATGATAGAGATATCGAATGTACCACCACCTAAATCGTATACTGCAACAATGTTGTCGCCTTGTTTCTTATCGATACCGTAGGCTAATGCTGCAGCCGTTGGTTCGTTGATAATACGTTTAACATCAAGACCTGCGATACGACCCGCATCTTTAGTCGCTTGACGTTGTGAATCGTTAAAGTAAGCAGGAACAGTAATAACCGCTTCAGTTACTTCTTCACCTAAAAAGTCTTCTGCGGTTTTCTTCATCTTTTTCAAGATTTCTGCAGAAACTTGTGGTGGAGCCATCTTGTTGCCACGCGATTCAACCCATGCATCACCGTTGTCGGCTGCAATGATTTTGAATGGCATGATGTTCACGTCACGTTGGACTTCGTCATCTTTAAAGCGACGACCAATCAAACGCTTAATCGCGAAGAATGTGTTAGTCGGGTTAGTCACAGCTTGACGTTTTGCTGGCGAACCGACAATGGTTTCATCATCTGTATAAGCGATGATTGACGGGGTTGTGCGATCGCCTTCAGCGTTTTCTAACACACGTGCTTTGCCACCATCGAGGACAGCTACACAAGAGTTTGTTGTGCCTAAGTCGATACCAATAATTTTACCCATGAGGTCCTCCGAAAAATTTCATTCAATCTAAATTTGTTTAGTTGGTTTTGATATGGGGCTAGACGGTTTAAATATCAAGTCCATCGTTGGCCACCTTCTCTGCCTTGATACCTATATTGGGACAGGGAATTTAATTACAAGGGCGAACAAAAAAATTTTCTGATTTATCTTTCTCGCATCTACAGCGGGATAAAATATCCAATCACATAAAATAGTCTTGCTTATCAACCAAAGCTGTTATTCAATCTGCCCACATTTGGCGGATGTTTATCCTAGTAAGGTAGCAGAGTGAAGTCTTCGAATTTAGCGTACGTGTATGGCATGGCGGCGGTCTTTCTCTGGTCTACAGTGGCCACGGCCTTTAAGATTGCCTTGAGTTACTACACACCGCTGCAACTGGTGTTTGTTGCCGTACTCACTTCGATTATTGCCCTTGTCGGTATCCTTGCTTGGCAAAAAAAGCTTTCCTTACTCAAGCAACAGTTTTTACGCCGCCCCATGTTTTATCTGGTGACTGGACTCATCAATCCCTTCCTCTACTATGTCGTGCTATTTAAAGCGTATTCCTTACTGCCAGCGCAGCAAGCGTTGTCACTTAATTACACTTGGGCGGTATTACTGCCGTTACTTGCCGCGCCTTTGTTAAAGCAACATTTGCGTAAGAGCGATATAGCTGCGGCGCTGATTGCCTATACAGGCGTGTTTATCATTGCTACCGGCGGCGATATCAGCGGCTTTAGTTTTGATAGCCCACTCGGTATCGGTCTTGCTCTCACCAGCACTTTACTCTGGTGCCTATATTGGATCGTCAACACTAAAGATCAAGGCGATCCTGTGGTCAGTTTATTATTGAGTTTTCTTATCGGCTTACCTTTTATTGCCGTCACCTTAGTGCTGACAGATACCCTGCCCAGTTTTAGTATTAAGGCGATATTTGCAGGTATGTATGTGGGCTTATTTGAGATGGGCATTACCTTCGTGCTCTGGTTAATGGCGCTGAAAACAGCCACTCGCACCGCGAACATCAGCACTATGGTGTTTTTATCCCCAGTGATGTCGATTGGTTTTATCGCGTGGATTTTGCAGGAAACGATTGCGATGGCAACCTATCTCGGCCTAGCCTTTATTTTATCGGGGATGATGTTGCAGCAACTTCTGCCCCGTTATTTAGAGCGTAAAAACAAGATAAGCACAAAGCTAGCGGAATAATCGTTGAGTAGCAGCCTTAAATAATGTTAGCTCACGGCAATGAGCCAATTAAAAGAGCTGGCTAACATTTTAAGCCAAGATTAAGCGCTAATATCTCCCATTTTGTGAAGGAGTATAAAATGACCCCGGCCGTCCGATTGGCGAAAAAAGCCAAGATCGCGTTTGATATCTTAGAGTACAGCCACGATCCACACTGCGCCGCCTACGGCGAAGAAGCCGCTAACACCTTAGGGCTTGAACCCGCGCAAGTATTTAAAACCCTTTTAGTTGCCATCGACAAAGCCCATGCGCCGATTGCCGTTGCGCTCGTGCCCGTCGATCATCAGCTTAATCTAAAAGCCGTAGCTAAATGCTTAAGACAAAAGAAACTACAAATGGCCGATGCCGACCTAGCACAAAAATCCTCAGGCTATCTGGTCGGCGGTATTAGTCCCTTAGCGCAAAAGAAACAATTACCAACCTTGATTGATGCCAGCGCTCAAGGCTTCGACAGGATTTATGTGAGCGCCGGCAGACGCGGTTTAGAGATAAGCTTAGCGGCAACAGACTTAGCCCTGCTTTGCAAAGGCGAATTTGCCGATATCAAGACTCTTTAAGCTATCCAGGCCACATTAAGCACAAGTCATTCGGCGTTAAGTAAGCAATTCACTTTAAGTTGTACGCGCTCATATTAGATAAATGGTGAACAAGGCTCAAACGGCAACAAACTGGCCAGCGTACTGAGTCTAAAGTGGAAAGCGTTTGATAAAGCCGAGATATCCGTCTATAAATTGTACTGAGGTACAAATCGACTAAGGATAGTCAGATGGAAAAATCAACCCAATGGAATCCAGAAAATAGCATCAGCCCTATCAGTTGGTGCGCCATGCTACTCTGCATCGCCTTATTTATTTATGAGCATTTCTGGGGAAACAGTTTTACCACTATGGTAGTCATGCTCTATTGCAGTTTTATGCTGCCTTCGGTTTTACTCACTCGCAGAGTACAAGAAAAGTACTTTATTTATACCTTGGAATACATCAAGGCCTTTCGTAAATTCACTGTCGTTATGTCGACGATATTTTTCTGTATCTGGTTACTTGCTACTTATACCCCGCTCACCATAAGCAGCTAAACTCGTTAGCCAAACACATTAATGTCGCTATTCAGTTGGATACCGCAAACAAAAAAGCCGTCAACGCAGTAAGTTAACGGCTTTGGGTTTATCGGTATTTACCGCTAAACACGACTAGTGTAATCACCCCAAGCTAACCACTTATATGTGGTTAATGCCTCAAGCCCCATAGGACCGCGGGCGTGCAGTTTTTGCGTGCTCACCGCCACTTCAGCGCCAAGACCAAACTGACCGCCATCAGTAAAACGCGTACTGGCATTGACATACACGGCGGCTGAGTTCACTTCATTCATAAAGTGCGCCGCTGCATGAATATCATCGGTCAAAATGGCTTCCGAATGGCCGCTAGAATACTGGCGAATATGGCTAACGGCGGCATCGATATCGCTCACGACTTTGATACCTAAGGTTAACGACAACCATTCAATGCCAAAATCCTCAGACTTAGCAAGCATCACATCGAACCCTAAACCATCTAGCAGACTAAAACTTGTGTCACAAACTGAAAAACGCACGCCTAGACGATGCAGATATTCGGCAATTTGCGGTACAAAGCTGCTCGCCACGCGCTCATCCACCAGCAAGGTATCAAGAGCATTGCACACAGTTGGACGCTGCACTTTGGCATTAGCGATTACGCCTAAGGCACGCTCAAGGTCGGCATTTTTATCGACATATAAATGGCAAATACCTATGCCACCTAAGATCACCGGAATGGTCGCTTGCTCGGCACATAGGCGCTGCAATGCTTGACCGCCGCGCGGCACTATCATGTCGACATATTGATCGAGCTTTAGCAGTCCCGTCACTAGGGCTCTGTCTGAAGAATCAATAAATTGCACCGCATCTATGGGCAAACCTTGGGCGACAATCGCGCCGCGGATCACTTCACTGATAAGCTTATTCGATTCAAGGGTTTCTTTACCGCCACGGAGGATCACCGCATTACCCGTTTTAAGGGCGAGTACCGCGATATCAACAGTCACATTCGGGCGCGCCTCGTAGATAACCCCAATCACGCCCAGCGGTACGCGGCGACGAGTCAACCTTAAACCGTTATCTAATAACTTGCTGCCAAACTCTTCGCCCACGGGATCGGCAAGGCGGATCACATCACTGATATCACCGATAATGCCCGCTAAACGTGCATCATCGAGCAACAGTCTGTCGATCATCGCCTCCGTTAATCCATCAACCTTAGCAGCGGCAACGTCTTTAGCATTAGCCGCTAAAATGGCGGCGGAGTTTGCCGTCAGCGCATCGGCAATAGCTTCGAGTAAGTCAGCCTTTTGGCTCGCCGTTAAATTGGCTAAAGCATAACTGGCCTGTTTGGCATTTTGGCCAAGTTGCTGTAAATACTGATCTTGATTCATTTGACTCAAAACAGACCTCGCTTATAAGACAACCATGTCGTTGCGGTGCACTATTGCGTCACCATAATCGTAACCGAGTACAGACTCGATCTCGTCGGAATGCTTACCCGCAATCAAACTCAGGGCTTGGCCACAGTATCGTGTCATCCCTTTAGCAATCACTTTACCTTGTTGATCAACTAATTGTAGCGTCGCACCACGTTCAAACTGACCTTTAACGCCTACGATACCTTTAGACAATAGACTGCGGCCCTTGTCAGTCACGGCTTTGACCGCGCCCGCATCAAGCACTAAAGAACCTTGAGTCGCAGGTCCCGCTAGAATCCACTGTTTGCGGCTTTCGAGCGGGTTTTCGATGGCACTAAAGTGAGTACCGACTGACTCTTTGGCGACCACTTTTTTGATCACATCAGGGTGATGGCCAGAAGCGATAACCACTTCGATGCCAGCACGGCGAGCAATATCCGCCGCTTCCAATTTAGTCGACATACCACCCGTGCCTAAACCCGATACAGAACCGCCCGCCAGCATACGCAGACTATCGTCAATCTTCACCACCTGTGAAATCAACTTAGCGTTCGGGTTAGTGCGTGGATCCGCATCGAATAAGCCCTTTTGATCCGTCAGTAAAATCAATAAGTCAGCATCGCATAAGAGTGCTGCGCGCGCCGATAAATTGTCGTTATCGCCCACTTTGATCTCATTGGTGGCAACGGCATCGTTTTCATTGATGATCGGCACAATATTATTCGCCAACAAGGCATTGAGCGTGTCGCGGGCGTTAAGGTAACGCTCCCTATCCTGCAAATCGGCACGGGTCAGCAGCAATTGGCCCACATGCAGCCCATAAATACTAAAGAGTTGTGCCCAAGCGAGGATCAACTGACTTTGCCCGACAGCGGCTAACAATTGCTTATTGGCCATAGTGTCGGGCAGCGTCGGGTATTGGAGATGTTCGCGCCCAGCGGCAATTGCTCCTGAGGTACATAATACGACTTCGACCCCTGACTTCATCAGTGCGGCCATTTGACGAGCAAGCTCAACCATGTGGGCTTTATCTAGCTGTTTACTGCCAGAGGTCAGCACACTCGTCCCTAACTTCACTACCACGCGGCGATACGCAATCTCACTTAAGTTCATTATTCATTTGTAACAAAATAACCGAACAATCCTTATACCTAATCCGCTGAGTAATTGGTAGCAAGGAGTTATTAACTCGAGATAAATTTTCGTTTTTGCTTAGAATCGCGCATTAAAAAGGGCCATCGATTAGATGGCCCTCAAAAAATGTAAACAATCTACGCTGCGAGTTTTTACTGTGCAGGTGAATTAATCGACAGCATCAACCATAGACAAACTTAGCTACAAACAATGCGGCTAATACTAAAATGCCCACATTAAGATCGCTAAAGCGACCTGTGAGTAATTTGATTGCTGCATATGAGATGATCCCAAAGGCAATGCCCGTCGCGATAGAAAACGTTAGCGGCATTAATATACACACAACCACCACAGGCGCGGCTTCAGTCAAATCTTCCCATTCAACATGCACCAGTCCCGACATCATCAAAATAGCTACATAAAACAATGTGCCCGCAGTCGCATAAGCCGGGATCATCCCCGCCAATGGCGACAGGAATAACGCAGCAATAAAGAGTAATCCCACCACAACGGCCGTTAAACCAGTACGACCACCCGCGCTCACACCCGCGGTGCTTTCTATATAACTTGTCGTGGTGGAAGTGCCAAAAGCCGCCCCCGCAATCGTTGCTAAACTGTCAGCGGTCAAGGCACGACTCAGACGTGGTAAACGGCCTTTATCATCGAGAAAACCACCGCGCTGTGCAACCGCCACTAAGGTGCCAGAGGTATCGAAGAGATCCACAAATAAGAAGGCAAAAACGACTGATAACATAGTTACTTCAAATACTTGGGATAAATCCATCTTCATAAATGTAGGTGCGATTGAAGGTGGCATTGATACAATGCCCTGATACTGCACATCACCAAACACTAATCCTAGGCCAGTGATAATCAGAATGCTGGCAATCACCGCTGACTTCATTCCCCGCTGCACCATAGCAATAATGAGGAAAAAGCCCAGCACAGCCATAACCGCCGGAAATGCCGTGATATCGCCCAGCGTCACTAGCGTAGCAGGACTTGCCACCACAATACCGGCGCTCTTAAGGCCAATCAGTGCAAGGAATAAACCAATACCTGCAGCAATACCGATACGTAACGACATGGGAATACTATTTACAATCCATTCTCGAATACGCACTAAGGACAAGATTAAAAAGCAAATTCCCGACAGGAACACTGCGCCTAACGCAGTCTCCCAGCTGTAACCCATTTCACCCACGACTGTGTAGGTAAAAAAAGCATTAAGTCCCATACCTGGAGCAAGCGCAATTGGATAATTCGCCATCAACCCCATAACCAAACAGCCGACAGCCGCCGCCAAACAGGTCGCCACAAATACAGCACCATGGTCCATGCCCGCATCGGCTAACATCATTGGGTTCACAAAAATGATGTAGGCCATCGTCATAAATGTTGTCAAACCTGCGACCGCTTCCTGCTTGAGGCTCGTTTGATTTTGTTTCAGTTTGAACAGTTTTTCTAACATGGAACAAGGTTCCTTTTTATTTTAAGTATGTAGGGTATTTAGATGTGAACACTATGTAACGTGATGACATTTGCAGCCGATTATAGGGAGTTTAGGCTGGTCAGGCCAGAAAATTGGCAAAGGAGTAACGAAGAGAAAATGCTCAAATATCTATGCAAACGAATGCAATATCCTCGGGTGAGATTCGCGTTGAAGGTTAAGCCTAAAAAATGAACACATGATGAACAAGATGATTCTCTCGTTAGCGACCAATGCTGATTTGTAGCCATAAACAGCCTACATAAAGAGTAACAAGAATATATACAGCAGAAATAACTAAATTCAATTTCCACAGACTCAACCAAAAACTCCCTTTAAAATATGTACGTAGCCTTACTTCTGATTTGCATAATGTTAAAGAAGAAGGTACCAACATTAACGCAGGACAGCCAAAGGCTGGTAATACCATAAAAATCATGCCTAAACCCGCAGCCCCAGCAGAAGCTTCAGATGTTTGACCGTCAATAGATGCTAGCGTTATATATCCCAAAATGACGCCTGCGATGGCAAGAATAAAACCTAACAGTTGAAGAGTTCTCAAATTCGTCCTTGGTAACAAACAGCGTTTAAATTGACTTCTCGTAAAATCCTATCAGCTCAGCGATTTCGCTTAGATGAGTATCGACCCAAGCGCTGCTGATTGGCCCCCAAGTGACTATGCGGTAATAACCTGAATTGTTACGGCTGCCTTCCTGCACAAACTCGACTCGAATACCTATATCCTCAAAAGCTGCGATAGCATCCTGTAAAGTTCGGCGAGGCATTCCGGTTAACTTATTGAGTGATAATAGATTATGGCGGTCATCATCCATTAAATGCGCCAAATATAACTTACGCAGAAACGCCTTATTTTGCTTTGAAACCTGTTGGGATGCTGGCATTGAAAGTGACATAGGATGACCTGTCTGGAAACAAAAGTAATTATCATCAAAACTACTTTATATTCAGTCAATAAGGCAATAGCCAATGCTAAATACTTACGGTTCGCGACAAGATCATCAGATAACAAATCTGCACTTAAATCAAACGAAACGGCTTGTCATCCTCCCCCAACAACTGTTATTTCTAATATCACTCAACACCTATGAAGAAAGGCTAAAATGAGCCAGACAATCACAGCAGACCAAATACTGACATTTTGGTTTGAAGACATTGACCCAAAGCTCTGGTGGATTAAAGATGTTGAATTTGATACCCAGATCAAACAGCGCTTCGAAGGTGTACTACTTCAAGCTAAACGGGGAGAACTTTCACATTGGCGAATCACGCCTCAAGGTCGATTGGCTGAGATAATAGTGCTCGATCAATTTTCCCGTAATATTTACCGCGATACGCCTGCCGCTTTCGAAGCTGATACCATCGCCTTAGTGCTCGCCCAAGAAGCCGTTGCCCAACGGGTCGATACCGCACTAAAATCCAAACAAGTCCCTTTTCTATTTATGCCCTATATGCACAGCGAATCGGCAACCATTCACCAAGTAGCAGTAAAACTGTTTAATCGCGAAGCTGCGATAACAAACCTAACGTTTGAACTGCGCCATAAAGCGATTATCGACAGGTTTGGCCGCTATCCACATAGAAATATTATCTTAGGCAGGGAGTCTACGGCGGAAGAAATTGCTTTTTTGACTGAACCGGGCTCATCCTTTTGAGCCTGTAATAGGTTAAAGCGTTAATGTGTATTTGATAAATAAAGCCGTGCTGAGTTCACAGACACACTACACTTACTCAAGATAGTCATGGAATGACTTGGCGAGTATCAAACACAGTTGCAAGTGTATACCGCGGAGGTGTTGGTAACTTATGGCGCATAAACTAAATAAGCCAAATAGCTCAGTGGCTCGTCGTAACCACTATAAATTGATGGGGTTACTCATCCTATGCGGCGCTCAGCTCGGCCAAGCGGCTGAAATTAAGATAGGCGTCAGCCTGTCTATCCCACCCTATGTCATCCAAGCAACAAATAGCGGGATCGAACTCGAATTACTTAACCAAGCCCTCGCAGTTAAAGGCCATACTGCTTCTATCCACTACTTACCACTGGCGCGCACTTTCCATGAACTCAGGGAAGGTAAACTCGATGGCATCATCAACATCAAAGAAGGAATGATTAACAACGTTTTTTATTCCAACGTTGCGATAACCTACCAAAACTGCGCCATCAGTCTCGAGAGTAATCAATTTAACATCAATAGCATAAACGATTTAAACAACAAACAAGTCGTCGCCTTTCAACGTGCATCATCGTTACTGGGGGAAGAGTTTGCCAACATGGTTAAGACCAATAGTGGCTACCAAGAACAAGCGAGGCAAGTGCAGCAGGTTTATATGCTGATGAAGCGCAGGGCCGATGTCGTTGTGATGGATAAAAATATTTTCAAATACTACTTAAAGCAGGCCTATCTTGAGGGCAAACTCACTGAGAAAGACTTAAAACAACAGGCGATTTGCCACCAAATATTCCCACCTACAGAATACAAGTTCGCGTTTCTCAGTGAACAAATTCGGGATGATTTTAATGCGGGACTCAAACAAATTACCCAAGATGGTAGCTTAGTGGCTCTGCAGGAAAAGTATCGACGCCTGATGTCATTTGACAATGAAGCCGAGGCGTCGACTAAGTTAACAGAACCTAAAATGATCAAAAATGATTCCTACTAAACTTATCCCATAGTGTTATTTCACCACCAACACAGGGCACTTAGCATACTTAACAATATCCTGTGTAACGTGGGGTTTTAAAAAGTCAGCTAAACCGCTGCTCCCATGACTAGCGATAACCACCATGCCCACATCGACGGCTTCCGCTAAAATCTCATCAATAGCATCACCATGGCGCACGACTAACTTAATATTGAGCCCTTCGGTAAGGTTCTGCTGCATTTCCTGCTGCAAACTGTGCATTTTTGCATCAACGAAAGCTTTGAGTTCATTTTCCAATGTAGCGGGAATATCGACCGCAATACCATAACAATGGGCGCCACGGGCAGGGCTAGTCACATGCAACAACCGAATATCGACTTGATAAACATTTGCCATTTCAACCGCATATTTTAACGCATGGGCCGCAGTGGATGAAAAATCCGTAGGGCATAACACTTCTTGAGTACGCATAAGCTTATCCATCATTTGAGTTTTTAATTAAGCTAATTATTAAGGCCAAAATACCACTATTTTATAGCAGTTTGCTATGCTTCTTGCGTACCCATTTCAATTAATTATTCTTTATCAATCAAAAAGAAAGGACGCTATAAGCGCCCTTTGGATTTATAGAGTCAAAGCCAGTTACTTAACCACAAGCACAGGACAAGCTGCACCATTCGCCACCGCTTCTGAGACATTGGTGTGTAAAAAATGCGAAATCCCAGTTCGGCCATGGCTAGCAATTACTACCATGCCAATGTCTTTACTGTTGGCCTCTTCTAAAATTTGATAGACAGGATCGCCACGGCGGATCAAGGTAGTGATGGGAAGATCAGTATTCAATCCATCCAATAGTGCTCGCATTTTAGTTGCCGCCGCTTCCTCCATGCTTTTAGCAAGCTCTTCAGGGGTAATAGATAGAATCATAAAGTTTTCATCACCGATCGGCTGTTCAACCACATGTAAGATTTTTAGCCCTACATGGTATAGATTAGCCATTTCAATGGCATAGCTCAGTGCATGGGCCGCAGTTTCCGAAAAATCTGTGGGCCAGAGTATTTGACCTGTACGCATAATTTGTACTCCTTCTATGGCGCGAATGGATTGCTGGGTGAATCTTTACGGCGCTGCTATAACGCCCGATTTAGCGCATTGGCAGACCACAAACTTCATCTCACAACCTTAGTCTCTCAGCCAAGCAACAGCATCGCCATTATCAACAAAAAACCTTACCTCAGCAGGCGTAAACCAGTTTGCCAATTTAGCCAACACTTCCTGCAAAGTCGTCTTACCGACGATGGCTATTTTCTCGAAATGACGAATATGCTTCACCCCAAGTTTGAGATCGTCCCAAGCGGCCTGTAGTTCCAAGCCTTCCAACTCGGTGACATCTACCAAGGCGAAGATATCAGGATCTTTCACCCCAGCTAATGCAGACTCCAACACAGGCACCATCATTTCGTAGTCTTGATGAGTTAAGGTACCGATAGCTTTAAAGGTAACGAAAAAATCATCATCACCATAACGCTCAATACCAATCGAAATTCCATGCTTTAACAATGCCATACATACTCCTTATGTAACAACCCTTGATTTAGTGTAAAAGCTAACGCCACAACAAGCCGTGATCTTGCTCAAAAATACACCAGATACCTTGCACCATCTCACTAAGCAAGCTAGGATAAACCGACTAATCAGTCGGTAATGATTTAATAAAAGACTCAATCGAGACGATTACTTAAATAAAGTACCGAATAAGACTCAGCCTACCATTTCCCTTGGAGCAACCACTATGAATATGGCCACCGAACACCTTAATACTTCGCCACTGACTCAGTTGCTCCAACGCCAACGCAGCAGCTATTTAGCGGCGCCGAATCCTAATTACGCTACGCGAGTGGAGCAATTAACTCGACTTAAGGCGGCCATACTGCAATTTCAAACACCCTTAGTCGAAGCCTTAAGCCAAGACTACGGCCATAGATCGATTGATGACAGCCTGATCTCAGACATTATGCCTGTCATCAACAACATCAATTACAGCTTGAAAAATCTCAAAAAATGGCTCAAACCCAGCGCTCGCCATGCGGGCATCTTACTCGCACCCGCCAAAGTCACAGTGCATTATCAACCTCTGGGGGTGATCGGTATTATCGTGCCGTGGAATTTCCCCGTCATGCTGTCAATTGGCCCGCTAGTGACTGCTATTGCCGCGGGTAATCATGCCATGCTCAAAATGTCAGAATTTACCCCAGCGACCAACCAAGTGATCAAACAGTTATTGGCACAAGTCTTCGATGAATCCCACGTGGCGGTTGTTGAAGGTGAGGCGGACATTGCTGCCCAATTTTCTGCCCTGCCATTCGATCATTTACTCTTTACAGGCTCGACCACAGTCGGCCGCCATGTGATGCGCGCCGCAGCGAATAACCTCACCCCAGTAACACTCGAATTGGGTGGTAAATCGCCTGTGATTATCGCCCCCGATATGCCGCTTGAGATAGCAGTAGAACGAATGATTTACGGTAAGTGTTTGAATGCCGGACAAATCTGCGTCGCCCCTGATTATGTGCTTTGCCCTAAAACCAAGGTGGGTGACTTTATCGCCGCCTACCAAGCTAAGTTTAAGGCCATGTACGGCACCATTAACCACAATAAGGACTATGGCAGCATCATTAATACACGTCAGTTTGACCGCTTGATGACAGTGCTCGAAGACGCTAAAGCAAAAGGTGCCCGTGTTATTTCAGCAACTGACGAAGCCATAGATAGTCAAAACCGCAAAATTGCGACTCAGTTAATAACGAACACCAGTGAAGACATGCTATTGATGCAAGAGGAAATTTTTGGCCCATTGTTACCAATTATTAGCTACGACACCTTAGATGAAGCGATTCAGTACATCAATCACAGAGCCAGACCCTTAGCGCTTTATGTGATGAGTTTCGATGAGCCAACTCAGCAAAAGATCCTCCAGCAGACCCATTCTGGCGGTGTGTGCATTAATGAAACCGTGTTTCATGTCGCCGCCGACGATGCGCCCTTTGGCGGAATAGGCCCGTCGGGCATGGGGCATTACCATGGCAAGGAAGGCTTTTTGACCTTTAGCCACGCTAAAACGGTACTCAGCCGTGGCCGATTCAACACAGGCAAATTTGTTCACCCGCCCTACGGCACTTTTATCCAGCGCATCTTAATGAAGCTATTTTTGCGCTAGTCATTGGGGGATAAATCTTGGATAAACCATCAACAACACAACCCATTAAAACCATGACTGATAAACGCCAAGCTATTCTCGATACTGCTTTAGCGCTCTTTGTCAGCCAAGGATTTCATGGCACGTCCACCGCCTCGATTGCGAAACAAGCAGGTGTAGCAACGGGCACCTTGTTCCATCACTTCCCTTCTAAGGAAGACTTGATGGAATCTTTGTTTCTTACCATAAAACAAGAATTTGCCGATGCCTTACTGTTAAACACCCATAAGGGCAGCGATCTTAAGCACAATGCCCTACAACTATGGCAAAGTGCGATAGATTGGTCGCTGGATAACCCTGTCAAACAACTGTTTTTTCAGCAATATTCAATGTCGCCCATGATTGCCGCTAAGGTGCGCGATCAAGCGATGAATAGTATCTTAGGCTTTATTAGCGAACTCATTAAGCAGGGACAAATGATGGGGCTAATCGCCCATTATCCAGTGGAATTGATGCTAGAAAACTGCCACGGCCAATATCTAGCAGCAACCCGATTCTTTATTGATAACCCGCACTTGGGGACAGATAAAATATACCGCGATGCCAGTTTTGAACTGTTTTGGAAGGCCATGCAAGCGGACTAAAATAGCCTAATATCAACTGACTGCTGTAATAACTGCAATAAAAAACCGAGTCAGCTTAACTGGCTCGGTTTTCTTTTTCGCTATAGCAACTAAGTGCTAAAGCAGAAGTCTGCTTTGCTCTAGCATCTAATACCGACTTTCAAGCACCTAGCCCTGACTCAACTCCTGGGCTTTTTCTGCTGGCTGCGCCACTTGAGTTGGGCTCCAGTAACCTTGTTTGATACCCTTATCAATCAGCTCAGCGACCGCCAATTCAATGGCTTGTAACACGCAAAATTGCACTGGCTCATTGGTTGTAAAACCGACTTCAGCCTCAGCGAGTCGATTTAAACTCGTGTAACGGAACAAGCCCGCACGCATTTCTTGGGATAAAACACGTTTGCTGGTTGAGACCGACATCATGACTTTACCTGTGTGTACATCCACGGCGCGTAGATAAATGGTCACCAGATCTTCACGGTACATTTCAGAAGCGCCAATGCCGTAGTATTCGACACCGCTACCACCAGTGCTAGTGTTGGTCTCATAACTAATCACTCCACCTTCGAGTAACAATCTGGCGGTGGATAATACGGGCACTTCATCGCCCTTAGTACCGCTCTGTTTGTTGCTGATCTTACGCTCGGTAAGCAAATTTTGTAGCCCTTCACGCTCAACGGGTGTAAACCATTTAGAGTCGAGCAAAGTCTGCATCAACATCGATGTTGCGCCCTGAGTTACCGCGGTCGAAAACGAACTCACGTTAGCCTGCGGCTTATATTGGCCAGTTTGATCGCGAAAGGAATACACGGCCACAGGGATAGGAAACTTAGGTCCTGGTTGAGTTTGCAGCCCACGCATCACCTCACTCAAGGGGTTAACCTCGGCAGCCGTGATATTTAAATCGGGTTTGGAGATAAGGCTACAGGCCGACACACTTAGCAGTAATAAACTCACTAACACTAGACGGGCCATTAGTTGCCACCTCCAAATGCTGACATTTCAATTATTGTCACTTCATTCGTGGCAATATTAGTGATAGTCAGTATAACTTTATCCCCTATAGAGTTAATTTCTATACGAAAATCGCCAGTATTATAGTCACCGTCGGTGATTTCACCATCAGCAATCCCTCGGGTAATAGAATTGATAAGATTACGCTCTAGGGATTCTTTAAAGCGAGTAATAAAGTCCTTCTCGGACGAGTTGGATTTATTGTCATTCTGGGCTTGGGCTTTATTTAATAGAAAAGCCCCATTTTGTGGATTGCCGCCAAAGCTGGGATTCACTGGCGTATAAATCAATTCAGTGGCTTGGCCACTGCTTGCCACACATAGCGTGACAAGAGCAAGTAACGTCCTGTATGTCATTATTATTATCCTAAAAGTCGTCCGATGTACCTGAAAAATCACCTGTTATTGCATTGGCTCTGACTTGCGCTAAATAATCAATCGTAAGCAAAATCGCCAGCTCTGCGCTCTCTTTAATCGGATTTGCACGACGACCAAAATGGGTGGTGTAAATCCGAGTCCCGTTTACTTCTAAGGTTAAAACGGTTCCAGCCTGTGGAAACACTGTCTCATACAGAGTGACGTTAAAGCCTTGGGTAAAGGGCAGTTCGCGCCAATAGCTTGAGTAGTAAAAACCAAAGTCCTTACCAAACCGAGTCAAGGTTCTATCTATTACTAAGCCACTAATTTCAATGTCGTTATCGGCAATAGTGATAGGGGAAGCCAGCAGCAGGAATGGACATAAAACGTAAGTAAGCAGACGCTGTTTTAACTGTTTCACTTATCCCTCCTTAACCTTTTTAATCGAACCTTAAAAACCGCGCTAACCTCTGTTAGAACAAGGTGAGTTTTAACGCAAATTTTCGATAAAACAGGTTAACAGGGTTAAAGATCTCCCGTCATTACGCTGGGGGGCAAATTAGCCCGAAGAGCTAAGGTAAAAATGCAAAAATAGCCCATTTGGCTAATACGCCAAGAGGCTGTTGAGGATAGGAGTTATGCATTAAACAAGCGGATAAGATAAGCAATAAAAATGCGACTTAAGAGTCGCATTACGGTGTTGATTCAAAACGCGAGCATTATTGTGGTAACCATAGTCGAACCAACAGGCCACCGTCACTGCGATTATGCATGCTAATACTGCCATCGTGGGCTTCGATAATTTCACGACACAAAGGTAAACCTAAGCCTGTACCCGATTGTTTTGTTGAGTAAAACGGCAGTAGCGCCTGCTCTAATACTTCACCAGACATACCTGCGCCGCGATCCTCAATCACAATACTAAAACTTGCACCATCCACTAAGGTTTGATACCGAATCGACAGGGTGACATCCTCGGGGTTTGAGCCAGATTCATGGGCGTTTTTAAGTAAATTGAGGAGCACTTGCTCCATCTGTCCTTGATCGAAAAAACCATCAACCTCAGGTAACTCATGAGTGAGTTTAAAGGGATAATGCTGAGTTAACTGGGCAGTAAATTGCGTCCAATTCACCTGACGCCGTTGCGGGAGCGGCAACTTAGCAAAACGGGCATAGTTGAAGATAAACTGGCTTAGATGACTGGTGCGATTCTCGATAGTATCGAAAATTAAGGTTAGCTTGGGATTATCGATATCTTTGGTGAGCAGTCGGCCGGAGTTCACCATAGAGGCGATGGGCGCGACTGAGTTATTGAGTTCATGGCTAATAATGCGGATGACTTTTTTCCATACTGCCACCTCTTGACGATTGAGCTCGCGGGTCATCTGCTTGAGCAAAATCAAGTTATGCTGTTGGTTATTCAATAAAAATTGGCCGCGACTTAAATACCAAGTTTCCACATCATCTTCACCCATGGCGAAGAGTCCGTTCTTTTCATGTTTAAGCGCTAAGGCCAATACTTCGGGCAAATCCACCAGCAATTCATCTAAGCTCAAGCCTTCCATTCTGCCCTTTTTATGGAATAGGTGACGCGCCGCATCATTAGCGTAAATGAGCCGCTGATGATCGTCCAGTAACAACATCACATTGGGAGAACTTTGAATCACCTTATCCAGTAATAACTCCCGCTGGTAAATGTACTGCCTTTCTTGGCGCAATTTTGCCGCCGAATGGTTAAATAACTGCGCTAAGGTTTTGAGCTGACCTTCGCCATGTTCAGGAATACTCACACTAAAGTCATTATCACTAAAATTTAGCAAGCCGACTTCAAGGGAATCTAAACTGCGGCCGAGATGTCGAGTCAACCAAGCAATACCTAAACCACAGACAGTACAAGCGAGAAACAACACGAACAAACCTTCACCTAAGGTCAAACTCGAGACACGCTCTCCCTTAGCTATCTCAGCGGATATCGCAGGAGATACAGGTGCTTTGGGCGGTAAAATAGATAGCGGTTCTACACGTAAAGGCTCAACCACATGACGAATAGAATTAAACAGCCCTTCTTTAAGTTGTTCTAACTTGAAGAGTTTTATTTGTAACTGCTCTTGTTTAAGTTGTTCAAGCTTTTGCAGCTCGGCCTTAATCTGCTCGGCCCTCTGGTGCGCTTGCATCGCCGCAGCCTCCTGCAATTGCTCACTATTGTTAAGGGCGAGTTCGATGGAGGCGACCGTTTTCTCAAGCTCCGCAAAATCGAGTGGCACATTCACATCAGGGATTTCAATCGTGTTAGACGTGGCAACAGACGAAGCATCGGGTGAGATATACCTCACCAAGGCAAAACTCAGCAAGACGCCAAAGGCGCAGCAAGCCATTGAAAAAATGATAAGTTTAGTTCGAATTAACACTCAGATTCCTTAATCGATAGCCTTTACCCTAGCATCTGCACTTAGCCTATGACTTATCTAAACCAAACTTGTCCATCCGCCGATACAACGCTTGGCGACTGAGTCCAAGCGCTTTTGCCACCCGAGCAATTACGCCATGATGCTGTTTTAGCGCCGCTTCGATATCTTCTCGGCTCACGTCTATCGCCTCATTGGCATCTGACACTTGGGCACGAACAGACTCATGATAAAATGCGGTATTTACGGGGATGGAAGCCGGCGAATAAACAGGCTGAGGATCAAACTGTCTCAGGTCAGATAGCCGCGACTCAGATACAGCCGAAACACTGGAAGCAGATTTTATAACACTCGCAACAGGTGCCAAACCAAAGTCAGCTTCCGTCAACACATGGCTTTGCGCCAACAATACCGCTCGCTTACAGGCATTTTCAAGCTCGCGCACATTTCCCGGCCAGCGGTGCTGTAATAACGCCTGCAACGCAGGTTTACTCAAGCTAAAATCGCTGCCAATAAAATGCTGCACTAAAGGTAAAATGTCATCGGTGCGTTGATTCAGCGGTGGCAATGCCAGTTCAATCACGTTTAAGCGGTAAAACAAATCCTCACGGAATCGCCCTTCGGCGATATCTTGGGCCAGATCCGCATTGGTCGCACTGATCACCCGCACTTTTACTTTCTGGGTTTTATGGCTTCCTAAGCGTTCAAATTCGCCGGTTTGTAGCACCCGCAATAATTTCACTTGCCCAGACAAAGGTAAATTGCCAATTTCATCTAAAAACAGCGTGCCGCCGTCTGCCGCTTCGAAACGGCCAATACGCGCTTTAGTCGCGCCCGTAAAAGCGCCCGCCTCGGCACCAAACAGCTCGGCCTCTAATAAATCCATCGGCAAAGCGCCGACATTGACCTTAATAAAAGGTTTGTTTTTTAAGGGTGAATTGGCGTGGAGAATATCGGCGAGTTTGTCTTTTCCCGCGCCATTGGGGCCAGTGATCAAGACCGATACATCGGAGCGTGCCAGTTGCAAGGCTAAGTCAATACAACGCTGCATAGCACCGCTACCAAAGACAATACCGCAGAGATCCGCATCGGCGATCGCCACTTGGCGTTGATGATTCACCCGCTCCAAGCGGTGGTTAGCACGGGAGAGTTTATAAAGCGCAATCAGATTAGTGATGCTATTAAGTAGCTTAGCGTCATCCCAAGGTTTACCCATATAATCGGCGGCGCCCGCTTTGACTAATTCAACTGCGGTTTCGAGTTGCGTCCACGCCGTCATCAAAATAATCGGCAAATCCCCTTGGTGTTCGCGCAGGGCGTAAAACAGCTGCCGACCTTCCTCACCCGAGGTGGTATCTCGGGTAAAGTTCATATCTTGGATCACTAAATCCACATCTTGAGTCGTCAATAACCCAAGGGCGTCCTCTGGGCTATGGCAAATCAGCACCCGATAATCATTGAGTTCTAGCATCAAACCTAGGGCTTGGCAGATGGCATGATTGTCATCGACGATAAGGATAGTATCCATAAGTGTGAGTGTTGTCCTAAGTAAAACTGTTAACCGTAAAGTAACAAAAAGTGCAATAACATCCTATTGTTATCGCACTTTTGTCGAGCTTTTATCGTACCTTGAGTGACATCAAATATTCCGCTATACGCTGCGAGTTGCGGTTGCTGGCGAAATATTTGCCGCCTTACGCGCCGGTAAGTAAACCGCTAACGTGGTGACAATAAACAAACCTGCCACAGTAATTAGTGGGTAGCTTAAGTCCAACATAGGCAAGCTATAGATTTTCATCAACTGTTGGCCTAACTGTATCGCTAACAAGCCGCCCAGCACGCCTCCCGCTAAGCAAATCAAATAGTTCTCCACGAGGAAGTAACTGATAATATCGCGCTTTTTAGCCCCCAATGCACGGCGGGTACCTATCTGCTTAGTGCGGCGCTGGATATTAAACATCACCATGCCCGTTAAACCGAGCGAGGTGATAAGCAATAACAACACCACCATCATAGTTAACACAGTAATCATCAATTTATGATCTCGGTATGAACTATCTTTTAAGGCCTCGATTGACTTAAATCCATCGAGCACTCGGTTTGGATTCTCCGCCATCAGCGCTTTTTTTATCGTGTCTTTAAGCTCGGCGTGAAACTCAGGTTTGGCCCGTACCATGTAAGAACTGCTGCCATAATCCACATTTTGAATCACACTATTTTCAAGGCTAGAACTGTCAATCCACGCGCCTTGTAGTTTTTCGACTACGCCAATCACAGTGATCTGTGCATCCTTGCCCTCGTACAACACTTTGCCAAGTGCGGATTCATCAGGCCAAATGGCTTTGGCTAACACACTGGAGATGATCGCTAATCGGCTAGGGCTATCGAGGTTATCCTTAAGTTCATGGGGGTAAAAGTTACGTCCCTCAATCAGCTTAATGCCTAAGGTCTCAATGGTGTGATCTGTCCCTAAATACATGGCAAATTGCGGTGTCGATTTAGCGCTATCTGGGTCGGGGCCCAGATTTAACGTGCTCGACCAGCCGCCACCGCTTAACGGCAACATATTGGTTGAGGTCGCATCAATCACATTGGGTAGCCCCCGCAAAATTTGCTGATCAATTTTGTTTTGCGCGGTTTTATCAATCAATGGATCGAAGTTGAACAAGCTAAAGGTCAAGACTTCTGACTCTTTAATCCCCGAATCACGCTGCATCAGGGCTAAACGCTCTTGAATAATAAAGCTCGCATTCGCCACAATCGCCACAGACAAGATAATCTGAATAAGCAGTAAGACCGGACCGCTTTTACTGCGCAATAAACTGCTGAGAATAGGTTTAATATGCAACATAATGAGTCCCTTACTGGCTTTTAAGATAAACGCTAGGTTTAGTACGACACACCACCCATGCGGGATACAAGCCAGCCAACAAGGCTGTGCCTACCGCAATACTTGGGGTGATAATCCACATACTCGCCGATAAATGGGTTAAATCCTTCGCGACCTCAAACTGGGCCGATAACCCATAAAGCGAAGCGTAGGCCCAAGCGAGTCCCAGCAAACCACCGAATAAGCCAATCATGCCCACTTCCACCATATATTGAGCGAAGATTTGGCCACGGCTAGCACCAATAGCGCGGCGCACTCCTACCTCGGGAGCTCGCTTGAGGAACTTTGTCAGCATTAAACCTAATATATTGACTAAACAAACACTTAAAAATAGCGCACTCAAGCCAACCAAGATTTTATTGTCTTCGGGCACCACATGATTGTATTCAAGCCAAGTTGCCACATCGGATACTTTGACTGAGTCAGCGGCAGATTTATTATCCGTAAAACGGCCTAGGGCTTTTTGCTCCGCTACATAATTGCTGAGCCAAGAACGGTAACTGGCTACTGCATCTTTATTGGGTAACTCAACCCAATACAGCAGCCACACTTTTTCAGAGTTAAGGCGATCACTGTAACTATTCATCGTCTCAAACTTCCAACCAGACGTGTTACCCCATACATCAAACTCTTCGATAGGTGTCAGCGAAAACGGCACAAAAATTTGTTCCGTGTCGTTAAAGGCACCGTTAGTGGGATCATAATATTTAGGCTTAGGATCCCAAGCATCAATCACCCCAACCACTTGATAAGGTTTACGATTAAGATAGATAACTTTGCCAACACTGTTTTGACCCGCAAACAACTTTTGATTGAGTTTATCGTTAATCACCACTTGATAAGCAGGTTCAGTGTCGACGGATTTATCCCACGCATTACCGTACAAAAATGGCACGTCAAACAGCTTAAAAAAGTCACTGTCCGTCACCCGAATGCTTTCTAAAATAGGCGCAAAATTGGCATCCTCCGTTTGCACTGCCATCCCAGTGCGAAACATCGCAGCTTGGCGTTTAGGTAAGGTATTGTTGCGCAGATTCATCGCGTCTTGGTAAGTCACTAACGAGTTTAACTCATCCCAAGAATCAGGACCTTGGCTCCAAAGCTGTACCGCATTTAACTCATCAGAGCGTTCACCCGCAGGATTAAATGACATCATCTTGTACACGTTTAACGTAGTAATCGTGATACCAATACCAATCGAAATCGCCAACACCATCAGCAGCGACAACACTGGGGTTTTCTTAATGCTGCGCCAAGCTAAATCAACATAATAAAAGAACATAATGCATATCCTTAGCGGTCGGCGTTGGCAACAAGTTTGTCGATATCAGTCGCAGCAGTGATGTCACTGACATGTCGATGACCTTGATGATACATAGTAAAGTCACATACTTGACCATCGACAATTTGAATGTTGCGTTGGGCGCGGCGAGCGAGTTCAGGATCGTGCGTCACCATGATAATGGTCGTGCCCGCTTGATTGATATTTTCGAGTAATTCCATCACTTGACGTGCCATTAGGCTGTCGAGGTTTCCCGTAGGTTCGTCGGCGAGTAGGAAGCGTGGCTCCCCCGCCAACGCACGAGCAATCGCCACCCTTTGTTGTTGTCCACCCGACAACTGAGTAGGTAAATGTTTAAGCCGTGAAGCTAAGCCCACTTGCTCTAATGCCTCTTGTACACGACGTTGACGCTCCTTGGCATTAAAACCACGATAGCGCAGCGGCACTTCAATATTCTCAGCTAAGTTAAGATCGGGAATTAAGTTAAAACCTTGGAAAATAAAGCCAATTTTTTCATTCCGGATAGTGGCGCTCTTGTTATCGCTCAAGTTAGACACGTTAATCCCATCGAGAAAATAGTCGCCGTGGGTAAAACCTTCGAGTAAACCTGCAATATTTAAAAAGGTGGTTTTACCCGAGCCAGAAGGACCTGTGACTGCGACAAATTCGCCTTCGTTCACCTCTAGGTTAAAATCGCGCAGGGCGTGGGTTTCTACTAAATCCGTTTTAAAAACCTTGCTCACATTCTTCATTGATAACATGTTCATTTCCTTTAAATAATCAAATCTATTTTGCGCCTAGACTCTGCGTCTACACCTTAGGCATCGACTCATGTACGACCGTAATCAGCACACCTTTATCAGCCAAAGAATGGCTCAACGACACACTCTAAAAACCACATAAAAGCGCCCAGCATAAGGTTGGCAGTTTCGGTTGAAACCTCACCCACTTGGCGAAACTCATCCAAAGGATTACTCCATTCCAACAAATTGAGTCCGAGGAAAAACCAGCTATTGGCCTCACCGATACTTAGTTCCACCGCAACCACCAGTAATAATAAGGCTAGTACTCCAAACACTTTGGATGACATCAACATGCTGATATCAAATTGTTTATCACGCATATCCGGCTCCTATTCTTATCCATGTCGCAGCAGGTTTCGTCATTCACCTTGATCACTGCGCTGTTAAATTCATCAGATTGGTTGTTTAATAATTTACGAATATCGGTCATCAATGAATTCTGACCTGTTCGGCGTGATTAAAAGGGTCGACACTTGAAATAACCCACTCATCTCCGGCTTTGCCACCATCAAGCACTTCGACTTGGCTCAGGCTAGTACTGCCGAGCTTAACCTCACGACGGCTGGCTAAATCGCCCTCGACTTGATAAGCCACATTACCTCCACCGCTGGTCATAAAGGCGCCGCGTTTTACCATAAGAACATTGGGTCTGTGCTCTAATAACACTCGGGCCGAGATGCGTTGATTCTGGCGCAGTGTTAGGCTGTCGCTTTGGTCAAATTGCACCCTAGCGGTCACTTCACGGTTACGCACTTCAGGGGAAATCGACGATAGCTTGCCCATTAACTTAATACTGCCAAAACTCAACTCGACTTCCATGCCTAAACCCAGATCATCCGCATAGGACTCAGGCACGGCTAACTCAGCCTCATAGGCGCTTAAATCCACGACGGTTAAAATCGGTTGGTTAGCGCTAAGACGGGTTTTCTGCTCGGTAATCCAGTTACCGATAATGCCGTTAACAGGTGCAACAATATTCAAGGCATCGACTTGGCGTTCTAATTCACGCACCGCGAGAGTTTGACGCTCAACTTCTAGGGCTTTGTTTTTAATTTCAAAGGTTAACGTATCTTTCGTTAACGCCACTTCTTGCTCGGCATGCTTAAACTTCAGCTTGGCTTTGTGTAAATCATCTTTGCCCTTTTCATAATCAATTTGGCCAATAAGCTGACTTTGAATCAGTTCCTCTCCGCGTCGGCTTTCCCTATCCGCCGCTTCAAGATCGACCGTTGCGATATCTAAGGTTTGATAAGCTTGTAATTGATCGCGTCTTGCATCCAACTTAGCGCGCTCTAATGCACTCTCCATGCCCGCTAATACGGACTTGGCTTGCGCTAGCTGATTAGTGAGTCTTGGACTATCAAGTTTGGCGACCACATCGCCCTTATTAACAGTATCGCCAGGATTGCTGAGCAGGGTCACTGTGCCTTCCTCTGTGCTATACAAAATAGGCGCATTGGCCGCCACGATTTTACCTGTGGTCGCCACATCGCGGGTTAACGTTCCAACGAAGAGTTTTGCGGTAGTGATGTCGCTGCGGCTTAAAGATTTGCTCACGCTATCAGTGCCCAAGCTCGCCCAAACTAAGGCGCTGACTAATAAGGCGCAACCGCCAATGATCAGCGGTAACTTAAGACGTTTAGAGGTCGATGGCACAAGTACTGTATCTTGGCCGCTAGTATCTTTAATCATGGCTTTACTCGCTTCCCTGTTGGAATCATCAGTGCCGGAACGTATCAACGGACACTATTGGAAATCTCTACCCTAGAGACAGCAAAGCCTATGCCAAAAAAGTAAAATCATATTATTTCAAAACGTTAACAAAAAATTGCAGATAAAAGTGTCCGCGGACACTGGCGCTTTCATTTAAAAGTGTCCGCAGCAGTGAAATGAAAAGTGTCCGATTGAAAAAAGCAGTTCCTAGATTCTAGGGTCTAGAATTTAGATTTATTAACCCAAACCGCCGAGTTTCCCTTTACAGTAAAATCCTTGCCACATAAGATCCCGCCACCCTCGCAGCAAAAACGATCAAAAGACCAAACCCTATGACTACAATAACAATCACTCGCCCAGACGACTGGCATATTCATTTAAGAGACGGCGCCCAGCTTAAAGAGACAGTGCGCGATATCAGCCGCTATATGGGCCGCGCCATCGTGATGCCAAACTTAGTGCCCCCCGCTATCGATACTGAAACCGCACTGGCCTATTACGATCGCATTAAAGCGCAAGTGCCCGCGGGCTCACAATTCGAACCTTTGATGGTGTTGTATTTAACCGACAAAACCAGCCCAGATGAAATCCGCAAGGCCAAAGCCTCGGGTAAAATTGTCGCCGCTAAACTCTACCCAGCGGGCGCGACGACCAACTCAGATTCCGGCGTAACCGATGTTAAAAACATCTATCCCGTACTCCAAGCCATGCAAGAAGTCGGTATGCTGTTTTTAGTCCACGGTGAAGTCACAGATTCAGCTATTGATATTTTCGACCGCGAGCGTGTCTTTATTGAAAATATCCTCAGTAAAATTGTCGCCGATTTCCCCGCGCTTAAAATAGTGCTTGAGCATATCACCACCAAAGATGCCGTCGATTTTGTCACTCAAGCCTCAGACAATGTGGCCGCGACTATCACGGCCCACCATTTGCTGTATAACCGTAACCACATGCTGGCTGGCGGTATTCGTCCGCATTTTTACTGCCTGCCAATTTTAAAACGCAACACCCACCAGCAGGCGTTGTTAGGTGCAGCGGCAAGCGGCAGCAAGAAGTTTTTCCTCGGTACAGATTCAGCGCCACACGCCAAGGATAAGAAAGAAGCGGCCTGTGGCTGTGCGGGTTCGTACACTGCTCATGCCGCCATTGAGCTGTATGCCGAAGCCTTCGAGTCGGTCAATGCGCTGGATAAACTCGAAGCGTTCGCAAGCTTTAACGGCCCAGACTTTTACCATCTGCCACGCAATACCGATACCATCACGCTGGTCAAAAAGTCATGGGATGTCCCTGCCACTTACCCGCTTGGCGATACTAACGTCGTGCCTATTCGTGCTGGAGAAGCCATTGATTGGCAAGTTGAGTAAGCCTTAAGTCTTTAACATCAAGTCGCCTACGGGCGACTTTTTTATCAGATTTTGATTTTTAATCCATAATCGGTCAGTATCCTGCGCTTAGAATACGGCCCTTACTTATCACCTTTTAAGAGAAAATCAGTATGCCCACAAGGATGTTATTCTCCGTTTTATCTTCAAGCCTATTGCTGACCGCCGCGATCTCTTTGCCGACCTTTGCGGCCAATGAACTCACAGGGATCTGGCAGGGACAGTTAGGTAAAAGCAAAGTCAGAATTTGTTTTAATCAATATGGAACAGGCAGTTATTACTATCAACGCTACTTAACGCCGATAAGACTCGAGCAGCAAGATGAACTGTGGAAAGAAGAAGGCAATACCGGAAATTGGCAGTTTGATAGTGTCACGCCACAAAAACTGAGCGGCCATTGGTTTAAAGATACCGCGAGTAAATCGTTACCAGTGCAACTTGAGCGAGAAATCAGCCCAGATAAGGTCGAGGATTGTGGTGCCGATGCTTACAATCTACCGCTAGAAACCACGCCAAAACTCAGCCGAGGTAAATGGCAAAGCTACGAAAATATTGAGTATCGCCCGCTGACTTTTGGCACAGATGTAGGTATCGAACTTAAAGGCCCACAAACGGGTATATTGGCAATTAATCAATGGCTTGAACATAAGCTCACCGATGAAGTCCAACTAGCACAAACCTTTGACACTCGCCGCAGAATGCTGGCACAAATGGGCAGTTTTGTAACTGATGAAACCTTTGCCGAACCGATTTTTATTAATCAGCATTGGCTCAGTGTGCGCCTATATCGCTGGGCGGCAGGTTATGGCGCCAATGGTATCAGCCAAGAATTTGTGAGTTTCTCCCTTAACGACGGCAAACCTTTCCACCCATGGCAATGGTTTCTCGCCGATACTCAACCACAAAGCATGCTCGAGGGTATGAGTCATCCTTTACCCCCAGCATTAAGGGACAAATTGTTTGCTGGCAAAGCACCGGACGCAGAATGCCCCACATCCGACGGCTCGGGATATTACCAGCTCACCCTCGAGCCAAAGGGCATCAAATTCTGGGAAACGCCCCGCGGCGATGGCTGTGAAAATGAGTTTATCCTCAGCCCGCAAGAAGCCATGCCCTATGCCACCCAATGGGGACAAACACAGCTTAAGATATTGGAATAGTGTACTTAACTGAGAAAATATTAGAGGGAAAGAAAGCAGTCATGGCGATGATAGTAGCGCGACGACAAGCACTCTTTCCCTCCCGACACAGCAATGCATTTCGAGCTAATTTATTCAGTAAGGATGAACTGCTTGAAGTGATGGTGGTGTTTAAGGTTAATGATGAGTTGATTCAAGCCATGTGGAGTTTTGCAACCAATAGAAAAGTGTTACGCCTATCTCAAATTGAGTTTAGGCACATTATTTTAGTGTGATATCAACGCATTTTGTGAGATTTGCGACTGTCCCTCAGTCGCAAAATATCTTAGGGTAAGTGGCAATAACCAAAAGGGTGAAAACACACTACGTGCCCTTTCTTTAACCACATTGCCCAATAATAGGAATTGCTGATGTCTGATAACGAAAAAGCCTTTTACGACCGTGCCTCTGAGTTGATAAAGCTCGCGAACCAGCAAAACCAGAGCACCGAGATCCAAACCGGTGAGGTCAGCGCGTCCTTTATGTGGGGCGTCGCCCGCTACAACGCTTGGTTTGGTTCCACCAGCTTTGAAAGCAAAGAGCAAATGCAGGCCAAAAAGCAGGAAATGATGGACTATTATATGGAACGCTATAAAGAGATGCTCGACGCTAATCTGGAAGATTATATCGAGAACTTCGACCACTACCGCGCAACGCAGAAGTAATGACTTCCCCCACTCCGAGAATCAAGATTCTCAGAGTGTTTAATTTACAAATCTAAGCCTTCATTATCCAAACTGTATTAGGTTAGCTTTGGTATTGGCTGCCTAGGTAATAGGCTTATAACTATTAAGCCTAGCTGACCAACGTCGTGGGGCTTCACCCCACACCCGACCAAGGAGGACTGCTCGTCCTATCCTCCTTGGATGCTCCAAGACGTCCCTAGCGAAGTTACATGCATTAGTGACTGGCTTCGTGCTTACTCGAAAATAGCTAACGCTTCCGATGGGGCGTCCCTTCCCCCCGAAAGCTACGCAGACGTCCTGTCTGCGTTACGCGATTTTCTTCAACGCCCTTCAGCAACTTCGCAGGGAATTGGCGTATTCCTGTAGCCACGGTGGTGTTAGCCACTTATTCTGAAAAGAATTATGTCTGTCCCGACTTTTTTAAAAATATACAGGATTAGCTCAATGTGTCATGTGTCAGCCGCCTTTCAATAAAATCAATATTTTCAGATATTTGCTGAATTACAAACTCAAGGATTATGGTAGATATCGATTTTGAAGCAGTCTTTAGATGGCCTTCAAGCTGTTCTTTAAACAATTTAAACCATTCAAATTCAGGGTACAACTCATGGTCTTTACCAAGAACTTGATTTAAACGATCTTTGATTATTGGTATAAACTGACGCTTGGTTTCATTTGGTAAATTTAAAAAAGCATTAAGAAATTCATCAGGTTTTATAAATTGTAATATTGGTTTATTTTTGTAGTGTTTTTGTTTGTCAGACCACTCAAAAAATAAAATAAACTGTTTCGGGTCTGAATTCATGATTTGGATTAACTTAACTGAATCCACTTGCGTTATCTTCTCATTAGCATTAATAACATAATCATTAATACATTTTGATATTAACTGAAAGTAAGGATGTTCTCTACAGGTATAACCTAAACCTTGGTATGAACCAAATCCATTTAATGATTCGAGTTGGTCATCAGTGATTTCAAAAAGGTTTAATTTCTTAATGTCATATATATAAGCTTCCACATCGTTAACAATATCCTGCGGCGTTTTATTCAATAACTCATATTGTGATTGCCGCAAAAACATACCTGCAACATGCTTTAATACACATAGATTCTGATATTCTCTGTTATTAAACTCTGTGATTACCAAGGCTTGTAGCTTAGTAAATTCATGATCATCTAAATTGTAGAAGTACCATAATTTTTTCCAATTAGGAGTCTGTTCAAAAGCAAAGTATTTAGAAGTTCTAAATTCAGCGTTTATTTGCACAAAATTCGTACAGCCACTTTCAAAAAACTCTTTCCAAATACTTATATCAATAATTGAATCATAAAAATCAATTGGATATTTATCTTGTAAATTTCCCTTATTTTTCGCGTCAGGATTTACCTCTTTTTCTGAGTTATCATTCCGCTGGTAATCATAACCGAAAAATTTACCCACATTATTAGTAAGTAAACTTCCGGCATGCACTTCCATTGAAACCGCGATAAATAAAGTAAGAAAATGCTCCATTAGCTCTTCTTTATCCCTAATATCAGCGTCTAACTTACTGAACCACAATTCTAAATCTAGAAAGCACTTTCTTAATGATCTTAGGTTGTTATATCCAGAATGGATAAAGGTACTAATTATGACTGCTTTATACTTAGCAAGTGCTTTTTGGTTAGCGAGTGAAATCAGATTTTTTACAAAATAGTCAAATACACCTTCTACATCTGGTTTCACTTCTATTGTTTTACCAATAAGCTTTTCTTTTATTTTTTGATATTTTATCTGAGACTCGGGATTTGAATTCGAAAACGCTATCAGTTTCGACTCATCTGCTATGAGAACAACTTTATAGCCATCCTTCTCTACAAAGTAATTGATATAACCTAAGATAACTTGAATATCCATTGAGCATCGTTCAAGATCATCAAAAACCAAAATACAATGTTTAGTATCCGTTAAATATTTAGCTAGATTTATTTCGGGAACACTAATATTTGCAGATGCATCGGCCTTTCCGTCACCATCCAAATCAATTTTTAACGCTCCCTTTAAAATTCCTTTTGCAATTTGACCAGCAAACATCATTTTTTTACTAGATAAGATAGGGTTTAGCTGCTCAAAAAACTTTGCTTCGATATCTGTAATATCTCCAATGCCATAAAGGCTGACTCGAAGAAACTTGAGATCACTATTAGTACTTTTCATTTTACTAGGGTCTGTTGATCTTTCGAGAGTGATTTTTAGACAGCATGGCAAGACGTTATAATTTGCTTCGCCAAAAGTAACCATAACCTCAAGCCATGCCAAGACTTATGCTAACCGATGCACGCTGGGAAAAGCTATTTCATTTAATGAAAAGCACAGGCCGTGTTTATGACAAACCTGAACATAGACAAACATTCGAAGGTATTCTTTACCGCCTTAGAACAGGTATCCCTTGGCGAGATTTACCTAAAGAGTTCGGTCATTGGAGCACGGTCTTTAGACGGTTTCATTTATGGTCTAAGAAAGGCGTTCTAGCACATTTATTCAAGGCCTTAGCCAACCTTGCTGATATAGAATGGGTCTTTATTGATGGCTCGATAGTGCGGGCTCACCAGCACAGTGCAGGTGCAGCGACGCTAAGTAATGAGAGTATTGGTAAAAGTCGAGGCGGTAATTCAACCAAAATTCACTTAGCCGTCGACAGCGGAGGATTACCGATTTATTTCGAATTATCAGAAGGCCAAAAACACGATATTACACACGCCCCCAGCTTAATTGAGCACCTGAAGCAGGTTGATACCGTCATTGCAGATAAAGGTTATGACAGCGATGCTTTTCGTGAACTTATCGCAAATAAAGGCGGGAAATCTGTTATTCCAAGGCGCCGCTATAAGAATACACCTCAAGAAAGAGTCGATTGGTGCTTATATCGGTATCGACATTTAGTGGAGAATGCTTTTGGAAGAATTAAGCACTATCGAGCAATATCAACAAGATATGACAAGCTAGCAAGAAATTACGCCAGTATGGTGTCACTGGCGTTTATGTTAATGTGGCTGCCGATGTATTGCTGAACAACATTTGTACAGCAAAGATCAACAGACCCTAATAACATCTTCGACTAGATGTGACTTGCCGCACCCCCAAAAACCTTTGACTAGTAATGCATACTCTGGAGCAACTTTCATAGAGCAATAATATTCAATTAAATCTCGAGCATTTTTATTCAAATCAGTCACAAGCGTTCCTCCTTGAAAGTCAATAAATAGGCTTCTCACCTTTTGGCTATATTTGCACAAAATTCGCTTTAAGTTCAATATCACAGAAAACAGCCACTGATGAGTATGGCTATTGACGATTGCGTTCCTGCTCTGCATAGCTTAATCCCAAGGCGTCCGCATGAGTGTGCATTAATTGACCACAGAGGCAAAACCAGCTAATAACACGCGTTCCAGAAAATCTGGCTTTCATCATGCAACGTTTCTGCTTCATTGGCACGCTGATCTTGGTTGTTTCAGCGTGCAGCATATTAAGTGCCATGTGTCAAAGACCCGCCAAGTTTTCTGCTGCATTATCCCGATAGATTTGACAGGCATCATCTTGCAGACTTACATCTAGGATCAAGTGCATAGATTCTATCCCCCAATGAGCTCTTATCGCTTGCCCGGCACTGAGATCTTTGGAACTGATGTAGTAGCAATATTCAATGTTCGCGGCCTTGCCTTTTTCAGCGTGGAAGTTTTCCACCATGACGACAGTGTTGGGCCCTTTCTAGGCAGAGAAATCACCCACTAGTTGTGTGGCACTAAAGGAAAGTAGGGACATAACTAGGACAAGCATAACTTTTATGCCTTAATAATTTACCAATAACACCAGAGTCTGAGGAATACACCATCCCCCTCGGAGTTGCCGCAGGGCGAATAGAGCTCTTGATTTAATAAAGAGTGCATGAGTCCAGCCATGGCTGGCTAGCTTTCGCAGCTGAAGGTCACCTGAAAATGCTTATTTTACCAATCACTTAGTTTGTTCTTGTTAATAGATGTAATGGCGCGTCATCACTTAAATAAATATCATCCACCAGATATAGCTTATTGGTACGGATCATCTGACGAATCGCCTCAACATAGGCGTGTCCACGCTCCGAATATCGGTCTAACGTCCCTGCGAGTGCAGAGCCTGTCACAGCTTGATTAGCTTGTCTTGATTGGGCACGAAAATCTCGCATCTTCTGATAAGCATTATGGGTATTCAAATTCAACAAATACCCTTCCACCGAAGCAAATGGTGTATCGAATCGTGCTAAACCATAATTGCCTAAACCTTGGCGCTTTTGCCTAGGTTCCATACCATTACCCTTGAAATCCCACTGCCCAAATAATGCATTACCTTCACGGGCAAATCGCGATGTGCCCCAACCGCTTTCTTTTGCCGCTTGAGCTAACACTAACGATGGTGGCAGGATATCCACCCTTTCAAGTAGCATTTGTCTTTGGGCTTCTAACAGCGGTTTATCTTCACTGCTTATTACTTTGTACTTTACCCCTAAGGCTAATAACGCAATATCATCGAGGGGGGCAGACATAATGACCTGTCTTTCTTGTAAAATTTTCTCATTCGCCAATAAGACTAAAGGGGCAATCATTCTAAGAAACACCATTTTCTTTTGCTTCACTGGGAGTTGGCTTGACACTGAACTCCAGCCCTCTCCCACGGCATCAAAGGTCAATCTAGGGACCGATTTATTACCATCACGAAAGCTTTCTGGCGTGTAATTAAGCGAGTCAAACAAGCCCATGAGTTCATCGAGAGAACTGATATTCAGACTCAGTTGTTTAGTCTCTGGATTGTCGAAGGATAACTGCTCAAGCATTTTTGGGGATGAGAAATGTTCAGCAACCGTTGGATTTGCAACAGCACCTTGATTCGCTTGCACCAAGGAAGTCGTCATCAGTTTTGGCAAACTCTGCATATGATGCAGAGCACTCTGACTGGCAACTAAAGAATTGGAAGCCGTCTGTGACTGAAAACCAAGAGCATCAACTGGCAGCCTATTTGAAATCAGCTTAGTCGCTAGCGTTTCTTGCACATACACCGAAGAGCATAAAACAGACAAAGCAATGAGTGCGAGCATAGCAACGGGAAGCTTAAACTTTATAAACATGGTATCTCTTTTAACTGAGGTAAAACGGTAGCAATGGGATTAGCCAATACATCGGGGGCGTAAGGTAACAGTAAAAACCTGACAGTTTGCTTAATAGATATACAAAATGACCTATTACGGTCATTTTTTAAGGAGAATAGGACGAGCGCCTTCTTGGCCGCCTCTTGACCCAATGTCAGCAATTAAATCCAACACCTTGATTTATTTAAACTCAATATGAAAATAGCGAGTGTTCACTCGCCAATAGAGGTTGACGAAATAGAATCAACTTATTCCAGAGCCAGCAAAACGAGGTAAAGCCTCTTCAAGATAGGCGACGCAGGTGCGGAGTTTGGCAGACGTTTCTAATCGTGAAGCATAAATTACATGAATTTCAGCGGATTGATGATACTCGGGGAGTACTCTGACTAATCTGCCGCTTAAGAAATCTTGCTGTAAATCCCAGATGGAGCGCAACATAATACCGTGGCCTTTAAGGCACCACTGCTTAGCGACTGTGCCATTGTTGGTCATCAAGGAAGCCGCTAAATCAATCGAGGCTATGCCAGCCGCACTTTCCAATCGCCACACTCTATGGTTTTGATCGCGCTCGCGGATCCCTATGCACTTATGCTCGGCTAATGCCGCGAGATTGTTTGGCATGCCATGCGTGTCGATATAGGTCGGCGATGCCGCCAATACCCGATAATTACTCGCAAGACGCTTAGCTATCATTTGCGGTGGCAATTCGCCACCGACACGGATCTCCAGATCAAAACCTTCAGAGACCAGATCGACCGGGCGGTCGAGCAACTCTAAATCAACTTCTAATTCGGGATAGTGGAACACTAGGTCTGAAATAATCGGCGCAATACAGTGGCTGCCAAATCCTGTGCTGGTTGCGATACGTAATCGCCCCGTGGCACTTGCTGCTCTAAGCTAATTTCAAGGCTCATTTGCTCCATTGTATCGAGCAAACGTTCGGACCATTCCAAGGCAATCTTGCCCTCTAAGGTGAGGCTGACACTTCTGGCAGAACGCAGAAACAAGCGCACTCCGAGCGCTTTTTCTAATAGGCCAATGCGTTTACTCACATACGCTGGAGAAAAAGATAATTGCTCCGCAGCGGCTGTAAATCCCCCGCTTGTAGCGGCGAGAACAAAGACCCGTAAATCTTCAAGTGGCGGCAGTTGACTCACGATTCGTAATCCTTAACAAAACATTTAGCCTATTCATACACGATACGAATATGGAATAACATACAAAAAACGCAGAATCCCCTATTGGAGTCGAAGATGTCTAAGGTAAAAATCGCCGTAATCGCCGGAGATGGCATAGGTACAGAAGTGATCCCCGAAGGGATACGCACACTCGAAGCCGCAGGAAAAATCTTAGGTGTGACGTTTGAGTGGACCTATTTCGACTGGTCCTGTGAAACCTACCATAAAACCGGTCGCATGATGCCAGAGGATGGACTTGAGCAACTAAAATCCTTTGATGCCATCTACTTAGGCGCTGTTGGATTTCCAGGAGTTCCCGACCATATTTCACTCTGGGGATTGCTACTACCGATCCGCAGAGCCTTTGAGCAATACGTGAACCTTAGGCCTATTCGGTTATTTGAAGGCGTGCCCTGCCCACTCGCGGGTAAAAAGCCCGGCGATATCGATTTTTATGTAGTACGTGAAAACGTGGAAGGCGAATATTCCGCCGTCGGCGGCATTCAGTATGAAGGCACTGAACATGAGATTGTCTCCCAGCAGAGCATTTTTACCCGTCGTGGCACAGATCGCATCTTAAAATATGCCTTCGATTTAGCCCAAAGCCGCAAAGCAAAGCACTTAACCTCGGCGACCAAATCCAATGGTATATTTCACTCTATGCCCTATTGGGATAGTCGCGTCGTGGAAATGGCAAAACAGTATCCCAATGTTAAGGTCGACCAATATCATATCGATATTCTGACGGCAAATTTCGTGCTGAAACCCGAGCATTTTGACGTGGTTGTTGGCTCAAATTTGTTTGGCGATATCCTGTCTGATCTTGGCCCTGCGTGCACTGGCACTATCGCCATTGCCCCTTCGGCGAACATCAATCCAAGCAAGGAATTTCCGTCGATGTTTGAGCCGGTACATGGTTCGGCGCCGGATATTGCAGGCCAAGGTATTGCCAATCCTTTAGGCACAATTTGGGCTGGCGCTATTATGATGCAACATTTAGGTTATAGCGCAATGCACGACCTGATACTCAGCGCGATAGAAAACGTATTGAAAGATAAGCAGTCTTTAACCCGCGATATGGGCGGAACGGCGAATACTCGGGAGCTGACCGATGCAGTGATCGCTGCGATTAGTCGCAATTAAAACGTGCATTAAAACCTAATGCTAAAAGCCCTTTAGCATTAGGATTGAAAGGATTTTAGACTATCAAACCGCTGATAATAAATGCATTAATAAGCTAGCCAGTTAATGCATTTATTAAAGGCCCCTTACAACGGCATTCTGTACTCAATGACTCCCGGTTTTTCACCAATCCAGTTATAGAGTTTTTGCGCGGTTAAATTTGTTTCCTGTGTATGCCAGTACAGGCGCGCACACTTGTGTTCAATGGCCGCTTGCTTTACATACTCAATCAATTGTTTTCCAACATGTTGACCCCTTGCTGTTGGGGCAACAAACAAGTCTTCAAGATAACAATAATCCGTTTCGGCCCAAGTAGAACGATGAAAAACATAGTGCACAAAACCGAGTAAGTTTTGGCCCTCTCTTGCGACGGCGCAATAAATAGGTTCTTGGTCATCGAAGAATCGG
Source organism: Shewanella sp. WE21 (assembly GCF_002966515.1). Classification (NCBI taxonomy): domain Bacteria; kingdom Pseudomonadati; phylum Pseudomonadota; class Gammaproteobacteria; order Alteromonadales; family Shewanellaceae; genus Shewanella; species Shewanella sp. WE21. Next base: position 2,998,697 of record NZ_CP023019.1, on the reverse strand, counting down.
CGCCACGTGGCTTGGGTGGTCGCTTCTGATAACACCACTTTGTAAAAGGTCTGGTAATCACGCCAGTGTGGTAACCAGAGTGAATAGTCCGTTTCTTTAACCATATCAATGGTTACTGTTAGTGATTGGCTGGACATTAGCGCACTCCTTGAAATTAAGTAAATGGTCTCAGTTTTACTGAAGCAAGATTCTAGATTCAATTGTGGTACCGCATAAGGTACACTTTTTGTATTTTTAACAGTACCAGTTAGCAAATGAAAAAACCTCAATCCAATTTCCCTCACTTGCAACTCAAAGATGGCATCCTCAAAGATCAGCTTTATCATGCGTTTAGAGAGGCCATTCTTGATGGACGTTTACACCCGAGAATGAAACTTCCATCCAGCAGAGCCTTGTCGGAAACCATGCAGATTTCACGTAACTCAGTACTGCAAGGGTTTGAGCGCCTGATTGATGAAGGCTATCTGCTGACTAAACCGGGATCGGGCACTTATGCGTCAGATACCATTCCCGATGAATTGATCGATATTCCAAACCGTGCCGGAGAAAGCGCTCAAGCCTTTGATTCCGATTTAGAAATTAATCCACAGTTAATAGAAATGGCGCGACTGAAAGCGAAGGGGAATACGGACCACAGCCATAGCATGTTTAATATTGGCGTCGGATGTATTGATCTTTTCCCGCACCAACTTTGGGGGCGGCTGTTAGGCCGAGTTTGGCGGCAATCGCGTAAAACCTTAGGTAAATCAAACCATAGCGCAGGGTATTTGCCGTTGCGTGAGGCGATAAGTGACTATGCGCGTTCGACCCGCGGCCTCAATTGCACACCTGAGCAGATCATCATAGTCAATGGAACTCAGCAGGCCATTAACCTCACAGCGCAGGTACTACTCCAACAGGGAGATGAAGTCTGGCTTGATGAACCTGGGTATGACGGGGCTTTAGGTGCTTTTCTCTCGCAAAATATGCGAGTTCGTCCTGTGAGTGTTGATGATGAGGGCACAAATATTGCCGATGCGATCCAGCGGTGGCCCGCAGTGAAACTGGCTTTTACCGCGCCCTCACACCAATTTCCCCTCTGCGGTATGCTAAGTCTGCCACGACGATTGGCCTTACTCGATTGGGCCGCAGAGCAAAGTAAATGGATTTTAGAGGATGACTATAACAGTGAGTTTCGTTATAACGCCCGTCCGATACAGGCATTACAGGGGCTCGATAAACATCAAAGGGTGATCTACGCAGGCACCTTTTCCAAGATGCTGCTGCCCGAATTACGACTCGGCTTTCTGGTGGTACCACCCAAACTTGTCAACGCTTTTCAGCTGGCAAAGCATTATGCCGACACGCATACCGCCTATTTAGAGCAAGCTACACTGGCGCTGTTGATTACCGAAGGACATTATGCGCGGCATGTTCGCCGAGTGCGAAAAGCCTGTCATGAACGCCAAACGGCGTTAATCGCGGCAATTGAGCAGTATCTACCCGACAAATTGTCCGTTCAAACCTCAGACTCAGGTATTCACCTCGTGTGTTGGCTGAAGGGCGACTTGACCGAAGAGGAAGTGATCAACAAATGCCGCCAACTCAGTTTAGGGGCACAGCCTTTGTCTCGATATTGCCAAGCGCCCTATCCAAGGCAAGCTATCTTACTGGGCTATGCCGCTCATACGCCTGATGAGCTGCGGGAAAGCATCAAAAAACTGGCGCAGATCCTTTAATATCCAAGCTTAAAAAGCCTGAAAGAAAATCCCGAAAGCACTGAAGATGGCAACAAACCATGTGAGGGATCTTAAGGTACCTTTGTTGGCAAGATAGAGGATGTGATACACAAAGCGGGCCCCGACATGGACGATTGCGAGCCACTCAGTGGTGGGATTCACTTTGCCGGTAGCAATCACCACTAATACGGCTAGGCCAAACACCAGCAATGATTCAAAGGCATTTTGATGTCCCGCTAAAGCGCGAGCGCCAAAACCGGTTAGCTGTGCTTGCTGAGCACGGGGATGATTATTATCGTAACCACCCGTCTTTGCCATAGCCCAAGCCACTGGACCTTTCGCAAGATATGGCAATAACATGGCGACAAATAAGCAAATAAGTAAGGTATTCATGGGGTAATCTTCCTTTGATTGTTGTTTTGAGCTCTACTGTTTGAGTTCTACTGCTATAAGTGCCTAAGTTACAAGTGTATTGGTTAGCGCCGTTATTTCACCATATACATGCCTTCACTTGCGGGACGACTAAATTTAAAGCCAAACTTTTCATAGAGTTCAGGCACATCCGCCATCAGGGTAATATACGCGCCCTCAAAAGCCTCACGATCTAGATAAGCCATGATGTGCTGCATAATAAGCCGCCCTAATCCCTTACCTTGATGCTCAGGATCCACTGCGATATCGACAATTTCGAAGTTGAGCGCGCCGTCACCAACCACACGCCCCATACCCACAGTCTGCCCGGCAAGCTTTATTTGCACGCCATATAAACTCCTTGGCAAAGCCTTGATGGCGCCCTCCAATGGTCTAGGGCTTAAGCCAGAAATCTGTCGTAGGCGAACAAAATCATTGGCTGAAACAACCTCCTCAAGCACTTGGTACATGATATTTCCTATTGTTTTTATTCACTATAATTATCTTTCTATCACCTCAAGCTCAAAGCCTTCATCCAGAGTCGGCGGCTGAAAATAACCGCTCACATGCCAGAACATCGCCTCGGTATCGAACATAGCGCGCTCAGGGTGGCTTTGTCTGCGTTTATCGAGTTGACTCAAACAAAGCGCATCGCTGTGATTAAGATAAATAAGTTTATGGGCGGCGCAATCAGTAAAAATGCTTCGAAACCACAGGCGCTGATTGATAGTATTCGCGGGAAAGTCCATGACCACAGAAACACCCGAACAGAGCAGTTCCTGCACATGCTTTTTAAGCAAAGGCTTAAGGCGAGCGGAATAGCTCAAGTAAGTATCAAAATCTTTAATTTCATCGGGGTATAGCGCCGCCAGCCATGCGTCTTCCGAGATTAAAATACAGTTTTCGGCCTCAGAAAGTTGTCGCGATAAGGTTGATTTACCTGAGCCCATTTTGCCACAAAAGAATATTAACGTACCTTTACTGACCAATTGTCCTAACGCATTCTGCTGTGTCATCTTCACTCCTTGATTACTGGTCTTTTATCTCAGCCGACGATTTCACTCGCTATGACACCAATGAACGACTGTACAGAGCATCACATAAAGCATGAACACCGAGCAAGACTTGGGACGAGTTTAAGGTAATAAAATCCCATTACATTAATGACTATGCAGTGTTTAGACAGCAGACGTTTACCGCTATTCGCACAATCCACCGTTAGCTTTTTTGAGATCTGACATCTCTTCGTCCGCTTAGATCGCCTCGCTCTCTGAGCCCTATCCTTTCCTTAAACCAGAGACAAACCAAAGTATTTAACTCGAATAATAAAACAATAAACCACATCATTAATCTAACAATTAAGCACTAAAGTAGTAATTTACGCTTAGCAATAAAAACATTGCCACCATTCATGCTATGACATTAATTTAGGCGTATGCTAGGGTAAGAATGAAAGGATAACCGTCATAAGTGCAAAGGAGGCTCTATGAGCACTGTCGTTCCACGTACCGTCACTTCCCCTAAAAAATTCATTATCGGCAAGGGCCTATTAGCTCAAATGCATGATTATGTTAAGGACTTTGGTGATAATGCTTTTATCATCTGCGATGAATTTATCCTCAGCCGCGTGAAGAATGAAGCGGTCGCTGGGCTAGATCAAAATGGGATCAGCAGCCACCTCGAAAAATTCAACTATGAGTGCAGCGAAGCCGAGATAAAGCGCTTAGGCGCGCTGGCAGAACAGCATCATACCAACGTTATTGTTGGAGTTGGCGGTGGAAAAACCTTAGATGCCGCCAAAGCCGTCGCCTTCTATCAAAAACGGCCTGTCATCTTGTACCCTACAATTGCCTCAACCGATGCGCCTTGTACTGCACTTGCAGTGATCTACTCCGAAACAGGTGAGTTTGAACGCTATCTGTTTCTGCCACAGAACCCAGATGCTGTCGTTGCCGACACTGCTATTATCGCCGCGGCTCCGGCCCGATTTTTTGCGGCAGGCATAGGCGATGCACTGGCAACCTATTTTGAAGCTCGTGCCTGCTATCAATCGGATGGCGTCAACCTAGTCCTGAAAAAGCCTTCCCGCACAGGGCTGGGATTGGCCCAACTTTGCTATCAGTTACTGACTGAAAATGTTGAAGCTGCTATGGACGCCGTTAAAAACAAAATAGTCACACCTGCGCTAGAGCAAACCATTGAAGCCACCATCTATCTCAGTGATGTTGGTGCAGAAGCGGGCGGGTTAGCCGCCGCCCATGCCGTAAACAATGGTATGTCAGCGGTGGCAGACTTACATAAAGCTCAGCACGGCGAGAAAGTCGTCTTTGGGCTGCTAACTCAGCTCGTGCTCGAAAATGCCCCCAAAGCCGAAATCGATAACGTTATCCGCATCATCAAAACAGCGGGACTACCGCTCACTCTCGCAGATTTAGGGCTGAAAACCTTTATCGAGACCGAATGGCGCAAAGTGGCTGAGATAGCCTGTGCTGAGGGCGATACTATGGGCAATATGCCAATGAAGTTAACCGCAGATGATGTCTATCAAGCCATGATAGCCGCCAATGCCATGGCTGAACGCTATAAAACAGCTGAAGCTTGTTAACCGTAACAATATGACGTGTACTCCGTAGGTGGCAACCATCTATCAATTTGATTTAATTGATTAATACTACTGAGATAGTTCCTGCTGCCACACGAGTTTACCGTTCATCCTAGGCTTCCTTGCCACATAATCAATGGCAAGGGAGTCCACAACAAACAAGACATTTCCACCCTCGATGCCAAAGCTGGCATTTACGCTCTATTTGTTAAACGCTTGGAGGCACATATGGCTTATGCAACAACCAATCCCTTTACGGGAAAGCTCATTAAAGAATTTCCAAATGCAACAGATACCGAAGTCACACAGGCGATAGAATCCGCCCATCAGGCATTTTTAAGCTGGCGAACCACTCCCTTTGCCGACAAGGCCGCAATACTGTCTAAGGCAGCAAAGATCCTCAGAGACAATAAATCCAAATACGCCAATCTACTGACCTTAGAAATGGGCAAAGTCACAGCAGAAGCCAAAGCTGAAGTCGAACTGTCGGCGCAAATTTTCGAATACTACGCCGAACATGCCGAGCGACTGCTGGCACCGCAAAAACTGCCGGTTGCCGATCCCGCCGAAGGTGAAGCGATACTGGTTAATGAGCCGCTGGGCGTATTATTGGCTATCGAACCTTGGAACTTTCCCTACTACCAAATTGCGCGCATCTTAGCGCCGCAGCTTGCCGCCGGAAATACCTTACTACTCAAACATGCATCCAACGTGCCCCAGTGCGCAGCGGCCTTTGAAGGCTTAATGCGCGATGCCGGACTGCCCTCAGGTGCATTCCAAAATCTGTATGCCACCCGAGAGCAGATAGAACAGATCATCAATTCGCCCAAAGTGCATGGTGTTGCGCTCACGGGATCAGAAGATGCGGGATCGATCATTGCCGCTCTGGCGGGTAAGGCACTGAAAAAGTCCACCCTAGAACTGGGTGGCGCAGATGCCTTTATCGTACTTGAAGATGCCGATCTGCCTAAAACCATCGACTGGGCTGTGTTTGGCCGTCACTGGAACGCGGGACAGGTCTGTACATCATCTAAGCGGATGATCTTAGTTGAAGCCATTTACGATGAATTTATGAAGGGTTATATCAAGGGGATCGAAGCGCTAAAAGCAGGCGATCCTATGGACTCGGCCACTACGCTAGCGCCGCTCTCTTCCCAAGGCGCGGCCGATGAGTTGAAGCAGAAGATCCGTGATGCCGTAAAACACGGCGCAACCGCGACCGAAGTGGGGCCAAAAGTGCCGCAGCAAGGCGCCTTTGTGCAGCCAACAATACTGACAAACCTGACGCCAGATAACCCCGCCTACTATTGGGAATTCTTCGGCCCTGTGTCCAGTATCCACAGGGTGAAGGATGAGCAAGCAGCGATTGCCATCGCCAATGACTCACCCTTTGGATTGGGTGGCTCAGTGTTTACCGCCGATATCCAACGCGGGCTGGCGGTCGCTAAGCAGGTTTCCACAGGCATGATGTTTGTCAATCATCCAACTATGGTCAAGGCCGACTTACCCTTTGGTGGCGTGCGCCGCTCAGGTTATGGCCGCGAGTTGATTGATTTAGGATTAAAAGAGTTTGTAAACCACAAGCTGATTAATGTGGTCGACATCAACGCGCCTTTCTAAACGCTTAGAAAATAGCAACATCTGACTAAACGCCTGACGGAATAATCTGTCAGGCGTTTTATTTAACGTGCTTTATCCAAGGCATCACATAAGGCTTGAACGCCAAGCAAAGCTCTGGGCGTCGCACGGTGTAATAAATCGGCATTGAGTTGATAAATATGCTGTTTCTTCACGGCAGGAATTTCTGGCCATTGGCGCCAATCAACCCCTTTCACATTACCTTCTTCTTCACTCTGCAAAATCACCTCGGGCAAGGTCAGCAAGACGTTTTCTAAACTGACTTGCGGATAATCACTGGCGGCATCGTAAAACACATTTTGTCCATGGCACACACTGATGATCTGTTGGATCCAACTGTTTTTAGAGACTGTCATCAAGGGGGTCGACCAGAGTTGATAAAATACCTTAGGTTCTGATTTTTTAGCATTTTCAACCCGCAATCGGATAAGTTCAGCGCGATAAGCGGCTGCAGCCTTGCTTGCTTCTTCAACATGCCCCGTAAGTTGGCCTAACTCTTCAAGCTCCTTGGCGACGCCTTCTAAGGTTTTGGGATCGCTACCATAAAGGTTAAATCCTAACGTCCTAAGCTGGTTGATATCTTCGGCTTTATTACCCGAATCCCACACCACAATCAGATCGGGATTAAGCTCCATCACCCGCTCCATTTGAATGCCGTAGTACCCCCCAATACGCGGGATATTTTTTGCTGCCTCGGGATAATCCGCATAATCAGTTGCGGCCACAATCGTATCGCCCGCGCCTATGGCGTAAAGCATTTCCACCGCATGGGGGGAGAGCGCAATAATGCGTTTAGCGGGCTGCGCCAATACGCTATGGGGAAGAAACAGACTGAGCCCCAAAAAGAGTCCAGCTAAGTGTCGCTTAATCATGATATGCCTTAGTATTTATCCCCAAACCGCCTGAAGATGCAGGCGTAGTCTCTTCAGGTTACTTGGGGTTATAGAGTTAAACTAGCGGCTCTGGCCAGCCATAGTGTTCGATATAAGTTTGTAGATTCTTGGGGCGATACTGAGGATCTTGATCCCAGCGGTCCTTCACCGAATGATGTAAAAGTACTGGGACTTGCTCAGGATCGAGTGGTCGCAAATATTCCTGTTTTATCCGATAAAAACTGCGTCTCGAGTCATGTAAGGTCGCGAGCGGATTTGGATGTACACTCGCGGCTAAGTGTGGCTCTAGGCTTAAATTAAATTTCTGCGCCTCGGATATCATCCACAACAGTGCAATATCCGACAACAATGAACCGTCTTTATCGGGTTTATAACTGCCGCCAATATTGCTATGGGCGCCCGCAAACCACACTTGCTGCATGTCCATATTGTCACGCAGTTGCCAAATGGTCGGCTCAAAATCACTGCGATGTTCATCTATGGCTAACGCATGACGGGCAACGCGCACATTGCGGCCAATTTTAGTGTCGTAAAACTCGTCTTTATCTTCGAACAAGCCTAAAAATGAAATAGGGATCCCCATAGCACCCACGGTATCCCACACACCAACAAACTTGATTTCCCGAGATTCATGACTGTATCTCGCTCTAAATTCGAGGGATTTTTCACCATCAGGCGCAAAGGGCGCACTGCTTTTTTTATAGTGGTCGAAAGCTTGTTGAATCAACGCCGCATCGGGGCGTTTAAGTATGCCGCAGTTATTAATCAAACCACACAAGCAACGCACAGTGTAAGCACCGCGGCTAAAACCAAAGAGATAAATCTCATCGCCAGGGGAATAGTTTTGCACTATATAGCGATACCCATCCATGATGTTTTTATGTAAACCGCGCCCTGTCGCACCACCGATGGTTTGATCGTAATAGGAACCCACGCCCCAATCATAAAATACCTGCTGGGGTTTACCATCTGCCGCTATCGGGCTGATAGCACGCGCAAGGCGCAGCACATTGGTGGGGAAATCGACCTTAAGATCTTTCTCGGGTCGATTCCACGTGCCGTCGGCACAAATCACGATACGCTTATTCATAGGATCATCCTTGAGAACGCTTTGAACACTGAACGGCTAGAGGCTAACCCATAGTCGCTAACAACAAATTGTCGCTAGTTGCTAATAGGCAGTTACTCGTCCTCAAACTTAGCGCATTTTATTCCTGTGCTAAAGCCATTCGCGCGTCTTACTTAACATTGCAACCAACAATGCTGCGTCACTTATGCGCCGACATTTAAGGTTCAATTAGTAATCAAAACCTTGCTGTGCCTTGATACCCGCTTCGAATGCGTGTTTCAACGGCTGCACTTCGCTGACAGTATCGGCAAGTTCAATAATGGCGCGATGACAGGCCCGGCCCGTAATAATCACATGCTGCATGGGTAGACGATTCTTAAGTGCGCTAAGGACGCGTTCCACATCTAAATAGTGATAGCTCACCATATAGGTGAGTTCATCGAGCATCAGGCAATCTATGCTCTCATCTTGCAGCAGCTTTTCGGCGGCTTCCCAAGCGAGTACAGCGGCGGCGGTATCTTTTTCTTTATCTTGGGTTTCCCAGGTAAAACCTGTGCCCATTACATGAAACTCAACCCCTGCACCTTCGAGTAAATTACGCTCACCGCACTCCCAAGTGCCTTTGATAAATTGCACTACCGCGGCTTTTTTACCGTGACCGACGGCGCGGGCCACTGTGCCAAAACCTGAGGTCGATTTGCCTTTACCGTTACCGGTTAACACCAGCAGAATCCCCTTCTCCCCTTGGGCGGCGGCAATTTTAGCATCCACACCGGCTTTCACTTTCTGTTGGCGAGCCTTGTGGCGTTCGGCCTTGATTTGCGCTTGTTCGTTGTCGTTTTGTGCTGTCATGGTCTTCTCTTCACTCTGCTGCTAAAAATGTCTGCTTTTAAAACTTATGCTTCTAAAATTGGCTGTAATTTTTGCATGTCTAAATGCTCAGCTAACACATCGGCTAAACGATCGAGTTGCTGCTCACGTATTTGATTGATATCTATCGCCTTAGCATCGTTTAATCCCGCCCAGCGTAAAATCAACTGACACGCATCAGGGCTATCAAACAGCCCATGTAAATAAGTACCAAGGATTTGCCCGTCATCGCTTTGCAGGCCATCAGCAAAGCTCACAGATGTGGATTCAGGGATTAACTGCAAGGGCGCATTCGTTTGTTCAAGCCTAGGGATAAGATAGCTTGATTCACCGCAGTGGATTTCATAGCCCTTAACAGCAACCTTTTGCCCAAGTAACGTTAGCTCACCTCTCACTCGCCGTAACTGTTTTTCGGCTTTGAGTTCTGTGCTTAGCGGTAAATAACCAAGTCCTACGGTATCACCCGCACTGTCTTCAATACCTAAGGGATCGGCAATGCTTTGGCCTAGCATTTGATAGCCGCCGCAAATGCCGAGCACTTTGCCGCCGTAACGCAGGTGTGTGGCAATATCTTTATCCCAGCCTTGCTGGCGTAAAAAGGCCAAATCGGCGCGCACATTCTTACTGCCGGGCAAGATCAATACATCGGCGGCGGGCAAATGAGTCGCGTGATTTGCGGCTTGGGTTTGCAACGACACATAATCAAAATCAATATCGGGATGCAGCCGCAGCGGATCAAAATCCGTGTGATTACTGATCCTTGGGTACACTAATACCCGTACTTTTAAGCGGCTGTTAGCGCCTTTAGTCGGCGAGCTTATCAGCGCATCTTCGGCATCAAGATGTAAATCATGCAGATAAGGCAACACGCCTAAAACAGGCTTTTGAGTATAAGCTTCAAGCCAATCGAGGCCAGATTGCAACAGGCTAATATCACCACGGAAACGGTTGATCACAAAGCCCTTTACCCGCGCCTGTTCGGATTCTGATAACAAGGCCAAGGTCCCGACCAAATGGGCAAATACGCCACCCTTATCGATATCGGCAATGATAATAACAGGACAATCCACAGCTTCGGCAAATCCCATGTTGGCAATATCACCTTCACGCAGATTGATCTCCGCCGGACTCCCGCGCCTTCAACCACTATGGTTTGATACTGACCGCTTAATCGCTCGAAGGATTCCAGCACAGCGCCAAGCGCCATTGCCTTGTAATCCTTAGATTTAGGCCCAAAAAAGGCCGAGGCTTCGAGTGTCGTCAGGGCTTTGCCATGAACAATAATTTGCGCGCCCGTGTCCGAGCTTGGTTTAAGCAGAATGGGATTAAAATCGGTATGGGGCTCAAGATAACAGGCCACGGCTTGCAAGGCCTGTGCGCGGCCAATCTCGCCGCCATCAATAGTGACAGCGCTATTGAGCGCCATATTTTGCGGCTTAAAGGGCGCAACCTTAATCCCCTGACGAGCGAGCAAACGACAAATGCCTGCGACTAAGGTGCTCTTGCCCGCATCGGATGTTGTGCCCTGCACCATCAAGACTTTTGCGCGACGAGGTGAATTAACAGCAGGCGTATTCACCACAAGATTAGCTGCAGAATGAATAGCTAAAGCGTCAGCGGTATCGAGTGCATTAGCACAGGCTGTGTTGTCTGTGTTTGGAGAGGACATAGGTTTAAAAGGCTTATTCTAGTTTGCAGGGATAAAGATAAAAGCTCAGTCTCAACATCACTTAACTTAGTTAGATTAAAGTGGTTTTAGTGCTAAGGGTAAACCAGCGACCACTAAGGTGACATTGTCCGCTAAGTTCGCCACAGCTTGATTCAACCAGCCCGCTTCATCGACAAATTGTCGGCTCAACTCACCTAAGGGCACTATGCCAGAACCGACTTCGTTACTGATCAAAATCACCACTCCCTCGAGCTCGACGAGGGAATCCACAAAAGCGGTTTTCTCGGCCTGCCAACTCGCATGAGCTTTATCGTCAGAGGTTGAAGTGGCAGAGGTTGAAACGGCAAAGGTGGAAGTGGCAAAGTCAGTCGCATTCCACTCAGTCGGCGCGGGTTCATCATCGATGTTAACGTTCGATGCAAGTAATTGATTAGTTAACCAAAGAGTTAAACAGTCTACTAAAATCACTCGCCCAGGTTTTGCTAACTGTTTTAACAGTGCAGTGAGGGCGAGCGACTCTTCAAACAATTGCCATTCGATACCATCGTCCGATCGTCCCGCTTGATGCTTGGCGATACGTGTCGCCATTTCATCATCTAGCGCCTGCGCCGTCGCCACATAGCAAGCATCGAAGCCGAGCGCAGTGTACTGACGCACTAAGGCTTCGCCGTAGCGACTCTTACCGCTACGGGCGCCGCCTAGGACGAGGTGGATCACAGTATGTTACCCACAACGAGCAATACAAAATAACACACGATTTCAGATATTTGCTGCGCCGCGCCTAAGGTATCACCCGTGTAACCGCCAATCTGGCGTCTAAAAATCACTATGATCAAACGGCGCAGTCCTATCATCACCAATAGCAATGACAATGCCGCTAACCCCTTGAGGAATAGCAGCACTAATACGCCGCTGGCGATCAGGATAAGCAGCTCATTAATGCCTTGATGTTGCGATAGCGGCTTAGACTTACTGGTCTCGTCATCGCGGACATATTTTTCACTAAAGATGATACTGGCTGATACCACACGGCTCACAGTATGCGCGACGATAAGTGCAGAACCCGCCACGACAGGATCGTACAAGGCCAACTCGACTAACAACTGCCATTTCAGCAGCAGGGCCAACATCAGTGCCAGTGCGCCATAACTGCCAAGGCGCGAGTCTTTCATGATCCGCAGCTTGTCTTCAGCCGTCCAACCCCCGCCAAAACCGTCGAAGGTATCGGCGAGGCCATCCTCATGGAATCCGCCCGTGAGCAAGACGCCAACCAACATAGCTAAAAGAACAGAAACGCCAGCGGGGAGCCAGTTCTGCGTCAGCCAAAACACTATGGCGCTTAACAAGCCGACCAGAAGACCGACGAGACCGAAATAACGGCTGGCCTTATTCAACTTATCGCTATCGACTTCGACCCACTTAGGCATAGGAATGCGGGTAAAATAGCCCATGGCAACTAAAAATAAATCTATCTCTTTGTGCCAGCTTTCGCGTTCTGACATAAAGCATCCTTAGTGAATTCACACTTGCTGCAAGGTTTAAAATTAAAACGGTTGGCTAAAAGGCTATTATTTTAAATAAGTAAAATAAGCGACTTAGCAGAGCACATCATACAACAGCCTCAATCCCCGCATCACTAAAACTCGCCATTTGATTGTAAAAATTTACTGAGGCTTGAATAAGCGGCAATGCCAAGGCCGCCCCCGTACCTTCGCCTAATCTCAGCCCTAGGGATAATAAAGGTTTAGCCTGCAAAAATTCTAACATTCGCAGATGACCTTGCTCATCGGATTGATGGGCAAAAATCAAATAATCACGCACATTAGGGGCGATTTGCACCGCGACTAATGCCGCCGCTGTCGCGATAAAACCGTCCACGACCACCAGCATTTTACGTTCGGCGGCGGCTAACATAGCCCCCGTCATCTGCACAATTTCAAAACCTCCTAGGCAAGCTAACACTGACTTAGGCCCAGTTAAGGCGCTTTGATGCAGCAATAACGCGAGCTCAATCAGCATCAATTTACGTTCTAAGGTTTCACTATTAATGCCAGTACCACGGCCGACACAATCAATAACATCCAGCTGCATAATCGCCGCCATAATGGCCGCAGCAGAGGAGGTATTGCCTATGCCCATTTCACCAAAGGCGACTAAGTTACAACCCGCTTGATGGTGACGTTCAATCAAATCGCGCGCCATAGCAAAGCCTTTATCGACGGTTTCAAGCGCCATTGCGGGCTCTAAATGGATTGCACCCGTTCCAGCACCAAGACGTTGATCAATAATGCCTTCAACCCCTTCAACTGGCGTTAAAATACCGCAATCGATCACTTCGAGCTTAAAGCCCACCTGCCGACAAAAAACGTTAATCGCCGCGCCGCCATGGGCAAAGTTTTGCACCATTTGGTGAGTCACTTCGCTAGGGGCAATCGACACGCCTTCTGCGGCAATGCCATGATCCCCCGCAAACACTAACATGGTTGGATGGACTATTTTGAGCACATCCGTTTGTGGCTGCTCCGTTTGTTGCAAATCAGTCGCTTGCACGCGGGCAATCTGCAAGGCTAAGGATTCGAGCTGACCTAAAGCGCCGGGCGGCTTAGTCTTAAGATCAATTTTCTGCAGAATCACCAGATCCTGCGCTTTACTCACAGGGCTTATTTGAAAAGACACGGCTGACTGAGACATCCACACTCCACTTTGTAATCTACATTAAATAACCACAACGCATCCCGCGTCTATGACGAACATGTCCAATTGTGCATTTCCAATCGCGGGTGGGATATCAACAGAAATACTGATTATCCCGTCAGTTTGCACTTACGACATGACTCTAGGATGACGACTTAACTCTGGGTTTACGTCCTGACTAGGTGCCTACGGCATGACCTTGTATTTACGGCATGACTCTACGCTTACGCAAAATAAGCAAAAAGAACATGCTACCTATGGCGGCCGTGATAATGCCCACGGGCAACTCTTGATTACCCAATAAACAGCGCGCTAATACATCAATCCACACCATAAATAATCCGCCCACCAGCGCCGTTAATAAAATCGGCTGACGACCGGGAAACAGCATGCGTACTGTATGGGGGATCATTAACCCGACAAAACCGATACCGCCGCAGGTAGCCACCAAAATAGCGGTAATCAAGGAGCAGAGCAGCAGCATATTGAGCCGCAGCTTAGGCACATTCACCCCTAAGGTATGCGCCGTTTCATCCCCCGCCTGCAACGCCATGATCTGCCGTTTCATGCCTAAAATAATGAATAAACTCGCACCAATCACCAGTGTCGGCAGTACTAACAAGGACCAACTGGCCTTTGCAAAACTGCCTAAACTCCAAAACAGCACAGAGGCTGTCGCCTGCGGACTGGCGAAATACAGCAGCAGACTCGTTAATGCGCCGAACATAAAGGAGGTCGCCACACCAGAGAGCAACATGCGCTCCACTTGGCTATTAAGCCCTAAGCCTGACAAAGCAAGCACTATCAGCACCGACAAACTCGCGCCAATAAAAGCGCCCAAGGGCAAGCTAAACCAAAGTAATCCAGACAAGGCACCCGAACCGCTAAAAAGCCCAGAATGTGCCGCCATGCCTGCATTATCAAAAAATCCAGAGCCAGTGAATAAGGTCAACATCACCACAGCGCCAAAGGACGCGCCAGAGCTAATACCAAACAAATAGGGATCGGCGAGCGGATTGCGAGTCACGGTTTGCAACACACTGCCCGCCAGAGACAAACCCGCACCCGCCACAAAAGCCAGTAAAATGCGCGGTAGCCTGAGCTCCATCACAATGCGCTCAGTCATGCCATTGGCTTGAGTGAGGTTCGTCGCCTTATTGATAAATACTTGAATAACATCCGTAAAACTGATGTTCGCCGCACCAAAACTCGTCGCAGCAATAGGCGTTATCAAAGTGATGATACCTAATACGAGCAGCATCAGTTGTTGTCTCGTCAACGGTGTCACGATACGCCCCAAATATGAGATGAAATATTGTTTACTCCCCTGAGTCATCCACCCTCGCCTCGCTCGTTCAGGCCATGCTCTACATGGTGGTAACCATAAAAATAGCTGATTAAGGGCTTTTTATGTTGTGGATGGGGCGATACCTGAGCACACACGCCAAACACATCGCCAATTCGCGCCTCGGTTAAGACTTCGGTTGGCGTCCCCATAGCGCTGACTTCCCCGTTATGGATCAACAACAAACTGTCGCACAGGGCACTGGCTAAATTAAGATCATGAATAGAGGCAATCACGCTAATCCCAAGACTACGCACCAATTCGAGGATTTGAATTTGATAGCGCACATCGAGGTGGTTCGTTGGCTCATCGAGGATTAAAAGCTGCGGCTGCTGCACTATGGCGCGGGCAATCAAGGCGCGTTGCTTTTCACCGCCAGATAAGTGCTCATATTGTTGGTGCATCTTATGGCTCAAACCGACTTTCTCTAAAGCCTTAGCAATACGCTCAGTATCACAGCTCGAATTGGTATCGAACATGCCCTTGTGGGGCGTTAAGCCCATGCTGACCAATTGCTCTGTGGTGAGGTCAAAATAGTGTGGTGTATCCTGCTGCACTACGGCGACGCGACAGGCAAACGCCTTGGGCGACAAGCGCTCAATATCTTGATCAAAAAGGGTAATTTTGCCCTGAGTCGGGCGAACAAACCGATACAAACAGCGCAACAAGCTAGACTTGCCCGCACCGTTAGGGCCAATCAGCCCCAGCATCTGCCCCGTTGGCAGCGTAAAGTTAATATCGGAAAGTATGGTTTTGCCATCGATACACCAGCTCAACTGGCTCACATTGAGCGCGACTGACGGGCTCAATGACGGGTTAGTGTCATTCACGGGGCTGTTAGTTTGGATTGCGGAAAGTTTCACCTAAGCGGCGCTCCTATCGAGTCCAAACCTGTATAAAAAAAGGTTGTGCACATTGTCATCTGCTCCCTCGAGTCACCCGCTCGAGAACTAAGGCTGCACGCAGCGATAACAGAAATAGGCAGGTCTCCTGACTCGTAGAAAAGAAGGAGCTAGGCTCTAGAATCTAGGTGCTTCTTTAAACTACTCACAGTTGCGGGCACAGTTCGGGCTGACTGACGAGCAGCTCCCCGATTCCCTATTATGTTTGGGTTGATATGCTCTTTGTTAACAACGCCACTGTGAATAAAAACAACGGAGCGATTCGAACAAAGAGAGTCTATTCCCAACACCTATTTCTGCGACGTTATCACTCATTGCGCATGTAATACGCTATCTCGTTCAAACGTCAGGGAAAAGCATTATCCTACATCTATCCCATTAGGCAATGCTGTTTAAATCAGAATATTTTCATGTCAGCTTATTCTCGCCAAACGATCACGCCTACACCATAGCGCCGAGATAGTGAAATAAGGCCTCAACACCTGCGCCCACTCGGCCAATCTAAACGCCAATAGCAGGCACCCTGTTCATCTTGCAGCACATTAATAGTCACCACGGCCGCCACGGGTAAATCGAGTTGACTATAAAACCCCACCGCCCGTTCAACCCCTAGGGCACGCGCTATTAAGTGACGGATCACCCCGCCGTGGGTCACGACCCACACTTGAGTGGCTGGCATATTGTCAGTGGTTTCATTAACGGCACTGTTTTCATTACCAATTTTATGTGAGTCAAGGGTCAATCGTTCAAACTCGGCGGCGAGTATCTGGTCAATCGTCCCATTCACCCGCAACTCAAAACTTGCCATAGTTTCACCATTGGGCGGCGGAGTTTGCCAAGGGTCTTGCCAATACGCCGCTAAACGTTCGCCCTCTTGTTGATACAGTTCATCGAGCCGACAACCGTCCCAATCACCAAAATCAATTTCCTGTAAACCCGACAAACACTGCGCCTGCAATGGCCTTGACTCAGATATCAGTGCCGCCGTCGAATGCAACTCGGCGGCAAAAGCGTGGGCAAAATCGGCGCAGCGGCGTGAAGTCGAGCTATAAATCGCGCTACACACGCTGGCCTGTGACTCAACTGCTGCCGACATTTGTTGCCAACCCTTTTTGCTTAAAGGCACATCCACACGACCCCGCAAAATAGCGCCGCCTTCACACTCACCGTGGCGCAACAATAACAATCGAACTTGTTTCATATATGCCTTTTTAGTTAGGGACTAGATGCTAGGAACTCAAACCGAGGGCCTAAATTCTAGATTCTCGATTCTCGCTCCTAATGCCTTTGACTTTCATCTTGCCCTGACAATCATAAGTCGCGTATTATGGACGTCTATACGTTTAAATGTCCAAAACAAATTTTTAAGAACAAGTATTCAAAAAATGTCGGCTGACGACAATAAAATGCACTTAGCATAACAATGGCCGATTTTTGGACTTAACTTAGCTGTATTTAAGGTAATTATTTATGACGATACCCTCAACCAAAGCCAGCCAAATATTAGCAGACATTCGCAAACAGCTTGCAGAGCGCATTCTGATCTTAGACGGTGCCATGGGCACTATGATCCAAGGCTACAAGCTGGAAGAAGAGGACTATCGCGGCGAACGCTTTAAAGATTGGCACACTGACGTCAAAGGCAACAACGACCTATTGGTCTTGTCACAACCCCACATCATCAAACAAATTCACACCGACTACTTAAACGCCGGTGCCGACATCATTGAAACCAACACCTTTAACGCCACCACCATCGCCATGGCCGACTACGACATGCAGTCGCTGTCCGCCGAAATTAACTTAGTCGGCGCGCGCCTCGCCCGTGAAGCCTGTGATGCAGCCTTTGCTGCCACAGGCATTCCACGCTACGTCGCCGGTGTGTTAGGCCCCACTAACCGTACGTGTTCGATTAGCCCTGATGTGAACGACCCAGGCTACCGCAACGTCAGCTTCGATGAGTTAGTGACTGCTTACAAAGAATCCACTAAGGCGCTGATTGAAGGCGGCGCGGATATCATTATGGTCGAGACCATATTCGATACCTTAAACGCCAAGGCTGCGCTGTTTGCGATTGAATCCGTATTCGATGACTTATTCGGTCAGCATTCTAAAGACAGATTGCCGATCATGATTTCGGGCACCATTACCGATGCCTCTGGCCGCACACTGACTGGCCAAACGACCGAAGCCTTTTACAATTCCCTTCGCCATATCAAGCCCTTATCTATCGGTCTTAACTGTGCACTTGGGCCAAAAGAATTACGCCCCTATGTGGAAGAATTATCCCGCATCAGTGAGTGTTATGTGTCGGCGCATCCGAATGCAGGCCTGCCGAACGAGTTTGGCGGTTACGATGAAACCCCAGAAGACATGGCGAACGTGATCGAAGATTGGGCGCGCGAAGGCATGCTTAATATTATCGGGGGTTGTTGTGGTAGTACGCCTGAACATATCCGCGTGATCCGCGAAGCGGTGAGCCGTCACGATCCACGTATTTTGCCGGACATTCCGGTCGCTTGCCGCTTGGCAGGTTTGGAACCACTGACTATCGACGCCCAATCCCTGTTCGTTAACGTGGGTGAGCGCACCAACGTTACAGGCTCGGCCAAGTTTTTAAAGTTGATCAAAGAAGGCAAGTTTGAGCAAGCGCTCGATGTCGCCCGCGAGCAGGTCGAAAGCGGCGCGCAAATCATCGACATCAACATGGACGAAGGCATGCTCGATGGCGCCGAGATCATGCACAAGTTTTTAAACTTGATAGCCTCTGAGCCCGACATCAGCCGCGTACCTATTATGATCGACTCCTCTAAATGGGAAGTGATCGAAGCTGGCCTCAAATGTATTCAAGGCAAGGGCATAGTTAACTCTATTTCCCTCAAAGAAGGCGAAGCCAAGTTTATTGAGCAAGCCACCTTAGTGAAACGCTACGGTGCGGCGGCCATTATCATGGCGTTCGACGAGCAAGGTCAGGCCGACACTAAAGCGCGTAAAATCGAAATCTGTACCCGCGCCTATCGGGTGTTGGTCGATAAGGTCGGCTTTCCGCCCGAAGACATCATCTTCGACCCGAATATTTTCGCCATCGCCACAGGTATCGATGAACACGACAACTATGCCGTCGATTTTATTGATGCCATTAAAGCGATTAAAACCACCCTGCCCCACGCAATGATTTCGGGCGGCGTATCGAACGTGTCGTTCTCATTCCGCGGTAACAACCCAGTGCGCGAAGCGATTCACGCGGTATTCCTGTACCACGCCATCAAAGTCGGCATGGACATGGGCATTGTCAACGCGGGCCAATTAGCCATTTACGACGATATCGATCCTGAACTTAAAGTGCGGGTCGAAAACGTGGTGCTTAACTTGCCCTGCCCAATTGAAGGCTCAAGCAATACCGAGCAGTTACTTGAAATCGCAGAGAAATTCCGCGGTGATGGCGCGCAGGTCGGTAAGAAAGAAGATTTAGAATGGCGCAGCTGGCCGGTGAGCCAACGCTTGTCCCATGCGCTCGTCAAAGGCATTACCGAATTTATTGATGAAGATACCGAAGCCGCTCGCCAAGAAGCGAAACGTCCGCTGGATGTGATTGAAGGCGCCTTGATGGACGGCATGAACGTGGTCGGCGACTTGTTCGGCTCGGGCAAAATGTTCCTGCCGCAGGTGGTGAAATCGGCGCGGGTGATGAAAAAAGCCGTGGCTTACTTAAACCCCTATATCGAGCTTGAAAAGGTCGAAGGCCAATCTAATGGCAAGATTTTGATGGTGACGGTAAAAGGCGACGTGCACGATATCGGCAAAAATATCGTCGGCGTAGTGCTCGCCTGTAACGGTTTTGAGGTATTCGATTTAGGTGTGATGGTGTCGGTGGAGCGAATTCTCGACGCCGTGAAAGAACACAATATCGATATCATCGGCATGTCGGGGCTCATCACGCCGAGTCTGGACGAGATGGTGCATAACGTGAAAACCTTCCACCGTGAAGGCTTAACCATTCCGGCGATCATCGGCGGCGCCACTTGCTCTAAAATCCACACAGCGGTGAAAATTGCGCCCCATTATCCCCATGGCGCTATCTATATCGCCGATGCGTCCCGCGCCGTGCCTATGGTGAGTAAGCTCATCAACAACGAGACACGCCAAGCGACCATAGACGAAACCTATGCTGAATACGACGACATGCGCACTAAACGTTTATCCCAAGCCAAGCGCAAAGAAATTGTGTCACTCGAAGCGGCCCGTGAAAACCGCTGCCAACACGATTGGGCCAACTACACCCCGTTTACGCCAAACGTGCTCGGTCGCCAAGTATTTGATAATTATCCGTTAGAAGATTTAGTCGAACGTATCGACTGGACACCGTTTTTCCGCTCTTGGGAACTGCACGGCCATTACCCTGAAATCCTCACCGATAAAGTGGTCGGTGAAGAAGCGCAAAAGCTGTTCGCCGATGGTCAGGCCATGCTCAAACAAATCATCGAAGAAAAATGGCTCACGGCAAAAGCGGTTATCGGCTTATTCCCAGCCAATACCGTCAATTACGACGACATTGAGCTGTACACCGATGAGTCGCGCACCACTGTTGAAATGACCACACATCACCTGCGGATGCAGCTTGAACGTGTCGGTAACGACAACTTCTGTCTATCTGACTTTGTTGCGCCAAAAGACTCAGGCGTCGCCGATTACATGGGCGGCTTTGCGGTGACCACAGGCCACGGCATAGACGAACATGTGGCGCGTTTTGAAGCCAACCATGACGACTATAACGCCATCATGCTCAAATGCTTAGCCGACCGTTTGGCCGAAGCCTTTGCCGAACGGATGCACGAACGGGTACGTAAAGAGTTTTGGGGTTATGCGGCCGACGAGCAGTTAAGTAACGAAGCCTTAATCCGCGAGAAATACAAAGGCATACGCCCCGCACCGGGTTACCCAGCTTGCCCAGACCACACAGAAAAAGGCTTGTTATGGGACTTGCTCAAGCCCGATGAAACCATCGACTTGAACATCACCGAAAGCTACGCCATGTTCCCCACAGCGGCAGTATCGGGCTGGTATTTCGCCCACCCGAAATCCCGCTACTTTGGCGTGAGTAACATAGGCCGCGATCAAGTGGAAGATTATGCGAAGCGTAAAGGGATGACTGTAGCTGAGACGGAGAAGTGGCTGGCGCCAGTGTTGGATTATGATCCAGAGTAGGGAGTGATCCTGAGTAATTAGGATCGGACTTACGCTAACGCGGTTTGAAAAGCTGATTCAAACTTCGTTTGAAATTTTAAATCAAAATCAAAGTCGTGGAATTCCATTCCACACCAGGGCAAGAAGGGGATCAACAGCAATCCCCCTCTTGCATCTCCCCTTGCCGCCCCTAGCGAAGTTACATGCATTAGTTTCCGGTCTCATACTCCAATAAAAATCGCCTAACGGCTCAGATGGCACATCCATGTGCCCCCGAGCCTGCGCCATCATCCATGATGTCGCCACGGCATTTTTATCTGCGTATTTCGACAACTTCGCAGGGGATCGGTGAACGTCTGTGGCATTAGAATTAACTTTTCGCATTGAAAGAGTTAGACATATCCTAGCTATTGGTAAATAACATTAAAAAATCATCGCGGATTTGTATATAACTCGCTCGCCCTTACTTTCCTTTAATGTCTTTCGAACAATAGAATTAAGTTTTTGTGAAACATTTAGAGATTCTGAACTTGAAAGGATGTTTATTCCACTAATTTTATTACCAATCCCATTAATTGAAGTACCGAGCTTAATTCCATTAGCCCCAAGCTCATCTAACCACCAACGATCATGAATCATAGGTTTAGGATCAATTTTTGTTCCACAAAATATAAACTCAATCCTAGGGTTACTATCAGGACAGATATTATCCTTCCAATAACACTCCAAATATTCATCTAAATCATCAAAATTACCACACATCGACATTTGCTTAACCAAATTATTGTAACTATCAACGCTTGAAATTATTTTAAAATCAACAGAATAGTCTCTATCAAAAGCATCAGAAATAAACACTAAATCATCAACACAGAAATAAGGCTCAGAAATAATCACGCTTGCAATATCTTTATTTGAAGCCCATCCTCTGATAAATGATATAGAGCGTCTAATTTCATCATCTCCAGTATCCAAAACAATAGAGTCCGTCTCATTAGCATTAACAACTTGATATATTTCGGATATTTTATATATATCACAAAATTCATTTGCATTTGACTTTAATGACTTAAAAATAGGTTGAAGACAATCATTTGACTGTTCAACAGTTTTAAAACTATCACCATAGGCTTGAAGGAAAAAGCTAAGTATTGTATGAGCATTTTCAGACGACACATATTCAAGATTTTGTATAAACTTAAAAAGCTGAGATACTTTTCTTTTCTCAGATTTATTGGCATTCATTTTTGCCAATTGATTTTTACAAAACTTAGCATACTCACCTTGTTCGACTTCATTTAAATTCTTTGACCCATATTCATTAAAGTCATCAAGAATTTTTTCCTTACACTTCTTATCTTCAATATTACTTTCTATTAGTTTCCTACGATAAGGATCACTATCAGTTAACGAAGATAATGTACTAGACAGTTTTTCATCCAATTCATAACATGCATCAATTAAATCTTTTCTCTTCTCCGCAAACTCAGAAGAGTTATCTTCAATAGTTAATAACAAAGCATCATTCAATGCATCTCTTACAGTTTTTCTGCAAATACCCTTACAAGTAGAATATATGTGCTCTATCAAGTCAATTTTCTCAATAGAAACATTTACCAATGAGGTACTATGAATTAAATTCTCTAAAGATTCCTTCCTATCTGTAAGATTGAGGCTAGATGATAACTCTAATATGTAAGCTCGCGTGTAAATACTATCTGCTAAATTAGGGATATTATCTGCTTCTTCATTTAACATTTTCCATGCGGCAGCATTTTTTTCATTTTTCAAATGTAAGAGCAGAGCACGGGAACAGATCGCATAACCTTTGTGATTAATACAATCAACCAAAGGAAATTTATTTATTATATCTTCATATAACCCCAGAATTGCCAACCTTTGAGTTTCAGTGAACTTCTTCTGCTTAAACAACTGCTTTAGTGAATACGTCAACCTTTTAAGATGTGAAACGATTAACCAATCCTGAGTCATTTTTAGTAATAAGTTAACTGTATTCCTTACATCTTGAAATGTTAAATCATAACTATTCTTGTCTGAATAGTAATATGGTTCCCAAAGCATTATTTTTTCAAAGAAATATGAAACAGTTGAACTAAGTACGTCATTATACAAACCAAAATCACTAACTCTACCTAAATATTCAAAAAACTGCTCTTTATCATATTTATAAATACATGGAGCAATACTATAAAACACCAACCCAAACTCTTTACTATAGTTAGGATCAAAACTATCTAACATATCAATTACGGATTTATTTATAAAATAAGAAGCCTGACTTTCAAATCCATTAATTTGCAAAGATGATATCAACTTAGAAAAAAGTCTAGATTTTTCAATATCCCCACTTAATACTGAAACCAACTGAATTACACTTGTAACATTTTCCTCTCTATAATTACCAGCTTTTAGTAATGAATTATTAACCCTAATAATTAACTCTAGACATCTAACATATGAGTTTTTAATTTCATACGCATCAATCTCAGATTTTTTTCTTATATCAATAACTTTCTCTCGAATTTCCTTTGATAAAATAACATCTGAAATTGCTAAAATCTTAGATACTTTAAAGCCAATGTTTATCTTATTCCAATCGCCATCAACCTTAGAGAAGTAATCTAATAACTCAGAAGATAAATTATTTTCTAAGTTATTAATTTTTAAATTTGATTTTTTATAAACGCATAATAAATATGAAATATATATTAGTCTATCAGCACTACTATGAAATCTGTTTTTTAACTTTCTTAATCGCTGAAATTTCACGTCACTCAATTCATTAACTAATTTGGAACTTTCATGCACAGCTTCAATTAAAGAATAAGCAGCCCTAGCAAACTCTACAAAGTTTTTTATATTAATAATGAAATCACACACAGCGACAACATCTATATTATCACAGTTATTAATATGACTAATAACAGCTTTAGATATTGCTTTATCTCGACGATCCTGAGTATTTAACTTATTACAAATTGATATGGCTGACTTAATATTTATTTTTGCTTCTTCCTCAATTGAATCTTTAAGAGAATTATAATGCTGTGCGGATTCAAACAAGATCTTATCAAACAAAACATTTTTATGCTTTATCAATTCACCCCAATATCTCTTATAATCGAAAAAATTCCATGCAGATTGTATTGCCATAACACACTTAAGATTTAAAACATAATCACTGACATTATTTTTTACATAGTTAAATATACTTTTATACTTAGTGTCATCTCTTTTTGTTATAAACTCAAACGACGCAATATTAATCATCATTTTAACATAGTCAACTGTTGGTCCAATATCCTTAAGCCTTGGTGTCTGTTGTAATATTTTATTGCATACATCTGAAGCCATAAAGTTTTCTTTATGTAGATGTAAACATGATGACAAAACTTTATATGTAGTACTATTCGATGAGTACTCTGGAGTCTCAAGTATTAAATTAAGACAATCCATAACTATAGAAACGATTTCTTTATGCTGAGGAAACACCTTAACAGTCTCAATCATCAACGATATTTTGTCACCATTACTTAACGAAAGTGATTTAATTTCCACAAAAAATTTATCAACACTTAGATCACCCTTTAGATCTTGTATACTCTTTATCGAGCTTTTGAACTGCTCATCAATATCCATCTCATCCAAATCAAACCCCTGAAGCTCTTCATTATTTTTAAGAACGGCTTCAAAATAGAACCTTGCATAAGCATAATCTGACTTATTCTCACCATACGCACCTTTTTTATCTACAAAAGAAATTATTTCAAATGATAACTTAGGAAATATAGAGAAAATCGCCACAGAGATATCAATTGATGTCTTAATATCCATATGTTCCAAGTCAAGATTAGAATAAAGATACTCAACCTTTGATAATAAACTTGGGTCAACTATTAAATTTGATTTTTTTTGAGCACTTGCTATCATCGCTAATAGCTGTATTTTCTCCTCATCTAAAACAGCCTCATCAGCTAATGACATCGCAGAAACAAAATCTTCATCAGAGATATAGAGTTCAATTTCACTTTTAAGAACAGTTATTTCAGAGACTCCATTAATCAATGATAACAAGTGACTAAATTTAATTTTTTCCGCTATATATTTTCTGTCATTCGTGGACTTCGCCGCTAAATTCAAAATCTTAGATAATGTGTATAAATTTTTCTTCTCTTTATAAACCTCAACTAAAGCACCATCTGCCAACTCTGATATTACTCCCTCATAGTCACTTTCAGTAAATTTATATTCAACAATAGTGAGAATATTATCTGCTGTTCTAGACCTTCTTGCGACAAGCAACCCTAACTCAAGCTTTATAATATTTTTATCTTTTAAGAGCTTTTCAGTTAAATATCTTTTAAATCCTACATTGGCAAATGTCACGACTGAATCATTTACTTTCAAAAATGAAAAGTCAGACAATAAAGAATTTATTGAAATACAATCTAATGATAATACACTATGAAGTTCATCTAAAGTAGCGGAGAATGGACAAAATACAAGGAGACTTATTAGAGTTAAATTTTCGGAAATCCTATTTTCATTCAATCTCCACTCTGCATCTAATATCGAGTTGTTATACTCACCATAACCATTAAGCAAATCATTTACTGAATGTCCTTTATTGATAATTCTACGAATAGACGAAATTTTTTCTGGCAGCGGTTCATATACTGAAATAATCGATTCAACATCTTCAATTGTTACTGTATCACCCAGTAAAACTTTACACTCTACATTAGTCATTAGCGGGACAGAAAAATGAGCTATAGCCTCCTTTCTTTTGGTGAACCTATCTAGAACCATCTGACTATTTGAACTAATTATAAACTTAACGCCAGGCAAGTGAAATGGAATCAATCCAAGTATATTTTCGACATAAGACTTATCTTGTATATCATCAAGACCATCAATAATCATAACCACTCTTTGCTCACTTTTTTTTGTATACTGAGCAAGCATTGATATATATTGAACATAATGATCTGAACGTTGATTAAGATCAACTTTATCTATTGATGTTTTATCTTGCACTAACCAAGATATTTGTTCTGATATATCATTCTTTATAAATGAATCTGACATACCTAAATTACTAACAGGGTCGATGAATAGTGCAATTACGTTACGCCCTAGTTCATAAGCGAGCTGTTTCAATAAAATACTTTTACCTATACCACTTTCGCCATTAACAAAGATATAGGAGTTTTCTTTGTCAGTAATATATTTAAGATTCTTTAATGACTCGTCTCGATTAACTTCAAAATCAACAAATGGTAATTGATATGAACTATGTTTAAAAGGATAGTCTAGTTTACTATTTACCATAATAATCTCTTTAACTGTTAATTTTGAAATATATTAATTTTTTTAGTTTATAAAATTCAACTTTATGACGAATAGAATTGGTCATGTTCTATATTCAATTCATAAACACAAATACTAAAGACTACACCAATACCCTGCGAAGTTGCCGACGAGCATTGAAGAAAATCACGTGAGCGAGGCATGGATGCCGAGCTAGCTTTCGGGGTACAGGATGTACCATCGGAAGCGTTAGTGATTTTCGAATAAGCGCTAGGCCAGTAACTAATGCATGTAACTTCGCTAGGGGCGTCTTGGAGCATCCAAGGAGGATAGGACGAGCAGTCCTCCTTGGTCGGGTGTGGGTTGAAGACCCACGACCTTGATTCACCTCGGCCGCTAGGCCGCAAAATTACTAGTTAACTAATTTGTGAACCGACAAAGCTTCCCCATTGCTACCGCACTTCGCCAACATCCGTCAGCCAAGCCATCAATCAAAACAAGGTCGCACCAGCTCAAAACGTCCACTGCTGAACATTGAGTACAATGCCAATAAGCACTATGGCAACAAGCATAAGTGCCAAAGCATATTCACCAAATTTGCAGGAGGAGTTGGGTATCTAAGAAAGAGAAAAGACACATCGTCCTGATGCAAGTGACTCGAATCGCGGGTACGCGATTAAAGCTCATCCTTGTTAAAAACCTAAGATAGCGACATAGAGTACACTTGTCTATAACTTTAGCATTACAAATCAAGTAATTAAGCAAGCACTGATTTAACAATTTTGATATGAATGCATGTGACTAAACCAATCGCCATCAAATAACACTATCTCTTGATCTTGCAGTGGCATGAAGTCTCGCTATGACAGGCGGTCTTGTTTTGGCAAATGGCCATATTTCGACATGCAAATAAGCCCCAATCGAGCGCATTGCCCAAGTGGCTCTGAGCAAAGAGCACTGAGCAAAATTCAGCCATAACGTAACTGAGTTGAATCACAGTACGAACATCACTGCAGAAGCCTGATAACACGGGTTTTACACTCTGATTTAGCTTGGTCAAAACTGCAACGATTAACCGCCTAAATTTGCATTTTCGGCCCTACATGCTAACGTGGCTAATGTAAATTTACATTCAGTGTTTATCAAAGCTATGTCGCAACAATCAATAAAAAGTCGATCGACAACAAGCTTATATCGGGCGATACCATGCAGCGCGGCTGATATTACACGGAAGCACAACTGAGGTTGAGATATGGAACCATCTAATACGTCACGCCGGACCTTTATTAAGCAATGTGTGATTGGCGGGGTTGCCGTATATTCGGCCCCTTTGTTGTGGGAAATGAGTCGCGCTAATGCGGCGATTGTCTCACCTGAACTGGCAGCCCAATGGCAAACTCAGGTTAATGGTCAATCCAAACCTAAGTTTCGTAACGACGGCATAGCGAAAGTCACAGGCCAAAAAGTCTATGGCCGTGATTACCGCGCTATGGACATGGAGGGCTGGCCCAAGCAGCAAGGTTACGCTTTTATACTTCGCGCCGCCGATGCCTCCCATGTTTATCAAGGCTTTTCACTCGACCACCTGCCCGCATCGGCTAAGCCCTATAAAGTGATCACTGCGGCCGATCTGGCCCGTGATAAAATCAAGCTGCCCGATTTTTACGGTGACAATATGTTACTGGCCGAGGGGCAAACCGCAGACTACTTAGGTCATGCGGTGGCGATATTGTTGTTCGACAGTTTCCCCGCCTTTAAGCAAGCTAAGTCCTTGCTGCAATTTGACCAGACCTTACTGCGCTTTGGTGAGCAAACGCCGTTTGTATCGGACTCGAAAGACCCGTACGCCAGCTGGCGCCTTATTCGAGTTGAAGGTGAAAATGGCGCAAGGGAAGATTTATATAGCCCGCTCCACGATGGGCTGTTTTTCCCTAGCGTAAAAGATCGCAAGCCTGAATGGTTAGGTAATCCGAATGCCAAAGGGACAGTGTCTGAGCGCGGGCTTTATTATGCGGGTGAGATAGATAAGCAGATTGCTAGCGCCCAAGCCAATCAACAATGGCAAGTGTTAGAGCGGGAATATCGCACCCAGATCATCGATCCTATGATGATGGAACCCGAAGCCTTTAACGGCTGGTATGATGCGGCTAGCCAAACCTTTCATACTGTGATTACCTCGCAGTCGCCGCAGGACTTTCAAGAGATGGCAGTGCACATGCTGTTATCTAGCCCACTGGCAGGCAAGGTAAAACATCTTGTGGTGCACTCGCCTTATATCGGCGGTGGATTTGGCGCGAAAGACCATTCGATATTTCCTTATTACGGCGTGATCGCGGCCGTTTATGCCAAAGGGCCAATCCGACTCGCCAATGACAGATTCGAGCAATTCCAGTCTGGCCTTAAGCGTCATCCGTTCATCATGAAAAGCCGCTTAGCGGTGGATAAATCGACCTTAAAAATCCAAGCCTTAACTTCACAGATGACAGTCGATGGCGGTGGACGAGTCAACTTTACCCCGTCTGTGACCTCGGTTGGTGCGACAGCGATGCAAAGCATTTACTACACGCCGCGCAACGATATTATCGCCACCGCCTATGCGTCGCGTAATCCAGATGCGGGGTCGATGCGCGGTTATGGCACGCTGCAATCGATGACGGCGATGGAATGCATGATCCACGAGATAGCCGACGAGCTAAAGGTTGATCCCTTTAAACTGCGCGCCGCCAACGTGATGGAGTCTGGCCAGCGTAATACTCAAGGTGCAATTCCTAACGGCACTTTGCGTTACCGCGAAATGCTCGAGATGGCCGAGCAAGCTCCCGTGTGGCAAAACCGCGCGGTGAATAAAAAGGACTATGAGGCCAAACATCCGGGGATGCGTTACGGCGTAGGTTTTGGTATCGCCACTAAAGATTATGGTACGGGCGCAGCAGCGCCAAGTGCGGCGGTTCGCCTAGCTAAAGACGGAAAAATCACCCTAGAAATCGGCTTTATCGAAATGGGCACAGGCACGCAAACCTCCCAAGCCGTGGTGGTCAGCGATGCCCTCGGCAACTTTGCCGATGAAGTAAAACTCGCCGAAGTGGATATTTGGGATGCGATGCAATTAGTGCAAACTGATAATCCTTATATCATTTCGCAGCAACGCCAAGATGAAATGGCGGCTAATCCACGCTGGACGCCCGTTAAAGCCATGGCATCGTCGGCATCTATGTCGGCCTATTATCAAAGCCATGTCAGCCGCATCGCCGCCGATATTATCTATCGTCACGGCCTGTGGCCTGCGGCGGTATCAATTTGGAACGAGTTGTATTTTAACACCCCGATGGGCTCGACTAATTTGCATAACTCACGGGATGGTCGCTGGGTCGATGGCAAGCTAACCGCCTTGGGCTTTCCGCCATTGTCGCTAGATATTCTCGCTAAACGCGCCCACGATATGGGTTTAGTGGTCGGCGTGATGGGCCATGCCTTTAATCGCTGGGCTTGGGCCGAAGCCGATTTCGACATTCTTGGCACTAAAGAGCGTTTAGCACTCGATGCGCTGGCGCTGCAATACGGCGAAGGCAATGCGACGTTTGCGGCCACCTCCGACACGACTATGAGTATCAAAGCGCGCCAAGCCAGCATGAAGTCTAATGGCTATCACTTGATCGATCGTCAAGCCATGAGTTATCCCAAGGCCGAACTGAACAATGCCATGGTGACTTACTACGCCCCCTGCGCCACTTTGGTTGAAGTGGCCGTAAACGAAGGCAATGGCGAAGTCACGCTGCTGAGTTCTCATACTTGGTTAGAAGCGGGCAAAGTGATTGTTAAAGAATTAGTCGAAGGGCAAATTCAAGGTGGTCTTGCGATGGGGATTGGCCATGCACTGCATGAAGGCTTACCGCCATTTGAAGCAGGCGCTGGCAATGGTACCTGGAACCTCAATCGCTATCAGGTGCCGTTAGCGCGGCATGTGGGCGTGTGGGATCAACGTCATACCATATTGCCGCAGTTATCTGATAACGATCCCAGCCGTGGTATCGCCGAAGTGGTGATGATCCCTGTGGTCGCGGCGCTGATTGAAGCCGTGTATCAAGCAACCCATGTCCGCTTTTACGATTTACCTATGACAGCGAAAAAAATTAAGGAGGCCATGGCATGAGCCAGTCTATTAAACTGACCATTAATAACCAAGCCGTAGGCCCGATTGAAGTCGCCGATGGTGTGATGATGATTGAGTTTCTACATGAGTACTTGAACCTCACAGGCACTAAGTTTGGTTGCGGCGCAGGCGTATGCCACGCCTGTACAGTGATCGTCGACGACGAGCAAGGCATGAGCGAAGTGGTGCGTACCTGCATCAATGGCGTCGAGCGTTTTAATGGTAAACGCGTCCGCACTGTCGAAGGTCATGCTAGACAAAACTCCCTTGGCGAAATCACCGCCCTGAGCCCAGTGCAAGAGGCTTTTTTAGAGCACTTTTCGTTTCAATGTGGTTGGTGTACCTCGGGCTTTGTCAACGAATCGACTGCACTGCTTGAGCGATTAGAGCGACAACCTATCGCTAAAGATCAAGTTGAAAAAGTCGTTGAAGATGCCTTGAGTGAACACGTATGCCGCTGTACTGGCTACGTAAAATACTATGCGGCGGTCAAAGATCTGATCCTCAAAACTAAGGGGCTAACCCTGTGATGACATCAGCCAATCTGCGCTATTTCCAGCGCTATTTCCCGCATATTAGTAGGATAAAAAATCTGTTGAGCCACAATCTACTCCTGAGCTTAGGGCTAGGTTTGCTCGCCTGTTCCAGCAGCGTTGCCGATGAAGGTGGCAATACGAATAACGACATCGCACGCGGCGCGTATCTGATGAAGATAGGCGACTGCGTGGCCTGCCATACTGCGGTGGGCGGGCGCGAACTCGCGGGCGGTTTACCGTTCGAAACGCCCTTTGGCGCTGTGTACTCGACCAATATCACCTCAGACAAAGAAACCGGGATTGGCAAATACAGTTACGAGGAGTTTTTTGATGCCATGCACCACGGTGTTGGCGTCAACGGCAACCTCTATCCTGCTATGCCTTACACTTCCTACAGTTTGCTCACGGACGCAGACACTCAGGCGATTTATGCCTATCTGATGAGTACTAAACCTATCAAGCAAGCTAATCGCGACAATGATGTTTACTTTCCGTTTAACCTGCGTTTTGGCCTAAAAGCTTGGAACTTAGTCGCACACGATGCTAAGGAATTTACCCCTAGCAAGGAAAAAAGCGAACATTGGAACCGCGGCAATTACTTAGTCAATGCCCTAGGGCACTGCGGTGAATGCCACACCCCAAGAGACACGCTGTTTGCCATGGAGCAGGACAAGCACTTTGAGGGCGCGATTATCGAAGGGCTAGAGGCATCGGACATTCGCCCCGCCGAGCTTAACAGGCAAAACTGGACCCATGAGGATCTTAAGTCGCTATTTACCGAAGGCTACTCCCGTAAAGGCACCGTCTTTGGCGGCATGTATCCCGTGGTGTATCACAGCTTTAGCCACTTAACCGATGATGATATGCGCGCGGTGAGCAGTTATCTGCTAGATAACGACGATGATCTTAAACCGGATCCGCTCACCTTTAACGGCCATAAACCTGAACTGCCAGGTTATACGCTCTACAAAGGTTACTGCGCCGGTTGTCATGGTCAAAATGGTGAAGGTCGTCCTAATGTCGCCCCTGCGATGGCAGGAAACGCCACCTTAGATAAAGCGAGTCCACACAATATCGTCGCCGTGATACTAAAAGGTATTCAGAGCCAGCATTACAACGCTACCACCAGCTTTTATGCCATGCCGGGATATGCTGATGAGTTAAGCGACGAGCAGATTAAAGACTTAGCCAATTACCTAAGACTCACCTGGAGCACACAAGCTGGTAATCTCGATGTGAAGACCATCCAAAGCTTAAAAGAAGTGATCCTCGAGCACGACTAACCCACATAGATATGTGGGAGATTTAAGATAAAAGCCGCATGGATATGTGGGATATTTAAGATAAAAGCCGACTCTAGCGTCGGCTTTTGCTTGAATGATATAGAGCGCGAGAATCGGTCACTCATCGACTTAATCAAAGTAAGCGAGATCAGAATAAGCGGGATCAGAGTAAGCGGAGCTTCACTCCCACTTAGCCACGCAGTCGAGTATCGAAGAAGGCTAAGCTGCGCGCCCAAGCGAGTTCGGCGGTGGCTTTATCGTATCTGCCAGTGGAGTCGTTATGAAAACCGTGATTAACATTCGGGTAAAGATAAGCAACATAATCGGCTTTGTTGGCTTTTAGCTGGGTTTCGTACTCGGCCCAAGTGTCGTTTACCCGCTGATCGAGCCCAGCAAATTGCAACATAAGTGGCCCCTTTACTCGGCTACGCAGTTCCGCAGCGGCTGGCGTGCCATAGAAAGGTACACCAGCATTAAGCTCATCGGGAATCGTGGCGGCCAGCATATTGACTATATAGCCGCCAAAGCAAAAACCTACGGCACCGAGTTTGCCATTGCTTTGAGGATGGGATTTTAAAAACTGCGCAGCGGCAATAAAGTCTTGCTCGATTTTGGCTCTGTCTAAACTGCTTTGCATAGCGCGGCCCGCATCATCATTACCCGGATAACCACCGAGGGAATAAAGTGCATCGGGGGCGAAGGCGATATAACCCTGCGCGGCTAATCGGCGAGCCACATCTTCGATATAGGGATTAAGGCCACGATTTTCGTGCACCACTAATACCACAGCGGCTTTTTTACTGAGATCTAAGGTTTTCGGCTCACCTGCGGCACTGCCCGCGAGCAATAACTCATCGGGCATGACTAAGTAGCCGCGCCCTTCACCGTAACCATTTGGCGAGGGAAACTTAACATAGCTGGCTTGAATACTGGGATCGTTAAAGGAGACTTGCTCGGCGAGGGCATAGTTCGGCAAGAGTGCGCCCGTGAGCATCGTCATGGTAAAACCTAGCGCCACCAATCCTGCGAGCCGCCCCATAAACTCACGGCGATCGATAATGCCATGGGCATATTCGTCATACCAGTCAAAGGCTTCCTGCGGTATCGGTTGTACTTTCTGGGCATGTATCTGACTTGTTTCTGCTAAGGCTTGCTTGGTTTCTGCTAAGGCTTGCTTGTCTTGTTGTGTCATCGTTATTCCTCCATTGAACAAGCTAACCACAGGTAACACGTCTTCCCTAGCTTGTGGGTGTTAAGATTTAACTCAAGAGTAAAGTAAGAATCGCACTTAGGGCAACTGACTTTAACGTTTGCCGTTTGGTAAGTTTGTTTTGAAATAGCACACGATCGGCACAAACGGCTGTCGGTTAGGGCAAGGCTAGCTTAAAATAGCGATTTAGATTCTAGAGGGCCTAGCGTGATACAACATAGAGCTAGCCAGATGGTGATATTCCACACTCTGGTGACCAGTGGTAGTTTTACCCAAGCGGCGGCCAAGTTAAAAACCTCGACTTCCTATGTCAGCAAGCAGCTTGGCGCACTGGAAGCCGAGCTGAACTTGCTGTTAGTCCAGCGGACCACTCGCACCTTAGTGCTAACCGACGCGGGCCAACAGTTTGCCCATTACTGTGAGCAAGTGTTTGAAGCGACGCAAAATGCCGATGCGATTATGCTAGATGCCCGCGATGACATTAGCGGTACGATTCGTCTCGGTTCCTCCCAGTCCTTCGGCACCTTACACATCATCCCCGCACTGGAAGTGTTGCAGCAAAAATACCCCGAATTGCGATTTGAGCTAAGCCTGTTCGACCATAAAGCCGACATGCTAGAAGAAGGCCTGGATCTGTGGATCACTAACCATGAACAGTTGAACGAAGGTTATATCGCCCAGCACCTTGCCGAGACTAACTTTGTGGTGGTCGCCTCTCCCGATTATTTACTCAAGCATGGCGTGCCTCACCATCCACAGGCGTTAGCGCAACATAATTGCGTTATCTATCAAAGTAAGAGCCGTAATTATGATCGCTGGAGTTTTGCTAAGGATGACCTAGAACAAACCGTGCATGTGGCGGGAAATTACCGTGTCGATTTAGCCGAAGCCGTGCGCAATGCCGTGATTGCAGGGCGCGGCATAGGCTATGTGGCCACGTATTTACTCAGTGATGAGTTTCAAAGCGGAAAACTGATCCAACTCTTACCCGATTGGAAACCACTGCAACAGATGCCCGTCTATGTGGTTTACCCAAGGCGGCGCCATTTACCGACTAAGTACAAGGTGATAATCGAGTGTTTAAAGTCCCATATCGGCCACCCGCCCTACTGGGATAAAAAGCTCAAACCTTGGTTAGGTAAGACAGTCATTTAAGCTGCAGTCACTTAAGCTGCATTTCAAACCTGCACTGACTACGACACCAGCCTAAAGTCGTCTGTAGCGTGATTTCGATTATTGCCACAGGCACAAATATTATTTCCTCTGGGCAACAGTAGCTAAAATAGCTTTTATTCTCCTGCATAAACAGCAACTTAAACTGTTGCTATTTTCGACTGTTTTATCGTAACAGCCCAGTAACGCCCTCGACTTGCCCTTACTGCGACTCGGCCTACAATGCGCGGCTTCTTCCTTAACTCAAAAGAATAACCCCTTATGACCGCGATATTAGGCATGATTAGTATCTTGTTTTTTGCTTGGTTACTGTCAGTGAACCGCAAGAATATTCCCTACCGCACTGTGATTTTAGCCCTAGGCTTACAAATTATATTTGCCCTGTTAGTGCTCTACGTTCCTGCGGGTAAGGCCGTATTGCAGTCTGTTACGGCGGGCGTGTCGAGTGTGATAGCCTATGGCAACGAAGGGATTGGTTTCCTGTTTGGCGATCTCGCCACAGGCAAAGTCGGCTTCGTATTTGCAATCAATGTGTTAGGTATCATCATCTTTTTCTCGGCACTGATTTCGGCCTTATACCATATTGGGTTAATGCCTAAGGTGATCAACATTATTGGTGGTGGTCTGCAGCGTTTACTGGGCACGGGCCGCGCCGAGTCTTTATCTGCCACGGCAAACATCTTCGTCGGCATGATTGAAGCGCCGCTGGTAATTAAACCCTACTTAAAGCACATGAGCGATTCGCAATTCTTCGCGGTCATGAGCTGTGGTTTAGCCTCAGTCGCAGGCGGTACCTTAGTCGGATATGCCGCTTTAGGTGTCGATCTCAACTATTTGATCGCCGCGGCCTTTATGTCCGCACCCGCGGGTCTGTTGATGGCAAAAATCCTCATGCCGCCTAGCGACAATGACAAAAATAGTGCCGATGAAATCACCTCAGTCGAACTGCCACGCGCCACCAATGTGGTTGAAGCCTTAGCCGATGGCGCTATGTCTGGCATGCGGATTTCTGTCGGGATTGGTGCCACTCTACTGGCCTTTGTCAGTGTTATCGCCCTACTGAATGGCATGTTAGGCGCTGTGGGTGAATGGTTCGGTTACCAGTTAAGCTTCGAATTTTTACTCGGTTATCTGTTCGCCCCTATGGCGTGGCTGCTGGGTATTCCTTGGCATGAGGCCATTACTGCAGGCTCACTCATTGGCCAAAAAATCGTAGTGAATGAATTTGTAGCCTTCATCCAGTTAATGAAAGTCGAAGACCAACTGAGCGCCCATTCTCAGGCCGTTGTGACTTTCGCCCTGTGCGGTTTCGCTAATATTTCCACTATGGCAATTTTGATCGGTGGACTGGGTAGCATGGTGCCAGAACGCCGTGAATTTATCGCCCGTAATGGTTTTCGCGCCATTGCCGCTGGCGTATTCGCTAACCTCATGAGTGCGGCCATTGCCAGCGTGATCCTCTCGCTGTAATCCATCAGCTTGGGCTTTTTTAGGCACTCATCTCACCATTGAGTTAGCCACTCTCGCGCAGCAAAACCGCGATCAACACAAACCCAAATCAAGCAAGCTTGGTTTGGGTTTTCTTTTATGCCTCAGATATTTTTTGTGTATAATGTCGCCAGAAAAAGATTAATGAGTTTACATTTCAATAACATGCGTAGCCAAAGGAGTACGAATGGCCATAGTGAAATACAAGGCAGTTAACGCCGCAATCGGTATAACAGCACTAGGCATAGCCTTAGTGCTCGCCGCCTGCGATAACTCAACGTCACCCTCCAATTCAGTTAATACCAACATACCCACAGAGCGTGAATATCAGATTATCTCCACCATAAACCTCAATGATGGCTTTGAAACCCGCAAAGTGCTGCAAGCACGACTGCTGCTGGATTACCAATTACAGAATGCAGAGGGTAAGGCGACCAGCTTAACGACGCCGTTAACCCATAGCGCCCGCTTTTTTCTCCAACCTAACCTATTGCAAATAAGCGACTATGGCTTGCCTATTCCGGTGAGTAATATCGACCCTAAAAGCAAGTCCAATGAAATCGTCCAATTGGTTAAAGACGGCTTTAATGTCGAGTTCAGCAAGGGTGAAGTCCGTCAACTGACGCCCATCGCGAAGGCGGATCAAAAAGAGGTTATCGAGCTATTTGAGCACTGGACTAATCTTAAATCACTGTTTGAACAGGCTCCAACCTTGCCCGTGGCGCTAGAGCCTCGCGTGGGTTATAGCATTAGCGCCCCCATGGACGCACGCCTAACTTGGACGGTTGAGGGAGTGACCGAAGATAAGTTATTTGCGGTAGTACAAGGTGAGAAAGACAACTTTAAGGCCTATGGAAAGTTCGAGCTTAACCGCAAAACCGGTTGGTTAGAGAGCATGGCGTTTTTTCAACAAGAAGTGCAGCAAGGCAGTACTCTCACCCGCCGCATCGCCATGGCGCCCAAGGATAGCCCTTATATTATGAGCATGCTTTGGCATGCCGACGCTCGCTACGATGCGGAGCGTGATATAGATGATCTGCAAAAAGAGCTCTACCCGATTAGCGATGTTCCGCGGGAATATAAAGCCCATGATAAGGACTTTATAAAATCCTTATTAGCTGATCAGCAAGGTATTCTTGATAATATTGGCCCATGGGGCGCTGACACGCCAGAAGTGCTGCAATTGCGCTTTGTGCATAATATGAGCCCGCGATATGTGGTTGCTAATGTGAATTATGAAGACTTAGCCGCCTTTGATGCCAGCGGAAATCCGATAGACATTCACTTCTGGCAGCACAGCAGAGGTGTGGCGATGAATTTCAACCGCTCGATTGAGTCTTCGGTGGATCTTATCGCCACAGGCTGGGACAACACCGCCAATAAACTCAAACAGATAGACCATATCACCGCCAAGCTGACCCTTATCCCCGAAAGCAATAAGATAGTCGAAAAATCGTGGGATGAACTGGTCGCCACTCCCTATACCTTTGGCGATGCGAGCCTCACGATTCAGGTGCTCGACGCCGAGGCAAAGCTATTTAAAGTCGTGACAAAGCAGAGTAAGACTAAAAACATTAACCTTCCTTTTCAGCAATTTAAAGGAAAGATGGCCGAAGCCCGTCGCGATGGTGATTATCCTAAATGGTTAACGGTGACGGATAAGGAACTACTGGGGGAATTAATCGGTGTCGATGATCCTCATCACCTTAGCACCCGCGCCCTGCTACTTAAGCTAGATGAAATCCCTAAAACCGTTGTAATACTGGAGAGCCAGCCACAGCCGGAGTTAAGCCAAACCAAGAACATCCGCTTTGTGACCTTTACCGACTACAACCAAAATCTGGCCAATCCCTTAAGCGAGTTTGGCGATTCGAGCCTCAATAACTTCCTCTATCAAGATCTTGAGCCATCAAACGCCGAAATCAGTGCGATCCAAGGGATAAAACCTGAGACTGAAAATGGCCATAATCTGTATATTCCTATGTCAGCCGCATTAGCGAGTACCTGTAAACCTGAAATAGAACAAGGTTTTAAAGAGGGGAAACACGAAGTCACTTGGCTGTTTGAGCATAATGCCCCAAACGGACCAGCCTATACCCTGATGACGCCCGACCGCGAGCGGCAGTTTTTCTACGATAAACACATCCAAGGAAAAATCCATTGCCAAGGTGATATCAGTTGGCAACCCTTAGAGCAGGCAGCTAACCCACGTCCTTGGTTAATCGATTTACAAGCTTGGCTAACAAAAACCGATTATGGTGACGAGCCGAGTAAAGATCTTAAGAACTACTTTAAAGTCGAGGATGCCCAAGGCAAATCCCTAACGATTCGACTGCCCGAAACCACCGAACTGCGGATTAAAGAGGCGCTGGTCGATGGCCGCTATTTGAGTGTGGAGGGCCCTGCAGCGAAGGTGAGTTATATGACGCTCTCTCAAAACCCCGTAGACATCCCCTATGAATTCACCTTTAAACCTTTGCCATAAAAAGGAGCGGTTATGCGTCTATTTACAGTAAAACTGCTCCTTGGAGCACTGATACTTATTTGTATCACTATCAGTGCCAGTGCCAATGCACAAAAGGTGTTACTCGATGCCCATTGGAAGGTTGTCAAAGATGAAAAACAGGCTCAATACTATCTAAAAAAATCGACCGAAGTTATCGACGGAAATTATAAGGCTGAAGTTTATTACAAAAATAACGATATGCTTTTCTGCGCCAGTGCCCTCGCCGATAACAATATCGGTAAAACACTCGCGAGCGAACAATTTCGCGGTGCTTATCAATGCTACTTTGAGGATGGCAAGCCCTACGAACAAGGCTTTCGCAACGAGCAAGGTCAACTTCATGGCCTGCTCAAAAAATATATCGCCACGGGTCAATTGTATGTTGAATCGCACTATGAAAATGGCGTTAAACAAGGCCTTGAAACGGGTTACTGGGAAGGTGGGAAGATCCGGTACAAAGCGACCTATAAAGATGGCAAAGAGGTCGGTATAAGCGAGCTTTTTGATAGCGAGGGCAAGCTTAGGGGCAAGGTCTGTAATAGTGGTACTTGTGTTACCCAGTACTATGACAATGGCAACTTACACGTCGAAATCCCTATGGTGGATGGGCTTACACATGGCAACGAGACCAATTGGGGCTTTGGTAAAATCATTTCGACCCAAGCTTATGTCAAAGGTAAGAAACACGGGGATTACTTCGAATATTTCGACGATGGCAAGGTAAAGCGCCACTACCGCTACCACAATGATTATAAAGTCGGTGAACAACTGGATTACTTTAAAAATGGCCAGATAGCCCAAAAGGAAATCATAGAGGCGCCATGGAATGTGAAGTTATCGATTAAATACAATGAAAAGGGCGAAATGCTCAGTTCAACCGAAGAAAAACACCAAGACAACAACTGGGTTTACCGTAAGCATCAACGCTTTAGTGAAGGTCAACTTACCTCTAACATAGAAGAAGACAAGCTTAAAAAATGGGTCCTCAACGAAATATTTGAGCAAGGTGAGTTAATTAGCCGCAGCGAGCATATCGATAACCAATTGACAGGTTTATATCTGCAAACCTTAAACCGAACTCAAACCTTAAAAGTCATTACCCGGGAATATTTTAAAGAGGGCAAGCGCGAAGGCCCCTACGAAATGCTGAAAATTAACCATGAGACAGGGGAGCAGTGGGTGGCCGAGCGCGGCCAATATGCCAATGACAAGCCCGTTGGCGCTTGGAAGAAACAACAAGAAGATGCCACCCTCACCTTTAGCTATGATGCCCAAGGCGAGCTCGATGGTGAGTTCCGTAATGAGACAAGTTCTGGGCAATTGCTTGAATTAATCAACTTTAACCATGGCAAACCCGAAGGATTAGTACAACGCTACGCCACGAACGGCCAATTGTATGAAAAGGGCGAATACCGCAATGGGCAGCAGGATGGCGACTGGGTGTACACCCATGGCGAGTTCGGTTTTAACCCAAGGCCAAATCCTGAGAGACACTATTGGTACGGACGCTTCGACCAAGGTAAACAAGTCGGCCACTGGGAACTGCGTAATA
Organism: Shewanella sp. WE21; assembly: GCF_002966515.1. NCBI lineage: Bacteria > Pseudomonadati > Pseudomonadota > Gammaproteobacteria > Alteromonadales > Shewanellaceae > Shewanella > Shewanella sp. WE21. The sequence continues at coordinate 2,958,473 of NZ_CP023019.1, read as the reverse complement.
CCGAAGACTATGTGCTTGAAATAGCGAATTATGACGAGCAGGGCAGGCTTCATGGTAAACAATACGAATTTAGGGATAATGGCTGGATAGAAGTGATCAATAGCTTCCATCATGGCGAGTTTTTAAATCGGGAAATACCGCCGCCGGTGATTACCTCGGACCATGTTTTCCCTATTTTTTAGCCTAAGCATATTCGCTTAATCGATTAACTTAACCCTTGGCGCTGTGCACTGTATATAAGTGCACAGCCCGATAAATAAACTCAACAGCAAAAAATTAGGATTCTTGTATAGGCTGCAAACCGCGCGGCCTTAAGACCCAGAACAGAGCAAGGAATCAGCATGTTCAATAAGCCATTTCGCTTTATCAGCCTCGCGATTGCGGGAGCCAGCTTAACCAGTGTCCATGTACAAGCAGCGCAAAATCTCTCCTCAATGATGGTCGAAATCCGCCAACAGGACGGAATTCCCAGCTATTACAATCTCGCCACTGGCATGCCCTTAAATGGCGATATCGCAATAGTGCGCGATAACCAAGGCTATACCTTAGGGCAGTTTTCCGAGGGGATCCCTAATGGTAAATGGCAAGTATTTCATACCAATAACAGCAAGCTAGTCGAAGGAAACTATCAGCAGGGTTATCAAGATGGCACTTGGCATATGTTCGATTTGAGCGGCGCAGTTACTGAGGAACAGCAATTTGCCAAAGGCGTGCCCACGGGCGAATGGAAGGAATACAACAGCAGCGGCCATCTCAGCCAAACGACGCGCTATCAAGACGGTAAAAAGGAGCAAGTAAAACGTTTCTATGCCAGTGGCAAACTGCAAGCCCAAGAAAGTTACCTCGATAACCTGCGCCACGGGAAATGGGAAAGTTTCTATGAAAACGGTACCTTGTCCCAAAGCCAGAGCTATGCGAACAACCAACTCTCAGGTTCTTATTTAGAACAAAATCCCAATGGACAGGCCACAGTGACGGGCCGCTTCGATGCCGAAGGCCGTCGCCAAGGAACATGGGAAACCTTTTTCGATGACGGGACTAAATCGAGCAGCAGCCAGTTTAATCTCAATCTGCTCGAGGGTGAAGAACGGACATTTTACCCCAATGGTGAACTCGCCAGCCGCTGCCAATATAGCGCTGGGCAACGCCAAGGGAAATGCCAGCAATTTAATGATGCAGGTAAATTACAAGTTGAAGAACAGTATGTTAATGGTGCATTAGACGGGCCACAGCAATATTTTAATGCCGAGGGCATTCTCACTAGTGCTCTCAACTATAAACAGGATCAACTCGCCGGTACGCAAAAATATTTCCACAACAACGGCCAACGTAAAGAATTACGTAACTACCAAGACTCAAAGCTGGCTGACAATGGCCAATATCCGCTTCATGGACCATCGGAGCGTTATGATACCGAAGGCAATTTGCTCGAAAAAAGCCACTACGACATGGGAATTAAGGATGGCCAATTTGAGCGCTATCACGCTGGCAAGCTGCAATCCTCCGAGCAATGGCGACAAGGGCAGCGTCACGGTGAATCACGCCGTTACCACAACAATGGCAAGCTGCGGACGCTAGATCAATACGTTGAAGGTAAACCAACAGGGAAATCAGAAACCTATTTTGACGACGGCACAGTGAGTGAGCGCGGCGAACGTATCGATGGCCAATGGGTCGGAAAATATGAGTCATTTTACGATAACGGTAAACCTCGGGAAGTATCTCACTACGCACGGGATAAAAAAGACAATGCCAGTCGTTACCCTCTTGATGGCCATTTCGCCCGCTGGTATGCCAATAGTGATCCCAATGAAGAAGGCACATATCAAAGCGGCAATAAAGAAGGCCTATGGATACAGTACAGCGAAGGCCTGAAACAACGGGAGCAAACCTTCGCCAATGGCAAACTTAATGGTAACTATACAGAGTATTACCACGGACGCCGCCGTGTGACAGGGGAGTATCTGGACGACCAAAAAACCGGTCTATGGACAGATTATCGCTACGAAGAAAAAGACCCTACCTATGGCACAATCCCCGAGGGGAATATCCAGCAAAAAAGCCATTGGCAGGAAAACAAGCGCCACGGAATTAAGGAGTTTTACAGCTTTAAGCAAGTGGTTTACCGCTCAGAAACCTATGATAAAAATGATAAAACTGGCCCGTATGCCGAGTACTATCCCAACAATGGCCAGCTAAAACTCAGCGGCGCTATGGATAAAGGTAATCAAACTGGATTGTGGGAAAGCTGGTTTGAGGATGGGATGCAAGCTGCTAGCACTGAGTTTTTAGAGGGTCAAAGCCATGGCCAAACGAAAGAATATTACAGTAACGGCCAACTCAAATTAGAGGCAATTTATGCTAAGGGGTCGCTTGATGGTCAAGTTAAGCAATATCACCAGAACGGTAAGCCAGAACTCGTTGAAACTTGGGTGAAAGGCCAAAAAGAAGGCGATGCCACCTATTACCACAACAATGGCAAGTTAGCCGAACAAGGCACTTATCTTAGGGATCGCAGGGAAGGTCTATGGCAAAGTTTTTGGCCTAATGGTGAAAAACGCACTGAAGGCAGTTATCTCAGCGATCGAGAATCAGGGGATTGGAATCATTATGATCAACTCGGCAAGCTGATTAAAACAGAACACCATGGCTAGCTTAAAAATGGGGTTTTAGATTAAAAAGCGATCTAGTTCAAACATTTATCCTTAACTCCAAATCTAAAGGAAGTTTCATGCAAAGTGTGCCATAACCAGTGTCTATACTAACGGCCTTTTTTTTCGTTTAGGACAAATTGCCTATGAAGACATTTATGAAAGACGAGTTAGCCCTGCTACTGGGAATACTGACCTTAGTATTCTTTAAAACCGGTGGCGATAGCTTACTCGCCGATGGCACCGCCCTCTCGACCTATATTCCCGTTTCGCTCGCCCTATTGGGTGTAGTGACTTGGGCTATTTTCTCTGTGGTACGCCACTCAGATGCACTAGCGATTAAGCTTGGCGATCCCTATGGCACCTTAATCTTAACTTTATCGGTCATTTCACTCGAAGTGGTGATGATCTCCTCCGTGATGCTGACCGGAGAACCTAACCCTGTCATGGCGCGCGACACTATGTTCGCCGTAGTCATGTTGATCATCAATGGCTTAGTGGGCTTTACATTATTACTTGGCGGCTGGCGTTACCATACCCAGCATTTCAATTTAGATGGCGTAAAATCCTATCTCGTGGCGATTATTCCCCTCGCCCTACTCTGTTTAGTACTGCCCAATTTTACCGAAGGTGGCACTATTGGCGGCATGTCTAAAGCCATGTCTTGGATGCTGATCATTATTTCGATACTGCTCTATGGCGTCTTTTTAGTGGTACAGACGAAGAGCCACAGCCATTTCTTTGTCGATGCCGATCATGAAGACCATGAGGAACACCACGGCATACTGCGCAGTAATGCTTACCATACGATTCTATTAATTGGCTACTTACTTGTGGTCATTTTGCTGGCAAAAACCTTAGCTATGCCCATCAATTACAGCGTAGCAACCCTAGGTGCTCCACAGGCATTAGGGGGCTTTATTGTGGCCTGCTTGATTTTATCCCCCGAAGCTGTGGGAGGCTTTAAGGCCGCGTTAAACAATCAATTACAGCGGGCGATGAATCTGTATTTTGGCTCAGTGCTCGCGACGATTGCACTCACAGTCCCTGCGGTATTAATTATTGGCAGCGTGATAGATCAAGAAGTCCATTTAGGCCTGTCACCCGCCGACATGGTGCTGTTAATCACCAGTTTAATGGTCTGTAAGGTAAGCTTTAGTAGCGGTCGCACCAATGCATTGCATGGCGCGACTCATATAGTGTTGTTTATCGTTTACTTGTTCTTAATGTTTGAACATGCCTAAACTTGATTAAATCCAAGGCCGAGCGTGATTTATTTGCGTCTCGGCTTTACGCTTTTCTCATCCAGATTGACCCGCAGTAAGAGTACAAACCAGACTAAAGTGCCAACAATAAACCAGATAAAAATCCACACTAACTTATGGCCATTACGAGCCTCAAATGGCTCAAATTTGGGCATAAAAATCGTTTGATGTTCAGCTTGATAAAGCGGACTTTTTTGTGCGGCGCTGAGCAACTCTGAACGAAGAGAGGATGGGGCTAATCGTTCAAGGTAAACAAAACTCTGAGGGTCCAACTCATTGAACTCATTTAGGGATTTAGCCAAAAACGCTTTGAATTGCGCTTCTTTCTCATTGGGTTCAAGTCGATTACTGATCTCCTGCTGATAAACTTTACCATACCAAGCGAGGGCCTTAGCATGCCAACTGTCTGCACGCTCTGCAAAAATCGGCATAGCGATATACAGTGCCATATTTAAGTGACTACTATGTTTACCTGTAACCTCTAGGCTTCGCTGCAAACCAATTTGCGTCTTATCAATATAAGATTGCTGCAACTGATAATACTGAGTATTTTCATGGAGATATAATTCTTGTATCGATGCTAATTGCGTTAACTTCCCCGTGGTAGTCTTGAGATATTCCTGCGCAACGATGCAAGGAACAGCCATTAATTGCACCGCGATCAATAAATAGAAAAAGCGCGAATTATCTTTAACAAACTTGAGTCGTTTTAGCCTAGGCCTGATATAAATGATCGACAATAACCAAGACAGTATCTGCGGCAGCCACAAATTAACGATATCTTCATCTAGGCTAAAAAACTCAAGGTTAACCAACAACAGCCAATGGACAAAACTGTAACCAGAAACAAATAACAGGCTGAGAAATAAGAAGGGAAAATAGATAAGTTGAATTTTTTTTAAAAATACATCCACACGAATGTCATCCTTGAGAACATAAAATAACGACTATGGTACGCTCAAATCCATCATAAATTTACCAAAATTGAGTAGAAACTCAAAGCGTTAAAACATAAAGGCCAGATTGATTGCTCATCTGGCCTTTATGTTTGTACTTTTATAAAGCTGCAACCGAGAAACTAGGTCTCACTCAACTTAGCTAATTGCTGCTGGCTACGTTGTTTCTTGTATTGCTTAGCTTCAGCAGGAATAGGAGTGACTTTGCCAGTCTCTAACCAGTTACGTAAACGGTTAGCATCCGCAATATGAGTATATTTGCCGTAAGCATCGAGCACGACAAATGCCACTTGGCGTTTTGCCATTTCAGTACGCATCACAAGGCAGTGCCCTGCTGCATTCGTAAAGCCTGTTTTGGTTAGATGAATATCCCAGTTATCTTTATAAACCAAACGATTGGTATTACGAAAATCTAAACTGTATCTTGGGTTGGCAAAGGTAACCGTCTTCTTCTCGGTCGAACTCAGCTGGCCTAGCATAGGATACTTTTCACTGGCCTTAAGTAATACAATCAGATCACTGGCACTCGAAACGTTTTTATAGGATAAACCTGTAGGTTCAACATAGCGGGTATTTTTCATTCCCAGCGCTTTTGCTTTGGCATTCATCGCCTTAATAAAAGCTTTATGACCACCGGGATAATGATGTGCAAGACTTGCAGCTGCACGGTTTTCTGATGACATTAAGGTCAGTAATAACATTTCTTTACGGCTGATTTCACTGCCGATACGAACTCGAGAATAAACACCTTTCATTTCTTTGGTATCACGGATGTTTACCGCAAGCTTTTGCTCCATAGGTAACTTTGCATCCAGCACCACCATAGCTGTCATCAACTTAGTGACAGATGCAATTGACATTACTGCATTAGGATTATTGGAATAAAGCACTTCATTGGTTTTTAAGTCCACGACTATCGCACTACGTCCTGCAATTTCTTGCTTTAATGGTGCTTGCTTCGTTTTTGCTGTCGATTGAGTTTTGGTGCTTTTATATGCGACAGAGGCCGAATCGGCTGAATGCGCTGTCGTGGCAACGGTGAGACTGCTGCACGCAAGAATAAAACTACTGAGCAGAAAACGGATCTTCATATAGATTTCACTGAATAGATAAGGGATCGATTGTGCTATGGCACAGGTTTTGGCTAAGTATAGGAGTTCTACAGTGAAAGAAATAGAATGCAATTAGACTTTTATCAGTAAGATCAGCACTTTCTTCTCAATTTTTTTATGTAAAACCAGCTTAACCTGTCACCAATCCAGAGCAATAAAGCATCTAGGCCTAGTCCATTCAATTACAGTAGAGACAAAATCTTAGAAAGAGGCTTTTTTCAGTAGAATAATTTGAAATGAAAATAATGGGCGACTTTTTGCACTTTTAACAAAAGTCCCTGTACAACAGTGGTTTCAAGCATCTAAATACGTCATTTTAGGCGAATGAAAGCGTTAACATACGCCCTAAAATGCCGCGTTATAGCATCTTATCCGCTAGCGTAAGACAAATTCGAGTAAAGCTTCAGTATCTTCACACTCTTGTATCAGTTGGTCTGTCAGCACAAAACTGTGTCTGAGCAGTACTCGCTGTGAAGCTAAATTATGTTTAGCCACATGGGCAAAGAGGGGTCTTAAACTGACTAAAGGCAAAAATTGCGCTAAGGTCTGTGTCGCGATACCTTTTCCCCAATATTCACGGTCAATCCAATACCCTATCAGCGCTTGTCCATCACTTTGCCAATGCCCAATATTGCCCACAAACTTGCCATCGACCACTATCGCCCTTGGTAATACATTCACTTGTCCCAGAATATTTTGATGCCAATGTTTAAAAAACGCTTCCCGATCCCGAGGAGGAAATTGAGCAAGCTGGTTAGCAATGGGATCGCTTTGATGCACAAAAATAGCTTCAAGATCACTTTCAATAATCGGGCGTAAACTCACGCTGCATTGCGTGTTTGGTTGTTTGTCTGACTTACTAGACATAGGTATCACCATTAATACTATGTATTTCAACTTGGTACAGCATGCCACATTTTATGAAGGTAAGCTCAAAAAAAAGCGCATAACCGAGAAGGAGTTAGCGCTCGAAGAGGCAAATTTGCCGAAATTGAGGTGTGTAAATTCAAGCCATAAAACTCACACGATAACATTCAAAACCTAGATAAAAATCAATGCAAAAACGGGTGCGCCTAACACCATAGCGATACCAATAAAAATCATAGTCAAACTGGCGATAACGCCCTCTTGCTTGCCGATTTCATTGGCTTTTGCGGCGCCCGCACCATGGGCAGATGCCCCTAGAGCAACGCCTTTACCTAACGAAGTACGAATACGCATAAATTTGAATAAGGGATCGCACACCAAGATGCCAATGACGCCTGTAATTAACACCATCATGGCCGTCAACTCAGGCACGCCGCCAAAGGCACTGGTCGCCTCCATCGCAAAGGGCGTCGACACCGAACGTACCAGCAAACTCTTAGACAATTCCACCGGCAGAGGCACAAACTTCACCAGCAGCCAAGAAGACATCATCCCCAGAAACAATCCGGCCGTTACACCTAACCCTATCGTCAGCGGATACTGGCGGATCAAGTTACGCTCACGATAAATCGGCAAAGCAAAGGCGATAGTCGCTGGCGCTAACATGGCCATCAACCAATGGGTGTATTCAAAATAGGTTGGCAGCGGGATCTTAAGATTAAACACCAATAAGGTAATCACTATTGGCGCTAACACTATGGGCGCTAACCACCAGACTCTATGGTACTTATAGAGACGCTTGGCACCGAAGTAACAGAATATTGTCAGCAATAAGCTGAATAAGGCTAATCCGGTCTGCGACAACACAAAATCCACCACTTTTGAGTCTGTCATCATTAAGCCGCCTTAGCGTGGCGACGGGCTTGCTTTTTGATGTTCAGTTGGCGCTCAAAACGAAACACTCTATCGACCACAAAGCCTGTACCAAACATCACACACACACTGCCCATCACTAAAGTGAATAATATATTGGTGCCGTATTGCTCAAACAAACCTTCGTACTTAATAACGGATATCACTGGCGGGATGAAAAACAGCAATAACTCACCAATCAACCAAGCGGCGCCCAGTTGTACGGCATTTTCAGGAATGAGTTTAAAACCTAATAAAAATAAGAGTATGCCTAAGCCAATCACACTCCCTGGAATAGGAGAATTTGCCCAAGTGGCGAACCAGTGACATGCGAAGGACAGTAAACAGAAGAGGCCGATTTGGCTTAATAACAAAGCCCAATGTCGACACTGACGTATTGCGGCTTGTGGGAATGACATGATTTTCTCGGTTAGAACAAAGTTTTCTATAGGGCTATTCTAGGCTTGCCTATTTGATAAAAAAAATGAATATTAAGAATGCAATGCATGAATTTTAAGAATACATTTAAAGGTGAACCTTAATGGACCTCAAAGTTATCCGCTATTTTATCGAAATCGTCGATGCTGGAGGCTTCGGTAAAGCCAGCGAAAAAGTCCATCTCACCCAACCTGCACTATCAAAGGCCGTACGCCAATTGGAAGAGGAGCTAGACCTCATCTTACTCGAACGCGGTAAACGCGGCACCCAAGTCAAACTCACGCCCGCGGGCGAAGTTGTTTATCGACATGGCAAAGAGTTACTCGCTGGTCGACAACGCATGCTCGCTGAACTCACAGCCCAACGCAGCTTAATCGCGGGCGAACTCAATCTCGGATTGGCTCCTCTAGGTAGTGCCGAAATTTTTGCCCCGATTATTGCCAAATATCGCCAGCAATATCCGCAGATAGAGATGCACTTACTCGTCCGTGGCGGTGTAGAGCAAACCGCGGCAATCCAAAAGGGCGAAATTGAACTGGCCACTGGGATTATTGATTTTGATGAGGGTTATGACGGCATACGCGTGTTTAGCGATCCTATGGTAGTGGTACTGCCTAAGGAAAATCCGTTATCCACCCGACAGATATTATCATTTAGCGATCTCAGTGCCGACCCTCAGGTGATGTTCGAAACCGAATACACTCTCTATCAATTAGTGCTCAATGCCTGCCGACACGCCGGATTTGTCCCTAAAAACATCACCCGCGTTAGCCAAGCCGATTTCGGGATTGCCTTAGTCGCCGCGGGCACAGGGGTTATGGTATTACCGCGCTCCATCGCGCGGCGCTACAGCGTGCCCGGCGTCGTAAATATCCCGCTGGCGAGTGACGAGCTGCGCTGGGAGCTATCGCTCTTTTGGCGCAAAGACCAAGTCTTATCCTTCGCGGCTCAAGCCATGATCGCCTTAGTCGAGAAGCACTTAACCCATAAATAACCCTATTCTTACCAAGGAACCACTAAGCTAAAACGCACTAGCGTATCGCTATCCCATGGCAGAATAGGCAAATACTCAGCCGAGTTAACATCGACTTTAGCATATTGGTCTAAATTGTATTGCGTGTGCTCAGCGCTCAGTATTAACACGCTATTGGGCCGCCAAAAATCGGTTTGGTAACTCAGCTCAAATCGATATTGATTCTCTAACCATTGGTCTTCGTCTTGCCAGGTTTGTGCGGCCACTTGCATATGTAGCTTAGGCGTCACATTAGCCCCTACACTTCCCATAAAGGTATAAGCAAACGTACCATTCCCAAAATCGCCACGATCGTAACCTCGAGTTCTAGGCACATCGTCATCGATTTCGAGATAGTAATAACCCGCACCCGCCTTGAACTGGGCCTGTAATGCTTGTCCGTCAAAGTTAGCCGTCAACCCAGGAAATACCTTAGCTTGTTTCTCAACCGAGCTAACGGTATTACGCTTTCCCTGTAAATCGAACTGCCAACCGAATGAAAACGCGGGATTAACACGATAAAGTTCACCGCTCGCGGCATAGGCAGACTTAAACCACACAGGGATGTGGTCAGGATCGAGTTTATCGACATCTACGTCTAAATAGGCATCCAGCGCCGCCGTCAGCAAAATATCGCTTTGGGTTTTATGTTCTAACAATAGACTCGCATTCACCCCTAAGGTGTGAGAATCCTCGACCACAAAATCATGGCTGCCTAAGCTGTAATGCCACTGAGTTTGCTCTTCGGCCTGCAGTGCACTCGATAAGCACAGGGCTAAGCACACTAATGCTGAGTTGAGATAGTTCACTTTTGACTCCTGAAACATCGTTTCTAGCTTGATAATCAAATCAGCCAGAGGATTAAACTGCATAAAATAGGAATAACACCAACTAAGGTTGCCGTTAAAGAGCGGCTAAACTAGCCAATTTAATCAAAGAATAATAGGCGATAGTTCAAATTATGACACTCTCATTGAGAAGCCGCTAATAAACACCACAGAAGTATAGATAGCCAAAAACCTAACAGTAACAATAGTTATAGACCAAGGCACAATAATTCAACCCAGAAAAAACAACTTACACACAAATTTGTACAGGAAAGCAGCGGGCCTCAATCTTGCGACTGAAAACCGCAAAATAGAAATGAATTTTTAATCAAATTAAAAGCATAATTATTGACACTTAATGCTCATCTGCCTATAGTCGCCACACTGATAGTGAAATCGAACAAGAGAGTCTTAAATGAAAAAATCCATGTTATTAGGCGGCCTGACCTTAACTGCCACCTTGTTGTTAGCTGGATGCGGAAAAAGCGATGACGTGTTAGTCGTTGGCACCAATGCCGCCTTCCCTCCTTTTGAATATGTTGGCGGCCAAAGTGGCGATGAAATCAAAGGCTTTGATATCGATCTGGCCAAGCAAATCGCTAAAGATGCGGGCAAGACACTGAAAGTCGAAAACATGAAATTCGATTCACTGATCGTCGCACTCAACTCAGGCAAGATTGATTTTATCGCCTCAGGTATGACGATAACCGCTGAACGTCAAGCCAACGTAAACTTCTCTGAGCCTTACTACGAAGCGACCCAAGTGGTACTGGTTAATAAAGATAACAATAGTATTCATACGCTTGAAGATATTAAAGGCAAACACTTTGCGGTGCAGTTAGGCACAACCGCTGACATCATGTCAAAGAAATACACCCAAAATATCACCGCCTTTAATACGGGTTTCGAAGCCATTATGGAGCTTAAAAATGCCAAGGTGGATTTAGTGTTATTCGACAGCGAACCTGCCGCTAACTATCTGGCTAAAAATCCTGAATTAAAGATGATTAAACTGGATTTTCCTGCTGAGTTTTATGGTTTCGCCGTGTCAAAAGAGCAGCCTGAACTGCTGGCGAGCATCAATAAAACACTGGCTAATATGAAAGCTGACGGCCAATATCAGACGCTCGTTTCTGCCCATATAAAGTGATATCAGCATGATAGACGCAATTAATACCTCGCTGTTTAGCCCGATTGGCGAAGATGGCATGATAGGCATACTGCTGATATTAAATGGTTTGAAAGTGACGTTAATCGTCACTTTCTTCGCCATGTTATTAGGCGCAGTGTTAGGCATTGGCACTACCTTTATGAAGATGTCGTCTAAGTGGTATATCCGCTTCCCCGCCAATCTTTATGTCGGTGTGATCCGTGGCACCCCAGTAGTTGTGCAATTAGTGATCCTTTACTTCATCGTGCTTTCAGCCTTAGATGTCGATAAAATCACCGCCGCCATTATCGCTTTTGGTCTCAATAGCGGCGCGTATATTTCTGAGATAATCCGCGCAGGGATTCAAGCCGTTGATAAAGGTCAAACCGAAGCGGCCCGTTCACTTGGCTTGTCCCAAGCAATGACCATGAAATCGATTATTCTGCCCCAAGCGATTAAGAATATTCTGCCCGCACTTGGTAATGAATTTATCGTGCTCCTCAAGGAAACCGCCGTCATTGGCTTTATCGGTGGTGTTGACCTTATGCGCGCCGGTGAAATCATCCGTAGCCGCACCTTCGAGGATAGTGTGCCCTTATTTACCTGCGCCCTTATTTACCTATTCCTGACCTACAGCTTCACATTTGTGCTGTCGAAATTTGAAAAGAGGTTGAAACAAAGTGATTAAAATAACCAACCTGCATAAAAACTTCGGCGATAACCAAGTGCTCAAGGGCATTAGCGAGCATATTCGTCAGGGCGAAGTGGTGAGTGTGATCGGCCCAAGTGGCAGTGGCAAGAGTACCTTTTTGCGTTGTATTAATCTGTTAGAACAGCCAAGCCAAGGCGATATCGAGATTGAAGGTCAATTGATCACAGCGCCAAACGCCTGCGTAGATAAACTGCGGCAAAAAGTGGGCATGGTGTTCCAAAACTTTAACTTGTTCCCCCATAAAACCGTCATCCAAAACATCACCTTAGCGCCCATCAGCCTAAAACTGATGACGCCAGCTCAAGCCGAGACCAAAGCCCTCGACCTACTGGCACAGGTTGGTTTAAGTGACAAAGCCAATGCCTACCCCGCCAGTTTATCGGGCGGCCAAAAGCAAAGGGTCGCCATTGCCCGCGCATTAGCGATGGAACCAGACTTGATGCTGTTCGATGAGCCAACATCGGCACTCGATCCCGAAATGGTCGGGGATGTATTAGACGTGATGAAAGATTTAGCGCTAAAGGGCATGACCATGGTCATTGTCACCCACGAAATGGGCTTTGCGCGCGATGTATCCGATCGAGTGATCTTTATGGACGGCGGTTATGTAGTCGAATCAAGCCCACCCGATGAACTATTTAGCCACCCGAAAGAAGCCCGTACCCAAGCATTTTTAAGCAAAGTATTGCGCTAGCTTAAGCGGCTTAAGTCCTGTCACTCACGCTCACTGTCGTGACCTTTATAAGTACGTGCAGTGAGTGAAGGATTCAAATTAGGATCCCAACATTCAACGTTTATGACAAAGACTAAATTAGACAAATCAGGATACAATCATCTTTCACAACACCATAAAAATTATGCCTTTGAATTAATAGGTATTGAACAAAAGCTAAATAGCCGTTTATCTGTTCAGGGAGTTTATTGTCATTGTGTCTCCAGCGACACGCCGTGAATATGTCCTTATAGGCTCGACGGCGACATCCATGTCGCCAACGGTCACTGGTGCCCCAATACCAATTTTAACTACCAGTTTTGCTATATATACGTAAAAAGCTAGTAGACATAAATGGGTTAGAATTCTTGCTCTAATCTATGATTTTCGGATTAAATTTTCTATGGATTAACGCCGCGCTCTAGAACAAACCGAAGCGCAGCGCAGATTTGTCCCTAGCAGCGCCTTGTTATGCGCTTGCCGCTTCACTTAAATCAATCTCCATTGGAATCTGATATGAATTTGTGTAAAGGCTAGTTTTAAATGATGCCCTCGGCTTGATCAGGACTTTTCCATCTTTCACTGAAATTGTACCGACCAGAGGAAATATATCCGATGGTCCCTTAAGATCAACAAACCTTTTAGTGAAAGTAGCACCTGTTTTGTGGTTAATGTATTTTACAAGCCCATGAGATGCTTCGCCATTTGGGCGCAATTTATATGAAACCAAAACCGAATATGACTTAGTATGTTTTGCCTTAACCGGAAGCTCGACCGCAGAACCAAATCTTTCCACCTCGTTTGAAGCAAGCTTGATTTTTTCGGTTTTTTCTATGCTCAACTTACAAAGGTGCTCAAGACACTCAAAGGTACTGCGAATTACAAATTGTTCAAGTTCGGACTCATTTAATGATTTTAATTTCTCAAAATTTACACCACAGTCTATATACCTAAGCCACTTTTCTGGTGTTCTATCGGAAAAAACCATCGTGCCTTCTGGAATAGCATTTGTGTAGTTTACATATAGGTGATCGAATTCTCCGAGGGATAATCCATTTTCACCAAGTATTGTGGCTATACGAGCACCCCAGTAATGAAGCAGCTTAGGAAATTTGAAAAATCTAGAACAACTCGAAGGTAGACTCTTACCTGTCTCATATAGGGAGTCGCTAGCGTAATACCTAATATCTATTAATGCTTTTTCCATTTATATATCCGATCTATCTTAACGCATAAGCTGCAAACAGCTGCTTTGTAGTGGATTGTTTTGCGGTAGCGTAGCAAAACAAGGAACGAAAAAGCCATCAGGCTGGTTTGTATTGTTATGTGTTACTCACAGAATGGACAAAATAAGTTGTTCATGAAGTCTAGTGGATCAATATTGGAGCTAGGTAGTAGAACCGTAACTCTACCGTGCTTTTGACATTCTATTTCTTGGAAGCCACCTTCTGCTTTTAAAGTACTTATTTCCAGATCGCTCCAGCCGCACCAAGGGCAACATTTTATCTCAGCCTCAGTGATAGCAGCTATTTCCTGCTCCCAGTTACACTCTCCGCAATGGACTTTGCGAATCGTTCTGGCTTCTGTGAGGTTTATTACTTTGGGTCTTTCGATCATTAAGATTCCCTTACACATAACGTTGGGTATAAGCAGATCCGCGTTAGCGAATAATAAATCAAGCCATCCATTTTAAACCAACAACATAATGCACTTTTGGTTTGCCTTCAACCAACGATTGCTTTGTTAAGTAACTGAAATCATTAAGCTGTGTGCTAGGCTATATGCAGGGTGAACACTGGAAGCGAGATATTTCGATAATACCTATTCTTGCTCCCAATTATCCCCTTCTCGGCGACAAACATAGTCATAGTAAAGGGTGGAACCAAAGGGCTGAAATTCCATCTCAATGCCGTTTTCGTAATACTGACCATTTTCGCAGTCCATTCTGTCATTAAGTCGTACTAAGGCATCATGAATACCACCACGTCTAGCATTAATAAGCATCTTGACGAGAATCTCTCTTTGCTGGACAGTTAGTGACTTTAAGAACTCATTTATTTCTGAATTTTCCTGCCTGTTTGGATAGCTCCCTTCTTGCAAGACCCATTTTTCAAATACTCCATCATGTAACTGAGCAAACTCGTCAACAAAGCTTTTCCACAATTCAACTGAACTCATTTTTTCTCCTGAGAGCATAACGCAGTGCCCATGCGCGTAAACTTGTAAATGCCGCGGGTCTCGAATGCCTCACTCTGTTATGTGTCTGCTGCTTCATTAAACAAAATCCTGTTTGAAAACGGATCTGTTACAGTAAAGCAACGATCGCCCCAAGGCGCATCTTCAATACTAGGTTTGTTGTATTTATATGGCTTAGAAGTCACATGAGCAAATAATTGATCAAGTTCACTCACATTCACAAAAACCTTACAGCCAGGAGTACAGTCGCCTGAATGTTCGCTCAAGTGCAAAACAAAATTACCAAGTGAAACTTGTATATAAATCGGGTAGCCATCCTCAAAGCGATGTTCCCAATCTAATTCCATTCCCAGAAAGCCAAGGTAAAACTCTTTGGCTTTATCTTCATCAAAGATCCGCATAATTGGGATTGTCTGAAACTTCATGCCATCTACTCCATCACACATAAGCTTTGTCTAGTGCGCATAGGCACCCAGTTTCAAATTTTTTTTGAAACTAATACCTGCCTTGATCACATTGTTTTTTACTTAAACCTGCTTAAAATGCTGCCATTGAATTTGTATTCCTTAATGATTTGGAGCCGTTACATGAGTGATTTAAGTTTCTTCGCCAAAAAGCGCTACACCACTAAGGCCTTTGATCCAACTAAGACGATTCCTGCGGATAAAATAGCAGAAATCAAAACCTTATTGCAGTACAGCCCATCATCGACTAACTCACAGCCTTGGCATTTTGTGTTAGCGAGTACGGCGGAAGGTAAAGCGTTAGTTGCCCAAGCGACCGAAAACTATGCGTTTAATACCCAAAAAATTCTCGATGCTTCCCATGTACTCGTACTCTGTGCTCGTGCTCAATTAGATGAAGCACACTTACTGCAAGTACTCGAGCAAGAAGCGAAGGATGGCCGCTTTGCTAATGAAGAAGCCAAGCAAGGCCAACATAATGGCCGTTCTTTCTTCGCTAATATGCATAAATTTGAGCTGAAAGATGCCCAGCATTGGATGGAAAAACAAGTCTACTTAGCGCTTGGCACTTTAATGCTCGGTGCAAGTGTATTAGATATTGATGCGTGTCCGATCGAAGGTTTTGATGCCACTAAAATGAATCAAGTCTTAGGCTTAAGGGAGCAAGGTCTATGTGCCTGTGTGGTTGTCGCATTAGGTTATCACTCAGAAAATGATTTCAACGCTAAGTTGCCTAAGTCTCGCTTAGATCAAGAAGTGATCTTCACCGAAATCTAGTCCTTCACTCTATGTGAAAAATAAGCATGCCCTTGATTTTATGTGATATAAACAAGGGCGTCATGTCTAAAACTAGCCCTCTCTTAACTACCTTCCCCTAAAACCTCACTGCTGTTAACGGCTTATTTACGCCGAGAAACCATCTAAAGTAGGAGTAAACAATCACGGTATTGCTCTAAAATTCATCTTTGCCTACACTTTGGCTCTGTGGCATAGTTTGCGGCTCAACTTAGTGAATGATCATTTATCGTCGCCTTTCGAGTCATATTTGTTGCAGCCCAGCGGTTTTATCGGCGCATTGGTAACACTCACAATTTAGGATGGGACAGTCAGTATGTTATTTGCCAAACCCTCACTCACTGAAGAACCTCAATCGATTCGAGTTGCAAACACTAAGGGCGATAACCCACTGATCTGGCCGTTGCTTACGGTTTTACAAGCCTCAAATCAAAGTTGGAAAATCCATCACTTAGCCACTGAATTACAAACCCAAGGGCTGATCCACCAGCTTGATGAAAATCCGGGTAA
Source organism: Shewanella sp. WE21 (assembly GCF_002966515.1). Taxonomy (NCBI): domain Bacteria; kingdom Pseudomonadati; phylum Pseudomonadota; class Gammaproteobacteria; order Alteromonadales; family Shewanellaceae; genus Shewanella; species Shewanella sp. WE21. Next base: position 2,941,894 of record NZ_CP023019.1, on the reverse strand, counting down.
CGATTTATTCAAACGTAACTTCCTACTGATGAACGCCCTGTTTGAACTGCAGGAAATATTACTGCCCAAGCAATGGCTACAAGTCAAAGCCATGGAAATTCAAATCTTCCGCTTAGTACCATCAAACGTTAACCTGCTGATAATGCAAGATACTTCCCTGCGTGAGTATTACCTCGATTGGAATAACTACGACACCAGCGAAAACGTAGTACGAGAATTACTTGAGGCATTCTGGAGCAATTATAAGAGCTATATTGGCTTAAATATCAATCTGATGAACAAAGGTAACGCGCTGCGAGTTTTCGAATTAGACGAGAGTGCTACCGCCCGTGATATCCGCAAGCAATGGCGTCGTTTAGCGCTTAAATGGCACCCAGACAGGCCCGATGGCGATGCGGCGCGTTTTCGCGAGGTGTGCGAAGCTTGGCAGTCGCTTAGGGATATTGCGTAAGAATTTAGCCAGTGGTGATGCAGAACGGGGCTTTAATCAATATGCACCGACTTAGCGATGCGATCCTGTCTGCAGTCCTGCCAAATCTAAGGTAAAACTTCCATTGAGATCACAGATTTAGCCTACTAGCTTCATGCCAATTCAGTCATAATTAAGCCTTTCCATTTAACCTGAACCTATGTGTCAACGCTGCCATTTGGGCTAGCTTAACTCCTAGGTTGAAGCTCACTCTATCTCTAATGTTGACCGTTGAATATCAACGATAACAACGACTGACATTGTGAATTCAATCCCACCGAATTTGAGGAAACTATGATTAAACAATTAGCCTTGGCTGTAACCTTAGCGATTGCACCATTGAGCACCTTTGCCGCCAATTTTGTTGAAGGCACACATTACACTCAAATCTCGACCAAAGCGCCTAGCAGCGAACCAAAACTCACTGAATTCTATTCATTTTATTGCCATAACTGCTTCAATATGGAAACCAACTATTTGCCTGATATCAAGGCAAACCTCAACAAACAGATAAGTTTCGACAATAAGCATGTCGACTTTATGAATAGCGACATTGGCACCGAAGTGATGCGTTCATTAGCCGTGATCCAAAGCGTTGATAACAAAGACGCCTTAACCCATGCCATGTTTACCGCAATCCAAGGCGCAGAGGGCGCAAACGGCCACGATCATAGTGCACCTGGCCATCAGCATGAGCCGCAAATTAACAGCCGTGATGACATCAAAAAAGTCTTCGCCCAATTTGGTGTCGATGCTGCTAAATACGATGAATTAGCCGATAGCAAAAGCACTAATGAAAAGCTTTCCCTGTGGCGCACCCAGCAGAATGAATTCAAAATCGACAGCGTACCCGCCTTTATCGTGAACGATAAATATGCAGTAAATTTAAACAGTATCAAAACCTTAGATGAGTTAATTGGGTTAATTAACTACCTTGCAGTTGAGAAAGATGCCGCCCCCGCTAAAACCTCATCGGGTGGCAGTCTAGGCTGGTTATTTCTAGTCTTCGCCGCCGCAATTGGTGTGACCCGTCAGCAACGTCTTAGCTAATTCAAAACAATCGTTGAAATAAAAAATGGCCTCCAAATTAGGAGGCCATTTTTATGCGTGTTCAATCCAAGTGATTGTTATAAGCGCTCAATATGGGTTATGAAGTTTATTGCCGAATAAAATCAAGAATATGGCTCGCAGCCAAGACGAGATGTAGGATCAAGAAACCAATAAAAGCCTGCGCAAAGACTTGATGATAACCACGCCATGCCAGTGCTGTTGGCGTCCCTTGAACAACAAACCAAACTAGGCCCGTAACCCCTGTAGCCACCAGCAACAGCATGCCAATACCTTCTATGGCACTAAACAGCCCTTTACCACCAGCGACGGGGAATTTGCCTTTAGCAAGTCCAACAATATCTTGCTTTAACTGTGCCCAATCGCCCGCCAACCAGCCAAAGTATTGGTGCCACTTGCCACGCAAGGTATTGCTGAGTAAAAAAAGAATCCCAAGCACAGTGCACGCTAAACCTAAATATACATGCAAATAATCCCAAAAACTGGCGTTATCGGGTATCCGTCGGCCCATAAAAATCCACGGACTGGAACACACGAGTAAAATAGTCGACACGACAATCCACACATGCAGTTGCGCCATAATGACTCGGGATAAGGAGCGAAGTTTAGTCATCATACTGATCATATTTAATGCTCCTTTGCCCTTGTGACTAAGGCATGCATACAGCTTTCAGGGCGCGAATAGAATAGGGCTAAATGAAGCACCGAAATTTGATATCAAGCTTAAGCGCTGTGGATCTGCTCACCAAACTCAGTCACTTTCTGCCAATCCGTATATTCAACATTAGTAACAGGGTCCGTAGGTCCTTTCGTTAACCACATGATGAAACGGATAATATTTCTATCTAAAGCGTTATAGCCTTGGTAATTCAAGTTACCCCCAAAAACGCGCAGCAATTGTGGCCGCCAAGTGGTTTTACTTAAAAATGCCTGCATGTAAGGATTGGTCTCTGGGGTGTTTTTCTCGGGTTTACGTGCCACTAAACTGACAGAGAAAAAACCACTGACCTTACCCGTCAATACGGCTTGATGCTTTTCAATAAACTCGTACAAACTTGGATTATGTTTACCATGGCGAATACTGGCGCCTATGATGATTTTGTCGAACTCAGTGAGCACTGGAGCGGCCTTGATATCGGCAGTAACCACTTCATTACCCAAAGCCATTAACTGCTGTGCGAGCTTTTTAGCAATCTTTTGGGTCTGGCCGTGAACACTAGAGTAAATGATAAGAATTCTTTTCAATTTAGCCTCGATTAATCCCAAGCAAAATAACAATAAGCGGCCTAGAAAAGACGGTGCAGGCGACTTAATTTCGACTCTCTATGCCCGTTCGGCATATCAAATGACATCACAACGCTCAGACTAAATGCGCTAAAAGTAGCAATGGACACTCAGAGTCATTGGCATTCCAGTGGAATTTAACTTGGTATGCAAAAGTAAAATGACAATTAAGATATTTCATACTAGGTGATTTACCCGCCAATTTACATGAAATAGATCACGGGCTTAGCGCCAAACACCCCAAGTATATGCGGTAGTTTTAACTGCCTCACAAAAATAACGCCTTAGGTATATTCTCGCTTTAGCGTCTTTGTAACCTAGGGAGTTAATTCGCCTAAACATTGTTACAAAATTGAAAGGGATAAGTCACACCTTATATAGCCAACCTAAGGAAAAAGCATTAGCATTTGAACACTTATCGCCTGAGTCCCTTATCAATGAAAGCTATTCAAGCAAAAGATCCTAAAGCACTCTTGCTGTGGATGACCTTTGTTATGTCGCTCGTGTTTGCCGTTTGGCAGGCATTGCTCAACAACTTCGTGATTGAGAAAGCCCAATTCACTGGGGCTGAAATCGGCATGTTACAAAGCCTGCGCGAAATCCCCGGCTTCTTGGCTTTTACGGCGATTTTTGTGCTGCTGCTCATTCGAGAACAAGCCTTCGCCCTGCTCTCGCTCGCCATTTTATGTATCGGCGTAGCGGTAACAGGTTTCTTTCCTCAGGTCATAGGCCTATATCTAACGACTGTGCTGATGTCCGTCGGGTTTCACTATTTTGAAACCATCAACCAATCGCTAACGCTGCAATGGGTCGATAAAAAAGACGCGGCGGGTTTTATGGGGAAAGCACTGGCGTGGCGTTCGGCGGCCGCTTTAGTCGGTTATGCCAGCATTTGGCTAGTAATGACTTGGTTGAAGCTAGACTACCTACATATGTATTTGATTATAGGCGTATTAGGTCTCATCATTGTGCTAACCATAACATGGTATTACCCCAAGTTTGAGACAACGGAAATACAACACAAAAAAATCATACTGCGTAAACGCTATTGGCTCTATTACTTGCTCACCTTTTTTTCAGGTGCAAGGCGGCAAATCTTTATGGTATTTGCGGGCTTTATGATGGTTGAAAAGTTTGGTTATAGCGTCAGTGAAATCACTGCGCTGTTCTTAATCAACTATGCCGTTAATCTACTGTTTGCGCCTGCTATTGGTCGTTTGATTGGACGTATTGGTGAGCGTAATGCGCTTACTGTGGAATATATTGGACTCATCTTAGTCTTTATCAGCTATGCCCTAGTCGAACAAGCCCATATGGCGGCAGCACTCTACGTTATCGATCATTTACTTTTTGCGATGGCAATTGCGATGAAAACCTATTTTCAAAAAATCGCCGACAGCAAAGATATTGCCGCCACTATGTCAGTCAGTTTCACCATAAACCACATAGCGGCTGTGATTATTCCTGTGCTTTTGGGCTTATTATGGTTAACCGATCCCGCCTTTGTATTTTACATAGGGGCGGGCTTTGCCGTATGTTCGTTAATACTAGCGCTGAATGTTCCGCGCCATCCTGAACCGGGTAATGAAACCTTATGGTCTTGGCCAACTAAAAGTGCGACATCAATTGCTAAAGTCGTTAAATAAAACGGCATAATAACGAACCAAAGAATTGGCTTAACGAGATGCTCAAACTAAAGAGATGATCATCTAAAGTGAGCTACAACCGAATGTAAGAGTTCACTAAGCCCACACCTCAACCACAGTGCAGGCTCAAGGATTAATAACGCGATGAAGGATTCAGATATTTTACTGTTGGCAGAAGAAAGCGAGTCAGCATCCGAGGTATCCGCTCGCAAAAAAGCCCTGCTACTTGGTCGCCAATTAGGGCTCGCCAGTGAGCAAGAATACCGCCCTGCGAACGCCTCAATAGCCGAGCGAGCTCAACATAGAGCACGCAAGTTATCGAGCGAATATCAGGCCAATGTGGAAACCATTTTTGCCTTAGCCCTCAGTTATACCCACTCAGATGTCACTGGGGTCGATCTTGATCCCGATTGGAGCCATCAATTTTTCTTGATGGCGGAACAAATCCATAACCGTAAGATGCAAGATTTATGGGCTCGGATATTGTCGAGCGAGATAGTGAATCCGGGCAACTTCAGTCTACGTACCCTAGCGCTGCTCAAGCAACTGACTCACAGGGAAGCACAAATTCTTGAAAAAGCCCTTGGCATGGCGGCGAAGGTAAATAACGAGCAGCGCCTAAAACTCATCAGTGGCTACCGCTTGTCAGGTGGGATTGGCCAGTATTTCCGTAAAACCACCTCAGTCAATTTAGGCTTATCCCAGTTTGGGCTACCTTATTCCAGTATTTTGACCTTAGTCGATGCGGGAATACTTCACAGCAGTGAGTTCGAAACCGGCCTACTCAATAACAAAACACCAATTCAATTTGCCCTGCAAGGCATACAAATGAAGCTTACGCCCAAGAGCGGTAATCTGCTTTTTAGCTATTATCGCTTAACACCGATTGGTGATGAACTGGCCCAACTAGTACAGCCTAAGCCGGATCAAGAATACTTGAAGGCTCTACAGCTCTTGTTTGCTAAAGACTTTAAAATAGAATAATGATCACGCCATAAAAATAGATTATGAGTCAATGGTATAAGCAGTAAAACCCAGAAATAACAAAGGAGCTTAAAGGCTCCTTTTAAGCAAGATAAGGGCTAAATGTTAAGCTAGCGCTTTTGCCTTATCGGCATTAATGACATTGATCGCCGTTAAATAATCGATTAATGCACGCACTTGAGTCACTAAATCGCCTTTGCTGGTATCTATGGTTAATTCGGCGGCTAATGGCGCTTCATAAGGTGATGAAATACCAGTGAAATTGCTAATTTCGCCACTGCGCGCTTTCACATATAACCCCTTAGGGTCACGCTGCTCGCACACACTCAAAGGCGTAGCTACATGCACTTCAATAAACTGCCCTGCAGGAAAACGGGCACGAATACCATCACGTTCTTCACGGGTCGGGGAAATAAAGGCCGATAACACCACAAGCCCCGCATCCACCATTAATTTAGCCACTTCGCCCACACGACGCAGGTTCTCATCACGATCTTCAACCGTAAACCCTAAATCTTTACACAGGCCATGGCGCACATTATCACCATCGAGCAAATAAGTGTGGAATCCCGCCTCAAATAACGCCCGCTCTAGTGCACCCGCCAGTGTTGACTTGCCCGCGCCAGAAAGTCCGGTAAACCAAAGTAGTACTGGGTTTTGGCCTTTCTGCTCGGCTCTCGCGGCTTGGTCTACAGGATGTTGATGCCACACGATATTTGTCATAAAAACTCCTCAATCCCCATGTTGACTAACCACTAACATAAGGGCAATAAACTCAAGCTAATCACTAAAATGGAAAGATGATCGGCACCATAAATATCACTATCAGGGAATACAGCACAGATAACGGCAATCCAAGGCGGACAAAGTCACTGAAGCGATAATTACCCGCATTAAACACCATCAGATTGGTCTGATAGCCGTAGGGTGAAATAAAGCTCGCGCTGGCACCAAAGACAACGGCCATAATAAAGGGCCTTGCATCGACACCGTAATTAAGCGCAATCGCGTAAGCGATAGGGAACGCCAGCGCCGCCGCTGCGTTATTGGTCACCAGTTCAGTCAGCAATAAAGTCATTAAATACACGCCGACAAAAGCGCCAAATACCCCATAACCGTTAATAACTAAGAGTAATCCTTGGGCTAAACTGTTCGCAAGGCCTGTACTCATCATCAAGTTGGCAAGCCCTAATGCACTCCCCACGATCACCACTAATTCCAATGGGAAACGGCGTTTAAGCTCAGCCAGCGTGACTGCGCCTATGGCAAAATAACTGAGCAGCAATATCACTAAACCCTTAGCCAAGGGTAATATGCCAGTAACACTCAGGATGATCGTTGCCGCAAAGCCCAGCAATACCCAACGACCACGACGACTGTCTAGACGCACATTCAAATCTAAGCCGCTAATCGCCGCAAACTCTGAACTCAGCTTTGCGCTATTGCTAAAACCATCACCTGGCGTCAATAACAACACATCACCGGGTTGCAGAATAATGTCACCGAGTCCGCCCTTCAACGGATGATTTCCGCGGCGAATGGCCATCACTGCCGCATCAAATTGCTCACGAAAACGCGATGCTTTCAACGAACTGCCCACTAAACGGGATGACGGTGCGAGCACAGCTTCAACTAAATTTTGTCCTTTGGCTTGATGTTTACCAAACCAATCTAAACCATCGAATTGGTGCAATAACTCAACCGATTCCACCGCGCCACTGAAGCGCAGCACATCGTCCGCTTGCAGCACTAACTGGGGCGGAACAGGGCAAATACAAATGCCGCTGCGTTCTAATTCAACCAGATATAACTTCTTCAGCGCCCTGAGTTTGTTATCCACCACACTGCGACCCACTAAGGACGAGCCTTTTGCCACATGGGCTTCGAGCAAATATGGCAGCGCTTCTTCACCTGATTCTTCCCGTCTGTCGGGCAGAATGTTCGCCAGTAAGGTCAGTAACAAGATGCCTGCGACGACGATCACCACAGCAACTGGTGTAAACTCGAAGAAGCCTAAGGCGGGTAAGCCGGCGTTTTCTACAAAGGAGTTCACAATCAAGTTGGTCGAGGTACCAATCAGGGTCAGTGTGCCACCTAAAATTGCCGCATAATTTAACGGCAATAATAACTTAGCTGGCGCGTGTGCTTGATTGCGGCGCACAACACCAATCAGTGATGCCACAACTGCAGTGTTATTGGTAAATGACGACAGCAAAGCCGTCGAAAAACCAAGCTTTGCCATTGTCATAGGCAAAGAACTATTGCCTATGACTTGACTCAACTTTCCCAGCAGGGACGTTTTTTCTAACGCCGTCGCGGCCAACACCAACAGGACGAGTGTGACTAAGCCAATATTGGTAAAGCTTGTTAATGCGGTATCGAGCGCAACCATGCCAAGCAAATAACAGAGCAAAAATGCAAATAAAAACAATACCGCTGGATTGATACGGCCGCTAATTAAGCCAGCCACAAGCCCTAACAAAATAATCGCTAATAGCCACAAGTCACTCACAAATTAAGCTCCAAGCTTAGTGATATCTATCGCTTGCCAATGGGGGAAGTGTTTACGCACTAAGGCATTAAACTCGACTTCAAAGGCACTAAATTGTGACGCTGTTTGCTTGTTAACATGTTGACCCGACACCACCATAACCGCGGCAACCGTCGCATTACTCAGGCGGTCGATTAAGATCATTCCGCCGGTATCGCGTACTAACGAATATGCATCAAACACTATGTCTTCGGTCAGCTCTAAGGTCACACGCGCAATGGCGTTTAACCCAAGCGTGTCCGTCGCACTGCGTGCTAAGGTATTAACGTCAACCACATAATCGATAGCAGTCACAGAAGCTTGCGTCTTCTTACCGGCCACTTTGATGTCGTATAACTGACCGAGTTGTAATGGCTTTTCATCCATCCACACTATATCAGCGCTGATCACGTTAGCGACGGCTGGCGCAGAATCGGGTTTTGCCAGTAAATCGCCACGGGAAATATCAATTTCATCTTCCAGCGTGATAGTCACAGCTTGGCCTGCAACCGCTTCTTGTATGTCACCATCGAAGGTCACAATACGTTCAACCTTACTGCGTTTGCCCGATGGCAAAGCGACTAACTCGTCGCCAACATTAATGATGCCAGAGGCTAAAGTGCCTGCAAAACCGCGAAAATCTAAGTGAGGGCGCGACACATATTGCACAGGGAAACGCACAGGCAATGAGCTGAGTTCACGTTGAGTATCAATGGTTTCTAGCAGTTCAAGCAATGTACCGCCTTGATACCATGGGCTTTGAGTGCTGCGCTCAACCACGTTGTCACCATTAAGCGCCGATAACGGCACAAAGTGGATATCGAGGTTGCCGAAATCTTTAACGAAATCCGTAAAATCGGCACGAATACGGTTGAATACTTGCTCGTCAAACCCAAGCAAATCCATCTTATTCACGGCCACAACAAAGTGACGAATACCCAGTAATGACGCGATAAACGCATGGCGCTTAGTCTGAGTCTGCACGCCGTAGCGGGCATCGACTAAAATCACCGCTAAATCACAGGTCGATGCACCCGTTGCCATGTTGCGAGTGTACTGCTCATGCCCTGGCGTATCGGCGATGATGAACTTGCGCTTATCACTTGAAAAATAACGATAAGCCACATCGATAGTGATGCCCTGCTCGCGCTCAGCTTGTAGCCCATCCACCAGCAAGGCTAAGTCAATGGCTTCACCTGTGGTGCCCATCTTGGCGCTGTCGCTCTTGAGGCTCGCCAATTGATCTTCATAGATCTGCGCGCTGTCGTGTAACAGACGGCCGATTAAGGTACTTTTACCATCGTCAACACTGCCACAGGTTAAAAAACGCAGTAAGCCTTTGTATTGCTGCAGGGCTAGATATTCTTTCACACCATGGAGGATAATTTCTGCCGCCATGAGATTGGTTTTATTGACCGCTTTGTCCATCATATTCTCACTCTTGATCTGCTTGGCTGAAGATCGCGCTGATTAGCGCCACCTTCGCGAAATAGGGTTAACCCTGTAGAGATTAGAAGTAGCCTTGACGCTTCTTCTGCTCCATAGAGGCGCTTTGATCTGAGTCGATCAATCGGCCCTGACGTTCGCTCGAACGGGTTAACAGCATTTCTTCAATAATCTTTTCTAGACTGTCGGCCTCAGAATACATGGCGGCCGTGAGTGGGTAGCAACCTAAGGTTCTAAAACGCACCACTTCTTCTTTAATCTGCTCGCCCTCGGCTAACTTCATCCGCTCGTCATCGGCCATGATTAACTGACCACCGCGCTCAACCACTTTACGTTTAGCAGCAAAGTACAAAGGCACTAACTCAATGTTTTCTTGATAAATATATTGCCAAATATCCAGCTCAGTCCAGTTAGATAATGGGAACACGCGAATACTTTCGCCCTTGTTCACTGCGCCGTTATAGGTGCGCCATAATTCTGGACGTTGGTTTTTAGGGTCCCATCTGTGGTGACGGTCGCGGAAGGAATACACGCGCTCTTTGGCGCGGGATTTTTCTTCATCGCGGCGAGCCCCACCGAAAGCCGCATCGAAACCATATTGGTTAAGTGCTTGCTTTAAACCTTGGGTTTTCATGATGTCAGTGTGTTTCGCACTACCATGGTCGAAGGGGTTAATCCCCTGCGCCAACCCTTCTGGGTTGATGTGCGTCAATAACTCGAAGCCAAATTTCTTTGCCTGCGCATCACGGAACGCGATCATCTCTTTGAATTTCCACCCCGTATCGACATGCAGCAACGGGAATGGGATCTTGCCCGGATAAAAGGCTTTACGCGCTAAGTGCAACATAACGGAAGAATCTTTCCCGATGGAATACAACATCACAGGATTATCGAATTCGGCTGCAACTTCACGAATGATCTGGATGCTCTCAGCTTCCAGTTGTTGTAAGTGGCTTAGTTCACGCCCGGCCATACTATTCTCCGTTACCTTAAATTCGCCGTGTTACCACAGCATGGATTAGCTTAATTTGTTTAACTGCTTAATAGCTTTAACTGTTTGCGGCTTAGCTTATCGACGCGACGGCCGAGACTCTAACCGATTGAGTCTGTTCATCGCTGACCTGAGTCGATTCAATCGCTTCAGGTTTGAACCAATGCAAGGTGTCACTCAGCGTGACGACTTCACCTATGATCATCAAAGCTGGCATTTGTAATTCTGGATCGGCGGCAAGCTGTTCAAGCTCACCTAAACGGCCGATAAAACGACGTTGCTCTTTAGTGGTTGCCTTTGACACTATCGCCACGGGCGTTTCAGGGCTTCGGCCCGCATCGACTAGACCTTGACGAATAATGCCTGCGTTCAGAATCCCCATATACACGACTAAGGTATTGTTAGGATTAGCATAACCTTGCCAATCCATAGGGCGACTCTCTAACTGACAATGGCCAGTGATAAAAGTGACGCCTTGGGCATGGTCTCTGTGGGTTAGGGGAATTCCCGCATAGGCTGACGTGCCGCTGGCAGCAGTAATGCCGGGAACGACTTCAAACTCAACCCCAGCTTCGACTAAAGTTTGTAACTCTTCGCCCCCGCGGCCGAAAATAAAAGGATCGCCACCTTTAAGGCGCACCACATTTTTACGGGTGTAGGCTTTAGTGACAAGTAACTGATTAATCTCGTCCTGTGCGGCGCTATGCTTGCCCGCACGTTTACCTACGGCAATCTTCTCAGCGTCTTTGGGAATAAGATCGAGGATATCTTGGCTGACTAAAGCGTCGTATAGCACTGCATCAGCAGTTTTAAGGATGCGCCATGCCTTTAACGTCAATAGCTCAACGTCGCCGGGACCTGCACCCACCAGCCAGACTTTGCCTTTGGCCGCTTGGCCCGGTAAAGAGAAAATTTCCATCAGAATCCCCAAGATCACTTTAGTCTGTAGAAATATAGCGCGTCTTATATTCCATAATAAATAGATAATTATTAGTTTTTATATCATTTAGATATAAAAGAATAAGTGACCACTCACTTAAAGTGGGGAAAACCTTAGGTTTCAAAATCAAAAATGCCCCAAATCCAGTTTAACCAATTGAAATAAAATGACTTAATAAGATTAAGCGAATTGCATCAAATTAATTTCTGTCCGCTAAGTGCATGATTTTGGCACTATGTTATTGCCAAAAATTCTACCTAAACATGTATCTATGGGACTAAAAATGGCTGACTACAAGATTTGTCATTAAGTGACACAGGATTTTTCCATAACCATAAATTCACTTTCTAATGTTAAGCTGGAAATAACTATCTTTGTTGAGTACGACTGACAAATAAATAAACACATCAAGGAGGGCAGATGAAACCACTTTACTCAGGTATTGCATTGGCAGGGCTATTAGCCTGTACGGACGTAAATGCCGAAGAATCATTAGTAAAAGGAAGAGTAAAAGATGAACTTGCCACGGCGGATCTACCTTTTGTGATTACGCCACATAAAGTGAATTACCTTTTACCAGTCACCTACAGCCCAGATCCCAACATGGCACCTTTCACCGAAGATGCAATACTCAACCCCTATTCTTTAGATGAGTTTGAGGCTAAGTTCCAAATCAGTTTTAAATTTCCTATTTGGTACAATGTGTTTGGTGATAATGGCCATATATTTTTTGCTTACACCAATCAATCCTATTGGCAGGTTTATAACAAAGACACTTCGTCGCCTTTTAGGGAAACCAATCACGAACCTGAAGTCTTTATGCTGTTTAATAACGATTGGAAAATTGGCAGTGTGACCAATTCCTTTTGGGGATTTGGTGCCGTACATCAATCGAATGGTAAAGCAGGGCCACTTTCCCGCAGCTGGAATCGCCTCTATGCCACTATGATTTTTGATGCAGGCCCACTCGCCTTCTCCACCAAAGTGTGGTGGCGTATTCCTGAAGATGAAAAGACAGATCCATATAAAGCCAGCGGCGACGATAACCCTAATATTGATGACTATATAGGTAAAGCAGAGTTTATTGGCGTTTATGGTATCGATGAACATAGATTCACTTTAACCGTTAAAACGAATCTAGAAGATATCGACAGAGGCTCAGCAGAACTGACTTGGAGTCATCCTATTGTCGGCAACTTACGCTTTTATACTCAATACTTTAATGGTTATGGCGAAAGCCTAATCGATTATAACTATCACAATCAACGTATTGGTATCGGAATTTCACTCAACGATATTCTTTAAGAAAGATATACCCACTTGATCCCGCTATTTAAGATTGTTTGGGTATATAAAGTGACTAAGTACAAAAATCGACCATAATTTGCTGCTAATCTACCAAACCTGCTGCTAAATTGCTCAGATGGACCTGAGTTTATGGCTCAGCGGGACGATTTACATTGATCCGAATGGCATTTAAGCCGATAGTCGCACACCTTTTTGTGCCCTGAAGCCGCGCCTTAACATCATGGAGGAATATGAGTTTTAGCTACCGCAGCATAGTCATGCTACTCAGTGTCATTATTTTCGCGAGCTTACTTAAGCTCGCGTTTTTCGCTGTGCCAAAAGATAGCGCTGCACCAGTGCTGAATGCACAAGAAGTACGCCAGGATCTCTATGCCTTATTGGATCAAATCGAGCAACACTCAGCGTTTTATGCCTTAACGGCCGACAAAGCCAACCCGCAGCTTAAATTTATGGCTAGCCTTATTGTTGAACAGTATCAAGATATTACTCCCAATGATCGCTTTGCTGCTGAAGTCACTAAATTACTCAATACCCTCAAAGATCCAGGCGCTCAAGTGCATAACTTCGATGATCAAAGCGGCGATCTCCCGTTAACGCTAAGGCCAGTCAACGACCAATGGTTAGCCTTGGATAACGGTAATAATCCAGTCAACAACGACTTCCCCTTTATCACTCATATCGATGGTTTACCTATGAGCAAATGGGTAGCGGCCAGCCAAGCCTACTTACCTGAGCCGGCAAAACAGAGTCAAGAAATGCAGTTACCTTGGCTGAAAAAACTTAACCTACTGCGCGAAGACTTAGGACTCAGCATAAAGCCCTATGTGGTCATTACGCTAATTAATGATGACCTGCAAAGCCAGCAGGTGACTCTCGCCCTGCCAAGCCATAAACCGCAAGTTCAATTAGCAACTATCAGTGAAAAAGACGAGACTCAAGATATTAATGTGCTCGAATTTATTAACCAATTATCTCAATTTGAGCGCACCGAATTTCAAGACATGCCAAATCAATTAGAGACGGTCAACAATACGACGGTCAAACTTAAGATCAGCGACCTCTACGCCTTTGAATTAGATAAAGAACAACAGCAAGAACTGCTAAAAGGCATGACACATCCCTTACTTATCATTGATTTACGTGATGCCAGTGGCTTTAGTCCGAAATTATTGACTATGCTGTCGCGATATCAAGATGCGGATTTAAATAACACTTTAACACCTAACGTGATGGGATTTGCGCACTATCGCCGCTCACCAGAGCTGAGAAATGACTATCTACAGCCGCTCAATTTTATGCCTCTGAATGCGTTAGAGTACAGTCCTCCTAGGCTCAAATCTCTCACCCGTAACTTACCCTCTGTCGATAAAGAGAAATTCAGCCCTTGGTATGTCCGCACTAAGCCTGCGGTGGCTCCTGAAGGGCGAAATCGCTTAGCGCTACTCGTGAGTCCCCATTGTCGCCAAGAATGCGAGTGGATTGCCTATCGTACTAAATCTTGGTCTAGGGCAAATTTGATTGGTGAAAAAACCTCAGGCGACTTTGCACGTCAGTATCATTTCAAACTGCCAAACAGTGGATTAAACATAAGATTCAGCAGTTCGTTAACCTATGATGCACAGGGGAGACTCCTGTCCGGTATCGGGACTGAACCGGATATTTTGCTCCCTCAGAACAGTGATATTCAATGGCAAGGGCTCGTTAGTTTAATGCGCTCCGCCAAGCCCAAAGCGCAACTTGTTCTGCCAGCACAGCACACTAAGTTGGCTCAAGCTAAGCTGAATTAAGCCAAAAAAAGAGCCAGCAATCTGCTGGCTCATTTTAAGCAAATATGAGTTTACTAACGCATTACTTCTTTTCAGTTGCTTTAGAATTGGCGACGGAACCTATGACCAAGCCTTGCTTATTCACATCGAAGCTCATTTGAACTCGCATGTTGTAATCTTTAAGCATTTGCATTTCTTCAGGGATCGGCTCACCGCTCATTTCTAACAGTGTTAGCACTGGCGTAAACATCTTGCCGTAATCGGCAGATAAGCTGTACATGCCATTCGCTGACAGTTTCTCGCCTGCTAATTTGTTGGCTAAAGCCAAGCCTTTATCACCGCTATACACCACTAAATGTTGGCCTTTAATCGCCAGCATTGGCTTAACACCTAACTCTGGAGGCAACATCAATATTGGAGATAAATCAGTAGCATCGCCGTTATCGGCTAATTGCACTTCAGCCAGCATAGGGGCGAAAGGTTTGACCATATTAAACAACATGGATGGGTTTTCGGCGCTGAGGCTGACTAAAGCATCTAAACTTTCTAACTTAGGCTCTTGATCTTGTGTGCTCATTTTAAAGTCGAGCAATGAAACGCTCATGCCTTTCACACCGTTAGCCATACCAGTGAACATGCCTAGCATAGCTGGGCTCTGTTGGCTCAACTCAGCCTGCAACTCTGCCAATGGTGCACAGGTCAGTTGCGGCTTTTGCAGATCATCCCAAATAGCCGTTAATGAAGGGGTAATTTCATTGATATCTAAGCCTATTCCCATGGAGAAGATAGTGCTGTCGATATCCGCCAGATGCGATGGAATAAAACCACGCATCTTTTGCATTGCCGCAAGAATAGGTTGATTCTTCGTTTCGACAACAAATGAAGCCGCCATATGGCTTTCTTTTTCAGTCACAGAAAACGCCGTTAAACCAGCAACAGTACGCGGCCAGTTAGCGGCAATCGCAGTCAGTTCGGTACGACATTCTGGTGTTCTGATTTGAGCTAATGGATCTTCACCCGCACTTTCATCAGCAAAAAATTGAGTCAGTTGCTTAGCTAGCATATTGCTATCTGCAGAAGTTAATGCCTTTACAATTTCCACATGGTTAATAAAGCTAATGCTGTCATCTTTAAAACCATGGGTCTTAATAATATCTTCTAATATGCCAGAAGCGGCTAATGACTGCGGCGCCTTCTTAATACCAAATGCCATTTCTAATAACTCAGGCTCGGTAATAGAGGTGCTGAAAGTCATCGTTAATATGCCATCTTTCTGGGCAAATAGCAGTTCTGCTTTCTCTGCTGAGCTTTCATCCGATAGTGCATAAGCGCGATAATCAACATCGCCCACTTTACGCATTTCGTGGGTTACACCACTGTCTTTTTCGGCTTTATCTAATACAGCCCAAAATGCTTCAGCCTGATTAACATCAATCTTTAATACTGGCAAAGCACCTAAAGTATAAATATAAGGTTTAACTTCATCGGGGAAACCGAAGGTTTTTAACAGTAAGGCAGGATCTTTCATCCCATCCATATACTGCTGATAAATGCTAACGAAGAACTTGCCCATAGGGCTATCCTGCACACCGAGTTCATCAAGCGTGTTACTTGGATATTGCTGATAATTTCCAGAAATAGACTGTAAATACGCTTTTAACGGGAAGGGTTTTAACTGGCCCGAAAATATCGGCGTATCGGCAGGCACATAGTCGAGCAAAGGATTAGCAGAGGCACTAGAACCCGCGCCATTCTGCATATACCAATAACCACCAGCACCTGCTGCAATAATTGCCGCGGCAATCACAATCTTTTTCATTTAAGAAACTCCATTTAATGACATTCAATTTTATGAAAACAATACCTAAAGAGCTCACCTTAGGTATTTAAATATTTATCCGCTCTTACATATCCCTTACGCAGATAATGCAAAATCAGAAAACGCAACGACTCAGCCCTACGCAATACAAACCCAGTTTAAAATGCTTAGGCTAAGCGAAACTAAGGTATAAAATTTTCCCGATAATTTAACATTAAACCGACACAGAAGCGAACAGGATAGGAGTTCGCAGCATTAAAAACGCATTAGAATTAACGTTTATTAAACATAACTCCAATCTTATTTCAATTCGGTAATAAAACATCTCAAAGTCATCGACGATTAAGCAAAGAACTCAATGACAAATTAAGCTCATCTCACTCAAACTAACTCACCAGAGCGTCATCGTGCTTCGTGGACTTTTTTAAGCGTGACGTCACCTAGCTGACGCATTTGCTTACGGATCCAAGCTGAGCGCTGCTGCACATACGATGACGGTGGAGACACCTTATAGCGCCAAGGATTGGGTAAAATGGCTGCGAGTAATGAGGCCTCGTATTGGGTAAGTTTTGCCGCTGACTTTCCAAAATAATGCTTTGATGCCGCTTCGGCGCCATAAATGCCTGGGCCAAATTCTACAATATTTAAATATACTTCAAGAATACGCGACTTATCCCAAGTCAACTCCATCAATAACGTAAACCAAGCTTCCAATCCCTTACGAAAGAAACTGCGACTCGACCACATAAAAAGGTTTTTCGCCGCCTGCTGACTTAAGGTACTTGCCCCGCGGACTTTGGTGCCTTTTTGATTGTATTTCAGTGCCGAACTTATCGCGGCTAAATCGAATCCAGTATGCTCAACAAAACGTTGATCTTCCGCAGCAATCACAGCCAATTGTAATTCGGGAGAAATTTGCGCTAAATCGCGCCATTGATGCCTGATCTCACCGATAGGAGCAGGTGGAAATAAGGCACGTTCGATACGCCAAGTCCACATAGGAGGATCGACAAATCGTAGTAGGATCACTAATAAAATTGAGCAAATAAATGCCCAAACTAATCCCTTAAATAACCAAGACAATAAACGACGAAAACCACGCTTTCGTCTCTGAGGTGCTGGGTCACTCGACTTATTAACACTTGGACGCCTGACATGATCTCGCATCGCATATAAAGGGGCCGTCATTTATACCATCTCATCCACACACTCTCATTTCTTGTTTCTCATCTATCCAGTCAAGCCATCCCATTGCAAGAATTCTTTGGGCAACCTAGGCTTACAGAAAATATTCTAAAGCTTTACGCGAGTTGCAAGCTGATCATGCTACGAGAGTAAAGGAAACACCAAGGATATCTTACTCGATAATCAAAGATAGGTTGAGAAATAACCATAACAAGAACAAATCACTATTAGAGATTAACTGGGGTCGACTTAACTTGACCTCGGCAGCTTTGACGACAGCTGACCGAGGTAATGATGGCTGATTAACGAGAGCTAGCAAGTCAATCAAACTGCTTGATACTCGCAGGTGCGAGTCAGGTTTTCAACGCTTTCACTGCATCCAATTAAGCCATATCGATACACAGCAAACCCAGCCCATAAATACCGATATACAACAACTTAACCTCATAAAAGACATGAATCATGTCAATTAACGCAGTAAAACGCTTCAAAACCATCTACGGGAACTTCAAAATATAGCGCAGGCTTAACCAATGTGCATAACTCTGTGAGTAAAAATGTACAACATTTTTAGCATTTAAAAATGAATGCAAACTAACTCTATGAATATCAATCTATCTTAGTTAAATGACGCTTAAATGACATCACTTAACTTCCTCGACAATCCAGAGTATTAAATTCAATCCCACTTATCTTAAAATGATAAAAAAACGCCCCAAACTAAGTTGAGGCGTTTAATATTTAAAATCAATAAAATGACTAGATATCGTAGTGCAAACCACACTCACGTTGTAGGCCATTAAAGCGAGTTTCTTCCTCTGTCATGCCTAATTCGAGTGGTTTACTCGAATGGGTATCTCCCACAGAAACATATCCTTGGTCCCAAAGTGGATGGTACGGCAAGTCAAATTGAGTCAGATAGAGGTGCACATCTTTATTCGACCACTCGATAATAGGCAGTAACTTAAAGCGCGTGCCATGAATCGCCAGTATCGGCAACGCCTCACGGGTACTGGCTTGGCTGCGTCTCAGCCCTGCAAACCAAGTGCCTACCTCAAGCTCGGCTAAAGCGCGTTGCATAGGCTCAACTTTGTTTAACCGGTTGTATTGCTCTAGTCCGTTTACCCCTTGCTCCCACAACTGGCCAAAGCGCGCCTCTTGCCATGCCGATGTCATCACTGCTTGGTACACTTTTAAATTCAGTGATAAACGCTCTGTCAGCTCGTCGATAAACTGATAAGTCTCAGAGAATAAATAACCCGTATCCGTGAGAATAACCGGAATATTCGCCTGTGCCTGACTCATCATATGTAGCATTACAGCGGCTTGGATCCCAAAGCTTGAGGACAGCGCATGATTACCGGGCAAATAAGTTAAGCCCCATAGCACTCGCTCTTGTGCGCTTAATCCACCTAAGAACTGATTAATACGTTCAAGCTCTATCGCTTGCTCTGCCTTAGGCGCACTCAATAATGCCTTGAGTTCGGCAGCGCTGACCACAGTCGGCACTTTATCACTGGTTTTTTGCTCAATATCAGCCATGAAAATCCTTAGCGGCATCGATCACCGCCTTCACTACACCCACGCGGACGGTGAAGTTACCAAAGGTTTCGCCTGCATCACGCTCTACGGCGTAGCGGCCAAACAGGGTATCCAATTCGGCGAGAATGTCCGCCTCTTGGATATTTTCTCTGTGCATTTTGTTCAAACGAGTCCCTTCAAAACTTGCACCTAAGTACAAGTTATAACGGCCCGGCGCTTTACCCACAAGGCCAATTTCAGCGGCAAATGGGCGAGCACAACCGTTAGGACAACCCGTCATACGCACGACAATCGCTTGCTCGCTAATGCCGTGTTTTGCCTGCAGCGCATCGATATGATCGATAAACTCAGGGAAATAACGCTCGGCTTCCGCCATCGCTAATGGGCATGTCGGCAACGCCACACAGGCAATCGAGTGACCGCGGGTTTGCGTCAACACTTGGCCCAGCAGACCATGTTTACGGGCTAAACCTTCAATGGTAGCTTTATCTTCAGCTGCGACGCCTGCGATGATCATGTTTTGATTCGAGGTCATGCGGAAATCGCCCTTGTGGATCTTAGCAATTTCACGCAGCCCCGTTTGCAGGGTTTGGCCTGGTAAATCTTTAATACGACCGCTTTCGATAAATAAGGTTAAATGCCACTTACCGTCAACGCCTTCGACCCAACCATAACGATCGCCGCGATCGCCAATCACTACATCACGTTTAGGTTCAAATTTCACCCCAGCACGTACTTCAACTTCGGCTTTAAATTTCTCATAGCCGTGGTCAACGATTGTGTATTTAAGGCGCGAGCGCTTACGATTAGAGCGATTACCCCAGTCGCGTTGCACTGTCATCACAGCTTCGGCAAACTTCATCACGTCTTCAGTTTTGATAAAACCAAAGTCGTCCGCTAGGCGGGGAAAGGTTTCTACTTCGCCGTGGGTCGAGCCCATGCCGCCGCCCGCGGTTAAGTTAAAGCCAACCAACTCGCCATTTTCGGCAACAGCAATAAAGCCTAAATCGTTAGTGTAAACGTCAACATCGTTATCGGGAGGAACCGCAACCGCCATTTTGAACTTACGTGGCAGATAGGTTTTGCCATACACAGGTTCGACGGTTTCATCTTCGGTCGAAAGTAACTTTTCTTCATCTAACCAGATTTCGGCGTAGGCGCGAGTATGTGGTAATAGATGATCAGACAGTTGTTTCGCCACCGCATAGGCTTGCTCGTGCAGTTTCGATTCCACCGGATTGGGGTTACACATCACGTTACGGTTAACGTCACCACAAGCGGCAATCGAATCCAGCGCTTCACGATCTAAGTCTTGAATAATGGTCTTCAAGTTACGCTTAGGAATACCGTGGTATTGGAAGGTTTGGCGGGTCGTCAAACGAATACTGTTCGAGCTGGTGAGCGTCGAGGCAATTTTGTCCACGCCTAACCATTGCTGTGGAGAACAAATACCGCCAGGTACACGGGCGCGTAACATAAAACTATATAAAGGTTCGAGTTTTTGCTCTTTACGTTCGTTACGTAAATCGCGGTCATCCTGCTGATAGAAGCCATGAAATTTGATCAGCTGCTGATCGCCGTCACTGAAACTGCCAGTCACAGAAGAATCTAAACCTTCTTTGATGGTCCCGCGCAGGTAATCACTGTCGGTCTTTAGGTATTCGTTTAACGCTAACTTTTGCTCACTCATGGCAACTGCCTCTTAAAATTGGGTTCGCTGGCTGCACAGGTCATCACGTGTGCAGCTTTGGCTATTCTTATGCGTTTCTTATCTGCGCAACGGTTGAGATTAATACACGTCTTTTTGGTAACGTTTATCGCTGCGCAGGGTTTCAAAATAGGCTTCGGCAGCTTCGGTATTCAAACCACCGACTTCGACTGCCACCTCAATCAAGGCTTGGTGAACATCTTTGGCCATACGTTCAGCATCACCACAAATATAAAGATGCGCGCCATTTTGCAACCATTGCCACAGGGCTTGGCCTTGTTCTTTAATGCGGTGCTGCACATAAATCTTATGGGCTTGATCGCGTGAGAACGCCACGTCGATACGGCTGAGATCGCCATTTTTCAAATACTGTTGCCACTCAGTTTGATACAAGAAATCCTGCTCAAAGTGAGGATTGCCGAAGAATAACCAGCTATCGCCTTTAATTCCTTGAGCAACGCGCTCCTGCATAAAGGCACGGAAGGGTGCAACACCGGTACCAGGCCCAACCATAATAACCGGTGTTTCTGGATTTTCAGGCAAACGGAAATGCTTGTTCGACTCAACATAAACCTTAACTTGCGTGCCTTCCTGCGCAGATGCTAAGAAGTGTGACGCACCGCCAAAACGTGCTGAGCCGTGGCGCTCATCTTCCACTAAGGCCACAGTTAAGTGGACTTCTGTTTCGACTTCGCTTTGACTTGAGGCGATAGAGTAAAGTCTTGGCGTTAATGGACGCAGTAGCTCAAGCAGTTTTGCTGCATTTAAGGTTACTGAGTTATTTGATAACGGATACTGAGTGACTAAATCGGCAAATTGATGCTTAAGGATAAAGTGGCGCACTTGTTCTTTATCTTCGCTCAATGCCAGCAGTTCAGCGCTGCCGCTCAATTCGGCCCAGGCTTTGACTAATCCAGGGTATAACTGGGTCAGTTCTTTCTTATCAACCAAAGCTTGCTTAAGGGACAAGGATTCTGTGCCTAGGGTTACTAACTCATCAGCGACCAATGACAGGCCTGCTAAGACTTCATCGACTAACACTTCGTTATTACTAAACCACACACCAAGGGCATCACCCGCTTGATAGGTTAACCCTGAGTCGCCTAAGTCGATTTCAACATGGCGCACATCTCGGTCTGATCCACGGCCGGTAATTTTCTGGCTCACAAGCACTTCGGCGCTATAGGGGTTTTGCTTAGTAAATTCACTTTCGCCAATCGCTTTAGCAGTGCCGATGGATACCACACTGGCGGACGAGGTTTCAATTAGCGGCTTAACGGCCTCTAATACATCGGCGTGCCACTGGCCCGCGGCAGCTTCATAATCCACATCACATTCAATTAAAGGTAACAGTGATTTAGCACCGAGTGCAGCTAGGCGGGCATCGAAGTCTTTACCAGTTTGGCAGAAAAATTCATAGCTAGAATCCCCCAGCGCAAGCACAGAGTAATGTAGATTGTCTAACTTAGGGGCACGTTTCGATGCTAAAAACTTGTGTAATTCAATCGCATCATCCGGCGCTTCACCTTCACCATGGGTGCTGACCACCAATAAAAGCACAGCTTCTTGCTTTAATTGGCGAACATTGTATTCGCCCATTGAAGCCAGATTGACCGCATAACCTTGCGCCAGTGCCTTATCGGCGAGCGCTTTAGCGACACCACGGCCATTACCCGTTTGGCTGCCATAGAGGATAGTCACAGTTTGAGCCGTTTGCGTTTGCGCGACGGGCGCTAATTGGCCCGCATTGGCTGTGGCAGCAAGATAGCCACTCACCCAGGCCAATTGCACAGCACTTAACTCAGAAGTGAGTTGTTTTAGCTTCTCGACTTGTCCTTGAGACAATGGCGAAGCCAGCGATGAAAGTTCTTTTAACAACATGAGACGGCCCTATGACAGTGTAATGTCCACAAGCTTATCGCGGTTTAAGAAAAGCAAAAAAGAATAAAATAGGATTTTTAATTCCATTTTGGAATATACAAAGTGCAAAATTTAAGCTACAAAAGTGTGCACTGGTTAAAAGTTTTTGATCCGACCAGTGCAGAAACGGCCTGCTTGAGAAATATGCACTTGTGCCAAGCTAAAGTATTGCCACAATGGTCATGAGCCTGTCGAACAATAATTTCTGTTGCCCACAGAATAGTTTGTTTTAAAAACAAAAAGTGTCCATCCTAGATTGAATGCCCTAACTGACTCGAATCACCCGCCGAATAAACGCTGGTGACGACAGATTTTGCAGTTGAGTACGATGAAGGAAGAACAGCAGGCGGAACGATTATATAAACCATCAGGGAGTAGTCATGCAGATTGGAATACCGAGAGAAAGTCTCGCCGGTGAAACTAGGGTCGCCGCGACCCCAGCCACCGTTGAGCAGCTTAAAAAACTCGGCTTTGAAGTTGTTATTGAGGCCAATGCGGGTCAACTGTCAAGTTTCGATGATGCAGCTTTTGAAGCTGCGGGCGCGAAGGTGACAACAAACGTTTGGCAAGCCGATCTGATCTTTAAGGTCAATGCGCCAAGCGACGCCGAAATTGAACAAATCAAAGACGGGGCGACTATCGTCAGCTTTATTTGGCCCGCACAAAACCCTGAGCTGGTTGCGAAGTTATCTAAACGTAAGATCAACGTGATGGCAATGGACATGGTGCCACGCATCTCCCGTGCCCAGTCACTTGATGCCCTCTCCTCTATGGCAAACATTGGTGGATATCGCGCCGTTGTTGAA
Source organism: Shewanella sp. WE21 (assembly GCF_002966515.1). Taxonomy (NCBI): domain Bacteria; kingdom Pseudomonadati; phylum Pseudomonadota; class Gammaproteobacteria; order Alteromonadales; family Shewanellaceae; genus Shewanella; species Shewanella sp. WE21. Next base: position 2,918,482 of record NZ_CP023019.1, on the reverse strand, counting down.
GCCGCACATCAATTTGGCCGTTTCTTTACTGGCCAAATTACCGCTGCTGGTAAAGTACCGCCCGCCAAAGTGTTAGTCATTGGTGCTGGTGTAGCTGGCCTTGCCGCCATTGGTACAGCTGGATCGCTTGGCGCCATAGTGCGCGCCTTCGATACCCGCTTAGAAGTGGCCGAGCAAATCGAATCTATGGGCGGCCAATTCCTTAAACTGGATTTTGGTAACGAGGAAGGTGGTTCATCGGACGGTTATGCTAAAACCATGTCGGATGAATTTATTGCCGCCGAAATGGCACTGTTTGCCGAGCAAGCCAAAGAAGTCGATATCATCATCACCACAGCGCTAATTCCTGGTCGTCCAGCGCCTAAGCTCATCACCAAAGCCATGGTCGATAGCATGAAGAGCGGCTCAGTGATCGTCGATTTAGCCGCTGCGACGGGTGGTAACTGCGAATACACGCAATCGGGTGAGCTGTTTGTTACTCCTAACGGCGTAAAAGTGATTGGTTATACCGACCTTCCCGGTCGTCTACCGGCGCAATCCTCACAGCTTTACGGCACTAACTTAGTCAACCTGATGAAGTTAATGTGTAAAGAAAAGGACGGCACAGCCAGCATCAACTTTGATGATGTAGTCATGCGCAATATGACAGTGATTAAAGAAGGTGAAGTGACCTTCCCGCCACCACCGATTTCTGTTTCTGCGGCGCCAGCAAAACCAGCGGCGAAAATCGAGCCTAAAAATACCACCCCAAAGGCGCCATCTAAGCTCAAATACGTGCTCGCCGCCTTAGGCGTTGCAGGGTTTGCTGCCGTGGCATCGGTAGCACCACCAGAGTTCCTGTCGCATTTCACAGTATTCTTGCTGTCCTGCGTTGTTGGCTATTACGTGGTATGGAACGTATCCCACTCACTGCATACGCCTTTAATGTCAGTCACTAACGCGATTTCGGGCATTATCGTGGTCGGCGCCCTACTGCAAATCGGTCAGGGTTCAACTTTGGTCACTGTACTGGCGTTTATCGCCGTGCTGATCGCCAGTATTAACATCTTCGGTGGCTTTACCGTCACTCAGCGCATGCTGAAGATGTTCCGTAAGGATTAAGGGGGTTTAACGTGTCTCAAGGACTGGTAACAGCAGCTTACATTATTGCCGCCATTCTCTTCATCTTCAGTCTCGCGGGACTGTCGAAGCAAGAGACGGCAAAACACGGCAATTTATTCGGTATCTTAGGTATGGCAATCGCCCTACTGGCTACCATTTTCAACCCCGATACTAACGGAATTGCGTGGATCTTAATCGCTATGGTGATTGGCGGCGCGATTGGTATCCGTTTAGCACTAAAAGTCGAAATGACTGAAATGCCTGAACTGGTTGCCATCTTGCACAGCTTTGTGGGTATGGCCGCGGTATTGGTTGGCTTTAACAGCTTTATCGACTTACACCCACAGGAAGTCTCACAAGTCGTGGTGGCTGTCGGTGGTGATATCAATACGACCCTCGCCGCAGTACAAGATGCGCTAAGTGAAGCGGTGAAGACCGCCAGCAAAGAGCACCTCACTGGCGCTATGCTTAACATTCACTTAGTCGAAGTCTTCCTCGGGATCTTCATCGGTGCGGTGACCTTTACGGGTTCTATCGTTGCCTTTTGTAAGTTACGCGGACTGATTTCATCTAAACCTCTGATGCTGCCACATCGCCACAAGCTGAACCTAGTCGCAGTGCTAGTGTCTTTCGCCCTGTTGGTATACTTCGTACAGACAGGCGGCACTATGCCAGCATTGCTGTTGATGACCTTGATTGCCTTCGCCTTCGGCTGGCATTTAGTCGCATCCATTGGCGGCGCGGATATGCCAGTGGTTGTGTCTATGCTGAACTCCTACTCAGGTTGGGCAGCGGCAGCGGCAGGCTTTATGTTGTCGAACGACCTCTTGATTGTGGTCGGCGCATTAGTAGGTTCATCGGGTGCTATTCTGTCTTACATCATGTGTAAGGCCATGAATCGCTCATTTATTTCAGTTATCGCTGGCGGCTTTGGCACAGATGGTGTGGCCTCGACTGCCGATGAAGAAATGGGTGAATACCGTGAAACCAACGCCGAAGATGTGGCGGATATGCTGAAAAATGCCACTTCAGTCATCATCACTCCGGGTTACGGTATGGCAGTGGCGCAGGCGCAATATCCTGTTGCGGAAATCACTCAAAAACTACGTGATCGCGGCGTGAAAGTGCGTTTTGGTATCCATCCAGTTGCTGGTCGATTACCAGGCCATATGAACGTACTGCTCGCTGAAGCGAAAGTCCCCTACGATATCGTGCTCGAAATGGACGAAATCAACGAAGACTTTAAAGACACAGATGTCGTGCTCGTTATCGGCGCCAACGACACGGTTAACCCTGCAGCAATGGAAGATCCAGGCAGTCCAATCGCAGGTATGCCAGTGCTGGAAGTGTGGAAAGCACAAAACGTGATTGGCTTTAAACGTTCGATGAACACAGGTTATGCCGGCGTGCAAAACCCGCTGTTCTTCAAAGAAAATACCCAAATGCTGTTTGGGGATGCTAAGGCCAGTGTTGAAGCCATTTTAAAGGCACTTTGAGTTTAATTTAATATCAACAGAGTAGAAATCGCTTAGGCGATAAACACTATTCTAAAGAAATGAAGGGAGCCACTGGCTCCCTTTCTTTTCACATTTTTTTAAGCCTATTAAGCTAGGGTCTGTTGATCTTTGCTGTACAAATTGTTCAGCAATACATCGGCAGCCACATTAACATAAACGCCAGTGACACCATACTGGCGTAATTTCTTGCTAGCTTGTCATATCTTGTTGATATTGCTCGATAGTGCTTAATTCTTCCAAAAGCATTCTCCACTAAATGTCGATACCGATATAAGCACCAATCGACTCTTTCTTGAGGTGTATTCTTATAGCGGCGCCTTGGAATAACAGATTTCCCGCCTTTATTTGCGATAAGTTCACGAAAAGCATCGCTGTCATAACCTTTATCTGCAATGACGGTATCAATCTGCTTCAGGTGCTCAATTAAGCTGGGGGCGTGTGTAATATCGTGTTTTTGGCCTTCTGATAATTCGAAATAAATCGGTAATCCTCCGCTGTCGACGGCTAAGTGAATTTTGGTTGAATTACCGCCTCGACTTTTACCAATACTCTCATTACTTAGCGTCGCTGCACCTGCACTGTGCTGGTGAGCCCGCACTATCGAGCCATCAATAAAAACCCATTCTATATCAGCAAGGTTGGCTAAGGCCTTGAATAAATGTGCTAGAACGCCTTTCTTAGACCATAAATGAAACCGTCTAAAGACCGTGCTCCAATGACCGAACTCTTTAGGTAAATCTCGCCAAGGGATACCTGTTCTAAGGCGGTAAAGAATACCTTCGAATGTTTGTCTATGTTCAGGTTTGTCATAAACACGGCCTGTGCTTTTCATTAAATGAAATAGCTTTTCCCAGCGTGCATCGGTTAGCATAAGTCTTGGCATGGCTTGAGGTTATGGTTACTTTTGGCGAAGCAAATTATAACGTCTTGCCATGCTGTCTAAAAATCACTCTCGAAAGATCAACAGACCCTAGTCTCTGCGCCAATATGATGCGAGGCTTATCTGCCCACAATGCTGATATGCTTAATGTAAGCTAAAACAGTAAGTTAAATCTAAAGCTGGTTTAAGGAAATAATAAATGTTGCTTGGGTTGTTTATCCTGTCTGCCGTATTAATCAAAACCTCATTACTCGGGCTTGGCTGGATATCGATTACTATCGGCCTGAGTGGGTACCTATTTTGTCGATGGTTTAATATCAATTTAGATATCAAACTGATTGATAAATTTAAACGACTCTTTATCACTGGCGCGGCTCTACATCTTCTCGTCTATATCGGCTTAATCACTAAGCTTTTCCTTATCGACAGCTTTGAAGACTTGCCCACATTCCTGATAAGTCACTTAGTCTTCCACCACGCAATCAGTGCCGTGATTGCTGCTGCATTAACCTTCTTGGCGATTCGCATCTATCTACAACAGCAAAAATTAACTCAAGCCTATCGACAGGAATTAAGCTAACTCAACATGGTTTTGATGACAAATGCAGACGAATAAAAGCTGGCTAGATTCATAATTAACTTAAGTGCCATAAAATAATGGGGGACTAAAGCTGATCAGGCAAAGGTGTTGTCAGCAACACTGAATTCATCAATGGATTCAAACATCAGGGATAAGAATGACCCCTGATGTTTGGTTGGAGCTAAGCCAAGATACGTTAGTCGACGGCAATATCGTTATCTTTAAGCTCTTTTGACAGGGTTTCATAATTCGTTTTGAGTTTTGGCAAAGTATCTTCTTTGATTTTACTCAATACATTTTGCAACTGATCCTTACCGTAAGAAACGCTATAGTGACGGGTTTCAATATTGCTAATGATCTTCTCAGACTCTAAATACAAACGACGAATATCAGACAAAATATCACTCGGTGTTTCTAGCGCATTGGCAGAATAGCGCATGTTATCCCAGACAAATAATCCCATCTGCGGATGCATTTTCACTAAACTATTACTACTCACAGTCTCAACTGTGTCAGCGTAATGACTCAAGATTTCAACATTGTCACTCACTTCGTCATATAGGGCATGACGCAGATGATAGTTATTCTGCATATTGCTCAGGGCATCAAATTTAATTGCCTGTGACAACCCTTCTTGCGCGGCTAAATACACGCCAACAACAGTCGCAATGATTATAAAAATCTGACTCACCCAAAAACTGGTTTTGATAAGCTCAGTGTTATCAAGCTTAATGGCGCGTTTAGGCATATCTGCCTCATTAGAGATGGGGGTCATGTCCATATGTTTTATCCTGTCAAATCAAGAGTAAAAGGCAATATCACTAACTTAAATCATTGTTAAGTGGTCATCCTACACTATTGTGGTATGACTTACCTCAGTACAAATCACGATTTTTACTCACAAAAAAGGAGCCATCTGGCTCCATTTTTATATTCATTGGTCAGTCTATTATGCTGCTTTTGCCACATCAAAATTGGATAGCAACATCACAGCTGTACGGCCTAATAGGTGGTTGATCGTGCGATCGCCCGCTAAGCCTAACTCAGCAATCGCTTGCTGACGCGCTGTACTCACCGCTCTAAAGAGGGTAATTTCATTATTCGCACCACCACAAAGACTAAAGAACAGTCTCAATACTGCGCGGTAATGTTCTTCCTGCATTGCCTGCATCCAGGATGTTTCCAATGCCTCTTGGCTAGAAAAATCCAGCGCAGCAACAAATAGATTGCCGATACGACTATCTAAACGAACAAGAAAATCGCTTTTGCGTGGAAAATGGTGACTAATACCTGTGCGACTAATACCCGTTGCTTCAGATAACGTAGTATAAGACATAGTCTCAAAGCCGATAGTCAAAATTTGTCTTAACGCTTCATCCATAATTTGATTTATGGTTTGCTCAGTTTGTACTCGCGAGCGCTTAGCCATAGTAATGTCTCCCCTCTTATTTTTAGGGGGAAAGCTTACCAAAGCCGCTCAGGGATTACTGCTGTTCACTGGGCCGTAACCAGCGTATTTCACTTTTGTTCAGCTAGGGTTCAGTTTAAAACAGGCTTCACCACTGATTTAATTAACACATTCATAACATTGAATTTTGTACCAACCAGTTATGTGCTTTTTCTTCGCCCATGAGTAAAACGAACGTCGGTTGGAGATAGTGTCCAAGATCCGCTTTTCGCCAAAATAGATATTCAGGAAGGGGTTGCAATACACTCTCGCCAAAAGTGCGTTGCATTAAGCTCGAATACTCACCTAATAATCTCGGCTCTAATTGCTCGGCTTTAGGGTAAAAATTCGTTAAAAAGTCCCGATACTCGGCAAATTTAGCCACTTGAGCAACATCGTATCGATGCAACACTTGTATCAACATTGGCGAACTCCAATGTGACAAGTATTGCGGGCTTGTTAATGCATCAAGATTGCGTCTGTGGTATTGCTGCCACGCCAAGGCAAAATCATTTTTCTCCCGTGCGATACGCCAAACCAAATAAACGTCAGCTAGCCATTCATGTTGATATGCACTCAAGTGAGTCGGTAACACAGAGCCTTGCAGAGCAAGGTTCTCCAAATGACCGAGCTCATGCCATAGGGTTAATTGCGGCTGTTCAAGCAAAGGTAATTGGTAGGTCACCATATCGACACTGGCTAACTGTACTTGCGGTGTCCGCTGCTCATTAACTAAGACTAGGCCCGCAATTTTATTGTCATCGACGGGCATGACCATGGCACTTCTGCGGCCTAAATCAAGCCTAAATTGTTCGAGAGTTTCAGGAAGCTGCACCAACACTTGCTTAGGCAATAATGCCAAGCAAGTATCAAGCTCAGGTAAAGGGCAAATCAAAGCCTGCTTATCGGCAATGGGCGTCCAAGTCAGGCTAGATGCGAATGCCAGAGCGACTAAGCTCACTGATTCGCCATGATATTTTGTATAATCGCCGTGGTTGAAATACCATCCTCAAAGCCCAGCACTTGCACTTGGCCACCGGCGGCAATCACTTCAGCGCCACCAGCAATATCCTCAAGCTTATAATCACCACCTTTGACCAGCAGATTTGGCAGCAATCGAGTAATGATGCGCTGCGGCGTATCTTCACTAAAAGGCACAACCCAATCGACAGAAGCTAAGCCAGCGAGCACAGCCATACGACGATCAACCTGATTAACTGGACGGCCTTCACCCTTGAGGCGTTTAACCGAGGCATCATCGTTTACCGCGACGATCAAACGATCGCCCAAAGCTTTCGCCTGTTTAAGATAGCTCACGTGGCCCGCATGTAAAATATCAAAGCAACCATTAGTCATCACTACACGTTCACCGCGTAGTTTGGCTTGCTCTAAGGCGTAGGCCAGTTGATCTTCACTCACCACCCCAAAACCCGATTCTCCATGGTGCAAAGCTAAAGCTTCAATAAGCTCAATGCGGCTCACGGTAGAAGTGCCAAGTTTACCGACCACAACGCCTGCGGCGGTGTTCGCAATCGCACAAGCTTGCGGTAAATCGGCGCCCGCGGCTAATGAGGTTGCTAAGGCCGAAATCACAGTATCGCCAGCCCCCGTCACATCATAGACTTCACGGGCAACGGTAGGAATGTGCAACTCAGGCGCATTAGCGGTCACTAAGGTCATACCCTTTTCAGAGCGGGTGACTAAAATGGCATCAAAATGATGTTGCCTGAGTAAACCGCGGGCTTTTTCTAGCAGATCGGCTTCAGAGGTCACAGTGCCAACAACTGCTTCAAACTCGCTCATATTTGGGGTAATGAGTGACGCGCCATGATAACGACCAAAGTCACTACCCTTAGGATCGACTAATACCATCACACCTTTCGAACGCGCTAATGCAATAAAATCTCGCGGCTGATCGATAGCGCCCTTTGCATAGTCGGACAACACCACGACATCGACAGAATCGAGTAAAGCCTCGGATTGTTTCAATAAACGCACGCTATCGGCCTTGTCGAAGGCTTCTTCGAAATCGAGGCGGATAAGCTGCTGATTACGTGATAACACCCGCAGCTTAGTGATGGTTGGTTTATCAGCAATACTTAACCATTGGGGTTCAACCCCTAAAGTTTGCACACCGAGCGTTAGGGCATGGGCAGTATCGTCTTGACCGACGAGCCCGGCAAGTTGGACTTGCCCCCCTAAGGTCGCGATATTGAGCGCCACGTTGGCCGCGCCGCCGGGTCTGTCTTCGACTTGATTAATCTTCACCACAGGTACGGGGGCTTCAGGGGAGATACGTCCCGTAGGGCCAACCCAATAGCGGTCTAACATCACATCGCCGACGACTAACACTCTGGCTTTTTCAAATGCTGGCAGAGAAACCTTCATAGTGCTCTTATCTTTATGCAGAAATTAAACCGTGATTGTACCTAATTTTCAGCAAAAATTGAGTTAGAATGAGCAGTAATTTTCAAAAGTAGTGAGTATTTTTGTGGTCGAGAAAGCCGAGTTTTCATCTTCTTTATATCATCCTAAGCATTGGCCCATGTGGTTTGGCGTATTTTTGATGCGTTTAACTCAGCTTCTACCGCTTCCTTGGCAGATGACGCTGGGGAAGGGATTCGGTCGCTTAGTAATGAAATTCGCAGCTGGCCGCACCCACACAGCGCGCCGTAACTTGACCCTCTGTTTCCCTGAAATGACGGAAGCACAGCGAGAAGATTTACTCACGCGTAACTTTGAAGAAACGGGCAAAGCCATTTTCGATACCATCAATGCATGGTGGTGGCCCGATGAAAAAGTGCAGCAGCACATGAGTATCAAAGGCGAAGAACACGTACAAAACACGTTAAATGCTGGCCACGGCGTGATCCTCTTTGCCGTGCATTGTTTACCGCTGGAAATGGGCGCACGTATCTTCGGCCAATTCCAACCCGGCGTGGGGGTTTATCGCCCACACAATAATCCAGTGATGGAATACCTGCAGGTCAAAGGCCGTTTACGCTCCAATAAAGGTCTCGTTTCTAAACGCGACTTGCGCCAAATGATACGCTGCCTACGCAATCCCGATGTCATTTGGTACACGGCCGATCAAGACTTTGGCCGTTCCAGTGCGGTATTTATCCCATTTTATGCCATGCCAGATGCGGCAACGATCACTGGTGCCACCACTTTAGCTAAACTCGGCAAAGCCAAAGTCCTGCCTTTTTTTGTGGAACGTACTACAGATGATAAAGGCTATCGAATTGAAGTGATGCCACCGCTGGATAATTTCCCCGGCGAAGATGAATTAGCCGACGCGATTCGCGGTAACAAGATTATTGAATCCATCATAGATAAAAACCGCGCCCAATATATGTGGTTACATCGCCGCTTTAAGACCCGTCCCGACCCAACGGACAAATCTTTATATCAATAAGCTCAATTAGCTTTGAATACAAAAATGCCAGCAAATAAGCTGGCATTTTTTATGGCGACTTTCGATAGTAAGGACCATCTAGCACATAGGATTAGAGCGCATTCTCAGTCGGTAAACGAATACCTACGTTAGTGACTTTGCCTTCATATAGCCCCGCCACCACCCAATGCAACGATTGCCAGTGGAACTGATCCCCAAGTACAGGATTGGCGCCAAGCTGAGATACCACAAGGTCTGCGACTGTCATATCATCAGCGAGATTATCTAAACTCAAACCATAAATAGGCGCGAGATCCGCAAGCTTAACGTCTGTTTCAATAAAGAAATCACCGAAGAATCGTTGTACTTCTTTATTTTCTGGCGCTTGGCTAAAGAGGTTACTCAAGGCTTCTAAACTTTTCTCCTGACCCAGCACACAGAGTATATCGCCCGCCTCGAGACGAGTGCTACCCGATGGATGCAGCAAAGTGTCATCCCTAAATACCGCCGCAATCCGTGTCCCATCTGGCATAGCCAAGCGCTTTAGCGGCTCACCAATACACCACTTACTTTCACTCAAACGATAGACAAACACTTCCCATTCGCTGCTCGGGTAAATTTCAACTCCCGAGCGCGAAACGGGTAACGGCTTTGGGGGCAGTTCCACCTTAGCTAAACGCGCTGCTGTGGTCAAAGATGCACCTTGAACCAGCAACGACACTAATACAACGAAGAAGGCTAAGTTGAAGTACAACTGAGCACCCGGTAAGCCCGCCATCATAGGAAATACTGCTAAGATGATAGGCACAGCGCCGCGTAACCCCACCCAAGAAATAAACCAGCGGTCGCGACTGCTAAAGCTCTTAAATGGCAATAGACTGATCCATACGGCGACAGGGCGAGCAAATAAAATCATTCCGAATGCCAGAGCAAAACCTGGGATCATGATATCGACTAAATCTGAAGGGGTAAGCAATAACCCTAATACGAGGAACATGCCGATTTGACTGACCCAAGTCATACCATCCAGTACGTTCAAAATCGCATGACGGCCACGGGTTGGCTTATTGCCGAGGAACAGACCCACTAAGTAAATCGACAAAATACCGCTACCACCCAGTTTGTTGGACGCAGCATAAATAATCAGACCACCGCTTAAAACTAAAATAGAGTACAGACCATCAGCTAACTTGCTTAAATTGACGAGCTTCCACAGCATCCAGCCGCCGCCCAAACCTAAACAAATACCCAGACCAAATTGCTTAATAAAGCTAATAAGCATAAAGCTGAAGGACAACTCACTGTCGACATTGGCAAGAATGGCAATCAAGGTTACGGTTAAGAATACCGCCATGGGATCGTTACTGCCGGACTCAATTTCTAAGGTCGCACCAACCCGCTCATTAAGGCTACGCCCTTTAAGCAGTGAAAATACCGCGGCGGCATCGGTCGAGCCCACAATCGCGCCCACCAGCAAACCTTGCAACCAATGCAAATCGAACAACCATGCGGCCATCATGCCGGTGATACTGGTCGTAATGGCAACGCCAAAGGTCGCCAACGATAATGCAGGCCATAGTGCCACCCTAAAACTGGCAACGCGGGTGCGCATACCGCCATCGAGTAAAATAATCGCTAAGGCTAAGTTACTGACTAAATAGGAAGTTGAATAATCATCAAACTGGATTCCACCAAGGCCATCTTCGCCAGCCAAAATACCCACAGCGAGGAAAATCAATAAAATAGGGATGCCCAAACGGGAAGACATAGGACTAAGTAAAACACTCACTGCTGTAAGCAAGGCGCCAATCAGAAAAAAACTATTGATGGAATCTGCATCCACAAACGCCTCCTTAATACAGGTTGTTTAGTTAAACGATAGACAAATCACCGAGGTTAAAAATGACTCAACTCACAATTTTATGATTTTATATTAGCACAAAAATATCGAATTATTGGAGCGTTAAATATTAAATTTCAATCATCTACATAAAAAATGTCATAAAAACAACTTTCTATTAACCTTTAGATAAAGGCTAACGTAAAACCTAAAGGATAGCAGAACATCTCCACACGACTTAATAAGAATTAAAATAAATAAATATCATATAGTTAAAAATAACAAACTGAACGTAAACTCAAATCATTCAAGCAAAACTCAGCTCACAAACCTGTATAAACTAACGGTATCATGACCAATTTAGTGTCAGATAAAATAATGTCGTGTAAAGAGTGAATATTTGAACATTATCCTTAAGCTAATTGTTTTAACTCCATTTATTTGCCAATGAGATGATTTAAACTCACTTTATCCGATGAGCAATAGCCTTGTCAGAAAATGACCACACACTGTTTTCCCAAAACAAATCAATTCAGTTCCAGTAACGCCATACATGCTCGCCATTTCAACAGACACGTTTTAGATTGGTTAACACTGCAAATATTTATCATCAAGCAGAAAGGCATACACAAGACAATTGAGTACAGCAGGTTTTAACGATAAGACTAAATACTGACAATTGACGCCGCCAAGGAAAACCGTTAAAACAAAAAATTAAGCGATAAATACGCCGTACTGATCATATTTCAGTTGAAATAATGTCCAAAATAAGGAAGGATGCGAGCTTCGCGCGCCAGTGCATTTTGCTCGTCAAATTGCCGCTCTCGTTTTAAGAGAGAAAGCTGCGTTAAACACGCTTTTTTATTAACAGGAATCGTAGTATCCGCTTATGAGTATGCTTCGCACCACAGCTTTATTATTGACTTTGGTTTTCCCTAGTCTGTCCGCTTTAGCAACGGAATATCCTTTACCAGCCGCCCAAAGCAGGCTAATTGGCGAGAACCAGTATTATACGGTTCCAGAGGGTAAACACACTCTCGAAGATATCGCAGCCAAATACCAACTTGGTCTCAGTAACCTACTCGAAGCTAACCCCGGTGTGGATCCATTTCTGCCAAAACCAGGTAGCCAACTGATCATTCCATTGCAATTGATCCTGCCAAACGCTCCCCGTGAAGGCATAGTGATCAACGTGGCTGAAATGCGGTTGTATTACTATCCAAAAGGCAAAAAGACTGTTGAAGTGTTGCCTATTGGTATTGGCCAAATAGGTAAAGACACACCAGAAAACTGGGTGACCACTGTACAACGCAAGCGTGCGAATCCAACTTGGACACCCACACCGCGCATTCGTAAAGAATATGCTGCTAAAGGTGAAATCCTGCCAGCGGTATGGCCAGCCGGTCCAGATAACCCTATGGGACTGTATGCGCTGTATATCGGCAACTTGTATGCGATTCACGGTACTAACGCGAGTTTCGGTATTGGTTTGCGTGTCAGTCAAGGTTGTGTGCGTTTACGCCATGAAGATATCGAGCATCTATTCAAGACTGTACCAGTGGGAACCCGGGTACAATTTGTGAACCAGCCGATTAAAGCAACCGAAGAGCCAGACGGTAAACGCTACTTAGCCGTGCATCAACCATTGTCTCGCACTGTGGCGGAGTTTGAATCAAATGAGCCCGTTGCGATATCACTGCCAAAAGAGATCGCTAAGTTTATCGCTAAAGCTGACACTGATTCTTCTGTGATCAAGAAGCTACTCGATGAACGTACTGGTGTGCCAATGCGAATTAATCAATAATTCACTGGCGAATATCACCTAAAAAAATACCCGCAATCTGCGGGTATTTTTTTGTCATGTCAGGCTATTCACTAACGTAATAGACTAAAATATCAATCACATAAAGGTGCACACAGGGCCAAGAAGTGAGTCATAGCAGCACTGTTTGCTAATACGCGTTGATCGAAGTTTTGCAACGCAGGCGTTTCAGTACAAGCACCGACACGAGCACCACTTCGTACTAAACAAGCTTCAAAAGACGTATCAAAATGATTGAAGATCAAACCATCCTTAACAGGACACCCATCAATCTCACCGTCTACCGCAATCGGGAAATAACCACCTAAAGTATCGCGCAGATCGAGACTAAAACGTCCTGGCACTTGGCTTGGCTCAAAAGAATACACATAGGCTTCACGACTCAAGACATCTTCATGGCAAGTTAAAATACCGTCTCGACTCGCAGCAAGCAGTAACTGTGCGTGCTCTAACAATAGCTTACCTTCAACCGATGTATGTTCATTCGCTTTAGGTTTACCGTTCTCAAATACAAAACCACGATTTGGGTTTTCGCCGTATTTATTAAATCTATGACCACGACTGAATCCAGTAGGATTGACGAGAGGCAATAAACTCAAGTTCACCCGTTCAAATAGGTCTGCTGAAGCTTCACTCAAAAAATGCAACAAACCCCATGGGCCTGCAGATTCTTCGCCATGAAATCCTGTGCTGATCAATAAAGAAGGTAAGCCTGACTTAGCGGCCGGTGACTGATACAAGCTAACATCGTATTTACCCACTTCACCCAATGTTTTCTCAACCATGCCCAAACGGGTCATTTCCTGCTCAAGCAGCAGATAGAAATTATCAATATCAGTGCTTTCACAGTTAAAAATATCGCTTTTCCACTGAAAGGATTCGAACGGAGATCTGCTTACCATATCTTGTACTTATGCCAGAAAAAGAACTGTGCCATCATAGCAGTTCTTTTCAAAAACTGAATGCTATTCAACTGATTTCGATGAAATCCGAGCAGTCGTCGACAGTGGTGCAATCTGTATCGATACCTGCGAATGTATCAATTGCCTGTCGTTAATGGTATCCAGCTTGAGTAAGACATTTAACAAATTAAAAAATAAGCTCGGCAGGACGCACTTATGAACACTCAAATCACCTTTTTTATCGCCCTTTCGGCCAGTGTTTTCAGTCATACGCTACAGGCCCAATGCCACGCCGAGCAAGATGCACAAGCCTTATATGCGCTCGAAGCGAATATAGAGACCTATACACTACAAAATGGCCTAACAGTGCGATTACTGCCCATGGCAAATAAACAGACAGTCACAGTCGCCAGCCAATTTAATTTAGGCGCCCGCAACGAAGCCCAAGGTCAGAGCGGTTACGCCCATCTGTTTGAGCACATGTTGTTTAAAGGGAGTGAAAATGCCCCCGGCGATACCTATGCTCAGCAGTTCAGTGCTTTAGGTGCACGTTTTAATGCCAGCACGCATTTTGACTACACCAACTACTATGTGACGCTGCCAAACCAAGCATTAGAACTGGGCTTATATCTCGAAGCCGATCGCTTTATCCGCCCTAGCCTTAATGCCACTACGGTTAAAAATCAGCAGGAAACCGTACTGCAGGAAATGGCACAAACCATAGATAATCAGCCCTATATCCGCAGCGCGATGGCGTTTTTACTCGAGCAAGTAAAAGGCACTCCCTACGGTCACGGTATTATTGGCAGTCGCGAAGATATCTTGCAAGCCACGCCAGAAAACCTAACTGCCTTTCACCGTGCTTATTATCGTCCCGATGCGATGCAGCTTTCCCTTGTCGGCAAACTGAGCCCACAAACCCGACAATGGATTGAGCAAAATTTTGCGGCTTGGTCTAGGCCAACGATTGCTGAACCTGAATTTTCTGAGTTAACAATCCAGCCTAAACAAGTACATGCTGAGTTAGTGGATGAGCGCGGACCTTGGCCCGGATTACTGCTCGCTTGGCATACAGTAGGTAAAGATCACCCAGATGCTGCGGCAATTCGGCTGCTAGAAGGCTATTTATTTCAAAACACCACCAGTGCACTTGCTAAACTCAGTCTGCATAATCCCGAACAAATGCTCAGCTACTCCCTGCCCTTTGAGTTAGAAAATCATGGCATAGCGAATATCGTCCTGGTTCCACGGGCACGGACCTCACTCGATGCCTTAGTGCAAAAAGTGTTGGGACTTGTGGCACAAACGCAGCAAGATGCTCTGGATGAAGCAAGTCTTTGCACACTTAAACAAGTGTGGTTAAACAATCAATTACAACAACTGGATGACACACAGGCCTTAGCCATCAAGCTTTCCGCAACGTCGGCTCAAGATAAAGACCATCCCTTCACTGCGCAGTGGCAACGGATCAACGCAGTCACGGCCGACGATATCCAAAGCGTCGCAAAACGGTATTTTAACCAAGATTATGTCCGAGTCGACCTACTGCCACCTTGGTATATTCGCTGGGGTAAAACGCTACTGGAATGGCTGCCTAACGATATGAGTGACAGTTTAGAGGATGCGGTATTATGACGACTCAGACAATGTCAAAGCAGCTACAAGGCTTAATGTTCTGCGCTGTGGCTTTATCACTAAACGCCTGCCAGCAGACGCAAATCGTCTTCACGCCGAGCGAACCGCCGAGTTTGGCCCATTTTGAAACGCCAAACTCTTTAGCCCATTCTTTGCCTAGCCCTTTGAACAATCATTTACCCAAAAGCGGCGTCATTATCCCCGTAACGGATGAAATTTTTACCGATGAAGTCCATACCGAATTGGATTTACCCTATCAATTACATCGCCTTGCCTCACTTCAAATGAATAGCAGTGTGAGCAACAGGGTCAGTTTAGCGGCTGTGAGCCCGCAAGTTCCCTTCAATAATCCTGATATTTTACAGATTGCCTTTCAAGAAAAGGCCCGCGCACTTGCCATTAGCCGCGCAGATCCCTGTCTTGAGACTTTCAATATGCGTGTCAGCTTGCACAGCATTAATTTAAGCCTCACTTGCCCCGACGATGTTAACCATATCTACGGCTTACTACTGCAATTTTGGCAGCCAGATGCCTTTGTTGATGCGACAACCGCCCCCGTCGATGTCGACAATATTCGCCGTCAACTCAAGCTCAATAAACACTTAAACGCCTTTAGTGGCGCCGAGATAGATAAAGTGTGGCGCGATAAACTGCTCGGCCCTGAACATCCCTACAATAGAGTGATCAATAATAATGCATTGTTCGATTCGCTCAGCCTAAGGCAACTGCAACAAATCCAACAGCAGGCGGTAACACAAGCACAGTGGCATCTTTTTCTACCCAACTCTTTGGCAAATAACGCTAAATTTGACCTTCAAGCTAGCCTTAAACTGTGGCCAATATTGCCTAATTCAGTGTGGAAAGCGGATAAAGCAGAGACAGTAAAGCCTCAGCAAATCAAGAGGATTTACCTTATTGATGCGCCGGGCAGCGTGCAAACCCAAGTCCGCCTAGGTTATGCCATAGATCATGTCCTAAGTGATGCATCAACTCAGCAGCAACTGAACCCACAGGAAGTCGCCTTAAGCTGTCGCAGTTTATCCGCACTCATGGGCCGCAGTTTTTCGGGCAGACTCTACTATGATTTACGGGAAAAACGCGGCCTCACCTATGGCATCTACGGCCAGTGCGCCAATGCACCGCTCTCCAGCAGCATCAAGTTTTATGGCAGTACAGCCATAGAACATACGGGCGCGTTTGTGGTGGGGATAGTAGATCACCTAACACTCGTTAAGACGCAAGGTGCTAGCCAAGGTGAAATCGATGCACTTAAAACCTATTTGATCGGTGAAGATTTGCTCAGCCAAGACAACAGCATTCAACGTGAAAACCAATATATCCACCAAGTCGCCATAGGGTTAACTCAAATTGAAGTGCAGCAGCTAAATACAGAGTTGCAGGCTCTGACGCCTGAGAGGCTACAACAGCTAGCAAACGCGGCGTTTAGCGGTGAGCCATTGATTATCTTGCGGGGCGATGTTGATCGAATTCTTCCTGACTTAAAAACCAAGCTACCAGAGTGGCAGTTTGAAAGGGTCAAGGTTGGCCTAACTGACAACTAAAGCCAAATAATCCTTCTAAAAGATTCAAATGCGCGATCGACAGATTAGAGCTTATTGGTCGCACTGTCGCTGGCTGGCGGTGCGCCATTATCACCGTGCGTCATCTGTTCATGGCCTTGTTCCATTTGTTGCAAATCTTCCATCGCCGAATCCTGCTGCATAGCCTGCGGATCAGGATCAGTTGCCGGTAATACCGCCATATTGTCGGCATTCGCGCTATTTAGCGTAGCAGGTTGATCAGGAGCCATACCATTTACTGCCTTAAGCCCCTCGATTGCCGGAGACACCTCAGTTTTCAACGTGCTGTCACTAAGATTCGGTAACCACTCACGCAATTGCTCGGGTCCAAAACTAAAACCTAACGCTATGACGACAGTTGCCACTGCAACATACAGCCAAGGGCGAATCGCCAGATGATCACCTCTTAGTAAAGTGCTTTCACTGGCATATAAATGCGCATCCGAGCGTTGAGCTATTGGCGCGAGTGCTTGTAGCATGTCCGGCAAGGCATCGAGTTCAGGACCTTTAATACGCTGACCAATAAACTGCCCACCTTCGTAAATCTCCATCTGATGACTGGCGACTTCACCGTCAACCACACCAGAACTGGTAATAATCAACTTATTACAACAGACTCTTCCGCGAAATACGCCACAAACCCGCAGCTCATGACAACTGACTTCACCAGAGATCTCGCCGCCAAGTTCGATCTTAATTTGTCCTGCTGATCTAATCTTGCCCTGCAATTTACCCGCAATGAATGCCGCGCTCTCTAACTGAATGTCGCCCTCAATCAAGGTTTGCGCACTGATAACCGTAATGCCATTGCCCTTACTCGCCATAGGATTCATTCCATATCATTATTTTTGTGACAAAGATGTTATGGTAAAAGTCCTCGAGAATAAAGCACTGGTTTCGCTTAGTATTTGACCTAAGCCCCAGAGCGGGACTTAAGTCACGTCAGCGACTATGTTACCCTGCGCATCTTGCCATATGGCTCCCGAGTACCTGAATATGAGTAACAGGATGCCTCAAAAAGGTGAGTGCTGATATCGCACTAAAACAAAGCTAAAGAACACACTAGCAGCAAACACCGAAAACAAACCGCCAACGAGACCCCGACATGGCACATTCAAACTCCGCTAGCTCGCAATCGATAACCCCAATCGTGACACCACTTGAAGCGTATCGCGCCAAGGTGAGCATAGATCTCATTGACGATCCCGCGCAGCAACAGGCGGTGTTGGCGCTCGATGTGCTATTTAAGCAGTTGATGCTACAGCCACATTCAGCACAGTTTTCCCTTATCAACAAACAAGCAATCAAAGGTCTGTATCTGTGGGGCG
The DNA here is from genome assembly GCF_002966515.1 of Shewanella sp. WE21. NCBI lineage: Bacteria > Pseudomonadati > Pseudomonadota > Gammaproteobacteria > Alteromonadales > Shewanellaceae > Shewanella > Shewanella sp. WE21. Next base: position 2,900,453 of record NZ_CP023019.1, on the reverse strand, counting down.
ATGTGGGTCGGGGCAAAACGTTTCTGATGGATTTGTTTTTCGATTGTTTGCCGAGTGAAGGCAAGTTAAGACTGCATTTTCACCGATTTATGGCGCGGATTCACCAAGCATTACGCGAACATTCGGGTAAACGAGATCCGTTAACTCTCATAGCTAAAAATCTCGCAAAAGAGTGCAAGGTGCTGTGTTTCGATGAGTTTTTTGTCTCGGACATTGGCGATGCCATGATACTCGCAGGGCTCTTTGAATGCCTATTCAAACAAGGTGTGGTACTGGTCGCCACCTCAAATATTCCTATTGAGCGCTTATATGAGAACGGCCTAGCTAGACACAGATTTTTACCTTGCATCCAACTGCTGCAAACACACACTCAAATGCTGCATCTCAATGGCAACCAAGACCATAGGATGCACGCCATCAATGCTTCATTAAACAACGAGATTGGCATTGATAGCGCTGAAGTTAACGCCTCGATTTCCCGCAATATCGGCATTACCGGAACACTCGATTTTGAGCAGATTTTTGACAAGCTAGTGAATGGGTTAACGCCAAATACACCCTATATAAGCGCTACTGCCATTAGTGATAGCAGAATGAGTAATGCTAGCCTCACCATCTGCAACCGTGAAATTCCAGTGATCCGCGCCGCTATAGCACCAACAGGCAACTCAGTCGCTTGGTTCGATTTTTATGTCCTGTGTGACGGCCCGAGATCTCAACTCGATTATATCGAAATAGCCAGCCGATTTAAGATCTTAATGGTAAGCGGCGTTCCCAAATTAGGCGGCGAAATAAAAGGCTGGATCCGTGCCCGCGGCACAGAGGACGGTACAGGTGATAACCAAGCCGCAGCCACGGGCGAGCGCAAACTCTCCTATGCGGCCAACGACGACCCAGCACGGCGTTTTATCAGCTTAATTGATGAGTTATATGATCAAAATGTCAGCTTATATCTCAGCTGCGACGTGCCACTGAGCGAACTTTATCAAGGTGGCGCACTCAGTTTTGAATTCCGCCGCACCTACAGTCGATTAATAGAAATGAGTCGAAGTAAATGACCGTAAAACATTAGCGATTTATCGCTCTGTTGAGTTAGACCAAAAGCCTAATATTGATAAGCGAGAAGTTAGCCATCACGATAAAAATTCGAGGAACAATTAGTGACAAGATAATTCATGCATTCAGAATATAACAAGTCAAATACGCTATTTGCAGATACAAGCCTAGAAAGATGAATAAGTACCTAAATTGAAAATCTGCAATCATAGACAAACTAGTACAGCAAAAACATTATAATAATTAAAAATCAAATACATAAAATAGAAAACCCATCTGCCATAATCGATTCAATCCACACAACTAAATGACTCATTACGTTCAATTTGCTTCTAGCTGTTGCTAACCTTGAGTTTTAAGGTACGGTGTAACTTAGTTTCAATTGTTCTAATTTACAGCCTATAGGTTTAAATCGATCAAATTTACAACCTGCAACATAAAAGCTCAAAAATATAATCTATAGTTTATGCAACCAACTAAAGACTCATGATTCTGACTAAGCGCCATGACACTTAGTTCGAAATATTCGCTAGAAAATATTAAGAACTGCCTTAAACGGAACTCTTTTAAATACAGGGACGATTAACTTATGTGGTTACGACAATTTAAGATTGGCTCACGATTAATTGCTGCGTTTGGATTACTTGCTCTTGTGTTGCTACTTCAAGGAATCATGTCATTACAGACAATGTCATCCATGCGATCCACTGCAGAAGAAATTGAAGATAATACCCTACCTACGCTGGTCAGTCTGTCGAGCATCAACCTCAATGTGATGCGCGCTAGGGTGTTTACATTTCGCCTGTTATTAGCAAATTCGACTGCTGAACTTAACAAAGGACTCGATACATTAAGGCAAATCCGCCAGAGTATTAAAACGGATCAAAAAAACTATGAGCCTTTAATTAGCCTGCCAGGTGAGCAGGAGCTCTATCAAGAATTTAGTGGCAGCCTTGATCTGTATTTAAAGCATCAAGATGAGATGATCAGCAAGCTACAGGCGAATGATGCAGCCGAAGCTAAACGGATCATGGATGATGTCATGATAGTGCAAGCCGAAAAAATGACAAAGACGCTCATTAGCATTGGCAGCTTGAATACTGAATATGCAAAGGAACAAGGTCAAATAACTGCACAAGCCTACGACGAGAGTAAATGGCTAAACAGCATTATGATAGTGGGCTCCTTAATCGCTGCATTTATGGTGGCAATATTTTTAACTCGCAGTATCGTGCAGCCAATGAAGGAAGCTGTAGGCATTTCAGTAGCAGTCGCAAGGGGGGATTTAACGCAGAAAATCAGCACAGTGGGTAAAGATGAAACCAGTCAACTGATGCAATCATTAGCTGAAATGCAGCAAAACCTGCGTGACACTTTATCCCATATAGCAAACTCCTCTAGCCAGCTCGCCTCCGCCGCCGAAGAACTCAATTCAGTCACTGAAGATGCTTCCCGCGGCATACAGCAACAAAATGATGAAATACAGCAAGCGGCAACTGCGATTACCGAAATGAGTTCGGCAGTAGATGAAGTTGCCAATACGGCGGTGCTCGCTTCAGAAGCCTCTGAAGAAACCGCCCGCAGTACCGAATTAGGTAAAAAACAGGTAGATCAGACTGTCGCAGCCATTATCGACATGAATCAGGATGTAACGCAAAGTTCACAGGTTGTTCAAACCTTAGCGATTCAAGCGAGGGATATAGGTAAAGTTCTCGATGTGATCCGCGCCATTGCTGAGCAAACGAATTTACTGGCCTTAAACGCAGCCATTGAAGCGGCGCGAGCGGGCGATACAGGCCGTGGTTTTGCAGTTGTTGCTGATGAAGTTCGTGCCCTAGCCCATCGCACTCAGTCCTCGACCCGTGAAATTGAAGACATGATTAACAAAATCCAGCACGGCACCGAAACGGCTGTGCAATCAATGCAGCACAGCGGCCAAAAGGCTGAACAGGCACTCTCAGTCGCAAGATTGGCAGGGGATGCATTAAACACGATTAATCGCCAAATCAGTACTATGAATAACAGCAACATGGTCATCGCAAGCGCCGCCGAAGAGCAAGCGAAAGTCGCACGCGAGGTCGATAAAAACATTGTGAATATTAGTGATCTTGCCAGCCAAAGTGCTGCGGGGGCACAGCAAACCAGTGCCTCGGCACATGAACTCTCAAGGCTCGCCGTTGAACTGAACAATCTACTGACGCGATTTAAAGTCTAGAGTATCGCTTTATAATGGAATCTGAGGGTAATGGCGCAAGATGTGTTCAACCGTTACCCTCAATGCATAACGCTATGATCTAGCATAATACAAGCAAGACTCAAGAGTGCTAGGACCGAGCTTGCGGTGCATGATTAAAGTGCATAGCCAGTTCACTGATATCAGTGGCAACCCATTCTGGCTCGATACACTCGACCAAATGCGCCGCCATAAAGTCCACCAGTTGCATGGCGGCATAGGGTAAACGGCGATCTTTACGGCCAACTAGATACCAGTTACTTTCGAGCGGAAACCCCGTAACAGTTAGAATTGCAGGTTTTTCGCGCCCTTCTTGCAAGGTATGCGCCGAAATTACGGACAAACCTAAGCCCGACGCGACACTCAAGCGTATCGCCTCATTACTCTCGATTTGCATAGTGTCACCGAGCGTGATGCCTTGTCCGCTGCACCAAGACTCGAACATTAAGCGGGTGGCTGACCCCGGTTCGCGCACGATAAAACGCTCATTCTTAAGCTCGTTAAAATTCACTTGCTCACGACCCACAGCCCAATGCTCCTTTGGTGCAATCAGTTGCAGCGGATTTTTAATGATGCGTGCAGATAACACGTTATCGCCACTTGGAGGATGACTGAACAGGTATAAATCATCTTCTTGACGTTCAAATCGACCTAATACATGGGCACGGTTACCAATGTTTAAGGTCACTTTAACCTGTGGAAACTGCCGATAAAATGCCCCTAAAATCCGTGGTAACACGTATTTGGCGGTAGTGACAATACCGATATTGATGTGACCGACACTGCCACCTTTAGCCTGCTGCATAAAAGCATCAAAATCCTCAAAACGACTCAAGGTATCGCAAGCTGCGCGGTACAACTCATTACCAATCAAGGTCGGTAACATGCGGCCATCACGACTCTCGAGTAATGGCTCGCCCAACACATCGGCCAGTTTTTTAAGCTGTAATGACACTGTGGGTTGAGTTAAATGCAATGCCCTCGCCGCTGCGGAAATATTACCTAACCGCACCACTTGCACATACACCTGCAGTAACCGAAAACTCAAATGCCGCAATTTAAGCTGAGTCGATGACGAACGCTTATCCATAGACAATTATCTATACCTAGGTGGTAAACAATTTATTTTTCAATATAACTAATTAGGTCCAAAATCACCAGCCATCAGGATCACTCGACAAACAAGCGCGTTTTGCACCGCTTAAAAGTCAAACTTAATGAGATACCTATGCCCGATATTGTCATTGCCTTTTTCGCCTTAGGCCTGTTAGCTGGCCTAGTGAAATCAGATCTTAAAGTCCCACCCGCGATCTACGAAACCCTATCCATACTGTTAATGCTTACCTTAGGTTTAAAGGGCGGAATGGCGCTCCACGGTCACACTCAAAACTTAGTGTTCACTGAGCTGTTAGCGGTTGTTGCCTTAGGTTTGATTATCCCCTTGGCCTTATACCCTGTACTAACCCGGCTGGTTCGCATTGGCCATACCGATGCCATTAGTATTGCCGCCCATTACGGCTCCGTCAGTGCGGGAACCTTTGCGGTGGTGATGGCTATGGTTGAAAAATCTGGGCTGATCTTAAGGCCAGAAACGACCCTATATCTCGTGCTGCTGGAACTACCTGCTATTGTCGTAATGCTCTGGTTACACAGATACTTAAGTGCCAAAAAAGCAATTGAAACATCACCCAAAAATGAAAATCAATCAAGCGTGTTGCACGAAGCCTTAACCAGTCGTGGCGTTGTATTACTCCTTGGCGGTGTGGTGATAGGTTGGCTTTACGGCCCAACGGGACTTGCGCCGCTTACACCTGTGCTACTAGGCGGATTCAAAACCTTACTGGCATTATTTTTACTGGAAATGGGCTTAGTAACGGCCAAAGTGTGTTTGCCGCTACCACTTAAACAATGGCGGTTATTAATGTTTGCCGCCGTAGCGCCCTTTGTATTGGCTTGGTGTGGTATTGGTGTAGGTGTTTGGCTGGACTTACCTTCAGGCAGCATTTTAGTGTTAGCGGCATTAAGTGCCAGCGCATCTTATATCGCAGCGCCAGCGGCCATTCGTGCCGCAATCCCCGAAGCCAATATAGGGCTGGCTATGCTGGCCTCACTCGGCATTACGTTTCCGGTTAACGTGTTAATTGGCTTACCCTTATATCAACATTGGGTAACGCTCATTACAGCTTAGTACTTCTTCGCCGAATAAAGTCCAATGAAAAGGGAGGCATTATTGTCTCCCTTTTCATTGGCATAAGCGTAAACAATTTAAGATGCATCACTGTGATGTGTGGCTTTATCCTGATACATGGCTTTATCGGCGGAATCTAACAGATCCTCTAAGCTCACATCAGAATCTGGCGTCCAATGGGCGATACCAATACTCGTCGCTAAGCTATGTTGCTTAGGATGCTGTTGATTATATTGCTCAAGTAATTGCTTAAAACGCTCAATCACTCGATCGACTGTATCTCTATGCACAAAACTTAATAGCACCACAAACTCATCACCGCCAAGCCTTGCAATCACATCCGACTCCCTAAAAGCGGTCATCAAGATATGGGCAAAATCGTATAACACTTGGTCGCCCTTGAGGTGACCAAAGTTGTCATTCACTTCCTTAAAGAAATCGAGATCGAAGAAGAGTAAGGCCGCCTCAGATTCGGTACGTCGACAACTCGCCAGCGCCTGATGGGCCAGTAACTCAAATCCACGCCGATTCGAAATCGTGGTCAAAGGATCTAAGGTGTTTTGCGCGATAGAGAGTAATTCCGCCTCCACCATTTCGCCTAAATCCGTCAAGGTTTCAATATCTTCAGCCGTAAACTCTCGCGGTTCAGTGCCGATTAAACACAAGGTCCCTACCCGATATTGCCTATGAATGGTTAAGGGATAGCCAGCGTAGAAGCGAATATGCGGCTGCTCGGTCACCAGTGGATTGTCACTAAAGCGCGGATCTTTGAGGGCGTCGTTTACGATAAAAATGCCGTCATGATTGATCGCATGGCCACAAAATGAAATTTCCCTTGGTGTTTCAGTCACCTCTAGTCCTTGACGAGATTTAAACCACTGCCGCTCGGCATCCACTAAGGTCACAACACAAATCGGCAAAGAGAAAATTCTGCGCGTGAGCCGAGTGATACGATCGAAACGTTCTTCGGCATCGGTGTCGAGCACATTGAGTGCGCGTAACGTGGCCAAACGTTGCAGCTCGTTTTCAGGGATAGTAGGTAATTGCATGGTGCTCTCTGCTAACTGCTCTCATTAAACTCTAGCCTAAATTGGGCATTCTTGCGGTATTAAGGCTGATATTCGTTTCAGCCTTACTCCCTTTAAATGACTGTATAGATGACTGCACTATTCGAGCACAGCACGATAAATGTTTAACACCCGCTCAGCATGGTCTTCTACCTCTGACACTGGTAACTGCCCCGCCTTTTGTTGCAGAGTCAGTCGATGATTTTCATCCCGTAGTAAGCAATATGTCTGAGTTAAATGCTGGGCACTCATCATTGGCAAAAGTTCAAGCTCAGCTAAGACACCAAAAATCCGCACATTGTCAGACCAAATCGTTAGCTCTGGATACTCGTGAGCATTAGCCAGCACTAAGTACTGGGCAATAAACTCAATATCGGCAATCCCGCCTAGACTCTGCTTTAAATCAAACATGCCATCACTGACTTTAAGCAAGTGATCACGCATCTTCTGACGCATCTCACGCACCGCTTTTTGCAGCTCAGCTTTATCACGGGGCTTTTCCAATACTGAAGCGCGAATATGGCTGAATTTAACCGCTAAGCTATTGTCACCAAAAACAAAACGCGAGCGAACTAAAGCTTGATGTTCCCAAGTCCACGCCTCATTAGCTTGGTATTCGCCAAAACGCTCAATCTCACTGACCATCAAACCCGAGGCGCCAGAAGGACGCAGGCGCATATCCACTTCATACAACTCCCCCGAAGTGGTGCGAGTCGAGAATAAATGCAGAATGCGCTGGGCAAGTTTGAGGTAAAAATGACCAACTTCAATCGGGCGATCACCATTGGTCAGGCCGTTTTCTGTTTTATTTTCACACAAGAAAACTAAATCGAGATCGGAGCCGTAACCCAATTCAATCCCGCCGAGCTTGCCATAACCGACAACGGCAAAGCCTGTGTCACTACCCTCAAGGTGAGCGGGCACCCCATGGCGCACTGAAACCTGTTGCCACGCCTGCATCACCACTTGTTCGATAATAGCTTCGGCTAAAAAAGTTAAGTGATCGCTCACTTGCATCACGGGTAAAACACCCGTGACATCGGCGGCGGCGATTTTAAGTTGTTGTGAAAGCTTAAATTGTCGCAGCGCTTCCATCTGCTGCTCCATATCATCCTCGGGCACGCGCATCATGTACTGACGCAGCTCGCTCGGATAATCGTCGATGGAGGTCGTGTCATAGAGCTGCGACGGATCGATAAGCTCATCAAGCAACATGGGAAATTTAGCCAACTGCGCGGCAATCCAAGGACTGGCGCAACACAAGCTCACTAACTGCTGCCGCGCACCTGGGTTTTCACACAAAAGCTCAAGGTAAGTGGTGCGAGTTAAAATTTGCTCCAGCACCTTAGACACGGGCTCAAAAGCTGACGATGGACTCTGTTGATGAATCAATTCTTCCAATAATCTTGGCATTAATTTATCTAAGGTTTCTCGCCCGCGTGGTCCAATCGAACGCTTAGTCACTGTTTCGCGCCAGCTGCTAAGCATAGGGCACAGCTTGTCATCATCAATTTGCTGTTCGGCCAACAACGTAATGCCATCATCAAGGTCTTGCATATTCCACAGCTGCGCCGTCCAATGTTCGGCTTTTTCTTCGCCTTCTTCGCCACCCACAGTGGCTTTAAAATGACGATGGATTTTGCTCATTGCCGCTTCAATATGAGTGCGTAAATCAACCTCATTGGCCATATCGAGTACATGGCACAATCGCGCCCAATCCAGTGGATTATTCGGTAAGGTTTGGGTTTGTTTATCGTCAATGGCTTGCAGCAGATTCTCAACCCGGCGCAGCAGTAAATAACTGTGTTTAAGCTCATCCACCGCCAAATATTCAAACTGCCCTAAGCTGTAAAGCGTATCGATAGCACCGAATAAACTCTGCTGACGCAACGCAGGCTCACGGCCGCCACGGATCAATTGAAAACTTTGCACCACGAACTCGACCTCACGAATACCGCCTGCACCGAGTTTAATATTGTCGGTCAAATGACGGCGCCGCACTTCTTGCGCTATGAGTTGCTTCATTTTCCGCAGGGATTCAATTGCCGAAAAGTCGATATAACGGCGATACACAAAGGGTCTCAGGAGGCTGTGTAGTTCATCGGAGAAATGGTTCCAAGGCCCGAGCGCACGCGCCTTGACCATGGCATAACGCTCCCAGTCTCGCCCTTGTTCTTGGTAATAATCCTCAAGACCACTAAAACTCACCACCAAGGGGCCACTTTCACCGTAGGGGCGCAAACGCATATCCACGCGGAACACGAAACCATCGACTGTGACTTGATCGAGCAAGTTCACTAGCCTTTGCCCCATGCGGATAAAGAATTGTTGATTATCTAAACTGCGACGACCGCCGACGGTTTCGCCATGCTCAGGAAACGTGAAAATCAAATCGATATCGGAGGAGAAATTAAGCTCGCGGCCGCCTAACTTACCCATGCCTAAAATCAGTAGCGGTTGCGGATTCCCTTCTTTGTCCATAGGCGTGCCATATTGAGCGCACATATCTTTATAGAGCCAATCGCGGGCGCAGATCACTAACGCTTCGGCGAGCGCCGACAGATCAAGCAAGGATTCCTCTAAACTGGCATAGTCTAAAAAGTCACGCCAAGCTAAACGCACCATTTGATAGTTACGAAACCGTCGCAGGGTGGTTTTAGCCATCTCCTCAGTGGTCGTGCTAGCCAGTTCTTCATGTAAATCAACATCAAAGTTTTTACGATCAATCAGGCTTAACTCGCCCGCAAACAGCATAGCGATCCACTCGGGATGTCGGCATAGTTGAGCCGTCACATAATCACTGAGTCCCAAAACCGTTTTGAGTTCTTGCTGCTGAGCAGGCGTTAATTGCGCAAGTCCTTCGGACCATGCTTCCTCTAATCGCAGCCAATTGCGTTCAGCGGTTTGATTAATAAGAATAGACAATGACTTATTACTGTCTTTTTGCATGGTCATAATAATCCCTAACAAATTTAGCTATCGACATATTATGTCGTAAATGATATAGATTGACGCCACATCATGTTATGTTCGACGAGACTTGCAGCTACCTGATGTAACACACAAATAAAGGTTTACACTTTTATCTGTGGCATTTAAGGGTACTATAACCTGCGCGGCAGGCATATTGGGCAAGCGGATTATTATTGCCTGCAAGTATTTGAGTTTTATTTCATTACCTTTTGGAGAAAACATGGCAGGAATGCTAACCCGTGTTCTCACATCGATACTTTTTTTAGCCGTTTCGCTATCGCTGACGGGTTGTGGCGATGACAGACCGGATAAAATCGCGAAGTATCAACAACTCACACAGCAACGTCTCGCTACGCTCACGACGATGATCGATGACGGCCAGTTGCGTAACGCTAATCTCTTAAAGCAATACACGACACTGCTAAAGCAACAGAAACCCGATTTAGCACCCTTACTCGATGAATTAGCAAAGGATTCTGGTACCCAAGGTCCCATGTATACCTCGCTAAAACGTCGTTTAGATGAATCGAAAGTGGCGAGTAACTTTGCTGATCTCGATCAACAGCTGGCCGAAGCAGAAAATCTTTATCAAGCCGCAGATCCCAGTCTGTTTAACGATATGTTGTCTGATCCCGTCAACGTGGTCGCCGATATGTCCGACGGCAAACTGGCTCGCGTAAATGCGATTAGCCGTGAGGCCGCAACATTAGCCAATGGCGGTGAAGATTTCGGCCCTGGTAGTCAACTGGTCGGCAATCCCTCTTACGGTAACTGGCAAACCGACTCGAGCGGCACTTCGTTTTGGGCTTGGTATGGCATGTATTCGATGTTTTCGAATGTCTTCAATCGCCCAGTTTCCTACGATCGTTGGTCGGGTAACCGAGGTTATAGCTATTACAATGACGTAGGTCGTTATCGCTATACCTCACCCAAACAAGCGGATGCGCAAAATAAGACCTTCGAACAAACGAAAAAACGTTTCGACTCACAAGGCAAGCGCTTTGACAGCCCTTATGCTAAACCGCGAACTGGTGGCACGGCGTTATCCCGTGAAAGTACCAGCGCACCTAAGGCCAGCACGACAAGTGCGAGCAAGAGTTCGAACAGTAAGTTTCGATCTAACTATGCTAAAGACAGCAGTTTCCGCAATTCCAGCAATCGCACGACCCGCAGTGTGCGCCGGGGCAAGTAACTAAGGATTTCCAATGACATTATTTCAGGATTTCGGTATCACACCAGAGCTAGCCATCATTCTGGCTATCGATCTCACCATAGCCGTGATTTTGCTAACGCTAATGCGTTATTTGCAAGGTTGGAGTGTAAAGGTCAATAGCAGTAAGGAGCTGGCAGAGCGGGATAACTTTGCCTTTGGCATAAGTACCGCTGGCGCAGTTGCCGCCCTAGGTATAGTGCTTACAGGCGCTATCACAGGCGCTGCGGCACACTCTTATCTTACCGAAGCGATTGGCATGAGCTGCTATGGTTTATTCGGTTTAGTACTGATTAAACTCGGCCGTTTTCTCCACGATAAAATAGCGCTAAATGAGTTTGATAAGAACGAGCAAATCATCAAAGGTAATGTGTCCGTCGCTATCGTCGATGCCAGCGTTGCTATTGCTACCGCCATTATCATTCGCTCCGTCTTGCTGTGGGCAGAAGATTTAACGGTCGATACCTTCATTGCCATCTTCAGCGCCTTTGCGATTTCGCAGTTGATGTTAGTGCTACTCACGCGCTGGCGTGAAAACCGTTTCGCAAGCCGCAACCAAGACTCATCTATGCAGCAAGCCTTAGCCCAAGGTCATACAGCGTTAGCGCTACGCCATGCGGGTTATATGATTGCTATGGCACTGAGCTTTAATGCCGCTAGTCACTTTATGATTTATAATCCAACGGCTTATGTGACTAACGTGATCGGTTGGTTAGTGTTCTCAGTCATTATGCTGATCGCGCTCTCCTTACTGCTGTTCGTCGTGAAGAAACTGGTATTGGCCCGTATCGATTTAGCCGATGAAGTGGAAAGACAACACAATATCGGTATCGCCGCAGTAGAAATGGCGATCAGTATCGCTATCGCACTTATTCTTACGGCACTGATGGCTTAATCGAATGCAAGAAATTAGCTTAACTCCCTCGGCGGCTAAACCTAGCCGCCTAGGTTGGTTCGACGATGTTCTCTTACTGGGCATTATGGCCGTATTAGCAGGTTGCGGCCTGATCTACGAATATCTTTTATCCCACTATGCGGGCCGCATTTTAGGCGCATTAGAAGCCGCCATTTACACCATGATAGGCTTAATGATTGTCTCCATGGGGCTAGGTGCCTTCGCCGCCCGTAAGATCCGTGATGCCTTTACCGGTTTTGTGATCTTAGAACTCACAGTTGCACTCTGTGGCTCACTCGCCATTTTAATCACAGCAGCGGTGATTGGTTTTGGTCAACAACTACCATTGATCATTGCTAACACCTTAGGTTTACCGCCAGATCAACTGCCCGAAGGTGGCATGATAGGCTCGCTGCAAAAACTCAGCGAATACTTACCCTATGTGTGGGGTGTGTTATTGGGCCTGATGATTGGTATGGAAATCCCGCTGATTGCTAGGGTTCGCCAATCCCTTTCCGACGAGCATTTACTGCATAACGCGGGCACCATTTACGGAGCTGATTACATAGGCGCAGGCATAGGTGCCGCCATTTGGGTTGGCTTTATGCTCGCCATCGATATCCAACTCGCCGCCGCCTTAACCGCCAGTTTCAATCTATTGGCAGGTTTTGTGTTTATCTGGCGATTCTGGCCTAAAATCCGCCGCCCTAAACTGCTTTTGAGTGGGCATTTTATCGTGACTGGTGTCTTACTCGTATTAGCAATCCACGGCCCACGCTGGGAGCAAGAATTCAATAATTTGCTCTATAAAGACAAAGTGGTTTACGCCAAGGCGACACGTTTCCAACAGCTGACCTTCACCGAGCGGTTGCGCGGTAACGGTCTGCCGCCCGTTTATGCTTTATACATCAATGGTCGCTTACAATTTTCTAGCATAGACGAGCACATCTACCATACGTTTCTCGTTCATCCTACGCTCGCGGCCAGTGCCCGTCACAACAAAGTGCTGATCATTGGCGGCGGTGATGGACTCGGTCTCAAACAAGTACTGCGCTGGGAACCAGAACAAGTCACGCTGCTCGATCTCGATGTGGGCCTAGTGCAATTATTTAAATCGCCCGATACAGATATGCCCGATAGTCTCAGTCGCGCTATGTTGGCGCTCAATGGCAACGCACTGAATGATCCCCGTGTCACAGTGATCAACGACGATGCATTTAATGGTGTCGATAAACTGATTGCCACAGGCGTGAAATACGATGCGATTATCGTAGACTTGCCTGATCCGAGCCATCCCGATCTTAATAAGCTGTATTCGGACTATTTCTACCGTAAATTAAAGGAACTTATGAGCAGTGATGGCGCTCTGACTGTACAGTCAACATCGCCTTACCATGCCCCTAAGGCCTTTATTTCGGTAGCAAAAACCTTGGCATTGGCGGGATTTGACGTCAAGCAGTACCATCATAATGTGCCCAGTTTTGGCGAATGGGGCTGGAGTATTGCAACCTTAGGCGGACTCGATGCACAACACAGATTAGCGAAGTTAACTGAGTTGCCCATCGAAGATGATTGGCTCACTTTAGGTTTAGTGGATGGCGCCTTTGAGTTTCCAGCCAATTTTTATCAAGATGCCGCCAACATAAAACCCAATGAATTGGGTTCATTGCAGCTGTATCACTACCATTTGCAAGATTGGTCCGAGAATCAAGGACTGGATCTTTTTTAATAGGATGAGATAGTACTTGACATATTATGTCTCAGTGCTATCTTTGAACACAGACATAATATGTCAATAAGGACAAATATGAATATCCATACCATTGCCAATCACCTCAACAGTCTTGGCAACAACAGCCAAACTGGCTTTCAATTTGATTGTTATCCAATCGATGGTGAAGTCGAAGTGTTGCAAGTGAATGTGGTCGGCCGTGAAGAAATCCCGGTATTTGTATCGGTAACGGACAACCAAGTACTTTGCATCAGCTACCTGTGGGGCGAGAACGAAGTAAATCAAGAACGTCGCAGTGAAATGTTTGAAACCATGCTAGAGCTCAACATTCCAATGCCCTTGTCAGCTTTTGCAAAAATTGATGACAAATACGTGGTTTACGGTGCGCTATCACTACAATCTAGCATGCTCGAAATCGAGCAAGAATTAGCAGTTTTATCTGATAACTGTTTAGAAGTTATTGATGAATTGGTCGACTATCTGAAATAAGGAGCCACAAAATGGGCATTCTGAATAAAATTTTAACAGCGTTTCGCGGTGGTGCCACCGAAGTTGGCCAAAGCATCGTTGACGCAAACTCAACCCGTATTTTCGAACAGGAAATCCGTGATGCAGAAAAGCATTTAACCAATGCTAAACGTGAACTGACCGATGTCATGGCAAAAGAAATGCAAGCCAGCCGTGAAATCGACCGTCTGAAACGTTCGATTGCAGAACACGAAGGTTATGCAACTCAAGCATTGGACAAGGGTAATGAAGCCTTAGCGATTGAAATTGCTGAAAAGATTGCTCAGTTAGACCAAGAGTTGTCTGAGCAACAAAGCGCCAACGACAGCTTTAGCGCCCATGCTGCACGCTTGAAAGACTTAGTGAAGAAAACCGAACGCCAACTGTCTGATTATCAACGTCAGTTGAGCATGGTTAAAACCACTGAAAGCGTACAAAAAGCGACGGCAACCATTACTGACTCGTTCGCGTCTAGCAACTCTAAGCTGCTGAACGCTAAAGATTCACTAGAACGTATCAAGGCACGTCAGCAACAATTTGACGACCGTTTAAAAGCGGCTGAAACCTTAGCCGATGAAAACAGTGATAAGTCGTTGCAAGCCAAACTAGCCGAAGCGGGTATTGGTGAGCAAAAGTCAAACGCAAATGCAGTGCTAGATCGAATCAAAGCACGTAAAAGCTAAGCAATGATTGACCGAATGCCGAGTCTCAGTGGGATCATCACCCCCTACTGACCTCGGCATTTTTTTGTTTCATCCTCATTAAATAAAAATGATCACTATTGCCCGTGAATATCCGCAGCCAATCAATATGAGGCCGCACGCGAGCATAGTCAGCAGGAGTCACTATGGGATTTTTCAATAGTATTTTTGGTAAGAAAGCCCCGCCACAGCGCGAGCTCAATCACCCGTCCCAGCTCAATGTCGGCGACATGATCTCAATCGATGATAGTTTTGCCCTGCCACCACAACTCCGTGGTCAACAATTAAGAGTCGAAGCCGTACATACTTACGAATCTGAACGTAAACAACACTCCGAGTGGTTACTCAAGGGACATGGTAGTGATACTCTCTTTTTGAGCATTGAAGAAGACGACGAAACCTATCTCGCCTTTTCGATTAAGGTTTCCCGCGCGCAAGTGGAGCAATTATTCGATCTCGAGCAATTCAGCGCCCTGTTCGAGGAACCGGGTCATGCCGAGTTAACTACGCAAGTATTACCGGCCGACTTAGCTGAACAACTTGAACAATGGCTTGGAAAACAATACCACCAAGTGACTTTTGCCGCTTTTGGCTATTTTCATCGTCAGGATTATCGTGGCCAAAAGCCGCCACAGGATGCCAATGGCGCCACAGGTGAGCCCTTTGAGTACTATTTATTACTTGATGACAATGAAAGCTGCGCCGTCGAAGTGGAAGTCTACGAAGGGGGTGATACCGATGTTGTCTTGACCCTATATCGCCCGCTAACGGATATTCGGGAATACTGGCCGGCGAAATAACACAAAAATAAGATAAAGTGCGTGCTCGCACTTTATCAATAATCCCAATACAATCTCACAGATAAGCGCTAGAAACGGTTGATAGCAATAGGTAATACGCCATGAGTAAAACCAAACACCCTCTGCCCGAGCAATGGTTAAAGAACCAACAAGCCGCTAAGGCGACACAGGTTGCCTTCGATCTCGATGAAAAATTTCAATACTCTATTCGTAAAGCCGCGTTAGATGCAGGCGTTAGCCCTTCTGATCAAATTCGCACTATTTTAGGTCTTAGCGTATCGAAACGGCCAACGCGTCCGCGTCTTACCGTGTCACTCAATGCAGATGACTATGTGCAACTGGCAGAGAAATATGGTTTAAGTGCCGATTCACAGCTAGAAATTAAACGTCGTGTACTCGACGATTTAGTCCACTTTGTTGATGAAACCTAAAGCAACGCTGATCTCAAGCGCCAACCCTTCTTACCATTGGCTGGTGCGATTAATCGATATATAGCCCTTTTATTAACTCAGTCAATTTACTCACAGCCTAAAGTCTTTTACTTTAGTAGTGATATTCGCCGCACTTAACAGGGATCATGTTTGGCATGACAGATAAAACCCCATGGTCGCTTCGCACCCTTGGCACTCCTTCTCCATTCGAAATGGCGATGATGCTATTGTCCTTGCTGTCGGTGATCATAGTACTTGTCATGACCTTCGGCCGCCTAGATAGCGAAACCTACCGCTTGCTCTTCTTTGTCGATACCAGTATTTGTATGATTTTTATGATCAACTTCTTTGTTGGGTTGATCCGTGCTCGCGATAAACGCTTTTTCATTAAACACCATTGGATTGATTTTATTGCCAGTATTCCGGCGATTGAAGCCCTACGTATGGCACGGCTTTTTCAAATCCTACGGGTAATACGCCTGATCCGCATGAGTCGCTCACTGCTGCTCCCACTGGTAAAACAACGTAAACAAGCCACCTTAGCCAGTTTACTGGTTGCTATGGTGACGATTCTGACATTAGCTTCCGTCATTATGCTCATCGTCGAAAGCGGCACCGAAGGCGCCAATATCCAGACCGCTGAGCAAGCGATTTGGTGGGCATTAGTCACTATCTCTACCGTCGGCTACGGCGATTATTATCCTGTAAGCACAGCAGGCCACATCATAGGTGGAGTGGTCATTGTCAGCGGTGTGAGTTTTTTTGGTGTGATTTCAGGTTATATGGCATCGGTATTTGTCGCGCCAGATGAATCTGAACGCCAAGAACGCCAAGATGCGCATAAAGCCGAAATCAAATCAGAGCTTGAATTAGCCTTAGCGAGAATGGAAGAGAACCAACAAAAAATAGAACAAAATCAAGCGCAAATGCTGGCTCAAATTGCGGAACTTAAGCAGGCTATCGAAACAAAAAATAGCTGACTTTGTTGCGAAAACTGACTAATGAAAAGGCTCAATCTATATTAGATTGAGCCTTTTCCGTTTATCAGCGATAAAAAGTAATATTACCAGTAGACCTGCTGTTGCATCGCGTTACGGCGTGTCGATTCCATAGCAAACAACAAACTCTGCTGCTTGTCTTCCAGCCACTCAGCTAAATTGATATCTAACTCCCGACTCGCATCCTGTAAGGCGCGATAACAAGCCAAAGTTTTAATCCCAAGCGCGAGATCTTGCCAAGGTGCACGAAATGCGTCCCGTGATTTCGCCTCATATAAACTGCCGTAGGCATGACCCACAAGAATGCTCGCATCCAACACTGTGGCCACTTGTAGATAATTTGCCGCTGTCATGACGCTATTGAGTGGCATGACCTCAATTATCGCCATCCAAGAAGCTTGCTGAGCACGATCGGCATGCTGGCGTAAGCTAGGCTGATGGGTGATGTCCACTTCACCAGCACTGATCTTTAGCAACAGTTCAACAATAGCCAGCTGTAATTGACCATATTCGGTCTGTTGCCATAGGGAGAGTAAGCGTTCCGTCAGATTAATCTCTGTCAGTTGCGCCAGAAGTCGCGCCTTAACTTGGGCATGTTGGCCAAGTTTAGCAAATAAGCCTCTTTGGCTACCAAGCAAGGCGGTCAACGCCTGTGCCTGCTCAATAAAATCGAGCTGCTTTTCAATCAGCATAAATTGGCTAGACAGTGTCACATTCAATAATTCGAACTGATTTAAGGTCATTCGCAGCAAACGAATACAGGCGCGCATCCGCCACCATAGTGCCACACAGGCTTCAGGGTCGCTTTCCTCTGCAATCATGCTCTCTAATAATTGCCAGCGCTCAAGGGCGGTTTCAAGCAGGATTTGGCAGTTTGCACTTAAATCCTGTGAAGAAGAATCGTGTGACTCAGCCAGTGGCAGAAATTCCAATGCTTTTAAATCGAGCAGCTTAGCCTTACCCGCCAATCGATAGCCCCGCTGCGCTTTACTGGCCTTACCTAAACGCACGGGCACAACGCTCACCACTTGCATCGCCAGCTTAAGTAGCGCCTCAGTATCGCCACTGAGGAGTTCAAACTCGAGCTCACACAGGGCTTCTTGCTGGCCATTGGCGGTGATTTCACCTATGTCTAACGCCACTTCGACCACGCTGTTATCAATCTGAACATGCCAAGCGCGACGATGAAAATCGGTGTGAAATATACAAGTTAACTGAGCTTGAGTTGCCGCTAAATCGGCATCAGCGGGCCAAATGCTGGTAGGAAATAGACTTAAATCTGGGCTATCGGATTGGATAGTCACATTGTATTCGGGCCGCGAATGAATGCCGCCCACGACTTGTCCTGCGATTTTTATGGTCTGCTCTCGGTGCGCATCGTAACCGCGCACCCGCAATCCCATGTCCCACTGACGTAATTGCAAGTCAGGGGTGTCGAAGTAACCATTCGCCAAACGACGTTGACCTTGAGGTACGGCATTATCGAGACTATCTAACTTATTTATCAGGGATTCTTGATATATCGGCAGGAAAAACAGTTTTAATTCAATCTCAGCATTCATTGCGTAACCGCTCATTTTGTCATCAAATATTCATCGATGCGTCATCTTTAGTTCATAATGTCACAAATGTGTCATAAAAATCCCGTAGGATTTGGTTTTGCAGTTGGTATATAACCCGTTAGAATAAACCTGTCGTTTTTTCTGAAAAAACACAGTTTCAATACGCGGACGCATAGGTTAACATGCGCCCGCTTTTTCCAATAATGGAACAATCTAAATAGGTAAACGGCAATGCCAGTAAACTCTATTTTGGGCGTGTTTGCAAAATCGCCAATTAAGCCTCTTCAAGAGCACATGGACAAAGTACACGATTGCGCATCGTTACTCGTCCCCTTTTTCGAAGCCACTATCACAGGCAACTGGGACAGTGCAGTTCAATTACGTAAGCAAATTAGTTTAGCCGAGAAGCAAGCAGATTCACTAAAACGTGAAATCCGCCTTACTCTGCCAAGCGGTTTATTTATGCCTGTAGAACGTACAGATTTATTGGAACTTTTAACTCAACAAGACAAGATAGCCAACAAAGCCAAAGATATTTCCGGTCGTGTTATCGGCCGTCAGCTGTTAATCCCTCAGGTCATGCAAGTCCCATTTATTGCTTATCTACAACGCTGTATCGATGCGGTAGCACTAGCAAAACAAGTCATTAATGAACTCGAAGATCTGTTAGAAACAGGTTTCCGTGGCCGTGAAGTCGACTTAGTGGCAAAAATGATCAACGAACTCGACATCATCGAAGAAGATACTGACGATCTACAAATTCAGTTACGCCGTCAGTTATTCGCTATGGAATCTGAATTGAATCCTGTCGATGTGATGTTCCTCTACAAAACGATTGAATGGGTCGGTGGTCTTGCAGATCTTGCCGAACGCGTCGGTTCGCGTCTTGAGCTTATGCTGGCTCGCGTTTAACAAATTAAGGTTATCAAGGTATCAATATGGTTGATGCAGGTATTGAGGTGGCTAACGTCTTAGTCACTAATGGCCCGTGGCTTATTGCCATTGCGGCTGCATTTGGTTTTCTCATGGCATGGGGTATTGGGGCGAATGACGTCGCCAATGCGATGGGAACCTCTGTAGGTTCAAACGCAATTACAATTAAACAAGCGATTATTATCGCAATGATCTTTGAGTTTTCCGGTGCATTTTTAGCTGGGGGCGAAGTTACCAATACCATTCGTAGCGGTATTATTGATTCTAGCTATTTCACTGCGACTCCTGAATTGCTGGTTTACGGCATGATAGGATCATTGTTGGCAGCAGGTATTTGGCTTGTCGTCGCATCGGCTCTTGGCTGGCCGGTATCAACGACTCACTCCATCGTCGGTGCGATTATTGGTTTCGCCGCCGTGGGTGTTGGTGCAGATTCAGTCTCATGGGATAAAGTGGGCGGGATTGTAGGCTCTTGGATCGTAACCCCCGCTATTTCGGGCTTTATGGCATTCATTCTCTTCCAAAGCACTCAAAAACTCATTTTTAACACTGACGACCCATTGAGTAATGCAAAGCGTTTCGTACCTTTCTATATGGCATTTGCTGGTTTCATCATGTCATTAATGACGATTATGAAAGGCTTATCCCATGTTGGTCTGCATTTCTCAGTTACCGAGTCTTACCTACTCGCAAGTGCTGTTGCCGCTGTAGTTGGTATCTTAGGTAAAATCGCCATTTCACGCTTACAAATGAGTGATAAAGCAGATCGTCAAACCCAGTTCAAAAACGTTGAAAAAGTGTTTGCGATCCTGATGGTTCTGACAGCTTGTTGTATGGCTTTTGCCCATGGTTCAAACGATGTAGCAAATGCGATTGGTCCATTAGCGGCGGTTGTTTCAGTCGTCAATAGCGGTGGTGAGATTGCAGCGAAATCACCTCTAGTCTGGTGGATTTTACCTTTGGGTGCCGTAGGTATTGTGATGGGTCTGGCGATTTTTGGTCAGCGCGTTATGCAAACTATCGGAAAAAACATCACTCAC
Source organism: Shewanella sp. WE21 (assembly GCF_002966515.1). Taxonomy (NCBI): domain Bacteria; kingdom Pseudomonadati; phylum Pseudomonadota; class Gammaproteobacteria; order Alteromonadales; family Shewanellaceae; genus Shewanella; species Shewanella sp. WE21. Next base: position 2,880,127 of record NZ_CP023019.1, on the reverse strand, counting down.
TTGACGCCAAGTCGTGGTTTTGCGGCAGAATTAGCCGCGGCAACAACTGTAGTTATTGCTTCTAGCACTGGTTTACCTATTTCTACCACACAAACCTTAGTAGGTGCGGTATTAGGTGTAGGTATGGCCCGTGGTATCGCAGCGATTAACATTGGTGTGGTACGTAATATCGTCGTATCTTGGGTTGTGACCCTACCAGCAGGTGCTGGTCTATCAATCATCTTCTTCTATATGATTAAAGGTATTTTTAATTAAGAAGTCTCGCTAAATGTGTTGCTGACATTAAGCACTATTAGCGCCTAGGACTAGAAGGTCGTAGGAAAGATTGAATTAAATTGGAATGGTCATAGCATGGATGCCGTAAAGTTGAGGGAAGTCTATGACTTCCCTCTTGCATTACAGGCCTCAAATCCCTAGCATGTGCAGACTATTTCGTTGATGAGAATACAAAAGTGTTTAGACTCCTGACTCTGGTAGGAATGATCTTGCTGTCTTCCAACCTGCTGGCCGAAGGCCAATCCCGCTACATCTCGGATAACGTGTTTCTGTATCTTTTAGGTGGCCCTGGTACTGAGTTTCGAATTGTTGGATCAATTGAAGCGGGTCAACCTGTGACACTGCTCAACGAAACTCAAGGTGATTACTCCAAAATAATCGACCATAAAGGCCGTGAAGGTTGGGTACAAACCAACTTGATCAGTTCGACTCAAAGTTTCCGTGAGCAAGTCCCTGCGTTAACAACTGAACTCGCACAGGCCAAAGCTAAGTTAGCAGAAGTATCAAGTTCAACGGATAATCATGCCGGCGAACTGCTCGAATTAAAGGCTAAACTAAGCGAGTTAGAAACCAACCTAGCTAAAACGACTCAAGAACGTGATCAACTGAAAAATGCGGTAGATCGCACAGCTCAAGACGAGCGTTTTGAACTTTGGCGCCAAGGTGGATTAATCGCAGGCATGGGCTTAATCCTAGGCATTATTTTAGTGTATTTACCTAGACCACAACGTCGCAATAAAAAACGTTGGATGTGAGTCTGACACACAAAAAGTCTTAATTTACCTTCCAAAAGCCAGTGTTTTCAAACACTGGCTTTTTTGTCAATCAAGCGTTACATCGACTTATACCAATCACCTTAAATATCTAATCAGTTCAGAGCCTCACAGGCATCTCAATCCAAGGCGCATTGACGCAGAAATGGTTATTCCCTTTTAAGTCAATGCAACACGGGAGTGGGATGCCTGTGTGCCTCCCGAAGGGCGGCTGATGTTAACTGCATGGCAAAGCGCTTTATACTGCGTTCAAGGCTTTCGACAGAGCACCACTATGCCTTCAAGACTTCGCCTTGTCTAAAGCGCGTTTAACTCCCGCTGAATGAACAGATATTTAATACGATTGGTATTATTAACAAGCTAATCAAACAAGCTTCACAATCTTTCACGCTATAGTGTTGTCCGTCACATTTTGGCTGTATAATCTGCGCGCGCAAACCTTCATATTGTATACAAAATATCAAATGCGTTTGGCGCCTCCCAATTTGTTTCAACAATAGCGCCCCAATAACGGCCAAGATGGAAGCGATAACTATGTTCAAAGCGAGTGAAGTGCTGGCAGGCCGCTACGATTCTGCCAATCTCGACGAACTGTTCAAAGCAGTCAGCGACAACTACATTGTCGATGAAGAACAATACTTGTCAGAGCTGATCAAACTAGTTCCCTCAAGTGATGAAGCCATAGAGCGCGTCACTCGTCGTGCCCACGAACTGGTCAATAAGGTTCGTCAATTCGATAAAAAAGGTTTGATGGTCGGCATAGATGCCTTCCTGCAACAGTACAGCTTAGAAACACAGGAAGGCATTATCCTGATGTGTTTAGCCGAAGCTTTACTGCGAATTCCCGATGCGGCCACTGCCGATGCGCTGATTGAAGATAAGCTTTCAGGCGCTAAGTGGGATGAGCACATGAGCAAGAGTGACTCAGTGCTGGTTAACGCATCGACCTGGGGCTTAATGCTCACAGGTAAAATCGTTAAACTTGATAAAAAACTCGATGGTACCCCAAGCAACTTGCTGAGCCGCTTAGTGAATCGCCTCGGTGAACCCGTGATCCGTCAAGCCATGATGGCAGCGATGAAGATCATGGGTAAGCAGTTCGTACTGGGCCGCAACATGAAAGAAGCCCTAAAGAACAGTGAAGACAAACGTAAGTTAGGTTATACCCATTCCTACGACATGCTGGGCGAAGCGGCGTTAACGCGCAAAGATGCCGAGAAATACTATACCGATTACGCCAATGCGATAACTGAGCTTGGTGCTCAAAGCTATAACGAAAATGAATCACCGCGGCCAACAATCTCCATCAAGCTATCGGCATTGCACCCACGTTACGAAGTGGCCAATGAAGACCGCGTCTTGACTGAACTGTACGACACAGTGATTCGCCTGATTAAGCTGGCACGTGGTTTAAATATCGGTATATCTATCGATGCCGAAGAAGTCGATCGCCTCGAGTTATCACTAAAACTGTTCCAAAAACTGTTTAATTCTGAAGCAACTAAAGGCTGGGGATTACTCGGCATAGTCGTACAAGCCTACTCTAAGCGTGCCCTGCCCGTACTGGTTTGGTTAACGCGTCTAGCGAAAGATCAAGGGGATGAAATCCCAGTGCGTCTGGTAAAAGGCGCCTATTGGGATAGCGAACTTAAGTGGGCGCAACAAGCTGGCGAAGCCGCTTATCCACTCTACACTCGCAAAGCCGGTACTGACGTTTCTTACCTCGCCTGCGCCCGTTACTTATTATCGGATGCGACTCGCGGTGCTATCTATCCACAATTTGCTAGCCACAATGCGCAAACCGTGGCGGCAATTTCCGATATGGCGGGCGATCGTAACCATGAGTTCCAACGCTTACACGGCATGGGACAAGAGCTGTACGACACGATTCTGGCTGAAGCCGGTGCTAAAGCGGTACGTATTTATGCGCCTATCGGTGCGCATAAAGATCTACTGCCCTACTTAGTTCGTCGCCTGCTGGAAAATGGCGCAAATACTTCGTTCGTCCACAAACTGGTCGATCCTAAAACCCCCATCGAGTCATTAGTGGTACATCCGCTAACAACACTGACGGGTTACAAAACCCTGGCTAACAACAGAATCGTTTTACCTGCCGATATTTTCGGTAGCGAGCGCAAAAATTCCAAGGGACTCAATATGAACATCATTTCCGAATCTGAGCCATTTTTCGCGGCACTAGAACAGTTTAAAAATACCCAATGGCAAGCGGGTCCTCTGGTTAACGGTAAAACCTTAACTGGCGAACATAAAACGATTGTTAGCCCATACGACACCACCCAAACCGTAGGTCAAGTCGCCTTCGCCGACAAAGCTGCAATCGAAGCAGCCGTCGCATCTGCCGAAGCGGCATTTACCTCTTGGGCACGTACGCCAGTAGAAACCCGTGCCTCTGCACTACAAAAGTTAGCCGATTTATTAGAAGAAAACCGCGAAGAATTGATCGCCCTGTGCACCCGTGAAGCGGGCAAGAGCATTCAAGACGGTATCGACGAAGTACGTGAAGCCGTTGATTTCTGTCGTTACTACGCAGTACAAGCCAAGAAGATGATGGCAAAACCTGAACTGCTTCCTGGCCCAACGGGAGAGCTGAACGAACTGTTCCTCCAAGGCCGCGGTGTGTTCGTGTGTATCAGCCCATGGAACTTCCCACTGGCGATCTTCTTAGGTCAAGTGTCGGCGGCATTAGCGGCGGGTAACACAGTTATCGCAAAACCCGCGGAGCAAACCTCAATTATTGGTTACCGTGCGGTGCAACTCGCTCATCAAGCGGGTATTCCTGTCGAAGTGCTGCAATTCCTACCAGGCACTGGTGCGACTGTGGGTAGCGCAATTACGGCCGATGAACGTATCGGTGGCGTGTGCTTTACTGGTTCAACTGGCACAGCAAAACTGATTAACCGCACACTCGCCAACCGCGAAGGCGCGATTATTCCATTAATCGCCGAAACGGGCGGCCAAAATGCCATGGTGGTGGACTCAACCTCTCAACCTGAGCAAGTGGTGAACGATGTGGTTTCATCGTCATTCACCAGCGCGGGCCAACGCTGCTCCGCACTGCGCGTGCTCTTCCTCCAAGAAGACATCGCCGATCGCGTGATCGAAGTCCTGCAAGGCGCCATGGATGAATTAGTGATTGGCAACCCAAGTTCAATCAAAACCGACGTAGGCCCAGTGATTGACGCCACCGCCAAAGCCAACTTAGATGCGCATATCGATCATATCAAGCAAGTCGGTAAGCTTATCAAGCAAATGCCGCTGCCTGCTGGCACTGAGAACGGTCATTTCGTGTCGCCCACTGCGGTTGAAATAGATTCAATTAAAGTGCTTGAGAAAGAGCACTTTGGCCCAATCCTGCACGTGATCCGTTATAAAGCCGCCGATCTTGGCAAAGTGATCGATGAGATCAACAGCACAGGCTTTGGTTTAACCTTAGGTATCCACAGCCGTAACGAAGGCCATGCCCTTGAAGTTGCCGACAAAGTGAATGTGGGTAACGTCTACATTAACCGTAACCAAATCGGCGCAGTAGTAGGCGTACAGCCTTTCGGTGGTCAAGGCCTGTCAGGCACAGGTCCTAAAGCCGGTGGCCCACACTACTTAACCCGTTTTGTGACTGAAAAGACCCGCACTAACAACATCACCGCCATAGGTGGTAACGCCACGTTACTGTCACTGGGTGATAGCGAAGAATAATATCTCTCACCTGTGAGAGTTGAAAAAAAGCCAGACTAAGTCTGGCTTTTTTATTTGGTAATGAATGCTTATACCTAAATTCAATTCGAGAAATGAACACAGGAATCAGTGGCTTCCCCATCATTTTTTAGAGATAGCTTTTAGAGACCTGAGCATTGTGGGAGTCTTCGCATTTGCCATTTGAGTTTGTTAATTAAAATCAAAGTCGTGGGGCTTCACCCCACACCCGACCAAGGAGGACTGCTCGTCCTATCCTCCTTGGATGCTCCAAGACGCCCCTAGCGAAGTTACATGCATTGAATACTGGCTTCGTGCTTATTCGAAAATCGCTAACGCTTCCGATGGTACATCCTGTACCCGAAAGCTAACTCGGCATCCATGCCTCGCTCACGCGATTGTCTTCAACGCCCTTCAGCAACTTTGCAGGGGAAGATGAACTCCTGTGGTCACGGTGTTGGCAGTTAATTCCAAAAGAGTTCTGCATGTCTCATCTTTTATTTTATGTATTTCCCATCTTTTTGTGCTTGTTAGCACTAAGCAGGATTGCTTTCGCGGCGCAGGATAACTTGTTCTTGAAGTTCTTTTAGCATGTCATCTGCCTTTTTGTAATTGCCGGCTGGAAACTCGATAAAGTCTATATTATAAGCTTCCTTATATGCATTTTTTATGGATGTATTCATTCCTTCAGACACGAGGGCATAATGGGGGTGAGAGCCTTTATATGTTATGTTGGAATTCTCCAATAACAGCTGAATATCGGGGTCAGAAAGACTATAACCAACAAAGAATAAGGTATTAGTTAAGAATAATGCATCAAGTACTTTGTAAAAATTTGGGTGATTTTGACGCTCTCTAAAATACTGCGATCTAGTCAGTACTATTTTTGATGGGTCGCTTATACATCCGTGTGCTTTAACAACCTGTCTGACAGATGAACGTAAATCTGATACCAAGTGGCTCTCATAATATTTACATATATTATAAAGACCATTCTCTTGCCCACTACGACAATAGTTATCGTAGATATCATCATAATTTGTAGTAACGACAATTTTTGGGTCTATAGCCAAAACGCTTTCATGTATGGACGACTGTTTATAGCGTGGCTTAGCCATTACTTCTCTCATATATGCTGAAAAATCTGCTGAATTTGTACTACCAAATAGTACTTCAGCTGCATCGAGAAATTTTTCTTTAGCGATTAGATCATCAACGATTGTCAAAGAATCTTTATCTCTAGCAATGTCTTTTAAACCATCTAATAAATTTGACCATGTCGGTGGTGACGTAGGGTTATCTCCCGTTGTAATACACCCAGCTGAAGCTCCCGCTCCTAAAAATATAATACAACGCCTTGCGGCTAACTCTTCAATTAACGCTCGAGGCCACATACTTACCGCCCCATTTCTATGTTATTCACTAAGTTTGAGCATATTCCACCAAGAATCTCTTCGTATTGCTCTTTTTGCTTTCCTTGCGTACCTACTATCCCATCTCCACTTTTTAACTCGAAAAGAGGAGATGATACAGATTGTGCTAAAGGAATGAGACTATACAAATGAGGAACATCACCAAGCTGAAGGTTTTCTTTATCCATGCCTGTAGATAAATAATTAGATAGTGAATTTTCTATCTCAACAGGAACATTGCTTATTATTTGTTCATAAGCTCGTGTCGGCCTCCTAATACCACCTTTAGACTTAGTTATATACTGTTGAATTGTATATCCAATATATCCTTTTTTTATTGGTAAAGAGCGATCTATATTAAAAGCTGCTAATCTTCCTGCCGAGTTCCGCTCACAAAGTATTTCTAATACCCAAAATGCTGAAAATATCTGTCCCCATTGGGGTCATGAATTTATCGCAACCAATAAGTACACTTCTATTTATTGAACCTAAACTAGGTCCCAAGTCATACAGCACATAATCATAGCTATTAAATATTTTCCTTTTAAGGTAAGTGTTCCAGTTTGTCTTTCTTATACCTCCAATATCGCCACCCATCAGGTCATGCCATGCAGCGCCCAACCTATCTTCAATTATTGAAAAAGATGGATGCCCTGGAATCAAATCAACACCAAATCGATTGTCTGAGCTTTTAATCGGAACAATTGAATGTGCAATGGTTGAATCGCCATCTTCTATTGGACGAAGGATATCACTGATGGTTGTCGTAGACCCGTTATTCGTATCAGAAAAATACAATTCTGCTGCGTAGTTCTCCCCCATAATTAGCTGAGTAGCGTTACATTGTGGATCACAATCGATAACTAATACCCTCTTATTCCCTTTCTTAGCAAGGTAAGAAGCGATATTACAGGTCAGAGTAGTTTTGCCTACCCCACCTTTATTATTAAACATTGCTAAGGCAATCATTTATTTTCCTTATTCATAATTTATGCTAGATCTTTTATGGGTGCTAACGTCTTAGTATTTATGCGCTGCGTGTTTGCAGGGCATAAATCGCTTGTTAGACTTGAGTGCTGCGACATCCATATAAATTGCTATCAATGATGCTAAAGGAATTTACTTTTTGGTGATAGCGTTTTTTATCGCGTTTGATGGCGAATCACCCATTATTAAATTTTCTAAAAGTGATGTTAGGCATCAGTCTGTTTGCTGTGCAGACTGCGCGAAAGCGACAGGAGTTCACCATCCCCTCGGAGTTACCGTAAGGCAAAAAGACAGGACATATATGGTCACCTCGGGGTTAGCAAGGCCAATGTCCTACTTTATTCAAACCAAAAATTTAATGTGTCACCCATTTTTAAATGTTCAGTTATTAATAACTCACTTTCAGGTTTATGAATGGTTAGAGTAATGAAGTTTTGTCATAAAGTGACCATTCGCAGCATGGTAACGCTAGTCTTTTGAATTAGCAGATTACGCTGATTTAAAAAGGCAAACCATGGTAATGGGCGAGACGACCGTCCGCCCCATGGACGGGGCGGTCGAGCATCCAAGGACGGACTCGCTGCGTGTTGGTGAGCGAATGCAATGGCGAGCCGCTGCCGGTGAATATCAGCAAACGCTAAGCACCCAACCATCCTTGCCGCTTGGCTGTAATCCCACAACACTCACCCTGCGAAAGGTTTCAACACCAATGTGAGCGGCTTCAAATTGTGAATAGGATAGATTTCAAAGTGATACTAGGGGATTGCGCCTAAGAGATAAAAACCTTCATAATCAGCCTTCAATCAATCGATTGTTTTTTCACTTTCTCAAGGTAACTTTCTCAAGGTAACTATGGAATTTTCGTTGTTAGATATTTCTGCATTGGTGTGGTTTATCGTTTCTTGGGCTGGCTATACCGCCTTTGCCCGTCGTAAGGCGAGAGATACCGACTGTATTGCCCGTGGTCTGCATAAGCATAGAATTTACTGGATGCTTGAGGTGATGACTCGCGGTGTACGTGTAGGTGATGCGGCACTACTGGCCAACTTAGAACGCAATATTGCCTTTTTTGCCTCGACCACGCTGTTTGTGCTCGCGGGTGTACTGACCTTATTTGCGCAAGTTGAACGACTAGAAAGTGTGATTGCCACCATTCCCTTCGCTACGCCACCGAATCATGCGCTGGTGCAAGTCAAGTTAGCTCTACTAGTCGGCATTTTTGTAATGGCCTTCTTCCAGTTTACTTGGTCAATGCGTCAATACGGCTTTGTGAACGTGATGATAGGCGCGGGTCCTCTGGACACCGATGGCTCAAATGACAATCTCAAAGCCTATGCAAGACAAATGGCAACAGTGCAAGATCAAGCGGCACACTCCTATAACTATGGTTTACGCGCCTATTACTTTTCAATGGCGGTATTGTGCTGGTTTGTACACCCGATACTCTTTATCTCGGCCAGCTTATTTGTGGTCGCAACCTTATATCGCCGCGAATTCAAGTCCCGTGCCGTTCTGGCGATCACGGCAGCGAAAGGCCATCTCCAAATAGAAAGCCAAGTGCGGGAAACCGCCCGCAACCACAAAATAGAATCATAGCCTTGGCGGTTTAGGCTGCTGCGTCATCTTGATTGGAATTATTGTTCTATACTCTTTGGGTTATGTTTCTATTGAATTACTGGGAGAGTGCCATGAGCGATAACTTATTAACCTTAGATGAAGTGTGCAAAATGCTAGATAAAACACCAGCGACCATTAAACGCTTCGCTCGGGAGAATTTACTCTCAAGTGTTCAAGATGGTGACGAATTAAAATTCCCTGAAGCGGAAGTTAAACGCTACCTCGCCTTTTCACAACGCTTAGGCTAAAACGCATCAAGTAACTAACGGCAAATAAAACTGAATAATCAGTATGTAAGCCGTTTGAATTTGTAAAGGTGGCTTGAATTGAAATGTGATACTCGAATTTGAGTACGCTGCTTAAGTTTAAGTCGTCGATAGCGAGTTAAAACAAACAGTGAATGCGGTATGGACAGTGAAGCTCAAAGGGATTTGAACTGAGCCATAGCGGTTTGTTGCGATGGATTGATTAGCCGAATTTAGCGATGTAAACCATAAAACTTAAGCGATGAAACTTTAAGCTATTAAGCCTCAAGCTGTTAATCCAAAAGATTGAACCATTACTTATTATTTAAAGCCTGCTGCAACTGCCGATAGGATAACCACTCTCGCTGCACTTCACTTAGGCCTAAGTCAGCGGCGAGTTGTTGCAATTGAACTTCATACTTAGGCAACAGGGTTTCATCATTGGTCATAATCGCGAGTTCAGCAAAATCCCCTAAACCTTCGATATGATCGATTGTTAGATGAAATTCACCCAGAAAATAGATACTGCGGCGCTTTTTAATTTCCAGTACACACTCATAGCCTAAGGTATGCAGCATACTTTTTGCTTTTGTTGCTTCAGTGATATTCACGGCTTCACAGCGGTCTTTTTCTGGCCCTTTCACTATCCACAGCATTATCCCCGATGGCTGCATCTCACGGATACACAAGCTCTTGTGCTCACCTTTAAGTGATTGTGATGGCAGATCAAAGTAACAGTCATGCTCAAGGTTATCTTCGAGCATGACCTCGGGATTTCTCATTTGTAAGGCAGCGAAAAAAGCGTGGCGATCCAATAAGCGATATTTAAGCTCGACCTCAAACTTACCATTAAAATGGGCATTAATTTGTGGGGCTAATGCTTCCGGCATCGCAGGGTTCATAGATTCATATCCGCTTTTAATGGGTAAAATATATCGCTATTTATAATATTGAGCGCCAACGTCTTAATTCCAAAAGATTAAATCCAAAACCTTAAGCGAGTCTTTGGTACAAGGCCTGATACTCTGCACTGTCTTCAATTAAGCTCTGGTGAGTACCAGACGCAATAATCTTCCCCTGACCGAGTAGATGAATTTGATCCATCTTCGCCATAGCAGTTAAACGATGGCTAATCATCAGCAAGGTTTTATCTTTTGCAAAATCAAACAGTAAACTTAAAATCTCTCGCTCGGTGCGTTTATCTAGCCCTTCTGTTGGCTCATCGAGCAATAGCAGCGGCGCATCACGCAGCAGTGCCCTAGCAACACCAATACGGCGCTGCTCGCCACCCGAAAGCTGACGTCCACCTTCACCTATCCACATATCCAGCGGCTTATCACCCGTGAGTAAAGCGCCAAGCCCAACCCGCTGTAACACATCAATCAAACGTGCGTCGTGGGCCGTGCGTTTCTCACCTTCGATAACAGGTAGCGCTAATACTAAGTTTTCCCGCAAAGTACCCGCAAACAAATAGATGCGTTGGCTAATCACAGTAATCGCATCCCTAAGACCGCGCTCGCTGTACTCTGAAAGTGCATGACCATCGAGTTTGATGTGCCCTTGCTGCGCTTGCCATTCGCGGGTAATCAGCGTCAATAAGCTCGACTTACCGCAACCCGTTGGCCCAAGTAACGCGACTTTTTGCCCGGCTTTTATCTCAAGGGACAAGCCTTGCAGCACGTTTTGATCGTCTCGATAACCAAAGTGGATATCTTCAATCTGTAATGCGCCAGATTTTGCCCTCAGGCCTGTATCGACAGCAAATTGAATATCGGCCTTTTGTTCGGTGATTTCATTAATTCGCGTTGCGGCCAATACGCAACCTGACAAATGCTGAAACGCGCCCGCGATCGGCATCATCATCTCGACGCAGGCCATAGTCGCAAACACCATAAGTGCAAACATGGGCCCCGGCGGCACGGCATCACCCACACCTTGAGCGGCTAAATACAGCATCATGATCAAGGCTGAGCCCGTGGAGAGGATCAACATGGCTTGGCTGAGTGCAGTAATATTGGCCATCGCGCTTTGGCTGCGAAAAAGTGCAACTTCAGCATCATTCAGTTTTTGCCTGAATCTGTCGTTCGCGCCAAATAGACTGAGTTCGGCTTGGCCTTGCAACATATCCAGCAACTGCACCCGATAATGACGCTTGGTTTCGAGCATAGTCCGGCTCGGCCCGTGTCCAAGGCGATAAAATAGCAGTGGCATCACCAGCCAAACAGCGACTAAGAATAAGCAAAGACTGAGAGCAAGTTTGGCATCGAACCAAGCAAGAAACAGATACAAGAACCCCGTCATCAGAAGGGATGCTGCCATAGGCGTGAGCAGTCGCAGGTAAAGATGATCTAGGGTATCGATATCGGCCACTAAGCGATTGAGCATGTCGCCACGGCGCAGACCTTGCAGATTTTTAGCACTTAGCGGCAAGAGTTTACGCCACGCCCAAACACGAAGTTCAGTCAGCAACTTAAAGGTCGCCTCATGGGTCGCTAAACGCTCGCCATAACGACTAGCGGTTCGGGCAATTGATAAGAAACGTACCCCGCCAGCAGGAGTAAAAAAGTTAAAGGACTGCGCCGTGACTATCGTCAAACCCGCGACCGCGGTAGCGGAAAGAAACCAGCCCGAAAGTGATAGTAAACCTATGCCAGCCATCAAAGTAATAATGGTCAGCAGCAAGCCCACTGACATCATTAGCCACTGGCGCGAGAACAATCGAATAAAGGGGATCAGCACTTTCATTGGGCATCTCCTTTAGTGGACTCGGCGGCACTGTCGAGTGGAGCGTCACTATCAAGCTGCGTCTCACTGGCGCTGGCCGATAACGGTACAAGTTCAATATCCGCCACGGACTCAACATTTTCACGCAGTAAGGTTTGGAATAAGCCGTGAGTATTAGACAAAGTGGTAAAGTAGCCCCGCTGTACTATCAAGCCTTTATCGAGCACAAGAATAGTATCCATTTGATCTAACTGATCTAATCTGTGGGTCACCATAATGCACATCTTACCTGCCATGGCGCGATTCAGCGCAGAACTCACCGCCTGCTCACTCTGGCTATCTAAACTGGCTGTGGGTTCATCGAGGACAAACAAACTCGCCTGCTGCCCAAGCGCCCTTGCTAAAGCAATACGTTGAGCTTGGCCGACGGATAAACCGGAAGATTGCTCACCGACCGGCGCATCTAAACCCAATGGCTGCGCCTTAACGAAGTCGCTGATATTGGCCTCAGCCAGTAAGTGCCACAGCGTATCGTCGGGCAGAGTGGGGTCGGCTAAGGCCACGTTATCCCGCACTGTGCCATGAAATAACTGCGGTTCCTGTCCAAGCCAAGCTAAGTGCTGTCGCCAATGGGCTAAGTCTAATGCGGATAACTCATGGCCATTAATCAACAAATGGCCCTTGTAGGGTAAAAATCCCAATAAGGCGTTGAGTAAACTGGTTTTACCCGCTCCGCTCGGACCAACTAAAGCTAAGCGTTCACCCTCTTTTAACTCAAAACTCAGCGGGCCAAGCAAACGCGTGCCATCGACACTGAACACCTCAAGATTGTCGGCACTCAGCGTCTCTATGCTATTGATACGGACGTGGCCGGCAAATTCAGGTTCCGGATGTTCGAGCAAGGTAATCAAAGCTTCTGCCGCGCCTATAGCCTGCGCCTTAGCATGGTAATGAGTCCCCATGTCGCGCAACGGTTGATAAAACTCAGGAGCTAAAATCAGAATAAATAGCCCAGTAAATAAGCTGAAAGGAATACCGCCCATGTCAGGATCTGTACTTGAACTAATATTGGCATGGGCGCCATAATAGCCAAAATCTAAGTGACCTAAGTAACTGAAACCAAAGTAAACCGCCAGCACAGCAATCGAAACCGCGGCAAAAAACTCTAAGACTGCTGAGCTTAAAAAGGCCATGCGTAGCACCGACATAGTGCGGCTACGAAACTCTTCTGAAGCACTCGCGATCACCTTAAGCTCGGCATCACCACGGTGAAAAAGTTTCAACGTGCTTAAGCCTTTTAATCTATCCATAAAATGGCCGCTCAATCTTGCTAGCGCACTGAAATTTTTGCGATTCGCATCGGCAGCGCCCATGCCAACTAAGATCATAAACATAGGGATTAATGGCGCTGTGAGTAACAGGATTAAGCCTGCCGCCCAGTTAATCGGGAATACCGCCGCTAAAATGAGGATGGGAATAAAACCAGCAAGGCTGATTTGTGGGAGGTATCTGGCATAAAAATCTTGTAAATCTTCGACTTGCTCTAAGACTATGCTTGCCCAACTCCCTGCGGGTTTACCTTTAATAAATGCCGGACCTAGCTTAGTAAGCTTATCCATCACTGCCGCGCGAATATGGCCACGTAGACGCTTACCCGCCTCAAAACTGGCGCGCTCACGCCCATAAGCCAGCAAGGCACGCAGTAACATCAAGGCAATTAGCGCAATAAAATGAGGTGTATAGGTATCAATACTCACGCTGGAACTGATCGTTTGGGCATTGTCAGTTAGCGGTATAACTTGCCCTATGATCACGCCATCCAGAATCGTCGCGATAATATAAGCCTGCGCCACCATAGCGACGGCGCTTATCATCCCAAGCCATAACGACAATTTAAGGAACAGGCCACAGGCTTTTTTCTGGGCTTTAAGCCAAACAAGAAGGGATTTTTCTAACGACTTATCCATGGTGCTCCAACAAGAAAACAATTAAGCGACTCGTAGCGGGAATCGACTATCGATAACAATTCAGTTTAAGGGGCTTGCAACAGCTAAAAAGTTCCGATAGGGACGCAGTATCGCAGGCATCTACAACAGATGAAACCCTATCACAGACTTTTGCTAGCGGACTCACAAAAACGAGCTAAAGATAAATAAATCTAGGAGTTAACGGAACTTTACCTAGTACTAGCCTGATTTTAAAAACTTAGGTAGCATGAAGCTCCTTGTATTGAATGTCCTCTATCTATGCCAAATAAAAATGCTGGTTTCACCCTGATTGAACTCGTTGTGGTTATTATTATTCTTGGCGTATTAGCTGTAGTAGCTGCACCTAAATTCATTAATTTACAATCAGATGCCTATAAGAGTCAGCTCTCAGGTGCACTGGCTTCGATGAAATCCGCCGTCACTTTATTCAAATCAAAGTCGGAAATTGCTAATAGTGGCACCACGAATAGAGTCGTTTACGACGAAATCCGTGGTGAAAACTATCAGCCTTGGGCTGCCAGTACCAGCGGTATAACGCCAAGTACGGCTTACACGACTCCGCCAGAAATTTTTAAAGCGGCAGGGCTAAATGTGAATGAGTGGTCCTATCGAATTTACACCACCAACGGCACCTATGAAGTTATCGCCACACCAAAGCAAAAACTGAACCTTGCCACGCCCACAGAAGCGCAAGTCGAAGCGACAAATTGCTATATCGACTATAAATGGGAGACAACGGGCGTTCCCACTTATAAAAAAGTCGACACTGGTTGCTAGGCGACCTTAACGATAAAATATCTATATAAAAACAGCGAGTTAACCTGAGGTTATCTCGCTGTTTTATTTACGATCTAAACTCATTTTGTTGTTAATGCTTACGTTTACAATTAAGCATTTTTAAAGAGTTCGCGCTTATTGCACTCCACCGTATTTCACTAGCACATGCCAGAGCAACTTAAGTTCATGGGCGACTTGCGCACGATTACCGCGGTCACGCCAATGCTGGGGCGAATGGTATAAATCCCGCGCCGCCACGCCTATGGCATAGGCATCGACTCTGTCTTCTATGGCAATCCGATTAGCCAGCGATGTCATAGTTGGCCCACGGAAATCACTGGGGATCTGCGCCGTATGCAGGCTAAAGCCACCATGATATTGCAGCTCAATATCATATTTATCGCAAATTTTACTTAAGCTTGCGCCAATATCAGTCCCCTTAAAACTGGGGTCCGCCACCAGCATGGCGATATCTTCATCGAGGGAAACATCACCATGGATCTGCGCCTCTATATAATGGTCAAGATTATTCGATAGCGGCCGCTCGAAACGTGACAGCAAGGAAGCATTGAGCTGATGCCCCAAGTAATGGATCACATTCAGCGGCTTAAAATCGGTTTTGCCTAAAGCATAGTGACGCTCAAAACTCTCAGTCAGCAGCGCCGCTAAAATATCATCGAAACATGACAGCGTGCCCTTCTCTTTCGGATTACGATACGAGTCGAGATAACTAAAGGTTGAGCGCGCCATCGCACTTGTATGAGTCAAAAAATAACAGCTTCCAAAACGTGGGGCGGGACCGTCCTGCCACATCCCCAGATCGAGTGCACCGTATTTAGGCCGAGATTTAGTGCCCTTGTATACATCCCCAAAAAGCTGATTTTCCCAATGATCCCGTGGGCCACCTAACTCAGGTGACAACTGACCATTGGAAATATGCGTCTCAAACTGGCTACGGTATTGACCATCGCGCAGTAAACCTTCGGCAACAGTCATACCACGGCTGTCGATTCTATCTGGGTGAAAATGCAGCGCAATTCGGCCACAGTTGAGCAATTGTTTAAGCGCGAGTTGCATCTCATGCATGGGGATATTTGACATCTGCTGCACATTTTTAATCACAGCGACGGCTTGTTCACTGCGTCCTCGTGCAAGGCGTTCAATATGCTGTATCGCTGTCATAATCCACCTATAAATGAGAGGCGTTTAACCGTTCCTACAATGCCTCATCCTAAAATAAACGTGAGATAAATCGCAAGCATGCAGAGAACTGCTCTTAAGCCACTCCATCTAAATGACTAAGTTAAACATGAATGACTCAGTTAAACGTGACCGTGAAAACACTCAATAATTCTTTCGCTCGGTTCATTGTTAAAAATTCAGCGAATAACATCAATCACGAACTGAACAGATAGCGAAACCAATTGCGTCATTAGTTAATTCTACTCCAATCGACTTTAGTTTATACCACTCTCATTATTGTAGCGTGATCTACCGCTAACTCATTCTAACTCTAGATAAAAAATGCCTATGACTTCAATTGATATTATGAAATAGGCCTAATAGTCATCTTGTTCCTTGAAATCAATTAACTTCCATAACCTCAAACTCTGCCATCTAAACTTGCGCCTATAAAGATAAGCGAGGCCGAGTGAAAGCCGCCGACAAGCGATTTATGTGCCAATATGAATGAAACCCATCCCAAAAACCTTTATTAGATGGCACTTAAAGCCCTGATCCTGTAAGCTGCACGCCCGCCAGCAGACCTGGCTATTGACCATAAATGCAGCACAGTGTTGCCACAAGAGACCAATCTATGAGTTTTACCTCCCTGGGCTTATCGGCCCCGATACTTAAAGCCGTTGCCGAACAAGGCTACGACACACCTTCGCCAATCCAAGCTCAAGCGATTCCCGCTGTGCTTCAAGGCAAAGATGTGATGGCGGCCGCCCAAACAGGAACAGGTAAAACAGCAGGTTTCACCCTACCTATGCTCGAACTCCTGAGTAAAGGTAACCGTGCCCAAGCAGGCCAAGTGCGCGCATTAGTGTTAACTCCGACACGCGAATTGGCAGCTCAGGTTGCAGAAAGTGTTGAAACCTATGGTAAGAATTTACCACTGCGCTCAGCGGTGATATTTGGTGGCGTGCCCATCAATCCACAAATCGCGAAATTGCGCCACGGTGTCGATGTATTAGTCGCGACGCCTGGTCGATTGATGGATCTATATAATCAAAAAGCGGTGAAATTCAGCCAGCTTGAGATCTTAGTGTTAGATGAAGCCGACCGCATGCTCGACATGGGCTTTATCCGCGATATCCGTAAGATTTTGGCCATTTTACCTAAGCAACGTCAAAACCTGATGTTCTCAGCCACCTTCTCCGATGAAATTCGTGAGCTGGCCAAAGGCCTAGTCAATGATCCAGTCGAAATTTCGGTCACGCCACGTAACGCGGCGGCGACCACAGTAAAACAATGGGTTTGCCCAGTTGATAAGAGCCAAAAATCGGCACTCTTGATCCAACTCATCAAGCAAAACGATTGGCAACAAGTATTGGTATTCTCGCGCACTAAACATGGCGCTAACCGTCTGGCGAAAAGCCTTGAAGAGGCAGGTATCAAAGCCGCCGCTATCCACGGTAACAAGAGCCAAACCGCCCGTACTAAAGCCTTGGCCGACTTTAAAAATGGTCAAGCTCGCGTACTGGTTGCGACCGATATCGCCGCCCGCGGTTTAGACATAGACCAATTACCACAAGTTGTTAACTTCGACTTACCGAACGTGCCAGAAGATTATGTGCATCGTATCGGCCGTACTGGCCGCGCTGGCGCATCGGGTCAAGCCGTGTCACTGGTAAGTAACGAAGAAATCAAACTGCTGAACGATATCGAGCGTTTAATCAATCGCGTATTAGACCGAGAAATGGTTGAAGGCTTTAACCATGAATTGCCAGAATCACGTTTGGGTGGCGGCGGGAAAAGTAGCGGTAAATCAGTACCAAGCCGTAGAAATACCCGCAGCTCAAACCAACCGAGCTCACGCGATGGTGCCCCTAGAAGCGCCGAGCATAAAGATGGTCAACGCAGCGGTGACGTCGCGCGCGGTCACAAGCCAAACGACAAGAATCCAAGACACAGCGGTGAAGCCAGTAGCGCCCCCCGCAGTGATGCCAAACCTCGTCCACCACGTTCAAACGATGGCCGAGCCAATAGCGCAGGCGCTAGTCGTCCAAGTGAAAGCCGTTCAGGCGCTGGCGAAAATCGTGGCCAAGCGGGTGAGAATCCTTACGCCAATGGCCCAAAGAAAAACACCCGTCGCCCAAATAACGGTGCGAGTCGTCCAAGACATTCACAGGATTAATGCAAAAGCTAAGCGAACTTGCTTAGCGATTTAGCCGTATTAAGTCCTAAACAGAAACGCCCAACTCCATATGGAATTGGGCGTTTTTGTTTGTCTTTGTTTATTTTGATGTTTAGCTCGTTATCTACGCTTTGAACAATAATCGGCTTGAACAATCACTGCCTTAAACAACCTAAAACGGCAACCTAAGTTAATTCGCCTTTGTATCTGGCAACTGCTGCAGGACTTCATCCGTAAAATAGGGTTCATCTTCAACCCAAAAAATGTAGTCTAAGCCTAGGTAGTTTTGCGCAAAATCCAACAGCTCAGGCACAGTATTCTTTTTACCCGTTTTAGGATTAATCTGCCGCAAATTACCGTCTTGCACCGCCATACCTTTCACCAGTGTCGCTGGGTAATCTTTAATAAAGGCATAACTTTGTGCCATATGACTTTTACGGTAAGGCATCAAATCTGGGCCACCCACACCCATGTTGAGCGATTTGGCTTGCGCAAATAAGCCTCGCATATAGCCTTTGTCATTCCATGGCAGCCATTCGTCTGGCAAAAAGTTCAAATACACCATAGCGGTTGAATGCTGAAATGACTCAGCTAATACCTGCATATTCTCGCCAATCGCATCGATATAGGCTTTAGGATTAAAATCACTGGGGAAGGTGGTCGTTCCATCGGCGTTTTCAGTCCCCACATCAATTGAGCTTTCACTAAAGTTAATGCCCGCAATTTTCCCATCAAACTCTTGGCCAAGCTGACGCACCAATTGTTGATAACGTGCACGCACTGAGGGCTCCCACATTTTGGCTGACCAGCCATACTCATCATCCGTCACCGGTTTATTGGGATCACGCTCTGGTGCACTCAACATGCTTTGCTTCAACACACCGCCTTGATAAATAGGATCATCGAGCAAATAACGCGGCACATTGACTCTGGGCGTAAAGGATTTCTCTTGCAGCTGGATCCACAATTTTTTGCCTATCGAATCGAGATATGCAATATCGGCCCTAATCGCGCTGAAATCATATTCGCCCTGCTTAGGCTCTAAACTGCGCCAAGTATAAACAATCTGCGCACCGCCAAAACGGGGATCGCGCAGCGCCTTGTCGGCACGAATGTTTTCTCCGTTAGCCTCACGATGGTTAATGTAGATGAAGTGCTGTAACGGTTGCGGCTCTGGCTGAATTGATGCAGCGCTCGCTGCGCTTAAAAAGATGCTTAGTAAAATAGTCCATCGAAACATAAATACTCCAAACCGATGCAGCCTTATCACCTGACAAAGCCGTTAATCCGCTCATTTATTTTTGACTCAGAATCACTTCTAACACAGGCAAGCTGAGGGGCATATCAATTAAGCAGACAAATACAAAGTGTTACTTAATCGCCCAATAAGATTCGCGGTGAAGTAGACACAAAGGTGTAATGACTACCGCTATAAAACCGAACAAAAAAAGGGAATAAACCTGAGTTTATTCCCTTTAAAAATAGAGCGAATTAAATCGAGGTACGATTCAACTCAAGCTAGGCCAAACTTACTTCATTGGCCAAGCGCGGTAAGATTTTCCTTTAATGCGGCCGCCAGTAATTTTGTTCAGTGCTTTCTTGGCAACCTTACGATTAACGGCCACATAGGCGCGGTAATCGGTCACTTGGATTTTACCCACCTGTGAGCCTTCGATACCGTTTTCGCCTGTCAGCGCGCCTAAGATATCCCCTGGACGCAGCTTTTCCTTCTTACCACCATCGATCTGCAGAGTGATCATGGTTGGCGCTGCAGGCGTGTTGCCGAGCAGACTTTCTGATGGTAGTGATTCGCTGGTAATTTCGCGCTCTAAATACTCTTCTAACAAGGCAATTTTGTAACCGTCTTGGTCGTTATAGAAGGTATAAGCGGCGCCTTTACTGCCCGCACGGCCAGTACGACCGATGCGGTGAATATGCACTTCGGTGTCATAGGCGACGTGATAGTTAAACACGGCATCGAGCGCATCGATATCTAAACCACGGGCAGCAACGTCAGTCGCCACTAAGACACAGGCACTCTTGTTAGCAAATTGCAGCAGGGTTTCGTCCCTGTCTCTTTGCTCTAAATCACCGTGCAAAGCCAATACGCTAAAGCCTAAACCTTCAAGCTCATCGGCCACTTTTTGGGTTTCGCGTTTAGTGTTACAGAACACCACTGCGCTTTCAGGCTTATGTTCTAACAACAATAATTGCAGCGCTTGCATACGCGCCTTGTCATCGTCTAAATGATAAAAATGTTGGGCGATGCTCAAGCTGTCGTGATTACCTTCAACTTTAACCATGCTTGGGTCATACATGATTTGCTTGGCAATTGATTGAATTTGCTCAGGGAACGTCGCGCTGAATAGCAACGTCTGACGCTCACGTGGCGCTTGTTCGATAATCGCATCTAGAGCGGGTTGGAAGCCCATTTCTAACATGCGATCGGCTTCATCGAGCACTAACATGTTGAGATTGCTTAAATCTAGACGATTGCGATCTAAGTGATCGACGATACGACCCGGCGTACCCACAATAATGTGTGCACCGTGTTCCAGCGAGCCAACCTGTGGTCCCATAGGTACACCGCCGCAAAGTGTCAGTACTTTAACGTTATGAATACCACGGGCAAGGGTGCGGATTTCCTGCGCCACTTGGTCGGCCAACTCGCGGGTTGGGCATAACACTAAGGTTTGAATGCGAAAGCGTTTAACGTCTAACTTGTTCAGTAACCCTAAGCCAAAGGCGGCCGTTTTACCCGAGCCAGTTTTACCCTGACCTATCACATCCTGCCCCGCTAAAATGGGTGGCAAACTTTGCGCCTGAATTGGCGTCATCTCGTTGTAGCCCATAGAAGAAAGGTTCTCAAGCAGTTCGGGTTTTAGCTTAAGAGTCGCAAAAGCCATTGATGGATTAGGCTTAGTATCAGAGTTGCTCAAGGTGAATATCCTGTGGTGGGTAACGAAGCGGCTGCTAGGTTACTGAAATTGCGTTACTTATCGATTAAACTGGTCTATCAAGATTCAGGTTAGCTTTGGGTTAGCTTTGGGCTAGCTTGAGTTTAGATTTAAGCGCTAGGCTCGCTCAACCCAAAAGCACGGCTATTGTAGCAACAAAGCGCTGCTTTTGCCTCAAGTCCTTAAGCAATAGACATAGTAGGCGTGAACAGCAACAAAAAAGCCCTGTAGGAATACAGGGCTTAAACTTAGATTTGGGTTTGGGTTTAGAATTAGCTCAGCACGGCAGATTTAACAAATTACGCGATCTGGCCGAAACGCCCTTCTTGATAATCGCGAATCGCCTGCTGAATCTCCGCTTGAGTGTTCATCACAAAGGGACCCATCTGCACGATTTTTTCACGGATAGGTTTACCCGCAAACAGTAGTATCCCAGCGCCGCGCTCATCGGCTTTAAGCTTAAGCACACTTTGGCTATCGATCACTAAAAACTCGCCCTGATGATGTTGATTTGAAGCAGATGACCAGTGTGAATCCTCACCCTTACTTGAATCGCTTTTATATAAGTCACCTTGATACAAGTACAAAGCGACAAACTCATGTTGAGACAAATCAAGCGTGGCCTCAGCATTTGGCGATAGACTTAAATCAGCAATAGCAGCCTCACCCGCTAATCCTTGGATAGCCGCACTAATAAGCGGCTGATCTTTAAAGCCCCAATCACCCGCTAAGGCTTTTAAGCTAGCGCCAGTGTTATTGGTCACTTCAACGCTCGCGCTACCCGCAGTATCTTGATACTTAGCTGGACGCAGCTTGTCTTTGGCGGGCATGTTGACCCAAATTTGGAATCCATGCAGACCATCGACAGCATCGGCCAGCGGCATTTCAGAGTGCACTACACCGAACCCGGTACTCATCCACTGCACATCGCCGGCACGAATCGCCTTCACATTACCCATTTGGTCGCGATGCTCAAAACCGCCCTTACGAATATAAGTGAAGGTCTCCATCCCGCGATGGGGATGTGCGGGGAAGCCGCCAATAAAATCTTGTTCATCATCGGATTTTATTTCGTCGATCATCAAGAAAGGATCAAATTTAGTCGTCACAAAATCGGCGACACGGCGAATATTGACCCCATCGCCATCCATCGCGGCTTTGGCGGAAAACTGACTTAATACTTTCATTGCTGCTCTCCTATCGGTTGAGTAAAGCGATACGTGAAACACCAAGACCGTACGGCTAACACAAGACGCAAACGCTTTGCTGATGGAAGCAGAATAACAAGGAAGTTTACAAAAGAATAACGCGAAATCACGCTTGGATTTTTCGAAAAAGTAGAATGGTTGAAGATTGAGCACAAGGCGTTCTAGCTAGCCTAAACGAGACTGATCACTTAAGCGTTTTGAAAGAAAAACTGAATAACGTTTGATCACTGGTTCAGAGGTAATTGCCATTATCTCCCCAGTGACACGCCGTAAACTCTTCCATGAGGGCTCGACGGCGACATCCATGTCGCCAACGGTCACTGATGCCCCAATGGCAATTCTCACACCCGATACAACTGTTTTGTTATCTAAAAATGGAGCATAACCTTGTCAGATAATTTACTCTATATTAGCCAGATTCGGATTAGCTATTCTATTAATAACGCCTCTTTCGACTACAAACCAATCAACGCTTGATATAACTAGTCAGAATGGGCGTAACAGGAACATGAATCAGTTCTCTAGAGATTTGATTCATCTTAAGGGAAAAAACCGCCCCAGAATAGCCACAAATGGTGCGCTAGAGCGGGTTTTAGCGGTAGGCGTGAATCAGTCTGGTGTAGAGTGATTCACGGACACGATTTAAAGGTTTAGAAGTTAATGCTGTACATCTGACCAATTAGCAGTGGATATCTGCCACTTAAAGATGATTACGGGAGTATTCTTCAAAGTGTCCAAGCTGCTCAACACGAACAGTTGGATTAAACTGAGATTTATAACCATATTCTACGAAGAGTACACGCATTAAACAGGAATCAACGTCGATAATATCTCCCATTCTAGGTAAATAATTAAAAAACATTGTTGTTCCGTAAACGTTTGTCCACTTACCTTCTTCTTTAGCTTCAAAGTTAATGTGGAATACTGTGTCTTTGTCGTAACTTATCATTTTAAAATTTCCTTATCATTATGGTATTAAGTGGTGTATGTAACTCTTGCCTTAATAGACTAGAATACTTGACTAAATTTAGCGAAAAAGTAGGCAAGATAAAATTTTCACATTATTTTTTAGGCTTCATTGAGATATTGGTCTTTTGTAAGCATTTGGAATTCAGCTAAGCGCCCCTTATGAAACACACGCTGCATATGGTTTTTCCGTCTTGTGGCTCTTAAATAACCTTGGTTATCTATATCTTGTTTACGTTTAATATATTTTTCTTCAAGCGAAGAAAAATCTTCTTTACGTTTAGAAGAATCTTCATGAAGAGTCATAGGTAAATAAAGCTGTTTATCAAAGGCTACAAAAACTAGATTTTCTTTTGAAATTGTTTCGCTAGGATTAAAGTTGATGGTTACTATAAGTTTGTCATTATCATAGTCATAATAATTAGCCCAACCAACAAATATACTGTCTAGTTGATTATCATCAATTAACACCGCATCTAAACCACAAAATGAGTCAATTAATGGTTTTAAAATATTATCTAAATCTGCTGAGCTAGATGTTTCAAGCCTTTTTTTCTCGTGAAGTTGCCAACACACATGAAACGTCGCATCACCTGATAGCATATAATCTAAATGACTCAACGCAGCTCTGACTGCATTTTTTAACTCTTGTTTACGGTGGGTATTATCTGATTGAAGCGTTACTGGTGCGATGTTCAAATCTAAATAGATTTCACCATCTTCTCTTATATTCTCAAGCGCACCTAATCCGTTTGCAAGCTCAATAGTTTTCACGGAACCTCTCTGTCTTATATTTTTTATTAGCGCATAAGTATTGACGAAAAAGCACCCAAAACCAAGCAATCTTGAATACGACTGTATACTCTTCCAGTTTTCCATCTCAAGATGAAAAATTAAACGTAAGTTAACAGGTAATTAGATGATAAGTTTACTGTTCATCATCCTAGTGCCAGCAAGCATTGGGGCTGAAAGCGCATAATCCGAAGCTAACACAAAATGGCAGCTTTACGCGCATGAATCAAACTAGGCAAGTCTGGTTCACTGTAACGGTGTTTGCAATCCCTCACGGTCAGGTCTTACTTTTTAGTATCTATTACTTTTTGTATCTCTAGCTATCAGACAACAAAGGACTAATCTTTGAGCCGTTGAGGCAATAGCTTTTTAGCTAAACGAACATCGATAGGGTTAGTTAAGATTGGCATTGTTGCAACAGTGACCGTTGGCGACATGGATGTCGCCGTCGAGCCTATAGGGATATATTTACGGCGAGTCACTGGGGAAGCAATGACAATTCATCCAACCACCTGACGACAAAGTTATCTTGCTTTGGGGCATGAGCTTTTTAGGACAGGCTGAGATATAGAGAACATTCCCAAGATTGGCATTATTGCACCAGTGAAAGTTGACGACACAGATATTACCATCGAGCCTATAGGGATACTTTTTAAATTAAAGGGCGGCGAGTCACTGAGGAAACAATGACAATTCATGCTGCACAACTGACGATACCGTTATCTTGAATGGTTAGCCAAGCTTTAGAATGTGACCGAAAATATGGTCACATTCAGATTCTCACTTGAATTGAATCTTCAACCTAATCCGGCTTAAACACGCCGATCACTGCGCCGGTGGCTTTTTCTGCCACCTTTTCATCGGTTTGCTGTTCACGGTAATCACACTCTGTGCATTCAACGGTTTCGATGCCGTTTTCCTTGTAGAGTAAAATGCTGTCTTTGGCGCTGCATTTTGGGCACTTAGCACCGGCTACGAAACGCTTTTTGATTTTAGTGTTTGTCATAATAGATAAAGGACCAGATAGCAGGGCCAAGGGACTCGGCCGAAGAAATTGCCGCTATTTTGCCACACTGATGATTGAATGCCAGTGTTACCTGAAAGTATGAGGCCTTAGGTCGATGTGATGCGATTCACTGAAGATCGTCCTGAAAAGTCGAATAATTGTCCGAGTTATCGGGTCAGGCTGTGGTTTGAAACTGGGTTGTACGCTATTATCTGTGCCCTGACGAATTTACGTTCTAACCAAGTTGTAGTTAATGATCAGCATCAACCAAGCGCAATTAATCCGTGGCAGCAAAACCCTGCTAGATGAGACCTCTCTCACGATTTATCCCGGCCATAAGGTCGGTTTAGTCGGTGCTAACGGCACAGGCAAATCCTCACTGCTCGCATTAATTTTAGGTCACTTAAGCCTAGATAAAGGTGAATTTAGTCTGCCTTCTGGCTGGCAAATTGCCACTGTGGCCCAAGAAACCCCTGCGCTCGACGTCTCGGCACTGGAATATGTGATCGATGGCGATAGCGAATATCGCCAATTAGAAGCCCTATTGCACAAGGCTCAAGAAGATAACGACGGCAATGCCATCGCACTCTTACACGGCAAAATCGACGCTATCGGTGGTTATGCGATTCATTCGCGCGCGGGTTCATTGTTAGCGGGTCTGGGCTTTAGTGAAGCCGATCAAAGCAATCCAGTCAAAAGCTTTTCGGGCGGTTGGCGTATGCGCCTCAACTTAGCCCAAGCGCTACTGTGCCGCTCTGACTTATTACTCCTCGACGAACCGACCAACCACTTGGACTTAGATACCATGTACTGGCTCGAAGGTTGGATTAAGTCCTATCAAGGCACGCTGATTTTAATCAGCCATGATAGGGACTTTATCGATGAAATCGTTGATGAAATCGTCCACGTTGAAAATCAAAAACTCAATTTCTACAAAGGCAATTACAGTGCCTTTGAGCGCATTCGTGCCGAACGTATGTCGCAACAACAGGTTGCCTTCGAACGCCAACAAAAAGAACGTGCGCACATGCAGTCCTTCGTTGACCGTTTCCGTTATAAGGCGAGTAAAGCCAAACAAGCGCAGAGCCGCTTAAAGGCGCTAGAGCGCATGACTGAGTTGTTGCCGTCTCAAGCCGATAGCCCCTTTTATATGGAGTTTCGTGCTCCAGAAGCCCTACCCAATCCGCTGATTAAAATGGAGCAAGTCGCGATCGGTTATAGCGATAAGCCAATCCTTAGCAAGGTGCATTTAAACTTAGTACCAGGTGCGCGCATTGGTTTACTCGGCCGTAACGGCGCAGGTAAATCGACATTAATTAAGCTGTTGTCGGGTCAGTTATCGCCAATGACTGGTTTGTATGAACCTAATCCTGGCGTCAATATCGGCTACTTTGCCCAGCATCAAATCGAATTTTTACGCCTCGACGACACGCCGATGCAGCATTTAGTACGTCTTGCACCCAATGCCAGAGAGCAAGAGCTACGCAACTTCTTAGGCGGTTTTGGTTTTAACGGCGATATGGCGCTCTCACCTGTGCGCCCCTTTTCTGGCGGCGAGAAAGCCCGTTTAGTGTTAGCGCTATTAGTTTGGCAACGCCCTAACCTATTGCTGCTCGATGAACCCACCAACCATTTAGACTTAGAGATGCGCCACGCCCTGACAATGGCATTGCAAACCTTTGAAGGCGCTATGGTTGTCGTCTCGCATGATAGGCATTTACTACGATTAACCTGTAGCGATTACTATCTGGTGGATCAAGGTGAAGTACGCGCCTTCGACGGCGACTTAGACGATTATCACCAATGGTTGCTCGATGCGGCGAAAGCCAACTCGAATCAAAACAGCACCAGCGACGAGATCAAACCTGCCGCAGATAAAAAACAGCAAAAACGCCTCGAGGCCGAGATCCGCCAAAAGGTATCGCCGCTCAAGCGCAAACAAACTAAGTTAGAAACCGAGCAACAAAAGCTGAGTGAACGCCTCGCCGAGCTAGAACACTTGCTGGCCGATAGCGAATTGTATGCTCAAGATAACAAAGCCAAGCTAACCTCGGTATTAACCGAGCGAACGAGCTTGACGCAAACCTTAGAAGACAGTGAAATGCAATGGCTCGAGTTGCAAGAAGAAATAGATGCAATGGAGCAAGAGGTCATGGAGCAACAATAGCTCCAGCGTTCTTTTACATAAAAGTCAGTAGCAGCGGCAATACAAGGAAATAGTATGGCGGTTTTAACCCAGTTCGACAGTCAACTCTGGCAATGGTGTGATATGAGCTATGCGCAAAACAAAGCGCTCTGTCTCGAATTGCAAAATAGCTGTCAGGTGAACGTCAATCTACTGCTACTGGCACAATATTTAGATATCACTATGGATGTGTCTGGGCCGCAGCAATACAGCCCAGACCAATGGCAAGCACTGATGAATGCTGTGGGTGAATGGGATGAAAGGTTTCTCATGCCCTACCGCAAATTACGCAAACTCGCTAAGTCCAGCCTGAATGAACAAGAGTATCAGCAGATGCTCGCCGTTGAGCTGATGATGGAACGTAAAGCGCAGCGAACCATCTTGAATAAACTCAATGAACTCAGCCCAAGCGGCCAAGCGACAAATCTCGTGAGCTACTTAAGCCTGTTTGGACTCAGTGACATTGACGCCAACGAAATCGGCCTCATTGCGCCCTGATCTAAGTTAATCAAGTTAAAAAAATCTCAACCATGTTAGCTCAAACTCAATCAAATTAACGCTATGATCATCAGAGCCGCTAACAGCTTCGTGCTTGCGGATAGCGTTCACAGTCATCCTTGATCACCAACCAGTTCAACTGACTATCAGTGTAAATATGGTACTTAGGCTTAACTTGGTTAGCATCGTCCAGACTCGCTATACTCAAGGTCGAATAATCGGGATATTGAGTATGTCGGTAAGTTAACGATGTACCGCACTTGTCACAAAATCCACGGCGAATAAACTCGGACGATGCGAACTCAGTAACCTGACCTTTAAGCCAAATCACTTGGCTGAGTTTAAAATCCATCCAAGCCCCAAATGCAGATCCCGTGCTTTTTTGGCATGAACGGCAGTGGCAATAATCCGCATCAAAGGGTTCACCTTCAACCTGATAACGAATAGCCCCGCATAAGCAACCACCTTCCCGTAATATGTTTTCAGACATTCACACCCCATCAAGCTTTATCAAGCTAAGCTGCATTTTGATAAGATAACATCAGGCTTTACCGTCAGTGAGCTTCTGTGCGAGTGCGGTGGCATTACGTGCCGTGATGCCATAAATCGACAGCTGCGGGTTAGCGCCAAGGCTGGTCGGGAAGATAGAGCCATCCATTACAGATAAATTCTCTAAATAGTGCGACTGTCCATAACTGTTGACCATAGAAAGCTTTTCATCTTCGCCGAAGGGACAACCGCCCATTACGTGCGCCGATGCAACGATAGTGCGCAGTGGCGCGAGTGACATCTGCGCAATACTCTCTTTGGCGTCTTTCCACGAGGACAAGTAAGGCATGCCATCGCTGATCGGCAACACTTTTAAGGCGCCCGCCGAGAATTGTAACTCCGCCATACTGGCAAAAGCGCGTCTCGCGGCCCGCCAAAAAGCATCGGTTAACGGATAATCTAGTGTAAACCCCTTATCCGTTAAGTGTACTTCACCGCCTTGACTGTCGGGATGATAGCCATCGCGGATCAAAGCAATAGTTACTTGTAACTGATTGAATTGTGACATTAACTCAGCATGGCTCGTACCATAACCTAAGGTTTTAGAGGCAATTAAAATCGGATGCACCGGCGGCACTTCGAGTTTATAACCCAGCTCACCATCGGCGCCATTGTTCCACACAAACTCATCGGAATAGATAGATTGCGGCGCACCGCTATGGCCATTGATCGAATCGGCAAATACGCCGCCGGATAACAAAGTAGGATGTAAAAAGGTGCGTTTACCCAAAAGTTGGTGGGGATCGGGCACTTGCGAACGCATCAAAATCGTCGGTGTATGGATAGCACCCGCACTCAAAATATAATGTTTAGCCTTAAATAACAGCTCAACGTCAGT
Source organism: Shewanella sp. WE21 (assembly GCF_002966515.1). Classification (NCBI taxonomy): domain Bacteria; kingdom Pseudomonadati; phylum Pseudomonadota; class Gammaproteobacteria; order Alteromonadales; family Shewanellaceae; genus Shewanella; species Shewanella sp. WE21. The sequence goes on along the minus strand of NZ_CP023019.1, from coordinate 2,851,257 downwards.
GGGTCGTAAATTCACATCCAGCGCCTGCGCCTTTAACGCAAACACTTGACCGTTATGGTGCTCAATCTTAGTCACTTTAGCGCGACTGATCAGCTGCGCGCCTTTCTCAAGTGCCGCGGGAATAGTGGTGACTAACATAGATTGCTTCGCATTGACCGGACAACCCATGCCGCAATAGCCAGTATTCCAGCAACCCGCCACATTGCGTTTAATGACTGTGTATTCCCAGCCAAGATTGATACAACCTTGCTTCAGGGCGGCATTATTGCGATTAGGCTCATAATTCCATTCATGAATGTTGAGCCGTTGTTCCATTTGCTCAAACCAAGGATCTAAACTCTCACGATTGAGCCCAGCAACCGATTTATGTTGCGCCCAAAAAGCTAACGCCTCGGTCGGAGTGCGAATTGAAGTGGTCCAGTTAACTGTGGTTGAGCCACCGACTGCACGGCCTTGAAAAATACCTATCGCCTTGTCGACGGTTTTCATCGCCGCAGCTTGTTGATACAAGTTGGGGTAAGCGACTCGCTCTTCCATATTAAAATCGCTGGAGGATTTTAGCGGTCCCGCCTCAATCATGATCACGCTCAGCCCAGCTTGAGTGAGGATTTCAGCCGCCACACCGCCGCCAGCACCTGTGCCGACAATAATCACATCGGCTTCAAACTGCTGGTTTTCTTGCAATTGGCTCGCATCAGTGTGCAACCAACCAGAGTTTAAACCATTCACTATAGGATCTATGATTGCCAACTTGAGTGCTCCACTGTCGCGGGTAAAATGCTTATTATTCGACGTTTAATTAGGTTAAAAATGGACTCGCTATTTGAACAGTTCAGGCTTGGCATAATGCAGGCGACTCCAGTGCTCAGGACAAGCGTAGTAACTTGCCATCACTAATTCCCGCAATCCGAGATAAGCCGTTTGTAACAAAGCAAAATAACTGTGGCGCCAGGTTTCTAACATATCAGTTAACTCAGCGGGAGAGCGCATCAATAGCGGCGTCATGCTCGAAGTGAGCACCAGTAAACCAAGACGATTTTCGAGCATATCGAGCAGCTCAAACAATTCGGTCTGCTGCTCATCGGGTAACACAGCAATCGACTGTTTGATGGCATCTAAAGTGCGGTTTTGCGCCGCTAACTTATGAATGGCCACATCAGGCAAGGCGCCGTCGAGCATCACAGGCAAAAGCACACTAAACAACAAACGATAATCTTTGCCTTCGCTATCCTCGGGCAAACTAAACTCAGGAGAATAGAGATTAACCCCTAAGGCTAACGCCGCCGTACCGGCAAACGCGCCCATTATAAAGGTTCGTCGCTTCATCTCTATCTCCTAATTATCAACCTAAATGTCGGCCTAAATATCAGCATAAAAAACAATTGTGCTACAATGGCCGCGAGTTTATACCCAAGCGACCTCAAAATACGAATTTCAGCATTTTGAGGTCGCTTGGGTATAAATTAAACACACGTTTTAATTTTCAGCAATAGCCGATACCAAGATAAACATCTATGCCAAATTCCTTTATGCCACCTTGGTGGGCCAAGAGTCCCCATATACAAACGATTTTACCCGTATTCACTAAAGTGGCCAAACCAGCATTACAGCGGCAGCGCTTAGAGTTACCCGATGGCGATTTTATCGATTTAGATTGGCAGGATGTTCCACAGTCTGGCAAACCGATCGTGGTGATCATCCACGGCTTAGAAGGAAGTGCTCAGTCCCATTATGCGCGGCGGATACTGCAAGCCTGTAAAGAACAGCAACTCGCAGCCGTCGTGCACCATCACAGAAGTTGTTCGGGTGAGGCCAATCGCCTCGCCCGCAGTTATCACAGTGGCGATACGGACGATTTACAGTTTAGTCTATCGACACTGAAAAGCGCGTATCCGCAATCGCCCTTATTAGCCGTAGGTTACAGTTTAGGCGGCAATGTGCTGACTAAGTATCAAGGCGAATATCAGGATGATAGTTTATTAGCCCGCGCAGTGGTTGTTTCGGCGCCGCTGCAATTGTCCGCCTGCGCAAAACGTTTAGAAAATGGTTTTTCGAAGGTATATCAAAGCTATTTAATCAAACAGTTGCAGCAAAAAATCAGCCATAAGCTGAACGATCCCGACTTAGCCATCTCTATGCCGCAGAGCCAGTTGCAGGTCGACCGTTTAAATACCTTCTATGATTTTGACGATAAAGTCACAGCGCCATTACACGGCTTTGACGGCGTCGACGATTACTATACGCGTGCCAGTGGCTTACCCTTTGTCAGCCGTATAACTAAACCGACGCTCATCATACATGCTAAGGACGATCCCTTTATGACCGATGAAGTGATCCCCCAATCAAGTCAATTGTCGGGCTATGTAGAATACGAACTGCATCCCTATGGCGGCCATGTCGGCTTTATCGAAGGCGGTACACCTTGGAAACCGCGCTTCTACCTTGAGCGACGGATTTTACATTTTTTATTAGGCGATCAAAGTGTTGACTCGCTTAGCGCAGACCCAATCAACGGCGACAATATCACCCAAGGAAACACCGATGCTCATTCCCTATGAAACCCTATTACAACTCCCCAAGGAAACGCTCGCCAATGTGATCCGCGAATATCTCTTAGGTCAAGTGGAGGATGGCAGCTTTGCCAGTCTCGATGAACAGGAGCTTGCTCAGGCGATAGTCCAATGTCAACAAGCACTTAAGCAAGGTAAGCTGAAATTAGAGTACAGTGAAGACGATGAATCCTTCGCCATACGTTCAGCGGAACAAATAGCACAGCAGCAAGATTGACCAGTCCTACCTCTGTACCGTATAAATAGTACTCGCGTTTTTATCGCTTCCCCATAAGCGGCTCTTTTGGTTCCTAGCTAGGTAGAAAAAATGTCAGCAAAACATCCCATTATTGCAGTTACAGGCTCATCAGGCGCGGGAACCACCACGACTACCACCGCCTTTAGCCATATTTTTCGCCAACTCGGGATCAACGCCGCCTTTGTCGAAGGCGACAGTTTTCATCATTTTACCCGCGCCGAAATGGAAGTCATGATCCGCAAATCCCAAGCTGAAAACCGCAATCTTAGCTATTTTGGCCCAGAGGCTAATAACTTTGCTCGTTTAGAGCAATGCTTTCGCGATTACAGCACCACAGGACAAGGTGAAACCCGCAGCTATTTACACACCTTCGATGAGGCAGTGCCTTTTAACCAGATGCCCGGCACTTTTACCCAATGGCGACCACTACCTGAAAATACCGATATGCTCTACTACGAAGGCTTACATGGCGGCGTAGTTACTGGTGATGCCAATGTCGCCCAGCATGTGGACTTGCTGATCGGCATGGTGCCCATAGTCAACTTAGAGTGGATCCAAAAAATTATCCGCGATACTTCGGAACGTGGCCACAGCCGTGAAAAAGTCATGGGCTCGATTGTGCGCAGTATGGACGACTATATTAAGCACATGACGCCACAGTTCTCCCGCACTCACATTAACTTTCAGCGAGTACCGACGGTCGATACCTCTAACCCATTTAGTGCCAAAGATATTCCGAGCTTAGACGAGAGCTTTGTGGTGATCCGCTTCCGCGGTATCAATAATGTCGACTTCCCCTATTACCTCAATATGATCCAAGGTTCATTTATGTCACGGGTCAACACACTCGTCGTCCCCGGCGGCAAAATGTCGCTGGCGATGGAGCTGATCCTCACGCCTTTGATTAAAGATTTGATGGAAAAACGTCAACAACTTAATACTCCAGAGGCGAACTGAAACCTTGAGGATTTACGGGTAAGTTTGACTAAAGGCTAAGGAAATAAAGTCTTTTTTTGCAATGGATTAAGTTTTATTTAAGCCACTAGCGCTAATCTTGTCGGCATCGGGATTTCAGGCGAAAGAACGATAGTTGGCATACTCTTGGGAGTTAATTCCCCCATCTTGATCTGTTGATTTCCTTGAGTATGTCAGCAACCTTTTTAACGAAACTATATAAGTTAATTCCGCATCCATGCTTGATCTCTTGATTCCCTTGAGTATGTCAGCAACCTTTTAACGTAACTTTAAGTCTTCAGAGTTAATTCCACATCCATACTTGATCTGTTGATTTCCTTGAGTATGTCAGCAACCTTATATGAAGAATGAATTCCACATCTATGCTTGATCTGTTGATTCCCTCGAATATGTCAGCAACCTTAGCTTAAACTCTAAATCTTCAGAGTTAATTCCACATTCATACTTGCTCTGTCGATTTCCTTGAGTATGTCAACAACATCTCAGAAAATAGGTTCTAGGCTTTAGATTCTAGGCTCTAGATTCTAGGAAAATAGAACATTCGTAAACTCACTCACAGAACGCTGCACTCACCGTAAGAGCAAAGTCCGTTGCATAAATCGTGAGTCAAAAAGTGACGTTCTGTAGCAGTTTGCTGCGTGCCGTTATCCGTAGCCGCAACGCGTCGTTCTAGCAGTTGCAAAGCAACGCCCTAGATTCTAGCAGCAGCGTTTTTTACTGCGCCCTAACAGGCCAAAAACCGCCCTAGATTTTTATACATCACCATACACTCTAAGGCTATTCCTCTGGGCGAACAGTAGATAGATTCCTCCTCTAAACCTTCACCACCAAAACCACAGTGACGATAGAAATCCACCGCATTTAAAGTTGATTCTAATCTGAGTTGGGCTATCCCCTGATTAAAAGCCATAGTTTCAATAAATTGTAGCAATACCTTGCCGACACCTAACCCCATAGCATCGGGGGAAACAAACAAGGCTTCTAACTGGGCATAGGGTTCATCCAACATGGCAGTGCCGACCACAGTCTTAAGCTGCAACTCGTCAGAGGACAACTCTGCCACATAAAAATGTGCATCGACGATACGGCTAAATTGCTCGGTCAGTTCGCCCTCGGTCCAAATCACCAGATCGCCCGCATCATAAAATCCAGCGCAGCCCTTATTAATAGCTGCATTACGGATATCCCAGCAGGCCTGAGCATCCGCTTTCGTCGCTTTTCGTATAGTTACCATCATGTTTTCCAATTAAAAATGCTCAGCCATAACATGCCATGAAGCCGCTAAAACGCCAAGTAAACGAGTGATCTCATCTTTCAACCAATAAAAAACCGCCCGTAGGCGGTTTTAATCAAAGCTACAGAACCTTAATGGATCTTAGCTAACATATCTGATTTAGTCTTAGCGCTAGACTTAAATCTAGGCTTAGCCTTTAATCAATTCACTAATAGTCAATACGCCGTGGGTCGTTGCACCCGCGCCCCACATGGCAGAAGCTGAATCTTCAAAAGCGCCCGCTAAATCAACGTGTAACCATTTAGCTTCGGGTGACACGAAACGCCATAAGAAACCAGCGGCATTAGAAGCACCACCTGCACCGCCGCCTTTCATTGCGCGGCTGTTGGCGGTGTCAGCATAGGCAGATGGACACATTTCTTTGTGCCAAGGATCCAGCGGCAGCGGCCATACGCGCTCGGCAACACTCGTGGCTTTTTGCTGGGCCAGTTGCAACACATCCGTCTGTGGCGAGAAAATCGCGTTGTAGTTAGAACCCACCGCCATCACAGCGGCGCCTGTAAGGGTCGCTGCATCGATAATAAAAGGTGCGCCTGTAGCAGAAGCAGCTTGTAGGCCATCGGCCAACACTAAGCGTCCTTCCGCATCTGTGTTCACCACTTCAACTGTTACACCATTTTTGTAGGTCAGAATATCACCTAACTTATAGGCGCGGCCGCTGATCAAGTTTTCAGCACAACATAAGAAGAGTTTAACGCGTTTGTTGAGGCCAGACTTGATCGCTAAACCAAGTGCTGCAGTCACAGTCGCCGCGCCGCCCATATCGCATTTCATGCCTAACATGCCTTCAGAAGCCTTGATGCTGTAGCCGCCAGAATCAAAGGTAATCCCTTTACCCACAAGCGCCACAGACACGGGTGCATCGGCGGCTAATGGGTTGAAGTCTAACTCTAACATTGCTGGTGGACGCTCACTGCCGCGACCGACGGCATGGATACCAATCCACTGCTCTTCAAGCAGCGCTTCGCCTTCGATAATCCGATAACTTACCTTGTCGCCACCAACGTCAGCCAACCATTTTGCTGCTTGTTGGGCAAGCTTCACTGGCGACAGGTTTTCAGGCGTATCGTTGATGAGTTGACGGGCAAAGGTTGCCACATCGAGTCGACGTTGCAATTCTGCTTGCACAGACTCATCACCACACCAATAAATTTGATAGCCTGGTTTTGCCGTCGCGAAACCTTGGGCAAACACCCATTGGCTATTGAGGTCCCAAAACTGCCCAGCTAATTCCACACAGCTAATACCTTGATTGCGCAGTTTACGGGCCGCCATTTGAATTTGACGCAGCTCATCGCCACCTGCTAAATGAATTTGCGCACCGTCGGCAGTATAAGTTACATCAGCCTTGCCCCAGTGCGCGACGGGTGCTTCTTTGGTTAATTGCACTTTCATCAATTCAGTTACTTTTAGTTCACTCATTAGGGATCCTTATTTTTCGATTCGTTTTAGAATAATCAATTAGAACAATCAATCAGCAATCAGAACAAACTTTATGGCGGCAGTTTACTGCTAGCAGGCGATGACGCAAAGCGATTGGCTGAAGTAACTCAGGTAAAATCTGTAAACATTTGCGAAATTTGCTAGGCTTTGCGGCCTAGAACAGCCGATATAGGTCTACCGATGGAATTTACTCCGCCACTACAACAGGGCATTTTACTGCGCCGCTATAAACGTTTTCTGGCCGATGTGCAGCTAAGCGATGGCAGTGAGATCACACTACATTGCCCCAATACGGGTTCTATGCGTAATTGCCTGTATCCCGGTGAAACCGTGTGGTTTTCTACCTCTGATAACCCTAAACGTAAATATGCCCATACGTGGGAACTGATGACCACGCCAGATGCAGGCTTAATCGGTATCCACTCGGGTCAGGCGAACACCTTAGCCGAAGAAGCCATCAATAAAGGTATCATCAAAGAACTCACGGGTTATGACAGCCTAAGCCGTGAAGTCAAATACGGTGATGAAAATAGTCGCATCGATATCCTGCTACAGGGTGCTCAAAAACCCGCCTGTTATATAGAAGTCAAAAGTTGTACTTTGCTCGAGGATGGCCAAGGTTATTTTCCCGATGCTGTAAGCCTACGCGGTCAAAAACATTTACGTGAATTGATGCACATGGTGAGTCAAGGCCATCGAGCCGTATTGCTATTTGTGGTGCAGCATAGTGAAATATTCAGTGTTGCCCCCGCAGCACATATCGACCCTGAATATGCTAAGTTACTGAAAATGGCTGTGTTAGCCGGCGTTGAAGTGCTAGCCTATCGCTGTAAAATCTCCCCTACAGAGATTCACCTAGCCCAAGCCTGCGATGTACGAGTATGATGTTAAGGCTGAGTTAAATTTGATTTCATTTGAATTAGCGAACATAGTCAAAAAATTCAATCAAAGCAGAATGAAAAGTTTGCCTCGATGTGAAGATTCTGCTATAGATAGCGGCCGTTCTTAAGGACGCCCTACAAACGCAAATGATTACAGGAGATGCGTTATGCCTGAAGGCACCAAAAAACTTGGCGTACTCGCTATCGCAGGTGTAAATCCTTACCAGGAAAAGCCGGGTGAGGAGTATATGAACGCTAAGCAACTGGGTCACTTCAAGACAATTCTTGAAGCTTGGCGCAATCAGTTGCGTGAAGAGGTCGACCGTACTCTTAGCCACATGCAGGACGAAGCCGCAAACTTTCCCGATCCTGTTGACCGTGCAGCACAAGAAGAAGAGTTCAGCCTCGAACTTCGTGCTCGCGATAGAGAACGTAAGTTGATCAAAAAAATCGAAAAAACACTGCAAAAAATTGAAGAGGACGATTTCGGCTTCTGTGATTCTTGCGGTATCGAAATCGGCATCCGCCGTCTCGAAGCGCGTCCAACAGCCGATCAATGCATCGACTGTAAAACGCTTGCAGAGATCAAAGAGAAACAAATGGCTGGTTAATCAAGCATACTGGGCGGGGATTTCCCCGCCTATTTGTTTCTAGCAACTCGTAATCTCGACGAGCTTAAGCCAAGCTCACTCCAATTTACCCCGATTCGCTTTTCTCTTAGCATCCCTCTAAAATACATCCACTTTTACCGTCGCGACTTTAAAACGCCATCTAGTTGTTATGTCAAAGCCATTGCATTCCGATTTATCCAGCCAGTCCTATGTCGGCCGCTTTGCGCCTTCGCCTTCGGGTGCCTTGCACTTTGGCTCGCTTATCGCAGCCCTAGGCAGCTATCTGCGCGCCCGCTCGCAACAGGGTAAATGGCTAATTCGCATCGAAGATATAGACCCACCGCGGGAAGTCAAAGGCGCCGCCGATGATATCTTACGCACCTTAGAAGCCTATGGATTTGAGTGGGATGATGTGCCTCTGTATCAAAGCCAGCGCACAGCGGCTTATCAAGCGCAAATTGACTCGCTGCTCGCCCAAGATAAAGCCTATTTCTGCCAATGTAGTCGCAAGCAAATTCAAGCCATGGGCGGCGTCTACGATGGCCGCTGCCACCGATTGCCACAAACCCAGTCTGCAAATCTTGTTAGGTCGGGTGCGGTGCGAATCGTCAACACGGCGCAAGTGCAAGAATTTGATGACAATCTAATGGGCCATATTTGCGTTGATAGCCATTTTGCCGCAGAGGATTTCATCATCAAACGCAGTGATGGTCTGTACGCCTATCAACTGGCCGTGGTACTCGACGATGCTTATCAAGGGGTCACCGAAGTGGTTCGAGGCTGCGACTTAATCGAGGCCAGTTGTCGCCAACTGAGTTTGTATCAAAGCTTTGGTTTAGCCACACCGCAATGGCTGCACTTGCCACTCGCCTGCATAAGTAAAGGCTTTAAGCTCTCAAAACAGAATCATGCACAGGCAATTGATACACTTAATCCACAGGCGAGCCTCAATGCGGCACTGACATTTTTAGGCCAAACCCCCGTCGAAACCCGCGGCTCTGTGGCGCAAATGCTCGCTCAAGCCGTGGATCAGTTTCAATTATCCACTATACCGCAACAATCTGAGATACTGATCGAGCCCTGATATACTCATTAGGCCGCATTTGGTATATGATAGCCGCCAGATTTTTAATCAAATAACAGATCATATTTCGAGGTGTCCCATTTTTCGCCGTATCAGCCAATTCTGCAAACAGCTATTTGAAGACGCGCCTAAAACGACCGCTCCGACTCCAGCTCAGATTGAACCAACAACACCTGAACAAAGTTCCGGTGCTTTGAGTTTAGAGTTAGTACCAAGAGATGCCCATACCATCTCGCGCAAACAAATCAGCGAGAATGCCCTTAAGGTATTATACAGACTGAATAAATCTGGCTTTAAAGCCTATTTAGTCGGCGGCGGTGTACGCGATTTACTCTTAGGGATTGAACCGAAAGATTTCGACATAGTGACCAATGCAACACCGGAAGAAATCAAAAAATTATTCCGTAATTGCCGTGTTGTCGGTCGCCGTTTCCGCTTAGCGCACATTGTTTTCGGCCGCGATGTGATTGAAGTCGCCACCTTCCGTGGTCACCACGGCGAGAGTAATGAGAAAGTCTCTAAAGCCAATGCCGAAGGGCGTTTGCTGCGCGATAACGTCTATGGCGAAATCGATGAAGATGCCGAGCGCCGCGACTTTACCGTCAATGCCCTCTATTACGATATCAGCGATTACTCGATTCGCAGCTATGGCGGCGGTATGGCCGATCTCAAAGCGGGCACACTGAGACTCATTGGCGATCCAGAAACCCGTTACCGTGAAGATCCGGTGCGTATGTTAAGGGCAGTGCGTTTCGCCACTAAGCTCAACATGGGTATCGAAACAGTCACAGCAGCGCCGATTAAACAATTAGCGCCACTGCTAAAAGATATTCCCGCAGCGCGTATGTACGAAGAAGTGTTGAAACTCTTCTTTGCAGGCAAAGCCTTAGCCAACTTCGAACTGATGCAAGAATACAAGCTATTCGCGCCGCTGTTTCCGCAAGTGGCCGCTCTGCTAAAAGATGATCCTAAAGGTACGACCACGAAAATGGTGCAAGCCATCATGAAGAGCACAGATCAAAGAGTTAACGAAGATAAGCCGGTCACACCTTCATTCTTCTATGCTGCGCTTCTCTGGTATCCACTGCGTCAACGCGCCGAAGATATCGCGGTTGAAAGTGGCCTGACGTTATACGATGCCTTCTTTGCCGCCATGGGCGATGTGATGGAGCAGCAATGCCAAACCATTAGTATTCCACGCCGTTTTAGTACGCCAGCAAAAGACATTTGGCAGTTACAGTTACGCTTTGATCGTAGCCAAGGCACTCGCGCCTTTAAACTAATGGAACACCCTAAGTTTAGAGCCGCATACGATTTACTCTTGCTCAGGGGCGAAGTCGAAGCGGGTAATGTCGCTAAAAGTGCCGCTTGGTGGCAACAATTTGTCGAAGCCGATGAAACGGAACGTTTAGCTATAGCGCGTAGCGGCAGTAAATCGCCAAACCGCAACCGTAATGCCACCCAACGTCGTCGCCGTCCTCGTGCACCGAATGCCGATGGTTCAGCGCCGACGAGCGCACCTAAAGCGAGTGGCACACCTAAAGTTAAAACGGCTGAATAATGCCCCGCGTCTACGTCGCATTAGGCGCAAATCTTGAAAATCCCAAGGCGCAATTGGACAATGCCGTGACGGCATTGTCCGCCTTAGCCTTAGGCAATAGTCTCGTCGTTTCTCCCTATTACCATTCGACGCCCATGGGCGATGTCGTGCAACCCGATTATGTTAATGCGGTAGCGAGTTTCGATACTGATCTTGCGCCATTAGCTTTACTCGATGCACTGCAGCATATTGAAAACACCCAAGGACGAATCCGCCTAGAGCGTTGGGGGCCTAGAACCTTAGATCTCGATTTACTCTTGTATGGTAATGAGAACATTGACATTCCTAGACTCAAAGTGCCCCACTACGGCATGAAAACGCGCGGCTTTGTGCTCGTACCTTTAGCCGCAATTGCACCGGATCTGATTCTGCCGTGCAACACTGCCATCGACAGTCTTATCGATACAAAAATGTTGGCCGAGTTACAACAACTGGGCATTGATCATTGAAGTCCGTCCTCAGTTAGCTTATAACACCACTTCTATTTGGTTTGAAGATCATCCATATGTCTAAAATTACTAGCTCAACCCTGTTGAAATACAAACAGGAAGGTAGAAAATTCACGGCACTGACAGCCTATGATGCCAGTTTTGCCAGCGCGTTCGATAGCGAAGGTGTCGATGTGCTGCTGGTCGGCGATTCTTTGGGAATGGTTCTCCAAGGCCATGACGATACCCTGCCCGTCACTACAGCAGAAATCGCTTACCATACTCGCTGTGTTCGTCGCGGTATCGAACGTGCCCTGCTGATCGCCGATATGCCCTTTATGAGTTACGCCACGCCAGAACAAGCTATGGTCAACGCCACTGAGTTAATGCAAGCTGGCGCGAACATGGTCAAGGTCGAAGGCGGCCACTGGTTACTCGAAACCGTCACTAAGCTTACCGAACGCGGTATTCCTGTGTGTGCCCACTTAGGCTTGACGCCTCAGTCGGTTCATGTGTTTGGTGGTTTTAAAGTGCAAGGCCGCGATGCCGAAAATGCCCAGCGCATCCTCGACGAAGCTAAGGCTTTAGAAGCCGCGGGGGCTCAACTATTAGTCGTAGAATGTATCCCTGCGCCTCTCGCTGCGGCGATCACTCAAGCCTTAACGATTCCTGTCATTGGAATTGGCGCAGGCGCATCGACCGACGGTCAAATCTTGGTGATGCATGATGTGTTAGGTATTTCAAGTGGTTACATTCCACGTTTCTCGAAAAACTACCTAAAACAAACCGGTGAAATTCGTTCTGCGGTACGTGCTTATATCGACGAAGTTGCCCAAGGAACTTTTCCTGGCGACGAACACACTTTTAACTAATAACAGATTTATGCAAGGTAAGGCTCAATGATCACTAGCGCCCATATTGATGATATTCGCACTCAAGTGCGTGCATGGCGTGCCAAGGGCGAAACTGTCGCCTTTGTGCCGACCATGGGTAATCTCCATCGGGGACACATCACCTTAGTGAAAGAAGCGGCTAAACGTTGTGATCATGTGGTGGTATCGATTTTCGTCAATCCAATGCAATTTGGCCAGAACGAAGATCTCGATGCCTACCCACGCACACTCGCCGCCGACAGTGAAGCCCTCACCGCCGCTGGCGCTGAGTTGCTGTTTACCCCAACGCCAGCCGTGATGTATCCCAAGGGCTTAGCGCAACAAACCTATGTTGAAGTGCCAGGTATTTCAGATCTGCTCTGCGGCGCTAGCCGTCCGGGGCATTTTCGTGGCGTTGCGACAATCGTCTGTAAACTATTCAACATAGTACAGCCCGATGTGGCACTCTTTGGCAATAAAGACTATCAACAGCTATTAGTCATTGAAACTATGGTTGAAGACTTGTCATTACCGATTGAGATTATCGGTGTTGATACCATACGTGAGGACTCAGGTTTAGCCATGAGTTCGCGCAATGGTTATCTCACCGCCGCAGAAAAAGCCGCGGCACCAGCGTTAAAACAGGCAATAGATACTATGGCTGCAGGGATCAAACAAGGTCAGAGTGTTGATGCTGTCACCGAGCAAGCGAAAATCAGTTTAGTGGCGGCGGGCTTTACGCCGGATTATCTGGAAATTCGTCATGCTCACACGCTTGAGAAAGCGCAGAGCCAAGACCAAACCTTAGTCATTTTGGCCGCCGCCTATATAGGTAAAGCGCGACTTATCGACAACTTAAGGTTCGATCGCTAATCTCTTAAGCGTTATCAATAAATAAAAAGGAGCAGTCGCTCCTTTTTATTTACCTAATGCTCGACCAGAAGCTATTTTCTTCTTTAGAATCAATCCCAGCGCCAAAAATTTGAAGCGTCAAAAAACTGGTTTTATCCCTAAATTTACGCCATAGTATGATGCAGATGTTAATTTAAGGTAAATGATTAGCGGCAGACATTGACGAGTGAATTTGACCTTCTAATGATGCATGGCTAATCCTTTAATTTATTGGACTTAACAGCCGGTTAAGCCTAATAAAAACGGTTATAAAGGCATAATAATGTAAACGTCATAATCATTATTTATCATGCTTAATCAAACAATTAAATCATAATAGCTATGCAAGTGTACAAAGGATTTGTGGCCTCATGGCAAGACTGATACTCACCCTAATTTGTGTTATTTTGCCCACTGCAATACAGGCAAATACTATTTATAAATGCCGTAAAGATGACAAAATTGTCTTTAGCCAAACCGCTTGTCCGCAGGAATTTAGCCAACATAAAATCGAATACCAGTTAGGGATAACGACTGAAGTAGACTCTGATAAAAGGGACATTCCTCTCGATCCTTTACACACTCTACTGAATAGCCGAACCATTTCTAAAGAAAAATTATTGCAGTTACTCGACGGCGAGATATATCGTCTTAAGCAGGAAAATAGCTATTTTGAAATTCTGCGCGCCAGTGAATTGCAGAAATTAGAACGTAAGCGTTATTGGCAAAATAAAGAGAAAACCGATCCTGAATACATTAACGAAATGGACGATATCAATACTCGCTTCAATGCGTTAACTGTGAGTAATAACAGTGCGATGCAACAACTGGAAGACCGTAAAAGCCAAATCAGTACCGAAGCATTCCATGAAGAGTTAAAAAAACCAGAAAAGCACTGATCTCGCATAAAACAGTAGTATTAATCTTCTCTCTACCTCATTAAGGAATTTAATCATAATAATGGTTAATCTTCCACTCACAGCAATGTCCCTTTGTTTAACCTAGGATTCATTACTGCAAGGACAAGAAGCCTCTTGTTGCACACAGGGTAAATGACATAGCTTGCTACAGTTGATTAAACTCCACAGCAGTTTCTCGCTGGCACAAACGCGTACTTTTTTATCAAGAAAATGCAAACGCGATAGTCGATGTATTTCCCTTCACTTGTTATTGCATTGTTTAAAAATCAAATACTCGCTTCACAACAAATACGACTTAACTACTAGGACAACTAGACTAGACCCCTTAAATAAAAACACGTCAATAAACATATAAAATCTATTTAATCAATACGATATAAATACAGCTATTATTTACCTTCCGTTAATCCTTTCTAGAATAAATACCCGTTTGGCCAATTGCGACATATTAACGGGACTCGTATCTTCAGGTCTGAATTTGGGATGCAAGTTGCTTTAAGCAGCCCAAGATATTTGATGCAAGGAGTCACCCGTGCCAAATACCTCTATACGCTTTTTGGTGCCGCTGATCTTGCTCTGTAGTTGTATGACTTCAGCACAAGAGCTGAATGTCAACGAGTTACCCGTAACCCTTCAGGCATTACTGGAACGTTCCGGTCGCGATAACCTTATCGAGCTGGTTCAACAAGGCACTGCCAACCAAGGATTACTGTTCCAGTCAGGCAGCGATAACAAGGCCGATGTAACACAAGTGGGCAATGATAACGATGCGCTAATCACACAGATTGGTTCAAACAATGAAGTCCAACTACTGCAAGTCGGCAGTCAAAATACGGCTTCAGTGACACAAATTGGCAATGACAATCTCGTGCAACTGAACCAACTAGGAAGCGGCAACTTTTCGATTCAACAGATTGCGGACGGTGCTGCAATCTCAATAACTCAATATTAAACAGGGAGCGTCACATGAAATCACAAGCTAAAAAATCACTTATTGCTTTGGCCATTGCAACAGGTTTAAGCGGTCAAGCTTTTGCTGCCAGTACAGTGAGTGAAATTAGCGTAGTACAGTCAGGCCAAGCCCAAGACACTTTAGTCTCACAAACGGGTGGCCTTAACGCTGCTGCGGTTGTGCAAACAGGTACAGATCAAACCGCAACCGTCATCCAAGACGGTGTGTGGCATGAAGCGGCTATTAATTCAACGGGTGATGATAACAAGGTCCAAATAACGCAACAAGTTGACTGGCATGTGGCAAGTGCGAATGTTGTAGGTGACAACAACAATGTAAATGTGTCGCAAGATGGTTTCTTTAACCAAAGCAGTAGCGATGTTACTGGCAACGATAACACGGTATTCGTTAACCAATTAGGCGAAGTCAACGAAAGCCAAGTTGAAATCACTGGCGCTGAAAACAGCGTGTTTGTTGAGCAAGAAGGCGACGCAAACTTTGCAGTTTTTCGCGTTGAAGGCAGCAACAACGACGGTAAAATCACACAAATCGGTGACAACAACCAAGCAGGTTTAATCGCTCTCGACTTAACCGCTAACGTGGGTAACAACAACGACGTTTCTGTTAATCAAGCGGGTAACAATAACTTTGGCGCAGCGAAAGGTATTGCAGGTAATGACAACACAGTAGACATGGTCCAAAAAGGTGATAACCATGTTGGCTTCGTTTACGCACTGGCCGGCAGCGATAACGATATTTCAATGGATCAAAAAGGTAACGGCAACACGGCTTATCTTGCGATGACTACGGGTGATGACAACAGTGTCGATATTACCCAAAATGGCAGCGGCAACACTATCGGTGATACTTTAGTGGCAGATATCCAAGGTGATGATAACGATATTACTATCGCTCAAAAAGGCGATGTCAACGGTGCAGAGTTCCAAGTATGGGGCGATAGCAACGACGTTGACTTGAAACAAAAAGGCGATGCGAACTTCGCAACCTTTGGTGCATACGGCACAGATAACGACTTCGATTTATCTTCTAAAGGCGATAACAACGAAATCATTGCCTTTGCTGATGGTCAAGATAACAGTATTGAAGTTAGCCAAGAAGGTGATGAGAACTTTGCTTATGTAGATGCCGTGGGTAGCGATAACGAAGTTGATGTTGAGCAAGATGGCGCTGAGAACGAAACATTGATTTCTGTTGCTGGCAACAACAATGCCGATGTCAGCGCACTTCAAAGTGGCGATCTTAACGTTATTGACCTGATTATTGAAGGTGATGAAAACACCGCGAAAATTACTCAATCAGGTAACGGTAACTGGGTAGGCGGCGATAATGACACTTCATTTGCTTCAAATTCATTTGGCGTTAGCGGTGACAATAACAGCCTGTCAATCACTCAAACGGGTAATGACAACTTAGTGTTAGGTTCTCAAGCAGGCACTAACAACAGCATCAACGTAAACCAATCAGGCAATATGAACGTTGCCACTGTAGTGCAATACTAGTCAATACTGTTAAACCACCACAGCTAAACTCTTTAGTGGTGGTTTATAAAAAGGGTGTTAAACAAAAAGCGGGAATGTTTAAATAAACATTCCCGCTTTTCTATGTTGATATGCCAGCAATCATTAACATTAACCACTCACAGCGAAAAGCTAACGACCAATATCTTTAACTGACTAACTGCACAGCTCAAAGTGAGTTTGATAGGTTTGCGCCCAACGTAAAAGCTCAACCCGATTACGAGACTGTGTCTTGCGGAAAATAGAAGAAATATGCGCCTTCACTGTATGTTCGCTGATACATAACCTATGAGCGATTTCTTTATTTCTCGCACCACTCGATACGAATTGAATGATAGTGCGTTCACGGGATGTCAGCATCTGCAGCATAGCCACAGTATCAGAGGGCATCTCATTATTACCTTCTAACTTTTGTACGACACGGCGGAACATTTTGCTTAGCAAAGTTCTATCGTACCAAAGTTCCTCTGCCACCATTTTACGTAAACCCGTTAACATCAGATCCATACGTTGATCGGCAAATAAAATGCCTCGAATGCCGAGTAACATTGCAGATTCTTGGTCTAAGGAGTCACGCTCAACTTGATACAGCGCCACAGGAAAATGTGACACTAATCGCGAAGCTAACAGAGGTATCCCTTTGTTATCTAATGCTGAACCTTTTTGGGTGATCAGATAAAAACTACGGCGACTCTTGTCTAAATCCAGTTCAGCCGCATGCTTTACTATACGCGTTTTCAAACCTATGGATTCAGCGAGTAACGCTAAATGACATGGCGCGGCCATTTGGTGTAAAAAAACCAATTCATTAATTGTGCTCAATGACTCTCCTCCCTGAAAAGTATTCTCTATTGCAAAATGGTATGTTTGACTCGTCTTTTTAGTTAGATTTTTCAACATTCCATTAACCTAGTTAATTCTGACTAGTTAACGATTGAAAAACATCACCCAAATGTACTATTCCCTGTTTAATGCTAGTAGGTTCGACTAACTCACCACAATAAAATGGAATAACAGTCAAAAATACCGTTTTACTTGGCCAACGCCCAGCACCTAATACTTTCCAACTATGACGTTATCAATCCAAAGTTGCAACACAAAGAAAACACAATAACAACACTAAAGTATGACAACTCAATGTCATCACACTCACACCATATATTTCAGGGAAGAAAGTCTTACAACTCGACCAGGGAGCATCACCCACTTTTAGCCGCTAAATCCTCTGCTTGAGTCTCGCGATTTGTTTATCTTGAAAACGAGACAGTAAAGCTAACGCGACAATTGCACCAATGAGGGCAAGAAACATGTCAGATTGGGTATCCCATACATAGCCTTGAGTACCTAAAAAGGCTTCAGCCCCTTCGCCAGTTGCCACGGCAACCCACCATTCGATCAGTTCATAAAACGCCGAAAAAGCGAGCACAAAACAAGTGGCAAGAAACGCGCACCAAGCCCCAGGTTTGACAGCTTGATTACGCAACATAATTTCACGGGCGAGCATGGCTGGGATAAAACCTTGCGCAAAATGACCCACTTTATCGTAATTATTACGTTCTGAACCCATCCAATCGGCAATCGTGTCGAATAACGGCACTTCAGCGTAAGTATAATGAGCACCTACAAACAACACACAGCAGTGTATTAAGACGAGAAAATATACTAAAGGTGTCAGTGGAAAACGTTTACGAGTAAAGAATAAAATCGGTACAGCAATCAATGCAGGTAAGGCTTCGAGCCACCATGTAAAAGGATCTGCGGGTTTTATCGCCGACCACACCAAAACTGAGAGGTAAATACCGCACCATGCTATTTTGTTATTCAATGTTTCTTCCTCTTATGCGATATTGTTCTAAATTTAGAATATTAACTTTAGCCATCTAGCCCTCCACACTGAGTAAAAAAAGTGCTACTTTGGTGGGTGAAGGTTGTGAGCATATCATAAGAAACATTTCTATTAATTAGAGGGTACCCATATCATGGCGAAACATTCGCTGGACAAGGATAAGATCAAGATCCTGCTGTTGGAAGGCGTCCACCAATCTGCGGTCGATGTATTTGAACGTGCGGGATACACCAATATCGAATACCACAAAGCTTCCTTAAGCGATGAAGCCTTACTTGAGTCCATTAAAGATGCGCATTTTGTGGGACTTCGTTCGCGTACCCAATTAACTGCAGAGGTGCTGAAACGTGCCGAGAAGTTAATCGCGATAGGATGTTTCTGTATTGGAACCAACCAAGTTGACCTTGCCACCGCCGAATCCCTTGGTATCCCAGTATTTAACGCTCCCTTCTCAAACACTCGCAGTGTTGCAGAACTCGTAATTGGCGAAATCATTATGTTGATGCGGGGTATCCCTGAGCGCAACGCTATAGCTCACCGTGGCGGCTGGATGAAAACCGCAGCGGGCAGCTATGAAGTGCGTGGTAAAACCTTAGGTGTGATTGGTTACGGCCATATTGGTACTCAACTTGGCATTCTGGCGGAAACCTTAGGTATGCGTGTCGTGTTCTTCGATATCGAAGACAAACTGCCACTAGGTAACGCACAACAAGTCCATTCGTTAGAACTCCTATTAGCACAAGCTGATGTAGTTAGCTTACATGTCCCTGAAACTCCACAAACAAAAGACATGATAGGCGCTGCCGAGTTTGCGGCGATGAAAAAGGGCAGCATCTTTATCAACGCATCACGCGGTACTGTAGTCGATATTGAAGCTTTAACCGTTGCGTTAAAAGAACGTCACCTCGCAGGTGCCGCAATCGATGTGTTCCCCGTTGAACCACAATCGAATGACGATGAATTTATCAGCCCTCTACGCGGTTTAGACAATGTTCTACTCACGCCGCATGTCGGCGGTAGCACGGCCGAAGCCCAAGAAAACATTGGTATCGAAGTCGCGGGTAAGCTCGCTAAATACTCAGACAACGGCTCAACCGTTTCTGCGGTTAACTTCCCTGAAGTGTCATTACCAACGCATAAAGGCACCTCGCGCTTGCTGCATATTCACCAAAACCGTCCGGGCGTGTTGATCAAGATCAACCAAGCCTTCTCGGAAAAAGGCATCAACATCGCCGCCCAATATTTGCAGACCACCGCAGAAATTGGTTATGTCGTGATGGAAGTCGACACAACTCAAGCGGAAGAAGCCTTAGTTGAACTCAAAGCCATTGAAGGTACATTGCGTACCCGCGTGCTGTTTTAAACTTTAAACTCCACTCGCTTTAAGCCTATCGACTAAAGCACACATAATAAGGCGCACAGATCATTCACAGATATGTGCGCCTTATGCTTTTGAGCCAACTGGAATTCCGTTACAATCTAGCCTCTCACATCGTCTTCATTTTCAGGATCTCGCTATGACTATTTCAGTTTCTACGCCCCATTGGGATCTGGACGCTACCTTGCCTCCACTTATGCTTGCCAACTTATCTCATTTGGGCCTCATCAAAGTCGTTGGAGAACAAGGCCGCAGTTTTATCCATGGCCAAGTGACCACAGACATCAGCTCATTGGCCACGGATCAATGGCGCTGGGGCGCCCATTGCGATCCTAAAGGTAAAATGCTGGCCAGTTTCAGAACCTTTGCCATTCAAGATGCACTCTTTATGTTGATGCCAAAGGATGCCATCGAAGTCGATTTACCCCAGTTACAAAAATATGCCGTGTTTAGTAAAGCCACCTTAAGCAATGCATCCGCTGAGTGGACTCTGCTCGGGGTTGCCGGTGAACAGGCAAGCCAATTCGTGAACAAACATTTTGGTGACATTCAGCAAGAGCTCACACTCATTGAAAATGGTGCGATTTTAAAAGACGCTGAACGTTTTATTTTAGTATTAACACCAGATGCCGCAGCAGCTTTAGTTG
This sequence comes from Shewanella sp. WE21, assembly GCF_002966515.1. NCBI lineage: Bacteria > Pseudomonadati > Pseudomonadota > Gammaproteobacteria > Alteromonadales > Shewanellaceae > Shewanella > Shewanella sp. WE21. Next base: position 2,831,089 of record NZ_CP023019.1, on the reverse strand, counting down.
CGCAATCGGAACTGAGTGTATTTGACGCCAGTGCATGGCAAGCGTTAGAGATTGCAGCAGGTTACCCCAACCTTGCCGCCAGCCATGCCAGTCAGTACGTACCGCAGATGTGTAATCTACAAGCGGTTAACGGTATCAGCTTCAATAAGGGCTGTTACATGGGACAAGAAACCATAGCGCGCATGAAATATCGCGGTGGTAATAAACGCGCCCTGTATATTTTGCGCGGTCACACTAGTCTTCAAATCACCCTAGCATCAGGCCTCGAAATCGCGATGGAAGACAGTTTTCGCCGTGGCGGTCAAATCATTGAGTTTGTACAGCGTGGCAATCAAGTCTTGTTAACCGCCGTACTTCCTAATGACACGCCTAATGATACTCAGCTGCGTTTTGCCGACGATGAACAATCACATTTAACGATCCAAGCCCTGCCCTACTCATTAGATGAAGCGTAATACTTTGATTTAATATGATTAGTATAAAATATTGAAGCAGAATAAAGGCGCCAATGGCGCCTTTATCTTAGTCAATGCACTTCGAGCATCAATTTTCTAAATAAGTATCTCGAATGGCAATTGCTTCTGGCAGGATTTGCTTGAACTCCTCCACCAGCTTAGGATCGAAATGTTTTCCCGCTTGATTTTCAAATAACTCCATAGTTGCTTCAATCGTCCAAGCCTGCTTGTAAGGCCGTTGCGAAGTCAGCGCATCGAACACATCCGCAATCGCGGTGATACGCCCTTCAAGGGGAATTTCTTCGCCTACCAAGCCATTGGGGTAACCTGAACCATCCCACTTCTCATGGTGAGTTAAGGCGATACGACGGGCCATTTGCAATAACGGATCGCTATGTTCACCAATAATTTCTGCACCTATGGCGGCGTGCTGCTGCATAATTTCCCATTCCTGCGCATCAAGTTTCCCTGGCTTTTTCAGCACAGCATCGGGCGTACCGATTTTACCAATATCGTGCATAGGCGCCGCATTAAAAATCAAGTCACAAAAGGTTGTCGGTAAGCCGAGCTTTATCGCTAATATGCGGGCGTAATGGCTCATGCGCACAACATGTAGACCCGTCTCGTTGTCCTTGTATTCAGCAGCACGGCCAAGACGACGGATAATCTCGAAACGGGTTTCTTCTAATTCGTGGGTACGAACTTTAACTTGTTGTTCGAGTAGACGTTTTTGATCATAGAGCGCAAGATGCGTTTTAACCCGCGCTTTAACGACAGGCGCACTGACAGGCTTAGTAATGTAATCCACCGCGCCCAATGCAAAACCTTGGGCTTCATCAGCAATTTCAGATAAGGCGGTCACGAAGATCACCGGAATATGGCTGGTCAGCGGCTCTTGCTTTAGCAGCTTGCAGACTTCATAGCCATTCATACCAGGCATCATGACATCGAGAAGAATCAAGTCAGGCCGCGACTTTGTCACTAACGCTAATGCCCTTGGCCCATCGATCGCCACTTTGACTTTGTAATCATCACCTAGAATACCGATCAAAATATCGATATTCTCAGGTGTGTCATCGACGACTAATATTGTTGCTTTTTCCATTAACAACTCCACTCAATGTCACGCATTATAAATTCGCGCTACCGCTTTCTATCCTAACTGTGTAATCACATCGTCAATTAAGTCGATTGCCTCATCAAACTGATACTGGTTAATCATAGATAAAGCGGGGCTTAATGTTTGCCACATTGCACTACTCACCTTCGGCTTTAACGCATCAATTTTTGCCACAGCACTGGCATCGGCTTCATCTAGATTCTGACGTAAGACCCGTAATGCGGCTCTCAAGTCCTCATCTGATAGCAAGTCCACCGCTTGAGGCTCGGCTTGATTCACTATCACAGGCTTAGCCTGTTCAATCGCATCGCAGATAGAGGCCACTAGCGGTTGAATTTGAACTAACTCATCTTCATAGGGCGCTTTCTCTGTTAAATGCAACTCAAGCAAACGCGCTAATTCCACCAATTTTGCCGAACTTAAATTGCCCGCTAAGCCTTTAAGAGTGTGGGCGATACGCACGGCATCTTCGACTTGATTCGCCGCGATGGCTTTGCGAACCTGCTCCACGACATTACGTTGACTGCTCACGAAACGATCAAAGATTCGTTGATAAAGACGCGTCGAATGCTGCACCAGTTGCAAACCTCTATCGATATCCAGCTCAGGGTGTTCTGGCCACTTGAGCAATACCGTTTGATCAGCGCCATTGCTGACTTCACCCTGTGCGCTGGACGAAGTTAACTGAGTTGAGGCTTCCGCCCTTATCGCAGCAGAAATTCCAGAAGATCCGAGGTATTTCAATAGGGTTTGATAGAGCACATTCACTTCTATGGGCTTGGCAATATGGTCATTCATCCCAGCCCGAAGACACATATCTCTATCACCAGCCATCGCATTCGCAGTCATAGCGACGACAGGTAAATTTGCCAACTCAGGCCTTTTCCTTATCGCTTTAGTGGCTTGATAACCATCCATCACCGGCATTTGGCAGTCCATTAACACTAGATCGAAATGCTGTTGGGATAGCTTATCTAAGGCGATTTGGCCATTGGTCGCTATGGATAAAATAATCCCCACTTGCTCTAAAAACTCGCTGGCGACTTCAAGGTTCATCTCGTTATCTTCCACTAATAAGATACGCTTCCCTTGAAGTGGTAATAATAACTGCGGCGCCAGCTCTTCAGTGCGGCGTCTCACTGGTAATATGCCTTCACGGCCAATCGCATTCATTATGCCATCGAGCATGCGTGAGGCGCTGATGGGTTTACTTATGTACCCCGCCAGTGCTAATTGCTCAATTTGAGTGATAAATTCATGATTAGCATGAGCGGATACCATCAAGATCTTAGGCTGAGACTTAGCCTGTAGTTGGATCTGACGGGCGGTTTCTAACCCGTCCATACTGGGCATTTTCCAATCGATTAATGCCACTTCATAGGTCTGCAGTAAACAGCGGCTTATTGCTTCTTCACCTGAACGAACCGTATCGACTCTAAAGCCCATACTTTCGAGCGTTGTACGCATTATGTCCCTAGCGGTCGCGTTATCATCTACCACCAGCACAGACATGCCCTCAAGCTCTTGCTCAAGCACTAATTTTTGGCCCTCGGAAATTTGTAACTTCACAGTGAAATAGAAGGTGCTGCCATGACCAAATTGACTTTCGACACCAATATTGCCCCCCATGAGTTCAACGAGTTGCTTGCAAATAGCCAAGCCTAAGCCTGTACCACCGTATTTACGGGTGGTTGAAGTATCCGCTTGGGTAAAGGATTTAAATAATTTTGCTTGCTGCTGCTCAGTTAAGCCTATGCCGCTATCACGCACACTAAAACGCAGCACGACATCATCATCTTGCTGTTCAACAAGATTTAACGACAGTAATACTTCACCCCGCTCGGTGAATTTAATGGCGTTATTCATCAAGTTAATCAACACTTGACCTAAGCGTAGCGAATCACCATATAAATAACGCGGCACGTTAGGGGCGACTGCAAATAACAATTCAATCTGCTTGTGGGCGGCTTTCTCAGAGAACATATCGCTGAGATCTTCTAGCATAGTATCGAGCTGAAATGGCACTGAATCTATGTCGAGCTTACCCGCTTCGATCTTAGAGAAATCCAGAATGTCATTGATAATAGACAGTAAAGACTGCGATGCCCGCTCAATCTTCTCCACATAGTTTTTCTGTTTTTTATCTAATTCGGTCTGTAAGCACAGCTGGGACATGCCGATAATGGCATTCATTGGGGTGCGTATTTCGTGGGACATATTCGCCAAGAAGTCACCCTTGGCTTTACTGGCAGCATCGGCTTGCTCTTTGGCAAGTAACAGTTCATCGGAGAGCAATTTAAGCTCTGTCATATCGACCATGCTGATCACAGCAGATTCAAATTGTCCTTGGGCATCTAACAATGCCGACACATTGACCGTCATCCATAAAGGCGCACCGGAAGGACGAATAAAGCTTCTCTCGCCACGATAATGGTCAATTTTGCCACCGACCAATTCCTTAAATTGCGCCTTGGCGATATGCTTATCTTGCGCGCTAAGGACCTCAAAAATTGCGGTATTGCGTAAACTCTCCCGTGACCGCGCCATATCGGCACAGAATTGGTCATTACAATCTAAGATAACGCCTTTAACATCCACATTGACGATACCAATGGTCGCACCATCGAACAGAGCCTTAAAGTGCGCTTCACTGAGGGCTAACTCTTGTTCTATGCTCTTGCGTTGGGTAATGTCCATTACATACCCATTCCAAGTAATAGCGCCATCCTCCTCTATATGGCCGCTCGCACCCGCTTCCATCCAACGTATGCCGCCATTGGGATGGCGATAACGAAACTCGCGGATCCATTGAAACCTATCTTCACTCTTACCTGAAAGTGCCCGCACGACGTCCGGCCTTTCGTCATCAAAAATCCGCTCAGCGATGATGTCAAAATTACTAATAAGATCATCACGATGTAGCCCCAGCATTTTCATTGCCGCACCAGAGAGAAAGGTAAATCTGCGATCAGTAGGCGAGTGCCACAACAATTGGTACACGGTACAAGGAATAGACTCTGTAATATTGGTCAATTGCAGGCGCGAAGCCTCCAACTGCCTTATAGCAAGCTTACTCTCTGTGATGTCATCAATACTGCCATCGAACCAAAGTGGAACGCCCTCTTCGGTATAACTTGCCTTACCTTTCTCATGTACCCAGCGAATACTGCCATCGCGGTGGCGAATACGATATTCCACTTCAAAGGTTTCTTGCTGCGCGAGTGCCCTATCAATATGCAAATGACATGTAGGCCGATCCTCTTCTAAAATCAGCGAAGCAAAAGTACGTTGGCGATTTTCAATAAACTGACTCGCTGCATAACCCGTAATCTCAGCAATATTGTCACTGATATATTCCATGAACCATACATCAGCGATACGAGTCCGATAAACGGCGCCGGGAATATTAGTCACTAAGCCACGAAAACGCTGTTCGCTATCACGGATCTTCTGCTCAACGGCCAGTTTTTGTGTCATATCGCGTATTGAAGCCGCCACTTGCCTTTGTCCATCAAAGGCAGGGGGAAGAATACTCAGCGCTATTTCCGCAATAAATTCATTACCATCGGCTTTTAACGCCCGTACATGACGGGCATTTGCCATGCCTCTATCGCGGCCTTCGCGCAGGAATGTTTGCCGCTCAAGTACATGCCCGTTTCCTAACTCTTGCGGCAATAACGCCTCAACCTGCAAACCCAGCATAGCGCCCGTTTCGTATCCAAAGAGCTGCTGACAGCGACTGTTAGTAAAGACGATTTTCCCAAGTTCGTCGACAATGAGCATGGCCTCGGGAGCGGCTTCTAGTACGGCATTTGACCAAACTGCCGCTGAAAACTGCTCAGTAACATCGGTAAATAACATCTCCACCGACATTAACTCACCCGTATCTGATAATAACGGCTGCATAAACACATCGAGCCTTCTTAAATGCCCTTTTTCATCCAGCATTTCCACTTGGTGCGAAGGCACATTTTGGCCCTTTAAGGCCAAATCGGTATATTCCCAGTTCTTCTCATTGAGGGGATTAGCCGAGAAGAGCCTTTGATATTTGCGCTTGAGCAAATCAGGGGTAATCCCCAACACCTTAGTTACCCCCTCACTAACCTGGGCGAGTTGACCATTGGGTTCGAGGGAACAGTAGAAAGACTTTTCACTCATGCCATCAATTAGGCGCGCAAAGCGATTACCGCGGGAATCAAGAATGGCTTGTTCACGTTCTGCGAGTAATTCCGCCATTTGATTGAAGGTAGTACTCAGCGTCACAATTTCACTCACGGCACCTTTAGGTACAATGAGCTGCTGAGCTTTACCCTGTCCAAAGGACAAGATACCCGACTCGAGTAGCTCTAGCGGCCGAGTTAACCGTTTCGCCGCGAGATAACAGGTCAGCAATAATAAGAGGGTTAATAAACTTAAATTGAGGATGATGGATGCTAGATCATCAAGCAGGGAGTTGAATAAATCTTGTTCTGGCGCTAATACAATCACACGCCACTTTAATTGCGGTACAGTCGCAATACTCGCAAGATAAACAACATCTTGGTTATCAACAAACCTTGTTTGACCATCAAGCCTTTTATCCTGTAGCGTCCAAAAATCGGCATTTTTATTCTTATCGAGCCACTGGGCTGAAGTCGTTGCCAGCACTTTTTCTTTATCTATATGATAAATAAGCCGCCCTTGGTCGTCTAAAACCACCAGACGATTTGGTGCAATCCCCAATTGTTTTGGCAATCCATCTAAGGCTAAATCAACCGTCGCAACCCCAAAATAATTACCTACCGCACCAAAAGGAGCCGAATAGGTCAACATCAGAATATTCCCAGCCCCCTCATCAAAATATGCCTTTGACCAATAACCGTTCGCTTGATTGATAGCCTTGCTCCACCAATCCCAAGTACCATCGGTATAGTCGTAGCCTTCAGCGCCAATATCGAGATAATGGAGATCGTCGCTGCCACTGGTGTCGCGGTAAACATAGGGGGAAAAGAGCTTTCGATTGGGGAAGGTATTAGGTTTAAACGCGACTGCGGAGCCAAAAAAATCAGGGTTACGTTTGACTCGATTCATCAAGACACTTTTAACACTCTCAGTGTCATTCATGTCTTCTTTACTTGACAAAAAACCAATAAAATCAGCAAGACCTTGGGTGTTGGCCTGCGCATGCTCGAGCAGAAACTGCAGACGAGAAGCTGAATGACTCGCCTCTTGTGTCAGGCTATGGTAAAGCCGATTCTCTGTGGAGATATAACTAAACCAAGCGTTTACACCATAGACACTCGCCATAATTAAAATGAGAGGCAAGGCTATGTGGGATAAAATTCTACTGCGAAAAGTACGAAGTTTACTTTTTTCCATGGTGTCGCCCTAAAGCCCTCGATTTTATAAGCACTGCATTTAAAAATAGCACTTATAAAGTAAACGAAGAATTTAGTGGCGACAATGTCAAAGTTAAAATAATGTGAAGTAATTTATTGTTTTAAAAACACTAATAAGCCGTCTCTAAGGTTTGATTAGGTAAGATACGAGCAAAATAGCTTTGGGTTTCGGCGATAATGATATGCCTCAAGCCCACAATGGCGATCAAGTTAGGGATAGCCATCAAACCATTAACCGTATCGGCCAACAACCAAATCACATCCAGTTTGATAAAAGCACCACCCGCAATCAGTACCAAAAACACCACTTGATACATGCGTAATCCGCGCTCACCGACTAAGTAATACCAACAGCGTTCACCATAATAATGCCAGCCCAAAATCGTTGTAAACGCAAAACACACTAGCGCAATCGTCACCAAATACTGACCCACAAGCGCTGAGCCTCCCAGAGCAAAAGCAGCACTCGTCATCGCAGCACCCGCAGTTTCACCACTCCATACTCCTGTGATGATCAGCACTAAGCCCGTCATAGTACAAATAATGATGGTATCGAAGAAGGTGCCCGTCATGCTGACCAAACCTTGCTCAACGGGTTCATTGGTCTTAGCGGCAGCGGCGGCAATGGGTGCACTACCTAATCCAGATTCGTTCGAGAACACACCGCGGGCAATACCGATTTGAATCGCCTGCGCGACTGTCGCCCCTAAAAAGCCCCCCGCAGCTGAGAGTGGCGTAAAGGCAGATTCAATCACTAAAGCTAAGGCGGGTAAGATCTGCTCGGAAAAACCGACTAAGATCCACACGCAGGCCAGCACATAACCAATCGACATCGCAGGCACAAGTTTTTGCGCCACATTTGAAATGCGCTTTACGCCACCCAAAGTGACTGCGGCAACTAACACAGTCAACACGGTCGCGGTCAACCAAGTCGGCACTTCAAAGGCAATCGTCAGTGCATCGCTGATGGCGTTAACCTGTGCAAAAGTACCGATACCGAAAAAGGCCACACCAACCCCAAAAAGAGCGAACAATTTCGCCATCCAAGGCAGACCAAGGCCGCGCTCGATATAATACATAGGGCCACCCGCAATCTGCCCACGAGCATCGGTGGTACGGTACTTTACCGCCAACATACATTCAGCATATTTAGTCGCCATGCCGAAAAATGCCGCCAGCCACATCCAAAATAACGCCCCTGGCCCGCCCATTTTTATCGCCGTCGCCACGCCAACAATATTACCGGTACCGATAGTGGCGGACAGCGCCGTACAAAGCGCGGCAAAGGAAGATAAATCCCCATGACCTTTGGCGGGTTTAAACAACAATCCCATCGCCATCGGCAGACGAAATACTTGGATAAGCTTGAGACGCACAGTGAGGTAAACCCCTGTACCCACCAGCAAACAAAGGGTAATTGGGCCCCAGACGATGCCATTAATACTGGCAAGTAAAGCTTGAAAACTCATGATATTCCTCGAATATTAAACAACAAAATTAATAAACGGAGGAGGAAAAGAAATGGCTGTGACGCGCCGCAGTCGGACGCTATAGCGAACTATTTTGACCTAATCTCGGCCGAGAATCGCCTAAGCTGAACGCTAAAAGCGTAGCAAGCGAGAGCTCTACACGAGTGCTTTCAATAAGAGCAAAAGTGCTCCATCTCAAGCAAAAGAGTAAAAATAGCCCACGACGACAAACGACAGGGACTGTGCAGTCATCCTCTCCTCTGTCCTTTTGCCTGAGCGTTTCGCGTCACAGGTTATACAATAACACCACGACACTTTCGCCTTCGGCGCCACCTGATTGCACAATGAGTGCAACTGGTAGTCTCTCCAGAGGCTCGTCCAGTAACAGTCCACGCCTATCGGCACCTGAAAGAGTGCTTTGTTTTTATAAGAAGACTCGCTTCTGTAAAACCAAAGTTGCCTCGTCGGTGTGGGGTCAATTCCCCACTCTCCTGCTACCTTCATCCGAACGGATTGCTAGATTGAGATTTACTCCCAAGCTAACAGGACGCACAGAATGCAACAAATGCGGCGTCAGCTCAAGCCGTTTGCTCACAGTTCGCGGAGGATTTAATCCAGTTGACTATTTTTACACCAAATGACGATTTATGTTTTGTTACCCAGTGGATGATCCTATTACAAGAAAAATCAGTATCTATCTGAATAGAAAATGCTTTATCTTGAACATAAAATGGCAATGCTAAATTGCGGCCACTAAGTAAGTTGCCGCCGCAGTTTGAAACACGGCTTACCACACCCGCCGCCAATGGATATAAAGGAGTTGCTCAATGGCCGACGTCGCTAAGCTTAACCAAGTCACCAAAGGCTTTCGTGATGGTGAGCAATATCATCAAGTACTGCAAGCGGTTAATCTACAGATCCACAGAGGTGAAACCGTGGCGCTTACAGGTCCCAGCGGCAGCGGCAAAAGCACCTTACTCAACCTGATCGCCGGTTTTGAAATGCCAGACTCGGGTGAAATCTTGCTAGAACAAGCATCCACCTCAACTTGGCAAGATAAAGAGTGGAGCCGTTTCAGACGTAATTCCTTAGGTGTCGTGTTTCAGCAATTTAACTTACTCACGCCACTCAACGTGAAAGACAATATCGCCTTCTCCTTAAGTTTAACCGCGCAGCCATGGTCGCCTTGGTGTGACTATCTGGTTGAAAAACTTGGGCTGATGCCATTACTTCATCGCCAAGTTGAAGCCCTGTCAGGCGGTCAACAACAGCGTGTCGCCATCGCCCGCGCCTTAGCCCATAAACCGACCTTGCTACTGGCCGACGAACCTACGGGTAACTTAGATGATGTGTCAGGCAAACAAGTGATGGCACTACTGTGTGAACTGGCACGGGAAAGCCAAACTAGTATCTTGATGGTCACCCACAGCGAAGAATGCGCCGCCTTCATGCAAAAACGTTGGCATTTATCCCAAGGTGCAGTCGCTATCTATGAACAATAAACTGCTCACTAAGGCGACTCCCACAGAACTTAAGCAAACAGAACTTAAACAGGCTGGGCTTAAGCAAACAAGGCTAAAGTTAACTTGGCTGAGGCTGACGTGGCTCAGCCTAAAGGTTTTTATCGCCCATTATCGCCATTCGCCTATACAAGCAGGTGCCATTCTGCTCGGTATCGCCTTAGCTGTGACTCTGCTCATTGGAGTCAAGGCAACCAACGACAATGCCGTGCGCAGCTATAGCGAGGCGACTGAGTTACTGAGTCAACGCGCCGATGTGCTACTCACGCCGCCCCTTGGACAAAACACTTTAGATGAATCTGTCTATTTCGCCTTGAGACTAGCCGGATTAAGTCAGAGTCTCGCCGTCGTAAGTGGCAAAATCTCCAGTAAAAACGGTCAGTTCTGGCAACTGGAAGGCAGCGATTTGATCGCTGCATTAACACTACAAAAATCGAGAAGTAACGCCTCGACCGACACACCATCAGCTACCTCGCCACAGATGAATGACTTACCGCTTGCCGATCTCCTCAGCGGCGCAGCCACAGTAATCATGAGCCGCAGCCTAGCTCCCAAAGTGGCACCCGACGGTAAACTTGTTTTAGAAAATAGCACCTTAGATGTCATTGCAATTGATGACAGTTTTGGTCTCGGCAGCGCCATCTTGGCCGATATGTCCCTCGCCCAGCGATTACTAAACATGCAAGGCAGATTGAGCTATATCGCCATGTTCAGTGAGCGAGAAAACCTACCTAAACTAAAATCCCAACTCGACACTCTTGGCATTACGCCGCAAAAGGCCAGCTTTAGCCAGCAGGATCAAGGCCAAGCCTTGATTGCGCTGACCCGCAGTTTTCACCTTAATCTTAATGCCATGAGCATGTTAGCCTTCGTTGTCGGCCTCTTTATCGCCTATAACGGTGTGCGCTACAGCCTAATGAAACGGCAAAAACTGTTAGTGCAGTTATTGCAACAGGGAATAGAGCGCAGCGCCTTGATGACGGCACTGATGTTCGAATTAATTTTGTTAGTTGTCATAGGTTCAAGTCTGGGCTTTATCAGTGGTTTGCAACTCAGCCACTGGCTGCAACCTATGGTCGCCATGACCTTAGAGCAAATGTATGGCGCCCACTTGCTCCCCGGTATTTGGCAATGGACTTGGCTTTTTGAGGCAATTGTCCTCACCTTAATTGCCGCGCTCGCCGCTTGCTTGCCCTTGTATTTAGATCTTACCCGCCAAGCACTTGCACAAGGGGCGAATCGCTATCAGCAAATGCAGGCACACCGCAAAACCCATAGTATTCAATTTGCCTTAGCCTGTGGCTTATTGACCTTAGCGGCTCTGCTGTTTCCCTTCAGCCAAAGCTATAACATCAGCTTAGTGTTGCTCGGTATCGTCGCTATCGCTATTCCCTTATTGTTGCCACAATTATTGCATTGGGGCGTCAGTGCGTTAATGCCCTTGGCACGTCCTGGATTATGGCAATATCTGCTCGCCGAAACCCGTGAGCTTATTGCACCGCTTTCCCTTGCTATGATGGCGATCTTACTGGCGCTCAGTGCCAATGTGTCGATGAACACCCTCGTTGGAAGCTTCGAACAAACCCTGCGGACTTGGCTAGAAACCCGCTTGCATGCCGATCTCTATATCCGCCCACCGAGCCAGCGTATCGACACGATTCAAACACAATTGATGCACGATCCTAGAGTCAGCGGTCTTTATCAGCAGTGGCAGATTGAAGCCCTGCTTTCACTCCCAGCATCGACGGATAATTCGAGCGAGTTGACGATTCCAATTAGCCTACTCAGCCGCGATGAATTTTCGACTCGGCACACCAGTGCGCTTAAGGAAAGCCTGCCCACATTGTGGCAATCCTACTTTAATGCACCCGTTGTATTGGTGAGCGAACCTCTTGCCATCAAATACCAATTACAGCTTGGTGATACTGTGTCATTGGATGTGCTCGAGAAAACAGGTAACAGCAAAGCCATTATTGGCGGCATTTATTATGACCACGGCAATACCCGAAACGAGGTCATTATCAGCCAGCCACTTTGGCACCGGGCCCAGTTACCTGTACTGCCAGTGAGTTTAGCGGCGAGTTTTCACGGTAAAGAGCAAGGCAGTAGGATAAGTGAAGTGCAGCTTGATCAACTACAAGTCCAACTGGCGACTGAGTTAGGTTTATCCCAAGCGCAAATCTACAGCCAAACTAAGATTAAAACCCAAGCTATCGCTATGTTTAAACGGACTTTTTCGATTACCTTAGTGCTGAATAGTTTAACCTTGATTGTTGCCGCGATTGGCCTCTTTAGTGCCTGCTTAATGTTGACTCAGGCAAGGCAAGCGCCACTGGCACGGCTGTATTCCCTCGGCGTCAGTCGTAATGCACTGCGCGGCATGGTGTTTATGCAGATGCTGATTGTGGTGCTGATCACTTGCCTGCTCGCTATGCCAACGGGCGCGCTATTAGGTTACCTGCTTATTAATAAGATCACCTTGCAAGCCTTTGGCTGGACGATAAAAATGATTTGGGATTGGCAAGCCTATGGCCATGCAATACTGATTGCCTTAACCACCTGCACCTTAGCCGTACTCTTACCGCTGTATTGGCAAACCCGTAAACCACTGGTCGCCAGTCTGCAACAGGAGACACTGTGATGAAAACACTCAATCTAAACAGTATTGCATGGGCAGTGGTTGGGTTAATGCTTATCGGCGGATGCGATAAAACGCCATCGACGCAAAACACTCAGTCCAAATCCATGGCCAATGTGGTGGGGAAAACCTCTACTAATCAAGATGATTTAGCTTTTACGCCTGTTGTTCCCGGCTATAGATTTGAATTTCCGCGGGATCACTTGGCGCACAATGGCTTTCGCCAGGAATGGTGGTATCTGACCGCGAATTTAACGACAGAAACAGGTGAGCAACTCGGCGCTCAGTGGACGCAGTTTAGAGTCGCCCTTAAACCCCCTGCTCCGCAAGAAACAACTCTGCAAACAATCGCTCCACAAACAACAGTTCCGCAAGGAACAGATGTGATAGCTAAAAATGAATCCACGTGGGAGACTCAGCAGCTTTACTTGGCCCACAGCGCATTAACCTCGAGTCAAACTCATCTGACTCACGAAAAGTGGTCGCGCCGCCATAGCGAGTTTGCCGAGGTGAAATTAGATCCTTATCAAATCCGCCTCGATAACTGGCACTGGCAGAGCGAAACCAATGCACTCTTTCCCGCGACCTTAACGGTGGAGAATCCTGATTTTAGCTATCGACTTCAGCTTAATAGCCAAGCGCCACTGCAATACCAAGGCGTTAACGGCTATAGCCTTAAAAGCCGCGACGGCGAAGTAGCCTCTTACTATTACAGCCAACCCTTTATTGAAATTTCAGGTGAAATCAACCGCAATGGCAAAGTGGAGCGAGTCACAGGCCAAGGTTGGCTCGACAGGGAATGGAGCTCGCAATTTCTCACTAAAACGCAACAGGGCTGGGATTGGTTTGCACTTAGGTTAAATGATGGCTCGACGCTGATGTTGTTTCAGTTACGGGATCAGTCTCCGGCAGAGTCCGCAAAGAATGCACCTATCTCGGCATTTTATAGCGCCAGAAGAATGTTTGCCGATGGCACAGGGCGCAACATCAATTCCACTGACAATCCCAATGACATTCAGATGACGCCACTCAAATGGCAACACACAGTCAATGGCGGCTATCCCGTTAGCTGGCAAGTCAAAATCCCCAGCGAAAATATCGATCTCACTATCACCCCGCTCAATCCCAATAGCGCTATGCCATTATCAACGCCCTACTGGGAAGGCCCAGTGCAACTCTCTGGCAGCCATATGGGTACGGGTTATATGGAGCTGACGGGATATTAACGTCTATGCATACTAAACAATGTGAATATAACTAATTATTTCTAAATATGTTCTATCGCAGGATTTCGCAAGCATTCACGTCAACTATTGCTCTTACCCAGAAATTTTATATACACCTGTAATTGGTAAAAAAGTATTGGATTCCCATCTACACACTTGTGCTTCCGTTAATGTTCACGGGTTCCAGATATGCACAATAGTATTCTCCATAAATGTACTCATCACTATGCCCTAGTGACGACAGTGCTAAGCGCTTAAATATCAAACTGGGAGTTAGATCACTCGCAAAACTTTGATCCGGATCGACTATCGCTTTCAATACCTCTTGTGAGGTATACCCACATTTTTTATCAGGTCTAGACTCGCCAGTATCAGCACTCGGTTACCCTCCTTTTTAATCTTAGGCAACCGAGTTTACGCCACTACAGGTCATCCCATATGAGTCAGGAATACCACGTCACCAGCCTTGTGGTGCATGCCTCGCCTAAAGCCTTACAGCAGGTTGAAGCCAATATCCGCGCATTAGTGGGTACTGATATTCATGCAATTACACCCGAAGGAAAATTGGTCGTCACCCTAGAAGGGAGTAGCCAAAGAGCGATTCTTGACAATATTGAAGCCATCAATGCCCTGTCCGGCGTGTTATCTGCCAGCTTGATTTACCACCAAGTAGAACCATTAGCACAAGAGAGTGAGGAAATATTATGAGCATAAGCCGCCGCGAGTTTCTCAAGGCCAACGCAGCGGTTGCCGCTGCGACGGCCGTGGGCGTCACACTTCCCATTAAGATGGTCGAAGCCGCCGAACAAGCTGACAGTATCAAGTGGGATAAAGCTCCCTGCCGTTTCTGCGGTGTGGGGTGTAGCGTATTAGTGGGCACCCAAGCGGGCAAAGTGGTGGCCACTAAGGGCGATCCTGAAAGTCCAGTCAACCGTGGCCTTAACTGTATTAAAGGTTATTTCCTATCAAAAATCATGTACGGCAAGGACAGATTAACCACGCCATTGCTGCGGATGAAAGACGGCAAATACCATAAAGAAGGTGAGTTCACCCCAGTCAGTTGGGATGTGGCCTTCGATACTATGGCCGCGAAATGGAAACACAGTCTAGCCACCAAAGGTCCGACGTCAGTGGGTATGTTTGGCTCCGGCCAATGGACTATTTGGGAAGGTTATGCCGCCTCTAAACTTCATAAAGCAGGTTTCCTTACCAACAACATAGATCCCAATGCGCGCCACTGCATGGCCTCAGCTGTAGGCGGCTTTATGCGCACCTTCGGTATCGATGAGCCCATGGGTTGTTATGACGATTTAGAAGCCGCCGATCAGTTTGTGCTCTGGGGCGCAAACATGGCGGAGATGCACCCAATTCTGTGGGCACGAATATCCGATAGACGTTTAAGCAGTCCAACATGCCGAGTGCATGTGCTGTCGACCTTTGAGAACCGCAGCTTCGATTTAGCCGATAACCCTATGGTGTTCCGCCCACAGTCGGACTTAGTGATCCTCAACTTTATTGCCAATTACATTATTCAAAACAAAGCCATAAATACCGACTTTGTTACCAAACACACTAAGTTTGCCCTTGGGGTAGATGATATCGGCTATGGCCTGCGTCCAGATCATCCATTAGAGAAAAAAGCTAAAAATCCAGGCAATGGTAAATCCACGCCCATTAACTTTGACGAGTATGCCAAGTTTGTCAGCACTTATACGCTGGAATATGCCGCCAAGATGAGTGGCGTCGAGCCAGAGAAGCTGGAGATTTTAGCCAAAGCCTATGCCGACCCTAACGTTAAAGTCATGAGTCTGTGGACCATGGGCATTAACCAACACGTTCGCGGCGTGTGGGCGAACAACATGCTTTACAACATCCATTTGCTCACGGGCAAAATTGCCACACCGGGTAACAGTCCATTCTCGTTAACCGGTCAACCTTCGGCTTGCGGGACTGCCCGTGAAGTCGGTACTTTCGCCCACCGTTTACCCGCCGATATGGAAGTCACTAACGACAAGCACCGCGCCATTACCGAAAAGCTATGGCAAGTGCCTGAAGGGACAATTCCCGCCAAACCTGGCTACCATGCCGTACTCCAGAGCCGTATGCTCAAAGATGGCAAGCTCAACTGTTACTGGACCATGTGTACCAATAATATGCAGGCTGGCCCCAACATCAACGATGAAATCTATCCGGGTTTCCGTAATCCAGAAAACTTTATCGTGGTTTCAGATCCCTACCCAACCATCACAGCCATGGCGGCAGATTTAATTTTGCCAACGGCAATGTGGGTCGAGAAAGAAGGGGCTTACGGCAACGCCGAGCGCCGTACTCATATGTGGCATCAGCAAGTAAAAGCCCCAGAAGGCGCAACCTCAGATCTGTGGCAACTAGTCGAATTTTCGAAACGATTCAAAGTCTCCGAAGTCTGGCCAGCCGAACTGATAGCCAAACAACCGGAATACGCGGATAAAACCTTATATGAAGTGCTATTTGCCAATGGCGTGATCGACAAGTTCCCAACTTCCGATTGCAAAGCCGAATTAAACGATGAGAGCGAACACTTCGGTTTCTACCTGCAAAAAGGTATTTTCGAAGAATATGCAGCTTTCGGTCGTGGCCATGGCCATGATTTAGCCGACTTTGACCGTTACCACGAAACCCGCGGCCTACGCTGGCCAGTCGTTAATGGCAAAGAAACGCTGCGCCGTTTCGTTGAGGGGAGCGATCCTTATGTCAAAGCGGGTGAAGGCTTTAAATTCTATGGCAAGCCAGATGGCAAAGCGGTGATTTTCGCCCTGCCCTATGAGCCTGCCGCCGAAGAGCCGAATGAAGAATACGATTTGTGGATGTCGACTGGCCGCGTGCTGGAACATTGGCACACAGGCTCGATGACAGCCCGCGTACCAGAGCTTTACCGTGCCTACCCCGACGCGCAGATTTTCATGCATCCAGAAGATGCGAAAGCTCGCGGCGTACAACGTGGTGACGAAGTCATAGTGGCCTCACCGCGCGGTGAAGTGAAAACCCGAGTTGAAACCAAAGGCCGTAACAAACCGCCACGCGGCGTAGTATTTATGCCTTTCTTCGATGCGCGCCAGTTAGTCAACAAACTGATATTGGATGCGACCGATCCCCTGTCAAAAGAAACTGACTTTAAAAAATGCCCAGTGAAAGTCTTCAAGGCGGAGAATAACCAATGAGAAAAATACTCACCTTAACTGCGCTACTCGTCGCCATTACCGGCTGTTCAGGTCAGCAAACCTACACCAACGTAGCACCAGTTAATATTCAATCCCTCGCAGGAAACATGGCGATCACAGACACTCGCCCAGCCGATGCCATGGCGATTTATCCCAGTCGCGGCACCGCCATTGAGCGCAGTTTTAGCGAGCAACCACCGCTCATCCCACATAAGGACGATTACAAGATCACCTTAGATAAAAATGGCTGTTTAAGCTGCCATAGTTGGGACAAGGCAAAACGCATGAAAGCCACGCCAGTAGCTAAGTCCCACGTGATTGATGATAAAGGCACAGTTAACGGACATAACTATGCCTGTACTCAATGCCACGTCGCTCAGGCCGAAAACAAGCAACCACTCGTCGAGAATCAATTCTCCGGCAAGTAAATCTCCATCCCCTGCAGAGCAAAGCCATCCGAGTTTATGAGGGTGGCTTTTTTGCTATTTAAGCATCCAATCCTAATGAGTTGGCTTAGAGCCAGTAATGAGCATTCAAGTAAATATAAGACTAAACGTCTATCGCTGGTTCAGCATCCGTTGCTGAACAGTACTTTCACCAAGGAAGGGATTGAGCAGAAGTTAAAAAGGCAAAGTGAGAATAGAGGGAAATGAAAATAAGAGCAGAATCTAAAACACAGAAAAGTAAAAACCCAGCCTAGGCTGGGTTTACTTGTTGTTTTGCTTTATGCAAATCACCCGCTGGAGCCGTTTTAGTTACTTGCGCCGCTTTAGCGTTTTGCACATCTTTTGCCACAGGCATAGCCGCCTGCCACAAAGCACCTACCCACAGACTTGAACTTGATTTCATCGGTATTCCCCTGTTTTGTTAACAAGGTCAAAGTAATACTTAGGCTATCATTAGTAAAATGAATAAATTCCATAATATGGATTCCATTTGAGCATGAACATCCCAATCAAGACCTTACAGTGTTTTCTGACCTTAGTGGAAACTGAAAACTTTACCCGCGCCGCGCAGAAATGTTTTATCACCCAGCCGACACTAAGCAAAATAATCCAGAGACTTGAAGAAAGCCTTGGTGAAACCTTGCTGATCCGAAATAACCAAAAGGTTGAGTTAACTCAAGCTGGTCAGCTCTTTGAGCACAGTGCACGGGAAATCCTCGGCCAATGGCATAGACTGCAGGAGGACATGAGTAACCTTAGCGGTCTTAAATCGGGGCGGTTGCGACTGGGTGTATGTCCTATGATGAGCAGTCTTATTATTGGTTTGCTCACTAGCTATCGTAAGCGTTATCCGGGAGTTGAACTACACATGTATGAGTACGGTGGATTCGGCTGCGAACAAGCATTGCTCAATAACAGTCTCGATATCGCCTTTACCGCGCTACCCACGACCCATGAGACAGAACTCGTCAACCAACCCCTAACTAAGTACCCTTTACTCGCATGCCTGCCTGAAGGACATCCCTTAGCCGAGAAAGACCACTTAAAATGGCAGGACTTCCAGCCCTATCCTTTTATCCTCTATAACGAAGACTTCTCCCTCGCTAAACTGATTAATCGCCTCAGTCGCAAAGCAGGTGTTCAACTCAATATTGCCTTTCGCAGCGGCCAGTGGGATTTCCTTGCCGCCATGGTCGAAGCCGATATGGGCGTCGCTATTTTACCTGAGCCTATCTGCAATAGATTAAGCACCAGTAAACTGGTCTTTAAACCTATGCAGCCCGCAATGACATGGGATCTGGCGCTTATTTGGCGCCAAAGTTTACCTTTAACACCGGCAGCCAAGGCCTTGCTTGAATTGAGTAAACAAAAAACTGAACGCTGAGAAGATAAAGCGAGAACTAACATTATTTTAAACAACGGGATACGAAACTTCGTCAGCCGTAGCGGGTGATTACAGTTGGATCTCTCCCATAAAAAAACCGCTGCGAGCCTAGAGGCCGACAGCGGTTTTTATTAGCCAAGATAAGTTAAGAATTACTTCTTAGCTTCAGCAGCTTTACGTTCTTTAACTTGAGCAACAACTTTCTCAGCTACGCTAGCTGGACATTGGCTGTAGTGTGAGAACTCCATAGAGAACTGACCACGACCAGAAGTCATTGTACGTAAGGTACCGATATAACCGAACATTTCTGATAACGGTACATCAGCTTTAACGCGAACACCTGTTACACCAGCAACTTGGTCTTTGATCATACCGCGACGACGGTTTAAGTCACCGATCACATCACCTACGTTGTCATCTGGGCTGAACACGTCAACTTTCATGATTGGCTCAAGAAGTTGTGGTTTAGCTTTAGCGATAGACTGACGGAAAGCGCCTTTAGCAGCGATTTCGAACGCGATTGCTGATGAGTCAACTGCGTGGAATGCACCGTCAGTTAATTCGAACTCAACGTCTAACACTGGGAAGCCAGCGATAGTACCTGTGTTCATCATGCTCGCGAAACCTTTCTCAACTGCTGGCCAGAATTCCTTCGGAACGCTACCACCAACAACTGAAGATTTGAACACGAAACCAGTGTTTGGCTCACCTGGGCGGATGATATATTCGATCTTACCGAATTGACCAGAACCACCAGATTGTTTCTTGTGAGTGTATTGATCTTCAACCATTTGAGTAATGGTTTCACGGTAAGCAACTTGTGGCTCACCTACGATCAATTCAACACCATAAGTACGCTTCAGAATGTCTACTTTGATATCTAAGTGAAGTTCACCCATACCTTTAAGGATGGTTTCACCTGAATCTTCGTCAGTTTCTACGCGGAATGATGGATCTTCAGCGATCATCTTACCGATAGCGATACCCATTTTCTCAGAACCGCCTTTATCTTTTGGCGCTACTGCAATAGAGATAACTGGCTCTGGGAACACCATAGCTTCTAAAGTAACTGGGTGTTTCACGTCACATAAAGTGTGACCAGTTTGAACGTTCTTCATACCCACGATAGCGATAATGTCGCCAGCTTGAGCTGATTCAATTTCAATACGGTCGTCAGCGTACATTTCACACATACGGCCGATACGTTCAGTTTTGCCAGTCGCGCTGTTCAGGATGGTATCACCCTTCTTCAGACGGCCAGAGTAGATACGTACGAAAGTCAGGGCACCGAAACGGTCATCCATGATTTTGAACGCTAACGCTTTTAATGGCTCATCAGCAGAAACGATAGCGAATTCGCCAGTTTCGTTGCCTTCTTCGTCAGTCAATGGTTGTGGATCAACTTCGTCTGGTGCTGGTAAATAATCAACAACAGCATCAAGAACCAGTTGCATACCTTTGTTCTTGAACGCAGAACCGCAGTATGTTGGGAAGAATGCCAGTTTGCGAGTACCAGTACGAATACAACGCTTGATGTCTTCGATAGATGGCTCTTCGCCTTCCATGTACGCTTCCATCACTGCATCGTCTTGTTCAACTGCAGTTTCGATCAGCATTTCACGGTATTCTTCAACCATGTCAACCATATCAGCAGGAACGTCTAATACTTCGAAGTTTTCTGGAATACCAGAATCATCCCACACGTATGCTTTACGAGTTAATAGGTCAACAACACCAGTGAATTCGTCTTCAACACCGATTGGCAGAACCATAACCAGTGGAGTTGCAGCTAATACGTCTTTAGTTTGCTTAACAACGCGTAAGAAGTCAGCACCCATACGGTCTAACTTGTTTACGAAGATAATACGCGCAACTTCAGATTCGTTCGCATAGCGCCAGTTAGTTTCTGATTGAGGCTCAACACCGCCTGAACCACAGAATACACCGATACCGCCATCAAGCACTTTCAGAGAACGATAAACTTCAACGGTGAAGTCAACGTGTCCTGGGGTGTCGATAACGTTGAAACGGTGATCTTTCCAGAAGCAACTTACAGCAGCGGACTGAATAGTAATACCGCGCTCAGCTTCCTGTACCATGAAGTCAGTGGTAGATTCACCATCGTGAACTTCACCGATTTTATGGATCTTACCGGTTAGCTTAAGGATACGCTCGGTGGTCGTGGTTTTACCCGCGTCAACGTGAGCGAAGATACCAATGTTTCTGTATTTGGATAATTCGGTCATGATTCAACTTTAATGAGTAGTTTAAGAAGTAGACGGAGTATGCGACAAACACCGACACACCGCACATCAGATTATTTTAGGCGCATATTGTAAATTGGAACCCTGCTCGGCGCAAATGGCTAGAGTACTTTTTCACGATAAAGTCGCGTAATAATTTAGGTAAATAGCCATAAACACGAACTAAAACAGATAAGTAAAACACTTTAGCTTATTTTTCACTCAATCAATAAAAAACCTTAAATAAACCTCATTTTAATGGGATAAAGCGATTTTCAAGGAATTTCTATCATATCGTCAGTACAAACATCAAACATTAACCTGCAAGCATGGATGCTAGAACAATCATGTTATACCTATCTCCAAAATAGAGATGACATCCGCGACTCACTTCAATCACAGTCTTTTAGCCAAATAACCACAAATCAGTCTTGAGTAAACCCTTACGTGTCGATGCACATTTGATTACGCCCTTGTGCTTTAGCACGATAAAGGGCTCGATCTGCACGCTCAAAACACAATTGTATAGGTTCGTTTTCTGCGAGCTTAGCGACACCAAAACTACAAGTTAAGTGAACATTGTCAGTAAATTGATAATTGTTAATCCTCTGCGCAATCCGCACACACAAGCTTTCAACTAATGGCAATGATGACTGTTGGCAGAGGATCACAAATTCTTCGCCACCCCAACGTGCGACCACATCAGAATCACGCACACAGTGCTGTAATACCTGTGACACTTGCTCAAGGATCCGATCACCGACGTTATGCCCTAGCGTGTCATTAATCTCTTTAAAGTAGTCGATATCAATCATTACAAGACACATGCCTGCCCCAGCGGATTTATCATGCTGCTCGTTATTAATAAAAAAGCGATTAAAGTAATGTCGGTTATACAATTTAGTTAAGGGGTCGTGGGTAGATAAAAATTCGAGTTCGGCATTTGACGCTTCAAGCTGTTCGCGTAAAGTTTCCAACTGCTTATTCTTATCGGTTAATCTTCGATTATATTGACTCATAAAGTAAGTTCTCGCCCCCAACATTAGGAGCAACAGACACGTCGCACAGATAATTTGATACACAAGCGAATAGTTAGTCTCATCTATCACAGTCACATTATTCCACTTCTGATAAATCGTGATCCGCTCTTGCTCACTCACAGTGTTTAAGGCTTTATTTATCACAGGTAACAAGGACTCTTGACCATAAGCGACCCCCATCCGTAACTCATCTTCCGGCCCGCCCCAACCCGCAATTTTTAAATGTTCAAATCCCATTTGTTGAATGTAAGCGTTAACCGAAAACATTGACCCAACAAACAGATCTGCACGTTTATCCAGAACCGACTGCAATCCCGCAGGTTCACTGGCAACAGTAAGCATCTCTATCTGAGGATAATAATGCTGAATATACTCAGCTAAACGATAACCTTTTGGCACGGCTAAAATACGCGTATTGATATTCTCCAATCCTTGCAGAAAAGGCTCTTCTTTAAGTGAAACAAGCACATTGGGTGAGCGGAAATAGACATCACTGAAGTGCAGATAAGTCTCGCGTATTAGCGTTTTATTCAACATAGGGGTTAAATCGCACTGACCACTTTGCAAAAAAGATAAAGTTTCGGTCCAAGAAGATGTCGGCACTAGCTGAAACTTAAGGGAAGAATGTGACTCAACATGACGAATATAATCCGATGAAATGCCCAGATGTTTACCTTCTCGTATTCCTTCATAGGGCAGCCAATCAGGATCAACGCAATAACGGACCATAACAGCAGACTTGACGCTAACATCTTGATCCGCAAGTTTAGTACTAGACGCGAGGAAACGATCAGCATTCACCAGTAATGGCATACACAGCAATAGCGACAATAACCTCAATAAGCCACGCAATTCCATTGAAATTTCAACCTAAAAGCTGATGCTAGATGGGGAATGTAAAAAAGTGTATACGTGAAAACCACACAATACCAATTCCCATCATTGCTTATACGAAACGCTCGTTTGTCCATTGTGTCTTAACGCCTTCGTACATCAGCAAAACTTATTTTCATAAGGTGATCAGTTGATGGGAAAGAACGTTGCTAAGTTCACTCAGTCCTAAATTCACTCAATCTGAGTTTGATATCACATTTTAAAAAGCCAATATTTATCGCTTGTTTCATCATCAGGGCTATCCTAAATCCCCCCTTACTCGCCATCCAAAGCCATCATAGCGTCTTTTGCAAACTGCGCTTATAGGAGCCTTAACTTCTACAGCTACGTTCTTTGGCCGCTATACCGCGATCATGATGGACTGTGCGGGTGGCATCAAACAAAGATGGCAGAAGATTTTTTAATCTGAGATAAAGCTGCCGCCTTATTCTCCGGAACTGAATCTGATAGAACAGTTGTAGCGGATATTAATAGAATTGATATAAAGCCAAATGGTGCACATTATTCGTATCGTGGAAGGTAAAAAAGGGATTATCGAGAGAAAAATAGGAGGAAAACTGACTAATTAAATAGACACTAGGCTGTATTTAACAAATTGCAGACGCAAAAAAGCCAGCTTATTCAGCTGGCTTCGTTGCATCTCAATGAGATAATTAGGCGCTTGGCGATGACCTACTCTCACATGGGGAGACCCCACACTACCATCGGCGCGTTTGCGTTTCACTTCTGAGTTCGGGATGGGATCAGGTGGTTCCACAAGGCTATTGTCACCAAGCAAATTCTGTTTATTACCGTGTCCATCTCTGGCTCACGTTAATAATAATTCGGAAAGCTGATTTTCTTTGTTTGAGTTCAAACTTTATCAAGTATCTGTATTCTGTCTAAGGCTTCTTTGTAAAACCCATCTGGGTTGTATGGTTAAGCCTCTCGAGTCATTAGTACATGTTAGCTCAACGCCTCACAACGCTTACACACCATGCCTATCAACGTCCTAGTCTCGAACGGCTCTTTAGAGGAATTAAATTCCTAGGGATGACTCATCTTAGGGCTCGCTTCCCGCTTAGATGCTTTCAGCGGTTATCGATTCCGAACGTAGCTACCGGGCAATGCCATTGGCATGACAACCCGAACACCAGCGGTTCGTCCACTCCGGTCCTCTCGTACTAGGAGCAGCTCCCTTCAATCATCCAACGCCCACGGCAGATAGGGACCGAACTGTCTCACGACGTTCTGAACCCAGCTCGCGTACCACTTTAAATGGCGAACAGCCATACCCTTGGGACCGACTTCAGCCCCAGGATGTGATGAGCCGACATCGAGGTGCCAAACACCGCCGTCGATATGAACTCTTGGGCGGTATCAGCCTGTTATCCCCGGAGTACCTTTTATCCGTTGAGCGATGGCCCTTCCATT
Source organism: Shewanella sp. WE21 (assembly GCF_002966515.1). NCBI lineage: Bacteria > Pseudomonadati > Pseudomonadota > Gammaproteobacteria > Alteromonadales > Shewanellaceae > Shewanella > Shewanella sp. WE21. The sequence continues at coordinate 2,806,663 of NZ_CP023019.1, read as the reverse complement.
CAGAACCACCGGATCACTATGACCTACTTTCGTACCTGCTCGACGTGTATGTCTCGCAGTTAAGCTGGCTTATGCCATTGCACTAACCGTACGATGTCCGACCGTACTTAGCCAACCTTCGTGCTCCTCCGTTACTCTTTGGGAGGAGACCGCCCCAGTCAAACTACCCACCAGGCACTGTCCCTAATCCCGATAAGGGACCTAGGTTAGAACATCAAAACTACAAGGGTGGTATTTCAAGGACGACTCCATCATGACTAGCGTCACAACTTCAAAGTCTCCCACCTATCCTACACATGTAGGTTCAATGTTCAGTGCCAAGCTATAGTAAAGGTTCACGGGGTCTTTCCGTCTAGCCGCGGGTATACGGCATCTTCACCGCAATTTCAACTTCACTGAGTCTCGGCTGGAGACAGCGTGGCCATCATTACGCCATTCGTGCAGGTCGGAACTTACCCGACAAGGAATTTCGCTACCTTAGGACCGTTATAGTTACGGCCGCCGTTTACCGGGGCTTCGATCATGAGCTTCTCTTGCGATAACCCAATCAATTAACCTTCCGGCACCGGGCAGGCGTCACACCGTATACTTCCTCTTGCGAGTTTGCACAGTGCTGTGTTTTTGATAAACAGTTGCAGCCACCTGGTATCTGCGACTCCCGTCAGCTTAGAGAGCAAGTCTCATCACCAACAGGAGCGTACCTTCTCCCGAAGTTACGGTACCATTTTGCCTAGTTCCTTCAGCCGAGTTCTCTCAAGCGCCTTGGTATTCTCTACCCGACCACCTGTGTCGGTTTGGGGTACGATTCCCACTAACCTGAAGCTTAGAAGATTTTCCTGGAAGCATGGCATCAACTACTTCAGTCCCTTAGGACCTCGTCATCAGCTCTCAGTGTGTACATTAAAGTACGTGTCCCCGGATTTGCCTAAGAACACCACCTACCACCTTAAACGCGGACTACCAACGCCGCGCTAGCCTAGCCTTCTCCGTCTCTCCATCGCAGTTAGCGGAAGTACAGAAATATTAATCTGTTTCCCATCGATTACGCCTTTCGGCCTCACCTTAGGGGTCGACTCACCCTGCCCCGATTAACGTTGGACAGGAACCCTTGGTCTTTCGGCGAGGGGGTTTTTCACCCCCTTTATCGTTACTCATGTCAGCATTCGCACTTCTGATACCTCCAGCGTGGGTTACCCCTTCACCTTCAACGGCTTACAGAACGCTCCTCTACCGCGCACAGTAAACTGTGCACCCGTAGCTTCGGTGACTAGCTTAGCCCCGTTACATCTTCCGCGCAGGCCGACTCGACTAGTGAGCTATTACGCTTTCTTTAAATGATGGCTGCTTCTAAGCCAACATCCTAGCTGTCTAAGCCTTCCCACATCGTTTCCCACTTAGCTAGTACTTTGGGACCTTAGCTGACGGTCTGGGTTGTTTCCCTTTTGACGACGGACGTTAGCACCCGCCGTCTGTCTCCCGAGTAGTACTCATTGGTATTCGGAGTTTGCAAAGGGTTGGTAAGTCGGGATGACCCCCTAGCCTTAACAGTGCTCTACCCCCAATGGTATTCGCTCGAGGCGCTACCTAAATAGCTTTCGAGGAGAACCAGATATCTCCCGGTTTGATTGGCCTTTCACCCCCAGCCACAAGTCATCCGCTAATTTTTCAACATTAGTCGGTTCGGTCCTCCAGTTGATGTTACTCAACCTTCAACCTGCCCATGGCTAGATCACCGGGTTTCGGGTCTACACCTTGCAACTAAACGCGCAGTTAACACTCGGTTTCCCTACGGCTCCGCTATTCGCTTAACCTCGCTACAAAATGTAAGTCGCTGACCCATTATACAAAAGGTACGCAGTCACGGTCTCAAGAACCGCTCCCACTGCTTGTACGTATACGGTTTCAGGTTCTATTTCACTCCCCTCACAGGGGTTCTTTTCGCCTTTCCCTCACGGTACTGGTTCACTATCGGTCAGTCAGGAGTATTTAGCCTTGGAGGATGGTCCCCCCATATTCAAACAGGATGTCACGTGTCCCGCCTTACTCGTTTTCATCAATGGTTAGTTTTCATGTACGGGGCTATCACCCTGTGCCGCTGCGCTTTCCAACGCATTCCACTAACACCCCACTGACTTAAGGGCTAATCCCCGTTCGCTCGCCGCTACTAGGGGAATCTCGGTTGATTTCTTTTCCTAAGGGTACTTAGATGTTTCAGTTCCCCTCGTTCGCCTCGCAACACTATGTATTCATGTTGCGATAACAGCTTATGCTGCTGGGTTCCCCCATTCGGACATCGTTAGCTCAAATGCTTGTTACTAGCTCGCCAACGCTTTTCGCAAGTTACTACGTCCTTCATCGCCTCTGACTGCCAAGGCATCCACCGTATACGCTTAGTCGCTTAACCATACAACCCAAATGAGTTTCACTCACCTGCGCCGCATTGCGACCAGCTTGGTTTTACTTGTCTCACTTCTGACCAAAGAAGTGGACGCGCCTTAGACGTAAACTATTCAGCAAAGAATAATTTACTATTGAATATTCAAGACACTTAATAAAGTGTTTGAGAACTCATGTTCAATGCTTTCGCATTAAACGTTTTGTAATTAATCACATGACAGACTCATGTAATTAAATACTATCAGCTTTCCAAATTGTTAAAGAACAACATCTACCTGCAAGAGGGATGTTTCGCTCTGACTTCTCCTGAGAGAAGCTAAACAAGCAATCTGTGTGAACACTCAACAAACATTAAGTTAGTCGTATAGGTAAGGAGGTGATCCAGCCCCAGGTTCCCCTAGGGCTACCTTGTTACGACTTCACCCCAGTCATGAACCACAAAGTGGTGAGCGCCCCCCCGAAGGTTAAGCTACCCACTTCTTTTGCAGCCCACTCCCATGGTGTGACGGGCGGTGTGTACAAGGCCCGGGAACGTATTCACCGTGGCATTCTGATCCACGATTACTAGCGATTCCGACTTCATGGAGTCGAGTTGCAGACTCCAATCCGGACTACGACGAGCTTTGTGAGATTAGCTCCACCTCGCGGCTTTGCAACCCTCTGTACTCGCCATTGTAGCACGTGTGTAGCCCTACTCGTAAGGGCCATGATGACTTGACGTCGTCCCCACCTTCCTCCGGTTTATCACCGGCAGTCTCCCTAGAGTTCCCACCATTACGTGCTGGCAAATAAGGATAGGGGTTGCGCTCGTTGCGGGACTTAACCCAACATTTCACAACACGAGCTGACGACAGCCATGCAGCACCTGTCTCACGGTTCCCGAAGGCACTAAGCTATCTCTAGCGAATTCCGTGGATGTCAAGAGTAGGTAAGGTTCTTCGCGTTGCATCGAATTAAACCACATGCTCCACCGCTTGTGCGGGCCCCCGTCAATTCATTTGAGTTTTAACCTTGCGGCCGTACTCCCCAGGCGGTCTACTTAATGCGTTAGCTTGAGAGCCCAGTGTTCAAGACACCAAACTCCGAGTAGACATCGTTTACGGCGTGGACTACCAGGGTATCTAATCCTGTTTGCTCCCCACGCTTTCGTGCATGAGCGTCAGTCTTTGTCCAGGGGGCCGCCTTCGCCACCGGTATTCCTCCAGATCTCTACGCATTTCACCGCTACACCTGGAATTCTACCCCCCTCTACAAGACTCTAGTTCGCCAGTTCGAAATGCTATTCCTAGGTTGAGCCCAGGGCTTTCACATCTCGCTTAACAAACCGCCTGCGCACGCTTTACGCCCAGTAATTCCGATTAACGCTCGGACCCTCCGTATTACCGCGGCTGCTGGCACGGAGTTAGCCGGTCCTTCTTCTGTAGGTAACGTCACAGATATAACGTATTAAGTTACACCCTTTCCTCCCTACTGAAAGTGCTTTACAACCCGAAGGCCTTCTTCACACACGCGGCATGGCTGCATCAGGGTTTCCCCCATTGTGCAATATTCCCCACTGCTGCCTCCCGTAGGAGTCTGGGCCGTGTCTCAGTCCCAGTGTGGCTGATCATCCTCTCAGAACAGCTAGGGATCGTCGCCTTGGTGAGCCATTACCTCACCAACTAGCTAATCCCACCTAGGTTCATCCAATCGCGGAAGGCCCGAAGGTCCCCTCCTTTCCCCCGTAGGGCGTATGCGGTATTAGCAGTCGTTTCCAACTGTTATCCCCCTCGACTGGGCAGATCCCTAGGCATTACTCACCCGTCCGCCGCTCGCCGGCAAAGATAGCAAGCTATCTTCCCGCTGCCGCTCGACTTGCATGTGTTAGGCCTGCCGCCAGCGTTCAATCTGAGCCATGATCAAACTCTTCAATTAAAGTTTTGTTGCTTCCGTCTTGCGACTTCAGCGGCTCAATGAATTCTGATTTTTTTGTTTCTCGCTAAAAGAAACAAACTGTACATATTACTATGAACACTCATTGTTACATTGATTTAAATTTTTGACTGCCAACCCGAAGGTTAAGCAGTTTCGATTAACTCAACACCTGTGAGTGTCCACACAGATTTCTTGTTTTATCTTGTTAAAGAGCAACTCAATATTCGTAAGAGAACTTGAGTACCACACTGAGCGTTGAACGCTTCCAGTTGGCTAGGGCTGCGTATTCTACGCATTTCCCGTTTCGCGTCAAGGAGTTTTTGCAAACTTTCTTTTCGCTCATCAATCAGTAAACTCATCAATGAACCGTCACATCAGGCTGCTAAACGCTGTCTGCCGTGTCAGTGGATGCGCATTATAGGGAGCAGGAGATTTTGTGCAACCCCTATTTTAAGGAAATTTGCAGTTAATTCTAATTATCTAATCTAGCCACACCATATCCACCACTTACCCCCAAAGTTATCCACACCCCGCTCATTTTAGACTCAGTTTCAACTTAAAATGAGGTTTGATGAGCCTCTATATACGAATAAAGCACGGAGATTCCGTTGATTCTCGAGGCCAGAGGTGGATTCTTGATGCAGCTTGTTCTAATAAATGGGCGAACGATAGATTAAAGAGACTCTTTGCCGACTTAATCAGAGATACAGGTCGTATTGCACAAAGCTGATATTGGCCACTTGTTAGTGATGAGCTTATCTATTAAAGCTAAGTTGATTCATCAAAGACGTCATGCACATTAAGAGTAGCATGTGCGCTTACCTATATTTAGTGACAGGATATTTAGTGACAGGAAATTTAGTGGCAATAATTTAGAAGCAAAAAAATACCCGCCAATGCGGGTATTTTCTCATTCAGCTATGGCGTTAAACGCTGAGCTTATTCTTCAACAGGCGAGACCACGAACAGTAAGTCGCCTTGAGACACTTGCTGACCATTGCTGTTCAGGATGCGCTCGATACGATACTTCTTATCTTCAGGGTACAGAATCGCACTCTGACGGTTAAAGCCGGCTAAGGTCACTTGCGAGAACATCTTCATCGCTTCTGTTAGTGCTAGCGTTTGATCGACTGTGACTATGTCACCTTCTTTCACGAAGTCCGCTTCACCCGGTGCAGAAGAGGTATAGAAGATACCTGCGCCTTGGGCTAACACTTTCAGTTCGTTACTTTCGCCAACACGCAGTGACTCAGTGTCTACTTCCACAGTTTCAGCGGCAGCTTCCATTTCTGCTATCAACGCAGGAATGTCGAGCTCAGCCATTAAGCGTGGTAGATAGTTAGTGTCGTAAACACCTTCGTTGAAGGTACCATCTTTCAGGATCAGCTTGAGTAACGGAATGTTAGTCGCGATGCCTTTCAGCACTACACTGTCTAAGTATTCGTACAGTTTGGCAATGACATCTTCACGGTTTTCACCGCGCATGATGATTTGCGCAATCAAGCTATCGTAGTATGGCGATACTTCTTTACCTGGCGCAGCAATCGAAATGATTTCCACATCTGGATGATCTGGGAACACACACTCAGTGATCTTGCCCGGATTTGGGATCAGTTGCAGTATACCATGGCTATCAAGCGCCGCTTTCTCAGCCGTCACACGTACTTCCATCGCATAACCAATTTCTTTCGGTTCTAACGCTGCAATCGAACGGCCAGCAGCAATATCAAACTGCGCGCTAACGATATCAATACCTGAAGTCGCTTCCGTAACTGGATGCTCAACCTGCAGACGCGTGTTCATTTCCATGAAGTAGACTTCGTTTGCATCTAAGTTATAGATGAACTCAACGGTACCTGCGCCCATGTAATCGGTCGCGTCGCCTAAGGCACGGGTATAAGCCAGCACTTGTCGCTTCAGCTCATCCGGCAACATAGTTGAGCCAGATTCTTCGACCACTTTTTGGTTGTTACGTTGAACCGAACAGTCACGCAAACCTAATACTTTCGCGTTGCCGAACTTATCACGCAGTAACTGCACTTCGATGTGACGCAGTGATGTCACATATTTCTCTAAGTACAAGTCACCGTTACCAAAGGCTGCAGCCGCTTCGGTTGCAGTTTTTTGGAATAAACCAATCATGTCTTCAGGACGTTTTACAACCTGAATACCTTTACCGCCACCACCTTGTACCGCTTTAAGCAGTACTGGATAGCCGATTTCGCTCGCCACGTTTACGGCTTGTTCAGCATTGGTCAGAATACCGTGCGAACCAGGCACAACAGGTACGTTTTGCGCTTGCGATGTCTTAATTGCGTTCGACTTGTTACCCATAGTCGTCATTGAATGCACGCTAGGACCGACGAAGTTAACACCGTTATTCACACACAATGCAGCAAACTGCGGGCTTTCTGATAGGAAACCGATACCTGGATGCAATGCATCAACCTGTTCATATTCGGCTACTTTCAGCACAGAGTATGCGTTCAAGTAACTTTCATCCGATGTGTTACCACCGAGACAAACTAACTTGTCGGTTTCTTTGAGCATGTCCGCGGGCACTGATGTCATATCAGGATCAGACGCCACTAATACCACATTGATATTATTGTCGTGAGCCTTACGAATAAGTTTCACAGCTGTACAACCACGAGCGTGAACCAATACTTTGTTAATTGGCTTCATTAACTTACGTGGATCGTTCTGCACGATCACTTCTTCTTCAACAGTAGCTTCAACCACTAAGGTCGACAGTGCATTGATGATCACATCGTTGATTTTTGCCGAAGGCATTGGCATCAGAGGATCGATACCCGCTAACTGAGAGTCTAAATTGTCGCTGAATGGGTTATGGACTAAGCCCGCCATCGCACCAGGAACTTTTGACAAATAGTTAGAAAGCGTTGCCGTTGATGGTAAGTAAGCTGGCACCACCATTTGACCTGCGAATGGCATGTTAGTACCAGACAGATAGTAAGTTTGCACCAATGGGTGAGTCACAAAACTCGCCTGCGCACCACCGGTACAGTCACCAAAACCAAACATCAATACTGGCAATTCGTTATCACGAATAAAACGCGTAATACGATCGTTCACAACGGCCATAGAGAATAGCGCCGCGGCACCTTCTTTAGTCTGCATCCCGCCTGAACTGATAAAGCACACAACGGGTAACTTACGCTTAGCACACTCAATCAATAGTGCAGAGAATTTCTCAGCACTGGCCATATCAAATGCACCCGCTTGGAATGCGGTGTTAGACACAGCCACACCCACACGCACTTTTTGACCTTTTTCTTTAAAGTCAGCAATACCTGTGATCAAACCACATGGGCGAATGCCTTTATCTAATGCGTCTTCAATCGATAAACGGAAGCCTGGGAAGTTGAGCAAGTTAGCCGACATTTTGTCGCCGTTGATCTCTTCGAAATGGGTAAAGAACTGCTTCACCACATTTTCCCAAGTCATGTTGCCTTTACGTTTTTCGTCACGCAGCACTTTTTGGATCAATAGATCCTGATAACCCATGGTCAAGCGGTTCCAGAAGTCCTTACGACGACCGATACGCACAGGGTTGATCGCACCAGTGTACTTGCTGGTATCGCTTTCACTATCGAAATACTCAGGCAGTAAACGCTCGAAGAAGTAAGTCAGTACCACGAATAGACTGTCGTTAAGTTGTGGGAAACCCACACTCTTCCACTGCTCTACTCGCACCAACAAATCGGCGCGGTTCGATTGACCCATAAAATACTTGAGCCACTTATAGAACTTAGCTTTGTCGTTCGAGGTATCTTGCGTCGACAATGCATGGTCAATTGACTTGTGCAACAGGTTGTTCACTGAGTTACGTGACAAACTCTTTGACATCATGGCTTCTTTCGCGATTGACGCTAAGCTGCCCACAACGTTGTCATACAAGGCATTGAAGATCAGAATGTTATGGCATTGCCAAATAAAGTCTTCACGCAGTTCTTCATTTACCACCACATCAAGCACAGTCAGCTGATTCAGCTCAGGCCATTTAGCTTGAGTCACAGACTTTGGCAAACTTTCTAAGTGTTGAATCAGCCCTTTAAAGTTGTTAGCCGCATTGCTCTTCCAGCGATGATACAAAGACCAGCTGATGTTAAATAACAGCGCCTTACGTGCTTTTTTATAGTTCTCTTTTGGCTCCCCCAAAATCAAACGTGTCAGCATGTTACGCTCGGTAGAGACTTCGTCACGTTTAGCGACAAAGTTAGTCCACAATTTATTCAAATCTTCGTCATAAACTAGCTTGTCAGGGTTAGACAACCAAGCTTGGAACACACGGTCTTGTTCCTGTTGAATACGTGCCAACAGATCACCTTCTGGCACACTAGCACGTGACAGACGACCATATTGCTCTTGAGAAATAGAATGGATACGGCTACGTAGCGTTAAATAACGCAAATAGCGATAGGCGCTACCGAACAAGTTATGGTGACTGGTCGGGCTCGTTGCCACAGCCAATTCTGCGTTCAGTTCCAAAGCCATCAAGTTTTTAGATGGATTAAGGAAACGAGTTAAACTGCGATCATAATGCTCACGTAAATCTTTAGATTCACGCACAAAATTCATCGCTGCACGCTCAACCGCTTCTACGCTGCTAATAATAGCGCGGCGCAGATTGTGCTGACGCTCGTCGCGATCGCCCGGTGAAAAGTCGATAATACCGTCGATACAACCTGAGGTATAAAGCTCTTCTGGTGATACACCCACAGATTTCGCACATTCTTGCCAAGATAAGTTGTACTTACGGGCAATACTTTGCAGACCTTGTGGCTGGATCGTGTTGAAAATACCGTCACGCAACGACAACAGAATGTTCGCCGCCGCTAATGGAATTGCGCCACCAGAATAACCAGCACCAATTACGATACCGACTGTCGGTACGTCAACGTTGGCACTTTCTGCGATGGCTTTAGAAATTGAATGCGCTTGGTTTTGGCTGTTAGCGATTTCGCCAGCATCCGCCCCTGGGGTATCAATTAAATAGATAATAGGCATAGACAATTCGGCGAAATGACGAATTGCTTTACAAGCGGCGTAATGATGCTCAGGCATCCAAGCACCGTTAGCGGTAGTGCGTTCTTGGGCAATAAAGCCAATACGACGAGTGCGTGAACCAAAGTTCAGCTCGACCTCAGCACTGTAAAAAGAGCCCAAGTGAGTTTCCGTAATCAAACGACCTTTAAGATCGGCAATAATACGTTTTGCACCAGGACGACCTTTATCTTGGGTCGGCTGGATCACTTTAGCAACGTAACCGTCGACATCTAAAGATGCCAAGTCTTTTAAGTTTGCTTGAATAGCATCCTCATTTAAAAGACCTTTAATTTCTTCCGATAAACTCTGTTTACTGTGCTTAGGAAACAGAGAAAAATCTTTTGCCAAATGCTCGGCCTGTAAAAAAAGCGGATCGGGCGTTTGGGCTTGAGTCATGTGTTTGGGCTGATTATTGCTGGTCATCAAAAGATCCTCTGCTTAGCCTCTGAAAATTTTTAGCCAATAAATATAACTTTGTTATCCCGTCAAATGCCATTAAACTGCATAGGACGCTTTGTTCCAAATATGAGACAGTGGGAATAACATGCCAGATTTAAACGGTATGATGCTATTTGCAGCCGTAGTTAGAGCGAAGGGATTCTCCCAAGCTGCACGTGAAACCGGCCACCCAAAATCCACCATAAGTCGCAAAATCGCGCAGCTAGAAGAACAACTTGGCGTGCGATTACTACAGCGCGACACCCGTAATTTGAGTTTGACCCAAATCGGGGCACTCTTTTATCAACACTGTGATTCGATTCGCAATGAGGTAGAAGCGGCCAAGGCAGTTATCGAGAATACTCACGATGATGTGTCAGGATCATTACGCATTGCAATCCCAGTGTCATTTAGCCAAGAACTTATCGCTAACCTCTGTAGCGGATTTATGCGTTTATATCCCAATGTTGAATTGGATGTCCAGTTTACCGACAACGATATTGGTTTAGTCGGTGAAGGATATGACATAGCCATCAAATATGGTCCACTTCAATCGTCGGACTTAGTCGCAAGATTACTGTTTGAACGCCAGCCAATTTTAGTGGCAAGCCCTGCATACTTAAAACTCAAAGGCACACCCGCGACCCCAAAGGAACTCAGCCTGCACAGTGGGATTTTATTGGGGACTTCTCGCTCAGCACCAATTTGGCCACTGGGTAAAGGTTCGCGTAAAACCATGGCGAACTTTCAGCGTAAAGTGAGGGTCAACAGCCCGATAATGGTGAAGCAATTAGCCATAGATGATTTTGGCATCGCCATGTTATCCAATTCAGCCTGTAAAACCGAACTTGCTAATGGACAGCTAGTACCGATTTTACAGGAATGGCCGATTGAACCTTTTAAGGTTTACGGTGTTTATTCGAGCCGACGCCAACTGGCCACCAACATCAGTGTCTTCTTAGACTTCTTCGTAAAACGCTTCAGCAGCCAAGAAAGCCTGCAATCCCTAATGGGTTAACGTTTCCCGTCGCATCAAGGAAACCTGTTTCAAGAAAGCCCAATAAAAAAGCCTAGATCTGAGTCTAGGCTTTCAGTATCAAGATTGATGTCAGCCAAGTAGGCCGCTTCATACGCAATTCTCGCAAGGTTTAGATACGCTATGCTTACGCGACCTAGCATGGGCTAAGGAATAACGCGTTCCCGTTTTAAGATTTCCTTAGTAATGGCTTGACGCAATGGTAAACCTGCGGCGTCGGGAATATCCATATTCATCGCAAAAAACCATACATTATCATCGAGTTCAACCCAACCTACCCACCAGCCAATGCTTGGTTCTGCTCTGACTGCATAACCGGTTTTCGCACGGATAATATAGTCAGAATTCGCTTCAGTCAGCATGGCTTGCTTAACAATACGTAAACTGCGCTCAGAAGCGTGTATCTTGTTGTGATAAAGCTTACGTAGGAAATCGATTTGCTCCGTAGCCGAAATTCGTATGCCACCATCTAACCAAAAGCTATCCAAATTTCCCGAAATATCCTCATTACCATAATCAAACGAGGCGATCATCTTCGACATACGCGCCTCACCAATTTGGCGAGCAAACTCTTGGTAGACAGGCACAACCGAATACTTCATTGCAGTAATAAGGTTATGATCACGATTCCAAGTTGCGATATCTCGACTTTTACCATCCCACTTAAAGACTTGATGCTCATCCTTCACCACGCCAAGCTCTAGCGCGATCAAACTGTTAGGAATCTTAAACGTCGATGCAGGTAAAAAACCTTGATTGGCACGTTTAAGATTATTAGTGAATCCCTGTTGCTTGTTTTCATTCCATAACACCACTACGCCTTTAGTTTGGTGCTGAGTAAAACTAGCATCCCAACTGCGGGTTTCTTGCCACTCCTTAGCTGTAGTAGATGCAAAAGTCGGCGCCACTAAGCTTGACGACACTAAAATAGACGACATCACCAGCACAGCCGATATGGTGAACAAACGCATAAAGTCTCCTTGTAGAAAAATAAACAATCCAATGAACTAAAAAAGTGATTAAGGCTATCACTTAGGGTTTTGGCAAGCCCTAGCAAACTGCTGACCAATTGTGGCAAAAAAGAGGCAAACTAGACCCTATTGCACTGTTGCAGATGGGTTAATGCCAGCGCCACATGATTTGTGATAGAAGATATTGGCATAAGATGACAAAGATCACTGAGCTTAACTTTATTACCCTCAGCTTGTAGTGCATACTTTTTGGCATAAGAGACTATCCGCACGAAAAAAATAATCATTATTTCCAATGAATAACATCTAATCACTACAGGGAAGCCAAACATGTTGAAGCCAGTGTTAACACTCATCCTCACCACCAGCTTAATGACTACAGCCAGTGCCGTGCAGTTATTTGGTGACGTTGAAGTTTCCCGCCTACCAGCAGCCGAAAAAACCATAGGCGACGTAGTAACTCGCTATCAAGCACTTGACGATGGTCTGGCTCAGCTGAGCTCAAAGAAAAACGAAGTTGACGCCACCCAATTAGCGGCGCGCCAAGGACACAGATTATGGCAACAAGCTGTCCGCGATGTGCAGTCAGGGCATTTTGACGACCGACCTTTATACTGGGCTCGCCTTGCCATGCTTAATAGTCTAAAAACCACCAGCGCCAACTTTAAAATGGCCGATTGGCAACAAGATATATTAATGAGTGCAGTTGAAAAGGCCTCACGGGGTTTTAGCGATATTCAATATGGTGATGATGTCCAAATCAAAATATTCCTCACGGGTTTCGATCCTTTCTTCCTCGACAAAGATATCACCCAGAGTAATCCTTCAGGTCTAGTCGCCCTCGCCTTGGATGGTTTTCGCTTTGAAATTAATGGGAAAACGGCGCAAATAGAAACCGCTATGGTGCCAGTGCGTTTTGAAGATTTTGACCAAGGGCTTATCGAGTCGCTATTGAGCCCGATTTATCGCGATCCCAAAACCCAATTTGTGTTCACCGTTAGCATGGGCCGAACTGATTTTGATATTGAACGTTTCCCAGGGCGAAATCGCAGTGCAGCGGCGCCCGATAACCAAAACGTACTCACTGGCGGCACTAAAACCGCACCGGTTGCCCCAAAGCTTAATGGTAAAGATTTTATCGGCCCCGAATTTGTGGAATTTTCACTGCCTGTTTCGGCTATGCAAGTCAAAGATGGTCAATGGAAAGTCAATGATAACCATACTGTCACTACCCTTGCCAGCGGCGAATTTAGTGCAACATCATTAAACGAACTGCAAAACGAAACCTCAGTCGAAGGCTCTGGCGGCGGTTATCTCTCTAATGAAATCTCCTATCGCGCCATAGTCTTGCAGCAAAAGTTTAATAGCCATGCCAAGGTCGGCCACATTCACACACCAAGAGTCAAAGGCTATGATGCCGATACTGAGCAAGCCATAGTCGAACAAGTACGCACTATGGTGATGCAGGCGGCAGCGAGTTTATAGCCAAGTCACACTGGCTGAAACTGGCCGAAACTGGCATTGTCAGATAGCGTTCGCTATGATGCGAACGCTTCTGATGTGAACGCTTAGGCAGGCTTAATCACCGATAAGTTTTAAGCACTCAATTTTATCTTTAACCGACGAGATCCAACGCTAACCCTATGCTGAAACCCGCTGACTTACTCAATGCCTTACGCCGTCGCAGCAGTGAAGCACTTGCCCCGCTGACAAAATCGACGTACGCAGCCTTGGGCCAAAGCCAAGATAAGTCGCAGGTGATAACGAGTCCACCAGCACCAAATCCGGCTCAGGCACATATTTTCACCGGTTCATCACGCCCACTCTCGTCACTACAAATTCAAGTACTAGAGCGAATTGAAGCCTGTTATCAAGAGGCCGAGATATCGCTTAAGCGCACTTTTCCACGCCCAGTCACTCAATTTAGTCTAAGGGGTAAGAGCGCGGGTACGGCTCATCTGCAGCAGAATCGCTTGCGATTCAATCCTGTATTGCTACGCGAAAACAGCGAGGCATTTCTGACTGAGGTCGTCCCCCACGAAATTTGTCATTTGCTGTGTTTTCAGCTTTTTGGCAAAACCAAGCCCCACGGTAAAGAATGGCAATCTTTGATGTTAACGGTATTTAAGGTCAATCCGAGTACCACACATAGCTTTAATACCACTTCAGTTACGAGTCGCGATGTTGAGTATCGCTGCGCCTGTGGACCGATTCGACTGAGTATTCGACGCCATAACAAGGTGTTGCGTGGTGAAAGTCGTTATATTTGTAAACGCTGTAAGACCCATTTAACTGCGAACTAGCGACTTTCAGCAAACAAAACTCCCACCTAAGTACGACTCAATTTGCATAAACAGCGATATTTCCCTTACCATCACGCCATAAAAGATGAGCCAAAGGCTCGCGTAGTGTTTGTTATTTTGGGATAAATTTTGAACATAGCTTCTTTAACCGTTAATTCACGGCGACTTTTGTTGTGCCTAATCACTTGGGCGGCGACCTTATCTGTGCCCGCAAGTGCCTCAGTGTCACATCCCAGCAGTTTCAGCCAAGCGAAAACCAAGTCACAGGCGCTCTACGCAGGCAGTCGCCAAGGTACTCTGCCCGCAGTCAGCTTTTACTGTGGCTGTGAAATTCAGATCAAAGGCAAATCGTGGAAACCCGATCTCGCCAGCTGTGGTTATCAAGTCCGTAAACAGGAAACCCGCGCTAACCGTATCGAGTGGGAACACATAGTCCCCGCCTGGGAATTTGGCCATCAACTCCAATGCTGGCAAAAGGGTGGCCGTAAAAACTGTGCCGATAACAGTAATGAATTTAATAAAATGGAATCGGACATGCATAATTTGGTACCCGCAATTGGTGAGGTCAATGGCGATCGCAGCAACTTCCGATTTAGCCAATGGAACGGTAAGGCCGACCAATATGGCCAATGTGCTATGGTAGTCGACTTTAAGAATCGTCAAGCACAACCTCCCGCGAATACCCGCGGTAAGATAGCCAGAACCTACCTCTATATGCAGCAGACCTATGGTCTTAAAATCGCCTCTAGCCAATTAAAATTATTTAAGGCATGGGATAAAACCTATCCAGTTGATACTATTGAGTGCAAACGTGATAACGCCATAGCGCAAACCCAAGGTAACCATAACCCCTTTGTGCAGAATGCCTGTAATGCGCCACCACAGCGTCAACAATTAGCCGAATAAGGTCGACAATGAGAGTCCCAAGAATTTATCAACCTCAGCCATTAGCCATCAATCAACAGTTGAACTTAGACGAAGATGGCGCGGCCCATATCGGCAAGGTGCTACGCATGGGTAACGGCGAACATATCAGTCTATTTAATGGCGATGGCAATGATTATCTTGCTGAAATTGTCGATGCAGGTAAGAAGCATGTCACAGTAAAACTGCTCTCCTGTGAGGCCAATTTATCTGAGTCGCCACTCAACTTGCACTTAGGCCAAGTGATTTCCCGTGGCGATAGAATGGAGTTCACCATTCAAAAATCAGTCGAGCTTGGCGTGAATACGATTACGCCGCTGTTTTCAGATCGCTGCGGTGTGAAACTCAACGGCGAACGCCTAGAAAAGAAAATTCAGCAATGGCAGAAGATCGTTGTGAGCGCCTGTGAGCAATCGGGACGCAGTCAAGTGCCCGTGGTTCGCCCAGCGATGGACTTACACGATTGGTGCAGTGAGCCGACCTCAGCGCTTAAACTCAATTTGCATCCACGTGCCGCACACGGTATCAATGGCTTAGATTTGGCGCATACCCGCGTGCGACTATTAATTGGCCCAGAAGGCGGTTTGTCGGCGGAAGAAATCGCCATGACAGAAACCTATCAATTTACCGATGTGTTGCTTGGCCCCAGAGTGCTACGCACCGAAACCGCCTCGCTCACCGCCATTACGGCACTGCAACTCAGATTTGGTGATTTAGGCTAGACCGTCCACAGCCGCACACAGCGGTGGTATGGCACCCCATTATCCAATAAATGCTTTTTTGCCTGCAAACGGCGACAAATAAGGAACAGATTAATGATAAAACTCGGCATAGTGATGGACCCCATCAGTGAGATCAACATTAAGAAAGACTCCAGTTTTGCCATGTTAATGGCCGCGCAGGAAAGAGGTTATCAGCTGTTTTATATGGAAATGGCCGATCTTGCCATGGTCAACGGTGTGGCTATGGCCAATATGCGTCCGTTAACTGTTTTCAATGATGCGAGCAAATGGTTTGAACTAGGTGAATCTCAAGACACGCCGATGAGCGAACTCGACGTGATCTTAATGCGTAAGGACCCGCCATTCGATACTGAGTTTATCTACGCAACTTACATGCTTGAACGCGCCGAAGAACAAGGCGTGTTGATCGTTAACAAGCCGCAAAGCTTACGTGATGCTAACGAGAAACTGTTTACCGCATGGTTTAGCGAATTCACGCCAGAAACGATCGTAACCCGTGATGCCAAACGTATCCGAGCTTTCCACCAAGCGAAGGGCGATATTATTCTTAAGCCACTTGATGGTATGGGCGGCACCTCGATTTTCCGCGTGAAGCAGGACGACCCAAACCTTGGGGTCATCATAGAAACCTTGACCAGCTATGGCCAACAATATGCCATGGCGCAAGCCTTTATCCCTGAGATAACCAAAGGCGATAAACGCATTTTAGTGGTCGATGGTGAGCCTGTGCCCTACGCCTTGGCGCGTATCCCAATGAAAGGCGAAACCCGTGGTAACTTAGCGGCAGGCGGAAGCGGTGTGGCTCAACCTTTATCCGACAGCGATTGGGCAATTGCCCGCGCCATTGGTCCAGAACTTAAAAAGCGTGGACTGATTTTTGTCGGCCTCGATGTCATTGGTGACAAGCTAACTGAGATCAACGTAACCAGTCCAACTTGTATCCGTGAGATCCAAGCAGCATTTAATGTCGACATCACCGGCATGTTAATGGATGCTATTGAAGCACGCATTAACACCAAAGCATAAAAATTTACCAACGAGTTTGTTGATTTAAGGCGCTTTGACATCACAAGCGCCTAGCCACTTTCTAGGGATGTGATATGAGTTTCACCAAAGCGCCATTCTTGTTACTCGGCATAGGTTTATTACTATCGACTCCGACTTGGGCCAACATAGAAACAGGTCCAACGAAAGCACCGTCGCGTCCCAAAAATATTGTCATCATGATAGGTGATGGTATGGGACCGTCTTACACTAGCGCTTACCGTTACTACAAAGATAATCCTGACACAGAGGAAGTCGAACAAACCGTATTCGACCGTTTACTTGTAGGTATGGCGAGCACTTATCCCGCCAGTGTCAGTGGTTATGTTACCGACTCAGCCGCGGCAGCAACGGCGCTCGCCACTGGCGTTAAATCTTACAATGGGGCGATTTCGGTCGATACCCAAAAGCAACCGCTGCCGACCATACTCGAAAAAGCCAAATCCCTTGGCTTCAGCACAGGTGTGGCTGTCACATCCCAGATAAACCACGCCACGCCTGCAGCCTTTTTAGCCCACAACGAGAGCCGTAAAAACTACGACGCTTTAGCACTCAGCTATCTAGAAACCAACGCCGATGTATTCTTAGGCGGTGGTCAAAAATACTTTACCCCTGAACTATTAGCGCAATTTAAAGCCAAGGGGTATCAACATATTACTCGTTTTGAAGATCTCGCCAGCATCACCCAACCTAAAGTGCTAGGCTTGTTTGCCGAAGTCCAATTACCTTGGGCGATTGATGAAAAAGATGCGAAAAAACTCAGCACTTTAACCCAAAAAGCGCTCAGTTTACTGTCGCAGAATGACCAAGGTTTTGTATTGTTAGTCGAAGGAAGTCTCATCGACTGGGCGGGTCACAATAACGACATCGCCACTGCTATGGGTGAGATGGATGAATTCTCCAATGCCATTGAAGTGGTTGAGCAATTCGTGCGTGAACATCCTGATACCCTGATGGTGATCACCGCCGACCATAACACCGGTGGCCTATCGATTGGCGTCGATGGAAAGTACAACTGGAACCCTGAAATCCTACGTAACATTTCAGCCAGTACCGACACATTAGCCTTAGCCGCCATCAGCGGTGAACAATGGCAGGCCGATCTTGCCCGCGGTTTAGGTTTTGAGCTCAACGAAGAAGAAATCGCAAAATTAACGGTCGCCAGAATGCAGGGATTAGAAACCATCGCGGTTGCAATTCGCCATGTTATTGATAAGCGAACTGATACAGGTTGGACAACCGACGGTCACACTGGCACAGACGTACAAGTGTTTGCCGCAGGTCCCGCATCTGAGCTGTTTAACGGCCATCAAGACAATACTGATATCGCCAATAAGATTTTCAGCTTATTGCCAAAACCGAAGAAACCGAAGAGCTAAGCGTTAATCGATTCCTTTCATTAAAGGCAATCACATAAGGCAACCGCATAATGCAGTTGCCTTTTTTATTGGGTCTTTTTATTAGGGATTTTATTAGGTCTTAGTGCAGTGATTCGATGCAAACTGGCTCGGGCGTGAATAACGGGTATAATGCCCACACTTAAGTCTATCGGTGCCAGTAACTGTGTTAACTAATCCATCGCAAGTCATTATTCGTAATCAAGACAGCCTAAGCCAACATAAGGTGTTAGTGCTCAATCATGAAGCCGATCTACTGCCAAAAGCCCTGCTCGATGTCGCGGCCTCGGTCGATGCCCTCGCCTTGGATTATCACCATTATTTACACTTAGCGCCGCACGCGAATTCAAAACTGCGTTGCTACTTCGGCCACGAACTGCCACATCAAGACCCAATTAAACCTGAAAAGTACGATACGGTTATCGTTTATTTCCCCAAGGCTAAACCCCTCGCACCTTATCTGTTTAACCTCGCCGCCAGCCATCTTGTGCCTAACGGCCAGCTATTAGTCGTTGGGGAAAACAAAGGCGGCATTAAGTCTTTAGTTAAACTCTTGCCTGAGTATTTTGCGACGGGGATGAAACTCGATAACGCCCGCCACTGCCTGCTGTTTGGTAGCCATTTAGAGGGCAGCGCCCCGGCAATGAAACTTAGCGACTGGGTCAGTCAGTATCAACTCACAACGCCGCAAGGCGAGATCAGTATCTGTAATTTAGTCGGGGTATTTAGCGAAAAACGGTTAGATCTCGGCACTGAATTATTATTGTCACACCTACCAACACTCTCGGGTCGAGTGCTCGATTTTGGTTGCGGCGCAGGCGTGATCACCGCAGCCCTACTAAAAGCACAACCAAGCCTATCCCTTGAATGCGTTGATATTAATGCCATGGCGTTAGCTTCTTGTGAACTCACCCTGGCGGCCAATGGCATGACAGCCAAAGTGTATCCGTCCGATGGGCTCACGCAAACCACAGGAAAATTTAACGGCATTATCTCTAATCCGCCGTTTCATGATGGCCTCGCCAGCACCACCAGCATAGCGCAGAACTTTGTCACCGATAGTGCTAAGCAATTACAACATAATGGTATTTGGCAAATAGTCGCCAATCGCCACCTGCCCTATTCCGATATTATCGCCGCCGAATTTGGCCAATTGAAAGTGGTTGCCGACAACAACAAGTACAAGTTGTATTACTTCCAGCACAAATAGATGTTTGATTAATAACGCGCAGATGCTTTCGCTGAAGCGCGTTATTGGCAACACCAGCCACTCACTCTTATCCCAATCCCTGTTTGTTTGCAGATAAAACCTCACTTTCATCGTGTTACAAAATTCAATATTGTGATCTGCCGCATGCCAGCGATTCTGACAATCCCCCACTTATAGTCACTCAACAGCCGTTCCTAACATAGGGATTCGATTTAAAACATCAAAATAATGGTTAAACCCAAAATCAATATAAGTTGTGGTTTATTCAGTAATTTTTGTTATAAAACCAGAGATAACACTGATTATAAGACTCAATTTTTTATAAAAAACTATTTTAAAATTCACTCATAGACCATTAACAACAAAATGACAACATTTGCTGATTTTGCAGCCAAAAAGGCTTCTTTACCCTAAGTTTCTACTGTTATACTCAAAACAGCTTCTTAACAAGAATAAAACGCAATTACTAGGAATGCCCCTATGCTGGACCCTGAACTCATAGAGCTAAACAGCGATAAGACAAAAGCTGAATTGCGCCTGATCCCGAATGTCCATGGTCCAGTCACCCATGAAGACATAATGCGCCTGTTGTCTTTACCTGAATTCGCCGCCCTGTTTCCGCTAGAGCCAGCCATTACTAAAACCGTCGCTAAAATCAACTCTCTTTGTAATCAAGACGATGGAAAATTTGAGCTCTATACTACTTTGGCCGAACGTCGCGATGGCAGCATAGCTATCGAGATTAGTCCCGATAAAATGCAAGCCAGTCTTAAACTTACCGCAGCATGGGGTGGTAAACAGATAGATTTGCCAGAGATCCTCACTCATCTCAAAAAAAACAACGTCTGCATGGGGCTAAGCAAACTCAAAATTCAAGCTCTACTAAAGCAACTCAGCACACTCAAGCCAGGGGAAATCTGCCAAAGTGAAATAGCCCAAGGCAAAGCCCCTGTTAATGGACTCAATGCGGTATTAGAACGCAAAGTATTCCTTGCGCGCGAACGCTTGCTTCAGCCACAAGAGCGCGAAGATGGCAGTGTCGATATGCGCAATTTAGGCGCAATGATCGTTGTTAAAGCCAATGATCTCTTGATGGTTAAACATTTAGCCACCGAAGGCACTCCGGGCTACAACATCAAGGGCGAAGTCCTTAAACAAAAACCAGGTAAGGATGCCGTGCTTCAAGTGGGAACAGGCACAGCCTTTCATCCCAAAGATCCCAATAAGCTGATCGCCACAGTGCCGGGGCAACCCGTCGAAACCCGTACAGGTATGAATGTCGATGATGTACTGCAACTTAAAGATGTCGACATCAGCACAGGCCATGTCACCTTCAAGGGCAGTATTTTAATTACAGGTGATGTCCACGAGGGCATGATAGTTAAAAGCTCAGGCGATATTACCGTGATGGGGTTTGTAGACTCCGCCACCCTTGAAGCAGAAGGCGATGTCACTGTGAGTAAAGGCATCATTGGCCGCCAGATTAAAGCCAATGAATACTCTACCAATATCTATTCTCAAGGCCAGATCAGCGCCCAATTTGTACAATATTCTCAATTAGTTGCCAAAGGTAATATCTTAGTCACTAAACAGTTGCTGCACAGTAATACCAAAACCGCCGGCAGTTTAACGGTCAGCGATCCTAGCGGTCGTCGTGGCGATCTGGTTGGCGGAGTCGCACACGCTGAAAAAGGCATCACGGCGGTTGTCATAGGTGCAACGGCAGGGACTAAAACTGACGTTTACTGCGCAATGGGACAGGCTGAACTCAAGCAAGATCTCAAGCTACTCGATGAGAGCGTTAAAGCTATGGTCGTCGCCAGTTTAGATATCGAGGCTCGCCTCAATAAACTGCCCCCCAAGTCAGAATGGCAAGCTGACGCGGTTATGATTGAGCAAATCAAGATGATGCTTGATGAAAAGAATCGCATCATGGACGAACGTACCCGTGAAGAGCTTGAATTCGATACCTTTAAACAAGAAGTCGAAGGCTACTACGAAAAATACCGTATCGAAGTGCTTAAACACGTATTCCTTAACGTTGAGCTGCATATAGGTCCAGCAAATCACCGTACGGCACGTGAACACGGCACTTGTTGTATTGCCAATGTTAATCAAGAGATTAACTTTGACTATAACGCCAAGGCCAAAGCTGCACCGAGCACATAAGGTTCACTAGGGTTCTTAACTTATTGGTCGCTCAGCCAGTGCTGAGGCGGCTTTCGCTCGGTAGCCAAACCTCTGAACTCGTTCTGGCCTCTATCTATCTTCTCCAAGCGTGGCATACTGCTCACAGATAAACGCACGCAGCAGTATGCCAAGTCACCTTCTTGCTAAATCCTAATCCTTGTCTACTGCCGCCGATTGATCTCAGAGAATACCTCAGAGCCCATTTTAAACTTCCTAAGGATCTGAAATGACTAGCGTTAAGATGTCGAGTATTGAATGGCCAGCGATTGTAAAACTGACTCAAAATGACGAATTACTTTACCTAGAACATCAAAGAGATTGGCTCGAACTGGCCTGTCTCTATCAGCATCACTTCATCGAAACCGATCAATTATTAGACTCCAAAGGGCAGCGATACCTTATCAGTGCCTGTCCACAAAAAATCCATGAAGATCCTGTTGGCGAATTACCTCGATTACTGCGCCAAAAACAGGATTTGCCACTCAATGAATTTATCAAATGGGTTCAAAATCATGCCCAAGCACTAGGACAATGTTGTGTTGCTAAACTGGCTTTCACGACAATTGCCCAAGGCATCGAAATTGTTCGTACCCTCGATGAATAAACAGCAAGCACATGATAAGCCATAATAAATGGCTATCAATAACTCAGTTAATCAATAAAAAACAATATGACCTTAAAAGCTAATATCCTCATAATCAATTCACAGGCATAATTTGCCGCGGTGTAACAGCGCTAAGCCAGACGGTAAAGCGCTTAAGATGCACTCCAAAATAACCGTTTTCTGCGTCGACTCAAGAGATGACGTTTAAGTTGGCACTAAATATACAAACAGATGGAACCGAAATTGGAACTACTTAAGATTGACTGCTTAGGCAAACAACTGCGCTTAGAAGGCTCGCTCGCGGGCTGGCAACAACTCTACTGGGACAACACCTTAGTCTCACAAAAAGAAGCTTCCGTCGATAATGGCGGCCTCAAAGTCCATGTCTTTGAGCTCACCCATCACAGCAGCCCATTGGTGACAGAAAGTGGTGAGCAAGCCATCGCCATGACAGAAGCTAAAATCCAAGTTCGCCTCGAAACCGATCTCGTTTGGCAGCCTTTCCGCCTCGATTACTGCTTGCTGATGGATGACAAGATTATCGACCAAGGGCGACGGACAGAGAAAGATATCGAACGCCAAACACCAGAAACGCCCATCGTTAAGCAGCAAAAAATCAGCATGATAGGACTCGCCTCCCTCGGCTTTAAGCTGTTAAAGAGCGCTAAAGTCATAAAGGTAGTGTTAGCGGGCGCCAGTGTTGCCGCTTATTCTTGGCTATTCTCCTTCCAATTCGCCCTCGCACTTATCGCCTGTTTGGTATTCCACGAATATGGCCATATTCGCGCAATGAAATATTTTGGGATGAAGACCAAAGGGATTTACCTTATTCCCTTTATGGGCGGACTCGCGCTCTCCGATGAGAAAATTAATACGCGTTGGCAAGATGTGGTGATTTCTATCATGGGACCGACCTTTGGGCTCTTGATGTCCATCGCTTCCTTGATTGCTTACCACGCAACGGGCAATGTGTTTTTTGCTGGCCTTGCCGCCTTTAATGCGCTGCTTAACCTATTTAATTTATTGCCTATTCTGCCACTCGATGGCGGGCATATTTTAAAGAGCATCAGCTTTTCGATGAACAGCATTATGGGCTTGGTCGCCTGCGCCGCAGGTGCCGCTTTTGGTGTGTATATCAGCTACACCTTAGGCTTAGCGCTATTGGGCTTCTTGCTGTTGATCGGTAGCTTAGAAATCATCTTCGAGTGGCGCACTCGCCATCAAAGCCACCTGCTGCCATTAGACAGATACGGGCAAATCTTCTCGGTTATTTGGTACTTGCTCACGGTTGGTGCCTTAGTCGGCATCATCTGGCACTTAGCGGGAACGGGCGATGATATGCTCAGCTTGCCGCTGCAAATATTACGCAGCTAATCCGCTTAACGGCTAAGCACAGATTCAAACACTCACCCTGAGCAATATAAAAAACCGCTATTAATAGCGGTTTTTTATTTTTCTGTCGCGCTGTGATGCTTTTACAAAAATGCGCTATTCCTTTGCCAAAGGCGGAGCGATATCGCTGCCGCCAAGGGCTTGATAAAGCGTCGCTTGGGCGGTGAGTTGGTTATAGCGATTCTCGAGTAAAGCCGCCTCGGCGCTGCGACGATTCTCTTGGGCATCAATCCAATTCTGAATACCGATAGCGCCATTGCGGTACTGGCTCTCATAAATGGCTTCAACGGCCGCCGCTGCACTGAATTGCTGCGCCAACTTCTCCCCTTGATAGCGATATTGCTGCTTAGCCGAAATCGCGTTATCGACATCTTCAAAGGCGGAATAAAGCGTCTTGCGATAATTCACCACTGCGGTTTGATAATCGATATCGGCAATGTCATTATTG
Organism: Shewanella sp. WE21; assembly: GCF_002966515.1. NCBI lineage: Bacteria > Pseudomonadati > Pseudomonadota > Gammaproteobacteria > Alteromonadales > Shewanellaceae > Shewanella > Shewanella sp. WE21. The sequence continues at coordinate 2,782,582 of NZ_CP023019.1, read as the reverse complement.
ATTTGCATTTGATTCCACTGCAAAAAGGGCAAGACTAGCCCTGCGCCTAAACTGCCAACGGGATTGCGTAACAACTCTTTTAACTCAGAGGTCGACTCCCCAACACCGCCGGTTAAACTCAGGCTTGGGAAATAACTCGCATAGGTCGCATCTTTACTCGCCAAGGCGGAGCGCAGTTGATACAAGGAGGCCTTCACATCTGGGCGTCTCACTAACAAATCTGCGGGTACACCCACGCTAACATCAGGTACTGCTACGTCGGGGAGTTGCTTAATCTCAACCCAAGTTCCCCCTGAAGCTAAACTCTGCACTGGATCAGCGGCTGGCGCTTGATTGAGTAATATCGCGAGGGCATTTTTAGCCACAGTTAATTGCTGAATAAGCTGGCTATGGGCAGCCTCTTGTCCCGCCATACTGCGCTGAGCTTCAAGCACATTCACTTGCGTCACGGCCCCAGAATCATACTGCCTTTGGGTTAATGCCAGCGTTTGCTGACTGTACTCGATACTCTTTTGGCTTAAATCAATCCGTTGATTTAAATAACCTATCTGCCAATACAAAGATGCGGTGGTCGCCACTAGGCTTTGGGTAGTACTTTCCCTATCTTCGGCGCTCGCCAGCGCAGCCCATTGAGCTTGGTCGATATTGGCCGACACTTTGCCCCACAAATCCACCTCATAACTCACGGACAATTTCGCTTGATAACTCTTAGTCGCATCGCCACCCTCCAGTGGCTGATTACGGGAAGCGTCAAGGTTTGCCGATAACTGTGGGTATAGATCATCCCGCGTTAGCCCTGCCTGCAAGCGTGCTTTACGCAGCGTTAAGGTCGCCAGGGTTAAGTCATTGTTAGTGATCAACACTTGGCTGACCAGCTTATCGAGCTCGGGCTGATGAAACTGCTGCCACCAAGGGTCGACTTTTACTTGCTCGTTCACTGTGGTGTGTTGCCACTGTTCTGGAATTGCCAATGCAGGCGGTTCAAAGTCTGAACGCATAACACTGCCGCAGCCACTTAGCAAAGCGATTCCCAAAGCCACGCCTACAGCAATAGTACTGCTACGAAGCGAAAATGGCTGATTAAAAAGTTTAGTATTCATGGTGTTATTACTCTCTGGCTAATGCATCAACGGGATCTAACTGCGCCGCATTGCGGGCGGGTAAGAAACCAAATAGCACACCAATTAAGGTCGAACAGGCAAAGGCGGCAACGATGGAGGTGGTGGAATAAATCATTTGGAAACTGCCTCCCGTTTGAGCAAACACCACGCCAATCAAGTAGGACAAGGCGATGCCTAAGGTGCCACCGCACAAACACACTAAAATGGCTTCGATAAGGAACTGGCGCAAAATATCACTCTGGCGCGCACCCACCGCCATACGAACACCGATTTCACGGGTCCGCTCAGTCACAGACACTAACATAATGTTCATCACCCCAATTCCGCCAACGACAAGGGAAATCACCGCGATAGCCGAGATCAGTAAGGTCATGGTCGCAGTGGTTTTTTCGATGTTCTGCCTAATGGTATCGGTATTGATAGTGAAGAAATCTTGCGTGCCGTGGCGCATTTTAAGCAGCGCGATAATGCCCTGCTCCGCCGCGTTACTCGGCACAGTTTCATCGAGTCGAACGGTAATACCATCCAAATAATTTTTACCCACCATACGGCCAGAAACTGTGGTGTAAGGCACCCATACATTAAGCGCATCGCTGTTACCAAAAGCACTTTCTTTGGGTTGAGTCACACCTATGATACGTACGGGTAAATCTCCAAGGAAAATCACTTGCCCTATCGCCGAGTTATTGTCGGCAGCGCTGTTAGGGAAAAGCTCCTTACGGGTGTTGTCATCAATCACCGCATCTTGGGCGAGCGATGCGACACTGGCATCATCCCAAAATTGGCCCTGCGCTAACTCGTACCCTCTTACACGGAAAAACTCAGGTCCCACACCATTCACCGATGCCGATACCGCTTTATTACCAAAACGAACCGTGGCAGTAGAGCCAATGCTTGGCGTCACGCTATCAACATAGGGCAGATTTTTAAGGGCATTGGCGTCCGTAGCGGTTAAGGTGCGCACCCGCGCCGAGCGTCTATCGCCAAAACCAGAACCGGGGCGAATATCAATCGTGTTAGTCCCCATCGAACTGATACTTTTGAGGATGGCCTGCTGCGAGCCTTCACCTAAGGCCACCACAGAAACCACAGAGGCGATACCGATAATAATCCCGAGCATAGTCAAGAAGGTACGTAACCTGTGGGTCGACATCGCCACCAGCGCCATTTTAAGCGCTTCGACATATCTGTCCCACGAAGCCACCCGCGCACGCGAGCTGTCTTTTGCTGCCACTGCACCGCTAGGATTTTGTGGCGCCATATTTTGTAACGTTGAGCTTTGCGACGTCGAAGTTTGTGACGTCGAGCTTTGTGGCTTAGCCGTTTGTTTATCCTGACTGCGCTCATCGCTGATGATCACGCCGTCTTTGATTTCGATAATGCGGTCGGCATATTGCGCCACGTGCATATCGTGGGTCACGATAATGATGGTATGACCGTCGCTGTGCAGCTCCTGCAACAACTGCATCATTTCTTCGCCGCTGTGACTGTCAAGTGCACCTGTTGGCTCATCCGCAAGGATCACATCGCCGCCATTCATCAAAGCGCGCGCCACACTGACCCGCTGCTGCTGTCCGCCACTGAGCTGATTGGGTTTATGGTCAAGCCTGTCGCCAAGGCCTAAACGCGTTAACAAATGCTCGGCCCTGTCTTTACGAACCGTGCGTTCTTTACCCGCATACACAGCAGGCACTTCGACGTTGCCTATGGCGGTCAAATCGCCCAGTAAATGATAACGCTGAAAGATAAAACCAAAGTGCTCGCGGCGCAGCTGTGCTAACTCATCAACGTCCATAGTCGAGGTATCTTGGCCGTTGATAAAATACGCGCCCTTTGACGGCTTATCTAAACAACCAAGAATGTTCATTAGGGTCGATTTACCCGAGCCAGAAGCACCAACTATCGCCACCATCTCGCCACGGCCAATCGACAAGTTCACATCTTTCAGCACAGTGAGTTGCTGCTCACCCGCCTGAAAAGTGCGATAACAACCTGAAATTTCAAGTAATGCCGTTGTCACTGTTAAAACCTCACGCTAGGTGGGCGACGTAATTTACTGCTGCCATCATCGGAAGACGGCATGCCAAGCACAACCTGATCGCCTTCCTTCAAACCCGCGGTGATTTCAGCATTGATTTTGTTGTTAATCCCCACTGTGACATCCACATATTGCACTTGGTTATCAACTAATACAGGCACTTGATATTGCGGGCCGCTGCGGGCTTTACGCTCGACAGACCTAGCCTCTGGCGCCGCGGATTTCTCCCTCGGCTTTATACGCAATATCTGCGCAGGCACTAATAGCGCATCATCGGCCTTAGCTAACACTATAGACACCTGCGCCGTCATGCCGATACGCAAGGTGCGGTCAGGGTTTTCTACATCAAACAGACCATGGTAATAAATGGCGTCTGAGTCGCTAGAGCTCATATTGCTATCGTCGCCATCCATCGAAATCGGCCCAGGTTCAATCGCCCTCAAAACGCCGCGGTAGGGATGATTCGGTTTTCCAAGGACAGTGAAATACACGGCTTGACCCGGATGGACATTGACAACATCGGCTTCGGAAATCTGCGCTTTAACTGTCATGGTATCCAGCTGCGCCATTTCAACTATGGTCGGTGTTGTTTGATTAGCGTTAACGGTTTGCCCCACTTCCACCGCGGAATACACCACAGTGCCATCCATCGGCGCGGTAATTTTGGTATAACCTAAATCGATTCTGGCACTGTCGACGTTAATCTCAGCCTGTTGTTTTTGCGCTTCTAATTGCTCAAGCTCGGCTTGATAAACCGTTAGATTAGCATCGGCCACTTCATAATCGGCACGAGAACTGGCCTTATCGGCAAGCATTTGCTGCTGGCGGCTAAATTCCAATTTAGCTTGGCGGATCTGCGCCTGTTTAGCACGGAACTGAGCATTGATACTCTTGAGTGATGCGAGGGCATCCTTCAAATTATTCTGCTGCGCTAGGCTATCAATCTGAGCAATCAAATCGCCTTTCTTTACTTCATCACCCAGTGCCAGCGGCAAACTTAAGATTTGCCCCGATACCTGTGCGCCCACACTCACCAGTTTGGATGCCTGCAACATGCCATTGGCCAGCACTGAGTTTTCGATATCGCCACGGCGCACCGCTTCAGTTACATAGGTAGGTGCTGTTTCAGGCTTATGCCACATAAAATAAGCACCGCCACTAAGGAGTATTAAGCCGCTTAACGCGAGCAGCAATTTACGCTTTGAGGATTTTATCATCGGTATTGTCGTGTCCATCAATGCTAAAGACAGCAAGCATTCATCTTGCTAAGGAACTGAAATTGTTCCAACAGTATATAGAGTTAGCCAAAGACAGTAGACGAAGGAAGTGTCGTTAACAGGTAAAGATTTGCAAATATCTGTGTAGAAATTGACAAGGAAAGCACGATTGAGTAGTGCTTAGGCAGCAATGTGTGTTTTAGTGCAAAGGTTGTTTACAGAGTAATAAATGGTATTAGCTTAAATAAGATACTAGACATGATTATTCATCAACCTCCTATAATCGATTATGCACTGTCACTCCAGTGACTCGCAGCAAGTACATCCTTGTATGCTCGAACGTGGCATATATGGACCCGTCCGGTTTGCAAAACATTCGATAGCGATTTTGAGAAGAGTTCATTGCACCCATATATTTGGCCTGTTATTGAGGGATTCCTCTGGCCCTGATGGATATCTGCTTCTACTGTCCTTATCATCCTTGCGGCTTCATTATGAGCCTATGCCCGACTAAGGTTTTCAGTAGATCAGTCTGACTGTCTCATCATCAAATCAAGTGTCTTAGCAACTTGCTGGTTGGTTAATTATTAACGTTTATTGACTCTATTCAGCACTATACTGGAAGTCGATATTCTTCGTCATGCGCCGCGATAACCCATGCCATTCTCGCGAGTTTATTGGCGACGGCTACACAGGCTCGGTTAAAACCTCGGCGTTCTGCTAACAGGATTGCCCAGCAACTAAATTTATCCTGTTTATGACAACTGTGTTGCAACACGGCTCTGGCGCCGTGGATGAACAGGGTACGTAAGTAAGCATTTCCCCGCTTGCTTATTCCAAGGAGGTTATCTTTACCTCCACTGCTGTGTTGCTTGGGAACCAAGCCACACCAAGCTGAAAAGTGTCTACCATTACTGAAATCTTTACCATCACCGACGGCCGCATAAAAGGCGGTAGCGGTTACTGGGCCAATACCAGGGATAGTCTCTAACCGCTGGCAAATCACATTGTTTTTAGTTTCAGTTAGCACTTGAACGTCACAACCCTTAAGCCGTTTTTCTATATCACTAAATTCTTCATATAACTGATAAAAAATGGCCCGACCTTTAGTGGTCAGCGCATTGGTTTCATCCGCTAAAATATCTGGGAACTGTACTTTAAAAGCCGATTTACTTTTGGTTATCACAATGCCGTATTCCGCTAACATCCCTCTGACTTGATTGATTAAGGCGGTTGATTGTTTGTTTAAACGCTCACGCATGCGGTGGAGAAGTTGTACATCTTGTTGCGCGACGCCTTTTGGCTTCACAAAACGCATGTTGGGTCGCTGCGCCGCTTCTGCGATGGCTAAGGCATCGTTGTAGTCATTTTTATTACCTTGCCGAAAAGGCACCACAAATTGAGGGGCGATCAACTTGACGTTATGACCCAACAGCTCAAACTCTCTGGCCCAGTAATTTGCTCCACCACAGGCTTCCATCACAATCAGACACGGCTCTATTTGAGCGAGAAAGGGAAGCAAGTCCTTACGTCTAAGCATTTTCTTTTTAATTAACTTGCCCGCTTTATCGACGCCAACAGCATGAAAAACAGACTTTGCGATATCTAAACCGATTGTAGTAATCTTCATAGGTGGACCCGTCCTCTTTCTGATGAGTTTTAGCGACTACATCGTGGCCCATTGCGAGGCCGATTAAAAGTGGATGGGTCCATTCCATTATCCATGCCACGAACGGTCACTTCCATGAAAGTACCTAATCCTGTTAACTTTTGTGCATCTCTATCAGTCTTAATCAGCTAAGATAAAAGGCAGAAAAAATTATTGAGGTTCTGAGGTAAAACATAGCTAATTGTTTTTTTGTTACATTTAAATGCCATGTTAGCTTCTGTTTTCAATGTATCCCTGATGAACTCCGCAACAAAGAACTTTCAGCCACACAAAGTACTCATCCATACTGGGGTCTAATTCCAAATCATTATCCGACTTGCTTGAGCCTGACTGAAGTAACAAACGTCCCGTATAAGGAATCAGTTCAACATAACCTATTTCAAACTTTACACTCTCATCTACAATGCTTGGCAACCATTCAAGGAATGTTGGAAATTGATAAATAAATTTATCTGTTGCCGCTAGAAACAATTCAACCACATCAATGAAATCTTCAGTTTCGGATTCACTAGGTATGTAATATTCATGTTCTACAGCATTACGAACGGTATTAAGTTTCTTTAGAATTCTTGGAGTTACGATCCCACATTTCTGACAAAAATCTAAGTAATCATGGAAATTTGGAAACCCTTTTCTACTTGAAGAAAAGCCAAAAGCTTTCGCTATTGTTTCCACTTGTAAGTGCAATGCTCTTTTAGCATTTGACAAAGCATTTACCAAAATTCTGCTAGTTTTTTCTGGTGAACCAACAGTAATATCTTCTATCGCAAACTCTAAATATCGCCTCGGAGTTGTATCTACTGGGTACGAAATCTTATCTGAACTTGTAGAAAAGTGAGGATCTAAATCATCATAATTTGATGGTAGTGGAATCAATTATACTCTCCATGTAATAGAAGCAAACATTAAGTTCAATGGCAGAATTTTAGTCTATTTTTATAGGGTTAAAAAATAAAAATGCTCGGATGAGCTGCACTCCTTGGTCGACTCTTGATTAAAAATCAGGTGGTAAAGCCTCACGGCTTTGATTTTCTCTAAAAAATGAAACAAAAAGAAACGACCTAATACCTAGTCAACCCATTGCGAAAACAATGACGCCAAGTCACAGGCAAAACCAATGATTAACTGAATGAATCACTCAATTCGACTAATTCATGCTGGCGAGGATCACCTGCGTGGCATCAAAACAGGCGAAACATGATTCGCCGACAGCCAAACTCTGCATTTGGGTGAGTGGCATCACTGAATAGATGATGTCTTTGCCATCAATATCTATGGCTAATTCGGCCTTATCACCAAGTTCAGTCACGCTCAGCAAACGACCACTTAGGCAATTTTGCCCATCCACTTCACAGACATGAGTCGTCGCCAGTACAGCGGGGGCTTTAAACAGTAACAACACAGATTTATCCAGGGCTAACTGCAAGCGTTCGCAGCTCGAATGGGTCACTGAAATCTGAATCTGTTGTCCGCCCGCTAAAGTCACGCTGATGTTGTCATTTAATCCAAATGAATCAATGCTATTGATACGCCCCGTTAACTGATTGCGGGCGCTGGTGTTGAGAGAGAAATGCGCCATCACATCCAATAAACTGTGCATATCGACGGACTCATCGAGCAAGGCAGCCAAAGCCATTTCTTGTACTTGGGAGGTGATGGAATACACCTTAAGCAACCGTTCGCCAAATTCGGTGAGTTTAGCGCCGCCACCGCCTTTGCCGCCCTTTTCGCTACACACTACGGGTTCGGGCATGGCGGTGTTCATCTCATTGATCGCGTCCCACGCCGCTTTATAACTGATCCCCGCAAGCTTGGCACCTTGACTGATCGAGCCTGTGTTGGCAATCTGCTCAAGCAGGCTTATCCGCCTAGGATTGGCGAAGGGCTTATCCCCGAGGGAAAGCGTAAGTAATGCATGTAAATCCATCGTCTATCCAGCACCCAAGTCTGACTTGAGTCCTATTGTCCTTCATCGTCTTGAGGATACCAATAAGATTGCCGAGATATTTCAGCGGATGAATGCCATTAATCCGCAAGAAACCGCACACAGATCACTAATTGATTGCTTAGGGCTTGAATGATCGATGTATAGATTGGTATATAACGATCTCTTTTTATCACGGAGGAACACAATGAAATCCATTTACCTTAAGCAATTACTGCGTTTTACCACGGCTTCATTATTCACAATGGTACTGACATCTAGCCCAATTTTTGCGGCAGACAATGAGCAAGTGACTGTTTTTGCAGCAGCATCGCTCACCAATGCCCTTAACGAAATCGGCCAGCAATATGAAAAAGAACACAATACTAAGGTGATATTCTCCTTCGCCTCTTCCTCAACACTGGCAAAACAAGTGGCCAATGGTGCACCCGCCGATCTGTTTGTCTCGGCGAATCAAAAGTGGATGGATTATCTGGTCGATGCTAAAGCGGTCGATGTTAACAGCCGAAAAACCTTGTTAAAAAATACCTTAGTCTTGATTGCCGAGAAAAATAGTCCCATCACAGAAGTCGTGCTCAATGGCGATTGGGATATTAAAGCCGCATTAAAAGGCAGTCGTATGGCTGTTGGCGACCCTGATCATGTACCCGCTGGACAATATGCCAAGCAAGCCCTCGGAAACCTCAAGCTGTGGCAAGCCGCTGAGCCCTTACTCGCCCGTGCTAACAATGTCCGTGCCGCCCTCGCTTTGGTTGAACAGGGTGAAGCGACGCTTGGCATAGTGTATTCAACCGATGCGAAAGTCGCCCAAAAGATCAAAATCGTTGGCACCTTCCCAGAAACGAGTTACAGCCCAATTGAATACCCTATCGCCTTAGTCAAACAAGAATCGACCACAAGCGCCAAAGCGTTCAATGAGTATCTGCAGGGCCCAAGCGCAAAAAATGTGTTTGAGAAATATGGCTTTGGAGTGAATTAGGGTGCTGAGTGGTTCTTTGTTAAGCGGCTCATTTTTAAGCGGCTCTCTGCTAAGTGGCTCTCTTTTAAGCGACTATGAAATTGCCGCACTGCTGCTCAGTTTAAAGGTGTCATCCGTTGCCGTTATCGCCAGTTTACCCTTGGGTATTTTGTGCGCTTGGTTACTGGCAAGGGTCGAGTTTCCTGGCAAGGCTATATTTGACAGTGTGCTCCATCTACCACTGGTGTTACCGCCCGTGGTAGTGGGTTACCTCTTGCTGATCAGCATGGGCCGCCAAGGTTTTATCGGCCAGTGGTTATTTAATTGGTTTGGCATCAGTTTTAGCTTTAGTTGGCGCGGTGCGGCCCTCGCGGCGGCGATAGTGTCATTCCCGCTGATGGTCAGAGCCATACGCCAATCCTTTGAAACCGTTGATATTCGACTCGAGCAGGCCGCACGCACTTTAGGTAGCAGTCAATGGCGAGTATTTCTCACCATCACACTGCCGCTCACCTCTCCAGGGATAGTGTCAGGCATGATTATCGCCTTTGCCCGCAGCCTAGGGGAATTTGGCTCGACCATTACCTTCGTTTCTAATATTCCCGGTGAAACTCGTACAATTCCGCTCGCCATGTACTCTTTTATTGAAACCCCAGGGGCAGAATATCAGGCCATGCGCCTGTGCATTATCTCGATCGTTATCGCGCTCGCGTCTTTACTCGCCTCCCAATGGCTGAGTAAAAAAGCCCTGCAGAGGACAGCAAGCGTATGCTAAGGATAAATATTGAAAAACGGCTCGGACAACTGCAACTGAAAGTCGATACCCAATTGCCATTGCAAGGCGTGACAGCCGTTTTTGGCCGCTCGGGTGCGGGTAAGACCTCGCTCGTGAACCTACTTGGCGGGCTTTCGACCCCAGATAGCGGTGAAATCCGCCTCGGCGACAAACTGCTTTATCAACAAGGCAAAGTGAACCTTCCCCCAGAGAAACGCCAAATTGGCTATGTATTTCAAGAAGCACGACTGTTCCCGCACTATAGCGTGAAGGGCAATCTCAACTATGGTGTGCGTAAAGCTAACCCAGTCTTGTTCGATAGAATTGTGCAACTACTAGGGATTGAAAAACTCCTCAGTCGTTATCCCAGCACGCTATCGGGCGGTGAAAAACAACGGGTTGCCATTGGCCGTGCCCTGCTGACATCACCTGACATGCTGCTGATGGATGAGCCGCTGGCATCACTCGATTTACCCCGTAAACGCGAGTTGCTGCCCTACCTGCAAACCTTATCTCAGGAACTAAAACTGCCAATAGTGTATGTGAGCCACAGCCTAGATGAGATCTTACAACTGGCGGATTATATGCTGGTGCTGCATCAGGGGAAATTGATCGCCCAAGGGGCCTTAAGTGAAGTGTGGAATAGCGAGCAAATGCGGCCTTGGGTGCCATTGCAGGAACTCAGCTCACTCCTCAGTGCAAAGGTCGCCGACAGACATCCCGACTACCCCATGACGCGACTCGTGATGGATGATGGAAACTATTTGTGGGTAAGTGGCTATCTGGCTGAAACGGCAAAGAAACTCAAAGTGCGTATTCAGGCAAATCATGTCTCGGTTTGCACTGAGATCCCCAAAGGCTCAAGTATCCGCAACCTGCTAAAGGGAGAAATTAAAGAGTTATACCCCAGCGATAACGGCGAGCAAATCCAATTAAAAATCGCCCTAGGCCGCGATGAACTTTGGGCCAACATCACCCCTTGGGCCTGCGACGAACTGCAACTCACTCATGGAAAAGCGATTTATGCACAAATCAAAGGCGTGACTATGACGCAAATGGATATCGCCGAATCCCACTAGCTCAACCTAGAGCACCGTTCGAAAACCAAATTTCAGGCACAAAAAAACCGACTCTAGGTCGGTTTTAGTTCCTTCATCTGAAGGATTTGGTACCAGTGGCCAGACTCGAACTGGCACGCTTTTAAGGGCGGGGGATTTTGAATCCCCTGTGTCTACCGATTTCACCACACTGGCATATCAAATATGCACTTAGAAGCAATCAAAACAACTGGCTGTCTCTAAGTGCTGGGAATTATACCTTTGCTTATGACAATGGCAAGTCTTTTGCCGCGACTTTAATACAAATTGCATTTAACCGCTCAAAAATCATGCTCTTGGGGTTATTCTGCGCCATGGGATAATAAAAAAGCGGTATATTCTTTATCACTTTTTTGGATATGGTTTACCAACCAAGCTTTCAAGAAAGCCATTAATTCATCGGCAACATCTTCACCTCTAACAACCCGCTTTTGAAAATCAAGTACTTGCCCAACTAACTTGCCGTGCTTTTCCTTGTGACTGTCAGTTTGAGGGTAACCAAAACGCGCAAAGAGTTCCTCTTCATAGGCAAAGTGATTGGCGGTGTAATCCACTAACCCTTGTACGATACGTTTGATGGCTTCAAGTCCATACTCTTCATTTAATGTGCGGTGTAATTCATTGATCAATGAGACTAAGCGCTGATGTTGACGATTGATCTCTGGCATTCCTATGTCTAACTCAGGCCCCCATTTCACAAAGAGTTTATTTTGCGCCTGACTCGAATTAAAAAATGCCGCATTCACATGGAATCGATGCAGCAAGGAGCCGATTTCCTGCGACATGTTATACACTTTCAAACTCGATAAGTTAGTGTTGTTGGTGTGGGAGGCATTACTCAGGGCTAGCTCAGCCATCACACTGATATTTTTATTAATTTCCTCAGCTACTGTATGTTGTTGTCCCGATGCTGTGGCAATTTGGTGGGACATATCGGTAATGGTCTCCACCTGAGCGACAATCTGCCCGAGTGCACTGTGAGCTTGATCAACCATATCAGCCGTTTCGTCGGCAATCGCCACGTTTTTCAACATGACTTCAACACCATGTTGTGCGCCTTTTTGTAATGCGGCGATTTGCTGCTGGATCTCAACCGTTGCTTCGGATGTTCGTTTAGCAAGATTACGCACTTCATCGGCAACTACAGCAAAACCGCGGCCATGTTCACCCGCTCTCGCACTTTCAATGGCAGCATTTAAGGCGAGTAAATTGGTCTGTTCGGCCACCTGCGAAATGGTTTCAATAATGCTACTGATATTGTTGCTGTCGGCGGCCAAGTGCTCGATCACGGTTCGAGTATCATGGATCTGTTGCGACATAGCGCCAATTTTAGTGACTATGCCATTCATGATTTGATCGCCGCGCTTAGCAGAACTTTGGGCAATATCAGCTGCCTGCGCAGCACTCACCGCATTTTGCGATACGGCTTGTACGCTTGAAACCATCTGCGTCATTGCACTGGCTGCCAGTTCAGTTTGATGCTCTTGCTCTAACACGCCTTGCTTTGCCTGTTCACTGATAACCTTGATATCCGAGGCGACTTTTTTCATCCCTTCACAGGTATCAGATAAAGACAAAATCGTACGGCTGACATCCTCACCCATGCGATTAATGTTATGTACTACCTTAATGAACACACCCGCATCTTTCTCTTCCAATTGATAACTTAAATCTCCCTCGCCTAAGTGGTGTGCTGCACGTTCAAGTTGTCTCAAATTACGAATTAATTTATTTATGTTGAACATTAAAATGGCGGCGAGCGCGCTTAAACACAAAATAGCAACAAAGTGCCCTGTGATCACCAAACAATAGAGGGGATAAATCAGCAACAATAGTGGCGCAAAGATAGAATTATATCCCATTGAATCCTTGTGACTTTTTTTAGAATCCATTTTTTACTCCTTTAAAAAACTGATATCGCGCCTTCATATAAAAACAAGAACGAATAAATGGAATAGCGCGTTAACTGAATATCGATCGAGTTGAATAGGTTAATCCTAGACGCTAACGGAAGAAGAAACAAAGCTAAATTGTTTGAACTCGTCGCTGTTAAGCACATCCTTAAATTTGACCAAGATCACAGAGTTAACTAAGGGTTATGACTTTGTATTCCTATGTCGATTTTTTATTGATCGAGATCAGTATTTTAGCTATCGAATACCGCTAATTTAGCGAGGACTTCACAGGAAAGAGGATTTCAGTCATGGCATTTTGGTTAGATCTAATGTTTGGTAACCCCATAGGCTTACTTTCAATGATCGTTATCTTTAGCACAATAGGGATAGTGTCTTATATCACTTGGATGTTCATTGTGAAGTCGGCACCGAAACCATAGTTTTTGCTCCAGTTGTTCTTCATGTTTCTTGTATAAATGCAAAATCTAGGGGGTTTTATCACCCCCATTTTTTGTTGTCTCGCATGTTAAAAATGCTAACTAAACCATAGCTAGCACTCATCCGAGTGAGGTAGAACACGCCTATGCTGCGTGTTTTCTGTTTTGTACTAATCCATTCAAAAATTGCGGGCGCGCCTTAATCAACGACTGCATTTCTTCTTGGCTCGGCTCACCGGCTGGCAAACGCAGCACATCACGGTTGAGGTACATACGCGCTTTCATGGCAATCTTATAGTCAGCGGTCGGTCCCTGAATTGCATAATGGCGCTCATTACCGAGCTTCTCTAAGATACAGGCATTCACTAAACTTTTTACAGCGGGTTCATTTTGCGGCAGAGTCAAAATCGTGGCGCCTTGAAGAAAGAATTCCCTCACTAAAGCTCGCTCAGCGGGATCAAGTAGATTCACTTTAGCTTCAATCGTCTCAATAACGCGCTTATCACTTAAATGACGGATAGACTCATCTAAGCCTAAGTTAATTAATTGACTCAAAAAATAAGCGATAGAAACGATTAGACCTAATCCAACAAACTGTGCATGTTCTGGCACAAATTTATCGAGCGCCAGCACTGCCAGCACATTAGGGGGAATAAGAAGTAAGACAGAACAACTCACCATAAGCCACAGCATGACTCTAAACATCATTTTCTTCGGGCTAAAAAACTTAACTGAATCCAGCTTGAGTTTAAACATAGTGCTATCCCAGTGACAAAAAATTGAACTTATCGGCTAATAAGCAAATTTAATGCCACAAATGAAGACAATTTCGTTGATTTTATCTGCGAGAAAATGCACTTTCTGGATCTGTAGGTCTATGCTTATAAGCATCTCAAGCCGCTATTGCATAAAGAAAATTTAAGATGCTGACATTCTTTAGCCAACTTATCAAAAGCCCCATAGGCAGGCACCTTACCCTGTCTATTGTACTTTTTAGTTCTGTTATCACCTTAATCACCACTGCATATCAGTTGATCAGTGATTATCGCAATGATGTAGTGCGTATCGATAGAGTATTTTCCAACATGGAAAAGGTGAACTTAGATGTGCTCGCCGCCAGTATTTGGGTTATTGACGAGCGGCTCATTAACACTCAGCTCAATGGGCTAATTCAGCTGCCCGATATTAACTATATTTCGATTAAAGATGACAGCGGCCAAGCATGGAATGCAGGCGAGCAGAAACAAGAACACTCCTTAGATAAAACCTTTCCTTTAGTCTATAAATCACCGACTGAAAACATCAATGTCGGCACACTCGAAATACAAGTCGATGTCGATGCTATCTATCAACGCTTGTATGATAAGGCCATTATCATTCTGCTTTCTAATGGCATTAAAACCTTCTTAGTGGCTGGGTTTATTCTATTTTTAGTGTGGTTCAACATTACTAAACACTTAGATAAACTCAGCCAATACTGCAAAAATATCGACATAGACCATGAATACGAGCCACTACAATTTGACCGTCATGAAAAAATTGATGAATTCAAACAAGTCGCCGATTCCATCAATAGCATGCAAGTACAACTTAGAAGCTCATTTAGCGCCTTAAAGAATTCTAAGACGGAACTGCAAATAGCCTTAGAAGATAGAGAGCGGCTACTCAAGCTCGAACGTAGCTATAAAGAAGAGCTCGCAAGGCAAGTAAAAGAAAGAACACTAGAGTTAGAACAATCCCTTAGCGCACTAAAACGAGCACAACAGGTTTTAGTTGAGCAAGAAAAAATGGCGGCCTTGGGTGGACTCGTGTCAGGGGTTGCACATGAGATAAACACCCCAATTGGCATTTGTTTGACGGCGGCAAGTGCGCAGCTCAGCCATATTGAAGAACTGATCGACCTGATCCACAGCGATCAAGCCACACTAGATGAGATAAATGAAATACTTAATGAGTACCAAGAAAGCTGTGAACTCATTGTCCGTAATATCACCAAAGCCAGTAGTTTAATTCAAAAATTTAAAACGATCGCCATCGATCGCAGTCATGAAGAACACCAATGCTGTAATCTAAACCAGCAGCTACATGAAATCCTAGAGTCGACATTAATTATGCATCCCAATGTTAACGCCTCAACGGAGATCAACGTGGAGCCTACACTCAATATCAAAACCAATATCAGTTTGTTAAATCAAATTGTTAGTAATATTCTCTCGAACGCCTTTACCCATGCATTCCAAGGACATGAAGACAATCTTATCCACATTAGTGCGACTTTGGATGAAGAATCAATTCAAATCAGCATTCAAAATAATGGCTTAGCCATTCCAGCCGATGTTGCTGAGCACATGTTCGAACCCTTCTTTACTACAAATCGTAATAAAGGTGGTACTGGCTTAGGATTATCAGCGGCCTTTAATGCCGCAACACTGTTGAAAGGCACTATGAGTTATCGCGCAGACTCAAAACTAGGCGGCCCACAATTTGATATTAAATTCCCATACACTCAATGTGAACCAGTCAATAATCAACAAGATTTTTATATCTAACTATAACCTAATGAAATTACATAATATTGAAGGGGTATCACCGCCCTTGAAAGCGGTGATATCTTGACTGAATCTAGTTTAAGAGTTTAAACCGCCTCTTGAGCCTGCTGTGCCAATCGCGCTAACACGCGACTTGCCGCCACAAAACCAAATGTCCCAGTTACCATAGTCACAGCCCCAAAACCAGAAGCACAATCCATCCTCATGCTGCCATCAGCCGCCGCTTTAGTAACGCACACTGAGCCATCGGCTTGGGGATACACTAACTGCTCACTGGAAAAAACAGCATCGATAGCAAACCGGCGTTGCAGGTTTTTAGAGAAGTTATACTCGCGGCGCAAAATATTACGCACTTTGGCTAGCAAAGGATCTTGGTAGGTTTTAGCGAGATCAGTTAACTGAATTTGCGTCGGATCTGTCTGTCCACCCGCACCGCCCACTGTCACTATCTTAATTTTTTGACGTTTACACCAAGCAATTAACGCAGCCTTCTGCTTAACGGCATCAATACAATCAATAACATAATCAATATTGCCACCCTCTTTAGCCCCGAGCAAATACTCGCCTAGATTATCCAATGTAATAAAATCTTCAATTTCATTCACTTGGCAATCAGGATTAATTTCACGGATCCGCTGCGCCATCACAGCGACTTTAGAGCTGCCGATAGTGGAACTGAGCGCGTGAATTTGACGGTTAGTGTTAGTGACACAGATATCGTCTAAATCCATCAAGCTTATCTGTCCGATGCCGCTTCGCGCTAAGGCCTCTGCCGCCCAAGTACCGACGCCACCAATACCAATCACCACCACGTGGGATGTGGCAAATTTAGCCAGAGCCTTTTGTCCATACAAACGGCCAATTCCGCCAAATCGATTTAGATAGGCCTCAGTCATAAATACTTACCTTATATTACCCAATAACAGCAGGAGCGCTTGCCCTAGCATCCAGTAAACACCAGCTGGGACAGCTTAAAAGCAACACCAGAAATGTGCCGTGGATTCTAAACGATATCGACATAAACCGAAATCAGATCCTCAGCCACCAAACACCAGATGCAAAGGGATACGAATACTAAATGAGTGTAATAAAAGCAAAGGCCCATCATTTACAACCGAGTAATTTGGTAATCGACTTAATAAAAACATGTATTTCACTTGTAAAACAATATGTTGAATAAGCCATCCTTTATATGAAACATGATCAAGATCACACTTTATCATTTCAAGTCTGTGCAGACTTTGCCGCATAAAAGCTCAACAGCATGCATAGATACTGAAGTTATCAATGCATATAACAGCGATAAGCACAGGAAAATGAAGATGAAAAAGAATCTACTGACGACGGCTATTATTTCTAGCCTCACACTCTATTCATTCACAGCACTCGCCGATGGCCCTGAATTCTATGGTCATGCTGATCTTGCCATTACCAATTCAGACACAGGTTATGCAACTCAAAACCAAAAGGAGGGCACTGTTCTTGAAAACAACTTCTCTTGGTTAGGCGTAAAAGGTTCTGAAACTGTAAGCCCTTACTTTGACATCATTTATCAAATGGAATTTGGTGTCGAAAACTTTGACAACTCAAATAAAACCTTCAATGCCCGTAATACATTCCTAGGTATCAGAAGTGCCGCAGGTACGGCTTTAGTGGGTCGTAACGATACCGTATTTAAAGCAGCTGAAGGTAGCTTCGATCTTTTCGGTAATACCAATGCTGATATCGACTTACTGGTTGCAGGCCAAACACGCTCAGCCGATGGCATTTCTTACTATTCACCTAAAATTGCCGATCTCGTGACGCTTAATGCCACTTATCTGATGAGTGATAACTATGACCAAGTGGATAGCAATGGCAACGACGTGTATAGCAAAGATCAAATGTATGCTCTGAGCGCCACCTTAGGGGATAAAGCCTTTAAAGCACAAAACTACTATGTCGCTGCCGCCTATAGTGATGGTATTGATAACGTTGAAGCCTATCGTGGTGTGGCCCAAGCTAAATTCGGTGACGTAATCTTAGGTGCCTTATATCAACACAGTGAGCATGTAGATAATAAGTTTGCCAATCTCTCAGGCGATACCTATTTTGTCAACGCAGCCTACTTAATTGGCGACTTAAAACTAAAGATGATGTACGGCAAAGATGACTCAGGTCTAGGCAAGTACGTGAGCCGTTATGTTGGTGACCAAGACAACAGTGGCCTAGAACAGGTCCGTGATGTTGACCTGCAACAGTTCAGTGTGGGTGCAGATTACCGCCTGAGCACTAAGACTATGGTCTATGGTCACTACACACGCTTCGATGGTGATCTTATGTTGGCCGATGTAAAGCAAGACCTGAATGACAACATCTTTACTGTCGGTTTACGCGTTGATTTTTAAATAGATTAATCAACTAACCCCAAGGTTATTTATTGATAAAAAAGCGGCTTCGGCCGCTTTTTCTGCTTAGATATCGCCCCCAAACACAAATCTATAACCAATATGACAGACTTGCTACAGCATTAGTATATGCTACAGTTACCCTCGCCGACGCACTATCTAAGGCAATCCGCCTTACCTACCACTTAAGTAGTAAGTGAAAAATAGAGTTTTACCCCTTTCAGGTAAATTTGCAGTCAAGATATAAGGAAAGATCCCAGAAATGGCCCGAATATAGGCAAGGAGAGCCAAAAACATGATCTGCGCCACAGCCTGCGAGTCGTAAAACTGTAAAAATCGGCGGCAACTTTGTTACCGACTCAGGTAGCAAATGCGTTAAACCACACAAAAACCATGAAAAATGGATAAGAACTTAGGTTCGAGGGAGCACAAAATATGAAAAAGACATTCATCTCTGCATCAGTTGCATCAGTATTGGCATTGGCTTCATTCGGTGCGCTAGCCGAAGGCCCAAGCTTCTATGGTCGTTTAGAGCTTGCTCTAACCCATACTGACACAGGTGCCACTCTACAATCAGGTACTAACGGCTTAGAAGCAAACTATGCCGATGAGAATAACGCAGGTACTTATTTAGAAAACAACTTCTCTCTATTAGGTGTTAAAGGTTCAGAAAAAATTGCTGATGGCTTTGACGTTATCTACCAAATGGAATTCCAAGTTGAAAACACTTCTGGTGCAGGTGATGTTTTCAAAGCACGTAACACTTTCTTAGGTTTAAAAACTAACGCTGGTACTGTGTTAGTGGGTCGTAATGACTCAGTATTCAAACAAGCCGAAGGTGCTGTGGATATTTTCGGTAACACTAACGCCGATATCGACCGTTTAGTCAGTGCCCAAACTCGTACTGCCGATGGTGCTTGGTACTATTCACCAAAAATTGCAGGCTTAGTGACATTAAACGCTAACTATCAATTTGATGATAACGACACTACAGCTAAGACTTCTGAAAGCCTATATGCATTAAGCGCAACTCTAGGTGACAGCAAGTTTAAAGAACAGAATTACTATGCTGCAGTAGCCTATAACAAAGGCATCGCGGGTGTTGATGCATACCGTTTAGTCGGCCAAGCAAAATTCGGTCAATTCAAAGTCGGTGGTTTATTCCAAAACTCTGAAGATGTTGTGAACAATGACATCGAAGGTAACACTTACTTTGTTAACGTTTCTTATGATCTGAACGGTGTAAACCTGAAGGCTGAATACGGCATTGATGAAGCTGGTTTAGGTGGCGCTTACACTAAACTGGGCGGCGTAAAAGGTGCTGATGACATCAACTTCCAAAACTTCAACATTGGTGCTGATTATCGCTTAGCGAAATCAACTATGATCTATGGTCAATACGCTATGTACCGTGGTGATTTTACTGTTGCTAATGCTAAAACAGATCTACAAGATGACAACGTATTCTCTGTAGGCGTACGTTACGACTTCTAATCTCTTACCTAAGAGATAATAGAAACCTACTGTAGTAATACAGTAGGTTTTTTTATGCCTCAAATCTAATCCAAAACGCAAAAAAAAACCACCTAAGCCAAACTGAGGTGGTTTTAGTTAACCCATTTAATTCTTTTACAGCATTGAAACCATTACAAAGCATTAGATGCTCGCTAAAGCATCACCACCGTCACCTAATTCAACACTATCGACACGTTGTAATCCTCTAGGCAATTTTGCACCACGACGTCCACGTTCACCTCGATAATGCTCAAGATCGCTTGGCTTCAGTGTGAGTTTGCGCTTACCTGCCCACAAGGTAACCGGCGTATCACTCGGCACTAATTGTAAATGCGTCATAAGTTCATCGCGACTCTTGGCCCTTTCGGTTGGTATGCCAATAATTTTATTACCTTTACCCTTGGATAATTGCGGTAACGCTTCTAGCGAAAACAGTAACATCCGCCCTTCGTTTGTGATCGCTAGCAGTGACATTTCTTTAGTGCGGTCGATCAACTTAGGCGTTAATGATTTAGCGTTTGTTGGTAGACTCAGCAAGGCTTTACCTGCCTTATTGCGCGACACCATATCGTTGTATGAACAAATAAAACCGTAACCTGCATCCGTAGCTAACAAGTAACATTGGTCTTCTTCACCCATCAACACATGCTGCATGGTTTCGCCAGGTGCCATATTGAAGCGAGTCGTAATAGGCTCACCTTGGCTACGGGCCGATGGCAGAGTATGGCTATCCGTCGCAAAAGCCCGCCCAGACGAATCAATAAACACTGCGGCCTGATTGCTACGTCCCATCGCGCTACATAGATATTGGTCGCCAGACTTATAGGAGAGCGACAAAGGATCGATATCGTGGCCCTTAGCACAACGCACCCAACCTTTTTCAGATAAGACAACAGTCACGGCTTCTGTCGGCGTTAACTCTTGTTCAGTTAATGCTTTAGACTCATTACGCAATACGATTGGCGAGCGACGATTATCACCATAGGTTTCGGCATCTTGAATTAATTCTTTCTTGATCAACGTCTTCAAGCGACGCTCTGAGCCCAATAACTGCTCCAGTTTTTCGCGTTCGGCTTCAAGCTCATTTTGTTCGGCCGTGATCTTAAATTCTTCTAACTTAGCTAAATGCCGTAACTTTAACTCGAGGATCGATTCGGCTTGTTTATCACTGAGTGAAAAACGGGCCATCAACTCGGCTTTAGGATCATCGTGAAAACGAATAATCTCGATCACTTCATCAATGTTGAGGAAAGCGATCATTAGGGCTTCGAGTATATGTAACCGCGATACCACCTTGTCTAAACGATATTCTAAACGACGTTTAACCGTATCAACGCGGAACTCTAACCACTCAGTTAATAAGGTTTTCAACCCTTTAACTCGCGGACGTCCATCGAGACCCAGCACGTTTAAGTTAACTCTAAAGCTCTTTTCTAAATCTGTGGTGGCAAACAAATGCGCCATCAGTTGATCGCAATCGACGCGATTGGAGCGCGGTACCACCACAAGACGCACTGGGTTTTCATGATCCGACTCATCGCGTAAATCGGCCACCATAGGCAATTTCTTCGCCTGCATTTGACCGGCGATTTGCTCTAAAATTTTACCGCTACTGGCTTGATGTGGCAGCGCCGTTATGATGATTTCACCGCCATCGACAGTGTAAACCGCACGTGCTCTTAATGACCCACGGCCCGACTCATAAATTTTTGCAATATCGGCAGACGGGGTAATAATCTCGGCTTCAGTTGGATAATCAGGACCTGGTACAAAGGCCATCAATTGCTCGAGTTCAAGCTTAGGATCATCGAGCAATGCTACGCAGGCGGAGACTAATTCTCTCACGTTATGCGGCGGAATATCCGTCGCCATACCTACGGCAATACCAGTAATACCATTGAGTAAGATATGCGGTAAACGTGCAGGCAGTACTTTAGGTTCCTTCAAAGTACCGTCGAAGTTAGCACCCCACTCGACCGTACCTTGTCCCAGTTCACTGAGTAACACTTCAGAGAATTTAGAGAGACGTGCTTCGGTATAACGCATAGCCGCAAATGACTTAGGATCATCGGGGGCACCCCAGTTACCTTGGCCATCGACTAACGGGTAGCGATATGAAAATGGCTGCGCCATCAATACCATAGCCTCATAACAGGCACTATCGCCGTGAGGATGGTATTTACCTAATACGTCACCAACCGTACGAGCCGACTTTTTATGCTTAGATTGAGCCGATAAACCTAACTCACTCATCGCATAGATAATTCGACGCTGTACCGGTTTAAGTCCATCACCAATGTGTGGCAGGGCTCGGTCCATAATGACGTACATGGAATAGTTCAGATAAGCCTCTTCGGTAAAGCGCCGCAATGGCATTTGCTCTACCCCATCGAGACTTAACTTGATAGCGTCACTCATTTTCTTCTAGTTCCTGTGTTTCTTCAGTACTATCGCCCTTATAAAACAAGCGATACACGTTACCTTTTAAATCATCGGAGATGTACATAGCACCATCGGATGCCGATAACAGCGCAAAGGGTCGAGCAACGGGAAATTCACCGTCAAGGAAACTAACAACCGTTTCACGACTCACCACTTTTTGATCTTCAATCTTCAACATCACCACTTGATAGCCAACTTTACTCGAACGATTCCACGAGCCATTTTCGGCGACAAACAACTGATTATGGTAAATATCGGGAAATTGACTGCCGCGATAAAATGCAAGTCCCGTGGGTGCAACATGGGCTGGCAACTCATACATTGGCAGAGTGATTTTTAAATTTTTCGGTTTTTCATAGGCAGGTTCGACAACACTACTGGCATGTAAATAAGGGAAGCCATAATGACTCCCTATCACATCGATGCGGTTAATCTCATCGGGTGGCAAGTTGTCCCCCATCCAATCACGGCCTTGATCGGCAAACCATAATTTTTTGTCTATTGGCGACCAATCAAATCCACTTGCATCACGCACACCAGCCGCAATCTGCTCACTCGCGCCTGTATCAACATTGATCGCTATGATACTACTGTAAGGCACTGGCGCTTCACAGACGTTACAGGGCGCACCAATAGACACATATAAACGGCCATCTGGGCCAAAATTAATTGCCCGAGAACTTTTCTTCTCTGAGTAAGGCAAGTCACTGTAAATCTCTTTGGGTCGACTCGGGCGGCGCAATCTTTGCTCAATATCAACAAAGCGTACTATTTGATTTTCAGTGGCGACAAACAAGTCACCATTGTGGAATGCAATCGCATCGGGTGATTCAAGCCCTTTGGCTATCACATAGCGCTTATCGACACGACCATCTTGATTACTATCAACGAGAGCATGGATAGTGCCGCTCTTATTGGAACCGACAAATAAAGTGCCATTAGCCCCCATCGCCATCTGCTTAGCATCGCCAATATCCGAGGCATAAAGCGATAAACCAAACCCCTTAGCGACGGTAATCATGATCGATTGGGAACCCGCAAAGGCGCTATTGCAGAGCAATAACGTCACACTCGCTAAGAGTGTAAAACCGGCAGAAAACACCTTTAAGCAATTATAATTATTAGTTTTAATATACAACATTGTAATTTTCTTTATGCCTATGTTTTATTGTTATCGGCAATAGTGCACAACATTAAAGTAAAGCCATGTCACCCTTATCTTCAAGCCAGTTTTTACGGTCCGGCGAACGCTTCTTAGCGAGCAACATATCCATCAAAGCATCCGTTTCTTCGATGTCATCTATCGTCAACTGTACTAAACGACGGGTGTTTGGATCCATCGTTGTTTCACGAAGTTGTAAAGGATTCATCTCACCCAAGCCCTTAAAGCGGGTGACTTGTACCTTACCCTTTTTATTCTCAGCGGCAATACGGTCTAAAATACCCGCTCTTTCTGCCTCATCTAAGGCGTAATAAACCTCTTTGCCGATATCAATACGGAACAACGGCGGCATAGCAATATACACATGACCCTGCTCAACTAAGATACGGTAATGCTTCAAAAATAGCGCGCATAACAAGGTAGCAATGTGCAGTCCGTCTGAGTCGGCATCCGCAAGGATACAAATCTTGCCATAACGTAATTCAGAAATATCACTGCTATCGGGATCGCAACCAATCGCGACCGAAATATCATGGACTTCCTGTGAAGCTAACACCTGCGAAGCATCGACTTCCCAGGTATTCAAGATTTTTCCACGCAGCGGCATGATGGCTTGAAACTCACGATCGCGGGCCTGTTTAGCACTACCACCCGCAGAATCCCCTTCCACGAGGAATAACTCTCCGCGCATCGGATCTTGGCCACTACAGTCTGTCAGCTTACCCGGCAGTGCAGGTCCCGAAGTCACCTTTTTGCGGGCCACTTTTTTGGCGGCCTTTAAGCGACTCTGGGCATTATTAATGCACATTTCGGCTAAGGATTCAGCTAACTCGGTATTTGAGTTCAACCAGAGTGAGAATGCGTCACGCACAACACCAGACACAAAAGCAGCGCATTGGCGACTAGAAAGCTTTTCTTTTGTTTGACCAGCGAATTGCGGTTCTTGCATCTTCACCGACAATATAAACGCGGCGCGATCCCAAATGTCTTCGGGTGAAAGTTTAATGCCACGGGGAATTAAATTTCTGAACTCACAAAATTCGCGCATCGATTCCAATAAACCTTGGCGGAAACCATTCACATGGGTACCACCGAGCGGAGTCGGAATTAAGTTAACATAACTCTCGCCAATGGATTCACCGCCTTCTGGCAACCAAGTAATGGCCCAATCTGCGGCTTCTAGCTGGCCCTTAAAACAGCCGACAAACGGCTCTTCTGGCAATCTTAAATTGTCACCGATAGCCGCCTTTAAATAATCAGTTAGGCCGCTTTCATAGAACCATTCATGGACTTCGTTTGTCTGTTTATTGGTAAATTTGATCCGTAAACCTGGGCACAGTACCGCTTTAGCCCGCAGCAGATAAATCAGTTTTGAATTTGAGAAGTTAGCCGAATCAAAATAGCTCGCATCGGGCCAAAAATGCACTCGAGTCCCCGTATTACGACGGCCACAGGTCCCTGTTGGGCGTAAATCTTCAACTTTAAAGCCATTTTCAAAAGCGATGTCATACACTTGGCCATCACGGCGAACCGTGACTTCGACACGGCGCGACAAAGCGTTGACCACCGAGATACCGACACCGTGTAAACCACCGGAGAACTGGTAGTTTTTATTCGAAAATTTACCGCCGGCATGCAATTTGGTCAGAATTAACTCAACCCCAGGAATGCCTTCTTCTGGGTGGATATCCACTGGCATACCACGGCCATCATCAGTGACTTCGAGGGAGTTATCTGTATGTAGAACAACTTCAATTTTTGTCGCGTGACCTGCCAATGCCTCATCGACACTGTTATCTATGACCTCTTGGCCCAAATGGTTCGGTCTGGAGGTGTCGGTATACATACCTGGACGGCGTTTAACAGGATCGAGTCCGTTGAGAACTTCAATGGCGTCAGAGGTGTATTGATTTGTCATAGGGCACGCTATAGGTTGTTATATCCGGCCATGTTGCGGCTCGGCATGTCAGTTTGTCAAGGTAAGTGTAAAAATTGGCTTACAGTTTGCAGATGCGACTCATAACCAACAAAGCTGTGATCACCACCCGCTTCAACTCGCAATTGACAGTGATGATACTTATTGACCGCTTCGCGATAATCCAGCACATCATCACCTGTCTGCAATAATACCAAAAAACGATCCGGATTGCGGATCACAGCCGTATTAAATTCAGCGACTTCAGACTTATGCTCAGGTAAGACAAGATAATGCTGTTCAGTGTAAGGATTGAATTGCGGCCCCATAAACTCATCGAACAACTCAAAGGGTTTTACCGCAGGATTAACTAACACCGCTTTGCCACCATAGGTTTCGGCTAAATAGCTGGCGAAATACCCACCTAAAGATGAGCCTATATAAGCTAATGGCTCTTTGGCATCAATCGCAGCCTCAACATAAGCGGTTAAGAGCACCATCGCAGCCTTAGGTGTATTAGGCAATTGGGGCTGATGGAAGGCCACACTAGGATGATGCCGCGCCATGTACTTAGCCGTCATCACAGCTTTATCTGAAAATGGAGAGCTATTAAAACCGTGAATATAAAGCAGCATATTTCCTCAGGCTGCGGCTATTCGCGTTAATAACCGCTAGAGTTGTTGTCGGGGGAAAAATGGTTACCCGGTACGCGATACACTTTAGTGTTGATGCTACCATCGGCTTTCAACTCCAGCAAACGATAACCCGGTTGAACGCCATCCAAGGCAAAATAAGGCGATAACGGCTTAAATTGAATACAAGTGGAAGGTGTCGCCATCAACTGCAACGTGCCATGGGGCCCATTATGATGGGTATCAATACATTGGTGCACATGTCCCCAGAGCAATCCTTTGACCTGCGGATATTTTGCCACTCGCGCGATAAACTCGGCGCCATTGTCCATGCAGTGCTGATCCAGCCAAGTACAATTCACAACGATGGGATTGTGATGCATCACCAGTAAAGTATGGCATTCAGGATGTGCGGCAATAGCTTCATCAATTAATTCGAACTGAGTCTCGGCCATATTGCCGCCAGGCTTTCCCCGCACGGTTGAATCCAACATGAGGATTTGCCAGTTTCCCGCCAGAATACGCTGCTGCCCAAAAATCTGTTCACCCTGCATGTGCAGATACATGATCCGTGGATCGTCATGATTTCCAGGAAGATAATGGCAAGGTAAGCCAACGGGGGTGACTGCTTTCACAAATTGCTGATAGGACTCAGCCGAATAGTCTTGACTCAAATCGCCCGTGGCGAGCATCAAGTGAGCAGGATAGTCCACAGCTCTAATCGTATTTAATACGGCAGCAAAACTTTTGCTAGTATTAACTCCTAATAGCTGAGCTTCAGGATCGGCAAAAAGATGCGGATCTGTGACTTGCACGATACGCACGCTTTCCCCTTCAGCTATGGAGTAAGAGACAGCCTCTTTCAGCACATTGAATACCCAATTCTAAGACTGGCACACGACACTGTGTTGGTAACCAATCTTTAATAACTCTTCCAGGAATGCATTCACCTGGTACTTTTCATCACTTTGATACATGCGTACATTGGGATAATCATACACTGGGCGTAATTGGTAAATCTGTTGGCCAGTTAACACTTCTGCTAATTTAGCATCGTGATAAATTCTCACTAACACCTTGGGAGTATTGATAAACTCCTTTATTTCGATGGGACGAGATATCTCAACTAGCTGAGTATATTTGGTATTTTCTAAAATTCGCACTACTAATATACCAAACTCACCTTCGAGTCGCCATGACTCACCGATAGCTATCTCTAACGGTAACCATTTCAACATGTAGCCATAATTACGCCCGCACAGTGCTAAAAAATCACTGACGTTGGGTTTATAGCGCCGTTTTAGACTCGAAGTAGCCAAATTCATCCCAATTTAAACCAGTTGCTGATAGTTTAATTGTAACCATTGTAATCCAATAACGGTCGACGCATTATCAATCTCGCCCGCAACCACTCGCTCATAAGCTTGCTCGCGGCTCATGACATGCAATCGAATATCTTCGTGCTCTTCAGCTAATCCATGCAATCCACGGGCGTCGTTTGAATCGACATCAGCCCAATAGAAATAGAAACGTTCTGTACTACCACCTGGGCTCGCTAAATAGCTATTTACACTGTGTATTTGCTTAGCCATTAAGCCAGTTTCTTCCATTAATTCGCGGTGTGCAACATCCAGAGGCGTTTCTGCGGGCGCAATCATACCCGCGACTAACTCAAGAAGCCAAGGAGATTTAGCGGTTGCTAATGCAGGAAAACGTACCTGTTCGATGAGTACGACTTTATCTTGCTTGGCATCATAGGGAAGAACGACCACAGCATGACCCCGTTCAAACACTTCGCGAGTGACAGGCTTACTCCAGCCACCAGCGAATAATTTATGCTTGAAAGTGTATTCGTCCATTGAGAAAAAACCTTGATAAAGGGATTTTTTTCCTAAGATCTCAATATCCGTTTGCGAAAAAACAGGGGGTTTCATACTCTATCCTTAAAAGTTAAATTTGCGCCTATAATCAAGGCAATTTGAGCACATTTTTAAAATAAAATCTGTTACACTTCGAATTTGACTTGAAAGTGTCAGAGTTCTTAGACTCTAGGTCATTAAGTTTTAGCTGTATCGGGAAGCGTCGGGAAGCGCAAACCGCCTTGGTAAAGGCATTACTTAGTCTAAACGAAGTTAAAATATTCCTCCGTGGGGGGATTTTGTCTAATAAGGACAGCAAATGAAATTTAAGATCCATAATTTATGCGCAGCATTAACACTTGCGGCTTCCGCTTCAGCGGTGCAAGCAGATGATTTGTTGCAAATTTATCAGCAAGCACTGACCAGCGACCCGCTCGTATTGCAAGCCCAAGCCCAGCGTAATGGTTTGTTTGAGAAAATCGAACAAAACCGCGCTCCGCTGTTGCCAACCATTAGTGCAAACGTCGGTTATGACAAAGCTTGGAATGATCCGAAGGATGATGCAAGTGGTCTAGTAGGTAGCCTGAAATTAAATCAAGTCATCTATGATCACAGTGCTTGGGTTGGTTTAAGTCTTGCTGAGAAAGCCGCTTCTCAAGCTGATTCCGCTTATGCTTCAGCATTACAAAACTTGATTACTCGTATCACTAAAGCCTATTTCGATGTATTAACGGCGAAAGACAACTACGAGTTCCAAGGTGCAGAAAAACGCGCAATCGAGCGTCAACTTGAACAAACTAAACAACGTTTCGCAGTGGGTTTAACCGCGATTACCGATGTGCATGAAGCTCAAGCGCAATATGACTTAGCCTCAGCCACTGAAATTTTAGCCGAAAACACGCTCGCCAATAGTTATGAAGCCTTACGTGAAATCACAGGTATCGATCACAAGACGATTAATGTGTTAGATACCAACCGTTTCTCAGCCGTTACGCCAGCGCCAACGTCATCTAGCGAATGGTTAAAAATTGCTGAAACCAATAGTGTTGATTTAATGACTCAACGTATTGGTAAAGATATTGCCCAAGAGACCATTAAGCTTTATCAAGCAGGCCACATGCCGTCTTTAAGCTTAAATGCCGGTTACAACAAAGGTCTTGAGCAAAAAATGGGTAATCTCAACGAACCTGATTTTGATAATGTCAGCGTTGGTGTCAACTTAAGCATTCCGATTTTCGAAGGTTTTAAAGTCAGCTCACAAGTTAATGAAGCACAATTCCAGTATGTTGAAGCAAGTGAAAAGCTTGAGCAAATTTACCGTGGTGTAGTGAAAAACGTTCGTAATAACTACAACAACGTAGGTGCTTCTATCAGCTCAATCAAAGCTTATGAGCAATCTGTTATTTCATCAGAAAGTGCCCTAAAAGCCACTCAAGCGGGTTTCGAAGTGGGTACTCGTACTATCGTTGATGTTTTGAACCGTACCCGTGACTTGTACGACTCAAAACGTAAATTATCCGATGCGCGCTATAGCTACATCAATTCAGTTGTTGCACTAAAGCAAGCTGCGGGTACATTGAATGAAGATGATGTTATCGCCATCAATAATGGCTTGATTGCACAGTAACAACGCTCTCAGTCATTAAATATAAAAAAACCGCCATTTGGCGGTTTTTTTATGCTTAAAAGTTAAAATCAACAAAATTAGAAGTTGATTTCAACACCCGCAAAATAACCTTTAAATTTAGTATCAGCACTCACACCCGAGAAATTACTCACATCGAATAAAAATTCACGGTAGCCTACACGTACACGGGTATCAACGGCCAAACCATCAAATTGCCAACCTAAACCAATAGCATAGTCGTGCACGCTTGACTCATTGACGCCCTGCATCAAATCAGCAAAACCGTACAAGCCTAAGCCAGGCATACCTACATGCGTACTGGCGTAACCCATCACAATACCGCTATCGACATCTTTCTCTTCTGGGTGACCAGGATCTTGCACGCGCAGTGAACCATTCATTAACTTGTAAGCAGCACCGAGATCCAACGACACTATGTCGTTATCCAATATTTCGTAATACAGCACGAAATCTGTGTTGCTCAAATCAGTATAGGCAGTAACATTACCTTTAAAATCATGCCCATTGAAGTTAAAATCAGCACCAGACATGCTGCCTTTCTGATCTAGGCTATTTTCACGGATTTTAATGTTAGGGACAAATGGCAATGGGTGCTCAACTGCAATCCAATAACTGCCTTGAGCAGATGAACTGTAATCAAATGTTTGTTGTGGTTGACCTTTATCAGCAAAAGTACCGCTAGTATCGGCGCGCCAGTAATCACCACCAATCGTAAAACCAACCACAGTTGCCGCTTGGGCAGATGAGGCCATACAGAATCCTAATACCGCACTGGCGAGGAGAGTTTTTTTCATAATTAACCTTGAGATAGCAAGTTCGTTAAATCAATCACCGCGGCATTCGCACGCGACACATAGTTAGCCATAACCAATGAATGATTAGCGACTAAGCCAAAACCGCTGCCATTAAGCACAACAGGGCTCCAGACAGTTTGCTGAGTCGCCTCCAGCTCACGAATGATCTGTCTTAGGCTTACTTCAGCATTTTTCTTCTTCAATACGTCAGCAAAGTCAACTTCAACTGCGCGCATAAAGTTCAACAACGCCCATGAAGCACCACGGCTCTCATAGAAGACATCATCAATTTTCCACCAACTGGTTTTTACCTGATGGCTGGTCAAATTTGGGGTTGATTGACGCGCCGAATTGTCACCAGCTAGATCTGTATTTAAGCGCTCTTGGCCAACGCTGGCAGATAAACGCTGCGACATACTGCCCAGACGTTTCTGCACTTCTTTCAACCATTCATTAAGGTTGTCAGCACGGGCATAAAACTGTGCATCTTGATTATTTGGGTCCATCATGCGGGCACGATAAAGCTTCAGCAATTTGATTGCATCGCGATATTCGCTTTCGGCACTGGGTACTAACCAGCTAGTGTGGTCAATATTGAGCTTAGATTGGGCTTCGCCTAAATCTTTGTCCGCCGCAGATTGTGACTGTGAACGGCTAAACTCTTTACGCATAATCAAGGCTAAATCACGGGCTTGCTCCAAAGCACCATATTCAAATGCGGGCATGTTATCCATGAAGATGGAAGGTGGCATCACATCGTTTGATAACCAACCACCTTGCTTATCGAGTAAATTTTCGACTGTGAGGATTAGCGATGTAGTGGTAGCGTACCCAACAATATTCTTATTGGATGCTGTTAATTGTTGAGGGCTAATCGGATCCGGTTCGATACTCCACCATACACTCACGCCATAACCGATTAATACTAAAAATAAACCGACCCCGGTAACTTTTTTCCATGTAATTTGCATCAAGCGACTCCTTAATGATGGTGATGATGCTCTTGCTCTGCGGCGTTTTCTGCTGCTTTACTAACAGGCAGGGTAATTGCCATTTTCTCGCCACCGTCAAACTCTAATTGCAGTTCAACTTGTTGCTCTAACACCAATGGCGCTTTTAAGCCAAGCAACATGACGTGATCCCCTGACGGCGTTAACGTTAATGTGCCATGGGAGGGGATGTCAAAACCTTCAACATGGCGCATCTTCACCATGCCTTGGTCTTCGATAATCGTGTGTAATTGGGCATCCTTTGCCACAGTCGTACTGACACCGATAAGACGAATCGCTTTATCTGTGTGGTTTTCAAGCGTAAAGTAAGCGGCAGTATTTGGTACTGTCTCAGGCATGGCGCGTATATGACCTTCAGTCATGACTACGTTCGCCAACGCTGAAAATGATGCACAAGATAAAACTAGACAATTAAACAGCTGTTTGAATATTGGTTTCAATGTCTTAAACTCCATGTCTACCCAATGTCGTCGTAAAGGAAACAACCCATGAGTCATATACAGGTTCAGGATGATCAGGGCGTGCGTATTATTAGCTTTAATCGCCCTGATAAACGCAATGCACTTGATCTTAATATGTATAAACAACTGACAGAATACCTGATCGAAGGTGAAGCAGACAACGACATTCGTGCCTTTATGCTCCATGGCCAAGATAATTGTTTCACCTCAGGCAATGATGTTGCTGACTTTTTGAAAAATAGTGACTTAGGGCCAAATCATCCCGCAGTACGTTTCTTATTTTGTCTACTCGAACTCAAAAAACCTCTGGTAGCTGCCGTTTCTGGTGCCGCCGTCGGTATAGGTACAACCGTACTGCTACATTGCGATCTGGTATACGCTGACAACACGGCGAAATTTCAACTTCCCTTCGTCAACTTGGCTCTCGTGCCAGAAGCGGGGGCTAGCCTACTCTTACCTGAACTCATTGGTTATCAAAAAGCGGCTGAGTTACTGCTACTTGGTGAAAGCTTTAATGCCGAGACGGCCCATAGACTCAATATGATCAACGAAATTGTGGCCCATGAAGATTTACTCAGTTATGCACTATCTCAGGCAAAAAAATTGGCAAATCAACCGCCACAAGCCCTACAAATCACACGTCAATTAATGCGTCCGCATAAAAATCGTGTACAACACCAAATGCACCAAGAACTTGAACAATTTAGCGCTAGGCTAAAAAGTGATGAAGCCAAAAGCAGATTTCAAGCTTTTTTGAAAAAGTAGTCTGCAAGGCAGTATGCACATACATTTTCGCATGAGGGTCAAAGTGCCCTCTTGTTGATAGGTTTAACTGCATCATTTAAAATCAAAACAAGCCACTTATTAGCTCATCAACACCAGCCATCACTGCATGATTAGGCTGGTTTTTTCCATTGGTCAACTAACAATGCTAAAACAAAGTAAATTAGCAAACTCACACCCGGCATAAATACAATTGCACCAGCCCACACCGCACGAGTCCAAAAACAAGACCAATCAAACTTCCACGCCATGCCTGCAGCAACACCACACACTAAACGCTCTGGACTCTCCATACGCACTTTTAATCGTTTCATCTAAAACCTCGGCTCAGTTGATCGCTAACTTATTTATCATTAACACTATGCCACTGAAACCAGCAAATAATGCCTGAAAACAACGCAAGACTAATTACAGGTAACAGTAGCAATGTCATCAAAGGTGCTACAAACCACATAAGCAGATCCTTTACTTAGCGCTATATTCATCGGTACCTGCCGATTCACCTTTATTTTCAGCGTTTAAGCTAAGTTGACTGTTGAAGTCATAAATACTTTCAGCCAGTTGTGTTTGCAATGACATCACAAATTCACGCTTTACACTGACGAACAATTCTTGTGTCTGCGCAGTTAATGTTTGCTCAATAGTTCCCACAACATCTGATATTGGTGCGGCTTCTGCGTGTGCTGCAACGCTACCGACTAACGCGCCTAATAACATACTCATTTGTACTGATTTTTTAATGGTTAACATAAACATGATGGCATCCCTTTCGATTAATTAACTTGACGAAGGGACTAGTACAAACTGCGTGCCAACTTATAATAATATTTTTAACATCATGATTCTAATCACTTTAAAGTATTTTAAGTGAACGGAATGAGATATAGAAATGAATAAGGAAATGACAAGTGGTGAAAAATACTACTCAAACTAGTAAATTTCACCATCTTTTAAGTTGATTAGAAATCACTCAGTGACTTCAGCTTGAATACTCTGAAAAGCCTGTTTTACCACTTCTATCCCAGTGCCGTTTTTATGGGCATTTTCACTCAAATAACGACGCCAAGCACGGGCACCTGGTAAACCTTGAAATAAACCTATCATATGACGAGTAATATGATTGAGCCGGCCACCAGACTGCAAATGCGCTTCAATATAAGGCAACATAGCCTCAATCACAGCCTCGCGGCTGATCACTGCTTTTTGACTGCCACACAATATTTGGTCCACCTGCGCCAGAATATAAGGATTCTGATAAGCCTCGCGCCCCATCATTACTCCATCGAGCTGCACTAAATGAACTTGTGCTTGCTCAAGAGTTGTTACGCCGCCATTAATACCAATATTAAGTGCAGGATAATCACGCTTAAGTTGATACACACGCTCATAATCGAGCGGCGGGATTTCGCGATTCTCTTTTGGGCTTAATCCTTGAAGCCACGCCTTACGCGCATGGATAGTAAAATCCGTACACCCTTTTGCACTGACCACATCAATAAACTGGGTTAAAAACGCATAACTATCTTGTTCATCAATTCCGATACGCGTTTTCACAGTCACAGGAATATCAACGACTTGTTTCATGGCGTCAACACACTCAGCCACTAACTCAGGTTCTGCCATCAAACACGCGCCAAAGCGACCATTCTGCACTCGATCGGAAGGACAACCCACATTGAGGTTAACTTCATCGTAGCCTCGCTCAGCAGCGAGTTTAGCGCAACGAGCCAAATCTAAGGGATTAGAGCCACCTAACTGCAACGCCAAAGGATGTTCTTCTTGGTTATATGCCAAGTAATCACCACGACCATGCAATATCGCTCCTGTTGTCACCATTTCCGTATACAACAAAGCATTAGCCGACATCAAACGTGCAAAATAACGATAATGACGGTCCGTCCAATCCAGCATGGGCGCAATGGAAAAGGTTCTATCGAGGGTTTTAGGCGCTAAACCTTGGTGCTGCTGGGTTTTATCTAAATTCATTATAATCCGAAATTTGATATTTTTGCTAATTTTTACGCATTTTTGCACATTTTAACGTTGTCAGGTATCCTGAGAGGTATCCAAAATTATAGGACTGGGTACCCAAAATGGCGTTCTATGTAATTGATCCTAGAACTCGCGCTGATGGAACTACACGCTACAAATGCACTGTTAGGGTGAAGAAGAAAGGTAAGATAGTTTACAGCGATCACCAGACTTTTACAAAGCAAGCGGCGGCTGAGGCGTGGGCGAAGCAAGAAGTTGCCAAACTAGAGTCTGGCGGTGTGCCTGTTCCATTGGCTGATGGCATAACACTGCAGGCATTAATCGCTAAGTATGTTGATGATCCACATATCAGCTTAGGCCGCACTAAGCTTTATGTGCTTAATATGTTAGCTGATAGCGATATTGGTAAGTTGCATATTGCTGATATCAAATCACATCACATTGTTGAGCATTGTAAATTAAGACGCGAAGCTGGTGCAGGGCCATCTACTGTGAATCATGATGTCAGCTATTTACGTTGGTGCTTGAAAATGGCTAAGCCAAACTATGGCTATGCTTCTTCAGAAATACCTGTGATCGAAGCTTATGAGACTTTACATAGCCAAAACCTTATCGGCAAGTCAGAACGCCGCTCGCGCAGGCCAACATCAATTGAAATTGAGAAGTTGAAAATAGGCTTGCTTGAAAGAGCAGATCAACGGGCTGCACACATCCCTTATATTGATTTGCTGGATTTCTCGATACTGAGTTGCATGCGTATTGGTGAAGTGTGCCGGATAACATGGGACGATGTAGATGAGGCACAAAAGGCCGTGATTGTTCGTGACCGTAAGGACCCGCGTAAAAAAGCAGGCAACCACATGTTGGTACCGCTGTTAGGTGGTGCCTGGGAGATACTGCAAAAGCAGCCGAGGAATGATGCGCGGGTTTTCCCCTACAACGAGCGCAGTGTTACTGCAGGGTTTCAGCGGGTGCGTAACGAATTGGGAATTGAAGATTTACGCTATCACGACCTAAGGCGTGAAGGTGCAAGCCGGTTGTTTGAGAAGGGCTATAGCATTGATGAAGTGGCGCAGGTGACAGGGCATAGGAATGTTAATACTCTGTGGCAGGTGTATACCGAGCTATTCCCTAAGCGGTTGCATGATAAGGACTTGAACTAGTTTTAATTAGGAAGAATTTTAATAAACTAAATTAAAACTAAAAAGTTAAAATGAAATTTCAACCTTTAGTTCTAAATACTGATTAACCTGATGATGTACACGAAACATGGTTACATGTGAATATCCATATCTCTAACGGATACAGAGAGCTAACGGTATTATATAGTTCCTGATTTTTTGATAAATCTTATCTTGTTCTTACATTTATAAAGACATCTTTTTATACGTGTTAAATTACAACTTTTGAATGACAACCATGAAAGTCAAAGACGTGGGATAACCATCAAAATTTTTACATCCGTAATTTATTGAATTTAATTAGATACATCCACCAATTAGAACTAACAACGGTAAAATAAGTCTAGAGTTCAACTAAGGTGAATTAATAAATTCACATAAAAGCATCATTGTACAAACAATGCTTGTGTAGTACGCTCATTTCGCTTACGTCAATAATATGGATATTAGAAGGTGTAATTATGAAAAAAAGTTTATCGGTTTTAATAGCTTCACTATGTCTAAGTACTTTTTCTGTTAATTCTGAAGAATACAAATGGGATGCTGAAATAATTTCAAAAAATTATGATCTGAGTATTGCAGGAAATGCAAACTATACATCTCCCATCGTTATCAATGGCAGTGTCGTGAGTAACAAATTAAACATCACGCACTTCGACATAAACAATATCTATCTCAAACTTCAGCAAGAAACCACAACTAGATTAATACCTGAAATAAGCAAAATAGTTGAAAAAGCTAGCATTCATTTAAGAAGTGTTCAGGCAACTTATTCAGCCCCAATTAAATTCAAGCTGACTGGTAAAAGTAATGGTGGTATAGAAGTAAAAGTCACCATCCCAAATCTCAATATTGTCGCCAAGGCAGAAAAGAGTTGGTATCTGGATGTAAAAGCAAAACTTAACATGAGTAATATCGTTGTGTCTGGTGATTATAATTTGATTACTGGTGTAATTGACAACCCGCAGTTTTCTGCCACTAAATCTGTTGATGTTGATAGCAACTTTGGCCCATTCCTTGGACCATTAGAAATGTTGACTATTGATAAAATAGCAGAATATATAATCTCAATTGGTGTAACTAAAGTCATTACACAGACATTATTATCTGTTCAGAATAGTGATACTAAAATTTTAGGACTGGATCAGATTGTCCAGCCTAATAAATACATCGTAAACAACATTGATGTAGGACAATTTATCAAAGAGTCACTCTCAGGGTTGCTGGATAAACAGTATATTGAAGTGACGTTGTATCAACAATCCTTAACGCCTGAACCTATGCCATATCGCTGCTTTGAACCCAGTAATGTTACTTGGTCTAACAACATTGCAGAAGTCCATCTTTCAGGAAAACATTTCTTGAGAATCAAACGTGATACTACCCAAAAATGCACATGGAATTGGGGAAGTGGTCAACAGCCTGACTACTAAAAAACTTTAGTGACGTAAGCAACACAACGACAATACAGAGGTATTTATACTTCTGTATTGTCGTTTTTGAGGTCAGATAGGTGGAGTGCCTTAAACCTCTATCTCTACAAATGGCAAATCTGGTGCAGTCCCTAGCACCCTGCCGTCTTGTACATAGATATGATCGCCTACCGTTCCTGAGCCAATAGCGCGGATAGTGTGGCCGCTGGCACTGCTGGCGGTGACAGTGCCATCCGCATTAACCGCAGACACAAGCATGATCTGCCGTGGCAGCACCAAAGCAGATTGAAGTTGTTTGAGCATGATTTTCTCGACAGAAGTTAAGAGGGATAAAGCCTAGGCCATAGGGAGTAGAACCTAGATCTAACTTTCTAACGGGCTGATCAGTGTGATGCTTTGCTCGATATCAATATCACCACGGTCGCTGATGCTGGCTCGGATAATCCAACTATCGCACACGCCTTTAAACACTTCGCTGTTGATGGTGACGCCAATCAACATACCAGGTGTGGCAGGTGGTAAGTCGGCCATCACTGGCATCGAGATATTCACGCTCAACTTATCGCCAGTTTCGGCCAGTGCATTAGTGCCGGCTACGCGGGCGGCTTGGTTATCGACAATCAGTTGGGCAATGATATCAGCGGCGGGAATATTACCAGCACTGCCAGCGCGTTTTACTTTTGCATCAATGCCCTGCTGTTCGCCACGCAGCCACACCACGTTACACAATGGATTGCGGCTAACTGAATCGCTATAGCTAGTGATCACCGCATCGTGCAATGCCAGATCTGGCACTGCAGTTGCCATTTCCCACGGTGCAGTAGGCCAGCGCGGGACGATAGTCAGCTTTTTGGCCGCATCATCGGTTAAGATCATGCAGCCCAATTGCCCTACCGCCTCGGCTACTGCTTCGATAGGCGTTTTATTGCCCACGCTAAACGCCCCCGCTGGAATTGTAAAATCAGGGATGCCGCTTAACTCTACTGTCCAACCTGTGGTTTGCAGCAAATCACCGATAATACCGCCAAGGCTGAGCAAGACGGTGTTGGTGTAGCTGATTGGCAAAAGGTAAGGCGATGACAACTCAGCGGCGCGTGATCGGCCTGTGCTGCTGTGGGTTTCAATACCAAAGGCTTTGCTGGCGCTTGGCTGCTCGGCAATGGCATAAAACTCATAACCGTTGATGGTGATCAGCAATAGCTCATTGTGGGCACGCTGCGCATCGATACGGCTTGAGAACTCAAGGCTAACCGACCTCGCCCACTGCCCACGGCTTTGGCTAATGCTCACACTGGTGATCACAATCGGTAAACTGTCTGATACTCGCACGCATGTGATCGTTGGCTGCATTAAGTAGTACCTGCGGATTTGTGGTTCAATCGGGATTTTAAAATCGATATTGGGTAATGGTGGGTTAGCATCAATGAGGCCGCCGCCATCGTCCCAGTAGCAAACGTTCGGTGAGGCCGTGAACCGTAAAACAATAGGGTTTGGTTGTGTAGATAATGGCTCATTAAATCGAAGCGTGACCTTACCAACGGGAGGGCGGTACTTGGTAGAGCAAACCCAGCGCGGTTCGTGGAAGCCCCATTTAATCGACTTTTCATCATCGACCACAATGCCACGGTACTGAATCATCAACGAGCTTTCTTGTTCTTGACCATCTAACCATGCGACTGCAGTGTGCAACTGGTGCGCTGTAATATCCAACCAGTTGATTAAGGATTGTATTTGATGCTCATCGGGTACAACCCAGTTAACGCTTAATGTGATTTGGTGATCAATTGGCAGCGACCAATTAACGCTGGTGTTTGTTTGGGTATCTAGATTGAACAACCAATGGATTGATAAAACTGAATCGTTTGCAATGTTGGATAACCATACTGCATCAAATGTAATCTCATCAGCGTTATAATTATCCCACGGTGATTCAATTTTAGATTCAATATCATTTGAAAACTCAGCCAACAATAACGCTTGTTCAACGGCATCGAGCGTAAACCAACTGAATCCACACTCGATACCAAATGAATTATCAACAACAACTGGTGTGTCAATAAACCTGATTGTTATTGGGCTGACCGCATTTAACCAAGGTGTATCAAACCGTATTATTGTCGCTGTCATGATCTGATATTCACAAGATTACCGTCTATTAATTCAGCCTTTACACCATCAACGAACTTGGCATTATAGATACGGTCACTGTCTGTTATACCCACAATCAATTCACTACTCGTGGCATACTTAACAGGTACAATGGTTTTGAATGTCCCACCGTTTGTACTGAATATTTGATAGAAACTATCTGTAAAATGTCTATCAAATATAATCACACACTCGGCATCTGTATCCACATCAACCTCAAGCAATGCTTGTGTCATTACAGTTGGTAAGCCACCGATTACGTTTATAACGATACTAGACATACCATTCACCACCCAGTGATATAAACGCATTCGCCTTTTGCATTCCGGTAACAAGAAGATAATCAATACCTTCGAATGTTCTGATTACTGGTAATGCTGCATCTTTATAACCACTAAATTGTGTCTTAAATAATCCAGGGATAGTCCCTCTGCACGCAGGGTTCGTAACTAAGCCAAAAGAGCTATGAATAATTGACACTTTTACTAAATTAACGGGTACACCAATTTGTTGTGGGTCAACTACATTGCCCTGATATGCATAACCAACATCGGGTAGCCAATCTGTTGAATATCCGAAAACAGTTGAGCCACCGTTGCTCTCATATAGAGCACATCTAGGTGTGCTTTGTGACGAACCGATGTTAACCTCATAACCAGTATAAGTACTGTCAAGTGTAGGATCGCCACATGTTACTAATGTAAATATCCCCATATCATTTGGTACAAACGACTCTATATCACCAATGAAAAAATACTCACGATATGCAAGTACACTCGTCGTTGACGAATTATTAAGAGTCTCGCCTGATTCTTGTATCAACCAAAAACCTTTACTGGTGCCAACAACCATCCACCCACGGACAGTTCCCAGACTATTAGAGGTCATCATTACGCGATAACCTGCCTTTTTAAAAAAAGCGTCTATTGCTGTAATTGAATTTGCACACGTTATACGCAGAGAAGCATTAATAGCGTCACTACCTGTATGGGGTTGAAATTGTACGGCCCCACCAGAACCACCATCGGCAACGTTGTTTTTAAAGACAACTTTATTGTTTGCAGCATCTTCAAAGTCAAGTGTCCAACCAAGTGGTTGTTTTTCACCATACCCCTCGACTAAACACTTTTTCAGTACAGTAATCCAACCGCTTGGTTTGGTAGGAATTGCAGGTGCTCCCGCATCCGTATTTCGATAAACAGTTACTGGTAATCCCATTACATACCCCTATTAAGATTCGTTGCCACGGAACGCGAGCACGGCGCGGTCGGTGGTGATTTGACTGTGACCGCTTTGCACTGTGCGTAATAACATGACGGGTTTACTCGCGGCGTAACTCATAAAACGAATGGCCTCGCCCGCTTGCCAGCCACCACCAAATGCGCCAGAACGAATAATAAAGTACGGCTGCAGAGTTAGCGGGTTGACGGGGGCAAAGTCATTCAGCGTATCACCCGTGGCAATTTGGCCGAGACGGCGACCAACACAGCGGAATGCTGTTGCTGAGGTGAAGATCAACACCCAGTCCTCATTTACTGCAGTGTCGTTACGGACCTCAATGGGGAAATCAACGGTATTCATGTTGCCAGTTGCTGGGGCCCCATCGAGGTCCCAATTGTTAGCCCACGCACTCATATCCCGTACCGTGCCGATACGGGCCTGTAAGTCACCCAAATTTTGCACACTCGATACATTGGCACCGATTGGATAAGTTTGGCTTAATGGCGATGCCAGTATTAATGCCTGTGCTTGTACATCTGTCACTAGCGCAATCTCGCCAATGGTATCGGTCAGAACGAATGGCGCAGTAAAGCCCGTAAAATCGCTATTGAGAGTGACAACACCTGTTGCTTTAACCCATGTGTAATGGGTATTAGCCAGCGTCCAAAGTGATTTACCCTCAGCATCGGTAATATCAACAAAGCGGGCATTAGCGCGAGCGTTGTAGGTTTGGGCTGGCGCAGGACTGCTCACCACTTGTAATTCAGTGTGCTGTACAGATACGGTGTTCCACGCAGTAAACGCATTCACCACACCGCCGTTCTTAATCCTTAATGGATTAAGCCCGTATAATTCAGGTGGAGGTGATAGTGTGACAGTCTCACTAATGTCATAGCGCAGCGTGGTTAAATCTACAGCTTGGCTAAAGGTGATCTGCACATTTGAATCCGTAATATTGCCACTAATACCTAAGCCGGTGATCACACCTGCGTTGTCACTTGAGCCCGATAACAGGGTGTCACCTGCAGCGTTGCTAATGGTGACATAAAAGGTGTCATAAATTGGGCTGTCGGTGGCTAACGCAAAGCTGACGGTATTTGCTGAGGAAGTCGATTCCTCAATCAAACAGTCATAATGCACAGTGAAGTCACCACGAGCATCAAGGAACTTAGTGACTGCGCCAGTATGGTAATCAAGCTGTGCCAAACGCACACCACCGCTGACAAAGTTGCCACTAGATGTTTCTGTCATGCTGACACTGCCATGGGCAGTATTTAAGAATGTCAGCACCATTTTAGTGGTACCTAGTGATATCTTTTTAAAATCAGGAAACGTGGTGGCACTGCTATATAAGCCATATTTTGCAGCGGAGACGTATTCAATTGTCAGCGTGTCTAAACCAGGTATAAGGCTAGAGGTATTCGCTGTGATAGTTGTGCCTGTGACGCTGATATTCCAATAGGAAAAATTTGAGGCCGTCAGGCGAG
Organism: Shewanella sp. WE21; assembly: GCF_002966515.1. NCBI lineage: Bacteria > Pseudomonadati > Pseudomonadota > Gammaproteobacteria > Alteromonadales > Shewanellaceae > Shewanella > Shewanella sp. WE21. Next base: position 2,740,811 of record NZ_CP023019.1, on the reverse strand, counting down.
GCTTAAAACCCAGTACCTCATTAACAAAGTCATTATTTAAAATATCAGATACTTCAAAAATATAGGTAAATTGACCATAGATATAAGGCTGTGAAACGTTATTTTTGATAACGGTACTTGGCACATCACCACTGCCGCCTTCAACAATACTTTTACCTGTCAGTGGATTAACCGTTTTTACTTTTGGCAGCAATTCCGTTTGAGTCGATTCAACAGCTAAAGTATTGGTTGCTGAGGCGGCAGTGAGTTTGGTTACGCCATGATATTTAATCCCGTCATTATCACTGGTGTAGCGTAACTTAGTGCAGCCCGACTCACCGTTGATTGTTATATCGTAGTTAGGTGTGATAAACGTAATGGCAGGTTTAAACTTCACTATGCCAGTGGGACCACCAGTAACCGTTTCTTGAATTTGGCAGAAATGCTCAAACCGTGGGTAAAGTGCACTTTCGGCGCCTGGGTACTCAACAGAAATAACAACGGTTTGCCCCTGCAGTAATGTGACGTTCGACCAATACTCAGTCCCATTAAATAGATAACTAGATTGCAGATACGATTTAGGAAAGGAGTCTTGCCCTTCCAGAAAGCCAATTAAGCGATTGCGGATCAACTGGCCAGCACGAACTGATGATTCCAGAATCTCAACCATATCGGTCATGCGGTCGGCGTCGTCTAACGTAGCGGCCTCGGCGATCAATAAACTGACCAGATCATCCGTTGGCTTTTGACTGATAAACACATGACCATCGAGCAGAATCGATGTATCAGGGGTATCGACTGCGGGGTAACACTTCACAATATCAACCGCTGATTGCGCGTGATCTATGTCTGAAATAGCGCGAAACAGTTCGTTAAGCTTGCCAGACTCCACCGCCAGCTTGGTACGTTGTCCACCCGCATCATCGCTTGAGCCCAATTGCTCGGGTTTGAATACTTTTAAATCAGCGCGAGAGATTGCCATAGATAGCCTATAAAGTCAGAAACTTAAGAACCACGTTAGTGAGCTTTTCAAACCCGCCAACTTCGTCAAATAAATCTTCACCCGTTATGGGTGAGCCTGCAGTGTTATCCCAAACCACGTTGTAACTGGTGCCTTCATAGGCCAACGTGAAGGCGGTTAACGTGATGGCGGCATGGGCTTTTAGTTGTTCAAACTCAGCACGCAGCATCCATCCCGATTTTGTGCCCAACTCCATGGCAATACCCGCTGGGATAATGGTTTGCTGCACCATTGGCGCACCGTTTAAAGCGCGCTTCATGTTGGCCGCCACGCGGGGCGTGTTGTCGCGGTTTAGCCACAGCAAATCCACCGCGATATCGTTCTCATCGATGGTTGTCATAGGGACCTTTGATTAATTGGGGCGAATAACAGGATTGGCTAACCGCCAACAGATTGCAGACGTTTGATCTCGTTCATCAATTCGGTGACGAGGCTGCGCTTCATTTGAGCGTTAAAGGTGCTATTACCAACCTGTAGTTGCAGCACTTGCATATCTGAAGTATTAGCCACAGATTGCGTGCTGGTTTGAGTGTTGACTTGCGTGTTAACGGTAGCGGTTGCTTGAGTTTGAGCCGCGGCCTTAGCAGTCGCAGCACTAGCATCGGCTTGCTTCTTCGCCTCGGCAGCGCTTTGCTTATCGATTGTTTGCTGGGCCTGCAGGGCCTTACGTTCTAAGTCTTGTGCCTGCTTAAGATCACTAAGACTTTTTTGCAGTTTATTGATGAGCTGACTATCACCGTATGCTTGAGCTGTGGTGATTAAATCGTTCACTTCCTTTAGCTCACTAGCAAACTTACGCTCAGCAATATCCTTCTGGTTACCCAAAGCGGTATCGAGCCGATCTTGAATATCCATTGTGGTTTTATTGATTTCATCGGCCAATTCTCTAAAGCGTGAACGGGCTTCATCGATTGCTTTATTGAGCGGAACAAGCTGATTGTCAGAAAGCCTTACAACAGAGTTATTAGCGAGATCAGCAAGTTCACCTAGCTCTTGCAAGCTGAGTGATCCACTCTCGATTTGAGTGACCCAATCACGCATCCGAATGGCATTATTGATTTCACGTCGTTCGCGTTTTTGGTCAGCACCCGCTATTTGATTATCCAATTGCGCTAACCTTTCGGTCATTGCTTGGATAGTGGCATTTGAGTAATCGTATTCGGTATTAAGCGAAACAATCACATCACGAGTGGCGGCAGCACTTCCCCTAAAGTCATCAATCGTACTTAATTGTTCCGCGATAACTTTAGCATTTTCAATACCAGCGGCAGTATTATCCTTAGTGGCCTTAGTGTTTTCCTTCGTTGCCTCGGTATTTTCATCTGTCTTTTTACTGCTTTCACCCACCACTTTATTGACTTCACTCAACGTCCCTTTGAGTATTTGTGATTGAGCATCGTACTCTTGCTTAGTTAATAAACCCGCCCTGAAATTTCGATCCAATGCTTCAAGCTGCGCTTCATAGTCACGCTGCAATATCAACAGTTCAACATAGGTCGCGTTCTCTATCTTGGATAGCTCAACAGACTCGCGCTTCAGATCAGCAAGGTTGGCTTCTTCCTTTGCCAACTTAGCTTTTATAAGGGTGAGTTCAGCCGAGGCCTTACTGTCATCTTTTAAAGCCGCTTCAAGATCACGAACCTCTTTCTCGGTCCTTAATATTTTTTCTTGCAAGTCTAGCTGTGCATCAGACAACAACCCTGTCGCGGCAATGGATTTATTCGACTGCTCAACGGCTTTAGTATGTGATGCCGCTAACTCTTGCAGTGAAATATTCAGTTCTTTTTCGGTCAGCAAACCCTTTTCGTACTGCGCTTGGAGCTCTTTACGCTTAGTGATAAAGCCGACGTTAATTCCGTTTGAGTGACGGCTTTAACATTACTTTTATCAACCTCTACGTTGTAATCCTTGACCGATGCATTGAGCAGTTTGGTCATGTTATTCAATGTTTCTGTTGAAATAAGCCCTTTATCGTGCAGCTGATTTAGTTCAGCTTGCCGAGCCATTGCCTCCTTCACTGTGACAGAATACTGATCTGTAGAGGTATTCACCTTTGACTGACTAACGGCAAGCGCACTAGCAGCCTCAGCCGCCTTCTTGTCAGCTTCTGCTTTATTATTACTGGCATTCGCTGAGGTAACTTTAAGGCTAGCTTCGACCTCAAGTTCGTTATTAGCACGAACTATCGCATTGGTTAATTTACGATATAAGTCTTCTTGTTCAGCGTTGTATTTATTGGCCTCAATGATGCTGCGGATTTGCTTTTGCTGTTCAGCACTAAGCCTGCTCATCGCAAAACCATACTTATCCATAGTGTCATTAACGCTTTTATAGGCAATGGATGACTCGCCCGCTAAGCGCTTATTGGTTTCCTCAATGTCCTTAACATCTTTGCTAATTGATTCCTTAGTTTTCGACATTTGCACGCCAATATCGGCGATTTTTTTCTGCAAATTTGTGGTGTCAATCCCAGCCAAAGATTCGATATTTTCAGCCAGAGATAAGGCTGCATAAGTAGTCCCTTGCAAACCCAAAGTGAGAGTATTAAAAACAGAGGTAAGATAATTAGCATTTAATGACATTTCATCAATTTTACGCAGGACAACATCAAACGCACCGTCCGTGAATAAACTGGTAAAATTATTAGCCGCCTCTAATATATCCCTAAAACCACCTATCAGTTCAGGTAAATATTCTGCCAACTTAACAACATACTCACGAACACTATCAATAGCACGACCCGTTCCTCGGATAGAGCTATCAACTTCGGCAGAAAAAGTCTCACCTATTTCAGTGGTTAAACCGTGGAATTTATTTTGTAAGCGACCGATTGCTGACTCTTGATCAGCATAAGCTTTAATCGCTTCCTTCATGTGGTAATCGCCAGCTGCATAGGCTTTATTACTTAGCTCTAATGCAACTTTTAGACGATCTGTACCATCCGCTAATACACTGAGAACGCCTGTCGCCTCAGTGCCATCAATGCCCATCGATTTAAGGGCATCAGAGACTAATCCGCCTTCGGCCTTAACTTTTTGTAAGCCCTCAAGGAATTTAACCAATACCTTTTCAGGCGCATCACCGAGATCTTGCTCAATCTGCTTAGCGGTTAGTCCGGTAATCTTAGTTAATCGCTCAAGTGAATCACCGCCTTTTTTGCTCGCTTCGTTAATCTCAGCGCCAAGGCGTTGCATAGCCGTTCGCGAACGTTCAGCTGGTTGGCCTAACTCTGCCAGCGTAGTACCAAACGCCGCAGCCGCAGCGCTGCCCAAGTTAATTTCACGGGTACCAGAAACAATCTCCTTGGTCATCTGCACAATATCAGCTTCGGTAATCGCAAAGTCGTTACCAAGCGCTACCACAGCCGAGGATAAATTGTGGATCTCAGGGATACCTTCTTGAGTCATCCCTAAAATTCTGGCCAGCATGGTTGCCGCTTCATCGCCGGCTAAGTTGGTTGATAACCCCAACGCATCAGCCGCAGCCACCAAGCTGAGAATATCTTCAGTCGATTTAGTGCCTAACTGGCCCGCCACTTCCGCCATGCGCAGCAGCTCATTCGTGCTGGTAGGGGTGACGTTTTCGCTGAGGTTTTTAAGCTCATCGGCCATTTTCACCACAGTATCACGGGCAAGGTTGGTGGTTTTTTCAACCTTAGTAATCGCGGCTTCTAACTCACCGTAGTTTTCAACGCCACTTTTTACCGTTTGCACCGCCTGCTGTGCCGACAGCAATACCGCATAAGCCTTAGCCAGCGTGCTCACCGCCTTGGTGGTGAGGTCAGTTTGCGCGTTGGCGACCTTGGCCGAGTTTTTAGACTCAACCAATAACCTATCGTGCTGCGCTAATTTATCGTTAACCCCTTTAAGCGCGGCTTCTGCGCCAGCTTGTTTGGTTTTTAATTCTTGGCTGGCATCGCCCAGCTTACCCATATCAATGCCGGCTTTATTCAGCACAGCTTGCTGTTTATCTAATTGCGCTTTATTGCTGCCAAGGCTTCTGCCAAGGTTAGTTAGTTCATTGCTGGCCGTTTTAACTTTAAGTGCATATTCGGCTTTATTACGGCCAGCCTTTTCAACTTCGGTACCTAAGCGCGTTAATTCGCTACGTTCTTGCTCAAGCTCGTTTGCCAACGTGGTCGCACTGGTGGCGGTATTTTTTTGCGCCGCTTCAAGCTGCTGCAAATCGGTTTTAGCCGCGGATAATGCCTTTGCTTGTGCTTGGCTGGCCTGTGCACCTTTATTTTGAGTCGTGGTTAAACGCTCAACTTCGGCGCGAGCGGAAGCAAGTTGGCTATCATAGCTAGCCAACTGCGCCGCAGTTTGGCTGTATTCAGTTTCAAGCTTAGAGGTTGAGGCAGCCGCATCTTGCTGCGATTTCTCAAGGTTTTTTGCCTCAGTATTAGCCTGCTTCTGCTCTTGCTTTAACTTATCGAGCGCTTGGGCGTTATCAACATAGGCGCGTTCGCCCTTATTGATAGACTCAGTAAGCGAATCAATCGCCTTAATAGCCTCTTGCTGGCGTTTTAAATCATCAAGTTGCTCATTGAGCTTTTCGCTTTCGCGCCCCAACTCCTGCAACGCTTGCTCAGACTTTTTGGCCTCAGCAGAAAACAGATCTTTGCCTTGAATAATTAAATTCACTTCTTGGTCTTTAAAGCTCATTTATCATCCTCATATCGTAAAAATAAAACACACGCGCACGAAAACGCCTGTGATCGAAATGTCTCGACCACAACCAATTAGTTTGTAAACTCAGGGACTAGGTGGGTTGGATAAGGCACATAATGGTGGCCGTTTCCTTGGTAGCGGTAGTGCGAACCTTGTTCAACCCACCGCTTTAAATCAGTTAACTGATAAGTAAAATTGACAAACGCGCCTTAGCGGGGCGATACTATTTCGGCATTGGCAAAATCCAGTGCCGGGATTAGTACCCCGCTATAACACAGGCGCAATTGTCGCCAGCCTAGTGCTGGTTTTTTATTGCGTGACTCGGCGCACCACTACTATGGTGAGCTGGGTGGGGCAGCCATTTGGCTGGCCGTTCCTGTGGCGGTAGTACTAACCTCATTCAGCTCATCACCCAAAGATTAGTACCTGCAGGTGATGATTACTCTCGTACACAGGAGTGTCACCCAATGAACCTACAACAGTCTAAAAACACCCCCACACAACTGGTATTCATTAACGGCCAGCAAACCATTACTAGCTCGCTGATCGTTGCCGATTATTTTGCTAAACGTCACTGTGATGTTTTACGTAAACTAGACCAAATACTTATTGAAGCACCCAGCGAATTTACGTCTACGCATTTTTGCGTAAACCTGCAAAATCAAAAGGTTGGCAATAATCAGCGCGATTTACGTCATTACCAAATGACCAAAGACGGTTTTATGTTTTTAGTCATGGGGTTTACGGGTGCCAAAGCTGCCGAATTGAAGATCAACTTCATTAATGCCTTTAACGAAGCCCAAGCCCGCCTCTCCCGCACCCAAAGCCCGTTTGAACGTCAACGCATGTTATTTACATGGGAAGGCGGTAAGATTGTCAGCTCGCAGCCCATCGATGATGATCAGTTCGTCACTCGGCGCGATAAGCTGGTCAACTATATCCGCGAACCACGCTTTTTATCCCTTGAGCAGTTAATCGAAATTAGCGAAGCCGCTAACCAACAAATCGCCTGTATCGCGCGTATTGGCCGCGAGCAAGCACGGCTAGGGTAAATCGACAGTTAAACGCCCATAAAAAATGGCTACCGTTTGGTAGCCATTTTTTGTTTGCACTTTTGTCTGACTTAGCAGTATTGCTAACTCATTAAGATCTCTACGCCCTGTTTTTTGACGATATTTAGCAACTTTAATGCGGGGCCATCGGGATGACGTTTACCTTGCTCCCACTTTTGCACGCTTGATAACGATACATTTAAATATTGTGCAAACACAGGCTGGCTTACCTTGTTACTCGTACGCAACTCTTTTATGTCAGCGGCAGAAAACTCTGCTAGCTCAGGTAAGCAAAGCGCGTCAAACTTGCGCATGGTTTCTGGCGGCATGAGACCAGATGCGTGTAACCCTTGGGCGGTATTATGTAATGACTTAAGTAAGCGGCTCATTTCTTATTACCTCGTATAACTCTTTATCTTTTATTGCTTTAGCTAACTGAGTGTTGCTGTAACTCAATAATAATTTAGCTAATTCTAACAGCACGGCTTTTTCAGTTTTAGTAATATTATCGCGTTCATTTTTAGCAAAACCAAACATGTAAAAAGCTTTGTCTTCAGAGCGAAACGCAATCAATGTACGAAAACCACTACGCTTACCTTGATTTAATCTGGGTACCCGTTTTTTTACGACACTGCCACCCAAGTTTGCATCAATTAAACCACGATCCATTTCGTCCACTGCAGCTAATAAAGCGGCATCTTCAAGGCCTTCATCATTTGCCCATGATGTAAATTCTGCGGTTTTAAATATGCGCCCCACTCTTGTTCCTAAGTGTAGTACTGTGTCCTATGTTTTCAATGGTAACACTGGGCTATTTTCTGTGCAAGCAACAGTGCAAGTAGGGTAAGCAAGCTCAATTGCATGAGCTTGCTGTTACATTACTTATGCTGCGCTACGGACGAAGAACTTAGACTTACCCGTGGCAACGATTGAGCTGTCAGCGAGTACAGCACCTTCAATATCGAAGCTACCGTAATCGGTACCGATCAAGTCTAAGCCTGATGTGGGTGTGGGCTTCCACTTATAAAACTTCAGCATCCACGGTTTACCGGTTGAGTCGTTAATACCGTCAACAACCACACTGACCGTTTTGCCTGATTCCGTTAATGCCTGCAACGCATTACCCGCTTGGCTGGTGTAGCCAATGGTTAATGCTTGACCTGCTGTAATGGTGCCAGTCGATAACGCGCGGATACCTGCGGCACTGACAACATAATCTTCATCAAGCACATAAGTCACATCACCCGCTTCATTTTTAACAACAGGGGCGATACTGGTATCAATCATTTTTGCGGTTTGCGCTAAGCCATCGAGCACAGCAATAATTTCTTCATCTGCGACGGGTGTTGCAGTTAATACATCAATCTTACCGCGCATAGCTAGCGCTAAGTTTTCGTTGTTAAAATCGTAAAAGGTCGCACTTAATTTTACAGATTTAATCAACGTGACTTCATCGGCATAACCTCCGCCACCACGGTAGTTGGGCAAGGATTTGGTTTCTTGTTCGATAGCGAGCTTTACGCCGCTAACGTTGCCACAGTCACGGCCATCGATATAGACGATCGCTGAGCCGATGTAACTTTCGGTTACTATTTCACTCATAGTGAGTCTCCAAATTTAACGGTATTAACAAGGGATAAGGTGAACACCGCTAGGCCGTGTTCTTCATGGGCTTCGGGCATGATGTACTTGCAGGGCTCTGTCTCTTTAAAGCTGATCACCGAGGGCAACCAGCTAGGTTTTTCAGGGAAGCGTTCATCTTTATAGAATGCACTTCGGATAGCGCGCACGAGGTTGATTAACTCACTGGTTGGTTGCGGATTTTTAGCGAGTTTTACGCCAGCAACCACTTGCAGCACCAGATCATCCTTATATTTATCAATGCCATTTTTAGCGTCAAAGGCATCGGTATAAGGCTGCAAAAAGATGAACTTGCTTTCTTTGGCAATGGACTGCACATAAAAACCTTCACGTACAGTGGCGCCGTCAACCAGCCCGAGGCGGTCTAAGATTGCTTGGATCATTGGGGTTGTCTCTTAGTTAACGGCTAGCGTGGTGGCCGTAGCGTTCGCGTAGATGCTTAATAATTGGTGGCTCAATATCTTCTTCCACGCCTCTGAAAGCTTGTAAGACAGAAGGGCCATATTTAGCCTTAATCCCTTTATCTTTGGCTTGTTTAAAGGTGCGCCACTTTTCGCCTCGATGACGCTCGTACATTACAAAATTGCCATTTCTACCTATAAAGGTAAAAGTGCCTTTAAACCAGTGTGGTTCATTGCGCAACGAACGGATGATGTGACCATCAGCTCTTGACCTCCCATTTTTACCTATCCGTTTTTTGCCTGAAGCAAAGCGGGTTAAGGAACTCGAGCGGTAACGGGCTGTAACGAAACCCTTTAAATTTCGAGGGTCTACACTGTAGCTAATCAAGTTTTCTACATAGCTTTTTGAATTGAAACCATACTTGTTGAAGATCGCATCGACTGCCGCCTTTTCACCAAACTTAACTGCGTCCTCAATCGCCCGTTTAATCGCTGGCGCTTGTGCATCACGAATGCGGTTAAGTTCCTTTGTTACTGCCTCCATGCCTTCAATCTTTATGCGTGCCATTAGCTAGGCCTCAAGCGGAATATAGATAAAAGTCACGCTGACCGAATCCATGCTTACCCGTTGGGTGAGGCGTCCTTGCTGGGCGCTAATGCCCTCACCTATCGCAAACTCATCACCAGAATTTACCGCCCCTTCGGATTGTAAAAACTCGGCACGACTGATTAGCTCGGGGACATATTCATTAGACGAGGCCGCAATTTCAGCGCCGTTATCATCCAAACTCACCAGACGAGTAAATGGCGCTGAACCATCGCTTGGGGTAAAAAGGCACGGATCAGCCAAACGCTGAAACAGCCGCACCATTTTACCCCGCACGCGATCGGCAAAGTGGTTGCCAACGTTAGGCATTGATCTTCACCCAGACGCTGGTAGATGGATTTGCCGCAGCAGCCCATACTTTGCCAGCTAAGGTATTGCCCGTGGCGAGTGATGTGATTTCGTTAGCGGTGTCGTCCCAATACACGGCTGCGCCAACTGCTAGCACATCTGTGGATTTTTTAGGGAGTTCAAACACGCCTTCAGTTACACCTGTACCTTCGGTATCGACGGCAATGGCGCCAATAGCCACAACTAACAATGTGGCTAGTAATACCGCTTCACCACTGGCAACTGCGGCGGTGGGCGTAAAGCTGATGGTCTTGCCATCTTGTACATAGTTTTTCATAAGAATGTTCCTGCTTAAAAACAAAACTGAATAAAAAAGGGCTATCGTTTGATAGCCCATTTATGTCGGTTTAGCGCTGTTTACACGCCTGTTGATTTCACCAAGCCACGGTAATCGAGCGGCGCCACACCCGCATCGATACGCACTTTGGTGGCGACGCCGTCAATGGTGAAGCCTTGTTGCTGCTCAATGTAAGGCGTGTCGATGCCATCAAGGTAAGCCACCTCAATGGTGTCACGGCCTTGGCCCGCAGAAAGGAACCACTGCACCGCGCTGTTATCATCTAAACGAGGCTCAGCAATCACTTCGGCAAAGTTTTGGATTGGGTTAGCAATACCTGAATTCACATCGGCACCTTTAACAGAACTGGACTTAATGATCTGGTTAAACGTGGTTTCAAGCGCTACAGGGCACAGTACAAACTCAGGGCGAATATTCAGGTGGCGATTACCCGATTTTTGCTTACGCATTAACATGCGATTGGCATCGAGGGCCGCCACACTTGGCGCACCGGAACCTAAGTTGCCGTGTTCATTATGGAACAGCGTTTTGCCATCAGCCATTGGGGGGTTTTTGGTTAATACCGCATATACCAAATCACCAATGGTGCCTTTAGCGGCAAAGCCCATTTTCATTGGGATATCAGTCAACATACTCATATCGTCGTTGATAATGGCCTGACGGGTAATGCTGAACAACTCGCCATAGGTAGCCAGCGCGATTTGTTGCGCATGGTCGCCAACGGTGACGTACTTGTATTCCGCACCTTCACGCACTTGGCGCAGGCTATTAAAGTCACCAAGGCCGATACGTTTGGCGATATTAAAGTTGCCTAGTTGACCTTTTTTGGTCCAACGCTCGAAGGTTTCTTCGGCGGTTTCCCAGCCCATTAACACTGATTTATTAGCTACATCTAACAGGATATTGCCAAAGTCGCTTGAGCTGTGGGTAAAGGCTAAGCCGACCATATCCATTTTGTTGAATCCAGCGCAGCCAATGCCGCGATCCAACAGTGAGGCGCGTGCCAACTCAAGCATGGTGTAGCTCGAATAGTTGTTGCTAGCTTCAGCTTTTGCATGGCCGGAACGCGCCATTAACTGAGCGCGAATAGAGTCACCAACGATATTGCCGTTACCCGCATAAATAGTCGTGCGAGGTAACGTAGCGCACGGCGTAGTGTTCTCACCCAGCTTCGCCAAGATCATGTCTTTGGCTTTATCAGCATTGATGTTGGCATCGGCAATACACTGATTACGTAACTCTGCTAACTCAGGAAAGAAAGTAAATGCCGCATTGATACCGTTCATACGCTCAGTATTAAACGCAATCGCAGCCGCTTGAATAGCTGTGGTATCAGGTTGTGTTGCTGCAGGCGCAGGCAACTGAGCATTAGGTGCTGCTGGTGCTGGCACGAGTGGGTTGGGAGCACTGTTACCCTGCGGTGCAAACAGGTTTTTGAGAGCTTCAGGCATATTAGTAAAATCCTTAAGACGTTTTGAATTAAGTGATGCCGCCATTTGCAGCGGATCGGTGAGGGTGTTGGCAAAACCTTTTTCCACTGCTTCGCGCCCAGTTAGCCAAGTTTCAGCGGCTAACAGAGCGTGGAGTTCATCTTCTGACAAGCCTGTTTTGTGTTGGTAGGCGCCCACTAAATTGCCTTCAACCTTATCGAGCAAGTCGGCGTATTTGCGCATATCTTCGGCATCACCGAGAGTTCCGCCCCAAGGCTTATGCACCATCATCATGGCGTTTTCAGGCATGATGACTTCATCAAAAGCCATGGCAATCACACTGGCCATCGAAGCTGCAAGGCCATCGATGTAGCAAACTTTGTGCGCTGGGTGGCCTTTGATCATGTTGTAAATCGCCATGCCTTCGAATACATCGCCGCCTGGCGAATGAATACGGGCGGTAATGGTGCCCACTTTGCCTAGGGCCTGTAGATCACGGGCGAACTGTTGCGCACTAATGCCCCAGCCGCCAATCTCGTCATAGATCATTAACTCGGCATTACCGTTTTGGGCTTTGAGGCTATACCAGCTATTGGCGGGTTTATTACTCTGGTTCAGCGTTGCGACGGGCACGCTCAGCGCTCCGCTTGGCAGCATTGCGCTTAGCATTACTGATGCTATTGGGGTCTTTTTCACTGTTAGGATCTCCTAGCGAGGGGTCGGGGTCATTGGCCGTGACCATGTTGTTTTCGCGGTTGTAATCCACCTCACGCTTACGCTGGCGTTTTACTTCTGCAGGATTACGGCCACGGGCGCGAGTCCAATCGGCCTCGGTTGCGACATTGGCAGCGATCATCATTTCCCAGCCTTCGGCCTCTTTGCGTGGGTCAATCCATGGCATGGTGGGCCCGTAGTACACGGCATCAAATAAGGTGCGCATGTCGATATCTGGCGGTAGCACTAATGGGTCCTGCTTGTTGTGCATTTCCATTTTTAAGAAGTTGCGGAACACAGGCCGCGACCAGCCAGCACAAAACCATTGCTGCATAATGCGGTTAGATTCGTCTTGCTCAACTAGCTCTTGGCGCTGGCTTGAATAACTGCCGTTGTAGTCACGGGCAATGCTGGAATAGCTGCCACGGGTACCGGCTGCGGCGGCTTTTAATTGGCCGTTACGAAAATCAACTAAGTGCACATTAGGGCGGTTTGATTCAATCATGCCCACATCTTCACCGGGCTTGAGATCATCGAAGGTCATGCCAGGTGCAATGGGGATTTCGCGGCTTGACGATTCACCACTTGAGTCAGGAACAAACATGGCGGCATCGCCGCGCTTAATGTAGAACGCCAGCGCGGCCGCAATCCGAGCCGCTACTCGCTCAGATTCCTCATAGTCTTTAATATCGCCAAGGCGGGTTAAAATGCCGTGGAATAACGAAGCGCCACGCAGCTGGTGCAAGCGTTTAAATAAGCCTAAGTGCATCATGCTCGATGCGGGTATCACTTTGGTTTTGTAGCGAAAGCCGACTTGATCCGCAGGGTGATCGAGCAATACGTGATAGTTAACTACTTGGCCCCAGCCGTTAACCTCAAGCCCTTGGCGTACCCGCTTTGCTGGTTCGTTTAACTCGTAGGGGATAAAGTCGGCCTCTAACGCTTCAATGCTGTATTGAGTGCCTTGCTCATTTGGGTGGCCGAACTTCGACACTTTACCCATCACATGCTGGCCGAACACATCACCATCACGCAGGGCGCTACGTAACACCAAACGCTCTAATTCAGGGCGACTAAAGCGGCCCGTCACATCACACTTAAGCGACCATGCACCGAAACGGCGTTGAATATCGTTGGCTAAGTCATCAAGGATTTCACCGCTAATACTGCGCGGCTGCGGTTCAACCACAATCCCTTGGGCACCGATCACCCGTTCTTCCATGCGGTCGAGAATGCCGATACTGAGATCATGATTTTCGTCTAACCAGCGCGCTTGCTCACGCAGGCTTTTACCTGCCGCAAATACCGCTTGGTTTGCCCCGCGACTTTCCTTTTTAGCGCGATGCGTGCGGCTTGGGCTGGCAGCTTCATACCCTTTCAGGTTGCGATAGCTCATTGCAGCCGCTTCACGCTGTAATGCTAAACGCGGGGCAAATATCGCCAGCGCATCATTGATAATGCTCATGTGTTGCTCCGACTTATATTTTTAGAAGTGCCTTATTAATGCGGCTTGATTAGTTAAAGCTGGCTAACTTGACGCCACCCTGTGGGCGGCTAAAGGCACTTAATCGGCGCTCCCACTCAAGCCGACCTTTGCGGATTTCGCCTAGGTCCTCGGTGGTCATTGTTTTGCCGTTGATCGTGGTTTGCTTGCCTGCCAACACATCAAGCTCGGCCTGAAAGTACGCATCGATCATCTGTTGGCATTGGGTTTTGGTCATGCTGTTATCCTTGGCTTTATTGGCATTAACTACAGCCAACCGCCAGAACTGCCACCACCGCCACCGTTTAGGTAAGCAGCATTCGCATTGGCCTGTTTTGCGGCTTTGGGTTTAGGTTCTTTGGGTTGGTCGCTTGATATGGCGATCGGGGTAACTTGTGAAAGTTTGTCGAGGTTGATGCCGAATTTCTCTATCGCGATATACAGCGCGGCCAAGGCGTAAACGAAACAATCTAACGCCTCGTTGCGGCGCTTTTGGTTGTCCCATTTATAGATGATCCGCCCGTTTTGGCGCACCGGAACCTTGCGTTCGCTGGTGAGCTGTTGCAGCTCAACGTCATCACATACCGCTTCGTTTAACGGGAAGTGAATCGCACCAGGCTTGCGCACATCAACATCAGGGGCAATCCGCAACATCGACATCAACAGCTCTTTGGCGTTGTCGGTACCAACCTCCGTTAAGTAAACACCTTTGGCGGTTCGCTTACGGGGGAAGTTGGCGATCGGCTTACCGTAAACGTTGGCACCTCTAATGGGTATAACCCGCATTAGCCCAAGCTTTTTACTCATAGCGTAAACGTCATCGGTGTAGTGGCCGCCAGAGTCCCAACCCACTACGCCGATATTGAGCACAACGCCATCGGCACGGGCATAGCTTTGCGCAATACGCTCAGCCACTTTGTCTTTAAGCACTTGATCAGCGGGATCACCATGGAGAATAAAGCGGTCAATTAGCGCCGCCTCTTTACCCGCACCCCAGCCCCAAACACGGCCTTCGTAACGGTTATCTTGGGTGTCGATACCGCAAGTTAAATACACCACCCAGTTAGGCACTTTGCCACTCGGGTACATTTCGCGGCGCTTAGCTAATTCTTCCCACTCTAAGCGTTCGCCGTTGTCGTTATCCCACGGTTGGCCTAACTTAGTGTTGACGAAAGTCTGCAGCTTTTCTTTATCGCCTTTGGCTTTAAAGAACTCAGTAACCAGTTTCGCCCAGCTGTTGAGCGAGTTATAGGCCGACCAGATATGAATCGAGATATTGGGCGGCGTGGTGATGTCGTTTCCGTCGGCATCATAAAAGTCTAAAAAGTCTTTAGTGTGGATGCCGGTGTTTTCGCATATCCAAACTGCGCTTGGGTGCAGCTCCATATCGTCGAGCTGATTGTTTTCGATGCAGCAACCACATTGCTCACACAGATAATAGGCTGTGCTTGGGTCGTGCTCACCCTTGGCATTTTTATGCCACTTAATCCCAAAGGGTTCTTCAGGGCCACCCCACTTTAAATCCTGCAGTTCGTCGCAGTGTGGGCAAGGCAAGTTGAACCTAAAATAGTGCGGTGATTCGCTGCAGGCTTTTTCAATCTGGCAGGTACCGAGCACTTTAGGCGTTGAACCGCGAATCGACTTAGGAAACATCGACAGTTCGATACGAGTATCACCGAGCGATGTGGCGTTACCTTCGTGCTCGATGGATTCATCAAAACCCGCTAGCTCATCGTAGATCACATCATCGGTGGAGATTTCGCGATAGTTAGCTGCAGCGGTACCACCGCGCACCATCAGCGTTTTGCCATTGGTGAATATTTTATCTTCTAGCGTGCTGTCTTTATGTTTGCGACCCATCCAAGGTGCAAGCGCGCGCCAAACAGGGATGTCACGAATCGCCGTTTCAACGTGCTTTTTCATGAAGGTTTTGGCTTGACCATCACGAGGCTGATAGATCAACACGTTGCGCTTTTTGTGTTCAATCTTGTAAGCAGCGTTAGCCATCAGCATTTTGGTGTAACCGACACGCGCTGACTTCATTAAGTTAAGCGTGCTGATTTGGTCGTTACCCATGGCATTAAGAATGCCAATTTGAAACGGTAAACTTTCCCACTTACCCTCGGTGTAAGAGGACTCCGACGACATGTAAAAGTGCTCGTCGGCATATTCAGAACAGGTGAGCATGGGTGGGCGATAGAACGAACGCAGCCCAGCAGCAACGGCGGCTTTCAGATTTTTAATCTGCGCGGCCGATATACTCATCTAATAAACCCTCAATGCCCTCCGCAAGATCGGCGGCGGTGTTTTGGCTTTTAATCACCTCCGCTTTGATAGCGTCGATTGTGCGTTCTGGAATGTCGGGGAATTTGCGTTTTACCCGTATATGTATTTGATCGAGCACTGGGGCAATTTGCGCAGCAATGCGATTTAGCACAAAGGTAGCAAAATTAACTTCGACCACTTCTTTGAGGTCTTTTTCGTTTTTAATCTCCTGCCCAACTGCTTGGGCTCGGATTAAGCGCCAGCGTTCGTAGTCCATATCTGGCTTATCGGGATCATCTTCATCGGGTTTAGTGATGGTTTTTTTACGCTCGTTGGCGACTCTGTTACCCACCACATCGGCCATCTTGTATAAACACACGCGACCGAGCTTGCTGTGCACTAGCACGTCCCACTTATCAAACGCTTGGGTGCTGATCTCAAGGCTTTTGCATAGGTCGGTTTTACTCAGTAGAACAGGCTCGGGTGGTGATGGTTGAATGCGTGCCATGGTGTTCATCTACCTGTTTTAACAGTGCAGCTTTCAGCTGCATCTCCGCTCGGTGTAACTCTTGGGCGCGTAGTTCGTCCTTATCTGTTTGACGTTGCTCACGGCGGCGGCGCAACTCCTGATAAAAAACGTTGGCTAATAGGGTGACGAGCGCGAAGAATATCCCGAGCAAAATGGCGATTTCATTCAACGTAAACGCACCTCCAATTGTGCTCATGAGCGACGATACATAAGCGCTAAACGTCAGCGATTTTTGAGTGGTCACATCATTAATGTATGGATTGTTCATGCTGTTTTTCCGTTCGCCATGTTTCGATGTTATGCAAATCGGTATCACACTTGGTGATCACGGCTAAGAGTTGAATGATGCAATCGGGCAGATCGGCATTAGCGTCTGAACTACATTCGGCTGGCAGGCACTGGCTCATTAATGATTGCGGCGGTAGTACATATTGGGTCTGCTTGGTGACTACGGTGCGCGCAATAGGCGGCGTGTTTGAGCAGCCGCTTAACATCATCAGGCACAACAGTATTAGCCCAACTTCGGGTTTGTTCATTGGCTGAGGTCCTTAGTTTTTTAATGGCTTCTCGCTGATCAGCAAGCTGGCGATCAATCTCGGCCTTGGCTTTATCGGCTTTTTCATTGAGCGCTAAGGCAAAGGCGTAATCCTTAGCGAGCCTGTCACGTTCTTTAGCCTGCGCTTGCAGTTCATCGGTGACAGCCGTGAGATCATCAATCAACATTCGCTGGTTAACGGTGGCCGTTTCAATCTGCGAGTTTTTAAGGGCGAGATTTGTTTTGGTGGCGGTAAGGCTTAGACCAAGCAGTGCAATGACTAGAATCAAAGCGCCGATGATATACAAGTGCAATGTGCCAGTGGCGTTAATGAGTTTTTGGAACATAGAGATCCTTAAGGCATATCGCCTGTTCTTTTTTGCGCCGTACCTCTAAACCAGGCAATTTGACGTTAGCGGCATAAACAAATCCATTACATCCATGTTTGCCGCAGGCCTCCGTGAGTTGGTGACAAGCGGCCACCCGTTCGCCGCGCAGTAACAGCTTGCGCAAGGTGGAGGGTTGAAAGTTACCCGCACCAAAGTTGTAAATCAGACTGAGGTAAGCGGCGTGCTCGCCTTCGGTAAGTTGCACCGGATACGTTAGCCGCCGCAGCTGCCGATCGGCTTTGCCTAAATCCTTGGCGAACATTTCAATGCATTGCTGCTCGCTAAAAAACTGGTTTAGCTCAAGCTCTGTGCCAGTGTGCCCAAAGCAAGCGGTGATAATATCCACCGGATCAAGATAGGTGTGCAGAATGGGCTCACCGTTCGGCGCTTCGGTGGGAGCAATCAAATTAGCACCCGCCAGTGCGACAGCAGAAGAAAGCCCCAGTGCCATGAGCTTTTGCTTTAATGACATGGGTCAGTCTCCTTTAAAATAAGGTTAGCCTTAGCGCGGCCAACGGTTAGATCAACGGTGAGGTAGCCGCCTCTAACTGCTGATGTTTTTAGTGTCTTTCAACGTCCGAGGCAATATCACAAGAACCTCGGCAACACATACCCACCACGGCCACCATTGCAGCGGCCGCTTTTGTTCAGCTGGGGTTAGCTAACGAACAGCTATTTGGATGTTTGCGAACAAGAAATGGCAACAAATAAAAAGGGCCCCTAAAAGGAGCCCTTGGCAGACAAATAACGTGCGACTGAATAAATGTAACCTTAGCAAGCGTATACAAATGTACTCGATTTTAAGGGCCTTGAAAGCGCCAAAAGTGTCGCTAAAAGCGACAAAAGTGTCGTTTCGGAATTTGTAAATATGTGATACGTGAAAACTTAATCACAGAGGATTTATCGTTTTACTTATCACTTAAGTGATTTTTCACTCATATCTATTAAAGTGAAAGCCTTATTTATGCCGCCAACTGAAGCTATAGACTTAAAAGCAAAAGCCAAGAAGATAACTCCTCCCCCACAAGCAAAAAATGCCCACAACCAAACAGGCATACCGTACCAATTGTTAAAAAAACCATTAATAAAATCGTTCTTAGAAAGTAGGTTAAACCCCATAAACAATACAATGATGCCTATAAAACCACACACAAAATACTTAAGCATCAGATAGATATTATGTGGGTATATCGAGAAATAACGAGTTGATATACGCCAGTAATGCTTGTTTAATCTGAATGAGTTCATTTTATTGGACAACTCAAGAAACTGGCCAGCATTTACATATAAATCAAATGCTTGACTAGGATTCATATATTTAAGTAACACATTGATTTCATTGTATGAAAAACGATGCTTATAAATTGATGTGAAAATTTGCTCGGTAAGATACCTTTGCTTAATACTGGGCTTATTGAGATTACCGCTTAAAACTGACTGAGCAATCTCAAGCTTCTTAAGATTAATTTTATGCTTTTCAAAATATAGTGATGATAATAACTTAACAATTGGAAGCATCAGCAATATTACTGCTGAGGCATTTAGCCACGAAACGTCACCTGACAATAAATTCTGCATACCTGCATACCTTAATTGATTTTCAACTACACCAAGAGGATCAAAAGTTGGTATATAAGATCCCTGTCGATCTGCCAATAACAGCACATGCATTACAAACAATTTTCAGAAAAATATCAATTGGTTAGTAGGGATTTCTAAGCGAGTGTTAGAAGGGTGTTTTAGGGGGCTCATAAAACAACAACCAACCTCCCCAAAATTCTCATATGTAGTGAAGCATTGCGCGTCACTGCCCCCGCAGTGAATCGAGCCGGAAGGACCCGTGATGATAATAGGTCGCATCCAGCCCTGATGATAACCATTCTCACTTGACCGAGCCGCGCCTAACCTATTGACAAAGATGATATTTCACAACCAAACAACTCGTCGCGATAGTACTTGAGTTCCGCTATCGACTCCCGAATATCGGCTAAGGCTTCATGCTGATACTGCTTAGCCTTAATCGCATTACGCTCTACCTCAGGCGCCCAAGCTCTAGCTGCGAGCCCTAGTGCTGATATGTCTAGCTGCCTGTAATGCATGTACTCATGAAGCTCAGGCATTTGGCACATGATAAATGAACGATCAAACATGATTGAGTTACCCGCAAACACCACACCAGTCTTAGCTTTACGGTCATGCTTAGGTATTCCCAGTGCTTTCAGGTGTTCGAGTACCATCTGCTCAGCCTGTGCTAACGATACTGATGAGGCACGAACAGCAGCTAACAACCCACTCTTGGTATGCACATCTATCGCCCACTCATGTGACCTTGCAATGTGTTCATCGTCTTGATGCACAACAATGTGCAGCGCTTCACCCACTTGGTTTAACTCACTATCAGTCACGATAAAGGCCAGCTCAAAGATAGGGTAATACTCCATACCCAGCATCCCATTGTCTAAGCGGCCGTTCAGCCCACCCGTTTCTAAATCACCAAACAAAAAGAATTGCTCCATCACCCACCTCACTTTGCTAATTGAATCTCTGCTCTTCTCAACCAATACACATACGACTTCTTACTGTCGAACCCCATCAATGCCCACTGGCCTTTGCACACGTAACAGGTGCGAATCGCCCGAATACAGTTTGGCGATAACCGCTCAATCATCCTATCAAACTGGACCACCTGCTTAGGAACGCTCAACTCCCTAACCAACGCACCACCATAAACCTGCACCTCGCCTAACTTATCGCAAGCACTGCGATTAGTGAAACCTTTACCGAGTTCTTGGAACGCCCAATAACGCCCCCAGGCATTGAGCCCAGCACGAAGGGCTTTCATGTTAATAACCTGCTCTTGCGCATCACATACTCGCATTAGCCACCTCCGTAATCTGGTCTATCGATAAATGGAATACATCATCCACTATTGAGCGCAGGTGGTTATAAGGCACGTTACTCTTGCCATTCTCCCAACGCTGATACGTTCGGCGGCTTATCCCGTAAAACTCAGCCACCTCATCCTGAGAAAGCCCCTTAATCGCCCTGCCTGTTTTTAGAATTTTTGCAGCTGGATGACTCATAAAACCACCTTATTTAGTGCCATTGCATACTCTTGTAAGGCTGATGCAACGATCATCACAGCCACCCACTCGCACCAAGGGTTTGAGCACTCCCAACATTCGCAGACGATCTAGGGATTATCTCGGGCGCAACCTCACTAAAACCGAGCGAAATTAAATGCGCGTGATACGCATCAAGCGCACTCAACATGCCCTTATCCAACGTCGAATGAACATAGGTACGCAAAAGCACAGGCAGGGCATGATTAAGCAACCGCTCACCGACCATAGTATCCACGCCCATGTCTTGGATAATCGTGCGGCAAAGCTTGCGCAAATCATGCGAGGTAAACTCCTTAAACCGAATCGTCTCACTCCAATAATGCGCAGTGCGCTGGCTAATAGCGCCAACATCACCGGCAAACAAAAACGCCCGCTTACCCACATTTTTAAGCTGCCACTGCAAATAATGTTGGATCAACGCCTTAGCCGTAGGCGTTAACGGTAGCCGGTGCTCTTGGCGGTTCTTCGCATTCGCCGCAGGAATAAACCAAAACTCACCCGCAAAATGCTCCCATCGTGCCAAACGGGTTTCACCAATGCGCGTGCCGAACATCAGCATCAACATAAACAACATCGCCACCGGCATAAATGCATCCCGCAACGCCACAAACAACGGCCCTAAGTCCGACTCCATCAAGCGCGTATCAGGCTTAGGTGATAAGGTTAAACTCATCGTCACTCGATACCCCATCAGAGGATTAAGCAATAACAACCTAAAATCCGCCGCCAAACTCAACGCCCGCTTAAGCACATTCACACTCAAACGAATATAATGCGGCGCATAACCCTCATTCAGCATCAGCTTCACCAACGCACTATCAACCACCAAAAACGACAACTCAGCCAAGGCCACATCCCCCAACTTAGGCAACAACTGCTTACGCATAATCGACCTACAGTTATCCCGCCAGCTCGAGCTTAAGGTCGTATTGCCATCCAAATAATCCCCATACCACAATAGCAAATCAGTCACAGTCGCAAACTCACCGCGCAACACATCCGCGCCCGCACTACGCTTAGCTAGCATCACAGGTAAATCCGCTAAAAACGTCTTAATGCACATGCTCGGCCACACGCCTTGCTTCTTCCAAACCGTCTTATCACCCTCATTAATCACCAAATGCACACTCGCCTTCGTCCTATCCGCCGTTGCCCGTAAACGCAGCTCAGGAAACTGCGGGTCCCTAAAATCCCGCGTCAAACCGCCACGTAACCAACGGCGCAGCGCAGCATCGTTCAACTTACCCACCTCAACCCCGCTAGCAGCCATCGTTTGCCCCCTTAAGCCCTAGGTTTGCCCGTAAATTGGCAATAATCGATTTCGCCTTTGCCGCCTCAGTCGGCCGCGTCACCGTTTCTGGTAATGCCTTTGGCAACTCAACATCGGTCAACTCGCCACGGCTAAAGCGGCGGCACAGCACTTTGTAATTGCGCTCAAACGTCATTAACACATCCTTTTCGAGCCCTGTGGCAAACATCCAACTGCCCGTCTCGCGCACTGCTAAGCGCACCACATCATGGCTCCACGTATGCTTGTCAGGGTGATGGTAATGGCGCGTAGCCTCCTTAAACGCGGCCTCCAACGTGGGCAGCCCCAAATCACAAGCCGTGGGTTGGCACCACAAAGCAAACTGGCGCGGTGTCGGCCAAAACTGCCTGTCGCCCTGCTCGCGTCTGGCGCGATTCAGCCCAGCTTGCACTTGCTCGCGGCTCGCAATCCCCTGCGCCGCCAAGGTTTTAAGCCACTCGCCTTTGTGGGTCGCTTCGTCCTCAGGCCGTGGCGCACTCACCGGGAACAACACCCGCAACTTGCTAAACACGCTGTCCACAATCGCCATATCCATTGCCGTGGGCTCAGGTTGCGTCACCCGTTCGCCCTGCCCAACCAGCGGCTGGCGGATTAAGGTCTGCAGTGATTTCATGCTCGTATTTTGCTTGGCAGTCATATCAAAGGATCCTCAGGGTCATACACCGCATGGCGCCAATCCACTTGCCCAACGGCGGCGGCCATCGGTCTTGGCAACGGTGTTAGCCAATGGCGTTCGCGGATAAACTTGGTAATACCCAACACAAACTGGCCGTTAGCACTAAAGCCCCAACTGGTATCCAGCGCAGCAGCTTCCTTCAACCAAGTCACCGCCAGCACACAATCGGCATCGGTCAGTTTTTCAGCCTTCCACGCTTTCCACGCAGCCGAATCTGCCCCGCCTTTGCGATGGGCTGGGTACGCTTTAAAAAACGCATTGAAAACCGACTTAGCACTCGTTGCTGGACAAGAGTCTTTTAAAGATTCATTGATAGGTTCTAAAGAGTGATAGATTCCGGTGCTATCTGGTGGCACAGGGGGTGTGCTATCTGGTGGCATACCTATGCTATCTGGTGGCACCCCTTCGGTACTATCTGGTGGCACAGGGGGTGCTACCTCGTAGCAGATTGAAATCGTGTAAATATTGGTTAAATTTCCCTTAGGTCCCTTACGATTTTTAATCGTCACAAAACCCATATCAACCAAGGCCGCAATATGCTTTCTCACAGTGCTATGACCAATCTCGCACTGATCAGCAATATGCTGATGGCTCGGCCAACATTCACCATTATCGTTCGCGTTGTCGGCCAGCTTAATCAACACCAGCTTGCGCAGTGGATTACCCACCTTGGCCTTCATCGCTTTTACCATCAATTCCATGCTCATAAACCACCGCCTAACTGCGCGACAGCCAGCACAAAATTGACGAAATCATCATGTATACGTAACATGTAATCGCCTCTCTTAGGTATTAAGCCCGCGCTCAGTCGCCAAACTTTAGCGGGCTTTCTTATTCTCGATAAGTAATCGATGCGTGTTCGTGTACCGTCATCAACAACCCGCCTTACCGCCATGACTCGCTAAATACGGATACGCCAGCTCTAACGCCGCCATGCTCGCTTGCGTAGTCGCCGCCGACTCTTTTAACTCGCGGTGCGCCGCGACTAACTGCTCGCGCTTGGGCTCACAGCCCAAATGGATCACCGCCACTTGCGCCTCGGCGTTCTCTTTGGTGAGCGACGCCGCCATATCGGCCACATGCAACACATGGCCGTCACTCATGCGATCGGCAATGACAGTCACCCCAGTGCAACCAAACACATCGTTGAGATACTGCACCCGCAAATGCTCAGGCAGTGCCGCCACCAGTGCTTGCTCAACATGAAACAAGCGATCAACCTGCGGATGTTGGCCCTCGTACTGGCCGAGCCAACGGAACAGCTTTTGGGCATTTATCCGCGCATCGTTGTGCACGTCTTGCGTGCTGGCAAAGCTAATGCCCTCCGCCGCCAATACCTCGCTTAGCCCAAGGCGCTCAACCGCCGCAACAAAATCTATCGCCAACGCAAAACGTGTCATCTTGGGTAACTCCAACACCCGATGAATCGTTTTCATCAACAAATTCAAACGGCTATCATTTTTACGTGAATGGGTTTTCATGCTAATAAGCCTCTATTCAGTTAACCTTCAATTAAATGGCAAGCGAAACTACCTTATTTGTGTCGCTTGATGGTTCAGGGAATACATCAGCAAAAGTGCATTCAACACCCAACTGGTTAAGCGCTCTTACGATTTCCCAACAAGTACTTAGATCAATGTTTCTAATACCTGCCTCGTAGTTGCCAACCGCTCCTTGAGTTTTGCCTATGGCCTTACCAAGCCCAGATTGAGATAAATTGGCTTTCTTTCGATAAACGGGAATATTGTTCATGCTACCAGTCTCAATGTTGATTCAATCACATTAAACACGAAACGTGTTTACAAGTAAACACAAAACGAAAAAATCAAATATCACATATCGTGATATTCTTAGAACGAGACTTTATCGTTGGTGGTTATAATGGGAACTGAAGATTTAAAAAAACGTGTTGGGCAAAACATCAAACGGTTGCGAATGAATGCTGGTATTAAAAGCCAAGCGGAATTGGCAAGCTTATGCGGGTGGAAATCTCAATCTCGTATCGGTAACTATGAAGCAGGCACTAGAGCGGTTAGTGCTATTGACGCCGAAGTGTTGGCAAAAGTTCTTGGTGTTAGTCCAGCTGAAATTCTTTATGGTAATTCCAATAGTACAAATGCCTCAGTAGACACTGAGCTACATGTCAAAATAGCACCAGAGTCAAATGCCAAATGGCATGCAGGTTTTGATCTATGGGATGGTGATACTCCGCTAAGAGATGATGAAGTAGCTTTGCCATTTTTTCGAGAAGTGGAATTAGCTGCGGGTAATGGTTCCACATTCGTGCAAGAAAATGGCGGCTGCAAACTCCGCTTTGCCAAGTCCACCCTCAAAAAGAGTAACGTCGAACCTCAACATGCGGCTTGTGTAACTGTCTCCGGCAACAGCATGCTACCCGTCCTGCGTCATGGCACTACGGTCGGCGTCGACACCAGCAAAAAGAATATTGTCGATGGCGAAATGTACGCAATTGATCACGACGGTATGTTAAGAGTAAAAATGCTCTATCGTATGCCTGGTGGCGGGATTCGTATCAAAAGCTACAATAACGATGAGTTTCCAGATGAATTTATACAACCAGAGCATATGACAGAAGTTAAAATCATCGGTTGGGTCTTCTGGTGGTCAGTACTTAACATATGGAGTAATTAAATCACCGTTCCTATTAAAAATTATTTAGGCGTTGTAAACTCAATCTTTAAAATAAAAAATAATTTAATAATTTAGTTGCACTGAGAATTACAACATACAGGTCATCCAATGTTGGCTTCGAAATACCAATATTGAAAATATTTAATTTCTCCCATTCTTTAAAAATAATGAAAATTATTGTTAGCATTAATGGTAGCCAACAAAAATATCGGTAGTATTTAATTTTCAACTGACGGTCTTTAATTCTATCATCTAAATTCCTAGAAATATTGTCTAAATTATTTGCAATATCACTATCATGCAATCCATCATGACTTTTCAATTTTAACTTATCAAATGTATAGCTAATGCTAATCTTAATTTGTTCAAGTCTTGACATTTGATCTTCAACCATCCAATAATTGAAAAGTCCAGCAATAAAAACTCCAGAAACAATAAATAAATAGCTTGAAAAGCCTTCTATTTTATCAAAGGTACTTAATCCGATCAAAACTATCGGAATAGCATACAACTTCATCTGAATATCATTTAGGACAGTGCTTAATTTTTCAGAATATTCAAATGATTTTGCTTCTACTTGTTGTTGAAACTCACCAATGGCAAAGTTTTGAATAAAAACATCATAATGTTCAAAATAAGCATTTTTTATTTTACCCAAGTTTGAAAACAAAATAAATGCAGGTGATGAAGATGTATTTTTTTCTGCTAAAATATTTCTAAATGTATCCACTAAAGCAAGCTTAAAAAAAGATAATTTATCTCGATGATGTAAATTACCATTTTCATCAGCTTTTAATAGAAAATCAATATCATCAACTGGTGATAAGGCATTAATTGACAAAAGGTCTTTAATATTAGTTATCTTTACCTCTAAAGGTTTGGCGAACTTATCTTTTTCACCTTTTATAAAATAATAAAGTGAAACACCATTATCTATATTTTTATCAATATCAGAAACTGACTTCAAAAAACCAAGCCACTTTGTTACAGCTTCCAACTTTAAGGTAAATGGATGAACCAAATCACTATCACTTCTGAAATCAGAATCAATGAAATAATAGTTCTTAGGCAAATCATATCCTTGTATCAAAAATGTTGATAATTTCTCCAACAAATCATTTTCATCTTTATAAAAGCTGAAGCTGCAACCGTTATATAAATCGAATTCAATTTTTAGTTCAGTACAGTTAGCTTTATTAACTATCTTACCTTCAATTTTTTCGTCCCAATTTATTTCAACTTTAAATTGTCGAAATAACTTCTCTTGCTTATTTTTATTATAAAACTCATTAATTATAAAAGCCTGCTCCTCATTAAGGACAACGTCATTAATAAGTTTAAACACACCACTTGCATATGATACGTTGTCACCAAAAGATTTAAACAACCTCACTGCATAATCGAATGTGTTAAATGGATTACTCATCGTCAACTTCATCTTCTTTTAAATCTAATGCTTGATTAATAGCATCTTTAACCATTGGAGTAATCATTCTACCTTTAATAATAATATCATTACTATTTGGATCAAATAAAATTGGTTTATTAGTATCACTAGCGCAACCAAGCAATCCAATATTTTCAAAATCAAAATTAAAATTAAACGAATCAGTTGTATAATATATTCTAGCTAATTTTTCAACACTCTCCTTTCTAGCCAAAAAAGAAGCTGGCATTTCATATTTGTCCTGCTTACTAAATAATATAAAGCTATCCTTATCTTCATCGGAACAGATTGAAGGTAAGTGAGAAATCGCAATTTCTTCAAGTTTAGTAAGGTATACCTCCTCATTTGAATTTTCAGAAAGATATCGAACCCATTGAGAACGTGCTTCTTTCTGTGCAACGGAATCAGCATTATGTTCTACCAAAAAGTCTTTTAGAAGAATGACAGATTTTACTACAGCTCTGGCTGGAGTCGTACCGTTAACACAATCAAAAGCTTTAGTAAAATAATCTGTGTATTTTCCTTTACCAATAAAGCTTAAATAATTTTTTTCAAGCACATCCACACCAGCTTCAGGCTTCTCTAATGCATCCAAAAATGCTGATATATTAATATCGACTGCTTGATGTAACTTACTTAAATCAACATGTATGTCTGAAGTAGGCTTCAACTTTTTAAGTTTAATACCAGAAGTATTGGTTATCATTGCAGCCATGAATCTTGAGCTTTTATAAGATTCATATTCAATGAAACAAATATAACCTCCTTTACTATTTGTATGTACTATCTCGCCATATAAAGATTTCATCGCTAACTTTGTTAACTCTTTAAATTTTGCATCTTTACCTGATTCAGGAACTTGATTTTTCAGCTCAATTAGTTTCGCTGGAAAATCTCCATTACCTTTAAACTTCCCCCATAAAACAGCCGTTTTTCCATCTTTAATCTTAACTAAATCAAGTGCTAAATTTTTTATAATCTCAACGCTTAAATTTAAGAGCACCTTTGCAATATCTGGCTCTTTTTCTTTAAATAATTCATGTATAACAAATCGCTTAATAACTGGCATTCTAATATCCCTATTCTCTTAATTACCTTGCATTAAACCAGATAGCGTGGTGCTAACCGAAGATTAAATTTATATGTCTCAACTGTACTGCATTATGACACTTTCTAGAAGTATTGGAATCAAGTAAAACTAATCATTTAAATACAGCCATTAACATAACTGTAACATAATGTGATGTCCTGTGAATTTCACAACAACAGAATTAAACTATAAAACACATTAGATTCAATAACTTAATCAAAAACTTATTTTAATGCCAACTTTAAACACGAAACGTGTTGGCTTATGAAACACATTTTGTGATTATTGCAGTGTATTCATCCTTAATGATAAACACTTCAAGGGCTGAGTTTCATGATCAGTACAAAAACGAAGTTATCAGTTTTGGGGACTCTTAATTATTGAGATTCGTTGAATGATTGCCGACCTGTTCTCTTGCCCTTGGCAGGATATAAAAACGGTGATCGGCTTGCAGCTTCATGAACTGATTTACCTTATCGCGATAGCGCTTCAAGTTGGTTTTTAGCTGTTTGTAATAGCGTATTTCTCGATAGCGTTTTATAGAGAAAACATTTGGAACAATAAGTTAATCGCTAAAAAGAAATCTACCCATTACCGAGGACAAGGAAATGATTCTATCAAAAGTTCAAACATCACCTAAGCAACGCGATGAGTTTCGTCTACTGGTTGCAATACGTTTTGCCTGCTTAATGGCGCTGGCTAAGGGCCACACCGATCCGATGGATTGCCCACGGGTGCAATCCCGATGCGCCGAGCTGGTAAAGCATTTTGCCTATCACCACCCAAGCGCTGCGTTTTACCGCCAGTTCATTCGTCACACGGGCGAACTCGGGCTCAACTTCTGCCTGCGCTTTACCGAGCCCCAACAAGGCTTGTACGGCAAGGTGATGGTGTGGCGTAACGAACAGGCGGCCACTAACGTGCATCCGCTGCAACTCACCCAAGCGGAGCAACCAACATGAAAGGCATCAACACCGCGTTTTTGCTTATGGCCCAGTTCAACAAAGTGATAGTGCCACTGGATCAAATCAGCAAAGAGTATTTTGGCCTCGAACCGCGTACCGCGGCCAACTATGCCAAAGCCGGCCGCTTGCCCTTAGCCGCCTTTCGCACCAGTAACAGCAACAAAGCGCCTTGGATGGTCAATGTCACCGACCTTGCCGAATACCTCGACAAGCAACGCGACGCCGCCAAACAAGATCAAATCAACTTAGCGTAATCAGCGGCTCAGTGGGGAGGTATCTATGTTTTTTGTTTACGGCGTGTCCATGACCTTAGCGAAAAATCAAGCGGCCAAGAAGTGCAGCACCTCTGTAGGCGCACACCCTAACCGCCGTCAACTGAGCCCCGACGAGTACCAAGCTAAGTTGAATGATATGGCGCAGCACTTATTTGAAACCATGAAGCCACAACGCCTGTCGCATTCGTTATCGACGCCCGCGCTGTGCCAGCAATATATCGTTTTAGCCATGACCCAAGAAGCCCACCGCGATGTGCATATTCGCTATCACAAGCTGTCGGACAAGGTGAACCCCAAAACCAAGAAACCCATCATCAATCTGGTGGTGTTTAACGGCGAAGCCGCAGCTTAGCCCTGCTGATTCAAAAGGAAGGAATAGCATATGAAACAACGTCCAATTATTTTCAATACCGCTATGGTGCGCGCCATTCTTGATGGCCGAAAAACACAGACGCGGAGAATGTTTAAAGTTCAGCCGCATGATGAATGGGCGCCATTTTCTAAAAATGCCGAATGGTATACACCGACAGTCATTGATAAGCGCGGATTCTATCAACCCGCAAAAGATGATGTTTTTGGGGTTAGCAGTGAGGATTGCGCGTTTATTTCACCGTTCGGCACACTTGGTGATCAGCTGTGGGTACGTGAGGCAATGACCAAAGCACACTGGCCTGATTTGCATTATGTCTGTGGCGGATTAACAGCGGGCACAGGTGATGAAGACTTTGATTACCGTGGCGCAGAATATCGCGGGTTTATTCCCTCTATCCACATGCCACGCTGGGCGGCGCGCATTCTGCTGGAAGTCACTAAAGTTAGGGTTGAAAGGCTAAATGATATCAGCGAGCAAGATGCAAAAGCAGAAGGTTTTGACTACCCAGCAGTGCAAGGTATGGGCTGGAAATTTAATGCTAAACATAACTTTTTGTTTGCTTGGGACCAAATTTACAGAAACAAATCATCAAACCCTTTCGTTTGGGTGGTCGAGTTCAAGGTGATCAGTACCACAGGCGGTGCGGCATGAACCATTTACTCCCGGGCTTTGAATCACAAGAACGTGTTGCGTTATTGCTGTCGCTTACCCGCATTAGTTCGCCCGAGGTGATTGCCGCGTTAACGCTGCATTACACCAGCGCCCTACCCGCCGAACGCGCGGCCGCTCGTCACGGTATAGAACTGTCGAACTTTATGCGCGGGCAAAAGAAGCTAGAGCAAATTGCTGCCACGGTCGAGGCCATTAAAGCCATCGACTGGGCCAAGCTGCAATCGGCTCATTTGCAATCAACCGCTTTGCAACCGAAGCAGGTGGCCTAAATGACTCAATCAGCGGCGTTTCGCCATCTGTTAAATCATTACCGCAGCCATAAGTTAAGCCTGTTACTCAAGGCAAAAACGGGCGACAGCATCAAAATCGCGCTGGCACTGGGCGCGCTAGATTGCCTGTACTGGCAAGCATTGGGCAACGGCTTAACCAACCTCGCCAAGGGCATTAGCCGCACCATAGTGTATTCGTACCGATATCACCCTATGCGTCTGCCCAGCCATTCGCCTGTCAGCCAAGCAAGGGACAACCAAAACAAGGAGGCGGCATGAATACCTTCAGCACTAAAGCGGGCGTGGTCACACTATCCAAGCCCTACTTCACCTTGATGTGCGATCAGCAACAAATCGAAGTGAAGTACATCCCCAACAATTACCACGGTTGGGGCATTTGTAAGTCTTTTAACGCCATCGAGTGCAGCGACTTCGGCCAAGCCGACGCCGAAGTATTCGCACTCAACGCAGAATCAAAACTCAGGATAAAAGGAGAAGCAGCATGAACCCGATACAAGCAGCAACTGTAGAACGTGAAGAAGGTTATTGGACCCATCCAGATATGCCCGAGTGGGATGAAGGTGTGACCCGTGTTGAGTGTGAAGCATGGGCAGCCGAAAACGGTGGCGAGTTTATAGCGATTTGGTTTGAACTCGATGCGCCTGAAAACCTGATCGAGCGCTACTTTGACGAGGGCGATAACGATATCAGCGATTGGCACCCCGTTTGCGAAAAGGCCGGCTCATTCTTGCTGAGTATTCACGATACCGAAGATGGCCCCGTCGCGCTGTTCTTCGCACCGATGGATAAGGAGGTGGCGTGACGTCCAAAGCATCGCCCCTGCGAGGTCCTGCCCCACAGGGGCGATGCTGCCTTTGCTTGTTAAATGCTTATACTTTGATGGTGCCATTGGACCACCCCTCTACTAGCTGGCCAATATTGGTTGCAACCTTTTGAAACCTACCCTCAATTGGATAGAAAGCCCAAACCCCAGGCTTATGGATACGGTAACAAAACTCAATACCATCAGCACCGGCATGACCAATAACCAAGTGCTGATGTTCATTGCTTATAGTGACATCAGTTAACGGAAGCACTAACTGCAAGAAAGACTGCTCATCATAATGGCCACCCTCGTACCTTGATAAGTACTCAGCGCAATCATAATTTTCATCTAAGAATCTCTTGGCAAACACTCTGATTCCTTGGGGCATTTAACGCCCCAATAAGGGGCTGATAATGCTTGGCTAAACTGTGAAGCGGAGCGAAACTGAGCCAAGCTTTAGCAGTCCAGCACTTAATTGGCTTGTTAGGTGTATTATTGCATACACATTATAGAATCCGAACTATAACTACCATGTTGTTTTTTATAATGTATTTCAAAGTTTTGACCACAAACATTACTATCTACAAAATTTTCACAGAAGAAATAATCCCCGTCGTGATTTACATACCAATGCGTAATGTTTTTTTTATTTTTTGATTGCAATGACACTGGAATGTCTATCACCTTATTCCAACCGTTAAGATCAAACTCACACCCTTTTGGTGGAGTTGATGAACAGCCAATTAAAACAAAAGAAAGTAATGATATTCGCCACACTCTAGATACACCTAACATGGAAGTGAGCGGCCTGCGCGGCTTTTCGCGCAGGTCCGCTCGACTGCAAGATTATGTTTCACGTTCACCGGAGCGCCTTTGCCTTGGCTTCAAAGCGAGCAGCAAGATCACTATCGGTGGCACCAGCAGCTAAGTGCCTACCATATTGGGACAATACCTCGCTGGCGTAAGCCTGTTCACGCGGGGAAAACTTTTCGGTCAATGGGAGCACACGCTCAAGATAACGGGCGCCATCGGACCACTTGTCTTGGGCGGCGAGGCTAACAGATAACTCAAGAAGACGACGACCGATCTTTTGTTCGGAAGGAACAGGCAACTTATCTTCTATTGCCAACGATTCCTTGAACAGTTGTTCGGCCTCTCCGAACTTGGATATACCCCGCTTGATACGGCCGAGGTTGTAAAGCGCCTGAGATTTTAGCTCTGGGCCGAGGTTGCCCCAATCGGTATTTACCAGTGCTCGGTAGCAAGCCTCCTCAGCAACATCGAGGCGGCCGTTACTTTCGGCAACTGCGCATGTTTCTGAGTAATTGTCGAAAGTAGCGCGGTTGATAGGATTGGCACAGGCCCCAAGAAATACTGCGACCAAGGCAACTACTGGAAATGAATAATTCATGCGTGCTCCAGTGAAACATAACGTATTATTAGTGCTCACACGCGTTTACCTCATTCGATCAGTGAAAACGCGCACAGTTAATTACTTGTAATAAAAGGAACTTATCAGTTCTTTAACAAATAAACCATTAGGAAAAACACAGTTGCGCGAGTTCTAAACCTATTATCTCAAGCCGCGTTTCAATAAATCATTGATTACAAATAATATAAACTGGCATCAGCCCTATAAGTGCGCACAACTATATTTGGTTATAATCCGTGAAATGTGATCAAATCGAATAATACTGTATACATAACAGCATCTAAGACTGAGTCGTTATGAATACAAAAGACAGTTTCTATGCACGAATGTGAGGAATAGGCAGCACGACAGGTAAGGCGGGGAGCTGGTAACTAAGTGAATAACTGACCGACTGTTTTCATTGGAATAAACATTCTTACACGACCGTTGATTTCACAAAGAACCTCGAAACCATACTTGGCGTAGAATGATTCAGCTTGGCCAGTTAAACAATCGACAACAATGGCATAAGCTCGCATGTGAGCGTTAATTTCCCACAGATATTCTAGCGCTTTGATTAAGCTAGCTTTACCTAACCCACTACCATGAAACTCTTTATGGACAGCAAGTTGAGCAAGCAGAAAGACCGGAATGGGATAGCGTGGTAACTTTTTGCCCATGGCTTGTGGCAAGGTATCACGGCAAATTGAACTTGGGGCGATAGTATAAAATGAACAAATTGGATATTTTTGATTGGGTAATGGCGTAGCAGCAGGTAAAACCATTGTACGGCTAATACCTGCTTGCATGTGTTTCGCTGCTTGAGTTTGGATAAAATCGTTTAACTCTACTTCGCCACAGTCAAATGATGCTCTATCGTGTTGTGATTTATCCAATTCTTTAAAAGTCTTGGAGTAACTCACTTAAACTCACCACGTTTAGTAAATGCTGCCGCTTCACGCAATGCTTTGTTCGGGGCCTTAGCCTCATCACAAGCCATTATGAATTGGTCGAATACATCAGCTTTAACAGTAATGCTTTCGTGCTCAGCAATCACCTGAGTTGAATCTTCGTCCATTAAGCGAACAACGTATTCAGTTAAGCTTTTTAAACCAAGCAAAGCCGATGCTTTCTCAGCCTTAGCTTTGATCTCTTCATCCAAACGGATATCAAGTCTTGTAGTTGCCATAAAACCTCCTATCGTACGGAGTTAATCCGTAATGGATTGGAGTATAAAGTTTAAACAACCACAGCGCAACTTGTACGGACACAGTACGGATGTGATTGTTAGATTTGTGGAGGCTAATGCTTCGAATATGCAGCGTGTTGTTTACGTTTAGACCACAATTTGTTTGTTAAAACTACCTTACCCATAAAGGTGAACACTCTTTGTACCAATGGTCTACTTGCATTAATTCATCTTTATCGTTGAAAAAGAAGCTAATGCCCCCAATTATTACAGACGATGCAAATTTTTTATCGTCCCATGATTGGTGATTATATTGTTCTTTTACTTTCTCAATACCTAATTTGGATTTTGCAATCATTAAAAGCTCGTCTTTAGAAAGTGAGCTGTTCACAAATTGGGATAAAACAAAATTATCACGCTTTAATCTAGGGTGAGCTTCGATGGTGTAACTATTCTTCATGAACCAAAAAATTAGGTAAAAATTCAATAGCAAACTGAGAGAGAACAACACTTTTAGTAACATATACACCCATCCCTGATTAGTAGTTATAACGCCGCAATAAGCGGACAAGTAATAGTTGGCTAAAATGTGAAGCGAAGCGAAACCTAGCCAACTGTTACGGGTCCGTTCTTAATTACCTTGTTAAGCTGCTAACTTGTTGTAAGCGAGTAAATAACACAGCCAAAAATTACAATTGATGAGAATGAACAAAACAGTTTAAAAGCGTTGGATAACTTCTTCCAGTTAAAACCAAGGATTAAAAAGTATGGGATCCAGACAATTGATGAATACATCCACATTATGCCAATGATCAGATTACCTTCATGGCTCCTTGGGTTTATTGTATCAAGGGTAACTAAAACTCCATGGATGCAATAAAATGCGGGATAAAGCAGAGTAATACTTAAGATTATCATCCATACTTTTGTACTACTCATCAGTGTCAAATCCCCTTTGCAACTTAACGCCGAGTTCAGCGGCGGGTTTTAAGTTGTAGTTTTATGGAATACTTTTGCGCAGCAAAACCATAAAACCGCGTGTTTAAAACTGTCCAGCTCAGACACGAAGTGCCGGAGCGATGCTGGTACAACTTGTTATGTTAACAATTTAGAGGGTCTATTCCTATGCTTCGCACATGTAAAAATCCTATAGGTTCAATAATGTATTTTTTACCATTTATAATAATGGATGGTAACTGGATAGAGTAGTTTTCCAATTTATACTCAATATCTCTTGAAAAAATACTTATTGACGCTCCCGAATTAAAATACTTTTTACCGAATAGTGTGTTATAGCCAAAAAAGGTATTACCGCTTATCTTTGATGTTGGATTAACACGGAGATATTCATCCTTATTAGCTGATTCACCAGAATTAGTATTTGAAACATTCTCTGTCCGTGTGATTAATTCAGTAATTTTTACATTCCATATTTTGTTTGTTGTATTGTCAGTAATGACAATTTCGTCGCTCTCAAACTGAAAATATGTTCCAGATGGTGCAAGAATTGAAGCTGTAAAATGAAAATTATTAAACCTCTCGTTTTTTGCTGAACTAGAACTAGATACTTCGAGCTCAACTCCCCCACTAAGCTGAATTGATATTTGATCCGCAGGGCCAGAACTTCCGCAGCCACTACTGTATGTAACTCCTTCGCTATATATTGGCTTGTAGTAATCTCTAACTACAGGCGCACACGAGACAGATATTATTGAAAGAGAAATTATAAATACACATTTTTTGAGAAGCATATATGGCACACCATTTCCTTGGAAACATAACGTCTTAGTGCGCATGCGCGTTAACCTCATTAGCCAGTAAAAACGCGATACAGCTAATTAACTGTAATACATGAAATTTATCAGTACTTTACCAAATACACAATCAGGAAAAACGTGCATGCACTATTTTAATTCGTCTTTAAGCTGCTCTATTTGCCGATCGATAGATGACACCAGCGTGTCGGCCTCTTGCGCTGCAGCGACTTGTTCCTGAGCTAAGCTTTGCTGCCACGTTGCACCGGCTAGGTTGTTATTCGCATACCGCCGACTTTCACGCAGATTACGTAAGCGCTGGTCACGCGCCGCAATCACCCGCTTACGATCACCCTCAAGCCGAGTGATCTCTCGGGCAATGCGTTGTTTTTCGATATAGGTACTGATTTCTTTTTTCTTATCAGAGGTAGCGTTTGAACCCACGCTTGATTGAGAAATGCTGTCATTGCTTTTAATAAAGCTACCGACGCCACTTAAATCAACTGGCTGGCTATTTTCATCGCAGGGATCTGCTTGATACTTTCCATCAGCACATTTATAGACTTCAGCATTAGCCGAAAAAGTAGGACCGACCGTTAATATCAGCGCGAGTATTATTAAAGATTTTCTATCCATAGATCACCTCAATGTTGATAAACAGTAGATTACGCTTTCAGGTATCCAAAACCAATCCAAAAAAAGCGAGGTATCCAATAGGCATCCACGCAAATATTTTATTAATATTTATCAATCAACTAGATTAAAATCAGTTCTACCCAGCATGGGGGCAATGGAAAAGGTTCTATCGATTGGAATAGTTGATATAACAGTGTTTTTACTCATTTTAGATTGAATCATTACTCTCACATTCTATTAGGCGGTTTTCACACATTTGTGCATTTGTCTAATTACTAAGTATCCTGTGAGGTACCCCAAATTATTGGATTGAGCACTCAAGATGGTGTTCCCAGTAATTGACTCGGGAACACGTACTGAACAACACACTACAAATGCGTCGTTAGGGTGAAGCAAAAAGTGAGACAGTTTGCAGCGAACATCGCACTTTTACAAAGTCAGCTAAGACGCTCAAGACCAAGACGCCTTTTTGATAGCACTCCACAATGCCGAAAATAGCCATATAAAATGGGATTACGTAAGACGCGATGGGATAGAGAGTTGAGTAGCAACGCCTTCTCACAAGTTCAAGTGCAAATAAAAGTCGAGTTACTCCATAAAAAGGCTAAAAAACTTTGCAGCATCGGCACTCATGAGCCACTATGAATGGGGCTAATGCAGCCCATTTTTGTATGTATGAGACGTAAAACAACGCTATTTGACGATAAGCGTCTTCCAAGCAAACTTATGAACCATCTACAAAACGGTCTAAACAATAAAGGACACGGTTATATGGAGCTTTAGCTGCCTATAACTCAGATAAATGATAAGAATATCTTTAAATTAGCCTCACATTTATAGCTGTCTCATCTAAGCTGATAGAGTGTGATCAAGATTGCTGTCGATAAGCAACTTTTCTAATAGCCTTAAGCAATGCCATTACTCCATGGTTTAGGCTCAAAAGAGGACAAACTTAGGCATGAACGTTAATTTTATTAATCCTTTCCTCCAATCTTTGCTCAATGTCATATCTACGATGGCGAGCATGGATTTGACGCCGGGCAAACCCCAAATCAAAGTAGATAACTTAGCTAAGGGTGATGTATCCGGCCTAATAGGTCTTGTTGGACCCCAAACAAAAGGATCACTGTCGATTACCTTCGAACAAAAGCTTGTTTTGCAGATAATGCAGAATATGCTGGGCGAAAACCCGGGTAAAATTAACGAGGAAGTGACTGATTTAGTAGGCGAAATTACGAATATGGTGACTGGTGGCGCAAAAAATCTTTTGGGTCAAAAAGGCTATGAATTTGAAATGGCCACTCCTATGGTCGTATCAGGAAAAGGCCATACTATTTCCCATAAAGCTAATGGCACTAAGATTATCATGCCATTTACAAGCCCGCATGGTACTGCTTATATTGAAATATGTTTTGAAAACTAATAGCCAAAATGCATCAAGCCAGTCAGCTCAAAATACATTAACTATCCTGTCGCTCTGGATCTTATGTTTCATTCGCTTATTTAAAGCCAGATAACAAAGATCAGAACGGCTGGTTTACCGTAGCCTGAATTGAGGTATTTTTATCGTCCATTTTGCCGCCTAACACCAGTTCAGCACAGCTTCATCCTCAGGTCCAAAACATATTGCGTCGCCAACGGTGAACTGCAAACCACTATTTTGCTTATCTCAGCCCTACAGGTTCGACACTTCTCCCGCTAACAAATAACTATAATTCATAGTGTTATTTGCAGTAACCATTCGTGTAGTGGCAATTATTCATCCTGACACTTTACATAAAAGAAAACGGTGTTTAATCACCGTTTTCTTGCTAAAAAGTGTCCCAGAATACTTCCATTTGTCAGGGTTAAGCTAAGCAAACAGCAACCCTTGGCGTAAGCTTAGTAACTAATTCATAAGCGATAGTGCCGATATGTTCAGCGACTTCCTCCACGGGTAATGCCTTACCCCACAGCAATGCACTATCCCCAACTTTATCTTGCGCACCTTGACCTAAGTCAACAGTCAACATGTCCATAGAAACACGGCCGACTATGGGTACGCGGCGACCATTGACCCACACGGGTGTGCCTTCCGGTGCATTGCGAGGATAACCATCACCATAACCAATCGCCACTACGCCTAAACGAGTATCTTGCTTCGCGGTCCAGAAACAACCATAGCCCACTGGCTGATTGGCTTTATGATCCCGTACCGCAATCAACTGTGATACCAATTCCATCGCAGGAACTAACCCGTGATTCGCACCGCAATCACCAGTAACAGGAGATACGCCATAGAGTGCGATACCAGGACGGATCCAATCGCCTTGGCTCAGAGGCCAATACAAGGCACCAGCAGAGTTGGCTAAGGTTCTAAATCCGGGCAAGCCTGCCGTTAACGTATTAAAAGCCGCCATCTGCACTGAGGTATAGGTGTTTTCAGGCTCGTCCGCACAGGCAAAATGTGTCATCAAATGGATCGGTTTTGCCACATTTGGACAGGCCATTAACCTTGCGTAAACCGTTGAAAATTGTTCGGGCGTAAAACCTAAACGATGCATGCCTGAATCCACTTTAAGCCAGACAGTGACAGGTTTTGACAACACAGTTTGCTCTAACATTTCAAGCTGAGAGCTGTGGTGCACTACAGTGTCAATATCATGCCCGACGAGTAACGGGAGATCGGTGGCGCGGAAAAAACCTTCTAGTAATAACAAACGCGCTGTCACGCCGCCCGCTCGTAATTCTAAGGCCTCATCCAATCGTGCTAGGCCAAAGCCATCGGCACTGACTAAACAATTAGCGACATTCAATAATCCATGACCATAACCGTTCGCTTTAACGACGGCCATCACACGACTCGCTGGTGCCTGTTGACGCAACGCAGCGAGATTGGTTTGCAGTGCACTACTGCTAATTTCTGCACGGGGAAAAGGGTTCAAAATTTACCTTGTTTACTCAGGAAATAAAAAGTCACGGATATAAAAAATACATCAATACAGCTCATCTTCTGCAAACGCAAACTGACTGTTTTTAAACGTCAATTAATCTTCTTCAAACTGCGGCCCAGCATAATTATCGAAACGCGAAAATTGCCCTTGGAAAGTGAGCCGCACCCGACCAATGGGGCCGTTACGTTGCTTACCAATGATGATTTCTGCCGTGCCTTTATCTTGAGAATCGTTGTTATACACTTCATCGCGATAAATAAACATGATGAGATCCGCATCTTGCTCGATAGCGCCTGATTCACGTAAATCCGAGTTAACAGGACGTTTATCGGCCCTTTGTTCGAGCGAGCGGTTAAGCTGCGACAGGGCAATAATCGGGATTTCCAACTCTTTGGCTAATGCTTTCAGCGAGCGTGAAATTTCAGAAATTTCTAAGGTACGGTTATCTTTTAAGGCGGGCACCTGCATTAACTGCAGGTAATCTATCATGATCATAGATAAACCACCGTACTCACGGGCAATACGACGCGCGCGGCTGCGAACTTCTGTCGGGGTTAATCCCGAACCATCATCAATATACATTTTGCCTTGCTCAAGCATTATACCCATGGTCGATGAAACCCGCGCCCAATCCTCGTCATCGAGCTGACCAGTACGGATTTTGGTTTGATCAACACGGCCCAAGGAGGCCAGCATACGCATCATAATCTGTTCTGACGGCATCTCGAGACTGAAAATAAGTACGGGTTTATCTTCATTCATCGCGGCTTGTTCGCACAAGTTCATCGCAAAGGTGGTTTTACCCATAGAAGGACGCGCCGCAACGATAATCAAGTCACCGGACTGGAAGCCTGCGGTCATTTTATCGAGATCGTTAAAACCGCTCGATACTCCAGTCACACCGTTATGGGGGTTGTTATAAAGCTGCTCAATCTTATCGACGGTTTTTTCCAGAATGGTTTTGATACCTTCGGGACCTTCATTAGCATTGGTTCGCATCTCGGCGATCTTAAATACTTTACTCTCAGCAAGGTCGAGTAATTCACCCGAGTCCCGACCTTCTGGGTTATAGCCCGCATCGGCAATCTCATGTGCGACGCGGATCATGTCACGGACCACGGCCCGCTCACGGACGATTTCAGCGTAAGATAAAATATTACCCGCACTTGGGGTATTTTTCGCAATCTCACCTAAGTAGGCAAAACCACCGGCATCTTCTAATTGGTTCTCAACTTCGAGCTGTTCAGAAACCGTGATCAAATCGATCGGTTGCCCTAAATCGACCAATCTGTGCATGGCAGAAAAGATCATCTTATGTGAGCGAGAGTAAAAATCCTCTTTTACGACAGCCTCTGCGACCCTGTCCCACGCTTCGGCATCTAACATCAAGCCGCCTAATACCGATTGTTCAGCCT
Organism: Shewanella sp. WE21; assembly: GCF_002966515.1. Taxonomy (NCBI): domain Bacteria; kingdom Pseudomonadati; phylum Pseudomonadota; class Gammaproteobacteria; order Alteromonadales; family Shewanellaceae; genus Shewanella; species Shewanella sp. WE21. Next base: position 2,700,432 of record NZ_CP023019.1, on the reverse strand, counting down.
CAATTGAATGCGGTGGCAGCTTGAGTCCATCAAGCTGCAAATCTCTTGGCTTACTTTTAGGCTTAAAAGCACCTTGTTGTGACATTAACGCTCCCGATTTCCAACAACTTAACAAAATATGATATAAAACCCGCGTCAAGCAAACAGGATGTTTACACTCGCCTGTTATTTCATTCCAACGGACACTCTAACAATCAATAAGGAAAGAACATGCGTATTGCATTGGTTGCGGCCTTAGTACTGACATCCGGCATAGCAACTGCCGACGAAGGACAATGGCAACCTTATCAAATGCCTTCAATTGCAGACAAACTCAGTGAACGCGGAATCGATATTCCGGCAGAAAAACTGGCCGACCTGACAAGTTATCCAATGAACGCTGTGGTTGGGCTGGGCTATTGTACCGCCAGTTTTGTCTCCCCCCAAGGGCTAGTTGTGACAAACCACCATTGTGCCTACAAGGCGATACAATATAACACTAAGCAAGAGCATAACTACCTAGAACAAGGCTTTTTAGCAACATCAATGGACAAGGAACCCTCTGCCGGTCCTAACGAACGTTTATACATCACAGAAGCAGTGACCAATGTTACCGCGCAAATCAATAAAGACCTCAGCCAAGACCCGCTAAGTCGTTACGAAGACATTCAAAATCACAGTAAAGCGCTCATCAAAAGCTGTGAAGCCGATACTAACTATCGTTGTAATGTGCGCAGTTTCCATAACGGCTTAGAATACTACTTAATCAAGCAATTGATGATCCGCGATGTGCGCTTAGTCTACGCACCACCTGAAAGTGTAGGGGGCTATGGTGGCGATATTGATAACTATGAATATCCACGCCATTCGGGTGATTTTGCCTTCCTACGGGCTTATGTGGGTAAAGATGGCAAACCTGCCGCTTATAGCGACGATAATATTCCTTACCAGCCAAAGAGCTACCTTAAGGTCAATGCCGATGGCGTAAAAGCCGGTGATGGCGTGTTTGTGGCGGGTTACCCAGGCACGACTAGCCGTTACAACCTGACCAGTGAACTTAAATTTGCCAGTGATTGGTTGTACCCAACCCAAGCTAAGCGTTATCAATTACAGATTGATACTATCGAGGCTATGGGACAAAAAGATGCCGATATCGCTATTAAGTACGCAGGTAATATGGCCTCAATGGCCAACCGGATGAAGAAACTCAACGGCCTATTAGCGGGTTTTAAAGCAACGGATATCATTGGCATTAAGCAAAGCCGTGAAGATAATTTTTTAGCTTGGCTTAAACAAAACCCTAAGCTAAATCAAAATCTCATTGCTGAGTTAGAAGTGTTACTCGCCGAGCAACAGCAAGCATTCCAAAGTAATTACTACTTTACCAATGCCCAATCTAGCACATTGTTAACCGCAGCAAACAGCCTCTACCGTCTTGCTAAAGAAAAACAAAAGCCCGATGCCGAGCGTGAGCAAGGCTACCAAGAACGTGATATTGCTATGTTAAGCTCACGTCTTAAACGTATCGATTCAAGTTTTGATGTCACTGTTGATAAGACTTTGTGGCTACAGGATTTAAATGCTTACCTAGGCCAATCGAATCGCGTGGCAGCGCTCGATAAAATGTTAAGTGTTAATAGTAAAGACGTAGATCTCGCGGCTAAACTCGATGGTTTGTATTCACTCACTACGCTCACAGACCAAGCTAAGCGCCTCGCGTGGATGAATGCCGATGCTAGCGCTTTCGAAACCAGTGCAGATCCCTTTATTCGTTTAGCCGTAGCACTTTACGACACGAATATGGCACAGGAAAAATCAGAAAAAATCTTAGACGGCAAGCTATCTAGTGCTCGCCCTGATTATATGGCGGCTGTGATCGAATACTACAAAGCAAACAACTGGCCAGTCTACCCTGACGCCAACGGTACGCTACGGATCAGCTATGGCATGGTTGATGGTTATCAATCACGTGATGCGCTCTATAAACAGCCGTTTACTCGTCTTGATGGCATAGTCGCAAAACACACAGGCGTTGAGCCCTATAATGCGCCGAAAAAACTCCTCGATGCGATTAGCGAACAACGTTTTGGCGATCATCTGGTGAAGTCGGTTTATCAAGATTCCCGCGGCTGGATTTGCAGACTCTTCTCTTGTTTAGATAAACCAGAAGAATTTAACTCAGTACCTGTTAATTTCTTATCCAGCGTGGACACCACAGGTGGTAACTCCGGCTCACCAGTATTCAACGGAAAAGGTGAGTTAGTGGGCCTTAACTTCGACTCAACCTATGAAGCTATCACTAAAGATTGGTTCTTCAACCCAACCATCACCCGTGCAGTGCACGTGGATATTCGCTATATCCTGTGGATGATGGATGAAGTCGACCATGCCGATAACTTAATCCAAGAATTGGATTTAGTGAGAAATTAATACTCTGAGCCAAACACGGATTTAACCCATCTAGTCAAAAGCTGCTCACTGTCATGACAGTGAGCGGCTTTTATTTGGGCTAGTATTTTAAACGCGGATACGCTTTGAGACTGAATGAGTAGACATATCACTTGCCGCATTATACCAATCGTATTAAATATCTGTTCATTCAGCGGGAGTTCAAAGCGCTTTAGACAAGGCGAAGGCTTGAAGGCATAGTGGTGCTCTGTCGAAAGCCTTAAACGCAGTATAAAGCGCTTTGCCATGCAGTGAACATCAGCCGCCCTTCGGGAGCCTCACAGGCATCCCACTCCCGTGTTGCATTGACTTAAAAGGGAATAACCATTTCTGCGTCAATGCGCCTTGGATTGAGATGCCTGTGAGGCTCTGAACTGATTAGATATTTAATGTGATTGGTATTAATCCATCGCAAACCAATATCAAACCATATTGACCACAGCTAAATACTGAATTTCAGCCATAAAAAAACACCGCCGAAGCGGTGTTTCTCTTAAGATTAAAGCAAGGAGTAATTAAGCTTCTGCAACGATAGAAACTTTAACAACAGCTTTAACTTCAGTGTGTAACTGAACTTCAACTTCGAAGTCGCCAGTAGTACGCAGAGCGCCTAATGGTAAACGAACTTCTGATTTAGCCAGATCAACACCAGCAGCAGTCACTGCATCAGCGATGTCACGGTTGCCAACTGAACCAAACAGTTTGCCTTCATCACCCGCTTTAGAAGCAATAACAACAGCTTCCAGTGCAGTGATTTTCTCAGCACGTAGGTTAGCAGCAGCTAATTCAGCAGCTAATTTAGCTTCTAATTCAGCGCGACGAGCTTCAAATACTTTAACGTTGCTTTCGTTAGCAACAACAGCTTTACCTTGTGGCAAAAGGTAGTTACGAGCGTAACCAGCTTTAACAGTAACTTGGTCACCCAAGTTGCCTAGGTTAGCGATTTTATCAAGCAGAATAACGTTCATTATCAAATCCTCTATATTCGATTAGGAATACTGCAATTACTGATGTAAATCAGTGTATGGCAGTAGAGAAAGATAACGAGCACGCTTGATAGCGCGAGCTAGTTGGCGCTGATATTTAGCACTAGTACCAGTGATACGGCTAGGAACAATCTTGCCGCTTTCAGTGATGTAGTTCTTTAAAGTAACGATATCTTTGTAATCAATTTCTGCAACACCTTCAGCGGTGAAACGGCAGAACTTGCGACGACGGAAATAACGTGCCATGTTGACAGTCTCCTAAGTTTTCAATTCGACATTTTCGGCATGGATGACTAAGCGGTTCTGACCATTACGCCCCTGTTGAAGCGTCATAAAGCCTTGCACTTGTACTTCCACACCTGCTTTCAGATCTTCTGCGACGCTTTCAAAGCGTGGGCCACTCAATATCACTTGAATTTGTACGTAGACGTTGCGGAGCATTTCGGCTTCATAACGCTGCGATTTGTGTTCCAACATAATCACACTGTGTGCAATACCTGCTGGGCTTTTAAAGCGTCTTGAACGAGTTATCGTTCCTGACAACACCAAGTTATTGGTGGTCACAGATTACCTTACTCAGCGATTTCTTCAGCGTGAGCTTCATCATATGAGCGTTCGCCAGCTGGGCCACGACGTGAATCGCGCTCATCTCTAGCTCTAGCCATTGGAGATGCTTCAGTAACGGCAACTTTAGTACGCATTACCATGTTACGCAGAACTGCGTCGTTGAAACGGAAAGCTGTTTCTAGCTCTTCGATCGTCTCTGCTTTAGCTTCAACGTTCATCAGAACGTAGTGAGCTTTATGCAGGTCAAGGATTGGGTAAGCCAGTTGACGACGGCCCCAATCTTCTAAACGGTGGATTGTGCCGTTAGCTTCGGTGATAACACCTGTGTAACGCTCAATCATACCTGGTACTTGTTCACTTTGATCTGGGTGAACCATAAATACGATTTCGTAATGACGCATTTATTGCTCCTTACGGTTATGTAGCCTCGGTATTGGCTCAGTCAAACCAAATGGAGGCAAGGAACGAAAAATAGTGACTGATTTGAGCGCGAGATAGTACAGAAAGCAAGCCAGAAACTCAAGCAATAACTTTGCCTCGCCAATCAATACAGGTATGATGGCGGTTCGCCTACATTCGGACGTCTGAAATAAGCTAACCAAGAATAAAACATAATGCTAAAAGTTATTGCGCCAATCAGTTTGTTTTTCCTTTCATTTCCTGCGCTTGCGCTTGTTCCACCTGATTATCAGGAACCGCCCAGCGATTTTACCGCGGAAATCGAAGCTGGCTTGCAACTGAACACAGGCAATACCGAATCCAGCAGTTTTAATGGTCGAACCCAACTGATTTACGATACAAAGCAAACCAAGCAAGAAGCCACACTAAAAGCCTATTTTGCCTCAGAAAAAAGTCAAACAACCTCCGAAAAATATGAGCTACAGTTACAATCGAGCTATAAACTGACTAAGGGTTATGTCTTCGGACGTGGTGATTTTACTTGGGATCAATTCGGTAGTTACACGCAAATATCAACGCTTTCGAGTGGTTACGGTTTCAATGCTATCAGTAGTTATAAAACAAAACTCAGTCTCGAGTTCGGCCCCGGTTATCGATATAACTTACCTGCAGAGTCGGTAACCATCCCCAGCCCTGATGCCGAAAAAGATGTCATTCTTCGTACCGCTGCCAAATTCTCTCAAAAACTACAGGAATACAGCAGTCTCAATGCCGATCTCACCGCGGAAGTGGGCGAGAACAACAACACCCTCACCTTAGATATGAACTATAAAAATCTGGTGTTCCAAGATTGGGCATTTAAGATCGGTATGAACATCAAATACACTGAAGTGGTGCCAGAAGGAAGCCAACCCATGGATACCATCACCACCTTCAACTTGCTTTACACTTTTAGATAACTCTTTTTAAAAAATACGAAGAAATACATAGAGTAACATGACGCTCACAGCCTACTCGGCTGGCGTCTATGTGAATGCTTTACAAGCATCCCCTTGAGTTGTTCCGACATAATTCAGTGATTTTTTGAGCAGAAATGCGCAATTAATCAAGATTTACCAACAATTTGCAACACAACATAAACACTAACCCCTGATATACTCACTCCTCATTATCAATCTAGTTTGTGTTTTCGGAGTTGTATATGACTAATCCGCTGCGCACTTTCGCCTCTTTATATAGCACCACGTTATTAATGGTATTAGCCGGCGGCTTGCTTACCACCTATCTTGGGCTCAGGCTCTCAGTGATGAATGTGCCGCAAATATGGATTGGCGGCATGATGTCGGCCTACTATGTTGGCCTAGTGGCTGGCTCTAAGATTGGTCATCGACTTATCGCTCAAGTGGGCCATATCCGTGCCTTTGTCGCCAGTGCAGGCATAGTCGCTGCATCGGCATTAGGCCATGCACTCGTTGATGAGCTAGCGGTTTGGCTGCTCCTCAGACTCGTGGTCGGCATGGGGATGATGTGCCAATACATGGTGTTAGAAAGTTGGCTTAACGAACAAGCTGAAAGTAATCAAAGGGGCACAGTGTTTGCGAGTTATATGATCGTATCTTACTTCGGCTTAATCTTAGGCCAAGGTGCGATCAGTATTTTCCCCGACTTAGGACTAGAGCCACTACTGCTTATCGCAATTTGTTTTTCACTCTGTATCGTACCGATTTCACTCACGCGTCGTCTTCACCCTGCGCCCTTAGTTCCTGCCCCACTCAAAATTGCCTATTACTGGAAAAAAGCGCCACAAGCACTCACGACAATCGCGATTGGTAGCATGATAGTGGGTTCGTTTTATGGTCTCGCTCCCGCCTACGCCAGTAACTTAGGTTTACCGCCTGAAAAAGTCGCCACGTATATGACGGCAACGATTTTAGCGGGATTACTGGCACAGTGGCCAATGGGAAAATTGTCCGACATTATGTCCCGCAGTCGCCTTATCCGTATCAACTGCATATTGCTCGGTATCTTAGCCTTAGCTATCGCCTTAACCCCCTATCATCCGGTGATTTCACTGGTGATGACTTTCCTATTTGGTATTTTAGGTTTCACTTTCTATCCGCTCGCCACAGCGCTTGCCAACTCTCGAGTAGAGCAAAATGAACGAGTAGGCTTATCAGCAACAATATTATTAACCTTCGGCTTAGGCGCCAGTATCGGTCCGCTTATCGCATCGACATTAATGCAATGGTTTGGCAATAACATGTTATATGGCTTTATGTCAGCCTGTACCTTAATACTCTTTGTGCGTTTACGTTATGTACATTCACAGCAAAAAGTCGAAACCAATGTCACCCAAGACTACATAATGGCGACGGGCGACTTAGTCTCTTCACCACTGGCGGCAGCGTTGGACCCAAGGGTTGATGTTGAATCAATTCAAGAGCATATGACGCCCAGCGCTAACTTAGATGAATCGGAGCATGATTTAGGGGCCGATGGCGTCGATGACGATATTATCGATGATAATGACAGTGATGAGGAACAACTCGCCTTTAGTTTCGATATTGAGCAAGCAGAGCCTGAAGCCGCTCAAATAGATGAAACTGATAGCAATCAGGTTAACCTAGACAAAGCGATGACGTAAAAAAGGCCAATAAAAAACGGATTAACTTTATATCGTTAATCCGCCTTTTTATTACGACCAGTTGTTACTGCAGGTTGTTACTTCAAGCCTGATACTGCATATGTGAGATCAGGCAAACGTGAGCATATTAGCTACGACGCTGACGCACTGCTTCAAATAAGCAAATACCCGTTGCAACCGATACGTTCAAGCTAGACACACTACCGGCCATAGGGATAGAGATCAGTGAATCACAAGACTCACGGCTTAAACGGCGTAAGCCTTTGTCTTCAGCTCCCATGGCAATCGCTAATGGCCCTTTAAGATCGGCTTGATAAAGCTCGCAATCTGCTTCGCCCGCGGTGCCTACTATCCACACACCCTTTTCCTGCAGGTGACGCATAGTACGTGCAAGATTAGTCACTTGGAATAAAGGCACTGTTTCCGCAGCGCCACATGCCACTTTACTTACAGTGGCCGTTAAGCCAACTGAATTATCTTTAGGCACGATAATACCTTGCACGCCCGCCGCATCAGCATTACGTAGACAAGCGCCTAAGTTATGGGGATCCGTCACGCCATCCAAAATCAGCAAGAATGCTTGCTCAGTGTTAGCAAGCAGCACATCTAAATCTTGCTCATTCAACACTTTCGCCGCTTTAACGCGCGCGACTATGCCTTGATGTTGACTGCTTTCCGCTTTGTCATCCAAGGCTTTACGAGAAGCGACTTGAATCGTCGTGCCAAAGGCTTTGGCCTGATCGGCCAGTACAGTTAAGCGCTCATCATCACGACCTTGTAAGAGCCACAACTCAATAATGCGTTCAGGGCTGTGTTTTAACAGGGCTTCAACTGCGTGGATCCCAAAAATAATATCTTGTTTTTTCATTTATTTCTTTCTCGTGCTCCGCTTAGCGGCTTTTGGCTTTTTAGCCGGATCTTTTACTGCTGCTTTTTTAGCTTTAGTGCCAGCTTTGGCCTTAGGTTTGGTTTTGCCTGTTTCAGCCTTGGCGCTAGATGCCGCGGTTTTGCCTGCTTTACCTTGCTTAGCGCCTTCACGATTAACGCGCTCACGGGCTGTCATCGGCTTATCACGGCTGGCAGATAGTTTACGCTTACCACCTTTGCCGTCATCACCCAGCATAACCAAATCAATCTGTCTGTCATCTAAGTTGACTGCAGCGACCTTAACCGTCACAGGATCGCCGACTTGATAAACTTGACCTGTGTGCTCACCGATAAGACGTTGACGCATAGGGTCGAATTGGTAGTAATCACTACCTAGGCTTGAGATATGCACTAAGCCATCGATAAACAGTTCATTTAAGCGCACAAACAAACCAAAACTGGTCACGGAGGCAATCACAGCTTCAAAGGTATCACCGACGTGATCTTGCATAAACTCGCACTTGAGCCAATCGCTAACATCGCGAGTCGCTTCGTCGGCACGACGTTCTGTGGTTGAACACTCTTCGCCCAATTGGTCGAGCTCATCGAGTTGATAGTGATAGCCACCATCCTGCGTCCACTTCTCAGTGGCTTCGCCTCTTTCCTTCGCCAGTAAATAACGGATCACACGATGTAACACTAAATCCGGATAGCGGCGAATGGGCGAGGTAAAATGCGCATATTCTTCTAAAGCCAGACCGAAGTGACCTTCGTTATCCGGAGTGTAAATTGCCTGACGCATAGAGCGCAGTAACATCACTTGGATAAGTTCAGCATCAGGGCGGTCGGCAATTTGCAACATCACATTCTGATAATCTGACGGCGTTGGCTCAAGTCCACCTGGCATGCTTAAACCACGCTCAGCAAGGAACTCTTTAAAGTTCGCCAATTTTTGCTCGGATGGCGCTTCATGCACACGATACAAGACTTCGCCTTTGTGCTTCTTCACAAATTTAGCCGCAGATACGTTGGCTAAAATCATACATTCTTCAATGATTTTATGAGCTTGATTACGGCCACGCGGCACGATTTTATCAATCTTGCGCTGCTCATTGAAAATGAACTGCGTTTCCATGGTTTCAAACGCAATCGCACCACGCTCAGCTCTTTGCTCATCTAGCGCTAAATACAATGACTGTAAACACTGTAGATGCGGGAACAAGGCTTCATGCTCAGGCGCAATCGGCCCGCCTTCTAACATTGCTGCCACTTGGGTATAAGTGAAACGGGCATGGGAATACATCACAGCCGGATAAAACTTATAACCTGATAACTTACCTTTAGCAGATACGGTCATCTCGGCGACCATACATAAACGGTCGACGTGGGGATTCAGCGAACATAGGCCGTTAGAGATTTTCTCCGGCAGCATAGGGATCACTTGCGACGGGAAATACACTGAGTTACCACGGGCACGCGCTTCGGTATCTAAGGCAGAATCGGTACGCACATAATAACTAACGTCCGCAATCGCAACCCATAAACGCCAGCCGCCACCGGCTTTTTTCTCCGCGTACACGGCATCGTCAAAATCGCGGGCGTCTTCACCGTCGATAGTCACTAATGGCAGATGACGTAAATCCACACGACCGACTTTATCGGCGTCGGTTACTTCATCGGGAATACGGCGCAGTTTCTTCTCAATCACAGGTGACCAAGTATGGGGTAAATCATAATTACGCAGGGCAATTTCGATTTCCATACCCGGCGCCATTTGCTTACCGAGCACTTCAGTCACTTTACCCGCAGCCTTAACAAAACGGCCTGGGCGACGCGTTAATTCAACCACCACCACATCGCCTTGGCGGGCGCCATTGCGATCTTCATTTGCGACTAAAATTTCTTGGGTAATACGCTTATCATCGGCAATAACAAATGCCATACCGCTATCGACATGATAACGGCCAACAATCGCGGCACTTCGCGGCTGGATCAGACGAACCAAACGCGCTTCGCGACGGCCACGACGATCTGTGCCCGCTTTTTGCGCCAGCACTTTATCACCGTGGAAATACATCAGCATGTCGCGGTTCGAAATAAATAAGTCATCACCGCCTTCATCGGGTTTGAAAAAGCCGAAGCCTTCTCTGTGTCCGAGCACAGTGCCGGGGATCAGATCCATTTTCTCGGGTAAGCCATAGCTTTGCCCACGAGTGAACACCAGTTCGCCATCGCGTTCCATCGCACGTAGGCGACGGCGCAAGGCCTCAAGTTGTTCTTCCTCTTGGATGTTTAACGCCGCGGCAATGCTGTCACGAGTGATAGGTGATTTTTGAGAACGTAAGTAATCGAGAATATACTCACGGCTTGGGATAGGGTTTTCGTACTTATCCTGTTCACGCTCAAAATGAGGGTCTTTGATCATTCAATATCCAAATAATGTGTCTCTAGATTAAGAGACCACTTAACGGGTTCGCAACTGTTCTTGCTGGGCCCGCGCCACTGCACTGGGGGGCATTTTAGCTGCTAACACCTGCAGTAAAGACAAGGCTTTTTTCTTAGTCGCCTCGTCCGCAAATACATCGTTATATAACCAGTGATAGGCCATCTCGTAATCCCTAGGACTACCATAACCTTCACCGAATAAACGAACTAACATCATACGAGCGGATAAACTGCCACTTGCAGCCGCAGGCAGTAAATAATGCACTGCTCTGTCTTTATTGCGGATGACAAATTTCCCACTCTGATAATACTCGGCAAGCTTTAACATCGCTTCTGAGCTACCTTGTTCGGCCGAGTCACGTAACAAAGCAATACCCTTGACAGGGTTAGCCTTCACACACGTTCCATGATTGAGCATTTCGCCCCAAAGAAATTGATATAAAGGCTGTTTTAAGACTTGGGCTCGCGCCTCAATGTCTTGGACTAACTGGCAATCATCACGTTTCACTTTCGCTAAGTATTGATTGCTACGGATCAAATCAAGCAATTGATCTTGACTATAAATATCCACCGCCTGCGTTTCAGCAAAGCACATTGAAGATACTAAAGGCAGTAGCGCAACGAGTGCTGTACGTAGCATAACGACTCTCAATGACAGTAGGATGAATACTTGCATCGGCAGTATAACCTATTTCTTGAGCTTGAGCTGAATTTCTAACCGCAGAATGAAACAGAGAAAGGCATAAAGAAGCAGAGAAAAAGGCCGTGAAACACGGCCTTAACAGATCTTAATTGAACGGATTAACCAAAATCATGGTTTCGTTACGATCAGGACCCGTAGAGATAATGTCGATAGGTGTTTCTAATAACTCTTCAAGACGCTTGATATAATTGATCGCTGCTTGAGGCAGTTGCTCAATTGATGTCGCGCCAAAAGTCGACTCGCTCCAACCCGGCATAGTTTCATAAACCGGCGTAACCAGTTCATAACCTTCAGCGGCAAGCGGAGTGACTTTAGAGATAGTGCCATCAGGATTCTGATAACCGACACAAATCTTCACTTCTTTCAGACCATCAAGTACATCTAACTTAGTCAAGCAGAAGCCGCTAACACTGTTGATTTGAACTGCGCGGCGCATTGCCACAGCATCCAACCAACCTGGACGACGCTTACGACCCGTTGTTGCACCAAACTCATGACCTTTAGTACCTAAATGATCGCCGACTTCACATAATAGTTCAGTTGGGAATGGACCTGCACCTACGCGAGTGGTGTAAGCCTTCATGATACCTAAGACATAGTCTAAGTGACGCGGACCAAAACCTGAACCCGTCGCAACACCACCGGCAGTGGTATTTGAAGAGGTTACAAATGGGTATGTTCCGTGGTCGATGTCGAGTAATGTACCTTGAGCGCCTTCGAACAGAATTGGCTCACCGGCTTTACGCGCAGTATCCAATAGTTCAGTCACATCAACACACATGCTCTTCAGATAATCGGCCATAGCCAACGCATCTGCTAGCGTTTGCTCGTAATCAACCGCTTCGACTTGATAGTACTCTGTCAGCATAAAGTTATGATATTTCATAACTTCTTTCAGCTTTTCAGCAAACAGTTCAGCATTGAACAGGTCGCCTACTCGCAGACCGCGACGAGAGATCTTGTCTTCATACGCAGGTCCAATACCACGGCCAGTTGTACCAATAGCTTTATTACCGCGCGCTTTTTCACGGGCAATATCAAGGGCACAATGGAAGGGAAGGATCAGCGGACACGCTTCAGAGATCAACAGACGTTCCTCAACAGGAACTCCACGATCTTTCAGCATGTTGATCTCTTTCATCAGGGCGTCAGGTGCAAGCACCACACCGTTGCCAATAATGCATTTCACATTATCGCGCAGGATACCCGATGGGATCAGATGAAGAACGGTTTTTTCACCGTCGATAACCAAGGTATGACCAGCATTGTGGCCGCCTTGATAGCGCACTACATATTTTGCCTGTTCTGTTAGAAGGTCGACAATCTTACCTTTTCCTTCGTCACCCCATTGGGTGCCGAGAACAACTACGTTTTTGCCCATTATTTGCTGCAAGGTTGCGGTTAAAAAAGAATTTTAACAGATCTTAGTTAATAAGGGCAAGCAGGCTATTTTTTACGCAAAAATAACCCAAATCACGACTCCAGCAGTGACTAATGCCCCACCAAGTCGCTGGATAACTTGCTGATTTTGATGGGAGAGTTCATTTAAATAACGACGCCATTTATTTGGGAATAATAATGGCCCAAGGCCTTCCAAAACCAACACAAGTGCCACTGCTAGCATAAAAATTTGAAAAGTCATGCTTACCTCAAACTCACTCGCTTAATATAAATTTATTGTATATCAGCATACTCCAACCAAAGAGTTTTCTTATACCGTCAATTTTTAGCCAATAAAAAACCCAGCATAGGCTGGGTTTTTTGATATTCCAAAAACGAATTAACGCTTAGAGAATTGTGGCTTACGACGTGCTTTACGTAGACCCACTTTCTTACGCTCAACTTTACGAGCGTCACGGGTAACGAAACCAGCAGAACGAAGTGATGGACGCAGTGCTTCATCTAATTGCATCAGAGCACGGGTAATACCGTGACGGATTGCGCCTGCTTGGCCAGTGATACCACCGCCTTTAACAGTTACATAGATGTCCAGCTTGTCAGTCATTTCAACTAACTCTAAAGGTTGACGAACAACCATACGAGCAGTTTCACGACCAAAATACTGATCCAAAGGACGTTGATTTACAACGATGTTGCCACTACCTGCTTTAGCGAAAACGCGAGCTGTAGAGGTTTTGCGACGGCCAGTGCCGTAGTACTGAGTTGCAGCCATTTGCTTAATCCCGTTTAGATATCAAGAACTTGAGGTTGTTGTGCAGTGTGGTTATGTTCTGCGCCAGCGTAAACTTTCAGTTTACGGAACATGGCACGGCCCAGAGGACCTTTTGGTAACATACCCTTAACTGCTTTCTCGATGATCATTTCTGGCTTTTGCGCTTGCAGCTTTTCAAAGCTGATTTGCTTAATGCCACCAGGGAAGCCTGAATGCGAGTAGTACGTTTTGCCTTTCGCTTTGTTACCAGTAACAGTCACTTTTTCAGCATTAACAACGATGATGTAATCACCGGTATCAACGTGTGGAGTGTATTCTGGCTTATGCTTACCGCGTAAACGGACAGCGATTTCAGTAGCGATACGACCTAAAGTTTTGCCGTCTGCGTCGACGACGAACCAGTCACGAGTTACAGTTTCTGGTGTAGCAGTAAAAGTCTTCATTATTACAAAAACCCAAAGTTAATTTTCTGTCTCACATGTTGTCTGCATTTGCAAACAACACAAAATTGCCTTTTAGTACCCCTTCGAGCACCGACTTCGGCTTACAACTTCCGCCCAATTGGCGGAGTAACGTGGGCAGGTGGCGGAGTATAGACAAAGCTGAGTTAAAAATCACCTGATATTTTGATAAAAATTATAAAATATCGACCAATCTGGCTTGTCATCCTAAGGATTAACAAGCCTCTGGTGATTTAAGGCCGCAGCTAATGCAAAACTCTTACACTACTGGGTTACGGCAGGTGTTCGGTTTTTAAATAATCGTGGGATTGCATCTCAATTAAGCGTGAACGGCAACGCCTAAATTCGAAGTTAAGCAAACCATCGGCATAAATATCTTCGAGTGGCACTTGAGCCGATACAATCAGCTTTACATTGCGCTCGTAAAATTCGTCGACCATAGCTAAAAAACGTCTGGCGATGTCATCGCCAGTCAAAAAGGCGCCCATTTGTTCTATGCCACTCACGAGAACAGTATGATAAATCCGCGCAAGTTCCATGTAGTCACGCTGGCTTCGCGGGCCATCACAGAGCGCTCTAAAATCGGCCAACAATACGCCCTGCGCCTGCTGCCGAATACTAATACTGCGGCCTTCTATTTCGATGTCAGCAGTAAGCACCTCAGACTCAGGCGCTAACTGGCTAAAATAACGTATCAGATTGGCATCAGCTTGTGCATCTAATGGATGATGATAAATCTCTGCTTGCTCAAGGGTACGCAATCGATAATCAATGCCAGAATCCACATTGAGCACTTCACAATGTTGATTAATTAGGGCTATCGCAGGTAAGAAACGTGCGCGCTGTAAGCCATTTTTATATAAGTCGTCGGGGATAATATTCGAAGTTGCAACCAGCACAACGCCTTCTTTAAATAACGCTTGAAACAGCGTACCTAATAGCATGGCATCGGTAATATCAGAGACAAAGAATTCATCGAAACAGATAACGCGATATTTTGCGGCCATCTTTTTCGCAATCACCAACAAAGGATCGCGAACGCCTTTTAACTCGTCCAAATCTAAATGCAATTGATGCATAAAGCGATGGAAGTGAGCCCGCAATTTTTGTTCACCAGGCAAGGCATCAAAAAAAGTATCCATCAGGTAGGTTTTACCGCGCCCAACTCCGCCCCAAAGATACAGGCCTTTAGGTGATGCTGGTGCCGATTTTAAGCCTAATGCGCTAAACAATTTCCCCACAATAGAACTAGGCTCTTCTGCCGTAGTTAAGTCTTCATAGACGCGTTGTAACGCCTTAACGGCAATTTCTTGAGCCGGATCATGGGAAAAACCGTCACGGGTAAGATCTTTTTGATAATGCTGCCAAGGGCTTAACTGAGGCACGTTTAAATTCTCTTATGTCCTTTATTAAAACTGTGACGATATTAGCACGGCCAATATGACGCAGGATATATTAATGCAGAATACGACTTTTACCTTAACGCTAAACTGCATACAAACGTCTAATAACCATCTATGCTGTAGGTCATTTTAATCGGCAAAATCTGCTGATATTAGGGCTTGAAAAATCCTAATATCGCCCACAGATTTCTGTTCGGAAACAAGTATGAAACAGCCGATAAAATAGGCTAAAAAAATTAACATTTATTAATATAATGAACTTTTTCAATAAGGTGCGAGTCAGAGTGATTACCTAGGCAAATAGCCGGTACCGATACAGATTTGATCTGGCACTCGCACGATTGCTGATGCATTACATCCAGATCTTTCAACCCTTATTTGGAGTTATGAATAGATGAAAACAAAATTATCTGTACTTTCAGCCGCAATGTTAGCCGCTACCCTGACTATAATGCCTGTCGTCTCACAGGCCGCCATTCCACAGACGGTTGAGGGACAATCCATTCCAAGTCTTGCGCCTATGCTTGAGCGCACGACGCCCGCAGTCGTATCAGTAGCGGTAACGGGGACTCATGTTTCTAAGCAAAGAGTACCTGATGTTTTCCGTTACTTTTTCGGCCCTAATGCGCCACAAGAGCAAGTGCAAGAACGTCCTTTTAGAGGCTTAGGCTCAGGCGTGATTATTGACGCAGAAAAAGGCTATATCGTCACGAACAACCATGTGATTGACGGTGCTGATGATATTCAAGTTGGTCTTCATGACGGCCGTGAAGTAAAAGCAAAACTGATTGGCACTGACTCAGAGTCAGATATCGCATTATTGCAAATTGAAGCGAAAAACCTCATCGCAATCAAAGCCTCTGATTCCGATGATTTACGCGTAGGTGACTTTGCCGTTGCCATTGGTAACCCCTTCGGTTTAGGTCAAACCGTCACCTCGGGCATTGTTAGTGCTTTAGGCCGTAGCGGCTTAGGCATTGAAATGCTGGAAAACTTTATTCAAACTGATGCCGCGATTAACAGTGGTAACTCGGGTGGCGCACTCGTCAATCTTAACGGCGAGTTAATTGGGATTAACACCGCAATCGTAGCACCGGGCGGCGGTAACGTCGGTATTGGCTTTGCCATCCCTGCTAATATGGTGAAAAACCTCGTGGCACAAATTGCCGAACACGGAGAAGTACGCCGCGGTGTATTAGGTATTTCGGGACGTGATCTCGATAGCCAACTCGCCCAAGGTTTCGGTTTAGACACTCAACACGGCGGCTTCGTGAATGAAGTAGCCAAGGGCAGTGCCGCAGAGAAGGCCGGTATAAAAGCAGGTGATATTATCATCAGCGTTGATGGCCGTGGTATTAAGTCATTCCAAGAACTGCGGGCTAAAGTCGCCACTATGGGTGCAGGTGCTAACGTTGAGTTAGGACTCATCCGTGACGGTGATAAGAAAACAGTTAAAGTGACCTTAGGTGAAGCGAGCCAAACCAGTGAAACAGCGGCTGGTGCCGTGCATCCTATGCTGCAAGGTGCGTCCTTAGAAAACTCATCTAAGGGCATTGAAATTACCGATGTCGCACAAGGCTCACCAGCGGCCATGAGTGGCTTACAAAAAGGAGATGTGATTGTCGGTATTAACCGTACTGCAATTAAAGATCTTAAGACACTTAAAGCACAACTTAAAGATCAAGAAGGTGCCGTTGCACTGAAGATAATGCGTGATAAGAGCATGTTGTATTTAGTCCTACGTTAATCGACAAAATAGGCCATTTTTTCTGCCATAGATAAGCATAGGGAGCTTAGGTTCCCTATGCTTACATCGATTAAACATGTTAATCTAACTCACCTTTTTCTAGATCCATCCTGCCATGACTATAAAAGACACTCTGTTATATCTCGGTAAAGCCACCCTTTTCGGCCTTATCATGGCGGCCATGTTTTTATTGGTGACACGTTATTTCGATAACCAATCCCTCGGTAGTAGTCTGCTACAAACCCGTGCCAACAACACAGTCGAGCTATCCTTTGCCAAGGCGGTACGCCGTGCAGCTCCTGCCGTTGTGAATATTTATAGCCTCAGCATAGATCAGAATCGCCCGCTTAATTCAGGCTCACTTCAAGGTCTAGGTTCTGGGGTGATAATGAGTAAAGAAGGTTATATTCTCACTAATTATCATGTCATTAAGAAGGCCGATGAGATTGTTGTCGCCCTGCAAGATGGACGCAAATTTACCTCTGAAGTGGTTGGTTTCGATCCTGAAACCGATTTATCGGTACTTAAAATTGAAGGCGATAACTTACCAATTGTCCCCGTTAATCTCGACAGTCCGCCTCAAGTCGGTGATGTCGTACTCGCTATTGGTAATCCCTACAATTTAGGCCAGACCATTACCCAAGGCATCATCAGTGCCACGGGGCGTAACGGCTTAAGTTCAGGTTACTTAGACTTCCTACAAACCGATGCAGCGATTAATGCGGGTAACTCGGGTGGCGCACTCATTGACACTAACGGCAGCCTTATCGGTATCAATACCGCAGCATTCCAAGTGGGTGAAGAAGGCGGCGGCCACGGGATTAACTTCGCTATCCCGATTAAATTAGCCCACAGCATTATGGGTAAATTGATTAAAAATGGTCGCGTGATCCGTGGCGCTTTAGGAATTTCTGGCGAGCCGATTAATCCTGTGGTAGCACAAATCCTTAATCTACCCGATCTAAAAGGTGTGCTCGTTACGGGTGTCGATCCTAATGGCCCTGCGGCCCGAGCCCTGCTAATGCCAAGGGATGTGATTATTAAATACGATGGTGAAGATGTGCCAGGCGTTGAAATGCTAATGGACCGCATCGCTGAAACCACACCGGGTAAGAAAGTGATGATGACTGTGATACGCCAAGGTAAACAACAAGAGTTACCTGTGATTATCGATGAGAAGGTTGTGATCGATAACTAGAGCGCCACTCAGTATTACAAGCTCAACTGCAGAAAACAAAAAACCAGCTTTTAGCTGGTTTTTTTAATGATTCAAAATTAGCTTAAATCAGTAACAGATCACTGAATACGCACAACCTGTGCGCCTAAACCTTGAAACTTATTCTCAATATGCTCATAGCCACGATCTAAGTGATAGATACGATCGACAATCGTCTTACCATCGGCCACTAAGCCCGCAATCACTAGACTCGCTGACGCACGTAAATCCGTCGCCATTACCTGAGCACCACTTAAAGATTCAATCCCTTGAATGATGCAGGTGTTGCCTTCAAGCTCCATGGTAGCGCCCATACGGATAAGTTCGGGCACATGCATAAAACGATTTTCGAAGATAGTCTCAGTTATGGTTGCCGTACCTTGTGCTAAGGCATTGAGCACACAAAACTGCGCCTGCATATCGGTTGGGAAACCAGGATAAGGTGCCGTCTTGATATTCACCGCCTTCGGACGTTTACCCTGCATATCGAGCTCAATCCAATCTTCGCCCGTAGTAATCGTCGCGCCTGCATCTTCAAGTTTTGCGATAACCGACTCCAGTGAAGCAGGATCGGCTTTTAAACAACGAATACGACCACGGGTCACCGCGGCAGCAACGAGGAAGGAACCGGTTTCGATACGATCTGGCATAACTCGGTAATTGCAGCCCTGTAAACGCTCAACCCCTTGAATACGCAGTGTCGCACTACCTACACCAGTGATTTTTGCACCCATAGCAATTAAACAATTAGCGAGATCGATCACTTCAGGTTCGCGTGCCGCGTTTTCAATCACGGTTTCGCCATCGGCTAATGCTGCGGCCATCAGTAAGTTTTCGGTGGCACCAACACTCACCATGTCCATAAAGATATGTGCGCCTTTAAGACGACCATCAACACGGGCCTTGATATAACCTTCTTTCACTTCAATCTTGGCGCCCATCATTTCGAGGCCATGTAAGTGCAAGTTCACTGGTCTTGCGCCAATGGCACAGCCGCCAGGCAATGACACATCAGCCGTACCATAGCGAGCCAATAACGGCCCTAAGATCAAGATAGAAGCACGCATGGTTTTCACGAGATCGTAGGGAGCGCAAAACTCATTCAGATTAGTGGTAGAAATGCGGATCTGTCCGTCACCGAGTTCTGTCACTTCAGCGCCGAGACAGCGTAATAATTTACAGCTCGTACTCACATCACGCAGATTGGGCACGTTAGAAACCACAAAATCGGTTTCAGCCAATACACCCGCCATCAGAATAGGCAAAGCTGCATTTTTAGCACCCGAAATAATCACATCACCGGCAAGCGGGGGGCTTGCCTGAATTGTTAGTTTATCCACTTTTCCTCACTAGCTAGGCATGTTGAAAACTTTTTCGCGTTTCCATTGAGTCGGCGTGAAAGTTTTGATCGTTAATGCATGTAATTCACCGCTGGCAATGTGTGCCGTCAACGGTGCATAAATGGCTTGTTGCTGTTTGACTCGGCTCATACCATCGAAGCATTCACCTACGGCGATCACTTTATAATGGCTACCATCCGAGCTAGCGTGAACTTCTTCAAGCCCTAACGCATCACGTAAAATCTGTTCGATTAAGCTGCATTCCATGAAATCTATTACCCTATTCTCAATGCGCTTCTTCGGTAAAGAAGGCATCTAAATCATATAAATCAATTAGTTTTTTAAGTTGTGGTGAAGCAGAACTCAATACAAGTTGGCTGCGATGTTCACGCACTAACGCCAGCAAAAATGCCATGCCAGCGCTATCACTGTATTCGAGCCCAGACAGAGACAATATCTGGGTTGACTCATTTAGCAGTTGTTGTCGCTGTGGCCAAAGTGTAATGACATCGGCTTGGGTTATGCGCCCTTTGAGATGACAAACTGTCCCCTGTTGCACAAATTCAATCACGATTGTGACTTCCCAGACTTAGCCTTCATGACCACTTTCTCTTTAGTGCGATCTTCGAGCATCTTAATCACGGGATCGATACCCTGTTGGCGAATTAGATTAGAGATTTCCGACTGCTTAGAAGACAGTAAGCTCACACCTTCGGCAACTAAATCAAATGCTTTCCATGAGTCATCCTTTAAACGGCGCGCCTTAAACAATAGTTTAATCGGTGGGCGACCGGCTTCGATGATCTGCACGTTTACATCGACCATTTTCTCTTTGCTGAAATCAATCCCAGGTGAGAATTCCACTTTTTGATTAGTATATTCAGTAAAGGCTTGAGCATAAGTAGAGATTAAATAACCTTCAAAAGCATTGACGAAACGATTGCGTTGCTCTTCGGTTGAATCCTTAAGATATTGGCCTAATACCTTATAAGAAGCGTATTTATAATCGACATAAGGCATGAGTTCTTCACGAACAATCACCTTTAAATGGTCTGAATTTGCATCGATTAATGCTTTATCTTTGTGAAAACGATCGAAGGTTTTATTGGCAACGGCTTTCACCATGGCATACGGATCTGTCGTATCGACAACCACATCAGCGGCGACTGCGCTCGTTGCCCCTAAAACCATCACTAACGGCAATAAAAAACGAGATAAGTTTTTAAACATAGCGGTAACCCCTATTTATCCTTCGAACCCATACTATATAAGAACTGACCAATCAGCTCCTCCAACACTAATGCCGAACGAGTGTCGTCAATCTTATCGCCATCTTTCAGCATACTGACATCATCGTCGACAAAACCCGGTGTTAA
Source organism: Shewanella sp. WE21 (assembly GCF_002966515.1). Taxonomy (NCBI): domain Bacteria; kingdom Pseudomonadati; phylum Pseudomonadota; class Gammaproteobacteria; order Alteromonadales; family Shewanellaceae; genus Shewanella; species Shewanella sp. WE21. Next base: position 2,679,678 of record NZ_CP023019.1, on the reverse strand, counting down.
CCCTAAGAATTGTTCGCCCAACAAACCCGAAGTCAAAATGGCTAAACTACTGGTTTCAGGGAATTTATCGTAACGCTTGTCCATCACTAATGTGACCACAGCCACTAACTTAACTGGGTCTAAATCTATGCTACTCACTCGGCCAACGACAACACCGCCAACCTTGACTGGCGAACGCACCTTCAAACCACCAATGTTGGTAAAATTGGCTTGTATGGTATAAGTGCTATCGCTGCTTTTCACTTCAATATTGGCGACGTTAAAGACTAAGACCAAAAAAGCGGCCAATCCTGTTAAAAGAAACACACCCACTAATAATTCAATTTTTCGTGTCAACATGTTCAGCTACCACTCTGTTAATCCATCTAACCTGTGTCGAAATCCGCAGTGTTCCGTTAGCGGCCAAACATCAGGGCTGTCAGTAAAAAATCCAATGCCAATACAGCGAGGCTCGACTGAACGACAGTCTGGGTCGTTGCACGGCTGATGCCTTCCGGATTTGGGATCACTTGATAACCGCGATATAACGCAATCCAAGTGACCACTACGGCAAACACACCACTTTTGATCAAGCAGTTAACTATGTCCTGACGCCATTCGACAGACGCCTGCAGAATCGACCAAAACGCACCACTGTCGATCCCTTTCCATTCCACGCCAACAAGGTGCCCGCCATAAATACCTACAGCGGTAAACATCAACGCCAGCAATGGCATACTGATCACTCCAGCCCAAAAGCGCGGTGCAATAATCTGCCTTAATGGGTCAATCGCCATCATTTCTAAACTGGAAAGCTGCTCAGTGCTTTTCATTAAACCAATTTCAGCAGTTAATGCTGAACCCGCCCGTCCCGCAAACAATAACGCGGTAACAACTGGCCCTAACTCACGCAGTAAACTGAGCGCCACCATAGGACCTAAGCTTTCTTCAGTGCCAAAACCAACTAAGATGTTGTAGCCTTGCAGTGCGAGCACCATGCCGATAAAGAGTCCTGAGACTAAAATAATCACCATAGATTGCACACCGACCACATAAATCTGGCGCACTAATAATGGAAAACCTTTACGCACGCGTGGCCAGCGAAAAATCGCGCCCCACAGCATAAGGCCTGCACGGCCAAAGCCGAGCACTAACTCAATCGCGCTGCGGCCTAAGTCGGCAATACTGTCGATTAACTTCACTTGCCAACTCCTTTTGCCATTAATTCTTGCTGGTAATCATTTGCCGGATAATGGAACGGCACAGGGCCGTCCGGAGCACCTTGAATAAACTGTTTCAGCTGCGGATTATCAGCGTACTTTAATTCTTCAGGGGTACCGTGGGCGATGACTTTTTTGTCAGCCACCACATATACATAATCGGCAATGCCAAGCACTTCATCCACATCGTGGGACACCACAATTGAAGTCAGATTCAGCGCATCGGATAACTCACGAATAAGCTTTACTAACACGCCCATCGATATTGGGTCTTGCCCTGCAAAAGGCTCATCGTACATCACCATTTCAGGTTCAAGCGCTATGGCTCTAGCCAATGCGGCGCGGCGTTGCATACCACCGGATAACTCGCTTGGCATCATCTGAGCTGCACCACGTAAACCTACGGCTTCAAGCTTCATCAGCACGATAGTGCGAATAATGTCTTCAGGCAGTCCAGAATGTTCACGCAGTGCAAACGCCACGTTATCGAACACATTAATGTCGGTAAACAGCGCGCCACTTTGAAACAGCATGCTCATCCGCTTACGCAGACTAAATAATTCATTGCGACTCACGCCATGGATATCGTGACCGTCGAATAACACTTGTCCATGGTCAGGCGTTAATTGGCCGCCAATCAATTTCAACAGGGTCGTTTTGCCTATGCCGCTCGGCCCCATGATCGCCGTCACCTTGCCCCTTGGAATGGACAGGCTAATATCTTCATATATCACACGCTGACCGCGGCTAAACCCCAAATTACGGATCTCAACCAACGGCGTTTGTTCTTGAGTCATGCTTGATTCCGACATTTGCAAATGAGGTGATCCTAGTCTTCCGAGACTGACCAATCGAAGAGCCGCAAATTGTACGTAATTGCGCTTTAACCTACAACCGAATCGACACTATCGCCCTGCGATACTTTCAATTTGCCTCATTTACAGCGAAAATGCGCCCTAAGTTTTCACTCTGCACAGGTAAAATGTTACTTAATGTTTTCAACCTAGTTGCAGAATTGGCAGTATTGGCTAATTCGTTCGCACTTAGCTCACTCTTTGCCCACTTTTATCGGGGAGAGTCGATACGCAATTGCGCAATAGAGGCATCCCATAGGGTAATACCCGCTGCGATATGGAATAAATCCATTGAAATAAACGACAAAGACGATGATATTGCTCAAGACCTTCTGCCGCTAAACACGTTATTGTGCGTGAATAGCTAACGCAGCTGAACTTGACGAGTCGGATCAATCGCTCTAGCCTGCCGCAATTGTTTTGCTGTTTTCGGTAATAAACCACAGTAAGACATAAGCTAAATTGTCTGAAAACAAACTAATACTTGGCAGAAAGCCTATTACATATCATCTTTATCGCGTACCAAATTGTGCTATTCCAATCCCATCAATGGGGCGACAAAGACAATGCAAAAAGAGAGATAGACATGGTAGACAAATCACAACTGCGCCAATGGGGTTGTAAAGTTATCGACATTGAAAAGTCAGCCCTAGACAATCTTTATCAATATGTTGATTCGGCTGAATTTGCAGAAGCTTGCGAGTTGATCCTCAACTGCACAGGCAAAGTGATTGTCATGGGAATGGGCAAATCGGGCCATATCGGCAATAAGATTTCTGCCACCCTCGCCAGCACAGGAACGCCCGCATTTTTTGTGCATCCGGGTGAAGCCAGCCACGGCGATCTGGGTGTATTAGCCGATAACGATGTGATTTTAGCGATTTCAAATTCCGGTGAGTCGAGCGAAATCCTCACCTTAATGCCGGTCATCCAACGTATGGGCGTGCCCGTTATCGCGGTAACAGGTAAACCCGAATCGAATATGGCGCGATTATCTAAAGTGCATTTATGTATCGAAGTCCCAGAAGAGGCTTGCCCACTTGGACTTGCCCCAACGTCGAGCACTACCGCGACCTTAGTGATGGGCGATGCCATCGCCATTGCGCTACTACAAGCTAAAGGCTTTACCCGTGATGATTTTGCTATGTCCCATCCCGGCGGTGCTTTAGGACGTAAGTTGCTGTTAAAAGTCAGTGATGTGATGCACAGCGGTGATGACTTACCGCTCGTCAACCACGATATTTGCATCACAGAAGCTCTGTACGAAATCTCCAAGAAAGGCTTAGGCATGACGGCGATTATCGATGATCAGCGCAAGCTGGTTGGTATCTTCACCGATGGTGATTTACGCCGCGTTATCGATGCCGAAGTGAATTTACGCACGACGCCCATTGCCGATGTGATGACCCGTAACTGCGTCACGATCACGGATAATGTATTGGCCGCCCAAGCGCTGCAAGTGATGGACTCAAAAAACATCAACGGATTAATTGTTATCGATAAAGATCGCCATCCTATCGGCGCTCTTAACATGCTAGACATGGTTAAAGCAGGAGTCATTTAATGCCACAGCAAGGATTTTACGGCCCAATCAGTGATGATGTGTGGCAACGCGCGCAAAAGATTAAACTGTTGATTTGTGACGTCGATGGGGTGTTTTCCGACGGCCGTATTTACTTGAGCAATAGTGGCGAAGAGCTCAAAGCCTTCCATACCCGTGACGGTTATGGCGTGCGCTCACTCCTCACCAGCGGCTTCAACCTCGCCGTGATCACAGGACGTCAATCCAAAATCGTTGAAAACCGTATGACAGCCCTTGGTGTTACCCATATTTACCAAGGCGTAGACAATAAGTTCGAGCCCTATGAAGCATTGCTCGCACTTTATGGTGTCACCCCAGAAGAAGTGGCTTATATCGGTGATGATATTGTCGATCTCCCCGTGATGAATGTCGTCGGTTTAGCGGTCAGTGTTGCTGACGGCCACCCCTATGTACGCCAACACGCCCATTTTGTGACTACGCTCAATGGTGGCCACGGTGCACTGCGTGAACTCACAGATCTGTTACTCCTAAGTCAAAATAAATTCACTTCGGCCCATGGAATGAGTATATGAGTCGTGTGACACTCGCGATTATCGCTTTTTTTGGAACCGCACTAGCGCTTTACTGGCAGGTCCAGAACAAACACAGCGGTGATTCCGATAACAGAGTAAAAGATCAAAATACCCCAGATTTCATCGTTGAAGATCTGCGCAGTGTTGAGTTCAATGAGCAAGGACTAGTGAATAGCCGTGTGACGGCGAAACACATGGAACATTATGATTCAACGAATCAAACTTTCTTTACTCAACCTGTTTATCTTGTTTATCCAGACCAAGGTAAAGCACAATGGCAGCTCAGGGCAGATCAGGGCAAGCTAAACAAGGAAACTGGCAAGGTTGTATTAGAAAATAATGTTATTATCGATGCCATTAGCCCAGAAGAACCGATTCAGACCTTGTCCACCAGTTATCTGGAACTCGATCTCAACACTATGATAATGACCTCTGACCGTACCATTTACGTCACAGGGAAAGATTTTAATATTCAAGGCCAAGGCCTTTATGCCGACCTCAACGCGCAAGAAGTGCAATTGACCAGTCAGGTAGTAGGAACATATGAAGCAAAATAACGTATTACTTGCCAGCCTAATGCTAATTATGAGCATGAGTGCTTTCGCGAAAGTCGGCGACTTAAAGCAAGAAGTCAAAATTAAAGCTGTGAGCCAAACTGCGGATATCAAAAACAACCAGATCATCTTCTTTGGTCCAGTTGAAGTTACCCAAGGCTCAATAAAAATCCAAGCAAATGAACTGCGTGCATTTTCCGCTGAAGGTGAAAATAGCAAAACTTTGGTCGCCACAGGCAACCCTGCTACGTATAGCCAGATATTAGACGATGGTCGCCCAGCATCGGCAAGCGCGAAAGAAATTCGTTACGATATGGCAAGCCGCACCTTAACACTGAAAGGTATGGCGTCATTAGATCAAGCGGGTAGCCAAGTTACAGGTAATTTAATCCGCTATAACATGATTCAACAGAAATTGATGGCCGAGAGTACTGGCAGTGGTGACGATCGCGTGATCACTATTATTCAGCCTGAAAACTATCAAGATGATGCTAAATCAGACGCTCCGGCGGATAAACCTGTAAAAAAGCAGGACTCTAAATGACCCAAATCACCTTAAGAGCACAAAATCTGGCGAAAAGTTACAAGAGTCGCCAAGTGGTTAAAGACGTCAGTCTGACGGTAAAAACCGGTCAAGTCGTTGGCCTACTCGGTCCAAACGGTGCAGGTAAAACCACGACTTTTTACATGGTTGTCGGGCTAGTGAAGAGCGATAAGGGACATATCTTTATCGACGATGATGATTTAACCGCAGATCCTATGCATCTGCGTGCCCGCAAAGGCATAGGTTACTTACCGCAGGAAGCCAGTATCTTTCGTAAGCTAACTGTTCATGACAACATCATGGCAGTACTGCAAACTCGTAAAGAACTTAAAAACGAAGAACGAGAAGAAGAACTAGAACATCTGCTCGAAGAGTTTCATATCACCCACATCCGTGACAGCCAAGGCATGTCATTGTCGGGTGGCGAACGTCGTCGCGTCGAAATTGCGCGAGCTTTAGCCGCTAATCCTAAGTTCATTTTGCTCGATGAACCGTTTGCCGGCGTCGATCCTATTTCGGTTATCGACATCAAGAAGATTATCGAACAACTCAAAAGTCGCGGCCTTGGCGTACTGATCACAGACCATAATGTCCGCGAGACATTAGATGTATGTGAACATGCTTATATTGTGAGTCACGGAAACCTGATTGCCGAAGGAACTCCTGCAGAGATCTTAGACAATCAGCAAGTTAGGGCTGTGTACTTAGGTGAACAATTCAGGCTATAGTTAATCGAGCGAAGCCAATGGAGGCAATTTATACCGCCATTGGGCTTCACTCAAGATAATAATAAGCGACCTCATCCAACAATAATAACGTAGGGATCAGCGGTAACATGAAAGCGTCACTCCAGCTCAAACTGGGTCAACAGTTAACCATGACGCCACAATTACAACAGGCCATACGTCTGTTGCAACTGTCGTCATTAGAACTGCAGCAAGAGATCCAGCAAGCATTAGATTCTAATCCCCTTCTCGAGCTGGAAGAGGATCAATTCGACGCCACTAAAACCCCTGTAAACCAAACGCTATCCGATACGGATTTCAGTGAATCTAGCACTCTGCCACCAGAAAAAGACAGCTCCACCATAGACACGGCAGAGTCGCTAACCAAAGAATCCATGCCCGATGAGCTCCCCATGGACACCACATGGGATGAAGTGTTTACCGCCTCCCCAAACTCAGGCCCCGGCGGCAGTCGTGAAGACGATATGCCCTTCCAAGGCGAGACCAGTGAAGGTTTGTACGAACACTTAGAATGGCAAAAAAACCTCACGCCGTTTTCTGAAACCGATTTAGCCATTGCCACCGCCATTATTGATGCCATCGACGATCAGGGCTATCTCACCCAAAGCACTGAAGAAATTCTCGAAGCCATGGGCAATCCTGAAGTTGAGCTTGACGAAGTCGAAGCCGTACTCAAGCGTATTCAGCATTTTGATCCCATAGGCGTTGCCGCCCGCGATTTAAGTGAATGCCTGTTGATCCAACTGTCGCATTTCGCCGCTGATACTCCCAACCTAGAAAACGCCCGCATGCTGATCAAAGATCATTTAGATCTGATCGCCGCCCGAGACTTTAGGTTGTTGATGCGTAAGACTAAATTAAAAGAAGATGAATTAAGGGATGGTATAGCACTCATCCAAACCCTCAATCCTCGCCCAGGTTTGTTGATCACGCCCAATAATGACGAATACGTTATCCCAGATGTGTCTGTGTCGAAGAAAAATGGCCGCTGGGTCGTTGAGCTTAATCCTGACTGCATGCCAAAAATCAATGTAAATCAACATTATGCTTCTATGGCACGCAGTACCAAAAACCAAGCCGATAGCCAATTTATTCGCGGCCATCTGCAAGAGGCTAAATGGTTTATTAAGAGCTTAGAAAGTCGTAACGATACTTTGCTTAAAGTTGCTAATTGCATAGTGCAATATCAGCAGGGTTTCTTTGAGTACGGTGAAGAAGCCATGAAGCCTATGGTGCTTAACGATATTGCCGAAGCGGTAGAAATGCATGAGTCCACCATCTCACGGGTCACAACTCAAAAATACATGCATACCCCTAAGGGACTTTTTGAACTAAAATACTTCTTCTCTAGCCACGTCGGTACTGACGATGGTGGTGAGTGCTCATCCACAGCAATCAGAGCCTTTATAAAGAAACTGGTGGCAGCGGAAAACCAGAAAAAACCATTAAGCGATAGTAAGATGGCACAACTTCTGGCAGAACAAGGGATCAACGTAGCCCGCAGAACCATTGCGAAGTACCGAGAGGCTATGCTTATTCCACCTTCTAATCAGCGTAAAAGTTTATAACCTACAGTGGATATCGGAGGACGTTTCTATGCAAATAAACCTAAGTGGGCACCATATCGAAATTACCGAATCGTTACGTGCATATGTAGAAGAAAAGTTTTCAAAACTTGAACGCCATTTCGAACAGATCAATAATGTGCACGTTGTGCTCAATGTTGAGAAAATGCAACAGATTGCCGAAGCGAGAATAAACCTCATAGGTGGTGAAGTTTTTGCTACTTCAGAGCATGCTGACATGTATGCCGCTATAGACGCCCTGATTGACAAGCTTGACCGTCAGGTTATTAAACACAAAGAGAAGTTAACAAAACACTAATAATGGAACTTTGTACCATACTGCGGCCGGAGTGCACTACCTGCGCCACTCCGGGCAGCAAGAAAAAGGTACTGGAACTCATCAGCGACTTAGTCGCTGCCCAGTACCCGACCCTCTCATCTCAAGAGATATTCGAAAGCCTAGTGGCGCGCGAAAAGATGGGGAGCACAGGTATAGGTAACGGCATCGCCATTCCACATGGTCGACTAGCCGATATAGATCAGCCCATTGCCATACTAATTAAGTGTGAAGAGCCGATAGCATTTGATGCTATCGATAAGCAACCTGTTGATATTTTATTTGCACTACTGGTGCCTGCAGACCAATGTCAGCAGCACTTAAGTACTTTGTCTTGCATGGCCGAAAAGCTGAGCGACAAGCAAATATTAAAGCAATTACGCAAGACGCATGATGAAACGGAACTCTATCAGGTAATCACTGGATGAAACTGGTCATAGTGTCGGGCCGCTCAGGCTCAGGCAAATCTGTCGCCCTTAGGGTACTCGAAGATCTCGGCTATTATTGTGTCGATAACCTTCCCTTGCCATTGATTGGCAGTTTGCTTGAGCAACTCAAAGGCAGTAACGATCTCGTCGCCATCAGTGTCGACGTGCGTAACATGCCTGAGCAGGATAAGGTCTTAGTGAAACAACTCGCTAGCCTACCACCAGATACTGAGTTAACGAGCTTCTTCCTTAACTCCAGCGATAAAATTCTGCTCAAGCGTTACAGCGAAACCCGCCGTTTGCATCCTTTGTCGAAGAGCCGAGTCTCTTTGCAAGAAGCGATAAAGCTGGAGGGGAAACTGCTCGAGCCTATGTCAAAACTGGTCGATCACTACATAGATACGTCGAATTTGAATATCTATGATTTAAGCGACCAAGTCAGACAAATTCTCCTTGGTAGTGTCGATAAAGAACTCGTGATCAACTTCGAGTCCTTTGGCTTTAAGCACGGAATGCCCACCGAAGCCGACTTTATGTTCGATGTGCGCTTCCTGCCCAATCCCCACTGGGAGCTGGCGCTGCGGCCATTAACTGGCTTAGATGAACCCGTAGCTGAGTTCTTAAATCGCCAACCACTGGTCAATAAGTTCATCTGGCAAATCGAAAATTTACTGGAGACTTGGCTGCCGCACCTCGAGCGTAACAATCGCAGTTATTTAACTGTGGCCATTGGCTGCACAGGTGGACAGCACAGATCGGTTTACGTCGCAGAGCAATTGGCAAAACGCTTTAGTAACGGTAAACATAAAGTTTATGCCCGTCATCGAGAGCTCAATAATGCCAAAGCTTGAACGTCAGATAACCATCTGTAATAAGCTCGGTTTACATGCCCGTGCCGCCACTAAGTTGGTGGTACTGGCTTCCGAGTTTGATGCGACCATCACCTTAATCCAAGGTGATAAACAAGCATCGGCCGCCAGTGTGCTTGGCTTGCTGATGCTTGAAACTGGCATGGGTAAAACCATCAAGCTTATCGCCGAAGGCCCAGATGCAGAGCCGGCTCTCGATGCCATTTGTGCCTTAATCGACGCTAAGTTTGACGAAGCCTGTTAGTTTCACTTCACACTAAGCACTTCATCGTTAGTTTCACTTCATGTCTAGTTTAAAAAACTTGCCATTCAGACATGGCAAAACATTTGTCGCTCGACGATACAAGCTACTGGCGATTACACTAGCGGTCATTGCGCAAACCTTAACCTTACCTTAGCCGCCTAAATCTATGTCATCGACTGACGCTTAGTCACCGCTAAATCCTAGCCCAACACTAAGATCTCAAACCAATTTGCCGCACAATGGAGGACAAATGCCCGTAGATAATTCAGAAAACGATCACACCGGACATAGTCTTGACCAGTTAAACCAAGCGCTTAGCAGCGGCATGTTCGTACACGTGCGCAATATGCTGCAAAAAATGGCCGCCTCAGATATCGCGCTGATCTTAGAATCATCACCGCCAAGTGCCAGACAAGTACTGTGGCAGCTCATCGATCAGGAACAAATAGGCGACATACTCGATGAGTTGAGTGAAGAACTCAAAGACCCACTGATCCGCAGCATGAGCCCTGAGCGAGTCGCGAAAGCGACAGCAAGCATGGACACCGACGATCTCGCCTATATTCTGCGAAGTCTTCCCGACGCCGTTTACAAACAAGTGTTGCAGTCGATGACGGAGCAAAATCGCCTGAGGGTAGAACAAGCCCTATCTTATCCAGATGAGACCGCCGGCAGCTTGATGAATACGGATACAGTCACCTTAAGACCCGATGTGAATATCGATGTGGTGCTGCGCTATCTTCGGCAAAGGGGCAACCTACCCGACACCACAGATACCTTATATGTGGTCGACAAACAGGACAAAGTCCTTGGCGGTGTTAGGCTGGCAGATCTGCTGACTTGCGCGCCAAGCACCACAATTCGCAATATCATGGATCCCAATATTCAAAGTATTCCGGTGAGCATGTCCGACAGCGAAGTCGCGCAGAAATTCGAACGCAATGACTGGGTATCGGCACCTGTCGTCGACAGTGATGGTAAGCTACTCGGGCGTATCACAATCGATGACGTAGTCGATGTTATCCGCGAAGATGCTGAACATTCCATGATGGGTATGGCGGGGATGGACGGAGATGAAGATACCTTTGGTCCAGTGCTAAAAAGTACCCTACGTCGCTCACTCTGGCTCACGATTAACTTATTCGCCGCCCTGCTCGCCTCGTCGGTCAGCAATATGTTTGAAGGCACTATTGAGCAATTTGCCACTATCGCCATCCTAATGACGATTGTCCCTAGCATGGGCGGTGTTGCCGGTAATCAGACCTTAGCGCTCGTGATCCGCGGTATTGCTTTAGGACATATAGGCCAAAGCAACGCCCGCTGGCTTATCGGTAAAGAGCTATCTATTGGTTTTCTCAATGGCTTGATGTGGTCTATTTTAGTCTTTGTCGCCGTGTGGCTATGGAAGGATGATATGGCACTGGCGGGATTAATTGGTAGCGCCATGCTGATCAACATGACAGTAGCTGGGCTTGCAGGTGCGAGTATTCCATTGATTTTAAAACGACTTAAAATCGATCCTGCCCTCGCTGGCGGTATGGTGCTCACCACAGTCACTGACGTGGTTGGCCTGTTCGCCTTCCTCGGGTTAGCGACGCTCTACCTGATGAACTAACGCTTTAACAGTTTGAGCTAATAACAAAAACGGCACCTCAAAGGTGCCGTTTTTTATCCCGCAGGAAAACTAAAGAAGGCTATTTTGCCGGAGGTTGGAAACCATAACTGCTCAAAATCGCTTGGCCTTTGGTCGATAGAATAAACTCAGCTAACGGCTTAGCGACAGTATTAGCGCCTTGTAAAACCAGTAAACCATAGTCGGCACCCACGGCGAGTTCCTGCGGTAAGTCGATGATTTGTAAACTCGGCACTTCTTTTTTAGCCAGCACAGCATTAGTGCAATAGGTTAAAAAGATATCCGCTTGCTTGTTTTCCATTACCCAGCCATAGGGGTTACGATCCTTAGGCGATTTAACGCTCTCAGGGCCGCCCGTCAGTTGTAATGCCTTGGTCTCTAACGCGGCTTTCGCATTAGGTTTTACCACTTCGGCCTTAGCAAAAACGGCCCAGGCATAATCACCCGCGGGGTCGGCTTTCGGGGTTGAGGTGCCGACTTTAACCTTAGGATCTAACAAGGTATCGAGTAAGGTCGAACTCGTCACCTGAACTGTGTCTTGAGCAATGGCGCAGAGTTGATTACGGGCAAACATTTGCACCGCTTCGCCCTGACCCGAATCCACTAATGCCTGTGGATGTTTCATATTCGCCGAGGCAAAGATATCGACTTTCTCGCCCTCTTGAATGCGTTTTAACAATAAACCTGAGGGCGCATATTGCGCTACAACACTCATTTGCGACTGTGCTTGATAAGCAGCAATAATATCACTCATCGCAGCCTTTAAACTGCCTGCTGCGCGCAGTTCTATCGGCGCGGCTCCTGTGGTCACTTCGGCTTTCATCGGCACTCCTTGTACAGCCGTCACCATGATGACAGGACTTAAACTCAAGGCTAGTAACACATTTTTGCTTATCATAGTCATATTCTCCTTTAGGCACTAAAAGTCATTCTTGTGACTTATCCCCATACAGAACGTGAAATCGATAAAGGGATCAAGCTGAACTCATCCCAAGGTAATTAGCAGTGATATGTTTGTGGTGCAGGTCACTCAAGGTGCGCTTCATAAAGGACAAATTGTCTAATTGAAGCACGGCAAGCTAATCACTCAATTAGCCCACCACTGAAAACAAAAAAGTCGCCCCAGGCGACTTTTTCAGCGAGAACTTTGTGCTTAGACCAGACTATTTACCCGTTGGTATTAGTACGATCTCAACGCGGCGGTTTTGTGCTCGGCCATTTGCATTGGCATTTGATGCAATAGGACTCGCTTCACCCATACCTTTTGATTTTACACGGGCAGAGGCAACGCCTTTACTCATCAAGTAATTACCCACTTCGCTAGCACGGACCTGTGACAGACGTAAATTGTAAGAGTCTGAACCACTGCTGTCGGTATAACCTAATACGTTAAGCTGCGTTTTGCTGTATTCCTTGGCCACAACCGCCACTGAATTCAGCACGCGTTTAGCACCGTCACTTAACTCGGTTTGATCTACGCCGAAGGTCACTTCATTAGGCATATTCAAAATGATGTTATCGCCGTTACGGGTCACACTCACGCCCGTTGAGGCTAATTGTTGGCGTAATTTGGTCTCTTGCACATCCATATAATAACCAATACCACCACCGACTGCAGCGCCCGATGCTGCACCAATTAAGGCACCTTTACCGCGGTCGCTCTTGCTCGAAGATACCACTCCAATTGCGGCACCCGCGACGGCACCAATCAATGCGCCACTAGTCGCTTTAGCGGTTTGTTCTTCGTTTGAATAGGGATTGATTGTTGTACAACCCGATGCAACTAGCGCGGTCGTCAATACCACTATGGCTAACAGGGATGGTTTAGATTGCACTGCCTGAAAACACTTCATCATTTATAACCTCTTTATATGATTGATGACTGTGAATACCGCTCAAAAGGGCAAGAAATATCACGTCCATTAGGTAATACGAATGACCTAGGGATTGCCACAAAGCAGGCAGTATATAAGCAATTGCGCTGGAGACAATCCTTTATCCATCTTCAATTATGCTAATCCAGATTTTAGTCAGCAAAGATACAGATTTCGGGTTTAAATCATGGCTTGTACCAGCCAATTTAATATCAAGTCTATGGCACCGAAATAGTGCACCTTGCACCTTTATTGGCAGCACTAAAAAATAACGCCGCTTTAATCGAAGGCGCAATCCAATGATTTAAAAGGTTAAAATAAAAATTAGAATATTGGCACGAATTTTACATACTACTAAGTGAGTAGACAGTCAGACGCGGTAAACATCGCCGAAAACTAGAGTCGACTTCAACAGGATTAATCCAAATTAAATGGACCTATCGAGACAGAAAATGGGCTCGAGTATTTAGGGTCATGAAGGAGGAAGTATGAAAAAGATCATGAACTTTATCGCACTATGTCGCCACGAATGGATTTGTCTGCGCCATCTAGGTCTGAGCCAGTGGGATTTAGAACAGCGTCACTATCATCAATAAAAGGCAACGCAAACGGTCATATTTTGGTTCGAAGGCAGTAAAAGAGGGAACGCTCATGGGAATCGCAGAAAATAGTCTCAAGCTACATGTTATCACCGAGGTTAAAGTACAAGGTCGCTTACTGTCGGATGTTGCACGCCAATACGGTTTATCTGCCAAGGCAGTCTACCAATGGGTGCGAGAAAGCGATCTGCAACCCCAGCAAAGAGAATGCGCATTAATGAGTGAGATTGCCCAGCTACAGAAAAAAATTAAACAGCTCAATCAAGAGCTACGCACGATGGGTTAGCCTGTACAACAAGCTAAACGTGCCCGAATAGACAAGGCCGGACGAGATTGCATATCGCCCTGCTGATAACGCTAACGATGTAAAAGATGTGCTAACAACAATAATAACAGCGCCCTTTTTAGTCCGGCCTTGTCGTCCAAATTGATGAACCCAGCGAAGATTGGGAAATAGTATTAACAGCAACAAACGGATAGGGACAATGCAAAAGTTTCGGCAAGACTAGGGAGGGAGTTATCTCCCCCAAGATCAAATATGTGAATTGTGCTCCCCCAAGTCATGAACATATTTCTCTCTCTGGCCTTGTCATTTTATTCACAGGATCAATGATGATCCAGCACTGCAATGAGTGTAGTGCGCCAAGGAAGGCCGTGATTGGTATTACATAGATTGACTGAAGAGTGACCAAGGTTTCGGCAAGGATTGAGGGAGTTATCTTCCCCAAAGATTAAATATGTGAATTGTGCTCCCCCAAGTCATGAACATATTTCTCTCTCAACTCTTGTCCTTTTATCACACTGTTCGATGATTGCTAGCTTGTTTGTAGCTACAAGGATGGCCCCAGCTTCCATCGGGGATTAAGCCAAGGATTGGCTAACGCCAAAAATTAAATAACAATAATAAAATCAATAACAAAAATAATAATTTCACTTAATTTTTAGCATAAAAAAGACGCTACTTTGAGCGTCTTTTTTATGGGTGAAAAACAACGACTGACGATTAATAGTCTTCTTCGTTTGCCTCTTGGATCCGCTGCTTACGCTCTTGTGCCTCTTCAAAGGCTGCTTGGATTTCTTCCAAGACCGCACTAACATCGGCTTCAACCAGCACTTCGGTAAACTCACCCGTTAATGGCGTTTCAGGCTTCAATTCACCGGCTTCAAACAAGGCCCAAATTTCTTTGGCGTATTGTGTTTTTAGCAGCTCAGGAGCATACAAACCATAGTATTGAGTCATGTTATTCACATCACGCGCTAACATCCATTTAGCATGGTTATTTGCAGCGGCATCGACGGCCTGAGGTAAGTCGATAATCACTGGCCCTTCACTATCAACTAACACATTAAACTCAGACAAGTCACCGTGCACTAACCCCGCACAGAGCATACGTTTGACATAGGTCATCACCAACGCATGATCCTTCAAGGCTTTTTCTGCCGACATACTAACATCGTTTAATCTCGGCGCGACATTGCCCTCGGCATCCGTCACTAACTCCATCAGCAACACGCCATCGAAACAACCATAAGGCGTTGGCACACGCACACCCGCATTCGCTAAACGGTAAAGTGCTTCAACTTCAGCATTTTGCCAAGCTTCTTCCTGCTGATCGCGGCCAAATTTAGACCCTTTTTCCATCGCGCGCGCACGACGACTGTTACGGACTTTTCGGCCTTCTTGATATAACACAGCTTGCTTAAAACTGCGCTTGTCCGCTTCTTTATAGACTTTGGCACAGCGGATATCATCACCACTGCGTACAACGTACACAGTCGCTTCTTTACCGCTCATTAACTGGCTAATGACCTCATCGACCAGTCCTTCATCAACCAGGGGTTGGATTCGTTTCGGAGTTTTCATAGCGCCCTTATACCTTACTTAGGCATGATATGGAATACTGCGGGCAAATCTTCATACAAAAGCGGTCTCCAACGGAAGTTTGATGAATATAGTTTAGGATTATTAAACGAATTTTAAGTAAAAACTAATGCACTTGCGTGTTAAACACAATACCAGATTTACTCAGCGCTTTGACAAAGAAAGAGACTGAAAATACCGCTTTAACTAAAAGAATATTCTTTTATGCTCACCCAAATAAAACCAGACTCAAAACAACAAGCCATATTCCGCGGCGAATATACCAATTCAAGCCAGTTGAAATAATACCCAGAGCTAAATTGGTGCAGGAACTTAACTCAAACAAACAAGGCAATCACACTGCCCACGGTCGCCGCCGCTTTCAATATTTGGCCTGCACTGTAATAGGTGTCGTTTGAACTCTTAACGTCATCTACATCATCCGCACTAGGCTCAGATATTTTACTCCTTGCAGTGCCATCAAAACTGACCTCAGCTTTGGGAGCCGCCAGCCCTAATGCACCATAGGTAAAGGATTTAAGTCCGCTTGGCTCGGCGGTATCAAGGGATTGATGAGCCGACTTAACTGCCGGTAATGAAGCTGAATACGCAGATGAAATAAGTGAAATCATAGCGAGCACCAAAGCAGACATTTAAAGTGTTAACCACAAACTAACACAATATCAGCTGGTTATCATGCATTCATCCGCTAAACTGTGATTGATTCTGCCCAACAAAACGCATCTATGACCGTATAAATGGCGGTATATATAGCTAGATCTCCCCCATAAGAGCCTTTATCCTAAACACCACAACATATAGAGAACTTATCCATGCACTATCCCAGCATTTTCCTCGCACTTTCAGTCCTATCCCTGACTCAATGCAGCAGCTTATCTATTGAAGAATGCGCCAATAGTGATTGGTTTGCCCTTGGGCTTGCCGATGGCAACCGTGGGACAAGTTCTGGGCAATTAAATCAATATCAAAAAGATTGTCGTGAATTTAATCTCAGTGTCGATACCGCGCAGTGGAAACAAGGATACCAGCAAGGGTTAGCCAGTTACTGTGTGCCAGAAAATGGCTACCGCGTAGGCTTTGCGGGAGAAAGTTATTATGGGGTTTGCAGTAATAACCAGTTTGTTGAGCGCTATAACCAAGGCCATCAACAATACCTGACCAACAAACGTTTAACTGAGATTGCCGACCGCTTAAATACCATAGAGAGAGAAATAAGCAGTCTTGATGGCAAGATCAATAATCTCACCGACAAGGCTGACTTATTGAAACAGAAAAACAGCCTACTCAACGAAAAAAACCAACTGTTAGATGAAAGATCTCGTCTACGCAGACCTGATATGCGCTTCGAATTTAGATTTTAAGCCATAAAAAACACTGAACCCAATAAGGACTCAGGGCGTTAGCTTCGCAGCTCGTTATTTTTGCGGTATTCCACTACTTGTAACCTTGAACATTTGACCCAAAGCGACCAATTTAGACTTTCTAAACGCAGGCGAGCGCAGAAAAAACACATAGTAGAGTAGGCTAGCGGACGTCCATGCTATGGCTAAACTCCATAAATCATGACTCAAGAAGTGGGCGCCGCGTAACTCTTGGCCAATGCCAAATACTAGGCCTAAACTCAAACCAAAGATTAATCCAAACTTAGCTAAATGCGGGCGATACTCATGCAGCACGTAATACAAGGCAACCCAAGCAAACCCGCCGCTGGCATGGCCACCAGGGAAACATTGACCAAACTCAGCACTTTTAGGTAAACGAGAAAACAAGGATGAATGTATCATCTGGCCGCCAAACTCAATCACATCCCACGGGCAGGTCATGTGAGTAACGCTCTTGCCAATTCGGACCAGCAACACACTCGCCAATACGCTACAAAATAGATAAATCAAACCTTTGCGGTACGGTTTTATCCTGTCACTTCGAAAACTAAAGGCAATGCCGACTACGACACTCACCGCCAGCAAGATGACAAAGTTACGCCCAGTGACATGCAGTAAATCTTCGGTCAACCAATATCCTCTCAATGGCCAAGAGTCGATGCCCCCTTGCCAATGAAATAACAAAGTCGCGACTTTCATATCAGCGTGAGTCCATTCAAGCCCCACTATGATCACTGCAAACACTAAAAGCGGCGTAATTAAATGCCCCTTAGCAAAATCCATAAATGTCATCATAACTTTATCTTTCAGATAGTTATTCACTAATAAATCCAAAAATCAGAACATTTAGTGTTAGAGTACCGTTGAATTCTTACCTAACACTTAAGAGATTTAACAGCGCAGCATTTAATAGAACTGAGATTTTGCAGTAACTAAATTTATCGAAAAGACTCACATCATGAGTAAAAAGACTATAGTTTATGAATAGTATCGCGCCTCTAGGACTGAGCATTCATGCCATACAACCTCGCCATTAACCAGTCTCAAAAAGATCGTTTATTTGCCGACATTGCTATCGACACAGACAAAATCGTTGTTCCCCAAGAAATGGTTGATAACTGGCAACAAACCTTAGATTTGCTCTCTGAATTAGTCGACACTCCCGCCGCTTTGATCATGCGTGTCCATCAAACCGATATTGAGGTCTTTACCTCGAGCCGCACTCAAGGTAATCCCTATAAAAAACATGATAAAGACAGTTTAGGCCACGGGCTTTACTGCGAAACAGTGATCAAAGAAGGTAAGGAACTCCACATTCCTAACGCCCTAAAGGATAAAAACTGGGACAAAAATCCTGACATTAAACTCGGCATGATCGCATACTGTGGTTTACCTTTACGTTGGCCAGATGGCAGTGCCTTTGGCACGATCTGCATGCTCGATAGCCAAGAGCATAATTACCGCCAATCTTTTCGCAGCTTACTCGCTCGTTTTCAAAATGGTATCGAAGCTAACCTAGTCACCCTTTATCAACAGGCTAAGCTACAACTGCACAATCAGCAGCTAGAGCAAAAAGTACAACAGCGCACCCATGAACTCGCCGAACTTAGCGGCAAGCTCATCAAAGAAATCGAAAACCGCACCTCCACCGAAACCTCACTGGAATACCATAAAAGCTACGATCCGCTCACGGGATTACCCAACCGCATCAATTTGATTAATAGTCTGTCGATCATGCTCGAAGAAGTGAATCGCAAAGAAAAGATTTCAGTACTCTATCTTGGGCTGCGTAATTTCAAATCCATCAACGACAGTTATGGTTACCTGATTGGCGATAAAATTCTCACTATTCTCAGCCAACGTTTACAGCACTATACCGATGAAAATACCTTTATCGCCCGCATCGCTGGCGCCGAATTTGTGATTATTCAAGCCCACAAACCTTCGAATAACGAAACCAATAAACTCATCAATAAAGTGCTTAACTGCTGTAACACGCCCTTTGGTGTGGCTGATTTTGTAATCACGATTCCCTCGAGCATGGGCATAGCACAAGCGCCTATGGATGGTATCGATGCAGCTATCCTGCTGCAAAAAGCCGGAGCTGCCATGACGATAAGCAAGGCTGATGGCTCAACTCACAGCTTCTTTAATCAAGATACGCAAGCCGCTTTAAACCTACGCTATCAACTGGAATCCCACTTGGTCGATGCACTGAACAAGAACGAGTTAAGCCTGCATTACCAACCCTTTATTAACTTAAAGACGAAGCAAGTGATTGGTGCCGAAGCCCTGCTGCGCTGGCATAATCCTATCCTTGGCAATGTCGCCCCAGACAGATTCATCGCCTTAGCTGAACGTAATGGCCAGATTATCGATATTGGCAATTTTGTATTGCATACCGCGCTGTCTCAGGCGGCAAAATGGTGTCGCGAGGTAGGCCAAGAGTTTAAAATCGCCATCAATATTTCCCCTTTGCAAATGCGCAACCCCCGCTTTAGCGAACACATAGCCGACTTACTCACCCTCTATCAATTGCCCCCCACCGCCTTAGAACTTGAAATTACCGAAGGCATGCTGATGCAGGATGAACACATTGCCCACAATGCCATCCAAAAACTACAAGAACTCGGTATCCGCATCTCCCTAGATGATTTTGGCACAGGCTACTCATCCTTAAGTTATCTACAAAAATACTCTTTCGACACCTTAAAAATCGATCGCTGCTTTATTAGTAAACTCGAAGAAAACGAACAAAATAGAGAGTTAACAAAGGCAATTATTGCCATTGGTAAGAAACTGGACTTGGAAGTGATCGCCGAAGGCGTAGAAACCCTAGAACAAGATGCCTTTATTCGTCACGAGGAATGCGACTTAGGCCAAGGCTACCTCTACGGTAAACCCATTACCGCAACACAGTTTGAGCAGGCATTTATCCATAAAAAAGAGCATTAAGTTCATCCTTAATGCTCTTTTTATTTCGCGAATTAAAACCGACTGAATAATGCTACGTGAATAGTCATTTCCACAGAATGTTATAACTCACATTTGGATAGAGATATGTGTTGAAGACTAATGTTTGGGACCAGTAATTTTAGTCGTTTGCTGATATCAACTCATACAGGTTTGCCATGGCATACCTTTCGAGCGTTAGCGTGACCTGTAGGTTCTCAGGAACTAGATCCGACACTAACAATTGTGGCATTAATATTTTATTTCAAATGGTTATATGAACACTATTGCTTAAAATTTCGTTATGGGTGTCTTAGGGAAACGATTTTTATTAAAGTAAAGAAACATATACAGCACACTTTTTGACAAAATAAATTTAGTTTTTCATAGGTTCATCTTCATTTAGATAACTCAAAATAATGCAAAACTAATTGAGCATCTGTATTCTATAGCCTTTAGCATAACAACCAGTAGTGGCGCTGGTACAAACTAGCCACGATTATGCAACTCTTCTGACTGGGTTAAGCTGCTTTAGTTAAGATAAAACCACAAGTAAGGGGGCTAATGGAAAGGAGATTAAATCATTCGACACTAAATTAATATTGGGGATAAAAATAAATAATAATTTGACAGCTTATTACAATACCCGCTCCACCCACCAGGAATAGTAAGAAATTAACCATTTTTCCTTTAGAGACATCGACCTTTTCAAGATCCTTATATATTAAAAATCTCCTAGCTAAAAATAAATTCGCAACCCATCCTAAAAATGGGACTAGTATGCCTGCGAAAAACACGTTACCTAAAACAAGAATAGAAATTAATATCGCAATTGGGGATAGTATAGCTGACAAAGTTAAAATGAAATCCATCTCAACAAACAGCATCGCCCCACGCCCCCAAGAATGTAGTTTATTTCGATAGCTATTATTCAGATATAGCTTCAGCAAACTAATAAGACTCACAAACATCACTCCTCAGGGATATGGAAACGAGACTAGTCTGCTTTAATGACAGCTTGTGTCAGTATTTCTTGGTCATTCTTAAACACCACTAGCTCGCCTAGAGGACTATCGCTGCCGCCTAAGACGGTGACATAACAATAATACTGATATGGGCCGCTGCGAAATTGGTATGAATGATTTCCCCCGCTGCCATCAAATACGAGTTTGCCTTTATTCAGCACTAAATCTGGCTTTTCGCTCAATGACTTACCCTTTGCCCATGCGGCATAGCGGTATTGGCTGTTCCCCATATCATCGACACGAATGGTAAACTTGGCGGTCTCCCAAGATAACGCTGGGCTGACAAATTCACTCACACTCGGATGTAATGCCGTTTGTTGCTTAGCAATAAGCTCTGCTTTCAGTTTTACCTCTACCGGTGTTTGATAGTTAATGGCGATGATCTTGCCATCAAAATCCAGCCACACAACACCGCTACCGAGCATAATGCCGCGCCAGCCCATCGTCTGCCAATCAGCTTCAATCTTAGAATGGGCGATCTGCTCAAGCAGCTTAAGATCAAAAACCTGATCGAAACGTGCGATCATTTCCTGCGTATTTTGAATCGCTGGGATAGGATATTCACGTTTAAGCGGGTAAGCCACACGCTTAGCAATCGCTTCAGGATCATTGGCCTTGGCGGCGTCGATAAGCCCCTGCACCAGAGGGATATATTCCTGTGGCATGGCTTCATCAGCGGCGTTTGCATTGATGCTTAAACCCATAACGCTGAATATTAACGCCGCAGAAAACACGATATTCATCAGTTTAACTTGGCTGAAAACAGCTAATTTGCTTCCCTTGAGTCGTGAGGCGAATGGCATCTTTATCCCTTACTCCAAATGTCTCTGCTGAGACTAAAGGCCAAGAATACCATAAGTGCCTCAGACTAAAACCTAAGGTGATTTACACTGCGCCTGACTAAGCGGTTAATAATAGGTTTGAGTAAATCGCCAAGGCTACCGACATAAAGATGACACCAATAACCGCATCGATAACCGGTGTTAGTCGCTGCAATTTAAGTTGCACCTGCGCCTTTGACAACATTACCGCTAAAAAGCCAAACCATGCCAATGACAAAGACAACAACAAAATAGCGGAAGCGATTTTAGTGCTCGTTGTAACACTTGGGGTAATCAAGGCCGAAAACAGGGTTAAGAAAAACACTAATGCTTTTGGATTCAATATATTGGTATAAAACCCAGTCAAAAAACCTTGCCTGCGCGACATAGCGCCACCTAAGCCACCAGCAACAGACGCCACGCCTTCAACGTCACCAGCGCTAATAACAGCATCATCATTTGTCCCTGCATGGACTCTGGCACTCATTTTACGTTTAGCGAGTATCGCAAGACCGGCACGCAGGGCACCAAACCCCATCCAAGCGAGGTAAGAAGCGCCCACAATTTGCACTAAGAGATACAGAGTGTGCGAACTCTTAATGAGTAGACTCACACCGGTCAGACTCAAAATCGTATGAGCTAAAATGGCGATTGAAATCCCCACAGCGGCGGCAACCGCAGTGCTTCTGGACTGCTGAGTCGCAATCTTCACCATAATGGCAAAATCGGGTCCGGGACTGATTAAAGCAACGGCATGGATTACAGCCAAGGTGAGTAATAAAGATAAATCCATAGATATGCGGCTCCGCAAAAAAGGTTAATAACGATAACTGAGGCAGCCAGTATGGCAATTTGTCGCAGCGCTGAATTGTAATAAATTGCACTATTCAGTGTTTTTTAAAAACCAGCGGCGTCGAAAGACGGGGGGAAATTAGAGCATACGCCGCTGAAATTGCACTGGCGATAATAGGAATGCCTGCTTAAAAGCTTTGTTTAAATGACTTTGATCGAAAAATCCGAACTGCTGCGCCACATCCGCCACTAAAGCGCCATGACTTAAGGATTTTTTCGCCAACTCTAAGCGCACCCGTTTAAGGTACGCATGGGGAGTCATCCCTGTTGCCTGTTTAAATTGCCGCAAAAACTGAAACTTACTTAAATTCACTTCATTGGCTAAGGTTTCAAGTTGAGTATTATGCCAAGGCTCATCGTGAATTCGCTGTTTCACTAAGCTCACCTGCAACTTAGATAACCCCTGCGGTTGATTCGGTTTAGATAGACAAGATGAAATACCGCTTGGGTAACGCTCCAGCAGCAGATGAATAAAATTCAGTAAGTGGGACTCACCCGCAAGCGCACTGCATTGGCCTTGAATTAATAGCTCGTGTAGTTGAATAAAATATTGATAAAGCGTCGGGTCATCCACCATAGGCGCGCTGAAAAAGTGCTCCTTCAAACCCAGTTCTTGGCTGACTTCATTCATGTATTCCACAGGGATCGACATCACTTTCACCCGATAACCGTCGGCATCGCGGCTCTGACCATCGTGGGTGTCGTCGGGATTTAAGGTCGATAAACTATGCTGACCAAGCTGATAACTGCTGCCCTTATTCACAAACTGCTGCGCACCTTGAGTGACTACGCCTAAGTGGTAATCCAGATGCACATGTTTATCAAAACTGAAATGCGTAAATTCCGCCTGACTCAGTTCTATGCCTGATAAGCTAGGATGACGCCAATAATTAATATTTTCAATGGGTGTTGCAGTACTCATAACTCGCGGCGATTACCTATAGCATCAGCTGTAAAACAGGGGGAAACTCAGATCGACTCGCCCTCATTCTAGCCTCCATTGTCAGCGCGGGAATAGTAAATTATTGCAGCCACATCGTTTGAAGCGATTTGTGCTTAAATTAGCGCTTAAATGAGTGCAGCAGAAAAAAAGCGCCCAACCATCTGGACGCTTAATTGAGATACATTTTTGCTCGGCGAAATACATAATAATCTTCGATATCGCCTTAACAGATGAATACCACTAAAAATGATAACTTACACTGACTCTCACCATTCGTGGCTCAACAGGATGATAATGCTGATCTTCAACCCCTTCGGCTGCTTCGCCGGGCAAACGAGAGGCATAAAAATAATCTATGTCGTGATCTTTACTATCAAACACATTGAGCAGCTCAAGCTTAGTATCGAAGCGGCGGAACTCGTATCCTAATGCGAGGTTAACTAATGTGGTCGCATCAGCCTTGTGGTCATTAAAGCTGTCGAGCACCCGCTCGCCAAGGTGCCGCACGCGTACACTCGAATACAGGCCATCGCCGTCGGGTCGATAGGTGATGCCCGCACTGGCAACAAAGGGAACTGCGCCATCGATATACTTGCCCTCTTCAAATTCATTTTCAGTAAATCTAGCGTTAGTCCACGCTAATTCCATATCGATACTGATTGCCTCATTCAACCAATAATAAGCCGTTAATTCAGCACCATAACGTTCAGATGCACGACTCGGCTCAGTGTTACCCGCATCGCCCACAAATACTAATTCTGAATCTAGTTGCAGATACCAGACCGCAGCAGAGAAATTAATAAAGTCCCTGTCATAGTATTTCACCCCAAATTCGCCGCCATTTGAGCGCACAAGTAGATCGACTTTTTCGACCTCATCGCCACTCACAGGGTCAACCTTGATCGTTGCACCGCGGGCATCGTTCGAATGCAGCCCTTGGCCTGCATTAACATATAACTCAAGATTATCGCTCCACAAATAAGAAGCGCCGGCTTTGAGGCTGAACATACCATCGGACGCATCGCCACTGTTAAGCGGATTATCACTGTCGACCTGCACATCAAAATAATCGTAACGCAGCCCAAGATTAAAACGCCATTGCTCAGCAGGCAGCCACTCAACTTTGCCAAAGATGCCACTCGATAACTCTTGCACTTCATCAAGCCTTACCGTATTCAGCCGTTGTCGCGCCTGAGTGTTATACAAACCCACTGCGCCAATATCGTCATAACGCACATCGCCGCCCACACTGTAATTCAGTTGAGTGCCACCAAGTGAAGTTTGCCAATCACGCTTAAGATCGCCGCCCCAAATCGTGCGTTCATCGACTTGTTCAAACTCATCACCATTGATGGGATCGTTTAAGAAATAGGTAAAATTAGAGAATAAATTCATAGTCGAGCGAATGGCGTAGACATTTCCCTGCCAATCACCCGCATCGTAATTAGCTGAAACGCTATAACGGTTAGATTCACCGCCGACGTCTTTATCTAAAGATCCATAAAAATCAATTAATCCAGAATCCACCGCACGGGCGGGGATCTGATCCGCCGAATTCCAGCTGTTGTCGTAGGCCATCATAGTGACGCTTAAGTCCCCCTCACCCAGCCGAGTTAAATAACGCCCGACGACACTGATCTTACTCACATCCTCATCAATATCCGTCCACGGGCCATCATAGGTTTGTGCCTCACCACCCCAAATAAAACGCCCCATGTCAGTGTTTAACTCCTGAGTCGCCACGAGTCGCTGGTAGCCATATTCACCCAACGTCACCCCAACTTGGTTATGGGGGAGTTGATCAGCCAGCAGTAATTGCGCAGCACCCGCGCCAGAAAAATCGGCCACCTCAGGATAATAAGCGCCTTTGGCATAACGGATCTCGCCTATAAGTTCAGGGATCAAAAAGTTAAGATCCGTATAACCCTGACCATGCCCATGGGTTCGCATATTCACAGGCATACCATCGACTCGAGTATTAAAGTCTGTGCCATGATCCAAATTAAAGCCGCGTAAGAAATACTGATTCGCTTTACCCGAACCACTGTGCTGAGTGACTATCATCCCAGGAACAAATTCGAGGATTTCACCGGTTCGTAATAGGGGGCGACTCTCGATTTCTGCCGCGCCGACTATTCCCTCAGATGCCGAGGTGCTATGGCCTAAGGTGTTAATTTGCCTGCCGCGCACCTCAAGGCGTTCGATATTGTCCGTTGCCGCCTCTGCCACTACGGCACTCGATAAACAACAAAGAGGTAATAACCACGTCATTGATAACCAAAGCTTTGATAACCGCATTCCTGATAATCCCAGTCCCGATTTCATCCTTTCTTTCCTACTACAGGTGATAGACGGCAGGGATTTAACGCCTTATTTACAAGCAAAAAACCGATCAAGCTCAAACTCTGATGAATAAAAAACCAGCAAAATACAGGCAAATATCATTTCTATGTGCCGTATCGCACATTTTTAAACCCAAAAGGACAAAATGTCCGCCAGCAGATCACATTTCAACCGTGTGTTAGTGCGAAATCATGGTAATAAAATAATCTTGCTTGAATAAAAATGAACCCATTTATCAGGCTAGCTATACTCTAAATAACTCAACACTTTGAGAGACACGCTATGCAACGATGGAGCAATATGCACATTTGGAGTGTGTGGGTAGGCCTTTTCTTTTGTGTCTCGGTTCATGCAACCAGTAAATCAACAGCAGAAACCACAGTAATGATTGCTGATAAACCTATCATTACGATGGCGTTTTATGAGGACCCCAAACATAACTTCTACTTTAAATGGGCTGAACTGATTTACGCCCAAGCCTTTGAACGCTTAGGATATGACTTCTCCTATCAAGTGGTTCCCGCAGCCCGCGCCAGTATGATGGCGGACTCAGGTAAAGTGGATGGTGAGCCGGGGCGTGTATCTCATTATGGCGAAAAGTTTACCAACCTCATTCGAATTGAAGAACCGGTTATCGATACCCATTTAATTGCCTTCGCGCACAATCCCGAAATCAAAATACCTGACTGGCAAGCGCTGCAAAAGAGTCGATACAAGATCGAATACTATCGAGGCGTGTTCCTCGCAGAACAAAAGCTAAAGGGACTCATTCCTAAGGAGCGTCTGACTGAATCTTCATCCCCCGCGAGCTCCTTTCGTAAAATGCTCCGCGACCGAATCGATATCTATATTGATACGGAGGCAAGCTCATTGGATCTATTACAAACGCCTGAGTTTCAAGGCAGCAAAATAATCGCGATTGCCACCCTAGAAGAACTCACCAGCTATGGTTACTTAAATAAACGTCACGCGGCACTCGCCGTTAATCTTGCTCGGGAGCTCAAACAGATGAAGCAAGAAGGCATATTTGACACCTACAAACAACAGGCTCAAGAATCGCTTAATAATGAAATGAATCATGGCGATACCCCAGAATAAATCAGCATCGAATGTAAATGTCGTGGCTTACTTTTCTCCACAGAAGATGGCACTAATATAAAAAGCCTGTTCAATCATGCTGATCAGGCCATGTATTCGATGAAAAAGTGAATAAAACTCACCTACAAAACCTAGGTTAAACCTTACTTATTTGCTTGCGAGTTTACGCCAACGCACCCCATCGCGAATCACTTCATAGCCAGGGAACATAGCGGCAATCACTAGAGTATAACTTAGCCAATGTTCTAACTGTAATAACGTAAATTCCCCATTTAATTCAGCTCCTTGGTTTTGTACTTGGCTTTGTAATAGTGGCGAACTAAAGGCCAGAAAGACTAAGAACGAGGCATAAGCAAGATTGATCCCCATATTCGCCAGTAACAATTCAGTAGTCCACACTCGGCGGCGTAGTTGCCAGAGACTATTCCCCATAGACAGCAAAATAATAGGGCTAAACCATTGCAGTAATTGCTGAGCATTGACGCTGAAAATCACAGTCCGCGCGGCTAATTGCTCGCTACTCATCCACACAGAACACCAGATCACAAGTAAGAGAAAAAGATATGTCGCCAGATCGGTAAACACATCGCTTAAACTAATATGCTGCCAACCGGGCCCAACCTTAGGCAAATTCTGCGGCTGCCATTTTTGGCAATTGCTGCCAGATAGGGGTTTCCCCTGAGCCGAGAAACTCCAAAAGGCTAACAGGATAGCGGTAAAGGCAAGACAGGCATCGCCAATAAAACCTTTAGCAATATGGTGGATAAATCCTAATAGATCCCCCCCTGCCGAGCCCAACCATTGAGTCGTGCCGCCCACAACCTGCAGCACAAACAAGACCCCAAGCACAGTGAAAAGTGTATGTTTAAAAAGCGGAATATCCTCAGAGGCAATAATAGGCACTGCCGGAACAAATTGCTGCGCGACCTTACAGGGATGACCCATTTGCTTTAATACCGCGGCAATTTGCGCTTCAGTCAATTCACCTTGTTCAGATAGGGCATCCAATTGGTCGCAGATATTGGCTTTTAATTCACGGCCAATTTCCTGACGTTTGTTCTCGGGCAATTCTCGCTGCACCGCGGCGATATAGCGATCGACTAATTCCATATCAAATCTCCTCTGCACTCTCGTCTGAGCTTTTCATATCTGAGCCATTAGTGTCAGCGCTTTGCTCCAGTAAAAAAGCCAAGGCGCCATTAAGTTGCTGCCATTCATCGGTCAGTTGACTGAGCAACTCAGCCCCCAATGACGACAATTGGTAATAACGACGCTCACGCCCTTCGGCCTGTCGCCACTCACTATCCAACAATCCTTGATCGGCTAGGCGGCGCACTAAGGGATACAGAGTCCCTTCGTCAATATCGATACCGCCTTCCTGCAACTGTTTGCGGAGCGAATAACCGTAGTGGGCTTGTTTTAATAATCCCAGTACCGCCAACACTAATACCCCACGGCGCAACTCGAGTCGCATTTTGACTAGCTGTGAACTTGTCATTGTCGAATTCCTGTCCTTAACACTGTGTCACACACACTGTGCGCCACACAGCAAATACTATGTAGCACACAGTAAGATTGCAAGTTTTCATGCACGTTTTTTGATCGATTTGTTTATTGTTAATGCAATCTATTGTTTGTATTGAATTTACCAAAATGCCAACCGTTTCTGCTAAGTGCTCACATTTCCCCACCGCCATACACTCAATGCGAATGAGTCACACATAAGCAAATTCAAGATAAAAAATTGCAAAACTTCCTTTGCTTGAGTAACTTAGCATCCAACATTGAATAGCCGATTCGTCAACCTAAGTACGGTTTGCTCCTTAAAAAAGATAAATCTGAACGACTCAAGTAAGTATTGATATTCAATAACTAAAAATATTAAGCGGTTAAATTAAGGACATAGAAAATGCTCATGGATAGAGGCGTGCTGGTACGCTGGAACGATGAAAAGGGATTTGGCTTTATTCAGCCTGAAAAAAACGCAGCCCAAGATGTGTTTATTCACATTTCGGTGCTGAAAAAGATGGCGAGAAAACCCATAGTGGGCGACAGCATTCTGTTTCAAACGGAAGTGCAAAATGACGGCAAAAGAAAGCGGTTATCGCCTCGATTGAAGGCGTCGCAGTCGTTGCAGCGAGTGCAACAACACGCTCCCACTCTCATATCCAATCACGCAATGAAAACTTCAATAACAAAAACAAAGCGCATTACCATAGCCCACGAAAATCGTCCTTTAATACGATAATCCCGCTGCTAATAATCGTGGCCATAGTTATCTTTGGCTTTAAACAATACCAAGAATTCAATGAAGCTCCTGCAATCGATGAAGTACCTGTCCTCACGAATGAAGACACTCAGCCAATGCCCATGTATGAAACTAAAGCGCGAACACAAGCAACGGCAACACCAAGTTTCCAATGTGAAGCGGGTAAAACCCATTGCAGCCACATGAGTTCCTGTGCTGAGGCGACTTTCTACATCCAAAATTGCCCCAATACTCAAATGGATGGTAACGGTGATGGCATTCCCTGCGAGCGTCAGTGGTGCAGTTAGCGATGCGACATATGTAAAGTCACGCGGGTAACCTTAAGCCTGAGCAGGTAGCAGGTAGCAGGTAGCAGGTAGCAAGTAGCAGGTAGTGAAATGATAAATAATCTAAAACAATGGCGAGATAGCCTGACAGGCTTACAGCAAATCGGAGTGATTGCTGCCAGTATCGGGCTTCTCATGCTTGGCTTATTCTACCTTGGTCAATTTATCAGTAGTAGCGTGGTAAAAATGGGCTGGCTTTAACCCTAGAAATACGCAAACTAGCCCATGAATTCATACTCATCACAACTTCCAAATGGCAACGCATGCACACCGATATCATCACGCACATTGATTCACCTGAGATGCTTGAGTCCATGTTAACCGAGCATGCTGCGGTGCTGTTGTTATTTGGCGCGCCAAACTGCGGTGTATGTCAAACGCTCAAACCGAGAATTGCTGAGATGTTGGCGCAAGCGTTCCCGCAGATGCGGATGGCCTATATTGATTGCCAAGCCCAAGGTGAGATAGCGGCGAGCCGCAATGTATTTGCCTTGCCTGTGGTGGAATGTGTGTTTTATGGCAAAACCTTTGGACGGTTTTCCAAGGTGTTTTCATTAGCGGATATTCGAGGGGCGCTTGCCCGCCCCTACGCTTTAACTGTGGAGGAATAATCCAAATTAGACAGTGAGATTATTTATTTACCAGCGGTCTAAACCCAGCGTAATGCACTGACTTATCGAGCTTAACCTGTACTGCTGGCGTGCTTATAAGACGTGTTGAGCTAGGTGCTGCTTTAGCTTTACCGCTGCAACCACAGCCGTCACCTGTAGAATGACAACATCCGCCCTTGGCTGCATGTTTGAGTGAAGCGCGGCCTTGGGATGCATCCGTCAATCTAAGATTAAGATCCGCCGTTTGTGCCAGCAAAGTCGCCACTGTTTGACTCGCACTACCTTTGCTCACACTAATCCCCGCATCGAGCAACTTTCCTAACATGCGCTCACCGATATTCTGCACAAGTACAATGTCGGTACCTTGTTGGATAATCAGCTCTAATAAGGCTTTTTTGGCACTACAGTCACCTTCAATGGCCGGGTTATCGACCAGTTTGATTCGTTGAAACTGTTCATTATAAAAGCCAATTTGTAGGGCTTTCGTAAAGTGACTGGCGAGGCGTTCGCGGCTCATCGGCATGGCAATAATCATGATAAATCCTTGTCTGTTTGGGTTGGCAGCCTCAAGGCTTGACCTTGAGTGATAGCCGTCGCCACCTTTTTACGGGCATTGGCGAGAAGGTATCCAAAGGTTTGCCGAGAGATCCCCATCAAGGCCGCGGCTTCGATCTGGCTTAATCTTTTAACGTCACCCAGTTCGAGGGCCTCAAACTCATCGGCCTCTAATTGAATATGAGTTAATTTAACCGCAGGGATCCCATTAGGCTTAAATAGGCTACAGGGCACACAGCTCGATAATTGACGGCATTTTTTGGGTCTTGGCATAAATGTTTTTATCTTTAAGTCGTCTTATTTGTATTGAAATCGTGTTTTAGGTCTTAGTGCACATCTTTGGTACAACAAGTGACACTCAGGCTCATCTCGCTAAGGGAGTCCATAGTTCTGGATTCTCAAGCGTGATAACTGACTTGATGAATAAGTTCAGTGGATGAACCATAAAACTGTCACGAGTTTCTGGCCTAGGCCAGAAACTATTATTCGCGCCAACGACATTCAAAACTGTAAGACGGCTCACAGTTACCTATATCAAGCATGACTAATTAACAGAACTGCTGTCTGGCGTGACTAACACACTCAATGGCTAGCGCCCTGTAAGGTCAATCTTAACCTGCATTAGGGTGCCGAGGGATAATGACAAACTCTGCAAACAAGTAAGCAGCCGTTAAGCTGCTGCGATAGGTGGCATTTACTGATTTAAACGGGTTAAATCCTCAGACTCACAGTAGTTCACCTGTACCGAATAGTCGTCATCTTGCTTGATAAAATCGACAAAGTTTTTAATCGCAGGTAAGGCATCTTCCCTATGGTGCGACACGTACAGCAATTGGCTCAGATGATGCTCGGCTATCATCTCCAGCGCCCGCATCACTAAGGTGCGATTGATAAAATCTAAGCCCTGATACGGCTCATCTAAAATCAGTAACAGTGGCTGTTTAATCAAGGCACGACCTATCAGCAATAACCGCTGCTGACCATAATCGAGCTTCTTAAAACTCGTGCTTGCCAGCCCTGTCATGTGCAGAATAGCTAACCATTCCTTCGCCAAATCTAGCTGAGGCTTAGTGGGTTTATGGTACAGGCCAATAGAGTCAAAAAAGCCCGAAAGCAGCACATCTAATGCCGAGCAACTGACGCGATATTGCAAGTGTAGCGCCGACGATACTATGCCAATCCGTTGTTTAATCTGCCAAATACTCTCGCCGCTTCCGCGAGGTCGGCCAAAGAGCGTGATGTCATTGCTATAACATTGGGGGTGGTCGCCTAAAATCAGCCCCAGCAAAGTGCTTTTACCGCAGCCATTTGGGCCACGAACTTGCCAATGTTGCCCTGCCTCGATGCGCCAATTCACGCCGCTGAAAATCAGCCCACTGACATATTCCACTTTGCCATTTTTAATCTCGACCAGAGGATCAAACGCCTCAGCGTTGTGCCTTTGCCGCTCCATTAAGGCCAAGAGTTCATCGCTACGTTGGGCGGATAACGCATTCAACTGCGCCATCACAGGATGATTGTGCCATTGCTCAATCGACATCGACGGGCTGAGTTTATGCACACTCTGCCCCGATTTGAGCATCTCACCATTAAACAGCGCTACATGGCTGATACACGGCGGCAATTCTTCTTGGCGTGAGGTAATGATCAGCAACTGGCTATGCTCGGCCACTTCACTCAGCAGCTCAGATAAACTCGCCTGATGTTCAGCATCGAGCCCTGCATAAGGGTCATCTAAAATCAGCAATTGCGGTAACATTGCCAGTGCACGTGCCAGCATGACTCTGCGCGTTTCGCCCGTGGATAATTGCCGAAAACCACGCAGGCGCAGCGGCTCAAGCCCAACCTTTTGTAATAATGCAGGGAGTTGCTTGGCATCTTGGCAGTATTCCAACACTAAGGATTCGACACTCGAACCGTAATCCAGTTCGTCTTTTTCTAACTCGCGCTCCAGCAATGCTTGTTGCAACCCAAGTGACACCCAACCGATACGTTGCGGCAAGCCAGCAATCGTCCCTTCATCGGGCAGAATATCACCCGTTAATATTCGCCCAAGCAAGGAACCACAATAGCTGTCGGTCGCGAAAATCGCCCAATGTTCAGCAGGGTTCAGTTGCCACTCATCGACGACTAACACCTCATTATCACGCCCGTATCGCAACTGTTTAACCACAATACTTTTGTCTTGGTTCGCGACAACATCAAGCATAACCACAGTTCCTTTCTATTTTTAAGGGATGATAAAAGCCAGCGATTACCCAATCGCATTGCTCCATGATATCTAAGGCAATAATATCTAGAGCCACAATATCCAATGCAACGGCTCACGATGCACGACAGTCGCTCAGGTTTTATCGGCAGATTTTGGGGAATACGTCACCAGAGTAAAGCTTATTGGGAATAAAATCTAATGCGCTTAATGGCATAGGTAAAGCGTGGCAACATCCAACGGGTACAGCATGTGTGAGGCAACCACTCTGGCAGAACTGTGATAAAATCGGCACCTGTTTAACTTTCATATCAACAAGGTAATGCAATGAATCCCATTATTGCCATCTTAAAAGAACACAACGTCAGTGACGCTAAAATTCAAGAACTGTTTCAAACATTAACCGAAAATCCATTAATGGCGATGGGTACGCTCGGTCAATTAGGCATCCCAGCCGAAAAACTACAACAACTGCTGGGACTAGTGATGCAGAAACCGGCCTTGATCAAAGAAGCCGTGCTTGAACTCGGTTTGGATTTCTCAAAAGTAGAAGCCGCAAAAGCCCAACTGCAAAAATAAGCGCAGACTGTTCAAGTTTGTAGCCATCATGCGCTAGGGGAATGCGCGTAACTCAGCTCCCCTAGCGAATGTTAAAACCACTAAACCTCAAAGTAATTAAATCTCACAGCAACTAAACCTCCAAGCCATTGACGCTCAAAATGATAGCACCTAGTGAACTAACTGCTTTGCGCCTGCCACTCCTCAATCGCTTCTTTCGCCGCTCGAAAAGCCTCAATCCCCGCAGGCATACCGCAGTAAACGGTGCAATGCAGTAAGACTTCTTGAATCTCTTCAACCGAGCAGCCATTGTTTAGCGCGCCCCGCACATGGCCCTTTAATTCAGTCGGCGCCTTTAATGCCGCCAGCGTTGCTATGGTAATCAAACTGCGCGTTTGCCTTGAGATGGCATCACGCACCCAAACCTCACCCCAGCAATTGGCCGTGACTAAATCTTGCAGAGGCTGGGTAAAATCTGTCGCACTATTGAGCGCCTTATCCACATAGCTATCGCCCATCACAGCACGACGCACCTCAAGCCCCTTTTTGTATTGCTCATCGTTCATCGATGCATCCTTTTTGTTATGTGATTAGCTATGTGATTAGGCTTATTGAACCGCCGCCAACCAATCTGCCCTATATCCTTACCACCTATAACTGATAACCAACGTTAGATTGAGCGCACCCAAGCAACGAACTCTTCGGCGAGTCTGGGAGGGTTACAGGCCTCTGTCTGATCTGCGATCTCGTTATAGTACTCGAGCTCGTGAACTATGATGGGTACCGAACGACCGAAAACGCGACTAACGGTTAAGTTGGAATGGAGTGTAGAAGCGACAACGCATACTGCGGCAACAAATTGCTCGGTTATCTCCTGACCGAGCTCAAGGCAGCGATCAAAATCGACATCTTCCTCCGCATCACTGTACCCGAGACCGAGATCGGCCACCCAGCGAGCTAAGATATCCGCAGTCTGAGAGTCAGAATCCCCAAAGACGAGGAGTTCGTTTTGAAGCCAGAAGGCATAGTTCCATTTTGCTTCGTCAGAGCTAGAAGCCTTTGGAATCGAGGCATGCCACTCATCGACTGTGTTATAGCCGACTGTCAGCGTAGGTAGACGGGGATCGTCATATTCGTTGTTGATATAGAAAGACAATACATAGATCTGCTCCGCCTCAGCGGTTGGTATACTCTCGAGCGCTTCGGTAATAGCACTCTGAAGCGCGGTAATCATTGGGATATTCATACTGGGTTTCCTGCTCGTTTAATGCCGCATATAGCGAATGAAAATAGTGCATTGTAATTGAGAAAAAGAGCTTAACCCACTATTTTTGTTCAGCTTAAATGTCTGCCAATATATTAGTATTCAACCAATTTTCCAGTTATCTGTATGCCTTTTTACAAGCATACACTCTGCAAATTTAACAATGGATGGCTCGTTAAATTCTTTTGCTGCTCGTTTGCAGCTTAACAGCGGAAGCTGATGATTAAGCACTGTCATTCCAGTGACACGCCATAAACTCATCCATGAGGGCTCGACGACGGCATCCATGCCGTCAACGGTCACTTACATGCCAATGCTTAATTCAACCAACTCTCCAGTTATCTGTATGCCTTTTTACAAGCATACACTCTGCAAATTTAACAATGGGTGGCTCGTTAAATTCGTTAAATTTTCCTATACATAGCTAAGAGTTTCGACTGTGAACAATTAACTTTATCTGGTGTGTTTCTTCAGCGCTATCCCTGCATCAACGAAGTTACCCCATCCCCAGTGACCTACAGGAATGAACTCTGGGTCTCGCAGTACTTGCTTACATAGCTCTCTTACAGCTTCAGGGCTTAGAGAGTCTAATCTAGAAGCGATGTCTTTGAATGAAGCGAAGTGAAAGCCTTTTCCGTTGAGTGGTAGTTGGCGAGACTTTCTATCATGAATAACTGTTCGAATAACTGTCTTGATCTGCTCTAAAGCTTCTTGCATATCCATCCATGAACCTCATACTGCTGAGAATTAAATCAGACTATATCTAAAAATCAGAAAGCAGCGCAATGCAAAGAACAGGCATAACTCTTTTGGGTTTAATAGCCGACGCCAAGGCTACAGAAGTTCACCCTCCCCTGCGAAGTTGCCGCAGGGCATTGGAATAAACTGCGTGAGTCCGGATATGGATGTCCGACTAGCTTTCGTAGGTACGGGGACGTTGCCTTCGGAAGCGATAGCTATTTATCCATAAGACCAAGGCTAGTCATCAATGCATGTAACTTCGCTAGGGGCGTCTTGGAGAATCCAAGGAGAATAGGACGAGCAGTCCTCCTTGGTCAGGTGTGGGGTGAAGCCCCACGACTTTGATTTTGCCTTTAAAAGCAATCAAGAATTATGAAATATGCCCAACTCTATAGATTAACAAATAAAGCGAAGGTGACAGGAGTGCCACCTTCACTGCGAAATTACCGCTGGGTGATAAGATGTAGCTAGAGCTACACTTCGACATCCCTGACCTCGGCGGCAAAACTAAGGTAACGATCACATCTCGCCAGCAACTGCGCTTTATAATGAGCCACAAATGATGTTTCACTCTCATCGAGGGCCGGGAGCATTGAAACCACCTCAGCTATTGCCTGCGGTATTCTTCGCGCTATTGTCGTTAAGTTACTGATTAATAGATTTCTTGGTAAACCTAAGCCATCAATAAATGCGGCCAATTGATACGCGTAAATGCTGTTTGGATCAAATTCGTCATCGATTGCCATCGCAAGCTGTTGTTCAAAATCCTCATACATAGCCACACTGACCAAATCGTACCAAGGAGTTGGCTCCATTCCGCTTGGCGTCATAAAAAACGAATAGTTTTTACCGTGTGCATCGGCATTACCGGTCAGTAAATTGAACAGCGCCCATTGCAACATGTCTTGCTTAGCAGCCACTGGATTACGGCATGTTGCAGCAAGACTAAAGAGCCTGTTAAAACTTACCCCTTCACGAATATCTTTAACATCACGCCCTGAACCAAAATTACGTTCATATTTTTTGCTAACACTAAAACCAAGTGCTTGGCAGCTATCGACAATATGCCTTCTTAATACCCTTTGCTCATTTGGCATATAACGTCGGTCAAAGCGTTCGACACAGAGTACTTTGTAATCTTTAAAATGAACAATATCGACATTAGCCACATTCATTCCAATCGCCTTAGCTAGGCGCATAGTCATAAATTCATTAAGCACTAAATGGCGATATTTTTCGAATTTAACAATATGGGTAGATGAAAGCGCGCCTTCGGCAAATGCAAATTCTTCACCGTTATAAAACAGGTTTAATTTAGGTTGTACACCCGCTACCGACAGTCGAGGTTTGCCGTCCCAAATTTCCATAGGCCACATTGTGGGATCTTCAATTCGCTGAATAACTTCTTCAGCCTTAATTGGCCGTAATTGTGTTTCAGGGAGCAAAGTCCCTTTAGGAACAAAAGCAACAGCACCTGCGGTATCGAGACCAATGGCGCGGATCAAGGCAAAGGTATTTCCCTTGGAGACGCCAAGCGATTCAATTAGATAATCTAATCCTTTGTTTTCTGGTAATAAGTTAACCAAAAACATCGATATCTGACTGCTACTTGCTGTGCCATCTAAGGGAATTGTTGGGGATAGTGGGAATCCGCTTTGTTGCCACTTTTCGGTGTAATGCACGGCAAAGGTGTCGGTCGTCGCATCAAAGGACAATTCCCCGATAATTAAATCACCGAGGTGCATCTCTAACGTGAGCTTTTTAGAAGTACTCATGGGTTAATACCAGCCGTTAGTTTCGGTGTCGCTGGTTTGAACCGAAACGATATCAATCCCCAGACCATCAAGGATTTTGAATACGGTTGAGATATAAACATCCTCACCTTTTTCAACTCGGATCAGCGTTTTTTTGGTTACGCCGCACAGCATGGCCGCCACGTCTTGGGTAAGAGCAGCACTTTTCCTTCGTTCTTTAATTAACAAGCCGAGGGATTGTTGATTTAGCGGTGATGCCATCATCATCTCCAAAAGTGTAACTTCATACACCTTAGCCCTAAAACCAGCCCCATTCAATATAAAAGTGTACAGAACTACACTTTTGGATTGTTGAAAATGACAAGCCATCAAAAAGTGTACAATGTTACACTTTCATGGTCATTTCAGTGCTTAAATCTCAAAAAGTGTAGCTAAGTACACCCAATACTTCCCCAAGTTGCCAGACCAAAAACAAAACCCCGACACTGTTTCCAGTATCGGGGCTTTCATTTTTTACAAGAACTTTGGTTTGAGGCTTTTAGGCTCCAGACCAGCAAAGTATCTTACGTTGGATAAATCGAGTTAGAACAAGGCGCTTTACCACGACGTTTAGCTTTCTTAAACGAGTGGTGAAGCAACGCAGTTATCACCGATTTAGACAAGTAAGATTACATCATGCCGCCCATCCCACCCATACCGCCCATATCTTGGCTAGCATTTTGTGGGATCTCAGCAACCATAGCTTCTGTAGTGATCATCAGACCTGCGATTGACGCAGCGAATTGCAATGCACAACGGGTCACTTTAGTTGGGTCAAGGATACCCATTTCTAACATATCACCGTAAGTGTCATTACCGGCGTTGTAACCGAAGTTACCGCTGCCGTTCTTCACTGTGTTAGCAACAACTGACGCTTCCTCACCCGCGTTAGTGGCGATTTGACGCAGTGGCGCTTCCATTGCACGTAGTGCGATAACCACACCGTGTTTTTGGTCTTCGTTTAATACTTCAACGTCAGCGATCTTAGAAGCTACGCGAACCAGAGCAACACCGCCGCCAGGAACCACGCCTTCTTCTACCGCAGCGCGAGTTGCATGCAGTGCATCTTCAACGCGGGCTTTTTTCTCTTTCATTTCAACTTCAGTCGCTGCGCCAACTTTAATCACTGCTACGCCGCCAGCTAGTTTAGCCATACGTTCTTGCAGTTTTTCTTTGTCGTAGTCTGACGTTGATTCTTCAACTTGTTGTTTGATTTGGCTTACACGAGCAGCAATTTGTGTTTGCTCGCCGTTACCATCGATGATGGTGGTGTTGTCTTTAGTGATCACAACACGCTTAGCTGTACCTAAATCTTCCAGGGTTGCTTTTTCAAGCTCTAGGCCGATTTCTTCAGCAATTACAGTACCGCCAGTCAGGATTGCTACGTCTTGCAGCATTGCCTTACGACGATCGCCAAAGCCAGGTGCTTTAACAGCAGCCACTTTCACGATACCGCGCATGTTGTTCACAACTAAAGTTGCTAATGCTTCGCCTTCAACGTCTTCAGCAACGATAAGCAATGGCTTACCGGTTTTTGCCAGACCTTCAAGGATAGGTAACAGTTCGCGAATGTTAGAGATTTTCTTATCTACTAACAGTACGAATGGGTGATCTAATTCAACGCTGCCCGTTTCTGGCTTGTTGATGAAGTATGGAGATAGGTAGCCACGGTCAAACTGCATACCTTCTACTACGTCCAATTCGTTTTCTAACGCTTGGCCTTCTTCAACTGTGATCACGCCTTCTTTACCGACTTTTTCCATCGCAGTTGCGATGATTTCGCCGATAGATTCGTCAGAGTTTGCAGAGATAGTCGCAACTTGCGCAATCGCTTTTGAATCTGCACAAGGTTGTGATAAGGCTTTTAATTCAGCCACTGCAGCGATAACGGCTTTGTCGATACCGCGCTTCAGATCCATTGGGTTCATACCGGCTGCAACGGCTTTTAAGCCTTCAACGACAATGGCTTGAGCCAGTACAGTTGCAGTAGTAGTACCATCACCGGCGGCGTCGTTGGCTTTAGAAGCAACTTCTTTCACCATTTGCGCGCCCATGTTTTCGAATTTGTCTTCTAACTCGATTTCTTTGGCAACAGAAACACCGTCTTTAGTGATCAGTGGTGAGCCAAAGCTCTTGTCTAATACCACGTTACGGCCTTTAGGGCCTAAGGTCACTTTAACTGCGTTTGCGAGAATGTTTACGCCAGCCAGCATTCTTACGCGAGCGTCATTACCAAATACAACTTCTTTAGCTGCCATCTTGATTATCCTTTAAATTTTTAATGATTAATTGGAATGTCGAATTGATGCTGAGGATTAACCCACTACTGCCATCAGGTCAGCTTCCGACAGGATCAAGACTTCTTGACCGTCGATTTTTTCTTTCTTAACGCCGTAACCTTCGTTGAAGATCACCACGTCACCCACTTTGACATCCAGTGGCTTAACTGTGCCATTTTCTAAAATACGGCCATTGCCCACAGCA
Source organism: Shewanella sp. WE21 (assembly GCF_002966515.1). Taxonomy (NCBI): domain Bacteria; kingdom Pseudomonadati; phylum Pseudomonadota; class Gammaproteobacteria; order Alteromonadales; family Shewanellaceae; genus Shewanella; species Shewanella sp. WE21. Next base: position 2,640,009 of record NZ_CP023019.1, on the reverse strand, counting down.
AGGATTTCACCGCGAGTTGATTTTTCAGCGGCGCTACCGGTCAGTACTATGCCACCCGCTGATGTTGATTCAACTTCTAGACGCTTAACGATTACGCGGTCATGTAATGGACGAATATTCATCTATGAACTCTCCTAATGATTTGATGCCCTACAATCGAGCCTATTTGTGATTAAAAAAACAGACACCTTAGTCTGCTCTTTTGCTGTCTGAGATATGGGGCTGACAGTGTCGAGATCCAAGGGCATTTACAAAAAAAACTTCAATTTTTTGATGTCGGTTTTTTCAAGTCCGCACAATCCTGCTAGAATCTCGCCTCCGCTCGCTAACAAGGCACTATTTTTCCATGAAAGACAGACACGGGATGCTCACCGCGCCAATTGGTCGTGTACTGCTCAACATGAGCCTCCCCAACTTAATTGGCATTATGACCATTCTAGGTTTCAGCCTCGCTGACACTTTTTTTATCAGCCAATTGGGCACCGAAGCCTTAGCCGCCATCAGTTTTACCTTCCCGGTGACCTTAGTGATCTCTAGCATCGCCATTGGTATTGGCGCTGGAGTCTCGACCAATTTAGGTCGACTGTTCGGTTCGGGTAATGCCCACAAGGCCAAAGTGTTCTTGCATGATGCCTTATTGCTCACTTTTATCTTGATCGCCAGTTTAGCCGCACTGGGTAGCATTTTTATTACGCCACTGTTTCGCTTACTCGGGGCAAACGATGACAGCTTACCGCTGATCCACGACTATATGATTTACTGGTATGTCAGCGCACCGCTGCTGGTATTGTTGATGGTAGGCAATCAAGGCTTACGTTCCACTGGCGACACCCGCTCGCCGGCGATGATCATGGCGCTGGCGGCACTCATCAATCTTATCCTCGATCCGTTACTGATTTTTGGTATTGGGCCATTTCCACGTTTAGAAATCCAAGGCGCCGCAATTGCAACCCTGTTCGCTTGGTTGATTGCCTTATCTTTGTCGGGATATTTGTTGATTGTCAGGCGCAAAATGCTCGAATGGGCCGCCTTTGACATAGACAGAATGCGCGCGAACTGGAGCAAATTAGCCCATATAGCACAACCCGCCGCCTTGATGAATTTAATCAATCCACTAGCCAATGCCATTATTATGGCCATGTTGGCGCATATCGATCACAGCGCCGTGGCAGCCTTTGGTGCCGGTACTCGATTAGAGTCAGTGCTATTAATAGTAGTGATGGCACTGTCGTCGAGTTTAATGCCCTTTATTGCGCAAAACTTAGGGGCAGGACAGCCACACAGAGCGAAAGAAGCCCTGCTGTTATCGATAAAATTTATCTTTATTTTCCAAACCTTACTCTATATCCCACTGATCTTTTTAGCCGAGCCTATCGCGCATTTATTCAGTACCGATCCGCAGGTTATCGAATGGCTTAGTTTTTATATCTTAGTGCTGCCCTGCGCCTACGGACCTTTGGGTATAGTGATTATTGTCGCGACCTCGCTCAATGCCTACCACAGGCCTATGAGTTCATTAGTCATCAATCTGTGCCGCTTAGTACTGCTCATGCTGCCGCTAGCAGCCTTGGGATCGTATATAGGTGACGTTAAAGGCCTGCTGCTCGCGCTACCTGTGACCAATATTTTGATGGGAATTGCCTGTTATTGGCTGGCGCAGCGGATCTGTGAGCCCACAAAGATCACGACCGCAAACGCCATTAGCGAGGGGTAAACTAGCTTGATTTTTTAACGGGAAAGCGCAACACGTCGTCTGAAAACGCTCCCGTAGAGGCTTTGCAGGATCGACGTGGGCCTTGCTCACTCATATTAGTCGGCACGCCGTTTGGCACTAACTCTTGCATGATATAGTCGATAAAGCGCCGACTGGCTAAACTTACGTAACGTCTTGATGGATAAGCTAAGAAGCACTCGCCTTGGTGGGGTTGGATTTCAGGTAATAAGGTCACTAACTCACCAGTTTCCACATATTCGGCAACGACTTCAGAAGGTGCATACACGATACCGCGTCCTTGCAATCCAAACTCAACCGCCACTTCAATACTGTTGGAGCAGAAATTGCCTCTGACTCTCACCTCTTGTTCTGAACCGATAAATAACTCATTAAAAATTTTGCCGTTGGATAAACGGAACATAGACACATTATGTGCTTCAATCTCTTTCGGTGTTTTAGGTGTACCGTGTGCCGCTAAATATTGCGGACTGGCGTAAAAACGTAAGTCAGTGGTAAAAATTGGCCGCACCACTAAATCTAAGGTATCCAACGCAGGCTCGACCACAAAGGCCACATCGAGATTATGTTTCACCATATCAACGGATTCTGAACTGCTGATGACTTCTAAGGTGAGTTTAGGGTGCATATCCATAAAGCGGAAAATGGCTTGCATCAAGATTTTCATGCTGTGGATAGGGAACATTTGAATACGCAAATGCCCGCTAATCTCAGCATCGTCATTGGTCATTTCGAATAGGGTTTCGTCGAGCTGAGCCAAAATATTCTGCGAGCGCTGGTAAAAATGACTGCCCGCAGAAGTGAGCGTCATAGAGCGGCTCTGACGGTGGAACAATTTAATGTTCAGCTCATCTTCCAAGGCTTGCAAACGCCGACTCACAGTCGATTTTGGCAAGTTAAGTAAATCCGCCGCTTCAATCAAACTACCGGTTTCAGCAATTCGGTGGAATAACGCTAAGTCCTCTGTCTTCATTTTGACCTTAAGTTCAATCTCATTATGTGGGACTGATAATCCCAAAGTATCCCGTTTATTGCAACTAATTTAGCTGGTATCTTCGCGCCCAGAAATGCTGACAATTTGTTAACTAGGAAATCTCCACCATGAAATCATATCGACTCTTGCCGCTGACAATGCTGCTTCCAGCCCTGATCAGTGGTTGTTCGCCTGCGGAAAGTTCAGTGCAAGTGGCAACAATTCGTCCGGTTAAACTGTTTGAAGTACTCAATGTAGAAGACGGAGATTTCAGAACATTTCCAGCCCGCGTTGCCGCCAATAGTCGCGCAGAATTATCGTTCCGTATTTCAGGACAATTAACAGAATTGGCATTAGTTGAAGGGCAAAGAGTCACTCAAGGTAGCTTACTCGCAAAACTTGATGACAGGGACGCCCACAATAATTTAATGACCCGCGAGGCGGAGCATGAACTGTTAGCCGCTGACTTTAAACGTAAAGTCGAGCTACTCAATCGCAAGCTGATTTCACAATCTGAGTTTGATAGCACTCAAGCGCAACTCAAATCGGCCACCGCCGCCTTAGCCGCTGCACGCGATCAACTGAGTTACACCCGTTTAACGGCACCTTTTAGCGGTACAGTCGCCAAACGTTTAGTGGATAACCACCAAATAGTGCAAGCAAACCAAGGGGTATTAACATTACAAAACAATAATTTGCTCGATATTAGCATTCAAGTTCCCGAGTCGATGGCGGCGGGTTTGAAGCAATATACCGATCAAGCTCACTTTACAGCTAAGGTGCGTTTTAGTGCCTTCCCCGAACAAAGTTTCGATGCCAAGTTTAAGGAATACTCGACTCAAGTCACGCCGGGTACTCAAGCCTATGAAGTGGTGTTTTCGCTACCTCAACCTCAAGATATTCAGTTACTTCCAGGAATGAGTGCCGAGTTGACCTTAGCCTTAGTCAAAGATCCTAGTGCCCTCGCGTCAACGGTAGTGCCAGTGACCGCTATCGATAAGCGCGACCAAGATGGCCAAGTGCAAGTGTGGATTTATCAAGCGCAATCGGGTGAAGTAAAACCGACGATGGTGACGCTAGGACGCGTGAGTAATCAAGGTGTTGAGATTTTAACGGGCGTCAACAAGGGCGATCTCATCGTCAGCGCTGGAGTGTCTCAATTATCCGATGGCATGAAAGTCAAACCACTACGCTGGCAGCGTGGGGTGTAATTGATGAACATTGCAGAGTATTCGATACGCCACAAAGTCATCAGTTGGATGTTTGTGTTGCTGCTACTCGTGGGTGGTAGCGTCAGTTTTACCGGTTTGGGGCAACTAGAATTCCCCGAATTTACCATTAAAGAAGCTTTAGTGATCACGGCTTATCCCGGTGCATCGCCTGAGCAAGTTGAAGAAGAAGTGACATTACCGCTCGAAGATGCCCTGCAGCAACTCGACGCCATTAAGCATGTGACTTCAATTAATAGTGCGGGTTTATCACAAATCCAAATCGAGATTAAAGAAAGCTACGATAAAACCAGCCTGCCGCAGGTGTGGGATGAAGTGCGTCGTAAAGTCAATGATGCTGCGGGAAACTTGCCGCCGGGCACAGCAACGCCACAGGTGATGGACGACTTTGGCGATGTGTATGGCATTTTATTTAACCTTTCGGGACCTGATTACAGCAACCGCGAGTTGAGCAATTACGCCGACTATCTGCGCCGCGAGCTAGTGCTAGTACCTGGAGTAAAAAAGGTTTCTGTTGCTGGCAACGTCACCGAGCAAGTCGTGATTGAAATCTCCCAGCAAAAGCTGTCGGCACTGGGGTTAGATCAGAGCTATATCTATGGTTTAGTGAACAATCAAAACGTCGTCTCTAACGCGGGCAGCTTAGTGATTGGCGATAACCGTATCCGCATTCATCCCACGGGCGAATTTAGCAATGTGCAGGATCTAGCGCGTTTAATCGTCAGCCCTCCAGGTAGCTCTGAGCTGATTTACCTTGGCGACATTGCCAATATTGAAAGGGATTATGACGAAACCCCTAATGTGCTTTATCACAATAAAGGTGAAGCAGCGTTATCGCTGGGGATTTCTTTCTCTAGTGGTGTGAATGTAGTCGAAATCGGGCAAAAGGTCAGTGATCGTTTAGCCGAGCTTGAATCACAACGCCCAATCGGCATGAATTTAGCGACGGTTTATAATCAAAGCCAGGCGGTAGATGAGACAGTTAACGGCTTCTTAATCAACCTAATGGAATCCATTGCCATAGTGATCGCCGTGCTTCTGCTGTTTATGGGATTGCGCTCAGGTCTATTGATGGGCCTGATCTTACTGCTGACGATTCTAGGTACTTTTATCGTGATGAAAGTGCTCGGGATTGAGCTACAGCTCATCTCCCTCGGCGCACTCATCATTGCCCTCGGTATGTTGGTCGATAACGCCATTGTCGTTACTGAAGGCATTTTAATTGGTATCCGTCGCGGTAAGACCCGTTTAGAAGCGGCCAAACAGATAGTGTCCCAAACCCAGTGGCCGTTATTGGGCGCGACTGTGATTGCCATTATTGCCTTTGCCCCCATTGGCTTATCGCAAAATGCCGCCGGCGAGTTCTGCCGTTCTTTATTCCAAGTGTTGATGATTTCACTGTTTATCAGCTGGATCACGGCCATCACACTCACGCCGTTTTTCTGTCATCTGTTATTTAAAGATGCGCCGAGCGATGAAGAAGCCCAAGATCCCTACAAGGGCTGGTTCTTCAGCTTATATCGCACAAGCTTAATTATAGCGCTGCGCTTTAGACTGGTGAGCATACTGCTGGTTATCGCTATGCTTTTCAGCGCTGTGGTGGGCTTTGGTCATATCAAGAATGTGTTCTTTCCTGCTTCTAACACGCCGATTTTCTTTGTGGATATCTGGATGCCAGAAGGGACAGATATTAAAGCGACCGAGCGTTTTACCGCTGATATCGAGAAGTTAATGCTTGCGCTGGACGAGCAAAAAGACGTTGGGCTAAAACACTTAACAACCGTTATTGGCCAAGGTTCGCAGCGCTTCGTACTGCCCTATCAGCCAGAAAAAGGCTATCCCGCCTTTGCCCAGTTGATTGTAGAAATGCAGGATTTAGACGCAGTTAAAGCCTATATGCCAGAATTAGAAACCTTGTTAAATCAACGTTTCCCACAGGCACAATATCGTTTAAAAAACATGGAAAACGGCCCTTCGCCCGCCGCCAAAATTGAGGCACGCTTTTACGGTGATAACCCAGAAGTGCTGCGCGCTTTAGGTGCCCAAGCCGAGGCCATTTTCCACGCCGAACCGAGCATGGATGGCATACGTCACAACTGGCGTAATCAAGTGCCGTTGATCCGTCCGCAACTGGAAAATGCCCAAGCGCGCGAAACAGGGATCAGCAAGCAAGACCTCGACAATGCCCTATTGGTTAACTTTAGCGGTAAGCAAATAGGTTTATACCGAGAAACCAGCCACTTGTTGCCGATAGTAGCCAGAGCCCCCGCCGAAGAACGTTTGCAAGCAGACAGCCTATGGAAGCTGCAAATTTGGAGCAGCGAACACAATACCTTTGTGCCCGCCACCCAAGTAGTCAGTAGCTTCAACACTGAGTGGGAAAATCCGCTGGTGATGCGCCGCGATCGCATGCGCATGCTCGCTGTGATGGCCGATCCTAAGCTTGGTAGCAATGAAACCGCCGATTCTGTACTACGCAAAATCAAAGACCAGGTCGAAGCGATCAGCCTGCCCGCGGGTTACCGCTTGGAATGGGGCGGTGAATTTGAAACCGCAGGTGAAGCACAAGCGTCGGTATTTAGCTCAATTCCCTTAGGTTATCTGGCGATGTTTTTGATTACCGTATTCCTGTTCAACTCAGTGCGTCAGCCCTTAGTGATCTGGTTTACTGTGCCACTGGCCTTGATTGGGGTTTCAGCGGGACTCTTGTTGTTCGATGCGCCCTTCAGCTTTATGGCACTACTCGGATTACTGAGTTTGTCGGGCATGGTGATTAAAAACGGTATTGTCTTGGTCGATCAGATCAACCTCGAGCTCAGTGAAGGTAAACCAGCCTACTTTGCCTTAATCGACTCCTGTGTCAGCCGTGTTCGCCCAGTGATGATGGCCGCGATAACCACTATGCTCGGGATGATACCGCTGATCCCCGACGCGTTTTTCGGTTCTATGGCGATTACGATTATTTTCGGTCTAGGCTTCGCTTCTCTGCTGACGCTCATCGTACTGCCAGTGATGTACAGCCTAGTATTCAATATCAAAGCGACGGCAACAGGAGGTCAATCACCCAGCTAACCTGCTCCGCATTTTATCCAAAAACGCTTCCCGGCGCGGCCGGTCAGTCATTCGTGGCTGGCTGGCCATTTCATTTTTGATCTATTGCGGTTTGAGGGACAATTTAAACAAGCACATCCATTAGATAAACAAGTTTGGCAAACTGAGATTGGTCTTTAATGACGATAACTAATATGACTGATAAATAAATATATTAATTAAAAAATATGAACTATCAGTTCCATATTTTCACCGCTAATACGGGACAATTACCTGTTACACACATTTACACGAGTAAATAGCAGCGGTATATTTAGTGCTGATTATTCATTTACAATGCCATTTGAAATACCACTACCTATAACTAACAACATAAACAATGTTATTGCTTTGTTAGCATAATAATTTATGTTTGAGAAACATCATGAAATTACGCTTTGATAGCGTCCAGACAATATTACAGGCAGTTATTAGCACTTTACTAATACTCACTACAATCCCGTTTATCTGTAGGTCATTCTGGCTCGCACTTGTACTATTATGGTATGTTTTTTGTAGTTTTTAATTCTAAAATCAATTAGAAATCTGTCTAATCAAAAACCTTATTGCTTCAAACAGACAAAATTTAAGTCATTTATACATAATATCAGCCTCACTACAAAACATTGCTTTTAATAGAGATTAGCTAAAAAAGAGTTTTCGATGAAATATGCAAAGAAAATTTTATTTGTGACTATTAGAGCACATCTAATTTATACGGTAATATTTTTACCGAGTACTTTCGCAGAAAATATCAATTATAGTCATTATGGGCCACTTCGTGTGCATGCCCAATCACCTACACATGCGGGTAGCTTAACGCCTCTACTTCGTTCAGGATTTGCACTGCCTGAAGGGAAAAAAGAGATATACGGATCTGCAACAGTAGCAAGTGTATGGGCTGAAACTGACGATTACTATGCTGACTATTATCATAATTCTCTTAATGGTGGAATAAAGTGGCAACTTACTGAAAAATTGATGTTTGATACTAATTATAAGTGGAGTTTTAGTGGGGATAACCATCTTGACTCGGTCACTATCTGGTTTCATGATGCATTTGGTGTGGGTCAAAATGGCCGCGACAATACAATCAAAGACAAAAACCAAATATTTTCAAAGAATGGTATAAATCAACCTGATCTTTCTGGCGATACGCTAACGAATGCCCTAAATTTCTATTTAGAATATCAATTGCTTAGTGAGGATAATTATGGTCTATCAATTGGTGGCAGCTTATATTACAACCATGTTAATTCTGGCCCATTTGTAGATAACCGTTTTGAACAAGCATTACAGCTGAATTATAGCTATACATCTGGAATGCATCATTTTTACTCCACAACAGGTATAAGTTTTAGACAAAATGATGAAAGTCTATCTGGAATAGACTATAAAGACCATGCTGTAATGTTATCTTTAGGTTATGAGTATTTAATGGGACGCCATGGTTGGCTTATTGAATTACATCATTATGAAGGTTTACTCAAAACAGATAATGACTTTTCAAAACCTTCCCACGAAGTATTTCTAGGCTATAGGTATTATCTGAATAACAGTGCAATTGAATTTACTATCGTCGAAAACCTACTCAACATGGACAACAGCACTGATATTACTTTTTCTCTTGGATACAGAGTCATGATTTAATAACACTTTACTTTATCGCGTGAATGCGATCAAAAAGCTTTTCTCTAATATCATGTTAACTCTTATATCTGAGTGGGCGGGTTATTAGTATTGGAGTTTTTTAAGAGTGAAATGGCTATTACGGTGGAGGTGAACCAGCGGCACAGGTCAGATTGATTCAGTGGGCCACTGGTATCTAAGGCATATTAGGGAGAAAACTCAAGCGAATAAACGCGATAATCAACTGAGTTAATCCAATAACAAACTAACGCAATAAGCGACTGAGACAATACGAGACTAATACTAATACTAATACTAATACTAATACTAAAACTAAGGCTTAGGATCTTTATCCTGTTCTTTGTCCTGCGCTTTATCAGAGAGTTGATGGCTAGCGGGTTTGATATCACTTGGATCGACTTTATGTTCAAAGTCTCCCTCAAACACATTACCGTCCTTTTTCACACTATCATCAAATGGCGCTTGGCCAAATGGGTCCTGTGGCTTAGGCCCAAAAGGGCCTTGGCCTGCTTGAAAGCCACCGTGCATTGTTCCCTGTAAACCGGCAACAACCCGTAACTGCATGCGTTTGAACAACAAAGCAGCAATGGGGCGACGGGTTAATGGCGTCAAGAATAATAGGCCAATGGCATCTGTCACAAAACCGGGAATCACGAGCAAGATGCCCGCCATAGCTAACATCATGCCTTCAACAATTTCTTGCCCCGGTGCTTCACCGCGGGCGAGTTTTTGTTGTACTTGCATTAAGGTGTTTAAGCCTTGGCTGCGAACCAGAGAGACCCCGAGCACGGCGGTAAAGAGCACTAAACCTATGGTAGTCCAAGTGCCAAGCACTTCACCCACACGGATCAGCACCGACAGCTCTATTACTGGGATCAGCACAAAGAGTAAAAAAATAATGAAAAACATACCGACCTCAGGTTTATCTGACTATCTCTGTAAACTAAATGGGGGTTATCCGGTCTTAATTCAAGTCAGGATAACCATTAGGACGAAGTAAGGGAGCAAAACACTGATATTTAGCTCACCCTTTTGTTAACCCGCTAATGTATGAGACCATTAAAACACGTAAAGTAGCCTAACGAAGTTGGCTTAAGCGAACTTTAAGATTCTTAAGAGACGATACCTAACACTATGCAGCATCAGTATTTAGTGGTTAGCACTACCTGCCCCGATGAAGTACAAGCCAATACTTTGGCTCGAGCTTTAATTGAGTCGCGTATTGCCGCTTGTGTTCAGATTTCCGCCCCGATACGTTCAATTTATGCTTGGGAAGGAAAAATCTGTGAAGAGAAAGAATTTAGCTTACAGATTAAATGTTTACAAAGTCGATATACAGAGTTAGAACAACTTGTGCTTAGGCTTCACCCTTATCAAGTACCCGAAATTATTGCCGTGCCTGTGACCCACGGGCTACCAGCCTACTTAGATTGGATAAAAGACAACACTCAGCCATGAAAAAACTACTCAGCCTTATTTTCACTTCTTTATTGCTTATTGCACCCTTAGCTCATAGTGAAGGGGTTTTCGGTAACAAATTCGACTTCATGAAGGGTGAGCCTGAATTGATGCCTGTCGATCAAGCATTTGCCTTCGATTCCAAGCAAGAAGGTAATCAGGTCAAACTCAATTGGGTGATTGCCGACGGTTACTATATGTACCGCGACAAGCTTAAATTTAGCGTCAATGGTGCCGAGTTAGGCACGGTCGCTCTACCAAAGGGAAAGCCCCATGAAGATGAATATTTTGGTAAGCAAGAAGTCTATTATACCTATGTCGATATTCCCGTTGGTTTAAAACAGGCCGATGAAAATGCCACGCTCACAGTGACCTTTATGGGTTGTGCCGAAGGTAAATTGTGTTATCCACCGACCAAACATGAAGTCGTTTTAAAGGCGATAGCAGCCAACGATAGCTTAATTGCAGGCGCCGAATCAACCACAACGACTGAGCAAACCAGCACTGAGCCAAGCACTGCCGATAAAGCCAATACGCAACCCATTACTCAGCAAGATACCCTGAGCCAAATGCTGTCGAATGACAGCTTAATTTGGACTTTAGTGATTTTCTTTGGTCTAGGTGTCGGTCTGGCATTAACGCCCTGCGTATTCCCTATGTATCCGATTTTGTCGGGTATTATTGTCGGCCAAGGGCAAAAGCTCTCAACCGCAAAAGCCTTTACCTTGTCCATGGCTTACGTCCAAGGCATGGCAATCACTTACTCTATCTTAGGGTTAGTGGTCGCATCGGCGGGACTAAAATACCAAGCGGCATTACAACATCCTGCCGTATTAGTCGTACTCGCGATTTTGTTCTTTGTGCTCAGCTTATCTATGTTTGGCCTATACGATTTGAAACTGCCATCGAGCTGGCAGGAGAAGATGAACTCAGTCTCGAATAATCAAAAAGGCGGCAACTTAGTTGGCGTGTTCTTAATGGGCGTGATTTCTGGCCTTGTCGCATCACCTTGTACTACCGCGCCGCTGTCGGGTGCACTCGTTTATGTGGCCCAAACCGGCGACCTACTCCAAGGTTTCTTAGCCCTGTATGTACTCAGCATGGGTATGGGATTACCTCTACTGATTATCGGCACCTCAGGCGGTAAATTATTACCGAGAGCCGGCGCTTGGATGGACATTATCAAGACTATCTTCGGATTCCTGCTGATCGCTGTATCTATCGTGATGCTTGGCCGTATTTGGACAGGCGTAGTATCCGATGTGCTTTGGTCACTGTGGGGCGTAAGCTTCACCGGCTACTTGATGCATCAGAACAAACTCAGTGAATTTAACTGGAAACAAACTGTACGTTCAGTGCTATTAACGCTGGCGCTACTGGCGAGCTTCTCCTACGGATTCCAAGCTGTGATGGGACACTTTGGTTTTAATAACAATTCCGTAGGCACTGCGGCGACGACCCAAGAAGCCCATGGCTTTAAACGTATTAAATCCATTGAAGATCTTGAGCAAGAAATTGCAGCCGCTACCGCCCAAGGTAAGCCTGTGATGCTCGATCTGTACGCCGATTGGTGTGTTGCCTGTAAAGAGTTTGAGGCCATTACCTTTAAGGATGCCGACGTGTTAGCCCGCATGAATAAAATCGTGCTGCTACAAGCGGATGTGACTAAGAGTGACAAGGTCGATGTGGCCTTACTCGAAAAATACAATGTGCTTGGTTTGCCTACACTGTTGATGTTTAACGAACAAGGTGAGCAAAGGGAAGATTTACGCGTGACTGGTTTTATGGGCCCCAAAGATTTTGCAACCCATTTAGATCATCTCGTGAAATAGTGACGATTTAGGCTTAGACCACCAGAGTGATTTAGTTCGCGCGTGTTTTAACAGCCAAGTGTATTTACCGCAACACCAATAAAAAGCGGACTTTTTTCATTAAAAGTCCGCTTTTTTATCCAAGTGTCATAGATTTCTTATACAATCACTTACAATTTTAGACTTTTTAGATTGGAGCATCATGGAACCAGGCATCCTCATTATTACACTCATCTGCGGCATGCTCGTCAGCCGTATAGGACTCCCTCCGCTCATCGGCTACTTAGTGGCAGGCTTTGTACTGTTCATCTTAGGAATAGATAAAGAAAGCCTGCCATTACTGCAAGAACTCGCCAGCCTAGGCGTCACTTTACTGTTATTCGCCATAGGGTTAAAACTCGATATTCGTAGCCTGTTCAAGGCCGAAGTATGGGCGGGTTCGAGTGTGCACTTAGTACTCTCGATCGTGATTTTTGTGCCGATTCTGAAACTCTTCGGCTTACTGGGCTTAAGCCAACTCACGAGTCTGAACCTAGAACAACTGACGTTAATTGCCTTCGCGTTAAGCTTCTCCAGCACCGTATTTGCGGTCAAAGTGTTAGAAGATAAAGGCGACGTGCAATCCCTCTACGGCCGGGTCGCTATTGGTATCTTGATTATGCAGGATATCTTCGCCGTACTGTTTTTAACCATTTCTAAAGGCGATGTACCTTCGGTATGGGCCTTTGCATTACTCTTACTGCCACTTGCTAAACCGCTCATCTATAAAGCGTTCGACCGTGTCGGCCACGGTGAACTCTTAGTGCTCTTCGGCCTAGTTATGGCACTCGTAGTTGGCGCTTGGTTATTTGAATCTGTTGGTTTAAAACCCGATCTCGGCGCACTGATTATCGGTATCTTGTTGGCGGGCCACAAAAAGTCCTCCGAGCTGGCAAAATCCCTGTTCTATTTTAAAGAACTCTTCCTCGTTGCCTTCTTCTTAACCATAGGGCTCAACGGCTTACCTACGGTATCGGATATCGTACTCGCAGCGCTATTAGTGCTGTTAGTGCCACTTAAAATCCTGTTGTTTGTCTACATTCTGACTCGCTTTAAACTGCGTTCACGTACCTCTATGTTGGGCTCGTTTAACCTAGGTAACTTCAGTGAATTCGGTTTAATCGTCGCCGCAGTAGCCACCTATAAAGGTTGGTTACCTCCCGAGTGGCTAGTGATCATCGCCGTGGCATTAAGCTTCAGTTTTTTACTTGCCGCGCCACTTAACGCCACCGTCGGTAATATCTACCAGCGATTCCAGCAGCGTTTAATCAAGCTCGAAAAACGCCCGTTACACCCAGAAGACAGACCTATAGCCATTGGCAATCCACGCTTTTTAATCTTAGGCATGGGCCGTATTGGTAGCGGTGCCTATGATGAACTCAGGGAACAATTTGATGGGGAAATTCTCGGTATTGAACACAAGCAAGACTTAGTCGACTTACATAAAACAAAGGGTCGCAATGTAGTGCAAGGTGACGCCTCAGATACCGACTTTTGGGAGAAACTCGACAGAGCACCTAATCTTGAACTGGTACTGCTAGCCATGCCGCACCACGCGGGAAATATGTTTGCAGTTGAGCAACTCAAAAAACTGAATTATCAAGGCAAAATCAGTGCAATTGTGCAGTACAGTGACGATGCTGCGGCGCTTCGAGAATCGGGTGTACACAGTGTGTACAACTTGTACGAAGCCGCGGGTGCCGGTTTTGTGGATCATGTTATTTACGAGCTATTGCAAAACTCGGAGAAAAACACAGTTCCAGCGGAAGATACTGTACAAGTGCCTGATCCTAAACTTAATGCAGAGCCGCACAGTTAAGTACCTGCTAATGCTGCATTAAATTAAAATCACGCCATAACAGGTCGCACAAACGAGCAGTAACATCCTCTGCCAGTTTGTGCGGCATCCAACTAAATGCTGACTAATCTTTACAAATCAATTAACTAGATAAAACACTCAATACGCTATTTTGCCTCCTCATCCCAGTATCGATTTACTCATTGCAGCCTATCGCCATTTCAGCAAAAAATCTCAGTTACATCACTGACTCAGTCGTGATATAAATCGATGACGGTAACGAAATTAGCTCAGCTTTTTTGGAATTTTTTACAGCATGTCAAACCCTGCGCAACGCGCCACGAAGTTATTTGTCCAAACCTTTGGCACTAAAGCCGACGATTTATATCAAGCCCCGGGGCGAGTCAATCTGATCGGTGAATACACGGATTACAACGACGGTTTTGTACTCCCGGCAGCCATTAATTTTCATACAGTGATTGCGGTAAAACGCCGTGACGATACTAAGTTTCGAGCCGTCGCCGATGCGTTTCCCGGACAAATTAAAGAGTGGGTTTTCGGCCAAGAAAACGACATGGACCCGCAAGATGGCTGGGTGAATTACCTCAAAGGTTTTACTGCGGCTATGGCGCAAACAGGTTTATTAGCCAAGGGTTTAGACTTAGCCATTGTGGGCGATGTGCCACTTGCCGCAGGTCTTTCATCTTCGGGTGCACTCGTTGTCGCCTTCGGTACAGCCATTAGTGATACCAGCCAACTGCATTTATCCCCAATGGCGGTGGCGCAACTCGCACAGCGCGGCGAACACAGGTATGTTGAGTCGGCCTGTGGCATCATGGATCAAATGTGCAGCGCCATGGGTGAACAAGACCATGCACTCCTGATTGACTGCTTAGATCTCGATAGCGAAGCCATTCCCATTCCAGAAAACCTAAGCCTTATCATCATAGATGCCCATATCGAGAAACAACGCTTAGCCGCGACCAACGAACAACGTCGCACTGAGTGTGCACAAGCGGCAGAGTACTTTGGCTTAGATGCACTACGTCACCTCGATTTACGCCAACTAGAAAGTGCAAAGGCCGATTTAGATGAAGTGCTATACCGCCGGGCGAAACACGTCGTCACTGAGAACCAAAGAACTCAAAATGCTGCTCGCGCCTTAGAGCAAAATAACATCCAAAAATTCAGTCGTTTAATGGCTGAATCCCATGCTTCACTGCGTGATGATTTTGAAGTCACACTGCCCGAATTTGATACTTTAGTTGAAATTGTCAGCCAAGTGATCGGCGAACGTGGTGGCATCCGCATGACCGACGGCTGCGTGGTCGCCTTGGTCGACCATGAACTGACTGACGCTGTTGTTGCTGCCGTTGAACATGAATTCTTCGAAAAAACCGCCATTGATGCCACAGTGTATTTATGTTCCGCCAGCGCTGGCGCGGGTCGCATCGATAACTAGCCAGAACAGGCAATTTGCTAGAACAAGCACTTAGCCGCACTAAAATCAAAAACAACCTAATAAAGTGACTACGCCGTCGATAGCATACGAATTCATCACTGAACTTTATGCTGTTGATGGCAAATAATAGGGTTAACATACTCATTTAACACAATAAGCAGTGAGCATATTCAACACAGAGGGAAGCTAAATGGTACGTTTCAGTGTTTTGGATCCTTGGACCGATCCCCGCGGCGGTGAAATCGAACGGGTTCGGATCGACAATGGCATACTCGCATTAGAAGTCATCAGCTTAGGCGGTATTATCCGCGCTCTGTGGACCCCTGATAAACACGGCGAACGTGCCAATATCGTTTTAGGTTGTGATAGCGCCGAAGATTACTTGACCCAATCGGCTCATTTAGGTGCCATTGCAGGCCGCTTTGCAAATCGCATCGCTAACGGCAAAATGCACTATCAAGGTCATGATTATCAATTAGATGTAAACCAAGCGACTAACTGTTTACACGGCGGCCGTGAAGGGTTTAATCGTAAAAACTGGCAACTAGGTCAACTCCCCGATGGTGTGCGTTTGACCTTAATGAGCCCAGATGGCGACATGGGCTTCCCCGGTAATTGCACAGTTCAGCTGGATTACCGTCTCGCAGGCAATAATTTGTACGTAGAAATCTTAGCCTCGGTCGATAAAGCCTGTCCCGTAAGCCTCACCCAGCACAGTTATTTCAACCTCGATGGCTCAGAGACCAATCACGAGCATCTGATGCAAATCGATGCCAAGCGCTATCTGACGATGAACGATGTCAGTGTTCCCACAGGTATTGCCCAGACGACAGGGTCGATTTTCGATTTAAGTCAACCAATACGCTTAGGTGACAAGCTGCATGCCGCTGAACTCACAAGCACTCGCGGTTATGATCACTGTTATATGATGAATAACCCCGATGGCTCACTCGCCCGTTTTGGCTGTTTAAGCAGCCCCATTAGCGGTCGTGCTATGACGGTTTATACTAATCAACCGAGTGTGCAGCTGTACTGTGCTAATTTTTTAAATGGCACAGTAGGTCGCAATCAACAGGTATTAAATCAACATCATGCAGTGTGTTTAGAGCCGCAGATGCTGCCAGACTCACCGAACCAAGGCGAGCGCTTTGGTGATGACGTTTGGTTAATGCCAGGCAAGGTTTATCACCACATCAGTCGTTATCAGTTCGATGCCGATGCGTAGCCATTCGCAATAAAAATTGAGAAAACGAGGAAAGCGCGGTTTAGCAGAAGGGAATAAATAAAGCGATAAGGAATAAAATAAACACTACTTTATTCCTTACACTCACAGTGTTAGCCCTTAGGCCGACACTGTGTTAATCATCAAAATCATCGCCCCAATCATCGTCAAAATCCACGCCAACGGCATCAGATTCGACTTCTGGTTCAACTTCAGGCTTCGCCTTACGTACAGGCGCAGTTTCCTTCACGTTGTTCAAGTCAATGCGAGCTTGATGTTTACTCATAAATTGAGATCTTGCCGCCTTCCATGCACCACCAAACTTAGCCTCAGCAGCTTTTAACGCAGCCTCATCTAAGTCGTATAGGTTCACTTTGACTATATCTTCCACATACTCAATGATCGCATCGCGATCGGTATTGTATAGGTAGATACGTCCTGGGGAGGCATCGGGCAGCTGGTTGTCATGGACGACAATCGCGTTGCCTTTCGATGTTCTCAGCTCACCATACCAAACCTGTTTCTTTGCTGTGTTATACATATATGCTAATACCCTTAAATCAACACATACACCATGAGTTTTTTAGCCTGAATAAGCGAAGCATCGCTTGCTTTGATCCACGAATAGCGCCTGAAAGTCTCTGACGTTTTCAACTGGGTATTTTTACAGAATATTTCCGATAATCAATGCCTCATACCATGAAATTTTCACTAATTACGTATTAATTTCTGCCAAAGTACCCAAAAAGTTTAATCATTAACGACTTTAGTCTAAAAAATCGACGCGGCAAGTTTTATTCCCAAGAAAAAGCAATCATATCTATGGTGTTTGATGAGTCATCAACGTTAACAATTCGAGGTTGCTGTAAAGTTAACCATCAAGGTTATCCATGAAGATTTAATTACAGCGCTACAAACTCATATTTACCGAACAATGACTAAGCCACTATGATGTCAGAATGTCTTCTAGATTGACTCGAATGGCAGCGACTTAAAGCAAATATGTCGCTGCAAAACCAAGTATGCCTAGCTCAAATGACAGTCAGTATTACTTTGCCCCTGTGCTCACCCGACTCCATCAAAGCATGGGCTTTAGCAGCCTGTGCTAATGGAAAGGTTGCAAAAATATTGGGGACAATTTTATGGGCGTTTAACAACGGCCAAACTTTCTCCAATAATTCAACGGCAATGGCGGCTTTGGCCTCCACGCTCTGCGGTCTTAGGGTCGACCCTGTCCACATGATACGTTTTGCCATCAGGCGGAAAATCTCAACCTCGGCCTTAGGCCCCCGTTGCATAGCTACCGACACCATACGCCCGTCCATCGCTAAGGCTTGTAAGTCGAGATTGATAAAATCACCACCCGCAATATCAAATACCACGTTTACGCCCTTATCTTGAGTGAGTGCCATCACAGGTTCAACAAAGTTTTGAGTACGATAGTTGATGACTTCAGCGGCGCCAAGGCTCAAGCAATAATCGCGCTTCTCATCCTGTCCCGTCGTCGCTATCACTTTTGAACCCAGCGCACTGGCCAACTGAATAGCCGTACTACCAATGCCACCTGAGCCACCGTGGATCAGTACCGTCTCGCCCGCTTTGAGTCCCGCACGCATAAACAGGTTGCCCCATACGGTGAAGAAGGTTTCTGGCAGCGCAGCTGCCTGCACATAACTAAAGCCCGTCGGGATCGGCAAACAATGGGCCGCATAGGTGAGCACATACTCGCCATAACCACCGCCCGGCACTAAGGCGCATACCTTATCGCCAACTTGCCATTGGCTCACGCCGTCACCGAGGACACAAATATCCCCAGCAACCTCAAGACCAATAATCGGTGATGCACCCGGTGGCGGTGGATACGCGCCCACCCTTTGTTTAACATCGGGGCCATTCACTCCTGCTGCATGTACGCGGATCAACACTTGCCCCGCCGCAGGGACAGGCAAAGGCGAGCGCGATAGCCGCATCACCTCGGGCGCCCCAGGTTGCTCAACATGAATATGAGTGTACTCGCTTGGTAAAGCTGACATAAAAGCTCCTGTGAGAATGGCACCAACCTAATAGCAGATTGCTATACTTAAACGGTTCATTTGCTAAACCTTAATGCGGCTAAGCTAGCGCAATTTCAAGCCAAATAGCCACAGTTATTCCATTCTATATTCCATCACACTCAATCAAGCGGCTGACGTTAACCATTTGAACTGAAAGCTGAACCTAAGCTGAACAGAAAAGATGTATCAAAAAAATATTATGACAAATACTAGGGTCTGTTGATCTTTGCTGTACAAATGTTGTTCAGCAATACATCGGCAGCCACATTAACATAAACGCCAGTGACACCATACTGGCGTAATTTCTTGCTAGCTTGTCATATCTTGTTGATATTGCTCGATAGTGCTTAATTCTTCCAAAAGCATTCTCCACTAAATGTCGATACCGATATAAGCACCAATCGACTCTTTCTTGAGGTGTATTCTTATAGCGGCGCCTTGGAATAACAGATTTCCCGCCTTTATTTGCGATAAGTTCACGAAAAGCATCGCTGTCATAACCTTTATCTGCAATGACGGTATCAACCTGCTTCAGGTGCTCAATTAAGCTGGGGGCGTGTGTAATATCGTGTTTTTGGCCTTCTGATAATTCGAAATAAATCGGTAATCCTCCGCTGTCGACGGCTAAGTGAATTTTGGTTGAATTACCGCCTCGACTTTTACCAATACTCTCATTACTTAGCGTCGCTGCACCTGCACTGTGCTGGTGAGCCCGCACTATCGAGCCATCAATAAAGACCCATTCTATATCAGCAAGGTTGGCTAAGGCCTTGAATAAATGTGCTAGAACGCCTTTCTTAGACCATAAATGAAACCGTCTAAAGACCGTGCTCCAATGACCGAACTCTTTAGGTAAATCTCGCCAAGGGATACCTGTTCTAAGGCGGTAAAGAATACCTTCGAATGTTTGTCTATGTTCAGGTTTGTCATAAACACGGCCTGTGCTTTTCATTAAATGAAATAGCTTTTCCCAGCGTGCATCGGTTAGCATAAGTCTTGGCATGGCTTGAGGTTATGGTTACTTTTGGCGAAGCAAATTATAACGTCTTGCCATGCTGTCTAAAAATCACTCTCGAAAGATCAACAGACCCTAGATATATTAAAAACTTACAGCCATTATTCTGAGGCATTATTTGCTGACTGCGATGTTTGTCGCGCTATTGTTATCACGCAAATAATCCAATGAGGTTTGATGCAAGTCTGTGTTAAATGCATCAAATAACGCCCAAGGAAGATCTGCTTTGCAGACTAGATAACTACGGATACACAATGAAAAACACACTACTCTTCGCAGCAATTAGCTTAGCGATTGCAACTCCCGTTCTTGCCCATAACACTCATGCAAGCCCCCCATTAGGCAACAACACACCAAACAGTTCACCAGCTCAACCCGTCCCGCCACCGCCCTCTGCACCGATTAGCTTAATTGAATCACATAGACCGCTACTGCGGGAGACGCAATTGATGGCATCCCCCAATGATCCGACGATGACAGAGCAGCCTAAGATTCATTCACGCCAAAAACGTCAGATAGAGGTCTCGGAGCAACCCCCACTTAAGTTGCAGAATCGTAGCGCCGCGATGCAAGTCAGCGACTGCAGTGACTTTGTTGGGAAATCAGGTCAGGCACTAGTCAATGAACTGAGCCAATCGACACCCGAATGCGTCGGTAAGCTCTATAGCCTCAAAGGCAGTAGCGCGACCGCGCTATTTAGCGAGGCCAATGTGATCAGTGTGGCTAATGCCATTGCCGCTAAAGCCAAAGACTACACTGGGGTCGATGTTCAGCATCTGGAGTCCCATATTTACTTTGTCCGCGCCGCCCTCTATGTGCAGTTTTACAGCCCAAATGATGTGCCCGCTTACAGCAGCGCCGCTAAGGCCAGCTTAAAATCAGCCCTCAACGCTTTATTTGCGAACGCTGCGATTTGGACAGTCTCCGATGCTAATGCTGGCGTGTTGAAAGAAGCCTTAATCCTGATTGACTCAGCCGAGCTCGGAGCCGATTTCAATCATGTCACTATCAAAGTGCTTACGGACTATGATGCTAATTGGCAAGCCAGCTTCGCCATGAACGCCGCAGCCAACTCAGTGTTTACCACCTTATTCCGAGCCCAATGGAATGATGACATGCAGGCGCTGTTCGCGCGTGACCAAAGCATTTTAGATGCGCTGAATAACTTCCAACTCGAACATCGCGACTTGTTAGGCACCAATGCAGAGTACCTTTTGGTCAACTCAGTTAAAGAGTTATCTAGGCTGTATTACATTGATGCCATGCGCCCGCGAGTGACCCAGCAGGTCAAAAACATCCTCAGCAGCACCAGCAAAACCGAACCGAGCAAAGTGCTTTGGTACGCGGCGGCAGAAATGGCCGACTATTACGATCGCAGCCATTGTAATGATTACAATATCTGTGGTTTTAAGGCGCAGTTAGAGGCCGATGCCTTACCTTTCAACTGGAAATGCTCCGACAGCCTTAAGATCCGCGCCCAAGATCTCTATCAAGATCAAGCCAAATGGGCCTGTGATGTGCTGACCAGCCAAGAAAGTTATTTCCACAGTAAACTCGAAACGGGCATGCAACCCGTGGGGCAGGATAACAACGATGACTTAGAGCTAGTGATCTTCGGCAGTTCGTCTGAGTATAAATCCTTAGCCAATAGTATCTTTGGTATCAGTACCGACAATGGCGGCATGTATTTAGAAGGTTCGCCCGCTGGACTCAAAAATCAGGCACGTTTTATCGCCTATGAAGCCGAATGGCGCACGCCGGATTTCCACGTCTGGAACCTGCAACACGAATACGTACACTACCTCGATGGACGCTATAACCTGTTTGGTGACTTTAGTCGTGGCACTTCGGCCAATACCATTTGGTGGATTGAAGGCCTCGCGGAATACATCTCTTACCGTGACGCAAACCCTGCGGCAATTGCCATGGGCGAAACAGGTGAGTATATGTTATCGACCATCTTCAAAAACAACTATGAATCTGGCCAAGACCGCATCTATCGCTGGGGTTATCTAGCGGTGCGTTTCATGTTTGAACACCACAGGGACGATGTGAGACAGATTCTAGCCTACCTACGCAACGATCAATATGCAGAATATCAAGCCTTTATGGATAATATCGGCACACGTTACGATAACGAATGGCAGGGTTGGCTCGCCAGTGGTTTAAGCACGGCTGACGATGGCATAGTCGATAAGGGCCCGAGTGATGTCGACGCTGAGCCTAGTGGCCGCGAAGGCAACTGGATAGGACCAGCAGGCACTATCAGTAAGGATTACTCACCTTGCCAAGTGACTAATGAAGCCTACCGTTACACTGAATCGGCCAGCCTGAAAATCGATGTGCCGATGGAATGTATCGATTCAAAACTCGGCCGCGCCAGTTTCAGCTTCTCCAATACCGATCGCACAGCCCAAGAGCTTTGGATCAAGATTGGCGGTGGTTGGGGAGATGCCGACATTTATTTCGATTCTAGAGGCTGGGCAAGCCCTGAGCAAAACCAAGGGGCTGGTATCGGTAATGGTAATTATCAAGTGATTAAGGTGCAGTTAAACCCTAACGAGTATTGGCACTACATTACCTTATCGGGGGACTTTGGCGGTGTCGATATGCAAGTCAGCACCACTGAGCTATTTGCTGATATCGACCCCGATCTGGGGGATGGCGGCGTGGATCCTGAGCCACCAGCCAATTGCGGCGCAGTGACCTTAGATTACGGTAAGCTCACCCTAGGCAAAAATGAGTGCATCAGTGGCGGGCGTAACAGCTTCTACTTCTGGGTTGAGGAAGATAATACCCAGTTCACTGTCACCACTAAGGGCGGCTCTGGGGATGCCAATATTTACTTCAATGCCAGTCAGTGGGCCGACGCAGATAATGCCGATGCAAAGAGCGCTCAAGCAGGAAATCAAGAATCGCTTAGCTTCAGCGCCAATCGTGGCTGGCGTTATATCACGATTGATACTGCCACTGAGTTTAGCGGCGTAACACTGACCTTAAGCACAGGCACGAGTAACACACCCGAGCCAGTGCTCATTGCCAACGCCTGCGCGACGCAATCACCCTTAAGTTATGGTGAGCTCAGTGCTGGCAAAGCCATTTGCACCGCCGATGGGCGCAACGATTATTACCTTTGGGTACCAGAGGGAACTAATCAGCTAAGCATCAACTCCGCCCACGGCAGTGGTGATGTTAGCCTGTTTTCAGGGACGACTTGGGCGAATGCTCAACACTTCGATGCAGCCTCTGCGACACCCGCCAACACGCGGGAAAGCATCACAGTCAATACACCAAACGTGGGGTGGTATTACATCACAGTGCAAAGTGAGCCCCAGAGTGCGGGAGTCGCACTGCAGGTTGATTTACGCTAGTTTGATGACTCACATCGCTTAAGTAAGCAGTTTTAGCCATTACGCATAAATCAAGCATTTGAATAAATAGCAAAATCCCTGCTTCGGCAGGGATTTTTATTGAAGATAAACTGAATAAGCGACACTGACGTCATAGAGTCTTTAGCGGCAATACGTTATTAGCGCCCCCCTTCGAGCACTTTCACTCTCTCCTTGGCCCTTGCTGTATAGTCGTTTGAAAACCGCTCTGCCATTTCAATGCTCTGCTGATAAAGCGTTAACGCTGCTTTAGCATCGGCCGGTCCACCCTCACCTTTATCTAACAGGGTTGCGAACTGGAAGTAAGCATTGCCTAAAATATCCGCCTGCAAGCCTTGTTTGGCACCCAGCTTCGTCACTCTTGCTAACCAGTAGCGCGCGTTAATCGCATCCCGATGGGTTTCCGATAACAGGATATTGGCAAATTCAGCGGCGGCGTAAAGATCTCGCTCGGCGGCAATCTGCCAAAATTCCTTACCCGCAGCAAAATTATCCGCCAAATAGTAGTAATCGCTCGCCGCCGCATGGGCCAGTTCAGGCTTAGCCTTCACACTCAGGCGATAATTTTCCAGTGCGGCGTTAGCATCAAAATACGGTGAATAAGGTAACAGTTGATAGAAAGCCATAAGGCTGCTTGCCTCTGGCATTCCTTGGTCAACTAATTGATTTAACTGCTGCCACGCTTGCGTTTCTCTGACCTTATCTTCACCCGTATTAACGAGGCCACGCTCGATAACTGATAAAGGTAAACGGATTAACTCAAGCTTTGCCGCGTTATCGCCAAAGCTCGCGGCGCGTTCCAGCCAATAGATCTTTTCATCGGCACGCCCCGCGTAACCCGCTTGATCTCGCAGCCAATGCAGCGCCTCAATATCGCCAGCTTCAGCGGCTTCACGGTAATATTTCTGTGCCTTAATTTTATCCTTGGGTAAGGCGTGCCCAAGCTCATAGATACGTGCTAACAATCGTTTATCAGCAGCCTTTGAACTCTGAGCTAAGGTATTGATTTGTGATTCAGGTTTACCATAGGCATACAATTCCACATCACCGTTAGCATAAGTATATTGAGTACCATCGGGATAATTCACTTCAACCGTATCAGGCTGATACCAAACATTGACCTCATACTGTTCGGCAATCTGTGGATTAAAATTCACCCGCATCACAGCCTCATCACCGCGGCGAATCGCTTGAGTATAAGGACTAGCCCATAGGCTAGAAATTTGCTGCAAACTGCTTTTCAGCCTAGCCTCGAAGGGTTTGTCTTCCTTAGGAGAATGAATAAATACTGGATAGTAAACTGGCGCTAAAGATAAAGGCGTAGTCGCAAGCAACGAATTATCCGCCTCGCTACCCGCATGAATAGGATCGATATTAAGTTCATGACTTAAATAAAAATCATCGTGGGGTGACACTTGAGTCGGCAACGTCGTTTGGCTAGCAACTTGTGCCGCATCCACAACAGAAGTGCGCTGCAACTTAGCAAGGTATTGTTGTTTAAGTGCTTTAGCCCTTTGCCACAACGGATGGTTCGGCAGTATTGTCACATCGAGCATTAAATCCTCAAGCCGCCACTGACAATCGCCGCCACCATTTAAAGCTAAGGGCAGCGAAAACTCACTCGCTTTGCTACCACTGCTAATCACTTGCCGCAGCACTGAGGTTTCTTCGAATGTCGCGCGGTAGGGATTAGCAATATCACCACTGGGAAAACGGATTTCCTTTCGAGTACAAACAGATGAGACGTAATAACCGACAAGTTCTAATTGCGTATTAGCAGGTAATACACCAACGAACTCGAAACGCGGACTGTCTACAGGTGCAGTCACTTGATCGACGGGCAACTCACTACGAAATAAGGAATCCCAAAAAGAGGCCATGACGGGAGAGGCAAACATCAATCCAGCCGAGCAAACCAAATATAAAAAAGCCCTATGAAAGCAATGTAACAAACTCATAATGCCAGCTCTCCGTCGCTGATGAGGCAAATCCACTCGCACTTAAACACTCGCTTAAATACAACAAAGATCATTAAGTTATCGACAAAAAATTAAGCCAACGCGTTTAGCCGTTGGCTTAAATCATAACGTATTTACAGGCAAGTTGAACCCATGCCTCTCAGTCTAGGCTCGATAAACCCCAGCGCATAAAACTCAACTTAAGCACTTCGCAGTCTAGCAAGCACATCCTTGGCCTTCAATTCCGCCATAGCGACATAGGCCACAGGCACTACAAATAACGAGAAGAAAGTGCCCGCTAACAGACCTCCGACTAAGACTAAACCTATGTTAGCTAACCCTAACGAGCCCGGTCCCGATGCCAAGGCTAAAGGAATCGCACTTAAAATCATGGTTAAAGACGTCATTAGAATCGGTCTTAAACGAGATTTGGCACTGCTTCGCGCCGCCTCAATCGCACTCAAACCTTGGTCTTGTTGCTTGTTGGCAAACTCCACCAGCAAGATACCGTGCTTAGTCACTAGCCCCACTAAGGTTAATAAACCAATCTGCGAATAGATATTCACACTCTGGCCAAACAAGGCTAAGGTCAATAACGCACCGACAATACACAAGGGCACTGTCAGTAAGATAATTAAGGGATCGACAAAACTTTCGAACTGCGCAGCCAAAATCAAATAGATAAACACCAATGCCAGCAAGAATAGCGACTGAGTGCCCGCCTGCGAATCCATAAGATCCTTTACCACGCCATTGTATTTAAAGCCTTGGGCATCATTAAGCAATGTCGGTAATTGTTCATCTAAGTAGGTTTTGATTTCATCAGTTGAATAGCCGGGCATAATATCTGCCGTTAATTCAGCGCTATCAAGACCCATAAACGTCTTAATGTTAGATTCTGCCGTAGTCTGTTTAATCGACACAAATTGCGACAATGGCAGTGCTTGCCCTGATTCTGAAGTGACATACAGCTTATTCAACACTTTAAAATCACTCAGTTTGTCTAAGTTTACTTGCACTTGAATAGGATAAGTAAAACCATCGGTAGCATGTAAGTCCGCCGCCTTCACTGAGCCAAGAAAGGTAGAAAGTGCATTAGTGACATCACCATAACTCACACCAGAGAGGATAATGGCGTTGCGATCGATAGACAGATCGTAGCGTAGTTGATCCCTAAGCACTGAGTTACCCACGTTATTCAGGCCAGGATAATCCTCGAGTAATTTTTGCACTTTGGCGGCGGTTTCGCTGAGTTCGTCCTTATTCCGATCTAAGGTCGTCAGCTCTAAACGCAAATTATTGGCAATATTAAGATTATTCGCTGAGCGAATGCTAAACGACATGTTATAGGCAGAAACGTTTTCCTTTGATGTTGTAATCAAGTCGCTGATCACATCATCTATACCCTCACTGCGCTCACCCCAAGGTTTGAGTAGTACATGGTTCACTGGCTCTCCCTCGATATAGGACAAGTTAGCCCCAACCGCGGGATGCTCATTCATCACGCTATTAAGCTCAGCATTGTGATTGAGATGATACTGCCGACCGACACCGGTAGGACCATTAGACGCCACATCAATAAAGCCAGAGTCCTCCGCAGGCAAGAGTATTTTGGGTAATTGCCAGTAAGCAATACCCGCAAGACCCACCAAAACCACAGCCACACCAAACATCAAGCGCTTGCGGAAAAACCACTTATTCAGCTCATTGATATACAAATGATTTAACTGCTGCAGCGCATTCTCGACTCGGCTAAACCATTTAGGGTGTTGCTCAGTGGTATTGATAAGATAAGCGCTCATCATAGGCGACAAAGTTAACGCCACCACGCCAGAGATCATCACGGCCGCTGCTAAGGTAAAGGAAAATTGCCGAAACAGATCGGCGGTTAAGCCCGACATTAATCCGATCGGCAGATACACGGCGGCGAGCGTTAACGTCATCGCAATGATAGGGAAAATGATCTCCTGACAGCCTTTAATCGCCGCATTGAAAGGCGTTTCACCGTTTTCAATATGGCGATAGCAGTTCTCGACCACCACAATGGCATCATCCACCACCAGGCCAATGGCCAAAATAATCGCCAGAATAGTCAACACATTGATACTAAATCCGAGCGCCGACATCACAGC
This sequence comes from Shewanella sp. WE21, assembly GCF_002966515.1. Taxonomy (NCBI): domain Bacteria; kingdom Pseudomonadati; phylum Pseudomonadota; class Gammaproteobacteria; order Alteromonadales; family Shewanellaceae; genus Shewanella; species Shewanella sp. WE21. The sequence goes on along the minus strand of NZ_CP023019.1, from coordinate 2,612,997 downwards.
AAACACCCCAATCACGCACACGGGAATGGTAATAATGGGGATCGATGCCGCCCGCAGGCTACCCAAAAATAACACCACAATCAGCGAAACTAAGATCACCGCTTCAATCAACGCAGAAAATCCTTCGTCGATGGAGGCTTCAATAAAATCAGCTTGGTTATAAGCCAAGTTCATTTCTAAGCCTTGGGGTAAATGTTTTTGCATGCGTGCAATTTCGGCTTTAATGTTCGAAGCCACTGTCACTGGGTTAGCGTTGCTCAGCGGTAAAATCTGCAATGACATTGCACTATGTCCACCGATAGACAACATACTCGGCGACAGACTTTCCTCGCCCATCACCACATCGGCGACATCGGACACGCGGATGATCTTACCCTCGCTAACCTTAATCACCAGATCCTTCACGTCTTCAAGCGTTTCAACTTGATTCAAAGGGTTAATCGAGAAATCCCGCGACTTACCTTTGATCGCGCCCGAGGTAAAACTGGCATTGTAGGAGCCTAACGTGCCCACCACATCGGCAGCTTTAATATTCAACGCCTTCATTTGTTCAGGATTGAGCCAGACTCTGACCGCCTTTTGTGAGCCACCATAGGGCCCCCAAACGGCACCAACGCCTTGAACTTGTTTGAGTTGCGGTACTAACTGCTGGCTAATGTAGTCGTACATAGCCTGCTTTTCCATGCCACCCGCGTTCACAAAGGTGATGATATTACTGGCCGAATCCGTGGCCGAAGTATCGTCAGTAACTGTGGGCTTATCTATCATGCTCTGGGGGAAATCGTTAATCCCTTCGACGCTGCTACGCAACTTGTTCATTAAGTTGGTGTATTCAATATCGCTGGTGTCATCATTGAATTTAATCGTTAATGAGCAACGCCCCTCGCTACAGTCGGTCGACATGGTATCGACTTTATCTATACCCGAAGCCGCAGCAATCAACTTATCGGCCACGTTACTCGACATAAAATCGGCGCTCGCCCCTGCAATCGACGCATTCACAGATGCCGAGTGGGTGGTATGCTCAGGGAAGTATTGGATATCGAGTTTTTGAAAGGCAATCAAGCCCAGTAACACAGCCATAATACTGAGTACGGAGGCGAAGATAGGATGACGAATACAGACTTCGGGTAAACGCATTATTCAGCCACCTCAATATTTGGAGTAGCGCCTGAATCAGCACCTTTGTCAGCGCTTGATGTTGCCGCTTTATCTGCAGTGTTTCTATCCTGCACGACTTTGATCTTGCTATCGGACTTGAGGTTTTGCATACCCGTTTTAACGACTAAATCGCCTTCGGCTAAACCTTCAGTCACGACGGCATAACCGTCATTTGTATTTTGAGCGAGTTTAACCACTTGCTTTACTACGCTATCGCCCTGCACTAGCCAGACAAAACGTTCATCGTTATTGGCAATAATCGAATTTTGCGGCACTAATAGACGTTTAATCCCTAGACTATAGAACTGCTTGATGTTGGCGAACATGCCAGGAGCAAGCTTAAACTCAGGGTTTTCAAGGGCGGCATGCACTTCAACCCGTCCTGAGCTTTCATCTACCGCAGGAGCAACATAGTTAACTAACCCTTTGAATACCTTATTACCATAGGCCTCAACAGTCACATTCACCTTTTGGCCCTTTTGCGCCTTGCCTAAATCCTTCTGACTGATGGCATAACGCACTTCGACCGGATTTAAACTATAGAGGGTGACTAAGGCCGTACCAGCACCAATTTGACTGCCGATAGACTGACTAAAGCTGGTCAACTGACCATCGAAGGGAGCCTTGATCAGGTAATCGTTCATGGTGGCTTGTTTCTGGCGAAAATCCGCATCGGCCAGATTCACATTTTCCCGTAGCTCATCCACATCTTGCTTAGCAAGCGCAAAGGGTTCTTTAATCAGTAAGTCTTCGATACGCTCCAGCTTAGTTTTAGCCAGTGCTAAGGTGCTCTTGGCTTTGTCTAAATCAGCCTTGGCTTTAATGTTGTCCTGCTCGGCAATCACTTGACCTTTAGTCACTTTGTCGCCGTTACTAAAATGAATCGCGCTAATTTTTTCGCTAGCATTAAAGTTCAGCGTGGCTGAATCGATAGCGTTGATTTTACCGACTTCATTCACTACATCGGCAAAGGACGTTTCTTTAACGGCCTCGACCGTCACAGGGATAATGTCAACCTTGTCCGCCGACATCACGGCCATAGGGGCTAAAGCGAAAACACTCGCCAGTAGAAACGGCAAAGGCGCGAATAAGGGCGCCTTTGGGAGATGATGGGGATGGCTTTTTAATGAAATATCGCATGCACTGCGTGCTCGTTCAGTTACTCTTTGTGTAAACAGCGTTCGTGTAAACATAGTATGCAAACCTATCGTTCTTACTATTCAACGGACATCCTATCCGACAACAGCAAACCGGATTGAACCCAAAACTAATACCAAGTCCCCCCAAAGTGCCTGTTTCAGCAATTTGAGGTTATTTGGGTATACAGCCTATAGGCTTAATCCCAGTCAGTGCCAGTAAAAACTCGGTTACACAACCAAACAAAACAATAACTTAACGATAAACTTAATAGTGAGCACTTAAATCACACAAACAACCATAAAATACAGCAAACTTGAAACAAGTGTAGAGCCAGCCTATTAGCAAGCCACTATTTACCTTTTAACAGTGCTCCGATGGCCTTTTTCACGTCTGCAAAACAGGGGCGCTGAGCCACATCTAACTGCATGCACTCGTCTTTAATCGCACTCAACTGTGTGTAGTACAGAGGGTCAATCGAGGTATTCACATAGGCAGATGCATCCACATAGGCCAACAGATCTTCAATCAAGCAACCAAGCGATCGCACTTCAATAGCTTCTATCGCTAAGCGTTCTGCTGTCGATAGATTGCGTAAGTTTGATGCCGCACCAAAATCCCCAAACAATAAGCTCATCTGTTGATTAACCATAATATTATGGGCGTAGACATCACCATGGCTTACTTGTTTAGCATGCATGTGCGCCATCGCATCGGCCAACTGGTGTGTGATTTTGGCGACTTCATCAAGGCGAAATTCGCTACCGTCTTTAAAGGTATCGCGAGTGCAGGTGACAAGACTTGGTGGTAACCCTAAGTTACTAAACCCTGCCGGAATTAGTTCCATTACTAAACCCAATTGATCTTTTTGGCTAATGTGCGCCACGACCTTAATAAGGCTGGGATGATCACCCGTTGTGAGACAGCAATCTAACTCGTCAGCGGGATAACCATCGCTCGTCACTTCACCCTTAAAGAGTTTTACCGCAATCTGCGCCGACCCCGTCGCGGCTATCATGGCTTGATTCAACCAATCGCCTCGATAAATGACCCCAGAAGCCCCTTCGCCAAGCTTCTCAGCCAACTTGATATCACCCAGAGTCACATTCGCCACTGTGGCCACATCGGCATGGGGATCGACTAAGGTATGGCTGAATGGATTTCCCGCAAAGGCGAGCCAAGTCAGTTTGGGCAAACTGAGTAACCAAGCTGGCAGTGCGTGGAGTTGATTGGCCGATAAACGCACTAACTCTAAGTTGCGGCAATTGGCCATCGACTCGGGCAAGGTTGTTAAACGGTTACCCGCTAAAGCTAATTTTTGCAGACGATGTAAATCGCCCATGGCCGCAGGCAATGTCTCAATGAGGTTATCGGTTAGGATGAGCCAGCGGGTTTGCAGCGGTAATGCCGCAGCAGTCACTGTTTTGATTTGATTGGCCTTAAAGCCAATCATCTCTAAATTTGTGCAGCGCCCTAATGCCTCAGGCAAATGTTCAAAGCGATTATTTGAGGCGAAAATTATCTTTAAATGCGATAAGCGGTGTAAATCCTCGGGCAAAGTGCTCAGTTGATTATTCGATAAATCGAGGATTTCGAGGGTATCGGCTAAATCAAAAATCTCCCGCGGGAACTCGGTTAAATCCTCAACCAATTGTAAACGTGTGATCCCTTGTAACTGCCCTGCCCTTAACTGCGCTAACGTCTGCACTTTGCTACCCAAGTTAATGAAAAATCGCGGCTATGGTAGCGTATAAATCGATAAAGCTAAACGCAGGATCTGCAATCAAAGGGCGGCACAATCGGCCTTAAGACAACTTTGATACTATAGGTAAAACTTGGGGGAGCTATCCAGAAACTCGAAAACAGATTAGCATGTGCACCAATATGGAATGCCCAGTCAACTCATCACAGGACAATCATGCGGACACATTTTCGCCAAACGCACTCTTTTACAGTGCTTATGCTTGCCATGCTAATGGCCCTACTGAGCGGTTGCGCTACAACATCAGCAAGCCCATCAACCACTGAATTCAATGCCACAGCAAGTGATGTCAGTAATGATAACGACCACTCGCCACAACAGCATCAAACGCCACCCGCAGTGGTTGAGCAGTACAGCGACGTGTGGGAAAAGATCCAACACGCCAATACCATTGACGTCCATGATGATGCCGAAGTACGTAAACAGCGTAACTTTTTCGATGATAAACAAAAATTTATGAACCAAGTCGGCGATCGCGCCGAGCCATTCTTGTATTACATAGTCAGCCAGCTCGAAGCGCGTAACATGCCATTAGAATTGGCGTTATTGCCCATAGTCGAAAGTGGCTATAACCCTTTAGCACAAGCTAACGGCCCCGCAGGACTGTGGCAAATGATCCCTGCTACTGGACGTAATTTTGGCTTAACGGTGAATTCTGCCTACGATGGCCGTAAAGATGCGCTGGCCTCAACCGATGCAGTGCTCGACTATCTACAGCACCTATACGACACCTTAGACAAAGACTGGATCAACGCCGTCGCCGCCTACAATACCGGTGAGCTAGTGATCAAAGCCGCCATTGATAAAAACAAAGCCAAGGGCAAACCTACGGACTTTTGGTCACTGGGTATCCCCGCTAAGCGAGTACAAACAGTTCCTAAGTGGCTGGCATTTATTCAGATTATTCGAAATCCCAACCACTACGGTTTAAAAGTCCCCCCTATTGCTAACCGCCCTTTCTTGGAAAGAGTGCCAGCACCTAATGGCGTAGATATCGGCCAGATTGCTAATGCAGCAGGGCTCAGCAAAGCAGAATTTAAAACCTATAACCCAGGCTTTCGCCAAGGTGTAATCCCCAGCAAAGGTAAATATCAAATCGCCTTACCACTGGAAAACATAGGTCATTATCAGGAAAATCAAGACAAGCTCTACGCTCAAAAACGCTATGACAGCCAAAGCTATATCGTCAAATCTGGTGACAGCCTAGGCACAATCGCAGCCAAGTTTGATATGTCAGTGAAAGCATTAAAACAGGCCAACAATCTGACATCTGACCGCCTAAAAATCGGCCAAGAGCTCACACTGTTAACGCCAATGGCGGGCAATGATAATGAGCCAGAACCCACTAAAACCAAGGCGAAGACAGATAAAAAAGTGAGCAATAAGTCGTCGACCAAAGCTAAAGCGACTACCTCAACATCGGCCGATAAACCTGTAGTAAAAGCGACCACTTACAAGGTGAAATCAGGTGATTCGCTGGATAAAATCGCCCGTAAGAATAAGGTTAAACTGGCTGACTTAATGAAGTGGAACCAGCTCAATGGCAAAAGCATTATTAAGCCAGGCCAAGAACTGAAAATTTCCGAATAACGATTGTAGTTTGAACGGCAAAAAGCCCAACAAAGCGCGGTTCCCAAGCGCTGTGTTGGGCTTGTTTCTATCCCAATATCAGAGTTAACCGCCACAGTTCAGCGTTACTGCTCAGTTGACCTAACCAATGCTCTCGGACAATCATTCCAAAACAAACCACTCCAATTGCAGTGCCATTATTTTGTGTCTTTCTTCGCTAAACCAAGGGGATACAATTGCTGCTTAAACATGCCAACAGGCATGTAATCGCCCACGACACCATATTGCTCTGGCCACTCTTTCTGACCTCGAACTGCAGTCCCAAATAGGTAATCTAAAAAAGAAAAATGGGCAGCATAGTTACGGTCGATTGCCGCCTTATCGGAAGCATGATGCCAATGGTGGAATTGCGGACTGACAATTAAGTAACGTAGCCAGCCAAAGTTAACCTGCACATTGGCATGATTAAATACCGCCTGCACGCCAACGATAATCACATAAATACTGATGATGTCTTTGGAGAATCCCAAGATAAAAATCGGCGTGAGCACTAAACAACGGGTAGCAATCAACTCAAACATATGTTGCCTTGAACCAGCCAACCAATCTAAATGTTTCGCGCTATGGTGCACCGAATGGAAGCGCCACAGGAAAGGAATTTCATGGTAGGCACGGTGCGCCGCATATTGCATTAAATCGGCGACCAATAAAATCAACAACAGTTGCAACGCAAAGGGAAGATCCGCGATAAAGCTTTGCACTGTGCTGGAAATAGCCCAAGAAAAGGTCGACTGCACAAATTGGTTTGCCACCAATAATACAAATCCAATCGCTAAGTGATTCACCAAAAAATGGTTTAAATCCCCTTGCCACTCGGGTCTCAATATTGCTTGTTCTGGTTTATGGGGTAGCCATTTCTCGATAAAAATGAAAATTAAGGTTGAGCCTAATAAGTCTAAAATAAACCAATCTAAACCCAGTGAGACCTTATGATTAGCAAAAGGCTCGACCTCAACTTGATGACCACCAAAGGCAATCGCTAAACTCACAAATACCCAAGCCACAAAGCCGAAACGCTTATTTTTATTTCGAATAAAATTCAATAAACCTAAACTGCCCGACACCACTAAGGCGACAAATATTAAGCTGCGAATAACATCGACATTATAGCTTTGGCGTAATTCTGGAGTGGTGAGATATTCGGGAAAATGAAACGCCAATACACCCAGAAACGATAATATCGCTAACATACACGCTATAGTGCCGCTAATACTGCCTTCACCAATTTGGAAATGGCCGTCTTTAAATCCTTTACTCATCACAGTGAACTCCTTTTCCTATATTGCTCGCGTTACTCACATCACAGCAATGCTCGGCTTAATTTTTGCCGTTCAGCCTACATTAACCCCGCAGCCACAATCAATAAAAAGTGAATGCTAAGACAATAATGCTCCATCTACTAAGCCCACTAAAACGAGCACAAAAAAACAGCAAAAAAAGCGCTACCTAAGTAGCGCTCTTGTATTAGCTAAGTTCACTCACCTTAGCGGTTAGATCTTAATCAAGTTATAACCAAAGCTAGTAGAAGGATCTTTATTCAGCACCATAGTCACATTATCTTCATTGCTGAAATCCATTAAATCGGATGCATAGACAACGGTTTTAGTACCGTTTTCCACAGCGATAACCTTAATAGAATATTCACCAGCTGGCACAGTCACTGACTGAGGGCTCGCAGGATTGACTGCGGTGATCTTATTTACAGCCGTTTCAATCGTGTCATTTGCCTTTAAGAAATACACGGTTAGATTGCTTTTATCGGCAAAACTCACAATGTCGAACTTAAAGCTATAGGGACTTGGCGTCTTAGTTTGCTTCATCTCCATCGCCTTCACTTGGCTGCCCTGCTCGGTCGTTTGCTCATAGATGAAGATGGTTTTAATGTCATCTTGGTTAAGGGTGATCAACACGTTATCGAGCAATTTATTTTGCGTACCGTGGTCGAACACACTCACACCAAAATCATTAAACTCAGCACCTTGATAGCTAGTCACCCCAAAAGATGGCACTTCGCTAAACAGAGTATCTTGCTTACTGCTAGCCACTTTCACATCGATAATGTGCGAACCTAAACCGTTAAAGACGCGATAATCGACACTCGCTTCTAATGCTACATGATTGCGAACATTGGTAGTTGAATCGACACTGTCCAAGGTGATTTTTGAATCCGAAGCACCAAAACCTTCGCGGATAATCAGCTTATAAGGCACCTTAGAACTGAATTTAATGTTCGCAGTTGTATAAGAAACATTGGTTGTTCCCGCTGGTGCGAGGTAAACCTTATATTCACCCGTATCCATCACTTGCGGCTGCGACACTTCACCGTAGGCCACACTGCCTAACATCACAGCATCGGCAAAGGTTTGGGTCGACTTAGAAACATAAGCGTCAAAAGCTTGGGCATGCACTGCAGTATTGGCAATCAAGAGCTGCATTTTACTGTTTTCAGCCACTTCGTTGAGCTTATCGAGTTCAGTGCGAGAATAGTTGATATTAAGTAATTTAGGTTCGGTAAAATCACCATGTAATACAAAGAAATGGTCCGTTGCAACTTTCAAATCGATATCTTCTTTATAAATAGAGATATCTTTATCAGAGGCATCCTTAGCCATCACTTCAATCGCAGTTACGCCAGCCGTCGACGTAAATCGCGGCATAGTGTCCCCATAGATCACACTTTCATAGGTTTTATCGGCAACTTTGAGTGCAGTAGCAGTGCTTCCAGCTGAAGCATTATAAAATTGCACATAGGTGGCATTTTGATCTGTGCCCTCTTCATTATTATCATCTGAGCCACATGCCGTTACCGCTAAACAGGCAACAGCCACCGCAGCGAATCCCTTTAGCTTACTTTTTATCATTGTTTCCCTCATTAGCAGACAAAAATTCAGTTCAATCTACGCAGTTATACAATGACAACAATGGCAATTTCCACTAAAAACAAAAACAAATATTTTACAAACTCAAACACTTAACAAACATTTCAATAACACACCAAAAAGTGATACAAACCACACTTTTCAGGCCCTTAATTGATACAAATGCGGCTGCTGATACTTTTGCTCGCCTCTCAAAAATTCTGCTCCAGTGGAAAATGACTGTTCTATCGAACACCTCTCTTTTAGGCTTAAAGCGACTATGGATAAACTATCTTCAGACGGTACAAACCTTGTTCGACTAATGCGATTAGGTTACTCTCGCATCGCCAATTAAGCCTTTGGGATGGATAGGATTTGCAAGGGATTCTCAACTACTACAAACAATGTTTTCAACACGATAGTGCCGAAATCAATCTCTGGTCTAGCCACAAGCTTGCCGAGCAAGATCAGCTATTACTCCAACATGAAGACGAGTTAAGCAGTGGCTTCCTACCCCGCTTGCCTGTGCCATTTGCTCCCGCCAGTGCATTACTAGCACGTAGCGCTTTGTATTTACGTGAAAAGGTATTATTGCACTGCTGTCTGTTTTTCTGCGGCACAGTCGACCTTAATGGCGAAAAACGTAAAGTCGTGACACCACTCCTTTATCGCGAATGCCAATTACAGGCTGACGGCGATAATCTCTACCTAGAGAGCAATAACACTCTAGCTGGCCAAGGGCCATTCACTATCAATGAAGCTCTATTAGAAAAATTAGTCGTTGAAGGACATAGCCTAAGCCAAGATTTACGCGATAATCCAACGGATGTCAGTGGCTGGATATCTTGGCTGCGGGCGGGCCAAGCCGATGTTGATACCAGTCATTTATTGCATTTTCCCAAGCTGATCGATGAGGCTGAATTCACTAGCTTATGCCGTAAACGTGGGCAGTTTCTTGTCAGTCGAAGCCAAATCATTTTGGCAGAACGTTCGATCGCGAGTCGGGGCATTTTGCACGAACTCGACAAACTAATGACAGCGCCTGAACCATCAGCACCGCTTAAAGCGCTATTCGCAGAAACACAACAAACAACATCAATCAGCGCCAGTGAAGACACACAAGAGGCTTATCTTCCAGGGCTGTTAAGCCGCGCGCAAATTCAGGCCTTAAAGATTGCGGCCAATCATACTTTGGGGCAGATCTCAGGCCCACCGGGAACTGGTAAGAGTTACACCATAGCCACAGTGGCGGCGGAGCAGGTATTAAGGGGTAAATCTGTCCTCATCGTCGCCCACACCGATGTAGCTGTTGATGTGATTGCCGATAAATTGCAACAACAATTCCAGCTAGGGAGCAGCCTTATTCGAGCAGGCTCGCCGCAGTTTATAAAAGTCCTTAAAAACCAGATTGATGAAATGCTCCATGGTCAGCACCCTGCATCTGATGAAGCCGTCTCGGATAGGTTGCTACTCAATGCAAAACAACAACTTAATACTGTGACTCGTCAGCAAGTCAAGATGGAAGCGGGCTTTATACGTCATTGCCGCCATGCCATACGTCGCGGCCAAAAACTGGCGACCTTACAACAAGGACAATCCCGTTGGCGCTTAGGATTTTACAACTGGGCTTACCATGCAGGTATAAAAAGGTTTGCCCAGCAATGGAATGAACTCGATAAATTAACGACACTGATAGCGCAAAAAGAAGACTTAAGCCTCAAATACTTACAATTGGCAACTCACTATCGATTAAACCAATTACTCAAACATAAGCGCAGTACGCTGGTGAGTTTTGCCAGTGCGTTACGCGCCCGCCAGTCCGCTAAGCAACTCGACGGCTTCTACAAGACGGATTTTGATGCCTTAAAACAAACCTTTCCCATTTGGTTATCTAGCCTTGCCAGCTTACATAAAGTGCTGCCCATGGAGCAGCAAATGTTTGATTTAGTGATTATTGATGAAGCCACTCAAGCCAATATTGCCGCATGTTTACCGGCCTTGCAGCGGGCAAAAGCGGCACTGGTGGTGGGCGACAGTAAACAGCTGCGCCATTTCTCGTTTTTATCCCGCGCAAAACAAACCCAAATCCAGACTCAACTCGGACTCGCCCCGGATTGCCGCGGCCTAATGAGCTACCGTGATGCCAGTATGCTCGACTTAGCGTCACTGTCCCTTGCGAGCCAATCCCAAGTGGTATTTTTAAATGAGCATTTTCGGAGTAAACCTGAGCTGATCCAATTTAGTAATCAGCAGTTTTATCAAGGCATGCTGAAGATTATGCAGCACAGACCTTGCACAAGTTCAGGGCACTTACACAGAGTCCAGGTTACTGGCAGCCGTGATAGTAAGGGAATTAACGCCATAGAAGCGGAAGCATTAATTCAAAAGTTAGCTCAACTGATTGATGAACAAGAAAATGTATTAGTGCCTTCCAGCATTGGTGTACTCTCCTGTTTTCGCAATCAGACGGAGTATTTATCCCAGCAAATCCTCGCGCGCTTTAGCGCACAACAACTCGAGCGTCACCAATTACGGATTGCCACGCCCTTTGGTTTTCAAGGGGAAGAGCGCGATATTATGCTGCTGTCGTTTAGCATTACGGCCAACGACAGCCGAGCCGCCGTGTATTTAAATCGCGAAGATATGTTCAATGTTGCCATCACCCGCGCTAAACAAATGCAGTGGTTATTTTTATCGGTACAAGCGCATGAGCTTCCCAACAATAATTTACTGGCAACTTACTTAGCATCGGCGGGTCAATTTCAAGCGGCACATAATTATGTCGATGCCCTCGATAGCTTCGGCCAGTCTGTAGCACTTGCGATTGAAGAAAAAGGCATAACAGTCTGGCGCGCCTACCATATGGCGGGGTTAGAACTGGATATTTTATGTCGCTATGGTAACCAATATTTAGCAATAGATTTAATCGGTTACCCAGGACCTTGGGCGGACTTTTTCGATATTGAACTGTATAAACTCTTACAGCGCGCGGGCATTAAACTTATCCCCGTCAGCTACGGGCTATGGTGCCAACAGCGAGAACTTTGTATCCAACATATTTGTCAGCAATTGGGAATAACGCCCGCAGCACGCGCGGCTCTTTAGTGAAGGTGAAGCCGCAACGGAAAAGCCGTTGCTGTGCCTGCGATTGTTATGCATTTAGTAGCTCAGCCTCAAACCAGATATCTTCGTAGTTATTGTCATCAATTAAAAAACGGTAACCAGGAGGCAGATCGAGATACTTTTTTACCTCAGGCAAGTATTCTTGGATGTGCTCGACGTGAAGTGGTGAGAAGAACTCATCCTCTTGTGACATGGATTCCCCACACCAGATATACCAACCGTTCGTTCCATTTTTGGGCATATGCCGGAGCCCATTAATTAGTCCGCAGCCCAATGTACCAAGCGCGATACCCAATTTTGTTCCTGCCCCTGGCTTTTGCGGCTCAACACCCGCCCATGCACAGATTGTTTGTTTGCGCTGTATTATCATAATGTTCCGGATGCATAAAGTTTGAGCTCACGCCGCGGCCAGTCAGGGCCGTCGCGCCTACAGCGAATAGTTAGCCGCCGACGCGCGTTGTGTGAACTCTGTGATCGCCACATTCATCTCGGTGTAGAGACTTATCTCTACAACCGCAATTCCTGCCTTCTTAAGCCTAGCAACGAATATCTCTATGGCTGAGCGAAGTGAAGACCCAAGATATTGCCGGAGATCTTCCTCACGCGCCAAACGCCAAACTGACTCTGGAATTTGAATGTCAGCAGTAAGGTATCGACTTTTCTTGGCAAAGCGTACCCGATGAACCCCCTCAAGACCATATTTGGCAAATTCTCCATCTACCCTCAGCACCAACGCGTACTGATCTACCGAATCGCAATGCGTAGAGGTGACATGCTTTTCTAACGCGTGGAAGAGCTCCACTTTCAGACGGGATATGCCGCCATCTTCTGGGCCACCACATTCACAACCGATTGAGATTGGACTTTGCACACCCTTTCCTTAGCGGCTAACGTCTTAATATTTATGTACAGCTCGTTTATCTTATTGGACCAGCAAAAACGAGCATAGTTAATTACTTGTAATAAAAGAAACTTATCAGCTTTTTATCAAATACACCATGCGGGAAATCACGCAAGATTGAATACTAGGGTATAACGATCCGGTTCTAGCCACTCGTATGAGTAACTGAAAGCAGAGCATAGATAAGTAGTTGTATGGCAATGATGGTTAACAGCCTTAATCATGCGCATGCGGCTGATAAATCGCTTTGATCTTGCTTCGCAACCAAGTGATTTTGGGGTTGTGGCTGTTTCTCTTATGCCAAATCAAGGTAAAAGGAATGGCGAGTTTATCAAGATATTCGCCACTTATTGGGATGGGGCGACTGACTAAGTCAGGGTGTAATTGGCGGGCATATTGTTCGCAATATTGTGGCGCAATTGCCATCATGCTGTGGTGAGGCTCTGCCGCGACAAACAGTGACTGCTCAAAACTGGCCAAGGTCAGCACAATATTACGACTCAGACCAAGCTCAATAAGCACATCATCTAAGGCCCAAGTTTCGCTCTTTTCCCACAAAATATTGATATGCGAATATTTAAGAAAGGTGTCTATATTCCACTCTTCCTGCAAGGCGGGATGATCGCGGCGCAAATACACCTGAGGAAGATCGGTAAATAAAACCTCAAAATCGATAAAATAGGGTAATAAATCAAGGGATTCCTTGGAACGTGGATGACTTTCTCGGCCGGTAAAACCCATATCAGCTTCACCACGCACAATCGCTTCGAGTGAATCGTAATCCCAATTTCGTACCTTCACCTTTGCATCAGGGTATTGAGTATAAATGGCCTGAGTCAGCTCATTAAGCATGATAAGCAACAAAGGCGACTCAAGCATCAACTCGAAGGTGAGCCCTTTGGTCATCTCGTCACCGCGCTTAGCCATCAGTTGCTTACCCATTTGCAACCATTCCGATAACTCCTGCTCCATACCGTGAGCCAATGGCGTTAACTGAAATCCCTGCGGCGTTTTGACAAATAAGGGATCGTCAAACCAATCCCGTAATTTGGCCAGCGACTTACTCACAGTGGATGGCGTGACATTGAGCTTTTTGGCAGCCTTAGAGACACTCCGCTCCTGTAATAAAAGCTGCAAAATAAACAATAAGTTAAGATCGAGCCGACTCAGGGATTTGGTCATTAAGTATAATTTCCGGCAATTTAGGAACCGCTAAGATCAGCGTAATGCTCACCAACGCACCGATAGCGAGGATCACTAATAATATATTAATCGCGCTCACTTCGAGCAGACCCATCACCCAAATATATAAAGCTGAAGTACACACTTGAGCAATTCCCAGTAATGAGCTGGCAACTCCAGCCCGAGTAACAAATGGACTCAGCGCCTGACTCATGGTGACCCCAAATCCAATCGAAAAACCGGAACAAACAAAAGCAAAACCTAACAGGTTGAATGACTGACTAACCCCGCCCAATTGAGTCAAGATAAGCACCAATGCCGCTGCGGCAAATAATGTCTGAGAGAACAAGATTAACGATTTTTCTTTAAACAGGTTAAGCAAAAAGGGCGTCGAAAATGAGGCTAACATACTCACTAATGCCATCATTGCCATAGTATTGGAATATTGCCCACGGTCAAACCCCATCTGCCCCATGATCAACATGGGAGAGACATTTACATAGCTTAAAATCGTGGTCACACCTAAAGTCGTTATCACCACACGACTGAGAAAAAACCGCTGTTTAAAGGATTCTTTATATCCACCCAGCTCAACTGTGGTGTGAAATTGCGGTTTAGGATAGGTTTCGCGCAATACAAAAATACACAGGATTAAGACCATTAATCCCATCCCCGCCATAGTGTTAAATAGGCTAGGCCATGGGAATTTCAGCATAATTAAATGGCCTATCACAGGTGCTATCACAGGGATAATACAAGTCACGCCATTGACCATAGAGAGCACTTTTGCTCGGCGCTTATCGTCTAATACATCCCGCAAAATCGCAAAAGCCACAACATAGCAAGAACCCGCACCAATGCCTTGTGCAAAGCGTGCCATTAAAAAGAGATCACTGGTTTGCGCACTACCGGCAAAGTAAGAGGCAATAGCAAACAACAATGCGCCAAACAAGGTAATGGGTTTACGCCCAATCCTATCGGCTAAGCTCCCCGCAAACAGCATAGTGGTCGCCATTCCCGCAAGATACACAGAAAAAGCAATATGCAGCTGCGCCTCACTCGCCCCTAAATCCTGCGCAATTTGCGGCAAACCGACCAAGTACATATCTATCCCTGTCGGGTACAAAAACACTAGACAAAAACTGCACAATAGATATCGAAACATATACCTCACCCCGTTAGCCATCTCACACATAAGTTGCGCCTAGCCTAGTTTCACTCGCGCAGATCTGTGAGTGGCATTTTCGACAACAGGTATTTCCATTGACGACCTATGGGAGGGCATAACACCACGAACGTGAAAGAAAAGTTGGTAACAGAAGATAGGGAAAGAAAGAGGTAGAAAAACATCCCCTGCGGTTTGCGACCACAGGGGATATGTCGGTGAATGATCAGTCTACTATTCTATGAGCCCAATACTCATTGCTGAGGTTCTGGCGGTGCAGGAAGGACTTGGATCATTAAACTGCTATCGTCTTGCAGATATTGCTGCGCCAATTTATTAAGTTCTGCAACTGTCATCTGCTGCGCTAACGCTTGCCTTTGTTTAAAGGCAGCAAAACGACCGGGATGACTCTGGGCGGTTGAGGTGAGATCTAACCAAAAACCATTGGTTTGCGGCGCCGCTTGCATCCACTCAAGCACTGGTTGGCGGGCTCGATTAAGTAAGTCCTCACTGATCCCCGAAGGCGCTTTAACTTGCTTAACTGCGGCGGTGAAATACTCGGCAACCGTTGGCAACATGGCTTGAGTCGTCACGCTAAACAAACCTAAGTAACCATAACCGCTGGCATTGAAATCGTTGTAAGAAAAGGCCGATGGCGAATAACTCGCACCCGCTTTCTCCCTGACGTTTTCCGTTAATAGAATGCTTAGCACTTGCTCCAGCAGACCCAATCCCGCATGTTGACTCAAGTGAGTCATATCCGTTGTAGGCCACACCATGGCAAGTGCCGCCATATCCAGTTGACCATAATGCGTTAATGTTTTCTGAACGGGCACTTTCGGAAACACAGGTACTATCGACTGAGCATTAGCAATAGGGCTACGCTTAATGGCGCCAAGCGTTTCAGCCACAGCAGCAATGGCACTCGCTTCGTCAAAATCGCCCACAATAGCGAGTTCAATCGCCCCTTGCTCGACGGCCGAATGGAAACTCGGCGCTAATTCTCCAAAGTGACGTTTGAGAATTTCTTCAGGCTCACCATAACCATAGCGTTTATCACCATTATGGGAGATACGGGCAAACTGATTAGAAAACTCAGATTGTGGGTTGCTATGAATACTTTTTTGCTCGGCAATCACTTGTTCACGAAACAATTGCTCAGCCTGCTTATCCATACCCGGCTCAATTAAATAAGCCGTCATTAAGCCAAGCTGCGTGCGTAGCTCTGCGGCATTAGTGCTAATCTCGCCGCCAAAACTTTGCTCACGCAGGCCTAAGTTGATGGAAATATCTTGCCCAGCAAAAATATCCTGCAGACTGTCATAATCATGGGCCTTGAGCCCACCCTGCACAAACGCACTGTTAAACAGATAAGACAAACCATCCAACTCAGGGAATGGCACTTCACCAAAGCCAATGTTTAGGCTGACCAATGTGGTGCCTTTGTTAAAGTTGGTAGGCTTAAGATTAAGCCGCACGCCATTGGCAAATTGCAGTTGGCGAATCCCCGTTTCCTTATCGCGACTGTCAGCCACTAACTTGCCTTGCTCACCAAACTGAGTATAAGCAAACTCATCAATCGCCTTGATTGCTGGTGCGCTCACCGCTTGTTTACGGCTTTTCTCGTAGCTGGCGATAAGCTGTTTTTCAGCATTTTCAATGGGCTTATTGCTGGTCAGATATAAATACGGCGTAGCGTTCCACGTTTGATTAAACACTTGGCTTAGCTTTTGCGGTGTCACTGTTGGCATTATTTTTTCAAAAAATGCGAGCTGCCAATCAGGTTCGACAGGGACGCGATTGCCCGCCACCGAATACACTAGACTCTCGGCAATATTCACACTGTGAATAGTACTGCTCCCCGCGACACTTAGCTGATATCCCTTATGCATACGTTTGATTTGCTGGTCAATTTCCTGCTGGCTAAAACCAAACTCTTTTGCTTGACGCAGGGTTTTCTCCAAGAGTGCGATTCCCTCTTGCCAGTTATTTTCCTGCGTACCTAGGCTCATTTGTGTGCCATAGGCAATATCAAACTGCGGCCCAACCTGCAGGTTTACACCATATAAACCTTGGCTATGCAGTAATTGCGACTCCATACGGCGATACAAGATGCCGTGGGCGAGCTCGAGCAACATTTCCTGCTCCCGCACAACAGGGCTATCGGTAATCGCTGAGATGGGTTTTAGCATGCCTAGGGAAACTGACGTTGACAGACTTTGATCAAAAAATGCCGCCGCATCGACACTTTGGCGCTCTGCGACAGTACCAATAGCTTGTTCCTTGGTTTTAGCAGCCAAAGGCGCGTCTTTCCAACTGGCAAACTGTTGTTTTATCTTTTGTTCTACCGCGGCGACCTCGATATCACCCACGACAATTAAAGTGGTGCGTGAGGGTGTATAAAAACGCTGATATAAAGACAGCAACGCCTCGCGATTGGCATTACTGATACTGTTCGCCTCCCCCACAGGGAAGCGCTTTGACAGCAATGTGTTTGGCATTAAAAACTGTAATTGGTTACGGTAATTCTCAAGATCCGCACCGCTACGTTCACGCAGCTCAGACAACACTACCGCTTTTTCACGTTCAATTAGCGCTGGGTCAAGTAATAGATTACTGCCAATTTCTCGCATTAAAAACAAAGCAGTATCGATTTTATCTTGGCTATTACTTGGCAAGTTGAATTGATAGACCGTCTGCTGAAACTCAGTCACAGCATTGGTATCAGCGCCAAAACTCAGGCCAAGGCGCTGCAATGTCGGCATCATCTCCCCCGCCGCCAATCCGGTCGAGCCATTAAAGGCCATATGCTCAAGAAAGTGCACTAATCCTTGCTCGGTATCAGACTCGACCAAAGAGCCTACATCCACCCGCATCCGCACTATGACCGCCTGCTCCGGCGTCTTATTGCTCACCAATAAATAACGCATACCATTGGCAAGTTCACCAGTATGGATCCGCTCGCTCATAGGCAAGCCTGTCGTTCCCATCCACAGCGGATCTTCACTCGCCTGCAGTGGCAACGCCATACTCAAAAGCGCCAGCAGTAACCACTGACGCACAAAACTAATTACCTTGAAATTGTTCATTAAAATTCGCACTTTGCCCCCAAAATCAAACAAGAAACCTAGGAAGCGCTCACCTATGTTTCAGATAAAATAAGCTTTCACTATAGTACCTAAAGCACTTTAAGTCACAAAATCAATACCTTATGCCGTACTAAAAATAGTTTATCGCCTTGATATATAGTCAGAATATGCCGAAAAATAATGAGCGAGGAAGGAAGCTGAAACAGCTGTAGATTTAATGGTTACTGTGGAATGGTATGCATATATTAGCGAGATATTGAGTGTTTAATTAGCCAAGCCCTTTCTTAAATCTAATTACAGAGCAATATCTTGATTGAAAATCTGAGTTGAACCCTCACAATTTTGGCTTTAAAAATCACAACACTGTTTAGATATTTCGGCTCATGGCCTCGTGAAAAAACCACTTCACTGGTAAGCAATTAATGCAAAAGCCCTACGAATATTCGCAGGACTTTTGTTTTATCACGCAGTTGAATCTTAAAACTGTTGAAACCAACGTTGGATCTGCTGTGGATCTTTGCTTTGTGTTAACGACAGCATCAGTAAAATGCGGGCTTTTTGTGGGTTAAGATTACCTGCGGCGATAAAGCCATATTTAGCATCGTCTATCTCGGCATCAAGCGTGGTTGCGCCTGTGGGCACTCGGCTAGAGCGAACGACTAAGGTGCCTTTTTGACTCGCCTTAGCTAAGGTATCAAATATTGAGTGGTAAATATTACCATTACCTACACCAGCGCTGACTATGCCATCAAAACCCGCTTCAACCATAGCTTTGACAGGTAAATCGCTGGCATTGGCGTAGTTATACACTATGCCTACCTGCGGTAACTTGTCGAGTTTGCTGACATCAAAAGGCGTTTGCGTAGTATGTTGACGTTCAGTATTACCCATGTACTCAATCTTGCTGTTATGGATAACGCCAAGCGGGCCAAAGTTAGGCGCGGCAAAAGTGTGCACACCTGTAGTGTTAGTCTTAGTCACATCGCGGGCATTCAATACGGTATCGTTCATCACCACTAACACGCCTCGACCTTTAGATTCGAGGTTAGCGGCGGTCGCGACTGCGTTATACAAATTCATCGGGCCATCGGCACTCATGGCAGTTGATGGACGCATTGCCCCAACCAGTACTACAGGCTTATCGCTCTTGATGGTGAGATTTAAAAAATACGCCGTTTCCTCTAAGGTATCAGTACCATGGGTGATGACAATACCGTCGACATCTTTATCAGCCAATAGCAGATTGATGCGCTTGGCTAAGGCTAGCCAAACTTTATCGTTCATATCCTGCGAACCGATTTTAACCAGTTGCTCACCTTGAATATCGGCAAGTTGTTTCATTTCAGGCACGGCCGCAATTAAGCTACTAATGCCCACTTCACCAGCCTGATAGTTAGACTCAGTAGCCGATTGTCCGACTCCCGCAATAGTGCCACCCGTGGCAATAATACGTACCTGTGGAAGCGCCTGCGCCGCGGAGGAGAGAAATAACCCTAAAGTGACCGAGAGCAAAAGCTTACGCATTGGAAAATTCATGCTTACATCCTTTGATTAATAATAAACGCACACAGTGTGCACTATTGTCTAAGCCTCACTGTGATAGCTCTCACTAAAATGAAATAACAGATTTAGCGTTATCTAATTGATTATTTAAACTTTAAGGAAAACACCATGCATTTATTATTGAGTAGATTTAACTAATCAATGATTATTCGCTATTGACGCAGTGACAATTAAATATCGTATGGTTTATTTAATTTTAAAAACACTTGAATAAATATGTCGCCGATTGGTTAACGAATAACAAATCTATAGCTAATTTGCATCAAAAAGTAATGGCTCACACTAGTGATCCGAGTTGAGAGACTTATCTAAGAAAAAAAAGAAATACACTATTTCATACAGTTAAGTGATCACCATCCTAATCCTGTTATTGCCAAAGCGTTAAGATCTACTTCGATAGTCAAGGAGACGATTCTCCTTCATGTTTTCGATGAGTTATTCTTGATGTGTTACGTATACTTATTGTACACATCCACAACTCAATACTCGGAGATATATCTTACTATTAATTGGATTTAATAGGATCGAAATGAAAGATACTAATAGCGTACGGATCGAAGAAGATTTATTGGGCACGAAAGAAGTTTCCAATGAATTTTATTATGGCATACATACATTGCGTGCCATCGAAAACTTTAAGCTGAGTAATCAAAAAATTTCCGATGTACCTGAATTAGTCCGTGGCATGATGCTAACAAAAAAAGCCGCTGCCATGGCTAACAGTGAATTAGGCGCAGTAAGTCCTGAAATCGCTGACAAAATTATTGAAGCGTGCGATCTGATACTCACAACGGGGCGATTTGTTGATCAATTTCCGGTCGATGTTTATCAGGGAGGCGCAGGTACTTCGGTCAACATGAATACCAATGAGGTATTAGCCAACGTTGCACTGGAAATCATGGGGCTTGAAAAAGGCCGTTACGATGTCATCAATCCTAATGACCATGTCAATAAATGCCAATCGACTAACGATGCCTATCCAACAGGTTTCCGTATTGCGGTCATCAACAGTACCGATATTCTGTTAGATGCATTAACCGACCTTATCAGCGCTTTCGACACTAAAGCCACAGAGTTTAAAACCGTCTTAAAAATGGGCCGCACTCAATTGCAAGATGCCGTGCCTATGACCTTAGGCCAAGAGTTTCATGCCTTTGCTGTTACATTGCGAGAAGAAATTAAGTCCATCAAGCGTTGCCAAGAGTTGTTGTTAGAAGTGAACTTAGGCGCAACCGCCATTGGTACAGGGCTCAATACGCCTGTCGGTTATTCTGCATTAGCCATTAAGTATCTGGCAGACATTACTGGCCGCGCCTATGTGCCAGCGGAAGATTTAATCGAAGCGACATCCGATTGTGGTGCCTACGTTATGCTGCACAGTGCAATTAAGCGTATGGCGATTAAAATGTCCAAGATTTGTAATGACCTACGCTTACTTTCATCGGGTCCACGTACAGGTCTGAAGGAGATTAATCTTCCTGAGCTGCAAGCGGGTTCCTCCATCATGCCAGCCAAGGTTAACCCTGTGATCCCTGAGGTCGTCAATCAGGTTGCCTTTAAGATTGTCGGCAACGATATCACTATCACTATGGCCGCCGAAGCAGGTCAATTACAGCTTAACGTAATGGAACCTGTGATTGGACAGGCGATGTTTGAGTCGCTCAGTTTGATGGGGAATGCCTGTATCTCCCTGCGTGAAAAATGCGTTGAAGGTATCACAGCCAATCCAGAGATCTGCATGGCCCATGTGATGAACTCTATCGGGATCGTGACCTACCTTAACCCCATCATCGGCCACCATGAAGGTGACATCATAGGCAAAATTTGCGCCCAAACGGGTAAAAATGTCCGTGAAGTGGTACTCGAACGCGGTTTGTTAACGGTTGAAGAACTCGATGACATTCTCTCAGTTGAAAACCTGATGAATCCTAAGTACAAAGCAAAAAACACCAGCAAAGCCAAAGTGTAACTCAGTGGGGCTGGAGAGCCTTCCCCAGCCCACAACTCGATGATTCAAGAATAAGCCTGCGCAGAGTGAATATGCGTAGGCTATTGAAATTAAAAATAAAATAGAGTTAACACTATGATTATATTAGAGATAATTATCGTCCTCGGGGCTATTTACCTTGGTGCAAGGATGGGTAGCATGGGAGTCGGCTTCGCTGGCGGTGTCGGGGTACTGATACTGACCGCGGGGATGGGACTCAAACCGGGCAATATCCCGATTGACGTGATCCTCATCATTATGTCAGTTATCACCGCGATTGCGGCCATGCAAGTGTCTGGAGGGATGGATTATTTAGTCTCACTGGCAGAAAAATTATTACGTAAGCATCCCAAACAAATCACCTTTCTGGCTCCTGTCGTCACCTATTTCATGACACTTTTTGCGGGTACAGGCCACACAGCATTCTCCACCTTACCTGTTATTGCCGAAGTCGCAAAAGAGCAAGGCATTCGCCCCTCTCGTCCCTTATCTATTGCCGTTGTCGCATCTCAAGTCGCCATTACCGCCTCACCGATTTCAGCGGCTGTCGTGTTCTTCTCAGGCATCTTAGAGCCGTTTGGCGTAGATTATTTAGTACTGTTAGCCGTTTGTATTCCCTCAACTTTCCTCGCCTGCATGGTCGGAGCCGTTGTTGCCAACTTAATGGGTAAAGAACTGGCCGATGATCCTGTCTATCAAGAACGATTAGCCAAAGGTTTAGTCAAAACACGCGGTAAAACTGAGATCAAAATTAAAGCCGGCGCGAAACGATCTGTGATGATTTTCTTACTGGCGATTGCGGCTGTCATGGCCTATGCCACTGCGATATCTGACAAAGTCGGTTTGATTGTTGACCCTGTATTGCCACGCGACGCCGCCATTATGGTGCTGATGCTCACGGCAGCTGCCGCTATTACGATTTTCTGTAAGTTAGACGCAAGTGAAATCTCCAATGCGGCCACCTTTAAATCAGGCATGTCCGCCTGTGTTTGTGTGTTAGGTGTGGCTTGGTTAGGCGATACCTTAGTGTCGAATCATATTGAGGAAATCAAAGATCTTGCCGGCACCTTACTGCAAAGTCAGCCTTGGTTATTATCGGTAACCTTATTCTTTGCCTCCATGCTGCTCTACTCCCAAGGCGCGACAACGAAGGCGCTGATGCCCGCCGCCTTGGCGATTGGTGTAAGTCCATTGACAGCCGTAGCCTCGTTCGCCGCCGTCAGCGCGCTGTTTGTATTACCGACTTACCCCACGCTACTGGCTGCGGTCGAGATGGATGATACCGGCTCGACTCGGATTGGTAAGGCGGTATTTAACCATCCGTTCCTGGTCCCTGGCGTTGTGACGATTGCCACCAGTGTGGCATTGGCCTTCCTGTTTGGCGGCATGATGCTGTAGCTCAATTTTACCCTAAGTGCTCTCAGGGCTAATGCCTACAAATGGATTAACCCTCTTCTTTTAATCTGTATCTATAGACTTTGTTTTGGCGTGATGCAGGTACATTCACGCCATAGCAAATCGAGTAAGAGGTGAATTAATGTCAGCAAAAACGCGTGTTCCTACCGCCATTAACGGCGGACCATTTGGCCAAGCTTGGTCGGCTAAAGCAGACTGCTTACAAAGTGTGACAGGACTTATATTAGGTATTTTCCTCTTATTTCATATGCATTTCGAGGCGAGCATTTTATTTGGTAAAGAAACCTTCTTTCACATGGTGCAATTCTTAGAAGGCAGTATGTTTAGCTCGACGGGTCATGGCTTCCCCATCGTGACCCAGATCATTTCAGTCATTATGCTGGTGATTGTTGCAATACATGCCGCCACCGCACTACGTCGTTTTCCAGTGCAATTAGGCCAATGGCGAGCGATGCGTGGCTTTATGTCGACTATCAAGCATAGAGATACCCAAGCATGGTTCTGGCAGATGATCACCGGTTTCTTACTGTTTTTCTTAGTGTCAGCCCATCTTGCCACTATGATTTTAAACCCTGATATTGGCCCTCACCTTTCGGCCGAACGAGTTTACCACGATAACGCTTGGCTCTTATACGTGGTGTTTTTACCTATCGTGTTATTCCACGGCATCGTTGGTTTATACAGAGTGATATTAAAGTGGGGTGTGAGTAGTAACCGTCCACTTATCCGCACTATAGCGCAAGTATTGATCGTCTATTTATTGTGTTTAGGCACATTAAGCCTAGTGACCTATATCAATATTGGTATCGAATTAGTTTTGCCAGTACAACCGTTTATTCCTCAGTAATGGGCATGACGCTATCGGCGCACCTAGCCTGTATAGCAAGACAAACAACATACGGATCCTCCTCTGATACATAGTTGCAGCGCATCTATGCCCGAGGAGCGCAATGATAAATCCATGAAATGTTATCTAAATTATTAGATAAGGATCTGATTTGAAAATCATTTATACAGACTCATTAGTCATTGGTGCAGGATTGGCAGGCCTTAGAGTCGCGATTGCCACCAAAGAGCGAGGCCTAGATACCTTAGTGCTATCGTTAATTCCCGCAAAACGTTCACATTCGGCCGCCGCACAGGGCGGAATGCAAGCCAGCCTAGGCAATACTGTTAAAGGCATGGGTGATAACGAAGACATTCACTTTCAAGACACAGTCAAAGGTTCTGACTGGGGCTGCGATCAAGACGTCGCACGCATGTTTGCCCACGTTGCACCTAAAGCGATCCGAGAACTCACCAACTGGGGCGTGCCTTGGTCAAGGATTTCCGCCGGCCCGCGCGAAGTCATCATGAACGCGCAAAGGGTAACGCTCAATGAGGCTGAAGAAGCTCACGGCCTGATCAATGCCCGCGATTTTGGTGGCACTAAAAAATGGCGTACCTGTTACACCGCCGATGGCACTGGCCACTCTTTGCTGTATGCGGTCGATAACCAAGCTATCTCCATGGGCATTCCAGTACACGAACGGATTGAAGCACTGTCGCTGATCCATGACGGTAAGCGTTGCCATGGTGTCATTGCCCGCTGTTTAGTCACAGGTGAATTGCGCGCTTATGTCGCCAAATCCACCACCATCGCCACCGGCGGTTATGGCAAGATTTATGAAATATCGACCAATGCCACCATCTGCGAAGGCATAGGCCAAGCGTTAGCACTCGACACAGGTGTCGCCACCTTAGGCAATATGGAAGCGGTGCAGTTTCACCCCACCGCCATAGTGCCCGCGGGGATCCTCACCACTGAAGGATGTCGTGGTGATGGCGGTATTCTGCGTGATAAAGACGGTCATCGCTTTATGCCAGATTACGAGCCAGAGAAAAAAGAACTCGCTTCCCGCGATGTGGTTTCCCGCCGCATGACAGAGCACATGCGTAAAGGCAATGGAGTCGAAAGCCCTTACGGCCCGCATCTGTGGCTGGATATTACGCAGCTGGGCCGTGAGCATATCGAAACCAACCTGCGCGAAGTGAAAGAGATTTGTGATTATTTCCTCGGTATCGATCCGTGCAAAGATTGGATCCCCGTCAGGCCAACCCAGCATTACTCCATGGGCGGTGTGCGCACCAATGCCACAGGTGAGAGTCCACAACTCAAAGGGCTGTTCAGCGTCGGAGAAGCGGCCTGTTGGGACATGCATGGCTTTAACCGTTTAGGCGGTAATTCGGTGGCAGAAACTGTGGTCGGCGGCATGATCATCGGCAAATATGTCGCTGATTTTTGTCAGAATAACGACTTAGAAATTGATACCGCGCTGACTCAAAAATTCATCGATAAATTACAGCAAGAAATCGATGGACTGGTCGAAGGCAACGGTACAGAAAACCCCTTCCAAATAAAGAAAGAAATGCAACGCATCATGATGAACTACGTCGGGATCTTCCGTAATGGACCCGAGTTAGATAAAGCCATCAAAGGCTTGAAAGACTTGCTGCTGCGGGCAAAAAATCTTGGCCTTAAATGTAAAAAACGTCACTCCAATCCTGAGTTAGTCGAAGCGCTGCGCGTCACCCGTATGTTAAAAGTAGCCCTAACCGTCGCCTGTGGTGCAGAGGCTCGCACTGAAAGTCGCGGCGCCCATTCACGGGAAGATTACCCACAACGCAACGATAAAGATTGGCTCAACCGCACGCTGGCGACTTGGCCAGATGCCGAATCACTTGAACCAGTACTGCGTTATGAAGCGTTAGATGTGATGAAAATGGAGCTACCACCGGGATATCGAGGCTACGGTAACGACAATACTATCGCCCATCCTGATACCGAAAAACGCGTACAAGAAATCAATCAAGTGCTCGCGAGCTTAGGTGATGACCCCGATAGAGACACACTGCAGCGAGCCCTGATGCCATACGAGCTGCCAAGCCACCTGCAGGCTCCTAATGAACGCCTCAGCGATACCTTAGCGATCACTCCAGCCCAACCGGTAGGAAACAAACCACTATGAGCCGTCAAATCAGCTTTAATATCTTTCGCTACGATCCGCAAGATGGCCAAGACAAGCCAAAGATGGAACGTTATCAGTTGACTGAAACACCGGGCATGACAGTATTTATCGCCTTAAATCAACTACGTGAGCTACAAGACCCTTCACTGCAGTTCGACTTTGTCTGCCGCGCGGGCATCTGTGGCAGTTGCGCCATGGTGATCAATGGTTTCCCCACGCTTGCCTGTCGCACGTTAACGGCAAATTATCCTAATGGCGAAATCACCCTCATGCCGCTACCTGGCTTCGAGCTGATTGGCGACTTATCGGTGAACACGGGTAAATTTATGCGTGAATTAGCCGAACGCTTAAAACTGTGGCTGCACCCTAGACCCGATGATCAGGACATTCATCGCCTCGAAAATCCAATGGCACCTGAAGAAGCCGCGCGGATCTATGAGCTAGAACGCTGCGTCGAATGTGGCGTTTGCGTGTCGGCCTGCGCCACCAAACAAATGCGTGACACCTTTGTTGGTGCGGTTGGCATGATGAAAATTGCCCGCTTCGAAATGGATAGCAGAGACAGCCGCAGCGCGGATGATTTCTACCATGTGATTGGCAATCAAGACGGCGTGTTCGGCTGTATGACGTTACTCGGCTGCCAAGATAACTGCCCCAAAGATTTGCCGCATATGCAGCAGATTGCTTACCTGCGCCGCAAAATGGCCGCGACCATACTCTAATCCTCCCTCTAACGTCCCGCTGTTTCGGCGGGATTGATAGGATTACACCTTTCCAAAACCAGCTGACAGCTTTTATCTGTCAGCTGCTGAGTTACGAAGCCTAATTTTCTTAGTTAGGCGCCTCCCCAGCACTATCACAAGTGCAGCTCCTTACTACTAGCGATACAGCTCAATAGGCAACAAAATCCATTAGCGTAACGCGAGTAGTTGTTATGTAAGGAAACATAAATGAAACCGTCTAAACTTACATCAGCCATACTTGTGCTGAGCTTTGCCACACCTATCTTTGCCGTTCAAGCCAATAATACAGCAGAAACCAATGACGAATTACGCACTGAGTTACAACAAATTCAGCAGAGACTCGCCATGCTCGAAGCGCAAGAAAATGAGCCATCAGTGCCATCGGATACCCAGTTTAATTTTTATGGTTCTTTACGCCCAACCTTCGGCCTGACCCACACTAACTCGGACGATGTGTGGGATGTAGGCGATGCGAACTCGCGAATTGGCTTTGCCGCAGAACACCAGCTTGGCAATGGCTTAGTCGGTTTTGCGAAAGGGGAATTTAAGGTCGATATCAAAGATGACGGTGACTTTGGCGATGCGCGCAAAGCCTATGTCGGATTAAAGGGATTTTTTGGTAGCGTAGCCATAGGTAAACAAGCCGTCACGCAGGAAATGATTTCCGATCCCGTTGATATCTTTAACCGCTCAGGAACGCCTCTGGCCTATGACAGTGCGAGCCCATTTAGGCTCAATAATCTCGTGACCTATCGTAAAGAGTTTGGCGACCTGTTATTTTCGGCCGATGCACAATTCGACGGCAATAAAGGCAGTGGCGGAAGTGACTTCGTTAACACGGGTATCCGTTATAAAACCGACTTCATCTACATTGCTGCGGCTTTTTATAATAAAGAGTTAGAGGACAACAAGGATGAAAATACATTCGGTGTAACCCTAGCGAAAAATTTCAATTCTCTGTTCCTCGCCGCAGCCTACCAAAACATTGAAAAAGACAGCGTCGATGGCACCACATTGGATGGTTCAACACTGGATGTAGTTGCAAGCTATCCCATCACTGACAGCTATAAAATCAAGCTAGGCGTGTCCAGATATGACGATGGCGACAATGACATCACCTCCGCGAAATACAATGCCTATAACACTACGCTGGAATGGCATAAAACACCGAAATTCAGCACTTTCATCGAATATCAAAAAACAGATTTTGAATACCGCGAAACCAATGACCAGATCATGCTAGGCATGCGTTATAACTTCGATTATACGTTCTAAGTTTCTATCTCAAACGTATCGTTATGTGAGCAAGCGAGGTGAAAGATTTAGCAACCTCGCCCACGGCCTCAAAGCACAAAACTTAAAAGCATAAAGACAAGAAACAACAAAGCCACGACTCGCGTGGCTTTGCTTATTTAAGACGATACCGTCTTTATGCTTCGATACGTTCCAAACTAGAACGGAATATCGTCATCCCAGCCATCATCCAAATCTGGAGTGAAGTTTTGCTGTGGTTGTGGCGCTGGACGCTGTGCCGGTGCTGCAGGCGCTTGATAAGCTGGTGCTGGAGCGGCTTGTGGCTTAGGCGCATAACCACCTTGTTGTGGTTGTTGAGCCTGTGGCTGACCATAACCTTGCTGCTGGGCAGGTGCTGGCGGAGCATATTGTTGCTGAGCTGGCGCTTGGTAAGCAGGTGCTGCTTGAGGCGCTGGCGCATATTGATTTTGCGCAGGCGCGGCTTGCTGTGGTGCAGATTGATAACCTGCGTTTTGTGGCATGCCGCCGCCCATTGGCGCGCCTTGTGCTTGCCCACCTTGACCACGGCTACCTAGCATTTGCATGCTACCGCTTTGGTCGATAACCACTTCAGTGCTGTAACGGTCTTGACCACTTTGGTCTTTCCACTTACGAGTTTGCAGTTTACCTTCAAGGTAAACCTGTGAACCTTTACGCAGGTATTCACCTGTAATTTCAGCTAATTTGCCGAACAGAACCACACGGTGCCATTCAGTACGCTCTTGCTGTTGACCCTGTTGGTCTTTCCACGATTCGCTAGTCGCTACTGTGATGTTTGCGACTGCATTACCGTTTGGCATATAACGCACTTCTGGATCTTGTCCCAAATTGCCAACCAAAATTACCTTGTTAACACCACGACTGGCCATTGAAATCTCCTGCGATTCTTTAAATAATCTATTAATTCAGTATGTTGTTTATCTTTATTGCCATAGAGGAAAATCATCTTCCCCAAATACCACACGGCAGACCAGATATTATTGAGCAGAGCCTAACACAGCTCGTGCTTCTCTTAAATCGAAATGCTCGTCTACCTTGAGATAAGCCACTTTCTCGTCCAGCACGACTATAGCTTCAACAACACCCATTAATTGGGATAACTGGGTTGCCATATCGCGCGCTTGCGCCTTGTCTTTCACTTCAGCTTCTAAGGTGTAACTCTTTAACAGCACAGGATTTTGCATGCCTAATGTCAGGAATAACCAAATAGACATTAAGATCACGGCAACAATAAATACCCCGACTGCGCCCACGAGCTGGAAAGCACCACCACCGAGCATACCACCACAAAAAGCCCCTAAAAACTGGCTAGTAGAATACACGCCCATGGCCGAACCTTTTTCGCCGACGGGGCAAAATTTAGCAATCAAACTTGGCAGTGAGGCTTCTAAATAGTTAAACCCTGTAAAGAAGAGCACCACGGCAAAACTCAATACCCAAAGATTGCTCGCAAATGCGGCCATCGCCAGCAATGCCACTATCATGATCACGAGGGCAATTTGGAACATCGCCTTAGTATTTTTGCGCTTAACCCCTATGATGATTAACGGCACCATCAAAATAAATGCGCCCACAAAAGCGGGGAAATACAGCATCCAATGTTTTTCTTTCACTAGACCCGCATCCACCAGATCCAGCGGTAATGCCACAAATACTGCGGTGAGCACTAAATGCAGGATAAAAATCCCAGCGTTAAGCCTAAATAATTGCGGCTCGAGGAACATACGTTTGAGCTTAGCGGGCGTTGCTAAAGTGTCTCCTTTGGGTGCCTGAGTGATGGGATTAGGCACTAAAAACTGGATCAACAGCATACCGACAATAGCCAATACCGCCGTTAACCAAAACAACCCAGTCAACCCAAGATGTTGCGCAACGATAGGTCCCATTAGCAAAGACAGGGCAAAAGATAACCCGATACACATACCAATAATCGCCATCACCTTAGTGCGCTGCTCGTCGCGGGTTAAATCCGCGGCAAGCGCCAGCACGGCAGCGGCAATCGCGCCCATACCCTGTACAGCTCGACCAAAGACAACGCCATAAATCGTATCTGCGTTAGCAGCGATAACACTGCCAATAGCAAACAACACTAAGCCACCAAGAATAATCGGCTTACGACCATATTTGTCAGATAAAATCCCCATAGGGATTTGCAGCACGGCTTGAGTCAGACCATAGGCGCCGATAGCAATACCCACCCACAGAGGCGAAAAGCCTTCGAGATGCTGACCATAAAGTGCAAAGACGGGCATGATCATAAACAAGCCCATCATACGCAAACCAAATACACTGGCTAAAGAAAACGCGACTTTTTTCTCAGTACCCGAAAGTCCGTTGTTACCCATGATTTTGCCCTGGATTGAAGTCTTTTAAGGGGCGCATGTTACCACACCCAAAAGGATTTGCTCAAAAGGAAATAGTGGCCTAAACCACTGACTATACACTTAGCTTTTATCTCGTTTATCACGGACCTATATTGACTGTGTCTGAGTTAACATCTTTATTTTTAACGCTCAGACACAGGGGAATGAGTCTAACATAGTGTTCACAATTGTCCTGTGAGTCAGTGCGCAACAACAGTATTAATCTTAGTTAATCCATTCCATCCACAACATCCCGCAAAGCAGGTCGACTTAAAGCCAGTGCCAGCCCTAGGATTGGTGCAGATCACAGAATCAACTAAACTCAGCGGCGGAACTGTGCGATACTTGTGCTCATTTTTTTAAGCATATGGCATTAGAGCGATAGATGGATAAGATTGAAATACGCGGCGCACGCACCCACAATCTCAAGAATATCAACCTGACTATCCCAAGGGATAAACTGATTGTCATCACGGGCTTATCGGGATCTGGCAAATCCTCCCTCGCTTTCGATACTTTATATGCCGAGGGCCAGCGACGTTATGTCGAGTCCCTATCTGCCTATGCTCGCCAATTTTTGAGTTTAATGGAAAAACCCGATGTGGACCATATCGAAGGCTTAAGCCCGGCGATATCCATAGAGCAAAAATCCACCTCCCATAACCCACGTTCGACCGTGGGCACGATTACCGAAATTTATGATTACCTGCGCTTGATGTTTGCCCGCGTGGGTGAGCCGCGTTGTCCGACACATAATCAACCCTTGGCGGCACAAACCGTCAGTCAGATGGTCGATAAAGTGTTGGAAATGCCCCAAGACAGCCGCTTGATGCTGCTTGCACCTGTGGTCAACGCCCGTAAGGGTGAACACGTTAAATTGCTCGAAGGTCTATCGGCGCAGGGTTATATCCGCGCGCGTATCGACGGTGAAGTGTGTGACTTAACCGATCCGCCAACCTTAGACTTACACGTTAAACACACGATTGAAGTGGTCGTCGACCGGTTTAAAGTGCGTGACGATATCAAGCAACGCTTAGCGGAATCCTTCGAAACTGCGCTAGAACTCTCCGGCGGCATAGCGACCGTTGCCAGCATGGAAGACGACACTGGTACTGGTAAATCCAAAGGCGAAGAACTGATCTTCTCGGCCAACTTTGCCTGCCCGCACTGCGGTTATTCGATGGCGGAATTAGAGCCAAGGATCTTCTCCTTTAACAATCCCGCCGGCGCGTGCCAAACCTGTGATGGTTTAGGGGTACAACAATTTTTCGATCCTGAGCGCGTGATCACCAATACCGAGCTTTCACTGGCGGGCGGTGCGATTCGCGGCTGGGATAGACGCAACTTCTACTATTTCCAAATGCTTAGCTCACTCGCCGAACACTATAAGTTCGATGTCGAAGTGCCCTACGAGCAGCTTAGCGAAAAAGTCCGCAAAATCGTACTTTACGGCTCAGGTAAAGAAAGTATTGCCTTTAAATACATTAATGACCGCGGTGATGTGGTGGTGCGTAATCACCCCTTCGAAGGCATTCTAAACAACATGGACAGGCGCTATCGCGAAACCGAAAGTAACTCGGTACGTGACGAATTAGCCAAGTTTATCAATACCCAAGCTTGTCAAAGCTGTGGTGGCTCGCGCTTACGCGAAGAAGCACGTAACGTGTTTTTAGGTGATATCAACCTGCCACAACTCACCACTTGGTCGATTGGCGAAGCCTTGGACTACTTCGAGAAAGTCGAATTTAGCGGCCAAAAGGCGCAGATTGCCGAGAAGATTTTAAAAGAAATCCGCGATCGCTTAGGCTTCCTCGTCAACGTGGGCCTCAATTATTTGAGCCTATCGCGCTCGGCAGAAACCCTCTCCGGCGGTGAAGCCCAACGTATTCGACTCGCCAGCCAAATCGGTGCAGGGCTCGTCGGCGTGATGTATGTGCTCGACGAACCTTCAATCGGCCTGCATCAAAGGGATAACGAACGTCTGCTGCAAACCCTGATCCACCTACGAGATTTGGGCAACACTGTGATTGTGGTCGAACATGACGAAGATGCGATCCGTATGGCGGATCACGTGATCGATATCGGCCCAGGCGCAGGTGTACACGGCGGCGAAGTCATTTGCGACGGTCCGATTGAGAAGATCATCGCCTGTGAAGAATCGGTCACTGGCCAGTATATTTCTGGTAAGCGCAGCATTCATATCGATACGCCGCGCATTCCGTTCGACAAAAACCAAGTTATTCAATTGTTTGGCGCGCGCGGCAACAACCTGCGCAATGTGGATTTAACCATTCCCATTGGCCTATTCACTTGTGTGACGGGTGTATCAGGTTCGGGTAAATCAACCTTAATCAACGATACCTTCTTCAAAATCGCCCATAGAATGCTCAATGGGGCGACTGTGGACGAGCCTTCACCCTATGACCGTATCGAAGGGATGGAACTGTGCGACAAAGTGGTCGATATCGACCAAAGCCCGATTGGCCGCACACCGCGCTCAAATCCGGCCACTTATACCGGCATCTTCACCCCAATTCGCGAGATTTTTGCCGGAACCCAAGAGTCGAGGACTCGCGGTTATCAAGTCGGCCGTTTCTCCTTTAACGTTAAAGGTGGCCGCTGTGAGGCTTGCCAAGGCGATGGCTTGATCAAGGTAGAAATGCACTTCCTACCCGATGTGTATGTGCCCTGTGATTCTTGTAAAGGTAAGCGCTACAACCGCGAAACCTTAGAAGTACGCTATAAAGGCAAGAATATTCACGAAGTACTGCAGATGACAGTGGAAGATGCGCGTCAGTTCTTCGATGCCGTACCTGCCATTGCCCGTAAGCTACAAACCTTGATGGATGTGGGTTTGTCCTATGTGCGTCTCGGCCAAAGTGCGACCACTCTTTCAGGCGGTGAAGCCCAAAGGGTGAAACTTGCCAAAGAGCTGTCTAAGCGTGACACGGGCCAAACCTTGTATATCTTGGATGAACCGACCACGGGCTTACATTTTGCCGATATTCAATTGCTGCTCGACGTGTTGCATCGTCTCAAATCCCACGGCAACACGATTGTGGTGATTGAGCATAATCTGGATGTGATCAAAACCGCAGACTGGATTATCGACTTAGGCCCAGAAGGTGGCGGTGGTGGTGGTATGATTTTAGCCACAGGCACGCCGGAAGAAGTCGCCGAGCATCCAACCTCCCACACGGCACGCTTCTTAAAGCCACTGCTAAAACGGGATATCGAGCTGGCAAAGGCCAATAAAGCTAAGGCTTAACATTCGGCTCACGCCGCCGTTGGTCTGAATAATAAAAGCGCAGTCGCCCTAAGCACTGCGCTTTTTTCGCTCAGCAATCCAATATGCTTAAGCTATCGCATACATATAGATCTCATTGAATTAGAATCGGATTTAGGCAAAGATGATATTCATCTTCTGGCGAAGGCTTCAGCGATAAGGAATGTCCATGCGTGATAGCACTCAGTCCCCAGTGACTCACCTTATATTACCGAAGCAGTATCAATCACTTTTAAGTAAAAACCTAAGCGACATAAACCTAAGCGCATCGACTCTATTCAACCACAATCGCATCGGTCAGCTGCTCGCCAAGTTCAAGATCACGCACCTTATAAGACATCAATCCCAAAGACTTGGCTTATTAGCACTGGCCTGCGTTGTTACAACGACCCTCACTGGCTGCGCTAACTCAGCCGAAACCTGTGCACGCACAGAGCTAAAACTCACTTGGGCCGAGCCCACAGA
This sequence comes from Shewanella sp. WE21, assembly GCF_002966515.1. Taxonomy (NCBI): domain Bacteria; kingdom Pseudomonadati; phylum Pseudomonadota; class Gammaproteobacteria; order Alteromonadales; family Shewanellaceae; genus Shewanella; species Shewanella sp. WE21. The sequence goes on along the minus strand of NZ_CP023019.1, from coordinate 2,578,866 downwards.
GTTACAAGTGACAGTCACAGTATTAAGTTCGGATGAATTTGAAGGCCGCAAAACCCAAACCCAAGGTGCGGCAAAAAGTCGTGACTATATAAAGCAGCAATTTCAGGGGCTAGGTTTACAGCCTTGGGGAGCGGACTTTATCGTGCCCTTTGAATATCAAACCTTCTTCACCCAAGAAACTGGCGCCAACGTAGTCGCCACCGTGATGGCGGCAGAACCGACGAATCGATGGCGCATTATCGTCGCCCACTATGATCACTTAGGCATGAGCGGCAGCAGGATTTACCACGGCGCCGATGATAATGCCTCGGGCGTCGCCGCTATGCTCGCTATTGCCAAACATTGGCAACAGCAATTTGCCCTACAACCCAATACCTTGCCTAAGGTGAACCTGATGTTTGTGGCAACCGATGCCGAAGAACCTGGGCTCTATGGCAGTATCGCCTTGGTAGAGCAACTCAAAACCCGCCTGCCAGAAGCGACTTTTGAGCTGATGTTGAATTTAGATATGGTGAGTCACCCCGGCAGGCCCTATGCGATTTACCTCGAAGGCAGTCGAAACTTCACTCAGTTCAATCAATTTAAACCCCTACTGAATCAACAGAACCGACTTTGCATTAAACTCACGCACCCTAAACCCGTTGGTCGAAGCATACAAAGTACCGATTGGCTGCGGGCGTCGGATCATTACCCCTTCCACAAAGCGAATATCCCTTGGCTGTATTTTGGTGTGCCGACCCATCCCCAATATCACACACCAGAGGATACCGTCGCGACAATCGACATCACTTTTCTTGCGGCAGTGACAGAGTCAGCATTCGAGTTACTTCAATTAAATGTTGAATATTTAAAGAATTAATGGGAAGTGGCGCGTTTCTTGCTCAGTTTTAGCGAAAAAAATGCAGAAAACAGGTTAAATAGCGTGACTCTGATTGGTAAAGTGGCCGCCATGCTGCTATAATCCGTCGTTCGCGGGAAATCGACACGGGGTTGATTTTCTGTCTGTGAAACTTTAGCGCCATTTCGCGCGCGCATCCACAAGGCTACAACCCAATGTCATCCGATGAAAGAACTTTCCGTGAACTCGGCCTATCCGAGAATTTGTTGCGTGCTCTTGACGAGCTAGGTTATGAAAAACCAACGCCAATCCAATCAGCCAGTATCGATCCACTTATGGCTGGCAAAGATATTTTAGGTCAAGCGCAAACAGGTACAGGTAAAACTGGCGCCTTCGCGCTGCCGCTATTGAACAAGGTCACCAGCCAAACTACACCGCAAATTTTAGTATTAGCGCCAACGCGTGAATTAGCGGTTCAGGTTGCCGAAGCATTCAGTAGCTATGCCAAATTTATGAAGAATTTCCACGTTCTGCCAATTTACGGCGGTCAAAGCATGCAACAACAGTTGAATGCCCTGAAACGCGGCCCACAAGTTATCGTTGGTACGCCTGGTCGTGTAATGGACCATATGCGTCGCGGCACCTTGAAACTCGATTCATTACAAGCCTTAGTGCTCGATGAAGCCGATGAAATGTTAAAAATGGGCTTCATCGATGATATCGAATGGATCCTTGAGCACACGCCAAGCGAACGCCAACTGGCGTTATTCTCTGCCACTATGCCAGAGCAAATTAAGCGTGTTGCTAACCAGCACTTACGTAATCCTGTACATGTTCGTATCGAATCAAGCCAAACTACGGTTGAGTCAATCGAACAGCGTTTCGTACAAGTATCACAACACAACAAACTTGAAGCTTTAGTACGTGTATTAGAAGTTGAAAACACTGAAGGTGTGATCATATTCGTGCGTACTCGTAACTCATGTGTTGAGTTAGCTGAGAAGTTAGAAGCCCGCGGTTATGCTTCATCACCACTACACGGTGACATGAACCAGCAAGCCCGTGAGCGTGCAGTTGACCAACTGAAACGTGGCAAGTTAGACATTCTGATCGCGACTGACGTTGCGGCCCGTGGTCTTGACGTTGAGCGTATCGGTCACGTTGTGAACTACGATATTCCGTATGATGCCGAAGCTTATGTACACCGTATTGGCCGTACAGGCCGTGCTGGCCGTACTGGTATGGCGATCCTGTTTGTGACTAGCCGTGAAATGCGCATGCTGCGCACTATCGAACGCTCAACTAACAGCCGTATTTCACCGATGAAAATCCCAAGCCCAGAGACTGTTGCAGAACGTCGTCTGTCTCGCTTAGGTGAGCAATTGGCTGAAACAATCAACGGCGATTTAGATTTCATGAAAGAAGCTGTTGCTCAATTATGCCAACAGTTAGAAGTCGATACCGATCTGCTAGCCGCTGCATTATTACAGCAAGTTCAGCAAGAACGTCCTTTGCAATTGCCAGCCATTCAAGAACGTGTTCGTGATGAACGCAGTGAGCGCACTGAACGTAGCGACCGCGGAAGTGATCGTAATGACCGTGGTGGTGAGCGTGGTGAACGCAGAAGTCGCGAACCGCGTCCAATGCCAGCAAGCTTAGGCTCAGCTGAAGCGTTGAAAGACAACCCAGATTTAAAAATGTGCCGTTACGTGATCGACGTAGGTCGTGAGAATGGTGTAGGTGTGGGTAACATCGTTGGCGCTATCGCGAACGAAGCTAACATCGACAGCCGTTACATTGGCGCAATCCAACTTTACGATGCAGTGACCACTGTTGACCTGCCAGACGGCATGCCAAAAGACGTGTTACAGCACCTACGTAAAGTACGTGTTTGTGGCAAGCCATTGAACATCCGCGAAGCTGGCGATCAAGTATTTGTTGATTCAGGCCGCAGTGCTCGTTCAGACCGTCCTGCTGGTGACCGTAAACCACGTGGCGATCGTCCAACAGGTGACCGCCCAGCGGGTGATCGTAAGCCTCGCGCTGCGTCTACTGGTGATAAGCCATTTGCTGACCGCAAACCACGTGCAGACAAACCTGCCGGTGAGCGTAAGCCACGTAAACCACGTGAAGACTAATCTAGCTTAAGCTAGAGACTAAAAAAGGAGCCTAGGCTCCTTTTTTGTTGGCTTGATTTTGTCTTAGTTTGCCTTTAGCAAAGATAAAGCTTAGTGTCTAATCTCCAAAGAGTTTAATGGCATAAGTAATCGACTCCCATGAAAAAAGCCCTTACCGCCGGACTATTATCCGCCTTCGTCGCCCCCGGCAGCGGCCATTTTTATCTGCAACATAAACGCAGTGCCCTAGTGTTTTTTGTGCTGGCAATACTGAGTCTTGGTCTGATGCTGCAACAAGTCATGCAAGTAGCACAGCTTATCTCGCTGGATATTCAAACTGGCGTTTTACCGCTAGATATAGGCGTGATTACAGCCGAAGTGACCAAGCAAACTACGGCAACCATTCGTGATGGTGCGGACAAGCTGATGTATGGATTTATCCTCTGCTGGCTAATTGCCTTATTAGATAGCGTGCGCTTGGGACTGAAACAAGATAAGCAAGATGCAGTCACGGCCCAAAACAATGCCTAGTCGCCAACTGTCCATGCTTCAATAAAGCTATGGTAGCAAGTAACGAGCATATCAGCGTTGTGGGCATAATCGGGAATAATTTCAGGACAATAGAGGGCACAGTGACTACCCGCATTGCGCGCAGTTTGCAGATCAAACAGATAATCGCCCACATACAAGATATCTGCGGGCGCGAGTTGCCACTGCTGGCAAATAAGATGAATACCTTCAGGATGCGGCTTAGGCTGAGCGTCGTAGCGCGTTAATACTAGTGCGATATCTATGCCGAGTTTATCGATAGTGATTTGCGCCGCTTCTGGCATATTGCGAGTCAAAATAGCCAAGGGCAGTGACTTGGCCCGTAGGCATTCGATAAGCTCCCTCGCGCCATCAATCCAACTGGCCTTGAGTGAACTTTGTCTTTCGTACTCATGGACAATGTCTAACGCTTGAGCACGAGCTTCATCAGTACTAAGACTCTCGACATGGGCCAAGATATCCGTACCAGAATGAATCCCCAACTCCCGCCGCAGCCCTGCAAAATCAGGATTAGAATGTGCTAAGGTGCCGTCGAGATCGAAGATGACGCCACGGATATCCTGAAGTTTTAATTCGCTGAGTCTAGTGATCACTGACCTTTCCCATAGATAAAATGTCTGCGTTAGACAGCCTGCAAACGCTTCGCCTGACGATTACGGTACATAGGCAGCAATTGCACCACCATCACAGACACTATAATCACGCCGATAAACCATCTAATTCATCAGCGCAAAATACTTCTGGCCACCAGCCAAGGCTCACCACTAACGCCGTGGCACTAAAGCTAAATACTGGCGTTAGGGCCAACATGGCACTGACCTGCGCCGTCGGCCAGTACTTCATCGACTGCCCAAAACAGCCATAGGCGATCAAGGTATTGGCGGCGCAAAACAGTGCTATCTGCCAATCGAAGCTGTCCATACGGACAAACTGACTAAAGTCGCTAAAGGGAGCCATTACGAAAATACCTAAGCCATAGATCACTAAGAGCACGTTCGCGGGCGACAAACGATTCAGTAAGGATTTTTGTAATAAGGCATAGCTAGTCCACGACAGTGCCGAGAACTGGATGATCATCACCCCAATCCAAACCTGATGATTATTAGCCCCAGAAAAATTTAAATTAGGATGGAAAAACATCAACATACCTAAAGCTAAGGTTGCAAAACAGCTGAGTTGCACTGCATTAAGCCGTTCCTTAAAAAACAACACACCACCAAACGCGAGGAAAAAGGGCGAAGTCTGGAAATTCAGTTGGGCGGCGCCCGGTGCGAGGTAATCGAGTGAGTAAACAAAAGACACATAATTGAGCATCAAGAAGATGCCAGCAAGCACTAACCTTAACCAAACTTTGGCATCAAGTGCTGCAAATTGCTTAAGACTACCTGCGCTCCATTGGATCACTATACTGACTAAAAGCGCGACCAGAAAACGAAACCAAGTAAGAGTCACAGGATCGATAAAGGCCGCCGAGAGCTTTAATGCTATAGGTAACATGCCCCAAAATAAAACCGCAACTGAGATGAACAGGAGCCCGAGTTGAGCATGATTATTTGCCTGAGGGGCGTTATGGCTAAGGTTCACGGAGGAGTCCAGTAGAAACCGCAAAATGGACAGCCATTCTGGCACTGAGCCAGCACAATATCTAGCGGATCATCATGGAAAGATTCGCGTTAGATTGGATACTTTAGCTGACACTTATGTGAGGCAAGTTTCAGCATCTTACGATAATTGGAATATTGGCCGCACTCTTGATTCAACTGCAGCAGATTTACCCCGAAAGCCAACATTGGCATTTCCCGCGTTGCCAATAACCGAGTATATTTGGCCCATAAAAATGGCTTCTGCCACACTCTCTCTAGGCCACTTCTTTTTAAGCTAACGCTTTAAATAGGAAAGTTAATGTTATCTACCGCCACGATCGAACAAGTTAAAACACATATTAATACCGCAGCCAAAGAATTAGCCGAGCGCCGCGCAGCAGGCACGAGCGGCGATTTACTGATCCCAGAACTAAGGCCAACCAGCTTCGAACAGGCCTTCGCTATTCAACAAGCCGTAGCAGAAATATTTAAGGCAAGCGATAACAATCCTATCGCGGCGTGGAAATGCCTATTACCCACGGCGGAAAAAACCGTCGTAGCGCCTATTTATCAAGATGATGTGTATCAACAATCGACCACTTGCCCACTCTATCCATCGACTAAAGGCCTCGCCCGAGTCGAACCCGAACTCGCCTTCGAGATTGCTCGCGATTTACCGCCAAAAAGCACGCCTTACACAAAGGCTGAAATCGACGAGGCCTTAGGCCACACACGCTTAGCCTTGGAATTGATCAAAAGCCGCTACCACACACCCAGTGAAGCGACGCATTTTGATGCCCTCGCCGATGGCTTAGTCAATCAAGGACTGTGGTTAGGGCCAGTGCTTAATCCGCAAGAAGGTTTAGAAACCAGCTGTTTTGAACTCAGCGTTGATATTCAGGATGGCGATACTCTGCAAAAATCCGCCATTCATCCCAACGATTTCCCTAAGGCAGGACTCTACTGGTTAGTTAACTTTTTATCCGCCCAAGGCATTAGCTTAACTCAAGGGCAATATGTGATCACAGGCTCTTACGCTGGCGTCCTCGATCTGCCATTGGCACAGATCTGCAAATTTGAATACGGCGCGCTTGGACAGTTCGCCGTGACTTTCACTACTAAGTGATTGCGGCGAGTAAAACGACAAAACACTGATAAATAAGCGAACTCAGTTTCAGCTGGGCTCGCTTATTTTCAATCTCAGTTCTCAGTGCTCAGTTATCTGCATTCACCACAAGCATCATTAACAAAAGCCAAACTAACTTGCCTCAAAATGTACACCTATGTATCATCTAAATTCATCAATAATAAGGATATATAGAATGTCACACGGAAAAATGCTGCCAATTGCCTGTCTTCTTGCCCTCACTTTAGGCACTTCTCTTAGCGTGCATGCCTCAGAAAATAGCTTTACCAAAGCCTATAGTGACTATCAAGCCGCCGTAGAAAAAGGCGATGCTGCAAATATTGAAGCAAGCGCAAAAGCCGCTTATCAACTCGGCGAAGCCCAATATGCCAAAGACAGCGTCGACTTAGCTAACCTAGCCATGAACTGGGCCAGCGCGATAGAAAAGCAAGTTGCACCTTACCCATTTACAGAAAATAATCTGCCCAAAACGGCTAAGGCGAATGAATTGTATCAACTCGCTCTGGCTAACTATAAAGTTCATTATGGCAAAGAAGCGCTTGAGCTTATCGATCCCTTACTGGGTGCTGCACAAACCGCCGTTGAAGCCAAAGATGCGAAAAATGATTTGCTTACTGCTATCGCAATTGCTGAAAAATCCGATAAAAAGAAACTGCTCGCCGATGTAAAAATGGCCGCCTTCAACCGCTTATCAAATACAGAGCTATATACCAAAAGCGTAAGAAGCTATGCCTTCGATGCCTATGATATTTATAAAGAGATTTTACCAGAGAACGCCATAGACAGAGTCAAGGCAACCTATGTGGTGGGTGCCGTTGAGTATGCAGAAAAGCATGATGACAAGGCGATTCCATTGCTTTTAGAAGTCGTTAAGCAGTTTGAAGCCCTTAACTTTAGCCATCCCTATGCCTTAAGTGCCCACGCTTATTTAGTGGAACTCTATGAGCGCCAAGGAAAGCGTGACGAGTCCACCGCCCACTGTATTGCTATCGGCAAAATGCGTCCTTGGGCCGACGCACAGGAACAACAACCTATTTTCCGTACCGCACCAGACTATCCAATGTCCTATGCGCAGCGAGGTAAAAGTGGCTGGGTTCAGCTTAAATTTACTGTCGATAAAAATGGCTTCGTCAAAAATCCTGAAATTTTAGCTTCTAAGGGTGGTGCTCTCTTTGAGAAAGAAACGCTAAAAATGATAGATAAATGGCGTTACGCACCCAAGTTTGAAAATGGTATAGCCGTTGAGGCACAAACCACTGTGCAACTGGATTACACCATAAATCGATAGCTCATTACTTCAGCCCGCTATTTCACCTCATAACCTAGCCCATCGCTCACACTCGATGGGCTTTTTTCATCCTGCGTTGTAATCTGCCCCAGACTTAACCCCTGCTTGAGTTGGCTGAGGCAGGCTTGGCAAATACACGCATCGGCAGACGGTAAAATATGATTGATTGCCCCTAGCGGCGAACCTGATGCTTGCGCTTGCAAGGCAGCCAAAGGTGGGAACACCTGCAGCGCGCACCAACAATCCTCAATACCCTTACCTAAAATCACAGCACATTGATTCGCGCCTTGGCACAGAGGGCAAATTTGCGCAGTTTCTAACTTAGGTTGTTCCAATGGCTGAGACACAGTAATCCTTATAGCAAGATAAGTTGTTATAGCGCGGAGATCATAATAGATTTTTGCAACTCAGGCTGAGTTGTTTCCCACCAAAGCAAAGCTGCTGAGTTATGCAGCATTAATTGCCATTGTTTTCCCAGTGACACGCCTGCTTATGATTTAAAAAGAAGTGTTAATAATGTCCTAGGCATTATAGTGATATTCTCTATGCCACTATCGGTCAGATACAATAAAGTATCCTTTCTGATTTGCTAAAAGATTAAGTACTTGTATTCCAGTGACACGCCATAAACTCATCCCTGAGGGCTCGACGGCGGCATCCTTGCCGCCAACGGTCACTTCCATGCAAGTACTTAATCTCGTTAATTCCCGAGTATACCTGTCACTAAATTTAACTATGGATGTTTCAATAAAGTTCAATTGGTTGTATTCATCAAGTTATCTAACTTAAATGATATTTGGGTGTATTCATTTGGCTCAGTGAACCGCATTCCTGTGTTATAGCAAGTGTGTTCACAGATGCATACATGGTGAATGCAATATTTGACAATTGAAAAGGTATTAAACCTTAAGCCGACATCACTTCAAACAGTGGACATGTTTGCATGGTTGGCATTCGTCTAAATCTATTTCATTCAGTTTTGAGTAATGCCTAGCTCTTCGTCAAAGTGAAAGCACAAATGGAATTTGTAATGATTTACTTGTTTATCTTTGCGATTTGTCGCTGAAGCAATTCATACATAACCCCATCAAAAATCGCCCCCTTATCTCTAGCAACTGTACACATTTCCCAAATAACACCAGCGTTAAACCATTGCAATTCTGTATGGTTGTAGACCTTCATCATTGTTAAGAACAGTTCCCATCCTTCATCGTCAGGCTTTACCTTAATTGATTTGACTGATTGGTAGGCTATTACAGAAATACCCAGAAGTAGGAAGAACTCCTTACTCTCATTATGAGCAAAAATCATCCCTAAGCAGATAAGTACCCATTTGAGTAAGAACAAAGCGACTTTGAAAATGGATTTCCAATGAGTTCCGTATAACTTCGGGTACCGATCTTTAACTAATAGGTTTTCTCGGTAACTCGATATCTCTGCGTAGATGAGGGCATCAGTGAGTAAATAATCTATTGATTTTGTTTGCATATATGGCGTATCAAGGTACACGCGAACTTCAGAAGCTAGTTCATCTTTTAACATCGGCCAGATTTCTTGTTTTGTATCGAAGAGCCCTCCTAAATAGCTTGCTTTGTGATACCAAAATGTTTGGTCGTTAAAAGTTTCCTTTTGTTTGTCGGTCATTTTTTCTTCGTTGTTTAACCATCCACGAAGATTGTCAAATACATCCCTTGCTTTAGTGATTCTCTGGTTATAAGCATCTGTTGAAATACCTTCCTCCATCGATCTCTCTCGAAGATTTTCAAGCATTTCTTTTGCTAACGAATAGTATTGACGATTTTCCCACCGATCTTCAGGTTCTTCCGGCCAGTTCCCTAACCATTGCTGTTCTTCTTCAAGATAAGGGGCAATATCCATTTCAACTCCATGTGATAGATCGCTGCGATGACTATGATTTCTCTGATTATCAAGATAATAAAGCAAGTTCTCAACTTAAGTAATATCAGCGCTTCCAATCTCAACCAATTCAGTTGATTGTTTCTAACAATAAAAAAATACAGTAAGGTGTAACAATTCCCTATTAATTTTTCCGAAAAACCACCGTAAATCAGCTTCTTAAAAAACGTAGAGAGGGTTCAACTCCCTCAATACGTTTTGCACATTCGAGATAGTGAATAAGCCACTTATAGCGAAAATCTCCGTATGCTTTTAAAGCGACAGTTAACACTGATGTCCGAAAGGTGAGTCATGGTGATTTGCGAGGCGACCGTCCGCCCCACGGACGGGGCGGTCGAGCATCCACGGATGGACTAGCTGCGTGTCGGTGAGAAATGCCATGACAAGCCTAAACTCTTGGGCTAATTAATAAAAAAGCCAGCAAGGCTATAGGCTTACTGGCTTTTCTGCTTTATTTATTAACTCGCTTTATTTCATCAAGCGAGCGCTTAATCTCAACTATGACTTCTTAGGAAAAATCGGATAGGACTCAGTGCCTAACACTTTGCCATCAACAGTGAGACCATAGTAATCGCTGTCATTATGGTATTTTTCCTGCGCTTGCTTTACATCACCTTTGCTACGTGGGTCCTGTGGACGCTCGTGGGAGTTGATGTAAGCGGCAACATCCCAAGCCTGTTGGTTCGTCAACTGCATGCTCTTACCAAAGGGCATATTTTCATAAATGAAAAATGCGGCAGTATTGACCCTGTGCATTCCCGCTCCCCAGTTATAACTTTGAGATCCCCACAGCGGCGGCAGTGCATACACACCCGCAATGGCTTGACCTTGCCCATCAACACCATGACAAGTTTGGCAATGGGCGACATACACGGCTTTACCCCGTTCAGGTGAATAGGCTTGTTCGGGTTTTGGGATCTCAGGATAAGCTCGACCCGGCAAGTTAGCACGTTGCTCAACTGTCATCGCCTTAGCTAATGCCCCTGGTAGTGGGAAGTCATCCCGCTTAGCACCTTTGACTAACTCAGCATCACTGATCTCAGGAACAGGGCCGCTGATATTAGCCTCATCCATCAAGCCGCCCATGCCTAACCAATAGGCGTAGGCAGAAAGCGCCACTAACTCAGGGCTACCTGATGCGGGAGCTTTACCATTCATCGAATAGTTAAAACAACCTTGGATGCGTTCTTCAAAGCTACTGACTTTATTGTCTTTTTTACGATACGCCGGATAAGCAAAATACGCGCCCCAAAGGGGTGATGCATTGGCTTTACGGCCTGCATCCATATGGCAATTGGTACAGTTAAGCTCATTACCCACATACTTATCACGCAGCTGTTGGGTATTCACAAACAGTTGATAACCTAAACGCACTTTGTCACCAAAGGCGCCTTCGGGAATCGCACTCAAAGGTCTAGGGGTAAGATAGGTTTGATCTGCTACCTTAGGGAAAGAAGGCAGCGGAGCTTGCTTATCTGGCCGTTCTTGTACTGGCTCAGTTTCAGCTTGCGCCTGCATGGTTAACAACCCCATCGCGGCCAGTAATAACATTGCGGAATATTTCATGGCCGGCTCCTTATTTTAAATTCGCAAAGTAGTTGGCTAAGGCATCAATCTCAGCGACGGTGAGCTTATTCGCGACGCTCCCCATCATGCCATCGACGTCACCTTTACGTGTTCCCGACTGCCATGCCAATAATTGCGTTTTGATATAACTCGCCTGTTGACCTGCTAAGCGAGGAAATAAGCCGCCACCTAATGCAGAAGGACCATGGCAGGTCACGCAGGCTGGTAAACCACGGGACCAATCACCTTGATAGGCTAAACGAGCAGTATCGTCATTAAAAACAACTTGTTCACCGCGGATAACAGGCTTGACGTCATTGGCAGGCTTTGCAGAAAAATAGCTCGACACTTGCTCAATACCGTCACCTTGGAGCGTCATTGCCATCGGCATCATGGTCGCGTTTTGGCGAACGCCTGCTTGGAAATGCTGCAATTGTGTCGAGATATATTCTTTAGATAATCCCGCTAATCGAGGGCCAAGTGGTTCAATACCCTCACCCGCAGCCCCATGACAAGACACACATAACTGTGCAGCTTGTGGCATAACGTTCATCGATTGTTTGTCAGAAGGCTCGGCGGCAGCGGCATAGCCGCTACATAGCGTTAAGCCTATGACTAATGTTTTAATCTTCATGTTCTATCCTTGAAGAGAATTAAGCTCTAAAGCATAGGGGTTATTGTTATTTATGTTTGTGCTCACACACTAAACCCATTTTAAAATCAGCCGCTCATTTTTAAAACAGCCAATAAATGAGCCTTAACATTCATTAAGAGTCACTTATTGTTCAATTCAAACGGGATAAATTTACCTTACTCTGTACAAGGTTAAGCTGCAAGCCTTCAAGACTTAATGGCCTGCTCAATAACCAAATCGCGTCGATTCAAAACGATTCAATAACTTATGTATCAAATAGCATAAAAGTAACGTGCCAACGATAGCGATTAAAATACTGCTCACTCGGTATAAGGCACTGAAGATTAAGTCGTTACCTGGGGTCAAATACTGCCCAAACAAAATCCCTAACGTGGTCATAGCACCAAAACCCACGCCAGAGCCATTCGCCTCGCGCACATGGGCTTGGCTAAAAATCATCAGTCCAATCCACAACAAGGGGACAACTAACATCAATAGCCCTGACCAATCATAGAGCAGCAACTGCACGAATATCCCAAACGACACCCCCAATAGGGTGCCTATGGCGCGCTTACGGGCATAGTCGAGTGCACCATTCCAATGCATGGGAAACAATAGCAGAAGAGTGGTCGCTTGAGCCGACATCGAATCCCGCAGATCAAATATTTGGAACACCAGAAATGATGCCGTCGCTATGGTCGCGCCAAGCAAGGCTTCGTGGCGCATTCGATGCGGCGCCTTAGGCCCAGGTTTGTAAGCTGCCCTTGGTTCCACATCGGGCCAGAGTACCGTCATAGCGTAGGCGATAACAACTGACAGTGCTGTCGCCCAAAAATTACTGAAAACTAAGTCGTTTAAGTCAACGCCGGGATAGCTTGCAAAGTGCAGCATGATACTGAGACTCAGCACACCGCTGGCACCAAAGAGAAACAAACTGCCGCGGGACATGGCCGCAAAGCGGTATAAAAATAATAGGAAAACGATGGGAGTCATCATGCCGGGATGGCTGCCAAAGAAACCGCCGAGTAACCCAACCTCTAACCCAGCCATGGCAGATGAAGCTAATAATTGGCGCATAGCATGGCCATTCATCACTGGCACTAATCCGAGTAGTAGCATAGGTGTCACAGTGAAGAAGACTCCATTGCTCCAACCAAAAATTTTACACAGGGTAAAACCTAAGGTCGCGCCAGTCGCAATCCGTAAACACTGGCGTAAATCGTTGGCCGTCAATGGGCTATGGCGTAGTAACATGCTCGTCGCCTTGTTCTATCGATACATTAAATGAGGATGTTTAGCTGGCTTATGCTGCGTTCACACTTATGTTGCTTTGAAGCGTTCACTCAAGCCACTCGCGGCAAATACAGATAAGTACTAATGGATATGCCGGTAAATATGCTGGTAAATATGCTGGTAAATATGCTGGTAAATATGCTGGTAAATATGCTGGTAAATATGCTGGTAAATATGCTGGTAAATACGCTAGTAAACATTCTAGTAAATAGGCTAGTAAATATAGTGCAGCAGGCTGATTGCTTTAATTTGCACCTTAGCGAGCATGCTAAACAGGCTATTCTCGGGCAGCAGTTGCACGGTCGCGCGCGCACCGGCTGGTAAGCTGTTCATTGCCATACCATCTAACACTAGATGTAATCTCAATCTTTGGGCATCACGTACCCAACGGTCCGATTCCTGTGGCGCGGCTAAACGGCCATTGGCATCGAATTGCCCTGCACTCACGCCCGCATCAACACTGCTCACCGTCGCCCGATATAAACGCCCAGGTTCGCCATCGAACGCAATCAAAGCGGTCGAAGAAGCATTCACGCCACGCAGGCTCTTCTCGCGAAAATCGGCAATAATATCCACTTTATCCGATACCACGGCCAACAGAGGTTGCCCCACGGTCGCAAAACTACCGACTTCTAATTGCAGGTTAGTCACTATCCCATCTTGATCGGCACGTATTTGGGTGTAAGACAGATTAAGCTCGGCTTGAGCTAAATGGTTTTGCGCCTGACGCACTTTAAGATTCTCTTCGCCATAACTGCCACGACTCACTTTGAGTTTTTCTAAACGCGCATTGGCGGCAAGCAAATTGGCTTCAGCAGCTGCGGCATCGCTATCGGCTAGCTCCTTTTGCTGCTGCGATACGCCATGGGTGGCATACAGGGCATCGAGACGTTTAGCCTCGCTGCGTTTTTGTTGTGAGGTGGTTTTATTGGCATTGACCTCGGCCTTAGCGGCCAGTAGCGAGGCATCTAACTCAGCATTATCTTGACGGGCTTGCTCTAAGGCCAATTTAGCTTGCGATACCGCTAACTCATAGGGCGCGGGATCGACTTGAAACAGCAAATCGCCTTTGGCAACCGCTTGGTTATTGGTCACGGCTATGGTCTGAATTTTACCGCTGATCTGCGGTGTCACTTTAGTCACTACACGGGTCGCCATGGCTTGAGGCGTCAATGGCATCATAGTGTCGGCCAGCATGAAATAGCCAAAAACCATCACAAAGCCAAACATGGCAAATTTTACTAAACGGGCAAACTGTTGATCCGGTGTCATCTTCTTTCTCACAAAAGGGTGTCTGTAACCTTGGTTAATTTGGCGCTTGCGTTGTCGCTGATCAGGCTAATAATGCGTTCAAATTCGCTCAACTCTTCGGCACTGATCCCGCCTAATAACTCACGGCGCACTTGAATAATCCGCGCTTCCATTTGCTTTAAAACATCTAATCCCGCTGGCGTCAGGCTCACAATCCTTGCCCGCTTATCTTTGTCACAACAATGACGCTCGACTAGACCTTGCTCTTCTAATTGCCCTAAGGTGCGCATTAGCGAAGCCAATTCAATTTCCAAGGCATCGGCCAACACTTTTTGGCTCACGCTGTCGCCTAAACGCAGTAATTTCCACAATGCTGTCCAACGGGGATGAGTTAATCCTAAAGGTGCCAGCTCAACATCGGCCACGGTACGCCACAGTCGATGCAGACGGCCTAAATGCTCCGCCAGTGATAACTCTTTTAGTCGCTCTAATTCTTTTTGCATCTTGCCCACCCACTTAGTTAGCGTGCTAAGCATTATACTTAGTTAGCAGGCTAAGTAAATATTTAGGCCCAAAATAGATCTGTGTCCAAGGGCACGAAACGAGCGTAAGAGGGAATAAATAACGTAAAAAGGTTCGCGCCCTCTCAAATCTTATCAAGTTGTATCTCTATAATATCAAACGGATAAATTGAGTTGATTTGCACATGAATTGGAGGCTGTTTTGATAAATCTAAAAATTAGTACGAGGATCGTTATTGGGATCTGTCTATTACTGTTAACAGTAATGAGCTTTATCATGCCGCTCGTTCTCTCTGAATTCAGTCGCCAAGTTGCAGAATCCGAGCAAAGAGAACTCCATAAGATCTATGAAACCGCTGTTGCCGAGATAGCCTCATCGGGCAAGTTAGCCGAAGCAATGGCAACCATCATCTCACTCACACCAGAAGTTCAAAGCACCTTTGCAACAGGCGAGCGTGATGAACTCACCACCCGTACCTTACCTATATTCACCCAACTTAAGCGCGATTTTGCGGTTCAGCAATTCCAATTTCATAGGCCACCAGCCACTTCTTTTCTACGCTTGCATCGTCCCGAAAAATTTGGCGATGATCTCACCAGCATACGCAAGACCATAGTGGAAACAAATAGCCAAAAGCGCCCTCTTTATGGCTTGGAATATGGAGTGGAAGGATTAGGTATTCGTGGTTTAGTTCCAATGACTTACAACGGGCAACACACAGGATCAGTTGAGTTTGGCATGTCCTTCGGTCAACCCTTTTTTGATAATTTTAAACAAGCCTATCAAGCAGAAATTGCCCTCATCTTGCCAGATGATTCTGGATATAAGTTATTTGGCGCTACATTCACGCCTGATACCCAAGCGACAGATGAACTCAATAACGTCATCCAAGGCCATGAAGTCATACGCACTATTTCCTTAAATAACAAAACCTATGCTCTGTATCGCAACGCCATAAAAGATTACTCAGGAAACGTGTTTGGCGTACTCGATATTGCGATGGATAGAACCCATTCAGAACAAGCGATAGCAGATATTCGCCTTAAGTTGATCCTTATCGGTTTAGTGGCTCTGGTCATTGGAACTGCCATTGCTTGGTTTATTGCCAAAGGAATTACTCGCCCTATCGCTGAAACCACCCAAGCCATGAATGATATCGCTGAAGGTGAAGGCGATTTAACCCGCAGAATCGCGGTAAAAGGTAAGGATGAAATTGCTGAATTATCGATGGCATTCAACCGCTTTGTAGAAAAAATCCACAACACAGTTTCCCACGTCGCCGACTCAACAAGCCTGCTCGCCACCTCTGCTGAAGAAATGTCGAGCATTACGCGGGAAACCCAGAAGATGGCGAGTCGTCAGCACCTCGAAACCGAGCAAGTTGCCACCGCAATGAATGAAATGGCCGCAACGGTTCAAGAAGTTGCCCATAACGCGACCGATGCGGCCGATGCCGCCAATCATGCCAATGACTCAACCGAACAAGGCAAATTGGTTGTACAAAAAGTGGTAACCACTATCGCCATATTGGCCGAGGAAATAGCCACAGCAGCGAGTGAAATCAATGAATTAGAGCGTAATACCGCTGAAATTGATTCTGTGCTTGTGGTTATCCGTAATATTGCCGACCAAACTAATTTACTCGCACTCAATGCGGCAATTGAAGCCGCAAGGGCGGGAGAACAAGGTCGAGGGTTTGCAGTCGTTGCCGATGAAGTACGCACTCTGGCGAGTCGCACTCAAGCATCTACGGCAGAAATTCAGCAGATGATCGAAGCGCTTCAGCATAAAGCTAAGTCTACAGTCAATGCGATGGAAACCAGCACCCGCACCACCCAAAGCTGTGTATCCCAAGTTCACCAAGCGGGTGAAGCACTCGAAGCCATTACCCATGCGGTTTCCACCATTAGCCAGATGAATATCCAGATCGCCAGCGCTGCAAATGAGCAATGTGCGGTTTCGGCTGAGATTAATAAAAATGTTAATAACATCAATGATATTGCGACCAATGCGACAGATAGTGCGGTACAAACCGCACGCGCTGGCGATGAACTTGCCCAACTCGCAGCCCGTTTAACAACTTTATTAGCTCAATTTAGAATTTAAACAAAACAAAACGCCGCATTCTCTGCGGCGTTTTTATTAGCTTATTTTATAAAGTTTTATTTAGGACGCACGCCTAAAGTGTGGCAAATCGCGTAGGTCAATTCGGCGCGATTTAAGGTGTAAAAATGGAAATCCTTCACGCCTTCGCGGGACAGCACTTTCACCATGTCGATGGCCACGTTTGCCCCCACCAATTGGCGTGTACCCGCATCGTTTTCTAGGCCGTCGAATTGCTTATGTAACCAATTCGGTAACGACACATTGGTCATACCCGCGAAACGTTTTAGCTGGGTAAAGTTAGTCACAGGTAAGATGCCCGGCACAATTTCAACGTCGATACCGGCGGCAACGCAGCGATCACGAAAACGCAGGTAAGATTCCACATCGAAGAAAAACTGGGTAATGGCACGGCTAGCGCCCGCATCAATCTTACGCTTAAGGTTGATCAAATCCGCCTGTGCATTGCTCGCATCGGGATGCACTTCTGGATAGGCCGCAACGGAAATATCAAAGTCAGCCACTGAGCGCAGCAAACGCACTAAATCCACCGCAAAACGGGTTGGCTTGGGGCTGCCTGCGGGCAAATCACCACGCAGTGCCACTATGTCACGAATGCCCGATTTCCAATAATGCTTAGCCAGTTCTAACAGCTCTTCATCGCTGGCATCCACTAAGGTTAAGTGCGGCGCGGCAACGAGGTCGGTTTCCTGTTGGATACGTTCAATCACGCCATGGGTGCGGTCGCGAACACCTGAGTTAGCACCGTAAGTCACAGACACAAACTTAGGATTCAGCGGCTCTAAACGACGGATAGAGTTCCACAGGATCTGTTCCATTTCGGGGGTCGATGGCGGGAAAAACTCAAAAGAAACATTAATATCGCCATTAAGCTCAGACAAGCTCTGGTTCAGCGATTGTGAATGTTGTGCGTGATGAAAAGCCATGTGTATTTCCTCAACCGCCCTTGGCGCTACTCTTTGCTAGTATGAATTAGTTCAAATGGACGTTTGGACGTCTATATGTCCATATACTAGAGAAACTGAGATGTAAGTCAAGCCCAAAAATACCCATAAACCGCATTTAATCTCGGTTAATTCGATAGATTTATTCTAGCCAATAAAAAAGGACTCGAAGGAGTCCTTTAAGAGGCTTGATACCGCGTTATTCCTGCAGCAGATCGCGACAGATCTGGGTCAGATCCGACTGCACCGCCGCCGCTGTCACTTCGCGTCCAGCGCCCGGTCCACGGATGATCAGCGGATTACCTTGGTAGAAGACACTGCGGATCACAAACACATTATCACCAGGGGTTAAGTTGGCGTAAGGGTGATGGGTATCAATCCACTGCAAACCCACCTCGGCCTTGAGCTCTGGGCCGCTGTTGTCTAAGGATGCCACATATCTGAGCACCTTATTTTGCTCCGCCGCCGCACCATACTGTTGCAGCAGATCGGCATCTAACTCGGCAATGCGGGTGAGAAATTGATCTAAGGGAATATCCGCCAAAGCGGCTGGCACGAGTGAACGCAGTTCAATATCTTCAAGCTCGATTTCAAGGCCAATTTCACGGGCCAAAATAAGCAGTTTACGCTGCATATCACGGCCGGAGAGATCGTCGCGGGGATCGGGTTCAGTAATACCTAAGCCTCTGGCTTCAATTACTAATTCTGAAAATGGCTTGCTGGTATCGTATTTTTCAAATAACCAACACAAGGTGCCAGAGAAAATCCCGCCTACCGCTTCAACACTATCACCGCTGTTACGCAGATCATTTAACGCGTGTTGGATAGGTAAACCTGCGCCACAGCTGGCGTTATAGCGCCAAAACAAACGACGGTTACCCAGTTGCTGCTTTAACTCTCGATAGAAAGGCAGTGGACCCGAGCCCGCAAGTTTATTCGCGCTCACCACATGGATGCCACGCTCGAACAATTCTGGATATTGCAGCGTCAAACTGGCGCTGGCACTGATATCTAAGGCCACCAGCTCATCGCAGTTAACTTGCTCTAATTGCTCGAATAAATGTTCATACTGCCAAGGCGTTGCTTCAGTATTAAACTCTGTTTGCCACGCGGCAAGATTAATGCCAGTGGATTTAATCAAGGCTTTACTCGAACTGACTAAACCGACTAACTCAACACTAGCTTCGAGTTCATGGTCTAGTGAGGGTGAAACCGACTTAAACAGATCGATCCAAGCCTCACCGATATTACCCACACCGAGCAGCAGGACGCCAATGCGTTTACGCGGGCCAGCGCAGCGACGGTGAACTTTTTGGGTTAACAGATTCACCTGTGACTGGGGCACTAACGTCACTAAACTTAAATCGCCACTGAACAAAGGTTTAGCATCACGGCTCAGTAAACGCGCGAAGCTGCGGCGATAATGTTCGGCGTCGGCACTTACTAATGCGACTAAACCAAAATCTGTGTTGATCTGCTGCTCGCTGATCCCTAATGCTTCTGCCTCGGCATCGAGTAATCTTTGAACTTGTTTTTGATTCTCAGCGGTATAGGCAAGTTCAACCCTTTGATGGGCAGAGGTCCAATGGGCCAATGGCGTTAAACCTGCGGCGATCAATAGATCTAATAAACGGGTTAACTCACCCGTGAGTTTAAAGCCGAACAGGACAACAGCATTAAGATTAGTCACCACAGGCGCGCTCGCCGACGAACTGTGGGGCGCGATTAAGGTAAAGTCGGTGTGGGACGCATAACTTGAACGCACCGCTAAGCTCACTTCGGTATTGAATAACGGCTGCAAAGTGCGCGAATGCAATACTGGCGAGCCCAAACGCGCTAGGCGATCGGCTTCGGCAAGTGACATACTTTTCAGTAACTTGGCATCGTTGATTTTATTAGGATCGGCGTTGAACACCCCTTCCACATCGGTCCAAATGGTCACGCGCTCGATATCGGCGAGACTAGCAATCAGGCTGGCACTAAAATCTGAACCATTACGGCCAAGTAATAGGGTATCGCCACGCTCGTTAGCACAGATAAAACCTGTGATCACTAAGCGTTCATTTGGATGCGCGGCTAATAGGGCTTGTACTTTAGCGCGGGATTCTTGTACCCGAATTTGTGGCACAGCGGCTTCATCGGCCACTAAAATTGAACAGGCATCCACATGGCTTGCTGCCACGCCAGATTCGCGCAGCAGCGCCGCCATTAAACGTGCCGACCAACGTTCGCCAAAGCTCACCACATGGTTGATTTGGTATTCGTTGCGCTCATCTAAAGACAACAAGCTGATGAGTTGCGCTTTATCAGTGGCCAAACGCTCACGCAGATCTCGGGCTTGTTCATTCGACAACAACTGCTCAATCAACCCCTGTTGGTAACTGATCAGCACTTGTAATTCTTCTTGCCATAGCTGACCCGCATCACGCAGCGCTAATAATTTATACAGGAAATTCGTGCTTTTACCCGCTGCAGAGACCACCACGAGATCATCACTATGACCGTGGGTTAACAGGATATGGGCGACTCGGCGATAACAATCGGCATCCGCTAAACTGGAGCCACCAAATTTATGTAAGTGACAACGTGCCATCTATTATTCCTCTACTGACAAGCCGCAACGGCGGCTAATCCTGCTTGAATATCTGCAACTAAATCGGCGGCATCTTCAATACCCACCGATAGACGCAATAGGGTGTCCTTAATACCAGCCTCGAAGCGCGCCTGCGGCTCCATGGCTCTGTGGGTCATAGTTGCGGGCACGGCCACTAAACTTTCGACGCCACCTAAACTTTCCGCCACGCTAAATAAGCTGAGTGCACCTAAAAAGGCCACCACTTCGGCCTCACCGCCTTTGAGCTCAAAACTCAGCATAGCGCCAAAGCCCTGTTGTTGCTTGGCCGCAATGGCGTGACCAGGGTGATCCGCAAGACCGGGGTAATAGACTTTGCTCACCACAGGGCTTTGGGTTAATACCTCAATAATACGCTGGGCATTGGCTTGATGCTCGCGAATACGCACCGCTAAGGTACGCAGGCCGCGCAGGGTCAGATAACTGTCGAAGGCTGACCCCGTTAAGCCTAGAGTGTTCGACCACCAATGTAAGCTTTCGCCGATTTGCGCGTCTTTGGCGACCACAGCGCCGCCGACCACATCGCTGTGACCATTGATATATTTAGTGGTGGAGTGGATAACGATATCCGCGCCTAACAATAGGGGTTGTTGCAATATTGGCGATAAAAAAGTGTTATCGACCACCACCAGCGCGCTGACCTCATGGCTCGCCTTAGCAATGGCTTCGATATCTACCACACGCAATAACGGGTTCGATGGGGTTTCGAGCCACACCATCTTAGGATTCTGCGCAATGGCGGCGGCTAACGCTTGGCTGTCGGTTTGGTCGACCACAATGAGCTTAAACTGGCCTTTCTTCGCCAAGTTGGTAAATAAACGGTAGGAACCACCATAGCAATCATGGGGCACAACTAATAGGTCATCGGGGCCGAGCAAAGTAGTCACTAAGGTGATGGCCGCCATGCCAGTGCACGTCACTATGCCAGTGGCGCCCTTTTCTAATTGCGCTAATGCTTCGCCTAAAATGCAGCGCGTTGGGTTGCCTGAACGACTGTAATCGAATTCGCGGGGATTTTTATGACCATCGAAGGCGTAATTAGTCGACAAATAAATCGGTGGCACAACTGCGCCATATTGAGTATCGCTTTCGATACCCTGACGCACTGCCAGTGTGGCTAATTGACGCTCTGCCATGGGTGGACTCCTAAATTCGATAGACTGATAGAGATGTCTGGACGTCTAAATGTACCTAAGCCCAACGCCATCGTCAATAGGCGTGAAGACGTTTAGACGTCTGAACATAAAGAAATCTGTTTGCAATCACAAAGAAATAGTAGCAATAATTTGACTGTTCTTTGTAAGGGTTTAAAATCTGCCCCGAATTTAGCGTTATAACAGGTGAGTCAATGACTGAATGGAATGGGGAATACATCAGCCCCTATGCTGAACATGGCAAGAAGAATGAACAAGTAAAAAAAATTACTGTGTCTATTCCGCTCAAAGTGCTTAAGGTCCTCACGGACGAACGTACTCGTCGTCAGGTCAATAATTTGCGTCACGCCACCAACAGCGAGCTGTTGTGTGAGGCATTTTTGCACGCCTACACTGGCCAGCCATTGCCCAACGATGAAGATCTGTCAAAAGATAATCCAGACAGCATTCCCGCTGAAGCCAAGTTGTTGATGGATCAAATGGGAATAGAGTGGGAAGACATGGAATAGCGACTCGTCGCTTTCAAAGTCATATCACAGTGCTCATCAATAGGGATCGTTAACGATCCCTTTTTGTTTATACCCAAGCGACTTCAAACTTTAAATTTCACCATCTTGAGTTGGTTTGGGATATAGGAAATCCTATGTTTTCTATGATAGATCCACAGACACTCGCCTTAGCCTCGCTGGTCGTGTTTCTGGGCGCATTAACCCAAAGTCTTATTGGGTTTGGGCTTGCGGTTGTCGCCAGTCCTTTGCTGTATATCGTCGATCCACAACTTGTACCTGCGCCTGTTATTGCTATGGGTTTCTCCATCGCCCTGCTGACCTTAGTGCGTGAACGCGGTCACTTAGAATTCAATGGCTTGCAATATGCGCTCCTAGGTCGCGTGCCCGGCGGTTTTATCGGCGCGAGTTTATTGCTGTTTGCGCCTCAACCCATACTGGGTTTATCCATCGCCGCCATTGTGACTGTCGCAGTGATCCTCAGCCTGTATAAATTCAGCCTGCCAGTGAATAAGAAAACCCTCTTCGGTGCGGGCGTGGTTTCAGGGATCTTCGGCAATATCGCCGCAATTGGTGGCCCGCCGATGGCGATTTTGTTAGCAGGCAAAGATGCCTCGCAGTTTCGCGCAGCCCTGTCGGCCTTCTTCATTTTTAGCTCCATGATTGCATTGGTCATTTTAGCGATCACTGGCTTATTAGAATTAAAACATCTTTGGCTGTCGTTGATGCTGCTCCCCTCAGTGATTTTAGGTTACTTAGTCGCAGGACGATTAGTGGGCCATGTCGATAAAGAGAAGACAAAGATGGCGACGTTAGTCCTGTGCAGTATCAGCGCCTTAGTGCTAACAGTGAAGTCGGTTATCGAGTTATTACCCCAATAAGCGTCCTGCTTGTACTGGCAAACCTTCTCAAGATTCAAACAATAAAAAAGCACTGACATTGCCAGTGCTTTTTCTTTATCTATCAATATGTAAAGCCAGCTTACACTCAGCTTAAATAGCTTTGCCCTGCGTACACAATAAAGTGTCTTAAAGCGAGTACGCCCGTTAAGCTCGCGCAGGCAACCATGATCATCGCGCCCTTAGTGTGGCGAGTCGCGGCGGGTAGCAGCATAAACAGCAATGGAATACCAAAACCTATACCGACAACGCCTATCCAGAACACGCTTGCCCATAACCCAGAAGTTAACGATGCTAAGGCCGCAGCCGCCGCGCCGCCCTTGAAGTACAAGGCGCAGAACAACATGAACAGGAACAGAATTTCAATCGCCATCACAGGCAATTCTAAACCGTGCATCTTCACTAAAGTTTTGTCGTGGCTGTCAGTCTTAAACATCAGCAACGCCAGTACCGCATTTGCCGCAGCGCCCGCCGATAAACCCGACACTAAAAACAGCGCAGGCAGTACCGCAGTGTTGAGCATAGGATAGGCATTCATCGCCGAAATCAAGAAGCCAGTGTAAGCCCCTACGCCAATGGCCAGGACAAACAACAATACTTCAATCAGCTTTCGAAATGGCATAAGTAACTTAGCGATAGGTGTTAGGAAACCCAAACCCCATTTTGGTAAGTCATCCCGCAGCACAATAATGGCGTACGCAAAAGCTAAGGGAGAATACGCCAGCAGCGCCAGCACCCCGATTGCCATCACAGACTGGAAGTTATAGTGAATTAAGATCAACCAAAAGTGGAATGGTTTGGTTAAGTCAAACACTAAACAAGCTAGACCTAAGCTAATTGCTACAGGCCCAATAATGGCTGCCGCCTTAAGAATGCTGCTTTCAGCTCCCGCGCTGAGTTCCTTATTCGCCCAGCGCAAACCAATGCCAATCAGTAAACTGCCCGCGGATAACCCCGCCATAAACAGGTAAACGGCGATGACCCAGTGCCAAGTGACAGGATCATATTGCGCCATGTCGCCCCAAGTATTGTTCATAATCAAATCCCCCCTCTTTTGGTAGGAACGCGATATACCCTAGGTTTAGTGCCCAAATGGGTTTTATCTTGGTAAGTGATTTTAGTGTTGAGCATGATGGCCACTTCACTGCGTGGATCATTGGCATCACCAAACACTAAGGCATCGGTTGGACACACAGTCACACACGCTGGCTCTTCGCCCCGTGCTAAACGCGTATCCTTACAGAAGTTACACTTATCCGCCGCCTTGGTTTCTGGGTTCATAAAGCGCACTTTATAAGGGCACGCTGCCACACAGTACATACAACCGACACACTTCTCGGTATGGATAGAGATAATGCCATCTTCACCCACATAGGCCGCGCCTGTTGGGCACACTTTAACGCAGGGTGCATCTTCACATTGCTGGCAAGATACCCTGTGATATTTGAAATGCAGATTGGGCATCTCACCAAAGGGGCCTTCCACACGCACTTGCAGACGAGTTACGCCTTCGGGTACGCCATTTTCACTGCGACACGCCACGTTACAAGCTTGGCAGCCGATGCACTTATTCTCGTCGTGCACCATTACATATCGTTTATTCATTTAAGCCTCCGATTAGCGCTTTGCCAGCGTGACGCCCGTGGTGTGCACTGTCATGCCACACACAGGAGCAGTAACGTGCGGCAGTAAGTTACCGCAGTGGATACCTTTGCCCGTTGCTCTGACCAACTCTTTGTTCTTAGAACCAAAGCCCATGTAAGCAAACACAGTATCTTGGCGGATACCCGGCGTGACTAAGGCATGGCCTTCTTCTGTGCCAACACTGCTGGTGAGGCGGATTGGGTCGCCATTGCTGATCCCTAACTTGCCCGCAGTAACGGGGTGAACCCACACAGCGTTATCCGACATCAGGTTAGCGAGCATAGGCACATTGTGGGTGGCGCCATTGGTGTGCACCGCCACTTTGCCTTGGATAAAGTACAACTCATCTGCTTTTTTAAGATTCACTTCGCGGAACTTGATCACCCCACGGCCCGGTGCCATGGCTTCGACTTTCGCGGAAGTGAGTTCAATCTTGCCACTAGGGGTTTTAAAGGTCAGTGCACTGGCGTAAGTGCCGTCTTCATCGGCTGGCCGCGCATTGGGGTATGCCTTAATAAACTCGGCAACCATCTTAGGCTCGCACAACATAATTGGCTTACCGAAGCTCACGAAACCTTCGTCTTTGATACGGCGCAGCAGGTCAGTGTCGCGGTTCACCTGCAGCATTTGCAGGGTTTCCATGTTTTCCCATGGATAGAACTCGCCAAGACCCATAGCCACACCCACATCCTTAAAGATCTGCCAAGAAGGCTTAGTATCACCTAAGGTTTCAACGACCCGTTGGCGCACATAATAGGCCGGATTTTTACCTGACTTATCAGCAATTTCTTCATCACGTTCAAGATAAGTTGACTCAGGTAAAATCACGTCCGCATAGGCGGCGGTTTCGCTGATATACACATCACACACGGCGATAAAGTCGAGCTTTTTCATCGCTTCAACAACGCGCGCCCTGTCTGTCATGGTTTGCATTGGGTTAGTGCGTGACATCACCCAGCCGTGTAACTGGTAAGGAACAGCGCTTAACGTGGCATCGAGAATGGTTTGGTAAACGCCGCCCGATGTCCACATCATGGCGTACTGTTCTTCCACCTGATCGATACGTTTCGCTGCTGGTTTTGGCATGTCTTTCACGCCAGGTTTTGCCAATACGGGCGCAACCGCTTCACCGGCAAGCTTGTTGTAATCACCGGGTTTCTGGCCGATATAAATCCCGCCCTTACGCTCGATGTTACCAATCAAGACGTTAGCGGCGTAAAGGGCGCGGCGCATCTCAAACTCTTCGGTGGTAAAGGTGGCTCTGTGACCAAAATCGACCACAGCATGGGGCGCTTTAGCGGCATATTCGTGGGCGATACGACGAATGTCTTTGGCAGGCACATCGGAGATGGTTTCAGCCCATTCAGGGGTATAGGCTTTAACTTCGGCGGCAAAGGCTTCGAAGCCTTCCACATAGCGCGCGACAAATGCCTTGTCGTAAAGATTATCTTCAATCAATACATGACATAACGCCAAGGCGACGGCCACGTCTGTTCCGGGACGAATGGCGTACCATTCATCGGCCTTGTCGGCCACAATGGAGAATCTTGGCTCGAACACCACCAGCTTGGCACCTTTGTCCATCTGCGCCGCCATCATGCCGCGGGTTTCGGACATATTGATGCCTTCGTACAGGTTATGGCCGAAGTTAATGATGTATTTAGAATTACTTAAATCACGTTTGACCTTAGTGCCAAAAATAGCCTTAGCGGCAATTTCATAACCACCTGGGCAAGTCGACGCGTGGGTAAAGGTATTTGGACTACCAAAGGCGGTCGCAAGGTGAAACAAATGCTTTTCTTGTGAGCCAGATTTTGACGAGAATGCCACGGCTTCTGGGCCATGTTCTTTTTTGATTTTATTGAGGTTTTCAGCGATTAATTTATAAGCCTCATCCCAACTGATCTCAGCCCATTTGCCTTCGCCGCGCTCACCGACCCGCTTTAACGGTTTAACGATACGCTGTGGATCGTACAATAAACTATGGCCTGCGCCGCCACGGGCACATACTTTACCGCCAAAGGATTTAGCGGCCTTGTTGCCACTAATGAAGACGTTCTTGCCCTCAATCACCCGCGCCGAAATCGGGCAGCGAGTCGAACACATTTCACAAATACTGGCAATGTCTTTGCCCATGCCCTTTAGCTGCTTATTCTCTAATGCCGCTAAGCTGCCCGGCAGCAGACTGGCCAGCGCACACGTGGCGCTGCTCGCTCCTGCTCCCTTTAAAAAGGTTCGCCTATTAAGCTCAATCATGGTTACCTCCATCACGCTCATCCCACCCGTCAGTCGCCACATTGGACGCCATCGAGCAGAGGTTTGCTCACTGATTTGATTACTTTTTTAGTTATAAAGCGTTAAAACAGTGCCACCATATCTTCAAAATACACGGCATACACTGAATACACTGCTCATCCACAGAGATTGTTATCCCGAAAGAGGTAGGTGGGTATTGTGGTAAACCACATGGGGAAGCTCGGTGTGATCTATCGCAACTAAAACCTAAGACTGACCTTGAAATACGTGAATAAGATCAATAGGTCTTAAAAAACGGACAGAAAAAGCCGCCAGATGGGACAAATGGCGGCTTCAAAAACAAACAGATATTTCAGTAAATTGCGATAACACTCGTGGGATGAACATCACTATGCTGAGTGAAAAGCTGAGTAAAAACCTACCACAATCCTTAATCCATTAATTCTATATCGAGGCAGTTGAGCAGCCGAATCGCTTCATCGCGGCTAAACTTAGCGCCTTTGATTTTATTGTTAAAAATGTCGATATCGTAATTGGAGGCCTCGCTGAAATCCGCCTCCAATAATTGAGTTCGACCAAACAGGCTATGACTAAAATCCGTGTAGGTGAAATTGGCTTGATTAAAACTGCCCTCGCGAAAATCGACATCGTGGGCCTTGCACTCTTCGATGATAATTTCATCGAGGGACAAACCTAAAAATGAGCAATCATTTAGAATGCATTGCTTAAAGGAAAAGGGCGCGGCAAAGGATAAACGCGACCACGCGGCTCGGGTCCAATCGATACCGACTAACTTACACTCTTCAAACTCCACCCCGCTGAACTGACACTGGGGCACTTTTACTAAACTTAAGTTACAACGCACAAAGCGGCAATCGATAAACTTACACTTACGGAAAGTGCTCTCGCTAAAATGGCAATCTTGAAAGCAGCAATCCTCAAACTCGATGCCCTGTAGATCTTGTGCTAATTCCGACAAGCCATTGAACTGTTTTGATAAAAAACTATTGCCCTGCAAAGCCTCGCTTTGCGCTAGTTGCGATGGCGCAAGCACCGATTGTTTAAGCACTGGTACTTCTTTCTGTGACGACATAACACCTCTAATCCTGCCCAATCCCCAGCAATAAAATATGCAGGGCAATTGGGCTAGATACTACTTATTGTTTACTCTCTGATACGAGGCTTGAGACTCACCGGCTAAATGCTCGCGACGAGTTCCTCAAGCTGATCGGTCGCCTTAGACCAACCCTGATGAAACCCCATATCCTCATGATTCTGCCTATCTTCGCTATTCCAATGCAGCACCCGCGCAGTGTACTTGGTCTTGCCGTCCACAGGTTCAAAAGTAATAGTTGCCGTCATAAAGGCTTTATCGGACGGCACCCAAGCCTCAGTAAAGGCATCGGTAAATACGATGCGCTCATTCTCAACCACCTCGAGATACACGCCACGATTCGGGAAATCCTGTCCCTCAGGGCTACGCATCACGATCACATTTGAACCACCGGCACGCACATCTAAACTCGCGCTAGCCACAGTCCACGGCCTTGGCGTAAACCAAATTTTGAGGAGTTCTGGCTCGGTCCACGCGCGGAACAGCTTTTCTGGCGGCGCATCGATAATCCGCTCTAATACTAGCTCTCGTTGATTATCATTCTGTACATGCTGACTTGTGCTCATATTCCCTCCATTGGATATTTGGCTTGATGGTCTTGTCGGCTGCAGCTACGTCATAAGCTCGCACATCAGCGCGCTAAAATACAGCCCTTCAACATTAGCTCGTCCGCAGAACACCAGCCCTCCATCATGCTCAGCACTGAGTGTTAGCGCGTGATTCCCTTGCAAATCCTTATGCCCGCTAGATTCAAGCCACAGAACTATATAAAGAGCTGTGTAAAGATCTGTGCAAAGAACGATGCAAATAGCCGTGGCAAATTTTGTCAAAAAAGGTAGAATGTCGCCACTTTTTCGCGGCAGTCTAGAACAAGGTTCTCTCGGATTAATGGTTAGCATTTTCGAGCAAAATGGCACGGGCCCAGCCCGCTTTCGCAGACCACTTTCACTGTGGTGCCAACCTTGCCCTGCGTTTGTTCCCTCCCTTGCATTATCTCCACCCAACCCAATTCAAACACCGCCCGAAAATACCCCTTTTGCTGTTCAAGATTTAACATCAAATCCCGCAAACTGGCTGAACGCTTTACGCCCTAAGCCAAGCGCGAATAATAAAGCGGTTGCAATGAATCTGGCTGTTGCTAACGCCATAGTCCATCTGCAAACCGACACTTATAAAAACCTTATCCCTACACTCTCTATCCTAAGGAATACTCGTCATGAGTCTTGCTGATTCCGTATTAGCCGTGAATAACGATTTGCCAATCCGCACCGACAGCCCAGTCCACAGCGGCAAGGTTCGCAGCGTTTACTGGCTAACCGATGCCGACAGCCGCCGTTTAATCAAAACCAAGGGTTATAACGTCCCCGAAGATACCCCGCTCGCCATCATGGTGATCAGCGACCGTATCTCGGCCTTCGACTGTATCTTCCACGGTGAAGGTGGCCTCAAAGGCATTCCCGGTAAAGGCGCGGCATTAAACGCGATTTCTAACCACTGGTTTAAACTGTTCGCCGAAAACGGCCTAGCCGACAGCCATATTTTGGATATCCCGCACCCGTTCGTATGGATAGTCCAAAAAGCCCGCCCCATTAAAGTCGAAGCCATTTGCCGCCAGTACATCACAGGCTCAATGTGGCGCGCTTACTCTAAGGGCGAGCGAGTATTCTGTGGCATCACACTGCCAGAAGGCTTAGAAAAAGATCAAAAGCTCCCTGATCTGTTAATCACCCCATCGACTAAGGGCATTTTAACCGGCATCCCAGGCGTGCCGGCCCAAGATGACGTGAACATCAGCCGCTGCGATATCGAAGCCAACTACCAAGCCTTTGGCTTTGAAAAGTTAGAAGATATCGACCTGTACGAGAAGCTGTTAAAAGATGGCTTTAAAGTGATTTCAAAAGCACTGGCCGACATTGATCAAGTGTTTGTCGACACTAAATTTGAGTTCGGTTATGTGACCGATAAAAATGGCAATGCAAAACTGATTTACATGGATGAAGTTGGCACTCCAGACTCATCACGTATTTGGGACGGCGCAGCCTACCGCGATGGCAAGATTTTGGAAAACTCCAAAGAGGGTTTCCGCCAGTTCCTGCTAAATCATTTCCCTGATCCTGATGTGCTGCTCAACAAAGACAGAATGCCAGAGCGTGAAGCCCTAGCCCGCGACAATGACCTCCCACTTGAGGCTATGATGCAAGTGTCACGCACTTACACCGGCGTTGCCGAGAAGGTGACTGGCGCGGCGATTCCGCTGCCAGCGAATCCAAAGGCAGATATTATTAAGATACTCAAAGATGAGTATGATCTGATTGTGTAATAGGGAGTTGTAATCAAATCTGAGGTTTTGGGGGGGTTACCCATAGCTGAATAGTAGAAAAGGCGCTTAGGCGCCTTTTTGTTTAAGTCATTCACAAACTTAACCAATACATGGCTAATAATTAAGCACTGTCATTCCAGTGACACGCCATGAACTCATCCATGAGGGCTCGACGACGGCATCCAT
Organism: Shewanella sp. WE21; assembly: GCF_002966515.1. Classification (NCBI taxonomy): domain Bacteria; kingdom Pseudomonadati; phylum Pseudomonadota; class Gammaproteobacteria; order Alteromonadales; family Shewanellaceae; genus Shewanella; species Shewanella sp. WE21. Next base: position 2,548,382 of record NZ_CP023019.1, on the reverse strand, counting down.
GCCGTCAACGGTCACTTCCATGCCAATGCTTAATTCAACCAACCTCTTCAGTAATCTGTATGCCTTTTTACAAGCATACACTTTGCAAATTTAACAATGGATGGCTCGTTAAAACCACGTTAAAACCTTGCGTTAAAACCTTTAACAGCGCATGAACAAACTAATGTCACATAAATCGCTATGGTATGCTTTAGCCTAGCCACCTCGTGAGCTTCAACTAACTCACATTTGGAGAATTTATGGGTTAATTTATCGCCTTTAAACAACTTATGCCACAGCCCAAGTACTTCGCGCTCAGTCCAACGATTTGCATTGTCGATATCTACCAGCAACACCACATGCAGATGATTAGACATTAACGCAAAGGCCGCCACATCAATGGCAAAAACGATTTCAAGTTCAAGTAATAATGACTATACCCAGCCCGACGATGCATCATTTCTCCTTGAATAAGTATCATCGCCACATAAAAAGGCACGGCGAACAACGCGACTGCAAGAATGGTAGAAAGGTGTATCTTCAACACTAATCTGAGTTCTGCGAAGGCTTGCATAGCAAGTTCTCCACATCAACAGTTTTATTGAGTTTAGTAGACTGTTAGAGTGTTAAATCATGTGATTTAACATGGGTGGCCAAATTTTGCTCTTAATTTTGTTATGACTTTGAGCTGATTTTGCTTTTACAGTATTTATTGAGAAGTTACAGAATATTTATTATTATCGGTGTTATAAGTAGTGAACATGGATGTAATGAGTATTATGAAGTTTGAATATTTTCTAAAAAATAGTGCGATAGTTGTCACTTTTATTACGGCTTTTTTTTATTGTTCTAGTACAGTTTATACACATGCGTATCTAGGTCGTTTAGGGCTTGATTCAGATGTGCTCGAACGTAGTTTTCATGCTGTTGTTTATCAAGGTTTTATATTTAATTTAGGACCAATGCTGATCTTTTTAATTGTAGTCATTGGATTGATTTTGATTAAAACCATCATCACTATTCAACTGCATCGTTCAATTAAAGAAAAGCGAAAAGATGCAAAAACTTTAATTAACCTTAAAAATAAAATCTTCAACTTTTTTAAAATTAAAAATAAATCTTTAGATTATTTTGAGAGGCCATTAATTAAAGGTTCTTTGAGTTTTACCATTGCTTTTTTTCTACTTTTTATCGCACTACTCACTCTAGCAAAATTTGAAAAAAAAGGGTCGGCAGTTGCAAATGTAGTTAATCAAAATATCGCTAATCAGCTAAGAGAAAAGGCTGCGCATAACGATTCAGCGGTTGTTATCAGTAGACAAAAAAATTCAATTATTATCCCCTCGTTACCTAAGAATGGCACTGAACTTATATTTCTATATTGCGGTTCTCATATGTGTGCTGGTTTTGATATAGACAAAGAACAAGTTATCTACTTCCCTAACACTAGTTTTTCATTCAAATCAGGAGTTGTCGATATAACATCAATTCCATTAAATAATGAACATTCAAAGTCTTAATTTTCCAAAATGCAAAGATGTAGCAGACATAACTGCTTTTGGGTTTAACAGCCGACACCAAGACCCCAGAAGTTAACCATCCCCTCGGAGTTTCCGCAGGACGAATAGAGGTCTTTATTTAATAAAGAGTGCATGAGTTCGGTCATCGAGTATCCAAGGGGGGAAGCCCCGCGACTTTGATCTTTATTTAAAATAAGTTAAACCAAATAAATTTTACAATAAAAATAAAATCAAAGTAAAAAAGGTGTGACACTTAGCGTGTCACACCTAGATAATTAATTATTAAATTATAAATATCAACAACAAATAATTAGAAGCGATATTCAACACCGATACTGGCTTGATTAAAGTCTGTATCTGTTTTCCCGCCATTGGCGACGCTATCGACATTAATATCTGCATCATACCAAGTGTACTCAGCATTAATTAAAAATCGATCTGTGACTTTAAATGCCACACCGGCGCCGGCGAATACACCTTCACCATCGTCATTGCCAGAAAAACCGACGACGTCATAATCTGTCGAATACCATAACTGACCACCTTTAGCATATAGCTCAACTCGGTCTGCAATGGGAAGCATGACTTTAAGGGCTGCCGTATAACCATCGGTTTCGGCATTTGCTAAACCATTACCATAATCACCAAAGTTAATGTAACTACCTTCAAGAGCAAGGTATTTATTGAACTTATAACCAACAAGACCCTGCATTACATCACTATTATCATCAAAATCATCATCGCCATCGACTTTTAAATAACCGTAGTTAGCGCCGACATAGATTCCGTTTTCTGCGGCATCACTGTTGCTCATGTTATCTGCATGAGAATATGCACTAAAAGAGGCTAAAGAAATAATGGCAGCTAAAGTAAGAATGGGATTTTTCATAAAGTACTCCTAGTTAATTATTTAAATACACTAAGGACATTACAAAAATAATGCCAACCTCGCAAAACCACACTCAGATCAATACATAATAAAAACAATAACCTTGCTTATCAACAGCATAGATTTATTTTAATATTTTAAATTCAAGTTAACTATTTTTATAAAACACATGAAACTTTTTTCATACTTACACTAAAGCCGTGCTAATTCTGTCTTAATGTATTTATTGCCTGTGAAATTGTAACTATTTCATAGGTAACAAAATAAACACACAAAATTATTACATTTAATTAATTCCATTATCATTTATATTGTGCGACTTATATATTAAAGTAAGTTTATTAAAGCAAGCTTTAACGGGAATACTGTGCGGCAGCGTTATGAACCAGAGTTATGGATGATGAACTGATTATTAAGCATGGACGTTATTTGGCAAGGAATATTCAAAAGGGGAACTGGTACTTTCCCCTTTTGGTCGACTCTTGATGAAAAATCAGGAGTGAAGTCTACTACTTTCATTTGGGTTTAAATAAAAACAGACTAGAAGAGAAGCGAGATTTAACGAGTAACAGTGACATTTGAGCAGGCCTTCTGTTACCAACCTTCAACAAAAGGTCAAATCTTCACGCAAACAAACAGCGCATTACCTGATGCTAAATCCCACGGGACAATTCTTTCATAATCGTGTTCGAAAACATGCACTTCAAAATAGGGCGCTAACAATTCCTGCAGCTCAGTGAAGCTGGTAGCGACCATAGCATGTTGGTCTTGCCATTGCTCAATACTGTGGACTTCTTGTAAGCCCACTTCTTGCAAACCTGCTGCGTGTAACCCGGCTTCCAGCGAGCCTAAACCTTTCATATCAGAGACAGGTAAAGGCGAGACCTCAGCAAACGGCTGACTGCTTTTGGCAATACTCAACTTTAATGACTGTTTCTCACCTTGCCCACTGTAATGCCAGCCGGATTCGAAGGCGAAATGGCTACCATCAAACTCGGCAAAATGCTTAACCGAACTTGTGTTATCGATTCTGTGCTTATCGACAGTATTAAAACAAAACAGCCCACCGTCATTAAGTGCGCTATGCACACTGGCGATACAGCTTTTAAGCCGTTCGATGCAAGCACTGTAATGGATGGAATATAAAAAACAGGTAATCAAATCGACGCGCTCTTCTAAATAAAAAGCCGTCATATCTTGGAGGTTAAACTGAGCTTCAGGGCAACGACGCATGGCCATGTCTAGCATAGGCTGATTAATATCAAGGCCACTGCATTGATAACCAAGGTCGATAAAATGCCGCACATGCGGACCAGTGCCACAGGCTAAATCAAGATGTTGCTTACCATTATTGCCGAGGAACTGATGCAGACGATGGATACTCGCGCTCTGTTGCTGGTAGTTGATATCGGAACACATTAAATCGTAATAACCGGATAAATCGGTATAGAGCGCGTTGGAAGACATAGTAGCGAATAGGTAACAAGGGCAATTTTAGGTGGCGCATGATATATCAGTTAGCCGATATCAGAAACAACGAATTATCCATCGAGTCTTAGCACGTGTTATCACTCTAATCGTGCAACGATATCAATCCACCTAACCATTTACTTTGGGGCGTGAAAGCTTAGCTCTTCATAGGAACTCAAATATTCGAGTCGTGGTTTGGCAAAATAATACCCCTGAAAATACTCAATCCCTATTCCAGCGAGATAATTAAGTTCGGCTTCTGTCTCAATGCCTTCGGCCAAAACTCTTGTATTCAGCTCTAAACAAATACGCAGTATTTCATCCACAGCTAACTGCTTTTCTCTATCGAGATCGATATCACGGATCAAGGTCATATCAAGTTTTAATACTTGAGGGCGCAGGGCTTCGAGCCAGCTTAAATCAGCAAAACCACTGCCAAAATCATCGATTGCCGTGATAAAACCACGCTTAGCATAGCTCTCGAAGATACGGACTAATTTTGCCCGATCGACAATTTGCTCGCCCTCAGTCACTTCGAACATAATTTTGTGAATATCAAACCCATACATGTCGGCGGCTTCAATCGTCGCGCGGATACAGGTCTCAGGGTTATATACGGCATTAGGTAAAAAGTTGATACTGAGCATCTTATCGAGTCCCAGCTTTGAAGCGGTTTCTATCGCTTTAACACGGCAAGCCTGATCAAAATAGTATTTATTATTTTCATTAATCCGCTCAAACACCCACGCTGCCCCTTCACCATCAGGGCCTCTAACCAGGGCTTCATAACCGCTAATCTCACGACTAGGCCAATGGATAATAGGTTGAAATGCCATTCGAATTTCAAATCCTAATGACTTACCACTTAAGCAATCCATGCAAGTTTGTTGCTTTATTCGAGCGGGAAAATCCATAAACGGCCTCCTAAACATTAACCTTACTAGTGTGAGGATAAATACTTAAATTTGCCAGTTTTTACTGTTCATCATCCTAATAAAATCCATCACATATTAGAGTGAAGAATGCTATTTCCAAAAATATAAAACGATTGTAAACGGCATAAAAAAATGGATGAATCCCAATAGGAGCTTCATCCATCACCATAGGCCTCAGACTGATTTACTTCAGTTTATAAATCACTTCAACTCTATCTTCTATGCTCACTTGACCATATTGATAACTCTCGGCGGCGCCCATGGCATCGGCTTTAGCGCTCATGCGTAACATGACAGGTTGCACAGGGCGTTGATCGTAATAACGGATCTGCCAGATCTTGCCTAGGTTTTCACCAAAGCCTTTAGCTAAAGATTCGGCTTTTTGTTTGGCATCCACAATCGCAGCTTGACGTGCTTTGGCGACGTATTCAGCTTCTTTACTCGACTTAAGGGCAATGTTATTCACCCGATTCATACCCTCTTCTAAGGCAGAATCTAAGATTGCATTCAAGCGGCTTAAGTCTGTTACCGTCACAGTAATTTGGCGACTGGCAGTATAACCCGTCAGCTCAGGAGCCTTATCCTGCACATAGACGTATTGCGGTTGAAGATTTAAATTCGCGCTCTGGATCTGATCTTTAGTCACACCCGCGGCGGTGAGACGGGCGATAAACTTAGCCACAGCGGCATCGGAATTATCTTTGGCGGCTTTAGCGGTTTTTTCGGTCACGGCCACTTCCACATTCACATCCGCCATATCGGGCTCGACTTGGATTTGACTCACACCCATGGTTTCAATATGCGGGAAATCGACCTCAGCGGCGAGTACCGCTGGCGCCATAAACGCGCTAGAAAAAAGACCACCCGCCACCAATACCGCTAAAAGAGAATTTTTCATAACTTACTCCAAAATAATGTGCTTATACCTAAACCACTTCAAATAGAACGCATATTCAAAACGAGACGGCTAAAACGACTGTGTCGCTTATTTAGCGCTTAGGCTATCAGTAAAAAGTGCCAATACTTGTGCCAATATGTAACAGCATCAAGAAATTGTCTCTTGCCCCTATAAACGCGGCCAATTTTAAAAAGAGTTAATTTTTCTGAAAAATGTTTAGCGCTTTTTATCCAGATGAGTTCGACCTTGGATCTTTGGCTTGTCTTCCTATATCCACACCCAAAATAGGCCTTAGGGTTAACTGGCATATTCAGCGCCCCAGTTGTACACTTTTCAGCCAAAGCTACTGTACCTTTTAATCACTTCAGGTATAATCCGCCAACTTTTTTAAGGCGGCTTATACCTCAGCGAGAAACCATGACAGTTGAAACTTTTAAACCCAAGCAAACGACCACGCTTGATATCCCAGTCAAAACATTAGAAGCAGCAAGCACTAATGCTGTTACCACTGGGAATCGCATCGGTTTCGTGTCTTTGGGCTGCCCAAAAAACCTCGTGGATTCAGAGCGTATTCTGACTCAGTTACGCATCGACGGCTACGAAGTCACTAATAGCTACGACAATGCCGACTTAGTTATCGTCAATACCTGCGGCTTTATCGATGCTGCGGTGGAAGAATCTCTGGATGCTGTGCGTGAAGCCTTAGAAGAAAACGGCAAAGTGATCGTCACTGGCTGCCTTGGCGCCAAAGAAAACCAAATCCGCGAAGTGCACCCAGATGTGTTAGAAATCACTGGCCCACACAGCTACGAAGCGGTGTTGAAGCACGTTCATAAATATGTGCCTAAGCCAGAGCACAACCCTTTCACCTCATTAATCCCACAAACTGGGGTTAAGTTAACGCCTAAGCATTACGCTTATTTAAAGATTTCAGAAGGTTGCGACAACCGTTGTACTTTCTGCATTATTCCTTCGCTACGTGGCGATCTCGACAGCCGCCCAGCGGGCAGCATCTTAGATGAAGCTAAGCGTTTAGTGGAATCAGGCGTACAAGAAATTCTAGTTGTGAGCCAAGACACCTCGGCCTACGGCAAAGACAAAGGCGGTCGTACCGATTTTTGGAACGGTATGCCAGTCAAGCAAGACATTACTAGCCTAGCGCGCCAACTGGGTAAAATGGGCGCTTGGGTGCGTCTGCATTATATCTATCCCTACCCATGGGTTGACGATTTAATCCCGCTAATGGCGGAAGGTTTGATCCTGCCGTATTTAGATATTCCAATGCAGCATGCTAGCCCGCGCATTCTCAAGATGATGAAGCGTCCAGGCCGTGTTGACCGTCAGTTAGAAGCGATTCAACGCTGGCGTGAAATTTGTCCAGATCTAGTGATCCGCTCAACCTTCATCGTCGGCTTCCCAGGTGAAACCGAAGAGGATTTCCAAATCCTGCTCGATTTCTTAAAAGAAGCTCGTCTTGATCGCGTAGGTTGCTTTAAATATTCTGAAGTCGATGGCGCTGTCGCCAACACTATCGCCGAGCTTATCAGCGAAGAAGTTAAAGAAGACAGATACCACAGATTTATGGAACTCCAAGCCGAGATCAGCGCCGAGCGTTTAGCCCGTTTCGTTGGCCGTACTTTAGATATTCTGATTGATGATGTAGACGAAGAAGGCGCTATTGGCCGCAGCTTCGCCGATGCACCAGAAATCGACGGCATGGTGTTTATCAATGGTGAAACTGAACTTGAGCCCGGTATGTTGGTTCGTGCCCGCATCACCCATTCAGATGAACACGATCTGTGGGCCGAAATAGTCGACGCTGACACCCAAGACTAAGCTGTTCTGATACAGGACAGGCTATGACTCAAAAAGCGAACCTCTGGTTCGCTTTTTGTTTTTATCATTTCGTAAGCATTAACACTGCGAATGCTTCAGCATCCTTACTCCACTGTTTCTTCACACTGTCTTGGCCCACGATATTGATTCATTGCCAGCCTCAATTTCGCTGATTTATCAGCAGCTAGGATGAGACGTTATGAATTAAGCATTAAGCATCGGGTCCCAACATCTTATTGGCATCGACCCAAAGCTCGAATTCTTCTGCTGTCACAAACTCAAGTTCTAATGCCGCTTGGCGCAGAGTCTTATGCTCGCTATGGGCTTTTTTGGCTATCTTAGCGGCCTTTTCATAACCGATATGTTGATTAAGCGCCGTCACTAACATGAGTGAGTTCTCCACATGCAGCGCGATTTGTGGCTCGTTCGCCACTATGCCGACTACGCAATGGTCATTAAACGACTGGCAAGCATCCCCCAATAAGCGCCCCGATTGCAGCACATTGGCGATGATCATTGGCTTAAACACATTGAGCTCAAACTGACCATTGCTGCCGCCAATCCCAACGGCGACATCATTACCCATGATTTGCGCGCACACCATAGTCATAGCCTCGACCTGAGTTGGGTTCACTTTCCCCGGCATGATTGACGAACCGGGTTCATTTTCAGGCAGTAATAACTCACCAATGCCACAACGCGGACCAGAACCTAACATCCTAATATCATTTGCGATCTTCATTAAACTAACCGCCGCCACTTTATAGGTTGCCGACAGAGCGACTAATTCATCGTGGGCAGCAAGGGCAGCAAACTTATTCGACGCCGTCACAAAGGGCAAACCCGTGAGTTTTGCGATATTGTCCGCCACCTTAACGGCGTAATCCTTGTGTGTATTCAGCCCAGTGCCGACGGCGGTCGCACCTAAGGCTAACTCGGCCACCCGCTTGAGACTGTGCTCAATGCCTTCGATGGCATGACTTAACTGCGCGGCGTAACCCGAAAACTCTTGGCCTAAGGTTAACGGTGTTGCATCCATAAAATGCGTGCGACCGATTTTAACTAGGTGCGCAAACTCCTCGGCCTTCATCTGTAAGCTCTGCTGCAATAACCTCATGCAAGGTAAAACGAGTTCAACCGCTTGACGATAGGCGGCAATGTGCATGGCGGTGGGAAAGGTATCGTTGGAGGATTGCGAGCGGTTAACATCGTCATTGGGATGCAAGCATTTAACCGCATCGATAAGTTGTCCACCTGAGAGTACATGGCCGCGATAGGCAATCACCTCATTGACGTTCATATTGGTTTGCGTGCCCGAGCCTGTTTGCCAAATTACTAAGGGAAATTGCGCATCGAGTTCGCCTGTAATCAGCTCATCGCACACTTGGGCAATCAGTTGAGCTTTATCTTGGTGCAAGACGCCAAGCTGTTGATTGGTAATAGCGGCGGCTTTCTTTAAATAGCCAAAAGCGTGGATCACTTCGACAGGCATAGATGCCTCAGCACCAATACGAAAGTGCAGCCGCGAACGCTCGGTTTGTGCGCCCCAATAACAATCGACGGGGACTTTCACCTCACCCATAGTGTCGTGTTCAACTCGATATTGCTGTGCCATGTGCATCTCCTTCGCTAAAACGCTCTAAGCGTTCACCATACTCGCTCAGGGCGAAAGTACAATTAACCTCCAACAAGGAGTATCAATAATAAGGCTGATTTAAGCGTAAAGATTGGCGTAAAGGCAGGTGGAGGAGCATGAATTGGTAGGATTAACGAGGCACTAACACAGCAGACTAAAACAGCGAACTAAAGCAGTAAAACAGCAGATTAACAAAAGCTCAAACCTAGAAAGTCAAAAGGGGCATCGCCCTTGTGCTGATGCCCCTTTCGGTTTTGTGCTTTACGGTCGTATGACCCTTTGCCCTTTTTCGCTTTCTCGGTGCGGGTCCTAAACAAGGGACTCGTCACTAACGCTTTGAGTGCGTTGTCGGTAATGGTGCCTCGACCACTTTCGTGTTCTAAGGGCATATTTTGCGGTTTTTGCTTAGTCATTTTATGCCTCGCTGCTTAATGAAAGTTAAGCCCATAGCCTAACAGCGCAAACTATAACGCAATCAAATCAGATGTACAGAGTTTGTGCACTCCAACATAAAAAATGACTTTGACTAGTAGGAAAGTATGATAGATTATTCAAACAAAAATAATATATTAGCTTAATAATCAATAAGATTTTATTAATAGGTTTAGTGAGTGGACTTTGCCATAACCTTTATTGGCACTCAGGTTACACTTTGTAATCGACAGATAAGGAGATCAATTTGACATCCGCGTTAGTCGCTCAACCTTGGCTCGGTGCACTGCTTTTACTGATAACGCTTCAAGCCCCGCTTGCCAGTGCTTTTTCCAGTTCAGATTCCTGCGTGATGACTATGGGGTATCGCACCAGCGAACGCTTACCCTTTATCGGAGACGAGTCCAATAACACGGGATTTTATCACGAACTCTACCAAGCGGCGGCGGACAAGATTGGCTGCAAACTCAATGTGGTGCGCGCACCTAAATTACGTATTCTGCGGGATCTCAAACTCGGCAATATCGATTTTTATCCCGGCCTTAATTTCACCGAAGAGCGGGCTCAATACGCGCATTTTATCCCCAATGGACTTTCACAACGTGCGATTGGCATTAGCCGTGCTGGCGCCGCCGATATTCGCTCCATTGAACAGTTAGCCCATAATGAGATGACCCTCTTAATCGCCCCCGGCAGTTACGACTTTGGCGGCTTACCCGACAAAATCAAGGTACGCAAACCGCCTGAGTTAACCGTCCCTAAAGCCTTGGATTATTTGCTTTCAAACCAAGGGGACTTTTTTATTTATGATCAAACCACTTTGCATTATTACCTTAAAAATCGTGACCAAAGCCAGTTTAAACTCCACTATCACTACAGAGAATTACCTCAGGAAATGTACCTCGGTTTCTCGAAAAAAAGCCGCCACTACCGCGGTAGACACAACCCCAACTATCGCGCCGATATCCCCATCAGCCCAGATAACAGTCCCACTGTGTTAACACCAGATTCAAAAGTCTTTGAATTTGCCAAAGCACTCGCCGCTATGGATTCCCAAGGTGAAACTCAGCGCTTGTATAGCAAGTATTTTGGCTAGCTTAAATCACAAAAAGTACCGCTAACGCAGAGTTCTATTGGACCTCTTATCAATTGAGGTACCAATAAAGAGCTAAGCGAATCATGCCTAACTGATTAAAAAGTGGAAAAATTGTCTTCTGCTCAAGCCATATTCTGATGTTTTAACTCGCTTTGTTACCCTCTGCGACAATATGCCGCACCTGCCACACTGAGATGCTCTTTATAATGCAGCGCAATTAATCCAAGTGAATGGAAGACAATAAGATGGCTGCAAATTCTGCGTATTTATCTCACCCGTTTAAAACTTCAGTAATTTCCTCATCCCTCGCAATCGCCATGGGCTTATCGCTAGCGCCACAAGCCATGGCTGACGACAGCGAATTAGCCAATATTGAACGCTTAGAGGTACATGGCCAACAGACCGAAAACCGTAACGCCTTAGGCTCGGCTGAAAATCTACTGAAAGGGCAAGGAGTCGATTTCTCCGAAGCGGGCGGCGTATCGGCCCTACCTATCCTCAATGGCATGATGGGCGATCGTATCAAAGTGCTGGTCGATGGTGCGGACATTACTGCCTCCTGTGCAAACCAAATGAATCCACCACTGTCCTATATCTCCGCCAATCAAATCACCACAGCCGAAGTCATTGCGGGCGTATCGCCAGTCAGTGCCGGTGGCGACAATATTGCGGGTGTGATTAAGGTTAGCAGCCTTAACCCTAAATTTGGTGAAAGCGATAGCATCAAGTGGAATAGCGGTGATATTTCAACTGGATATCGCAGTGTGAGTGACACCTTATTACTCGGCACCAACGCCACTGTCGCCAGCAAAAATGTCAGTCTTAGCTATCAAGGCGCTTATGAAGATGCCAACAGCTATAAAGATGGTAATGGCGATAAAGTCATCGATACCCTGTACCGCGCACAAAACCATGCACTGACCGCCGCATGGCGCGATGAGACTCAAGAAGTTGCCATCAAATTGACCCACCAAAATATTCCATTCCAAGGTTTTGCTAACCAATACATGGATATGACGGATAACAAGAGTTACGGTGCCCTCGCCCGTTATCAACTCAAACTCGACGATGACGGTGAATTCAGTGCCCAAGTAAACTGGCACGGCGTGAAACACGAGATGGGCTTTTTCACCCCAGAAAAAACCGGCAAGATGCCAATGAACACTGAAGGTGATGACTACAGCTATCAACTACACTGGCGCTTGCCAATGGGTGATGACAGCACCTTACTGGTCGGCCAAGAATACTATAGCTACCGGCTCGACGATGTTTGGCCTGCGGTGCCTGGCACTATGATGGCGCCCAATGACTACATCAACATCAACGATGGCCAGCGAAAACGTGCCGCCGTTTATGGCGAATGGCAGCAAGATTTAAGTCAAAGCTGGTGGTTATCGGCGGGTGTTCGCTTTGAGTATGTCACCACCAATACAGGTGAAGTCCAAGCCTATAGCAACATGCCTATGATGGGCATGCCCAATGTCGACGCCGAAGCGGCAAAAGCCTTTAATGCGATGGACAGAAAACGTGATGATAATCTGATCGATGCCACCTTACTGGCGCGCTATCAATTATCGACCAATCAACAACTTGAGTTTGGTTTAGCCCGCAAGAATCGTGCACCGAATCTGTACGAACGTTACAGCTGGGGCCGCGGCACTATGGCGACCACTATGATAGGTTGGTATGGTGATGGTAATGGTTATGTGGGTAATCCGGATCTTAAACCAGAAACCGCCCATACCCTGAGCGCAGCCTACAAATATAACGATGATAGCTGGCAAGTCTCGACCACGGCTTGGTACACTGCTGTAACTGACTATGTCGATGCCGAAGTCATTGGTAGCTTCAATCGCACCAGTTCGCCTGATGGCAAACGCAATATTCTCCAATTCACTAACTTAGATGCCAATCTCTATGGCGCACGTTTTAATGCGCTCTACCAGTTTGCCGAAACCAGCACAGGTAAATGGCAAGTGTTAGGCAAAGTGAATATAACCCGTGGCGAGCGAGATGAAGGTGATGAACCTTTATATCAAATCAAGCCGTTGCAAACAGAGCTGGCACTGCAACATCAGTTAGGTCAATGGGAAAACAGTCTTTCATGGCAATGGGTTGCGACCAAAGATCGCGTAGATGACCGCCGCCTTGAAAATGAAACCGACAGCTACTCCTTGCTCAATTTGAACAGCAGTATGAAATGGCAGGATCTGACTGTTACCGTCGCCGTGAATAACCTGTTCGACAGCTACTATGAGCTGCCACTGGGCGGCGTGAGTGTGGCGGAATTTAAGGCCGATAATACCAATGGCTTTAACCAGATTGCCGGTGCAGGTCGCTCGTTCGAACTCAGCGCAAGCTATGCATTTTAACGACTGATTTTAAAGGCACTGTTTTTAACAACATCGTTTTTAACCACATGGTTTTTAACCACATGGTTTTTAACAGCACGGCTTTTTAGGTCGAACAGCTCTAATCCAAACGTTAAACAAAAAGGGCAAGCAGATTAAGTGATTAATCGCTTGCCCTTTTTTATGCTCAAACCACATTCATGCTACTAACACTAAAGCACAGGCACTAAAGCACTGAGACGACTTAAGCGCACTATGCAGCACGGCTGAATGAGTGACACTATGGATTAGTTACCCGCAATCTTCATTTCAGATAACAAGATACCGCCGGTACGAATCGATGAGCGCAAATCAAAATCCTTACTCACGGCTTGCACGCCACGGAACATCTCTTTTAAGTTACCCGCGATAGTGATCTCTTCCACTGGATATTGAATCTCACCGTTTTCAACGTAGAAACCCGCCGCACCACGGGAATAATCGCCCGTTACCATGTTCACGCCTTGGCCCATGACTTCGGTCACAATCAAACCTGTGCCCATGTCTTTAACCAATTCGTCGAAGGTTTGGCCTGTATGACCAAGCGTCCAGTTATAAATACCGCCCGCATGGCCCGTGTTGGTTAAGCCTAACTTGCGCGCCGAGTAGCTGGTCAGTAAATAGGTTTCTAACATGCCGCGGTCAATAATGCGTCTGTCTTGGGTCGCCACGCCTTCACTGTCGTAGTTCGCACTCGCTAGAGCACCCAGTAAATGTGGCTGCTCTTCGATATTGAACCAATCGGGGAAGATTTGGGTGTTGATCGAATCCAATAAGAAACTGGATTTACGGTATAAACTGCCACCGCTGATCGCACCGATAAAGTGGCCGATTAACCCTGTGGCGATATCTGGCGCTAATAAAATGGGTAAACGCGTCGTCGCGATCTTGCGCGCACCGAGGCGGCTTACTGTCTTCTCGGCGGTCTTTAAACCTACCGTTTCAGGTGCAAGCATCTCGCTGAATTTACGGGCGATAGTGTAATCGTAATCCCGTTGCATATTGCCTTCGCTATCTTCACCGATCACGCTGCAACTCAAGCTATAACGCGAGCTGCAATAACCGTTTAAGAAACCGTGGCTGTTGCCATACACTTTAACCGCGGTGTGAGCATTGGCACTGGCGCCGTCGGAATTATTGATACGTGGATCGGCATCGAGCGCCGCAGTTTCGGCGCGGATCGCTAGTTGCGCTAACTCATCGGGGGAAATATCTTGTGGATAATACAGTTGAAGATCGCGGATCTGATTTGCCATCAAGGCTTTATCGGCAAGGCCACTGAATGGATCGGGAGAAGTATAACGGGCGATATCGTCGGCCGCTTTCACCGCGAGTGCAATGGCCTCTGGACTTAAATCCGACGTCGATGAACTGCCCTTGCAACCATCGCGATAAACCGTAATCCCTAAGGCACCATCTTTATTAAATTCAACGGTTTCAACTTCTTTTAAACGGGTAGAAACCGACAAACCTTGTTGTTTACTGATCGCCACTTCGGCAGCGTTCGTTCCTAATTTGTTGGCATATTCCAGCGCCACGGCCACCGCATCTTTCAGCGCGCCCAATTCACTATCGATTCTGTTCAAAGACACAAAGCTACTCTTTCGTTGTCGGCAATTGCCGTAGCATAACAAACACAAATCCCATTCACATTAATTATTCGCGGCTGACTTAGGCTTAAGAGCGCATCCTAAGCACATTCACCTAGGCGATTTTTGGCTGGAGATGTTATTATTAGCCAGTTATTTACTTGAGGTTTTATCTATATGAAGATTGTTGGTGATTCAGAACATTTTAAACAGCCCTACGACATAGATGAAGATTATGTCAGCAGCAAAACAACGGACAAGCGTGATAGCGAAGCCGTGCAAAAAGTCGGTATGGAGCTTGTTTCACTGAGCAAGACTCAGCTAGATAAAATCGAGCTGGATGAGTTTTTGTACGACGCTATCCTGCAAACACGTAAAATCAAGGTCAATACTGAGGCGTATCGTCGTCATATGCAGTATATCGGCAAATTGATGCGTAATTTTGATATTGAGCCTATCAAGGCTTCACTCGCTATCGTGTTGAATAAAAACAACAACGAGACCGCGAAGTTGCAGATGTTCGAAAAAATGCGTGAACGCTTACTCACCCAAGGTGATGATGAGATTCAAACTGTCGTCGAGCATTATCCGCAATTAGACAGACAAAAACTGCGTACTTTGGTGCGTCAAGCCACCAAAGAACTGGCCAAAGGCCCTGAATCAAAATCATCTAAAGAGCTGTTTAAATATCTACGCAGCGAAATCCAAGACTAATTAACTTCAGCCCCACAAGGATGTTGCTTATGCGACTTAGCAAAACGTTATGTAGCCTAGCTTTGCTTTTTATTGGACTATTTGGACTCGGGGCCTGTAACGGCCCTGCGGACGAAGATAACGGTGGCACAGATGCCACTGACGGTATCTATAAACTGTCTATCGACTTTAAAACCTTATCGGGTTCTGAATGCGGCAGTGTTACTTCACTCCAAAGTTTCCCTAAAAACACAGGCTTTTGCGCAGTCGCGAAGTTAAAGAAAGGCTCAGCTACAGTGAGCAATCAGAAAGTAGACTTTACGACAGACCTTGGTGTATTAACACCTAATAGCAAACTAACAGACAATAACGGTGAAGCCATTATTATCGTTAGTAATCCTGATTTACTTGTCAATGCAGGGATAATTACTGCAACGACAACCCCAAATGATTCCACAACGGCGCTAACAGCTACCCGCAATTTTGAGTTTTTAAGTGCTAGCGATGGTACTTCTCCTGCTGCACCCAAACTCAGCGCCAGTATTTTAAGCAGCTCAGCCTTAGTCACTCGCTTTAAAGTCGATGAGTCGGTGCAATTACAAGCCATATTGCTCGATAGCGAAAGCAAAGGTATCGAAGGCGCTAAAGTCACCTTTACTGCTGGTTCAGCGGCGCTCAATCCTGCCAGTGCGCTGACCAACACTCAAGGTATTGCGCAGGTACCCTATACGCCAAGTGCAACTGAATTGGGGGCAAATGCCTTAACGGTCACTGTGGACTATCAAGGTCAATCGCTGCAAACCAGCAGTTTGTATGAAGTCTTGAGTAAAGATGCCGTCAACCAAGAAGGCACGCTAAAACTCGGGTCATTCAATGGCGCAGTCTTTACCGAAGGTCAATTGGCGAGCACCTTAACAGCCGATGCCAATGGCAAATATAAAATCAGCGCAGGCGGTAGTTTTGGTGTAAGTGCAAGTTTAGTATTAGAGGCCAATGACGGCACGGTTACGCGAGTACAAACACCCTCATCCATCAGCTTTAGCTCAGATTGCACCACAAACAATAGCGCCACACTCGATACCCCAGTTACAACCTTATCGGGTAATGCGAGCTCGACCTTCCAAGACACAAGTTGCAGTGGCAACAGTGAACGTAGCGACCAAATCATCGCTACAACCGTAGCTGGCAATCAGACGTTAACGGCGAATTTCCCATTTACTCTGCAACGTCAAACGCTTGCCAGCTTAAGTTTTGAGTCGGCAGAGCCTGCACAAATTCGCATCAAAGGTGCGGGCGGCACAGGTTCAAGCGAATCCTCTTTAGTCAGCTTCAAAGTCACCAGCGCCAATGGCCAACCCGCAGCGCAACAGAATGTCAGCTTTACCTTAGATACGGTTGTCGGTGGTTTAAGTTTTGCCAATGGCACTGCGAATGCGCAAAGCCTGACTAACTCCCAAGGTATCGCCAGTGTGCGCGTATTATCCGGTACAGTACCCACGCCAGTGCGCGTAGTCGCTACTGCAGTTGATACTGATACTAAAGAAGTCATCACTAGCCAATCGGAGCAACTGACCGTCAATACCGGCTTGCCGCAACAGCTTGGATTTAGTTTAGCGACGAGTAATGCCAACCCTGAAGCGGGTAATATTGATGGTGAGAAAGTCACAGTGACAGCAAGACTGTCTGATAGTTTTGGCAACCCTGCGCCCAATGACACAACAGTTAACTTTACCAGTGAAGGTGGCCAAATAGAGCCAAGCTGCTTAACTCAAAATGGTGTCTGCAGTGTGACTTGGACATCAAGCGATCCAAGGCCTCAAAACCATCGCATAACAGTATTAGCCTACGCTTTAGGTCACGAAACCTTTTTCGACACCAATGGTAACAACCAATTTGATACAGCCGATGGTAGTGCCATTGCAAAAGCTTGCTTGATAAATGGCGTTCCTGTGGCTTGCAGTGGTAACGGCTTAGATATTGAAACCTTTCATAGCTCAGGCTTTAGCGATCTGCCGACAGCCTTTCGCGATGATAACGAAAACTTCGCCTATGATAGTGGTGAACGCTATTTCGATAACCTCGCTAGCGACACCTATAAAGGTGCCGATGGCAAGTTTAATGGCCCTCAATGTCAAGGCGCACTCTGCGGGACAGGACAAGCGAATAAGACTTATGTTCGTAAAGCAGTTGTGATGATAATGTCTGGCTCAAAAGCTTATTTCTCCCTATGGCAAGATGGTGTCAAAGTATATGAAGATCGCCTAGGTCAAAATATTCTCAACAATCTTGAGTCTTTAACGGCAATTCCTGCAGGGCAAACATCCGAATTTACCGTAAAGTTCTACGACAGTGCCGATCAAATTATGCCCTCTAGTACAACGCTTAATATCGATGCGGATAAAGGGGAATTGCTATCAACGACCTATACTGTCCCTAAAACAAATAGTGCAAATGCAGGCTTGACGGACTTTTCCCTCAAGAATACTGAAACCGCTAGCAGCCAAGTGGTACTAACTGTGAATACACCAAGTGGCGTTGAAACCTTGCTTAAGTTCAATGTGTTGCTGCAATAATAACGAACTGATAGATAATAAAAAGACCCGCGAATGCGGGTCTTTTTATTGGAAGATTTTATTAGAGGATGACAACCCACGCCCCTTCGATCTACTACACATCTTTAGTTATAGCTGTGCATCTATGAGCCATGACTCTCACTAATTTTATAACTCTTAATTTTATAGCTCTACTGCACGGCGTAAACGGAAACTCCGTAAAGCCAAATACAATGCTCCCACAGCCGCCCATATAAGCCCCAGCTCTAATGATTGTGACTCTAAGTTCACCCAAAGCACACCAATAGTGCCGGCGCCACACAAGGGTAATACTAAGTATTGTAAGTGGTCTCTAAAAGATTTATTACGCTGCTCCCTTAGATAAAACTGCACAATCACGGATAAATTCACGAAGGTGAACGCCACTAAAGCGCCAAAATTCACTAAGGCTAAGGCCATTTCCAAATCAAATGAGACGGCAGACAGCGCAAGCGCACCCACCAACAAGACATTAAATGCAGGGGTTCGCCATCTAGGATGGATATAAGCAAACCCTTTACGTGGCAACATATTATCCCGCCCCATCACATATAAAATCCGTGCAACCCCAGCATGGGCAGCCATACCGGATGCCAATACGGCAACTGTGGTCGCGACTAATACGATGGACTGGAATAGATTACCACCCACATAGAGTGCAATTTCAGGCAATACCGCATCAAGCTGTTGAAAGCGGGAGATATCGGGGAAATAGAGCTGCAAAAAATAAGACACTCCAACAAAAATCACGCCACCGAGCAAAGCCGTCAACACAATCGCGCGAGGAATAACACGTTGAGCATCTTTAGTTTCTTCAGTCAGTGAACTTAACCCGTCAAAGCCGAGGAAGGAGAAACACAGAATCGTCGCCCCTGTGAATAATGGCGCCATCGCCATATTATCGGCATAAAATGGTCGCACACTCGCGACGACACCTTCGCCTTCACCGAAGGAAATGCTATAGGCCATTAGACCAATGAACACCACAATAATGGCGATCTGTGCAAACACTATCACCCCATTAAAGTTCGCGACGAGATCAATCCCCTTGAGATTAAGCAAGGTCATTATGGTCACAAGAGCGAAAATAAAGATCCAAGGTTCGACGCTGGGAAACATGGCGGTTAAATAGATTTTTGCGAGCAACATATTGATCATTGGCATAAACATATAGTCCAGCAGCGATGACCAACCCACCATAAAACCAACATTCGGGTTAAAGGTTTTTTGAGCATAAGTGTAGGCTGAACCCGCATAGGGATATTTACGTACCAAATGACCGTAACTAAACGCGGTAAATAAAATCCCCGCCAATGCGAATAGATAAGACGTAGCCACATGGCCAGAGGTGATCTCGGAAACAATACCAAAGGTGTCAAAAACGGCCATCGGCGTGAGATAGGCAAGCCCCATCACCACCACTTGCCATAAGTTGAGGGTCTGCTTCAAACCTAGATTTTGTTGGCTCATCAGCACACCCCCATTGTACAGGGTTGAACACCTAAGCACGCATCTGCAATTAGTTTTTTCTTGCGGCTAACCGTCTGCACTCTAGGTTTAATGGCTAACGCAACAACTTGATTTACAACAACTACCGACAATCCGGTACACAACAGCCCCATTGGTCTTTCCTCAGTAAAATAGGTTCAACTGAACCTCATATCATTTCCGGATGTTTACCGGCCTCAATTGTTTTAAAACACATACGCCATAAATAAAAAATAACCGAGATACTGAGTATCTCGGTTATTTTTTCGGCGCGCATTCTCCCCCAAAACCAACAAGAAGACAACCCAATAAAAATATTAAGTGATCCGCAATCTGTGATGGCTTAGCGAAAAACGACAGAATCCAAGTACAAGACTTGATATCAGCTCACGATCCTTAATCTGCTTTAATCAGAACCAATATCTCCCTTTGTCGATACATTAGAAGAATCACCAGCAGCACTGCGCAGCAAGGTTTGTAATTGTTGTAGCTCGAGTCTGATGGCTTTCAACTCCTCGTGCATTTGTCTTTGTTCCTGCTCCAAGACTTGTTTGTCCCGCTCACGCTCTAATGCATGCTCTTCGTCACTGAAGGTTTGCATGGTATTGACGATAATCGCAATAAACAAATTTAGCATAGTGAAAGTAGCCACCAGAATAAATGGCACGAAAAATACCCAAGCATAAGGGTAAACTTCCATCACTGGCCGCGAAATTCCCATAGACCAGCTTTCAAGCGTCATTATTTGAAATAGGGTATAAAACGAATCAGCAATGGTGCCAAACCATTCCGGAAACGTACCACCAAAGATTTTGGTGGCGATCACCGCAAACACATAATAAATCAACAGTAATACCGTGGCGATCGATGCCAATCCTGGAAGTGATCCCAACAGAGCTGACACGACCCGTTTCATTGATGGCACAATTGTTAACACTCTCAGCACCCGCAACACCCGTAGCGAACGCAGTACAGCCAGAGGCCCAGATGCAGGGATCAGTGCAATCACTATCACGGTAAAATCGAACACACTCCAAGGGTCTTTAAAAAATTTCCCCCTATAGGCATAAATCCGCAGCAATAACTCCACGACAAATACACTCAGCAGCACCTTATCAAGATTCATCAATAAAGTACCGTATTGTGCCATCAGGCTGGCTGAGGTCTCCATACCTAACTGCACCGCGTTGATTAAAATCAATGTCAAAATAAAATGACCAAACCAGTTTTGCTCAACCAAGCTAATCACTCGTGCCTGCAAACCCGTTGGTGCGTTAAGTAAAGATGTACTCATGTCGACTCCTATAATCACAATTGCGGCGATTGTAGCGAGTGCGCTTTCAGATGCCCAGTTTTTACGGTGGGTTAAATAACAACAGGGTTAAATGCAGTGGATTGAGCAAGATTTGGATAATATGAACAGCAACTTTTATGAGGGGGTGGGTAAAACGTCATAACGTCCTCAGTAAACGATTAACACTCGCCAATAAATATAAATCTAAGATATCGCTAAAAACTAATGGGTACCAATCAGCAACAACTTCGTTCTTCGCTTAATCCCCAACATCGCTAGGCCGAAAAAGACCGCAAATAAGCCCCAGAGTTGCAGCCATTTTGGCATAACACTCGCCCAACTTGCGCCCATTTGATTGAGCTCTAGCATACCCATAATCGCGGGTACGGCCGGAATAAACTGTGAGCCGAGTACTAAAGGCTCTGGGATCAGGGCTATCGGCCACACAAAACCTGACACGAATAGAATAGGCATAGAGATCAGCAGTAGCACTTGGGTGGGTAAATCGCGGCGGGTGAACAAGGTGCTCATGGCAACACCTGCGGCGGCGGTAGCCAGTAAAAACGGCAATAACCACAGCGCAACTAAGCCAAGGCTCGCTTGAATACTCACGTTATACCAGTGATAACAATAGCCCACATAAAAGCTGGTAAAGAAGATATAAATCAACATGAAAGCAAGAATACGACCACAGACTAATTGCACCGGTGACACCTGCTGCCAATACCCTTTATGCCGCCATTGCCCGGCCCCTAAAATGCCAGTACCTATGAGTAAGGTTTGGTGCAAAATCAGCAAGAACAGTCCAGGTACCACATAGGGCGTATAACCTAGGCTCTGGTTAAAGGCAGGCACACTGTTAAGATGAAGCGAGTTTAAACTCTCTTGGGCCTGCTTAGGATTTTGTCCTTGAGCAAGCATGCCAATCAATTGCACTTGCTTACCCGCATCCATTCCTGCGCTAACTAAGCCTTCAACAACCGCGGAATAAATCAAAAAGTAACTAGCATCACCGCCATAGCTTAGCGTCACACCTTTACCGAGCAATAAATCGCGGCGGAATCCTTCAGGGATCACGAGTAAGCCGTGGGCCTTACGCGTCTCAATAAAACGCTTCGCCTCAGTAATCGAACCGACTTGGCCTATGACTTGAATTTTTGCGCTGGCATCGGCATGACGGATCAATTGACGGCTTAGGGAAGAATGATCTAAGTCCACCACGATCAGTTGTTGCTCGGTCGGCACTTGATTCAAATAGGGCAAAGGATACAAAACCGAATAAAACAGTACACCGCCAAATAAGGTCACAGCGATCGCTTTATCGCTAATAATGGCCTTAAACTCAGTGAGGATCAGTCGCCACAGACTGAGCTGACGTGGTGTGTTTGCGTGTTCGCTCTTGGATAAATTCATCCTATTGCCCCTTCGCAGATATAGCTGCGTCCGAGTCATAAACCGTCACTGCAGCATTGGTGTTAACTGTGGTAGGCAGTAATTTACGCGACAGAAAATATATCAAAGGTATCAAACAGATAAAGCCCCAATAGCTGGTGATTTGGCTCGCTACACTTGGCCAAGTGGCGCCATAACTCACGATACTAACATGGGACTCAATATAATGGCTCGATGGCATGATAAGTCGCCACCACTGGGCTAATTGCGGCATTTCGTGAGTCGGAAAAGTAATGCCCATAAAAGCAAACGCTGGCGCAAATAAAGCGGTACAAAAGCTGATGACCCGCGCACTGTCACGCATCACTACAAATATTAATAACACTAAGCTCCAGACTGCCAATAACATGACTAATTGCGCGAGCAATAATAGGGCTAAACTCCCCGCCATCGGCAGAGCAAGATACAAATACAGCCAAGCTAAAATAAAGCCTCCCTGCAGCATCAATATCGGCGTAAACAGCACCATTTTCGCCCACACCTTAGGCCAAAAATGTTCAGTTAAGAGATTCGACATGCCATCGGCCTGAGTGGTAGGCGCTAAATGCAGCTCTCGATTTAAACTGTTTGCCATCACTAACATAGATAACAACTGCCACAGCGCAATCAGCACTGGCGGTACTAAGAAACCTATGTAATTGTTATTTCGGTTAAACAAGGCTGTTGTTTGGCTTTTGACTGGGCTTAAATTCACTGCGACTTGGGATTTCGGTGTACCATTTGCGAGCTGCTTTAAACCCGCCACTTGCTGTAATCCGTCGCCTAAACTCAGCTGAATTTGGCTTGAGAGTAACTTACCCACCAGCAAAAATTGACTGTTGTAGCGCACATCAATTGTAGGCTTATGGCCTGTAAGTAAATCCTTTTTCATATCATAGGGAAAAACCACAATAGCGTAGACTTTCGCCTGTTGCATCGCGCTTATCGCCGAGGATAAGTCGGTAAAACTTTGCGGATCGGTAACTGGGTTTGCCTTAAGCTGACGGGTCAACATGCGGCTCAATTGACTATGATCTTGGTCGACAATCGCCACGGGCAGTTGCCTTGGCAGACCTGCACTGAACAACCACCATAAGCATAAAATCCCCAGTAGTGGAATATAACTTATCAGCGCTAACTGCCAAGGGTCATGCCATAGGGCACGCAGCTCACGGCGAACTAACGCTGTGAGCAACGCCATAAAGCTTATGCTCGATGGCTGTGATTCGCCCTTAATCTTGTCCGCCGCGTTGGCGTGAGGCGTACGTTCAGTCACGACTTTTACTCACTACGCAGCAGCACAGACATGCCGACACGCAGATCGGTAATCGGCTGGTTTGGACGCAATTCCACTTCAAAGGTTCGCATATCAAAATCATGGCCACTTTCGGTCGAACGCCAAGTGGCAAACTCACCCATCACACTGATATGGGACACAGTAAAATCCACATCCTGCCAGAGTGCCGGAATCGTTAATTGAATTGTTTGACCTTTTTTGAAACGTTTAAGTTGGTCTTCTCGCACTTGGAACACGGCCCAAGCATCCTGCATATCAATCAAACTGACAATCGGAAAACCACTGGGTGCCAATTCACCCGCCTGTAACAGCACGTCGCTGATCTCACCCGATTTAGGTGCGCGCATTTGGCTATCTTCCATAATGGCGCTAACTTCTTTCACTGCACCTTCAGCCTTACGGGCATTACCTGCCGCAGCCACTTTGGTTTCCGCCCGCGCACCTTCCTCGGCCATTTGGTACATGGCTAAGGCCGCTTGTTCTGTGTATTTTGCAGCTTGCCATTGGGTAAAGGCTTCATCGCGTTTTTGTCTTGCCGCCACACCTTCGTTAAATAAATTTTCGACTCGGGTATAAGTGGTTTTAGCGAGCGTTGCCGCCGCCTGCGCCTTGAGCCATTGCTCCTTGGCTGCCATCACTTCTTGACTGCGAGCACCGTTGTTGGCTTCTAGCTGCATCGCCTTAGCGGCATCACGGCCACCTTCGGCCTGCATTAACTTTGCATCTAGCTCAGGACTGCGGATCGCAAATAATAAATCCCCTTGGGCCACACTATCACCGCGGCGCACGAGCACTTGCTCGACTCTGCCTGGCACCTTGGACGAAACATTGTACTCACGGGCTTCAATCTGGCCCTGCAACAAACTCGGCTGCGGGCTATAAGCGAGCTTGAGTCCATAGGCTAAGATAAGGCCTAATGCGACCAACGCCACAAGGGCAAGTATTCTGTTAGCGCGCATTGTTTGTCTCCTGCACTTGGGTAGGGGCTGTGGTACGACCGATAAATTCATCTAATTGACCACTGATGGCCATTAATCTGGCATAGGCTTGCACATAACGATAACGGGCAGCCAATTGCTGAGTTTTCACTGCGCTCAGTTTCAGCTCCGCATCGACTCTGTCGATAGAGGTTGAAAGCCCTTGATTAAAGGCGATTTCCCTAAGACGCAGGTTTTCAATAGCAAGTTCGAGCGAAGTATCGAGCGCCGTCACTTCTTCCTCGGCCTGTAATAATTGGCGATAGCTTTGATCCACCAGCAGGCTCAAGTCTTGTTTAGTTTGTGCCTTGGTATAACGAGCTTGTAAGAGTGCACTTTTCGCCGCTTCGACCTTACCGCTACGGCCATCGCGGCTGATCAGTGGTACATTGACCCCAACCCCAACCATCCAGTCAGGTGTGATGCTCGTCAAGAGTGTGTCTTCTTCATACAAGGTGTAGTTACCGAAGAGGAAAACCGTTGGATGGTATTTACCTTTTTCCAACGCTATTAAACCGTTCGCTTGCGTTTCTTTCGCTTCGAGCAATTTGAGCGCCGGATGTTGGCTCAGGGTAATTTGGCTGAGTTGAGCAAATGAAGGAGCCTGCGGCAGTACAAATAAGGGAGAATTTGTGCTCACCTGACTTTGCTGTAGCATACGTGCCAGCGCGATCACTGCCATTTCGTGTTGCCGACGAGCACTGCCTAAATTGACTTTAGCATTATCTAGGGCGACCTGCGCATTGAGGCGCTCGACCTTAGCAATTTGCCCTTCTCGCTCTAGTGCTAAAGCATGATCAACATGCTTAGCTAACGAGCCAACCAGATCAGTCTGAGTATCCACCAATGCCAACGTCACATCGACAGCGTAATATCTATCCACCAGCAGGGTAAATAAATCACGCGTTGCCAATTGTAATTCTTGTTGCTTCTCGGCCACCATCGCCGCGTGTATACCTTGAGCCGCAGTGATTTGTCCGCCCGTATAAATCGGCCACATTGCCTGTAAGCTGGCGCTAAAAATATCTTGCTCACTTAAGGGCAGCGGCGGAATACCCGCAATAATGCCGCCAAGCGATGGCGGGATAGAAATCACAGAATTTAATTCTTTCAGATCAAACTCAATCGGTTTATCCAAATGAATATAATTACCGCGAATGTCTAATGAGGGCAAATTTAAGCTCTCGCCCGCCTCTTGTTCCCCCTTAGCGCGGTTAACTTCCTGCGATTGTGCTTGCAACTTGTCGCTCACCTTCAGCACTTGCTGCCAAGCATCAGTAAAGCTAATCGGCTGAGCATAGCCAGCCGAAGGCAATGATAATAGGCACAGCCATACTACACGTGATAGTTTCATTAACACCTCTAGAGTAGTTACTCTAATTTCCTTTGCGAATGATAACATTCATGGTGGGTAGCGACTAGAACCCATAAGCGTAAGGTTCTAGGTTTTATGCTGTTCCGCCCACGGTGAGCTTATCGAGTTTTAGGGTCGGTTGACCCACACCCACAGGCACACTTTGACCATCTTTACCACAAACGCCCACACCTTGATCTAAAGCCATATCGTTACCGACCATAGAAATCTGGCTCATAGCCTCAGGGCCATTACCGATTAAAGTAGCGCCTTTAATGGCTTGAGTCACTTCACCATTTTCGATCAAATAGGCTTCGGATGCTGAGAACACAAACTTACCCGAAGTGATATCGACTTGACCACCGCCAAAGTTAGGGGCGTAAATTCCCTTCTTCACTGACTTAATAATCTCACTGGGATCTGACTCACCAGCCGTCATATAAGTATTGGTCATACGTGGCATAGGCAAATGCGCGTAGGATTCACGGCGGCCGTTCCCCGTTGGCGCAACACCCATTAAGCGAGCATTGAGTTTGTCTTGGATGTAACCCTTTAAAATACCGTCTTCAATCAATACGGTTCTTTGGGTTTGTACACCTTCATCGTCGATACTCAGTGAACCACGACGATTAGGCAAGGTGCCATCGTCGACCACAGTCACTAACTTAGACGCAACTTGCTGACCAACCTTGCCGCTAAAGGCACTGCTGCCCTTACGGTTAAAATCGCCTTCCAAACCATGTCCAACCGCTTCGTGGAGCAATACACCGGGCCAGCCATTACCTAACACCACTGGCATTTCACCCGCAGGTGCATCGATGGCATTTAGATTGACCTGCGCTTGACGCACGGCTTCGCGGGCAAAGGCGAAACACATAGGTAAACCAGTGTCATCGCTTGCCATTAAAACACCGTAGTCATGACGACCACCACCACCAGCGCCGCCACGTTCACGTTTACCGTTTTCTTCCAAAATCACGCTGCAATTAAAACGCACCAGAGGACGGATATCGGCCGCCAGAGTGCCATCACTCGCAGCAACGAGGATTTCTTCGTGCACACCAGCAAGGCTAACCACCACTTGAATAATCCGGCTATCTAGACTGCGAATAAAAGCATCGGCTTCTTTCAGTAGGTTGATTTTTTTGACTTCTTCCATCGCCGCAATCGGATCTAAGCTGTCATATAACGCCAATGCTTTTTGACGTTTAAAGGCTTGAACCTGAGTCTGCTCACCCGCACTAGCAATGCCACGGGCAGCCTGTACTGCAGCGCTTAAGGCGGCAGGAGTGATATCGTCGGCATAGGCAAAACCCGTTTTCTCACCGCTAATGGCCCGCACGCCCACACCGCGTTCAATATGGAAACTACCGTCTTTGATGATGCCGTCTTCCAGCACCCAAGATTCGTGGCGACTACCTTGAAAATAGAGATCGGAATAATCGATTTTGTGCTGATGTATGGTGTTTAGATAGGTTTGCAGGCCCTCTAACGCTAACCCATTCTTCAATAAACTTTGCTCTACTTGTGCTAAAAATGGCATCTATGCTCTCTTTGACCCCAAGGGATCTTGATATTCTGAGTGTAAATTCGGTGTACTAATTCTATGTGTTAATGCTGCATATCGACTCAAGCGCAAATTCAGCATTTCAACTCGTCTGCTGGCTATTGGCACATTATTTCAAGCTTGGTTCAAGGAAACGATTATGCTGCATGACGGGCATTTTACTGCGCATACTGTGCAGTTCGGTTAAGTCGACCTCAGCCTGTACCCAACCCGTACCGGTTTTAAGTTCAGCCAAAATATTCCCCCAAGGACCGACTATCATGCTCTGCCCCCAAGTTTCGCGGCTACCTTCGTTATGCTGTCCCCACTGAGCTGCAGCAAGAATAACGCATTGGGTTTCAATCGCTCTGGCCTGTAACAATACCTGCCAATGGGCTTCACCCGTCACCTTGGTGAAGGCAGAAGGGACAGCAATAATCTCGGCACCCGCAAGGCGCATCGCCCTAAACAAGTCAGGAAAGCGTAAATCATAACAGATGGTTAAGCCAATTTTGCCAAAAGGTGTATCGATAACACTAATGTGATCACCGGGGCAGAAGGTTTCGCTCTCGCGATATTGTTTTGTACCATCGGCAACATCCACATCAAAAAGGTGCAGTTTATCGTAATGCCCTAAAGTATCACCTTTATCATCAAACAGATAACTGCGACTATAGACACGACCATCCTCAGCCAACGCCGGAATAGTCCCCGCGACCATAAACACCCGATACTTGGCGGCCAGTGCACTTAACGCCGATTTGAGCGGACTCTGATGAACATCGCCCGCATAGGCAAGTTGCTGACTTTCATGGCCACCAAACAGTAAACTGCATTCGGGTAACACGACTAAATGGGGCGCATCGGCATCCCGTTTGAGTTCGTTAAGCTGCGATTCGATAAACTGCAGATTGGCGCTGACGTCGCGACTGCTCTGACATTGCAACAGGCTGATGTGCATTCTGCTCTCCCTGAATTTGCTTAATCGGTTCTACTGCTGGCTGATTCTCTGGTGTGGCAGGCGTGTTCGGCACGTCAGGCGAAGGCGTCGCTTGAGGTTGCTCCCGCTTTAAATCGGGCGCTTTAATTTGATCTGTTGCAGGCTTTAGCTCTTCTGATTTTGATTCTTCAGATCTGGCCTCTTCAGGCTTAACGTCTTGTGGCTCGAGCGCTTCTGGTTGTGTTTCTTGAAGCTGTGGCTCAGATTTAGCGTTGCTTGGTTTGACTTCAGTTGACTGAGCTTCAGTTAATTTAGCTTCAGTTAGCTTAGCTTCTGTTAATTGAGCCTCGGTCGATTTAGTCTCTACCGGCTGAGCGATATCGGCGTTATGACTCGCGGCTTCGGTTGGCACCGCTGGGCGCTCAACGCCAACCACAGGTAAAATAGATTCTGGAATTTCAATCTCTTTACTCTTACGCTCTAACTCTTCGACCACGGGCTCAGCCATAGTCCCAGTCACCCGAAAACGAATTTCTGAAATCACTTCAATCACAGGCTCAAGCACTTTTGTCAGGGCAAAGGCCCCCAGACCCAGTGTCCACGCGCTGGTACTGAGCAATACGACAGTCGGCACACTTGAGGCCAATTGTGGCACAAAGCGGATATCGTAATTCAAACTTTCAGTGGTGAGATCCGTATAGCCACGCACCTTCATATTACCCGCGATGGCATCCATTTCAGTGTCTGTGGTTTTCACCACGCCATTATCAATCTGCAGATTGCCATTGAAAGAGTTGAAATACATGCCCTGACCGAAGACATCGGTGAAATCCAGCGACAGTTTACGCACCAGAGAATCTAAACTGAACAGGGAGAAAATCCGCGCGCCCTTGTCACTCACCTGAGATAAGTGGCCTTTGCCTAAGTTGAATTTCACCTTGCCATTTAAGGTTTCGAGGGAGAAGGCATAGGGAGCACCTTGCCAAGATAAGTCCGCATTAACCTTCAAGGGGGCTTCATTAACGCCAGGCTCTATACCCAATTGAGCAGATAGATAACTAAACTGAGTGGCATTCAACTCAACACTGAGATCAGTTTTATTCTGTCCAGCCTGTTGCTGCCAAATGCCACTGCCCTGCAAATTGACATTGGGCGTAGTCAAAGACAATGTTTGAATCTTATATCCTGCCGCTTGTGGGCTCGCCTGCAAAACGAGCTTTCCAAAGGATTTATCGAAGAAACGAAAATCTTCCACATTCACTGCCACGGGCGGCAAGTTAGTGAGCACTTGATCACTGGCAAAATTGGCATCCGTGTTCGGCTTTACCTCAGGTGAAAAATAGAATTTATTCGCCACAACTTTGAGACCTTGAGTTTTCCAATTTGGATAGAAATCGATCCAACCGTCAAATTCGTTGGCAACGGTATTAAAACGCCATCCCGTCTCGTTAGGCTTAGCATTAAGCCTAAGCTCCGTCAGTTGTTGCCCTAAAAGATCGAGCCGACCGATATGAGAATCGATACTCGCCACCGCGGGAAATAAACTTTTATGGGGAATATCATCAACTAAAATGCCCGTTTTCGGTATTTTCTCTTGACCAACAAAGGCATTAATCACAGGTAACCATTCGGCTAATTTGGCCTTACCGAGATCGATTTGAATATGACCTTGTTCCGTATTTCTGGCTTCATCCTCATCGAATAAACGCCCCAATAACAAGTCAAAATAACTAAAATTTGCGCCTTTATCGGCATCGAAACCACCGATAAACTCGGCATGACTGGCAAGTTTGACATCGAGCGTCGCATTATCTTGATCGCCAACAAACTCAGCGACTAAAGGTCGTGGTTCATTTTCGGGTTTAGCAAAGTATCCTGGAAGTAACAGTTGCGTCCCCAGCATATCCGAAGTCACTTTGGCTTGGATTTGATAACCTTGCTCAGTAAATAGCATAGTCATAGCACCGTCCCAACTGATTTTTCCTTGATAAAAATCACTCAAGGGATTGTGCAATTCATCGGGGAGACGGCTGAGATCCCAACGACTTTTCAGCGAAAGATTAAGGCCAAAATCTTTACCTTTAGGCTGAGTGTCGAAAGTTAAACTGAGCGGTTGTTCGAACAACCGCGCTTTGATGCCTTTTCCTGTCACAACTTCATTCGCAAAGTCGACTACACCAGTCACGCCATGAAGTTGAAGCCCTGGCTGAGCAATATATACAGGCGTATTATCAAAACGGATTTGACCACGAATATCTTCAGCTTCACCTTCATACAGTGGAATGCTGATGTCTAAAGTGCCAGTGACAGCACCTTGCACTTGCACGACATCTAAGGTTTTACCTACTGAGTTCGCCAAAGGTGAGGCTTGTAACACCTTAGTCGCCGCACTGCCTTGAGTAGCAAGTTCGGCTTCAATCCTTAGCAGCGTCTGTTCACCAATGGCGGGAATAAATACATGGGCCCCTGTGGCATCCACATTCATCAGCTTGCCTTGGTTTAACCAAAGATCCATGCGGGTATTTTCAAACAAAGCGTTAAGGGACAGATCTGTGACCGCAGGCCAGTCGGGTTGAAACTGAAATTGGGCGTCTGTTAAGGTAAATGCTGCCTGAAATACGCCGCTATTATCGTCGAAGGGAAAACCACTTAACGGACCACGCCAAACAACTTGCGCATCTTGGGTCTGACCCGCTTTAAGCCCAGTATCCAAATACTCAGCCAGTGATTCACCCATCGCCTTATTGGGGAAATACTTGTCGGCATTAGCCACATTGTTGATACGAACATTGGCCGCCAGCGCCATGTGTGCAGCACCGCTAAAGTCCAAATTCAATGCCGCATCAACGCCGATATCTTCGTTTTCAAACTGCAACTGAGGCACATTTAAACTCAGATGTTCAGTATCGAATTGACCATTAATTGGCGCCCCATTGAACACTAATGGCGCCGAAAATTCATCACCAAAATCGAGGGTGTACACTTGTTCAGGTAGAGAGAAATACAGCGTCTTATCTTGCCAGCGCAGGCTTGCATCTATTGGATGAGTATTGGGAATACCCTCGACCTTCTGCCAATGCAACTGCTTCACTTCGGTACTGGCGAGCAAAGGCTGGTCTGCTTTTTGATACAGGCGGATTGGTCCAATACTAGCCTCGGGAGCTAACGCATGCCATTGACGTAATACGGCTCTATCGACTCCAGGAAATAGCGGCAGCAGCGGCAATAGACTCTGAGTATTAACTTGATTCACATAGGCAAATAATTCATCGTTTTGACGCTTCGCGGCCAGCGTTAACGCCGGCCAATGCTCACCATTGGTGACAAAATCCAGTCCTGAACTTTGCACTTCCCAACCTGTCGCCTTTGGCTGCCAAACAATATCGCCCGCTTGAATTTCAAATCTCTGCGGCTCTTGCTTTAATGTCCATTGCAGCCAGCTCGGCTCAAAATGAACCATAGCAGAACTGATGCTGCGGTCGGCAAACGTAAGCCAAGCCTTAAGATTGACAACCCCTTCTAAGGGTAACTTTTGAGTAGAATCATAGGGATTAGGCTGACGTGAAGCCCATTCACCTAAATCCAAAGAGTTAGCCGCCAAATAAATCTGCCCAGTCAAACTGTCGGGATTTGCACCATCGCCCTTGATATCTAACTGTAATCCGAGAGATTCATGCTCAGAGGCATGACTATCAAGATACAACTCTCCCGCACCGCGGTGACGTTCACCCTGATTGCGCCAGTTCAAATGACGGATATGGATCGGGCGAAACTCTTGGTGCATGCTCAGCAATTGCACTGTGGCATTGGTTAAGGAGAATCTATCGAGTTGTTTGAGTAACAGGGCATAAAGCCAATCGAGTTGCGGGGCTTTATTAATTGTGGCGGGATCGTTTTCAGTAAGCTTATCCATGTCTAAAGCGACATGGACACCCTCAAAATTGACATCTTCGATTCGCGGGGTGAGCGTGAGCAGCGATTGCCAAAAATCTAACTTCACTTGTACGTTCTTGATCATCAAGGTCACAGGCAGTTGTTCCTGTGGCGGGATCACTAAGTCATCGATGTTAATTGCAGGGCCAAATGCCTGCCAATGGGCGGATAGCTCCCCCACTTGCACATCGACTTTATATTCGCTTTTTACGTAATTAACCAGTTGCTGGCGAACTTCATCAACCTGCGGTAATAAGCCACGGATCAAACTGACGGCAAGCGCAAACAAGACCAAAATAAGCGCCAGAAATTGCCAACAAAAACGGCTAAATTTTTTTGCAGTAAAAAGCGTAGCCACTACATCATCACCACATCATATTTATGCTGTGAGTACATAGGCTCATTTTGCAAACGGATGCGCTTACCTATGTAAACCTCAAGTTCAGCAATAAGATGATTATCATCGGTATGCAGACTTTGATACACGGCAGGCGAACAATACAACAGGAACTCATCAGCATCGTAGGCACGGTTTAAACGGATTATTTCGCGAAAGACCTCATAGGAAACCGTCTCGACTGTCTTCATGCTCCCCGTGCCATGGCAGGCCGGACACTCGCCGCAGACGACATGCTCTAAACTTTCTCGGGTACGCTTACGGGTCATTTCGACTAGACCTAACCCCGAAAAACCACTCACATTGGTTTTCACCCTGTCTTTAGACAAAGCGCTGGTTAAGCTACTAAGAACACGAGCCTTATGATCCGCCGTCATCATGTCGATAAAATCGATAATAATGATGCCGCCGAGATTACGCAGACGTAACTGCCTCGCTATCGCTTGGGTCGCTTCGAGGTTGGTATTAAAGATGGTTTCTTCAAGATTCCTGTGCCCCACAAAGGCACCGGTATTGATATCCACAGTCGTCATGGCTTCGGTTTGATCTATGATCAAATAGCCACCAGACTTGAGCTCGACTTTACGGCCGAGTGCACGTTGAATTTCGTTCTCCACATCGTAGAGATCAAAAATAGGCGCAGGTCCTGAATAGTGCTCTATCTTATCGGCAATCTCTGGCATAAACTCCTGCGCAAAAGACTGCAACTCGGCAAAAGTGCGGCGAGAATCCACTTGAATACGGTCCAGCTCAGTACCGACAAAATCACGCACAATACGCACAGGTAAGGCTAAATCTTGATACAGGAGCGACACACCACTGCGTTTACGTCGCTCACTCACCTTTGACCAAACTCGGCGTAAAAATGCCGCATCTTGGGATAACTCATCTTCCCCTACGCCTTCGGCGGCGGTGCGGATAATAAAACCACCGTCATCATCAACATAAGGCAAAGTAATTTGTTTGAGACGACTGCGCTCTTCTTCTAGTTCAATACGCTGGGAAACACCAACATGGCTAGAACCTGGCATAAAGACTAAATAACGGGAAGGCAGCGTGATATCGGTCGTTAGGCGTGCGCCCTTAGTGCCCAGCGGATCTTTAACCACTTGCACCATAATGTCTTGCCCTTGACGGACTAACTCGGCGATATCACGAACAACGAAATGACCTTTCTCAACATCGGCGACACACTCAGTGTGCGGTACTATGTCGGACGCATGTAAAAAAGCGGCTTTATCTAAGCCAATATCGACAAAGGCGGCTTGCATACCGGGTAACACACGGCTGATTTTACCTTTGTAAATATTACCCACTAAACCCCGTTTCATCCGGCGTTCAATATGGACCTCTTGCAGCACACCATGCTCAACTAAAGCAACGCGCGCCTCAGATGGAGTTACGTTGATCAGTAATTCTGAACCCATCTTGCGCTGTATTTTATTTGGATTTAAGCGACTGGTATTCACGACTCACCCCATTCGGGAAACTAGATTAATTAATCGAAGTTACAAACTCTCTAAGCATGAAAACCGAATAAAGGAACAAGGTCAACGTCATTGGAGTACTCGATTCAGAGCCCTAAACGCCAATAAGGTTCATTCTAACCTCAAGCCAAAATCGCAATATAAGCAACCAGCAACAGTTAAATAAAGCCAATTTCGGCTAACAACTCACGCGTTTCAACCAGAGGTAAACCTACAACGCCAGAATAACTGCCTTCAATTGCAGCCACAAAGCAACCGCCGAGCCCTTGTATGCCATAACTGCCCGCCTTATCCATGGGCTCTTTTGAAGCCACATAAGCCTCAATGTCAGCTGTCGATAAAGCGCAAAAACGCACTTGTGTTTCGACTAAGCGCACTGAGGTTTTTAAGGTTGAGTCAGACTCGCCTGCTTTGTAGGTCAGTGCCACAGCCGTCATCACAGTATGCGTTCTGCCAGACAGTTCACTGAGCGTTTGCTTAGCATCGGCCACATCCAGCGGTTTACCTAATATTTGATTTTCAAGCACTACGATAGTATCAGAACCTAATACAGCAGGCTGTGACATATCTGCGCATAATGCCAGTCCAGCTTGGGCTTTTTCAGCAGCTAAACGTCGTACATAATCCCTTGGCGCTTCGCCCTGTTGCACAGTTTCATCAATATCCGGTGCCACTTGCGTGAAACTAAACTCAGGACGACCGAATCCAATCTGTGCCAATAATTCTTTGCGACGTGGCGAAGTTGAAGCTAAAACTAAATCCACAGTTAACGAACCTTATAATGACGTCGAACCCGACGTAAAATCCAAAATATCCAAGGCCAGATCACTAATCCTGAAATCGCAGGTAAAAATAGATCTGTTTTGAAAACAGCCTCTTGCATCACAAATTCAACCCAGTAAATCACTAAGTGATAAATACAAATCAGTAGCATGATCACTAACGACTGCTGCCATTGAGGGAAGTTTCGCAAACGCTGGCAATGCAAGATAGCAATATAAATAACCAAAGACATGGCTAAAGAGCGCACACCTAAGGTGGCTCCCAATAAAATATCTAATACTAGGCCTAAAACCCATGCGGTTAAGATGTTGTATCTGTGGGGTAATGCGATAGACCAATAGAGAACAATCATTAATAGCCAGTCTGGACGCCAAGCATCAACAGCACTTGGCAAAGGCATGATCTGGCTGATCACGCCGATAAATAATGTCACCCAAACAATAAAGCGCCCATTGGCGGCCTGAAAACTCATTAATGCACCTCAGCCACAGGAGGAGTGGCTTCCGTTGACGGTTTGGTCGCAGGCGCGGTCACAGGTTTAGAAGCCTCTGCTGACGTGACACTTCCGCCAGCAGGAACAGCGCTATCTGCTTTTGATACATAATCGCTCGATGAATGATCCGCAGCAGGCACGGTAGGCTGGCTCGGTAAAGTCACACCAGAATCGGGAGATGGCCAAATCAACAATAAATAACGAATACGATCTAAAGCCGCTAAAGGCTGGGCGGTGACTCGAGCGTAACTTTGACCATCTTCAGTCAACACTTCCATTACCCGCGCGACCGGATAACCTTCCGGGAAACGATTCCCTAAACCTGAGGTGACCAGCAAATCGCCGACACGAATATCGGTACTCTTGGCCACATGGCGCAGCTCTATTTCATCTAACTCACCCGTACCATTGGCAACAAGGCGCACATCATTACGGGTGATACGCACAGGTAATCCGTGTGATACATCGGAGAGCAATAGCACCCTACTGGTCATTTCACTGACTTGTACCACTTGGCCAACAACCCCTTGGGCGTCGACCACAGGCTGCCCAACAAATACACCACTGCGTGAACCATGGTTTAACACCGCATAGTGATGGAAAGGATCGCTAGCAACCTCCAATACTTCAGCCACCATTTTGCGCGAATCAAGGTAGGCTGGTGAGCCCAACAGTGCGCGTAAACGTTCATTTTCTTGGCGTAAGTGTTCGAAACGCTGTAAGCGTTCACTCATCAGCAATTGCTGCCTGAGCAGCTCTTTATTCTGCAACGCTAACATATTGCGGGTGGCAAAACTTTCAGACGACCAGTCAAGCGCAACACCGGGCACGCTCGCTAAATACTGCAATGGACTAAAAAAAGAGGATAACGATTGCCGTACAGGATCGAGGCGATGATTAGCCACGAGCAAAGCCACCGACAAAATAATTGCCAGTGTCAGACGGAATTGGTTTGAAATACCACGAACAAAAATTGGCTTCATAGGAAAGCTAAGGCGGTGATTAACCGCCCCATACCGAAGTTAAATTAGGTTTCTTCGGAGAACAGATCGCCGCCGTGCATATCAATCATTTCGAGGGCTTTACCACCGCCACGTGCTACGCAGGTCAATGGATCGTCCGCCACCATTACAGGAATTCCGGTTTCTTGCATTAATAAACGGTCTAAATCACGCAATAAAGCGCCGCCGCCAGTTAACACCATACCGCGCTCAGAAATATCTGAAGCTAATTCTGGTGGAGATTGTTCTAACGCCACCATCACAGCACTTACGATGCCAGACAATGGCTCTTGTAAGGCTTCTAAAATTTCATTGCTGTTCAGTGTAAAGCTACGAGGTACACCTTCTGCCAAATTACGGCCGCGGACTTCGATCTCGAGCACTTCATCGCCAGGATAAGCAGTGCCGATAGTGTGCTTGATACGCTCAGCCGTGGCTTCACCAATCAAACTCCCGTAATTACGGCGGACATAGTTGATGATCGCATCATCAAACTTATCACCGCCGATACGTACCGAAGACGAATACACTACACCATTAAGTGAAATAATCGCGACTTCAGTGGTACCACCACCGATATCCACCACCATAGAGCCGGTCGCTTCAGATACGGGTAAACCCGCACCAATCGCAGCTGCCATTGGTTCTTCAATTAAATACACTTCGCGAGCACCAGCGCCCATGGCTGATTCACGAATAGCACGGCGTTCTACTTGAGTGGCACCAACGGGCACACACACAAGCACGCGTGGACTTGGACGAAAAAAGCTATTGTTGTGCACTTGTTTAATAAAGTGCTGCAACATTTTCTCCGTCACATAAAAATCTGCAATAACACCGTCCTTCATTGGGCGGATAGCTTGGATATTGCCAGGCGTTCTGCCTAGCATTTGTTTAGCTTCTGTGCCGACCGCGGCAACAGATTTCTGACCGGAGCCACTACGCTCACCACGTATAGCAACAACAGAAGGCTCATTGAGGACTATGCCTTCGCCACGAACATAAATTAATGTGTTAGCTGTACCCAAATCGATCGATAGATCATTAGAAAAAATGCCGCGTAGCTTCTTAAACATGTAACTAGCCTGTATTCTGTGGAGTCAGAAGAAAAGAAAAATCAGCTAACTTTATCAATGCCACCCTGATTCCACAAGACCGATGAGGTTAACAATCGCTAATGAGGTGATTTTTTTTCAAATCGCCACGTAAAAAACAGTATTTAAGCGGAAAATACTGTTTATTGACGATAATATCAGCAACAAAAAACGAGTGAACACACAATTCAGCAACAAATATAAAACTAAGGCATTGCATTTAGAATCTGTTATAAGCGTTTTCGTCGACTTCCAATAAGTGAAATGGCAGCCCATTTCAAGGGAAAGCCTGAGTTCAATTTAATGAGAGAAAGAACTCAGATTAGTTTACCTCACGCCAATAGATTATTTTGTCATGCCCTCGGTAGCGACCAAAATACGCGCTCGCCCGCGGTTCAGTAAGATCTGCTGGTGATACACCATTCCAATTCCAGTACCATTCTAGCCATGGCTGCACATCCAAGGGCGCAGTCACTTGACCTCGGTATGGCGCGCCACTTGAGGTGACCGCTTGCCAGAGCAACTCAAATTGGCCAGCTTGGAATGTAGCAGTCCCGCCAGAACGAACAACACTTTGTCCCGCCACTAAGTCGGGATCAAAATTGTAACCCAGAGCGGAATGATCAACCTGCGAACCCAAAGCATACACTGCCGTTGTGCAGTTATCGGCAGTATTTAAGGCCCAGCTGCTGCCATTCCAATATTCGGCTCGAGTCGGCATACGCAGTATTTCTGTCTCAGGACCATAGGTGTTATCCATCACCACACGGCCATGACGAAGGGTTTGAGTGCTGATTTTCTTAGCATTACAGTTAGTGCAAGTGCCTGTAGATGCTGCATCCATGTCTGGTGAGGCCACATAGCTGTAAAGCCCATTCGGCCGAGGATCGTTATCCATCAATTGCACGCCAATATCGAGCAGCTCGAAGGGGCCATCCTGATACAGATTCGTCGCCACATTTGGGGTCACCCGACTAAAGTTAGCTTGGTAAGAAGCATCGACCGTCGCCACACCTTGATTCCAACTATCAGCCTTTATACGTAAGTCACTTAAGCGACTCTGTAAATCAACACCATTATTGTTGTTTTCTCCCACCAGTTTTGCCGTGGCAAGGGAAAATGGCGGGAAATAGTTTTTCGTTATATCCCCCGCGATATTTAAAGCACTGAGCTCCATCGACATAGGGAACAGCTGATCCATATAGCTAAAACCGCCACAGGCAGGTATGACCGATACGTTACTGACTAAAAATCTATCGGGCACAAAACGGCCAATATTAGCTGAATATCCAATTGGAATATTTAAGCTGCTTGCCGTCCCTAAATAATTTGGGCTAGCCTGCGCTGCAATTTGGAATACTCCAACTTCGCTGATGGTCTGATTGCTGATGGTATTGATATTATTGGCCTGCGCCGAGTGGCTGTAGGATGCCACGCCTAACGCCCCATCAAGTCCGCCGTTGGCAATGCTTGGCGCAACGACTTTACTGGCAAGCTTCATCTGCGCATCACTAAAGTTAGGCGTGGGTAAGTTGCCCGAACAAAAGTCCGGATCGCCATCTTTTTCCCATGCCATCGCTTGTACTGTCATGCCGAAACTTTGTCCGGCTTTATGGTAAGCATTGCAGCTCATATTCGCACTTGGGCAACTGGCACTGGCGTCCACAGGCTTAACACACAATCCCGCGGGTACGCTGACAAATTGGTCTGAACCTGCCATGACTAAGCCCTGTTCATCACCAGTACCTGTATATTTTGCATCTAATTGTAATTTACCTGCATCAGGGTAATTTACTGAAATGCTTGCTTGTCCGTTGGTATCAAACAGCAGGTTCACCGCCGTAGGCGAGGCACTTGATGTGCCAATTGCCGTATTGTTGATGGTGACTGCTTTAGGCGAGATAGGCGCGCTTGGCGTTTGGTAACTGCTCCAGAAATTCAGCGTTTTGGTCTGGCTTTGGAAGCTTGGGACACACTGCTTCGTCACATCGGATTTTTTCACCGCTTTGACTAACACTTGCTCGGGGCGATTCGCACGCTTATCGGGTACATCGAATACAAAACCACTGTCGGCAAAGGTGAGTGAACAATTGTTTTCACTCAAGCCACCATTACCAATACGGCAAAGGGTTTTGCTTAATGGTTTAGTGGTGGGATTAGAGCCCTTCACCCCTAAAGTCACTACACCGGGAGTATTTCGCCTCAGTTGCAGTTGCGCTGTGCCACCGCTAAAACTCACTTGATTACCGCCAACCCATACGCCATCTGCCGCAGAATCAGGTAATAAGGTTGCGCTAAGAGGTGCAGTAAAGGGTTGACTACAACTCGC
Organism: Shewanella sp. WE21; assembly: GCF_002966515.1. Lineage (NCBI taxonomy): Bacteria > Pseudomonadati > Pseudomonadota > Gammaproteobacteria > Alteromonadales > Shewanellaceae > Shewanella > Shewanella sp. WE21. The sequence continues at coordinate 2,508,584 of NZ_CP023019.1, read as the reverse complement.
ATTTGCACAGGCTCTAATCGTTACCGTCTCAGCATTACAGGTCAGACCTTGACCCGTATGATCAAACTCAAAATGATCGATCTGAGCACCAATAGGATTCGATTTTAACGCACAAATTTGCACGTTATCGATTTCGTGGTTGTTATTTGAGCCCCCCGTTGAGCCCGTTAAAGACAATAAAAAATCACTTGGAATGGCAGCCTGACCAATTTGTGCAGCGACGTTAAATGCGGGAACTAAAGTCACAAAACCCGAACCGGTATTACGCTCAATTTTCACAATAGATTGATTCGCGGCTTGCGAATCAATTGTAATTTTATACCTGTGCGCAGGCGACACATTATTGCCGTCTACCGCAGGCGATAAGCAACTACCGTTCGTATTAGTAGTGCCATTACTACAAGCGCCGCGTAAATAATTATACCCTGACGTGCCGACACCCGAACCGCGAACCGCAACGGACTGGCGTCGCTGGCCGACATTAGAACTACCGCCTTCACCGGAGAAGTTACCGAACTCATCAATACCAAACCCAAGCCAACCACCCGCGAACCCATTAATACCAGGTTTATAACCGTAACCCAATGGACCGCCAAAGGCGCCAGGCTGCGGCGTTATAGAAGCATCCGATAACACTACCGCAATGCCGTCGGCACCATTGCCACCATAGGCATAGTGATCAAACTGGATCTCCACTAAGTTAGCTTTTCCAGGAAAGAGTCTTTGATAGGTAGATGCCGTAGATTGGTCAGATTTAGCTTCGGTTAAGCGTAATCGACCGCTTCGAATAGATGGAGTAAAAGTGCCACTGCTACGGGAAACGACCCAATCACTGCTTAATGCACTTTGGGAGAAAGTGTCATTAAAACACTGTAATACCGGTACATAATCATTAATACGACCACTACTCATAACCAAATAACGGCTGGTGACTCGGCCATTGATAATCGAGTTATTATTTAGACTTAATGTTGCATCGCTATAAACTCGCCCATTGAGTACAGCATCACTATTTAGCTGAATATTGCTATAACCGATAATAAGAGCAGAAGCAGCATTATTTTCATTGAATTTACTGCCATTTAATTCAAACTGTTGCTTTATAAAAATGCGGACATTGCCTTGCAAAATCACCTTAGCATCTTGATTCAAAGTAAAACTATCTACCCAATAGTCCCCTTCAGGTAAAACGAGTGTCGCGCCGCCCCCAATAGCGATAGTGTTAAATCGATACTCATTTTGAGTGGACGATAGAGTCAGAGTACAAGCAGAATAAAGCGAAACATTGCTAAACTGACTTTGCCCATTACCACCAAGCGTTAATTGCTCGCCAGTATTACAAGAACCATAACCGCCACCAGCGCCGCTACTCGATAAAAAAGCATTACTCCCAGTTAATTTTAAACCTCGAATATCACTGCCATCGATAGTGCATTTCCGCACTCCGCCTGTACCGTTATCACAACTGTTATTAGAAAGCCCACTGCCATCGTTACTCGAGCAATAATCTAATGCAGCACCACCAGTACCATTAATGATGCCATTACCATTTATCATTAATTGTGGCGATGATATCTGACGGCACACGTTTGAGTAATCACCATGATGACCTTGAGCAACTTTGGCAAAAATCGCACTCTGATCAATAGGGTCGAATGCCATCACTGACGAGGGAAAACTCAAGATAAGTGCTGCCAATATGGTACGATAAAAAAGATTAATTCCCACGAGCTTCTACCTCAACTTGTCGGCTGACACGGGTCTCGCCGCTTTCACATACTGCTTTACTGTTGATTCGATATTGGGTGGTTGTACCTACCGCATAGGCTTTGCACGTCAAGGTCACAGTGCAGGCATGAAAACCGGTTACATTAGGAGGATTCCAAGTGCTCGTTGCAGGGCAAATGCCAACTAAACCATTTAATGGGAATAATGTTGCCAATGCGGCATCGGCGCCACTGTTCGCGGCGGCAAAGGCACGAGTCCCCCACACCTCCTGGGTTAATCCAGTATCCCCATCCTGCACAATATTGATCAGGGCTGACGCCAGTAGAAACATCACTGTGATCACAAACACGCCAATAATCAATGCACTGCCGCGTTGACGCGCAGGTAAAGCAGTTCGTTGCAACCTTGCTAGTGATGTTCTGGGTAAGATTCGCATTACCGAGTGATGACCTGTCGATTGACGATATAAATTAAGGGACATTGATCACCTGCACTTGATGTCGATATTGGAACGTCTCACCATTAACATTAAACCGCGGTTGTAAATGCACCATGGCATTATTCACTAGGCTAGATGGCGTTAAAATCAGCGGTAAATCAGCACCATTATTTAAAACATTTGCCACACTTTGCGCCATTAGCACGCCCGTGCCCATAGTGGCAGGCATAGCGGCAGGATTTGGCTGAATGGCATTAAAGCTATAACCAGCATAACGCAATAATTGTAATTCATTGCCGCTTGGCCCCTTTTCAAAGCAATAGCTCACTGGACTCGAACCAAAATAGATCCTTTGTCGTGGTGATGCTTCTGCAAAACGTGTTGGCGCAGTAAAAGTCAGCGTCACTTGATGCTCCAAAGGGGAAGGCGCAGTAGCAATCGTTTTAACCTGTGCCCGCTTTTGTCTCGCGCTGCTATACACATCGGCATCAATCAAGGGATAGATCCAAGCGAATTGATTCACACGAATCGCACTCACCGTATTATCTAGAATAACTATCCCAGTGCTCGCGGCGGCAACTGGCACTATTGGCATGGTTAGATAAGTCGTGCTGGCTTCGATAGGCACAAACTCAACACATTGATAGGTCAGCGAATCGGTATTAACTCGCAAGCTATTAGGTAAGGCACTGCGCAACTCACGGGTCACTCGCTCAACAGCAAAACGGCTCTGACTTAGCACTTGATCGACTGAACTCGACTCAACAAAAATCCGCGTACCAAAAATAATAAAACTACTCACCCCGACCACGAGAATCCCCAGAATCAAGATAACAGTGACCATCTCGACCAAGGTAAAACCTAGTGTGGATTTTTTATTAACCGCAGATAAAGGTGAGGCCATCAGTAATTACTCCTCACCATATTGTAAGTAATCACTTCGTTGTCGGGCGTAGTCACATTAATCGTCACTAGCTTAGTATTGGACACTGCGCCATAAGCAACTGTGACGCTTAAGCGATAGTTAGGATAAGCATTTGCATAGGTTTGGGTCGAATTGAGCATAGTCGCGGTTTCATTTAAGCCATTGTAATCATCCACATCGTTAAAGTTGTTACGACTCTCACCGAACTCAGGGCCTAATGACGTTGAACAATTACTACCGAGCGAACTACCACAGGCTGGCGTGCCACCATTGGCATTGGTGTTTTGATCGTAACGTTTACCCCAGATTTCATTCATCACCGAATGTGCAAGCTCAGCACTGCGTACTCTATGTAAGGTACTGGCCGCACGATCAGCTTGGGGGAATAACATGCTGGTTAGCATCACTATTGCAATGGCAATCACCAGCATGCCAATCACTAATTCGATAAGGGTAAAACCCTGCTGTGGTTTGGCTTTTTTGGATGCTTTTACTGATGCTTTGCCCAATAGCAACCGAGGATTAATTCGCATAAATATAGCCCTCAGAGGAGACGTTAATCATCACAGTGTCATTAGCAATCACATTAATGCATGGCCCATTACAAGCCAACGAAGTGCTACCATCGATATCGAAATCAAGGCTAAAGTCGCTGCTGTTAGGGCTTACTAGTACTAATTGAGCACCACCTTGAAAAGCTTGGGTATAAAGCGGGTTTGGCGATAATGCAGTACCAGAACAAACCGCCCCATTTCGGGTAGAGAATTGACTCACTTGATAGCCAGTGCCAGAGACGGTTACACGAAAACACCTGTCGGTATTATTGAGCGCTTTTTGCTGTACTTGACGCAGCTCGCTAATGAACTCGTTACGTAAACTATAGGCACTGTAGGAAGACTGGGTAAACAGGCGAGGCAGTACCACCACAGCAAGAATTGAAATCAAGATGATGGTCGTTACTAATTCTACTAAGGTAAATCCAGCTTGTTTTGACATAGAGAATTTAAGCATCGCTCGCGTTAATTGCTGATTTCAAGTGCTAGGTTCAGTTTCTGCCAACGATATGATTAACGCAAATAAATGTCGGAAAACTCTTGGCTGGCTCATTTATTTAAAATCATGTAAGAACCGTATTTTATCTAAAAAAAAGGCCTGCTAGGCAGGCCTTTTCATAAATGCATATTAACAATCAGAAGCATCAGGAATTGCAGAGTAAACAGGAGCAACTGTCGCACTTGTTGCTTGTGTATAAGTAAAACGACATTCTGCTGGAGCACCTTTTTGCCACATGGTCACAACACCCTGACCTTCAAATATAATCCAATCTGCACCGGTGTCAGTAGCAACTGTTGGATCTGTAGCACTGGTTCCTTCATCAAAGCTCACTTCTATAGCATTCTCCAACTCAATTTCTGTTGCTTGAAGATAGCCAAATTGCGTAACTGCGTTAGTACCTGTGCCAATATCAACAGAAGGAGGAGGAGTTGCTGTTGCAGCTTTTTTCTCTTCTCCAGCCAAGGCCGCTTTAGAATAAACCAAGCTATTTGCACCTTGGATTGAGGCTTTTAGGCCATTCAAAGCAGAAACACGCGCATCACCTTGCAGGTTAATAAACTTAGGTGCCGCTGTGACAGCAAGAATACCTAAGATAATGATCACTACGACTAATTCAATTAAGGTAAAACCTTGTTGTCTTTTCATATAAAACTACCTTTCTTTCTAAGTGAGTACTCGTGTGAGTACTAATTAAGTTAAGTCACTTTTAGACTCTATTACTTTTAAACTAAGCTACTTAAAACATGAACAAAATAAAACTATTAATTACGGCCTATGGTACAAATGGTGTTTGAGTGAAGCTTAACACTCTGCCTGTGCCTGGGTTATACACAATTCCCTTAGCACCTACAGTTGTTAAATCAGGGGCAGGAGTGGGTACACCATTCGTTTGATTTAGCACTAGTGAAGCCACTTGGTGATAAACACATAAATCTAAACCTGCGACGACTGCGCCAGTAATTGAGTTAGCACTGCCACCTGCGGCGTTAATAACACGAGCGGTATAACGTTGATTACGTGCATCTTGGTTAAATAATACGTTACGTGGAGCACTCTGCAACACAGTGTTAAACACTTCTTGGCAACTGGCATTAGTCATAGCAGTCGCACTGGTTACTGAAGTCCCTGTAGGATAACCAAAACGTGTATCGACATTTACTGTGTTACCGTCGAGGATAACGCTGCTATTTTGACGCCCATCAACTTCCCACTGAGAACGCACAAAGCTGACTGCAGTCGATAAACCACCCGCAACACCGTCAACACTGGCATCTTCAGCATCATCGGTGACATTTAAGAATCGTGGGATCGCAGTTGCGGCGAGTAAACCCAAAATCACAATCACAATCACAAGTTCGATTAATGAGAACCCTGTTTGCTTAGTTTTCATATATATGTCCCCAGACCTCAGAAATTTTATTCTAACAGTTAAATCAATTTTAAAAAGCCATTGAGTTAACAATATTTTACGGAGCAGTCAAAAAAATGACCCTGCCAGAGTTCAGTTGATAGCCTAAACTATCGCCATTTTTAGACCGATAGTGGCAGCTATTATCCTTAGCCAAATAATCCGCCTCTAGACCTAAATTATCAGTTTCAGCGCCCATTAACTGTTGCCACAAATCTTGGCAGCCTTGATCATTTAAGTGCTTAGGTTGTGGCCATCCTAAATCATTGATATCGACAACACTCGACTCAGTTTCTGGGGAGAGATTATCAAATACCTCCCAGTTCAACTGCAATTGCGCCGGCTTACCCAAAGACAACCACTGGGAACGCACCATCACCAGCACATTTAAAAAACGAGCGTGTTCCACTTCCAATCCACGAGTCGCTATTTGTGGTAGCGTAAAAAAGTACTTAGCTCCGATCACCGCCATGATAACCAATACAATTCCAATGGCGATCATACGTCCATAGATACGTAATAGATCGCTTTCAGCCTTTTGCTGAGTCTGCATTTAACCTCAGTCCCACGTATAAGATAGGAAATAAATATTATCCATATCGCTTACTTACCGCCTTTGACCACATTGAGCATATCCCACATTGGCAGGTATATCCCCAAGGCCAACACTAAGACAATCACGGCCACAAAACCGATCAAAATTGGCTCCAATTTCGCGGTGAGGTTCTTTAAATCATAGTCTACTTCGCCCTCATAGAAATCTGCCGCATCATTAAGTAATTGATCGATTTGCCCCGTTTCTTCGCCCACAGCCACCATTTGCAGCACTAGTGGCGTAAATAACTTGCTCTGATTCGATACCCTCAGCATAGAGTCGCCAGACTCTATGCCACGGCGCATACCGACTATCTTGTCGTGCATGTAGGCATTATCTACCGCGTCGGCCACTAAACTTAAGGCCTGCGTCATCGGTACGCCCGCACTGAGCATCATAGAGAAACTGCGACAATAACGGGCTAACGTCGAACGCTCAATAATCGACCCTACGGCGGGAATGTGTAACTTCCACTTATCCCACTGCTTCTCGCCTTTTTCCGTATGGTGCCAGTAACGAATGCCAATAATAGTGCCAATCAGCGCCACCAACATCAGCGCCCAATAATTCACGAATAGATTTGATGTACCAATCAACACTTTTGTCGCCCACGGCAAGTCGGCGCCAAAACGAGAAAACATCTCAGCAAACTTAGGGATCACCATGATATTGAGGATCACCATAGCGAGCGCAATCGCAATCAATACAAAAATGGGATAACGCATGGCCGATTTAATTCGTCGCCGCGTCTCTTGCTCACGCTCGATATAACCTGAAAGTTGAATGAAGGCATCTTCTAACTTACCCGTGTTCTCCCCCACGTGCACCATAGAAACAAACAAAGAATCAAACACATCGGGATGTTGATTCATGGATGATGACAAGGGTCGCCCTGCGGTGAGGTGCTCAGAAATATCATTAAGCGCATCTTTCATTCGCTGGGAATGCGCCGTTTCAGATAAGCCTGCAATCGCCCGCAAAATAGGAATGCCAGAACGGGTCAAGGAGTACATTTGTCGGGTAAAAATCTGTAATTCTTCTAACGCGACTTTGCCACCAAATAACTTAGTCAGTGAGAACGACTTAACCACTTTGGCGACTTTGACTTCAAGGGGGATAATGCCACGCGCCAATAGCATGTCAGCAGCGGCACTTTCCGACGCGGCATCCAATTGTCCCGTAACGGATTGACCTTGACCACTGCGTCCACGGTATTGATAAATTGGCATAATTACGCCTCAACGCCTTGTTGGCTGATAATATCCTTCGACAAAGGTATCTGAGATTCACTCACGTCTTCCACCAACTTAGCAACCTCTTCAATCGTCGTCATGCCTTCGCTCAGATATTGCAAAGCTGACTCAGCGAGTGGGGTGAAGTTAGGGCTCTGCAACGCGGCTCTGGCAAAATCCTGCGGATTACCAGTACGCATAGCATCGATCATCTTTTCATCTAGCTCGAGAATTTCAAAAATACCAATACGGCCACGATAACCACTGCCATTACAACTCTGGCAACCCGTACCAATTCTAAAATTCGCATGGCTAAAATCTTTACGACTCACACTACTCAGCCAGGCTTTTTCCTGCGGTGTCGGTTGATACTCTACCCCACAGTTATGGCAGACACGGCGCACTAAACGCTGGGCAATAATCACCCTTAAGGCACTAGCAACTAAATAACTCGCAGCGCCCATATCGAGTAAACGCAGCGCACTGGTGACCGCATCGTTGGTATGCAAGGTCGATAGCACAAAGTGACCCGTTAATGCGCCCCTAAGGCCAATCTCCACGGTTTCTTGGTCTCGCATTTCCCCCACCATGATGATATCGGGGTCTTGACGTAAGGTGGTGCGTAATACATTTGAAAAGTTTAAGCCAATCTTATGGTTAACTTGTACTTGGTTGATCCGCGGCAATTGATACTCGACCGGATCTTCGACCGTGATGATCTTACGGTCGGCGGTATTGAGCTCGCTCAAAATACCGTACAAGGTGGTCGTTTTGCCGCTACCCGTTGGACCTGTGACCAGTAGCATGCCGTGGGGACGTTTAATCTGTTTACGAATACGCGCCAAAATAGCAGGCGGCATACCGGTTTCGTTTAAGGTCAATAAACCCGCCGATTGATCGAGCAAACGCATCACCACAGATTCGCCGTGGTAAATCGGCATAGTAGACATACGCACATCGATATGATGACCTTTGATTTCCATATGAAAACGACCATCCTGCGGCAAACGTTTCTCGGAAATATCGAGACCCGCCATCAACTTAAGTCGTAATACTAAAGCCGCGGCAATATTAACTTCATTCAGAATCGTTTCATGTAGCTGACCATCGATACGCTGGCGAATACGTAAGGCTTTATCACCGGGTTCGATATGGATATCCGAGGCGCGCATTTGCACCGCATCTTCAAAAATCGACTGCAGCAACTTAACCACTGTGGTTTCATTGTCACTGTCGCCCGACGTGAGGCTGGCTAAATCGAACATCTCATCGGCGGCGTATTCTTCTTCGAGCTTACCGGCAATCTGGGCAATTTGGTCTGTACGACGATATAAGTTATCAAACGCTTGCAGCAGTTGCTGCTCGGGCGCTACCGCTAACTTCAAACGCTTAGGTGCGATAAGCATTTCGAGGTGATCGAGCGCCTGCAAATCCGCGGGGTCGCTCATTGCAACCAATACGCTATCGCCCCGGTCTTCAACCGCTAAAGCGCGGAAACGTCGTGCTTGCACCTCAGGAATAAGATGCACCACTTCCGCAGGGATAGGCATTTTACTGATATCCAGCAAAGGCACATTCAATTGTTGCGACAAGAACTGCAGTAACTGATGTTCGGTAATCGATTGCAAATCAATCAGAGTACGACCCAGTTTTTTGCCCGTATTGCGCTGCTCGGCCAACGCCTGTTGCAACTGCGCTTCAGTAATAATGGCTTCTTGAACTAACAGATCGCCCAAACGCATTTTTAATCTGGGTTTCATTGGCTATCTCCTAGCTGAGTCAAACGTTGTTCAATAAAGGCACTCGCCTGCGCCGATAAGCCTCTATGGCCTAAAGCAGTCCGATAGGCTTGGCGTGCTTGGGGAAATTGTTGCTGCGAATCGAGCGCATAGGCCAGCCCCATCCACCATTTAGCCTGTTGAGGTTCTTGTTGCAATAATTGTCTATAGGCTTGTTCTGACAACGAAAACTGTCCTAACTTTTGCGCTAAATCCGATTGTGCCATCCACTTTTGTCTCGCCAGTGGATGCGTGTCAGGTATGTTGGCTAACGTCACTAATGCGAGATCAGCCTGACCAGAGGCTTGCTGAACCCGAGCAAGCAATAAGGCAAAGTCTAACTGCTGTGGGAATAACAGCATGCCTTGCAGTAACACTTCACTGGCTTTGGCTAATTGACCTTGCCCATAATGCAGCGCAGCTAACTGCTTGCGCGCTTCATGCATACTGGGATCAAAGCCTAATGTTTGCTCATAATAACTAATGGCATCTTTGAGTTTGCCATCCCTTTCAGTCTCATTCGCTAATGTGAACCGCTTCTGCGCCAGCTGCTTTGGGGTCAACTTCACCTCAGTAATCGCCATTTGCCCTTGCTGTTGGGGCGTGAGTCGATTAGTGCCTGCATCAGCTTTAACTTCTTGTACTTTAAGCTCATTGCTCGCGTTAAGTTCATTATCGGCAGCAACACTGGCACGTTCTGACATCATTAATGCAGAGGGTGCGGCAGCAGTGACCTCGGCGCTTCGCACACTCGATGTCACACGATTTGACTGTGAATGGCTTGGCTCGCTTGACGTATTGACTAGGCCATCGGCGAGTACTGAGCTCTCATCTTGTTGCCGTTGTGACTCTTGTTCAACATCATGTTCTGATTCAAATTCTTGCGGCTGATTAAGTACAACGTCGTCGACACTGGGTTCAAGCTCTTCATTCTTAGTCGTAAACTCCTGCGTCGTCGCAACTTTAAGCGGTTCTTCGACGACAACGACGCTTGCTGAAGGCTGCCTCGAAGTAATCTTGTCTACCTGCACAGGCTCGATTTGAGTCTGAGTAGATTCATTTTGCCCATTTGTTTGAGCCGAAATAGTCGCTTCAGCAGGCTTTGCCATGAAAAGTTGCCAGCCATAAACCAGAGCGCCACCGAATAGCAATGACACACCACAGAGCAGCAGCCCGTTAAACGGAGCCCGCCTGCGAGCTAAATATTGCACCTGTGGCTGAGCCACGTTGCTGAGCTCATGCCCCTGCTGACGCTTATCGAGATCCTGCAGCATCTTGTTGATCACGCTCATACAACACCCCTGAAAAAGTGTTGTAATCCCAAACCGAAAGCCACTGTCATCAAAGTGAAAAAAGGCAACCATTTCCACGATAATAATCGGCGAACACTTGCATCTTCGGTGTCTTGAATTGCGGCTTTAACGTGGGAGGTTTGCACACGAGTAGCGCCTTCGCCGAAACTCAATAACAAGGCTTTATGGGCAAGAATATTGATCAATCTGGGGATCCCTCGGGACGCATAGGCTATCTGACGTGTTTCCCGTGATGTAAAGAGTGGTTCGCCCGCACGCCCAGCGATAGCTAACCGGTGGCGAAGATAAGCGTCGGTTTCATCCCATGTCAGTGGGCGAAGGTTGTAGCTAAAAGTAATCCGCTGTCTTAATTGCCTAAATTCTTGGCGTTTAAGCCTGTCATCGAGCTCGGGTTGCCCAAATAACACTACCTGTAATAATTTGCGTGTCTCGGTTTCCAGATTAGTGAATAACCGCAGCGCCTCAAGACTGTCGTCCGGCAATGCCTGCGCTTCATCGAGTACCAATACGATGGCGTGACCGTGGGCGCTCAAGGCTAAAAGCTGCTGTTGAATAAGTCCTGTGAGTTGCTGCTGGTCGATATTGCTGGTGTATTTAAGGCCCAGCTCACTCGCTACCGCCCAGCGTAATTCAGCTGGCGTGAGATAAGGATTAGGCAAATATGCGCAATGAAACTGACTCGGCAATTCGTTGATGAGCTTGCGGCAAATCAACGTTTTACCAGTCCCCACTTCCCCTGTCACCTTGATAAAGCCTTCGCCCGTTTGCAGCGCGGTTTGCAAGACTTGCAAGGCTTCTACATGTGGCGACAGGCCGAAAAAAAATCCGGTATTGGGTGTCAGTGAAAATGGAGGTTGGCTTAGGCCAAAATGCTTCTGATACATAGAAGCTTACTTTGTCTCCGGATACCAACGATCTAATAAGGTCTTAGAACGTTGCAGCTCCGTTTTCCAAGTATCGACACCGACTATCGTAGGTTTTAACAGAATAATAAGCTCGGTTTTCTTCTTCTGCTTACTACGGTTTTTAAACAATTCACCTAGGAAGGGAATATCACCCAACAAAGGCACTTGCGATACCACTTCGATGTTTTCACTCTTCATCAAACCACCAATCACCACCACATCACCGGAAGCCGCGCGGATGACAGTATCAGACTCACGAATTTCACTCTGAGCTAAGGGTAATTCAAGCAATTCATTACTCACTTTGATATTTTTTCTCTGCTCTTTTACATCGATAACAGATGGATGCACATGCAGTAACACATTGCCGTCACTATCAATTTGCGGCGTAACGTCTAAGGCTATGCCCGAGAAAAACGGCGTAAGCTCGACTTGCGGAGTCGTCACAGGTGTTGTTCCCGCAACTGTGGTCGAAGAAACGTCGGTGACAAAGTACTCATCGGAACCCACTTTAATTACGGCTTTTTGGTTATTCGATGCAGTGACCCTTGGGCTAGACAGTACATCTACATCACCTTGGGTATCTAATAGGTTGATCATAGTCGTAAAGTCAGAACCTTTAATGCTCAACGAGGTGACACCACCCATAGCCGAGGTGATTTTATCACTTAAACCTGGGCCCGCTGATGTACCAAAATTCACATTAGTATTGCCAACATGTCCCAGCACATTATCCCATTGGATACCTTGCTGATAACCATCGGATAATGTGACTTCAAGGATCTTCGCTTCTAAAATTACTTGGCGTTGTAAATGACTTTCTGCGGAATTTAAGAAAGTACGCACTTGGCGTAATTCACTAGGAAAAGCACGAATAGTGACTAAACCCGCCTGCGGCGTAACAACAACCTGACGACCGCCACCCGTTTCGCCGATTATCGAGGATAATGTCTCTTTCAACTCTCCCCAAAAATCTGTCTTAGTACGCGAACGGATAAAAGTACCGTTGCTACTATCGCTACCGCCATTACTACTCGAGTTATTGCCATTACTGCTGTTCGAGTTATTGTTATTATTCGAGCCGCTATTGTTTGAATTGTTATTGTTCGAATTACTATTGGAATTATTGCTATCCGAAATCCGTCCTGAACTCACTGACGTCACAGATAAGCCATCGCGTTCCATGTAGAGATAATTCAGCGGAAACGTCTCGGTACGCATTCCAGCAGGAAACACTCTTAGGATGCGCCCTTCGCGACTGACTTCGTAGCCGTAGATATCTTCAACCACTTGAATTGCTTCAGTTAACGTCACACCTTTAAGGGATAATGAAATCGTACCTTGCACGTCAGGATGTACGGCAACACTCAGCGGTGTACCTTGAACTAAGCTTGGAAAAAATACTTTAGCATCAACATCGTGGGCTGATACATCGAAACGACGCTCAGTTTCCAATGTGGGGGTCAAACCTGATAGCAATGCGCCTGAATTCAATTCCCGCTGAACCGCGTCCGGCATAGTCGCAGGCGGTGGCGTCGTTGATGCCGTTGCCGTCGCCATTGAGGCCGCTAATTCAGCCTTACTCGCCTCCGGCTGTGGCCTATTTGTGGTCTGACACGCCACAAGGCAAAGTGAGAGCAGAGGTGTAAAGTATTTAATCGCTTTCATCTGAGGTGTATTCCCTATCTCTCTGTTATTGCTTGAAACAATGTCAATTTCCGTCCATCGGACAGCGATACATAAGTGGGGGTAATTTTAACGATACTCAGCCCCTGAACGCTGTCGCCAACAGACAATATCTTGTTATTTATCACAGCATAAGCCGTGTTTCCTGAGCTTACTATGCTGTTAAGTACAAGCGCCTGATCCTGCGTTTGACTCGCATGACCCTGCACAGCAAAGCCTTTACCGGGCAAAGTCGGGTCGCGCAGCGATTCAGCAGATACCATAGGGCTACTAACCAATAACAACACACTGATAATATAAGACTTATTTAGAAACACTGATAAAGTCCTTATTAATACTCAAGGTATAAAGTTCAATCTCAACGGTCGCTTTTGGATATTCCGCGACTTTATAGTCGAGACGCTTCCAATAAAGTTTATCTGCCATGGCCTCAACGGCTTCAACAAAGCGCAACACAGAAAAATAATCGCCCTCTAGACTTAAGCGAATACCATGGCTATATAGATTGAGTTTTTTCTCTTCACCCACGGGTAACAAAGGGATGGGCGCTATCGACATAAACTTAACTAATTTAATCCCTTGCACTTGTCCTAGTAAATTACCCAGCAACTGCGGCATATAGTCTGCCGGCACCATATCCACCATCTGCTCATCGAGCTGGGCATCTAGGGCTTGATTCTGTTGCTGCAACAGCACTAAACGCTGTTGGTAATCTTGATTGGGATCTAACGCTAAACGTTGCTGATACAAGTCAATCTGCTGAGCCGAAATCGCGTTTTCCTGCTCTAAGGCTTTTAGCTGTTGTGAAACAGCCACATGGGTTTTCCACAGGGACTCTAAAGGTAAATAACTCAGCATGCCGACCACGGCCAGAATGGCGACTGAGATCAACACTCGCTCACGGCGACTTAGCGCATCAAACTGTTGTCCTAATTGGGCTAACTTTTGCTTCATTGCGCGGCTTCCTCCTTGTTATCGCTTTTCAAGGTAAAGGCCAAAGGTTTATCTTCACCGCGATCCATGCTCATCGACGAGAAAGCTTGCCCCTTTAAAGTCTGCGTAGTTTTGAGTTTGCCAATCCACTGCGGAATGCTTTGAGGATGGTCGGCAAAACCTTCGAACATAAAATCTTGCTCATTAATGACGATATGACTAAGCCAAACACTCGCATCCGACACGACGGCTAAATCTTTAAGAACTGGCGCAAAACCACGGCTAGTTAAAGAAGTCCTAAGACTCAATTCTCCCATGAGTAATTGCTTCAGCTCTAACTGTTGTGCAGCTAAATCGACTCGCGCAACAAGATCGGCATCGGGTTTACGCGCAGCAATTTGTGCTTCTAATGCCTGTTTTTGGGTATCGAATTGCTGCTTTTGTTGGGCAGCCAACTGCTGGGCCTGTTGTAACTCACTGACTTGCCAGTAGCTATAACCACCTAAAACCGCAAATAAGATCGCAAAAACCAAGGCGTAGGCACTTAAACGCGCAAAGGTTAATCTTTGCTTCGGGGGCAATAATGAAGGAGTGTAAAGATTGACTCGGTATTTAATCACTCAGTACCTCGATAAAATTCAGCAAAGGCTAATCCCGCCATTCGCGCGCCAACACAGCTTTTATCAATGACATTCACAGCTTGATTGAAGTTTGCCGAGACTAACTTAGCTAAAGTATCCACGGCACCATCGGCGAGGAGTTCGATAGAAGATACCGGAGCCTGTCTCAATTGACTTTCAAAATAATCCATAGAGCGCTGAATTTCTAAGCTTAAATTGTCTGCCATGCCATAACTTAACTCATCCGCTTGAGTCTTATCCAATTGAGTAAATCCGCGTACGCGACGCTGCATATACAGCTGACCTTGCTTAACCACAGTCAGTAGCAATTCTTGACCGGGATTATGGCTTACCACCAGACGCGCTTGGTTGTCATCATTAAATAGGTTAGTCACGGCTAACTCTTCGATACTAATACCGAAAAGTTGTAAATCTTGTTCATGAATGGCCTGCACCATACTCACTAGCTTAGCTTTATCCACCACCACAACATTGATTTTATTACTCGGAATGGGTGACTCAAAGTAATCCAAATGGATTTGCGGTACAGGTAGCGTGACCATGTCTTTAATTGACCACAACAAGGCTTGGGATAACTCGACAGTATCGACATTCGGTTTATCGGTCAGCAGTAATTGATAAAGGCCTGAAGCCAAAATCAGCTGTAACTGTGCATTAGGAAAGGATTTAGCCACAGCAGCAAACGCCAATGACCAGTGCTCATCTTTCAGCTCAAAGGGTAACCACTGCTCAGCATTCTCTTTTTGGGCAGGTGCGTACACCCATAATTTATCGGCGCAGACATAGACACCAAGGCTAGTCGGTTCTGTTCTCTTCTGCCAAAAGGCTAATCGACCTATAAGACTTTTTTCCATAAAGATGCCTATAACCAACTGAATTTAAAAGCTTGAGTAGTCTCTTTCGCACAAACTTCCTGTCACTCCACTCTCCAGTGCTCCTTGACCTATGACCTGCTCGATACAGAATAAAAACCGCAAACGTCATATTTTTGGCACTGGCTAGTTTAGCCGCAAATGCTCGTATTTTATAGATAAATACGTGAATAATAGGATCTATTTGTCTCTAAGACGACATTAATCACCCAAACACTGAACTTCCCTTACTTAGCCTCTATGGGTTCACTGAAATACATACCCTGCGCTGCGCCAACACCGAGGATTTGCAGTGTCTGCCACTCTTCAAAGACTTCTACCCCTTCGGCGCAGACTTGTACTTCCGTTCGATATAAACCGCCAATCAAACTGCGGATAAATAATTGGTTTTCTGGCCGTAAATGAATATGACGCACGATGGATCTGTGTAACTTAATTAAATCAAAATGGCATTCGCGAATGTAATAAGTACCGACAACCTGCTGACCCACATGATCGACACATAATCTCGCGCCCATTTTACGGATCATATCTAATTTAGGCTGCAACTTTTCTTGATGTTGAATAACGATATCTTCAGACACTTCGAAAATCAGTCGCGTGGTTAGATGGCGATATTCTAATAGCGTCGTTTTTAGCCATTGAGTGAAGGCTCGGCTCATTAGCGAATCCAAACTCAGATTAATACTGTATATCTGCGGCGCTGATTTCTTAATTGTTTGAGCATTCGATACGCCGTCTGCTAATTCATTCGACAATAATAACAATACCCGCTCAATAATTTGCCGTTCAACCTGTGGCATTAAGCCACATTTATTAGCCATTGGAATAAACAGTGTGGCACGGATTAACGCTCCCTGATTATCCCGAGCCCGCGTAAATATCTCTTTATGGTGCTCATTACCATCTGAATCAATTATCGGCTGGCTAAAGGGGAAAAATCGCCTTTGCACTAATGCATTTTCTAAAAAACTACGCCAACGCACTGAGCCTTTGGCAAATTCTTCATCAATCGCGCCTTTGTCATACATAAACCAATTACTATTACCCTGTAATTGTGCCGCCCTTAAAGCCATATCGGCTTCTTCAATTAACTGAGCCGCATTATCGCCTGCGGTAAAATAAGCGCATCCGAGGTGGAAAAAGTTATCGCTATTCTCAACATCAGGCAAAGGCTGGCTTAGACATATCTTGAGTAATTTGCTGGCAAATTGATCCGCTTCAATTAAGGAGATTTGTGGCACGACTATGGCAAATTGATTATGGGAGCGACGGGCAAAAATACTATTAGCTTGAGTTTGCAGCAATTGACTTATCGCATTAACTGTCGAGTTTAATAGCTCTTTCGTCACTGCTTCACCTTGGGATTGCTGCAATAAATCCAGATCATCCATTTCTAATAAATAGATCACCCCGTGGGCAAGCATAGCCTGATTATGACTAAGGGCGTCGAGACGATTATTCAAAAAGAGTCGGTTACCAATGCGAGTTTCCGCATCGAGAAAGGTATTAGAACGGATGAATTTGTCGAAACGCCCCCGCTCCTTTTGTGCGTCTTGTAACTCTTCTAACAACTTAGTCAAAGCACGGTTAATCAGCCTTGGTTTACCATTTCCGGGGGTAGCGAGTGCTTGCTCATGCTTACCTTGCAAAATCAATCGACTGCGTAAGGCTAATTCTTCAATGCCATCGAGCTGCTGTGAAAACCATAAATAACCAAAACGCACTAAGGCAGCCACGGCTAAGATACCGACCAACAAAATCAGAATTTCATACCAACTGAAAGTGTAATGCTCGAAGGGCTGAGTCAAGGTTAACTGCATACGCAAGCCTGATGTCGGCTCTAGCACATGGTCATACACCATCGCATTTTGCGTAGAAAGGTTGCCTTCATAGGCAAATAACACTTCATCTTTCAAGGTCAACCGAAAATTAACGGCATTATAAGCAAGCAACATAGGCGGTAGCCAAGCCTCTAGCTCCCAATCCGGTTGGTGTTGGAACTGATCGACTAACATAGTTTCGAGTTCAGCGACTTTTTGCTGCTGAAATTTATAGGTCAGCTGCACGAAACTCATCATAGCGCTCAGCAAAAATACGAAGGCGATAGCGGCTAATGACATTAACCAAAAGCTGGTTAATTTTGTAGTTAACATTCGGGTGAATTTCATCTATCCACTATCCTGCAGGATTATTATAATTATTTGTGCGATTTTAACAGGAGTACAACAAAGTTGTCCGTTGATTATTCAGTAGCATAACCTAAAAGGCAACTAAGACGCTGTGACTTTAATGTCCACTTAAAAACAAAAAAGAGGCTAATTAGCCTCTTTTTAATGTTTTTACCACTTTTAGCCTAGTCGGCGTATTTAGGTAAAGTGGTGATCGCAGCCACACCAGAGTCGATAGCCGCTTGTGCAACCGCACGGGCAACATTTGGCAATAAACGTGGGTCCATAGGTTTTGGCAGCACATATTCAGGGCCAAAACTCAGCGACGTCACATTAGGATAAGCCTTCAATACACTCGCAGGCACAGGCTCTTTCGCCAGTGATGCAATTGCATGAACTGCCGCAATTTTCATCTCATCATTAATGCAAGACGCACGCACATCCAATGCACCACGGAAAATAAACGGGAAACACAATACGTTATTGACTTGGTTTGGATAGTCGCTACGACCCGTACCCATGATCAAATCACTACGCGTTGCATGAGCAAGTGCAGGTTTGATTTCAGGATCTGGGTTAGAACACGCAAAAATCACTGGCTTATCGGCCATCAGCGCGACTTCTTCTGCACCAATGACGTCAGGACCTGATAGACCTAAAAATACGTCTGCACCTTTAATAACATCAAGAAGCGTGCGTTTTTCGGTATCATTCGCAAATAGTGCTTTATATTCATTAAGATCTGTACGGCCAGAATGAATAACTCCTTTAGTATCTAGCATGTAAATGTTGGCGCGATTCGCACCGCATTTTACCAGCATAGTCATACAAGCGATGGCAGCAGCACCCGCGCCCATACACACAAAAGTCGCGTCGCTTATCAACTTACCTTGAATTTCCAGCGCATTGATCATACCCGCCGCAGTCACGATTGCGGTGCCGTGTTGATCATCATGGAATACAGGTACTTTACAACGAGCAATCAATTCACGTTCGATAACAAAGCATTCGGGCGCTTTAATATCTTCAAGATTGATACCACCAAAGGTGTCAGCAATCGCAGCAACAGTATTAATAAATTCCTCAGGCGTATTATGCGTAATCTCAATATCTGTCGAATCGATATTCGCAAAATGCTTGAACAATAATGCTTTACCTTCCATTACAGGTTTAGAAGCCAAAGGGCCCAAATTCCCTAAACCTAAGATAGCCGTACCATTGGTAATCACGGCAACCGTATTACCTTTATTGGTATAACGATACGCATTGTCAGGATCTGCAGCGATTTCGCGTACTGGCTCAGCCACACCTGGGCTATAAGCTAGGGCGAGATCGTGACTCGTTTCGGCGGGTTTGGTAAGGCAAACTGCGGTTTTGCCTGGTATGGGAAATTCATGATAATCGAGTGCTTGTTGACGAATATCTGACATTTTAAAATCCTGAAATGCGACATTTATAATTTATGAGAGTAAGACCTACCAACACACATCTAGTCTCACCAAAGGGTGATGTTAATAGTCTGGCTGGTCGGGGTAAGATACGCCAATAAGGGGAATTTATAAATAAGAGATTCATAAATTTCACTTTAGCCGCCAAATAGACCCTCTAAGCTTAGTTTTATAAACTTATCTCCTATAATAAAGCTGCATTTCTTAATATGTTTTGTAGGAAACAAACATATATTTTGTAGTTACTGCGCTAGTTGTAGCGACTTAATCTCAAAAATGTTGGTTAAATTACAATATATGGCGACTAGCATATTTATCTTATAGTTAATTGCTATAAATAAGTCGAATTATACACTTGAACTCTCAATACAGAATAAGTTGACGATTTATTGAGTGAAGTCGTACCAGCTAGATATGTAGAATAAGCGGAATAAAGAAAATTGACGAATAACAAAAAGCAAAAAGGCGCCATAGGCGCCTTTTCTAGAAACATTGCAATCGCAATTATTTCTTTGCAAGCACTGCGAAGCGCTTGTTGAATTTGTCGATACGACCGCCGGTATCAACAACTTTTTGTGTACCAGTGTAGAATGGGTGACAAGCACCACATACGTCTAAATGCAGATCTTTACCAGCAGTAGAGTTTACTTTGATAACGTTACCACAAGTACAGTTTGCAGTGATGATAGCGTATGTTGGGTGGATACCTGGTTTCATTGGGGTTACCTCAAAAGTGTAAGGCCATGTCGCTCTTCCAACCCGTAGTCGGACACCACATGCATGTTAATAACAATATGTTTAGGGCGCAGAATGGTACAGCATACCTACAAGGGATACAAGTAGATTATCTGAGCGTTTGCCGGTTAATCTGTGTCTATTTTGACTTTAGTTAAGCGGCTTATTTTCCCGCTTCTTTAGCCTCAAATACCGCCCGCGCCTCTTTAGCATCAGAATGCTGATCCAAAATCATTTTCGAAGGACAAGATAGCACCGCATTGCTCTTGAGTGCATTGATTCTATTCTTCGAGAAAGCCACAGGATTTGCCTCGTAAATCGCCAACATAGCGCCATATACACTCACATCCCAATCCTTGGCATATCGATTGGCGATACGCCACAACGTCTCGCCAGCAAGATACGTTAACTGGCAATGTTCGGGCGTCTGTGAGGCCGTTTCAGCAATATTCTGTTTTTGCTCATTATTTGCCGTTTTCACTATTTCTGGAACCACAGTTTCAGTTGCAGCGTTTTCAACAGCCCCTTTTTCAACAGCAATCGTCTCAGAGGTTTTAGCGAAGGCGTTTATCTCAGTAGCCGACGTATTTTGTTTATTCGCGGCTTCAGGAAATTTAAAGCCAGTCACCACTTCTACCGTTGGTACTTTGGATTGAGTATTTGCAGCAGTAACAACAGTAGCTGCGGGCGTTACCTCTACAAGTAGCTTTGATTCTGCCACCACTTTTACAGGCTTAATGCCCACTTTATCAGCACTTTTGGGGGCGCCCGCTGTGGTGGTATTTTTCGAATCCGAAACCGCTTTTGTCGTTAACGCGGCAGAGGCCGGTTTAGCCGCACCGAATAAATTGATACTTTTGACGTCATACCATCGGTCAAGGCGATACTCTCTCACTAAAAGTTTAGCGCTGCTATCCTTCACATCTTCAACGCCAGTGAGTAAAACTAAAAAGCGATTAATCTCCTCAACCATTAACCTTTCTTCGCCGCTAGCTTGCTGCACGACAAACTCTAAGCGCGACATATCTTGATTGTCTGCGATCACATTCACCCTGAGTTTAGGGTAAGCGCCTAATTCAAACATCCGGCTATTAATGCTCACATGGGAGACTTGTGCCATGCTAGGTGCGCTGCACACCAAAGCAAGTAGACCTAATGATTTCACTATATTAGCCATTTATTTACTCTCAACTATCCTTGGTAAACCATCATTAGGGCTAGCCCTAGCCAGCCGCGCTGAGTACACTAAACCACATTCTTGTCTAAGACTTGCCTGCATATGTCATTGTTTGTCGAAGTTGCGTTACCTGTGCCTATGCGGCAAACCTTTAGCTACCGCGTACCCGAATCCTATCCTAGTACACCGCAAATAGGTGTGCGCGTTAAAGTTCCCTTCGGTCGTCAACAATTGATCGGGTTAGTCACAGGTATCACTGAGTCTTGCAGCTTAGCCCCAAAGCAAATTAAGTCTGTGCTCGAGTTTATCGACGATAAACCTTTACTGCCTGAATCACTTTATAAATTAACTCTTTGGGCTGCGAGATACTATTTTTGCAGCCAAGGGCAGATGCTAACCCAAGCCTTACCTGTGGCTCTGCGTAAAGGGCTCGATGCCGCGCCACAAAAAATCCAATTCTGGCAATTAACTGAAATAGGCCAAAATATTGCGCCCGAAGTGGTTAAACGCGCACCCGCACAGAAAAAACTACTCGAGTTACTCAAAACCGCCAGCTTAACCCAAGAAGAGGTTATCAGCTTAGACATCAGTAAAGCGGCGCTTAAAGCCCTAGAAGATAAAGGCTGGGTGGCACGCCATGAAAAAATTGCCGAGCTTAACCTCGACTGGCGCACCACACTCGAAATGGACGAAACGCCACATAAACTCAATAAAGAACAAGCCGTCGCTGTTGCCACTTTAAATCTGCAACAAGGATATCACTGTACTTTATTAGAAGGCATTACCGGTTCGGGTAAAACGGAAGTCTATCTTGCTGTACTCGAAGAAATCCTCAAGCAAGGCAAACAAGCGTTAATTTTAGTGCCTGAAATCGGCTTAACACCCCAGACAATCAATCGCTTTAAGCGCCGTTTCAAAGTCAATGTTGCCATTTTGCATTCAGGGTTAACCGACAATCAGAGACTCGAAGCATGGCGCCAAGCCCGCTGTGGTCAGGCGGCAATCATTATTGGCACGCGTTCAGCCTTGTTCACACCTATGGCGTATCCCGGCATCATCATACTCGATGAAGAACACGACAGTAGCTTCAAACAACAGGAAGGCGTTGGTTATCATGCCCGCGACTTGGCAGTCATGCGTGGCCATTTAGAAGCGATTCCGGTGATTTTGGGCACAGCAACGCCCTCACTCGAAAGTCTACAAAATGCCTTAAGCGGCCGTTACCATCATTTACAATTGGGTGAACGCGCAGGTGCGGCTAAAAAAGTGCGCCAAGGCATTATCGATATTAAAAATATGCCGCTGAAAGCCGGTATGTCAGTGCCGTTACTGAACGAAATCCGCTTGCATTTAGACGCAGGCAACCAAGTCTTGTTGTTTCTCAATCGCCGCGGCTTCGCACCAGCCCTGCTTTGCCACGAGTGTGGGCACTTACACGAATGCGACCGCTGCGACGCGTTTTTCACAGTACATCAATCCCTTGGCGAAATTTGCTGTCACCATTGTGGCAATCAATACGCTATCCCCAAGCAGTGTCACAAATGTGGCAGCACTATGTTGATGGGCCAAGGCATAGGCACAGAACAGCTCGCCGAAGCGCTGCAACAAGAGTTTCCTAAACATCCAGTAGTGCGCATCGACCGTGATACGACCCGCCTTAAAGGTTCATTAGAAACCCACTTAAATGCGATTCATAAGGGGGAATATAAAATCCTCGTCGGCACGCAAATGCTAGCTAAGGGCCACCACTTCCCTGATGTGACGCTTGTTGGGTTACTCGATGTCGATGGCGCTTTATTTAGCGCCGACTTCCGCGCGCCCGAACGTTTTGGACAACTCTATACCCAAGTTGCAGGTCGCGCAGGGCGCGCCAGTAAACCCGGCACGGTATTATTGCAAACTCATCAGAGCGACAATCCCATTTTGCGGGATTTGCTGCACCGCGGTTATGGCGAGTTTGCTCGCAGCCAGCTCAAAGAACGTCAACAGGCACTGCTGCCGCCAGCATGGCATATGGTATTGGTGCGCGCCGAAGCGCATTTAGCCAGTGATGCCGATAACTTTCTCAACGCCTTCGCCGCGCTCTTGCCCCAAGATAAAGAATTTGAGGTGATTGGCCCTATGCCCGCGCCCTTAGATAAAAAAGCTGGCAAGTTCCGTCGCCAACTCTTATTCCAAGCTAAAAACCGCAACCGTCTGCAGCAAGAGTTTGAACGTATTCATCCGCTTGTAGAACAACTTATCGAAGCTAAACGCTGCCGATGGAGCTTAGACAGAGATCCGCAGGATCTCCTCTGAGTCGAGTATTTGATAAGTATTTAAGCGCCATTTGATAAAAAATCATCGGGAAGATAGCAATTGTTAACCACAAACGGCTAAAATATGCGGTTATTCCCTGTATTCACTCTTAAAGTTAGTGCCGATTAGAACCCATGAAATCACATATCCAATCATTACTTGAACAAACTCTAGAATCCTTTAAACAACAAGGTATTGTGCCTGCTGACTTTGAAGCACGCATTCAGGTAGATCGAACCAAGGATAAGAGTCATGGCGACTTGGCAACCAACTTAGCCATGATGCTAACCAAGGTCGCAGGCAAGAATCCACGCGAATTAGCCCAACTGATCATAGATACCTTACCAGCTTCGGCTTTTGTGGCTAAGGTTGAAATTGCAGGACCAGGCTTTATCAACTTTTTCATCAACGACAGCGCCTTAGCAGATCAACTGCAAAATGCCGTCAACGATGAGCATTTAGGCATTAAGTTACCGACACCACAAACCGTTGTTGTCGATTACTCTTCACCCAACCTCGCCAAAGAAATGCATGTAGGCCATCTGCGTTCAACCATCATTGGTGACAGTGTTGTGCGTGCATTGGAGTTTTTAGGCCACAAGGTTATCCGTCAAAACCATGTGGGCGACTGGGGCACACAATTTGGTATGTTGCTGGCCTATATGGAAGAGCTGCGCGCCAAAAATGGTGAAGAAGCTCAACTTGAACTGTCTGATTTAGAAAACTTTTATCGTGCCGCTAAACTGCGTTTCGACGAATCAGCAGAATTCGCAACCCGCGCTCGTCAGTTAGTGGTCGAACTGCAATCTGGTGACGAGTATTGCAACAAACTGTGGCGCGAATTTAACGACATTTCGTTAAGCCACTGCCATGAAGTCTACGCCCGTTTAGGTGTGAGCCTGACCCGCGCCGACGTGCACGGTGAAAGTGCTTATAACGCCGATCTCGAGCAAGTGGTTAAAGATTTAGATGCCCAAGGTTTATTAACCGAAAGTAACGGCGCTAAAGTCGTATTCCAAGAAGCCTTCCGTAACAAAGAAGGTGAGCCACTGCCTGTTATCATCCAAAAGGCCGATGGCGGCTATTTGTATGCCACCTCAGATCTTGCGGCAATGCGCTACCGCTCGAACGTGTTAAAGGCCGATCGCGTCCTGTATTTTGTTGACCTACGTCAGGCACTGCATTTCCAACAAGTCTTTAGCCTAGCGAAACTGGCTAAGTTTGTCCGTGAAGATATGTCATTAGAACACTTAGGTTTTGGCACTATGAACGGCGAAGATGGCCGTCCATTCAAAACCCGTAGCGGCGGTGTCGTTAAGTTAGTTGACCTGTTAGAAGAAGCCAATGTGCGCGCGCTAGAACTCGTTCGTAGCAAAAATCCTGATATGGATGAGGCCACGCTGACTGAAATCGCCCGTGTCGTTGGGATCAGCGCCGTTAAATATGCTGACTTGTCGAAAAACCGTACCAGTGATTACATTTTCAGCTTTGAACAAATGCTCAGCTTCGAAGGCAATACCGCACCTTACCTGCTGTACGCTTACACCCGTGTTGCGGGCATATTCAAGCGAGTAACCGATCTGGATCTCAGCCAAGCGAAAATCGTGCTTGAGCATGAAAAAGAGAAAGATCTCGGTAATAAGTTGGCGCAGTTCGGTGAGATCCTCAATCGTGTTGTCGATAAAGGTCAGCCGCACGTACTGTGTGCTTATTTATATGAATTAGCGGGTGCTTTCTCTAGCTTCTACGAAGCTTGTCCAGTGCTTGCCGCCGATAATGACGCGCAAAAGAACAGCCGTTTATTACTCGCGCAACTGACGGCTCGTACGTTACAAAAAGGCCTAAATCTACTCGGTATTGAAACCTTAGAGCGGATGTAAGCCATGAGTAATCGCGATTATGCCAATAGAAGGCCGCAGTCGGGCGCTAAACCGCGCCCAATCCGCGCGACTCGCCCAACTCGAGCAAAGCCTTCACAATCTAAATCGGCGCCGCGTAAGAAGCTGCCGCTGACCTTGATAGGCTTTGTCATACTCGCTGTGGGTTGTTTCGTCTATTTCCTGTCAAGCATTAAAGATAATGCTAAGCAAGAAGTGAAGCCGATACCCGCTCCAACCAAAAAAACGGAAGTACAAGTTAAGCCTCAAGAGACAGCAGTGCTCACTCCTAAGGTCAAAGAACCTGAACGCCAAGCGGTCGTTATCCCAGTAGAGACAACTGAAACTGCTGAGCTTATTGTTCCGCCAAAGAAGGATCCTAATGCTCTGCCACCACAACCAAAGGAAGAATGGACCTATCTCAACGAGCTTGAAAATAAGCATGTTGAGGTCGATATTCCCGATATTGTTGCGAGCAGAACACCGATGCAATATCAGTTGCAGTGTGCTTCTTTCCGCCAAGAATCACAGGCGAACGAGATGAAAGCCGTCATCGCTTTCCAAGGTTTAGAGGCGCAAGTGAGACAAGTCGAAGGTACGACTGGCGTATGGTACAAGGTTGCTTTAGGCCCCTTCGAGCGTAAACGTGATGCAGAGCGTAAACGTCATACACTGCAAAAAGCGGGGATTAATGGTTGCCAGATTCTGGCGATTCCTAAATAAGGCTTTAGCCTACTCCTGATAGACTATTAAGAATAAATAGCGGCCAGCGTTTTATCGCTCGTCGCTATTTTTTTATCCGTATAACATGACTCACTCATTGATTCTGCCTGCCCATAAAAACTCAGTTTTAAACAACAACTCATTTCAAATTTGCTGATCTACTAAATTTATAACCCATTATTTACAAACAACAAAATCCTTTATTAAGAAAGATTAATATGCAGTTTAATTGACCTAGATCAAACTTAGGCGTATCTCTTAATTAACAGCAAGACCGCTGTATCTGTGTCAAATCCAACCTCAGGGTGAAGTATTATGAATGCATTAATCGAGATAGAAGCCACCGAATTCAGCCAACTGTTCAAGAGTGGCGACATGCTGGGAATTAGGATGTTTATGGAACATGTGCGCATGCCGCTGGATGTTCAAGACAAGATTTATGACGAAATTTCTGCGCTTCAGCAATTAGAACAAAACCAAATTGCCAAGCTCATTGAAACCCACGCCCATTCCCAAATTCATGAACGCCTAGCTTATTAGCCTTCCATTCAATGAAAAATTTATCTATGCCCAACTGCAGCTTCTGGCGGTTCATTCAACAGAAGCTGTATGATCTCCCCGCAATTCGCGACACAAACTGTTATATCATCCAATTTCAGCCAAAAAATAAGGCCAAATACTTGGGTATTTGACCTTAATGATCTAGCTAGTTTCAGATTTTAACCACAGCCTTAGCTCGGTTTTTCTTCCGTTAAGCCTATGCTATTCATCCAATAATCGAAATCCACCATATTACCCGGTAACACCACTCGACTATTCTTCTGGCTTAAGCCATCGAGCTGTTTAAAGTATTGCTCACCGAGTTGCATCCGCAGGGCATTGTGACCACCCGGCGCGGCAATCACAGAAGCGAGACGTTCAATCGATTCTGCCGTTGCGCGGGAAATGGTTAAAATTTCCTCAGCCTTACCTTCGGCTTCGTTAATCCGGCGCTGCATCTCACCTTCAGAACGGTTTACCGTTTCAGCTTTAACCCCTTCAGAACGGTTAATTTTACTCTGTTTGTCGCCTTCACTCTTAGCCAATAATGCACGGCGCTCACGCTCGGCATTTACTTGCATTTCCATGGCATTTTTAACGGTTTCAGGTGGTGTGATATTTTTTATTTCATAACGATGCACACGTATTCCCCACAGGGCACCCGCTTGATCTAAGACTTGCACTACCTTGGCTGAAATCACATCACGCTCTTCAAACGTACGATCAAGATCAAGTGTCCCTATGACAGAGCGCGTCGTCGTTTGCGCCAACTGAATTGCTGCATAACGATAATCAGTAATACCATAGCTGGCCTTCACTGGGTCAGTCACAGAGATATAAATCACCCCATCCACTTCAACGTTTACTTCGTCGCTCGAGAAACATTCCTGCGGTGGTACGTCAATGGTTTCTTCTTTCAAATCATGAATAAAAGCCACTTTATCCACAAAGGGGATCAAAGTATGGAACCCCGCATCTAACGTACTGTGATACTTACCTAAACGCTCAACAATAAAAGCCGATTTAGTGGGCACTAGGCGGATCGATTGAAATAGTTTAATCACAAAAATGGCAAATATCAGGCCCCAAATCGCCATCACAATCAAATCTGTATCTACTGGAATATTCATTATCGCGCTCCTTTGCCAAGATTATTCTGGCCACTCATAGTCTGAGTGACTTGCTCCATACCTTCGAAGAAACCTTCAAGTTTTGCCATTTCAGCGGGAACAACAGAGACTTGTGCATCATTGAGGATCTTACCAACTTGAGCAATAAACTGTTCTTTTAATAGCATATTCATCGCATCTGTACCGCCATTGACGGCTAATGCTTGCGAGATCATTGCCATACCTTCGGATTTTGCTTTCGCTATGATAGCGATCTCCTGACCTGTACCTTTAGCTTCATTAATCCGTTTCTGTTTTTGACCTTCTGACAGGTTAATGGCCTCTTGGCGCTCACCTTCAGACATATTGATCATCGCGGCTTTTTCAGCATTCGCTAAGGTAATTTCGGCACGTTTACGACGCTCAGCTTCCATCTGCTTCTCAAGAGTGTGGATCACATGGCGTGAAGGCGTGATATTACGAATTTCATAGCGCAATACCTTGATTCCCCATGGCTCGGAAGCCTTATCTATTTCCCGCACGATTGATTCATTTAAGCTATCACGTTCAGAGAAAGTCTCACTCAAACTCAGCTTACCGATTTCAGATCGCATAGTGGTCTGAGCTAAATTCACCGCTGCTTTACGGTAGTTTTCAATACCATAACTCGCCAATTTGCCATCCATCACTTTTAGGTAGACCAAGCCGTCCACTTCAAGTTGAGTGTTATCTTTGGAGATACAACTCTGTGGCGGCACATCTAATACTTGCTCACGGGTATCGTGACGGTAGGAGACGCGATCGAAAAAAGGGATCAAAAAATGAAATCCAGGGCTTAATACTGCGCGGAATTTGCCAAGACGCTCAATGACATGCACTTCACGCATCGGCACAATTAACATCAACTTATAAAGAATAAAAAAGATAAATAAAATGACTAAGGTAAATACAAACATAGATTCCATCCTTTAGTTTTTGGAAGCTTCTATTGAAATAGGCTCAACGACTAGAGCGATATTTTCACGACAAATAATTCTGACTTCGGTACCCGCCTCAATAATGCTGCCATCGCCAAGCGCTGGCCATTCACTACCTTGAAACTCCACCCGCCCGGGTGTTTGCCCAGGACCTATGGTCTGCTTTACGCGAACAATTTGATTGTATAGTTCGATTGCTTCATCCGTGTTATCCACATGGGAATCACCACCAACGAGCTTCTGAGTGACTTGTCTGAAAGCCAATAACAACACAATGGCAGAGATAAACCACAGAGTCATGCTCTGCACGACACCTTCGACCAGTCCTATGCCTAACGCACCTGCCACGACTAAACAAGCCGCACCCAGCAACACTATTATGCCACCTGGAACCACTATTTCGGCGAGCATTAACACTAAACCAACCACTGCCCACACTAAAATCGGATTTGAAAACTCCATATTTCCCCCTGAAATGAGAGTGTCCTTTACTGCACTATAACAGCAGAGTTTCGGATAATCGACATAATATGTCAAAATTTACCCTGTCAAAACGCACACTCAATCACCTATGACTTAATCCTCATTCTCCCATATCCGCCCACGAAAGCCGTCAGGTTGTTTTAAAATTAAGCATAATCAATTCAAAAAGATAGCAAGCCCCCAATCCACAAGCGGCGCAATAACAATAAAAACATTAAAAATCAATTATCTAAAAACAAAACTCCTCACTAATGATTATGTGATTTTGACAACAACATTCGATAAAAACTTTGAATAAATGTAAATTTTTGCATATATTGCCCCCACTTTTGAGCAAGTCCTTTGACGTACACTCGCGCTAGGTTTGAACTTACCCATCAAACCATGCCATAGGTCAGAGAGCGGATTGAGTAAGACACGAATTAACTTCGACCTATACAACAGGAAATAACAATGAAAAAAACATGCCTATGCCTAGCACTAATGCTTTCTCCTCAAGCATTTGCGGGTGACTTAGTACAGTGGTGGGATTTCAGTGCAACAGCCCTCTATGGCGAAGACTACGATTTAGCGCCATCAGATAAACAAGCCACTATTACCTTAGAAACGGCTGGCGGCTGGAAATACGGTGATTGGTTTGCCTTCCAAGATTTTATCTATTTCAAAGGTAACGACACGGGCATGGAAAGCACTACCTATGGTGAAATTTCGCCACGTTTTAGTGCCAGTAAAATTCTTGGCGAAAAAATAGCCTTTGGCCCAATAACAGACTTGTCTCTAGCGTTAACCTATGAAGAAGGTGAAGGCCCAGTCCACAGCTTACTTTACGGTTTAGGGGTTGACGTAGCAGTACCATACTTCACTTATCTTAACTTTAACACCTATCGCCGCGATGGTATGAGCACTGGTAACCATAGTGACGGCTGGCAGTTCACTCCTGTATTTCGTATCGATATCCCTGTTGGATCTGCCAACATAGTACTCGATGGCTTTATCGACTGGGTATTTGCCACCGACGATAACGGCTACGAGGAGAACTTCCATTTCAACCCACAGCTAAAATACGATCTCGGAAAGAGCCTGTTCGGTGATCATCAAGCCAATAAATTATTGGTGGGTATCGAATACGATCTGTGGACCAATAAATACGGTGTGAAAGGCGTCGATCAAGACACTTACTCTGTGATTGCTCAATACCATTTCTAATCGGTATCGGCATAGTTTTAAAACAACAAAAAAGGTGCCATTGGCACCTTTTCTATTCTGAGCACTCACTTTGCAGGGGAGTGTTGCTTAGCTTACTAAAAATTAAGCTAACAATTTTTTCGCTGCTGCAACCACGATAGAAACCGC
The DNA here is from genome assembly GCF_002966515.1 of Shewanella sp. WE21. Classification (NCBI taxonomy): domain Bacteria; kingdom Pseudomonadati; phylum Pseudomonadota; class Gammaproteobacteria; order Alteromonadales; family Shewanellaceae; genus Shewanella; species Shewanella sp. WE21. The sequence continues at coordinate 2,478,182 of NZ_CP023019.1, read as the reverse complement.
ACTCACTTCAGTTTTCTTCATTGTGGCTTCATTAGGAATTTCTTGTTGGGTGCGGTTTACAATCACACCTGCAACGCAGGCTGCACGCCAACCTTGAGTAGCACACATAGTGAACAAAGTGGAAGACTCCATCTCATAGTTCAGTACGCCCATATCTTGCCATTCTTTCATTGAACCCGCGAAACGACGCGTTACACGGCCTGTGACAGTGTCATAACGCTCTTGGCCTGGGTAGAAAGTATCAGAAGAAGCTGTTACGCCAATGTGTGGCTCAACACCAGCATCGCGACACGCTGCAACCATAGCAGTGGTACATTCAAAGTTTGCAACCGCTGGATATTCCATAGGTGCAAAATGTAAGCTCGCGCCATCTAAACGTACTGAAGCTTGAGTCACAATCACATCACCCACATTAACATGAGGTTGGATTGCGCCTGTAGTCCCTACACGCAGGAAGGTATTCACACCTAATTGTGCAAGTTCTTCTACTGCGATAGAAGTAGATGGACCACCGATACCGGTTGAACACACCACTACTGGCTTGCCATCGGCATACGCTAAATAGCTTGTATACTCGCGGTGGCTAGCAAGAAACGTCGCATTGTCCATTAGTTCAGCAATACGTTTTACACGCTCTGGATCACCAGGAACGATTGCTAAGGTTGCACCATCGAGCATCGCTTTGGTCAAACCTAAATGAAATACATCAGCCATTGTGAAAACCCCTTTCATTTTTGATAATTAAATTCTTATAAAATCGACTTTAACCTAGTATCGAAGCGGTGAAGGTTAACTTGATCACAGAATTATCGGCAAGAAGTAATTGTTTAGTCGTAATGAAATTACCAACTACACCAGCATCTGCTCACAAGATAGCAAATTTGCCCATATTTCGAATGTCAGTCTGATTTATACCAAACAAAGTGTGAACCAGATCCTGAACTCATGCCAGAGTCGGTGGTAATAAATGTCTAAGATGCTGATTTAAAATAGATTAAAATAAATCATCCATTAGTATTAATCTAAGTGACCGCTAAAAGTGATCTAAGTCACGTTTAACGACTTGGTATAAGGTTAGGGTTAAGGCGTAACCTGAAGTGTAGTAAATGACGACAAGGAGAATGCCGATGTTTCCAGAGTACAGAGAATTAATTTCCACCCTGAAAACCCAAGATGCTCATTTTCAACGTAAGTTTAATGAGCATAATCAGTTAGACGAGGAAATCAAACAACTGGAAAAACGTGTCGCCAGTGATTTCAACCCCACTGTGAAAGAACTCAAAAGCAGAAAGTTACACTTAAAAGAGGAAATTTATCAGATCCTCAAATCCCACGAGTAATCCCGCTATTACTCTAAAGACAAATAAGGGCGCCTAAGCGCCCTTATTAATGTCACCACAATCGCTTACAGATAGTAATCCTTCAGCGGTGGGAAACCGTTAAAGCATACTGCTGAATACGTCGTCGTATAAGCCCCTGCGGTTAACCAATACATACGATCGCCAATGGCTAAGTCATTTGGTAAGCCATAGCTATAGTGCTCATACATGATATCTGCACTGTCACAGGTTGGGCCGGCAATCACGCATTTATCCAGCTCGCCTTGACGCTCAGTATAAATCGGGAACTTAATCGCCTCGTCCATCGTTTCAATCAAGCCAGAGAATTTACCCACATCGGTAAACACCCAACGCTCTAACGCTGTGTAAGATTTTTTGCTGATCAGTACCACTTCAGACACTAAAATCCCCGCGTTAGAGATCAACGAACGACCTGGTTCCAAAATAATTTGTGGTAAATCATCACCAAAATCTTCCTTCAGGAAGTGAGTGATTTGCTCGGCATACACACCCAATTGATTGGTTTTATCAATATAGTTAGCAGGGAAACCGCCGCCCATATTGATCATCTTCAGGGTGATATTGTGCTCATCACGCAGACGGTCAAAAATACTTTTCACTTTACCAATAGCGGAATCCCAAGCACCTATGTCACGTTGCTGAGAACCCACATGGAAAGAAATACCGAAAGGTTCTAAGCCTAATTCCTGTGCCAATACTAATAGCTCATAGGCCATTTCGTTTTGGCAGCCGAATTTACGGGATAACGGCCAATCAGCGGTATCTGTACCTTCGGTCAGAATACGCACATAAATACGTGAACCCGGCGCTTCTTCAGCGATCATTCGCAAATCGGCTTCTGAGTCAGATGCATACATACGCACGCCACGCTCATAAAATGCACGCACATCTTGACGCTTTTTAATCGTATTACCATAGCTGACTCGATCGGTTGTCACACCGACATTCATGACCATATCTAGCTCATAAATCGAGGCAATATCAAAGTTTGACCCTTTATCTTTTAGTAAAGATAAGATCTCGGCCGCGGGGTTTGCCTTAACTGCATAATAAACGTTGGCGTAAGGAAAACTATTAACCATGTCATCGTATTGTTTCGCTATGATACTGGTATCGATCACGACGAACGGGGTTGCTTTGTCTTTGGCAAACGCTTCAATACGCTTGAATGTGTCCATATCATAATAGTCAGCAACATCAATAGATTGAAATTGGCTCATTGGGCCAGAGTCTCCTTTGGGTCAGATAGATAACAGTAAGTGTGATGTATTAAAAACGTGCGCAGTAAACGATATTTTTTCGCTTTACGCAACGAATTTTTATGCTGAATTAATAACTTTTTATTCCCCAACTCTTTAAGGAACTGAACCATCAAAAAAAGGCGCTATAAAACAAATAATTATGCACACAAACCCTAAGGTAAATTTGTGTTCATTATCAGAATAAAAAGTGAATTTTTTACGACGTTATCGGAAGGGAGATGGATAGACTGGCTGGAGCCAAAATATCCATCTAAAAACAGTTATCTTGAAGTAACAATCACACAGCGAAAAGAAGACTAATGGATGCCTTAAAATACGTCCGTTAAATCGAGTCGTTACTGCGGCTGATTGAGTTTTGCGAGAGCTTGGTTCAAGGCTTCACTGGAATCAAAATAGGCAATGTCCAAAATGTTACGCTGCTTGAGCAATATCATAGTGGCCATATCTTTGTTATCAGGTAATAAACGACTGATCTCACCATCCCTATCTAACCCAATCGCAAAAGGTAAATCTTGCATCTGTGGCACAGCCACAAATTTAGCGATCAAAGAAGGCATACCACTGATATCGGCAACATAAACTAAACCCGTTGGCATTTGAGTCGCGCTCAAGGGCGTAAGTGCATCCTTAATCACATCACCGCCTTTCATGCTGCGACTAAAGAGCAGCACTTGAGTCTCATCAGTCACATTAATGGTTTTATCATTTTGGTCGAGAAGTGAAATGGGATTAATCGCATCTCCGGCAACATAACTCGCAGCATACGCCCAGATTGGGGTTAACAGACAAGACAAACATAACAACAGCGTTTTCATAAACACTCGACTCCATTATTGGATAGGCGAACAGCATACCTGACTCCCCCTATCGACTCATTAAACCAACCACGATTACATGATACGCTTCACACATGAAGGGCGAAAAGTATTTGGTGAAATTTCTACGCTAGAATCGCACAGTTAACTTTATTACAAGGATATCATAATGATAACACCTGGACTCGATCAAGAATTGCAGCAACTACAAGGCGTTTATCAACTCATCACAGAATTTTTAGTCACCTACAGCTTTCAACTCGTAGGTGCTTTACTGATCTTTTTGTTAGGTTTATGGGTAGCCAGTAAAGTGTCACGCTTAGTCGCTAAGCAATTCGACAAACACAATATCGATATCACCCTAAGCAATTTTGTCAGCAATCTTATCCGCATTCTGATCATCGTCATGGTCGGGATTATCGCCCTCGGCAAAATCGGCATCAGTATTACCCCTATGGTTGCGGCAATTGGTGCCGCCTCCCTCGGCGCAGGTTTAGCCTTACAAGGTATGCTAGCGAACTATGCCGCAGGCGTGACTATTATCGTCACCCGCCCTTTTGTAGTAGGCAATACTATTGAAATTAAAGGGGAAAGCGGCGTTGTTAAACGTATCCACTTAGGCATGACCATACTGACCAATGAGGAAGGTGAGCAAATCAGCATTCCTAATAAGCATATCGTCGGCGAAATTCTGCACAACTCCTTCAGCAATAAGCTAGTCGAAACCCAGTTCAATCTCAGTTACAACACAGATCCCGAACGAGCCATTAGTGTGATTACTGAGTTATTGAGCAATAATCCCTATGTTTATCAAGAGACCACACCTAATATTGGCATCAATGGTTTTAATGCTAATGGAATTGAAATGGGGGTTCGTTACTGGGTGCCCACACAAAGCTATTTTCAGCATAAATATAAGGTAAACCTCGCTCTTTATAACACCCTTAAGCAGGCGGGAATCGAGATTGCCTGCCCCATTAGGGAGATCCATCTGCAAGATAAATAACGCTAATGCCCATGGGATTGATCGGCTTAGTCGATCAGCCTAGCCCAAATTGTAAACTTGCATTCTTGTAAAAACTTACGTTTACTATACTCCCAAATATCGATAGTGATGGACTACTATGTTGTTGATACTCATAATTATTGCTTTTATTGTACTGTTTATTTTTTTCGCTAAATATCAAAAAAAACAAGTGCAAGCTAAAGCACTTGCCGCAGGTGATCCTACTGCGCTACTCAATCATGGCTTAACACTGATTAATCAAGGCGAAGTCAACTCTGGCCTAGATTATATTCAGCAGGCAGTCGATAAAGGCTTAGCCGTTGCCGCCATTGCTATGGCCGAACTTTATTCCGGTCGATTCCCACAAGTTCCCGCCGATCCCAAGGCATCTAACGATTGGTATAAAAAAGCCGCCGAAATAGAGCCTCAATATTTACCCATGCTCACACTACCTAATTTGCTCTCTTCTGAGTCGCAAACACTCGATGAGTTAATCGCACAGGCAGAACAGCTCAAACCTAATGCCGAAGCGGGGCAAGCCGAGTTTCAATATGAGCTTGCTTACTTGTATCTAAGCCAGCCTTTTCTCGATCCCGATGCTAGCCAAGCAATTTACTGGTTCGAAAAAGCCGCCGCACAAGAAAACCAAAGAGCCTATTACCATTTAGCCACACTCTACTGGCATGATGAGCGCGTCACTTCGGACTATATCAAAGCACGGGAATACTTTGAGAAATCCGCCGCCGCAGGTGATGAATTAGCAAAAGATGATCTAGGGCATATGCTTGCTGCTGGCCAAGGTGGACCTAAAGATTTAGCGCGTGCAGAGGCATTACTTAGCGAGCGCGCCGCAGACGATGATTTCCGCCAGTATTATCTTGGTAAACGTTTCCTCTACGGTGAAGATTTGGCTGTCGACTATGACAAGGCGCGCCATTGGTTAAGCCAATCTGTCGCTAGAGGTAATGACTTCGCTAAGATTGAATTTGCTCATCTTTTACTGAAAGCGCCACAAAATGAGAGTGATTACCAACAGGCTAAAATTGACTTTGAAGAATTCGCACTTAAGTGGAATGAAGACGCACTGCTAGGCTTAGGCAAGATTTATGAGCAAGGTTTAGGCGTGAGTCGCCAACCGATTAAAGCGTTAATGTATTACCAGCTCGCGGCCATGAGCAATAGAGCCGATCATCTAAAAGAATTAGCCAGATTCAGTCAGCAACTAGGTACCTTAGAGATAAGAGAGGCTGAGCGTCTACGTGACAGTTTCTTGCATCAGCATCCAATCCCCGCTGAGCAACAACAATATTTTTATTTCTATAAGGCTGAATCATTTTTAAGTGGTGAAAAAACCACTCAAGAGGCTCTACAAGCGGCAGAAGCTTGGTACGTCAAATCGGCAGAGCTAGGTCATGAAATTGCTATGCGGGAGCTGGTCAATATTTACGGCGCAGAACAATTAAATAAACCTATACAAATGTTTATTTGGTCTAGTTTATTGCTACGTCATTTTGGTAAATACGGGATGAATAGCGCTCAACGACTCCATCAAAACACCGCAAAATCATGTTTAACCGAATCCGAACTTGCCTACGCCGAAACTCAAATTGAGGCTATTGAAACCCAATTAACGCCCTATATTGAGTCGGATAGGTAAGTTTCCTAGCAGCGAATGAGCCCCAGAAAAGGTTTGGTCAGATTTAACAGGCCAAACCGTTTGGTTACAAAATAGAGTGAATTTATAATTACTTAAAAAGCACAGTGGATGTATAAGCACTACAATCAATTATTGACCAAACCTGCGCAGCTAAACGACTCAAAAATAAAACCTAGTCGAATTAACTGTCCAGCCCGATAATTAAAACTGAGCATTTTAATAGGCAAGATGAATGAGGCTGATACTGATCATTGTCATTTCATGCTTATTTCTGTCCCAAGCAAGGGCAGAAACCTCTGCTGTTGTCTGGCAAGCACACTGCCGCGATAGGCATCCTGTTATTTATGTCGAAAATGGTGAGTGCAAAGGCCCAGGTGCAGCTGTCATCAATGAAGTCATCGCCCGCCTAGGTCATAAGATAAATTGGAGTAATGTGCCTTGGGCACGCACAATTAAAGTGGCAGAAATGGGACAAGTCGACCTAATCCCTGTCCATTCGATGACGCCAGAGCGCAACGATTTTCTAGACCCTATGCTACTGGGATACGACAAGCACTACGTCTATTACTTTGCCCTTGCGAATAGACAACTTGAAGTCAAACATTTCGATGAACTAAAACCTCATATCATTGGCGCACTTAGAGGCGCTTTTTACTGTCCGCAGTTCAATGACAATCAAAACCAACTAAAAGTGTCTTTTGTTAATGATAATGGTCAGTTAATCAATATGTTGAAGGCTGAGCGTATCGATTTAGCCATCACCTCCGAACAGCATGAGATGCAATTTTTTGCCAAAGATCCCCAACTCAAACAGATGGCGTACGTAGATATCAGCAAAAATGGCCGCTATTTCAGTATTCCGCTCATGTCGCCGCAGCATCAATATGCCAAGCAAGTTCACCAGATAGTCGACGACATGCGCACCTCTGGTGAAATTACTCAACTATTTAAATCCTACGGCGTCGAGCCTCCACTTAATCTCACTGAATCGCCCTTAGCGACTCACTAATCTGAATGCTGATAACCCAAAACTAACTTGGAATTAATTCGGTCGAGCGGCTAAATGCCGTAACAAGGTCGCCAATGTTGGCGCAACTGCCTGATGGGAGGGATAACACAAACCAATACGACGGAACATTCTCGGACCATCAAATTTCACTTGCTTGAGCCTAGGCTCATCTTCAATCAAACCATCGGGTAAAAAACTCACGCCAAATCCGGCTAACACTAGCGACATCACTAGAGATTTTGACTCAGCCTTAGCGACCAAATTAAGCGACATATTGCTGCACGCCAATAAACCTATTGTTTGCTGATGGGCTTCACAGGGTGGGCACTCAATAAAGTCAAAGCCATTGAGCTGCTCGGGACGTAGGCTATCTACTTGGGCGAGGGTATGATCCTTGGGGACGCAGAGCACATAATCCTCCTCCCACAGCGGAAAAAATACTTCATCTTCATGGCGTAAACTGTCGATAGTTAAACGACAATCTGCGGGGCTTTGGTAATCCAACAGCTCCAGATCGAGCTTCTCAATGGCTTGATTCACCTGTTGTAAAAATCCCGCCAAACGCCGCTGACTGAGATCTGGCATCACAGCCAAACGTAGCTTTTGCCGGCTCGCCTTCGCCATAAATAAGCCTGGTAACTTACTCGCCTCCTCGACTAATTTAACCGCCAAAGGGTATAGATAGTGCGCGCAGTCCAAAGGTTTAACGCCTTTTTTGCTGCGCTCAAATAACTGACCACCAAGCTCTTCTTCGAGTTGCTTTAACCCAGCAGACAGTGAAGGCTGGCTCACAAAGCAACGGTTAGCCGCCGAGGTAATATTGTTCTCTTCAAAAATTGCGATAAAGAAACGCAGCAAACGCAAATCGACCATTTAATCTTCTCCGACAACCGACGAGTTCAGCACAAATTTCAACAATAGTGCCATAGGCTGAGCCTATCATATCCAGCTGGAATAAGTATTTTTCGACTGAAAATCCCCAGCCTATACTGGTTAACAGGTTCAAGACGCCGAACAACAGTTTGTTTACGGCTTACATTGGCTCCAATTAATAGGAAATACTAATGAATCAAGTTACTAAATCACTGGTTGTCATCACGGGCGCTTCATCGGGTATTGGCGCCGCTATGGCCAAAAGCTTTAGCGCTGCAGGCCACCCGCTGCTATTACTGGCACGCCGAGTTGAAGCAATGCAAGCGCTTGAATTACCAAACAGCCTTTCTATCAGCGTCGATGTCACCGACGGCGCAGCTATTAAAACAGCCATAACCCAAGCAGAAGCGCAATTTGGCCCGGTCGGCTGTCTTATCAATAACGCGGGAATCATGCTACTAGGCCAAATCGATGTGCAAGATCCCAATGAATGGAGCCGCATGCTCAATATCAATGTGATGGGCGTGCTTAATGGTATTCATGCGGTATTAGCCGACATGAAAGCTCGCAAAACTGGCACTATCATTAATGTCAGCTCAGTGGCGGGGCGTAAAACCTTTCCAAACCACGCCGCTTACTGCGCCACTAAATTTGCCGTGCACGCCTTAACAGAAAACATTCGTGAAGAAGTCGCCATGGATGACGTACGCCTTATCACTATCGCCCCAGGCGCGGTAGAAACCGAGTTGTTGAGCCATACCACCAGCGATGACATTAAAGCGGGTTACCATGACTGGAAAGAAGAAATGGGCGGCGTTATCGCCCCTGAAAATGTCGCCGCTGCTGCGTTGTTTGCATGGCAACAACCGCAAAATGTGTGCGTACGCGAAATCGTTCTAGCACCAACGCGCCAGCAACCTTAATCCGTTCTGAGTCTACTTTTATCTAAGTTATCTTGCTTCGAAAGACAACCAAACCTGTCCCCAAAATCAATAATGCCAGAGTCAACTCTGGCATTATTTACTTCCCAATAAAGCCTGCCAAACAGCTGCTAAGTTTCAACATCACTACTTTAGTGAGTGCATATTTTACAAAGTGTTAGCTTAATCACAGTCCATTTTTTGTGCTTTAGGCGCAAAACTCGAAACTCAAAGTTATCAGCGCTAATTTAGCACGTTGACTAGTTCATTGTTTTTAAATAATAAAAAAAATAATCACACCCTTCTATAACATTATCAATTAGATTTTTATCAATGAACTTTTTATCAATTAGATTTTTTTAATGAAAGTGATATACCTCAAATTTACACACCGTAGGATTTGATAAATTAATTTACAAAGTGGAATCAATAAAAACACTTAACCAACAAATAAATGTAAATGATCACAAAAAGTAAGGAATGAGATGATGAAAACGTCAACTAAGATAGCAATTGCCATGGCAGTGATCGGCAGCTTGAGTATTAATGCGTATGCCGCAGAGGGAGGTAATCCAAAGAAAGGTAAACATTTGTACAAAAAAGAATGCAAAGCCTGCCATAGCCAAGGCGGTGAAGGTGGTGAACTCACGCCAATGGCCAAAACGATGAGCCAGTGGGATCGCTTCTTTGATAAAGATAAGCACAAATTCAAACCAGAGGTATTCAATGGCCTCTCGGAGCAAGACCTCAAGGATATACAGCAATTTTTGTATGACCACGCCGCCGACTCGGACCAACCCCAAACCTGCGGTTGATCTCTGCCAACGTTATGGCCTAAGACAATGGTAGAGAGCCCCCCTGCAACTGCTCACTAACACATTGAATTAAAAATTAAAAACCCAATTCGAGAAAAATGGGGAACACACCTCAGGGACTCCTATTGGGTAAATTTGGCGAAATGCACTTAGCGCAATCATGCCAACAGAACAACTCTGGGAGAAACCTTATGCGTACTCTTATCTCAATCCTCGTTGCCAATACCTTGTTTATGTCAGGCCAATCTTTTGCTACACCTAATGATGTGCAACAGGAAAATAAAAAAATTACCGAGTTAAAACAGAAGCTTGCCGATATTACCGAGCAATTGGATGATCTCAATAATCGCGTCGACAAAACCGAGCGGCACACATCGTTAGACCGCCTTGAAATTACAGGTGATTTCCGCACTAAAGCTCATTCACTACATTACCGCGATGTTGTCTGGAATCCTGCCATCAAAGTCAATTTCAACGACTTTGGTGCCAAAGCCATGTCCGGCGCTTTCGGTATGCCCAACGATCTCAACTCCCCACTAGGAAAAATGATGCAAGCTAATCCAGACCTTACTGCAGCCTTCCAAAATGGCATGTTACAGGGCGTGATGCCCTATGTGCTCGCGCCCAAAAGTGTACAGGACATAGATAACGATATTTTTTACACCACTCGCCTGCGGTTAAATCTGAAAGCTAAGGTATGGGATAACGTCAGTTTTGCTGGCCGCCTCAGTATGTATAAAAACTGGGGTGATTCTACCGGAGTTCAAGTATTTGATTCTTGGCGGTCTTTCACTATGGATGGTACCAGTAGCGGCAATACCAGTGGTGACTGGCTGCGGGTTGAACGCGCCTATTTCGATTGGAAAAACATTAATGGATCAGAGTTTTATCTTTCCATAGGTCGTCGCCCTTCCACCTATGGTCCACCCAGCCACTACCGCGAGAATGAAATGCGTGGCGGCACACCTTCAGGACATTTAGTCAACTTCAACTTCGATGGCGCCACCTTAGGCTACAACCTAGGTGAAATCACAGGTATCGAAGGCCAAGTCGTCCGTTTCTGTTACGGCCAAGGCTTTGAATCACAATGGGGAAATGGCGAGATGTTTGGTGATATTGTCACCAAGGATACTCACCTTGGTGGCTTTAATATCGATGCGATCAACGATGGCACCAACTTCCTCCAGTTCACCCTGTTTGGCGCCAAAGATGTTAATGACGGCTTTAAAGGCACCATGGCCTTCCCTACCCAGCTTGCGGGCATTTTCGCCCCCACCATGTATCAAGATATGCAAAAGTTCGACAACTTTAACTTTGTTACCCGAGTACAACCCAGCGGGGTTATCGGCGACATGTATCTAGGAGGAATTGGTTTTGCGCGCGAAGAAGCAAACGATATCAAATGGTTTGCATCATTCGGCTGGACTCGCGCCGAGCCTAACGGTAACGCAGGCATGTTTGGCGGCATGTTATCCGATGCCATATTTGAAGCCGAGCTAAACAGCACTGGTACTGAGATTATTATGGTGCCTAAAACCAGTGACGATACCGAAGCCAAAGACGGTTATGGTATTTATGTCGGCGTACAAATTCCTGCTCCCTACGGCAAATTGGGTCTGGAATATAACTATGGCTCCGAATATTGGACGCCTTTTACCCAGGCACAGGATGACCCTATTGGTAGTAAGTTAGCTACCCGAGGACATGTAGCAGAAGCCTATTACATCTTTGATATTAACCCCAAAATGTTTATCAAACTTGCTGGCCTCTATTACGACTACGAGTACACAGGCAGCGGTACACCTGTGGGTGCTCCACAAAAAATCGACGATGTGCTAGCTGGCTCTGCTTATTCCATGTTGCCAGTGGTTGATACCGCGTTTGATGTCAACGCCTCACTCACCATCAACTTCTAATCCGTCATTGATAACAACTATCAGCCCTCGGTTACATCGAGGGCGGGAGTACAAAATGAATAAGCTCATCCTCATTGCCTTAGCGGGCATGACATTAAATGCCTACGCCGCTAATCCCCATAAAGAGGCACTTAAAGGCCCGTTTACCACAGGCTCACAGGTGACCACACAATGTTTAGTCTGCCATGAAAATCAAGCGACTGACGTGATGAAAACCTCCCATTGGACTTGGGAGTTAGAACAAAAACTTCCCGATAGGACAGTCGTAAGAGGTAAGAAAAACAGCATTAATAACTTCTGCGTTGCCATTTCCAGCAATGAACCCCGCTGTACCAGTTGTCACGCGGGTTATGGTTGGAAAGACAGTAACTTTGACTTTAAAGATAAAACCAAAGTCGACTGCCTAGTTTGTCACGACACTACAGGAACTTATGTTAAAGATCCCGCTGGCGCAGGTGAACCTATGGCAAAACTCGATCTGACTAAAATAGCTCAAAACGTTGGCGAACCTGTACGGGATAACTGCGGTAGTTGCCACTTCTATGGTGGCGGTGGTGACGCGGTAAAACATGGGGACTTAGACTCATCCATGTCTTATCCAGACAAAGCGACAGATGTGCATATGGATAGCGACGGTAATGACTTTCAATGTCAGAACTGCCACACCACTGAGAAACACATGATCTCAGGTAATGCTATGGGGGTTTCACCCGGTGGTGTAGACCATATTGGCTGTGAAAACTGCCACGAATCAGCGCCGCACGCGAATAAAAAACTCAATACTCATACAGCGGCAGTTGCCTGTCAAACCTGTCATATTCCGTATTTTGCTAAAAACGAACCGACAAAAATGCGCTGGGACTGGTCAACGGCTGGAGATGATAAAAATGAAGCACTCGACCAATACGGTAAGCATACCTACCAAAAGAAAAAAGGAGATTTTGTTTGGGAAAAAATGGTCAAACCCCAATACGCTTGGTACAACGGCACAGCCAATGCTTATATGGCAGGAGATAAAATGGATCCGAGTACAGTCACTAAATTGACCTATCCCATTGGCGATATAAATGATGCCAAAGCAAAAATCTATCCTTTCAAGGTGCACACGGGTAAACAGATTTACGATAAAAAACTCAATATTTTTATCACACCGAAAACCTATGGCAAAGGGGGATTCTGGAGCGAGTTTGATTGGAACTTAGCGGCAAAACTAGGAATGGAAGCGAACACGACTATGCTTGAGAAAGGCATCAAATACAGTGGTGAATATGACTTTGCAGCAACTGAAATGTGGTGGCGGATAAACCATATGGTGTCACCCAAGGAGCAAGCATTAAATTGTAACGACTGCCATAACAAAGGCACAAGACTCGATTGGCAAGCCCTAGGTTATCAAGGTGACCCGATGAAAAGTAAACAAGGGCCAAAACACAAACAGCCTTGATTGAATCGTTCACTGATTTGAGCATCACAGATATCTTACTTTTAGTAAGGCATCGAAGTGAACACAACTGATTAACCAAATCGAGTTCCCAGTAATACCCTTTGAGATCTTAGTTTTTACTAAGATCTCTTTTTTTATAATCTTGTTACTCTCACCCAAAAAGACAATTAGACTCAGCCATTCTTCGGCCTTGCCCCAGTTTGTCTCATTGAGTGACTCAATACGGTAGTTTGACTCTGTTTACCCCCCAAATCATCTGATTTTTATGGCATTTATTTTGCGTAGTCATAGCGTGTTCAATTACGGCAATCAGTATGACCTCGGGCAAAATTTCCCAAACAGTATCCAATCCTTCATTCAACCGTTTACTCGGTGAAACCAGTGGCGCTTTTGCCGACTTAGGCACTTTTTTACCTTTAGTGCTAGGGCTAATTGCCCTCAATCAATTTTCGCCCCAAGGGATATTTTTGGGGTTTGGTCTATTCGCTATTCTCAGCGCGCTGTTTTACCGTCGCCCGATTCCGGTACAACCGATGAAAGTCATCGCTGCACTGGTGATCGCTCAGGGCTTAACCCCAGGCATGTTGCAGGCAAGCGCCATGTTAATGGGCATTATCCTGTTAATTCTCGCCTTTAGCGGCGCCATCACTTGGTTAGCCAAACAGTTATCCCAAGCTGTGAGTGTTGGCATTCAACTCGCCATAGGTCTGCAACTGATGTGGATGGGCACTAAGATGATGAGTGAATTTTGGCTGGTTGGCGTGGGGGCATTTGTACTGTTATTTATCAGTAAATTTTTGCCGCTGCGTTACCTTGCCATGCCCTTAGTCATAGCAGCGGGGATGATTTGGCAAGCAAGTACACAAACTAGTTTAGCCACTAACTTTGATATTCAAGCAATGACAGCGCCATTTCAATTAGCGTGGCCGACATCTATTGAATGGACCTCTGCCGCCGTTTTGTTGGTTTTGCCACAACTGGCATTAACCTTAACCAATGCGGTCATTGCCACGTCTGTAATGGCACAGGAGAAATTCCCTGAAGATGCCGCCAAACTCACGCCCAAAAACTTCGCAATTAGCTCTGGTCTTGCCAACTTATTGCTCGCGCCCTTTGGAGCCTCGGCCATGTGCCACGGTGCGGGCGGACTCGCGGTGCAATACCATTTTGGCGCCCGCACTTATCTGGCGCCGTTAATTTTTGGCAGTACGTGCTTAATGATAGCCCTATGCTGGGGTAGTCATATTGCTTGGCTATTAAGCCTTATTCCTATGGCAATCCTCGGCAGTTTACTGACCACTGCGGGGCTGCAACTGGCATGGTCGAAACGCTTAATCGATGGTAAGCCCTTCTGTATCTTTGTGATTTTATCAACCGCGGTGACTTGCCTCGCCATCAACGCCGCTGCGGGACTTGCCGTGGGGATAATTCTGGAGCAAGGTCGCCGCACTTGGGCCATGTTGGCCATGCGTTAATCGCTTCCGACTCGCAGTAATAAGGGTTCCTAAAAACAAAAAGCGCGTTAAACAATGCGCTTTTTGTTAACCATTTAAACCTCTTCCAACAAAGCTACAGCAGGCTAAAATGTTCTTGCAGGATTGGTCGGTGTGTCCTTTTGCGCCAGCGCCCATTTAGCAATGGCATCTTTACGCATAAAGCCTACATTGGTGTGATCTTTAGCGTACTGAATAAACTTATCTAAAGCGGTCACAAGTCCAGGAGCGCCACCAATACGGTCGTGCACACTGATCGACATCATCCGTCGCTGCGTCGAACCTTCTTGATAGAGCATATCGAACTCATCCTTTAGTTCCTGCAAAAAGGCCGTGGCCGTCATAGCAGTGTTGCCAGCAAAACGTCCGATATCATTGTTACGTAAAGTGTAAGGCACAACCGCAAAAAGCTTATTTCCTACTGGGATAATTGAAGGTTCGTCCCGCGATAGGTCATCGATGTGATAAATAAAACCTAAGTCCTGCAAAATATTGAGGGTTTGAGTACTATGGCGCATCCAAAAGGCATTAAAACCTAAGGGGCGCTGACCAGTGATCCTTTGCAGCGTCTCAATACTCGCCACATAGGAGGCGCGTTCCTCTGCTGGCGACATGCTGTACTGTGGCGTCCACGTTTGTCCGTGGCCCGAAATCTCATGCCCCTCATCTGCAACTTGTTTGGCAAGTTGAGGATGTAGCTCAGCGGCGCGCCCAACCATGTGAGAAGTCACCTTGATATTGTGCTTACGCCACAAACGCAGCAGTCTTGGAATGCCTTCGTTCATACCGTAGTCGTACCAAGTCGGGGTGATGGTATCTGGATAGCCCTTTTCCATCGGCGGAAACGGCCCTTCGGCATTTTTATCTTGAGCACCTGCTTCAAACTGCATTGAGATTGAAATCACTAACTGCTCACCACTTGGCCAAAATATTTTGTTCATCCCACTGCCACCTGAACTTTTGGAGTCATTTTCTAAGGTATCTAATGATGGTAAACCAATAGCAAGCGCCGTTTGGCTTAGGCCGAACCCTGCAGCGATGGCGCCACCTGCCATTAAAAATCGTCGACGTTGATTCATGATTGAGTCCCTGCAGCTAATTGAGACAATAGCGTTTGATAATCTTCAAGGTGCCAGTTATCTGTGATGAAACCATCCCGTACTCGATACATGTCAACAGCACGAAAATCGATTTTCTGCCCTTGGCCTTTTTGCTCACCAAAGACACCAGTAAAGCGGCCATTAAAACGCAGACGTACCACTGCACGATCGCCAACTACTAGCAAATGCTCAACTGAAACAGAGAGATCGGGGACCGCTGCCCTAAATGCCTTTGAGGCTTCGAGTGGACCCGTGATTCCCTGTGCGCGGCCAGCGGGCAGAGTACGGTCGATAAAACCAGTCGCCAATGCGCCGTGGGCAAAACTTGCATCGCCCGTGTGCCAAAAACTGGCATATAACAAAGCGGCGCGGGCGATAGCTTGTGCCTGCGGTGATTGATCAGAAATCGTTTCCATTGCCGCCACTTTTGGCACTAACGCCGCTCGCACTTTAGCACTATCCTGTGTTGTTGCCCCTTGAGCGGCTAACGCATCCATGCTCAGACTTGCTAAGCTAAAACCCACAATAGCGATACCTATAAAGCCTGAAAACCATAGACTTAAACTGAGCCAAGCGGGTAAGCGCTGAACATACAAAGTGTTAACCCGATCCATTATGCCACCTCATCGTCAGCGGAGCGGATGACGGCTCTCAATGCTTCGTTGTGTGTAGGATAATCTGTATAACCCGCTGCACTACCGCCAAACAAGGGCCCTTTGTCGAATGCAGATAAAGGCAATTGATGCATTAAACGGTAAGGCAAATCAGGATTTGCAATAAAAGGTCGACCGAAGGCAACTAAGTCCGCATAACCGTTATCAATCACTTCATTGGCACGCGCCACATCATAGCGACCCGCAACAATAATGCTGCCCTTAAAGACTTTACGCAGCTCGACTCTAAAGGACTCTGGCACCTGCGGCGCATCATCCCAATCAGCCTCTGAAAGATGTAAATATGCCACGCCCAATG
This sequence comes from Shewanella sp. WE21, assembly GCF_002966515.1. NCBI lineage: Bacteria > Pseudomonadati > Pseudomonadota > Gammaproteobacteria > Alteromonadales > Shewanellaceae > Shewanella > Shewanella sp. WE21. Next base: position 2,461,539 of record NZ_CP023019.1, on the reverse strand, counting down.
CCGATAAATGCTTAGCCGCTAACAGAATAGTGTCTACAATTTCAGGACACGCCATATCTTTAAACGTCACGTAAGGGGCGAGGCGAACCCCGACTTTATTGGCACCAATTTTCGCACTCACGGCTTGGACAATTTCGAGTAAAAAACGAATGCGATTTTCCTGAGTACCGCCGTAGGCATCAGTTCTGTGGTTTGAATTGGTGCGTAAAAACTGGTCAATCAGATAACCATTGCCGCCGTGAATTTCGATGCCATCAAAACCCGCCGCAACCGCATTCACTCCCGCCTGTGCAAAATCGGCCACAACGCGGTCGATATCCGCTTGCACCATAGCCCTAGGTTCTGGGCAATCCACCATTTGCCCTTCAGGATGCGCTTCATCCACAATCCATACTTTAGTGCCAACGGGCGCAATAGCTGATGGCGCAATCGGGGCATTACCCTGCTGAAAAATCGGGTGCGATACACGGCCAACATGCCAAATTTGATTGAAGATTTTACCACCAGCCTGATGCACTGCCGCTGTGACTTTTTTCCAGCCCTCAATTTGCTCAGCGGTATACACGCCCGGCGTAAATGAATAACCTTGGCTGTCATCGGAGATTTGTGTCGCTTCTGTGATGATTAACCCCGCCGAGGCGCGCTGGGCATAATATTGCGCCATCAGATCATTAGGAATATTGCCTGGCTGCGTAGTACGCGCCCGAGTCATAGGGGCCATCACAATGCGATTGTTTAATGCCAGTGACGCTAATTTGTAAGACATGAATAGACTCATACACACTCCGAACCAGAAATTAAGATGAAACATCAGTGGTGCAATTGTGCATTAGTTAATCTATATTGATAATCAGGCTATTATTAAAATCATTTTCAAAAATAATTTGATATGTATCATTTAAACGATCTGCAATTAGCGCTGCGTATCGCAGCCTTAGAGAGTCTCTCGGCAGCCAGTAAAGAAATAGGCATGACGCCGGCAGCGGCAAGTGCCGCGCTGCAAAGATTAGAGAAAAAGCTAGGATGTCAGCTATTTGCTCGCTCGACGCGGCGCTTACAGCTCACAGAAGAAGGGCGGATTTTTCTCGATTCTGCGAAACCCGCACTGGCGATTCTCGAAACCGCCAGCGCCAATTTAGCCGAACACAGGGGTGAGCTTAAGGGCGAAGTACGCCTCGCGTTACCTTCGGATATTGGTCGCAGCCAGATCCGTGCTTGGCTCGATGAATTAATGGACAGCGCCCCAGAACTGACAGTGCAGCTGTATTTTGGCGATCATATGACAGACTTAATCGACCAAAATATCCATTTGGCTTTGCGCTATGGTCAACTTGACGACTCAAACCTTAAAAGGCGTCAGCTCGCCATGACCCCAAGGGTACTGGTCGCCTCACCCGCTTATCTGGCACAACACGGCACACCAAGCACGCTAAATGAACTTAGCCAACACGCAGTACTGATCTTAAATCGCGGCGGTGAGCCATGGCAGAAATGGAAGTTAAGTCATAACGGCGCCCCCGTTGAAATCGAAGTCAGGGGCCAACGTTTCTGTAACGATGGCGCAGTGATCCGCGACTGGGCACTATCTGGTCGTGGGATTGCCTATAAGAGCTGGCTCGATGTGGCGCAAGATGTAACCGAAGGCAGACTCCACTTAGTGCTAGCCGATAAAATAGCCCCACCGATCCCACTGCAATTGGTATACCTACAAACCGATTATCCCAGCCATAAGATCCGTCGCACCATAGAGTTTTTAGTAGAAAAGCTCAGCCAGTTCTCCCAAAACTATCCACTGCCCTAATGGTAATTTATCCCTTGGGAAGTACGACTGTCACCACACAGCCCTGTTGCCAAGGGAGTAAAGCTTGCGTGGATTGCTGACAGTTTTCGATTTGAATGCTGCCGTGATGGCGGGTAACCACATCCTTACAGATGGCTAAACCTAGGCCTAATCCCGCATCTTTGGTTGAGGCAAAAGATGCCATCAACTCACTCGCCTGCCCCTGTAGCCCTTCGCCATTATCAATAACTAACACTTTGATTTCATTTGGATGATAATAGATATCGATCCATAATTGACGCACACGATTATCGCCGCAGGTTTCTAACGCATCTAAGCTATTTTTTACTAAATTGACCCACATTTGACTTAAACCAACGCTATCGCCCATCAGTTCAAAGGGCTCACCCTGCACTCGCACATTCACTTGCACATTCGCGCGGTCTAGCTCGCGCCGCAACAGAGCTAAAGCTTCTTTCACCACTGGCACTATATCTAAAGGTTCGGCCTTGGCCTGACGCCGTTTGAGTAAACCGCGAATACGATGTACAACCGCTCCAGCGCGAATCGACTGCGCATTAATTTTACCGAGTACATCATAGAGTTCCGGATTATCTTGCCCAAGCCTTTCCAGTTGTAGCATGGCACCTTCGCTGTATTGGGTAATGGCGGCTATAGGTTGATTGAGTTCATGGGCAAGTCCTGCACCTATTTCCCCAAGAATCGCCGCACTTTGCAGTCGCTCAAGCTGCAGTGCCTTGTCCTTTAATTGGCGCTCAGTGCTGACTAAAAACTCACTTTTCTGGCGAAACTTATATTCAAGCCACAGGTGATAAATGGTGGAAATAATGAAAATTAACAACAGTGCGCCACCCCATTCTTTATTTTTTGCCATCCATTTGTATACGGTTTGATAAAGTGGTGGTGATGCACCCTGTAGTTGTAATTCTTTAAATAACTCAATCACTTTTAACTGGCTCACGGGCGCAGTCCAGCCCAAAGTATCGGCGGTAATTGCTGCAATATGATCGGCGGGTAAATCGAATAAGGCGCGGGTAATCGCCATCGTCAGCTTAGGAGAAACCGTATCCGCCGCAGCGAATGACCAGTTTGGGTATAACTGAGTGCTCACCTCGCAATCATATCCTGCAGGTGTTGCAGGATGGATAACCCGATAATCGACCTGATTAACAAGACCCGTTGCGATCATTTCCTCTAAGGTACAAAAAGGCGCTATTGCGGCGTCGGCACTGCCATCTCTGACTTGATAGATAAGCGGTTCTAACGGGAACCCGAGGAAGCGCACTTGCCCAAAAAACTGTTCGGGTAAAAAACCCATTTTATGCAGTAACCCCATTGCCGCTTGATACCCGCCTAAGGCCTGCGGATCACTGGCGACCACATTGCGCCCGCGCAAATCCTGCAAGGTGCGGATAGGGCTGTCGGCGCGGACAATAATGGTCGCGCCTATGGTAAAAGTGCTGCCTTGATGCTTACGGCTCTTCATTGTCGCAAGCCAAGACAGCGGGAAGTTGTTACTTAGATGCAGATATTGCCCGGGGTTAGTGACGATAAACTGCAAATCATGCTCAAGTAACTGACTACGCATGCCATTAAAATCCACAGGCACGACTTCAAAATGATTATTAGGCACTTGCTCACTGAGGTAATCCATCATAGGTTGCCAACGCTGCTTGGCCTGTAATACGCCATGGTTTGCCAGCACTCCGACTCTAAAATGGTTCACCTCTGTCGCTTCGTTGGCATAGGACGGATTAAGCCCAATGACACTCAGCAAGAATCCCATCAATATCGCTTTACACCAAGAGTCAATCGTCATCGCCTCTATTACCCACTCTTATATGCCATTGTCATGGAACGACTTTAGCTCGCAGATAAAAATCAAGCTGTGAAATGCCGCCAAACTCTGGTTTATGCCCAGAGGGAATTGGCTAATTTAGTGATGTATCTCCCAAGACCTAGGCTTAAAATTGAGCCCACTCTGTACCCAGCTTAAGCTGATAGCATGCTTACCGCCCCACAAGGAACACCATGTCGATAAAATTGCCACTCTATCTAGTCGATGACGATGAAGCGATTCTGGATTCACTGGGCTTTATGCTCGGACAATTTGGCTATCAAGTGCAAACCTTCAACAGCGGCCGCGACTTCCTTGAGCACTGTGCATTATCACAGGCGGGCTGCGTGATTTTAGATAGCCGAATGCCGGAAATCACCGGCCAAGAAGTGCAGCAAAAATTACTGGAAACCCACAGCCCGCTAGGCGTGATATTTCTCACTGGCCACGGCGATTTACCTATGGCGTTAAGCGCCTTTCGTAAGGGGGCCTGCGATTTTTTTCAAAAACCCGTATCGGGTAAGGCATTAGTACAAGCGATTGAAAAGGCGCAGCGTGAAAGCCAAGCGGCCTTCGAGCAGCAAAGTCTGCAGCATAAGTTTGACCAACTGACCGAGCGCGAACAGCAAGTGTTAGCCCATGTGATCCAAGGCATGACTAACAAGCAAATATCGGAGGCGATGTTTTTATCCCTGCGCACGATTGAAGTACACCGCGCAAAAATCATGAAAAAGCTCGAAGTGAACAATATGGCAGAGCTAGTGCAACACTTAGGCAATCTGAATTCTGTCTTATAAGTCAATCACCCGTGGTCACTAAAAAATCGTTAAGCCTTCTCGCCACGCATAAGGATTTAACCGTTAAACCCTTTTTACCCCGACCATTCAAGATACCGTAACTACACAGTTTTCATCCAGCCTGCGACAAGCTGTCGCAGTTTGCGCATTTGGCTTTGTTAAATATCGTATCAACCCGCACAATCAAGCCATAGGTTCCTTCCTTTGTGCCCCGCAGGCGCTCAAGAAATCCACTGCTTTTTGAACCTCCACCCGAGGGTAACTATGCCCTCGGGGATTTTTTTCTTCCATCCGCGAATACCTTCCTCCAAGATAATAACTAGAGTAGAAATGGAACGATCCAATTCTAGTTCCGTCTGCAAAGCAGTTATATACTTACCAACCGTCTCAAATAATAAGAATCATGGAAGAGCGAATGTTCAAACCTTTAATATTACTCAGCTTTAGCACCTTAGTCTTGGCCAGTATGAGTGGCTGCGTTGGGCCGCTTAATTCAAAATGTGATACAAATTCCCCCTACAGCAAACAAGAATGCAATGCAGCCGACGCCGCAGTTTATGTTGCGGCGGCCATATTGGAAGGCCCAGATAAAGGTCAAACGTGTAACGATATGTCGGGCAAAGCAAAACAAGACTGCCTAGCTCAGCAACAGGCACTGAAAGAATCACTAGAGAAACACGCTCGAAAATAGCATTAAGGAAGATGAATGAAAGCCTCCGTTTTTATTGCCACGACCCTCGATGGTTATATCGCAACGCCCGATGGGGATATCGACTTTTTAAATCAGCACCCCAGTACTAATCCCGATGAAGACTTTGGTTATCATGCCTTTATCGACACTATTGATGCGATTGTAATGGGACGAAAAAGCTTTGAAAAAGTCCTCTCCTTCGATTGTGATTGGCCCTATGTAAATATCCCAGTGTTTGTATTAAGTCGCAGCGGCGTAACAGTACCGTCGGCGTTAAGTGAGCACGTACAAGTGCTAAATGGCGATGCGGCAAGCATTAGCGAACAACTCAAAACCCGTGGCTTTAAGCATCTCTATATCGATGGCGGCCAAACAATCCAAGGCTTTTTAGCGGCAGGGCTAATTCAGGAACTCACGCTCACTCGCATCCCCACTTTACTGGGTAAAGGTATTCCCCTCTTTGGTGACTTAGCTCAAGCGATTCAATTAATGCCAATTCACACGCAGCAGTACGACAATGGCTACGTACAAACCCGCTATCGTGTTATAGACAAAACGGCTTTATAAGCCGTTTACATTCGGCTGATTGCATTGAAGGGTGAAGTGATGGCTTGCCATCTTGCTGCATAACCATGTAACAGCAATGTTAAACAACTAAATATTATCAATGGCTTACTGATTGCAAATCAAAGTTCCGTTAGAATATTGTCCTCTAACAAATAGGTGAGCAATATGAGTCGTTTGCAGTCATCGAAGGGTTTTACATTAATTGAGCTGGTTGTGGTCATTATCATCCTTGGGATCTTGGCCGTCGTCGCAGCACCACGGTTTTTAAACCTAGGCCAAGATGCTCACGATGCCAGAGCCAAAACCGCATTTGCGGCCTTTACCTCTGGTGTTAAGCTTTATCACAGTTGCTGGCTTGCGGGCGGTCACTCTGGTTATACCCAAGATCTCGCCTGTTATGGTGACGGAAAACTCGACTCGACCACCACAGGATTTCCACTGGGAATAGAGACTGCAACCGCTGATGCCGGTGCTAAATTGCAGGGCGATTATTGTGGTCAGTTATGGCAAGGTCTTTTGGCTAATAATGAATTTGTCATTGCCGATCAATACTCTTGGCGCACAGTTCCCAATGTCGACATTGTTTACTGGTATGGTGCCGTCGACATAAAAGATCCCAATGCTTACTGCATTTTCAACTATGTCTCTGACGATCGCAGCTTCGGCAGTGAAAACTGGGATCTTAAATACTATCCCTTCGATGGCCGCACTATTGTAGGTCGATCCACCCTTTCCCAATAAGCGCTTATTTTTATTGCTAAAGGAGCGCGAAAGATCGCAAACTCCTTTGGCATTTGCCGCGATTACTTGAATTATTGTCATCCATCCCCATATATATCCCATCATCCACCGCAACTTTTGCTGCGGGCCAGAAGAGGATTCACTGTGACCACTATCGTATCAGTACGCCGTAATAATCAAGTTGTCATCGCCGGCGATGGCCAAGTCTCCCTAGGCAATACCGTCATGAAAGGTAACGCCAAAAAAGTGCGTCGCTTATATCACAACAAGGTACTGGCAGGTTTTGCAGGCGGCACCGCCGATGCTTTCACCCTATTCGAGCGTTTCGAAGCCAAACTCGAAATGCACCAAGGCCATTTATTGCGCTCGGCCGTTGAGCTCGCCAAAGATTGGCGTACCGACCGTATGCTGCGTAAGCTCGAAGCCCTGTTAGTCGTGGCCGATGCGGAAACCTCGCTGATCATCACAGGTAATGGTGATGTCGTTCAGCCAGAACACGACTTAGTCGCCATTGGTTCGGGCGGCAACTATGCCCAAGCGGCGGCCCTTGCGCTATTGCAAAACACTGAACTGTCAGCCTTAGAAATCGCCGAAAAATCCCTGACCATTGCCGCGGATATCTGCGTATTCACCAATCAATTCAAAACGATTGAAGAACTCAATTACTAAACAGCCCGTGAGGAATATTATGTCTGAAATGACCCCCCGTGAGATTGTCCACGAGCTGGATGCACACATTATTGGCCAACAAAAGGCCAAACGTTCTGTTGCTGTCGCCCTGCGCAACCGCTGGCGCCGGATGCAACTTGACGCGGATTTCCGTCAAGAAGTCACCCCAAAAAATATTCTGATGATTGGTCCAACAGGCGTTGGTAAAACTGAAATTGCCCGCCGTTTAGCCAAGCTGGCGAACGCGCCTTTTATCAAGGTCGAAGCGACTAAATACACAGAAGTGGGTTATGTCGGTAAAGAAGTCGAGCAAATCATCCGCGACTTGACCGATATCGCCATCAAGCTGACCCGTGAACAGCAAATGGGCAAGTGTCGCCAACGCGCCGAAGAAAATGCCGAAGAGCGCATTCTCGATGCCCTGTTGCCTAAGCCGAAAAACGACTGGGAAAGCACTGAAACCGATTCCAACTCAAATACCCGTCAAGTCTTCCGCAAAAAACTACGCGAAGGCCAATTAGACGATAAAGAAATCGATATCGATGTGGCCCAACCGCAAATTGGTGTTGAAATCATGTCGCCTCCAGGCATGGAAGAAATGACCAACCAGCTGCAAAGTCTGTTTAAAAACATGGGCCAAGCACCAGCAAAACGTCGCAAGATGAAGATCAAAGAAGCCTTTAAGCTATTGATCGAAGAAGAAGCCGCCAAACTGGTCAATCAAGAAGATTTAAAAGAACAAGCCATTGAAATGGTTGAGCAACACGGCATAGTGTTCCTCGACGAAATCGACAAAATCTGTAAGCGCGGCGAAACCTCAGGCCCAGACGTTTCCCGTGAAGGCGTGCAACGTGACTTACTGCCGCTCATCGAAGGCTGCACTGTTACCACAAAACACGGCATGGTAAAAACCGACCACATACTGTTTATCGCCTCTGGCGCATTCCAGATGTCTAAACCGTCGGATTTAATTCCTGAATTACAAGGTCGTTTACCGATCCGTGTCGAGCTAGATGCATTATCAGCCAATGATTTTAAACGCATTTTAACCGAGCCACACGCCTCGCTCACCGAGCAATATATCGCGCTGATGGGCACAGAAGGCGTGAAAGTTGAATTCAGCGAATCGGGTATCGACAGCATTGCGAAAGCCGCATGGCAAGTAAACGAGCGCACCGAAAACATCGGCGCCCGTCGTTTACACACTGTGATGGAAAGGCTGATGGAAGATATCTCCTACGAGGCATCGGAAAAATCGGGCTCCGCCTTTGTTATCGACGCCGACTATGTCAGCGCCCACTTAGACAACTTAGTCCAAGACGAAGATCTCAGCCGCTTTATCCTCTAGTACTAAACCGTTCACCGCCAAGCTCAAACGACTTGGCGGTAAACGACTCAAATGCAAAAGTGTGACTTAAACGAAAAAGCCTGACCAAGGCTCTCGCTTACCCTTTGTATCCTTGGCCGCGAGTGGTTACATTAGTCAGGTGTTATTTTAATGAGTCGTTATCCTATCCTTAGCATTTTCTTGGTAGCCAACCTATGACCACAGCAACGCCCAATGTCACCGATCTTAAACTGAAACGTAAATCGCGCATTCTAGAAATCAGTTTCGATAATGGTGAGCAATATCAGCTCAGCTGCGAGATGCTCAGAGTCTACTCGCCCTCGGCCGAAGTGCATGGTCACGGTAATCCAAAGCTGGTCACCCACAAGAAAAACGTCAACATCAGCGCCATTGAACCCGTCGGTAACTACGCAGTGAAAATCGTCTTCGATGACGGCCACGACACAGGCCTATTCTCCTGGAAAGTACTCTACGATCTCGCCACCCACCAAGTGGATCTATGGGAAAAATACCTCGCCCGCCTACGCGCCGAAAAAGCCTCCCGCGAACCACTGATCGCGATGAATATAAAGTACAACTAGTACGTTAGGTAAATAGACGCTTAATTGTGAGATGTAAACTCTAGAAACAGAGAATTTAACAATGGGTAGCTTGTGAAGCTGTGAGTTCTCTTACTGACTTGAGTATCAAAGGAAAGACCATGTCGGAAAAAATCCCCTGCCAAGAATGTAACACCTTAATCCTTCCGAGTACCGCCGAGAAAAATGAGGGTTTATGCATGCCCTGCAAAAATGGCATACGTGCAAATCTCGAGCGTGCGAAGGAATACTACCAACAAGAGCGTGAACTCGATAAAACCTGTCCCTTTCGAGCCTTTTGGCGAGATCTTGTTGTAAGGGTACATAACAAAGATCAAGGTTTTTATACGCTTAGACCAGAGGAACAAAACTACTATGCGGTGAACTGCTTATCTGGCGAAGTCTATAATGGTGGATTTATTCAGTATTTCGACAACTCTTCAGGTGAGCATTACGCCTTCGCCGAACGTGGACTTATCCAAATGGGAGCAAGCCACTCGTTAAACTTATTGCACCAAGCAAAACAGGCCGTGTTTGGCGAAAAGCCAGTACCAATCGACAGAGATCGTCGTTTAGCCGCAACCGATAACCAAGACCTGTACAGCGTACTCGATAAGCTAGATGACGAGTTTTATAAAGATCTAGATGATCTCGATGCCAAGCTTGAAAGCTACGCCCTTGATTACGGACTGGTAAATAAGACTTAACAGGCGATTGTCGGTAATCACTTAAAGATAAAGGCTATCCTTGGCAGAAATAAGCATAATTGAGCCTATCTTGCTGACCCCATACCGCAGTCCAGCCATTCACATCGCTCATATAAGCGAAATAAATGGACTGCGTTTTAAGACAAACATCTTGAAATGGCGCTTTATTCTTATTAATAAAATGAGCCGACCTAACCAGCACATCGGCACAAACGTCTTCATCCTCCACTAGCCAAATAAAATCATCACGCCATTCATCCAGTACTATCGCTGCCTCAGGGGAATAGAGCCTCAACTTATCTTGAGCGAGTTCCATTTGCTCGGGAGTCACAGAACATGAAACCGCCAACTTATCGAATACACCTGAGCCGCCAGCCCAAAAAGACAAATCAAATTCCAACCTATCCTCTAGCGGCGTAAAACCCAATAAATTTTCGATAATCATCAAACTTTTAGCTAAATCGGCATCTGGCCTTTGGTAACGCTTTTCAATCCCATCATATTCCCGCATACGAACTAAGCTCCTGCTGCGTTAAGTGACGCATTAAAATTGAGTAACATACTATAAAATAATAACTTTTTGATCAATGTACCCAACGATTAAGACTATTACGCCAGTGACTCGCCGACTTTGATTTAAAAATGAGTTATCCCTAAGCGCTCGATGGCGCCATTTGCAGCATAAGGAAGCGCGAACACCGCGAGCACATGGTCAAGGATAATGGAATGAAAATTATCAGGCCTACCATTTTAAATCAGCAACTTCATCAAGTAAGGCCTGTGGTTTAAACCGTCCTTGCTAAAAGCGGCCTGTACAGTTATCTTCTTGATTTGCTTGTCTTGCTATTAGCTCAATCAAACATCGCGCTCTTTTGAAAACTTAGGCATGAAATATCGCATAATCGGTTGACCTCATGCGCCTCAACTAGCTCTCCTTAAACGGATTTTTGCGTTAATTCATCGTCTTTAAATAGCTAATGCCACTGCTCCAGCACTTCTCAGTCAGTTCAACGATTGGCACTGTCGATATCGACTGGCAGCACCACATGCAGATAATTCGACATCACCGCAAAGGCTGCAACATCGATAGCAAAAACGGCTTCAAGTTCAAACAGTAGTGACTCAACCCAACTACAGCGATGGTCATAATTTTTCCCAGAATAGGCATCATCGCCACATAAAAAAGTACGCCGCACAACGCGGCTATAGCAATGGTAATAGGGAGTGTCTTCAAGGCTTATCTGAATTCTGAGAGGACGCGGCATATAAACCTCCTTGTTTAATGCTTAATCAAAACATAGTCGGAGGTTAACTACCACGCCATTTAAGCTGGGGGTCTTGAAAATAGCTTCTTTGTAGGCAACCTGAAAGTGCATTATATTGTTGCTCTAAAATGGATGGCCAGATTTATTATTAGCCCTGCATATGTGATAAAACAGTTAAACCTTCGCTGGAAACAAATCTTAGAAATGGAGTATTGTCAGTGACAACGAGAACGGAATTACTCAATAAATTAAGCGCCTTATCGACCGCCGATCCAGAGCACTGTCCGGTAGTGACATTAAATGAGTACTTTTTAGAAAACGAAGATGAAGAGTCTATCGCACCCAATAATTGGGGTTATGGTCGACCATCCATCAAAGAAATCTATCGTTGCTTGAAAGAAATCGAACATAGGTCAGATGTGCAAGGTGTTTATGTTGGGATGCACGATGAATGGTCCGAAGCACTTGAGGATGATGAGCTATGGCCTGCAGCTGAGAACATTCATATTCTTACCTGTGCGCTTCTGGCGGAAGTGGAAGAATGGATTGAAGGAATCGCGGCAGATGGAATGGAGACAGGCTGGCCCTATGGCGAACATCAACTATCCCCTAAGCCGTATGCTGGCTATCATGTCTATACAGTATATTGGGATTAGTGGTTAGCTATCTCACTGTTTATGTGAATTTTATTGCATCAGATAACCCCAAAACATCGGTCTAGGCCGATGTTTTTATATCTAAGGATACCCAATCTCATTTTTGTAATATAAAACGTGCTCCCCCAGCCTTATTATATGAATTAGCTCGTGTTATTTAGACTCCCATTGTTAAATTTTAAAAATGGAGTGTTAGTACTCTTTTTAAATACTAACAAACAACACTAAAACTTCAGAAGTTCATCTTCCCCTGCGAAGTTGCTGAAGGGCGTTGAAGAAAATCGCGTGAGCGAGGCATGGATGCCGAGTTAGCTTTCGGATTCTTTATTTGATTAGGGTCTGTTGATCTTTCGAGAGTGATTTTTAGACAGCATGGCAAGACGTTATAATTTGCTTCGCCAAAAGTAACCATAACCTCAAGCCATGCCAAGACTTATGCTAACCGATGCACGCTGGGAAAAGCTATTTCATTTAATGAAAAGCACAGGCCGTGTTTATGACAAACCTGAACATAGACAAACATTCGAAGGTATTCTTTACCGCCTTAGAACAGGTATCCCTTGGCGAGATTTACCTAAAGAGTTCGGTCATTGGAGCACGGTCTTTAGACGGTTTCATTTATGGTCTAAGAAAGGCGTTCTAGCACATTTATTCAAGGCCTTAGCCAACCTTGCTGATATAGAATGGGTCTTTATTGATGGCTCGATAGTGCGGGCTCACCAGCACAGTGCAGGTGCAGCGACGCTAAGTAATGAGAGTATTGGTAAAAGTCGAGGCGGTAATTCAACCAAAATTCACTTAGCCGTCGACAGCGGAGGATTACCGATTTATTTCGAATTATCAGAAGGCCAAAAACACGATATTACACACGCCCCCAGCTTAATTGAGCACCTGAAGCAGGTTGATACCGTCATTGCAGATAAAGGTTATGACAGCGATGCTTTTCGTGAACTTATCGCAAATAAAGGCGGGAAATCTGTTATTCCAAGGCGCCGCTATAAGAATACACCTCAAGAAAGAGTCGATTGGTGCTTATATCGGTATCGACATTTAGTGGAGAATGCTTTTGGAAGAATTAAGCACTATCGAGCAATATCAACAAGATATGACAAGCTAGCAAGAAATTACGCCAGTATGGTGTCACTGGCGTTTATGTTAATGTGGCTGCCGATGTATTGCTGAACAACATTTGTACAGCAAAGATCAACAGACCCTAATAGGGGATGTACCATCGGAAACGTTAGCTATTTCAAATAAGCACGAAGCCCTGCTTATAAATAAAGAGTTAATGCATGTAACTTCGCTAGGGTGAGTGCTGCGAAAACAGCGGTACGAACGAGAGCCAAAGATTGTGAACTGGCAGTTAGACATCGACGTTGTTCGGCAAGGGCTCTTGATTGAAAATCAAGGGGTGAAGCCCCCAACTTTGACTTTGCTTTAAAAGCTATCAAACCAAGTTTAGATAAACCTCCTTGTCGAAATCACGACAAATACCCTGCTTTGTGATCCTCACTGCAACCCAATTCGTAATGTCAGGCAATATTACATCGCGAAATGCTTAACCGCGAAAGTCATTCAACGAGTCCACTTAATGCAATTACAGCAATTCCATACAGTCAGGTTAATTTTAGGCGATCAACTCAATGCCCAGCATTCTTGGTTTAACCGCGTTGATGATCAAGTGCTGTATGTGATTGCAGAACTGCACCAAGAAAACACTTATGTGACCCATCATGTGCAAAAAATATGTGCCTTCTTTGCGGCAATGGCACAATTTGCCCAAGAGCTGCGCGCGCAAGGGCATCAAGTGCTCTATTTGAATCTGGATGACACTCATGATGACACCCAAGGCTTTAGCGATCTACTGACGCTAATTCAACATCAGGTAACACTGGTTGGCGCGATCAAGTTTGAATACCAAAGGCCAGATGAATACCGCCTACTTGAGCAATTGAGTCAGCTTAAGCTCAACACCGCCGTGGTGAACTGTGTCGATACAGAACACTTTATCTTACCCTTTGACGAAATCGATGCGCAGTTCCCCGTCGGCAAACACATTATGATGGAGCACTTTTATCGCCGCATGCGTAAACGTTACAACATCTTGATGCATGACGGGAAACCACTCGGCGGGCAGTGGAACTTTGATACCAGCAACCGTCAGAAGCTTAAAACTCAGGATATAAAGGTCTTGCCTGAGCCATTAATGTTTAGCCTCGATGTGACTGAAATTCGCGCTAGGCTTGAGCGTCACCAAATCCCGACCATGGGTCGCATTAATGCGCCATTACTCTGGCCGATAAACCGTGCGCAAAGCCTCGAATTATTAACATATTTTTGTCAGGTTTGCTTGCCTTCCTTTGGCCGTTTTCAAGATGCCATGACAGCGCAACATCCCGCCAAGTGGAGCTTGTACCATAGTCGACTATCATTCAGCCTTAACAGTAAATTAATCAGCCCGTTAGAAGTCATCAATGCGGCCATCGACAGTTATCAAACGAATACTGAGATTGATATCGCCCAAGTCGAAGGATTTGTGCGGCAGATATTAGGTTGGCGAGAATACGTTCGCGGCATTTACTGGGCGAATATGCCACAGTACGCCAGTACTAACGCGCTCGATGCCCATGGAACACTGCCCGATTATTTTTGGCATGGCGACACTAAGATGAGCTGCATGCGACAAGCCTTATCTCAATCATTAGATTTTGCCTACGCCCATCATATTCAGCGCTTAATGGTGATCGGCAATTTCTGCTTATTAACCGAAATCGAGCCAAATCAAATCGGTGAGTGGTATTTAGGCGTGTATGTTGACGCCATCGAATGGGTTGAAATGCCCAACACCCGCGGCATGGCATTGTTTGCCGACGGCGGCATTGTCGGCACTAAACCCTACGCCGCCAGCGGCTCTTACATCAATAAAATGAGTGATTATTGCAGCGGGTGTCATTACAAGATAAAAGAGCGCAGCGGCACACTCGCCTGCCCGTTCAATAGCTTTTATTGGCGCTTTATGGACAAACACCGCGCGCGATTATCGCAAAATCCAAGGATCGGCATGCTGTACAACACATGGGACAAGATGGACGAGCCCGTAAGGCATGCCATATTAGCCACAGCCGAGCACAACCTCGTTCACCTAAACCGTTTGTAGCTGAGTAATGCTAAGCGTGACTCATTAATATAAAGAGTTTGATATAAAGAGTTTGATATAGATATTTGGATAGGGAGAGTTTGCTATGAAAGTACTTATCGTCGGCGGGAGTGGGGGTATTGGCAAAGCCATAGTTAAGCGAATTCAAGAAAGCTATCCCAACGCAACCGTGCACGCCACCTACTGGCATCATCTTCCCCAAGACAGGCAGGAGAAAATCCAATGGCATGCATTAGATGTGACCAATGAAGCTGAGATTAAACAGCTAAGTGAACAACTCACTGAATTAGATTGGATTATTAACTGTGTCGGCATCTTACACTCCCAAGATAAAGGGCCAGAAAAAAGCCTACAGTCACTGGATATCGACTTTTTCCAGCACAATTTAACGCTCAATACCCTACCCAGCATCATGTTGGCAAAGCACTTTGCTAAGGCATTAACACAAAGCCACTCGGCAAGGTTTGCGGTGATATCGGCGAGAGTCGGCAGTATTACCGATAATAAATTAGGGGGCTGGTACAGCTATCGCGCCTCAAAAGCCGCGCTGAATATGTTTCTCAAAACACTGTCGATTGAGTGGCAACGCACCATGAAACACGGCGTAGTGTTGTCTCTGCATCCGGGCACGACAGACACGCCATTATCTCAGCCATTTCAACAGAGTGTCCCCAAAGGCAAACTGTTTACACCTGAGTATGTCGCCAACTGCTTACTGCCCATCATTGCCAATGCTACACCCGCACAAACAGGGCGTTTTTTTGCCTACGATGGCACAGAGTTACCTTGGTGAAATAAGCTGAAGAGCATGTCAAACAGCGGCAACTCCGATGGAGTCTTTCTAAGTGAATAAATCAAAGCAGAGGGTCTCAACACCTTGATAGGATGATGATCCCAACGCACAACCCATCCTTAATCAAGCCTTTTCAAGAACACTGAAAAAATAAACAATTGAAATAAATCATTAAATTACTGCAAAACACTCAAGTGCATCACCCTTCCGCTTGGCTAAATCGCTATTACCCAAAAGTCCTAATTCAGATTTAAAAGCGTCTAAATGAACGTTGAAGATAGTTCCTTTGTACGATTGTTAATACTTTTACATTTAAATAACATCTAGAGTCATGCGGTCATTCACGCTTTGCGCAGAATAAAACCCTGAGAATTTCCGCCTGAGCAACAGCTCATTCTATTCGGCCATGGCAGAGGGATGCCGACGACCCTGTAGAAATCACAATAAAAAAACGCTCGCCCGAGCCAGTTAAGCTGTATGGCATTCCAACGTTATTTACAAAACGGAAAAAGGATTTCAAGCATGATGCTAAACAAAAAACTGTCGCTACTCTTCATTGCTGTGTCGGCCACGTTAGGCACATCCGCATTTGCTGCCGATGTTGTCGATGTCGGCACTCTTAGAAGCGCGTCTTCAAGCAATAACTTAGTGTCTCAGTTCAGCTTAGACGCAGGTAGCCAACTCAAAGTCGAGAAAAAATTCAACCTAGGTCAAGGCAAGCAAAAACAACGTTTACAACAATATTTCCATGGCGTACCTGTTTATGGTTTCTCTGTTGCGACGTCACAATCGAGCATGGGCTTTTACAGCGACATGTCTGGCCGCGTATTAAAAAATATTGAAAAGTCGGCTGATTTTGTCAAACCCACTTTAACTGCTAACAAAGCGTTAGATATTGCGATCCGTGGCAAGTCTGACAAAGCCGTTGCAGGCCAAAAAGCTGAAAACAAACAAGCAAAATTATGGCTTTACCTCGATGATGCCGCTAAAACTCGCCTCGTTTATGTGACCTCATTTGTAGTATATGGCGATGAGCCAAGCCGACCATTCACTATGGTTGACGCGCACTCAGGTGAAGTGATTAAGCGTTGGGAAGGGATTAACCATGCTGCAACCGGCACAGGTCCAGGCGGTAACATTAAGACAGGCCAATACGAATACGGTACTGATTTTTCTAGCTTAGACGTTGAAGTGAGCGGTGACACTTGCACCATGAACTCACCTAACGTGAAAACCGTTAACCTAAACGGTGCCACATCAGGCGCAACACCCTTCTCTTATACTTGTCCGCGAAACACAGTCAAAGAGATCAACGGTGCTTACTCGCCATTAAACGATGCGCACTACTTCGGCAACGTGATCTACAAGATGTATAGCGAGTGGTACAACACTGCACCGTTAACCTTTCAGTTAACGATGCGAGTTCACTACAGCAACAACTACGAAAACGCTTTCTGGGACGGCAGTGCTATGACCTTCGGTGATGGCGCAACAACCTTCCACCCATTAGTGAGCTTAGATGTCTCGGCACACGAAGTGAGCCACGGTTTCACTGAACAAAACTCAGGGCTGGTTTACGCAGATCAATCTGGCGGCATGAACGAAGCCTTCTCAGATATGGCGGGTGAAGCCGCTGAATTTTACATGCACGGCACAAACGACTGGTTAGTCGGCGCCGATATATTTAAAGGCAGCGGTGCACTGCGCTACATGGCAGATCCAACCTTAGACGGTATCTCAATCGGTCATATCGACGATTACTATGATGGCATCGACGTGCACCACAGTTCAGGTGTATTCAATAAAGCTTTCTACACTTTAGCTAACTTACCGGGTTGGGATACACGCAAAGCATTCCAAACATTTGTAGTCGCTAACCAATTATATTGGACGGCGGACAGCTTATTCTGGCAAGGCGCCTGTGGTGTTAAATCGGCCGCAACTGACTTAGGCTTAAATGCTAGCGATGTGGTCACTGCGTTTGCCGCAGTGGGTATCACCCCTTGCGAAACCCCACCACCACCGCCACCACCAGAAGCAACTGAGCTCGCCAACGGTGTTGCTGTAACAGGTTTGGCGGGTGCGTCAGGTAGCAAAAAATACTACAAACTAGATGTCGCTAGCGGTGCAACTAACCTGAGCTTCAATATGTCAGGCGGCACAGGTGATGCGGACATGTATGTTAAATTTGGTCAAGCACCAACGTCTAGCAGCTATGATTGCCGTCCATACAAGTCAGGTAATACCGAAAGCTGTGCTATTGATCCAGCTCAAACAGGGACTTATTGGGTAATGGTCAGCGGCTATAGCAGCTACACAGGTGTGAGCCTAGTGGGTGCTTATGACGGCGATGACACACCAAACCAAGCTCCAACCGCAGGCTTTACTGCAAGCTTTGCTAACGGTAACGGCAGCTTCACAAGCACCAGTACTGACAGCGATGGCGACCTGACGTCATGGAACTGGGATTTTGGTGATGGTACAAATGCCGCAGGTGCGAGTGTCAATCATCAGTATGCCCAGTCAGGCAGCTACACAGTCACACTGACTGTAACAGACAACGATGGCGCAACAGCAAGCACTTCGGCAGAATTTGCGGTTGAAGTGCCAGAAGTGGCGTTAGAAATGACAGTTAAAAATGCGAATAAATCTCGTCGCGGTAGCATACGTGTTGCACTCGAATGGGATGGTCACAACGCTGATGAGTATACTATCTTCCGTAACGGTGTTGCGGTGGGTACTTCAAGCAGCTCATCGTTTATTGACCGTTTCACCGACCTAGCTGGCGCAAGCTTCACCTATAAAGTATGTGAAACTAACGGCCCTTGCTCAAACGAAGAAACCGTTAATTTTTAATCGCATAACCTAATCGTGCAGTGGCGCTAGCGTAAAATCCTAGCGCTAATTCATCGATTCACTTCTCGTTTTCTTGTTAATGCCACTCAGCCCTTTTGAGTGGCATTTTTTATGGTCAAACGGCTCTGCACCTCATCAGGTTTGCCTTAAGCTGTTGCCTGTTGCCTGTTGCTCCTTGCCCACACGTGGATGAATCGTTACTTCAAATGTCCACTTTCACCCACTGGTTTCTTCAGCAATTTACGTTGTAACGTCCGACGATGCATTCCCAATTGGCGAGCCGTGGCGGACACATTGCCTTGGTTAGCATTGAGCACTTGCTGAATATGCTCCCACTCCAAACGCTTAGGATTAAGTGGCGAATCGTCGACTTCATCTTCTTGAAGAGTATGGGAATGCCCATCCATTTCCAGTGCCGCGAGCAAGGTTTGGGTATCCACAGGTTTAGCTAAATAATTATCGGCGC
The DNA here is from genome assembly GCF_002966515.1 of Shewanella sp. WE21. NCBI lineage: Bacteria > Pseudomonadati > Pseudomonadota > Gammaproteobacteria > Alteromonadales > Shewanellaceae > Shewanella > Shewanella sp. WE21. The sequence goes on along the minus strand of NZ_CP023019.1, from coordinate 2,442,610 downwards.
CGAGGCGAATCGCTTCCACCGCAGTGGCGATACTGGCGTAGCCGGTGAGTAACACCATAGTCACCTTGGGCAGCAGATGACGCAGCGGCACAATTAACCCTAGGCCATTGGCTTCGGCAAGCTTCATATCTAAAAGAATATGGCTAGGACGAAACTCCCGCGCCACCAGCAGCGCATCACTGGCATCATGGGTTAATCGGCATTCAAAGCCATGGCGTGTTAATCGGCGGCCTAAAATACTCGCAAGGGAAAGGTCATCCTCTACAATCAACAAACGTTTCATGAACTTACCTCGTCACTAGCCTTAGTCTTGTGCGATACAGACGGCGCCAGCTCCCTTAAAATAGTGAAACGAATTTGTGCCACAGTGCCACCTTGGGGATGATTAGCCAAAATCAACTCTGCACCCAAACGCTCTAAACTGGCATGACTGAGTAGCAAAGCAACCCCTAAACCCTTGGGACTTTCTATGAGTAAGGTGCCCAACTGTGGCAATAAATCGGGCGCGATACCAGTGCCATAATCGCGGATCTGCAAGTAGATCTGCTCTTCGTTTGGCGCTATATCTAAACTGATATCCACCTGCGGCGCACCTATGGTTTCGGCGCTAGCGCGGGCAGCATTTTCAATCAAGGCCATGATGGCTGGCGTTAAACTCATATCAGTCAGAATGCTTTGCTCTGCCAGTTGTTCAGGCATACAAGTGATCAACCAATTCAGTTCAGTTTGCGGCATTAACAACAAGGTTTTTTGCTTTAAACTATCCACCAGCTCAATGATCTTTAGTGGGCGCTGGCGGCGATCGCGGATCGACTCCGTCGCTAATCTCAACTCGGCAAGCGTATGTTCACAGCGACCTAACGCAGTTTCCATCTCGACAATCGTTATCGAGGTATCACTCATGTCTTCTTTTACTTCATCGAGTAATAACCTCAGACTCGAGAGCGGTGTGGCCAGTTGATGTGCCATCTGCGCCGATACTGTGCCTAGGGCTAAGAGTTGTTCCTGACGCAATTGCCCTTCGCGCATATAGGCTAACTGCGCATCTTGGCGGCGCATACGCTTAGTAATTAATGCCACGCTGGTTGTCATCACCAATGCTGAAATCACAAAGTTGAACCACATGCCTAAATAGTGGGAACTCATGTCCATACCGTGATGCTGCATGGGGGATTCGGGCACAGTAAAGATCATCAGGCTGTAGGCAAAGGTTGAAATTGCCGTCAGTGCCCAAGGCGCCCAGATTGGCAAAGTCACAGCCGTAAGTGCAATCGGCAACAGTAATAACGAGATAAACGCATTGGTCGCGCCGCCGGAAAAGTGCAACCAAGATATCCAAAATAATGTGTCTAAGCTGAGCGCAATAAAGAGGCCGCGCTCCTTAGCAAATAAGGGTTTACGTAGCGCCAATGTGAGCGAAAGGTATAACACCTCCAGCACTAACACATGCACTAACGGCTCCATTTGCAGGCTAAGACCAAAAGTATCGGCGGCAAACGTGGTTAAGCCTATTTGCAGCAGCAAACCTAAGGTTCGCAGTAATGCGACTTGGTCGGCAGCCTGTAGACTGGTCCCTAAGATCTTAGCCATGGCGATCCCTACAGAGTGAGTCCGAGCGTGGCAAGTGCACCACTCGATTGTGCTAATGCTTGGCGCACGCCAGTGGCAAAATTGATTTCAGAACTAATCCCGAGCGCAGCTAAACGTGCACAACTCAAGCTACAGTCTCTTGGCCGCTTGGCATTATCCGTCGGCGTAGACTCAGGCGTTAAGTGCGCTGTGCTAAGTTGTAAAATCTCTCCTAAGGTCAACAACATCTGATACTTAGTCATAGTCTCGGCGGCGCTAAAATGATAAATCCCCTGCACGGTAGAATGTTCAATATGCTGTGCAATCATCTTGTCTATGGCTTGGGCAATATCGGCGGTCGAGGTTGGACTGCGTATCGCCCAATGATCAACACCCTGAGCGCGACGCTCAATCAATTGGTTAACCAGCACTAGCACAGCAGATTCACTCAGCTTTTCTACTTGACCGTAAAGGATTGGCAAGCGTAGCACGGCAAAATCAGCGCTAGTGTCTAGCACTATCTCTTCGCCCTTTAGCTTAGATTCACCATAAAAATTAACCGGATGAGTGACTGCATCTTCAGCGTACTTAGGTTGAGTGCCGTCGAACACATAGTCAGTAGAAATATAGATAAGCCAAGCGTTATTGGCCTTAGCTGCCATAGCTAAGGCTTGGCTCGCGGTTAAGTTAAGCGCCAATGCCGCCTGCGGATTTTGCTCGGAAACATCGGGGCGACGCTCGGCGGCGCAGTGCACTATCACTTGCGGTTGCTCGCGGGCGATAAATGCCTCGACATCTAAAGGGGCGGTAAGATCGAGTTTATGCACTCGTTCACTTGCGCGGCTAAAACCCGTGGCGATAACCTCATGTCCTGTTAATTCAAGCTGTTTTACGACAGCTCTGCCGAGTAGCCCAGTCGCCCCCGTGACCATAATCTTAGCCATATCGCCCCATTCAGTTTCAACGCATATTTATGGCTAACAATTCTAAAAGCTTTTCATATTCAACGCACTTGTTTACTCTTCTAAACCAAACTTACTTAGGGTTAACTCATGCAAGATTAACCCAAATACCTATAGGCAGAATTTGAGTACGACACTTCCTCTGATATTAGCTGGCCCCATGCTGCGCCACTGCGATGCCTCACACTTTACCCTGTGGTTTGTAAGTCGTGAGCCATTAACTGAACTTAAGCTGCGTCTTGGTGAGCAAGAGTACCTGTTGCAGGATGCCGATTTACACTATGTGCCACTCGGGCAACATGCCCATCAATATCTAATAATACTGTCGCGCCCAGAGTTGCTCGCGCCCAATATCGTCACACCTTACCAAGTGTCTGCCGCTCAGCATGGTGATATTTTTGCCACGATAAGCCAGCTAAACTACGGCGATGCGTCGACGCCAAGTGTACGTTTTACCCCTGAATTAACCCAAGTATTCCACGGTTCCTGCCGCAATCCGCATCACCACAGTGACGATGCACTGGTCGCCGCCGATACCCATTTAGCCAAGATAATCAACAGGGGTGCGGAGGATGATCGCCCTGCACTTATCATAATGAGTGGTGATCAGGTCTATATTGATGATGTTGCGGGACCTATGTTGAGCGCCATAGGACAAGTCATCAATTTGCTTGGTCTTAAACATGAGCAATTTGAAGGCGCAAGCATCACCACTAGCGAAGACATTCATTATCAGCCCGCATATTTGTATCAACGGCATAAAAACCTGTTGCCTCATACCCAATATCCGGCCAAAACCGCGCTGTGGCGTTGGTATCGCAATCACCCCATTTTTACCTCCTCCATCGCCGTAAATCATTTGGTCAGCCTAAATGAAATCATCGCCCTGTATTTACTCACTTGGTCACCTGAGCTGTGGGAATTAGTGAATATCTCAAAGGATGTCGACGGCTTATCACCCGCCAATACCGCCCGCTGGCAAAATGAGTGGCAACACTTGCTTGGCTTTAAAGCTGGGCTGGGGCAAGTCAGGCGCTTTATGGCGCACATTCCCGTTTATATGATGTTTGATGACCACGACGTCACCGATGATTGGAACCTGACGGCTAAATGGGAACAAGCGGCCTACGAACACGCATTTTCGAAACGCATTATTGGTAATGCCTTAATCGGCTACACCTTATTCCAAGGACTTGGCAACGCACCTGATAAATTTGCCGCCGATATCCGCCCGCTGCTCGATGCGTTTTTTGCGCGACAAGAAAGCGAAAGTCAGGATCTGCTCATCGATGAATTACTTAAATTTGAGCAGTGGCATTACACCTTAGAGTCCTCGCCTAAACTGGTCGTGCTCGACACGCGTACCCGCCGCTGGCGTAGTGAATCCAATCTCGCAAAACCTTCCGGCTTGATGGATTGGGAGGCGTTAATGGATTTGCAGCAAGAGTTACTCGGCCAGTCGAAGGTCATTATCGTCTCTCCTGCCCCCATGTTTGGGGTCAAGTTGATTGAAGCTGTGCAGCGCACTGCCACTCTGATCGGCGGTTCCCTGTTAGTAGACGCCGAAAACTGGATGGCCCACCCGGGCGCCGCCAATGCACTGCTGAGTATTTTTATGCACCGTAAAACCCCAGAGGAGTTTGTGATCCTCTCCGGCGATGTGCATTACTCCTTTAGTTACGACATCAGTATTCGTTTTAGACGCAGTAGTCCTAACATCTACCAAATCACCTGCAGCGGTATTAAAAATCACTTCCCTGAGAAGCTGTTACCGATTTTCGATAAACTCAATGGCTGGTTTTATGGCCACTTTTCACCACTTAACTTGCTGACAAAACGTAAACGTATGTTGCTGCGCGGCAGGCGACCAAATGGTGAGCCGAGTAAACGTCTAGTGAATAAAAGCGGAATAGGTATGTTGGAATTAGCTGATGATGGTGCACCAACAAAAATTGCGGTTTTACATGGCGATATGAGCGAAACCCTGTTCGAACCACCCAAACAGGAATAACAGATTAAACAGGTTTATTATGTTTAACCGTTTCAGGCTGAGTGGCACCAGAGCCAGAATCCATCAAGGGCGTATTTTTGGATAGCGCCTCATCGGTTTTGGCAGGTTTTGGCTGAGCCTGATTGAAAATCAGTGCTTCTGGCTGCGACTTATTCGACGGTTTTTCATGCGCCATTTGATCCCAAATGATCTTAGGGCTTTGATCCCGCTCGGCATCGACTTCTGCTGTCGATGTGCCAGACGAACTCGGTTTCTTCGGTTCAATCACCGCACTCGCCTTACGGATCTCGGCGGCAATGTCATTCAGATAAGGCTGCTTAGTCCAGTCACCAAAATACATGGCCCCCACTAATACTGCAGCGCAAAGCAAGATAGAGAAGATCGCAGATTTGGTCATAATGGACTTCCTTTAAACAATCGTAATATGGCTCCCTATGGCAGAGACTCAGATACTGCAGATTGTATTCATACCATCACAGGGTCAAGCACACAATTGCACCCGATTATTTCCTTTAAACAGACTGGAAATAATGCTTTCCGCTGACTAAAACTCAAAACCTTGACATTGCATGTCGTGGTGCATCCCGCTCACTGGGTCAATAAAACGTAACCGCTGCGCCATCAACTTAAGAGGCGTCGCAAAGTTATCCGGCCCTTTAGGTAATAAGCTTGGATAAAATCTGTCGTTTAACAATGGCATACCTAAGCTTTGCATATGCACACGAAGTTGGTGAGTTTTACCGGTAATCGGGCTCAAATGAAATAAACCGACATCGCCTTTTATGGCCACTAAACTGATTTCGGAATGGGTATTTGCCTCGCCTTCCACGACTTTCATGGTAAAGCTCGGGTCGCTCGGCTGCATGCGGTTTTTCACCGTCCAGTGCAAGGGCAAAGTTAAGCAGCCCTGTTGATATTGTTCAATAATCTCAGGAGTCAATTTGGCAATCGCTTGATAGTCTTTACGAATCGCATCGTCAATAAAGAGTTGATGATAGAGCGCGCGGGTTTCAGGCGCGACCGTCATCAGGATCACTCCAGCGGTTTCACGATCAAGCCTATGAGCGGGCGCGATAGTATCAATGCCAGTACGCAATCTTAGTCTATGCACCAAACATTCGTTCACATAGTTGCCACTTGGCGTCACAGGCAAAAAGTGCGGCTTGTAGGCCAAAATGACATTGTCATCTTGGAATAGGATCTGTTCTTCGAAGGGGATTTTCGCTTCAACCGGCACTTCACGGTAGTAATACACCCGCGCCGCAGGGCGATATTCAGTGTCCAAGGCGATCAAACTGCCATCCCGCCAATGCACTTTTCCGTCGAGGATCCGCTGACGCCATACATCTTCACCTATACGGGCAAAATGTTGTACGAGAAAGGCAAACACTGTGGGTTTATCTGTGACATTCACAGGAAGCACTATGTAAGAAGGTTGGGCGGCGCGGGCAGATGCTGTCATATCACAAAAAAAGCGGCTATAGAAAGCCGCTATTCTAGCCTTTTTGTGGTTTTTCAGTCCACATGGGACTTGATGAGTTGCAGCACGAAGTCCAAGGTTTTATGGCAATCTGGCTGATTCACTAACACTAATTTATCTTTGTTATACATAGGCAAAACCTCGAGCCAGCGTTGGCTCACCCAAGCGGCGTCTTCCAAATGCACTTGAGAATAGAGCTCAAACAGATCGGGATTCACTTCATAAAATTGCTCTAATGCGGCGCTTATCAACTCAAATTCACCTTTAATCGGCTCTTCTTGCCAGTTACGGCAAGGTAAAGTACGCGCCATCCACAGCTTATCTTTGGCCTGCGCCGCCGAGAGGATGCTGACGCGTTGACGCCCTTCGAGCACTATGCTGAGTGAATCATCTTCTAGCTGATTAAAATCGATAATGTCACATTGGGTGGCTGTGGGATAACAGGGCGGACTACCACTGGGTCTAATGGTGGCAAAGGCGAGCACATACTTTCCCTTGAATACATCGGCCACCATGCGCAGATGACCGGGGTCAACCACACGAACCTCCACCCGTCCCTGTGGCAGTAACAAGGCATCGCGCATGAGTAACGCCATTTCTCGTGTTTGCATAGCAACCTCCTGCCCCAAATAGAAGGAAACGAACTCAATGCATTCGTATTTCCTATTATTGTAGAGTGTAGCAGGTGAAAGAATTTCCTTCCTGAAGCCGCTGACCGCACAAAGAAATTTCCGACCCTGCTATTTTGAATCAGGGCATTTCAACCACGTCATGTCAAACCCAGTTTTCGAGACCAAATCACTTCAACCTAAAAGTGTTCTAGCCGATCCAGCACATTTCCCCTCGCAACAACCGAGGCAAACTCCTCTGCAAGACGTTCGCTCAAAGCCACAGACGTACGCCAATATTGCATCCGCTGCGCCGTGTCCAGTTGCTTAAAATCTTCACGGTCGGGGATTTTGCCAAAGGGCAATGAAGCGACAAATTCGGCCGATGGCGCCAACACTAGCGCATTGTGATAATTAGCGCGACCTTGGCGCCACTTCAAGGATTTATCGAACCATCCTGGGCTGATGGTCGGATAAAAATGCGGATACAGCGTCAGCCCCTTGGCACGGGATAAAGGCAAATCAAAGTGATAGTCGGTAATGCCGCCATCGTAATACTGCCCATCGGCAACGCCTTCAATTTGGGATACTGGGGCCAGCAACAAAGGAATCGACCCCGTTGCTAACATCACAGCATCGACATTAGCCTCAGTTAATTCAACCTGCTGACTGGGTAAATCGTTGAGTTGCAAAAAGGGAGATGCTGCAGCTTGTTGGCTAAAGACCACACGTTCAAAATGCCAGCCTAAACTCCGACGGCTCACTAAGTTGGTCGCCGCCGCCATCGCCAGCCCCGCCGCAAGCGGAAGCTTTGCCGTTAAACGATTTAAATGTTTAGCTCGGCACACGACGAAATGACTGTGAATATGAGCGTTATTAACGATTTCCCTGCCACCGTTTGCCCCTAAAATGCCCTGCACTACGCCTTTAACTTGCGCACTGACTTCCTGCGGTGTTGGCATATTGTCGTAACGCTGACCAATATAAAAATCCTCTAAGCGGCCATAGGCTATGAGGGGATCTTGCTGCGCCAAACACGCTAAACGCCACGCCCCTGAAGAAGCGCCGAGTGTATAAAGCGGTGTTTGTCTGTCTTTGAAAAACTCAGAAAACAGATACTTATCTAACCCAGCGATACCAAGCCATTTAGGTCCACCAGAGGCGGCAAGTAGCTGGGTAAAATGCTCAGATTTAAGACCTTGTTCTGCCAAGGTCTTAAATGCCGTTGCTCCCGCGAGAAATCGTAACGCTGACAAATCTGTGTTCCTTCAAATCAATGCCATTAAAGCAAAATAACGCATTAAACCACGATGGCGCACGTCAATAAACAATTCATATCATCGACTTAACTCAGTCGCAATGTGCATGCGACAACGTGTATTGTGCCGTACAAAGCCTCAAAAGCACGCAGGTCGATAGTGAGGTTTTCATCAATATATTCAACTGCATTTTAAATATTATTTAGAACACTAGGCTCTGAGTTAGCATATTTACGTCTTAATGTAACAATTGTTACAGTGATAACCTTCTCGGCATCAGATTGTTATTTTATCTGCACACCTAAGTTCGAGTATTGGGTCACAAACATCATTGAGAGGTTTTTATGCGTCTAGCCGTTATCGCATTGGCAGTGTCATCCACATTGGTTATTCCAGCAGTCCAAGCCGTAGAGCAACAAACCGGCTTCGAAAAAATCGAGATCATAGGCTCACGCATAGCACTACGCACGGCAACTGACAGTGTTGCGCCGGTCGATATCATTACTGCCGAACAACTCGAATCAACAGGTATGACCGAAACCGCTAAAGCGCTGCAATTTGCGGCGCCAAGCTATAGCTTCCCATTCTCCTCGGTGACTGACGGTTCAGATGCGGTGCGCCCCGCGAGCTTACGTGGCCTGTCGCCAGACCACACCTTAGTACTCGTAAATGGCAAGCGTCGCCATGGTTCTGCCCTAGTACATTTAAGTGGCACTATGGGAAAAGGCTCCTCTAACGTCGATTTAAATGCGATTCCAATGACAGCGATAAAACGCATTGAAATTCTCCGAGATGGAGCCTCGGCACAATACGGTTCAGATGCAATTGCTGGCGTAATTAACGTGGTACTCAAGGACAGCGATCAAGGGGGAAGCGTCTCGGCGCAAGCCGGACAAACCTACCAGGGTGACGGTGAGCAATGGCGTGTAGGCGTTAACCATGGGATCAGTTTAAGTAATGATGGTTTTGTGAATATCGCCCTCGAAGCGCATCACAAAGACAGCACAAACCGCGCAGGATTAGATCCACGGCAGCAATACCCTAAGTTCGCAGATGGCTCAGCAGATCCACGCGAAGCGACATTTAACCGTAAGAGCCACCACGTTGGTGATGCCGAATATGATAATGTCGGTTTGTTTATCAATGCGGTTCAGCCTATATCTACCGACGGAAAACTGTATGCCTTTGGTAGTATTAGCCAACGTGAAACTAAATCGGGTGCTTTTTACCGTTTAGCTCTCGATGCCCGTAACTTACCCGAAGTGTATCCCGACGGTTTTTTACCGCAAATTAACCCCAAAATTATCGATTCATCTCTTACCCTAGGCTATGAATTCAACCTGAGTGACTGGGACATTGATGCCTCAGTAGGATATGGTAAAAATTCATTTAACTATAATATCGTCAATACCTTAAATGCTTCCTTAGGCCCTGAAACTCCTACCGAGTTCGACGCAGGAACGTTATCGACCCGTGAAGCCAATATCAATTTGGATATTTCCCGTTATTTTGCCTTTATAAACGATTCTGAAATTCTGTTTGCAACCGGTGTTTCATGGCGCCAAAACGGCTATGAAATTGAAGCCGGAGAAGAAGATTCGTATATCAATGGTGGCTATAATGGTAAAGCGGCGGGTAGCCAAGGCTTCACCGGTTTTACCCCTGAGTCTGAGGTTGATGAAACGCGCGATAACACAGGCATTTATGCCGAACTTGAAAACCAATTAACCAACGAGTTTTACTGGGCGGCAGCGCTACGCTACGAAAACTACTCTGACTTTGGCGGCAACACGAGCTGGAAACTCGCGGGTCGTTACGATTTTACCGACAACTTAGCCCTGCGTGGCACTATCAATACAGGCTTTAGAGCGCCGAGCGTACAACAACTGTACTTCAGCAATATCTCGACGTTGTTTAATCCCGATCCAGTGACGGGGCAACTGGTTCCTATTGAATCAGGCACCTTCAACACCTTATCACCAGTGACAAAGGCGCTTGGAATTAACGAACTAGAACCTGAAATATCGCAATCATTTAGTCTCGGTCTTGTTTATACCAATAACGCTGGCCTCGCGGTAACACTCGACACTTACCAAATAGAGATTGATGATCGCATCATCTTATCTGGCTCCCTAAGAGCGACTGATAGCCCTGCGGTTGCAGCGGCACTTGCGGGCACCAATGCCGATTCAGCACGATTTTTCGTCAATGCCGTCGATAGCCGCACTCGCGGGGTCGATCTCGTTGTTAGCCAAGATATTGATATTGGCACTTGGGGCGATTTACAGGCGAATTTAGCCTATGCCTATAATAAAACCGAGATCCAAGACATCAATCTGCCGTCTATTTTAGGCGGATTAGAAAAGAAACTCTTTGATGGTATAGAAAGAACCCGCATGACGTCTGCTACGCCGCATAACACGGGCAGTATTGGGCTAACCCATGAACTCGGGGATTTTAAAACCAATATCCGCTTAAACTACTTTGGTGACTATAGTGAAGGTTATTCAACGGGCGATGTGAACTATAGCGATCAGTGGGTGATGGATCTGTCGGTAAGATACGCTGCCACCAATGCGCTAAGCTTTACGGCTGGGGTGCAAAATTTGTTTGATGTGTATCCAGAAAAACGACCTGATAACAATAATTTCAATGGTATCTTCGTATACCCATTAACCAATACCCCCTTTGGCTTTAATGGTGGCTACTACTTTTTAGAAGCCAAATACACTTACTAAACTCGTTTTAGCTAAGTTTAATAATACTTGATGTAGAAACAGGTCATTCAATGGCCTGTTTTTTATGCCGACATGTTTAGACCTGCTTCCAATCGACAAAGCTTATGTCCTAACTGTGATGATCAGATTATAATCTTTACCATTCGCCCATTTCACTTCCGCCATGTCGAGTAACCGATGATCGTCGATACCTTAAAAAACCGCCATATTTATCAATCCTTAAGCCCTCGGCTTGCGACTGCATTAGAACATCTAGCGACGACCGACTTTAGTCAGCTACCCGTAGGCAATTATCCCCTCGATGGCGACAATATTTTTGTGATAGTGAATGACTATCAAACCAAGCATAAGTCGACAGAACCCTTTGAAGTTCATCAAAAATATATCGATGTGCAATATGTTTTCAGCGGTGAAGAAGAGTTTGGTTACTTGCCACTAGCGGAGCAAACACCCTCGAAACCCTATTTTGAAAAACACGATTACGCCGAGTTTGATTACGAGGCAAACCAAGCCAATGCCTCTTATATCAAACTCAAAGCAGGCATGTTTGCGTTATTTTTCCCCGGTGACATGCATATGCCCGGCACAGGCGATATCGCCACGGCGGTGCGTAAAGTCGTGATAAAAGTGAAGATCTAAACCTTAAGCCATCTTTGCCGAACCTGAGCGTTCGATTTTTAGAGAAATAGCAACTGAAGAGCGCAGTGATATGCGCTTTGGCTATTTCCGATTAAAGCCAAATATTGCTAAAATTGTCACAAATTTAAAGGAGAGTCCCTGAAATGCCCATTTACGTTGTCGGTCACAAGATCCCCGATTCAGATTCAATCTGCGGTGCTATCGCGTTAGCCTATTTAAAAAACCAAATCGGTGAAGAAGCCATTGCCGCACGTTTAGGTGAATTGTCACCCGAAACCGCTTTTATTTTGGAACGTTTCGGCTTCGAAGCTCCAGAATACAAAACCAGCTACGCTGGTGAGCAAGTGTATATCGTTGACCATTCAGAACTGACTCAAGCACCGGATGATATCGCCCAAGCGACTATCGTCGGGATTGTCGATCACCACAAACTTGGCGATCTGACCACAGATACACCGTTAGAATGCTGGATCCGTCCAGTAGGTTGCAGCAACACAGTGATCAAGATGATGTTCGACTTTTACCAAGTCGCTATCCCTAAAAATATCGCTGGCATCATGATGTGCGCCATTTTGAGCGATACCGTGATTTTCAAATCACCGACTTGCACCACTGCAGACATTCGCTGCGTTGAAGCGTTAGCTAAGATCGCCGGCGTTGAAGATTTCAAAGAACTGGGCATGGAAATGTTCAAAGTGAAATCCGCCGTCCAAGGCACACCAGCACGTGACTTAGTAATGCGCGACTTTAAAGACTTCAACATGAACGGTAACTTGGTCGGTATCGGCCAGTTAGAAGTGATCGACCTGTCAGTATTTGACGATATCAAGGCAGAGTTAGAAGCCGATATCAAAGCACTGAAAGTGGAAGGTAACCGCCACAGCGTTTTATTGCTGCTGACTGACATCATGAAAGAAGGTTCAGAGTTGTTGATTGTGTCTGACGATGCGCAGCTGACCCAGCGTGCCTACGGTAAAGATACCGTCGATGGCAAAGTGTGGTTAGACGGCGTATTAAGCCGTAAGAAACAAGTAGTACCACAGCTACAAGCAGCATTCGCCTAGACATTATATCGTCGCCGAATCGCAACAGTAATAGCGTATTAAGGCCGAACTCAGTTCGGCCTTTTATATTTTTAAGGCAAAATTGATATCACCTGTGCCTTAGCCTTGCTAATCACTGCAAACGAAAACGGGCATGAAACTTTGCTCATAAATCTATCCAACCAGAGAAGTTGGCGAGTATGATGACCCTATCGTCCCATTGATTTGATCACTTTCATCCATGCCAGAAGCGCTACAACATATCATCACCGAACTCACGCCTTGGCTGCAGCAATATGGTTATGTTCTGCTATTTGTCGCGATTGCTGTCGAGGGTTTTGGCATTCCGGCGCCTGGGCAATCTTTATTAATTGTCGCCAGTTTATTAGCCGCTACAGGGCAAATGTCACTGCCACTAGTGTTAATCGTCGCTGCTTGCGCTGCACTCTGCGGTAACAGTTTGGGATATTTCATCGGTTGGCGCTTTGGTGATGTGTTGCTTAAGAAGGGCTGGATAAAACCGCAATTGGAAGACAAAATCCATGGCGTTATTGGTCAATATGGCATCGCCGCTTTAGTGCTGAGTCGTTTTGTTGAGGGATTAAAACAATTTATGTTTATCGGCTGCGGTCTCGCTAAAATGCCACTAAAACAATTTGTGATTGGTAATGCCCTCGCCACCAGCATTTGGATGGCACTCTTTGGGTTAGGCCCAGTGTTAATCCGCGATGAAATCGCTCCCATGCTAGCGTTTTACCACCAGCATAAATACCCCACATGGGCCATGGTCAGTCTGATACTCGCCGCACTAATCACTTTTACTTGGCGCAGGTGGCAAACCAAAAATCCGCAGTAAGCGATTTAGGATCTATTCTTCCGATTCCTTTTGGATTATCTCTATCACCTTATGAGCCTTAACAAAATGGTCTAAGCGATGAGTTTGAATCCACCAAGTCGCCGCTTCCATAAGCAACTCTGGATCATCATTTTTGTTCGCAAAGAAAGCGTAAAATGAGAGGCCGACATTATCGCCTTTAGTCTCAATTTTTTTATGACAAACAGTGATGATTTTTGCTCTTAACTCAGATCTCATATTGACTCATAAAGTTTATTCACCAGCTTATTATCTATTTTCAATGAGATACAACACTAGATGTATCGCCTATCACTTACTCCGTACAGCTACCTATCACTTTATGCCTTCAGTTTCAATCTTAGGCTGAGGCTCTGCGCCGTCGTTTGGCTTAGCCTCAGGCTTTGATTCCGGCGCTTTAATTGGTGCGGGTGGCGCCTCAGTCGCAGCAGGCTTATCTTGTTCCTGTGATACGTTTGGCTCCTGCAATGGTGCATTAACCTTAGGTGTCGGTGAACTTTGCTCTTCAGGTAAAGGCTCAACAATAATCACTGGCTCTTGTGGCACAGGCGTTTCACCTTCGGTAGATGTTGCAGCTTCTGACTCTGGCGCTAAGGTGCCGAGATCTTGGTTCGCAGGGCTTTCCACCGCATGTTTAGGTAATTGATTTCGATATAAATCAATCATACGCATCACCTCAGACAAGGCTTTACCATGCTCTGGAGTGAGAATGCCATTGTGCCCAGAGACGATTTCGTCAGACACGGCCAGTACCCATACGGCTTGCATATTGGCATCAGGGCAGGTTTGCACGGTACGACGAGCCTGCAGGCGAGCACGAATTTTCCAGCCTGATTGAGGCAGCGTCATCATACAGCCAGGGATTTGATCGTGCGCCATCAAGGCCGAAGGCATCTTCATTGGTGTAGTGCAATTGCCACCAGAGCATTTGTCAATATCGTGAGTAATAGCCCAAGAGTTCCCTACAGCGCGCTCGCCGTCCTTGATGTAATTGAAGGCTTCTTTCACTGCAAAATCCCCCTTCGATTGCAACACCACCATACTCGGTTTTTGTCTATCTAAGCTCACCAACGTATCTAATGGCTGATACTCTTTAGCAGGTACGGCGGGATTTAACAGTAAGAATAAATTAGGATTATCCTGCTGATTATCAATGGCGGCTTTGATGCGATCTTTACTCGCATGCAAAACAACAGCACCGCCAAGACTATGGCCAATCACAGTGTAACGCAGCAGTTTATGCTGTGTTACTAAGCTATCAAGCTTATCCAGCAGCTGTGATAGACCTAACTGCCCGATACGTTTAGCAACCCGTTTACGCTGTAAAATAGTGGGAAAATCTAAGGGTTCAATCCAACTTTTTGCATCATCTGAGCCATCGATCCAAAAAGGATCATATTTATCGCCCCGCCAGCCAATATACAACCCCAACAAGTTGCGCTGGGTATCGGACGCGGCCATTTGCTGATAAAACTGCTCAAAGGCAATAAAGTTTTCATCCTTAGGCTCAGCGCTATGATGCCAGCCATGGACAAAAATCAATAATTCAGGGATCTGTGCAGGCTCTGGGTGTAAAATTCGCGTCTCTAAACCTTGCCATTGCCTTTCGTCGTGGGGCTGACCTTTATCATTAAACTCAATCACATGAAAATTTTGCTTAGCGATATCAGGGCCGGGGATGTGGTAAGCCTGATCTGGAATAAAAGGAAGTAGGACACAAAGTAATAACAACATTAAAAACAGTAACTTGTACTGAGTAAACTTTTTCAGGCTCATTTATAACAACATAATTAACGGCCAGGCTAGGCCAAAATAGACGTGCTGAAAGGGACTAACAGCAAAATTGACGAAATTATACGCTAACGCAATTAAGCCAGCTAGTGCCTAAGTTGCTTTTCATCTGAACAGCAACGCTGTTTAACGCCAAGTATCGGGAAGCGTGACTTGGCTCCATAACTCTTGGCACAGCGGCTGACTATTGTGCCAGTCGCCACCGTTAATCCATTTAACCAGCGTATCCCCCACCTTTGGATATGCGATTGGATTAGGCGATGCCGTTTTAAGCCAGCGCTTAACTATGTTCACATCGAGACTCATCATGCTATCTGCAGCCGCTAAAAGTTGTAACGCCGCCACATTCGATAACTGCTCAAACTGGCCAATCAGTGGTTTGACTAAGAGTTTTTTACCTAAGGTTAATGCTTCGCTGGCAAGCTCAAAACCCGCATTGCCTATCACACCGCCGCAGCTGGCAAGATGTTGCTTAAACCCCTCACGATTAAAACCATGCCATTTAATGTGCTCAGCAACTTGGCCTTTAGGTTGTTGGCTGTGATATACCAAAAACTGATAATCACTAAAATGAGACAGAAAATGAGCAATCATATCCGCATCTTCAAAAGGCAAATAAACTAAAATCTGATGCGTGTGTTCGAATGGGCTGGCATCCACTTCGACAAAAGGCGGCAAAATAGGGAAGCCAAAATGATGCCAATGACACCCCAGCGCCACATCCACTGGTGCAAAATAATTGAGCAGCATCTCATTAAACCAAGTGCTACCGAGTTTTGGCACCGGATGAGTTAACGCCGCCTGATGGCTAATACCAATGGATGGCACGCCTTGGCGCCGCGCAGCCCAAGCCGACACAGGTTCAAAGTCGTTGAGTACTAAATCGTAGCAACTAAGATCTAATGCTTTAATATCTTTAAATAACGACAAGGACAAATTTTGCCGGACAGTTTGTGGCACATTCACGCGCCCGGAGTGCGTCGCAAACGTCATTCCCGCTTGAACGCGATAATCGCCAAAGCACTCCATATCGAAAAACTGATCAGGCTTACGCCCCGAAAATAGAAAGTCCACTTCAATATCTTGTTTCATCAATGCTTTAGCCATGACGCGTGCACGACTTAAGTGGCCATTCCCTGTGCCTTGAACTCCGTAGAGTATTCGCATTACGTATCCTTAAACTGATGAGTGAAGGAGAATTCCCACTAATGAAATGATTAACAGGCGCATATTTGAATTAAATCACTGGATGAACCAGCAATACCGACCCAATTCCCAATGAGGCTCCCGCCAGAATATCTAAGGGATAATGCACGCCAAGTGCAATACGTGAGCCCCCTATGCTAAAAGCCCATAAATACGCCACAGGAGCCGCCGCAGGATAAATTTGTGCCACGCTCGTTGCCATCACAAAGGCCGCAGCTGTATGACCAGACGGTAAGCTGAAACGATCCGATGGTTCAAAACCACTCTCAAATCCCACTAATGCATGGCATGGCCGTGTCCGACGAATACTATTTTTCAATAGTAAATACAGAGGTAACTCAACCAAAAAACTCGCTAACATCAAATTAAATAGAGCCTGTCCTTGAGCGTGCGTTAGCATCAAACCCACGGACAAATATAAATACACATGCCCATCGCCACTCGCTGACACCCGCTTTGCATGGGCATATAAACCATGGTGCTGGGTGAAGCTCACGATATGGCAAAACATTCGCTTATCTAAGTCTGCAACGTAACTCAACATAAAACAGGCTCCTTGCTGGCATACCAGCGAGTTTTACTGTGATGTTAATCTGTGCATTCTCTCGACGACGCTTAGAGTGCTTAGTCTGAAACCAACCGACTCACCAAGGCTCTATTCACGATTGAATTCGTTATTGACTGCTCACGGCTAATTTACTGTTTGCTAATAGTTAAACCTAAATCACATTAGCTAAAGCACTATTAGATAGCTTGAGACTAAGAAAGACCTGTGACGGCTAAGTGACATCTGCTCGAAGGTTTTATGACAAGAAGCATGGCTGAGGTTTTGATCTAGAAGGATTCTAGAGACGTTATGCTGGGGCTAAGGGATTTATTTAGGAATAGCGATAGGACTGAGACAGGATA
The DNA here is from genome assembly GCF_002966515.1 of Shewanella sp. WE21. NCBI lineage: Bacteria > Pseudomonadati > Pseudomonadota > Gammaproteobacteria > Alteromonadales > Shewanellaceae > Shewanella > Shewanella sp. WE21. The sequence continues at coordinate 2,425,521 of NZ_CP023019.1, read as the reverse complement.
TTGTGTTGCTCTAAACGTTAATCTCAAGAGCAACACAATCCAATAAAACTTAGGCTGCAGCGGGAATATTTGCCTTAGCACGGTAAATTTTTGTCAAATGGTAAATATTAATACAAGCAACAAACGCATTCATGCCGGCCACAGGCCAAGCAGAAATAAACACCCCATAAACCACAAACAGAGTGCATCCTACAAAATTCAACCATCGCAACCAAATGATATTCTTCATCATTAGAGAGATCGCCACCATTATAGAGGCAAAATAACCAATAATTTCAATCGTATTTACAGCTTCCATAGGCACCTCTCGAAGGCCCTCTACCGTCCATAAGCGTAACGGGGGGTCCATGCCCCTAAAGCAAATTAAGTTAAGTAAGTTAATTTAAACTTGGGATATAATACCAAAGTGCGCAACAGAGTTGTAATAAAAAACCGTTATTTAATGACCAATATCAAGTTTTACCGAATAAATTCTATAGTGTGACGAAAATTTACTACAGATGTGTTAACAGCCAAGTGGCAACAATACCGTGATTGATAACACTTTTCTTTTCAATAATCCCTTTTATACTGGCGTAAACTCGCTAAACTGTACGCAACGCGGATCAATAGGAGTGTAAATATGGAATACAACACCTCAGAACTATGTGACATGTACTTAGATGTCGTAGATGTAGTCGAGCCCATGTTCAGTAACTACGGTGGTTGTAGCTCTTTTGGCGGTTCTATTAGCACCATCAAGTGCTTTGAAGACAACGGCCTAATTACCGAAGTCCTACAAGAGGATGGCCAAGGTAAAGTCTTACTCATTGATGGCGGTGGCTCATTACGCCGTGCGCTGATCGATGGCGCTATCGCAGAACTTGCGGTTAGCAACAACTGGGAAGGCATTATCGTTTACGGTTCTGTACGCGATGTGGATGCATTGGAAGAATTAGACATTGGTATTCAAGCCCTTGCCTCTATTCCAGTGGGTGCTGATGGCAATTCAGTAGGCGAAGTGGAAATTCCAGTCAATTTTGGCGGTGTGACTTTCTTACCCGGTGATCACATTTATGCTGATAACACAGGTGTGATTTTATCACCTGAACCACTCGACATTGAGTAATCTCACTCTTCAGTCAAGAAAGCCAGCTAAGCTGGCTTTTTTATTCACTATTTTCAGCGTTTCCCCATTGAATCCTCGCCCTACTCTGGCCACAATAGCTCGACTCTGGCCGAATAAGAATATCAATCTATGCCTGAATTTATTCCTTTTACCCATACTGATATCGCCTCACTCGTCAGCACAAGAACTGGCGAAACTAAGCTAGGCCAATGCGTCCATTTGGCCAATCACGAACACACGTTAGAGACCATACTTGCGACTGCAAAAGCCCACGGGGCAAGCTTTGCCATTATCGGCGTTGGCGAAGATATCGGCCCACGTGCCAATTTAGGCCGCGGCGGTGCAACCGATGCGTTCACAACCAGTATGCGCCAATGGCTCAATTTACAATCGAATCGTTTTCTTTCTGGCGCCGAATGCCTAGTGTTAGGCCAAGTGAACACCGCCGATCTGCAGCAACAAACTACGAGCAATACAACAGATAACACTAACGTCACCCTAGATGAATTACGTGATGCGGTGGAGCAACTCGATGAGCGCGTGATCCGCATCATCAGTGCGATTTTAAAGGCGGGTTTAGAACCCATACTCATCGGCGGCGGCCACAACAATGCCTATGGTTTGTTGATGGCAACCTACAGCCACTATCAGCGCCAAGTCGCCGCGGTGAATCTTGACCCTCATTCGGATTTTCGTTTGCTTGAAGGCCGTCACAGCGGTAATGGTTTTAGTTATGCAGCCGATCGCGGCGCCTTAGGTTGCTACCATGTACTGGGTTTACACGAGTTAAAAAACAGCGAAGCCAACCTAAGCCAACTCAGCGAATTTGGTGGCACTTGGCATAGCTTGCAACAAATTTGGGTGCGCCGTGAAATCAGCCTTAGCCAAGCTTTACTTGAAATCGCCGCCAAACTTAATGACACAGGTTTACCCGTAGGATTAGAACTTGACGTAGATGCTATCGCTAAAATGCCCAGTAGCGCTTCAACCGTTGCAGGTGTGCCATTGCTCGATGCGGCGCATTATGTCAGCTATATCGCCCGCCACTGCCCATGCGCTTATTTGCATTTAGCCGAGGCTGCGCCAAGTTGCCACGAAGCTGGGATTGAAGCCGGATTCAGGGATGTTGGCCAAAGCCTAAGCGAGCTTATCTACGCTTATGTGCAGGCTCGCATGCAATTTTTGGCACAATGAATATCACCAGTTGCACCCAACTGGACGCTAAGCTATTCACCAAATCCTGATATTGTGGTCTAATGCCAGTCCATTTTACGTGGTCGCTAAGCACTTAATCCTACGACTGTTCAGGAGTGCCTCAAGCTAAGGCATTGCAGTTAGTTTACTAGCTCGATCACAGAGTGATAGATCAAAGATTCAGCAAATGCAGGCGATGGCTTACACTCGCAACTAATACATTGCAAAACAATAGGAACACATTGATGTCTGAGGGCGAATCTAAAAGTACCCACTTTGGTTACAAAACCGTAGAGGCCGATAAAAAGGCTGAACTCGTTGCCGGCGTGTTTCATTCTGTTGCCGCTAAGTACGACATAATGAACGATGTGATGTCCTTCGGCATTCACCGTTTTTGGAAACGTTACACCATTGAAGTCTCTGGCGCCCGCCCTGGCATGAAAGTGCTCGATCTGGCCGGCGGCACAGGCGACTTAACTGCAAAATTCTCTCACTTAGTGGGCGATAAAGGTGAAGTGGTTTTAGCTGACATTAACGATTCCATGTTAAAAGTCGGGCGCACTAAGTTGCGCGACAAGGGTATAGTCAACAATGTCAGTTATGTGCAAGCCAACGCCGAAGCACTGCCGTTTCCCGATAACCACTTCGATATCATTACCATCGCCTTTGGTCTGCGTAACGTGACCGATAAAGATGCGGCGCTGCGTTCAATGAATCGCGTGCTTAAGCCCGGTGGCAAATTATTAGTGCTAGAGTTCTCTAAGCCTCAGCATGAAATCATGCGTAAAGTATATGATTTATATAGCTTCAAAGTCTTACCTAAGATGGGTGAGCTCATCACTAAAGATGCCGACAGCTACGAGTATCTGGCTGAATCGATCCGCATGCACCCAGATCAAGACACATTAAAACAAATGATGGTTGATGCAGGCTTTGAACAAGTCGACTACACCAACATGACCGACGGCATTGTCGCATTGCACCGTGGTTATAAATTCTAATGATGCCGCAAGAAGTTGTGCTGCTTGCCTGCGCCGCAATTGAAACGGGTCTGAAAAAACTTCAGGCCCAAGCTGGCGACGATTATTCGCGCCAGCGCCAGTTGCATGGCAAAGTGTTTCGCATCCAATTATCGCAGCTCAGCTGGCCATTCTATTTAGTGTTTGCCAAAGAGATCCAAGTACTGAGCCGCTATGAAGGCGATGTTGATGTCAGTCTACATGCCGATGCGACGACGCTTTACCGCGTGTCCGAAGGCGCAAACCTAACTGAACTAATCAAGCAAGATAAACTCAAGCTTGAGGGCGATCTCAATTTATTACAAAGCTTTAGCCAATATCTACGCGGTATCGAGTTTGACTTTGCCGAGCCAATATCCCGTTATTTAGGTGATGGTCCCACTCACAAACTCATCTGTTCTAGCCATCTGGCAAAAGACTTTGCACTCGAAGTGTTGCGTAAAACCCGCTCCCACTTAGGGCAACTCGCAGTTGAAGAGTATCGCCTCGCACCGCACCCAATTGAGTTAATGCACTTTCGCGATCAGATGGATGATTTAGTTGCCGACACTCGCGCGATTGAACAACGGATTGCCCAATTAAGAGACCAAATTAAGCCATGACCTTTGCCAGTATCCGCCGCGGTTACCACGTCATTAAGACCTTACTTCAGTACGGGTTAGATGACGTATTGCCGCCAAAGATGACACCTTGGTACTTTAAGCTCGCCCGTAACAGCCTATTCTGGATCCGTAATAAGCATAAAAATAAGCCCGGTGGCGAACGCTTAAAATTGGCGATGCAGGAACTCGGCCCCGTTTATATCAAGCTTGGGCAAATGCTCTCAACCCGCCGCGATTTACTCAGTGATGAATGGGCCAGTGAATTGGCAATGCTGCAGGACAAAGTGCCGCCCTTTGATGGTGCACTTGCCCGCCAAGCGATTGAAGCTGAGCTAAAAGCGCCGATTGAATCCCTATTCGATGACTTTAATGAAATACCACTGGCCTCAGCCTCTATTTCTCAGGTGCATACCGCGACCCTCAAATCTAACGGTAAAGACGTCGTACTTAAGGTGCTGCGCCCTAATGTAGAAGCTAAAATCCAGGCCGATCTGCAGTTGATGTCGCAAACGGCCAAACTGATTGAATACCTCCTCGGTGAAGGCAACCGACTGCGCCCTGCTGAAGTGATCGAAGATTACCGCGTGACCATTTTAGGCGAGTTAAACCTTAAGCTCGAAGCCTTAAACGCAGTCAAGCTACGCAACAACTTCCTCAACTCAGATGCGCTCTATGTGCCTTATGTGTATGAAGAGTTTTGCTATCCACGCCTGATGGTGATGGAACGTATTTACGGTATTTCTGTCTCGGATATTGCCGCCCTTAAAGCGCAAGGTACCAACTTTAAGTTATTGGCCGAGCGGGGTGTTGAACTATTTTTTACCCAAGTATTCCGCGATAACTTTTTCCACGCCGACATGCATCCGGGCAATATCTTTATTTCCCGCGATCATCCTGAGAACCCATACTACATTGGGCTCGACTGCGGCATCATGGGCACACTCAGCGAAGTCGATAAGCGCTATCTCGCCGAAAATTTCCTCGCCTTCTTTAATCGCGATTATCACAGAATCGCCCAGCTCTATATTGAGTCTGGCTGGGTATCGGAAAAAACCGATCTACAAGCTTTCGAACAGGCCATCAAAGTGGTGTGTGAACCTATGTTCAACAAGCCGCTCGACGAGATCTCCTTTGGTCATGTGTTACTGGAATTATTCCGCACTGCGCGCCACTTCGATATCGTGGTGCAACCGCAATTGGTATTGTTGGAAAAAACCTTACTCTACATCGAAGGCTTAGGCCGTCAGCTGTATCCGCAGTTGGATTTATGGCAAACCGCCAAACCCTTTTTAGAGCAGTGGATGGCCGACCAAGTCGGTCCTAAAGCTATGTTTAAAAAGGTATCCACAAAACTGCCATATTGGGCTGATAAACTACCTGAATTCCCTGAACTAATTTACGATAATCTTAAGTTAGGCAGGAAATTGCTGAGTTCTCAGCAACAAATGCTAGATAAGTATTTGAAATACCAGCAGCAGGCACATAAGAGTAACTACTTGCTTATCACTTCTGCCGTTTTATTGATCTGTGGCACGTTATTGATTAATAGAGACGCTACACTATGGACCCCTTATGTTTGTCTAATTTCAGGCATGATATTGTGGTTTGTAGGATGGCGATCTAGGCCAAAGAATCGCAAATTTTAGCTAGCACTAATTAATCAGAGGTTCATAATAGAACCGATATCAATTAAGAGGATACCTTCATGGGTGGTATTAGTATTTGGCAACTGCTTATCGTTGCGTTAATCGTTGTCTTGTTGTTTGGAACTAAGAAATTACGCTCTTTGGGTGGTGATTTAGGTGGTGCGGTTAAAGGCTTCAAAAACGCCATGTCTTCAGAAGAAGACAAGAAGGCATTAGAAGACACCGAAGCGGTTAAAACAGCGCAAACAACTCAACAGGCGACTGAAAAGAAACCTGAGTCTAACAAAGAACAGGCGTAACTCTTTATGTTTGACGGTATCGGCTTTATGGAGCTGCTGCTGGTTGGTGTTTTGGGGCTAGTGGTTCTTGGCCCCGAACGTCTACCGGTTGCGGTGCGTTCGGTAACGAGTTGGATCCGTGCGATGAAACGCATGGCGAACTCGGTAAAAGAAGAACTTGAGCAGGAGCTGAAGATCGAGCAGTTGCATGCCGATCTTAAAAAAGCCGAGAGCAAAGGTTTATCTAACCTCTCACCTGAACTCAAAGAGTCTATTGAGCAACTAAAGCAAGCGGCGCAGTCAGTGAACCGCCCTTATCAGGTTCAGGATCCGTCAAAAGACACCCCTGCGCCTGAGAATCAAATTCACACTCCTGCTCAAGTGAATCCAGTTCAAGCTAGCCAAACTAATCCAACAGCCACTGTAGAGGCGAGTCAAACATCGGCTTCTCCCGCTACTTCAAGTGAGCCATCTCAGGGCGTGGATACCAGTTCTAACCCGAAAGCCAACGGATAATTCATGTCGCAACAGCAGCCACTTATCAGCCATTTGCTTGAACTTAGGTCCAAGCTGCTAAAATCCATTGCCAGTGTGTTATTAGTGTTCATTTGTAGTGCGTACTGGGCAAATGATATCTACCACTATATGGCAATACCTTTAATGCAGTCTTTACCTCTTGGTGGCAGCATGATTGCGACGGATGTCGCTGCACCATTTTTTGCACCTTTCAAACTAACCCTCGTTTTATCATTTTTTGTGGCAGTGCCCTACGTGTTATTTCAAATTTGGTCCTTTGTGGCACCGGGTTTATATAAACATGAAAAACGCCTAGTGATGCCACTACTATTTAGCAGTACCTTATTGTTTTATCTCGGTATTGTCTTTGCATATTATCTTGTATTCCCTGTTGTTTTTGGTTTTTTTGCTAACAATGCGCCAGAGGGAGTTCAGGTTGCGACAGACATTACCAGTTACCTTAACTTTATTCTGAAGCTGTTCTTTGCCTTCGGCCTATCCTTTGAAATCCCCATTGCCGTTGTTTTACTCTGCTGGTCAGGTGTCACTACACCTGAAGATCTCAAGCAAAAACGTCCTTATATCATAGTGGGCGCCTTTGTCGTCGGCATGCTATTAACCCCACCAGATGTGATTTCCCAGACTATGCTTGCTGTACCAATGCTGTTATTGTTCGAAGGCGGTTTATTAGCGGCTCGTTTCTACAGCAAACCAGATGACGAGTCTGGCGAAGAGACTGAACAAACAAACGACTAACGTCCTCGAAGGCGTTAGGGGAATAATATAATAAGGAACATTCTCATGCGCTTAACTCTTATCACGGCAGCGATCATGCTTGTATCTGTCCAAGCAAATGCCAGCATTGAACAGCAGTTAACCCAATGTGCAGCAACCGCCGATAAACTCGACCGCTTGATTTGCTATGACAAGCTAGCAGAAAGCGTAAAAGGCATGACACCAGACACCATTAGCACTCAAGCGATACCGGCTACAGTAGCAACAGTTGCAGCTCCTACAACTGCAGCTGCGATAGTGGCAACCGCCCCCCAAACGCCAGCGGCAAAAATTGCCGATGACTTTGGGATGGAAGCCAAGCGTGCTCAAGAAAATACTGTCGATAAGATTTATTTAGAGATTCAATCTATAGCCGAAGATGCTTACGGAGCCATTAAAGTGACTTTCACTAACGGTCAGGTATGGAAACAAACTGATGGCCGTAAGTACAACGTTAAGCAAGGTGAAACTGTCTATATTGAAAAAGCCGCTTTAGGTTCTTTTTTAATGGGTACCGATGATCGCAATGCCAAGGTTCGGGTAAAACGTCTAAAATAATGCCCTCATACATAGATATCGCTGTCAATTTACTTGGCAGCGCACTCGAACAAGATACTGTATCGATAATACAAGCGGCGGCGGACCAAGGGGTTTCGCCGTTAATTGTTATTGGCAGCGATTTAACTGAAAGTGCGGCAGCCATTGCTGTATGCGAGCAATATCCTAATCAACTTTACTGCACTGCTGGTGTGCATCCCCACCATGCCAGTGGTTGGCATGATGGCTCAAACGCTCGACAAGCTGAACTCTGTCACGCACCGCAAGTGGTTGCCGTTGGCGAATGTGGTTTAGACTACAATCGTGATTTCTCCCCGAGACCTATCCAGCGCCAAGCTTTTATTGCCCAACTCGCCTTAGCCGTTGAACTGCAAATGCCAGTGCTAATGCACGAACGCGATGCCCACGAAGACTTTATTGCTATCCTGCGGGAATATCGCCCACAGCTTAGTGGCGCGCTTTTGCATTGTTTCACTGGCACTCACGCACAGATGGAAGCCTATATTGACCTAGATTTACACTTAGGCATAACAGGTTGGGTCTGCGATGAAAGACGCGGCCAAGAACTAGCGCAACTCGTCCCCTTTATTCCGCAGAATCGCATTTTAATCGAGACAGATAGCCCTTACCTACTCCCCCGTAGTATGCGGCCCAAGCCTAAATCGAGCAAAAACAAGCCCGAATACCTTCCTTATATCGCAAATTATATTGCAAACCTACGCGGAGAAGATGCGGATGAGTTTGCAAAACGTTGCTACCAAAATAGCTTAGCGTTTTTTAATTTGGATCGAATCCATGCTTAACAAAAACATGCCACTCATACTCTTGCTGTGGCTATGGATATACCCAACACAGGCCTTGGCAACCCTATTGAGCATTGACGAGTCAACCACGACACCTTTAAACCTTACGCCTTGGTTAATGGTCAGCCACCCTACACCAGCAAAAGAACTGGCCGAAATACAAGCTTTGCCAAAAACTGATTGGCATAACTTTACCAATAAAGACATTCAAAAACTCAGCGGCCATAATTTTTGGCTCAGTTTCAGCTTAACCAGCCCTGACGAAACACTTTCGCGCATTTTAGCGCTAGATAACCCTTTGTTAGACAAGGTAACTATCTACCATTTAGTCAATAATAAACTCATGAATACTGTGCTGATGGGTGATATATTCCCCTATGAGGATCGACCATTCTTGAGCAATATTTTCCTATATCCTTTCAAGATCAACACAGATGACTCCCATACTTTCTATCTGCATATTCAAACTGAAGGTAGTGCTGCAGTACCATTAAACCTATGGTCTTCTAATGACTTAGCTCAAATTGCCGAATCTACCGCCGTTGAGCATGGATTCCAACTTGGTGTACTTGCCGCAATTGGCATTTTTAGCCTTTTTATCGCCATAGCATCGGGCTCATTCAGCTACAGCTATTACTCTGGCTATGTCCTTAGCATGACCTTACTCGTTGCCACGATTAACGGTTTTGCCTTCCGATTCCTCTGGCCAGACTGGCCGCTATTGCAGCAAGTTATGGTGCCGTTTTTACTGCCAATCGTTATGGCATTTGCGTTAATGTTTACTGAAAAAATATTACAGCTCAAATATTTAAACCGCCGTATGTTACTCACTTGTCGCTATAGTGCTGTGTATATCCTCTGTGTTGGACTCGCCACACCATTTATCCAATATGGAACGGCGCTCTATATCGAGATCATTTCCGTTGCAGTACTCAGCCTAGTCCTGATGGTCTTTGCCATTACTCAGGCTATCAATGGCCATAAACTGGCACGTATGTACACTATTGGCTGGGTGAGTATGCTGACAGGCGCCTGCATCAGTAGCTTGCTTTATCTCAGCGTGATTGACCTCAATTTAAAACCGCAAACGCCTGTGATGCTTGGGCTGACTTTTGAAATTATCTTCATGTCTCTGGTGCTCGCCATCCGCTATAACGATGAGCGCAAAGCTAAACTACGTATCCAGCAAGAAGCCTTGAAACAAGCACAGAAAATTCGTAGTGCGCGGGAAGAAGCCCTAAAAGCGGAAGCCGAGAGCAATGAGAAACTCGAACAAATGGTGCAAGAGCGGACTTTAGAACTGGAAATCACCCTCAGAGAATTGCATGAGGTGAATCAAAAGCTCACAGAACAAAGCACTATCGACAGTTTAACTGGGGTCAAAAACCGCAGTGCCTTTGATAAACGTTTAATCGCTGAAAGCCGGATCAGTCGCAGGCAAGAAACACCCATAGCACTGTTAATGCTTGATATTGATCGTTTCAAGCTGATCAACGACAGATTCGGTCATCTTGCAGGCGATCAAGCATTACGTACAATAGCTCAAACATTACAGCAGCATTTAAAACGGCCAACGGATCTAGTGTCACGTTTTGGGGGGGAGGAATTTGCTATCATCCTTCCTAATACAACTGCAGAAGGTGCTCTCCAAGTTGCTGAAACAATAAGAGACGCTGTTGCCTCTATTCATTTTGAATGGGAAGGTGAAGCGATACCTTTGACTATCAGTATCGGAGTCAGTGCCGATATAGTGACCCACGATCAACACAGTACTAAATTACTAGAACAAGCAGATAAAGCCCTCTACAAAGCAAAAAACGGTGGGCGTAATCAAGTCAGCTTGTATTTGTCGGATCAAGCAAGACCAGTACCTAATTAGGAGTCAAATGTGAATATCATTACCAGTGCCTTCCCTCAGCGTAGAATGCGCCGCATGCGTAAACATGATTTTAGCCGTCGCCTCATGGCCGAAAATCATCTAACGGTCAATGACTTGATTTACCCAATGTTTATTCTAGAAGGCACTAATCGCAGTGAAAAAATAGCCTCTATGCCCGGTGTTGAACGCTACTCGATAGACTTGCTACTGAAAGAAGCTGAAGAACTGGTTGAGTTAGGTATCCCATTGATCGCACTTTTCCCTGTGACACCTGCAGAGAAAAAAACATTAATGGCAGAAGAAGCCTATAACGCAGATGCCCTAGTGCAACGTGCAGTGCGCGAGCTCAAAAAAGCCTTTCCACAGCTAGGCATCATGACTGACGTGGCACTAGATCCTTTCACCACTCACGGTCAAGACGGCATCATAGACGAAACGGGTTATATCCTTAACGATATCACCACCGAGATTTTAGTGAAGCAAGCACTGTCACACGCCGATGCTGGAGCTGACATCATTGCACCATCGGACATGATGGATGGCCGTATTGGCGCGATTCGCCAAGCATTAGAAGCGGCAGGGCACGTCAACACCCAAATCATGGCTTACTCGGCAAAATACTCTTCAAACTACTACGGTCCATTCCGTGATGCCGTAGGCTCAGCGGGTAACCTCAAAGGTGGCAATAAGCATAGCTATCAAATGGATCCAGCGAACAGTGACGAAGCTTTGCATGAAGTCGCACTCGATATCCAAGAAGGAGCCGATATGGTGATGGTTAAGCCAGGTATGCCGTATTTAGATATAGTGCATCGCGTTAAAACTGAACTTGCAGTGCCAACATTCGCCTATCAAGTCAGTGGCGAATACGCCATGCATATGGCTGCAATCCAGAATGGATGGTTAGCCGAAAAGGCCATCGTCATGGAGTCCCTACTCTGCTTTAAACGCGCAGGCGCAGACGGTATTTTAACTTACTTCGCTAAACGTGCTGCCCAGTGGCTTAAAGAAGCTTAAGCAACCTAATGCAAAAGTACCACCTCAAAGCAGCCTTCTGGCTGCTTTTTTTATCGATTAATAGTGAAAAATCTGGAAGCAAAGCTTGTGTATTGAAGGGAAGAAAAGACTCGCCAACAAAGCTAATAGCAATACTTACAGTCGGCAGCATTGCTATTAGTGCAAATAATGTTACAGATTACAAAAGCAAAAAAGCCAGCTTATTCAGCTGGCTTGGTTACATCTCAACGAGATAATTAGGCGCTTGGCGATGACCTACTCTCACATGGGGAGACCCCACACTACCATTGGCGCGTTTGCGTTTCACTTCTGAGTTCGGGATGGGATCAGGTGGTTCCACAAGGCTATTGTCACCAAGCAAATTCTTTATTCTAGGATTAGACACTAGATTGTAATGGTGCTGATACCCAGAATCGAACTGGGGACCTCATCCTTACCAAGGATGCGCTCTACCGACTGAGCCATATCAGCAATTCTATACTAATCAATTAAGATTATTTAAATTAGCGCTTGGCGATGACCTACTCTCACATGGGGAGACCCCACACTACCATCGGCGCGTTTGCGTTTCACTTCTGAGTTCGGGATGGGATCAGGTGGTTCCACAAGGCTATTGTCACCAAGCAAATTCTGTTTATTACCGTGTCCATCTCTGGCTCACGTTAATAATAATTCGGAAAGCTGATTTTCTTTGTTTGAGTTCAAACTTTATCAAGTATCTGTATTCTGTCTAAGGCTTCTTTGTAAAACCCATCTGGGTTGTATGGTTAAGCCTCTCGAGTCATTAGTACATGTTAGCTCAACGCCTCACAACGCTTACACACCATGCCTATCAACGTCCTAGTCTCGAACGGCTCTTTAGAGGAATTAAATTCCTAGGGATGACTCATCTTAGGGCTCGCTTCCCGCTTAGATGCTTTCAGCGGTTATCGATTCCGAACGTAGCTACCGGGCAATGCCATTGGCATGACAACCCGAACACCAGCGGTTCGTCCACTCCGGTCCTCTCGTACTAGGAGCAGCTCCCTTCAATCATCCAACGCCCACGGCAGATAGGGACCGAACTGTCTCACGACGTTCTGAACCCAGCTCGCGTACCACTTTAAATGGCGAACAGCCATACCCTTGGGACCGACTTCAGCCCCAGGATGTGATGAGCCGACATCGAGGTGCCAAACACCGCCGTCGATATGAACTCTTGGGCGGTATCAGCCTGTTATCCCCGGAGTACCTTTTATCCGTTGAGCGATGGCCCTTCCATTCAGAACCACCGGATCACTATGACCTACTTTCGTACCTGCTCGACGTGTATGTCTCGCAGTTAAGCTGGCTTATGCCATTGCACTAACCGTACGATGTCCGACCGTACTTAGCCAACCTTCGTGCTCCTCCGTTACTCTTTGGGAGGAGACCGCCCCAGTCAAACTACCCACCAGGCACTGTCCCTAATCCCGATAAGGGACCTAGGTTAGAACATCAAAACTACAAGGGTGGTATTTCAAGGACGACTCCATCATGACTAGCGTCACAACTTCAAAGTCTCCCACCTATCCTACACATGTAGGTTCAATGTTCAGTGCCAAGCTATAGTAAAGGTTCACGGGGTCTTTCCGTCTAGCCGCGGGTATACGGCATCTTCACCGCAATTTCAACTTCACTGAGTCTCGGCTGGAGACAGCGTGGCCATCATTACGCCATTCGTGCAGGTCGGAACTTACCCGACAAGGAATTTCGCTACCTTAGGACCGTTATAGTTACGGCCGCCGTTTACCGGGGCTTCGATCATGAGCTTCTCTTGCGATAACCCAATCAATTAACCTTCCGGCACCGGGCAGGCGTCACACCGTATACTTCCTCTTGCGAGTTTGCACAGTGCTGTGTTTTTGATAAACAGTTGCAGCCACCTGGTATCTGCGACTCCCGTCAGCTTAGAGAGCAAGTCTCATCACCAACAGGAGCGTACCTTCTCCCGAAGTTACGGTACCATTTTGCCTAGTTCCTTCAGCCGAGTTCTCTCAAGCGCCTTGGTATTCTCTACCCGACCACCTGTGTCGGTTTGGGGTACGATTCCCACTAACCTGAAGCTTAGAAGATTTTCCTGGAAGCATGGCATCAACTACTTCAGTCCCTTAGGACCTCGTCATCAGCTCTCAGTGTGTACATTAAAGTACGTGTCCCCGGATTTGCCTAAGAACACCACCTACCACCTTAAACGCGGACTACCAACGCCGCGCTAGCCTAGCCTTCTCCGTCTCTCCATCGCAGTTAGCGGAAGTACAGAAATATTAATCTGTTTCCCATCGATTACGCCTTTCGGCCTCACCTTAGGGGTCGACTCACCCTGCCCCGATTAACGTTGGACAGGAACCCTTGGTCTTTCGGCGAGGGGGTTTTTCACCCCCTTTATCGTTACTCATGTCAGCATTCGCACTTCTGATACCTCCAGCGTGGGTTACCCCTTCACCTTCAACGGCTTACAGAACGCTCCTCTACCGCGCACAGTAAACTGTGCACCCGTAGCTTCGGTGACTAGCTTAGCCCCGTTACATCTTCCGCGCAGGCCGACTCGACTAGTGAGCTATTACGCTTTCTTTAAATGATGGCTGCTTCTAAGCCAACATCCTAGCTGTCTAAGCCTTCCCACATCGTTTCCCACTTAGCTAGTACTTTGGGACCTTAGCTGACGGTCTGGGTTGTTTCCCTTTTGACGACGGACGTTAGCACCCGCCGTCTGTCTCCCGAGTAGTACTCATTGGTATTCGGAGTTTGCAAAGGGTTGGTAAGTCGGGATGACCCCCTAGCCTTAACAGTGCTCTACCCCCAATGGTATTCGCTCGAGGCGCTACCTAAATAGCTTTCGAGGAGAACCAGATATCTCCCGGTTTGATTGGCCTTTCACCCCCAGCCACAAGTCATCCGCTAATTTTTCAACATTAGTCGGTTCGGTCCTCCAGTTGATGTTACTCAACCTTCAACCTGCCCATGGCTAGATCACCGGGTTTCGGGTCTACACCTTGCAACTAAACGCGCAGTTAACACTCGGTTTCCCTACGGCTCCGCTATTCGCTTAACCTCGCTACAAAATGTAAGTCGCTGACCCATTATACAAAAGGTACGCAGTCACGGTCTCAAGAACCGCTCCCACTGCTTGTACGTATACGGTTTCAGGTTCTATTTCACTCCCCTCACAGGGGTTCTTTTCGCCTTTCCCTCACGGTACTGGTTCACTATCGGTCAGTCAGGAGTATTTAGCCTTGGAGGATGGTCCCCCCATATTCAAACAGGATGTCACGTGTCCCGCCTTACTCGTTTTCATCAATGGTTAGTTTTCATGTACGGGGCTATCACCCTGTGCCGCTGCGCTTTCCAACGCATTCCACTAACACCCCACTGACTTAAGGGCTAATCCCCGTTCGCTCGCCGCTACTAGGGGAATCTCGGTTGATTTCTTTTCCTAAGGGTACTTAGATGTTTCAGTTCCCCTCGTTCGCCTCGCAACACTATGTATTCATGTTGCGATAACAGCTTATGCTGCTGGGTTCCCCCATTCGGACATCGTTAGCTCAAATGCTTGTTACTAGCTCGCCAACGCTTTTCGCAAGTTACTACGTCCTTCATCGCCTCTGACTGCCAAGGCATCCACCGTATACGCTTAGTCGCTTAACCATACAACCCAAATGAGTTTCACTCACCTGAGTCGCATTGCGACCAGCTTGGTTTTACTTGTCTCACTTCTGACCAAAGAAGTGGACGCGCCTTAGACGTAAACTATTCAGCAAAGAATAATTTACTATTGAATATTCAAGACACTTAATAAAGTGTTTGAGAACTCATGTTCAATGCTTTCGCATTAAACGTTTTGTAATTAATCACATGACAGACTCATGTAATTAAATACTATCAGCTTTCCAAATTGTTAAAGAGCGGGCTTAAAAAAGCCAAAGATAATTTTTAAGTTTATCTTTGGCATCTCTATCCATAGTGCATATGCCTTATTACTTTGCAATAAAGTTAGAATAAGGTGTAAATGGTGGAGCTATGCGGGATCGAACCGCAGACCTCCTGCGTGCAAGGCAGGCGCTCTCCCAGCTGAGCTATAGCCCCATTTACATGCAGTGCGAGTAAGTAAGATGTTCCAAACCTCTAAAAGGATTGGTTTGCCAAATCGAGTTATCCGCGGCAAATTAACGCGACGTTTAGTTCACTAAACGAGTGTTAATTTAACAAAGGAGAACGAAGATTTGGTGGGTCAGAGTGGACTTGAACCACCGACCTCACCCTTATCAGGGGTGCGCTCTAACCAGCTGAGCTACAGACCCATCTTTGATAAACCTATTTGACTAGGTCCATTTTTTACTCTTTCTTCTATCAAGCAAATCTGTGTGAACACTCAACAAACATTAAGTTAGTCGTATAGGTAAGGAGGTGATCCAGCCCCAGGTTCCCCTAGGGCTACCTTGTTACGACTTCACCCCAGTCATGAACCACAAAGTGGTGAGCGCCCCCCCGAAGGTTAAGCTACCCACTTCTTTTGCAGCCCACTCCCATGGTGTGACGGGCGGTGTGTACAAGGCCCGGGAACGTATTCACCGTGGCATTCTGATCCACGATTACTAGCGATTCCGACTTCATGGAGTCGAGTTGCAGACTCCAATCCGGACTACGACGAGCTTTGTGAGATTAGCTCCACCTCGCGGCTTTGCAACCCTCTGTACTCGCCATTGTAGCACGTGTGTAGCCCTACTCGTAAGGGCCATGATGACTTGACGTCGTCCCCACCTTCCTCCGGTTTATCACCGGCAGTCTCCCTAGAGTTCCCACCATTACGTGCTGGCAAATAAGGATAGGGGTTGCGCTCGTTGCGGGACTTAACCCAACATTTCACAACACGAGCTGACGACAGCCATGCAGCACCTGTCTCACGGTTCCCGAAGGCACTAAGCTATCTCTAGCGAATTCCGTGGATGTCAAGAGTAGGTAAGGTTCTTCGCGTTGCATCGAATTAAACCACATGCTCCACCGCTTGTGCGGGCCCCCGTCAATTCATTTGAGTTTTAACCTTGCGGCCGTACTCCCCAGGCGGTCTACTTAATGCGTTAGCTTGAGAGCCCAGTGTTCAAGACACCAAACTCCGAGTAGACATCGTTTACGGCGTGGACTACCAGGGTATCTAATCCTGTTTGCTCCCCACGCTTTCGTGCATGAGCGTCAGTCTTTGTCCAGGGGGCCGCCTTCGCCACCGGTATTCCTCCAGATCTCTACGCATTTCACCGCTACACCTGGAATTCTACCCCCCTCTACAAGACTCTAGTTCGCCAGTTCGAAATGCTATTCCTAGGTTGAGCCCAGGGCTTTCACATCTCGCTTAACAAACCGCCTGCGCACGCTTTACGCCCAGTAATTCCGATTAACGCTCGGACCCTCCGTATTACCGCGGCTGCTGGCACGGAGTTAGCCGGTCCTTCTTCTGTAGGTAACGTCACAGATATAACGTATTAAGTTACACCCTTTCCTCCCTACTGAAAGTGCTTTACAACCCGAAGGCCTTCTTCACACACGCGGCATGGCTGCATCAGGGTTTCCCCCATTGTGCAATATTCCCCACTGCTGCCTCCCGTAGGAGTCTGGGCCGTGTCTCAGTCCCAGTGTGGCTGATCATCCTCTCAGAACAGCTAGGGATCGTCGCCTTGGTGAGCCATTACCTCACCAACTAGCTAATCCCACCTAGGTTCATCCAATCGCGGAAGGCCCGAAGGTCCCCTCCTTTCCCCCGTAGGGCGTATGCGGTATTAGCAGTCGTTTCCAACTGTTATCCCCCTCGACTGGGCAGATCCCTAGGCATTACTCACCCGTCCGCCGCTCGCCGGCAAAGATAGCAAGCTATCTTCCCGCTGCCGCTCGACTTGCATGTGTTAGGCCTGCCGCCAGCGTTCAATCTGAGCCATGATCAAACTCTTCAATTAAAGTTTTGGTGTTTGACTTTCGTCAAACGGCTCAATGAATTCTGTCATTTGTTTCCGCTTTTAAAAAAGCGGAAACAAAATTATGTACATATTGCTATGAACACTCATTATTACATTGATTTAAATTTTTTACTGCCAACCCGAAGGCTAAGCAGTTTCGATTAACTCAACACCTGTGAGTGTCCACACAGATTTGCTTGATAAATTGTTAAAGAGCGTTGACCACACACTGAGTTTTCAGCGGGTCAGGGCTGCGTATTTTACGCATTCCCGTTAGTGCGTCAAGTAGTTTTTTCAACTTTCTCAACACTCATCGTTTAGCTTGCTAACCGATGAACTGCTTGGCTTTCTTTGCTTAACTTGCGTTTCGCTGTCTGCCGTGTCAGTGGATGCGCATTATAGGGAGATTGAGAAAGTCCGCAAGGGCTTTTTTGAGAAAAATGGATCTTTTTTTAATACTTTCAATTAGTCACACAATACCCCCACTTTATCCTCAGACTTATCCACAAAATGGGTTTTAACGGTTAAATTTGCTACAGCGGCGGGTTAACTTTAGTGGCTATAGATAAGAGTGAAACTATGTTCAATGGGGAATAACGACGATTAGCTATATAAAGAAGAGTAAGAATGTAATCCGGATGACACGAGAGTAAGCGCTAGGCTTATTAAAGAGGAAATAAAAAGGCAACTTAGATAAGTTGCCTTTAGTGTGCGTTCTATTCTACTTATTCAGTAGGCAGTAGGCTAATCTGTCAGCAGATTAACTTAACTTGCCGTGGCATTGTTTGTACTTACGACCAGAGCCACAAGGACAAGGATCGTTGCGACCCACTTTGTCACCATCACGGATCATCGGTGCTTGCGCAGTGACAGCTTCATGCTCATCACCACCGCCAACAAGCGACTCTGCCGCTGCGTGTTGATAGTCGCGCTGGATCTTGGCATCTTCTTCACGACGACGCGCTTCCATTTCTTCCACATCTGACTGAGCCTGCACTTGTACTTTCGACAGCACACTGATGACGTCATGTTTCAAGGTGTTCAGCAGTTGTTGGAATAACTCAAACGACTCACGCTTATATTCTTGCTTTGGATTCTTCTGCGCGTAACCACGTAAGTGGATACCTTGGCGCAGATGATCCATCGCCGCTAAGTGTTCTTTCCACAGGCCATCGAGAGTTTGTAGCATAACGGCTTTTTCAAACTGGCGTAGCACTTGCGCGCCAACCATTTCTTCTTTTGCCTTATACGCATCGCCCCAAGCAGTGATAATACGCTCACGTAGACTCTCTTCATGCAGATCGTCTTCTTTATCTAACCATTCTTGGATAGGTAATTTGAGCATAAATTCTTGGTGTAGACGTTGCTCTAAACCCGGGATATCCCACAGCTCTTCTACTGATTGCGGCGGAATATATTGATCGATTACCGCACCAATCACATCGTCTTGGATGTTTTGGATAGTATCTTCAATACTTTCCGCATCCATCAACTCGTTGCGCTGGGCGTAAACCACTTGGCGTTGATCGTTAGCGACGTCATCAAATTCGAGTAATTGCTTACGGATATCGAAGTTACGCGCTTCAACTTTACGTTGAGCGTTTTCGATTGCGCGAGACACCCATGGATGCTCGATCGCTTCGCCTTCTTCCATTCCCAGCTTTTTCATCATGCCAGAGACACGATCCGAGGCAAAGATACGCATTAAGCTATCTTCCATCGACAGGTAGAAGCGTGATGAACCCGCGTCACCTTGACGACCCGCACGACCACGTAACTGGTTATCGATACGGCGTGATTCGTGACGTTCTGTACCTAGGATATGTAAACCACCCGCAGCAACGACTTCATCATGACGAATTTGCCAATCGGCTTTGATCTTGGCTTTTTGCTCTGCTGTTGGATTATCGAGTTCATCGATTTCCATGTTCCAGTTGCCGCCAAGCACGATATCGGTACCACGACCTGCCATGTTCGTCGCAATAGTCACAGAACCAGTACGGCCAGCTTGCGCGACGATTTCAGCTTCTCGTTCGTGGAATTTAGCATTTAAAACTTCGTGCGGAATCTTTTCCTGCACCATTAAGCGCGCTAACAGTTCAGACTGTTCGATTGAGACTGTACCCACCAATACTGGCTGACCACGTTCGCGGCAATCTTTAATGTCTTTGATGATCGCTTGATATTTTTCATCGGCGGTCAAATAAACTAAATCCGCCATATCCTTACGCACCATTGGACGGTTAGTCGGCACAACGACTGTGTCTAATCCATAGATGTGTTGGAATTCAAACGCTTCAGTGTCGGCTGTGCCTGTCATACCTGCCAGCTTCTCGTATTGACGGAAGTAGTTCTGGAAAGTGATCGAAGCCAATGTTTGGTTTTCGTTTTGAATGTGTACGCCTTCTTTGGCTTCGACAGCTTGATGTAAGCCTTCTGACCAACGACGACCTGGCATAGTACGACCCGTGTGTTCATCGACTATGATGACTTCGTTGTCTTGTACTATGTAATCCACATCACGTTCAAACAGCGTGTGCGCACGAAGCGCCGCGTTGACGTGGTGTAACAGGGAAATATTAGCTGCAGAATAGAGTGAGTCGCCTTCGGCTAACATGCCGCGCTCGATCAACAGGTTTTCTACTTTTTCTTGACCACGTTCGGTAAAATGCACTTGTTTGGCTTTTTCATCGATGCTGTAGTCGCCCTCACCCACAAACTCTTCCGTATCTTCTTTATCTTGACGGATAAGATTAGGGATCAGGGTGTTGATCTTGATGTATAGCTCAGAGCTATCTTCGGCAGCGCCAGAAATGATCAGCGGCGTACGCGCTTCGTCGATTAAGATTGAATCCACTTCATCGATTAGGGCGTAATGCAACGGACGTTGAACCCGTTCTTGCGGTGAAAACGCCATGTTATCGCGCAGATAATCGAAACCAAACTCGTTGTTGGTCCCGTAAGTGATATCGGCGTTATAGGCAGATTTCTTCTCATGTTGACCAATGCCTGCGACGTTGATTCCTACGGTTAAACCAAGGAACTCAAACAGTGGGCGGTTATTCTCGGCATCACGACGTGCCAAATAATCGTTCACTGTAATCACGTGGACGCCTTTGCCTGTCAATGCGTTTAAGTAGGCGGGTAAGGTTGCCGTTAAGGTTTTACCTTCACCCGTACGCATTTCAGCAATACGGTTGCTGTCGAGTACCATACCGCCGAGTAACTGTACGTCGAAATGACGCATATCAAATACACGCTTAGACGCTTCACGCACTGTAGCAAAGGCTTCAGCCATGATGCTATCTAATGCAGCTCCAGCAGCTAAACGCTCACGAAACTCTGCGGTTTTCGCTTTTAATGCTTCATCGGTTAATTTTTCATAATCAGCTTCTAATGCGTTAATGCTAATAACGATCTTTTGAAGCCCTTTAAGGGTGCGGTCGTTGCGACTACCAAATACTTTTGTCAGTAATTTACCAAACATCTGAATCACTTATTCTCTGTAGGCCAAGTCCATGATGGAAACTAGAAGCCAATGTTTCAATTAACTTGCTTTGCGGTAGACAAACTTTTGTGGATCTATCTGCTGTCCGCCGCGCAACACTTCATAATGCACATGAGCCCCAGTTGAGCGCCCAGTGCTTCCCATACTGGCGATAGCATCGCCTTTTGCGACCACATCACCTACAGTCACTGACAAAGCTTTATTATGGCCATAACGCGTATGCAAACCGTTACCATGGTCGATTTCAACCAATTCGCCATAACCGAACATATTTCCAGCAAAAGTCACCACGCCTGCAGCAGTCGCAACAACTTTAGCTCCTTCTCGACCGGTAAAATCAATCCCCTTATGCACAGACCTGCGACCGTTGAAAGGGTCATTACGTAATCCGTAGGGTGACGATAACCAACCTTTATCGAGCGGGATACCTGATATATAACGTTCATCATCTATATGGTGGTTAGATGACACTGTTTCAAGTAGTGAAAGCTGAACATTATTATTGTCAATTCGTGATGCCAACTTATCCATATCGTCGATAAGCTGTCCGAGCTCGATGTTAGTGCCTAGTTCACTCAAACCACCCACACCAACCTCGGATGAAAAATCAAAATCTTCATCCAACTTATTCTGTTGGGCGACCTGTTGACCTAAAGCTTCGAGACGGGTGATCTTGGCTTGCATACGTGCAACATGAGTCACAAGCATAGCCAGTTGAGACTCAGTAGCACTTTTAAGCTCTAAGACTTGTTTCTTTTGTTGTTCGCGCACGAGACGATCGTTATCGACACTGGCTTGCTGATCTTGAAATCGAGCGGAGTTGTGTTGATAAATACCGGACCCAGTGGCCAACAATAGTATTGGAAGTAGCAACCAGCGTTTACTGGGCTGCCAGCGTGTGACGCCATTCCGACCTTGAATAAATACTGTTACACTCATAGCCTAATTCAGCCATCTTATTATCATATGAAAAAGCCCCCTCAAGATCTCAGCCAATTACTGCATCAATCGGGAAAATTACCCGACCTTGCTGAGAAAGCGGAACTACTTATGTATCTGGATCAGCATGTGAAGCAGATTATTGCAGGTCCTGTTGCGGAGCAACTAAAAGTCGCTAATTTCCGCCAGGGTGTTCTTGTGGTTGAAACCACTTCGGCGGCCTGGGCTGCGCGAATTAATTTCCAAAAGCCGAAGCTATTAATCCAGCTTCAAGCAGAAACGCTCCCAATCCTTACCGCAATTGAAGTTAAAGTCAACCCGAGATTAGCAATGTATGACGCAAAGCCTAAACAGGGACATAAAGAATTAAGCCCAGCAGCAGCGGAGCACATTGCAGCATTAGCGGAAAATATTGGCGGTTCACTGGGTGAAAAACTAAAACGGCTGGCCTCATTGGCCAGCCGTAATAAATAATCTTACCGCTTTTTAAGCAAATACAGCGCCACCTGGTACGGTAAAGCTGACGGGGACATCGGCTTCTTTTTCGAAGCTGACCAACTCCCACGCATCCTGTTGCGCGAGTAAAGCACGCACCAATTGGTTGTTCAACGCATGACCGGTTTTATACGCAGTAAACTCACCTAAAATAGCGTGTCCTGCCACATATAGATCACCAAACGCATCTAGAATTTTGTGCTTAACAAATTCGTCCTCATAACGCAGGCCGTCGGGATTAAGGACGCGATATTCATCAAGTACAACAGCGTTTTCCATGCTGCCGCCCAACGCTAGGTTGTTGGCTCGCAAATATTCGATATCACGCATAAACCCAAAAGTACGGGCGCGGCTGATATCTTTCACGAAAGCAGAAGTTGAAAAGTCCATCACCACATGCTGTTGGCTACGAGCGATTTCTGGGTGCGCAAAATCAATTTTAAAATTGACTCTAAAACCTTTAAACGGTTTTAACTCGGCCCATTTATCGCCATCTTCAACGCGCACAGGGCGCTTAATCTTTAAGTACTTCTTAGGCGCGGCCTGCTCTTTAATACCTGCAGACTGCAACAAGAAGACGAATGGGCTTGCACTGCCATCCATAATAGGAATTTCAGGCGCGTCCACTTCGATTACAGCGTTATCTATGCCTAAACCCGCAAGAGCTGCAAATAAATGCTCAATGGTCGAGATACGAATACCTTCGTCATTGACAAGTGCCGTACACATAGTGGTTTCACGAACTTGCTCCGCCTTCGCTGGGATGGCGACGGCAGGACTCAAATCGGTGCGCACGAGTACGATCCCTGAATTAACGGGCGCGGGCATAATGCTCAAAGTGACCTTGTTGCCAGAATGCAATCCGACACCAGTTGTTTTCACCATTTTCTGAACAGTTCGTTGAAATATCATTCAGTTACCCGTTTATATGCCAATTATAAAGCCTAATATTTGTACACTCAGCGTCGGCAAATCGAGCCGCACTGGTTCAACATAATAACATAACTTTATTATGTCACACAAATGCAGCTATGTTGTGGTATTGCCCAAAACGAACAACACCTCACATATTACGCTGGACTCAAACGCTCTCGCTAGTCGGCTTGCTTACGCAAAAAAGCTGGAATATCAAGATAATCCAATTCATGCTTTGTCGATGGTGCAGGCGTAGGAGCTGGCTGCGGTGCGGCTGGCAACACGTTGCCTTTTGGCGCTACATAGTTCACATGTGCAGCTTCTTCGACATAGGCTTCGACTTTTGGTTCAACAACTACAGGCTCTGGACGAGGTGCAGGTTTAGAAACCAATTGGATATCTGGACGCTTTTCAGCACCGATACCGGTAGCAACAACCGTTACACGCAGCTCATCACTCATTTCTGGGTCGATGACAGCACCAACAACCACAGTCGCGTTGTCAGAGGCATAAGCCTTAACATGATTACCGACAGTTTCGAATTCTTCGATACTCATATCCATACCCGCAGTAATGTTCACTAACACACCACGCGCACCGGCTAAGTCGATGTCTTCTAATAATGGGCTGGCAACAGCAGCTTCGGCCGCTTCTTCAGCACGGTCTTCACCGCGAGCGACGCCTGTACCCATCATGGCATTACCCATTTCAGACATCACAGTCTTCACGTCGGCGAAGTCAACGTTAATCAGACCTGGACGAGTGATAAGCTCGGCAATACCTTGTACCGCGCCAAGTAACACATTATTCGCTGCGGCAAACGCATCGAGTAAAGAAGTACCACGGCCCAATACTTTTAATAATTTTTCGTTCGGGATCGTGATTAACGAATCCACGTGCTTAGCCAGCTCAGCAATACCTTGCTCAGCGTAAGCCATACGTTTTTTCCCTTCGAATGGGAAAGGCTTAGTCACAACCGCAACGGTCAGAATACCTTCTTCACGTGCGATTTGAGCCACAACAGGTGCAGCACCTGTACCTGTACCACCGCCCATACCGGCAGCGATAAAGATCATGTCAGAACCTTTGATTGCCGCGCGAATGTTTTCGCGGTCTTCTTCAGCTGCAGCACGACCCACATCTGGGTTTGCCCCTGCTCCAAGACCTTTAGTGACATCGCGTCCTAATTGAATTGTTGAGCCAGCGCCTGATTTTCTCAGGGCCTGAGCGTCTGTATTGGTAACGATAAACTCAACACCTTCAATGTTGTGTTTGACCATATGTTCGACAGCGTTACCGCCGCCGCCGCCAACGCCGATGACTTTAATCACCGCGTCGTCTGAGTGAGTATCCATGATCTCAAACATTGTCTGATCTCCGTGTTGCCTGCGTTATGAAAATTAAAATTCGCCCTTAAACCAGCTTTGGACCCGATTCCAAGCGCTAGTTACCCCTTGGCGCTCAGGACGTTCGAACTGACGTTCGATCACCCGTCGTGCACCGTAATGAAGCAGTCCGACTCCTGTGGAGTAAATAGACTGGTCCACGTATTCATATAAACCTTTGATCGGTAGCGGTGACGCTACGCGAACTGGCATGCCAAAAGTCGCTTCCGCAATATCGACCACACCTTGAATCGACGCTGTGCCACCTGTGAGCACAATACCTGCGGCGATTTGATCTTCTAACCCACTGTCTTTCAACTCTTTAAGCACAAGCTCAAACAGCTCTTGGTATCTTGGTTCAACCACTTCGGCGAGCGTGTGACGTGACATGCTCCGCGATGGACGACCACCTACCGATGGCACTTCAATACTGTCTTCGCGGCTCACCATAGAACTGCGAGCACAGGCGAACTGCACTTTAATTTGTTCAGCATGTGACGATGGCGTGCGGAAAATCTTCGCAATGTCGTTCGTCACTTGGTTACCAGCAACCGGTACAACCGCACAATGACGCAAGGCGCCATTGGTATATACCGCGATATCCGTAGTGCCACCGCCGATATCGACGATACACACACCTAAATCTTTCTCATCGAAGGTCAACACAGCATCGGCTGAAGCAATCCCAGAGAACACTAAGTCGTCAACCTTAAGGCCACAACGCTCAACGCTCTTAGTAATATTCTTCGCCATATCATTGGCGCAGGTCACTATGTGTACCTTGGCCTCCATACGCATACCGGACATACCGATTGGGCTGCGAATACCGTCTTGAACGTCGATTGCATATTCCTGCGGCAGCACGTGTAAAATGCGACGTTCGGTCGGGATCTTCACCGAGCGAGCCGTATGGATCACGTTATCAACATCTTCCTGTGTCACTTCTTCATCGTTGATCGATACCATGCCGTTTTCATTTTGGCAGGCGATGTGTTTACCCGAAATACTCAAGTAAACCGATGACACTTGGCAATCCGCCATTAATTCCGCTTGATCGAGCGCACGTTGCACACTGCGAACTATCGAATCTAAATCGTTCACGCCACCTTTATCCATTCCCCTTGAGGGATGGTTACCAAGGCCGACTATGCTAATTTCGCCATCGGGCAGAACTTCGCCTATGATCACTGCGACCTTAGAGGTTCCTATGTCCAATCCGACGATAAGGTTTCTATCTTGGTTTTTGATCATTAATTATCGGCTCTCTTGTTTGTGCATCGCCCCAGCCTACGGCCAACCCTGTGTCGTAGCGCAAATCTACTCTGGCAACGGATTTCTCTTGTTTCGCCAAAACCGGATAAACAGTAATAAATCGTTGTATCCGTGCAATTTTATCTTCTCGACCCAAATCTAAAACGATACCGTTTCCAAGGGTCGCGTGCCACGCATGTCGTGGCGTTAAATTCAAACTGGCTAAGGTAAAGCCATTAATCTTTAGTAGGGAGTTGATCTGTGCATAGACAGTCAACACCTCAAGGCCCATATCATTTGGTCCAGATAACTGCGGTAAATGCTCAAGCTCTGGGTGCGATGGCGCTTCGAATACTTCTCCATGCACGTTCAACCACAAGTCACCATTCCAATGGGCTGCGGGTTGTTGCTCTTGCAAATACACCCTGAGTTTCGCTGGCCACTCACGCCTTACCGATGCGCGATATACCCAAGGTAAAGCTTCTAACGCCTGCTGCACTAAGGTAATGTCAGCACTAAAAAAACTGCGCTGCATTAAATGCTGTAGTGCTACTTGTATATCTTTATCTGTGGTGTAAACCCGCTCACCTTTGATGGCAACGGCCTCAATCGGCAAGTTGCTGGCATCATTCAAAAATTTATGTAACTGATAGCCACCAAATACAAAACTGGCTACGATGAAGAATAAAAAGCCAGCCCCGCTCCACTGATACCAATTAAACCGTGACATTCTTGCCCGCCAGTGCCGCCTCTTATCACTCCAAGACACGCTTCATCCCACCTTTAACGACACCCATTAAAAACCACAGAAAACCGGCCATTATATAGACCAAAATCCTTTGGTCAAAATTTCCTTTTTCTCGCAGATCAAGCGCTAAAGATCAGCTTGCTTGCGCAGGTAATTCCACCACAGCAAACCCTAATCCAGACGACGCTAACTGTCGGGACAGGGCGCCAATATTACCCGCACCTTGGGTGAGTAATAAATCCCCGTCCTGCAATACATCGGGCAGCACTTCTGCAAGCAAATCTGGGCTTGCGATAAAGATCGGATCTAGCTGACCACGCAAGCGAATTGAGCGGCATAATGCTCGACCATCCGCACCTGTGATCGGCGCTTCACCCGCACTATAAATATCGAGTAACAATAAGCAATCCACTTGCGATAACACTTCCACAAAATCCTCATACAAATCACGGGTACGAGTGTATCTGTGCGGCTGATACGCCATGACCAAACGTCTATCAGGCCATCCTGCACGCGCAGCTTTAATGGTCGCCGCAACTTCGCTGGGATGATGACCATAATCATCCACTAACATAACTTCGCCCTTCGGCGTGGCAAATTTGCCTAAATGCTGGAAACGACGCCCTATACCTTGGAACTCCACTAAAGCCTGAGTAATAGCGTTATCGTCGATTTCATCTTCAGTCGCCACCGCAATGGCCGCTAACGCATTGAGCACATTATGTTGGCCCGGTAAATTCAACACCAGATCGAGATCTTCTTTAGCTTTACGTCTGACAGTAAAACGGCACTGATGACCTTGCTGGCTAAAATTAAGTGCTTGCACGTCCGCATCGTCACTGAAACCATAGGTCACGTGTTTACGGCCAATACGCGGCAGAATCTCACGCACGACGGCATCATCAATGCACACCACAGCAACACCGTAGAACGGCAAGTTGTGTAGAAAATCCACAAAAGTCGATTTTAGTTTTTCAAAATCACCGCCATAAGTATCCATATGATCGGCTTCGATGTTGGTCACCACACTGACCATAGGCTGCAAATGCAAAAAGCTCGCATCACTCTCATCGGCTTCGGCAATCAAATAACGGCTGGTACCTAATCTGGCATTGGTACCGGCACTGTTAAGCAAGCCACCAATCACAAAAGTTGGGTCCCGCCCAGCTTGACCATAAACGCTGGCGATAAGACTCGTTGTCGTGGTTTTACCATGGGTGCCCGCAATCGCCACACCATGTCGATAACGCATCAACTCGGCTAACATCTCGGCACGACGCACAATAGGAATACGTAATTCTTTAGCGGCAAGGATTTCTGGATTTTCCAGATTAATCGCGGTTGATATGACGACCACATCCACTTGCTGCACGTTTTCAGCGGCATGACCAATTTGGATCTTGGCTCCGAGTAAACACAATCTGTCGGTCACGGCATTTTGCGCAATATCCGAACCACTCACCTGATAGCCTTCGTTCACTAACACTTCGGCGATCCCGCCCATGCCCGCGCCGCCAATGCCGACGAAGTGAATACGCTTAATACGGCGCATTTCTGGGATCATACTTCTCAGTTGTGCGTATCTTTCTGTCTTAGTCATGCTTATCCTTTCTCAGCAAGGCTGATGCACACTGCGGCAACTTGTTCAGTCGCATCCAGTACCGCAACGTCTCTCGCTCTTTGGCCCATACGGGCTAATTCTGTTCTGTCATTGGCGAGCAACTGTAATTTGTTCGCCAGTTTATTCACATCCAAGATGGCCTGTGGCAATAGGAAAGCTGCGCCAGCCTCAACCAATACTTGAGCGTTACGGGTTTGATGATCATCCACTGCATGGGGATAAGGTACCAGAATACTCGGTAGTCCCACCGCCGCTAACTCAGACACAGTCAAGGCGCCAGCTCGGCACAATACCACATCAGCCCAGCGATAGGCGGCTTCCATATCGTCGATAAACTCAGCGATATTCACGCCACCATCTTGTCCTTGTTGCTGATATGCCGCCTTCACGCCCGTAAGATTATCTTTACCCACTTGATGCCAAACCGTCACAGACTGCTGCTGACTCAGTATCGCAACCGCTTCAGGCATCAGATCGTTAAAGATTTTGGCGCCAAGGCTACCGCCGACAACTAATACTTTTAAGGCTTCATCAGCCTCAGGCTTTGGTTCTGCACCTAAGGCAATCAGTTCTTGGCGAATCGGATTACCAACGACCTTGGCCTTCACTGTGGTAAAGGTATTTTTAAAGGCGCATAACACTTGCGTCGCAATCCGCGACAACAACTTGTTTGTCATCCCTGGGATGGCATTTTGTTCATGCAGCACCAGTGGAATACCGGCTAATCTTGCCGCAACACCTCCTGGGCCACTGGCGAATCCGCCCATGCCAAGGACCACATCGGGTTTAAATTCCGCAATCACGGCCTTAGCCTGCAATATTGAACGCACCACTTTAAAGGGCGCCGCAAGTTTTCGGATCAAACCATTACCGCGCACACCTTTGATATCGATGAAATCAATATCAAATCCATACTGGGGCACTAAACGCGCCTCCATACGATCGGCCGTGCCTAACCAACGCACTTGCCAACCCTGTTGAGCTAAATACTTAGCCACCGCCAGTGCCGGGAACACATGTCCTCCCGTACCACCCGCCATGACTAAAATACGTTTTCCTGTTGGAGTCATCACTTCAATCTCCCTTGCACGGCCTGAACTAATGTCATGCGTCGCTCGTAATCAATGCGCAACAACATCATAGCTGCCGCAGTCATGACCCATAAACTACTACCACCGTAACTGATAAAAGGTAATGTCAGCCCTTTGGTTGGCAACATGCCGATACTCGCGCCGACATTCACCACAGTCTGGAAACAAATCCAAATACCGATGGCATAACCTAAATAACCTTCAAATGGCTTATCCATGGCTAAACACAAATTACCTAAACGAATCGATCTCAGCGCCACAAATAGCAGTACAGATAACACGGCAATAATGCCGATAAAGCCCAATTCTTCCCCGATCACGGCAAAGATAAAGTCTGTGTGCGCTTCGGGTAAATATTCTAATTTTTGAATACTATTACCTAGCCCTTGGCCAAACCAATCACCTCGACCATAGGCCATCAAAGATTGAGTCAACTGGTAACCGCTACCGAAGGGATCTTGCCAAGGATCCATAAAGGAGGTCACTCGGCGGATACGATACGGTTCCAATAGCACTAGGGCCACAAACGCCAATACGCCCGCAAAAATCAAGGCAAAGAAATCGAGTAAACGCGCACCGGCTAAAAACAATAGACCAACCGTTCCCACAAATAGCACCACCACAGTACCTAAGTCGGGCTGCATCAAAATCAGCACAGCGTAAATCGCAAATACTGCAATCGGCTTATAGAAGCCTTTAGCATTCTCGCGCACTTCCTGATGACGCCTCACTAAGTAACCCGCCATATAGATGGCGAAGGCAAATTTAGCGACTTCCGCCACCTGGATGCGAATAGGGCCTATGGATAACCAACGCGTTGCACCGTTTACCGTAGTGCCAACCACTAAAACCGCCAACAACATCAAACCCACAATCAACAACAACATGGGGCTCCAGCGCTGCCAAGTCTGCATCTCTACTCTTAGCACAAATGCCGCAATGAATAAGCAACCCACTAAATAACCCACATGGCGAGTCATAAAATAAAATGGGTTCCCCGTGAGCGTTTGCGCTTCAGGCATAGAGGCTGACATCACCATTACAAAGCCGAAGCTAATCAAAGACAACACAGCCGCGAGCAAAGCACGGTCGTACAATTGCACGCCCGGGACTTCGGTATCACATTGCCAATTGGGTATTGCTAAACGCAAACGCCCAAATAGGCTAAGTTGTCTTGCATCACTCGCCATTAAGTTGTCCCACGAGGTTTCTAAAATCATCACCTCGAGCCATGAAGTTACTGTACATATCTA
This sequence comes from Shewanella sp. WE21, assembly GCF_002966515.1. NCBI lineage: Bacteria > Pseudomonadati > Pseudomonadota > Gammaproteobacteria > Alteromonadales > Shewanellaceae > Shewanella > Shewanella sp. WE21. The sequence goes on along the minus strand of NZ_CP023019.1, from coordinate 2,394,958 downwards.
AACTGGCGCAGGCTGGCGATAATAAAACGATATCACCAGAGGTGGCCAATTCAGCGGCTTTCGCTACCGCAGCAGCCATAGTGTCGACTCTTATCGAGCCGTCTTTCAATGCAGCAATCTTTTTACCATCGCGGCCTAAGGTGATGAGGTGTGTGACTTTAGCTAAAGCCACAGCTAAAGGCTTAAAATCAGCCCCTTTACCGTCACCGCCAGCAATCAAAATAATATCGCCTAAGTGGTCACTCAAGCCATCGAGTGCGGCGACTGTGGCACCGACATTTGTCGCTTTAGAGTCATTGACATAGGTCACGCCATTCTTAACACCAACCACTTCACAGCGATGGGATAAGCCAGTAAAAGTACGCGCCACTTTTGCCATAACGTGCTTATCGACACCGACGACATCCACAAGCGCCATCGCCGCAAGTAGGTTGGCATGGTTATGACTGCCAATCAGCGACACTTCAGTAATCGGCATGATTTCGCTGCTGCCGTGATAAATCTTGCTGTCGCTGATGCCCCATTCGTCCGCTTCTGGCGCAGCTAAACCAAAACTATTTTGGTTCATTGGTTCTGGCGGTACGGTCAGTTTATCGTCACGATTAAAGAGTACAGCACGGGTTTGTTTGTATAAGCGTAATTTAGCCTCGCGGTAGGCATCAATGTCGCTGTATCTGTCCATGTGATCTTCGCTGATATTCAAACAGGTCGCCACCACACACTTAAGACTGTGGGTGGTTTCCAATTGAAAGCTCGACAACTCAAGCACAAATAAGTCGGCATTTTCATGCAGTAGATCCAGCGCAGGCACACCAATATTCCCACCAACGGCAACAGCAATACCCGCTTCCCTTGCCATCTCGCCCACCAGCGTAGTGACGGTCGATTTTCCGTTAGAGCCAGTAATGCCAATCACACAAGGTTTACGGTCAGCAATCTCACGGGCAAATAGCTCAACATCACCAATCACTTCGATACCCATATCCACAGCGGCACGTACCTCTGGGGTATAAGTGGCAATGCCTGGACTGATAATGATCTGCGTCGCTTGCACAAGATAACGGCAATCGAATCCGCCAGAAATCAGCCTCACATCAGGAAAAGACGTCGCTAACGTTTCGGCGCCCGGAGGCTGCCGACGACTGTCCATCACCAATGGCGTAATGCCCTTTCCACACAAATAGCGCACCACGGACAAGCCCGTGGCCCCCAAACCTAACACTATGTGTGAATACTGATTTTGCATAACCAATTACCTTAACTTCAACGTGGCTAAGCCAAGTAAGACGAGGAATATCGAGATAATCCAAAAACGCACTATCACTCGAGGTTCAGGCCAACCTTTTAACTCATAGTGATGGTGGATCGGCGCCATGCGGAAAATACGCTGGCCGCGTAACTTGTACGAACCCACCTGCAGAATGACTGACAGGGTTTCCATCACGAACACGCCGCCCATAATCACTAACAAAATTTCTTGGCGAACAAGCACTGCGATCGTGCCCAGTGCAGCACCTAATGACAGAGAACCCACATCGCCCATGAAGACTTGCGCAGGGTAAGTGTTGAACCACAAAAAGCCCAGACCCGCACCGACAATGGCGGTACAGACAATCACAAGCTCACCAGAACCGGGTAAATGCGGAATATGTAAGTAGTTAGCAAACTGAGCGTGACCCGACAAATAAGCGATCAACGCAAACGCCGCCGCGACCATTACCGTCGGCATAATCGCCAAACCGTCGAGGCCGTCGGTTAAGTTCACCGCATTGCTCGAACCCACAATAGTGAAATACGCCAATACGATAAATACGGCGCCGAGTTGCGGCATCACGTCTTTAAAGAAAGGCACCACTAATTGGGTTTCGCCTGGATTGGCCGCCGTGGCATACAGAAAAAAAGCAATAAGCAGCGCAGCTAAAGATTGCAGAATGTACTTCCAGCGCGCGATCAAGCCTTTAGTGTCTTTACGTACCACTTTGCGATAATCGTCGATAAAACCGATCAAACCGAAACTGCCGAGCACAAACAACATGACCCACACATAGCGGCTACCCAGATCACCCCACAACAATACGCTGATGAAAATAGCAGCCAATATCAGCAAGCCACCCATAGTCGGCGTGCCACGCTTACTAAAATGTGATTCTGGACCATCGTTACGCACAACCTGACCAATTTGCAGTAATTGCAAACGTTCAATCAGTTTAGGGCCAAACCATAAGCTAAAAACCAATGCAGTCAATAAGCCTAAAATGGCTCGAAATGTCACATAGGAAAACACGTTAAACCCGGTATGAAAACGGGTTAAATACTCGGCCAGATATACCAGCATTTACACTAACTCCCCACGCCCGAAGGCTACTGTTAGGCCATCCACGACCCGCTCCATGGCGGCGCTACGTGAACCTTTAACGAGAACCGTTACCTGTCCCGGCAACTGGTTTATATGCTTTATAAGTTTTTCTACTAACGTCGCCACACTGTCATAGTGCTCCGCACCGAAAGCTTGGCTCGTGTGCTGACTTAAAGTTCCGGTACAAAACAAGGCATCAATCCCCTGTTGCTTGGCCAGTTGCCCTAGTTCAGCGTGTAAAAGGGGCGCATTGTCGCCTAATTCTCCTAAATCTCCCAGTACCAGACAGCGATTTTCAGAAATTTCCTTTAACCAAGCGATCGCAGCGCCAACGGACACAGGATTTGCGTTATAGCTATCGTCGATTAGACGCACGCGTCCCAATTGACTCGGCTGCATACGTCCTTTCACTGGCGTTAATTGGCTCAAGCCTTCAGATATTTCAGTCAAACTCAATCCCAAAGCAATACAAACACTTGCAGCGGCGAGAGCATTACTCACCTGATGACGACCCGCCAACGGCAATACCACTTGGCAAGATTCACCTAAATAATTGAGCATAAAACGATAGCAACCATCCGCATTAGTCTTATGGCCTGTCGCTATCACGTCGATATGACGTTTAGCGGCGCCATCTTGCTGGGAGAAGCTCAGTTGCTTATAAGGTCTTGCCTTAACGCTCATAAAATCAGCGAAGGCATCATCGGCGTTAATGATGGCAGTGCCATCGGCCTGCAGATGATTAAAAATCTCTGACTTCGCCTGTGCGACACCTGCTTGTGATCCAAATCCTTCTAAATGGGCGCTGCCGACGTTATTCACCAGCGCGACGTTTGGACGCACAAGTCCCGAGGTGTAATCGATTTCACCTTTATGGTTAGCGCCGAGCTCGAATATCCCAAACTCATCCGCTGGCGTTAAACGCAGCAAAGTTAGCGGCACACCAATCTCATTATTAAAATTGCCAGCGGTATAGAGGATTTGATGCTTTGCCGACAGAATGGTCGCAATCATTTCCTTCACGCTGGTTTTGCCGTTTGAGCCAGTCAAAGCAACACAAATCGGATTGATCTGGTCACGAACATAAGCACCAATCGCACCCATGGCTTTTTGACAATCAGCCACTATGAGCTGCGGGATATCAAAAGCTAACTCACGCTCAACCATTAACGCCGCTGCGCCGTTCGCAATAGCTGTAGCTGCAAAATCATGGCCGTCAAAGCGCTCACCCTTTAAGGCAACAAACAGGGTTGCAGCGCCGATTTTACGGCTATCACTGCTTAAATCTTGGATGGTGACGTCGTCACCGACTCGATACACGCCTAAGTGTTGACTTAGGGCCTCGAGAGAAAGTGGGATCATCTTGATTGCTCCAATGACCGGTGTGCCAATACACATCCATCATAGTGTTGACTTAGAGTCTCGAGTGAAAGAGGGATCATCTTGATTGCTCCAATGACCGATGTGCCAATACACATCCATCATAGTGTTGACTTAGGGCCTCGAGAGAAAGAGGGATCATCTTGATTGCTCCGATAACTGGCGTGCCAAGGCGCGTTCATCATAGTCATGACGCACACCTGCCGCCTCTTGGTAAGTTTCGTGGCCCTTGCCCGCCAGCAAGATCACATCGCCAGGTTTAGCCAATGCCACAACCTCTTTAATTGCTGTGATACGGTCAACCTGAGTCAATGCCTGCTCTGGTGTTGCAAGCCCTTGGATAATATCGGTAATAATTTGCGCGGGGTCTTCACTGCGCGCATTGTCGCTGGTCACCATAATGCGGTCGGCAAACTGTTCAGCAGCTTGGCCCATCAAAGGACGCTTGCCCTTATCACGGTCGCCGCCACAACCAAACACGCACCATAAATCACCAGCACAATGGCGACGTAGCGCGTTTAACGCTTGTTCGATCGCATCGGGTGTATGGGCATAATCGACCACTAAGGTGATGTTATCCGCAGTAGTGAAACGCTCCATACGACCTGCAACGGGCGTTAAATATTGCACCTGCTCGGCTAACGCTTTCATATCAAAACCTTGCAGATACAAGGCCGATAACGCCGCGAGTAAATTAGAGAGATTAAAGGCACCAAGAAGTGGCGAGTGGATTTGAGTCTCGCCCTCGGGCCACACTAAGGTTGCACTGACACCTTGATCGTCAAACTTGGCATTTTTAGTATAAAAAGCCGCGGCTTGATGACCTTCAATACTAAAGCCCCACATTTGCGCAGGCACAGATTTAAGTTCAGTCAACCAAGACACGCCAACTGCATCGTCGAGATTCAATAAACCGTGACCTAAAGTGCTGAAACGAAATAGGCTTTGTTTAGCGGCGGCATAGCTTTCCATATCGCCGTGGTAATCGAGGTGATCGCGCGTCAGATTAGTGAACACGGCAACATCAAATGGTACTGCGTCGACGCGGCCTTGCACTAAGCCGTGACTCGACACTTCCATGGCGCAGACGTTCGCGCCTTGGGCTTCAAACTCATGCAACTGACGCATTAAGGTAATCGCATCGGCTGTGGTGTTACCACTATCAACAAGCTCGCCCCAGAGACCATTGCCAAGGGTGCCCATGACGGCGGCTTTGCGCCCCAATGAAGTTACCAGTTGTGCAATGAGTTGACTCGTAGAGGTTTTACCGTTAGTTCCGGTAATACCGATAACCCCAAGGGATGGCATAACGGCAGACTTGTGCGCTAAGGGATAACGCTGGGCGGCAATTGCCGATACCTGACGACTTAACTGAAAGAAATAAATCTGCACACCGTGCTCGGCATTATCGCCCAGCAGCACTTTGCCATGTTGGTCAGCATCATCCGTGTGAACTAATACGCCTACGGCACCTAAATCTAAGGCTTTTTCAATAAACTGTCTGCCATCGACCTTATGTCCTGGCAGCGCCAAAAACACATCGCCGCGACGTATTGCGCGGCTATCTAAGGTCAGATCATTGAAGGACTGCGCGCCGGCATAATGCAGCCAAGGCGCGAGCAGATCCCGTAATAACATCATTCTGCTCTCCCGGCGGCGATACCCGCCAATTGCACTTGTTCTTTATCGGTAATGGGTTCAACGTTTAACATTTGCAGTGCGCCAGACATGACTTTGGCAAATGCAGGCCCCGCCACTGAACCACCATAATAGAGATCGCCCTTAGGCTCGTTCACTACCACCACTATCGCTAATCTAGGATTATTCGCAGGAGCAACACCCGCAAATAAAGCAACATAATCATCACCATAACCACCAGCAACTGCCTTACGACTTGTGCCAGACTTACCTGCAACTGGATAACCGTCGATGTGCGCTAAGGTGCCTGTGCCGCCTTTTTCCGTTACACCGACCAGCATTTGCATCACATCGTGAGCCACATTTTCAGAAATGACTCGCTCACCGACAGGTGGCTTTTTCAGTTTCATTATCGAGACTGGGAACAAAGTACCGCCATTGCCTAAGGTGGCGTACATGCGCGCAAGTTGAAGTGTTGTTGCCGTTAAGCCGTAACCAAACGACAAGGTGGCACGTTCAAAGTCTGACCAACGGTGGCGATCTTGAATCAAGCCAGCGCTTTCACCCGTGAGGTTAATTCCCGAAAAACTGCCAAGTCCCATGGATTGATAAGTACCGAGCAGTTGCTGCACCGGAATAGACAAAGCCAATTTACTGATGCCGACGTTACTGGATTTAGCCAAAATACGCGCCAAACTCATATCGCCGTAGTTCGCAGGATCACGTACTTGGCGACCACCTAAACGCATCCAACCCGGTGAAGTGGCAATAATATCGGTCGATTTAACTGTGCCAGCTTCAAGCGCTGCGGCTACCACAAATGGCTTAATGGTCGAACCCGGCTCAAAGGTATCTGTCATAGCACGGTTACGCATTCTGAAGGTTTGCAGATTGTCGCGCGCATTGGGGTTATACGAAGGCGTATTCACCATAGCCAAGACTTCACCCGTGTGAATGTCGAGGACGACAATCGAACCCGAAGTCGCTTGGTTCATCTCAGTGGTGCGTTTTAATTCGCGATAGGCTAATTGTTGGATCCTATGATCGATACTCAGCACAAGATCGTTAGGACTCTCACCTTCCTGCACTATATCGAGACGCTCGACGACATGACCATCGCGTGACTTACGCACTTTTTGTTTGGAAGGCGTACCTGTTAACCAACTATTATAAGCATTTTCAACACCTTCAATCCCAACATCATCTATGTTAGTGATGCCGATTAACTGAGCTGTGATTTCACCGCCAGGATAATAACGGCGTGATTCAGACTTTAGAAATACACCGGGTAATTTAAGCTGAGTAATATAGTCCGCAACCGCAGGGGTAATTTGGCGTTTCAAGTAGGTGAAGCGTTTGGTGGGGTTACTGCGCACTCGCTCTAACAAATCTTCGAGGGGCTCATGCAACACATCTGCTAAGGCTTGCCAGCGGCGCATATCGGCAAAACCATTACTATCATTGACTTGTTTTGGATCGGCCCAGACGGCTCGTACAGGTACGCTCACGGCCAACATGTCGCCATTACGGTCGGTGATCAAGCCACGCTGCACTTCACGACTAGTGGTCCGCAATGTTCGCATGTCACTTTCGTGACGTAATTTGTCGGGCTCGATAATTTGAATGTAAGCTGCGCGTCCCACTAGGCTGCAAAACAACGCACACACAAACCCGACCACTACGTATAAACGCCAGTGGATCAATTGAGGTTTTTGCGGTTTGCTTACCCGTTTGATTTTCGCTTGCCTAGTCATATCTTCCCTATACTCACGGCACCTTTACCACAACTTCTTCGCTGGGTAACGGACGACTCATGTTGAGTTCCTTAGAGGCAATACGCGTAATACGACTGTGCTCAGTCTGCGATTGCTCTTCTAATAATAAATTGCGCCACTCAATATCTAATCTATCTCGCTCCTGCAGTAACTGGTCCCACTGGGTTGTCAGTTGACGGCTAACATGACTGCCATAAACCACGGCAACCGCATTACTCAGCACAAGCAAGGCTAATAACAAGATCCATTTGTGCAGCCATAAATCATGTAAAACGATCCGTGGCAGATTAATCGAGGGCTTACTCACAGTGCGCCCCTTAGTAATCTAAACGCTCGGCAATGCGTAACACTGAGCTGCGAGCTCTGGCATTGCGTTCGATTTCTTCGTCGGATGGCATAATCGCCTTGCCCACGGCACGTAACTTACGCGACTTGTTAATTTGATCTTCAGTAACCGGAAAACCGTGCGGTACACTTTCGCCTTGGCTATGACGACGAATAAAACGCTTCACGATACGATCTTCTAAAGAATGGAAACTGATGACCGACAAACGTCCTTGGGGAGCGAGCACATTGACTGCTCCTTCAAGTGCCTGATCAATTTGATCTAATTCACTATTGATATAAATGCGGATCGCTTGAAACACCCGAGTCGCAGGGTGCTTATTGCGTTCTTTATTTTTAGTGATACGCGCAATTAAATCGGCTAAATCTTTGGTACGTAAAAACGGCGTTTTCTCACGATCGGCAGCAATACAACGGGCAATATGGCGAGCATTTTTCTCTTCACCGTAGGTTTTAAATACCCAAGCCATATCTTCAATTTCAGCACGAGCCAACCATTGCGCAGCCGTTTGGCCTTGGCTGTTATCCATACGCATATCGAGTGGACCATCGCGCAAAAAACTAAAACCGCGTTCAGCATCGTCGAGCTGGGGTGAAGACACACCTAAATCGAGTAATACGCCATCAATTTTGCCCACAAGCCCAAGCTCTTCGACATAATCGGCTAATTGACCAAAGCCACCATGCACGATTTGAAAGCGTGGATCGTCAGCAAATTGTTTGGCCGCTTCAATCGCTTGAGGATCACGATCGATGGCGATCAATCGACCATGTTCACCGAGTTGTTGTAATACTTGTCTTGAATGACCACCGCGGCCGAACGTGCCATCGATATAGATGCCATCGTCTTTGATGTTTAAACCGCCAACCGTTTCTGCTAGCAGTACGGATAAATGGGCAAATTCTTGACTCATTACTCTCTTCTTATTTAGTTATCACGACTCGTTAAAGTGAAAAATCCGCGAGGCGCTCATTATTAACGAGATCCTCACTTCGAATCGTTTCCTGACATTCATCAATTTGCTGCAGCCAAGATTGCTCATCCCACAGCTCAAATTTATTCAATTGCCCCACCAGCATGATGCGCTTATCTAAATTGGCATATTGCCTTAACGGTGGCGGCAGTAATATGCGCCCATTACTATCGAGCTCCACTTCGTGGGCGTAGCCGAGTAACAGGCGTTTTAAGGATCTCTGGGTTTTATCGGTATCTGAAAGCTTCAACAACTTAGCTTCGATCAATTCCCATTCGTGAATGGGATACAAGAGTAAACAGGCGGATTGGATATCGACGGTAATCACGATACGGCCTTGGTGCTCAAGCTGCAAAGGTTCGCGGTATCGCACTGGAATAGCGATCCGTCCCTTTGTATCTAAGTTGATAGCACTGGCTCCACGAAACACGCTAATTCATCCTATCCTTTGATTTTTGATCCACAAATATCCACTATTTCCCACAACTGCTAAGTTTAGGGACAGTCGACAAGCATTGTCAAGGGATGGGATCCTTTTATAAATCCAGTCGGCAAGCGGGTTAGCCGCATGTTGAGCACTTAACCTCGCGACAAACTTTTGACAAGAAAAACCATTAGAGATTGACTAAACAGAGGAAACAACAGGAATAAATAGCGCCGATATATTCAGCAACCTTTTGCTTTCAGGTGCTTGCGATGAAAAAAATGGGGAATTATTTCTGTATTTGTGGGATTTTACGGGTCGAGAAATAACGTCAAACTCAAAAACGCAACAAAAAAACTTACGTCCATCCTTATTCGACAGTCAAAAAAGAGTTGAAATCAGCATAAAAATCTAAATTTTTATTCCAAATAAAGACGTTCATCTTTTTACTAATGGCTGAATATTAATGTCGCGATTGCGAGAAAGATCAAAATCCCACGTAAAATCCACCAAAAGAACCACTTTCTCCCTATACATTCACCTTATACCCGCACTAGCTACCTAATGGCTCGCCTTATTCGCCTTAACAAGTTAAACGGCGTATAGTCTAAATATTGACCTACTTCAGCCGATATCATATTAAGAGGTGTAATAACAAGGAGGCGTTATGAGTGGATTGGATAGCATTTATGCCATGCTGGCACAGCCAGTAAAAGCCGTGTTTCACCCTAAACGGGTTGTTGACCAAGTCAGCAGCGCAAGCGCAAATGCCCCCGATAGCCATGAAACACCGCAGTCGCAGTTACCTCCAGCGTTAGAAAGCCGCAATACTAAAGTCAGGGAAAGACGCAAAGAATCAGATAACAATAAAAATAAGAAACGCCGTGCATCGGATGAAACCGAAACGCTAAAACTAAAAGAAGGTGTCGTACTTGAAGTGACCGATGATTCCGCAGAAATCAAGAAGCTACCGAGCCAACATATCATTGATGTAGAAGTATAAATCCGTACTGATATAAAACGGAAAAGGCGCAATCCCATTGGATTAGCGCCTTTTTATTAGCCTCTTTTTAGCAGCACTATCGAGCATGTCTGAAATCAGGCCAGATTTCGAATCATGCGATACCTCAAATTAAGTTTTATCTCAAACCAATGCCGCCTCAAGGCGTATTGTTTAAGTTCGAGTTCTGGCCACCGCGTCCTGCCAACCTGCATATAGCTGCACTCGAGTCTGGGCATCGATATTAGGGATAAAATGCTTATCGATGCAGGCTTTATGCTCAAGCTCTATCACACTCTCCCAAAAGCCCACGGCCAACCCAGCTAAAAATGCCGCGCCCAAAGCGGTTGTCTCACAAACGCTTGGCCTTAATACTTCGACATCGGTAATATCGGCTTGAAACTGCATCAAAAAATCATTGGCGACCGCGCCGCCATCCACCTTCAAACGCTTAAGGCTGACGCCACTGTCTTTGGTCATGGCATCGAGTAAATCTTTACTCTGGTAAGCGATAGATTCTAGCGCTGCCCGAATAATATGATTACGATTCGCCCCGCGTGTTAGACCAAATAGCGCACCACGGGCATTGGGATCCCAATAGGGCGCACCGAGTCCCACAAAAGCGGGCACCAGATACACGCCATTAGTATCGGCGACCTTAGAGGCAAAATACTCGGTATCACTGGCATCACGAATAAGCCCCAGTTCATCTCGCAACCATTGAATGGTCGCACCGCCCATAAAGACTGAACCTTCAAGAGCATAGTTCACTTCACCCTTAGGCCCCACGGCAACTGTAGTCAATAAGCCATGGTTTGAGCGCACCGCTTTTGTCCCTGTATTCATCAACAAAAAACAACCAGTACCGTAGGTATTCTTCGCCATGCCGGGCTCGACACATAGCTGACCAAAAAGCGCAGCCTGTTGATCGCCCGCCATTCCTGCAACTTGGATTTCACTGCCTTCGCCAGCAATCCGTGTCGTACCATACACGCTGCAGGAGGGTTTAACGTCAGGCAACATAGACAAGGGAATATCTAAGGCTTCGAGTAACATATTATCCCAAGTCAGGCTATGGATATTGAATAGCAAAGTGCGGGCAGCATTGGTGGGATCGGTGACATGCACCTTGCCCTCGGTTAACTTCCACACGAGCCAAGTATCGATAGTGCCGAACAACAACTCACCACGCTCGGCTTGCTCACGGGCATTGGGCACATTATCTAGAATCCACTTGATCTTAGTGCCTGAAAAATAAGGGTCTAGTAATAAACCAGTATTCTCACGCACATATTCTTCTAACCCTTGAGCTTTGAGTTGCTCACAAATCTCAGCGCTGCGACGGCACTGCCACACTATCGCGTTATAAATAGGTTTACCTGTGGCCTTCTCCCATATAACAGTGGTTTCCCGCTGATTGGTAATGCCAATGGCGGCCAATTCATCGCTGTGAATACCCGCACGCGCCAATACTTCAATTAACACTGAACTTTGGCTTGCCCAAATCTCCATGGGATCATGCTCGACCCAACCCGGATTCGGGTACAACTGGGTAAATTCCCGCTGGGACACGCTGACAATATTTGCGTCGTGATCGAACACTATCGCCCTTGAGCTGGTCGTGCCTTGATCTAAGGCCACCACGTATTTTTTCTGCACGCTACTATCCTATCTGAACTCTCCGCCGCCTTTTTATGCTAGGGAGAATTAACATGATCCACCGACTTATGCAGTGAATATATTCGGAATTTACCGCCGTGACCAGCAAGCAAGCCGTAAAACAAGATAACGCCACCATGCTATAGCCATAAAAAAGCCCTGAAGATTCAGGGCTTTTTTTAACATACTGAACTTACATCTTGTAGCTCATTTGGATACCCGCAAGCCATACATCGCCGCTTGCTTCGCCGTTAAAGTTAACAGTCGCTAGGTTCAATAGGTTTTGCTGTTCGTTGATTGGCGCATCGCCAGTCGCTTTAATATAAGTCACAGCAAAATCAACGTTCAGATTCTTAGTTGCCTGATAACCTGCGCCCACAGAGAACCACAGACGGTCAGAGTCTGGAATTGTGGTTGTGCGCCACTCGTCATTTGCCGCCGTTTTATCTAAAGCAACACCGGCACGCACTAACCAGTCGTTATTCACTTGATAAGTCGTCCCTAGCGCGAAGCGCCAGTTATCTTCGAAGTGCTCTTCTTTAACTAAATCAGACTCTAAACCGCCCTTAGGTTTAACTTCACCAGGGAAATAAGCCACTAGTTGATCGAATACGCTCCAATCTGTCCAGTTCACACTCGCATGCATGGCCCAGTTATCGGTCAATTGGTGATGGGAAGCTATCTCTGCAAAAGCGGGCAATTCAAGCGGTAAATAACCTTCAATGGACACATCTTGGCCGCCAGTGTATAGCACACCTGACGCATGACCATCCAAGTCCAGTTGCACGCCGCTGTGATACGCAAAGCCTAAACGGTTAGCAGGATTAATTTGCCAGCTTGCACCTAACTGCCAGCCATAACCCACATCATCACCCTTCATGCTTTTCAGCTCAGTGCCACCTGGAGGTAACACAGCCTGCACCGGAGCCGGCAGAGCAGGTTTGATATCATCGACCCAACCTGGTAATGAGGCACCGATTTCGCCTTCACCATAAACGATACGTACACCAGCACCTACGCTAACAGCATCATTGATGCGATAAGCGATGTTTGGATTAAATTCAACGGTCGTAACCGAAGTCTTATTACCAAAAATAGCCGCTGCGTGGGTCGCGGGTAATTCAGTGGCTAGACCATAATTAGAGTTTACCGCTAGGCCCCAAGTCCATTGATCATTTAGCTGATTTGAGTAGTAAAAGTTTGGCACGAGTGCATCATCGGCCACATCCAGTGCATCGCCACCTTTCATAACAACAGGATTAGGACCAATTAACGGTGAGCTAAGGCTGACATCACCTGTCACATCGACGTTTGGCATAACGTAAATGCCACCCGCGGACAACTGACGTCCTTCTAAATAAGTCAGCATTGCAGGATTTCGACCTTGAGCCGAAGCGTTATCCGCCATAGCGGCTTCACCCGCAAAGGCGCGACCTAAACCTGTAGCAGAGTATTCCGCAAGTTGAAAACCCGCGGCATGGAGTTGAGTCGTTGAACTTAACAAGGCTGCAGTGACAGCCAAAGTCAGAAGACGTTTTTGCATTGTTATTCTCTAATCATATTATTGTTATCTGTACTACTTAGATGAGTACTGCGGCGTTCAGGCAAAATAGAGCAAACACTCCAGATTGAATGCGCAGCAGTTTACTTATGCAGAAGATGTTTGCAACCAAAGGAGATAAAACAGACAAAAACTCTAAAGAAATACAAATTTAAAACAGATTTAGTGACACACGTCACCATTCAAACAAAGACTAACCTTTAAACACTCAAAAATCATTCACGACAGTCGTGAGATTCAAATTATAAACCCAACAAATACCAATATTAAACAATAAGATAAAAAATTAAAACTTTGGAACACCTGTAAATCATTTAAACTCGACAAATACAGCATAAATCACTGCAGAGAATAAAATTTTCTAGTATCAAAACGACAATAAAAATTTATGCTTTAAAATACAATTAATTAAATTAAGAGTGTTTTGAGATTTAAAACAAAAACGCCTAGGTATTAACCTAGGCGCATAAATATAGACTCAACACGAGTACAAATGTGCGCTGAAAGTTTAGCGGCGCCAACCTTGGATTTGAGTTTCGTACTGACTGATTTGCGCAGCATGGGACAAGGTCAGCCCAATAGCATCTAACCCATTGAGTAGCTTATGTCTCGCCGACTCTGCCAGCGTAAAACTAAACTCAGCACCTGACGGTGCAATCACTTTACAGCTGGTGAGATCAACTGTGATTTGCGCGCCCTCTTCTGCCGCCACTTCATCCATCAACTGACGCACCTGCGCGTGGGTTAACGCCACAGGCAATAGGCCGTTATTGATTGAGTTGCCGTAAAAAATGTCGGCAAAACTCGGTGCAATAATGGCGCGCAAACCGAAGTCCGCCAGCGCCCAAGGCGCATGTTCGCGGCTTGAACCACAACCAAAGTTTTCCTGCGACAAAAGAATTGAAGCGCCTTTATAACGAGGCTGGTTCAATGAAAACTCAGGATTGGGCACATCACCCGCATCATCTAAATAACGCCAATCATGAAATAAGTGCACGCCAAAACCATCGCGCGTCACCTTAGACAAAAACTGTTTAGGAATGATTTGATCAGTATCGATATTGGTGCTGTCGATCATGACCGCAAGCCCGGTATGGGTCGTAAAAGGTTGCATTAGCTTCTCCTCTTGGGTTTACGGTAATTAGTAAGGTTTACGAATATCGACAAAATGCCCAGCCACCGCAGCGGCGGCGGCCATTGCTGGGCTCACTAAATGGGTGCGACTGCCACGGCCTTGGCGACCTTCGAAATTACGATTACTGGTCGAGGCACAGCGATCGCCCGCCTCTAATCTGTCATAGTTCATCGCTAAACACATGGAACAACCCGGTAAACGCCACTCAAATCCCGCTTCAATAAAGATTTTATCTAAGCCTTCGGCTTCGGCTTGGGCTTTCACTTGACCAGAACCAGGTACTACAATCGCGGTGACGCCACTCGCGACTTTACGGCCTTTGGCATGTACTGCGGCGCTGCGTAAATCTTCAATCCGCGAGTTAGTACATGAACCGATAAATACTTTGTTGATACTGATGTCTGTCATAGGCGTCCCCGCACTCAGGCCAATGTATTCTAGGGCCTTTTCCATACTAGCTCGGGTACTTGGATTTACTTCATCAATAGGATTTGGCACTTTTCCATCGATCGCTACGACTTGGCCAGGGTTAGTACCCCAAGTCAATTGCGGCGCAATATCAGCGGCATCTAACTCAACGACAGCATCAAACACGGCGCCATCATCGGTCTTAATGGCTTTCCAGTAAGCGACAGCCTCAGTCCAATCTTCGCCCTTTGGCGCAAATTCGCGGCCTGCTAAATAGTCGAAAGTGGTTTGATCCGGCGCGACCATGCCCGCTTTAGCGCCCATCTCAATTGCCATGTTGCACACTGTCATGCGGCCTTCCATCGACAGGGCTTCAATCGCCTCACCGCAGAACTCCACCACGTAACCCGTGCCACCATCCATGCCGATTTTGCCAATAATAGCGAGTACGATATCTTTGGCGGTCACGCCATCGGTGACATGACCACGCACTTCAATCTTCATGGTCTTAGCTTTTAGCTGACGCAGAGTTTGCGTCGCTAAAACGTGCTCAACTTCAGATGTGCCAATGCCAAACGCCAGCGCCCCAAAGGCGCCATGGGTCGCGGTATGGGAATCACCACAGACAATCACAGTGCCGGGTAAGGTAATCCCTAACTCTGGCCCCATTACATGCACAATCCCTTGATTAGGATGATGAATGTCGTATAAACGCACGCCAAAGTCTTTACAGTTTTGCGCTAGGGTTTCAACCTGAGTGCGTGCCATCGGGCTTAGGGCATCCAAGCTGGCGCTGCGGGTCGAAGTATTATGATCCATAGTGGCAAAGGTTTTTTCCGGTGCACGCAGTTTGCGGCCCGCCACTTTTAAGCCACTAAATGCTTGGGGAGAAGTCACTTCATGGACTAAATGTCTGTCGACATAAATGATCGGCGCTTCACCTTCAGGAGTCGCTACAACGTGGGCATCCCATACTTTTTGATACAGCGTTTTTGCCACCGCGTTTTTTGGCACAGTCGTCATTACACACCTTCCTTTATAGCATTGGCGATAAAGTCACCCATCTCGGCGGTTGATTTAGCTTGGCTACGCTTGTCGCTGCTCAATAGCTCACCGGTTAAGTAGCCAGAATTTAATGCTTTGCTGACGGCACGCTCAATCGCACACGCAGCTTCTTCTTGCTTTAAGCTGTGGCGCAGCATTAATGCCGCCGACAGAATTTGGGCGATAGGGTTTGCAATGCCTTTACCCGCGATATCGGGCGCACTGCCACCCGCAGGTTCGAATAAACCAAAGCCAGTGCTGTTCATGCTCGCCGATGACAACAAGCCCATAGAGCCGGTTAACATGGCGATTTCGTCGGATAAAATGTCGCCGAACAGGTTAGAACATAACATCACATCGAACTCATCGGGACGACGTAGCAACTGCATAGTCGCATTATCGATATAGATGTGTTCAAGCTCGACATCGGGGAAGTCCACCGCGACTTCTTCTACCACTTGGCGCCATAACACTGAACAGGCGAGCACGTTGGCTTTATCCACTGAGGTCACTTTTTTACGGCGACCACGGGCGGCTTCAAAGGCGATGCGGGCGATACGGCTAATTTCGCGGCGGCTATAACGCATGGTATCGAAAGCTTCTTCATTTTCGCCTTCACCTTGACGACCCTTTGGCTTACCAAAATAAATGCCGCCAGTTAACTCACGCACACATAAAACATCAAAGCCACGGGCGGAAATATCGCTACGCAGCGGTGACATATGTTCTAAGCCATAATGCAATTTAGCTGGGCGCAGGTTACAAAACAGTTCGAAGTGACCACGCAGTGGCAATAGCGCGCCGCGCTCAGGTTGCTCATTTGGCGGTAACTTTTCCCACTTAGGACCACCTACCGAGCCAAATAGGATCGCATCAGCCGCTTCACAACCTTTTAGCGTGGCATCGGGTAGCGGGCAACCGTGGTTATCGATGGCAATACCGCCAACATCGAATTCAGTGTATTCGATATTCAAATCGAAACGCGCTTCAACCTCACGCAGCACTTTACGCGCCTCTACCATCACTTCAGGACCGATCCCATCCCCTGCTAATACTGCTATTTGATAACTCATACGCCAGCCAACTCCTTTAAATGTAAATGCTTTATGCTCGACCTTGCTATTCTTTGGATGCTTTTAGCGACTAGACACCGCCTAGCTCTCGATTTTTTTGCATGCTTTGTTTGTAATCGGCGACCTTGTCTGCGCGGCACGTTAAGTTCATCACATGCACTAAAGCGCGTGCAGAGGCTTCAACCACATCGGTCGCTAAACCTACACCATGGAAGTTTTGCTCGTGGTAAACCGCGGTAATGTCCACTTGGCCTAAGGCATTTTGACCTACGCCCTTAGCGCCTAGCTTATAGCTGATGATATCGATTCGACGATCGGTTGCGCGGGCAATCGCGTTATAGGCAGCATCGACCGGACCATTACCCGTTGCGGCTTCGGTTTTAATTTCGCCGCCCACTTCGATACGCACAGTCGCCGTAGCAACGCCTTCAGTTGAGTCAGACTGCACCACTAATTGCTGCAATTGATAGTGATTGTCTTCTTCGGCCTGCGCCTCCATAAAGGCTAAGGCTTCTAAATCATAATCAAATACTTGGCCTTTTTTATCTGCCAATTTTAGAAACTCTTCGTACAGAGTATCCATATTGTAATCGTGCTCGCTATAGCCCATTTCCTCCATGCGATGCTTGATCACATGGCGACCCGAGCGCGAGGTCATATTCAAGTTGTTACGATTCAAACCTATGCTTTCGGGCGTCATGATTTCATAGGTATTTTGTGCTTTTAACATGCCATCCTGATGGATACCCGACGAATGGGTAAAGGCATTGGCACCGACAATCGCCTTGTTCGCCTGCACTGGCATATTGCATAACTGGCTGACTAAATTAGAAGTACGATGAATTTCCTTGGTATTAATGCCCGTTTCTAATCCCAACATCCCCTTACGCGTCGCTAAAATCATCGCGATCTCTTCCAGTGAACAGTTACCCGCACGCTCACCTATGCCATTGATCGTACATTCAATTTGACGCGCACCGTGCTGTACAGCGGTAATCGAGTTAGCCACAGATAAACCTAAGTCATCGTGGCAATGCACTGAGATCACCGCTTGGTCGATATTCGGCACCCGATTAAACAAAGTCTGAATGATATTGCCAAACTCGCTTGGTACTGTGTAACCGACCGTATCGGGAATATTAATGGTGCGTGCGCCCGCACGAATGGCGGCTTCTACCATAAGACATAGATTATCGATGGGCGTACGCCCCGCATCCTCACAGGAAAACTCCACATCGTCGGTAAAACGGCGGGCATACTTCACCGCGCCTACGGCCATCTCTAACACTTGGTCGAAAGAACGCTTCAACTTGCTCTCAACGTGAATCGTTGAGGTCGAGATAAACGTATGGATACGGAATTGATCTGCGACAGACAAGGCCTGCGCCGCGGCATCGATGTCCTTTTCCAATGCACGGGATAAGGCACAAACGCGGCTATTTTTAATGGTACGCGCTATGGTCTGCACTGACTCAAAATCACCGGGTGAAGAAACCGGAAAACCCACTTCCATCACATCCACACCGAGACGTTCCAGCGCCATAGCGATCTGTAGTTTTTCTTTGACCGACAAACTTGCGGCTAACGCCTGCTCACCATCACGCAAGGTAGTATCAAATATTATGACTCTGTTAGACATCTCGCTTCTCCATGGAACGTCACCGTTCGTTAGTTAATTTTTGCCGTATTCAGATACAAAAAACCCCGCAACATCGGTGCGGGGTTTGTGAATGCTTTGCCTCTTTATCGAGCGTGCAACACTAAGACCTCCGCGTATAAACCGCGAGAGAGAGAAGGAGGAGGTCGAGTTTGCGGCTAATAATATTCATTTAATCTGTATATTTATTCTGTTTGAATTATTGAGGACGGTTAATATTTAACTTGCCTAGCCGATAGTGTCAACCCTAATTTTTTCATGTTCCACTCATTCAACCTGTCTTAAGGCTAATAACGGTGAGTTTCATCCCCAAATTAGTGATCGATTCCACAGAATTAACCAGCTGTTTGGATTCAGAAATCACTGGGATGTGTTAACTTATTCCCCTTAGAAAAAAATAGTTTTTTATGCAAAAAACGATTAAGAAAAGTTATAATCCCGCCTTAGTGATTAGGGATATTAGAACTTACGCATTTTATATGGAGCACAAAATGGATTTTCGCGTCTTGGTACTGAGCCTGTTGTTATGGCTGTTTCCCTTTGGGGCCAGTGCTATAGACCAATTAGATGAACTCACTGAACTCGTCTACCAATATCCCAGTAAAGCACTCACTCAAATAACAGCGTTAGAAAAACAATTTGCAACCAGTGCAAGCTCAGATATCAATCGACTCAGATTAAGTGTATTGAAATGCCAAAACCTACTACAAATAGGGGAAAATGAAGCCGCTATCAACGTCGCTCAATTAGGCGAAGCAAACGCTAAACAACTTAAGCTAGATCAAGTACGACCTTACTTTTTGATTTGCCAAGCCGACGCCAACCTTAGCTATAACAATGTTCAAAATGCCCTACCTTTGCTTGATTCAGCCATTAACCTAGCGCGACGTTACCAGCAACCACAAGCCTTAGTCGATGCTTTACGCTTACGTGGCCAACTCGATACTGACACTGATAACTTCTCCTCTGCTATCGAAGATTTACGCCTCGCGATTGATATTTATCCGGATATTCATGCTCAAACCCAAAATTGGATTTGGCCACCACAGGCCTATGTGTATGCCGCGATGGGAAATTTACTTTATGCCACCCATGATTTCCCCCAAGCCATGTATTACACCAACTTAGGTATACAAAGTGCCGATGCAAAAGGGAAAGTTTTACACTTTATTTTACGCAATGCAGCTCGGATAGCGCTTGATAATCAAGAGTTTGATTACAGTGATAAACTCGAACAACAAGCTAAAGCGCTTTTACCTGAGCTCGGTTCGCCACTTGAACTCGCATACAGTTATGCCATTTTGGCCTCAATCGCGCTCGATAAAGGCCGCATCGATAATGCCGAAGAATATCTTTCTATCGCGATTAATACGTTTAAAAAACAAAATCAACAATTAGCGACAATGCGTTCAACTCGCCTACTCGCCCAAATTCGTTTTGCTCAGCATCAAGAAGATGCCGCTTTAATCCTCATGAATCACGCTATTGAGCAAGCTGAAAACCTAAAACAATACTCAGATCTCAAAGGGTTTTACGGGATCATGAGCGATCACTACTTAGAAAAAGGGGATTTTAAACAAGCCTATTCTTTCTTGCTCAAACGTTATCGAGCGGCCGAGCTCACCAATCAAGCGATGAATAATGCTCGGATATTGCAGTTTAAGGCCCGTCTAAATCAACAAGATCTACAGCAGGAGCCAAATAGCACTGCACCAGAAAAAGATTCAATCTTACAAGAGCTAAATGTCGATTGGGCCTATAGCACACTGTTCTTAATCGCGATGACATTATTGGGCGGAGCTATTTGGTATTTGATTGATAAACAGAATAATCGTGCCCCACATATTGAAGGTAATGAACCTGCGGAAACGCTGCTCCAACAAGTCACATCAGCATTAAACAGTGCCAAACAAGGTAATTACCCACTGTCTTTATTATTGTTTAATGCGAGTCAGATCCGTCAAGTTGACCTACCTCTCTTACAGGATGAGCTACAACACAGACTACGGGAGCAAGATAAGTTAATCCGATATTCGATGGATGAAATTGTCATTATCCTGCCGCATACCTCGGCAACTGGTGCTAAAAGAGTCGTTAGTCAGTTAGTTGCTTGCATTCAGCCTTGGCAGGGTTCAAGTAAGGTCAATATTGGTATAGCGGCGATGCAACAGTTTGATACCTTAGAGTCTTTAATTAAGCGAGCCAGCATAAATCAATTGGGCAAGGTTAAAGTCAATGAGAATAATCCAAACTATTATTCTCCCGCTAAATAAGCCGCGATTTCATCGAGAAAAGCGTCACCGAAACGGCTCAGTTTACGCTCGCCCACTCCGTTGACTGCGAGCATTTCCCCCGCGCTCGTTGGCATCATGGCTGCCATTTCTGCGAGGGTAGCGTCGTTAAAGACTAAATACGGCGGCACATCCTGCTGCTCGGCAATGGTTCTACGCAATAACTTCAACCGTGCGAACAACTTACGGTCATAATTCAACGGTGCTTTAGACTGACTCGCCTTACGTTTTGTGGTTGTTAACTGAATACGCGGTTCGGCGAGCATTAACGCTACGTCACCTTTGAGCACAGGCCGTGCCGATGGGTTTAAGGTAATAGATGAGCCGCGGGTCACATCTTGACTCGCCAGTCCCAGATGAATGAGTTGGCGGATCACACTCAACCAATATTCATGGCTCTTGTCTTTACCAATCCCCCAAGTCGTGAGTTTGTCATGCCCTCGATCGACTATCGGCGCGCCTTTCGAACCGCGCATCACTTCAATTAAATGATTGATACCAAAACGCTGGCCTAAACGGAAAATACATGACAGCACCTTCTGCGCATCTTCGGTGCCGTTATAACGCTTAGGCGGGTCGAGGCAAATGTCGCAGTTACCACAGGGCTCTAATGCACTCTCATCAAAGTAATGCAGCAACACTTGGCGGCGACAGGTCTGCGCCTCAGCAAAGGCAGCCATAGTATTAAGTTTGTGGAATTCGACCTGTTGCTGCGGTCCTGGCTCGGACTGTTCAATCAAATGTCGCACCCGACCAATATCGGCGGGATCGAACAACATAAAAGCTTCTGCATCGAGCCCATCACGTCCTGCTCGGCCCGTTTCCTGATAATAGGCTTCGATACTTTTCGGGATATCGTAATGCACTACAAAGCGCACATTCGACTTATTAATCCCCATACCAAAAGCCACAGTGGCAACCACAATATCAATTTGATCTTTAAGGAAACTATCCTGTACTGCACCACGGTCTTCCTGCGTCATTCCTGCATGATAGGCCTTGGCATTAAAACCTTGCAGGCATAAACGGTCAGCCACTTCATCGACACGGCGGCGACTGCTGCAATAAATAATGCCGTTAGTGCCATTCTGCTGCGTTAAAAAATGTCGTAACTGATTAGCTGCATTAAGCTTTTCGGCGACTGTATAGCGAATATTGGGCCGATCGAAACTTGAAAGTAAACGGAACGGGTCAATACCGAGCCGCTCACAAATACTCTGCCGAGTCGCCTGATCTGCTGTTGCGGTCAGCGCCATCATGGGCACATAGGGGAAGAGTTGTTTTAGCTGGCCGAGCGCCGCATATTCAGGGCGAAAATCATGGCCCCACTGACTGATACAATGCGCCTCATCAATGGCAAACATCGCCAACTGGAGCGACTGCATACGCTCAATAAAATCAGCGGTTAATAAGCGCTCAGGTGACACATAAAGTAGTTTTAACTCACCGTGGCGTAGCTGCCTTAATACTTCGGCACTCTGCTCGCGCGGCAAAGAAGAATTCAGATAAGCCGCAGCAACACCGGTTTGCAACAAGCTATCGACTTGATCTTTCATCAAAGAAATCAATGGAGATACGACAATAGTGATGCCATTCATCAGCAACGCGGGGAGTTGATAGCAAAGACTCTTACCGCCGCCCGTTGGCATGATCACTAAGCAATCTTGCCCGCCACAGACACGTTCTATCACCTCCCGCTGACCGTCCCTAAAGTCACGGTAACCAAACACCTGTGCGAGGCGTTGCGAGAGCGGATCATCATGCGTGTCGAGTACGAGCTTTTCCATGGATCTTCTATGTCAAAAGTGAGGGGGCCTATTCTATACCCAAACTAGTTCAAAATGCAGGATTCAACGGTAATTTAAAGCGTTTTAGACGAGGCAATTCACCACGATTGCAGCTATTTTAACCCTAGTGGGCTAAGCCAAAAATAACGAACGCGGGGTAAAATACTTTAAAAACTGCCGAAACGGTGTCGTCATTTTAGCGACGGAGTTGCATTAGCCGTAAGCTTCACTGTAGATTAATTGCTCTAAGCCGCACTTTGTTTATCTCAGTGTTGATAACAAATCCAATTACGCCTAATACCGTCACTCAGTGACAAGGACCCCAAAATGACCAGCCCAATCCAAGCCGAAGCTTTGAGAAGAGTCGCAGCAGTATTTGATCAACATGTCCCTTTCCATAATCTACTCGGACTCGATATCAAGCGTTATGACATTGATGGCGTCGAAGTCGTGATCAACATGAAGCCTGAGCTGATTGGCAATATCCACCAGCAAATCCTCCACGGCGGTGTGACAGCAACGGTACTCGATGTGGTTGGCGGACTCACGGCCTTTGCAGGACTGGTCGCCAGTCGTGATGATTGGACGGTCGAAGAGCTGCAACAACGCCTGCAAACCCTAGGGACAATTGATATGCGCGTCGATTATCTGCGGCCGGGACGCGGCCTCACCTTTACGGGCACGGGCAGCGTCATTCGTGCGGGTAATCGAGTTTCAGTATGCCGCATGGAACTACATAATGAGCAAGGCACCCATATCGCTTTTGGAACAGGGACTTATATGGTGGGTTAGGCGGTTAAATTTAGATGTGTATTACTGCCTTAGGGCTCAAAATTGACTAAGGTAAACGTCTTGATCAACAGGATGTTTACTCACTTTAATCGCCCATTCAATCTATTGCGGAGATATTCTGTAACGAAAAGAACACGGCGATACCCTTGAGTCAGCGGTCAGACACACCTACAATCGCCACCTTGTTGTTCTTCGAAGATGTCTCATGCCAAATCTTGAATACCGCAAAGGGATCCTACTTGCCGTCAGTGCTTACTGTATGTGGGGTTTTGCGCCTTTATATTTCAAATTACTCAACCATGTTTCCGCCACCGAAATTTTGCTCCATCGAGTGATTTGGTCATTCGTGTTTATGCTGATCATTATGCAGTTTATCGGCGGTTTTTCTCGCTTACGCTTACTGTTTAAACAGCCTAAACAGTTGATGGTTCTCACCATTACTTCCATATTGATCGCGGGAAACTGGCTACTATTTATCTGGGCGGTAAATAACGATCACATGCTCGATGCCAGCCTAGGTTACTTCATCAATCCTTTACTCAACGTTTTACTCGGTATGTTATTTCTAGGCGAAAGGTTGCGTAAACTGCAATGGTTTGCGGTTTCACTCGCCAGCGCTGGCGTATTGATCCAGTTAATCTCTTTTGGCTCGATTCCCATCGTCTCACTGGCACTCGCGGGCACCTTTGGTTTCTATGCACTGCTGCGAAAAAAGGTCAATGTGGATGCTAAGGCCGGATTATTGGTCGAAACCGCAGTGTTATTACCGGTAGCGCTGATTTATCTCCTCGCAACCTTAGACACAGCCACAGCGAGCATGCTGACTAATGATTGGCAACTGAATCTGATGTTAATGGCGGCTGGGATAGTGACTACCATTCCTTTACTGTGTTTTGCAGGGGCAGCGGTACGTATTCCATTGTCTATGCTCGGCTTTTTCCAATATATTGGCCCGAGTATTATGTTCATCCTCGCGGTGAGTCTGTTCAATGAGCCCTTCGATGCCGAAAAAGGCGTGACCTTCGGCTTTATCTGGAGCGCGCTGCTCGTCTTTACCTTAGATATGGCCTATAAACGCAAAACGGCGTGAGCATTATCACGCCGATAAACACAGTGGCAGAAGTGATGACATATGATGATTACTTCTGTAACTGTGCTAAAAACTCACTCCCTTGCGGTACTGTCAGTAATAAACTGTAGCCTTTAGTCGTTGGCACTAACACTAACTGCGATTTATCTGTTATCGCCAAAAATGCCCTGCCTTTCCCTTGTAGATTAAACCAGCCCAATTGAAATCCTGGCATGCCTATACCGTTGGTTTTAAAGCTCGGCGTTAAATCTGCCTCTTGCTGCAAATCGACTATGCGCGCCTCTGCAGGCAATAAATCCACGCGGGATAACTGCACTTTATAGAAGGGAACATCCAATGTGAGCTCTGTATCGGTTAACACTAATTCGGCGCTATTCGATTGATAGAAGACCCAAGAAAATCCGCCCATCATCACCAGCAATATACCTAAACTCGCTGACTTCGCTATCTTAGGCATATTTTTTAGCCATAACATCAGCAAGATACCCACTAAACCGAGCAATAAGACGATAAAACTGAAGATAGAGGTTTGGGTTAAAGGGGCGAGTTCAAAAAATTGAGGACTCATTGGCAGTATCTCCCGTGCAGTGAAGCCTTAATCTGCCAATAAAGACATATTATGTCAATAAAAATGCCAGCGCTAATATGAGTACTAGGCTGGTATTGATTGGATTGATTTAGAACGGCTTAAAGATCGAGCGCGAGAATTTTTGAGCGGCGTTGATAGTTATACAACTGCTTCTTCTTCTGTGGCAGTGCTTCAACATCTTCAATCACAAAACCATGCTCTAAGAACCAGTGAATGCTCCGAGTTGTCAATGCAAACAAGCGTGAATAACCACGGTTTCTGGCCTGATTGATAATGTTCTTCAGCAGTAAGCTCCCTCTGTCGGCATCGCGATAATCGGGATGCACCACCAAACAAGCAAACTCACCCGCATTGTCCTCTTCAAAAGGATAGAGCGCAGCGCAACCAATCACTAAACCATCACGTTCAATCAACATGAACTGTTCGATTTCAATCTCAAGCTGCTCACGACTACGACGCACCAGAATGCCTTGTTCCTCCAATGGACGGATAAGGTTCAACACACCGCCAATATCGGCGATTGACGCACAGCGTAAACGCTCAGCACTCTCAGTGACGATTTGTGTACCAATCCCTTCACGGGAAAACAGCTCTTGTAGCAAAGCACCATCTTCAAGGTAGCTAACTAAATGACAACGTGGCACACCATTGCGGCAAGCATCG
The DNA here is from genome assembly GCF_002966515.1 of Shewanella sp. WE21. NCBI lineage: Bacteria > Pseudomonadati > Pseudomonadota > Gammaproteobacteria > Alteromonadales > Shewanellaceae > Shewanella > Shewanella sp. WE21. Next base: position 2,369,317 of record NZ_CP023019.1, on the reverse strand, counting down.
ATACTGGCTTTGAGAAACGCCATAGTGCCAACACAAGCAGAACCTTGCTCGGCCAGCTTGTTCATGATGTTTTGCGCATCATTTGGCATCAACTCGGCAATTACATCGCCATTACGATCGAGAATACCGTTCTGTGAGCTAAAGCCGATCATCTTGTCTGCTTTGAGCTTAATCGCAACTTGAGTCGCGATTTCCTCGGCGGTGAGATTAAAGCTTTCACCAGTAACCGAAGCAGCAATCGGCCCCATCAATACGATGCAGTGATTATCTAACTGACGTTTTAAGCCTTGCACATCAATACGACGCACTTTGCCACTCAGGCAAAAGTCCACACCATTATCCACACCCAGTGGTTGAGCAATCACAAAGTTGCCGCTTACTAAGTTAATTTGCGCACCTTGCATCGGCGTATTACTTAAACTCATGGATAAACGCGCTGTGATATCAAATTGCAGTGCACCCGCAACTTGCTTAATCACTTTGAGCGAATCTTCATCCGTGATACGCACACCGTCGTGGTAGGCAGGCGCAATACCGTTGGCGGCTAATGCAGCATCAATCTGCGGCCTAGCGCCATATACCAGCACCACTTTGATCCCTAAACTGTGCAGCAGGGCGACATCATTTAAGATGGCGCGGAATTGATTTTGAGCCAAAGCTTCACCGCCAAGCATGACCACAAAAGTTTTACCTCTGTGAGCATTAACATAGGGGGCAGAATGACGAAATCCATCAACCAGTTCAGTGGTACGCACGCGTTATTTACACCTCATTTTTGAGCTGGCAGCGTCACTATGACATGCCAGGAATGAATCGCTAACTTTCGCGTATGGTATTGCATTTTAATTCACATATAAAGAATTTATTCTCACTAAAGTGCAGATTTAATGATTTAAAGTGCTTAGAACCGCACTATTTTATATTTTCAGCAAGTATTCACACTTTTTTAACTTCACAGGGGATGATTCAGCGGCTTAAGTTTGCGAGGCAATTATCTCAACTTGATGACTAGCCACTAAAAAAATGCAAAAAAAAGCCCCTTAAATAAGGGGCTTTTCTCGAAACACTAACCAAGGATTACTTGATTTTGGCTTCTTTGTAGATAACGTGCTGACGAATAACTGGATCAAATTTTTTGATTTCCATTTTTTCAGGCATGTTACGCTTGTTTTTTTCAGTTGTGTAGAAGTGACCAGTCTTAGCTGTAGAAACTAATTTGATCTTCTCACGATTACCTTTAGCTTTAGCCATGATCTATTATACCTTCTCGCCACGGGCACGAAGTTCAGCAACAACAACTTCGATACCTTTTTTGTCGATCAGACGGATACCTTTAGTAGATACACGTAACTGTACGAAACGCTTTTCTTCTTCTAACCAAAAACGGTGGTTTTGTAGGTTAGGTAAAAAACGACGACGGGTCGCGTTTTTTGCATGCGAACGGTTGTTACCAACCATCGGCTTCTTGCCAGTAACTTGGCATACTCTTGACATGTCAATCTTCTCCAAAAACAATTTTAACGCTCGAGCATTAATGTGCCTCGTATGGCCGTCGCCCGAGGCACAAAGAGGGCGCATTTTATACACGATCACAGAGTGAAGATCAAGTGTTAGATTAATTAATCCAGCCTCGTTCTGCAAAAGAAACTATCTCTCGATCACCTACAACCATATGGTCCAACAAGGATACGTCTATGGTTGCTAACGCATTTTTTAATCGCTCAGTTATTCGTCGGTCAGCCTGACTGGGCTCGGCAATACCAGACGGATGATTATGACAAACTATAACTGCTGCGGCCTTTTTCTCCAGCACTAAGCTCACCACTTCACGTGGATACACTGAGGCTGAGTCTATTGTGCCGCGGAATAATTCGACAAATTGAATCACTCTATGCTGGCTATCCAGCAGTAAAACTGCGAACACTTCATAGGAGCGATCGGCCAATTGTCGCATTAAATAGTCCCGAGTTAAATCGGGATTTGTCAAAACCTGACCTCTTTGCAGATTTTCCTGCGCTACACGCCGCGCTAATTCGGCCGCAGCTTGAAGCTGGGCGTATTTTACAGGTCCTACGCCCGGAAGTCGACACACCTGATTTCTTGGGGCACAGAGCAGGTTTCTGAGGCCGCCAAACTCGCTAATAAGCGACCTAGCAAGGTCAACCGCGTTTAATCCAGCTAAACCATTACGCAGCAATACTGCCAGTAATTCAGCATCCGAGAGATGCGCAGCTCCTTTTTGTAACAGTTTATCTCTGGGACCTTCGCCCTCAGGCCAATCTTTAATCCCCATGTGACCTCCCTGTCATCTCACATATTTTCACTTTACTGAGTATGGACGAGATTTTTTGAACTGGGATAGTCACTAAAATTCACCGCTTTGTGATATTGTTGCCGGCATTATTTCTATCTCGGATGATGTCTGTGAGTCTGACAAATAAAAACGTCCTGCTGGGCATTGGCGGCGGTATTGCGGCCTATAAAAGTGCTGATTTAGTACGTCGCTTGAAAGAGCGTGGTTTTGATGTGCGCGTGGTGATGAGCCAAAGTGCGATGGAATTTATCACGCCTCTGACGCTGCAAGCGTTGTCTGGACATCCAGTGGCATCTAGCTTGCTCGACCCCGCAGCAGAAGCAGCCATGGGTCATATAGAACTCGCTCGTTGGGCAGATCTCGTCATCATCGCCCCTGCAACCGCAAACCTATTGGCGCGGATTAATGCAGGCATGGCCGATGAGCTAATCACCACCACATGTCTTGCCACTGAGGCGCCAATTGCCCTGTGTCCAGCAATGAATCAGCAGATGTACCGCAATCTGGCTACGCAGGCGAATTTAACTAGCCTAGCATCACGTGGTTTTACACTTTGGGGACCCGCCAGTGGCAGTCAGGCCTGTGGTGAGGTGGGTCCTGGACGCATGCTAGAGCCATTAGACATAGCGGAACTCGCTACGCAGTTTTTTGCCACTCATGACGCTGTTGAACTTAAGCCACTCGCAGGACAGTCACTGCTGATTACCGCAGGGCCAACCCGTGAGGCAATTGATCCCGTCAGATACATTTCAAATCACAGTTCTGGAAAAATGGGCTTTGCACTCGCCAAAGCCGCGGCAGATATGGGTGCAGCAGTCACCTTAGTCTCAGGCCCAGTAAATCTCAGCACCCCAGAAGGCGTGACACGCATTGATGTTGAATCGGCGCAAAATATGCTCGATGCTGTTATGGATAACGTTGATAAAAAAGATATTTTTATTGGCTGCGCCGCCGTTGCAGACTACCGCATTAGCGATATTGCTACCTGTAAGATCAAAAAATCGACCGAAGAAATGCAACTTGCGCTGGTGAGGAATCCTGATATCTTAGCCACGGTTGCGAGCTTACCTAACCGTCCTTTTGTGGTGGGATTTGCCGCCGAAACCCATGATGTAGAAGCCTATGCGCGCGATAAGCTCAAACGTAAAAACTTGAACATGATCGCCGCAAACGACGTTTCCATTGCTGGCCTAGGCTTTAATGCCGATGCTAATGCCCTGCGTGTTTTCTGGCCGCACGGCAGTCAAGATTTGCCTGCTACTGACAAACTCACGTTGGCACGGCAATTACTTTCGTTGATAGTGAAAGAAAAAACAAATACATGAAAACACCGATTGAATTAAAAATTCTCGACTCCCGTATCGGCTCAGAATTTCCCTTGCCCGCTTACGCCACCGCAGGCAGTGCAGGCATGGATCTTCGCGCCATGATAGACACGGCTTTAACCATAGCACCGGGTGAAACTGTGCTCATTCCCACGGGGATTGCCATTCATGTGGCCGACCCAGGACTTGCAGCGGTGATTTTACCGCGCTCTGGCCTTGGCCATAAACACGGTATCGTACTGGGGAATCTAGTAGGACTCATAGATTCAGATTACCAAGGCCCCTTAATGGTATCTTGTTGGAATCGTGGTGACAGTCCATTCACCTTAGAAATGGGCGATCGTCTCGCGCAACTGGTGTTTGTTCCTGTGGTACAAGCACAATTCAAACTCGTTGATGAGTTCGACAGCTCAGACCGTGGTGAAGGCGGATTTGGCCATTCAGGCACTAAATAATCCCCTAAGTCGTTATTGAGCCAAGGATACTGTAATGGCTGTAAGCCCAAAAATTAATCGTCGTGAACACATTCTGCAATGTCTAGCGCAGATGCTAGAAACCAACCCAGGACAAAGGATCACCACAGCGAAACTGGCCTCAGAAGTCGGTGTATCGGAAGCCGCACTGTATCGCCACTTCCCGAGTAAAGCGCGGATGTTCGAAGGCTTAATCGAATTTATCGAAGAGTCGTTATTGTCGCGCATCAATTTAATCATGGATGACGAAAAAGACACCATGAAGCGCTGCCAGTTGGTACTGCAACTGCTGCTGATCTTTGCCGAGCGTAACCCAGGAATTTCACGCGTTCTCAACGGTGATGCTCTACTCGGTGAAAATGAACGCCTGCGAAGCCGTATTGGTAACTTATTTGCCAAAATTGAAACCCAGTTAAAGCAAATTTTACGGGAAAAAACCCTGCGAGAAGGTAAAGGCTTCAACTTAGACGAAGCCATATTAGCCAATTTACTGTTAGCCTTTGCCGAAGGCCGCATCGCCCAATTTGTACGAAGTGAATTCAAACTCAAACCGACGACACACTTCGATGAACAGTGGCATTTTATCCAGCACCAACTTTTACAAAGCTAATGATTTTTCAGCATAAAGGACGGTAACTATCGTCCTTTATTTTCGATATTCCTTCCTTGTTTCGCTCCATCTTTTGTTTTATCCTCGAAAAACATTTTAAAAACAAAAAACACAATGATTTTACAAGGATGTCAGATGAAACTCTTCCGATTAGCCATGTTGGCGACACTTTGTTTACCAATACTTCCAATATCCACCTTTGCAGCCAATAGCTCTAACGCGAATGCGTTATCGCAAGCACAGTTATTCAGCAAAGATGATGAGTACTCGGATGTAAAAATATCGCCTACTGGTAAATACTTAAGCGCTATCACAAGTGTCGAAGGTAAAAACGTTCTCTTAGTCTTAGATACCCAAACCAAAAAACTCCTCAATGCGATACGTTTTCCCGGTAATGCTCAAGTCGGCGACTATGAATGGGCCAACAGTGAGCGACTGGTACTGGCAAAAGAATACCTAAAAGGCTGGCAAGATACACCTATCTACTACGGTGAATTGATGGCGGTAAATGCCGATGGTTCACGAAAAGCGTATCTATTCGGTTTCGAGAGTGGCGAGCAACAAACAGGTTCAAATATCAAGAAAAACACCCCTATGCGGGCGAGCGCATTTATCCTCGATCCTCTGCCAGATGATGAACGCTACATGTTAGTTAATGCTATTCCATGGAATGATAGGATCAATCTGGACGTGGAACTGTTACAAGATGTCTATCGCGTAGACTTGTTCAATGGCACACGCAAACGCATCACAGGCTCACCTATTGGCCAAGCTCGCTTTATGACAGACCATGATGGAGAGGTTCGCTTCGTTGCAGGTGAAGACAAACAAAACATCACTAAAGTCTTCTATCGCAAAGATGGTGACTGGATAAATACTGACAAACTCAACCTAAGTCTAACTGACTTTAAACCACTCTCCTTTGCCGATGACAAAAATACGATTTATGCAGCGGGACGCTCCCAAGGTGAAACCTTAGGGGTTTATAAAATTAATCTCGAAACGGGCGATAAAACTGAAATCATTCAGGATAAAAACGTTGACCCTAGCAACTTTTGGATTAACGGCACCAATAAACAACTTTACGCCGTCGAGTTTGAAAATGGTTACCCAAGTTATGCCTTTGTCGATAATGAGGATTCGCACGCTAAATTGCTAAAAGATCTGCTGGGTGCTCTCCCCGGTCACCAAGTACGAATTGTTAGCGAAACCCGAGATGCAGCAAAACTCGTCATACTTGCGTTTAACGATCGAAACCCTGGCGACTACTACATATTTGATACGAAAACACTAAAACTTGAATATCTAGCCGCCGCTAAAAAATGGCTCGACCCAGAGCAAATGGCTGATGTTAAACCCATCAGTTTCACCAGCCGGGATGGTAAACAACTCCATGGATATCTAACGCTCCCCTTTGGTAAAGAAGCTAAAAACCTACCCTTAGTCGTCAATCCACACGGTGGTCCACACGGTATCCGTGACTGGTGGGGCTTTGACCCACAAAACCAATATCTAGCAAGCCAAGGCATAGCAGTGCTACAGGTCAACTTCCGTGGTTCAGGCGGATATGGCGATCAATTTGAACGCGCTGGCTATCAAAAATGGGGCTCAGATATTCAGCATGACATTATCGACGCAACCCAGTACGTCATTGACCAAGGTTTTGCCGATAAGGAACGCATCTGTATCGTTGGTGGTAGCTTTGGTGGTTACAGTGCCTTGCAGAGCGCTGTGCTTGCGCCAGATATGTTTAAATGCGCTATTGGTATGGCAGGTGTCTATGACTTACCACTGTGGAAAGATGACAGTGATGTTGCAAACTCATCATCTGGAAGCAGCTATCAAGCAGATGTGCTAGGAAACAATTTGGAGACACTTAAAGCCATGTCGCCAAGCTATAACGTCAATAAACTCAAAGCAAACTTATTGCTAGTTCATGGTGGAGATGATGAGCGAACCCCAATAACTCAACTCGAATCCCTCGAAAAAGCCCTAAAAGCTCACAATTATCCTTACCAAAAACTGGTGATGGACAATGAAGGCCACGGTTTTTATAACGATGAGCATAGAGCGAAATACTATGAACAAATGCTCGGTTTCTTAAAAACCAATCTGAAACTTTAGAATTATCTCAAACTTGCCGACACTGCTAGGCTAAACTCGATTGGCAGTGGAAGATTTAAAGCCGATATCCGATAAGGACTATCGGCTTTTTCATGTGGCCTATGCGCGTTTTCGGTATGAATTGTCTGCAATTCGCGCTATCCTCCTCCCCCTATTCTTGCCCTAGCGAGAATAACAATAATTTGTATCTGATGCTGAACAGCCCAAGTACCACGCGATGATCAGCATAGGTTTTCTGTTATAGCCGCTACGACGTAGTGGAGGATAAGATGGCATTAAGTGAAGCAGCAGTAAAAGTACAAGCCGCGTTATTAGAACGTGGACTTGAAACCCCAATGCTCCCAAGCGTTTACAGCAGTGAAGAACGTAAAGACAAGATTGAACATCATATGAAAGAAATCCTGACATTAATGTCATTGGATCTGTCAGACGATAGCCTTGCCGATACGCCGCGCCGCATTGCTAAAATGTACGTCGATGAAATCTTCTCCGGCTTAGATTATGCGAACTTCCCTAAGATCACGGTTATCGACAATAAGATGGGCTTCGATGAAATGGTGCGTGTGCAAGACATTAGCCTCACCAGCACCTGCGAACACCATTTAGTGACGATCGATGGCACTGCGACCATAGCTTATCTACCACGCAAAAAAATCATTGGTTTATCAAAGATTAACCGTATTGTGCGTTTCTTTGCTCAACGCCCTCAGGTACAAGAGCGTTTGACTCAGCAAGTGTTAGTCGCACTGCAAACCTTGCTCGAAACCAAAGACGTTGCCGTTAAAATGGATGCCGTGCATTACTGCGTAAAATCCCGCGGTGTGATGGACTCCACCAGTTCGACCACTACCACAGCGCTGGGCGGTATTTTCAAATCTAACCCTGCGACCCGCGCCGAATTTTTGCACCAGTCTAAATAAATGTATTGAAACTTAACGCTATTTAAAACGTGTCGAAATCAATAGCAACCAATACAGCTCAATAAAAAAACGCTGCGATTCCTTCTATAGAATCGCAGCGTTTTTTGTTTTCATACCCACTCAATCAACCCCTTCTCAACCTAGCTAAGATCAATGCTGGCTGATTAACTGATTTCACCAAGCCTGCGATAGCCGCTTGATCAATACCAGCCGTCAAACACTAGACTTAAATGCCATATTGCTCGCGATATTGACTCACGGCGGCAAGTTGCACTTCCATTCCAGGCTTTTCAGACAGATAACTGATTAGGTCGGCGAGTTTAATAATTGCTACTATTCCGCAGCCAAAATCACGCTCAACTTCTTGGATGGCCGATAACTCGCCCTTGCCTTTCTCTTGCCTGTCTAAAGCAATCAACACACCCGCTAATTGTGCCTTATGGGCTTCGATGATTTCCATCGACTCACGAATCGCAGTACCCGCAGTGATCACGTCATCGACGAGCATCACGCGGCCTTTCAGCTCGCTACCGACTAAGCTGCCACCTTCACCGTGATCTTTTTTCTCTTTGCGATTAAAGCAGTAAGGAATGTCAATATCGTGATGCTCACACAGGGCAACGGCCGTAGTCGTAGCAATCGGAATACCTTTGTAAGCAGGGCCAAACAGCAAGTCGTAATCAATGCCAGAGTCCACTAACGCAGCGGCATAAAAACGACCTAAACGCGCTAAGTCACGGCCAGTATTGAACAAACCCGCATTGAAGAAATAAGGACTGATACGGCCCGATTTAAGGGTAAATTCGCCAAATCGCAACACCTGACGTTCTAGGGCAAATTCAATAAACTCACGTTGATAAGCTTTCACAATATCTCCTTACGACTTTGTATTTTATTGGTTTTTATTAGGTAATGTTTTATTGGGTAACATTTAATTCGGTACAGGGCTTGTCTAACACTAGCATCTTGCTGCAAATAAAAAGTTGCAGTTAATAAAAAGCCCCGCACTCTATAACATGACGGGGCTTTTTCATCACCACAATATTAGTTCAGTGCGGCTTTCTGCACATCGACGATTTCACGAATGCTGTTCTTCGCCAATGCCAACAGTTCGAGTAATTCTTCGTGGCTGAATGGCTCGCCTTCGGCGGTGCCTTGAATTTCGATGATCTTACCCGTTTCTGTCATCACGACGTTCATGTCAGTTTCAGCGGCGCTGTCTTCGATATATTCTAGATCGCTTATCGCTTCACCCTTGTAAATACCGACGCTGACAGCAGCGATAAGGAATTTCAGCGGGTTAGATTTAATGATGCCTTTACCACGCGCCCAGTTCAACGCATCCACTAAGGCCACACAGGCGCCAGTGATAGAGGCAGTGCGTGTGCCACCGTCAGCTTGGATCACATCACAGTCGATCACGATAGTGTTTTCGCCTAGGGCTTTCATATCCACACAGGCGCGTAGGGCACGACCGATAAGACGTTGAATTTCTTGCGTACGGCCAGATTGCTTACCGCGAGCGGCTTCACGATCCATACGGCTATGGGTCGAACGTGGCAACATGCCGTATTCCGCCGTCACCCAGCCTTGACCCTGACCTTTAAGGAAACGTGGCACACCTTCAGTAAAACTGGCGGTACAAAGCACTTTCGTTTCGCCAAATTCCACTAACACAGAACCTTCGGCATGGGCCGTAAACTGGCGAGTGATAGTGATGGGACGAGTTTGTGCTGGCGTTCTGTTACTTGGACGCATGCGAGATTCCTGTATTCTGAGTCATTGACCGATTTTGGCTGCATATTATAAGGGCTTGAGCCTTAGGATGCCATGCTTAGGGTGATTCTCTGGCAAACTCATCACACTCAAACGCCTAATCCGTGTCCTTATACCCAAACAACCTGAAGATGCAGAATTCAGCGGGAGTTTAACGCACTTTAGGCAAGGCCATTTATTGCTCCTGCATAAATGGCATTCACGCCATCCATGGCGATTGCGGTTATTTGCGGACCTAGTGGACTAAGTTAAAAATAACCAACGCAGCATAAAGTGCGTTACCCCGTGGTTAACATCAGCCGCCGGGACGGAACGCCTAGGGCACTTCACTTCCGTGTTGCATCAATTCAAAAGGTAGCCGACATTCTGTCATTGCTGCGCCTTGAATTGAAGCACCCTAGGCGCTCTGAAACTCGTATCTTCAGGTAGCTTGGGTATATTTACTGTATGCCTTTAATCCTAAAGCCATTGACTCTATAATCGCCTCTCATTATGACGATTACACCATTAGGACAACCCATGATCCAAAGCATGACAGCCTACGCTCGCATCGAGCACAAAGCACAATGGGGCACTGCCTCCTGGGAAATTCGCTCAGTCAATCAACGTTATCTCGAAACTTACCTACGTTTACCCGAGCAATTCCGCAGCTTCGAACCCGTACTGCGCGACCGCCTTCGTAAACGTTTAAGCCGCGGCAAAGTTGAAGTCAATTTGCGCTACGAGCTGGCAGACAACAGCAATAACGAGCTGCAGTTGAATCAAGCGCTAGCAAAACAGTTATTAGGCGCCGCCACTTGGCTCAAGCAAGAAGCGGGACAAGGCGATGTCAATCTGACCGACATCCTGCGCTGGCCGGGCGTACTAGCGAGCGGTGAACAAGATATGGATGCCATCGGCGCAGATCTGATGACAGCCTTCGACTCAGCCATAGATCAATTCATCGAAGCCCGTGGCCGTGAAGGCGAAGCCATCAAAGACATGCTGCTAAGCCGCTTAGACGGAGTCAGCGAGCAAATCGCCATCGTACGCGAGCACATGCCAACGGTAATGCTGTATCAACGCGAAAAGCTCACCAACCGCCTTGCGGAAATCAAAGGTGAACTCGACCCAGCCCGCATCGAGCAAGAAATGGTGCTTCTGGCTCAGAAACAAGATGTCGCCGAAGAAATGGACAGACTCGAAGCCCATGTGGCCGAAGCTCGCCGTATCCTCAAAAAAGGCGGCAGCGAAGGTCGCCGTTTAGATTTTATGATGCAGGAATTTAACCGCGAATCGAACACTCTCGCCTCTAAATCCATCAGCACTGAAATCACTTCAGCCGCAGTTGAACTTAAGGTGCTGATTGAGCAAATGCGCGAGCAGATCCAAAACGTTGAGTAATGATAGTTAACACGTTTTAGATACCAAAAAACCCTTAATTTAAGGGCTTTTTGTATTTTATGGCATAGAGGGAATATCACACTCTTAGCCAAACCTATCGCGTGCGAAGTACTGAGCTAGGCTCAGTGAACAATCGTTTACGGTAACAGGATTTTTTGCAGCTCTTGGTGCGAGCTCACTTGATAGTGCGGGGCGATACCGGCGGGTACATCGTGGCCGTGGACGTTATACCAACAAGTATGAATACCTGCATTGATGCCGCCTTGGATATCTGAATGCGGGTTATCACCGACCATGAGCACAGCATCACGCTCAGGATGGTCCATGAGTTCGAAGGCGTGCTCGAAGATGCCCACATCAGGTTTGGCTATGCCGACTTTTTCTGAAATCACCAAAATATCAAAATGATGCTGTAAGCCTGTACGCTCTAATCGCACGGTTTGTAGCTCAGTGAAACCGTTAGTGATGATACCTAATTTGGCTTTGCCTTGGAGCGCGGCTAATAACTCGCGGGCACCGGGTAGCGGCGAACAAATTTCGGCCATTGCTGATAAAAAGGCACTATTGAGCGTCATGGCCGTGACAGATAATTTGGCAGCCCAAGGTTCGAAACGTATGGTTTGCAACTCGGAGGCAGTTATCTTGCCATCTTGATAATCAACCCAAAGTGGTTTGTTAACTAACTGATACTCATCAAAATCGGCTTGGGTAAAATCGACCCCAAACTCACTAAACATCAATTTAAGCCCTTTTAAGGCATCGAAATAAAATAGGGTTTCATCGGCATCGAACAAAATCCATTGGTAAGGCAAGGACATAGAAACTCTCTTTCTGACAAAATAGCTAAGACCCATCCCATGCCGTTCAGTGGCATAGAGAATGGTACATCGGCGATTGCGGCAACACTGTGGCTAACTACCTAGCAGTAATCAAGATAAGCGATAAACATGAGCGATGAGCGCGAAAATAACTAGGCTCCACAGTCGACACTCGCAATCAGCAAGTGCATTAGTCTACCTTGCATCAAGGGCAATGATAACCACGATAATAAAAACTGACTGTTGAGGTATCATCAACAATAATGGCAGGGGAACGCGATAATCTAAGGACACCATGGAGCACTTTTCAGCACTACCTATCTTTGTCACTGTAGTGGAATGCGGTAGCTTTTCGCTGGCCAGTCAAAAGCTTGGACTGAGTAAATCGGCGGTGAGTAAACGCATTACCCTATTAGAACAAAGTCTGGGTATTCAACTTTTGCACCGTACCACTCGCAGCTTAAGTCTTACCGAAGCGGGCGCCCGCTATTTTGACTATGTTCGTCCTGCAGTTAAACTCGCAGCAGACGGCTTGGACGCCATTTCTGAGCTACAACAAGCGCCTCAGGGCAATTTACGCATCGCCGTCCCTATGGTATTTGGCCGCTTGCATATCTCACCTTTGATCCCCGAGTTTCTGCGCCGTTACCCGAAAATACAGCTGCAAATGCAGATGGATGATAAGACAACCGATTTAATTGCTGGCGGATTTGATCTGGCAATTCGTATAGGCGAGCTACCAGATTCAAGCCTGATTGCCCGTAAAATCGCCCCTTGTTTAAGTGTCATTTGCGCCTCACCCGAGTATCTTGCTCGCCACGCTGTGCCACAAACGCCGCAGCAACTCAGCCAACATAACTGTTTGTTCTACTCATATTTTCGTGATGGTGTTGAATGGACCTTCTTAAGCCCGCAGGGCCCCACTCGCATCCAGCCGAACGGTAACTATCAAGTCAACAATAGTGATGCCATCCACCAAGCCACACTCGATGGTCTAGGCATTGCCAACCTGCCCCGTTTCATGGTCGACACCGACTTACAAGCTGGCCGCCTACAAGCCTTGCTCACAGATCATCCCCTCCCCGAACATGGCATTTATGCGGTTTATCCACAGCGGAAATATCTGCCGACTAAGGTGAGTGTATTGATAGCGTTTTTGATGGAGAAGCTGGCGAGTGGCAAGTTAGGGTAAATTTTCACTTGTCAGTAATGAGGAAGGACAACTCTCTTTCACCCCCTATGAGAAATAAACAATAGACCAGAGACCATCAGACTGACTCTCTCGAGAGGCTGATAGCGGATCATTTGAACAATCCGATTTATGTTTTTAATCAATACTACACTTGCATTTTTAGCCCCTATTTATACGCTATAACGTATATAAACAAATTATACGCTGTAGCGTCTTAAATATTGACTATACGCTGTAGCGTGTTAAATTATGTTTATACTTTAAAGCGTATTGGGAAATAATGGGAATTCAAGATGAAGATCACCACAACCAAACAGCTTAGCGCTTATATACAAGATGTTCGCCAATCACAGGGACTCTCTCAGGCTAAAATTGGTGAGAAAATTGGCTTACGCCAAGGCACAATTTCCAACTTCGAACAGAATCCCGACAGCACTAAACTTGATACATTTTTCAAACTCTTATCAGCCCTCGAACTCGAAATAGAACTCAAACCTCGCAACGCGAGTGACAGTGATACAGGCTCAGTTGACAATAAGCAATGGGCTCAGGAGTGGTAATGGCTGCACTTGACGTTTATATGAATGGCTTTCTAGTCGGTACTTTCTCTAAAGAAGATACAGGCGCCCATCGATTTCAATACAATAGCAACTGGCTGGCTATTCCAGGAAATCGCCCCATATCGTTGTCTATGCCTCTACGCCAACGCCATTATCAGGGCAATGAAGTTTATAACTTCTTTGATAACTTACTGCCTGACTCACCGGAAATTCGCCAGCGTATCCTCGCACGCTATCAAGCTAGTTCAACCCAACCCTTCGATTTACTGACTAAAGTCGGCCAAGATAGTGTCGGAGCCTTGCAACTGGTACCACAAGGTATTGAACCCGAAGACATTAAAAAAATTGAATGTGAACCACTGGATGACGCAGCCCTAGTACGGGTCTTAGCAGGTTACCAATCCAAGATCCCATTAGGCATGCTCGAAGAATATGACGATTTTCGGATCTCAGTTGCTGGAGCACAGGAAAAAACCGCCCTGCTGAAATATGATGGTCTGTGGTGTTTACCCCATGGTTCAACGCCAACCAGTCACATAATCAAACTCCCTATCGGCCAGATAGTCACCCATTCCCACACCTTAGATCTATCGGACAGTGTCGAAAACGAGTACCTGTGCATGTCTATTGCTCGAGAATATGGTTTACCAGTTCCCGATTGCGAAATCCTTAAGGTTGGGAATATCAAGGCGCTCGCGGTCGAACGCTTCGATCGCCGCTACGCAGCGGACAATAGTTGGCTGATGCGCCTACCACAGGAAGATTTTTGCCAAACCCTTAATATCCCCTCAGCGAGGAAATACGAGAACCAAGACGGACCAGGCATTAGCGAGATAATGTACGTATTGATGGGATCGCTTGCCCCAGAAAGAGATCGGCGCATCTTCATGAAAGCACAAGTGTTATTTTGGTTACTGGCGGCGACAGACGGCCACGCTAAAAACTTTTCGCTATTTATCAGGCCCGAAGGAAAATACGAGCTTACCCCACTCTACGACATCATCTCCGTTTATCCAGTGCTGGATGGTACAGGACTTAACATCCGCGATGCGAAACTGGCCATGGGACTGACAGCCACTAAAGGGAAAAAATACCAGATTGAACAAATCTTTCCCCGCCATTTTCTCGCTACGGCAAATCGAGTCGGCTTTAGTCAACAAGCCATGAACGAGCTTCTTGAGGAGTTTGTTGAAAAAACGCCTATGGTTATCCAACGGATACAAGCGCAACTGCCAGATGATTTCCCCCCACATATCCAGCACAGCATCCTGAACGGGTTAGAGCATAGGGTAAGGCGACTGCTATAACAGCGCTCAAATAGTGACGCTATCCACCAAGCCACTCTCGATGGTGTAGGCATAGCCAACCAGCCCCGTTTCATGGTCGACGCCGACTTACAAGCAGGCCGCCTACAAGCCTTGCTCGCAGACCATCCCCTCCCCGAACATGGCATTTATGCTGTGTACCCACAGCGAAAATACCAACCGACCAAAGTAACAGTATTGATTGAGTTTTTGATGGAGAAGTTGGGAAAAATCTAGGAAAGTAATATTTAACCCACTGCCAGTTTAGCCGCGTCATGCCACATTACATCAGGGATTGGCTGTTCTAATCGCCATGTGACATTCATGGGTTGTGAACCGTTATGGCTGACATAATGCACTTTGCCAAAATTCACGAATCCCATCGTGCGGCCATTTTCATCTTTTGATTGTTCTCGAACAAACAACAGCACGGTTTTCCCCAGCTTTTGTTGCTCAATATAACTAAGACCTCGACCTCGTTCTGGCCGTGCGCTATTTTGCGATTGCCAATGGAATAGATGTTCGCTAATGGCATAGTCGTGATACATGGTTGTCGGTGAAAACTGCTTCTCTGATTTGTTTAACGTGACAAATAAGCACTCAAGGTTTTGCTCACTAATCGCAAGCACACCTTCCCTTGAAGGAGATTTAGCAGCAAATGTGCTTGCACCCATCGCCGCTAAAATTTGCTCGCGAGTATAACGAGAATGCACTTTCAAAGCGGTGGGTTGGTGCAATTCTAAATCCATTTCTTGATGGTGTATCCGGTTAATCAGTATCGCCAATACAGCTAATAACTCTTCTTGCAACGGCTTATTGCGTAGCATCAGCAAGCTAGCCGCTAGACTGTTAACGTTTAAAGCCGCTCCTGATTTATCCCAAAAGTTGTAGTGACACATCAAGGCAAACTGATATTGAATAGGATCCAACCCATTAAAGACAAAATCATTTTTGCATAACTGTTTGATAAATTTTAAATAGGATAATGAAGTACAACTGAGTAAGTGGAAGTTAATCGCGCGATAATAGGCTTTGGCTAAATCGGACTGCGCAGTAGGTTCAGCAATTTGATTACCCTGAACAGCCTCGACTAATAAGGTCCATCCACATTGGCCATTAATCTTTATTCGATAAATATCTTCCAAGGTCACTTGCGGGTTCATGCATAAAAAATTGCCTAGCGTGAGCGGCAAGTCAGTCTGATGTTTAAAGTTTGCCATTAGACTGGTTAATCGATTGGCATTGAGTGTTGCGCGGCTAATATTGCGCAAAATCATCGACTGCGCTTTTTCCTCAAGATCAATTCGACACCCTAGCGGTAGATGCGGAAAGTCATTCAGAATTTCATCTTTTATCGACTGATTGGTTTTACCGACTAATGCTCTAAATTTTTGTGAGAAATCATATTCATCACGTGAATTTCCAACAAAATCTAATATTGTGCAGCACTGCTTATCATCGGTGAGACGCAAGCCACGGCCAAGTTGCTGCAGGAATATGGTCAAGCTTTCCGTTGGCCGTAAAAACAACAAGGTGTCCACTTCTGGAATGTCGACACCTTCGTTAAAAATATCCACCACACACAAAATGGATAATTTGCCACTGACCAAGCTCTGCCGCTTTTGTTGCCGTTCAGAGCTATTATCACTGGTCAGCACATCGGCGCTGATCCCCGCCAAATTGAACTTCTTCGCCATATACTCGGCGTGTTCCTTGGTTACACAAAAGGCTAACGCCTTAATATTGTCTATATCAGTTACGGTTTCAGCTAGACTGCGAATAATGCGCGTCACGCGTTGTTCATTGTGAGTGTATAAATTGCTCAGCTCAGCGACGTCATAACGACCACGGCTCCAATTTAACTTGCTAAGGTCGGTGTTATCGTCGATCGCAAAATATTGAAATGGACATAAATGCCGTTGATTGATGGCTTCGGGTAAACGTATTTCAGCGGCAATGACACCGCAGAAGTCAGCCAGAATATCGACACCATCATGCCGTTCAGGGGTTGCCGTGAGCCCAAGTAAAATCGTCGGCTCAAAATGAGCTAATAGCCCACGGTAACTATTCGCAGCAACGTGATGGACTTCATCAATAACAATATAATCATAAAAATCAGCAGCTAATGGCAGGGTATCAAGTTGCAGATTCAAGCTTTGGATGGATGCGAATAAATGTTTGTAACTATTAGGTTTATGCTCTGCCACCCATAGCTCGCCAAATTGATTATTCTTTAACACACCGCGATAAGCACTGAGAGCTTGCTGTAAAATTTCTTGCCTATGAGCAACAAATAGAAAATTGGCTTCTGGATGCAGCTTATAAAACCGCGCGAAATCGAATGCGGAAATAATAGTCTTACCCGTGCCTGTTGCCGCGACGATGAGATTTTTAAAACGGCCATGAACGCTTCGCTCTACTGCAAGCTGTTCGAGGATTTCTCGCTGATGCGCAAACGGCTTAATGTCAAAATGAAATGAGCTCGATTCAGTGCCACTGCCTTTCGCTTCTTTCAACGCATTGTTTAACTTTTCTTTACTACTCGCATCACCGCTAAAAAGCTCAAATTCGTTCGATTGCCAGTAAGTTTCAAATGTACTGAGTGATTTCTCAATGATGTGGGGAATTTCTTGGGTGGTGATCTTAAGGTTCCACTCAAGCCCGCTGGTCAATGCTGAATGCGATAAATTTGAAGAACCGATATAACCGGTATGAAAACCCGTATTTCGTAGAAATAAATAGGACTTTGCATGCAGCCTTTCACGCTTAGTGTTGTAACTTAATTTAACTTGGGTATTGGGTAAACTGGCTAGAAACTCGACGGCTTTAGCATCAGTCGCGCCCATATACGATGTAGTGATGATGCGTAACTCTTTACCACTGCGTGTAAACTCCTCAAGTTCATGCTTGAAGATGCGAATCCCCGCCCACTTGATAAATGACACCAGCCAATAGATTTTATCCGATGAGCGGATCTCACGCTTAAGCTCACTCTCAAGCGATAATCCCGCATTACTACCACAAAAAAGCTCACTCTGAGTGAGCCCCGTTAATGGAAATATGGCGGCCGTATATTTAGGTAAATCAGTTGCAATAGGATTTTGCTTGTTAAAGAGAGCTGTAAGTATCCTACCTTGGCTATCGATAAGATTTTCATTAATAAAATCATCATCGTTAATGTGCTCTTTGAGCCACATCACTAACCGGTTAGCCAAACTGATTTGATTGAAGACTTGGTTTTCATCGGCGGGAACTGAATTAATTACATATTCAATTACTTTCGTCAGAAAACGCGAGAGCCAAATACTTGCCTCAGCAACCTCTAGCTTCCTTTCTCCAACAAAAAATATGTCCCTATCTAAACGCTGCTCAATGAGTTGAGTAATAAGCTTTTCGTAAATCCCGACCTGTTCCATAGCCAGATATGCCCCAAGACTAACAATCAAAGTTGTAGCGAATATATCACATAACAATTTGATTCAAATTGCGATTTGCAGAATGGTTTTATCATTTACGAGAAGGGTTAATACAGCCTAGGCTTTAAACTAATCGATTACTTACGACATAGGCCGTCATTACACACGGGAAAGATGTTCGGCAAGTGATCATTGAGCACCACCACAAAGGTAAACTTGCCTCTATTTTCCACTCGGCAATAAGTACCTTGTACTCCGGCCGCCAGCGCCGGCTTTTACTAAAAAGCGCTGTTCGACCATTTGCGCAAGATGACGAGTTGCGGTGGCGCGACTAACCTTCGCGACTTTTTGATACTGGCTACTATTAATCCCTAGTTCAAAATCGCCGTCTAACATCCGATTGAGTACTTTGGCTTTGAGGTGATATTCGCTATTTGCCTCACATAATGAGGCGATTAACAAACCTATTCGCCTCACTTTATGAGTCGAATAGCACTAATAATCGCCTCATCAATACCAACATGGCTATGCAGGGAAATGAGCCTTGTTGGTAATCCGGGAGCTCTGTTTCTAAGCCTTGCGGTCAGCCACTTGCTATTATTGTCCAGTTACAGTGCAGCTATCATACAACTTAGTGGTGCATTGGCGTTGCGCGTGACTTTTATGTATAGCCACCGACAAATATGTATAGTCACCGACAAAGCCTTCGCGCTGAGATATACTGCCGCCGCTGATTTGACACGCCAATGTGAAACGCCGAAGTGAAAACTTACGGCTTTACCGCACCGCTGACACACATTCTGAGCCTAACCTATGCCTGATAACGCCAACAATTCACCAACCTCTACTCACGTACAATCTACTGCTAATGCACAGCGTATCGGCAATGTTCAACCTACTGGTAATTCACAGATTGCTACGCCAGATACAATGCATCCAGCCCAGTCGAATGCGCTCAGTGACGAACAGATAAAGGTGAAAAAGCAGAAGGTCTTTATCATAGGTTTGCCACGCACAGGCACCACGAGTGTGAGTGTGGCGCTGTTGGAGCAAGGGCTAAAAGTGGCACACATGGCCTTTACTAAACAGGCATTTATGCTGGCCGACGCCGTGTCTGACACGCCTTGTTTCAGCGATTATCAGCAGTTGGATTTATTATTTCCCGAGGCTGTGTTTGTCTATCTCGACCGCGATATCAATACTTGGTTGCCGTCAATGCAGATGTTACTTGGTAAAATGGCGCCCCATTTGGATGAAAAAACGGGCCGCTTCCATCCAATATTAAAGCGCAGTTTTAGGCATACTTTCGCCATAGATAAAGTGGCGGAACCTGCCAGCAGTGAGCACTTAATTACTTGTTATCAAAAGCATCAGCAAGAAGTGTTCGCTTACTTTAATGGGCGGGAAGACTTTATTTCAATCGATGTGAGCCATGCAGGAAGCTTAAGTCAGTTACTGCAATTTTTGGGAATGGAAGCAAACGCGGAGAATAGCGATGTCGCATTAGGTTTAAGCGAGCCACTGAGTTTCCCTAAACTTAACGTGGGCCGCAACGTGGCAAGTTGGGGCGAATATAAACACCCCAACAAGGTCAACACCAATAGCGCAGGCCCACAAAGTCGTAAGTTTTTCGACTACACGCTTTAATAATGCATTGGATCAGTACACAAATACCAATGCGCAGATATCCAAGCGCTGAATTAGAAATTAGCTTTAAGCGCAGCCTCTTGGTCGAGCAAGCTTTGGTACAAGGTAAACTGGTTGGCCGCGCGGTCTAAATTATGGCCTTCGCGGTGGATGTGGAAATACACATCACCGTTAAGATAATCCGTTAAAAAACGCACACCTATCATCAAACAAATCACCCGAGCACCGAGCCACAGACTGCGCTTTTCGTCTTCCGTTAAGACGTCACCCAACTCGCTCAAGTAGCCACGGCAAATCGCGGCGAAGATGTCTTGACGCACTTGGACTTTATCCAAGGCCGTAGAGTCTTCCTCCTCTGGCGAGCAGAAAGTGCGTACCATGTCGCCGAAGTCATACATAAGATGACCTTTCATGCAGGTATCTAAATCGATAATCGCCATGCTGGACATGTCACGTTTATCAAAAAGCATGTTATTGATTTTAGTGTCGTTATGACAAATTCGTAGCGGCAGCTTTGGCGATATTTCTGCAAGTTCATCCAGCAAAGCCTGCTGAGATAACGCGTAATCGACCCAATGACGGCAGAGCGCTAAGCGATGTTGACTATCGAGTTCAGCGGCCTGCTTTAGTAAGGCCATGCGTCCCGGTAAATGGTGAAATTGAGGGATCACATCTTCAAGCTCTGTCGCATCAAAATCACTCAAGGCAGAGGCAAAATGCCCAAAGGCCTTGGCCGCCATTTCCGCTTCTTGTTCCGACTTAACCACTTCAATGCTAAGACTATGGGGCAAGTAACTGATAGCACGCCAAAATCCTTGCTCGCCTAAATCGATAGCCAGCTTACCCTCTTGGGTTAAACATGGGCTAACGACTTTAAGGCCGTATTGTTGCTGCAACGACTTAGCGCATAAATGATGGCTAATTTTATCGGCATTGCTAACCAAAGCGTTGGGCGTTTTAAATACCTCAGTATTAATTCGCTGCAATACTAATTCGCCCGCAGGCCAGCGCACCAAAAGGGTGTCATTGATGTGGCCATTACCGAGGGCAGAAATTTTTGCCTCGGCAGATTCAATACCAAAATGAGGCAACACTGACTGCCTGATGAGTTTAATCACTCAATAACTCCGTTAATTTTTGTTTTACCCAGACAGTGTCCTGCGGATAAGTCACGCCAAGCCATGGCTCACAGGCAACATCGACATACACAGGCAAACCTTGCTCAATTCCCGCTTGTACTATGGCGGGTAAATAGCATTCAGACTTAGGTTGTTGCCCCTGTTGCCCGATAAATTCGGTTAATTCACGTTTAATAACATCAAATATGTTTGGGGAGAAGCCCCAGCATGTCATAGAGACCAAGGACTGCGCCGGCAAATTAGCATGACCCTGCGGGCCATCACCCATTAAGTGGCCTGCTTGCTCGGCGATATTAAGCCATTCGGCGACCGATTTAAGCTGACCATTTTCAACCTGACACAGACCACGGTTAACACCACCGTGTTCCGACAACGTGAGTTCTATGGGATAGGCCACCATCATCCACTCAGTTGGCCTAGTGCTTAAGCCTTTGGCTAAGGAAGCAAAAGCGCTATCACCATAAAAATCATCGGCATTGATAACGGCCATTGGCCCTTTAACGAGATGGCGCGCACTCCACAGTGAATGGGCCGTCCCCAAGGTTTAAGCCTGTGGCTAAGATCCGCCAACTGCGCCGCTTCGGGTAAATCCGTTAAGACTTGATAGCAAAAATGATATTCAAAATCAGCTGGCAAAAATCGTGTCAGGATCTCAGTTAATTCACTTTCTAATTCTGGGCGGATCACCAGCACAGCACGCTGAAAACCACTGCGAATGGCCGACATGATTGATAGCACCAACATGGGTTCACCCGCGGGGCCGAGTGCCGCCAATTGCTTATCGCCGCCGAAACGACTACCTAGCCCCGCAGCCATAATGACTAAGGTCAATTCTGTATTCATGCTGGATTGATATATTCAGTTCAAATTTAAAGGTGTTTCCCCAAACCGCAGCGACCTAAACAACCTAAAGTACGGTTTGAGAAAAAGAGGAGCAAAAGTGTAATCTACCCCTCTAATTGTGACTAGCATTTAAGCAGAATTTTTATCGACTTAGCTGCAGACTTTTTTAACGAGCAATATAACCGCCAAAGGTGCGATTTTGTTCCAATATCGCTTGGCTGCCCTTAAGACTGAACTTATAACCACACAGGCTAATATTACCTCGACGGGCGAGGTCAATAATGATGGCCTGAGTATCGAGTGGTGAGAATCGCGCCTCTGAAGCGGAATCCGCTTTCAGATCCACAGTCACAGGGCGATAGTCAGTGCCATTGTTAAAGGATAAGACGCTGCAAGTTTTATCTCCCTTTGCCGTCGCTAAGGACCACAGATTTTGTGCTTTACCTTTCTCACCTAGCCAACGCATGATCAAGATGTCATCCTCCAGCGCCACAGAAAAACCGTCCGGTAACGCGAGCGTCACCCGCTCACCCGCATAGGGCGCAATCGCGTTAACCGTGACAACTTCTGCACCATCACCCGTCTCAGCGTCACCATTTGGCCAAAGGCCCCACACCAAGGCAATCAAGAGCACCACACCACAGCCAATTCCTGCTGGGCGCCAATAACGGCGTTCCACTTTCGGCAGTTTAATCTTAGGCAACACCAAGAAACGCTTTAGTGGCGCCAAAAACTCAAATAAACCGCGAAATAGCTCGGTCATCGAACCAGAATCTTTTGCTTCGGCGCGGCGCTGACGCACTTCTTCGGCATGATCTCTATCGTTAAAGCTGTCAGACTCGTCATCTTCTTCGGCGGTAAAACGCCAACCGGGTTCAGCACTACGCTCGGCAGGATCTAATTGCGCCGCAGTAAAGTCGACATGTTTCAAATCAACATTGTCCACATCGACATCGACCAACTCAATGTGGGTCTGTTCAACGCGGCTAGTATTAGCAGGACGGAAATCCGCATGGCTGTCTGGTATCACAAAATCGGCAGGATTCTGCGTCATTCGAGTTAACGCATCAAAGCGCAGCTCATCTTGACGCAACGCCTCTCGCTCAGCCTCCGCCGCGCTAACACTCGGCTCAATCCTCGGCGATGTTAAAACAGATTCAACATGGGTCGATAAATCGACCTCTGGCTCAGACACAGTCTCAGCACTAATGGTTTGGGCATGAAGCTGCTCAACATGCGGCTCATGCCTTTCAGCTTGAGGTTGTGCTTGAATATGAGAGGTAGATTTTGCCGATTGTCTTACGGCAACGTCTTGAGCAACAATAGGTTTAGGGTCAATGATGTTAGGATCTATGGCAGTTTTAGATGCCATAGCTTTAGGGTCTATAGTG
Organism: Shewanella sp. WE21; assembly: GCF_002966515.1. Classification (NCBI taxonomy): domain Bacteria; kingdom Pseudomonadati; phylum Pseudomonadota; class Gammaproteobacteria; order Alteromonadales; family Shewanellaceae; genus Shewanella; species Shewanella sp. WE21. The sequence continues at coordinate 2,346,082 of NZ_CP023019.1, read as the reverse complement.
TTAGGATCTACGATTTTAGGATCTATGGTTTTAGGTGCGATGGTTTTAGGAACGATAGTCGGTTCCACACGGCGCCTAGGCATTGCCTGTGATGTTGGTGCATCCAGCTCAGGACCGAAATAACCGTAGCGATAATCCACTATCGTTGGTGCAGGAAAGCGCCAGCCCCAAAATGTCAGTCCCGCGGCTAACACTAAACTCAATCCAATTAAGGCAATATGCACACCGGCCGCTAACAGGCCGATGAAAATTATTAACGGCAATAGAAATACGCCAATCAAGCCTTTTGACTTATCGGCATCGGCCAAACGACGCAAACTGGTGAGCCCTAATAAAGGTAGACCCAACAATGCCAGCAAATACATCAGAAAATTAGCCCCAAAAGCAGCGGCGGCAAATGCAATACAGACGTAAACGCCAACACTGATTGCGACAAAACGGGGACGAGAATCACGCCCGTGAAGGCAGAAAAGAGATTTTAACAGCACGACCCTTCCTTTATTGTTGTAAAAACGAGATACAAAAAGACACTCATTGCCTTATTCGCACGAGCGTAACCAATTTACCCGCAATTGTCAGTGCCTACGACCCAAGTCGGATAAAAATGCACATAATATCGAAGTAAATCTAAAATAGGCTTAAATTGCCAGCCAACAAGCCCTAGTATTTCTATGGTCAAAATCGGTATAATACTCGGCTTTCTGGGCCCTTCTTGCGTTAACCCATTGGATATTTAGCTCATGACCGCACGCGGAAATTTATTTATTGTGTCGGCGCCAAGTGGCGCAGGTAAATCATCGTTGATTTCAGCCTTGCTTAAAGACAAGCCAGCCGACATGCAGGTTTCGGTATCTCATACCACCCGCGCACCACGCCCAGGTGAAGTTGATGGTCAACACTATCACTTCGTTAATGTTGAGCAATTCAAAGCCTTAATTGCTGAAAATGCCTTTTTTGAATGGGCAGAAGTGTTCGGCAATTACTATGGTACCTCGCGCCATGTGATCGAGCATACGCTCACCCAAGGTATCGATGTTTTCCTCGATATCGACTGGCAAGGTGCCGAACAAGTTAAAGCCGTGATGCCAGAGGCCGTTGGTGTGTTTATTCTACCACCCTCTAAAGCCGAGCTAGAGCGCCGCCTAACAGGTCGCGGACAAGACAGTAGCGATGTTATCGCCAGCCGTATGGCACAAGCCGTATCGGAAATGTCCCACTATAAAGAATATGATTTTATTATCGTCAACGACGATTTTGACACTGCCTTAGCCGATTTGCGTGCCATCATTCGCAGTCAGCGCTTAACAGGTGCTAGTCAGATCCACGCGCAAAATGATATGCTTCACGATCTGTTGGCAGGATAGCTGTCATAGTGTACAATTTTGCGTCATTTTTTCCCTAGATAAACTGGAGTTTCAACACATGGCTCGCGTAACTGTAGAAGACGCCGTAGAACAAATCGGCAACCGTTTTGATATGATCTTGGTTGCGGCGCGTCGTGCTCGCCAAATCGCCGTGCAGGGTAAAGACCCTATGGTTGAAGAGATGAACGACAAACCCACGGTTATCGCCCTGCGTGAAATCGAACTAGGTTTAGTTAATGCTCACACCTTAGATGCCGATGAGCGTCAAACGGTGCGTGAACGTGAAGCCGCTGAAATTGCAGCGGTTGCAGCCATTGCTGAAGGTCGTTCATTATAGTTTTTGAGTAAAAACCTATTTAGGTAAAAGGAGAGCTGCCACTTGTATCTGTTTGAAGGTCTAAAGGAGTCTGCTTCCGGTTACTTAGAACCTGAACAGGTAGAATTGCTCAAGCAGGCGTACCAGATTGCGCGCGATGCCCACGAAGGGCAAATGCGCACGAGTGGCGAACCTTATATTACTCATCCGGTTGCGGTTGCCCGCATCCTTGCTGACATGCGTCTTGATCATGAGACGCTGATGGCAGCACTGCTCCATGACACCATCGAAGATACCCATGTCACCAAAGACGATTTAGCCGAACTATTCGGTGTCGCGGTGGCCGAACTCGTCGAAGGCGTGTCAAAACTCGATAAGCTTAAATTTCGCGACAAGAAAGAAGCTCAGGCTGAAAACTTCCGTAAAATGATGATGGCGATGACGCAGGATATCCGCGTTATCCTCATCAAGCTTGCCGATAGAACCCACAACATGCGTACCTTAGGCGCACTGCGTCCCGACAAACGTCGCCGTATTGCCCGCGAAACCTTAGAAATCTACGCGCCCATCGCTAACCGTCTCGGTATCCATAACATCAAGACAGAGTTAGAAGACTTAGGTTTCCAAGCTTATTATCCAATGCGATATCGGGTGCTTAAAGAAGTCGTTAAAGCCGCCCGTGGCAATCGCAAAGAATTGATCCAAGGCATTGAAGCCGCTGTGTATACGCGCTTAAACGATGCGGGTATTCCGGGAAAAGTCAAAGGTCGCGAGAAAAACCTCTACTCCATCTATAACAAGATGCAGAGTAAAGAGCTGCAATTCCAAGAAGTGATGGATATCTACGCCTTTAGGGTGATAGTCGATTCCATCGACACTTGTTATCGCGTACTCGGCGCCATGCATGGACTGTACAAGCCTCGTCCCGGTCGTTTCAAAGATTATATCGCTATCCCCAAAGCCAACGGTTATCAGTCACTCCATACCTCTTTATTTGGTCCACACGGCGTGCCCGTTGAGATCCAAATTCGTACCGAAGATATGGATCAGATGGCTGACAAAGGGGTCGCTGCACACTGGGCCTACAAAGGCGGTGCACAAACAGGCCAAGGCACGACGACTCAAGTGCGTGCCCGTAAGTGGATGCAAAGCTTGTTGGAGTTACAACAAAGCGCTAGCACCTCATTCGAATTCGTTGAAAACGTGAAGACGGAACTCTTCCCTGAAGAGATTTATGTGTTCACCCCTGAAGGTCGCATTCTGGAATTACCCGTCAATGCCACCGCGGTAGACTTTGCCTACGAAGTGCATACGGATGTAGGTAATACCTGCGTCGGCGCCCGTGTTAACCGCCAAGCGTATCCGCTCAGTCAGCCGTTAATTTCAGGCCAAACCGTTGAAATCATTACCGCTAAAGGCGCCCGTCCTAATGCCGCTTGGCTGAACTTTGTGGTAACCGGTAAAGCTCGCGCTAAAATCCGCCAAGTGCTGAAAAGCCTTAAAGGTGATGATGCGATTGCGCTTGGTCGCCGCCTGCTCAACCATGCGCTAGGCAAAACTAAACTCGATAGCATTGCGCCTGAGCAGATTGAAAAAGTGATCCGCGATACTAAACATACGACGCTCGATTCGCTGCTCGCCGACATCGGCCTTGGCAATGCCATGAGTATTGTTATCGCCCAGCGTTTGATTGGCGATAATCTTGAGAATCAAGAAAGTCGCGACGGCCACATGATGCCAATTCGTGGCGCCGAAGGCATGCTCGTTACCTTCGCTAACTGTTGCCGTCCCATCCCAGGTGATGCTGTGATAGCCCACGTGAGCCAAGGTAAGGGCTTAGTGGTACACATGGAAAACTGTGCCAATATTCGTGGTTATCAAGGCGAGCCAGACAAATATATTCCCGTACAATGGGATAATGTTGAAGGCGTTGATTACCAAGCCAATCTGCGGGTCGAAATCGTTAACCACCAAGGTGCACTGGCGAAGATCACCTCGATCATTGCCGCCGAAGGTTCAAACATTCACAACCTCAGCACTGAAGAACGTGATGGTCGCGTGTATTTGATCAACCTGCGGATTTCGGTGAAAGACAGGATCCATTTAGCCAACGTGATGCGCCGAATTAGGGTACTGCCCGAAGTACTGCGCACGTCCCGTAATCGTTAATTAACTCAACACTAAAGAGAGCGTCATGGCAGAAAAAATCATCATAGCGACCGAAAACGCCCCAGCGGCCATAGGCACTTATTCACAAGCGGTTAAAGTCGGCAGCACAGTGTATTTATCTGGCCAGATCCCGCTCGTGCCAAGCACAATGCAAATTGTCAGCGATGATTTTGAAGCACAAGTCGTGCAAGTATTTGAAAACCTAACGGCGGTTTGTGCTGCTGCGGGTGGTTCAATCAACGATATCGTTAAGCTCAACATCTTCCTGATTGATTTAAGCCACTTCGCTAAAGTGAATGAAATCATGAGCCGTTACTTCAGCCAGCCATATCCAGCCCGTGCTGCTATCGGCGTGAAGCAATTGCCGAAGGATTCTCAAGTTGAAATGGACGGCGTGATGGAGCTGTAAGCGCTAGCATTTCACCTTCTATAAACGAAAAGGCGCTACGGCGCTTTTTTTGTTGCCAACACAATCCAACCCCCTGCTCGCCACTCTCTTCATCTTGCTTTCACACTCAACTTGTAGGCTTTGCGCTCCATTCTCATATTTTACAATCTTGTAAACTATTTGCGCGAGCTCACAAAACTCGCCATACTGGGTACAGCCAAAAGAACAATAAATAACAGGGAATTGCCAATGGATACAGCGATTAAGACGCCAATTGAAATGCTGGCGCACTGGGCTAAGACTCAGGGGGACCAAGTCTATTTACGCCAACCGATCAAGGGTCAATTCCTTGATTTTACTTGGGCTGAAGTTCAAGAAAAAGTTCAACAACTTGCCGGAGCCTTACATCACTTAGGCTTAGAGCGTGGTGATAAAATTGCCGTTCTCTCTAAAAACTGTGCCGAATGGTTTATCACCGACCTCGCGTTGATGCACGGCGGCTATGTCAGCGTACCTATTTACCCTACCGCCAACACAGATACTATTCGCTATGTGCTGCAACACAGTGGCGCAAAAGCCATTTTTCTCGGCAAGCTTGACCATTGGGCTGACCAAGAACCCGGTGTCGGCGGCGAGCTACTACGCCTTGCCATGCCCTATGATACGATGCCAGCACAATATCAATGGGAACAATTACTTAAGCTAGGCTATCCCTTAATTAATGCCCCGCTGCCGACTCCAGATCAAGTGATGACACTCATCTATACCTCTGGCTCGACTGGCCAACCTAAGGGCGCGATTCAAACCTTCGCCAGCTATGGCTGGACTTGCCAAGCAGTAGTCCGTGACCTGCGCACCGATGGCAACGATAGACTTTTATCCTATTTACCCTTAGCCCATATCACAGAGCGCGTTGCGATTGAAGGCTCATCCTTCTACTCAGGTAGTGTGGTGGCTTTCGTTGAAAGTCTCGACTCCTTCGTTGTCGATGTTCAACGAGCAAAACCAACGGTATTCTTCTCGGTACCACGGTTATGGAGCCTGTTTCAGAAAAACATCATCGACAAAATTGGGGTCAGTAAACTTAATCTATTATTGAAAATCCCACTGCTTAGCAGCTTTGTGAAATACAAAATCCATAAGGGTTTAGGCTTGAACCATTGTCGTCTACTCGGCTCTGGCTCGGCGCCTATTCCGCCATCACTGATCCACTGGTATCACAGTATTGGTCTTAATATCTGCGAAGCTTGGGGTATGACAGAAAACTGTGCCTATTCGATCATCAACTATCCTTTTGATGCGCGTAAAATTGGTACTGTTGGCCGCCCAGTTGAGGATTGCCAGATCCGCCAAGGCGAGGATGGTGAGCTACTGCTCAAGAGTCCGGGATTAATGACTGCTTATTATCTGCAGCCTGAAACTACTGCAGCGGCATTCGATGCTGATGGTTTCTTCCACACAGGCGATTTGTGCTCAATTGATGCCGATGGTTGTGTCACTATTACTGGCCGAGTGAAAGACAACTTTAAAACCGCCAAGGGCAAATATGTAGCGCCCGTGCCTATCGAACGTAAACTGGCACAGGATCCCCATGTTGAACTGATCTGCGTGATTGGTTCTGGTCTGCCGCATCCCGTCGCACTAGTGCAGTTATCCGAAGGGGCAAATCTACAAGCCCGCGAAGAAGTCCGCTCCTCACTCAAAGCGACACTTGATAGCGTTAATCCGCACTTAGAGTCACACGAACATGTCGATGCGATTGTCGTGGTCAGTGATCCTTGGACGATTGAGAATGATGCGCTCACGCCTACCCTCAAAATCAAACGCCATGTGCTTGAAAAAGCCTTTAGCGAACGAGTTGACGGCTTTCGTGGCGCCCAAGTCCGCTGGGAAGATGAATTAACTCAAAAATAACTAGGCCAAACAATCAGTTGGCGAGCATGGTCATCAGCTAAAACTAAGCACGCCTAGGGTGTGCTTTTTTATGACATATTCTGTCAAAATCCGATAAAACCACGTATCATGTGCGCCAGTCGGCCAAGGGACAATTCCCTTGTACTTTTCCATTCAATATTAGGTTTAACAGAGTCTAACGATGCTAATTACACTATCGATTATTGGCGGTTTTATTATTTTAACCTTAGGCGCAGAAGCCCTAGTGCGTGGCGCGAGTTCAATCGCTCTACGTTTAGGTATTACGCCACTTATCATAGGCTTAACTATTGTAGCCTTTGGTACTAGCGCACCAGAACTGGCTGTGAGTGTAAAGTCTGCTCTAGCAGGAAACAGCGGTATCGCCTTAGGTAACGTTATTGGCTCTAACATTGCTAACATAGGTTTGATTTTAGCCATCACCGCACTTATCCGCCCTATTCAAGTGCAATCTCAAGTCGTAAAGCGTGATATCCCTTTGATGATATTGGCTTCCATGTTGTTCTGGGCACTCTTGTTAGATGGCGAGCTCAGCCTAATTGACGGTGTGATATTGCTGTCACTACTGTTCGGTTATTTAGCCTTTAGTTACATCAGCTCGAAAAATGGTAATGAAGAGGAAGAGATTGAAGCAGGTCCAAATAATCCGCTACTTTCAGCCCTATTTATCTTAGTCGGTATTGGTATGTTAGTCGGTGGCGGTATTTTGTTTGTCAACGGCGCAGTAGATTTAGCCAAGACCTTCGGTATCAGTGAAGTCATTATCGGCTTAACGATCGTGGCGATTGGTACCAGTATGCCAGAGTTAGTAACTTCTGTTCTAGCGGCACTGAAAGGTCAGAGTGACATAGCCATAGGTAACGTTGTCGGTTCTAACATATTCAATATTTTGGGTATTTTAGGTATTACTGCAATAGTACAGCCGGTATCATCACTTGGCTTCCAACCCTTTGATTTCATAGTGATGTTGGCATTTGCTATCATGATTTTACCTTTCGCTTGGACAGGATTTCGTATTGGCCGCCGCGAAGGTTCAGTATTACTACTGTGCTACTTAGGTTACTTGGGCTACCTAATAAACCAAGCAAGCACTCAAGCTGTGGTATAACACTTAGCTGCTCATTTACGATAAAAAACACCGGAGCCTCTCCGGTGTTTTGCTCTCTAGGTATTGTCCCCTTTATTAATCAAGCACTTTCTTTAAAGCACACCTCATAAAAAATATAAGCACACAACTCAACTGATGACATTTGTCATGCCAAAGCCATGACCTTTGTATCTGCATTTCTTCTATCGAATTTCTGATAATGAGCCCGTACCCAAACATTGGGAAACTCACTCAATAAGGAAATACCATGAAAACATTACTCCTCGCCTCCAGCTTTGTGCTTATCAGTACTCACTCGTTTGCAGCAACGCCATCAAACACTAACATCACCAACGTAGACGCGGCCTCGAATGCGATGAATCTAACGCAATTACAACAACTGAGCGGTAGCACTCAAGATTATGATAAAGCCTATGCGAACTATCGCTTAGCCATCAGTGCCAATGTAATGGGGCAGAAAACACTCGCTAGCAGCGCACTGACTACAGCGCAAATCACATTAGAAGCACTCGAAACCAGCCAAGCGAATGCAGAATCCCTTGCCCTGTTATCGTCGGTTTATGGCATGCAAATCGCCTTAGATAATAGTAAAGGTGCAACGCTCGGCATGAAATCCGCCAAGGCGATTGCCAGTGCCGAACAATTAGAACCACAAAATCCACGGGTCGCATTGGTTAAAGCCATCGCCGCCTATAACACGCCAGCTATGTTTGGCGGCAGCATGCAAAATGCTAAGACCTTAGCCACTACGTCCATAGAAAGATTCGCCCAGCCTTGCGACAACATTTGCTGGGGTGAAGCCGAAGCATACACGTGGCGCGGGCTCGCTAAACAGGAATTAGGCGATAGCCAAGGCGCGATTGAAGATTGGCAACAAGCGATCAAAGTACAAGCAGATTACGGTTGGGCAAAATTTTTGCTTCAACAAAATCAGCAATTAAGTGCAAAATAGACAAAGTTGTTAACGGGGATCTATGGCGCTGACGATAGCGCCAATCCCTAAAAAGAATAAATTAAAACAGATGCCATCGGTGGGCATTCAACAACCAACTCAGTGACACAGAGGCATCATGATAAGCACTCCCCTTCAGCTCGAACGAAAACTTGCTTGGGTGTATTTGATAAACTTAGTGTTTTATCTGATCCCACTTGCCATAAATCCCTATCCAAGCTGGAAAATCGCCCTCAGTTTTGCCGTGTTAATCCCTTTTATTGCCAGTTATTTTTGGACCTATAAGTGCAATAGCCGTAGCGCCTATCTGCCCATTCTCATTATGGTGGCCATAGCAATAGCGATCACACCAATCAACCCAGGCTCTATCTCGCTATTTACCTTTGCCGCTTTCTTCATTGGCTTTTTTTATCCTCTCCGGACCTGTCTGTTGGCTATTACAGCACTCATCGGCCTGTTGTTTGCCCTCAATGAGATTTACCACTTTAACAGTTACTACTTTCCGCTTTACGGCTCGGGATTAGTGCTCGGCGTGGGCATGTTTGGTGTCGCCGAACGCAGACGTTATCGGCATAAATTGAAAGAACAGCAAAGTGCCCAAGAAATTACCACCTTGGCCACTATGCTTGAGCGTGAACGTATCGCGCGGGATCTACACGACATTATGGGGCATAGCCTTTCTTCCATCGCCCTTAAGGCTGAGCTAGCCGAAAAGCTTATCGCAAAACAAGAATATGAACTCGCATCAACCCAATTGACTGAGCTAGGACAAATTGCGAGGGAAAGTTTAAGCCAGATCCGCCACACAGTGTCAGACTACAAACACAAGGGTCTAGAGAGTTGCGTGACGCAGCTTTGTAAATCCTTAAGGGATAAAGGCTTAAGTGTCGAACTCAGTGGTGAGCTACCCAAGCTAGGTGCAAGCACAGAAAGCCAACTGAGTTTGATCCTCACCGAACTCATTAATAATATTCTTCGCCATAGCGGTGCAAGTGAATGCTCTATCCACTTTTCTAAGCAATCAGACCGCCTGCTGCTCGAAGTCAAAGACAATGCCGCGGCCAAACCTTTTATAGAGGGTAATGGCCTCACTGGTATACGCGAGCGTCTCGACAGTTTAGGCGGCAGCTTGAGCTATAATCTCGAACAGGGATATAGATTTACCGTCAGTTTACCTTTGCAGGGAGCAACACATTAATGAAGATTTTATTGGCGGAAGATCAAGCTATGGTGCGAGGAGCACTCGCCGCACTCCTCACGCTTGCAGGGGGTTTTAGTATCACCCAAGCGAGTGACGGCGACGAAGCTCTAAGCTTACTCAAACAGCAAAGCTTTGATCTCTTGCTAACGGATATCGAAATGCCCGGCCGCACAGGCTTAGAGCTGGCCGCATGGTTAAAGGAGCAACATAGCCAAACCAAGATAGTGGTCATTACCACCTTCGGCCGTGCGGGCTATATTAAACGTGCCATCGAAGCGGGTGTGGGCGGCTTTCTGCTTAAAGATGCGCCCTCGGAAACCTTAGTCAACGCGATTCAACAAGTAATGGCGGGAAAACGAGTGATCGATCCTGAACTTGCGATGATGGCGATTGGCGATGTCGACCCACTCAACGACAAAGAACGCCGCGCTCTTCGCCTCGCTAGCGAAGGCAAATCCACCTCCGACATCGCCGAAACACTTTTTATCGCCGAAGGGACTGTTCGCAACTACCTCTCAGAAGCCATAGCCAAACTCAATGCCAGCAATCGAATCGATGCAGCGCGCATCGCCAAACAAAAAGGCTGGTTGTAATAACACTCACAGTTAACCACGCTTTCAGCCTAACGATATCTTATCAACAATTTTGTGGTCTTAAGGCCACAGAAGGATATTAGCTATGCTTCCAAACAAAATTTGATAACACCCTAATTCCCCTTGAGATTGCCTTACGCTTATTCTCTGTTAATATATGTATAAATTCACAGTGATTGAGTGCTAACGACTTGCAGCAATTGGATCTTGTTCCGATCACCGACCTCAAAGGCGTCGCCAAAAAGGTCGCGGAGAAACTCGCAAAGCTCGGCATCACAACAGTACAAGATCTACTGTTTCACTTACCCCTGCGCTACGAAGACAGAACCCAAATCTATCCCATTGCCGCCCTCAGCCTAGGCGGTTACGGCACTATAGAAGCTGAAATCCAATCGACACAAATCATCCAAGGCCGCAAGCGCATGCTGGTCTGCAATGTGCGCGACGATACGGGCAGCTTAAGCCTGCGCTTCTTTAACTTTTCCGTTGCTCAGCGTAATGCCATGCAAAATGGTTTGATGATCCGCGCCTACGGTGAAGTGCGCCGTGGTAGTCATCAAGCTGAGATAGTGCATCCAGAATATAAAGTGGTGTATCCCGGTGAAGATGTTCACCTGAGTGATACCCTAACGCCGATTTATCCCACGACTGAGGGCTTAAAACAGGCGAGTTGGCTAAAGCTGACGGAGCAAGCCTTGGTATTGCTGGAAGAGGGTGGCTTAACTGAGCTGCTGCCACCGCAATTGCAACCTAACAACATCAGCCTTAAACAAGCGCTGCAGACGCTACATCGCCCTCCTGCGGGGATCTCTCAGTTCGATTTAGAGCTAGGCCAACACCCAGCCCAGCAACGACTCGTGCAGGAAGAATTACTCGCCCACAATCTCAGTATGTTACGCCTAAGGCAGCGCAGTAATTTAGATGCAGCTGTCACCATGCAGGCCACGGGGCAGTTGCTCAATCCCTTCCTCGCTGCTTTGCCCTTTAAGCCGACTGGCGCCCAGCAAAGAGTCGTGGCTGATATAGGTAAAGATTTAGAAAAACCGCACCCTATGATGCGCTTAGTGCAAGGGGATGTTGGCTCTGGCAAAACCTTAGTCGCGGCTATGGCGGCATTACAAGCGATTGAAAACGGTTATCAAGTTGCCATGATGGCACCGACCGAGTTATTGGCCGAGCAACATGCAACTAACTTTGCCGCTTGGTTTGAGCCACTCGGACTTAAGGTAGGTTGGCTGGCGGGAAAACTTAAAGGCAAGGCCAGAACCCAATCCCTTGCGGATATTGAATCTGGCGCAGCCCAGATGGTGATTGGCACCCATGCCATCTTCCAGCAGCATGTAGTCTTTAGCAAACTCGCGTTAATTATTATCGATGAGCAACACAGATTCGGCGTACACCAACGCTTAGGCCTGCGGGAAAAGGGCGTGAACCAAGGTTTCCACCCGCATCAATTGATCATGACAGCCACACCCATTCCCCGCACGCTGGCGATGACGGCCTATGCAGATCTCGACACGTCCATTATCGATGAACTGCCGCCGGGGCGAACTCCAGTGACCACTGTGGCGATTGCTGATTTACGCCGTAACGAAGTGCTTGAACGGGTGCGTAACGCCGTCATCAGCGACCAACGTCAGGCCTATTGGGTGTGTACTCTGATTGAAGAATCCGAAGTGCTCGAATGCCAAGCCGCCGAAGACACAGCCGAAGAACTGCGCCTCGCCCTGCCCGAGCTCAATATTGGCCTAGTGCATGGCAGGTTGAAGAGCGCCGAGAAACAGCAAATCATGGCCGACTTTAAGGCAGGCATTATTCATCTACTGGTAGCGACAACCGTGATTGAAGTGGGCGTCGACGTGCCTAATGCCAGCCTGATGATCATTGAAAACCCTGAACGTTTAGGTCTAGCACAACTACATCAACTGCGCGGACGAGTCGGTCGAGGCGCCATCGCAAGCCATTGTGTGTTACTCTACAAGGCGCCGTTGAGCCATACCGCCACCCAAAGACTGAGTGTACTCAGACAAAGCAATGATGGTTTCATCATAGCGCAGAAAGATTTAGAAATTCGTGGCCCGGGTGAAGTGCTTGGCACTAAGCAGACGGGACTGGCTGAGCTCAAAATTGCCGATCTGGTGCGCGATCAAGCTTTGATCCCACACATTCAGAAATTAGCGAGCCATGTAATGGTGCAAGCCCCCGAAAAGGTCGATGCAATTATTTTACGTTGGCTCGGGCACAGGCAGCACTATGTGCAGGCTTAAGCCGTAAATATTAAAGGGTAAAGAACGAGGCGTAACATCTGCCTTTACTCGAAATAAATTGTTTATGTTCAGCTAAGCGCTATAGACAAGCGCATGGAAACTTGCAAAATGAACCTGCGGCCTTCAAATAGCCCGCTCTTGCACTTTAATGTTAGCTGCATGTATTCACCAAGTTACCTTGACACTCAAGCGAAGGATGTAAAATGCAAGTTAATCAAGATGATAGAATAACACCTCAAGAGACTTCTTCTAGCAGCAATCGCTTTGCGCTTTTTGCGATAGTGCTCGTCGTGCTACTTTCTGCCGGAGGATATTATTACTACAGCGGTGATTCTGACTCACCTAAACTCATCCCTAACGCCCCTATTGTATTGCCTGAAACACCGCCATCTGAACCTATGACGCTCGAAAGTGCGCCAGAGCCTGAAACCACAGAGACGACGCCTGCCGTTACAGAAACGAACATCAATAGCACTGAAACCACTGCAGTGGCAGAGCCTGAAGTTGTCGTAGAACCTGTGCCTGTGCTGGCTGAAAGTGATGCATTTGTGCAACAAAAAGCTCTCGCCATGATCAATAACAATGTGCTGAGTTCTTCGTTAGTGCAGCAAGATCTCGTCCGCCAATTTGTGGTATTCGTGGATAACCTAGCTCAGGGTGAATTAACCCGTAAAGTTAGCCCACTTAAAGGACCAGAGAAGCTGTTCTCAGTCTCAGAAATCACCAACAAAGTGTATTTAAATCCTGAGGGGTTCCACAGATACGACGCCTATGTTGACTCGATTGCCAAAATGGACGAACAGAGCTTAATCACAACTTACAAGCAACTGACGCCGCTCCTAGAGGAAGCTTTTACCGAACTCGGCTACAGCAACGCCAAATTTAACGACAGAATGCTGCAAGCAATTAAAATGTTACTCGCAGCACCTATTATTGAAGATCCGATTGAGCTGAATTCAATTAGCGTTAACTATCAATTCGTTGACCCTAACTTAGAGGCACTACCCAGTGCACAAAAACTGTTGATCCGTATGGGTCCAGAAAATACTCGCAAGTTGAAAGTAGCGCTGCGTAAAATCGAGAATCAATTGTCGCAATAGGTTATCAAGCTCATGCCAAAAGGCGCTCAGTGCGCCTTTTTTCATTTTAACCTGTAAGTTAAAGCATCTGCGAAATCAGATAGCCACTGCGATATTTGTTATTCAATGTCGAATAAGTGCTGTAAATCACAGCACTTGATCCCATTCCGTTAACCCGCACAATGCAAATGGCTTCATAAAAATAAGGGGCATAGTGTAGAATGACCACGCTGTAGAGGGCATTTCGAGCGTCATTCTTCTAACGCGTATACTCCTCACTATGGTATGACAATCCATTAATGTTCTAACTTAGTTAGGGATAACTAAGACAGCTTAAATTTAGTGTCGAGGCAAAGTAGTGCAACTAACATTCAGCATTCTCTCTTGGGGCGCTTGGGCCCCCCAATATCAGCACCATCAAAGTTGGCAAACTTGGTGCGAGAGTTCGGCTGAGCTCAATCTCGATACGCCACCACAGTCGGATACCACCGCTCCCGCACTCAAACAAATTCCCGCCATGCAGCGCCGCCGTTTTAGTCGCTTGACTAAGATGATGTTAGAGGTGAGTTTTCAGTGCGAAATGCCTGCAAATTGTCGCTCTATTTTTGCCTCGCGCCATGGAGAGTTGCAGCGCACCATTGGCCTGCTCGAAGACATTATCGCCAAACAGCCCTTATCGCCCTTAGGTTTTAGTCAGTCGGTGCACAACACCGCCAGCGGCATTTTTGGCATAGTGGCGGCCAATACCGCGCCTTCAACTTCAGTTGCGGCGGGCACAGAAACCCTGTCCCAAGCTATGGTCGAAGCCTTCGCCCAATTACATCAATCGCCAGAACCATTGTTATTGGTCTTCGGTGATGATCCAGTGCCTCCTGTTTACGATGAGTTTACCCAAGAATTTGAATTACCTTTGGCCCTAGGCCTACAGCTCGCGCCCTTCGATACACCCTCTTCGGCCAAGCTCACGGTGAGCCGCATTTCTAAAGCAACAGCTTTAAATCCGCTGACCTATGGTGCATTTATCCACGCCCTAGCGACGGCGCAAAATATTTCAGGCTGCTTATCCCAATGGCATTGGAGACTTGAGCATGTTTGATGCAGCCCACAGCCATAACGCCGCCAAGGATCATCAAGATTCAATACTCAATGCCGCTTATACCTTGCCGGAAACTCGCCGCGAAGGGCTGAATTATGTGCCACGTTGGCTAGGTGGCGTGAGTTGTTATATCGCCTTTGGCTTAGGTGGCTTATTAAGCTCCTTGACCATTCTGCCGCTACTGCGTTTTTGGCCAGGCACACCAGAGGCGCGGATTATTCGGGTACAAAAGGCCGTGCATTTAATGTTCAAAGGCTTTGTCGCCATGCTCACTTGGGCAGGTGTGATTAAGGTCAGCAGCCACGATGCACAAAAATTACATGATGCCAGAGGCGTTATCGTCATAGCCAATCACCCCAGTTTAGTCGATGTGGTGGTATTGATAAGTCTTATGCCCAATGCGGGCTGCATAGTCAAACAAGCTTTGTGGCGGAATCCATTTTTGCGTGGTGTGGTGTCCTGCGCGGGTTATATTCCCAATCGCGGCGCCGAACTCATGCTAGAGGATTGCCGCGAAGTGCTCGCAAGAGGCACCAATTTAATTATCTTCCCCGAGGGCACGCGTACGGTGGTCGGTGCGACCATTAACCACTTTGCCCGCGGCGCTGCCAATTTCGCCTTAAGGGCCGAAGCGGATATTTTACCTGTGGTGCTACGTACCAATGTGCGTGGTTTGACAAAGGAGCAACCTTGGTATGAAATCCCAAGGCAAACCATGGGAATGGCCGTTGAAATCGGCACAATCGTTTCTTACCAGAAGTACCAAGCAGCTTTAGGTGAGCATGCAAAAATGGCCCGGCAGCTGACGCGGGATCTTGAACATTACTATAAACAACAACTCGAAAATAATTATGAACTTAAACAATGAAATAAAACAGTTAATCATCGACTGTCTCGATCTAGAAGACGTCAGCATTGATGATATTGAAACCGATGCGCCGCTATTTGGCGAAGGTTTAGGCTTAGATTCTATCGACGCCCTCGAGCTCGGCTTAGCCATCAAGAAAAAATTTGATGTCAAAATCGAAGCCAATTCGGATGCCACTAAGGCCCATTTCCACAGTGTTGCCAGCTTAGCTCGCTTTATCGAATCACAGCGTCCATAGGAGAGGAATATGCAAAATCGTGAACAAATCCTCGCTATGCTGACCACTATTTTAGTGGACGAATTCGAAATTGATGCCGAGGCGATTACGCCTGAGGCCAACCTGTATGAAGAGCTCGATCTCGACAGTATTGATGCAGTCGACTTAGTGATAAAACTGCAGCAACTGACAGGTAAAAAGATCCAACCCGATGAATTTAAATCAGTTCGCACAATCAACGATGTGATTAATGCTATCGAAGGTTTAGTGAGAACCTAATGCGAGCCTTGCTACAGGTCTTAACCGCCCTAACTTTGCTGGCCTACCCCGTTACCGTGTATTTAGGGCTCAGTTACTTGCCTGCTGGCACCATAGCGCTCGTGCTGTGTTTATTGCTGATAGTGCGGCTAATGCTACAAAAGCAAAAGGTTAAGACATTAGTTTTACCACTATTGGTGGGGATTGTGCTCACGGCAGGCAGTTATCTTGCCAAGCGCAGTGACTGGCTGCTGTATTACCCAGTAGTGATAAATCTCACTATGCTGGCGCTGTTCAGTTATTCACTGCACACTGGCCCTAGCATGATCGAACGTTTAGCCCGTTTGAAAGAACCCGATTTACCGGATGAAGCCACTGGGTATCTTAAAAAAGTCACTCTACTTTGGTGCGGCTTATTTATCTTCAATGGCACTATGGCGGCTTACACCGCTGGCTTTACTAGCTTAGCAACCTGGACCTTGTATAACGGTTTGATTGCATACGTACTCATGGGACTGCTCCTCGGTGGGGAATGGTTATATCGCAGCTTTTGGTTGAAGAAAACATGACACAGCTACTCAAAAACTGGTTAACCCAAGGGCCCTTTGCCCAACAACTGATCAGCTTTAATCACCACGACATAGTCACAGGTGCCTTATTTACCAATCAGGTGGCGTATTTTTACGAGCAACTGCTGGCGGCGCCAGAGAAAAAATGGCTGCTCGCGAGTGATACCAGCGATCTGTTTGCTGTGGGTTTATGTGCGGCGCTGTTAGCAGGCAAGGAAATTATCTTACCAGCCAACACCCAAACGGGCACGCTGAGCGAGTTAACCCACCAGTTTGAAGGCATATTGTCGGACAAGCCATTGTGTGAAAGTCAGGCCTTTATTCTACTGAGAAAAGAGCTGAGCCTGCCGAGCAAGCCTTGGCCGGCGAGCGAGGCTATCGGTGAACTTGTGCTATTTACCTCCGGCAGCAGCGGCGAACCTAAGGCGATCCGTAAAACACTTCAGCAATTAGACGTTGAAGTCTCAGTGCTCGAACATACCTTTGCCGAACATTTACCCCATTGCAGTGTGGTTTCAACGGTTTCCCACCAGCATATCTATGGCCTGTTATTCAAGATTTTGTGGCCACTCGCCGCCAGTCGGCCGTTTTTAAGTGAGCAGATTGAATACCCAGAAACCTTAAGCTATTACACTGCCTTACTGCCAAACCTGTGTTTGATCAGTAGCCCTGCCCAGTTATCGCGTTTACCTAAGGCCTTAGAGCACGAGCGGCAGCTGCGCTCACCGAGCTTAGTGTTTAGCTCTGGCGGGCCCTTAAGTTTTGCGGCAGCTCAAGGGATCAGCCAATGCTATGGCCATCTGCCCATCGAAATTTTTGGTAGCACAGAAACGGGCGGCATCGCCTATCGCCGTCAGCATGAGGCCGATGAACCTTGGCAAGTGTTTGACAGAATATCGATAGATCAAGATCCTAACGACGGAGCCTTGCTACTTAAATCACCCTATTTGGCCGACGATGAATGGTTGCGCTGCGAAGATAAAATCGAACCAACCGAAAATGGCCAGTTTAGACTCAAGGGCCGACTCGATCGCATCGTTAAGATTGAGGAGAAGCGTCTATCGCTGGCGCAAATGGAAACGCTACTCTGCAGCCACGCCTATGTTGAGCAGGCCGCACTTGTGGTATTGCCGCAGTTTAAATCCCAACTGGGCGCTGTGATAACCCTCTCCGCACTGGGCCGCAGCGTGCATCAAGAGCAGGGAAAACTCAGTATCAACAATGCGTTAAAAGTACATTTACTGACGCAATTTGAGCGCGTCACCCTGCCACGCCGCTGGCGTTATCCCGATATTTTACCGCTTAACACTCAGGGTAAGCGTGTCACTGCCCAGTTAGTCGAGTTATTTGACCATGATTAAATCGAGTTTACCGCCGATCCTGTATTCCAATATCGGCATGGATAACATTGAATTACGTCTGTTAGTGGCGGCCGACCTTGAATATTTTAAAGGGCATTTCCCCGAACAGGCCGTGCTGCCGGGCGTGACGCAATTAGATTGGGCGGTGCGTTTAGGCTGCCAATATTTTGGTTATTCAGAGGCGGTTGCTAACTTAGAAGTGCTTAAGTTTCAGCAACTCATACTGCCGGGGCAAGAAGTCACCCTAAGCATTAGCAATAATGCGGCTAAGGGGAAACTCACCTTCGCCTATAGCGATGGTGAAAACCGCTACGCCTCAGGTCGTATCGCCTTCGATATCTCGCCCGTTAACAGCAAGCCTTCTGATACCAACAGCAGCGATGGGGCGAGCCAGTGCTAACACCTCCCAGCGACTTAGTTGAGTCGGCGCCCATTAAGCTCGCCTTAGTGATCCCCAATTACAATCACAGTGCCGCAATTGCCCAGACCTTGGCCGAACTCGCCCAATTTAATCTGCCCTGTTATTTGATTGATGATGGCAGCAATGACGAAACCCGTTATCTACTGCAATCCTTAGCCCAAACCTATCCTTGGGTGACTTTGCTGCTGCATCCTTACAACCGTGGTAAAGGCGCTGCTGTGATGACGGGCCTACGCCGAGCCTACCGCGATGGCTTTAGTCATGCACTGCAGGTCGATGCCGATGGTCAACACAATCTAGCCGATATTCCAGCTATGGTAGCAAGGGCACAGGCTAAACCCGATGCACTGATTTCAGGCAAACCCGAGTACGATGAATCCGTGCCTAAGGGCAGGCTCTATGGCCGTTATATCACCCATTTTTGGGTGTGGGTCGAAACATTAAGCTTTGATATTAAAGATTCTATGTGTGGCTTTCGCGTTTATCCCCTCGCCGCCACCGAGCGATTACTGTGCCAGCAAGCATTAACGGAACGAATGGATTTTGATATTGAAATCCTCGTCAAACTCTACTGGCAAGGGGTGGAAATTTTATTCCAGCCGACTAAGGTGATTTATCCCGAAGGTGGTGTTAGTCACTTTCAAGGTGTGGCCGACAATGTGCGCATCACTAAACTGCATACCAAGTTATTTTTCGGCATGCTCAAACGCCTGCCTTGGCTGTTGCAGCGAAAGCCGTTGCGACAAGCCGCGCAAAACTCCCATTGCTCGTCAGCAACATCATCAACTTCAGCCACCCATTGGTCGGGCATGAAGGAGCGCGGCAGTTACTGGGGCATCAAACTGTTAGCCGAGAGCTATCGTATTGGCGGCCATTGGTTGTGCCGCGCCATTATGTATCCGGTGATTTGCTATTTCTTTCTCACAGGCAAAGTCACCCGCGAAGCCTCGTTAGATTTCCTGCGCCGCGTGCAAACGCTTGAGCCGCAAAATCCTAAGCTCAATCAGCCCGTAGGCTGGCGCGATAGCCTGAATCACTTTTTAGCCTTTGGAAATGCCGCACTCGATAGAATCGATGCCTGGTGCGATCGCATTCAATTGAGCCAAGTGGATTTCCCCGATCGCCAAGTGCTGGCCGACCAACTCGAAAGCGGTAAAGGCGCCGTGTTATTGGTGTCTCACCTTGGCAATTTAGAACTCTGCCGCGCCATTTCAATCCACCAGCGCAAAGTCAAAGTGAATGTCATGGTGTTAACGAGCCATGCTGAAAATTTCAATAAGGTACTCAAGCAGTTAAACCCTGATAGCACGCTTAATCTTATTCAAGTGACCGAGCTGAATCCCGCGACGTCTATGTTGTTGCAGCAAAAGATAGAAGCCGGTGAACTGGTGGTGATCGCGGGCGATAGAACCTCGCCGAATACCCAAGGTCGCGTCCTGTACGCGCCCTTTATGGGCCAAGATGCGGCGTTTCCCCAAGGACCGTTTATTTTAGCAGGCTTACTCGATTGCCCTGTGTTTTTAATGTTTTGCCTGCGGGAACAGGGCCGTTATCGGGTGCATTTAGAACACTTCGCCGAAACGCTTAAAGGCCCAAGGACGGGCAGAATGGACAGGTTACAGCAGGCGGTAAATCGCTACAGCGAGCGCTTAGAATACTTTGCCAGACGCGAGCCTTTGCAATGGTTTAACTTCTTCGATTTTTGGCGTAAAGACAGCGAATTAGAACGCGTATCAGCCAATTCAGTACAAGCCGATGCTGTAACAGCAGAGTCAACATCACCGCAGATCCCAGAGCAGGATCATAAGACAGACAGGACTAGTCATTCATGAGCCACACCCAAGCCGCCGACTCAAAGAATCAATCAGACTTAAAGGCTGTTGAGTTCGGCCGTCAATTTATCACCTTAGAACAAGTGGTTGCCGTCGCCAAGGGCGCACCAGTCAAGCTCTGTGATGATGCGGATTATCAAGAATATATCCAAAAAGGTGCGCGCTTTATCGATAGCCTGCTGCACGAAGAAGGCGTGGTTTATGGTGTAACAACTGGTTATGGCGACTCTTGCACAGTCAATGTGAGCTTAGATCTGGTCCACGAATTGCCACTGCATTTAACCCGCTTCCACGGCTGCGGTTTAGGCGAGACCTTAAGCATAATGCAGGCCCGCGCTGTGATGGCTTGCCGTTTAAACTCCTTAGCCATTGGCAAATCTGGCGTGACCTATGAGCTATTAAAGCGCATCGAAACTTTGCTCAATCTCAACATAGTCCCTGTAATCCCAGAAGAAGGTTCGGTCGGTGCCAGTGGTGATTTAACGCCGCTGTCGTATTTGGCCGCCGTGTTAGTCGGCGAGCGCGAAGTGATTTACCAAGGTGAGCGCCAAGCGACTCAAGCTGTGTACGCTAAGCTCAACATTATCCCGCATGTCCTGCGTCCAAAAGAAGGCTTAGCCCTGATGAACGGCACGGCTGTAATGACGGCCTTGGCCTGTTTAGCCTTCGATCGCGCCCAATATCTTGCCCGATTAAGTAGCCGCATTACCGCTATGGCTTCGTTAACGTTAAAAGGCAACTCGAACCATTTTGATGAAATCTTATTTGCCGCCAAACCGCATCCGGGACAAAACCAAATCGCCACTTGGATACGGGAAGATTTAAATCACCACGAACATCCGCGCAATTCGGACAGGCTGCAGGACAGATATTCCATCCGCTGCGCACCGCACATTATCGGCGTATTGCAGGATGCGCTGCCGTTTATGCGTCAGTTTATCGAAACCGAAGTCAACAGCGCCAACGACAACCCGATTGTCGACGGCGAAGGCGAGCATATTCTCCACGGTGGCCATTTTTACGGCGGCCATATCGCCTTTGCGATGGATTCGCTGAAAAATACTGTGGCTAACTTAGCCGATCTTATCGATCGCCAAATGGCGCTAGTGATGGACCCTAAGTTTAACAATGGCTTACCCGCTAACTTATCCGGCTCAACCGGCCCGCGCCGCGTGATTAATCATGGCTTTAAAGCGGTGCAAATTGGGGTATCGGCGTGGACAGCAGAAGCGCTCAAGCACACTATGCCCGCCAGCGTATTCTCGCGCTCGACCGAATGCCACAACCAAGACAAGGTGAGCATGGGCACTATTGCCGCACGCGACTGTATGCGCGTGCTGCAATTGACCGAACAAGTCGCGGCGGCAGCCCTGCTCGCCATGACCCAAGGTATTGGTTTACGTATCGCCCAAAATGAACTGGACGAAGCCTCGCTCACCCCTTCATTGGCGAAAACCCTCGCTCAAGTGCGCGGTGATTTTGAGACCTTAATCGAAGACCGACCGCTTGAAGCCGTGCTGCGCCAAACCATAGCGAAAATCCAAGCGGGCGAATGGGAAGTGTGCCGATGAAATCATTGCTCACTATCGATATAGAAATGCAAATCCCCTTCCACGATGTGGATTCCATGGGGATCACTTGGCATGGCAATTACCTGCGTTATTTCGAGATTGCTCGCTGCAAACTGCTCGATGAGCTGGGCTATAACTACCGCCAAATGCAAGCATCTAACTATGCGTGGCCAATTATCGATTTGCAGATTAAATACGTCAAAGCCAGCACCTTCGAGCAAAAAATCACAGTGCGCGCAGAGTTAGTCGAGTGGGAAAACCGCTTAAAAATCAGTTATCAAATTCGCGACGTTGAAACGGGTGCGCGCATCACTAAGGGTTACACCATTCAGGCAGCAGTCGATATGAGCACCCAAGAATTGTGCTTTGTTACCCCAGAGGTGTTCCGTGACAAAATAGCCACCCTGCTCGCTAAGGTTGAAAACCAATGAATGCCGCGCTAACACACATCAAGCTTATGCTTATCCTGTGTTTTTGCAGCGTATGGATATCGGCACAGTGCAAGGCTGACACATCGACAACGGCAGTTTCTGCCAGCAATTACCAGCAACTATTCAACCAACCTGCGGATAAAGCACAGCTTGTCGCCTTAAGCCAAAAGCTTAACTTGGGCGAAACGGTGAGAGGTCAGTTTGTACAATCTCGGCAGTTAAAGGTGCTCAAAAAGCCGTTAATCAGCCAAGGTCAGTTTATCTTCGATCAGACCCAAGGGCTGATTTGGCAGCAGATAAAGCCCTTCGAATCCCTGCTGATTTTAAAAGATAAGCAACTGATTCAGCGCGATAGCCAAGGTCGAGTCCAAGTCAGCAAGGCCGATGCCTCGGCGAGCGCCGCCGCTATGGGCGATTTATTACCCAGCCTAGTGCGCGCTATGCTCGGCGGTGATATTTCCGGTTTAAGTGAAAACTTTGAACTGCACTTCCTCATAACAGAAAGCTTGAACACAGACGGCCAATGGCAATTAGGCCTAACGCCCAAAGATCCCTTAATGAAAAAAGCCATCGCCAATATGGTGTTAGAAGGTGGCGATACCTTGCAATCCTTAGTGCTGCTGAGCGCAGCGCCGAATGTGAGCCCACAGGATATGACCCGCATCGACTTTAGTGCGCTTTCCCAAGGTAAACTCAGCGAAACCGAATTGACGCAGTATGCTGTGGCGATAGAGGCGAATAAACCTTAACCATGGCTGCTAATTTCACCGCGCGCGCCAATCAAGCGCTAATACAATCATCCCCTAAATGGCGCCTCGCCATTTGGTTGCTATTGATGCTGTCTGCCAGTCTATGGACGTTGCAACTTTGGCAAAACGGCGCAAGGGTGCAGAGCGATATTCTCGCCATGCTGCCCCATTTACAGCAGGACAAACTCACAGAGCGCGCCCTTAACCAAGTAGAAGCCACGCTTGCCGATCAAGTCTATATTGCGCTCGTCGCCAAGGATGAAACCACGGCAATCGCTGCAGCTAAGCTGTTGATGCAAAAGCTTGAAACTGACCTTGTTGCTACTGGAAAAAATGCTGCACTTACAGATATTCGCAGCGCCGATATGCAGCTCGGTGAAGCCTTGGGGCAATACTATTTCCCCCACAGATTTAAATTACTGACAGCGCCACAAGCTGAGGCGTTAGCAACGAAAGACATTGGAAATCTGATTGAAGCGGCCACCGCACAGCTTTACAACGCCTTTAGTTACGCCAATAGCAACTTACTTGCGCAAGATCCACTACTGTTATTCCCCGCCAATTTACTCGCCCTCGCGCCAAGTTCAAAAGTCAGAGCCAGCCAGAGTATTCTACTGGTTAATCAAGGCGATAATGTCGCTGCGGTTGTTATGGCAAAGGGGCGAGAAAGCGCTTTTAATCCCAATGCGCAATTGGCGCAGATGACGGCATTAACAGTAGCTTTGGATGCCGTTGAAAAAAACTATCCCGATATTACCCTGCTTAAGGCTGGCGCCCTGTTTCACGCGATTGCGGCGACCCAAACGGCTAAGAGTGAAATCTCGATCCTTGGTCTTGCATCCTTACTCGGGGTGATAGCCTTAGTCTGGCTGGCGTTTCGCTCCGTAATGCCGCTACTGCTGGCAATCGTCACCATTTCCAGCGGGCTGTTGCTGGCCGTGACTTTTACCTTAAGCGTATTTGGCGAGCTTCATTTACTCACCTTAGTGTTTGGCACTAGTTTGATTGGCATTGCCATCGACTACAGCTTTCATTTTTACTGCGAGCGCTTAAGCGATACCGAGCGGAGCGCTCAGGCGACGGTCGCGTATATCTTCCCCACTGTGACGCTTGCCTTTATCACCAGTGCCTTAGCTTATGTGGGCATAGGTTTAGCGCCGTTTCCAGGAATGCAGCAAGTGGCGATTTTCTGCGCCGCGGGGCTGCTCGGGGCTTATCTCACCCTCATTCTCGCCTACCCACTGTTAGCGGGAAGTCGTTTGCCATCGGGCTCCCACCCATTAGCGTTAGCGGGGAAGTACCTTACCAACCTCACTCAGTTATCCAACAGATTGACCACGCCTTTAGGCATGAGCATGTTTGCTTTAGTGATAGTGGTGTGGTGTCTGGTTGGCGTAACCAAGTTAACCGTCGATGACGATATTCGCCATTTGCAGCAAAGCCCCGCGAGCGTGACTGAACCTGAAAATCAGCTCAGGCAGCTACTCAGCGGCGGCACAGATAATCAATTCTTACTGGTACGCGCCGCGAGTGAAGAGGCACTACTACAACAGCTTGAGCGAGTGTCGCCCATGCTCAATGCTGCCATAACAAACCAAGAGTTAGGCAACTACGTCAGCCTCAGCCGGTATCTTCCCAGCCATCAAAGGCAAGACACGGCTTACCGCTTACAGGGCGAAATCTATCAAACTCAGATAGATACTGTACTAACAGGCCTTGGGTTGGATGAGAACTTAAAGCCAGAGCTGCAAGCAAGCTACTTAGCAGCTAAAGACCAATATATCGCCCCAGCGGATTTCTTTAAGCTAGAGGCAGGCAAGCAACTCGCACCGCTGTGGCTAGCACCAAATGGCAACGCCACCGACTATGACGCGATAAATGATGATGGTGGTGCACTAAATGATGGCGGCGCGAGCGCTGAGCATGGTGCCATTGTCTTGCTTGGCGGCATTCAGCAGATCGACGCGCTCAAGGCGCGCTTTGCCAATGTTCAAAGCGTACAACTTATCGATAAAGTCGCGGATATCTCCGCTGTCATGGGCCATTACCGACTGTTAACCCTAAAGCTGTTAGCGCTCGCACTCGGTATCGCACTCTTGTTGTTTAGCCTGAATTTTGGCATTAAAAAAGCCGCGGTTGTCGTTGCCGTTCCAGCCCTTGCGGCCTTGCTAACGCTTGCAACCTTAGGCTTAACGGGCTCGCCGCTGAGTCTGTTCCATGCACTCGCGCTCATTTTAGTTTTCGGGATTGGGATAGACTACAGCTTGTTCTTTGCCTCTGCTCAAAACCACGGCAAGGCAGTGATGATGGCGGTATTTATGTCCGCCTGCTCGACCCTATTAGCCTTTGGTTTACTCGCCTTTAGCCAGACCCAAGCGATTCATTATTTTGGTTTAACCCTGTCACTAGGTATAGGTTTAACCTTTTTACTTTCGCCACTGATTTTAACGACTAAAAAGTCCTGATAACGACAAGGAACGTACTTTACATGCCTACACCCGCTCACGATTTATCGGCTATGCCAAATTCACTTGCCGTCGATGTGGCTATTATCGGCGCAGGACCTTCAGGCGCCATTGCCGCCAGCTTGCTACACCAACAAGGCAAGCGCGTGCTGGTGTTAGAAAAACAACATTTCCCCCGTTTCTCCATCGGTGAAAGTTTACTGCCCTGCTGCATGCAGTTTATCGAAGAAGCCGGCATGTTAGATGCGCTCAATGCCGCCGGATTCCAACATAAAAATGGCGCCGCCTTTCGTCGCAATGGCACTTACACCACCTTCGATTTTACCGATAAATTTACCCCAGGGCCGGGCACCACATTCCAAGTGCAGCGCGCCAGTTTTGATAAACTATTAGCCGATACAGCCCAAAGCCAAGGGGTCGACATCCGCTACGGTGAAACCGTCGAGGCGATAGATTTAACCGAGAATCCATGCTTAATGGTGCGCAATGAACAGGGCGAGCTTTATCAAATCAGCGCCCAATATGTGCTTGATGCCAGTGGTTTTGGCCGTGTGTTACCCCGCTTGCTCGACTTAGAAAGTCCATCTTGCCTACCACAGCGCAGCGCCATCTTCACCCATGTGGAAGATAACATCAGCGATCCCAGTTTCGATCGTAATAAGATTTTAATCAGCGTCCACCCTGAGCATAAGGACATTTGGTATTGGCTCATTCCCTTTAGCAATGGCCGTTGTTCACTCGGCGTAGTGGCAGAACCGCAATTACTTGCGCGTTTACAAGGTTCGCTTGAGCAACAATTGATGAGCATAGTCAATGAAGAACCAGGACTAAAAGCCCTACTGGCAAACGCTAAGGTGGTGCAAGAATGCGCCACTCTCAAGGGCTATTCCGCCAATGTGTCACGCCTTGCGACCGACAAGTTCGCCCTACTGGGTAATGCCGGTGAGTTCCTTGATCCGGTATTTTCCTCCGGCGTCACTATCGCCATGCAATCGGCATCGATGGCGGCAAAATGTGTGACTAAACAACTCAATGGCGAAACGGTTAACTGGCAAGCCGATTACTCAGCGCCTTTAATGCAGGGGGTGAATACCTTCCGCACCTATGTGCAAGCTTGGTATGATGGCCGCTTTCAGGATGTGATCTTCTATGAAGAACCGAATCCACGCATCAAGCAAATGATTTGCTCGATTCTGGCGGGCTACGCTTGGGACCTCAATAATCCCTTCGTTAAAGACTCGGAGCGCCGCCTGAACATGGTGGTCGAATTGTGCCAAAACCAAGTTCCCATTCCTGAATTTGCAGAGGCGTAACCGCATGTCGCTTAACTTTGACGCGAAATGGCGAGTGTTCCTCGCGCTACTGATCATCAGTCTAGGGCTGACGGGATGTAGCGAACTGCTGTTCAGGCAAACCTGTGTCGGCCTCGCTAAAGACATGCGTTATTGCTTGGCGCCACTGCCCCATGATTTTGCCCCCGCAGCCGATAAGCCTCTGATTAAACCGACGGCCAAACCCGCCGACATTAGCAGCCAGCAAACCGACAGCAAAGTTAAGCTAACTTCGCCCCAGTCCTTTAGCCAAAAGGTCAGCATTAAAGTGGGTGATAAGTCCCACGAGTTACTCACTCAATTAGAGTTAGAGGATGAGCGCATGACGCTCGTGGGCTTAGCACCACTCGGACAGGCTTTATTTACCTTAGTTTATGATGGTAATACACTCAGCAGTGAACAAAGCGTGCTGCTAGGGGACAATTTTAAAGCTGAGTATTTAATGGCTATGATGCAACTGATCTATTGGCCTGAGCAGAGTATTCGCGCCCATTTAGAAGGTGGTCATTTAGTCACAGGCCTTTGCGATACGGTTGGGAGAAATCAGGGCGATACGCTTGAAGGCACCCGAGTGAATACAATCCCCTGTCGCCAGATCTATAGTCAAGATACCTTGATCAGTAAAAGCGGCCAGCAAACCCATGTGGTGCAAATTCGTTATCAACAAAATATCGGCGATGCTCTTTGGCAAGCCCACATCAGCTTAACTATGCCACAAGCTAAATTTGAGCTAGAAATCGAACCTATTTAATCTGTTAGCATCCGCACTTAACTGTGCCATGGTAAAAAGACACACAATGATGAACAGAGTAGCTATTACACAGATTGGATTGTGTACCCCGCTAGGGCAAGATCCCCAGCAGGTTTTAGATCGCCTGATCGCCGGTGATACCAGTGCGATGCTGCGCAGTGACACTCTCCTGTTCGAGCACCCAACCTTAGTTGCCCCCGTGACGGCAGCACTACCAACCATTCCCGAAAAACTCATTCAGTTCGATTGCCGTAACAACCAATTACTGCTGTGCGCCGCACTGCAAATTGCGACCACAGTTGAACAAGCGAAACGGGATTTTGGTCATGCCCGTATTGGTGTAGTGCTAGGCACAAGCACGTCAGGCATATCTAAAGGCGAAGCGGCACTTGCGTATCGAAATCAACACGGATACTTTCCCGCGGATTACCACTATTTCCAGCAGGAGCTCGGCAGCACCAGCGACTTTTTACGCCAGTATTTTGAGCTCGATGGTCCTTGCTACACAATTTCAACCGCCTGCTCATCCAGCGCTAAAGTGTTTGCCAGTGCCAAACGCCTATTACAGGCTAACCTCTGCGATATGGTGATTGTCGGCGGTGTCGACAGTTTATGCCAACTCACAGTCAATGGTTTTCACGCCTTAGAATCTGTCTCGAAAGGCCACTGCAATCCTTTTAGTATCAACCGTGATGGCATCAACATCGGCGAAGGCGCGGCGTTATTCACCCTCACTTTGGGCGAGTCAGAGGTCATGCTAGCGGGTATTGGCGAGTCGAGCGATGCGCACCATATGTCGGCGCCACATCCCGAAGGCGCAGGCGCGATCAAAGCCATGCACGCGGCGTTGCAAGATGCACACATTGCAGCAAAAAACATTGGTTACATAAACTTACACGGTACAGCCACGCCTAAAAATGATGCGATGGAAAGCCGCGCCGTGGTTGAGGTGTTTGGCGTGAACACGCCCCCTTGTAGCTCGACCAAGCCCTTAGTCGGCCATACCTTAGGTGCCGCTGGCGCCATTGAAGCCGCCTTCTGTTATTTATTACTTTCAGCACATAATCACCGCCAAGCCCTGCCGCCCCATGAATGGGACGGACAAGTCGATCCACAGGATCCGCCCATTGCATTGGTCGAGCGCCATCAAGTCGCCGCTAAGGGCGCGCTTAATTATGT
Source organism: Shewanella sp. WE21 (assembly GCF_002966515.1). NCBI lineage: Bacteria > Pseudomonadati > Pseudomonadota > Gammaproteobacteria > Alteromonadales > Shewanellaceae > Shewanella > Shewanella sp. WE21. The sequence goes on along the minus strand of NZ_CP023019.1, from coordinate 2,317,614 downwards.
GATGAGCAATTCCTTCGCCTTTGGCGGCAGTAATGCCAGCCTGATTTTCTGCCGTAACGAGGCCTAGTACCATGCAGTTACTTAAGATTAACCAACCCTTTGCCGAACAGGATATTGCCGATTTTATTCCCCATAGGGCACCGATGATTTTGCTCGATAAAATCATTGGCTATCGGCGCGATAACCTAGAGACCGAAGTCACTATCACGGCGCAGAGCCCTTATTTCGATGATAAATATCAAGCCGTACCCAATTATGTGGGTATCGAATATATGGCTCAAAGTATTGCCGCCCTTGCTGGGGTTGAAGCAAAGCTTCGCAATGATAAAATCCGCGTGGGCTTTCTATTGGGAGCGCGCAAATTAACCTTGTATGCCAAGCAATATGAGCTCGGGCGCACCTATCGCACCCAAGTCAGCCGCCTCTATCAAGAGGAATCGGGATTAGCGGTATTCGATTGCCAAATTTATCTGCTGCCCGAAGCCGGCTCTAACCGAGAAAAGAGCTTAGTGGCCCAAGCCAATGTGAATGTGTTCCAACCTCAGGACACACAAGCCTACCTTGCAGGCAATCAAGATGCGGCAAATAGAAGCCTTGGGCACTAAAGCTATGATGTAGATAAAAAGCGTTAAAGCGCCTTAACAAGCGACCTTTTTACCATAAATACATGAAACCCCATACCGACACATAACGATAAAATGGGGTGGAGAAAACAGATGAATAACAGAGTATTAGTTACCGGTTCGAGCCGCGGTATTGGTAAAGCCATCGCCCTAAAACTCGCCGCTGCGGGTTTCGATATCGCCCTGCATTACCACAGTAACCAAGCAGCTGCCGATGACACTGCCGCGCAAATCCGCGCGCTTGGGGTGAATGTGAGCCTGCTGAAATTTGATGTGGCCGACCGCGCAACCGTCAGAGCCGCCATTGAAGCCGACATCGAGGCCAATGGTGCCTATTATGGCGTGATCCTCAATGCTGGCATCAACCGCGACACCGCCTTTCCTGCTATGACAGAAAGCGAGTGGGACAGCGTCATCCACACTAACTTAGACGGCTTTTATAATGTCATCCATCCCTGTGTGATGCCTATGGTACAAGGCCGCAAGGGCGGGCGTATCATCACCTTAGCTTCGGTTTCTGGGATTGCGGGCAACCGTGGCCAAGTGAATTACAGCGCCTCAAAAGCGGGTATTATCGGCGCAACTAAGGCATTGTCATTAGAACTGGCAAAACGCAAAATCACCGTCAACTGTATCGCCCCCGGCTTGATTGAAACCGACATGGTGGCCGATATTCCTAAGGATATGGTCGAGCAATTAGTGCCGATGCGCCGCATGGGTAAACCGAGTGAAATCGCCGCCTTAGCCGCATTTTTAATGTCTGACGATGCCGCCTATATCACTCGCCAAGTGATATCGGTCAATGGAGGCATGATCTAAATGAGCGAAGCGACAAATCAAACCCGCTTAGGGAAACGAGTGGTCGTCACTGGCATTGGCGGCATTACCGCCCTGGGCCATGATTGGGAGACGATAGCAGCGAGCCTTAAGGCGCAGAAAAACTGTATCGTCACTATGGACGAATGGGATAAATACGATGGCCTCAATACACGCTTAGCCGCCCCCATTACCGACTTTGAAGTGCCAAGCCATTATTCGCGCAAGAAAATTCGTTCTATGGGTCGGGTTTCTATCATGGCGACCCGCGCCAGTGAACTTGCATTAATCGATGCGGGGTTGTTAGACGATCCTATCGTGTCCTCGGGTGAAATGGGTATCGCCTATGGCTCGTCCACTGGCAGTACCGATGCCATCATCGCCTTTGGCGATATGTTGAAAACCGGTGATATGTCGGGCGTCACCGCCACGAGTTATATCCGCATGATGGCACACACCACAGCGGTAAATGTGGGGGTATTTTTCGGCTTAAAAGGCCGAATTCACACCACTAGCAGCGCCTGTACCTCGGGGAGCCAAGGCATAGGTTACGCTTATGAAGCCATCAAATACGGTCATCAAACCTTAATGTTGGCGGGCGGCGGTGAAGAACTCTGCCCCACAGAGGCTGTCGTGTTCGATACCCTGTTTGCCACTAGCACTAAAAACAGCACCCCCGAACTCACGCCACGCCCCTTCGATGCAAGCCGTGATGGCCTCGTGATTGGCGAAGGTGCTTGTACACTGGTACTCGAAGAGCTAGAACACGCCAAGGCGCGCGGTGCCAAGATTTACGCTGAGTTAGTCGGTTTTGGCACGAATTCAGATGGCCAACACGTCACCCAACCAAACGCGCAGACCATGGAAATCGCTATCAGGTTGGCGCTCAAAGATGCCCAGCTTGAGCCTAGCGCCATAGGTTATGTGAACGCCCACGGCACGGCAACGGATCGCGGTGACATCGCCGAAAGCCACGCGACCCATGCAGTATTTGGTGCTGGTATGCCGATTTCATCCCTTAAAAGCTACACGGGCCACACCTTAGGCGCATGCGGTGCACTAGAAGCTTGGGTGAGTATTGAGATGATGAATGCAGGCTGGTTTGCGCCGACACTCAATCTTGAAAGTATCGACCCACAATGCGCCGATTTGGACTATATCCGCAACGAACTGCGCCCAATCGACACAGATTATGTCATGAGTAATAATTTCGCCTTTGGCGGTATTAATACCTCGCTGATTTTTAAACGCTGGGCCCAATAACGACATATAAAAACCACATAAGGACATCACCATGAAACCACTCTTTGCAGGTATGCTGCTTAGCATCAGTTTATTAAGCTCGCCTTTATTGGCTCAGGAATATACGGTTGAAACCTATCAAGAAATCTTTAAGGGTGATAACCAATTCAAGCAAAAAGAAGCCATTGAATCACTCACCATCGCTGGTTTATCCGATCCTGCCATTTTTGATGCGCTCGAAGCAAAGCTACTCGCATCTTTGCCCCAAGCCACTGAAAAAAATGCCATTGACTACAGTGCTTGGTTAGTCAAAGGCTTAGCTTATTCAGGCAATGATAAGTACAGCGAAACCATCAACAAGATTGTTAATGGTGATTATCCTAAAAAACTCAAAAAATACGCAGGTCAAGCTTTAGAAAACATAACGATATATAAAAAATGGAATGCGATTCTTGCGGATAAAAGCCAATATACTGCCGATCAAAGTCAGCAAAATAATGCCTTCGCCAATGCCCTACGCAGCAATGATTTAGAATTAATGCGTCTCGCGGCTAAACGCATCATGGATGACCGCCAGTACGATGATTTTATCCTAGCCGTACTCAGTAACGAATTGAAAACACCACGCTTAATGGCCAATGACAAACTCGCCATCGATACCTATGCCAACATGGCAAAAGCGCTAGCTAGTTCAGGGAATACCGCTTACCGCGATGTGATTGAAAATATGGCAACCGCAAGCTCAAACAAAAAACTCAAAAACTACGCCGAGAGTTATTTGAAGAAGTACTACTAAACCTACCCGTTTAAGCTTAATAGAACAAATCATGGCCGAGCTTATACTCGGCCATTTTTATATCCGTTTGGATCACTTTTTAAATTAAAAGAAAATTTGCTATTGTCCTTAGCATTTGCTGATATTCGCCTATACAGGCTTGCCATGACATTCACTCACAACACTGTGAAAGAAACTTAGGGAATCTAAGTTGATAAACGAAAGTTACGGAAGGCGAAGAGGCAGTTAAACATAGATATTGTTCAGAGTGAGGCCAACCATGGTACCGGCTCGACGACACGCAGCAAGTCCATCCCTGGATGCTCGACCGCCCCGTCCATGGGGCGGACGGTCGTCTCACCAATCACCATGGTTTGCCTTTCGAGCATCAGCGTAACCTTAGGTTCAAAGACTAGAGCTAACATTTAGCGATGACAATTTAAAAAAAATAACAAATGCCAATACCACACATTCACAGTTCACTTTTAGTCATCCAATTTACGCAAGTGTTACCACGTCTACTGGCACAACAGGCTCAAAGCCTTTTGTCGGCTTAAAGGACATGTTATGGATAAAATTTCGCATGCTGTCAGAAGGATCTATTAAATCCATATTCAAACTATCCAAAGTGCTCCTTGATACATACACCGACAATATAGTTTGCTCTTCAAGATATCCAGTAACCTTGTTTAACAGCTTATCGGTAGCATTAATCAACACAAACTCGTCAGGCAAGATTGCAAAAGTTTCTCTAGCTACGCGCAGAACTGAACTACATACATAGTCCTGATACAATTCGTTGAACTTACCTACAGGCATTTTCTTAACTGACAATTTACCGCTTTTAAGCAACGATTTTTGCTCATTTGGAATAATATCTGCGCCACGAATATTTATATTTATGGTTAGAAGATAATTCTCCAATACTGAAAAATGCAAACTAGAACCTAAAGTGTCTAACTCGCTAAAAGGATTAAGCTCTTTAATCATGTTAATTCTTGCTTCTGGCTCACCAGCTATAAGCAAATTAGCTTGCTCAACACTTTCCGCCCACTCTTTATAATTCTGCTGCCACTTTTCAAGTGACAACTCAAAATTAATTTGATCTTGCTTTTTAGCAGACTCAATTGCGACATCTAGAACTCTCAGCTTGTTTTCAATACGTTTAAATAAACGGTCAAAAAAACTCGGTTGATATTGTTCTTTTTGACTAATCGCCTCCGACTCTAATCCTTTGATGAAAATAGGTTTATTCGGTTCTGCTATAACTGCAACTTTTTCCCAATTAATGCTATCACCACACTCTTTGTGCATCGATTGAACAATTTCTATATAATTTTCAAAAAATTCTACATCATACGCGGCCTGTTCTAACTCTTGCATTTTTGCATATTCTTTATGTCTAAGTGCTAGCTCTCTCTGAGACTTTTTAGCATTTCGTTCGACTTTTTTAGCAGCTGCATTGATTGCTCTAACAGTACCTTTCCACCCCATATCCACCTCTGTTAATTATAATTATTGCTAACGTATTAGTAGTTATTCGCCGCGCTAAATTTGGGGGAATTCATGACGTTGATTTACTGCACTCCGCCCCTAAATTCAGGCTAAAACTCCTACCACAGGCAGAAACAGGACAACTACTCTTTTATGCTTTAAGGACGATCAGACAACTCTAAAGTCAAAAGAATATACCATCACCTCGGAGTTGCCGCAGGGCGAATAGACAAATTGCGTGAGTTCGGTCATGGATGACCGACTAGCTTTCGCAGGTGCAGGGACGCATCCTTCGGAAGCGATAGCAAATTTGTCAATGAGCACAAGGGGCTTTCAACTCCGTTGGGGACGCCGGGGGATATCCAAAAGGGGAACAGGCGCTTTTCCCCTTTTGGTCGGGTGTGGGGTGAAGCCCCACGACTTTGATTCTGGGTTTAGCTTTAGCTAAAGATAAAAACTCTTGGCCTACCCTTTGCTTATCCACCGCAGCGTTTACCCCTAAAAAGAACTAAACGCGATAACACTATGATGGATAAGCAACAACAGAGGGAGTTTCAATCTTGAGAAAGACGATGAAAATTATACTAGATGATCTAAAAGGGCCTGAAATTGCAGCACTTTTAACAGAACACCTCGACGATATGCGGGCAACCTCCCCGCCTGAAAGCGTTCACGCATTAGATCTTGATGGCCTGCGTCAACCCAATATTCGCTTTTGGACCCTGTGGGATGGCAACAATTTAGCGGGCTGCGGTGCACTAAAATGGTTAGATACCGAGCACGCCGAGATCAAATCCATGCGCACCGCTGCGCCCTATAAGCAGCAAGGCATCGCTTCTAAAATATTGCAGCACCTGATCAACGACGCTAAAGCTGCTGGCATTAAACACCTGAGTCTAGAGACAGGTTCGATGGACTTCTTTAACCCCGCCCGAATGCTCTACACCAAATTTGGCTTCGAAAGCTGCGGCCCCTTCGACACCTATCAACTCGATCCCAATAGTGTGTTTATGACAAAGAAAATCTAAAAAACATGCGCCTTAGTCTTTGAAATTCATCTCTAAGGCGCTTTGCTGCAGTTAAGTATTCGCTCGCTTAACTACTGATGCAGTTCTGTGCCCGTTCCACCAATGGATAATAAACCCAAGCAACAGCCCCCAAAATGCGCTGCCGATGCCCAGCACACTAAAACCTGATGCCGTGACCAAAAAAGTGATCACCGCTACTTCGCGATCTTCCGTTTTAGCTAATGCGGCGGTCAGGCTATTGGCGATAGTGCCGAGCAGGGCTAATCCGGCGATGGCCAGGACTAATTCCTTCGGGAAAGCGGAAAACAGACCAACCACAGTGGCACCGAGTAACCCAGTGATAAAGTAAAATACCCCGCCCCACACCGCCGCCCAGTAACGAGTCGCGGGATTCGGATCTGCTTCTTTACCCATACAAATCGCCGCTGTGATGGCGGATAAGTTAAAGGCAAAACCGCCAAAGGGCGCGAGAATGACCCCTATTAACCCTGTGCTCGTGATCAAAGGTGAAATGGGTGGCCTGTAACCATTACCGTGCAGCGCAGCAACGCCCGGCATATTTTGCGAGGCCATAGTCACCACAAACAGCGGTAATGCTACGCCAATCACACTCGCCAACGAAAACTCAGGTGTAGTCCACACCGGCATCGCCAGTTGCAGCTGAACGGCATCTAACTTGAGCAAATCTAATTGAAAACTCATGCCTATGCCCACCAGCAACGTCAGCAAGATGATGTAACGTGGCGCAAAAGGCTTAACGATGATAAATACCAGCAGCATGATCAATATCAGACTCAGCTGGGTTTGCATCGCCTGAAATAGCCCTAGCCCAAATTGCAACAGGATCCCCGCCAACATGGCGGAAGCCACCGACTGCGGCATGACACGGATAAGCTTATCCATCCAGCCCGCAACACCGCAAAGGGTGATTAGAATTGAACTCACCAGAAAAGCGCCTATGGCTTGGTTTACGCTCAACCCCGCTAAGCTCGTCACCATTAGCGCTGCGCCCGGTGTAGACCAAGCCGTTAGAATAGGATTCTTGTAGTAAAGTGATAACCCTATGCTGGTCACACCCATGCCCACACCTAAAGCCCACAGCCATGAACTGATCTGTGCTGGTGTCGCCCCCACAGCCTCCGCCGCTTGAAAGATGATCACAGCCGAGCTGCTATAACCCACTAATACCGCAATAAATCCCGCTGATATTTTTGATAAACTCCCTGCATCTCGCCACATATCCACTCCCTTTCTCTGCAATTGATGTCGCCATTACTTTGTGCGCTATAACTTATAAAATGAACAAGATAGCTTCTGTGCGCTATAACGTACGAGATGGACAAGATAACACCTGTGCGTTATAACGTACAAACTAAATTTTCATAAAAATGATGGGGCCATTGTGCAAACGATAAACAGCTATCTCGCCAGCACGCTTAAAGCACTTCGCAACCAAAAGGGATGGAGTTTAGATAAAGCCGCCCAAGAGACGGGCGTTAGTAAGGCCATGATAGGACAAATCGAGCGCGGTGAATCAAGCCCAACCATTGCGACGCTGTGGAAAATTGCCAGTGGATTCAATATCTCGCTGTCGACCTTTCTCGAACCCACACCCCAGAGCCAAGGCGCAGTATTCCGTAAGCCCGACGAGTTACGCCAACAACCCGCCACCGACGGCATGCTAGTCGCCTCACTCTTCCCCTTTGAAGAGCGCTTCGGTTTTGAGATGTTTGAACTCACCCTGCTGCCAAACTATGAGCGCCTTTCTGAGCCCCATGAAACGGGTGTCACTGAGCATGTCATTGTCTTGAGCGGTACTATGGAAGTGCTAGTCGATGGCGAGTGGCAAACACTCAAGCAAGGTGAAGCGGTACGATTTGCGGCCGACAAACCCCATGGCTATCGCAATCTAAACGAGCAAGCCGTGGTATTCCACGACATCATTCACTATCAAAGAGCTAATGTGTCTAGCCTCTAACTACTTGCCTAGTGCCGGCAATGCCAAAAACCATTCACTGCCGATAATCTGCAGCGCTTGCACTCGCCAATTCATTAGAATAAACTTATTGAAAATTTCCTAATGGTAGGGGCAATGCTATGTTTCAATCTTTACTGGCTAAGTTATCCGGCAGCCACTCAGGCGAAAAATGTTGGCAATTGATTGAGCAAGGCGCACGGGTGATTGATGTGCGTTCACCAGAGGAATTTGCCTCCGGTCACTTGCCCCAAGCCATTAATGTGCCATTGCCAACACTCGACCAATGGTTACACCAAGTCGACAATAAGCAACATCCCTTCGTGCTCTACTGTGGCGCGGGTATTCGAGCGCAGAAAGGCTGCGATATCCTCAAGGCCAATGGTTTTAGTTGCGTGGTGAATGGCGGTTCGCTTAAAGATTTAGTCTGCTGCCAACCGAGCTAATTTAAGCCTCGGTTGTTCGGCGCCAATCTTACCAATCTGTATGTTGTGATGGTTTAGATATCTGCGAGGTGATGTATGCATAAAACGAATTATGCCAAAGCGTTACAGCTTGAAGCTACACTGGTTAACCCTGCTGAAAAGCCGCTTGAAACTGAACGCCATGCACGCTTTAGCATCAGTCGTAACCGCGACCAAGCCAGCACTAAGGTGCGTTATGTTGAGACAAGCACCCTCGCCAAAGGCTGCAGCCTTTGCGAATAAGAGCTAAATCTGCGACTTAAACCTAGCCGCTCGAGTCTAGTCGCTCAAACCTAGCCACTTAAGCCAAGCGTGCTTAGCTGAAATGCACATACAAAAATGCCAGCCTATTAAGGGCTGGCATTATTTATTCAGCTAAATCAAATGACTCAGCTAATCAACGGAACAATTAAGCTTTCAGCTGATCGATACTGTGTTTCGCTTCGCCCATGCCTTTGTCGTGTGCTTCAGGACCCATGTTCAGCGCTTCGGCGTAAACCACTTCAACATTAGTGATCCCCATAAAGCCTAAAACCGTTTTCAAGTAAGGTACAACATGATCCGTTGGGCCATCTTTGTGAGCGCCGCCACGGGTCGTCACTAACACAGCACGTTTACCTTCCACTAATCCTTTTGGACCTGTTTCAGTGTAAGTAAAAGTCACACCGGCACGGGCGACAAAATCGATCCAGTTTTTAAGTTGAACCGGAATCGTAAAGTTGTACATAGGTGCAGCGATAACAATCGTATCGTTCGCTTTTAATTCAGCGACTAAGGTATCTGATAAGGCGAGCATTTCTTGCTGACGTGCCGATAATTCTGCACCACCGCGTAACCCAGAAGCGATTTCACCGTCCACCATAGGCAGTACGTCTTTACCGCCTAAATCACGCACTGTAATAGCGGCGCCTTGGGTTTCCCAGTGACTCGCTAAGTGATCAATTAACACGGCAGATTGTGAATAACCGCCAAGAATGCTTGATTTTAAAATTAAAACTTTAGACATAATCTGCTCCGAAAATAGGTAAATGACTCAGAGTCAGATGGAATATCTCAACTCTATGACACTAGTGTATTAGCCCATAAAAAAGAAATAAAGCGGATAAAATCTGAGATTATCTTCGATTTTTTAGAAAGGTTATACGTCACCTTCGACATACAAATACACTAAGTTGTTTTCAACGCATTCATACTTTCGACGTACTAACATACAGACCTTCAAAAACCGCACACAGTGAATCCATACAATACAATTGCACTTCCAGCTTCACCTTAACTCTGCGCCCCCTTTGTAACGGGCTGAGATCCACATCTGGCCATTGTACTTTTACCACAGGGTCACAAGTCACAGGAGCAAGATAACGAATATGGGCATCGGCGAGCACAATATCACCCGCCACGCCCACCAACTGTTGATTTAGCCACACGGCACCCCAGCCTGTTAAGGTCATCAAGGTATAAATGCTGCCCGCAAACATGGTCTGATGCAGATTAAGATTGGGCGTCATCGGCGCTGTGACTCGAAACTCTCCCTCGCTGTAATCGAGTGGCATTATCTGCATAAACTCGCTAACGGGGATCGTACTGTGCCAAGTCTGGCGTAATTTAATAAGTAATTGATCCATGTGCATTCCCTTAATACTCCCACTTGGTACAAGCGACATTGATTATGCCTAGCACCCCATCACCTAGACTCCTAAATAAACATCACGATAGAAGCTACACCTGCAGATTAAAGGTCACTGGGCCATCATTGACTAAGGACACTTGCATATCGGCGCCGAACTGTCCGGTTTCTGTATGAACGCCCTTAGCACGGCAGAATGCGACAAACTCTTCATACAAGCCTAAAGCTTGATCCGGCGTACCCGCCCCTGAAAAACTCGGCCTCAAGCCTCGGCCTGTATCAGCGGCCAAGGTAAATTGTGACACGACTAATAAAGACCCGCCGACTTGTTCTAGATTGAGATTCATCTTGCCATTTTCATCGGAAAAAACGCGATAACTCATGACTTTAGTCGCCAACTTTTCCATCTTCTCGCGGGTATCTTCTTGCTCGACACCGAGCAGAACCAACAAGCCTTTATTGATTTCACCTAGGGTTTGGTTATCAACCACCACACTGGCGTGACTCACTCTTTGAATTAACGCAATCACAACTTTTCCTTTTAGATTAAGGCTTAACGGGAACCATTTGCGGCATTAGCGGGAGCGGGCGGATATATTGCTCTACGCCATCAGGCAAAGATTGTACGACCTGCGCTAAGCCGCCATTCGTCCACAGCATAAAGCGACGTAATTCTTCTATTTCAATACGGTCGGCAAAGGTCACTGTACCTTGCACTTGGATCACAGCGCCTTGGTCCAACAACACAAACTTGGCAAAATTAAGCTTCTGATTCAAGGTGCCAATCACGGCAGGCAACTCTTGGCTGGCCTGCAATTGAGGATGCACTGCATAGAAGCGATTCATTAAAATACGGTCAATGCCTGCAGAATTAATGCTCGGCTCAAGCAAAAACTGGTTATCGCCAAACTGCACCGCGACTTTCGTCGGCGCAACTTGGGTGGCCAGATAATTTGCGTCAATCAACGCTTGATACAAGCGCTCAGCGGCAGTTTCATTGGTTAACCCACCGAGTTCAACAACTTTGGGCGCGACAGGGGCACTCACGACCTCCTGAGTCGCAACTTGATCAATAGCGCTTGTTTCAGATGGGGCCGTAGTAGCACACGCGGTTAATCCGAGTAAACTGGCACTGATGAGCAATGTTTTCATTGTATTTCCCTTTGATGTATCCACGACCACATAGCATGGATTTCTGCTGTAACCGCCAAAAACAGAGACTCACTATTGAGCATATGTCCGCCATCGACAACAGATTGAATTGTAATAGCATGCTCCAACCCAGCCAAAAAATCGCGTAATAGCGTCGCTGGGCAAATCGCATCCTGCATTCCTTGCAATAACACACTACGCGCCTTCACTCTAGGCGTCACGCGCTGTAACACATTCATGGCATTGAAGTAATTATGTCGAGCAAAGTGTAACTCGATATTGGCTAATGCTAATACGGATTCGGGTAACAGCCTTGGTAACACTAACCTCGCCCCCGCAAGCTGCAACTCCCACTGCACCCAACGCCGCGCAAAATGGTATCGCACATTTTCATCGGCCGATGCCAAACCTTGATGGTACGAATCCAGTAATTCAATCAGCGATAACTGAACCGGAAAAATGTCATTGAAGAGTCGATAAGCAGCAGGTTGCAATTTTGCAGCGCCGTCAGCGCCATAGAGCCAGTCGAGACCTTCTTTGGATGGAATAAATAACGCCCACAGTACCTGTGCAATCACCCGCTCTGGGAATAATCCGCTGTAAATTAAGCCTAATGTGGCCCCAAAAGAGCCGCCTGCTAAACACCAACGCTCAATACCCAATGCAAGGCGAATCACCTCAATATCGCTAATCAAACCAGTGAGATGGTTGTTGGCTAAATCGTCAAAGGGTAAAGATTGCCCAGACCCGCGTTGATCTAAAAGCAAAATCCAATATTGATCGCCATTAAATAAAGCTAAATCACCGATATCACAACCCGCTCCAGGACCGCCGTGCAAATACAGCAGTGGGATACCTTGTGGATTACCGTATTGTGCCAGATGCAATTGCTGACCATTGCCAACGTTAAACCAGTCGCGACGGATAAAAGATGGGAAGGATTCAGGCATTTAGTGTCATCGCCATTAATAATCCTCTAATGGGGTCATTCAGATTTAGCCACCGCCTTGAGTGCCGTCACCTCAGCCGAAGTTAACACCGCAGCGGAATTATCTTGGGAGGCGTTTTCTAGGGGCTTAGCATTCAGAACGGTTTCGTCATCATCTGAGCTCGACTCATAATCTAAATATTCAGGCATAGCGGCGGTAATTTCCGCGCCGAGTAATACTATCATCCACGATAAATACACCCAGACAAAGATAATGGGGATCACGGCTAAAGCACCATAAATCGCTTCATAACTCGGAAACTGAGTGACATACAAAGCAAAGGCTTTTTTACCCAACTCAAACAAGATTGCGGCAACAATCGCCCCTAATAGTGCATGTAGAAACTTCACTTTTTGATTAGGCACCACCATATACAACAACAAAAATGCCGCCACAGAGAAGAGCATAGGTAAACGCTCAAGAAACACGGGCACCACACCCGACAACTGACCGTCAAAGACCTTCAATGACACCACGTAGGAAGTGGCGACCAAACTGGCCCCCACCAATACCGGGCCCAAAGTGATGACCATCCAATACATAGAAAAAGCCACCACCACTGAACGCTTCTCTTTAGTACGCCAAATGTTATTGAGCGATTTATCAATGGCGGAAATTAGCAAAATGGCAACCACGACTAAGGCCGCAATCCCGACCGCAGTCCCCTTAGAGGCATTGGCCACAAACTCATTGATATACACTTGCACAGTATCGCCAGCGGCAGGTAAAAAATTCTGATAAACGAAACCTTCTATCTGTCCACGTATCCCCTTAAATACCGGAAAAGCTGACAGCATAGACATAGTCACCGCCACCATAGGCACGAGTGACAACAGTGTGACATAGGCTAAATGTCCGGCGCGGATATTGATTTGATCTTCAACTAAACGCCGTCTCAAATGCAGCAGGAAGTGCCAGATCCCGAGGAATAAGGCGCGAATTTGTGCCAGTTCTATCTTCTTAGTCACGGGTTTCTCTTGATTCTGTTGGTATAGACTCGTTATCTTCGTACAATAAACACTTAATTTACAAGTCTAAGGAGTGAATTGATGTCTCAACAAGGATCTGCAGGTAACGTTATTTCCGCTATTGCTAGCCTATTTTTTCCTGGGCTAGGCCAATTATTGCAAGGCAGAATAATGGCCGCACTGTTATTTTTCATTATCACAGTGGTGGGTTATGCCCTCTGGTGGCTGATAGTGCCCGCGGTAATAGGTGCTATCTTTCATCTGTGGAGCATTATCGATGCGGCGCGATTTAAAGCCGATTAATTAATTTCATTCAGCGACGGAACACCCAATGAAAAGACTGATAGCTTCAGGGCTGATTGCCACAAGTCTCCTGCTTAGTGGTTGCCAGAGTGCCTACTACGGCGCAATGGAAAAGGTCGGTTACCATAAACGCGATATTATGGTCGACAGAGTTAAAGATGCGAAAAAATCCCAACAGGATGCTCAAAAAGAGTTCAGCTCTGCCCTAGAAGAAATGCAAGCACTGCTCAATTACAGTGATGGCAACTTAGAAAAAGCCTATAGCAGAGCCAAAGATGAATACGAATCGGCTCAAAGTGCCGCCGACAACGTCAGCAACCGCATCAATAAAGTCGAAGATGTAGCCGAAGCACTGTTCGATGAGTGGCAAAATGAAATTAGCGAGATCAGTAAAGCTAATCTACGCCGCAACAGTGAAGCTAAACTCAAAGAAACGCGCCGCGCCTATGAACAATTGATCAAAAGTATGCGCCGTGCCGAGTCAAAAATGCCGCCGATACTCACCGCCATGAAAGACAATATGCTGTATCTCAAGCATAACTTGAACGCCCAAGCCATTGGTGCGATTAAAAGCGAATTTGCGAGTCTGCAAACCGATATTTCGGCCCTGATTAAAGAGATGAATACCTCGATTAACGAATCGAGCAAATTTATCGAAGCACTCGAAAAATCAAAAAATTAATCCAAATGCCCCACTGAATTCCTAAGCCCTAGCAAAATAAATTGCTGGGGCTTTTTATTCTTTGTGTGACCTCGCCCTATGTCCCTGCAAGCCATACTTTATTTGTGCAAGACTAAAACACTTAGCTTTGTGAGCTATGGCGCGCTTTAATTGATTGATAGCGCGAATCTTAGATCTGACGCACAATTTCACTTATTACTCAAAAACTTATCCTCAGTTCACCACTCAGAGCCTGTACTTGTAACTTATTAGCTGTATTCATCACTATGACTTTTATCGAATCACTCACGCTGATGTTGGCACTCATGTATCTCGCCTCCCTCAGCTATTGGAGCGGCCAGAAATGGGGCGCGGTCGCCACACTGTTGCTCAGTATCGGTGCGGTGGCAATGAGTCTTTATTGGCCACTGGCTCTCGGGCTTCTTATTGCACTGCCACTGATGCTACTTGGGCATAAATTTGCGCCTGATGCACTCAAGGGTGAAATTAAAATCAATACCCTTCGTGAAGGGACTCAACATGTCTTAGCGCTATCGCTCTTGCTGGTTGCCATACAATACACAATCAATACCGTACTGCTTAAGCAAGGAATCACACCTTGGCTAATGCGCCCAGACGTAGTCGATGCCTTTTTACCGATTGCGGGTGGCATTGAGCTTAAGGCCATTATCAGCCTCAATTTGTGGGATCAAACCCATCCTGCGGCAGCAGTCATGCTAGCGGCGGTATTACTCACAGGTTTACTCTGCAAGCGGGCATTTTGCGGTTGGGCTTGCCCATTAGGTCTGGCAGGGGAATACCTGTATTCCTTTAGAAAACGCTTTATTAAATCAGAGCTTACACCACCCGCTTGGCTAGATTGGCCACTGCGAATGTTGAAATATCTATTACTCCTAGCACTTTGCTACATAGTTATTGGTATGCCAGCACAATCCATCCCCCATTATCTTGAAGGTAATTATCATAAGATTGCCGACTTGAAGATGGCATTGTTCTTCCTAACACCCAGCCTAATCACGCTACTGGTATTTGCGCTGATCCTCGCTTTAGCGGCATGGCGTCGTCAGGGATTCTGCCGTTACTTGTGTCCCTATGGTGCTATGCTTGGGATCTTAAGCTTTGCGAGCCCATTAAAAATTCGCCGCAATACCCAGCACTGTCTTATCGAAGCGAAAGGGATGAAATGCGACAAGTGTACCCGCGCTTGCCCAGCAAACATCATAGTGCACACTAAAACCACGGTTCGCAGTGACGAGTGCCAAGCCTGCATGCGCTGTGTCGCGGCTTGCCCTAAATCCGCCGCCCTCGGCCTTGGGCTGAAATCCGGCCACAGACTCGGTCATAAGGGATTGCTCGCATTAGTGCTTATCGCATTATTTATCCTACCGCTGGGCGCTTACTTAGCAGGTTTCTGGCATAGCCAAACACCAGACAACATCCGCATGGAATTGATCCAAGTGATTAATAGAATTGGGCACTAGAACACGCCACATCACTAGAACACCTAAAATGACACATATGATGGGATCCAATTGCGATGGAATAAAACACTAACGAAATTGAAAAACAGCAGCAGATAAGACTAGCAAACCTCAAAATGGAAACCTTTAGGTACAACTAAAGGTTGATCCACTCAGTAGGAACAATCTGAAAGGATTAAAATAAAATCATATAGAACAGATGCTTAATTGACACAAAATCTAATTACTGGTCTAATTCGCGCGCATTTAATAAAGGAATGTATTAACCAAAGGAATTATTGTGTGAAAAAATCATTATTGATCGCTCTTACTGCTCTACCATTATTTGCTTATGCTGGCCCATTCGATTCAATCGTTAAATCAGCAACTCAATCTGTCACTGACACGGTGAATGATACGGCAACCAATGCGTTAGACAGCGCAACGAATGAAGCGATTAAAAATACATTCGGCATTAAAGAAGGCTCAACCAAGCAAACAATCACTGAAAAATTAGGTGCGCCTGCTAGCACTTATAATGAAGCGGATCTAGAAGTTTGGGCCTATGATCTTAGTGCGTTAAATGCAGCTTCTCCAATGCTGGCAGAAACCACTAAGACTTTACTGAAAGATAATGAAGTCGCTCAAAAAAATGTGACTATCAGCTTCAAAGGTGAAAGTGTCAATGCGGTAAAATTGGCAGATAAAGCTAAGTCATAAGCTTGACTGCTCACTCGATAGGGCTCTAAGTCCTATCGAGTATCCCGACGTCCTCGGCCGCACCACAGCGATGATAGGCGTCAGCAATAAAGCCACTGCCAAGTAATACTATCCAGAAAAGACCTCACCTGCCGTCCAGTGACACACTCAGCTAACGCAATCCAGTAACCTCTCATCAGCAACCCCTGCTAAGCAATACCAACAAGCTTTGCCTGATTTTGAATAATCCCAGCAGGCTTGTGTTAAATAATACTTGGGCTAAATGATACATTAAGTGAATGCAAAACAATTTTGTCTCACAGACCATACTGCACTGCAGTATTTTTAATATATACGTCATAAAATTGATTACAATCAGGCAACAGCTAGACTTTATCGCAGATAATATTCCTATACGGATATTAGAAAAATGGTTTTATGTTCCCCAACGGAGCTAACCTATGCGACCCGACCGACAGCAATTGATCCATTCGTTATTTGACGAATATATTGAGATGTATGCCTCCCGTGATGACAGGCTAACTCGTCGCTTTAGTGATAACTTTAGCGGCTATGCAGGGAGCAGTGACCAGCTTGTCACCAGCAGGGAAGAATGGGTGCGAATCACTCGTCAGGACTTTGCACAAGTGCCTGAGCGAATCCACATCGAAATGTTAGATCTTTCTTTACAAGACCTTGCCGACAACCTCGTGGTTGTGACTGCCTTTTTCCATATCCACTTACCTATCCCTAATCCTATGCTTTCCCGCGAGACAGCACGGCTAGTGTTGATATTTCACCGAGAAAACAACGACTGGATGATTGTCCACAGTGGCATATCCATCCCCTACGGCTTAGCCCACAAAGGGGAAATTTACCCGATCGCGCGATTAGAGGAACGTAACGTCGAACTTGAATCCATGATCACAGCTCGAACTAGTGAACTGGCAGAAGCCAATAGGCAACTTGAAATACTCAGCAATACCGACGGTTTAACCAATATCGGCAATCGCCGCCTATTTGACATGATGTTACAAACAGAGTGGAGTCGTGGACAAAGGAGCAATTCCTCACTGGCCCTCATCATGCTCGATATTGACCACTTTAAACAATTTAACGATCACTATGGCCACCTCGCCGGAGATGATTGCCTTAAACAATTAGCGAGTACACTGTCCCAGTCCGGTCGCAGAGCGGGCGAATTAGTCGCTCGCTACGGCGGCGAAGAATTTGTCATTCTATTACCAAATGTCGATAATCAAACCGTACTTGAGACAGCACAGCACATTCATCAACTGATCCAATCCATTGCCATTCCGCATGCAAATACCGACCTAGGCATTGTGACAGTGAGCGCAGGCGTCGCCTATCTGCAACCCTCTAACAAACAAAATGCTTTAGAACTCGTTCGCCAAGCGGACGCCGCCCTCTACCGCGCAAAATCCGCTGGCCGCAATTGCATACGGGTGATGGATGAGGACTACTAATACCAATCGTATTAAATATCTGTTCATTCAGCGGGAGTTCTACGCGCTTTAGACAAGGCGAAGGCTTGAAGGCATAGTGGTGCTCTGTCGAAAGCCTTGAACGCAGTATAAAGCGCGTTGCCATGTAGTGAACATCAGCCGCCCTTCGGGAGCCACACAGGCATCCCACTCCCGTGTTGCATTGACTTAAAAGGGAATAACCATTTCTGCGTCAATGCGCCTTGGATTGAGATACCTGTGATGCTCTGAACTGATTAGCTATTTATAATACCCATTACTCAATTTATCCCAACAAAAAGCCCTGCACAGTTTCCTATGCAGGGCTTTTTAAACCGATTGACTCACCTTAAGGGCGTGTCACCTGAATTAACAGGCTGGCATTAACCGCGGTTAAAGCGCTTACGATCGTTTTCAGTCAAGTGTCTCTTACGAACACGAATGTTCTTAGGCGTTACTTCAACTAATTCATCATCATCGATGAACTCAAGCGCTTGCTCAAGTGTCATTGTGATTGGCGTAGTCAACACTTGGGCTTCGTCAGTACCAGAAGCACGCATGTTGGTCAGCTGCTTACCTTTCAAACAGTTAACAGTCAGATCGTTTGAGCGAGCGTGAATACCAACCACTTGGCCTTCGTATACTTCAGCGGCATGGCCGATAAAGAGACGACCGCGATCTTGCAGACCGAACAGTGCGAAGGTCAATGCCTTACCCGTTGCGTTAGAGATCAATACGCCGTTAGCGCGTTGACCGATATCGCCACCTTTGTGCGGACCGTAATGGTCGAATGAGTGATAAATTAGACCAGTACCAGAAGTCGCGGTCATAAACTCAGTTTGGAAACCGATTAAACCACGGCTTGGGATGATGAAGTCGATACGTACACGACCTTTACCATCAAGCTGCATGTCTTTCATTTCAGCTTTACGGGTACCTAATTTCTCGATTACTGTGCCTTGATCTTCTTCTTCAACGTCAACAGTCAACGTTTCAAATGGTTCACACAGTTCACCGTCGATAGTTTTCAGAATAACTTCTGGACGTGATACGGCTAACTCGTAACCTTCACGACGCATGTTTTCAATCAAGATTGATAAATGCAATTCACCACGACCAGATACACGGAAGCGATCTGGACTTTCTGTTTCTTCAACACGCAGTGCCACGTTGTGGACTAATTCTGTTTGCAGACGCTCCAGAATGTTACGTGAAGTCACATACTTACCTTCTTTACCTGCAAAAGGTGAAGTATTAACTTGGAAAGTCATGGTCAGAGTAGGTTCATCAACAGTCAAAGGTGGCATAGCTTCTACTGCACCAACGGCACAGATAGTGTCAGAAATTTTCAGCTCGCCTAAACCAGTGATAGCAACGATGTCGCCAGCGTTAGCAATTTCAACTTCAGTACGGTCTAGACCCATGTAACCTAATACTTGGCCCATTTTACCGTTACGAGTTTTGCCATCAGCGCCAATAATAGTCACTTGTTGGTTCGTTTTCACGCTACCACGCTTGATGCGGCCGATACCGATAACACCCACGTATGAGTTATAGTCGATTTGCGAAATTTGCATCTGGAACGCGCCTTCGGCGTCAGCATCTGGGAAAGATACTTTTTCAACGATAGTTTGGAACAGCGGCGTCATATCATCGCTCGCTACATCCGGATCTAAAGTTGCAAAACCGTTTAACGCAGAAGCGTAAACGATCGGGAAATCTAACTGCTCGTCAGTTGCACCTAAGTTATCGAACAGGTCGAATACTTGGTCAATAACCCAATCTGGGCGTGCACCTGGACGGTCAATTTTGTTGATAACAACGATTGGCTTTAAGCCTTGAGCAAACGCTTTCTTGGTTACGAAGCGAGTTTGTGGCATTGGACCGTCAACAGCATCAACCAGCAATAATACTGAGTCAACCATAGACAGAACACGCTCAACCTCACCACCGAAATCGGCGTGGCCTGGGGTATCAACGATGTTAATACGGTAGTCGTTCCACTTGATGGCAGTATTCTTTGCCAGAATCGTGATCCCACGTTCCTTTTCAAGATCGTTGGAGTCCATCACCCGCTCAGTGGCTTCTCCTCGGGTTGCAAGGGTGCCTGACTGTGACAGCAACTTGTCTACCAGGGTCGTTTTGCCATGGTCAACGTGTGCAATAATGGCGATGTTACGTAAATTCTCTAGCACGGATAAACCTCTTACCATCAAACAAAAATAGGGATATTTCAGTAATTCGTTATGGTGATCGAGCTCGATCTACCACAATAAAAAGCGTGCCATTCTACTCCAGAGCGGCCTTGGCGCACAGGATTATTTTTGAACACTTATAAAACAATCCGCCAATCCTTGGGTAATTTCCGTCAATCATCCACTGAGTGAAATCCTCTGTAGCCAGAGTTAACGCTCTGTTTAATTGCCATATTCATAGGAAAAATCTGAGTTAAGCAGCTGAATTTGCTATTTTTCGTATTCAATGTTAGCACTGCTAATGTCGATTTAAGCATCAGCAAAATCGACTTAGGTACAGAGAAATTACCACGTGAACACACTGCAATAAATTCTGCGGCACACTTAATCTAACGTTCATGTTGGCGTTTACACCCGATGACATTAAGACTCACTTCATTGTCACGGGATACCTTTTTACGCATCACTGATTTCACTTGGTCTGTGAACAGCAAAGACATTTCGCACATGAGAACGAACTCTTTCCTAATAATATGATAATAAACCACTATTGGATTGATAATGCGTGGCATAGTTGGACAGACTAGCGTGGTTTTATGACAATTATGCGGCGGTTATGCGGTGATAAATAGTCCCGTTCTGTGCTAAAAGTATGTGCGAGCTTCACAGAGGCAGTACTTACTGAGATAGTGAAAGCCAAAGTGTCATTGCCATCTCAGTGCCATATAAGCGGTGCATGTTATCGCTGTGCATCCCAGCTTAAGGTTTGCATGAATCAATTCAGTGCGCACCAAAATGGAGTAATGCACCAAAATGCCACAGACAAAAGCACTATTATGGTGCACACGCGAATCCAATTAAGTGCAACAAAGATTTTAAATCATGTTAATCAGTAAGTTAAATTATTGGCATGGATATCGCTTTATAGCTCGTAAGTTTGGCTCAAGATAAATCACTTGAGTTAAAAGATTATAGAAGGGGCATCCCTTTACCCTACCGGAGGCTTGAGAATGTCAGTTGAATCAGTTTTAAAGCAACTTGAAGAATTAGAAGTTAAGTTCGTTGATTTACGTTTTACCGACACTAAAGGTAAAGAGCAGCACGTATCTATTCCTTCTCATCAGGTAGATGCTGATTTCTTCGAAGACGGCAAAATGTTTGACGGTTCTTCTATCGCAGGTTGGAAAGGCATTAACGAATCAGACATGGTATTGATGCCAGATCCAACGACATTTGTACTGGATCCTTTCACCGAAGAAACCACAGCGCTGATCCGTTGTGACATTCTTGAACCCGGTACAATGACAGGTTACGACCGTGACCCACGCTCAATTGCTAAAAAAGCAGAAGCTTACCTGATCTCTACTGGTATCGCTGATACTGTATTGATTGGACCAGAACCAGAATTCTTCCTATTTGACGATGTCCGTTTCGGTACTGACATGTCAGGTTGTTTCGTTAAGATCGACGCTAAAGAAGCGGCTTGGAACTCAAGCACTAGCTACGAAGGCGGCAACACAGGTCACCGTCCATTTGTTAAAGGCGGTTACTTCCCAGTTGCACCGGTTGATTCATCACAAGACCTACGTAGCGCTATGTGTTTAGTGCTCGAAGAAATGGGCCAAGTGGTTGAAGCGCATCACCACGAAGTGGCGACTGCAGGTCAAAACGAAATCGCCACTCGCTTCAACACCTTGACTAAGAAAGCGGATGAAATCCAAATTCTGAAGTACGTAGTGCACAACATGGCACACGCTTACGGTAAGACGGCGACTTTCATGCCTAAACCCATCGTTGGTGACAACGGTAGCGGCATGCACGTTCACCAATCTCTGGCGAAAGACGGTGTTAACTTGTTCGCTGGCGACAAATACGCAGGTTTAAGTGAAACGGCGCTGTACTACATAGGTGGTATCATCAAGCACGCTCGCGCGCTGAACGCTTTCACTAACCCAAGCACTAACTCTTACAAGCGTTTAGTGCCACACTTTGAAGCACCTGTTATGTTGGCCTACTCTGCCCGTAACCGCTCTGCATCAATCCGTATTCCAGTGGTACCAAGCCCTAAAGGCCGTCGTATCGAAGCACGTTTCCCTGATCCACATGCAAACCCATACTTAGGTTTCGCAGCGCTGCTAATGGCGGGTCTTGACGGTATCCAAAACAAGATCCACCCAGGTGAAGCGATGGACAAAGATCTGTACGATCTGCCTCCAGAAGAAGCGGCTGAAATCCCACAAGTGGCAACGTCATTAGAAAACGCCCTTGAAAATCTGCAAGCTGACCATGAGTTCCTGACAAAAGGCGGCGTGTTCAGTGAAGATTTCATCCAATCTTATATCGTACTGAAAACAGCAGAAGCTGAGCGCGTAGCACGTACAACTCACCCACTTGAGTTTGAAATGTACTACAGCCTGTAATGGCTAGCGCTATACAACCGGCTCGCTTTATGTAATTGATACAGAAAATATAAAAGCCTCGATAGCAACGCTATCGGGGCTTTTTTGTATTTTGAAGGTATATACAACTTTTATTCTGATTCAATCATCGCGTTGCTCTCTAAATAGGCATCATCGCCAACCACTCTTTTATCATTCAGAGAAGGCACGCCAGACAACAGCAACAATAGAGATAGATGGTTAAAAACTGATCTAAATTAAACGAGGGGGCGGCATAAAACCACCTATATAGTCGGAAGTTAACTACCGCGCCATTATTGTTAAGTGTCCACGCTTTATTCAACTAGGCTGGGATTGTCAGGGGCAAAATCTGCCAGTTGGGCAGGTTCGCCTGACTCAAATGACGCAAATGGTACGCCATCTAACACGCGCTCATTTTTAAATACACGGATTTCAGAATCAGGTAACTGCGTCATCAGCAATGACAAGATAATGTGCATCTTATCCAATGGGCAATGAAGACGAATACTTGCACGTAAGCCCATTGTTCGTACATCCGATTGGCAGGCAATAAATGGACGATTCCGCGTTACCTTAATCAAATGACGATGCCCATTTTTTATAGGGCTCTCGTAAGTAGTCTCTACATTTTTATAACCAGTAAATAAAAATGCCCCCAGAGCCATTCCGCCTGCACCAATCAGCGCTGCCGGGCCTAAAAAGGCCACCCCAACAATACAAACCACCACCCCAAACCAAGCCAGCCCCCGCACGACCGCGTAGGCTGCATCCGGAATAGCGTCATGATAGGTAGTAACTAAACCCTCGGTGGTAAGCCGATAATGGTACTGTTTGTCGGCCAACCAGAGGTAGCGCATAAATGGCCCAAAAATCATCACTATGATGAGAAAATAATACCATTGTTCAAATCCATACCAGTATGTCACCAACCCAACTAGAGCCGTAATCCCGCACGGAATAAGGACCATTATCCACCCAATGCCATACACAGTCGCTACCTTAATATCCCACTCATAGAGGGTCGGTGCCTCGCGTACCCGCTGCTGACGCAACTGATAGAGCCGGTCTTGCTCCTCTTGGGGTAATTGCAGGTACTCAGTGCGCGGCAGGTCTTCATACCGACTGTCGTCCAACGGTTGTGTCTCTTGCTCTGTCGACGCCAACTGCTGCGGCGCTGCTCTCTTATTCATATAGCTATTCCTTTGCTGTGCCCACAGTACTGCATGGTCGTAGTTAACCTACTCACACGGCTTGTACTTAATGTCTTCTCACCCTTGACGACCTCGCCGCTAAAGGTCTGTTAGCCTGTATCCAGATAATGGTCGTAATTAGCGCCAATAACAGGCGCGAGAAAAAACGTTAACTGGGCAGGGGATTCTCAGGGGCAAAATCTGACAATTGGACTGGTTCGCCGTCACGGGTGCCAACTTTAGAGAGGCCAACTATTCGTTCATTTTTCAATAAAAAGAGTTCCGACCCCGGTAATTGCTTCATCAGTAGCGACAACACTTTATGCATATCTTCGGGATGGCAATAACAGTCGAGATTTGAATAATATCCGAAATAAAACCTGTCTGTATCACAGGATATATATGGCCTCTTGTGGGTCACTTTTATCATATGGGGGTGTCCACGCTTGATAGCACTTATTGAGGTGGTTTCTACATTTTTAAAACCAGTAAAGAAAAATGCCCCCAGAGCCATTCCGCCTGCACCAATCAGCGCTGCTGGGCCTAAAAAGGCCACCCCAACAATACAAACCACCACCCCAAACCAAGCCAGCCCACGCACTACCGCGTAGGCGGCATCCGGTATAACGTCATGATAGGTGGTAACTAACCCCTCGGTGGTGAGCCGATAATGGTACTGTTTGTCGGCCAACCAGAGGTAGCGCATAAATGGCCCAAAAATCATCACTATGATGAGAAAATAATACCATTGCTCAAATCCATACCAGTATGTCACCAACCCAACTAGAGCCGTAATCCCGCACGGAATAAGGACCATGATCCACCCAATGCCATACACAGTCGCCACCCGAATATCCCACTCATAAAGCGTGGGCGCCTCTCGCACCCGCTGCTGACGCAACTGATAGAGCCGGTCTTGCTCCTCTTGGGGTAATTGCAGGTACTCACTGCGCGGCAGGTCTTCATACCGACTGTCGTCTAACGGTTGTGTCTCTTGCTCTGTCGACGCCAACTGCTGCGGCGCTGCTCTCTTATTCATATAGCGATTCCTTTGCTGTGCCCACGGTACTGCATGGTCATCGTTAACCTACCCACACGGCTCGTACTTAATGTCTTCTCGCTCTTGACGACCTCGCAGCTAAAGGTCTGTTAGCCTATATCCAGATAATGGTCGTAATTGGCGCCACCCTAACACAAACAGACCTGTCAGCATCTTGGTGGTAAAGCTGCCACTGATGGACACCGAATCTCGCGCCAATAATAGGCGCGAGAAAAAACGTTAACCGGGCTGAGTATTCACAGGGGCAAAATCTGACAATTGGACTGGTTCGCCGTCACGGGTGCCAACTTTAGAGAGGCCAACTATTCGTTCATTTTTCAATAAAAAGAGTTTCGACCCCGGTAATTGCTTCATCAGTAGCGACAGCACTTTATGCATATCTTTGGGATGACAATAACAGTCGAGATTTGAATAATATCCGAAATAAAACCTGTCTGTATCACACGATATATATGGCCTCTTGTGGGTCACTTTTATCATGTGGGGATGTCCACGCTTGATAGCACTTATTGAGGTGGTTTCTACATTTTTAAAACCAGTAAAGAAAAATGCCCCCAGAGCCATTCCGCCTGCACCAATCAGCGCTGCTGGGCCTAAAAAAGCCACTCCGACAATACAAACCACCACCCCAAACCAAGCCAGCCCCCGTACTACCGCGTAGGCGGCATCCGGAATAGCGTCATGATAGGTGGTAACCAACCCCTCGGTGGTGAGCCGATAATGGTACTGTTTGTCTGCAAACCAGAGGTAACGAGCAGATAAGCACATTATTAGTGCCATGATAATTAACCCTATACCCAAGCTAGTATCGCCAGATAGCAAATAGCACCCTATAAGTGCTAAGCAACCACACGGGATCAGGAAGGTTAACCAAAATAGACCATAGACAGTCGCCACCCGAATATCCCACTCATAGAGGGTCGATGCCTCGCGTACCCGCTGCTGACGCAACTGATAGAGCCGATCTTGCTCCTCTTGGGGTAATTGCAGGAACTCACTGCGCGGCAGGTCTTCATACCAACTGTCGTCCAACGGTCGTGTCTCTTGCTCTGTCGACGCCGACTGCTGCGGCGCTGCCCTCTTATTCATATAGCTATTCCTTTGCTGTACCCACGGACTGCAAGGTCACCGTTAACCTACCCACACAGCTCGTACTTAATGTTTTCTCACCCTTGACGACCTTACCGCTAAAAAGTCTGTTAGCATCTTGGTGGCAAAGCTGTCACTGATGGACACCGAGTCTCACGCCAATAACAGGCGCGAGAAAAAACGTTAACTGGGCTGGGTATTGTCAGGGGCAAAATCTGCCAGTTGGACTGGTTCGCCTGACTCAAATGACGCAAATGGTACGCCATCTAACACGCGCTCATTTTTAAATACACGGATTTCAGAATCAGGTAACTGCGTCATCAGTAATGACAAGATAGTGTGCATCTTATCCAATGGGCAATGAAGACGAATACTTGCACGTAAGCCCATTGTTCGTACGTCCGATTGGCAGGCAATAAATGGACGATTCCGCGTTACCTTAATCAAATGACGATGCCCATTTTTTATAGGACTCTCGTAAGTAGTCTCTATATTTTTAAAACCGGTGAAGAAAAATGCCATCACAGCAAAACCACCCGCGCCGACCAAGGCGGCCGGGCCTAACAACGCCACCCCGACAATACAAACCACTACCCCAAACCAAGCCAGCCCCCGCACTACCGCGTAGGCGGCATCCGGAATCGCATCATGATAGGTGGTAACTAAACCCTCGGTGGTGAGTCGATAATGGTACTGTTTGTCGGCCAACCAGAGGTAGCGGATAAATGGCGCAAAAATCAATGCCATGAAAAAAAAACCATACCATTGGTCAGACTCATACCAGTACGCCACCAAGCCAATCAGCACCATTATCCCGCAGGGAATAATGACAACGAGCCACCCCATGGCATACACGGTCGCTACCTTAATATCCCACTCATAGAGGGTGGGCGCCTCACGCACCCGCTGCTGACGTAGCTTATTGAGCCGGTCTTGCTCCTCTTGGGGTAATTGCAGGAACTCACTGCGCGGCAGGTCTTCATACCGACTGTCGTCCAACGGTTGTGTCTCTTGCTCTGTCGACGCCGACTGCGGCGGCGCTGCTTTATTGTTCATCCTGTTACCTCTCGGTAGACTCTACTTGTAGCGTGGCCATCGCCAAGCAGTAAATCCAGTCATCCATTTTAAATCAGCAACATAATATGCTCTCGGCCTACCCTCAAGCGAATATTTACTGAAACAGTTTTAAGGAAAGTAATAAAAGTAGCTAGATGGCCAGTGAGGGAAGTGGAGACTGATTTTAAAGAGTATGTTCAAAACTCATCTGAGTTCTGCGAGGACACGGCATACAAACCTCCATGATTAATACCAATCCAAAACTATAGTCGCCGTTAACAACTAGGTTATTGAGCTTGGTTGTATCTCGTTTCTGTTGATGAATAATTGACAGATATAATCATATAGTTAGAATTCCAAGCTGTTGAAACAGAACAGGTTGGCGTCAAATGAAACCTGATCTGGTTCCACATCACTAACGCTCTCAGTTGATCAAGTGAGTAGATCATACCGAAGCAATGCAGTTTTTCACATATAAACAATGGAGTGGTTATGCGTTGGTTGACTTGGTTGGTCGTGTGCTGTTCTCTCACGGGATGTGCAACGATAACGTCGAGGATGGGAGAAGATTCAACTTGGGGCCACTCTTTCTCAAGTGTGCAAACGGCTGTTGATAATGGCGAGGAGTGTATGATTATCTCCGCGTTGGCGGCCCCGCCCTTGCTGCTCTTTACCATCCCGCTGACACTCGTTGATATGAGCAGTGCGTTGATCATCGATACTGTTATGCTACCTGCAGATTTAGCGATCACGCCCAGCGATCCCAAGCTCCACACCCCGCGACCCATGGTCTGCCGCTATGACTATAAGATTTAAGCATGATCGCACCCAATAAATAACCTCAAGTTGCCCGTGTGACGGTGAGTTAACGCCAGCATACGGGAACGACCATGTCGCGGTTTGCCTCCCAGAGTGTTGTGCCTTGTTAGTTGTAATTACGTGGTACAACTTAGCCTAGCAAGCCATTTTAAATCATTTAAGTTAGCGATTTGCTTTAATCACATCAAGTAACAACTTGATATCAGCCATATTGTTATAAATATGCGGAGAAATCCGGATCCCCATACTGCGGGCGTCGACACTAATATTCGCGTTCGCCAATGCCGTCATCATTTGATGCTGCTGTTTACCAAACTGCAGAATAAGCGTACCGCTGCGCTTTTCAGTATCCCGCGGCGACACAAACTCATGGTCGAGCTCTTGCGCCACAGCATCAATCAATTGCTGATTGTATTTACGCAGCAACGGAGTACCTAAACCAGCAAGATAATGAATGCTATGGGTGGCAATGGCATAAGGCGCGATTGATGGTGTCCCTCCCCAAAAGCGCAGCGCGGAATGCTGGTAACGAAAATCATGGATATCAAATTCGAACGGATTCTCGTGGCTAAACCAACCCACATCCTTAGGCTGACAACTCTCCAATATGGCGGGATTAACCCAAAGATAAGCAGCACCAGGGCCGCCGCAGAGCCATTTCACACTCGAACCGATTAAAAAATCGGGTTGTAGGCGCGCGAGATCCAGCGGAATAATCCCCGCCGATTGCGCTACATCCACTAAGCTCAAACAACCTCGCTCACGGGCTATAGTGAAAATATTGGCTAATGGCGCCTGCTGCCCCGTATTCGAGTAAGCATGGCTGACAAACACCAGATCCACATCGCGGCTGATATGCGTATCCCACACATTAGGATCGGTGATATCGAGCCCTTTAGGAATAAAGCGTACTTCGCAACTGGCAGGCAGCGCTTTTTTAAGGGCAAAACCCATGCTGGGAAAATCAATCTCACTCATTAACACAACGGCGTGTTCGCGGTTCAATCTGTCGAGGGACATGACAATTTTAGTCAGCGCACTGGAAAGATTGACCTGAGGGCAAAAATCCTTTTGGTGGCCGTTAAATAGTTTAGATAAAGCAAAGGTAAAATCATCAATCACACCCAACCACTGGCCCCAAGGTTCACGCCCCGACTCCTGCCAAGGCGCAAAAAAGGCTTCTTTAAAGACCTGCTCGGTCGATTTTAATGGCCGGCCAACGGAATGGTTTAATAGATATCCTGGACCTGCTAGGTAAAAGTCCTTTTTAAAATCTTCAAACATAGTGTTATCTCAAACTCTCTTTTAGTTTTTTAATATCACAATAACGAGTCCGAATATCGCTGCGCTGAGCGGCGGCGCGTCTGTCTCTGAGTCGCTCCAATGAGCCGAGTAGCACATGCAGTGGCGGACCACTCGCGGTAACTTTAGCTAAATGCTGCTGCTCCATACTTGTCGAAGGCTCAGCTATATATTTAGTTACTAACTCATTATGATGCTGAATCGCAGTCTCGCCATGTAATTCGCAGACTTCGATAAAGAGTCGCAAGTTTTCTTGATACCAATCTTGGGTTGAGCAGTCTTTTGCCTGCAGGAAGTCATCCATCAAATTCGGCCGACGCATGCACTCACGCAATATCTGTTGATCCTCTGGCATCATGTACAAAAACTTGTCCACCAGCATTTGCGAGTAGGAAGCTTCATTGGCGAAACAAAGACCTAGCGTTAAATCGATGACATTAATTCCTGCAAAATCCCCGGCGTTAGCGCCGCGATAAATGACCGAGCCCACCCGATAAGGTTTGTAGTAAGGGCGAACACAGTAAAAGAAACGATCCGTATCTAATCGATTGAATAATTGGGTATTCGACTCAATCACATCCTGTAATGCTTGTTTCGCGACTCGCAGTAAATCGTGACTGATGGGATGGGAAATGCCCAAAGGCTGGATCTTCAATAGCGCATCGGCGGCGCGTTTATAGGCCAAAATGCCCTTAGTGTTGTAATCCACAAACAGCTTTTCGGCGCTCAGATCGGTAAAGCGCTTATAAATGCCATTGTGGGCACGATTGTGCGTGGTTAAATGTGCGGTGGCAAAGCGCGGCGTGACGCCTATTGAAGCGCCAATATGCATGGCGAGCGCAGAAGCCTCAGCTAATGGCGATGTCGTTTCCCGCGAGGGCTCGGTAATTTCATGGCGCCGACAGGCCGCCATATACAAGCCCACATTGCCGAGTAAATCGAAGGCACTGTCGAAACCTTCATCAGTATTCCCCTCATCGAGCAAGGTCTTAATCAACTCTCGCCCTTCGCTCTCCAGCGCCAACTTAGCTTCTGCGCCGATATCGAGCACATTGGCCCGATCTGTTTGTTGGTAGTAAAGCTGTTCTAGCTCGGAATTGAGTTCCACAAAGCGGCTGCGGATCCAATCATCAAAGGCTTCGGTATTAAAGGTGGCAGGTTTCACGGGCTTATCCTTGAGTATTGTTATCGTTCTTTTAAACGGAGTGAGCTCAAAGCGTTAGCCCAATCCGTAAAACTCGTAACCAGAATGCAACTTATCGCCACATGTTTCTAGCGTTAGGTCAAATTTCCGAAAAAACTAATGCCATTTTTTATTTACACCATGCGCCAGCGCAATTTTTCAAACACTTTTACTCCGCAGAATGTTCCTGAAGACACTCATCACTCAACTAATAGCTAAGCGGTAAGTTCCGCAGAGGTAAATCGGATGATTTTAATGGAATTTATAGTAGTGCTTAGCTGCCTACTGCTAGGTACCCGCTACGGCGGCATGGGATTAGGCCTCATCAGCGGTATTGGCTTATTTTTACTGATTTTTGTTTTCGGTTTAGCGCCGGGACAACCGCCAGTGCAAGTTATGCTAACCATACTTGCAGTCATTGGCTGTGCAGCCGTATTGCAAACCGCGGGTGGATTAGATGTGATGATGCAGTATGCCGAGCGCTTACTGCGCCGTCATCCACAATACATCACGATTCTAGCGCCGCTGACCACGTGGACGCTGACCTTCCTTTGCGGTACTGGCCATGTGGTTTACACCATGTTCCCGATTATTTCCGATATCGCGCTGAAGAAAAATATTCGCCCAGAGCGCCCAATGGCGGTGGCCTCTGTCGCCTCACAAATGGCGATTTGTGCTTCGCCCGTGTCGGTAGCGGTGGTGTCTATGGTGTCGATTCTGGCATCACAACAGGGTGTAGGCCGCGCTTACAATCTGCTCGAAATTTTAATGGTGTCAGTGCCAGCATCGCTTTGCGGTGTCATGGCTGCTGCACTTTGGAGTCTGCGTCGTGGTAAAGATTTAGATAAAGATGAAGAATTTCAAGAACGCATTAAAGATCCAGTCCAAAGAGCCTTTATCTATGACAAGAGCGAAACCCTGTTAAATCAAAAATATCCGAAGGAAGCTTACTGGGCAACGGGGATTTTCTTCACCGCTATCGCTGCTGTGGTACTGTTAGGTTCATTTAGTGAATTACGTCCCGCCTTTGACGTTAAAGGTAAATCGACCTTGCTCTCGATGAACTTAGTGATCCAGATGATGATGTTAATTGCAGGTGCATTTATCCTGATGACCTGTAAAGTCAAACCGACTAACATCTCTAACGGTCCCGTTTTTAAAGCGGGCATGGTAGCAATTTTCTCAGTATTTGGTGTGGCGTGGATGAGCGATACTTTCTTCATCAGCCATATGGATGTACTGCAGGAAAACCTGTCCCATGTAGTACAAAGCCAGCCTTGGACCTATGCCTTAGTGCTGTTTCTCATCTCTAAGCTTGTTAATAGCCAAGCGGCAGCACTCACTGCAATCGCACCTATGGGACTCGCCTTAGGGGTCGATCCAAAACTCTTAATCGCCTTCCTCCCTGCAAGCTACGGTTATTTCGTGCTACCAACCTATCCAAGTGATCTGGCCTGTATCGGCTTTGACCGTTCAGGTACGACTAAAATAGGTAAGTTCATTATTAACCATAGCTTTATCATTCCAGGCTTTATCGGTGTAGCGACAGCATCGGCTGTCGGTTATCTACTCGCAACCGCTTTACTCTAACCGCCACAAATAACAAAGGCCGCTGATGCGGCCTTTGTTTTAGATAACCTTAGATCACACAAAAGTATTAACCTGTGCCAATATAAAACCCATACCCTAGACGTCCATGTTCTTCAGAACATAAAATACGCAGCCCGAAAGTGAGATAAGTATCTTACTCAACAACTCTTTTTAGCTTGCCGTACTAAAGATGATTAGACGCTTATCCATTCTATTAGCTTTTTTCGCGATACTGATGGGGCTCGTATACTGTGCCTACAGTCTGATAACTCGGATTAACTTTAATTCCCACCATCAAGTAGGAGAAGTCATCGACACTCTAAACGGGGTTAATATCTATTATAACGGAGGAGTTAATACCCATTCAGGACGCAACCTATCTATAGATGGTTATAACTTAGGTATTCAATATCAATGTGTTGAATTTGTTAAGCGCTACTTTTACCAACGCTACCAGCATAAAATGCCTGATGCTTTAGGCCATGCTAGAGACTTTTTTGATAACAAGTTAAGCGATGGCATGTGGAATGAAAAACGCGCTATGCGGCAATACACTAATGCGAGTCAGACCAAACCTATGCAGGATGATCTACTCGTGTTTTCTCCATGGATATTTAACCCCTACGGTCACGTTGCAATCATTGCCTCAGTTACCGATAGCAGTATTGAAATTGCCCAGCAAAATCCCGGCCCCTTTGGCCCATCACGCGAACGGTTGGCATTAATTCAACAAAACGGTCTCTGGTATATTGATGCGCCTCGAGTAAAAGGTTGGTTAAGATGGCAGGCCCCGGAAATCACAGCATCCCCGATAGCAGAATCCGCAAATACGCCATTCACCAGTAAAGTTCACTGAGAAATAACAATAATGTCAGTATTAACTTGGATTAAACAACGCCTTGCGCGTAATAGTGATAGCCTCGAGCAATCTAGGCCACAAACTGAGTTACACACTGTTTTTCATCAAACCCAGATGCCCAATATCAGCTTGCCAATCATACAAACCTATCCACTCGTTGTACCTATGGACAGAGCAGATATTTTTGCTTATCAATTGCATTGCTTGCTGACTTACCAAGGGAAAGAGGCCTTAAACACTTTACTTAGCCAGGCAGGCTTTAACATATTGCCCGAGCAAACGGTCAACTTTAACGGTTTTATCGAACATCCAACCCAAGCGACCTGCGTATTACTGAACCAATATGACGATTTTGCGGGTGTGTGCATAACCTTAGTGACCAATGACAAACCCTTGCTAGAAGCATTAATCAGATTCAAATCTGCCCCGCCCAATCCATGGGAAAGCTTTCCTAATATCGATCCCGATACCCTCGGCAGTCTTCAAGGTAATATCGACTTTTGGTGCAGCTATTTTTGGCGCCCCTATTGGCTATCACTCTCAGAAACTGAGCGCTTGCAATATCCTGAAAATTGGCGGGAATTTAGCGAGTTTCATTAAAACTTAAGGTACGCAAACACTTAATGCAGGATAAAAAATGAAATTGAAATATGTTGGATTAGCACTGACGTTACTGCTACTTGGTGGTTATCTGATCCCTGAGTCACCCGCGATCCCAGTAAAAGGTGCCAGCAGTAAAGATTGGAACAGCCAAACCTTTTGGTATGAACCTTGGGGTCCATCGGGCGTTCACAAGGGGATAGATATTTTCGCCGCCAAAAACACCGCAGTGATTGCGCCAACGCCTATGCTGATCTTGTATCGAGGTGACTTCTTCAAAGGAGGAAATGTGGTGGTTGGTTTAGGTCCTAAATGGCAAATTCATTACTTTGCCCATTTAGCCCAAATTGAATCAGCCACAGGATTGATTACCTACCAAGGTGACACTTTGGGTACTGTCGGCGATACGGGCAATGCACAAGGTAAACCGCCCCATTTGCACTATTCCATTTTGAGCTTATTGCCTAAACCTTGGCTGATGGATACTTCAACCCAAGGTTATAAAAAGGCCTTTTATCAAAACCCTATCGAGTATTTAACTGCACTATAGGCTTAACGACTTACTTTAATCAGCTTATTGGCAGTCCAATATCAAGCTGAGGTTCTGCGGTTTTTGATGGGGTTTCATGCTCAACTGCCGCAGCTAATGCTTCTCTCTCTGCCTTTGCAATATATTTAGGTTTATTGCTAGATTGCAGTTTGGCATTGGCCTTTTTTGCCTTGCTCTTCAAGGTTTGATTAATCTTCTTTTTACGGTTCATCAGAGTACCAATGCGAGATACAGTATAAAGGGGTGCGATTATAGCCTTCCATCAACACGCCAGACAATCGAAAGCACTAAGGCAAACGCGTAGCCCAATCAAATAATCAAACCTGCGACTAAAGCATAGGTCTCCTAAATCAAAGACAAATGCCAAACAAGGTAATGCCTTACCGACATAAACTCGCACTATATGTATGTCCTTTACGGTAAAACCTCTCGATACCGAGTGCTGTGTCGCAATTTATTCATACTGTCGTCAAATCATGCAATTTCCTGTATGGCGTGACTAGACAAGCTGTAATTCCTCCCCTAAAATCGCGAATAATAAAAATCGTTATCATTTGCAATACAATTTAATGGAATATTAACCTATGCCAAGGGAGCCGGTGTAACAAACTCATTCGCCCTTAGCAGGAAGTTATATGACATTCAAAACCTCGTTTGTTGCTTTAGCCGTATTGGCAGCGTTAACCCAATCCGCTGCGGCCCAAGATGCCACCGACAACAGTCCAAACAACAAAAATAAAGACATAGAAAAAATCACTGTCACCGCGAGTCGAATGGATAAATCTCCCAGCTCGATCCCCAATACTGTCACTATCATCGACCGTGCCCAATTAGAAGAACAGTTCCGCACCACTAAAGATTTATCGACTATTATCGGTAACTTAGCGCCTAGCTTTTCACCGAGCCGCCAGAAGATGAGTAACACAGGTGAAACCCTGCGTGGTCGTCCGCCATTGATTATGATCGACGGAGTGCCTCAATCGAACCCACTTCGCAGTGGTGGTAGAGAGGGACAAACTATAGATCCTGCCATGATTGAGCGCATCGAAATCATTCACGGCGCCAATGCCATGCACGGTCTCGGTGCCCAAGGCGGCATCATCAACTACATCACTAAAAAGCCAACAGGCGACAGCGAACAGGTTGCTAGTTTCGATGTCACAGTGCCTGATTCAATGAAATCCAATGGCTTAAGCTTTGGTGCTAGCTATGCGTTTTCTGGCGAGTCAGAATTTATCGACATGATAGGTTCGGTTAGCTACCGCAATAATGGCGTCTATTACGATGCCAATCATAACGTAGTGGGTGTCGACACGACTCAAGGCGAGTCGATGGATAGTCAGAGTAAAGACTTCTTCATCAAGCTTGGCCATAACTTCGATGAGTCTCGCCTTGAATTAATGGTTAACCATTACAATGCAGACAACAATGGCGATTGGATGCCCGTTGTAGGTGACAAGCCCAATGGTGTCCCCACAGGTGCAGTTAAAGAAACTCAGCCATGGGAAGCCGCCAACAACCAAGTGACCACCACAAGTTTGACTTACACCCACGCCAATATTGGTGGTCAACAACTTAGCCTACAACTCTTTAATCAAGATTTTAAAGCGGTTTATGGCGGTGGCTGTTTCGACAGTTTCTACGATCCATCCTTCGAAGGCAGCGATCAAGTCATCCAATGCGGTATCGGCAGTAAAGGCGAAAGCTTGTACTACGAGCAATCGCGTAACTCTTCGGTTAAATGGGGTTTAAAAAGCGCCTTGATCGCTAAGGATATTGCCGGCTCAGGAATTGATGCGGCCTACGGTGTCGACCTTTTCCGCGACACCACTGAGCAAGACTTAGTAAAAACTGGCTTTTCATGGGTTCCCGAAAGTACCTATGACAACGTTGCGCCATACTTGCAGTTAGATTATGACTTAATTGAAAATTTAACCTTATCGACCGGTGTTCGTTACGAACATGCCGAGTTAAGTGTCGATGACTACAAAACCCTATGGGGTGCAGGCAATAAGCAAATTGCGGGCGGTTCAGCCACCTTCGATGAAACCTTATTTAACGTCGGTATCTCTTATAAAATCACTCCTGACATTCGTGTTTATACCAGCTATAACCAAGGTTTTGGCATGCCGGATATCGGCCGAATTCTGCGTGATGGTAAAAGCTTCCCCGGCGACAATCCCAGCATAGATGGCTCACTGGCGCTCACACCGATCGTCACAGATAACGTTGAAGTCGGCGCCGATTACCAAGGTAAATACTTAAGCGCTAAGCTAGCTTACTATCGTTCCGCCACTGATTTTGGCTCACGTTTGGCCTTAAATAGTGATGGTTTCTACGACGTGAAGCGTGAAAAGAGTGTGATCGATGGTATTGAAGCGAATGTCACCGCCTACATTACCAGCAATGATGATCTCGGCATGAATATCGCCTTCCAGCAGGGCGAATACGATTCAAATGGTGATAGCCAAGTCGATACCGATCTCGATGGTGCTAATATTTCGCCAAACCGTATCAACCTGTTCTGGACCCATAACTTCGATAATGAAATGTCGACCCGCGTTCAAGCCAATTACTACATGGACCGCGATTTTAAAAACGCGGCGGGCAACAAGTATGCAGAGTTTGATGGCTACACGACAGTCGATGCTTCCTTCTCTATGCCGCTTTACACTGGCACCCTGAGCCTAGGTTTGCAAAATCTATTTAATAAGGATTATTTCAATTATTACTCACAAACCATGGGTACAAATGATCGTTATTTCAAAGGGATGGGGCGTACTGCAACAATAGGCTACACCTTGCCTTTCTAAGTGAAAGACCCATTTTGTGTCTAGTCCTGAAATAAGTTGACACTTATTTCCACCTAAAACGCCTGATGAACCTCATCGGCGTTTTGTATTTTAAGGTCAAATGGGGCCGTCGTTGATTATAGATGGCGACCGCTTCTGCCACCATCTGTCGCGCCTCCTGCAGCGTTGCTGGCTTATGTGTTAAAAACTCCTGCTTCAATATACCATTTACTCGCTCTGCTAACGCATTTTGATAGCAGTCATATCCGTCTGTCATTGAGCATGTCACGCCATGATGAGTGTGAACCGCTTGATAAGCGTTTGAGCAGTATTGTATCTAGGTCTCAGCGGTTTATCTTTGTCTTACCGCTGCCTCAGTGCCTGTTTGTACGCTGTTAGCACACCATCTGTTTTGAGATTATCATCAACATGATAACCCGCGATTTTTCGTGACCAGGCATCGGTCACCAGGCTTCAGTAGGCTTCATTATTTTGCAGTGGCAGATAGGTAATATCAGCCACCCAGACTTGTTCTGAGCGAGTGATGTCCACTTGTTGCTCACTGGGCTTAAGCAAGTTGGGATGACACCGAAATCGATGATGACTGTGAGTCGTTTTATGGTACGCCCGTTTAGGCGCGACCAACAAACGATGCGCTCTGAGGCTGCTAAATAACCGGTCTCGCCCAATCACTATTTGATGCGATTTATTCAGTAAATATTGTAACTTGCGTGTACCTATTCGAGGTTGAAACAAGCGTTCATATTGCACCGTTTGCAATACATGTTGCTCCCTCTGCTCTGATATTTTTTGCCGCTGACATTGCTGATAATACGCCTGACGGCTAATCCCGAGGTAGCGGCAGCATTGGGTGACGCGATACCCTATGGCCGTTTTTTCTTGGAGCGTTTCGCGCGTGGCTTTTTTACGACAGAAATCCCGTAGTCAGTGCTAAGTTTTTCGACAATGGCTTCGAAGAACGCGGCTTTCATGCGGGTATCCTCAAGTTCGGCTTCGAGTGCTTTTATCTTTTGCTCGGGAGTGAGAGTGGTGGGCTCAGTCATTAAATGTCCTCGCATTGATGTAGACGGTGTCCCTTGGGACCAATCCAGTTTTCCATGTTTGCGAAGCCAAACTAACACGGTGGAACGACCTTGAATACCGTACTTGTCTTGGGCCTGCTTATAGGTCAGCTCGCCTTTTTCAACTTGGTCGACAACGGCCAATTTAAAAGCGAGGGAATAATCACGTTGAGTTCGTTTAATTGTTGAAGTCATTACACTCTCCAAAATGAGTTTGAAAAGTGTCAACGCTATTTAGGACGGGTCAATTGCATTTAAAAAGAGCCTAAGGGCTCTTTTTTATTGGGCGGTTGGCAACAACAAGGCAAATAAAGCTTTGATAGGGATCTTAACGTACTGAGTTAGGCCTCTGTAGGCTAGTCGTTTGAACTTATGGAATAAAGACGAGGCAAAAAATGGGCAAAAAAAACCGTACTTCTTGTAAAAGAAAGTACGGACTTGAGCCAGAGGACTCATTTTTACCCTGAGTAACGCTAATAATTTAGCAGAGCGTCAAAAAATTGGCAAGTGACATTATTATGGCGATCTTCTTTTTTACTCACAGGGTGACATATTCATAGTTTAACTAAATCAAACGATTAAGTATTTTTGGCGATAAAAGATGAAAAATACCATTCTAACGATGAAACTCAAGTGGCAAAGCTTCTGTCAAACAACTGTAATCAATAACAACAAGAATGCTTGTAGGTGGTCATATGAGAGTTTTTCCTGTCTACGCACCTAAGCTTATCGTTAAGCACGCGCGTATTTTTCTCACTGGTGTTATTTGGGTTAAAGATTTAGGACGATTGGAATTTGAGAAGGGACGGTTTTTACTGCCAAGAAAAAGCCTGCCAAAAGTGAAGCAGGCTATTTTAGAATTGAACGAACTGATCGAAGCGCAGCATCATCAAACTAATGCAGTTTAGATTTCGCTGTTTAACAAGCCAACAAGGCCAGTCACTTTTTCGTTCCAAGAAGTGAGTTCTTCTTGTAGTTGCTGGTTTTGCGCATTCAATTGTTGATTGTGCTCACTCAGCGTAGACGCTTTTTGCTTCTCTTCTTCAAGCTCCATTTTTAGAAGCTCGATAGTTTCGAGTGCAGCCTGGATTTTGGTTTCCAGTTTGGACAGTAATTCAAGGCTCATCTGGAGAGTCCTATGGTTTCTGGATGGGACTGTGATTCTAGCAGTGCCTAGAACTTAAGGAATAGCGATTCTTGCCGTTTGGTTAAAAAACACCCTATTACTGGGTTCTAAATTAAGTTTTTTTGCATTTGTTATTAACTCGTTAGTATTCTTGGTTTTATTTTTTATCGGAATGGTCCATGTCGCCTAGTTTGCTCGCCATACTCCCGCTACTGTTGACCTTAACCTTAGCCCTATTTTTACGCCGCACACTGGTGGCGTTAGGTGTAGGTATTGTCTCTGGTGCCCTATTAATCGCCCAATTTGATCCTCTGCAAACTGGGTTGTATTTGCTTGATATAGGTGTAAAACAATTTTATGCCCAAGGTGCTTGGCAAGCGTGGCATCTCAATGTGCTGTTCGCCATGTTACTCCTCGGTAGCATGACGCAATTGTTAGCACGTGGTGGTGCCGTGGGTCAGTTTGGTGATTGGCTATATAGCCGTATTCGTACTGAACGTCAGGCGCGTCTTGGGGTCGTATTTCTTGGTTGGTTAGTGTTTATCGATGGGATTTTCAGTTGTCTTGCTGTCGGCCATGTGTGTCAGCCGCTCAGCCAGCGTTATGGTATTCGCCATGAGCAGCTCGCCTATTTAGTTGATTCCAATGCTTCGCCTTTATGCGCGCTATTGCCTTTCTCCAGTTGGGGCCCCTATGTGATGGCGCTTATCACGGGGATCAGCTTTTTGCCCGTGTCGCCGCTGGAAGCCTTTATTGAGGTGGCCTTATTTAACTTTTACGCCATCGTGACCTTAGGCTTGTCCGTACTCGTCGCTTGGTATGGCGTAGGTTTTCACTCTTTTGTTGCTGTTACTGCTGTGGAATCCTCCAATACGGTCGAGGTTAAGGGAAATCCTTGGCTGCTCGCAATCCCTATGCTGACTCTGCTGTCTGCTTCAGTGGGATTAACTTTGTGGTCTGGGGCTCAGCAGGTCTCTTCTTGGGATGTGTCACTCTGGCTTGCTAAGGCTGATATTGGCGCTTCTATGCGCGATGCTTGTTTGTTGGCAACCTTAGTCACTCTTGCCATGTTAGGCTTGTCTGGGCGACGTTTAACGGCATTAGTGGGGGATTTGAGCCACGGAGTTCGCATGATCGCCTTCGCCATTGCGATTTTACTCTGCACTTGGATGATTGGCGCTGTGATCCAAGATCTTGGCGTCGCTAAATTGTTGGC
The DNA here is from genome assembly GCF_002966515.1 of Shewanella sp. WE21. Taxonomy (NCBI): domain Bacteria; kingdom Pseudomonadati; phylum Pseudomonadota; class Gammaproteobacteria; order Alteromonadales; family Shewanellaceae; genus Shewanella; species Shewanella sp. WE21. Next base: position 2,277,704 of record NZ_CP023019.1, on the reverse strand, counting down.
TGCTTGGGCTAAGGCTTATCTTTCTCCGCACCTGCTGGTAGCGGGAATGTTTTTACTCTGCGCGATAATGGCTTTTGCGACGGGTTCAAGCTGGGGAACATTTGCAATTATGATCCCTATTGGCGCAGAGATTGCCCATAACTTAGATCCTCATTTGTTGTTACCTGTACTGAGCGCTGTGATGGCTGGGTCGGTTTTTGGCGACCACTGCTCGCCCATTTCAGATACCAGCGTGCTCAGTGCGACCAGCTCAGGTTGCGCTCCCCATGACCATGTGGTGACTCAGTTGCCCTTTGCTTTGATCGCGGCATGTGCAGCCTTAGTCGGATTTCAATTAGTCAATTTAGCCGTGGCGACGCCGTTAGTGTGGCTGGCCGTGGTGAGCTGTAGCCTAGGATTATTTGCCTTGATGGCACGTTTTTATTCACCTTTGCCCAGATTCGTGGCGCAGACATAAAGCCAGTTTATCGCTAAAATAGCCGATTCGGTTCTTGCTGAACCATTTATTTAAGTGCATCTGATTTAAGAGATTATCAATATGAGTATTGCCCGTTTAGATGTAGGTACCCGCATGAGCAGTATAGTGATCCACCAAGGTACTGTTTATCTGTGTGGTCAAGTGGCGAAGGACAAGTATCAAGGCATCACCGAGCAAACTGTCACTATGCTTGAGGAGGTCGATACCTTGTTAGCGCAGGCGGGAAGTTCGCGTGAGCATTTACTGTCAGCGACTATTTATCTGAAAGATATGGGTGATTATGATGCGATGAATGCGGTATGGGATGCTTGGGTGCCTAAAGGTCATGCGCCAGCCCGTGCTTGTGTGCAAGCCGCTATTGCCGAGCCAGAATATTTGGTTGAAGTCTCAGTGATTGCGGCGGTTGCGGTTTAAGCGCTAAGCTATTTTTCGTCCCGTTTAGAAGCCTGTTTCGATCCCTATTTCGAATCCTGTCACCGAGTGTCATGACTCGGTGAAGCTTTTCCGCAATACACCTCGCTAACTAAACTGTATTGTTCAGCACGCCACTCTCTTCTAACAAAACCCTTTAGCTTTAACCTAATAAGTATTCCATTAAATGTGCAGGGACAAGCGGCGGATGATCCCCATATTGTTCTGAGAGTGCGCTGGCGATAGTCTCAATATCTTGTTGGGCTAGGCCTTGTTCGATAATGGCAAACGCCCAAGGAGCCTCGGTTTTGAGGTTGAGGAAATAAGGCGTTTCGACAAATTGTGCGAGTGAGTAAGCGGAGCCTCCTAAACCATGCCCCCAACCTTCGCTGACCTGAAAGGGTCTATCCAGATGTGCCATATCAAATTCAATGAGATGGGGGTATTGGCCGTTATGCCCACCGATCCAATGACCGATTTCAACCGATAAAATCATAGTTGCCATGTTATATCCTTTGCTAGGGTTGCTTGGCCGCAATGAGTACTCGGCTAAATTCAGCATTAGGCTCGAGGGGTGTGATGGCGGCGATATGGTCGAGTCTAAGGGATTGTTTAGTTTGTTGCAGTTGGATGATAAGCCACTCAGTTTTGTCGGCTCTTGTCTGCGTGGTGATGGCTTTACCTTGGCACTGGGTGCCATCAATAAGCTCAATGTTGAGTTGATAACCACGCAGACAGGCGAGTTCGAGATAGTCGTAGTGGGCGCAGGGGATCATTTTATAATCTGACATAGGATCATCTCATTGGGAGTTCGACCCTATTGTGGCAAAAATACTTGCCATTGGCATTAGGTGTGACCCAATGCGGATTGTTTTATCTAGTATCTAAGGCAGTGTAAAAGACTGAGCCAAGCATGTTAGCGAGTTTTTTATTTGCTTAGACCTTTAGATATGCGCGCCCCTCTTGACTTTATTCCTGTCGCTCCCTAGTCTGCTTGTTCAGTAATCAAGGTGGTATGCGATGGAAATAACCTACAATTTAAAACTTGCGTCCGAGCGCCGTACTGAGCAATTCAAGCCCGAGGGGAATGTGGGCTTTGGTAGCCTCAGAACCGATCATATGTTTTTGATGGATTATCATGATGGACAATGGTGCGATCCGCGCATCGTTCCTTATGGACCATTTGAAATGGCACCGGGTGCAATGGCGTTGCATTATGGCCAGTCGATCTTCGAAGGCGCGAAAGCCTTTATGCACGAAGATGGCGAGATTTATACTTTCCGCATTAATAAGAATGCCGAGCGGATGAATCGCTCCGCCGATATCGTCTGTATTCCCAATATCGATGAACAAATGCAGATGGATGCGATCAATGCGTTGATCGATGTCGATCGCCTCTGGTTCCCGATGCAAGAAGGCGCGTGTCTGTATATTCGTCCTTTTATTTTTGCGACCGAAGACCGCCTCTCTGTGAGCCCAAGTTCGCGTTATACCTTCTGTGTCGTGTTAAGCCCAAGTGGCGCTTATTACGCGGCTGGCGTGAACAAAGGTATACGCTTACTGATCAGCAAAACTTTCCATCGTGCAGTATCGGGTGGCACTGGCGCCTCAAAAGCCGCGGGTAACTATGCGGCTTCGTTGCGTGCGGGTAAAGCGGCGGCAGCCTTTGGTGCATCGCAAGTGCTATATCTCGATTCAACCAATCAACAGATTGAAGAAGCAGGCGCGATGAATCATTTCCACATATTAAAAGATGGCACTGTGATTATTCCAACCTTCACAGATACTATTTTGAAGTCGATCACCTCGCAATCCATTATGGAATTGGGTGAGATACTCGGTTGTGAAGTGCGCCAAGAGACTGTCATGCTTGATAAATTTATCGCTGATATTGAATCTGGTGAAATTATTGAGGCGGGTGGTTTTGGGACGGCGGCTGTGGTTTCTGCTGTGGGCTCCTACATTTTTGAAGATGGCCATGTTGTCACTGTCGGTAATGGTGAAGTGGGCGAGCATGTTCAGCGTATCTATAAACTGTATACCGAAATCCAAAAGGGCCATATTAAAGGTCCTGAAGGCTGGGTTAAGCGTGTTGAACGTTTAGCAAAGTAAGGAATTTGTGGTGATGTTTAAAGGCTCCTAGGAGCCTTTTTTATATTTCAAGGCAAATTATGCCTTGGTCACGACCCAGAGTGCGTGTAATAAACCAGGGAACCAGAACAGTAAACATAACACGATGTTTATTAGCAGATCTTTACCCGCTCCCGCCTTCAAAAATACAGCAACTGGCGGCAATAAAATCGCAATAATGACTAAAAGTAGTTTATTTGTATCCATAACAGAACATCCTCAAAACGGAGATTGTAGGCAAATCAACAAGATCTAACTTCGCAGGAAGACTCAGAATTTGCAAACCTTTTAGTTTGCAAGGCGTAAATAATCCCAGCCGCAGCCTAAATGAAGGCCCTTACCATTCCCTAAAATGAAAAAGGATATTCAACCCATTATCCGTCCAGAGTAGACTAAGATATCCAGTAAACTCCAACCGAAAATCCCTAAAAGCATCTATAGTTAAAGAAAAATATAAAGTAAAAGAATGATATTTGATCCCCAAGCCTTATTACTCATCAAGTTTATTTGTCTGCTTACTAGCACGGCTGCCGTCGCATGGGGACTCATTGCACAACCTTTAAAAATTGCCACTCAAGCCAGTATGCGCTTTTCTCTGGCGAACTTATTCGTCCTCCTTGGCATCATACTCAACAGCCAACGCACCGAAGCCTCCAGTTACTTTTTTTGGTTCTGCTCGGATATGGCGATTTTATTTGGCTTCATTCTAGCGCGTTGGGGAACAAAGGCGCTTTTCAGACTCAAGCCCAGCGTAAAATCGGATCTTATTCTTTTAGCACTCACCGCTGGTGTGATGCTCTTGGTTCCACCTAATTTCAGCTCCGAACGCATTTTGGCCATCGTATTCTCAGCCTGCGCCGCGCTCATTTTCGCCATGTTAACTCGAGATAACTATCTTGCCATCAAACGCGATACGGGTAATCGAGTCGCCATCGCTATGGTTATGCCTTTAGTCGCCATGGTCGGTATTTTTATCATTCGTATCTTTATCGCCTTACTCTCTCCCGAAGAAAGTCCGATGTTTATCGCCATGCACACACAAGAAGCCATACCTGTGCTTTGGTTCTATGTCTTTCTGGCCCTATTGATCAATATCGTGATGATAGGTAATGCCATGACGCGGCTTGTCAGTAAAATCCGCATGTTAGCGGAGCGGGACCAACTCACAGGCCTGTGGAATCGCCGTGCTATGCATAAGTTTTTAAACAATATCCATCAACGCTGGCTGCGGGATAAAGTACCTTACAGTATGATTTTATTGGATCTTGATCATTTTAAAGACATAAACGATCAATACGGGCACGATGCGGGCGATCTCGCCCTGCTGACGGCGGCGAGACTGTTTGGATCGGTATTGCGAGAAAATGACGCCCTATGTCGTCACGGTGGAGAGGAGTTTCTAGTGATTTTACCCGCAACTGATGCTCCCGCGGCCAGAGTCGTCGCCGAGAAATTGCATCAAGTACTTAAGGATAATTCATTTATATGGCAAGGTGTTACGATAAAAATCCATGCCAGTTTAGGTTACGCCACGATTTATCAAGGATGCCAACCTGACAAACTACTCATTCAAGCAGACCAAGCTATGTACCGCGCAAAATCTGAGGGCCGAGACCGTATTTGCCAAGCTTGTTAGGCTTTTGCAACATAACGCTGCAAAGATTAATCTCCTTTCGCAGGCCAAGCCAAAGTATCGGGCTCACGCCATGAAACTAGCGCCTCAGTGACACCTTCAGCGTCAAAATGCTCACCTTGAGTCGGCAAATCCCGATAAGCGTAATCACGCCAACCTGTCACGTCATCACCATAGCGAAAATGCAGACAATATGCATGCAGATAACACCGATCCGCGGCCTCTCCGCCGTATAAATCATCCCCTAAAATGGGTACACCTAAGCTCGCCAAGGCGACTCTTAATTGATGGGTTTTACCTGAGTGAGGTTTAAGCAAATATAAACGCAATCCCTCGCCAACACTCAAGGAGAAAAACTGCGTAATCGCTGGATTCTCTTTAGTCCGCAGTAACTTAAACATGCTACGACGCGACTTTGCCATGTCACCAATCACCCAGCCTTGCTTCTTCTTCGGCTTGCCTTTCGCGAGGGCGAGGTAATATTTCTGCACTTTATGGGCGGTAAACAGCTCAGTAAATTGCTTGGCGGCGACCGCACTCTTAGCCAGAATCAACAGACCGGACGTGGGTGTATCGAGTCGATGAACAGCAAAAAGCTTAATCCCTAAATCTTGCTCAGCCTGCGCCACCACGCCTGCAGTCCCATCCTGACTGTGGAAATGCACTTTGGCTGATTTGGAAATAACAATAAAATCAGCCTCATCGGCTATGATTTGATACATGGAGTACTCGGCGTTGTAATGCGGACATCGACTTAAAACTGAATAGTGACGACTAAGCCAGGATGATTATCCGTGAGATTAATTTTGGCATTGTGCCGTGAGAGAATCGCTTTGACCATAGATAATCCTAAACCAGTGCCCTGTAAATGCCGGCTAGGGTCGAGGCGCACTAAGCGTTCGAACACTCTTTCTTTACTCTCGTCTGGAATACCGGGCCCATTATCGCGGATCTGAATTTGTGGGCCTGACTGAATAATCTCAATCCGCGCACCTTGGCCAGAATACTTCATCGCATTATCGACAAGATTATATAAGGCTTGGAATAATAAGTATTTATCACCAAAAACCTTATGATCTGTCAGTAACGATAAACTCAAGGTTTGCTCGTTAGATTCAGCCACAGCATCGGCCATATCCAATAAGTCAGTACACAGTTGCGCTAGGCTTAACTCCTGCAAATCGAGTGTCTGCTGACCTTCTTCGATACGCGTGAGCGATAACATGGCATCAAACGTCGCTAAACAATGATCGAGTTCCTCGGTCAAAATGGCGCAACCTTCGCTAATCTCATTGCTCGGCTTACTCGCCAACTCTTCAATACCAATACGGATATGTGACAGTGGAGTACGTAAATCATGGGCGATATTATCGGTCGCACCACGCACTGCCATCAGGTTATTTTCGAGAATATCTAGCACATTATTAAACTGCAGCGCCAACATATCGAACTCATCCTGACGCCAACTCAAGGGTAAGCGGGTGTCATAATGACCGCGTTCAATCTGTTCACTCAAGCGGTTGTATTGCACTAATCGACGTAAAATCGCCTTAGAAAATAGATAGCCGAGCGCTAAAGTCAACACTACGGTAAGCATGACGGCCGTCGCGGCGGCACTGATAAACTTATCAATTAACGTCGCTAAGTTATCGGTACGGGTCGCAATCAATACTGGGCCGTAGCGGGTCATCACCAGACCGCCGGTAAGAATATGCAGCTTATCCGGGCCACCGGTTAAGATAGGAAAATCCCGCGTTTGCGGCAGCATGGGCATGCCTTCGGGCATAAAGCTCAAAGCACCGACCATATCGTAGCTATTACGCCAAGCGATCAGGGCAGTTTGTGGATCGGCGGCGCGGATTTGAGCGGCAAAACTACGGCGATCAACCGTTAGGGCAAGTTGCTGATAACGTTGGGTCTCTGACTCTAAATATTGAGTCACTTGATACTGCTGCTCAATAATCAACTGTCGATAAAGGGCAAATAGCAACGCCCCGATGATCACTATCACTAAGGTCGAAAAAACGATTGTGATGCGCCAGGCGCTGCTTTGGTAAGGCTTAATGCCTTTGTCGTAAGCGATAACCCGCTCCCCTCACGGTTTCGATAAGCTCGCCATGGCCTAACTCTTCAAATTTACGGCGTAATTTTGCGATATGCACATCGATGACGTTCGTGCGCGGATCGAAGTGATAATCCCACACTGCTTCGAACAATAAGGTGCGGCTAATAACTTGATTAGCATGTTCCATCAGATACTTAAGTAACTGGAACTCTTTTGGCTGTAGCATCAACTCCTGCCCGTCTAAAGTGACATTACGGGTCAGTAACTCCATCTTCAAACCACCAACAACGAGATCAGTGGTCACAGGCACAGATTGCCCACGGTGCATCAGTTTTTCAGCGCGGACTAATAACTCGGAGAAAGCAAACGGCTTAGTCATATAGTCGTCACCACCTGCCCGCAAGCCTTTTACTCGCTCATCAACGTGCGCTAAAGCGGATAAAATCAGCACTGGTGTTTGATTACCCGTTGCCCTTAAGGCGGCCAGCAATTTTAAGCCATCGAGCTGAGGTAACATGCGGTCAAGGATCACGAGATCGTACTGACTACTCGTGGCGAGTGACAAACCTTGGTGGCCATCGCTCGCCGTTTCGATATTGTGGCCCTGCTCAAGAAATCCTTTGACGATGTAATCAATCGTCGTCGCATCATCTTCAACTAAAAGTATTTTCATCTGTATGTTGCGCTCCTCAATCTTAAGCACTCGTGTGAGCACTCGATTGACTTAGATATTTCAATCCCACTTGAGTAAAGGTAACGGTCGTAAATTTTCGACATCAAAAGCCAACTTAAACTTACCCGTATCGTCTAGCAGCTTAAGTTCTAAGTAACTGATACCTAAGTCGTGGTCTAATTTTGCTTCGGTTAAGAAGGCTTTATGATCTTTAGTGGCCTTAATGATTAGACCTGAAAAGGTTTGATCTTTTGCCGCGATCATACGCGTTGCCTCAACCTCACCCAGATCATCGGCGCTTACTTTACTCGCCTTTTGTTTCAGTAACTTACCATCACTGGCACGATATTCAAACCGCGTTATAGAGTTTGCCAAAGGATTAATCAACTCAAATTGATAGACTAATTCACCCTCTTGCTCTTCCATATGAAATTCGGCAATCACACCGGAGAACCCTTTTTCAATCTGCTGCATAACGCTCAACGGCGGTACATAGTCTCCACCCGCAAACATCGAATACATGCTCTGAGCCGCCGTTGCGACACCAGATACCAACATGAATCCTAGCAACCATAGTCTCATGGCCCCTCCATATAAATCAGCTAAGTTTGTATCTTATGAGACAATCAGTTAGAAGTCGATGGACCTATTGCGCCTGTATGCAATTCCAAGCTAATCCCTCACAATTTACCACTGGATATAGCATCACACTGTGTCAGCGTTAACTCAGGTTCGGCCATCAATTGATCTGAAATCCAACGTCAACAGCACCTAAATCGCTGATAAGCCAAACACTAAATCATTTTGTGGCTAATGTGTTAAGTCTACCTAATACCAGCTTAAACACCGATGGAAACAAGATTAAGCTTTGATCATCTGGGGATTTTTAAACATGACATTTTCAGTGATAACCCTCAATTTCGCCATTTAGAATCAAGAGGATTGAATTTTAGCGGATATTTTAGTCTATCTGTGTCATTAAAAAGTGGGATTGGTAAATAAATCTCCCTCGACTAAAGTCAGATAACTTAGCATCAGGTAACGGTATTTTTTAATCGGAGCGAAAATGAAACCAGTCATACGATGGATAAGCTTAAGCTTGTTACTAATAGCAGCATTAAGCGCTTATGCCTATGGCAGCGCCACCAGTGCATTGGTGTTCATCATCTTAGGCATGCTATTGGAAGGGACATTTTGGATTGGATTACTCGGTAAGCGAAAAACAAAATAAACAGCCTCAGTTAATTTGCAGCTAATGCGTGATTCGCCCTAACGAGCCCAGTGTGAAATCGGCGCAGGCATAGCATAGGCATACCCCTGTTGATAATCGCATCCCAATAAGGTTGCCACATCAATGTGCGTCAAAGTCTCCACACCTTCACAAACAACCTGCATTCCTAATCGCTGTAAATACTCAACTAAGCTCGTCAACATACGCATTGAATGTGAAGAGCGACAAGCTTGCAGCAAAAGGGAACGGTCTAACTTGATGACATCATAGGGCAATACCATCATACGCAAGAAATTACATTCTTGGGTGCCAAAATCATCCAGTACGATGCTGGCTCCTCGTGCCCGTAACATTTCAATCAATTCATGCTGTTTATCATCTAATAAAGTGTGTTCTAACACTTCAAACCAAATTTTGATGCACAGCACTTTTGCTTGAAGCAACAGCATTTGTAATAAATTTTGGTAAGTCACACTGTATGGCATAGGATTTAAATTAATGGACAGTATGCCAACGCCTTGATCGGCTAATCGAGGTAAGTCTTTGATAATCGACCTCAACATCCATATATCAATATGCAAAGCAGCATTTTTATCTAACAATAAAAAATCAATACCTGTATATGCATGACGCTTGGCATCCCAACGGCGTGCAAGTGCTTCATATCCTATAACGGTTTTATCAACCCCGATAATAGGCTGATAAAAAGGCATAACCACATCAGACATAATGCAGCTTGCAATATCTTCACTCACTTTTTTACGCTTAACTGACAGCATAGATACCTACAGAATATTAATATATCTGACTTATTTTTAACTAAATTGGCACTCGTTTCTATCAGATAAATCCTAAAAACAAAAAAATCACTGCACTTTATTATAGGACTATTCCTATTAACGCATAAAAATCACCCATATAAAATACAGCTAAAATGTTGTTCCAATCGAACAGCAACATCAACCAAAAATGAAATAAAGGCAACTCAATACAAGGTAACTCAATAATAATGCGATTATATTTAGCGCTGTTTGGTATTATTTTTTATAGCTCTCAAGTTTATGCTGCGGCAGAAATAAGCATAGGAACCTTATTTGACTATATGCCTAGCAATAAAACCACTTATTTGAAAAAAATAATGAACATGGGTGATTCAACCGCATTTATTAAAATATCGATTAACGAAATAAAATATGATGAAAATGGCCAACCCTATGAAGTGCCAGAACAGGAAACAGAAAACCGCGCCTTGATAGCGAGCCCGTCTCGCTTAATTATTCCAGCCAAGGGAGTACAAGCAACGAGATTGTTATTCTTAGATAAAAAAGACACAGAACGTTACTTTAGAGTTCGCTTTGTACCAGTGCAGCCAAAAAACAATGATGGATTTGATGAGCAAAAAACTGAGCAAACGCGTGAAGAACTCACTGCCGGAATACAAATACTAACAGGTTATGGGGCATTTTTATTTATCACCCCAGAAGAACCTAAATACTCAACTGAAATAACGGAAGACACAAATAGCGCAGAAATAAAAAATAACGGGAATACGACTATTATTTTAGATTTTTTTGAATCATGTAACAAAAAAACCAAAGAGTGTTCCACTGCGACCAAATTGCACATCTTACCCGGTTCAAAAAAACAACTGGTAAAGAATAGTAACGAAAGCTATCACTTTCAATTGATTGAAGGTGATAAAACCAAAAGCATAGTTATTGGTAACTAATGCATCCCTAAAAGGAGACTGTAATGAAAATATGGAAGGCGGCCCCAATAACCTTATTAGTGGCCATGAACTCATTTGCGGCTGAAAAGATTGAACATCAAGTCACTGTGATTGCACAAATTCCGTCAGAGAACTTTTTTGTGCAACCAACAGGCAATGATAACTGGATCAACAGCCAGCAAAAGTTAGCATATAACGCCCATACAAAAAAGCTAGATCAATTAAATAAGCAACTAGAAGTTAAAAGTACCATTGGTGCTATTACGGGTTACTTATCAAACCCAGCCATTATCGCCAGTGGCAATGATAATATTGCACTAACAGTTAAAGTGGGCGGTATTGAACTGAAGACATCTGCGACAGAATTAGTCGATGTCGACAATGCTAAAACGGGTAAAACCCTTGGACTAGAGATCATTCCAACTGTCCCTGCAAGCGGCTATGTCGCAGGTAACTACCAAGGCATGGTCAATATGATTTTCGAATCTGAAACACCACCTAAAAAACCATAGAGATTTATTAAGTTAAATTTCAAAAAAGCTCCCGCGAAGGGAGCTTTATTAATTTTCAAGTTAACGACTCATGCTTTTCATTTTTTCGATATGAGGCAACACACTTGTCATCTTTGATCCTGACGATTCTGATCGCAACGCTAATCTTTAGCTCTTGCTCTTTGGCTAATAGCACACCATCAGACTCACTCAAGCTGCTAAAGCAATATCAAGACTTGCCCGATGGATTTTCTGAGCATTTTTTTAATGCCCCATTAACAGTAAGAATCACCATCGATAATAAATTGCTTGGCGAAGGTGAAATAGTGTTAGGACTCGATACCAGCGTGCAACTATTAAAACTCATTGACGTGAGCGAAAGCGATCTTGACGAACGCCAGCAACAATTATGGATAGCGCAATTAAACCAAAAACATAAGTTGGGTTTGTGCCCAAAAGGCTGTCAGGACGGCATATTAGCGATTGAATATAATTTGGAGAACTCTCAATTATCTATTTTAACGGCCAATATCGAAAAGCAGCCATTAAGCTCGCACTACTATGCCTTACCTGAACAGGGAAGCTACGGCGCGCTATTTCGACAACAACTCAATTGGAGTCAATCCAATGAGAGCGATTACGCAGGCCGTTATAATTTGCAAGCCCAAGCAAGTTTAGGCCAGTGGACCACACTACTTGAAGGTGAAGTCACTCAAAATAATGAAGAGACACTCAACTCGACTATTCAACAGTTGTATACAGAACGTCAAAAGGAAGGACACTTCTATCGACTTGGGTATTTCTCCCCTTATGCCCAAGGTTTAGTTCGTCAGCCCATCATTTATAGCGGCAGCTCACAAGCTGTGATGGGCGTGATGTTGGGTGACTCTAATCAGTTATTGGTCGATCAAGCCTATGCCAGTGCCACACCCATTTATGTCACTCCGAATCGTGCAGGTGTGGTAGAAATCTACCAAAATGGACAATTGATCAACTCGCAACAGATTAACGCAGGCGTACAAGCCATTGATACTAAAGTATTGCCATCTGGCATATATGAAGTTGAAATTCGGATTCTAGAAGATGGCCAAGTCACTGAACGTCGCCGAGAAATCATTAACAAACCCACTCAATGGCAAAACACTGAAGAACCCTTTCGAGTGAACTTGTTTGCTGGAGAAAAGTTACAAGATATAACGAATTGGGATGATGAAAGCAGACGCGGACTCAGCACGGGGGTACTCGCAAACTACTTATTAACACCGGCGATCATCCTTGGCGCCGCGGCTCAATTTATGGATAAAGGCTGGCACTACAGCATTTCGGCCGATTGGGACTGGAACCAACAACTGCGCTTTTTTGGTAATTGGGTGATGAATGAACAACAGGGCAGCGATTTTGATTTGCAAGCAGTTTATAGCTATAGACACGGCAGCTTTGTACTCAGCCATCAGCAACAGCTCAATCAATCGCAAAGCAGTGATATCACGAACTCTAATCCCCAAAAGACGAGTGTATCTTTGCAACATAACTTAGGAAATGGTCACTCTGTTTCGGCCTATTTGTCACATCAATCTGAGCAAGGTCAAGGCATTGACTTAGGTTGGCAGTACAGCGGCAAACTCTGGGGACGCCAAATGAGCTGGAGTTTAAATGCGTTCGATCGTCCTAGCAGCATTAACACTTCAGGCCAGCGCGACCAAGGCGGAGCACTTTATTTCAGTATGAACTTAGGCGATCAAACGCGTCGAATGGGTGGTGGCTTAGGCAGCAGAACTTCACGTTCTGGCGGGCAAGAACAGCATGCCTATGTTGATTACCAACAGCAACTAGACTGGCGTGGCATTGAAACCATAGGGATAGGGCTAAACACGGATAGCTATGGTGTTGGTGCAACCGCCAATAGCCGCTTTAGCAACGATATTGTTAGCGGGGATGCCTATGCACAGTCATCCTCCTATAACAGCGGCATCACAGGAGGTATCAACCTTGATAGCATGGTTGCACTGGGGCAACAGGGTGAACTCAGCATCTCAGGCCAAAGCCAAAACCACGATGCGGGCATGATAATCGATGTCATGGCTGATACCCCAGACATCCTTTTACAAGCAGAAGATGAGCACGGTGGCAGTGTCACCTTAAAGCCTGGGCGCAACTTAGTGCCAGTGACCGCCTATCGCAGTGGTAGCGTACAACTCGCCATACAGGACTTTGATGACACACCTTCAGTCATCCAACCGAGCGTATTGCACTACCACCTCAATAAGGGCGGCGTCAGTTACCAACAAATCAGAGTCATGAAGACTGTCACTGTGATTGGCCGCTTAGTGAATCAACAGGGATTGCCGCTTAAAGGCGCGCTTATCGCCAACCATGCGGGGCGCAGCTTGAGTGAGGCCGATGGCTTTTTTGCCGTCGAAATGAGTGAACACCATCCGAGCTTGCAAGTGGAGTATCAAGGTATACAAGAGTGCAACCTTGAACTCGATTTACACCGAGTGAAACGTGAACAGAACCTATTGCTATTAGGCAATATCACTTGTAATGCCCAAACATGGGCACAACAAACATTAACAGAGAACCTAGCCAAGTGAATTATCGTTACACTTTATATACTTTGATGGGATATCTACTACTCAGCCCATTAACAGAAGCGGCTACCATTCAAGTCACCGCTGAATATAAACCTGCGCCCTATGATATTAATGGTAGTAAGTTTATTAATACCACCCCTTGCTCAGTTCCTGAAGAAATGACTGGTGATTTCTGGTGTAAAGGCACAGCCTCACTAGAGAAAGAACAAGCCATTAGTATACCGACAAACATCACCTCAAGGCTCATTAGTAACGATGGTAAATTAGAACATGCGATCACATATCAAAAATTCACCGGAGAGAAAACTATTGAATTAACTAAGGTAGGAAGTGGCAATGTCCATAAAATGAAGTTTCAATTAACGCAAATAGGTGCAGGTCAAACACCCAATATAATAAAAGAGGCTGGTACAACTGGAACGTACTGGCCTGAACATAATGTGCAAGGTGATTGTAACTTTAGACTAAACATATGGGCAGGCTCTTGGTCACTTGAATATTTTTACGATATAAAAAATGCCAATCAAAAATCTGGTGGAGTATGTTATTACAATAAATTCAAATCATCTTTCTCTTCAGATAAAATCACCCTTAGAAGAATTTATATTGGCTATAAGCTACAACCTCCCGATCCTTTAAAGATGGAAAATGGCACTTATAAAGGCAGCTTAACGTTGAGCCTTGGACGCAATAAAGATCTCGATTTTGGTGATGCAACCTATTCAGACTCAAACGTAACGATAGAATTTACTTTAAGGGTAACGCATCAACTTAAGGTAGAATTCCCTGCTGGCAGCAATAAAGTGATATTGCAACCGCCCAAGGGCTGGGCACCATGGATAAACAGCGGTAAAACACCCCCGAACTTGAAGGCTGAATTGCCATTTAAACTCTGGAGTAGCGCAATATTTTATGTATCATTGAGTTATTGCCAATATCAAAACGATGGCCAGTGCCAACTTAAAAATATTAAAAACAGTCACAAAACAAATATTGAAATCAGTTATATCAATGGTGAAGGAAAATCAATACCTCTATCAACAACAAAGTACAAGTTTATAAATACAGATGGAAAATATATCAATGTTGCAAGAAAATTTTTATTTGAAATTAGCAAAACCAACTTAACTGAAATGATGAAATATCCAGGAAGCACTTATCAAGGAGATGTAACGATTATGTTCGAGGCTGAAATCCCTCCACTTTAACATTAAAATAAGCCCTGTTGCTGTGCATAATGAAACAATTCACTGTCACTCTTTAACCCGAGTTTTTGCATTGCATTGGTTTTTTGGGTGCTAATGGTTTTTACACTGCGGTGTAAATAACTGGCGACTTGAGTCACTGACATGCCATTTGCCAGTAAGCGTACCACTTCGAGTTCTTTCAATGAAAGTTCAACTGGGGTGATATATTGATTAATACCTTGTTCATTTAATAATTCACGGACAGTTTCGCCAATATAAACAGAACCTAATAATACTTTTTTAACTGTTTTCTCTAATTCGGCAATAACTGATTTTTTTAATAACAAGCCTTGTATTCCAATCTGTAACAGCGCTTGTAATACACCTAAATTATGTACTTGAGTCAACACTATTATGGGTAAATTTGGATATTTTCGCCTTAGCTGTTTAATCATGGCCATACCATCGACATTGTCATCATTAGGCATACTAAAGTCTGTGATCAATAAGTCACATTCATGTTGTTCTAATGTACGCCATAATTCGGAAACATTATTTGCTTCAGCAACAATGTCACAACTTGGCTGCATTTCAGCCATCAAACTACGCACGCCAGTGAGTATAATAGGGTGATCGTCGGCAAGGATGATCTTAAAAGCCATATATAACTCCTCGTGATAATGTGAACTTATGGATGCCTTATCTATACTACTTGGCATCGGTGTTTTTTTCGAGACTTAATACACTTTGGTCATAGAGATGAGTGCTACTCAAAAAATGCGTTACCAACTTCTTTGCATCTTCAGTTGCTTATCCCTGCTATGCATGACTTTTATCACTCATGCCGAACAGCCCAAAACCACAACAATTAGAGTAGGCGTACTCGCCAATGGCTGGGGGCCTTTTCAACAAATTAATGACCAGATAACAACGGGATTTAGTGTCGAACTCATACAACTGCTCGCCAAAAATCTTAATTATCAAATTGACTGGAAGGTTTATCCCAATTGGATGAGCCTCTATTCTGCTGGCTGTAATGGGGAAGTCGATGTCTTGCTTGACGCTTTTCGTACTGTTGAACGTACTCAATGCCTTATGTTTAGCCGCTCATACTACACCTCCCCTACTGTTGTCGTTATTCGTTACGACAGCCGATTTTTTCGCGATGTGAGTGAATTTGGCCAAGCTCGGATTGCCGTTGAAAAAGGATTCTCGACGGAGAAATTAGTCAAACTGCATTATCCAACCGTAACAGAAGTAACATTTTCTAATACAGAACAAGCACTTTCCTCCGTCATTGATAAAACGACCGATGCCTATATCGGTAATCTTCATGTTGCTAACCAATACATTAGTGCACACCCTGAACTTCTTATCGTTGCCCAAGCCCCCCTGATGATGGAAAACTTACATTTAGGGATCACGAAGAATAATAGCCTGCTTATAACACAACTCGATAACGCCTTAATGGCTCTGAGTGTAGAAGAGCGCAATGCTCTCGAAGTAACTTGGCTGGGTATGGGTGATCTTCATTTTTTAGGCCACAGTAATTTTCTACTTAGACCCAATGAACGCGAATGGCTGGCAGGTTTACCTTCACTCAGAGTCGGATTTGTAAGTCATTGGATGCCATTCTCTTCGGTTAACAATAAAGGCATCTTGGTTGGTTTACTTGCTGATTATCTTGAACAATTCAGAGAAAAACTAGGGCTTGATTATGCGGCACAAAAAACCAGAACGTGGGATGAAATCCAAACCGCACTCGTTAATCATGAGATTGATCTCGCCATTATTCCAACACGATTGAAAGCACAATATCCAGACTGGCACATGAGCGAAGTGTTTACGTCTTTCCCTATTGTTATAGCCACTGCCCGCAACAGTCCGCGAATCGCGGGGCTGTCAGAACTGAACTTTCAACGCGTGGTTATCACAGATAATCTACTGCTGCCAAGCATTAAAAAAGCCTATCCGAATATCGATGTTGTAGTTTCAGCCAACCCTGACGAAGGTCTGACCTTAGTCGCAAAGGGCAAAGCAGCGGCTTACATAGGTAATTTGGCCGTTGTGACTATGCTCATCGACGACAAATTTGACGATGAATTACGAGTAGCAGCACCAACGCCTTATAAAGATGAACTCGCTGTTGCCGTTCGTGAACCTTATTGGCCACTTATCCCATTAATTAACCGTGTTTTCTCCAGTATGAGTGAGAAAGAAAAACAGCAGATCCGCAATACTTGGCTAGCCGTAAATTACAGCGAAGGCATCTCTTGGCACACCTTACTCAAAACACTACTGCCGATTGCGATAGGGTTACTGCTTTTCATTGGCGGCTTAACCATAGCCTATTTAAAACTCAGGCAAGAAATCAATAAACGGCGCATCGTCGAAAATGCTCTAGCCATCGCAAAAGAAAACGCCGAGCAAGCCACTAAAAGAAAAGCTGAATTTCTCGCAGCCATGAGCCATGAGATCCGCACGCCCATGAATGGACTCGTGGGTATGGCAGAGCAACTCAGCTTTACCCCTCTTGGCATAGAACAAAAACAAATGGTGCAAATCATTAGTAATGGCGCGGAAGAAATCCTCCAAATCATTAATAACATTCTCGATTTTTCTAAAATAGACATGGGGAAAATGCGCTTAGAATCAACTCCTATTCTATTGCGTGAAGTTCTCGATAGTACGCTTAATATGGTCATGAATGATTTACGCACTAAAGGCTTAAGCCTCTACTTACACGTTGACCAAGGCGTAGCTGCACGGGTAACAGGAGACAGTCTTCGCATAAAACAAATCCTATTCAATTGGGTAAATAACGCCATTAAATTCACTGAACGCGGATTTATTGAAGTCTCAGTCAAGCTTGAAGCCGAACAAGAAGGTCAACAATTACTGCTCATTGGCGTACAAGATACGGGTATCGGCATGAACACTGAGACTCAAGCGCGAATATTCAATATTTTTGAGCAAGCTGATGTCTCGACAACACGTAGCTATGGTGGTGCAGGTTTGGGCCTTGCCATTAGCCATACACTCGCCGAAATGATGGGCGGCGACATCATCCTGAATAGCGCCCCTCATTTAGGCACATTTATTGGTTTACGCATTCGCTTACCTGTGGTGGCTCAGAATGAATTTGATGAGCAATTGCAGGGATTAAAAACATATATCGCCATCGGCGATATAAAACTACGTCACACTTTATCTTGGCATTTAGCTTCATTAGGCATTGTATTAACAGAGAATAAAGCCAATGCAGACCTGTTGTTTACTGATAATGCTTCGGATGATCGGCAACACATACTCTGCACTCACTTTAATGAAGCACTGGGTTATAGATATCAAAATGAGCAATGTTTATTGAATGCAAATCCCTTAACATCGCAAGCTGTGAAGGATGTTTGTTACATCAACATGGGGTGGATTGATACTATTGTCTCAACCCCGCAAAGGGATATTCAATTTAAGTTTAACTGGCCAGAATGCAAAATATTATTAGTTGAAGATCATCAACTTAATCAGATATTGGTGCAGCGACAGCTGAAACAGTTACGCCTAACATGCGATATCGCAGATAACGGTGCCCAAGCGCTCGCCCTCATGCAAAAGACTCAATATGACTTAGTGTTATGCGATTGCCGCATGCCAGTGATGGATGGCTACACTTTTTGCCAACAAGTGAGATCGCAGGAAATCGAGGGGCAACATATTCCCATCATCGCACTCACGGCCAACGTGCTAAATGAGCAGAAGCAAAGGTGCATCGCAGTTGGGATGGATGACTTACTGGCAAAACCACTGCACTTAGATGAGCTGTATGAAATGCTTTTGAAATGGCTACCGTCTGCAAAACCAGCACTTATCGATATAAAAATATTAGAGGATGCCTTTGGTCGGGAAGAGACATTAAGCAAAATGCTATTAATGTTTAAAACTGAGCTCGAAACCTCACTTCAGGATATTCAACTTAAAACACCTCAACTTGCGGATAAGATCCATAGATGTGCAGGAACTATCAGTATGTTAGGGCTCACATCAATAGCAGAGCACGCTTGGATACTCGAAGAAAAAATGAGGCAACAGGGAAATAATAATGCTGAAGCGGAATTGGCTCAATTTCAAACGACAATAGCCCAATTGATAACTGAGCTAGATGCGATAATGCGAAATCGCACCTAAATGGTGGCTGGTTTACTCAGAGTTATCATGGTGGACTAAGCTATTCCAAAATATGAATTTGTTCGGATTTGAGTGCCACCGTAGTTTGCATCCCCTTAGTAAGAGCAAGCTTTTGGGCAAAATGCAGCGAGACTTCGGTGTTAAGTTGTAATGGGGTGCCTGTGACGTAGCAGATAAGCCGAACGGATTCGCCCATCACCAGCATAGCGTCGATCGTGACATCTAATTTATTAAAACTGCGGCATAAACGCCCTTTGGAAATCGAATTAAAACGAATACCTTGATTGGGGATAACCCAACGGACTCGACTTCCCACAGGGCGCTCTTTGCCATAGTCGCAGGCAATTAGCTGCTCACCAAATTTAAGCCAAGTGAGATTTTTAGTGCTGTCTTGAAATACCACTTCACCATCAAAAATATTTCTTAGCCCCATCTGCCTAGCCACAGCTTCATTTCGTGGTCGCGACAATACCTCGAAAGGTGCACCCTGCTGCAGCATCTTGCCTTGGCTGATCAAAATCATCGAATCGGCCAGCAGTAAGGCTTCATTTAAGTCATGGGTGACCATAATCACTGGGCAGAGTAACTGCTCTTTGAGGCGCGCAAGCTCAAGGTATAAACGCTCGCGAGTTTCCCTGTCCACCGCAGAAAAAGGCTCATCCAGCAACAAAACCGACGGTTCGCGGGCAAGCGCTCTGGCAAGCGCAACGCGCTGGCGTTGGCCGCCCGATAAATGCGCCGGTAATCTATCGGGTAATCCCTGTAGATTGACCCGTTCGAGCCAATCTTTCGCGCGCGGTATGCGCTCCGATTTGGGGATATGGTCAAGTCCAGCGACTACATTTTCTAAGGCAGTGAGATTCGGAAATAAGCCAAAATGCTGCGGCATATAACCGATATGGCGTTGCTGCGGGCTTAAGGCGATACGCGCTTTATCATCAAACCAAGGCCGATCGCCAAAGTGGATTTGTCCCGTATCGGGATGATTCAACCCAGCGATCATTCGTAGCAGCGTGGTTTTTCCACCGCCAGACGGCCCGACCACAGCAAGTACTTCACCCGCTTTACAGCGAAAATCGGCGTTGAGTTTAATGTGTTTATGATTTTGGATCTGACACTGCAGATCAGCGATGATTTGCGCCACGCTGACCTCCTAAACGCCGCGATAGGCTGGTTGTTAGTGCTAACGCCGTCACTGCAAACAGCAATAAGACTAATGACATAGTGCCAGCGGCATTAAAATCGAATGATTGCACACTGTCATAAATTGCAATCGAAATCGTCTTAGTCTCGCCAGCAATATTGCCGCCCATCATCAGCACAACGCCAAACTCCCCAAGCACATGGGAGAAGCACAGAACTAATGCCGTTAGCACACCCGGCCACACCATAGGCAATTCAATTTTAAGTAGAATTTTAAGTCGACTCATGCCGCAACAAGCCGCTGCGTCGCGAACATCATTAGGTACAGTTTCAAAGGCGCGTTGTATCGGCTGCACAGCAAAAGGAATATTGACTAAAACGGAGGCGATAACCAGACCTGAAAAGTGAAACACGAGTTGCTGACCCATGACTTGCTCAATCCATTGTCCGAGCCAACTTTGACTGCCAAGCCCCACCAGCAAGTAATAACCAATCACAGTCGGCGGTAATACTAAGGGCACCATGATCAGCGCCTCGACCCAAGATTTGCCGACAAATTGACGATAGGCTAATGCTCGTCCAGCCAAAATAGCTAAAGGAATCAACACTAAAACTGTGATGCCACTCAGCTTGACCGATAACCAAAGTGCCTGCCAATCCATCATGGTTGCTCTGGCAATGCAAAACCATAATCGGCCAAAACACGACGAGCACTATCGGCTCTTAAATAATCGTAAAAATGCTGAGCTGTTTCACCCGCCTTGGCCATTAATGCCATACGCTGAAACAGTGGGCTATGCATTTTTGCTGGCACTATGGCGTAATCACTATGTTTGGCAAAAGTAGGAGACATAGCTAAAGAGAGCGCAATAATCCCGCCCTGGGTTGAACCACTAATCGCAAACTGCCCTGCTTGGGACACATTTTCCCCAAGGATCAATTTAGCTTGAATCGCATCCCACAACTGCACAAACTGCAATGCTTCTTTGGCCTTTTCGCCATAGGGAGCGTGATCAGGATTAGCAATAGCAAAACGGGTAATTTTTCCTGCAGCGAGTGCTTCGGCTAACCCCTTAAGTTCAGGATCAACGGACAAACGACCGGTTTTAGGTACAACGATGGCGAGTTGCCCTTGGGCATAAAGCACCCCAGCATCACGGGCAACGCCAGCACTATGCAATTGCTGAATATATTTTTCATCCGCAGATAAAAATAATTCATAGGGCGCACCGTTTTGGATTTGAGTAGCAAAATTGCCCGATGACCCATAGGATATTTTTACTTTTAGCCCAGTTTCATTGGTAAATTTTTGGCTAATATCATCGAGGGCAAAACGTAAATCTGAGGCAGCGGCAATTGCGGGAATCGCTGTATTATCAGCCGCTCGGCTGCTAGATGGCGCGACCGCCAAGCACCAGAGTAATGCAAAAACACAGGTATGGAAGAAACGGGTCAAACTCTGCATTGGGTCACCTTAGTGCAATATTCGCGCGGGTCTTAAACTGGCAAGCTGCGTTGCGACTACGAGTATCTCTGCCACGCGACTAGTCTTTGTGTTGCCATAGCTTAGCCGCTTGTTCATCGGCATCTTTCGCTTCAACCCAACTTTTACCTTGCTCGCCCGCTTCTAATTTCCAGAATGGCGCTTTGGTTTTTAAAAAGTCGATTAAGAATTCACAGGCAGCAAAAGCGGCCTTGCGATGGGCGCTGGTTACGCCGATAAACACAATCTGCTCACCCAAAGCCATAGTACCGACACGGTGAATAACCGTAACTTTATTAAGCGGCCAACGGCTACGCGCCTCGGCAACGATTTGTTCTAACACGGCTTCGGTCATGCCCGGATAGTGCTCTAAGGTTAAATCTGTCACCGCGGCGCCATCGTTAAAATCACGCACTTTGCCGACAAAAGTGACTACGGCACCATCGCTATCATCTTGAGCTAGCTGGCGATATTCGTCAGAAACACTAAAATCGACCTCTTGCACTCGAACTGCGGGTAATAAACGCATATTAACCTCCTGTAACCGGTGGGAAAAAGGCGACTTCATCACCATCGCTTACAGGTGTATCCCATTGGCTAATGGTCTGATTTACCGCCACCAGCAATTTGTCAGAGGTTAATACTTTAGCCCATTTGTCGTCGGTGGCCGCCAGCGTTGCCCGTAATGCTTCGGCAGTTTGTGTCTGCTCGCTCGCCTCTAGACTTAATTTAGCTGTGCCCAACAATTCTCGAACTTGAGCAAAAAACAACACGTTAATCATAGTCTTCTCTCGTTTTTGATCCGCTAAACCTTAAAATGTCCCGACTTGCCGCCACGCTTTTCCAACAGACGGACTTGGGAGATCACCATATCTTTTTGCACAGCCTTGCACATGTCATAGATAGTTAACGCCGCCACTGAAGCTGCAGTTAACGCTTCCATCTCTACGCCCGTTTTGCCGGATAACTTGCACAGGCTAGTAATACGCACGCGGTTATGTTCAGGTTGTGCCTCTAAATAGACTTCAACTTTCGTTAGCATCAGCGGATGGCAGAGAGGGATAAGGTCTGAGGTTTTTTTTGCGGCTTGAATGCCCGCAATACGCGCGGTCGCAAACACATCACCCTTGTGGTGGCTGCCACTCATGATCATCTCGAGTGTCGTGCTCGCCATCTCAATAAAAGCTTCTGCACGGGCTTCGCGCTCGGTAACGGCTTTTTCAGTTACATCGACCATATGGGCATTGCCATCGGCATTAATATGGGTAAATACATTGCTCATCGGAGCGATCCTTTAATTGAGGTCAAAACAGGATACAAGGGAAATTGAGCTTATACTCGCGCTAAATTGGCTATGGCAACAGACCTAAAATCAGGTCTAGCCGCCAATAGAGGCAAGATGCTGAGTGACACCTGTGATGCCTTGATGCAAGTAATGGGTTTCTTTCTTCTGGGCTAATTGACCGTGCAGACGCTCAATTAATTCCGCTTGCTGGTTAGAATGCTGTAGTAGATCACGTAAATCGACACCGGATTCCGTAAAGAGGCACAAGTGCAATTTACCCTTAGCAGATACCCGTAAACGGTTACAGGTAGCACAAAAATTATTGGCATAGGGCATGATCAAGCCGATACGGCCCTGATAATCGCTGCGGCTGAAATTTTGGGCTGGACCATCGGAGGCACTTGGCGTATCTAATTGCCAGCCATCTGCCAGTAACTGTGCTTTGATGTCGGCGCCCGCTAGGTGATGGGCTTCAAAATACTCACGACCAAGACCCGTTTCCATCAGCTCGATAAAACGCAGGTCGATTGGCGTGTGTTTAATCCAGTGTAAAAAACGTGGCAAATCTTTATCGTTTAAGCCTTTAAGCAGTACGGCGTTGATTTTTACTCGCTCGAAACCTGCCGATAAAGCGGCATCAATCCCCCGCATCACTTCGTCAAACTTATTTTCGCCGGTGATCTGGTAAAACATTTTGGGATCTAAACTATCCACGGACACATTGATACGACGCAAGCCAGCATCGAACCATTCTTTGGCATGCTTTTCGAGTCGATATCCATTAGTGGTCGTCGCAATAGTATGAATGCGCGGGTTATCAGCGACGACACGAATGATGTCGGTAAAGTCTTTACGCAGGGTAGGTTCACCGCCTGTAATGCGGATTTTTTGGGTGCCGACTTGGCTAAATGCGGAGACTAAGTTTTCTATCTCATTGAGAGATAAGAATTTTGGTTTACCTTCAGGATGATAACCATCAGGGAGGCAGTAACTGCATTTGAAGTTACAAACGTCAGTGACTGACATCCGTAAATAGTGAAATTTTCGACCAAAGCTGTCTTGTAATTGAGACATGATCACCTTTCCAAGTGTGGGAGGTGAGAGCATTTCTTATCCCACCCCGGTGGCATTATTACCACGGCTACACCTCCATATCTTTCGACTTAGGCAGGCAAGCTCGGAGAACCGTCGTCGGTGATTATAGGCCGAAAGTACTCACTAGCTATACCCCTAAACAGGTATTTATTAACCTAGATCACGCTAGCGTGAATAATCTGTGACAGTCCTCACCTAAAGATTTGTATTGAATTAGACTAAACAGCAGCTTAATCCACTGTGACCTTATCTTATTTTCAGGTAAGGTGGTGCAAGCAATAAAACGCCCGTTTACAAACTACAACACTCGATAAAAATCGGGGAAACGTGAAGGAAGAGGTGAACTGATGGAACGCGAATCAATGGAATTCGATGTTGTTATCGTCGGTGCTGGTCCAGCTGGCTTGGCCACGGCATGTCGATTAATGCAAATATCACAGGATTCAGGTAAAGAAATTACCGTCTGTGTGGTAGAAAAAGGCTCAGAAGTGGGCGCGCATATTCTGTCAGGCGCAGTGTTCGAGACAAAAGTGCTAGACGAGCTATTCAGCGACTGGCGCGAAAAAGATGCTCCAATAAAAACCGCTGTCACCCACGACGAAATCTACCTACTCAGCTCAGCCACCGACGGCCGAGTGATGCCCAATGCCTTTGTGCCAAAAACCATGCACAACGACGGCAATTTTATTATCAGCGTCGGTAATCTGTCCCGCTGGCTTGCCAATCGCGCAGAAGAACTCGGTGTCGAAATATTCCCCGGCTTTGCCGCCAGTGAACTGCTATTTAACGCCGATAACAGCGTTAAAGGTATTTTAATTGGCGATATGGGAGTGGGTGCCGATGGCGAACCCAAAGATAGCTTTATGCCAGGCATGGAGTTGCACGCTAAATATACCGTTTTCTCCGAAGGTTGCCGCGGCCACTTAGGCAAGCAACTTATCGAAAAATACCATTTAGATAATGGTAAAACACCACAGCATTACGGTTTAGGCTTCAAAGAAATTTGGAAAGTCCCCGCCGAACAACACGAACAAGGCAAAGTCGTTCACACAGGTGGCTGGCCATTAACCGAGGGCGCATCGGGTGGCGGCTTCCTTTATCACATGGAAGATAACCAAATTGCGGTCGGCCTTATTATTGATTTGAACTACAAAAATCCGCATCTGAGCCCATTTGACGAATTCCAGCGCTATAAAACCCACCCTGTGATTGCTAAGTATTTAACGGGTGGCGAACGCCTTAGTTATGGCGCCCGCGCGATTACTAAAGGCGGCTTAAACTCGCTACCTAAGATGAGTTTTCCTGGCGGTCTTATCATAGGCTGCAACGCGGGTACTTTGAACTTTGCTAAAATCAAAGGCACTCACACTGCGATGAAGAGCGGGATTGTTGCAGCAGAAACCTTAGGTAAAGCCATGATGGCAGGGGTTGAAGGCGGTAAAGATCTCGACTGTTACCAAACCCACCTTGAAGAAAGCTGGCTATACGAAGAATTGCATAAATCCCGCAACTTTGGTCCAGCAATGCACAAATTTGGTACCTATCTAGGCGGCGCATTCAACTATATAGATCAAAACTGGTTTGGCGGAAAGTTCCCTATCACACTGCGTGATGAGCACCCAGACTATGCGCAAATGGCACCTGTGAGCGCTTACAGCAAGATTGATTATCCAAAACCCGATGGCAAGCTTAGCTTCGATAAACTGTCCTCAGTGTATCTGTCGAGCACTTATCATGAGGAAGATCAGCCCTGCCATTTACGTCTCAAGGACAGCAGTATTCCACTGGGCATTAACTTGACTCAGTTTAATGAGCCAGCACAGCGTTACTGCCCAGCCGGCGTGTATGAAATCGTCGAAGAGGCGGGTCAACCCAAGTTTGTAATCAATGCGCAAAACTGCATTCATTGCAAAACCTGCGACATTAAAGATCCGAGCCAAAACATCACTTGGGTTACACCGGAAGGCGGTGGTGGTCCAAACTACCCCAACATGTAACATTTGGATGATAAATGTAAATAATGGCGCTCAGTGGAGCGCCTTTTTTTCACCTTTTACACGAATAGTTCACTTTTTTTGCTTGCCCTTACTCGCGACATTGGCCACAATTGCCACACAAAAAAGAGTTCGTTTTCAATCACCATCTCATTTCCATCTATACTCTACATAATTAGATCTACAGCAAGACCAACAGGTTAGGCCAAATAAGTGTTCTATACGCTGTTTTATTCGGCAACCGGCCTAGACTAAGGTTAACTTTTCACATTTCTGTCCGATAATCTTTTACCGTACAAGAGTGCGTTGACCGATAACTCAAAATAGTCCAACACAGGCATATTGATATTTATGATATTTAATAACCTCACCATTAAGCAGAAAATTCTGTTAACAGTGACATTTGCAGTACTGTTGTCGACCATACTCGTCGGCGTATTAAGCCAACGTAGCGCGAAAAATGTCGTACAACAAAGGATGTTAGGTTCGGAATTACCGAGCTTAATGATGCAAATTCGCAATAAGATCGATCTCGACATTTCCACTTTAATGAATGCTGCAGAACAATTGGCCAGTAGCCGCATGTTACTGCAATGGCTAGAAGACGGTAGACCACAGGCCCAAGAAACCCAAGTCGTAGCCCAACTCAAAGACATCACTCGTCAGTATAAGCTAGCGCAAGCTTCCTACGCTGATAGACAAACTGCCGCCTACTACACTCAGGATGGTTTTCTGCGCGTGCTCACTCCTGCGCAGGATGGCTGGTTTTTTGGTTACCGAGACAGTGGCCAAGAACGTATGTTGAACGTATTTACTGAGGCCAACGGCGAAGTCAAACTCTTCATTAACTACCAACAACCCAATGGTCGCGGCTTAGTCGGGCTCGCTAAATCACTCGATGACATGGTGCGTTTGCTGAGCTCGTTTAAGATTGAAGAAACCGGTTTAGTCTACTTAGTGGATGCTAAAGGTGAGGTGAAACTCCACCCAGATACGAGCCAAATTGGTAAGAGCAGCCTAAGCAACTTATACAAGGATGCGAGTTCAAGCTCATTATTAAACCGCAGTGATTTCAATCTGATCAATACCAAAATCAATGGCGAAAACATGCTGGTTGCCAGTAGTTATATCGCATCTATGGATTGGTACTTAGTCGCACAGGTGCCAGAGGCCGAAGTATTCGCACTATTAACCGAAGCGGCTTATCAGATCTTAATCTGGACGCTAATAATTGCAGCAGGCTTTATTGTACTCGCCATCGTGGTGGCAGGTTCTGTGAGTCGTCCTATTGCCCAAGTTGCCGCCATGTTCCACGACATAGGCGAAGGCGAAGGTGACTTACGTCAACGTCTACCAGTCAATGGTGAAGATGAAATTGCACAGCTCGCCAAAGGATTTAACAGCTTTATCAGCAAGATACAGGAATCTGTCATCGAAGTGGCACAAACCAGCGAACAGCTCGGTTTCTCGGCTAAGGATGTGTCGAATCAGGCACAGCAAACCTTAGAAGACAGCCACGAGCAGAAAGATCGCACTATGATGGTGGTAACGGCCATTAATGAAATGGGCGCGACGGTTAACGAAATTGCCAGTAATGCCGCCCAAGCTGCGGTTGCCGCCAGAGATGCAGATACTGAAGCCAGCAGCGGCCAAGTTGTGGTAACCCGTGCCCGCGATACCATTAACCAATTGTCGAAAGACGTTGGCCAAGTGGGTGAAGTGATTGAGTCCCTCGCGACCCACACTAAATCCATCGGTGGTATTTTAGATGTGATCCGCGCTATCTCTGAGCAGACTAACTTGTTAGCACTTAACGCGGCCATTGAAGCAGCACGTGCCGGCGAAGCTGGACGCGGATTTGCTGTCGTGGCCGATGAAGTACGTAACTTAGCCTCACGCACAGCAGCATCGACCAATGAAGTGCAAGGCATGATCGACAAGCTGCAATCGGAAGCCAGCCGCGCGGTTAATGCGATGGCCCAGAGTCGTACCCGCTCCCACGAAGGCGTTGTAGCCGTCGATGAAGCCAGCAAATCGTTAATTGGCATTAGCGATCGCATTGGTCTTATCAGCGACATGAACATCCAAGTTGCTGCGGCAACGGAAGAACAATCCACAGTGGTGGAAGACATAAACCGTAACGTCACTGAAATCAATGACATTACTCAACGTACTGCCAATACTGCACAAGCGGCGGCACAGGCGAGTTTAGCCTTGAATCAACTGTCACACCGCTTAGATACCTTAGTGGCCAAGTTTAAGGTGTAAAATCTTAAAACTTACGCCATAAAAAACGCCTTAGATGTTTCCATCTAAGGCGTTTTTCTTTAACTCGCAGAGGTAATTAATCCATAGCAATAAATTTAATCGTTAATGGATAGCGATACACTTTACCTTCGCTGGCCTTAATAATCGCCAGCACAGTGCACACCAAATCGAATATGCCGAGTATGGCTAAAAAGATGAAACCAATGCCGACCAAAGCGAGTACGCCACTGATGATCACATAAATCAACAGGCTCAATTTAAAGTTCAAACAACTACGGCCACATTGATCGACAAATGCGGACTCTTCACGCTTCATCAGCCAAATGATCAAAGGACCAAGAATAGAGCCCAACGGCACTAAGTATCCAATAAAACTTGAGGCGTATACCAGTAAGCCAAAATCTTTATCACTTTTTGTAACGGGTTCAATCATAGGTCATCCCTGTTTTATCATTTTGAATATAAAGCCTTATTTTCCACTCGGCCCATATAAACGCATTTGCCAATCTTCTACTGTCTGTAATGCTAAGCGGCGTTGTAGGCTATTAACCCAACTCAGCGCTAATCCCTCGCAGGAAGCTAAACGATCATAGGCACTGGCATTAAACGTTGGCGAGAAATAGAGTGACATGGCCTCGGCAACACTGATATCAGTACGACGCTCAACTAATTCAATCCTATCGTTTAACTGAATAATCCCTGGGGTTAAGATTCTATAAAACCAACCACATAATTGGCTTTGCTGCATGGCGAGGGCAAATTCTCTGTGACCAAATTGCAGATTCAATTTAAAACAAGGTGAACGCGGCTGAGTCACTTGCACTTTTACTGCACCAATTTGCAAGATATCGCCAATATTGACTTGAGTTTCGTTCAGTCCAACTGTGCTAATGTTCTCTCCCATGCTGGGCACATCTTCGAGCAGGGTGATTAAGTCCCAACGACGATATTGGCCGTAGTGTTCGCGGGGGAAATGATGTAGCACGCGATCAAGGCCGCCATGGTGTTTTGGATCGGCCTGCGCGTCCCCTTCAACATGGTCGATATGCACTAACAGTTGTTGAGCCGCTTGCTTACCATCAATCCCCGTAGCAACACCGAACATTTCTTGAAGATGAGTTCCTAAGTACAATCCAGACAACTTATTAATCAACAACTTTGACATCTGCAACTCCAAATCAATGACCTATCGCGCATTACTGTCAGAGTGTAAACCGCGATACGCCAATAATACAATCAACCCGCGCCATAACCCACAAAGGTAGGCTAAACATTGCTGCCAAGAAGAACCGAGTAGAGTCTATGAATGATTTAACACCACTTGATTTCGGCCCGCTTCTTTTGCCTGATACAAGGCCAGATCGGCACGTTTAATAAGATCCTCCGCGGGCTCTTGCACTTGATGCTCAGCAACACCAATACTGGCAGTAATAGAAATGTGCAATCCATTCACTTTAATTTCCCGCTGGGAAATGAGGTCACGGATCTGTTCTGCCAGTTCTGCCGCTCGGGATAAATCCATCTCAGGGAGTAAAATTAAAAACTCCTCACCGCCCCAGCGACATAAAATATCCTGTTGTTGTAGTAAACCACGCAGCATATTCGTCATGGTTTTTAATACTAAGTCACCAATCCCATGCCCATAACTGTCGTTCACTTTTTTAAAGTGGTCGATATCCAACAAGAGTATTGAAATCGGCGATTGTGTCAGCTTAGCTTTATCTAACGCCTGCCTAAAGTACTCATCAAACACCTGACGGTTAGCGGCGCCAGTGAGCTTATCGGTAGAAGCCATAATTTCTAGTTTGCGCTGATAACGACCTAAGGTCATGTTTGAGATGAATAAAATACCTAGAGTCACCATTAGGCTTAACGCCAAATTACCCCAAAACGTATTTAACAGTTCCCGCTCTTGTGGCGCATCCTCCTGCTCAACAATCAAATACCACTTAAACTCAGGAACTAAGCGACTATTGAGATAAACCGTTTTCCCGTTTTTCTGATAGCTGAAGGCGGCACTTGGGCTGGTTAAAATACGCGTAGCCAAATTATCAAGCCCTACGTTCGTTTGCAGCGAATCCGTACCGTCATATTGATCGCCATGCAAAGTGACATTACCTTGCCGATCGGTAAAGAACACTCGGCGGTTATAACGCTTTTGATATAACTCAATTAAGGCTTTAACCTTTTCAACCGCCAACCCCACACCGGTAACACCAATAAATTTTCCTTCAAAATCAAAAACTTTATAATTCACAAATACGGTTGTTTTACTGCGGTCCGCCGTATCAGCATCAATATTGACCTCATAATGCTCAGATTCGGGTAAAGAGCGCACTCGAAAATACCAAGCATCGTCAGGCTCTACATCTTGGATTTGTTTTAAAATGCCCGTGGAATGGTAATAATTTCGACTTTTCTCAGACACAAAAAAGCTAGTGACTGTACCGTATTTTTCTTGGATTTCCTTAAGGTAACGAATGAGTTTTTCGGGCTCTTGCTCATGACTTAAGGTCCAATCCCTAACAAAGGTATCCTGCGCCATCAAGGATGAAATAAAGATGGGTCGTAACAAATCCTGTTGAATTTCTGAATAAATATTGTCACTTGTGAGCGGTAAGGTATTGCTCTCTATTTGTTGGCTCAGTGAATCATGGGCCACTTTGTAACTGATACCGCTGGTCACTAAAAAGGCGACCAAAAGCAAAACAGACAGAAGCCAAATAAATTTATTTTTATCATTCCAAGCGTTATTGCCCATTCTCAACTCCAAAGACTACAGAACACCTTGAGTGGCTTATTATTTTAATTTAACGATAACTATTTTAGTTGAATAAATGTTAACGCAATTGCGCCATGGCCGCACAAGATTTCTGTCGTATTGGCGTTCTACGATGGAATAACTTTATTTTGAGCAAAAAAATGCCTCGTTGGGGAAACGAGGCAAAAACATACTAACCAATAAATGGGAGAAAAGTACAAGAAAACGTTAAGGGACAAGCTATGCGCCACAAGACATACTCTAGCAAGGACGTATGACAGAAAGATGACTCAAACTGCTCGCCCGCAGATTTTCATGCGATTTGCTTCGCCTCTAAATACTGTTTTAGTGCCTCACCCGGAATAGAACTATCAGTTGCCACCGCAAATGCCGCCCAAATCGCCCCTTCTGCCATGGCCTCAGTAATCGACTGGCCGATGCAGAGACTGTGGATCAACCCTGCCGCATAGGCATCACCCGCGCCAGTGGTATCAACAACTGTGGCAGGGATAGCTGCAACATGCTGCACTTGATCATGCGTGTAAACCTTAGCCCCATTGATACCATCGGTGACAATAAAGTAACGCAGACAATCGCCGCCAATGCTTTTGCCATATTCCCAAGATGCGCCATCACAACGCCCCTGAATATCACTCATGGAGGCCAATAAAATATGACAAGGTCTCTGTCTGTCGTCCTTGGCTAATTGCGCGACCACAAGACAATGTTCTAAAGCTGTTTTTGCCCAGCTGACAGAGCCTTCAGCGGAAGTATTAAAATACAACGCGTCCCATTGCTGCCATTTCGGCGGTACAGATA
This sequence comes from Shewanella sp. WE21, assembly GCF_002966515.1. Lineage (NCBI taxonomy): Bacteria > Pseudomonadati > Pseudomonadota > Gammaproteobacteria > Alteromonadales > Shewanellaceae > Shewanella > Shewanella sp. WE21. The sequence goes on along the minus strand of NZ_CP023019.1, from coordinate 2,246,049 downwards.
ATTCAAATATGGGTCTTTGTGGCCGAATAATGGTGCGCTCGCCATCTGGCGTCATTACAAGCAGCATTTCGCATGTATTGCCGGCGCGGCGCTGCACTAAACGACAATCTAGCCCTTGAGTACTGGCTTCTGCAATGAGCCAATCCCCCATGTCATCACGGCCCACTTGACTCACCAGCGCGACACTATGCCCTGCCCAGACTAAACCTAATCCGGTATTTGCTCCACCGCCGCCGAGCCTTTGGCCGCCATCTTGATAATGGAAACGTCCACCCGTTTTTAAAGGTTTATCAAGCAGTAAGATCCGATCACAGTTGAGATTGGCAACTAACAGAATATTAGCCATTACACGGCTCCAAAGGGCAAAAAAGCATCAAGGCCAGAAGATAAAAACAAAGAAATATCAATCTAGAGCAAAATGCTCACAGGCACAATCCAATCATCAAGATAGAAACACTATAAGGATATGGCAGCGCCTTGATGTAAGCATTTGTCCCGAAGAAGACGAGGAAAACAGTTATACATCCATACGGTATAACACAGCTGTTAACTCTAACACTTTGTTTAAAATCGATTTATAGAAAAGATAACGTCTCAGGACAAAATGAAGCGTAACCATTTTGAAGCCGACTCGATTAATTATCAGTAGACATAGTTAAAATGCATGCTGGATACATATATTAAATTTATGAATGGAATCAAACGCTATGCTAATGGAAATATGGGATACCGCCGAAGAAAAATCTGAGCAGCTACGCCGTTATCAGCTCTGTATAGAAGAATTTAATGAATTGAATTTTCACGATGTTTATATTGCAGAAATCAAACAAGAATACCAACAACTTGCTGAACAAGTAAAAGTGCAGTCAACCTCGGATCCCGAGCGCTAACTGCACTTTGCCATCTAGTTACTCACGATAAACCTTCAATTACTTTATTGGCGTCAATGGTGATAAAGACGCAAATTGTACTGCTAATGTCCAATCTGTAATGACCATATCTGAAGGCTGCCAACTGTCATCAACCCACTCATAAACCAAGCCAGGGTTTTCCTCTGCGTTGACTAACAAACGCCGTCCATCTTGCAACACAAGCGTATAATCGAGCCCCTGCGCATCGACACTTTCAATGTCCCCCAAGACATTGTGCTTAATGGCCGAAATAGTTCCGGTTGCCTTAACGGCATCGTTTTCCTTTGCACCGCTGTAAAACTTTAACGCCTCGTTTGCGGCAGTCTTGTGAAAAACAAACTCCTCAGTCACACCCACTACGATCGACGGATCAAGCTCATACCAGGCGGGTATCCATAATGCGTTAATTGTCATCCCGTTATATCCTGCATAATAATTTTACGGACGGGATCATTCTGCCTTAACCCCGACAGAGAAAATACTCTTCAGGGATAAAATAATTTTAATCCCTGTAAGGGATAGCATCACTAAATTGAGCGCATCACTTTCTTTGTAAGATAATTCCAAACCAAAGGGTCATACCTGAGATGCTTTAAGCTCCAGCACTGATGTTGGACTCAATTGGTCTTTCTGTTAGTTTGTAAAACACTTTGCCTGAAACCGACACATTAAGCTGACAAAGTGATCCTGAGCTCAGTAATCGCGTATAGAGTCACACACGATAGATTAATCTTCCCATGCTTGCACCGCAGGCCGATAAATACGGAGTTTACTTGTCTATGGATAAGCCCATAACGCAACCCCCTCAACCCCTTAAGCTCATTGGTGAAACTGAGGCCGGAAAGCGTCAAGAGCTTAAGCAATACTTTAATCAGACATGGGCTTTATACGAGTCTCTGTATGATTTGATCCAAGAAGATAGCGCCTATTACCTCAAAGCCGAGCCGCTGCGCCATCCGTTAATCTTTTACTTTGGCCATACGGCCACTTTCTATATCAACAAACTCAAACTTGGTAAATTTCTCGATGAACGAGTAAACGACAACTTCGAATCCATGTTCGCCATTGGTGTCGATGAGATGTCTTGGGATGATTTGAACGAACAACATTATCCGTGGCCGGATGTAGCAGAGGTGCGAAGCTATCGCCAACAAGTTAATGCTGTCATCAATCGTGTTATCGATGAAATGCCTCTAGCGTTACCTATCACTCAAAATAGTCCAGCTTGGATCATTTTGATGGGCATTGAACATGAGCGTATTCATTTAGAAACCTCATCGGTGATCATACGCCAACTGCCGCTGGAGTATGTCGCGCCCAACCACCTCTGGCCTGCGTGCCAAGACACCGCCCCTGCCGAGACCAACAGTTTATTGGCTGTAAAAGGGCAAAAAGTGACCTTAGGCAAAACAGAACAAGACCAAACCTACGGCTGGGACAATGAGTACGGCCATAAAATATTTAACGTTAACGACTTTAAGGCGGCTAAATTCTTAGTCTCGAATCAAGAGTATCTCGCATTCGTCGAAGCTGGCGGCTATCGCTCACCCCAATTTTGGAATGAAGAAGGCCAAGCTTGGCTTGCCTATACCCAAGCACAAATGCCGCGTTTTTGGCGCTTAAGACAAGATAAATGGTGGCAACGTAACTTAGTGGAAGAAATTCCGCTGCCATTAAACTGGCCTGTTGAAGTGAATCAGCTCGAAGCTAAGGCCTTCTGTAATTGGAAAGCCGAACAAAAGCAAAGCAATATACGTCTATTAACTGAAGCTGAGTGGTACATCTTACGCGAGAATGTGCCCGCCGATGCGCCCGATTGGCATGAAGTGCCGGGCAATATTGCTTTGGCTTATTACGCCTCTTCTTGCCCAGTGAATCGCTTCGAACATAATGGCTTTTTCGATATTGTCGGTAATGTTTGGCAATGGACAGAAACCGCAATCGACGGTTTTGACGGCTTCGCCGTACACCCACTTTACGATGATTTCTCCACCCCAACCTTCGATGGCAAACATAATCTCATCAAAGGCGGCTCGTGGATCTCTACGGGTAATGAGGCAATAGCTTCATCACGCTATTCGTTTCGTCGACATTTTTATCAACACGCGGGCTTTCGCTATGTGGAATCCACCCAAAATCCAGCTCAAATGGAAGAGGTCAATGTGTACGAAACGGATGAACTGATTTCCCAATACCTTGAATTTCACTATGGCGCCGAATATTTCGGGGTTGCTAACTTCTGCGTCAATGGTGTGCAGCAAGCGCTGAGTGAAATTCAATTGACTCATACAGCTAAAGCCCTCGATATCGGCTGCTCCGTTGGTCGCGCGAGTTTCGAACTGGCAAAAGTGTTTGATCATGTTGATGGTATCGACTTCTCGGCGCGCTTTATTCAACAGGCCTATGCGTTGACAGAACAAGGTGAAAAACGTTACACCATACGCACCGAAGGCGACTTACAAGAATTTAAGAGTGCGAGTCTCGCAAAACTGGGATATGAGCTTGAGGCGAAAAAGGTCAACTTTATGCAAGGTGATGCCTGTAATTTAAAGCCCATCTACACAGGTTATGATTTGGTTTATGCCTCAAATCTTATCGACAGGTTGAACGAGCCTAAACACTTTTTAACCAGTATTGCCCAGCGAATTAATCAAGGTGGATACCTTGTGATTGCCTCGCCATACACTTGGCTTGAAGATTATACGCCCAAGGATAAATGGTTAGGTGGCGTTAAAGTCAAAGGAGAGAACTTCACCACCTTAGATGGTTTGACCGAAACCTTGATCGGCCAATTTGAGCTGGTCGCAGTGAAGGAAATTCCCTTCGTGATCCGCGAGACTAAACGTAAATTCCAACATTCCATCTCAGAAATGACAATTTGGCGTAAACGTTAATGCTCACTCATGGGATAACCAACTGAAGTCCTGATAAAAATATCCGCCAGAAATCCATTTCTGGCGGATGTGTAACATCCCGCTCAGTCACATTTACAGCACCAACTAAGGTGAGAACACTGTAAATGCAGCGAAAAATATCTACACCTTAAACTGTGCCGTTGTTAAACCAAGCTGATTTGCTAACCCCAACAGACTCCGCGTACTCGCTGCTACTTGGCTGATAGCCGCACTATTTTCCTCCGCCGCCACGCTTAAGCCAGCAATCCCCTGCGCAATCGTCGCCGAAACCGTTGTTTGTTCTTCCGCAGCGGTTGCGGTTTGAATCATTAATGCCTTTAAGGTTTCTAAGCGCAAAGCAATATCATCCACCGCGGTCTGCATTCCATCCGCATCTTCTGCGGTTTTAGAGGCTTCAGTGGAACAAGTCACACTATGCAACGCCAGCACACCTGACTGTTGCTGAATACCTTTTAACACTTGCCCAATATCCTGAGTTGCTAATTGAACCTTCACCGCTAACTGACGCACCTCATCGGCAACCACAGCAAATCCACGACCATGCTCGCCAGCTCTCGCTGCTTCAATCGCCGCATTAAGAGACAAGAGATTAGTTTGTTCCGCAATCGCATTTATCACAGCTAATACTGAGCCGATTTTCTGACTATCCGCCTCAAGACTGCCCACCTGTTGATGAATAGTTGCAAAACTGCTCAAGGTCACTTTTAAGCTTTTACGAGTACTAGCCAAGTTTTGCGAAAGAATTTCACTCGAATGGGTACAGGCGGACACTTCATCGGAGGATCTCATCGTATTCGTGCTGATTTCAGCTGCGGCATAACTCATTTCTTCAACTGCAGTGGCCAACATATCAGTTTCTTTAGCCTGCATCTGAATACTGCAATCGGCTTGTGTCATAGCGGCAGAGTTTTGTTCGGCGGCAGATTCAAGTTCATGCCCAACGCCCACCAGCTGACTGATGATTTCTTTGAGCTTAGTTTGCATCCGCGCCAACCAACTCATCAGGTGATTATCCGTTTGAACATGCGGTAAATTATGAGTTAAATCGCCAGAGGCGATCATACTGGTCAAGTTACACATGTCCTCAGGCTCACCGCCGAGCGGCTTTAATACAAACCCTGTAACTAACTTAGCGGCAGCGAACGCCAACACTAAGGCTGCTGCACAAACAGATAAACCGATAAACATCATACGGTAGGCGGGAGCAGCAATTTCACTCACATCAATTTCAGCCATCAAACCCCAACGTAAACCGAGCTCAACGACAGGAGAATAAGCGGATAAAACGGGATTATTGTTATAGTCATTCACTTGCATCACCCCCGATTTACCAGCCAGCGCCTCCTTTACCGCCAGCGTATCAACACCATTCTGAGCTACCGTTCCCGCAAACGAAGCCGTAACAGTACGATTAATGGGGTCGAGAAAAGAATCAGAACGCATACGATTATTTGGGCCAATGAGATAAGTTTCACCACTTTGCCCCATACCCTCACGAATTTGCATAACTCTGTTGATGCGATCGATTGATACTTGAGCCGCCACCACCAATCTTTGTTGATTAAACTGAATCGACTGGCCAATAAATGCCGCCGGTTGACCGTTTGAAGGCGCGTATGCGGAGAAATCTTGTAGTAATACTGTGCCCGCCGATCCCAATGCCTTATTGAATAACTGTGCTAATCCCGAATCATGGAAGGGTCCAGTACGCAAATTGGTGCCGAAATCAGACTCCTTCGCCACTGTATATAAAACGGTGCCGTCGTCACTAATAATAAATAGGTCATAAAAACCGAGGGATTTATTTAATGACTGCAAGGTTTGATCTATGTCAGTAAGAGTATCGAGGCTTTTTTGGCTGGCAATTACGGCGCTGACGGCCTGCAGGTTATCGGAAAAGTCCTGAAACATGCCAACAATCTGCCGTTGCTTGATCTCACGCACAGCCACTAAACGAGACTGGGCCTCGGCAAACAATTCATCCCGAGCAATGTAAGTCACTATTGCGGTGGCAAATATGAGGGGTAATAGGACAATCAATAAACTGATAAGCTGAATTTTACGAGTAAAACCCATGGTGAGACTCCTTGTCGCGCGTCGAATTCCATTCCTTCAATCTTTGCAGAATCAAACCTGCCTTAAAACTATAGGAGAAGAATCTCAGCTAAACAAAGCGGTGCCGACTATTTTCATCAAAAGTTCACTAAAATTCTGACAACTCATTATTTTTAAGTAGAAAAATGATTAATAACTTTAAATGACAGCCAAGCCATACCGATCATTTCAAACAAAATGATATAGTGGGAAATAAGCGATAAACCGAACGTTAGCATCAACTGATATTGAATGCGCACATCCATGCGACAAATGATGCATTGAAATTTATTAAATATGCATATAAATTCATCTCAAGCCAATTTATAGAGGATTAATAATGAGTTTACTCGAGCAAGTGTCAGTATCTAAAAAAGCCAACATCTACTTTGATGGCAAAGTGGCTAGCCGTAGCGTATTTTTTGCCGATGGCAGCAAGCAAACCTTAGGTGTTGTATTACCAGGGGAATATGAGTTCTCAACCTCCCAAGGCGAAATCATGGAAGTGACTAGCGGCCGTTTTGAGGTGTTACTTCCAGAAACAACGACTTGGCAAGAATTTAGCGAAGGAACTCAGTTTGAGCTGGCTGCAAATGTTAGCTTTAAAATTCGTAACACAGCCATTGCCGAATATTGCTGTAGCTACCTCTAATCATCTCGATTGAGTGGCAGTACGATTAATATTTCACATCAATCGTGAATCGAATGCTCACAGTGACGGTTTATCTCAGCACTGTGAGTATGTTGTCCACCCGACCATTTCACCATCAGAATGCCTTATCCATCTGACATTTATCAATTTGGCAATTTTATTAACCTGACTCAAGGCAGCGTAAAACTTACAATGCAAAGCATACTAAATCGAATGCGTTGATATCGCCGACAAAAACAACACTAGACGACCGGTCTAATTTGATTTATCCTAACCCCCATGAAAATTGAAACTCAATCCACTCGCCAGCATATTCTCGACATCGGCTACAAGCTGATCGTACGCAAAGGCTTCTCCAGCGTCGGCTTATCCCTACTGCTGCAGGCGGCCGAAGTGCCTAAAGGCTCGTTTTATCACTACTTCAAATCCAAAGAACAGTTTGGTGAAGCGCTTATTACTGATTATTTTGAAAAATATCAATTAGATTTAGACGCATTATTCAATGACTCAACACTGACAGGCCATCAACGCTTGATGCAATACTGGCAACAATGGTTGCACGTACAAGCCGATGGCTGCGTAGATCAAAAGTGTCTGGTCGTTAAGCTCAGCGCCGAAGTGGCCGATTTATCCGAAGCCATGCGTGTTGCCTTACTTAAAGGCTCCGCCGGCATCATAGAGAGGTTAACGACTTGTGTTCAAGTGGGCATAACTGATAGATCAATCGCCCAGCAAGATCCGCAATCAACCGCAGAAATGTTGTATCACATGTGGTTAGGCGCCAGCTTAATGAACAAGTTGGGCCACAGCCCTGCGGCACTCGAACGTGCACTCGTAACGACTGAATCCATTTTAACGCCTAAAACGGCCCTTTAACCTAATACCGACTCAAAACTAATATTTGCTGATATCGATCAGCCCAGATTTTTAAAGAATACTTTTTCACGCCCCAAAATTAGACGACTGGTCTACTAATTTGACGGGCGATTAATTAATGCAGCTCAATTAACGCTGCTCATTTAAAGTAATAATAGGAATAACATCATCCATGCTAAATTTTAACTATTACAACCCGACCCGCATCCGTTTTGGTAAAGACACTATCGCCGAAATTGATTCTCTAGTACCGAGCGATGCTAAAGTGATGATCCTCTTTGGCGGCAGCAGTGCTAGAAAAACAGGCACGTTAGACGAAGTTAAACAATCATTGGGTAATCGTTTCGTTATCGAGTTCGATGGCATTGAGCCAAACCCAACCTATGAAACCTTAATGAAAGCCGTCGCCCAAGTACGTGAGCAGAATATCGACTTCCTCCTCGCGGTTGGCGGTGGTTCGGTTATCGATGGCACTAAATTTGTTGCCGCTGCAGCGGTATTCGAAGGTGAACCTTGGGACATTCTCACTAGCTGGGGCGCCAATGTGACTCAAGCTATGCCTTTTGGCTCAGTCTTAACCTTACCTGCGACGGGTTCCGAAATGAACAACGCCAGCGTAGTGACCCGTAAATCACTACAGGCTAAACTGCCATTCCGTAATGATTTGGTTTATCCACAATTCTCAATACTCGATCCGACCAAAACCTTCACCCTGCCAGAGCGCCAAGTGGCCAACGGTGTTGTCGATGCTTTTGTACATATCACAGAGCAATACCTCACTTACCCAGTTAACGCCGCCGTGCAGGACAGATTTGCCGAAGGTCTTTTACAAACCTTGATTGAGCTTGGTCCACAAGTGCTAGTTCAACCCGAAGATTACGACATTCGCGCTAACTTAATGTGGGTTGCCACTATGGCACTCAACGGCACGATTGGCGTCGGCGTTCCGCACGATTGGGCAACCCACATGATAGGCCATGAACTGACTGCGCTTTACGACATCGACCATGCGCGTACATTGGCAATCGTATTGCCTGCTCTGCTGCAATGTACCAAAGAGGCTAAGCGCGAAAAGTTACTCCAGTACGCCGACCGTGTGTGGCACATCAACACAGGTACAGATGACGAGCGTATCGACGCCGCTATCGCAAAAACCAAGGCTTTCTTCGAAGCCATGGGCATACCGACACATTTATCTGCCTATGATCTCGATGCCAGCCACGTTGATCACGTAGTGAAACAGCTTGAACTGCATGGCATGGTGGCACTCGGCGAACATGGCAATATTGACCCAGCCATGAGCCGTAGCATTTTGACCTTAGCCCTATAACGTCAAATGAACTAAACCCAAAGCTCACACATATTGATGTGAGCAACTAAGGTAAAGGTATGAAAATGAATATATTAATGGTACTCACGTCGCACGATAAACTCGGTGATACCGGTTTAAAAACCGGCTTTTGGCTAGAAGAATTCGCCTCACCTTTTTATGTTTTTAAAATAAAGGTTTTGACATTACCTTAGCCTCACCACTGGGCGGTCAACCACCACTCGATCCAAAAAGTGATGAGCCAGACTTTCAGACCGAAGCTACTGCGCGCTTTAGCAAAGATCCTGAGGCGCAAGCACTGCTAGCGAATACCACTCGCTTAAGTGAAATCAATGCAGCCGATTATGATGCGGTTTTCTATCCGGGCGGTCACGGCCCACTGTGGGATCTTGCCGAAGATAAACATTCTATCGTCTTGATTGAACAGTTTTATCAAGCCAATAAACCCCTAGGGCTCGTCTGTCATGCGCCTGCTGCATTGCTGCACCCTAAAACCAGTGATGGCAAGCCATTGGTCGGCGGCAAGCGTGTTACCGGTTTCAGCAACTCTGAAGAAGAAGCCGTGCAACTCACTCATGTCGTGCCATTTTTGGTTGAAGACATGCTGAAGAAAAATGGTGGCAATTATGTCAAAGGTGATGACTGGACAAGCTTTGTCGTCACAGATGGCCATTTGATCACAGGCCAAAATCCGGGATCATCCGAAGCCGTAGCCGAAACCATAGTTGCGCAATTGAACGCGAGAGGCTAAGCGATAAATACGCGACGCTCAGCTTGAAATGAACAAAGACAGGCGCACAAGTGTGCTAAATACGTTAAAAAGAGCTGTCGCACCATAATAGTGCGACAGCCAAAATGTACTCTCACTGTCCAAAGGAAAGCCCATGATCACCTTGCACCATCTCAATAAATCACGCTCTAAACGTATCATCTGGTTGCTAGAGGAGCTCGGTCAACCCTATGAAATTAAGAGTTATCAACGTGATAGCCAGACTTTTCTCGCGCCACCCGAACTTAAGCAAATTCATCCGTTAGGCAAATCACCCGTTATCGAAATGGACGGTCAAGTGATAGCAGAATCGGGGGCGATCACCGAATATCTGATTGAAAAATATGCGGCGGATACCTTTGCCCCCGCCAGAGACAGCGCAGACTATGTCAGTTATCTGCAATGGCTACACTTTGCCGAAAGCTCAGCCATGCTGCCTTTGTTACTGCGTATGTTCGTGCAAAAGGACGGTTGTAAAACCAATTTCCTTGAAGGTTATGCGGCGATAGAAGTCAGTAAGATAAGCCATTACTTCAATGATATGTTGGCCGATAAAACCTATCTTGTTGCAGACAAGCTCACGGGTGCGGATATCATGATGTCCTTCGTCGTAGAGCTACTGGCGAACAGTGGCGATCTCGCGAAATTTGAACACATTGAACGCTATGCCACTCAATTATCCCAACATGCCGCTTGGGTCAAAGCGAGTGAGATCGAGAAACAACTCGATGCAAGCCTGTAATTGATGGATCGAATTCGGGCACATGTTAGTGCCCGATCTTAACCCACTTTAACTAACCCTTGTTTCTGCCGCCCCATTTTCTGTCGACTTTATACCTTCTCTGTGGTGACATCCTTAACCACTTAGCGCAACAAACACCATGATTTTTGATGTAAAAGAGACTAATCTTGATTAACTCTATCTCAAGGCTACAGGGACTTTAGCATGCGTTCACTCACACTCATCGGCTTAGTGCTATTTAGCATGTTAGCGCAAGCGACTGTTTATAAATGGGTCGATAAAGATGGCAAAGTCCATTACTCCGATGAGCCGCAGCCAAATGCCCAAGTCGTTGAGCTAAAAGATAAGACCTTAAATCAAATTGCCCTTCCTCTGCCCAAAACAGACTTAAACAGCTCAAATCAAGCAATTGAATCTATTCAATATCAAGTCAATATTACCTCTCCGACCGAAGAGGAAACCGTCAGAGATAACAATGGCGATTTCGACGTCGTTGCGACTATCACCCCAGAGCTAAAAAGTCAGTATTTGATGACCCTCAAGCTCGATGGCAACCCCGTCGGTCAGCCGCAAATTGGCGGTACCTTCAAACTCAAAAACATCGACAGAGGTGAACATACCTTAGTCGTTGACGCTTTGACTCAAAACGGCAAAGTCTTTGCATCAAGTTCACCAAGAAAGATATTTCTTCATCAAGCAGCTAAGCGTTAATGTCACTATTTGTATAGTAAAAGTTAGTATAAAAACTTTAAATACATGAAGTTAGATTAACTCCTCCTGACTAAACCGTTTGATGAAGACAAGTTGCAGCTTGCACCAGATTGGTGCACCATAGTGGTGCAACCCTATTTCTAGGAACGGTCGATGGATAAAGAGACACTGCTCAATCATTTAGTTACCGCTGTACTTGTCATAGATAAGGATCTCAAGCCTTGTTATGCCAACGCAGCAGCAGAGCAATTATTAGGTGTTGGTAGCCATAGACTCGTAGAACAAACTTTGCCTGAGCACTATCAAATCCTCGGTGTCGACGCCAAGCTATTAATGGATGCAGTAACAGCCGGCCAAGGCTTAACGGTCAATACGGCAGCACTAGTCACGCTCGATGGCCAACATCATACCGTTGATTTAACCCTTATTCCCCTCGATGACGAGGCAGAGCTCAGCCTGCTCGAACTGCGCCAAGTTGACCAACAAAGACGCATTCATCAGCAACTGAGTCAAGATGCACAGCAACAAGCGGCGCAGTTTTTGGTGCGCAACTTAGCCCATGAAATCAAGAATCCTTTAGGCGGCCTTCGCGGTGCGGCGCAGTTGTTATCGCGGGAGCTGGATGATCCGGCGCTGAAGGAATTCACTACGCTCATCATAGAGCAGGCCGATCGGCTGCGTAATTTAGTGGACCGTCTGCTCGGCCCCCAAAGGCCGACACAGCACAGTCTGCACAACATCCATCAAGTGGTGCAAAAGGTCTATAAGTTAGTTGAAATGGCGCTGCCCGCTAACATCCAGCTCAAACGGGATTACGATCCATCCATTCCCGATATCGAGATGGATCCTGACCAAATGCAGCAAGCTGTGCTGAACATTTTACAAAATGCGGTGCAAGCACTTGAGCATACGGGGGGCGAGATTTTGATCCGCACTCGCACTCAACACCAAGTCACTATAGGTTCACAGCGCCACAAGCTAGTGTTAACCCTATCGATTATCGACAACGGCCCCGGTATACCACCTGAGCTAATGGACACATTATTTTATCCAATGGTGACAAGCCGTGAGCAAGGTTCAGGTTTAGGCCTCTCAATTGCCCATAATATTGCCCGTTTACACTCGGGAAGAATCGATTGCCTCTCCAGCGCTGGGCACACAGAATTTATCATTTCATTACCGATTTTAAGCGCTAAATAATTTCGACAGTACCTACCCATACCGTATGAGGAAGCAAGATGCGAATTAGTGAACAAGTGTGGATCCTCGACGATGACAGCTCGATACGCTGGGTACTCGAAAAGGCACTGCAAGGTGCTAAGCTCAGCACCGCCAGCTTTGCCGCCGCCGAATCCCTGTGGCAGGCATTAGAAATATCGCAACCGCACGTGATAGTGTCGGACATCCGTATGCCCGGCACGGACGGTTTAAGCCTGCTCGAACGATTGCAGGTGCATTATCCCCATATTCCCGTGATCATTATGACAGCGCACTCAGACTTAGACAGTGCAGTGAGTGCCTATCAAGCGGGCGCATTTGAGTATCTGCCTAAACCCTTCGACATCGATGAGGCTATCTCTCTGGTTGAGCGCGCACTTACCCATGCCACTGAACAGAGCCCAGCACCCGCGCAGGAAGCCCAAGTCAAAACACCCGAAATCATAGGTGAAGCGCCAGCGATGCAGGAAGTGTTTCGCGCCATAGGCAGGCTTTCACGCTCATCGATCAGCGTGCTGATCAATGGTCAATCGGGAACGGGTAAAGAGTTAGTGGCTGGCGCGTTACACAAGCACAGCCCACGTAAAGAGAAGCCGTTTATCGCGCTGAACATGGCTGCGATCCCTAAGGATTTGATCGAATCAGAGCTATTCGGCCACGAAAAAGGTGCCTTCACCGGCGCAGCCAATGTCCGCCAAGGTCGCTTCGAACAAGCAAACGGTGGCACGCTCTTTTTAGATGAAATCGGCGATATGCCGTTAGACGTACAAACACGGTTACTAAGAGTGCTCGCCGATGGCCAGTTCTACCGCGTCGGTGGTCATAATGCGGTGCAAGTCGATGTGCGTATCATAGCGGCGACCCACCAAGATCTTGAATTATTAGTGCAAAAAGGTGGCTTTAGAGAGGACTTGTTCCATCGCCTCAACGTGATCCGCGTGCACTTGCCGCCACTGTCACAAAGACGGGAAGACATTCCCCAGCTCGCTACCCATTTCCTCGCCTCGGCAGCAAAGGAAATTGGCGTAGAAACTAAAATAATGACCAAGGAAACCGCGGTAAAACTCTCCCAATTGCCTTGGCCCGGTAATGTCAGACAACTCGAAAACACCTGTCGTTGGTTAACCGTAATGGCATCGGGGCAAGAAATTTTACCCCAAGATTTACCGCCAGAATTACTGAAAGACCCTGTGAGTGTCACCCACACGGCGAAAGGCAGCCAAGATTGGCAATCGGCACTTACTGAGTGGATAGACCAAAAACTCTCAGAAGGAAACAGCGATCTGTTAACTGAGGTGCAGCCCGCATTCGAGCGCATACTGCTAGAAACTGCGCTGCGCCATACTCAAGGCCATAAACAGGAAGCGGCGAAACGTTTAGGCTGGGGACGAAATACCTTAACGCGGAAATTAAAAGAACTGTCGATGGATTGAGTAGATAAAATAACGTTACTACTCGTTATATCAATACAAGCTTATTCATATCAAACAATAAAAAGGGATATCTTCACATCCCTTTCTATTTGAAATTAATTTTCATTGGCATGAATTAAATATGCCAAATCTAATAAATTAGAATTGATAATGCATACCTATAGCGAATTGCTTAATATCAGTGTCAATATCTTTTAATCCTAAATAGCTACGGTCGGCATCTAAATCACCTGTAGTGACATCATAGCTTACACGGATATTTAAGTGCTCTGTTACGGCGGCATTAACACCTACACCATAAGTCCAACCAAAACCAGTAAAGTCTTCATCGTAACCATAGCCATCAACATTCGCCGCCATAGATGCGATACCCGCTTTGGCATAGGCAGAAAAAATATCATTAATTTGTGCAGTAAATTTAGGTGTGAAGCTTAATGCACCAGCACTAATATCAACATTCTTATCGCCTAAGTCACCAGTGGCAAACAGGTTAGCTTCTAAACCAAACCATTCATTGAAGTTATAGCCACCGTATACGCCTACACCAGTACCGGTTTCTGAACCATCAAAAGCATCTGCTGTGACTCTATTTAATGCACCACCCACATAAAATCCAGTAGTGTCGGTTGCTGCAGAGACTTGAGTGGCCGCTAATGCTGATAGTAAAGAGATAGCAACAATTGATAATTTATTCATCATAATTCCCTAATGATTTAACGAAAGTATTAGACGGCGCGGATATTACAATAAGCAATTCAGAAGTGTCATGGTTTAAATTATCAAAATACAAATCATACAGCATTGATTCAGCTTGAGTCGGAAAATGGAAGTTATTGTTATTCGTTATGTGGCTAAATAATATTTACTGTAAGTATTATTTTTAAATTGAAACTATTAATAACTTTAACTTAACACCCGCAACAGCCCTATAAAACTCGCATATAGCCAACGGATGAGGGAACGACGCCTTCTCACATCCAAACATTCGGATACGACAACTCTGCCAGACGCCACACAAGTAATACGTGTACGCCAAAGAAATAATGGCCAGACATGGACTCGATAAGCTTGGTTAGCAATGTCGAGATCAATTTTCTGCGGTAAGTAATAAAGATGTTTACGCAGGACTAACTGACTCCAAGCCCCCGCTATCACAGGAGATACGGTACTATCTGCTTGATTTACTATCGAAGGTTTCTGTTCCATTAGGAGCGTGATTTCTGCATTCATAGGAATGCTAACGTCAGAAACCACAGATTCGGCTATCAACTCAAAGCGAGTCGATAGCCTATGATAGCGGCATATCAATCGAGTGGAATGATCCCATCTGTGACTTTGCTTCTGCATCCATGCCATAGCTTGCCCTTCATTTATGTTTCGTTTATATCAGGTTTAACCGGATCTTGGTGAATAATCACCTCAGCATCTTCGAAGGCGGCTTTGACTCTTATCCCTGTTGTATCGGCAATACTGTGGGCTTCATTCAAACTCAAATTGCCATCGAGTTCTAAATGAAATTGAATAAAAACAGTTTTGCCTGCTTGACGAGTGCGCAAATCATGCAATCCTTGCACCCGTGGATCTTCCATCGCGATTTGCGTGATTTGCTGGCGAGTCTCTTCGTCTAGCTCTCTGTCTAACAAGGCTTGAATTGAGCGATAACCTAAGCCAAAGGCTTGATGACCAATATAAAATGCAATCATTACCGCAAATAAACCGTCAGCCCACCACCAACCGTATTGCGCTAATACTAATGCCAACAATACCGCACCATTAAGGAATAAATCTGATTTATAGTGCAGCGAATCAGCTTCAACCACAGTACTTTTTGTCGCCGCTAATGCGCGTTTCTGCAACATGACTAAAGCTAACGTCATCACAATCGCTATGATAGAAACAACTACACCTATGGTGGCATTTTCAACCGGAACAGGTGTTAATAGACGCTCGCCACCATAGAACAGTAATAAAAATGCGGAGCCCATAATAAAGGCGGATTGCGCTAGAGATGCTAACGGCTCAGCCTTACCATGACCATATCTGTGGTCATGATCCGGCGGCACAAGCGCGTAACGAATGGCAATAAAATTGATAATAGAAGCGAGAGCATCGGCAAAGGAATCCGTCAAAGATGCCAACATACTGGCAGAGCCGGAATAAAGCCAAGCGAACATCTTGATAAGAATAAGGATCAAAGCGGTAGCCACGGAAGCGCGGCTAGCCA
This sequence comes from Shewanella sp. WE21, assembly GCF_002966515.1. Classification (NCBI taxonomy): domain Bacteria; kingdom Pseudomonadati; phylum Pseudomonadota; class Gammaproteobacteria; order Alteromonadales; family Shewanellaceae; genus Shewanella; species Shewanella sp. WE21. Next base: position 2,230,174 of record NZ_CP023019.1, on the reverse strand, counting down.
GTTTGACCCAAAAATCGTATTGGGAAGTTTGAGTCATAAGGGATCTATCTTGGGAAGCTATGACCCTATTGTATATCAGCTAAGACGCTTAACCGCGAGGTTCTTTACCAGCTTGTGCTTCAAATCGCGCTTTAAACTTAGCTTGCTGCTCTGGTGTCAGCAGATTAAATATTTGATTATGCAGCTTCATACGTTCAATGGCTTGAGTTTGACGCTGCTCTTGCTGCGCACTCATCAGTGCCTTTGCTTGTGTTTCATCAAAACTAGGCGCGGTAATTAAGGCCTGCATCTCAGTGCGATGTGCCAAGCGTTCCTCTTTCGTTGGACGATTATCAGCACGCGTGGCTTTCTGATCGGCAAACAACTTTTTGACGTCAGCTTTCTGGGCATCCGTTAAATCGAGCCCTTCAAACATACGATGCATGCCACCGTGGCCCATATGTCGGCCACCATGTTCCATGCGGTCGCCTTTGTGGAATTCAGATTTAGAGAAGTCGCAGCCAGCATCCTTAGGTGCTGCATTAACTGCCGTCGCGAAAACCGCAGAACTCGCTAGAATGGCAAACAGGCTCGCTTTCAAAGGTGATAATGTTTTCATAGTGTTAACCTCGATGGTTCAACTTTAATATGGCAAGTAATAAGACACAGTGACGACCCTTTTAAGCCGAGTCACTTTCGACCCTTCCAGTCTAAACCCCTATATGTAAGTGAGGGCGTTGCCTGAGTAAATCACTGTAAAGTTGCGGCAATAACTCTATTCTTTACTTTGGCTTACATTGCTACACAGCAATTGACATCAAAACAGGTATACTCAGCCAAAGCGCTAAAAGTGCCTATGATAAACAGGCACATGAGGCCACATTACAGAGATTAAGGAATAGTATGAGTCGGATATTATTAATCGATGACGATCTGGGTTTATCTGAGCTACTAGGGCAACTGCTCGAGTTAGAAGGGTTTCAATTAACCTTGGCCTACGACGGTAAACAAGGTTTAGATCTGGCATTGACCGCAGATTACGATCTGATCCTACTCGATGTCATGCTGCCTAAATTAAACGGTTTTGAAGTGCTACGCGCACTGCGCCAACATAAACAAACCCCAGTATTAATGCTGACCGCTCGCGGCGATGAAATCGATCGCGTAGTTGGGCTTGAAATCGGCGCCGATGATTATCTGCCAAAGCCGTTTAATGACAGAGAGTTAATCGCCCGTATCCGCGCCATTATTCGTCGTTCGAACTTAACAACCCAAGAAATCCATGCCGCGCCCGCCCAAGAGTTTGGCGATCTACGCTTAGATCCATCGCGCCAAGAAGCTTACTGTAATGAGCAATTAATCATACTCACAGGCACTGAATTCACTCTGCTGCACACCCTAGCACTGCACGCTGGAGAGTTGATGAACAAGGAAGAGTTAAACGAGAAAGTGCTCGGCAAAAAACTCATGCCCTTCGATCGCAGCTTAGACATGCATTTATCGAATCTACGTAAAAAACTCCCCGAGCGTAGCGATGGTCGGCCAAGGGTGAAAACCATCCGTGGCAAAGGTTATATTTGGCTCCCATAACGGCGGTATCGACTGTGCCTAATCGTTTATTTATCAAATTATTGCTCGGATTTTGGCTGTGCAGCTCGCTAATCATTGCCTTAGTGGGTCTGTTACCATTGCTGCAACAAAATCACGACCGTGCGCCACTGCCACCTCACCTTGAAAAAGTCCTATCGACGATAGCTAAGCGCATTCAAGAAAACCCCGCCTTACTGGAATCCGATTTTCTTCGGCGCTGGGAAAGACACAGAGACATGGAAGGTAAACCTCTACGGGTCTATCTTGTCAACAGCCAAGGCCAAGTTATCAACACCCACAGGGTGAGTCGCGGTGTGCGCAGCTTTATGCTGATGGCAGATGAAGAAAAACAACCGATTAGCCATCAGTTTAAAGATGAGCTGGTGTTTGGTCCCTATCAATTTAATCTGGGCGCTGAAACCTATTCACTTTATGGCCGCCTACCGGATAACCATCCACGGCCTTGGTTCTTCTTCTTCGCCGAAAATAAGTTATTAACCTTAAGCCTAGCGATTTTCCTTTCGGGATTATTATGTGGCTTGCTCGCGTGGCATTTAGGTAAAGCATTAAATTCACTCAAAAAAAGTGCGAATGCCCTCGCCGAAGGTGACTTAAGTCACCGTGTCGATAAGTCCACCACACAGCGTAAAGATGAAATAGGCCAATTAGCCAAGGCCTTCAATAGCATGGCCGACTCCATCGAAGCTATGGTGAATAATCAGCAGCGGCTCATGGGGGATATTTCCCATGAACTACGCACCCCATTGACGCGGCTACAGTTATCCCTTGCCCTCGCTCGTAAAAAAGGTCAGCAGACCACCGAAACGGAACGCATAGGTTATGAAGCTGAGCAACTCGAAAAGCTTATCAGTGAATTGTTAGAGCTCTCGCGGGTCAAGCTCAGTACTAACGAAACCAAAGTACATTTAGGCTTGGCCGAATCCCTGAGCCAAGTTTTAGACGATGCGGAATTTGAAGCAGAACAGCAAGGTAAAAGCATTACTATCGATATCGATGAAGAAATTGAGTTAGCGCATTTTCCTAAATCACTTTCCCGCGCGATTGAAAATCTGCTGCGTAACGCGATCCGTTATGCCGCAAGCGATATTCACCTGCAGGCGAGTGCGACGGCTGATCAAGTACAAATTACCATAAAAGACGATGGTCCAGGCATAGATGCCGCCGAACTCGATGCCATTTTTAAACCTTTCTACCGCCCAGACTCGGCAAGACAAAGAGAAAGTGGAGGCTGGGGACTTGGGCTGGCAATCACTGAAGCGGCGATCACCGCCCACAAAGGTAAGATTAAAGCCGAGAACCGTATACCAACAGGCCTTAAAGTGACGATTACACTGCCGAAATAGCCGATATGAAGAACAAGTACAGGAGGCTCAACTAATGGTTTAGTCGTAATTGGCAACACCTCAGTGTTGCCATCGTGTTAAAACGTAGGAAACGGGATTACAGCTTAACTAATACACGTCCTGTGACTTGACCTTGGATAATTTTATTTGCGAAATCAGGCACCTCAGCCAATGATATCTGCTGACAAGCTTGCTGATAAAAATGTTCGGGTAGTGCTTTAATCACAGCTTCCCACGCCGCTTTTCGTTTCTCAAATGGACAAGAAACAGAGTCGATTCCCAGTAAACTCACACCCCGTAAAATAAACGGCATAACGGTTGTTGGTAATGCAAAACCGCCCGCTAAACCACAGATAGCGGCTGCACCACCGTATTGCATTTGCGCTAATGCTTTGGCGAGGATCTTGTTGCCAACGGTATCGACCACACCCGCCCAGCGCTGCGCCTCAAGCGGCTTAGCATCTTGTTCAAGCTCACTGCGATCAATCACTTCTGCAGCACCAAGCTCCTTCAATAAAGGCGCATTCTGTTCAACCCGACCACTGCAGGCAACCACACGATAGCCAGCATTGGCGAGCAAAGTCACCGCCACAGAACCCACACCACCACTGGCACCTGTGACAAGAATATCCCCACTTTGCGGTGTTACCCCAGCCTGCTGCAGCGCTTGCACGCACAACATCGCCGTAAGCCCAGCAGTGCCTATCATCATGGATTTAGCGGCATCACAACCTTGCGGCATGGGCACCAGCCAGTCGGCTTTAACTCGCGCTTTTTGCGCCATACCACCCCAGTGGTTTTCGCCTACGCCCCAGCCCGTCAAAATCACCTGATCGCCAACTTGGTATCTCGCATCAGTCGATTCGCGCACCACGCCCGCAAAATCGATGCCTGGTACCATAGGAAACTGGCGAATGATTTTGCCCGCACCGGTCACAGCTAAACCATCTTTATAATTCAGCGAGGAATAGGCGACATCAACCAAGACTTCCCCTTCTGGTAAATCAGCTTCTGTGATCTGTGAAACCTGAGCAAACGTACGTTTATCTTCTTGCGTCAGTAGTAAGGCATCAAACATAAATCGCTCTCCGAAGGCCAAACCGTATTAAACGATATTCAAAAAGTTACCATAAAAGGCATAGACATCATTAACAAGCAGACTTATTGCTAATAGTAAATGCTGAGATCTAAACAGATTAAAGATAATGACCCAGAGTGATCGAGCGCAAGAGATGGCAAGATCTAGCGTCTTTATTGCTTTAAACTCGCCTGCTGTAAAGCGCCGCTTTGACCCCAGTAGCGGGCAAACTCAGTCAAGGTCATTCCGGCATTATTCGTTAGGTTCGCATCGCATTCTTTCGCGTATAGCCGCTTTACGATAGTGAATTCGGCCTTAATCACTGCGCCCATCATTGCCGTATTACCACGCTTATCTTGCAAACAAGCATTAGCACCATGCTCAAGCAATAAATCCGTTGCAGCCTCTTGGCCGTTATAGGCCGCCACCATTAGCGCGGTATAGGTTTGACTATTTCTCTGGTCAATAGGGAAGCCCGCATCGAGAAAATGCTCAAGCACTGTGATATCGCCGGTACGCGCTGCAGCAAAAAAGTAGTCCACCAGCAATTGTACTTGTGCGGTATCGGGCTCGTCCGTTTGACTGACAGTTGCGGGTGTAACCAATGGCGCTTGAAGCGAACCCGCCCCCATTGCCACCGACATACTCAGGGCCACAATAATCAATAATAAGATAGCAATAGTGTGTTTCATCAATGGCTCCCAGCACAGCTAAAATAGAGATTTAAACAATGAGACGTGACGAAATGCCCGCAAGACGCTCTCTTAAACTGGGCAGAAAAGAGCTTGTTTACGTCTTGCGGGACTTACTGGATTCGGACAGTTAACGCGCAAATCTCTGCGACCAAAACAGTCCTAAAAATAACGACATCAGATTGAACGCTGTTTAACCTCGGCCAGATCACCCTTTACGGCCTTGGTTAAACGCTCACCAAACTCAGGGTCTGCACGATAAAAGTGACTGAGCATCTGATGTTTCACATTGGTATCGTTCACTTTGCCTAAGTCACCGGCCAAGTTAGTGATCAGATCTGCTCTATCTTGCTTGCTCAAGCTGCGATAAAAGACGCCCGCTTGGCTAAAGTTATCCTGCTTGCTAATAGCCGTTTGTTGCACAGTCCCCGTCAGCGCAGTTGTTACCGCACGATAACGATTATCTTCGGCCAAGGCTAAATGTACGCTCGGTTGATAGTTCACATCGGACTGGGTATGCCCCATATTGCCCGCACCTTCTTGGTTGTGGTTTGCCACCGCCACTAAGGGTTTATTAATCGGCAATTGCGACAAATTCGCGCCGAGTCGATACAGCTGAGTATCGGCGTAGGAGAACATGCGGCCTTGCAGTAATCTGTCTTCCGAAGGCTCAATCCCAGGGATCAAATTCGATGGCGCAAATGCCGCTTGCTCAGTCTCTTGGAAGAAGTTTGCAGGCATGCGGTTCAGCGTCATAGTGCCCACTTTTTGTTCTGGCACATCTAGCCACACCTTAGTGGCGTCTAACGGGTTGTAATCAAACTTATTAAGCTCAGTCGGGTCGAGTAATTGAACGTACAGATCCCACTTAGGATAGTTACCCTTGTTGATCTCACTATAAAGATCATCGGTTAAATGGTTAAAGTTTTGTCCTTGGACTTTAACCACTTCATCGGGACGTAAGCCTTTAACACCTTGCAGACTCTTCCAGTTAAATTTCACGTATTTAACTTGGTTATCTCGATTCACAAATTTGTACGCATGCACACCGAAACCGTCCATTTCACGATAACTGGCAGGTACACCTAAGTTACTGTAAACCTGAGTCAACATATGAGTTGAACCCGCTTCGTGACTGAAAAAATCGAAGAAACGATTCGGATCTTGCATATTGGTCACTGGCGATGGTTTGAGTGAATGCACCATGTCAGGAAACTTGATCGCATCGCGAATGAAGAATACGGGTAAGTTATTACCTACTAAGTCCCAGTTACCTTGGTCCGTATAAAATTTGGTCGCAAACCCTCGGGGATCACGCAGCGTTTCTGGCGAACCTTTCGAGTGGATCACGGTAGAAAAGCGCACAAATACGGGCGTCACTTTACCTTTTTGTGCAAAGGGTGCCGCTTGGGTTAGGTTACTAAAATCGCCACTCGATACAAATTCACCATGCACACCTGTGCCTCTGGCGTGGACGACACGCTCAGGAATACGTTCACGGGCAAAGCGTTGTAGCTTCTGGATAAGCTGCACATCTTGCAATAACACGCTGCCATTACTGCCCGCTGTGGTCGAGTTTTGGTTATCACCCACAGGTGCACCATTGTCACGTGTCAGGGTATTTGTTGGTAAAGTTTGAGCCTGTACATTCAATGTCAGACCCATAGAAATAATTAAAAGGCTTTTAGTAAGATGCATAACAGTTCCTCTTCTATGCATAACGCCAAGCTCTTTTCTGCCTGCCCGCAGTATAGTTCTGAATTTGTAATTAGAAGAAACGATCTTTATCGATTATACGAATCAATAAAACCTATTAGACATAAATTGGCAACAACAAAAAGTCACATTGTCAGATACTGAAGCTAGAGATTGTGGACTAAAACCTCTCGGTTTTAGTCTATTGCGAAGTGGATAAACGTGGGGTGATTAAGAGATATTTAGCGATTGATTGAGCTTCACAACAAGAGCCGTAAGCTAGCATTAATCCTTAAGCCCCATCTGTTTTAATCGCCGGTACAAGGCATTACGGCTGATCCCTAAACGCTTAGCGCATTGGCTCACATTGCCATTACAGGCCTGAAATGCCTGCAGCACATTGCTATAAATCGCCTCATTTAGGGAATCCGATTGAACCTTTGTGACATTCGGCTCCACAGCGAACTTACCACTTTGCAGCTGTGATGCTGAATGTTGACGGCTTACCTCCTTAAATTCTTCAAATAAGGGGGCTGCTTGTAACAGGCCTACTTTTAACGGCTCGCATGTGAGTTTGGCCGCCAGATAATCAGGTAAATGCTGCCAAGTTAAAGTGTCATCGCCTTCAGCCATCAAGCAAGCGACTTGCATGAGGTTATCCAGCTCACGCAAATTCCCCGGCCAGTCGTATTGCATCATTTGCCCTAACAGTTCTGGGCAGATATCCTGCGCGGCGATACGATGTTTACGATGCAATTTATGGATAATACGCTCGATATCCTGCCGCTCACGCAGCGCAGGTAAACGTACTTGCAGACCATTCAATCGATAGAATAAATCCTGCCGAAACAGCCCTTGAGTCACCTGTTGTTCTAAATCCATATGGGTTGCGGCAATGATTTGGATATCGACTTTAAAGCTTTGATTACTGCCAACGGGTACCACTTCGCGCTCTTGCAATACTCTGAGTAAACGACTCTGGGCCGCCAGCGGCATTTCACCAATCTCATCTAAAAACAAAAAGCCGCCGTGGGCTTGGCGAATTTTACCGATAAATCCAGTGCGGTTTGCCCCAGTAAAAGCGCCAGCCTGATAACCAAAAAGTTCAGATTCGACTAATTCAGCGGGCAATGCGGCGCAGTTCACTGTCACTAAGGGCCCGGTGCGACGCGCACTTTGGGCGTGGAGTTTTTTAACAAACTGCTCTTTACCGACGCCAGTTTCACCAAGCACTAACAGCGGAATTTGCTTGGTGATCACCTTATTGGCATGTTGCCATGCGCGCTCAAGTTGAGGATCGCGAAACCGCACCCCCAATTGATTGAGCGATTTATTGCTAATCGCAACTCGACCCTTAGCGCTGGGAATATTTAAGGATTGAGTCTGTAGATGCAAGGCTAAATGCTGATTAAAACCACCCGCACGGCTCCAATTATCGCCTAAGTACTGCTCGACGGTATCGCCCACCTTAGCATGATTAAGCAATTGTTTCGCCATGGGATTGCACCCCACAATGCGACCATCGCTATCGGCAATCACTATACCCTGCCAACCCGAATTCAACAGGTTTGGCTGCGCAGCTAAATCGATTCGATAATGACTATCGGGCAGATGGCACAAAAGCGCGGTCTCGACCTGTTGCGCCAAACTGGACACTAACATCAGCGTCTGCTGGGTGTGCCTTTGCTGCTCGCTGGTGATATCAATCACCCCGAGCATCTCACCTTGGGGGGAAAATATCGGGCAAGCAGTGCAACTCATAAAACGGTTCTGGCGAATAAAATGCTGCTCACCCACCACGGATACCGCTTGTTTGGCCGTAAGCGCCGTCCCTATCGCATTAGTGCCCTTATGCTGCTCAAGCCAATTCACCCCAATATCCAGAGCCACATCCGCCAGTTTTGTGGAGTAATGGCTCACGCCCCAATGCCTAAGTACATAACCCTCGGCATCGGAGAGCAAGAGTCGGCTATTAGAATGCGCCATCAACTGATTGAACAAAGGCAAGGCATGGGATTGCACTAATGCGATGAGCATTTGATATTGCTCATGTTTCTGCTTTAGTTCACTAGCATCGAGCCTGAGTTCCTGGGGTAACTGAAATTCTGACAAGCCAGCGCCAATGCTGCGCTGCCACGAATCGGCCAACCACGCCTGTGTCAATGGTAAATGCGGTTTAACTGTCATAGCCGTGCCCCCCGAGCTGTGTTCCGTTTCGGCACAATTGCTGTGTGCCACTCAATGACAAAGTAACCACAGGACACACTTCTCTCCCTGAGTGCCCATACTTATTCAAATCTGCAAAATTAGCTTTTCATCATACTGTTAGCACAACAAGTGTACAACTCCTGCCAGTTTGGCACTCTCCTTGCGATGCTCACTTGGTATGCAAGCCTAAGGTGTTGCATAAGAGAACACTAAGCCAATCAATAGGATTGGCTTAAAGCAAAACGAAAAATATTTAAAAAGGCATCCAGCAGAGATGCATCAACAAGACTCCCTTGCTGAAGCCAAGAGCGTAAAAATCGCCAACGCCCAGCATGCCATCCACAAGAAGGAATGATTCTATGATTTATGCTCAACCCGGAACCGCAGGCGCAATCGTTAACTTCAAAGAAAAATACGCCAACTTTATCGGCGGAAAATGGGTCGCCCCAGTCAATGGCAAATACTTCGACAATCGCTCACCCGTGAATGGCCAAAATTTTTGCCAAATCCCACGCTCCGACGCTCAAGATATTGAATTAGCATTAGATGCTGCCCACGCAGCCAAAGACGCTTGGGGTAAAACCTCAATCACCGAGCGCTCAAACCTGTTACTGCGCATTGCCGATCGCGTCGAGCAAAATCTCGAATACTTAGCCGTTGCCGAAACCTGGGAAAACGGTAAAGCGGTGCGTGAAACCTTAAATGCCGACTTGCCCTTATTCGTCGACCACTTCCGCTACTTTGCAGGTTGTATCCGCGCACAGGAAGGCAGCGCCGCCGATATCGATGGCAACACAGTCAGTTATCACTTCCCAGAGCCTTTAGGCGTGGTCGGCCAGATCATTCCTTGGAACTTTCCGCTCTTAATGGCGGCATGGAAAATCGCCCCTGCGCTGGCGGCGGGTAACTGTGTGGTACTCAAACCTGCGGAGCAGACGCCGGTATCGATTCTGGTCTTGCTCGAACTGATTGAAGACCTATTACCCGCGGGTATTCTTAACGTAGTCAACGGCTTTGGCGCCGAAGCAGGACAAGCTTTGGCCACCAGCAAACGCATCGCTAAATTGGCCTTTACGGGCTCCACCGAAATTGGCTATCACATTTTAAAATGCGCCGCCGAATCCTTAATTCCATCGACCGTTGAGCTTGGCGGTAAGTCGCCTAACGTGTTTTTTGCCGATGTGATGGACCATGAGGACGAATATTTAAATAAAGCCGTCGAAGGTATGTTGTTGGCCTTCTTTAACCAAGGTGAAGTCTGTACCTGCCCATCTCGGGTGCTAGTCCAAGAATCGATTTTCGATCGCTTTATCGAGAAAGTGCTCGCCCGTGCGCAAACCATTAAGCAAGGCGATCCCTTAGATACCGACACTCAAGTTGGCGCTCAAGCCTCTAAAGAACAGTTCGATAAAATCTTAAGCTACTTAGCCATAGGTAAGGCTGAAGGTGCAGAAGTGCTACTGGGCGGCACACTTTGCCAACTCGATGGCGGACAAAGCGAAGGCTATTACATCAGCCCGACGATTATGAAAGGCCACAATAAGATGCGTATCTTCCAAGAGGAGATCTTCGGCCCCGTCATTTCGGTCACCACTTTTAAAGATGAAGCCGAAGCCTTAGCGATCGCGAACGATACTGAGTACGGCCTAGGTGCTGGTGTGTGGACGCGTGATATGAACACGGCTCAACGTATGGGACGTGGCATTCAAGCGGGCCGCGTTTGGATTAACTGTTACCATGCCTATCCTGCCCATGCCGCCTTTGGTGGTTACAAAAAATCCGGCATCGGCCGCGAAACCCATAAGATGATGCTCAACCACTATCAAAATACCAAGAATCTCTTGGTGAGTTACGATGTTAATCCTTTAGGTTTCTTCTAAGTTTTTTGGGGCTCAAACAAGCTGATGTGAGGAAGCTTTTATTAGGTTTTTAAACGTCTTTGCAAGCAAGCTTATAAAACTTTCCGCATGAGTAATAGATACAAATGATAAACATGAAAGGGCGAATAGCCCTTTCTTTTTTAACTGAATTTAATTCAAACCTCACTCAGTTTATATTATCAATCCGCGCTAAACGCTGAGCTAATTCAGCAAGAGAGGAGGCTGTTTGTGGATCGCTTTGGGGATCGACAACTTCAACCAGTTTAAGTTTTGGCTGAAAAGGTAACCAAGAACTGCCCGTTGTCATCACTAAATCCAGCACAAACTGACCGTAATAGTGCAACCTCAGTCGGTTATCCGCCATGGGCCAATGGGCATAAAGCAGAAAAGAATCGTACATTTGCGCCAAAGAGGTTGTCGCAATGATCTTAAACCCTTCATCAAGCAGACTAAACTCGGTCGATTCTTCGAAGGGACAATCGAAAGAAGTGATGACCAAATACCCCAAGGTTTTATTGGATAAAACGCAGCGATATTGGCCTTCAATCACTAAGCCAGCAATAAAGGTATGAGTAGGTTGGCCATTGAAATACAGAGGCATTTTCAGTGGGTTAGGCTCAAACCCATCGGCATGCTCTGTTAGCAGTGAAAACCCCGTTATCGGCTGCATCCCTTACCCCACTTATCTCGCCTACCTATCTCGCCTACTTATCCGCGAAAACACACGTCACGCGGCTCTTGCGGATTAAAACACTAGGACTGACGGCTTTTCCAATAACAGCCCAGTAAGATCAAATAGCCAACAAAATACGCCACGAGATCGAGTGGATCAAAATGGCTACCTATCACTATCCGCGCCAATCGATTTCCGCCCAAGCCCAGCTTATCGACTAAGCCCCAATATTGGCCAAACTCGATGGCAAAGGCAAACAGCAATACCGCCAACGCCAGCCAAGGAGTTTGAAATAAGCGTTTAATACCCTCGCCTGTGTTTTGTGCTAGGGGCTGTTCTACTGGGCTAGCAACCGGAACGACAGCCCGCACCATGCAAAACAGTAAGATCACCACCAATACATCGCCCATAAAACCACGGATAAAACCCGCAGGTGCATACAAAGCAATTAAGACTTCAGTCAAAAATAATAAAACGGCATAAATACAAAAGGATTTACGACTCGGATTACGGCTGATAAAAGCGCGAATAACGGCGGTAGACATAAATAAGTTAATCCCTTCACTCGGTTGAGATGGCAGAATTTACCTTAATACCAATAGGTTAACAAGGACACTTGAGTTGACATTTAACACTCGCCACCCGAGCAAGCGCACCACTCACCCCCATCAATTAGATAAATGTTCGCGACTCAAAATTTAAGCGAGGTTTAAGTTTGGGTTAAGTAGCCTACACCTAAACCCACTTAGGAGCGTCACACCATGTCATCAAACACACTGCAAACCATCAAAGTCTGGGACCTGTTGATCCGCATATTCCATTGGTCACTCGTCGGCTTTTTTGCCTTAGCCTACCTCACTGAAGGCGAAGACGAGTGGATGACCATCCACAGTTACGCAGGTTATAGCATCTTAATTTTACTGGTGTTTCGCCTGCTGTGGGGCGTGATGGGTACCCACAATGCGCGCTTTAGCAACTTTATCACTCGCCCTAAAGAAGTGCTGGTGTACCTCAAAGGGCTCATCACGGGCAAAGCCAAAGACTACATAGGCCATAACCCCGCTGGGGCAATGATGATAGTGGCCTTGATTGCCAGCATAGCCATCACGGGATTCTCGGGTATGGCGCTGTACGCTTCCGACGGGCACGGCCCATTAGCCACGAGCTTTTTCGCCACTTGGCCTGAAGGCGCCATAAAAGAAGTCCATGAATTCTTTGCCAACTTCACCGTGTTCCTTGTGGTCATCCATGTTGGCGGCGTCATCGTCAGCAGCCTGTTACACAAAGAAAACTTAGTCAGAGCCATGGTCACGGGCAAGAAACAACGCCCTGTGGAACAAAAAGATTAATCCATTAGCCATTTTGCTTAACAATAAGATATCCAGCCCAAAAGGAATGCCCTATGAACAGATTAACCAGACACACGAATAAAAGTCGCCTTGCTATCGTCGCAATTTCCACCTTGCTGCTGACTAGCCTTGGCGTTAGCGCCGTCAACAGTAAAGTGCAAAGCCTGCCACTTAGCGCCGAGCGCATCGGCACTCAACTGCAACGCTATCAAGCCCAAGGCGCAGGACCCTTTAGCGCCGCCGCAGGACAAAAGCTTTGGCTACAGGACATGGACGGTCGCAGCTGCGCCAGTTGCCATACCGCCAAAGTCACCGACATGGGCATGCACCAAAATACCCGTAAACCCATTGACCCTATGGCGCCGTCGATTACCGCAGATCGGTTAACCGACTCAGCCAAGATTGAGAAATGGTTTAGCCGTAACTGTAACTGGACTTTTAAACGCGACTGCACGCCGCAGGAAAAAGGCGATGCCTTACTCTGGTTAAGCCTGCAATAACCGCCAAATGTCGACCTTATAACTCATTTAATTAGATCAATTAATTTCAATACCTTCCACAGAAGGTAACGGCACAAAAAGGAAGATGTCATGACTCAACAAGCACACCCTATTAGCTGGCTCCTCGGCTCATCACTCACAGCCGCGGCATTAGCCATTGGCGTTATCGGCATCAGCCTAACCTTAACTGGCACAGGCTATGCGGACGATGGCCGCGAGCTCAGCCGCGCCATTCCACAGAATGCGGAATACACGGCGGAATGTGGTAGCTGCCACATGGCTTATCCCGCAAACTTACTCCCCGCCGACAAGTGGCGCGCCATTACCGAAAATCTTGAGAATCACTTTGGTGACAACGCCAGCGTAGAGCCTCAAGCCACTGCCAGAATTGAGGAATATCTGGTTCAACATGCAGCGCAAAATGGTAAGGTGATGAAAAACAGCACGCCGCTGCTCGTAGGTTCTGGGCCGCAGAAGATCACAGAACAGGCATTTTTTATTCGCAAACACGATGAGATCCCAAGACGTATGGTGCAAGATAACCCCAAAGTCGGCTCATTCAGTCAATGCAGCAATTGTCACAACCTCGCAGAAAAGGGCATATTCGATGAAGATACCGTTAATATTCCTGGCTTTGGCCGTTGGGATGATTAGCAGCCCCAGCTGCAATGCCCACGACGATGACCTTTCCAGCAAGGTGGTCGAGTGGGTTAAGGAGGGCAAAGTTTTGCCCTTCGACACCATAATGCAACGCTATGAATCACGGCTAAAGGGACGGTTGCTCGATCTCGAAGTCGAGCAAAAACATGGAAGGATCATCTACGAGCTCGAAATCCTTCGTGACGATGGCATAGTGTATGAAATCAAGATTGACGCCAAAACCGGCGAGTGGCTAAAGGAAAAGGTCGACTGATGCGCTTGCTATTGATTGAAGATGATACCGATCTGGTCGCGCGCCTCATTCCCGCCCTTAACAAGGCGGGTTATACTGTCGAGCACGCCGATAACGGTATTGATGGCGCCTTTTTAGGCGAAGAAGAAAACTTCGAAGCCGTGATCCTCGATCTCGGTTTACCCGGCAAACCCGGTTTACACGTCCTCGGCCAATGGCGACAAAAAGGCTTAGCCATGCCAGTGCTGATCCTCACCGCCCGCGATGCTTGGCACGAGCGAGTCGATGGCCTCAAGGCGGGTGCCGATGATTACCTCGGCAAGCCTTTTCACATCGAAGAACTACTCGCAAGGCTCGAAGTGTTGATCCGCCGCCACTTTGGCCGCGCCGACAATGTGTTGCAGCATGCAGGCGTCTCCCTCGATGTCGACAAACAAGCCGTCACCAATGTCGACGGTGAAGTAATAGAGCTGACTAAGATTGAATATCGCCTACTGCATTATTTAATGGTCAATCCCAGCAAGATCGTCTCTAAGTCAGAGCTCAGTGAACGCATTTACGAAGAAGATCAAATCAAAGACAGCAATGTCATCGAAGTGTACGTCAACCGCCTGCGCCAGCGCTTAGGCAAGGATTATATCGAAACCCGCCGCGGCCAAGGTTATCGACTCAAGGAGTAAAGGCGTGTATTCTCTCAAGGGTTATCTGACGCGCAATCTGCTGATCACGCTCACCTTTGCCATGGTGCTGTTATTATATTTTCTATACCAAGGCATCCAAATATTAACCCAAGACTTTGTCGCTTCGCGTCTACAACACGATGCCGACAGCCTGATCTCAGCCCTGAATCATAATCCCGATGGCACATGGGCGCTCACCACCGACCGTTTACCCAATGTGTACCACAGGGTTAATTCTGGGCATTATTTTGCGATTCAAATCGGCGAGCAAACTCTGCGCTCACGCTCCCTATTCGACCATAACGTGAACATGCCAAAACTGACCGCTGGTGAGCAACACCAAGCCACTGAGTTTATCGGCAAAGAACATTGGCTGATGTTCAGTCAGGCCGTTATCAAAGATGACCAATTAGTTACTTTGTGGGTGACAGAAGACATCAGCGGGCTCGAACAAACCCAAGTGCAATTTTTAGCCTTTGCCAGCGCAGCCGTGTTGCTCACGATTGTTATTCTATTAATGGCGCAGTATCAGCTACTGAAACGCGGCTTTAAACCCTTAGAGCAGATGCCAGAAGCTATACGGCAAATGCGCACCCAAGGGCAAGAAATCAATCCTGACCAAGTGCCAAGCGAGATAGTCCCACTGATCGAAGAGATAGATCGTTTAGTCAATCAATTGGGCCAGCGAGTACAACGCTCCCGTAATGCCTTGGGTAACTTAGCCCACGAAATGAAACGTCCGTTACAAGGGCTACAGTCCTACCTAGAAAGCCTTCCACCAGAACAGCGGAGTGAGGGCAGCAAGGTGCTCGCAAACCTGCACCACATCATCGAGAGAGAGCTTAAGCGCACTAAGATTGTCGGCCTGTCCACTCCAGGGCGTTATACCGTGCTCGATGACGATCTTGCGCCGCTAATCAAAGTAATGCAGCGTATTTACCCAGACCGCATTATTCATAGCCATTACGCGAGCGGCTTAGTGATGCCGTTTGATCGGGATGACTTACTCGAACTCTTAGGCAACTTGCTGGATAATGCCTGCAAGCATAGCCGCAAGAACATTGAGATCCGTATAGTGCATCAAACGGCTCCCACCGCAGGTTATGGGATCATAGTCAGCGATGATGGCGAAGGCGTCTCCGATGCCGCGCTGTCCGTTATCATTGAGCGCGGCATTCGGCTAGATGAAAGCATCCAGGGCCATGGTTTAGGATTATCTATCTGCAAAGATATCGTCGACAGTTATCAAGGCGAACTCGGTTTTAGCCATGCGAAACAAGGCGGACTTAAAGCCAGCATATTTCTGCCGCTCCCGAGTTAAGCGGTATACTCAGCCAAACCGTGCTTAATTAATCCTGCCGCCAAATCATTCAGACCAGCGAACGGACTTAATTATTCGTGCCACTATGTCGCACCATTAAGCCCTTTGCATAACACAAGTCCAGAGATTTATATGAAAGTTATCGACCTAAAATCTGCCCCGCAACACATTCCACAATTGGCGGAGTGGCATCATCAAGCATGGGCACATTTGAGTTCTGCGGATACATCAGTCACCACGCTGATTGAGGAAATGCACGATTATTTAACTGACGCAGCTATTCCTAAGATGTTTATCTGCGAACAGGCAAATCAAGTAATGGGATCATCGTCATTAATCGCCGCCGATATGGACAGCCGAACCGACTTAAGTCCTTGGCTCGCCAATGTGTATGTGAATGTAAACCATCGAAATAAAGGATTAGGTAAGTTGCTAGTCAATGCCGTCATTGAGCATGCTAGAGCGATTCGTTTACAGAAAATCTATTTATTTACTGCAGATAAAGCCGATTTTTATCGAGCGCTGGGTTGGTCAATGATTTCACATGAAGATTATAAAGGCGAGATGGTCACGATTATGGAGTATGAATTGAGTCAGCAAAGTTGCTAAGTTAAGAGAGCAAGCTCCACGACGGACGTCGTGAAGCTGTACATGCGGGCTAAATATCTAAATGTGATATCCAATACTTAGCGACAAGCCAATGGCTTTAGTCAATTTCAATATCCACACCGAAACGATTGGATAGTTGGCGTTGCTCGTGCAGAATTTCAATTCGGCGGCGAGTATCTTGGGTCAACTTGTCTTTGAGGCGCAAACCACTGGTAATGGCGGCTTTTTTGGCTTTCTTGCTCTTCATCGGTAAATCAGTTGTCGTTGCATCCGTAGGACTCTCGACGGCTTGAGATTCGATAGACATAGCTAACTCCTTTAATTAGAACCTTAAATAGGCTCTTCCAGTAAATCCCTGCTCTAGACGAAAAAACAGGTCATCTATAATGAGTCAATTCGCCATTCACTATTTAAGTAACAGATAATTTGGCGACTCATAAACTTACGGTCCATATCATTCACCTAAGCCAACAAGATTAAATACATGCTGATAGGATGAAGACGATCGAGACATAAGGTCGAAATGAAAAACTGAGTATTGATTGACTTCATCGACGCAACAGAACCCTAACGAGTCCTAAATTTTCCGGCGACAAAGCGGCATAACATAGGTAGAGAAAGAACAGGTAGTAATGCAGAAAGGTTGGTAAGCTCGAGCGGCAAAGCGCTGCTGCGCAACAATTAGGCTACGCAACAGTACTACATCTAGCCTAGATTTACGACTTATATGGCATAGCGCCGAGGTAATCTTTCTTGCCAATTTCAACACCGTTGTGGCGCAAAATCGCGTATGCTGTTGTTACATGGAAGTAAATGTTCGGAATAGCATGCTCAATGGCAAACTCATAACCTGTAAGATATTTTCCTTCCCATCGTGGTTGTGAGACATGGATCGTGGCCGCATTAGCAAAATCATCCGCTTTAAACGTCGCTAAATAATCCAAAACCGAGCTAATACGCGCTTGCAACTCAGCCAGCGTCGTCTCGCTATCATCATGCTTTGGTACTGTATCTAAGTTATCAGTCAAACGTGCTACGCCAATTTTGGCAGTATCGCAGGCAATTTGAACTTGGCGAATAAGATTGAATTGATCCGGCGCTAAACGTGAGTTTAATAGAACCGACATATCAACTTTCTTGAGGTTTGCGAAGCATTCGCCTTTTTCAAGAATAACGCTTAAATTTTTCAGCATCTTGCTAAATTGTACAACCGTTAAATCATAAAGCATGGCATGGACCTCATTGATGGACGCTACAAAACTGCAGCACTTAAGACGATCTTGGGGCAAATTACTCAATTTCAATCATTCTTGGAATTTAAGTATCTGCTTAATAATAAATACTTCAATATAAACGATATTAAGTCAATTAGGACAAGAAAAAGATAGACGTTACCTGTAGGGATAGAGCGTCAGCTACAAGCTAAGAGATTAAAATTATCTCGGACTGATCCGAATAACAATAACGTACACTCGTAGGAATTGGGATGGCCGGCTATGACGATAACCACATGCTTCGAGCCCGAAGCATTAGCGTCACTGACACGAAAATATCAGCAACGTCATAACGAAAAAAGCCTCATCTTTCGATGAGGCTTATCTCTTAATGTTGGCGGAGCGGACGGGACTCGAACCCGCGACCCCCGGCGTGACAGGCCGGTATTCTAACCAACTGAACTACCGCTCCTTTAGCTTAACGTCTACACGTTAACCTAAATTAGGCGCTTGGCGATGACCTACTCTCACATGGGGAGACCCCACACTACCATCGGCGCGTTTGCGTTTCACTTCTGAGTTCGGGATGGGATCAGGTGGTTCCACAAGGCTATTGTCACCAAGCAAATTCTGTTTATTACCGTGTCCATCTCTGGCTCACGTTAATAATAATTCGGAAAGCTGATTTTCTTTGTTTGAGTTCAAACTTTATCAAGTATCTGTATTCTGTCTAAGGCTTCTTTGTAAAACCCATCTGGGTTGTATGGTTAAGCCTCTCGAGTCATTAGTACATGTTAGCTCAACGCCTCACAACGCTTACACACCATGCCTATCAACGTCCTAGTCTCGAACGGCTCTTTAGAGGAATTAAATTCCTAGGGATGACTCATCTTAGGGCTCGCTTCCCGCTTAGATGCTTTCAGCGGTTATCGATTCCGAACGTAGCTACCGGGCAATGCCATTGGCATGACAACCCGAACACCAGCGGTTCGTCCACTCCGGTCCTCTCGTACTAGGAGCAGCTCCCTTCAATCATCCAACGCCCACGGCAGATAGGGACCGAACTGTCTCACGACGTTCTGAACCCAGCTCGCGTACCACTTTAAATGGCGAACAGCCATACCCTTGGGACCGACTTCAGCCCCAGGATGTGATGAGCCGACATCGAGGTGCCAAACACCGCCGTCGATATGAACTCTTGGGCGGTATCAGCCTGTTATCCCCGGAGTACCTTTTATCCGTTGAGCGATGGCCCTTCCATTCAGAACCACCGGATCACTATGACCTACTTTCGTACCTGCTCGACGTGTATGTCTCGCAGTTAAGCTGGCTTATGCCATTGCACTAACCGTACGATGTCCGACCGTACTTAGCCAACCTTCGTGCTCCTCCGTTACTCTTTGGGAGGAGACCGCCCCAGTCAAACTACCCACCAGGCACTGTCCCTAATCCCGATAAGGGACCTAGGTTAGAACATCAAAACTACAAGGGTGGTATTTCAAGGACGACTCCATCATGACTAGCGTCACAACTTCAAAGTCTCCCACCTATCCTACACATGTAGGTTCAATGTTCAGTGCCAAGCTATAGTAAAGGTTCACGGGGTCTTTCCGTCTAGCCGCGGGTATACGGCATCTTCACCGCAATTTCAACTTCACTGAGTCTCGGCTGGAGACAGCGTGGCCATCATTACGCCATTCGTGCAGGTCGGAACTTACCCGACAAGGAATTTCGCTACCTTAGGACCGTTATAGTTACGGCCGCCGTTTACCGGGGCTTCGATCATGAGCTTCTCTTGCGATAACCCAATCAATTAACCTTCCGGCACCGGGCAGGCGTCACACCGTATACTTCCTCTTGCGAGTTTGCACAGTGCTGTGTTTTTGATAAACAGTTGCAGCCACCTGGTATCTGCGACTCCCGTCAGCTTAGAGAGCAAGTCTCATCACCAACAGGAGCGTACCTTCTCCCGAAGTTACGGTACCATTTTGCCTAGTTCCTTCAGCCGAGTTCTCTCAAGCGCCTTGGTATTCTCTACCCGACCACCTGTGTCGGTTTGGGGTACGATTCCCACTAACCTGAAGCTTAGAAGATTTTCCTGGAAGCATGGCATCAACTACTTCAGTCCCTTAGGACCTCGTCATCAGCTCTCAGTGTGTACATTAAAGTACGTGTCCCCGGATTTGCCTAAGAACACCACCTACCACCTTAAACGCGGACTACCAACGCCGCGCTAGCCTAGCCTTCTCCGTCTCTCCATCGCAGTTAGCGGAAGTACAGAAATATTAATCTGTTTCCCATCGATTACGCCTTTCGGCCTCACCTTAGGGGTCGACTCACCCTGCCCCGATTAACGTTGGACAGGAACCCTTGGTCTTTCGGCGAGGGGGTTTTTCACCCCCTTTATCGTTACTCATGTCAGCATTCGCACTTCTGATACCTCCAGCGTGGGTTACCCCTTCACCTTCAACGGCTTACAGAACGCTCCTCTACCGCGCACAGTAAACTGTGCACCCGTAGCTTCGGTGACTAGCTTAGCCCCGTTACATCTTCCGCGCAGGCCGACTCGACTAGTGAGCTATTACGCTTTCTTTAAATGATGGCTGCTTCTAAGCCAACATCCTAGCTGTCTAAGCCTTCCCACATCGTTTCCCACTTAGCTAGTACTTTGGGACCTTAGCTGACGGTCTGGGTTGTTTCCCTTTTGACGACGGACGTTAGCACCCGCCGTCTGTCTCCCGAGTAGTACTCATTGGTATTCGGAGTTTGCAAAGGGTTGGTAAGTCGGGATGACCCCCTAGCCTTAACAGTGCTCTACCCCCAATGGTATTCGCTCGAGGCGCTACCTAAATAGCTTTCGAGGAGAACCAGATATCTCCCGGTTTGATTGGCCTTTCACCCCCAGCCACAAGTCATCCGCTAATTTTTCAACATTAGTCGGTTCGGTCCTCCAGTTGATGTTACTCAACCTTCAACCTGCCCATGGCTAGATCACCGGGTTTCGGGTCTACACCTTGCAACTAAACGCGCAGTTAACACTCGGTTTCCCTACGGCTCCGCTATTCGCTTAACCTCGCTACAAAATGTAAGTCGCTGACCCATTATACAAAAGGTACGCAGTCACGGTCTCAAGAACCGCTCCCACTGCTTGTACGTATACGGTTTCAGGTTCTATTTCACTCCCCTCACAGGGGTTCTTTTCGCCTTTCCCTCACGGTACTGGTTCACTATCGGTCAGTCAGGAGTATTTAGCCTTGGAGGATGGTCCCCCCATATTCAAACAGGATGTCACGTGTCCCGCCTTACTCGTTTTCATCAATGGTTAGTTTTCATGTACGGGGCTATCACCCTGTGCCGCTGCGCTTTCCAACGCATTCCACTAACACCCCACTGACTTAAGGGCTAATCCCCGTTCGCTCGCCGCTACTAGGGGAATCTCGGTTGATTTCTTTTCCTAAGGGTACTTAGATGTTTCAGTTCCCCTCGTTCGCCTCGCAACACTATGTATTCATGTTGCGATAACAGCTTATGCTGCTGGGTTCCCCCATTCGGACATCGTTAGCTCAAATGCTTGTTACTAGCTCGCCAACGCTTTTCGCAAGTTACTACGTCCTTCATCGCCTCTGACTGCCAAGGCATCCACCGTATACGCTTAGTCGCTTAACCATACAACCCAAATGAGTTTCACTCACCTGAGTCGCATTGCGACCAGCTTGGTTTTACTTGTCTCACTTCTGACCAAAGAAGTGGACGCGCCTTAGACGTAAACTATTCAGCAAAGAATAATTTACTATTGAATATTCAAGACACTTAATAAAGTGTTTGAGAACTCATGTTCAATGCTTTCGCATTAAACGTTTTGTAATTAATCACATGACAGACTCATGTAATTAAATACTATCAGCTTTCCAAATTGTTAAAGAACAACATCTACCTGCAAGAGGGATGTTTCGCTCTGACTTCTCCTGAGAGAAGCTAAACAAGCAATCTGTGTGAACACTCAACAAACATTAAGTTAGTCGTATAGGTAAGGAGGTGATCCAGCCCCAGGTTCCCCTAGGGCTACCTTGTTACGACTTCACCCCAGTCATGAACCACAAAGTGGTGAGCGCCCCCCCGAAGGTTAAGCTACCCACTTCTTTTGCAGCCCACTCCCATGGTGTGACGGGCGGTGTGTACAAGGCCCGGGAACGTATTCACCGTGGCATTCTGATCCACGATTACTAGCGATTCCGACTTCATGGAGTCGAGTTGCAGACTCCAATCCGGACTACGACGAGCTTTGTGAGATTAGCTCCACCTCGCGGCTTTGCAACCCTCTGTACTCGCCATTGTAGCACGTGTGTAGCCCTACTCGTAAGGGCCATGATGACTTGACGTCGTCCCCACCTTCCTCCGGTTTATCACCGGCAGTCTCCCTAGAGTTCCCACCATTACGTGCTGGCAAATAAGGATAGGGGTTGCGCTCGTTGCGGGACTTAACCCAACATTTCACAACACGAGCTGACGACAGCCATGCAGCACCTGTCTCACGGTTCCCGAAGGCACTAAGCTATCTCTAGCGAATTCCGTGGATGTCAAGAGTAGGTAAGGTTCTTCGCGTTGCATCGAATTAAACCACATGCTCCACCGCTTGTGCGGGCCCCCGTCAATTCATTTGAGTTTTAACCTTGCGGCCGTACTCCCCAGGCGGTCTACTTAATGCGTTAGCTTGAGAGCCCAGTGTTCAAGACACCAAACTCCGAGTAGACATCGTTTACGGCGTGGACTACCAGGGTATCTAATCCTGTTTGCTCCCCACGCTTTCGTGCATGAGCGTCAGTCTTTGTCCAGGGGGCCGCCTTCGCCACCGGTATTCCTCCAGATCTCTACGCATTTCACCGCTACACCTGGAATTCTACCCCCCTCTACAAGACTCTAGTTCGCCAGTTCGAAATGCTATTCCTAGGTTGAGCCCAGGGCTTTCACATCTCGCTTAACAAACCGCCTGCGCACGCTTTACGCCCAGTAATTCCGATTAACGCTCGGACCCTCCGTATTACCGCGGCTGCTGGCACGGAGTTAGCCGGTCCTTCTTCTGTAGGTAACGTCACAGATATAACGTATTAAGTTACACCCTTTCCTCCCTACTGAAAGTGCTTTACAACCCGAAGGCCTTCTTCACACACGCGGCATGGCTGCATCAGGGTTTCCCCCATTGTGCAATATTCCCCACTGCTGCCTCCCGTAGGAGTCTGGGCCGTGTCTCAGTCCCAGTGTGGCTGATCATCCTCTCAGAACAGCTAGGGATCGTCGCCTTGGTGAGCCATTACCTCACCAACTAGCTAATCCCACCTAGGTTCATCCAATCGCGGAAGGCCCGAAGGTCCCCTCCTTTCCCCCGTAGGGCGTATGCGGTATTAGCAGTCGTTTCCAACTGTTATCCCCCTCGACTGGGCAGATCCCTAGGCATTACTCACCCGTCCGCCGCTCGCCGGCAAAGATAGCAAGCTATCTTCCCGCTGCCGCTCGACTTGCATGTGTTAGGCCTGCCGCCAGCGTTCAATCTGAGCCATGATCAAACTCTTCAATTAAAGTTTTTTGTTTGACTGACGTCAAACGGCTCAATGAATTCTACTGTTTTGATTCGCTTTGCTCACTAAGAAGCATTGCGTTTCAATTCATACATTACTGTATGTATGTACATATTACTATGAACACTCAATCACGCTTCTCGTTGAGGAGAATGACTTGAAAACATTGATTTAAATTTTTGACTGCCAACCCGAAGGCTAAGCAGTTTCGATTAACTCAACACCTGTGAGTGTCCACACAGATTTCTTGTTTTATCTTGTTAAAGAGCAACTCAATATTCGTAAGAGAACTTGAGTACCACACTGAGCGTCTAACGCTTCCAGTTGGCTAGGGCTGCGTATTCCACGCATTTCCCGTTTCGCGTCAAGGAGTTTTGCAAACTTTCTCAACACTCATCAATCAGTAAACTCATCAATGAACTGTTACACCAGGCGGCTTAACGCTGTCTGCCGTGTCAGTGGATGGACATTATAGGCAGTGAAACTTTTTGTGCAAGGGCTTTTTAAATGAAAAAAGATCGCATGGCGATCTTTTAAACAACGGCGATTATTTTACATGCAAAGTGCCCATTAATTGGGCTTTTTGCTGCCTTTATCGATAAAACCTTGGATTAGCGAGACGGCTTTTACGTCATCCCAATCAACATAGGATCGAACAAAGGCAATTAATTGGCCCTGTTGATCAAGAATAAAGGTCGCAGGAATCGTGTCGAGCGGAAAAACGTTCCCAAGACTTTGTGGTTGATCGTAGTAAGAGTTGAAATTCTCCATACCCAATGAACTTAAGAACGGCTGAACCTGCTGCTTACCTTCTGCATCAATAGATATAGGCAGCACGACAAAATCTTCAGTCTTGAACTTAGTTGCTAACCTTTCGATTGCAGGCAACTCTCTGACACATGGCGGACACCAAGTCGCCCACATGTTAACCATAATGATCTTGCCTTTAAATTGGCTAAAGTCGATAGCTTTACCATCGACATCATTAAAGGCAACAGGCTCAATAGGAAAAGTCTTTGGCAGTACATTGATCAAATCAACCGTTGATTCCATCGGTTTAGCCGTTTGCTGCATACCAGGGTACGCATGCGCGACCCCAGCAACAAATACCGAAAGAATGGATGACAACATGAATGCCGTTATGACTTTATGCTTCATTTTGTATTGCGCTTTAGCAAGGTATCTAACTCGCGCTGATCTTCTGCGCTAATTTCGTTCGGCACATTACCGCCAATACGTTGCTTACGAATGAAGATGAATCCAATCACTAGACCCAGAAGTAATAAACCAATAGGACCTAACCAGAGAATGTAGGTCTTGGTTTCCATCTTAGGTTTATAGAGAACAAACTCACCGTAACGACTAGTCATAAACTCGATGATCTCATCATCCCCTTTTCCTTCGTCAACCATCTTGAATACCTCAAGACGCAGATCTCGAGCAACGGGTGAATTGGAGTCGATCAAATTTTGGTTTTGACACTGTGGACAACGTAGTTCATGGGCCAAAGACAAACCACGCTTTTGATTTTCAGGTGACTTGAATTCGTAAGTATCAACTGGTGTTGCCATGACGGCGGTCGTCATGCTGAACATCAGCACTAGACCACCTATGATTTTTATCAGCGTTCTCATGCTGCGCCATCCTTCGCTGCTTCAGCTTGTAATTGTTGGATCATAGGGTAAAGGGTTTCACTCCATACGCGTTGGTCTATTGGACCTGCATAACGGAAACGGATAATACCGTTATGATCAACAATAAAACTCTCTGGTGCACCATAAACGCCAAGATCTAATCCTAAACGCCCATCTTTATCATAGATATTAACGTTGTAGGGATCGCCCTGACGTTTTAACTCTTCTAACGCAGGAACACGCTCATCACGATAGTTGATCCCGTAAATTGGCAGAAGATTTTTACGTTTTAGCATCACTAAGAAAGGATGCTCATATTTACAAGATGGACACCACGTCGCCCATACGTTAAGTAATGATACCTTACCTTTTAATTGCTCATTCGTTATGATCTCAGCCGGTGTTTCTAGGCGTTCCAGTTGGAAAGCCGGAATAGGCTTCCCTTCCAGTGCTGAATCCAATTGCTGCGGATTCAGAAATAACCCTTTATATAGAAACACCCCCATGGCGAGAAATATGACCAATGGGATAAACAGAACCAACTTCTTCATACATTCCCCAATTATTGAGCCGTTGCCAATTTTGCCTTTTCGGCCAAAGGCGCGACGGCTGCAGTGACTTTCGCACGGTAACGTTTATCCGATGCTGCGAAGAATCCACCTATCATCATGAAAATTGCCCCAAACCATAACCAACGCACGAACGGCTTATAGTTTAAACGAACCGCAAATTCAGTGCTGGTAATAGGGTCACCCATAGTTACGTACAAGTCACGGAATAGACCCCAGTCAATACCTGCTTCTGTCATATCCATAGTTCGCACATTATATTGACGACGATCGGGTTTTAGTAATGTCAGTAGCTCATCGCCCTTGTAGATCTCTATCTGTCCCTGCTGTGCAGTGTAGTTAGGACCCACTACGTTTTTGGTCTCGAGATACTTAAAAGTATAACCGGCGAGCTCTTGGCTTACACCAGGTCCCATACGAACGCTTTTCTCAATCGAGTAATTTGACACCATAGTGGCACCAATCACAGAAACGGCAATACCGAGATGCGCGAAGATCATACCAAGCTGACTACGGCCCATGCGGCTGATGCTGATATCACCTTCTTTCGACTTGACCATGTTATAGGCCGCTCTTGCGGTAGCCAGAATAATCCAAGCTGCGGCAGCAATACCAAAGGTAACCCAAATATTGAATACACCATCGACGATAAATGGCGTCACAATACCGATAGCAGCAGCAATCATTGCTGGGATCAATAGCTGACGCTTAAGCTCGCCCGCTTTCGATTTTTTCCAGCGAATAATTGGACCAATACCCATAAAGCCAAATAGCACTAATACGATAGGCACGAACACCGCATTAAAGTATGGGGGTCCAACAGAGATTTTACCCATACCAAGCGCGTCGATGAGCAATGGATATAATGTACCCAATAGTACCGTACCTGCGGCAACCGTCAGTAGCACGTTACATACTAAGAGCATTGTTTCTTTAGACTTGAGCTCGAAACGGGCAGGACTACTCATTTCACTGGCACGTAAAGCAAACAGTGTTAATGAACCGCCAACCGCTAAACCAAGTAACAACAGGATGAACATACCGCGGCTTGGATCGGCTGCGAATGAATGCACTGAGGTTAATACACCTGAGCGAACAATAAAGGTACCAAGCAAACTTAAAGAGAAAGCAAAAATAGACAGTAATACAGTCCAGTTACGGAAGGCGCCGCGTTTCTCAGTCACAATCAAAGAGTGAACAAGCGCAGTACCCACTAACCAAGGCATAAAAGAGGCGTTCTCAACAGGATCCCAGAACCACCAACCGCCCCAGCCTAATTCATAATAAGCCCACCAAGATCCTAGTGCGATACCGCCCGTAAGGAAGGTCCAAGCAGCTAATGTCCATGGACGAGTCCAACGAGCCCATGCAGAATCGAGACGACCGCTCATCAGCGCAGCAATCGCAAATGCAAAGCTTACAGAGAAGCCCACATAACCCAAGTACAACATAGGAGGATGGAAGATTAATCCCACGTCCTGAAGCATTGGATTTAAGTCACGACCTTCGGCAGGGATCGGGAATAAACGTTCAAATGGGCTAGATGTGAGTAGCATAAACAAACTAAAGCCAATCACAATAAGAGCCAATACTGCCAGCACACGGGCAGTAAACACTTCTTCTAAACCTTTGCTAAACAAGGCAACCGCAGCCGCCCAAGTTGATAAAGCAAACACCCAAAATAACAGTGACCCTTCATGACCGCCCCATACGGCCGAGATCTTAAAGAAGATAGGTAACTGAGAATTTGAATGATGTGCCACATAGGCGACCGAGAAATCATCGACGGCAAAACTATAAGCCAGCACGACAACAGATAAGGTAATAAAAAAGAACATTCCGTACGTTAATGGCCAAGCGTACCTAACAAGGTATTGGTCTTTTCTGGCAACACCTATTAGGGGGACGCTGATTAATAAGAAGGCAAAAGCCACCCCTATTATCAACGCAAAGTGTCCAAGTTCTGGGATCATGGGTTTTCCTCAGTCTTCAATAATATGTTGATTTAGAAAGACTCTATCTCAACGCACAACATGCTATTCACGCAAATGCACGAAATTTTGCTCATTTTAGTATTTGCTATTGTTCCTGTCTGCCTCTTTCGTACAAAACTGGGTTACTTGTCTCATTCTCAATTTTAGAGGTCGATGAAAGTCACGGAAGAGGCTCAGTTCTGCATGTGACCGACAAATGACACTTAAGTTTCATACAAAATTTACAAGAAGAATCAATTTGTGAACCAGTGCCCAACTATAAGCTTTCAGCACTGGGATTACCTTATATTACTGTTCAATGAACAATCTTTACGTATAATCTTGCTTCCAAGCCTAGCGGTTACTCCGCTTTCTGCAAACTAAAGTGAATATAGAAACAATGACGACATTTTGGATTTTTATTGCGCTTGTTATGTTAGTCGGCCTGATGCTGATTTGGATCCCGCACTTCAGACAGCAAAAATTGCTGAAAACGGAAGAAGCTGGAGTTCGTAAACAAACGAACCTTGAATTGTTCAATGAGCGCTTAGGCGTTCTTGAAAAAGAATTAAGTGAAGAGCTACTCGATCAAGCCGAATTTGATGCATTGAAGAAAGAACTGGAAATCAGTCTACTCCAAGACATCAAACAAGCGAACGACGATTCACTGGTCAACCAAATAAAGCCAAAGACGATTCTGTGGCCGTCGATCATGTCAGTTTGTTTGATTGTCATCTCAGGCTATCTCTATCAACACTTAGGTGCCTTCGAGAATATTGATAGTGCTCAACAACCTGCAAATCCACATGCGGGAATGGATACGGCTCAAATCATGATGCAACGCGTGCAGATGATGGAAGCTCAAGTTAAAGCCGAGCCAGAAAACAGCCAACTGTGGTTCAGCTTAGGTCATGCTTATGTATCGGCAAACCAATACGATAAAGCGATTGCGGCTTTCGATAAAGTAATCGAATTAGTCGGAAAGCATGCAGAATTGCTCGGTCCAAAAGCAACGGCGATGTATTACAAAGCGGGTCAACAAATGACACCGCAAATCCAAGCTCTTATCAATGAGTCTTTAGCAATGGATGCACAAGATCCTTCAACGCTACTGCTCGTGGGTATGGATGCTTTCTTTACTGCTGACTACAAGAAAGCCATCACCTCTTGGCAAACGATTTTAGATAGCGGTCGTGCCGACGTTGATCGTGCTGCTCTTATGAATGCAATCGAAACCGCCAACTTACGCATGCAGTCGGAAACCGCTGGCATGCCAAATGATGATGCACATAAGCAAGTCAAAGCGAGTGCTAAATCGGTCAATGTCACTATATCTATCTCTGCAGAACTTGCGGTTAAAGCCAGTCCAGAAGACACCATTTTCATCTTTGCCCGTGCAACTGAAGGACCTAAAGTCCCATTAGCTGCAACCAAAGTCAGCGCTAAGTCTTTCCCGATTACAGTGACATTAGATGACAGCAGCGGTATGGGTGGTGATGTGAAGTTAAGCGATGCAGCCAATGTGGAAGTGATTGCTGTGCTGTCTAAACAAGGTAATATCAAACCGCAAACGGGTGATATTCAAGGCAAGATCAGTAAAGTCGCCGTAGGCGATACAGCGAACCTAGTACTTGATACTCAAGTGCAATAAATCGCAGTTAATTGCAGATATAAAAAAACCGGCTTTCGCCGGTTTTTTTATATCTGAAAAATTACTTAGCTGTAGACATAAATTTGATAGCAGCTTTGTAATCATCATCAGTACAATCAGTACACATACCGCCTGGTGGCATAGCATTCAGACCAGTTTTCACACTCTTCACTAGAGCGTCAACACCCTTAGCTAAGCGTGGTTCCCATTCTGCAGCGTTGTGCACTTTTGGAGCACCAGCAACACCCATGCTGTGGCATACGGTACATGCCTTATTATAAATAGCCTCAGCATCTTGAGCTGAAGCGTTAACTGACATAGTCAAAGCAGCGACAGCAGTCATTGCTAACAGTTTTTTCATGTTCAATGTTCCTAATGCAAATACGTACAAAGCTCGGCGCCGCCCTTACTTAGGCAGACTCATTATAGCCGACTAAGATTACTACAAACTTCAAGAAATCTCATCTTTTTGTGATTAGAATCTCAACACAAAATGAATCAGGCGACAAGGATGACAAATTCGTTAATATATTAGCAAGTCGTAAAAAAGTTCGATAAATATTGCGGTTATTGGAACCACATCATATTGCTGACATCTAGTGCAAACCAAGAGTAAACCCCCAATAACGTTTGTGTTAGAATGACTTGTGTTTCCTTCCGGCTTGAGATAGAGGGTTCAGTGACAAATATAACTAAAGAAACCACATTAGTGTCAGCCAGCAAGCTGACCTGTATCCGCGAAGAACGTATCCTTTTTGATGAGTTAAGTTTTGATATAAATGCCGGTGACATTGTTCAGATTGAAGGCCCTAACGGCGCAGGCAAGACCAGTTTATTACGCATATTGGCGGGCCTTTCTCGCCCCTATGCCGGACAAACTTTTTACATTAATGAAGACATAAACCGTTGCCGCGATGAATACAATGAAGACCTCTTGTATTTAGGCCATTTAGCTGGCGTGAAATGCGAGCTGACTGCCGAAGAAAACCTTAATTTCAATTTAAGAATCAGTGGTTATGATGACTTTGATACGTCAGCCATTTTAGCCAAAGTCAATTTAACGGGCTTTGAAGAAGCTCTCGCGGGGCATTTATCCGCAGGCCAGCATCGCAGAACAGCGCTATCAAGATTGTGGCATAGCAACTGTAAAATTTGGATCCTTGACGAACCTTTTACTGCAATCGATAAAAAAGGTGTCGAAGAACTGGAGCAGTTATTTATTCAGCATGCGGATAATGGTGGCTGTGTGATCCTCACAACTCACCAAGATATGGGCATTATCACAGATGATAGGCTTCGTAAAATTCGTCTCGATTATCGCTTCATATAAGGTCAGGCTCAATGAAAAGAGGCATCAGTTTTACCCAAGCATTTTTCACCTTGCTGCAGCGAGATCTTAAAATTGCTATTCGCCACCGCGGCGACATTTTTAACCCACTACTATTTTTTATTATGGTTGTTACCTTGTTTCCGCTGGGGATTGGACCAGAACCGCAAATGTTAGCACGTGTGGCACCAGGGATAATTTGGGTCGCCGCATTATTAGCATCAATGTTGTCACTTGAAAGGCTTTTCAAAGCCGACTTTAGTGATGGTAGCTTAGAACAAATGCTGTTAAGTCCGCAGCCATTAGCCATTCTCGTATTAGCTAAAGTGTTAGCCCACTGGATTTTAACTGGTGTGCCACTGATTATTATCGCACCACTGTTAGCGGTATTACTCAATCTAGATGGCAACAGCTACGGTGCGTTAATTTCGACGCTTGCGCTAGGCACGCCAGTATTGTCGCTGTTAGGTGCTATTGGTGTGGCATTAACCGTCGGTCTAAGGAAAGGCGGCGTGTTACTCAGCTTACTTATTTTGCCCCTATATATCCCAGTACTCATTTTTGCAACGAGTGCCATAGACGCGGCAGGAATGAATTTACCCTATGATGGTCAGCTCGCTATAATAGGCGCTATGCTGGTCGGATCGTTAACCTTAGCACCTTTTGCAATTGGTGCATCTCTGCGAGTGAGTACTAACTAAAATGTGGAAATGGTTACACCCTTACGCGGATCCTGAACGCGCATATAAATTATCAGGAACGTTATTTCCATGGTTTGCGATCTTAGCCGGTCTATTGATTGCTGTTGGCACTACATGGGGACTCGTCTTCGCGCCGACGGATTACCAGCAGGGTGATAGCTACCGTATTATCTTTATCCATGTTCCTGCCGCGTCTATGTCAATGGCGGCTTATATGGGTATGGCAACCGCGGCCTTTATCGGTCTAGTTTGGCAGATAAAACTTGCCGACTGGGCTGCAGCATCTATTGCTCCCATTGGTGCAGTAATCACCTTTATCGCACTCTTTACCGGAGCAGCATGGGGCAAACCTATGTGGGGTGCTTGGTGGGTATGGGATGCACGCTTAACTTCTGAGCTGGTATTACTATTCCTATATCTAGGTGTGATCTCGCTCTATGCCTCATTTGAGGATAAAGTGCTCGCAGCTCGTGCAGCAGGGATCTTAGCGATCGTCGGTGTGATCAATATTCCTATCATCAAATACTCAGTTGAATGGTGGAGCTCATTACATCAACCGTCGACAATACGCATTACCGAGAAATCGACAATGTCGACGGAAATGCTCTATCCACTGTTAATTAACATACTGGGCTTCGGTCTTATGATTGGCGCCATCACTATTGTTCGTTTTAGAGCAGAAATTTTAGCAAGAAATGGCATGCGCCCTTGGGTCCGTGAACTAGCTAAAGCGGAGGAGGTCAAATGATGCAATTCGATTCAATCAGTGATTTTTTTAATATGGGCGGCTATGCATTCTATGTATGGCTATCCTACGGAGTGACCTTCTTCTGCCTCTCTACGCTCATCATTACCAGCGCACGCCAAAAGCGTAAGGTGTTAATTGATATAGCGAAAAAGATGGATAGAGAAGAACGCCTAAAAGAAACCAGGAGTACTAAATCGTGAACCCAAGACGCAAAAAAAGACTGACATTAGCTGTAGCATTAATCGGTGGCGTTGCCGCGATTACTTCGCTTTTGCTCTATGCGCTGAACTCCAACTTGAACTTATTCTATACTCCGTCTGAAATTGTCCACGGCAAGACAGACACTGGCGTAAAACCTGAAATTGGCCAACGTATTCGTGTCGGCGGAATGGTGACGGTAGGTTCTATGGTGCGAGATCCCAAAAGCTTGCATGTCGAATTTGCAGTGCATGACTCCCTCGGCGGCGAAGTACTGGTCACTTATGACGACCTATTGCCCGATCTTTTCCGTGAAGGACAAGGCATTGTTGCTCAGGGTGTACTGGGTGCTGATGGCAAACTAGAAGCAACTGAAGTACTCGCTAAGCATGATGAAAACTACATGCCACCAGAAGTCGCTGAAGCCATGGGCCAAAAGCACGAAAAGTTAGATTATAGCCAGCAAAAGGCACCTGATACTAAGTAGGTTATTGATGGATCAGCAATAGCGTACAAACTAAGCCTCCTAGCTTAATAACTAGTGAGGCTTTTTTATTATCTCAATATGCACAATTAAAGGTGGACTATACTCTAGGCAGCGCCAATACCTAAGACTGTATATGATTCAAATAAGACAACTAAACTCTAGTTTGCAACACATTCTAAGCTTCCTAATTATCTGCTTGGTAGGCCTCTCTCAGGAAGCCAATGCTGCTAAAGTTGTTGTTATCGAAAGCTACCATCATAGCTATCAATGGGACCAAGAATACTATCAAGCGATTTATGACACGCTCAGCCCTCACCACGATGTTAGTTATTTCGAGATGGATACCAAACGCTTACCCCAAGAGCAATTTACTGAACGAGCTGACTTAGCATGGAAATACATTCAACAACAAGCACCTCAATTGGTTATTCTCGCCGATGATAATGCGGTTAATCTCTTACACCAGCGCCTAAATGACAGCCTAATCCCAGTAGTCTATTTAGGGGTGAACATGAATCCTAGAGAATATCATCTCAATGAACACAAACGCTTCACAGGCGTCATTGAGAGACCACTATTACGACGTTCACTACTGCTCATTCAACGTTTACTACCGCAAACTGTGCACAGAAAAATCTTAGTTCTATTCGACCAAGGAGTCACCTCTGACTCAGCGGCTGAATACATCAGTAAACAACACTCAAGCATGTTAGGCGATATCGAAGTTAATTTAGTGCAATTGTCACAGCTAACGGATTGGCAGCGGAATGTATTGACCGCGAAGGAACAGGGTTATAACGCTATAGTCGTGGCGCTATACCACACAGTTAGAGATGCAGATAATCGCTCAGTAGATGCAGATCAGCTCCTAAAATGGATATCTGAACATACTCCGGTACCGAATTTTGGGTTTTGGGGATTTAGTGTCTCTGCTGAAGGCAATATTGGTGGCTATGTTCTCGATGGCTATCATCATGGCAAGATTGCAGCGAATATGGCGACAAAAATACTCGGCGGCGAGAAACCCGAAAATATTTTCCCAGTAACAGATGATCTTGGAAAATACATGTTTAGCCAGAAAGGCTTAGCTAAATGGAATATCGTCCTCCCAAAAGAAATTGAGAAAACCACACTTTGGGTAAAATAGTAAAAAAGGCATAAAAAAGCCGGGCTAATGCCCGGCTTTTTAAAAGTGTAACCTTAATTACTCAGCAGCTTCAACATCAACAGCTTGAGCAGCTTCTGGGCGACCGACTAGCTCGATGTAAGCCATAGGGGCTTTATCACCAGCACGTAAACCGCACTTAAGGATACGGGTATAGCCACCAGGACGTTCCTGGTAACGTGGACCCAACTCAGTAAATAACTTACCAACGACTTCAGCGTCGCGAGTACGTGCAAACGCTAAACGACGGTTTGCAACGCTGTCACTCTTAGCAAGTGTTATCAGAGGCTCAACTACGCGACGCAGTTCTTTCGCTTTAGCCACAGTTGTCTTGATGATCTCATGACGAACTAGTGAACCGGCCATGTTGCGAAACATGGCTTGGCGATGACTGCTGTTACGGTTTAGTTGACGACCACTCTTACGATGGCGCATGACCTAATCCTTATAACCTAAATCTGTACAAACCTGAGACTTATAGGTCGTCTGCTAAACTAGCTGGAGGCCAGTTTTCCAAACGCATACCTAACGACAGTCCGCGAGAAGCTAAAACATCCTTAATTTCAGTAAGAGATTTCTTACCTAAGTTCGGGGTTTTCAGCAACTCAACTTCAGTGCGCTGTACCAGATCTCCGATGTAATGAATCGCTTCGGCTTTCAAGCAGTTAGCCGAACGTACAGTTAGCTCTAAATCGTCGACAGGACGCAGCAGAATCGGATCGAATTCCGGTTTCTCTTCTTTCAGCTCTGGCTCAGTCACGTCACGTAACTCTACAAACGCATCTAGCTGTTCAGCCAGAATAGTTGCAGAACGACGGATAGCTTCCTCAGGATCGATAGTACCGTTTGTGGTCATATCGATAACGAGTTTATCTAAGTCAGTACGCTGTTCTACACGTGCTGCTTCTACATTGTAGGCAATACGTGCAACTGGCGAGAAAGAAGCATCAACCAGCAAGCGGCCGATTGGGCGATCATCGTCTTCGGTCTGTGCACGAGCAGATGCTGGTACATAACCACGACCACGCTCAACGCGAATACGCATGCTGATATCATTGTTACCTGTCAGATGACAGATAATATGATCAGGATTCACGATAGTGACATCACCATCATGCGTGATATCTGCTGCGATGACAGGGCCTGCGCCGGACTTGCTCAACGTAAGCATAGCCTCGTCTTTACCCTCGATGGTCACTGCTAACCCTTTCAGGTTTAACAAGATCTCAAGGATATCTTCTTGAACGCCTTCCTTACTGCTGTATTCGTGCAGTACACCGTCAATCTCGACTTCGGTAACCGCGCAGCCGGGCATAGACGACAATAGGATGCGACGCAACGCGTTACCTAAAGTGTGGCCGAAACCACGCTCAAGTGGTTCCAATGTAACCTTGGCACGTGTTGAGTTAACCTGCTCGATATCAACGAGACGCGGTTTAAGAAATTCTGTAACAGAACCCTGCATTGTGTCCTCTCTTGTTTGTTAGCCTTACTTAGAGTAAAGCTCGACGATCAGCTGTTCGTTAATTTCCGCAGACAAATCGCTACGTTCTGGAACGCGCTTGAAAGCACCTTCCATTTTCGCGTTGTCGACTTCAACCCATGTAGGCTTCTCGCGTTGAGCTGCCACTTCTAAAGCCGCTTTAATACGAGCTTGAGTACGTGACTTCTCGCGGATGCTCACAACATCATTCGCAGACACTTTGAATGATGGAATGTTAACAACACGACCGTTAACCATAATAGATTTATGGCTTACTAGCTGACGTGATTCTGCACGAGTTGCACCGAAGCCCATACGATAAACAACGTTATCAAGACGGGTTTCTAAAAGCTGAAGCAGGTTTTCACCTGTGTTGCCTTTAGTACGTGCAGCATCTTTGTAATAGTTACGGAATTGTTTTTCTAACACACCGTAAATACGACGAACTTTTTGTTTTTCGCGTAACTGAGTACCATACTCTGACAAACGTGGCTTACGAGCGCCATGTTGTCCAGGTGCAGTTTCCAGTTTACACTTTGAATCGATTGCTCTCACACCGCTTTTTAAGAAAAGGTCTGTACCTTCTCGGCGGCTGAGCTTGAGCTTGGGACCCAAGTATCTTGCCATGATCTTTCTCCAACTATCCTAATGAAACGGCGTTATACACGACGCTTTTTAGGAGGACGACAACCATTATGAGGGATCGGCGTCACATCGGTAATGTTGGTAATTTTATAACCAACAGCGTTCAGCGCACGAATGGCTGACTCACGACCTGGACCTGGACCCTTCACAAACACTTCAAGGTTTTTTAAACCGTAGTCTTGAGCAGCAGCACCTGCACGCTCAGCAGCCACCTGTGCAGCAAATGGAGTAGATTTACGTGAACCACGGAAACCTGAACCACCTGAAGTAGCCCATGACAACGCATTACCTTGACGATCTGTAATGGTGACAATAGTGTTGTTGAAAGAAGCATGGATATGAGCCATGCCATCTGCAACCTGTTTACGTACGCGCTTACGCGGAGAACGTGACGGAACTTTAGCCATTGCTTTACCTTCCCGTTACTTTCTAATAGGTTTACGTGGACCTTTACGCGTACGCGCATTGGTCTTAGTACGTTGCCCACGGAGAGGCAGGCTACGGCGATGGCGGAGACCACGATAACAACCAAGATCCATAAGACGCTTGATGTTCATTGAAATCTCACGACGTAAGTCACCTTCTACTAGGTATTTGGCGACTTCTTCGCGTAGTGTGTCTATTTGAGCTTCGCTCAATTCCTTGATCTTAGCAGTTTCAGCGATTGCTGTAGCCGCGCAGATTGCTCTAGCGCGAGTACGGCCGATGCCGAAAATTGCAGTCAATGCGATGACTGTATGCTTTTGATCAGGAATGTTAATGCCAGCGATACGGGCCACTATGCACTCCTTAAAGTTAAAGGCCAACTGCGAAAAGCCCGAAAGGATACTCGACAGTCGACAGATTTGCAAACAAAATTTTGTTCAGCCCAATTCATGGGCTGAACAAATTACTTTTTAGCCTTGACGCTGTTTGTGTTTTGGTTCAACACAGATAACGCGTACAACGCCACTACGCTTGACGATCTTGCAGTTACGGCAGATCTTCTTCACGGAAGCTCGAACTTTCATTTCATCACTCCGTAAAGCTACTTAGCGACCAAAGCGATCTAAATTCGCTTTGTTAACTAGGTTAGCTTTCTTCATCACAGACTCATACTGATGAGACATCATATGCGTCTGAACCTGAGCCATGAAGTCCATGATTACGACTACCATAATTAGTAGTGAAGTACCGCCGAAATAGAACTGTACTTTCCACGCAATTAACATGAACTCCGGAATTAAGCAGATAAAGGTTATGTATAACGCGCCTGCCAATGTCAAACGGGTCATAACTTTATCAATGTAACGCGAAGTCTGTTCTCCAGGACGGATCCCAGGGATGAATGCACCACTCTTCTTCAAGTTATCTGCTGTTTCACGTGGGTTAAACACCAACGCAGTATAGAAGAAACAGAAAAAGATAATCGCTGTTGCATATAATAATGAGTAAAGCGGTTGTCCAGGTGACACAGCCAGTGAAAAATCACTTAACCATGACATGGACTCATTCTGACCGAACCACTGAGCCAGTGTTCCAGGAAACAAAATGATGCTTGACGCAAAAATTGGCGGAATAACACCTGCCATGTTTATTTTCAGCGGTAGATGGGTACTTTGCGCAGCGAACACCTTACGGCCTTGCTGACGCTTAGCATAGTTAACGACTATACGACGCTGACCACGTTCCACAAACACTACAAAATAAGTCACTGCAAACACAATTACCGCGAGCAACAACAATACTAACACATTCAAGTCACCTTGACGCGCCTGCTCAGCCGTTTGGCCGATAGCGGAAGGTAATCCAGCAACAATACCTGCGAAAATCAAAATCGAGATACCATTACCTATACCACGTTCGGTAATTTGCTCACCTAGCCACATAAGGAACATAGTTCCTGTCACTAAGCTCACAACCGCAACAAAGTAGAATCCAAATCCAATGTTGACCACAAGGCCTGGCACTAAGTTTGGTAACCCGGTTGCAATACCGACCGACTGGAATGTACCCAGCACTAAGGTACCCCATCTGGTATATTGACTGATTTTCTTACGTCCTGATTCGCCTTCTTTTTTCAATTCAGCGAGTGCAGGATGTACGACAGTCAACAGTTGCATGATAATCGATGCCGAAATGTACGGCATAATACCTAATGCAAAGATAGAGGCACGCTCAAGGGCACCACCCGAGAACATGTTAAACATGCCAAGGATGGTTCCACTTTGCTGAGCAAACAGCTCTGCTAATACAGCTGCGTCAATACCAGGAATTGGCACAAACGAACCGGCTCTAAAGACGATAATCGCACCAATCACGAACAGGAGGCGAGCTTTCAATTCTGAAAGTCCACCTTTCGCGCTTTTTAAATCAAGTCCTGGTTTTGCCATCGACGTATTATTCCTCGATCTTACCGCCGGCAGCTTCAATAGCTGCACGTGCACCTTTGGTTACCTTCAGACCTTTAACAGTCACAGGGCGCTCAATGGTACCTGAAAGAACAATTTTCGCAAACTGGATGTTGCGAGTTATTACGTTCGCATCTTTCAGAGCGTTTAAGTCGATAACATCACCGTTAACTTTTGCCAGTTCGAGTACACGAACTTCAGCTGTTACCATAGCGCGACGCGAGGTAAAACCAAATTTAGGTAAACGGATTTTAAGTGGCATTTGACCACCTTCGAATCCTGGGCGTACACCGCCACCAGAGCGAGACTTTTGGCCTTTATGACCACGACCCGCTGTTTTACCTAGACCTGAGCCCATACCACGGCCTACACGCTTTGGTGCATGCTTAGAGCCTGCAGCTGGAGATAGAGTATTTAAACGCATCTATTAATCCTCCACCTTAACCATGTAGTAGACCTTGTTGATCATACCGCGAACAGAAGGAGTATCTTCTAATTCAACAGTGTGACCAATGCGACGCAAACCAAGACCCGTTAGGGTTGCACGGTGCTTCGGTAAACGACCGATACCGCTTTTAGTTTGAGTAACTTTTACAGTTTTAGTTGCCATGGTGCATTACCCCCGAATTTCGTCAACATTCAGGCCACGCTTAGCTGCGATTTGCGAAGGTGACTTCATGTGCACCAATGCATCGACAGTCGCGCGAACGATGTTGATCGGGTTAGTAGAACCGTATGCTTTTGACAGAACGTTATGCACGCCTGCTACTTCCAATACGGCACGCATTGCGCCACCGGCAATAATACCAGTACCTTGTGATGCAGGTTGCATGTACACAAGTGAACCAGTATGACGACCTTTAACTGGGTGATGCAGAGTACCTGCATTCAACTCAACGGTCACAATGTTACGACGAGCTTTTTCCATCGCTTTTTGAATCGCGGCTGGAACTTCACGTGCTTTGCCATAGCCATAGCCGATCTTACCGTTACCGTCACCCACTACTGTCAGTGCTGTGAAGCTAAAGATACGACCGCCCTTAACTACTTTAGAAACACGATTAACTGCAATTAATTTCTCTTGCAGATCGTCTTTTTGCTGAGCTTCTAATTTAGCCATTTTATAACCCCTTAGAACTTCAGGCCAGCTTCACGAGCTGCATCTGCTAAAGCAGCTACACGACCGTGATACTTGAAACCAGAACGATCGAACGCAACTGAAGTTACGCCTTTTTCGATCGCGCGCTCAGCAACAAATTTACCTACTGCTTTCGCTGCGTCTACGTTACCGGTACTCTTCAGTAGCTCTTTAACCGCTTTTTCTACGGTTGAAGCAGCTGCCAACACCTGAGCTTCAGGATTGATCACCTGAGCATAAATGTGACGCGGTGTACGATGTACAACCAGACGGTTCACGCCCAGCTCTTGGATCTTCTTACGAGCGCGAGTAGCGCGACGTAAGCGAGATGTTTTCTTATCCATATCGCGTTACCTACTTCTTCTTAGCCTCTTTACGGCGTACTACTTCGTCGTCATAGCGAACACCTTTGCCTTTGTATGGCTCTGGTGGACGGTATCCGCGAATCTCAGCAGCGACTTGGCCAATTAACTGTTTATCAACGCCACGTAGGACGATGTCAGTTTGGCTAGGGCACTCTGCAGTAACGCCTGCGGGCAGTTTGTGTACTAACGGATGAGAGAAACCTAAAGTAAGGTCAATATCAGCACCGACGAGTTTCGCACGGTAACCAACGCCAACTAACTTTAACTTACGCTCAAAACCTTGAGATACACCAACAACCATGTTGTTTACTAATGCACGAGTTGTACCAGCCTGTGCCCAAGCGTTAACAACGCCTTCAACAGGGAGGAACTTAACTACGCCGGCTTCAATAACAACATTGACCGCATTGTTGATCACTCGAGTCAGACTACCTTTTCCGCCTTTGACGGTAAGGGTCTGTTCGTTCAAGGTCACCTCTACGCCAGCTGGAATAGATACTGG
Organism: Shewanella sp. WE21; assembly: GCF_002966515.1. Classification (NCBI taxonomy): domain Bacteria; kingdom Pseudomonadati; phylum Pseudomonadota; class Gammaproteobacteria; order Alteromonadales; family Shewanellaceae; genus Shewanella; species Shewanella sp. WE21. The sequence goes on along the minus strand of NZ_CP023019.1, from coordinate 2,189,901 downwards.
TGCTTTTGCTACACGAGACATTCCTAGCTCCTTAAGCTACGTAGCAGATAACCTCGCCACCCATGCCTGCAAGGCGGGCGGCACGATCAGTCATCAAGCCTTTAGAAGTGGACACAATTGCGACACCCAGACCGCCCATCACCTTTGGAAGTTCGTTTTTACCTTTGTAAATACGAAGACCAGGGCGACTTACACGCTGGATAGTCTCAACGACTGGTTGGCCTTGGAAATACTTTAAAGTAACTTCCAGTTCAGGCTTGGCTTCATCTGCTACGGCGTAATCAGCAATATAACCTTCATCTTTAAGTAGTTTCGCAATTGCGACTTTCAACTTAGCTGAAGGCATCTTCACTGATACGTGGTTAGCAGCTTGGCCGTTACGAATACGGGTTAACATATCCGCAATAGGATCTTGCATGCTCATATTAGCTTACTCCGTGACAAGTGCTTACCAGCTGGCCTTACGCAGGCCAGGAACTTCACCACGCATGGTTGCTTCACGTAATTTGATACGGCTTAAGCCGAATTTACGTAAGAAGCCATGTGGGCGACCAGTTTGATTACAACGATTGCGTTGACGCGCAGCGCTGGAATCACGTGGTAGAGCTTGCAGCTTAAGAACCGCATCCCAACGATCTTCGTCAGAAGAAGCTGGACTTGCAATGATAGTCTTAAGAGCCGCACGCTTTTCAGCGTACTTGGCCACGAGCTGTGCACGTTTAGCTTCACGTGCTTTCATTGATGTTTTTGCCATTACGCTACCCTTATTTCTTGAATGGGAAGTTAAAAGCGTCTAACAAAGCACGACCTTCTTCATCATTCTTCGCAGTAGTAGTGATAACAATATCCATACCACGAATCTTATCGATTTTATCGTAATCGATTTCTGGGAAGATGATCTGCTCACGCACGCCCATTGCGTAGTTACCACGGCCGTCAAACGCTTTAGCGCTTAAGCCACGGAAGTCACGAATACGTGGGATTGCGATATCGACTAAACGCTCTAAGAATTCCCACATACGCTCACCGCGTAGGGTCACTTTACAGCCAATAGGGTAGCCTTCACGGATTTTAAAACCAGCAACTGACTTACGAGCTACAGTCACAACTGGCTTTTGACCAGCGATTGCAGTCATATCACGGACAGCATGGTCCATGATTTTCTTGTCTGCAACAGCTTCGCCAACACCCATATTCAGGGTGATTTTCTCAATCCGAGGGACTTGCATGACACTGGTATAACCGAACTTTTTAGCAAGTTCAGCGACAACAGTCTCTTGGTATTTATCATGCAGTTTCGCCATCGTTTACTCCAATTACTTAACGAGTTCACTGTTCGATTTGAAGAAACGAACTTTTTTGCCGTCTTCAAAGCGGAAACCAACGCGATCAGCTTTGCCAGTGGCAGAGTTGAAAATCGCTACATTTGATGCTTGTATCGGTGCTTCTTTCTCAACAATACCGCCAGCTACACCCAATTGTGGGTTTGGCTTTTGGTGTTTTTTGACAAGATTGATGCCTTCAACAATCAATTTACCAGTAGGAAGGACTTGAGAAACTTTTGCACGTTTACCCTTGTCTTTACCTGCTAATACAATCACTTCGTCTTCACGACGTATTTTAGCTGCCATTTTGAAGCTCCTTACAGTACTTCTGGTGCCAGCGAGACAATTTTCATAAATTGCTCATTACGCAATTCACGTGTCACTGGTCCAAAGATACGAGTACCAATCGGCTGCAGGTTGTTGTTCAAAAGAACAGCTGCATTCCGATCGAAGCGAATGACAGAACCGTCTGGACGACGTACGCCTTTCTTAGTACGGACTACCACCGCGTTATACACATCGCCTTTCTTCGCTTTAGCGCGAGGAATCGCTTCTTTAACAGAAACTTTGATGATGTCGCCGATACCGGCATAACGACGATGAGAGCCACCCAAGACCTTAATACACTGAACTCTGCGTGCGCCGCTGTTACAAGCAACGTCAAGAGTCGATTGCATTTGGATCATTTTAAGTGCTCCGCTATCGTTACTACACAATTCCCACTATGGGACAATAAAAACACTCATTTTTGCTATTAATTTAGTCAAAAATGGCGCGCAAATATAACACCATAAAAGTGGAATGTATAGTATTAAAAAACAAACGGCCCCACATTCTGGAGCCGTTTACCTAAATACCTAATTAACTTAGGCCTTTGATACTACTTCAACCAGGGTCCAAGACTTAGTCTTAGACAAAGGACGACATTCGCGAATCGCTACTAAATCGCCTTCATTGCACTGATTCGTTTCGTCATGTGCATGGATCTTTGTCGTACGCTTAATGTATTTCCCATAAATTGGGTGTTTCACTTGGCGTTCGATAGCAACAGTAATGGACTTCTCCATTTTGTTGCTAGTTACACGACCCTGCAAAGTACGGATTTTATCAGACATTATGCACCCGCCTTAGAAGTAATAATGGTCTTAACGCGCGCAATGTTACGGCGCACCAATTTCAGTTGATTAGTCTGAGTCAACTGACCAGTGGCGTGTTGCATACGCAGGTTGAACTGCTCACGCAGCAGACCAAGTAGTTCAGCGTTCAGTTCTTCAACGCTCTTTTCTCTCAGTTCGCTCGCTTTCATTACATCACCGTCTTAGTTACGAAGGTAGTCTTAATTGGAAGCTTGGCAGCAGCCAAAGCAAACGCTTCACGAGCGATCACTTCAGAAACACCATTCATCTCATAAAGAACCTTACCAGGTTGAATCTGACATACCCAGTATTCAACGTTACCTTTACCTTTACCCATACGCACTTCAAGAGGCTTAGAGGTAATCGGCTTGTCCGGGAAAACTCGAATCCAAATTTGTCCCTGACGCTTAATGTGACGTGTCATGGCACGACGTGCAGATTCGATCTGACGTGCAGTTAAACGGCCACGGCCGACTGCTTTCAGACCAAAAGTACCAAAGCTAACTTCAGTACCGTTCGCTAGACCGCGGTTGCGGCCTTTGAACATCTTGCGAAACTTCATACGTTTAGGTTGCAGCATTGCCGGCTCTCCTATTTACCACGAGGCTTGCGCTTAGGTTGCTGCTGCTTCGGCTCTTCAATCTGTGGCAGCATTCCGTCTAGAACTTCACCTTTGAAGATCCAAACTTTAACGCCAATCACACCGTATTGGGTGTGACTTTCAGATGTAGAATAGTCGATATCAGCACGCAAAGTATGTAAAGGTACACGACCTTCACGATACCACTCATCGCGCGCAATCTCAGCTCCGCCTAAACGGCCACTAACTTGTACTTTGATACCTTGAGCACCAATACGCATTGCGTTTTGAACTGCGCGCTTCATAGCACGACGGAACATTACGCGACGCTCTAATTGCTGTGCAATTGAGTCAGCAACTAACTTGGCATCTAGCTCAGGTTTACGGATCTCAGCGATGTTAATTTGAGCAGGAGTGCCAGCAAGTTTTGACACTGCAGCACGCAATACTTCAACGTCTTCACCTTTCTTACCGATCACAACACCTGGACGGGCAGTGTGAATGGTAACGCGGATGCTTTTCGCTGGACGCTCGATAACAATCTTAGATACTGAAGCAGCTTGTAATTTCTCTACAAGAAACTTACGCACTTCCCAGTCGCTGTTCAGGTTACTTGCGTAATCTGATTTATCTGCGTACCAGGTAGAGATCCAAGGCTTGGTGATACCCAGACGGATACCATTAGGATGTACTTTCTGTCCCATTGCTCTCTCCTAGCGATCTGATACAACCACAGTAATGTGGCTGGTACGCTTCATGATACGATCAGCGCGGCCTTTAGCACGTGGCATGATACGCTTCATAGTTGGGCCTTCATCTACGAAGACGGCTCCGACTTTAAGCTCATCAATATCCGCGCCTTCGTTGTGTTCGGCGTTTGCGATAGCTGAGTCAAGTACTTTTTTAACCAGTACGGCGGCTTTCTTGGGGCTGAAAGTCAAAATTTCGAGTGCCTTAGCAACAGGCAATCCACGAATTTGATCAGCAACCAGACGGGCCTTCTGCGCAGACGTACGGGCAAAACGATGTTTAGCTAAAACTTCCATCTTATTCCTCCCGTATTAACGCTTCTTCGCTTTCTTATCTGCAGCATGGCCGCGATAAGTGCGAGTTGGTGAAAATTCACCAAGTTTGTGGCCGATCATTTCGTCAGTTACGAACACAGGAACGTGCTGACGACCATTATGGACAGCGATGGTCAAACCAATCATATTTGGAATGATCATAGAGCGACGTGACCAAGTCTTAATAGGCTTTTTGTCACCGGCTTCCATCGCTTTCTCTACCTTCTTCAGCAAGTGCAGGTCAATGAAGGGACCTTTCTTGAGAGAACGTGGCATGGCGAATCCTCTTACTATTTATTACGACGACGTACGATGTACTTGTCAGTGCGCTTGTTACTACGAGTTTTATAACCCTTAGTTGGCACACCCCATGGAGTCACTGGGTGACGACCACCAGAAGTACGGCCTTCACCACCACCGTGTGGATGGTCTACTGGGTTCATTGCAACACCACGCACTGTAGGACGTATGCCTCTCCAGCGCTTAGCACCTGCTTTACCTAACTGGCGTAGCATGTGTTCGGCATTACCAACTTCACCAAATGTCGCGCGGCAATCAACTGGCACTTTACGCATTTCGCCAGAGCGAAGACGTAGAGTGGCATATGCGCCATCACGAGCAACAACTTGTACATAAGCACCTGCAGAACGAGCGATCTGAGCACCTTTACCAGGCTTCATTTCAACTGCGTGAACTACAGAACCTACTGGGATGTTGCGCAGTGGCATAGCGTTACCGGTTTTGATCTCGGCAGCAACACCAGACTGGATCTTATCGCCAGCTTGCATGCCTTTGGCAGCAAGAATATAACGACGCTCACCATCCGCATACAATACTAACGCGATGTTAGCAGTACGGTTTGGATCGTATTCCAGACGCTCAATCTTTGCAGGGATACCATCTTTATCGCGTTTGAAGTCGATTAGACGATAATGCTGCTTATGACCACCACCTACGTGACGGACAGTGATACGGCCAGTATTGTTACGGCCACCACTTTTAGATTTTTTCGCCAACAAGCCAGCAAAAGGTTTACCCTTGTGCAGGTCAGTGTTCACCACTTTAACTACGTGGCGACGACCTGGAGAGGTTGGCTTACACTTAATAACTGCCATGATAATTCTCCTTTGCTTACTCAGCGCCGCCGACGAAATCGATGTCAGCACCAGCAGCTAGAGTCACATAGGCTTTTTTCCAATCGCTACGACGACCAGTACGGCCACCAGTGCGTTTAGTTTTGCCTTTGCTCACTAAAGTGCGAACTGAATCAACTTCAACTTCAAATAGCTTAGCAACAGCAGCTTTAATTTCAGCTTTAGTTGCATCGATAGCTACGCGGAAAACAACAGTGTTGTGCTTCTCAGCGTTCACAGTGCTCTTTTCAGAGATATGTGGAGCGAGAATAACTTTTAGCAAACGTTCTTCGCGGATCATCATACTAGCATCTCCTCGATTTGCTTCACTGCGTCAGCAGTCACAAGCACAGTGTTGAAGGCGATCAGACTCACTGGGTCTAGACCCGCTACATCACGAACGTCAACCTTGTACAGGTTACGAGCTGCTAAGAATAAGTTCTCATCAACTTCTGCAGTCACAATCAGAACGTCTTCAAGGTTCATTGCTTTCAATTTAGCTTTCAGCTCTTTAGTTTTAGGAGCTTCAACACCGAAAGATTCAACAATAACCAAACGCTCTTGACGTACCAATTCAGACAGAATGCTTCTCAGCGCGCCGCGGTACATCTTTTTGTTAACTTTTTGGCTGTGATCTTGGGTTTTAGCAGCGAATGTTACGCCACCGCCACGCCAGATTGGGCCTTTAACAGAACCAGCACGAGCACGGCCAGTTCCTTTTTGGCGCCAAGGCTTTTTGCCTGAGCCAGTTACTTCCGCACGAGTCTTTTGAGCACGAGTGCCCTGACGCGCGTTTGCAGCGTATGCTACAACTACCTGATGAACCAGTGCCTCGTTAAAGTCACGGCCGAAGGTAGTTTCGGAAACTTCAAGAGCGCTTTGCGCGTCTTTCAATACCAATTCCATTACTATCTCCTCAGACCTTAAGCTTTAACGGCAGGCTTGATAATCAAGTCGCCATTGGTAGCGCCAGGAACAGCGCCACGGACTAGTAGCAGGTTACGCTCAACATCTACACGAACAACAACTAGATTTTGAGTAGTAACACGCTCGGCACCCATATGGCCTGACATTTTTTTGCCTTTGAATACGCGACCAGGCGTTTGGTTCTGACCGATAGAACCATTCGAGCGGTGCGACAAAGAGTTACCGTGAGTCATATCTTGAGTACGGAAGTTCCAACGCTTAACACCGCCTTGGAAGCCTTTACCTTTTGATTGACCAGTAACATCAACTTTCGCTACGTCTGCGAAAATATCAACATTTAGCTCAGCACCAACTTCAATGCCCTCGCCTTCACCGTCTACCAAACGCATTTCCCACAAACCACGACCGGCTTCAACGCCGCTCTTGGCAAAGTGACCTGCTTCTGGTTTAGTGATGCGATTGGCTTTTTTGGTGCCAGTTGTAACTTGAAGTGCACGGTAGCCGTCAGTTTCTAAAGTTTTCACTTGAGTAACACGGTTGCCTGCAACTTCAATTACAGTAACTGGTATTGAAACACCATCTTCAGTGAAGATGCGAGTCATACCAACTTTACGACCAATAAGACCGATAGCCATCTCTCAAACCTCTTCTTACTAGGATCTCAATTAACCCAAGCTAATCTGTACGTCGACACCAGCCGCAAGATCTAAACGCATTAACGCGTCAACAGTCTTTTCAGTTGGCTCTACGATGTCAACCAGGCGCTTGTGTGTACGTAATTCGTACTGGTCACGAGCATCTTTATTAACGTGCGGAGAGATCAAAATGGTATAACGCTCTTTGCGAGTAGGTAGTGGAATTGGACCACGAACCTGCGCGCCTGTACGCTTAGCAGTTTCAACGATTTCCGCTGTAGATTGATCAATTAAGCGATGATCAAATCCCTTTAAGCGGATACGGATTCTTTGGTTCTGCATTGACCAGAGCTCCTAAAATGGACATATAAAAAATCACCCTCTAGCTTCTTCTAAATAGAAAAGCAGAGCGAGATGATTTAACCGTTCGACTCCCAATCGGAGCCGCTATGATAATGATTAACTTAAGCGACTAATCATTTAATTCGTCAACCTAGGTCGACGAGGGGGCCATTATACCTATCTAAATTCGGATATCAAGCCCGCTGTGTAAATAGTCATCAAATAACTATTTAACTTCAGAGTGGCGAGCATTTTACACAAATTTGTGAATAAAACCAGCCCTCAAATAAAAAAGGAAGCCGAAGCTTCCTTTTCAAACTAATTTCTATCGCAATTAAGCGATGATTTTAGCTACTACACCAGCACCAACTGTACGACCACCTTCACGGATTGCGAAGCGTAAACCTTCGTCCATCGCGATTGGGCAAATCAGAGTCACTACCATTTTGATGTTGTCGCCAGGCATTACCATCTCTACGCCTTCTGGCAGTTCGATAGTACCGGTTACGTCAGTTGTACGGAAGTAGAACTGTGGACGGTAGCCTTTGAAGAATGGAGTGTGACGTCCGCCTTCTTCTTTTGACAGAACATAAACTTCTGATTCAAAAGTGGTGTGTGGGTTGATTGAACCTGGTTTAGCCAATACTTGACCACGTTCTACGTCATCACGCTTAGTACCACGTAATAACACACCACAGTTCTCGCCTGCACGACCTTCGTCAAGCAGTTTACGGAACATTTCTACACCAGTACACGTTGTTTTAGTCGTTGTGCGAACACCAACGATTTCAACTTCGTCACCCACTTTAACAATACCACGCTCAACACGACCAGTAACTACTGTACCACGGCCTGAAATTGAGAATACGTCTTCGATTGGCAGTAGGAACGGCTTATCGATGTCACGTTGTGGTTCTGGAATGTAAGAATCAAGTGCTGCGGCTAATTCAAGGATCTTAGCTTCCCACTCTGGTTGACCTTCTAGGGCCTTCAGAGCTGAACCTTGGATTACTGGTAAATCATCACCTGGGAAATCGTATTCTGACAGAAGTTCACGCACTTCCATTTCAACCAATTCCAGTAACTCTTCGTCATCTACCATGTCACATTTGTTCATGAACACGATGATGAAAGGTACGCCAACCTGACGAGAAAGCAGGATGTGCTCACGAGTCTGTGGCATTGGACCGTCTGTAGAGGCAACTACTAGAATCGCGCCGTCCATCTGTGCAGCACCAGTGATCATGTTTTTAACATAGTCAGCGTGGCCTGGGCAGTCTACGTGTGCGTAGTGACGTGAAGGCGTGTCATATTCGATGTGAGAGGTATTGATCGTAATACCGCGCTCACGCTCTTCAGGAGCGTTATCGATTTGAGAGAAGTCTTTAGCTTCGCCACCGTAGGTCTTAGCCAGTACGTGAGAGATAGCTGCAGTCAGTGTGGTTTTACCATGGTCAACGTGACCAATGGTGCCCACGTTTACGTGAGGCTTAATACGTTCAAATTTAGCTTTTGCCACGATATATTCCTTTCTTTTCAGAATAGTCCAGTCAGTGCTGGACCATAATAACATTTATGTCGTAACTGGATATTAGCTACGAGATTCAATAATCGCTTTTGCAATGTTTTGCGGTGCATCAGAGTACTTCAAGAACTCCATAGAGTATGAAGCGCGACCCTGTGTAGCAGAGCGCAAATCAGTTGCATAACCAAACATTTCAGAAAGAGGCACTACAGCATGGACTATCTTGATGCCACCGAAGCCATCATCCATCCCTTCAATTAAGCCACGACGACGGTTCAAATCACCAACGACGTCACCCATATAATTTTCAGGGGTAGTTACTTCTACTTTCATGCAAGGTTCGAGCAACGCCGGATTCGCTTCAAGCGCACCCTTTTTGAAGCCCATAGAACCTGCAATTTTGAACGCCATCTCGTTCGAGTCCACATCATGATATGAACCATCGAACAGAGTGACCTTCACGTCCAACACAGGGAAGCCAGCGAGAACGCCATTCTTCATCTGTTCTTGGATACCTTTATCAACCGCAGGAATGAATTCACGAGGAATCACACCTCCCACAACAGCATTGACAAATTCGTAACCAGCGCCTTCTTCATTAGGCTCTAGTTTTAACCAAACGTGACCGAATTGTCCACGACCACCTGATTGGCGTACAAATTTACCTTCAGCTTCTACTGAAGCTCGGATAGTTTCGCGGTAGGCCACTTGTGGCTTACCTACGTTACATTCAACACCAAATTCGCGACGCATGCGGTCTACGATGATGTCTAAGTGTAACTCACCCATACCCGAAATCAGAGTTTGTGATGATTCTTCGTCAGTTTCAACTCGGAATGATGGATCTTCCGCTGCAAGTTTTTGCAACGCGATACCCATTTTGTCCTGATCGGCTTTTGACTTAGGCTCAACGGCAATGGTAATTACTGGCTCTGGGAACTCCATACGTTCCAAGATCACTCTATGATCGTTATCACAAAGCGTATCACCCGTAGTCACTTCTTTTAGACCAATCGCCGCTGCGATATCACCAGCACGGACTTCTTTCAGTTCAGTGCGATCGTTTGCATGCATTTGCACCATACGACCTACGCGTTCACGCTTCTGTTTGACAGAGTTGTAAACGCCCGAACCTGATTCGAGTACGCCTGAGTACACGCGAATAAAGGTCAAAGTTCCTACGAATGGATCTGTAGCAATCTTAAATGCCAATGCAGCAAAAGGCGCATTGTCATCTGATGGGCGTTCTACTTCTTGGTCGTTCTCATCGATGCCCTTAATTGGAGGCACATCAATTGGCGCTGGCAAGAATTCAATAACCGCATCAAGTACCGCTTGAACGCCTTTGTTCTTAAATGCAGAACCACAAGTCGCTAAAACGATTTCATTATTTATAGTACGTTGACGTAGCGCCTTTTTAATTTCGTCTTCTGATAGCGTGCCTTCTTCAAGGTACTTATCCATCAGTTCATCCGAAGATTCGGCTGCCACTTCAACCAGATACTCATGCATTTCAGCCGCTTTAGCTGCTAACTCTGCAGGGATCTCCTCATAAGTGAAAGTCATACCCTGGTCTGATTCATTCCAGTTAATTGCTTTCATCTTGATTAAGTCGATCACGCCTTTGAAGTTTTCTTCTGCACCAATATTCAATTGAATAGGCACACAAGTGGCTCCAAGACGAGTTCTAATTTGCTTCACTACACGTTCAAAGTCTGCACCTGCACGGTCCATCTTGTTGATAAATACCAAACGTGGAACGCGGTATTTATCAGCTTGACGCCACACTGTTTCTGACTGAGGTTCAACACCAGATGAACCACAGAAAACGACAACAGCACCGTCGAGGACGCGCAGAGACCGTTCAACTTCAATAGTAAAGTCAACGTGACCAGGGGTATCGATGATATTGATGCGGTGTTCAGTGAATTGAGCATCCATACCACGCCAGAATGTGGTTACCGCAGCCGAGGTGATAGTGATACCACGCTCTTGCTCTTGAACCATCCAGTCTGTGGTAGCGGCGCCGTCATGCACCTCACCGATTTTATGAGACAAACCGGTATAGAACAGAACACGTTCTGTTGTGGTGGTTTTACCTGCGTCAACATGAGCACAAATACCGATATTACGATAACGCTCAATTGGGGTTGTACGAGCCACGATTATACCCTCTCCACCAAGACCTAAGTCTTGGCAATATCAACAACTATGGTGTGGGCCTAAGCCCACACCATCATATTACCAACGGTAATGAGCAAAGGCTTTGTTAGCTTCAGCCATGCGATGCACGTCTTCACGCTTCTTAACAGCAGTACCTTTGTTTTCAGACGCATCCAGCATTTCACCTGCCAGACGTAAAGCCATAGATTTTTCACCACGCTTACGAGCAGCTTCAACTAACCAGCGCATCGCCAGTGCGTTACGACGCACAGGACGAACTTCACATGGTACCTGGTACGTAGAACCACCAACGCGACGAGATTTAACTTCGACTGATGGGCGAACGTTGTCCAGGGCTGCTTCAAGGATAACTAAATGGTTTTCGCTTTTCTTTTCAGCGACAACATCTAGTGCCTTGTAAATAATTTTTTCTGCAGTCGACTTTTTGCCGTCTTGCATAATGACGTTGATGAACTTAGCCAGCAACTCACTGTGAAACTTTGGATCTGGTAGGATTTTACGTTGTCCTACAACGCGACGTCTTGGCATAACAATTCTCCGTATGCTTCAGGGATTTCCAAAACTGGAATTCTCAAAATAAAACTAGCTTGGCCTTACTTAACGGATAAGTTAAGACTTAGGACGCTTAGCACCGTATTTAGAACGGCTTTGGCGACGTGAAGTCACGCCTGCACAGTCTAATGCGCCACGAATAGTGTGATAACGCACACCTGGTAAGTCTTTAACACGACCACCACGGATTAAGATCACGCTATGTTCCTGCAGGTTGTGGCCTTCACCGCCGATGTACGAAGTAACTTCGAAACCGTTAGTTAGACGCACACGAGCTACTTTACGTAGTGCAGAGTTAGGTTTTTTAGGGGTAGTAGTGTACACACGTGTACAAACACCACGTTTTTGCGGGCACGCATTCAACGCAGGCACGTTAGTCTTGTCGACTTTTGGCGCGCGTGGCTTACGTACCAACTGGTTTACAGTTGCCATGTATAGCTCCGAGTCAGTTGAATCAAACTCAACGATAAGGTGTGAAAAATCTATATCCCACAATGGTGGGACGCGGAATTTTAGAAAGGTAATGCCTGACTGTCAAGAAATAGCCAACTTTTGCGGCATATTACAAGAAAAAAGGCGCCCTAGGCGCCTTTTTATAACAAACTTATTACTTAATCTTGGCTACCAGCCAAGTTTAAGAGATCGGCCAAGTTCTGTTCGGCTTCACTTGCAGTGATCTTGTTCACTACTACAGGTTCGTTTTTCTTCGCACGCGCTTCATTACGAGTCTTGTGATAAGCGTAACCAGTACCAGCTGGGATCAGTCGGCCAACGATAACGTTTTCTTTCAGACCACGTAATTGATCGCTCTTACCACCTACGGCGGCTTCGGTCAGTACGCGCGTCGTTTCTTGGAACGATGCTGCTGAGATAAAGGATTCTGTTGCCAGAGATGCTTTAGTAATACCCAGTAGTTCACGTTCAAAGGTCGCAGGCACTTTACCTTGGGCGATCAGTTCGCGGTTAGCAATCTTCACGCGTGACACTTCAGCTTGCTCGCCTTCGAGGAAGTCAGTGTCACCGGCAGAAGTGATAAGACACTTACGCAGCATCTGACGGATGATCACTTCGATATGCTTATCGTTGATCTTCACGCCTTGCAGACGGTAAACGTCCTGTACTTCGTTCACAATGTAGTTTGCTACGTTGTGGATACCACGAAGACGCAGAATGTCGTGCGCTGCTTCTGGACCGTCAGCGATAACTTCACCACGTTCGACTTTTTCACCTTCGAACACGTTTAAGTTACGCCACTTAGGGATCATCTCTTCATAATGATCGCCGCCATCAGCAGGTGTAATCACCAAACGACGCTTACCTTTGGTCTCTTTACCAAACGAGATGGTACCAGAGATTTCCGCCAGAATAGCAGGCTCTTTTGGCTTACGCGCTTCGAACAAGTCAGCAACGCGTGGCAGACCACCGGTGATGTCGCGAGTTTTAGACGATTCCTGAGGAATACGAGCTAATGCGTCACCTACGTTGATTTGCGCGTTATCTTCTAAGTTAACGATCGCACTACCTGGTAAGAAGTATTGTGCTGGTACTTCAGTACCTGGGATCATCAAGTCAGCACCATTAGCGCCAAGCAGACGGATCATTGGGCGCATTTCTTTACCCGCAGTACCACGCTGACCAACGTCAAGGATCACGATTGATGACAGACCCGTTAGTTCGTCTGTTTGACGTGTCATAGTAACACCGTCAATCATGTCTACGAACTTAATACTACCCGCCACTTCAGAAATGATTGGGTGAGTATGTGGATCCCAGTTAGCGATAACATCGCCCGCTTCAACAGCCGCTTCTTCTAGTTTCTCGAGCACAGTACCGTATGGCACTTTATAACGCTCTTTCTCACGACCCAGCTCGTCAATAACAGCCAGTTCAGAAGAACGAGAAACGATAACCAGTTTGCCGTCACTGTTAGTAACATGCTTAGCATTATGCAGTTTCAATGAGCCCGAGTTTTTCACTTGGACATTGTTTTCTGCAGACGCTCTAGATGCCGCACCACCGATGTGGAACGTACGCATCGTTAACTGTGTACCTGGTTCACCGATAGATTGTGCTGCCACAACACCGATGGCTTCACCGTGGTTAATAATATGACCACGAGCCAAGTCACGACCGTAACAAGCTGCACACACACCGAAATCGGTATCACAAGAAATAACAGAACGTACAATCACTTCGTCGATTGAATGCTCTTCTAACTTGTCACACCATGCTTCGTCAAGTAGCGTGTTACGTGGTGCTAATACGTCTTCAGTGCCTGGATAGAACACATCAATCGCAACCACACGACCCAGTACGCGTTCACGTAACGGCTCAACCACATCACCACCTTCAATCAGCGGTTTCATGGTTAGACCTTCGTGAGTACCACAATCGTCTTCGATAACCACTAAATCTTGTGCAACGTCTACAAGACGACGAGTCAGGTAACCCGAGTTCGCTGTCTTCAATGCCGTATCGGCTAGACCTTTACGCGCACCGTGAGTAGAAATAAAGTACTGGAGTACGTTTAGACCTTCACGGAAGTTAGCGGTAATTGGCGTTTCGATGATTGAGCCGTCTGGCTTAGCCATCAGACCACGCATACCCGCCAACTGACGGATCTGTGCGGCACTACCACGAGCGCCTGAGTCAGCCATCATATAGATGCTGTTAAACGAGGCTTGTTTCTCTTCAACACCATCACGGTTAATCACTGTCTCAGTTGACAGGTTTTCCATCATAGCTTTAGAAACTTTTTCGTTGGCACTTGCCCAGATATCGATAACTTTGTTGTAACGCTCACCAGCTGTGACTAGACCAGATTGGAACTGCTCTTGAATTTCAAGAACTTCCGCTTCTGCATCAGCAACTAAGGTGTATTTCTCGTCTGGAATAACCATGTCATCGATACCGACAGAGGCACCAGAGATGGTTGCAAAACGGAAACCGGTATACATCAATTGGTCAGCGAAGATAACAGTATCTTTCAGACCCAGTTGACGATAACAGGTGTTCAACAGTTTAGAGATCTGCTTTTTGCCCATGTTCTGGTTAACCAGATCAAATGACAAACCTGCTGGCAGAATAAGTGACAGCAGAGCACGACCCACAGTCGTATCAACGATACGGCGTTGTTCAGTGCGCTCACCATCGTCACCAATAATGGTTTCAGTGATACGAACTTTAACGCGGGCATGCAGTTCAGCAGCGCCAGTTGCGTAAGCTTTTTCAACTTCAGCAACAGACATAAATGCCATACCTTCACCACGGCCGTTAATACGCTCACGGCTGGTGTAGTACAGACCCAATACCACGTCTTGAGACGGGGTGATAACAGGCTCGCCGTTGGCTGGTGACAGGATGTTGTTGGTAGACATCATCAGGGCACGGGCTTCAAGCTGCGCTTCCAGTGTTAACGGTACGTGTACCGCCATTTGGTCACCGTCGAAGTCGGCGTTGTATGCCGCACAAACGAGTGGGTGTAACTGGATGGCTTTACCTTCAATCAGTACAGGTTCGAACGCTTGGATACCCAGTCTGTGCAGTGTTGGTGCACGGTTGAGCATCACTGGATGTTCGCGGATCACTTCATCCAGAACGTCCCAAACTTCCGCCACTTCACGCTCAACCATCTTCTTAGCCGCTTTGATGGTAGTCGCTAAGCCACGACCTTCTAGCTTGCCATAGATGAATGGCTTGAACAGTTCCAGTGCCATCTTCTTAGGAAGACCACATTGGTGTAGACGTAGAGTAGGACCTACGGTAATTACCGAACGACCAGAATAGTCGACGCGCTTACCTAACAAGTTCTGACGGAAACGACCTTGCTTACCTTTGATCATATCAGCCAAAGATTTCAGAGGACGCTTGTTAGAACCGGTAATAGCACGACCACGACGACCGTTATCTAATAGCGCATCAACAGACTCTTGTAACATACGCTTTTCGTTGCGTACGATAATGTCTGGCGCAGCTAAATCTAACAGACGCTTCAAACGGTTGTTACGGTTGATCACGCGGCGATACAGGTCGTTAAGATCTGAAGTCGCGAAGCGGCCGCCATCGAGCGGAACCAACGGACGTAAGTCAGGTGGTAACACAGGCAGTACTTTTAAGATCATCCACTCAGGCTTGTTGCCTGAAGTGTAGAATGCTTCCATCAACTTAAGACGTTTAGTCACTTTCTTGCGACGAGTCTCAGAGTTGATTGAAGGCAATTCTTCACGCATTTGTTCGATTTCTTTCGCTAAATCGATAGCACGTAACAGTTCAAGTACTGCTTCGGCACCCATTTTAGCTTCGAACTCATCACCGTATTCTTCTAATGCATCCAGATAAGTTTCTTCTGTCAGCATTTGGCCACGTTCAAGGCTGGTCATGCCAGGCTCGATCACGACAAATGATTCAAAATACAGTACGCGTTCGATATCACGCAGCGTCATATCCAGCATTAAGCCAATACGTGAAGGCAGTGATTTTAAGAACCAAATGTGCGCAACTGGGCTAGCCAGTTCGATGTGACCCATACGCTCACGACGTACTTTAGTTTGGGTTACTTCAACGCCACACTTTTCACAAATAACACCACGGTGCTTCAAACGTTTGTACTTACCGCACAAACATTCGTAATCTTTGACTGGGCCAAAGATACGCGCACAGAACAGACCTTCACGCTCAGGCTTGAAGGTACGGTAGTTGATGGTTTCTGGCTTCTTAACTTCACCAAAAGACCAAGAACGGATCAGATCAGGCGATGCCAGACCAATTTTGATGCCGTTAAATTCTTCAGTCTTGCTTTGCTGTTTCAGAAACTTTAATAAGTCTTTCACGTTTCTCTCCTGAAGGAGTTAAACCGGGTGCTCCGCTTGCACGGAGCACCATTCTGTTTGCCAAACGCGGCTAAAGGCCTGCGCTTATGCCTGATCCAACTCGATATTAATACCGAGTGAACGGATCTCCTTCAGTAACACGTTGAAGGACTCTGGCATGCCAGGTTGCATCTGATGGTTACCGTCGACGATGTTCTTATACATCTGAGTACGACCGTTAACGTCATCCGATTTAACAGTGAGCATTTCTTGAAGCGTATAAGCGGCACCGTATGCTTCTAGTGCCCACACTTCCATCTCACCGAAACGCTGACCACCGAACTGAGCTTTACCGCCCAGTGGTTGTTGAGTCACTAAGCTGTACGAACCGGTAGAACGGGCGTGCATCTTGTCATCAACTAAGTGGTTCAGTTTGAGCATGTACATGTAACCTACCGTTACTTGACGCTCAAATTCGTTACCGGTACGACCATCAAACAACTTCAACTGACCAGAGGTTGGCAAACCTGCAAGTTCAAGCATCTGCTTGATCTCTTTCTCTTTAGCACCGTCGAATGCAGGAGTTGCAATCGGGATACCGCCTTTCAGGTTAGTCGCAAGACGTAATACTTCATCATCAGTGAATGAATCGATATCGACGCGCTGCTGCACTTCGTCACCTAATTCATAAACTTGCTTGATGTAACCACGAACTTCAGCCAGCTCACGCTGTTCTTCAAGCATCGCAGTGATCTTGTTACCAATGCCTTTGGCAGCGGCGCCCATATGGACTTCAAGTACCTGACCAATGTTCATACGTGATGGAACACCTAGCGGGTTCAATACGATGTCTACTGGGTTACCTTGCTCGTCATATGGCATGTCTTCGATTGGGCAAATCTTAGAGATAACACCCTTGTTACCGTGACGACCCGCCATCTTGTCACCAGGTTGGATAGTACGCTTAACCGCTAAGTAAACCTTAACGATCTTGAGTACGCCTGGCGCCAAGTCATCACCTTGGGTGATCTTGCGACGTTTGATTTCAAACTTCTTATCGAAGTCAGCTTTCAGCTCTTCATGCTGTTCAGCTAATTGCTCAAGTTCAGTTTGTTTTGCTTCATCGTCAATGACTTGAACCAATACATCTTTACGTGGCAACGCAGCAATTTGCGCTTCAGTGAAACCAGCACCGATTAACAGGTTACGCGCACGGCTCAATACACCTTCTTCAAGGATCTTGAACTCTTCGCCTAAGTCTTTACGAGCCTGGGCAATGTGCATCTCTTCGATTTCAACTGCACGCTTGTCTTTTTCAACGCCGTCACGGGTAAATACCTGTACATCGATGATAGTGCCCTTAACAGAGTTAGGAACACGCAGTGAACTGTCTTTAACATCAGACGCTTTCTCACCGAAGATAGCACGGAGTAACTTCTCTTCTGGCGTTAGCTGTGTTTCGCCTTTTGGCGTCACTTTACCAACCAGAATATCGCCGCCCTTCACTTCTGCACCAATGTAAACGATACCAGACTCGTCGAGTTTCGACAGAGCAGATTCACCTACGTTTGGAATATCAGCCGTGATTTCTTCGCTACCCAGTTTGGTATCACGAGCAATACAAGACAGCTCCTGAATGTGGATAGTGGTGAAACGGTCTTCTTGCGCTACGCGCTCAGAAATTAAGATCGAGTCTTCGAAGTTGTAACCGTTCCAAGGCATGAATGCGATACGCATGTTCTGGCCAAGGGCTAAGTCACCTAAGTCAGTAGACGGACCGTCTGCTAACACGTCACCACGAACGACTGGCTCACCAACAGCACAACAAGGGCGTTGGTTGATACAAGTGTTTTGGTTAGAACGGGTGTATTTAGTCAGGTTATAAATGTCGATACCGGCTTCGCCTGGGCGCAGCTCATCTTCATTTACTTTAACAACGATGCGGCTCGCATCAACGTAGTCTACAAAACCACCACGTTTAGCAACAACCACAACACCAGAGTCAACAGCCAAAGTACGTTCAATACCAGTACCTACTAGCGGCTTTTCAGAGCGCAGTGTGGGTACGGCTTGACGTTGCATGTTCGCACCCATCAAGGCACGGTTAGCATCGTCGTGTTCTAAGAACGGGATCAGCGACGCAGCAACAGAAATAATCTGTTGTGGCGAAACGTCCATATACTGGATGTCAGCAGCGCGCATAAAGGTAGATTCACCTTTATGACGACAAGCAATTTGCTCTTCTGCCATACGACCGCTAGCGTCAACTTCGATGTTCGCCTGTGCAATCACATAACGACCTTCTTCGATTGCTGACAAGTATTCCACTTCGTCAGTAATCACGCCGTCGATAACCTTGCGGTATGGCGTTTCTAGGAAGCCGTAAGAGTTAGTACGGGCAAAACTTGCTAATGAGTTGATTAGACCAATGTTTGGACCTTCAGGGGTCTCAATTGGACATAAACGACCATAATGCGTTGGATGTACGTCGCGGACTTCGAAGCCTGCACGTTCACGAGTTAAACCACCAGGGCCAAGTGCAGAAATACGACGCTTATGCGTTACTTCTGACAGCGGGTTGTTTTGGTCCATGAATTGTGACAGCTGAGAAGAACCGAAGAACTCTTTCACTGCAGCAGAAATTGGCTTAGCGTTGATCAAGTCTTGTGGCATCAGCTCGTTCAGATCGCCTAAAGACAGACGTTCACGCACGGCGCGCTCAACACGGACTAAACCAACACGGAATTGGTTTTCAGCCATTTCACCGACGCTACGAATACGACGGTTACCTAAGTGATCGATGTCATCGACTTCGTCGAAACCGTTACGGATATGAATAATGTTCTTCATTACCGCGACGATGTCTTCTTTAGACAATACACCGCTACCTTCGTCATCAGGAATGCTGAGACGACGGTTGAACTTCATACGACCTACTTTAGACAGGTCATAACGCTCTTCACTGAAGAACAAGTTCTGGAATAGTGCTTCGGCAGCATCTTTGGTTGGTGGCTCGCCAGGACGCATCATACGATAGATCTCAACCAGCGCTTCTAAGCGGTTAGTGGTTGAATCGATACGCAGCGTATCTGAAATATAAGCACCATGATCTAACTCGTTGATATACAACGTGCTGATATCTTTAATACCGGCCAATGATAGTTTAGCCAGATCTTCTAAGCTAATTTCACTGTTGGCAGAGACTAAAACTTCACCCGTGTCCGGATCGATATAATCTTGAGCAGCATATTTGCCCACGATATATTCAACTGGCACTTCAAGCTCAGTGGTATTGGTCTTTTCTAACTGACGAATGTGACGTGCAGTAATACGACGTCCCGCTTCAACCAGTACAGAGCCTTCAGCATCCTTGATGTCATAGCTGGCAGTTTCGCCACGCAGACGTTCAGGCACCAAAGACATGACCAGAGTATCTTTCTTGATCTTGAACTCAACGCGTTCGAAGAACAGATCGAGGATCTCTTGAGTAGAATATTCTAATGCACGTAACATGATGGTCGCAGGCAGTTTGCGGCGACGGTCAATACGCACAAATAGTGCATCTTTAGGATCGAATTCAAAGTCAAGCCATGAACCACGGTAAGGAATAATACGTGCGTTATACAGCACCTTACCTGATGAGTGGGTTTTACCACGGTCATGATCAAAGAACACGCCTGGAGAACGGTGTAATTGAGATACGATTACACGCTCAGTACCGTTGATAACAAAAGTACCGTTATCCGTCATCAATGGGATATCACCCATGTAGACTTCTTGTTCTTTAATATCTTTTACTGTGCCCGCCGCTGCTTCACGGTCATACAACACCATGCGTAATTTAACGCGTAGTGGGGCTGAATACGTAACACCACGGATCTGACACTCTTTCACATCAAAAACAGGCTCGCCAAGCTTATAGCTGACGTATTGCAGTTCTGAGTTACCAGAAAAGCTCTTGATGGGAAAAACGCTACGGAAGGCGGCTTCTAAACCGCGCTCACCGGTAGGATCTTGATCGGTGAACTTCTTAAAAGAGTCTAGCTGGATAGACAATAAATAAGGGATATCCAAAACTTTTGGACGCTTACCAAAGTCTTTGCGAATACGCTTCTTTTCAGAATAGGAGTAAACCATGGGTTTCCTCTGCTTACGAGATGTGACCAAGACTGAATAAATAACTTAAGTTATTAAAATTCAGCACGTTTGCCCATCACCGTTGATGGCAAGAACCTAACCAGTAATCTCTGCTAGGGACTGCAAAATTTGGCGACAAACGGTGAAAAAAAATCGCCAGCGCATATAGCGCAAAAAAGGCCGACGGTTAAAAAACCGCCAGCCTCCACCCAAGTGGCTTGGGTGAGCAAGCTAAATAATAGCTTACTTAATTTCTACAGAAGCACCAGCTTCAGTAAGTTCTTTCTTCAGAGCTTCAGCTTCTTCTTTAGAAACGCCTTCTTTAACTGCTACTGGAGCAGCTTCAGACATAGCTTTAGCTTCTTTCAGGCCTAAACCAGTTGCGCCACGGATGGCTTTAATAACTGCAACTTTGTTGTCGCCGTGAGCAGTCAGAACTACGTTGAATTCTGTTTGTTCTTCAACAACAACTGCTTCTGCACCGCCAGAAACAACAGCAGCAGCGGCAGAAACGCCGAACTTCTCTTCCATAGCTTCGATCAGTTCAACAACTTCCATTACAGACATAGCTGCAAAGGCTTCTAAGATTTGGTCTTTAGTGATAGACATAACAAATGTTTCCTATTGTTCTGAATTCAATTTTATTAAGCAGCCAGCTTGAAATTAAGCGGCTTCTTGTTTTTGATCGCGCAGGGCGGCCAGTGTACGAACGAACTTGCCAGCAGATGCTTCTTTCATAGTCATCATTAACTGAGCTAGTGCTTCTTCGTATGTTGGCAGTTTCGCCAAACGATCAATTTCAGCTGCAGGGATGAAATTCCCTTCAAAGGCTGCGCCTTTAACTTCGAAGTTAGCTTGTTCTTTAGCAAAGTCTTTTAACAGACGTGCTGCAGCACCTGGGTGCTCTAAAGAAAAAGCAATCAAAGTTGGGCCAGTGAACGTTTCTGCTAGGCACTCAAAAGCAGTACCTTCAACAGCACGACGAGCTAGCGTGTTACGTACTACACGTACATATACACCAGCTTCGCGAGCTTTTTTACGCAGACCGGTCATAGCACCTACAGTCACACCGCGAGAATCAGCGGCAACTGCAGATAGCGCACCTTTGGCAGCTTCGTTGACTTCAGCAACAATCGCTTTTTTGTCTTCGAGTCTTAATGCCATTGGCTTTACTCCTGGATTCTACCTAGGGTATTCCCTAGTATTTACCATACTAAATACTTATGTATTTAGTGACTTACGGTGCAGATTATCCAGTAAAAAATTTTAGCTGGGGCCTGACACCGTCTACGCAGGAAATTAAGTTATTTTTACAAAAAACACCTGCGGTCTTGGACGGAAACCTGAGTTAAACTCCGCCTAAACGAGAGATAAAACAGGCTTCAACCCACAAAGTGCGCGCATTATAGACTAATGCACCCGCTTTGTAAAATTATAGAGTTGTTTCAAGCGTAGCTTGATCAACTGCAACACCTGCACCCATAGTGGTAGAGATGCTGATCTTTTTCACGAAAATGCCTTTAGCAACTGCAGGCTTAGCCTTTTTCAGTGCTGACACTAACGCTTCCAAGTTTTCTTTCAATTGAACTGGTGTGAAATCCACTTTACCGATAGTAGTGTGGATAATACCGTTCTTGTCGTTACGGTAACGAACTTGACCCGCTTTGGCGTTCTTAACAGCTTCAGCAACGTTTGGCGTTACTGTACCTGTTTTAGGGTTAGGCATTAAACCACGTGGGCCTAAGATTTGACCTAACATACCAACAACGCGCATTGCATCTGGAGATGCGATAACTACGTCAAAATTCATTTCACCGGCTTTGATTTTCTCAGCCAGATCATCCATACCAACTAGCTCAGCGCCAGCAGCTTTAGCAGCTTCAGCATTTGCACCTTGTGTAAATACTGCAACGCGAACGTCACGACCAGTACCATGTGGCAACACTGTTGCACCACGAACGTTTTGGTCAGATTTACGTGGGTCAATACCCAGGTTAACTGCTACGTCTACACTTTCAACGAATTTTGCAGTTGCTAATTCTTTTAACAGAGCAACAGCTTCGTTGATATCATAGCTTTTAGTACCGTCAACTTTTTCGCGAATTACGCGCATGCGTTTAGTTAGCTTTGCCATTATATTAATCCTCTACAACCAAACCCATTGAACGCGCAGTACCTTCGATTGAGCGAGTCATCGCTTCAATGTCAGCACCAGTCATATCGGCAGCTTTCAGTTCAGCAATTTCTTGAACTTTAGCGCGAGCGATAGTACCCACTTTCTGAGTGTTTGGACGTGGAGAACCTGATTTCAGGCCTGCAGCAGTCTTCAGTAAGTAAGACGCTGGAGAAGTCTTAGTTTCAAAAGTGAATGAACGGTCACTGTAAACAGTGATCACGACTGGAATAGGCATGCCTTTTTCCATTTTTTCTGTACGGGCGTTAAACGCTTTACAGAATTCCATGATGTTCACACCTTTTTGACCCAAAGCTGGACCAACTGGTGGTGATGGGTTCGCAGAACCGGATTTTACTTGTAGCTTAATATAAGCATCAATCTTCTTTGCCATCTGACATTTCCTCAGTTTGGGTTCAAACGCGCATCAGCGACATGCTGACATGCTCCCCCGAAAACAACGGGTGCGAATTATATAGAAATTCGCACCCGTTGCCAAACGGATTTTGTAGTTTATTTAATCAGCCTTTTTCAACTTGACTAAAATCAAGTTCAACAGGCGTAGAACGACCAAAGATCATCACTGATACTTTCACGCGGCTCTTGTCATAATCCACTTCTTCAACGGTACCGTTAAAGTCAGCAAATGGACCATCACACACACGTACCACTTCACCAGGCTCAAATATGGTTCTATGAGTCGGTGACGCTGTCGTTTCTTGTAAGCGACGCAGAATTGCATCAGCTTCTTTATCTGAAATTGGGGCAGGACGATCAGACGTTCCGCCAATAAAGCCTAAAACACGCGGGATGCTTTTGACTAAATGCCAGCTGTCATCGTTCATTTCCATCTGGACTAACACATAGCCCGGGAAAAACTTACGTTCGCTCTTGCGACGCTGACCTGCACGCATTTCGATGACTTCTTCAGTCGGAACCAATACTTCACCGAAGTATGCTTCCATGCCATGCATTTTAATATATTCAATCAGTGACTTACAAACTCGGCCTTCATAGCCTGAGAATGCCTGCACTACATACCATCTTTTTTTAGCTTCTTTAGCTTCAGTCATTCGAGGTGCCTATACGCCAGTGATAAAATTGACAATTCGCATTAACACAGCATCCATACCCCAAAGGATAAGAGCTAAGATACCTGTTGCTGCAAGGACAATAAAAGTGGTGTTTAGCGCTTCTTGACGCGTCGGCCATACAACCTTGCGCACTTCGATATGCGCTTCACGGGCAAAAGCTAACGCTTTTTTACCTTTTACAGTCTGAAGCGCAATAAAACCAGCAATAGCGAATGCAACGATAACACTAAGCGCACGTATGACGGCACTGGCTTCGCTATACATTTGATTGCCAATAACAGCAGCGGCTAGCAATACAATCACTAAACCCCACTTCACGATATCCAGAGAATTGTTCTGGTTTTCAGTATTTGTTGTCATCGGTTTTTCCGTTACTCAATACGGCCTGAGCTTAGAGCACATTAATTGACGGGCATAATCCCACATCACTCTGCATTTCCGAACACCCTTAGAAACGCAAAATAGCATAAGCTCAGGGTCAAAAATCGGCCATAGATTGTATTCTTATTCGACTTTGTAAGCAAGGATGCGAATCCCATGCAAACCACAAAACCTATGAAATAATCCACTTAAACAAAAAAGGAAGCCGAAGCTTCCTTTTCAAACTAATTTCTATCGCAATTAAGCGATGATTTTAGCTACTACACCAGCACCAACTGTACGACCACCTTCACGGATTGCGAAGCGTAAACCTTCGTCCATCGCGATTGGGCAAATTAGAGTCACTACCATTTTGATGTTGTCGCCAGGCATTACCATCTCTACGCCTTCTGGCAGTTCGATAGTACCGGTTACGTCAGTTGTACGGAAGTAGAACTGTGGACGGTAGCCTTTGAAGAATGGAGTGTGACGTCCGCCTTCTTCTTTTGACAGAACATAAACTTCTGATTCAAAAGTAGTGTGTGGGTTGATTGAACCTGGTTTAGCCAATACTTGACCACGTTCTACGTCATCACGCTTAGTACCACGTAATAACACACCACAGTTCTCGCCTGCACGACCTTCGTCAAGCAGTTTACGGAACATTTCTACACCAGTACACGTTGTTTTAGTCGTTGTGCGAACACCAACGATTTCAACTTCGTCACCCACTTTAACAATACCACGCTCAACACGACCAGTAACTACTGTACCACGGCCTGAAATTGAGAATACGTCTTCGATTGGCAGTAGGAACGGCTTATCAATATCACGTTGTGGTTCTGGAATGTAAGAATCCAGTGCTGCGGCTAATTCAAGGATCTTAGCTTCCCACTCTGGTTGACCTTCTAGGGCCTTCAGAGCTGAACCTTGGATGACTGGTAAATCATCACCTGGGAAATCGTATTCTGACAGAAGTTCACGCACTTCCATTTCGACCAATTCCAGTAACTCTTCGTCATCTACCATGTCACATTTGTTCATGAACACGATGATGAAAGGTACGCCAACCTGACGAGAAAGCAGGATGTGCTCACGAGTCTGTGGCATTGGACCGTCTGTAGAGGCAACTACTAGAATCGCGCCGTCCATCTGTGCAGCACCAGTGATCATGTTTTTAACATAGTCAGCGTGGCCTGGGCAGTCTACGTGTGCGTAGTGACGTGAAGGCGTGTCATATTCGATGTGAGAGGTATTGATCGTAATACCGCGCTCACGCTCTTCTGGAGCGTTATCGATTTGAGAGAAGTCTTTAGCTTCGCCACCGTAGGTCTTAGCCAGTACGTGAGAGATAGCTGCAGTCAGTGTGGTTTTACCATGGTCAACGTGACCAATGGTGCCCACGTTTACATGGGGCTTAATACGTTCAAATTTAGCTTTAGCCATGGTAATGCCTCAGTCCAAGATTCTTGGTGATGAAAACTAACATATAGAAAAAATCCGATGCATTAAAATGACATCGAACCGATTATGTTTAGGCGTAGGAGCTAAATTTAGAGAGGCTGGTGCTGATAGGCAGATTCGAACTGCCGACCTCACCCTTACCAAGGGTGTGCTCTACCAACTGAGCCATATCAGCAACTAATTTGGAGCGGACAGCGGGAATCGAACCCGCGTTATCAGCTTGGAAGGCTGGAGTAATACCATTATACGATGTCCGCGCAACCTAACTAAGGCTACCTAACTACCTAGAAAAAAGTGGTGGAGGGAGAAGGATTCGAACCTTCGAAGGCTGAGCCGTCAGATTTACAGTCTGATCCCTTTGGCCACTCGGGAACCCCTCCACAGAAAATGGTGCCGGCACCAAGAGTCGAACTCGGGACCTACTGATTACAAGTCAGTTGCTCTACCAACTGAGCTATGCCGGCATTATCATTTCGGAACGGGATATTAGGTAAATGCGCTCCCAAGTGCAAGTAAAAAACGCCTATTTACGTAAAAAAAGCGCTTGAACGGTGTTTTTGTACACGTTATGCAGCTTTGACGGCCAATTAAACAGCGAATACATCAAACGGTAACGGAAACACGACTGCAATCACCCATTTAGTATTGTTCCAAATAATCTCATAGTGTACTGTGCCTTTCCTAAGCTGAGGAAAGCCAATGACTTCTAAAAATTCAATTCAAAAAGCACTCTATCTCGCCTTCGAGCGCCTGCAATGGTCTGAGTTACGAGATTCAGTGCCGTTGACACTGAGTGAGCAAGACTTGGAGAACCTTAGAGGCATAAATGAAAAGATTTCCTTATCGGAAGTGACCGATATTTATCTTCCCCTTAGCCGGCTACTGAATTTGATCGTTAAAGCTAAGCAACAACGAGGCTTAGTGGTTGATGAATTCCTCGGTCAAAAACCATCAAAAAGTCCTTACATCATTAGTATTGCTGGTAGTGTCGCCGTCGGGAAAAGCACCACAGCACGTATTTTGCAAGCTTTACTACGACACTGGCCTGAACACCCAAAAGTTGATTTGGTGACAACAGATGGTTTTTTGTATCCTCTGGCGGACTTAAAACGTAAAGGGCTATTACAGCGTAAAGGATTTCCAGAAAGTTACGATATGAAAATGCTGGTTGAGTTTATCTCCGCCGTGAAATCCGGTCAGCCACATGTCAAAGCCCCTATCTATTCACACGTCACCTATGACCGCGTTAAGAATCAGCACCAAACGGTTTCTCAACCAGACATCTTAATTTTAGAAGGCTTAAATGTACTACAAACAGGACTCGACTCCCCCGTTGATACCCGTCGTCCTTTCGTCTCCGATTTTGTCGACTTTTCTATTTATGTCGATGCAGAAGAACCTTTGCTAAAACAATGGTATAAAGAACGATTCTTGCAGTTCCGCTCTGGTGCATTCAGTGACAAAAAATCTTATTTTCATCACTATTCAACGCTAACCGATGATGAGGCCAATACGATTGCCGCCAATATTTGGGACACTATCAATGGCCCAAACCTACAACTTAACATTCAACCGACCCGTGAGAGAGCCCATTTGATCCTGCAGAAAGGTCAGGATCATTTGATGTCCCACGTGCTGATGCGCAAATAGCATTATGTAAAATTGACTCTTGGGTACTTAGCGTGCCCTTAAGCTAATTTCACCGCCGATAAATGCTTGAACACCGTCGGCGGTTTCGAGCAATACTGCACCTTGCTCATCAACGCCTCGACAAATTCCTTCGACAGACTTTTCCCCCATAAGCAAACGTATTTCACGACCATAAAATAAGTCCGCAGCTTGCCAACGAGTCTTGAATGCTGCTAATCCTTCACGCTCAAATAACTGAATATCACGCTTAAGCTGCTTCTGTAATGCAATAACAAGCGCCGTCTTGTCAGGCATGTCGACCAACTCTGACAAATCACTCCAAGGCTGATCGATACCTTTACCTTGCTCCTCGGACATAGCCATATTGACACCAACACCTATGATAAGCTGGCACTGGCTATCAGCCTGACCCGACATCTCAATCAAGATCCCGGCAAGCTTCTTGTTATCCAAATAGATGTCATTGGGCCACTTAACACCAATATTCTCGACGCCAAAAGATTTAAGCACTTCAACCAATGTACAGGCCACCACTAAACTTAATCCCATTGCCTGCGCTATTCCCTGCGGGAAAGTCCAAAACAGCGAGAAATATAAGTGATGCCCATAGGGCGACACCCAAGTTCGGCCTCGACGACCACGACCTGCAGATTGATACTCTGCCACACACACATCACCATTCTTCAATTCAGTGATATGGTCCAGCAAAAAACCGTTGGTGCTTGCTATCTCATCAAAGTAAAAGCAACGATTATCAATTGATTGCACTAAACGTGAAGCATCAATCAAAGAAATAGGATTCGCTAACTTATAGCCGCGACCTTTGACGCTATAAATTGCCACACCATAGGTTTCTAGCGCATCGATGTGCTTATTCACTGCGGCACGCGAAATCCCAAGTTCAGTGGCTAACTGCTCGCCTGAAACAAATTGCCCGCTAGATAATAAAGCTAATATCTGGCGTTTTCTTCCCCAATGATCAGACATGCAAATCTCCTTCACCGTTAGCCCCGATGATTCTAGGCTCGGCTTCTAGCACAACACCAAATTTATCCTGTACTTGCGCAATAACATACAGCGCTAGGCGGCAAATATCATGCCCCGTTGCTCCGCCTCGATTCACTAACACTAAGGCTTGCTTGTCATGCACTGCCACATTGCCGAGCACAAAACCTTTCAGTCCCGCTTGTTCAATCAACCAGCCTGCAGCCAATTTCACTGTTGCATCCGCTTGTGCGTAGCCCACTATCGTCGGAAAACGCTGTGCTAAATCGAGATAACAGGCTGCGCTTACAATGGGGTTTTTAAAGAAACTGCCTGCATTGCCGAGCACTGCGGGATCAGGAAGCTTTTCACTTCGTACTTGGCATACGCGCTCAAAAATCTCATGCGCTGTAACGGTTGCAGGATCAAACGATTGCAATGGACCATAGACTAAACGCGGTTGCCAACGTTTAGCTAAGCGCAGCCCAACAGCTGTGACTACAGCGAGATTGCGCAATTTGTCTTTGAAAATAGACTCACGGTAAGCAAATTGACACTCAGCTGTGCTGATGCGCACAAACTCACCTGAGGGTAAATCAAGATACTCAACCCAATCACACACATCACATAGTTCAACACCATAAGCGCCAATATTCTGAATAGGTGCTGCACCAACCGTCCCAGGAATTAATGCCATATTCTCCAGCCCAAACATGCCATGCTCGAGCGTAAACTGAATTAACTCGTGCCAATTCTCACCCGCCTCAACATCGAGATAAAACGCTTCTGTGTCTTCAGATACTTTTATCCCTTTCGATAAAATCCTGACAACTGTGCCGTTAAAGTCCTCCGTAAAGACCAGATTGCTACCACCACCAAGCACCAACATAGGCAATTGTTGTTGCCATAGCGGCAGACAGATCGCCTTAACAGCTTCTTTTGAGTGCGCCTCAACAAGATCCGCGCAAGACTGGGCTAAACCAAAGGAATTAAATGATTGAAGGCTATGAGATAGAGACATGTGTTTGTTCAATGACGACAAAAACGTATTGTAACTGCTAAAAGCGAGGATTGCAGCTCATGCTAGAGAAGATGGCTGGATGAAGAACAGAGAGAAAAGCAGGAAAATCACTCCAATTAACAAATTATAGACGCAAAAAAGCCAGCTTATTCAGCTGGCTTGGTTACATCTCAATGAGATAATTAGGCGCTTGGCGATGACCTACTCTCACATGGGGAGACCCCACACTACCATCGGCGCGTTTGCGTTTCACTTCTGAGTTCGGGATGGGATCAGGTGGTTCCACAAGGCTATTGTCACCAAGCAAATTCTGTTTATTACCGTGTCCATCTCTGGCTCACGTTAATAATAATTCGGAAAGCTGATTTTCTTTGTTTGAGTTCAAACTTTATCAAGTATCTGTATTCTGTCTAAGGCTTCTTTGTAAAACCCATCTGGGTTGTATGGTTAAGCCTCTCGAGTCATTAGTACATGTTAGCTCAACGCCTCACAACGCTTACACACCATGCCTATCAACGTCCTAGTCTCGAACGGCTCTTTAGAGGAATTAAATTCCTAGGGATGACTCATCTTAGGGCTCGCTTCCCGCTTAGATGCTTTCAGCGGTTATCGATTCCGAACGTAGCTACCGGGCAATGCCATTGGCATGACAACCCGAACACCAGCGGTTCGTCCACTCCGGTCCTCTCGTACTAGGAGCAGCTCCCTTCAATCATCCAACGCCCACGGCAGATAGGGACCGAACTGTCTCACGACGTTCTGAACCCAGCTCGCGTACCACTTTAAATGGCGAACAGCCATACCCTTGGGACCGACTTCAGCCCCAGGATGTGATGAGCCGACATCGAGGTGCCAAACACCGCCGTCGATATGAACTCTTGGGCGGTATCAGCCTGTTATCCCCGGAGTACCTTTTATCCGTTGAGCGATGGCCCTTCCATTCAGAACCACCGGATCACTATGACCTACTTTCGTACCTGCTCGACGTGTATGTCTCGCAGTTAAGCTGGCTTATGCCATTGCACTAACCGTACGATGTCCGACCGTACTTAGCCAACCTTCGTGCTCCTCCGTTACTCTTTGGGAGGAGACCGCCCCAGTCAAACTACCCACCAGGCACTGTCCCTAATCCCGATAAGGGACCTAGGTTAGAACATCAAAACTACAAGGGTGGTATTTCAAGGACGACTCCATCATGACTAGCGTCACAACTTCAAAGTCTCCCACCTATCCTACACATGTAGGTTCAATGTTCAGTGCCAAGCTATAGTAAAGGTTCACGGGGTCTTTCCGTCTAGCCGCGGGTATACGGCATCTTCACCGCAATTTCAACTTCACTGAGTCTCGGCTGGAGACAGCGTGGCCATCATTACGCCATTCGTGCAGGTCGGAACTTACCCGACAAGGAATTTCGCTACCTTAGGACCGTTATAGTTACGGCCGCCGTTTACCGGGGCTTCGATCATGAGCTTCTCTTGCGATAACCCAATCAATTAACCTTCCGGCACCGGGCAGGCGTCACACCGTATACTTCCTCTTGCGAGTTTGCACAGTGCTGTGTTTTTGATAAACAGTTGCAGCCACCTGGTATCTGCGACTCCCGTCAGCTTAGAGAGCAAGTCTCATCACCAACAGGAGCGTACCTTCTCCCGAAGTTACGGTACCATTTTGCCTAGTTCCTTCAGCCGAGTTCTCTCAAGCGCCTTGGTATTCTCTACCCGACCACCTGTGTCGGTTTGGGGTACGATTCCCACTAACCTGAAGCTTAGAAGATTTTCCTGGAAGCATGGCATCAACTACTTCAGTCCCTTAGGACCTCGTCATCAGCTCTCAGTGTGTACATTAAAGTACGTGTCCCCGGATTTGCCTAAGAACACCACCTACCACCTTAAACGCGGACTACCAACGCCGCGCTAGCCTAGCCTTCTCCGTCTCTCCATCGCAGTTAGCGGAAGTACAGAAATATTAATCTGTTTCCCATCGATTACGCCTTTCGGCCTCACCTTAGGGGTCGACTCACCCTGCCCCGATTAACGTTGGACAGGAACCCTTGGTCTTTCGGCGAGGGGGTTTTTCACCCCCTTTATCGTTACTCATGTCAGCATTCGCACTTCTGATACCTCCAGCGTGGGTTACCCCTTCACCTTCAACGGCTTACAGAACGCTCCTCTACCGCGCACAGTAAACTGTGCACCCGTAGCTTCGGTGACTAGCTTAGCCCCGTTACATCTTCCGCGCAGGCCGACTCGACTAGTGAGCTATTACGCTTTCTTTAAATGATGGCTGCTTCTAAGCCAACATCCTAGCTGTCTAAGCCTTCCCACATCGTTTCCCACTTAGCTAGTACTTTGGGACCTTAGCTGACGGTCTGGGTTGTTTCCCTTTTGACGACGGACGTTAGCACCCGCCGTCTGTCTCCCGAGTAGTACTCATTGGTATTCGGAGTTTGCAAAGGGTTGGTAAGTCGGGATGACCCCCTAGCCTTAACAGTGCTCTACCCCCAATGGTATTCGCTCGAGGCGCTACCTAAATAGCTTTCGAGGAGAACCAGATATCTCCCGGTTTGATTGGCCTTTCACCCCCAGCCACAAGTCATCCGCTAATTTTTCAACATTAGTCGGTTCGGTCCTCCAGTTGATGTTACTCAACCTTCAACCTGCCCATGGCTAGATCACCGGGTTTCGGGTCTACACCTTGCAACTAAACGCGCAGTTAACACTCGGTTTCCCTACGGCTCCGCTATTCGCTTAACCTCGCTACAAAATGTAAGTCGCTGACCCATTATACAAAAGGTACGCAGTCACGGTCTCAAGAACCGCTCCCACTGCTTGTACGTATACGGTTTCAGGTTCTATTTCACTCCCCTCACAGGGGTTCTTTTCGCCTTTCCCTCACGGTACTGGTTCACTATCGGTCAGTCAGGAGTATTTAGCCTTGGAGGATGGTCCCCCCATATTCAAACAGGATGTCACGTGTCCCGCCTTACTCGTTTTCATCAATGGTTAGTTTTCATGTACGGGGCTATCACCCTGTGCCGCTGCGCTTTCCAACGCATTCCACTAACACCCCACTGACTTAAGGGCTAATCCCCGTTCGCTCGCCGCTACTAGGGGAATCTCGGTTGATTTCTTTTCCTAAGGGTACTTAGATGTTTCAGTTCCCCTCGTTCGCCTCGCAACACTATGTATTCATGTTGCGATAACAGCTTATGCTGCTGGGTTCCCCCATTCGGACATCGTTAGCTCAAATGCTTGTTACTAGCTCGCCAACGCTTTTCGCAAGTTACTACGTCCTTCATCGCCTCTGACTGCCAAGGCATCCACCGTATACGCTTAGTCGCTTAACCATACAACCCAAATGAGTTTCACTCACCTGAGTCGCATTGCGACCAGCTTGGTTTTACTTGTCTCACTTCTGACCAAAGAAGTGGACGCGCCTTAGACGTAAACTATTCAGCAAAGAATAATTTACTATTGAATATTCAAGACACTTAATAAAGTGTTTGAGAACTCATGTTCAATGCTTTCGCATTAAACGTTTTGTAATTAATCACATGACAGACTCATGTAATTAAATACTATCAGCTTTCCAAATTGTTAAAGAGCGGGCTTAAAAAAGCCAAAGATAATTTTTAAGTTTATCTTTGGCATCTCTATCCATAGTGCATATGCCTTATTACTTTGCAATAAAGTTAGAATAAGGTGTAAATGGTGGAGCTATGCGGGATCGAACCGCAGACCTCCTGCGTGCAAGGCAGGCGCTCTCCCAGCTGAGCTATAGCCCCATTTACATGCAGTGCGAGTAAGTAAGATGTTCCAAACCTCTAAAAGGATTGGTTTGCCAAATCGAGTTATCCGCGGCAAATTAACGCGACGTTTAGTTCACTAAACGAGTGTTAATTTAACAAAGGAGAACGAAGATTTGGTGGGTCAGAGTGGACTTGAACCACCGACCTCACCCTTATCAGGGGTGCGCTCTAACCAGCTGAGCTACAGACCCATCTTTGATAAACCTATTTGACTAGGTCCATTTTTTACTCTTTCTTCTATCAAGCAAATCTGTGTGAACACTCAACAAACATTAAGTTAGTCGTATAGGTAAGGAGGTGATCCAGCCCCAGGTTCCCCTAGGGCTACCTTGTTACGACTTCACCCCAGTCATGAACCACAAAGTGGTGAGCGCCCCCCCGAAGGTTAAGCTACCCACTTCTTTTGCAGCCCACTCCCATGGTGTGACGGGCGGTGTGTACAAGGCCCGGGAACGTATTCACCGTGGCATTCTGATCCACGATTACTAGCGATTCCGACTTCATGGAGTCGAGTTGCAGACTCCAATCCGGACTACGACGAGCTTTGTGAGATTAGCTCCACCTCGCGGCTTTGCAACCCTCTGTACTCGCCATTGTAGCACGTGTGTAGCCCTACTCGTAAGGGCCATGATGACTTGACGTCGTCCCCACCTTCCTCCGGTTTATCACCGGCAGTCTCCCTAGAGTTCCCACCATTACGTGCTGGCAAATAAGGATAGGGGTTGCGCTCGTTGCGGGACTTAACCCAACATTTCACAACACGAGCTGACGACAGCCATGCAGCACCTGTCTCACGGTTCCCGAAGGCACTAAGCTATCTCTAGCGAATTCCGTGGATGTCAAGAGTAGGTAAGGTTCTTCGCGTTGCATCGAATTAAACCACATGCTCCACCGCTTGTGCGGGCCCCCGTCAATTCATTTGAGTTTTAACCTTGCGGCCGTACTCCCCAGGCGGTCTACTTAATGCGTTAGCTTGAGAGCCCAGTGTTCAAGACACCAAACTCCGAGTAGACATCGTTTACGGCGTGGACTACCAGGGTATCTAATCCTGTTTGCTCCCCACGCTTTCGTGCATGAGCGTCAGTCTTTGTCCAGGGGGCCGCCTTCGCCACCGGTATTCCTCCAGATCTCTACGCATTTCACCGCTACACCTGGAATTCTACCCCCCTCTACAAGACTCTAGTTCGCCAGTTCGAAATGCTATTCCTAGGTTGAGCCCAGGGCTTTCACATCTCGCTTAACAAACCGCCTGCGCACGCTTTACGCCCAGTAATTCCGATTAACGCTCGGACCCTCCGTATTACCGCGGCTGCTGGCACGGAGTTAGCCGGTCCTTCTTCTGTAGGTAACGTCACAGATATAACGTATTAAGTTACACCCTTTCCTCCCTACTGAAAGTGCTTTACAACCCGAAGGCCTTCTTCACACACGCGGCATGGCTGCATCAGGGTTTCCCCCATTGTGCAATATTCCCCACTGCTGCCTCCCGTAGGAGTCTGGGCCGTGTCTCAGTCCCAGTGTGGCTGATCATCCTCTCAGAACAGCTAGGGATCGTCGCCTTGGTGAGCCATTACCTCACCAACTAGCTAATCCCACCTAGGTTCATCCAATCGCGGAAGGCCCGAAGGTCCCCTCCTTTCCCCCGTAGGGCGTATGCGGTATTAGCAGTCGTTTCCAACTGTTATCCCCCTCGACTGGGCAGATCCCTAGGCATTACTCACCCGTCCGCCGCTCGCCGGCAAAGATAGCAAGCTATCTTCCCGCTGCCGCTCGACTTGCATGTGTTAGGCCTGCCGCCAGCGTTCAATCTGAGCCATGATCAAACTCTTCAATTAAAGTTTTGTTGCTTCCGTCTTGCGACTTCAGCGGCTCAATGAATTCTGATTTTTTGTTTCTAACTAAAGAAACAAACTGTACATATTACTATGAACACTCATTGTTACATTGATTTAAATTTTTGACTGCCAACCCGAAGGCTAAGCAGTTTCGATTAACTCAACACCTGTGAGTGTCCACACAGATTTGCTTGATAAATTGTTAAAGAGCATTGACCACACACTGAGTTTTCAGCGGGTCAGGGCTGCGTATTTTACGCATTCCCGTTAGTGCGTCAAGTAGTTTTTTCAACTTTCTCAACACTCATCGTTTAGCTTGCTAACCGATGAACTGCTTGGCTTTCTTTGCTTAACTTGCGTTACGCTGTCTGCCGTGTCAGTGGATGCGCATTATAGGGAGATTGAGAAAGTCCGCAAGAGCTTTTTATCGATCATGGAATCGCACGTCGATATTTTAAACGTTATGTCCATTTTTTAGCTTATAAGCTCTATTTATCGGAGATAAGTAAGGTTTTTTATCTAATAATTGATAATTCACGCTCAATATTTCAGCAATGGTCTAGTGTAAAAGTAAATAATTCATTACCATATACTTGCTGTTAACAGTTATTTATCAATTTCCCATTCATCAGAGAGCATTCTTATGCAAAAGTCATTTCTTATTGTCTTGATTGTCGCCATTATTGGCGCAGTAGCACTATCTCAGTTCGAAACGCCATTATCAGCTATTGCTTTTGTCGCTGGCGCTATCATTGCAAGTCTTGTTTTTAAATTTGTTCCAGAGACTTCATCATCTCATGCTTCAGAAGAACAATATGTTGGCCCTACTATGACCTTATATGTAGGTAACCTGCCTTATCGTGTTCATGAGGGTGAAGTAAAAGTATTATTTGGCGAATTTGGTCCAGTAAACTCTGTGCGTTTAGTCAGAGATCGTAAGACGGGTCGTCGTAAAGGTTTTGGTTTTGTGGAGATGTCAGAATCAGGCGCTCAGAAAGCCATGGTTAAACTGAATGACTATAGTTTCCAAGAAAGAACCTTAAAAGTAAGAGAAGCAAAAACACAAGATTCGGAAGCTGCCGACCGTACAGGGACAGACGAGTAGCATTACCGCTTAAACTGTTTTGCTTTATTTTGTAATTTAGTTGGTTGTGGTGATTCGTTCGATAGTTGAAAAGCCACAATCAATTAATGTTGTTGTTAACCCTTCGCTGATTCCCACCTTAGTATAGAAAGCTTGCATCACCGACTCCCTTACTGCTTCTCTCTCATCTGTTACTCTGTGATCTTCCATAATAAGATTCTGTTGCGTTAAAAGAGTCACGACTCGCTTAGCAATAGCAGCGCCAGAATCCATTAGTTTTACGCCCGCACCGAGCACTTGTTGTAATTCAGCTTTGATCATAGGGAAATGAGTGCAACCTAGTACGAGAACATCCAATTGTGCGGCAACGACTGGTGCCAGTAACTGTGCCAATCTATGCATATCCAACATTCCAGTCGCCACTTTTTGTTCTGCCATCATCACTAATTCAGAACAACCAAAGAGTTCGACATGGCAATCATCAGCAAATTGGCTGATGAGTTCATGGGTATAATGACGCTTAACTGTGCCAGGTGTAGCCAAGAGTCCAATACGTTTGCTCTTAGACATTAGAGCGGCGGGTTTAATGGCGGGGACAACACCTACGACAGGGACAGTAAGATGTGCACGTAATGCCGGTAATACAACAGTACTTGCAGTATTGCAGGCAACGACCACTATCATTGCATTGGTACGAGCCACTAGATCGCATACTAATTCGACACAGCCAGAAATTAATACCTGCTCTTCCAACTCTCCATAGGGCAACCTAGCGTTGTCGAAAAGATAGCAATAGTCGCTATGGGGCAAACTCTTGCGAATTTCAGCCAGTACAGATAGACCACCAATCCCAGAATCAAACACTAATATAGGTCGCGACAAGCGAATCTCCAGTTTCGGATATATAAATAAACTATACAGATTGGACGCATTAACGATTCGATGGCTGCTTTACCGACGGAATCCAGCCAAATACCATAGAACCACATTCAAGTGCGCGGATTTTCCCATAGCTTTGCGAAAACCGCAAAAGCAAGATACTGGACATTCGTGTCACCTAGTATAATATTTGCGCCCCAATTTACAGCAACGGTGAATCAAACAATGAACTTAGCAGCAATGGACCCTCAGACTTATGATGCGCAGTTAGAACACAAGCGTATCAAGCTAGAACAAGCCTTTGCCCAATTTGAAACACCGAGTGTTGAAGTTTTTGCCTCAGAGCCAGCTAACTACCGTATGCGCGCCGAATTCCGCATGTGGCATGATGGTGACGACTTATACTATTACATGTTCGATAAAGTATTGAATGAGAAAGTACGTTGCGATCAATACTTACCAGCTAGCGTACTCATCAATCAAATGATGTCGGCCTTAATCGCCGAGCTGAAACCGAATCCGAGTCTAAGGCACAAATTGTTCCAAGTGGATTTTTTGTCGACTTTAAGCGGCGAGATTTTAGTGTCTTTGCTTTATCACAGGCAGCTTGATGACCAATGGCGCGCCGATGCGGCTGCATTGAAAGCCAAGTTAAGTAGCCAGTTTAACGTCAACATCATCGGCCGTGCCCGTAAGCAAAAAATCGATTTAGATAAAGACTTTGTGGTTGAGTCATTACAAGTAAATGATAAAACCTTCTTATATAAGCAAATCGAGAACAGCTTTACTCAACCGAATGCCAAAGTTTCCGTAAAAATGTTGGAGTGGGCTATCGATGCGACTCAAAACAGTAAGGGAGACTTACTCGAGCTCTACTGTGGTAATGGCAACTTTTCTATCGCACTGGCGCAAAACTTTAATCGCGTATTGGCAACCGAACTCGCTAAGCCTTCAGTCGATGCGGCGCAATACAATATCGAAGTGAATGGTATTGGTAATCTGCAGATTATTCGTATGTCAGCCGAAGACTTTAGCGATGCCATGGCGAAGAAACGCAGCTTTAGACGTTTAGAAGGTATCGATCTTGACAGCTATGTTTGCAACACCATTTTTGTTGACCCACCACGCGCGGGGATTGATCCTGATACGCTGGCGTTAGTCCAAGGTTATGAGCGGATTTTGTATATTTCCTGCAACCCTGAAACCTTAAAAGATAACCTGCAACAACTGAACGAAACCCATAGAGTGACCCGCTTTGCCTTGTTTGATCAGTTCCCTTACACAGATCACATGGAAACGGGTGTACTACTCGAGCGTCGTTAATCACTTCAGATAC
The DNA here is from genome assembly GCF_002966515.1 of Shewanella sp. WE21. Lineage (NCBI taxonomy): Bacteria > Pseudomonadati > Pseudomonadota > Gammaproteobacteria > Alteromonadales > Shewanellaceae > Shewanella > Shewanella sp. WE21. The sequence continues at coordinate 2,151,865 of NZ_CP023019.1, read as the reverse complement.
ACTGAGCTCGACTGCATAACACTTAAACGTAAATTCGCTAAAAATAATGGAGCCTTAGGCTCCATTATTTTAGTAAATCTGCATCTCACTCAGATTAGCGGTGTTCAACCTTATGCTGCAAAGCCTCGGCGCCTTTGGCGACCATGCGCAATTGCATGACTAATTGATCGGCAAGAATTTTACGGTCAGCCCGTTTCATATCTAATGCGGAAGCGCCAGCATTAAACACCAGAGTCACTAAAGCTTCAGCCTGTGCACGGGCTAGCAAGGGGGTTCGACCCGCTTTGGCTTCGGTATAATGAGCCAATTCAGAAATAAAATGTTCAATTTCGCGGGCAACTGCCGCACGAAATGCTGCCGAGGTTCCAGAGCGTTCATGCAATAAAATACGGAATACGTTTGGATTCGAATCAAGCACTTCCATAAAGGTATCAACGGAAATACGGATCACACTGCCACCCACTTCAGCTCGCTGACGGCCTTTACGCATCATCTGCCTTAGGGTTAACCCGCCCTCATCCACCATAGTAAGACCAAGTTCGTTCATATCTTTAAAATGGCGATAAAAAGATGTCGGCGCGATATTAGCTTCCCGAGCAACCTCTCGCAAACTCAGACTTGAGAAACTGCGCTCAGCACTTAGCTGATTAAAGGCCGCATCGACTAAAGCTCTGCGAGTTTTCTCTTTTTGCTGTGCTCGAATACCCATTCTTAAATCCGCTAACTGAATGTAATAACGCGATAATACCGCTTTTAGGCATTAAACACAGCCCCATCGTCCTTGACCAAACAATATAGCTAAGCTAAATTAGCTTACAGATGTACGCTCAAAAGCGAATTTTGGAAACCTATAATGAAAAAACCCCCTATCATCTGGCTTAATGTCAGTCTGTTTGCCATCACTTTCCTCAGTGCGGTAATTTTAGTTCCATGGCGCGGTATTGTTCATGGCTATGGTGCCAGTGAATGGATCGCTTTTATTGTTTTAGCCTTTGCCAGTGGTTTGTCGATCACCGCGGGTTATCACAGACTCTGGTCACACAAGGCCTATAAAACCCATCCGGCAGTACGTTTTATATATGCCCTTGGTGGTGCTTTAGCATTACAAAACAGTGCATTGCACTGGGCATCTGATCACAGAGTCCACCACAAGCACGTAGATAATAACGACAAGGACCCGTACTCAGCCAAAATGGGATTCTGGTACAGCCATATCGGTTGGATGCTGCGTGAGTATCAGTCGCAACGCTATCACGATTATCAAAATGTGCGTGATCTGCAAAATGACCGTATTGTCATGTGGCAACACAAACATTACCTCGCACTCGTGTTGCTGATGAACATTGGGCTGCCTGCACTGCTTGGTTGGCTCAATGGTGACGTGCTGTCTATGTTATTGATGGCGGGTTTACTGCGTTTAGTGGTGGTGCATCACTGCACTTTCTTTATCAACTCTTTAGCCCACGTGTGGGGCAGCCAGCCTTATACCGATAAGAATACCGCCCGCGATAATGGCTTCTTGGCCATGTTGACCTACGGTGAGGGTTATCATAATTTCCATCATATTTTCGAAAATGATTATCGTAATGGCATTAAATGGTGGCACTACGATCCAACCAAATGGTTGATTAAGTCATTATCTTGGTTGGGATTAGCTAAGGATTTGCGTACGAGTCCACAGGAACGTATCGAGAGCGCACGCTTACAGATGCAGTTATTACGTACCAAGCGGAAGGTTAATAACCTGCCTAATGCCGATGAAATTATTGAAAAAATCCAAGCAGAGTATGAGTTATTAAAGCTGCACTTAATGGATTACTATCAAGCACAGAAAACCTTGCTTGAGGCCAAGCGTAAACAACTTGTCGATCAGCAACTATTGCAACAAGTTGAAGAGCTAAAGGCGCGTTTCTTAGTCCAGCAAAAACATTGGCGCAGCCTGACCGCAACTTATAGCTAAGCCACAATTCTGCCCGAAAGTCATACGGCCACCTTGCATGGTGGCCGTATCTGATTATGATGATGCCTTAATCACTTAAATAGGCTGTTGAGATCATGTCAGATTCCCCAGTTACACTCCCAGAATCAATCAAGCTAACAGAATATAGTCATGGCGCAGGTTGTGGCTGCAAAATATCCCCTAAAGTGCTCAGCACTATCTTAGCCTCGCAATTACCTGTATTTACCGATCCAAATCTGCTGGTTGGCAATCAGAGCCGCGACGATGCTGCAGTGTACAAACTCAATGATGACATAGGCATCATTAGCACTACCGATTTTTTTATGCCAATTGTTGACGATCCATTCACCTTCGGTCGTATCGCAGCGACCAATGCGATCAGCGATATTTATGCCATGGGCGGCACGCCTATTATGGCGATTGCAATTTTAGGTTGGCCAATCAATAAACTACCCGCAGAAATCGCACAGCAAGTGGTCGATGGCGGCAGACAAGCCTGCATGGAAGCGGGGATAATGCTAGCCGGTGGTCATAGCATAGACGCACCCGAACCTATTTTTGGTCTCGCGGTTACCGGGCAAATTGCCTTAAGTGATTTAAAACAGAATGATACCGCTAAAGCCGGCGATCGTTTATATCTCACTAAACCTATCGGCATTGGTATTTTAACCACAGCGCAAAAACAGAAAAAACTCCGCGATGAAGATAGTCTCATTGCGGTAAATGCTATGTGTCAACTCAATACTATAGGCGCGACCATTGCAAAAATTAGCGGTGTAAATGCCCTGACCGATGTCACAGGTTTTGGACTGGCGGGACACTTACTCGAAATGTGCCAAGGCGCCAACCTCACTGCGAAGCTTAAATTTGATGCAGTGCCATTGTTACCACGCGCCTTAGATTATTTGGCCTTAGGTTGTGTTCCTGGCGGGACTCACCGTAATTACGACAGTTATGGCGAGCATCTCCCTGAACTCAGCGAGCATCAAAAAGCGATACTGTGCGATCCGCAAACCAGTGGTGGCCTGTTAGTTGCCGTCTCTGCCGCAGCTGAAGCGGAATTAATCGCCCTACTCGATGCGAACCACATAACCCCAATCTGCATTGGGTCACTGGAAACACCGACCACTGCAGCGAATGTGGTGTTGTGCTGATGCCAAGCGCTATTATAGCCGCAGAGCAATATCGGGAAATTTTCCTCAACCAACATCCCATAATGGATGTGCGAGCGCCCATAGAGTTTACTCGAGGTGCGTTTCCCAACTCGACCAACTTGCCCTTGATGCTGGATAGTGAAAGGGAAAACGTCGGTACTTGTTATAAGCAATTTGGTCAGCAAGCCGCAATTGCATTAGGTCATTCACTGGTGAATGGTCCCATCAAGCAACAGAGAATCGAGGCTTGGGCTAGCTATGTTAAAGCCAATCCTAATGCTTACCTTTATTGCTTTCGCGGCGGCTTACGCTCGCAACTCACTCAACAATGGCTCAAAGAAGCGGGTGTAGAAGTCCCTTATATTCAGGGTGGCTATAAGGCCATGCGCCAATATCTGATTGGCGTGATTGAAGCGACACCGACTCAGCAACCGTTATTGAGTTTGAGCGGGATGACGGGCTGCGGTAAAACCGATTTTCTACTACAGCGTAAAGAAGCAGTTGATCTTGAAGGGATAGCCAATCACAGAGGCTCTAGCTTTGGCAAGAATATCGACCCACAGCCGACGCAGATTAACTTTGAAAATCAACTCGCCATTGCCTTGCTACAGCACCAAACAAGTGGCGCGGCGTGTTTACTGCTCGAAGATGAAAGCTTCCTGATTGGGCGTTCGGCGCTGCCGCAGACATTTTACAATGCCATGCAAGCCGCTAATGTTTTAGTGCTAGAAGAGTCGGACGATGCGAGGCTCGAACGCTTACGCTATGAATACGTGCATAAAATGTATAGCGGCTTCTGTGAGCGCCTAGGGCCGGGAGCAGGTTTTGCGGCATTTAGCGAATATCTATTGCAAAGTTTAGTGAGCATTCGCAAACGTCTAGGCGGAAAACAACATCAAGAACTGCAAGATTTGATGCAACAAGCCCTCGATCAACAAATCAACCAGAATGACACTTCGCTGCACTTAGTCTGGATAAACCTGTTATTGCACAAGTATTACGATCCTATGTATCAATACCAATTACAGAAAAAGTCCGAACGTGTTCTTTTTAAAGGCTCACATCAAGCGATGCACGAATGGTTGGATAGCCATAAAAATGATAATAAAGCCGCACAATAACTGTGCGGCTAGTACGCTAAAAATTAATTTGCAAAAATCGTAATGGCTTCATAGTTATAATTATCGAATTTAGCCGAGCGAATATTACCCGTGCTACGACTCGATTTACTGAGCTCGGCACGGAAATCATATAACCCCGTCATTCCTTCATAGCCCCAGACATATAAACTCATCATAGGGATTGTTATTCCATCAAATGCTGTTTGTAAGTGTATGGGCAAATCTAAATCCGGAATTGACCCCTTTAATGAAGCTGAAATAGCCCAATTCGCATAGCCATCTTGTCCTATGGTGATTTGTATCGCTTGCATATGGGCATTGTTGAAACTGTAGTCATAATTTGCACTACCACCATTATTAATAGTAGTGATTAAACGTGTCGTTTCATCCAGCATTTGGTTTTCATTTAACGGTAAATTCAAGCTCAAACTCTTCGAAGGATCAGTAACAGCCCTACGTGTTATTGCCGAATAATTTATGTAGCCAGCCTCATTTGCACCAAGGGCAATCCACTGTGATGCGTAAACTAAATTGCGATCAAAAATCGCGGGAAATAATTGCACTTCTTTCGTAGGCCATTCTACCCAGTTTTGGCGACCAAATTCAGTTTCAGAGTAACTCCTTAGCGAATAATCATTGGTATTCACATCAACATTTAACGGAGTCCCTTCATGATTAGTACCTTCAAATTCACTACTCGATATAGGTACTGCTTGCGATAAATCTAGTGTATTTATATCTATGCTAGCAGCATAAGCCGTAACACCACTCTGGCTAGGAACCAACACCATATTCACTGGTGCAAACTTATCGTCCTGCTTACACAGGCGTAATGAAGAATTGTTAGATTGTGAGTCCAAAAATGAGTTATTACCATATAGCTGGTAGTCACTATATACCGCTTCAATTTCACTAAGATCAAAATTCGCATCACTACAGTCACATTGGCTATTTAAATTTTCATCTGTGAAAGCATAAATGCCATAGTCGCCAGCTTTAGCGGCTAAATCCGTACGGATACTCCAAGTTGACTGACCATTACGAAACTCTTTTGCTGCAACTGTTAAATGTGATGCTTCGTTTGTCCAAGGTACATCGACATGTCCCTGCCCATCACTCTTATAAGTGCCGAGAATATGACCGTCTTGTCGGTGAATAATAACATCGGCACCTGCCATTTTTTCTTTTACATTGCATTTGCTTGCAACGCTCTGCACATCCATAACCAATCTAGCTGTTGTTGTACCCGAATCACCAGAATCCCCACCACTTGAATCACTCGAACCGCCGCATCCACTAAGCAATAACACTAGTGCACTGGCATAACATCCTTTTCCCATGACCAAACTCCAGAGTATATAAGTTATTATTTTGTAAATTTGTTAGAGCATACTAATTACAACACGGCTTCATTTCGTTTAACAAGTAGGTTTGCAACTTGCTGACGCAGATTTTCACGATTAGCGGAAACGTCCACGATAGGAACCGCAATATCCACCGACACCCTTGACCAAAAACGCTTGGGCATTTTAGCCAAGGCATGTCCGCCCTTGTGGCTAAAGTAAGATCCCCATAATCCGTGCAGCGCCATAGGAATGACTGGCACTGGATCTCTGGCCAAAATCTTATCAATTCCGGGACGAAAATCGCCAAGTTCACCGTCAGGTGTGAGTCGACCCTCAGGGAAAATACATACCAACTCGTCATTGGCGAGCGCTTCATGAATCGCCTCGAAGGCACGATTATAGGTCTCTTCACTTTGCTTAGGCGAACAGATAGGGATCACACCTGCATGGCGGAACAAATACTTCAACAGAGGAATTTCGCTGATGGATTTATCCATCACAAAGCGGATTGGCCGTGTCGACGCTCCCATAATAATCAATGCATCCACATAACTCACATGGTTACAAACTATGATGCCAGCCCCTTCCTTTGGAATTTTCTCTCGGCCTGTGACTGTCACTCGATACATAACATGACTGAGTAAGTAACTGATAAATCGTTGTGTAAATTCTGGTACTTGTGAATAAACATAGAGCGCGACTACAGCATTCATCACGGCGAGTAGCAGAAATAACTGTGGAATAGTCCAACCTGCAACGCCCAGTAACAGCATAGATAACAGTGCCGAAACCACCATAAACAATGAGTTCATAATGTTATTGGCTGCAATCGCCTGAGCACATTCACCCTTAGGCGAACGAGATTGAATAAACGCATACAAGGGGACGATAAACAAGCCACCGCTAACGCCAATCATAAAGAAATCCAGCATCACCCGATAATGTTGGGACTCGCCAATAAAGGCTTTTAATCCATAGACAAAACCAGCATCTACGGGCGCAGGTGGAATAGCCCAAAGCAAATCGACACCAAAAATAGTTAATCCCAATACCCCAAATGGCAGCAAACCGAGTTCCACATGGCCGTAAGAGAAACGTTCACAAACGAAGGAGCCAACAGCAATCCCGATGGAAAACATGCCTAATAATAATGACACCACAGTCGCACCAGAATGCAAATGCAGCTTAGCAAAGTTAGGAAACTGAGTCAGATAGGTCGCGCCTAAAAACCAAAACCAACTGATAGCGAGGATAGCCATCCAGATTGAAGGCGTTTGACGGGCTTTTTTGATGCTACGCCAAGTGCCCGATAACGGCCTGAAACGTATTTTTTCGATGACGCCCTGCGGGGGTAATGCAGGAATCGCTCGGCTCGATAAATATCCTGCAAAGGCTAATACAGCAACAGTAATCGCCGACCAAAGCGTACCGTTTTCATCAGAAACCAAGATCCCCGCACTCAAAGTGCCCACCAGAATAGAGAGAAAAGTGCCCATTTCAACCCAAGCGTTGCCTGTGACTAACTCGTCCTCTTTCAACGCTTGGGGTAACAAGGAATATTTAACCGGACCGAAGTATGCTGACTGGCTACCCGTTAAAAATAACAGTAATAACATCATCATGTAGCTCTCACTCAGAATCGCAATCGCGGCGCTAAACATGATGATGACTTCGAGTAATTTCAATCGGCGAATAAGTTTAGCCTTATCCATATTATCGGCGACTACACCCGCATGGGCCGAAAAGAGGAAAAATGGTAAAATGAACACCCCAGCCGCCAAGTTCACAAACATATCGACGCTTATGGGTAGGTCTTTCACTTGGCTAAAGGTCACTAATAGCAGCAACACATTTTTATAGATGTTGTCATTCAATGCGCCTAAGCACTGAGTCGCAAAATAGGGTAAAAAACGTTTTGTTAGCAGCATGATAGTTCCTTCTGGTAACCCATTCCTTGTAAATACGCTTGTACGTGACTCTCGAGTAAATCCTGCAGTGATAATGACTCAGCGAAGAGCTTATTATCGAGTGACAGAGAGGTCAGCCCATGAATCCCCCCCCATAATACCCGGCTCATACTGAGATGCTGTGTCTGCGTAACCTCGGGAAATAGTTGCGCCAATTCACGCTCAATCAGAGTAAATAACCCCGCTATCAATTGCCCTTGCGATTCAGGCAAGGGTTCAGAATCGAGTAATTGCAGCTCAAAAACCAGCTTGAAAGCTTGGCGCTGCTCATGGGCGAATTGACTATACTCCCACGCCATTGCAATAATTTTACCTAAACTGTCGGCTGCGCGAACACCCGTCAATCGGTCGTGCAAAATCCTAAGCGTTGACTCAGAAACCGCCAGTAATAAATAGTTGTAGCTGCCGAAAATATTAATCAAGGTACTAGGGACATAACCAATTTGGCTGGCCACTTTGCGTAAGCTGAGCCCTATGGCACCTTGATCTATCAGTAACTCAGTTGCCGCTTGTATTGCCATCGCGCGAATTTCATCATGGCTGTGTTCTTTTCGTCTGGCCATAGGTCTCATCCCCTGTTGAATAGCAAAAGACTAACAGTAGTTAAAATAAAAAACAACGTTCAAAATAAGTTTGTTTTACGTACAGAAGAGGGTAAATAATGAAGGATATTATTAAGGATGATGGATAAAGATAGGCACTCGAATTAGATTCCCTCAGCAAGCCGAACGGGATCAGTGGGATGACATCGCCTAAAAGAGCATAAAAAACGGCGCGCTCAGTCAACACACCGTCCATTATTTTGATTTAAAAATAGTTCTTAATTCAAAGGTGATTTTTATTTGAGGATAATCTTTCTTTGGTTCAAAGATAAGCACGCGATTTAAGGCCTGCGATAAGTCATCACAACCCTATCTGCGCCAGCGCCAAAATAATCGGCCTCAAAAGTTGAATCAATGAAACCTAAATGCTGATATAAACCATGAGCAGGGTTACTCGGATCAACGGTTAAACACACCCGCTCAACTGACACGGGCAACTCGGCTAAACATTGTTGCATCAAACGCTTGCCGAATCCCTTCCCGCGAGCATTTTCACTCACTGCGACAGATAATATCCACATGCAGTTAGGATCGCTACTCTGGGCACTGAGCAAATAGCCTTGTAGCTGATTATCTGCATCCACGGCCACTAAAAATTGCTCTGGCCAACAATCAAATCCCTGACGGAAGAAAAAATCAGGATAGCTGTGCTCGCCAAAAATGGCCTGTTCGAGCTGATAAACTGCGAATAACTCAGGCTTTAATACCGGACGTATAGACTGCATTTGAAAATCATTCACCTATTAAAATCTTATCCCACTCTAAGTTGGGTGCGCCAACTACGATGAAATTAGGGTTCTCTAAGCTCTCGCGCTCATTGTAGGTTAACGGTTGCAGCTCAGTATCCATCAGCTGTCCACCCGCTTCCTCGACGATAATTTGCGCAGCTCCCGTGTCCCACTCACCCGTTGGTCCGACTCGTACATAACAATCAGCACGACCTTCCGCGACAAGACAGCTCTTCAACGCTGCGCCCCCCATCACGACTAACTCGCAGTGTTTGGGATGGTTGAATAGGGTCAACACAGATTGGGGGTCCTGACGGCGACTTACGGCCAATCTTAGGGATACCTTTTCACGGTGCTCAATTTGGCGACTGCTAATACGCACTTCTTGTTTATCCGTGCGTTTGTACGCCCCTAAACCAGCAATAGCGTAATAACACACTTGTGTCATAGGCACATAAACCACGCCCATCACAGGACGATTGTGTTCCACCAGCGCGATAATGACCGAAAAATCACCACTGCCGGCGATAAACTCCCCCGTACCATCGAGCGGATCCACCAACCAATAGCGCTTCCAAGATTCACGCACACTCAACGGAATGTCAGCGGCTTCTTCAGATAACACTGGAATATCAGGCGTTAAGGCGGTTAATCGGTCACAAATGATCTTGTTCGCCGCCAAATCTGCGGAAGTGACAGGGGTATTGTCAGACTTCATTTCTCGCTCAAAATTACCTTTGAGATAAATGTCACGGATAGTTATCCCTGCATCGGTCGCAATCGCAATAACTTCGTCGATCAACTCTTCTGGCTTCATAACAACTCCAATCGCCTGCTGAGCGAATGTTTTGCAAGCGTGCAAACTCTGAACGCTTAAAAGGAAAAAGATTATTTAAGATGTAAATATTTTTGCGCCAAAAACAACGCGCTCACACTACGGGATTCAGAAAAATCGACATCATCGAGCAAGGCTTCCCAATCGGCGAGCGCCCAAGGCACCACATCAATTGGCTCGGGCTCATCACCTTCAAGGCGACTCTCATACAGATCTTCTGCAAGAAAAATTTGCATCTTACTAGAGAAATAACCCGGAGCTAGGCTGAGTTCTTTCAGTAAGGTGAGCTTATTCGCTCCAAAGCCAATTTCTTCCTGTAATTCACGATTAGCAGCTTCTATTGCTGTCTCACCGGGATCGATCAAACCTTTTGGGAAACCGAGTTCGTAATTATCAGTTCCTGCAGCATATTCGCGTGCCAGTAGCATTTTCCCTTGATGAATAGGCACTATCATCACAGCGCCACGACTACCGCCTTTCATGCGCTCATATTGGCGCTCTACACCATTGGAGAACTTAAGATGCACTTGCTCAATTTGAAATAATCGGCTTCTCGCGACAACTTCGGTATGCAATATTTCCGGCTTATTCTGCCGTTGCGACATAACTGCCTCTGGATAAAAAAAGCGATAAATTAAATAAGGTAAGTGACAATCTTACTATCCTGTCTTTAATCTACAACCTGAATTTATTACATGCTCCTAATGGTAAGCCACAAATCCTTTGCGATATGCATCACAAACCCAGCCCAGCCTTAAGTGAACACCTTCAAAATATTCTCAAATATGATGTTTTTATTGGATAGTAAAAAGGGGCGAATGCCCCTTTTAATATGCTAACGCTTAAAATTGATATCGTAGATTGAGCTGGTAACTGAGGAAATCATTAGGCTCGATATCCACATATTGATATCCCAAACCTACAGACCATGACTCAGTAAATTGATAGCTAAAACGCACGCCCGCATACCAATCTGTACCATCAAGCTCTGTAGTTAAACGGCTATTGCCCATAGTGCTACTGATATCCGCTTGCCACCTAAACAACCCGATGGGTACTTCAAACCGCCAAGCTTCATGTTGGAGTAAAGTGAAACGTAATCCCAGCATGACACCATCGGCCAGTACTGGCGTTACGGCTTTGACCTGCTCATGATATTGCTCAGGGGTGAGACTTGCGCCCTCAATCCTCGCAGTCCCATTACCAAAGTCGGCATAGCCTAATTCGATGGCAACAAAGGGAGTCCATTGATAACCGATACTCACACCCAAAGCAGTATCTTTATCATCAACCGATGTTACAAAGCCTGTCCCCGCTTGTGGCTGTAGATCTCGCCTGCTGCTATCAACCTGAGCTTGCCCGACAAATCCCTCGACATACCAGTTATCAGCCGCATTTGCTTGATTAACGGAGCCTGCGAGCAACACAGCGCCCAAGACTAATTTATGTAATTCCTTACGGCGAATTAACCCCATTGTAAGAATCAAACCTAATGCCCATAAGGACATACTGCCTCCACCCGACTTGTTATCTATCACCACATCTTGGTATGCCTTAACTGTGATTAACGCTTGCCCAGTTGCTTCGCCGCCCAATCCATCACTAATCTGATAACTCACAGTATCTACTCCATCAAATCCAGTTTTAGGGATATAACGTAGTTTATTAGACTCAACAGAAACCGTTCCTTGCTGCGCGGTTGCGCTGACTAAGGTTAAAACGTTGCCGTCGGGATCGCTGTCATTACTCAACACATCGAGTAACAAGCTCGTTCTGTCATCTATGGCAGCACTATCATTCACTGTCGTAGGTGCCGTATTGCCATTAACAATCACAGTCAACTCACTACTCGCAGTACCACCTTTACCATCAGTAATGCTATACACCAGCACATCTGTACCGATGAAATCGGTTGCTGGCGTGTAACTTAACTGCTGATTAGCCAAGATAACTACAGTTCCGAACTCGCTGGTGACTTGTGTTACCGTCAAGGCATCACCATCGCTATCCGTATCATTGGCGAGCACATCGACATCGAGACTCTGATTCCAAGGTAAAGATGCCGTATCTGGGTTCGCCACAGGTAAATGGTTACCATTGAGTATCACTGACACACCACTTGGGTCGACAATGGTTCGGTTAGCGACGCCATCGTCATCGTTTGGCCCGCCATCTTCTATGGTTAACTGAACACACCAATGGCCTTCAGTTAATCCTGAAGTCCAACGATTATCTCCAGGAGGAGGGCAGAAACCACGCTCACCTTCACTACTCGCGACACTATTACGTGCATCAATCACAAAATCCTTCCAACCATTTTGGGCTTGATACTTACGATATACCGCATTGGCAGGAACTGGCGAACGTTGTGGTATCACCAGACTGTAACTCTGCCCTTGTTGCGGTAGTCCTGTAGCAATGAAGTCAAAAATCCCCCCCACATTGGCCGCGATACTGTCTTCAGGAACCAGATTAGGTAATAGTTGAATACCACTTTGCTCTTGCATCAGTGCAATATTACCTAAGCGTAAGCACACGCCCGCTTGCCCCTCTGCCAAGAAGTACACAGGCTGTAACTCACCTTCAGGCATCACGTTACAATCATTGATTGCATCCAAGTAATCTGGAATGCCATCGCGGTCTGTATCGGTAAATCCCTCTTGGTTATCAGGGATCAAATCACCGTCGGTATCAGTCCCTGTCAGAGGTGGCAAAGATGGGCGCACAACAATATAAACTTTCTCCGTGGTAGACAGCGCGGGTAAGCCGCTATCCGTCACAGTCAGGCTCACAGGATAAATGCCCGGCAAGACCTCTGTCGGCAAGAAGAACATCCCCGCATCATCGGACTGCAAGTTCAGCGCGCCACTCGACCATACAGATGTCAAAGTATCGTTCATGTTGGCATCGCTAATCTGCGCATGAATATGAACCTCGCCACCATTTTGTGCCACGATCAACTGACGTTCACCCGCTTGAGTCACCTCAAGAGTCACACTCGGGGCAATGTTAGCCTCAGTGATCGACACTTGTGTTTGCTTCTTACTGCCTAAATTCAAACTTGGATCTAGGCTGATCAACACATCTTCTTCAGCCTCAACTTCCCCATCCTCTATGGTTCTAAAGTGAATATGGGCCAATGTACCTGAAGTAATCTCCACTACCGCATCGACTAAGTCATGATCATTGCTGTCCGCGGAACCTGCAACCGTATAAGGAACTGATATTGGATACTCAGGCGCGACACCGTTTAAGTGAATACTAACAACAACCTCATTACCCTCACCCACGACTTGATCTTTACTCAAGGAAATTAATGGATGCACTTTTACTTTCTGAGCTTTAGTCGCTTTGTTGCCATCACGATCTACGGCTTGCCAGTAAGCAAGATAACTACCAGGGGCAAAGAATAAACGCTTATCGACCAAAGAAACGGGCAGTGGATGACCATTACGATCGACGGCCTTCGCAAACCCTAGATCCACCCGAGTGAACAAGCCTGTTGCATTAACCTCAACATCACTAGGTACAGTAATAACAGGTAAATTGTCAGCCTCCCCACCTTCTACCAGTAAGTTGACTTTTGCACTTGCGCGCCCTTTCTGACCATCACTAATGGTATAACGAAGTGCGACCGGACCAACATAAGCTGCAGGGGCAGTAAATATGAGTCCATCAGCAGTAATCTGCACACTACCGATGTCTGCTGCCGCGCCATCGATAGTCAAAGTATCACCGTCCACATCAACATCATTCTCTAGCGCAGCTAGTGTGTATTTATCATCCGCGGTGCTGGCTAGAGTGTAATTATCATCTACAGCTTGTGGGTCATCATTCACTGGCGTGACATTCATGGTGATAGTTGCAGGCTCAGAACTCAGTTCAGCATCCTTAGCAATAAAGCTTATCTGATCTGCACCGTTGAAATCTTTCTCCGGTGTGTATAACCACACAGTTCCATGCTGCTCCAAAGTGCCCGATTCAGGTTGGCTCACCACTTCATAGGCAAGAGGATCACTATCTGCATCCTCCCCAGTAAGCGTGATCATCACAGAGCTATCTTCCTCTAAGGTCACACTTGCACTCGTCGCAACAGGCGCATCGTTAACGTTAGTCACTGTAATGCTAAAGGACTGCTCAGCCGTTAAGCCATCCGTGTCCGTCACTCGTAAAGTGACAGCATGACTGCCCACATCCGCATTGCTCGGCGTACCACTGAGTAAACCCGTCGCCGCGTTGAAACTTAACCAGCTCGGTTTGGTCACTGCGCTCAGCGTTAAGCTGTCGCCGGTATCGGAGTCAGTTGCAGTCAAGCTGTAGCTGTACGCCGCATCTTGAATGGCTGCCGTTATCGCCGTCGAACTAATCGTTGGCGCATCGTTGACGTTAGTCACTGTGATACTAAAGCTTTGCTCAGCCGTTAAGCCATCCGTGTCCGTCACTCGTAAAGTAACAGCATGACTGCCCACATCCGCATTGCTTGGCGTGCCACTGAGTAAACCCGTCGCCGCGTTGAAACTCAACCAACTCGGTTTAGTCACTGCGCTCAGCGTTAAGCTGTCGCCTGTATCGGAGTCAGTTGCAGTCAAGCTGTAGCTGTACGCCGCATCTTGAGTGGCTGCCGTCACCGCCGTCGAACTAATCGTTGGCGCATCGTTGACGTTGGTGACCGTGATACTAAAGCTTTGCTCAGCCGTTAAGCCATCCGTGTCCGTCACACGTAAGGTGACAGCATGACTGCCCACATCCGCATTGCTCGGCGTACCACTGAGTAAACCCGTCGCCGCGTTGAAACTTAACCAGCTCGGTTTGGTCACTGCGCTCAGCGTTAAGCTGTCGCCGGTATCGGAGTCAGTTGCAGTCAAGCTGTAGCTGTACGCCGCATCTTGAATGGCTGCCGTTATCGCCGTCGAACTAATCGTTGGCGCATCGTTGACGTTAGTCACTGTGATACTAAAGCTTTGCTCAGCCGTTAAGCCATCCGTGTCCGTCACTCGTAAGGTAACAGCATGACTGCCCACATCCGCATTGCTTGGCGTGCCACTGAGTAAACCCGTCGCCGCGTTGAAACTCAACCAACTCGGTTTAGTCACTGCGCTCAGCGTTAAGCTGTCGCCTGTATCGGAGTCAGTTGCAGTCAAGCTGTAGCTGTACGCCGCATCTTGAGTGGCTGCCGTCACCGCCGTCGAACTAATCGTTGGCGCATCGTTGACGTTGGTGACCGTGATACTAAAGCTTTGCTCAGCCGTTAAGCCATCCGTGTCCGTCACACGTAAGGTGACAGCATGACTGCCCACATCCGCATTGCTCGGCGTACCACTGAGTAAACCCGTCGCCGCGTTGAAACTTAACCAGCTCGGTTTGGTCACTGCGCTCAGCGTTAAGCTGTCGCCGGTATCGGAGTCAGTTGCAGTCAAGCTGTAGCTGTACGCCGCATCTTGAATGGCTGCCGTTATCGCCGTCGAACTAATCGTTGGCGCATCGTTGACGTTAGTCACTGTGATACTAAAGCTTTGCTCAGCCGTTAAGCCATCCGTGTCCGTCACTCGTAAGGTAACAGCATGACTGCCCACATCCGCATTGCTTGGCGTGCCACTGAGTAAACCCGTCGCCGCGTTGAAACTTAACCAGCTCGGTTTGGTCACCGCACTAAATGTCAGTACGTCGTCCACATCGACATCTGTAGCGGCAAAGGTATAGCTGTAAACAGCGTCTTGCACAGCGGCCGTAGTTGCTGTTGAAGTGATGATAGGTGCGTCGTTGCTATTAGTGACTGTAATACTAAACGATTGATCTGCTGTTAATCCGTCAGCGTCCGTCACTCGCAGTAACACTGCATGACTGCCCACATCCGCATTGCTTGGCGTGCCACTGAGTAACCCTGTCGCCGCGTTGAAACTCAACCAGCTCGGTTTGGTCACTGCGCTCAAGGTTAAGCTGTCGCCAGTATCAGAGTCGCTGGCCACTAAGTTGTAGCTGTACGCCGCATCTTGGGTTGCCGCCGTCATCGCCGTCGAACTAATCGTCGGCGCATCGTTAACGTTCGTTACTGTGATACTAAAGCTTTGCTCAGCCGTTAAGCCATCCGTGTCCGTCACACGTAAAGTGACAGCATGACTGCCCACATCCGCATTGCTCGGCGTGCCACTGAGTAACCCTGTCGCCGCGTTGAAACTCAACCAGCTTGGTTTGGTCACTGCGCTCAAGGTTAAGCTGTCGCCAGTATCAGAGTCGCTGGCCACTAAGTTGTAGCTGTACGCCGCATCTTGGGTTGCCGCCGTCATCGCCGTCGAACTAATCGTCGGCGCATCGTTGACGTTGGTGACCGTGATACTAAAGCTTTGCTCAGCCGTTAAGCCATCCGTGTCCGTCACACGTAAGGTGACAGCATGACTGCCCACATCCGCATTACTCGGCGTGCCACTGAGTAACCCTGTCGCCGCGTTGAAACTCAACCAGCTTGGTTTGGTCACTGCGCTCAAGGTTAAGCTGTCGCCTGTATCGGAGTCAGTTGCAGTCAAGCTGTAGCTGTACGCCGCATCTTGAGTGGCTGCCGTCACCGCCGTCGAACTAATCGTTGGCGCATCGTTGACGTTGGTGACCGTGATACTAAAGCTTTGCTCAGCCGTTAAGCCATCCGTGTCCGTCACACGTAAGGTGACAGCATGACTGCCCACATCCGCATTGCTTGGCGTGCCACTGAGTAACCCTGTCGCCGCGTTGAAACTCAACCAGCTCGGTTTGGTCACTGCGCTCAAGGTTAAGCTGTCGCCAGTATCAGAGTCGCTGGCCACTAAGTTGTAGCTGTACGCCGCATCTTGGGTTGCCGCCGTCATCGCCGTCGAACTAATCGTCGGCGCATCGTTAACGTTCGTTACTGTGATACTAAAGCTTTGCTCAGCCGTTAAGCCATCCGTGTCCGTCACACGTAAAGTGACAGCATGACTGCCCACATCCGCATTGCTCGGCGTGCCACTGAGTAACCCTGTCGCCGCGTTGAAACTCAACCAGCTTGGTTTGGTCACTGCGCTCAAGGTTAAGCTGTCGCCAGTATCAGAGTCAGTTGCAGTCAAGCTGTAGCTGTAAGCGGCATCTTGGGTTGCTGCCGTCACCGCCGTCGAACTAATCGTCGGCGCATCGTTGACGTTGGTGACCGTGATACTAAAGCTTTGCTCAGCCGTTAAGCCATCCGTGTCCGTCACACGTAAGGTGACAGCATGACTGCCCACATCCGCATTACTCGGCGTGCCACTGAGTAACCCTGTCGCCGCGTTGAAACTCAACCAGCTTGGTTTGGTCACTGCGCTCAAGGTTAAGCTGTCGCCAGTATCAGAGTCAGTTGCAGTCAAGCTGTAGCTGTAAGCGGCATCTTGGGTTGCTGCCGTCACCGCCGTCGAACTAATCGTTGGCGCATCGTTGACGTTTGTCACTGTGAGATTGAAAGCAGGCAGACTCGCACTGAGCACTCCATCACTCACACTGATCACAATTGCCGTCGTCATACCAACATCTACATTGCTCGGCGTACCGCTCAATGCCCCCGTCGCTGTATTAAAGCTCGCCCACGAAGGTCGATTCGTAATATCAAAAACTAAACTATTACCGTCCGCGTCTGCGGCGGTGGGCATGAAGTTATAAAGTGTACCTTGAGCTACATTGGTCGCAGGTGTCCCTAAAATAGTGGGTACACTATTCACCACAACCTCGAAGGTTTGAGTACTAGTATTACCCGCACCATCTTCGAGCGTAAGGGTGATGGTACTGGTACCCGAGCCAAGCGCAGTCACAGTCACACTTCTGTCGGCATTGCTTCCTGCTAATACAACATCCGCCAGTGGGACCACAGTGGTATCAGAACTCGCTGGCGTTACTAGGATATCCGTTGCAGCGGTTACATCATCGGCAATAGTAAATGCGAGCGTAGATGAGCTCTCGCCAGGTTGAATGTTTTGATGAGCAATTGCCGAGGAAGTGGGTGCACTCGTATCAATAGTCACAGAAAGGGCGCTCGATGCAACACTGCTATTTCCTGCAATATCAGTCGCAACTGCTGTGATGTTATGGGTTCCAGGGCTCATGCTCGTCGCGTTGACACTCCAGTTACCACTCCCATCCGCATTGACTGTACCAAGCTCACCATCAAGATGGCTGCTAAGAACAACACTGGCGCCGGCCTCTGCAGTGCCCGTCAGTACGAGCGTCGTATTCTTGGTGATATTATCCGTTGAACTCACACCTGAATCACTTGCCGCATCGAGATCAGGCGCAGAAGGTGCGACAGGTACAGTGGCGTCTTGAGTAATAGTAGGGACATTCTGAGGGGCAGAAACATTACTCGCTGCATCGCTGGCAACCACGACAAAATTATTGTCACTGTCCGTCGATAATCCGGCGCTCAGGGTCCAAGCGCCCGTCACCACAATAGTATCATCCAACACAGTCGCATTATCGGCAGCACCATCATTGTTCATATCGGCATAGAGGCTGATTGTCACCCCATCTTCAGCGTGCGTACCGCTGATCAATGTCGTTGCCTGATTGGTACTGATGGCGCCAGCAGGTGTAGTTACCACTGGATCGACGGGAGCCGTCGTATCAACAATCACATTGACACTGTTCCACTGGCTGTAGCTTAAGTCAGCATCGTTACTGCCCGCATCTCGCATAGTGTCGCCATTAAGTACTATGCCATTGGCATCGACAATTAAACCACTCGCCCCCGTGTTATCACCCGCTTGGACTGTATATCTATAGGTCAGCACACCACTCGCCGCAGACACAAACACAGCCTGACGAGCCACACCATCGATATCGAGCGACAGCGTAGAAAGTGTGCCAGAAACCGTCACATCCTCGGTCAGAGTAAGAGTGATATCAATAGCACTGCCGACCCCATAATGGCCATCGTTAACATTAACCACATTCACTGCGGGAATTACAGCATCCTTCGATATGGTATCGGTCACTGCGGGACTAGAAACATTACCCGCCGCATCGGTCAGGGTAAGGCTCACTGTCAGAGTGCCATCCCCTAAGCCGCTCACGTCTATATTGACGATCTGTTGTGACGCACTTGCGACCGCAATAGATCCTGTAACAGGCGTGCCTGAACTGCCAGTAATAGTGTAATTCGCGCTGGTTCCCACCTCCGCACTTACTAAGGTCAGGCTAATCGCACTTTGATTTGCCTGAGTCACCGACGTCTGGTCAAAACTGACACCCGAAATAGTTGGTGCATCCGTATCGACAGAGTGTGCAGTGCCGGCACTATAGGCACCGAGTTCATTACCCGCATCATCAACAATATCACTCGTTGTGTGGCCAACCTTCAGACTACCCGTACCCGATATGCCATTAACAGTGACGGCAACACCCGTTCCAGAGCTAGCGGAAAGGCTCGAAATAGTACCAGATGCAGTGCCTGTGCTCGCCAGAGCAAAATCATCCGTCGTCAGACTATTCACAGATTCGCTAAAGGCGAGGTTGAATATCACACTGGCATCCGCCGCGGCACCTCCTGCAGGGGCCGAGCTGGTTATCGAGGGAATTTGTGTATCGAGCGTAAGCGCAAGTGCCGTTGACACTGCGCCAGTATTGCCCGCAACATCGGTCGCAGTGGCCGTAATGTTATGCGCGGAATTACTGGTTAATAGCGGCGTGGTAAACGACCAATTTCCAGAACCATCTGCAGTTGTTGTACCCAATACACCATCGATGCTGCTCGTGAGCGTCACAGTACTATTCGCCTCAGCGTTGCCTGTGAGTGTCGGAGTGGTATCGTTGGTTACATTGTCTGTGCTGCTGATCCCGGAATCGGAGGCCATAGCTAAATCTGGAACAGAGGGAGTCAAAGGCGCATCGCGATCGACCGCATGACTTGTGCCACCAGTATAAGCGGCGGTATAGCCATTGGTTCCATCGCCATTACCGGAAGCATCTTGGATATTGGAATTCGCCTTGACATCGAGTCTCAGGTTACCAGTGCCGCTCACAGTATTCACAGTCACATCAACACTTGTGCCAGATGCCGCAGAAACTCTGGCAATACTGCCACTTGCCGAGCCTGTTGCCGTGAGCACAAAATCATCGGCAGATAGATTGCTCGCTACCTCATCAAAACTCACAGTAAACACTAGGCTAGCAGCATTCACTACGGGTGATCCCGTTACGACAATCCCAGTCACCACCGGCGGTGTAACATCGGCAACGGTAAAGTTCCAATCGGTTTTATTGCTAATCCCAGCGTAAAGGTTACCCGCCAAGTCAGTAATAGCCCCATTGGCGATTTGAATGTAATAACTGGTATTTTCCACTAGATTAGCGGTTGGGTTAATAGTCAACACACCCGCCGTTATCGTTAACTGTCCAGCAGGTGAACCCACATCAATCGTCGCTACGGGCACATCGTCGGTGTTGTAAATAACGATATTATCGCTACCGAGTTGAATACTTTCATTCATGGTCAGCACAAAATTGGCACCAACTGCCACCCCAACATCGCCATCTAAGGGGTTAAAACTCTGTACTGTTGGCGTGGCTGTATCCACGAGAATCGCGGTAGTAGAACCAACCGAGTTAAGCGTAAGCGCTAAATTATTACCCGCACCGTCAAGCAAGGTTCCCCCGTTGGCATCAACGCTAGATGCCAAGCCAATACCATCGGTATCGTTATCACCAGACTGCACTGTATAACTAAAGACTAAATTGGAGGTTCCGGAGCCACTGATATATGGGGCATAACGGGTTATTCCGCCAATAGTCAAGACGATACGCGGCGTACCACCGACCGTATTAACAGTCACATTTTCAGTGCTGCTCACCGTAAAACTCAAGGTTTCTCCAACCACATAAGTATCACCCGCAGGGACCGCGACGCTACTCACAGTAGGCGCTATCGCATCCACTAAGACGGACGAGGTACTACCGACTGCATTTAAGGTTGAGCTCAAGCTATTACCAGAACTCTCTTTTAAGGTGCCACCATTGGCTTCTATCGATCCCGCGATCGCTATCCCATCGGTATCGAGATCGCCACTTTGCACTGTATAGCGGAAAGTCAATGCGCTGCTGCCAGTACCGGCAAGATAACTGGCATACACAGTGGATGCACCGAGCGTCAATGCAATACGCGGCGTGCCACCAACAGTAATAGCTTCGCTGGTATTGACGGTAAAATCGAGGGATTGCCCGGTAATATAAGTCGCATTAGCCGGAACGCTGACACTGGTTACCGCTGGCACCACATTATCCACTGTGGCATTACTGCTATCAGCCTGGGTTTTGCTATTGCCCGCATTATCCGTCGCCGTGATCGACACATTACGACTCGATGCATTAATGGCACCGGCAACCAAGGTATAAGTCGCCGTCCAAGTACCGCTGTTATTGGTTGCCGT
Organism: Shewanella sp. WE21; assembly: GCF_002966515.1. Taxonomy (NCBI): domain Bacteria; kingdom Pseudomonadati; phylum Pseudomonadota; class Gammaproteobacteria; order Alteromonadales; family Shewanellaceae; genus Shewanella; species Shewanella sp. WE21. Next base: position 2,130,756 of record NZ_CP023019.1, on the reverse strand, counting down.
GACAGCTGCCCCGCCGCCAAACTGGGAGAAGTCAACAGTCACAGCATTCATGGTGTCGTTGTTGTTATCACCACCAGCGGTGTTATTCCAGGTAGCCGTGACCGTATCGCCAGCGATATAAGCGCCCGCAGTACCAGTGCCGCCGGAAATGCCGATATACACATCGGATACCAATGGCGCAATACTATCGACTGTCGCGTTGCTGGTGTCTGCAGTTGTTGTAGTGTTGCCCGCGTTATCAATCGCAGTAAGACTGATATTGCGGTTTGTGGCATCAATAGCACCTGAGGTAATAGTGTAGGTTGCTGTCCAAGTACTGCTACTATTGCTCGCCGCCACCGCAGCACCGCCACCAAATGCAGAAAAGTCCACAGTAGCACTGCTGATAGTGTCTGTGTTGTTATCGCCACCCGCAGTATTATTCCAACTGGCGGTTACTGTATCGCCAATTTTATAGGCACCTCCGGTACCAGTGGCACCGCTGATGCTAAGACGGTTATCTGTGACAACTGGCACAACGTTATCCACAACGGCATTGGTTGTGTCAGCAGTAGTAATGTCCCCTTGGGCATTGGTTGCGGTCACGCTGACATTACGACTGGATGCATCAATCGTACCAGAAGTGAGAGTATAAGTTGCCGTCCAGGTTCCGCTGCTATCCGTCGCAGCCACAGCGGCGCCACCACCAAATTGCGAGAAATCGACAGTCACACCTGTGATTCCGGCATTATTATTGCCGCCAGCGGTATTATTCCAAGTCACAGTGACGGTATCGCCAATTTTGAAGGCTCCCCCAGACCCTGTCCCCCCTGAAATGCTGATATTGCCATCGGTTACTGTCGGCGTGGTTGACGCCGTTAATTGACTGCTATCTGCCGTGGTTAAACCACCAGAAGATGCGCGCAAATTGAAAGCTTCACTACCCGCGCCAGAATTGGTGTAGGTAATTTGCATACTGGTAAAAGTGGATACGCCACTGCTGGGAGTGATAGACACTGTGGCACCATTACTATCGGTATCTCCCGTCCCCGTGATCGTCGCGCTGCCCGCACCGTTAACTTCCGCCAAGGTAATACCTGTAGCATAACCCGTGTCCACAATGCTGTTTGCATCGCGTGCCGATACGATTGGCACAGTAGAGAAAGCAGTGTTCTGACCGCTAATGACGCTAGTAGGTGCAGGTTGAGTATCGAATACCAATTGGGTGGCTACTACATCTGAGGTTACAGAATTGGCATCAACAGTCGGCAAATTTGAACCAACGCCATCCTGATCATTCGCGGTCAGAGTGAATGCTTGCTGATCGGCGGTGGCGGTATAAGTCAGGTTGCTAAATGTCGCCACACCCGCGGTCGCCGCTTGAGTAGCGTTGGTTAAGCTTCCCGCACTGGACTCGGTCAAGGTAAGGGTTTCGGCGAAGTCCACATCGGTATTGCCGAACGCATCACGCGCCACAATGACAGGTTGGGTCGTCAATGCCGCGCCGGAAACAGAACCAGCAGGCTGGGTGGTAAAGACTAGCTGGCTAGCGACCACATCAAGGGTTGTGCCGCTGCCATTGGTGACAGCACTCTGCCCGCTTGCCATTTGCGTACCGCTGCCACCGACCGTGAGGTTGGTATCGCCATCCACACTCAAAATAATAGTGTGATCTTCTGTGAGCGTCGTATTGTCGTTGTAGTAGGCATTAACCGTGTAAGTTTCATTGCCCCCGTCAGCAACGGACATAGTCAGGCCAGAGAAGGTAATAGTATCTGCACCAGCGTTGTAAGTACCGGTCACATTGCTGGCATCCGGCCCGTTCAGGCGCCAGGTAATTTTACTGCGTTCGGCGTCGGTACTGGTGCCACTAACGTTGACAACAATTTGAGACACTGTGGTCGCAAGACCATCAGAGGTGCCACCGTCGCTGATGGTGAAGTCAAAAACATCCACAGCTTCGCCGACCGAATCAATGGTGGTTGCCAGCCCGACAGGCTCAGCAACCCCGCCTGCGGCGGTGAGGGTGGCGTCGGCGTCAGTGCCTTGGGTGGTGAAGTTCACCAGGGTGGCTGAAGCTTGAACATTGGGAGTGCCTTCATCGTCTTGCGCAACAACATAAAGATCATAGTTGGTACCGGAGGATAAACCGCTGAAAGCTTCGCTGCCAGTGGTGGCAGTGGTCGTGAAATTGCCACTGACGAGCGCAGCCGCGCCACTGCTATTTTGCCCGGCAACTACCTGGGCGGCACTCGGTGCGCCTGCGCCATCGGCTACCACTACGTAGTAGACGGTACCTTCCTCATCAAGATCAGCTGACAAGGTGGCGCCACTCAGGGTTTGACTGCCGACAGCGGGTGTACTGTTTTGGAATACCGGTGGATTTTCATCCACAGTTACACCAACGCCTACAACAGAAAAATTATCCAGCCAGGCATATACCAAAGTGGACGAAATGGTTACATAAGTAACATTGGCACCAAAGGACGTTAGATCGATGGTTGCCGGAGTTCCATTGACAACGTTTTGCGAAAAACTGCCTTTATTGCTGGTAAAAGTAAAGGAATGGGTAGTGCCGCCTCCGCCAGCGATATTGGCTACCTTTAATGATTGCGGCGAAAACGGTTCATTATTATTAAAGCGTAATGTAACCGAATTTTCGGTATTCAGCGTAAAAGCTGCCTGCCCAGTGGAACCCAAGCCGGTATAAAGTTCAGTGGCCCGGGTTGCTCCATCGATGATGAGAAAATATCCCGAAGTGCCAGTGGCCCATACTTCAGCATTAACAGTTGCATTCCCGTAATAGTCCCCGGCGTTTTTGGTTTGGCTAAAATTAATTGTTCCGGTAAATGGCGCTAGCACACCCGAAAAATCCCTTAACGCCTTCTCAGAAAACGCCAAAGTAGATTCAATATTTCCGCGGGTAACTTCTAAATCCCAGTCGCCTTGTAATTCGGCATTACCGGTTAAATTATTGGAGGCGGCAATATCCAAACCCGTGTTATTGCTGATGATATCCAGCAGCGCTTCACCGCTTTCATTCGCGGCCAGATCACAACCATAAAATAATAAATCGCCACCTTCACGCACCGCGCCTTTTAGCGCAGCAAATGCCTGCACTTCTTGCTGGATTGTCTCTGGGGTAATACGTGAATTGCCTAGCAGTATCACACCAGCTTGTGCGTGGGAAACCACATGAATAGCAGCGAGATTTTTGTGACCATCAAGTACATTAATTAATTGCGGTAATCCAGCGATAGAAGAATCTAACTCTACCAATTGAACACTATGTTTAAGGGCCCGACGCAATACCAATTTATCAGCTTCAGCCACTGCGCCATCAACAATCACCAGCTCACGCACCGGATGTGCACTCTGGATATCCAGTTGATCGCCAGATAAATCAATTAGATCCTGTGGTAAAGAGGTGTCTGAACGCAATAATAGATCGGTCGATGCACTTATCGATGAACTCAAATAGGATCGCTGATAACTCGGCGCTGCAATAGCACCAGCACCATAGAGTCCGAATGGTAATAACAGCGAGGAAAGCCCACTAAGCAGTGCGTGTCTCATGATAAGTGATTACCTTCATTTTTTGCGTTAGGTGCTACAGGTTTTTTACTTGCAATAATATTGGCTGCAGTGCCAGTACTATCCAGCCAGAAGTCCATTTCTTGATACTTCATAAATAAGTCAGGCGGTAAAATACTGCGCCTACTTTTGTATTCCACTTTCCGCTTAACGCTATGCAAACCTTTGACCCCAAGATTGTGGTCAAACTCATTTTCAGCATAGTCGACATTATTAAAATCGTGTTCGAATTGCGGTTCGCCAATAAAACGATAGATTAACTCCAGCGTGCGTGCCGGATGCTGGGTAAGCAGATCATAATCCACTAATAGCAAGCGATCAGAAAACTCGCCGTAATAGGCTTCCTTTAGTGCCGTCCATGCACTTCCAACCGCGCCACCAGCATTGATTAATGACTCGCAGCGGCTATACACAGTCTGGCGCGAGGCCGAATTGAACATACGGCTGTAATCAAAAGGGTTTTTACGGTAAATCACTTCAAAACTATCCATAATCCAAGCCGGATTACGCACACAACAAATCACTTTAAAATCATCAACCAACTCTACCAATTGGTGCAAACGAGCAGTCCAGTGACGATTAGTGTCGAAAATCACCGGATGGTTTTTATCTTGGTAATAAGCATCAATTAATGCCCGACAAATGACCTTACGTTTATGTTCATCGAAAAATGAATAGGACTCACTACCAGCCCCCATTTGTTCGAGGGCGCCATTAACAAGCCCTGCTACAGGGCTACTCATAGCCGCATGAAAGCGTGGATTTTGCCGGAGTATACCTGCAAGCAACGTCGAGCCTGCACGCGGTAAACCTGAAATAAAATGTAATTTGTTTGGCATCAATGTGACTTACTAATTAAAAATATTTATAAAAAACTTCCCGACAAACATGCCGGGGATCATTCATCAATTAATTGCGTGCCGGAAAAACGCCGTAAAGGGCAATGCAATAATTCAGAGCGATAAATGGCTGACGGTTTTCATGGGGTAGACCACCACCACTTATACCTAAAGTCTGTGTTGCCATAGCGGTATTTAATGTACCCGGTGCGGTCTGCATATAGTTGACGATACCACTGCCACCACGAATATCCTTGGCCAGATAGGTATTCGCTGCCGGAGAAGGCAAAGTCCCCTGATTATTCAAACCGGTCAGCGTGTGGTTGTGTGCTGGCATTTCAGTGGAGATCAGCGTCACCCCATTTTCACCAAACTGTTCGCCCCAATCCCAGGTTCTCAGCCCGGGGCCCTGACCTACACCAACTACGGTCTGCCCCTGCAAATTAGGCAATTGGAACGTGGTTGTACCATTGCCACCATAAGTAATTCCGATAATTGAAAACAACGCGGTATTACTTGCGATTGACAATATTTGGCCATTACACAGCGCCCAATTGTGGGGAGCGAAGCTGAATGGCAACAAACGGATTTCACCTATAAATGGATCCATAATTTCGCTCCTTAATTACGCGATGGGAAAATGCCTTCAATACATATGATGTAATTTATCGCTGTGGTAGGCATGATGTTATTGTGTGGTTGTGTTCCCCCTGAGGCTTGCACACTGAGTGCATTCATAACTTGGGGATCGGCACCGCTAGATGGCAAAGGAGCATAAATATTATCGGTATTGCTGTGGGCAAAGACATTACCCATAGGGTTAGGTGATGTGGAGGAACTTGCTGTGCTCGCCGACAAACTATGGCTGTGTGAAGGTATTTGCGGCGTTAATAAGGTAACGGATTCAACACCAAACTGCTGACCGATAACACGGGGAGTCAGACCAAGGCCATTACCCTGCCCAACCGGAAGGCGACCGCGCAAATCCGGCAATTGAAATGTTGTTACCCCATCACCACCATAAGTGGTTCCGATAATTGCGAAAAGAGTGCTTTGCTCACTAATACTTAATAGCTGACCAGCGCACAACATCCAACCTCTAGGTGCAAAACTACCCGCAAAAAGACGGATATCACCGATATAAGGATCCATAGTGATTCTCCTCTAGTTACGTGAAGGGTAAATGCCTTGAGTGGCAATGCAATAACTCAACACCAGCGACGGCTGGCAATTTTCATGGGCTTGATTGCCGCCGGTACTGGATACAGTTGCAGGGTCCAACGCTTGTAAACCTGCAGCGGACCCATACAAATTGACCTCACCTGCTGCATTTTTGGCGGCGGCAATATTATTGTCTGCAAGCAACGTGGTATCGCCGGCAGTAGAACTGGCCATCACAAGGTGATTGTGTACTGGCAGGTTGTTAAATACTAGGGTTACATTTTCAACACCCGCCTTACTGCCCTGAGGCAAACCTGCACTAACATTAGAGTGAACTGGTACGCGGCCACGCAAATCAGGCAACGCAAAGGTAGTGACTCCATCACCACCATAAGTAGTACCCAAGAGTGAAAAAAGCGCTTGGTTGGTGTTGATTGGCAATAATTGCCCAGCACACAAAGTCCAATACTTAGGTGCCCAGTTGTAGGGGAGAAGCTTAATTTCTCCGAGAAAAAAATCAGACATCCATGACTCCTTAATAAAAGTAAACCTGTCTAAACGTCATCAGGTTGATTGCACAAGCTTTCCTCTACCCCGAAACAACATTACCTATGGTGATGGCCACGATAGCCACTCTTGAGTAGGCGAAATTTCAAAAGGAAAGAAACCCAAGCGAAGGTATAGCTGTTTCGCACGCATATTTTGTCGATCAACACTCAGACTCACACTCGCCTCTTTTGCTTGGGCATAGGCTTTTACCGAGTCCAAAATGACTGAACCATAACCATAGTCACGAAATTGCGGTGCGATGACAAAGTCGACGATATGGACACAGTTAACAGAGGGATTAAGTATGATTTTGCCAATAGAAATTGATTGATATTCAATGATTAGAGTCACCGCTTGAGGGTATTGGGCAGCGTAACTCGCTTGCTGTAAGCGGTATTGTTGTTGTACTAACAGCTCTCGTTGCTGTGGGGGAAGCGGTAATAGAGACAATTCCGTCCTTGCAGAACAAAATAGTGCAAATACAAAAGCATCGTCATTTTTATACGCATAACGCAATGAATAGGCTTTAGGTAATACGATGTCTTCTACCATCAAATACATTCCCTGTAATAAGTAACTCTAACAGCGCTTTATAGTTCTTTAATTCGTCGTGGCATCTCGAGGTTAACGGACAAAAAACTCGGCCAATCGAATGACAGGTTTAAAGAGTGACTCAGGGAAATGCGTTCGCAGAATAAAAAAGGCTAACGACTTGGAAGTACATGGTTGCATTTTCCATCCCTAGAATAAAAACGTTAACTTCCTGATATTTTTTTAAAGATACACCATTGGCTAAAGCTAGTTTACGTCACTCTAAAATACAAGATACATGTTAACTTTTAGTTTCAAAAAGGTGAATATTAGACCAGTTGCAATAACGGTGGATCTGTTCTTTTTGCTTAGCCGTAAAAAAACTTTGTTTAGATTGTGAATCTGCAACAAAGGGTTGCGTGGCTGTTTTAGAGTGTATTAACTGACATTGTTCGACTTGGCTGCACTCTTCTTTAGAGAGAGCCAACGAAAACCAGTTTGCGATTTTATTCGCTATCGCGGGTAACAACTCCTGATAATCCACGACCATCACTTGGTTACGCTGACTCATCTCTAACCCATAACCCAATAACAAGCGCAATACCTTACATTGATAATCCAGTATCGACTCCCCCTCCTCTGGTACTGATAATTCACGGAATAAAGGTCGAGACGGTTGTCGCACCATATGATATCCAGCAGACTTTTGCTGTGAGGCTAAGATCTCGACGGGGTCCCTAAGTAGCAATAACACGGGAACTTGAGGATAAAGTGATAGGATCAATGGCCAAAACTGCAAATCCCACGCATTCCATTTAATCAACAAATGCTGTTCAGGATGAAACAACTGACCTTGGGTGTTAATGCAAAATATTAAAGCTGCGCGTCTTTCAGTGTCTGATAGGTTCCTATCCAATAGCACTTGAGTCAGCAAAGGCGATTCAGATAACACCCTGCATTTAGATAACCCCGCAAAACTGCGCGACACTAAGGTAGATCCACAGCGAGAGAGGTGAAATATAAATCCGGCAGGCTGCACTTGTTCTACTAGCCCAGAAAGATTTGGCGCAGGTAACAGAGCAGTTTGGGGTTTAATCAAGGCGGACAATAACTGACCCAGCACGGCAGAAATATGCTCCGAGTAGAAAGGATGAATCGGTTTTTCTGCGGCGGACATCCACTCTAATACTCTGCGTTTAGGGTCATAGTCTGCTGGCGCCCAAAACTGGCAGAAGAGTGAATAATCCGGCTCTATCCTTTGTCGATTACCAGTATGCAAGATGGCCAGTAACGTATCATCGCCACAGTCTGGTAAGTGCCAAAAAAGCCGCAAATATTGGCAAAAGTTGGTGAGAGTCATAACCTTGCCAAGCTCCCTCAGGGCGGTTGGATTATGAACTAACAACCAATAGCGTTGCTGTTGTTCTTTAAAATCAACCATTAGGAAGCCATAGGGTAAAAGTTAATGTATTGCACCATACGCGGTAACGTCCCACGATTAGGACTGGCGCCATGGGGCAAGGCATGGTGCCAAATAATTAAATCTCCCGCTTTAGCCGCTATAGGTTTTACTTGCCAGCGATACCAATCCTGTTGCTGAAGCTCAATATCAGACTTGTTCTGTTCGAGAAGCCACTCCTCTATCTTGAGATGAAATCCGGGGACACAACAGAATGCGCCTTGTTCCGCACTGGTATCGGTTAAATAAATTAACCCTTGCGTCGCAAACTTAACGGGGAGCTGTAGCGGCATATCCCAGTGCATATCCGGACCGGGGAAATGCCAAGTTGGCGTTTCAGGTGGATTAAAGCTGACTCTATCGGTTGTTATGACTAAATCAGTTCGCTGCCACAACTGTTCAAACACTTGACGGATTTTGGGGACTTGTCGATTCGCGTCCAGTTGCGGATGGCGAAACAGTTGCAGCATGATTTTCTGCATAAACTCATGAGGTTGATACCAAGTGGTGGGATCTTGTTCATTGGCTCCTAACTGCTGCCAAATAAAATCTCGAGTTGCGGCGGATTGCTCTGCCGTGAGTACTTGCGGGATCACTAAGTAGCCTTCACTTTGCCAAAAATTGAGTTGTGACTCGCTGAGGACTGCAGCCGGATTTGAGTCTTCAACCTCCGCTGAATTGAAGTCTTCGACTTCTGGTACTGTGACCGATGGCGTTAATCCATAGGAAATAGCGCCTAATTGCTGATTAATCCCTGCAATATCCGCGGCTGTTAGCTTGGCTATTTGCTGAATGTAGGCAACAAAAGCTGACTGATGATCGTTTTGATATAAAGCTCTTAGACCCGGCTCTAGCCCTATTCCACAAAGATCCAGCAAGGTTTTATCTAAGTGCCATTCATTAGCCTGTTCAGTGAATGGCACTCCCCGTTTGCGTAGCTGTATCTTTTGCCAAAGCCGCTGCAAATGATAAATGCCTAAGCAGCTCAGATCGTCACTCGACACAAGCACAGGTTTTTGCTCTATAACATCAAACACAAAATCGGGATGAGTACCCTGCTCATATCGAAAAGCAAGGCATGAAAGAGGCTTAAGCCAATGCTCGCGTCGATATCGAGGTAACGTGAGTTGAGATTGGTTTTCGCTCAACTTCGATTCACCATAAACTTGAATGCTAGTAGTAAACTTAAGCGTTACTGCACTCAGACTAAAATCGGGCAATAGTAATGTACCAGCCAAGAAACTGCGGTCTCCACTGGCAAGCAAGCGTGCTGTTTGTAGGTTGAGCGCGAATAACGGCCCTAAATAATGCGTCTCCACAAAGTCCTGCACAGTACGGCACTCGAGCCAAGCGTCTAACTCAATGTTTTGCGGGATGAGCACACCATCATCGGCAAGATACGCCTGTAAATGGGTAAAAATTTGCACTTGCGGCTCCTGTTGCAACAAGTGCTTCATGGTTTCGGAAAGAATCACATCAAACTTTACGACTGTATTTGGCTGCCAAAGCGTGGCATCCGCACAGACACTCTCCACCATACGATCAGCTAAATCAAAGTGTTCAATAAGCTTGGTAACTTTATCTAACGAGGCTTGATGAATGTCGAGCAAGGTCACTTGAATTTGACTCGCAGAAAATAACGGCAGCAGAGGTAATAATAACCAAGCAAAAGGCCCAGTCCCCGCATATAAGATGTTCACAATCTGCCCGGGATGAGCCTTTAGACGATCTTGTATTGCTTGATAAATCCCTTGTATAAAGACTCGGCCCCGCTCGGGATCTTCGGCACACTGCGCCGCGGTAGTGAGTGACACCGCCTTACCAAAAGGCGTATGGCTCGCCTCAGTATCCAAAAAAGACTCGGGGTGTAACTCCACTGCCGCTATTTGGCATAACTGCTTCAGCATGGGATCAATGAGCCGTTTAGACTCCCCCGCTGAAGTTGACAGCAGTAGCGCATTAGCAAACTGAGTTAATACAGCTACATCCAAACTATGCCCTAATTCAAGCTCTGATCTTTGCAGCATCGATTAACTCCCTTAACCAAGTATTGACCTCGCAATCAATCACTAAATTGATCCGCGCATCCTGCCCTTTATTTTCAACCCAATGGACTTGGTCGGCATTGATATACCAAAGCTCTCCGGCCTGCATGGGTACACGTTTATCGTCCACGTAAAAGTTGAGTTGCTCATTCGTTTGCAGTGGCAAATGCAGTCTTGCTTCGCCTTGTTCTAGGCAGAGTCCTTGATCTCTATGAGGTTTGATTTCTGCCCCCGCATGTAAGCGCATCAAACGCACGGATTTCACTGGGCAGGCTAAAGATTGTAGAAAATGGCATAACGCAGGGCTCGATTCGAGTTGAGGCAAATCTTGCCAGTGCTGACCGGTAGAAATTGAGAAGGCTTGCAAGATAGGATGAGCACCGCGATACTCTGCTGCACAGCGTAAGACGAGAACATCCCAACCACCCATATAATCACGCTGATTTACATGGGGTAACCAGTCTTGTTGCAGCAAAGCATTCAACTCTTGCTGTAAACTAAGGGGGTTTAAAACTTGAGCTAATAGGGCAAAAGAACAGATATCCATATCCAACCGCTTAATTTTCAGACTAAAAATAATTAATCATCCAAGACTAGCACAAAGATTTAAGCATACAAGTGACTCGAATCATCGTCATCACTGAGTATTACGCAGTGCAACAATCAATGCTAAGCGTGATTCAGTTTTGCAAAAATAGGAAATACCCATGTTTAACTGGAAGACTATCGATACGGTTCTGCTCGATATGGATGGCACCCTATTGGATTTGCACTTCGACAATCATTTTTGGCTGAATTTAGTACCGCAGGAATTGAGTCGACAGCAAGGTGTGAGCCACAACGAAGCGCAGCAATTAGTTGTGAACGCCTATGAGAAAGTCGTAGGCACGCTCGATTGGTACTGTCTCGATTATTGGCAGGAGCAACTGCAGCTCGACATTATGGGCTTGCACCGCACTTTAGTGGATCGTATTCAACTGCGCCAAGACAGCATGCCATTTTTAGCGGCCTTAGCCTCTGCAGGTAAACGGCGCATCCTAGTGACCAATGCGCATCCCAAGAGTCTTGCCCTAAAGCTTGAACATACTGAGCTAGCAGCAGGGCTCGATGACATGATTTCTAGCCACGAGACAGGTTACCCTAAGGAACACCCACAATTTTGGCTGACCTTGTTTAAACAATTCAACCTTGAACCAAGTCGCTGTCTCTTTATCGACGATAGCGAACCCATACTCAAAGCCGCTAAACTTGCTGGAGTGGGCCATCAATTGGGGATTGCTAACCCAGACAGTAAAAAACCAATCAAAGTCTTTCACGATTTTCCCGCGATTACCGACTATCACTCACTACTGACTGATCTAACACGATAAAAAAGCCATAAAAAAGGCACCTAAGGTGCCTTCGTTTCTATTCATCGCGTTGTTTTAGGATCGAACGTTTAATCGCAACTCTCGCATTACGGCCTTCACATCTGAGCACTCACATTAAGTTTAAGTGCTCATCTAAAACAGCCTATAACCCAGGGATCCGCCCCTGATATACCACAGGGAAATAACCATCCGCACCACGCTTACCTAAAATATTCAGCGACTCACGCATATCTTCTGGTTGCTCTGCCGTTTCTTTAATCTTAGCCTCAACCTTCACCATATTGCCTTCATCTAACTGTAAGGTACCAACAATACCAAGCTGGTTCTTGGTTTCATCTGTGGCCAATTGCGCTTTGCCTTCGACACAACTCAGTCCGAGTTCAATATTACCTAGAGGATAGTTACCAAACTGATTCTTAACATTGGTTTGATTCAAAAACAGCTTACCAGACAACTGTTCACACCAAGGCTTACCTTGCTCTAACGTCTCGACTAATAGGCTGACTTCACCGGATATTTCGGTTTTAAAGGGCAGTTTTGCATTGCCGAGTAAAAAGCTATCCGGCGCTTCGAAACGTAACCCCTGCGCACTTAAGCCTCCCATAGACCAAGAAATTAATCCCTTAGCACTGACAGGTGTTGCGCGGCTGCCCACTTGAAAATCAACTTTCACTTTACCTAAAAATAGCGCCCAAGGACTCAGATCCCAACGCACTTGCTCTACCTGGCGCTGCGGCATACTTAAGGTTTCTATGCTGCCAGACCAAATACTGCCACTCACACCCGAAACACTGATATTCGCGGGCAATGGGGCTAACGCTATCGCAATCTTAGCGGGGAATAGAACGACTAAAAATATTAAATAAATCAGTACGCCTATGATGACTTTTTTTATCAAACTCACAGCTACACCTTAATTTATTGCGCTAATTGGATACGTCTCACTTTGACATAGCCAGGTACATCGGCCTCAGCCAAATCAACACTTTCGAGCGAAAGTCCTTTCTTCTGCACTAACTCACTCAAATAACCTAACAAGGCATCAAAAGGAACATCGTCCATCCACACTTGGATCTTATCGCCTTGGGGCTGCATGCGAGTAATCACTAACCCATAATTGCCCGCAGTTTGGTTAACCACTGAGCTTAAACTGCCCGACGTCGTTGGCTTAGCACCGTTCTGCTTCAAACTCGCTATTTTATTCGCCGTTTGTTTTACATAGTTCAACGTCTGTTGCTGTGCATTGAGGTTACGTAATGCATCGGCTTCAGCATTGGCAATCGGCGTCCAAACACCCCAATAAAAAATACCAATGACTAAAAATACCGAGCAAAAGCCTACTAACTGCTGCTCGCGCGATGCGAGCCCTTGCCACCAAGTCCGCAAATTATCCATCTTATTTGCTCCTCAAGGTTAAGGTGCTGGTGACTTGCTCTTCACCACTATTCATAGTGCCGCCATCGAGTTGAAAACGACGACCGACAATCTCTTTAAACTTCTCGATCTGCGCGTAATTTTTCGCACTCACTTGCATGCGGATCTCATTACGAGCGCTTTCGAATCTTAAGCTATTAGGTTTAAGTTCAGGCACTTGCTTAAAGGCATCCTGTAAACCATCGAGCATGGCAAAAAACTCGGCACCACTACCCTGTCCCTGCAATGCACGTAACTGACTTTCCATCTGCGAACGTAGGTTAACAATACGCGAATTTCCCGGGATCACTTGCTGATAAATGGATTCACTCTGGGCTTTAAGATCGGCAACCTGACCATTGACTTGATGTATAGTCAGCCCTTTATTCACTAAGGCCAGCACGCACGCGATGGCAATAACGATGGCCGCACTTTTCCACATCATCAACTGTTTGCTGTATTCACGCTTCGGCGTGTAAACGCCGCTCAGTAAGTTCACTGGCGCATGCAAAATACCGCGGGCCAACACTAACATAGGTAGCTCAAGTGACTGCGGCTTAAGCTCGACCCCCTCGAGTTGCAGCTCGGTATAACTGGCAACTGAGACCTCACCTTGCACTGGCTTAAGTTGTTCTAACGCAATTGGCAACCAAGGCAGAGGTAAGCTCTGGCCCGAAGCTAATCCGGTACGCAGCAATAGCTCATTGCCAAAATTCATTGCCGCCCATTGGCACTCTTGCAATGGCAAGGCTAAACAGTCAGGCACAATGCGCTTCACTTTTAAACCCGCTTCGGTCAAACAACTCAGCCAAGTCTGCATTTGCTCATGGGCCACAGCGACCACACTTAAGGCGTCACCGTCACGTGGACCAACAGTAAAATGCATGGCATCGACATCATCGGCTAAGGCTTCTTCGAGCATAAAAGGCAAGGCTTTCAAGGCTTGGCGTTGACCTTTTTCTGGCAAATGCACGCTAGTGAGCGTCATTGCCGCGGCGGGCACTAACACATCGACGGGACGATTGCCCGCACGCTCGGTTAAGGTCGACAAACCTTGGGCATTGGCGAGCTCGCCAGAGGCGATAATTTCCTGTTCTTGCTCCGACCAAACGAGCCAAGAGCACGCTTGCTCTGCTGTTCTGCCTAAGCGAATAAATAGCCGTTCACTCACAGTTTTTCTCCACCAGTCCCAGTCAAGAAAGCGTGACTGAGCTCGTTGCTATTATTTTTGTCCACCAGATTCTGCCGGGTGAGCACTGCCATTATTTTTGGCCACCAACATCAAACCTTGCCGGGTGAGCACTTCCATTATTTTTGGCCACCAACATCAAACCCTGACGGGTAAGCACTTCCATTATTTTTGCCCACCAAACTGACGGGTAAGCACTTCCATTTTATTGCCGCCGCTCTTTTTGAGCACACTTTCCATTCTAAATACGGCGTTATCAACCTTCGCCCCCGAGGCCAATAAAAAATATTGGCTATCGATGACAAAGCTCGACTTCATGGCACCTTCCCACTTGATCGATCCCATGGATGAGCTTTCATAAAAATCATCTATCTTGGCAAAGCCATCACCGGGGCGTTGGTTGATGATACTTTCTGCTTCGCCTACCGAAATCTGATTTTCGAGCATGCCAGCTAACAGTGCCGCTTGCTCGACTTCCAAGGTATTCACATTCAGTAATTGCCTGTCATTGCCAGGGATAACGCATACATAGGGCAAGAGTTTCAAATAGATATCTTGGGTGTATCCCATCACTGCCCGTAACTCACTGCGATGATTCATCAGTGTATTGGCCGCACGGTAAGGCACATTTCGCGCTTCGTATTCCGCATCTTCGGCACCATAAGGGCTAGCAGTGGTGTCTTCGTCGATATAATCTTTTAAGGTCTGGGTCAGACGGTCCGCACTAAAGTCGTCCATCCCTAAACTCACCAACAAGGCCTTATATTGCTTCGCCGCCAGCGGCAGCTTAGGTTGACTGTTTTCCACCTCTTTCGTGGTCACAGACAAGGCATTTAAGTTAAAACAGGCGCGCATATCAGTGATCTTGCCAGCAATTTCACCGTATTCCGCCGGAAACACAACATCGGCCATGGCCCAATATTGTTGCCTGTGGACTCGACCTTCCGAGTCGTCTAAATCTTGTTTTAAAATCTTCTTCGCCAGTTCTTCGGCAGAAATCGCGTACCAATAGGCTTGATCGTACTGGGCCAAGTTCAACGTTCGACGCATGGATAACTGATTACGACCTGTGATATTTGTCGCGATGATCACCACCATGGCCACAATCAAGAGCACAACTATCAGTGCGACACCGCGCTGTTTAGACCGAGATTGGGTTCTCATTCGCGGCCCTCATCTTCAGGGTCACCATCACCTGGATCACCAGAACCGTCACCTGGATCGTTCCCCGAGCCATCATCGACTCCATCACCATCTTTGTCTTTATCTTTGTTCGTATCGTCAGGATTTTCGTCTTTATTATCGTCATCCTTAGACTTTTCTGGTGCAACAGCACCCAGCGGCAACAAGAACTTACGTTGGATCTTGCCTAAACCTTCAATCTCAATCTCCATGGCGATCGCTTTAGGCAACTTAGTCGCCTCGACTTTGCGCTCCCACTTGTCTTCCATAAAGAAGGAATATTCCACCGACAGCACTTTGTCGATAATAACTGTCTTAATCGGCTCGGCGCCAAATTCAGGCTCAGGATAAGGAAAATACCAACGTTCCAGCCGCCCTTCATGCACCACATACGCCACCGACTGTAAGCTGCCTCGCGGTAATAAACCGTCGGGATTTAACCAGCCTAAACGGTAAAACACTAAGGCTTCTGATTCCGAATCTAAGATATCATTGCCCGTTTGGAAGACGGTCGAACCTCGACCACCTTCGAGTAATCTTGGCGTGCGCGCCACCATTTGGGCGAGATCACGCTCAATCGCACCAAAACCTTGCTGTAGAGCTTTAAGCCGAGTTGAAAACGCGCGCGTCACTTCATCGTTAGTCAGCACAGTGCTGAGTACCGCATTAGAAGCCAAACCTATCATGGCGAAAATCGCGATGGCGATCAGCATTTCCAGCAGGGTGAATCCCCGCTGCGCACTAGTTAGTTTTAAGGACATAACTGCTCACTTGTGCGGCAATACGCTGATAGCGTTCGTCTTCACTCACACTTATGCGGATCATACGAAAATTATCGTCCGTCGTTTTCACCACTTCTTTACGCCAATACCAATCCTTTCCTGCGAGCTCAACTTGACCTTCTTTTTTACCGATTTCAGGAAACTGTGGATCAAGTCTGGCATCGACCATCTGATTATCAGCCACCCACTGTGCCAAAGTGCGCGATTCCAGAATCGGCATGTTTGCCATCTGCTCACCCAAACTTTTAGTGATAGACACGGCCGCAATTGAAAATACGGCAAGGGCCACAATCACTTCGAGTAGGGTCATGCCCTTAACGCGTTTCATCGGGGCGCCCTATGGTTAATCTGCCCAGCGCATCACCAACCACTAACGTTTCGGCCTGCTGGCCTTTGTTAGTTTTAGCGATAAACGTCAGCTCAAAAGCGCTCATTTCACCGCTCGGGAATAGCATGACCTGTGGCTCAGGGTGTTTCTTCTTATCATCGGCAGAGGGTTCAATCAACGGTTCTTCAAACCAAGAATCGTCTTTCTCATCCTCTTGTACCAAAGGTAAACCATCGAGCACTAAGTTCAGTACAACCCCTGGCTCCATTTGCTTTTCAGATAAAAGTCTGTCTTTATCCAAAGGCTCCCACTTACCTTCTTTATAAAAAACAAACTGATAACTGGTTTTCTCAATCACAATACCAATAAACTGGCCACTTAAAACGGTTTCATCAAGCACCATTTCAGTGGCCGCAATAAACTGCCGCGCCGTTCTATCTAAGGCCTGTTGCGGCCCAGAATTGCCGACAGACATAGTCACAGCCGCTGCCGTGAGCCCCATCAACAAAATCACTAGCATCACCTCCATTAAGGTGAAACCAGCGTGACGCAGCTTTAGCATCTTATTGGAAATTCTGTAAATTCCAGTTACCGATGTCATCTTCGGTACCTGGTTGACCATCGGGGCCTGCACTGAAAATATCTAACTTGCCGTTTTCGCCAGGGCTTAACAACAGGTAGTTATTGCGCCATGGATCTTCTGGCAAACGTTTTACATAACCATCTTCACGGTAGTTACGTGGCTCAGGCGAAATCGTAGGCTTTTGCACTAATGCTTCTAAGCCTTGTTCGGTCGATGGATAAACACCGTTATCTAACTTATACATATCTAAGGCATTTTCGAGTGCAACTATGTCAGACACGGCTTTTTGTTGGTCAGCCTTGTCTTTGTTACCCATCAAGTTAGGCACAACCATAGAGGCTAAAATCCCTAAAATCACGATAACAACCATCACTTCGAGTAAGGTAAAACCTTGATGTTTCTTGTTCATTTGCATCGACTACTTCTCCTAAAAAATCCTATGCCAATCGACTTGGTCATAATCCATAAATTCAAAAATTAACCGCTAATCAAGTTATTCAAGGCTAAAATTGGCTGCAAAATTGCCATCACGATAAAGAGCACAACACACGCCATACTGACCACTAGCATAGGTTCGAATACACCCAATGCTATGTTGACGTTACCTTCGAATTCCCTGTCTTGGTTATCGGCGGCCCGCTCTAACATCTGCTCAAGTTGACCACTCTTCTCGCCCGACGCAATCATGTATAACATCATAGCCGGAAACAACTTAGTATTAGTCAACGCTGCACCTAAGCTAGTTCCTTCCCGCACGCGTGCGGTCGCATCGTCCACTGCGGCCCGCACTCGCATATTCTGCAACACTTCACTGGCGATACGCATACCATCGAGCAAAGGTACTGAACTGGCAGATAAGATACTTAACGTCCGCGCAAAACGCGCCGTATTTAACCCCTTACTCACGCGGCCAACAACTGGCATGCTCAATAAAAAATTATCGTACTTCATCCTAAACGCAGGTGACTTTAACATGCGCCGAAAGAGTGCGAACAGCAGCACTAAGGCGATGACCACAAACACACCATAGTTTTGAACAAAGTCAGAGGCCGAGATCAAAAATCGAGTCGAGGCGGGAAGCTCAGCGCCCATGTGCTCAAACTGTCCGACCACTTTAGGCACAACCGCTGCTAGCAGGATTGAAATCACCCCTATCGCCACTGTGGTCAAAACCGCGGGATAAATCATGGCTTGGGTCAGCTTAGATTTAAGCTGTTGGCGTCGCTCGGTATAATCCGCCAGACGATTAAGCACCACTTCTAAGTGACCGGATTTTTCACCCGAGGCCACCATGGCACGGTATAAATCATCGAAAATATGCGGAAATTCAGCCAAGGAATCGGCCAGACTATAACCTTCCACCACCCGAGAACGTACCGCCATAATCATGCTCGCGAGACGATCTTTCTCGCACTGCTGACCAACGGCTTTAAGGGATTCTTCAATCGGTAAACCCGCGGCCACTAAGGTCGCAATTTGGCGGGTGATCAAAGCTAATTCAGCAACTGAAATGCCACGTTTGAAAAACGAAAAACTGCTGCTCTTAGCTTTGGCTTCTTTTTCAGTAACAGGCAGTATTTCCAAGGGCATCATGCGCTGATCGCGCAGTTGGCTGCGGGCGTGCCTGGCGGTATCCGCCTCAATCACGCCCTTAAGCTGCTTTCCCTTGGCATCCAGTGCCTTATATTCAAATGCTGGCATAAATTACTCCTCGCGAGTCACACGTAGCACTTCTTCGAGAGTGGTGATGCCCGCGAGCACTTTGCTCATGCCATCGTGACGAATGCTCGGTACAAACTGACGAATATACTTTTCGATGGCTAACTCACCGCGGCCGCCATGGATCAATTCACGCACATTATCGTCAACCAGTAATAGCTCATGAATACCGGTTCGACCACGGTAGCCATTGTTACCACAGGATTTACAGCCATTGGCACGGAAAATACGTCTGTCGTCATCGGCGGCTATGCCCAGCAACTCACGCTCACGCGCATCGGGCACATGCTCGATTTTACATTTAGGACAAAGGGTTCGGATCAAACGTTGAGCCAACACGCCGAGTAAACTTGAAGACACGAGGAAAGGCTCTACGCCCATGTCTTGCAAACGTGTAATCGCGCCAGACGCTGTGTTGGTATGCAGGGTTGAAATCACCATG
This sequence comes from Shewanella sp. WE21, assembly GCF_002966515.1. NCBI lineage: Bacteria > Pseudomonadati > Pseudomonadota > Gammaproteobacteria > Alteromonadales > Shewanellaceae > Shewanella > Shewanella sp. WE21. The sequence continues at coordinate 2,111,591 of NZ_CP023019.1, read as the reverse complement.
TGGCCAGTGAGTGACGCTTGCACCGCAATTTGCGCGGTTTCGAGGTCACGGATCTCGCCTATCATCACGACATCGGGGTCTTGACGCAAAATAGCGCGCAGACCACGGGCGAAGGTCATGTCGGCCTTAGTGTTAACTTGGGTCTGACCAATACCGTCTAACTCGTATTCGATAGGGTCTTCTACTGTGAGTATGTTGGTGTCTTTGGAGTTGATCTCCGTCAAACCCGCATACAAAGTAGTACTTTTACCCGAGCCCGTTGGGCCAGTCACCAAAATGATCCCGTGAGGACGACGAATAAGATCTTCAAACTTAACGCGAATACTGTCTGTCATCCCCAATTGTTCTAAATCGAGGTTGCCAGTATTTTTATCCAGCAGACGCAGTACAACACGTTCACCGTGGCTCGATGGCATGGTCGATACCCGCACATCTACCGCACGACCTGCGATTCGCAGCGAAATACGGCCATCCTGTGGCACACGTTTTTCGGCGATATCGAGGCGAGCCATAACCTTAATCCGCGACACTAACAGCGACGACAGTTTACGGTTTGGCTTGAGGACTTCCTTGAGCACACCATCGATGCGGAAACGCACCACGAGCTGTTTCTCGTAGGTTTCGATATGGATATCCGACGCTTCTTCTTTAATCGCTTCAGATAACAAGGCATTAATCAGTTTGATGATAGGCGCATCATCATCACCTTCGAGCAAGTCTTCGGTCTGCGGCAGCTCTTCGGCAAGGGTGAATAAATCCATCTCGTTGCCTATGTCTTCCATCAACTGCTGCGCTTCAGACGAGTTCGCCTGATATGCTTGAGTGAGTTTGGCCTCAAACTTCGCCACTTCGAGCTTAACCAAAGGCAAATCGACACCCGAATAACGCCGCGCTTCGAGCATAGCCGTTAACGGTGTTTTACTCGTATAGAACAAGCTTAACTCGCCCGTTTCGCCCAGCGCGAGCACCACATCGTGGCGGTGTGCAAAGGCAAAAGGTAAACGCTCTTTACTGCTCGAACGAAATACCTCATCACCTTCAGCTTCAAGGCCTAGCTCATTAGAGACTTGGCTAAGGTCATCGACTTGGGATAGTTGAATTTCACTCATTGGTTTTATCTTTGTTTTTGTTTTCATCGAGCGTTTTGAGCGTTGGATCAGTTTTACGCATCTGGGTCTCTAAACCTTTACCTTCTTTATAACGCTCTAAAATCTCATTAACTTCAGGTGGTAAATACTCAGACTGATTCCATTCATCTAGTACAGGCACTTTAGTATCAGGCATTAAGTTAACGCCACGCTCTTGCTGTTCAAGCTGTAATGCTCTGAAATAATTATATTTACGTCCAGCAATCCCTTCCATCGTGATGCCATCACGTATAATCGTTGGCTTGATGAAGATCATGAGGTTTTTCTTCGTTTTTTTACTCGAAGAAGATTTAAACAAATGTCCTAGAATAGGGATATCACCCAAGAACGGTACTTTTTGTATACTTTCTTGTACTTCTTCGTTGATCAAACCACCGAGTACCACAATTTGACCAGAATCCGCCATAACGGTAGTGGTTAAGCGACGAGTCGCGAAGGAAATATCCACACCTGTATTACCGTTAACCCCAGAAACTTCCTGTTCAATCGTCAGCTTCACTGAGCTGCCTTCGTTGATCTGCGGCACCACTTTCAGTTTAACCCCAACCTCTTTACGCTCAACGGTTTGGAATGGGTTACTGTTGCTCGAGCTGGCGGTAGAACCTGTCAGAATAGGCACTTCGTCACCCACAATAAACGAGGCTTCTTGGTTATCTAAGGTGGTAATAGAAGGCGTTGCCAGTACGTTTGAGTTAGTGTCACTCGACACGGCTTGAATTAAGGCACCAAAGTCGCCCATGGCCACGCCCCAAGCCATACCGTTCACTTTACCTAAGGCTTGAGCAAGTAAAGTAACATCACCTTTAGTATCTGGGTTTTTGCCAATCACGTCACCTGTATTTGGGTTAGTGATGAATGTCCCTTCTTGATCTTGCGCCTGCCATACACCTGCACCAATTTCACCTATGGTTGGGCCTAAGTTATTAAACTGAGTGCCACCGCCCGCTTTAGCAGCCCATTGGACCCCGAAGCCAACGTTATCGCCCTCTGCCACTTCAACGATAATCGCTTCAACTAACACTTGAGCACGGCGGATGTCGAGTTGATTAATGACGCTCTCGATAGTGCGCATCTGATCGGGTTCAGCACTGATCACTAAGGCGTTGGTTTCAGTATGCGCCATGATATTAATTTCATTACGGCGTTTACCACCACCCGCAGCCTGAGCGCTCGGATCTTTCTCGCCTTCCAACTTTTGGGCAAAACCGGTCAGCACTTCAACTAAATCTTCTGCTTTGGCATAACGTAGATAACGAACTTTTGTGTTACCTGTACTGGCTTGTTCGGCATCGAGACGATGGATAAGCTCAACCACACGTTGGCGGCTCTTCTCATCACCGCTCACGACCACGGCATTGATACGTTCGTCAGCAACCACTTTTGGCGCTTGGCCTGGCAATTGGGATTGGTTAGCGGTAGCACGATAAAGGGTATCGATAATTCGTACCATTTCACCCGCAGAAGCAAATTCTAACGGCACGACTTGCACCGAGGTATCGCCTTGCTTATCCACTCGACGGATAATTTCGACTAACTTGTTCACGACAGCGGCACGGCCAGATAACATCAAAACATTGGAGGGGTCGTAGTTTACTACGTTGCCGCCACCCGCATTATCATTAAGTTGACGCAATAACGGCGCTAATTGCTTAGCCTCAGTGTTATACAAGGCCACGATACGCGTCACCATTTCATCACCAAGGCCGGGGTCGTTATCGTTAGCGACTCGAATTGCAGCGGTTTTGGCATCTTTGTCTTTAATGACTTTAATAACGTTATTTTCCATCTCGACGATGGCATAACCGTAAACTTGTAAGACGTTGAGGAAAAACTGGTAATACTGTTCATCGTTCAACAGATCATAACTGCGAACGTTGATTTTGCCGCGAATTGTCGGGTCAACTATGATGGTCTTATTCAGGTTTTTACCAACTATATTGATAAATTCTTGAATATCCGTGCCTTTAAAGTTGGCCGCATACTGTTCAGACCAAGCGAATTGGGAGGAGAACATGGCTGCACCCGCAACAACCCCAGCAATCAGCTTGCGTCGAATCCTTTTGTTATTCATTCTTTTTCTTTCCTCTAACGCGTGTTATTGCGGCAAACTAAACATGATTTCAACCAATTGTCCTTCCCGCTCAACCATAATAGAAACTTCGGTTAACTCGGATAATTGGCTCATCATTTCTAACGCTTGACTCATTACGGTCAAGTCGTATCCATTAATCGATTTGGCTAAATCGTTAGCTTTAAAACCCGCCTGCTTAAACAAATTGGCGTCTTTCCCTGGATTCAAGCGATATCCCGCCACAGCGTCACCCTGTCTGACAGGTGAAATGGCAATATAATCGGTGATCTTACTGGGGTCGGCTAACAATTCGGTGCGGGATTCGGCGAGTTCTTGGGAGATTTCGGCATTTTTACGTTGATCGACACGGCTCACTGCCGAGCCAGTCTTATTAGTCTTAGCTTGTTGTAACTGTTGATTGGCTGGGCTTTGGCTAGTGTAAACTAAGCCATCGAGCATTAATGTCTCGTAACGGCCAGCGTTAGTAATGATAATACGGTCGGCATAGACTTCTTTCAGTGATGCCGAAGTGCCCTTGATTTTATCGCCTAAGCTGTAAGTCTCTTGGCTGCCGTTTGACTCAATGATTGCTAAGCCTTTCTGATCTGCTGTCGATGCAACAACGCCAGTGAGCTGAATAGATAGCGTGGTCTTAGGCGCGTCGGTCACAGTCTCAACAACCTCAGTTTTTGGCTTTTCAGATTTAGCATCTGCCTTACCAAAGAGACCAAGCTGCTGCAAACCCGCAAGATCAACCTGCCCAGCACCTTTACCCGTCAGGTTAACGGGCGTTGGCGACCAAGCACTGGGTGATGAGCTAGTAGGCACTAATTTCCATGTAATTTGCGCGGCTAACAACATGATCACAATAAAACCCAACCAGAAGACTATCCGGCTTAAGGGCTTATGGGGCATGCCAATGGCTTTTGCGATAACTTTATCTAATAAATCCATATTTTATGTGGACCCTCGATACAGGTCTCTGTTCTGATTATAATAATTAGGCGATTACCGTGTCATGCTAACCTAGGCAGCATTTGGCAACAAGCCCATAACAGCATTCAAATTGGCGAAAATAAGCCAATTATGCTAACTTTGCCCGCCATAAAAGGGTGTGAAGCACGCCACCCTTTAACATAATAGAAATGCTCTTCACGCATTTTCTTGCTCGGCATGTGAACTCATCGATCTTTTAGCTGGAGACACTATGACTCAGGGTCAAAGCGATAAAACAGACATTCGACTCGATAAGTGGCTTTGGGCTGCACGTTTTTATAAAACCCGTGCCATCGCCAAAGAAATGATTAACGGCGGCAAAGTACATTACAACGGCCAGCGTGCCAAATCTAGTAGGAATGCCGAGATAGGCGCCGTCCTTAAGATACGCCAAGGATATGACGATAAAGAGATCGTCATAAAAAAATTATCGCAATTACGCCAAAGTGGTTCGATTGCACAAGAATTGTACGAAGAAACCGCGACAAGTCTGGCTAAACGGGCCATTAATGCTGAGCAACGACGCCTCCACATGCTCAATAACCCGATACCCGATCAGAAACCAGATAAAAAGCAACGACGCCAGCTCATGCGCTTTAAAGACCTTTAACAGTGAGATACACGATGAACCAAGATACTTTACACCGCTACTTGTTCGATAATGCCGATGTGCGCGGTGAACTGGTGCAGTTACAAGACAGCTATCAACAAGTGATCAGCGCCCAAGAATACCCAGCCGTACTGCAAGTGCTACTGGGTGAATTAATGGCAGCCACCTCACTATTAACCGCTACATTGAAATTTAGCGGTGATATCAGCGTACAGTTACAAGGCAACGGCCCTGTTTCTTTAGCGGTGATCAACGGTAACAATTTACAAGAGTTACGCGGTGTGGCTCGCTGGAATGCTGAACTCGCCGATGATGCTAGCCTCACAGAACTCTTCGGCCAAGGCTATATGGTCATCACCTTAACACCCGACGAAGGTGAACGCTACCAAGGTGTGGTCGCACTGGACAAGCCAACACTTGCTGCCTGTGTTGAAGAATACTTCAATCAATCTGAGCAGTTACCTACGGGAATTTGGTTATTTGCCGACGGCAAACAAGCGGCGGGTATGTTCCTACAAATTCTGCCAAGCCAGCAAGATCACAACGCCGACTTCGAACACTTGAGCCAACTGACGTCGACCATCAAGGCCGAAGAGCTATTTACTCTTGATGCAGAAAGCGTGTTACATCGCCTCTATCATCAGGAAGAAGTACGCTTATTTGATCCTATCGATGTGAGCTTTAAATGCACTTGTTCCCATGAACGCAGTGCCGGCGCGATCAAAACCTTAGATCAAGCAGAAATCGAAGCCATACTGGCCGAAGATGGCAAGATAGAAATGGGTTGCGAATATTGCCACGCTAAATACACCTTTGATGCCATAGACGTAGCAACCTTATTTGCTAACGGTCAGACATCAACAACCCAGCAGTAAAACGACTCCCGCTAAAAAATGGGCGCCCTATTTGGCGCCCATTTTTTATTCATACCTATAATCCCCTCACACATTGCACTCGGCTTAGGCTACAATCGCCCTCACTTTGTCACCTAGCACGACTCAGGCGATAAATAAAATTAAATCGGCAGACGATCGATATTAAAATAACCTTACAAATCAAATGGAGACCTCACTATGGCGGATGGATTAAACCGCGTTCACTTTAACCCCTCAACAGCACAACTTGTCGAATTTGCCCTGCTACGCGGCGAAGGTGAATTGACAGCCAATGGCGCATTAGTTGCTAAAACAGGCGCTCGCAGCGGTCGCTCACCTGGCGATCGTTTCATTGTAAGAGAACCCAGTTCAGAAGCTGACATCGAATGGGGCCAAGTCAATCAGGCTTTCGATCCAGGTGCTTTTGAAGGTTTATGGGCACGGGTTGAAGCTTACCTAGCCGATAAAGAACTGTTTGTATCTGATCTCGAAGTCGGTGCCGACACTGAACATTACCAACCAGTACGAGTCACCACACAATACGCTTGGCACCAACTGTTCGCCCGCAATCTATTTATCATTCCTGAAAAATTTAATCGTAAAGACAAACCAGTGTGGCAGATCATCAATGCCCCTGACTTTGTTTGCGTACCAGAACGTGATGGCACTAACTCAGATGCGACCGTGATTTTAAACTTCGCTGAACGTAAAGTGCTGCTTGCCGGCCTGAAATACGCTGGCGAAATGAAAAAGTCTATGTTCTCAGTGCAGAACTTCCTACTGCCAGCCCAAGGCGTGCTCCCAATGCACTGCTCGGCCAACGTGGGTAAAGATGGTGACACTACGCTGTTTTTCGGTTTATCTGGCACAGGTAAAACCACACTTTCTGCCGATCCAAAACGCTTCCTGATCGGTGACGATGAACACGGCTGGGCACCTGGCGGCGTATTCAATATTGAAGGCGGTTGCTACGCCAAATGTATCGATTTAAGCCAGAAGAATGAACCTGTTATTTGGGATGCGATTCGTTTTGGCACTGTGCTTGAAAACGTCGTAATGGACGAACACCGCGTACCTAACTACAAAGACAGTAGCCTAACGGAAAACACCCGCGCAGCCTATCCGCTGGAGCACATTGCCCAACGTAAAGAAGACAACTGCGGCGCTGAGCCACATGCGGTTGTATTCTTAACCTGCGACGTATCTGGCGTATTACCACCGGTTTCTATCCTGACCAAAGAACAAGCGGCATACCACTTCTTGTCTGGCTATACCGCCAAAGTAGGTTCAACTGAAATCGGCTCAACCTCAGCGATTCAATCCACCTTCTCAACGTGCTTCGGCGCACCTTTCTTCCCGCGCCCTGCTGGCGTGTACGCTGAACTGCTAATGAAGCGCATTGAGTCATTCGGCAGCCAAGTGTACTTAGTCAACACTGGTTGGACTGGTGGCCCACACGGTGTAGGTAAACGTTTTGACATCCCAACCACCCGCGCCATCGTCGATGCGATTGTCAGCGGTGAATTGAAAGATGTTGAAACCGTCCACTTAGACACCTTGAACCTCGCCGTTCCTGTGGCAGTCACAGGCGTAGACAGCAATTTACTCAATCCAATCAACACTTGGGGCGATAAAGCGCTATATGCCGAATACGCCCAGAAGCTGGCCGAAGCTTTCACTAAAAACTTCGCTAAGTATCAAGTGTCAGACGCTATCCGCAATGCAGGCCCAAAGGCTTAAGCACGTAGCGGCTCCATTCGGATAATGTAATCAAACACATTGTTGAGTAAAAAAGCACGGGTTCAGTCATGAACCCGCGCTTTTTATTTGCGGCTAAATTGATTTAGTGACGATGAAATCCACCCGCACTAAAGCCACTGCGATAGATTTTTATGTGTTTTATTTCTTATCGATTAGTTAAACCAAGCTTAAATTAATGCTGCGTTTTTATAATCACCGATAACAATCATCATTTTTTAGGAAGCGGCACCCAAATGGAAAATCATAAACCTGTCACTGGATTCCAGCGATTTCTCAATGGCGTCGAAGTCGTCGGCAATAAACTGCCTGATCCGGCGGTATTATTTGCGATGTTTCTGGGCTTAGTCTGGTTGATCTCTTGGGGATTATCGGGTGTCAGTTTTGATGAAATCGACCCTCGTACTGGTAACCCGATTCAAGTCGTTAATATGCTCGAAGGCGGTGCACTGACCGCGTTTACCTCGACGATGGTCACGACCTTTGTGACTTTCCCGCCGCTCGGTGTCGTGCTGGTTGCTATGTTGGGTCTAGGCGTTGCTGAACATACCGGCTTTATTAATGCGGGGCTGCGCTCCATTTTATCTGTTACCCCCAAGATGTTACTCACTCCGGTATTGATAGCCGTGGGTATTCTAAGCCATGTCGCGGTTGATGCGGGTTATGTACTCGTTATCCCACTCGGCGCGGTGATCTTCTATGCCGCGGGTCGTCATCCCTTAGCCGGTATTGCCGCCGCTTTCGCTGGCGTATCCGGTGGTTTTTCTGCGACCGTTGGCGTGCCATCCAGCCTTGACCCTATGTTAGCGGGCTTAACTCAGGCAGCGGCAAGATTATCCGCCGACCCCGCGGCCGCCACATTAACGATTAACCCACTGAATAACATCTTTTTTACTTCGGCTTCTGCCATTTTAATTATCTTAGTTGGCTGGTTCTTAACGGATAAAGTTATCGAGCCGCGCCTAAAAAACACTGCGGTGAATGGCGATCCCAGCACGCTCCCAACCCTAGATGAACTGCAACCCCATGAGCGCCGCGGACTCAAATTCGCCATGGCCGCCATGTTGTTATGTGCTTTAGGGCTGGTGTTTACCGCCTATGGTGACAACTCTGCCTGGCGTGGTACCGATGGCGCCCTAACCAGTGCCTCGGCCCCCTTAATGCGATCCATTGTGGCGATTATTTTTGTGTTCTTCCTCGTGCCCGGCATAGTGTATGGCTATACCGCTGGCACGGCAAACAACCACAGAGCCATTATTCAAGGCATGAGCAAATCCATGAGCGGCATGGGTTATTACATCGTGATGGCCTTCTTCTGCGCCCAGTTTATTTATGCTTTTGGTCAATCTAATTTAGGCGCGTTAATGGCCATTAAAGGCGCGTTGGCGTTAAAGGAATTAGCCCTTCCTATGGGTGTGACTTTGGTGGGAATTGTGTTTCTCACGGCGTTCGTCAATCTATTAGTGGGTTCCGCCTCAGCCAAATGGGCATTGATTGGTGCCATTATGGTACCCATGTTAATGGAACTAGGTGTGTCACCGGATTTGACTCAAGCCGCTTACCGAGTGGGCGACTCATCCACTAATATCATCACCCCACTGATGCCTTACTTTCCGTTAATTGTGGTGTTTTGCCAAAAATACGTTAAGGAGTCGGGCATAGGCACCTTAGTGGCGCTGATGTTGCCATTTTCAATCAGTTTTCTTTTACTTTGGAGCGGTTTCTTATTGGCTTACTGGGGCTTTGGCCTGCCTCTAGGGATTGGCAGCTCGCTCTCCTTCCCCGCAATGCCTTAGGGCGTTCAAGAGGTATTCAGAGTGCTTACGAAATTGAATTCATAATAAACAGGCGCTCAATACCTCAATAACCACTAAATGGTGCACAACTTATTACCTCGCCTTAAACGCAAATGCCGACGTTAACCGTCGGTATTTTACCGCTAACAACACGTAATTTTATTTTATATAGAAACAACAAAATAAAAATAAACACTTAAATATCTATAAACGCATCTCGCTCATAGTAAAAGATAATAGCTTCAAGCAGTTCCTGTTCACTTGGCAGGGCTTTTTGCTGCATCAGGTTATCGATCACATCCTCAATCTGATCCATATTGAGCAGATAGCAATAACCATTGTTTATCAGACTATCTTCAAACTCATCGATTTCTTCATTAGACCAATCCCTCATATCATCGACAATTGGCAGTAGCTGCGTGGTCAATTGGAGAGTTTCATTTTCCGCAGTATCTTGATAAACAAGCCAATATTGTAAGCCTCGCTGAGTAATACACTTATTAATCCAGTTTTTTAACGGCTCTGATTCGCCAAGGAATGATCCTATATCCACCAATGTCTCCTTCATATTAACGTCAGAGTGACATGTTAACTTGCTTAAAAAACATAAGTCTATGGCTTTGAGTTAATCCGATCCTTCCAGTCATTTCATCCATAAATAATGGAAAAAACGGGTTGTATGCCACAGAAAAAACTACGCAAAGGTTAAAATTGATACTTTCAACAGTCGTTATATCTACCCAACGCGACTCTGCAACCCAACGCAAAATCACAATTCATCAATCCAGAAGTTAAAAAACCACAATAAAATAAGCTTTATTCATTTTTAAGCGCATAAATTTAAGCATTCCTCATTTAACGTTAACGTGATTTAGACTTTGGTTATTTTGAAACCAAGGTTAGTGATGTTTCACAATCTCCTGCTATGCAATTGTGGTACTTTACTCGGTCAAAAATGTCGGGCATTTGCCTTTAACATAGAGTGAACCTTTAGCCTAGAGTAAGCCTTAATCACTAAAGCTTGAGTCATCTAGGTTCAAATCGTCTGTGCATGACACAAAATGCTGCGGCAACTGGGGAGTTTCGCAAGAATGAAGAGCAAGAGTTTATTAGGTAACATTGGTGTGCAAGTGGTTATTGCCATGATTATCGGCGCACTGGTGGGTTTTATCATGGGCGAGAGTGCAAGTGTGTTTGCACCACTCGGAACCATTTTCATCCATTTAATCAAAATGCTAGTGATACCACTGGTATTGGTTTCTATCATCAGCGGAGCAGCGAGCTTAGGCGATAGCCCATCGGCGGGTAAGATTGGCATTGGTACTTTCGGCTTTTTTATTGTCACGTCGGGCTTTGCCGTTGTGCTTGCACTCTTGATGGGTAATCTGTTCCAACCGGGTGCAGGCGTTGATTTTACCGCCCACAGCAGCACAGACTTGATGGAAGTAACCAAGGAACATGGCGCATTGCCTGGGGTAATGGATACCTTTATCGGCATGATCCCAACCAATGTGTTCGAGTCGCTGAACGGCGGTAACATATTACAAATCTTAGTCTTTAGTATCTTCTTCGGCATCGCACTGACTAAAGTTAAAGGCGATGGCGCGAAACCTATTTTGGCCGCACTCAACACAGTCGTCGATGCCTTTGTGTGGATGATCAACTGCGTGATGATCATTGCCCCTATCGGTGTATTTGGTTTGATGGCCGATTCTGTCGGTACCTTCGGTTTCGATGCACTAGAAGTCGTGTTTAAGTTATTCGCCGTGTTTGTGGCTGCGATTCTGATCTACGGCTTTATCTTCTTCCCATTAGTGGTACAACTCTTCTCAAGAGTGTCGGCGCGCCAGTTTATTTCGGCAATGAAGAAACCACAGGTGATGGCATTATCGACCGCCTCTTCAATGGCGACTCTGCCAGTGAATATGGAAACCTGTGAGGAAGATCTTAAAGTCTCTAAGGCAACCACGGCTTTTGTACTGCCGTTAGGCGCCACCATAAATATGAGCGGCAACGCGATTTATTATGGTTTAGTAGCCATGTTCTTCGCCCAAATGTATAACGTTGATCTGTCGATGACAGCCTATGCGGCCATCATTTTCACCTCAACCTTAGGTGCAATTGGTCAAGCAGGTGTGCCGGGCCCATCCTTCTTAGTAGTGGCAGTGCTGTTAGCTGCGGGAATTCCTATCGATGGTTTACCTTTGCTGTTTGCATTAGACAGGGTTTTTGACATGATCCGTACCGCACTCAATATCACTGGCGATGCGGCTTGTGCCTTGATTATGGATAAATACACAGAAGTTGACGTTAAAGCGGATAGTGAGCGCAGCTTAAGCTAACTCAAACACTTTGAATATAGGCTTGAATAGGCAACGCTTATTCAAGCCTTTTTTATATCTGCAGCACGGTATAATGGCCTGCCTCTACACGCATCAGTTAAGCCTATTTAATCTGAGTGTTAATGTGATCTCTCCCGCGCCATCCACTAAGCTCAATTTGCTAGATTTCGCAATTTACATTTCTTTATGGCGCTATGGCCGCAAGTGACACGGTTTTTCTGCGATACTGCCACCAGATTAACATCGCTAAGTTAGCTCAAAGGAATTTTGCCCTATGTCTGTATTTGCCCCAGCCACACCCTTTGCCGACTTTATCTATCGCCATTTCCGCTCAATCCACGCCCTAAAGCTCGGGCTAGCCTTACTCGTTGCTGTCACTATTAATGCCATTTGGGCGCCACCGCATTTTATTTGGAGTATGGTCACGATAGTGATCATTATGATGAGCTTACCTCAGGTAGGCGGCGCGATTGAAAAGTCGCTACAAAGGGCTATAGGCACTTGTTTAGGCTCAGCTTATGGGGTGATGTTAGTTGCCACTGTGGACAGTTATTGGCTAATTATGAGCCTGCTGATCTTAGCCGTTAGCTTGATTTGTTTTATCTCGGCCGGACGTTACAGCTATGCCTATTTAGTGGCCGGATTTACCATCATAATCGTCGTCGGCGACGCCAACCATGACACCTCTGAGGCACTATGGCGCACGGCCAACATCCTCTCCGGCTGCGTGATTGCTATTTTGGTCTCACTGTTCATTTTTCCGATTAAAGCTAAACAAGATTGGCGCTCCCAACTCACCCATGCCATCGACAATATGGCCGAAGTATTAGCCGAGCACCTTAAGGCACCCGCTAATCATGAGCTCGATTTTCGCGCTAGACTGGAGGCTGCGATGAAAGCCGTACTCACTCAAAAGAAACTGTTTTTCTCCTTGGAATGGGAAAGTCAAACCCTCAAAAAACACAAAGTGCTACTGTCGCAGTTAGCCAATAAACAAGTGCGCTTAATCACCTTACTCGAACTCTTACCCTTAACCCGCTGGCAGGAAGAAGACAAAGACGCCTATCTGCAGATTAATGCGGTTGCCTCTGAGCTTGCCTTCTATTTGCAACAACTTGCAGAATTTGTAGCGGGTAAAGCCCAACAATTGCCGACACTGCCAGAATGTTTAGATCAAGAATTACAACACAGACTCCAGCTTGCCCTAGTTGCAGCCACTCAAGCATCAACCGCTGATCCAGTGACAGCCGTAAACGACCAAGTGCCGCAGGGATTTGCACTCACAGGTTATAGCTGGCTGATTTATCAGCTCGCGATTGCCGTCGAAGCACTTTATAAAGACATTGCCATTATCGACATTGCCTATCACAAGCGGCCAGCTTCTCAGATAACGCCCAACAAAGCAGCTTAGTCGATTTTACCATTCCGCTTAGTGCTTAAATCCATGTCAGAAATGCCGGATAACCCTTAGCCGCCCTTGCGTTAACGGGGCGTTTAATGAAAAGATACCGTCCTAATAAAAATTCGATAGATGGACTCTTTTCATGCGCTTGTTTTCTTTCTCCGTTATCGCTATTGCCTGTCTCTCTACGGGCAATCTGTACCCTGGGAATGCTTTTGCCAATGATGCGAAAACCACAACCCAAACAACTCCGGCAGCCACTATGGCGCAAGCCTCTACCACCGAAACATTGGCAGTTGGCTCCCCAGTAATCACAACGTCACAGGATGCAAGTCCAGCAGCGAATAGCCAAGCGACTGCAACTGCGACTAATGTACTGGCCGATACCACAGTTGCAGCGCCAGAAGCACAACCAGCGCCCATTCCTGAACGAGCCAACACCTTTGTCAACGATGCGATTTTACCGCCCAGCATCACTTGGCATGGCGCCAGCGAATCGCTCATGTTAAGTGTTGATAGCGAGTGGGCGACTCCCTTTGAGCAAAGTGGCGGTATTGAAAGTCCAAGCTACGATGCCACTATCGCTTGGCTCGACAAACTCGCGGGCGAGACAGATAAATTACAAAAGGTGAGCTTAGGTAAGAGCCCACAAGGGCGCGATATTTGGATGTATATCGCCAGCAGTGAAGGCATTAATGAATCGGCACGCCTCAAACAAAACACTAAGCCGACAGTGCTAGTGCAGGCGGGGATTCATGCAGGAGAAATCGACGGTAAAGATGCTGGCATGATGCTGCTACGTGACATTATCCAAGACGATAAAAGTGCCCTGCTCGATAAAGCTAACCTCTTGTTTGTGCCTATTTTTAGTGTTGATGCCCATGAGCGCAGCGGCGAATTTAATCGTGTAAATCAACGTGGCCCTGTGAATATGGGCTGGCGCACTACGGCTAATAATCTCAACCTTAACCGCGATTATGCTAAGGCCGACAGCTTAGAAATGCAGCACATGCTGCGCGCAATCAACGTATGGCAACCGGATCTGTATATCGATGTCCATGTTACTGACGGCATCGACTATCAATACGATGTTACCTTTGGTTATAACCTTGCCCAAGGCTTAAGCCCAGCGAGCTACCGCTGGCTCGAAAACAACTACAGACCTGCGGTTGAAGCCGCATTAACGGAACAAGGCCATATTCCCGGCGCACTGATTTTTGCCGTGGATAACGCCGATATTAACAAAGGCATGTCGCTGTGGAATCCAAGCCCGCGCTTCTCTAACGGTTATGGCGATGCTCGCCATTTGCCCACCATTCTGGTTGAAAACCACAGCCTAAAGCCCTTTAAGCAAAGGGTGCTCGGCACTTATGTGATGTTAGCGCAAACCCTCAAAACCGTGGGTGAACAGGCGACGAAACTTAAGAGTGCAATTCAAGAAGATAAATACCGCGCCTCACCGCTAATCACCCTTACTTGGAAATTAGCACCATTAGAAAAAGGCTGGGATTTTAAAGGCATAGATTATCAACTTGAAAAGAGCCCCATCAGTGGCGCTGAAGTTGTGCGCTGGACAGGTGAACCTAAGCTTTACCCTAACTTGCCTGTGATGGCTGAAACAGTGCCCGACATTAAGGTTACTCGTCCGAGTGCTTACTATATTCCAGCTCAATGGACTCAAGTGATTGATCGTCTTAACGTGCATGGCATTCGCATGACCACGCTCAAAAAGCCAACCGAGTTGAAATTGCAGCAATATACTCTCAGCAATCCCGTGTTTAACACTAAGGATTTTGAGGGCCGCCAAACGATCAAAGCCGAGTCAGAGTTAACCAAAGTCAGCACCACTCTGCCCGCTGGCACCATTAAAATCAGTACAGATCAACCGCTAGGTGATCTGGCGATTTTACTGCTTGAGCCGCAATCACCAGATTCTTTACTGCAATGGGGTTTCTTCAATCCTATCTTCACTCACACTGAATACATTGAAGATTATGCGGTAGAGCCACTGGCAGCCAAGATGCTGAAAGAAGATCCTAAGCTACAAGCTGAGTTCGATAAAGCACTGACCAATGCAGAGTTTGCCGCAGATCCTGAGGCACGCCTACGCTGGTTCTATGAACGTAGCCCTTACTACGATAACCAATACCTTAAGTATCCGGTTTACCGTAGTCGTTGATCATCGCGATTACAAAAGGCTGTGATTACGCTGGCTTACGCGCGCTGATGCTATACACCAAGGGCACATTCTGCCCTTGGTGTGTTAACACATAACGACCATCTTCTTGCGCTTCGAGCCCTTCAAAGCAGTTATAGGGGCTGAAATCAAACTCGTGGAAGAACTCCAACACTAAGCCCGCCTGCAATAATGCATTGATCACTTCAGATAAACTGTGCGACCAGCACATTAAGGTTTGCTGATCATCACCGGTATTTTCGGTATATGTGCCTTCCTGCTCTATGTCTGGCTCACCCCGATTAAAATAGCTATAGCCATCGAATAGCTGCTGCGCAGGATGGAACTCGGCCATGTAAAACTGTCCGCCGGGTGTTAAACAGGCAGCCACTGTCTGCGCCCACAGAGTTAAATCCGGCAGCCAAACAATGGCACCATAGGACGTAAACACAATATCGTGAGGCTCAACCTTGCTCGCCACACTGTAAACATCGCTACAGATAAACTCGGCGGACAACTGTGTCCGTTCTGCCAGCTTTTGCGCTTCAACAATCGCCACCTCTGACAAATCGACGCCAGTGACTCTGGCACCCATTCGCGCCCACGACAAGGTATCTAAGCCGAAATGACATTGCAGATGCAGCAAACTTTTACCTGCAACCTCGAGTTCACCTAGCTCAATTTCCCGCAGCGAAGTCTTACCACTAAGAAAGCCCGCCACATCATAAAAATCCGAAGTTAAATGTACCCGAGTGCGCGCATCCCAAGCCGTCTTGTTTGTTGTTAAATAATCCATCTGCATCCCTTCTTGTATTTTTGATTCCGCGTGACTTACGGAACTTAAACTAACTTAATAAATGAGCAATTTCACTAATCTATGAGTAAATCACCCATGTAGCGGACATGTCCGCACAGTGAACCTCGGACACTTTCAGCTTAACCAATTGATTATAAATGAAACTTAAAATTGGCATGGGCTGTGCAATGTCTTATTCATCGCAAGACGACTCAGCACTCACCCAAAAAATCGAGTGCCAGATAAACAAGGAAGCTAACATGTCACTACGCCCATTTATATTCACCCTCGCTTTTATAGTGTTTTTTACTGCTGGAGTATCGCTCACTGGCTGCATTCTTAATGTGAACGCTGCAGGCATGCCAGACTTAGACCACCAGCAACGCGAACTCACACTCGATAGCCAAGACTTACAAGGCCTGATTGCAGAAACTGGCGCAGGCAGTCTCGAAATTATCGGTGTCGAAGGCCTCAGCCAAATTAAACTCGTCGTCGACATCTATAGCAATAAGGAAGGCAACGATGACAGCAAAGTCATTCTCACCCTTGAGAAAAAAGCCAATAAAGCCAAGCTCAAGGCCAGCTTTGAGCAAACAGATTCTAATAATAACTCGCCCTATATAGACCTAAAACTCCAAGTCCCTGCACACTTTACACTGGATATCGATGACAGTTCAGGGGCTATTTTGATCAACAAGATGACGTCGGACATGAACGTCAAAGACGGTTCGGGTGAACTCACTATCAACGGTGGTAACAATATCAACATAGAGGATGGCTCAGGTGATATTGAAATCAGCCAAATCAACGGCAGCCTCACCATTGAAGATGGCGCTGGTGCCATCAAGCTGACCGATATTCGCGGCAATACCGCAATTGATGACGGCTCGGGCAACATAGAGGTCGCCAATGTGCAAAGTGCTGTGACCATCACAGATGGCTCAGGCAATATTAATGTCTTTAACACTAAGGGATTAACGATTCTTGCGGCAGGTTCTGGCGATGTGAAATTTAACAAAATCGACGGCCCAGTAAGCATGGAATAACGCGCCGCTTTACCACCCTATACCCAAAGGTTTTACTAACTTCCCGGCGTAGAGACTGATGTTGCAACGGTTCCCAGCCAAGATATCAGTCTTCTACCCACCCTTTTAAGCTTATGCCAGACTTATGCATTTATGCCACTAACCCCTTGTAGTGGCATTTTTTATACCGAAATTAAGCTTGAGTTTGCAGAAATGACATTGATTTTATTCAGACCGTTACGCTTTAACCTTGTGGATTTGCTAAGATTGTCAGCCTTCCCACTTCAATAGTCGAAAAGTCACACTGTAGTGCCAGTAAGGTCGAGAATATGGATCAGTTTTCGGAATACCAAAGAGAAATTGAATCGCTCTCTCTATCAGAGAACCCTAGACAGATAATGGAAGGACTAGGGGATATTTGTTTTGATGGCGAATCTTTTTACCGCAACGGCAATAAAGCCCTAGCCAAACACATTTTCAAGTATATTTACGCCTTAGATGCGCACTCAGACTATTTCTCACATACCAGGACTGTCGCAAAAGCCTTTCTTATAACCTTGGAAGAAATTCCCCCTATCTCCCTAGAAGAGGCTATTTTACAGATAAAGCATGAGCATGCCTCATTAGCTGCACATCAATTAAATCTGCTGATTGCAAAGCGTATTTTTAGGGAATTTAGTCACCATCAAGACACTATCCACATCACTATGCAATATCTCACTAAAGCCGAGGCACTTACCCCTCTGAGCAAGAGTGACCTTCGCTTTAAAGCTTTAGTCAGCTCAAATAAGAGTGAGTAAAGAGATAGCGTGACAGAATAAATCATCAGAATTTAGAGCCGCTTCTCAAAAGAAATGCAAAAATATACCGGAAGAGATCAACGTTCTGAATTCGACAACCCAATTTTAATTAAGTGATAATATGGACATTTCATCTTTTAAGAAATATATAAAGTTAGCACCAGAAAATGTTTCAGAATGGCAGAGGTGGGAAAATTCATTACCTACCTTCGATTCTATATTACCAATATTGGATTATGTATATAACGCTGAGTGGCAGCGAGATGATTGGAAAGCCATAATGGCATTCATTCGGAAAGGTTATGTTGAGCAAAATGAATCATCTGAATTGGTTGACGGGATTAAGCATGTAAATATATTCAACTCCAAAGTTATTAATCTAAAAGTTGATGTCGCAATTTCATTAAACTGCTCCATTGTTCGTTCATTAGAGTCAATCAATTTATGCTCAGACTCAGTTGAATCATTAAGTGTGTCCCATGCAAGCAAACTCTCTGAAATTACCGGAAACACCCAGAATTTAAGCTACTTATCTTTAAATAAATGTCAAAAGTTAGATTTTGGTTCTATCATTTCAACGCTTGACAGCGTAAAAATGTTAGACCTCAGTGGAAACCCACAGTTGTCCAGTATTGATGAGTTGCGTGGAAATAAAAATATTTTTGCGTTATATCTTGTTGAAACAAATGTAATCAAGACTAAAGAGACAGTAGAAATCTTGGCTTCAATACCAAACTTGAAAAAACTTTGGATTAAAGCAAACAAAAAGGAGTTGGAACTTTTAAGAGAAGCCCTACCAGGGATTGTAAATTAAGCATAGAAAAAGGCCTGACATGTAGTTCGAGAGCGCGAAAAGATCTGTGTAAGTGGCATTCTTAACCTATTAAATGGAGTTCAGAATACCAATAGCAGACAAACTTATCGCTCAGCAGAAGAAACCCAAGCATAGTCGGATGTTAACTGCCGCGCCATTAAGAGTGGGTGTCCCATTTAATAATTATATGCTTTTTGAGATCTCGTCTCTAAATTCCCCCAGCAACTCATACTTTTTGTAAATCGTGGCTTCAATGGTAAGCCTCATATCAAGAGCAGCATAGCGAAGTCTGAAATCATCCCCTGAATTAAGATGCTCAATGCTACTAGCATAATGCTTTAGGGCCATTACTAAATAATTGCTTTCCATAACAATACTCGAATAACTAAGTTAGATAAGCCAATAACAAAAAGGGAGCCCTCAAAAATGAATCCGGCCACCCAAGTTAAAACAACATAATGCACTCTGGGTTTGGCTTCAAGCAACGGAAAGTCACTTAGTAGCGAGTTTATCGAGATGCCCACTGTTAAATGTTGCAACGAAACAACAGAATCGGGGCCGTTCTTGTTAAATGAAAGGGCAGCGTGTCACTGGAATGACAGTGCTGAATCATTTCATCGACACACATAAGTGGCACAGCAGGCTAGAAGCTTGTATCCAACTTAGAAAGCAAATATTCACGGCGTTTTGTAAGAAGATCTGGGCGCTTTGCAAAGGTACTTGGGGCATTAGGAAGAGCTGCTATTGTGGCCGCCTCTTCAACATTTAATCCCGATAAAGGCTTATTGAAAAGTGCATGGGATGCGTAGGAAAAACCTTTTGAATCTTTGCCAGTATGCACTTGAGCCAAATAAAGAGTTAATTGCTCATGCTTCGTAAGGTGAATCCTTACCAACTGCAGCCATAGAAATGACTCTATATGCCTACCAATCATTGATTTGGGCTTATTACAGATATTTAAATTATCAATAATTAACCTTGTAACAAGCCAATCAACATTCTCGCCAGTGGATATACGAACGAGCTGCACGATCAAGGGTGGAGGCTCAGATTCTTCTGGTGTAGCAACTTGGATGAGTCGAGTAATTTCTACACGGTGATGCTGAAAGTAAAAAAGATCATAAATTGCAAAACTTATCAGCGGCAGCATCACAACAATTGCTGCCGCCCAAGACGAAATTTTAAGACCTAGTCTCATTATGGTTCCTCAAATAAATCTTGCTAAATTAAAACGGGTTTATCGAAACATCCATAGTTAAATTTTACGACGACACAAAAGATATAGGAACATGTTCCAAAACTGAGGGTACAGACACATCTCTCTTAGGATTAACAGCCAACGCCGAAGTATCAGAATGCACCATACCCTCGGAGTTGCCGCAGGGTGAATAGACAAATTGCGTGAGTCTCGGCATGGATGCCGAGCTAGCTTTCGCAGGTGCAGGGACGCATCCTTCGGAAGCGATAGCAAATTTGGCAATGAGCACAAGGGGCTTTCAACTCCGTCAGGGGCGTCTTGGAGAATCCAAGGAGGATAGGACGAGCAGTCCTCCTTGGTCGGGTGTGGGGTGAAGCCCCACGACGTTGATTTAGCTTTTGCCTGAAAACAATAAGATCTGAATGATGTCAGAGTTCAGTGTTATCTGAGTACAGATTCGATCAACGCCAATTTCTGAGCACGACTCAGTTTTTTAACCGCGATTTCACGCTTTAGGGCATCGCTGCGGGTGCCGACTTGTTCTTGATACATCAGCGTTAACGGACCTTTACCACGCAGATACTTAGCGGATTTGATACCACCCGATTGATGCTCGCTAAAGCGTCGTGTGACATCTGTAGTGACGCCTGTGTATAAATGCCCGTTGGCGCAGCGGACTAGATACAAATACCAGAGGGGTGCTGACTTTATGGGTGTAGGCTTCTGTGGTGCAGGATTTAATGGTACGGGATTCAGCGAAGCTTCTGTCACTGCATCTTTGGTAACGACAGCGCTAGTCACTGGGGCAAGTGTGTCTGCCACCAGTGACTCATGTTGCTGCACAGCTTCTATGTCCGTATTGCCTAAGCTGACGACTGATCCAGTCACTTGCGAATGACCTACTTCGCCATACCTAACAGACTCAAGAAGAAGGCATATTCTTGGGCTGTGTCTTGGTATTGGCGATAACGGCCACTCTTACCGCCGTGGCCAGCTTCCATATCCACATTGAATAACAACACCTTATCGTCCATCTTGTACCACTTATTCTGTACATCGCGCAGTTTAGCGACCCACTTTGCAGGTTCAAAATACTGCACTTGGGAATCATGCAAACCTGTCGTCACTAACATGTGTGGATATTCTTGCTCGGTGACATTGTCGTAGGGCGAGTAACTCAGCATGTAATCGAAATAGGTTTTCTCGTTCGGATTGCCCCACTCGTCATACTCATTGGTCGTCAACGGAATCGACTCGTCCAGCATAGTCGTCACCACATCAACAAAAGGCACATGGGCTGCAAGGGCGAAATACTTATCCGGAGCTTGGTTAGCAATCGCGCCCATTAGCAAACCACCCGCGCTGCCGCCAGAGGCAACTACCTTGTTTTTGTCGCCATAACCTTGCGCCGTTAATGCCGTTGTTACGTCAATAAAATCATTGAAGGTATTCTGCTTATTCAACAGCTTACCATTGTCATACCAAGGGCGACCTAGCATTTCTGAGCCACGTACATGGGCGATGGCATACACAAAACCGCGGTCGAGCAAACTGATAACGGATGAAGAAAAATCGGGTTCTACTGTGTAACCGTAAGATCCATAACCGTATTGATACAGAGGGTTAGTGCCATCTTTCTTGAATTTATCTTTGCGATATACCAAAGAGACGGGCACTTTTGCACCGTCGCGGGCCGTCACAAATATCCGTTCGGCACGATACTGGCTGGCATCGAAGCCGCCTAAGACTTGATCTTGTTTCAATAAATCACGTCTATCGGGATTCACCAGCGAATATTCGTATACGGCTTCTGGCGTCGTTAGGCTGGAGTAAAATATGCGTAACTTATTACTGTCTTGCTGGGAATTAATCTCTAAACCCATCACATAAGCAGGCTCATCAAAGCTCAACTCGAAGGGCTTTTGACCATTGAGCGGCATCACTTTAATCCGCGTCAGGCCGTTTTCACGGGTCTGAATAATCAGATAATCCTTGAGCACTAACTCATCTTCGATACGGGCATTGGGATTATGCGCAACCACTTCTTGCCACTTCGATTTATCCGCCGCATCTTTGATGGCAACTTTCATCAAACGGAAGTTAGTCGCCTGCCAGTTGGTGAGAATGTAATAAGTATCACCCAGCTTAGACACACTGTATTCGTGACCTTCTTCCCGCGCTAATACTGGCTTGAATAAACCTAAAGGCTCGCTGGCATCGAGAATAGACACTTCACTCGTCGTGGTGCTTTCTTGGAACAACACAATTTGCGACTCATCTAAGGTTTTGCCGAGTGAGATATAAAATGAATCGTCTTGTTCTTCATATACTAAGACATCGCTCGATTGCTTAGTGCCCAGCTCGTGGCGATACACTTGATAGCCCAGCAAGGTTTTTAGATCTTTGGCGATATAGAACACATGCTTGTTGTCGTTCGCCCACACTACGCGACCTTCGGTATTTTCAAGCACGTCGGTGATCATGTCGCCCGAAGCCAAGTCTTTAAAATAGATGTGATATACACGGCGGCTGAGGACGTCTTCACCAAAGGCCAACATGGTTTCATCTGGGCTCACACTCGCGCCACCTAAACCATAAAACTCATGGCCCTTAGCTCGCTCGTTAACGTCGAGCATCACTTGCTCAACACCATCGGCGCCCTTACGGCTGATCAGCGGATATTCGCTGCCCTCTTGGTATCTGTGATAATAGCTGTGCTGATGCCATTGGTACGGCACGCTCGACTCATCGGCGACTAAACGCTCGGTTAACTCTTTATAAAGACCATCTTGCAATGGCTTTAATGGTTTGAAATAAGCAGCGGTATAACGATTCTCAGCGTTGAGATAGGCCAACACTTTAGGATCTTTGCGCTCATCATCACGCAGCCAATAGTAATCATCGGTACGCGTTACGCCATGTAAAGTCATCACATGGGGAATTTTTTCAGCAACCGGGGCAGGTACTTGCCCTTTGGAGGTCGAACAAGCGGATAACAGCATAACAATACCTAAAGTGAGTAGCAGAGAGCGCATTTATACGTCCTTGTGACGTCCATAACGACCGTCGAAGAATGCGACGGCAAGTCAATTAGCTTATGTGTTCAGTATGATAGTGGTCAGGTGTGCACTAGCGCAAACATTGAACGCGAGAAGTTGCCATTCGCGGTAAATAAGAGCAACATAACCGCGTTTTTGAGCGCAAATGGCTCAAAAGCAAATTCTCAGGGCGGGGTGAAACTCCCCACCGGCGGTAAATGGGTAACGACTAAGTGATTATTTTGCTGAGCGACACCCAAAGCCCGCGAGCGCCCGAAATCACTTTCGGGGTCAGCAGATCTGGTGCCTTAGATTTTGCCTAGTGCAAAACTGACTATTCCAGAGCCGACGGTAATGGACTGTTTGCTTTAATGGCAACAGTGCTGAGTCCGGATGGAAGAGAATGTAAGACAACATTCTGGTATCTCAGTGCAACGCGCTTATGTATCTCAGTGTTAGCCTCATGTTTTGCAATAACTTCACCCCAAGTGAAGTGATATTGCTACAGCAAAATCGAGCCATTGGGTTTGATTACGTTGTATTTCTGCACGCCCTGATTCTGGATATTCCAATGTCGTTTATTTAAGGATATTAACCATGAATCAGTCTTTACTTGCTCCTTTTGGTACTGCTATCGAACGCGTTGAAGCGGGTCTTAATGCCCTGCGTCAAGGTCAAGGTGTGTTAGTTGTCGATGACGAAGATAGAGAAAACGAAGGCGATTTAATTTTCGCTGCCGAGACGCTGACTAACGCTCAAATGGCCATGCTCATCCGTGAATGTAGCGGTATTGTTTGCCTGTGTTTACCCGATGCAAAAGTCAAAGCCCTCGAATTGCCCCCTATGGTGGAAAACAACTCGAGCCAATACGGCACTGCGTTTACTGTGAGTATTGAAGCTAAAGTCGGTGTGACTACAGGGGTTTCTGCCGCTGACCGCGTGACCACCATTAAAGCGGCGATTGCCGATGGCGCTAAGCCAAGTGATCTCGCTCGTCCTGGCCATGTGTATCCACTTCGCGCCCAACCGGGTGGGGTATTGACCCGCCGTGGTCACACTGAAGGCACTATTGATTTAATGCAACTCGCGGGTTTAAAAGCCGCTGGCGTATTGTGTGAAGTCACTAACACCGATGGCACTATGGCGCGTTTGCCCGAAATTATTGCCTTCGGGGCGCAGCACAATATACCCGTATTAACGATTGAAGATATTGTCGTTTATCGCAAATCATTGCTGGCCAATGTCGGCTAGATAACACGCCAATCGCCTGAATCTAGGGCATTGATTTAAATAGAAGGACGTTTAGCTACGGCAAACGTCCTTTTTATTTAAGTAGATTTACCGTTAACAATCGCGTTCCACCTAATGCACTAAAAACCGATGAAAGGTAAAGTTAAACAAGTCATTCTTTCGAATGATGAAATACTGCTTCACATCACAGACAAGACAAATGCTTGTTTGATAGGTGCAAAATAGGTTAATAAAAATAGTCTCTTAGCATGATATATAACAATTTGCTTAATTTCGTGACCTAGATTAGATATCCATAAACTAAAGGTCGCGGTGGCTGGCCGCCTATGTTAAATATCCTCACCCTGTGCCTAGTCCTATTTGTAACTCGGATTCAACGTTATTACGTTGAATTTTCTTTTTCTGCCTAGGTGAACGAGTGGAGTGATCTTTAATGCCGTCAGCGCTACACCATCTCAGTTTGAAGCAAAAGCTCATTCTGTTTTCGTTAGTCCCATTATTAATGATGAGCTTTTTCATTCTGACGCGCATGCATGACTTGATAAAGGAATCACACTCGGCCAAGCACAATCATCTTGCGGTACAAACGACGGTACAAATCACTGAGCTACTCTATCAGTTGCAAAACGAATATGGTCTAAGTACAAATCAGCGACCAACCGATGAAGTGCTATTACAGCAACAAGCGACTAGATCAAAAGCACTCGATGCATTACTGAACAGTGAGCCTTTAGAGCATCTTCTGGAGGCGCTCGACCCTAAAAGTATTGAAGCAAACAAAATGAACGCATTGTTGGATGCGCTCAAACTCACAGGCAACAAACTCGCTAACGTTCACCAAAACCACACAGACGAAACACTGAGTCAGTTTACGGAACTCTATAATCAATTCCACACTCAGCTTTTGCAGCTCATTCAGTTATTACAGTTACAAACCAACGAAATCAGTCAGTCCCGTGCCTATACCGATCTATTGAACCTACTTATGGTGCAGGAGTTGGCCGTAAAAGAACGAAGTGCCATCAATCAATTACTGCTCAGCAAGTCACTCAATATTAATGATTACCGCACCATAATCTCCTTCATGTATGAATATGAGCGAGCCGTGATACACGCGAGTAATGCATCAATTTCCGATAGAAGGTCCTTGCTACAAAACCTACAAGATTCGCCAGAAAATCAACGCATTCTGCAAATCAGCAAGCAAATTGAACAACAAACTCGCATTAGCGCTCTGGCACAAAATATTAATGCCTACTTAGGTTATGGTGGCTTAATGGGCAGTTTTCAGGACTATTTGCTTAAGGGCGATGAGATTTCACTGCAAAAATTTAATGCAGCACTTGCGACGATTCAGCTTAATTTGGATGAACTCAGTCACGAGACTCGTTCTCTACCCGAATTTAAGGCAGCGCTGAAAACCATTGAAGACAGCATAAATCAATACCAGTTCAGCATGGTCAAGTTGCAGCAACTGCAGCAACAAGGTTTGCCGATGACGGAGATCAAAGCCATCGCGCAAGTCCCAGCCAGTGAGGACAAATTAAGCCAAGCGATGAGCCAACTATTAATGCCGCCACATCCAATTGATAGCCAGGAGTGGTGGGATCTCACCACTCAGCGTATCAATCAACTACATTTGCTAGCGCAAAATATCACCAAGAACATGGCGCAGCAGAGCGAATATCAACAAAACCACACCTTAATCTTACTCGGCTTATACTTGTTCTCGGCTTTGTTCACCGCAACCATCACACTTTGGCTTGGACAAAAGATCATCCGCAATTTTATGGATAAGATCACTAAGATTGCCAATGACATGCAGCAAATGGCAGCAGATCCACAGCTCAATATTAATATCCAAGTCTCAGGCACAGATGAACTCGCCCGCATGGCCCGTGCCATGAACCGTATGATTAGCGAACGGCAAAAAGCGAACCATGCCCTAAGCCGCGCTGCTGCTGTGTTTGACTATTCTGCCGAAGGCATAATGGTGACAGATGCCGACAACCATATTGAACTGGTCAACCCCGCTTTTTGCCACATTACGGGCTATTCATTGGAAGAAGTGAAAGGCCGCAGTCCCTCCCTACTCAGCTCTAGCCGTCATCCTAAACACTTTTATACCGCCATGTGGGAGTCACTACAAAAAGAAGGGAAATGGGAGGGTGAAGTTTGGAATAAACGCAAAGATGGCCAAGTGTATCCCGAGTATCTAGCGATTACTGTGGTGCGAAATGAACAAGGTAAAATAATCCAACATATTGGTTTATTTATGGATATCAGTAAGCGTAAGCAATATGAGCAGGATCTTTGGTATCAGGCCAACTTCGATGGATTAACTGGGCTGCCTAATCGTAAGCTGTTCAATGAACGACTGCAGCACGAAATCCATGTGGCGCAGCATGACTCTCGCAAGCTGGCTATCTTGCTGATTGATTTGGATCAATTCAAATATATCAATGATGTACAAGGCCATGCCACTGGCGACTTATTACTTAAAGATGTCGCAAAGCGCTTAGAAGGCATTGCGGGGAAAACCGATTTTATCGCACGTATCGGTGGCGACGAGTTTGTGCTTATCTTGCCACGACTGACTAACGAACTCGCCATCGAACACATGGCAACCCGAATCATTGAAACCTTAGGTATGCCATTTAACTTAAATGACCGCGAGATCCAGATTTCGGCCAGCTTTGGTATTGGCGTCTATCCCGAAGATGGGTTAGATACCGGCTCACTCACCCGCAATACCGAAACCGCCATGTATCAAGCCAAAGACGCAGGGCGGAACAATTTTAAATACTTCACCGCGGGTATGAATCAAGCCATGTTCGCCCGGATGGAGTTAGAACAACGCCTACGCCGTGCCGTGGCACAAAATGAATTTGCCCTGCATTATCAACCTATCGTGGATATGCAAACCGGAAGTGTCTGCAGCGTCGAAGCCCTTATCCGCTGGCAAGATCCCGAGCTTGGGTTGATCCCGCCGGATCAATTTATCCCATTAGCCGAAGAGACTGGATTGATAGAGCCTATGGGCGAATGGGTGCTCAACCAAGCCATGCATGATCTGAGACAATGGCAGAAAAGTGACTTAAATATCAATGTCGCGATTAATGTTTCCAGCCGCCAATGTATCAATACACGCGGTATGGGGTTCGACCAAGTGTTGCAGGAGTGCTTCAACCGCCACCACGTCAATCCACGAAATGTGCATATTGAGATCACTGAAAGCATGCTGATGGGCGATGCCAGCCATTGCTTGAGCACGCTCGAGTCTATTCGTCATTTAGGCTCGCAAATCTATATCGATGACTTTGGTACGGGTTATTCTTCCCTGAGTTATCTGAAAAAATTCCCGATTTCAGTGATTAAAATAGACCGTAGCTTTGTGGAAAATGCCCTCGAAAATAACTCGAACGCCAACTTAGTCAAAGCAATTGTCATGATGGGGCAAAGCCTAGAAATGGAGTTAGTTGCTGAAGGCATAGAAACCGAAGCACAGTGGCACTTCCTACGAGATTTAGGTTGTCACTTCGCTCAAGGGTATTTGATCTCCAAACCGCTCCCCTTCAATGAAATCACTCCCTTGCTACGCATCAAGCACACAGCGCTGTTGAATGATGGCTATCAAGATAAATGCGTGAATATCTAAGCTTATGATAAAGAACAAAAAAGCAGCCTAGGCTGCTTTTTTGTGGCAAATAAAACGGACTTAAGCCTGTGGTTGGCCTTGGCCGTTCATTATGCTTTCGCCACCCTTAGAGGCTAGCTTAGCTAAATCTTTATCAATAAAGAACAGTGCCTTACCATCTTCGCCCACTAAACGTATCTTATCGACAATCGACTTAAACAGCTTTTCTTCTTCATGCTGCTCAGCGACATACCATTGTAAGAAGTTAAAGGTTGAGTAATCTTGATTCGAAAATGCGGCATGGGCCAAGGCATTGATCTGACGGGTAATCAGCTGCTCATGCTCATAGGTTAATTCAAACAACGCCAGTAAAGAATCGAACTGTGACTGTGGCGCCGCAATCGCACCTAACAAAGGTAAGCCACCGGTTTCACTCACATACGTGAACAGACGACGCATATGGCCCATTTCTTCATCCGCGTGCTCACGCATAAACTTAGCTGCGCCTTCAAATCCCTGATCTTCACACCACGCACTCATTTGCAGGTATAAATTTGAGGAGAAGAACTCCATATTAATTTGTTCATTCAACTTTTCGATCATAGTTGCAGACAGCATAGTAAATCCTCTTTTGCATTCGAACTGAATCATGGGGGACATTGTCATCAAGGGGGTCGACAAAAGCAACAAAATTTACCTTTGAATTTCTTGCTAAGTTAATGATTCATTGATAAAAATGATTTTCATTTGTTCATCGACTCGCGTTCAACCCTCGAATTAGCGCAGTAAATTGTGTGACTTCTAGCGAGGTTATCACCCAAAGTGGCAGAAAAAACTGACTGGCCTATCACAGAAACTCACATGCAAATCATAGCCATCCCAGATCACCGTGGCATAATAGCCAGTCATAATCAGGTGGAAATTCATTCAGCGTCATTACGACCCATTGCATATAAGGCAGACCCTAATGTCCGTAACAGCCGATCCTTGTTCGCAACCTAGCTTAATGCATCCAGATCAAGCTATTCCCCTTTTGCTCGAGCAAGTTAGCCCAGTGTCAGACACCGAAGTCGTATTGCTTCCCCATGCCCTTGGCCGCGTCCTAGCAGAAGATTTAGCTTCCTGCATCGACCTGCCGCCCTTTAACAACTCCTCTATGGACGGCTACGCCTTCCGTTTTGTCGACTTAAATACGCAAACCAATCAGACCGCATTGCGCCTTATCGGCAATTCCTTCGCTGGCCATGGTTTTAAAGGTGAAGCCAAACCTAATACCTGCGTGCGGATCATGACAGGCGCGCCTGTGCCTACAGGTTATGACACAGTGCAAATGCAGGAAGAAGCCGAGGTTGAAGGAGAGATTATTCATATTCGCCACCCTAGGGCGCAAGGCGCCAATGTGCGTTGCCGCGGTGAAGAACTCACCCAAGGCACTAAAGTGCTCAGTGCTGGCATTCAAATTGGTGCTGCCGAACTCGGGGTGTTGGCCACGATTGGTGTTAGCCAAGTGCGAGTTTATCGTCAGCTTAAAGTGGCCTTTTTCTCCACTGGCGATGAACTGCGTCCCGTTGGCAGCGAATTAGCCCTAGGACAAATTTACGATTCAAACCGTTACTCGATCCAAGGCTTACTCAGCCGCGCTAATGTGGAATGGCTCGATTTAGGCGTAATAGCCGATGATCCTGAAGCCATACGTCAGGCATTTCGCAATGCCGCTAGCCAAGCCGACATGGTATTAACCTCGGGTGGCGTGTCGGTCGGTGAAGCAGATTTCACCAAACAAATTCTTGATGAGGAAGGCAAAATTACCTTCTGGAAACTCGCCATCAAACCAGGCAAGCCCTTTGCCATGGGCCATATCGGCAAAGCAATATTCTGTGGTTTACCGGGGAATCCCGTGTCTTCTATGGTGACGTTTTACAAACTCGTTTGGCCAATACTGAACAAGATGCAGGGCTTAACCCCAGTTGCATCTTTGATGTTAGACGCTACGCTCACCACGCCTGTACGTAAACAACCGGGCCGCGTCGAATATCAACGGGGCGTTTTAAGCCGTAATGCACAAGGTAAACTTGAAGTTGCCATTACTGGTAGCCAAGGTTCTGGCATGTTGACTTCGATGAGCTTAGCAAACTGTTTCGTTTTATTGGAGCAATTCCAAGGTGATACTCCCGCTGGTACCCAAGTGACGGTCGAGCCATTTAACAGCGTGCTTTGCTAGGAAAATCCCAATGAATGTGCCAAAAGATATTCTCAGCGACAGCGAACTCTTAAGATACAGCCGCCAAATATCTATCAAGGCTATGGATATCGACGGTCAAGAACGCTTAAAACAAGCCAAAGTGCTGATGATAGGCGCTGGCGGTTTGGGCTGTGCTGCTAGCCAGTACCTGACAGTTGCGGGTATTGGTGAGCTGACACTGGTCGATTTTGATACAGTTGAATTATCCAACTTGCAGCGCCAAGTGCTGCATCAAGATGCCAATGTCGGCCAGCCTAAAGTCGAATCGGCTAAACAGAGCCTCAGCCAGCTCAATCCCTTTATTAAGATCAATATTATCAATGCCGTATTAGATGATCATGAGATTGATGCCCTTGTCGCCGATCACAATCTAGTGCTCGACTGCACCGATAATGTCAGTGTGCGCGAGCAACTTAATCTCAGCTGTTTTAAGTATAAAGTACCCTTAGTGTCTGCCGCGGCAATTCGGATGGAAGGCATGGTCACTGTGTTCGATTATCACAGCGAAACGCCTTGTTATCATTGCTTTAGCGCCCTATTTGGCGAGCAACAACTGAGCTGCGTTGAATCGGGCATCCTAGCACCAGTGGTCGGTATGATAGGTTGTTTGCAGGCGGTTGAAGCCATCAAAGTGATTACTGGCATGGGTAAAACCTTAGCGGGACGCATTTTGATGATCGATGCGATGACGATGGAGTTTCGCGAGATGAAGTTACCGAAACAAGTCCGCTGCAGTGTTTGTGGTACTAAAGAGGCTTAGGTTGTTCTCGCTTGAAAAACGGCTTTATTTACACTAGCTTAATTGCCACCGCTTAATTTACCGTCATATAGCTCAACACTGATGACGCTTAATGGCCCGTTAAAATAAGGAAATCACAAGGAAAACATATGGATTCGGAAAACAGTGTATTTGACCGCATGACCACAGACGACCCCATAGTTCGCGCAGGTATTTACAACCTCGTTATCGGCCTCACGCTGATTTGGGGTTTTGCCGTTAACTATTGGATGGTCACCAATATCGACCCAGAGGCGATTGCCAGTGTTAATCCTTGGATTTTCTTTATCGGCTATTTCGCCTCCTGTTTCTTTGGGATTTATCTGTTCCAAAAATCGACTAATCCCGTTGTCAGTTTTATTGGCTACAACTTTGTAGTCGTGCCCTTCGGCTTAATTATCAATATGGTGGTCAGTCAATACGATCCCGAATTGGTGACCGAAGCCATTCGTATCACAGGGTTAGTGACCATAGCCATGATGTGCTTAGGCACACTCTTCCCCGCCTTTTTCCAAAAAATTTCCGGCGCACTCACGATTGCTTTATTGCTCGTTATCGTCGTCGAACTGATTGAAGTGTTTATCTTTAATACTCACCACGGCATTTTAGATTGGATAGTCGTGCTGATTTTCTGCGGTTATATTGGTTATGACTGGGGACGGGCGAATCAAATCCCTAAAACCATAGATAATGCCATCGATAGCGCCGCCGCTTTGTATATGGATATCATCAACTTGTTCCTACGGATCCTGCGGATTTTAGGGCGAAAATAACTCACCAAGGAGTGTCTATGAAAATCCAATTCCTGCTTGTTACTGCTCCACTTCTGGCGAGTCTGGTATTAGTCGGATGCAGTGATACTGAACAAGTAAAAATAGCCAATCCCGCCTCTGAGTATTGTGTCTCCATTGGTGGCAAATTAACAATTGAGAAAACCGCTGAAGGTGAACATGGGATCTGCACCTTACCCAGCGGTGAAGCAATTGAAGAATGGGCGTTATTCCGTCGCGATCATAAGGAAGAAAAGCCGCAGTAACAGTGGCTATTTTTACTTTTAATAAAAACAGGCGCCATTAGCGCCTGTTTTGTTAGCAGTACTTAATTGGGTCATACTCAAAAGTCTTAACGGGCTAAGTGTTCACCGCGCCAGATTTTGCGCTTAGCTGCTGACTGGAAGCTCCACGCTAAAACCCGCGTAATTTTATTACCCTGCTGCATCTCAATCGTTTTCACAGTATCGACTTTCAACTGCGCTAAGGCTTGATAACAAGGTTTCAGGTTTTCCTTCTTCGACACTAGACTGCTAAACCATAAGCATTGATCTGCAAACATTTGACTCTCACGGATCATAGTCGCTAAAAACTGTCGTTCACCACCTTGGCACCAAAGCTCAGCCGCTTGACCGCCGAAATTCAGCTTAGGTGCAACCTTTGCCAAGCCACCTCGATTGAGCTGCAGATTATTCACCTTACGCTTTGTACCTTCGCTCGCCTCAGCCATAGAGGCATGAAATGGCGGATTGCACAGGGTTAACGCAAAACGTTCTCCGGCTTGAATGATTCCCTTGAAGACCGCCTTGTCATTTGGCTGTAATCGCAAACTTATCTGCCCTTGCAGCACTGGATTTTGCTCAATAATACTCTGCACATTACTGAGTGAACCGGCATTAATATCCGAGGCGACAAATTGCCAACCGTATACTTGGCAACCCAATATGGGATAAATACCGTTCGCGCCAGTACCGATATCTAATACCCTAGTCTTATCCAAAGCAAATACATCATCGCCTTCGGCTAGAAGGTCTGCTAAATAATGTAAATAATCGACTCGACCGGGAATAGGAGGACATAACGCTCCATCAGGAATATCCCAAGATTCAATCCCATAATGATGTTTCAGTAGCGCCGCATTAAGGATTTTAACCGCTAACGGATCGGCAAAATCGACCGATAAAGCCCCATAAGGCGTGGGTCGAACAAAGGCTTTTAGCTTAGGGAATGAACTCATCAGCGCCGGAAAATCATAGCCGTTCAAGTGTACATTTCGAGGATGCAAAGCTTTTTTGATCTCAGCACTAGGCCTGTTTTTGACCGACTTGGCTTTGCCTTTCACCTCAGTTCTAGCCTGCTTTGGTGCTTTAGTTTTTGCATGACCAATGTTGGCTGTACTCGTTAGGCGTTTCGCAGTTACTAATTGGACGGGTTTCACGGCAGGTTTTGACATAATAGCTCTTGTAACGCAATGGGCCGGCCTGAGTCAGCCCATGGAATGGGGCAGTAAATTAATCGTACAGATAAGAGGTAAACAATAAGTTTACGATCAAGGGTTTACCAGCTTCTTTGGTGATCAAGTTATTGACCATTTCAAAGCACTCACGACGAATCTCTTCACGACCCGTGAGCGACTTAATCTTCTCTTCCGATTGATTGCCTAACACTTCAACAATTGCGGCTCGCAATAATGGATTATGGAGCTCAATTGTCACTAGATCATCTGGACTCTTTACCATTAACTCAACGCTAATCTTCACAAAACCCAATTTCTTGCGATTAGAAATATAGTTAGTGACAATTTCGGGTTCGAAACCATAGTAGGCATACTCACCCGTAGGTGGGGTTGCTGCTGCAGGTGCAGCTTCTTTTTCATCGGCCGCATAAACACTGAAAACACTTGTAAACAGGATAAGACAGACTGAGAGTAATTTTTTCATAGCGACTTACGGCTCCCTAAAACAATAATGGTAATGGAAGAAACTTCCCAATCTATATAGCCAAACAACCTGAAGATGCAGTATCCGTATCTGGAAGTAGCTTGGGTATATATGCTCGCGTCGCGACATGCTAGACTGCCGACGTTTGTTTATATTGTAACGAGTATTTAATGAATGTGACTAGCTTAAGCTTTCCCTATGGT
Organism: Shewanella sp. WE21; assembly: GCF_002966515.1. Taxonomy (NCBI): domain Bacteria; kingdom Pseudomonadati; phylum Pseudomonadota; class Gammaproteobacteria; order Alteromonadales; family Shewanellaceae; genus Shewanella; species Shewanella sp. WE21. The sequence goes on along the minus strand of NZ_CP023019.1, from coordinate 2,077,925 downwards.
GAATCTATTCAGTGGTTTTCAGCCGATCTAGCCGACAAACTCCCCAAATCGCCCTTGAAAGAATGGTTGCTTGCCACTGGCAGCCTAACGCAAAAACTCAAAACTTGCTGCGCTCAATTTGAAGTAAAGATACTAGGCGAAGGACTGCATGCTCCCTTAGAGGGCGAATATCCCCAGCAAGGTGCTGTATGGATCCGTGAAGTCTTGCTTTGCCTCGACTCGATACCTTGGGTATTTGCCAGAACCTTGATCCCTGAAAAATTAATGGCCGAGCGCAAAATGGATTTCCTTAGTTTGGGTACTCGCCCCTTAGGTGAATTACTGTTTAGCCAAGATAACTTCATCCCCGGTAGAATCGAAGTTGCCAGTTTCGAAACCTGTAGTCGCCTTGCCCACTTAGCTGAAAGTTTAGATCAAAGTGTCGAACATGCACTCTGGGGACGCCGCCGCTATTTCCATCACGGTGAGCATGAAATGATCGTCAGCGAAATCTTTCTGCCAGCGGCCGAGCAAGCTATCAATCGAATGTGAATGTTTGGGTATAGACGCTTATACAATAAAAATGCCTCTAAATCAGAGGCATTATATACGCTATTACTTAACTTAACGACAATTCATAATCTACATATTAAGTACGCCTATAATTTATTCAAGCTATTTTACTTAAGCTCTAGCTAAACCCAAGCCAATTCAACTTTATCTAATAAAGTAAATAACATGAGTCTGATCAGAATTTCGGTTGGCAATTCTAAATATTTATAACTTTTAGTTTATTTCTTTAGAGTGATTTAATTACTGGCGTACAATAGATTTTTACTTTTACTGCAGAACGGAATTTACCATTATACTCTCTAGACCTTACATTGATATATAATCCTCCAGAGTTTTTAGTGCTGTAATTAGTAAGTTTAAATGAGTCAAAACCATCAAGCCTTTCTCGCGAATAAACTCTGTGTGCCTTTTTGCTTTTCCCTCCGACTGCAATAACCCAAACATCGTCAGCCATATTAATGGTATCTATATCAAAAGTTAGATCAATATACTCACCATAATTGAATGGATATGCTTCATACACTGTTACATCCTTAGTAAGCCCATTGAAATTAAACTCTCTAAATGGTGTCATACAGAAAGGATAATCATCAGCTTCGTCAGTAGTTTCTGCGATTCTCGAACATGAATCTTTAACTGAACGCCTATTATTGTCCTTCAAGTAAACATTTCGAGTATAAGATGTTCCTTTATTGTATTCAGAGTTATCAACATCCCCCATCAATGCTTGTAACATCGATGAGATAATAGGACCACTAGGTGCAAGTTGTTCTGCTGCCCCAAGGGCAAATGAATAGGATTTCCTATCATGGCGATAACGTTGTGCGGCCATATAAGCTGTTGCAGCAATCGCTGAAGCATGTGCCTGAGAATTGTTATCATCAATGGCTAAAAACTTGTCAATAAGTTTCTGCTCACGTGGTTTGTTAGCATAATATGACCCTCTATGTAATTCTACATCAGACAATACTTTATTTAGGCTTCGTCCAGTAGAGTTGATATTTTCAGGTGGTTTCATATTATCCATACAAGGTAAAATATATTGAGCTGTTGAAAATTTACTTTCAGGACTCAAATCTATTAACTTACCCTCCGTATATAAATCTTTGTTGCTCGCTACTTGTGCGATGCTATTTAGTTCAGGCTTGATTCTATTTGTACTATCTTGATAATTCTTTGGCGCTTCCATATTTAATGTTGATGTATCACTCGTAACACTATCGATAGAATTTTCCGTTTTAGCAATAGTAATCCCCGCTAGAGTTGTACCTGATTCTGCCAGCTCATAAAAAATGACCATTTCCCTATCGAAAGGAGCAGGCGTGACAGAAAATCTTGCGGCAATGGAAGCATTCGCCACTACACCAGCCTCAGCGGAAAGATTTATAACGGTTCGTCGTTTGGGAGCGGGCTTCACTTTAATAGTTGTATATTGATCTTTTTTCGTTGTGCCAATATGGCGGTATGGGTGGGGGATAATATCAATATAAGATTGACTATACTCATCAACGTCACCTCTTTCAAATAGCAGACCAACCTCATCAGTATGGTCTTTGAAAAGTAAACACTCACTCCATGTTGAATCAGCGGGAATAGAGAACTTCTTATATTGCAGATTTTGAAATTGAGGTGAAATATCAAGACATCCTTTTGTTCGATCGTGCTCCACAGGAGGTTGAATTGGTCTGCCACCACGGATATAAGCATTTATCGCGGCCTGCTTTACGCTATCACTGGCATCAGCTGACACTTCACCGCGCTTGATCAACCAATATAGAATTTGTTCTTTATTCGCCACAGAGGTGTGATTCGGAGTTGCAGGGGTATGATTCGGTGCCGCAATACTCGCACCGCTGATCAATGCCAACATCAGTCCAAAAGCTATGACGCCATTTGTTCTTCGCATTTTTAGTTTCCTTCCGTAACAGCTAACGCCGTTTACGCTATTCTATTTATTGAGACTAGTGTCTCTTTGCATTAAGACAAATTACCTTTAATTAGTAATCTACTCAGGGTTTATCCGTCTTCAAGTGATAGAGACAGAGTTTTCGACATTAGCAGCACTGCACCTCAGTAACAACTTGATACACCTGTTCGCAGGTAAGATTTGCACTTTTGTCAGCAAATATTCAGCAAACCTCTGTGCTGACTCAATTCCAAGCCAAATCTCAGCCATAAAAAAACCGCATTAACAACGTTAATACGGTTTCGTTTTGATCAAACTAGATAAAGTTAGCCAGCGGTTTTCAGATAGTTTGAAATACCGTCGAGGAACATTTGCACTGAGATCATGACCAGCACCATACCCATCAAACGCTCGACCGCTGTGAGCCCCTTTTCCCCCAGCACACGGGTGAAAAGTTTATAAAACATTAAGATCACCGCACTCGCCCCCCAAGCTGACACTAACGCTATGGTCCAATCGCCCATACGTGAGCTATCGGTATGCGCCAGTAAAATCAAGGCTGCAAGAATCGATGGGCCAGCCATCAAGGGAATAGCCATAGGCACGATAAAAGGCTCTTCTCCCGCGGCTAATCCAACGACACCACCGGGTTGGGGGAAGATCATCTTAATCGCGATCAAAAACAGAATAATACCGCCTGCAATACTCACAGATTCGGAACGAAGATTTAAGAAACTTAAGATAGCCTCACCCGCATAAAGGAAAGACAGCATGATTACTAAGGCGAAAAGTAACTCTCGGATCAGTACCTTACGACGTTTCTTGGGATCGATATGCCGCAGAATCGACGCGAAAATCGGCAAATTCCCCAAAGGGTCCATGATCAGAAACAACATTACCGCAGCAGAAAATATATCCATTTAACGTATCAACACCCAAGCCAAATAAGCCCATATTATATACCCAAACAACCTGAAGATGCAGGATTCAGCAGGAATGTAACGCACTTTAGGCAAGGCCCTTTATTGCTCCTGCATAAATGGCATTCACGCCATCCATGGCGATTGCGGTTATTTGCGGACCTAGTGGGCTAAGTTAAAAATAACCAACACGGCATAAAGTACGTTACAACCCGCCGGAACGGAGCGCCTAGGGAGCTCCACTTCCGTGTTGCAACAATTCAAAAGGTGGCCGACATTCTGTCATTGATGCGCCTTGAATTGAAGCACCCTAGGCGCTCTGAAACTCGTATCTTCAGGTAGCTTGGGTATAGTACCTTTTCTCGAGTTAGATCTGAAAATTTCCCCGCAAAATGGCCAAAGTGAATAAAATTCTCACCTTCAAAACACAGTATAAAATGTCAGTTGAGTAAATTGCCTGCAAGTCACTGCTCACTTTGCTTTACAGCTGGTATACTATGGCGTTTTTTCAGCAAATTTTCCGTGGAATCCATGCTCTATCTTCTTGCTAGCTGTATCGCACTCTTAATTGGCCCTCTGTTTTATCGCTACTTCTCATCGAGTAGTGGCTTACAAAAGGGGCTCGATGGTTTTATATTCGTCTCATTAGGCGGATTAGTGCTGATCCACATCTTGCCAGAATTACTCGAGCATGGTGGCATGCTTGCGATCATCTTTGTACTCCTCGGCATCTGGGGGCCTACCGCCAGCGAACGCCTATTTCACCGTTATTCAGAAGTCACCCATAATTTTACGCTTTTCTTGGGTATTGGTGGCTTATTACTGCATACCATCACCGATGGCACCGCTATGGTTTTGGCGCAGCAAGACGATAACTCCATTCTGCTAGCTCTTGGTGTCATACTCCACCAATTACCCGTCGGTTTTGCAGTATGGTGGATACTTAAACCCCATCTCGGAACACGTTGGACACTCATGATCTTTGCAGCCCAGATGCTATTTACAGGCATAGGCTATTTCGCCGGTGAGCAACTACTTCCTTATTTAAATATCGATGACACTGTCTACTTACAAGCCTTTATTACAGGCACAATTCTGCATGTGGTACTACATCAACCCCATGGTCAGCATGAAAGTGATACGCAAGGCAAATATGAATACCAAGCTGGCATAGGTAGTTTGCTCGGCATCGGTTTACTCGTGATGCTGCTATTAATGGATTCAGGCGGCCACGAACATGCCCACCATGATCACAGCACAGAGCAATTAATAACTTGGCTATTAAAGCTCGCACCCGTGTTGCTGCTGAGCTATGGTGCGGCTGCGTTGCGCTTTAAATTAGGTTTGACGCCGCAGGATAGCAGTTTAGCCCGTCGCTGGTTCCAACGCTTAGCTGGGCCTGAAGCCTTAGTGATCACAGCTCTACTTCTTGGTCCTTGGTTAGCATTATTCCAATTGCTTGTAGTGTTTATTCTGAGTGCGTATTTAAGCCATGCTAACGTCACCATTACCGATCCACACACTAAATTACCCAGCAATTCACTGCGTTTCGGCTTTGCTCATTTAGTCGATCGCAGCGCACCTTGGATTTTACTCAGCCTAGTATTAGTGAATTTAATTGGCCACCCTTCAATGCCCTTAAGCAATCCATTGCTACAGGTTGTTGTGCTATTGCTTGTATTTTTACCAATGCGTTTCTGCAACTTAGGCGCCGCCGTACTCGCTCTTGCACTGGCTTATAGTGGCTGGAATCCTATCGCGATTATGATGCCGCTGATTGCAGCACCTGTGCTCAACATAGCTCAGCTTAAGTTAATGACATGGACGCAAAGGGCGATATTACTGAGTATTATTGCGCTGAGCTTAGCCGCAGCATTACGCTTGCCACTATGGTTCTCCTTATTTACCTTGCCTGAAGTCGTGAACTTAATTGCTCTACTGATCCTCTCCGGGGTGTTTGCCGCCAGCTTACTGCGCTTAGGTCCACGTAAATTTTTACGCCGCTTAATGCTTAGCAAACCGGCAGCTCATGCGCATAGCCATTCCCACGAGAATACACATACTCACGAATCTAGCGCTTCGCACACTGACGAGCAGAAACCTGTTGTGACGCCTAGTGCCGATAAACATGCACATGAACACGCAAAAACGGATAAGCACTCGCACCACTAACGCTGTTCATTTGTGAGCAGACAGGCTAAGTTAATCTACCTTTGGATTAATTTAGCCTGCTATGTGCATACTCTTTGTCGCCATTAATGCCCATCCTAAGTATCCCTTAATCATCTGTGCCAACCGCGATGAGTTTCATCATAGACCAACTGCGCCAGCGCATTTTTGGCCGCCGGAAGAAAACATACTCGCGGGTAAAGATCTGCAGGCCGGTGGCACTTGGTTTGGTATCAATAAACAAGGACAAATCGCTGGCGTAACCAATCTGCGCGTTCCGCAAAAGAACCCTGAAGCCATGCGTAGTCGTGGCGAGCTAATTACTATGACGCTCAACTCAGGGTCGCTCGTGTGCCCTAATTGGCTCATTGAACATAGCGACAATTATCAGCCGTTCAATCTCATCTTCGGCCAAGGTACTGACTTATATTGTTTTAACAGTATCAATAAAGACACAGTAAAACTTGCCGATGGATTTCATGCCATTAGCAATGGTGCACTCGATGATATTTGGCCGAAAATGGCGAAGGGACAGCAGGCGTTAGAAGCGGCAATCAGCCAGTCCAGCAGTATAGAAGTGCAAGTACTGTTACAACTAATGAAAGACGATTCCCAGCCGCAAGATAATGAGCTGCCTAATACGGGAGTCGGGATCGAGTGGGAACGGCGTTTAGCTGCGATTTATATTCGTCACCCCGACTATGGCACCCGCTCCACCAGCATTCTGCTTGAAGATGCTGAGGGCGGTATGCATTTCACCGAAGTGAGATACGATGGCAAAGGTAGACAGCTTGGACAGCAAGATTTCCATTTAACCCTGCCAGCCGAGCCGCCAGCCAAACCAGACTGTTTATTATCGCAAATCTAATTTGAACTGCAGTGCAGCACTGAGTGTAAAGGACACAGTTTAGTCTGAACTGTGGTCCATAGTGATCACCCAACGATCGTCGATTTTTTCAATCAACAGAGTAAACACGCCCGTTGGGGCATCTTTTATCCGCCGTAAATCCCAGCGCCCAACAACCATAGCGGCGTAATTACTGAGCATTTTGATTTCTTTGATAGTGAACTTCAGTTCACCAAGCGCTTCTTTATTTGGATAATTTTTCTTATAGGCAGCGAGAGTTTCTTCCCAGCCAAAACGAAACTTACCATTAGAGACAAAACGCAGTTGATCACTCTTCCAATAGCCTTGCATATAAGCATCGAGATCGCCGCGATTCCAGGCGTCTTCTTGGCCTTTGAGCATCTGCGTAATTTCATCCGTCGGCACCGCATTAACATGACAAGTCAGCAAGAGTAACAGTGCCGCAAAAACACGCTGCCAGATAACCTTGTTTAATAGTCCATTTTTCAACATAGTATCGTTCCCCCACAATCAATCAGGTTAAACTGTACTATACCGAATTCAGTACAGACTATCTTGTTTAAGCCAGTTTAAAATCTAAAAAAGCTGATGATATTATTAATTTTTCGACTCTGGGCACCGAACTATGTTTACACCACTTTGCCGTTGGCTACTTAACACTTCAGGCTGGCAGATAGAAGGCCAACTGCCCGACTGTGCTAAATACATCATCATAGTTGCACCGCACACTAGTAACTGGGACTTCATTGTCGGCATTTTAGCCCGTGGCGCCCTAGGTATCCGCATTCACTTTCTCGGCAAACACCAACTCTTTATCCCGCCTTGGGGCTGGTTTTTCCGCGCCATTGGCGGCAGTCCGGTGGATCGGCGCAAGAACAACAACTTAGTCGATGCCGCCGTGCAGCTGTTTGAGTCAAAATCCGATTACAAGTTAGCGCTAGCGCCAGAAGGCACCCGCGGCCCAGTGACGCGCTGGAAGTGCGGCTTTTATCATATAGCCAGCAAGGCCCAAGTACCCATTACACCCGTTGGCTTAGATTTTAGCCGCCGCGCTGTCGTTATCCGCACACCACTGCAACCCAGTGACGATATCGTGACCGACATGCAAGAGATTTTGAGCTTCTATCGCACCATTAAAGGCCGTCATCCCAAGGTGATCCCTGATTTTATAGCGAGTGCCAAATATTAACATTTATTCCATTTAGAGCAGCAAATATGCAACCCGAAACCTGGTTACTCTATTTATTTGCCATTGTATTGATTGGGATTTCACCCGGTCCTATCGCTATGTTGTCTATGTCCCATGGGATCCACTTCGGCAAGATGCGCAGCATAGCCACAGGCCTTGGCAGTGTTAGCGCCGCTTTAATCTTAATGATGGCGTCAGCGGCAGGACTGGGGGCGATTATTAGCGCCTCAGAATACGGTTTTACCCTGCTCAAATGGTGCGGCGCGGCCTATTTAGTATTTTTAGGTATTAAGCTGTTATTGACGAAAAACCAAGCTCAAGCCCTTGAAGTTAGCCCGTCAGAGGGCAAAGGTACGCCTGCGCAGCTTTATAAGCAGGCGTTTCTAGTGGGGATCAGTAATCCGAAGGATTTACTGTTTTTTGCCGCGTTATTTCCGCAATTTATCAATCTTGCCGCGCCGCAATTACCGCAACTGACCATTCTTGCAGTCACTTGGGCCGTGGTGGATTTTAGCTTTGTGATGATTTATGCCTGCATGGCCAATGTACTTGCGCCCAGCCTAAAGGCGAGCAACAAGCTGCATTGGTTTGACAGAACCAGCGGCGGTGTATTTATCACCTTAGCCGCGATTCTTGTCTCTCGAAACTAAATCGATAATCATCGACAGTCATCAAACTAGTCGACCTTAACCGACTTTAAACTGCGAATATCATTGCCGGTAGGCGCTTGGAACGCCTGCAGACCAAACTCAGGCAATATTGCAAAAACATGGTCGAAGATATCCGCTTGTATCGCTTCATAAAATGCCCAGCGAGTGTCGTTAGTGAAGATATAAATCTCGATCGGTAGACCCTCTGTGGTCGGCGCTAATTGGCGAACCATTAAGGTCATATCCTTGTGGACTTTATCGTGACGCTGTAGGTATTCCTGCAGATAAGCGCGGAAAGTGCCGACGTTAGTCAAATGGCGGCCGTTCACTTTCATATCGAGATCCGACACTCTGGCATTCGACTCACGAATTTCGTTTATTTTTGCGGGGAAATATTCTTTTAAGCAATTGATCTTACTGAGACGTTCGCGCTCTTCCTCGGTCAAAAACTTTATGCTGTTGATATCGATATTGATCGCGCGTTTGATCCTGCGACCGCCCGACTCAGACATACCCCGCCAGTTGCGAAACGCATCCGACACTAAGGCATAAGCAGGGATCATAGTGATGGTTTTGTCCCAGTTGCGCACTTTCACCGTGGTCAGCGAGACTTCTTCTACCGCACCGTCGGCGCCGTATTTATCCATCTGGATCCAGTCGCCTTTACTCACCATACGGTTAGCCGCTAACTGAATGCCCGCCACAAAACCTAAGATAGTGTCGCGGAACACTAACATCACAAAACCCGTTGCCACACCTAAGCCGCTGAGGAAGTACACAGGTGATTGATCGGCCAAGATTGAGATAGAAACGATAATCCCAACAAAGAATAAAAATAGCTTAGTTAACTGTACGAAACTCTTAACAGGCAAGCGCCGACTCACCAGATTCACATCTGAAATTTCATCAACCGCATCCATACCTGCATACATAGCGCGGATAATCAGCACCACTAACCAAATACTCAGTAATCGGTCGACTAGCCCGCTTAGCAGTGGATGCTCAGTCAGCGCGATTGGCACTAATAGATTAAGTACGATAGCGGGCACAAGCATGGCCAGCTTTTCAAGCACCTTATAACGCATGAATACATCGTCCCACGTCGCCTTAGAGCGCAGGATTACCATATTCACCGCACGAATCACCACGCGTCGGACAATAAAATAAGCGATGCTCGCTAACAGTAAGCAAGCAATGACCATAACTGTGGTCGATATTCCATCAGAGGGTTGGCTATCAATCCCAAAGCCCGCTAACCATGCCGAAATTTCGAGCCTTATTTCCTGATCCACAATTTCACTCCAACGTAGGCGCTAGCGCAACAAACCCATACAAAGGTAACTGCCGAGTTGACCTCGGTTAAATGCCACCCTAGAAAACACTCAAATCAAAACACAAAATATTTACAAACACTTATTTTAAAAGAGATTTTAGCATTTTGAATTGACCCCGCACACAGGAAAATGAACAATATTTCCCCTATCCCTAAGGAAACCATCCCATGTGTCGTCATTCATATACGCTAGCCTGTCTTAGCATTGGACTCCTGAGCCTATGCCAACCGCTTCAAGCGGCCGAATATAGCACTTCTAAGCAATTAGTTAGGCCAGATAAATCAGACGAAACTGCCAATGCACCTTATATCGCCCTTATGCTCGATTATATTCCCGCCACAGATAATCTCTATGGCATTACAATCGCCCCCTATCATTTCGATAATAATTACCAACAATGGGGTTATTACCTAGGCTATGCCCGCAGTCGTGAAACCGATATTATCGTGCCAGAACCCGCGGAATCCTATCGCCAAGAAAGCCTCTTCCGCTTAGGCTTAAGCTACAGCTTAACGGCAGATTTAAGCTTTTATGCCGGCGGCAGTGGCTATATCAGCACAGTATCTTACACGAATAACATTTCACCCAAAATTGTCGATGGCAAACCCACATGGGAAGAAGATAAAACGACCCGTTGGGGCGCAGAAGCTGGGTTAAGATATCGAATCACTGAGCACTTCATACTGAGTGCCGGTTATAACTCCAGCACAGAATCCACTATTTTAAGCATAGGTTACGCGGGCTAAGCTCCTAGCGATTGGGCTTGAGCTATTTATTGCGTTAGCTCGGCTCGCGCCTTAGCAAGATCAGCCTCGACTTCGGCGACTTTATTGCGTTTCTTGTTGATTTTATCCATAGAACGACCTTCTTCTATGGCTTTGGCCAATTCGTTTTGGCGCTCGGTGAGTTTTTCCTCTAAAGCCTCAACTTTAGCGACTCGCTCGGCGTATAAGCTATCATCGTCGCAATGGGTTGAAACTTCGTCATAGGCCTTTTCAAGTCCCGCGACTTTATGCTTATTACCTGCCGCTTTTGCTTGGGCAAGTTCGGCACTAATGGCATCTAATTTCGCCGCGCAACCCACTTTCGGTGCTTCAGCAGCCAAAGTGACAGTGCTAAATGCCAATCCAATCACTAAGCCATAAATTCCATGTTTCATCTGCATCTTAATCTCCTGTTACTTTATTCATTGAGCATACCGCTCATGTACACCTATCTAATAGTGCCACAGTCAGCTAGCTCAATCTGTACTAGCGTTAAAATCTCGCCATTAATCCACTTTATTCATCAAAACACGACTTAGACAGTGACTAACATGCGGCAAATTGTTTATGTTAGGGCAGAATATTGACTCAGACGGATATCGGAGCCAGAAAATTAATGCACACTTCATTACGCCTTAGCGCACTTAGCTCATTGTTATTGCTAACATCATCGGTTATGGCGGCCGACGTAGCCAATATCACCCTAGAAAATGGCGCCCAAGTCAGACTCAAAGACGACTTTACCTGGGAATACGTGATCACTGAAACCAAAGCAGCGCCCAATGCCTTAGCCACTGCAGCCGTAGCAAGTGCATCGAGCAATATTGCCAGTGTCCCAAGTGCCGCAGTTACCACTCAAACTGTTGCTGCGCCAGTCACCACCTTGACCGCCACTGCGATTACCCAACCTGAGCTATTAGGCTCAACGGCAAAAGATGGGATCAAAGTCAGCTTTGCTGAAGGTCAATGGAAAGGCGACAAACTCGGACTCAGCTTCGATCTCGCCAGCACCAGCAATGAACACGTTACCTTAGTTGAAGTTGAAGCTAGCTTCTTCGCCGATAATGGTACTTTGCTCAAAACCGAAAAACTCGAAGTGTGGGAAGCCATTTTCCGCATGCCTGAGACCTATCTACGCAAAGGCGAACAGCGTAAAAGCAGCGTCATTTGGGTCGAAGGCATAGATAAATCCCAATGGCAGAAGCAGCTCATTAACCTCAAAATAACCGAAATTAACTCACGCTAACAGGCAAAGAAGTAAGGGATTGCGAACCCGTTTTCAATCCCTTATCAACACTTTTATCAAATGTTATTGCTTTGTAGAGCCTGTGTTCGAGTAGAATGACAACACTTACTCTCCCTTTATTTTGAGCCCACGAGCAAGATGCATAATCTGATATCCAATCCAGCATTGTACCTTGTTGCTACGCTCTGTAGTGTCAGCCCCTTGTGTTATGCCGACACAGTTTTTTTGCTCAATGGCGATAAAATTAGCGGTGAAATTAAAGAGTTTAACGATCAAAATCTCATCATCAACACCAGTTATACCCCCAAAATTACCATTCAACGCAGTGCCATTCTCAGCCTCGAAGTCACAGATACTAGACCTTGGAGTGTCAGTCGTTCCATACAGGACATAAGTATTCAAGCCTCTAATGAACATGGCATGGTATTAATTAATAACCAGCACACTCCCGTGAGTGAGTTGAGATTCTCGCAGCACTATGCAAACTCAGATTGGAATTTTAACGGTAGTGTAGAAACCACACTTGATGTCACCAAAAACAAGAAAAATAGTCAGAAGCTACATATCAAAGGCGATATCACAGCGGAAACCTTGCAATGGCGACATAATATCAAGACCGAAGTGCGCTACGAAACCGAAGATGACGTGACTAAGCGCAACACCCTCGAAGGACATTATTCATTAGACTATCTGCTCAATGAGCATTGGCTGTTACGTCAGGAAGATTTTTATGAAGAAGATAAACTCGGCATCGATAGCCATAGTTATTATGCGGGGCTCGGTCCTGGTTATCGCTTTTGGGGTGCTGGGCGCGATAAATTAGACTTCGTCGTAACCTACAACCATTTTTGGCTTGAACAACAGTCCTTTAAACTAGAACTAAATGCTTGGGCGGCCTCACTTAACTATAAACAATATTGGTTTGGTGGCATTTTAGAGTCCTATGCCGATCTGCAAATTGCCTTCCCAGATATGCCTTCGATTGATTACATCTCAAACTCGACAGTAGGACTTAAATATCTGCTAACTCAGCGGATTTATTTGTCATTTAAATATGACTTCAATGACACTAAAACAGTGATAGGCAATACGAGAGATACCAGCTACACCTTAGGATTAGGGGTTAACTTCTAATCCTGATTCCCGATACGCTAACCTGTGAGCCATAGGATGTTCATCATTCAATTGCAGTAAATCCCATAAGTTACCGTAGAGATCTTTAAACACAGCGACTGTGCCATAGTCTTGTTCTTGCGGCTCGCGCGCAAACTCCACGCCATCGGCGACCATACGTTGACAATCCCGCCAAAAACCACCGGTATTCAAGAATTTAAACAGGGATATCCAAACAATTTGAGGATTCAGCTAGCTTAGCGAGCAACGGTTTTCCTCGCATTATATCAGCCCCTCGATTGAGGGGCTTTCTATCATTGATTAGAGACTTCCAGCATTATACAGCGGCGCCCAAGCGCACATTGTACGATTGTTACTTACATCAAACAGATTGAAACGACTGCAGTTATTGTCATAGTTGTAACTACCAATGTTGATTCTATATTGTCCCAAATGTACATCTTGCAACGACACATGGCGCCCATCCTTTAATAAAGAAAAATGCAAATGTGGCCCAGTTGAACTCCCACCTTCACACAAGGCTGCATTTTTATTATTTGCATAAATGCCCATCACGGTATTCTGGTTTACATATTGACCATTACGCACTGTAATTTGATCCATATGATAATAGTTAGTCGCCCAACCGTTAGCATTTGTCACCCGTACTTGGCAGCGAGACAACACATTGACAGTCCCAGCATGTGCGGAAGCAACCGAATAAGTCGGACTCCCCCATTGTGGCCAATCGTAGGATACATCGATTGATGATAGCGGATAGCCAGACCCAGTATGCGAATGAGCACCATTGGATTGCCATGAATATCCCTGTCGCCAAGGCATTTGCAGCATGTTACTGGGTGGCAGACTACTCGCGGTAATATTCGCCAATGGGACGACTTGTTGCATCGACTGAGTTGAATCAGCTACAAGCGGATTTTTAGCAACTGAACTCATTAACAACTCACGTTCAGTATTGCCAAATAATAATCTAAACTGCTCAATAAATGGGGCCAATCCCAAAGCGTGCTCACCCGTCATAACGGCATGTTGCTGTTGCTCTATCCTACGACCGTTTAACAAAGCCAATAATGCAAAACTCGATGCATTAACTGCGTCGGTGCTTGGCGGGTATAGGCCTTTTAATTGAGACTCTTCATAGGCATAAAAACGTTGTGATAGCTGAGCCAATACATCTTGGAGTTGTTCCTCAAAACCCTGTTTATCCGATAATGTTCCCAAAGGTCGGTTAAGCGCTTCAGCTGTCGGAGACGAAATTAACTGAGATTGCATTTCCATCAAAGTCAGTATGACTTTGGGGTTAATACTATAATATCCAGCCCAATGCGTAATCGCCTCTTCTTTATCGATTAAATCAGGAACATTGACGTAAATAAAGTCAGCTAAATCAAACTGCGATGCATCTACGCCATATAAAAACATCAGATTATTAAATGGCAGTAACACACTAGGCATATCTACCATTTTCATTTCTTCTGCATCAATATGATACTGACTGGTTGGCATATCAGATGCGAACGATGGTAACGCTATTATCGCGGAGACACTTAACGCGCGGCCTATCCATAATGCCGTGCAACATATTTTAAAAAAATTCATACTTATCAGATTCCTTTAGTAAGTCACTCAGATTAAATATTATTTTCAAATGCCAGTTTGCTTTAGACGTAATGATATTCACAACTAAATTTTTATAGCTAGAGAACATTAAAGAAGCTAAGTGACAATAATCGCCTATGCAAATAAGTGACGTATAAAACTGTCAACAAAAACTGACGCTCATTAATTTAAATGTGAGTTAAATACTAAAGTACGAAAAAAGTGAATGGGTAATTATAAAAACCAAAGAATAATTTATTCGATAGATATTTAATTTTGAATAAAAACATAATGGCATTGGCCGATCCATTATAAAATCTATCCGTTCCACAAGAATAAATTGAAATTTACAGTGAATTCCCAATAAAAATGATCAATAACTGAGAATTTTAAACGAACTTAACAGAGGTAAAACACAAAGAGTATTCCCAGTGTTTGACCCCATTAAATAGCTTGCGCGGTAATTCATACGAAATACTGAATCTTAACTCATTCGCTTAGCCATGACATGATTCGGGTTCAATTGCAGTAAATCCCATAAGTTACCGTAGAGATCTTTAAACACAGCGACTGTGCCATAGTCTTGTTCTTGCGGCTCACGCGCAAACTCCACGCCATCGGCGACCATACGGCGATAATCACGCCAAAAGTCATCGGTATTTAAAAATAAAAACACCCGACCACCCGCCTGATTACCGATAAAATTGAACTGCTCAGGTTTAGACGCCCGCGCTAACAAGATAGACGCGCCCTTAGAACCCGGTGGGGCAACAACGACCCAGCGCTTATCTTGCTCGGCTTGATAAGTGTCTTCGACTAATTCGAATTTTAATTTATTCACATAAAAATCAATCGCCTCGTCGTAATCTCTTACGACTAAGGCGATATGCACGAGAGCTTGTTTCATGGCGACCTTAAATCAATCCTATTTAGTCACCAGTTTACAGGTCATTTCTGGTGCTTCGTAGCCCCAAACCACTTTAGCTTCGCCTTGATGTTCCCATAGGCTTTCATTGCGGCCTTGATACTTAGCGCCGCTGCCGCTGGGTTGCACAAACATTAATGAAGTACTATCACCATGTTCAGCAATCAGGGTGGCAGGTTCGGTTTTAAAATAAGTCACCACTACTTCGTTAGCTGGATTGCCGTCACAGGCATAAAACACTGGGCCGGTCATGTCGACTAAACGATATTGTGCCTGCAGTTCGGCAATGCGGGTTTGATAGCTAGATTCAATACACGCGTGCTTATCGTCGCTCTTCCAGCATTCATTACGGCCTTTCACCCAACCACGTTGCATCGCCTTTAAAGTAGGAGGTTGTTCATTCTTCGCTTTTTCAAGCGCTTGGCTATAAACCTTAGCTAACTGATTATCAAGTTGGTTCAGCCCTGCATCCTTACAGACCATGTCTTCAATACTGCCAGCATTCACTTTCGTGCAGTCAAAAGAAGGTGCATTAGCCGCCATTACTCCCGCACTTAACGCGCTAACCATCACGCCTGCGGCACAGTGCCATTTGAAACCCAATCGATTACTTATCATCTTATTTGTTAACTTAGCCATCTCAATTCCTTTGTATTTCTGTGGTTTGTTTCAACGCTTGCCATAGCTAACCCTATATAGGCTTAACCGAGCCTGACTCAAAGCACTATGCCTTGAAGAACCATGCCTTAAAGTGCACTCATAGTAATGTAATTTACTTTTATCTCGGTTCTAACTTAAGACTTAACCCTCAGCCAATATGCTGCGAAAACACCTAATTCTAGTGCGCTGCGAGGAAAATGCCCAGAGACTAAGAGCCACTTACCAACCTGTGTCCGCCTGCATAATCGGACTCTTTAACGCTAAAAAGCCACAAAATCTTGACGAAATCGACCTACTACAATTTGTGCATAGCTGATTAAACTAATGACAAAACGGTTAATTTTTTGCTTTGCACGCGATAGTGGTTGAATTTTCGAGTAAAATTGACTACTTTCACGCCGTTTGTCTCTTCACAAGGAAAAGGATCAACATGGAACAAGTTATTACCGCAGGGAACGAGAATCCCATTCAAATGACAGATATTGTCTATTCGAAGGAAAAATCGCTGTTCACTCTGTTAGCTATTATTTCTGGGATCGTCTGGGCGGCATTGATCATAGGCACTTTTGGCATGGCGCTGCTCTATGTGTTGATGTTTTTTATTATTTATCTCTTTAGCCACTCCGCCTTTATCAGCTACTTAAAAGGCACGGCTGTCGAAATCAATGCAGAGCAGTTTCCTGAATTACATAAACAATATTTAGCGTGTTGCGAACGTTTAGAAATACGCGAGCCACCACGCGCTTACTTATTGGCAGCCGATGGCATGTTAAACGCACTGGCGACACGCTTCCTCGGTCGCAACTATATAGTGCTGTTTTCATCGATTGTGGATGCGCTTGAGTCAGATAAAGATGCGCTCAACTTCTATATCGGCCACGAGTTAGGCCATATTCGCCGCAATCATATAGGTAAAGCGCCCTTCTTAGTCTTCGCCACTTGGTTACCTTTAGTAGGTGCGGCTTATTCTCGCGCCTGTGAATATACCTGCGATCTCCACGGATTACGTTGCTGCAACAGCTTACGTTCAGCCACAAATGCCGTTGCTGTGTTAGCCGCAGGTGTCGAGCAATGGAAACGTATGAATGTGGATCAATATATCCGCCAAGCCAGTGAGTCGAGTGGTTTTTGGATGTCGCTGCACGAGCTTAATGGCAGCTATCCTTGGTTGACTAAGCGCATGGCAAGAGTCCAAGCCAAAGCACAAGGAGTGGAATATGCACCGCCATCACGCAGTGCATGGGCCTATGTACTCAGCTTCTTTATGCCACGTTTAGGCACAGCAGGCGGTGGATTGATAATCTTCGCTGCGATTATTGGTATTGCTGCAGCAGTCGCGTTGCCAGCGTATAAGGACTATCAAGAGAAAATGGGGGCCGCCACGAGTTATGAGGCACCAACCACGACCGAAGCCACACCAGCAGCATTGAATGTACCCGATGCGGCACTGGCCATTGCCAGTATCGACCAGCAACATCAAGCACTGGCACCGATCACTGACATCTTAGTAGGTTACTATCAAACCAACAAAGCTTGGCCAACCGAATTGGATGTGCTTGGACTCACGGACGAGCAGATTGCGACATTTAATCTGTACACAGATGGCATAGTCGGTTTTATAGGAAGCGAAGCACTCGGGGATTATCAAGGCTATGAAGTCTATCTATCGCCTCAAGTTGATGAGCAAAATAATATCACTTGGGTTTGCAGCAGCAACGGTATTCCGGATGAATATCTGCCAGTAGATTGCCAAGGCTAAGATCAAAAAGCGCTGCAAATGCAGCGCTTTTTAGTTGAGGACGAGTTAGCCCTTTTGAATCGTCATAGTCCAAGCAGCATCGCCCTTCTGGGCAAAGTGGGTCACCTCATGCCCGGCTTCAGCCGCCCAGCGGGGAATATTCTCAGTTGCTTGGCCACAATCGTAATCCAGTACCACTTTATCGCCAGACTCAAGACTCGCAATTAAGCGTTGTAACTCAATTAAAGGAAAAGGGCATAGCTTACCCGTTGTGTCGAGATACTGTTCCATATACAGCTCCTTTATAAACGTTAAATCTGCGCAAGACGCATTGGCCTCAGTAGCGCAAAATAGTTAAAGCACCAACTGCCAAATAAAATAGCAGGGATAAATAGCCAGCCTTGCCACGACAAGTAAGCCGTGCCAACGAGCGCATTACCAAGCATGCAACCTCCGGCAAGCCCGCTCCCCACGCCCATCAACAGGCCACCAACAAACCCAAATAACACTACTTTATGACCTGGGTAGCGCCAGCGCTGCTCAGCACTGCCCCGGGCAGCGATAAAGGCGCCTAAAAATAATCCCAAGAGAAAATATCCAGGCCAACTAAAGAACTTAGTGTTACCTGTGGTGACAAGATCCCATAACTGCGCACTCGGGCCACTTATCCCAACACTGCCTACACGGCCACTTTCAAGACTTGCAGGCCATGCAAGTAGCGCCAGTAAACCAATCAGCAAAGCACTTACAAAGGGATGCCAGCGCGCTTCAAACAACCAATGAGCTAAACCCGTTTTACGGGGTGCCATCAGTGCAACCGGACGTTTGCGGCGTTTGAGATAACCCAATGCCAACCACAATGTGAGTAATACGAGGACAAGCACGATCACCCAAGGGGAAACGCCCAGAGTTTGATAGAGCGTTTGGTCCTCAAGTTGATGCTGTTTAAAAGGTTTAAGTAGACCTTTCAACTCATCGAGACGCACTAATTTACTGGCAGCAATAAAACCGAGAACGGCCATCACACTGGCAGCCAACCCTTCGGCAGCGCGGTAATAGGCGCCAGTGGAGCAGCTTCCCGCTGCTGCCATACCCACACCAAACAATACACCACCGACTAAGGTTGCCAACCAAGGGAAATGCCCTTCTGGCAATTTAACCCAACCCCATTCGTAAAACAGGAACAGCCCTAGACTTTGGATGCTGATGGCAATCAAAATAGCGATCACCATGGTAAAGTCCCGTTGCAGATAGGTATCGCGGATCCCGCCCGCCATACAAAATCTCCCCCTTTGCATCACAAACCCCATGGCTAAGCCAATACCTAAGCCACTGAGAATAGTCAACATAGTCCTATCCTCAACGCTGGATCAGATAACGAATAGTCGGACCATTCTGCTCAATTTCCAGCACTTTATAACCATGATTTTTAGCGTCAAGGGGAATGTTGTTAATAGACTGCGGGCAGTCACTAATCACCTCGAGAATTTCACCGTGCTTTAACTTTGGCATAGCCTCAAGGGTAGCCACTGCGGGATAAGGGCAAGGTTCACCCACCATATCGAGTTGATAATCTGGAATATATTGAGCCATTACGCCGCCTCCGCTAGCAATTGTTCATCACGCTTCGCCTTACGGGCAAAGAAACGTTTTTCCCACAGCAACATAGCGCCAAAGGAGAGCCCCAGCAGCACATAGGTCAGCAATAATCCGCCTTTATCGCCAAAGCTGGTCAGTAAATTAACTTTGTCCCAGTTCGTTGCTAATGGCTGAGCGATATCATCCCAGTAATACGCCAGTAAGGTTGAACCCAACACGTTACCTAAGCCCACCCACCAGAAATGCACTTGGCCTTCGACTGCACGATACATCCAACCCGTTTCACAACCACCAGCCAGTACAATACCAAAACCAAACAGTAAGCCGCCGATCACCGCATTAGGGCCAGCCCACATGATCTTAGGCGGCACACCCAGTTGCACATAGCTGTAAATACCTATCGCACTGACCGCCATGCCTAAGATAATCGCCTTCGCCATGTGAGTACGACCAGTGATCCACATATCGCGAAACGCTGAGGTAAAGCAGATTTGGGCCCGTTCGATTAATAAACCAAAACCAACACCACAGAGCATAGCAATGCCGAGTTTTGGCGCATTGAACATAGTCAATAACCCCCAACCGATGATGCCTACAAACACCAGCATACCGATACGGAAACGACGTCTAGCTTGGTTTTCGTCCTGCTTGATTGAAGTCGCTTTATCGACTTTTTTCAGTTTTATCGGAATACGGAACATCGGCAGTAAGGTAAATCTTGCACCAAAGTAAGAGCCTGCCGCAGTCGCCAAAGCAAAGAACCAAGCATGTAAAGAGAACTGCGGAATACCCGTGAAGAAGGCGGCAAGGTTACAACCCATAGCTAAACGGGCACCAAAGCCAGCAATAATGCCGCCGATCAGTGCCTGAGCAATACGGATACGGCTCTGTGGCATACGCAGTTTGACGTTATTGGCCCAAAGCGCAGCAGCAATACAACCACCAAACATACCGATAATCATCATGCCGTCGATACGTTCTAGAGGAGAGCCCTGCAGACCTATCACTTTGAAATAACCCCAAGTTTCTGGTTCTGCACCTAAAAACTGCAGTAAATGACCACCCCAACGAGTGAATTCCCCAGTAACAGCCCAGAAGGTTCCGGTCAAACCAAAATAGTAAGTAGAAAGGATACCCGCAGCGATAACCGCTGGCATAGGCGCCCAAAAACGGACTAAATATTCTTGTTTAAATTGTTGCCATGTCATGTCATTACCCTAATGAACGAGACTATAAAAAATAAGCGCAATGCGCTTATAACCTGTGTGCCAGAGTGATTGAAGTCGTTCGACAACTTCAATCACAAGTGGCCTCACGCTTAAATGGCTTTAGCTAAGCTGACACACTGCTGCCCCAACAGGCGATAACCGTGGGTGTAAAGCGTTGCCCTGCCATTACGGCAAAAACCGATAAGCGTGATATTGCTTTTCTCTGCTAATTCCAACGCCAGTGAAGTCACGGCGGACATAGCAAACAGAATTTGGATATTGGCACTAGCGGCCTTTTGCACCATCTCAAAACTCGCGCGACTGGTGAGCAATACGGCCACTGGACGTTCCACATTATGAGCGGAAAAGGCGCCAATTAGCTTGTCTAGTGCGATATGCCTGCCTATATCCTCATAGGCGGCGATGATCTGTCCTTGATGGTTAAGCCCCATGGCCGCATGAGTGGCGCCCGTCAGCTTAAAATGTTGTTGATTATCTTGAAGTTGCCCAAGTGCGACCTGTAAGTGTTCGATATCAAATCTGGCATCTGAGTCCACCCGCATCACAGGCTTGACGGCCTCTTCGAGCTGGGCGACGCCGCACAATCCACAACCTGTGCGCCCCGCCATATTGCGCCTTTGTTGCTTGAGTTCCATAAAGCATCGTTGGTTGATTTCCACTTGGATCAACACGCCTTCACTGGTGAACTCGAGCTCAACCCCTTTGATATCATTGATATGGGAAACGATACGTTCAGATAACGTAAAACCAATAGCGAAGGCTTCTAAATCTTGAGGGCTCGCCAACATCACGGTATGCGCTATGCCGTTATAGACCAGTGCAACCCGCACTTCATTAGCTAAGTAGTCAGTCAGCTCAGATGCGTGCCCATGTTCTAACAAGATCACGTTTCTTTCTGTCACCACTTCATGTGAATGATATTCCATAGCGCCCCTTTAAAACTATAAAACCAAATAAAAACAATTAGTTTGATGACAATTTAAGACTTGTATCACAAACCCATAAACTAAATAAGAATCGCCTTGAATCATCCTTACGCATTTTCTACTATCCCTAGGTCTTCTATTGGAAGAACGTCGTCTCCGGTGAGGCGTCCGGATTTCAAATCCGGGTAGGGCTGCCAGCAGTCCTGGGTAGGTTCGACTCCTATGTTCTTCCGCCAATTCTCATGGGAAAAAAACAACTCCGCATCCCGAACTTCTCGACTATTACTGCGATACTTCCTACGGGTAAAACCACTTCTGTCAAAGAACTCAAGCAGTTGAATACTCACCTTACGCCCAAGCCCAACCATGTCTTTAAATTCTGCCGTTTCGAGCTTGCCGTGTTCTGCAATATGAGTACGTACTAAGCTGGCGTAGTAACAGATTTGCTCGCTGAGCAAATATCTGTCCTTCACCACAGCAGTAATAAACCCCTGCTGCACCAGCTGGAAACACAGCAGCCTTAATTTGGCAGGTTCAAGCTCAAGGTATTCGCCCATTTCGGTGACCCACACGGGGGCGGTTTGCTCGGCAAGCCAAGGCGCAAGTGCCTGCCAACAATGCTGCGCCTCAGCATCTAGCACTATTTTGTGCTCGGCCAATTGCAACAGGGCGCCACGCAATACCATGCGTCCCTCTTGGCAAAGCGTGTCGAGCACTTTATTGGCTAATTCGGGCGGCAAAGCGCTATGGCTCATTCGCTGCAAGCGATTACGCCCAAGCCCAAGTTGGTCAGGATGCTGTTGATGGAACTCGTTAAGTAAAGTAATAAACTGTTGTTTTTCTTGCTCAAGTAAACTTGTCGCTATAGCAAATGCCCCAAAACGAACTAAACCCGCTTGGGCTAACAGCATTGCCAGCCCTTCGTCGGTTAATTGCCAACGCCACGCGATTTCATCAAGCTCTAGCGCCTGAGTTTGGCCGAGTAAAGCCACCACATGGGCAGGATTATCCAAGCGTGCTAATTGCAGTAATCTCGCGACTCGTTCAGGTGTACGTTTCTTACGATTAGGGACTTTCAGCGCCAACACTCGCCCCGCACCTAAAGTCTGTTTACCTCCAATGTGTCGCAGGACAATTCGATCGTCCTGACATAGGAGTAGTGGCTTTTCGAGTACTAACTCCGCCAGACAGAAGCCTTCTTCATCAGCTTCATTTAACAGGGAAACTCGACCTAAAGTATGATCGGCACCATGGTGACAGTGGACATTTTGCCAATGCACTAATGGCTCACAGCCTAAAAAATCGAAGGCTCGAATGTGCACAACGGGGCGGCTACAGAGCTCTGCTTGAGGCAAACTGCTCAGCCAATCGCCACGCTCTGGCTCCCTATGGTTATCGACACCCGTTAAATTGAGTGCTACGCGTGTACCCGTGACAGCCCTTTGGGCTTCTTGTCCCTGACAATGTATGCCTCGCACTCTGAGTTTGGCCTTTTGCCCTGAGCTAAAAAGACTATCCCCCACACATACGCTGCCGCTGATCACTGTGCCCGTCACGACACAACCCGCACCTTTCACACTAAAGGCGCGATCGAGCGTCATCCTAAAGCTGCTGGCATCCTCCGCTCGCTTTGACTCTTGCTCACCTAAATCAAGAATATGCGCCTTCAGCGCCGCCACGCCATTGGATGCTAAGTCGGCGGTTCCATTCGCCGACACTTCAAAAACACCACTGGCCTCAATGCCATACTCGGCCAGCAAAGTGAGTCCATCGGCGACAAGCTGTGCCGCCTTGTCACTATCAACTAAATCCCGCTTAGTTAGCACTAAGGTCAAACTGTGCAAAGGTAAGAGCGCAAGAATTTGCAGATGCTCACGGGTTTGCGGCATTACGCCATCGTCACAGGCCATCACTAACAGGGCATGCCGAGCATGACTCACGCCCACCAGCATGTTGTTGATAAATTTTTCGTGGCCGGGCACATCAATAAAAGCAAGGCGCGAACCATCTCGAAGTGACATAAACGCATAGCCAAGATCGATCGTCATACCGCGGCGTTTTTCCTCCGGCAGACGATCGGTATTCATCCCAGTCAAAGCACGAATAAGCGTGCTCTTGCCATGATCGACATGACCCGCAGTCACAATGATCACAACTGCACACCTAAAGTGCTCAACTCGGCGAGGAGTTCGGCTTCACTATCAAGACCGCGCAGGTCTAACCTGAGTTGGTCCTGACTCATGCGGCCTATGATAGGCCGTGCCGCCTGCTTAAATTGTTGTTCTAACAAACTTAAACTGCCGCCATTCTGTGCGGTAAAACACAGCGCCACTGAGGGTAAAAAAGTATCTGGCTGCGAGCCACTGCCGACCTGTGTTTGGCACTCGACTAACTCAATGCGATAACAAGGTTCAAAGTGTGGAACCAAAGCTTGCTGTAAGCGACGACCAATCTGCCATAACGTCTCTTGGCTACGGGCAAATTTCGCCATAATAGGCAGCTCAATGTCTAAGGTTTCAGGGTTAAGATAGTGGATCAATGTCGCTTCTAACGCCGCCAAAATCAGCTTATCGCAACGCAGGGCACGCTTTAGTGGATGACTCTGTAACTTCTTAATCAGCGACTGTTTGCCAACGATCAAACCAGACTGAGGGCCACCCAATAGTTTGTCGCCGGAAAAACTGACTAAATCGACACCATCGGCTAGCATGGCTTGGGGCGTAGGTTCTTGTTTTAGGCCAAAGCGGCGCAGATCCGTCAGTGAACCGCTGCCAAGATCTGAAATGAGTGATATGCCACGCTCACGGCATAACTGACCCAGCCTTGCCTCCTCCACTGCGGCAGTAAAACCACTAATATGATAATTACTGGTGTGGACCTTCATTATCGCAGCGGTATTTTCAGTAATGGCCTGCTCATAATCCTTAAGGTGAGTCCGATTGGTGCTGCCGACCTCGACTAAGGTGCAGCCCGCTTGGCGCATAATGTCAGGGATGCGAAACGCGCCGCCAATTTCCACCAACTCACCACGGGAGACGATGACTTCTTTCCCAGCAGCCACCGCTGACAGCATCAACAACACAGCTGCGGCATTGTTATTCACGACACAACAAGCCTCGGCATCTGTTAAGCGCTGGATTAAAGCACTGATCGCATTATCCCTGTGACCACGTTCACCTGCCGCAAGCTCAAACTCCAGCGGTGTGGGGTAGCGCATAACAGAAGTCACGGCTCGAATTGCCGCTTCTGACTGTTGCGCTCGGCCAAGGTTGGTATGCAATATGGTGCCAGTGAGATTCCACACGGGTTTTAAGCTGTGGCTGTAATCATTAGACAGTTGATCAACCAAACATCTGTGCAATTGCGCAAGCTCGCCACACCATGTCGGCAAACGGTGCTCGCGGCCGATTAAGCTGCGCGCCGCCTTTAACTGGGTATCCAGTGCGGCCTTTACCGCCGCTTTGCCGTAGGACTGCTGCAATACCACAAAACTAGGCTCTGCAAGTAGGCTATCCATTGAAGGCAAAGCTCGGTACAGAACTTGTAGTGTTTCAGGTGCTTGGGTCATCATCTGTGTCATTTTGTTTATATTATTGCCATTGGTTTATAAAAAGCAGGAAGGGATCAGCAACCCGACTCCCTCCCGCATTTGTTTAAGCTATGTGGCTTACGTGGTTTCGTGGGCCAGTAGCAGTGGGTTCAGTGTTGTTGCCCCAAAGCCCTTAGCATTTAGCTCACTGTCTAACATCAAGGTCGCGAGATCGTCTGCCGCCACATCCATAGACGGCGAGTTTTCGACGAACATCATCTTGGTATAGCCATGACATTCATCGCAGCTTTCGATCCGCACTTGAGCCTTGGCATCATCTAGCGACCAAATCGTCATCTCTTTGTCCTGACCGCAACTGGTGCAATGGGCACGAATGTAATGCCATTCGCTCTCGCACAGACTGCAATGCAAGTAGCGCAAACCAGCTCGGGGCTGATCGACAATCACACTCGCCACTGGATGACATCCACACACGGGACACATACTCTGCTGCGCCACCTTGCACGGATCCATCCGCTTGATGACCATAGGTGCCCAATGCGACCAATAAACGCCCATCGCCGCCCAGATGAATAAGCTAAAACGGGCAGGCACTTCACTGACATGCCCTTGGCGTAGTGAACGCCCCCAAGAACTCAGTTGCTCGGGCGATTGCTGCATCAGCAAACGCACTACCCGAGCTATGGATTCATCCACCTGCGGCAACAAATCACTTAACAGTTGCTGTAGCAGTCCTTGCCAATAGCTATCTGCCTCTGAGCCCAACAGAGAAAGCGGAGTCGCCTCATCTTCCCCCCAAGCGAGAAGCTTACCGAAGTCAGCCTCCTGCGCTAACCTGGCCTGTATAGAGACCAAACGGCGACATAGCTCAAAGTAATCAGCCAGCGGCGAGTCCTTGGCCAATGACAGCAAACGCTGCGCCCTTCTGTGATACACAGCTTGGGGATCTGCCGCTTTTAACGGTTTAAGTTCCAGCGGCGATTCGCTGCCTTGGGCCAGAGGTATCTCGGCTGTATGACTCATTAATGTTTCTCCACGTCCGAATGTTCATCCAACATCACAGGGTGATGTTTGCGGCACCAAGCCTTAGAGACTTTGCCGTAAAGCATGCCCTTAACCGACCCTTCCACCCATGTCGCCATCCAAAAATGTACCATCACAAAAATCAACATGATGAGCGCACAAATGGCGTGCAACAGAATGGCCCAACCCACCACAGTGGCTGAGAAATAGGGCGCAAAGTAAGGCTGCCACATGATGATTCCCGTCACCGTTAAAGTGATAGATGTCAGCACGAAGGCGCGAAACAATACCTTTTGCCCAGGGTTGTAATGGCCGATAGGCGGGATTTTCTCCTCGTTCTCGAACATCACATCCTTAATGGCGAGCATCCAAGCGAGGTCGTGCTTTTCCCATTTGTTGTGTTTGTAGTAACGCACCAACATCAACATCAGAGGTAAGCACATCATCAAGCCCGCAATGGGATGAATAAACTTCGCCAATTGCGGTGTGCCCGCTATCGCCCCAAGCCATTGAAACGACGGATAGAAGAAGGAAAAGCCAGTGAGAAATGTCACTAGGCCAACCGCCACAATGAACCAATGACAGATGCGATCGAACAGCTTGTGACGCACTATCATTTCTTGCTTATCATGCTTGCTCATTTGTCGGCCCCCTCTTCCTGCTTAGCCTCTTCCTCTGGCGGTTGATAACCCGGTTGGTCTTCTTCGACTATGTTGCGACCGACGGTGATCTTATGCAGACAAGCGACGGCGGCAGTGGCAAGAATGCCCATAGTGCCTAAAGGTTTGACCCAGTCCTGCCACAGAGTAAGTGACAGTGGGATCTGCGGGTTATCAGGCATGTTGTAGCTTTCGGGCTGATCGATATCGTGCAATATCATCATCATACCCGTGCCACCTACACCCTCAGGGTTATAAAGTCCTGCCTTAGCAAAGCCCTTTTCCTTCAGTTCTTCGACCCGTTTTTGCGAGTAGAACAACATGTCCTCACGGGTGCCAAAACGCAGCGCCCCTGTGGTACAGGACTTAACGCAGGAAGGTTCCAATCCCACCGCCAAACGGTCAGAGCACATAGTGCACTTGTAGGCCTTGTTATCCTTAGGATCGATTTTGGGCACATCGAAAGGACAAGCACTGGCGCAATAACCGCAGCCGATACATTTGTCCGAATCGAAGTCCACCACACCATTAGCGTGCTGGATAATCGCGCCCGAGGTCGAACAGGCCGTTAAACAGGCAGGGTCAGCACAGTGCATACAGGCCGAGTGGGTAAATTGCCAACGCAGCTTGTTGCTTTCCATCACCTCATGGAACTCCATCAGGGTCCAACATTGGCCCGATAGCGACATAGGGTTTTGGTAACTGCCTTGGAAGGTGCCCACCTCTTCCCGTAAATCATTCCACTCAGAACACGCCACTTGGCAGGCTTTACAGCCATTACACTTAGTGGCGTCGAACAGCTTGGCGACCTTTTCTGACGAATTACGCCCCTTTGCCGCAGGCGTCACCACTGAAGTACCGGAGCGGCGGATAATGTCTTGTGATGCCATAATCAGATCCCCTCCGCTTTAGTGATGTTAACCAAAAATGCTTTGAACTCAGGCACCTGTGTATTTGCATCCCCCACTTCCGTGGTGAGTACGTTACAGGAGTAACTCTTACGAGTGAGTGCATTATGGCTGCCGTGACGGGGTAACCCGACGGTATGGACTAACTGACCATTTACCTTTAACGGCTGTAGCCGTTTAGTCACTAAGGCTTTGGTTTCAATGCTGCCGCGTTTAGAGCTGACAGTGACCCAATCCCCATTGGCGATACCTTTTTCTGCCGCTAACATTTCATCGATTTCGACGAAGGTTTCAGGCATAGAAATCGCAGCTAAACGAGCATGCGTAGACCAGAAGTTAAAGTGTTCAGTTACACAGTAAGTAGTTGCCACATAAGGGAAGTCCTTATGGGAACCTAAGGTTTCCTTCACACCCGGTAACATACGTACCGCAGGGTTACTGGTGACCTTGTGTAACGGGTTCAACCCAATAGGCGACTCCATCGGCTCGTAGTGCTCAGGGAACGGACCTTCGGCCAATAATTTAAGGGCGAAGAAACGACCCACACCTTCGGGTTGCATGATGAAGGGGCCAGCGGATTCCTGTGGTGTTAACTTCATATTGAAGTCGCCCACATCGATACCGTGCCACTTACCGTCAACCCACTCGACGATAGTGCGTTTTGGATCCCAAGGTTTGCCGTTGATATCGCAAGAAGCGCGGTTATACAGCACACGACGGTTTGCTGGCCAAGCAAATGCCCAACCCGGAGTAATACCTTTACCCGAAGGATCATGGTTGTCACGGCGAGCCATCAAGTTGCCTTCTTCGGTCCAAGAACCCGCATAAATCCAACAGGCGCTGGCGGTACTACCATCGGCTTTCAGTTCAGCAAAACTACTGAGCTGACGTTGAGTCACGAGATCCTTACCGTTAAGCTCACGAGCGATTTCTTCTGCGTGCGGTGAGTGAGGATTGTGGTAATTCCAGCTCATCGCGTGCACTGGCTCAGGCAACTTACCGCCCTCTTGTTTGTACAGTTCACGCATTGCCATTAAGACGCCAGAGAGAATCTCAGCATCTGGCTTGGCCTCACCCGGCGGGTTAGCACCCTTCCAATGCCACTGTATCCAACGGCCAGAGTTGACGATGGAACCTTCTTCCTCGGCAAAACATGTCGTAGGTAAACGGAACACTTCCGTCATAATTTCAGCGGGATTGACTTCATTGAAGCCATCGGCATTTTGCCAGAAGGTTGCGGTTTCCGTTGCCAAGGCATCTAACACCACCATGTACTTAAGATTACTCAAGGCTTTGAGTACCTTATTACGGTTTGGCATAGAGTTAATGGCGTTAACACCTTGGATAATGTAGCCATTCACTTCGCCGTGGAAAGCCATATCTAAGTGTTTAGTAAAGTCGTACTGCTTGTCCCATTTCGGCAACCAGTCATAACCAAAGTCATTTTCAACCGTAGCGTTATCGCCCCAAAAGCTCTTCATTTGTGAAACAAAGAATTTAGGGTAATTTTGCCAATAGTTGGTTTGACCCGGACGCAGAGCGACAGGGGTATAGTTGTGGAGATAGGTTTTAAGATTAATGTCTTTTTCGTTCGGTAACTTGAGGTAACCGGGCAAGCTTTGACACAATAAACCCATATCGGTCGCGCCTTGCACGTTCGAGTGTCCACGCAGAGCGTTAACACCACCGCCCAACACCCCAATGTTACCCAGCAGCAACTGCACCATGGCCATAGAGCGAATGTTCTGCGCCCCTTTACTGTGGTGAGTCCAACCTAAGGCATACATAAAGGTCGCGGCTCTATCGTGGGTATGAGTGCTACCAATTTGTTGGCAAACGATCTCATAGTCCGCAATCGGCGTACCGGTAATATTGCTTACTGTTTCAAAGTCATAGCGTTCTACATGTTGCTTCATTAAGTTCCACACGCAGCGTGGATGTTCGAAGCTAGGATCGATTTTCGCGTAACCCTGTTCGTCTAACTCGTAGTACCAAGACTCTTTATTGTAGCTATCTGTTTCTTCATCGAAACCGCTG
Organism: Shewanella sp. WE21; assembly: GCF_002966515.1. Taxonomy (NCBI): domain Bacteria; kingdom Pseudomonadati; phylum Pseudomonadota; class Gammaproteobacteria; order Alteromonadales; family Shewanellaceae; genus Shewanella; species Shewanella sp. WE21. Next base: position 2,048,340 of record NZ_CP023019.1, on the reverse strand, counting down.
AACAGACCTTCACTAAAAGAGAAGTCTTCGCGCACTATGTAACTGGCATTGGTATAAGCCTTCACATAGTCGTAGTTCACTTGTTTGGTTTCAATAAGATAGCGGATCACCCCGAGCAGGAAGGCGATATCTGTGCCCGAGCGGATCGGCGCATAGTAATCGGCCACAGCGGCGCTACGGGTGAAGCGAGGATCGACCACCAAAAGTTTAGCGTTGTTATGTTGCATAGCTTCTGTAACCCAGCCGAATCCGACAGGGTGAGCCTCTGCAGCATTACCGCCCATAATAATGATCAAATTAGAGTTTTTAATATCGATCCAGTGGTTGGTCATGGCACCACGTCCAAATGTCGGAGCAAGACTTGCTACCGTTGGAGAGTGTCAGTTACGCGCAATAGTATCGATTGCAACTAGGCCCAGTGCCCGTGCAAATTTCTGGGTGATATAGCCACCTTCATTCGGCATCGCCGACGAGGTCATCATCCCAGTGCTAAGCCAACGGTTAACCGTCATCCCAGCAGAATTCTTTTCAATCAAGTTAGCATCACGGTCATTCTTCATCAGACGGGCGATGCGTTGGTAAGCTTCAGTCCAGCTGATACGAGTCCATTCATTACTGCCTGGCGCACGGTACTCAGGATATTTAAGACGATTAGGGCTGTTCACATAATCCACTAGACCAGCACCCTTAGGACACAAGGCCCCGCGGTTGACTGGATGGTCTGCATCCCCTTCGATATGGAAAATACTTTGTTCGGCGTTTTTGCCGTTACTTCCTTTGCTGTACATCAGCAATCCGCAACCCACTGAGCAATAGCAGCAGTTATTGCGGGTTTCTTTCGCGCTAATGAGTTTGAATTCTCGAACGGCCGCATAGGCCTTTTCGGACATCAATCCCAACGCTGAAATTGCTGAGGTGGCAGCTCCGGCAGCACACAGTCTAAAAAACTGGCGTCTGTTCATTGCGTCCTCTCACACTCTTGTCGTTATGAGTCTAGTGGTTGCTGTGGTAAAAATGGCAACCGATTGAGTGAGTCCTACTAAAGACCACACTTAATTTAAGATTATCCCCAAAGAAGAAATAGATAACAAATAATGACATGAGATCAAGATCCCAAATAAACAACCACAGAACTTAACTCCAAAAAATACTACAAATAAAGAATTAAAACCCAATGAATAATAATCAAAGAACAATAAAAGGAATTAAAAACCAAAAAACCACAAAGGACAATTTGTCCAACACTGCAAACCCATATTGTCCCATATCATAGGGTTGTGGTTATTAAAAATGATTACATACATTCAAATATGCATAATGATGGCGGATAAAAACACAAAGGTAACGGTTTCTAGAGGGATAGACAGCCACAAAAATTGACAATGTAAAGATTAGGGTAAAAATTGCAGAGTCTGCGGTGTTAAACACACCAAAATGGCAAAGACAAAGATCGAGGAAAAGCAGGAAAAAACCAAATAAAAAGGCACAAGCAATCTGCCTGCACCTTAAATTTTGCCTTTTAACGCTTATTTTTAGTACATTGAGGTGCAAAATCTGGGCGCGATAACAAAAGCGCCCAGTGCAGCCTATTCCCGCGGAGTAAACACCTGTTCAGCCATTAAACTAAAACAAACGCCTAAAAGCTGGCTAGCGTTCCTGCAGGCAGATAAGTGTTAAAGCTCGCTGTATACAACAAATCGGTCGCGGCTTCGATATCTGGCGCGAAGTATCTGTCTTTATCGTAATAAGCGACGACTTCACGCAATTCGGCTTTAGCCTTAGCCACTGCAGCACTTGGGGCTAAAGGAGCGCGAAAATCTAAACCCTGAGCCGCCGCTAACAATTCAATTGCCAGTACACCACGGGTATTTTCGCTCATATCGCGCAAGCGGCGGGCAGCAAAGGTCGCCATAGAAACATGGTCTTCTTGGTTAGCCGATGTTGGCAAGCTGTCAACTGATGCCGGATGAGCGTAGGTTTTGTTCTCGGACGCCAATGCCGCCGCCGTCACTTGGGCGATCATAAAGCCCGAGTTCACCCCGCCGTTTTTCACGAGGAAAGGGGGCAATTTTGACAGGCTAGAATCGATTAACAGTGCAATACGACGCTCGGCAATGGAGCCCAGTTCAGCAATCGCAATCGCCAGATTATCCGCCACCATAGCCACAGGCTCAGCGTGGAAGTTACCGCCCGAAATGATATCGCCCGTGTCTTGGAACACCAGTGGGTTATCGGTTACGCCATTGGCCTCTGTGCCTAACACATCGGCAGCGTGACGAATTTGGGTCAAGCAAGCCCCCAGCACCTGTGGCTGACAGCGCAGTGAGTAAGGATCTTGCACCTTTTCACAGTTAGCATGACTTAAGCTTATCTCAGACTCTTCACCCAGTAGATGACGGAAGACCATGGCCGAATCGATTTGACCTTTCTGACCACGCGCCGCATGGATGCGAGGATCAAACGGGCTACGGCTGCCCATAGCGGCTTCGACGCTCATGGCACCGATCACTGAACTTGCTGCGAACAAGTCTTCGGCGTGGAACAACCCTTCCAGCGCCAGCGCAGTCGACGCTTGAGTGCCGTTCAACAGGGCCAGCCCTTCTTTGGCCGCTAAATCGATTGGCTTGAGACCAGCGATTTCTAAACCTTCGGCGGCAGAAATTAACTCGCCTCGATAGCTCATTTCGCCTTCACCCAGCATAGGCAAACACATGTGCGCCAGTGGCGCTAAGTCACCCGAGGCGCCGACTGAACCTTTTTCTGGCACGCAGGGATAAACTTCGGCGTTTACTAAACTGATTAAGAAGTTAATCACTTCTAAACGAATGCCCGAGAAGCCGCGGCTTAATGAGTTGATTTTTAAAACCATCATCAAACGCACTGTGGCATCTTGCATGTATTGACCTGTACCTGCGGCATGTGACAACACGATTGAGCGTTGCAGCAATTGCAGATCTTCGGGCGCTATCTTGGTATTGGCCAACAAGCCAAAGCCCGTGTTGATGCCATAAACGGTGCGGCCTTCATCCAACACTTTCTGCACGATTTGCGCACTGGTGTTGATATCAGTAATCGCCTCTGGTGCGAGTTCCAGTGTCAACTTATGACGGCTGATTTCGCGCAATTGCGCTAGGCTCAAGCTGCCCGGCGTTAACACTAAGTGATTCACAGATTTCATATTTTTAGCTCCAAGCTTTTAGTTATTATTGTTATTGAGTCGTTAGCATCGGCTAGTCTTGCATAGGTAAATCGAGGCCCTGCTCCTTGGCACAGTTTTTCGCAATCTCGTAGCCCGCATCGGCATGACGCATCACGCCTGTCGCAGGGTCATTCCACAACACGCGGCCAACCCGTTTTGCCGCCGCATCTGTGCCGTCACACACAATCACCACACCCGAATGTTGGCTAAAGCCCATACCGACGCCGCCGCCGTGGTGCAGCGACACCCAAGTTGCACCGCTAGCGGTGTTGAGTAGCGCGTTCAATAATGGCCAATCGGATACCGCATCTGAGCCGTCCAGCATAGATTCGGTTTCGCGGTTCGGGCTGGCAACAGAGCCAGAATCTAAGTGATCGCGACCGATTACCACGGGCGCCGACAACTCGCCATTTTTGACCATTTCGTTGAAAGCTAACGCCAAGCGAGCGCGATCTTTTAAGCCAACCCAGCAAATACGCGCTGGCAGACCTTGGAAGGCGATACGCTCGCGCGCCATGTCTAACCAATTGTGCAGGTGTGGATTATCTGGGATCAGTTCTTTGACTTTAGCGTCAGTTTTGTAGATATCTTCGGGATCGCCAGATAACGCCACCCAGCGGAACGGACCTATGCCTTCACAGAACAGTGGGCGAATATAAGCAGGTACAAAACCTGGGAAGTCAAAGGCGTTTTCAACGCCCATTTCAAACGCCATTTGGCGAATATTGTTACCGTAATCGAGCGTGGCTGCCCCCTCGGTTTGCAGGTCGAGCATGGCTTGTACTTGCACCGCCATTGAGGCTTTTGCCGCCTTAATCACAGCAGCTTCGTCGGTTTTACGCATGGCCGCAGCCTCAGCCATAGTCCACCCCTGCGGCAGATAACCGTTTAATGGGTCGTGTGCCGAGGTTTGGTCGGTCACCACATCTGGGGTAACGCCGCGTTTAACTAATTCAGCAAACACATCGGCGGCATTCGCTAATAAGCCCACTGATACTGGCTTGCCAGCTTGGTTCGCTTCTTCAATCATGGCTAATGCTTCATCGAGCGAAGTGGCTTTTTTGTCAACATAGCGAGTACGCAGGCGGAAATCGATGCGAGTCTCGTCGACTTCACAGGCTAACACTGAGAAGCCAGCCATAGTGCCCGCCAGCGTTTGTGCGCCGCCCATACCACCTAGCCCGCCAGTGAGGATCCATTTGCCTTTGGAGACACCCTCAAAGTGCTGTTTTGCGACCGACACAAAGGTCTCGTAGGTGCCTTGGACTATGCCTTGAGTGCCGATATAGATCCAAGAACCCGCCGTCATCTGGCCGTACATAGCCAAACCTAGCTTATCTAACTCGTTGAAATGTTCCCAGTTCGCCCAATGTGGCACTAGGTTTGAGTTAGCAATCAGTACGCGCGGTGCATCCGCATGGGTGCGAAATACGCCCACAGGTTTGCCCGATTGCACTAATAAGGTTTCGTCGTCTTCGAGGCGTTGTAAGACTTCGATGATTTTGTCGTAACAGTCCCAATCGCGGGCGGCGCGGCCGATACCACCATAGACGACTAAGTCTTCTGGGCGCTCGGCGACATCGGGATGTAAGTTATTCATTAACATGCGCATTGGCGCTTCTGTGAGCCAACTCTTACAGCTTAATTGTGTGCCATGCGGCGCAATAATACGGCGGCTTGGGTCGTGGCGCTTATCCATTGAATTTTCCTCTTTCAACCTGTGGTGCTAACTCGTATTCGCTAAGTCGCTAATACGGGTTAGCACTATTGTTTTTATTGTGTTTCTATCTTTTAACTTATAAGGGTACAGCTATTTAAATTACTGATTTACATCTGTTAATCACGCCACTGGCGTTACTTGCTAAAGGTTAAGTGGCCACCGAGTTTAAAGCGGCTACCTGGGTGAACTAATTTTGCGAAACTCACGACGCCTTGGCGTGACCAAGTGCGGCGTAAAATCTGTAGACAGGGCTCAGTGGCGGGGATTTCGAGCCTTTGCTGTAATTCTTCACTGGCGATAATCGCTTCAATCGTGTGATGCGCCTCGGTCAGCGGTGCCACTTGGGACAAATATTCGTGGGGTGTCTGCTGGGTAAAATCCTGCAATAAATAATCAGGCGCCAACTCGGGATTCACATAACGCTCTTCGACTTGCAACGGTAAGCCCTGCTCGCAATGCACTAAGATCGAATGGAATACTGTCGCACCGTGCTCAAGTCCAAGGGAAATTGCGATACTCGTACTCGCCGCGACTTGCTCTAACACCCATTGCTGCACGCTATAGCCGTGGCCGCGGTCTTTTATCTCATCGGCAATATTGCGGATCGCCAACATAGACGACTGGGATTTACACCCTGCGACAAAGGTACCTAACCCTTGAGAACGCTCAAGCACACCGCTATCCGTCAGCTCGGTTAGCGCACGTCGCGCCGTCATTCGGCTGCAGGTAAACAAATCGGCAAGCTGATTCTCAGAAGGCACGCGAGCATGCTCTTCCCACTCACCCGACTCGATAGAGGAGATAATGTATTGCTTAATTTCTGCAAACTTAGGTGTAGCCAAAACATTTCCTCAATATAAAGCGCTAGAATCTAGGTGCTATTCACTCTTTCAAACGTTCAAAATTGCGGCTACAATCCTAGCTTGTATATACAAGTAAATACAAGCCAGATCACATAAATTTAATAAACCGTTAATCACTTGGTTAACATCTGCCAGCACAGCGAGGGGAATACATGTCTTGGGATCAGGTTTGGATAGACGTTAACTTAGCCACAATGGACCCTTCCGTATCAGCACCTTATGGTGCGATCACCAACGCGGCCATCGCAGTAAAAGATGGCAAAATTGCTTGGCTTGGCCCCCGCAGCGAACTGCCCGCCTTCGATGTGTTGTCAATTCCCGTTTACAGGGGCAAAGGCGGCTGGATCACCCCAGGATTAATTGACGCCCACACCCACTTAATCTTTGCCGGTAATCGCGCCAATGAATTTGAGTTACGCCTACAGGGCGCGAGTTACGAAGAAATTGCTCGTGCAGGTGGCGGCATTATTTCAACCGTTAAAGCCTGCCGCGAAGCGGATGAAGCAGAATTATTTGAACTCGGCCGCCAGCGCTTAAACGCGCTCGCCAAAGAAGGGGTGACTACGGTTGAGATCAAATCGGGTTACGGCTTAGATACTGAAACTGAATTGAAAATCCTGCGTGTCGCCCGCGAGCTCGGCAAACATCACCACGTAGATGTGAAGACCACATTCCTTGGCGCCCATGCAATTCCGCCTGAGTATAAAGACAATAGCGACGGCTATGTCGACTTAATTATCAATAAGATGCTACCCGCAGTGATCGCCGAAAATCTTGCCGATGCAGTGGATGTGTTCTGCGAGAATATCGCCTTTAACCTTGAGCAAACTGAACGGGTGCTCAGCGCAGCCAAAGCGGCGGGCTTAGAGATTAAACTCCACGCCGAGCAGTTAACTAATATGGGTGGCAGCGCACTGGCCGCACGTCTTGGTGCTAAGTCTGTAGATCATATCGAATATTTAGATGAGGCAGGCGTAAAAGCCTTAAGTGAAAGCGGCACCTGCGCCGTACTACTGCCAGGCGCGTTTTACTTTTTGCGGGAAACCCAAAAACCACCTATCGATTTATTGCGCCAATACGGCGTACCTATGGTGCTCGCCAGCGATTTCAACCCAGGTTCATCCCCCATTTGCTCAACCCTGTTGATGCTGAATATGGGCTGCACCTTGTTCCGTTTAACGCCAGAAGAAGCCCTAACAGGACTCACCTTAAATGCCGCCAAAGCACTAGGAATTGAAGACACTGTTGGCAGTTTAGTCGTTGGCAAACAAGCCGATTTTTGTCTGTGGGATATCGCCACGCCTGCGCAGTTGGCCTACAGCTACGGCGTCAATCCCTGCAAAGATGTGGTAAAGAATGGCAAGTTAGTGCATCAATAGAATGCGCGTACTTGCCGCAAATGTGGCATAAGTAGCAAATAAAATAAGGTCGCTAAATCAAACTTGGCGACCTTATCTGAATTTAAACACTGGCCCCATTTTCTAACTGTTCATCTTCTTGTTTTACCAGCTTATGCTCACCTTCGTTACAACCGATTTTCCAATAGCTCGAGGTATAAAAATGGCTCTTAGGCAATGAATGCGCTTGCTTAAAATGCCTTCTCAACGCGCGCATGCTATTAAATTCACAGGCAATCCATACGGCTGGCTCGCCAGCAAGCCAAGGTAATTGGGCAATTCGCTCAACCAAAGGGCGACCTTCGGGATCGGCTTCAGGATTGATCACCCAATGCAGCTCGACATGTTCAGGATGCACCAGAGGTTGAATATCAGCTTCACTCAGCACTTCTATCACAGCGTAACCCACTGCATTGTTTGGCAATTTTGCCAGATTCACGCTAATGGCGGGCAAGGCTGTCATATCACCTGCGAGTAAAAACCAATCCGCCTCAAAGTTGATCAGTTTTTTAAGCCCGGGTCCGCCGATTTGAATAATATCGCCCACCTGCACCGTTTTCGCCCAACTCGATGCGGGGCCGTCGGTATCGTGCAGTACAAAATCCACATCGATTTCATCATTGCGTTGCTGACGGATAGTGTAAGTTCGCATTAATGGACACTCACCCGCTTGTGGGAATAACAACTTGATATAGGCACTCTCTTGATCGGCAGGAAATCCAGCCAATCCCGCACCGCCTAAGGTGATACGTAGCATATGCGGGGTGATATAAGTCGAGCGGATCACTTCTAGCTCACGTGGTGCAGGTTTATTCATTATGATTTTCTCCTATTGCGTTTTCTGCCGTTAAGCGCAACTCAATGGCTCCTTTTACAGCCGTATCTTTTGGCTTACTAGATGGTCTTTTTTGAGTAAGGCAATCAGTTTCACTTTTGGCGGCAGCGGCATCATCCACACTTTTACTGATCCGATTAGCAAGTTTAATAAAAGTATCAACTTCGTCTGAACTGAGCGCCTGCGTCATGCGCGCCACGGTTTTACGTTCTGAGGCATTGATCTGAGTCATGATCTTTTCCCCCTCAGCCGTGGGTCGCAGTAACTGGCTGCGGCCATCCTTAGGGTTATCGATTTTAGTGATCAACCCGCTCTGCTGTAGCTCATTAAGAACACGGGTAATTTGTGCTTTATCCCGCTGCATACGCAGGGCGATAGACTGGGCTGTCGATTCAGGATTGCGACACACGCCCTTCAAGGCTCGGATATGAGTGACAGGTAAATCAATCTCTTGTGCAGCAATATCGCTACGCAATTGCTTTTTGTAGGCATGCACTAATCTGTGTAAAGTTTCACTGAGTGACAATGACGACATAGAAGGCTCTCGATATAGTTGACTGTATCAACAATATCGAGATTAGTTGATTGTGTCAACTAAGCAACCCTGTACTGAATGTGCGGCAATGTGCAAATAATCAGAAAATGATTAAGCACTGGCTTTCCGTGACGCGCCATAAACTGATCCTTGAGGGCTCGACCGTGATCCCTGTCCACGAACGGTGACTTACATGCCAGTGCTTAATCTCATCAACTCCCGCGCATATTGACGATCTAATTTAACCATTAGCCTTATGCAATTTGCGTTTCAAGAAACTGCGCCGCCATCACAAACTCGTTATGTTGATAATGTGGCGTCATCAAGCTGGCTTGAATCAGTTCTTAAGTATGTAATTCATTTTAGGGTAAAAAAAATGCCCTCCAATACCCGATAACAGGGCTTAAGGGCATTTTTTGGCGATGTGATGAATCAGTCTGGGGTAGAGTGATTCACTGACATGAACCAGAAAACTTAGTGAATCAATCCGCCAGCTCTTGCGATCCCTACAATACCAATCAAAATCCAAAAACCATTGAGTAACGTGTAAGCGGCATCTTTGCGTAAAGCGGCACACCATGTTAGCAAAACAGCATCTATCGTGTTGAAAATCCATACAAACATAAAAGGACTTTCAGGGCCAAGCCAACTGACAAGTGAGAAACTAAATATGCGCATTAGAACACCAACCATTTCAAAGGTCCGCATGTTTGCGTTCAAAAATGCATTAAATTTTTTATAAGACAATTTATTACTACTCTTTTATTTATAAGCAAATTCTTATCATGTAGAACTACATAAAAGAACGACTGTTACCAACGCAATCCCTTTGACACGGGTAAATTGCGTGAAATTTTAGTATGTAAACCAGACGAGGTAAATGTGATTCACGGATTTTAACGAGGCAAACATGTATACGCAGGTCTTACCTATATAAACCAGTAATTTGATGCCACATGACTTTGATTTTTATCCGCAAAAAATAAAAACATTGAATAAGCAACAAAACATAGACAGGCTTAATCTGCGAATCGTGCACTTCTGGGATAAGTAATTTATTTATAAAGTCGACTCACTAAAACATGTTAAATATCAAAATAAGAATAGGATAGAAGGTATCACTATTAGCACACTCACAGCCGAATATACCCAACCCAATGTTTAAAATAGAGAAAGATTGCGATACCAATAAAATTGGCGACGATACTAAATCGAGTGAACCAACTTAACGAGCTATCTATTATTACACTTTGAGGAAAGCTCAATGACAAACGACCCGACATAGGCGCAGCTCGGAAACTTGAAATAATCAGTGTATTTATTGTTTTATAGATAATAACAACCAACTCACCAGCTCAAAACATTGCACGAATGACTAACCGTCAACCTGAAACGCTGCTAAATTACAGTCCTCAACTCGCACGAATAAGGAAGCGGCATGCTCAATCCTGAACACAGTTACTGGCATGACACGCTTAAAGCCATTCGTCGCTGCGGTAGAAAACTCATTGAATTTGAACTGTTATTCGCTTTAGTGTCGGCGGGTATTATCGTCCCGTCTTTTGGCTGGCTACTGCGCCATCTGATAGCCAAAACGGGCAATGTCACCATCACCAATTACGACTTAATCGCCTTTGCCATGTCTCCCTATGGCTTGCTATTTATGGTCATTACTCTATTCAGTAGCTTTACCGTGTTTTTTACCCAACGTGCTGGAGTCACGATTCTCGCAGCATCTGGCTTATACGATATTCCCATTGGCCCAGTGCGGGCGCTGATTTTCGCGACTGCGCGCTTACCCGTATTTATTCGCCTTGGTAGCATTTATGCGGCTTGCTTATTGCTGCTCAGCGTACCTTTTATCGGGTTAGGATATCTGATTTTCAGCGTGTTTCTACAGGGGCACGACATCAATTACTACTTGTATTTCAAGCCTATAGACTGGTATCTCGCCTTAACGAGTATGGCGTTCTTAGCGATAATCTATGTCCTTGTTGCCTTATATCTGTGGGCCAAAGCGGCCTTTTCACTGACGATTATTGTGAGTGAAACGACCGATGCTTTGACGGCACTCAAACGCAGTTGGCAATTAAGCGCAGGCAATGAACGCCCGATTATGTGGCACGCTGCGGGTTGGTGGTTGAGGATAGGTGCTTTGGTGTATCCCTTAATGCTGCTGATCTCCTGGGGTGCCGATAGCTTACTCGATAGGGTTACGCTGACACTTTCGACAGAATTAGCCATATTGGCCCTCGTCTCTGCACTGATTTTTATGCTCAGCGCGGCATGGTCCTTACTCGGAATGTTTGGCGAAGCCTTTATCATCTTGCTGTTATACCGTCAGCTGGGAGAAAAACCCGCAGGGTTAGAACGCCTTGGGCGACAAACGGTAAAAAGAACGTCTGAACTGTCGCTTTATACAATAAGCGGGGTGTTGATCGGCACTTTTTTAATCATGTTGGGATTAGGGGTATATGCCCTCAATAGTGAACCACAAAGGGATGACATCCTGATTACTGCCCACCGTGCTGGCGCAGCTAGGGCACCAGAAAATACCCTTGCGGCTTTGCGTTTAGCGATTGCAGAAAAGGCGGATTATGCCGAAATCGATGTGCAAACGGCATCCGATGGCACCTTAATGGTATTGCACGATGCTGATTTGATGCGCATAGCGGGCGATCCAAGACGAGTTGCCAACCTCAGTGCGAGTGAAATGCAACAACTTGATGCGGGGAGTTGGCACAGTGCCACCTTTGCAGGGGAATCCGTACCGACACTACTAGAGATGCTTAATGAGGCACGCAACAAAATCGGTTTGAACATTGAGCTTAAATATAATCAAGCCGATCCCAGCTTGGCGCAGGCCGTTGTCGCCTTATTGCAACAAGAGAAAATGACACAACAAGTGGTGATTACGTCGCTCGAAGCAAGAGCCATTGAAGAAGTTCAACGACTCGACCCTTCCATTCACACTGGCCTTATCGTCACTCAATCCATTGGCGATCCCATTAAGGCGAATACACAATTCTTAGCGGTCAATCAATCGATTACTAACGAAAAATTTATCGCCCGGGCACACAAAGGAGGTAAGCAAGTGCATGTATGGACTGTAAATAATCCACGGCAAATGCTGCGCATGTTGGCGCTGGGAGCCGATGTACTCATTACCGACTATCCGCAGGAAGCCGTGGAAATCCGAGAACAGTGGCTCGCGTTATCCCCTGTTGAACAAACGGCACTGCGCCTACGCTATGTTCTGTAAATTCTGCTTTATTTACTCAACCTCGCCTCGAAGCGCTTAGCTCTGCGTTGGAGCAACCAAAAAAGGCTTAACACCCCAAATGAAGCGGCTAAAGTGGTCAACGTTAGAGCAAAACCTTTGAATGAAAACAGGTTTAAAGTAAAACCATCTAACACCAGTACCGCCAAGCCAAGCGGCATTTGGATAAGCACAGCGGTAAACCAATCGAAGGGAAGTTTAGGAAAGATCCTGTGGTAAGCATAAAGCACTAAACCTGCAAGCAATATCAGCAAACTCGCATCATGAGCCGCCAACAAAAGATACTCCACACTGTTATGCGAGATGTGAGGCACCACACTCAACATGTCCAACATATAACCCGCGCTGGCAACCAATGAGAAGCTGATAAAACTCAATAAGGCTAATAGGATACCAAAGCCAAGTGCGGGTAGATATTTCATGTAAGGTCTCTCTATTCGCAGGTGAAATATGCTGTCTCATCTCCCGAAAACCACAGCATGCAAGGTATAAAGGAGTAAAGAGACTTTAACTACAATAGCAGCCTAAATTTCCCTTAGCTATTAAGACCATAGTCTTATGTCTACCACAAACTTGTGCGCAATAAACGAGATGAAATCCAGTATCAAGTTAGTGTTTTCTCGGATAATCAGTGGATAAGCTTTTAAAATTACTAGATTAATCAAATTTCAATCTTATCGCTTAGTGATATCACCCACAATTTGCCCATGTGTTTGGGTGAAATAGACTAGCCAATTTCACCAATAACGCTTAGGATCGGAGTTGCATTTTTTAGCCAACATATTGTGGAGTATCAAAACATTATGGGTATCAGAGCCATAGTCGTAGACACAGCAGGCACCACGACAGACCTAAACTTTATCCAAGATGTACTATTCCCCTATTCTGTCAAAGCCTTGCCAGACTTTTTAGAACAGAACCAACACAATGTATTGGTTGAAAACTGTATTTGTGACACTAAAGATATCGCCCTAGAGCCTGAGGCTGACTTAGCGCGTGTAACTGAGATCCTGCAACAGTGGGTCAACGAAGACCGTAAAGCCACGCCACTTAAAACCTTACAAGGGTTAATTTGGAAACAAGGCTATGCCCATGGCGAATTTAAGGGCCATATCTTCCCGGACTTTATTGAAGCGGTGAAACGTTTTAGCGCACAAAACCTACGTATTTACAGCTTTTCATCCGGCTCAGTCGACGCGCAAAAACTGTTGTTCGGCCACAGTGACGGCGGCGATTTAACTGAAATGTTTAACGGCCATTTCGACACCCGTACGGGCAACAAATTAGATAAGCAGGCTTACTGCAATATCCTCAACACCATCAGCTTAAGCCCCAAACAAGTGCTGTTTGTGTCTGATGTTATTGAAGAATTAAAGGCTGCTGACGCTGCGGGTATGATGACCTGCCAAATGGTTCGCGACAGCAAGCAACGCACTGGCGAGTTCCGCAAAATCAGCAGCTTCGATGAGCTGCTGATTGAATAATGCGATTATTGAATAACGTGATGGTTGTTGAATAACACGATAGCCGACTCAGTCAGCTCAAGCTGATTTAGCCTATAAAACGAAAGCGACCTTGTGGTCGCTTTTTTATTAATTGACTCAATTACCCTTCACCGCCAGCGGAAACGCAGCCGAGATACATTTTTCCACCTCAAAACGATAACCATAATCCGCATTCTTATCGGGTGTGATCAACAAAATCTCGTAATCATTTAATTCAATCACATTCGACTCGGCAGGCTTTTTACAACGCGAGCGGCCATTGGCTTCAAGTGAAAATGCGAACGTAGCTAGCCATTGCCGCACTAAGTACTGATATTGAGTTCGCACCGAGGCGTAGGCCTTTTTGCGATCTTCCTCTTCCAGCTCGTCGTCATCATTACTATTCTCAGCCTTGCTCGATTTATCGCTTTCAGAGTCAAGAGCAGTCTGAGTTAGCTCTACAATCGGTACCGTCAGCACATCGGTCGCATCCGGCAACCGTCCCGATTTAGGCTCGCGAGGCGCATGCTTAGCGGCTTCTTGGGGAGAGGTAATAAAGTTGCCAAACGAGGTTTCAATGCGCGTCTCTAAATCAATTAACAGGCTCAAGTGATACAAAACCACAGTCGCTAGCACGATACGGATCAAAAAAGTCGTTTTACGGAATGAAGTATGCGAGGTAAGCCGTAACGATTTGACACCTAAAGGTTTAAGCAAAAAGATCAATATTAAATAGATAGGAATAATCAACTGTAATGCCAGCAGCACGATCGCGCTTACCATCAAAAACCAAGCGGGCATATAGAGTAAAATCGCTAAGTTATGGGTGTAATTGAGATCGCTTGCTGAGACCCCAACCACTTCGTTGACTATCGCGCCAGACCAGCCCAAAGCAAAGTTGGCAATCATCGCATAAAACAGCAACAACACAGCTTTGCCCGCCAAACTGTGCCAAACCCGCTCGAACACAGGCCAAAACTCGATGGCCATAGCGATTACGGCAATCACAGCGACCAACCCCATTAACTCGCTACTAAAAGCCAATATCAAAGCAATAAGATACAGCTTTTGCGCAAAGGATAACTTAGCAACCCCTAGGATAAGACAGCGCCAGAACTTGCCCACACCTAAACGGATGTCACTCAGTGATGGTAAGCTGAGTTTTCGCAAGTATTGGCGAGCCGAACCAATGTAACCGATTAAATTCATTATTCTTTTACATTCCATTGAAATAGTAAGACGGGCAACATTTGCCACTGTAATGTGCAAAGCACAGTGATGGCAACTGTGCCACTCAATCTCGGTACATTGGTAACTTTGGCTATCTCTAGCCAAAGTCGAACGTTCTGTTTAGAGTCGAATGAAAGCTCTGCAACACCCCATCGCCCGTTTAAATCCAACTAAAATGAACTTGAGAGAGGAAATCAAAGCGGCCTTATGGTCACTTTTGCAAATCGATAAACCTGACTCAGGACTAACTAAACGACGCTTAACTCCCGCTCAGAAAATACGGTTTTAGCGACAAACATGCCATTAAGTGCAGCAGGAAAGCCAGCATAAACAGACATTTGCAATATCACCTCAACAATTTCCTGCGGCGTACAACCCACATTCAATGCGCCATTAATATGTACGTTTAACTGTGGCTGGCAATGCCCTAGCGCCGTGAGTGCGGCAACTGTCGCTAGCTCCCGCGTCTTAAGGTCGAGCCCTTCACGCTGATAAATATCCCCAAAAGGATATTCAATAATGTACTTGCCTAAGTCAGGGCAAATATCGGCAAGACTGCGGATGACTTTCTCCCCCGCCTCACCGTCGATTTCAGTCAGTTTAGCGAGGCCCTGCACATATCTTTGATTACTCATTTTTAGCTCCTGTTGGATTAAATCACAGCAAGCAGCCTAAACCTTAGAGTTAACTCTAAGTCAATGGTTCATTGATGGATGACACAGGCAATGCGGATCAGTAAAACTAACCCTCTGTTTAACTCGCCGACTAGAGGCACAAGCAAGCAAATAGAAAAGTAAATAATATTAGCTTTTTAGCATTTAACCACAAATGTTAGCGACTGAGCTTAGCCACTAAAAATGAGTTTGGTAATAGTGAATTTTTTGCTTAAGAGCAGCCAAATGCTCCTGCTCTTGGCGAATACGCTCAGCCAATTGTGTTGCATGTTGCTCGAGCAACTGCTGTCGCTGGCCAGCGGTTGCATCGCCTTGGACACGCAGCTCGGCATAGGTCAATATCTGCTTTAACGGCATGCCCGTTTCTTTTAAGCGATTGATAAACCCAATCCATTCCGCTTCTTTCGCAGCATAATCACGATGCCCGCTGCCATTTCGCACGACTGACTGCAGTAGGCCAATTTTCTCGTAATATCTGAGCGTATGCGCCGACAGTCCTGTGAGTACAGCAAACTGACCTATATTCATAATCTAACGATCCGCAGGATGGTTAACGCCATCATTCGTGGGCACATTTTCGAGATCGAATGGGTTAACCCCTTCGAGGCAACCAATGTTGTAACCATACTCATGGGGATTGGAACGTCGCTGGTGATGGGTGTAAATACCGCAGATAGAGCAGAAGTAGTGTTTGGCAGTTTTGGTATTGAATTCATAGAGTTTCAGCGCATCCTCACCCTTGAGGATCTTAATCCCCGCCAGCGGCACAGAGCCAACCATTGCGCCCTTACGGCGACAGATAGAGCAATCGCAACGGCGTGGATTTTCGATGCCATTAGGCAATGACAACTCCAATACCACGGCACCACAATGGCAGGACGCTCTGTGTTTTGGCTGAATAAGAGTATTGCCCACTTGTTTAATCACACCCCACTCCTTGTTTCGCTAGATTCTATAAACCTAAATTCCCCAGCCGCTGCACCAACGCTCGCCATTGTTGCAATTGCGGCTCCTTAGCACTCATCACTGGCCCCAACATATTGGACTTAGCCCGCTTAAAACCACTAAAAACTAAGGTGGCGGTATCAAGCTGTTTCAGCGCGGGAGCGCCTTGAAACCACTTGTAATACCAAGGCGGCGTGTCCATAGTCATGATAATTCGCGAGGTTTTATGGCGCAGCAACTTAGCGGGTATCAATTTACCTTTCTCATATTGAAATGCAAATCCAGATAAAAATGTCCTATCGATTAAGCCTTTAAACTTAGCAGGAATACCGCCCCACCAAATCGGTGTGATAATCACCACATGCTCCGCCCACTGGATATTCGCTTGAAACGCTAGCAAATCGGCTTCGAGTGGCTGAGGTTGACGATAACCATAGGTCAGATTCGGGTCAAAATTCAGCTCAGCTAGTTTGACGATTCTCACTGAGTGTTTATCTGCCGCCGCTTGGACATAGGTTTGAGCCAGATGCTCACAAAAACTCTGCGCCTTAGGATTACCACAGATCACTAAAATCTTTTTTGCCACGATGAAACGCCATAACAGTCAATGTGGCAAATAGCATAAACTCTGCCCCTAAGGGGAGAGTCAAGACCTAAGGTAACAGCTGCGACTCACAGGAGGTGAGCCCATCAATACAGGCATCTAACTGAGTGACTTTATGTTCTAACTCACTTATCTGGCGTAAAAAATCCGCTTTAATACCCAACAAAAAAGCCTGCACTGTGGCTAACTGAGCATGCTTATCGCCTTGTTCGAGTAAATCTTTTAGTTGGACAAGCTTAATACCGAGGGCTTTGGCCTCTTTGATCAGCAACAACAGCCTAATATCCGCCGCACTATAAATACGATAACGCCCCTGACGTGCGGGAGTGTCGATGAGCCCCCACTCCTCATACAAGCGAATCGCTTTTATCGACAGCCCTGTTTGCTTTGCCGCTTGTCCAATATACATAGCTCAACCTAACCCTTTAAAGACATTACTCATATCTGCATTGCTTGCCATTATCAGCCACAGTATCAGCTTAGACCAAGACTTGTCGCAGCAATCTTATGCTGCTAGTCTGGCCGCTTAAACGAGCGTTTTAACTTGGGATTTTTATCATGGGATTTAAACAACAGTTGCAAGAAGGTGTACAAGAACAGGCAATGGAAAAGTTTCTCGCACAGCACCCTATCGTTACCCAAATCCCCGTTGCATGGGGTGAAATGGATGCCCTACAACATGTTAATAATGTGGTGTATTTCCGCTATTTTGAAACGGCACGTATCGACTTTTTCAATCGCCTCTTCCCGCTAGATACTCTGTATAAATCCGGCATTGGCCCCGTAATCAGCGAAAATCAGGCTCGCTATAAACGCCCAGTGACTTTCCCCGATACTTTATTGGTAAGTGTCAGCATTAGCGATATTCACAGCGATAGATTTACCATGCATTATCAGGCTTTTAGTAAACAGCAGCAGGCAGTAACCACCTTAGGCACTTCAGTCGCGGTGATGTTTAACTTTAAAACGGGTAAAAAAGCCGAGTTACCGGCAGAACTGCTAGCGATTCTCAAACAGCACGAAGTCGCTTAAGCTATTCAAATCGATAACGAATTGCCAGCACACTTTAGGCCATACCTTGAGGGAAGCATGTATGTCAGATAACGAAAATATCGAGATAGCCATTGAACATCGACAGGATAAACAGCGTTTTATTATCCCTGTCGACGGCTATGAAGCCGTATTGGAATACCGATTATCAGGCAAGGATATCGATTTCAGCCGCACCTTTGTCCCCAACGAACTGCGCGGTAAAGGCCTTGCCGAACGCTTAGTGCGCCACGGCTTAAAGTGGGCTAAAGGCCAAGACTTTACTATCCAAGCCAGCTGCTGGTATGTACAGAAATTTTTGAAAAGCTAGCAAAACTGATATAGAAACATCTTTGAATGGATACTTCATTAATATTAAAATAGTCATCACATATAAGCAGAGTTATAGGATATTTATAAAAAATGGATAGTAAGGCGCTAAAGGAAAATACTGAAAAAAATAATTTCAGAGAATACATGTCAGACTCAAATACACTGCTTAGTTTTATACTTACCTTACTGGCTGTTTTAGTGCCGACATTTAGAGGCTCAGACTTCTTAAGACAGCTATTTCAACTTAACGTTGATGGATTATTACTCTATCAAGCTATCTTTGCATTTTTAGCTCTCATATCAGCATTTTCAATTCTTTTTATCGTCAACAGACTTGTTTCCAAAGTAAAAGATCGAAAAACATGGAGAAAATATGGATATTACACATTTGTTTTTTTGATGTTGGGAGCTTTGTCCTTAAGCCTAAGAGAATTTTATGCTCCATCATCGTCGCTAAGCAGTTACTTTCTTGAAAAAGAAGAACGTATTAGCTATAGCATGGTACAAGTAGAAGCTGGATTAGAAATAGAGCTAGATTATTGTTCAAGATCTGGCTCTCAAGTGATATGTAGTCTGTTTGTAAGAAATGTTTCAGACGAAGATCTAGAAATTGGCGGAGTTAATAACACTAGAATTTATGATCAAGAAAACACTAGAGCTGAGCTAGAAAGAGTACATATAGCAAATGAGTTTATTAGATCATCAAGAAGTATTCCTTTGACAAAAAAATCAGCTACATCACTAAAGCTATTTTTCAAATATCCTACAGAATCAAATCCAGTCATGATAAAAAAGTTAAATTTCAAGTTAGATTATTCTGATGGTACAAGAATTATAGCATTTAGAAATATAGCTATAACTAGCGGTATTTAATCTGAAATATAAACATAAATAGATGAGCGCAATAACAGTTGCGCTCATCTACTTGGGATAATGTTAACTTTCGCTAAATCCAATAAACAGGGTAATGGCGCTTGGGATCGGTGGAGAGGTTATTGACCACCAGCGCGACCAGTAAGAGTAATACTGAGCCGAGGAACACTGGCATTAACGCGTAAAGAAAGCCGAGTTGATGCACGTTTTCACCGCCAATCACGGCAATCAATGCCGTTGCGCCACCCGGAGGATGAAGAGTCCGAGTCAGGTACATGAATGCGATAGACAGGGATACCGCTAAGGCGCTGGCCAGCACCACATAATCGCCACACACTTGGTACACTGCGACCCCAATTAAGGCCGATAACACACTGCCACCAATCAAGTTACGCGGCTGAGAAAACTCCGCCAGCGGTGCACCGTACACTAGCACAGCCGACGCGCCGAACGAGCCAATGACAAACATAGTGTCGACGAGGTTTTCACTCATATAATTTGCGAGACTCGCGACCAAGTAAATGCCACAGAAAGCCCCAATCCATGACCACACAATCTTTTTAAGTGGCTGTCTTGGTGGACAAATGTCCTTCGATCGCATACGGGTAAAATAGAATCTCATGGTTAATCCGAACCGATAAAAATTAAGCGATACAGACAAGTGATCTGCATCACGGTTAGCGGGCCGACAAATTAACCCTTCAGCAGCGCAATTGCAATTACGCTGACCGAAAGAGTAAGCAGACTAAGCACTTTCACCATTCAGATTAGCGAGCATTTCGCGGATATCTTCAGGAATCGGGCGGCTTTTTTCACTGCTGTAATCGTAATGTACGAGTGTAGTTTTTACTTCGGCGGTCTTGTTGCCCGCTTGCCAACAGGTTTGGGTCAGCTCGAAGCTACTATTACCGATACGGCTGACATAGGTTTTTACTGTGACACTCTTGCCATAGTAAGTCGGCGCGATAAATGCCACGGTAAACCCCGCCACGATAAGATTCCACTGATGTAAATCCAACTCAGGATTAAAAATCTCAAAGATTGGTGTGCGCGCCGCTTCGCACCATACGGGGATTACAGTGTTGTTGATATGCCCTAAGCCATCGGTTTCTGTAAATCTTGGCTGGATTTCGAGACTGTATTCTGTGGCTGACATGCAAACTTCCTTTTTATTATTTTATGAATGGAAGAGCATGGTGATTATCGCAATTGAGCCAAACCACCAAACTCATCCATTATCCTAAGCCAAACAGGTTCTAGCCACTAGCCCAAACCTAGCATTTTAAAACTGACAACTCGCCGTTTCTGGGGTTTGCTTGCCGTTAGCATCGTACTTTTTAAGGCATCCAGCCTTACCCATATCATACATTTTCTCGTATTCTAACTTGCCATTTTTATAAGACTTATACACCCCATGAGTTTTTGGGTTCTCTAAGTGATAAATCTTACGGCCCTTAGTGATATGTGAGTAATCGGCAAAACCCGGCTCTTCGGAATAGATGACACCGTTAATGTAGCGCTTGTGTACCACATGCTGTTCATCGATACGCAGCATTTCATTCGCTATCTTGCCATTCATGTCGTAACACACTTTATCCACGGCATAATTGCTATCGAGGTCTTCAATACAACTCACGGCACCATTATCAAAGTACTCGCGCTGTATACCGCAGCGCGCAATGGCGTTATCCCAGAAATAAGGTTCACCGTTCCAGGTTTCGCCTTCTTGCTGGCAGTAGTTCCACAGGCTTCTTAATTGGCCATTAGGATAGAAACTGTAATGGGGGCCAGAGACACGGTTATTCACTTGGTGACCATATCGGGAGAGTGAGTAACCACCATCAGTGGAATAACTGATACTTGGGCCGTATTCCTTACCCGCTTTGTACGTTTTTAAATTTAATAAACGGCCATTGGAATCAAACTGATATTCTTTATCTACAGCGCCATTGGTGTAATAAGCCAATTTATACAAGGAGCCGCTGCTATGATATTCGCGCTGCTCACCGTGTTTTATCGATGAAATTTCTTCATTTTTACCATTAATCACCCCTTCACAATCATCTGAGTAGGGATTCTCACGCATAATACATTCATCGTGCGAAGGCTTAAGCGTCACCGCTTCATTGAATTTATAACTCGTTAGTTCAGTCAGCTCACCGTTCTGGGGATTAAAGCGCATTTGCTGACCATCCAACTCTCCTTGGCGGTAGTTAGCGATATCCACCACGACATTCGGACTTGAATACCAAATACTCTGACCATTAAGGCGACCCTGCTCATAATGACGGGTATTAAACATCAGATTATTTTTGTCGAATGATTTAGACTCTCCTTGACGTAAGCCATTGACATAGTTCACTTCGGTACGAGTCCCATCTTCGGCTTTAAATGCCCAAAGGCCAGTGCGTTTTCCTGCAAGATAGGCGCCTTCACCTACTTGATCACGGAAATGTCCGCTCGTCACTTTATCGACCCAAGCGCCTTGCTTCACACCCTTTTGATATTGGCCTTTGCTGCCATCAGCCTCAAGCCACTCGCCATCTTTTACGCCATTAAGATAAATACCTTTTGCCACTAATCGCTTATCGCCTTCTGCACTGGAGTCATAATCGGGCTCATAGACTTCGTAGGGGCCGTCGAGCACATCCTGATTGTAATGGGCAAAACCAAAGTTATCGGCCTCATCGAACATCGACTGTGCAATCCATTTACCTTGCTTTTTACCGTCAAGATATTCGCCTTCCCAATAAATGGCTTGGTTCTCTGTCTCCATCCACTTACCAACTTTTTTGCCCTGTTTGTAGTTACCAGAGTAAACCACGCTACCATTGCGACCATCGTAGGCCGCATACGGGCCATCAAGCACGCCTTGGGCATAATGACTTTCACTGGCAAGCCCTGCCCAAGTACTCGCCATGCTCATACTCATAAAATCGTAGGATGGGCCAGTTTTAGGGATCACGGCACCACCACTTTTAAGCCAATCAAAGTCATCGGCCTCAAAGGCCACGCTCACCAATACAAAACTGCCGTCTTCTTCGCTGTAACCACTGCGATCAAAGGTGGTCACAAGGCTATATTGATGCTCAATCCCTTGGGCATCTTTATCTTTGCGAGTGAGTGGATAACGTAATTTATACTCGACGGCGGTCTTCACATCGACGGGTGAACCTTCGGAATTACGATAACCCACTAAGGTCGGCTTGAGCTTAGTAGAACCATCGACAATCGCTTTAATGGCGGGATCTTCAATCGCGTCAACATCATAGGTCATACGGTATTGTTGCGGCGGAATTTGGCTTAGTACTTTACGAACGCTACCCACGGTAAACGAGGTTAAGGTTGGTGCCACTTCATCGAGCACAACCTGTAGACGGGGGAGTTTTGTGAGATCATCCCCTTCAAAACCATAGCCCCGTAAATGCTGACCATCGGCATCTTTAAGCATGACAACCACTTCTTTGGTGCCACCTTTATCAAAATCGAGGTAAAAAACCGCAACCACTTCAGCAGAACCATAATCATCAAGACGCACGCCGGGCGCATCGCCATAGAGCATTTCGCCCCACACTTTATGATCTTTTTGATAAAAATTGAGCCATTGCCCGTTAGGCAAGTCCACTGGGCCATGGACGATTTTGTCGTAATCCTCAGCGTCAGCTGCAGGAATGACAGTTAAAGAAGATAACAACACCGCACTCACTGCAGCGAATAAACTACGAATCGAAAGTTCCATTTAACTACACCTTTTATCCCGACGCCTCGCGCCTCATGCGCACCAGTAAACGGGGCGAATTTTAAGCGAAGAAAAGCACTTCAGGAAGTAGTAGATAAAAAAAAGGCCGCTTCTGCGGCCTTTAGCAACAACAACTTAACAATTAATTGTTGTACATAGCATTTATTTCATGGGCGTATTTATGGTAAATCATCTTGCGGCGCAGCTTGAGCGTTGGGGTGATTAAACCCGCTTCCATCGAAAATGCTTCAGGCAACAGAGTGAACTTTTTAATCTGTTCAAAACCGGCCAACTCATGCTGTAACTGCTTTAAGCGTTGCTCAAAATGCTCAACCACATGACTATGGCGCAGCAATTCTAAAGGTGACTCATACTTCAGCCCTTTGTCCTTCGCCCACGCTTCCAGTGACTCAAACGCAGGCACAATCAAAGCGGTCACATAGTTACGCGCATCGGCAATAATCGCCACTTGCTCGATAAAAGGACAACAGCCCACGGCGCCCTCAACCCTTTGCGGCGCGATATATTTACCGTTGGAGGTCTTCATCAATTCTTTAATACGATCGGTAATAAATAAATTGCCGTTCGCATCGAAACGCCCTGCATCACCGGTTTTTAACCAACCATCTTCAAACGCAGCGGCGGTATCTTCAGGACGATTGTAATAGCCGCGCATCACAGTGGCGCCGCGGACTAAAATCTCATCGTCCTTACCTAGCTTAATTTCGGTTTCCAGCAAAGGTTGTCCATTGGAACCCGGCACTCGATTACCTAAGGTATTGCAGGTCACAGTCGCGTTAGTTTCTGTCATACCGTACCCACAAAGTACTGGAATATTAATCGCATGGAAGAAACTACCGACATTCACATCTAAGGCTGCGCCACCGCAAGGCATAAACTTCAAACGGCCACCAAGCACGGCTTGCAGCTTGCTATACACCAGCTTGTGCGCCAAACGCCATTGCAGCGACAACCACAATCCGCCCTTAGCACGACCTTGGCCGACTTCGAACTGACGTTGGCCAACGCGCATCGCCCAAGCAAACAACTTCTTACGACCGTCGGCAGATTTGGCGACTTTATCTTGTACGGCGCTATACACTTTTTCGAGGAAACGCGGCACCACACACAAGGTATGTGGACGCACGGCGCTAATCGCCTCTTTCACTCTTTGGGTATTTTGCAGATAGACGTTATGGCCGCCACGGCACAAGACGTAGAAACTCCAACTGCGCTCAAATACATGGCTCAATGGCAAAAATGCCAAAGACACATCGCCAGAATGGAAGGCCAGTTTTTGATCGTGCTGGCGTATGGTAGACGCCATATTACGGTAATCCAGCATCACGCCCTTAGGATCGCCCGTCGTGCCGGAGGTATAAATTAAGGTCAGTAAATCATCGAGATTTGCAGCGTGTAAACGCTGATTAAGCTCGGCTTCTTGCTCAATGTTTAACTGAGTGTCACCCGCCAGTAGGGTATCTAGATGCCAATGCTGATTGGCCTTATCGGCAGCAAGTGTCACGCTGGCATCGAATACAATCACATGCTCTAGGCTTGGGCATAAGGCTTGCAACTCACACGCCATGGCGTATTGCTTAGCATCGTCAACAAAAATCACTTTAGCGGTGGCGTCGTTTACGATAAAGCTCGCCTGTTCGACGGTACTGGTGGGATAAATTGGCACCACAACGGCGCGAGTTTTGAGAGTGCCGACATCGGCACAAGTCCACTGCGGGCAGTTTTGCGCCAGAATAACGCAACGGTCTTGCACTTGTACGCCAAGTTCGATCAACACTTGTGCAATTTTACTGCTGATTTGGTCGAAGGCTTGCCAACTCACCTGATACCAAGGAGCGGCCATTTCAAAACCTTCCAGCGCTACTGCGTCTTTTAAAGACTCGCTCTGCCGCTGTAGTAGTCGAATAACATGATATTGATCGAGAGACATAAGAGACTCACCTTTTTAGCTTACAAGTGTACCGCTTTTGCAGCATTCTACCTGAAGGCCAAATAAAAACTAAGAGTTTTTGCTCTAATGTTGTGCAAATGTCGCCCAAATCACGCTGTAAATAGGCTTTTATCTGCTAATGACATCGCCTTGCCAGAGTTTTTCTTATCCCCAAAAAACACAACTTGTTCGTTTCAGTGCTTGTAAATAGGTTCACAACAACTTAGGTTGACATGAAAAACGCCCAGCACTGCCCGCTCACACCTTGTTAACACATTAATATACCGATATTTTGTATCTAAATTTACAACTCGTCCTGAAATGCAAAAAGGAAAGCGCGCATGATACATAGCATGACACACAGGAAGTTAAGCAACACAGTTCAACGCCTTGTGCCAACTCAGCCACGGCATGGTGCGACTAGTGCCACATGGCGCACGCATACTTTGAGAATGAGCGCACTCATACTGGCAATGGCAAGTACGGCGACGTGGGCGAGTGATGTGAAAAGCCAAGAGACACAAGCGACGGCT
This sequence comes from Shewanella sp. WE21, assembly GCF_002966515.1. Classification (NCBI taxonomy): domain Bacteria; kingdom Pseudomonadati; phylum Pseudomonadota; class Gammaproteobacteria; order Alteromonadales; family Shewanellaceae; genus Shewanella; species Shewanella sp. WE21. Next base: position 2,023,116 of record NZ_CP023019.1, on the reverse strand, counting down.
GATATAGCTAGGAACATGGCGAATGACACCGAAACTTGTTATGTGGAAGGCGTATCCGATCGCCTAAACTGCGGTTTTGTGACTGTGCCAGAAAACCCTAACAAACCCGATGGCAAACAGATCCAAGTGCATTACGTTGTTTTGCCTGCGGTGAAAAATGCCAACCATGAAGAAGCCTTGCTGGCGATTGCAGGCGGCCCAGGACAATCGGCCATAGAGAACGCGGCAGGTTTCGATGCCATGCTGAGCAAAGTTCGCCAACAGCGGGATATTTTACTGATCGATCAAAGGGGCACAGGCCGTTCGAATGTGCTGGCCTGCGATGAAGGAGCTCAATCTCCACTGTCCTTCGATGACGATAATGTCGATACCTTAGCCGAAACGCAAAAATGCTTATCCAAAATTGATGCCGACGTGACTCAATACGGCAGCCTCAATGCGATTAAAGACTTCGAAGCCGTGCGAGCGCACTTAGGCTATAAAAAACTGCATATTTACGGCATCTCCTACGGCACTCGCATGGCGCAACTTTACATGCGTTTATATCCAGAGCACTTAGCCACAGTGACCTTAGACGGCATAGTGCCCATGCAGCAAAGCGTATTAGAAATTGGCTCGGCGATTGATCGTGGCTTCGACTTATTATTTAAGGATTGCCAAGCAACCGCCGCCTGTAACAGCCAATTTCCCCAGTTAAAGGCAGACTTTGAGCGAGTCGACGCTAAGCTCGCCACTGGCCCTGTGATGGAAAACGTTTACGATCCCGTCACGGGCGAAAAAACCATGTTGACCATGACGCGCGGTAAATTCTCTGGTTCGATCCGCATGGCACTGTATCAAGCCAATGTGCGCGCCCTCTTGCCCCATGCGATTCATCAAGCATCGAAAAACAACTTCCAACCTATACTCGGCCTCTATGCCCTCACCCTAGACAATGCCGGCATGGCGATGGGCATGCACGCATCTGTGGTCTGTGGCGAAGATATGCACCGCATTACCCCAACCATGCGCGAGCAGGCCAAAAAATCCTTTATGGGCAGAACCATGCTCGAAGGCTTAGAGGCGACTTGTTCAATATGGAAAGTCCCTGCAGTCGATAACAGCTTTAGCGAGCCCATTAACAGTAACATTCCGACCTTGTTGTTATCCGGCGAAATCGACCCCGCGACACCACCGAGTTGGGGCGAGTTAGCGATGGAAAAACTCACCAATGCCAAGCACTTTGTCGCTCCTTATGCGACCCACGGTGTTGCCTATCAATCCTGCGCCAATAACCTGATTGCCGATCTCGTCCGCTCGGGCTCAGTCAACAATCTCGACGGCGAGTGTTTAAACAAAGATGTGCGCCGCAGTTTTTATTTAAATGCCAGCTCGGTGGAACCGCTTAATGCGACCAGCACAAAAGCCACGACAACAGATGATCACGCCAGCACTGGAGCTAAGGAATAAGCCATGATTAAAGTATCCCATCTTTCCAAGCGCATCGGTGACGTGCAGGCGCTGAATGACTTAAGTTTTGTCGCACAAAATGGCCAAATCACAGGACTACTCGGCCCGAACGGGGCAGGTAAAACGACCTGTTTACGCACGATTTTTGGCTTGCTGAAACCCGATAACGGCAAGGCTGAAATCGAAGGCATAGATGTCGCCATCGACCCTATTGGCGCTAAGCAGCAACTCGGGCTATTCCCCGACCCTTTTGGTCTGTATGAACGCTTAACACCACGGGAATACATTCGCTATTTTGCCGAGCTGAGCGGCTTATCATCCAAGGAGGCCAAGGAAGCCACCAGCCAAGTGATTGCGAAATTGCGCCTCGAAGACATTAGCGATCGCCGCTGCAAAGGCTTCTCCCAAGGACAAAGAATGAAAACCGCCCTCGCACAGGCAATCGTCCACAGCCCGAGCAATATTATCCTCGACGAGCCGACCCGTGGGCTGGATGTGATGAGCACTCGCCTATTGCGTGACATTCTTATCGACCTTAAAAATCAAGGACATTGCGTGCTGTTCTCGAGCCATGTGATGCAGGAAGTCGCCGCACTGTGTGACCAAGTGATCGTGATGGCCCAAGGCAGAGTCGTCGCCATTGGCAGCCCCACCGAACTGTGCACCCAAACGGGTAAAGACTCGCTCGAAGAAGCCTTTATTCAACTTATCGGCACGGATGAAGGGATAGCGGCATGATGACTCAGCAAAGATTACGCCCGCAGGTTTTAACCTTTAAGACCTTGATATATAAAAGCGTGGCATTTAAGAACATGGTTAAGGGAATGACAGCATGAATAAAATAATCGCTATGGTTCGTAAAGAACTCATCGATGCCGCCCGCGATAAGCGCTCTGTGATGGCGGGTCTGTACTACGCCATAGGCACACCGTTGATCATGTGCGGCCTATTTATGGTGTTAATTGGCCAATTAACCAGCCCCGATGATTTGAAAATCACCATTAAAAATCCCGATAACGCACCGGATTTAGTAAGATTTTTATCAAATAAGGGCATCACTCAAGGCGCAGCCGATGGCTCTGACGCCAAAGACCTTAAAGCAATAGAACTGATCATCAGCACCGACTATGCCGCGCAGATGAACCAAGGCAAAAGCGCCGAAATCACCATCGTGGCCGATAACTCTGAGGAGAAACTGCAGAACTCGATTCGTAGACTCGAAAAACAACTGCAGGCCTACAGTGCTGAAATGGGCAGTTTACGTTTAATCGCCCGCGGTATTGACCCGCGCGTGGTGCAACCACTTAAGGTGAATGTGCAAGACAAAGCCACCACGGACTCTAAGGGCGGGATGATCTTAGGTATCGCCATTTTTACTATGATTTACTCGGTATTTATCTCGGGGATGAACCTAGCTATCGATACCAGTGCCGGTGAGCGCGAACGCAACTCCTTGGCCCTGCTATTGAGCCACCCGCTGACCACTCGCCAATTAGTGCTGTCAAAAATAATTGCGGTAAGCCTGTTCGCTTTGCTCGGTTTAGTACTGATCTTGCTGGTGTCTAAAATCGCCTACGCCTTTGTGCCATGGCAGGAATTAGGCTTTAGCGTCAACATCACCACGGAATTTATGGCACTGATGTTAGTGGTCGGCATCCCCGTCGCGTTAATGGCCGCTTGTCTGCAACTGTTTGTGTCTTTTATGGCGAAAACCTTTAAGGAGGCTCAGTCCTATCTGACTATGGTGCTATTTGTGCCCTTAGCCCTGTCGATGGCCGCCAGTTACAACATAGCGCCAGATATGCTGCAGTGGTTGCCCGTCTCGGGTCAGCAACAGGCATTAATGGACTTTATCAAAGGTAAAGACTTGCCCATGCTGCAGTTACTGGTTTCGACCTTAGGCACACTCGCCATTGCGGTATTGCTCGCCTTTGGCATGGAAAGGTCACTCAAGAGTGAAAAAGTGATCTTCGGTTTATAGGTCGCTCCCAAGTTGAAAACCTCAATAGCTACGGGAGTTTGTTATGGAAAACGAATTTGTCTTAATGGTGATTATGGTCACCTTCATTATTGGCCTCAGCGCCACTGAAATGTTTAAACACTATCTAAAGGCGCGCCAACTTGGAGTGGGCACCGCAGACAATAGGCACCTTGAGGACAAAGTGACTCAACTCAGCCTACAAAACCAAACACTAATTGAGTGAGTACAAGTGCTTGAAAAATAGTGACAGAGCCAGAGTACGAGCTAAAGCAGCAGATTAATCAGTTATGAATCCTAAGCTCCTCAAACAATAAAGCCACTGGATTTTCAGTGGCTTTATTTTTTTACAGGCTAGATAGAAGCTTACTTAGCCTTAGGCCTGAATGCTTTGATAACCGACTCATTGCACTCTAAATACGGGCCTTCCATCAAGTCGATACAATAAGGAATGGCGGGGAACACGGCATCTAAACATTCGCGAATCGATTTTGGTTTGCCGGGCAAATTCACAATCAATGAATCGCCACGTAACCCTGCGGTTTGACGAGACAAAATGGCGGTAGGCACAAATTTTAATGACTCGGCGCGCATCAACTCACCGAAGCCTGGCATCATGCGATCGCAGACGGCTTCTGTCGCTTCTGGGGTGACATCGCGTTTCGCTGGGCCAGTGCCGCCAGTGGTCACAATCAAACAGCAATCCTGCTCGTCGGCCATTTTGATCAGCGTCGCTTCAATCACATCCTGCTCATCGGGGATCACTTGATAAATCGGCTCCCACTCGCTGGTGAGATAGTCGTTGAGCGTGTCGATAATCGCCTTGCCTGAGATATCTTCATAAATTCCCGCGCTGGCGCGATCGCTGACCGTCACAATACCGATTTTTGCTTTGCTCATAGGAAATCCCCAATGATGTTGAAATGAAACATGCCGAAGTGAAAATTGTCGACATCAAGCATGGAAGAAGCCGCGACAGCTTCGACCTTAAGCCGCAGCTAAAATAGCATAAATGCCCAACCAATGGAGCGACTAAAACGTGATGGGGTTCGCGCTATATGCGTAGCATTTGTATGTATAGAGGAGATGCAATGAGCACAAAGGGTAATATTGAAAAACGAACACTTTCAACTTAGCCAATTGCAGCAAGTTATTATCAAAGCGTTGGCCGAGTCAGAGTGCTTAATCTGGCCGTTATCCTATCACTAATTATTTGCTTAAGCTGTTCACTACCGGGGGCATTCTCAATAACCTTCTCCCGAGCTTTTGCCACTTTTTTGCCAAGGTCATTCATCAATACTTTTCCTGCTCGTTCACCCAACCCAATCGCTTCAGCAAAGGCACTAAAATCATGGCCAGTATAGTAACCATAATGCTCATATGATGATGTACTGAATCCTCTTTTCACCTCTGACTCAAGTAACCAAATACTTAACTCACCCGAATTATCGTATTGCTTGTAGGGAGCAACTGAGACCATGTCATAGATGGGGGTGTACCCAGAGGCCCTGTTACTGTCACTAGCACGGCTAAGGGAAATATTTTTCAAATGCAAATCATTGTTGCCAACGATATAGGCCATTAGGACCTGCAGAAAGCCATCTTTGAGCAATTGCACATGGCCACCACTCAATTGATACGCTTCTTTAATCGCTCTTTCATAGGACAATGTATCGCTACTCTTATTCCCCGGCGCAACATTTAGCGCAGATGCCAGATCTTCGATAAATTCACGCTTTCTACCAGTCTCTCTATACAGATCAAACCGTGCAGTCACATAGGCCAGTTGCCCGCAACTAAAGGGAACTAAGTGATGTTCAGCAACATTGAAACCAACTGCCTTACACAACTGCATAACCATAAATTCGTTCTCCGCCAACTCTGGAAAGTCGTTGGGAGAAGGTTTAACTATGTATGGTCCCATGCCGACGGCGTTGGTCAGTGTTTTGGGTTTGCCTTCAGCATAGGTTAGAAACATTTTAGGTTGAACACCAGAGATAGATACGCCACCTAAGGATTCCATGGCCACTTCGTTAAACTCACTGCGAGGAAAATCAATCTGGTAACCTTTAAGGCTTTTCATCGGAACAGAGATCAATTCTATCGCGGGCGAGATATCATCACCACGATACTCAGTCAGCACACTGACGGGACCAATAAGCTCGGCACCATTTCCCAGTAATAAGCCAAACTTGTCATCTTGATCTAATCTCGCGATTCTCGCTTGATGACGCCTCACCCAACCTTCACTCATCAGGTTAGCAAAAAATGGCGGCAAATAGTTTCGGCGGTATGGCTCATGGGTGATTGGCAGCTTATAGCCAATCTGCGGCAGGCCTGAGGCAATATACGAGGCCGCATAGGTGAAGCTGTACTCATACCCCTCTAGCGTGTCGTACTCTAGCAGTTCACCGGCAAATCGGTTGTTACTGTAGACATAACCAATTCGATTAGCTCTCATGACTTAGCCTCATTCGAAGAGCTAATTTGAACACTAACGTCCGGTGCTTTCTTACCAATAAATAAATCTAACCCAATGGTATTGAGTAGTGTCTTTAGGGTGCCAATTTTTACCGACTCAAGCTTACTCATAATTTTGTAGTAAGTAGCTGGCGCAATATCGGCAAATAAGGTTAGCTCCTTCACTTTTAGCTGCCCCATATGTTCGGCCACCATCTCTTGTACTGTCTGTTGCGTTAGCGGCTGAAATCCATCACGCTTTTGTTTAAGAAGCAGTATTTGCAATTCACGATCTAACGCAGCCATCTGCACAGCTAGCTGGTTTCTCATGTTAAGCATCTGATTTATTTGGGTATTACTTTCTACGTTTTTCATATCAGACATAAGTACCACCTCAAAGTGCTACGTTTCACCACAGGTATTACACAGTAACAACTATCACTAACGCAGACTTTTTATGATGAAAAAAATAATAGTTATACTATAGCAGTATATTTTTAATATTCATCTGCTTTAGCGATATTTTCAGCATAAAAAATAGATTTAGTACATTACATTGAAATATATGTGCAATTTATGCCAAGGAGAAGAGACAAATATCGGCTCAGATCTAAAGCAAAAATGAGCTCACCTGAGCCAGTGTGGGCAAAGAGGGAAACGCGCCCTTTTGCCCGCAGGTAATCGCACCGCAGCGAGTTGCAAATACCACCGCCGCTTCTAAATGCGCTTTGCTTTCTAGCCTTTGTTTCAAGCCTACATTTCCTAAATCGGATTCAAGATCATGTTCGAGCCCTAAGCCTAAGGCGAACAGAAAACCTGAGATAAAACTGTCGCCTGCCGCCGTGGTATCGACGGCAGAGATTTTGGGAACGGGTACGCTAAACCTTTGCTGCGCTGTGATGCATTGTACTGGATTGGCACCATCGGTGACCAAAATCACCTCAACCCCTTGGGCGAGGCAAAACTGCAGATAATCTTCAAAACTCTTATCCCGCGCTAACGCTAAGTAGTCCGCTTCTTCGCGGCTCATTTTCAGCACTTGGGTGCAGCGAAAACACGGCTCAACCCGCTCGGCTAGCAAGGACGTGTCCTGCCACAGGGATAAACGCAGGTTCACATCGAAGCTCACTAAGGTCGCGAATGCATTGGCACAACGCGCACCATAAAGGCTAGTGTTAAAGATGGCGGTTTCAGTAAAGGTATTAGAGCAAAGATGAAAGATATCAATCACCTGCCATGGAATACTGTCGAAATGCTGATTGCTGTAACGCATATCGGCGGTGCCATTTCGATTGAACTCAAAGGTGCGTTCACCCTGTTCATCTAAATTGACCAGCACAGTCGCGGTAGCAGCGCCCGGCACTTCGGCAAGATAATCGGTTGCCACACCCTGCTCCGCTAAGGCTTGCTTTAACATAACGCCATAATGGTCCGCGCTGATGCCACCGGCAAAGTAACTCTTACCGCCGAGTTTCGCGTAACCCACAGCCACATTGGCGGGCGCGCCACCGGCAATCGGCTGATGATGTTTGCCTGTGGCATCGGTTGGCAGCAGGTCTACTAACACCTCACCGAAACTGAGTAATACCGTCATTTTCACTCCAGCTTTGTATTCTATATTCTGCATTCTGTATCAGGCAAAAAGCCCACTTTCATGGGCTGTTTTGGGCTTAGCATTTTTTCTGTAAAAACAGTTTCTGTAGCAAGATCCGCTTAGAACTCGTATTTCAGCGTCGCACTTGTGGTTCGGCCATTAATGGTACGGGCACGGATGATATTGTTATCAGGGATTGAGCCTTCTTCCGCTTCAGTAATACCTGTGACATTAAACAAGTTGTTGACGTTTAAAGACACACTCATGGCTTCGGTCAGATTGTAAGTTGCAAAGGCATTCACTTGGTTGTAGCCGTCGAAACTTAAGTCGTTATTATCTTGAGCATAAGAATCCGTGGTACCGATTAAATTAACGCCCACTGAACCTTGGTCAAAGTTGTAACGGCCTATCAAGGAGTAGATAAAGTCAGCCTGTCTTCTTGGGGTATTACCCACCACTTCTGGCGTCAATGCATCTTTAGCAATCTCAGAATCGGTCCAGGTTAGGTTACCTCTAAAGTCGAAGTCACCGATGAAATAGGCAGACTCGATTTCAATACCTTTGGCTTTGTACTTACGGTCGAAGAAACGTTGGCTCGTGGCTTCAAAGTTTTGTTCTTCGGTTTCTGAGTAGAATGCCGTCGCAAACACCGACAAATCATCGTAACGGTACTTAACACCTAACTCGTACTGGTCAACGATATCAACCGCATCTTCCTTCGCAACTGAACCATCGGCACGCACTTTACCAAATAACAGACGGTCGGCATTGGCGCGTCCACCGTGACTCAAGCGACCGAAGGCGGCTAAGTCACGGGCAAATTGATAGTTAGCGCCTAATGAGTAAGACGTATAGCTCCAATCGTAATTCACTGGCTGAGGGTTCGCATTGTCGATGGAAGACACGCTCTGCTCAGGGATTGAAATCATTCCATCGAGATTCATATCCACTTGTGATTGCACGCTACCTGCGTAGTTACCGCTCGCATCACCGCTGTCATAACGCACACTGGCATCAAGTGACAAGTCACCAAAACTCGAGGCTAACGCGAGGTAAGGCGCTTTAATGGTGTAGTCGGTATCGTAATTGCGTTGGCAACAATTTCCCCAGTAAGGCACACCATAACCATAGAGGCCATTGTCAGAATACGCAGTACCATCGGCGGCAACCACATCTAATAGCGCGGCATTATCGCCTTTTACTTCCATCAGATAAGAGTTCCACATCCAGGTCATGCTGATGTTTTGCACCGCATTGTAGTAACCTAAGGTCACGCTGGTATCGTCGAAGGTTTTAGTCAATTTCAGGTCGTTTACGATTGAGCCAAAATCATTCATCTGCACGTCAAAGGTATTGATACGCATGGCTAAACCGTCCATCTGACTACCAGAATTAGGTCCATTGGCGTAAATCAACTTAGCGCCAGTGCCAGCAATACTGGTCGCGATATCGCTACCGTTTGCCACTTCGGCAGGAAATGGCGCGATAAAGTTACCGCTCACATCGGAGAAACGGAAACGGTTTTCAACCTGCCAATCGTTACCTAAATCGAATGAAGCCTCTAAGCCGACAGAATCGACCACTGGATTCATGCCATCGCGCATATCGCCACGGCGACGTTCGCCATCGGCACCTAAGCTCAAAGTTGACTGGAAATACGCGGATTGAATCGCATCGGATTTCGCATCAAAACCTGGGATTGAACTGCCATCCGAGTACATAGGCATAGGTAAGTAACCTATGCTTTTATCATCTAAATGTTTGAAATACAGACGAACATAACCCTTATCGAATTCTTTGGTTAAGTTAGCTTTGATCTGGCCGCCTTTGTTAGCGTTATAGCCAGCGTCGCGTGGGCCTTCACCCGTACGCACAAAACCGCCCACATGGAAACGCAGGCTGTCGTTGATGCTAGTGCCGTATTCAAAGTCGGTACGGAAAGTGTCGTAATCCAGCCCTAAAGTAGTAGCAACACTGCCCGAATCCGAGGTGCCCGTTTTACTGATCACATTGATAATGCCGCCGGGCGCATTACTGGCCGCAGTCGATGCCGAGCCGCCACGGATAGATTCAATGGTTTGCACTGTTGAATCTAAGCGTAAAAAGATGTCTGCGTTACCAAAGGCGATATCGCCAAACTGTAGGATTGGCAAACCATCTTCTTGAATTTGCAGGAACTTAGCACCACCAGACGCCACAGGTAAACCACGCACAGCTATGTTAGCGTTACCTTCACCGCCAGTAGACTCGACCTTCATCCCCGGAATAATACGGAATGCTTCGGCCGATGAACGCGGCGTACTCACTTCAAGCTCAGCCAGTGACACACTGCTGACTGACACACTCGAATCCATAACACGAGTGCCACGGGCAACCCCAGTAACAGTAATTCTTTCTAAACCTAACGCGTCTTTCTTAGCTTCTTCCTGTTGTGGTGCGTCGGCTGCCCAAAGGTGAGAACTCACCAACACGGCCAATGTACTTAACAAGAATTTCTGTGATGTGCTTTTTATCATTTTTATGTCCCCACCCATATTTGAGATGCAGCCCTATCTCCCCATGGCTGCCTCTACCGAATTGTGATTAATCGAAGAACCATCTTAGTGATTGCTCAAGGTCATATTGAACTTAACTTCGAACCAACTTAATCGATTAAGTTAACAAGTTAGCAACTTAATAACAAAAAGCAAGTGTGTTTTTTGCACAATTTTGGTTCGCACTCTGGGTGTACCAGATCAACGTATTGATTAATTGAAGAAATGTGACAAAAAAATATTTTCTGTCACAGCCCAAATTAGTGCGTATCGAAAGTTAACAAATGGCGGGCAGGATCTTTAACGAGATTAAATCCGCTCAGAAGGCACAACAAAATGGCAAAACCAGTGGCGAGGTAGAAGCCATATTTAACATGGCCGAAAATATCGCCCACTAACCCCATCAACAAGGGCCCAACGGCGGCGGACACGGCAGTAAAAAACAGAATCACCCCAGCCACAGAGCCGTGCTGATCCACGGGGAAACAGCTAATCCCCTTAGAATTAAGCGTGGGATACATCATGGACATAAACAGCCCAGACAAGGGCAACAAGATGACTGCCGCTTCAATGCCGTAGATCATAGACCCAAGATAACAAGCACTTATCGCGAAGCTAAACCAGAACATCACTTGCTGCCATGGGAAGCGATCGAGCACCCAGCCACCTAAAAAGCGCCCACCAGCACGCAGGGTAAAAAAGATCGTCAAGGCATAAGCGGCCAGTGTGGTGTAATCACCTTGATAGCTTTGCAGCAAGGTCGGCATCCACACGTAAATCGCCACTTCGGTGGCAACGTATAAACCTATCGCGAGCGAGAACCCTAATGCATAAGGGTTTTTCATCATCTTAAAGGTGCTGGCAAGGTTAATGGCATCCGTCGAGGAACGTTTGATTTGCGGATAATCCGCCCGATAAGCTAACCAACACAGCACTAAACAGAAGCAACCCGCGCCAAAATACAGATACTTCCAAGAGACGCCGCTGATCAGTAAATAACTAACGATGGCCGGCCCTATCATGGCACCGACACCAAAGTAGCCCTCCACCGTATTCATAGTGCTCGAATGCTGTTTTGAGGAAGTCGAGATATCGCCGATAAGCCCCAGCGCGCCGGTTTTAAAGACGCCAATCGCCGTGCCGACAAAGGCGAGCAGGAACAAGAAATAGTAAAACGACTCCCCCAGCGCGAACATGAAGCAGGCGAGCGCGAATAACAATAACCCCAATAAAATTGTTAACTTACGCCCTATCTTATCCGCCAAGAAGCCTAAAAAAAGTCCACTCACCGCGATAAAAATCATCGGCATATAATGGAAAGCACTGGCCTGCGACATGGACAAACCAAACTGGGATATCAACTCAGGAATAATGACGCCCACGGCATCTGAGGTCATAGCGAACATGAAAAACATTAAATATGTGAGTACCCGAATACGGGTGTGATTGCGGTTATCGCAACCTTTTGAATCACTTACCATACCATTTCACCTTATCGTTATTATACCTACTCGCTCTCAGCTGCTCAGTGACGGCATGCTGAAAGGGTTTCGGCTTTTGTGTACAGCAGTGAGCCAGCCTCCCCCAAAACTTGAGACTAACTCAAAAATCCAACAAACCACTTGAATAATGTTTCATATTGGTTAAATATACAACTTAATCAATTAAGTTTGGTTGTGCAATCAATTAAAGGATTGCCATAAACCTTTACTCTAAAAAGACAACTCAAGCGTGGGCAAAGTATGAAAAACCAAGTGCAACTGATCACCTATGTCGACAGAATTACGAATGCAGGGCTCAAGGAGCTCAAAGCACTGCTCGATGACGAGTTGCAAGGTCTATTCGGCGGCGTGCATCTTTTGCCTTTCTATTTCCCCATTGACGGCAGTGATGCGGGCTTTGATCCGATAGACCATGTACAAGTCGATTCACGCTTAGGCAATTGGGATGACGTTAAACGCATTGGTGACGACTACGACATCATGGCCGACCTTATCGTTAACCACATGTCCGCCGAATCGCCCGAATTTAAAGACGTACTCAAGCACGGCAAACAATCGGCTTACTGGGATTTATTTTTAACCAAAGACAAGATATTTCCTGAGGGGTTAAGCGCGCAAGATCAAGCCGCTATCTATCGTCCACGTCCGGGAAGTTGTTTTAGCACTTACACCTTAGCCGATGGCTCGACCGAAGAGTTTTGGACCACCTTTACCCGCAATCAAATCGATATCGACGTTCATTCCGCCGCGGGTAAAGATTATTTAAACCGAGTGCTGGCGCGTTTCGACCACAGTAAAGTGAATCTGATCCGCTTAGATGCTGCGGGCTATGCGATTAAAAAGCCCGGCACTAGCTGCTTTATGATTGAAGAGTCCTTCGAGTTCGTGGATAAGTTAGCCCAGCAAGCCAATGCGTTAGGTATGACAACGCTGGCCGAAATTCATTCGCACCACATGACTCAGGTCGAGATCGCCAAGCGAGTCGATATGGTGTACGACTTCGCCCTGCCACCACTCATCTTGCATACGCTGTTTAGCCAAGATTGCCAAGCCTTGACCCATTGGCTGGAAATGGCGCCGCGCAACTGCATTACCGTACTCGACACCCACGACGGCATTGGCATTATCGACGTCGGCCCTATGGATGGCTTGCGCGGATTATTGACTGAAAATCAAATCGATAATTTGGTTGAAACCATACATGGCAACAGTAAGGGCGAGAGTCTACAAGCCACAGGCGCGGCCGCCAGCAACGTCGATTTGTATCAAATCAATTGCACCTATTACGATGCCCTCGGTCAGAATGACCTAGATTACTTGATGGCGCGGGCGATTCAATTTTTCACACCGGGTATTCCGCAGGTGTATTACGCAGGACTGCTGGCGATTCCAAATGATATGGAACTGCTCAACAACACCCATGTCGGTCGCGATATTAATCGTCCTTACTTGAACCGTGAAAAAATGCAGCAAGCCATGCAAAAACCTGTCGTTAAGGCGCTGACTCAACTGATTAAACTGCGTAATAGCAGCCCAGCCTTCGATGGCCGCTTTACGATGGCATCAGCAGAACGCACGTTAACCTTATCTTGGACAGCGGCCGATTCGCAGGCAAGTCTCACCCTCGACTTTGCCAACAAAGATGGCCAAATCGCCCTAATAGATAAGCAAGGTAAAGAGACACAAGTGTCGTTATCAAGACTGTTGGCTCAAGCATAAGCTTGCGTTCCTGCTCGGGCTTGGGTTTAAGTTCAAGCTAAGCGGCATAGTTTTGAGATAGCAAAAAGGCGCATTCAATGCGCCTTTTTTAGTTAAAAGATGTAGAGACTAGCAGCTCTTACCGAGGCGTAATTCATAGCCCAAAACTTCCGCATGCACGGCATCACTGACAAACATTTGCGCCGCTTTTCGGCCCTTCTGCTCAGAGTATTGATAGACAGTGGTTAACGGCGGATTTGAACGTGTACCTTCATCTATGCCATCAAAACCTACTACTCGCACATCTTCAGGAACACTCAGTCCCATGGCCTGCGCCTCACCGAGCACACTCAAGGCGATTAAGTCACTCATACATAAAAATACATTCGGCCGCGGAGTCGAGTTCAGCGCTTCTTTTGCCGCTATCGCCGCATAGTCGGCATTGCTCTCGGGGATATTCCAAATTCTGTCCTGCCCGAGCGCAACGCCCACTTCTTCAATCGCTTGCAAGTAACCCTGCAATCTTTGATGGGCGACAGAGGTATCGATTTCTAACAAATTCAAATCATACACGCGGCAAGTTAAGTGGGTATCGAGCAAACGTAGCCCCAAAATGGCCACATTGTCCGCTGGCGACTGCAATGCTAGTTTCGCCACTTCATAGGCGGCTAACTTATTGTCTATGCTCACAGACGCATTGCGGTGGATATCAAAATCGACCGTGACGACCTTTTTCTTTACCTGCTTTAACTGCTCGGCTAACAGGGCATTGCGCGGGCGACCATAACAGATAAAACCATCCACAAAGTCAGCCACCGCATTCACACTGTCTGAACTGCCCGAAAATAGCAGCAAATTGAGTTTCTCTTGCTCCAAGACAGAGGCCACGCCCTTCATAAATTTACTGGCGACGGGATCGGACACCATGTATTCCACGCTGTCCGACAGCACCAAGGCGACAGTATCAAACTTGCCCTTACGTAGGGATTGAGCCGCTTTATTTGGCCCGAAATAACCCAACTTAGTGCAAGCCGCTAAAATTTCATTACGACGTTTTTCCGATAATTGGTCGGGGCGATTAAACGCGTTAGACACAGTGGCATTAGAGACACCCAACTCGTTGGCTATGCTCTTTAGGGTCCAGTGTTTTGTTGTTGTCATGCTTATGTCCTGGAATCGAATAAGGCCACAAAAATACGGCTCAGCGCAAATAGTACACGGCTTAAATGGGTCGTGCACCTGCAAATCTAGGCTTAATGCGCAGTTTCGCTATCATGATCTTTTAATGCCGTCGCAGGGGATAGTAAACCGACTATCGCGGCGCATAATGCCACACCCGCAGCGGCCATAAATCCATATTGGAAGGCGTGATGCACCACCTCTGTCGGCAATGTTTTAATCGCGGCGATGCCAAACTCTGAACCCTTGAGTGGCAACAGACTATAAAGCAGCACACTAAACAGCGCAGTACCAATAGCGGCGCCCATAGAACGACACAGTGACACCATAGCCGTGACTTGGCTGAGTCGCGCCTTGCCCGACACGCTCTGCACCACGAGCTGCACACTCGGCATCACAGTCCCTAGCCCTATTCCGACCAATACACCTAAGCCGCCGATCACATTGGCATTGGGCGGCACAAAGCTAATCAATAACAAGCCGATAAAAGCTAAGCCCATACCAAAGGTCGGCAGCCACTTAGGCGCCACATCTTTGCTTAACAGTCGGCCTGCTATCGTCGAGCCAGTGACGATACCGAAGGTCATAGGCAAGAGCAGTAAACCGGTTTTAGCGGGATTAGTGTGTAAGCCCACCTGCAGATAAATCGGCAGGAAGAAGATCATCGCAAACAAACAGGCCGCAAACAGCGCCGCCGTAAGCAGTGGCATATACACGGCCTTCTTCGCCAGTAAATCTAACGGCAGAAACGGACTCGCCAATCGCCGTTCCCACAATAACAAGCCTAAAATGCCAACCACCACAAAGACGGCAAAGCCTAAGCTGGTCGCAGAAAGCCAAACAAACTCTTGCCCCGCCACAGATAACCAATACAACAGCGCGGTGATAATAGCCGGAAACAAGACCACGCCCACTAAATCAAACTTGCCTTGGCGAACGGGTTTAACGCTGTGCTTATGTAAGCCATTGAGCCGCCATACGGCCAGCATAGCCAGTGGAATATTCGCCCCAAATAGCCAATGCCACGAATAGGCATGCACCACAATCCCGCCAATCACAGGGCCGCCGACACTGGCGAGGGTAAACATAGCGGCAAAATACCCTTGGAAACGCGCCCGCTGCCGAATGGGAACTAACTCACCAATCAAAGATTGAGACAAACTCATCAAGCCGCCACCGCCCATGCCCTGCAAGATACGTCCGGCGATCATGTGGTCCATAGTATCCGCACTCGCCGAAACGATGGATCCCAGCGCAAAAATCACTATGGCGATCATCAGGATTTTCGCGCGACCGAAGTTATCCCCTAACCAGCCATAAATCGGTACAGAAGCGGCCATCGCCAGCATATAGCCGATAGTGATCCACGAGGCTTGGCGCAGACCGCCAAGATCTTCAACTATGGCAGGCGTCGCCGTCGCGAGTAAGGTTTGATCAACCGCGGCCAAAAACATGGGCAAGAATACGGCGGAGAAAATGGCGAGAAAAACAGAAGTAGGTAAAGGGTCACTCTGGGATAACGCAGGCTCTAAGGACATATTGTCTCCGCTAACTCATAAGCCCAAGTGCATAAAGAAGATATGTTAAATCCGCCGTGCATTCCAATACTTAGACGCCCAATAACTGTTATGCAGGCTCGAAATCTTCACCCCTTGGCTAGTGGAAACGTGGAGAAAATTATCGCCTCCTACATAAATGCCGACATGGTGTGTGCTCCAGCCCGTCTTGAAAAATACCAAGTCACCCTTGCGCAGTTGATTTCTCGGCACGGGTTTACCTAAGGCTTGTTGCTCTTCGACTGTGCGCGGTAAGGTCATACCCAACATCTTCTGATAGGCGACAGACACAAAGGCCGAGCAATCTATGCCACGCTTAGTGCCACCACCTAAACGATAGGGCACACCGCGCCACTCAGAATGCAGTTCGGAGATATTGCTATCATTCCAAACCGTGGCGGGTTCAACTTGCTTTACCACAGGCTTAGGTTCTGGCGCGCTAGCACAAGCGCCAAGGCCTAAGGCTAAGATAACTATCAGTAATCGTTTCATAGCTTCAAACTCATTGCAGGCAGATTTCACAGTAACGTAATTTTGAGTTTTTATCAGGTAAATTCAGGGCGGCTGGGGATCAAAACGCCCCAACACCCGCGCACTCTAGCAGACTAATATAACCTAAAGCTTAAAACTATAACGCCGTCCACAATAAACGCACACCCACCAGCACCATTAAAATCAAGATGATGCGTTTAAATAACCTATCGTCAATTTTATCTTGAATGAACAAACCTAACTTTACCCCTAACCATGCCAGCGGCACCAATAACAGAGAAACGATAATATTCTCTTGGTTAATCTGCCCAAGCAAACTGTAAGGAACAAGTTTAACCAGATTCACCACCGCAAAAAACACCACGGCAGTGGCTAAAAACTCTGCCTTGGCTAAGCGCAACGGCAACAAATAAGCGTTGAGTGGCGGCCCGCCCGCATGGGCAACAAAGCTCGTAAATCCGGCGGTTAAGCCACACAAGCGCCCAACCAGAGGTGAAGGTGATGCTTGAGTTTTATCCCCAAGGATCAAACCATACAAACCAAAACCTAAGGACACACAACCTAAAATCGCCCGTAGATATTCTTCATTCAACCTATCGAACAACAGATAAGCGATAAAAATACCCACTATCGCTGCGGGCAGTAATATCCATAAATGACGCGAATTATGTTGCCCCCACCAAGAACGCACACTTAAAAAATCCATATAAATCAGCAGCGGCAACATAAGCGCCGCCGCGGTGGTAGGGCTAATGGCCAGCGCCAATAGTGGGACAGTTAAGCCGCCCACGCCACCCGCAAAACCGGATTTAGAAATCCCAGTAATCAAGACTGCGGGTATCGCCACCAACCAAAAAAGAGGGTCCGTTAACATCAACACATCCTGAATAACGCTTTATGGCTATCAAGTTACCTGTTGTTGGTGTGATAAAAAAGAGGCAGCACTGAGCTAACATCAAAAGTGCAATCACATAGATAAGTCAGTGAGCCTTAAATGAATAACAACCTCGCCCATAAAACACGGGATAAAAAGTAAAAAATCCGCAGTCATTTGGCTGCGGATTTTTTGTGTTAGCTTTTGGCTAAAGAGGAAAAGCTTAGCTTACGCCTATGCAGATTCAGCCGTCATATTCACTAAGCGAGGCGTACTCTTAGTCGCTCTCTTAGCTGACGCTGGAGTTTTGGGCTCTGGCATACGAATGGTTAATGACATGACTAACGCCACCACCAGCAGTACTAAAATCACGTTAAAGGTTGCAATAAAGCCACCAAATAACGAGGCGACAATCGAACCAATAATGCTGCCGATACCGAAACCTAAGTAGATAACCCCATAGTTTTTAGTCAGGTTATTCAGGCCGAAGAAGTCACTCACCAATGATGGATAAACAGTGATAGTACCGCCAAAACTAAAGGCAACGCAGGCAACCGCAACGAAGAACAGGTTAGCATTCAAAGGAATGAACAACAGTAACACCATACCGACTAAGGTGATGATCTGCGCCAGCGAAATAACCCGAATGCGGGGGATTTTGTCCGACAGAATACCCAGCACTAAACGACCACTGAGGTTCGCCATAGCAATCACAGCAACAGCATTGGCAGCGACCAGTACAGGCAAGTCGACCATCTTCTCGCCGATATCTTTAGCCACACCAATCACATACAAACCACTCATACAGGCAGACAGGAACATCAGCGCCAGCATCCAGTATTGCGGCTTACGCATGGCTTCTGCGAGGGTGAAGTCGCGGCTTTCGGCCTGCTGACTTGCGGCTGATTGTGCAGGCGCATCTTTCATCAACATACCGCCACATAACACCAGCGCCATGGCGATCAGGCCCCACAGTTGGAAGGTGGTTTCAAGGCCAGTGTTTTCGAGTAACAGCACGTTAATGTATTTAAATCCGAGGCTACCTAGACCATAAGCGCCAATCGCTAACGCCGAAATCAGCCCTTTGCGTTCGGGGAACCACTTCACGCAGTTAGACAAGGTCATCAAGTAGCCAGTGCCATCGGCAAAGCCCACTAAAATCCCTGCGCACAGGTAAAGCATCATCAAGTTGCTGGCTTGGGCAGTGAGTAAGAATCCAACGCCGAGTAGCAGGCCTGCGCCTAAGGTGACATTACGTACGCCAAAGCGTTCCTGTAATTTGCCCGCCATGGAAGATGCCACGGCCAAAGACAAACTCAGCAAACCAAACACAAATGCCACTTGGCTGACGGGTTCGTCGAGCTTAACGGCCAACTGCGCATTGAACAGGCTCCAAGTGTAAACTGAGCCGAGTGCAAACTGGGTGATAATAGTACCAACTAAGGTCAGGTACCGAGTACGGTTCATCTCTTTAGTCATGATGCATCTCGCTTTAGGGGATCAGGAATTGAGTCCACTATAAGAGAGATGCGATTCGCGCCGATCAATTAAGGCATGAAATACAGATCTGCAGGAATGAATGACAATTACAGCCTCATCAGCTGTCGAAAAGCCTTAATATTACTACGGCTAACGGGCACCTCGAACGACAAATCATGCAACCTAATCAGGTAAGTGCTATTGAACCAAGGAACGATTTCGCGGATCTTGTTGATATTGACGCAATAGGAACGGTGACAGCGAAAAAAACCTTCAGCAGGCAAACGACTCACAAACTCACTGATGGTCATCTGCATCACATAACGGTCAGTGCGGGTGTAGACATAGGTCAGTTTTTCATCGGCCTCGGCATAATAAATTTGCTCGCAGGGCGTAACGATAATCCGCTCACCTTTGACTAAATTCACGGTTCGACTGGTGTTACTCGCGGCCTCATGTTGCGGCTTTGGTGCTTGCCGCCCCACCTGTTCAATCTTCTGCAATAAGCTGATGATCCGCGGTTCATTGTAGGGCTTGAGAATATAATCGAAGGCTTCGAGCTCAAACGCTTCTACTGCAAATTCTTTATAGGCAGTAACAAACACCACATGGGGAGGATGGGTCGATTTATGCAGATTCTTCGCCAACAAAAGGCCATCGATGGACGGTATTTGGATATCCAAAAACACCACATCGACCTCGTGATCCTGCAAATATTTAAAGGCCTCTAAGCCATCCTCGAAGCTAGCCACTATGTCTATCTCACTGTGGCTCTTCACTAAATACTCTAGCTCCTCACGGGCGAGATATTCATCTTCAACTATGATGGCTTTTAACATACTTGCGCCTCATTTTCCGGTAAGTAAAAACTGACTTCAGTCCCCGGTTCGAGCCGTTTAAGCTGCAAACCTTCGCCGTACAATAACTTCACTCTCTGGTGCACATTCATCAGCCCAATACTGCTGCTTTCTACACGGCCAGCAGCTACGCCATCAATCACCTCTTGGCGGATCCCATAGCCAGTATCGCGCACGGCGACGCGAATGCCTGCATCGAGTTTTTTCACTTCTATCGTCACTCTACCCGGTGCACTGCGCGGCTGAATGCCGTGCAAAATCGCGTTTTCCACCAGCGGCTGTAACAAGAGGCAAGGTACACAAAAATGCACATCGTCGACATCGAAGATCACTTCAAGCTTGTCGCCAAAGCGCGCCTGCTCAATCGCCACATAATCACGGACTTGCTTCACTTCTTCTTGGATATCAATCAGCTCATCGCCTTTAGCCAAGTTATAGCGCAGATAATCGGCCAGATTAGCAATCAACTGTCGCGCCTGCTGTGGCCGAATACGGATCAAAGAAGAAATCGCATTGAGGGCATTAAATAAAAAATGTGGATTAATCTTGCTCTGCAACGCAGTGAACTCCGCCTTGCGGGTCATCTCTTGCAGTTGCTCGATACGCGACACTTCCATCTGGGTCGAAATTAGCTGCGATAAACCCACGGCCATCTCCCGCAACGAGCTAGTGATACGATAGGTATTGCGATAGTAAATCTTCAGCGTGCCACTCACAGTGCCGTTTTCGCGTAGCGGGATTATGATGACCGAATGAAAGTCCGATAAATGATATTGGCGTAAGTCGTTGTTAATAATGTTTTGATCTTGCTCTATCGCCCTTTGAGTCATTTCGCTAATCGCTTGATGACCATCGACCTCGTAGTAATCTTTGCCAACGCCCATATAGGCTAATACATCGCGAGTATCGGTAATCGCCACGGCATCGGCATGGATTTCATTGCGGATCACAGCGCAAACTTGCTCTAAGGCATTGCGGTCAATCTTGCGGAAAAAGGGTAAGGTTTTATTGGCAATATCCAGCGCGAGCTTGGCCTGCTTAGCGGCAATCAACTCTTTCTCATCGTCGAGATCCTGCACTAACTTGATAATCAGTCCGATACACACAGTACCCGCAATCATGGGATAGGCAATATGACTCACAATCTCAACGCCCACCTCGTGTGGCTCTGTCAGCAACCAAATCAACAACATGGTCAGCGTTTCGCACAACATGCCCGCCGCAATGCCATAAATCCACAACTTAGATTTGGGACATTTGTAATAAATCCACGTCGCCATAAGGCCGGCAATAATGCTGGCGATTAAACACGGAATAGAGGTATCGCCATCCATATCAATCAGATATCTATGCAGTCCCGACAGCACGCCCGCAGGAATACCAACCCAAGGGCCAAATAGAATCCCGCCAGAAATAATCGCGATAATACGCACGTTAACCAACGCGCCTTCAACCTCAATGCCGGTATAAGTACTAAATACCGCAAATAAGCAAAATATCGCCGCCACAGAAACCAACTCTGCGGGGGTATGATTACGCTTTTGGAATAAACGCTGAAACGGTCGAGTGCGAGTTAAAAAGAACAAGGTCATCAGCATCAAGGCCGCCCGTTCAAATACCGCCAGTAACATCATTTGATTTTCGAGCACGCTTTCTCCTTGATCTATCACGCTGAATCACAGCCCAACGTTATATTTACCAATGATATATTTATGAGTGTTAAGCCTGTACGCTGAATGGATTAGGGTGAAGACAGGCTTTGCCGCCAACACAAGCTCCCATAAAAGATAGACTCGATTTTGCAGATCCAACGTAAGACATGGATGATAAAAATCACCGAGCCCCAAACTTGTCAAACTCGTATTTAGGCTCGAGTAAAACATCAAACGCTAATGCCCACATAAATACAGGCTTGCTAAAGTAAAGGACAGATAAAAGTCCCATTCACGCGGGCTCAGTCACACATTCGTACTTGAATTAGGCTATCAAAGTGTATCGAAGGAGAATTTGAAGAACCTAAAACACCTTAAGTTAACCACTAAAAAGTGCAGTTGCCCTCCATCAGGTCACTGCCACAATTTGCAAAATCGACTGGAATACCCGAAGCTAAAACCTTCGGCTCGAATGCAAGATGAGATCACCCCCATGCGAGATTCTAGGTTCACACTTAGCTGCGCTGAACCGAGCCAAACTGAACTGAGCATGCCCTAGTAATGGAATAAGGAGCGAACATGAGTGAACTACAAGCACAGTTTTATGGTGGCCCTAAGGAATGTCCTATTGAAAATGGCCGCATTCAAGCTCAACGAATTGCCCCCAAAATCAGTGATGTCGGCGGCATACCTGTCGCACGGGCTATTCCACAAAAAGAGCGCCGCCTTATCGGCCCTTGGTGCTTTCTCGACCATATTGGCCCAATCACCGACGGCCCGCAGTTAAACGTCGGCCAACATCCACACATTGGGTTGCAAACCTTTACTTGGATGCTCGAAGGCGAAATCATGCACAGGGACAGCCTCGGCAGTGCCCAAGTGATCCGCCCAAAACAAGTTAACCTGATGACAGCCGGACACGGCATAGCCCACACCGAAGAATCAATAGCGGGCCATCACACTATGCACGCAGCCCAACTATGGATTGCCTTACCACTAGAACACAAAGATACCACCCCGAGATTCGATCACTATCCCGAGCTACCGGCTTGGCACGAGTCAGGCGTCGAATTCACCCTACTGATTGGCAGTTGGCATCATAAACAGGCGCCCACATTACACTTCTCACCTATCGTTGCCATAGATCTGTTTGCCGCCCATGATGCTGAACTCACTCTGAATCTCGACCCTAGTTTCGAATATGCTCTCATGCCACTGGAAGGCCGCTTCCAAATCGAGGATGAAAGTTTCGATAATAACCACCTCGCCTACCTTGGCATGCTACGCGAAACCATCACCATAAAACTCGAAGCGGGTTGTCGCATACTGCTGATTGGCGGCGCGCCATTGGCTGATCCTGTCAGCATTTGGTGGAACTTTGTTGGCCATAGCAAAGATGAAATAGTCAAAGCACAGGCAGATTGGGAAGCCGAAGATCCCCGCTTCGCCGCTGTTACTGGCTATAGTGGTAAACGCTTAGTGCCCCCACCAATACCTTGGTGATGCTTAGCTCAATGACGGGCAAGTCAATGACTCAGGGTTAGTGGTTGGATAGGCACTTTGGCATCATACGTAATGGCCTGCGCAAGGGTTAAGGCTTACAACATGAGTGTATGCGG
Organism: Shewanella sp. WE21; assembly: GCF_002966515.1. Taxonomy (NCBI): domain Bacteria; kingdom Pseudomonadati; phylum Pseudomonadota; class Gammaproteobacteria; order Alteromonadales; family Shewanellaceae; genus Shewanella; species Shewanella sp. WE21. The sequence continues at coordinate 2,000,193 of NZ_CP023019.1, read as the reverse complement.
TAAGCCTTATCATTTAGCCAAAGTGTGATGTGAACAAGCTCGATTTGCCTAAGCTAAGTGCAAGCTAAGCCACTCACAAGGTTACAAATTTTACGGCATTTTTACGCGCTATCTTAAAATGCCTTTGCTAAAGTACAGGCACTTTCTTTATATGCGTCTTTCTATTCATGACTTCATCCATAGCGGCTCCCATGACACAATACTGGCGTTCGCACCCGACTTTATTTACCTTCATAGTGCTAGTGACGGCCATTTTCAGCAGCGCCTTTATCGATCACTTTTCAAACTCGACTATCGCCGTACTGCTGATTTTACAATTGGCCGTAGTGGCCGTAGCCCTACAATGCAACGCCAACTTGGCCTATTTTGCGGCAGTGTTTGAGGCGACCAGCTTTAATTTTCTATTTACCACACCACGTTATTCACTCCAGATGTTTAATCTTGAGGACATTCTCAATCTCAGTGTGTTTCTGCTTGTCGCCCTCACCACCAGCAAATTAGCCGAACACTATCGACGTCAGCAAGATGCTCTCGAACAAGCTCAGTTACGCAACAGTATTTTGCTGTCGGTTTCCCACGATTTACGCACCCCACTCGCCACTATCATTGGCACGCTCACCACCTTAAAGGAATACATGCCTAAGCTCAGCCCAGACCAAAAGGATGAGCTGATTGATAGCGCGGCCGCCGAAAGCCATCGCCTGCACCAATATATCGAAAACCTGCTGCAAGCCACTAAGTTACAACACGGCGCCCTCAAGTTTAGCTTGAGTGAAGACGCAATAATGAATGTATTGCATCAAGCTATTGCCCGTTTTCCAGCCACGCAGCCGCGCATTATCATCAAGAGTGAGGCCGATCTACCGTCACTGATGATATGCAGCTCATTGATTGAACAAGCTATTTTTAATGTATTGGATAATGCGCTGCGCTATTCGCCTTCTGATAAGCAAGTCATAGTAAAAGCGTATCAGCAGGGCGATGCGTTACTGTTAGATATCCAAGATGAGGGTCTTGGCATAGAACCCGCTCAAGCGCAGGCAATTTTTGAACTCTTTTATCGCCAGCATCCCTCAACCGATAGCGGCTCGGGCCTTGGGCTTGCTGTTGCTAAGGGCATAATTACCGCCCATGGTGGCCAGATCAGCGCCGAACCTGTCGCTCATGGCAGCCTTATTCGTATCGCATTGCCGATAAAAAAGGGAGAGGAATAAATGGCTTATAAGGTACTAGTTGTCGATGACGAAGCGCAAATCCACACTTTTATGCGGATATCGTTAGAAGCGGAAGGATTCGAGTATCATGGCGCCGCCTCGATTGCGTCAGCCCTAGCGCAATATCATGTGCAGCAGCCACATGTGTTAGTGCTCGATCTTGGCCTACCCGATGGTGATGGCATCAGCTTGCTGCAAACCCTACGTCAGAGTGACAAAGTGCCGGTGCTTATCCTAACCGCCCGCGATCAAGAGGAAGAAAAAATTCGTCTTTTGGAAGCTGGCGCCAATGACTATCTCAGTAAACCATTTGGGATCAGGGAGTTAATCGCTCGCATCAAGGTTTTAGTCCGCGACTTAGTCGATGAACCGCCATTAAGTGATTTACTGCAGTTTGGCGCACTTAAGTTGCAAAAAAGTACCCACCAGCTTTGGCTCGATCAGCAAGAAATCGCCTTAACCAAAAAGGAGTTTGCCCTGATGGAGACCTTAATGTCTCACCCTGGTCAGCTCGTTAAACAAACTGAATTACTGCGGGATATTTGGGGTAAAACCCATCAAGAAGACAGTCATTATCTGCGGATCTTAGTCAGTCAGTTACGTAAAAAACTCAATGACAGCAGCGAGCAGCAGCTCATTAAGACAGAAGCTGGCCTAGGTTATCGCTTAACAAACAATAGATAAGTATCTGTTATAAATTAGAAAAGGATATTTTAATGGCACATTTTACCGTTATTGGCTTAGGGCGATTTGGTGTCGCCGCTAGCCTAGAATTGATCCACTTAGGCCACACGGTCACTGGCGTGGATAGTGACCCTAAAATGGTGGAAAAATACGTAGAAGACTTAACCGAAGCGGTTATTTGTGATTGTTCCGACGAAGCCGCACTACGTGAGCTAGACCTCGCAAACAGTGAAGCCGTACTGGTCGCAATTGGCGAAGATATGCAATCAAGTTTGCTGTGCACTTTGGCTCTGAAAAATCTGGGAGTAGAAGTCATTTGGGTCAAGGCCAGCACTAAAGCCCATCACACTATCGTCTCTAAACTCGGCGTCGCCCGCATCATACATCCAGAGGAAGAAATGGGCATACGTGTCGCCCAGTCACTCAACTATCCTATGGTGAACAATTTCCTGCCGATTGGTGATGGTCTCTATGTAGTCGAAATCCATATCAAGCCTCACCTTGATCAAACTACTGTCAGCCAACTCCTCGGCGCTGCACAGGATGATGTTAAAGATGATGCAAAAAGCAATGTGATACGCAATCCTAAAGGCAAAGTCGCCGCCATTATGGTTAAGCGGGATCTGACGGTTTTCAGCAAAATTGATAGTCAATTTATCCTGCAAACGAATGACGCCTTACTGCTCTGCGGTAGCCGTACTGAGCTCAAATACCTAGCGCCAAGGTTGGTGTAACTTGGTTCAATGGCATCCCTCCATCATGGCGATTGAGCATAAACCCAAATCGAGTAAAAAGTTGTTAGGCGCACCGCCCTTTATCCTAAGCGTGAGCTTTGCATTGTTGATCATCTTAGGCACTTGCTTACTCAAACTGCCGGTAGCAACCGAATCTTCTATTACGTGGCTACAAAGTCTGTTCACGGCCACCTCGGCGGTAACAGTGACAGGGCTGGTTGTTGTCGATACTGGCACTGTTTTTACGCCCTTTGGGCAAATAATCATAGCGCTGTTAATCCAATGCGGTGGACTTGGGCTGATGACCTTCGCCATTGTCACCCTGATCGCCATTGGTGGTAGAATTGGTTTTTTACACCAAACAGTCGCAAAAGAGGCTTTTAATCAAACTGATACATCGACTCTAGTGTCAACGGCAAAATCAGTGTTAGTGTTTTCTCTGCTGGTTGAAGCCGTAGGCATGGCCATTCTTTCAGTGTACTGGAGTCAGGAACTCGGTTGGCAAACTAGCTTATTCCACGGTTTTTTCTACACCATCAGCGCCTTTAACAACGCAGGTTTTGCCCTCAGTGCCGACAGCCTAATGCCCTATGTTGCCGATCCTGTCATTAATCTCACCATCACAGGCCTGCTCATCATAGGTGGCCTTGGATTCTCGGTGTGGATAGATCTTCGTAGGAACAAGCGTTGGTCAAAACTCAGCGTTTACAGCCGCATGATGATCACAGGCACTATAATTATCAACGCCGTCGCCGTGATTGCGATTTACTTTATTGAGTACAACAACCCCAATACCTTGGCGCCCTTAAGCGAACTTGGTAAATGGTTAGCCTCATGGTTTCAAGCCGTTACACCGCGCACCGCAGGCTTTAATACACTAGCAATTGACCAACTCAAAGATGGTACAACGCTACTCATGCTGGTATTGATGTTTATTGGCGGTGGCTCATTAAGTACCGCCAGCGGTATTAAGGTGGTCACCTTTATGGTGCTCATCTTGGCAACTTATGGCTATTTACGCCGCGATGAAGCCATTTATGTGTTTAAGCGCGAGATCCCCAAAGATACCGTCAGCAAAGCCTTGGCGCTAACCATGATCTCCATTGGCGTCACTTGGCTAGCCATCTTCGCACTGGTATTAAGTGAAAACGCACCGTTAATTGATATCGTCTTTGAGGCCGTATCGGCACTGGGCACAGTCGGTTTGTCCCGAGGTCTGACAGGCAACTTAACGACTCTAGGCCAAGCCATCATCATTTTTATAATGTTCATGGGTCGCCTAGGCCCACTCGTACTCGCCTACTTCCTCGCCAGCCCAAGGACCAAGAAACTGCGCTACGCAGAAACCAAACTGGCGATTGGGTAAAGGTTATTGGTGTGTGATACAACAAATTTACAGACTATCAGAGGTTTGTAACGCTGAGCCTGCGAGGTAATTGAGTTGGCTCTGAAAGCGCTGAATTATAGGCGAGCCATGGTATTTGCTCGACGACACGCAGTAGCCCATCCGTGGATGCTCGACCGCCCCGTCCATGGGGCGGACGTTCGTCTCGCTAATCACCATGGCTCTCCTGTTTAACATCGGTGTAACCTGTTTGTTTTAAAGAAGATATGTGACTCGTTTTTGGACAAAAGCGTGTTAGATTCCTAACTCTAATTTTTGAGTTTCGGATTAAAATTTCTATAAATTAACGCCGTGCGCATGCGCGCGAACTTGTGAGCGCCGCAGGCCCCGAGTGCCGCACCTTGTTAGGACGGGCAAATTTCATTACTTGCATAATTTAAGGCCGCTATCCAAAACTGGACTAATACTAATTTTGGTTGGCGATCCCATTGATTTTATAACTTCATCAGCAGCAGTATTTTCTGCCTTAGCAATTTCGGCTGCCATTTCAAAAAATGCGGGGTCATCTTTCCAGATTGCATTAATTTCAGAGTAACCTTGAGTTTTAGCCACACCATTTACAGCATATGTTTTTCCATTAGAATGAAAAATAACAGCATTATTTTTGCATTCTACATGCCCTGATGAAACGGTTAATGGCCACTTTTCTCCATATTGCTCTTTCGTTAATTCCAGTCCTGGCTTAGAGCAACCGGAAAGAAATAGAACAAGGCTTACGGAGAAAACATTTAAAAGCTTAAGCATGATATTTCCTTATATAGTCCTAACGTCTTAGTATTTATGCGCTGCGCTGTTTGCAGGGCATAAATCGCTTGTTGGACTTGGCCGCTGCCACATCCGTGTCAATTGGTATAAATGATGCTATAGGAATTTGCTTTTTTGCGGTAGAGGTTTTTATACAGTTTGATGGGTAATCACTTGATATCGTTTTAGCTTTCTCGTTCTTTCACGCTTATTTTTTTGCTGATGAATCGCTATCTAACGACTCAAAACTCCAAGGAATACACCTCCCCTTGGAGTTGCCGCAGGGCGAATAGACAAATTGCGTGAGTCTCGCCATGGATGGCGAGCTAGCTTTCGCAGGTGCAGGGACGCATCCTTCGGAAGTGATAGCAAATTTGTCAATGAGCACAAGGGGCTTTCAACTCCGTTGGGGGCGTCTTGGAGCATCCAAGGAGGATAGGACGAGCAGTCCTCCTTGGTCGGGTGTGGGGTGAAGCCCCACGACTTTGATTTTGATTAACGCATTCAAACTACAAAAAAGATGGGGTACATCACTTCTAAGTCGAACCATCAACTTTTATATAGGCAAAGCTTTACTTGACCTATTCCCCTTTTGAACTGCAAAACCCACTTTGGGGCAAAAGCTTTTAGCCAGATGAACAGTTCAATGGTCGTAAAGATTGGCATTGTGGCAACTGTGACCGTTGGCGGCATGGATGCCGCCGTCGAGCCCTCAGGGATGAGTTTATGGCGTGCCACAGTGGAAACAATGACAATTCATCCTGTACACCTGACGACAAACTTATCTAGTTTTGGGGCAATATCTTTTAGCCAGATGAACAGTTCAGTGGTCGTTAAGATTGCCACTGTTGCAACAGTGATTGTTGGCGGCATGGATGCTCATTCACATCTATGTGATCGCAACATTCGATTCTTGTAATCAAGAGTCATATACAGCAGATTTTGCTGTCGAGCCTATAGGGCTACTTCTTGTGAAATAAAAGGGCGGCGTGTCACTGGGGAAGCAGTGGCAATGTATATAACGCAATATACGATTCAGCCGCCTTGCTGATTTAGCTAGAAGATTGGCTTTGATGAGTTCAAACAGTCAGGGTTTTAAACTCATTACTCTTGCAAGTTAGAGACTTGTGTAGTGACAATAGTGTTTGCCCGTAAGAGCAAAATGAGACAATAAAGTTTGCCCGTAGTGACGTCGAAAACGAAACCATAATTGACTAACTTTAGCTATTTGTTAACAGCCTTTAAGGTGACGTCTAAGTTGATTATGAATCACAATCATTTGATATCTCGCAATAAATGGATAGATAATTCATAACCTCAATAACATTGGAAGGAAACTGTATCTCTCCACAGACCTTAGCAAATGGGCCATCTGTCTCTAATAAAACTCTTTCTGCACGTTTTAGAACCGAAGGTTCTCGCTTTATACACGAAGACATCGAAGCCTTGAATATCTTCACCATGCTCACTGGACAATTCAGCCGATCTTGCCGCGACTTCCTCGGGCAAATGTAGCGGTGCGAGTGTTGATAGCCCGATCATCATCCACGGCAGCGTAACCGAGTAATTGCTCGGCCCCACGATTGAAAATCGTGATCATTCCCTTTTTGTTCGTTGCGATGATAGACATTTCTGAGGCGGCATCGAGTACGTTCGTTAATAACGAACCCGACTTGTTTTTCTCAATCTGCGCCAATTTACGCTCTGTGATGTCGGTTCTTAATGCGACAAAACGTTCTATATTGCCGTTTTCATTAAAGACAGAGCCAATCACAGTATCAAAATGCAAGTTCACTCTACTCTAATGATTTATCTGAAAATCATCAGGGGATTCTTCAGACCACTGCAGCCCCCAAATTTTATCGGCGAGCCTTAATGCTTCTTCTTTAAATTCAGCAGTATGAATTTTGCGTCTTTTCTGTGTTAATATAGTTCACCTCGTTAAAGGATTTTACTCACTTATCAAGATGTCCCAAAATGCTGTTAGGGATCAAACTTGCCTAGTGCAACTCACCCCCCAAATCCAAGATGTAAGCATTAAGATATCAATATTCCATTTGATACTTAAATATTGGTCAATATTTATCAAAAATAATTCAAGTTGAAGGTAAGCGTGTCATAAATAGCACATTTTAATCAATCTATGCTCGCTATAAGATCCAATTCCAACCACAATAATTTTTGAAATGGAAAATAACGTACCAACCAAGAATAGCAACTATTATGTGCCTTTTCAGACTCATATAGACCTCTTAGTTTATTGACAATACTGTCTCAAAATTAAGTGTCTGATGGAATTCGACCTGAACATATTTCTAGGTAGATGAGACATTATTGATCCAGTTTTCGGTTAACCTCTTTATCTAGATATAGCCTTCAATTTACAAAGATTCCACATATACAATCCTTACGAGACCATGCTATATTGGCAACAGTCGACTTAACAGGGAAAGTACGAAAATATGATTGAAACACAAAGACTTATACTAATGCCTTTGACTTACGACCAACTAAGTAAATATGTTATGGCTGACCACTCTTTAGAGACGGAACTAAACGTCAATAAGACTACAATGACCATATCCAATGAGCTTAAAGATGCCCTTGAAAAAGTGATCTTACCAAGTGTCGCAAATCCAGATAAAAACTACTTATACTCAACGCTATGGTCTGCGATTGATAAGCAAGAAAATACTATGATTGGTGATATTTGTTTTTTTGGCGAACCTAATGAAAATGGTGAAATCGAAGTGGGTTATGGTACCTACGAAGATTTTAGAGGTAAGCGTTTTATGATTGAAGCACTAGAAGGTATGATTGGCTGGGCAAGAAAACAGTCTAAAGTAAAAGCTATTATAGCTTCAACCGATAAAAGCAATGTTGCCTCTTACACTATTTTAGAACGCAATCAATTTATCAAAGCCGGTGAAACTGATGATTTATTCAATTGGCGTTTAGATTTGGTTTAACTATTTATTATTATGGTGGCTATTGTTTTGCCACCATAATATCTAGTGTTAATGTCGATTAATAACCTTTAAACCAAGTTGTATCACCCTCATTCTTAAGTCGCCACTGACGTACACTATGAGCAAACTTATCAACACTAACGGGGCAGGCAAACGCCAATGCATTTTGGTTTATCCGCAGCTGCTGAGCATTCAGCATCACAAAATCTTCAGTATAAATTTGCAATTGACTATCTTCAACCATCTTTAGCCAAGACGCAGCTTCTTTAGGATCTGCCAGTAGACTACGCGTTTTCTCATCAAGCTTCGAAATTTCAAATGCCAGCCACCAGATAAACCTTACTTTACCAGGCGCACTAGGAACACAGTGAAACAAACGTGCAATGGAACCATCATGCTTACCTACGCGGACATGGCAAGGTGGCTCAAATTCAAAGAAGTCAGGTACTGGCAACGGAGGTATACGAGTGGCTTTAAATTCACCACGTAAACCACCATTTGGAAAACGCTGGATTTCACAATCTAATGGCTGCGCCAACCCAGGATGTGCCAGAGTATTACGATGAACGAAAGGCACATGGCTCGGGTCGACCAGATTCTCAATTAATAGAGAATAATCTACCTCAAGATCCATAGTTCCTTTGGCAACTATCCATTGATCTGAGTCCATTTGCGGATAAACTGGAATTTTATTAACATCCGCTTCGAACGTCTCACCAGCCCACACCCAGATAAGCCCATCGCGCTCCAATGTTACTTTGCTGGGAACATTGGCTTTGCTGGGTATTTTTTCACCTTCTTCGAGACTTGGAATATGCTCACATTTTCCTTGTCCACTAAACTTCCAACCATGATACATACACTCTATTTTGCCATCGCACACTTGGCCTAAAGATAAGGGCACAGAGCGATGTGCACAACGATCAGCCAAACATTGAGGAACACCACTTGCATCCCGAAATAATACCAAAGGTTCACCAAACAAGGTGACAGCAACAGGTGTAGCGGCGGGGAAATCAACTGCAAACAACAGCGGATACCAGTAATTATGTAACATTATGAGTTCCTATTTTATTGTGTTTATAGATTAACCCTAAGCTCAAGGTTGAACCCGGCGCCATACCAGATATGCTGTATGGGTAACGCCTTCAAATTCAACTGGTTTAGTCGTCAATGAAATCTCATCACCATTAAACTCAAAGTATCGTGACTGTTCGGTTCCACAATGGACTGGGGTCGAACACATCTGTACATGATGAGTCACCAAATTATCTTTAACTGTGTATTTACCGCTGTAGGCTTCAAACCCAGCCACAACAGCTAGTGCTTCTTCCTGACTTCCTGGAACCAGTTTGCTTGCAGCTTCTTTTAAAGCCACACTCATTCGCGAAACAAACACATAACCATCAGCGGTATAGGTAAGCAAACCCGATGAATCTTGACCCCATGGGTAATTCACTTCTCCGGTTGATGTTTTTGCGACACAAGACACAAATTCCCAAGTGCCTATCAATTTTTCTTGATTCATTTTCATTCTCTTTTTTCTTTAAAAATAAGGGTGACTCTGCCGTCTACTCTGAGTCATTGTCCCTGTATGTTCTGAGTTTCTGATCGATAATACTGAGTAAAGCTTCACGGCTCGTATTTAGGAAAAAATGATCACCAGGAAGGATATGAAGACGAAAAGCAGCACTGGTTTGATAACGCCAGCGCTTGAGATCATCATCAGTTAGGGTCGGATCCGACTCACCGCTAAAAATGGTTAAACTACTACTTAATGGGGCTTGTGGAGCATAACTATGGGTTTGCACCAATGTCATGTCAGCCCGTAGTGGCGGTAACATGAATTCGAGTAATTCGGCATTTTCAAGCACGCCTTGTTGCGTACCATTAAGCGCTGCAAGCATAGCTATTAGACCTTCATCAGGCACAGGTTCGGGCATGTGACTGGCGGGTACACGCTTAGGAGCGGGCCGCCCTGATAAAAACAGATGTTCGGGTATTCGACACCCGAGCTGGCGTAATTTACGTGCTAGCTCAAAAGCCACCATGGCTCCCATACTGTGTCCAAAAAAGAAAAATGGCCTGTCCATTTCGCCTTTGAGTGCCTCAATCAGTGCATCAGTTAATTGATCCATGTTATCAATAGCGGCATCCTCAAACCGGGCACCACGTCCAGGTAAATTGATACTGCAAATTTCGACTTCTGACATTAACCCTTGCGGCCAATCACGGAAGGTAGCAGCTGAGCCACCAGCAAACGGGAAACAAAATAGCCGATAACGAGGAGAATTCACTCCTTTGGTCGAACGAGTGATCCAGGTATTCATTGGTGGAACTCCATGTGTTCAAATGCTGTCTCAGGCTCGCTGACCACAAGCTCAAGCGTATTGATATAATTTCTCAGTAAGGTGTCTATGTATTCGGCACTGAACAGAGCAATATCGTACTGAACACTTATGACGAGTGCGTCATCAGACTCTGTGGCAACAATTTCCAGATCCAATTTAACACTGGCTGAATCGGGGTTGAATGTTTGCACTGATAGCCCAGTCTGACCAATTACCTTCGCAGCCGTCATAGTCTCATAGCGAAAAACACTCTGAAACAGTGGCATACGACTTGGATCATGGGGCAAGTGTAAGGCCTGAACTAGTTGCTCAAATGGCAGATCCTGATGTGCTTCAGCGGCTAACACAACATCGCGAACACCACCAAGCAAGGTGCCAAAATGGGTATAACCTGCTGTGTTAATCCTCAGTGGCACCATATTGACAAATAGTCCAATTACCCCTTGAATGGCAGGGGTATGTCGGTTAGCCGCGGTACCGCCCACGACAAAATCACTATGGCCAGTTTGCCGCATTAGCAACACATAAAAAGCCGACAATAATGTCATGTACGAGCTAACACCGAACTGACGAGTCAGTGAGCGCAGCGGTTGTAACAAGGCCTCTGGTACTATTATATTGGCAGCTACACCTTGATATGACCGAAATGGAGGGCGTTCAAAGTCAGTAGATAGTTCACTATCCGTTTTATAGCCCCTAAGCTGGCCAATCCAATATTGTTCGAGTTGCTGCCGACGCTCCCCTTCAAGCAATGCCTGCTGCCACAATACGTAATCACCAAACTGTACTTCTAGCTGTACCAATTCAGGTTCACGCTCAGCCAATTTTGCCTGATAAATCTCAAATAACTCTTGAACAAATAAGGTATGGGACCAGCCATCGAAGACCAGATGATGTGAACTGAGCAATAGACTATGCTCTTGCTCACCCAGAACTAGCAGAGTACCGCGAAACAGTGGACCAGCTAATAGATCAAAGGCTTTGCCACTTTCTTTGTCCTTAGCTTTATCTGCTTGCTGCTTTTGCATCGCCTCGGGCAGTGCATAAATCGGCACCACAGTCAGTTTAAACGATGAGTGGGTTTGTACTATTTGCTGTGGCACCCCTGACACTAATGCAAAACTGGTACGCAATACTTCATGGCGCATCACCAACGCAGTAAGACTTTGCTTTAATACCACTGCATCTAACGGTCCCTGAAAATTCAATCCAATAGGGACATTAAACGCAGATGGATCATCACAAACTTGGCTGGCAAACCAGATTTGCTTCTGCTCTGGCGATAGGGGGATCACACTGCCAGCAGAGCGAACGTTAATCGGCGGGTATGAAAAAGCACTTTCATCTAGTGCTTCTGTCAGCAAAGTAGCCATTTGAGCCACGCTAGGAGCATTAAATAATGTCGATAATGTTAGCTCCACACCGAGTTCAATTTTGACTCGAGCAAGGATTTTTATCGCAAGTAACGAGTGACCACCCAATTCAAAAAAATTGTCATGGATCCCCACTTGATCACACTGTAATACTCCCGCCCAAATTTTCGAAAGGGAGAGTTCTGCAGAAGTACGGGGAGCAATATATTCCCCTGACAATCCGACTCTTCCTTGTGGGGCTGGCAGATCACGGCGATTAATCTTGCCGTTGGGCGTCAATGGCAATGAAGTCATAATGACAAAAGCCGAGGGGATCATATAATCCGGTAATTGATCTTGCAGATGAGTACGCAATGCCTTGGACGATAGGTGTTCAGGTGAAGCAATATATGCCACCAAACACTTTGGACTGTCTTTATCTTCACGTAAAATAACGGCAACTGATTTTATCCCCGGATAAGTGATGAGGGCCGCTTCAATTTCCCCTAATTCGATCCGATAGCCTCTGAGTTTTATCTGATCATCCATACGACCTAAAAAGTCAATTTCACCATTAGCGCAATAACGCCCTCTGTCACCAGTGCGGTACATGCGTTCATCAGGGTAAAACGGATCTTCAACGAATTTCTCAGCACTTAATGTTTCATCATGGAGATAACCCAAAGCGACTCCAACACCACCAATATACAGCTCACCAGACTCACCTGGGACCACCAATTGGTGGTGTTGATCGAGAATATAGACACGATGATTGGTGATGGGGCGACCAATTGAAGGACGGCCAATGCTATTAGGCTCACACACTTTCATCGTAGCGCAAACAGTTGATTCAGTCGGACCATAGGCATTAACAAACATACAGACTGATGCCCAACTTTTCACTAATGCCTCTGAACATGCTTCACCAGCCGAGATAACCACCTTTAAAGGGCAGTTATTCGGTGAAAGTAAAGCCAGCATAGTCGGTGAAATAGTGGCATGACTTATCTGTTGTGTTTCAATTAACTGCGCCAGCGCGCTGGCAGAGGTAAGTACGTCGCGGTGAGCAAGAATTAATGCTGCACCAGTACACAGTGCCATAGTTATTTCCCACGTCGCGGCATCAAAACTTAGTGACGCAAATTGCAATATCCGACTGCCAGAAGCCGCTTTTAATACCTGATTTTGCCATAGAGCTAAATTACATAACCCCTGATGATGGCCCATAACCCCCTTTGGTGTACCCGTTGAACCTGAAGTATAAATAACATACGCCAGCCCCTTGGCATACACCTGTTCCAGTGGACTTACATCCCCATTATCAGCCAGTTCATCGACACAAATTATCGAGGTCTTGTTCCAGCATTCCCTTAAGGATGCTTGAGTCAATACAAGCTTAAGACCACTGTGTTCAATCATATATTGCAGCCGAGCAGCAGGATAGGCAGGATCGAGTGGTACGTAAGCACCACCCGCCTTCAGTATCGCCAAAATACTGATAATCATATCAAATGAACGTTCAATACCGACGCCCACCAATGCTCCTGTGCCAGCATCGTTTTTCTTAAGAATATGAGCCAATCTGTTGGATCTCAGGTCAAGCTCACGGTAGCTTAATTCCTGATTACCATAGATTAATGCAATCGCGTCTGGGGTTTTTCGAACATGGGCTTCAAACAGCTCATGAATACACTGGCCATTTACGTGGGTTGAAGGCGGTTCATTCCACTCTTCCAACTGCCGGCTTCGTTGCAATTCACAAAATTCCACCATGAGTTACACTTTCAGAACGTAAAGGTACGTATTTGGAGTGCCGAACGGAATGCATTTCTCAATCGTCAGCCCTGACTTTTCAAACACATGATCGTAACTTTCCTTATCATGAATTTGGACGTCCATATAACCGTGCAGTAATTCAAAACCAATATTGAAAATTGGTAGTTCATTAAGTCCTTCTGGCGATGCCATTCTGACGGTGTCGGCAATAATAAAATATTTTACTGACGGGAAAGCCATGCGTAGACGGTCAAACAAAACATCTTTAAGACCTTCCATATTCAACAAGTCATGCAGCATCATAAATGAAGTCACCACTTCAACATCTGCCAATTTTGCTTTTAACATGGGATCTTCTATTGCAATCAGCACATCTTCACAATAAAGGTCGATAGAATCCTGCAGGCCATTATTTTTGACGTTTTTACGTGCCAGTTGTACCGCATTCAAATCGATATCGACACCAACACCACTCATGTTTTCATAGCGTTTGCATACATCAATCAAACGCCCTGCGTTACCACAGCCAAAATCCGCAATACGTGAGAATTTAATATTGTCCAATGCTGAATAGAAAATTTCTCGCATAAAGCTAGCATTAGCCTGATCAGAACCCAGTGCGACCATAGAGCCATCCCGAAGCCCAGACCAACATTCTTTATTGTCCACCAAAGTACCAAGCTCACGGAAGAAGTTGCCGTAACCACCGACACTCCAAGTGAAGTAGCCGACATGTTTACACATATCTTGTCCTGCTTCAGTCCAAGCATAAAGTCCATCGTCACATTTAGTAATGAACCCAAATGTAATACCTGCGTTGAGCAGAGCTTCAAAACGATTAGTTATACATTGAATTTGACTGGCTAATTGTCTAAATGACATACGCTGTTTTGGACCAAGGACCTTGAAAAGCCCAATACGATCATAGGCAAAAATCAAGTTGGCGCCGACATAACCATTAAATACCGCAGTTGCACTCATAGGTAGTGGCACTGTGGGATTTTTCCCTGTCTCATAATCCATCATATTATTCCTAGTTTTATTGTTTTATTGTTTTATCTGGCGGCGAAGTTCCCAACGCGGCGGTGGGGTAAAGACGTTGTTATTAATACCGCTCTGCAGCAAACGAATCAGTAGATCTCTATCGGGAAGTGGGCAGTAAACACCTGCACTCTCAATAGCTTGCTTACTCTCATGGCACGATGTGAGTTCACTATAGAACCTTTGGTACTCTTGGGGTACCGACACCACAGAATATCCCAACGAACGGATCGCATCGTTAAGAGTTTCATTGTCCAGGCCATTGGGATTATAAATATGCCACTGAGGATTATTCGTGTACTGCCTTTGTGCTAGTTCTATCAAGGCTGCAGCGATAAAATCAACGGGTGTTATATCCATAACAGGGCCTGCTTCAGTGGTAATACCCGATTCGATAATCAACTGGACTTTTTTATAGAATGGGTTGGCCGCAATGTTTTCATTCATTTTCCCGCTAACAGAATGACCAATCAAATTGCCAGTACGATATAAATGCACCTGCGCACCATTATTTTTTGCCTGTTCAATTAAATCCATGGTTGGTAATGCCATCAATGGATCAACATAGTGCAGCTGAACCTCTGTATGAGTCATGACATAATCCAGACTCCAGTTAAGCATTTCGTTACTATGGGCAGTGATATCAACACGACTAACATCAAAAATTGTATCAATCGCAACTTCCGAACTAGGTAAAAGACTTAAAGCAGTAAATACCTTAATCCGGGAGCTGAAATCATGGCCAAAATTATTGCGTAAACTGGCTTCAAAGTCATTTCTATCCGCAGCATTAATGATACAACTGATGAGGGCCGTGGTGGTGGTGTACAGCTCGTTGAGCACATGTGCGGCAAGAAACCCATGTGCTGCGAGCAACAATACATGCTTTACGTCACGTCGTGGAACAAGCTCAAGTGGAGCTGATATCATAGCTGCCTGAGGTAACTGCTCTACAGCCTTTTCATAGTTTAGTTCACTTTCCTGCTGCTCTTCAATTTCACTATTAGCCAGACGTTGGTGCATTAATTTGGCGATATTGCCAAGCTTCTTCTGTTGATACATCTCTGCTAACGTCAATTTCAATCCGGTGACACTCTTAGTACGAGCGAGTAATTTCGCCGCAATCAATGAGTCTGCGCCGAGTTGTTCGAAATCGGAATCGACAGCGATATTTGTAGTGCAAAGAATTTCTTCCCAAATAGTTACAAGTACCTTTTCGACGGCCACCAAGTCTGATTCGCGACTAAGTACAGCTCTGCGCTTAGGTGCTACCCGAAGAGTTTCCACTATCGGATGTTCACCTATCGCCAGATACTTACGTTGGTAAGGATAACTTGGAAGATGCAAACGTTTTGGCAGCGGTTGGTCATACAAGGATTGCCACGACAATTCAACACCACCGGACCATGCCTGACCAAGGGTCTGATAAAGTGATTGGATATCATCTTTATCTCGGCGCAGTGAATTGAGCACTAATGGTGGCTGTTCTGCATCTCCTTCTATTAGGCGAGAAAATGTCGGGTGAGGGCCGATCTCAATCACAACATTGATCTGTAACTGTTGGAGTTTCTCCAAGCAGGCCGCAAAATTCACCGGTTGCCTGATTTGCTGACTCCAGTAATGAGCATCAAGCTCGCGCCGCTCCTTGCCATCAAGATTTGAAATCAAGGGGATCGCCATAGTTGAGCAAACAACCGCATTTACCTGCTCGAAAAAAGCGTCAAGCATAGGTTCCATTAATGGAGAGTGAAATGCATGGGACACTTTCAATGGGCGACAACGGACATCTAATGCTTCAAGTTCGGCAAGACAAGCGTCTATCTGCTGAACAGGCCCACCAATAACAATATTTTCAGGGCCATTATAAGCTGTGATAACCACATCAAATGAGCTCAGCAGTGGATTAACTTTATCAGCAGCTGCACTAATACTTGCCATACCACCCGTTTGACACTGAGATTGCATCAAGGCTCCGCGCTGGAAGACCAGATGACAGGCATCTTCAACACTGTAAGCACCACCAATACAGGCGGCAACCCATTCTCCTAGGCTATGGCCGAGCACGACATCAGGACGAAAGCCCCATGCCATCCACTGTTGAGCCAAAGCATATTCAAGAGCAAAAAGAGCAGGCTGAGTAATCGCAGTCTCGTTTATCCGCCCAGGCTCGGACATATCAAACAGTATGCCATTCAATGGTGTGGGTAAAAGCGTGTCGAGCACGGCAGCACAACGATCGATAGCATTTCTAAATACTAACGATGAGTGGTAAAGCTGTTTGCCCATTCCCACATATTGACTTCCTTGACCTGGAAATAAAAAGGCGACTTTGGGCGCTTTGACCACCAAGGATCCATTAACTTGGGTGACATCAATTCCGATAGCATCAGGTTGAATGAAACTGCGGCATTGTGCCAATAATTCGTCACGGTGGGTTACGATGAATGTGACACGGAACTGATGGTGGACTCGACCTGTTTGGCAGGTAAAAGCAACCTCACTAAGGTCTTTATCAGGATGCTGTTCAAGGTAATTAAGTAATCGCGAGACTACATCAAACAAGGCATCTTCAGTGGCAGCACTAAGGGGGACCAATAAGGCTGCAGGATTATTTAGCTTGCTCATGGCGCTTCCTCCAAAATGACATGGGCATTAGTACCACCAATACCATAAGAGCTGACACCGGCTCGGCGTGGACCTTGCCCTTGTGCCCAAGGTTGCCCCTCTGCAATGACATAAAAAGGGGAATTGGCTAAATCAATATTCGGGTTGGGTGTTTCATAATGCAAACTGGCAGGCAGATAGGCGTTTTTCAAACATAGCACTGTCTTGATTAATCCAGCGATTCCTGCAGCATCGCCGAGGTGGCCTATGTTGGACTTAACCGATCCTATACCACAAAAGCCCTTGGCACTCGTAGATTGACTAAAAGCTTCGGTCAAGGCACTGACTTCAATAGGATCACCCATTTTGGTCGCTGTACCATGGGCTTCCACATAGGAAATCGAATCAGCGCTGATCCCCGCGATTTGATGAGCCCGTTTAATCACTTCTGCCTGCCCCTGAACGCTAGGGGCATAGTAACCGACCTTATCGTGACCATCGTTATTAACCGCCGAAGCACGAACAATGGCATGAATAGGATCCCCATCAGCCAGAGCATCTGATAATCGGCGCATCAGCACCACACCCGCACCATTGCCCGGCACAGTACCATTAGCATCTTTGTCGAAAGTGCGACATTGGCCGTTGGGCGACATAATGAAATTCGGTTCATACAAATAGCCCACTTTTTGCGGAGCCTCAATAGTTACTCCTCCGGCAATAGCATAATCAGATGAGCCAGTCAGCAGTGATGTAACAGCCATATGCGTGGCAACAAGAGACGTTGAGCACAAGGTGTTCACCATGATGCTCTCACCCTTAAGGTTCAGGCGGTGAGAAATACGAGTGGCAATAAAAGCAATGTTGGAGGAGACCTCAGCCACCAGACTTTCAGCACCAGAAACACTAGCATCGGCATTAGCACCATAGTGACTAGGTGTCGCCCCGACAAACAGACTGATACGTTCTTTACGTGCCAGTGCCCCGAGACCGCCATCATCCAATGCATCGGCGACACATTCGAGCAATATTCTTTGCTGTGGATCCATCTGTTTAGCTTCAAACTCACTCATACCAAAAAAATGATTGTCAAAGCCATATACATCATTAAGTAAGCCACCGGCTTTAACCCAAGCCTCACCATGATCCACAAACTGAGCTCTGGTTTTAGCATTGACCTCATCTTCACTGAAGCGAGTAATACAATCTCGCCCAGCCTTGAGGTTTTGCCAATATTCATCCACGTTGTCTGCCAATGGCGCGCGGATCCCCATGCCGACAATGGCAATCATTTCATCATCCGCTAAGCGAGTCTGTCTTTCCTCAGACACTGCGCTAGGCTGACTTTGCTGCTGATTTGCACTCGGCAGCATTTGTGCCGAGACAGCAATAGCTAATGCCTCGATAGTGGTATAGTTGAAGAAATCTGCAATCGACAGTAATATCCCAGTGGCTTTTTCAATCGCTTGCTGCACTTTCACTAAAGACAGTGAATGCCCACCAATGTCGAAAAAGTTATCCGTGATTTTGACTGAGTCAATGCCCAATACAGTTAGCCAGATTTTTTCAATGGTACTTTCAACCAAAGCTACAGCGGCCACATCTGAAAATGAAGTCGTAGTCAAAGGTAACGAAGTTAAAGCTAAATTGCCTTTAGCCTTCTCCGCTCTATTCTTCTGTATCATGTCTGGTGCAGGTAACGCGCGGCGATTGACTTTCCCATTAGGGTTAAGTGGCAAAGATGTCAGCGCAACAATATGGGTTGGTACCATATAGTCAGGTAATAATCTGTGCATTGACCCCCTGATATCACTAATGATATCAGCCGTCATATCAACAATCTTAGAGATCCCAGGATCCGAGCTGTCAATGGGCACGAAATAAGCAACTAATTGTTTGCCCCCATCATTACCATTGATAATATTGACAAAACATTCTGCGACGAGTTGGTGTTTACGCAAAGCCTCTTCGACTTCACCGATTTCGACTCGCTGGCTACGTATTTTGACCTGGTTGTCAGTTCTACCGACAAATTCAATCATACCACTGCGCAATCTTCTGCCTCGGTCGCGAGTGCGATACATTTTCTGAGTAAATTGATCATAGGCAAACGGATTGGCAATAAAATTTTCGGTGGTTTTTTCAGGGTCATTAAGATAACCATCAGCCAATCCCTGACCTGATAAATAAATTTCACCTACCACCCCTAAAGGCACAGGTTGCTGACGGTCATCAAGAATATAAATCTCAGTGTGGGATACAGCTTGACCTATAGGAATAGTCCAAGCGCTGGACTGAATAGTATTGATGGGATAGAAGCACGAGGTAAAAGAGTTTTCAGTCGGACCATAGGTATGCAATAAAACATTAGCTTGGCAATATTGCAGCGCCTTGTTCATATGCGGTTTGGAGACAATTTCACCACCAAAGACAATATGACGTAAATGGCTCAGAGACTCTGGCTCATCCTCAATTAAGCGATTCAGCAATGGGGTTGTCAGAATGAGTGTGGTGACATTCTCTTCATCAATGGTTTTGGCCAGATCCCGAGGAGACAACACCACATTTTTATCCGCCACCACAATTGTGCCACCATTCGCCAGCATCCCCCAGATTTCAAAGGTCGCCCCGTCGAAATTAAGTGGGCATAACTGCATTGCCACTTCACCAGGAGAAAAATCAATGAAGTTAGGCTGATACACTAACCGTAATATCCCTCGGTGTGGCAATACAACACCTTTAGGCATACCCGTCGAACCAGAGGTATATAGGACATTCATCCTGTCATCAGCGGTAACATCTGTTGATAAATTTAGGCCACTCTCAGTCGCGTACTGACTCGCTAAAATATCACTACCCAGTGTCGTTAATCCGGCCTGACGAGCAAGATCACAGTATAATTTATCGCACAAGCCGATTGTCGCACCTGAGTCAGTCACAATCGACGTTAAACGCTCAAGGGGATCGGCTGGCGCCAAAGGCAAATATGCGCCACCAGCTTTAAGTACTGCCAACATGGCAATAACCGCTTCGACACCCCGTTCAAAAAATAATACCACAATCTGACCACGGCCAATCCCCTGCTTTTTAAGCCAGCGGGCTATTTTATTGGCTCTTTCGTTAACGTGAAGATAAGTAAATCTTTGTTCGCCATGCACAACTGCAATTTGTTCTGGATGTTTTTCAACCATATGTTCAACCAACTGGTGCACTGTCGCAACAGGGCAAGTATTATGCCAGTTAGTTTGAGGGTCTCGAGTCAACTGCTTAATTTCATCAGCCCTTAGCAACGACATAGTTTGGGTATTCGTATTGGGTTTAAAACTAAGGGTCTCGAGGGTATTTAGCCAGTGTTGTAACAGACTCTCTATGGTTTTTGGATCAAACAGATCGGTACGAAAATCAGCAGCTATCGTTGCGCAATCCTGCTCTTCTCTAAAAGTAAAAGAGACTTCAAACTTAGCACTGCTGGGGATCAGCGACATAGGTGTCAACTCAAGTCCATGGGTGGATTTACCACTATGGCCGTGCGCTTCATAGGTAAAAATCGTTTGGAACAATGGTGAACGCCCTGACTGGCGATCAACTTTCAAATCCCGCATCAAATACAGTAATGGATAATTTTGGTGATTTTCCGCTTCGAGTACCCGCTCTGTGGTATGCGCCATCAATTGCATAAATGTGGGGGCACCGGACAAATCCAGGCGAATAGGTTGCATGCTGACAAACAGACCCATGACCCCCTGTATCTGAGCATCCATACGACCAGAAAAGGGTGTGCCTATGATCAAATCCGTTTGACTCGTATAACGAGACAATACCACTGCCAGCGCACTTAAAGCCAAAACATAGGGGGTGCAATCCTGTTGACCCGCTAGTTGACGAATTTGCAGTGCCAATTTTTTCCCCGTGGGAAGTTGCCTAAAGCCACCATCATATTTAGGTTCACTCTGACGGACATAATCAGGTAACAAATCCAATGTTGGTAATTCACCACAAAAACGTGCCATAAGTGCTTTTTGCTCACTCTCAAGTGCACCAGATTCGACTCTATGGCTTTCCCACAGTACAAAGTCCATATAGGATAATGGCAGCGCAGGTAAAGCCTTGTCTTTCCCCTGCAATAGAGCTTCATAATATTCAAACAACTCACTGACAAATAATTGCAAAGAATGCTGGTCGGTGATCAAATGATGGAATACTGCAATAAACTGGTAAGCCTCACCCGTCAACTTGACCAACTCAAAAACCATCATAGGTCCATTCGTAAAATCAAAGACAGTATCGGCAATGAGTGCCTGGCGTTGCTTGCAAGCTAGCTCACGACGAGATTGGGACAGATGGCTCAAATCTATCAGTGGGCAATTGGCTGTTACCTTATCAGTTAGCACCAAAGAGGGAGTACCATCAACTATGGTTATTCTGGTGCGGAAAATGTCATGGCGCATCACGACCATGTCTAGCGCTTGATAGAAGGACGGAATATTTAATGGGCCATCTATCGCCAATCCAACAGGTACATTGTAGGTGGTGGTGCCAGGGACAGTTTGTTCTTGAAACCAAATTTGCTGCTGTGCCAACGACAGTGGATAAGCATCTCTGGCAGGATGTTTTTTTAGTACCGCAGCTTCGGCTCGATTATAAGCCTGTTCAATTTGGGCTGGAGTCGGGACACTATCAAAGGATAATTTACGACCTTTATACTTGATTATCATACTCATTCATCCTCACCTTTGACGGTTCGAATATTAACAGCGCCAGCGGGTAGCTCATCGGGATTGAAGTCTTCAATCGCCACATAAAAGGTCGCCACTTCGTCACCCACCATCAAATCAAAAGCATATTGATAGTCATCATTAATTTCTGTGGCACGAGCCGATTCAATCAGCTTAGCTTGCAGTGCAATCGTCGGATTACGATAACCTTCACGAAACGACATTTTGACGCCAAACTCACTTTCGATACTAAACAATAACGTGGTCAGAATCATCGAATGACCACCATTCTGAAAAAAGTGATCATCTATGCCAATCTGTTCAATACCCAATAATTTTTGCCAGATCAACAGTAACTTAGTCTCAATATCATTGCGTGGTGCCGCTGATTTATTTCCTTCGAGCATAGGTAATTTGTCACGGGCAACTTTGCTGTTAGCCGTCAACGGAATAGCATCGAGTCGCATTAATGCTGCAGGCATCATGTATTCAGGTACCTTTGCCCTTAAACTTGCCAACAGTGCACTTTGATTAACGGGATTTTCAACCGCATCAACGTAGTACAGGACTATTTTTCGATCGCCAGGCACGTCTTCACGGACAACCGCCACAGCGGCGCTTACAATAGCAGTACTCAGTAATGCAGCTTCTATTTCCCCCAATTCAATGCGATAACCATTAATTTTGACCTGACTATCAATACGACCCAAAAACTCAAGGTTGCCGTCGGTCCAATAACGGGCTAAATCGCCGGTTTTATACAAGTTTCCGCTGCCAGTAAAGGGATTGGCAATAAACTTACTCTGGTTCAGCACTGGATCATCGATATAACCAGCAGCAAGACAGGCATCACCGATAAACAAATCACCTCGCACACCCACCGGGCAAGGTTGCAAATGCTCATCCAGCACATAATAGCGGGCGTTAGCAATAGGTTTGCCGTAAGGAATGCTCACCCATAACGGATTGACTTGAGTAATAGGGTAGTAGTTTGACCAAATAGTGGCCTCGGTTGCACCACCTAGAGCCATCATTTTTGCGTTCACAAAAAAGGTGTGCAGGGTATCGGGAAGTGAAATAGGGATCCAATCACCGCTTAATAGCACCAGCCTGAGACTGTCACTACCAGAACCGGCTTTACGAGCATAATAAGGCATTAATTGCGCCAACCCGGCAGGCGCCGAATTCCACATGGTAATGCTGCCATTTTCAAGTATGTCAGCTAGACGCTGCGGATCATGTAAATCTGCATCCTGAGCGATATGCAGCGAGCCACCAGCACCGAGCACCCCGAAAATATCATAGACAGATAAATCAAAACACACAGAGGCAACAAACAACAAACGGTCATCGGCGTTAACGTCAAAGTGTTTATTTACCCAAGCATTAACATTGATAGCCGAGTCATGTCTAACGACTACCCCTTTAGGTTGACCTGTAGAACCTGAGGTATAAATGACATAAGCCGGATCCTGTGGTTGTGCCCATTCGCTGAGTGCTGCTGTGCTGCAACGGTCAATGTGCCATCCCGTTGTGATACGACGTAGATCAACAGGCTTGTGTTTTTGTTTATTTTTTTGACCAGCCAGAGCACGCTGCAATATGATGTCATAGCGCAGACCTAAGTCGTTGTCGAAACTTTTACTACGTTGATTAACTGTGATATTGGCAATATCACAGTGTTGTGCGGCAAATTGTTCGAACCACTGCCGAGCAACATGAAATTCTTGCCCTTTACGAACCTTAGGATCCATGACATCAGCCAGTATTAGCGCTCCACCAGGGACGAGTCGTTGTAGTGCACTTTCTAGCACATTTTTAAGGTACTGTGGGCCAGGGAAAAATTGCACCACACTGGCGAGCACAACCAAATCAAAGGAATTATTGGTAAAACCATCCAATTCATGGGCAAAGCCAGCTTGAAAATGGGTGTTAGACAAGCCCAACTCTTCTGCCATAGTGCGGTTTTTTTGCAGGGTTTGCTCTGACGGATCTACACCTATGTATTGGCTCGCCATTTTCGCCAATTCAAAACCAATCAGGCCAGAACCACAACCAATTTCCAGTACATTTGCCTCATCTCCCAGCCAAGGTTGAGCATAAGAGACGATTAAATCGCGGTATTGATCGACTTCATTCTCACTAAAGACTGGCTCATCACCACCGCTGATAAATCCTGCAGCAGAAATACGATCATTGGCTGAACTTGAAATTTGATCCCAAAATCTACTGACAGAGTCCTGATTAAAACCCTCTGCAGCAGGGCATTCTGTGCTGGTATCTATGATGACCACTTCTTTAAGAGAATCAATATCCCATTGTAAATCATGGGCTAAACACATACGTGAGCTATCGGTAATGAAACATACCGTTTTTAACTCATCCGAATTAAGCACCCTAGATATACGTTCCACAGGCCAGTCAATATCGACGGGTACATAGGCGCCTTGAGCCTTCGCCACACCGAGTATGGCAACCACAACATCAAATGAACGAGGCAGACAGATACCGACCAATTTACCTGGGCCGACACCTATACGACGTAAATGGTGTGCAAGCTTTATTGCCCGTTCATTCAATTGCCCATAACTCATTTGCTCACCATTACAAACCAGTGCCACAGCTTGATCATTGATCGCTACCTGTGCGTCAAAGGCATGGTGAATTAAACGATGTTTAGGAAACAGCGGTGGTGACTGAGTATCATTCCAACAGGTTAGAATTTCTTCTCGCTCGTCTTGGGTAAGGATCTCTGCCAAGGACAATACTATCGATCCTTCAGTGACAAAGAGTTTGAGTATTTGTAATAAGTGAGCAAAGGCTCGGTCAATTAATGATGATTCAAAACGGGCACTATCAAAGTACCAATTCAGTACTATATCGCGCTCACTTTCTACTAAAGCAATACCCCACTCTCCAGAGAAAGATGCCTCATCTAGCGAAGTATTTAATCCCACCACAACTTGTAACGGCAAAGATGGAGCGACTATGGGTTGACTATGTGAAGCGATCACTGTGTCAAGTAATTGATCCAATGAAAGATCACCGCTGATAACACTTTGCCACAATGTCAAATTTTGTGTTTCTCTCAGCCCTATACTTATCTCTGTTTCACTGGTATAACGTACTATTAGCCCCTTAAGCGCCGCCACAATAATGACCAGTACACTGGTATTTTTAGCTGTAGCCATGGCTTGCAATAGCTCAGTTAACTGCACATCGATACGAAACTCTGTTCGGCATACTCCAGATGTATGTGTTGAGGCCATGCTGACTGGTAACTCAAATCTTGACTCTACACTCATATGTCCCTCCAAAAGTGATACTTTCCTTAGTATGCTTCGCCATCTTGGGTCATTTCCTGATAAACCTTATCAGGCACCTGCCATAACTTTTGGAACAACGGCATAGCCGTAATTTTCTGTAATACAGAGATAGGTTTCCCTCTGAGGCTAGTAGGCATCACACCGGCCCCCATTGGACAACCACCACTACTCTCGCCTTCTTCATCATCCAGCCCTGCAGTCATTGCCGACTTATTGTTGTCCTGCATACTGGCAACGGCTCCACCAAGGTGAGTCCACACTAGGCGTAGATGAAGTTGTTTCCAAGACATGATTTTTATATCAAACTGCTGAATAGCATCGAATAAACGAACTGGCCATATTAACTCTGGTGATAATTCATGGTTTGCATTTCTAGCTCTGATCACACCGAGGGAAACCGGAGTGTGATCTAATTTTTTTAATGCTTTTTCATAGGAACTCCACACCAGACGGGCAATTGTGCGGAGGTTTTTCATTCCAGGAGAGTCAACCCCGGTGGCATTTTCAGGCAGCTGTTTACGAAACTCTAACAAGCTGACCTGTGACATACTAGCAATTAGGGTTTCAATGCCTGAGATAGGTACATTCATTAATAGACTGACACGTTCACACATTCTGTGAGATTCAGCAAAGTCACCACGTTCCAGCAAAGCAATTACATGACGCAGTTCAAAATGAATGTTGTACCAAGCAAGCTCAGAATTCAAATGGATCATCTGAAACATTCGCTGATCATGGCAGACTAACTCGCTTTCTGGGCACAATACATCTAAGGTCCGTGCTAGACCAATTTCTTTTTCATATTCAGAACCAGTGCCATAATCATAATGTAGTCGGCTGTCAGCTTCATCAGGATTCATGCTCCGTGGTGTATCATTTTCGATGATCATTCTACTGCTCCCTTAATTTCTTGTACGTAGACACAATGGCATTACACAGTGCCTGTTGATGGGGTTCATCTACCATGGAGACACGAATATGACCGTACAATTTAAATAGCCCTGCATCTCGGACAAGTACCCCGAATTCATCTTGTAGCTTTTCAACAAATTCAGCGCTGCTCAACATCGGTGCTTTATTGCTAATATTGAGCAAGATAAAATTGGTATGTGAATGGATATAACCGATACCTGCCGCGTCCATAGCTTGATAAAACGCCGTTTTCGCGGCACTAGTACGTTCTACCGAATGTCGTAAGAATGTTTGATCGCTAAGGGCAACCTTAGCGGCATTTTGTGCCAATCGATTGACAGCAAATGGCAGTGCAGCATGGACTTTGGTTATTTTAGCTATGTCTTCAGGAAGACCTATTACATAACCGATACGAAAACCACCAAGACCATAGGCTTTAGACAGAGTTCGGGTAACCATTACCCGTTTACCTTGTTTAATAAGTCCAATAGCCGAACAAAAGTCGTCACCAGCAAACTCGGCATAAGCTTCATCAAAAACAGCTAAAGAATCAGTATGACTGGCCTGACTAACTAAATTGGCAATGCCTTCTTGTGAGACCATGGTCCCCGTAGGATTATGTGGGTTACAGACAAAAATGACCGATTGCTGCTCTTGGGACATTGTGCCCATTTGGGCTATGGGAACCTCATAACCATCGAGCGGGGCATAATGAACATTGGCTCCACAGATGCGGGCAGAGGTTTCATAACCTGGAAAACTGTAATCGGATACGATAGCTGGCACTTGCTGGCTTAAAAAAGCCATAGAGATCATGAGGATCACTTCGTCTGTACCATTGGTGACATGTACCATATCGGTACTAACACCATAAAAGTCAGCAATTTGCTTCTGAATGTCGAGACACTGAGGATCAGGGTAAAGATTAGCTCTTTGCTGATCAAAGTTGTCCCACACCGCAGGTGTCATACCAAATTGATTTTCATTTAAATGTGCACGGATCAGCAGATCACCATCAGGTATCCCTTTGTTGTATATCGTCATAGTACTTTTTTCACAGTTGGTGCAACCGGTGTTTCAACGACACTGTTTTCAAGTAAAATACCTAGACAATAACTTCCCTGTTGAGCTTTTCTTGTAATAAATCTGTGTTTTGCTTTTGCTGGAACATAAAATGTCGCCGGAGAAACTGCTTTGAACAATTCACCTTCAACCTCAATATCAATTTCAGCCCCCCCCTCATCGGGTGACAAGAGTAAATATATTTCAGCAACATCATGGCAATGTACATCTGCAACTGCTTGATCTACCAGATGTGCAATATGACCACCGGCCAGAGCTAGAGGGAGTCCGCCAAACATTTCTTTAGTAATAAAAAAGGGGGCGGGATGAAAATGTCCTGGGACATCAAGCAACCTAGGTAGATCACTAATTAACTCGGGGGTATTATGCTTATTTATTTGAAAACATTCGTTCATACTATGTCCCTATTTTTTAAAAAAATGATAGGCCGCGCTAGAAGCATATCACTCAATATCCCTATTTTTTGACAACATGATATGCTCATTAAAGGCATATCACTCAATGATGAAAATTCGAATAACTGCGTTTGCGTCTTCCTATCTTCGTGCATCCCAGCACTGATTTACCGGATGTTTTTCATCTTGTAAAATTGTCGCTCGATTAAAAATAGGCTGACTCATTAATTGATGGGTTTACCTTCTATAATGCAAAATGGTGTACCTGTATCAATTACCTGTATCAATTCTAAACCAACGGCTTCATATAAGGATCGGTATTCACTAACAGTACGCTCGCGCCCATTCAGTAACAGCAACATACCAAGATCCATTTCCACCGCGACAGAAAAATCTTCAACCCGCTCTGGTAAAATCGGTTCTATCATTAGTAATCTGGCATCAGGTTCCATACTAGCTCGAACATTTTTTAAAATTTGTATAGATTCTTCATCATTCCAGTCATGAATAATGGATTTAAGCATGTAAGCATCACAGCCACTTGGAACTGACTCAAAGAAGTTACCAGCAACCATTTCACAACGTTCTGAGACGCCAGCCTTCTCTAATCTGGCAGGCGCATTTGCCAAGACAGACGCAGCATCAAAAAGTAAACCTTGCATTTGTGGATCAAGATTGAGAACCTGTGATAATAAAATACCTTGGCCACCACCTATATCTGCTATTGTTCTAACCTTTGAAAAATCATAATTCTGACAGACAGCAATGGCCACATTTTGAGTATCATTAGCCATACCGTTATTAAAAATCTGGCCTTGTTCTGGATGCTTTTCAAGATATTCAAACCACTTCATTCCGTGAACATGTTCAAATGCTGGCTTACCCGTTTGTACGCTATACAGCAAAGAGCCCCAAGTACTGTAAAGTAGTTCTCCAACATTTATGGCAATACCATTCCAGTCTTCGAGTTCATTCTTTTTTAAGCACTCTCCTGAAGGTGTCAGACCGAAGTTGCCACTACTGACCTCCGTCAAAATTCCACGGTTGACAAGCCCTCGCATCACTCGGCGTAAAGCATCTGCATTGAGTCCTGCTATGTTAGCAAGATCATCACTGTATCGTGGACCGTCAGAAAGAAAATCTGCAATGCCAAGCTTTGCAGCAACATATATAAGTTGAGCATTTTCATAGGCACCAAGCATTTGTCTAATTAAATTAGCTGGAGAGGTCGTTTCGTTCACATTAAGCTCCATTTATTATTTTATACGGTATAGTCGAAATTATTCTTAATACAGGACGGGACTCCAGCGCTGGCTATACAATCTGAACTTAAAGGACAAGTTTTCCTTCACTCATCCTTACATTTACTTACAAAAATTAAGCGAACTAATAAAAAGCTATTAATTCCAACGAATTAAATCACACCATATTAATATAAATTTTCAAATTATTTATCGTGTTATCGTGAGACTAATACTTGAGATCAAAGAGAAGCGAGGTTAAACATGATTCATGCTAGCTGCAATTACCCTTTAGCATGATTTTATCTTGAAATTTAAGGCCCATAAAACTAAAGAACAGAGCTAAAGCAGTGTGCGGCATAGTTAAGAAAAGCATTGTTTAAAACAAATTTTTAGCATATAAATCAAATGGTTGATTATGATAATTATCTGTTTTTGTTCGTGACTAAATAGTAACACTAGAGATTTTAGCTCAGTACTCAAACAACTAGGGCAACCGCCTGAGTGTTCATTAATTCACCTTGTCGATGAAACCAGCATTGAATACCGCCTCTAAGTATGTTGTTTTCATTCTAGCTCGTTTTTGTTTTGCAGATATGCTCCTTTCGTGGGTTTGCTTCTAAGTATATTTAATGCTATCTAGGGTCTGTTGATCTTTGCTGTACAAATGTTGTTCAACAATACATCGGCAGCCACACTAACGTAAACGCCAGCGACACCATACAGGCGTAGTTTCTTGCTAGTTTGTCATATCTTTTTGATATCGCTAGATAGTGTTTGATTCTTTCAAAAACATTCTCTATTAAATGCCGATATAGATATAAACACTAATCGACCTTCTCATGAGGTGTATTTTTATAATGGCGCTTTGGGATAACTGATGTCCCGCCTTTAGTTGTGATAAATTGACCAAAAGTATCACTGTCATAACCTTTATCAGCAATCACGGTATTAACCTGTGCCAAGTACTCAACTGGGTTGGGAGTGTCCGTAATATAGTGTTTCTGGCCTTCTGATAATTCGAAATAAATCGGCAATCCTCCACTATCGACTGCTAAGTGAATTTTGGTTAAATTACCACCTCGACATTTACTAATACTTTCATTACTCAGGGTAGCAGCACTGTACGAATGAGCCCGCACTATCTAGCAATCAATAAAGACCCACTCCATATCAGCAAGGTTGGCTAAGGCCTTGAATAAATGTGCAAGAACGCCATTCTTAGACCATAAATGAAACAGTCAAAAGACAGAACTCTTTAGGTAAATCTCGCCTGTTCAAAGGCGGTAAAGAATACCTTCGAATATCTGCCTATGTTCAGGTTTGTCATAAACACGGCCTGTGCTTTTCATTAAATGAAATAGCTTTCCCAAGCGTGCATCGGTTAGCATAAATCTTGGCATAGGTTATGGTTACTTTTGGTGAAGCAAATTATAACGTCTTGCTATGCTGTATAAAAATCCTCTCGAAAGATCAACAGACCCTAATGTAAGATAGCCCAATTTTCCCCCTCATGGCCTTGGTAGATTTGACTGGCGTCTTCATGCATACAGATATCTAAAACCCAATGCAGACTATTTTCTACAGCCCAATGAAAACGGTCACTTCTGCTAGCTGTTGCTATTCAGTTCAGCTCTGAAGAATCCCCTGATGATTTTCAGATAAATCAGGCGTTGTTGCCTAAATGAATGAACCTTCCGCCTCAGATGGGCAAATCCAAGCATCGCATCACCAGGCGTTGACTAACCGAGGGTCACTGACTTTTTGGATAGACGAGCAGGCAATCATCCTCTGGTGCAGCACTGAACATCATGGTGGTCGAGGTCGGGAATTTCAGTACAGCGACACTGCGATAGAAACCACCTTGATGCTCAAAGGTCGGCTTAATCTCCCCTTGCGAGCACTAGAAGGTTTTCTCAACTCAGTGTTTAGTTTGATGAGTGTGCAAGTAACTTCACCCGGTTATAACTGCATCAGCAGACGAGCCAAGACAGTCAAAATCCACTATCGCAATCCTAATCGCGGCGCGATTGCCCACTTGGTTGTAGATGACACTGGACTCAAAGTTTATGGCGAAGGCGAATGGACAATTCGTAAATATGGTAAGGAAAAACGCCGCACTTGGCGTAAGTTGCATCTTGCGATAGATACGGCCACACATGAAGTCATCGCAGCCGAAGTCCGTTTAGAGAGTATGGCAGATAGTGAGGTTCTACCAACACTATTGAACCCGCCGAAAAACAAGTGTCAGCCGACGGAGCATATGACACCAAAAACTGCCATAATCTACTGAAACTCAAAGGTAGTAAGCCTAAGATACAGCCGCGGAAAAATGCGTGTTATAGGGAAAAGGGTAATCCCAGAAACGAGGCCGTCAAAGCGCTGAAAAGTGATGAACTCAAACGATGGAAAAAGAGAATGACTGTCACCAACGCTCCCAGTCAGAAACTGGCATGTATCGATACAAGCAACTGATTAGCCCGAAATTGAGCCAGCGTGACTACAACGGCCAAGTCGGCGAGGCATTGGTAGGTGTGAAAGTGATGAACAAAGTCATAGGACTAGGTATACCTATTCGCCAGAGTGTCAATTAATACCGGAAACCCTGTTGGGAAAAGGCTTACCTAAGATTGATTTGAGCAACAACGCCGGTTGAGTGGTCAAAATTGATATTTCGCTCAGCGAACATCTCCCCAATTTCACGGTAACAGAGTTTGTAAGCCAGGTAATAACGAAGCGCCGGCCTGAGAAGCTGAGTGTCATACTGTAGATACTCCAAATCAATATTCGAATATCATCAACACTTTAGTTTACTTCGTCAACTTTGCGACAGAACCGATTATAACGCTAGTACCTCTTTGAGTTTTTGCTGGTTAAATTGCTGTATAGACAGTATCAGCACCGCAATTCCACAAGCGATAAAAATGTTCTCAATAGTAAAGTGATAAAAATCGACCAATCCTCCTGAAATAACCATACCTAAAGGTAAGGATAGGCGAGTAATAACGCGGTAAATACTCATTACTCGACCACGTTTATCATCTGGGGTGTTGGTTAATATGGCTGTTTCTATCATGGTATTGATTAGTCCAAAACAGCTGCCACAAGCAATGAATAATATTAAGGATAAATAAATATTTTTACTTACTCCGAGCGCAATAAGTAAGAAACCAAAAAATAGATAACTGTTACGGCCCAAAGCAGACCAGTCTTGTACTCTGGACTTAAAAAAAGGCAAAGATAGGTAGCCGATTAATCCTCCGCCACCAAAAGCTGCGATTAAATATCCATACCAATAGTCTGAAACGGATAAGATTTGTTCAACATAAAAAGGCAGTAGGATAACAAAAGGACCAATAAGAAAGTTGACCCCGCCAATGAGTAACAATAAAGATTTCAGAGATTTTTTTTCGCTGATATACATCAACCCTTGCTTCATGCCTGCGATGATTTTTTTTGAATCTGATAAAGTGTGTGTTGCTTTTACGGGCTTAGCTTCCTGCTGAGGAAGTTTTATTCGCGATTCACTCAAGGCGGAAAGATAAAATGACAGGCTATTAGCTATTAAGATAGAGATAATCCCAAATTGACTATAGAGTAATAATCCTATGCCCTGACCAATCAATACTGCGCCTTGAATAGTGGCATTTTTGATGGAATTGGCAAGAGGAAGCTGCTCTTTTGCAACCACATTGCTCAGTAATGCAGAGTAAGCAGGATCATATAAACCTAAAACAGCACCTAACACTAGTTGCATCAAGAGTACTAATGTAATAAGCAGATAGAGCTGGTCAGGAAAGAAATAGAAAGCTAGTGGCAATAAAATAGATGCTGTCCCGGCGAGTAAATCACTGGATATTATGATGGTCTTACGGCAATAAATATCGGCAAGTACTCCGCCTAGGGGTGAGAATAAGGCGATAAAAATCGAGAACAACATGGCCGATAGTCCCATTAACGAGGCTAGACCAACTTGTTCTTTTAGCCAAAAAATGAGTACGATTGCTGTAATTTGGCTACCAAACTGGCTGATGAACTGGCCAAACCACATATATTTAAAATTACGGCGAGCATGCTTATCCGATAATGATATGTTCAATTGTTTACTCCACCCCAGTCATAGACTGGGGTATTATTGTAAATGTTGTATTTTCCCTTTAGCGTACTAAAGGGAAAATAGATACCGATAACGTTGAAATCATCTCACAGCGATATGTTAGAGAGCTCTGATGCTGGTAACACATCAATCTCACTTAATTTTAAGCTCGACTTAAACTGTGCTGGCAGAATAAAAGTTGTGAGTATTTTTAGGTATATTTCCGCTATTTTTCTCATGCTTACTTCATTGAAGAGGCTCTGTGAAAAATTAATGGCCCCCGTAATATTTTTATCCATATCATTGAGGAACATGCTTATATCAAATTTAGCTGGGCTATATATGGCAGTGTCCAAAACTAATGATGTAAATGGAAGATTGTTTGAATTCATGTTTGTTTCACCAAAACTTTGGACACCAAACATCACTTGAAAAATAGGGTGGCGTGAACTATCGTACTCCACACCTAATGCATCGACTAATTGAGTAAATGGAATGTCTTGATGTGATTTAGCTTGTATCACTACATTATGAACATTATGAATAAATGTATTAATAAGACTGTTGCCATGAACCTGTGTCCTTAAGGGAAGTGCATTAACAAACATTCCTATGAGTGATTGAGTTTGTGGATGATGGCGATTATCTGATGGAGTACCGACAACAATATCTTCTTGGGCCGTAAGCTTTGCCAAACTGATATAAAAGCCACTGAGCAATACAGTATATAATGTAGTTTTTAGTTGTTTAGCTAGACTCCTCAATTCAACTGACAGTTGCTCACCTAACTCAAAGTGAAAGTATTGTCCGTTATGATCAATGTGTGCTGGGCGGGGTTTATCTGTTGGCATGGCGAGGTTTTTATAACCTGATAATGTCTGCTGCCAATAAGTACGTTGTTGCTTAACTAATTCTCCTTTTAAATAATCCTGTTGCCATAAAGCATAATCACCATAATTGATACTCAATGTTGGCAAGTTAACTTCTCGTGATTCACATAATGCTTGATAGATTTCTGAAAATTCTAGGAGAAAGATATCCATTGACCATCCATCCATTGCAATATGATGCCACATCATCAGCGCGTATTGTTTTTCCTCGACTTGGTAATGGTGTAAGCGTAGGCTTGGCTCCGCGAATAAATCAAAAGGAGAGTCAATATGGGTTTTAACTTTAGCTAAAAAGGCTGTATTATCGTGACAAATATCAGTATTCAACATCAGGCGGTTATTTAGTATTTGTTGGTAGGCATTATTGTCATGGTCAAAGCCATAAATTGTTTTTATTATTGGGTGCCGCTCACTTACCATATTGATGGCTTCTTCGAAATATAATATGTTCACATCATCATTCAGCTGAACCAAATATGGAATATGGTAGGCGCAGCTGCCTTGTTCAATTGATAGCATATGGGCTTGAGCAAAGGAGATAGGATATTGAGGAAGATCTACATGGGGAATGAGCTGCTTTTGTTGAGTGAGTTGGCCCACAATGCCAGAAATATTTTTTTGTTCAAATAACAAAGATAAAGATAAATCAAGTTTAAGTTCTTGGCGAATAGCGGTAATTAATTTTATCGCAGTCATTGAATCACCACCACTGCGAAAGAAGTTATCATGGATTCCTATTTTTTTTAGGCCTAAAACGGATTGCCATATTTCACATAATTGATTTTCCAGAACATTACGCGGTGGTACGTAATTTTCATGGATTATCCATTCTGGAGATGGTAGCTCATGGCGATTTAACTTTCCATTTATTGTTAATGGAACTGTATCTATTTCACAATAAGTTGTAGGCACCATGTATTCCGGCAATACCTTAGAAAGTGATGCAATCAGATTATCAATGTCCATGTTATTTCCCGGAGTTAAGATGATGTATGCAGCCAGATATCTACTCCCATCTTTTTCACGGTCGATCACTACAGCTTGCTTGACTATATTAATCATCATTAACGCAGTTTCTATTTCTCCTAACTCTATTCGGTAACCGCGAATTTTAACTTGATCATCCTTCCTTCCGAGAAATTCAACATTACCGTCAGCGAGCCTACGGGCAAGATCACCGGTTTTATACATAGGTAATTCAGGCATATGTGGATTTGGGGTAAAATATTGCTTGGTTAATCCCGCCTGATTGAGGTAACCATGAGAGACACCTAACCCTGAAATGTACAATTCACCGGAAATACCCGCAGGTAATTGCTGCAGGTGAGGATCCAATACATCTAAGCGGAAGTTACTGATTGGTTTACCAATAGGGATCGGTTTGTTATTTTGCTTTAAGTCTGCCCAAGCTGTGGCTGACACTTCAAAAACACTGGCACAGACGGTGGTTTCAGTCGGGCCATAAGCATTAATATACCTGACCTTATCCCACCATTTTTCTACCAGAGTGTGATCAGTCGCCGATCCGGCAGTCAGTAATGTTTTCAGACTATTCAGGTGCTCAGGGGTCAGTTGTCGGACATAAGTGGGGGGCAGTACAGTTACTGTGACTTGCTGCTGATTCAAATAGTCTTCAAAATCATGAGTATCTAATATTATCTCTTCGGTGATTAGCACCAAAGTACTGCCACTTAATAACGTAATAAATATTTCAAAAATTGAAGCATCGAATGAACAATTGGCAAACTGTAAAAAGCGATCATCTGCAGTGAGGTTAAGATAAACTTTAAAATGCTGTGCAAGATTCACGACCCCTAGGTGATGTCCTAACGTACCCTTAGGTTTCCCCGTCGAACCAGAAGTATAAATAATATAGGCTAAGTCATTAGTGGCGGGAATTAGCGGGAGGTTGTTACTATCAAGATCGATAATCTGGGGGACATCCGCGTTTATCCAACAAATATCCTTAAAAATGTGACTTAAATTGTCATGTTCCTTGTTGGTGTCGCTCAACACAAAACTGATACCGCTATCATCAATAATGTATTCCTTTCGTGCTTGGGGATAGCTTATTTCTAGTGGTAAATAAATGGCTCCTAATTTTAAAATAGCTAATGCACTGGTGATCATTAAGGGAGATCTTGGCATATGGCAGCCAATAACATCACCTGGTTTGACGCCTAATGTTTGCATATATCTAGCAAGCTGATTAGCTTGACGGTTAAGGCTTTCATAACTTATTTTTTGTTCGAAAAAAGACAGTGCAATAGTGTTTGGGGCTATTTTTGCTAGATTTTCAAAACAACTGACAATATTAGACTCATTGATCGGGCTATCATTTGGACGCAAATCATCAATGAGTTGCAGTTGCTCAGCAGCGGTTAATAGTGAAATATTAGCCAGTTTGATATCTGGCTGTGCTAAAACCATCCTGACAATAGTGGTAAAGTGCTGGCCTAAGCGAGAGACAGTTGCTGACGTAAATAGGTCTTCGTCATAAATAATATTACAGTGTAAAAGACCCTCTGATTCTATCCATTTAAAGGTTAAATCATACCAGGGCGTATGTTGTAGTGCTGGCAATTCGGACAAGATGAGTTGTTTATTTTTTTGCTTAATTTGTTCAAAATTTTGTAGCATGAATATAGTATCGAATAGTGGGGATCGGCTCATATCCCTTGGAAGATCCAAAGCGTTAACTAAATCTTCTAGTCCATAGGATTGATGGTCGAGTGCATCATTGATATTGTTTGTAGTCTGTCTTAAAAATTCATTAAAGCTCAGTTTGTCATCACATTGACTCCTCAAAGGTAACGTATTGACAAACATACCCATTAACGGATTCAAATCCGGATGATCTCGCCCAGCAGTGGGGAAGCCGACGACAATATCTTGCTCATTGGTATATTTAGCTAGTAGAACTTGATATATCGACATTAACAGTGAGAATAAACTGCTATTTTGATTAATACTCAATTGCTTAAGTTGCTTGGTCATGTCGCTGTCGATAGTGAAGTCTAATTGAGCACCACGAAAATGTTTTTGCTGTGGGCGGGGGAAATCAGTCGGCAGTTCCAGTATCGGAGTGGAATGTGCAAATAGGTTTAACCAATAGTTTTTTTGAGCTATTTGTTTTTCCTGTTGTTGCTCCAATGTTTGCCAGTGACAAAAATCCTGGTATTGGATCGCCAGAGGTGCAGGCTTATATTCTCCTCCAGTTGCTAGTATTTGATAAGCTGACATGAGTTCCTGACCAAAGAGTCCCATAGACCAAGCATCAAAAATCAGATGGTGGAAGCAAAAATAGAAATAATGATTTTGCTTATCTAGCTTAAAGAGCTTTAAGCGAAATAATGGCGCTTCAGCTAAGTTAAAAGCCTGCTGACTGTCGTTGAGCATTATTGTTCTAGCCTGCTTTGCTGCGTCGGGACAAGTAGATAAGTCAATAATGTCGAGTGGGTAATGAAAATCTCCCTTAATGCGCTGTCTAGGGCTGCCATTGTCTTCTTCATCAATGACGACACGTAAATTATCGTGGCGACTGATTAAAGCATCAATGGCTTGATTAAACGCCTGGCGATTTAAATCACCTGTTAATTGGCAGGCACCGGGAATCGTAAAATGCCCAGGCTGATCCGCTAGTGTCTCACTGAGCCAGAGACTTTGTTGCTGCCTGCTCAGGGGGTAATAGTGTTGTTTGGGCCCCAATGTGATGGCTTGATAATGTACACCGGTTAATACTGGAAGCTTATCAATATGATCGGCAAGCGCTGAAATTGTGTCATGCTGGTAAAAATCCTGAATAGAGATCTCGATATTTAGTTGACGATACATTTCACCCAGTACTTTCATGACAGTTAATGAAGTGCCCCCTAAATCAAAGAAATGATGAGACTTACTGAGGCTAGCCGCCCCAAGGCTGGTGCGCCAAATCTCACTGAGTATTAACTCGGTAGGGCTTAGGTCTTGTTCTTCTTCAATGTTAAAGTCATTGAAATACGTGGCTGGATTGGGAAGTGCTTTTTTATCGACTTTGCCGTTGAGCATTAAAGGGAAGCTGTTTAATTTTATCATCATGTTAGGAATGAGATTGGCACTGAGTTTGTCAGCGAGTAAGCTTTTGATCTCAGTGATAGAAATATCTTGATGGCAAGTGTAGTAGCATACCAGTTTGCTAGATTGATCTTCATCTTTGTAGAGATTAATAAAACACTGATCGATTTCGGATAAGTTATGGATGTGACCTTCAATGTCATTAAGCTCAACACGTATCCCGTTGAGTTTAACCTGGCGATCGAGGCGGCCGAGGACTTCGACGCTGTGATTTTCTAGATATCTACCTAAATCACCCGTTTTATAAATAATATCTTCATTATCTGGGTTGAGTGGATTTTGAATAAAGCTTAAATCTGTCAATGGTTGATCATTAAGGTAACCTTTGCTGCGAAAAGGGGTTTTAATATAAATCTCACCGATATCACCTACTCTACATAAGGTATTATTGGCGATGATCAACACTGCTGTATTAGCAATAGGGTTCCCGATGGGGATCATTTGGTTTGCTTGTTCAACTGGGCCTTTAAGGCGATAGAACAATTTAGCTAAGGTCGTTTCGGAAGGACCATAAAGATTGACCAATTCGATATCGTTGCCAACCAATGTTATCCAGCGGTTAGCATCTCGACCAAATAGAGGCTCGCCTGCTAGCAATATATGCTTTAAATGGCTTAATTTTTGTTTATTGTATTCCTGAGTATTGTTATCAGCTTCAAGCTCTGTCATTAACAAGCGAAAAATAGAAGGAACGCAATGGATTAAATTGATATGGCTATTACTAATCCACAGCAACAGGCGTCTGGCATCAAATTGCACTTCAGGCTCAGGAATGCAGCAAACCCCACCGCTGAGCAGTGGCACAAAAATATCTCGTAAGCTGACATCAAACGTAATGGGAGCTAGTTGAGCAATCCGTAGGTGGCTCGATAACGCAAACTCTTTCATTTCCCAATGAATAAAGTGACTGAGGCTTTTATGGCAACCGACGATGGCCTTGGGATCTCCTGTGGTACCAGAGGTAAACATAATATAGTTACTGTCCTCAGGGGTCGCAGACATTCGTGGGTCAGTATCTGGGTATGGTTTGTGAAGTAATGCGCCTGAGCCTAGGTGAGTCAATTCAAGTTCACCGGTATTACCGTAGTTAAATATCTTGATGGTTATGTGTTGCAAATCCAGTGCGGCGAGTGTTTTCTTCAGCGAAAGCGCCAACTCCTTAGTGGTCATTATTAGGCTAGGTTGTGCCTTGCGTAAAATATCACCAAGGCGTGCATCAGGCTGCTCTTGGGATAAGGGTAAAAAGGCTTGATCGCTTTTGAGAACAGCTAATACCCCTAAAATGTATTCAATACTTTTGGGTAAGAACAAGCCAACGGGATTGCCTATTTGATGGGTAGTATCACTAATGTGATAAGCTAGATTATTGGCATAAGTGTTGAGTTGTTGATAACTTATCTGGCGCTGACTTTCAGCAATGGCGGTTTCATTTGGAAATAAACTTGCCGTTTCAGCGAATTTTTTGTGAACAAAATACTTAGTCATGATTACCTACCTGAAATAAAAATATGATGGACTGAAAATATACTGCTTATGACTCAACAAACTCGCGAAGTAAGATACCTGTGGTAATAACCACCATTAAAAAGTCAGTTTCGAAAGTTTGATTGATGTCATGGCCCCCCCTGATGGCACTATTAGTCAGTCTTTCTACGGTATCGGGATTAAAAATCCCTTGGCGAGTAATGGTGGCTCTACTGAGCATGTCCATAATCCATTCGGGTTTATTTTGCAGAAGAAAAGGGCTACCAGGGGCCACAAAAGAAAATTTCTTGCGTCGTATAATGGACTCTGGCACCGTTTTGGTTGCGAGTTGTTTGAGCAGGTATTTTTCATTGCCGTTTTTTAGCATCAACTCTGGTGGTATCGTGCGTACAAAATTAATTAAATCAATATCAAGAAATGGATATCTGGCTTCCACCGAATTAGCAAATGTGACTCTGTCGCCATGATCGGCTAATAAGTGATCGGCGATACGTAGTTTAAAATCAACATAAGAGCGCTGATGAGTGGGATGACGATTGGCTATCCGTGCAGGGTTAATTATGGGCTGGGAAGTACAGTGTTGCCCAAGCAAAGCGGCGTTGGTATCAGCCGAATAAAGTGAGCTCTTGAGAGTATGAAACTCGTGATAGTTCTTTTCGTAGAAAAAGTTTTCATCTCCCCATAGCGTTTTTCTGGCTTGTTGTTCCAGCATAAACTCAAGGTCAAAGGATTCTTCTTGTCCGCGTGATTGCTGGGCCAGACGATAACCCACATATCCCGCAAACAGTTCGTCAGCACCTTCACCAGTTAATACTGCTTTTATTCCTTGTTGTTGAACCATCTGTGATAACGCTAGCGAGCAGGTATTATAGGACTCTTTTAAGGGGGATTCGGCTGCGATAACAGCCTGAGTCAAGCGTTGGTTAATTTGCTCATAATCAAAAATCTGTTCATGATGGTTTGAATGTATTTGGTTAACCACTTGTTGTTGATATTGCCGTTCGTCAATATCCGCACGGCCAAAACCAATGGCGAATGAGTTGAATACTTGCTGGGGGTCCATATCGTGGGCCAGTGTGGCGATAAGTGATGAGTCTAGGCCACCACTCAAATAAAAACCCACAGGAACATCAGCATGCAAGCGTGTTTTTATTGCCTGACGTAGTAAATAATCCAGTTTTTCAACGTAATATGCATCTGTGTGAGGTTGGATATTAGGGTTATGCTCAGGGTAATCAAGATCCCAATATTGCTCAATCTGCATACCTTGCTTATCTACTGTCATGACATGACCGGGCGGCAAGCATTTAACGTCATTAAAAATGGTTCTTGGGCTAACCATACCTGGAAAGGTGACAATTTGATCTAGGCTGATTAAATCAATGCTACGACTGACATCAACACTGTTTAAAAGGGTTTTTATTTCAGAACCAAATAACAATGTATTATCTTTATAATGATAATAAAGTGGAGCAATACCAACATGATCTCTGGCTAGGATAAGTTTTTGCTGCTTAACGTCGTGTAAAGCAATAGCAAACTGGCCGTTAAGTCTGTTAAGAAAATTGATGCCATATTCTTCATATAAGTGCGGTATCACCTCGCAATCCATTTGCGAGCGAAAGCGATGCCCGCGTTTAATTAAATCATTTCTAAGTTCCTGATAATTAAAAATCTCACCATTGACGACACAAGCAATACTTTCATCCTCGTTAAAAATAGGTTGGTTACCCAGCTTCAAATCAAGAAAAGACAAACGTCTGAAACCAAAGCAGGCTTGCTCGCTGGCATACAACCCCAGATCGTCAGGTCCTCTATGAATAATGCTTTGAGTCATTCTTTTTAATAGTTCAATATCAGCATGTTGGCCGGCTTGAACATCTTGCATAAAAATCCCTGTAATTCCGCACATATTTCTTCCTTAAAATTCTTCGTCTATGGCGAGAGCGGCATCTAAAAATTCAGCTTGGGCTTGTTGTTCTCTTGTACTGAGCAAGCTTTGTTTTAATTCTCTGATTGTGCGCTGAGGCTGTTCCAATATTTGTGAAATTAACTGGATCAACTGATCCTTCATGGTCGTGATGCCAGCTTCATCTAGCAGTTGATTGTTATATTCGATCACCAGTTCGAGGGCGTCACCCTTGACCAGCATAATATTCAGATCTGCTCGGCTAGTGGTGGCCGTTTCGAGGATCTTGTTAAAGCGCAATCCATCTAATTGGTAATGTGAGTAACTTTCATATTCCATCACATTTAGGATGATGCGATAAAAATCGCCAATCGTTCCTTCTATTAGATCAAGCTCTTCTAGTACTTGCTCAACGGGATAGAGCTGGTGTTGCATTATGTTGTGCAATTGAGTCTTTGTGGTATTAAGCAAGTCAGCGAAACTGAGCTCGGAGGTTAGCGCTTGTCTCAATAAAAAGGTGTTTAAGTAAAATCCGACTTGTGACTGTAACTGTGGCAATTGGCGATCTGCGATGGGTGTGGCATAAATAATCTCATCAGTGGCACAATAATGACTGAGTAGTACACTGGTTACCGAAGCAAAGAAGGTGTAGAGACTGATACTATTATGTCGGCAGTAGTCTTGCATTGCACTGGCTAGAGCTTCATCTAGGATGCTCCGGTACCAATGTCCGCTATACCGTTCAGTGTTGCTGGCATTAGGTAATAACATGGGGCGATTGACCCCTGCCAGTTGTGTTTGCCAGAAGGCTTTATCGTTCAGTGCTTGAGCAGTGTTAAGCACCTTGTTGTGCCAAGCTGTATAATCTTTATATTGAATGACTAAAGGCTGAAGAGTCGGTGCTTGCTGCCGGCGATAGCAAGTATAGAGTTCGGATAATTCTTTTAAAATAATGCTGTTTGACCAGCCATCACAAATAATATGATGGGCATTAAACATTAATACTTGGGCCGGTTTTTCAGTGCTTAGTTTAACTACAGTGATCTGAAATAGAGCATCGGTTTCTAAGTTAAAATGATGTTGTGCTAACTCCAAATACAGTTGGTTAAGTGCAGGGGAGTTAATGGTGATTGCTGCGGGTTCGAGCAAGGTTAATGGAAGTTCGATATCTGAATGTATGTGTTGTTTAGGTTCACCTTGGGTAAAAATAAAATTAGTACGTAACGATT
Source organism: Shewanella sp. WE21 (assembly GCF_002966515.1). NCBI lineage: Bacteria > Pseudomonadati > Pseudomonadota > Gammaproteobacteria > Alteromonadales > Shewanellaceae > Shewanella > Shewanella sp. WE21. The sequence goes on along the minus strand of NZ_CP023019.1, from coordinate 1,957,925 downwards.
CATGTCGACAGATCAACTGAGAAAAGGCTTGTTTGAAGGATGGGATGCAGAGTTCACCTTCAAGTAAAAATGCGGCATGGACATTATAGGCAACACTTTGTTCTTTGACCTGAGAGACTAACCACAACCTTTTTTGTGCACTCGATAAGGCATAGAACGCTTGCTGCTTTATGGGTGAAATCTCAATCAATGATTGCTCATTGGTCGTCAGCCATAAATCGAGGGCGGCGATATTTGGGTGTGCAAATATTTCATTGATGGATACTGGGGTTGAAAACTTCTGTGATAGCGCAGCACTAATGAGCATGGCTTTGAGGCTATGCCCCCCGAGCGCAAAGAAGTCATCGGTTAAGCCCATCGATGGTATTTGTAAATGTTGTTGCCAAACATCAAAAATGACTTGCTGAGATGCGGATAATTTATCTGTTGTAGTCGTGATGCTGATGGGTGTTTTCTCGTGGCTGTTAAGCAGTTTGTTTATGTCGAGTTTACCGTTGGCATTCGTTGGAAAATGCACGACTTCAAGATAATGGCTGGGACATGTATAGGCAGGTAAATGCTCGGACATGAACTTTCTGAGATCTGTCACTGTCACAGGTTCACTGCTTTGGTAGTAGGCAACTAATTCATTACCACTCTTATTTTGTTTGTTGATCACTACCGCGCGTTGTACTTTGGGGTGTTGCTCAAGTACATTGATGACCTCTCCAAGCTCTACCCTGTACCCCCTGATTTTTACCTGATCATCAAAGCGGCCATTAATGTGTATCTCATGATTAATAACAACGCCGCAATCTCCTGTTTTATACACACGTTTGTCTGGTGAGAGGGGCAGAGTGATAAATTTAGCTTGTTCAAGATCATCATGGTTTAAGTAACCCTGAGCTAGGCAATCTCCTTCAATACAAATTTCACCATGTTCACCATCGGCTACCACAATATTGTTGTGATCGAGTATATAAACCTTACAGTTAGCTATGGGCTGACCAATACTCATGTTGTGACGGTATTGCTCAAACGTTGCGGCATTAAACTCACGTGTGATACAACCGATAGTGGCTTCTGTCGGACCATAATGATTAACAAATACGGTTTCTTTGAAGCATTGCAAGTAATTGGCGACATCATCAGCTCTGAGCTTTTCACCGCCGAGTATCATTAATCGAAGTTTTAACCCTAGTGCGGGGGTGAAGTCATGGTGATTGACCAAGACTTGAAACAATGAAGGGGTCATTTTGATAAAAGTCAGGCGTTGCTGCGCAATATAATGCAGTACGAAGCTAATATCCTGCCGAGCCCCCTTATCGAGTAGATGCAAAGAGGCGCCAGACAGTAAGCAACCCCACATAGAGGTATAGCCTAAGTCAAAGGCATAAGAAGACAGTAAAACACTGCTATCCATATGGTTTATAGCGTATTTTCCAGTAAGCCAGCGACAATAGTTCATCAGTGAACTATGGCTTATTTTAACGCCCTTGGGTCGGCCAGTGGTACCTGAGGTATAAATAATATAGGCCAACGTATCAGCTGTTATTGCCGTTACAAGTGGCTGCTGACTGAATACGGCGTAATCTACTCGGTTTAGATCGCAGCGTGAATAAAAGTCTTGCTGAGAGATATGGGATTCAGTGAGTAGCACTTTAGCCGCGCTATCTTTAAGGATGTAATTAACCTTTTCCCTTGGAGCATCAGGATCAATGGGGATATAACAGCAACCAAGTTTTAATACCGCAATTAACGCTGAGATCAGAAAATCACCTGACTCAATTTGAATGGCAATGCGCTCTTTGGGACAAATATTATATTGCTCTTTAAGCATGTGGGCCAATTGGTTGCTTTTCTGGTCTAGCTGCTTATAGCTGATTGTCTTATCTTGATATTTTACCGCAACATGGTTGGGGTAAAGTTTTGCTACAGCATTGAAACGCTCAATTAAGTGAGCGCTTTCAGACCAATCAAGCTGCTGTTCAGCTTCGAGTTCAGCAGGAATATCTACGGGTATTGGCAGAATATGCTCAAGTTTTTGCTTGGGTGATTGTAATACGTTGTCCAGCAACAACAAGGTTAAGTCTCCCCAACTGGCAATGGTCGCTAAATTAAACAGATTTTGATTGTAATGAAAATTAATACTCAGTTGTTGTTGCTGTACGATAACCTCAAAGGAAAAGTCATAAACACTCCCTTTTTGAGCTAATGTTTGTGGGATAAATTCAAGCTCAGGGATGGCCAGCACTCGATCGTCTGCTTGTTCAAACACAAAACTGACATCAAATAATGGATTACGGCTTCTATCACGGCGCATGCCTGATTGTTCAAAGTGTTGTGCAACTAGCTGATCAAAAGGATATTCTTGATGGGCATACACTCCTAGACAATTTTCTTTGACACTTTGTACTAAACCTTCAAAGGTATGGTGGTTGTCGAGGTGATGTTTGTACACCACGGTATTGGTCAGCATACCCACTATGTGATTAAAGCCTTTGGGTTGACGCAATGCTACCGGAGCACCAATGATAGTTTCATTATTGCCCGTGAGTCTGCTGAGCAGTAGGTGGCAACCGCTCAGCAGTAACATATATAGAGACACATTTAATTGTTTAGCCAGCGCGGTTAATTGCGCCGTTTTTGCTGGTGATAAAGAAAATGAGTGGGTATGACCGTTAAAGGTTTGCAGTGTGGGTCGTTGATGATCCAGTGGTAACTGTGTGGTCTGTTGATAATTGGCAAAGTTATTTTGCCAATACTGTCGGTCTAACTGGAATTTAGTTGAGGTCAAATAGTCCGTTTCCCAGTTGACAAAATCTTCAAACTGACTTGGAGTCGCTAGCGTCGTATCGCCATTGTTGCTGTAAGCACTGATAAACTCTTGAAACAGAATGTTAGCGGAATAACCATCGGCAGCAATATGGTGGATATCCAGCATAAAGACATGTTCATTGGGCGCTAGGTTGACTAATTTAGCCCTTAGCATGGCGTCATTTTTTAGATCAAAAGGCCTGAAAAAATTGGCACTGGACTGAGCTAAGGTTTCTGCTGTTGCCTGTTCAAGGCGGGGAGGGAGCTCAGGGTGAACAACGCGGATAAACTCACCCTCGAACAGCTCAAAGGTGGTCCTAAGACTCTGATGACGCTGAGATAATAATGTTAACGCCTGTTGTGCCCTGTTAGCATCAATGGGGCCATTAATTTTTGCAATATACGATAGGTGATAAGCTTGCTCTGCTCCTTTAAGGCTATTGAGTGTAAACAGACGTTTTTGTGCAGAGCTCATTAAAGAGTGCTGCTGACTGGATTTACGCAGCGACTCCTTCGGGGGTAAGGGCGAAGTTGTAGTGGTAAAGGTAAATCCACCCTGTCTAAGTTCGTTAATACTATCGATGACGGCAGTGATAATATTGTCGATATCTACTCGAGTGTGGCAAGTGGACATAAAACAGATCCGACGCTCCCAAGTGTAAATGCCTTTGGTCATCATCAGGTAAAAGAATAGATCCATTTCAATGGGTTGCAACGCCAGTGCATAGCGCCCAAAAGATTCAAAGCGGAATATGGGGCCACAGCACTTGACTTCAATTGGCACTTGGTTTGCAGCGAAATAATCATTAAGTCGAGTCACCAGTGACAATGTAAGGGCATTAGTTTGCTGGTATAAAAGCGCTCCCTTAGCTTTTATTTCTAATAGTACTGATTTTGCAGCTGCCAATGCCATTGGATGATTTGCAAAAGTTCCTGCGATAAAAGTCGCGGTAGTTTGAGGAATTGAATCGTCCTGATACTGCCAGAGCCCCCCATCGATCACATCCATAAAGCGACGTTTTCCGGCGACAATACCTATGGGTAAGCCGCCGCCAATGATTTTTCCGTAGGTGACTAAGTCGGCTTGAATATCAAAAAATGCCTGGGCGCCACCGGATTGAAGTCTAAACCCAGTAATTATCTCATCGAAAATAAGCACGGTATCCGATGCTGTAGTTAGGGCTCTGAGCTGTGCTAGAAACGTCTTGGGTTGCAGCGCTGGATTGCGACTCTGTACCGGCTCGACCAAAACGGCAGCGAGTTCGGTTCCCAACTGCTCAATGATTTCCAGTGCTTTGGGATCCCCATAAGTGAGAACTATCGTATCCTGCACTGAGCCCAGAGTTATTCCAGGGGTGGTTGGATAGCTGCCTTGTTCATCATTTTCCGCCAGAATGGCATCATAAATACCGTGATAGGAACCAGAAAATTTGACTATCTTAGTGCGACCAGTCTGGGTTCTGGCGATACGCAGTGCTAGCATTATAGCTTCTGACCCAGTGTTACAATAGGATACGCGGTCAACACCGGTTATTTCTTTGAGCATCTGGGTGACTTCGCCTAATAATGATGAATGCGGGCTCAATACAAAGCCTTTGTCCATTTGCTGTTTGACCGCATCGATAACAAATTGTGGTTTGTGACCAAAGAAATGGACACCATAACCGATGGCTAAATCAATATACTTGTTATTATCAATATCCCATAAATAGGCTCCCTTGGCTTCATTTGACACAAGGGGATAAAGAATTTCTTTGAGTGTTTTACGAAAATTAAGACTTGTCAGATAATGAGCAAAATCACCTTTGTGAGTCTGACTAAAGGCCTTGGACTTTGCGGTTTTGATGCAATATGCGCTAATTAACTGGTTAACGAAGGCTTGCTGTGTATCTGAGAGGTTATCCTCACTAAATTTAGTTAACCTGAAATTGGTTTCAGGATAAGCCGTCCTTGGTGACGGCGGTATTGCTTTGGATGGCTCTGAATTTGTAATGTTATCCTTGCCGAGATAATTCAGTTGCGCTTGGCATATCGCCTGTACGGTTTGAAGCTGCTGGCCCAATAAATTCGCAATATCATCATTTGAGGTAACTGGATTCGATAATGAGACTTGCTGTGGTTCATCTAGTTGCGGTTGTTGATTGTTAAATGGTTCTGGTTGCAGGGTGATCCGTTCAGACAAATAGTGGTGCAGCTTTTCTCCACTGCTGCATTTGTCATAAAAATAGGCCAAAGGGATGTCAATGCTAAACTCTTCAAAAACCTCATTTTTTAATCTGGCTAGCATGAGGGAGTCTAGTCCTAAATTGAGAAAGTTCAGATGTTGTTTTTGCTGGTCGAGTTTGATGCCTGAAATACCTTCAATCAATCGAGCTAGAGAATTTATGATCCCCACAGAAGGTAATGATATCGGTTTCAGAGGTTGGGTATTTTCCCGTGACGTTGCAGGTTGCGTCGAGGTGCTCTCTAGGACATCAGCATGTATCGGGAACGTTGTTTTCTCAAATCCATAATAGGGAAGATCAATAATTTTGCCTAATGGATGAGACACCATTGCCTTCCAGTTCACAGGATAATGACGGACATATAAATCAGCTAAAGTCTGATAAAAAGTATCCAGTGATGGCTTAAGCGCTCCCCGTTGGCTGGCAAGATTAAGCAAGTCTGAGTGTGATTTTAAGGTTTTCGCGGCGAAAGCAGATAGCGTTGCAGTGCCTCCTATTTCGACAAAAGCATGACAGCCATGTTTGGATAGGGTGTCGAGTCCGGCACTAAAAGTGATGGTTTCGCAAATATGAGTGAGCCAATAATCTTTATGAGTGATTTCACTGTGTTTACCCGGAGTCGTCAGAAAGCCAGTCAAATCACTGACTATCGGTAATTTCGGAGGATGCAGTGTCACTTCATCGAGAATGTGACTAAAAGGCTCTAGTACGGATTGCATTAAGGGTGAATGGAAGGCGTGAGAGACCTTCAATTCTCGATAAGGAAGCCCCAAGTCTATCATTGCCTCAATGATAAGATTGATCTCTGCGATACTGCCACTCAAAGTTAAATCAACAGGGCTATTAATTGCTGCAATCGCAACGCTATTACCTTGTTTTGTGACTAGGTCCTGAATAATCGAAATTGGCGCGGCAACAGCGACCATGGCGCCCTGGAGTTTGACCTTGCTCATTAATAGCGCCCGATTAGCGACTAAATGAACCGCATCTGGGAGGGTTAATACCCCTGCAGCTAAGGCTGCGGTATATTGTCCTATGCTGTGTCCTAATACGAACTGGGGTTTAATGCCGAAATCTTCGAATAATTTTATCAGGGCATAACCTATAGAAAAAATGATAGGTTGTGCATATAAAGTATTATCAATTAATTCAGATCCGTCTTGATATAATACGTCTTCAATAGACTTATTGAGGTAAGGGGAAAATAACTGGGCACATTCAGCTAAGGCTATATTGAAAACCGAAAAATGTTGATGAAGCGCTTTCGCCATATTGAAGTATTGCGATCCCTGTCCTGTAAAAATAAAAGCGATATTTCCTGGGTTTTCTGTTGGCTCAGAGTGGTAAGTGTTATGGATTAATTGCGCTAAAAGTGATGCTTTATCACTACCCACTACCGCCAAGCGGTAGGGGTAATCTTGCTGGTTACGCTGGCTGGCAGTCGTAATGTCCTGAGCGCTATGCTGGCTATGGCTTAAAAAATCGATGTATTGATTTTTACAATGACGTAAACTCGTTAGAGTTTTGGCTGTTAGTATCAATATTCCAGCTTTATTATCTTCAATATCAATCGCTTCATATATAGGATTGTTTTGTAGAATAAGATGTGAGTTGGTACCCGACAGACCAAAAGAGCTGATACCACAAGTGATTTTTTGGGTATTGTCCAGAGTGTGGTGTTCACTTAATGGCTTAAGAGGGATTTTGTCCCAGGGCACTAGCCTATTATATTGGTTTAGATGTAAGTTTTTCGGAACAATGCCATGCTCCATGGACAAGATAAGTTTAATTACTCCAGCGATACCTGCAACCGCCTCCAAGTGGCCAATATTTGATTTTATAGATCCTACGGGTAAGGGATTGTTAGCGGCACGCTGTTCAAAAATGTTGCTTAAGGCATTAAGCTCCTGAGGATCGCCGAGCTTAGTGCCAGTTCCATGGGCCTCAAGATAGTGAATATCGTGAATACCCACCTTTGCTTGAGCCATAGCATCACAGATAACTTGCTGTTGTGCTAATCCATTAGGTACTGTCAGGCCACTGCTTTTTCCGTCGTGATTGACTGAAGAACCAGCAATAATCGCGCGAATAGAATCACCATCTCGCTGTGCATCCGATAGACGTTTAAGCACTAGCATTGCACAACCTTCACCACGGCCATAACCATTGGCACTGTCATCGAAAACTTTACATTTTCCATCATCAGAAAGTGCATTAACCCTACTAAGGCTAATATAACCTTGTGGCGTTAGTATTAAATTGACGCCACCAACCAGTGCCTGATCAGCTTGCCCGGTTAGTAAGCTGGTACAGGCAAGATCGATAGCAACTAAGGATGAGGAGCAAGCTGTATCTAAGGTAAGGCAGGGGCCCGTTAATCCATAATAATAAGAAATACGACCTGAAGCGATACTGGCGATGTTGCCAGTTAAGCTATGTTCTTTTAACGTTGAACTGCGATTTTGTTCGAAGGACTGATGAGCAAAATCACTGTTTGCCATAGCAATGTAAACTGCAGTTTTTGAACCATTAAGGCTTTCATTTCTAATACCAGCATTATCAATGGCATGCTGACTAACGGTGAGCAGTAAACGTTGCTGAGGGTCCATTACTTTGGCCTCAACGGGTGTGATACCGAAAAAACTGGCATCAAACTCATTAACCTGATCAAGAAAATAACCTTTTTGGGTTTTTATACTTCCAGGGGTATTTGCTTGATCATAATATGATTTATTGCACCAGCGGTCGCTGGGTATCTCTGAACAAAGGTCTTTACCTTCATAGAGATTATTATAAAAAGTTTCGTTTGATTGCTGACTTCCTGGAAATTGACCTGCAAAACCGATAATTGCAATGGCCTCTTTTTCTTGGCGGATTGATTTGGTATCTGGAAGTTGCAAGTTTTCGGGTGGCTTCGTTTGAGCTTTAACTTGTTCTAGTAGAAAGTTTTCGAGTTGTGTGAAGGTTGGGTAATCGAAGAAGCTTGATACAGGTATCTCGATGGCTAATGTCTCTTGCAGTACGGCATGAAACTCAACCACTTTTAGCGAATCAACACCATGATCTGCTAATTTATCATGATAATTTGTTACCTGATAACCGAGTAATTTTGTTAGTGTTGTGTGTAAATAATAGTGGAGTGTTTCGTCACTCATTGGTGGCAATTGTGTATTTGACTGGGTTTGTTGCAGTTGTTTTATCTCATTAAGTATGGGCTGATAATCACCATTAATGAAATTTTGCTGAAGTTGGAAGCGCTGAACCTTGCCACTAGTGGTTTTTGGTATATCGTTAATGGGTACCAAGGCATGAATACTCAGACCCATACTGGTTTGTAGATAACGTCTAAGCTTATCGGCTACGTTTGTAAACTCATCAAGATTTTGTTTATAACGTATAAATATAACCAGTTGTTCTATATTGTTTTTATTTAAGCAAACGCTGCAGGCAACAATATTACGCAATTGTATTTCAGGTATGCGAGCACACATTTGTTCAATGTCATGGGCATAAATATTTTGGCCATTGATAATAATCAAATCTTTGGCGCGACCCGTGATGGTTAGCTGCTGGTTGTTGATAAAGCCTAAATCACCAGTGTTAAGCCAGCCATCTGGGTGTAGTACTCTGCGAGTTTCCTCCTGGTTATGAAAATAGCCGGAGGTAACATTTGCTCCTTTTATGTGGATTAACCCTATGTGGTTGTCAGGTATATCCTTGCCAGTAGCATCGGCAATTTTGATCGCGCATTCATCAATCGCAGTGCCTACCTCAATAAAGGTAATGGCATCAGGGTTATCAGGCATCACATGAACAATTTCTTGTTGAAAATTAAGCTTAGTGCGATCAAGGTAGTGCGCTTTTATTGGGGCGCCTGGTTTCGGGACCGAGACTCCAACACTGGCTTCTGCAAGCCCGTATACTGGATACATGCTATTGTGAGCTAATCCATAAGGGGCCATAGTGGCAAGAAATTGCTCAGCTAAGGTGAGAGAAATAGGTTCGGCACCATTAAATATGATCCTGACACTTGATAGATCCCAGTCCGGTTGACGCTTTTTCATTGACAGTAATAGTGCGTTTAAACCGTAATTAGGAGTAAATAATATAGTGCCTTGATGCTGTGATGTTTTATCCAGCCATAATAAAGGTCTTCTGATAAATGTGCGGGTATCAATCAGCACTTGTTTGATGGCCAGTAAGGTCGCGGTTAAATGAACCGCAATCAGTCCCATGTCATGGGTTAATGGCATCCAGCTGATCATGACATCGTTGATTGTTATCTCTGAACAGTTTGCAAGAGCTTTGATATTGGCTACCAAATTCTTGTGGGTTAATACCACACCTTTAGGTTGACCAGTAGAGCCTGAGGAGAATTGAATAAAAGCGGTATCATCGGGGTTGACATCGCAGATAAGGCTAGCAAGATTTTTATCGGAATTCGAAGGTAGCAAAGACAGATCAAGTGCTTTATCTCTTATTTTAGCAAAGTCGCTTTGTGAGCCTGTACGCTGAGAATATTTTTCAAGATTTTCCAATAATATGGGAGAGTCAAAACACAAGGTGGGATTATTAAGAAGTGCCCAGACGGAAAACACTTTTTTTAAACTGTCATCTTTGGTGCCAACAGAAATTGGCACAGGGATTATCCCCCCCAGAATACACGCCCAAAAGGTTGTCGTAAAATGTTGAAGGCCTTCTAACTGGAAAACTAACTGATCCCCTTTTCGTAAACCTAGATGATCAAGGTGTGATAATAATTGCAATGACTGGCTATAGAGTTGTCGGTAATCAGAAGTGACTTCATCACTACTATTGTTGCAGTATATTAATTGCTGTTTGCTACTCTTATGGGCAAGCAGGGTATCGACTAAAGTCGTAATTTTATTAAGTGAGGCCTTACCGTTCTTGTTAGTCAAAATTAATATCCTATATTATTTAACTGAGCTGATAACTGATAGCTGATAGCTGATAGATAAGGGGTCATGATTCACATAGATTACAATTTAAATATTTCAATTTTAATTTTTGATAATTTAGAGACCTAGAACCTCAGGGCGAGCGCATGAACGTTTTTCAACCTAAATACGTGCAAATAACAATCATACCAAGTTCAGTCAATAACCAATTTCATGGCTGGAACATGAAGTATTTGACAACATGCCACCTTGTATAAAAAAGGCCCTCTCATGCGGTAGTCTGCCTAGAACCTTTATCATCTGGCTCTCAGCAGAATGAAAACCCACATCGTCATGCCTCAAATAGCGGTTGAATTCTGCAGAAACATGCTCTTCGAGCACATGTAACGCAACACCTGCATATCCTATGATTAAATGCTGTATAAATACGTCCACCCTCCGTATGAAACGCAGCTTAATATAAGCAAAGAGTGACAATTATCTTGAAAAACACCGAACGTGCTGATGGTGAGATATAATGTTCTAGTTCACTAAGAAAAACTCGTTTAGGATGAAAATTCTGGCAAGGAAGGAATAAAGCCGAGATGGTTAGGTGTTGAGCCTGAGTCGATAAGTAAACGGAGGGAGAGTAAAGAGTGTAGGATGTCATAGCAATAGCTTTATTATTTAGCGGTATAGTAGTATATACAATAGTCAACCCCACGATTTCTATTTGTGCTAGAAGCGTTTCATTTTATGCCCGAGAGCGGGATTGACTTATTATCATTACGTAATAACGAGTACTTACTGTGGTAAAAGCTAAAATATTTACTATACCAAAACCTAGAATAGCGCCAAAGCTTCGTGTATTTTGCTTTCCTTTTGCTGGCGGCTCGTTCACCACTTATATTCCTTGGGTTCATTGCCTTAATGACGACGTAGAATTAGTATTAATTACTCTCCCTGGGCGAGCCTCTAGAGTGAGCGAACCTTCACATGAACAGATGGAGTCAATTATAAGTGAATTACTGGGGCAGAAATCTATCTTTGCTCATGTCCCATATATTTTCTTTGGACATAGCCTAGGTAGTCGAATTGCTTTTGAATTAGCAGTGAATCTACAATCTTTAGGTATCACAGCGCCACAGTATTTTATCGCTTCAGGCAGTAGAGCTCCTCATTTAGAGTCCCGCCGTGGAAGTATTCACCACCTTCCTAAAGCAGAGTTTCTTCAAAAATTAGGCGAGCTCAATGGCACGCCTAAAGAAGTGTTATCTAATAGTGAATTGATTGATTTTTTTATTCCTGCTCTTCGTGCTGACTTTAAAGTCGCCCACGATTATAGGGCAAAAAAAATACCGATAGTAAGCCCTATTCTGGTATTGGGTGGGGAGGATGATATTGATGTTACGCACCTTGAACTTCTAGCGTGGACGGAACTTTCTCAACGTGGAACCCAGATAACGCTTATACCAGGAGGTCATTTTTTTATTAATGAACATCAAAGTGCAGTGATAGAGCAAGTTGATTTTGTGGTAAATCTTGTTTTGACTTGTAATGAAATACAGCATATTGATAAATGTGAACTTAGCCAATAGAAAGGTATCAATATGGGTAACTTTATTAATAGCACTTTACTTCCCTTCATTAAAGAGCAGCCTATGTCTATCAGTAACGTTACTGATAAGGCATTTTGTCACGGTGTGATAAATAGTTTCATTTCTAATGAATGCTGCTGGCTTATTGAAAATCCTGAGATTGTGATATTTTCGTGTGATTTTGACAAAAAGCATTTTCTAAAAGAACTCTTCAAAGAGTTGTCGATCTACTTTCCTTGTGAGCTGGCTCAGGCCGTCAAAAAAAGACAAGCTGAATTTTTAGCTGGAAGATATGCTGCTAAGCAAGCCATGGCTCAATTAAAAATGCCTTCACATCCGTTGCCAATAATCTCAATAGGTAAGGATCGTTGTCCAATATGGCCTAATGGGCTAGTAGGCTCAATTACCCACAATAATACACAAGCGCTATGCGCGCTGCTCGTTGAACCACATTCTGCTGGGGCGTTCATCGGGATAGATATTGAGAGTTATATTTCTGCTGAAGAGTCAATCGGATTTGTAGAACTGGTACATACAGATGCTGAACTTGCGATAATATTGGCACAAGGGATCCCTGTGCATATGGCAACAACACTGATATTTTCCGCTAAAGAAAGTTTATTTAAAGCCCTGTATCCACAGGTTGCTAAATATTTTGACTTTAATTGTGCAGTTGTAACAAGTTGTTCCTTGGAGCATCAGCAATTAACGTTTGCGCTGACCAAATATTTCCCAGATCAAAATTACATAAAAAAAATGTTTCGATGTAGTTTTAGGCTAAATCCGCAATCTGTAGTCACGTTAATTACCGGAAAATGGTAGTTCTGCCCTCACTTGTTGGCACTACATCTGAGGTCTCCTCCATGCTCCGGATCCTGTCGTGAAAACTGAGAATCTCTAGAGCGCGCCTTGATAGGAGATCTTATTGATACACCAATACTGATCTGATCCGCTAACTCTGGACACTTGTGAAGCGACAATAAAGTTTGCTACCACGAGGGGTTAGTGTAATAGCAAAATAACGATTGATCGGTTTCAAACTCACTTCTTGACAAAAATACCTTATATCTAATGCACTTAAGATGAGTAATAGCATTAGTAAAGTTATGGCAACCAGATTAGTTTTCACTGACCACGCATATTCTTTGCTGATATCCACTAACGCAGGCTTGCCATTGTGTTCACTCTCCGACACGCAGCAAGTCCCTCCCTGAATGCTCGACCGCCCCGGTCGTATCGCTAATCACCGGGCCCACCTGTTTAACATCGGTGTAGCCTGTTTGTTTTAAAGTAGATATGTGACTCGTTTTTGGACAAAACCTTGCTAGATTTTTTACACTAATTTATTAGTTTCGGATTAATATTTCTATGGAGTAACGCCTTACTAAGGTGTGAGCAACGCTGCCACCTTATCTAAACCATTGCACAGTAAACATGAACCAACCTGAACTGAAAATGCCAAGCGTTGGGAGTCACCCTTAAATGCTTTGTTGAACGAAGCCGCTTTGCGGCAGGAACAAGATAAAGCCATCCTTTTGCCCCTCATCCTAAATACTTGCTAGACGCGACCTGCTTCGGTCGCAAACCTAGGAGTATCATCATGGACATTCACGAACAACAACGCTTTGATTTACTTTATGAACAACATCTTACCAACTTAACCTTGCAAGGCAAGCGGCCTGCAACCATTGATGCCTACAGCCGAGCTATACGCCGTATTGCGGCATATTTTGACTGCTGCCCCGATACCCTGACCTCCGATGATTTAAAGCGCTATTTTGCCGATTTGATTGCCTCACATTCATGGAGTACCGTCAAACTCGACCGCAACGGTTTGCAGTTTTTCTACTTTCACGTCCTCAACAAATCTTGGCAGTTGCTTAATATTGTTAAGCCACCACAGGTGAAACACCTGCCCGATATCCTGACGCCCTGCGAGGTCGCGATGGTTATCAGCCTCACGCGTCAACTGCGTTATCAGGTCTGTTTCTTAACCCTGTACAGCATGGGTTTGCGCCTAGGAGAAGCGATTTCATTGCAGGTTGGAGATATTGATGCGGGACTGATGCAGGTGCATATCCGTGATGCTAAAGGTGGCAAGGATAGACTGGTGCCTTTACCTCAACACACCTTGTTAGCCTTACGCTATTATTGGCGCACCCACCGTCATCCTCGTTGGCTATTTCCGGGTAAAGATAATCAACCTGACTCACTCATGGACAGAGGCGGGCTTCAAAAAGCCATGAAGCAAGTCATTTTCGAGTGCAACATTCATAAAGCCATCAGTCCGCACAGTCTACGCCACAGTTATGCCACCCATTTGCTGGAGCAAGGACTCGATTTACGCTCAGTGCAAACACTGCTCGGCCATCACAGCCTGAATACCACCGCCCGTTACACGCGGCTCACTGATATCACCCGTAAAAATACCTGTGAGGCAATTAACCAACTGACCAACGACTTGGCCTTGAGGTGGGAGTGTGGGTTATGAGCCAGTTTATCAATATTTTACGTCAACATCTGGCGGATTTTCGGCGGCGTTATGCCCATCAAATCACCCCAGAAATACATGCTGCTATCCATGCCATGCTCAGCTGTCGTTGCAACACGGCGAGGGTTAGCTGCTGGGGTTGTCAAACCTGCGAGCAACAGCTTGAGTTTCCGCTCTCTTGTGGTCATCGCAGTTGCCCACAGTGTCAACATGGCACAACATGTGAATGGCTGAGTAAACAACAAGCTAAGTTATTACCGGTGAATTATTTTATGGTGACCTTTACCTTGCCGTTTGAATTAAGAGCCATAGCGAAGTCGCAACCCGAGCCGTTCTATCACGCCATGTTTACCGTGGCAGCGAGTGTACTCAAAGACTTTGCAGCACGCTCCCCTAAGCTCAGTAGTGACATCGGCTTCACCGGCGTACTGCATACTCACAGTCGACGCAGAGACTACCATCCACATCTGCACTTCATTATCCCTGCAGGGAGCTACCACTCAGGCAAGCGGCAATGGCGCAAGTGTAAAACCCATTACTTATTTAACGCCTTTAATCTTGCCAAGGTGTGGCGAGCACGTTTACTGGCTTATCTGAGTGACACACTTCAACTCACCCTGCCACATCAATCCCACTCAAAATGGGTGGTCGATTGTCAGTTCGTGGGTAATAAAGGCGCACCTGCACTGCAATATCTGTCGCGCTACCTTTATCGGGGCGTATTACCCGACAGCAGTATTTGTCGGCATGTCGATAATCAGGTGAGTTTTACCTATCAAGACAGTCAGACTCGCTGCCAACAAGTACGCAGCTTGCCCGCGGTCGAATTTTTGTGGTTGATATTACAACATGTGTTACCCAAAGGATTACGGCGAGTGCGTGACTATGGCTTACTGCGAGGCAATGCCAAAAAGCTAAGGCAACAAATCCAACTGATGCTGGCCGTCGCGGGTGCAGTGTTCCCCATGTTACCTGAGGTCAAACGTACCTTAGCCGTGCGCTATTGCCCTTGTTGCCATCAAGCGATGCATTTTATGGGCGTTCATATGCGTCATCGACCGACAGGGGCTAATATCACCGCCTAAGGCGAGAAGCATAAGGATAACGGGTTAACCAAACAGAATGAGGACTCGATAACGGCTTGATGAACAAGTGATAAAAATATTAGCTCGTTCGCTAAGGGCGGGTCATGTCTGCATAAAAGTCTCTTTCAAAATAAGACCTTCACCAGTACAAATTCTCAATCCGCTATTTGCATAATAAAGTGTCAACAACCAGCATCGGGCTTGTTCAACACTTGGGATAAGGTCGCGGCTACGCGCGGCCTATCCTTATTTGTTATAAATCATCAAACTCCAGCGCAAAATCAGTTCTTGATACCTTTGCTCGCTTGAACTTTACAAGGCTAAACTCAGGCTCACTATTCAAAATTTCATGAATCGAAGTAATTAATGCTTCATCTGCATTGGCACCAACAATCACCTCAGTAACAGCAGAACAAGGGAAATCAAATAAGTAAGCCGCAGGAGTTATTTGCTCATTTACTGAACTGGCATCAGTAAGAACAGAGCACATCCTCCATTCTTGTTCATACTTCCACTCATTTGATTTAAGCAGAAACATCTCAATTGAACTCATATCCATCATAGATTTTGATGGTCTTTTATCTGAATACTTAACCTTCCGAAGATGATAAAACTCGTCTTTTTCTGAACGTTTTGTATTAAAAAACTCAGCGCTAGCATCAAAACCTAAACAAAACCCTCGATGTGAATCAGCATAATGCGCCCACATTAGCAAATTATCATATTTATCAGTAAGACTTAGAATACCAATTAGTTCATTGGACTTTTCAGTAAATACATCTGAAACTACAGCTCCCGTGTTTTCAAGTATTTCACTTACAGGGTTATGATTGCTAGCTAGAATTCCACCGAGCATATCTCGTAAATCTGACTTAGAAACCTGACTTCTCAAATGAGCTGGAAGCTTAGATAATTGCTCATCAACTAAAACATCAAAGTTATTAATAAGGTAATTCTGAAAATATTCAGGCGATGCAACTGTTGATATTCTTGGTTTAAACTCAAAAGGGTCATTGAATGCTGATGGCTGAGAAAACCTGATTGATTTATTCTTAAGAACATCAATGCGAGCAGGTTGAAGGTATTTGAATAATTTCATATTTTCAACTTTGATTTATAACGCTGTTTTAAGCGTCTAAAAATGGTTTGTTATAATTTTTGAAGCACGAACAAAGCCGACTGTTTTTTGTCCGACTTGAAAACCCTTGTTAGCTATTCAATTCATTAATAGCTCGACTCATACCTTTTTCAATTAATTCCAATGCTTTCTCTTGGGACAATTCTTGATGACTACAGCGACAAGTAACCAAATAGTTAGAGTTGTTGTCTTTAGGGTACATAGCGAAAGTAATGTATTCATGATCACTTTTAAATACTTTTGCCCCCTCAATTAGGCCAAATGATAAAGGCAAACGTTGATCATAGTCATGGCATCTTTGTACAAGATCTAAAGCGTCACCAGCATTATTATTTATTTTAATAATATATTTGTCTTTTCCCGTTGGAGTAACGTCTTTATACACCGTAGCATTTACTGCATAAACCGATATTGATTTCACTTCGTTCATTATGACTCCATTGCAAATTTGATGAATAGCTAACATTTTATTCGTGCGTATGCGCGTTTACCACGGCCAGCTTGGCGCATCATTTCCCGTTACGGCTTTAGAAAAACTAGTTCCAGTAAAAAACATAACCTATTTGTCGCAGCTGCATAGGCAATTTCAAAAAATTCACTCACTATCTATCACTCCAGAGTCATAACATTTTAATATTTATGCGATGCGACGCATAAATCGCTTGTTGGATTTGGCCGCTGCCACATCCACATATTTGTATAAGTGATGCTATTGAATGAGTTTTAATCCTTAAGGCCGTATAAATTCATTAGCCGTATTTTTTCTTGGTTAAATATGTAGTCATAGTCTAAAGTGTCTTCAAGGCTATCTTTTATAGACATTAATTTCTTAATAATCATCCAAGCGCTATAATTTGCGAATGGATTAAGTCCAATAAAATTACCAGCATTATCATCTTTAACCTTTTGTATTTCATTTATTTTTACAACCTTCTCCCATGCTTCTTCTGTATTCCAGTTTGATACAAATAGTAATAAGGATGAAAGTGCCATCAGCGGGTTAGATTTAAGAAGTGCATTAGTAGTTAGTTTTTGTGATAAGAAACTATCATTCTTGCAGATCTTTATTGCAAGTTTTAGACACTGTAGATACTTATCAGCTAGCACACTTCTGTCGAAGCTTAGGGTATTTGAGTCGCTTTTTACTATAGCTATAGCTTTTTTTACGACAGCCTTAAGTTGTATCTCTGTATAGATAGGGCTCTCAACGACATAATCCCCTAATTTGTAATGAGGGTATTGATGACATAGGGACTCATAAACCTCTCTATTAATATCAAAGCCTTCTCTTGATGCCGCTGTGATGTCTAGAACAAATTCTTTAAAATTTCTTTCAGATCTAACAAATGAGCTTCTAGCAAGGTTTATTATATGTGGAGAAATATCAAACAAACATTGACCATTTTGCCTTAGATCAAGAAACCATTGCCTCATATCACGCATGTCACATTGACTAAACAGATTGTTTTCTATACCAATGCTTACCATGACACCAATTTGCTTTGTTATAGGAGATCTAGAATTTCTAAAGTCGACTTTACCATCATTGGCTATCAATTTTTGCTTGTCTTCCCCATTATAGAATTCACAAAATGGTAAGTGGGCATCAACTCCATGATCATTTCTAAACGCAAAGTGAGTCTGCGATACTGTTCTCCCTGTCTTTGTAGAAACACCTTCTCTAACTACATAGCCACCTGTAACATTACATGCTGGACACTCAATGTCATTTTTTACAAAATTTTGAAACGAAATATTTGTAGGGTTAAGTCTTTGATCGAAAAGTGACTCTAATTGAGTTACATCTAATTCTCGTTTATAAGCATTTGAATAGGCAGTGATTGGCATTTTTAAACTCTCAACGTTTTGGGTTATAGCATCATTAATTATCAGTAGTTAAGATACCACCTTAAAGACAAACTGTACTGGTCAACCTAAACTAGACCCTTTCACATCAACTTTTCTATAGGCAAAGCTTTACTTGGCCCATTTCCCTTTTGAACTGCGAAACACACTTTGGGGCATAAACGTGCCAGAACTGATCGGCTTGACACGAGTTTGGACAAAACCTTGTTAGGTTGTTAGCTCTAATTCGTGAATTTCGGATTAAAATTTCTATGCGTAACGTTGCGTTCACCTGCGGATTGTAAGTAGCGCGTTGAGATAAACTTAGCGCAGC
The DNA here is from genome assembly GCF_002966515.1 of Shewanella sp. WE21. Taxonomy (NCBI): domain Bacteria; kingdom Pseudomonadati; phylum Pseudomonadota; class Gammaproteobacteria; order Alteromonadales; family Shewanellaceae; genus Shewanella; species Shewanella sp. WE21. Next base: position 1,939,515 of record NZ_CP023019.1, on the reverse strand, counting down.
GATATTGCAAAAGCGCTACTTACAATGCGTCAGGTGCAATGCCTTGTTATATTAATTTTTTAACAGATTGAGCACCAAAATAAAAACCAATGATGACTGTTAAAGAGTTTGCAAGAATATCTGGTATTGGCATTTGTTTGATAGCAAGATAACCAATTGCCAAGTTAACGGTAGTGTTCAAATTTCTGTGTCATTTCTTTAAGCTATACCAAAAAGAGATGATTTATGACCACACCTACTTTTGATATCAATGCTGCCATTCAAGCACTACGCTGTAGGATCCCCTCATAATTCATAACCCCAACAACCATGAATTAATGAGAATTCAGCTAGTTTCTTCGCAGCACAAAGCAAATCATCTGCTGATATGGGGTAATCATGCCGTCGACGCAGCAGTTCTTTGCCCATCCTGATTGTTGATAGCACATTCCTTTTCTTTAACGTGTTTGCTTGGAAGTGCCGCTGTAATTGCTGTGTTTCCCCGTATAATCCTACCCACCAAAATGCCAGTTGCACCAATAACGCTATCAATAGCAGTATGTCCATCCTCACCGCATAACGTGTTCTGCTATGACGTAAACCAAAGCCATATGCGGGACTTTTTAAATCTCTAAAGGTTTCTTCTATTTGCATCCGCTTTTGGTAGATATTGACCAGTTTTTGAGGCGACATGGCTTCCATGGTCAAGTTAGTCACCAGTGCCCAAGGCTCTTTGGCGGTCAACTCATACGTCCATTGCGCAGTATGGTGACAGTCTGTTGTCGTACTTCGCTGACCTTTTCTGCCTTTACTTGGGGCCCTGAACAATACCATCTCACATAACAAAGGTTTCTTTACCGATAACGCCACCCGCCCAACATGTTTTGCGCGACGACGGGCTTGGGGATAAAGCGCTTTTAGTGAAAATTGGCGACCGAAAGGATGCGGCCGATAGACACTCAATCCTCTTACGCGACCCAGCCAATACCAACCGAGCTGCTCAACTTTTCGAAACCATGGATTACGAAAGCCCGCGTCAGTGACTATCAGCGGGGTGATGTTGTCAGGTAATACTTTTCTGAGTTCATTAAGAAACTGATTATGGGCGGTTTGAGTGCCTTGCAGCACTAACGGAAATGTTCGTTCGTAGAGCGTGATAGAGCGACCTTTGATAGCGATAGAGGCGCGTAGCGCAATAAGCTCACGACCTTCACGCATATCTGACCAATCCACCAATATTGTCGGCATCGTATGTGCTGTTAGCAACCACTTTGCATGCCACTGATAAACAGCCATTCTTTCATGGTGAAGATGCGGGTTGCCCAACAATCTATCCATGCGTTTTATTGAGTGCTTAATATGAGTGCTGGTGCCATCAATGTGCCGCCCTAAATGCGTTAGGGTGAGGCAATCCGCGTTGATAAGTGCTCGGCAAGCAACCATGAGGGTATTGAGTCGCTTTTGATGGATTTCTGGACAATGTTGATAGAGAGATTGATGTAAGATAGTTAACACTTGCACCTTGAAGCCCTGTGATTGATGTTTGTTCGCACTTCCATCAGATCACACTTCAAGGTGCAAGTTCACTCCAATCTAATGATTTATATGTAAATCATCAGGGGATTCTTCAGAGCACTACGTGAAGGTAAAGACCTCACCGGCAAGGATGGCATCTTAACCCCTTTGATTAAGCAACTCACTGAAGCGGCCTTGGCGGCTGAGCTGGATGGCCACTTGGCGAGCACTGAAGGCGCCAATCGTAAGAATGGCAAAACCACTAAAACAGTTAAAAGCCCCCTTGACAACTTCGAGTTGAACACGCCCAGAGACAGAGCGGGCACCTTCGAACCTAAATTAGTCAAAAAGCACCAAACCCAACTTACCGATGAAATGGAGCGTAAAATCATTGGCTTATTTTCATTAGGCTCCAGCTATCAAGATATTCGCGCGCATATCGAAGACATGTACGGCATGTCGGTGTCCAACGGCACAGTGAACGCCATCACTGACAAGTTACTACCAGAGCTTCAAGCGTGGCGGGAGCGCGAACTAGAGCCACTTTACCCCGTCATATGGCTCGGTGCGATTCACTATAAAATTAAAGAGAACGGCCGCTTTATCAGCAAAGCGGTTTACACCATTTTGGCGCTTAACGTCGACGGTAAAAAAGAACTATTAGGCTTATATCTGTCTGATAATGAAGGCGCTCACCATTGGTTAAGCGTGCTAACCGACCTGTATAATCGTGGCGTTAAAGACATCCTCATCGCCTGCGTTGATGGCCTTAAAGGCTTTCCTGAAGCGATTGCAACCATTTACCCGCAGACGGAAGTGCAACTGTGTGTCATCCACCAAATTCGCAACTCGATGAAGTATGTCGCCTCTAAGCATCAAAAGGCCTTTATGGCGGATTTAAAGTGCGTTTATAAGGCAGCCACCTTGAATGCGGCCGAGATGGCATTGGATGAGCTGGAGACGAAATGGGGCGATAAATACCCCGTGGTGATTAAATCATGGCGCAACAAATGGGCGCTGCTATCGGTGTATTTCAAATACCCTGACTATGTCCGCACCGCTATCTACACCACCAATGCGGTTGAAGCGGTACATCAACAATTCAGGAAGTTAACCAAAACGAAGGGCGGTTTTGCTAACGAGAACAGTTTACTCAAACTGCTTTACGCGGGTATATTGAAGGCCTCTGAGCGCTGGACTCATCCTATCCAAAACTGGAATTTGACGCTATCACAGCTCTCAATCCATTTTGAGGGGCGCTTAGAAAACCATATCGACCTGTGAAATTAACCTGACACAGAATTATGAACAGCCTCAAGTAAGTATCCACTTAAGACTTCCCTCAAAATGTATCAACAAGTAGTGACAAGAAAATGGATTTTTGGAACAAACATTTTGCAGAAAAAAGAAAGGACAGAGAAGAAAAAGCTTATTTAAAATGTGTGATTAAACTTACTCACAAGGCCATTCAGTAGAACAATGATTCCCAAGCATTCATAACAAGTGGAAATAGATCTTCATTCAGCACATGTAAATAAGTTTCCGTAACGTATAGCTTAAAGAAATGACACAGAAATTTGAACACTACAATCCGACAAAAGTGCGTTATCTCGGATGATGTAGCGTTCATTTTGGTTTGTCATACATCTAATCTGTAGCAAAGCTAAAAATTTAGATGAGCACTGTTCCTATTTGATCTAACTTTTTTCTCTCGACTCACTTCTGTTAAGAACAAAAATAAGTTAAAAGTTAGATGACTTTGATGAAAATTAGATAATTGGCCCACAAGCCCCGCCAGCATTGGCTTTACTAACTTTCAAATCTAACTTTTAGTTACATGTATTTTTTTGCCTTCCACACTTAAACTCTTGTCGTCAACTTTGCGACAGAACCGACTAGAGAGGGTTGCCAGCCCTCCCTTCCGACGACGCTTACTGGCCTTGATCCGGCAGCGCCTCGTCTTCGTGCCAGAAGAGATCAGTGCGGTTGGCGTAGCGCTCGGCGAACGACATCTCGGGGCTCAGATCATATCTGAGCATACTCTTGAGGCGATCGAATGCCTGCAGGGCAACCTCAGGCGAAGCGGTCGCGTGGGGGTTGATGAGCAGCTCGGCGGTGCGGTGCTCCGCCTGCTCGAGTAGGTCGGAGTATCCCAGCTCCAAGTTGGTGAAGGGACCGATGGCAAACATGATGTCCTCGGGGGGGATGTTGAGGGTGGCTACCTCGTGTAGGGGGAGGTAGCGCACCGTGGTATCCACCGCCCTTCCCCCATGGTTGAGCTCAATGGCGTAGACATATCCTCTCTGGTTGTGCAGGGCGTAATTCACGGCGATCCGCTCCTTGAGGGTGGTGGAAACGACCCCCCGAATGCCTCGAGTGTGCTCGGCCAGTTCCACAAACCTGACGGGCTCAACTCGGCGATTGAAGCCAGCGTGAAATAGCTCATCGGGCAGTCGGGTGTCGCCTCGAAAGACCAGAGCGCCCTTTAGCTCAGGCTGATAGCTCTGTAGGAAGGGGATCTGAGTGGCCTCCTGCTGCGCCGCTTGGCTGGTCCTGTGCAGCGCCTTGACGTCGGTCAGGTAGGCCTGAGGGTCTACCTTCTGCTCCAGCTCCCAGAAATCTCTGGCGGCCTCGATGTCGCGTCCGCCGGTCATGTCGGCGTAGCCCGAGCCTCCGATGCCTGGACGCGTCGGCAGATCTTCGGGGAGCAGGATATCGGGCAGCTCGCTGTGGGGGCTTCCGTCGCTTGAAATGACTTCGTTACTCTGGGGGTTGCCCCCTTGCAGGCCAGCTCTCTCGAGCCACTGGGGCTCACCACTTTCTAGATCTAGGGCGCGGCGAATCGGCGGTGTGTCCAGCAGACGGCCGCTGGCCGCATCGACCTCCCGGTAGAAGCCCCATCCATTGGCTCTGAGTAGAGCGCCGCGGCCACTTTGGGTCAGCCGGACACCGAGCAGCTCCTCCCCTGTCTGGGGGTGGATGATAATACGCGGCATGGCGGCGAAATGGTCGAGTTCCGCTGTGGGAAACCCCCTGTTCAGAATAATTGAGCTCTCCAGCTCGCTGCTGACTGTCTCGATCGAGCGGGAGAGGGCCCGCCCATATTGGGCCAGAGCGGGCAGCAGGGTGGTGGCCCCCAGAGCTGCGGCGTTGACGGCGCTCATCCGGGTACCTTCCATCCGCTCAGCCAGGGTATCACCGTGGAGGGCCTTATCCAGGTTCAAGCCGAACTGGGTGCTGCTCAGGCCGATGCCGAGGGGGATCCCCACCTCGGGGGCAACCAGATCGATAACAGGGAAGAGCGTCATGACGCTGTAGGCAACCGATAGGTAGTAATCCCGCTGGCTCTCGCTGTTGGACTTGATCAGGGTGTCCCCATCACTTTCCTGTCGCGTTCTGACCTGCTCGGTGATGCGGGCAAACACATCGCCGTTGATGGGACGATGCTTCATCATCATGTAGCCGTTATCCCAGCTGCCCGTGGCAAAGCCCTCCAGGGCGCTATCGACCCCTGAGTAGCTGGTGCCATTTTGCCTGAGGTAGAGGCTGAAGTGTTTGGCCATAGCGTTGCGATTGACCACATTGCCCAAGCTCTTGAACAGGTATTTCTTGAGCTGCCGCTCGCTGTCGTAGGCAATAAAGGGCTGCTCTGCACCCGGTATATAGAGCAGTCCTGCGTTGCCCCCCTGCTGCTCAATCAGCAGCATATCGGTCGAGTCATAGCCGTAGATATCGAAGCGATAGACGTTGATATTGTTCGGGCGCCGAGACTTGAGCAGTGAAGAGGCCAGTTGATATTGGGCCTGATCGAGCAGCCCCAGACGATATTGCTGATGGGCGGAGAAAGCATAGCTGTCACGTATCAGCTGGGTATAACGCTTCCCATGCTCCTTCCAGAAGGAGGAGAGGACCTCCGTGTAGCTCTTCTGTACGTCGAGATCGTAATAGGCGATATTCCATAGTGCCGATGAAAGCAGGCGCACCTCGTTGCGCTCATTGAAACGTGTGCCATCGGCCCCCTGGGTGTAGATCCCGGTATACAAGTCGATGGTGTTGGGGGGGGAGTCCAGAAACTCGCCGAAGACATTAAGCATGACCGCCTGGGTTAGGGTATAGGAGTGGATTGGAGTCTCACGATGCTCCCACCCGTTGTAACTGCGCGAACTGCTGATGGCTCCAGTAAAACGGTTATAAAACACTCGGTCCGGATCTATATTCCGATACCCTTTCTTGACCAGTGCCGTCTTCAACTCCCTAGAGGCGATATGGACCGGATCCGGTATGGCTTGGATAAGCTCTGCATAATCCTTGGCAAAATGGAGTTGCCAACTCTTGTCAAACAAATATTCGTTGCTCTGAGTGACGCCATCCGGGGGGGGTTGATCTCCGATGGCGGGGCCGATGGGCATTAAAAAGAGGGAGGCTATCAAGAGTGAGCTTATTTTTCGCTTTGTCATTTTTATACCGTAATAAGAGTGGGTGTGACAGGTAAGTAATTGATTTAATGCTCATCATGGCATTGTCGAAAAGTATTCACCTGAGGCTTGGATGCTAACATGGATTAATACAAGCCCAAGCAATAATAGAATCCTTGTAAGCGTCCGGGCAAGTACATCTGGTTCTGTCGCAAAGTTGACGACAAGAGTTTAAGTGTGGATGATCTTCCTAATATGAATTTGGAGCATCCACTGCATGACACTCAATTTTCTGGCAGACATTTCCCATCTGATATCATCATGCAAGCACTACGATATTACCTAGCCTATAAACTTAGTTACCGTGATATTGAGGAAATGTTCGCGGAGCGAAACATTCATTTTGACCACTCAACCTTGAACAGCTGGGTTATCAAATATGCTCCGCAACTCGAAGCCATATTCAGGAAGAAAAAGCGTCCAGTTTGGGTTGACCAGTACACCGTCGATGATGCGTTATTACAGTACCTGTCGCCGCTGGGCTGGGAGCACATCAACCTGACATGGGATTACCTGTGGCGCAGAAGCGCCAAGATCGGTTCAGGTAAGTTCAGGCCGCTATGACTTCTATCACCGGCTTAGCGTGCTTTATTTTCCGTTTTCTGAAGCGACCCAATGTAGGTCTCATCCATTCGCCATCTAGCCCCCACAGCCCGTTTATGGCGCAGGGAAGCCTTGTTGAGCAAGGGAGTCAATCTGATTATCCAGCGGTATAGGGTGGAATGGTCAACGAGAATGCCGCGCTCAACCATCATCTCTTCGAGGTCACGTAAGCTCAGGGCATAGGCAAGGTACCTGCGAACGTACTGGGCGATGACATCGATAGGTAATGGAGTCGTTTGAAGGCTTTTCGGATCAGAGGCATGGAAGGTTACTTGAGAAAATAAGGGAGAGTTTGCCAGAGCCCTACCTTAATGTAACAGAACCTGCCAGCCTCCTCCCTTATTACAATAGAACCCTTCACCGCATCAACTACTCGGAAGCATCACCAGCTTGCGGATACGCTTCTTGTTAAGCTGGGTTTGATCGTCATCCGCCTGTTGTGAGGCTCGGGCTGAGTACGGGCTTTGTTCGCAAGCGGCTCATCAAGCCTGGTGTGATTCCAAGCGGAGCCCCTTTCATCGGCAACACTTGATGTGTTTCGCGTCAAGCCATGATTATGTTGTTGCGGACTAATTGTAACGTTATTGCCTGCAGTAATATCGCCAATAACAACATTCACTCTCGACACACTTGTGCCATATATATTGCTTATTGGTTCAAGAGTGAAATCCCTAGCAAGAGAAATATTGCCTGTTGATAATTCAAAATCCACTCTCCCACCCAAGCCTGATATGTTTATCCTTGGCTTGATGAAGACATCTCTGCCTGATTGAATATTTTTAATATCAATCTTTACCATATGGTTTCCATGGCTTCCTGATATATTTATTTCCGGTGTGATTATTACATCCTTTCCTGCATTTAGATCTCCCAATGTAATAGACATGAGTGAGTCCCCCATGAATTCACCAGAAACATTAATTTTAGGGGAAATGGTAATGCTATCACCGGCGTCGACATTACCAACTTCAGTTAGCATACTCATGCTAACAGGTTCTTTGTTTAGGCCCGCAAGATGAGAGTCACCTAATACAGATATATTTTGCCGCGGGATCATATTAACATTATTTGATTGCACGCTTACTTTATGTTTTTGACTGATAGCATGCTCATTTTCATGAGGCGGCCTATCCTTTCTTTCTGAGTATTCCCCGTTAGGGTCCGCCATAGAAACTGGGTTGTTATTTACCATACGATATAGATTCAGGCCATCCACCGGGCCCGCCGGATCCGCAGAGAGCCACCGCCCAATCCACGGTTGGTAATATCGGTATCCGTAATAATACAGCCCCGTAGCATCACGCTCCTTGCCCGAGTAGCGCACCGTTTTATAAGCTGCTTCCACCTCGCTGCGGGCTGTCCATACCGCCGTGCCACCGTACGGATAGTACTCCTCCATGCTGATAACGCTTCCGTTACCATCCACCTCCAGGCCGCAACTACCGATGAGATTGTCATAGCTGTAACGTACCTGGTCATTGCCGATGCCGTCCGGCTTCCCGATCTCCCAGTGCAGCAACCGCACCTTCGCACGCCCAGCCTCACCCACGGTGATAACCTGCAGGCTTTCCGTTTCGGTATCGCCGGTTTTTTTGGTACGCAGCTCTAGGCCCGGCAGGTACAGCGCCCGCTGCATCTGAGTGGTGTTACCGGTTTTCTGGACGCTCACCTTCAGGCATCGCTGGCTGCTGCCGTCATAGCGGTAGCTTTCCAGGTCATCCGTACTGCCGTCACGCACCACCGGCGTCACCTTCAGCAGCTCGTTGCACGGCGTCCAGACCAGATTCTGCCCCGGCTGCAGCTGCTTCTGCTGTCCACCTGCCGTAAACAGTGCTTCCACATCTGACGGATTTTCCGTCAGGGTGCTCAGCACTCCCCGGTTGCTGCGGTCACTGACCGTAATACCGACGGTGTAACTATTATTGGTGGCTGGGGCGAGGTGACGTATCTGCGTCAGGTTGCCGGCGCTGTCGTAGGTGTAAGTGCGGGTGTAATTCGTGTACGCGGCACTGTCGGTGGGAAAGAGGACTGTGGCAGACGGAAGATTGCTACCCTGCTGACCGGCGTTGGCCATTTCGCGTCCGGTAGCACTGATCAGCTGGTACAAACTATCGTAAATGTACGTGTTTTGTGGCACAACTTTCTGATTACGCCAATAGCGGGCCTCTTCTGCTTCGTTACGTACAGTCAGCACGTTACCAACTGGGTCATACTCGTAGCGCAGGTCTTGCAGCACCTTAGCCCCGGAGGTATGCCCGGCTGGACGTTCCGTTTTAATCCCAGTCAAGCGCTGGGTCTCTGCTTCATACGCGTACGTTGTCACCACGCCGTTACCGTGCACCTCTCGCAGCTTCTGCCCAGCTGCAGAGTACGTCAGGGACTTCACTATAGTTTGTTCCACTCCATCCTTCACCGTCAGCCAGCTGCCGCTAAGCAAGCCCGCCACGTCGTACGCCACCCGCTGCTTGTTGCCTTTTGCATCGGTAGTGGTCAGCACCGACCCGGTGGCGTTTGCGGTGGTCAGGGTGGTGTAGTCCTCACCATCAAGCAAGGCATTCCATGCCGATGCTTCCGTCCCCTGCCAGTCAGCCACAGTGTCCGGATTATCCGCGTCCTTCAGCAGGCGGCGGGTGACGGCGAGGGGCACGCCGGTCAGGGCCATGCTGTCGGTCTGCGCCAGTCCCGCCGTATCATAGTGGCTGACGCACGCACCTGCGAGGTTCAGGGCTTTCTCCGTATCGGTATTGCCGGCATAAACGAAGCGCTCCGTGATGCGGGCCGCTTTTCCGGTGATCTGTTCGGTCACACTAACCGGACGTCCCTGCAGTTCTGCGTCCTCATACTGCCAGGTACGTGTCACCGCCTGACTTCTGTCCTCGGTGTCGTCGGTGGTGCTGATATTGCTGACCGCGATAAAGGGTCGGCCTGCGGCGTCGTTCAGAGCCACAGTGATGCCGTTATCCACACCCTGCGAGCGCAGAACGTTGCCGGCCAGGTCCGTAAGGTACGTGAAGTTCGCCAACCCAGCGTTGTGCAACCGGGGGTCGGTACTCTGTGTCAGGGCACTGCGGGCATCATAATAATGGCGGGTGATTCGCGCATCGATCACTGTCGGTGTGTCGGGATGGCGGTGGTACGCGATATCGCACACCGTCAGGCCTCGGTTATCAAGGACCGTGACCGTCGGGGTTTTACTGAACAACGATGTGCTCATAGTGTTCTCCTGTCGAGCTATAGCTATTTTCGGTGTATGAAGGAATGGGAGGGCATAGTGTATCTTGCTGATTGCTCTGGCCCATTTAGGGATGATTGCTTGAACATGACGGGGCAAAAAACCGTTATGGACATGCAGGGATAAGCGCTGAAGCGGGGCAGGTTTCTACCTCCCCCCCAAGACCAGTCCGTCAAGCATGCCAGTAAAACATCCATGAACTGAATCAACAAGTGCGGCTGCCACAACAAGGCGTTACACCTCTGCTAGCGTGTCGTTTTCATCCTCGCTGACGACAAACCAGGGGGTAAACACCCAACGCCGCAACCAGCCTTTTGCCGTTCTGGTTTGCCACAGACGCCTCAGCGGATCATAGAAGTGCGTATCTGCATACAGGTCCTGACGAGCTGTGTCATCATTGACGTATTTCCAACTATCGAGGAAATAAGGCTGATATGTTCGGACAGGTTGTCCCTTATTGTCATACTCGGTCCTACCGGAAACCGCCCATCGGAAGTTGGTCTCAGCTATGGTGGGCTGATTGTCTGGCCCTGTGTTCAAGCTACCGCCCTCTGCTCTTTGCCAAGCATTCCCCGCCGTCTGTCGAACTGAAGACTGAAGCACTCGCCCAAACCCATCACTGAATGTGACCTGCTGGCGGATTTGCTGCTGCGGATCGCTGTCATAGAGATCTGTGGTCAACACAACAACGTGGGGAGGCAGTCTGTCTGTCTCTTCCTGTTGCCAACTGTCCGGGATGTAAGTCACGCATTGATGGACAGGCAGAGGGCCTGAAAGTGCAACCGCTGCATCTGCTGTGACTGGTGGCTTGAAAGGCTTGTTGCTGTACCCAACATTCTCCCCATTCTCTGTACCCCAAAAGGCATTCGTTATCACGCGTCCCAACGCGTCAAGAGTGAGGCTCTGAATGTTATCATTCACATCTTTGACTCTGACCGGCTTCATAAACCGCCAGTCATACTCTGCAGAAACGGTCAGGCCCGCCGCATCTGATATTTGGGTTATTACGCAGTTATACGGATCGCGGAAGAGGTTCATCTCACCAGTGAGTAGCGTATCTCTGGCCGCCACTGGCAAGAAGAAGTGTTCTTCAGATGCATACTTCATGTATCCGCTGCGCACTGTCCATACTCTCTTTGATTCTTCATCATCTGAATGAGCAAACAGATACGGAGACTGTGTATACTCCGCCTCAACTAGGCGCGCTTGGGTAACATCCTCCGCTAGCGAAGCCACCATGCCTTCGTCAAGCACTGCCACTTCACTGAACGCCACCCGCGGTGGAAATGCCAAATGACTAGTCGTAGCTTCCTCCTGCGCATCCAGATACCAGATCTGTTGCTGCCCACCAAACAATGGCTCTTCATCAGCAAGCGGGCCTTCCTCCGCCAAAAAATCCTCAAGCATCCAGCCCTCCTCCTGCACAGCTGTATCTGTTAGCGTGAAGAGATCGTGGCGGGTCGCGTCGGCCAGACCACTTATCCAGATACCACTAGCTGGATCGGATAAACTATGCCAAGAGGTTCGGGTTAACGTCAGGCGAAGCGCTTGCTGTTGCTCATCATAAGAGTGGTTAAAAAGCGTATCGGGTAAGGTATCTGGATACGGATTGTTGTCAGGTTGTGCGCGGCGCGGATAATTGATACCGACCTGTTGCAGCGGCTGGCCATATTCATCACTACCCAGTAACACCTGCTGGCTACATTGTGGGTCGCAACTAATGCGTTCATAGCTATAGTTCCTGCTTTCAACCGTCATCGGGAAGATAACGGGATAAGCACCAAAGGACGCAACCAAGCGGGCCTGAGGCCGACTTTCGCTGACAGAATAAGGGATATCAGCCAGATCACTTCCGTCACTGCCGTACAACTCTGTGCGCAACAGCATCCCCTTCAGGCCACGGCGAAGCCAATATGCCACCCGCTCATCTGGGATAAAGGGCTGTTCGTCCTCGCCACTGCCAGCTGTAAAGCGTGGGAGATAATGAGGGAAAGCGTGTTCATCACCGCTCCAGTATTCATTCATCAGGCCGTCATCTACCGCTTGCAAACCAGTGGCGTACCAGTAGCGGCTGATGGCTGGCTTGCTTATCCCCTCAGCGATACCTGGTTCTGCCACCACGTCGGCGTCGCTAATCTCAACGAAGCCAAACCCCCGAAACTCTCTCTCCCGTCCGTCCCAGACACCGTGCTGGTAGCGAACGGTACTGGTGAGATGATTACCCGAGATTTCATCAATGACATCCGTGCGACACAGCATGTGTAGGGCAAACGGTAGATAACATGGCGGAACTGATTTGCCATTTGCCACAGCATCCGCCTTTTCATCTAGCCAGAACTGGGCCGAGCTGCGGTAAGTCAGGGTGTGACGAGCCCCCATATTATTGTTCGTGCCGTTAAGCAACCATGGCTTGCTTTGCGTCAGGTGACAAACCCAATGGGTGGGCTCGGGATGGGGAATAGTCAGCACCAGACTGGCCACGCCAAGCCCTTGAATGTCCGTCAATTGCAGGTTGCAGGTCCGATCATAATGGACACCCTCTGGCAAGTTGATGCTTAGGGGCGCGGCAAAATGGTTTCCGCTCTGATTGAGCCAGACCAGCAGCTTGTCGTTCAGGGCATAGATCAGATCGGTAGTTCCCGAGCCATTCACATCGGCAAGGTAAAGCTGCTCTGGGTTGAAAGTATCGGCTGGCCAACTGAAACCATTCATATTGACGGGCGGAGCAAAGCGGCCGTGCCCCAGTGTAGGCCAGTAACGCACGCCTTCTGCTCGCACCTCTACCAGATGTTGCTGACTACTGCCCGCCATGTCACTGAAGGCAACCAGTACACGGTCATCTGGGTTAAACTGAGGTAGGGTGATATCATCCGGCTGCATGACGATTTTCGCGGGTTGCCAGCCTTCACCAGTTCCGCTGTACAGACGAACGCTTTTAGGCCCGATAAGTACCAGATCACTCAGTCCTGCCCCAGTGAGATCTGCAAGCTGTGCGCGAATGTGCGCGTACTCAACCGGTAGCGCCTTAAATGGTGTGAAACTCGTCCAGCCGCGTTCCGGTGTACGTTGATACTGCCCGGCAGTACCAGATGCCGTCACTATCCACTCCAGATACCCGTCTCCGTTCAGGTCGGCCAGTGCGCCTCCGTCCTGTAGGGACGGGGTCACTGGCAGCAGTGTGGTGTTATCCCAAGTGACAGCATCCGGTTCAGCTCCCAGGTTGCGAACAGGTGACCGGTACCACCAGGCATTCCCGTCCTGATATAGAATGCCCGCTATACCCTCCCCGTTCAGGTCAACCATCTGGTAAGACTGCTGAAGGTTAAACCTGTTCATGTCTATCCGTTTTTGCCATTCCACAGTGTCCGGCAGGGAAAAAACCTGCCAGTCCAGCACCAGTGGAGGAAGCGTAACGGGACGGTTATCCGTCTCGTAAGCGATCTGCTGAACCACTTTCAACGTGGTGATCGATGTGTTTTCCTCATAGCTCAGCAGTAAGCGCGACACAAGGTAAGGCTCGTCCTCCGCCTTTGCCTCTCCAGACAGTGCCGTAACGGCATGATATGTCAGTACCTGACGACAAAGGCGACGTGTGCGCACTTCAAAACCAGCATCGTAACCTGAAAAACAATCCTGACGGCACAGCCAGGCACCGCTGCCAGGAACCAGCCAGTCAGGTGGGGCGTCAGACGCGGTTCCCCGTTCTCCATAATCCAGGACTAGCGTAAATAACCAATCAGCGGATGAGGGGACAGACACAAGAGCGGGTAATTTACGTGCAGCGACCTTGTTGCCGTACCAGACGGCAGTCAGGTAGCGTTGCGCGGTGGTATCTGGATGTGCCGTGATCTCTGTTTCATCGCAGCCAAGCTCATCTTCAGCCCGGTATTGCCAGTATATTTGTTCCCCCGTAACTGACACGGAAGATTCAGCTAACCAGACGGCTACCTGTGATGGGTTTTCTGGATGACTGATACAGGCCTGAGGGGTGCGTCCCAGCAGATGCACCTCACCATCTGGGTTGTACAGCACCCAGAAGTTAGGTTCGCTGTGATCATCCGCTTCCCAGTACTCCAGACGACTGAAGTCATGTTCAATACGGGGACGCCAGGCAGAAATGGTAAAGTTTTTTCCCAGCTCAACGCCAAGTAGTGTACTAGCATGGCGCACATCCGGAGCCTCCTCATTATTCAGTACCTGAACCAGCACGTCCCCATCAGGCCCGATGAACTCGTCTTTTTCGTCATACGCCGGTACACCCTTGCTGGTTCGACGGCGCACGGTGGGCTGGCCAATATTCCAGCCAATCCCAAAGGGACCATTCCCTGCATGGCTGTGATAGCCCAGAGTTAGCGTGGGGGCATACCCGCGCCCCGCATTGACTGGTAATGCGAGTGTAAACGTGGCCGCACCATCCGGGCCTGCCGCAGCCATATCCCCTTGCAGTCCTGTGATTGCCCCACCGCCCTTCGGTAATGAAGGCAATTCCAGTTTTAGTGAGTCTGAGTTTTGCATATAAAGATCCCTTACGGCCCCCAGAAGGGGACCGAATAACAACAGAAAATACCGAATGCTCTGTCACGCATCAACGCATGATATAGCGGATGTGATAAATAATATCGCTGAGGTTTTCCACTATAGAGCGCTGATTGGGTGCCTCTGCATTAGCTCCTTTCACATTGAAAATGCTCAGCGTCAGAGTCAGAGCTGTCGGATCCGTACCTTCAAACGGTAGGAAACGGCTATCGTCGAAATTCACGACAAAGCGCCCTGCATCCTGCATACCGTGAGACAAGGTGGCGATAGTTCCATCATTACCTGACAGCGTAGCGGCAATGTCCTGATATGGCCCCAGCAGGGTCGGTAACGTGACGGCAATACTCTTGATAAAGAGCTGTTTGCCCGAGCTTGTCGTGCCGTAGTCATGGGCCAGACCCAGTATTGACATATTGAGCGTTGAGCTGAAAATGTCATCCTTCAACTTAAGCTGGCCGGGAACATTACCCTCTTCGTCTTGACCGCCAAGCACAGCACCGATTGCAGCACTGAGGCTGTTATTTTGCTTACCGCGCAACGCAGCCAGGGATACTGTGCGTGTGGCCTCCAGCCCCTTCGCACTGTTCTGGATCCAGATATTCTCCATCTTTTGCAGTTCGGTGGTGAGCCCCTCGCCGGCGAGCAAGCCCTGATACAGATCGTTCCAAACCGGCGTGCTAAAAATGCCGTCCGTTAGGCTACCACCCAGTTCACGTTTGAGTGCTTCACGGGCTTGAATACAAACCGGAATGGTGGCGTCGTAGAGCTGGTAATAGAGCGAGGAGAGGCGGCTGACCATCCAGTTATAAAGCCCTGTCCAGAGAAGCGGTTGCTCTGTAGGTCATACACGGCCTGCGCATTGGCCGACTCTATCACCGCAAGGGAAATCTGTTTCTGCTGCATGGCAATCTGTGTTTTCAAGCTTTCTATTTGCGATTCGGCTTTGCTTACATCCTTATCAGCAACGTCACGCTGCAGCCCCCAGTCTTCCTTGCGGCGCTGGTAGTTTGCAGTCATTTCACTAATAGCGGCAGATTGGTCCTGCGCCATCGCCGCAACTTGTGTCGCCTGGGTGGCTGCATGTAACGGTGCCCCAAAGTCTCCACCGCCGTTGGCCAGACCAAATGTATTTGGCATGGCACTTAACACCCCGGCACCAATTGCCGTGCCCACGGAGACCAGATTTGTAGCCATCGCCGTTGAGCGCAGGGTCAGTCCGGCGATTTCCGCCGCCGACAGGTCACCGTTTATCAAGTGACCATAATAGGCTTTACGCAACGCAGCACTGGCCCGGTCGATATTCAGGGCGTCCAGGCTGGCATTGAGGCTGTCAATATTCTTTTGTGCAATATCTTGCTGTAGCCCCAGCACGGTAATCTGCTGCGCCTGCAACAGCAACGTCAGTTGCTCACTATCACGGCGCTCAAGTGCGCCGAGCAGGTTGCTACCAAACTGAGTCAGTTGGCCAACGGCATAGCGGGCATGGTCAGCCAGCCGAGGATAACGCCAGCCGGTATCACTCTTCCCATCAGGGCTGACATCATTCATGACCCCATCACCGCCGGATTGCTGACGATGAAGTTCGGCAGGGTCGACCGGGGAGGCAAACAGCGGCAGGCTGAGTGGTTGACCGTCAAGGCTCAGATTATGACGCAGGTTATAAAGCCGAATTTCCAGCTTATCCCACATGGCCAGCAGTACCTCATTATACGGAGGCAGAAAATCACCATCCCCCATATCGTGGGTGTCACCGCTGCGTAACCACTGAGCAAAGGTCAGCGATGCGCCCTCACTGCTGCGCGTTGCCGGGGACGCTATTGACTCAGCCTCCGTAGATAGAGTCGGATTATTCCAGGAGTTCGTAATGCGGATATCGGGGCGCGGGCCGAGCAGCTGTAGCGCTTGGACATAGTACATTTTGGCTTCGGTCAGCGTGTCACGCTCCAGCAGGCGATAGGCCGCATCCCCTCTGGCAATCAGCAGGTCAAGAGTATGCTGAAAAATGGCCAGCTTGTAGTGCATCGGGTCGGCGGTGGCAATCACATCCGGGTCGGTGCTGGCAGGCATCGCCGTGAAGGAGTCCCAAGCCCCATCCTGCTGCAACGGGTAACAGTTCCAGTAACGTGGCTTGCCATGGTCGTCCGTCAGAACATTACCATTTCCATCACGGTAGCCTGCGCTGTTAAAGATATATTTATACCAACGCTCGGCTTCTTCGAAGCGCTGCTCGGTGGCAAAGCGGGTCGCGAGCAAGAACGGGAGATGGAAGAATATTTCCCACAGGTACTGCCCATACGGTCCGGTAAACGCATCACCACCTAGAGTTGGTTCATTTGGTTTGGCGTTGTAAAACCATGCCCCGGCCTCTGCAATCATTTTTTGATTGTCATAATGCAGAAAATCATCAATTCCACTTTTCAGTAAACCTTTCAGTGAAATTATGGGAGGCGATACAGTGAATGCAGTATTACGTGGACTGAGTTCTAGCCACATATTTCCTTTGTCATCGCGATTGAAACTGCCAGACTCAAAAGGATTTGACGGTAACATTTCAAGAGATAACATTAATGGATCTATCACTTCTTGCCCATCATGCCCATCATGTCTTTGAAAGAGGAAACCCAGAGCATACATCGAACGATCCCCCAATCGAATAAACAATGACTTACTTTCATCTTTACTTATCCTTGCTAATATTTTATCTACTAGATAAATATCATCTTCTTGATGGAGGCGCACAACCCTCACCTCATGACACTCCTCGGTATCGGTCACTTTCACTGTCAGCGCACTTGTAAGTTCGTCCCATTTAATTTCGCTGTTAAAAGATATATATCTTTCAGAATATAGGTATTTATAGCCGCTTACGTTATAGCTATTAAATTCTGTGGAGGCATTAAGCGTCCAACGATTATCCCCAACTGGGGTAAGCGTAAGTTTATCACCGTCTACATACCGTTCCCATTGTCCATCTCGCCTCATGACCCAGCAGTAAGATATTTCAACATCTTTAGCTTGATCGGCTGAGACTTGATTTTTCTCCATTGCGCTCCATAAGCAGAGCACCCCTTGCGGGCTATCTATCATGACAACCCTGTCATCAATAGGGGACTTTATCGCGGCTGGCAAAGGCTGCCAGTAGCCCCAGTGTATGGGCTTGCCACACTCATCGATAGAATTGTCCAGCCAGACCTCACGCCAGCAGTATTGGTCATCACTTTGTCGACCCGTAATGTACAGGCGAGTTCGCTCGGCGTTACCAATGCCGGCGCAAAGGTGTGTAATTTCGGCGGTTTTATCAACCTGGCTGAGATAAGTAAACAACGCACTTTCCACCAGTTCGGTAGTCAGCTTGCCTTGGTTTATCTTATTTTCCAGCTCTTTAAATTGTGGGCTCTTATTAGTGCGTAACGATGGTTCCACATAGTTGCCTGCATAAAAACGAAGCTTCTCTTTACCCGCCCAGGTGCTGTACCGCTTGTTATAGCGGTCCCAGTTATCTAGGAAGGCATCTTTCGCCAAATATGAGGCTGCACCACCATCCAGGTCACCTTCATATCCTTCGAGGCCCCGATGAATAAGCAGCTGCAGGCTGCTGACGGCTTCTGCCAGACGCGAGGTGGTCACAGCATTGCTGATTTTGGTATCCAGTAACAGATATTCGTACAGGTCATCAGCCGTCGTAACGGCACTCCCTTGTGGCAGCATTGAGACAGTATGTGTCGCCAGATAGTGGCTGACCAGCGCGTCGCGACGCGCTTCCTTAAGGTTCTGGTTAAATAATGAGATTGACATCGTGTTTCTATCCTCTATTCAGTTTACTCTGCCGCATTCAGCGGGTCAGGCCGGCGGTCAGGGTGTCTGCCACACGCGCAATCAAGTCGCTGTCTTCTGCATTCTCATCGTTTTGTGCCATGGTTAACAGACTATACAGCGTAGTGGAGCCAACGTTTAGCATCTGGCCTGTGCGTAACCAGGTGAGCAGCTTGTACAGTTGCGCAAAGCTGTGCGGAAACTCGCCTTCGCCAAAGATGAGAGTGTTCATAGTGCTGACGCTGTCTGTCGTGAGATTGTGCATGACCGCAATTTTATCCGCCACGGTGTTGGCATCTGACTCGGCATCAACCAGCACAGGCAACAGACGCAGAGCCTCATCGACGGAGGTAGTGACCTGGCCTTGCCAGCGCTTAAAGCGGGTCAGCAGCAACAATAGGTACAGGGATGGTTGCAACGTTGCAGGCAGAGAGTCGTCCAGTTGCGCAGGTGTCTCTGTGAGTAGCCTCAGGTCCTGCTCACTCAGATTCAACCAGCGTGCCACCAAAACCAGCTGACTCAGCCGCTGTGTCGCCGCCACCAGTCCGGTTGTATCTTTCTGCAGGTCATCCACAGAGGTGTTTTGCGGATTTTCGAAGAATGTCGCGATGCTGTTCCAGTAGACATCCAGTGTGAGGTTACCATCCGTTTTAGTCAGCCATTCCGTTACCGGTCCCATGATGTTGGTCTTCATACCAAAACCGCCGGCTAACGCCCGCAATACCTTCTGCCGCAGTGCGGCATCCATTTTGCGGATGCCAGAAGGGGAATCCTTCACGCTGCGGTAGGTGTTTTGCAGGAAGGTGAACATCTCTGCTGTCGCGGTGCCACTATAGACCTTGCTCACCATTGCCTGTACCTGAATAAGGTTCAGGTCATTATCACGCATCCAGCCCAGCACCTGTTCGGTGCGACGGATAAGGTCGATAGCAGCCAAACCTGTTTTACATCCGAGCGCCTTCAGGAGCGTGTCAGTGCCTTCGGCCATCAACAGCCACAGACACTCTGCCTCAGCAAATGTCAGGCCCAGCATGCGAGGAATAGCACCAAAGCGGTAAATCTGTCCGGCGGTGTTCTCATCCATGGTGAATGAGGTTGCGTCACTACCGAAGCAGTAACGGACAATACGAGCAAATTCGTCACTGGTTACGCCAAGTGCTTTGGCGCAAGTTGATTCATACACAGCTTGGTCACCCTCACCATTGCATGTAACTTGCTGGCCAATAGGGATGCAGCCTGTTTCATCGGGATAGGTGAACAGGGTTTCATAGAGGCTTTTTTCCTGAGCGGGGGCATAAGGGTTAACCGCACCAATAAAGCTGGCGAAAACATTTTCACTGATGCCGTAGCGCTGTTTGAAGTCCACACAGGAGGCTAGAACACCTAGTGTCACACTGTCCAACGTGAGAGGGTCATAACTGGCAGCGTGACTGGCCTGAACAATAATCCAGTCCAGCATCTCAAATGACAGACCGGTTGTGTTGTGCAGGCGGATAATCTTTTCGGCATTCCCTGCAAGGGATACTACGGTATCGTCCCTGAAATTAAGGGCTGCCGGGGTGGTGATAACGCCATTTTTGCGTATTTCCGGTTGAATCCACAACAACGCATTTTCAGTGCTGGGTTCCACCTTAGAATTGATAAAGGCAGCGCCGTATTGATGCACATCTGGAATGGACTCCATCCCGTACATACGGAAACGGGACATTGGGTGTTTATTTTTATCACCAGGCGTTCCTCCTGATTGCTCATAAGAATATTGAGCGGTCAAATCCAGCACCTGGTTGAACGTCAATCCCGTCTTCTCACAGAACGTCGGGATATTATTTAGTGCTTCTGCCAGCGTACTATCTTCCCGGGCGGATTGAGCTAACAAACCATAGTGATCACGGATATCTTCGTCTGTCAGACTGGTATTAGCCATCAACTGATAGCTGACTGGAGTCAGGTTCAACAAGACCCTCGCCGGTGGGTTTGGGGAAGTATTTGGGGGAAGGAGTGTTTCTGGTGCAATGACCTCAGCACCATCAACATCACTGCAGAAGGCAAACAAAAGAGCATCCTCTTTTTGGGCATCCAGCGTTAATCTCTTTGGCGCGTCAGTAAGGCCTTTTTCTTCATGCCCAAGATAGCCCTTTGGAGTCTGAATAAACCAGTTGTCGTTATCGGCAGCTTCCAGCGTGATAGCCAGATGCTTTGCAGGGTTAATGTTCGAGTTGTCATCCGGTCTTGCCATGCGGGCAAATGAACCATCACCTCCAAAATCTGTACCGTTATTTGCCATTAGATGGCTCCCGGCCAGATGGATACCATTTATAGTGACGTCACCCGCAATACTCAGATAAAGCAAACCATTCTTTCGGGAAAAATGCAGATTAGCTGTTTGGGGGGGTTCAACCTGCGGCCTTCCAACATTAAGATACCCCCCTGGAGGGAGAGCATCTCCTCCATCAACAGCATGTGCCAAATAGATCATTTCTCCTTCCTCTTGCGTTTTTAGGAAAAATGGTTTTCCAGAAGACTCATCAGGAAGTGCACTACGCTTGATTGATTGTCCCTCAACGGCGAAGGCCGATGCCTGCGTGTCAAAAAGCACATCCCAGATACCGTTCAAAGTTCGAGCCTGTGCCCCCAATGCCGTATTGATTTGTGTCAGCTTGTCGTCATAGGGCAGTGTCATCGGGAAGAAGCTCTTTGACAACGAGCTAAGCGTGTTGTTCTCATCGCTTTGCAGTACCTCTAGTAGAAGGTCAAGGGAAGTGAGCTCCTGATTCATCGTGGTTTCACTGAGTATCAGGTCTTGCAAGTCAGGGCGACGATTATCAATATGGAATGCAGAATTGCTGTTATGGAGTGTTTTGGCGACCTTATACAAAGCAGCAGCATAGCGTCCCGGAGAGAACAGGGACTGAATCGAGGCAGCATCCGCATAGTCAGTGCTGCGCGCCATCAGGTCAGAAAAATCACCGTCCCCTCCTAGGTTGCGTAAAAGCGCTTCTTTGAGATGCAGGGACGGGGATGGCGCGAGCTTCTTCAGCCCACCAATGACCGGCTCCTGACGTAACTGCCACGAACGGAACAAACTTTTCAGGGTGTCAGCGTGCTCCCGAGCATGACGATAGATCTGCTGAGCACAGACAGCATCGATATCTGGGGTCGTCTTAACAAAGGCGGCACGGCTCTGTCTGATAATGTCAAAAATTGTTTGATAACCTGCTTCATTGAGTATGATTACGAGCTTCTCTTCTGAAGCTGAATGCAAACGACTTAAATGCATAGAATTATCTCCATGTGAAATAGTTGTAAGGCACTTCCGTTCGATTGAAACGGTATGATAGGGGGCGATGGGCACTTCATGGCATTCCTTGGCGTTTAGGGGGCTCGTTGCAACGACGACTGATATTAGCCCAGTAAGCCCCTTGCGTTATCGTTGTAAAAACGCATAAAACCGGGGATAAAGGGAAGATTAACGGCCCCTCAGATAAATTCGATTGAGTCTGTCATTTTTGTATCGATATAGTCCAACTCACTTTGAAGAATCTTCACCCTTAGCGTTAGATACTTTTTGGCGACCGCTACGAATATTAAATGCTTTGTCACCCGTGTGGCAACAGCAAGACCGCCAGTCACTGCGGTATCAAATGCGAGGCCGGGTACCGCTTTAATATTTAACCCTAAGCCCGCTTCCCACCAAGTAGCTGGGATGATGTCAGCTCCAACAGGATTACGCTCAACTCCGTAAAATGCAAATGGATCGTGGGTTTCGTTGATGATACCGACGGGCATCAGGAATAAACCCGCTTTACCCGTGAAGCTCTGGTTAAAATCATGTTCGATATAGGCTTGTTCTATCTCTACTTCACCCTTTTTACCTTCGCTAGCCAATGCATGTTCCACTTCTAACTCAGAGAGAAAACGGGGTTTATCAGTAAATTCATGGCCAACGAACAATACAAAACGATGAAAATCGAACTCTTTTTTGTCTTTGCCTTTAATGTTGTCTGAAATGTTGTAGTGCAGCTCGCCATAACCCCCTATGGTCGTAGCGCTCTTGCTTGAGCCAGTTTCTTCAACGGCATCGGCGGATTTTTCTACTCGTTTTTCAGTTTCTTCTAAGCGTTTTTCCAGATCCTGCAGCACTTGCTGCTGCTCAATCACTTTACGCAGTTCTTGTGTTTCATCCCTCGCGAGAGCTTGATGACTAGCAAAGAGGCCCAATAGCGCAGTAGCAAGTAGTGTTTTGTTCATTACTTCCCCTAAAATGATTACGATTTGTAAATATATGTAAAAAATTGTGGAGATTTTACATGTTAAGCTAGATAATGCAAATAATTCGTATTTGGGTTTATATTCTAGGTCAATTCTTTTTGTAGCGGTTTGCACACACAATGGTTCTGTCGCAAAGTTGACGATAAGAGTTTAAGTGTGGACGATCTTCCAATATGAATTTGGAGTATCCATTGCATGAAACTCAATTTTTCTAGCGGACATTTCCCATCAGATATCATCATGCAAGCTCTACGATATTACCTAGTCTATAAACTTAGTTACCGTGATATTGAGGAAATATTCGCGGAGCGAAACATTCATTTTGACCACTCAACACTGAATCGTTGGGTTATCAAATATGCACCACAGCTTGAAGCTAAATTCAGAAAGAGAAAGCGTCGAATATCTAGCTCATGGCGAATGGATGAAACCTACATAAAAATTAAGGGTCAGTGGGGTTTACTATTATCGTGCAGTGGATAAGTGGATAAATTCGGTGCTGTGATTGATTTTTACTTAAGTGAAACCCGTGATGAGCCTGCCGCGCACGCTTTTTTCACTAAAGCTATCAATCAACATGGCTCACCTGAGAAGGTCGTCATTGATAAAAGTGGCGCTAATGCAGCAGCGTTAGAGACTGTTAACATTCGGCTGTGGCTATCATGGACACGGCTCAAATGATGACTCCATGCGAACAAATTTATTCTTTAACGGCCCAGTTGTATCTGAGAGATACTGTCCCCGCTATTTGGAGCGGCAAGATCTCAATTTGTGACAGAACCCATCATCCCAGCTACTTGGTGGGAAGCGGGCTTAGGGTTAAATATTAAAGCGGTACCCGGCCTCGCATTTGATACCGCAGTGACTGGCGGTCTTGCTGTTGCCACACGGGTGACAAAGCATTTAATATTCGTAGCGGTCGCCAAAAAGTATCTAACGCTAAGGGTGAAGATTCTTCAAAGTGAGTTGGACTATATCGATACAAAAATGACAGACTCAATCGAATTTATCTGAGGGGCCGTTAATCTTCCCTTTATCCCCGGTTTTATGCGTTTTTACAACGATAACGCAAGGGGCTTACTGGGCTAATATCAGTCGTCGTTGCAACGAGCCCCCTAAACGCCAAGGAATGCCATGAAGTGCCCATCGCCCCCTATCATACCGTTTCAATCGAACGGAAGTGCCTTACAACTATTTCACATGGAGATAATTCTATGCATTTAAGTCGTTTGCATTCAGCTTCAGAAGAGAAGCTCGTAATCATACTCAATGAAGCAGGTTATCAAACAATTTTTGACATTATCAGACAGAGCCGTGCCGCCTTTGTTAAGACGACCCCAGATATCGATGCTGTCTGTGCTCAGCAGATCTATCGTCATGCTCGGGAGCACGCTGACACCCTGAAAAGTTTGTTCCGTTCGTGGCAGTTACGTCAGGAGCCGGTCATTGGTGGGCTGAAGAAGCTCGCGCCATCCCCGTCCCTGCATCTCAAAGAAGCGCTTTTACGCAACCTAGGAGGGGACGGTGATTTTTCTGACCTGATGGCGCGCAGCACTGACTATGCGGATGCTGCCTCGATTCAGTCCCTGTTCTCTCCGGGACGCTATGCTGCTGCTTTGTATAAGGTCGCCAAAACACTCCATAACAGCAATTCTGCATTCCATATTGATAATCGTCGCCCTGACTTGCAAGACCTGATACTCAGTGAAACCACGATGAATCAGGAGCTCACTTCCCTTGACCTTCTACTAGAGGTACTGCAAAGCGATGAGAACAACACGCTTAGCTCGTTGTCAAAGAGCTTCTTCCCGATGACACTGCCCTATGACGACAAGCTGACACAAATCAATACGGCATTGGGGGCACAGGCTCGAACTTTGAACGGTATCTGGGATGTGCTTTTTGACACGCAGGCATCGGCCTTCGCCGTTGAGGGACAATCAATCAAGCGTAGTGCACTTCCTGATGAGTCTTCTGGAAAACCATTTTTCCTAAAAACGCAAGAGGAAGGAGAAATGATCTATTTGGCACATGCTGTTGATGGAGGAGATGCTCTCCCTCCAGGGGGGTATCTTAATGTTGGAAGGCCGCAGGTTGAAACCCCCCAAACAGCTAATCTGCATTTTTCCCGAAAGAATGGTTTGCTTTATCTGAGTATTGCGGGTGACGTCACTATAAATGGTATCCATCTGGCCGGGAGCCATCTAATGGCAAATAACGGTACAGATTTTGGAGGTGATGGTTCATTTGCCCGCATGGCAAGACCGGATGACAACTCGAACATTAACCCTGCAAAGCATCTGGCTATCACGCTGGAAGCTGCCGATAACGACAACTGGTTTATTCAGACTCCAAAGGGCTATCTTGGGCATGAAGAAAAAGGCCTTACTGACGCGCCAAAGAGATTAACGCTGGATGCCCAAAAAGAGGATGCTCTTTTGTTTGCCTTCTGCAGTGATGTTGATGGTGCTGAGGTCATTGCACCAGAAACACTCCTTCCCCCAAATACTTCCCCAAACCCACCGGCGAGGGTCTTGTTGAACCTGACTCCAGTCAGCTATCAGTTGATGGCTAATACCAGTCTGACAGACGAAGATATCCGTGATCACTATGGTTTGTTAGCTCAATCCGCCCGGGAAGATAGTACGCTGGCAGAAGCACTAAATAATATCCCGACGTTCTGTGAGAAGACGGGATTGACGTTCAACCAGGTGCTGGATTTGACCGCTCAATATTCTTATGAGCAATCAGGAGGAACGCCTGGTGATAAAAATAAACACCCAATGTCCCGTTTCCGTATGTACGGGATGGAGTCCATTCCAGATGTGCATCAATACGGCGCTGCCTTTATCAATTCTAAGGTGGAACCCAGCACTGAAAATGCGTTGTTGTGGATTCAACCGGAAATACGCAAAAATGGCGTTATCACCACCCCGGCAGCCCTTAATTTCAGGGACGATACCGTAGTATCCCTTGCAGGGAATGCCGAAAAGATTATCCGCCTGCACAACACAACCGGTCTGTCATTTGAGATGCTGGACTGGATTATTGTTCAGGCCAGTCACGCTGCCAGTTATGACCCTCTCACGTTGGACAGTGTGACACTAGGTGTTCTAGCCTCCTGTGTGGACTTCAAACAGCGCTACGGCATCAGTGAAAATGTTTTCGCCAGCTTTATTGGTGCGGTTAACCCTTATGCCCCCGCTCAGGAAAAAAGCCTCTATGAAACCCTGTTCACCTATCCCGATGAAACAGGCTGCATCCCTATTGGCCAGCAAGTTACATGCAATGGTGAGGGTGACCAAGCTGTGTATGAATCAACTTGCGCCAAAGCACTTGGCGTAACCAGTGACGAATTTGCTCGTATTGTCCGTTACTGCTTCGGTAGTGACGCAACCTCATTCACCATGGATGAGAACACCGCCGGACAGATTTACCGCTTTGGTGCTATTCCTCGCATGCTGGGCCTGACATTTGCTGAGGCAGAGTGTCTGTGGCTGTTGATGGCCGAAGGCACTGACACGCTCCTGAAGGCGCTCGGATGTAAAACAGGTTTGGCTGCTATCGACCTTATCCGTCGCACCGAACAGGTGCTGGGCTGGATGCGTGATAATGACCTGAACCTTATTCAGGTACAGGCAATGGTGAGCAAGGTCTATAGTGGCACCGCGACAGCAGAGATGTTCACCTTCCTGCAAAACACCTACCGCAGCGTGAAGGATTCCCCTTCTGGCATCCGCAAAATGGATGCCGCACTGCGGCAGAAGGTATTGCGGGCGTTAGCCGGCGGTTTTGGTATGAAGACCAACATCATGGGACCGGTAACGGAATGGCTGACTAAAACGGATGGTAACCTCACACTGGATGTCTACTGGAACAGCATCGCGACATTCTTCGAAAATCCGCAAAACACCTCTGTGGATGACCTGCAGAAAGATACAACCGGACTGGTGGCGGCGACACAGCGGCTGAGTCAGCTGGTTTTGGTGGCACGCTGGTTGAATCTGAGTGAGCAGGACCTGAGGCTACTCACAGAGACACCTGCGCAACTGGACGACTCTCTGCCTGCAACGTTGCAACCATCCCTGTACCTATTGTTGCTGCTGACCCGCTTTAAGCGCTGGCAAGGCCAGGTCACTACCTCCGTCGATGAGGCTCTGCGTCTGTTGCCTGTGCTGGTTGATGCCGAGTCAGATGCCAACACCGTGGCGGATAAAATTGCGGTCATGCACAATCTCACGACAGACAGCGTCAGCACTATGAACACTCTCATCTTTGGCGAAGGCGAGTTTCCGCACAGCTTTGCGCAACTGTACAAGCTGCTCACCTGGTTACGCACAGGCCAGATGCTAAACGTTGGCTCCACTACGCTGTATAGTCTGTTAACCATGGCACAAAACGATGAGAATGCAGAAGACAGCGACTTGATTGCGCGTGTGGCAGACACCCTGACCGCCGGCCTGACCCGCTGAATGCGGCAGAGTAAACTGAATAGAGGATAGAAACACGATGTCAATCTCATTATTTAACCAGAACCTTAAGGAAGCGCGTCGCGACGCGCTGGTCAGCCACTATCTGGCGACACATACTGTCTCAATGCTGCCACAAGGGAGTGCCGTTACGACGGCTGATGACCTGTACGAATATCTGTTACTGGATACCAAAATCAGCAATGCTGTGACCACCTCGCGTCTGGCAGAAGCCGTCAGCAGCCTGCAGCTGCTTATTCATCGGGGCCTCGAAGGATATGAAGGTGACCTGGATGGTGGTGCAGCCTCATATTTGGCGAAAGATGCCTTCCTAGATAACTGGGACCGCTATAACAAGCGGTACAGCACCTGGGCGGGTAAAGAGAAGCTTCGTTTTTATGCAGGCAACTATGTGGAACCATCGTTACGCACTAATAAGAGCCCACAATTTAAAGAGCTGGAAAATAAGATAAACCAAGGCAAGCTGACTACCGAACTGGTGGAAAGTGCGTTGTTTACTTATCTCAGCCAGGTTGATAAAACCGCCGAAATTACACACCTTTGCGCCGGCATTGGTAACGCCGAGCGAACTCGCCTGTACATTACGGGTCGACAAAGTGATGACCAATACTGCTGGCGTGAGGTCTGGCTGGACAATTCTATCGATGAGTGTGGCAAGCCCATACACTGGGGCTACTGGCAGCCTTTGCCAGCCGCGATAAAGTCCCCTATTGATGACAGGGTTGTCATGATAGATAGCCCGCAAGGGGTGCTCTGCTTATGGAGCGCAATGGAGAAAAATCAAGTCTCAGCCGATCAAGCTAAAGATGTTGAAATATCTTACTGCTGGGTCATGAGGCGAGATGGACAATGGGAACGGTATGTAGACACTAATGAATTTACTTTCACATCAATTGTTGCTGATTGGAGTTTTGTTCCAGCGAACTTTAATTCTTATGACGTAACATATGATTACGATGATGGCAAATACATTGTTGATAGTTACATTCAATGGGATGGAACTAGGGTAACAATAACTGTAAAGAACACTGTGAATATGTACGGCATGGGAGTGTGCAAGTCTGATGATATAGGGGAATCTGACATGGATGTGCTCCTATCTGTAGGTAAAAATGAAACTGCATCAATAGTACTTCCACTAGATAATAATGAGACATATACATTAATCCCTCAGCACGATGAATCTTCTTTTCATAGTCTTAGGGGGTTGGCAATGTTTCTTGGACATCAACAGTCGATAACTTGGCAGTGCGGCAATTTCAATATGGATGATAAGGGGAGCCTGTGGCTAGAACTCAGTCCACGTAATACTGCATTCACTGTATCGCCTCCCATAATTTCACTGAAAGGTTTACTGAAAAGTGGAATTGATGATTTTCTGCATTATGACAATCAAAAAATGATTGCAGAGGCCGGGGCATGGTTTTACAACGCCAAACCAAATGAACCAACTCTAGGTGGTGATGCGTTTACCGGACCGTATGGGCAGTACCTGTGGGAAATATTCTTCCATCTCCCGTTCTTGCTCGCGACCCGCTTTGCCACCGAGCAGCGCTTCGAAGAAGCCGAGCGTTGGTATAAATATATCTTTAACAGCGCAGGCTACCGTGATGGAAATGGTAATGTTCTGACGGACGACCATGGCAAGCCACGTTACTGGAACTGTTACCCGTTGCAGCAGGATGGGGCTTGGGACTCCTTCACGGCGATGCCTGCCAGCACCGACCCGGATGTGATTGCCACCGCCGACCCGATGCACTACAAGCTGGCCATTTTTCAGCATACTCTTGACCTGCTGATTGCCAGAGGGGATGCGGCCTATCGCCTGCTGGAGCGTGACACGCTGACCGAAGCCAAAATGTACTATGTCCAAGCGCTACAGCTGCTCGGCCCGCGCCCCGATATCCGCATTACGAACTCCTGGAATAATCCGACTCTATCTACGGAGGCTGAGTCAATAGCGTCCCCGGCAACGCGCAGCAGTGAGGGCGCATCGCTGACCTTTGCTCAGTGGTTACGCAGCGGTGACACCCACGATATGGGGGATGGTGATTTTCTGCCTCCGTATAATGAGGTACTGCTGGCCATGTGGGATAAGCTGGAAATTCGGCTTTATAACCTGCGTCATAATCTGAGCCTTGACGGTCAACCACTCAGCCTGCCGCTGTTTGCCTCCCCGGTCGACCCTGCCGAACTTCATCGTCAGCAATCCGGCGGTGATGGGGTCATGAATGATGTCAGCCCTGATGGGAAGAGTGATACCGGCTGGCGTTATCCTCGGCTGGCTGACCATGCCCGCTATGCCGTTGGCCAACTGACTCAGTTTGGTAGCAACCTGCTCGGCGCACTTGAGCGCCGTGATAGTGAGCAACTGACGTTGCTGTTGCAGGCGCAGCAGATTACCGTGCTGGGGCTACAGCAAGATATTGCACAAAAGAATATTGACAGCCTCAATGCCAGCCTGGACGCCCTGAATATCGACCGGGCCAGTGCTGCGTTGCGTAAAGCCTATTATGGTCACTTGATAAACGGTGACCTGTCGGCGGCGGAAATCGCCGGACTGACCCTGCGCTCAACGGCGATGGCTACAAATCTGGTCTCCGTGGGCACGGCAATTGGTGCCGGGGTGTTAAGTGCCATGCCAAATACATTTGGTCTGGCCAACGGCGGTGGAGACTTTGGGGCACCGTTACATGCAGCCACCCAGGCGACACAAGTTGCGGCGATGGCGCAGGACCAATCTGCCGCTATTAGTGAAATGACTGCAAACTACCAGCGCCGCAAGGAAGACTGGGGGCTGCAGCGTGACGTTGCTGATAAGGATGTAAGCAAAGCCGAATCGCAAATAGAAAGCTTGAAAACACAG
Organism: Shewanella sp. WE21; assembly: GCF_002966515.1. NCBI lineage: Bacteria > Pseudomonadati > Pseudomonadota > Gammaproteobacteria > Alteromonadales > Shewanellaceae > Shewanella > Shewanella sp. WE21. Next base: position 1,909,737 of record NZ_CP023019.1, on the reverse strand, counting down.
ATTGCCATGCAGCAGAAACAGATTTCCCTTGCGGTGATAGAGTCGGCCAATGCGCAGGCCGTGTATGACCTACAGAGCAACCGCTTCTCTGGACAGGGGCTTTATAACTGGATGGTCAGCCGCCTCTCCTCGCTCTATTACCAGCTCTACGACGCCACCATTCCGGTTTGTATTCAAGCCCGTGAAGCACTCAAACGTGAACTGGGTGGTAGCCTAACGGACGGCATTTTTAGCACGCCGGTTTGGAACGATCTGTATCAGGGCTTGCTCGCCGGCGAGGGGCTCACCACCGAACTGCAAAAGATGGAGAATATCTGGATCCAGAACAGTGCGAAGGGGCTGGAGGCCACACGCACAGTATCCCTGGCTGCGTTGCGCGGTAAGCAAAATAACAGCCTCAGTGCTGCAATCGGTGCTGTGCTTGGCGGTCAAGACGAAGAGGGTAATGTTCCCGGCCAGCTTAAGTTGAAGGATGACATTTTCAGCTCAACGCTCAATATGTCAATACTGGGTCTGGCCCATGACTACGGCACGACAAGCTCGGGCAAACAGCTCTTTATCAAGAGTATTGCCGTCACGTTACCGACCCTGCTGGGGCCATATCAGGACATTGCCGCTACGCTGTCAGGTAATGATGGAACTATCGCCACCTTGTCTCACGGTATGCAGGATGCAGGGCGCTTTGTCGTGAATTTCGACGATAGCCGTTTCCTACCGTTTGAAGGTACGGATCCGACAGCTCTGACTCTGACGCTGAGCATTTTCAATGTGAAAGGAGCTAATGCAGAGGCACCCAATCAGCGCTCTATAGTGGAAAACCTCAGCGATATTATTTATCACATCCGCTATATCATGCGTTGATGCGTGACAGAGCATTCGGTATTTTCTGTTGTTATTCGGTCCCCTTCTGGGGGCCGTAAGGGATCGGTTCTGTCGCAAAGTTGACGATAAGAGTTTAAGTGTGGATGATCTTCCAATATGAATTTGGAGCATCCACTGCAGAGATCTAAGTTATGAAATGATTTAATCAACAACGCACTATGAAACCATTAATCAATACATCAATCACAAACTAACAAAACAAGGTAAAAATGAAAAAATGAAAAAATCCATTGTATTTTCAGCTTTATTAGCATTCTCCTCTTTTTCACAAAGTGCAGAAATAACATATGACCTTCTTCATGCATCAGGTAACACCTATGTTATCTCTAATTATTCAGAGCGTGACATTGTAAACTTTTCTTATAAAAACATACTGTCTGACCATAACAATAAACTACCTAAAAAGATGATGTGCCTCGTTTCAGGCTATCGCGATATGCTGCCAAAATTCAAGGTGATTAATAACAAAGACTTTTCATTAAAAAAATTAGAATATAATGAAACTTCAAAAGTAATTACATTTAACCTCTCTAGAAATCAGAAGAAGGCCAGCGGAACGACATTTAAAACCACAACCACCATTGATGGTGGGTACAAAGATAGGGCAATTCACTGCGTGGTTAGCTACTAATCATTTAGCTGACACCTCATATATCCCCCTCCGATTAGGCGAGAGTTTACGGGGCGTCGGCTAAAAAACGGATAGAGACCCCGATCAGGGAAACAATTAAAACATCTAATCGCGGCATTAAATTAATAAAACCCATATTAATATGGGTTTTATTGGATAAGAACCTAAATCGCAGCAATAAGTGATACACGCTTGCCCGGGCCTTGTTTCCTAAATCGAGTCAGCGAACAAAACGCTCATCATTGTTCAAATATCAAGCTACATAGTGGGTTTCAGGCATACCTAGTCCAGTAAGCTTGTTCAAAGCCCTAATCATCGCGTAAGTTTCTCCCACCTGAGCGTTATAATTCCGCATGCTCAACGTGCCTCCTAGCAGTTGTTTTATCCTGTACATGGCAGTTTCTGAGATTGAACGGCGATGATAACCATACCGTTTTTTCCACTGCTTATTTGAGCCATGAAGCTATTGCCTACTGACGGCTAAGTTTCGTGGATGCCCTTATTCCCATAGCGCAGCACCTTCCCTAGGTGGAATGAGCACTAAAGCGCGTTTTCGACGAACGGCTTCATGACAGGCTTTCGTGTCGTAAGCACCATCACCCGAGATATTGCGGATTTTTCGATGGGTTTGCTTAAGTAAATTGGGCATCACTTCAGCGTCTGTGACACCTGATAAACTGAGTTCTGCGGCAATAATTTCATGGCTATGTGTATCTACGGCAATATGCCGTTTACGCCACACTCGGCGCTTTACATCTGTGCCATGTTTCTTCACTTTCCACTCACCTTCGCGATAGACCTTCAAGCCTGTTGAGTCGATAGCTAAGTGCTCAATGGCGCCGCGAGTCTTGGTTTTAAAAGCAATATTAACCGTTTTCGCGCATTTACTGATGCAGGTGTAATGCGGGCAAGATAATGGGATGTCACCCAGTTTAAACACCGAATTGATGAAGCCTTGTAAGGCTCGCAGTGGCATAGAGAAAATACGCTTAACCATCAACGCAGTGGTAATGGCTAAGTCGCTAAACACTTGAGGGCGACCTTTCTTTTGACTGCTCGACCTTGGCTTTCCACTTAGCAATTGCATCCTCATCAATCCAGAAGGTAAGTGAACCGCGGTTGATTAAGGCTTGGTTGTATTGCTTCCAGTGGGTTGTTTTATAGCGAGGTTTTGACACGGTTGATGGATAAGTTGATAGGCGATGCCGATCAGATCTGCGGCTACGGTTTTAGTTCAACCTATTTAGGAAACAAAGCCTCGTCGCGGTTGAGATCAGCTTTAAATGTTCGTTAACATATTCGCGATTGGCATGTGGGGCAATAATGGCTTGTGTAGCGCCTGTTGGCGGATATAAATAGGGACAGCCCGTGAACGAGTGCTTTTTTTGGCCAAAATACGGGTGGTTGTATTCTGTTGGACAAATCGGGCTTCATCTTGAAACCAAACATCGATGCGATCGAGTACAACATGCCCAAGCGTATTAAGGATAGTTGCCATCCGGAAGTTTTTAAAAGCATCTTGTGCGGCTTCAGATTGTTTCGGGTGGCAAGGCATTGGCAAGTGTAAAGATGATGAACAAAGTCACAAGGCTAGGTATGCCTATCCGCCAGAGGGTCAATTAGCACAGTAACATAAGGTGGGGATGGGTTCGCCTGAGAGTGATTTAAGCAATAGAGCAATACCTAGCATGACTATGAAGTCAAAATTTATTTTACATTATTTACGTAATTACCATTAAATAAAACTATTTTTATAATTGTTTAAGTTACTGAGCTGGACTAAATTGTAACGGCTCTGAATTAGAGTAAAATAAATTTGAATATTTCGCTATAGGTAAAATAAATGTCAATAGACACTCAAGTCGAATTTAGCAAGGAGATCGGTCCAAATTGGTTTGCCTCAGTAATGGGTACGGGTATTATTGCTAATGCAGCTGTAGGTTTGCCATTGTATGGCACACAATTAACCAATATAGCGTTGATTATATGGCTGTTAGCATCAGCCATGTTAATGATTTTGTTAGCCATTAAGATTATTCAGACCATCATTAAACCACAGATAATAAAACGCCAATTTAATGATCCTGTTATGGCACAATTCTTTGGTGCTCTCCCGATGGCATTATTAACAATAGCTGGAGGGACTATCTTACTGGGGCAGCATATTTTTGCACAAGATACTGCGAAAACGATTGCTTGGATACTCTGGATACTAGGTACTATTAGCGGTTTGTTAACAGCAATTATCATTCCTTATCGCCATTTTACTCAGTATGAAGTACGTGGTGATGCTGCTTTTGGCGGTTGGCTTATGCCTATTGTCCCACCTATGGTCTCGGCTGCTATTGGTGCTATGTTAATTCCTTATGTGGAAAGTATTACTCTGCAACAAACGCTATTATATGGCTGTTATGCAATGTTTGGCATTAGCCTGTTTTGTGCATTAATTATTATCACCATGATCTGGAGTCGTTTAGCTCATTCAGGAAGTTCTGGTGGTGCTCGGGTGCCAACTTTATGGATCGTTTTAGGGCCACTTGGGCAGTCGATAACCGCTGTTGGTGCTCTTGGATCTGTTGCATTATTTGTGGTTGATGAACCAATAGCTTCAAGCTTAAATAATATGGCTATTATTTATGGTGTCCCAATCTGGGGTTTTGCACTATTTTGGTCAATCTTAGCAAGTCTACTTACATTGAGAGCGCTACGCAAAAAAATGCCTTTTGCAATGACATGGTGGGCATTTACTTTCCCTGTAGGTACATGTGTTACAGGCACAACACAGCTTGCTAGACATACAGGATCTACTGTATTCGAATGGGCTGCTATTTTTCTATTTGTCGGCTTAATTTGTGCTTGGTTTATTGCAGCAATTGGGACGATGAAAGGTATTAAAGGGGGAAATATTTTTAATAATCCCACGAGAACTGTACATATCGTATCAAGAAAAAGCTAATCACAATGGCTTAATAAGTGTGTTGCAAATTATTTCTAAGGAAATTTATTAATGAGTAATATAAATAGAATAGTATCAAAGTCTCGCCGTCAATTTTTGCGCAACGCCAGTGTTGCAACGATAGCCGCGACCCCGATAGCTGCATTGGCGGAATCAGTTATTAAATTCGCTGATGGGGATGGAGTAACATTTGCTGATGGTTCGCGCCCAATCGTGAATGATTTCCCTGGTAAGGACGATATGATTTTGGTGCATTCGCGTCCCCCACATCTTGAAACTCAAATGAAAGTTTTTGATAACGGGCTAATCACTCCGAATGAAAATTTCTTTGTTCGTTATCATCTTGCTGATATCCCTACTTCTATTGATCCTGATACATATACAATTAATATCAAAGGGTTGGTGAGTAAACAGTTAGCTCTTACACTTGCTGAGCTGAAGGAAATGGATGGAGTTATAGAAATTGTTGCAGTGCAGCAATGTGCTGGTAATAGTCGAGGTTACTCATCGCCACGCGTATTTGGTGCCCAGCTTGGTAACGGTGCTATGGGTAATGCCAAATTTAAAGGTATTCCTCTTAAAAAAGTACTTGAGTTAGCTGGAGTTAAAAATGGGGCTAAGCAAGTCACTTTTAATGGTTTAGATAAACCAGTACTTGATACTACTTCTGACTTTCGTAAGGCACTGGACTATGATCACGTTATGACTGGTGAGCCTATGATTGTTTGGGAGATGAACGGGGAGCCGTTACCGTTCTTAAATGGCTATCCAATAAAATTAATTGTACCAGGCTATTATGCTACTTATTGGGTTAAACATCTCTCCGAGATTGAAGTGATTGACCATATTTTTAATGGCTTTAATGCGTATTTTATGACACATGCCTATCGTATTCCTGATAATGATTGTGGATGCGTTGAGCTAAATAGTGTTCCAGAAAAGACCCGTTCTATAACTCAACTTTCAGTACGCAGTTTTATTACTAATGTTAAATCTGGTGACACATTAATGGTTGGTAAGAAGACAGAACTTAAAGGTATTGCCTTTGATGGAGGTTCTGGCATCAAAAGCGTAGAAGTCTCTATTGATGGTGGTGAGCATTGGCTGCAGACAATATTAAGTGATGACCTAGGACGATTCTCTTTTCGAGGTTGGATGATTGCAGTAACCTTTGAGAAAAAGGGACGAATTCAGTTGATGGTTCGGGCGGTTAGTCATAAAGGTGAAACTCAACCAATAAAAGCGACTTGGGACCCTAATGGTTATCTGCGTAATGCTATTGAACATACGCATGTGCGTATCGCTTAAGGAGAATATAATGAGTAATAATGTATTAATTATATTAGGTTTTGTTTCTGTAGTGATCAATAGTGCTTCAATTGCAGAGCCAGTAATGATTAAGTTACCAGCAGATACCTCGACTTTAAAGTTTTCGACATTACCTGGTTACATCATTGCTGAACAGAAGTGCAATATTTGTCACTCGTCGAACTATATTAGTTATCAGCCTCCTGGTATGACTCAAGCACAATGGACGGCTGAAATGCATAAGATGCATCAGAACTATGGTGCTCCAATAAATGAACAACAAATTAATAGTTTAGGCGCGTACTTATCAGTTGCTTATGGTTCAGCGAAAATGACAGATGAGAATATCATTGAAGCATCTAAAAAAGTGGAGGAGGTAAAGAGCAGTGGTCCAGTAAATGTGCAAGCTTTATTAAAGGACAACTCTTGTCTTTCTTGTCACGGTCTGGACCATAGAGTGGTGGGGCCTGGTTATAATGAGGTCGCAGCAAAGTATAAATCTGTGCTAGATGCTAAAAAAATTGTTGCTGAGAATATTCAGAACGGTGGGAGTGGAAGGTGGGGAGCAATACCTATGCCGCCGATGACAGGTTTGAGTGAAACTGAAGCAAAGGCTTTAGCCGAGTTTATATTAAGCCAATAGGCGTTGTTGAATAAATCATTTCATAGATCGTAATCATTCCAAGGCTTCTGGCCGATTAAGCGACTTGCTAGAGAACGGGAATACCCAGTCTAATGACTTTGTTCATCGCCTTCACACTGGCCAATGCCTCTGCGACTTGCCCATTGTAATCACGTAAACTTAGCATTGGACTATTCAACTGTTTATATCGGCCCATGGCGGTCTCTGCTAGAGAGCGCTGGTGATAGCCGTTATCGACTTTCCATTGGGTAGTGTGCACGGATTTGTTCTACAAAGCCAGTTACATTAAAAACACTAACATTACACTACTATCGACTAAAACATCATTAGCAGTGCCACTAGAGGATTTTCCCCTTCGAATGTCCTTTGTAGTGCAAGAATAGCTCCCAATTGAGAGCCGTACATGTCTTTAAATCTTGGTAGTTATATTCAGTTCTGAAACAGAAGTAAATTTGAAGCTATGTTCAGATGTTATTAGCCAATTATTCAAGCTATTAATTACATAATTATCACTAAGATCATAATGGGTTGTTGGACCTAGAATACTAAGCTCCCTTCCCAAAGATAAAGCACCATCTAAACTCATATTATTCGCATGGAACATTTCAACACTACCATCTTTATTTTTCTTTATATATGCAGTGTGAACGACTCTAGAGTTTTTATCATCAATAAAATTTATAATCCCAGACTCTTTTACCAACGAAGTATCAAAATATCTCCTTGTTGTTGACATATTCACTTCCATTAAGTCTGAATATCTTTGATTGTACCCCCCCCCCTTTAACATGTTGTTAATAGTATCTCTGGTTTCTTTCTTAATTGTTTTATCTAATACACCAACTTTTAATGCTATAGAGTAACAAATCATTGGTTCCCAAGATGATTTATCTTTTTTGTAATGACTCTCTACCTTCTTATTTAACACACCTTTCTCTAATCCAGATTTTTCTTCACTATCGGCTCTTGGAGAGAAAAAGGTTGATCTTATACATGATGAAAACACTTTCACAAAAAACACTCCATTCATATACTTTTATCATCGTAATGATCCCCCCAGTCGAGGGCTGATCATATTTGATCACGTGGATGTGATCAAATAGCACTCTTTTTCTTTGCCATTTGAAGCCTTATGCTTAAACATCTCGATTGTATCACCGACTGCCGTTCTCATATAAATCAAGACCATGACCTAGTTGATATCTGCTTCCTTGTACTCGCTGCCGTCATTTCAGGTGCCCAGACTTTGGCCGATTGCCATCAATTTGGCACATTAAAGCTCGACTAGTTACGCCTGCATCGACCTTACGCCAATTGGATCCCCAGTCAGCAAAGCATAGGACGTATCTTCAGAGGTATCTCGCAATTATCACTCTTAGGGGTACGAAGCCCAATGGAACAAAAACGTACACTAAGCTTCTTACCCCGAAGACATAATATTCTTCTCTCACAGGATCTTAAAATTCAGATCTCGTATTGAAATTCTCTTAAGGTTTATTTCGAGGGGATGGGCGCCCCCCTAACTCTATGCTATCTGCTGGCGATGTGTTACTGCCTTTTGTGTAATCAGCCACTAAACTCACACCGCTATAACTGCGATAAGCTTTCAACATCACATGATAACGGCCGTTGCCTGAATTTAATGTACAGCTTTCGTTATTACCATTTTTAAATGGTCTGCAATCATAGCTATTTGAAGTTGGTTTATTGTCTTTTTTTACATGCAAATCAGCGTCACCAATCCCACCTGATAACCTAATGGTAATATTGCTAGCGTCCATTGGTACGTCAATATAGTAAAATATTTCTGAACCGGAGCCCCCTGTCATTCCCGTTTTAGGTTGCCCTTTTACGAGTTCATTATTAGGCAATGTGCCGCCGGAAGTCACGGACACTTGCTGAGTTAAGGTATCACTTTGGTTATTAGAATCTAGCACTGTTAGGCTGACATCATAAGTACCTGAAGCCGCAAAAGTATGGGCGAGTTGTTCGCCAGCGCCTATTTGATTATCACCGAAGTTCCAATCGTAATGACTAATTGAACTGTTTGAACTAGAGCCGCTGGCATTAAAGCGGCACAGCTCAAAATCACAGCTATAAGTGAAGCGTGCTGTAGGCGTTGGAATATTGCCGACGTTATCACCTATTGGTACAACGCCATTAAAATGGTCTGATACTTGTGGCCAAATCTTACTGATTTTTGCCCCTTTATTGTAGCAACCCCCTAAGTGATGTAAGGCTATTGCGTTATTGCTCGATGCCGCTATAACAGGTGACCCGGACGATCCGCCAATAGTGTCGCAGTTATAACCAATATCGGTATTGCTGCCACGGCCATTTGTCGATGCTGCATTCACTTGACACAGACCATTACTGTCTTGATCTGACTCAATCGCAAGCTCCTTTGGATTACCCGAACCATGCTGTGGAATATAAATCAGTTCACCTTGCAACGCATCACGTACCTCGAGACCCAGGTGGCCAAACTGGGTAATAGCGGTAAAGTTATTGACGCTAAACAGAGTGTAATCGAGGGTGTAGTCTGTTTTAAAAAACTCATTTCCGGTCACTTTGACTATGGTTTCTTTAGTGTTGCCATTACAACTTTTATTTTGATAATTAAACCACACTTCAGTAGATGCTAACTCTTGCGCAGTCTCCACACAGTGGTTATTGGTAAACATTTTATTATCAGCCCCAACGCGCCAGCCAGTGCATAAACTGCGTCCACCAATAACCAAACGCGCGATTGGCCGGCTTCGTTCAAACTCAATGGGATGGCTATCCGCCCAGCATTGAACGCCTTTACGTTCATTCACGCCACAGGTCGAAAGGGGTGACACATCATCAAGGGGATCGTCAGCAGGTTGAATAACGCTTTCAGTGCCATAGAAATAACTATCCACCGTCCCAAATTCACTTTGCTCATCTACTGCAGCGCTGGTACTAGGATAATACTCAATGACAGCGCTGTCATTTGATATCGACATAACAGAAAATGAGTGTACACCATCATCTCCGAATTTAGCATCGAGCGTCGCCGCTCTCATATCAGTAGCTGTATATTCATATCGTTCGCTGTTATCTGGGCTACGTACCACTAATTTTGCGCCGTTACTTAACTGCACATTAGTAAAATGCAACTTGATATAATCCGCATTAGGATGACTTAACTCGCGGCGGATTACAAAGCCCGCATCTGATGCGCTAATATATTGATTGTTTAATACCAAATTGGCTGGTGCTCTCTCACCAATGATCACTTTGCTCGTCTCGCTAGCCATTTCAGCATAACGCAATATTTGTCGCTCATCGACATTGGCGGACGCCGTTGAACCATACACCGCCACGATTGCCGATAGTAAATAATGTAATTTCATGCTTATTCCCTTATTTTTTGCTGATTAATTTGTCATTAATACTGCTCTTCCAATGAACGCACCATTACAGGCACAAAATTAAGGATATAAGCTAAATGAAAGAATACCAGTTAACAAATGAAAAAAATCGCTTGTGATTTAAACGGTAATCCAACGGTAAAAAATAACTAAAACAGTCAAAGACAAACTCCTTGCGTATCATCATGCAAGCTCTACGATATTACCTAGCCTATAAACTTAGTTACCGTGATATTGAGGAAATGTTCGCGGAGCGAAACATTCATTTTGACCACTCAACACTGAATCGTTGGGTTATCAAATATGCACCGCAACTCGAAGTCATGTTCAGGAAGAGAAAGCGCTAGGTATCAGGTTCTTGGCGGACGAATGAAATCTATATCAAAGTTAAAGGTCGGTGGGTTTACTTAATACGCCACCCTTAACTAAGTCTACATTGGTCCAATATGATAATAAGATCGATTCATTTAGGATATACCCCAAGCAAACTAGCAACATCACTCTGCCAACTGGTTCGCTATATATTGATTTTAAACCCTACTCGCACTACCATCGTAAACCATATCCTAAAAACACCAAATGAGGCAAAATGTTTATACGGGCCTACCTGCGTGCATCGACAGATGAACAAGATGCCAATCGAGCCAGAAATGAGTTGGTTCAGTTTTCAGAAAGTAAAAATGTTCGCATAGCCAGTTTTTATGCTGAGACGCAATCAGGGGCGCAAATTGAACGGCCTGAACTTGGACGCTTAATCATGGACTCTCACCCTGGCGATGTTTTACTCATTGAAAAAGTCGATAGGTTGTCTCGCCTCCCCTTTGAACAATGGAAGATCTTAAAAAGTAAGTTGGTAAAAGCCAATATTCATATTGTTGTCGTTGACCAGCCAATGACACATGGGATCTTAAATGGCACAGAAGAACATACCATGATCGCAAAGGTACTGACTGAGTTCATGATTGATTTAGCCGCGGCAATGGCCAGAGATGATTACGAGACAAGAAGAAAGCGACAAGCGCAAGGCATCGAAAAGGCCAAAACCTTAGGCAAATACCTTGGACGTCAGCCTGACCACGGATTAAGGCAAAATATTCGGTTACTACTCGATGAAGGGAAAAGCTGGTCACAAGTGCAGGGTCTGCTTAAATGCAGTCGTTCTACCATTGCCAAAGCAGCTAAGTTGAATGAGCTAAAAACCGATGAATCAATTATCTAAAGATTTGATTCATTCTAAGGCAATAAAAAAATGCCCCGTTGGAAGGAATATACGGGGTGAAATGGATCAGTTTTATGGCTCGCGTCAATCAGTATGGTCTAGAGTGATTCACTGGCTCACTTTTGGACAAAACTTGTTGTTAGGAGCCTTACAAAATTTACGAACCATAAATTAACTCAGGTATGGCAAATAGAAAGCAGCGTATCTGAGTTGACGCCCCACTTACTGGATACCGGAGTTTTGGGAAGTGAGGCGTGTAAAATTACTGAACACAGCGGTTATCCTGCCCTCAATATAGATCACCACGCGAGATTATACGTTCTGCCTCCCTATCGTAGCTATCAGCAACTTCCCTCAATGTTAAAGCTAACCGTTGGTATCCAGCATTCTCAACTTCATTGGCACGTCGCCGATATTTGTCGGCTAACGCTCTTTCAGGCTTAGCTTCTGGGTCAACTATGTGAGCTTCTCGAGAATTTAAAATTCCTGTCCGATATCCATCTCTAAGACTAGAGCGCTCTCTGCTATTCATTGCATTTGCTATCACAGGGTGTATCCATAAACCATCTGTTCCAGCAGGAGAATGAACGAGTACATTGCCAAGTTGAATCAGCGCGACATCATAATGCCCAGATGCTTTTACGATATCTTCCATTGCCGTTAGCCATTCAGAGAATGCTTCAGGATTAAATACCCCATTTGGTTGAGTACCTGGAACAGAACTCCATGTAGAGAGTAGACGATACGCGTTAATGGCAATACTGCGGCTCAGTTCAGTTTGTTCTGCTGCGTCAGCCGCAATGTCCTTCGCTCGATATACGAGCTGAATCAGCTCACAGAAGAAACTAGGGGTGGACGCTAACCTGTTTTCTAAGGTCACTGGCGAGCCTTCAGCATGCTGATCCAATAACGAAACATATGCCCATTCGACCTGAAAGAGTTTGTCTTCGTCTGTGTCGATATTCTTTTGAAGATACTTAATAATTTGCGTGATATGGTAACTGTCAACTCTTTCCGCTTGTTCTTCTGACTGCACAAGTGCCAGCAGTGCCTTGCAAGCGAGTTCAGGGTTTATCTCCTGTTTATTGAAGAGATTACTCGACAATCCACCAATTACAGCACTTGGTCGGTCGTGTTCAAGAAGCTTTACTAATGCATACTCTGTGTCACCGTCAGACTGGTAAATGTTAGCCCCTGTATGTTTCCAGTACTCGCACTCATTCTCACCAAGTAACCGCGCAGCTCTTTCCCATGCATTCCTATTAAAGGGCAAAGCGCAGAGCAGGTTGGAAATCTGTTTGGGATTCCATTCTGACTTGTCTATATCATCAAACCATTGCCAGTCACCCATATTTCTACGACGCCATGCATATGAAGCAACCAGAGACCAGTTCTTTTGCTCTGTCATATCGAGCAAGCTAGGTAATAGCTTTGCATCAAAGTCCAGACAGTCAAAATCTGCAAGCACCTCCCCAACTATGTGGGAGTTCGTCACCTTTGACGAAAACTCTAGCACTTTATCTATGCCGCCTTCAGCTAAAATATCCTCTATTGCAACCTTACGAATTTGGCACAGTTTTTTCTGTTCTTCACGCCAATCACCATTGCCTTCATAGAAGTTGGAATCTGAGTCAGAGAACAACCTCCTATGTAATAGGCTTGGAGTGTTTGGTGCTAACCTGTTGGCAATGTCCTCCAGAGGTAAAAGTTGTTCGTCACCAAATGACCATTCCGCCTCAGGGAAGCGACGATGACGCGCAATGAACTTGCACAATCTGCTCCAGATAGGCAGTCGCTCCTGCTCTGACAAGCTTAAACAATAGTCAGACAATAACTTATCTCTCAACGCTTCCGATGCTGGTGATGGTAGGTGGTCATAGTTTCCTGCCAGCGATGCGAGCTTTGCAATGTCGTACTCAGCTTGCTGGACGATAAGCTCGGCACAGAATCGAGATTGTTCCCAATACTCACCGTTTGTAACCCCTTGTTCCCAATCTTCAGGAATTATTTTTCTCCAAACTGGCTTGTGGGTTCCCGAGGTTGTGGAGTGTTGGCTAGGTAATAAACTTTCAAGCAGCTTCCATGCGACTTCCGGCTGTTCGGCACATATTGTTCTTAAAGCGACCTGTCGCTTTTCAATCGAAGCTAGTGTATGAGGCATCCATGGTAGAAAAATATTCGTTAAGGAATTTCCCGGCCTATTTGCCCAATTGCCTCCAGGGTCATGCGACGCTATCTCCGCCAAAACAACCGTAGATCGACTTAGATGCACTTCATCCCAAGCAATGCCTTCAAGCGCCCATAACAGACCAGTTATATAATTCCGACCGAAGACGCCTGTGTCTTCTTGCTCAAATAGCGCATCAAGTGGAGAGGAAGAAACGGCTATAGCGTTTTCTACAGCGGAAAGAAATTCACCTGGATGAGCTTCAGAAAGAGTAGGAAGCAAACTGTTGAGACTCCCCCACCGCAGCCAATCACTATTTTCAAAGAGTTCACGGATAGTTAGTACCGCGATACAGTCAGCCTTGCCTATGCTGCAATTTGCTAATGAGTCATGTTGACTACCAACTAGTGCTAATGTTTCAGCCAACCCCTCACGTAAATTGCCAGAGTGCGGAAGCACCTTACCGTGAATGGCAGCCGCATACCGCTCATTGCTTGGTAATTCAAACGACGGATCATTGACACAAAGGACTTCCAATACAGTAGTTTTAAAAATATCCAGGTGGTTATCGAAAAGCCTACCGCCTAAATCTTGCCATGATTGCAAGCGCTCCTTGAATTTCCAAAGACCATTTTTGTAGATTAAGGGAGTATCGTGAACATGTAATGTTTCTCTGAGGTCAGCTATCCAGTCACTATATTTCTCACCAACTATCTGACTGACTACTTCAATATCTACCTTATTAGACTCATTCCAGCTACCAAGTAGCATTGCTAAAGCCAATTTAGAAGCTGTTGCATGTTGGTTCCAATCAGTAACGATAGATTCATCGGTTACTTCAGCTTCACGAACAGCTTCTTCCTTGGTAAAGCCCTTCGGGATATGGGTAATCTCAGACTCTCTAAAATGATCGACCAAATTCTCAGATAGAGTTTCAGTTGTAATTGTTCCAGCATACTGATTGAAGTCTTGCACTTCACTGAGGATTTGGTACCAAATTTTATCTGGGATATCTTTATTAAACTGGGAAATGTGCGAGTGTAGTAGAGACGAAACAACACTTCCCTTTTTGGCTAGATCATAGCCAAGCAGGTGAAAATGTTTAAGAAATTCATGCAAATCAACATTATTAACATCATGACCTCCATTAGCTGCCTTTAACTGTGCTTTAAAAGCTTCAAGTTTAGATCTAACTATATTCGAACAGAAATTAGCACGAGCAACCTGAGTGAGAAATTCTTCAGCATCTCTGGTGTGACGAGCTTGTTCCAATAAGATGTTTACTCCATCAGTATCCGTCGCATTAATCGGCCCAGTAATCAACGCGATTATATCTTTTCCTTTAGTAAAGACATCCGAATTGTTGAAGTCATTCCATGCGGCCTGAATAACTTCGGCAAAAAGAGGACTTTTAGTGGTGATTGTAATAGAGTTTTTAACTTGCCCGAGTAATCGACGTCTTTCTTTACTTGCTGGATTCTCAACAAATACAATTAGGTCATCCGTACAATAGCCTGAAACAGCACCTTGTAACTTAATCTCGACAATTGGCCATGTGGGTAAACAAGGTGCATAGCCGCCACTTAGCATTAAAGTAACGAATGTAGCCTGAATATTAGCTTCAAACCTTGGACCACCACTACCGGTAGAAAAAGGATTACTGAGTTGCTTCCCGTCTTGTGCCATTTTCTGTTTATTCCCTTGTTACCGATGCTCCCTCACTCTGGTAATTATTTTACTAGTAATAGAAAAGCTAAAGCAATGTAACCGTAAGTATTTATTGAAAGTGTTCTCACTGGGGCATAAACGTTTTAGATAGGCAGCGTACCGATGAAATAGCTGCCTTTTTGTGTGAGACTTTATTACTTTTCCACACTTGGATAAGAACTTTATTACTCTCCCACAGGAGCGCAGCGACGAGTACCAGGTTGATTTGCTTGTTATGCATCAACTTTCACTAAGTAAGGCTTTTTTTAAGGTAGCACCATGCCCATGACTGAATGTTAAGCGGAAAAACATCATCGTACTGCGCTATATTCGATGCGATACTAATAATTTTGTTTGTGATCAGTTACTGGACAATACCATCAGTATAATGAGCCAAAACCTTTTTCGTATTATTTTCAATATACTGATTCAGAAAGACTTTCTCTCCTGGAGTTAGCTGGTGCAACTTTTCTCGATAGAACTTCATCTTTCGTAGATGGAAGATGCGACCTTTGGCTCATTTAACTCCTGGAATGAAAAGCTCAGCAGCTAACAGAGATACGCAAAGGAGCCAAACAACACCTAGCCAAGGTTGAGCCAACTCCTTCGCCTTTTCTAAACCAAGCAGTGTTGTCAGTTTATCGCCACCAAAAAGTAAAATACTTGTAAGCACTAGCAAGATGAAAGCTTGCTTAGGGGATAGTTTGAGCCAGTCAACAATCTTCTTTGCTTCCAACATAATCACCCTTTGATGCATAACGTTTTGTTAGTACGCTTTAATTTACTTAAGAAAGGAATGAATCGATTGATAACCCTACATCTGGAATCCCCATAGCTTTCTTATAGCAGATTGGCAAATTAGGAAACATTTCAATTTCCTCGATAAGATGTTGAATCCAATCGGAATTAGGGCCGATTTTTTGAACTAGATACCAAATTATAACGATTAAACCGTAAAGTTTCTTTTTGCTGTCATCTGTTAAATTGAAGTTAGCAAAATACAAAGAATCTTCACTATCACCAGTAGGGAGCCCTATTGGGTTATTATGTGTTTGATTCCAAACCCGTGTATGATGAGCACATCTATTTCTCAAAATATTTATTGTCTGCAACCAACGAACAAGAAGAATAGGATTACTTACTCCAAGTCTAGCTGCGATATTATTTTGATGGGATTGTTTTAACAACTCAAAGTATTTGGATAACGTGCCAAAAGACCACGCCTCCACGGCAACCCAAATTGGAATTGCTCTCTTAGATTTTTGATGCCAAACGATGGCATCTTCCTTACTTCTGGACAATTCAGTTCTTTGACGGTTGCTCCATTCTATCCATGAATTTTTAATCGTCCCTTTATTATAATAATCTTTTAACTGAGTGGGATTAATGAATGCTGGATTTTGATAGGCTAACTCATCAACTTTACCAAGCTCATGTGCAAGAACTGTTTTTAGGTTGATTTCTATACGTTCAATACCGTCTAACAACAAGAATCTTAATCTTTTATCTAAAGTGTACAGCTTAAAAATTTCATCAAAATCTGTTGTTGGTAAGAATTGATTTAGACGTTTCGGTTTACCATATAGCTTTACAGCAATACCTTTTTCATCAAATTCGATTTCTCTACATGGATACCAAAATCCACTTAATCGATAATACCCTACCTGAGAAATTTTCCTTGCAGCCCTTTCAGAATCAGCAACCAACATACCTCTTTGCTCTAAGGTAGCAACTAGTTCCGAATGTTCTTTGAATGGTTTAGCGCCTTCCATAGACAACTTACCAACCTCCAGATATAAGAAGGCCCAGACATAATACTAAACTAGGTTTAGTAACAGTGGTCTAGGCGCTATTGCCATTTATAATACACGTCTAGAATATTTAGTCAATAGATGAGGCGTTTTTTAGCGTATAATTGCTTATTAAACGGCTTGCACAGTAAAGTTGGCCGTTTGAGTTATTGATTAATTTCTTCCTACATTTACTTCTAGATGGTTAATGTCGCGAAGATCGGGGGGGTAAAAAATGCTTAAGAACACAAGCTAAGCATTTTTGAGTCTTGCATCCTGCTTCGCACTACCCTACCACCTAAACCCACTTAGTAATTTACGGAATCACATGAAGGAGACAAAATACTTCTGGCTATACTTTTTCTAACATTTTCAATTACTTTTCCGACATATTAAACTGAACGTTAGGACTGTCATAGTTGATTTTATATTTAAAACCAGAGTGAATAGCCGCTGCAATGAACACGCCATTTGTAATATATCCAATATCTCTTTCAGCTAAATGTTTTATTCCGTAGCTGCTACGGCGTAAGTTGAAACTCTTGATTTCTTCGATTTGCTTTAACCAACTGACTGTTTTTTCGAAAGACTCTGAACTCCCCAATAAAGACGACTGACTTTTATCGAATTCGGCTTTTTTCTGCGTTTTGTCTAGTACTCGGCCATTAGTATAAATACTGATCCCAAAATCAGTTAATTCAGGCACCTGGTTAATGACAGCTTGAATCGCTTCTCTACTCATATTATGTTCCTTATTTCATCTAGAGGCATAAAGGCGAAGTCACAATAATATACTTAACACTGTTATTCTATTTTTGGTATAAGTTTCAAAAGGGACTGCCCTTCAGAAAACTCTATCAGGGTAACGCCTTTTACAACTGACACTACGTCGAATCCCCCTGCAGCAGATCTGAGCACCTCCTTTGCGATGGAAGCCCCTTCTTCAATATTCAGCTGAGGCAAGCTCTGATTGCTATAGATAAGGAGGATGTTTCTATCACATTTCTGATATTCTCCTGTACCTAACTTCGTCGCTTTACCAGCGACAACCTCTTTCAGCATTGCGCTAAATTCCTCCTCTACCGAGTTCCCCATCCAAGGCAATCCTGACAACTCAGTTTGTAACGCAAGCGCTTTAAGCTCAGCCAAACTCTTTTTGGGCGTCCCCCACTTGAAATGCGAGGAGTCAATAAACCATGGTTCAGGACTTTCCCGCTCAAGTAGTGCTCTCAATCGATTGTAGTCGGGATGTATTGCCTCTGTTACTTCAGTGCCCCAACTAGCTTCAGGAAAATCCAAGATGAAATCAGGACTTTCAGTTTTTCTAATGACAAATGGATAATGTAGATCTGAAGTATGAGCGGTTAGGAAATATGAAAGCGTCATCCACTCGACTTGCTCCTTGGTCCTGTCCTTTAAGGTAGGCGAAACCCGCTGAATACCGCGAATTACCTGTATTAATGTTTCAGCATTATCTATATTGAGCATTTCATTGCCTGTTAAGTGTTGCTGGCTAAATAAAAGTAGGCACTTGTATGCATTCTATGATCGATATTCAGATCTCATTTCATTTTGATAATCTCTAAGAATACTGACACACAAGCAGTATTTATCCAGCTTTTCTTTCAAAATATCCATTTGATCGTGGAGCTTCCTAAGGTTTATATGCTGAATACCATCAAGATTTTTGTTTCCATTTTTGTCTTTTGGGTATCTGAATGCAAACGACTCAGGATCAACCTTCACGAATTCTGTAATGATCATTTTAATGATCTGAACATCTTCTCTAGTGATATAGTTTTTTATAGATTTATCATGATCTTTGATAATTCTAACCATAAGAGAATTCACGGTGTTCCACAAATCACCAATTTTGTGGTTCTCAGGAAAACTAGCCTCTTCTTCGAGAAATATCCTTGACTCTCGAATAATATGCTTAAGTTGCAGTTCAATATACTGACGATAAAGAAATGATATAGGAAAAACCAAAATATCCTGGTTGGTTCCCGATTGAACTACATCATGGACAAGTTTATCAGCAGCCTCCCTATAACCTTCGATATAAAGTCCCATAGAATCGTGTGACCAATTTAAACATGCATTCGCCTTCCAATCCTTATCGCCTGAAAATAATGAATTACTCAATTGACCCCCTAAGCATAGTTGTTTAATCACTCGTTACTGCATCCACAATGGCCTAGTCGTTAGCCATTTCATGAGCAAGGCAGCTGGCAATTCTGACCAAATTTGTCCAATGCGCCAAGCAAAACTACACTATAACCCTCTTTGCTCATAGATAGGTACAGAAGCAAACCATTCTAGAAAACCATCTAAACTTGAATTTATTTCGATGGTTTTTTTCTGAGGATCATTTAAACGTGCCAGTACATTAGGTGTTTGTAGAAGCTCTTCTTTATATTCGCTAAGTTCGATAGCTCGTAAGCAAAGTGCTTGGTATGGTTTAAATGCTTCATAGTCGAAAAAGTTATGAACAGCTCGTGCATAGGATTTTTGTCTTTTACCTAGCTTAGTTGACAGATCATATCCAAGGATTAACATAATTTTTTCGAGCACACTTAAGCTCATATTTTTGTGGAAACCAAAGCCTAAATGACTCAACTTTAGTGCAAATTGTTCCCAACGCTTATATGAATTAGGCATGTCTGATGCGTAATATCGAATGATAGTTAGCGCAGTGCTTTTTACTTGCAGTACACGCCGATAATAGTCATCTTTAAACACAGAATGCAGCCAATCACCATCGCTGCTCATATCCAGAGTTGGCCAACATATCTTAGCAGTAACTAAAAATTGGCTCCAATCGCGGTATTCTTGGTTTTTGAAATGGTCAATATTTGCTAAAACTCTTAACTTCCCTTGCTCAACCAAATCTGCTTTTAGCGCACGATCTAAGGCGTAGAAATCCCTATAAAAAGTTTCACCATCGTAATGGGTGAGTTGGTCGTAGGTAACGCTATATTGACACCAATCATAATAAATCTTTTTACCTGCTAAGCAGGGCTCCCACACTTTCGTTAATATCGTAAGCTGCTTATTTTCGAGTGATTGGGAAGCTAAGACTTTATTGAAAATGAACCAGTTCCCTCGGTTACAAAAGGCAATATCCTTCTGCACTTGTTTTACCGCAATTCTTTCTTTATCAAAAAACTCAAGGATCTGGTCTTCATTCTCGGCACTTAGCCAAATCAATGGCCATCCTTTTTCCTGATAGAAATGTTGTCGATCAAGGATGACTTTTGGGGATTCACTACGAAGTTGGATTTCAAACGCAACATCTGTACAGAGATATCGAGCATGGAGGTCGGGTTTTGCACGTTTGAGCTTGTCTAGGCTAAAAACAAACTGCGTATCGATATCAATCACTTCCCAATTGGGGAGGTTAATAAGCGTCTTAGCAAGTAGTTCTTTCATTTGCCAATGCTTATCTCCTTCACCTACACCTGCGTAAATTTCCGCACGAGACTTACTATCGGACTTCCAATCGCAATCGATCCCTTCTGGATGACTAAAGTAATATTGATGCCCGTGCCGGCTATCGTCATCTCTTTTTGCATGAAGATACACCAGTTGTCTGCAGTTTTGGCAGACGAAACGATGGTGTTTTATGTTGGCTTGACGTATTTCTTGCAGTTCATGCTGCTCATAGATCCAACTTAATGATTCAACCCAAATGGGCTCATTACGCTCAGTATCAATGACAATAGGAATTTGGCGCTTTGAATTTTCCATAATCCTGCAGCTTTAATCCAAGCTTAATTCAATGGCTTTCTCTCGCCCCAGTTCAGTCAACGTAAACGAAAGCCTGAACGTCTGCAAGGACCGGTGCATATGGACCAAACCATTCTCATTGAGTTTGTGGCAAGATACCCTAAAGTTTGTCCCAAAGACCTCTGTTGCTCGACTTTTATTCAACATAGTAAGAATATCTGTCGCAGGTATAGGTTTTAAAAAACCACGAAGCTCTAGCTGGTATAGCACAAATAGGATATCTTTTTGGACTGCTGAAACTCTCATCAAACATCACTCTTATTCATGTGTGATATGATTAAGATATCAAATTTAAGGGTAAAATAAAATGAAGTTGGCAACTTCCCTGGCATTATCAAGTCTGTTGTTTACGCCGATCACACTTGCCCAGGACTTATTTGCAGAAAGTACTAAATCAACGCTCAATGATGCGATAGCGAGCCCGTTTACAGGATATGTGGTGGGCGCGTTTACCGCGATTATCATCATTGCTTTAATTGTGTACGCGCTCAAAGACTAATCACTCATTAAGCTGGTGTTTACCCTTCAAATTACGCAAGCGCTGTAACCGATTGAATACCTGCAAAATAAGATTGACGCCCTTAGCCTCATTAAACGCTTTTAAATCATGATAACCCGGGTTCCTGTAATTATGCCTATCCGTGGTATTTATCACCCCCGTCGCCTAGCATGTAACGCACTTACCACTGACACTGTAACGCTTAGGCGTCTCACAATGACAGCCGTCGCAGCGATGAACAGATGTGTACATTCGCTGAAGTGCCAGCATTGCCTCAAGGCGTTCACCTTCAATTGAAGGAATATTTTCAGACATAGGAAATTTTATCTTAGAAATAAACGCGTAGAACCCAATCGACGAATGCCCTTTTCGTTGTGACAGGGCGTGAGGCATATTCAAGTACGTTGCGGCCTTCAAAACGGCCAGTAACCAACGTGGCACCTTTTTCAACATGCCAATAATGATTGTTATGCTTAGCTGTAAATATTCCGTTTTCTTCAATGGCAATAATATCTAGCGAGTTCAATGTAGGTCCTTTTTTAGGTTGACACCATGATGATGCGTACAACGATGTTCAATATCAAGCTCAATCAACCGCTGATTCATATGGTCTGGGTGTTGCCAGTATACCTCACCCTTCACCGGTGCGATTTGTAATGTTAAATGCTGAGCAATATCATCATTTTGGCTATCCGGTGCCCCGATTAACCACACAGGGTAAGGACTCACAAACGCATCTAGTTCCAACTTTTGCGCCATTGCCAACATAGCCGATGCAGTTGCCGCCTCAGGGACAAAAATCAGTTTTGCAATGATGCTATTGCATCTTGAACAGGGAAAGGATTTATTTTCAATGACCTGAACATTATCTGGCACGTTTTCAGTGAAAATAGGAAGTTGTTCATTCAATGGCTTTTGGGCTTGATGTTGTAATAGGGGGCAGTTTGGATATCGAAAATGATTGTACGTTAAGAGCGAAATTTGTTCAGTTCATAGTTCTAACCTATTGATTGTCTAAGCTGCTTATCGTTTTTAAGTTGTCGCATAAAGGCTGTCGCATTTAAGTTAACGCATTAATATGATTACATGCTGTAATGCCTTATGTCATTGGGCTACACCCAAATGAGAGAGGCTACATCAGAACCCCTACCGTACAATAATTTTCGATATCCAAGTTCACCCCTAATAATGCATCCGTCATTTGCTGCGCAACAAACGCAATTACAGCCTTGTTATCACTCGCATCCACATTCATGTAAGGCTGAAGCTGCGTATTTCCTTGGGTGGTTTCACTGACTATCACCCCACCGATGGCCTCATGACCATCGCGAAAAATCACGTAAGCCTTACCTTGTCTTATCACCGATACCCCTGGAGGAAGGGCTAATTTTTTTTGTGCCATTGATGATTTTCCCACTATTTTGCACGAGCCTGAACGAACTTAGCGCGGCGCTGGTAGTTCTCTTCATCATAGAGCGCTAAGGATTGCACCACCTCGCCGGCTACTAGCGCCTCTTTATATTTAATAAAAAAGAGTGGGGACTTCATACCCTCTAACCGGAAAGTGACTTTATCCGCAGTATTGGCATTAAGGCCCCAAGGGTGCATTTTTAACACCTGAGCACGAATAACTGTCGCAAATTTCCGCTGGCCTTCGGTGCCACTTTTAAATACCGTCATAAATCATCAACCTAATCAATGTTTAAGATAGTATTCTTACGTTATGTGGAGTTTATTTGCAAATTTTAAGGGGAATACTTCCGATAAATTGAAAAGTTGACCTCGCTCATTTTGGGTGGCGATTTGTTGTCCATCTTGCCAACCTTGAGACCAATATATGCCCTCCTCCCCAGAATAAGGGTTGACCAGCGCCTTATTTAAGTGAAAAGCTTGCAAGCCCGCTTGATATATACCATCAAACCGATGCTGAGCAATGATATCATCCTCGATACCACCGCAAACCTCTTTACCCTGCTGCACTTCATAAACATGCCTTTCCATGAGTGCTAGCCGATGTAACTGGAATTGTGATTGAAGTGGGGTTAACGCCTCTTTAGACGTTAATGCTTCAAGCCGTTCAATGACACTCTCTACCGCGTTGCGCGGTAGCGGAACGCTACCCAATGAAATAGTTAACTCACAAAGACCCATTGACTCAAGCGAAAGAACCTTACCAACAAAAAAGGGTTGTTTATCAAAATCAACTTGGGAACACTTTGGTATAGCCACCATGATTGGCGCCATATCAACTTTAAATGGCTTGACGTAAGCCGTACTGCCCTTTATGACCTCAGTAATTTCCCAGATGGACGTATGCGCTGCGATCACGGCGGAAAAATATAATCGTGCCATTGCACCTTCGCGCCAACCTCTCTTACGCAAAAAATATTCTCCGACCGTTTCAGACTCAGATATCGGGTAACAAAAAGCTAATTCATCCGTTAAATCATCCGAAAAATACCATTCAGGAAGGTGAGTCGAAGAAATATCAGGGGCTAATCCGTCGAGAACAGTGTTAATAAGGCATTTTTTATATTGATTGAAATAGAATCCTTCTAAGTGACTCAAAAAAATTTGAAAAAAATGGTCGTATTTACGCTTAACCTGACTCATAAACACCTCACTATATGGGGTTTTGCGCCCATCCCCTCGAAATTAACCTTAAGAGAATTTCAATACGAGATCTCAATTTTAAGATCCTGTGAGAGAAGAATATTATGTCTTCAGGGGACGAAGCCCAATGGAACGAAAACGTACGCTAAGCTTCTTACCCCGCTGAACGCTCACTTGCCAGCTTCTTAGCAACCCGAATTACCGTTCTATCCGACACATTGGTGAGTTTGGCGGTATCGCTGATACTCAGCTTATTGATAACTCGTAGCTGATAGATTTTTTCGTGAAGATCTGTGTCTGCTTGCCGCCCCCGATATTTCCCTTCCTCTTTTGCTTTATTTATACCTTCAGCCTGTCTGCGGCGGCGATCTTGGTAATCTTTTCTCGCGATAGCGGCCAACATATCCATCATCATGCTATTTATCGCTTTGATCATCGATCCGGTAAATTCATCGGTGATTTGCGGAGATAGTGCGATATGGCTGGTTGGTAAATCCAAGCTAATCACTTTTAATTCTTTCTCGTGCAGCATTTCTTTTAATGTGAACCAGCTTTTCTCATCCAGACGAGAAAGACGATCGATCTGCTCTATGATGATTGCATCACCTTTTGCGGCATCATCAAGTAAACGAAGAAGCTCTGGTCTTTGCAGTGAGGCTCCTGATTCATTTTCAATATACCAGCCAGCGATACGAAACCCTTTATCCTGAACAAACTGTTGTAAAGTGCTCTGTGCACGTTTTGCGTTTTGATCGCTAGTTGATGCTCTAAGATAGCCAAAGATGTACATAATCCGACCTAAGTGACATTTAAGTTATGACCTAATATGGTGTGCCACATAGGTTATGACAAATATATAAAAACTGCTACTTTTTACATGTGATCATGAGGTATACCTTATTGTCATGGTGTGGTTAACATTACTTTGATTTGGTATCCAACATCATATATTATTGCTGTGTTAATTATTCACACAAATAGGTGGGAACATGTCACGGACTACTAGTGTTACTATCGGTTCACAGTTAGATGAATTTGTTGGTCAGCTTATTTCGTCAGGTCGCTACGGCTCGACAAGCGAAGTTGTTCGTTCTGCCTTACGACTATTAGAAAGACAAGAAAACCAGACCATAGCTTTGAAAATGGCGATTGAAGCTGGTGAGCAAAGTGGTGAATGTGCATTATCACTTCATGACATCGCTGCAATGGTGAAACAAAAGCACAATGTATAAACTTTCCAACCTTGCTGCCGAAGACTTTGAGCGAATTTTTGAATACACCTTATTGAACTTTAGTCTTAAGCAAGCGGATGACTATACAGTAAGTATGCATAACGCTTTGTTGGCAATCACTGAGCAGCCTCAATGGGGCATGAGTGCCCAGAAATTGCCAAAGAACTTCGACGTCACAATCATCATAAACATGCGATTTTCTATAAAAAACAGCCTTATGGGATCTACATCCTCCGCATCCTTCATCAACAAATGGAACCATTACGGCATTTTTATCCAGATACTGACTAAAGCCCAACGCGCCAAAAATGTAAAGTTAGCTTTTACATAGCTCAACTCTCTGTGAGCTTGTTGGATCATGGCTGTTTAATGGCACGCTAAGATGAATGCAAGCCCGTTGTTAGTTAATCTGAGTCGGCGGATCTGCTTATTGTCAATTAATGTGAGCCCATTTGAGCCGATATAATCGCGCCGAAGGGATTATGTGTGCAAGCCGCTACATGTAGCCTTTAAAGGTGGAACCGCACTCAGTAAATGTTGGGGTGCTATTGAGCGATTTTCAGAACACATTGATTTATCTATCCACTGGGCTGATTTATCCGGGTTATCTGAAGAGGATGAGTTGACCGCGTGGAAAACAAGCACTCAAAGCACTAGCCAAAATAGAAAGTTTAGAGATGCTCAACAAAAACGCTTAGTGCAGTGGAGCAATAACTTAGTTGAAACACTGAATGCTCGATTCGCCCAGTACAACATAACAGGGTTCTGCGCCAACGTTGAGCCTGACTCTCATGGTGAAAAAATTGATATCCATTTCCCGCGAGTCACCCATAGCGCTAATGACTATCAACTTGATCATATACTATTAGAATTTGGTGGTAGAAATCGCGGCAAACCAACGGAAGTCATCGATGTCGCATGCTACATGGATAGCATTACGGCTTTCCAATCCCTGGCATTGCCCAAAGCAAAAGTGATGGCATACCAGAGAAACTTTATTCTTTGGGAAAAATTAACGGCACTCCATCAATTTGCCACCCAAGAAAAGGAGCCTAATCCAAACAGACTCGCTCGACATTGGTATGATGTCGATTGCCTGTTAAGGATGGGATTTGCAGATCCTTATAATACGCCAGAGGCGATGCTGGCCGTCATCGAGATGAAAAAATACCGCTTCGCAAACCCAGGCGTCGATTACGAAACAATCCTTCAAGGACAGCTAATACTGATCCCAGCACCTAAAAGATTAGACGAGATAGCCAAGGATCACGCCCAGGCTATCGCGGGAGGGATGTTTTTTACCACACCGACATCGTTTGACAGCATAGTGATGCGCCTTAACGTCATACAAAACGACCTCAATCAGCATTTTGCTGCATTGCTCAAGTAGCATGAGCCTACGTGATCCGCACCGCTGGCGATCCGTCACACTCAGGTATGGCTGTCGAGCAGGATGAGTGTTGAAAAGAATATGCCTGAGATTCGCTTCAATGGATTTAGTGGTGAGTGGAAAACCTCCCAACGTTCTAAGCTTGCTTTCTTTAATCCTAAAGATGTAATGGCCAATGAGAACAAGCCATTACACCAGAACATAACCGCTGGCCCGTTTGAATTACACTAGCTTGAGCGGAAAACCTGCAGCTTTGAAATGCAGATGTTGTAAATTCAAGATACGAGCGGTTATGGGTAAACAGGTAAGGAACGTCGCGGCCAGAGGTGGTAGGCAGGCCTTTCCCTTCCTTATACACCCGAAAATCATCTACTAATGCTTTGGTAGCTGTAACGCGTGATAGAACCACTTAATGTGGTTTGTCGTTTATAGAAACGCGATATTCGAGGGTGAATGAGCACGTTGGATTCACACTTTCAAATGTGACAAAAAACGACTATAACTAGCTTAATTTATATCGGATAGTGTTCTTCTTCGTATGCTTCAACAAAAGAAACTAGCAGCTCAAGTTCATCACCTTCAGGTGAACCTGGCTCCGCATCGAATAAGGCTTCAATCCTTATTAAAGCCATTCTGTAATCGATTTCGGATGGTGTGCTTGATTCAGCAAGCACTTTAATGGCTTTAAGATTTTCACCATCAAGAGTTCCATTTTTATTAAAGCGCTCAGCCATTTTTAGCAATCTTTCCATTCGGGTTGCGTCGAAAACGTCATCTCTTTGAATTAGAAAATCGCTGTCAGCCTTATCCGTATCTTCAGAATAAGATCCCCAATCTCTTTCACTTGTAGTAGCGAGTTCATCAGCGTTTGCTGTATGGCGTGTTAGTCCTTCTAAAAGGTCTTTTTCTGACAACCGTTTTTTAACCATGGCACGCTTCTCGATTAAAAATGACATTAGATAATTTATAGCATAACTAATTACTGGCTTTAAGATAAGTTATGCGCCTGAAACTCGGAAAGGGGCAACTGCGCATTAAGATTGAGAACATCTACATTAAAAAATCTTGGGTTTACGCCACGTACAACGCAAAGGTATTCGACCACTTATGCCAAGTAGTATGTTCCATGCGATCTCATATGTCGGTCTTTACGTGACAACGCAGCAGATTATGTTTATACCAAAAAATATTCTGTCGCTTTACCCATTTTTTCACGTCCGAGTATTCCAGCAGTAACCATATCATCAAGTTTTTGCTTTACTGTGTTGTAACTTACCCCCAGTAATCTTTCAGTCTCTCTCGCTGTAATCGTAGGTTTTTTTCGATAACGAGGCTCACCAGCAACAAAGCCAATAATTTTTTTATCAATATCTTCTAAGCCAGAATACTGCTCGTCTAATTCATTCATTCGATATGCTGCACGTTCATATATAGACATAAATTCAGCAATGGCCAGATGGATAACACTTAACTGATATTTGATAAAATACGTTAAATCTAAGTTGTCATGCTCACAATCCAAATAGCTTTGACCATATTGAATTGGCGCTTTTTTCAATAATGCTGAAATCGCAATGTAACGGAATCCTGTATAGCCACACTTAAACATATACCAATAGAACAAAGCTCTTGCCACCCGACCATTACCATCAAGGAAGGGATGAACATAGCCGATCACAAAATGCAGAGTAATGGCCCGTATAACGGGATGAATCTGATCGTCAGTCGAGTTTAGCCAATTCGCTACCCGAGACAATAAGCGCTCAATAGCATCATGTTTTGGCGGCTGATGAACGGTTTCACCAATAGAGTTAACCACAACCACATTGTCTCGGATCCTAAATGCTCCCGATGCGTACTTTTTCTGTTCTAGAGTTTGGGTACCAACCTTATGCAGCTCTTGTATCAACCCAATACTGAGTGGCTCTTCTTTGAGATCCCACGCAGCCTGCATTAAATCAAAGTTCCCCGAAATCATGCGTTCGTCTTCTGTGCGAGGCTTACGCTTTTTCCTGAGCATTTCTTTTGCAAGAATAGTGGTTGTCGCGGCCCCCTCTAATTGACTACTGGATATCGCCTCATCATCAATTAAGTTGTTTTTTAAGTGCTCGAAATGCGCGCTCTCTCCTATCTGCTCAAGAATCCCAAGCATCGCACCATGAGTGGTATAGCGATCAATCTGCGATAAAACACGACTAAACTCATGCAGGTTATTGAATCGGCAATTTGTAATAAAATCTGGGGATTGTAACAACGCTTGATTGACGGACTCAGGCAGATCGGGCGGTAATGGCTTATCTTCTAATGGCGCTAGATTTATTAATGCGTTATTGCGAGACAACCGCATTAGCCACCAGCAGTATTTGGCGTCTAAGCCAGACTTGACTCTGCGCCTAAATTCATTAAATGAATGGTACTCATCAAGCAGGTAAATGTAGTCCTTGTATTTATTGGGATCATCACCCTGACTGCCAATCTCAAGTAAAACATCGCCTATCGTTTCAAAAGGACACTCAGGCGGAGATAAATACTTACCAGGCATGATTTTCATCTCAAAAAACAAATTTATTGAGATGAGATTAATCAAGTTAGTACAATTTAGCCAGCTTTTGTTACATAGAACCTCAGTCTCAACCTTACTGTCATAACGTTCATATGCTTCATTGGACAAGTACAGAACCACTAGCACCATCTTTCGCCACCCACTTATACAAACTGCTCGTCAATTGCCGACAGCATGATGGCCAGTTCATCAGCACGGGCAAGCACTGCTGTGGCACACTAACGTTGACCACCAAATAGCATCGCTAAGCCAGGTTATAATGCAACTTGTACGCAAACGAACAATAGCCGTATTCTTTTATCAGTCTTGCAACGTTAGGTACATTTTCACGTAAGACCTCAGCAGCATCAAATGCGGGCATATCAAGCTTATTGGCATCGTTTTCGGTCTCTATTTCAATTAGGCATTTTCTTATCTCATCGAATGAAAAAAACGTTAACCCTATTGAGAAGTAGGGACCCGCAAAGTCCTTAATCACTTCTTCAGTACCTGATGCAATGATGTAAGTTAGCCCTTCTCCTGTCGCAAAATACTCACCAAAACCGATAATGTTCTGCTTCATAACGCCTCTATTATTAAAAAAATGATCATCTGTATTAGTGTACTCATCAATCACATTGTTCGCTTAACTCACAAATTCAACAACCGAATCTCCCGCCTCAGGAACCAACATCTTCATGATTTTCATTGATTGCGGGGACAGCAAAAACCGATGCTGCTTAAAATTAGAACTCGAAAACGTCAACAGATCTACATCGAGGGGAAAACCTCTCATATAAAGAAACTCACGAGCCGCATAGCCTTAATGATGGTCGCTACGACATCATGATAAGACTCAACGGCAACATCCAGAGGAAAACGGCGCCATTGCGTACCAGGCGATTAACGCGAAAAGACAATACTTATTTCAATCAAGGATTACCAAAAATGAAGGTGTCAGTTCTCTGATAGATTCTAATAAAAATAGGGCTACTTACGCAGCCCAAATTCACTAACGCTTTTTATTAGACTGTGACAACACAGAAGCAGCAAGAGACTTGGTCACGTCGCTATACTTATCACTTTGCAGCACACCTGAAGCGACACTTTCCATTTCTGCACTGGTCTGATGCGATGCTCCAGTTTGACTCAGTACAGAACCTGCCAACGTTTTTTGGATTTGAGAAGAACCACTGTCCGTCAAAAATAGACGAAGCCAATGATGCCATCGTTGATGAACTTTGCTTTTTGTTAGTCATAATTGACTCCTTGTTTACGGTTTAACGTCAAGCAACAGACTTGAACTCGGTATGAATAATTACAGGCTCCTTTCCAGCTTCATTAGAGATCTTCAAATCCCACGGATATCTAACTACTTGGTGACGCTCGTATTGGTAAACGGAAATCTTGGGCAGATTCCGTTTGTCATAGGCCTGCCCAAATCTAAAAGCTATGCTATTTTGAGAAGTGACTCCTTCACCTGTAGCAAAATATTCACAAAAGCCAATAATGTCTTGCTTCATAATACTCCCGTCATGTCACAAAATGACTCACATTACAAACCAATGCCTTACTATCAAAAACAATTCTTAGAATAACTAATGTTCAAATATATATGGATCTTGGTATCTACTATCGTGCTTTTTCCATTTGATAAGTTCTAGCTTATAATCTAAAGCCAGATTCTGGATAGCTATGCGCTTGAATAATTTTGAGTTTCTGGTCACGAGACATATTTTTAATAGTTTCTCGTTTTTCTTCATAAGTGTAACTCTCGGCTCTTGTTACGTAATCTATTAATAAGTAATTATTATAATCACATTGCATTCTTAATGGAAAATATTCATCCGCGTACAATATTGTTTGATTAGCTGAACACCTGTCATACCGACAGTTTGAGCAACTTTGAAATTTAAGTTTATAAAAACTAATATGGATTGAAGTTTTGTTTATAAATTCTTTTTTAAAAGTAAATAATTCAGCAAACTTCATTATATCAAAATAACTCTGCTCTCTTGTTTCCTTTATCGTTTCATATATCTGTTGGAGAGTTCCTAATTGCCTTGTTGAAACATCTCTAACATGTATGTATCTATAATAATTGACAGGCAGAACGCTAGCCGTAAATAATACACGCCTCAAAATTTTTAACAGACACGGAGCGAATTGTTCTCTTTTAGATTGAGGCTCCATTAAAGACTCATTGCAAGGCATTACAATTGGAGGAATAAATTTTAATTGATGTATTTCAGCCAAGCCTTTTAAGCACCGATAGTAGGTAGACTCATTTATTTCAACTAAAGTCTCGTTATGCTCTAAACACTCCCTATTTCTTAACCAGCTATTTTTAAAATAATGAAAACCTAACATATTAAACTGCTCAAAAATGCAAGATTTACAATATCTAATTGGAAATGAATAATTGAAAAATGACGGCAGAGCTTTATGTATAAAAAAATCACGCAATCCTGAAATGCCATTAACAGACAATGAGAACATATTTTGTTTATGGCTAAAGAAATTAATTTCTTCAAGAAGACCATAAAATAGATTGCCTAGTTCAGATTGATAATATTGCAATGTACTATCTAAAAGAAAAGGCCTATTTTTCCACCCCCCTTTGGGATCAATTATATTTGAAAAATTTAAAACACCATTTACAACATGAGTTCTGAAAATAAAACTGTAAATAGATTCTTCTTTTTGAATTATAAGCAATTACACCCCAAAATTTATTTATATGTGTATACAATAAAACGTAAACACTCTGCCCTTGCCCTGAATATTTCTCATAAATGTGCATATAGATATCCGAACATATTTTTGGCCAAAAATCATCATCAAAGCTATCAGGCAATACATCCAACTTTTCTTCAATAAAGTTTCGAACTCTAGCTGTTCTTCGCTGCTTCTTACCCCAATCAATGACTAAAATCTCTTTCATATTATTAACCAACTCTTTAGCGATTTGCTTTACCTCATTTATCTCCTTTTCATTGAGAGGGACAACCATACTCATCAAATCAAAAACGGCCAGATCTTTTTCACTGAGACCTTCTCGCACAGTCCGTTTATCTTCATGATCAAGATATTGGATGTAATTTTTAAGCTCATTAAAGAACTCTTCAGCACTATATGTGGCTAAATTATATTGTTCGATTAACTCGAGAAACTTCTGGTGTAAATCTTGTCTGGACTTATTTTTAACATCATAACTTGGAGCTTACGTTCAATGATACTTTTCAAACGATCAGCATCTGATTTTTTTGGTTTCTTAATTTTATTAACCATTTCAGCCAAGGCATCGAAATCTATACCCGAAATATTGATAGGCTCCGGTAAATTACTTTTTATCTGAATAGTTGTTATAGCATCATCAAGCCATGTTGCTTACCGTCAGTTATCTCGCCTTTGGCTAACTCAAACGGATCTTCGTAATAAGAGTTCCCTTCACGAATATCACCTTGCAAGATGAACAGCTAGGTTCATTTTAGATAAACGTACTGTATCACCTATCTTCTCTTGGCCGAAGATGGACAATTCATCCGATGCGTTAGCGCCAGCAGTACCTGTAGTTGATCGGTTATGACTCGAGACGAAGTCTGCCGAACTGACAAACATACCTCCGCTACCACAAGCAGGGTCGAATACTTTGCCGCTATATGGTTCGATAATTTCAGTGATTAAACGAACTAATGCTGATGGTGTGAAAAACTCGCCACCGCCTTGACCTTCTGTTTTAGCAAACTCATTAAGGAAGTATTCATAGATACGACCGAATACATCTGAGCCCATGCCAAAATCAATAGCGGTAAAGTTTTTCAGTAGACCTTTTAGAATATCGTTATCGAAACGGGTATAGGTTTTAGGTAGGGCGTCTTTAATGGCTTCGTTTTCAACTTCTAACGCCTTCATGGCGTTATTGACGTTGAGACCAATATTCGCACCTTCTGGCAGTTCTAACAGGTTGCTATATAACGCTTCATCTGGCACATACATAGCGCCTTCGGCTTGAATACGTGATTTGATACTGCCAGTTGTTCAACGACGGCTTGAGCCATCATCGAGGCGTTGCTTAGCTTGAGTAAAGCGGTATTCAGCATAGCGTAAGAAGATAAGCCCCAAAATTGGACGAGAATATTCCTGAACGGTTAAACCGGTATTAGCACGTAAACTGTCTGCTGCGCTCCAGAGCTGCTTTTCAAGCTGCTCCATTTTTTTGAAATCTGCCATTTTGCTGAATTACCGAATAAAATATTAGGACCGATTCTATCAACAATTAGCCAATAAAAAATACTATTAAGATCGTAAATCTGTAATAGCAAAAGAAAAATTATGCTTGGATTAACTTATGATACGCATTCATTGTTAACGGCAACTTATGCTTCTTTTTTGTTAACCAATCATGACCACCTAGTCGTTTATCTAGTTGGGTTCGTGATAATTGATTGTTATGTTGTTGCATGATGGATATCACCTTATGAACCAACATGGCGTCACGTTCTTGCCAATCGACTCTTGGTTTAGCTACCGGCTTTTGAGCTATGGGAAGGTGTGATTCTAGCCATAATTTGTCATATGCATACAGCCAAAAGAAAGCGGCATTACATGAGGACTTAATCTGTTGTCGAATCGCCTTTGGATTACGCTTGATAAATCTGGTGATTTGAAGCTTGTATCTTCGTCTTTTAGACTCATGTCGGCATTGCTTACGCCATTGGACTAACTCAGGCGATGTGGATATTTGCTGCTCAACACTTCCAACAGATATACCCACTCGCATTGCAATTGCGTTTCGATGAAAGCCCTTTCTGGCGAGGAACATAATCTTAGATTTCATATCCCCTGTTATCTGTTTTGGTTTAAGGCTAACGGGGATATTAAGCCTTAATGCGAGAGCTTTAACATAACAACGGCTTTTACCAATAAGCCGCCCCACACTTGCCATCGATTCACCTTGATGCAGTAATTTAATGCACTTGCTTTCAAGTAGCTCTGCTGGATCGGAATCATTCGGCAAAGGATCATTATGTTCTTCACAAGGCAAATGCTTAGATAGCCAGAATCCCAACAAGAGGTATTTAAATGGATGTTGAGAAACCTTACCTGAAAGCAAATACGAAACATATCTAAAGTCTGTTGATGACTCAGGTAACAGATGTTGTGACTGGTAAGCTAGGTCTTGAGTAAATTGATAGAAATCTTCGACTAATCTTTTCCTACGAAAATGCCCATCTTTAGTAACAAAACCTAGTTTATCGAGATTGGCGATTATTTCTTTTACATTGAAGCTCTGATTATTTTTGCTTACACCGTTAAGGTAGCTCGCGGCATATTTTGCCAGCTCATAGCTAAGTAAACTGCTTTTTTGGGGGTTAAAATCCACTTGAGGTAAGAAACAATGGCTCAGCTTTGACCTTTCAACTAATGCGAGATGAACTAGCCATACTTGATGCTTATAGCAAGACTCGATACCTGGGATTTGATGAGGACGATGCCAATACGATGTACCAAACTCTTGGATATTTTCTATTGCACATTGGGGACAAAACTTAATAGATAAAGACTCTTTTTCTTTGACACTTGTTAACTGACAAGCCCTGATGGCATGAGCGGCATTACTAGACACTAACCCTGTGGAAATAGTTGATTGGTAAGATGGCAAGAAATGAATAAACAAGGGCGCAAGCGTCTGATCACTCATCAGTTCAACTGACGACTCCAGGCTAAATTTACTGAGTTGAGAAAGTCCGGCAGTCAAATAGGGGTGAATAGTTACCTTGTGATTATCGAATACAGTCGAGAGGTAATTCTCGATTGTCATGCCAGTTAAGGTGAAATGACGGACAAGACGGCTAAACAAGATTTCATTCGGAAAGGCTAGGGGAAGTATCATTCTTTCCCCCAAAATATATTATTAGTTACTCAGTAACTAAATTTTAGACGAAATTATGTAAATTGCAGTATTTAAGGTTGTGATAATCTTTTCAAAGGCTTTTAACACAGGTTATTTAACGGATCATCAAGCATTAATTTTTTTTGCCTCAAAAAGCTAATGGGATCTTCTAGCCCTGCGGCTTGTTGAAATATATCAGGATCTTTTATCCTATCGAGTAAATCAACTGCACCAAGTAACTCAATCAGTCTAGAGGAAAACTCTGGATGCTGCGGTTTTGTGATATCGCCTGTCTTATCAACGGTTAGCACTTTTTGCGTATCAACTTTCATACTGCGACGCTGTTTTCCCGTTGGTAACACAATAGAACTTATTAACTCTTTAACTTCATTGGTTTGTCGTGATAAACCACATGCAATAGCATTACCCGCTTCAAGGGTTGATACTGTAATTCTCTCATCGGCACAGCCTATCACTAAACGCTGCGCTTCTCGATAAGTACGGCTCGCCATATCAATATTACCTACAGATAGTAGGTGAAGGGAGTCATTAAGCTCATCTGTCAATTCTGTGTATACATTAGTCCACTGGTAGTTCCAAAGCTGGGCAATGAATGCATTCCACGAGGTACTTTCCTTCGCAAGAACTGACATTTTGTGATGATACCCGCTTTCAGCTCGTCTAGCGGCTTTTAGCTCTTTAACTAACGTCTGATCGAATGGAGGATTAGCAACAAAGAAAAGTGGTACTCCTAATTTGTTCACTAATCGATGCAAAAATTTAAGTAGATTATTCTCCCCCCCTGTTCGTTTAAACTGTAAATTTTGCATCTCATCAATAACTAACATTCCAAGAAAGCTAGATTTAATACACTGCTCTAATTGGCGAACCAGTGCACCAATTGTTCCTGCTGGTTTAGTCTTTTCTCTATCCAATGAAAGATCTAACGCTGCTAAAATCTCTTCACACAAATCTCTTACGCTTGAATTACTCGGGCAATCGACCTTTATCCAAACAACTTGCTTCCTAAGATTTAAAGGATGGTCTTTGTATGAGTCATGTTCAATTACGCTAGGAAAGTAATTCAGCACTTGCTCAAGCATAGATGTTTTGCCTACACCGCTTTCTCCAATTAGCGTTAAACCCTCTCCTTTGGGTTGAAAGAAGCCTGTTCTTGGCTCTATTTCTGGTCTTTCATCAACCAAATAATGCAAATACTGGGCAGTGGTTGGACTTAGTGGGTTTTTCGCTGAATATCCCTTTTTAATTGCTCTTTCTATCGCTCTAAAGCAGGCTTCATAGTCTGTCAAAGGTTGCCTAAGTTCTTCAATTCTATTTAAGTACTCATCTCTTACTAAAGGGTTTGGATGCTCAGCAATATCTTCTGCATAATCAGGATAATTGCTGAAGACTTCCATAACGGTTTCCCAGGAGCTCTTTGGGGGGAGCGCTTCAATTAATGGATTTCCTCGATGTTCCGGCAGTATTGCATCATGGTAAATTGCTTTAGTCGTTATCATGATGGATTTCCTTTTGTTTTTCTTTTCCTGCCAACTGGCAGAGAAACGACATTACCAACTATTTCATTTAATGACGTAGAATCGATAACGTTTTGTCTCTTTGTTTCTGCCTCGAGCACATTGGTTGTTGCTTTTAGCTCATCTTTGCGGTGTTGGCGGACATTTTTCGTTTTTTCAGCAAATGATATCTTTTCAGAGTTCTTGCTTCGTTCTTTAGCATGTTTAGACATCTGTTGACGACTTTGGTGATCATCAATAGATGCGACACTTATAGGTGCTAACTCTTTTTTTGAGTCTAACCAGTCTTGCATAAAGTCAGACTCATACATTGATTTATCTTTGAACATACGGCTACGAGGCAGCAGATGACAAAGTGTAAAACCATGATTTTTATCTAGCCTCACATAAATATGGTTTGTAGTATTCTCATCGATTCGTGCTTCTAATCGCCATTGACCAGACGATCGAGCAACCGATGCTAAATTACGTTCTTCAACTTCTAAACATGAATAATACAACCCATTAAAATATATACCACTGCGTGTCATACTGACTTCAGCCGGAGGAAGTAAACGAGCGATAACCTCATCAGGAAGTGCAGCTTGAAG
Organism: Shewanella sp. WE21; assembly: GCF_002966515.1. Taxonomy (NCBI): domain Bacteria; kingdom Pseudomonadati; phylum Pseudomonadota; class Gammaproteobacteria; order Alteromonadales; family Shewanellaceae; genus Shewanella; species Shewanella sp. WE21. The sequence continues at coordinate 1,872,947 of NZ_CP023019.1, read as the reverse complement.
CTCATGTTTATGCTTAGCAAGATGAATCTTCCAATAATTGATAGGGGTTGGTGATAAGTCATTTTCGACTAGTAATGGACTTGAAAAAGCTAGGTCGTTAAAAATAGACCTATTATGTTCTAGAATGGTTTTTATTATTTCAGTAGTCACTTCTTTCAAAGTGTAGATAGCATCCTTTCTTGGGTCACGACTACCTCTGACAATATCCCCCCCCCTCGTAGTCCCCAAAAATTCATGAATAACTTCTTTATTCAAAATATCAAAACGTTTCTCAACCACTCCTTTACGGTCCGGTCTGTAAGGAGGGGTAAACGAAAGCTTAGTCATCGGATTGAGTGCGGTCTTAGGCTGTAAGCCAATCATCTCACCATTATCGCAAACGAGTTCCTTTGGAATATGTGAGCAAGGCCATTCTGAATCATCGATATCTACACCAAACTCTTTGCAATAGCGAGATTTAGATAAAAAACTATTTGATAATGCTTGTCTAGCTGCACGCCATGAAGCATGGAAAAGCGATACATGCATGCCAACTATCATCCGGCTAGCTCTGTCGATAACAATGTAAATTGTTGGTCTACCTAATATATGCTGCGCCCCCAGTTCAGAAACAATATGAACATCTGCGACTGTTGCATCGATCTCAAAGTGAGTTCCAGGTAAATAGCTATCCTGAATGACACTCCCTAATAAACCTCTTTTATTCCTGAGGTGATCATTTTCTGTTGTCCGGCCCTTAATGAACTCATCTTGGCTAAATATTTTCTTTGACCAATAGCTAAACTGTTTAAGCGTTGGTACAGCAGGCGGTTTACCACACGCATTAGCAATGCGAACTTCATCAGCATAACTATCTATTAGCATGTAATTATAAGTTTTTGATAACGTCAAGCGAGTCTGCTTTAGGTAGTATTTTTTCAGTGCTTTCTTAAACTTACTTTTGTCGATATCAGTGATTATGTATTTAACCGCTCTTTCTACCGCCACTGTTCTTGGTTGTTTAGGTGCGCCGAGTGGCTTGTCTGTTGGTATCCTATCCTTTCCCGAACCGCCGCTTTTAGAAAATGCAGGAAGAAGAGCCATTTTCTCCTGACCGTAACGCCAATATTGCGATAAAAGTCGGGATAATGCTTTACGATCGATATCTACTTTTTTTGCATACTCTGCAAGATGTGGAACACGTTTTTTCGTCGCGTAATCAAAAACAAAAGCCCGATCTGAAACAATATTTTCAATAAGTCCATAGTTTTTATCTCTACGGGCAATATGTTCCTCAGGGATATTCTCCTCTGCGACCAAAAGAAAACTTGGTAAAGTAAACTCCGATTTTTTGGCTTTCTTACTTTTTATATGTTCAATAAATGCTTCCATAGAAAAAACCAAAGGCCGAGAGGTTGGCGATTCGGTATTAAGGGGGAATAGGACGACAGATGTAACATCGTGCATAATTTCTAAAACACGGTATAAACCATCTTCAGCTAAATCAGAGCCTTTTAACTCCCAAACACTGTTTCTAGGAAATTCCATTCGCTACGTCCTCTTTGCATATCTGCAATCGATTTAACATCTAAAATCCCTAATTCAGGAATATATGATGATAAATCCACATCAATGAACTTATCTGCGATTAAGTAACGAATAAGTAATTGAGCCTCATCGTGTGAAGCTATATTCATAGAAATCAATTTATTACAAAGATCTTCGAAAAAAAACTGGCCAACATTTATAACATTTAATGCGCTATTTATCTGTCCATCAGAAAAATAAGGTGGATTTTCACGGAACGGGGCTGTTACCCAGTCAAGATTACGACTTTGTACTTTGGTTAACTCATTGCCAGTGAAGTAGCTAAACCTAACTCCAAGCAGTTCCCAACAAACTCTTTCAATATCAATCTTTTCGAGCACTCGTTGTTTATCAGATTCGCTTTCAGGTTTAACAGAAACTGCGTGATATGAAATGCCTTGAATAGAATCAATCGTAAGCAACTGATCCGTTGTCATAATGATTGGTTCTTTAGTTTTGGGATGGATAGGGTGCTTAACACCCAACATACTCGCCACTTTCTGCGTGTAGTTAAGAGGTAAAATTGGAAACTGCTCTCTTATATCAACGACACTGTCGGAGAACTCCGCTAAATAGAAAAACTCACTCTCGATTGAGGACATCATATGATGACTTCTCTGAGACTTTCTTCCTAAAATTATCGATCTAGTACCATGACTTTTCACATCCTGAATTCTCAGCCACGGCTTATAATCGGAACCTTGCCCAATTCCATACTTATTTTTTAAGGCTCGTTGATAATCTGGCAAAGATTCAAGCTTTCTTCCGCGTGACATAACATTTCCTGATATATTCCATCCAGAAAAAGCATAGTATCAAAAGTCACTACGGGCAAACTTTATTGTCTGAAAATATTCTTACGGGCAAACTTTAGTGCTTACGGGCAAACTTTATTGTCTCTACACAAGACTAAACCGCTTGTCCTGCAGCCACGCCAGATGCCCAGGCCCATTGAAAATTAAACCCGCCTAACCAACCACTTACGTCCATGACTTCACCGATAAAGTAGAGTCCTGCGACTTTGCTGGCTTCCATAGTTTTAGATGACAATTCATTACTATCAACGCCGCCTAACGTCACTTCGGCGGTGCGGTAGCCTTCGGTGCCGTTCATCAATACTGTCCAGTGGTGTATATCATCCACCAGTGTTGCGCGCTCGGCGTGCACTAGCTGATTTAACGCTTTATTCAACAGGGCTTCATCGAATAACACTTCCACCAGCCGTTTAGGCAACCATTGGCTGAGGGTGTTGCGCAGGCTTTGTTTTGGATGTGCGGCGAGCTGTTGCTCTAGCAATTGCGCCAAATCCATATTCGGCAAAAGATCGATTTCTATGGTTTCGCCCGCTTTCCAATAGTTGGAAATCTGCAAAATTGCGGGGCCAGATAAGCCACGGTGAGTGAATAGCAGCGCTTCGCTAAATGCAGTGCCATCTTTGGCGGTAATGCGGCTCGGCACTGCGATGCCAGACAAAGGCTCGAAACGAATTTTATCTTCACTGTGCCATGTAAAAGGCACCAGACCCGCGTGAGTTGGCAATACTTTGAGGCCAAACTGCTCGGCCAGTTGATAACCGTAAGGCGTGGCGCCGAGTTTAGGCATGGATAAGCCGCCCGTGGCGATAACCAGTGAGTCGCAGCTCAGTTCGCCGTTAGAGGTGTTGAGCTCAAAGCGCCCTGCTTCGGTCTTTTTAACGGCCAGAATATCGGTGCGCAGCTTAATGGTCACGCCCGCCCATTCACACTCGGTCAATAGCATAGTGACTATCTCTTTAGCCGAGTCATTGCAAAACAGTTGGCCGTGATCGCGTTCATGGTATTCAATCCCGTGACGCTCGACCAATTCAATAAACTGCTGCGAGGGATAACGCGCGAGTGCCGACTTAACAAAGTGGGGATTACCACAGAGGAAGTTACCGGGCTCGACTTTAAGGTTGGTAAAGTTACAACGCCCGCCGCCGCTGATGAGGATTTTACGCCCGGCTTGCTTGGCATTGTCGAGTACGAGTACATCACGGCCTCGGTAACCCGCGGTCGCTGCACACATCAATCCCGCGGCGCCGGCTCCAATAATAATGACATCATGATGTTTCACGCTCTTACTCCACACAGATAAATTGATTGGTATTGGCTGCCAACGGGCAATTTGATAACTCGCGAACCTTTAGCAAGCAAGTCATGCAACAGCTAAACGGAGCAAAGATAAGCTCAAACGCTAGGCATAAAAAAGGGCGCTATTTTAGCACCCTTTCTTTTATTCGGCATACAGCATCATCACGGCTCGCGGTTTATTGCGTAGGCGTTTCTGATTTCTTTTCTCTGCTGAGCAGCTCTTTAGCAGCATCAACTGGCGCTTTGCCTTGATACAAGACTTGGTAAATCTGCTCAGTGATCGGCATTTCAACCCCGAGGCGTTTCGCAAGCGTAAACACTTCTTTGGTATTGCGATAACCTTCAACCACTTGGCCGATTTCAGCCTGTGCTGTCATCACATCACAGCCTTTACCTAAGGCTAAACCGAAACGACGGTTACGGGATTGGTTGTCGGTACAGGTCAACACTAAGTCGCCTAACCCCGCCATTCCCATAAAGGTGGCTGCATTGGCACCTAAGGCTTCGCCTAAACGCGTCAATTCGACTAAACCACGGGTAATCAAGGCTGTTCTGGCATTCGCACCAAAGCCGATACCGTCGGACATGCCCGCGCCAATCGCGATCACGTTCTTTACCGCGCCGCCCAGTTGCAGTCCGGTAAAGTCGTCATTGGCGTAAACCCGCAAACGTTTAGGGCTATGTAACAGCTCGACGAGATCGTTAGTGAACGTAGGACAAGTGCCCGCAACCGAAATGGCCGTAGGTAAACCCATGGCGAGTTCTTTCGCGAAGGTCGGCCCAGATAACACCGCCAGCGGATATTGCTCACCTAACACATCACGGGCCACATCTTGCAGCAAACGTCCGGTTTCAGGCTCGAGCCCTTTCGTTGCCCATACGATGCGCGCATCGCTACGGAGTAACGGTTTAGCTTGCTCAAGCACAGTACCAAACACATGGCTTGGCACGACCACTAACACATTGTTGCTGGCGGCTAAGGCTTTGGCTAAATCGGCTTCGATCTGTAAACAATCAGGAAACGCAATACCAGGCAAAAAAGCTTGGTTGCACTTGTCTTGAGCGAGCGTTTGCATGTGGACAGGATCGTGTCCCCATAACAAGGTCTTATGACCGTTGCTGGCTAGAGAAATGGCAAGGGCGGAGCCATAAGAGCCCGCCCCTAATACCGTGATATCGGCAGAGTTTTTCATGTAATTAAGCGTTAGCTTCTTCGGCAGCTGGTGCAGTCGCAGCAGCTTGACGTTGTTGCACGTATTGGGCAAACAGCGCGTCGAAGTTAACAGGTGCTAAGTTCAGTTGTGGGAAAGTACCACGACCAACTAAGCTGCCCACGGTTTCGCGAGCATATGGGAATAGGATGTTAGGGCAGTATGCACCTAATGAATGGGCCAATTGTGGCTCAGTCAGACCAGTGATAGAGAAGATACCGGCTTGTTGTACTTCACATAGGAAAGCAGTATCGCCACCGTTTTGTGCAGTCACAGTTAAAGACAGGACAACTTCATACACATCGTCAGCTAATTTAGCGCTACGCGTGTCTAAATCTAACTTAACTTCTGGGTTCCATTCTTTTTGGAATACCGCTGGGCTGTTAGGCGTTTCGAAAGACACATCTTTAGTGTAAACACGTTGGATGTTGAATTGTGGGGCTTGTTGTTCGTTGTTTGCTACTTCAGCCATAATTTCCTACCTATCCTATCAATGTTGTATCGGCTTTTCGTTGAAAGCCAATTATTATTTGAAAGCCAATTACCATTTGAACGTAAATTGGCTCGGGGCTTATGTTACTCAAGGCCTATATCAGATCTCGGTATCATCCCAACTTGTACCCATATACGGGTATCGATCGAACCAGTCTAAAAACTTACATTAAGCCCTTAGCGACCGTAGGATCAGTATGCCAAACAATGATGACTTTATTACTGCACTATCCAGTGGATTGAGTGCAGCTTAAATCATAACTGCCGCCGACAACTTATCTTTTGCTTTTTGAAACAGGCATATTTGCTGCCTGCCATTCACCCATACCACCTTTCAAGTTGTACAGGTTTTCAAAACCTTGCTTACTCAAAAGCTGAGCGGCTTGAGACGAGGTCATGCCAGCATTGCATACCAATATAATGGGACTGGCTTTATACTTTTCAAGGGCTGATATCTGATTATTTTTAATATCGGCGAGCGTAACGTTAAGTGCATCAACAATATGGCCCTTGCGGAACTCGTCATTCGAGCGCACATCAACCACTTTAGCATCCTGTCTATTCACCATAATCGTTAATTCTTGATGAGAAATACTTTTGATTTTTGACATGCTCGATTTGATGATACTCGCGACAAGCACAACAAATAATCCCACCCAAGCCAGACTGAGCATTGAGTGAGCTTTAAAAAATTCGATATATTCTTGCATGATGATTGCCCGCATAAATGGCGAAAATTCGATAAGGGCACAGAGTATACCGATTGCCTTGGCAGAATGCAGCAGTTTAGTCACAGTTCGAGATCGCACTTTTAGTGCAATTGACTCTGTACTTGTCACAAGCCACTCACAGAATCGGGCGAATTAGTGATTCGATGACCTTAATCGGGGTAAAGCGCTTTTTCATACCCCGCTAACGTAGTAATATTTGACCAATTTCAGATTTCTATCGCTTCTATAAAACTTAAAGGTATCACTATGACGACAGCTAAACGTCCGCTCGCGTTGTTGATCCTCGATGGCTGGGGCTACCGTGAAAACACGCATAATAATGCGATTTTCCACGCCAAGACTCCGGTACTCGACCGTCTCAACGCTAAATATCCCCATAGTTTGATTTCAGGTTCTGGCTTAGATGTTGGCTTACCTGATGGCCAGATGGGAAATTCTGAAGTTGGCCATATTAACTTAGGCTCTGGCCGTGTGGTTTATCAAGAACTCACTCGTATCAGTAAAGCCATTGCAGATCATGAGTTTGAAAAAAATCCTGCGCTATGTGATGCGGTAGACTCAGCCATCAAAGCTGGCGGAGCCGTGCACATTATGGGCTTGCTTTCCCCCGGCGGCGTCCACAGCCATGAAGAGCATATCGAAGCTATGTGCCGTATGGCCGTTGCGCGCGGTGCAACTCAGGTTTATCTGCACGCTTTCCTCGACGGACGCGATACGCCACCGCGCAGCGCTAAGGGCAGCTTGAGCCATTTTGATGATCTGTTTACTACATTAGGCCATGGCCGTATCGCATCGATTATTGGTCGTTACTTTGCTATGGACAGGGATAATCGTTGGGATCGCGTGTCGCAAGCCTACGATTTAATCACCCAAGGTAAGTCAAAATTCCAATACGACAATGCCGTTACAGCATTAGAAGCGGCTTACGAACGTAACGAAAACGACGAATTCGTCTCTTCATCTGCGATCACAGATGCCAACGGTCAAGTTGCGACCTTAAAAGACGGCGATGCCCTGATTTTTATGAACTTCCGTGCTGACCGCGCCCGTCAAATCACCCGTAGCTTTATTCACCCAGACTTCGATGGTTTCGAACGCGCTGTTATGCCGAAAATGCACTTCGTCACTTTGACTGAGTATGCTGGCGACATCACAGCACCTATCGCTTATCCATCTGAAAACTTAGTGAATACCTTAGGTGAAGTGCTGCAGAAACAAGGTCGTACTCAGCTGCGTATCTCTGAAACTGAGAAATACGCCCATGTGACTTTCTTCTTTAACGGCGGTAAAGAAGAGCCATTCGAGGGAGAAGATCGCATCCTAATCAACTCGCCTAAAGTGGCAACTTACGATCTACAGCCTGAGATGAGTTCAGCTGAGCTGACTGACAAGTTAGTCGCAGCAATTGAATCAACTAAGTACGACGTGATCATCTGTAACTACCCCAATGGTGACATGGTTGGCCACACGGGTAATTTCGATGCCGCCGTTAAAGCTTGTGAAGCTGTCGACGCTTGTATCGGCCGTGTGGTTGATGCGCTGGCGAAAGTGGGCGGAGAATGTATTATTACCGCCGACCACGGCAATGCCGAGCAAATGACCGACGAAACCACAGGTCAGGCTCACACGGCCCACACCAGTGAACTCGTGCCTTTCGTCTTTGTTGGACGCGATGCGACCATAGATGAAGGTGGTAAACTCAGCGATGTTGCACCTACCATCTTGACCTTGATCGGCGAAGCCATTCCAGCTGAGATGACGGGCAAACCCTTAATCCACATAAAAGAGTAACCGTTACCTAGTGAGCACTCGACTCCTTGTTAAAGCCAGCATTATTGCTGGCTTTATGATGTTATCTTTCTCGGCACACGCTTCTGATTTGGAGAAGCGTAAGTCCGAGTTAAAATCAATCCAAACGCAAATAAATCAACAACAAAGCGCATTAAAAACCACCAGTAAACAAAGAGAAAAGCTGCTGTCATTGCTGCGTAGCGATGAAGAAGCGATTGCGTCAGCTGCCAAAAAAGTCAACAGCACCAAAAATAGCTTAGCGCAAATCGACACTAAACTTGCCGAGCTAAAACAACGTCAAGATGAGTTAGAAACGCTTAAAGTGACTCAACAACAAACACTGTCGAAACAGCTGTCGAGCGCCTATCTTGCCGGTAATCACGATTACACTAAGATGATGCTTAATCAGCAAAGTCCCGCCACTATCGAGCGTATGTTGGCTTATTACCAATACCTCAATAAAGCGCGGATGAAGTCGATCAACGAATTAAAGCAAACCTTGACCGAGCTAGATGAGATCAAGGTGTCGCAAACGAGTAAACAAAAGCAATTAACGAAACTCGTAGCCGAACAACAAGTACAAGCTAAACGTTTGAGCCAAGAGCAAGATCAGCGTCAACTGACCATCAAAGAGCTGCAACGCACCTTAAATTCTAAGGGTGCAGAGCTTGAGCAGTTGCAAATTGAAGAGGCCAGCTTAAAGCGCGTCGTTGAACAAGCGCTGCGGGCCATGAAAGATAATCCCTCGATGGAAGGATTTGGTAAACAAAGTGGCAAACTTAAATGGCCGACAAAAGGTCGTGTGAGTGCTAGCTTTGGTAGCCAACGTTCCGGTCAAGTAGTGTGGAAAGGCACTATGTTGTCTGCACCAGAAGGGCAAAATATTCGAGCCGTTTCAGGTGGTAAAGTCATTTATGCCGACTGGTTACGCGGTTTTGGTCTTGTTATGGTCATCGATCACGGTAAAGGTTATATGAGTCTTTACGGTCACGCTCAAACCCTACTAAAAAGCCCTGGTGAGATGGTAAAAAGCAGTGAAGCGATTGCTTTAGTCGGACGTTCAGGTGGACAGAGCGAGCCTGGCCTATACTTTGAAATAAGGCATAAAGGGCAAGCCGTCGATCCAGCGAAATACTGTCGCTAATCATAACGGTCCCCTTATCACAGGGGACCGTTATGAAATACATGATCCGCTATATCAGTTGCGTTGGATTAGGTCTCACTTTAGGCCTATCCATCAGCCTCTCCAGCCAAGAGAATGCTAAATCCTACCGCGACAACTTTGACTATCCATTACTACAAGATGTACTTGAAACGGTTGAAACTTACTATATCAAAACCGTTCCCAAAGAAGAGCTAGTGCAAGCCGCCATCAAAGGCATTTTTGAACATCTCGACCCCTATTCCAGCTTCCTGAATCATCAAGAATTACTCGATCTTAAAGATTCTAATCGCGGCGAGTATTTTGGTTTCGGTTTCGAAGTCGCGGCCCAAAAAGACCATATCAGCATCATAGCCCCCTTTGCCCATTCTCCCGCAGAGCAAGCGGGAATACGTGCGGGCGATATTATTATTAAACTTAACGACACCCTAGCGACTGAAACGAATCTAGCCGATATCCTTACTGAAATAAAAAGACATAGTCTCAATAATCAGAGTATTAACTTAGAGCTAAAACACAGTAATGACGATGCCACCTTTAAAGTGTCACTCAAGCCAAGCAATATCACTATAGAGTCGGTCAGCACTCAACTGCTTGATGGCAATATTGGCTATGTCAGATTAAGCAACTTCCAAGAAAACTCTACCGAAGATATGGTGCGCTCGCTCAGCCAATGGCAAAACAAACCGCTCACAGGACTTATCTTAGATCTACGTAATAATCCCGGCGGCCTACTCGACCAAGCGGTTAAAATTGCGGATCTCTTTCTCGCCAAAGGACGCATAGTCTCGACCTCTGGCCGCTTCTTCGACGCCAACTCTGACTACTATGCCTCACCGCAAACCATGCTGACTAACGTGCCTATGCTAGTGTTAATCAACAAAGGTTCGGCCTCTGCATCCGAAGTTCTCGCCGCCGCATTACAAGAAAATGGTCGTGCTAAACTCTTAGGTGAGACCAGTTTTGGCAAAGGTACAGTACAAAGCCTGATCCCCATCTTAGAAGATGGTAACGCGATTAAACTCACAATTGCCCAGTACAATACTCCTAGAGGTGAAAACATTCACAACATAGGGATCATACCTGACATAAAAATTGCCGCCGAAACTGGTTCCGGCGTTGGTAATTTAGCTATAATCGACGCCCTATCAGCCCATGCATCACTGGCCCAAGATCATCAAGTGACCTCTGCCATTGCATGGATACAGCACCATGACGAATAAGAAGAAATTGTGCGCTTACTTTATTCCTTGGCCCTATTGGCCCTAAGCATTTCTCAAAGCTATGCTGCCCAGCTTGCACTCATTATTGATGACATAGGTTATCGTCATACAGATAAAGCCGTGCTGGCACTGCCCAGTACAGTAACACTCTCAGTATTACCTCATACCCCACTTGGCAAAGAACTCGCTAACGCAGGACACCAAAAAGGCCACGAAATTATGCTACATCTTCCCATGCAGGCGCTTAATGGTAAGACGTTAGGGCTGGGGGGGTTAACCAATACGATGACTGAGGCACAAATTCGCACCAGTGTTATTGATGCGATTAACAGCGTTCCCTTTGCCAAAGGTGCCAATAACCACATGGGGAGTCTATTAACTCAACTGGACGATCCCATGCTCTGGGTCATGGAAACACTCAAACAAAAGCAGCTGTATTTTGTCGATAGTATGACAACACGATTCACTAAGGCAGGGGATAACGCAGATAAGCTAGGCATTCCTTTACTAAAACGCCAACTGTTTCTAGACAATGATACCAGTGCCAATGCACTCGAGAGACAATTTAACTTAATGATAAGTCAGGCACATACCCAAGGTAGCTTGGTGGCGATTGCCCATCCTTATCCGGAAACTATGCGCTTCTTGGAGGCTAACCTACACAGACTTAAAACCGAGGGGATTGATCTGGTGCCAGCATCGAGTTTGCTCCCCATCGGTATTGCACTTAAAAGTGGTACTAATCCAGTTGCAGTACTGAAATAGAAAAGTCTGGCAGCAAGGCGACTAACTCATCACGGTTACTCACAATATCCAGCAAAGTATATTGATCCAGCACATTCAAATAAGCTTCAACAGCCTGGGCTAACACGCCTTTAAGCTTACAGGCTGGTGTAAATCGGCAGTAAGGTTTGCTGCAATCAATCGGTGCGAGTGAGTTTTCTAATACTCGAACTAACTGGCCTAGGTTAATCTCACTAGCAGGCTTACCCAAACGGAAACCGCCCATCTTACCGCGGATGGTTTCAAGGTAACCCATCTTGCCTAAATGATGCACTATCTTAGAGACATGATTTGGTGACAGATCAAACACCTGTGTAATTTCAGCAATCCTAAATAAAGTTGTTCTATCTGGCTGAACCGCTAAATACATCAGGGTACGAACGCCAAAATCGGTATAACGAGTTAACTGCATATTTCACCTGTCAGCGATAAACTTAATGAGAGGTCTGAGATTCGAGTTGGGTAATCAACCAAAGCGCCTCTTCGTTCGAATGACCACAAACATCTTCAGATGCATCGAAATCACTACAAACCGCAGGACGATCAGGCGAGCCGAAAATCAAACATAAATTGGCATCGCTCAATTGCACACAACGCTCACCCGCCGCCTTACCCTTTGGCATACCCGGGATACCGCTGCTTATTGAAGGCGCAATACAGCAAGCACCACACCCAAGACGACAATTCATTTTCGTTACTCATGAAAGACATAAGGCATTATACCGTTTAATTTGTCCGAGATCAGTGTCACAGGTCAATACTGCCAAGTCGCGCACAGGAGGTTTTCAGAACGTGAAAGAAACAATATCGATAAAGTGGAATAAAGATCGGCAAAAAAGTAGGTTTTGATTTTTAACATTGAAGCGAAAGCTTCATATTCTGATAAGGATTTCATCTACATGATGGCCGAGTATGAGGATAACCATGTGCTTCGAGCCCGAAGCATGTGCGTCACTGACACGAATTATCAGCAACGCCATAACGAAAAAAGCCTCATCTTTCGATGAGGCTTATCTCTTAATGTTGGCGGAGCGGACGGGACTCGAACCCGCGACCCCCGGCGTGACAGGCCGGTATTCTAACCAACTGAACTACCGCTCCTTTAGCTTAACGTCTACACGTTAACCTAAATTAGGCGCTTGGCGATGACCTACTCTCACATGGGGAGACCCCACACTACCATCGGCGCGTTTGCGTTTCACTTCTGAGTTCGGGATGGGATCAGGTGGTTCCACAAGGCTATTGTCACCAAGCAAATTCTGTTTATTACCGTGTCCATCTCTGGCTCACGTTAATAATAATTCGGAAAGCTGATTTTCTTTGTTTGAGTTCAAACTTTATCAAGTATCTGTATTCTGTCTAAGGCTTCTTTGTAAAACCCATCTGGGTTGTATGGTTAAGCCTCTCGAGTCATTAGTACATGTTAGCTCAACGCCTCACAACGCTTACACACCATGCCTATCAACGTCCTAGTCTCGAACGGCTCTTTAGAGGAATTAAATTCCTAGGGATGACTCATCTTAGGGCTCGCTTCCCGCTTAGATGCTTTCAGCGGTTATCGATTCCGAACGTAGCTACCGGGCAATGCCATTGGCATGACAACCCGAACACCAGCGGTTCGTCCACTCCGGTCCTCTCGTACTAGGAGCAGCTCCCTTCAATCATCCAACGCCCACGGCAGATAGGGACCGAACTGTCTCACGACGTTCTGAACCCAGCTCGCGTACCACTTTAAATGGCGAACAGCCATACCCTTGGGACCGACTTCAGCCCCAGGATGTGATGAGCCGACATCGAGGTGCCAAACACCGCCGTCGATATGAACTCTTGGGCGGTATCAGCCTGTTATCCCCGGAGTACCTTTTATCCGTTGAGCGATGGCCCTTCCATTCAGAACCACCGGATCACTATGACCTACTTTCGTACCTGCTCGACGTGTATGTCTCGCAGTTAAGCTGGCTTATGCCATTGCACTAACCGTACGATGTCCGACCGTACTTAGCCAACCTTCGTGCTCCTCCGTTACTCTTTGGGAGGAGACCGCCCCAGTCAAACTACCCACCAGGCACTGTCCCTAATCCCGATAAGGGACCTAGGTTAGAACATCAAAACTACAAGGGTGGTATTTCAAGGACGACTCCATCATGACTAGCGTCACAACTTCAAAGTCTCCCACCTATCCTACACATGTAGGTTCAATGTTCAGTGCCAAGCTATAGTAAAGGTTCACGGGGTCTTTCCGTCTAGCCGCGGGTATACGGCATCTTCACCGCAATTTCAACTTCACTGAGTCTCGGCTGGAGACAGCGTGGCCATCATTACGCCATTCGTGCAGGTCGGAACTTACCCGACAAGGAATTTCGCTACCTTAGGACCGTTATAGTTACGGCCGCCGTTTACCGGGGCTTCGATCATGAGCTTCTCTTGCGATAACCCAATCAATTAACCTTCCGGCACCGGGCAGGCGTCACACCGTATACTTCCTCTTGCGAGTTTGCACAGTGCTGTGTTTTTGATAAACAGTTGCAGCCACCTGGTATCTGCGACTCCCGTCAGCTTAGAGAGCAAGTCTCATCACCAACAGGAGCGTACCTTCTCCCGAAGTTACGGTACCATTTTGCCTAGTTCCTTCAGCCGAGTTCTCTCAAGCGCCTTGGTATTCTCTACCCGACCACCTGTGTCGGTTTGGGGTACGATTCCCACTAACCTGAAGCTTAGAAGATTTTCCTGGAAGCATGGCATCAACTACTTCAGTCCCTTAGGACCTCGTCATCAGCTCTCAGTGTGTACATTAAAGTACGTGTCCCCGGATTTGCCTAAGAACACCACCTACCACCTTAAACGCGGACTACCAACGCCGCGCTAGCCTAGCCTTCTCCGTCTCTCCATCGCAGTTAGCGGAAGTACAGAAATATTAATCTGTTTCCCATCGATTACGCCTTTCGGCCTCACCTTAGGGGTCGACTCACCCTGCCCCGATTAACGTTGGACAGGAACCCTTGGTCTTTCGGCGAGGGGGTTTTTCACCCCCTTTATCGTTACTCATGTCAGCATTCGCACTTCTGATACCTCCAGCGTGGGTTACCCCTTCACCTTCAACGGCTTACAGAACGCTCCTCTACCGCGCACAGTAAACTGTGCACCCGTAGCTTCGGTGACTAGCTTAGCCCCGTTACATCTTCCGCGCAGGCCGACTCGACTAGTGAGCTATTACGCTTTCTTTAAATGATGGCTGCTTCTAAGCCAACATCCTAGCTGTCTAAGCCTTCCCACATCGTTTCCCACTTAGCTAGTACTTTGGGACCTTAGCTGACGGTCTGGGTTGTTTCCCTTTTGACGACGGACGTTAGCACCCGCCGTCTGTCTCCCGAGTAGTACTCATTGGTATTCGGAGTTTGCAAAGGGTTGGTAAGTCGGGATGACCCCCTAGCCTTAACAGTGCTCTACCCCCAATGGTATTCGCTCGAGGCGCTACCTAAATAGCTTTCGAGGAGAACCAGATATCTCCCGGTTTGATTGGCCTTTCACCCCCAGCCACAAGTCATCCGCTAATTTTTCAACATTAGTCGGTTCGGTCCTCCAGTTGATGTTACTCAACCTTCAACCTGCCCATGGCTAGATCACCGGGTTTCGGGTCTACACCTTGCAACTAAACGCGCAGTTAACACTCGGTTTCCCTACGGCTCCGCTATTCGCTTAACCTCGCTACAAAATGTAAGTCGCTGACCCATTATACAAAAGGTACGCAGTCACGGTCTCAAGAACCGCTCCCACTGCTTGTACGTATACGGTTTCAGGTTCTATTTCACTCCCCTCACAGGGGTTCTTTTCGCCTTTCCCTCACGGTACTGGTTCACTATCGGTCAGTCAGGAGTATTTAGCCTTGGAGGATGGTCCCCCCATATTCAAACAGGATGTCACGTGTCCCGCCTTACTCGTTTTCATCAATGGTTAGTTTTCATGTACGGGGCTATCACCCTGTGCCGCTGCGCTTTCCAACGCATTCCACTAACACCCCACTGACTTAAGGGCTAATCCCCGTTCGCTCGCCGCTACTAGGGGAATCTCGGTTGATTTCTTTTCCTAAGGGTACTTAGATGTTTCAGTTCCCCTCGTTCGCCTCGCAACACTATGTATTCATGTTGCGATAACAGCTTATGCTGCTGGGTTCCCCCATTCGGACATCGTTAGCTCAAATGCTTGTTACTAGCTCGCCAACGCTTTTCGCAAGTTACTACGTCCTTCATCGCCTCTGACTGCCAAGGCATCCACCGTATACGCTTAGTCGCTTAACCATACAACCCAAATGAGTTTCACTCACCTGCGCCGCATTGCGACCAGCTTGGTTTTACTTGTCTCACTTCTGACCAAAGAAGTGGACGCGCCTTAGACGTAAACTATTCAGCAAAGAATAATTTACTATTGAATATTCAAGACACTTAATAAAGTGTTTGAGAACTCATGTTCAATGCTTTCGCATTAAACGTTTTGTAATTAATCACATGACAGACTCATGTAATTAAATACTATCAGCTTTCCAAATTGTTAAAGAACAACATCTACCTGCAAGAGGGATGTTTCGCTCTGACTTCTCCTGAGAGAAGCTAAACAAGCAATCTGTGTGAACACTCAACAAACATTAAGTTAGTCGTATAGGTAAGGAGGTGATCCAGCCCCAGGTTCCCCTAGGGCTACCTTGTTACGACTTCACCCCAGTCATGAACCACAAAGTGGTGAGCGCCCCCCCGAAGGTTAAGCTACCCACTTCTTTTGCAGCCCACTCCCATGGTGTGACGGGCGGTGTGTACAAGGCCCGGGAACGTATTCACCGTGGCATTCTGATCCACGATTACTAGCGATTCCGACTTCATGGAGTCGAGTTGCAGACTCCAATCCGGACTACGACGAGCTTTGTGAGATTAGCTCCACCTCGCGGCTTTGCAACCCTCTGTACTCGCCATTGTAGCACGTGTGTAGCCCTACTCGTAAGGGCCATGATGACTTGACGTCGTCCCCACCTTCCTCCGGTTTATCACCGGCAGTCTCCCTAGAGTTCCCACCATTACGTGCTGGCAAATAAGGATAGGGGTTGCGCTCGTTGCGGGACTTAACCCAACATTTCACAACACGAGCTGACGACAGCCATGCAGCACCTGTCTCACGGTTCCCGAAGGCACTAAGCTATCTCTAGCGAATTCCGTGGATGTCAAGAGTAGGTAAGGTTCTTCGCGTTGCATCGAATTAAACCACATGCTCCACCGCTTGTGCGGGCCCCCGTCAATTCATTTGAGTTTTAACCTTGCGGCCGTACTCCCCAGGCGGTCTACTTAATGCGTTAGCTTGAGAGCCCAGTGTTCAAGACACCAAACTCCGAGTAGACATCGTTTACGGCGTGGACTACCAGGGTATCTAATCCTGTTTGCTCCCCACGCTTTCGTGCATGAGCGTCAGTCTTTGTCCAGGGGGCCGCCTTCGCCACCGGTATTCCTCCAGATCTCTACGCATTTCACCGCTACACCTGGAATTCTACCCCCCTCTACAAGACTCTAGTTCGCCAGTTCGAAATGCTATTCCTAGGTTGAGCCCAGGGCTTTCACATCTCGCTTAACAAACCGCCTGCGCACGCTTTACGCCCAGTAATTCCGATTAACGCTCGGACCCTCCGTATTACCGCGGCTGCTGGCACGGAGTTAGCCGGTCCTTCTTCTGTAGGTAACGTCACAGATATAACGTATTAAGTTACACCCTTTCCTCCCTACTGAAAGTGCTTTACAACCCGAAGGCCTTCTTCACACACGCGGCATGGCTGCATCAGGGTTTCCCCCATTGTGCAATATTCCCCACTGCTGCCTCCC
The DNA here is from genome assembly GCF_002966515.1 of Shewanella sp. WE21. Classification (NCBI taxonomy): domain Bacteria; kingdom Pseudomonadati; phylum Pseudomonadota; class Gammaproteobacteria; order Alteromonadales; family Shewanellaceae; genus Shewanella; species Shewanella sp. WE21. Next base: position 1,856,022 of record NZ_CP023019.1, on the reverse strand, counting down.
GTAGGAGTCTGGGCCGTGTCTCAGTCCCAGTGTGGCTGATCATCCTCTCAGAACAGCTAGGGATCGTCGCCTTGGTGAGCCATTACCTCACCAACTAGCTAATCCCACCTAGGTTCATCCAATCGCGGAAGGCCCGAAGGTCCCCTCCTTTCCCCCGTAGGGCGTATGCGGTATTAGCAGTCGTTTCCAACTGTTATCCCCCTCGACTGGGCAGATCCCTAGGCATTACTCACCCGTCCGCCGCTCGCCACCTCAGAAGTAAACTCCCTTGTGCTGCCGCTCGACTTGCATGTGTTAGGCCTGCCGCCAGCGTTCAATCTGAGCCATGATCAAACTCTTCAATTAAAGTTTTGGTGTTTGACTTTCGTCAAACGGCTCAATGAATTCTGATTTTTTGTTTCTAACTAAAGAAACAAACTGTACATATTACTATGAACACTCATTGTTACATTGATTTAAATTTTTGACTGCCAACCCGAAGGCTAAGCAGTTTCGATTAACTCAACACCTGTGAGTGTCCACACAGATTTCTTGTTTTATCTTGTTAAAGAGCAACTCAATATCCGTAAGAGAACTTGAGTACCACACTGAGCGCCGAACGCTTCCAGTTGGCTAGGGCTGCGTATTTTACGCATTTCCCGTTTCGCGTCAAGGAGTTTTTTTCAACTTCTTGCTACGATTGAATTAAGTGCTTAAAAGCGACTCAATTTAACTTAACTCGTCAGCTGGCTTTCGCTGTCTGCCGTGTCAGTGGATGCGCATTATAGGGAGATTGAGAAAGTCCGCAACCCCTATTTTTAAGATAACTGTCATTTTCTCACTGTTCGTTGGATATTTGACCTGACCCGCTAGTTTTTAACCTTTATAATGCTAAAAACCACTCAATTAGGGACTTTTCTATGTCAGGGCCACTCAGAACTTACCAAGGTATTCATCCTCAATTAGGCAATAACGTATATGTAGATGAAGCTTCGGTGCTTGTTGGCGATATTGCGTTAGATACTGATACCAGTATTTGGCCTATGGTGGCGGCGCGTGGTGATGTTAACCATATTCGTATTGGTAAGCGCTCGAACGTACAAGACGGTAGCATATTGCATGTAACGCGTAAGTCAGCTGCTCGTCCCGATGGTCATCCACTGATTATTGGTGATGACGTGACTATTGGTCACAAGGCTATGCTTCACGGTTGCAAAGTCGGTAACCGAGTATTAGTAGGCATGGGTGCGATTATTCTCGACGGTGCGATTTTAGAAGATGATGTGATCTTAGGTGCGGGTTCTTTAGTGCCACCGGGCAAGGTATTACAGAGTGGCTATTTATATGTAGGCAGCCCAGTTAGGCAGGCTCGCCCATTAACGCCAGCCGAAATTGCCTTTTTGCCAGAATCTGCCGACAACTATGTCAGACTGAAAAACGAATACTTAGTTGAGTTACAAAACATCTAATCACTTATAGCTAATCTCTTATAGTTAGTCGCTTAGTGTCACTATAGCTATATAAGAAAGGCGGTAGAGACTCATTGAGTCTCTACCGCCTTTTGCTATTCGCTGATTCAGAAAACTATCTAAGTTCGATAAGTTTAGCCTAAGTGTACTGCCCCAAAATCATCAAACTCTTCGGCTTCAATTAAATCTTCCGCCATTTCTTCGGCATCAAATCTCACCGCATCAAACAATGCCAGTATAGCGGCGGCTTCATTGGCACTCGGCTGTTCAGAGAAATCATTCAGCTCGGCTAACTTATTCACACTGATATAGCACTTGATGTTCATCCCCTGTGACTGCGCGATAAAACAGACTCGCTTGTGGGCGTCGTCCCAATATTGCAGTTCGGGAAAAAGAATACTTTGATTCATGCTTCCTACTTAGGCTCGGCCATTAGTTTATCCCTCAAAAGATTTAATACCACTTGAGTGTCGGGCTCGATACCTCGCCATAGGGTAAAACTCTTAGCCGCTTGTCCGACTAACATGCCGAGCCCATCAATAACCTTAGCTGCACCTTGAGATAGCGCCCATTGGTTAAAAGCGGTGACCGAGGCGCCATACATCATGTCATAACAAACAGTTTGGGTGGTGATGATATGCGCTGGCAAAGTTGGCAACTCGCCCGCAAGACTGGCCGAGGTTGAATTGATGATGACATCGAACTCGCCCACAAGCTCATTCATTTCTACGGCGGTGACTCTATTTGCGAAAGCACCGTTATCCACCGAAGTAAAGATATCGACCAGAAGCTGTGCCTTAGTGTGAGTGCGATTACTGATGATCATCTGCGCAATTCCCGCATTTAATAACGGCAGAATACAACCGCGCGCCGCACCACCAGCACCAATAAGTAACAGGCGCTTATCTTGCAGGCTGCCTAAGTTAGCGATGAGATCGGCCACCAGCCCTAAACCATCGGTGTTATCACCGCGAATAGTGCCATCGGCCAATAAACTTAAGGTGTTTACCGCGCCAGCAAGCTTGGCCTCTGGGCTGAGACTGTCACACAACGCAAAAGCTTGCTCCTTAAAAGGCACTGTCACATTCGCGCCCTTGCCGCCCGCATTGAAAAACGCCGTCAGTGAGGCTTCAAAACCATCGACCGGAGCAAGAATGGCTTCATAGGTTAATAACTCTTGGGTGGGCGCGGCAAATTGTCCATGAATGAACGGCGATTTACTGTGGCTAATTGGATTGCCAAACACTGCGTATCTGTCTGTCATAGCGATATGAAATTTTAGGTTCAATGGCTTTGCAGTCTACCGCGCTTTTGAGCCTAGGCAAGACGAATTATGCTCAACTAAATTTCACGCTGGGTTTCACGCTATAATGCGCCATCGGCTCAATACACTCTATTTAGTGAACGACTATTCCAATGAACTGGCTTAAAAAGATTTTTAGTAAACACACTCCGCCACAGGATGATCGCGATCCGAGTCAATCTAACGCCTATGATTTAATCGGCGGCGAACAGGTGATACGTGCTATCGCAAAGAGTTTTTATCAAAAGATGGCAAGCTCGGCAGAAACGACAACACTATTTGCTATTCATAGAGCGCCAATCGCAGAATCAGAGCAGAAGTTGTTCGAATTTTTAAGTGGTTGGCTCGGCGGGCCGCAACTCTACCAGCAAAAATATGGTCATCCCGCATTGCGAGCACGACACATGCATTTCGCCGTCGATGAGGCGATGCGGGATCAATGGCTGTTTTGTATGAAATTTGCGATTGAAGAAAACATTAATATGCCAGAGCATCGAGCCGCCATTCTGAAGGCAATTTCAACTCTGGCTGATCATATGCGTAATCAATAAAGTGGATGCTGCATCCACTTCATTGATTACTGGCTAAACCCAGTCGCGGGGTTTGAGGTAGTTATCGTACAAATCTGCCTCAGGGCTTCCCGCCTCTGGTGTATAAGCATATTGCCAACGCACTAATGGCGGCATCGACATTAAGATAGACTCGGTACGGCCGCCCGTCTGTAGGCCAAACAAAGTGCCTCTGTCGTAGACTAAGTTGAACTCAACATAACGACCACGACGATAGAGTTGGAACTGACGCTCACGCTCACCGAATTCAGTCTCTTTACGACGCTCGACAATCGGCGCATAGGCCGTTAAGAAGCCATTACCTACAGCTTGCATAAAGCTAAAGCTTTGCTCGAATCCTGCTTGATTCAAGTCATCGAAAAACAATCCACCCACGCCGCGGGTTTCATTACGATGCGGTAGGAAGAAATACTCATCGCACCATTTCTTATACTTGGGATAAACCTCATCCCCGAAAGGCGCGCAAATATCCTTAGAAGTCTGGTGCCACTCGCGCACATCTTCCTCGAACGGATAATAAGGCGTTAAATCAAAGCCACCGCCAAACCACCACACGGGATCGGCATCCTCTTTTTGAGCGATGAAGAAGCGCACATTGGCATGAGTCGTTGGGATATAAGGATTATTAGGATGAATCACTAAAGAAACGCCCATAGCTTCAAAACTACGGCCCGCTAACTCAGGGCGATGCGCCGTAGCCGACGCAGGCATAGCAGCACCAGTCACATGGGAAAAGTTAACCCCAGCTTGCTCGAACACTGCACCTTGGGTTAATACTCGGCTAGTACCACCACCACCTTCAGCGCGAGTCCATGAATCGGCGGCGAACGTGGCTTGGCCATCCAGCGCCTGTAAACCAGCACAAATTCGGTTTTGTAGATCGATTAAAAACGCTTTTACCACTGCAACATCAGGCACACTCATCTTGTTATCCTTATTATTGGTTTGCTCATTGTCCATTTCGTAAAATCTTGCCGCTTCGCGCATCGATAATGGTCGAGGGCTGACGTTGCTCACCGAGTTCACCTAATACGAGTGCATCAATTTTACCTGTAAAATCTGCGAGAATTTCATCGGCAGTTAATGCTGGATCTTCACCCGCAAGGTTAGCGCTAGTAGACACTAAAGGTTTATTGAGCGCGCGGCACAGGGCTTGCACCCCAGTATGGGCTGATACTCGCACTGCAATAGAGTCAAATTCACCACAGAGGTATTTTGAAACCTGCGCTTTGATTGGCATTACAAAGGTAAAAGGCCCCGGCCACTTGGAAAATGCAAACTCGAGCTGCTCAGCCGTTAATTGCGATTCATCAACATAAGCTAAAAGCTGCTGAAAATCACTGGCGACTAAGATCAGTCCCTTTTGCCATGGGCGCTGTTTTACAGCCAATAACTTTTGGATAGCGGTGTCATTATCGGGGTCGCAACCTAGGCCATAAACGGCCTCAGTTGGATAAGCGATAACGCCACCGTTAAGCACAATATCTTTTATGTCAGATGGGTGCAGCTGCAACATCTTAGGATCACCTTTTGAGTATTGTCGATTTCAACAATCAAATTATTGGATAAATTCGAATACTGACCACCCCATCAGCGGTCAGCCGAGGATTATACGCAAGCCACTTTCATCGGCCAAATATTAAGATGCAGGTCACACAATAAACTAAAGTGGTCTTTTGTATTTACAGCTTTTTTGCGGGCATTCTAAACGCATCCCCGCCGCACCTTTACGCTCGACTAAGATCCCAAAACCACAACTCGGGCAAGCTTCAGCAACCGGAGGATAATTCACAATAAACTTACACTTAGGGTAAGCACTGCAGGCATAAAAACTCTTTCCGAAGCGACTCGTTCTGTGCTCAAGCTTACCCGCTTTGCATTCAGGGCAAGGAATGTCAGGCTTGTCACTCGCTTGATCCTGTTTTTCAATATGCGTGCAGCTAGGGTATTGAGTGCAACCGATAAAGATCCCAAATCGACCAGATTTTACCGCCAGCTCGTGGCCGCATTCAGGACATACAGAACCTTCAATCACTTGAGTTTCAATAGATTCGTGCTGCACTAAGGGTCGAGTGTAATTACAGCTAGGGTAATTATTACAGCCAATAAAACCGCCGTGCTTACTGTGTTTAACCGATAACTCGCTGCCACATTCAGGACAAAGTTCGTATTCTTTTTCCAGTGCGTGTTCGTGGGCACTAAATAATTGTTCATCAATCTTAGACATAATCATTCACCACCTGTAGTAGCGCATTAGGATATCAAGCGCAGTGCCATCAAGGAATTTATGGCATCAAAAAAGGAGGTCTTAGCCTCCTTTCTCTCATAATTCATCTTTCACAACAATTAAGAATGCAGTCGGCCTTCGGGCTGTTCGAAGATTAAATCTTCCATTTGCTCATAAGCGGACTCATGGCCAGGAGCATTAAACAGCACCATTAAGATAACCCATTTGAGATCTTCTAAAATCAGGGTTGGTTCATCCAACTCCATCACTCTATCGATCACCATTTCACGGGTTTCGACATTCAGCACTTTAACTTGCTCTAAAAACAACAAGAAACCGCGGGATTCTACATCCAGCTTGTCCATTTCGTCCTTCGTATAGATACGAAACGAATGCTGATCGTGATTACAAAGATAAGGTTTATCCCCTTCTTGTAATTCAGCTAAGCGCTCTAACCAAGTTAACGCTTTTAAAATCTCGGATTGATGAAATCCGGCACGAGTGAGTTCCTTGGTTAACTCGTCTTCATCAACTAGTAGTTCAACTTCACTGTGAACATAGTTTTCAAATAGATACATGAGGATATCAAACATGGCTAGCTCCTCTTTACTCTGACGTAACCACCGGGTACTGCTATTACCCAACCTTGCAACTCAAGTTCAAGCATTTGTTCTAACACCAGATCTATCGTTTTTCCACTATGTTCAACGACTGCATCAATTGATGTAGTTTCATAACCTACACTAGCTAACAGAGACGAAAATGGCAAATTACAAATCTCGCCTTGCTGTATATGGTGGCATAACTTCAATTCTTCAAGGTGGAAAGCGGTTAAACTTGCCAACTCTTCCACTATATCGGCAGCGGTTTCCACAAGCTTTGCTCCATCACGTAATAAATCATGACAGCCTTGATGGTAACCACCTAAGATTGAGCCCGGAACGGCAAACACCTCACGCCCTTGTTCCATCGCCAACCTAGCAGTGATTAAAGAGCCGCTTTTGCGACAAGCTTCAACCACAAGAGTACCTAAAGATAGACCGCTAATAATGCGATTTCGTTTCGGGAAATTACCCGCAAAGGGACCAGTATCAGGCCAAAACTCGCTAAGTATACAGCCTTGCCGCTGAATATCATGATAAAGCTGTCGATGTTTTCGTGGATAAATGATCTCTATGCCCGTTCCTAGTACGGCAATAGTGCGCCCTTGATGGTCAACACAGGCTTTATGGGCCGCCCCATCAATCCCCATCGCCATGCCACTACAGATACCAAATCCCATTGAGGACATCTCAACAGCCAATTGATAAGCGACCTGCAATCCGCCTGGAGAAGCATTACGACTGCCAACAATCGCAAGATAAGGAAGGGCTAACGCCTCTAAGCAACCTTTAACGAACAGAACGGCGGGCGGATCTGAGAGTTGTTTTAATAATGGGGGATAAAGCGGATCAGAGAAACAAAGCAGATGATGATCGGCGGCTTGCTGTTGCCATTCGAGGGCGACATCCACTTTTTGATAATCAATAACAAGGCTATGGAGCAGATGATCAGATAAAGGTAGCGCTTGTCTCTCATGCTCTAACCTTTGTCTGAGGTCGTCCACTTCCATGTGCGTTAATAATTGTTGGATCCGAGCGGGTCCTAGCCCAGATACAGCACAAACAACTAACCAATCGACCAAATTTTCAGAGATTATAGACCTCTTAAGGCTAAAGATTCTGGGGCGATTAACTTATCGTCGACACGAACAGGCCGCTCGGTGGAGACAATCAAACCTAAGCTCGCCTTATCAAACACTTTAAACACTAACAACTTACCATGATAAACATCCGGCATCTTAACTGCACGATCCGAAGAGACTGACGCCATTAGGTTATCATAGGCAGTACGTTCAATTGCAGGAACCGGCATACCGTCATTGTTGATAACAATAACCTCACCATCACGGTAAATAGAAAATACCACCCCAGGCTCGACGCCATCCTGAGTGCCTTTATCTAAGTACACGACATTCAACTTACCCGCTTCACGCAAATTTGATTCTGTCGCTAACACTAAAGCCGGTATCTTTAATTCCGCAGGTTTAGGAGTAAAGTAAGCTGACATCAAGGAATCACTTTCCATCGGCAATACTCTGAAGCCCGCTTTGGTTTCGCGAAAGCTCGTTAGCAACTTAATTTTTGAAACCTTACCAGACTCAATCACTTGCCCAGTAGACGACAAAATGGCTTCTTGTCCTAACGCTTCGCCTGACTCTTTATTGAAAAACTCGCGACCGCGTTCGTAAATACCATACTTTTGGTTTATTGGCAGTTCAGCATCAATATAAATCACATCACCCACAATATGGTGACGCGATGGACTTTCACCTGCCAGCACCATAGGTTGCTCAGTAAGCCAGTGAGTCTCGACGACCCGATTCTGCACTAAATATTGTTCAATCAAGGCTAAATCAACCGCTGGAATAGCATTACTCTTAGCAATGACACGTCCCTCGGGACTCTTTTTTACATGGGGTTTAGCACTATCGACAGTAGCACCATTACGCACAAGGCGCGGCTGACCATCAATAAATACCAGAGTGAGTTGATCGCCAGGGTAAATAAGGTGGGGGTTAGCAATCTGTGGGTTTACATCCCAAAGACTCGGCCATTTCCATGGGTCATTCAGAAACGCGGCGGAGATATCCCAAAGAGTATCGCCCTTTTTCACTACATATGACTCAGGATGCCCCGCCTTAAGCGTCAGGGTATCTGCGGCAACAAACGTGCAATTGAATGTCATTAACGCGAGTAAAATTAACCGTTTCATGGGTATTTCCATGTTGTTTAACTCTTAGTTTGAGCTTTTACTGTTATTGGTAGGCACTAAAGATTAAAATTAACTCATTAGCATCAGTCAGTATAACTAACTGGCAGAGATTTGACAGACTTGTTAAGAGTTTATGTATGACACTATTAAAAGTATTACAATTCCCTGACGAAAGATTACGAACACAAGCCACACCCATCACAGAGTTTAATGCCGAGCTGCAGACTCAAATTGATGATATGTTCGAAACCATGTACCAAGAAAAAGGTATCGGTCTGGCCGCGACCCAAGTTGATTACCATAAACAACTTATTGTCATGGACTTACAGGATGAAGTCGAACGACCAAAAGTGTTTATCAACCCTGAAATTATCGCCAGCAGCGGTGACTTCTGCAATGAAGAAGGTTGCCTGTCGGTTCCGGGGATTTACGCCAAAGTCGATCGCGCCGAATTTGTCACGGTAAAAGCCTTAGACAGGCACGGTAACGAATTTATAGTTGAAGCCGATGAGTTATTTGCCATTTGTATTCAACACGAAATGGATCACCTCAAAGGCAAATTGTTTGTCGATTATTTGTCGCCGCTAAAACGTCAGCGGATCAAACAAAAACTTGAAAAAGCGGCCCGATTGGACGCCAAAGAAGCATAGGATCAGATTTGAAACCACTCAACATCATCTTTGCCGGAACACCGGATTTTGCCGCTCGCCACTTACAAGCACTTTTAAACTCACACCACAATGTGATTGGCGTTTACACTCAGCCCGATAGACCCGCTGGCCGCGGCAAGAAACTGACCGCCAGCCCAGTAAAAGAACTCGCTATCGCCAATAGTATTCCAGTGTTTCAACCCGGCTCATTACGTAAAGAACCCGCGCAACAAGAACTTGCCGCACTCAACGCCGATATCATGGTGGTCGTAGCTTACGGTCTGATCTTGCCAAAAGTCGTGTTAGATACACCGCGTTTAGGTTGTATTAACGTTCATGGTTCTATTTTGCCACGCTGGCGTGGTGCCGCACCGATCCAACGCGCACTTTGGGCCGGCGACAAAGAAACTGGTGTAACAGTTATGCAGATGGATGTGGGTTTAGATACAGGTGACATGCTGCTTAAAACCTATCTGCCGATCGAAGATAACGACACGTCAGCCAGCCTTTACGAGAAACTGGCAGAACAAGGTCCCGTTGCCCTATTGCAAGCACTCGAAGGTTTGGCAAATGGCACCTTAGCCGCTGAAAAACAAGATGAAGCCTTAGCAAACTACGCAGAAAAACTCAGCAAAGAAGAAGCCAGACTCGACTGGAATAAATCCGCTAAACAGTTATGGCAAGAAGTCCGTGCCTTTAATCCTTGGCCTGTGAGTTACTTTGAGCACCAAGGTAACACTATAAAAGTGTGGCAAACTCAAGTCAGCGAAACCACCAGCACAGCCGCTCCAGGCACTATTATCAGCGCCAGCAAAAAAGGCATAGACGTTGCCACCGCTGATGGTGTGTTAACCCTGCTGAGTATGCAGCTTCCGGGGAAAAAGCCACTCAATGTTGCTGATATTCTCAATGCTCGAGGTGAATGGTTTAGCCCGAATACTCGCCTCGCACACGAGGCACAATAATCATGAACTTGCGCGCGCTTGCTGCGAAAGCCATCTTCGAAGTATTAGAAAAAGGCGTGTCACTGTCAGTGGCATTGCCTGATCAACAAAAGCATCTTGCCAGCGGCAAAGATAAAGCCCTACTTGCCGAGATCTGCTACGGCGTGATGCGCACTCTGCCACAAATAGAAAAACGCATCAGTGAATGCCTAGAGAAACCACTTAAAGGCAAACAAAGGATTATCCACCAGCTCCTGATCGTAGGTTGCTATCAACTGTACTTCACTCGTATTCCAAGCCACGCCGCAATTTCAGAAACTGCCGAAGCCTGTCGCCAATTAAAATTTGAAGGCATGGTCAAAGTGGTTAATGGTGTACTGCGCAATATTCAGCGCCAGCTATCGCCGCTAAGCACAGAATCAGATACCTTAAGCTATAACACACCCGCTTGGTTAATTAAGCGCTTAAAAGAAGCCTATCCCGAGCAATGGCAAGACATCATTCAACAAAGCCATGAACGCCCGCCCATGTGGCTGCGTAACAATCGCTTATCCCAGAGCCGTACCGAATACCTCGCTGCCCTAGCCGAAATCGACATTGAAGCGAGCGAAGGCAGCAGTGCCGATGCCATTATCCTAGCGCATCCAAAGGATGTCGCCACTCTGCCACACTTTCATGAAGGTGCAGCGTCAGTGCAAGATGGCGCGGCACAATGGGCGGCGACCTTACTTGCCCCGCAAGCGAATGAATTAATACTCGATGCCTGCGTGGCACCCGGTGGCAAAAGTTGTCACTTACTCGAACTTGAGCCGAGTATCAAATTAGTCGCTGTTGATTTTGATGCCAAACGCCTTGAACGTGTGCAACAGAACCTTGACCGCTTATCATTAAAAGCGGAGCTTATCCATGGTGATGCGGCCAACATAGACTCATGGTGGCAAGGCGGACAATTTGATCGTATCTTACTGGACGCGCCTTGCTCAGCCACAGGAGTGATCCGCCGCCATCCCGATATTAAATGGTTGCGAAAAAACCATGACATTGAAGAATTGGCTGAACTACAACAGCAAATTCTCGATCATTGCTGGAAGTGGCTAAAACCCGGTGGCACGCTTCTTTATGCCACTTGTTCGATTTTACCGCAGGAAAACCGCGACCAGATCAGTGCGTTTTTAGATAGAACGGTAGATGCTAAGCTAGACACACTTGCCCAGCAAAATTCGCCACTGGATATAGGTTGGCAAATCACGCCAGGACAAGACAATATGGATGGGTTTTATTATGCCCGTTTATTGAAAGCGACTGATTAGGAAGTAAGCAAGGCCATGAAAATTATCATATTAGGTGCGGGTCAAGTTGGGGGAACCTTGGCCGAAAATTTGGTGGGTGAGAACAATGACATCACCATTGTCGATTATGACAAATCCAGATTACGCGCCCTGCAAGATAAATATGACCTTCGCGTCGTAGCGGGCCATGCCGCTCACCCTGATGTGCTCAGAGAAGCAGGCGCAGAAGATGCCGACATGCTTATCGCTGTAACCAATAGTGATGAATGTAATATGGCTGCCTGCCAGATTGCCTATACCCTTTTTGGTACGCCGACTAAAATTGCCCGTATCCGCTCAGAACCCTATTTGGCGATGCGCGATAAACTCTTTATCGACAGTGAAACCAAAAATAGCGATGGTCGTCCCCGTGGCGGCTTCGTGATCGATGAATTAATCGCCCCTGAACAGTTAGTGACCGCTTACATCCAGCGACTCGTAGAATATCCAGGCGCATTGCAAGTGCTTGAATTTGCGGAAGGCCGGTTGAGCCTAGTGGCTGTTCGAGCCTATTACGGCGGCCCACTGGTGGGGAATGCATTAGCGGCACTTCGCGAACACATGCCCAATATTGATACCCGGGTCGCGGCGATTTTCCGCCAAGGCCGCGCTATTATGCCTCGCGGAACGACCATTATCGAAGCCGATGATGAAGTCTTCTTCGTTGCAGACAGTCGCCACATTCGTGCTGTCATGAGCGAAATGCAAAAACTCGATAACTCCTACCGCAACATTATGATCGCCGGTGGCGGTAACATAGGCCTAGGTTTAGCAAAACGCCTTGAGCGCACCCACTCGGTCAAACTGATTGAGCATAAATTAGAACGTGCAGAAGCCTTATCGGAGCAGCTGGAAAATACCACAGTGTTCTGCGGTGATGCCTCAGATCAAGAATTACTGCTCGAAGAACACATAGACCAAACCGACGTATTTATTGCGGTCACCAATGACGACGAAGCCAATATTATGTCCGCCCTGCTAGCAAAACGTATGGGCGCGAAAAAGGTCATGGTGCTTATTCAACGCGAAGCCTATGTGGATATAGTGCAAGAAGCCAACATCGATATTGCAATCTCACCACAGCAAGCGACGATTTCAGCACTATTAACTCATATTCGTCAGGGTGATATCTGTAACGTTTACTCTCTACGTCGTGGGGCGGCCGAGGCAATTGAAGCCATCGCCCACGGAGATGCCAGCACTTCTAAAGTCGTTGGCAAAGCCATTGGTGATATTAAGTTGCCACCGGGGACAACGATTGGCGCCATTGTCCGCAATGATGAAGTGCTGATGGCCCACGACAAAACCGTGATAGAGCAAGGAGATCACGTGATCTTGTTCTTAGTGAATAAAAAGTTTGTCGGCGAAGTCGAGAAGCTTTTCCAACCAAGTGCTTTCTTCTTCTAAGAACCTTAGTAAGCCAACTTATGCTGAACTTTAGACCGCTATTGTTTATTTTAGGACTGTTTTTGTCCATGCTGACAGCCTTCATGCTGATCCCACTGCTCCTCGCCGCATACAAAGGTGAGGAAACTGTGGGCTCTTTTATGGTGTCAGCATTAGTCACAGGCATTAGCTCAAGCCTGTGTTTACACAATGGCCAGAGCAAAAACATTAACCTCAATATCCGCGATATGTTCCTACTAACCAGCCTAACGTGGTTGATCGTAAGCCTATTCGCGGCCATGCCATTTACCCTTTATCACGGTATTGGTTATACCGACGCCTTCTTTGAAACCATGTCCGGCATCACGACCACAGGTTCTACTGTACTCTCAGGGTTGGATACTATGGATCACAGTATCTTAATCTGGCGCTCTTTATTGCAATGGCTAGGTGGGATTGGTTTTATCGTAATGGCGGTGGCGATTCTACCCTTCTTAAACGTTGGCGGGATGCGGCTATTCCGCACTGAATCATCCGATTGGAGCGATAAAGCCGTGCCTCGCACCCAAAGCATGGCTAAGTATTTATTCTTTATATATATTTTACTAACGAGTATCTGCTGTGTTGCCTATCATCTGGCGGGAATGACTTGGTTTCAGGCCATCAATCATGCAATGACCACCCTCTCGACTGGTGGCTACTCGACCTCAGATAGCTCAATGGCGGCGTTCTCCAACTCTGCACACTGGGTTGGGACTTTCTTTATGGCAGCAGGTGGCTTGCCACTACTCATGTTTGTACAAACCATACAGCAAAGGGATCTACGGATTTGGAACGATGCTCAGGTCAAAGGCTTCTTATTTTTCCTCACGTTTGTCTCTTGTTCTATTGGCTTCTGGCTGTGGCAAACCCGCGACATTGAACTTCTAGATGCACTGCGTTTATCCAGCTTTAACGTGGTATCGGTAGTCACCACTACAGGTTATGGCTTAACGGACTACGGTGCTTGGGGCGCCTTTGCCAATATCGCCTTCCTGTTTTTAATGTTTGTCGGTAGTTGCTCTGGTTCCACTTCGGGTGGGATTAAGATCTTCCGTTTTCAAATTGCTGGGGCCATTATGCGCGAACAATTGAAACAGCAATGTCATCCAAACGGTATCTTTAGGGAACGTTACAACAACCGCATCATCAGTGATGATATCGTGCGCTCTCTGATCACTTTCGTCCTGCTGTTTGTGATGGTGATTGTAGGCCTGTCAGTGATTTTAGTGCTCACGGGTCTCGATCCTGTGACCAGTTTCACGGGCGCGATTACGGCAGTCACTAACGTAGGCCCTGGTTTAGGTCCTATTATTGGACCTGTAGGCAACTTCTCAACGCTACCCGATGTCGCTAAATGGGCGTTGTCACTCGGCATGCTCCTCGGTCGTTTAGAAATATTAACCGTGGCGGTGTTGTTCCACCCGAGTTTCTGGAAGTACTAATTCAGTAGAGCTTGAATACTAAAAAGGCGCTTAACTTGTTAAGCGCCTTTTTTATTAAGCAGTTGCAGTAACGTCAGCTAATTCCAACAGATGATCAGCATAGACTTTCACATCAGCCCAGTCGGTATAATCGATAACTGACTTAGGATCAGTTGGACCCTTGGTCATCTTCATAATCAACTGAATCGCCAATCTGTCATACCAAGGCCATGAAGGATAATCCACTTTGCCCGCAATAATTTTAAGATCAGCAGGCGTCCATGGCGATAACGCAATGAACTTTTGCAGATATTTATTATTTGCAGGGATACGTTTTTCAGGATTTCTCGCCACAACATTGACGCAGAAAAAACTGTTTGGCAATGCGCCCAGAGCCTGTGCATGCTGCTCAATAAATTGAAAAACGCTCTTATCATAGGTGCCATAGAGCACGCAGGCACCTAAGGCAACGACATCATAATCAGGCCAATTAATACAAGTCGCGGCAGCACTGTTGATATCGATGAGGTCAACCTTAGCGTCACGAAATCTTAATTGCTCGGCAATTGCACTGGCAATCTTGGCCGTATGGCCACCACGGGTAAAATAAAGTACGAGGACGCGTGTCATAGGCAATTCCCGATCCACTGAGTAATACCACCATTGTGGCAAGGTTACGTTAAATAAACCTCTGATAGGATCACAAATCAGTCGTATCTCATATTCTGAGATGCAAAAATTGAGATCTGCATTGCCGAGCAGTATGATTGCGTAAACACATGTGTTCAATTAGAATTATCTAATCAAAAGCGATAAAGTGAGTGACCTTATGCAAAATGACATAGATGTAGATGCAATGGTAACTAATGCGGAAAGTGCGGCTAAATGGCTCAAGGCCATAGCGAACCCTTATCGCCTAATGATTTTATGTCTATTACTAGACAAAGAATTGAGCGTAACCGAGCTCAACGCCACAGTGCCATTAAGCCAGTCGGCCCTATCCCAGCATTTAGCCGTATTACGCGCAGAAGATCTGGTGGATACCCGTAAGAGCTCGCAAATTGTTTACTATAAACTCAAGAACGAGCAAGTCACCCAAGTGATTTCGATTCTGCATAGCCGCTACTGCGCGGCCTAACACTGCAAAATTAGCCTAAATTTAAGCCCTAACCTCTTGCAAGTGATTAGGGCTTAATGGTTTTTAATGTTGGCTAAAACGGTTACCGAAGGCATCGACTTTTGCCCAATCGGTAAACTCAAAAGTGCCTGTGATATCCGTTGGCCCTTTAGTCAACCACATGATAAAACGTATCATGGTCCGATCGAAGAAACCGTATTTAGGGTAATCAATCTTGCCTGCAAACACTTCTAACAGCTGGGGTTGCCACAGTGAAAGCTTGAGAAACTTTTGCATATAAGGATTGGTTTCAGGCGTATTTTTTAAGGATTTGCGCGCCACTACGTTAACGGTAAAAAAACCATTAATCTTAGTATCTAGCACTGCATGGTGGCGATTCACATACTGATAAAGCTCTGGTCTATGTTTACCATAACGAATACTGGCACCAATCAGCACTTTATCAAAATCCACTAGACTCAACGCTTCCGCCTGCTCTAATGTGGCGAGCGAAACCTGCTCTCCCGCCTGTTCAGCAATCGTCTTCATTTTTTGGCAAATTGCCAATGTTTGGCCATCTATCGTCGAATAGATTATTAACGTCTGCATGATTAATTCTTCCAAAAAGTTGGCGTAAACAAAATCAGTAAGGTAAATACTTCGAGGCGACCAAACAGCATAGCCACGACCAATACCCACTTGGCTCCATCACCAATACTGGCATAATTGCTCGCTACCTCACCTAAACCTGGGCCTAAGTTGTTTAAGCATGCCGCCGTGGCACTAAAAGCCGTAATATCATCTAATCCCATCGCCATGAGTGCAAGCATACAAATCACAAACACCAGCGCATAGGCAGAAAAGAATCCCCAAACAGCATCAACCACGCGATCGGGCAAGGCTTTAGAGCCAATCCTAATCGAAAACATTGCCTTAGGGTGAACGAGTCGTTTCAATTCACGGGAACCCTGTAACAGCAGTAAAATTACTCGAATGACCTTAATCCCACCCGCCGTTGAGCCACCACAGCCACCGATAAAACTCGAAAACATTAATAGTATGGGTAAAAATAATGGCCACAGATGGAAGCTATCAGTGCCAAATCCAGCCGTAGTGGCAACTGAAACTGCCTGAAATAAAGCATGATCTAAGGTTTCTTCTGGCGAATCATAAATACCAGAACGATAAAGCGTGAAGAAACAAATCGCTGTGAGAATAAGTTGAATCGCCACCAGCATCTTAAATTCAGCATCTTTAAAATAGACTCTAACGTTAATCCCACGTCGTGAGAATGCCGCAAAATGCACGCTAAAGTTAACCGCAGAAACAATTAAAAAGAACACACAAATAAGATTAATAGTAGGACTATCGAAATAGCCCATACTGGCATCGTGGGTCGAAAAACCTCCAATGGCTATGGTCGAAAATGAATGACAAATGGCGTCAAAAATACTCATGCCCGCCCACCAATAAGCCGTCGCGCAGGAAATCGTTAGCAGTAAATAGATATACCAAAGTGCTTTAGCGGTTTCGGCTATCCGCGGGGTCATCTTACTGTCTTTCACTGGCCCCGGAATTTCTGCGCGATAAAGCTGCATTCCTCCCACACCGAGCACAGGTAAAATAGCCACTGCGAGCACAATAATCCCCATGCCGCCAAGCCATTGCAACATATGGCGGTAAAACAAAATGGCCTTAGGTAGGAAATCGAGCCCGACAATGACAGTGGCTCCGGTGGTAGTTAACGCAGAAAAAGATTCAAAGAAGCTGTCTGTCCAGCTTAAGTCTGGCTGACTCGAAAAGATAAACGGCAAGGCACCAATAGAACCCAGTACAGTCCAGAACAGCACGACAATCAGGAAGCCCTCTCGCGTACGCAATTCTTCTTTGCAGTGGCGGTTTGGATACCAGAGCCAAAAACCAATAAATAGGCTAACAAAAAATGCCTGCATAAACGCCGTGCCGCCGCCATCGTTATACCAAACAGCGATCAGTGCTGGTGGCAGCATAGTGATTGAAAATAAACCAATCAGCAGGCCTATGATTCTAATTATGGTTTTATATTGCATTACGCGAGTTCAATTATTCCATTGGCTGTAAAGGTATTTTCAGCATTTGGGCTATTTTGGCATAATTTACGCAGGCATCACAGCTCAAACTCGGGCCTCAAACTTCCTTGACTCAGTGTCGCCAGCGACTCACAAAGCCATGCCTGTTGCTCTCGCCCTATCTCAAACACAATATCGACCGCTGCGGCAAATTGCTTATCGATGATCACGGCATCCACTTGCTGTAATAGATGCTCGACATCGCGCAGCTGCGCATAATCACAATGCAACTTGGCGGGATACCGTAACTGTTTGAGTCGCGTCGGTAATTGAATCAAGCCTTGCCTTAAGCCCGACGTATAAGCCCGAACGAGTCCACCTACGCCTAGCTTAGTACCGCCATAGTAACGCACGACAACGGCGCCAACTTCGCCAATATGTGCCCCTTGCAACACAGCTAACATAGGGCGGCCTGCACTGCCAGCGGGCTCACCGTCATCACTCGAACCAATCAAGACGCTATCATCCGGTGCGCCAGCAACAAAAGCTGAGCAATAGTGGCTTGCGCCGGGATAGTCACGCTTTATGTCAGTAAGTACTAACTTTAATTTATCGACACTATCGCAATGAAACAGAAAAGAGATAAAGCGACTATGCTTTATCTCTTCTTCAATGACGATTTCATCACAGGGAACGTTATAACTTTCGAGCACGAATTCGCCCTAATCTATTTTCAAACATCAATCGGCTAAGCCGAGCTCACGGGTCATATTCTCGTTTCTATCTTGGTGCACTATGACGTTATCTTCGATACGAATACCGCCAAAAGGCCTTAACTCATCAACCGTTTGCCAGTTGATCTGTTGGCCACGACTATCTTGTTTAAGCTCATTGAGCAAAGTATCTATGATGTATAACCCAGGTTCCATAGTCAGCACTTGGTTTGGCGCTAAAATGCGGGTGCAACGTAGGAATGGATGGGCCTCGGGGGCCGCGATATGTGTACCGCGCTCATCGTGGGAGAAGCCACCCACATCATGCACTTGTAAACCTAACATGTGGCCTAAACCATGGGGGAAGAAAGCACTGGTAATGCCTTCTTCAACCAAACCTTGGGCATCACCCGTGGCTAAATCAAAATCCAATAGCATTTGCGCGACTTTAGCGTGAGTCGCTAAGTGTAAATCAGGATAACGCACGCCGGGGCGCATCATGTCGATAAGCTCAAGCTGCGCCTTATTCATCGCAGCGATCAACTCATCGAAACGATTCTTCTCGAATGCATAGGTTCTAGTGATATCAGACGCATAACCAAAGTAGCTCGCGCCCGCATCGATAAGAAAAGACAAACGTTTCGCAGGGCTTTGATGCTCGAGCGCGGTGTAATGCAAAATCGCCGCATTTTGATTAAGAGCGATAATATTGCCGTAGGGCACTTCATTTTCGCTCTGACCCACGGCAGATAAATAATGCTGTTGGATCTCGAACTCACTAGCACCGTTATAAAACGCATTTTTAGCAGCCAAATGTCCCTGCACCGCAATTTGGTTGGCGCGGCGCATACATTCCAGCTCATATTCAGTTTTAGTGGTTCTGTGGTAATGCAAATAGCTCATCACAGCATCGGGATTGCGACTGGTAAAACCCAGCACTTCGGCTACATCTAAATGCTCACCCAAATAAGCCCAATTAACTGTGTCTTTAGGTAACAGCTCAGCGACCTTATCGGCCTTAGTTAACAGCTTAATATCAAAATGCTCGGTCCAGAACATATCCGGCACATCGGATACTTTGTGCCAAAAATCCACAGGACGATAAAAAATCAGCTGCGGCTTATCGCGACCATTGACGACTAACCAGCAATTCGGATTATCCAACACTGGCAACCATGCCTTGAAGTGCGGGTTTGCTTTAAAGGGATAATTGATATCATCCAAAAACATCCGATGCGGCTGACCCGAATGGATCACTAAACCAGACAAGGCTTCTCGAGACAAAATCTCTGCGACTCGGCGGTTTAACTCGGCAATATGGGCACGATAGTGATGAGCCAACTGATCCATTTGTCATCTCCTGCAATGAATAAAAGTTAATATTATGAGCCAAATTTGCCCACATAATCTTAATCTGATCATGAACAACAGATTCAATCAAAACGTTAAACTGTCACTCAATCTAAAATACATGGCTGCTAAACAAAGAACATAAAAGCGATAACATCATGATTATTTTTAATAATTCTATTCAACCCTAGCGTGGCTGCAGCGTTTAAACGTCTAAGGAAAACAGCCACAAAGACCTATTTATCTGCAAAGTGATTTAACGCACTCTAGGTGTTCTACACTCTGTGCAGTGTATCACAAAGGTGAAAAATCACTCTAGCCGACAAGAAATTAAACAGTCGTTTAAATTGGGTGTTGTAATTTATCGAATTTCGAAGCACACTGGCATACAACTGGTCAAATGATGGCCGAAGCTGCTGTGAGATAGAGAGTCGTACTAGCACCAACACATAATGGTGGGTATCACTTTTAAGCCAAAAGGAAGCAAGCAATGATCTACCAAAGTCCTACAATTCAAGTTGAGTTACTCGAGGATAATATTGCCAAGCTGTGCTTTAACGCACCCGGTTCGGTGAACAAATTCGACAGAGAAACCCTCGCTTCGCTCGATGCCGCATTAGACAGCATCAAGCAAAATTCCAATATCAAAGCGTTAGTGCTGACCTCCAGTAAAGATACCTTTATTGTGGGTGCCGACATTACCGAATTTTTAGGCCTATTCGCACAAGATGACGCCGTACTGCTCTCTTGGGTTGAACAAGCCAACGCTGTCTTCAACAAACTCGAAGACTTACCTTTCCCAACAGCATCTGCAATCAAAGGCTTTGCCTTAGGTGGCGGCTGTGAAACCATTCTGGCAACGGATTTTCGTATCGCAGATACCACAGCCAAAATCGGTTTACCTGAAACTAAACTCGGCATCATCCCAGGCTTTGGCGGCACAGTTCGTCTGCCACGTGTGATTGGTGCAGATAACGCACTTGAATGGATCACCACAGGTAACGACCAACGCGCTGAAGATGCACTGAAAGTCGGTGCTGTGGATGCTGTGGTTGCGCCAGAAGCATTAGAAGCGGCTGCGATTCAAATGCTCAAAGATGCTGTTGCTGAAAAGTTGGATTGGCAAGCGCGTCGTAACCGCAAGCTGTCTGCACTAACACTGCCAAAACTTGAAGCTATGATGTCATTCACCACAGCCAAAGGCATGGTGTTTGCGGTTGCGGGTAAACACTACCCTGCACCAATGGCCGCAGTAAGCGTAATTGAGCAAGCATCAACTAAAGGCCGCACCGAAGCACTGCAAATCGAGCATCAAGCCTTTATCAAACTGGCTAAAACTGACGTTGCTAAAGCGCTTATCGGTATCTTCCTTAATGATCAATTCGTTAAAGGCAAAGCGAAAAAAGCGGGTAAATTAGCCAAAGAAGTGAAAAACGCTGCCGTATTAGGTGCTGGCATTATGGGCGGCGGTATCGCCTACCAAAGCGCCAGCAAAGGCACACCGATTGTCATGAAAGACATTGCCCAGCCAGCATTAGATTTAGGCCTCAATGAAGCCGCCAAACTGCTGTCTGCCCAAGTTGCTCGTGGTCGTTCAACGCCAGAAAAAATGGCCAAAGTGCTGAACAACATCACGCCTTCATTAGATTATGCTGCGCTCAAACACAGTGATGTCGTCGTTGAAGCCGTTGTTGAACATCCAAAAATTAAAGCACAGGTTTTAGCCGAAGTTGAAGGCTATGTGAGTGAAGATGCAATTATCGCGTCAAACACCTCAACGATTTCAATCAACTTGCTCGCTAAGAGCATGAAGAAACCTGAGCGTTTCTGCGGTATGCATTTCTTCAACCCAGTGCACAAAATGCCGTTGGTAGAAGTTATCCGTGGTGAGCACAGTTCTGAAGAAACCATCGCCTCTGTTGTGGCTTACGCCAGCAAAATGGGCAAAACCCCAATCGTGGTAAACGATTGCCCAGGCTTCTTCGTTAACCGCGTACTCTTCCCTTACTTTGCAGGCTTTAACGGCTTACTTGCCGAAGGTGGCGACTTTGCTGCAATCGACAAAGTAATGGAAAAACAATTCGGTTGGCCAATGGGCCCTGCTTACCTGCTCGACGTAGTGGGTTTAGACACAGGTCATCACGCCCAAGCCGTTATGGCTGAAGGTTTCCCTGATCGCATGGGTAAATCAGGCACTGATGCGATTGATGTGATGTTTGAGAACAAACGTCTTGGCCAGAAAAATGGCAAAGGTTTCTATGTCTATTCAGTCGATAGCCGTGGTAAACCGAAGAAAGATGTCGATCCAACGAGCTACGGCCTATTGAAAGCTGCCTTTGGCGAATTAAAAGTCTTTGAAGCCGATGACATTATTGCTCGTACTATGATCCCTATGATCATCGAAACCGTGCGCTGTTTAGAAGAAGGTATTGTCGCATCACCAGCCGAAGCGGATATGGGCCTAGTTTATGGCTTAGGTTTCCCGCCATTCAGAGGCGGCGTGTTCCGTTATTTGGATACCATGGGTGTCGCAAACTTTGTGGCCTTAGCAGACAAATATGCTCACTTGGGCGGTCTGTATCAAGTCACAGATGCGATGCGTACATTAGCAGCCAATAACGGTAGCTACTACCAAGCCTAATTAGCGGGAAAGGAATTTAATCATGAAACAAGCTGTTATCGTAGACTGCATCCGTACTCCGATGGGCCGCTCAAAGGCTGGCGTATTTCGTAATGTACGTGCAGAAACTCTGTCTGCCGAATTGATGAAAGGTCTGTTACTGCGTAATCCGCAACTCGACCCAAACCTAATTGAAGACGTGATTTGGGGTTGTGTGCAACAAACCCTAGAGCAAGGCTTCAACATTGCCCGTAATGCTTCACTATTAGCCGGCATTCCAAAGACCGCTGGCGCTGTGACGGTTAACCGACTATGTGGTTCATCAATGGATGCTATCCATCAAGCGGCGCGTGCGATTATGACAGGCATGGGCGACACCTTTATTATTGGTGGCGTAGAACACATGGGCCATGTGCCTATGAGCCATGGTGTCGACTTCCACCCAGGTCTTGCTAATAACGTGGCAAAAGCCTCTGGCATGATGGGTTTAACGGCTGAAATGCTGGGTAAATTGCACGGTATTACCCGTGAGCAGCAAGATGCTTTTGCAGTACGTTCTCATCAACGAGCTTATGCTGCGACGATTGAAGGCCGTTTTGCCAAGGAAATCTATGGCATTGAAGGTCACGATGCTAACGGTGCCTTAATTAAAGTACTGCAAGACGAAGTGATCCGCCCAGAAACCACAATGGAATCTTTGGCTGCACTGCGTCCCGTATTTGATCCAGTAAACGGTACTGTCACTGCGGGTACTTCTTCTGCACTGTCTGATGGCGCTTCAGCCATGCTGATCATGGAAGAATCTAAAGCGCGCGCACTTGGCTTACCAATTCGTGCACGTATTCGCTCTATGGCGGTTGCGGGTTGTGATGCGGCTATCATGGGTTACGGCCCTGTTCCAGCCACGCAAAAAGCGCTGGCTCGTGCCGGTATCACAGTTGCCGATTTAGATGTGATTGAACTGAACGAAGCGTTTGCAGCTCAGTCTTTACCTTGTGTAAAAGATTTAGGCTTAGCGGATGTGGTTGACGACAAAATCAACCTCAACGGCGGTGCGATTGCATTAGGTCACCCACTGGGTTGTTCAGGTGCGCGTATCTCTACGACGCTGATCAACTTGATGGAAGACAAAGACGCGACCTTAGGTTTAGCGACCATGTGTATTGGTTTAGGCCAAGGTATCGCCACCGTGTTCGAACGTGTTTAATTCGTTAATCGAATAATTATCAAAGCCGGAACTTGTTCCGGTTTTTTTTATGCCAAATATTCTGCCATCGTAAATATTAATATTTCTCATTTCTTCTGCTGTTCATTTGAAAATCAGTCCGTTATCGACTTAACTACAAGGGCATTACTGGCTATTGTGGACGACAACAGGCAAGCAATCATCAGCCAAATCTAGGCAGTGTAGTGCAAGGATGCAATTCGTTGTTTTACCAGAGGAATGCCTGATGCTACAAACGGAACAGACCCTTTTCGAACAAATGCGGATCACTGAGCTGGAGATCGAGTCTCGTAAAGCGCTCTTCTCTTTTACTGGGGGAGATGTAAAGGCCCTGCAATCCTTTAAGCCTATCATCGAAGAAAACATCGATAAAATCGTCGATGACTTTTACGGCTTACAAACCAGTGTGTCAGAAATTGCGCTCTTGATTGGAGACTCAGACACCCTTGCCCGCCTGCGTACCGCACAGAGAAGATATGTGCTTGATTTATTTAATGGTGTTTATGATCTTGAGTACGTAAACAATCGCCTACGGATTGGTTTAGTCCATAAACGCATTGGTGTTGAGCCCAAACTTTACCTGTCTGCGGTACACACACTCAAGGAGTTGATCTATGCAGTGATCAACGGCTCAGTACAAGATGTACGTCAAGCCGAACGTATTCGAGCCGCAATTGATAAACTCGTGCTGTTTGATGTCACACTAGTATTCGATACTTATATTCGCAGTTTAGTCTCCGAGATTGAGAACGCTAAAGATAAGGCCGAGAAATATGCCCAAAGCATGGAAAGCAAAGTCAAAGAGCGCACCCAGCAGTTAGAAGAACTCTCGCAAACCGATCCCTTAACAGGTTTGCTCAACGTAAGGCACTTACAAGAAACCGCAACTCGCATACTCAGAGCTGCCCAAAGACGCGCCGAGCCTGTATGTGTCATCTACTTAGATGTAGATGATTTTAAATTATTTAATGACACTCAAGGCCATAGATCAGGTGATGAAGTACTTTGTGCTGTCGCAAAAGCGATTAAAGAAACCACTCGTGCTGAAGATCATTGTTTTCGATATGGTGGAGATGAGTTCTGTATCATCATGCCTAACTGTCGTGAGGAACAAGCTCGCGAGAATTTCATCACTCGGTTTAATCAAAAAATAAAACTCAGTCTAAACAATATTTCCTTAAGCTTTGGCATTACAGATACTGGCCCCTATGAATATGAAGAAGCCAATAGCTTAATTCATAAAGCCGATCAAAAAATGTATAGCTACAAACGGGCGTCCAAATTGCAGCAACAAACTATGGCAGCTGCAAATGATTTAGCACCAGAGAATAGTACAGCTGTTATCCATCCAATCTCTCAATCTCAAAGCGCTGCTGATAAAGCCGTTGAGTAATGTTAATTACTATCAGCCATAAGTTTGTTCCACGTGGAACATTTTATCTCTAGCTTTGGTAACGACAAAAAGCACACCAATCAAACCACATCACAAATTGAGACCACCAACTTGGTTTATCATGGGGGCTGGAGTAACATTAGCTAATTCTGCTTAACCGTTCAGTAGAGGTAATATGAACGACGCTTTCTCAACCGCACAGCATAGGCTCGATGCACTAGGCTTACGTTGCCCAGAACCTGTAATGATGGTGCGTAAAACGGTAAGACAAATGGCTGCAGGCGAGACACTGCTGATCATTGCCGATGACCCTGCAACGACACGCGATATTCCAAGCTTCTGTGAGTTTATGGATCACACCCTTATCGCCAGCGAAACGGCTCAGACGCCATACCAATATTTGATCAAAAAAGGACTTTAAGTCGTATCGTTTTAGCGACTTAATCATTAAAAAAGGATGTGAGGAACTATGCCAAAACTGCTGGCAATTGCCTATAAAACTGTAAAGCGCGGCCCAATGAATGAGGTTCTCTGTGCCAATGTCACCCAGTTAAATGGTGTAGAGAAAGATGTATTTGGTCGTCCTGGCAAACGCCAAGTCACTGTGCTTTCCAAACAACAATGGCAACAAGCCTGTCGTGCTATCGAGGCAGAATTGCCTTGGACGACTCGCAGAGCAAATCTGCTCGTTGATGGTCTGGTATTTAGCAGTGCAGATGTTGGTAAACATTTACAAATTGGTGAGTTACTACTTGAAATTACAGGTGAGACCGATCCCTGTAAAAAAATGGAAATTGCACATGTCGGTTTAGAAGCCGCACTCACCCCAGATTGGCGAGGAGGTGTAACATGCAGGGTATTAAATGATGCCATGATCCACCTAGGTGATGAAATAGCAATTTTCTTTCCTCGCTAATCCAATCACCTATCTCAGCTAGTTATCCATATTCCTCTATAAATAGAACCAAATAACTTGGTTCTATTTCTGTTGTCCCAATCCTAATATAAATATCAGCTTTCTAGCTCGAACATCAATTGAAACAGTATTTACGTTTTCCTTCCTATCTATTTATGCGATAACTACACCAAGTATTAACAAAACTTTATCTTGTATTAATACCGCTCATGTAGCCCATAAGAACGATAACAGGAAGTGACATGTTGAACTCTAAACTTACCCCGCTTTATATTGCCCTCACTCTTGGGATGAATACCCTCGCAGTTAACGCCACAGAAACGAAAGAATCGACTTGGAATGTTAACGCTCCAGCGAATGCTCCCTTAGTGCAAGTCAAAGTTGATGTTAATGAAGGCACTTGGATGAACTTAAGTGTCAGCCCAGATGGTAAGCATATCGTCTTCGACTTACTCGGTGACATCTACCAAATTCCAGTAACAGGCGGTGAAGCTAAGCCATTAGTCCAAGGCATAGCTTGGCAGATGCAGCCCGTCTATAGCCCTGATGGCAAGCACATTGCTTTTACGTCCGATGGTGATGGTGGTGATAACATTTGGATTATGGATGCTGATGGTAAAAACCCAAGAACAGTTACCCAAGAAACCTTCAGGCTGCTAAACAGTCCAGCTTGGAGCCCAGACTCCCAGTATCTGGTTGCCCGTAAGCACTTTACCGCCAGTCGTAGTTTGGGTGCGGGCGAAGTGTGGCTATACCACGTTGCGGGTGGTGAAGGCGTTAAATTGACCGAGCGTCCTAATGATGAGAAAGATTTAGGTGAACCCGCGTATTCACCTGATGGTCGCTATATCTACTTTAGCCAAGATGACACGCCGGGTAAAACATTCCATTACTCAAAGGATTCGGTCAACGGTATCTACAAAATAAAACGCTACGATACTCAAACTGGTGAGATTGAAGTATTAATTGAAGGCACGGGTGGTGCAATTCGGCCAACGCCGAGCCCAGACGGCACTAAGCTCGCCTATATTAAGCGCGATGATTTTCAGTCATCACTCTACCTACTCGACCTTAAGTCGGGAGAGACGACTAAACTGTTTGGCGAACTAGACCGTGATATGCAAGAGACTTGGGCGATTCATGGCGTCTACCCGACAATGGCGTGGACTCAGGATAACAAGGATATTTTCTTCTGGGCTAAAGGAAAAATTAACCGCCTGCATGTTGCCAATAAAACACTCACAGATATCCCCTTTAGTGTAAAAACTGAGTTAGCCGTACAGCCCTCAGTGCGCTTTAAGCAAGATATCGATAAAGACGTTTTCGATGTAAAAATGCTACGTATGGCGCAAGTCTCACCGGATGGTAGCAAAGTCGCCTTCGAAGCACTGGGTAAGATTTGGTTAAAATCCTTACCCGACGGCAGAATGTCACGCTTAACTGAGTTCGATAAAAATATCGCGGAGCTTTATCCACAGTGGTCGCGCGATGGTAAAAATATTGTTTTCACCACTTGGAATGACCAAGACCAAGGCACAGTACAAGTGATTAGCGCCAAAGGTGGCAAACCTAAGCAGCTAACATCTGAGCCAGGAAAGTATCTCGAACCCACCTTTTCACCCAATGGTGAACTTGTTGTGTATCATAAAACTCAAGGCGGTAACCTCACTCCAAGAACTTGGTCGCAGGAACCCGGGCTATATAAAGTCGATATCAAAGGTAAACAAAATAGCAGGATCAGTGCCGATGGTTATCAAGCTCAATTCGGTGCCAATGCCGATCGCGTCTTTTTTATGAATAGCAGCGAAGATGAAACGCCGCAGTTATCATCCATCAACTTAGACGGCTTCGATAAACGGGTTCATTACAGCAGCAAACATGCAACTGAATTTAGGGTTTCACCCGATGGTGAGCAACTCGCCTTTGCTGAACGCTTTAAAGTTTGGGTAACACCTTTTGCTAAACACGGCGAGACAGTTGAGATTGGCCCCAATGCCAGCAATCTACCTGTAAGCCAATTGAGTGCACGTGCGGGCGAAAATATCAGTTGGAACAGTAAAAGCGACCAACTCTATTGGACGCTTGGCCCCGAGCTGTACCAAGCCAAGGTTGACACTCAATATCGCGATAAAGATGAAAAGGCACAACCAAGCATTGTCGATTTAGGCTTTACCGAAAAGGCCGATGTTCCACGTGGAACAATCGCCTTCGTCGGCGGTAAAGTGATTACGATGGAAAATGACCAGGTGATTGATAATGGTGTGGTCATAGTCAAAGACAATCATATTGTCGCCGTAGGTGATGCCAATGTTGCGATTCCTAAGGATGCGCAGATCATCGACATCAAAGGCAAATCCATTATGCCAGGACTATTCGATGCCCACGCCCATGGACCGCAAGCAGATGATGAAATTGTGCCACAACAGAACTGGGCGCTGTATTCCGGTTTATCCTTGGGTGTCACCACGATTCACGATCCCTCGAATGACACCACAGAAATCTTTGCCGCATCTGAGCAACAAAAAGCAGGCAATATTGTTGGCCCACGAATATTCTCCACCGGCACCATACTCTATGGCGCAAATGCGCCTGGCTACACATCGCACATAGACTCACTAGATGATGCCAAGTTTCATCTTGAACGCCTGAAAAAAGTCGGGGCGTTTAGCGTAAAAAGCTATAACCAACCGCGCCGCAATCAGAGGCAGCAAGTCATAGCTGCAGCACGTGAACTCGAAATGATGGTCGTGCCTGAAGGTGGTAGCTTGCTGCAACATAATTTAAGCATGGTCGCCGATGGACATACTACGATTGAGCACTCACTCCCCGTTGGTTCAATCTATAACGATATCAAACAGTTTTGGAGCCAGACTCAAGTTGGTTACACGCCAACCTTAGTGGTCGCCTATGGTGGTATTTCTGGTGAAAACTACTGGTATGATAAAACCGATGTGTGGGCCCATCCACGCCTATCCATGTATGTGCCAGCCGATATTTTGCAAGCAAGATCAATGCGACGCCCCCATGCTCCAGAGAGCCACTACAATCATTTCAATGTTGCTAAGGTTGCTAACGAGCTCAATAAGTTAGGGGTTCACCCAAATATTGGCGCCCACGGTCAGCGTGAAGGTTTAGCGGCACATTGGGAAATGTGGATGTTTGCCCAAGGCGGCATGAGCAATATGGAAGTGTTGAAAACGGCCACCATTAATCCAGCGACGACCTTTGGCATGGAGCAGCAACTAGGTTCTATCAAAGAAGGTAAGCTCGCAGACTTGATCGTTATTGATGGTGATCCATTAGCCGACATTCGAGTCACCGACAGAGTCACTCATACTATGGTCAATGGTAAGTTATTTGATGCAGAGACTATGAATGAACTTAATGGGGATAAAGAACAGCGTAAGCCGTTTTTCTTTGAGAAAATCTAAGTTCGACCTCAAGGCAAAATGAAATTGTCGCTTTTCTATAAGGCCATTTAGACTTTATAAGAGGGATGACTAACTCCTGCGAATAACAAAAAGCATGTTCCACGTGGAACATGCTTTTTTATCGCTAGGCTTCTAATACCACGACAAGTCCCAACCCCTACTTCAACATAGGCAAGCTCTGCGATTAATGTTACTCGTGGTTATGCAGTCCGGCACAAGAATCGACACAGGCCTGATAAGCAATACACTCGACAAGGTGATCGTTCACCATACCCACCGCCTGCATAAAGGCATAACAAATGGTTGGGCCGACAAAATTGAATCCGAGTTTCTTCAACGCTTTTGACATGGCTTCAGATTCTGGTGTTTGTGCAGGAACCTGCGACATTGCCGTAATCTGATTAACTATGGGTTTTCCGCCCACAAAGCTCCATAAAAATGCAGAGAAATCCTTCCCATCGGCAGTATAGGCTAAATAACCTTTAGCATTCTTGATGATAGAGTTCACCTTCAAGCGATTGCGCACTATAGCGGGATTCAACATGAGCTCCTCTACCTTCGCCTCATCGAAAGTCGCAATAATCTCAGGTTCAAAATTAGCAAAGGCCTGTTCATAGTTTTGTTGCTTCTTCAGGATAGTTATCCAAGATAATCCGGCCTGTTGACCATCTAAACACAACTTAGCAAACAGCTCCTTTGGATCATAAACAGGTCGCCCCCACACTTTGTCGTGATACTCACGATACAAGGGATCATCACTTACCCAGCCACAGCGGATCTCTTCCATGGTATATAACCTTATTGTTTTAATTAAGAAGGTAAAAAATAACCTACATAAGCAGATATCTACAAGGTATAATCGAACCCATTTTCTATTCAGGCTGACGGCAGTAGACAAGTAGACATGACGACAAAACACGACGTAAAAACATTTCAGGGTTTCATTCTCACCCTGCAGGAATATTGGGCACAGCAAGGCTGTGCAATTGTTCAACCTTTAGATATGGAAGTCGGCGCGGGTACATTCCACCCACAAACTTTCCTACGTTCTTTAGGGCCTGAACCTATGAGCAGTGCCTATGTGCAGCCATCGCGCCGCCCTACGGATGGTCGTTACGGTGAAAATCCTAACCGCCTGCAGCACTACTACCAGTTCCAAGTCGTGTTAAAACCTTCACCTGACAATATTCAGGAGCTGTATTTAGGCTCACTGCAAGCACTGGGTATTGATACTCAAATCCACGATATCCGCTTTGTGGAAGATAACTGGGAATCACCAACACTAGGTGCTTGGGGCTTAGGCTGGGAAGTCTGGCTTAATGGTATGGAAGTGACTCAGTTTACTTACTTCCAACAGGTCGGCGGCATCGAATGCAGCCCTGTCACAGGTGAAATCACCTATGGCCTAGAGCGTCTGGCCATGTATATCCAAGGCGTTGATAGCGTTTATGATCTCGTATGGACCGATGGTCCACTAGGCCTAATCACCTATGGCGATGTGTTCCATCAAAACGAAGTCGAGCAATCGACCTATAACTTCGAGCACGCCGATGTGGACTTTATGTTCACCCTGTTCGATCAGTGCGAAAAAATGTGTCAGCATTTATTGTCGCTAGAAAAACCTTTACCTCTGCCCGCCTACGAGCAAGTGATGAAAGCCTCACACGCCTTCAACCTGCTCGATGCCCGCCATGCCATTTCAGTTACCGAGCGCCAGCGCTACATCTTACGCGTTCGTACTATGGCGAAAGCGGTCGCTGAATCTTATTATCAGGCACGCGAAGCGCTTGGCTTCCCAATGTGTAAGTAGAGGTAAAAACATGAATTTTGAAAACTTACTCATAGAGTTAGGTACGGAAGAGTTACCACCTAAGTCACTGCGTAAACTGGCTGAATCCTTTTTAGCTAACTTTACTGAAGAACTCACCAAAGCCGATTTAGCGTTCAGCTCAGCCGTTTGGTACGCAGCGCCACGTCGTCTGGCTATTAACGTCACTGAACTGGCCCTTGCGCAAGCTGACAAAGTCGTTGAAAAACGCGGTCCAGCCGTAAGTTCAGCATTCGATGCTGAAGGCAAACCGACGAAAGCCGCTGAAGGTTGGGCACGTGGTAATGGTATTACTGTTGAACAAGCCGAACGTTTAGTTACAGATAAAGGCGAATGGTTAGTCCATAACGCCAAAGTTGAAGGCGTCGAAACCAAAAGTTTGATCGCTGCTATGGCTCAACGTGCACTCGATAAATTGCCCATTCCTAAGCCAATGCGCTGGGGCAATAATAAAACCCAATTTATTCGCCCTGTGCACACCGCGACTATGTTGTTAGGCAGTGAGTTGATTGAAGGTGAATTGCTGGGTATCAAATCGGCACGCACTGTTCGCGGTCACCGTTTTATGGGACTCAAGCAGTTTGAATTAGCCCATGCTGATCACTACCTTGCCGACCTAAAAGAAAAAGGCAAAGTCATCGCCGATTACGAAAGTCGTAAAGCGTTAATCAAAGCCGATGCCGAAAAAGCCGCAGCTAAGATTGGTGGCACAGCCGATATCGAAGATAGCCTGCTTGAAGAGGTCACCTCTTTGGTTGAATGGCCTGTGGTATTGACCGCTAGCTTCGAAGAAAAATTCTTAAGTGTACCGTCTGAAGCTTTGGTCTATACCATGAAAGGCGACCAAAAATACTTCCCAGTCTTTGATGATGCAGGCAAGTTACTGCCAAACTTTATCTTTGTGGCCAATATCGAATCTAAAGATCCCGCGCAAATTATCTCAGGTAACGAGAAAGTCGTTCGTCCACGTCTTGCCGACGCCGAGTTCTTTTTTAATACCGATAAAAAACACACGTTGGAATCACGTTTACCTAGCCTAGAAACCGTCCTGTTCCAACAACAGCTCGGCACCTTAAAAGACAAAGTGAATCGTATTTCTGCCCTAGCCGCCTTTATTGCCGGACAAACTGGCGCGAATGCGGTTGATGCAGCCCGTGCAGGTTTGTTATCTAAAACCGATTTGATGACCAATATGGTGATGGAGTTTACCGACACTCAAGGCACTATGGGCATGCACTACGCCCGCCTCGATGGTGAAACCGAAGCCGTTGCAGTTGCAATGGAAGAGCAATACAAGCCTAAGTTCTCTGGCGATACAGTGCCTAGTGCCGGTGTATCTTGCGCTGTTGCATTAGCAGACAAGCTCGACACCTTAGTCGGCATCTTTGGTATTGGCCAAGCACCTAAAGGCGCAGCCGATCCCTTTGCCCTACGCCGCGCAGCCATTGGCGTGCTGCGTATTATCGTTGAGAACAAACTGCCACTGGATTTAGTAACGCTGATAGCTAAAGCTCAGGAACTCCATGGTACTAACTTAAGCAACGCAAACGCTGCAGAGGAAGTACTTGAATTCTTAATGGCTCGTTTCCGCGCTTGGTATCAAGATAAAGGTATTGGTGTTGATGTGATCTTAGCTGTGCTAGCACGTCGCCCAACACGCCCAGCTGATTTTGATAGTCGTATCAATGCGGTATCACACTTTAGAAGCCTAGAAGCTTCTGGCGCACTTGCAGCAGCGAACAAACGTGTATCTAACATTCTGGCTAAGGTTGAAGGCGCTTTACCGACAACGATCAATGCAAGTTTGTTGACCGAAGCCGCAGAGCAAGCATTAGCGGCCAAGTTGAACGAGCTGCAACCACAGTTGGCACCTTTGTTTGCCAATGCAGATTACCAACAGGCCTTAACTTTGTTAGCTGCCCTACGTGAAAGCGTGGATCAGTTCTTCGAAGATGTAATGGTTATGGCGGATGATGAAGCTTTGAAAAACAATCGTTTAGCATTGTTGAATAATCTACGCGAGCAGTTCCTGCACGTAGCGGATATATCACTACTGCAATAACGATACTAAGGTTTTTTAAATTATCGCTTTATAAAAAAACGCGCTCAATAGCGCGTTTTTTATTGTCCTGATTTCTTATACCAAACGTATTAAATTGCCCAATCAGAACTGCAGCAGTTTTTGATGTAAGCTATCAAATTGAGTTTGATCTAAGTTAACTTGCTGCAGTAAATTCGCCAGTATCTCAGGGGATAATTGCCCTGCTTGATGCAGCATAGAAATCTCGCTAATCACATTCGCCCGCCATACCACAGCGGCGAGCCCCGCTTGCGGGCGCGAGTTCACACTGGCGAGCTTGTCTAATTCTGTTTCAAAGGTATTGGGTAACTGCCAATGCTTAGCAAGCAATGAACTCAAGGTTAACGATTTCGTCGTCATCACTTGTCTAAATAATCCAGAATTAGGCTGTTCTCCCGGCTCTGCCTGTACAAATGTATCAAGGAGCATTTTAAAAATGGCTAACTTGCCGACATCGTGTAATAGGCCCAATAAAAAAGCCGTATCTTGATCTTCATCGCTTAACTCACTGGCAAGAAAAGCAACCTGCATCGAATGGCGCCAAATTTCAGCCCCAAAACGACGAAAATAGATTGGTTTGATATCCAACATTTCACGCACTAAACAAGTGGTGACAAATTTTCTCAACTGTTCGCGGCCAAGCTGTACCAAAGCCTGCTGTAAACTGGTGATATCCCTATCGCTACGTTTAAACGCGGGAGAATTACACAGCTTAAGCACCTCCACACTCAATAAAGGATCTCGCTCGATAAGCGCTAATAGATCCTTAATATCAAATTGTGGGTCGGACAATTTACGATCTAACTCCAATACCTTTGACGGCAGCTTTAACACTTTTTCGGCGATGACTTGTGGCGACGCTAAGGCCTGCTCTATCTCAGCCATGACTCTACGTTCAAGATTATTCGCTACACCGCCAGTGTCCTTAACCCGTGTCGGAAATAACAAACTATAAAAGAGTGCAGATAAATCGACAGATACCACGCTAATGTCTTCGAGAGGTTTAGCTGGCTTTCGCGCAGTTTCAAGCGACTTACCTAAGTCCGTCGTTGAAAAACTTTTGGGTCTCTCAACGGTCGCCGTATCGCGAATATTAAAGAGTTTATTAAAAAGTGATTTAATCAAGAAGCATCAACCTGTCATTATAAATAATTGTTAAAAAGTCAGTTAAATATTGCCCATCATAAATCCATTTTGATCAGCTCAAGCCATGTATTAAGACATTGTAGACAGGCTAATACTTAGCTTAAGTGTAACATATTCAATTCATTTCGGACTTCTTCTATCCCACCATTACTGCTTTTACAAAGACAATCTTGGTTACAAGTTGAAACCTCAAAAAACTTACATTTCAGCATCATTTAACTGACAATATGCCTACCATTTATAAAGGGATACGTATTTTGTCTCCCTTTAAGGGATTAACAATCTACTCGCGAGCTAACAACGGAAAATTTGATGATCGAGGTAATAAAAGCGGGTGCACTAACCACAGTTCAAGATATCGGACGCATGGGATATCGACATTTAGGCGTAACCCAAGCTGGTGCCTTAGATAGACCTGCACTGTGTTTAGCAAACCGCCTACTCTCAAATCCAGACAATACACCCGTACTGGAATTAACCTTCGGACAATCGATTTTTTTGTTTAAACGTGATGCTTGGATTGCCTTAACGGGTGCCGATTTCGATGCCCGCATAGACAATAAACCCATAGTTTGCGGCTGGCGTTACTCAATTAAGGCAGGACAAAAACTCAGTCTTAGAGGGGGAAATAAAGGCATGCGTGCCTATGTTGCGATTGATGGCGGCGTTAAAGTGCCGTTAGTGATGGATTCTGCTGCAACTGATTTAACCTCAGGTATCGGTGGATTTCATGGTCGCGCATTAGAAGCTGGCGATAACCTGACCTTAGGTTCCGCACATCCACTAAGAAGACAAGTTGGCGCAATTCAAAAAAGTTGGAATGGGCATATTCGCGCACTCGCAACAAAGCACACCCAAGCCTTCTCGTTGAAATCTCAGCAAACATTTTGGCAAACACAGTGGCAACTTTCGGCAGAAAGCAATCGTGCAAGTGCAATACTCAACGGGGAAATATTGACCTTAGCAAAATCATTTCCCGTTCAATCCCATACAGTCAAGCCCGGAGTCATTCAAGTGTCAGCTTCGGGGCAACCTTTAGTGTTACTTGCCGATGCTAAGACCACCAGCAATCATCCTCAAATCGCCGTGATTATTGAAGCCGATCTGTGGAAACTCGCGCAAACTCGCCCAGGGCAGACAGTTAAATTCGAATTGGTTGACGATGAACAAGCGGCAACGGCGCAAGCGGAATGGCATGACTACTTCTACCGACTACAACGTAGCCTAGGTTAACGAACCACTGCATAATCAAATCTACAAAATATCGCCCCGTATCCCTACTAAAGCCCATATCGGTTTAATTCAAATAACACACTATACTCGCGCTAATTCGCACTTAGGTTCGGTGTAACTTGCTGGCTATAAAACAGCGCCACATCTTGTAATTGCTCAGAACTTAACGCGCTGACTTGTGATTGCATCAAAGGATCGAGTCGTAAACCGGTTTTAAAATCGACGAGCTGTTTATTAAGATAAGCTAATTTTTGTCCCTTTAAGTTTGGGAATTGCTTGGCCATAGCGATCACCGCATTGCCATGGCATGACTCACACTGTGCTGTAGCCAATGCCTGACCTCGCTCTATATCTGCTTGATAAACCTCTCCATTAACCTCTGTGGATAAGCCACATAGTGCAATCAAACTTATGATAATCACTTTCATTTTGGCTCCTTAGGGAAAGGTTTAACTAGCACAGGCTGCAGGCTCGGTTCTAAAGGTAGACGTCTGAAGATCGTCATATCCATTTCAGCCTGCCCATAATGAGTGCTTAGATAACTCAAGGTGGGCTCCCAAGTATCCGACAAGTCCCATAAACCCTGAGTGTCTATCATCCACTGCAAAGTCTCTTTCCAAAAGGCTTTATCACCGTGGTTTTGCACGACTATCATACTGGTATGGCAAGCATTACATTGATAGTTCACTAACTCCCAGCCAGGAGCCATGATCAAACCCGATTTAGGGTCCACTGGATACTCAGCAGCTAGCGAAATACTGGATGCCACTAACCCAAGCAATATCAGTTTATTGATATGTGATTTCATCACACCACCCTAACGGCAATACGGTGGCAGCCGTTAAACATATATCCCTTAGGATTCCATTGCGGTTGTACGACAGGCTGACTATCACCTTCACTATCGGTTGCTT
Source organism: Shewanella sp. WE21 (assembly GCF_002966515.1). Classification (NCBI taxonomy): domain Bacteria; kingdom Pseudomonadati; phylum Pseudomonadota; class Gammaproteobacteria; order Alteromonadales; family Shewanellaceae; genus Shewanella; species Shewanella sp. WE21. Next base: position 1,819,876 of record NZ_CP023019.1, on the reverse strand, counting down.
TGGCCCAGATTTCATAATAGCCCTGCGACGGTAATTGCAATTCAATCTTCCATTGCTGCCATGCTGTTATGTTTTTAGGTTTTTCTAATTCAGCGGCAAACCAACGGGTGCCATAATCGTAGCTTACTTCCACCTTAACTACTTCCCGCAATCCCGCCCAAGCATGGCCTGCGATAGTCATCTTTTGACCCACAGCTAATTCGGTTCCAGATTGGGGTTGAGTGATCAATGACTTCACTATCATTTCTTCAATGATTTTATAGTCTTTATCATCAACGGACTCACCTGGCGCTATAGGATATTTAGGGAGTTGATACGCTGGTGCTTCCATTTTATGTCCATCATGGACTTTATTACGCACACTGATCCCCGTCGCCGCTTTTTGCGAAACGGAGCCTGGCCGTCCACCAAACACAATACGTAAGGGATATCCATGTAAATACGGAATGTCCTCACCGTTCATCGACCATGCAATAAGCCCAAGCTCTTCGAGCGCCGCCTTTATTGGTACGCCGCGTGAAATAGCCTCACCTTTGCCGCTCAAATGCCGATCAACACCGTGATGGCCTGTGTAAACAGCATCAGATTTAATACCGCAATCCTTAAGCACATCACTCACTAAGACACCTGTCCACTCGGAGCAAAATACGCCGGCATTATTCCACTGATTACCCTTAGTACTAGGAAAAAAGCCAGAGCGACTATTACCGCCACATTCAATCAGCAACTGCAATGTGTAATGCTTAAAGCGACGCTTAAGTTCATCAATTGTGTAGGTTTTTGGGGTGATTACAGACTCACCATCCACTTGAAAAGTCCAAGTTTTAGCATCTAACGCCTTAAAATCGGGCACTATGCCATTCCAACGGATAAACGATGCATCGGCAGGCGTCACAGCAGGAGCGAGCTTATGCTCCGGCGGAAACGCATTCAGTGGATGAGTGTTTAACACTTTGAAATAACTCGGTAAGTCCTCTGCCTTAGTCCAAGTTAATGCTGATATATCCAGAGGAGTGACGGCTGCGGGAAGCTGATCGGCAAATACCCACTTAACGGGTAAAGCTGATAACACAGACGTCGCTACCGCACCTTTAATAAAAACCCGACGATTAAGATCCATGTTATTTATCCTTTCCGAGGTAAAAGTAATCCGCCATCAGCTGCATATCAGCCTCAGTCAAGAGTTGGGCGACTTTAGTCATAGTGGGATCTTGGCGATCCCCCGCCTTAAAGGCTCGCAGTTGCTTCAATAGGTATTCTGAGTTTTGCCATCCGATATTAGGAATATGCTCAAAACGACTCACACCGGACTCGCCATGACAGGCCTTACACATATTCAATAACTTATTTGCCTCATCGGCGTTTGCCACCGCCGATAGCATAAAAATCAGTGCACTTACGGGGTAAATCACTCGCTGCCACATCCATTTATCTCGCCAATTAGCCTTTATCTCGACAGAATCCATCGAGCAAAGTAATTAAGATATGGTTAAATTATCTCAATGCTGTGGGTCGTTTAAATTCAATAAAAGTGACTCGTAAGCTCAAGAGAAATGACGCGTATTAGCGGATGTAGAAAGGGTAAAATATCCATTAGTCATAGGTGAAATGAGTCCATATAGTAGCTTTGCAGAAACACTCGGCATTTCACTCAAGGACAAACAATGGATCTTTATATTGGCAATAAAAACTACTCTAGCTGGTCACTGCGGGCTTGGTTTATGGCCGCAAAATCTGGCGTGCAGTTCAACGAAGTATTACTGCAACTCGATACCGACAGCTTCTATCAGCAACTCAAAGCCATTTCGCCGACTTTAAAAGTACCGACATTAGTCGATGGTGACATTACGGTATGGGATTCACTTTCGATTTGCGAATATCTCAACGACACCTATCTTGCAGGTAGCGCATGGCCGCAAGATCCTAAACAAAAAGCCAAGGCCAGATCGATTGCCAGTGAAATGCATTCAGGCTTTAATGCCGTGCGTAACGCTCTACCAATGAACATACGCGCGAGGCGCTATGTTGAGCTCACTGATGCGGTCCGCAAAGACATTGAGCGCATCGATGCGATTTGGTCAGCACAAATGGCCGAGTTTGCCCCATCACATGCGGAAGGTACTTGGTTATTTGGCCAATGGTCGATTGCCGACATGATGTTTGCCCCTGTGGTTATGCGTTTTCTTACCTACGATATTGAAGTCTCGCAGGCAAGCCGTGCCTATATGCAGCATGTGATCAGCTGTCCGGAAATGCAGGCGTGGATTAATGCGGCTAAAGCAGAGACTGAAATTGTTGCAGCGGATGAAGCGGGTATTGATCGATAAAGAGATAAATCATAGAGATAAAAAAGGGAAAGCCTTGGCTTTCCCTTAATCATTCAAGTACTAACGCGTGTCACTTAACACGCATTACACGTCTAAGTTAGCCACGTTCAATGCGTTCGCTTCGATGAACTCACGACGAGGTTCAACTTGATCACCCATCAAACAAGTGAACAACTGATCGGCACCCACAGCATCATCAATCGTGACTTGCAACATACGGCGTGATTCAGGATCCATTGTAGTTTCCCACAATTGCTCAGGGTTCATCTCACCCAATCCTTTATAACGTTGAATGTATAAGCCGCGTTTGGCTTCAGAAATCGTCCAATCTAGCGCTTCGAGGAAGCTGCCGACTTCTTTAACACGATCGCCGCGTTGTACATAGCCGCCTTCTTCAATCATGCCATCTAACGCCGCACCTAACTTACCGATACGTTGATAATCGCTTGATTGGAAGAAGTCATAAGTAAACAGATAGTTAGTATCGATACCGTGCTTACGAATGGTGATCTTAGGCAGATACACTTTACGCTCAGGATCGAGAATCGGCTCAGCAGAATACAGTACACCGCTGTTTTCCATTTCCACCAGCTCATGGATAAAGGCATCGATCCACTCTTTCATCTTGCCTTCATCGGCCAACATATCGTTGGTGATCATTGGGTGGTAAAGCATACGGTTAGTAATGTGCGTTGGATAGCGCTGCTCTAAACGGGCAACAATGGCTTCCACTTCACGATACTGAGTCACTAAACGCTCTAACGGCTCACCTGACATACCAATCGCACCTTGCGTTGGATACACAACAGTGCCATCCAATGCTTGAGTCGTGAGGTATTGAGTCAATGCTGGCTCATCTTTCAAATACTGTTCTTGCTTGCCCTTTTTCACTTTAAATAAAGGCGGTTGAGCAATATACACATAACCACGTTCAATCAATTCAGGCATTTGACGGAAGAAGAAGGTCAACAGCAAAGTACGAATGTGCGAGCCGTCGACGTCAGCATCCGTCATGATGATGATGTTGTGATAACGGGTTTTATCTGGGTTATATTCGTCGCGACCAATACCACAGCCAAGTGCCGTGATCAGTGTGGCCACTTCTTGAGAAGACAACATCTTATCGAAGCGGGCCTTCTCAACGTTTAGAATTTTACCTTTCAGTGGCAAAATCGCTTGGTTCTTACGGTTACGTCCCTGCTTAGCACTACCGCCAGCAGAGTCACCTTCCACTATGTAAATTTCTGAAAGACCAGGATCTTTTTCTTGGCAATCGGCCAGCTTACCTGGCAAACCACCTAAATCGAGTGCGCCTTTACGACGGGTCATTTCACGAGCTTTACGCGCCGCTTCACGGGCACGGGCAGCATCGACAATCTTACCGACGATCAACTTCGCGTCAGCTGGGTTTTCCAGCAGATAATCGTTCAGCTTCTCACCCATGGTTTGTTCAACCGCGGTTTTCACTTCACTAGAAACCAGTTTGTCTTTGGTTTGCGAGCTGAACTTTGGATCTGGCACTTTAACAGAGATAACGGCAGTCAAGCCTTCGCGGGCATCGTCGCCAGTCGCGCTGGTTTTGCCTTTCTTGTTATAGCCTTCGTTTTCCATGTAGCTGTTGAGGTTACGTGTCAACGCACTACGGAAACCGACTAAGTGAGTACCACCATCACGCTGTGGGATGTTGTTGGTAAAACAGAAAATATTTTCCTGATAACCGTCATTCCACTGCATAGCCACTTCAACGGTAATGCCATCTTCACGTTCTTGCATAAAGTGGAATACATCTTTGTTGACTGGCGTTTTATTACGGTTCAGGTAATCGACGAATGCGCTAATCCCGCCTTCGTATTTGAAAAATTCATTTTTATTGTCGCGTTCATCAACCAGACGAATACCCACGCCTGAGTTAAGGAAAGACAGTTCACGCACACGCTTTGCCAGAATTTCAAAGTGAAACTCAACATCGCTGAAGGTATCTTCACTTGGCCAAAAACGGATTTCAGTACCGGTTTTGGTTGCATCACCAATCTCTTTGATCGGCGCATCAGGCACACCGTGAGTATAAAACTGCTCGTATACTTTGCCAGCACGACGAATGGTCATTTGCAGCTTTTTAGATAAAGCGTTTACAACCGATACACCCACGCCGTGGAGACCGCCAGACACTTTATAGGAGTTATCGTCGAACTTACCGCCGGCATGCAATACCGTCATAATAACTTCTGCCGCCGATACGCCTTCTTCCTCATGGATAGAGACCGGAATACCACGGCCGTCATCCTTAACAGAAACCGAACCATCTACATGGATAGTAATCGTAATATCGCTACAGTGGCCGGCTAAGGCTTCATCGATAGAGTTATCGACTACTTCGAACACCATATGATGTAGACCCGTACCGTCGTCGGTGTCACCAATATACATCCCAGGTCTCTTACGTACTGCATCAAGGCCCTTAAGGACCTTAATACTCGAAGAATCGTAACTATTCTCTGACATATTATTCTCTCAATGATTATTCAATTACCGTTACACGTCCCTGTTCCACATGAAACATCCTACTGGGAGGCGTGTGTAACGAATCGACTATTGCAGCAGGATCAATGGCGGTCACAAAAACTTGTGCTCCGGTATCCGTTAACTGCTTAAGCAATAGCTGCCTATGCTGTGCATCCAACTCGGACGGAAGATCGTCCACAAGATAAATACTGTTTTTATCTATTTGTTGTTTGAGCAACTTTCCCTGTGCAATACGCAGTGCACAGACTAATAATTTCAATTGACCACGGGACAGGGCATCCTGCGCCGGCAAAGTGCCTACACGAAGTCTAAGGTCAGCTTTATGGGGACCGCTGACGGTATGACCTGTGGCCAAATCTCTGGAATATTGGTTTTCGAGTAGTTCTGCAAAATCCGTTTTACTATCCCAGCCGCGCGTAAATGAAACCTTCACATCTACACTCGGTAAAAACTCCCCGATTATACCCTTAAGTAGCTCATTTAACGAGTCTACATAATGGTTTCGTATTTCGGTGACCTGCTCGGCATAGCGCACAAACTCTTGGTCCCAAAATTGAATATGACTGTAAGCTGAACCGTTCCTAAGCAATTGATTTCTTTGCTTAAGAACGCGACGAACATTCGTCCAAGCGCCATAAAACTGTGGGTCAGCATGAAATGCGCCCCAATCGATAAATTGTCGACGGGATTTTGGGCCTTCAAACAGTAAAGAAAAGCTTTCAGGTGTGATCACTTGAATAGGTAAAGCTTCGGCTAAGGTCGACAGACGTTTGACTTTTTCGCCGTCGATTTTCACTTCCGTCTCACCATTGCGAAATCGGCGTAAACCAATTTTACTGTCACCGCGCGCTAAATTTAAAGTCGCAAATAGCGTTAATTTATCGTCATCATGATTAATCACTCGTTGGGATAAATGGCTGCGAAACGAGCGCCCCATACCGAGGAAATAAATGGCTTCTAAAATACTGGTTTTTCCGCTGCCATTTTGACCATAAATCACGTTAATCCCAGGTGCGGGGATTAACTGTGCGGACTGAATGTTGCGAAATGCTTCGATATTGAGACGGGTCAGGCTCATGCATTACTCATTAAGCCGCGTAAACGGCGTAGGCAAGGATTCATAGCACTTAACGAGCAACTCAATCGCTGCCACAGGCTAAGACTATCGGTAAATGAGTGAAGGAATGGCCAATGCTGCGTATTAAACACTATGCCGCCGTTAAGCGGCATAGACATCGAAGACAGAGGTACAGACACGGGTAACGTAAAAATCGATGGTTTATAAGCGCATCGGCATAACCACATACATGGAATCTTCTTCCAAATGGTTTTCGATTAGGGCGCTGGAGTTACCATCAATGAGCGTGATACGCACATCATCGGACTTAAGGTTGTTGAGCACGTCCAGTAAATAACTGACGTTAAAACCAATTTCTAAGGCCTGATTGTTGTATTCCACATCAATGATTTCTTCCGCTTCTTCCTGTTCAGGATTATTAGCGGTGATCTTGAGCAGACCATTTTCGAGTTGAATACGCACACCACGGAATTTTTCATTGGATAAAATAGAAGCCCGCGTCAGCGCTTGCTTCAAGTGATTACGACTCGCAATCACAATTTTATCACCGCCCTTTGGCAATACACGGCGATAATCAGGGAAGCGGCCATCGACTAATTTACTGGTAAATACTGTGTTAGCCGTGGTAGCACGAATAGCATTATCACCAATAGCAATGGTGATATCGAGATCGTCAGACTCCAATAAGCGCGCCATTTCAATTACGCCTTTACGAGGCACAATGACTTGTTTTTCCGGTAATTGTGCTTCAATCGTACGATGACTTAAGGCTAAACGATGGCCGTCGGTCGCTATCGCACGCAACACATTACCTTCAGTTTCAAACAATAAACCGTTGAGGTAATAGCGTACATCTTGGTTAGCCATCGAAAACTGCGTCGAATCGATAATTGACTTCAACACGCCCTGCTTCAAGCTAAATTCAATCTCAGCTTGGAAGGCTTCAACATTGGGGTATTCTTCTGCGGGCAACGTCGCTAAGGAAAAACGGCTACGGCCTGAACGCAGCAACCATTTATTATCTTGTTGTTCGACTTTCAGTTCGCTTTGTTCTGGCAAAGACTTAACAATATCGAGCAGTTTCTTCGCCGGAACCGTAGTACGACCTTCTTCGATATCACCGTGAACCACAGCTTGGCCCACGAGTTCGACCTCTAAATCTGTACCAGTCAGCTTAAGTGAGTGACCACTTACTTCTACAAGGAGGTTAGACAAAATGGGCAAGTTATGGCGTCTTTCTACCGCACCACACACCAATTGCAACGGCTTTAATAGGGCATCCCTATCAATTGAGAATTTCATCGTGTCCAAATTCCTTGTTTTAAGAAGATAAGGTTCTAATCAAATTAGCATAATCTTCTTTAATGTCGTGGCTCTCTTCCCGTAGCTGAGCAATCTTACGACAGGCATGCAACACTGTGGTGTGATCTCGACCACCAAAAGCATCACCAATTTCCGGCAAGCTTTGGTTAGTTAATTCTTTGGATAACGCCATTGCCACTTGCCTTGGGCGCGCGACACTGCGTGAACGACGCTTAGACAACATATCAGCCATCTTGATCTTGTAGTATTCAGCTACGGTTTTCTGAATATTGTCTATAGTGACTAATTTTTCTTGAAGTGCCAAGAGGTCACGTAAGGCTTCACGAACAAAATCAATAGTAATTGGCCGACCCGTGAAGTTAGCGTTGGCGATAACGCGGTTTAATGCCCCTTCTAGCTCGCGTACGTTTGAACGTAAACGCTTAGCAATAAAGAAAGCCACTTCATCGGGTAAATTAATGCCGCTCTCTTGAGCTTTACGCATCAAGATCGCTACGCGGGTTTCTAACTCTGGTGGCTCAATAGCCACAGTTAAACCCCAACCGAAACGCGATTTCAATCTGTCTTCAACACCGTCGATCTCTTTTGGATAACGATCTGAAGTCAAAATAATTTGGTGATTCCCTTCAAGCAGCGCATTGAAGGTATGGAAGAATTCTTCTTGGGATCTGTCTTTATTGGCAAAGAATTGAATGTCATCGATAAACAAGGCATCAACACTACGGTAGTAACGTTTAAATTCTTCGATCGCATTGTTTTGTAGCGCTTTAACCATGTCCTGAACAAAACGCTCGGAATGCATGTAAACCACTTTGGCATTCGGATTATTTTTAATGATCCCGTTACCGACAGCGTGCAACAAGTGAGTCTTACCTAGACCTGTTCCGCCATATAAAAATAGTGGGTTATAAGCACCACCCGGATTTTCAGCCACTTGTAACGCCGCAGCCTTACCTAATTGGTTCGACTTACCTTCTACGAAGTTATCAAACTGGTAGCTCGGATTAATGTTACTGCGGTGATTCGCGTTCGCCATAGGCTCGGCTTGGACATTAAACGTCGTGCCTACCGTCGCTTTAGTTTGGGTATTCGCTACACGAGTTGGCGCAATCGGTGCTGGAACACTAGGCTTTTTCGCCGAAGGACGACTACCTATATCGAAACGCAATTTAGGCGCGTCGCTACCCATTTGCTCAGTAAAGAACTGATTAATGATATTGATGTACTTATCTCTGACCCAATCAAGCACGAAGCGGTTGGGCGCATAAAGCACCAGAGTATCTCCATCCATTTCGGCTTGTAACGGTCTGATCCACATACTGAACTGCTGAGCAGAAAGCTCATCTTGCAGTCGTCCGATACATTGTTGCCAAAGTGAAACAGCCACTTAGTTATCCCCAAAAGATCATCAAAAAAGAGGTGTATTCTATAGCGAGATCTCAAGGATCGCTATCCTTAAAAAATATTTATCCCCAGCGAGATCATTCTATGTGGATATCCTCGATCATCAAAGATCCAAAACGATCCTTTTATTCAGCACTAACCGCAAATCCTGCTTTATTAAGCGATCCACATTGATCTATAATGGCGCCCCTTCGATCGGCTCGAAGATCCCCTGCACTACTACATGTAGTGTCCGTACACAGAGTTATCCACATCTTATGGTGTATTCTGGGGGTTGATCTAAGGATACGCTGGCAGAAATAAAGCACTTACTTACTTTCGTTGTTGACGTGACTAAGTATTGTGATTACAATTCGGCCTCTTTTTTGCCCTTACCTCTATCCTAGAGATAAGGATATGTTCACTAATAACAAAGACGGATTGCCATCATGAGTAAACGTACTTTTCAACCTAGCAACCTGAAGCGCAAGCGTTCTCACGGCTTCCGCGCTCGTATGGCTACTGTAGGCGGCCGTAAGGTGCTTGCACGTCGTCGTGCGAAAGGTCGCGCTCGTTTATCTGCTTAATAAGTGGGTAACTAGTTGACTAGCTATACCTTTTCGCGGGAGTTACGTTTGTTAACTCCCGCGCAATTTAAATCTGTATTTTCCAATCCCATCAAAGCATCTTCTGCTGAAATTACCTTGCTCGCTATTCCTAACACGGAACAACATCCGCGTATGGGCCTTACTGTTGCTAAACGCTATGTAAAACGCGCCAATCAACGTAACCGTATTAAGCGCGTGATCAGAGATAGTTTTCGCTTAAATCAACACGACATTCCTCATCTTGATATTGTTGTGCTTGTCAGAAATGGCGTGATGGAAATGGAAAACGCTGAAATCAACAAATTGATAGAAAAGCTATGGCGCAAACTCAGTCGCCGCTACAATGGCTAGCGACCACGTTAATTCGTGGCTATCAAGTATTCATAAGCCCTATACTGGGCCCTCGATGCCGTTTCAATCCCACCTGCTCTCACTACGCTATTGAAGCAATAAAAGTGCATGGAACCGCGAAAGGTTGTTGGTTTGCATTGAAACGCATATTAAAATGTCACCCTTTACATCCCGGCGGTAGTGATCCCGTCCCCCCTAAAAATGATAGGTGTAATAAATAGGCTATGGAATCTCAACGCAATATATTGCTCATAGGACTACTGTTTGTCAGCTTTTTGCTGTGGCAACAGTGGCAAGCAGACAAAGCTCCTAAACCCGTTGCAACCGAATCGTCCTTAGTGGCGAACGCGGCAAGCTCGCACAGTGCCGATGTTCCAGAAGCTGATACAGGTGTTCCTGCTGCAGCAGTTACTGCAAACAGCAAACTGATTACGGTAAAAACAGATCAGTTAGACATTCAGATCAATCCAGTGGGTGGTGACATCGTTTTTGCTGCGTTAGTTTCGCACAAAAAAGAACTAGAGAAAGATCAACCGTTCGTATTGCTTGAGCAAACGAATGATTTCACTTATATCGCTCAAAGCGGCCTAATTGGTCGCGATGGTATCGATAGCAGCGCAAAAGGCCGTGCCGCATTTAGCACAACGGCAACTGAATATACCTTAGCCGAAGGCCAAGATACCTTAGAAGTACCGTTAACTTATATCGCTGACAATGGTGTGACTTACACTAAAGTGTTCGTATTCCATCGCGGTAAGTTCAACATAGATGTTGACTATAAAATCAACAACACTTCAGCAGCACCGCTGCAAGTTCAGATGTACGGTCAGATTAAACAAACGATCAAGCCATCTGAAAGCAGCATGATGATGCCTACCTATCGTGGTGGTGCGTTCTCAACGAATGATGTGCGCTATGAAAAATACAACTTTGACGACATGGCCAAAAGTAACCTGAACCAAGCCACTTTAGGCGGTTGGGCAGCCATGTTACAACACTATTTCGTTTCAGCTTGGGTACCACCCGCAACTGACAGCAACACTATTTTTTCTAGTGTCAGTGCTGGCGGTTTAGCTAATATTGGTTTCCGCGGCGCGGTATACGATATTGCACCTGGTGCCAGCCAAGAAATTAGCTCACAGTTCTATGTTGGTCCTAAGGATCAAGCGGCACTGTCAGCGATTTCTGAAACCTTAAATCTCGTGGTCGATTACGGTTTCTTATGGTGGTTAGCAGTTCCTATTCACTGGCTATTGATGTTCTATCAATCATTCGTCGGTAACTGGGGTGTGGCAATTATTCTGATCACGTTAACCGTTCGTGGTTTACTGTTCCCGCTGACAAAAGCGCAGTACACCTCAATGGCGAAGATGCGTAATCTGCAACCTAAGCTGACAGATTTGAAAGAACGCTTTGGTGATGACCGTCAAAAGATGGGTCAAGCCATGATGGAACTGTATAAGAAAGAAAAAGTTAACCCTATGGGTGGCTGTTTACCTATTATTTTACAGATGCCAATCTTCATTGCCTTATACTGGGTATTGCTAGAAAGCTTCGAATTACGTCATGCACCATTTATGCTGTGGATCCACGATTTATCGGTACAAGATCCTTACTACATACTGCCGCTGCTGATGGGCGTCTCTATGTTTGTAATGCAGAAGATGCAACCAATTGCGCCGACAATGGATCCAATGCAAGTGAAAATGATGCAATGGATGCCAGTAATCTTTACCGTATTCTTCCTGTGGTTCCCATCAGGTCTAGTACTGTACTGGTTAGTAGGTAACATAGTTGCCATCACGCAGCAGAAGATTATTTATGCAGGTCTTGAGAAAAAAGGCTTAAAATAAGCCCTACCTTTAGCAAAGCATAAAGTGAAAATAATACTAAAGGCGGCTTAATTAGCCGCCTTTTCCTTTACATGATTTGGTAGATATTAGTTTGGTGGGTATTTCCGTGACAACTGACACTATCGTGGCTCAAGCCACCGCGCCCGGACGTGGCGGCGTTGGCATCATCCGAATTTCAGGCAACAAGGCCAGTGATGTCGCTATGGCCGTATTGGGTCATCTTCCTAAAACAAGATATGCCGATTATTGCGACTTTAAAAGTGCAACAGGCCAAGTAATCGACCAAGGCATAGCGCTTTTTTTTAAAGGCCCCAATTCCTTTACCGGCGAAGATGTATTGGAACTTCAAGGCCACGGCGGCCAAATCGTTCTAGACATGCTGATCAAACGTGTAATGGAAGTCGGTGGTATTCGAATAGCCAAACCCGGTGAGTTCAGCGAACAAGCCTTTATGAACGATAAGCTAGACTTGACCCAAGCCGAAGCGATTGCCGATCTTATCGATGCCACCAGTGAGCAAGCGGCTAAAAGTGCGCTGCAATCACTCCAGGGTGATTTTTCTAAGGAAGTACATGAGCTGGTGGATCAAGTCACTAACCTACGTTTATATGTAGAAGCTGCGATTGATTTCCCCGATGAAGAAGTCGACTTTTTAAGTGATGGCAAAATTGCCAATGCACTCTATAAAATCATCGACAAACTTGACCTAGTGCAAGCCAGTGCTAAACAAGGTTCTATCATCCGCGAAGGCATGAAAGTCGTGATCGCGGGTCGTCCTAACGCCGGAAAATCCAGCTTATTAAACGCCTTAGCCGGTAAAGAATCGGCTATTGTTACCGAAATTGCTGGTACAACACGGGATGTATTACGTGAGCACATCCACTTAGATGGCATGCCGCTGCACATTATCGATACCGCAGGCCTACGTGATACGACAGATACCGTTGAACAAATTGGTATAGAACGCGCTTGGAATGAAATAAACAGTGCCGATCGGGTGTTATTTATGGTGGATGGCACCACCACTGCCGCCGTTAATCCCCATGATATTTGGCCTGACTTTGTCGATCGCCTACCCTCAAATTTAGGTGTAACAGTGATCCGGAATAAAGCCGATCTTACTGGCGAAGACTTAATGATGACAGAGGAACAAGGTTATAGTGTTTACCGGATCTCGGCGAAAACAGGCTTAGGTGTTGAAGAATTAAAGCAACATTTAAAGTCACTCATGGGTTATCAGAGTAATCTCGAAGGTGGGTTTATCGCCCGGCGTCGTCACTTAGAAGCCCTTGAACTCGCCGCAAGCCATCTGCAATTGGGTAAAGAACAATTAGAAGTGTATCTAGCAGGAGAACTGCTGGCAGAAGAGTTACGCATGTGCCAATTAGCACTATCAGAAATAACTGGCCGCTTCACTTCTGACGATTTACTCGGCAAGATTTTCAGCTCTTTCTGTATCGGAAAATAACTAACCTTAATATTATTTTCATATAAATCAGCCCATACAATATGGGCTGATTTTTTATCTACAACCGAATATTTCCACCCATCCTCATGATTCGACGTGGCGGTAATGATCTTGCATTTGATAGGATCTTGCATAAAGCGCAAACATCAATGCCGCCAAGATGGCAAAACCTGCGAAGAAAAACATCTGAAATGCGGTAATACTGATCCCCGTCTGGGCAATTTTTTCGGTCACAGCCGGACTTTTCACACTGACGTTCGCCAGTAGCACCCATAAGTTACCGACGGTCACCGATAAGGTCCAAAAACTCATAATAGTGCCTTTCATGGCTTTAGGCGCTTGGCTGTAAGCAAACTCTAGCCCAGTGGCAGAGACTAATACTTCACCAAAGGTGAGCAAAGCATAGGGCACAATCTGCCAAAATATTGATAATACCGAGCCGCCATCCATCACCAATTGAATGCTACCAACGACTATCCAACTCACGCCCGTGATGGCAATACCAGCCCCCATTTTACGCAAAGCAGTTAACTTTATACCCATGCGCTCAATCGCCGGATATAACACAAAGTTATTAAATGGGATAAGTAACATAACTAATAATGGGTTTAAAGCTTGCATCATGGCGGGTTCAAACCATTCCGGTTTAGACATGTCATTGGCTTGCAGTATCCAAGTGGACGCTTTCTGATCGAACAAAGACCAAAAAGGAGTCACTAACGCAAATAAGATTAAGATCCGTAGTACTGAGCGTACCCCATCAACGGCGATATCCGGATGGATCCCCCTAGCACGTTCGAGTTGCAATGAAGCCCCTGCGCCAACAAATCCCATCACTAGCACTAACGCACAACACAAACCAGCAACGATACCTAAGGTTGGAATATTCACTAAAGCATACGCGGCAGAAATTATCCCAACTAAAGCTAACACTAAACCTATGTTGGCTTGACCAGCAATTTTAGTGAGCAATGCGGTACGAATAACAGGTAAAAAACCATGGGGATTTTTCGGCTCGGGTGGCATATGCACATAACGTTTGCGGCCTAACCAGAAGAACACAGTTGCAATAAACATTAAGACACCAGGGATCCCAAATGCGACCGCAGCACCATAATATTTCAATAGTAATGGCATAGATAACGAGGCGAAGAAGGAGCCAAAGTTAATCGTAAAATAAAACAGATCAAACGCTTTCTGCGCCAATGTTTTATTGGTTTGATCAAATTGATCCCCCATAAAGGAAGAAACCAAGGGCTTAATCCCACCCGATCCGAGCGCAATTAAAAATAATCCCGTATAAAACCCTTGAATACTGTGTTCAAAAATAGCGAGAAACGCATGGCCAACACAGTAAATTAAACTTAACCATAAGATAGTATTGTATTTACCGAAAAAACGATCGGCAATCCAACCACCGAGTAACGGGAAAAAATACACTCCAATGACAAAGGAATGGAACACATCCTTAGCCATAGTTCCGCGCAGTTCTTCTGGAATAGACAACAAAAGTGCTGTCATCAAGAATGGGGTAAGAATATTCCGCATACCGTAAAAGCTAAAACGTTCACAAGCTTCACTGGCTATGATGTAAGGAATTTGCCGTGGCCACTGGGGCGCATTTACGGGTGTTGTCATGGGTCATCCTATTATAATTATTTGATTTTAAATGAAATTAACTTTTTAAATATATTAATTATGTATCAAGAAGCTAAAGGTAACATGTAAGCGAAACCAACCTTATATAAAGGATGCAAAAACTGCAAAAATCACGTATTGCTTCTGTGGTCCTATCCACATTTCCTTTATGATGAACATAATAATAGCCATTCAGCTATCTATTTAATTGAAATTAGTTTTAAAAACAACAACACACTGAGAAATCATAATGGCAAAGATTGAAGTAATCGTTGGTACAACATTGGGCAGTGCAGAGTATGTTGCCGACGAAATGATGGCCCAATTAACGGAGCAAGGACACCAAGTTCAAGTTCATTTAACCCCAACATTGTGCGAAATAGACACCCATGCACTGTGGATTATCGTGTCATCAACTCATGGAGCTGGTGATCTTCCAGATAATATTCAGCCTTTTTTCAACGAAATTACCGAGCAAAAACCGGATCTCAGCCAAGTAAACTTTGCCTTATGTGCAATTGGTGACTCAAGTTACGATACCTTTTGCCAAGGCCCAGAAAAATTAATTTCGGCCATTCAAGACTGCGATGCAAAAGCCTTTGTGGATAAGATCCAGATCGATGTACAGCTTGATCCTGTGCCGGAAGACCCAGCCCTTGCATGGTTAGCACAATGGCAACAGGACATTTAAGATAGCTTATTGGATAAGGTCCCGATCTATGTACAGTTTAGATCCTATTTATCCACAATTTACTTATTTAAAGTATAAACATGTGGATAAGCTATTATTTAGATCTGATCAACCTCTGTACTATTCACAGTCCGATCTGCTTAATGATCCGCCTTGTGGATAAGTAGGCGATCTATCCCCATGTTTAATGACATTAGATCGCGATCAGATCACAGGATCAAGATCGCGCTAATTAATGATTTATATAATGAATTTAGGTTATGCACAGAAAAACGCGATCCTAATAGTAAACATAATAAGAAGATCTATATAAAGATCTTAAGATCTATTAGTCCGGATCATCTCGATCGAACAGCGTAAAATGATCATTCACCTAAGACCAAGCAAATGCTAAAATGCTCGGCTCGTACTGAGTCTCTTAGCAATTGAAGGTAGTGGCATGCATTTTCATGAACGGTTTGATGTTATTGTTGTTGGTGGTGGTCATGCCGGAACTGAAGCCGCGTTGGCAGCAGCAAGAATGGGATCAAAAACATTATTACTAACGCACAATATCGATACGTTAGGACAAATGTCATGTAATCCAGCGATCGGTGGCATAGGCAAAGGCCATTTAGTAAAAGAAATTGACGCCTTAGGTGGTGCAATGGCAATCGCAACCGATTATGCAGGGATCCAATTTAGAACCTTAAATTCAAGTAAAGGCCCAGCAGTACGAGCAACACGAGCACAAGCTGACCGTGCACTGTATCGTCAAAAAATCCAAAATATATTACAAAACCAACCTAACTTACGTATTTTCCAACAAGCCGTAGATGACTTAATTGTTGAAAATCATCAAGTAGTTGGTGTAGTTACCCAAATGGGTTTAGCTTTTGAATCTCCAGCTGTTGTATTAACAACAGGTACATTCTTAAGCGGCAAAATTCATATAGGCTTAGAAAACTACAGCGGTGGCCGTGCAGGCGATCCACCAGCGATTGCTTTAGCAAATCGATTACGTGAATTACCGATCCGAGTCGGTCGTTTAAAAACAGGTACACCGCCACGTATCGATGCAAACACGATCGATTTTTCTCAAATGGCTGAACAGAAAGGCGATTCTCCGTTACCTGTCATGTCATTTATGGGAGATGTAAGTCATCATCCAAAGCAAATTTCTTGCTGGATCACTCACACCAATGAAAAAACACATGAAATTATTCGTGGTGGTTTAGACAGAAGCCCTATGTATTCAGGCGTCATCGAAGGTATTGGTCCACGTTATTGCCCATCGATTGAAGACAAGATCCACCGCTTTGCGGATAAATCTTCGCATCAGATCTTCATCGAACCAGAAGGTTTAAATACCAATGAGATCTATCCTAACGGGATCTCTACTAGCTTACCTTTCGATGTACAGTTGAATTTAGTACGTTCGATCAAAGGCATGGAAAACGCAGAAATCATGCGTCCAGGCTATGCGATCGAATACGATTATTTCGATCCAAGAGATCTGAAAAACTCATTAGAAACCAAAGCGATCAACGGTTTATTCTTCGCTGGCCAAATAAACGGCACTACAGGTTATGAAGAAGCCGGTGCTCAAGGTTTGTTAGCAGGCATGAATGCCTCACTGCAAGTGCAAGGCAAAGAAGCCTGGTGTCCACGCCGTGACGAAGCGTATCTTGGAGTGCTAGTTGACGATTTATCGACTCTGGGTACCAAAGAACCGTACCGCATGTTTACTAGCCGTGCCGAATACCGTTTGTTACTCCGTGAAGATAACGCTGATATTCGCTTAACGGCAAAAGGTCGCGAATTAGGTTTAGTTGACGACACTCGCTGGGCGGCATTTAGTGAGAAGTTAGAATCGATCGAACTTGAGTTACAACGTTTGCGCGCTCAATGGGTGCATCCAAATTCACCTTTGATCCATGCGTTAAACCCACACTTGAATACGCCTATCTCTCGCGAAGCATCATTTGAAGAATTACTGCGTCGTCCAGAAATGGATTACAGCAAGTTGATGCAGATCGAAGGTTTTGGTCCAGGGCTTGAAGATCCACAGGCGGCTGAGCAAGTTCAGATCCAAGTTAAGTATTCTGGTTATATTCAACGTCAGCAGGAAGAGATCAACAAAGCTGTGCGTAATGAGAACACTGGTTTACCTTTGAAGCTCGATTACAAAGAAGTACCAGGCTTATCGAATGAAGTGATTGCTAAGTTAAATAACCATAAACCAGAAACCATAGGCCAAGCCTCACGGATCTCTGGTATTACGCCTGCGGCTATTTCAATTTTGTTAGTTCACCTCAAAAAGCGTGGCTTATTACGTAAGAGTGCGTAAAAGCTAGCTTAATCGCTGCTTAGGTCATAGAAGGGAAGCATTCAGGCTTCCCTTCATCGTTTTCGGGCTTCATAATAGCCTTCGCGTTCATAATCGTATCTTTGTTGAGGTTGCTCAGTGTTATCTGCCCAGTTAGAGGCTTATTTAGCCGAAATTAATTTGCCCGCAACCGTCGAGCAGAAAAAACAACTAATTGATTTTGTTGGTATGCTCAACAAATGGAATAAAGCCTATAACCTGACATCGGTGAGAGATCCCGAAGCTATGCTGATCCGTCATATCATGGACAGTTTAGTGGTTTCAAAACACCTGCAAGGTGAACGTTTTATCGATGTAGGCACTGGACCGGGTTTACCTGGGATCCCGTTAGCCATTATGAATCCCGATAAACAATTTGTGTTATTGGACAGCTTAGGTAAACGTATTCGTTTTCAAAAACAAGTGTCCTTTGAATTAGGCATACATAACATCAGCTCAGTTGAAAGCCGTGTAGAAGCGTATCAACCGGAGGATAAATTCGATGGTGTATTAAGTCGTGCATTTGCCTCAATCCAAGATATGCTGACTTGGTGCCATCATCTCCCCGCCGAACATGGACAGTTTTATGCACTTAAAGGCCAGTTAAATGATGAAGAGATGCAACATATTCCAAATGGATTTGTGGTGAAAGAAGTTATCGAGCTTAAGGTGCCTAAACTCGATGAAAAAAGACATTTATTGAAGATAATCAAAGAATAACAGGCTTAAAAGTGATAAATAAATCATTTATAAGCAAGGGCAATAAACCAGCATTTACATACAGGGTGATATTGTGGGTAAAGTGATTGCCGTGGCTAACCAGAAAGGTGGCGTAGGAAAAACAACTACTTGCGTTAACCTCGCCGCTTCGTTAGCAGCAACAAAACGTAAAGTATTATTGATCGATCTCGATCCTCAAGGTAATGCCACCATGGGGAGCGGTGTCGATAAGTATGACGTAGCTAATACAGCCTATGAATTATTGGTTGAAGAAAAATCCTTCGACGAGATCGTCATTAAAAACACTGCGGGTAAGTATGATCTGATCGCCAGTAATGGCGATGTCACTGCGGCAGAAATCAAATTGATGGAGTTTTTTGCCCGTGAGATCCGTTTGCGTAACGCGCTCGCACCGATCAAAGATCAATATGATTATATCTTCATCGACTGCCCTCCTTCATTGAACATGTTGACCGTAAACGCTATGTCTGCGGCCGACTCTGTACTCGTGCCTATGCAGTGTGAATATTATGCCCTCGAAGGCTTAACTGCACTGATTGATACCATCACTAAGCTTGCTGCTATGGTTAATCCTGGACTTGGCATCGAAGGCATTTTACGTACTATGTATGATCCGCGTAATCGTTTATCTAATGATGTGTCCGATCAGCTAAAACAGCATTTTGGTGACAAAGTCTACCGTACTGTTATCCCACGTAATGTGAGGCTGGCAGAAGCACCAAGTTTTGGAGCGCCTGCTATGTATTACGATAAATCGAGTGCTGGCGCTAAGGCGTATCTAGCGCTTGCGGGTGAAATGATCCGTCGTTCAGAACAACAAACTCAGGCTAAGCAAGCGTAAAGGATCACCATGACGTTAAAGAAAAGAGGATTAGGCAAAGGGTTAGATGCCCTACTGAGTAACAGCCATGCCGCCAGTAAAAAGCACACTGACGAAGCTGATGTTGTCGATAAAAAAGAAGAGCTTATCCATCTCGATTTAGACTTATTACAGCCAGGTAAGTATCAACCTCGTAAAGACATGTCCCCCGAAGCGTTGGAAGAACTGGCACACTCTATCCGCAATCAAGGCATTATTCAGCCTATCGTTGTGAGACAAGTGACGAATAACATGTATGAGATCATTGCGGGTGAACGTCGTTGGCGTGCTGCGCAACTTGCTGGCTTGAATAAAATCCCCTGCATAGTAAAGCAAGTAGCTGATGAAGCCGCTGTTGCTATTGCTTTGATTGAAAACATCCAGCGTGAAGACTTAAATGCCATGGAAGAAGCCATTGCATTGCAACGTTTAATGCAAGAGTTTGAACTGACTCACCAACAGGTTGCCGATGTTGTGGGAAAATCCAGAGCGAGTGTATCTAACTTGTTACGTTTAAACGGCTTAAATGAGCCTGTTAAGCGTCTACTCGAGTATGGCGACATTGATATGGGTCATGCTCGCGCTTTGTTGGCAATTGAGGGAGAAGAACAAACAAATCTTGCGAGATTAGTGGCCGCTAAGGAATTAACCGTTCGCGAAACTGAACGATTAATTAATCAAACCTTAAATCCGCCTAAACAAGCCGAAACTACGACTAAAGATCAAGATGTTTGTCGTTTAGAGCAGCAGTTAATTGAAAGATTAGGTGCTAAGGTTTCGATCGCTCATAGCAGTAAGGGCACGGGTAAAATTGTAATTAACTATCAGAATCTGGCTGAATTAGACGGAATTCTTAGTAAAATTCATTAATGTCTGTAGATTAACAGTTTTTAATGTAAATTTGTGACAGATGCTAATCTTACATTTTAACTCGTTTGGCGCGAGATCACGTTAAAAGTGTTGTTTTTCCTTATCTCAAAGTTGCAATGAAGGCGTGAAAAGGTATACTTTCGCAAGCTTTTTGTGCATCGACATAAATACGGGTATTTGTCATCCGGTCATCGAAACAAAAAGTATGAATGCGGAGAGGATGAATTGAGTAAGGTTTTAGCGCGTCGTGGCCGGTGGTCAGCCTATAAATTGGTGATGATGCAGGCGGCGGTCGCTGGGGGTGCTTCAATTCTCTTTTTCGCCGTGTGGGGAGTTCAGTTTGGCTATTCTGCATTAGCAGGTGGTTCAATCGCTGTGCTCCCTAATTTTGTATTCGCAACCCTCGCTTTCTCCCACACGGGAGCAAGTTCAGCTGCAAAAGTCATAAAGACTTTTTACTGGGGGGAAGCGGTAAAGTTGCTGTTAACCATCGCAATGTTTTCGTTTGTGTTTATCAATCTTAAGGTCGCTTTTATGCCGCTTTTTGTTTGTTATGTGCTGACGCTAATCGTGCATTGGACAGCTCCTTTATACTTCAAGCAAAGTTAAGTGGGATGAATCATGGCTGCAACTGGTGAAGCGTTAACACCGCAGGGCTATATCCAACATCACCTTACCAACTTAAGTGTTGGTGAAGGCTTTTGGACATGGCACATTGATTCGTTGTTCTTTTCGGTTGGTCTTGGTGTTCTGTTCCTGTGGATTTTCCGCAGCGTTGGTAAAAAAGCGACTTCCGGTGTTCCTGGCAAACTGCAATGTTTTGTTGAGATTATCGTCGAGTTCGTAAATAACAGCGTGAAAGAAAGTTTTCATGGTCGCAATGCTCTGATCGCGCCTTTAGCTCTGACCATTTTTGTATGGGTATTCATGATGAACTTCATGGATATGATCCCTGTAGATTGGCTGCCTCACGCAGCAAGTTTAATGGGTATTCCCTATCTAAAAGCGGTTCCGACGACTGACGTTAACATTACCTTTAGCTTAGCTATTGGTGTGTTCGTGCTGATTATTTTTTACAGCATTAAGGTCAAAGGTGTGTCTGGGTTTGTTAAAGAATTGACACTACAGCCCTTTAACCATAAGGCAATGATACCCGTCAACCTCCTATTAGAGACTGTTACTTTGATTGCTAAGCCAATTTCATTGGCATTGCGACTCTTTGGTAACTTGTACGCAGGTGAGTTGATCTTCATCCTTATTGCGCTGATGTATGGTACCAACTTGTTATTATCTACCCTAGGTGTGACTCTGCAACTGGGCTGGTTAATATTCCACATTTTGGTTATCACGCTGCAGGCGTTTATCTTCATGATGTTGACCATTGTTTATTTAAGCATGGCGCATGAAGATCATTAAGGATTGCTGAAGAAATTTTAAACTAAATCATCAACTAATATAGATTTAGATACTGGAGATACAGATGGAAACGATTTTAGGCATGACAGCTATCGCTGTTGCTCTGCTGATTGGTATGGGTGCTCTTGGTACTGCAATCGGTTTCGGCTTATTAGGCGGTAAGTTCTTGGAAGGCGCTGCGCGTCAACCAGAAATGGCTCCTATGCTACAAGTTAAAATGTTCATCGTAGCGGGTCTTCTTGACGCCGTAACTATGATCGGTGTTGGTATCGCATTATTTATGCTATTTACCAACCCACTGGGTGCAATGCTGTAAAAAACGCTTCTGTCTTAACTCTAAATAGGAGGCTGTTGTGAATTTCAACGCTACCCTAATCGGTCAGACGGTCGCCTTTATCATCTTCGTGTGGTTTTGCATGAAGTTTGTATGGCCCCCTTTGATGAATGCCATCGAAGAGCGCCAAAAAAGGATTGCTGACGGTCTAGCTGATGCTGATCGTGCGGTAAAAGACCTGGAGTTGGCACAAGCGAAAGCGACTGACCAACTAAAAGAAGCCAAGGTAACGGCTAATGAAATTATTGAGCAAGCTAACAAGCGTAAAGCTCAAATAGTTGAAGAAGCCAAAACCGAAGCAGACGCTGAGCGTGCTAAAATCATCGCTCAGGGTAAAGCAGAAATTGAAGCTGAACGTAATCGCGTCAAAGAGGATCTGCGTAAGCAGGTTGCTACTCTTGCCATCATGGGTGCTGAGAAGATCCTTGAGCGTTCTATTGATCCAGCCGCCCACAGTGACATAGTTAATAAACTAGTCGCTGAAATTTGATAAGGGAGTTGAGTTATGGCTGAATTAACCACCATCGCTCGCCCTTACGCAAAGGCAGCTTTTGACTTTGCTATTGAACAAGATGCAGTGGATTCTTGGGCTGAAATGCTCACGTTTGCCGCATTGGTGAGTGAAAACGAAACCATGCAACCACTGTTAGCTGGCTCTTTAGCCAGCACTAAGCTCGCAGCACTCTTTATTAGTGTGTGTGGTGAGCAAGTCAATGTGCAAGGTCAGAACCTGATAAAGGTAATGGCTGAAAACGGTCGCTTAAAGGTGCTACCTGCTGTATCTCAGTTATTTACTGAATACCGTAATGAGTGGGCAAAAGAAGTAGAAGCCGATGTGGTTTCTGCAACTGAGTTGAGCTCTGAACAACAACAGCAGATTAGTATTTCTTTAGAGAAACGTCTCGCACGCAAAGTTAAGCTGAATTGTAGCACTGACGCCGCGCTCATCGCCGGTGTAATCATTAAGACAGGAGACCTAGTCATCGATGGCTCGGTCCGCGGTAAGTTATCGCGTCTGTCTGATAAGCTGCAGTCGTAATTGGGAGTTTGAGCATGCAACTGAATTCCACTGAAATCAGCGATCTGATTAAGCAGCGGATCGAGCAGTTCGAAGTCGTTAGCGAATCTCGTAACGAAGGTACTATCGTTGCGGTAAGTGACGGCATCATCCGCATCCACGGCCTAGCCGACGTGATGCAAGGTGAGATGATCGAACTGCCTGGTAACCGTTTTGCAATCGCGTTGAACCTTGAACGTGATTCTGTCGGTGCCGTAGTAATGGGTCCTTATGCTGATTTAGCAGAAGGCGTAAAAGTGAAAACGACTGGCCGTATTCTGGAAGTTCCAGTTGGCCGCGGTCTTCTTGGCCGCGTTGTTAACACTCTAGGTGAGCCAATTGACGGTAAAGGACCTATCGATAACGATGGTTTCTCGCCAATTGAAGTTATCGCACCAGGTGTTATTGAACGTCAGTCTGTTGATCAACCAGTTCAAACTGGTTACAAAGCCGTTGATGCCATGATCCCTATCGGTCGTGGTCAACGTGAATTGATCATTGGCGACCGTCAAACTGGTAAAACAGCAATGGCGATCGACGCAATTATCAACCAGAAAAATTCTGGCATTAAATGTGTGTACGTCGCGATTGGCCAAAAGGCTTCTACTATCGCTAACGTAGTGCGCAAGCTAGAAGAACACGGTGCTTTAGCTAACACTATCGTTGTTGTTGCAACTGCTTCTGAAGCCGCTGCTCTACAATACTTAGCGCCATATTCTGGTTGTTCTATGGGTGAATACTTCCGTGACCGCGGTGAAGATTCTTTGATCGTATACGATGATTTGTCTAAGCAAGCAGTTGCTTATCGTCAAATTTCGTTACTGCTCAAGCGTCCACCAGGCCGTGAAGCTTACCCAGGTGACGTATTCTATCTACACTCACGTTTATTAGAGCGTGCATCACGCGTTAACGCGATTTATGTAGAGAAGTTCACTAAAGGTGCAGTAACTGGCAAAACTGGTTCTTTAACCGCGCTGCCGATTATTGAAACGCAAGCGGGTGACGTTTCTGCATTCGTACCGACCAACGTAATTTCTATTACCGATGGTCAGATCTTCCTTGAGACCGATCTGTTTAACTCTGGCCTACGTCCAGCGGTTAACCCAGGTATTTCTGTTTCTCGTGTTGGTGGTGCGGCTCAGACTAAGATCATCAAGAAACTGTCTGGTGGTATTCGTACCGCACTAGCACAGTATCGTGAGCTTGCTGCGTTCTCGCAATTTGCATCTGATCTTGACGATGCAACACGTGCTCAGCTTGAGCATGGTGTGCGTGTTACCGAACTGATGAAGCAAAAGCAATATGCTCCTATGAGCGTAGCCGCTCAAGCTGTGTCTATTTTCTCAGCTGAAAAAGGTTACCTGAAGAGTGTTGAGCTGAATAAGGTCGGTAATTTCGAAGCCGCTCTGCTCTCGTTCATGAACAGCGAGCATGCTCCTTTAATGAAGCTTATCAACGAAACTGGCGATTATAGCGCTGATATCGAAGCTGAATTAAAAGCTGGCCTCGACAAGTTCGTAGCAACCCAAACCTGGTAACAATGATAGAGGTGTCTTAAGACACCTCAGGTCCAGATTGGAGAGTAGAGATGGCCGGCGCTAAAGAGATTAAAACCAAGATCGCGAGTGTGAAAAACACTCAGAAGATCACGTCCGCCATGGAAATGGTGGCAGCCAGCAAAATGCGCAGAGCGCAGGAACGCATGGCTGCGAGCCGTCCATATGCGGAAAGCATGCGTAAGGTGATCGGTCACGTCGCGCAAGGTTCTCTCGAGTATAAACACCCCTATTTGGAGGTGAGAGAGGCTAAGCGGGTTGGTTACATTGTTGTAGCAACCGACCGTGGCCTTTGTGGTGGTCTGAACGTTAACCTTTTCAAAAAGGTTATTGCAGACGTGAAAAGCTGGAAAGCCCAAGGTGCAGAATTTGAATTTTGCCCTATCGGTGCACGTAGTGTGCAGTTTTTCAAAAACTTCGGTGGACAAGTGTCTGCTCACGCTTCAGGTTTAGGCGATGCTCCAAAGCTCGCTGACTTGATCGGGACAGTCGGTGTCATGCTAGAAGCTTACAACGAAGGCAAGCTGGATCGTCTGTACGTGGTATTTAACAAATTTGTGAATACTATGACGCAGACTCCTGTGATCGAGCAGCTGCTACCTTTGCCTAAATCAGAAGATGATGAAACTGCTCATCGTTGGGATTATATCTACGAGCCAGATCCAAAAGCACTTTTGGATACTTTATTGGTCCGTTATGTAGAATCTCAGGTTTACCAAGGTGTTGTTGAAAACATTGCCTCTGAACAAGCTGCCCGTATGGTGGCAATGAAGTCGGCAACAGACAACGCGGGTGAGCTTATCAACGACTTGCAACTGGTCTATAACAAGGCCCGTCAGGCTGCGATTACGCAGGAACTGTCGGAAATTGTTTCTGGTGCCTCTGCGGTTTAGGTTAGGTAACGAATACAAGTTTTAGAGGATTAATCATGAGCACAGGTACTGTTGTCCAAGTGATTGGCGCGGTTGTGGACGTAGAGTTCCCACAAGATGCCGTACCTCAAGTATATGACGCTCTGAAAATCGTAGGTGAAGGCCCGTGTAATGGTTTGGTGCTGGAAGTTCAGCAACAGCTAGGTGGTGGTGTAGTTCGTACCATCGCTATGGGTTCTTCTGACGGTCTGCGTCGTGGTCTTGAAGTAGTAAACTCAGGTTCACCTATTACTGTTCCAGTTGGTACCGCCACTCTTGGCCGTATCATGAACGTATTAGGCGAGCCTATTGATGAA
This sequence comes from Shewanella sp. WE21, assembly GCF_002966515.1. Classification (NCBI taxonomy): domain Bacteria; kingdom Pseudomonadati; phylum Pseudomonadota; class Gammaproteobacteria; order Alteromonadales; family Shewanellaceae; genus Shewanella; species Shewanella sp. WE21. The sequence goes on along the minus strand of NZ_CP023019.1, from coordinate 1,794,225 downwards.
GCGGGTCCAATCGGTGAAGAAGAGCGTTATGTTATTCACCGTACAGCTCCTTCATACGAAGATCAATCAAGCTCTACTGAACTGTTAGAGACTGGCATCAAGGTTATCGACCTTGTTTGTCCATTCGCTAAGGGTGGTAAAGTCGGTTTGTTCGGTGGTGCGGGTGTTGGTAAAACAGTTAACATGATGGAACTGATTAACAACATCGCTAAAGCCCACTCGGGTCTTTCTGTATTCGCCGGTGTAGGTGAACGTACTCGTGAAGGTAACGACTTCTACTACGAGATGAAAGATTCTGGCGTTCTCGACAAAGTGGCCATGGTTTATGGTCAGATGAACGAGCCTCCAGGTAACCGTTTGCGTGTTGCACTGTCTGGTCTGACTATGGCAGAGAAGTTCCGTGACGAAGGTCGTGACGTACTGTTGTTCGTTGACAACATCTACCGTTATACCTTAGCCGGTACTGAAGTATCTGCACTGTTAGGTCGTATGCCTTCTGCGGTAGGTTATCAACCAACATTGGCTGAAGAGATGGGTGTTCTGCAAGAGCGTATCACTTCAACTAAGACGGGTTCTATTACTTCTGTACAAGCGGTATACGTACCTGCGGATGACTTGACCGATCCGTCACCAGCAACAACCTTCGCTCACTTAGATGCGACTGTTGTACTGTCACGTCAAATTGCTTCTCTGGGTATTTACCCAGCGGTTGACCCATTGGATTCGACTTCACGTCAATTAGATCCATTGGTTGTTGGCCAAGAGCATTATGACGTTGCTAACGGCGTGCAAACTGTACTGCAACGTTACAAAGAGCTGAAAGACATTATTGCGATTCTGGGTATGGATGAATTGTCTGATGAAGACAAGACTGTCGTATTCCGTGCTCGTAAGATTGAGCGTTTCTTATCTCAGCCTTTCTTCGTAGCAGAAGTCTTTACTGGATCTCCTGGTAAGTACGTTTCTCTGAAAGACACTATCCGTGGCTTTAAGGGTATTTTGAACGGTGAGTTTGATCACCTGCCAGAACAAGCGTTCTACATGGTTGGCTCAATCGATGAAGTCATCGAGAAAGCGAACAAAAAGAAATAACTAAGTATTCATACTTAGTTTTTTAAGGAGAACGGGATGGCAGCCATGACAGTACATCTTGATATTGTAAGCGCAGAGAGCAAAATCTTCTCTGGTCGTGTAGCTTCGCTGCAAGTGACTGGTTCTGAAGGTGAGTTGGGCATAATGCATGGCCACGCTCCTTTGCTTAGTTATATCAAACCTGGCATGGCGCGCATCGTCAAGCAAGACGGCAGTGAAGAAGTGTTTTACCTTTCAGGTGGTATTCTGGAAGTGCAGCCTTCTTCTGTCTCCGTATTGGCTGATGTGGTTATGCGTGCCAAAGATATTGATGAGCAAGCGGCATTAGAAGCTAAGCGTCGTGCAGAAGCCCATATGGCAACTGCTGGCGCTGACTTCAATTATGACGCGGCTATGGTTGAGTTAGCTAAGGCTATGGCTCAATTACGTGTTGTTGAAACCATCAAGAAAAACATTGCCAGATAAGGTTATTGTTTGTGAAAAAAGGCGACCATAGGGTCGCCTTTTTTGTGTCTAAAAATGGGATAGATTGGCATTCTTGCATGTCTTTGATTGATTAGCATCGCTATCTACTTCGCTTTTCGATGTGCTTTCCGTTAAAATTGCGCCACTAAATCGACCGCAATTTTTCACCCTCTTGGGTATTTTTTCAAGGATATGGTAATGGCATTAAATGTAGTGATCTTAGCGGCTGGCAAGGGAACACGGATGCGCTCTGATCTTCCTAAGGTATTACATCCCATCGCCCATAAGAGCATGGTGCAACATGTCATCGATACCGCTAATAAAGTTGGCAGTGACTCTATTCAGTTAGTCTATGGTTATGGCGCCGACAAGCTACAAGCCTGTTTGGGTGAGCAACAACTTAACTGGGTATTGCAAGCCGAGCAATTAGGCACAGGCCATGCGGTTGCACAGGCTAGCCCACATATCGCCGACAGCGATACAGTGCTTATTCTTTATGGCGATGTGCCGTTGATCCAAACATCAACTCTCGAAGCATTACTCGCCGCCCGTCCTGAAAATGGTGTTGCTATTTTAACAGTGAATTTAGCGAATCCTATGGGTTATGGCCGTATTGTCCGTGAGCAAGGAAAAGTCATTGGAATTATTGAGCAAAAAGATGCGACAGCAGAACAGTTGCTGATCAACGAAATTAACACTGGCATCATGGCGGTTCCGGGTAAACAACTTAAAACTTGGTTGAGCCGTTTATCGAACAATAATGCTCAAGGCGAATATTATCTAACGGATATTATTGCTATGGCGCACGCTGATGGCGTTGCTATTGATACTGCTCAGCCACAATCGGCCATTGAAGTGGAAGGCGCTAATAATCGCATGCAATTAGCGCAACTTGAACGTGCTTACCAAGCTCGTGAAGCCGAAAAGCTCATGTTGGCGGGAGCTAACCTTCGCGACCCAAGCCGTATCGATATCCGTGGTGAAGTCACTGTTGGTATGGATGTGATGATCGATATTAATGTGATATTCGAAGGCAAAGTGACCTTGGGTAATAATGTGACTATTGGCGCAGGCGCGATTTTAATTGATTGTGAGATTGCTGATAATGCTGAGATCAAGCCTTACTCTATTATCGAAGGTGCTACGCTTGGCGTTGCTGCCAGTGCCGGCCCATTTGCCCGTTTACGTCCCGGCGCAGAGCTTAAGCAAGATGCACATATAGGCAACTTTGTTGAAGTGAAAAAAGCGGTGATTGGCGTGGGATCAAAAGCAGGGCACTTAGCCTATTTAGGCGATGCCATCATTGGTGATGGCGTCAACATTGGTGCTGGTACTATTACCTGCAACTATGATGGCGCGAATAAGCATCTTACAGTTATCGAAGATAACGTCTTTGTCGGCTCTGACACTCAGTTGGTGGCTCCAGTGACCATAGGTAAAGGGGCAACTTTAGGGGCCGGTTCAACGATTACCCGTGATGTAGGTGAGAATGAGTTAGTGATCACTCGTGTTAAACAAAAACACCTCACAGGTTGGCAACGTCCAGTGAAAATTAAAAAGTAAGTTTTAAAACTCAACTTAATGTCAAAAAAGCGGCCATGTGCCGCTTTTATCTTTATTGTGTTCAATCTGTTGCACTAAAAAGCCTTTTTATTAAGTAATGCTTAATAATTAAGATTTGCTTCATGTTTTTGTGGTATGTGCAAATTGTTGGTTTTTAAGTTAATTTGATCACTATCACACTCAATTGTAAATTTTCGTAAAGAAGAGAAAATAAAAACACTTCTCATTTATATTGCCTGCAATTCTAAGACGAAAGGTCTATTTGGGGTGTTGGCAATGGTATTTAAATATTCAGTTATAGGTTTAGCTGTAGGCTCGGCATTAATGGCTATGCCGGTTATTGCAGAAGTGGCGAGCGATAAAAATATTGAGCGCATCAATGTGACTGGCCGTACTTTTAACGACTATAAAGTCGGTAGTGCATCGGGTGCCATGCGTGGCGATATCGACTTAATGGATACTCCACAGTCAGTTAATGTTATCCCTGATTTTGTGACTGATGAACAGTTGGCCACTAACCTTGCCGAGGTTTTAGTTAACGACTCCAGTGTGACGGCGGGAACCACGCGCTGGAACCGTCAAGTCTTCAGTATCCGCGGCTTCGAGCTCGATTCGGGTAACGGTTATCTTATCAATGGCCATCAACAATGGTCTCACTACGTACAACCAATTGAAACTTTACAGCAAGTCGAAGTATTGAAAGGTCCTTCGAGCATGTTGTACGGCCAATCTGGCCCTGGTGGTTTAGTGAATATGGTCACTAAGAAACCGACCTATGATTCAATGCTCGATTTAGGTTTTGATACTGATGGTTTGGGTTCGACCCGTGCTCAGCTAGATGCGGGCGGCAGTTTAAATGATGCTCAGAGTCTTCGTTACCGCGGCGTGTTAGTGAAGCAAGACACAAAATACTGGCGTGAGTATTCCGCTAACGATGAGAATCAAGAGCGTGACCGTTGGTTGGGCTACTTAAACTTAGAATTTGATGTCAGTGATGATGTTCTGTTATCGGTTAAGTACGATCATACCCAAGATAAAGCAGGCATTGATGCGGGTGGGTGGTTAGATAAACAAGGTAATGTTATCGGTGAACGTAAAACCGTATGGGATGCACCTTGGGCCTTTACCGATAACACAGTCTCTAACTTAGGTGCCGATCTAACTTGGCAGATGAGTGATGATTGGAAAGTCAAAGTTGGTTATAACGATCAGCAGTTTAATCGCCAACGTTTAGACTCTGCGCCAAGCTTAAATAAAGGCTCTGAAGATCCATACAAAGATGGTTACACCATAAACCCGTTTGATCGTTATGACGATTGGCAGCATAAAACGGCCTATGTGGATTTCACGGGTGAATTTTCTTTGGCAGGAATGGAGCATCAATTCCTTATTGGTGCTAACTATTTAGACTATTTCTATCAGCAGCAAATTCAGAAAGGCAAAAGTCAGCCCGTAATTCCTGGGCAACCAATTATTCAGCAAGATCTTGATTATCACCAAGGTAAGCTAAGCAACCCAAGCGAATACAAGTATTACGGTTTCTATTTACAGGATTTGATGACGCTTAATGAGCAATGGAAATTGCTTGCTGGTGTGCGTTACGACGAACAGAAGAAAGACGGAGAAGGTGAAAACAGCTATGCCGTGTCGCCTAAGTTTGGGGTAATTTACTCGCCAATGGCTAATGGTAGCATTTACGTTAATTATTCAAAAAGCTTTACACCACAGGGTTCAGTAACCAGTTCTGAAGATGTCAATCATGGAGATAACCTGAAACCTGAGTACGGTACTCAATATGAACTAGGGACTAAATGGGAGTTATTTAATGACAGCCTACTGCTAACAGCAGCCCTTTTTGATATTACGGTTTCTAATATCACCACAGTACAAGATATTCCTGTAACGAATGAAGGATATAAAACGATCACTACCCAAGGTGGTGAGCAGCATCATCGAGGTTTTGAAGTTGGCGCCCAAGGCCAGTTAGGTGGTAGCTGGTTTGTGACTTCTTCTATGATGTATTTAGATGCTGAATATAATACCGGTGCAGGCAAAATAGGTGGCAAGAACTTAGATGGTAAAACCCCTATTGATGCCCCTGAGTGGTCGGCCAATATCTGGACCCGTTACGAAGTGACAGACAACTTTGCGATGAACTTTGGTGCTATTTATGTGGGTGAACGTTTTGCTGATGCTGATAACACCATCACCAAAGATGGTTATGTTCGTTTCGATATAGGTGCGGCTTACACTATGGATATCATGGGTAAAGATGTCAGCCTTCGTGCCAACGTCAGAAACCTCTTCGATACTGAATATTTAGACGGTGGCAGCGATAAGATGGTGACTATAGGTCAAGATCGTAACTTCAGTGTTGCTGTTGAAGCTAAGTTCTAATACTTATTAGGATTTTTAATCTATTTAAAGCAGTTTATCCCTAAAGGATAAACTGCTTTTTTATTGGTTGGTTTTTAAGTTCACAATTTTAAATTAATTAAAATGACTCGTGATCGTGCGAAAGAGTGCTTCGTATGACTAGCAAAAAAGTTTCGTTTCACTATAATGCACCTTTCGAATCGAAACTTAACTGAAAGGTTTTATGAATAAACGAAACACACAGCAGCGTCGCCACAGCATAATCACCATATTGAACGAACAGGGTGAAGTGAGCGTTGATGAACTGTCGTTACGTTTTGAAACCTCTGAAGTGACGATTCGTAAGGATCTCGCCGCGCTTGAAAAAACTGGCCTGCTATTACGCCGTTACGGTGGCGCCGTGGCGATTCCAGACGAAGTCACTCAACAGTTCTCTGCCAAGATAGCGCCTAATAAGCTGTCTATTGCGAAAACCGCCGCGCAGCTGATTAAAGATCACAATCGCATTATTATCGATAGTGGCACTACGACGTCAGGCTTGATTGAACAGCTGAATGATAAGCGTGGGCTGGTGGTCATGACGAATGCACTGCACCTTGCCAATGTCATCCATGAACTCGAAAACGAGCCAACCTTATTGATGACCGGTGGCACTTGGGACCCGCATTCTGAATCCTTTCAAGGTCAAGTCGCCGAGCAAGTGTTGCGTTCATATAATTTCGACCAACTGTTTATCGGTGCCGATGGTATCGATCTTGAACGCGGGACCACCACCTTTAACGAGTTAACAGGCCTAAGCAAAGTGATGGCCGAAGTTTCCCGCGAAGTGATCGTTATGGTCGATTCAGACAAAATCGGCAAGCGGATCCCTAACTTAGAGTTACCGTGGTCCAAGGTCAGTGTGTTGGTCACCGACTCACGTATCGACGAGAGTGCGCTCAAACAAATTTCAGATCAGGGCGTGCGAGTTATGTTAGCGCCCTATGCTCATTAGACAAAATAGCTTAACAACTTCATTTTAATTTATAGGTAAAGACTATGTGTGGAATCGTAGGCGCCGTGGCGCAAAGGGATGTGGCTGAAATTCTGGTAGAAGGCTTACGCCGTTTAGAATATCGCGGATATGACTCTGCTGGCGTTGCCGTTATTCACAATGGTGAACTCAACCGTACGCGCCGCGTTGGCAAAGTACAAGAGTTGTCGGCTGCGCTTGAAACTGACCCATTAGCAGGCGGAACCGGTATCGCGCACACTCGTTGGGCGACTCACGGTGAGCCGAGTGAGCGTAATGCTCATCCGCATTTATCGGAAGGTGATATTGCCGTGGTGCACAACGGTATTATCGAAAACCACAATAAACTGCGCGAAATGCTTAAAGGTTTAGGTTACAACTTTAGTTCAGATACCGATACCGAAGTGATTTGTCACTTAGTGCACCATGAGCTGAAAACCCATAACACTCTACTTGGTGCTGTACAAGCCACAGTTAAACAACTCGAAGGCGCCTATGGCACAGTCGTTATTGACCGTCGTGATAGTGAACGTATGGTTGTTGCTCGCTCTGGTAGTCCATTGGTGATTGGTTTTGGTCTAGGTGAAAACTTTGTCGCTTCGGATCAACTTGCCTTATTACCCGTCACTCGCTCATTTGCTTTCCTAGAAGAAGGTGATGTGGCCGAAGTGACCCGTCGCAGCGTGAGTATTTTCGACTTAAACGGTAATGCCGTTGAGCGTGAAGTCAAAGAATCTGAAATTACCCACGATGCCGGTGACAAAGGCGAATATCGCCACTATATGCTTAAAGAAATTTACGAGCAGCCATTGGCACTGACGCGCACAATTGAAGGTCGTATTGCTAATAAGCAAGTGCTAGACACGGCTTTTGGTGACAACGCTGCTGAGTTTTTAAAAGATATCAAACATGTGCAAATCATCGCCTGTGGTACTAGTTACCATGCGGGCATGGCGGCACGTTACTGGTTAGAAGATTGGGCTGGCGTGTCTTGTAACGTCGAAATTGCCTCTGAATTCCGTTATCGCAAGTCGCACTTATTCCCAAATAGCCTGTTGGTGACGATTTCACAATCGGGTGAAACTGCCGATACCTTAGCGGCCATGCGCTTAGCGAAAGAAATGGGTTACAAAGCCACATTGACGATTTGTAATGCGCCAGGTTCATCACTGGTTCGCGAATCTGACATGGCTTACATGATGAAAGCGGGCGCCGAGATTGGCGTGGCATCGACTAAAGCTTTCACAGTACAACTTGCTGGCTTATTAATGTTGACTGCGGTGATCGGTCGCCACAATGGTATGTCTGATCAAATGCAGGCTCAAATCACTCAAAGCCTACAATCTATGCCAGCAAAAGTGGAACAAGCTTTAGGGCTAGATGCTGCGATTGCAGAATTGGCTGAAGATTTTGCCGATAAACACCATGCATTATTCCTTGGCCGTGGCGATCAATATCCGATTGCGATGGAAGGCGCGTTAAAGCTGAAAGAGATTTCTTATATTCATGCTGAAGCTTATGCCTCTGGCGAATTAAAACACGGCCCACTAGCGCTTATCGATGCCGATATGCCAGTGATTGTCGTTGCGCCAAACAATGAATTGCTCGAAAAACTGAAATCGAATGTTGAAGAAGTGCGTGCCCGTGGCGGCTTAATGTATGTGTTTGCCGATGTAGATGCCGAGTTCGAGTCGGATGACACGATGAAAGTGATCCCTGTGCCACACTGTGACATCTTTATGGCGCCACTGATCTACACTATTCCTTTACAGCTATTGTCGTACCATGTTGCGTTAATCAAAGGTACTGACGTGGATCAACCACGTAACTTGGCAAAATCTGTAACAGTAGAATAAATAGAGGTATTTAAATGAAAACCGCTGTGGGGGAGTAATAAAGTATCATACTAAGCAATAAAGATTCATGCTAAGTATTAAAGTATCATACTAAATGGCAGCGATCGCATAGGTACGCTGCCATTTCTAAAACGTTTATTCTCCAAAGCTCGTTAGAACACCTTTGGTCAATCACAAACAGACGAATGAGTTGCTCTACAAAATCTCATCTATAAACCCTGCTTTTCGCGCTTTATCTGATTGTTTGACTGAGTCGTATTAAAACCTAATGGGTTTTGTGAGTTTTTAAACTCATTAGGTTGCACGTTTTTTTGATGGTGTATTTGATAATTTATTTACAATACATTGGTTATTGGTGTGCTATCTCACTTGTATAATGAGATAAACGCGCATGCTGCTAATCAAATGTTATGTATATTGGAGATTTAAAGTGTTTCATGACAGATTGATTAATAAGCCTAAAGACTTAGAAAACTACGTGCAATATGTATATTCAAGCTTGCTAAACCTCCGAGATGAAGGTGTCATGGTTAGTAGTAATGTCATATTGGTTGGAAAGTCCGGTGCTAAACACGAAGTAGATGTTTATTATCAGTTTGAGAAGTCAGGTGTTGTCCACAAGGTTGCATTTGAGTGCAAATTTAAATCTCGAAGAGTTCAGAAATCAGATGTCATCGACTTTCATGGAAAACTACAGGACATTGGGAACATTCAGGGCATATTTGTAAGTAAGACTGGTTATCAACAAGGTGCCAAAGACTATGCTAAGCACTATGGTATTCAGCTTTTGACGTTAGATGATTTACCAACCTTAAATATATTGGTAGCGAAAAGAATAGAGTCAGTCGCCTTACCTGATGAATCATATATAGGTGAGCCTTTTTGGTGCTTAATGGAAATTTCAAATGATGGATTAACAGGTAGCTATTATTCACGTTCAGACGGCATAGTTTTTAAGAAGCATTTAATACCGTTATTTATTTCTAAGCATGATGCATGTGGTTACCTAGAAGCACTATTTGACAAAAATAATTTTGTCGTAAGAGGTTTACCGCAGCATTCTTTAAAGTTCTTGTTCGAAACAGCCGACTTAAGTAAGGGTAAGGTTAGTTTTGCCTTAATGTTACACGGGGTTGGTCCTGACGGTTTTTGGCCGGGAATCTCATACTCACTTGAAGAGTTGCAGTCGCGATTCTTGTTAGAACAGGCGTAAGATACATAAAGCGTTTAAGAGTGATTCCCAACGCTTGGTATTTTTAGTTCAAGTTGGCTTTTGTGTATACGGTTCAATGGTTTAGGCTGGTTAGTGAGCGTTGCTCACACCTTAGTGCAGCATTAATCCATATAAATTTACATCCGAAACTGGAGTTAGGTATCTAGTTTACTTTTGTCTAAACTTTGTCAGATGTACAGAATAGGGCTGCGGTGAAGTGTTTTCAAGTTGGCCAAATTTTGGTAACGCGAAAAAGTGGCTATTGTATCGATGACGATTCGCTTTGATAAATAGGTGTTACACTCATAAAAAATCGATTAGTTGAGGTATTGATATATGAGTACCAAAGAATGGGTTTATCAAGATAATGAGCTGTTTGGGCTTTATCAGGAAATAACCTTCGACAAGGATAATGACAATCCCGCTGTTATTGAGATAACCAATCCTATTGATTTCAAAATAATTTATGAGTCGAATGCTGAAGGTAAATTTTTCGGAAAGTTGGACGTTGAAATTCCAGCTGATGTGTTTGATGAAATTGCGATTGCATGGTGCAAAAAGAGAAAGTTGCAAGGTGCTTTAGGTGGTCCAGTTGGTTTGGAGCTTGAGAGTCCAGACTGTGATTGGGATTAGGCCTGATTTATATAAGTTAAAGTGAATATATGAACTATTTTGAAGAGGATCCCTTCTAGGTAATGTAAACCTGAAGGGTATATGAAAAAGCTAAAACAGCATTATAAACATAAAGTTGATGAGAAACATTCGCAGTATTTGTGGAATTTTTATCCCAGTATTCGAAGTGGTATTCATAAGCGTTTTAGTACTAAACAAGAAAAAAGCTTTTACTTCATTCATTTGATTGAATGTAGGGGATATCCGGTAAAGCTTCGCGCTGCGCGTGGAAAGGCACTAGCTGAACCTTGGGATGACTATCCTACGTATGTCTATGATGTGGCAAAAAGCTGGAAGCATAGTTCAAAAAGAAAGCACCAATATTACCGTTAGGATGATAGCACTATAAGGTCATCAGCTTTGAAAAAAGAGAGGTAATAAAGTTGCATACTAAAACCATCGTCATTATGCTCGATTAACGAGCTAATATCGGTGGTTTTTTTATGGCTTCACGATTAAAGGGCTGTTCAGAGCAGCAATTTGCCAAATGGATAAAGGAAGGTCGAGGGAGTGGCCAGCATGCAGACTACAAACCTTGGTTAACCGTTAGGGATTTTCCATCTTTAGGGCGTGTTCATCGTGTATTTGGCCACAAATCGCAAAGAACCCATCACCTTTTTTCTGATATAGAACTTTCGGTATTCCTTATGCTGGAGTGGCACTGCGAAGTCACTCAGATCCGCGAGCAATTTCCTCTTGAGCGCGATACCACTCGCCGACTTGCAAACGGCACAGGGATAAAACATCCAAACATCGCGGGTATTGATCAGTACATGTCGTCGGATTTTTTGGTCGATTCTACCGATGAGGAAGAACCAAGGTTTGTATTGCAGGCAAAGTATTCCTCGGCTTTGAGTGATGTGAGAACTGTCGAAAAAGTTGAACTCGAGCGTCTCTATTGGCAGGAGAAAACCTTGCCTTGGTATCTGATCACAGAACAAGATGTGCCTGATGTGGTGACTAGAAACATCAAATGGCTTTATTCGGCACAAAAGGAAGAAGCTGAGGACGCCGAGCTGGCGCTGCAGCAGATCGAATTCTATGCCCATCATTTCAAAAAGAACCCTAATAAGACGGTACTCGCCTTGTGCAAGGAATTGGATGCGGCCTATGACCTGCCGCTCGGCGAATCGCTTTACGAAGTAAGGTGCTTGCTGGCCAAGCGCTATTTCTCCTTCGATATCTTCATTCCGACCACCAAACTCAAGGCGTGTGATTTGAACGCTGGGGAACTAAGTTTTATCAGGGAGGCATACCTTGTTTCGAATCAATGAAGTTCTTAAGTTTGGTGAGCATAGATATAGAGTTCTGCAGCAACTTTATGACTATTTGGTATGGATAGATATCGATGACGCATCTGCTTTTCCTGAATTAATATTGACTAGCGAATTGATAAAGGCAATTGATCAGGAAAATCTTGAACGTACAAATGATCCGTATAAAGAACTTTCCTTTGAAACACCAATTGAAGGTAGTGTTGCTAGAACCAAGCGCGATACAAACTACGCATTAATTAAACCATTGCTTGCTCTACCGGACTTTTATAGGCCTCAAAGCCGCGGGGCGGTTATCAAATGCATCCTTGCTGAGCATGGTTCAACCAAACAGACGCTATATCGACTGGCTCGTCGTTACTGGCAGCGTGGGCAGACGCCGAACGCTCTATTACCTGATTATAAAAATTCCGGTGGCAAGGGCAAACGCCGAGTGGCCAAGGATAAAAAGCTTGGGCGTCCGCGTAAATATGAGCCAGGAACTGGGGCTAAAATTGATGAATTTATTGAACGTCTTTTTCGTATCGCAATTGACCGTTATCTCCTGAAAGATAAGGGGCATTCATTCCCTTATGCTCATCGTCGTTTCGAGACTCTGTATCTAAATTATTTTCCTGATACGTCTCAAGAAGAATTACCCAGTAACTGGCAGATGATGCACTTCTACAAACGTGAGTATTCTCAACCTGAAAAGCTAAGAAAGCGTGTGTCGAGCATTGAATATAATAAAGATATCAGGCCCCTTCATAGTACTGCCAATACTCAAGTGCTTGGACCAGGATCTCGTTACGAGATAGATGCCACCATAGCTGATCTCTACCTTGTATCAGATAGTGATAGGGCAAACATCATCGGCCGTCCCGTTGTTTATATGGTTATTGATGTGTTCAGCCGCATGATTGTTGGTTTCTATATTGGTTTTGAAAATGCTTCCTATGCTGCAGCTATGCAGGCTTTTTTTATGGCTGCTACCGATAAAACGTCATACTGCAAAGCGTTGGGTTTTGATATTGAATCGGAGGATTGGCCTAGTGTAGGTCTACCGGATGCCATTCTAGCTGATAGAGGTGAGTTACTAGGTCATCAGATTGAGAATCTGGAGAGCAATTTTGCAGTCAGAATAGAAAATACGCCGCCCTACCGAGGTGATGCAAAAGGTATTGTTGAACGTAATTTCAAAACTATTCAGGCTTCCTTTGGTCCGTTTGTGCCAGGTTATGTCTCGGGTACTATGGTAAAAAAACGCGGTGGAAACGACTATCGTTTAGACGCGAAGCTAACAGTAAAAGAGTTTTCTCAGATCATTATCTCATCAGTGCTTTATCATAATCAGTACGCAGTACTTGAAAAGTATGACAGAGATTCAGATATGCCGACTGATCTGCCTACAACCCCTATTCACTTGTGGAACTGGGGTTTACAGCACAGAACTGGACGCTTGCACCAAGCTGATGAAGATGCGCTGCGTATTGCCCTTTTGCCAAGAAAAACGGCCACTTTATCTGAGCTGGGAGTTTGTCTATTCGGTATTTACTATACGTCTTCTGAACTGCTGCAGTTGGGTTGGACGCATAGAGGGAAGGATGTGAAGCGTCCAGCCAACATGGAAGCGGCTTACGATCCACTAGTTGCCGATAGAATTTACCTTTTTCCGGAAAAGGGTAATAACAAGTATTGGGTATGCAACTTGGCTGACCGATCAAGAGAGTTTCAAGGCGCCTCGTTTTGGGATGTCTGGCAACTTCGTGATGAACAGAAAATGACGACTGGGCAAGCTCGTGTGCAGTCGAAGGTAAAGAAACGGCAACATGAGCAATTTGTCATCGATAAGATAGCTCAAGCGGAGAAGACTGCACCTGATACTTCGGGGATATCCAATGCGGAGCGGATACGTGCTATCAACGAGAATAAGCGGGAAGAAAAAGCTAGGGAGAGAGCTGAGAGGGCGCACCATCCCACTACAAAGGATAATAGAAAGCCAGGTAAGGTGATTCATCTTGTAAACCCTGAGCCAGACTTGGATTATCCCGATTATATCGATGAACTGTTTGGGGAGGATGACTGATGTCATTACCAGCTAACTTTGTCGATGCCGTTTACATCGATCCTAGTCTCGAACGCTATCGCGGTAATCCGCTGATTGAGGCTCTACCGCCTATAATGGATTTACAAGACCTCAAGGTTAAGCTAACAGGTAAGGTGGAGTTCAATCCTAAGGACTGCTATGTAAAAGGGCATATACGTGCTCACGAGATTAGTGCACTACTCGATGATTTTTTCCAGCCACTGTCTATTCACAAGCAGTTAGAGGAGAAAATATCAGTCATGATCCGCGGTGGTTATGTGGGGCGTAATATCGCGGATGGTTCCCTGAATCAGAAGATGCAGGAAGGCTACCAAAGGATTATGTCAGGAGCGATAAACGATTTTCGTTTTACACAATCGAACTCGACGGCAAAGAGCATGTCATTGATAGGTTGTTCTGGTAGTGGCAAGAGCTCGACTATTAACCGTATTCTCGCGACTTATCCGCAGGTCATTTATCACCAAAAATATAACTTCATTCAGATGCCCTATCTGAGAATCGAGTGCCCGTCAGATGGCTCGTTGAAGAGCTTATGCCTGAATTTTTTCCGCGAAGTTGATCGTACCCTCCATACTGGATATGAGGAAAAGTATGCACGTAAACGCCATAGTACAGAAGTCCTGCTTTCTCTTATGGGACAGGTGGCAACACAGCGGGCAATAGGTGTTTTGGTCATCGATGAAATTCAACGACTAACGCTGAAGCGTTCGATAAGCAAAGAAGCGATGCTGGAGTTTTTCGTTGCGCTTGTTAACGTGGTTGGGGTGCCAGTTGTGATGGTAGGTACGCCTAAAGCTAGGCCTATATTTGAAATGGAACTTCAGGCTGGTCGACGCAGTGCTGGTTTTGGTTCGCTGTTTTGGGAGCCTATGCAACAAGGTTTAGTAAAAAAAACAGATACGAAGACGGGAAAATCGAGAAGAACCGAATGGCAGGCATTTACTGACAAGCTTTGGCAATACCAGTGGTTGAGCAATCGTGATGAGGTGTTGAGTGACGAAATTCGCGATTGTTGGTTTGATTTGTCGCAGGGTGTAATAGATATAGTCGTGAAAATATTCGTGCTTGCACAGATGCGAGCTATTTCTACGGGGTTGGAGCGGATCACCACTAAATTGTTGCGAACCGTATATGAGCAAGAGTTAAAGCCAGTACATCCCATGTTGGACGCTTTACGTAGAGATGATCCTCAGCTTATCGTTAAATATTCGGATTTACAGTTACCAGAAATTGATAAGCGCCTTATTGAGCTAAGGAGACTAATTGAAGAGCGGCAGGGAGAAAAAGAAAATGAAGCGGCCTTTGCTGGTGATGAGAAAGCTATGCGGCTGTATACCATGTTACAGGCTATGGGATGCGACTCAGCATTGTTGCAGCCACTGATTATTAATGCTTTCAAGCAGCATCCCAATTTGTCTCTTCCCGAGCTAAGCCGAATTATTCTGGACTGGTATTCGAAGCCTTCCGAACCCCCTAAAAAGGTCAAAACTCAGACTATTAAACCCTCGGGTTGGCATACGCTGCCTTCTGAAGATTTGAGGTTCAAATTCTCTCAGGCTGGCAAAGGGCGACTTTACGAAGAGTTGAAATACGGTAAAGAATTGTTCGACGTGCCTAAGTGGCTGAAGAAAGTAGGCTGATATGTTGGGCTTTCCTTTGCCTTATCGCGATGAACTGCTGTACAGCACTATTGCGAGGCATGGGATCCACTGTGGTATAGCTTCGCCGAAGGAGCTGTTATTTGAAGTATTCGGTGATACTAAGATCATTGCTTCGTCAGATTTGCCATCGCACCTACAACATATCGCAGCACTCTATCCTGAAGAACTTGAGATTACACCGCTCGATTTGCTCTATCGAAATACCCTTTTTCCTTTGTATGCACCTTTCGTAGGTGAAATAAAACGGATAACTCTAATTAAGGAGCTTACGGCAAACAGTAACAGTTCTGTTCATCTCTCGGTCGGGGCAGCAGCTTCGCGCATAAGACAGCCTAAATACCTAAGATATTGTCCAGCCTGTATGCGCGAGCAGTTAAGCAAACATGGAGAATGCTATTGGCGGCGTGATTGGCAGGTTGCTGGTTCCGAAATTTGCCTTGTTCATGGCAAGCTCATTGATTCACAAAAATTTCGCCACGATGTGCATAGGCATGAGTTTTTAGCTGCTGATTTGACTATTTGCCCTCAGATTGAACAGCTTCAAGGTGAATGGCAATACAACTTGCTTGCTGAAAGTATTAATGACTTATTGAACCTAGGTGTTGTGCTTGCACCAGAGTTCTCTCAATGGAGTCTTTGGTACGCCAATCTAGCAGCTAACCACTTATTCACTCGTGGCTCTTTTATACGTCATGACCTTATCCGTGACAAAGTCCTTAGATTTTGGGGCGCAAACTGGCTTTCCCGATACGGGCTAGTGCCAAATAACGACGAAGCTAATTGGCTTAAAAGTATATTTCGTAAGCACCGTAAGGCTTTTAGCTACTTAGAGCATTTAGTTGTACTTCATACCTTCTTAGAACCCAACTGGAAGCTGGCAAGTGTCATCGATACTGTTATGCGGCTCAAGCCAGATAAGAAAAAATCGAGCAAGATACTGAGTGGAACAGATAAACATTTACTGAATGAATGTCGCAATCGATGGTGGAAAGCCATAGAAATACAAGGAACCAAGCAAGCACGCCTCAATGGTTTTGATGATCTTTACGCTTGGCTTTATCGTCGTGACAGAGATTGGTTACTCAAAACAAATCAGGTTAATAAAATGCCGCAACCAAGACATAAAGCAAAAGTTGACTGGCAGAGGCGAGATCGAGATACAGTTAAAAAGCTGATACGCATTCGTGAATTGAGCGAGTTACGGCAGGATATGCCCAGATGTTCAATAAACTGGTATCTAAATCAGCTTGAGCATAAAGCTAGTATTGAAAAACACTTGAAATTACTTCCCTTGTGCAGATTGTTTTTTGATCGTTATTGTGAAAATATCTTTGAATATCAAATAAGAAGAATAACCAGAACAGTTATATCTATTATGTTGGATGGCGAGCCCCTGAAACGCTGGCAGGTTTTGAGAAAGTCAGGACTTAGCGAAGAACGTCTCACCGAACCAGCAAGTTTATTTCTAAAGGAAATTATCGCGATTTGAACGGTACTACACATTTTAAGGGATTTAAAGACGATACTTGGATCAATGGCATAGGTGATCTATTCCGTAAAAAGGATAGTAAACAATGGGGAATTAACCTCAGCATTTATCCAAGTAAAGATAACGGTCCAGATGCTATTATCCTTTCTAATGCACCTATCCTTATACGTAAGCACATAATCAATCCGACCAAAGACTATTATCGTAAATATTTTGAAAAGACAATTAAAATATCTGCAACCAGTAATTGGCAAGTTGATAAGCTCGAAAATTGTCCTGCTCTTGAAAGACTATTACCCAAGGAATTAGGTCAATACTGTTTTGTGTTTCAACTGACTGACGGAACTAGAGTGTATCTACCTCAGTTTGAGCTGGCGCGATCGTTATTCTTCCATAATGCCTATTTAGCCCGTTCTTCGGTGGTTCACGATCTATTAAGTAATGAGTTTTCCCTTGAGCAAGATGGTGATAATACCATCATCAATGTGCTGGAAACCTTTTCTGGAAACTGGGAGTTATTCAACGATTATGGTTATCGTCGGTTAATTGCTTGGTTACTAATGGACAAAGATGCTAGGCGTTCGTATGACAGTATCGGCAATTACCAATTGAACGACGGATACGATGTGGGGCAATACCGGCGTTGGGCCTTTAGGTTTGACCCTCCTGCGCTAAAAGGAGCTAAGTTGAAGCTGAAGGGGCATTTTGATCTCAAGACTAATGCCCTGTTTGCCTATGAAATATCCAGTATTTTAAATATACCTACCGATCTGCCGGAACATATCGAATTTTTCAGCCCGAAATTCTATACCCAAGTAAACGGACAGGGCCGAGGAGCCAGAACAGGGGCTGATCGCCCACCTAACCATGATATCGACGAAACCGCAGAGGGAAGTCGTGATAATAAGCCGGTCATGATAAGCGAAAATACTACGGAGTTTGAGTTTGACCGAGCTGTGCAAACATCTAAGGTCAGCAAGAAAAGAAAGTCAGTGGGCCGTGGACAAAAAGACATTGAGGAACCAAGTGAAGCCTCTAGCGATGTCAGTACTGAAGAGCAGGGGCCAAACGGTGATCTGCCGAGTGCTGAATGGGATAATTTGAACGAGCAAACGGACGATGCTCACCTGTATCTGAATAAGTTCGATAGCTACTTCCAAATGCTTAACTTACTCGAGGGGAAGCACGGCTGCGAGGTCGTAAAGTACCCGCTCAGAAAGCTGCCCGCGGTTGGCAAATGCAAAAGGCATATTCTAGATACAGATGGCAATCCTAGATGCCTATCGGTCGCCCATATCACCGTTGGATCAGCTGGTTATTACCTGTTGGAAGTCGATACCTCTGATGCAAGCAAGGCCTTGTCGACTAGAGTAATCCGCGCCAGCGTAATCAGCGATATTGAGCCACACCTACATGAGATAGAAAAACAACTGCTAAAGGCTTCCTTGTCTTGGCCTAAGGAGCATCTGAATGCTTTAGTTGGTAATGAAAATCACTTTTGGGTTCCGCATCAGAAGTCTGGCAAAGGAGGAGCCTTAAGCGAAAAAGAGGTTGTGAAATGGAGTGATAGGTTTTTTGAATCCCTTACATAACTAATGTTTAGCGATAGACTTATCAGCTATCGATACTGAGTGCCTTAGTCTATTTTGTTATCGATGCCCGTTTATCATTGACCCAGTGGTACAATATCGATATAAGACACTAAATAACTGTATTTTTAACAACACTATGTCTACTCATTCAAAAGCTGAACGTAAAGCCTTAGGCGCCTATTACACACCTAACAACTTAAGCCAAGTGTTATGTGATTGGGCTATTCGTGCCCCTGATGAGGTTGTTTTAGAGCCTAGTTTCGGGGGGTGTGGTTTTTTGGAAACTAGTGTCAATACGTTGAAATTATTAGGGTGCGAAGCTCCAAATAGCCAACTTTACGGGGCTGATATTGACCTGAAAGCATTTGACTTTCTATTTGATAAATTAGGTAAAATTGCAAGTATTAGCAATCGTTTTATCTGCAAAGATTTTATCCAAACAACAACGCAAGACTTTGGTTGTGCTGAGTTTGATGTAGTTATTGGCAATCCCCCTTACGTTTCTATGCATAATATGTCTGAACATCAGCGGGCTAGCTGTAAAAAAATCCTGAGAGAATCCCTTTATGCAGATGAAACAATAGGAAGTAATGCGAGTCTGTGGGCCTTTTTTCTACTTCATTCTCTATCATTTCTTAAAAAAAATGCACGAGTAGCTTGGGTGTTACCTAGTAGTGTGCTTCATGCTGATTATGCAAAAGCTTTACTTTCAATATATAAAAAACATTTTGAGAGTCTTAAAGTGATAAAACTCAACCAGAGATTTTTTCAGTCATCAGGAGCTGATGAAATATCCGTTGTTTTATTAGCTGATGGTTTCAACAATCAGCCTCGGGATAGTGCAATCATTCAGTACTCTGTTGCTGAGGATTTGAATTCACTTAAAGAAAAAGTGACAGTTAGTAGCGAGTTGCAACAATTTTTTCCTGAAAACTATAAATACTCTTTAATGACTTCAGCAGTCATAACACTTATGAATAGATTAGAACAAAGTCACTTAACTCAACGAATGGGAGACATATCAAACGTCGTTATAGGGATGGTGACTGGTGACAATAAGAAATTTGTTCTTAGCGAGAAAGAAACAAACGATCTGAACCTTGAGCAAAGAGATTTACGACCTGTAATTGGGCGTTTTTCGCAATTAAAAGGGATTATTCATACCCCAGCTAGACATGCCAGAATAGTTCAAGAGGGTCATAAATGTCTACTTTTATGCCCTGAAAATTTGCAGGTGAAAAATTCTTCAGTCAGAAGTTATTTAGCAAAAGTTGATCGAAATAAACGTAAGACTAATAGAACTTTTGCAAAAAGAGTGAATTGGTATTATCCAGATGATGGTAGGTATCCTGATGGGTTTCTTTCATATATGTTAGATAAAGGGCCACGATTGGTCATTAATACTTCAAATATTAATTGTACTAACTCTATTCATCGAGTGTTCTTTACAAATAATATGAGCTATACAGAGAAAAAGGCTATTGCAGCATCTTTCTTATCATCTTATTCTCAACTTTCAGCGGAATTAGTCGGTAGATCATATGGCTCTGGAGTCTTGAAACTTGAGCCTACAGCGGCAAAGAATATTTCTATCTTTACTAGCGCGAAAGTAATTAAAGCACTCGCACACACAACATCTAAGATAGACGAATTGGTTGCTGAAGGGTTAATAGTAGAAGCTCAAAACGTTGTAGATAAAGTTATCTGTGAAGCAGAAGGAATACTCTTAAGTGATTTTGATGAGCTAAAAAAGTGTGCATATATGCTGCGGCAAGATAGATACCAAGGTCTGAGTCGAAATCGTTAATATTACTAACTTTAGAAAAATTATAGCCGTATCATATACACATAGGTAGTGTTCAATATTTTTATATCAGGTTAATTTTACCGATCTATATGGTTTTCTAAGCCCTTTAAAAATGGATTGAGAGAGTGGTACAGAACCTCTCGTGTAAAGTAGTGATCTGAACTAATACTTTTTAAATATCTCGCTAAGTCAGTAAACTCGCTTTGTTGATGACAAAATATTAACTAAGAAATTGTTATAGATATAAAATTACATATTTAATTACCTTTTATTATTTTAGCCTGTGTATAGGTGTCTTTCTGGATGCACTCCGTAAGCGAGTTAAAATCGCATCATAATATGGTTCAAGCCATATCTTTTCGCACTGCATTACATGTTTATTCCAGCCACTATCGTTTATAACTTCCTGCCCCCCTAATCCAAATTCCCTCATTATAAAATCTAACAGTAACACAATGTCGTAAGGTTGTTGTGGTAGCCTAGGGTGATCAAGCGGCGAGAAAAGGTTGTAGTGTACATTGTTCATTTTAAGATAATCTCGCTCAAAATTCCCGCCGTACTGTAGGTGAAATTTAGGTTTGCTTACGTCATCATTCTTCACATCGAGATCAAAATGAAAACGCCTCAAAATATGACATCCATCGACGATAGGGTAACTGTTCCATTCTTCTGGGATATCTTCGTATTCTTCAGTATTATGCTCCAACATTAGGTTTAAACATAAACTCTGTCTGCAGATAATACCCTGATCAAAGTTGATAGCTCCGCCAAGAGATATATAAAATTTTCTTTCACCTCCCTTGGGATTGATATAAGGAAAAACGATATTGGGATTAATCGAAATATCCTCGACGAATGCCTTTTTTTGTCTCAATTTGAGTCCAAGTTTAGTGTGTAACTCACTGAAAAAGCAGTATAACTGATTATTGTTAGATTGAGGCAAGACGGTATGTCTTTCAATTACGAGCTTGGAAAAATCCTTTAGTGCTAGTAAGTATGCGTGGGTAAATTCACGATCGATCATATACACACTATGCTACCTCAATGACGCGGGGATTTCGAAAAAATGGTTCTTGGGGAAGAGTGTCATTAAATTCTGAGCAAGAAATATGAACAGGGAGCAGTTCATTTTCTTGATCTGTAACTATACCCAGTCCATCAGGATATGGTTCTTGGCATACGACACATTTTGATAAATCATTTTCGTTTGTCGCACCAAGTAGTTTTGAAGCAGCTTCTTTAAATGGATATTTTTCTAAATAATTTTCGGGATCAGTTTTTTCAAAAACTTTATCTTCAAGCAACACCCCCCACCAACGCTTGTCAAAAGATTGGTTAAATATCCCATTATAAAGTGCATTATCGAATTGCGGTGAAATGCTATCAAAGTAGTTAACACTGATACCTAATAGCCCAGCAGCTCCAGCTCGACAGACTAAAGGTCCCTCTTTCCTTAATAGTGAGCGGGCTAGCCATCTGAATAATCGCAGGTTTAAACTGTCTGCTATTTCCTTTTCAGGTATTTGGTTTTCATTATCTTGAGTATAGGATTCCGGCTTTGCCAGTATAGGCTTTATCATTGTAGCAATATCATCTTGAAGCGCTTCTGGGCATTGAATCAGTGCAACAAATGCACTAAGTGAAGTGCAAGATCTTAATGCAATGTGGCTTTCTATGTCCGCCTTAAAGGCATCATGGTTGTTGATCGCGTCATCATTTATGAACAGGTCAAAATCGCCAATTTGGTTGGTTGGAGCTGTTTTTACCGAAATTAAGTAAATTGGGGTTCTATGCGCATATGCATGAATGAGTGAGTAGAGGGCGGTCCCTGTCTTAAAAATAGTTCGGGCTCTTTCTAACATATAGTCCACTATGATTAAGTCATACTCACCAGTCTGAATTTTTTCTAGTTTTTGTTTCAGTGCTTCTGGATCGGGTTCAATAATGTCACAAGTAATTTTTTGTCGCTGTTCAAGTACTTCTAACAGCCCTTTTCTTGGGTAAGAGCCGTCGTTGGATTTATCATCAATGACTAGGATTTTCATTTTAATTTCCGATGGTTACTTGCACTTCTGCATTCCAGTTAGAAGACGGCTCAATAAACTCAATACTACCTTTGTGTTTCTTAAGAATGTTTTGGACGATATTTAATCCCAAACCAGAGCCCTTGCCTAAGTTACTTAGTTTCTCGTCCCCCAGTTTGGAAGAGACAGAGCTGTATAGTTTCCCTTCTGGATCAAATGTTCTCGGCTCAAATACTTTTTTCCAATGCTCTTTTTTAAGCCCTATGCCATTGTCTCTAACAGTTAGATAGTGAACCTCATTTTCTTTTACAACTTCGACTTGGATAAGCCGCTGCTCTGAATCACTAGCAATCAGTGATTTAATGCTATTTGAAATTAGGTTGATGAGTACAGAATATGCTTCTGCTGAGTTGAGTTTCGGTACTCCCAAAATGGCGCTTACATCCTCAAACTGTAATGTGATTCCGTATTGTTTTAAGAAGAATCGAAAGCCAGTTTGGATACGATTAAATAAGCTTCTATAAGTGACTTTCTTCGATGATTTACTCGTTGAGTCTGAAAAGACCTCAAACAACTCAAATAGATCATCAAATGACTTTTTATACATATCTGCAATTTGTGCCATTGATAAAAGTTCTTGTTTGATTCCTGCGTCTTCAATCTTGTCGGCAATCAACCTTAGCTGTGCGGATTGACTGATTAGGGTCTGTGCAATCCCTTTTACTTCATGTGCAAATACAAACAATAATGGTGCTGTTGCGGATACAGCCCGTAAAAGTTCGGACTCTGCTTCAAGTTCTTTATATTCTGAAAGAAGATATGCTTGAGCGGAGCTTTTTTGGGCTTGAGTTTCTTTGGACAGTGTTTTTAACGCTGTGTCTACAGAGGTAACTCCCCCATCGCCAGCCAGTAGAAGTTGGGCAGTCGGTAATTCGGGTTTGGCTGGTAAATCCCCTTTAGATGTTTGGGGATCGGATTGTTGAGGCTCTGATTTCGTGGACTTCCATAAATTCTTATCATCGCTTGCTGCAGATGAATCTTCATCAACATTTTCTTGAGACAAAAGTGTGTTGATGGCCTTAGTAATTCGGCTTTCAGTACTTTCGAATTTATTTCCAACAGACTCTTCGAAATCTTTAATAACTTTAGTATGCCGCTCTCTACGGCAACGTAATAACCAAGCTTCATAGTTAATTGTAGCCCAGTCTAGAGACATTCGAATAGCATCTTTTAAACTCAAATAATTTTGGTTGGCAACTAAGCCCTCTCGGTCCATTTTTACTTGGAATGCGTCAACGGCTTTCCCTTCTATGATGACATTACCAATTAATGAGCGAGTACCTGGGTGATTTAACATTGCTCGGGTAGGCGTAGGAATACCCATGTGTACAGCAAGGTCTTCAAGCTCTTTATAATCACTGGGTCCTCGGCGACGAGACAGATCATGTGCAATATCTAGCCAGTCATCACCTTCGTTTATGTCGCCATACGGATATACTCTAAATCCGTTAAGGTATAACTTAATTCCCGAATGCACATCGGTAATGTCTCTTAAAACAGAGTGAGTTAAAAGTGTGGGGTCTCTAAGATTTTCTATACCATCTCGGCTTTTTAACGGTATTATATGAATCTTAAATGATACGCCCGCTAAGGGGATAAACTTATCATTCGTGTAAGAATAAGTTTGTGTATCTGAATTTTTACTATCGAGCTTAAACGCAAGAACTCCGGTATCTTTGATATGACCTGTTAGCGTACCCCATCCAGCACTCAATACCTTTTCATCAGCTTTGAAGATTGCGCTACCGGTGAGCTCTTTAAATTCAGGTGCATGAATTTTGACTTTAAAACCAGTATCTTCCTCAAACCCAGCACGTTTAGTTGGAATCGCGATAGATATTAACGTGATACTTTTAAGAATCATTTTAAAATCGCGGTCTGTTACTCGGTCTCTCAAACCTTTTAGCTTAAGAGTCGTACCAATAGGTCCGTTAGGAGAAATATAAGTTTTGTACTGACATTTTACCGTAGACAAGCGTCTGCCCGGTACAAAGTCGTCCCAATCAAACTTAACGATAGTATGTTCAAATCCATTATCAACTTTGGCACACGTAGTTAATTCTAGATGCTCGGCTAATCTTTGACATGCAAAACGACCAATGCCTTTATTACCAGTGACCGGACGACCATATAGTTTACTGACGGGGTTATTGCGTTTGTTACTTGTGCCGATGGTCATCCAATGATCTGACACGGTATCAAAGGTCATTCCTAAGCCTTTGTCAGCTATAACCAGCTCAGATTTACCCAAGTCGTTGTATTCAGATGAATTAGTTAGCGACACATCAACTATTGGGCTATCTGCATCGTACGCATTTTTTATTAATTCGGAAATGCCTATATGATTTCGACTGACTAGCCTTTCACCTAGCTCTGTAATTAACTGAGCATCTACATCAAAAGTAAATGAATCGTTCTTTTCGTTAAATATCTCAGCCACAAGCCTGACCTTATTGTTCTATAAAATGTTTGTTTGCTAATGCCAAAATAATCCCTGCGGGACTGGAATTACTAAAAAGAGAATAGGTGTAGAGTACGCTGTTGTTCATTTTGCCAAAGTAGAGTTTGCCAGTTTCTTTTGACTGACGTTCTTCTTTGATATGCAAATTCACCCGCCCATCAATCACTATGTTTTCCTTATCTCTTGCCCACAAAGGTTTGAGAAGAGATTGCTCTGAATCATCGAGAACAAAGTACATTCTTTGGTTGGTAAATACCAACCAACATTGCTGAGTATCACTTTTGAACACAAGTAGAGCATCTGCTTCGTCAACGTTCTCACATTTATCGAATCTTTCAAAGCTACGGATTGACTCGATAACTTGCGTCTTTTTTTTAAAACTGGAGCGACCTAGTAAAAAATTCAGCATAAACTACTCCGTAGGAACTCTTTCACGAGAAAGATCTTGATTTGCAGAAGCTAGTAGTCTTGGTAATATTACGGGCCAACCCGCGCCCACAAAAACACTAGCAGTTCGACTTATTTCAAATATATCAGCGGCGGCTCCTACTAGCCCTGCGATACCTGCGCCAATCCCCCACAATAGGAAAATCCAAAATCCGGCATAACCGCTATAGGAAAGTTTAAGGAGGCTATTCTTTTCTGTTGCCTTTGATGTACAAAAATCGAGCATCACGATCAGGAGGCCAAACATTGCTGCTGCGAAGCCAAAGGTAACAACCGAATAGTTTTCATTCGTAGCGTCTCCTAAAAATGCTAAATCGAGTGCAAGTTGTATTGTATCCATTTAGTGAATTTCCATTGCTAACGTGTCCGTTAAGCTAACTATTGATATTTAATATCAGTGGCCTACATGTTTTATTGTGTTGATAATACCCCCCACGATTCAGATAAGCTACATCTGTTCTCAATGAAAACTGACTATGGAAGAAATAAAGTATCATATTAAGGATGATGGCAGATTGCTTAGTTTTTCTATTTCTAACGGACTTTTTATGACGAAGTTTCAATAGTAACTAGTTAGGTTGTAAAGAGTTGATAATTTTGAACAATGGCTTCATCCCGCTATTTTATTAATTATTTGTTATCCCTTCGATTAGTCGGAGGAATCGCTTCCATTATAATCCCAATCTATAGGATAGGCCTTTCTGAAAAGGCCATGGGTCTAGTGATGATGTAATGATTGTAGTGGCATAGTGAAGTAAGAAAAGTTGAGCCCAATGACTTGGATATAAGACTGGATTATCTAACCATCATGGCTTACCAGCAGCTTATATGTAAGTTATAGATTTTTAGTATGATACTTTAATACTGGTATTTGACACTTTATCTGTAGAGGTGCGTGCTGAAGTATGATTCTATTTTTTTAAAATTTGTTGAACTTGTTACTACAAACTGGGCTTTATATGAATAATCAGTATGAAACTTTATTCCTCTCCCACAACCGCCTTTATTGGCGGTTTTTTCATTTAGATTCACGACAAAATGACGATTAACTTATAGCAATAGCAAATGCTGGTGGCTTAGCTTTCTATGCTGGAATGGCATCTAGTTCGTGCTGCTTTTTTGCCTCAATGCGTTTCCACACTTTGTCATGGAAGTAAAACACTACAGTGTTAATCGCGGGTTCTACTAAGGCTACTGCGCCACCGACGACCACACTGCCAGTTAATAAATAGGTTACGGTAAAAGCGACGCTAAAATGTAGTACAGCAAAAGTGAGTGTCTTAGTCATGATCTTGTCCTCTAAATAGGCTCCCAGCGGGAATATTTAGATGATAACAATTCTCATTAAAATTAAAAGCCGTGTTTTCAGATTAGTTTAAACGGTTTTATCTATTTATCCGTTGTAAAAAACATAAAGCCCTCACGATGGAGGGCTTTGAGCATTTAAACGTAAATTAATACGATTCTAAAATTAGTAGTGCCAAGGGAAGGCTGAAAAATCTTGATCGCGTTTTTCGAGGAAGGCATCGCGTCCTTCCTGTGCTTCGGCGCTCGCATAGGCTAAACGCGTCGCTTCACCGGCAAATAATTGCTGACCGACCATACCATCATCAGTCATGTTGAAGCCGTATTTAAGCATACGCATAGCCGTAGGTGATTTAGAGTTAATCTCTTTCGCCCACATTAATGCTTCGGTTTCTAGCTCTGCATGGGGAACGGATTTATTAACCATACCCATGTCGAAGGCTTCATCAGCACTGTAGTTAAATCCGCAGAAGAAGATTTCGCGGGCACGTTTTTGACCTATCATTTTGGCGAGATAAGCACTGCCATAACCTGAGTCGAAGCTTGCAACATCGGGATCGGTTTGTTTAAATATTGCGTGTTCTTTCGAGGCTAAGGTTAAGTCGCACACTACGTGTAAACTATGGCCGCCACCCACCGCCCAGCCCGGCACAACGGCGATGACCACTTTAGGCATAAAGCGGATAAGGCGTTGTACTTCTAATATATGTAAGCGGCCCATTCTGGCTTGATCGGCCTTACCTTCTTCGGCGCCTTCATATTTATAGCCATCTTTGCCGCGAATACGTTGATCGCCACCCGAACAGAACGCCCAGCCACCATCTTTTGCCGAAGGACCGTTACCCGTAAGCAGTACGCAACCCACATCAGACCATTGGCGTGCATGGTCGAGTGCGATAAATAATTCATCAACGGTTTTAGGTCGGAAGGCGTTACGGCACTCTGGGCGATTAATGGCAATGCGTACTGTGCCGTGCGCTTTGGCTCTGTGGTAAGTAATATCGTCGAAATGAAATCCACTGACTTCATCCCATAGGGTGGGATTAAAAATGTCTGATACTTGTTGGGTCATGATTCATAGGCCTTTATGCTGTAATGCCTCAAAGGCTAGGCGGAATCATATATAAGGTCAATCACCTAAGTCTAAACCTTAGCGCTATATAGCAAAATCCCGTTTGCCTATGAGTCTGTAATGATTAAAGGTGATCACATAGATAAAGCTGATTATCTTTGCTAAACACTGGATGTTGAGGTGCCATAGTACCGCAATAGTTAGCCTTAAAGTCGGCAATAGACTCGGGTGTCATTGGAATTTGATTGAAGGCTTCGAGTTCTAATGTGGATAAACGTTCTATGATGTCGGTTCTTACCTTAGTCAGTTTATGGTCGATTTTAATAATTTTTGTTCCTGTCATAGAGTCAACTTTATTCTCTATTTCTTTGATCATCGCCTCAGTCTTTGCAATAGGAACATCTAATTTATCTGTTTCTGTGTATAAGTAATATAAAGCACCCGCGAGTAGCGCCAATATGATCCAACCTTTCATCTTTTAGTCCAACATAAGTGAATAACCATTAAGAATATGGGTATAATAAGCTAGTTTTCGTCCAATATTAAAGCAGTAAAAGGCTGTAACGATGAACTCAGAATCTAACAACAAGGACTATTCGAAAACCAATCGAATTAAGATTCACCAGCCAGATGCGAGTAAAGCCGATCGCTTTAATCCTCGTAATCGGATTTATGTCCGAGCCATAGACGGTTTGTGGAGTAGCGTACGTCGCCGCATGGGCTGGATCGCCATGTTATTTTTCCTGCTTTTACCTTGGATCCCTTGGGGCGACCGTCAAGCCGTATGGTTTAACTTGGGCGAACAAAAGTTTCACGTCTTCGGTTTAACGATTTGGCCGCAGGATCTCACCTTGCTTGCAGCGTTGTTTATGATCGCTGCCTTCGCTCTGTTTTTTGTGACCACCTATCTTGGCCGTGTTTGGTGTGGATACACTTGCCCCCAAACAGTATGGACCTTTATGTTCATCTGGTTCGAGGAAAAACTTGAAGGCGCACGCAATAAACGCATTAAGTTAGATCAAATGCCATGGAGCTTTGACAAACTCTGGCGTAAAACGGCAAAACATACGGCCTGGCTATTGCTCTCACTGATGACGGCGATGACCTTTGTGTCCTATTTTGTGCCAAGTCGTGAAGTCTATGTCGACGTATTTACACTTAATGCTTCTGGCGGTATCTACTTCTGGGTCGTGTTTTTTACACTTGCCACATACGGCAATGCGGGTTGGATGCGTGAAATCATGTGTATCCACATGTGCCCTTATGCTCGTTTCCAAGCGGCTATGTTCGATAAGAATACTTTTATCGTGGGTTACGATACTAAACGTGGTGAGACCCGTGGTCCGCGCTCACGCAAAGATGACCCTAAAGAGCTAGGGCTTGGCGACTGTATCGACTGTGACTTGTGTGTGCAGGTATGTCCTACGGGAATCGATATTCGTAATGGTCTGCAATATGAGTGTATTAACTGCGGCGCTTGTATCGATGCCTGCGATCAAACCATGGATCGTATGGGATATGAAAAAGGACTTATCAGTTATACCACCGAGAACAAGTTAGAAGGAATTAAGCAAAAAGTGCTGCGACCTAAACTTGTCGGTTATGGCGTGGTACTGATAGCGATGATATTAGTCTTTATATACTCCAGTGCGACCATAGCGCCTGTGCGTATGGACATCATTCGTGACCGCAACCAGCTCTATAGAGAGAACAATCAAGGTTTGATTGAAAACACCTTCACCTTGAAGATTCTTAATAAGACAGAGCAATCCCACGAATACACTATGAGTGTCGAAGGATTAGACAACTATAAATGGTACGGTCCAACTTCGGTCACTATTGCGGGTGGTGAAGTGTTAACTCTCCCTATTAGTGTGGGTATCGATCCGGTTGAGCTGTCTCGTTCAGTTACTAATATCGAGATAAAAGTGAAAACTCATATCGACGGTGAAGAAGTCGAAGTTGAGCAAGAATCTCGCTTCTTTAGTCCATAGATAACAGTATTTATGATGATCTAGCTGAGCGTGACTCATATAGATTGCCAGACTTAATCGAGATAAAGGGGCTTTTTAGCCCCTTTTTTATACGTATCGTTTGATAAGTAAACGTCTAAACCATTAATCGTTATTTTCCTACAAAAAGCCCTTGCACAAAATCTCCTGCTCCCTATAATGCGCATCCACTGACACGGCAGACAGCGAAAGCAAGCTGACGAGTTAGGTTGAATTGAGTAGCTTTTAAGCACTTAATTCAAGCGCAGCAAGAAGTTGAAAAATACTCCTTGACGCGAAACGGGAAATGCGTAAAATGCACCACCCTGAGCTGATGAAGCATCAGCACGACCCGCCGGCAACGGTATGTGGTCAACGCTCTTTAACAAGATAAAACAAGAAATCTGTGTGGACACTCACAGGTGTTGAGTTAATCGAAACTGCTTAGCCTTCGGGTTGGCAGTCAAAAATTTAAATCAATGTAACAATGAGTGTTCATAGTAATATGTACAGTTTGTTTCTTTAGTTAGAAACAAAAAATCAGAATTCATTGAGCCGCTGAAGTCGCAAGACGGAAGCAACAAAACTTTAATTGAAGAGTTTGATCATGGCTCAGATTGAACGCTGGCGGCAGGCCTAACACATGCAAGTCGAGCGGCAGCACAAGGGAGTTTACTTCTGAGGTGGCGAGCGGCGGACGGGTGAGTAATGCCTAGGGATCTGCCCAGTCGAGGGGGATAACAGTTGGAAACGACTGCTAATACCGCATACGCCCTACGGGGGAAAGGAGGGGACCTTCGGGCCTTCCGCGATTGGATGAACCTAGGTGGGATTAGCTAGTTGGTGAGGTAATGGCTCACCAAGGCGACGATCCCTAGCTGTTCTGAGAGGATGATCAGCCACACTGGGACTGAGACACGGCCCAGACTCCTACGGGAGGCAGCAGTGGGGAATATTGCACAATGGGGGAAACCCTGATGCAGCCATGCCGCGTGTGTGAAGAAGGCCTTCGGGTTGTAAAGCACTTTCAGTAGGGAGGAAAGGGTGTAACTTAATACGTTATATCTGTGACGTTACCTACAGAAGAAGGACCGGCTAACTCCGTGCCAGCAGCCGCGGTAATACGGAGGGTCCGAGCGTTAATCGGAATTACTGGGCGTAAAGCGTGCGCAGGCGGTTTGTTAAGCGAGATGTGAAAGCCCTGGGCTCAACCTAGGAATAGCATTTCGAACTGGCGAACTAGAGTCTTGTAGAGGGGGGTAGAATTCCAGGTGTAGCGGTGAAATGCGTAGAGATCTGGAGGAATACCGGTGGCGAAGGCGGCCCCCTGGACAAAGACTGACGCTCATGCACGAAAGCGTGGGGAGCAAACAGGATTAGATACCCTGGTAGTCCACGCCGTAAACGATGTCTACTCGGAGTTTGGTGTCTTGAACACTGGGCTCTCAAGCTAACGCATTAAGTAGACCGCCTGGGGAGTACGGCCGCAAGGTTAAAACTCAAATGAATTGACGGGGGCCCGCACAAGCGGTGGAGCATGTGGTTTAATTCGATGCAACGCGAAGAACCTTACCTACTCTTGACATCCACGGAATTCGCTAGAGATAGCTTAGTGCCTTCGGGAACCGTGAGACAGGTGCTGCATGGCTGTCGTCAGCTCGTGTTGTGAAATGTTGGGTTAAGTCCCGCAACGAGCGCAACCCCTATCCTTATTTGCCAGCACGTAATGGTGGGAACTCTAGGGAGACTGCCGGTGATAAACCGGAGGAAGGTGGGGACGACGTCAAGTCATCATGGCCCTTACGAGTAGGGCTACACACGTGCTACAATGGCGAGTACAGAGGGTTGCAAAGCCGCGAGGTGGAGCTAATCTCACAAAGCTCGTCGTAGTCCGGATTGGAGTCTGCAACTCGACTCCATGAAGTCGGAATCGCTAGTAATCGTGGATCAGAATGCCACGGTGAATACGTTCCCGGGCCTTGTACACACCGCCCGTCACACCATGGGAGTGGGCTGCAAAAGAAGTGGGTAGCTTAACCTTCGGGGGGGCGCTCACCACTTTGTGGTTCATGACTGGGGTGAAGTCGTAACAAGGTAGCCCTAGGGGAACCTGGGGCTGGATCACCTCCTTACCTATACGACTAACTTAATGTTTGTTGAGTGTTCACACAGATTGCTTGTTTAGCTTCTCTCAGGAGAAGTCAGAGCGAAACATCCCTCTTGCAGGTAGATGTTGTTCTTTAACAATTTGGAAAGCTGATAGTATTTAATTACATGAGTCTGTCATGTGATTAATTACAAAACGTTTAATGCGAAAGCATTGAACATGAGTTCTCAAACACTTTATTAAGTGTCTTGAATATTCAATAGTAAATTATTCTTTGCTGAATAGTTTACGTCTAAGGCGCGTCCACTTCTTTGGTCAGAAGTGAGACAAGTAAAACCAAGCTGGTCGCAATGCGACTCAGGTGAGTGAAACTCATTTGGGTTGTATGGTTAAGCGACTAAGCGTATACGGTGGATGCCTTGGCAGTCAGAGGCGATGAAGGACGTAGTAACTTGCGAAAAGCGTTGGCGAGCTAGTAACAAGCATTTGAGCTAACGATGTCCGAATGGGGGAACCCAGCAGCATAAGCTGTTATCGCAACATGAATACATAGTGTTGCGAGGCGAACGAGGGGAACTGAAACATCTAAGTACCCTTAGGAAAAGAAATCAACCGAGATTCCCCTAGTAGCGGCGAGCGAACGGGGATTAGCCCTTAAGTCAGTGGGGTGTTAGTGGAATGCGTTGGAAAGCGCAGCGGCACAGGGTGATAGCCCCGTACATGAAAACTAACCATTGATGAAAACGAGTAAGGCGGGACACGTGACATCCTGTTTGAATATGGGGGGACCATCCTCCAAGGCTAAATACTCCTGACTGACCGATAGTGAACCAGTACCGTGAGGGAAAGGCGAAAAGAACCCCTGTGAGGGGAGTGAAATAGAACCTGAAACCGTATACGTACAAGCAGTGGGAGCGGTTCTTGAGACCGTGACTGCGTACCTTTTGTATAATGGGTCAGCGACTTACATTTTGTAGCGAGGTTAAGCGAATAGCGGAGCCGTAGGGAAACCGAGTGTTAACTGCGCGTTTAGTTGCAAGGTGTAGACCCGAAACCCGGTGATCTAGCCATGGGCAGGTTGAAGGTTGAGTAACATCAACTGGAGGACCGAACCGACTAATGTTGAAAAATTAGCGGATGACTTGTGGCTGGGGGTGAAAGGCCAATCAAACCGGGAGATATCTGGTTCTCCTCGAAAGCTATTTAGGTAGCGCCTCGAGCGAATACCATTGGGGGTAGAGCACTGTTAAGGCTAGGGGGTCATCCCGACTTACCAACCCTTTGCAAACTCCGAATACCAATGAGTACTACTCGGGAGACAGACGGCGGGTGCTAACGTCCGTCGTCAAAAGGGAAACAACCCAGACCGTCAGCTAAGGTCCCAAAGTACTAGCTAAGTGGGAAACGATGTGGGAAGGCTTAGACAGCTAGGATGTTGGCTTAGAAGCAGCCATCATTTAAAGAAAGCGTAATAGCTCACTAGTCGAGTCGGCCTGCGCGGAAGATGTAACGGGGCTAAGCTAGTCACCGAAGCTACGGGTGCACAGTTTACTGTGCGCGGTAGAGGAGCGTTCTGTAAGCCGTTGAAGGTGAAGGGGTAACCCACGCTGGAGGTATCAGAAGTGCGAATGCTGACATGAGTAACGATAAAGGGGGTGAAAAACCCCCTCGCCGAAAGACCAAGGGTTCCTGTCCAACGTTAATCGGGGCAGGGTGAGTCGACCCCTAAGGTGAGGCCGAAAGGCGTAATCGATGGGAAACAGATTAATATTTCTGTACTTCCGCTAACTGCGATGGAGAGACGGAGAAGGCTAGGCTAGCGCGGCGTTGGTAGTCCGCGTTTAAGGTGGTAGGTGGTGTTCTTAGGCAAATCCGGGGACACGTACTTTAATGTACACACTGAGAGCTGATGACGAGGTCCTAAGGGACTGAAGTAGTTGATGCCATGCTTCCAGGAAAATCTTCTAAGCTTCAGGTTAGTGGGAATCGTACCCCAAACCGACACAGGTGGTCGGGTAGAGAATACCAAGGCGCTTGAGAGAACTCGGCTGAAGGAACTAGGCAAAATGGTACCGTAACTTCGGGAGAAGGTACGCTCCTGTTGGTGATGAGACTTGCTCTCTAAGCTGACGGGAGTCGCAGATACCAGGTGGCTGCAACTGTTTATCAAAAACACAGCACTGTGCAAACTCGCAAGAGGAAGTATACGGTGTGACGCCTGCCCGGTGCCGGAAGGTTAATTGATTGGGTTATCGCAAGAGAAGCTCATGATCGAAGCCCCGGTAAACGGCGGCCGTAACTATAACGGTCCTAAGGTAGCGAAATTCCTTGTCGGGTAAGTTCCGACCTGCACGAATGGCGTAATGATGGCCACGCTGTCTCCAGCCGAGACTCAGTGAAGTTGAAATTGCGGT
Organism: Shewanella sp. WE21; assembly: GCF_002966515.1. NCBI lineage: Bacteria > Pseudomonadati > Pseudomonadota > Gammaproteobacteria > Alteromonadales > Shewanellaceae > Shewanella > Shewanella sp. WE21. The sequence goes on along the minus strand of NZ_CP023019.1, from coordinate 1,760,186 downwards.
GAAGATGCCGTATACCCGCGGCTAGACGGAAAGACCCCGTGAACCTTTACTATAGCTTGGCACTGAACATTGAACCTACATGTGTAGGATAGGTGGGAGACTTTGAAGTTGTGACGCTAGTCATGATGGAGTCGTCCTTGAAATACCACCCTTGTAGTTTTGATGTTCTAACCTAGGTCCCTTATCGGGATTAGGGACAGTGCCTGGTGGGTAGTTTGACTGGGGCGGTCTCCTCCCAAAGAGTAACGGAGGAGCACGAAGGTTGGCTAAGTACGGTCGGACATCGTACGGTTAGTGCAATGGCATAAGCCAGCTTAACTGCGAGACATACACGTCGAGCAGGTACGAAAGTAGGTCATAGTGATCCGGTGGTTCTGAATGGAAGGGCCATCGCTCAACGGATAAAAGGTACTCCGGGGATAACAGGCTGATACCGCCCAAGAGTTCATATCGACGGCGGTGTTTGGCACCTCGATGTCGGCTCATCACATCCTGGGGCTGAAGTCGGTCCCAAGGGTATGGCTGTTCGCCATTTAAAGTGGTACGCGAGCTGGGTTCAGAACGTCGTGAGACAGTTCGGTCCCTATCTGCCGTGGGCGTTGGATGATTGAAGGGAGCTGCTCCTAGTACGAGAGGACCGGAGTGGACGAACCGCTGGTGTTCGGGTTGTCATGCCAATGGCATTGCCCGGTAGCTACGTTCGGAATCGATAACCGCTGAAAGCATCTAAGCGGGAAGCGAGCCCTAAGATGAGTCATCCCTAGGAATTTAATTCCTCTAAAGAGCCGTTCGAGACTAGGACGTTGATAGGCATGGTGTGTAAGCGTTGTGAGGCGTTGAGCTAACATGTACTAATGACTCGAGAGGCTTAACCATACAACCCAGATGGGTTTTACAAAGAAGCCTTAGACAGAATACAGATACTTGATAAAGTTTGAACTCAAACAAAGAAAATCAGCTTTCCGAATTATTATTAACGTGAGCCAGAGATGGACACGGTAATAAACAGAATTTGCTTGGTGACAATAGCCTTGTGGAACCACCTGATCCCATCCCGAACTCAGAAGTGAAACGCAAACGCGCCGATGGTAGTGTGGGGTCTCCCCATGTGAGAGTAGGTCATCGCCAAGCGCTTAATTATCTCATTGAGATGTAACGAAGCCAGCTGAATAAGCTGGCTTTTTTGCATTCGCAATTTGTTAAATTATCATTTAAGACCAATGCTATCTAGCATTGTTCTATTCATTTTAGTTTTGGTTCTTCTGCTAGTTCTTTACGTTTTTTCCTTCCTTTATTTCAGACTTTTATACTCTAAGTTGATTATTTACATGAAGATCTCGCTTAGTTTGATAAGTCCTTTTGCTTAGTGGTTCGTTTCCCGTTAGCATACAAAAATATTAATTTTTTTGTTAACGGCCATCTGTTGCCTATGCTTCGTAAGCTTTCGCTCGCGGTACTGCTTCCTCTTTGTATGCTGACCCTATATTTAGTGTTGGTCATAGGCGAGTACCTGTTCGAAAGTGACCAAGTTAGGGCTGAACTTGCGCAGCGACAGTCGGCTTTGATAAAGCAACAGTTGTTCCGCATGCAGAATGTGGTTCAATCGGCGCAAGCTTTACAGGATGTGGAGCGGATTGAGCAGGAAGTATCCTTAGCTGCACTGGATATGGGCACTATGGTGTATATCTTGGTTGATGCTGAAAGCCGTATTCGTTTTGCTAATCATACTGTGTGGCGTGATAGCAATGCGACTCAAGTCATCGATGGTTATGATGTAGACCTTCACCGCTCTGTGGTTCAAGCTTTTCTTCCGCAGATCCTCGTTAATCTCGACCGTTTAACTATTCAAGCATATTATCCCGTTCTTCCCCAGTATGGTGGGGCTGTTGATTTGGTTTATCTTGAAGCCGATTTAGCCCCTTTAGTTGCCGAAGCTTCTGCTAAGTTGCAGCAACGTTTTATGCGGGTTTGGGGTCTTGGCGGATTATTGCTGATTGGCTTTACCTTTATTTTATATTTCCTGTTGATCCGCCCATTCCAAATGTTGAGCGAGGCAGCTAAGCAGGTAGGCACCTCTTCCTTTTCGACATCGATACCTTGGAGTTCATCTGAAGTTTTATCTTTGCAAGCCAGTTTGCAGCAAGCACATGAGCGTTTAAGTCGGGCAGTTAAACAGCTGAATGACAGTGAATTGCGTTGGTTATTTGCTGTGGAAGGTTCGCGTAACGGTATTTGGGATTGGGACATCAGTACGGGGGAGGTTTTTCTTTCTGATCGCTGGAAAGAGATGATTGGTTATGCGCCTGATGAATTGGCTGGAGTATTCCAGACCTGGGAGACGCGGCTACATCCCGATGATAAGCAGATTGTGTTAGATGCTTTGCAGGAATACGTTAGCGGAAAGAGTAAAGAATTTGAAAGTGTTCACCGCTTACGGCATAGAGATGGCCATTATGTGTGGGTGTTAGACCGCGGTATGTTAGTTGATTGGGATCCCCAAGGGCGCCCGACTCGCATGATAGGCATTCATATGGATGTGTCAGAAAGCGCGAAGAACCATGCTGCAATTACTGAGCTTGTGGATCAATCTGTTGTCGGTCGCAAGATGTTGCCCGATGTCTTTATGGTGCGTTTATCGCAATTTTTAACCCAAGGTAATAGTTCGGGGCAATGGGGAGCATTGCTGCTCGTTGAGGTGGATCGCTTAGGATTGGTCGCCACTTTAAATTCCCATGAATTAGAGCGCTTGTTAACGCAAATCGCGGCCCGTTTATCGAGTTATTTCACTGAAAATATAACGGTCGGTCGATTAGAGTCTGGTAATTTCGTTTTGCTTGCTAAAGATTTAGCGGCAGATGCGTCAGCCGCTGCTCGTCGTGCTTTAGCCCTTGCGAGTGAGTTAAGGCAAGTGATTGCTCGACCATTCCATTACGGTCATCATCACTTTGAGCTTAGCGCGTGTGTGGGGATCTGTTTACTCGATAGTATAGAAACCTTAGAGCCTGCTTTAGTGATGCGTCGTGCCGAGTTAGCAACGTTAAGCGCTAAGCAAGCAGGTCAAGCTGGGTGCGCTTTTTACCATGCTGAAATGGACTTTCGCCAGAGCCGTGATGAGCTGTTGCAACAGGAATTACAAACCGCATTACAACAAGATAGCTTAACGTTAATGTTCCAGCCTGTGATCAATGCGACCAGTGAACTTGTCTCGGCAGAAGTGCTCACGCGTTGGTATCGTGCTGATGGAGAGTTTATTCCGCCAGCTGAATTTGTGGCGTTAGCAGAACAAGGGGGAATTATTGCTGAGCTTGATCTTTGGGTGGCTAAGCGGGTGTGTCTGTTTATTCAGAAATCGCGGGCTCAAGGAAGGAGTTTGCCTCCTTTGACTCTCAATATCAGTGCATTCTCATTTGGTCAGGCAGATTTTGTTGATACATTCGTTGGGTTGGTTAAGGAGCATGGTATTGGTGCTAATCAACTGGGTATTGAGCTCAATGAGGCCGCATTTTTAATGCAACCACAGTTTGTGGATGAGCGTGTCTCTAAGTTAGTTGAAGTAGGTGTAGGTATCATCCTCGATCATTTCGGTTCGGGCTTGAGTGCCTTGAGCTGCTTAGCTAATCAGCCATTAGTTGCGGTTAAATTGGATATGAGTTGTATTGATTCATTAACCACAATGCCAACAAAAGTGAATGTACTTATTACCTCTGCGCGGCAATTCAATTTGAGCGTTGTCGCCAAAGGTGTCGAATCATCCCAACAATATCAAGCTTTTGTTGAACTTGGCTGTGATGGCTATCAAGGCTATTTATTCAGTCGAGCCTTAAACCAAGCGGACTTTATCCAGCTTGTTTGTCCTCGTCCTTTATTGCGTAGCGTTTAAAGAAGTCGAGAGCATAGTTTAAGGCTTGGTTTCGGCAGGCGTCTTTTTCCATAAAAATCTCATGGGCAGCCCCAGCGATTACTTTCAATTGGCAATGGGTACTCACGGCGAGATTCTGGGCCGCATTATCAACAATCTTATCTTCACTCGCTTGCAGTATCAGTATCGGAGTGCGAATTTGTGCCGTTGCCAGTACGCAAGTATCTGCCGCATCTAGAGATTCAGTCAACCAACGGTTCGTGGGTGAACCGAGTTGTAACTTAGGGGCAGCATCATACAATTCTCGGTAGGCTTGGTATCGGGTTTGGCTGTGAGTTAGCTCATTCCCTTTGAATGGAACAGGTTTATAGTTTTGTCCTGCAAGTACATAATTAGGCTCGCCACCATTGAGTGTGGTATCGAGTTTACTGGCTAACCAGCGTACGAACGCTTTTGGCATAGGTAATTTAATGCCATACATGGGCGCTGAAAATGCCGCGGCGGTAAAAATATCGGGATGCTGTTTGAGATACAAAGTGCCAATCGCGCCACCCATTGAATGGCCAAGTAGCATGAGTTGTTTGTCGTTTTGTGGTAACACTATCTTCTGCATAAATAGTGCAAAATCATCAATATAATCATTGAATCTTCGCACATGGCCCATGTGTGGATTGATTGTCATACGATCCGATAGCCCTTGGCCACGGTGATCTATGGCATAAACAGAGTAACCTTGTTGGTATAAGTCGAAGACCAATTCTTGATACTTTAAATAGGACTCGACTCGGCCACTGCTGAGAACGATTGCGGTATGCGCTTGGGGATGTTTGACCATCATATAGGCCAGCGTGACGCCGTCGGCAGAGGCTAGCGTGTCTTGAACAACGCTTTGCCAGAAGGCTTGCTGCTCTGAGGTATTTAAATCGTGTTCAGTCGAAAATGTCGCTTTGGCTTGGCTCATACTCAGTCGCAAATCATTTGGCTTGAATGGTTTGTTAGAGTGTAACAGACAACCATGGGAGTCTGAAAATACCGACTCCCATGAATTTCATTAACTTAGCGTGTCGCCTTTTTCGCTTCAATAAAATCATTGATTTGCTGTTCGAGGATCGACATAGGTACAGAGCCATTTTCGAGCACAGCATCGTGGAAGGCACGAATATCAAATTTGTCGCCGAGTTCCTGTTCTGCCTTGGCACGTAATCGTTTGATTGTTAACTCACCAATTTTGTAGGACAAGGCTTGTCCTGGCCACGAAATATAGCGGTCAATTTCGGTAGTGACATTGTGCAGTGATAGTGCGGTATTGCTGGCCATAAAGTCGATGGCTTGTTGACGACTCCATCCTTGGGCGTGCATGCCAGTATCTACGACTAAACGCGCCGCGCGCCACATTTCATAGGTTAAGCGACCAAAGTTACTGTATGGATCTTGGTAGAAACCAGCTTCTAAACCTAAATATTCGCAATATAGCCCCCATCCTTCACCAAAGGCAGAGATATAGCCATAACGACGGAAATCTGGGAGTGAGGTTAGCTCAGAGTTGAGCGAAATTTGCAGATGATGACCGGGTACGGCTTCGTGCAAGGTTAAGGCTTCTAGCTCGTAGAGTGGGCGCTTATCCAATGCATAAGTGTTGACCCAGTAGTAACCGGGTTCGTCATCGCTGTTTGATCCTGAATATCGTCCTGTGGTGTATTTCGGCGCAATTTCGGTGGGCACTGGCGCTATACCATAGGGTTTACGGGGAAGTTTGCCGAAGTACTTAGGCAGCATGGCATCGGCTTTTTTGGCAATAAATGCCGCTTCTTTGAGTAACTGATCGGCACTTGTGGTGTAGAACTGGGGATCGGTCCGCAGGAAATGTAAGAAGTCGGCAAAGCTGCCTTTAAAGCCAACGGACTTGATGATTTGCTCCATTTCTTGGCGGATACGTTGTACTTCTTTTAAGCCCAGTTCATGCACTTGCGTCGACGTCATATTCAAGGTCGTATAGTAACGTACCCTATTCTCATAAAATTCTGCGCCGTTAGGAAAGCTACTGGCCGCGATATTTTCCCGTGCATTGGGAATGTACTCTTTAGTCATGAAATCATAAAAGTTTTGGTACAGAGGTAGAACTTTTTGCTCAACTAAAGCGCGGCCTTCTTGGGTCAGCTGAGTTTTTTGTGCCTCAGTGAAATAGTTGGGATATTGAGTAAAAGGTTTGAAATAACTGCTCTTTTCAACAGGGACGATATAAGCACTGATACTGTCTTCAAAGCCATTGAGTGTCACTTTTGGCGGCGTTATTCCCTCGGCTAATCCTTGTTTTAGCCAGTGGGTTTGCTGTGCGAAATAGGTCGGGAGTGCATTGAGTTTGGCAATATAGTTGCGGTAATCCTCAAGGGTGTTGAATCTTTCCTGTGCGATTGACGTGATATAAGCGTGGAAGCCGCTTTCCGCCGTAATGGGCTGGTAATAATCCTTGAAACGATATAGGTCGACATCGTTTTGGATCTGATCTTCCAGTATTTGAGCGTTAATCTTATCTTCTTTACTCAAGCTGCTGCGGTCGAGTGCTTTGAGCTGCGCTAGTACTGCGATTTGACCTTGATTAAGCTTAGCAAGCGCGGCTGGCGAGAGATCCGCTAATTTTCCTGCTGCACTGGCATCGCCCATGCTGTAAGCCATTTCAGGACTCGCACTGAGTTGTAATTGCCAGCTTTGGTCGATAATCGCTTGCAGCGCTGGGGCGATTGGCTCAACTTGCGATTGTGCTGCTGATATTGCCTGTGACGATGGAGTTTGAATATTTTTTGTGGTTTGAGTGGCACTGCAGGCGCCTAATGCGCATATCAATAAACTGGGGGTTAAGAGTTTATGCATGTTAGATCTCTGATATTTTCGTTGTTATTGAAGTCATTATGCCTGATGAATGCGGCCGTTCCTTGTATGGATATTAAGCAGAATTGTGACTGAATGTGAATTTAAATGCGTTTGGCGCATAAATGCCCCCGAAAATGCGTGTTAAACTTAGTGTCCGCCCGCGACCAAATAACAAAAGCATTGGCTGGGTAGTTCAAATAGGGGTTAAATATGATTGATACATCCATTCCATTGGTGGATCTGCATCGTCACCTAGACGGTAATGTGCGGGTAAATACCATTTGGGAACTAGGACACCAACACGGCATTGCGCTACCTGCCGATTCTTTAGAGACACTCGCACCTTTTGTGCAAATTCAGGGGAAAGAAACTAGCTTAGTCGCCTTCTTAAAGAAGCTCGATTGGATGGTTGCTGTACTCGCAGATTTGGATGCGGTTAAACGCGTCGCCTATGAAAACGTTGCCGATGCGGCGTTATCTGGCTTAGATTACGCTGAGTTACGTTTTAGTCCTTACTATATGGCGATGAACCATAAGTTACCGATTGAAGGCGTAGTTGAGGCGGTAGTTGACGGCGTTAAAGCGGGCTTAAAAGACTATAACGTGAAGATCAATTTGATTGGCATTATGTCACGTTCATTTGGTCAAGCTGCTTGTACTCAAGAACTTGAAGGCTTACTCGCCCATAAACAACATCTCGTGGCTATGGACTTAGCCGGTGATGAATTAGGCTTCCCTGGCGAGTTATTTAACGATCACTTTAAACGTGTTCGTGATGCTGGCCTCGCGATTACGGCTCACGCCGGTGAAGCTGCGGGTTCACAAAGTATGTGGCAAGCGATTCAAGAACTTGGCGCAACTCGAATTGGTCATGGGGTGAATGCGATTCACGATCCTAAGCTGATGGAATATCTTGCTAAGCACCGTATTGGCATCGAATCTTGCCCAACCAGTAACTTGCATACTTCTACTGTGGCTTCTTACGCTGAGCATCCATTCAGAACCTTTATGGATGCAGGCGTGTTGATAAGCCTAAATACCGATGATCCCGGTGTGAGCGCTATCGATATTAATCATGAGTATCGTATCGCCAAATCTGAACTCAAGTTAACCGATGCTGAGTTAGCGCAGGTGCAACGTAACGGCGTTGAAATGGCGTTTTTATCCGACAGTGAGCGCAAAGCACTGTATGCCGCTAAGGTATAAGTTGATTCTGAGTCGTTAATAAAAATAGCTATAAATAAAAATCCGACTCTAGAGTCGGATTTTTTATGAGCGTTTTCGAGTGCAGCAATAAGCGTTTTAGATCACGCGTGAGAACTGTTGCTGACGCGCTTTTTGACGATAGTAAAGATCGAAGCACATACAGATATTGCGGATCAATAAACGGCCAGTAGGGCTGATAGTGATCTGTCTGTCGACGATTTCAACTAATTTGTCATCGATAAATGTCTGCATTAACTTAAGATCTTCCGCGAAATAGGTTTCGAAGTTAATCCCCAGTTTCTCATCAATTTTCGCCATATCCAGTTCGAAGTGGCAAATCAGCTGTTTAATCACGACGCGGCGGATTTCATCGTCACGGTTTAGGCTGCAACCTTTCCACAAAGCATGGCCTTCCTTATCTATGGCCTCATAGTAAGGGCGGATATCTTTCTGGTTTTGCGCATAGCAGTCGCCAATCTGACTGATAGACGACACGCCAAGACCTAACAAATCGCATTCTTCTTGGGTGGTATAACCTTGGAAGTTGCGGTGCAGTCTGCCTTCGCGCTGCAACTTGGCTAACTCGTCATCGGGTTTAGCAAAGTGGTCCATGCCGATATATTGGTAACCAGCGCCAGTTAAGGTCTCGATAGTTTGGTGCAGCATTTCGAGTTTTTGTTTTGGCGAAGGTAAATGCTCGTCTTTGATCTTACGTTGAGCGGCAAAGCGCGCAGGTAAGTGAGCATAGTTAAATACCGACAGACGGTCAGGCGATAAATCTAAAACGCGCTGCATAGTGACGGCAAAGGTTTCTGGCGTTTGGTGTGGCAAACCATAGATTAAATCTATGTTGGTTGACACAAAACCCATGGCTTTCGCTTTAGCCATTAAGTCGAAGATAAATTGCTCATCTTGTTCGCGATTAACGGCAATTTGCACTTCTTTATTGAAATCTTGTACACCGATGGAGATCCGGTTAAAGCCCGCTTCTTTCAACGTGTCGAGCATTGACAGCTCTATCTCGCGAGGATCGACTTCAATCGAGTACTCGCCTTCATCCGCAAAATTAAAGTTGGCTTTAATCAATGACGTCAGCTTTAGTATTTGCTCTGGATTTAAGAAAGTGGGTGTACCGCCGCCCCAATGCATTTGGGTCACACTGTAATGTTTGAACAGGGGCGCGCGTTTAATAATTTCTTGGCTTAAATATTCAATGTACTGATCGGCTTTGTGTTGGTGGCGGGTGATGACTTTATTACAGCCGCAGTAATAACAAAGCTTGGCGCAGAACGGGATATGAATATACAGCGACAGTTTATCGCTTTTGCTATTTTCAATGGCCGTCAGCAGGCTTTGTTCGGTGAATGTATCATCGAACTCTAATGCCGTTGGGTAAGAGGTATAACGGGGACCGCTGTAGTTATATTTTTCGATCATCGACTGATCCCAGCTAATCTGAGTGGGCTGCTTCAAGGCGTGTCCTCCGTGGGTAAATTAGCAACAAGCGAAGTATGCAAGGTTCTTAAGTAAATAACCTTGATCTAGGTTGTAAAAATGACGTCTGTCATTTTAGAAGTTACGCAATATCTATCAAAAAAGTACGCTTGTCTGTCGATATTTGGCGGTTTTGTGCGCAGGCTCACGGGAGTAAGGAGGGTAAGATTAGTACGGGTTTTATCGAGATGACCTCAAAACCACAATATAAGTGGTCTTGAGGTATAACAATGAGCGGGTTTAATGCATCGCTTTGGCTTGGTAATCCGCCAGCTTTTTCGCATCATCACTAATGCCTTGCTCTAATGCCGCTTCGGACTTCATTCTGATCAAGTCTAACTTCATCCTTTCTTGCTTAGGCAAGGCTTGGCGAGCATCCATGATGGGATGATCTTTAATTAGCTCAAAGTGTTTGAATAATGAAGGGTAATCGGGAGCCACACGCTCACTTAATGACAGGATTTCAAATAATCGCCCAATCCTAACCACGCCTTCAGAGATCTCACAGCGGTCTTCAATCATGGCAGTGGCGATATAGCGGATATCATCTAAAACTTGGGCACGTTTTGCATTCGCCGTGACTTCATGCTCGGCTTGTTCGGCCTGCTGACGCTTTTTTTGCTGCTTGAGTTTTAGGATTAAGAAGGTGGCGTAGCTACTAAGCGCTACTATGATGATAAAACCGAGAATAATGATAGTCGTAGACACAAAGACTCCTTATATGAATGGCATAAGGAGCCACAGCTAAAAACTGAGTTCCCTATGCCTTAGCACTGAGAGGTTAGAACTTGTCTTGATAATCTTTTAGTAAGTCAGCGCCTGATTCGAACTTGTCGAACAACTCATCGTCAGACAAAGACTTAGCAGGTGATGAAGGTGTGTCATCATCCATATCGTCGCTAATGCCCAGTTTAATCATCAGAGCTTCAATCTTATTTAGCTGTTGATCTAACCACTTTTGGTCAACCTCGTTGAGGTCGCGGCCTTCTTCAAGCATATCTAACAGCTGATTTAGTCTTGGATCTTCTTCCAGTTTCAGCAGTTTTTGCTCGTCAGTCAGCTTAGCTTGTTTTACTTTTGGCTGAGCGGCTTTATCTGTTACCACTGCCGCAGGAATTGCTAAAGCCACAGGCTTTTTACTGCCATGACGCGGGTCTTTTTTCTTAGCGGCCTGCTGTTGCGGCGCTTGCGCTAAAATTAAGCTTTCGTTATGACGACTACCTGATTTATTGCCAGAATCTTTACGTTTGCCAGTCGCTACAGCGCGATCTTGCTTCTTCACTCTTGGCTGTAACTTAGGGCTGTTCTCGCCGCCCTTGCGTGTTTTCTTGCTACGAGACATGGTCTTCTCAATTATTTACAACGTATGGCCTTGCAGACTAAGGGTGAGCTTGTCTACAAGGTGCGAAATTAGGCCGAGTGTTATACCAGATTATGATGTTTTTTGCATCAAAACGAGGTCCTTTGCGGCAAATAATAGTTCAAAATCGCTATTGTTTGCGAGGTACTCGAAGGTTTGTCGCTGATAAAAGCTCACATGGGTGAGGTTGTTCTTATAATGCCACTTAGCAAAACCATCTAATTCAGTCAGTAATGGTGTGCTTATCGCTAACCAACCACCAGAATGCAGTAGCCGAGAGAGCAAAGTCCACTCTTTTATAGGGTTTTGAAAATGCTCAAACACCCGATAACAGCAGATAAAATCATACTCTAGCTTTAACACGTCATGATTAGGGGCAAAAAAGGGATCATATTGATTTAACTTGTGGCCCGCATTTTCTATGGTCGTCAGGCTCTCATCATCGAGTATGCGGCCAAAATTCAATCCTAATAAACTGCCCGCTTGTTGCTGCTCTAATTGCGCTAACAGCGGCAAAATAAATTGCGATAACTGTTTTTGCTTCGACGCTATGCGTGAACGACCGTATCTTTGCTTCTCTGCCGCTGGGGGTAAATGGCTATTCGCATCCGCAAAGGTTAACTCACATGTCTTGCAAACATAAAAACTCCGCTTTTTATCTTGATGAAGGAGTCGTGTCTGACTGTTATGACAAAGAGGGCATCTGGGCATTGAGTCTGCTGAAGTGGTTATTAAGGCTTTGATTGTACCAATTATATTGGTTGAGTGCACATTTTAGACACTAATGGGGTGTTACAAAAGAAAAAAGGCGGCAGTTAAACTGCCGCCTTACAAAGGGTGCTTTAGCACCTTATCCTGATTCCAAGTATCCATACTTGCTATGCGACTTTCCCGGTCGGTATCCTTCTTTTTTTTACTGCTTTCCCTGCATTATTTTTGTTAATGGTCTTCCAGACACTTTATTTTTTTCTGTCGCCATCCTGACTACAGTTTCCGTAGATGGTCTCGCGACACATCTTTTAAAGCATCGTCATCATTGACGTCGAGTTAACCATCCATGTTACTTAAGTACCTTCCTGTGATAACAAGCATCCAGCCAGTGCATCCTAAGCTTATCGCTTCCTTTGCTACAGTTTACATCATGTAAACTATGTCCTGATGGGGCAAGTTACCCTTAGTGTAAGGTGTTTTGCTAGAAGCAAATTGGCGTTATCGGCCATCCCTTACAAAATTGTGCTGACCTGGATTTCAAGTGGAAATCACGACTCTTGTTATTATTAGAGAGTGGTCTTAAGTATATTATTGTTATTGAGTATCTTTATTCTTATATCTTGAATGTTAATTATACCGAAACCTGTAAGTTATTATTAATCTTTTTGTACAAACAGATGGGTTTATCTCGGTACGGGGCTTATTAAACCGAAATCTGTGATCTATGTCAAGCACGAATCTTTGCAGTTTACGTCCACGTCAACTTTGGGGTGTAAAAAAAGGGTGACAATACACCCTTCTTTTCACTCGCGAAGATTACTTCAGGCTAGAAAGATACTTTGATAGCGCGTCGATATCGCTATCATTTAGTTTTTTAGCCACATCTTGCATCATGCCATTTAAGTCATTATGGCGGCCCGCTTCACGGAATTTTGTCAGCTGGATCTTGATATAGTTGGCGTGTTGGCCTGCCAACGTTGGAAAACCTGCAAGCTCAGCGCCTTTACCATCTGGGCCATGACATGCCATACAAGCGGTAATGCCACGAGAAACATCACCACCCTTGTAAAGTTTAGCACCTAACTCAGGAACATCTTTTGCTTCAGCCACTTGGATTGCTTGGCTAGAAAAATATGCGCTAATGTCGAGAATATCCTGATCGCTTAGAGGCATTGCCATGCCACTCATGATAGGATCCATACGACCATCTTTACCGCCAGTTTGTGCTGCGCTACGGAAATCATGTAGTTGCTTTTGGAGGTAAGTGGCGTGTTGGCCCGCAATTTTGGGGTACATATCGATCATACTGTTACCGTCCATACCGTGACAGGCCGAACAGACAATGATTTTCGTTTTTCCCGCTTCAGCATTACCTTCAGCAATCGCAGGTGAAGATATGGCGGCAATTACAACAGACAGCGCAAGAGCTAGCTTTTTCATGGCGTTCCAACTTCTGGTTAAATTATTATCCTGAGCTTACTAGGGTGACCCGCAAGCGTGGTAAAATATGATTAATGTGATCGGAGTAATATTTTACACGAAAACGTGGGAAAGTAAGTAATTCTTCATAAATTATGGTATTGCGTAGAAAAATTTCGGAGTAAATAGTGACTGAATCTCGTATAGATTTTCGTAGGGCAAAGTTTTTAATCAGTGCACCTGACATTGCACATTTGGATCAATATCTGCCCGGCGATGTTGGAGTTGAGATTGCATTTGCTGGCCGCTCTAATGCTGGAAAGTCTAGTGCACTCAATGCATTAACTGAGCAAAAAAGTTTAGCAAGAACCAGTAAAACACCGGGCCGTACTCAACTAATTAACGTATTTGAGTTAGATGCTCAGCGTCGTTTAGTTGACTTGCCTGGTTATGGCTTTGCGCAAGTCCCACTTGCGTTGAAAAATAAATGGCAGCAAGCATTGGGTGAATATTTGCAAAAACGCGCTTGTTTAAGTGGCGTGGTTGTCTTGATGGATATTCGTCATCCATTAAAAGATCTCGATATGCAGATGATTGAATGGGCAGTTGCTAGTGAAATTCCTGTATTAGCTTTGCTAACGAAATCAGACAAATTAGCCCAAAGTGCTAAGATGAAAACCGTAAATGAAGTGCGTCTCGCACTAAGTGAGTTTGGCGACTGGGTGCAAGTTGAACCCTTCTCATCACTTAAAGGAACCGGTAAGCCTAAAGTGTTGGCAATTCTTAATGAATGGTGTCATCCACAGTGGTTGACTGATGAGTTAGATGCAGCGAATAACGCTGAATAATATCGCCTGTTTTGGTGTACATGGTAGAATTTGACTGTGTATACCTCCTCTTTGTTTTTACTGCAATTTTTTCTCTTTTGTTCAGTCTCATTCCCATCGGTTATTCGTTAATCTCAGGCAAAAAAATAGCCGATGATATTATCATCGGCCAAAAATATTAGCTCTTTTGGGGAGAAGCTAAATTCAACAAGACTCAAGCACCATCAAATTAGCTTCAATGGTTCTCAATGAAACTAGCATACAGCCAATTCATTCCTTATTAAAGTAAATACTCTAAAATTTACTTAAAGTCTGAAAAAAGAGCAAAAAAAAGCCTCAGCAAACAAGTTGCTGAGGCGCCAGAATTTGGCTCATCACTATAAGTGAAATAAAGGTCTGAAAGATAGAACATCTTAACCTCTGTACCCTACGCAGAGAATATTACTCTATTTATCTTTAAATGGAAAACAGTTTTTTCAAAAAAGAGGTAATTATGTGCGCTTGATCTCAGGTTGTGAGTGAAAAAGCATCTCAAATTGATCCTAAAATTTCATTGAAAATGATTAATTGGCTGATTTATAGATGAAACTCGAAATTTATATACAAAAGTGATCAATATTTGAGATTTGATTTTTTACTCTAATCCTGACCTAAGATTTTGGTGTACGCGAGAGAGAACAACCGTTATGGCACTCTTGAGCATATATGGCTGACTTGAATGCAGTTTCAATTAGAGTAAATCACACCCTTTAATATCCATCTGCTGTGGCAGTGTATCGATGAACTCTACTGCCAAATGTATCAGATAAAGATTGTTTGACTGTGAGTGAATCATTTCTGCCGATGAAGTTTGTCTAACTTAACGAGCTAATTTGTATTGTGAAAGGGTTATTTATGCTGAGTGATGAAAAGGACTCTGTATTGATGTTCTTAGAGGCGATTAAGACGGGAGAGAGCTAATCTGAGCTCAAAATATTGAAGTCAGATTAGCTTTATTTTCAGTTAAATCATATTGATAGTGTTCTTCTGGATATTACTGAGATTAGTGGGCTTCATCCCAGTTATCACCAATGCCTGCTTCGGCAAGCAGTTCAACATCGAGATTAGCTGCTTGCGCCATCAAGGTGCAGATTGTCTTTTTAAGTGCCTCTGCTTTATCCGCATCGACTTCAAACACTAATTCATCGTGAACCTGCATGATCATAGTGATTTCGCCTTGGGTTTCTGTTTTGATCCACTGGGCAATATTGATCATGGCCTTTTTGATGATGTCAGCAGCCGTACCTTGCATTGGCGCGTTAATCGCAGCACGTTCAGCACCTTGACGGCGCATCGCATTACGATCACGGATTTCGGGCAAGTAGAGGCGACGACCAAACAGAGTCGACACATAACCTAAGTCAGCAGCACCCGCGCGCGTTTCTTCCATATAACGTAATACGCCAGGATAACGGGCAAAGTAGGTATCGATATAGGTTTGTGCTTCATGGCGTGGGATATCAAGCTGACGCGCCAAACCAAAGGCTGACATGCCATAAATTAAGCCGAAGTTAACCGCTTTGGCACGGCGGCGTTGTTCTGTGGTGACTTCATCAAAGTCGGTACCAAATACTTCTGCAGCAGTGGCTCTATGAATGTCTTTGCCCTCGGCGAAGGCTTTGAGTAAGCCTGCATCTTGGGATAAATGGGCCATGATCCGTAGTTCGATTTGCGAGTAGTCGGCGGCCAAAATTTTACGGCCTGCTGGGGCGATAAAGGCTTGGCGAATACGGCGACCTTCTTCGGTGCGAATCGGAATATTCTGCAGGTTAGGTTCGCTTGACGATAAGCGACCTGTTGCCGCATTAGCTTGATGATAGCTAGTGTGTACGCGACCCGTTTTAGCGTTGACCATCAGTGGCAGCTTATCGGTGTAAGTACTCTTTAACTTAGATAGACTTCGATGTTCGAGGATCACCTTTGGCAGTGGGAAATCTAATGCTAATTCGACCAACACTTCTTCCGCGGTCGATGGCGCACCCTTTGGGGTCTTTTTGGTGATCGGATAACCTAGCTTTTCATAAAACAATACTTGCAGCTGCTTAGGTGAACCAAGATTGAATTTTTCACCAGCAATGTCGTAGGCTTTTTCTTCTAAGGTATCGATTTTACGCGCCAGTTCATCGCTCTGTTGGCCGAGTAACATACTGTCGATTAATACCCCTTGACGTTCAATGTCCGACAACACTTGGATTAGCGGCAATTCGACTTCAGTAAACATGGCGGCAAGTTCGGCTTCTTTTTCGAGTCTTGGCCATAAATGTTGGTGTAAACGCAGTGTGATGTCGGCATCTTCGGCCGCATAAGGCGCAGCCGTCTCTAGTGGAATTTGGTTGAAGGTCAGCTGTTTTGCACCTTTACCGGCGATTTCTTCAAAGCTGATATTCTTATGGCCTAAATACTTGAGTGCTAAACCATCCATATCATGGCGCGAAGCCACTGAGTTGAAAACATAGGATTCGAGCATAGTGTCGAAAGCGACGCCCTGTAGTTTGATCCCTGCATTGGCTAAGATGCTAATGTCGTACTTAAGATTTTGACCGACTTTCTTGATCTTTGGATCTTCAAGCAGTGGACGCAGTTTTTCTAACGCCACAGTTTTATCGATTTGAGTCGGTGCGCCAACGTAATCATGGGCCAAAGGAAGATAAGCGGCTTTTCCTGTCTCAACGGCGAAGGAAATCCCGACTAATTCGGCCACCATGTAATCTAAGCTGGTGGTCTCAGTATCGACTGCCATTAAGTCGGCTTGTTTAAGCTTAGCAATCCAAGTGTCTAATTCGGCTTCGGTGAGAATGCAGTCGTACTGTGTTTCAATCGCTTCGACTGGAGATGAGTCTTCTTGTGTTTCTGTGGATGCCGCATCAATTGAGGTATTTGCCGTCATTTTATTATCTAAGACTTCGGCTAACCAACGTTTAAACTCCATCTCGCCGTAGCATTTGATCAGTTCATCTTTGTCTGCTGGCATGATGGTAAGTTCATGCCAATCTTGCTCAAGTTCGACATCGGTTTTGATGGTGGCGAGTTCGTAAGAAAGCTTGAGCATGTCGGCATTTTCAATGATCTTTGCCGCCATGGTTTTAGAACCTCTAAAGCCGAGCTCGGCGACTTTTTCGGGTTCCGCTAATAAGTTACTCACACTGCCGGCTCCCGTGAGCATAGCGAGCGCCGTTTTCTCACCTACGCCGGGTAAGCCTGGAATGTTGTCGGCCTTGTCGCCCATCAGTGCGAGTAAATCTATGATACGGTCTGGACCGACACCAAATTTAGTGACGACTTCTTCTGGGCCCATTATGGTGTCTGTCATGGTGTTGATGAGCGTAACGTTCTCATCCACTAACTGGGCCATGTCTTTATCGCCTGTGCTGATAAGCACGGCACGGTTTTCTAAGCTGGCTTGGCGGGCAATAGTACCGATCACGTCATCGGCTTCGACGCCGGAAATTGAAATCAGTGGTAAACCTAGTGCGCGAATAATGCGATGCAAGGGTTCGATTTGCGAACGTAGATCATCAGGCATAGGTGGGCGCTGTGCTTTGTATTCGCTGTACATGTCATTGCGGAAGGTTTTTCCCTTGGCATCGAACACGACTGCGATATGGCTTGGTTGATAACGGGTCAACAAGCTGCGTAACATATTCACTACGCCATAAACGGCACCCGTTGCTTCGCCCTTTGAGTTTGTCAGGTGAGGAGGCGCATAATAGGCGCGATACAAATAAGAAGATCCATCCACAAGCACAAGTGGGTTTTTAGCGACGGTTGGCATAGGTATTTTTCGTTTATCGATGACTTAGATGGCGCTAAGCATGCCACAGAAGCACTATTTCAGCCATGGCAAAATGACTCTCAGCCTGTGGATAAGTCTGTGAGTGAAAAAGTCAACTGAGAATAATGGCGATGATTACGGCTTAGTGCGATTTTTTTAAGTTGTTGTTTTTTATGTTTATAAAAGATTTGTGTGAGTTCAATACTGTTTCTTAAAAAATCTTCCCAATTTGTGGATTTTTTATTGACTCCGTAAAATACATCTAAGGATTGGCTTAATTTTCGGCACTCGTCAGATTCGACGAATTAAGTTAGCACGATTTTTAATCAGATCAACTAGTTTGTTTATGGTTTGTTAAAACTTAATGACATAAGAAGGATATTTTTAATGAAAAAAGTCGCAGTGTTACTGAGTGGATGTGGTGTTTTCGATGGAACTGAGATACATGAATCGGTTTTAACGCTTTTATGCTTATCCCGATCAGGGGCTCACTACCAGTGTTTTGCACCTGATATCAAACAGATGCATGTGGTAGATCATCTCACTGGCGAGGTCGATGCTGCTGCAAGTCGTAACGTGCTGGTGGAGTCGGCGCGTATCGCCCGTGGCGAAGTCAAAGCGACCACAGAATTAGATATCGCCGAATTTGATGCCTTGATCATTCCCGGTGGCTTTGGTGCGGCGAAAAATCTGTGTAACTTTGCGACGAATGGCAGTGAGTGTGAAGTGGAACCGCTGGTGACTGATTTTATCAATGAGTTCATTCTGGCGAAAAAGCCCGTTGGTTTTATCTGTATTGCTCCTATGATGATCCCGCGTTTATATCCCCACGGTGTAAAAGGCACTATTGGTAATGATAGCGATACTGTCGCAGCGTTTAATTTGATGGGCGGTGAGCATCAAGTTGCGACAGTACATGAGATAGTCGTGGATGAAGCAAATCGGATTGTCAGCACTCCCGCTTATATGTTGGCTGGTAATATTGCTGAAGCGCATTCAGGCATCGAGAAGCTAGTCGTTAAGCTACTAGAAATGACTGATCAGAGTTAGTTTGAGCTGTTTGTAGAAGAGTGAAGCGAGTCATTAAACCAAGATAAATTTCAGGATTTATCTTGGTTCACAATATTAGATTGAGTTATTAGATTGAGCTCGAGGATTTGCGGCTATCAAATAAACCTTGGGCTAAACCTATGAGTAAGCCGCCAATGTGGGCACCATTAGCAACCGAAACCCCTAGAATATCTGTGAATCCCAATGCCAACCATATCATCATAAAGCCCATATATGATGGTGGGAAATCTATTCCAGCTGCGGGTTTACGTATACCCATGATCCAAGTGTAACCCACCACTGCATACACAACGCCGGACAGCCCGCCAAAGTTAGGTCCACCGACATAATATTGGATAACGTTTGGCAGAGTTCCTGCGACAAACAGCAAAATGAGCAATGGTGCAGTACCAATACGGGTTTCTATTTTTCCACCTAAATACCACCACCAGAGCAAGTTAAAGATGACGTGCATTGCAGAAAAATGTAGCAGGCTCGGTGTAAAAACACGCCAGAATTGGCTGAACTCTGAATGAGGTACTGCCCCAAAATAGGACAGTGCTTCGTAGGTTTGGTTGGCGAATCCTAAGTTCATCGCCGCAAAAATGAGTACGCAAACCGCAAAAACGATCAACGTGACTGGGCCTGCGCCGGTAATAAATTGGGTGAATAACTGCAGCGAAGGGGCACCATAATCGAGTTTGGTTTGGGTATCGCCGTGTTCCCATGAGGCTTGCAGATATTTATTGTCGTAAGGGTGAGCAATAAAGTGGGCAAACTCTTTGCGTGCTTGCTCCACATCTTTGTCATGGATAACCAGAATGGCAACACCCTGAACCAGCGGCTCAATTTGGCAGTCAATGTCTTCCCCTTTGAGGTAATCGACAAATGCCTGCGCGGCTCTGCTGTTGGGGAGTCTGCCAATTTCTATCATGCATTCGCCTCATGCCAGGCGCTATAGCCGCCGTCTAGGCTGTAAACGTCATCAAAACCTTGTTCGCATAAATATTGCGCCGCATTTTGGCTGCTCATGCCGTGATAACAAACCACCACCAGTGGGCTATCCATATCGGCTTGGCTAATAAATTGCGCTAGGTTTTCGTTATTCAGGTTAGTTGCACCTGCAATATGGCCGTTGGTGAAGCTATTGCCATCGCGGATATCGACGATTTGCACTGGCTGTGCTTCGGTCATTTGCAGCAATTGATTAACGCTTAAGTGTTTAAAGGAAGACATAATAAAACCTGACAAAGCTAAGAGATGGAAATCAAGATGGGATAAGTGTGCAACAAGGGGCTGCGAGTGTACAGCCCCTATCTAGGTAATGCTCTGCAGGATTAATCCCAGCTGAGGATCACTTTACCCGATTGGCCCGAGCCCATAGCGTCGAAACCTTGTTGGAAATCATCAATCTTGAAGTGGTGAGTGATGATAGGTGAAATATCTAAGCCTGATTGGATAAGACTGGCCATCTTGTACCAAGTTTCGAACATTTCACGGCCGTAGATGCCTTTAATGACCAAACCTTTGAAGATCACTTTGCTCCAGTCGATGGCCATTTCACCACTTGGAATACCGAGCATAGCGACTTTGCCGCCGTGGTTCATAGTATCTAACATGGCGTGGAAGGCTGAGGGTACGCCAGACATTTCTAATCCAACGTCGAAACCTTCGGTCATGCCCAGTTCTTTCATCACGTCTTTTAGGTTTTCTTTTGACACGTTCACAGCGCGCGTGGCGCCCATTTTACGGGCCAGCTCTAAGCGGTATTCGTTGACGTCAGTGATCACTACATGGCGAGCACCTACGTGACGACATACTGCAGCCGCCATTATGCCGATGGGACCTGCGCCTGTGATCAACACGTCTTCACCGACTAAATCGAAGGATAATGCTGTGTGCACAGCGTTACCAAAGGGGTCAAAGATTGAGGCTAAATCATCGCTGATATCATCAGGGATTTTAAAGGTGTTAAAGGCGGGGATAACTAAGTATTCCGCAAATGAACCTTCACGATTGACACCCACGCCAGAGGTGTTACGGCATAAATGGGTGCGGCCTGCGCGGCAGTTACGGCAGTGGCCGCAGGTGATATGGCCTTCGCCAGACACGCGGTCTCCAATCTTAAAACCACGAACTTCTTGGCCGATATCAACCACTTCACCTACATATTCATGACCAACAACCATAGGGACTGGAATGGTTTTTTGTGACCATTCGTCCCAGTTGTAGATGTGCATGTCGGTGCCACAAATCGCCGTTTTTTTAATTTTGATCAGCAGATCGTTGTGGCCCATCACTGGCTTAGGCGCATCGACTAACCAAATACCTTTTTCGGCTTTTAACTTGCTTAGTGCTTTCATTGTCTCAAGTCCTAAATAGGGGTTAAATAATGCCCATTTCTTTGGCAATACGGGTAAAGGCGGTGATCGCTTTGTCGAGTTGCTCACGGGTATGTGCCGCTGACATTTGCGTACGGATACGGGCTTGTCCCTTAGGAACCACAGGGAACGAGAAGCCAATAACATAAATATGTTCTGCTAATAAGCGGTTAGCAAAGTCGCCCGCCAGTTTAGCATCACCAATCATCACTGGGATAATCGCGTGGTCTGCGCCGCCTAAGGTAAAGCCAGCTGCTGACATTTGCTCACGGAAATAACGGCTGTTTTCCCATACGGCTTCGCGCAGGGCTTGGCCTGATTTGAGCATTTCTAACACATGGATAGACGCAGTCACGATTGACGGCGCTAATGAGTTAGAGAACAGGTAAGGACGTGAACGCTGGCGTAACCAGTCGATGACTTCTTTTTTACCCGAAGTGAAACCACCCGATGCGCCGCCTAGCGCTTTGCCTAAGGTGCCTGTGATGATGTCGACTCTGTCCATCACATTGCAATATTCGTGGGTGCCACGGCCGTTTGCGCCAATAAAGCCTACCGCGTGAGAGTCATCGACCATCACCAGTGCGCCGTATTTATCGGCTAAATCACATACGCCTTGCAGGTTAGCAATCACGCCGTCCATCGAGAATACGCCATCGGTGGCGATCAAGATGTTACGGGCGCCTGCTTCTTTCGCGGCGATCAACTGAGTTTCTAAATCGGCCATGTCGTTGTTGGCATAGCGGAAACGCTTCGCTTTACATAAACGCACACCGTCGATGATAGAAGCATGGTTTAACGCATCGGAAATAATTGCGTCTTCTGCATCTAACAAGGTTTCGAATAGACCTGCGTTCGCATCAAAACATGAAGAGTAAAGAATGGTGTCTTCAGTGCCGAGGAATTCGCTCAGGCTAGCTTCTAGCTTTTTATGTATGTCTTGGGTACCGCAAATAAAACGTACTGATGCCATACCAAAGCCGTGGCTGTCTAAGCCCTGTTGGGCGGCTTTGATTAGCTCTGGGTGATTCGCTAGGCCTAGGTAATTATTCGCGCAAAAGTTAACAACTTCTTGGTGATTAACTTGAATGGCAGTCTGTTGTGGTGAGGCAATAACACGCTCGCTTTTATATAAGCCTTCGGCTTTGATGTCTGCAAGCTGTTGATTAATCTGTGCGTAGAATGAGGTAGAGGCCACCTGATATCTCCTTAGTTAACTTTATTCTGATTTTGGGAGTGGCGGCATTCTAACTCTAAACCTAATCGGCCTACAGCCTTTTTTTCATGCAGGTTCGCAAGATAAACTAGTTTAGGGCTAAAGTGGTTTTTACATTATAAAAACTAATGTGCAACATAAGTTTGCCACTGTTTGACTGAGTATTCTTTTAAGCGTTGTAGAGCGAAAACGGGTTCGCACTCAGTACTATAATTGCTTTGAGTTTAGTTCCGAATGCGAGTTCCCAACATAGGCGTTTGGGATGATGTTATAGGGATTCTTGACTCGCTAGCGCGTGGTAATGTTGCTCTAGGCGAGTAAAAGTCGCAACGGAAGTCGGGGTTGCATAGGCTTTGAAAATCATCAGCACCCTTAAAACGCCTTCATAAAGTGTCGCTTTCGTAATGGTTGACGTGCTGGATTGTGTGAGTTGATAACCAATCCAAAAGCTGACGATCATCTTAATGGTATCCGCCAGTGGCGTGATTTTGTCAGCATCGACACACAGAAATCCATCTTGTGTGAGTTTATGCAGCACATGGCTTGAACGCGTTAAGACTTGCTGCTGTGCGTGCAAATAGCGTTTTTTTAGTTCTCCATCGCGGGCGAGAATATCCGCAAGATTGGCGTACATAAAGCGGAATTGCCACAAGGTATAGAACATAGCATCGAAGTAGCCGATTAACAGTTCTACATCCACTTGCTTATCTTCATAGGGTTGGAAACCCGATTCGAGATGATTCTCATATAGACTGAAAATACAGCGGATAATGTCTTCTTTATTGCGAAAATGGTAATAAAGATTCCCGGGACTCATATTTAAGTGAGCAGCAATGTGATTGGTGGTGATGTTTCTTTCGCCATGCTCGTTGAACAGTTCAAGACTGGCATAGATTATTCTGTCGCGGGTTTTCATAAGTTATCCAAATTGCTAGTGAACGCCACATAATTGATCAAAGAAAGCTAACCAACGACCGCCGAACTGCTGGTAAATTATCCCTAATTTGGTGCATATGCTAACATTGCCGCTATTCATCAGGCAAAACTCATAAGCACGTTTTTAATGAATCGTTTTCTCTATTCCACGATCTTATATTTATTATCCCCTTTGCTAGTCGTCTATTTAGCATTTCGTGCTATTAAAAGCCCTGATTACCGCGGTCGTTGGGGGGAGCGTTTTGGATTAACCCGACTTAAATCGACGGATTTACTGGTCCATTCTGTGTCTATGGGCGAAACGCTCGCGGCAATCCCATTGATCCGTTTGATTATGCAATCACACCCTGAGCTAAGCATTACGGTTACCACAACCAGCCCAACAGGGTCTGCAGAAGTGCGCAAAGCCTTTGGTGACTCAGTGCAGCATTGTTATTTGCCCTTTGACTTACCTTGGTGTGTGAGGCGTTTCTTGTGCCAAGTCTCGCCTAAGTGGTGTGTGATTATGGAAACTGAGCTGTGGCCTAACTTAGTTGCTGTTGCTGCCAAACGCGGTGTGCGCTTGATGTTAGCCAATGCCCGCCTGTCGGCCAAGTCGGCGGCGCAATATGCTAAGCGCCCTAAACTCAGTCGACCTATGTTGCAACGACTCGATGTTATTGCGGTGCAGACTCAAGTAGAAGCGCAGCGTTTTATCGAGTTAGGTGTATCGCCGGACAGAGTGACAGTATGCGGTAGCTTGAAGTTTGATCTCAGTATTACGCCTGAGCGTTTAGCCAATGCCAAGCTGTTGCGTCAGACTTGGGGGCGTAAAACCTCGCCGATTTGGGTCGCAGGCAGTGTGCATCCTGGAGAATTTGACGCCATGCTCATCGCCCATAGGCAATTATTGGCTCAGTGGCCCGATGCCTTGCTGATTATTGCACCGCGTCATCCTGAGCAGTTTTCTGCCGTTGCTGAGGTTGTTGCCAGTCAAGGTTTTGAATTAATTCGTCGCAGCAGTAATCTTCCTGTGACGGCCACGACTCAAGTGCTGGTCGGCGATACCATGGGTGAACTTCTGACCTTTTATGGCACGGCGGACCAAGCCTTTGTCGGTGGCACGCTGATCAATAATGGTGGCCATAATCCCTTGGAGCCTGTTGCTATGGGCGTACCTGTTATGGTGGGGCCGAACCATTGGGACTTTGCCCAGATTACGCAGATGTTGGCGGATGCTGGTGGGTTAAGGGTTGTCGCTTCGGCGGATGAACTTGCCGCTAACTTGATTGAGTATTTTGCTAAACCTGAGTTACGCCAGCAGGCGGTGAACGCGGGATTGGCTGTGGTTGAGGCTAATCGTGGTGCCTTACAGCGACAATTTCTTCTCGCGCAATATTTAATAACCGCTTAATTTAACTGGATAATTTTTTTTAGTGGTTCAGGCGCTTTGCATCGCCGCTTGATAGCCCTGCATCAGTGATGACCAGTTATCAGCGGTGAAGGCAAGGTTTGGTAACTTGCCTTGTTCTTTATTGAAGGAACGTAAAAGTCTGTCTAGATTCGATTGCTGCCATTGCGGGCTCGGTGTTTTTAACTCGCCGCGGTCGAAATCGATAAGATAAAACCGTTCTGGCGTTAAGGGTGCAGTTTGCGCGGGCTGGAACAGAATATTCTTGGCATTGAGATCGGCGTGGTACACACCACGCTGGTGGAAATGGGCGATGCAAGCCCCTAATGCTTGCCATTGCTCAGTGCTCATGACCCCTTTGCCTAGTTTAGCGACTAAATCTTCGGCGCCTTCGACCCGTTCGATAATAATATCGGCGCGGTAAAATAATCCATCGCGCACTATGTTGGCGGCAATCGGTTTAGGTACAGCAAAATCTTCGCGATACAAAACGTCTAATAAGCGTAACTCACCCATGGCGCGGGTATTTTCGAGGCCAGTATAAACGTAAGCATCTTTGCTGAATTTTTCCATTAAGCCGCCACGCCAATAATGACGCAATACCCAATGACTATGCTCAAATGCCACAAACCAAGTGGTGTAGCGGCCTTTGGATGAACCGACGACAGCATTTTTAGCCCGCCAAAAATCCACCGAGAACCACGCGGGATCGATATCTGTTGGCGTATCTTGGCAAACTGCCATGTGACCTTGGACGGTTTTTATGAGCTGTATCTGAGCATTCATCGGAGATTTGTTGACTTAAGCGTGGCACCTAGGGCCATTCTACATTAAGATCCTTAGCTTGCGCCAAATAACCTTAAGAGCTTTTAGCTTCAATCCCAATGAGTTTAAATCCCAATACCATGAATTCTCTTTGTTTGCTTCGCTTATCCGCTATCGGTGACGTCTGTCATGCCGTGGCTATGGTGCAGGCGATTCAGCGGCAATACCCCGAGCTCAAAATCACATGGGTGATCGGTAAACTCGAATATCAATTGTTGAAGCATTTACCTGGTATTGAGTTTGTTATTTTCGATAAATCTCAAGGATGGCGCAGCTATTTTAATTTGCGTAAGGCGTTAAAAGGCCGACGTTTTGACGTGCTGCTGCATATGCAGGTTGCGCTACGTGCAACTTTGGCTTCATTAGCCATTTCGGCAAAGGTGCGCATAGGTTTTGATCGTGCCCGCGCTAAAGAAGGTCAGTGGCTAGTGACAAATCACAGGGTGGAGCCCTTGGCCAAGCCCCATGTGCTCGAAGGATTTATGGGATTTGCTAAGGCGATTGGCGTTAACGATCTCACTCCTCAATGGCATATTCCTGTGCCAATTGCGGATACTGAATTTGCCCAGACGCAGATTAAAGACAATGAAAAAGTCTTTATCATTTGCGCCGCAGCCAGTAAGGCAGAACGTAACTGGTTACCAGAGCGTTATGCTGCCGTTGCGAGCCATGCGATTGCGAAAGGATTTAGAGTCATGCTGTGCGGTGGCCCAACTCAGCTTGAGAAGGATTTAGCCGAGCAAATCTTGCAGGCTTGTCCCTCTAAAATCGATAATTTAGTGGGCAAAACCAGTCTGACGCAATTATTGGCGCTGCTAAAACGCGCAAGATTAGTGTTAGCTCCGGATACTGGCCCTGCGCATATGGCGGTTACCCAAGGTACCCCTGTCATTGGTTTATATGCCCATTCCAATCCTGGGCGCACAGGTCCTTATCTATCGCAGCAATATGTGGTGAGTGCCTATGATGAGGCCATGAGAGCGCAACATAGTGGACAAATTAAGTGGGGAACTCGCGCTAAAGGTGAGCATTTGATGGCTTTGATCAGTGTTGAAGCCGTGATTGAGAAGTTTGAGCTGGTGGTTCAGTAGACACTCAGTTAAGGCTTGTTAGTATCGAGCATTCTTGTTCAGCACTCTTGATGTATCGCTGCGTTAGCGGTTGGTATTCAGAATATCGTTTAGGAGATAAATCATGCGGATAGCCATTGCCATTGACAGTTTAGCGGGTGGCGGAGCCGAAAAGGTCATGATTACCTTAGCCAAGCAATTTATTCGCTTAGGGCATGAGCCGCATTTTTTAGTCATGGAAGATAATCGTTATTATGAAATCCCAGAGGACTTACCCATTCATCAATGTTTTGCCCCTAAGGATAAAGATTTCGACCATTTTGGGCGATTGAATGCTTCGGTTAACAAACTCAGCGCAAAAATCGCGGAAATTGAATCTCAAGTGGGCAAGTTTGATTTGTTTTTATCAAATTTAGATAAAACCAATTTAATGATGACCAAAACAGGTGTTTCACCGCTTTATGTCATAGTCCATTCCTCTGTAGAAGAAGAGTTGAGCCGCCAATTTAAACTGGGACCGTTTGCTTATTTCAAGAAGCTAAAATCCAAAAAATCGCTCAATGGCCAGCATTTGATTACTGTCTCAAATGGCATAGCAAAGGAGATTAAAGATAAAGGTCGTTTGCATCCAGCATCTATGCAAACTATCTATAATCCATTTGAATTTAACGAAATCACATCTCAATCACAGCAAGATAATCCGCAAATCCCTCAGGGAGATTATCTTATTCATGTCGGTCGTTTTGCTAAGCAAAAGCGCCATGATGTGTTGTTTGAAGCCCTCAAGCTCACGCAAAATCAACTTCCTGTCGTGCTCTTGTGCCATAACCACAAAAAAGCGATAAAAGCAGCGAAAAAGTTTGGTATTGAAAAGCGATTAATTATTCCCGGTTTTCAAAGTAATCCTTTTCCATGGATTAAGCAGGCTAAGGCATTAGTGCTCAGCTCTGATTTTGAAGGTTTACCGACAGTCTTGATTGAATCTTTAGCTTGTGGGACTCCTGTTGTGAGCACTGATTGCCCACATGGACCCAGTGAAATTTTAACTGGGAATTTAGTGCCTTATCTCGTGCCGCGTCGTGATCCCAAAGCGTTAGCTAAAATGATAGACGAGGTTGTTAGTTTGCCGCCATCCCTCGAGCAGGTTGAGATTTTGGCCAAAGTCGATGCGACCTTAATTGCCGAACAATATTTAGCGTTGGCAAAATAATTTATTCGTTTGTGTTTTAGGAGCATGCTTGTGGAAGAAGCCAAACAAGCCAAAAGACGTTATTTATTTTACATAGCGCAAAACTATTCCTATGCGATGTTAAGGCCACTTCAACAAGTCATTTTGGAAAGAGGTGATGAGGTTAGCTGGTTCTTAGAGGGAAATGAGGTCGATCCTAAGTTTTTAAAAACCGATGAACTGCGCTTGCAGAGCATCGATGCTGTGAAAGCGTGGAAACCAGATGCGGTATTCGTCCCTGGGAACGTTGTCCCTCGTTTTATTCCTGGGGTTAAAGTGGGCGTATTTCATGGATTTAATGCGGGGAAAATGAATCATAAGGGCCGAGAAGATCACTTCGAAATCAGAGATTGTTTTGATTTGTATTGTACCCAAGGCCCTGCGACGACTCTGCCCTTTCTGAAACTAGAGAAAAAGTTTGGTACTTTTACTGTAGTTGAAACGGGATGGCCTGCGCTCGACCCCCTATTTCTTGAGAATAAAGATAATCCCTATATCAAAGCTGATGACCCAAGGCCAGTAGTACTCTTTTGCTCAACATTTTCCCCAAGTTTGACCTGCGCACCTGTGGTATTTGAGCAGATTAAAGCCCTGTCGCAAAAGAGCCAATGGCGCTGGTTAGTGCAATTTCATCCAAAGATGAATCCTAAGATTGTTGAGCAGTACAAGGCTTTAGAAAACGAGAATTTACAGTTTGTTGAAACTGATAATGTGATCCCTTTGCTGCAGGCGGGGGATGTGATGTTGTGTGACACTTCATCGATTCTGTTGATGTTTTTGATGCAGCGAAAACCAGTGGTGACCTTTAAAAATCAGTCACCGAAAGATCATTTAATCGATATCAGTCGGGTTGAGGATATTGAATCTGCATTAACGCGAGCACTGAGTCGTCCTGATGATTTGATGGCGCACATCCATGATTATTGCAATCAAATTCACCCTACGGGCGATGGTCAATCTAGCCAGCGAGTTTTAGCCGCAACAGATGCTTTGATTGATAAAGGCACTGATTGGCTAAAACCTAAACCATTGAACTTGTTGCGCCATTTTAAGATGCGGCGCAAGCTAGGTTATTGGAAGTTGTTTTAGCTAGCTGTCGTTACTTATGGGCCGATATTGAAATATCGGCCCATTTTGTTAGCCTTGCAGTTTCGTTTCTTCAACCAGTTTAAAGATGATTTCTTGCATATTTTTCTGGAAATCTTCAATACTGTGGTTTGCTTTGATGTAGTCAACTGCCTTAACCGCGAGTTCTTGTCTTAGTTGTTCGTTTTCCATCAGATGGCGTATACCATCGACAAATAAATCGACTTTATCAAAACCATCTCCGAGCACTGTACCTGTAAATACGCCAAATTGACTCGTCAGCTCATCGGGGTCACGGCAACTGACGAGAAGGGTGCCATAAGATAACGCTTCTAAGAAAGAAATAGGTAGAGCTTCGTGAATTGAAGTGTTGACTAAAATTTTAGCATCTTTGATTAGCTGGTTTTTTCGATCGCCTTCTACATGCCCTACAAAATGTAGGTTGGGAATATTTAGGTAGTCATTCATGATGGACTGATTTTTCTTTGACTGCCTAAATGACTGACCTAGCATGAAAAATTCATATTCAGGCATCAGTTTAGCTATCTCGCAAAATAACCAACCACGTTTGACTGACTCAATTCGTCCCAGAAAAATAATGTGATTTTTCTTCGGGTGTGCTTCTACATCGAAATTATGATCGATCTCGATAGGATTGGGTAAATATTTGATTTCTGTCTTGTTGTCGAGATTGTAGAGGTCCCTGGCTTTACGATCTAAAAAGCGTGCCTGAGAAATAAATGAGACTTTCCCTGCCGCCCAAAGGTCATGAACAAACTGATAAATATTACTGTCCCAATAACTTTTCTCAGGGAAAAGTTTTACGGTATTTATTTCATCCCATTCATAATCAGGTCTTGGATCTTGAACCCAAAATAGGAGTTTTTTATCAATATTGGGGATAGTTTTTAGAATACGATATGAGTGGGTTGTCATTTCTATTGACAGAAATATATCGTAATTCTTCTTTTTCAGAAACCTAATATTAAGGAAATCCATAAACTTAGCAGCTAAGCGATAAACTTTAATGCCATCTATCATATAGCGACGAGGTATTAATCTTTGCTTGCTGCAGTCTTTTTTTATCAGCACTTCTACTTCAATATTTTCGTTGGGTAAGTGTTTGGCGATTAAGTGGCGTGCTAGAAAACCGTATCCACCATACACTGTGCCTGTACCACCAAAGTACTCATCAACTAATAAAGCCACTTTAAGCTTACTCATTACTACCCCAAAAAATCATTTATTGCTAATTCTACTTAAGCAGAATTATTTGATGGGAAGTATTTTGATATTTTTCAAATAGACTATCAATGAATTTATTTATTCATAAATACAGAATGGTTAACCTTATAATAAACTGTTTTATCGATGTTCAATAATAGTAATTATACAGGCTAAATGTATTGTATTTCTGTGTGTTATCACTCTTTGTTTGATGCATTTGTTAATGCATTGTGTTTTCGGGGGCTAATTCAAATGAGCCGTCATACTGTATCAGAGTGTAACAGGTGTTGGAGGTTAAGTAGAAACTCTACTTATATTCAATAGAGTTTCTACTTTTTACCGTATAAAGATATTTATTCGGCTAAGTTCAAATATTGCTTTGCAATATTTTGACTATCTACGGCTTTAAGAATAGCAAGGTCTTCAAGCGATGGAGGCGATGCCAGACATTCCAGAGCCTTTTGTGCCAACAATGCAGGTTGGCGAACGGGAACCAAATATTTAGCTAAATGTCCGGTAAGGATTTCATTCGGGCCGTGAGGGCAGTCAGTGCTTACGACGGGGGTGCCACAGGCCAATGACTCAATGACTACCGTTGGCAAGCCTTCAAAATCTGAGCTCAGTAGCATTAATTCTGCGTTGGCAATCCAAGCATAGGGATTATGTTGAAAACCGGGTGTGATAATTCGGTGCTCAACACCGTATTTTTTGGCTAATTTACGCGCTTTATTTGGTCGATTACAGAGAAGCACGAGTTTAGGTGCTGTCGGCATATCCCTCAATGCTTTGAAGAGAATGTCATGGCGCTTTTGACGAGTGACTCTACCCACATGGATCATATAAGGCTCATTGGGAATTTCGGCGATAACTTCTTGAGTCTTAATTTTTATTTCTTCTAAGCGAAAAGGGTTGTAGATGGTTTGCACGCTCTGGGGTTTTAACCAAGAAGTGGCTCTGAGTTCGTCGGCAATACCATTTGAGACTGTGATGATTTTTTTGCCGATCAGAGCCTTGGCTTTTTTCCATCTGCGCCAGAAGTGTACTGGACCGCGTTTTAACTCCATCAATAACTCTTGTTTTAACGCACAATGACAGAAGTAGTAGCAAGGATCGAAATGACAGCCGGAAACAACAACATCGCAGTCAGTTGAATTACTTAGAAAGAGTGAAAACTTGCCCGTTTTTTCGGCGGCGCTCACTTTAGCTTTGAGTTGTTGTATCTGCTCCTGTAGCGAAGGTTTTTGACCCGCTTCAAACAGATAATGAATGGTCACATTTTGCGGAGGTATAAAATCGCCTTCCTTGTGAAACACAAACAAATGCACATCTTGTCCTGCTTCCTGTAACACTTCTGCCTGCGACAAGGCGACTTTCACTGTGCCGTTGGAGAAAAAGTTATGGCAAAAAATCGCGATTTTCTTCATATATGCTCTTCTGCGTGTCTTCAAACGTCGTTTTTAAACCTAACACTGCTCAGTGTATATCGTTAAATAGGGGAGCAACATTGTATGTGGTCGGTTTTAATTTCGTGCAACATTATACCTGTTCGTGCCTTTACATGGGCTTAATCAATAGCGTTCTTGCTTATTTTTAAGTTTTTTATCGGTATTTAAAGTCGTTTTTGCTGCGATTATTCACTCGCTTGGCTAAAACGAGTAGACTGGCGAGCAATGATTTTTGGCATCCATGTGAGTTGAGTCAGCAAAGTGCATACAAGAGCTATTTATCCAGGAACTTTTGATCCTATCACCAATGGTCATGCCGACTTGATTGAGCGTGCGGCTAAACTGTTTAAACATGTGGTGATTGGCATTGCGGCTAATCCTTCCAAGCAGCCTAGATTCACCCTTGAAGAGCGAGTTGAATTGGTCAATCGGGTGACTGCTCATTTGGATAATGTCGAGGTGGTGGGGTTTTCGGGGTTGCTAGTGGATTTTGCCAAGGAGCAAAAGGCCAGTGTACTTGTGCGTGGGTTACGTGCGGTATCCGACTTTGAATATGAATTCCAATTAGCAAATATGAATCGCAGATTGAGCCCTGATCTGGAAAGCGTATTTTTAACGCCCGCTGAGGAGAACTCATTTATCTCTTCAACCTTAGTAAAGGAAGTCGCTTTGCATGGTGGCGATGTGAGCCAGTTTGTTCACCCTGAAGTAACGGCTGCATTGGCGGCCAAGCTTAAGTTGGTTAAACCTTAGATTTTACCTGCGAACTAGATAGTTTTTACGTAGGAGTTTTGTGTTAACTTTGAGGCATTGTTGCCTTGTGATGATACTTAAAAGGATGTTATGAAGGCTTTTTTTTCCCCCACGATCCTTGCTACTAGCATTGCCTCTGGCCTATTTTTTTCTTCAATGCTTGCTGCTGCACCTTGGGTCGATGCCTCTGATATATATCTTAGAGCTGACATTCAAGCGCTGGCTGATGCGGGTGTGATCACTGTGCCAGTGAATACTTATCCATTGATGTGGTCAGGCATTGGTGGTGATTTAGCGAAAATTGAGCCTGAGCTGCTTTCTCCCTCTTTAGTACAAGCCTTTGCACGGGTTAATTTTTATTATCAAAATGCTGTCGATAATCGTGGTAATGCACGGATAAAAGTATCGGCAGCATCTGATCCTGCTCGCTTTCAACATTATGGTTCTGACTATCGCGAGAAAGGTGAAGTGCTGGGCTCCTACGAGTATTTAGGATCGCGTGTTGCTTATAAGGCGACTGTGGCAGAAACCTATGATCCGCAAGATAATAAAAACTTCCGCCTTGATGAGTCTTATTTTGCCATCATTTTTGGCAATTGGATCGCAACCTTAGGCGCGGTTGAGCAGTGGTGGGGACCGGGGTTTGACTCGGCTATACATCGTTCTAATAACGCCCGCCCTATGTCATCGTTAACCTTGAGCCGTAACAATGCCGCGGCTTTTGAAACACCTTGGTTATCTTGGATTGGCCCTTGGACCTTTAAAACTGGATTTAGCTTAACTGAAGTGGATCGTGCTGTGCCTAAGACGGCTGAGTGGGATATGCGCTTAAGTGCAAGACCGATTAAACAGTTAGAAGTGGGATTGTCTTGGTCGACTTTATTTTGTGGTGAGGGTCAAGATTGTAACTTTGACTCTTGGTGGGATTCGGTTGCGAGTAATGCTGTTTGTATCGATGGTACAAATGATTGTGCGCCGAATGAGCGCCGCGATGCAGGCCATAGAACTCAAAGTATTGATATGCGTTATGCCGATACTTTGCAGGATATCCCCGTTGGATTATATCTCGAACATAGTTGTGAAAATGGTAGTGACTGCGGCTCACTTTGGGGTATTGATACCCATTTTGGCACATCGGGTAAGCAGTTTAAGTTGTTCATGGAATATTCGGACACCTATGTAAAATGCGATGGTGATAGTGCCAATTGTTTCTATGAGGATCCTGTCTATCTGAGTGGTGCTCGCTACTATGGTCGTGCTTTGGGTTCTACCTATGATAGCGATGCACAAGTGTTTGTGGTTGGATTAGTTGGCCAGTTTAATAATAGCCGTGGTTTTACCTCGTTGCTACGTTATGCGAAGCTGAATAAAGATGGCTCCAATGTGGCAAACACTTGGGCGCCACAACCGCCAAAAGAAGATTTATTGATGCTGGAGCTTTCTTACCGTATGCCAGTGTGGAAAGGCATGTGGAGCTTAGGTGGAACAGTATCGAGATCGGAGTTTGAAGTTCAAAAAAATGATACCAATGCCACGCTATTTAGCAGTTTTGAGTATCGTTTTTGACAGCTGTAACTGATTAAATAACGAAAAATGCCAAGCACTTGCTTGGCATTTTGGCTTATAAATAACGCAATATTAGCGTGTTTGGCAAATGCCACAAAATACTGTGGTGCGTTGGCCTAAACGGATTTCACTTAGCAAGTTACCGCAGCTTGTGCAGGTTTCACCGCCGCGACCATAGACATGCAGTTTTTGGGCGAAGTAGCCCGGCTTGCCATCGGCATTGGTGAAGTCTTTCAGCGTGGTGCCACCCTGTTTAATGGCGTGGGCTAAGATTTGCTTCACTTCGGCAACTAAAACGGTCAAACGCTCGATATCGATTTTACCTGCTTCGGCCTCTGGATGAATACCCGCCGCAAACAAGGCCTCATTGGCGTAAATATTGCCTACACCCACTACGATATGATTATCCATCAGGCAGAGCTTGATCGCTTTTTTCTTGCCCGCTAAAGCTGCCGCTAATTGTGCGACATTAAAGGCATGGGTCAGTGGCTCCGGCCCCAGTTTGGCGAGTAATGGATGGGCTTCTTCTGGGAGTTCACACCATAGCCAAGCACCGAATCGTCTTGGATCGTTAAAACGTAAAATGCGGCCGTTGGCGAGCACTAAGTCGATATGGTCATGCTTTTCCACTGGGGTATCGTGGGGCAAAATCCGTAAACTCCCCGACATGCCTAAATGCACTATGCTAGTGCCCGCATCAGTGTCGATTAACAGATATTTAGCACGGCGTCGCACTTGGCGTATGACTTGGCCGATAATTTGTTTGGCGATGTCAGGCACTGGCCAGCGCAGCGAACCATTGCGGATCACAAGATCAACCACGGTTTGCTCGACAAGGAAGGGTGCAATACCCTGACGGGTGACTTCAACTTCTGGTAATTCCGGCATGGATTCTTTCTTATCTTAAGTAAAATGGGGTGGCATTTAAGTTGCGGGTTTCGCATCGAGGATCGGTTGCAGTTTAGATCTTAAACTCGGTGGTACTAAATACCAATTACCTGCGGGAGACTTTAAGGCGCCTTCATTGGGAAAATAGATCCACAGTTGAGCATCGCGGATATCTGCAATTTGTATAACTAATTCTTGCGGATTATCTGTGGTTTCTGGCGCGGCGGTTAAGGGGGATACCCGTATGGTTTGCCACGCCTTTGCCCATTCATCACAGTTGAGGACTTTAGTGTCGCACTCCCATTGTGATGCTTGCTTGTGCAGCCATAACCCGTCGAGTTGCAGCTGTGAAAGCGGTGCATTATCGTCAAACAGTCGCTGAGCATCACTCGGAACATTATTGGTTTTGTTATCCATAAAAGTCAGCACGGCGACCATAAAGGCGCAGGCGACTATGATGATGTTATTCCATTGCTTACGAGTTAATGCCATAGAAATGTGTAACGCTAAGTATGGGGTGATGCTTCGAGTTTATCACGGCCAAATTGAGATGCTAGCCCTTAAGCGATGGAGTGGTGATGCTTAACCGCCAGTGGTGTTCATAAAGCGTAGGATTTGTACCTGATTATTGCCAAAGTCGTGCTGCTTAGGCTTGAGATTAATTCCCGCGAGAATAGCGACTTTTAATCTTTCAATATCAGCCGGAAATTCCCGGACTATGCTTTTGAGATCAACGGCATGTTCATTGCCTAAACACAGCAGTAATTGGCCTTCGACTGTGACGCGCACGCGATTACATTCGTGGCAGAAGTTGTGGCTGTGGGGCGAGATAAAGCCGATATGGATTGGGCTGTCGGCCATAGTGTAATAACGTGCTGGGCCACCGGTACGTTTGTTGGAAAGCTGTAGCTGATAGTGACTATTAATGATGGCTTTTACTTCATCGCTGCTGCAATGACGGGCGCGTTTCCGCTCATCCATTTCGCCAAGTGGCATTTCTTCGATAAAGGCGATGTCTAAGTTACGGCCACGGCAGAAATCAACTAAATCAATAACTTCATTATCGTTCTGCTGTTTTAAAATCACCGCATTAATCTTGATACGTTCAAATCCCGCCGCAATAGCCGCATCGATACCGTCGATGACTCTGTCTAATTTGCCGTTACGCGTTAGCTGAGTAAACAGTGTGGGGTTTAAGGTATCTAGGCTGATATTGAGGCGCTTTAATCCTGCATCAAACATGGGTTTAGCGAATTTTGTCAGCCTTGAACCATTAGTAGTCATGGATAAATCCGTCAGCCCAGGCAGTTTACCAAGCAGACCCACTAGCTGGTCGCAATCGGTGCGAACTAAGGGCTCACCGCCGGTCAGGCGAATTTTAGTCACACCAAGCTCGGTAAAGGCTTGGGCAATCCAAGCTAATTCTTCGAGGTGGAGTACGTGGTCCTTTGGCAGAAAACAAGGATCTTCCGTCATGCAATAAACACAGCGAAAGTCGCAGCGGTCGGTGACCGAGAGCCGTAAATATTCGACCTTACGGCCAAAGGAATCCACAATTAGACTCATAAAAAACTCACTGGATCCTAAAGCAGATCCGCAAAGGGTTGAATAAATACAGTTTCACCTGCATTCACGGCTTCTGCATCATCCCCTATGATGATGAGGCAATTCCCTTTGACCATTGAACTTAACATCCCAGAACCTTGGTTGCCCGTGCTACTCACGTGCAGACGTCCATCTTTACCAAGCTGATAAATCCCGCGAATAAATTCGGTGCGGCCTTGACGGCTTCGTAGAGTTTCATCACTTATTGCAGGGAATAGCTGCGCTTGCCAATTCACTTCACCTGCTAATTTTCGTAAAGCGGGCTGCACAAATTGCAGGAAAGACACCATGACTGCGACTGGGTTGCCAGGTAGCCCGAAGAATAAGCTGTCATTCACTTTACCAAAGGCGAGTGGCCGACCCGGACGCATGCTAATCCGCCAGAAATCAATTTTGCCGAGGCGTGCAAGCACGGTTTTAATGTAGTCCGCATCGCCGACAGACACGCCACCCGAGCTAATGACGACATCAGCAAGGTTGGCGGCTTTAGCGAGAGTTGCTTCAAGGGCGGCTTCAGAATCTTCGATAATGCCTAAATCGATAACGTCACAACCGAGACGTTTTGCCATCGCTTTGATGGTAAAGCGGTTTGAGTCATAGATGCAGTTAGCTTTGAGCACTTCGCCGGGCTGGCTCACTTCATCGCCGGTGGAGAATACTGCAACAGTTGGGCGGCGATATACACTCAGGTGATTGAGCCCGAGTGAGGCCAGTAAACCTTGTTCTGCGGCGCTTAGGCGAGTGGCTTTTGCAAGTGCGACTTGGCCTTGAGTAATATCTTCTCCAGCGAGGCGAACGTGTTGGCCAGAAAGAATGCGGCCTTCAAAGCTAACAATGCCATCGACTTCCTTGGCAAGCTCTCGGGGCTGCACTGTATCGGCACCCGCAGGCACTGTTGCGCCCGTCATGATACGCACGGTTTCGCCGACTTTAAGCGTGCCCGAATATTGATGACCGGCAAGAACCTCTCCCACCAATTTTAAGGTGGTAGGCATGGGGTCTTGATAGACAAAGGCGTAGCCATCCATCGCCGAATTGGTCTGTTGTGGCACGTCGACGGGAGAAATGCTGTCGCTGGCCAGTACGCGGTTATCTAAGGCGTCTAACTCAATGTATTCAATCTCTGCCACGGGTGAAACATGGGATAAAATCTGCGCTAAACCTTGGCTGACGCTGAGGTTTTTATTGTCGCCTATGGCGTAGGTATCCACGGCCGAAATGGGGTATTGGAGTGGCGCTTCCCAGTTTTGGGTGTACTCCATCACAAAATCGGCAATCTGGCTGACATTGTTGAGATCGAGACGGCGCAGCTCACTCGGGAGTGCGTCGTTTGGCAACTGAGTGTCATCGCAACAGGCGATGGCGAGGATATTCTCATCTTGGGTGTAGATAAAAGGTTTGCCGTGGGCGGCGCGGTGCAATTCAATTTTAGGTAATGCGAGCTTTTTAAAGCCTTCGACGAGGACAATATCGACTTTGTCGGCTTCGATTTGCTTGAGTAGATGGACTAACTCAGGATCGTCATCGCGCGCATCTTCTGTCATCAGCGCCCAGCGTACATGGGAGGCGACCAGCATTTGTCGCGCACCAGCCTTGCGCATTTCGTAACTGTCTTTGCCGGGAATATCTACGTCGAAATTATGGTGGGCATGTTTGATTACGGCTAAGCGCAGGCCACGTTGATTTAATTCGGGGATCAATTGCTTGAGTAAGGTGGTTTTCCCCGTGCCACTGTAGGCACAAAATCCGAGAACGGGAATAGCGAGCGGATTGACGAAGGGGTTACTCATTTGCACCTCTAATTTGGGTTATTGGAGCCTTTTTAGCTATTGGGTGATTTTTATCGCTAGTCGTTGTTTTTGTTCTGGCGTATTTACATTCACAAAAGCATTGGGCTGGTCGGCGAATGACGCTACGACGAAGTGATGTTTGATATACCAAAAGTCCACTTTACGCTCACCCGCCTCAAGAAACGCTCTCATTGAGTCACGTAAGCTAGGTTTTAAGAGTAAAACAACGGGTTGTTCATACTCACCGTCACTGGCGACAGCAATCTCGGCCTTTTCTGCTTCAATTGCTGCCAACATACGCGGAACAAGGTCAAGTGGCAGGAGTGGGCAGTCGCAGGGCACTACCAACAAGTAGTCCGCATCTGTTTGGCCCATAGCGGTGATCATACCCGCTAAAGGTCCGAGGAAACCACTATGCTCGTCACTTATCACCTTAAAACCGAACTCAGCATAACGTGTTTGGTTACGATTTGCGTTGATCAGGATCTCCTTAACCTGAGGTTTTATTCTATCTATTGTGTGCTTAATCATGGCTTCGCCGTTTAATTCGACGAGACCTTTATCGTCGCCACCCATGCGACGGGCCATGCCACCGGCGAGAATAACGGCATCAATTTGCGATGACATACAAAGGCTCCTGTGCTGGCAAAGATTCAGGCTGTTGATAAGAGGTCATCACGCGCCCACCTTCTATGTGCCACTGTTGTTCGCAGATGGCGGTTAGCGCGCAATTCTGATGGCTACTCAGTAACATTCCTGTGCCTTCGTGTTTGAGTTGTTGGATCATTTTCAATACTAGCTCTTGGGAATCCTTGTCCATATTGGAGGTGGGTTCATCGAGCATTAATAGTTTAGGTTGTAGGATCCAAGCGCGCGCAATCGCGAGGCGCTGTCTTTCGCCGCCAGAGAGATTACTGGCCCTTGCCTGCAGCAGCGAACCTAGCTGCGCCATCTCAATCGCTTGAGTAATCCGCTGTTTCGCCTTGGCTTTTGTTTCTGAGCTGAAATTCAGCCCATAGGTGAGATTATATTCCACTGTGCCGTCGAACAAATAAGGATGTTGGTGCAGATAAACGGCCTTACCTAACAATGGATTGCGTCGCCACCAAGCATTTTTGGCAAAACCGACAGCCTCAATATGGCCTTTGGTTGGTGGCATTAAGCCCGCCAGAATTTTCATCAAGGTTGATTTGCCTGTGCCATTGTCGCCTTGCAGATAAATCACATCTCCTTGGCAGAGCGATAATACGTCGGCTTTGAATAACAGGCGCGCACCAAAGGACATTTCTACGTCACGGGCGATCAGTTTGACCTTAGTCATTGCTTAATGGCTCCTTGGCATGGCTTTGCCGCGTAAACTACCTAAGGCAAAGTTGAGGATCAAGGCCAAGATTAGCAGCACTAGCCCGAGGGCGATAGCTTGGGCGAAGTCACCTTTGCTGGTTTCAAGTGCGATTGCGGTAGGAATATTACGGGTCACGTTTAAAATATTGCCGCCGACCATCATAGAGCAGCCGACTTCGGTCAGAATGCGACTAAAGGCCGCGACAATCGCCAGCAGTAAGGGCATGCGCAGTTCTCGGCATACTGTCCACACTGCACGGCACCAAGAGGCACCTAAGGTGCGTGAGGTTTCCCAGGCTCTGCGATCAACGCTAGTGAATGCGGCTTGGCTCATTGCAATTAGCACGGGGGCACAGATGAACATTTGCCCGAGAATCATGCCTTCTTGGGTAAATAACCACTTTAGATCGCCCAGAGGACCGTTGCGTGTTAGCAGTAAATACACGAGTAGACCGATAACCACTGTAGGGATTGATTGCAGAGTTTGAACTAAGTTAGTGACTATCCATTTGCCGCGAAATGGCGCAAACGCTAACACAAAGCCGAGCACCATGGAAGGAACAAGCGTGATCAGCAGTGCCGCGAAAGAAACCGAAAACGAGATCGAAATGATGGACCAAACGTCAGGGTCTAAAGAAAACAGCAGGCTTAACGCCTGCTGTAATAGTGCTAGCCAGCCGTCGTTCATTCGCTATAAGTTGCCTTGAACAATTGCTCGCCTTCAACTTTGAAGTTGTTGATCATGCTTTGACCTTCTTTGCTGATCAACCAGTCGCTGAATGCTTTAGCGCCTTTGTGGTTCAGATCTGGGTATTTAGCAGGGTTGATGAGAATGACTTGGTATGGGTTGGCTAAGGTTTTGCCACCATCGAAATCAACGGCAAGATCGAGTTTAGTTTTATAAGCCACGAAAGTACCACGGTCAGACAGAGTGTAACCTTGCATTTCGTTTGCCATCAGCAGGGTTTTACCCATGCCTTGACCGACTGAAGTATAACCTTTGAAGTTAGGAGTAACATTTGCCGCTTTCCATACTTCTAACTCTTTGATGTGAGTGCCTGAGTTGTCACCACGAGAGATAAAAGGTACGCCTGATTTTGCCATTTTAACGAAGGCTTCTTCGGCCGTTTTGCTGTCACGGATTTTTGCTGGGTCGTTTTTAGGGCCAAGTACTACGAAATCATTTTCCATAATGCCGCGGGGCTCAACACCAAAACCATCGGCGACGAATTTAGCTTCGGCGCTAGGCGCGTGAGTCATGACTAAATCCACGTCACCTTGCTCACCTAGTTTCAGGGCTTTACCTGTACCAGTGGCGATGACTTGAACCTTGTAGCCTGATTCACTTTCGAACTTAGGTAACAGTTCTTTCAATAGGCCTGAGTTTTCTGTGCTGGTGGTGGTGGCTAACTTGATAATTTCAGTCGAGTGAGCGGGTAAAACAGTGAACATACTGGCTGCAACAACCAGTCCCAGTAATGACTTCATATGAGATTTCATGTTTAGCATGGGTACTCCTTGGCGGAAAATAGGATTCCAACTCAAATGCCTACTGAGTGGAAGGTCTCGTAAATTGTAATACGTTCGGTTGAAAGCAAGTTAGATGCCAAGCTGAGAATGCGGTCATTTTCTTCACAGCTTAACCTAATTTGTGAGCTTGATCCCAAGCTTAACAAATACTCCACAGACAAATTGTCTCAGGACAAACTTCTGATGGTTCATAGTGACCTATTCATCTATTTTCAGTGCTAGAATTGGTCGCAAATGAGTCAAAATGTCCAGAAGCAGACAATATGAGCCAGATAGATAATAACCTCAAGCCTCTTCCATCGGCAGTATCGGTACTGATTGTTGATGATGAACCCGGAATGCGGAGTTTTTTAAATAAGGCACTCTCGAAGAAATTTGCCTTAGTCGAAACGGCGGGCAGTATCGAAGATGCTGAGCAGCTGCGTAGCCGTTGCCATTTCGATTTGCTTATCGTCGACATTCGTCTGCCTGGTCGTTCGGGTATCGAATGGCATGAAGCGTTGGATGAGCAGGGGCGTCGTTCGGACATCATATTTATGACTGGCTATGCTGACATGGAAGTCGCGATTACCGCGCTACGCGCGGGTGCGTCTGACTTCATCATGAAACCTTTCCATCTCGAACAGATGATGACTGCGGTCGATCGCTGTATCGAACGTCGCTTGCTTAAACGTGAAAACTTGATGCTGCGTCGTGAGGTTTCAATCGGTTATTCATCTACCATTATTGGCAGTAGTGAAGCCATGAAGTCGGTGAAACATATCATCGAACGTGTGGCGCCGACCAATGCCGTCGTCTTGATCCAAGGTGAGTCGGGCACAGGTAAGGAATTAGTCGCACGGCAATTACATTTGCTCAGTGGACGTCAGGGACCTTTTGTCCCAGTTAACTGTGGCTCTATCGCCCCTGAACTGCTTGAAAGTGAATTGTTTGGCCATACCGCCGGTGCATTTACGGGTGCGAAAGGCAATCGTGAAGGTTTATTCAGTTTTGCCTCGGGCGGGACGATTTTTCTCGATGAAATTGGCGAAATGCCACTGAAAATGCAAACGGCTTTACTCCGAGTATTAGAGCAAAAAGCGATTCGTCCTGTGGGCAGCGAGAAAGAAGTTAACATCGATGTGCGAGTGATCGCGGCCACTAATCGTACTCTGATTGATGAAGTGGATGCAGGGAATTTCCGTCGAGACTTATATTATCGGCTGAATGTGCTTGATATTTTAATCCCGCCATTACGTGATAGACCCGAAGATGTAGTGGAGTTAACCCATCATTTCACTCGCCAACTTGCCGCTGAATTAGGGGTAAGAGAAGTCGTGTGGAGCCATGAAGATATGGTGAAACTACAGCAACACGAGTGGCCTGGTAACATTCGTGAACTGCGCAACATGATTGAGCGTTGTATTTTGCTGGGCAAACCGCCAGCGGAATATTGGAAGCAACAGCTGAAGAGTGAGTCTTTATCTACATCGGGTTATCCATTGGATTGGCCATTGAAAGACGTGGAAAAACACCATGTGACCAGTGTTGTGGACTTACATTCTGGCAATAAGTCTGCCGCGGCGAGGGATTTAGGCGTATCGCGCAAGACCTTAGATCGCAAGTATAAAGAGTGGTTTGATTTTAGTGGCGAACAGGAGTCATAGGGTGTCATTCTTCACTCACTTTTTTGGTGTCAGTTGGCAGCAAATGCAGGCCAAGGTGCGCTATCGCATATTAATCCTGACGTTACTGCCCATTTTACTGACACTGGTGAGTTTAGTGTTTATCACTATTTACTGGAACATCAGTTACACAGGTAAGCAGCTGTTTATGAAGGTTAAAGCTGACTTATCTGTTGCCGAAAACACCTTGCAGCAAGTGCAAGTACGCCAAGAAAAACAACTTGAACGTGTGGTGACTTCTTGGACTTTTCAAAATGACTTTAGGCCACTTTTCAGTGGTAAAGAATTAAGTGGCGAAGTCAGCTACCGAGCCAGTATTGATGCTTTTCTCCTTGAACAGAAAAAACAGCTAA
This sequence comes from Shewanella sp. WE21, assembly GCF_002966515.1. NCBI lineage: Bacteria > Pseudomonadati > Pseudomonadota > Gammaproteobacteria > Alteromonadales > Shewanellaceae > Shewanella > Shewanella sp. WE21. The sequence goes on along the minus strand of NZ_CP023019.1, from coordinate 1,717,284 downwards.
ATCTCGATTATCTGCGTTTAGTCAGTGTTGCCGAAGCGGCCGCAGACCCAGATTTACGCCAAATCCTTCCTAAGTTAGACGGTTTATTACCTTACTCCGGCTTGATGGTGCTGCCGCCCGAGCGTTTAGCACGTATCGACCCCGAATTGGCTATCACTGCGAGCATTCCGATAGTTGCAACCTTGCGGGCGCAGAGCCCCGTTAAAACCGTTGAAGAACGTGGTTTATTGAGCCGTAGCCTATTGCCCGTCCCTGATATGGAAGGCAAAGTGGCTTGGTATCTCGATGGTGGGATCTTGTTTAATCGCGATACTCGAATTGTCGACCACATTCGTGATCTGGTATACGACAAAGGCACCTTGCCTGAGCGTTCCATCGGCACTGTGACCATCTTCTTAGATAACATCCGTATTTCCACCAACGTGCCGCTGCATTTTTATCCCACAGGCAATGAGACGCTGGGCCGCGCGCTTGGCAGTTTAGTATCGGAGGAAGTGAAAGACAAAGTGTTAACTCAAGGCGAGCAGTGGGTTGATCGCGCTTTCGTATTTAACGATTGGTTTATTTCCGCTTATGCCCCCTTGGAAGATGTTCGCGGTCAACGTGTCGGTATGATCTATACTGGCTTTTCTGAATCGCCATTTATCCATAATTATTTACTCAATATCATAGAGCTAGGCACGATTCTCATGTTGGTGCTGCTGGTGTCGGGCCTGCTGGTTTATCGCGGTGCTTATAGTTTATTGCAGCCCATTGAACGTATTCACCATGTTGTACAAGCTGTGCAGTCGGGGCGCAATATTCGTATCGGCGCCTTAGGATTAGATAGGGATAATGAGTTATCGAACTTAGCCGAGCAATTTGACAGTATGCTTGACTTGCTACAGCGTCGAAATGCCCAAATTCAAGCGGCGGCAGAACAGCTTGAAATGAAGGTTGAAGAGCGTACTCGCAGCCTGCAGGATAAAACCTTAGAGCTGCAACGTAACGTGGCGTTACTAAACGAAACGCGTCAACAGCTCGTCACTAACGAGAAGCTCACAGCTCTTGGCGAATTGACCGCAGGTATTGCCCATGAAATCAATAATCCGACGGCCGTAATTCTTGGCAATATGGAATTACTGCGCTACGAACTTGGTGATAATGCTGAAGTAGTAAAAGAAGAAATTGATTTAGTCATTCAACAGGTTGGGCGGATCAGCACTATCATCCGCAGCCTGTTGCAATACAGCCGACCTGGCGAATTCAACGCACCACTAGAAATGCATCCGATGACTCCTATTATCGAAGAAATGTTAGTGTTGGTGCGACATTCGATTCAAAAACAAGAAGTCGTGCTGATCACTGAGTTAAACGCCAGTTGTCCAGTACAAGTCAATCGACCTCAACTGCTGCAAGTGTTGATCAATCTTGTCGTGAATGCGGCGCATGCGATGGACGGTAAAGGACGTATTTGGGTGCGAACCTATGACTGGGTGCAGCAAGATATGCCGATTGGCGTCAAAATCGAAGTGGAAGATGAAGGCTCAGGGATAGCGCCAGAGCAGCTTGGACGGATTTTCGACCCTTTTTATACCACACGTAAGGATGGCACTGGTTTAGGTCTTTCGCTCAGTTACGGCATTATCAAGCGGATTGGCGGTACGATAGAAGTGAGTTCAACTTTGGGTAAAGGGTCTTTATTTACCATAGGTTTGTATCATGAAGCGAAGGAAGATCAGCAAAATAATCCCTACGATGGCTTGCACTTTGCGGGCAACTACAGCGATATGTCTGCAGATTAGTCTTATCCCGTTAGATAGGCAGTGTATTGTATTTGGCTGATTAGGTTTGAATTAAAATATGTCGAGCGATTGCTAGCTTTGTATTATGTGGCTTTGCATTACTGATTTTTAGGCAAAAAAAAGCCGGATGATGAGTCCGGCCACAAAGAGTGTGTGTGAGCAATGTCGTGCTTGCAAACTCAGGAGCTCCATAACAACGTCGATTACCAGTCATCGTTGTTAAAGATGAGTTTTGGAACGCACGTTAACGATAATCATTCTCAATTGTGTTTGCAAGCTATTTATTGCAAAAAGTGCACATCTTTACAAATATCGTTTTGCTCTCATCCATTAACGATTTAGATCGACTTGCACAGATACAGTTTATGATCGACTAAGCTTTTAGGATCGGCTGTCAGTTCAGTAATTAAATATTGATTACTGATCAATAAATTAAGCATCGCAGGAAAACGATTCATCGTCTTCACTTGAATATGATTATATCCTTGGCGGCGCGCCCAAGTTTCTTGATATTCGAGTAGGCTCTGCGCTAAGCCTAAACGTCTAAAGTCGAATGCTACTCCACCCAACCAGCTGTAAAATATGGTTTCTTCTTGCTCGTAACCCAGTTTAAAACCCGCAAGTTCACCTTCTACATATGCGACTAAGATCAAACATGTCTTGCCCTGTAAGCGCTGGTCCAACACTTCGTTTGTGAGTGGGTGATCGAGCTCAGGGATTTGTTGGCTAAGTTGGATAAGCTGAGCGGCTAACTCGGGAGTCAAACTTGACTCTGCTTTAATTTCAATAGAATACATAGTTTACTCTCATAAAAAATCAGCCCCACTCGCGCGTTAACAGGAGCAGGGCTGAGCTATTAACTGGTTAAATTATAACAGGTCTGGCCAGTTGGGTTAATTAGGAAATTGATTCTTGCGGATTGGCTCGCAAAATCTTGTCCTGTAAGACTTTTAGCAAAACACCGTATGCCGGTAGGAAAAGGCCTAAGCTCACGATTAGCTTAAAGCCGTAATCGACTGTAGCGATTTCGGGCCAATTGGCTGCCATAAAGCTATCGGAAGAGGCGTAAAAGGCGATACTAAAAAAGACTAAAGTATCGACCAGATTTCCAACTAAGGTGGAGGCGGCTGGGGCGACCCACCAAGAGCGACTGGCTCGAATACGGGCAAAAACCTTAATATCCATCAACTGACCAATCAAATAAGCCGCGAAGCTGGCAAAGGCAATTCGGAACACAAAGGTATTCCACTGTGCAAGTGAATCAGCACCTTGAAAGCTGCCTTGATGGAACATCACTCCCATCACGTAGGAAATCATCAAAGCGGGAATCATAGCTTTGAGTATGATGCTGCGTGCGGCTTGTTGGCCAAAAATACGGACAGTGAGATCTGTGGCTAAGTACACGAACGGAAAGCTGAATGCCCCCCAAGTTGTGTGGTAGCCAAACAGTTGAAATGGCAATTGTACTAAGTAGTTGCTGACGCAAATAATCAGTATGTGAAATCCTACTAATAGGAATAAAGCGCGGCGAAGCTGCGCTGTGGTTAACATTAACATATGTGGCCTTTTTAGTTGTGTAGGGCGGGGTGAGGGAACCCGCTAATATTCAATTTATTATGTTTACGACTTTATTGCCGGTGACAGCGTGCTGAAATCGGGTCGCCATTATAGTGGTCGAGTTTTAAGATGCAAGTCTGCTGTTTAAATGTGCACATAGAATGAAAACTCTTCTACACTTTGAATACGTCGAAGGAGGATAGCCATGAGACGATTTTTTGCTACTTTTTGCTTATTTTTAGCTGTGTTACCTGTATCTGTTTCCGCCGCTCAGCCGATAGTGGTCGATGTAGCAACGTCAACGTGGGAGGGATTTGCCAATCGTGATAAAACGGGTTACTACTTCGAGTTACTTCAGCGGATTTTCCCTGAGCCAGAATGGCAACTCAATGTGCAGTTTATGCCTTTTGCCCGCAGTTTATATCTTGTTGAGCACAATCGTACCGATATCACGCTCAGCGTTTACAAGGGTGATATTAAAAAGGGGCTATTAACAGAGAATATGGTTGAAGTGGACTCTATCGATGTGGCTGTTACTGCCGAGGTGGCAGCAGGCTGGACCGGTATTGAAAGCCTATCCCACAAGAAGGTTCAGGCCATGCTGGCCTACAGATACAATATGCTGACACCTGTGCCTATGTATTACGAAGAAAGTAGCGATATGCTGACTATGCTCAATAGCTTAAATGCTGGACGTATAGATGCCGTGCTAGATTACAAACCTAATTTGCTTACGTTTGTTCCTAAATTAAAGGCGCCACAAAATTTTGTGATTATTCAAGGCGTACTCAAGGCCGAAACCTATTTTGTTTTCGCTAACACCGAGAAAGGCCAGATGTTGAAACAACATTTTGACCTTGCACATAAGCGCTTAATCGATTCGGGTGAACAGGACAGGCTTTACCTTGAAACGATTGAAAAACGAAGGGCTGATGGCGCTGAATAGTCTTAATGTTTACTAGGCTTATTACATTTCGAATAGAATCGACATTATGGTTGCGAGTTTATTTTCAAGCTCTTGCCACTCAGCTTCGGGCTCAGAACCTGCAATAATTCCCGCCCCCGCAAATAGGTTAATCCGACCGGGTTCGATCAGCGCACTGCGGATCGCTACCGAAAACTCACTCTCATATTTATTGAAATAGCCGCAGGCACCGGCGTACCAACCGCGAATATAACCTTCACGTTGACGAATAAAGTTTAGCGCTGAATACCGCGGTAAGCCGCCAACTGCAGGAGTAGGATGCAGGGCTTGTAACAGTTGGAAATCATTCACGCCCGGTTTCAATTCGGCTCGAATTGCACGGTGTAAATGTTGAATATGGTTCAGTTTAAAAATAGTCGCTAATTCATCGGCGCCAACATAATTGCTCAGCGGCGTGAGCATATTCACTATGTGGCTACGAACAAGTTGGTTTTCAACGCTATTTTTGTTGTCTTCTAATAAAGCGTTCGCCAGCGCAATATCTTCTTCTTGATTGAGACCGCGTACCGTTGTACCAGCAAGTGCCTCGGTAAATAGCTCCTGCTGACGGCGGCGGAATAAACGCTCTGGTGAGCAAGAGATAAAAGTGCGATCTGGGCTAAATTGAAAGCCAAACTGGAAACTATTGGGATTACGGCCCTGCCAGCAAGCCAGTACCATCCAAGGATCGATAGGTTCGTTGACTTCAAGTTGTGTTAAGCGGGATAACACGACTTTTGGGGTATCTTGATTGAACTTAGGATCCACCACTTGCTCGACTAATGTCTTCCAACGTTCAAAATCAGGTTTGTCACTGCGCCCAAGTGGAACGATCTTTTTAGGTGGCGAGAGTGGCTTAGCAGGCATGACGGCTTCGATAGCGCCGATGGCCTTATCTATCTCGCTATGGTGATCATTATCAGCAAAATTAAGATTCACTAATAGGCTAAATTTGTTACCACTGCGTCTAAATTCAATGCGCGGCAGGATAAAGCGGCTATTACCGAACTCAGGCCAAGACTCTATAGTGCGATCGAAGGCAACACCGCCATAGTAGCGAATATTCTGATTCGTCGATAAGGCTCGCTGCTCTTGGTAGGCCATGGCCAGTTGCTGATCATTGATTCCGGTTTCAAATCTAAAGTCTTTGCACGCCCCTATCGCCGCGACTTCTTCGATTCTGTCGCGCCCATGCCAGTAGATCCTTGGGTATTGAGCCTGGGATGCCAGCCATGAAATTAAAGGCATAGCGACAGTGTTTAGTGACAACTGCACTATCGGTTCCGTCGGTGGAACTTGCTTTAATTGAATGAGTTTGTCGATGAGAGACTTAAGGTCTTCAGACAGGGCATGAACGGGCAAATAGAACTCCAAAGATAACGGATGAAGGCGAAAGCTGAAGGTCACTCTGTCAGCGTCAATAAATTCGACTCAGGTTAATGTCCTCTTTTACAAGCCATTTACCTGTAGTGATTTTAGTCTGTAAATAAGAATCTTTCGCTCAAATTAAAGGCCACGGTCGAGTGTGTCAAGATGTAAGGCCCTATCGTGTGACTTTCGCCATAGTCTCATTTTTCGCTGATAAAAAATGTGACTTGAGTGGGTCTTTTTGTCGGGCAAGTCACCCTCGGTGGACATTTTGTCTCTTAGTCGCTAAATGTACTTTCCCTTTGTCGTAATTAGTCGATCTAGGTTGGTTTTTAAACGTTTTTCGGTTGAGACAGAATAATCGCGGTCCACAATAGCTGGCACATCTTAAATTTTCTACGTGACAAGTTAGATGTCTATTAACGTATGACTCGCCGTGGGAATGAAAAGACGACTAGGGTGAAGCCTTGTCATAGGCTGTTCGTTAGATCTTTATAGGCAGATATAGCATGAAACTCTTAGATCTCGAAGGCGTTAGCTTCAACTATGGCAGCCAGTTACCGACGGTATTACAGGAAATTAACTTGGCGATTTGTACAGGCCAATGCCATTGCGTGAGCGGTCCTACGGGCTCAGGAAAATCGAGTCTGCTAAACCTACTGGCGGGCGTGTTAAATCGCCCGCATGAAGGTGACATCTGGCGTTATCCTCAATTGGTTACGGGTCTAGTAATGCAAGACCCACAAACTCAGCTACTAAGGCAAACCGTTGGTGCCGAGGTGGCTTTCGCCTTAGAAAACCTCGGTATTCCCGCCGAGCAAATGCTACCTAAAGTGCAATTAGCACTACGGCGCGTGGGCTTGTATCTGCGCCTCGATACCCAAGTCAGCACGCTTTCCCTCGGTCAAAAATATCGCTTAATGATCGCCGCCCAACTAGTGTCAGAGCCGCATTTACTGTTGCTCGATGAACCTTGGGCACAACTCGATGATCACGGTGTGAGTGAGCTGCTGGTCGTGCTTCGCAATCTTATCCAAGATGGTATGGCGCTAGTATTAGTTGAGCATAACGCCTCGGCATTCGCCGAGATTATTCAGCATTATTGGCAGTTAGAGGCTGGCAAGTTGTCCGAAGGCATCTATACAGTGAGCGATGCGCCGCAAATTGAAGCGCCTGCGTGGCGACATCAAGCTAAATTTGAGCATTTAGGCAAAGTCTTGGTCAGTGCCGAAGCCTTTGATTTTGGGTTCGATGCTTGTCCCACGTTATTTGCGTGTCCACAAGGATTTCAATTGCAAGCGGGGGAGATAGTGACCTTAGTGGGCGACAACGGCTCTGGTAAAACGAGTTTATTGAAAACCATAGCGGGCGTGCACAGTTTAAGGCAGCGTCTTCCCCTTAAAGTGCTAGGGCGAAGGCCTAAATTGGGGATTTATGGCGCTGAATTGGGACTATTGATGCAAAGGCCGAGTCGACAATTATTCGAGTCTAACGTGCTAGCCGAAATGCAGTTTAGCCTTAGGCGCTTTGAGCTCCCCAAAGAGCGAGCTGTGCAAATGTTAGACGAGTTGGATTTATTTAGCTTAGCCCATCTGTCGCCCCACAAATTATCCTACGGCCAACAGCACTTGATTGCCTTAGCGTCACTCGCCTGTCTACGCCCTAAGGTGCTGCTTTTGGACGATCCATTGGCGGGGATGGATAAGCATTACTACGGCAAAGTGTGGTACTTGCTAAAGCGGTTAAGCTCCCAAGGTTGCGCTATTTTGCTCAGCACTCACAGAAGCATTGAACACAGCGCAGTGTCACGGCAACTGAGTTTACGTAATGGTTTATTGGTGGAAGAGTCAACTGAAATGGTTGAGCGTTATGTGGGGTAATTGTGAGCTTTTCGCGCGTGAGGGGCGCAGGTTTTGAATGCCTAGCCCTTAGGCATTTGTTGAAATAATGAGAGATTGAAATGGGCCTAATCTACGCCTTAAGCTCTGATTTCATCGTATCTTGTTTAGGACCCTTTATTTACCAAGAAAGTCTATGGTGATTTTCTAATCCTCGTCTTAGAATGCCCCTCACGTCTGTTCTATAATAATCAAAAATAACAACAGAACATTTGAGCGTAAGTCGCTTTAATGTCGTATGGTTAAGTTGATATTTTATTCAGGCACATCATCCTTGGGGTTGTAGATATGAGTGAGTCGGCAGAATCAGTTGAACTTATCAAATTACCTGTGTCGCAATTGACATTAGGTATGTTTGTCAGTGCCATAGACAAAAATGATAAAGGTCAACTTGCTATTGCAAATGCAGGACAAATTAAACACAAGGATGCGATTTTAAAGTTAGCTAAAAGTGGTATTAAATTTGTTTGGGTAGACGCTGATCGTTCGGCTGAACATTGTGGGTTAAAGAAAAAAATCACTAACGATAATCAAACTGACAATAAAAAAGCGCTCATTAGCCGCGATAAGCAACAAGCTCAAGCTAAAGTCATGCTTACCGAAGCGAAAGACCTCATTCGTAAAGTCTTATCTGAGACCTTCGAAGGTAAAGCCATCGAAGTTGCCCCCTTCGAAGCGTTGGCCGATACCATGATAGAGTCAGTGATGTTGGATGCTGATGCGCTTAAATGTATGTCTGCACTCCGTTCAAAAGATGCCTATCTACTTGAACATTCAGTGAATGTCGCCTTTCTACTGGTTACCTTTGGTAAATACTTAAAGCTAGATCGCGTCATGTTACGGGAAATGGCGGTCGGCGGGATTTTGCACGATATTGGCAAGATTAAAGTCGACAATAAAGTGCTGCATAAGCCGGGCAAACTGACGCCGGAAGAGTTCGAACATATGAAGCTGCATCAAGTGTATGCGCTTGAAATTATGAACGAAACTACTGGTCTGTCACAGATCAGTAAAGATATCTGCTTGATGCACCATGAAAAATTAGATGGCAGAGGTTATCCAAGGGGTTTGAAGGGTGATGAAATCCCCCGCCATGGCCGTATGAGTTGTATCGTTGATATCTTCGATGCTTTGACAGCGACGCGATGTTATAAAGAGGCTATGAGCCCTGCCGCGGCCTTTAAAATTTTACTCAGTCTGACGCCATTCCATTTGGATCAAGAATTGGTCTATGAGTTTATTCGTTGTATTGGTGTTTACCCTGTGGGTTCCTTAGTTGAATTGTCGGATGGTCGTGTTGGTATTGTTTGGGCCTCGAAAGATAGGGATGCGCTACATCCAATCGTAAAGTGTTTTTATTCTTTAAAAGTAAAACGTTACACTGATGTCGCTATGGTGGATTTATTAAAATCTGAACTTTATATTGAACGCGGTGTGTCACCGAGTACATTAGATATCGATCCGACTCCTTTCTATTAATCTTCAAATCCTACCTTAAATACCGGTCATCTGAGTCGATGGCTGGTGTGAATGATTGCAGAGCCTGCGCTAAAAACCGTAAACTGAAAGTATTTCTCTGGTCGAGCAATGCTATGAACAGTGCTATGAAATCTCTATTTCCTATTTTTATCATTATCTTATCCTTGGCTTTGTTAATCCCTGGGGTGACTCAACCTATTTTGAGTATCAGCGGCAGTATCGATAAGGCCAAGCTGGCGGAACAAGGCATAGAGCAAGTTGCCCAAAGCTTTGATGAGGACTCTGGACGTGACAGTGCCCGCGGCATGTTAAGCATGGTCAGTGGGTTGCTTGGGTTTAATAGCCTTAAGGGCGAAGTCCAAGTGTTGCAGAAGACTCGTAGTATTTGGGGAACAGTGACCGAGCTTTATCACTCTGGTAATGGACTCGTCGCGGGATTAGTCATGTTATTCAGCGTGGTGGTGCCAGCCTTGAAGTTGAGCTTAATGTTGGCACAGCAATGTGTTAGCTCGATTGGCCTGAAACTGAGGATTAATGCCGTCGTCAACGCACTCGCCAAGTGGTCGATGGCCGATGTGTTTGTGATAGCGCTGATCATCACCTTTATGGCGGGGAACGCCTCAGGTGGCATGGGGGAAATGCTAAAAACCCAAGCGCAGTTTGAAAACGGTTTTTACTTCTTTACCGCTTACTGCATTTTATCGATCCTGAGTGGTTTTTTAGTGCGGCGTCCAACGCCAATTTTGTAGCTATTTTATAAGGCATCCTGACCTTAGCGATAAGGCCGGATGACGAGATTTAACGCGGTTAATGGCGCAGTGAGTTAGGACAAAGTGCCATTTTGATAAATGGGCATAATCCAATAGCGACAGGGATTATGTTTGCAGACCAACGCCAGCGCAGCGAGCAGCGCGGCTTGTTGTGCAACGGGGTGCATGATTTCGAATTTGCAAAACTCCCGATAACCTTCCACTTGTTCCTTGATATTAAAATGGCTGTGTTCACGGCTAAAACCACAAATATTCCCTAGGCTAAAACCCGATAGAAACTCTAACTCTATCAAGGTATCGACTATGTCGTCCTTAATATCATTTTGGGCGATCAGTACTAACAGTTGTTCTGTGCTCATTTACGTTTCTCCAGCCAAAAATACAGAATTGGCAGTAAATACAGTGTGGTAATGGTTGAAGTGAGCAGACCGCCAATCACCACAATCGCTAAAGGTTTTTGAATTTCAGCCCCAGGACCTGAGGCAAACACTAGCGGCATAAGACCAAACATGGCCGTTGTCGCCGTCATCAAAATGGGGCGTAAACGCCGCGCCGCACCTTGTTCTACCCGTTCGCGCAGATTACTGAACATGTGCTTGGTTTGTTCGTAATAGCTGACCATTACCACGCCATTGAGCACAGCGACGCCGAGCAGGGCGATAAAGCCAACTGAGGCGGGCACGGACAAATACTCCCCCGATAAATACAGGCTAACTATGCCGCCCATCATAGCGAAGGGAACGTTGGCGAGGATTAAGCCCGCTTTGGCCAGTGAGCCAAATGTGGTGAATAAAATCAAAGTGATCAGTGCGATAGCAATGGGGATCACTAACAGTAAATTGCTGGTGGCTCGCTGTTGGTTTTCAAACTCGCCACCAAAACTCACGCTATAACCGCTCGGGAGTTTGATTTCCTTTGCGATTTTAGCGTTGAGCTCTTCTACAAAACTCACAATATCACGACCCTGCACGTTGGTGGTGATCACTGAAAAGCGATTCCCTTGCTCACGCTCGATAAGGATGGGGCCTTGCTTATAGCTTAAAGTGGCGACATCACTCAGGCGTTTTAAGGAGTGATCTGGCATCACCAGTAACTGATTTTTAAGCTCATTAATGCTGCTTAAGTGGCTCTGATTATTAGCCATCAGTACGGGTGTGCGCTTCTTACCTTGCAGCACTTCGGTCACGATTACGCCTTCGAGTTGGCTTTTCAGGTAGCGAGCAAACTCCATGGTGCTCATACCAAAGCCACGGGCGAACTCGTTATCTAAGGTGAGGTTGATAAAAGGACTGCCTTCGATCATCGCCATTTTCACATCGATGCTGCCGCTGGTGGCATTAACCAGCTGTTGGATTTGGCTCGTGAGCTGACCTAAGGTGTCGATATCATTACCAAAGACCTTAATCGCCACGTCGCCAATGCTACCGGTGAGCATTTCGGACACGCGCATTTGTATCGGTTGAGTGAAGTTAAAATTAACGCCGGGATAGTCCAATAACACAGTGCGGATCGCATCGATAAGCGCTTCTTTATTTGCAAAGCGCCATTCGCTGCGGGGCAGAAGTTCTAAGAATACATCGGTTTCATTGAGCCCCATGGGATCTAAGCCGATTTCATCCGCGCCAGTACGCGCCACCATTTGTTTGATTTCAGGAACTTTAGCCAGCAAGGTTTGCTGAATTTGCTTGTCGATGGCAATCGAAGCTTCGAGTGAAATCGATGGGGATTTCTCCAGCTGCAGGATAATGTCGCCTTCATCTAAGGTCGGCATAAAGGTTTTTCCCACTAACCCGAACAGCCCTAGGCTGACGATAAGCAAGCTAAAGGCGATCACCATAAAGCGTTTTTGATGGCTAAACGTGCTCTTGAGGCTGACCAGATAAAACTGTTTAAGCTTTTCAATCGCCTTAGGTTCCTTGGCGGCTTTTTCGTTGACTAGATAAGAAGCGATAACCGGAATGACAGTTAACGACAACACCAGCGCCGACAGCATGGCAAACACGATAGTGACCGCAACTGGGGTGAAGAGTTTGCCTTCAAGCCCGCTCAAGGTCAGTAAGGGCGAGAACACTATCATGACGATCACTGTGCCCGACACCACGGGAATGGCAACGTCCTTGGTCGCGCGAAAAATCAAATGCAGCCGCGGTAATCTCTGCTTAGTAGCGATGAGATTCACCATGTTTTCGACTACGACCACAGATGAATCCACCAACATGCCGATGGCAATAACCAGTCCGCCTAGGCTCATTAAGTTCGCAGAAAGATTGAAGTAATCCATCATCAAAAACGTCATCAACGCGGCAAGAGGCAGCGAGAGTGACACGACCAATGCGGCGCGCACGTTACCTAAAAATAGCGCCAGTAAGATGATCACCAACACTACGGCTTCGAACAGGGCATTGGAGATGGTCTCAATCGCGGTATTGATCAGATTCGCGCGGTCGTAAAAGGTGTTGATCTGGCTCCCTTCTGGTAAGGTTAGGCTGATTTGATCGAGTTTTTCTTTAATGTTTTTGACTACTTGTGCGGTATTGGCGTCTTTCAGGGCGATGATCAAGGCTTCGGCGGTTTCATTGCCGTCTTTAGTGACTGCGCCATAGCGGGCTAAGTGGCCAATTTGAATATCGGCCAAATCCTGCAGTCGATACACTCTGGCATCATCGGCCTTGATCACTAATTGTTTGAGCTCGTCGATGTCATCGATGCGACCTTCGGCACGCACTATGATGGTATCTGTACCAATCGTGAGCTTGCCCGCACCTTCGTTGTGATTATTCTCAACTATCGCCTGTTGCAGCGCCGCAAAACTTACGCCTGCGACCGCCATAGCTGCAGGTTTGGGGGTCACACTAAAGCTTTTGGCATAGCCACCGAGGATATTCACATCGGCGACACCTGCAACGGTTCGTAGTAGCGGACGGATTTCCCATTCGAGTAATTGACGCCTTTCCATCAGTGATAGATTGGGATTTTCGAGTGAAAACATAAAGATTTCGCTGAGTGGCGTACTCATAGGCGCTACGCCGCCCGTCACACCTTCAGGGAAACTGTCCCACACGGCGGCGATGCGTTCACTCACCTGCTGGCGCGCCCAATAGATATCTGTGCCTTCGTCAAAATCTAGGGTGATATCGCTGATGGCGTATTTAGTGGTTGAGCGCAGAATCGATTGATGGGGAATGCCTAGCAGTTCGGTTTCAATCGGCACGGTAATTTGCGCTTCGATTTCCTCCGGCGTCATGCCGGGCGCCTTGAGGATGATCTTCACTTGGGTGGGCGAAATATCGGGAAAGGCATCCAAGGGAATGGAAAACCAGGCTCGCGCTCCCGCTAACATGATGATCAGCGCCACAATCAGCACAAATAAGCGCTGCGTAAGCGAAAAGCGGATGACTGAGGTCAACATCTTATTCGCCTCCTAAGCCAAGCATTATGCCTTTGACTGCAGCAACTGACTGGGATAACACTTGGATTTGGCTGAGTTCTTGATCGCTTTCAACGATATATTGCTCTGGGGTTGAGCCAAGAATATTGATTGTAATCGAGGTGAGCGTGTCGGCGGTTTTAGTGAAGACTTGGCTGTCTTGCTCCCAACTGAATACGCTATTTTTAGGCAATAAATACACCGCCTTTTGATACTCGGGTATCACAGTGATCTGTTGTCCTAACAGTAAGTTACACTCCTGCGGTACGGGTGATGACCAAGCGGTCACAAACGCACCTTCGGCGATGGCCGACACGGACTCAATGGCGATATGGCACTGATTGATATTCACCGCCGAAAGTGAGTGCGACTGACTCATTGGCACACTGACCTTGACGCGAATGCTGTCGCTGGGCACCAGTGAAAATAACTGTGAACCCGCCATATAAGGCCCATTCACTTGGTTGAGTTTAACGATCCCCGCCACTGGCGTGCCTACCACTAGGGAGTCTGTGGTGGCATCTGTGCTTTTGACTATCTCCATAAAATGCTGCATGTGCTCGTATTCGAGGTGAGTGCTGAAGTAGTCTTGGCTGATCTCTTGCCATTTTTCTGCGCTGATACTGCCATTGTTTAATAAGGGTTTATTGCGCTCATAACGGCTCTTTGCCAGTTGATATAAGCTGCCAGCAGCTTCGACTTGGGCGAGGTAGTGGAACACTTCTGGCCCAGTCAGTTTGACAATCGCTTGGCCTTTAGTGACGAGCTGGCCTTGGCCGACAAGAAAGCTGATCTGCTGGATATTCTCCGGCGTGCTGATCCAATAATCGTTACCGGGGAGGATTTCAACCTGTGCGGGCAACGGGCTGCCCTCATAACTGGCGACTTTCTGTGGTTGTACGTAGCTCAGGTCTAAATTACCGAGGGAGCTTATCGTTAAGGATTCAGCCTGCACTAAAGTGGCAACACTGGCGGATAAACAGAAAAGGCATGCGCCGTACTTGGCCATCATAATGAAATTCCTAAGGCTTGCAGTTGTTGGGAGTGCAGTTGTTGCTGCGCGACTTGGTTCAGTGCTAAGCGGGATTCGGTATCGAGGGCATCCATATAGCGGCGCAGCCAGACTTCGTAGCTAACTTGATTTTGGTCTTTGACCTTGGCCAGCTCTTCAGTGATGGTGCGGCTAAGGTGTAAGGCTTGGGTTAGCAATGTCTGTTGGTCGAGTAAGTTTTGTTGCTGTTGCTCTAGCTTTTTAAGCTGAGTTTTTAGCTCGATATAGGTACGGTCGAGGTTGAGCGTGTGCTCGGTATTGGCTTGTTGCCATTGGGATAATTCGGTTTGTGATAGGGCAGAACCTAAGGTCAGTGGTACAGAAACGGCGATGCCAAGCTGTTGATCATCGACTTGATTATCGGCGGTATTTTTGGCCGTGAGTGAGACTGCCCAAGGATCGTTATTCCCTGCTTGCTGACTCTGGATGATCAACAGCTGTTGCTGCTTCTGCAGGCTCAATAGTTGCCATAATGGATGCTGCGCGAGCATGTCATTGGGTTGGTTGTTGGCAGAAAGTGGCCGCGCGGTTTCGGCTATGTTCTGCGGTATTTGCTCTTGTCCGGTGAGTTGTTGATAGAGGGCACGCGCCTCGGCCTGTTGCTGATTAAGATCGACCCGCTCCAGTGCAATATCCACCAGTTCGCGTTCTAAAAAGAGAATGTGGGCAATCGGCAGTTCGCCCGCATCTGTGAGTTGCTTTTGCTGATGATGGAGTTTGTCGAGTAATTGGCTCTTGCGATCTAATTGGGCCAGTTTTACTGCGGCAAGGCGATGTTCCCACAGGCTTTGTCGCAATAATCCCGATAAATACAGGCCTTGCAGCGCGGCTTGTTGCACCTGAATGCCTTGGGCGAGTTGTTTAATTTGCTTATCGCTGCTGTGCAAAGCAGGGGATTTTATTGGCAAATTGAGTGAGAGTTCCTGCTCGTAGCTGTTACCATTATCTAGGCTACCTAAGTGACTCAAGCTAATGCTCGGCAGGCCATTGAGCCAAGATGAGCTGCTTAAGCTTATTTGTGATTGCGGTAACTGGCCGCCTGATTGAGATAGAGAATGTAATCTTGCTTGGCTGGTGGTGAGTGCTTGAGATAGCTCGGAATGCGCGGCGTGGCACAGGAAACTGCTGCTGACTAAGGTCGCCAACAGACATAACTTGATACAAGACGTACTGACAGACATAGGACGATTCTATGGTAATAAAGTGTGCTGTCAGTGTAGGGATTAGTGGGCGAAAGTCGTGGGGGACATGTATCATAAAACCGTCTATGGTACATATGTCCCATAAATTAATTATTTGATTTTGCTTTTATTTAGGAGTTTTTCGATGAAGGATCTTGTCATTATTGGTCTGTTGGCCTTGATCATATGCTTTAAGCTTTTTGACATCACTTCCGACATTCAATTGGGCATTCCCCAATGGCATATTGCGCAGGAAGCCATGTTATTAGTGCTCACTGTGATTGGTGCCATGTACTTAAGTTATGACCTTATTCGTCGCTCCCGCGAAGTGAAAGCGTTGGCTAAACGGTTGGAGCATGCGGATAAAAAAATCGACAATATGTCGACGCAAATGCGCTCTGCCAGACAAGAATATAGCCAAGCGGTGTCGCAGCAATTCGAGACTTGGGGCTTTACTAAGAGTGAGCAGCAAGTGGCATTTTTATTACTTAAGGGCTTAAGCTTTAAAGAAATTGCCGAAGTGCGCCAGACGAAAGAAAAAACCGTCAGACAACAGGCATCGACCATTTACGGTAAAGCGGCAGTCGATGGACGCCATACTTTTTGCGCTTGGTTTATGGAAGATTTTATTCAAGAACATAATCAAGATCTTGCTGCGAATGAAGCGGCATCAAGCCCTAAGGCTGCTTAATCAACGCTGGATTGGCTTAGCTGTTATAGCTATTTGTTATTGAAAATTGATATTTGCTGAGGTTTTAGTTCTAAACAATAATGAGCATCCCCTAAGTTTGCAGGAAGATGCAATTGAAAAACTGGCTGATTATCGTGTTTTGCCTGATTGCCTTGGTCGCTTCGACGCAAACCACAGGACTCGTGCGCTCACTTATCGAATTCTCCGCCTTTGTTGGCGTCCTCTACTGGGCTTGGCGAATGAAGCCGACAGCAGAGTAGATTGGCTTTGAGTTAAATCTTAGCTATTGAAAATAAAGAATATACACTAAAGACGTGATACCAATCGCTGCCCACAGCATCACCCCAAGCAACAAAGGTTTGGGGCCACTCGCCCGCATTTTCTGCACTGTAATTCCTGCACCAATCAAAAACAAACACAGGACTAATGCCCGTTTCGACACCATAAATAAGGTGTCATAAACAGCGTGGAATTGTGGCAACCAATGGGCTACGGCAATGGCTAAACAATAAAAACCGATAAAATACGGCAGGTTAAGCTTGCGCTTATCGCCACCAAACAATATAGCGCTGACTAATGCGATCGGGATAATCCACAGGGCACGGGCGAGTTTTATAGTGGTTGCGGTTTTTAAGGCTTCATCGCCGTAGGCCGAAGCCGCGCCAACAACCGACGAAGTATCGTGGATGGCGATGGCACTCCACACGCCAAAATCGTATTGGCTCATATTGAGCAAGTGGCCGAGTGCAGGGAATAAAAATAGCGCGACTGAATTGAGCACAAATACGCAGGCTAATGCAGTGGCGGTTTGATCGTTACGCGCATTGATGGCCGGAGCGACTGCGGCAATGGCGCTGCCACCGCAAATAGCGGTACCAGAGGCGATTAAGTGGCCCGTGACATGATCAAATTTCAGGGCGCGGGTGAGCATAAACCCTAAGCTGAGGGTGAAAAAGATTGAGCCAACAATCAGGCCGAAGTTGTGGGTGCTCGCCTCGATCGCCGCGTTTAAGTTAATCCCAAACCCTAAGCCAATGATCGAATAAGACAGGAGTTTTTTGGTGAGTGCGGCGATATTCCATTGCACTGGCACCCAACCAAGGCTGGCTAAGGTAAAACCGAGCACTAGCGCCATGGGCGATGAGATAAAAGGCGCGAGGCATAACAAACCCGCACAGATGAAAACGATGCGATGAGTCTTATTATCTTGCTGTGATGTCGATGAAGAATTCATAACGCCTTAGGCTCGAGCGATTCGGTTTATCGTTCCAACCACAGATCTTCACATTAAGCGACGGATACAAAATGGCGATCAATTGGATTGATCATGGAGACAGATGCAAGAGGGCATTATAGCTGTGTGTATGAGCCTCAATAAAATCAATTAAACTTATCTAGTTAATCAGTTTTATTGACTCTCAGAGGATTGTGCAAAGTAGGAGGGTAAATTGAAGAAGATGAACTGAGCTCAGTTCATCTTTTGGGCTAGATAATAAATGGCGAGGTTACAAAGCGTGAAATTATAAATTTACGATACTTTTCAAGTTGTAATCGCTGCCATCCTTTGCAGTAAACAACTTATCTTGGGTGTCGTTGGCGCTGGACATACCCGCATGTAATAGGCTGAGCCAATGGCGCGATGCGGCAGAACGTGACTCTGGTGTTCCGACTACCATGTTTAATGACGTTCCGATTTGGATATCTTCCAGATTGGCAACGTCTCTCGCACCTATCATGCCACTGCGGTCGAAACTGAGTTCAACGTGGCAACCTAGGTCCTGTAACACTATGGCGCAAGGCGCATCTTTAGTGCCGTTAAAGGCCACAAACTGTTTTGGCTGACGTAAACCACTGTGGCTGCCGTCGGCAAAAAAGGCCAACAGGTGTTGGTAGTAAACCACATAGCTGCTCACATCTTGGTGTGAACCAGAGTTAAGTGGAAAGAGGCGGTCGAGGAATTGTTTCGCATTAGCGATCTTCTCGTGCTCGGCGACATTCACTTGGGCCACGGCTAGCACTTCTTCTGCGATGAGGCTGTTTAGATTCGGTTGGATCTGGTTGCTCTTGATAATTGACATATTCATCGCTTGTTCCTCTCACTCTTTCAATTTAAAAAAATTCAGGGTTTTGATTTAACTTTTGGCTTATCAAAGTTTGTCTTCAATTTGGTTTGTCCGCTTTGAGTGCTTAGCCACTTTAAGTGTGAGTGGTTGAGCATTTCTTGTACTGGAATGGCTTAGCTTGTTCGCATTAGCCTTTCCTTGATTGCTTGATTTGTAGTCTAGTCTTTTTTTGACTACAATTTCACAATAAAAATTTTACACTGTGAATTTTACAAAATGCGCAATGACCAGAGCTTGATGAGAAAATCACATTTCCTAGGCACAAAAATACGTAACCTACGGAAACGTAATAATTTAACTATGGAAGATTTGTCGGCACGATGCATTCGAGTCGACGCCGGAAGTGCGCCCTCTGTGTCATATTTGTCGATGATCGAACGTGGCAAGCGTGTGCCGAGTGCCGGAATGCTGGCAGTCATCGCCGCGGTTTTTCAAAAAGACGCCGAATGGTTCTTAGACGATGTGCCCGAAGAAAACGCCATTACGCCAGACAAGGGCCGACGTGGTGGCATAAGCGGTATGGCACTCGAACCCAGCTTTTTGTTTTCCAATGATATTTTACAAATAGCGATACCTGAGATGCTGTCGCAGACAGGGATCTCTGGTCGGCAGTTTGCCCATTTATTGATCCGCGCCCATCAAGAACACCATCAAAATCATTTCCCCGATCTTGAACGTGCCGCCGAAGAAGTCGGCCTCAAACGTATGCCCTTATCTCTGGACGATATGCTGGATATTGCTAAGGGAATGGGATTAAAAATCAAGTGGATAGACAGTACGCCACAGGAAGTTATCGATGAAATGGGCGTGAGTTCGCGTCAGTTGGTCACCTCATTTATTGAGCCGCCGAGCACGATTTATGTAAATAAAATCCTCAAAAATCGCCCCAACAGACTCAAATATGATTTAGCCGTGCACATAGGTCATTGCGTGTTGCACAACAAGGACGGCCTCAAGAGTGTGATGATCTCAGGCCGCAAATTAGAAGTGGATGAAGAGGCGGGTATGCAGTCCAATACCTTGAATGCGCAGGATATCTTGCATGCGTGGCGCGATTTTGAATCGAGCTTCTTCGCCGGTGCACTGCTGTGTCCTAAAGTGCCTTATCGCCAATTACTCGACCGCCACGGCTATGAGATTGAGGTACACAAGCAACTGCAAGTGTCAGCCTCAGTCGCCATGCGGCGTATGACTGTCGTCTCTCCTTATCCCCATTGGCATTATTTCGACGCTTACGCTCCGGGCAAACTCAAAGCCGTTTACCGTGGTAACGGTATTCCACTGCCTTGGGGCAATATGCGACTAGTGGAAGACCCTTGTCAGCATTGGGCCGTCTTTAGGATGATCAGTGAGCCGACGGTCGGTACTTCGGCACAGATTTCGATTTTAAACGTCGGCAACGAACCACGCATTTACTGCTGCGAGTCGATTAAAGTCGAAGATTCGGCGGGCAACCCGCATGTGCTCTGTGCTGGCATAGATTTAAATCCAGCGATTGAAGCACAGGGTAAAGATGCTCTCTCAATCGCCCACGACCTGAAAGATGCCTGTGTCGCCAGCGGCGGTTCAGTCACTATTCCCAAACACATTAAAAGCGATCTGGTGAGCGTCGCAAAAATCCTCAATATCAACTGGATAGAACGCGGGATCAAAAACGATGCCCGCCTTATTTGCTCTCGCGGCGCCGTATGCCCACGTCAACCAAGTTGCTATCAAGCAGGTAAATCACAGTGTGATGGGGCAACGTAAATCACTATTTGATTTACGTTGAGTTTTGCGGGCTTACAGCCGAGAAAGTCGTGGGGCTTCACCCCACACCCGACCAAGGAGGACTGCTCGTCCTATCCTCCTTGGATGCTCCATGACGCCCCCAACGGAGTTGAAAGCTCCTTGTGCTCATTGGCAAATTTGCTATCGCTTCCGAAGGATGCGTCCATGCACCTGCGAAAGCTAGCTCGCCATCCATGGCGAGACTCACGCGAATTTACCATTCGCCCTGCGGCAACTCCGAGGGGAATAGTATTCTGCGGCATCAGGTATGAAATTTAGGCCCGAAGAGATTTGCTTGTCATGTCTTTTGGGTGTTAGGTAAGAACATTAAAGGAACTAAATATGAATAGGCTATGGGTGCTAGTGCTAGTATTTTTAATGAGTAATTTGACATCAGTTACTTATGCTAAAAACTGTAAGAAAGGCCAACCATGTGGTAATTCATGCATTTCGTGGAATAAAACTTGTCATGTTGGAACATCAAGTCAGAGCTATAAATCGTCTACATTGTACGGAGCAAATAATATCCAATCCTCTGGGGTTAAAGGTACCAGCGAACCTACATCTGAGAATATACAAGTATTTGAAGTTACAGTAGATAAGCTCAATGTTAGAGATAAGCCTAATCGTAATGGATATCTACTCGGCTCACTTTTAAAAGGAGAGCGTATTGAAGTTATTACTACCAGTGGTGACTGGAAGGTTTTTTTATATAAAAACCAAGTTGCTTGGGTACTTTCGGTTTATTTGAAGCCTTTGTAAGGGGCTTTACTTCATTATCTAGGTCTATTTGTAAAACTTGAAAGAGCGTACTTAAGGTTTGCATTGAGTTGTCGAGATTAAGTACTTGCATGTAAGTGACCGTTGGCGGCATGGATGCCGCCGTCGAGCCTATAGGGATATATTCACGGCGAGTCACTGGAATGCGAGTGCTTAAGCATTTTCACTATAATTCTATCGAATTATAGTTTGGCTATCCGCTTCACATCACACTCAGCGATTTTTTATCAAGCTAAACCTATCTCCTACCTTTCCAACCTCGATCATGATTGACGTTATTCGGCGCTTGGTATGGTGACTTAATACAGCAAACCGAGCAAACACACTACGGTGCTGGCGGGTAATATGGGCTGTAACCAGCGTGGTTTGTAACTGAGTAAAATCACTAGGATTATCGAACTCAAACATACCCAGCCGAGCAATAATACGCTGGCGTACGCTGGGCCGTAATGACGACTGGCAAGCCAATAGCACAGGACGAGCGTTGCAGTACCAGCGGTGCGAAATCCGCGTGCCTGTGCATCGGTTAACGGGCGGTTACGCACGGCGCGGTGGTGGCTAAAATAAGACAAGGCCAACAGCCCCATGGCGATAAAACAGGTTAATAATTCGACTGTGGCTGTCATGATTCAACTCCTAATTCTGCCGTCGCTTTGGTTACCCGTGTAGCCAGCACTTTTTTAGGGCTACGCAAGCGTTTGGCTGCCATGTAAAACAGCGCTGCAAGTGCGAGCATCATGAGATCAAATCCTGCGAGAACATAGGCTTGGCGCTGTAGATTGCTTATCAGTTGATACTGCGAAGTCATGGCGTTGAGCAGAGGTAGCAGGCCATAAAGCAAGGATGTGAGTAAAAAGAGTCGTTGCCATGTTTGTTTATCTCGTTTGAAACAAGCGAGCAGTGCGACTAACGCCCAACTGATAAAGAAACAATGGATTTCCCAGTTCTCTCTATCTGCAAAGGTGACGGGTAAGAGTCGATTGGCATAAAAATAACAGGCTAGCGCAATGGGCAGGCCAGCAAAGGTGGCGAGATTCAACATGTTCACTAGCGTGAGCCCGCTATGATTCTTATCTTTTTTAAGTTGCTTTTGTGCCAGTTTATCGGCCCACATAATCACGCCGCTGGCGATCATCACGCAGCCCGTTAATCCCGCCAGTAAATACAGTAAACGTAGGCCTTGGCCAGCAAAGCGACCACTGTGCAGGGCTATCATGGCACTTTGGGTTTGATTCGCTCCCGAAGTCACAGCCGACTGCGCCAACACAGCACCTGTCACAGTAGACAAGTGATACCAAGGCGCTTGCTGATTTAAGCTGTGCTCAGGGGCGATTTTGACTGTTACGCTGGCATTGCTGTCGTTGAGATTATCAAACTGCAAGCCTTCAAGTGGCGACTCACCCACGACACTGTGAATCGCACTGAGTAAACTCTGACTATCGAGCATAGTGGCTGGCGTGCCAGTGGCGGCGGGAGTTTGGTAAATGGGTTTCCATTGCGAATAAAAGGCTTGAGTTTCATCACCATATTGTGTGTTAAGTCCCCATGGCATATACATAAACATCAAAGTCACTAGGCCGGTATAAGTGATCATAAGATGAAAGGGTAATGCGAGAACTGAGCTGGCGACATGGGCATCTAACCAAGAGCGCGGGCCTTTTCCGGAGCGAAAACTAAAAAAATCCTTAAAAATACGTTTGTGGATCACTATCCCGCTGATGATGGCGACCAACATGAACATAGTGCAAAAGCCGACAATCCAACGCGCCGTGAGCACACTCATGTAGTACAAGTCGAAATGCAGTCGATAGAGAAAGTCGCCCCCTCGGCTTTCCCGTGCTTCAGGTAAGGCTTCACCTGTTGCAGGGTTAATAAAGCCTTGATGATAATCACCAAATCGCTGGCCTTCAGCGGCGGGATCGCTCCATGCATAGGTCAGTAATGGCACCCGTTGTGTGGGTAAGTAAATCCACCACGACTCAGCGTCAGGCGCTTGTTGTGCTAAGGACGTGAGGCCCTTGAGTATCAATTGTTGATTATCCGCATTGGCATCATATTGGCTGCCGTGGTTTTCGGGTTGCATCCACAGGTTGATTTCAGCACGGTAATAGGCCGCTGTTCCGGCGAAAAAAACCAGAAACAACACCCAGCAGGTGAGCAATCCAACCCAAGTGTGTAGCCAAGTCATTGAACGAAAAAAGGAGTCTTTCATAATCCACTCCCTTGAGCACTTGTTGCATCAAACGCTTTAGCGGCGAGGTAAGCTAAATACAGCAGACCGCTAAGCGCGAATAAATCCAGCCAGTATCGCCATGTTGATTTAACGCTGAACACCCAAATCACTGCGCAGGTGTACACAGTAAATGACAGCATCATGGCGGTTAACACCCGATCAACCTGAGATAACGGCAGGATTTGCGCGAGCAAAATAGTCGCGACTGCACTTAACAAATAGCCACCAAAGGTTGCTGCGAGACAGCGATTACCTATGTGCAGGCTATCGCTCCAGATGGCTGACGTTTTCCAGCGCATCAGTCTTTGTGTTAACGGTGGAGTCATGTTGGTTTTTTCAGTCATGATGGTGTGCCACTTCTGCTGAATTTGTCTTGTGGGTGCGGGATAGCACAGAGATTAACAGGGCGGGTAAAAAGGTTAAGCTGAGTAGCGTTGCCACGATAAGGCCTGCCAATACCACTATGCCAACGCCGCGGTAGAGTTCGCTGCCAGCACCGGGGAATAACACCAACGGCAATAAGCCAAACAAGGTCGTCGCGGTAGACATTAGAATTGGTCGTAATCGACTGGCGACGGCAGATTTGACGGCATCAACGACACTAAACTGACTCGATTGCAGGTTTTTACGGCTCTGTTCCACGATCAAAATCGGGTTGTTAACGACTGTGCCTAATAGGATTAGAAATCCAAGCATAGTAATCATATCAAAGGGTTGGTGCCAACCTTGGCCGCCAAGATACGCAAATAAGCTGCCAGTATAATTAAGCGCTTGTAAGCCGACTAACCCGCCAGCGAGTCCGAGCGGGATAGTGATCAGCACAAATAACGGATAACCCCAGTGATTAAAAATCGCCACTAATAACAAATAGATGATCAACACGGCGACCAGAAAATTGCTGGAGAGTGCCGCTTTTGTCGCTTCGAGCTGATCGGCTGCGCCCGAAATGTCCAAACTGACATCTTTGCCGACAGCACCCTGTTGATAGAGGATGGGGACTAATTCTTCCCGCACCTTAGCTACCGCGGTTTCTAACGCAATGGAACGCGGCGGAATGATGTAAAGAGTCACGGTTCTGCGGCCATCGACGCGGCGTAAACTGTCGCTATCCATCTGCTCGCTAATGTCGGCCAAGGCTTGCAGTGGCAGTACATTGCCCTTAGGCGTGACTATCGGAGCGAGCGCTAATTGCGACAGACTCTGTTGATTGCCTGCCAGACTAAATAGAAAGATATCCACCTTGTTATCATTGAGGAAAAACTCGTCGACATAGGCGCCATCGCTCAGTGCCGAAACCGCATAGCCAAACTCGCTGCCGCTGAAATCTTGTTCTACAAGACGTTGCCAGCGAGGGGAGATCTGCCACAGCGGTTGGTCTAGCGACAAGGTCGATGGGTCAGAATACAGCTGCGGTTCGGCAAATACTTTTTCCGCCGCTTGATACGCCGCTTCTGCAGCACGATAGAGGCTGGCTTGATTCGGGCCAGAAATATCCAAGGCGACAGCGCGGGTGCCACCATCGTTGCTGGAAATTATGGAACCCCGCGATGAATAGGCGCGCATGCCAGGATATTGCTCAAACAAGGCGGTGAGTGAGCTCATCATGGCATCCATATCTTGGCTGCGAACGGGTTCGCTCATCACCCAAATACTGCCGACACCCACGCTGAGGGTATAGTATTTTAGCGGCGGGATCTTTTGCTCACCACGTTCAAAGGATGCCACCTCGGCATTGACTCTCGCGGATAGCTGAGTCGTTAATTCTTCTGCAATTTTAGCCATTTCCGATAGGTTGTAACCCGGCGGCGCGACCATAGAAGTAAAGGCTTTTGGTTCTTCGCCTTCGGGTAAATATTCGGCCGGAGGCATCAGCCAAGCCGCAAGCCCGATCGTCGAGACGAGTGACAGCACAATCACAAAGGTGCGGCGTCTTGCCGACAGTACAAGTTGGCTGACTAAGCTCAATATGCGTGATGCTTTGGGGGGCTCACTTTGGTTTGTCTGCGCCGAGTGCATCTTACCGAAACCAAAACGGGCAATAGCGGCGGGTACGATGAACACCGCGACCAGCATAGAAGCGATAATGGATGAAGCGATGGCAATCGCGATATCCGAGTACAGTTGTCCCGCTTCTTGTTTGATAAATAGAATGGGTACAAACACTAGTACTGTGGTGAGCGTCGAGGCCAGTACCGCAGGCCACACATCGTAGATACCACTTATGGCTGCTTCGAGACGATCTAATCCGCGTCTGCGCGCTTGTTCAATGCTTTCGAGCACCACAATGCTGTTATCGACCGTCATGCCTATGGCAAAGGCAACACCCGCCAATGAAATGACATTAATGGTGCGATCAAACACCAGCAGCCCGACGAAGGCGGCTAAGGTACACAGCGGAATACCGATAACACCAATCAGGGTGGCTCGATTCGAGCGCAAGAAGAGGTACATGACCAAGGTTGCCAGTAAGGCACCTAGACCTAAATTCACCCAGACATTTTCAACTGAATCTTGCACATAGCGCACATCATCACTGAATAACTCTAACTGCATGGCGTGCTGGGCGAGTTGATTTTGATTGATCTGCGCTATCACGGGCATCATGGCATCTTTGATGGCGATAACGTTAGAACCGACATCCCGTTTGACCGCTAAGCTGAGGGTACGTTCTTGTTCGGCAAAGGACAGTTCTCGGATCTCGGCGTGGTCGAGTTTTATCTCGGCAACGTCTTGCAGCAGAATATTCGTATTACCTTGGCGTTTTAAAATCAGTTGCTTAAGTTGATTTAAATCCTCAAAACGGCCAATTACCCGCAGTAAATAACGTTTTTTACCACTGTCGATATCGCCCGCAGAAGTGTCCTTGTTGCGATCTCGAATGGCTTGGCGCACGTCCATAATGCTGATGCCACGTTGGGCGAGTTTGGCGGGATCGAGCCGTATTTGAATTTGCCGTTCAGCGCCGCCTTGAATAGTGACGGAGGAAACGCCTTTGACGCGCTCCATTTGTGGGCGAATAAAGTCGTTAGCGAAATCGCGCATCATGTCTATGTCTAGATTCAGCGGGTTCCCCGCGACAGGCACGAGGCGGAAATACATGAAAGCGTTGTCTGAATATGAACTGCTGTAAAGCCTTGGTTGATCGACGTTTTCAGGGTAGGACGATACTTGGCTGAGCGCATTGCTAACACGAATAAGCGCGTCGCTTATCTCAGTGCTTTGGGGGAATTCGAGTTCTATCCATGCCGAACCCGTATCGGCCCAAGAGGTCATGCGTTGTAAGTTGGGCAGGGTGCGCAGGTAGCGTTCCTGCTCAAGCAGAATTTCTTTTTCGACGTCTTGCGGTGTCGCTCCCGGCCAACCTGTGGCCACGCTGATGGTGCGCACATCTAAGTCGGGGATCATTTGGATTGGGATACGCAGTGCTGCAGCCGTGCCCAATACGCAAAATATCAAGACGATGACCGACAGTAAGGTGCCATGTTTAATTCCAAACTTCAGCATCCCACTAACCTCCTACTGCAGAGTTGAGTACAGAGACTGGCTGTTGGTCTTGTAGGCTTTCGTTACCGCGGATCACTACGGGCGCGTCTTTAGGTAATGGGCTAAGGATTTCAATCCCGATGGCGCTCGTGTGGCCCACTTGAACGGTATGCCGTTGGGCTATGTTGTTTTGCACGGTAAAGACACTGAACTGGCCGTCCGGGTGACGGACTAGCGCATCTTGCGGCACGACAACACTGTGTTGCGCCCGCTGTAAGTGGAAGGTCGCAGTGGCCGATGTGCCGGGCATCAAAAGTCCACTCGCATCAGGAATGGTTAAGCGCACCAAGAAGCTGCGAGCATTGTGGTCGCTCACGGGGACGAGTGCATTCACATGGCCGATAAACTGCTGTTCAGGCAGCATATCTGCGGCAATATCGACTTGAGTTGCAGTGGCTATGTTTTGGAACATTTCCTGTGGGACTTGAATATCGAGCCAGAGCTGTTCTTGGGATACTAAGGTGAAGATTTCAGTGCCGACATTGACCCATTCACCAGTTTCAGTTTGTTTGCTTGAAATCACTCCCGCAAACGGCGCGATCAGTTGGTGGCGGGCGACCACCTCTTTTTGGTGTGCTAATGCCGCCGTTAAACTCTGCAGATTAGCTTCGGCTTCGGTTAACGCCGCTTGGCGAATCGCGCGCTCAGTTTCGGGGAATAATTGCTGAGAACTGAGTGTTTGCGCTTCGGTGAGGAGTCGCTGTTTTTCTGCCAGCATGGTCTTAGCGGCCATTACATCGGCCTGACGCTGTGCTAATTGGTGTATGGCTAAGGTGTCATCGAGTGCGAGTAGAGGCTGGCCAGCGCGGACTTGCGAGCCCGCATCGACCAGCACTTTGGCGACTAGGCCATCGGTACGTGCAGATAAGCGGGCTACCCGTGCGGATTTAATGGAGCCACTGAGTGGCAAAAGTTCATTGGTACTGCCTGTTTGGGGCAAGGCGACTGTTACAGGTGCTGTGCTTGCGTGGACTGCAGAACACAGCATGTATAAACCTATCATTAAATAACGCACGTTAACTCCATCTCAATATTAAGATTATTACTGAGTGATAAAACTCGTGGTGGTGATGTGTAAAACGCTATCAACCTCGTTGCCTGCGAGTGTTTGTTTACCTTCTGTGGTGTGATTACTGACGAGTAAGTAGCGGCCCGCATCTGGGGTATCGAGGGCGAATTTACCTTGGGCATCGGTGGTGAAAGACTTGCTCCAAAAACCGGGGCGATACACTTGCACTGGATGATTCACCAGTGGCGCGCCTTTATAGCTAAGCACAAACTCGGGAACGCCTGACTTTACTGGCGTAAATTCAAAATCTTGCAGCGCTTTTGTGTGTTCTTGTCCCGTGCGGGCATAGAGTATTGCGGCCTGCAATCCGGTCTCGGTTTTCCATGGTTGCCACGCAGTATCGGCATAGAAACTGATGTCACTCTTGCTATCTTGGGTTTTGACCAGTAGATGATCGGCCTGTGCTGTGGCGGTTAACGGTGTCTTGGCATTGGCGGCGAAAATACGCGCCGCGCTTAACGATGCTAACTCTTCTGCCGAAGCCTGCTCTGAACCCGGTTCGCCAAATTGCACTTTAACCGAACCATCGTTATTACGCTCAAGCCATACTTCATGTGCTTGAGCCGAAAAAGCGATACCGCCGAGTAAAGTGAGTATTACAAGTGCTTGTTTCATTTGATCATCCTTAATGTTATTTCTGGTTAGGGCTATGTTTTAGAGCGTCCAACGTAGTGACAGTGTGGCATTACGTGGCTCGCCAAAGTCGGCGTAACCCCAGAGTGAACGGTTGTAGTTCTTGTCGAAAATATTGTTAATGTTCAATTGCATAGAAATAGATGGTGTGATTTGGTAGCCAAACATTAAGTCAACGAGTGAGTAGGCGGATTGTGTTTGGCGGTAAGCCACATTCGGCGCGCCATCGACACCCCAAATAGTGCCTTGATAGAAGGTGCTGCTCTGCCAGCGCCAGCTCGCACCTGCAGTAATGCCCGGCAGAATATCTTCAAAGTTATATTTAGTGGTGAGTTTGAAGATATCTTCGGGCAGATAAGTTTGACGACGTAGGCCATCTTTATCTTCTGCATTGTTGTGGGTATAACCACCGCTGATATCCCATAAGTCGGTAAGACGTCCGGCTATTTCTAACTCATAGCCTTTGGTGGTAATCCCATCCACACTTTCGTAGATAGAGTCACCGGAAGGTAGCTGACCTTTCCCTGCATATTCGGGTTCGTTGTCTTTATTGGTTTCGTAGACGGCGGCTGACATGTTTAGCGTGTCATCGAACAGCGCGACCTTGACGCCGCCTTCGACGTTTGTGCCTTCTGCAGGTTCGAGCAGTTGGCCATCTTCACCAAAATAGGTGCCAGGTTTGAAGATTTCAGTACGGCTAGCGTAGACAGCGATCTGCTCGGTCACATCGTAGACTAGGCCGTAGTAGGGGATGAAAATACCGGTTTTTTCCATGGTTGCATCTGTGCTGTTACCCACGAGATCATGCTTTTCATAGGACCAGTTACTTACGCGTCCACCGACCATTAATTTCAGTGAATCCAACAGATTGACACGGACAGTGCCGTAAACACCCGATTGGCTTTGCTCATTGGTTTGGCCATTGGTGGGTGAATTAGGAATATTAGGCTTGGGGTAATTGCCCTGATCCGCGACGTTATAGCGACGTTGGGGGGCGGAGTTCGTGTTGATGTTATCGAACTCGTTGTCACCATAGTTAAAACCGATCACAGCGCTATGTTCACGGCCGAGTAAGTCGAAGTTACCCGTTGCATACAGGTTGAAACTGTTGGTATCGGATTCACGATCATGTTGGGCTGCATAGGTATTGCCCCAAGGGCCAACAAATTCGCCGGTTGATTTGATGATATAATCGCCAGGGTAAAAGGCCAATGCGTCTATGGTGGCGTTGGCGATACGATAGGCACTGACGAGTGACCAGTCGTTATCGAATCTATGTTTAAATTCGGCCATGAGACTCTTTTGGGTCACGTCCCAATGGGTCCAGTCCTGTGAGCTAGAGTAGCTGCGGCCAAAATCGACAGCTGTGCCATCGGTATAAAATGCGGGATTAGAGTTCCAGTTATACACACCGTCGGTTTGTGATTTTTGATAGTCCGCAAACAGCGACAAGCTAGTATCGGTACTTAGACTCGTTTCAACTACGCCATAGAGCACTGTGGTATCGCGCTGATAGCGATCGATAAAAGAATCGCCTTTCTTCACCGCACTGACGAATCGACCTTTCACATTGCCCGAATCCGTTAGCCAGCCAGAAACATCGGCCTCAAGTCTATAGGTATTCCATGAGCCATAACTTGCACTTGCCGTGGCACGGGTGTCATCCGTTGGGCGTTTACGAATAAAATTAACCGTGGCAGAAGGTTCACCTAAACCACTTAAGATCCCAGCCGCACCTTTTAATACTTCAACCCGTTCGGCAATCACAGGGTCTAAACCTTGATCAATTGAGCCGCTGTAAACATGGGATGAAGAGGTCGTGATTAAGCCGTCAATTTGGACCCCACTGTCGAGTGCATAGCCGCGCACGAATATCTGACTATTTTCAGAGGCATCGCCCACCATAGTGACGCCAGGAGTGTGATTTAACACTGACTCCATAGTGACCAAACCTTTGTCACTGATCATTTCTTCGGTAATCAAAGTGACGCTTTGTGGGGTTTCTTTGAGTGACATAGACAAACCCGTGGCGCTATTCATTGCCGCGCGGGTGTATGTTCCTACCACGTTCAATCTTTCTATCTGTTCTGTATCTTTTTTCTCATCTTGCTTAGGGTCAGCATTGGCTTGAACCGTCAGAGTAAGTGTGCTGAGAAGTACAGGGATCAATGGCGAGCGCCAAGACGTTAAAACAGATAGGGGAGGCATGGTATTTCAATCCTTTCAGGCGATTTCAGATTAAATGATGATTGGTGATCCTGAGCGCAAATAAAGTGTTTAGGTGCAAATGAGAATCGATCGCATGATAGGTTTGTTGAAAATAAATGCAATATGCTCAATGTGTAAATTGTTTAAGCTGGGTTGTAACTTATTGGCGAATAGCTTGTCAGCGAGCTGTGATAAGCCGTCGCAGTGGGATCTGCACTTTTAGCGCATGCCTTACTATAACTCGGTTTCAGGGCATTGACTGGGAACTCAGGCTGTTGTGGTTTGAGTCAATTTAGCCAACAAAAAGGCCACAGTCGTTACTGACTGTGGCCTTTAATCTTTACAATTGAATCGAAATCCAACGGACTTGTTAAGCCTAAAAGTGTGATTTACACCTTAGGTTTATGCCCGCACTTGGCCTGTGCCTGAGACTAAATACTTCTCAGCGGTCAAGGATTCGAGTCCCATTGGGCCATAGGCATGTAGCTTAGAGGTCGCGATGCCGATTTCTGCTCCAAGGCCGAGTTCGCTGCCGTCGGAGAAGCGCGAAGAGGCATTGACCATTACCACAGAAGCATCGACCGCACGTTGGAAGTGTGCGGCAGTGACTTCGTTTTCGGTGCAAATCACTTCGGTGTGCTGGCTACCAAAACGGGCAATATGTTGGATAGCATGGTCAAAGTGATCGACTTGGCGAATGGCAATTTCGAGATCTAAATACTCTTGGCCGAAATCGTCTTCTTCCATATACGTACAGTTTTCGAAGTAGCCACCTGCTTGAGTACAAGCGTTGATTTTAACCTTATGCTCGGCCAGCGCTTTGGCTACTTTAGGCAAGAATTGCGAGGCAATTTCTTGGTGTACTAATAGGGCTTCGAGGGCATTACATACGCCAGTGCGCTGGGTTTTACCGTTGAGCAGTAAGTCCATAGCAATATCCAGATCGGCATCTTTATCGACGTATAAATGACACACGCCTTTAAAATGCTGGATCACTGGGATTTTACTGTTGTCAGTCACAAAGTTAATCAAGCCTTCGCCGCCGCGGGGAATGATCACATCGATATAATCTCGTTGCTGCAGCAGTTCTAGCATGAGGGCGCGATCTGGGTCTGGCACCACTGTGATTAACGCCTCGGGCAAACCGTATTGTTTCAATACGCTTTGCAAAATAGTGGCGATAATTTTACTGCTGTGTAGCGCCTCTTTACCACCGCGCAAAATCACGGCATTGCCGGATTTAAAGCACAGGGCACCAGCATCGGCGGTGACATTGGGGCGCGCTTCATAAATCATACAAACCACGCCCAATGGAACGCGCATCTTACTGATGGATAAACCATTAGGTCGTTGACCAATATAGCGTTCGTTGCCAATGGGATCGGGTAAGGCGACGATGGTTTCAATGCCTACCGCCATAGCTTCGATACGCTCTGGCGTTAGCGTTAATCGGTCGAGCATGGCAGGGCCGACGTTATCGGCGGTCGCTCTGTGTAAGTCGATTAAATTTGCGCTTTGGATTTCATAGGACTTTTCGCGTAATGAGCGTGCCATATCGAGGAGTACAGTATTTTTAAGCTGTTCGTCAACTTGGGCGAGGATCAGAGCCGCTTTGGCAGCTTCTTGAGATAAATTTTTGATTAAAGTCATATTTACTCCGCTTAGATGTTTACTCGCTTAGTTTTATTCGGCTGATGCTTATTCGAGAATGGCGATGTTTTTCTCGGAAATAATCGG
The DNA here is from genome assembly GCF_002966515.1 of Shewanella sp. WE21. Taxonomy (NCBI): domain Bacteria; kingdom Pseudomonadati; phylum Pseudomonadota; class Gammaproteobacteria; order Alteromonadales; family Shewanellaceae; genus Shewanella; species Shewanella sp. WE21. The sequence goes on along the minus strand of NZ_CP023019.1, from coordinate 1,685,018 downwards.
TCCAGTCTTTTGCTGAAATTCACTGGCAAACTCGCGATCGTCTTGGTCCGTAATAAAGCTAAGCAAACAACTGCTGTAATTGGATTTGGCCTTGGCCAATTTAGTGCCATCGTCTTTGCGTACTAAAATGGTGTCACCGACAGAAAAGTCCCCATTGATGGCAACGACATCGTCACTGGTCAATTGCTCGCTATGGATATCAAGGGCGATATTAAAGTCATTTTCAACAATGACTTCGCCTTGAGCCTGCGAGGTATGTGTCATCCAGTGCAAGTGATCCTGCATTGGCTTTTCATCGGGGGTAAATAAGGTTCCTGGGTTTTGGCCCTTCAACAATTGGTTGAATGAGTCGGCATCAAAACCATTGATAATAAAGGTTTCGATCCCGTGGGAAATCGCCTTCTTGGCGGCTTGTATCTTAGTCCGCATTCCCCCCGTACCGACGGCACTGCTGGCGCCGCCTGCCATGGCGTAGATCTCGGCATTAATCTCGGTCACCTGCTTGATAAGCTGTGCATCGGGATATTCATGGGGGTTTTGCGTGTAAAGCCCATTCACATCCGAACAGATAATCAGCGTATCGGCATCGGCCGCCGCGGCGACCATGGCCGAGAGATTATCGTTATCGCCAACTTTGAGTTTGTCGGCGGTGACGGCATCGTTCTCGTTGATGATAGGCAATAGCCCATGTTCGAGTAGGCTGAAAATCGTGTCTTTAATACTGATGTAACGATCTCGATTGCGTAAATCACCGTGGGTTAACAGTAGCTGTGCGGTTGGGAAATCAAATAACTTGTTCCATGTGGCCATCATATCGGCCTGGCCCGCTGCAGCCATGGCTTTCTTCACTGTGACGCTCGGTTTATCAACCTCGCCAAAGTGATGCCATCCTGCAGCGACTGAGCCCGAAGAGACCAAGACAACTTGGATCCCTTGGGCACGACAATAAGTAATAAATTGGGCAATGCCGAGTAAGTAGTGGCTGCTGCAACCTTGTTTGTGTGGAGCAATCAGGGCACTACCTACCTTAACGACAATGCGTTTCCAGGGTAAGTCAGTCATACCTGCGCGCCTCATCTGTCTTCGGCTAAAACACGGCCAGCCTTATGGAATAATTTAGTGGTTTTGGCACAGGGATCAGTATCGAGTAACGAGACTATCCAAATCACCACACTGCTCACGGCAAAGCCGGGGATCATCTCATACACCACTGTGGTTAAAGCTTTACCGTCAGCAAGTACTGGTGCATAAATCCAAAACAGCACTGTGGCTGCGCCTGACACTATGCCGGCAATCGCGGCTTTGTGGGTTAGGTTAGCTTTATACAAGCTAAACAAGACTAACGGACCGAAGGCGGCACCGAATCCTGCCCATGCATTACTCACCAATGACAGCACACTGCTAGAGCGGTCAAGCGCCAGTAGACTTGCGACAATTGCCACGCCTGCTACGCCAAAACGTCCCATTTTCACCATGTCTTTTTCGCTAGATTCTTTCTTCGACAGCACGCGATAGATATCTTCCGTTAGCGAGCTTGATGACACTAATAGTTGCGATGAAATGGTGCTCATGATCGCGGCCAGAATTGCGGCTAATAAGAAGCCACTAATGATCGGATGGAACAACAACTCAGAAAACACGATAAAGATGGTTTCAGGATCGGTCAGCTTCATGCCAAATTTATTGGCGTAAGCGATACCGACAAGACCTGTTGCCAGTGCACCCACAATGGTCACTGTCATCCAGCCCATACCTATGTGTCTGGCGGTTTTAATGTCAGCGACTGAACGAATTGCCATAAAGCGCACAATAATGTGCGGTTGGCCAAAGTAACCGAGTCCCCAAGATAAGCTTGAGATAAGCCCTAACATAGTGACGTTCTGCATGGCATCGGTGAAGTGTGGAATCGATTGATACGCAAAGTTCAGCATAGTGTCAGCGCTGGTAAACTCTTGATATGCCACCACGGGCACTAAGATTAAAGCGACAAACATGATACAGCCTTGGACAAAGTCAGTGAGGCTCACTGCTAAGAATCCGCCCAACAAGGTATAAGAAACCACTACGCCGAGGGTGACGACTAAACCAATGTTGTAGTTCAGGCCAAATGCTGACTCAAATAACTTACCGCCAGCCACTAAACCCGCTGAGGTATACAAGGTAAAGAAGATCACAATGATCACGGCCGAGATAATACGGATACTGCCGTTGGCATTGCCGAAGCGTTTAGCAAAAAACTCCGGGATAGTAAGGGCGTTATCCGCGACTTCGGTATAGACCCTTAATTTGGGTGCAACAACCAAGTAATTAATTAGAGCACCAATTAATAGTCCAAGTGCGATGTAAATGGTTTCGAAACCAACCAAAAACATTGCACCGGGAAGACCCATTAGCATCCAGCCACTCATGTCAGATGCACCCGCTGAGAGTGCGGTGACCTGTGGGCTCACCTTGCGGCCGCCCAAAATATAGCCGGATACATCGTTTGTGGATTTTTTATAGGCGAATAAGCCAATAGCAAGCATGGCGATAAAGTAAATTGCTAAGGAAACGTAAGCCAGGTAATTCATGGGTTATTTGTCTCCTAACGCTTTGTTATTTTGAATAATACTCGGTTTCAAAATGACAAAGAGATAGGTGCTTAATATTGCGCATAAACACATAAACTGCACGGTTTCCTTGGCGTGTAATCGGGTAAAGCTTGCTACTTGCGAGATAAGATTTTCCTCTGGTGGGTTCTCCGTAGACATAATTGCTCCTTGGTTGATAATTGAATTTATATCACCAATATAGTTAGTGATCTAACTATATTAAGGCATTTTATCGGCCAAATATCAAGCTTCTATTGGATTTAAATGGTTTTGGCGGCAGCACGAGAGTGGCTTTGGGGGCGGAAAATAGTTTGAGAACTGACTATTTTGCTGAGGTGTTTTTCTGCTCGGCGATACTGTTGGCGGTACGTTCGAAGGTTAAGGTGATGCGTTCAAACATCCCAGTAATCAGAGTGAATTGTTCGTGGGGTAACGGGCATTGCGCCAGCGCTTGTAATAAGGCTTCGCTGCTGGTGTTAAACTCTTCTGCGACTTGGCCGTGGGCGCAGGCGATAAATGCCTGACCTAAATTGTGTTGCCAGAGGTTGAGTGCATTTTCTAAGCCTAAGTCTGAGTGCGTATCTGAAATCCCCTGCAACATGCGTCGCATTCGAATCGACACATGGCCTAGATTAAGTGCAGTGAACACCAGATCGGTAAATACCCTCGAACTCTTGCCCGAGCCTTTTTCGTAACTGGCTATCCGCAGCAGTCGATCGCCCATGCGGGCGTTAAACCAAGGCTCAGGATCGTTATGCTGCGCGATATGCACTAGATCTTTTTGGATGGATTGCAGCAGACGATATTGCATCAAACGCTGGCTAGGTTCGGTAATCAATTTAAACAACCAATACAGCACAGTGACGCCAACAAAAATCGCTAAGGCATTGCTGACAGTGTTTTCTATCGCAAATGAAATGGTATTACTGGGCTGTACTAATACCGCAAACGGCACGCAAATCCCGAGACCATAGGGCAAGGTCGGTCGATTCGCTAAGGCGAGTAGTCCAATAAAAAAGGGGCCTGCGAGCACTAAAATGAGGATTTCGAAATCGCCACTACTCTCTGCCAGCAAAGGTAAAGCGTAAAACACTGTGAGGGGCACAGCGATAGTGATACCGACAAGAATACGGCGCAAAATCGTGGTTAGTATCGGCAGTGGCTGGCGCGCCATCATGATGGAAAAGACCACAGGCATCAGGATCATCATGAGTACCGCACTCGACCCTGTGCCGATCCACAGCGAAGCCCCAATGACAAATACCGCCATGCTGCGTAGACCGGTCGTAAACCCTATCAGTGGATCTCGGTGAAATTCCATTGGCGGCGCGTTGAGTTGTACCGCAGAATTGCTTGTCAGCACGTTATAACTCTTGAGCACCATGATCAGATCGGCGCTTAACTCCATCGCAACTTTGAGTAAGCGAGTCTCTAATGGGGTTCGGTCGCGGTATTGCATCAGGTTTTGCTGGAGTTGATACCTTAGGGTACGCGCCATTTTGTAGCATTCTTGGTCATCAGTGGATTGTGCCATCAGGGTAAAACTGCTGCGCATATTGGCTAAGGTTTTCGCGAGCGGTTCGCTGACCAGATGGGAGTGATTACGTTGTAATCGGCCAAATATTTGGATTGCCGCCAACAGCGAAAGGGTTTTATTGCAGAGAAAGTTTGCCGCATGGCTCTGCCCGCGTCCTTCGGGGCCTTCATAAATCACCGCGCTGGAGTCGTCACTCAGCGCCGATACTGACTCCATAATCGTGTCGATATGTTCATGGCGGCTCGCATGTACGCCCTGTAAATCTAGTTCTAATGCAAGATAGTTAAGCGTTTGATTAATTGTGTTTTTAGCATGCAGTTGTAGACCTTGTTTTACCTTGCTCGGCCAAAGTAGCGAGCTGACCAAGACGGCACAAATTGCGCCGACGATAATTTCGCTGATCCTCGCCTGCGCCACATCGAATATTTTTGCACTATCGGCTGTGCTCGGGCTCGCCATCACAATGAGCACTATCAAGCAGGCTGTCATGCCCGCCATAGCAAAGGCATAGACAAAGTTTTGCTGGCGCACCATGGCCGACAACCCAGAATTTAACCCTATCCAGCAGGCGAGTAATCCTAAGGCGAGTTCGGGATAGGGCGTAAACCCGTTGAGTATGGCAATCCCCGCGAGCGCACCGACTAAGGTGCCGCCAATTTGGCATAAGCCCTTTTCGATAACGAGGCCACTTTCGGGGCGAATTTGCAAAAATACTGCCGACACCAGCGCCCAATATGGCCGTTCTAAATTTAAGAACATGGCCACATATAAGGCGAGCGTCATCGAAATCACGCCTTTAATCGCGAAGATGAGGGTTCGTCGGTCAGGAAAAAATAAACTCTTAAGTAACAGCGTCATAATGACTATTTGTCAGTCTGTAGCTGGATGGAAACTGTCATGCCGACGCTCAGCTCTATGTCCTTAGGAATGCTGTCTAGCTGGATATCGACCGGAATACGTTGTGACAATCTCACCCAATTAAAGGTTTGGCCGATTTGCGGTAATAACTGCCCATTAGTGGTGACATTGGTATTGGCGATTGCCTTACCTATGCTGACCACTTTGCCGTGCAAGACATGGCCACCACTCATTAGGCTGACATCGGCGTTTTGACCTATGTGAACCAAGGGGATTTTGGTTTCTTCAAAATAGCCTGTGATATAGAGAGAGTCTTGTTTGACGAGCGAAAATACTGAGTTGCCTTTGCTGACATAGTTGCCATTACGCAGGCTTAAATTGATCAGGGTGCCATTTTCGGGGGCGTGAATTTGCGTCCGCGCTAAGTCAATTTTGGCGGTATTCAATTGTGCCTGTGCGAGTTCATAACTGGTTCTTGCCAGTTCGGTATTGATAAAGGCTTCGTCGAAGGTTTCTTTGCTGACTAAGTTGGCGTTGGTCAAACCAATACGGCGTTTGTATTTATGTTTTGCCAGTTCCCATGCTAATTTTTGGCTTTCCGCTTTGGCATTCAATTCGGCAATGGTGGCTTTGTAGCGGGTATCGTCCACTGTGAACAATACATCACCTTTATTAACGACTTGATTGTCTTTTACATTCAGTTGGTTTACCCAACCGGATACATCTGGCGCTATGGTAATGATTTCGGCGCGAACTCGGCCGTCGCGGGTCCAAGGAGAATAAAGGTAGTGCGACCATATCCAATGTCCGGCGATACCTGCAACCGCGACCACAATGAGGGTGAGGCTGATACGAAAGATTTTTCCCATGAACAATCAACTCCCAAGCAAGTAAATGACCAAAGCCAGATAGCAGATAAACAGCCCAACTTCGAACCAAGCTGCGCGCCACAGCTTGTGATAGAGCCCAGTTTGATAGAGTACCCAGCGAGTGATGCAGGAAAGCAGAAAAGCTAAGGGGATAAAGATAATTAATGGACTAAATAACAAACCATCGAACGCGAGTTCTTTAAGCATTACGCTATTCATCCCGATAACAGTGGCGCAGCGATAACCGCGCTAGGTGTTTAAAATGCAAAGTACTCAGTCGAGATTATAGGAAAGTCGCGTGAGAGTTAATGGTTTTATACTATCTGTGATCAATTAGGGCCAGCATAAGCTGGCCCTAAATATGATGAAATCAAAGCGAAAATCGCTTCTACCTCATGGTAACAAACTCTTCCGCGCCCGTTGGGTGGATAGCAACGACCGCATCGAAATCGGCCTTAGTCGCGCCCATTTTCATGGCGACGCCGAAACCTTGAAGGATTTCGTCCATACCAAAACCAATACCATGAATACCGACGACTTTTTCGTCATTGCCAGCGCAGACTAACTTCATCTTACAGGCTTGGCGATGGGCCGTAACGGCGGTGTACATGGAGGTAAACGTCGACGTATACACTTTGACGTTATCGTCGCCGTATTGAGTGCGCGCTTCTGGTTCGGTCAAGCCCATAGTGCCGATTGGTGGATGGCTGAACACGACCGTTGGGATCAGGCTGTAATCCATTTTGGCATCTGTCATACCGTTAAATAAACGCTCGGACAACAAACGGCCCGCTTTAACCGCAACAGGGGTGAGCTCTACGCCGCCCGCCATAATGTCGCCGACACAGTAAATCCCTTTGTGAGTTGTATTTTGCTGCTCATCAGTGATGACATAGCCTTTGCTATCTAATTGCACTTCGGTATTTTCTAGGCCGATATTGCCTGTTGCAGGTGAGCGGCCAATTGCCCAAATTAGGCAATCGACTGTAATGCTTTCACCGTTTTCTAAGTTTAATGTCAGGCTGTCATCGGCATTTTTAACCACGGCTTTTGGCACGCTATGGGTGTGTAATGTCGGGCCTTCGGTTGCCATCGCATCGACGAGAGCATCGACTAATATAGGGTCAAAGTTACGCAGCGGCGCATGTTTACGCACTAATAAGTGAGTTTCACTGCCCAGAGCGTGTAACACGCCAGCGACTTCAACAGCGATATAACCCGCGCCAACAACGGCAACGCGCTTAGGTTGCTCGCGTAGGGCGAAGAAACCATCGGAGTCGATACCGTATTCAGCGCCAGGAATATTCGGAATAGTCGGTGCGCCGCCAGTGGCGATGAGGATGTGATCGGCGGTGTAATGTTCGCCGTCCACTTCGATGGTGTTGCCATCCACAAAACGGCCGTAACCATTTAACAGGGTCACTTTATTGTTGGCAAAACCACGGCCATAGGCATCGTGAATGCGACCAATGTAGGCTTCGCGGTTTTCGACCAAAGTATTCCAATCGAATTTATTAACAGTGACGTCGAAACCATAATCTTTGGCGTAAAGGTTCATCGCTTCGGCAACATGGGCGCCATACCACATGACTTTTTTGGGCACACAACCTACGTTTACACAGGTGCCACCCACGTGTTTGGCTTCGATGAGTAGAACCTTAGCACCACGCATTGCCGCTCGGTTTGCTGAGGCGATACCGCCGCTGCCTGCGCCTAGGCAGATATAGTCAAAATGTTGAGCCATGAGTTTCTCCGTCTTACTTCAAGGATGAGATGCTTTACAGCAGAAGGTCATTGTAGGGGGCTTTGCGGTAACAGACCAGCCTATTGCATCACTAACGTATAAGGCATTGCTTTTAATAAAAATACTCCTAAAGTTGCATTCAGTTGTTATCGTGTGGCTGTTTCGCGGCGATATTGGCACTTAGAGTGATCGTTTTGAGCTGGGCCTTCTGCACCACATTTCAAACATTGCCACTCCTTTTGGCGGGCGCTGAGTTCATCGGCTTGATGCTTAGCAGCGTTATCTTGCTTGTCGCCGAGTAGGGACTCTAGCTGATCCATACGTTTATCGAGCCAACGGCAGTTAGGATCATTGGCGACATGTTCACGACTGGCGAGCTGTTGTTTGCGACTGAGTTTTTTACTCTTAGCGGCTTTGTTCGATTGAGTGGCTTTAGTTGATTTAGTGGTTTTGGATGGCTCTGCGGGTGTGACAGTGGGGGGTGAATACTCGAATGCACTTTGCACTTGGTTAGGCACATTAATCGGCTTGCCCTCATTGTCGAGCAAAGTGCCTAGGGGCAAAGGCGCGGTTTGTGTCGGTTGCGCTAAGGACTCTAGACTCGGTTCAGGCTCTGGTACCTGCTGCGCATTAGTCGAGCTTGTTACTGGGATAAAAAGCAGGGGCAAGGTAATGACAGCGGTTCGGATAAAATAGAAATGATACGTTAACATTCCCTGTTCCTCGGCAAAATCGATATGAATAGTGAGTCGCTCCGTCGACATTTTGAGTTTAGTTAGTGAGCTTTGTTTTTGCCAAATGTCGCGGGATAAATTGACAGAGGAAGGTTGCAATACGGCGCTAGAAACACAGAGCTAAAACGACGTTAAAACGTTATCGCAAAGTGGATGCCAGCATAGGTTTGATCCTGTGAACTCATATCGCCATTGGCTGAGGCTTCTTGCTCAATATCACTCTGGGCAATGCTGTGGCTAATGTGTCCGCTAATACTCATGCTTGGGGTCAGTTGATAATTCGCTTCGAGGCCAAACTGCAGGTTATTACTGCCATCGTGTTCTTCTGTGCGGTATTTAAAATCAAACCCTTGAGTGATATAGGGCGTGAGGTTGAACTGGTCTGTGATATTCCAATAACTGTGCAAACTCACTTCAACAAAGTAGCCTGCCGCCTCTGTGGAATAGACATAACTCACCGATGGTACCAACCAAGCTGTGGCGCTGTAGGCGAGTTCTGCAAATAGCTCGTTATCTTGGCAGCGGCTATTGCTATAGCCTTCAATGCGCTGATATCCCAGATTGGCCTCTAGGTTTTCGGCTAAGTTGAACCCATATTCAAGGCCGATATTCCACTCTGTATAGGCTTGGCTATCACCGCGTCCGACTAAGGCATAAGTGGTTAAGTTGCCGTGTTGAACGGCAGCATTGAGCCAATAAATACCCCCATTTTGCAAGTTATTGCGACCCTGTGAGACATATTTGCTGTCCCAACCTAAATCCAGCGTCACCGCCAAAGGTTCTGTCATCTGGCGGGGTAATATGGTGTTTGAAATACTATCGACTTGTTCTAGGCCCTCATTAGCAACTGCGTTGTGACTAAGGCAGTTGATCCCTAATGTGCAGAGGACGCTGGCGATAAGTTTCACTGAGTGTGTTGCCATATTTTTGCTGATTTTGGTCGAGGTACGTTAGTTATGCAGATAATACCTTGCCCACATACAAACATTAATGCGAATTGATTCGATTTGCGATCGAGATTGCAACAATGTGTAGGTAAATAAAACGTAAATCCTAAATGCGAACTAGTTCACTTTTTTTCAAGGGAAATAGGGTTAAGTAAGGCGTTCGAAGGGGACAATCGGTTTTCTCGCCTTGATAAATAGGCCATTAGCCCTTATTTATAACAGATACAGATTGTTGAGGAGTCAATATGAGCAACCCTTTGCTTAGCGGCGCAAAATTACCGCTTTTTTCACAGATTAAACCGGAACATATTCAAGTCGCCGTTGAGCATGCCATTGCTCAGTGCCGCACTAAGATTGATGAAGTGCTGCAGAACCAAGGTCCTTTTACGTGGGACAACTTGGTCGCGCCATTAGAACAGGTTGACGATGAGCTAAGCCAAATTTGGTCGCCCGTTTCTCATATGAATTCAGTGACTAGCACAGATGAGTGGCGTGCCGCCCATGATGCTTGTTTACCTCTTTTATCGGAATACGGTACTTACGTTGGCCAACACCAAGGTTTGTATCAAGCCTATAAAGCGCTGCGAGCATCCAATGAATTTGCACAATTGAGCCAAGCCCAGCAGATGGTGATAGAGCACAGCCTGCGCGACTTTGAACTATCGGGTATTGGTTTAGATGACGCGCAAAAAGTGCGTTATGGCGAGATTGTAAAACGTCTTTCTGAACTCACCAGTGGTTTTTCGAATCAATTACTGGATGCGACGCAAGCTTGGACTAAGTTGATCACTGATGAAGCTGAGCTTGCTGGTTTGCCCGAGTCTGCCAAAGCCGCCGCTAAAGCGATGGCGCAGTCGCGTGAGCTAGAAGGTTGGTTATTTACCTTAGATTTCCCCTCTTATCTACCCGTCATGACCTACAGCGAAAACCGCAGTCTTAGGGAAGAATGCTACCGTGCGTTTGTCACTCGCGCTTCAGATCAAGGTCCCAATGCCGGAGAGTTTGATAACAGCCCGCTGATGGACGAAATTCTTGCTTTGCGCCACGAACTCGCATTGTTACTCGGTTTTGATAGTTTTGCTGACAAATCTCTGGCGACGAAAATGGCTGAAACACCGGCGCAGGTGATGGCATTTTTAAATGAGTTAGCGCTGCGCTCAAAGGATCAAGCTAAGGCAGAACTGGCTGAGCTGAGAGCGTTTGCCGAGGCCGAATATGGCGTGACTGAAATGGCCTCTTGGGACTTAAGTTTCTATGCTGAGAAGTTGCAGCAGCATAAGTATGAGATTTCACAGGAAATCCTGCGTCCGTATTTCCCCGAAGATAAAGTGCTCTCGGGGTTGTTCTACACAGTATCGCGTTTGTTCGGCCTTAAAATCCTTGAGCAAAAGGATTTTGACCGATGGCATAAAGACGTGCGTTTCTTCGATATTTTCGACGAAACTGACGAACACAGAGGTAGTTTCTACCTCGATTTATATGCCCGCACAGGTAAACGTGGTGGTGCTTGGATGGATGACTGCCGTGTGCGCCGTCAAACCGCTAATGGATTACAAAAGCCAGTGGCTTATTTGACCTGTAACTTTAATGGTCCGGTCGATGGCAAACCCGCGCTGTTTACCCATGATGAAGTGACAACCCTGTTCCACGAATTTGGCCATGGTATCCACCACATGCTGACCAAAATCGATGTTGCAGGCGTGTCGGGCATCAATGGTGTGCCTTGGGATGCGGTCGAGTTACCAAGTCAATTTATGGAAAACTGGTGTTGGCAGGAAGAAGCATTAGCCGAAATTTCTGGCCACTTCGAAACGGGCGAGCCATTACCTAAAGCCTTGTTGGATAAAATGCTGGCGGCGAAAAATTTCCAGTCTGGCATGATGATGCTGCGTCAACTCGAGTTCTCATTGTTCGATTTTAGAATGCACCACGAATACGACCCAGCTAAAGGCGCGCGCATACAAGAAACCTTAGACGAAGTGCGTCGTCAGGTGGCCGTATTAACGCCGCCGGATTTTAACCGTTTCCAACATGGATTTGCCCATATTTTTGCGGGCGGTTATGCCGCAGGTTATTACAGCTATAAATGGGCAGAAGTGCTGTCGGCGGATGCGTTTTCCCGCTTCGAAGAGGAAGGTATCTTTAACCCTGAAACGGGTCGTCGCTTCCTGCACAATATCCTCGAAATGGGTGGTTCAGCCGAGCCGATGGACTTGTTCAAACAGTTTATGGGACGCGAGCCGAATATCGATGCCCTGTTAAGACATTCAGGTATTGCTGCATAAGCAATTGTGAGTTTTGATAAATCAGCCCCTTTTAATGGGATGATTATCTGAGGGTATTTAGCTTAATCGAACGATAAAAAGACGCCCTAGGGCGTCTTTTTTTGTGAGCTATATCCCGCTTGCCCTGTGGTATGACCTCTGTTAGCCTGTGGCTCTTATTTCAAGGGCGGCGCGTTATGAATCTGTATTTTCGTTTGTTTTGGTTGTTATTCTGGCGCACGCGCCATTGTCGTAAGATCGATTTTCTAGGGACAAGCCGTATCACTTATCGTGCTTTACCGAGCGATTGCGACATTAATTTCCATCTCACTAATTCTCGCTATCCCGCGTTTATGGATCTGGCGCGGACTTATATGTTGGCTGAGATGGGTCTGCTGAAACGTTTCTTAAAGTTGAAGTGGATGCCGATAGTCAACGCCGCCGAATTTACCTATATTCGCGATATCAAGCCGCTGAAAACCTTTGAGATTGAAACCAAAGTCGTCGGTTGGGATGAAAAGTATTTTTATATTGAACAACGCTTTGTGAGCGAACGTGGCCTACATTGTATCGTTCATGTACGCGGTGTGTTTGTGTGCAAAGGTAAGCAAGTGCCGCTAGATGTACTAGTGAAAGAAGCGGGTTATACCGATCCTGCACCTGAGTTGCCGCCAGAAGTCGTGAAGTGGAAAGCGTTTTTGCAGTTGAAGAAAGAACGCAATATGTGATTGTGTTGAGGCATGGCTTACTCGTTAAGGTATGCCTCTTATTCCTGCCGTTTCCTCCATCTCAGCCAGTAACACCTCTTCTTGTACTAACATCCAAGCGCCACGCAGTTGTGCCTGTTGCCAATAGCGCACGATTTCATCTAAATCCAACAGGTTTAGATGTTGGAAGCTATAGCTTAAACAAGGGATGAGTGCACAGTCGGCTAAGGTAAAACTGTCGCCACAGACCCAATGATGTTGTGTGAGTTGCGCGTCTAAGCGTTGAAACTGTGTCAGTAGTTGCTTCTCTAATTGTTTGATTTCGAATTCATTACTGTCTTCTATATGCTTTAACTTTTCTAATTGAAATAATGGGTTGTTAATATCATTGTCTATGATGCGATCGAACAAACGTACCTGTAAGTTGCGTTGTGGTTCTTGTGGCAGCAGCTGGGTACTGTTTTGAAAATACCTATCTAAGTACTCGATAATAATGCTGGATTCGGGTATCAGCTGTTCATTTTGGGCTTTAAGCAGGGGGATTCGCGCTTGCGGATAATGTTGGTGAAATTCCTTGCGGGACAAAGGGTCGCGTAGATCTATGATTCTGGGGTAGAAGTTGGCCTGCTTTTCATAAAGTGCGATGAGCACTTTCTGTGAATAGCGTGATAACGGGTGATAAAAAAGCTCCATAGGCACTCACTCCAAACCCAGTCTTTTACGGACTTTACGTTTTAACTTTAGTCGTAATTGAAGCGCTTGCTGTAAGAGTTTTCTTAAAAAATGCTGGAATAAACACAATTTTTCTTGGCAAAGCCAAGTGATCCATCAGGGATAAAAATCGGTATTATGAGCCCATATAGGAAGTGTCGGGATTTAATCATTTTAAAGGTAATAATATGAGCCAGTTAGAGCGTTTTTCATCTATTTATGCCAGAGCCAGTGAGCGCAAAGGCGGACCTGCTGGACTCGAAGCCTTATTGTCTGGTTGCCTGTCTGATGATGAAATTCGCCAATATCGGGATGCTGAATTATTGTCGGCGATGAGCCGTCAGGTGTTTCAAAGTGGTTTTGTATGGCGAGTGGTTGTTAACAAATGGCCCGAGTATGAGAAGTCTTTCTTTGGGTTCGAACCGCATAAAGTATTAATGTTATCGCCTGAGCAAATTCAAGCGCGGGCAAGTGATGCGACCTTGATTCGCCATCTTAAAAAGACTCAAGCTATTTATGATAACGCTCTGATGATCCACGATGTTGCTCGCGAACATGGCAGTTTGGCGCAACTGATCGCCGCTTGGCCGACACAGGATATTATTGGTTTGTGGGCGTTGTTGAAGAAACGCGGTACTCGATTGGGCGGCAATACGGGTCCCTATTTTCTGCGCGGTATTGGCAAAGATACTTTTTTGTTAACCGATGATGTACAAGGCTATTTTAAAGCACATAAGTTAGTCGATACGGGTTTTTCATCACAAACGGCGCTTAAGCAAGTGCAAGCCGTATTTAATCAGTGGCAACAGGAGTCGGGTCGTTGTTTGGCTGATATCAGCCGTATTCTGGCTTGCAGCGTGGGCGATAATCGAATTTAGTCCTGTTAAGTTGTGATTGAAGATGAACAAATTAGTTTTAATAGACAAATATTGCTTTGCTAGCAATATTTTTCATTACAGAAGCATTATTTGTGGGAGTCTGAGTTTCATTTAATGGGGTATTAATCTGAATTTCGGGTTTGCTCCGTTTTGGGGTAACCACTAAAATAGCTCGCTAGCTATTATTTGTGGCTGTTTAATTGTGTGGCGTTGGCTCATAACGCTGGCGCTGCATTTTAGCCGTGCACAAATAGTAGATGTAATAAATTGCACAGCAATCCGCTATCGGATGTATTCATGTTTTTACGCGCAAGCAGTCTGAAGCCAGCTCTTTGCTTACTCTCTTTCGGTATTGTCAGTCTTGATAGGGTCGTTTTTAACGACTTGATGCTGAGAGTGGCCTGAGTAAAAACAAGCGCGCTGCGTTTTCGTCTCTATGTACAAATTATTGCAACAAGTGACGGTTAAGCTAACGTCATTGAGCTGTGGGCCTTGGCCTGCCGCAAGTCTAGAATATGAACAGATTTGCAACATATTCAATATGGAGTAGGCTTATTGGGTGTTTTACGGCATATCCCCCTAACAATGCCACTCAAAGTTAACCGATTTTTTAAATCGAATAACAATTCGATGAATATAGTAATGCTGAATGAGTGAAAATTTTCATTAGTTTACAATTTAGTTTCGTTATCTTCCTTGTTGATTCATATAGGCTATGAGATAAATAACGGATTTGATTTTAGTTACAATTACGGCTCGTGTCAGCGCAATAAGTGTACTGGTATGTGGGCAGTTAATATTTGAAGGAGTTCTCATGCGGCAGACAATTAAACTTGCCTCAGTTATAAGCGTGGCGTTATGGATGGCAGCTTGCAGCCCTCAAGAAGAGAGCGCTCAGGCGGGTGCTGGTCCACGTAGTATGGAAGTGGGAATCCTTAATGTTGTTGCCCAGCCACAAGTGATTCAGGTGGAATTACCAGGACGCAGTAAAGCTTTCCTCGAGGCTGAAGTTCGTCCACAGGTTAACGGTATTATCACTAAGCGTAGTTTTGTTGAAGGTGGCAATGTGAAACAGGGTGAATCTCTGTATCAGATTGATTCTTCAACTTATAAAGCTGCTTTAGTGAGTGCCAATGCTGATTTAGCCAGAGCGAATGCGGGCTTAGCCTCAGCAAAAGCTAAGGCGGCACGTTATCAGCAATTGGTAAAAACCAACGCCATCAGTAAGCAAGAGTTCGATGAAGCTGAAGCGGCTTATAAAGAAGCATTAGCGAATGTAACCGTGGCTGAAGCTGCGATTAACACCGCTAAAATCAACCTGCAATATACTGAAGTATTAGCGCCTATCTCTGGTCGTATCGGTAAATCGAGTGTGACTGCGGGTGCGTTAGTCACTGCCAACCAGAGCCAAACGCTGGCGACGATTCAACAACTTGATCCTATCAATGTGGATATCGCGCAATCGAGTGCTCAGTTGTTACGTCTTAAAGCTAAGTTGCAGCAAGGTAAACTACAAGCTTCAGAAAATGCAGACGTGAAATTATTGCTTGAAGATGGCACTCAATATAGTCATCCGGGTAAGTTGCAGTTCGCTGAAGTGAGCGTGGATCCAAACACTGGCTCAGTTATTCTGCGCGCAGAATTCCCTAACCCTGAAGGTATCTTGTTACCTGGCATGTATGTTCGCGCTATGTTAAATGCGGGCACTGATCCACAGGCTATCTTGGTTCCACAAAAAGCGATTACGCGTAACTCTAAGGGTGAAGCTGTGGCTATGGTGGTGAATGACCAAGGTTTAGTCGAAGCGAAAACAGTGACGACCGCAGAAGTGATTAACAACCAATGGCGAGTTACTTCTGGTTTAACTGTGGGCGACAAGTTGATTGTGGAAGGATTACAGAAAGTTCGTCCCGGCGCTCCAGTAACCACCAAAGTTATTTCTGAAACGCAAGCACAATAGGGCATAGCTATGGCACGTTTTTTTATTGATCGCCCCATCTTTGCGTGGGTGATCTCCTTGATTATTATGCTGGCGGGGATCCTTTCGATCCGCTCGCTGCCAGTGTCCCAATATCCTAACATTGCACCACCGACCGTGGTGATCAGTGCTAACTATCCTGGTGCTTCCGCTAAGATTGTTGAAGATTCTGTGACTCAGGTGATTGAGCAACGTATGACGGGTATCGATCACCTCCGTTATATCGCCTCAGCCAGTGACAGTTTTGGTAATGCTGAGATCACTTTAACCTTTAACGCTGAAGCCGATCCGGATATTGCACAGGTTCAAGTGCAGAACAAGTTACAGGGCGCTATGACCCTGTTACCGCAAGAGGTGCAGGCGCAAGGGGTTAACGTTAACAAGTCGAGTTCAGGCTTCTTAATGGTATTAGGCTTCGTATCGACCGATGGTTCGTTAGATAAAGGCGATATCGCCGACTATGTTGGTGCGAACATTCAAGATCCTATGAGTCGCGTACCGGGCGTAGGTGAAATTCAGCTGTTTGGTGCCCAATATGCGATGCGTATATGGCTAGATCCGTTGAAATTGACTCAATACAACTTGACCAGTTTAGACGTTATCGCTGCGATTCGTTCTCAAAACGCTCAAGTTTCAGCTGGACAGTTAGGTGGCGCGCCCTCTGTGGCAGGCCAAGAGTTGAACGCAACGGTATCGGCTCAAAGCCGCTTACAAACGGCAGAAGAGTTCCGTAAAATTATCCTTAAATCGGATATTTCAGGCGCAAACGTCTTCCTAAGTGATGTGGCACGGGTTGAATTAGGTTCTGAAAGTTATGCTGTGGTGTCACTGTATAACGGTCAACCTGCGACAGGGTTAGCGATTAAGCTGGCAACGGGTGCTAACGCGCTTGATACTGCTGAAGCTGTTCGTGAAAAAATTGCTGAGATGAAACCTTTCTTCCCGCAAGGGCTAGAAGTTGTTTATCCATACGATACAACGCCTTTCGTTGAAAAATCGATAGAAGGTGTAGTGCATACCCTGCTTGAAGCTATTGTACTAGTGTTCATCATCATGTACCTCTTCTTGCAAAATTTCCGCGCAACTTTGATCCCGACTATTGCAGTACCTGTGGTATTGCTGGGAACCTTTGCGATTCTGTCGTTAGCGGGTTTCTCGATTAACACTTTAACCATGTTTGCTATGGTGCTCGCCATTGGTTTGCTGGTGGACGATGCGATTGTGGTGGTGGAAAACGTCGAGCGGGTAATGGCCGAGGAGGGCTTAAGTCCACTGGAAGCGACGCGTAAGTCGATGGATCAAATTACCGGTGCTTTAGTCGGTATCGGTCTGACCCTCTCTGCAGTGTTTGTCCCTATGGCATTTATGTCAGGTTCAACGGGGGTTATTTATCGTCAGTTCTCTATCACTATCGTATCTGCGATGGCGTTGTCTGTTCTAGTTGCTTTGATTTTAACACCTGCACTTTGTGCGACTATGCTCAAACCGATTAAGAAGGGCCATGCTCATATCGAAACTGGCTTCTTTGGTTGGTTTAACCGTAGTTTCGATAAACTGACTAATCGTTATGAATCGAGCGTTGCTGGGATCATCAAGCGCGGCTTTAGAGTAATGGCGATTTACGTTGTGCTGGTTATTGCAGTGGGTTGGATCTTTATCCGTATGCCTACGGCGTTCTTACCAGATGAAGACCAAGGTATTTTGTTCACGCAAGCCATTTTGCCGACTAACTCAACTCAAGAAAGCACCTTAAAAGTATTGGAGAAAGTGTCTGATCACTTTATGGCTGAGGAGGGCGTGAGATCGGTGTTTAGCGTGGCGGGCTTCAGTTTTGCGGGTCAAGGGCAAAACATGGGTATCGCCTTCGTTGGTTTGAAGGATTGGTCTGAGCGTGAAGCGCCTGGTATGGATGTGAAGTCTATTGCTGGTCGCGCTATGGGTGTGTTCGGTCAGATGAAAGATGCCTTAGTATTCGCCTTCGTACCGCCTGCGGTAATCGAGTTGGGGACGGCGAACGGTTTCGACATGTACCTGCAGGATAAGAACGGCCAAGGCCACGAGAAGTTAGTGGCGGCACGTAATCAACTGCTTGGTATGGCGGCACAGAATCCAAATCTGGTGGGTGTGCGTCCAAACGGTCAAGAAGATGCGCCAATTTATCAATTACATGTAGATCACGCTAAGTTGAGCGCGTTAGGCATTGAAATCACTAATGTGAACAATGTGCTTGCAACGGCTTGGGGTGGTTCTTATGTGAATGACTTTATTGACCGCGGCCGCGTGAAGAAAGTATATGTGCAAGGTGATGCCCAGTATCGTATGCAACCGGGAGATTTAGATTCTTGGTACGTGCGCAATAACAAGGGTGATATGGTGCCATTCTCTGCGTTTGCCACTGGTGCATGGGAATACGGTTCTCCACGTTTAGAACGCTTTAACGGCTTACCATCGATGAACATTCAGGGTGCCACGGCTCCTGGTTTCAGTACCGGTGCAGCTATGACAATTATGGAAGACTTAGCCAAGCAGCTTCCTCCTGGTTTTGGTGTCGCGTGGAACGGTCTATCGTATGAAGAACGTCTATCGGGTAACCAAGCACCAGCGCTGTATGCTCTGTCAATCTTAGTGGTCTTCTTAGTATTGGCAGCACTCTATGAAAGCTGGTCGGTACCCTTTGCAGTTGTGCTCGTGGTTCCGCTCGGGATCATCGGTGCCTTGATTGCAATGAATGGTCGCGGCTTGCCAAACGACGTGTTCTTCCAAGTGGGGCTGTTAACCACAGTAGGGTTAGCGACTAAGAACGCCATCTTGATTGTGGAATTCGCCAAAGAGTTCTATGAGAAAGGTTCAGGCTTAGTCGAGGCGACCTTACATGCGGTGCGTGTGCGTCTTCGCCCCATCTTAATGACGTCTCTAGCCTTTGGTCTGGGTGTTGTGCCGTTAGCTATCAGTACCGGTGTAGGCTCTGGTAGTCAAAACGCCATTGGTACAGGTGTACTCGGCGGTATGATGAGCTCGACTTTCCTAGGGATCTTCTTCGTACCATTATTCTTCGTGATAGTGGAGCGTCTCTTCAGTAAGCGCGAGAAGAAAGGTAAAGAACAGAAGCCAAACTCAGCTGAATAAGCTCGATCGTTTCTAAACTTCTAAACTAAAGCCCTGCAATTGCAGGGCTTTTTGTTATTTTAATGCTGTTAGTTATAAAGATGGATAGGCACTGTGCGCGAGTTCTGGCATATTGCGCTGAGGCAGTTAAGAGGACGAAACATGGATGATGCTGCGTTGGAATTGCAAAAACTAGATGCACTCATTGCTAAGGGTAAGATGTACGTCAGTTTGGTCTTTGGCGTATTTTTCTGGGGTATGCTGACCTCCCTCGTGGTCGCCTTAATACATTATTTTATCTCGGGCGATCCATTCTGGGCGGAACTGCAAAGAGCGCTCTATATTTATCCCATTGGCGGTATTTTATTTGGTTTGTTTGTGTGGGTGCAGATTAATCGTAAGCGAGATAAACTGCGCGCCCAATAGTATCAATAGTTGTGGTTAAGCTGAGTGTAGGGGTGACATGGTGTTTTCGTGGGGTAATCTTGCCACTAAGCAACTTATCGTGGGAATGGTATGCCATGGCATAGCGCTGGCGTTTTTGGCCTATGGCGTTTATGCATTTTACTTGCAGGAGCCTGTACTGCCAGAGTTAACTCGCTGTGTCGGTGCTGCTGTGTTATTTGTGGGCATGGGGCTAGCCCCTCAATTATTTTTTATGTCTGTGAGCCAGATAGTGTCGCAAGCTGAGGACACGACATTAAAATCTACCCTACAGACCTATGTGTTTAATCTAGGTATTTTTTTGATGATCTGCAGTCTGTTAATGGAATGGCTATACGACTAAAGCTATCGAATAAAGAAAGGGCGTCGACTTCATCATCGACGCCCTTTTTATTGCGGTTAAGGCGTGTAGTAAGTCGCGGCTCCCGGCCCAACGGGCAGACCAAAGCCAAATACCCACAGGAAGAAGAACGCTGTCCAACCCACGAAAAACACGAGCGAGTACGGCAGCATAGTGGCGATCAGCGTACCTATCCCTAGGTTTTTCTGGTAACGACAGGCAACCGCTAAAATCAAACCAAAGTAGCTCATCATAGGTGTGATTAAGTTAGTCACCGAATCCCCAATACGGTACGCCGCTTGAATCGTTTCGGGCGCATAACCAACCAGCATCAGCATAGGCACAAAAATAGGAGCGGTAATGGCCCACTGGGCCGAGGCACTGCCAAGCATCAAGTTGATAATGCCGCAGAGCATAATAAAGAACAAAAATACGATCGGGCCCGTCAAGCCAATGGATTGCAGAGCATCGGCACCTAACACCGCCAATACAGCGCCTAAATTACTCCAGTTGAAGAAGGCGACAAACTGCGCGGCGAAAAAGACGAGGACGATATACATGCCCATAGTGCTCATGCTGTGGGACATGGCATTGATGACATCTTTATCATTTTTGATGCTGCCCACGACTTTGCCGTAAATAAAGCCAGGTATGGCAAAACAGATAAAGATAAAGGCGACTATGCCCTTGAGGAATGGCGAACCTGAGATGAGACCGGTTTCAGGATGGCGCAGCGGTGCGCCTTCTGGTACGACTGAAATCGCTAAAATAACCGCGAGCACTAACATAGATAACCCAGCCCATTTTAAGCCGCGTTTCTCAATAGCACTGATGCTCTCCATCGATTGCAGTACGGTTTCGTCTGCATCATCATCTTGGTATTGACCTAACTTAGGTTCGACGATTTTTTCGGTGACAAAGGCGCCAAGGAAAGTGATCACAAAGGTGGAGACAAACATGAAGTACCAGTTTACTTCTGGGCCGACGTTGTATTGAGGATCTATCATGCGCGCCGCAGCTTCGGTAATGCCCGATAGCAAGGGATCGACAGTACCAAGCAACAAGTTAGCGCTATAACCTCCTGAAACCCCGGCAAAAGCGGCAGCTAAACCTGCAAGTGGATGGCGGCCAAGGGAGTGGAAAATCATCGCCGCCATAGGGATAAGTACCACATAGCCAAGCTCGGCAGCGGTGTTGGACATAATGCCGGCAAATACTATGGTCACAGTGACTAATCGTTTAGAGGTACCCATGACTAAGGCGCGCATAGCCGCAGATAATAAGCCTGAGCGTTCGGCAATCCCGACGCCGAGTAGCGCCACGAGTACAGTGCCGAGCGGTGTAAAGCCGGTAAAGTTGGTCACCAGATGCGAGACTATCATCCGCAAACCTTCGGCGTTCATCAGGCTCACCACATGGATTAAACCGTCGGCACTGCGGCCGTGTGAGCCAATAGGTCTAGGATCGACCACGGTTAACCCAAAGTAGCCCGCAATACCTGAAATAATGACTATTGCAACACAGAACAGTGCGAATAAGGTAATTGGATGGGGCAGGAGGTTGCCTAAGCGTTCAACAATATTGAGAAAACGTACAAACCAACCACTAGAGCTGATATCGCCCGGTTGTGGATTGGGTTCAGAAGCTTTTTTTTGGGGAATATCGCCGGAATTAAAACTCATCGTCCTTCCTTTATGTCGACCTTTACGCAGCGCAATATTTGGACCCTATAACAGACTCGAGACATTGCCGACGGCCGATTGTGGATGACGTGGCTGAGGGGATAACTCTAGGTGCAAGACTCGGAGTGAAAGCTAAGGTAAAAGTTAAAAAATTAGCGGCAAAGTATGATTGTTAAGTTTTAATTGAAACTTAAATGTTGCTATTGACTGTGTTGAAGTGAGCAGGGCTAAAATTAGGATAAAAAAATGGACTCTCGAGGAGTCCAGTATTCACGAGCAAAATTGGATGCTCTAATGTTGTGCCATATCACTATAGACGTTGTTTGCTGTATCGGAGCTGAATATTGATAAATTTATAGGTTAAATGCTGTTTTTTATGCAGATGATCACTTTTCATCGCTGAATATGGCCAGTTTCGTTGATGATTGCTCGTTAGATAACATCGCCAGCTCTGACCAGCGAGTAATTTCATTGTCTTAATCAGCCCGCAGGTGAAATTTTCACTCATTTATGGTTAGCTGTATCCTATTAACAAGAATAAGAAACCTAAGGATGGAAGATGGAAAAATTGTTATTGGGATTAACGCTGATTTTTATCGTGACCTATCTTTGGTACGTCAGCCTAGTCAAAAAGCGCAATACCGCGCTCGAAGCCTTGTCGGGTATCGATGTACAGCTGACCAAGCGTGCCGACCTTGTGCCTAATATTCTAAAAATTGCTAAACGATTTATGGAGCATGAAAAGTCACTGCTCACTGAAATCACCGAATTACGCACTCTGCTAAGCCATAATTACAACAAGGCCGACCCTAGCGCAGTTAAAGAACATTTAGTTCAGGCTGAGCGGTTGAACGACAAAATGAGTACCTTGATGGTGAATGTGGAGAACTATCCTGAGCTCAAGTCCGACAACACTATGTTGCAGGCGATGCAGACCTATAACGAGGTCGAAGCGCATATCTCAGCTGCGAGGCGTTTTTACAACTCGGCAGTTTCCGAGCTTAATACTGCGGTAGAAATCTTCCCCGGCTCGATTATTGCTTCTATGGCGAGTATTAAAGTGATGCCATTCTATGAGGTGAGCGAAGCGGCAAAAGCGCCCGTAGATGCGGCCGAATACTTGTAAGCTTAGCTGTGCAGGGTGAGTTATCACCCTGCAATACTATGACATCAATATGAATATCATCACTTTTATTTTAGGTAGCCCGATTCGGACTTATCGGGGGCCTGTTGGTTTGTCTGCGGATTTGGACGAACTACCTCAACTCGAAGCCTATTACGAAGAATATATCGCTCCAATCAGTCGCAAATATGAAACTAAGCGTGTGGCTTGCCTTAAGGCGGCGCGTAAACGTTTGTATTTGAGTTTGATGATAGTGCTTGGGCTGAGCTTGCTCACCGTTATTGGCTACTACAGCGGTGGCGCTTATTTTCCGCTTTTGCCATTGCTTGCTTTAGTCGGATTAAGCTGGTGGAGCTTTGCTCCGATTCGTGAGTTTAAGCATTTGGTTCAAAATGATATTTATCCGCTGATGTTTAAATATTTCGGCGATGATTTTATTTATAGCCGCGAAATGCGCCTCGACATGAATCGACTCGTTGCGGCTAAAGTATTACCGCGATACGACAAGGTCAGCTTCGGTGACTATATACAAGGCTGCTATAAGGGCGTTGAGTTGGCGGTCAATGAGCTTACCCTGACCAAGAATGTGCAAGTCGAAGAGCTGGATGTCAGTACCAGCAGGCGCAGAACTGTGACCCGCACGGAAACCCAGTTTCGTGGCTTAGTGGTTGAGCTGAGTAGCCATAAAGCGTTTTTGGGTCATACTGTTGTGCTGAGGGATCGCGGTGGTTTAGCAAATTTCCTGTCCGACAGCCATGCGGGACTGGTACGAGTCAAACTTGAAGATCCGCAATTTGAAAAAGAGTTCGACGTGTTTTCAACGGATCAAATCGAGTCACGCTATTTGCTCAATACGGCATTTATGGAGCGCTTACAGGAGCTTGCCAAACATTTCGATGGTAATATTCAATGTGCATTTTTCCGCAATAAATTGACTTTGTTCCTGCCGAATCGCAGAACGCATTTTCAAATGCAGTCCATTTTTCATGGCGCAACCTTTTCAGTAGAATTTAGTCAGATAAACCGAGAAATGAAGCAACTCTTTGCTATTATTGAAGTACTTAAACTTAATCAGTACACGGGACTTTGATGTTGCTTACTCGCTCAGCGCTTGCTCGTACACTGACTTTTGCAGCCTTTTCATTGCCCTGCAGATTTGAGGGGCTAGGCCTGTGCTTATTATTGATATCGAGTTTGATGAT
Source organism: Shewanella sp. WE21 (assembly GCF_002966515.1). Taxonomy (NCBI): domain Bacteria; kingdom Pseudomonadati; phylum Pseudomonadota; class Gammaproteobacteria; order Alteromonadales; family Shewanellaceae; genus Shewanella; species Shewanella sp. WE21. The sequence continues at coordinate 1,661,304 of NZ_CP023019.1, read as the reverse complement.
AAATGCAAATGCTGAGGAGGCGCGCGAAAAAGCTAAGCCGCGTATTGTGGCGCGGTACTCACAGAGCGGCATAGTGAGTAGTGAAGGTCTAGAAAAACTCAAAATTTATCAATACCAACAAGCTAATGGTGTCACCGTATTTACTGACAAAGCCCCCGCAAATAACCAATATCAAATTTTGTTATATGACTGTTTTGCCTGTCGTCCCGATTCGACCATAGACTGGAATGGTATTCGGCTATTTACCGCTAATTATGATGCCCTGATCTCCCATGCGGCCCATAAGCATCAACTTGATCCCGCCTTAATCCGCGCAGTGATCCACGCGGAATCAGCCTTTAATGCGCGTGCACTTTCGCGAACTGGCGCCATGGGATTAATGCAATTGATGCCAGAAACAGCAAAAGAAATGGGTGTGGCAAATGCGTTTTTACCCGAAGAGAATATCTTAGGTGGCAGTAAGTATTTGGCACAAATGCTAAAACAGTTCAATGGTGATATCGCATTGGCCTGTGCGGCTTACAATGCGGGGCCGACGACCGTGGTTCAGTACAATGGCATTCCGCCCTATCCTGAAACCCAAGCCTATGTTGAGCGTGTGAAAATTTTATTGAAGCGTTACCGCGAGCAGAAGGACGTTTAGTTGCCGCATTGATAAGCTAAAATGAAGTGGCGAAAATCCGGAGATCATCGCCGCCATTTGAATCGAAGGTTACTCGCCGACTTCCCATTTTACGGTAATGTCACCGTCCACTTGTCCAAGTGTTTTACCCAAGTAATCCATTAATTCAGTTGCGATTTCGTCTAACTGCCAAGGTGGATTGATGATCCATAATCCTGCCGCTGTCATGCCAAATTCATCTGAATCGGGCTTAATGGCTTGTTCAATTCTCAGCTGACGTTTAATGCCACTGCTGGCTAGGCGCGATAGCATACCTTCGGTCTGAGCACGATTTACGACTGGATACCACAGGATAAACACACCCGTAGCAAAACGCTTGTGCGCTTTTATCAGGGTTTCGGCCACATCTTGGTAGTCGGTTTTCATCTCGTAGCTAGGATCGACTAGCACCAGAGCACGACGCTCTAATGGTGGTACTGCGGCGATAAGGCCTTTTAAGCCATCACCTTTGATCACTTTAACTTGTCTGTCTTCGCAGAAATAATCATCCAATAACACATAATCAGTGCTGTGCAGCTCGTGCAAGACCATGCGATCTTTAGGCCCTAGCTCCATGTCGATAATGGCGGGTGAACCTGGGTAGAAGTTGAGTTCGTCTGGATTTTCTTCATTAAAATGGCGCACGGCGGCGACATAGTCCTGCAGCGATTGTGGTAAGTCAGTTTTATCCCAAAGCTTAGCTACACCTTCGAGGTATTCACCTGTTTTCTGTGCAAATTCATCGCTTAAAGCATAACCACCCGCACCTGCGTGGGTATCGATATACACGAGTGGTTTGTCTTTTTTGTGCATCAGCTGCAAGGTTTGTAGCAAGATGGCGTGTTTCAACACATCGGCATAATTGCCAGCGTGATAACCATGGCGGTAACTTAACATGGGGGATCCTAGTAATTTGCAAACATAGCAAAGAGAGGCAAATGCCAGTCGCCAATTATACCTGCGATGCTTCTAGGCGTAAATTTAATGCCTCAGTTGGCGCTCTTTTTATTGGCAAACCAATGTGTGGGGGTTTGCATTTGAAAGGTTTTCAGCCAGAGATTCGCTGGTGCGGGTTTACCGAATAAATAACCTTGAAATTGTTCGCATCCTAGCGCAGTGAGTTGCAATAACTGGGCTTCGGTTTCGATACCTTCGGCAATGACGTTGAGTTTTAAGCTCTTGGCTAACAGGATGGCAGCGTTAACAATTTGGGTATGGCGTTCACTAATGCCCATTTGACTGACAAAGTAACGGTCGATTTTAATTGTGTCGGCACTGATATCAATGAGCTGGCTTAATGACGCATGGCCAGTGCCAAAATCGTCAATGGCGATAGAAACCCCCATGCGAGCTAAGGTGTTTAGGCGTCGGCCTGTTTCTTTATGGGTTGAAAATACAGAGGTTTCAGTAATTTCAATTTCCAACAATGGGATGAGTTCAGGATGATTCATATAGGTTTGGATTAACACCTTAAAGAAGCGATCCGACAGAATATCTTGCCCTGATAAATTAAAGGCTATCCTAACCAGAGGTACATTTTTAGGCCAAGAACGGATCAGTTGTAGTAATTGCCTGAAGACTTTTATCGCAAAAATCGCCTGCAATTGAGATGACTCTATGATGGGGATAAAAGTGTTCGGCATGATCATAGTACCGTCTTCATCAAACATTCTGGCTAGCGCTTCAAAGCTAGTAATGTGGCCATTGGCCATCACTTTAGGTTGCAGCCACATTTCAAGGCGGTTGTGTTTCAGTGCGTCACGGATTCTGGCTTTTTGCGATGAAGCTTCGAGAAGATTGTTAATCAAACCAATGTAATACACCATCACTGGGCTAGCTTGGGTGGTTTGTTTTATGGCAATTAAACATTGCTCCGCGGCTTGCTGCGGTGAGGCTTTATTACCTGAGCTGCAACCGACTCTGCACTCGAGATGATATTCAGTCTGTTGTTCTTGCTTAAGTTGTAGGTTTGTTGGAATACGCTCGCGTAATTGTAGCGCTAGGTTTTCAGGGGAGATAAGCGGCAGGCTAGTAAACTCGAGTGCAAACGATGCTCCTCTAAATCGGTATATTTTTGCGATATGACCAAAGCGATTTTTGAGTTCAATAGCAAAGGCTTTTAGGATGGCATCTCCGACGCTGATACCGAAAGCAGCATTAATTTGGCTAAGATTATCAATTTTGATTAAGGCTACGGTCATTTCCTGATGGATCAAGCTTGGCGCTGGGTTATACCAGTGATTTTCGTTGGGTAATCCCGTCACTAAATCATAGAAATGCGTGCTGATGTGGTGCTTTTTAAGGCGACTCAGCTCAATCGCATGGTTTGCCTGTTCTGTGACATCGTGGCAGTGAAACAACAAAGTATCATGGTGCTGTAATGAGGCTTTTTGCAGCAGATATTTAGTGCTGTTATTGTTCTTTAAATGGGTCGGAAACGAGGCCGCCAGTAAATTCGTGCTGGTATCTTCGGTAAGTTCAAAAATGTCACATAGGCGAGTGCTGTTTAGTGTGACTTCTCCAGCGATTTCCCTCGCGGCATTATTCAGGTTGAGAATGACTCCATCCTCATTGCAGAAGAAGGAGGCTGTACCATTATTTTCAAAGATTTCAGCATATTGGTCTAATGTATGTTGCAGTGCATTTTGATGCTGGATCATTTGCTGCGCATGGATTTTCTGGGTTTTTAGCAGACGCATCGCCGACAACGGGATACAGATATTAAAAAACATAAACAGCAAACCGTTTAGATAAGCGTGGGTCGCAGGTAGGCTGATATCAATATCAATAATGGGAGGCAGGTTTTGGTTACGCAGTAGCAGTAAAAAAGGCAATACGTTGAAACACATCATAATAAAAGCGACTTTTCTGCCAAACAGGAAAAGCGCCATCAAGGGCAAGGTATATAAGAAAGTAATACCTACCTGCGATAAGTTGAAGTCAGGGATAAACAACAGCATAGATAAACAGGCTGCAATAACCATCGCCAGCAGGCTGATAGAGCTGACGAGTAAATATTTGCGCGTAAACCATAAAGATAGGAATAGTACGGTTAAAAAACTGACCGTAATGCTGATAATGAAAGTGAGGTTTAACTCATACGCAATTAAAGAGCTATGCAGCACTATGCTAGTGGTCAAGATGGCGCCACTGAGCAGAATAATCCGCAATAAGCTGGTTTTTAATATCGTTTTGTCAGGATTTAAAAAATCTTGCTCCCTGATAAACAAAAAACCTTTTAGCCATTGAAGCAAAAAAAGTCCTTATCCCGTACGGAAGTCACGCAGGTTGGCTGGGGACGTAACATATAACATAAATCACTAAACTGTTATACAAATAGATTGCAGCCTTTATAAATCAGTATATTACAGTGTGATACTTGTTTGAATTATTAAGGGCGCACTGAGACAAATTGGCTAAGACAGTGATGAGTTTGGCGATGTGTTTTGCTTACTAGCATATTCATAAACGAGATTTTTAGGCATAATGGCCATCATTTTCGTTGGTTAGAAGACAGCCTGTGACCCCGATTTTTTTCAATCAGCAATACCCAACACTTGTGGATATTTGTGCACGTTGGCAACTCGTCTACGATGCGAATGCGACCTTCGAATTACGTTTTGAATCAGATACGTTATCACTGCATAAACGCGATGAGCCTAAGCTCGATGGCATAGTGGTGGACTTTGTGACTGGTGCCGTCGCCCATAGACGTAAGTTTGGTGGTGGTCGCGGCCAATCTATCGCTAAAGCGGTGGGATTAAAGCAAGGGGTAACACCGAGTGTGGTTGATGGCACTGCGGGTTTAGGGCGCGATGCGTTTGTGCTCGCAAGCCTTGGTTGCACTGTAACTATGGTTGAACGTCATCCTGTGGTTGCGGCATTGCTTGAAGACGGCCTGCGCCGCGCCTATCAAGATGCTGAAATCGGCGATTGGATGCGTGAGCGGATGCGCCTATTTCATGGTTCTAGCCTAGAAGCACTATCGAAATTGGCACAAGAGGTGGATGTGGTTTACCTCGATCCTATGTACCCCCACCGTGATAAATCGGCCCTTGTTAAAAAAGAAATGCGTGTATTCCAATCCTTAGTCGGTGCCGATTTAGATGCCGATGGCTTACTCGCCCCAGCTTTAGCCTTAGCAACTAAACGTGTCGTCGTTAAGCGCCCAGACTATGCCGAAGATTTGGATGGGGTTAAGCCTAATATGGTTATTGAAACCAAAAAAAACCGTTTCGATGTCTATGTAAAAGCCGCGATGAAATAGGGAATATTTTTCTCATCGCGAACATAGTATGCTTTCAGTGACAACGGCTTAGCTCATGTCGATATTTCAGTTTTATGGGCTATTTTCTTTTTTATACCCACTTGTGATTTTTTATATGAAACTCATTCCTCTGCTAAAACAACCGCGAATTCACTGACTATTCTAATGTGAAACTTCTCATAACATTATGTTTCGTATTAACTATTTTGTTTATAAAGAGGATTTGCAATGCAGAACAAGCATTGGTCAAAAGTTCAGTTATTGCACGAGGTGGTCACCAATCCCAATATCATAGTCAAAGGTCAGCATAGCTATTACAGTGATTGCTGGGATGCTGGCTTTGAGGGAGCAGCGGTGAGATATCTTCATGGTGATGAAGTGAGCCGTGAGTGGGAACCTAAGTGGCCTATCGATAAACTTTATATCGGTAACTATGTGTGTATCGCTGCCGAAGTTGTGATCTTAATGGGCGGAAATCATACGCATAGAGCAGATTGGTTTTGTTTATACCCCTTTATGGATTTCATCGAGGATGCCTACGTAGGCAAAGGTGATACTCATATTGGTGATGGGGCTTGGTTAGGCATGAGATGTATGTTGATGCCAGGGGTGACGATAGGTGAAGGTGCGGTTGTTGCCGCAAATAGTGTCGTCACCCAAAATATCGAACCCTACAGTATTGTGGCGGGGTCACCTGCAAAATTAGTCAAGTATCGGTTCGATAAAGACGTTATTAGTGAGTTACTGGCGTTAAAAATCTACGATTGGCCTGCCGAAAAGTTTGAAAGCTTAAAGCGGTATTTGTGTTCGGCGGATTTTGACGCGCTCAGCAAAGCGATCACTCTCTATGACCAATCTGTACATCAAAGCAAGTAACCGTTAGTCCCAAAGTGAAAGGTCGCGCTCAGTCGAGGCCTTTCACTTATTCTGCCTTAAATCTGCTTTTTGGCGTTTTGGCTAGTTCCACCAGTTCTTCGATGATCACCCGTAGCTTGGGTTGGAGGTAAGGGGTTTTAAGCCAAATCAGGTGGATAGGTGTGTCGTCACTGGCGAGTTCGTCTAGTACCGAGATAAGTTCACCAGTTTTAAGATAGTCCTCAACTAACCATATCGGCACCTGCGCTAAACCCACTCCCGCCAGTGTGGCCGCTAAAATGGCTTCGCAATCAGCGATTTCGTGGCGTACTGGAATGTCATAGGCCTCAGTGACCCCATCCTCATTTTTAAGTAACCAGCGATGTTGCTGCCCAAGCGGCCAGCCGACAATGCATTGGTGCTGGCTGAGATCTTCTTTGCCTTGTGGCGTGCCAAGTCGAGCGAAATAGGCGGGAGATGCGCAGATCACTCGGCGTTGTTCTCCTAATCTACGGGCGACTAAATCCACAGTGTCGCCGAGTTGTCCGACACGCACCGCCAAATCAATGCCGTCACTGAACAAGTCGGTCACTCTATCGTTAAAGGTAATAGATAACTCGAGCTTGGGATATTTTTGCGACAGTGATAATAGGGTTGGCAGTATATATCGCCGCCCAAACGTCACAGGTAAATCCACTCGCACTCGACCTGAGGGAATTTGCTGTTCGCTGCCGAGTCGGCTCTGTGCATTGTCTAGGATTGCCATGGCATTTTGGCAATCTGTGAGATACGAATCGCCATCATTGGTTAAGCTCACACGCCTTGTGGTGCGGTGCAGCAGCTTAGTGCCTAAGCGGGTTTCTAATCGCACTATGCTTTTACTGAGCGCCGAACCAGTCATGCCTAACGCCTGCGCCGCTAAGGTAAAACTGCCTAGCTGGGCAACTGTGACGAAATGGCGTATCTCAACAAATTGATTATTTATCACGGCAATTAATTCCTTATAGGACTTAGTGAAGGTCATTTTAGTGACTTAATCATGGCAAGTGAATCGCGTAAGCTACTACCACAGTATGAAAATGAGCGTTAACGTACAAGCGAACGTCATTTTGTAATTGATTAAAAAGGTTTTTCTATACAATAAACCTTAACCTCCTATTGAGTGAGCAAACTATGAAATCGTCGAATAATCTGCAAGGTAAAGTGGCTTTTGTACAAGGTGGTAGTCGTGGTATCGGTGCCGCCATCGTTAAACGTTTAGCGAGTGACGGCGCAGCAGTTGCCTTTACCTATGTTTCATCTGAAGCCCAATCACAATTGCTTGTTGACGAAGTTATCACCCATGGTGGTCAAGCCATTGCCATTAAGGCCGACAGCACAGAGCCTGATGCGATTCGTCGTGCCATCCGCGAGACCAAAGCGCATTTCGGTGGCTTAGATATAGTGGTCAATAATGCGGGCACGTTGATTTGGGATAGCATCGAGAACCTGACGTTAGAGGACTGGGAGCGAACAATTAACACTAACGTGCGCAGTGTGTTTGTGGCGAGCCAAGAAGCCGCGCTGCACATGAATGACGGCGGCCGCATCATCAATATCGGTAGTACTAACGCTGAGCGTATTCCGTTTGTAGGTGGTGCGATTTACGGCATGAGTAAATCGGCCTTAGTCGGTTTAGCCAAAGGGTTAGCGCGGGATTTAGGCCATCGAGCTATTACGGTAAACAATATTCAGCCTGGACCTGTGGATACCGATATGAACCCTGATAACGGTGATTCATCTGAGCCCGTTAAAGCGATGGGCGCCCTAGGGCGTTTTGGTAAAGCCGAAGAGATCGCCAGCTTTGTCGCCTTTATCGCGGGTCCAGAAGCGGGCTATATCACTGGTGCGAGTTTGATGATTGATGGTGGGTTTTCTGCATAAGCTTTGTCTGTATTTATCTTTTAGGCAAAAAGTTTGATTCCAGTCATTAATAAGCCTGCACAAGAGTCACTCTGGCGGGCTTTGCTTAAGTTGTGGCTAGTTATTCAGAATCAATATGTTAGAGCATAAAAACTCGTTGAGTATGATGGTAAGAACTTAGGTCGTTGTTACTCAAATTATCTGTCAGCAAAGCGAGGTTTTATTGAAATGGTGGACTATGGCTTGAGTCAGGCAAGGCAAAATAATTTGCTTGTTGATGAACTATTGTTACAATCCGCCGGTCTTATCTTCAGCTATCTGTTGAAAGACACTCATTTTTTATCTTTATTATCAAAGAATAAGACGAAGGGAAATCCAAATTTCTAAGTTATCGACTAAGCAAACAGGCAACCTATGGGGCGTGATGGTATTTACCATTCTGACCTTGTTCTGTTTGACTCAAAATAGTGGAATACTTAACTTGTTGCTCAAGGAGTTGAGCGCGCAAGCGATGTCGGCTACGTCTTTTTCTGGTGCTGGTTTTAGCGCCAACTCAGCTTTAAACTCAAGTTCTGCTTTAAACAGCAGTTCAGCTTCAAACAATATGGCTAGCCACGCCGATGCTCAAGCGGCGAGTACTGAGCTGGTCAAAAGTGAACCTAAAAAATGTGAATTGTCTGAAAAATCGATCCGAACCTGTATCGACACTCCGAGTACCATCCCATTTCTTATCCTGCTGTTCCTACTGCCGTTACTTCCCCGCGCCTCCCGCGTGATAACACTGTTACCCATACAAGGTTATCAAGCTAAACCTAGGCGAATACATCTCACACATTGTCGCTTTCAAGAATAAAAACTTATTTATCAATTTGATAGGTGGGTTTGTTTAGGCATGTTTTCTCTCAGTCAATATTTGACTTTTCTCGCCAGTTTGCCGGTAGAAAAGAAAGTTAAGCGGCTGCAGAACATCCGATTTTACACATCACACCTCCCTATCTGACTGCTTGAACTTAAGCCTTCTATCACGCTGATGTTTCTTAAGCCATAACGATATTGGTAACCAGAACATAGCGTTAGCCAATATTTATATGGCCTAGAAGCAAGGTAAGCATGCACGCAGCATCACAGAGTCTTGTTTAACTTAGCTTGGTCTAACAGCGCTTAAGTATTGCAATGGCAAATGCTGACGATATATCGAAGAGATTAATATGCAATTGAATAACAAACAGTTAATGCATATTTTGGGGACAAAATGAGTACATTAAAATCCATGTTAACCAGATTCTGGATACTCGCCTTGATAGTGACGAGTCCGTCGCTAATGGCCGCATCGACGGGGTGGTTGGTTAATGATAATCACCCGCCAGCCAAAGTACGTTTTATGCTAACGGGGGAGGTTGATCCTGCAACGAATACTTTGCCTGCTGTGCTTGAAGTACAACTTGAGGGCGATTGGAAAACCTATTGGCGCAGTCCTGGGGAAGGCGGTATCGCGCCGACGATAAAATGGGATGGCTCACACAATCTACAGCAAGTGGATTGGAGATGGCCAGCGCCAGAGGAATTCTCATTATTGGGGTTACAAACCTTTGGTTATAAAGGCAATACCATCTTTCCCTTAACCCTAAAAGTCGATGATATCGCTGCGCCAACTCAGCTGCGTGGCAAAGTGACCTTGTCGACCTGTACCACCATCTGTGTACTGACGGATTATCAAATTAGTCTCGACTTCACGCCCAATGCGCTGCAAGCGGATACCGATGCCATGTTGGCTTACAACAAGGCCGTGTCGCTTGTGCCACAAAAAGTGTTGACGAAAGAAGGCCAAAATCCTGCGATGACAATGGGTTGGGATGCCGCCAAAGGTCAACTTGAAATCAGACTCAATGATGCCAACTGGCAGAGTCCAACCGTGATTATCGATGGTGAGCCAGATACCACATTTAAGCTTGTGAGCTTAAAACCGAGTGAAAGCGATGTTAACGGCAAGCAATTGGTCGGTATTTTTAGCGGTAAAAGTTGGCTGGGCGAGCCTGAAGTTTTGGGCAAATCGCTGAACATGACTGTCGCCGATAGCGAGCGGGCGTTGGAATACAGCGCCGAAGTTAAGCCTGTGGTGATTACCCAAGAAAGTACCTCGATATTTGGCATGATTTTGTTAGCGCTTATCGGTGGTTTGATCTTAAACGTCATGCCCTGCGTGTTACCAGTGCTTGGCATGAAGCTCAGTTCAGTGGTTGCAGCACCTGATCTTAAGCGTAATCAAATCCGCCAACAGTTCATCGCATCAGCGCTGGGGATATTGGCCTCATTCTGGTTACTCGCTTGCTTTATCTTAATGCTTAAGCTCACGGGGCAGGCGATTGGTTGGGGCGTGCAGTTCCAAAACCCTTGGTTTATCGGCTTTATGGTGCTGGTGACCACAGTGTTTGCATTCAATATGTTAGGTGTATTTGAGATTAACTTACCCTCTAACGTGCAAACCAAGTTAGCAACAACGGGCGGCAATAATAACAGCGGGCACTTTTTACAGGGCATGTTTGCGACGCTACTGGCGACGCCGTGCAGTGCACCATTTTTGGGTACCGCGGTCGCCTTCGCTTTGGGCGCCGATGTACTGAGCCTGTTTGCCATTTTCACTGCGTTGGCCGTGGGTATGGCGTTCCCTTGGTTGATTGTGGCGGCATTTCCGCAGGTGGCGGGTTATTTCCCTAAACCCGGTCGCTGGATGAACACAGTCAAAGTGTTTTTCTCCGGCATGTTGCTCATCACCAGTTTGTGGCTCATTAGCCTGTTGGCTAGTTTTATTGATGTGCTCTACCTGTGGCCATTAGCGGGTGTCATTACACTGATATTCATGGTGTTTATGGCTAAAAAATACGGTGCAATTGCCATTGTGAGCTGCTTAGGTATCGGCATTTTACTGTCGGCGGTTATTGCATTTATGACGGCGAACCAGTGGGCTAAACCTTTACCTGCGGATCTTGCTTGGACGCCATTGGATCAAGCATTGATTAATCAGCAGGTCGCCCAGGGCAAGACAGTATTTGTCGATGTGACTGCCGATTGGTGTATTACCTGTAAGGCCAATAAAGTTGGCGTGATCTTGCAAGACCCTGTTTATAGCCTGTTGCAACAGCCGCATATTTTGCCGATGAAGGGCGATTGGACTACGCCTTCTGAGCCCATTACTCACTACCTGCAAAGCCATCATCGTTTTGGGGTGCCATTCAACGTGGTTTACGGCCCGGGTGCACCGCAGGGGATTGAGCTGCCGGAAATTCTATCGACTGACCTTGTGCTCGCTGCGATTGAGCAGGCCTCAGCGTCCCCTGAAAAGTCATCCGTAGCGTCAGGGAAATAACGCTAACGAACAGCCATTCACTCGGACATGTCACTCGGCAATATCACTGGCGAGTCTCATTCAATAGCGAGTCGAGTGGCACTCAACAAATACTCAGGTCAGGGATAACCCTGACTTAAGACAATGGAAATCGATTATGAAACAGAAGATTGAAGTACAAAACATCACTGAATCAATGCAGAAAACTCAAGCCATTGGAGGCACCCAAATGTCGAAATTTAGCTCTTTATTCAAACATCGCAAGTTACAGATGTTTGCTGTCTCGGGTGTCGCCATGGCAATACTGGTGGTTTCCTTGCCTTCGGTGAGCACCATGGCCTATGCCAAGGACAGCAGTTTATCGGCTGCCCAGCAGCAAGAGGTGCGAGCGATTCTGAAAGATGCCTTGATCAATGATCCTGACCTAATGAGAGAGGCGATTATTGCGTGGCAAGCAAGGGAGCAAGAGGGGGCCAATACAGCCATGCAAACGAGCCTAGTGACCCACCATAAAGCCATGTATGAGACCAAAAGCGATCCGTGGAAGGGCTCTGCGACACCTGAGATTGAGATGGTGTACTTCACCGATTTTAACTGCCCATACTGCAAGAAAATCGAGCCTTCGCTGAACCAGCTGATTGAAGAATTTCCGCAGTTAAAAATCATAGTCAAAATGGTGCCGCTGCAGGGCGAAGGCTCTAAAATGGCGGTCGATTTTGCCCAAACGGTTTGGTTAAACGAGCCTGAAAAGTATCTCAAGGTGAAGGATATGTTAATGTCGAGTCCGCGTGGGCTCGATGCCGCCGCCATCGCTAAGGTCGCTAAACTGACGGCAACCGAGCGTTGGGTTGGCAACACAGATGAGCGCGTGGCTAAAATGGTCGATGACAATGTTAATTTAATGAATGAGTTAGGCATAGGTGGCACTCCAAGTATGATAGTGGCTGATACGCTTATTCCCGGATTAGTGCCTTACGAAGTGTTAAAAGAGCAGCTTGAAGCCGCGATTGCCGCTAAAGATAAGACGCAGAAGAGCAGTTAAGATGCCGCCAAAGGAAACTGAAAATATGAGCGCCGAACAGGTTTCGATATCTTTACCTAAACGCATATTGGGCTGGATTAAGCAGCTGGCACTTTGGCTGCTCATTGCTCTTATCGTGACCAGCGTGATGGACATCTGGCGCGGCAAAGATATCCCGCGGGATAATTTGCCGCAGCTCCAAGGGACGACGTTGGCTGGGGAAGCGCTTGATATTGCCAAGTTAAGCCAAGATCAGGCGGTATTGGTATACTTTTGGGGCACTTGGTGCCCTGTGTGTAATTTTGTCAGCCCGGCAGTCAATCAAATGTCGGCCTATTACCCCGTGGTGACGGTTGCCATGAATTCGGGGGAGGATGAGAAACTGAGAAAATATCTTCAGCATCAAGGCTATGGCTTTGACACTATTAACGATAGTGACAGCAAGATTGCCCGTGATTGGTCATTGCAGGCGACGCCAACCATTATGATCTTTAAAGAGGGTGAGCTAAAACACTATACGACAGGCTTTACTAGCCTACCCGGTATGTGGTGGCGAATGATGTTCACTTAGAAGTGATGCTTCAGGGGCTGTTTTAGGAGAGAAAAAAAGCGCTAATCTTGGTTAGCGCTTTTGTATTATCAACTTATTTCAGGACTAGACAACTAGCTGAAAGCTTAGGGTTTACTTCACTAAAGTGAGTAGTGGTGCCTGACTCACAACTTGGAAGTCGAGCGCCATAGTCACACTAAGCGCCGTAATAGTGATGATTGAAAAACCAAACACTTGGCGAGCCCAGCGGTGCATGTCGACACCGTGGCGATAACCCTTTAATGCCATGGCAAGCCACCACAGGCTGGTTGCGCAGGTGACCGCCATAAAGGCGATACCTGTGTAACCCGCGAGTGGCAACAGTGCACTGACTAAGGCGAACACGGCAATATAAAGCACGATATGCAGTTTTGCTTTGGTCATGCCTTCTGCAACCGGTAGCACAGGAATATTGGCTGCCGCATAGTCATTAAAACGGAAAATCGCGATGGCGTAAGAATGTGGCATCTGCCATAGACTGAACATCAACAGCAAAATAGCTGCACCTATGTCCATTTGCCCTGTCACACTGCAATAGCCAACCACGGGCGGTACTGCGCCCGAGAAGCTGCCAACTAAAGTGCCATACACTGAGTTACGTTTCATGTAGAGGCTATAAACCCCCACATAAACGATGTAACCAATAACGGCAAATAGCAGGGCTAATGCATTGGTAAACAAGGCTAAGATGCTAAAGCCTAACACACCTAAGGCGAGTCCAAACGCGAGTACGTTACCCACGGCAATTTCGCCCGTGACAGTGACGCGTTTGCAGGTGCGCTGCATCTTGGCGTCGATATCACGGTCAATACAGTTATTGATTGCGCAACCCGAGGCTACGACCAAGGACAATCCCACTAAGCTCGCCAGCATCAAGACCAAATTTACGTCGCCTTTGGCGGCTAATAAAAAACCGCCAGCAACGGAAATCAGATTCCCGAAAATGATGCCAGGCTTAGTAACCTGCACATACCCTTTGAAGCGTGCTTTCCATTGCGGTGACATAAATCTGTCTTGTGTTTGCATAGACTGTTTCTCGTTACATCATCAAAGCGTTGGCTTCGAGTATGATCCACACCGACAGGCCGACGACCATGACAATAATCAGGGCAGTAAATAGGAAGGAGAAGGTATTTACTTTGCCTTCTTTCGAGAAATCTAAGTGCAAGAAGTACTTAAGATGTACCACTATCTGCACTATCGCCATCACTAGCACTAAGCTGAGGGTGGTCGCTTTCTCGAAGTGATGGGTCATTACGGCCCAAAATGGAATGGCGGTTAATACCACTGACAGCACAAAGCCCATTAGATATGACTTAATGCTCGCGGCCAGATCGTCAGTGCCATGGCTAGGCTTATCAGTATGACTATGTGCGCTCATTACAGTGCTCCCAATAAATACACGACCGTGAATACACAAATCCACACTATGTCGAGGAAATGCCAGAACAAGCTTAAGCAGCTCAGGCGGGTGATGCTGCGGTTGCCTAAACCGGTTTTCGCCACTTCAATCATCATGATCGCCATCCAAATCAGACCTGCGGTCACGTGCAAACCGTGCATACCGACCAGGGTGAAGAAGGACGACAGGAAAGCGCTACGTTGTGGGCCATTGCCGTGTTCAATCAGGTGATGGAATTCATAGACTTCCATCCCGATAAACACACATCCGAGGGCGAAGGTGACGAGTAACCAAGCCAAGGTTGCGGCTTTGTTGTGGCGCTTAGCAAAAATCAGCGCCATGCCATAGGTAATACTACTAACGAGCAGGGCGGCAGTTTCAACCAGCACAAAGTCCAATTCGAAAATGTCTTTACCCGAAACGCCACCGTCCGTGTTCATGTAGAGCACAGCATAGGTTGCGAAAACCGAGGCAAACAAAATGCAGTCGGTCATCAGGTAAATCCAAAAACCAAACAGAGTGTTGCCACTCGTATCATGGTGTTCGTGATGATCTTCTGCGTGAGCTACTTCTAAATCTGCTGGGATTGCAATACTCATATCAGCCCCTTACTACATTGTTTAAGTGGGCATTTTCAATGCGAGCCACTTCATCGGGTTGCACGTAATAGTCGACGTCATTGTTATAGGCACGGAATAAGAACACGATAAACGCGCCCACTAAGCCCACAATGGCTAACCAGAGAATGTGCCAAATAGCGGCAAAACCCGCGGCAGTGATCCCCAGCGCCATTAAGATACCGCTTGAGGTATTTTTCGGCATATGGATTGGCTGATAGTGTTTGAGGCCTTGATAAGCCACGCCTTTTTCTTTCGCATCGGTAAAGGCATCGATATCAGCAACCTGTGGCAGCTTAGCGAAGTTATAGAACTGTGGTGGTGAAGCGGTTGACCACTCTAACGTATGGCCATTCCATGGATCGCCCGTAGTATCGCGGTTTTGGTCGCGGTCACGGATACTCACATACAGTTGAATAAACTGCAGAATGATACCGACCATGATGATGCAAGCGCCCACAGCGGCTAAGTAAATCCACACGTTCCACGCTGGGTTATCCGTATGGCTAATTCTGCGCGTCATACCCATAAAGCCTAATACGTACAGCGGCATAAAGGCCACGTAGAAACCGATTTGCCAGCACCAGAATGACGCTTTACCTAAACGCTCATTCAAGTGGAAACCTGTCGCTTTCGGGAACCAGTAAGCAAAGCCTGCTAAGTAACCAAATACCGCACCACCAATAATAGTGTTATGGAAATGCGCGATTAAAAACAAACTGTTATGTAGAACGTAATCGGCTCCTGGTAAGGCTAATAGCACACCTGTCATACCGCCTATGGTGAAAGTCACCATAAAGCCTAGCGTCCACAACACTGGTACCGTTAACCGTAGGCGGCCACGGTAGATAGTGAACAACCAGTTAAACAGTTTTACCCCGGTTGGAACCGCAATCACCATAGTCATCACCCCGAAGAAAGCGTTGACGTTGGCACTTGAGCCCATAGTGAAGAAGTGGTGTAACCAAACGATGAAACCTAAAATTGAAATCGCACCGCTCGCCCACACCATAGAGGTGTAACCAAACAAACGCTTAGCCGTGAAGGTTGAGATCACCTCGGAGAAAATACCAAAAGCAGGCAAAATCAGGATGTAAACTTCAGGATGTCCCCACGCCCAAAATAGGTTGATATACATCATGGCGTTACCGCCACCGTCATTGGTGAAAAAGTGGAAATCCATGTAACGGTCGAGCGTTAACATGGCTAACACGGCGGTTAAGATTGGGAATGACGCGACGATCAAAATGTTCGCCCAAGTACAAGTCCAAGTGAAGATTGGCATTTGCATCAGCTTCATGCCGGGGGCGCGCATCTTAAGTACGGTGGCGATAAAGTTCACCCCGGTTAAGGTTGTCCCTATGCCTGAAATTTGCAGTGCCCAGATATAGTAATCGACTCCAACCCCCGGACTGTAAGCCAGTTCTGAGAGGGGGGGATACGCCACCCAACCTGTTTTAGCAAATTCACCTAAACCCAATGAAATATTGATCAGCACAGCGCCAGAGGCGGTCAGCCAGAAACTGAGGTTGTTCAAGAAGGGGAAGGCAACGTCGCGTGCGCCAATCTGCAGCGGCACTACTAAGTTCATTAGACCTATCATAAATGGCATCGCCATAAAGATAATCATGATCACGCCGTGGGCGGTGAAGATCTGGTCGTAATGTTCTGGCGGCAGATAACCTGCGGCGCCGTTGGTGGCGAGTGCTTGCTGGGTACGCATCATAATGGCATCGGAGAAGCCACGAATGAGCATCACCAAAGCCAACACTATGTACATGATACCGAGGCGTTTATGGTCAACTGAGGTTAACCAATTATTCCAGAGTACGCTCCATTTTTTGTGTTTAGTGATCAAGGCTGCGATATACAAACCTACCACAGCGACGACCGCTAGGGTCACCATGATGATGGGCTCGTGATACGGAATCGCATCTAAGCTTAATTTACCGAGAAATGACATGATTACTCCGCCTCCACTTTATGAGTGGATGAGTGCTCTAAGGATGAAGGTTCTGTGGATGAGTCTTGTGTTAATGACGGTACAGAAGGTGTTGAGCTATCCATGTCGGCCATGTTCTGTGTATTTTCCATCGCGTGCTCGCCTGCCATATGTGCCATGTCGTGCATACCTTTCATGTCTGCCATGTCAGATGTGTGCTCAGTGCCCATGTGTTCCATGCCTGCGTGCATGTCCATTCCTTCGTGACCGTTCATGCCCTCATGTGAGTCCATGTGCATGTATTGCATCACGATTTGGTCAAATATCCCTTTGCTCACTGAGCCAAAGTATTCAACCGGATTGTATTCACTCGGTTTAGCCAGTGTTGCATAGGCCGCTGAGTCCAATGTTTTGCCCTGTTGTTTTAACTTGGCAACCCATGCCTCGAAGTCGGCAGGTGTCTGAGTGGCAATCGCTTTAAACTTCATGCCCGCAAATCCGGCACCGCTGTAGTTAGCTGAGATACCGTCGAAGGTGCCGGGCTCGTTAGCGATCAAATGCAACTTAGTGGTCATGCCCGCCATAGAGTAAATCTGGCTGCCTAACTGAGGTATGAAGAAGGAGTTCATCGCAGTGTCAGAGGTGATCTTAAAGTTCACTGGCACATTGGCTGGAAACGCCAACTCATTGACCGATGCCACGCCTTGTTCTGGATAAATGAATAACCATTTCCAGTCCAGCGACACCACTTCAACCGTGACGGGTTTAGCTTCGTGTTCTAAAGGTTTATATGGATCAAGATCATGGGTCGAACCCCAAGTGATCACACCTAGCACTATCACGATCACAATCGGCACTATCCACACGACGGTTTCAATCGCCGTTGAGTGTGCCCATTTAGGCGCATAGATTTCCTGATCACGGCCATCGCGGTATTTCCACGCGAAGTACAATGTCATGGCAATCACAGGGATAACGACAATGAGCATGAGTAGGGTGGCGACGATAATCAGGTGTTTTTCATCGATACCGATTTGGCCCTTAGGGTCCAACACACCGCCATCACAACCCGCGAGCATGAGTGCTACTGCCGCGATTGCTGCTTTACTTAATTTTCGAATTAACAAAGGAAGATTCCTCTAACCCTAAGGTTTACAACTCTGCCAAGCGTTAACCGGCAGTCGCACTAAGCGGCGTTATCTGAGCGCAAATCCTGAAACCCAAGAGGCATGACACAACAATGTGCCGCCATCCCGAGGCAAATCTAAGATCAGCTTTCAGCGCTTAATGCTTAATTTTAATTTAAAAACAGAGGGTTAAAATGGCGGAGCGCGACAACCGTGGGCGGTATGTTCGAGGGATTTTAGCCTTGGGGGTGCTAAAAAAAGTGAAGCGTTAGTTAAATCGAGATGATTGAAAAATTTGAAGCAGCAGTCGATTAAATGCCATAACTGCAGAATAACGAGGGGATTGAGTAATAACAAGCTGAGCAAACTAGCGCCAATAAACTCGACTAAAAAGCCATTGCTGAGGCTGATTAATTCACTAATATCGACACAACCGCCGATCAACACGGATAAAACGTCAGCAATAGGCAGCACAAACAATAACCCGAAAAACAGGGTTAGATTTGTCATGCTAAAGGTTGAAAGCCGAATAGTTAGGTTCAATCTTTCAACAATGAATTGGCTAAGAGCTAATTTCAATTAATGAGTCCGGCTGAACGGGAAAAGGAGTCAGTTGGCAGAACAAAAAATATTCAGCATGTAACTTTTTTATGCGGCAGGAGGATACCAAGAAGCGGCTATTGAATGAAAGCGGATCCCTGTAGTAAAAGGGCTTTAGTATTAAAAAAACCTTAATTAAAACTAAATTGGATCGTTAGATTTACAAAATTAACATTATTTAAACTGATTTTGTTCTCATAAAATAAAAAAATGTGAAGCCTCTCATTTATTCATTTTGACTAAAGTTGATTTGCTCGTGGCGTCATTGAGTTGATTACAGCCCCTATAAACATGTTCGCTTTACCCGCAAAAAGACTAAGCTTAACTTCTATGGCGGGGCTAATGTTGCCAGTAGTTGTCTTGATGGGTTAGCTTGTTTGTCGCAAGATTGGGCTCGCCAAGTTTGGCTGTGTGATTAAGTGCATTTGAGATCGGCATCCCAAATAAAAACATCACGTTAAATGAGTGATTGCGTCAGTCATTTACGCTATTTACATTAGATAAACCGATTATTAAACTGTGAACTTATCTCGCCCCTGATATGTGCTTGAGATTGAGCCTGTGAGTAGGGCATGATGCTTCTCAATTCTTGAAGTGCGTCAGCATGAAGGACTACACATAAAGTCATTTATCCCATACCTTAAGGTAAACATTTTCATCGCCTTAGCTTACGTTATTGTAGGTAAAATTGGTTTGATGATTGCTTTGCCGCCTGGATATTCTGCTGCAATTTGGCCTGCCGCAGGTATTGCCATTGCCGCTTGTGTTTTATGGAAAGAATATGCGCCTTGGATTGGTGTGTTCATTGGTTCTTTGTTGATTAATCTCAACATCAGCGGACATATCCATTGGGGGTGGTTGCCCTTTGCGATTTCAATTGGCTCATCTATACAGGCAGTGCTTTCTGCCTATGTTCTTGGGCGAGTCGATCATTTATTCACCCTAGATAATCCTAACGCCGTCATTAAATCCTGCTTGAGTTTAGCTTTAACTTGTACTGTAGCGACTGTTTTTGGCAATTTCTCCTTAGTGATTAACGGTACGATTCCACAGTCCGATTTACTGGGTAGTTTAATAAATTGGTGGACTGGGGATTTGCTCGGTGCCGTGATTTTTATCCCTCTGACTATGTTGTTATTTGATAAGCGAGTTATTTGGCGTTCTCGCCGCATTCAGACGGGTGTGCCTTTGCTGGTGGGTTTTTTATTTTGCGTGGGAATTTATTACTACTCAGATATGAATCAGCGCCAACAGTTGCAGGATAAGTTTCTGGTTCAATCTAATGCGATTATTAGCAATATTGAAAGTTTTCAAGATGCTAACCTCCAACAAATTGTTGCCTTAGCAAGCTTGTTCGATAATAGCGAGCAGGTTTCTGAGGATGAGTTTGTACAGTTTGGCAAACGCAATATGTTGATGAAGGATGGCTTTAGAGCTTGGTCTTGGTCACCGCTTGTGGCGGCAGCCGATCAGCAAAGTTTTGAGGCATCAATTCGTTCTGTGGTTGGTGGTTCCTACAAAGTGACTCGTCCCGAAGGCTGGCAGGCGAATACTGATGGTTGGCTAGTCCCTGTGATGTATATTCAGCCGCAGATAGGTAACGAAGCGGCCTTGGGATTAGATCTCAATAGTGAGCCGACGCGAGCTGCTGCCATAGCAAAAGTGCGTGCGACGTTAGCACCCGTGATGACAGCCAAGATTCAATTAGCACAAGATCCCAATGGTCCTGGTGGCACTTTACTCATTGCTCCTGCTTTTGACAGATTGGGTAAGATCTCAGGGTTTTGTTCTGCTGTAATTGATTTGCAAGGCATTATTGATGATGTTGATAGTGTAAAAGGGTTGCAGTGGCAACTGACAGATATGAGTGCGGGCGGTACCTTACTTTATAGCAATACTCAAAAATCGTTTCCCGAATTTAGCAGTAAGCTCTTCAGCGATAAAACTGGGCAGTATTTTCAGGCAAACCTGATGTTAGCGGATCGTCATTGGCATATAGT
Organism: Shewanella sp. WE21; assembly: GCF_002966515.1. Taxonomy (NCBI): domain Bacteria; kingdom Pseudomonadati; phylum Pseudomonadota; class Gammaproteobacteria; order Alteromonadales; family Shewanellaceae; genus Shewanella; species Shewanella sp. WE21. The sequence goes on along the minus strand of NZ_CP023019.1, from coordinate 1,640,978 downwards.
GATTTATCAATCCTATGCGGTACTGATGGGCGATACTTTTAGCTTATCGCTACTGATGCTTCTGCTCGCCTTTATCACTTGTGCGGTCGTGGGCGGCATGACACTGGTTTCCTCCGGCGAGCGCCAACGTATTGCCGAAAAAGTGACAGAAAAAACCATGGCATTGTCGAAGGAAATTGCCCGCCGTCAGGCTTTTCAAGCTACCTTGGTCGAAAGTGAGCAAAAATATCGAAACCTATTTGATAAGGCCCCAGTGGGGCATGTGCTTAAACGTTTAGATGATGGTCAATTTGTGGCGATTAACCCCGCCTTTCAAGCGATTACGGGTTATTCACTCGATGAGCTTAATCAACTTGATCCTTGGGATCTTACCCCAAAGCGTTATCAATTAAGTGAAACTGAGCAATTAGAGCGCTTAAAGCAGACGCGCCGTTACGGTCCCTATCAGAAGCATTATTTACATAAAAATGGCCAATTAGTGGCGGTGCGCCTCAACGGGGCTTTAGTTACTGGTGCTAATGGTGAACAGCTAATTTTGTTTATTGTCGAAGATATTACTGAGCAGGAGCGTACCGTTGCGCGGGTAAATCTCTTGGCGCAAGTATTTCAGCAGAGTGGTGAAGGCATCACGATTATGGATGCCAACGATATCATTGTGGATGTGAATAGCGCATTTTCTCAGATCACGGGTTATTCCCGAGAGGACATTATTGGTAAAAACTGCCGTTTTATAGAGGCTGAACGAACGGATAAAAGTATCGATTCTCAAGTCCGTGCAGCCCTCGAACAAACGGGTTTCTGGCAAGGTGAAGTCTGGGATAGGCATAAACAAGGCTACGATTTCCCGAAATGGTTGATGATGTCTGTGGTGCGGGATGATTCTGGTGCCGTGAGTCACTATATTGGCAGCTTTACCGATATCAGTGAGCGTAAAGTCAGTGAGGAACGCATTCATTTCCTTGCCCATCATGACTCTTTGACCTTATTGCCTAATCGACTGAGCTTGCAGTCGCGCCTCGAAGTGGTGTTTAAGGATGCTCTGGTATCCCACAGCCAAATAGCGGTAATGTTCATCGACATGGATCACTTTAAAAATATCAACGATACCTTGGGCCATCATGTGGGCGATCAACTGCTGCTAGAGGTGGCCCGACGTTTGAAATACATCGTTGGTGATAATGATACTGTGGCGCGTTTGGGAGGCGATGAGTTTGTGGTTGCCTTGTCCGATACAAACCATGATGAAGTGGCCAGTTTAGCCGAGGCGCTGCGCAGTGGTTTGAGTCAAACCTATGTGATTAATAATCAAGCATTACATTCATCGCCAAGTATAGGGATCAGTTTATTCCCCAATGATGGTGACAGTGTTGAAGCCTTGATGAAAAATGCCGATATGGCCATGTACCGCGCAAAAGCGGCTGGACGCAATAACTATCAATTCTTTACTGCGGCAATGAACACCTTGATCACTGAGCGCCAGCATATTGAAACTGGCCTGAGGCAAGTGTTAGCAAACGACGAATTGCGGCTGCATTATCAGCCACAAATTGATATTAGAAGCGGGCAAGTGGTCAGTGTCGAAGCGCTTGTGCGCTGGCAGCATCCCGAATTTGGCATGATAGCGCCTGACCGTTTTATTCCCATTGCCGAAGAGATTGACATGATCATCCCAATTGGCCAATGGGTGTTAGAAACGGCGATGGCGCAACTTGCTGTCTGGCGCGCTGCGGGTGCCACTGAATTGCGAATGGCGGTGAATCTGTCGGCACATCAACTCCGTAAGGATACGATAGTCGCCGATATTACCAATGTGTTGGTGAAGCACAAGTTGGGCAAAGGCGCACTGGAGCTGGAGATTACCGAGAGTGTGGCGATGCAATATCCTGAGCAGAATGCGCGCTTATTAGCGGAATTGCGCCAACATGGTATCGAGCTCGCCATCGATGATTTTGGTACTGGATATTCCTCTTTATCCTATTTGAAACTCTTGCCCTTAGACAGGTTAAAGCTCGACCGATCCTTTGTGAAGGATATTGAGACCGACTCGAACGATGCAGCCATTAGCGCTGCAACTATTTCTATGTCCCATGAATTGGGGTTAACTGTGGTCGCTGAAGGGGTTGAAAACGAGGCGCAATTGGTATTATTGTCGAGCATGGGGTGCGACTTAGTGCAAGGGTTTTACTTTAGTAAACCCTTAGCGGCAGAAGAGTGTTTCCGCTTTATCCAGCGTAATTTATAACGGCATAGTGTTGTTGTTTTTCTAATGCTGGCGCAGAGTTGGACTATACTTGAGTTCGCATTATGCATGCGTTAATCAAAATACTAAGGATGGTTTTATGCAAGTCATCTTCACTAAAGGTACTCAGCGTTATGGCCAGTTGCGCTGTGTGCGCATGGACGGTAGTGCGACCCAAACCCAAATGCCAGAACAAGGTATAGCACCTCACGATATGATCCACTATGTGGTTGAAAAACGCCTGCATATTCAAGGTGCTTTCTTCTCGCAGATCAGAGCTGGCGCCGATATCAGCTTTACCTTAGAGCATAATGAAACCTCCCGCGCCATCGCTGATAAAACGGAGGTGTGGCAAGCTGAATCCATAGTTGAGACCCTGCAGTCGCTACTGTGGGCGGGTGAAACGCCAACCTATGACGGCTTTATTTATCTGTTAGAGCAAGCCTGTAGCAGTCGAGACTTGGCCGTTCCTACTGTTAACCAAACAGATTTTGATCATATTCTCAATGAGATTATGGATTTGAGTGTTGAGTGGCAGGGAATGGGAGAAGGTCAGTCCTTGACCTTGAAGTTCTGATCTATTGATTAGGGCGGTGAGTGGTTAAATGCCTTCCCCTAAAAAGACTTTGGTATAGCGCGGTTGGATCCAAGCGCTATCACCTTTGTTTATGCCAAGCTGTTTAAATTGCACTTTAGATAATTCAACATGGATCAGTTGGTTATTTAGCTCAGTTAGGACTTCTAATCTTACTGCAGGGCCAACTATGGTCACTAAGTCTAAACTGACTTTAAGGGCATTTTCAGTTGGTTGTGTCAGTACCTCGATTTCGTGTGGACGAACATAGGCCAAGCCTTGTTGCTCTTCGTTAATCGTGTGCTCAGGTGAGGGAATGTGGATATTGCCTATAGTGCTATGCCCTTGTTTTACCCGGGCATGAAATAGGTTCACATTGCCAAGAAACTCGTACACAAAAGGATTGCTTGGATTATCATAGACTTCTTCTGGCGTACCTTGCTGCTCGATACGACCTTGATTCATCACTACAATTTTATCTGCGACTTCGAGTGCTTCTTCCTGATCATGGGTCACAAATACGGTAGTGACATTAATCTCATCGTGTAAGCGTCTTAACCAGCGGCGTAATTCTGCGCGGACTTTTGCATCGAGCGCGCCAAAGGGTTCGTCTAACAGTAGAACCTTAGGTTCGACCGCAAGCGCGCGGGCGAGTGCGATGCGTTGCCTTTGACCGCCTGAAAGTTGTGATGGATAGCGATTAGCAGTCCAATCTAATTGGACGAGTTTGAGTAATGAATGCACCTTATCGGCAATGTCTGCCTTAGTCGGACGTGTCTTTCGTGGTCTGACTGTGAGTCCATAGGCGACATTTTCGAATACAGTCATATGTTTAAATAGGGCGTAATGTTGGAATACAAAACCGACACCGCGTTCACTCACATGCTGTGTGGTGATGTCTTCGCCATTAAATCTAACTATGCCACTGTCGGCCTGTTCGAGTCCGGCAATAATCCTGAGTAAAGTTGTTTTGCCTGAGCCGGATGGGCCTAAAAGGGCCGTCAGCTCTCCGGTTTTGATCTCTAAATTGACCGAGTCCACGGCAACAAAATCACTAAAACGCTTATTAACTTGTTGAATGTGTATGCTCATAATGCTCTGTTCCTAAGGACGTTGCGTTTAGTTAATTTGATGTTTGCGCTCATCTTTCCACTCCACGAGGCTTTTCAGCACGATAGTGACCAGTGCTAAACCTGTGAGTAGGGATGACACGGCAAACGCGGCCGTAAACATGTATTCGTTATAAAGCACTTCTATGTGTAGCGGCATAGTATTGGTCTCACCGCGAATGCGCCCAGAGACCACTGCTACCGCACCAAACTCGCCCATAGCGCGGGCATTACACAGGATCACGCCGTAGAGTAAGCCCCACTTAATATTCGGTAAAGTGACGTACCAAAAGGTCTTTAAACCACTGGCGCCTAAGGTGAGTGAGGCCTCTTCTTCATCTTTGCCCTGTTGCTGCATCAGTGGGATGAGTTCACGGGCAATAAAGGGTAAAGTGCCAAACATGATGACAATGACTATGCCCGGAACGGCAAAAATCACTTTTAAATCATGGGCAGCAAGCCAAGGCCCAAACCAGCCTTGGGCACCAAAGAGGATCACAAAAATCAGCCCGACCACGACGGGTGAAATGGCGAAGGGCATATCGATTATCGAGATCAGTATGGTTTTGCCTCTAAACTCAAATTTAGCAATAGCCCAAGCGATGGCGACACCAAAAATAGCATTGGTGGGTACAACAATAATTAACACTAATAAGGTGAGGCGAATGGAAGCGAGCGCATCGGGATCGGTCACGGCTTGCCACCAGATCTTGAGACCCGCTTCAAAGGCGCCGTAGAGCACAACCGCTAATGGCAAAACCAGAAACAGTGCGAGAAAGCTTAATGCGATCCCGATTAAACTCCACTTTATCCAAGGTGCCTCAGTGGTAGCTTGATAATTTACAGTCGATATTTGGCCCATAGACTTAACCTCTTTTACTCGCCCACCACTGTAGGCTATTAATTAATAACAATAAGAGGAAAGCTGCTGCGAGCATGACCACTCCGATAGCCGCAGCGCCGTTATAGTCATATTGCTCAGCTTTGGACACTATCAGTAGCGGAGTAATTTCGGTGCGATAGGGCAAATTGCCCGAGATAAAAATGACGGAACCATATTCGCCTACTGCACGTGCAAAGGCTAAGGCGTAACCCGTTAATAATGCAGGTAATACCGCAGGTAGGATCACTCTTCTTATGGTGGTTAATCGATTAGCACCGAGGGATGCAGATGCTTCTTCAAGTTCCTTTGAAAAATCAGCCAAAACCGGTTGTACTGTTCGTACGACAAAGGGCAATCCAATGTAAGTTAAGGCGATCACAACACCAATTTGACTGTAGGCGACTTTAATACCCCATAAGTGTAAATATTGACCTACCCACCCGGTAGTCGAATAAAGCGTTACGAGCGCGATACCTGCGACAGCCGTCGGTAAGGCAAAAGGCAGATCGACTAAAGCATCGACGACTTTTTTACCAAAAAATTGATAACGTACTAACACCCAAGCGACGAGAGTCCCAAAAATGGCATTAATGCTGGCGCCAATAAAAGACGCCGTAAATGACAGCTTGTATGAGGCTACAACCTGAGGATGACTAATTGCGACCCAAAAGTCAGCCCAACTCATTTGCAGCGTAAACAGAACTAATCCGGCTACAGGAATAAGAAATAGCAAACTTAAATATAAAACTGAGAAGCCTAAGGTAATACCAAATCCAGGTAGCACAGATTTTATGACAACCTTGCTCATATCATTATTCCGTCGCGAGATAAGTGAAACCAATGGGCGGTTTCGTATTAATGAAACCGCGTAAAAGATTACTTGCTAATCTTGGTTAAAATAGAATCGAATTGACCACCATCATTAAAATGAGTTTTTTGTGCTTTGTTCCAGCCACCAAAAACCTCATCAATGGTAAAGAGCGTCAGTTGTGGAAACTTGTCTTTGTATTGCAACGCAATGTCTGGGTTTGTCGGGCGATAAAAGTGTTTTGCAGCTAGGTGTTGTGCTTCATCAGTATAGAGATGTGCTAGGTAAGCTTCTGCTAACTTAAGTGTCCCTTTGCGATCGACATTTTTATCTACCACTGTCACTGGTGGCTCAGCAAGAATACTGACACTTGGAACAATAATTTCAAATTCACCTTTTCCTAACTGCTCAACAGATAATATGGCTTCATTTTCCCAAGCGATGAACACATCGCCAATGTTACGCTGTACAAAGGTATTGGTTGCGCCACGGGCGCCTGAGTCCAGCACAGGTACGTTTTTATAAATCTGAGTGACAAACTCTAACGCTTTTTCTTCTGAGCCGTATTGCTTCAGTGCATAACCCCAAGCAGCGAGATAGTTCCAGCGTGCCCCGCCTGAAGTCTTAGGATTTGGGGTAATGACTTCTACACCTTCACGAACTAAGTCATTCCAGTCATGGATATTTTTGGGATTTCCCTTGCGAACCAATAGCACTATGGTCGAGGTATAGGGCGAGCTATTGTGTGGCAGGCGACTTTGCCAATTTTCAGGAATTAAATCCGCTTTTTGTCTTAATGCATCAACGTCATAGGCCAGTGCTAGTGTGACAACATCTGCTTCTAATCCATCAATAACGGAGCGAGCTTGCGAGCCTGAGCCACCGTGAGATTGACGTATGGTTGGGGCTTTATGGCCTTGTTTTTGCCAATATTGGCCGAAGAGTTGGTTATATTCCCGATAGAATTCACGGGTTGGATCATAGGAAACATTTAATAGCGTATCTTCAGCGAGTGCGAGAAAACTAGCCGAGGCCAAAACTAAGGTGAGTGTTGCTTTTTGTAGGTGAGATAAAATATTCATACCGAAATCCTCATATTATTTAATAAGGCTTCCGGTTGACCGGTCAGCGATGTGGTCTAACTGTGTTGATTGGGTGGTAAATTTCGTTTTTATTTTGACGGCGTAACTTGGTCTAAACGAATTTTTTCTTTTTTTTCTAATTGCACTAATTTCCCATGGTGAAAGGTTAATTCCACTGTCCCAAACTCGATTCTACCCAGTAGTTTTTCTAAACTATTGACGAGCACGGGGATCACGGTTTGTAGATCTTCTTTGGTTGCCATATCAGTCCTCATGTAAGTGGTTTTTGACAACGTAATTGGAATTATAATCAAATATTGATAACTAAAAAGTTACATTTTGCGATTTGATATTCTTTTATGTAATAAGTGTGTCTTTTGTGTCTTTGAGTTTGCGAGATCGTTAGGCTAGATCTGAGTTGCACTTTCTATTTGATAGATAAGATTACCAATAAGCACATCAATGAGGGGCCACTGTCCATGTCCGGAATCGACATTAATGTGGCCACTTAACCCTAAGTTGATTGTTGGGAATCCAAATTTCTTTGCCAGTTTTGCAGCTTGATTAAAGGGCATCCAAGGATCGTTTTCACTGGCAATGACAAGCCCTGCGACACCTAAGGGATATTTTGGCAACAAGTGTTTGATCGTTTGAGTGCCATCGTGTTCATGCAGAATGTGTCCATTCTCAGAAAATCGTGCTGGTGATGCTGGCGCGACTAAAATAGCTGCTGCTACCCGCTGTGGATGATGAGCGATGGCAAGGCTTGTCGCTAAACAGCCAAAACTGTGGGCGAGGATGAGGATTTCACCTTCGATTTGATCGATTGCGCGGCAAATGGCATTGGCCCAGATATGAATCTTAGGCTCCAATAGTGGTAAGTCATTGACCCATATAGCTGATTCATATTTTTGTGCAATCCAACTTTGCCAATGTAAAGGGCCGCTACCACCAAACCCTGGCACAATTAATAAGGTTGCCATATTTCATCCTCCAAGATGTGAGTTGATAAGAGAGCCAAATGACGACCGGATGAAGCCAGTTTGACTCGCACTCTGACTATATCTGCAAATTTGGTTATTAAAATTGTTATTTATAGTTCATTTTAGAATATGAGATGTATTTAGGATCTTAACTCTGGAGGACGTTGCCTTTGTGAGGTGATGTTACAGATAAATAATCCATAAAAATGCCCAGTAAGAGGGTGAGTCTTCTGGGCACTCGTTTTCAGTTTATATCTTGTTATTCCCTATGACGGCGTTCTTGGCTTTGAGTTGATCGACCTTGGTTATGTTCTACCGAGCGAGCGGTTTGCGCATTTTGGCGTGGTTCACTTTGTCTCACTTTCACTTCTTCGCGTTGTCTAGGCGCCGCTTGTCTTGGTTGTTCAATCCGTTGTGGCTCTGTACGTCTTGTTTCAGGTCGTGGCGTTTCAACTCTTGGGGTCATAGTTCTTGGTTTTTCTTGCCTTTGTGACTGTGCCCTTTGTTGATCGACATTACGCGGCTGTGACTCCCGAGTTTGATATTGCCTTTGCTGAGGCTCCTTTGATGGCATTGGCTTTGACTGCACGGGTCTTGATTGCATGTCATTACGCTCCTTGTGGGTTGGTGTTTGTACCATAGTCGCTGCGCGACGCTCCTTTAACTCGGCTTGCGTTTTCTGATAACTCGGCGCGCGGTTATCACGTTCACGGCTGACGTTGTGATAGTCTTTATTATCACGACTTTTATTGCCCTGATTACTCATATTACCCAGATTACTATGGGTATCTTGGCGTTCTTTAGACTTCGAATATTGGCTATTGAAGTGCTGTTTACTGCCGCTTGAGTGTGAATCTCTGCCGCGATATTTATCATCATGGTAATAGCGTTGTTTCACCACTGGATTGTGATAACTCACACCGCGTCTATGTTCGGGTTTATGTTTCCAAGGTTGTGCGCCATGGCTAACACTGTATCTTTCCCGTGGGCGATATCGGTGTGAATGGCGATAGTCGATCACCACCACTTTATGGTTGTGCCAGTGGAACGAACTGAAGAAGTAGTTAAAGGAAATATGGATGCCCGGTGACCAGTAGAAATGGTTATGACTCGGACGATAGGGATAGCCAGCATAGCCGCCAAATTCCCAATATACGGGTGGATAAGCCACTCCCCAACGCCATGTGCCGTAAACCACGCGTGGATCGTAATAGGGGACGTAGACGATTTCTCGCTTAGCGGGTTCTATGATGATCTGATTGTTGGCGCGGGTAATTGCCATGTTATCCATGTCCGCTAAGCTATTCGCTTTATCAGCCTGTTGTCTTAGGGACTGAATGCTGTTCATCACTTGGCCTTCATCTTCTAAGAAGGCTTCACCGAGTCTTTGAGTCCATTCGAGATCTTCACTCATTTTTTGCAGCAGCGTCGGGAAGGCCAGCAAGGCTTTGACGCTCGGGTCCCAGTCCTGATCTTCGGCTTGCGACATAATTTGGTCGATCGATGATTTGGGGCGCTGGGTTAACCAACGCTGTGCCTGCACTATTTCGAGTGGATAAGTTGAGGCAATAAGTATGTGGGTCAATAAGCTATCGGGATACAGGGCAATAGGCGCCAGCATTTGTTCGAGTTCGGCTTGGCTTGCCGCGGTGCTCGATCCTTGGCTCGCAGATATGCCCGCAGCCTGTGCTGTGGTAGTGAAAGGCAAGGCCACTAATGCCGCCGTTAACACTAGCCAATTCCATCGATGTAGTCTGTTCATGGTTTGCTCCAATAATCCTGTTCGAGGATGTTATGGGCATATTAGGCGTGTGAATATGAACATAAGCTGAAAGTGTTTTGCGGTTAAATATTTATTTATAGCCAAATTTTAAGAGAAGTAATAAACCTATCACATTGAAAATAAAGACTTAAACTGAGTGTGCAAAGCTGATGCTAAATTTGGCACCACCTAAGGTTTCTGAACGAGAGACAGAAATTCTGCCGTTATAGCTGTCGACTAAATCGCGCACGATAGCAAGCCCAATACCATTACCTTGAAGGTAGGAGTCTGCGCGAATACCACGTTCAAAGATTTGATTTTGCAGGGCTTCACTGATCCCTGGGCCATCATCTTCGATACAGATTAGCAGTTGATAGGCATCGCCTGTGACCGTTAATGTCACCGTAGACTTCGCGGCTTTACAGGCGTTGTCGAGTAAATTGCCTAGAATTTCAGTCAGATCTGCTTCATCCCCCTTGAATACTGCGTGTTCTACCATCTCACCGCTGAGATTGATTTGTGGCTCTCGATAAATTTTAGCTAACGTGCGTAATAACTTAGCGGCGACTTCATCGACACGAATACCTAAATGCCACGAGGCCGCCGCTGCGGTTTGGGCACGTTTTAGCTGGTGGCCAATGATCCGGCTGATCACTGATACTTGCTCACTGGAGGATTCGCTTAAGTCGGCCTGACTCTTGATCACCGCCAGTGGTGTTTTGAGGCTATGGGCTAGGTCGGCCAAGGCATTACGATAGCGTTTTCGTTGGGTTTGTTCGGTATTGAGCAAAATATTAAGCTGCCGAGCAACCGCTTGTAATTCAGTGGGGTACTGGCTACTTAGCTGCATCGACTTACCTTGCTCGACGGAATGTAACTCTTGGGTAAAGCGTGCTAAAGGTCGCAACGTCCACAGTAACCAACTCAATTGAAACACTAACATGACTAACATTAAGATCAGCAGCCAAGTCCAAAGCTGTTGATTAAACTGATCAATTTGCTGCTGAAATTCTCGCTCGTCTTTAATGATGTGGATTGTCACTGGCACGTTTTGATTTTGGCTGGCAAAACTGACACTAAAGCTATAAATCAAATGGAGTTGATCGGCGAGCTCGATTTGCTCAAATGCGCTTTGACCTGTGGCTGGGATGGTAAAATGTGGCGGTGGCGTAATCCCCATAAAAGATTGCGAGTGCCACACTATATCTTGTTTGCCGCTGGCGTCTTCAGTGGTTGCAATGGCATACAGTCCTGATTGAATGAGGTTAAAACGATTCTCTAACACTAACTCTGGGATGGAGATTTGTTTGTTTTCGACTTCAGTCACCGCGAGAATCGAATAGACATAGGCACTGAGTTCATTCTTGGTTGCGCTTTTAACTTGTTCAGTAAAGGCATCGTTTAAGGCAACGCCGATCAAAGGTAATAACACTAAGATAAATAATAGCGCGCTGGCAACTAAGCGTGCTTTTAGGGAGTTCAACACTTGCCACGCCATGGCGCGTTTACTCATCGGCTGCTTGCCCGGACGTTAACGCTTTTAGGCGATAACCTTGGCCGCGCAGAGTTTCAATTAAGTTGTATTGATTATCTGGGTCGAGTTTTTTGCGTAACCGGCGGATAAAGACTTCGATGACGTTAGAATCTAAATCAAAATCCTGATCGTAGATATGCTCTGTGAGTACAGTTTTTGATTTGACTTCGCCTTGATGCAACATAAAAAATTCGAATAGCTTGTATTCAGAACCACTGAGATTAACCAGTTCTTCGCCTTTACGTACTTCTAGACTGCTGGTGTTAAGGCTAAAGGGGCCGTTGTAGATCAGGGGGCTGGCCTTACCAGCAGAGCGACGGATCAGGGCTTTTAGTCGTGCGATGAGTTCTTGGGGATGGAAAGGTTTCGTCAGATAGTCGTCGGCACCAGCATCGAGTCCTTCAACCTTATCTTGCCAACTGTCTCTTGCGGTTAAAATCAGGATAGGAAAGTCGCGTTTTTGTTCACGCACGCTACGGATCAAGGCGATACCATCGAGTTTAGGTAAACCTACATCGATAATTGCTGCATCATAGTTGTATTCGAGCGCTTGAAATAAGCCTTCTTCACCATCACTCGCCACATCGATACTGTAATGGGCATCGAGGAGATGTTGCTTTAAGTTAGTCTGTAGTTCTATATCATCTTCAACTAGTAACAATCGCATCGTTAGTTCCTCGAGACTCGGCCCGTTGCGGCATCTACTGAAACAGAAAATACTTGGCCATCATTATTGAGGATTTTAATACGATATCCCGATCCGCTGGATTGTACGCTCAATACTTTGCCTTGAAATTGTCGTTGCGCCATTGCCACCGCTTGATCAGGGCTATTGACCGCTAGACGGCGCTGCTCATTCTTCGCACCTTGGTTACGAGGCTGATTGCGATCATCATGTCTATCATTACCTGCTATGCAACCAAAGGAGGCTGATAAGCAAGTGATTAGGGCCAAGGTCAAACCAAGTTTCATATCGGGTACCCGCAATGTTCAGCGATCTTAAGTTAATGAGTGAGATGGATAACTTATCGAGTCGACTAAGAATACCTCATCACCTTAACAAACACATAGAGATCAGCCAATTGGTTGGCACAATTCCTTCAAAATTAACTCTGGCAGTTATTTTGTTATTCGTGACAGAACTGAAGTTCTGTTGGCGAGTCTATCTCTATGCTCGCGCTTGTATCGTTTAAGTTTTGTGAGTGTACCCATTCCAGATGAACTCGGGCTGAACGTATCTTCTGGCTGAGAACAGTGAGCGTTGATGTTCAGCTTATGTTCACCTTCATTGCACTTTAATAGCTCCAATTTGAACGGGTTATCCATAGGATATTCAAGATGAACACACTCAATAAGCAAGATATGGCAGCCACAGTTAATGTTAAGCTGTTTATGGCAACGGCTATTGCAGCTCTGTTTTTAGCGTCCCCTGCCGCTAGCGCTCAGCCCCGCGAACTGGAGTCATCGCAAAGCTTAACGCCATTTACTGCAGCCAGCGTTGGTATTGCCAAAAAAGCAGAAAATAGCGAGCAAGCTGCCGAGCAGGAACAACAAGCCTTAGCCTTGTTACAACAAGCCGCGCCCGCAAAAAATGTCACTGAAGTCGCCGCTGCGGCCGTGAAATCCTTGGCGCCAGCCTTATCATCCAAAGCGCCGACGGCAAACCGAGTGCAACTTATGGGCGCCTCGCCGATGACGCGTGAGCAAGTAACTGCGAAACATGCGAGTCAAGGGATTCCGAGTTCGAGTGCGACCAGTGAAGATCCCTACCGCGCACCTGTGTATCACAGCTTTTCGATTTTTGATGCCAGCAGTCGTTTGTTTGAAGACTTTGACTACGATGGGTTTTATCAAACGTTTAGCGTGACCTTCGATGTTGATGTCAATGGTGCATATCTTAATGAAAGAGCTGATTTATTTGCCGAGCTTTATCTCAGTCGTGATGGTGGCCCTTGGGTGCATTACTACACCACAGACGTATTTACCATTTACGGCGATTCGACACAGGACGATTACGAAGTGTTGACCACGCTCTACACAGGTTATGCGACGGATCACTATGATGTGTTGATTGATGTGTATGAAGTGGGTTACAGCGATATTGTTGCGACCATTAGCGCCGATGAAATCGATAGTTTGTATGCGCTGCCATTGGAGAGTAGCGATCGAGACAGAGAGCCCGACATTATCGTTGTTGAGGAAAGTGGCGGCGCCTTCTCAGTATTAGGTTTGTTATGTCTTAGTTTGTGTGCGGGGCTGCGGTTGAATCGAACTCGAGTCTAATCGCCCTTATTTCTCTCGGTGTTTATCTGCGGTAAATAGGGCTAGTATGGATGAGTTATTTTAACTAAATGGAGAAAGACATGATTGCTCAAGGTCAAACATTACCCGCGGCCACATTAGGTCAACTGACTAAAGATGGCATGGTGAATCACCAAGTTACCGAATTGTTCGCGGGTAAAAAAGTCGTATTGTTTGCAGTGCCAGGTGCTTTTACTCCAACGTGTTCTGAAGCGCATTTACCTGGCTATGTGGTATTAGCCGATCAATTTAAAGCGAAAGGCGTGGATTTGATTGCCTGTGTTGCTGTGAACGATGCCTTTGTTATGAAAGCGTGGGGCGAAGCCCAAAATGCCTCTGAATTAATGATGTTAGCCGATGGCGATGCCAGCTTTACTAAAGCCTTAGGTTTAGAGATGGATACTGCCGGTTTTGGTGGCGTGCGTTCACAACGTTACGCCATGATCATCGATAATGGTGTAGTGACTCTACTGAATGTAGAAGAGCCAAAGGTTTTTGAAGCCAGTAAAGCTGAAGTTGTTTTGGCTGCTATCTAAGCGTATTTAAGACATGAAGTTTGGATGTGACCAAAGCCAGCCATTCATTGGCTGGCTTTAACTAAATCAATTTATTGTACGATTTGAATGTTGTCTGCATCTATGGTCACTTCAGACCAATCTTTATCCACTTCACCACGAATAATGACCTGAGTTTCAGGTGTTACTGTGTTGCCGCGCCATAAATCATCATCAATTTCGACCTTAATATCACCCGTAGCGTCACGGAAAATATAATCATCGTGTCCAATGGAAGAAATGATATGGCCCGTTAACTCAATTTGGGCGTCATCACTGGCATTGAGCGCGCTTACCACATCATGAATCACTTGTCTTGCGCTCGGCCCTTGGAAGCCACCCTGTATTTGAGGTTCACCCGTTGTAGGTTGAAAGCCTGCTTGGCTGGTCATAGTCGTGAATGAAAGTGCCATTGCGAAAACGGTAAGAGTCATTTTATTCATCTGTTTGTCCTTTCTATGGTTTTATGTAACTCAGCCTCAATGGCTATTACAGTGTTGCGAGCATAGTGCCAAGACAAGCGTGAAGCGGTTGTGAAGATTGGGTTTGCAACTCAGAATTTGCTAAAACGAGGTCATTTATCCAAGCTAACTTCAGTTAATGGGCATTATCTATAAACTGAACATAAGCCTGATAGCTAGCACCATCGTTTTGGGTTGAAAATGCCCAGCCCATTCGCTCGCAAATACGTTCAATAATAATTAATCCGCAGCCATAGCCTGATGTATCAGTACTTTGAGTGCTTAGTGGATTCAGTATCCATAATTGGTTGCTTTGCATCGTAATTTCAATGTTTCCGGCACTGTAATTGAAAGCATTTTTAATTAAATTACCTATCACTATGTCAATAAAGCTCAGTGGCGCCTTGATGCTCAAGCAATCTTTAAGCGTTAAGCTGTAGGTGATTTCTTGCTTGGCAAAATGCTGCGCCATTTCAGCTAAAATGTGTTCAAGGCGTGGTGCTAAATCAATTTGGCTGTAGTGCTGGGATTCAATGTCTTCTTTTCCGAGAAGTAAAAAGGCCTCGGTGAGCGTTTTCATTTGATGCCCTGCGTAATCAATACGTGTAATGGCTTTTTTGACCATTAATTGTTGAGCCTCGGTTGTCGCATTGGGGATTTTTTTGAGCAATTCTACCGAACCTTGGATCACCATAATGGGCGTGCGTAGTTCATGGGAGGCAAAACGGCTAAATTCTTGTTCCCGAGTGAAGTAGGCGGCAATTTTAGCTTTGTTGCTTAATAGGGTTTGCTCAATCTGGCGGGTTTCACGGTATGAAGTACTCGGTGTTGATGTCGGTCTTTTTGGTGATAGTTGATTGATTTTATTTTCAATCTCAGCAAGTGGACTGGATAGCAGACGTACAAAATACAATCCATACGCCATGATAAACAGGAGCAAACCGATCCCCATAATAGAGATCAAAATGTGCATTCTATCTTCATAGCTATCAAGGAAATCGTCCGCGTCATCCTTATAAACCACATACAACAGCCCTTGCCCAGAAGGATGAGCGGATATTAAAAAGTGTTTATCTTCGTCACCCAGTTGATGTTCGTAAAATCCGGTATTTTGATAAGGTTGCAGCCAAGCTGGTACAAACTCTTTGCTCCAATATGTTTTCAATTCATTGATATCGGGGAGCTGTGCTTTATCACCAAACCTTTGATAATTCTTTAGATATTCGCGAGTCTCTGTGGCCAGCGTTTGCTCGAGGCTAATCTTCTCAATTTGTTCTTCGGCGATATAAATGAGGCTCCAAAAAATGGCAAACATCAAGCTAGTTAATACTAAAAAAGTGAGGCGGATTTTTTTATATAAACTCGGAAAATACTCAGGGGATAAGTCGGTAACCTTGGCCATGGATAGTCTCTAATTTTGAGTCTGAAAAACCTTTATCGAGTGCACTGCGTAAGCTGTATATGTGGCTGCGAAGTGAGTCACTCGAAGGAGCATCATCTCCCCATACTGTATCTACCAATTGCTCTTTACTCACGATAGCGGGCGCATGTTTTAGTAACAGTGAAAGAATGGTGCGCTGAATTTTACTGAGCTTAATTTCTTTATCAGCACGGGTAACTTGATGGGTTTGCAAATTTAAACTGATATCACTGAAGCGCAAAATACCCACATCTAAACGTGGGCCACGATTATGCAGTGAATGTAGTCGTAAGCATAATTCTTCCATCGCGAAAGGTTTATTTAAAAAATCATCCCCACCTGATGTAAAAGAATCAATTTTATCCTGCAGACTATCTTTGGCGGTTAAAAATATAATCGGTGTATTACAATAAATTTCTTCACGCAGTTTTTTGACCGTATTAATACCGTCTAATTTTGGCATCATAATATCCATTATGATGACATCGTAATGGTTTTGTTGAATTAAATTGATTGCACTTTCCCCGTGATATGCACAGTCGGCAATAATCCCCTCTAGGGTTAAATAATCCATGATTGTTTCAATAACATCATGATTATCATCAACAATTAATACTTTCATAGGTTAATTCATTTCTTCACATTTGCTTGACGATCTTCATACTAAGATGCCCAGCACTGATTTAACAAGACATAATAGGGAAGAAAATGAATAAACTCTTAGTCTGTATTACGGCCATTTTGCTGGCAGGTTGCGGTGGTAATGATTCATCAACAGATACCTCTAAACCCGATCCTATCGTTCCACAACCTACGTTACCCGCAAAAATCAACGGTACAGTAACAAATATTGCTTCTGACAATAATTCGATTACTGTCAACGGATATAGCGTAAATATCGCTAATGCTAAGATTCACTATGGACAACAGCCGTTAGAGGTTAATGCCATTCAAATGGGGATGAGGGTTAAAATTGATAATGAAGGCCAACAGGCTAAAAATGTCATATTAGATCCAAGCCTTGTGGGTGAAATCAGTTCCGTTAATCAAAATACTATTGCCGTTAATGGGATTAATTTAATCGTTAAACCAGCGGACGCGACTCAGTATAAAGTAGGCGATTGGGTTGCGGTAAATGGTTATCCAACGGTAATGGGAGAATGGCAGGTTAATTCTATAAACCTTATCCCCAATTTTGCGTTTGCTGAAATTGAGGGACGTGTCTCTGGATTAAACAAGGCCACGCAACAATTCAATATCGGTTCGGCAGTGATTGATTATGCCAACGCACGTTTAGAAGGCAGCTTACAGGAAGGCGCATGGGTCGAAGTGGAAGGCCAGCAAAGTGGTGCTTCATTTTTGGCCTCTGAAGTCGAGGTGGAAGATACGGCGTCTTTTAACGATATGGAGCTAGAAGGGACTATTACTTGGGTCAACCAAGATAAAACGCAGTTTGAGCTTAATGCCCGTACTCGACTCTATGTCACTACAAATACTCAATTTGAAGATGGCAAGCAAGCTAACTTGGTTGAAGGCAAGTTAGTCGATGTAGATATTCAATCTATGCCGCAGGGTTTATGGGCCAGAGAAGTTGAATTTGAAACATCACATGATAATGGTGGAATACCTCCAACCTTAGGTAAAAAGTTCGAGCTAGAAGGTCTGGCGACACTGACTACCAATAATCAGCTACAAATTAATGGATTTACATTTGATATTGATGCCAGAACTCAATTCGATGACGGTTTAACCTTAGCGACACTTGACCAAAAATGGATTCAAATAGAAGGTGTTGAACTCGCAGACAACCAGTGGTTAGTGAAAGAAGTTGATCTTGAAGTGCGAAGCAATGAGCTTGATTTGTCGGGTTTAGTGATGCAAAAGACCTTGTGGGGCTATCAAGCGACTGATGCTTCATTAACGCCATTTGAAGGCAAATGGGTTGATGTCGAATGTCAGTTCGATGGCTCTAATATCCACAATTGTCGAATCGACGATTAAACACAAATAGAGAAATTAAGTGAATAAACGTGCGGTTTTAGGCCGCACGGTTTATTTGGCTTTGCCCAATCCCCAAGCTGGTTTCAATATCTTCTACACTCTGCTGTACTTCTTGGGCGATGACCTCACTCTGCTGTGAACTGGTTTGCGCTTGTTCTTTTAAACTATCCATAGTGCGAACAAATTCATCGAGATAATCGACTTGCTTTTTGGCATTTAGCGAGCCTTGTTTGGCGGTATTAGCCATTTCACTTGCTTGGTTTTGCACTGTTTGCGCCACTTGCCACAGGCTTTGAGCACGCAGTTTCTGGCTGCTGGTGGCCTGTGCTATGCCATCGACACTCTCACTGAGAGCATGATTTGATTGGGTAAGTTGTTGCAGAATTTTCACGATCTCATTCAAAGACACTTGGGTGCGTTGGCTTAAATTACGCACTTCATCGGCCACCACGGCAAAGCCGCGACCTTGCTCGCCAGCCCGCGCAGCTTCGATGGCAGCATTAAGGGCGAGTAAGTTAGTTTGCTCGGCAATATTGCCAATCACATCAATGATTTTCGATACATCCGTCACTGAGTTATTTAGGCTTTCAAGGGACGAATGGCACAGACCGACCGCGGTTTGTGTTTGCTCGGTTGCGCTCAATACCGCCTCGGCTTGTGCTTGACTCGACTGCATTTGGCGCATGGTTTCGGCGGCGCTGTCTTCCACGAGTGCCGAAGTGTGGCTCACCTCATTGGCGAGGCTGCGGATATGTTCGGTCTGTGTTTGCGTATCGGCCACAATCGTCTGGGTATGCTCTGTGTGCTGCGACAGCTGAGTAATGCGCGCCACTAGTTGGCTTAATGATTGAGAAACTTTAGTGATTTGCTGGCGCTGTGCCTCGTCTTCCTGCTCAAACCTGTGCAGTAACTGGTTGAAATGACCTGCGATTTGGCCCGTCTCGCAGCGACGATTAATATCTAAACGCTCGCGGCTGTTCGATTCGCTTAATTTCATAAAAGCTTGGTTGAGACGTTTTAGCGGTTTGACGACGCGATTTTGCTGCAGGATTAAATAACCAATCGCAAACAAGGCCATGATGGAAACCATAGTGTAGAGGATTAGCTGTAACTCATATTTCAGCTGCTGGTTCTTCGCTGCCTGAGCCTCACCTAAGCCAATAAGCTGTTGCTCCACATTGCTAATCGCTTGAATGAGTTGATCTTGCATCTCTTGGTTTGTTTGCAGTAATTGGTGGGTATTGGCGACTTCTTTGTTATATCGATTGGCGAGACTGAGCAGTTCACTGCGGTCACTCTCGCCGATTTCAATTTGTTCCGGTTCGCTGGCACCGAGTGCAAATTCATCTGCTTCTTGCTGTTCATATACGCCGATTAACGGCAGTGCGCTGAGGGAGTCGTGCCACGTATTTAGCTCTTTGCTGGTGCTGTCTAAAATACCCTTGAGCTGCTGATTTTTACCGATCAGATAACCATCGGTCAGTTGGGAAAGTTGGTAGACGATAGAAGGTAAATCGCGGCTCAATTGCAGATATTGTTCGGCGACCGCCGCATTTGTGGCTAAGCCTTTATCGGCATAACTGCCCAGACGACGGTTATAGTCGAGCATTTCAGATTCGGCGTGGGCGAGCAGTTGCCTAGGGTTGCCAGCGAGTTTACCCGCGGCGCGGTACTTGGTATCTAAATCTTGAATGAAGTTGCTTAGGCTGGCTTGCAAGTCATTGTCGGTAGCGCCCATGGCTGCGAGGTTAAGCTGCGTGAGCTGGTTCTTAATGGCGCTGAGTTTGGTTTTCGCTTGTTCAAGTTGGCTAGCGTTGCCACTGGCTAAATAGCCATCGAGATCGCGGCGTACACCGACGAGAAAATCCTGCTGAATAGCTTGTAATGTAAGTGTTTGCTGCTCAATTTGTTGCCGCTGATCACTGCTCCACAGCACTACGGCTGCTAGCAATCCCGCGAGCAATAACAACAGGGCAGAAGCAGAAAGCGACAGCGTTGAAATTTTCATTTTGCAATCTTCATAATGGTCAGAGCCAGTAACTGTGCTGAGTTTATGAATTTAAGGTGACATTAATATGACAAGTGCTCACTTGGATGTCAGCGTTGTCATTTGATTTGCAAATATGTGATCTCGCGTTATTCCAGCGGCAGCCACACTTGGGCTTTTAAACCGCCTTCGGCGCGGTTGGAGAGGGTAATTTGCCCTTGGTGTCTGTCGATAATCCGTTTGATAATGGCGAGGCCTAGGCCCGAACCAACACTACCACGGGCGATATCACCTTGGGTAAAGGGTTGAAATAGTTTGGTGATTTGTGACTCGTCGATCCCAGGGCCGTTATCTTCAACGCTAAAACCGATACGTTTACCATCGAACTGTGAGCTAATGCGGATCCAGCCTGAACCATAGCGAAAGGCATTTTCGACTAAATTACTCAGTACCCGTTTAATGGCAATCGCTTGGAATTGGGCTTCTGGGCAGTCAGTTAACACCACTTCAATTTCACCAGCGCGATTGGCTTCTGCTTGAGCGATATCTTGAATGAGTTTATTGATTTGGCCTAGCTCACGGCTGGTTTCCTGATCTTGGCGAATATACGCAATAAACTGGCTGATGATGGCGTCCATATCTTCGATATCATTGACTATGCCATCTTTAAGATATTGATCTTCCTCAACCATCATCTCAGAGGCGAGGCGAATACGGGTGAGCGGTGTGCGCAAGTCGTGGGAGATCCCCGCCATCAATAGCGCTCTGTCCTGCTCCAGTTGCTTCATGCTGTTCGCCATCTGGTTGAAAGCATTGGTAACTTCGACAATTTCACTCGAACCTTTTAGCGGCAAGGGATCGGGAAATTCACCGCGGGAGACTGAAATCGCGGCTTTTTGTAGTCGCCTAAGTGGGCGGTTTTGCTGGCGAGCAAACCACCATCCCCCAGCGACACTAAGTGCGCCAATCACCATTAAATAAAGGGTGAGTGGCGAAAGATCTGAAACATTTTGGCCGATAAGTGGCACTTGTATCCAAATAGAGGGCGCCTGTGGTGGACGGATCCAAATCTGTAATACGCTGCCATGGGTGACGCGGACTTCAGCATCGCCACCAAGATATTCCGACATCTGCGATGACCAGAAACCATAGTAAGTGGCTTGCTCAATACCCGCTTCATGCGCTTGCTGTTGATTGTAGATTTTCATGCCATCGTCGTGGACTTTGGCATTAAGGGCATCGACTATGGTTAAGTGTTCGCGGCCAATATCTATGCCGTCGACAAACAGTAATTTGACTTGGCGAGCGATTAACTGATTAATTTGTTGGTAACTTGGCTTAAGTACATAGACGGCGACCGTGACGTAAGACACCAGCTGATTGATCAGTAATAGGCAACCAATCAGCATCACGGTTTGACTAAATGCGCTGCGAGGAACAAACCGCCACCAAAACTTAGGTTTCATCGTGGGCTCAATAACCGCAGGAGATTAAGATGGCAGCGCGGCTCATCGACGCGCGGCACCATCGGGTACAAACACATAACCTAAACCCCAAACCGTTTGAATGTAGCGAGGATTCGCGGGATCTTTTTCGATTAAGCGGCGCAGACGTGACACTTGCACGTCGATCGAGCGTTCTAGCGCCGAATAATCGCGGCCACGGGCGAGGTTCATCAACTTATCCCGAGACAAGGGCTCGCGTGGATGGGTGACGAGCACTTTAAGTACGGCAAACTCACCGCTAGTGAGTGCGATGGATTCGTCGCCGTGGTACATCTCACGGGTCGCTAAATCCAGCGAGAACTCACCGAAGCTAATCTGTGCTTCCTGCTGGGCTGGCGCACCGGGCACATCTTGGGTTTGGCGACGCATCACGGCTTTGATCCGCGCAAGTAATTCCCGTGGATTGAAAGGTTTTGGTAGATAATCGTCAGCGCCCAACTCTAAACCAATAATGCGGTCGACTTCATCGCCCTTGGCCGTCAGCATCACGATAGGAATAGGGTTACCTTGCTGGCGCAGCCTGCGACAGATAGACAGGCCATCTTCACCGGGCAACATCAAGTCGAGCACGAGTAAATGGAAGTTTTCGCGTTCTAATAGGCGGTCCATCTGCTCGGCATTGGCCGCGCTGCGCACCTGATAACCTTGCTCCATCAGGTAACGCTCGAGTAACGCTCGCAGGCGCATATCATCATCGACGACGAGGATTTTCGAGGTTTCTTGTCCCATGGGATGTCCTTTAATTGCTCAGATTGGTGCTTATTCTACTGATGAGAAACAGTTAAGATTAACCAACTGGCTGAAATTGAAAACGAATCTGCCTAATATAGCCGCATTCAACCAAGGCGACTAGCTCACCTTAGTAACTTGAATGCGATAAATGCTGACATTGATTGCCCAATGTTAATACTAAGCAAATGAAATTGCATGGGAATGCTCGCGTTTATTCACGCTATAGCTGAAATTGTAACTAAATTGGCATCAGCAAAAGAGGTGATTTAAAAGCCATTATGCACAGAGATGATTTAGTGAGTTAACTTTAGCGTCCAGTCTGAGTATCATCAGTCTAATATATTATCCCGCATCAATTGTGGTCGTTTAATCCAACGATTGAGTAATGAGTATGAAAGCGCATTTGATCACCCGTCAGGGGTGGCAAACTTTAGATAAAGAATTGAAGTATTTGTGGAAAGAATATCGGCCGCAAATCACCCTTAAAGTCCAAGAAGCGGCGGCGCAGGGCGACCGTAGTGAGAACGCGGACTACACCTACAACAAGCGTTTGTTAAGACAAATTGATGGCCGAGTCAGATACTTAGTTAAGCGGTTAGAAGAATTAAAAATCGTCGATTACTCGCCGCAGCAGGAAGGCAAAATATTCTTTGGCGCTTGGTTTGAGCTTGAAAATGAAGCCGGTGATCGCGTGCGTTATCGGATCGTCGGTAAAGATGAGCTCGATACAAAATTAGGCTATATCACCATCGACTCGCCCATGGCGCGTGCCTTAATCGGCAAGCAAGTGGATGATGAGGTGCTAGTGCAAACGCCCTCGGGTCCAAAAGAGTGGTATATCAATCAGATCCGTTATACCCCTTTTGAAACTACTCTCGCCAGCGAGGCGAATTAACCACAGAGTTGCCGCTGTTAAAATAGCGGCGGTAGTCACGGGATTGCGGGAAAGATCAAACTCTCTGATTTGACCTAGGCTTTAGCATGAAACATACGGGGCGCCTGTGGTATCTTTGGCGCAATAACGACTTACTTTACAGTTAGGCACGACACTTTATTTATGCAAACTAATGCACATAACATCGCTCAGATTATCGCTCAAGAACTGAATGTTCGTGAGCAACAAGTTGCCGCAACCATCACTCTGCTTGACGATGGTGCGACAGTTCCCTTCGTTGCCCGCTACCGTAAAGAAGCAACGGGCGGTTTAGACGATACACAACTGCGTACCTTGTACACGCGTTTAGGTTACCTGCGTGAGCTGAACGACAGACGCCAAGTGATCCTGTCTAGCATCCAAGCTCAGGGTAAGTTAACGCCAGAATTACAATGGGCGATTGACGAGGCAGACAGTAAGACACGCCTCGAAGATTTATACCTGCCCTTCAAACCTAAGCGTCGTACTAAGGGCCAAATCGCTATCGAGGCTGGGCTTGAGCCATTAGCCGAGGCCTTACTGGCTGATCGTAGCGTAGATGTCGAGACCACCGCGGCAGGCTATATCAATAGCGAAGCGGGTTTTGCAGATGTTAAAGCTGTGCTCGAGGGCGCGCGTTATATCCTGATGGAGCGCTACGCCGAAGACGCTGAATTACTGCGTAAAGTGCGTGAGCATTTAAGCCAAAACAGTGTGTTAGAAAGCCGTTTAATTGCTGGCAAAGAGAAAGACGGCGCGAAGTTCCGCGATTATTTTGAGCATACAGAACAGTTAGCTAAGATCCCATCACACCGTGCACTGGCTATGCTGCGTGGGCGTAATGAAGGTTTCTTAACCTTATCTATGAATGCCGATCCAGCCGCTGAAGCGGGCCAAGGTAGTTACTGCGAAGTGATTATCTGTGATCATTTAGGGCTGAAATTAGGCGATAGCAGCGTTGATCAATG
The DNA here is from genome assembly GCF_002966515.1 of Shewanella sp. WE21. Taxonomy (NCBI): domain Bacteria; kingdom Pseudomonadati; phylum Pseudomonadota; class Gammaproteobacteria; order Alteromonadales; family Shewanellaceae; genus Shewanella; species Shewanella sp. WE21. The sequence goes on along the minus strand of NZ_CP023019.1, from coordinate 1,617,162 downwards.
GTTGAAAACCGTGGTGACGTCGACATGGCGTATTAAGATTGCCCTGCAGATGGAAACTGAGTTTATTTCGCAAATGCGCGAACGCGCTGAAGCCGAAGCGATTAAAGTTTTCGCCCGTAATCTAGGTGATTTATTGATGGCCGCTCCTGCGGGCGCGAAAGCCACCATGGGACTCGATCCTGGTTTACGTACCGGTGTTAAAGTCGCTGTGGTCGATAACACAGGTAAGTTGTTGTGCCATGCGACTATTTTCCCACACGCACCGCAAAATCTGTGGGAAAAGTCGATCCGTACTTTGGCTAACTTAGTCAAAATGCATAAGGTTGAGCTGATTGCGATTGGTAACGGCACTGCATCACGGGAAACTGACAAACTGGCTGCTGAGCTGATTGCCGAAGTGAAAGATACCCATCCACATTTGACCAAAGTGATGGTCAGTGAGGCGGGTGCGTCTGTGTATTCTGCATCGGAATTGGCGGCGTTGGAGTTTCCTGATCTTGATGTGTCGATTCGTGGCGCTGTGTCTATCGCCCGCCGCTTGCAAGATCCATTAGCCGAATTGGTGAAGATTGAGCCTAAGTCTATCGGTGTCGGTCAATACCAACACGACGTGAGTCAAAGCCAATTATCGGGTTCGCTGGAAGCTGTGGTTGAAGACTGTGTAAACGGCGTGGGTGTAGATCTCAACATGGCCTCAGTGCCGTTATTGTCACAAGTGGCTGGTTTAAATAAGACGTTAGCGAAAAACGTGGTCGATTATCGCGATGCCAATGGTCAGTTTAAGAATCGTAAAGAGTTGCTGAAAGTACCGCGTTTAGGGCCTAAAGCCTACGAGCAAGCAGCGGGCTTTTTGCGTATTCGAGAAGGGGACAATCCACTCGATGCCTCGTCTGTGCATCCAGAGGCTTATTCACTAGTGGAAACTATCGCTAAAACTAAGCAAGTAGAGTTGGCGAGCCTGATGGGTAACTCTGATTTGCTGCGCAGCATCAAGGCAGAAGAGTTTATTACGGCGGAATTTGGTTTGCCGACGGTTACAGATATTTTAGCAGAACTGGATAAACCTGGACGCGATCCCCGCGGTGAGTTCAAAACCGCCAAGTTTAAAGATGGTGTTGAAGAACTTAAACATCTGAAACCTGAAATGGTACTCGAAGGCGTAGTGACCAACGTGACTAATTTTGGTGCCTTCGTCGATATTGGCGTACATCAAGATGGACTCGTGCATATCTCTTCTCTAACCGACAAGTTCATCAGCGACCCGCACACAGTGGTGAAAGCGGGAGATGTGGTGAAAGTCAAAGTTATGGAAGTTGACGTTGAGCGCCGCCGCATCGGTTTGAGCATGCGTTTGGATGAAGCTATCGACCAGAGCAAGCCACAGCAAAGACCACACAATCCTGCCAGAACTAATCATGGTAAAACACCGCAGTCAGCGAAACCGGCTGCGCGTCCTGCGCAGAAGCAAACACCTAAAGCGCCAGCAAACGCGGCCATGGGCAATGCCTTTGCCGATGCCTTCGCTAAGCTGAAAAAGTAGACGCTGTAATGTTAATACTCGGACATACGTCATGTCCGAGTCGACTTTTTAACCTGTTACTCACAAAATTGTTGCATAAATGTCGTCTTAGGGAATATAAAGTCGGCATTTAATGCAACGTTAAGCAAAATCGGTTGTCATAGCACAGCTTATTCACCGATTTTTTCAAATTGACACTCCAAAGCAGAGTGGCTCTTTTTACACGTTTTGGGGTAACACATGCAATCTGGTTTATCACCTCGCGGGCGAAACAATGCCCATGGGCCTTTTCGCGCCATCTTTATCTTTTCGTTATTAGTGCTTTTCATTGCCACTGTGAGCCGTATCGCTTTAGGGCTGTGGCAAGCGGATCGCGTTGCCGCTGTGGATGGCTGGTCGCATCTATTAATTCAAGGTTTACGCGTCGATATCGCTACCCTGTGTTGGTTATGGGGTATTGCCGCCTTAGGGACTGCATTATTTTCAGGTGATCATTTTATTGGCCGTCTATGGCAGCCGATTTTACGGGTGTGGTTAACCGTCGGCCTGTGGATAATGCTGTTTTTAGAAGCATCGACCCCCGCCTTTATTGAAGAATACGGTTTTCGTCCGAATCGTTTGTATGTGGAATATCTGATCTACCCGAAAGAAGTGCTTTCTATGCTGTGGGCGGGTCGTAAGCTTGAGCTTATTTTCTCAATATTATTAACCATAGGTACACTCTGGGGCGGTTGGGTTCTCAGTGGTAAACTGACGAGAAACCTGCGCTTTCCACGCTGGTATTGGCGTCCAGTATTAGCGTTAATCGTTATCGCAATTACGATATTAGGTGCCCGTTCAACCTTGGGTCATCGTCCGCTTAACCCCGCTCTGGTGGCCTTTGCTGACGATCCATTAGTGAACTCTTTAGTGATTAACTCTGCTTATTCCTTGGTGTTTGCCATCAAGCAGATGGATAGTGAAGAAGATGCTTCTAAAGTGTATGGCAAGCTAGATAACGCGGAGGTTATTGCAACGATTAGGCAGGAAAGTGGTCGCCCTGAAAGTGCCTTTACTTCAACGGATATCCCATCACTGAGCTTTAACCAAGCCAGTTATACTGGTAAGCCAAAGAACTTAGTGATCCTACTGCAAGAGAGCTTAGGCGCACGTTTTGTCGGTAGTTTAGGTGGGTTACCCCTGACACCGAATATCGATGCCTTGTCTAAAGAAGGTTGGTATTTCGATAACTTGTACGCTACTGGTACACGATCTGTACGCGGAATCGAAGCCGTGACAACAGGTTTTACGCCAACGCCAGCTCGCGCTGTGGTGAAGCTAGGTAAGAGCCAAGTTGGCTTTTTCAGTATTGCTGAATTACTTAAAAATCATGGTTATACAACGCAGTTTATTTATGGTGGTGAGAGCCATTTCGACAATATGCGTAGCTTCTTCTTGGGCAACGGCTTTAGTGACATCATAGATCAGAAAGATTACAAATCTCCGGCCTTCGTGGGCTCGTGGGGCGCGTCAGACGAAGATTTAATGCGCAAGGCGAACAGTGAGTTTGAGCGTCTGCATAGCGAAGGTAAGCCTTTCTTTAGTTTAGTGTTTAGTTCGAGCAACCATGATCCATTTGAATTCCCAGATGATCGTATCGAACTTTATGAACAACCTAAGCAAACTCGCAACAATGCGGCGAAATATGCTGATTATGCGGTTGGTGAGTTTTTCAAATTGGCGAAAAACGCGGACTATTGGAAAGATACGATTTTTATCGTGGTTGCCGACCATGACAGTCGAGTGGGTGGTGCGGATCTGGTGCCAGTATCGCGTTTCCGTATTCCGGGATTAATTCTTGGGGATAATGTTGCGCCAAAACGCGATCATCGTATCGTGAGTCAAATTGACTTGCCGCCGACTTTGTTATCCTTGATTGGAATATCTGACTCTTACCCTATGCTGGGCCGTGACTTAACTCAGGTCAGCGATGATTGGCCAGGGCGTGCTCTGATGCAATATGATAAAAACTTTGCGCTGATGGAAGGTAAAGATGTGGTCATTCTGCAACCAGAGAAAGAGGCACAGGGTTTCGAATATAATGAAAAAAACGAGCAGTTAACGCCTCATCCCCCCGCTGCTGCCGCGCTAGAGAAGAAAGCCTTAAGTTGGGCATTGTGGGGCAGTTTAGCCTACCAGCAAGAGCTGTATCGTTTGCCTAAATAAGCGTTAAACAGCATAAAAAATGCCGCTATTTTTAGCGGCATTTTTGTTTATCATTCAGGTTAATTTTGTGCGCAAACGGATTCATACGATTGGAATAGGTTAAATCCACGTCGACATAATAGATTCTTGTTCTGGTTGAGTCTGTTGCTGATAAAACTGACCAATACGCTGCCCAAGTTGTTGATAAAATTGACTCGATTCGCCTTGAAGCGATTGTCTAACATTCGCTTTAGCGCTACTACTGGCATAACTTGTCGCACCTTGACTGACCTTTAAGCGTATATCCTTACGTTGCAGTGCCGCTTGGCCTCTTGCTGCAATTTTTAGCGTTTTAGGTAAAACACGCTCGGCCACGACAAGGGGCGCTTTTTTCTCTTGCTGTTGTTGGTTCTGTTGCTGTGAGGATTGCTGTTGCTGCTGTTTTTCTTGAACTTGCTGCTGATTATGCTCGAGCGTTTTTGCCTGTTGTTGAGCTTGATCCGTAGTGCGTTCATTCTGTGGATTAAAGGCGCGTTCTTCGTGACCTTTAGTTGCCGCTTGTGGTGGGATGACCACAGGTTTCAGTTGGTTGTCGACCCGAGCCGAGTCCGTCGCGACATTACTGGTCGCTAGCGGGACTTGGGGGTAGTTACTGACAACTAACATGGAAAATTCCTTGGCACATTAATGGTTAAATACTAGTCATTAATCGCTCAAAGATAAAGCGTTAACGTGTCTGTAACGTTAACCAAGGCATAAATACCTGCAAAAACTCCTGCTGATGGGAAATAAAGGGCGCGTGAGAGGCTTTAGCGAGCATCACATCCTCACTTTGAGCTGTGATGGGCATTTTAGGTGGTACGCGTTTGGGCACTAGCCCGTCGAGTCGGCCCCAGATCCTTAGCCAAGGTTGTTGCAACTCTATCAGTTGCTGCCTTAAGTCGACGTCGGTCAGCATATTTAGGCCTTGAGTTAAGGCTCTGGTATTGGGTAAAGGACGTGCGAGGACAAGATCGCGCAGTTGTTTGATATCTTCTTTGGCGGTTTCGCTACCCATGGCTTGAATCGCCAGAAATCTCTCTATAGTTTTAGGTAAATTTTGGCCGAGTTGTTCTCTAAATTGATTGAGGACTTGTGGCGGAATGCCCGGCCATGCTTCGTCCTCCCTTGCCATAAAGCAAGGGGATGAGGCAATAGTAATCAAGCCTTTGATTTTTTGTGGATAACTTAACGCTGCCTGAGTCGCAACGAGCCCACCGAGTGACCAGCCGGCCCAAATAGCGTGTTCAGGCAATGCAGCGACCAAGGTATCTACCCAGGTTGATAGGCCACCTTCAACCATTTGGCTATGGCCAAAGCCCGGCAAGTCTACATAGTGCACCCTATACTGAGACAGTGACTCATGTAATGGCGTAAACACAGCGCTATTCACTCCCCAACCGTGAAGCATCACCAGATCTGGCCCTTGGCCGCTGATTTCAATATGCAAATTTGCTTGGTTTGTGGATGTCACTTGGCTCACTTGAGTGCCTCAAAAATGGATTAGGTGAATGTATGCCGTACTTTGTCAAAAGGATTTGGTCGCAATCTGCTTTGCGGGTAATGCGTTTAGGCTATCAACTCGGTACAAGGTGGTTGGCGGGCAGTTTACCTAACCGTTGCCTGCTGTGCCACCAATCCATATCACTTCCCGAGACTGGCATTTGCGCCGTTTGTCTTCAATCTGGCTTATATCATGGGCCTATTTGCTTAGGTTGCGGTAAGTCGATGCAAATAGAAGTCGATTATTGCGGTGAATGCCAAAAGCGTCAGCCACGTAAAGTCATTGCGCCTTGTAGTTATCATCAAGGTTTGGGTGCTTGGGTTGGTGCGATTAAATATCAAGGTCAACTTGCCGCTTTGCCCGTTCTGTGTCGCGCCTTAGTGGCACGACTTAAGGTATTAGAACAGCAAGGATTAATCTCGCTGCCTCAAGCGATAGTGCCAGTTCCATTGCATCCAAAACGTTTGCAACAACGGGGATTTAATCAGGCTTGGTTAATTGCCCATGAGTTATCACAGCTCTTGCAACTGCCGTTAGTGAGCGAAGGGTTAATACGCCAACAAGACACTCGACCGCAGGCGGGGCTTTCGGGGGCACAGCGACGACGCAACTTACATGATGCCTTTATGTTAGCGGATGATTTTGCGTTCCAGCGTGTTGCATTGGTGGATGATGTGGTTACCACTGGCACTACAGTCTCTGAAATTGCTCGCTTATTCGAAGCGCGTTATGTGCATGTTCAAGTCTGGTGTTTGGCAAGGGCAGAGGCGCCAGGCTTGTTGGATGACATTTAAAAACGGTTAAAAGCATTGCTCCATTATATCTTTGTGTATGTCAAAATTATGTCAAAAATACTGAGTAAAAATGAATAAGTTTTAATTTTGCGACAAGATGTAAGTATCTGTATCAATGGGTTTTGTTTATTTTTTGTATTGAGATACCTTCCTATGTTATTTCGTTTGGAGGGTATTTATGGACGCTAAACTGGCGCGATCAAATGCAGATACGGCATCAACGCTGAAGGACGTTATTCAGGCGATAAACTACTCTTTGAAGCTACATGGTTTTTGTGGTTTCTGGTTTCAAGGAGTTCCACATTGTGCGTATGAAAATTATCACTTTCCAAAAGATACCAATCTGTTCTCTCCTACGGCACTAAGAAAACCTATCGCCAGCATAGCTTCTTCCCCTGTTATGGCTGAATTACAGCGTTATTATTTAAATCAGATAGCCTCCCATGATTTCAATTTTGGTTTTTCATTGGATACTTCAAAATCTTATATGTATAGATTCACGAGTGAAAAAAATGATAAGACCAGCCTACTGTTTAGTAAGCATAATATTCAAAGTGTTTTGAGCTGGCCCATCTCATTCCACTCTAATCGTCATTGGGCAGGCCGGTTTATACTACTTAGCCATCTTAGTGCTTCGGAGGTGGTGTTAGAGGGATTGGCAGACACTTTAAAAGAAGCTCAAAACAAGCTTTTTGAATGTAATAAACAATTGTTCAATCCATTTCTACAAAGCTCTCTGCTTAAAGATAATGCGAGAGATATCCTACTTATGGTCGCAAACGGTCTTCAAAACGACGAAATTTCAACTCAGCTCCCGATAAGTGTCAGAGGAGTTGAATATCATATGGAATCCATGCGTAAGAAATTTGGGGCTACAAATAGAGCAAATTTAATCCATTTAGCCCATCAATATGAGTTGATCTAAATATGTTGATATTACTGGTTGAAGATAATCGACTTCTTTCTAACAACATCATTCAATATCTTGAATTGAGTGGTATAGAGTGTGATTACGCTTTCAACCTGGCACAAGCGGATATGCTCATTAGTCAGCAGCAGTTCGACGCTATTATTCTCGATCTAAATTTGCCGGATGGTGATGGGATTGAAGCGTGTGAACGCTGGAAAGCACAGTGCATTACCTCACCAGTAATCATGTTAACTGCACGTAGTAGTCTGAATGATCGCTTGAGTGGGTTTGCTGTGGGCGCGGACGATTATTTAGTAAAACCATTTGCAATGGAGGAACTGGTCGCGCGATTGAAGGTGGTTGCTCAGCGTCGTCCCGCGCCCCAAAGGTTGACTATTGGCGACCTAGAAATCGATTTTGCAAACCACATAGTGTATCGGCAAGGGCAACAGCTGGCTTTGTCTAAAACCGGATGGCAGATCCTGGCTTTATTAGCTAGGCGTAGTCCAGAAACGGTGAGTAGAGAAGAGATTGAGCGAATGCTTTGGCCCGACAGTACACCTGATAGTGATAGCTTGCGCAGCCATATTCATCTTTTGCGCCGAGTGATCGATCGCCCCTTTGAACGGCAAATATTACATACGATTCGTGGCGTCGGTTTAAGCCTTAGAGATGATATCAATGCAAGCGCCTAAACTTAGCCTCAAGCGTAGTTATCAAGTGTGGGGAGTTATTTTTCTATTAATAACCTTAGGTGTAAATAGTTTTATCCCGCTTTGCATGATGTGTGCAGGTATGATTTCTATGCATGAAGTCACAATGCACAATGCAGGGCAAGCGGCCGAAGCATTACTGAAGCTGGCGGAGCCAACTCAGCAATCATTACTTCATCAACCACTTCTAAAAACCGATAACTTAACAGTCTATCCTCATTGGCGAGATATTCCGCTGCAAATTCGTGAGTTAAGTAACAATGAAGTCTTAACTGATGCGAGCACAATTCACTATGAGCATGCAGAAGGTCCCATTGTTAACGCGTTAAGTGTGTACTACACCCAAACTGGCCAGCCGCTATACGTTTGGCTGCAGTTTAGTGTTACCCATGATTTGCAATTTGCCCCTAAAAATATGACGGCGATCTTGCTGCTTGTCTTGATAACCTTTTGTGCCAGTGCAAGTTTAGCGTTTTATATGCAAAGTAAAGTGATTACGCCTGTTCATCAAATTAGTCATGCGATTAAACAACATGATTGGGAAGGAGGAGGAAAACTGAGTTTACCAGAACAAGAATATGCTGAATTAAAGGCAATTGTTGATGCTTTAGATAACTCGATTTTACAACTTCAGGAGGCTCAGCAGCGAGAACTCAATTTTTTACGTTTTGCTAGTCATGAGTTACGTACACCAGTTGCCGTATGCCAATCTTCATTTGAAATCCTCGCATTACAACAAGGTGAGCTTAAGGGGGCAACCCTGTATGCTTCCCAAGCGACCAATCAAATGAAGTCACTCATTGAAACCCTACTATGGTTAACTAATAAAGAGTGTTCAAACCTAGAAAAGGAAAACGTAGCATTATCGCCTTTACTTGCCAGTATTATCGAGGAGCAGCAACGGGTACATGGTTATGAGCAAAAAATTCAATTATTGTGTGACGATACTTGCTTGCCAGTTCAGCTTCATCCGCTAAAAATAATATTAAGCAATTTATTAAGGAATAGTATTGAGCATGGTGGGATGGATATTAGCATTACTCAAGATGCTTGTTGTATAGCAATAACCAATTCCTACAATAGTAAGGGCCGCCATGGATTTGGTTTAGGGCTTTTATTGGTGAAACGTCTCGCGAATCAACTGGGTTGGATTTTTACTAGCTCATCTGCAAATAATTTATTTACAGCTAGGCTGGTAATATCTAATAAATAAAGAATGGGAACTATAGATTTACTGCATTAAACCACACACTTTTAAAATGCAAAAGCGCCGTTGGGCTTAGATCACATAGTCATCATGCTATTCGTAGTAACTTTATTATATAAAATTTACTGGTCGATGGGTATTTTAAAATACTACCTAGAATACATGGTTGAGAGGGCTCTATGTGTAAAAAAAGTGTGGTATCTATTTTAGTTAGTGCAATTGTTTTTAGTGGTTCAGTATATGCTGATGTGAATAAAACGAGCGTGGATTTAGGTTATAAGTTTTATACCAGTGACGCAAAAAATGATAACCCAGGTGTTTTTAATCAACCTTTTGTAAAGTTGAATCATTTAGGAATTGCTGATTGGGGTACTTACTTTGCTAATCTTAAGCTCGAAAACCCTGCTGAAATCGCGGAAAATCAGAAGAACCTTGATGGTAAAACTACCATTAAGTCATTATTGATACTTGAAAATAAGCTGGGAGAATCGCAGTTCAACTTCTGGACTCAGAACTTTATCTCTGCGAGTGAAACGCTAGTTGAAGATAATCTTTACTTAGGTATTACCCATAATGCAAAAATTCAAAATTTATCACTAAACTATGGTGTCGGTTTAAATTATACCATTGGTAGCTTTTCCCCCACATCAGAGAAGTTTAATGATCTGTCAGGTTATGCCGTGGTTTTAAATGCAAAGTGCCCATTTGAATTGCTAGGGTTAAAACATAGTTTAAGTTTGAATTATGAAGCACAAATTGATAGGGATGAAGCGCATCAAGCATTATTTTCATATGACAGCTATGGCCATCAGGTAATTACAACATTACAAACAAGTCTCACAGATTCAATATTTTCAAAGTTATATATCACCCATTATGATAGCTGGGGTTCGCAATATAATGATGGGATTGAATACGGTATATCTGTTGGTTATCAGTTTTAACGGTTTATCAAATAGGTTGAAATTTTAATAGGTAGAATCTCATTTAATTTGGTGCTGTTCTAGTTTTCATTAAAAATAATAAGGGAATTGTAATGCATTATAAAAAATCCATTATTGGTATTGCTGCCACGGCAACAGCAATTATTGTCGGCTGTCAAGTTACCCATCAAATAGTAAAAAGCCAAGGAACCGCTCAAGGCAAGCATGGCGAAGTGCAGGTCGAAACCACATTCAAAGACGGACACATTGTGGCGATTGATGTACTCAAGCAAAAGGAAAATAAGGTCCTTGCTGGTGCCGTATTTAAAGATGTTAAACAGGCGATTATTGATAATAACTCTATCGAGGTTGACGGTATTGCAGGCGCAACCGTAACGTCTAAAGCGCTTAAAGAAGCCGTGGGTAAAAGTATTGAAGCCGCAGGTGTTACGTTAGTTGCTGTCGCTTCAGCTAAAAAAAATGAAGCATTAACACCAGCAGAATATACCTATGATGTGGTGATTATTGGCTCGGGTGGTGCAGGTTTCAGTGCTGGTTTAGAGGCTATGACTGCGGGACGAAGTGCAGTGATTATTGAAAAGATGCCTATTATCGGCGGTAATTCTTTGATTTCTGGCGCTGAGATGAATGTGGCCGGTAGTTGGGTGCAAAAAAATATGGGGGTGACCGATAGCAAAGAGCTGTTTATTAGCGACACGCTAAAAGGCGGCGATTTCAAAGGTGACCCTGAAATGGTTAAGACCATGGTCGATAATGCGGTTGATGCTGCTGAGTGGTTAAGGGATTACGTCAAAGTAGAATTTTACCCAGATCAATTATTTCAGTTTGGTGGACACAGCGTTAAACGTGCGCTAATCCCTAAAGGTCATACCGGAGCAGAGGTGATCAGCAAGTTTTCTATTAAAGCTGGAGAAGTTGGCTTACCAATTCATACCAATACTAAGGCTGAAAAGTTAATTCAAGATCAAACGGGCCGAATTGTGGGTGTAGAAGCGACTCATAATGGCAAAACGGTAACCTACTATGCAAAACGCGGTGTTGTGATTGCCACGGGTGGCTTCTCGTCTAACATGGAAATGCGTAAAAAATATAACCCAGAGTTAGATGAACGATATGGCAGCACTGGTCATTCAGGTGGTACTGGTGACGGTATTGTGATGGCAGAAAAAATACATGCAGCAGCTAAAAATATGGGATATATCCAGTCATATCCTATTTGTAGCCCAACCTCGGGTGCTATTGCCTTGATTGCAGACTCTCGCTTCTTTGGTGCGGTGTTAATCAACCAGAAGGGTGAGCGCTTTGTTGAAGAATTGGAACGCCGAGATGTGATTTCACAGGCCATTCTAGCCCAACCAGGCCGTTATACTTATGTGCTCTGGAACCAAGCTATTGAAGACGTTGCCCATACTGTTGAAATGCATCACGGTGAACTGAAGGAATTCACAAAAGACGGGCTAATGTATAAGGTCGACACCCTAGAAGAAGCCGCTAAAGTCTTTAATATTCCTGAAGATAAGCTGTTATCAACGATTAAAGACGTTAATCGTTATGCCGCAACAGGAAAGGATGAAGCCTTTAATCATCGCTCAGGATTAGTCGATTTAAGTAAAGGACCTTATTGGATTTTAAAAGCGACACCTTCTGTGCACCATACTATGGGTGGACTAGCGGTTGATACACGTACTCGTGTACTTGATGAACAAGGAAAGGTGATTCCGGGATTGTTTGCTGCGGGTGAAGTGACTGGTTTAACCCATGGAACCAATCGACTCGGTGGAAATGCTTACACTGATATCATTGTCTTTGGTCGTATCGCGGGACAAGAAGCGGCTAAATAGTTTGTATTTTATGTCTGGCTTAAAGCGACCCAATTGGGTCGCTTTTGTTTGTAAATGATGCAGTTCACTCGCGTACAACACATTCGTTTAAAGCTTGTTTATGATGAATAAATCGTGATCGCTATGGCAAAAATCCATAAACTTGCTATCCAAAGGACTACAAAGCGAAGGTGAGTCGGAGTATCATACGGCTAATTCTTACTAAAACACTCAGGTATCCCCTGACGGAGCAGGTTTTCATGATTACCATTTCCGATGCGGCTCAAGCCCATTTTGTTAAGTTGTTAGCAGATCAACCTGAAGGCACTCATATTCGCGTATTTGTGATCAGTCCTGGTACCTCGCAAGCCGAGTGTGGTGTGTCTTATTGTCCACCGGATGCAGTGGAAAGTGATGATATTGAAATCGAGTTCACTGGCTTCAATGCTATGGTCGATGAGAAGAGTGCACCTTTCCTTGAAGATGCCACTATCGATTTTGTGACTGACCAATTAGGTTCACAACTCACGCTCAAAGCACCTAACGCAAAAATGCGTAAAGTGTCAGGTGATGCACCTTTAGTCGAGCGTATCGAATACGTGATCCAATCAGAAATCAACCCTCAGTTAGCCGGCCATGGTGGTAATATCATGCTGGTTGAAATTACCAAAGAAGGCGTGGCTGTACTGCAGTTCGGCGGTGGTTGTAACGGTTGTTCTCAAGTTGATATCACCCTAAAGGATGGTATCGAAAAACAATTGTTAGACATGTTCCCAGGTGAGTTGACTGGCGTACGTGACGTGACAGATCACCAACATGGTGAACATTCTTACGCTTAATCTTGTTTGTTAAGCGGAATGAAAAACGCGACCTTAGAGTCGCGTTTTTTATATTTGGCTTCCGCTTTAAGTGCTGTTGTTAAGTTATAACTTAGGGTTAAGATTGTCAGCTAAGAACTTATCTAAGGCTTTAAACGTCGCGAGTCTGTTGTCGTTATTGCTCAGGTAATGATCACCATTTTCCAACTCAATATACTCCACTGGTTTATTCAGTGATTTGAGCTCGTCATACATTTCTCGGCTATGTTGAACCTTAACGACTCTGTCCTTATCGCCATGTAGCAGTAATACTGGGATGTTAATTTTATCTGCTTTACTGATAGGTGAGCGCTCATAGAGGGCATCGAGATCATCTCCTATTTGCTCTTTAACCACTTCATAGTTGGTATGTCTGCGGCTTGATTTTACTAGGTAGGCCACATCGGTCACACCAGCCACACTGATGGCGCAACGGTAAAGATCGGGAGTCATAGCTGCCCCCATTAAGGCCGCGTAACCACCATAACTCGCACCGGCAATACAAATGCGTTTGGGATCGCTAATCCCTTGCGCTATTAGGTAACGAGTCCCGTCTTCAACATCGTTTTGCATTTCGAGCCCCCAGCTTTTTAGGCCTGCCTTCATAAACTCATAGCCGTAACCTGCCGACCCCCTGAAATTCATTCGAAATACTGCATAACCCCGATTAGCGAAAAACTGTGCCCAATAGTCAAAGTCGTTACTGTCGTAACTGATCGGGCCGCCATGGGGGAAAATAATCGTCGGTAGCTGTTTAGCTTCGAGTCCCTTTGGCACTGTTAGGTAAGCATCGATTTTGAGCTTATCCCTTGCTTCGTAAGTTAGATGTTGGGTGTTGGCGAGTAGCTCACTATTGAGCTTGCCGTATCTGTTCGCGATGGGATATAACGTTTTTTCGTCCCTATCGCCGAAATAATAAGTGCCAGGCTCGGTCGAGCTGGTGGAATACACTATGTAGCGGCGTTCATTTGCACTGAATTGAGTAATATAGTTGTGAGCATCGGGTAATACAGCCTTAAGACCATTTTGTAGTCCGACATATTCTGTTTCCCAGAAGGTGTATTCCTCGCCGTCGCCTTCACTGATACCAATGACTTTTTTCTTTAATTGCGAGTAGAGTAAATCCCCTTCGACGTCAGTTGCTTCATTGGCGTAAACCAACTCTTTTGTAAGATTAGGGTCGGTCAGGTTCACTTTAAAAATGGCTTCGAAACCTTGGTGATAGGCGCGAACGTAGAGGATATTAGGGTCTGCATCAAAACCTAATGGCCAAACAGTGTCCTCAGAAAAAGCTTTAAAGGTCCAAAGCAAGCGTGAATCACTCTTTTGCTCGGCCTGTTCATAAATGCGGTACTCAGTATCATCGTTGTAGATAGAAATTCGGACTTTGTGCTGCCTGTCGGTAATCCAACTGATGATCTTCTTTTTAGCATTTTGGGTATAACTGGATTTCCCCTGCGCTAAATTGACTTTCAGAACGCTGTCTTCGCCTACGTTTTCTCCCATTCCGTCTAATGACAGTAAAATATTATCGGGATCATCTGGCATAAGATCGATAATTTGCCCCTGATGTTGCGGGATCCAATTAAGACGGTCTAAGACGCTGCGCGGAAGGACACTCGAGGTCTTTTTCGTGGTCAAATCATACTTAACAAGGCGGGTTTCGGTTGTAGGTGTACCGTAACGGTTAGCCGGAAACTTAGCACTGATCAGTAAGATATTATCGTTTGCCCACTGCAGAGACAGGATGACAAATTTTTGGTTATCCGTGTGCAGCGGAATGCTTTTTTCGCCTGTTTCTATATCTTGGATACTAACGACAGTACCTTTGAGTTTGGCTTGATCGACCCGTACAACAGAAGCAATTTTTTTGCCATTAGGCGAGAGCTGCACAGAGCTAACATCTGGGATGCTTGCAAAGGCTTCAACGGGTAATTGTGGCGCAGTGTTGGCAACCGTATAGTTACATAGCCACAGCAATAGCAGCGGTAAAATCCTTTTCATTATCGATTCACATCTTTGTTACAATTGTAAAATCAACATAATAATGATTTTGAGATTAGTAAACTACTGTCTTTACAGATTTATTTATGTAAAAAGGCCTGACTGAAATAATAATGCCCTGCGAGCGTTAGGCTTCTGACGATCATAAAGACACTCATCGCGGCCCAGAGGGCATGGTTGCTTTGCTCTGGTAGTAATAGCTGTTGCAGTAAATACCATGTTGGGAAAAACGCGCCAAAGGTGGCGAGTATCATGCTATTGCGCATCACTTTTCCTTTAGCGGCACCTATGTAAACACCATCGAATAAATACGAGCTAAAGGACCATAAAGGCAAGAATATTAGCCAGATAAGATAGGTTTGCGCAGTGGCTCTGACCTCATTAATGCTGGTCAATAACGCGATAATATTACTGCCAAAAAGACTAAATACAGCGCAGAATCCTAGTGCCGTTATGGCCGACCAGCACCAAGCTAAGATCACAGCTTCCCTTAATTGTTTTGCCTGTTTTTGCCCATAAGCTCGACCGACTTCTGCCTCGGCATAATAGGCAATGCCATCGAGTGCATAGGAGATTAACAGCAGTAAATTCAATAACACGGCATTGGCCGCAACGGTATTATCACCTAGACCTGCACCATGGAATGTCATAAAGGCAAAAGCTGCCTGCAAGCAGAGGCTACGGACAAAAATATCTGTGTTGAGCCTCAGTAATTTGCCATAACCCGTTAAGGTGACATGGGGGAATAGCTGAGATAAGTGAAACTCGGGTGCGCGCTTGAGTTGTTGTAACACCATAGTGAGTGCGACTGAGAAAGCGGTGATATCGGCAAATACTGAGGCGAGGGCAGCGCCTTTAACTCCCCAGCCCAAGCCGAGGACAAACACCACATCGAGAATAATATTGGCAAGGTTGGCTAAAATCAGCTGCCACATGGCGGCTTTAGGTTGTTGTCGCCCTAAGAGCCAGCCTAACATCACTAAATTGAGCAGGGCGAAGGGCGTTGACCAAATCCGTACCTGAAAATATTCGTGGCAATAACGTTCGACCTCGCTACTCGCTTCGGATAATCCCAACGCTAAATTCAATATCGGGACTTGCAGTGCGATAACGCCTACGCCCAATAACATCGCTAGCATAGCGCCTTGGACTAAGAGTTTGTGCTGGGCGTGAAGATCGTCAGCACCAAAGGCTTGCGCGACTAAACCTGTCGTCGCCATACGCAAAAATCCCAATAACCAAATGATTAATGTGATAATCGTTGACCCGACAGCGACTCCCCCTAAATAATAGGCCTCACTCAGATGACCTATAACAGCCGTATCGACTAAGCCCAACAGCGGGATAGTGATATTGGAGAGTATCATCGGCAGGGCGAGCGCTAGTAACTGGCGATTTTTCGCGCCGTTGAGCATGAGGTCGAGCCAAGTTGATTTAGCAGTATTCATTAATTTCAGAGGTGTTCACATTATGGTTAAACGTGTGCTGTTGGCACTCATAGGGCTAATGACGTTTTCTGCCCATGCCGTGGTCATTCTGCAATATCACCATGTGTCAGAAACCACTCCGGCGGCAACCAGCGTTACGCCCGCGCAATTTCGTGAGCAAATGCAGTTTCTCGTCGATGACGGCTTTAAGGTGATCCCGCTTTCTAAAGTGGTTGAAGCGATCAAGCAAAAACAAGATTTACCCGCTAAAACAATCGCAATTACCTTCGATGATGGTTATCGCAGTATAGCGACTACGGCGCATCCTATCCTAAAGGAATTTGGATTCCCCTACACCTTGTTTGTGGCAATTGAGCCGATTAAACAAAAGTTTACCGAGATGATGACTTGGGATGAACTCATCACACTATCCAAGGAAGGCGCCGATATTGCTAATCACAGTTGGGCGCACGAACATTTGATCCGCTCCTTAGAAAATGAATCACAGGCGCAGTGGTTAGCGCGGATAAAAGCCAATATCTTAGATACAGAAAAAGCGATTGCAGATGCCACAGGGCACAATTTTAAAATGTTGGCGTATCCCTACGGTGAGTACAATCAAGCGTTGCAGGATATGTTAACTGAGAACGGCTTTGTCGCTTTTGGGCAACAGTCCGGTGCCGCGGGGCCCTATTCGCCATTAACGGCACTGCCGCGTTTCCCCGTTGCTGGACAATATGCTGACCTAAAAAGCCTTAAGGCAAAGTTATACAGCTTAAATATGCCTGTGATTGCACAAACCCCAAGTGATCCTGAGTTAAAGGGCGGTCATTGGCGTCCAGAGCTTAAAGTGACCCTCGATATGAGTGATATCTCTGCTAAGCAGGTGATGTGTTACATCCAAGGTCAAGGCTCAAAACAGCCGACTTGGCTCAATGAAAACGAGTTTAGTGTTCAAGCGGATTTAGCCTTGCCCGCGGGGCGCTCGCGTTATAACTGCACAGCGCCGAGTAAGGCGCGTAATGGCTACTATTGGTTTTCTCAGCCTTGGGTAAGGCCAAAGGACGATGGCTCTTGGGTCAAAGAGTGATCAACGGCTAGGTTTGTATTGCGCCACTATTTTTTCAAAATCGCTAATTAATTTAGCATTTAATACCTGCGGCGGTTTGCCTAACGCTGCCGTAGGTTTAAATACCGCAACTCGTGTTCCCTGCGGCGACACCAACACATAACCCGCACTATGGTCGACTTGGTAATTTTCTCCTTCACCCACCATGGCATAAGTGAGTCCTAAGCTGCGGGTGAGGGGAAATATCTGCGTTTGTTCACCCGTTACCGCTTTAAACTCTGGATTGAAAAAATTCACATAAGTCAGGAGTTTATCTTGTGTGTCCCGTTTGGGATCGACGGATAAAAACACTACCTGCAATGGCGCTATTTTGTTTAGATCAGGATAAGCCGCCGCAAGTTTATTTAAGGTCGTAGGGCAAATGTCGGGACAAAAGGTAAAACCGATAAAAAATAAGCTCCATTTTCCCTGCAAACTGGCATTGGTAAAAGCTTGCTTGTGTTGATCAACCAATTCAAAGGGCGCTAATTCATAGGCCTGTGGAAACAGAAAACCGCTCTCTAATTCGATAGGTTTTGGTGGATTAAATTTCACCGCAAATAGGCCGCCAAGGCCGAACAACAAAATGGCGATGACTAAAATTATTTTCTGCATTATTCGCTCCATAAATACAGGTTAGCGCGACAAACTCGTTCCATACACTAGTTCCACAAATAGTGGTCTAGCAGTAATGCCATAAATAACAACATTAAATGGTAGATAGAGAAGCGGAACACTTGCATCGCTAAGCCATCATGATCCCGATATTTAAGTTGCCATGCTTTATAGATAAATCCCGTACTGAGTAAACTCGAGCTGACGAAATACACTGGCCCACACATACCAACCAGCACAGGTAACAGGCAAGCAATCGCCAGCAATACTGTGTAGAGCAAGATGCAGGTTTTAGTAAATTCGACACCGTGGGTGACTGGCAGCATGGGAATATCTACTTTGGCATATTCGGCGCGTCTGTGAATGGCCAGTGCCCAAAAATGTGGCGGCGTCCACGTAAAAATGATGATCACTAGCAATAACGCATGGCCGTGAAATTCGTTCGTCACTGCCGTCCATCCCAGCAGGGGTGGCATGGCTCCCGCAAGGCCGCCGATCACAATATTTTGTGATGTTGCGCGTTTCAAATAGGCCGTATAAACCAAGGCATAGCCAATCAGGCTGGCAAAGGTCAACCAAGCTGTGAGTGGATTGACTAAGGAATATAAGACGATAAAGCCAAAACTACCTAAGCTAGCGGCGAAAATTAACGCGCGCGTGGCCGAAATGCGTCCCTTAGGCAATGGGCGATTGTAGGTGCGCGCCATTAAACCATCAATACGGCGATCGATCAGATGATTGAGCGCCGCCGCCGAACCCGCCATCATGGCAATTCCAAGCATACCCGCGAGCAAAGGCTGAACGGGCACCGCATGGGGCACAGCAAGACACATGCCTACTAAGACAGTGAGCAGCATCAGTGCAACCACTTTAGGTTTGGTCATTTCAAAATAGGCGCGCCATGTTACGCTGAAAGTGGGCAGGCTACTGGTGATTGAGAGTGGTTTTGCCATCTTGGATCCCTCGCTTATGCTTTGCGCCATAAAAAATAGTTGATTGTGACTAAGGTCAGTAGCAGTAGTGCCGCACCACCGTTGTGAGACACGGCAATACCGAGTGGTAAATGCATCACTACGTTAGAAATACCTAAGCTCACTTGAAGTATGACTAGCCCCACTAATAAAAGGCTTAAAGCCTTAAGTCCCGTAGCGCCAACAAATAATCGGTAGGCGAGCACGAGTAACAAGCTGGCAGTGACGATAGCGCCAATTCTGTGGGCTACGTGGATAGTCATTCGTGCAGGGTAATCGAGCACCCCAAATTCGAAGCTAGGGTGTTGGCCTTGGAACGGTGAAAATGCCTCGGCTATTGCTAAGTTATCTACCCAATTTCCCTCACAGATGGGTAAAGAGGTGCAGGCGAGCGCCGCATAATTCGATGATGTCCAAGCCCCCAGCATAATCTGACCCACAAGGACGAACAGGCTGACCAATGCTAACGGCGCGAGATGTCGAGCATGGGTTTCGCTATTAAATATACGCCGAGGTCGGGTTCGCAGGTAAAGGAGTAACAGCAGTGAGATTAGGCTAAAGCCACCAATAAGATGCGACATCACAATTATTGGCATAAGTTTCATGGTCACTGTCCACATGCCTAGCGCTCCTTGAAAAAGGATCAGCAGCACTATGATGATCGGCAACTTTTTGGGTGCTTCCGGTGTTTTTAAGCACAAAATTAAGATGAATAACACCAGTAAGCCAAGTCCGCCTGCGATATATCTGTGGATCATTTCCAGCCAAGCTTTCTCTGGATTGATATCGTGATCTGGGAATATAGTTTGCGCATGGGCGATTTCATGGTCTTGGGTGGGCACTTTAATATGGCCGTAGCAGCCTGGCCAATCGGGGCAGCCGAGTCCTGCATCCGATAGGCGGGTGTAAGCGCCCATTAAAATCACCAATAGGGTAAAGACTAAGGTTAAGCGTAGGATCCAAGTTAGTTGCATCAATCTACCCTCGACAGTTTTAACAACTTACGCAGATCCGCAATCAGCGCCTTGCCTTGAGCTAAATGTGCTTCTTTGCCCTGCACTTGAGGATAGCGCAGTACTAAGCTGCCTAAGGGATCGACTATGATTAGCTGCTGTTCATCTAACCATTTGCTTAAGCCTGCATTGGCGGGACGAGTATTGAAGTTAAAGGTGCTTAAGGCGTTAAGATCGCTGTCGGGATGAGTGAGTATCAGCGGTTCGACTCGCGCCTGATCTGGCCCTAGCGCTGTGTGGCTTTGGCGCAAAATATACAGGCGTTCGCGGCAAGCATCGTTGCATTTGGCGGGCAATAAATACAGTAGTTGCCATTCTTTGGGATTAGAATTTTCAACCCCAAGGCTGGCATAACTGGTTTCGGGACTGATCAGCTCGCCATGATTGGTGGCACCGCCATGGTATAAATTCAGGCTCAGCACTAGCTTAGCAATCACTACGGGGGCAATAAACGCCAGCAGTAATAGCCCTAATGCTTTGTGTTTAGATTTGTTCTGGGAGTTCATGCTTGCTCCTCTCATTCAAATTATCCCTAATTTATTGTTTTATATTTATTTAGTTTTATTAGTGTCTTGCTAAGTATGGTACGAATTTCCCTATTTGCTCCTTGAGTTTGCGACTGTTTGGGCGCTATGGCGTTTTACATATTTAATCCCTTGCCACAGTATTAGCCCTGCAAATACGGCTGCCATCGAAAACCACTGCAACGCATAGCCCCAATGTTTTTGTGCCGACAGTGGGAAAGGTTGCCAAGGATGGGGCAATGTGAGGGAAGGTAATTGCTCTGGTTGCAACACGACAGGTAACACTGGGTGCCCTAATACCTTAGCCATTTCGGGCATATTTAAATTTTGAAAGCGAATACTTGTCCCTGTTTCTGCCATTAAAGCTTGGCTCAAGGGATTGATTTGCTTTTGATAAAGCCTGCCTTCGATATTTAATGCCCCGCTTAGGGGAGTGATGTGAGGCAACTCATCCCGATGGGAGCCTGCGGCAACAAAGCCTAACTCGACCAGCAACCAAGGTTTTTCAACTTCTACTTGCAATGGTTGGAAGGCTAAATAGCCCACTTGACCTTGATAGATTTGATTATCCAGCAGCCAGATTTGTGAGTTTGCGGGAGTGGCGCGTACTTGCAGTCGATAACCCGTTACGCCTTCTTTGCCGACCTTGAGTTGGAGCTGCTCAAAACTTAATGGCAGCAAAGCTTGCCTTGCTTCCATTTTGGCTGAAAGCGTCGTTTTATCTTCACCACGGGCTAACTGCCATAAACCCAACTTGACCAATATAGTTAATACAGCCACAGTCAATATCAGTAGAAAAACCGTTAATTTATTCAGCAGAACGTGAGGATATTGTATGAATAGCCTGTTCATTTTTAAGTTGGTCTTAGTTCTGCTGTTGCTATTCATCATTTTTAATCTAGGTCGCGCCTTGTTTATTATGGTGAAAGGTGATGAAAAAGTGCCTATGAGCCGTTATCTTGGTCGGCGAGTGATTTTCTCCGTGCTCGTTATCTTGTTATTGCTGGTGGCCTTAGGGACTGGGTTAATTAGCCCCAATCCCACGCCTTACTAAAGCACTAGAGAACGTAAACGAAAATAAACAAACACAGCCAGACCACATCCACAAAGTGCCAATACCAACTCCCCGCTTGGAACGCAAAATGTTTATCTGCGCTAAAGTGCCCCTTCAACACTCTGAAAAACAACACGAATAAAAAGAGCGTCCCCAGTGTGACATGCATGCCGTGAAAGCCAGTTAACAGGAAGAAGGTGTTGCCATAAATCCCAGAGGTCAGGGTGAGTCCCATTTCCCGGTAGGCATGCATATATTCTTCTGCCTGTAAGGCAAGGAAACCCATACCCAAGAGTATGGTGATACCAAGCCAGAGAGTAATGGCAGAACGTTTACCTTTTTCTAGGCTGACATGGGCGAAATGTAAGGTAACTGAGGAGGTTAGCAGTACGATAGTGTTGATTAATGGCAGTCCAGTCCATGGCATAGCTTGGGTTTTAGTGCCATCTGGCGTAGTAATGAGCGGCCAAATAGCTTCAAACTGAGGCCAGAGTACTTCGTGGGTCATGGCATTATTCGATGCGCCACCGAGCCAAGGCACTGCGAACATGCGGGCATAAAATAGTGCCCCGAAAAAAGCGCCGAAAAACATGACTTCCGAAAAAATAAACCAGCTCATACCTTGGCGAAACGATCGATCCATTTGGCTAGAATAGAGCCCTGCCATCGACTCTTGGATCACGGTTCTAAACCAACCTACCAGCATGAATAGGATCACAGCTATTCCAACCAGCAGCACATAACCGCCACCGGATGCACCTGATTTCAACTGTTGCACGAAAAGGCCTGCACCAGAGGCGATTAAGAACAAGCCAATGGCACCTACAATAGGCCAGACACTTTGGGATGGAACGTAGTAAGACTGATGTTTCGTTGTCATTTTGCAGCTCCTTGCTCTATGGCAGACGCTAACTGCTTGTCGGTAATGTCGTAGAGAGTGTAAGAGAGGGTCAGAGTGTGGATAGACTCAGGTAACTGAGGATCCACATAGAAAATGAGCGGCAGCTCAGCGCTAGTGTCCGCCGCTAAGGGTTGTTGATTAAAGCAAAAGCATTCTGTTTTATTAAAATAAGCGGCACCTTGGCCGGGCGAAACTGAAGGTATCGCTTGGCCAATCGTTGCTTTAGCGGACATATTGCGCGCCAAAAATGCCGTATGGATTAGCTCGCCAGGGTGAACTTCGAGCCGTTTGGTTTGTGGCGCAAATGTCCATGGCATGCCTGTTTGTACCTGAGAAATAAATTCCACAGTCACTATTCGGCTTGTATCTACTGTGATTGCTTGATAACTACTCGCGGTATTGGAGGGTTTTCCATTGATACCGAGTTGCTCGCACAACACATCGTAGAGCGGCACCAGCGCGAATCCAAAGCCAAACATTCCAATACAGCCGATAACTAACATGCTGATAAGTTTACGATTTGACTTAGGTTTATCTTGCTGGTGTTGGGTTGCCATTTCATTTCACCTCAGGTGGTGTCGTGAAGGAGTGGTAAGGTGCAGGGCTTGGCAATGTCCACTCTAAACCCTCGGAACCTTCCCAAGGTTTAGCGGGGGCTTTTTCGCCGCCACGGATGCACTTAATTACTAATACTAAGAAAATCAATTGCGATAAGCCGAAGGCGAACCCACCAATCGAGACGATTTGATTAACATCGGCAAATTGAATCGAGTAGTCAGGGATACGCCTTGGCATTCCTGCCAGCCCAAGGAAATGCATCGGGAAAAATAGCACATTGACTGAAATCACCGAGCACCAGAAATGCCATTGTCCCAGTCGTTCGTTGTACATGTGTCCCGTCCACTTAGGTAGCCAGTAATAGGCCGCTGCCATGATGGAGAAAATCGCACCAGTTACGAGTACATAATGGAAATGTGCCACAACAAAATAAGTATCGTGGTACTGGAAGTCGGCGGGTGTAATGGCGAGCATTAATCCCGAAAAACCGCCAATAGTGAAGAGTATGATAAAGGCTACAGCAAACAGCATGGGCGTTTCGAAACTGAGTGAGCCGCGCCACATAGTGGCAACCCAGTTAAACACTTTCACCCCAGTTGGCACTGCAATCAACATAGTGCAATACATGAAGAACAGCTCGGCAAACACTGGCATACCTGTGGTGAACATATGGTGCGCCCATACGAGGAACGACAGAATTGCAATACTAGCCGTAGCATAAACCATGGATGCATAGCCAAATAAGGGTTTACGACTGAAGGCGGGGACTATGGCAGAGATGATGCCAAAGGACGGCAAGATCATGATGTAGACTTCAGGGTGGCCGAAGAACCAGAAAATATGCTGGAACATCACAGGATCGCCGCCGCCAGCCGCATCGAAGAAACTCGTGCCGAAAAACTTATCTGTCAGCACCATAGTCACTGCGCCCGCGAGTACGGGCATAACCGCGATCAGTAGGAATGCCGTGATAAGCCAAGTCCAGACAAACAATGGTAACTTCATCCATGTCATGCCTGGCGCGCGTAAATTCACTATGGTCACAATCACGTTGATCGCGCCCATGATCGAACTTATCCCCATGATATGAATAGAAAATACAAAGAGCGCCGTGCTATCTGGGCTATAAGTTGTTGATAGTGGTGCGTAGAAGGTCCAACCAAAGTTAGGTCCGCCACCTTCCATAAATAGCGAACTGAGAAGAATAGTAAAGGCGAAGGGGAGTATCCAAAAACTCCAGTTATTCATCCGTGGCAGCGCCATATCGGGCGCCCCTATCATCATAGGGATCAGCCAGTTAGCGAGCCCTGTAAAGGCTGGCATTACCGCACCGAATACCATGATCAGCCCATGAACAGTTGTCATTTGGTTGAAAAAGTTGGGCTCGACCAATTGTAATCCAGGTTGAAAGAGTTCAGCGCGGATCACCATGGCCATAGCGCCACCGGTTAAGAACATAATGAAGCTGAACCATAAATACAAAGTACCTATATCTTTATGGTTGGTGGTTAGCAGCCAGCGCATGATGCCCTTTGGCGCACCATGATGATGGTCATCATGGGCTGCGGTTTGATCTTGAGTCGTTGTGCTCATCATTATCCCCTACTGTCCATGACTTGCGATATCAGCAGGTTGCACTGTATCGCCGGTATTGTTGCCCCAAGCATTGCGTTCATAGGTAATGACTGCTGCAAGTTGTTGTGGGCTAAGCTGTTTGCCAAATGCCTGCATAGCCGTGCCTGTTTTACCGTGCATCACAATATCGATGTGATTGGCGACTGGTCCAATGGCGATAGCGCTACCCACTAGCGCGGGGAAGGCGGGTGGTATTCCTGCACCTGTCACTTGATGGCAGGCAGCACAGAAGGTCGCGTAGACAGTTTCACCTTCGGCCATGAGGGCGTCATGGCTGAGTGTGGAGAGGCTTGCGGGATCTACTGCAGCTGAGACGTCTTTTGCAGGCGCGGGTGTCGGGGTTGTACCGCTTGGTACCGCGGCGGATGTTTGTGCAGAATTGCCGTTCATGTACTCGTTGACGTCTTTGGCTTGCACTGCATCGCCAGTATTATTGCCCCAAGCATTACGCTCGTAGGTAGTCACTGCCGCGATTTCTTGTGCGGTCAATTGCTTACTAAACGCTTGCATGGCTGTACCCGTTTTACCGTTGAGCACAATTTCAAGGTGACCGCTGAGTGGTCCCGTTGCAATCGGGCTACCTTTAAGGTGCGGAAATACGCCTTGCAACCCTTCGCCATTGGGCTGGTGGCAGGCTGCGCAGTGCCCGAGGTAAACTTGTTCACCTTGAGTCATCAACTCTTCTTTACTTAGGGTTTGTGATAAAGCGGCTTGAGCGGCTTCAGCCGCAGCACCTGCAGCTTGTTTCTGCTCTGTGACCCAAGCCTCAAACTCGGCTTCGGGTAACGCTTGTACTACGATAGGCATAAAACCATGGTCTTTACCGCAGAGCTCGGCGCATTGACCACGGTAAATGCCGGGTTTGTCGATGCGAGTCCAAGCTTCATTGATAAATCCAGGGTTGGCATCTTTCTTAATTGCAAAGGCGGGTACCCACCAAGAATGGATGACATCCTCTGAAGTCATCAGAAAGCGGATTTTGCGGTTTATCGGTAGAACGAGCGGTTTATCGACTTCCAATAGATAGTTTTCACCCTTGGTTTCGGTGCCTTCGATTTGTGCTCTGGGTGTTGTCAGTATGCTATAAAAATCAATATCTTGATCGAAATAGCTGTAATGCCATTTCCATTGTGAACCCGTGACTTTTACGGTGAGATCGGCGTTGCTGGGATCTTCCATTGCGATTAAAGTTTTTGTCGCTGGAATCGCCATTAAGATCAAAATGATAAATGGCAGAATCGTCCAAGCGATTTCAACTTTAGTGCTTTCGTGAAAGTGGGACGCGACAGCGCCTTTGGATTTTCTGTGGTTGATCATGGCGTAAATCATGACGCCAAAGACCACTAGGCCTATTGCGCAGCAGATATACAAGATGGTCATGTGCAAGTGATAAACCTTGCCACTGATCTCGGTCACGCCAGGGGTCATGTTGAACCGCATGTCCGCGGCGGTCAACGGTGGTGCGAAAAGCACCACGAGTAAACAATACAACAATTGCTTCACAAGACTTCTCCTCTGCCAATTGCGAATAGCAACTACAAAGAAGAGCAACACAGTAAGTCTCAACTCTATGCAAACTCTTCAGTTCCCAAAAAAGCTTTTTTGACTTCAACGTGCGTTGGCGGCTGTTACTTTTAATCAAGTATTGTTACTGCTGGTAATTAGCCACGCTGGCACATACTGCTGAAATAAATCTGTTCTCTATTTTTAGTGGCGCTTCGAGTTCGATAAATACTCGATTCATTGACCACGGAAGGTGATATATCATCACCGACTTAACCAACCATACTTGCTGTTTAAATATTGATCAAGATCACTTATTTATCTAATTATCTGAAAAATTGCCAAAAAAAAGCCTCACATTCATAGGTGAGGCGGCTTTCAAGGTAAAAAATTAAATGAATATTTAGTGTACAGAGCTAAAAAAAGATTGCTGACCGAAGAGATTGCCTTGCTCAATGCGTACGTCGGCATGTAAGTGACTGTTTACGTCTTCAAGCACTATGCCCATAGCTCGGGCACTTTTAGCCACGATTTGTAGGCGTCGATTATCCCGCGCATCCAATGATTGAGTCCAAGTAATGACTGCACTGGACGTACCACTTGTCAGGGCTTTCTCCATCGCCCACAGGGTTTCGACTTCATCTTTAGCATGTACCAGCAAAACTCTATCCATACGCACACCTGCGCTGGCGAGCATTTGCTTGTAGCCAATACTTGGAGGGTTGATGAGCACTAACCAACGGCCCTGTTGGCTTAACTGAGCGAGTTGTGCACTCAGATGAATTAATTCTTGGCGACCTTGAGTCTTAGTTGGCATGCAGGCGATGGGCGCATGGTGCCAGTCATAGTCGGCATCACGGACTTCATCGAGCCACAAGCCCGGATGGCGGGGGGCATTGCCAAGTAGTTTATTCATAGCCAATCTCCATTACGGATCACACCGACGGCGAGTCCTTCAATTGTTAAACTTTGGAAGCCTAAATCCACTTTAATCGGGGAGTAATCTTCATTTTCGGCATGTAGATAGACTACATTACCTTTTTTTTCGAAACGTTTAACAGTGACATCGTCATCGACTCTAGCGACAACCACTTGACCATTTCTAGCTTGTTCTACTTTATGAACTGCCAGCAAATCACCTTCGAGAATGCCGATATTTTTCATGCTGTCGCCTTTTACTCGCAGTAAAAAATCGGCGGCGGGATGAAACATGCTTGGGTCGACTTGGTAGTACTGTTCAACATGTTCTTGGGCGAGGATAGGTTCACCCGCGGCCACTTGGCCGATGAGCGGTAAACCTGTTTCAGTCAAATCTTCGATTTCCGCAGGCAGACGAATGCCTCGAGATGTGCCTGGCATGATCTCAATGCAGCCCTTTTTTGCCAACGCTTTAAGATGTTCTTCAGCCGCATTGGCGCTCTTAAAACCTAAACGGGTTGCGATTTCTGCCCGAGTGGGTGGCATGCCAGTATCGGCAATATTTCGTTTAATTAGCTCTAAAATTTCAGCTTGGCGTGGCGTCAAAGGTCTCATGGTGTTTCCTGTTTTTCTATACAGTTACTGTTAGTATATACAGTATTGTTTGCAGCGCAAGTATTAACCACTTTTTAGCTATGTTGGAGAGAATTAGCGAATATTGCCCATAGTCTGGTATTCTATCGGGCTAGTAAACGCACTTAATTGCATAAGAATAATGCCTAAACACGACTCTCTTTGGTTGAAATCATTACGTTGGATCCAAAAACACTTAGTGCACACTATTGTGGTGCCTCAGGATCCCTTTGCCGATCTGAATCTGGATGCTTCCAGACCCCTTGTTTATGTGATGAAAACAGAATCCCTTAGTGACATAGCTGCTTTGAGCGAAATAACGGCTAAGTTAGGTTTACCAAGCCCTTATGAGCCTCTAGTGGCTAATGGTGTGACTGCGCCTCGGGTTGTCTGTCTTCAAGGGCGTAAGCCACTGTTTGGCGAACGTGCTGGTAATGAGCCTTTCCTCGAATGCTTTATGCGTTTGTTAGCCGTGCATAAGGAACGTCCTGAATTGGATATTCAACTGGTGCCCGTGAGTTTGTATTGGGGTCGCACGCCAGGGAAAGAAGACGACACTATGAAGGCGGCCGTATTTGAGCGGGAAAACCCGACTTGGCTACGCAAGTGCTTGATGATTCTGTTCTTAGGTCGACATAACTTCGTGCAGTTTTCGAATGCCGTATCCCTGCGTTACATGGCTGACGAACATGGCACCGACATGGGGATTGCCCATAAGTTAGCGCGGGTTGCGCGCGTGCATTTCCGTCGTCAACGTAAGGTAATGACAGGGCCTGTGCTGCCAAACCGCCAAGCACTGTTTCATTCGTTGCTCAAATCTGAGTCGCTGCGCAAAGCGATTCAAGAAGAAGCCGCCAGTAAAAAGATTTCTGAGACCCAAGCGCGCGAGACGGCTATTGAGTATCTCGATGAAATCGCTGCCGATTACTCAGATAGTTTAGTGCGTATTGCCGAGCGTTTCTTAACTTGGCTGTGGAACAAGCTTTACAGCGGGATTAACATTAAAGGCGCCGAGCAAGTTCGCCAGCTGCACCACGATGGCCACGAAATTGTTTATGTGCCTTGCCATCGCAGCCACATGGATTACCTGCTGTTATCGTATATTTTGTATTATCAAGGCATGGTTCCGCCGCACATTGCTGCCGGCATTAACCTCAATTTCTGGCCCGCGGGACCTATGTTCCGTCGCGGTGGTGCCTTCTTTATCCGCCGTAGTTTTAATGGCAATAAGCTGTACACCGCAGTATTTCGTGAGTATTTAGACCAGCTGTTTGCTAAAGGTTATTCGGTGGAATACTTCTCCGAAGGTGGCCGTTCACGTACTGGCCGTCTGTTGGCGCCGAAAACTGGCATGATCGCCATGACGATGAACAGCGTACTGCGCGGTATTGAACGTCCTGTCACACTTGTGCCTGTGTATTTAGGCTATGACCATGTGATGGAAGTGGCGACTTACCATAAAGAGTTAAGCGGTAAGAAAAAGAAAAAAGAATCTGTGTGGCAGGTGTTCGGTGCCATTCGCAAATTAGGTAATTTTGGCCAAGGTTATGTGAATTTTGGCGAGCCTATTACCCTGCAAAATTTCTTAAATGAGCGTGCGCCAAACTGGCGTGCTGAGTTGGCCGATGATCCCGAGCAGAAACCAAGTTGGTTAACGCCAGCGGTAAACGTGCTGGCTAATCGGGTGATGACGCGTATCAATGATGCCGCAGCCGCGAGTTCGGTGACTTTGACTAGCTTAGTTTTACTGGCGACAGATCAAAACGCCTTAGAACGTAGTCTGCTGGAGCGTCAGCTTGATTTGTATCTGACCCTACTCAAAAAAGTGCCTTACACTTCTTATACATCTGTTGCCGAAGGTGATGGTAAGCATTTAGTGCAGCAAGGTTTAGAGCTGAACAAGTTTGTTGTTAGTGCCGATCCTTTAGGGGAAATAGTGTCTATCGAAGCGAGTCAGGCTGTGTCTATGACTTACTATCGTAACAATATCATTCACTTATTTATTGTTCCTTCATTAATTGCGAGTTGTTTAACCCACAATGAACAGATCCTGCGCCAGCAAGTGGTTTCAATCGTTGCCGATTTTTATCCACTGCTGAAAGCCGAACTCTTCATGGGAATTAAAGACTTACCAGCCTATGTTGAGCAAGTACTGGATTTCCTGATTGGGCAAGGTTTAGTAGTTGAGACAGATACTTTAGCTGTCGTGCCTGAGCACTCAAGCCAATTATTGTTGTTAGCCAGTTCAGTGAGTGAAACTTTGCAACGCTACGCTATTATTTTCAATCTGTTAGCGAACAGACCTAAGATGGAGCGCTCAGAACTTGAGTCTGAGAGCCATTTACTCGCCCAGCGTTTAGGGGCTTTACATGGTATTACCGCGCCTGAATTCTACGATAAAAAACTCTACGGTACTTTGAGCGTGAAGCTCAAAGAATTGGGATATCTGGCGGATAGTGAAGATAAGTCCAATATCAATCGCATACGAGATCAGGCCAATAGCTTATTACGTCCGTCAGTGAGACAAACGATAGTGGCGAGTGTCACCGCGGAGCACACAGTTTAATGGCAAATCATATGAATGCGGCTAAGCATAAGCCCGCAGGTAAGTCCTTGCTTGGTGGTGCCATGATTATTGCTGGCACGACCGTAGGTGCTGGGATGTTTTCTCTGCCCGTGGTCGGTGCAGGTATGTGGTTTGGCTATTCGATTTTAATGTTATTGGGTATTTGGTTTTGCATGTTGATGTCGGGCTTATTGTTGCTCGAAACCAATTTACATTTCGAACCCGGTGCTAGCTTCGATACCTTAAGCAAGCAAACTCTTGGGCAGTTTTGGCGGATAGTGAACGGCGTTTCTATCGCTTTCGTGTTGTATATTTTGACCTATGCCTATATCAGCGGCGGTGGTTCGATTGTGAATCACAGCTTGCAGGGCATGGGAATTGAGTTACCGCAAAGCGTGGCAGGGCTGGTGTTTGCCATAGTATTGGCGAGTATAGTATTGATCAGTACTAAAGCCGTGGATCGGATTACCACGATTATGCTCGGCGGTATGATCATTACCTTCTTCCTCGCTATCGGCAATTTATTGATCGAAATTGATGTGACTAAGTTGCTCGAACCCGATGGTAATAACAGCTTTTCACCTTATCTGTGGGCGGCGCTGCCCTTTGGTCTCGCTAGCTTTGGTTACCATGGTAACGTCCCCAGCTTAGTGAAGTATTACGGCAAAGATTCCTCCACCATTATCAAGGCGATTTTCGTCGGCACCTTTATCGCGCTGGTGATTTATGTCTGTTGGTTAGTGGCGACTATGGGCAATATTCCCCGCAGCCAGTTTATCGACATTATTGCCCAAGGCGGCAATATGGGTGTGTTGGTGGGCGCTTTGTCTGAGGTGATGGCGAGTAGCTGGTTAAACAGTATGTTGACCCTGTTTGCTAACTTAGCCGTGGCTTCATCTTTCTTAGGGGTGACCTTAGGTCTGTTCGATTATCTTGCTGATTTGTTTGGTTTTGATGATTCACGCTCTGGCCGAATGAAAACCGCGTTAGTGACCTTTGTGCCGCCAACGATTTTAGGATTACTGTTTCCCGATGGCTTCTTAGTAGCGATTGGCTTTGCGGCATTAGCGGCGACAGTGTGGGCGGTAATCGTCCCGGCGCTGATGGCCTATAAATCGCGGCAGTTGTTCCCCGATAGCACAGGTTTTAGAGTGATAGGCGGTACACCGCTGATTATTCTTGTGGTGTTATTTGGCATAGTCACGGGTGCATGTCATCTGCTCGCGATGGCAAATTTACTGCCGCAATATTCCTAATTTGTTGTGATGATTTAAGCCCTCCATGTGAGGG
The DNA here is from genome assembly GCF_002966515.1 of Shewanella sp. WE21. Classification (NCBI taxonomy): domain Bacteria; kingdom Pseudomonadati; phylum Pseudomonadota; class Gammaproteobacteria; order Alteromonadales; family Shewanellaceae; genus Shewanella; species Shewanella sp. WE21. Next base: position 1,585,951 of record NZ_CP023019.1, on the reverse strand, counting down.
CTTTTTTGTCTTTAGCGGTTGAGTTTTGTCTTACAGATCTTTTTAACCTGAATACTGGACAGAAATACAAACTCAGGCTTAACTCGAATGATTGTTAAAACAAAGGAGCTGATAATGAAAATGACTCAGTACGCACAAGGACATGCATGTTGGGTTGAACTTGCAAGCCATGATTGGCAGGGAGCTACAGCATTTTACCAAGCGTTATTTGGTTGGAACTCGGTCGAAATGCCGATCCCTGAAGGTCACTTTTCGCTATTTAATTTAGCGGGAGATGACTTAGGCGCCATGTATCAAATCCCTGAGTCAGAAGCACATATCCCCAGCCACTGGCGTATCTACTTTGCCGTCGATGATATGGATGCCAGCATTGCAGCGATTCAAGCGGCGGGCGGCCAAGTGCACATGGGGCCGCATATTGTGGGTGATGCGGGCGTGATGACGCAGGTCAGTGATCCTGAAGGCGCACGCTTTGCTTTATGGCAAGCGAAGAACCACATAGGTGCTCGCCGTCAGGGTGAACTCAATACCCTTTGCTGGGTTGAGCTGGCTTGCAAAGAGCCGCGCACTGAAGAAGCCTTTTACTGCAAAATCTTCCCTTGGACCAACATGCCAAGTGACATGCCAGACATTGAATACTCAGAATGGCAGCTTGATGGTCAATCCATCGGCGGTATGATGACGATAATGCCTGAGTGGGGCGATATTTCTCCCCACTGGTTGCTCTATTTTGTGGTGGCTGATTGCGATGCGTTTGCTGAGAAAGCCCAAATCTTAGGTGCGCAAGTGTGCATTCCGCCTAGTGATATCCCTGATGTAGGACGATTTTCTGTCATTGCTGACGCCCAAGGCGCTACCTTTGCGGTGATCAAGCTTAATCAGATGTGATTGCCATATTAAGTGCTGTCATTAAGGTTAAAAACGGCGACGCTAAATCGCCGTTTTTATTTGTCTAACTATTTGTTTAATTAGCGTTATCAATCATGATTGTTTCAGGGCAAGAGCCTTTTGAGGCCTTATTGGCTTTGGCGAGTAGGCTAGGTAAGGAGTCAGAAGTTTTAATGACTTCGGGCAAGTTAATGCGGATTTCACTCAGTAATCCCTTGCCACATTCTAGACTCATTTTAGTGTGAGCGCCTTGACCGAAGCTGCTATCAAAACTTTGGTTTAACTCACTTTTACTGACACTCTTACCTATGTTGTCATGAATAAATTTTTGTACCCATGCCGAGGCATTGACCGCTTGGGTCAGCTGGGTTGCCAATAAAAAGTACTCGTTAGGGTCTTGGCTACGGCAAGTGCCGTGTTTCCACCATTCGTGGCGTTCTAAACAGGTGCCATATTGGGCGCTTGGCATGACTTCTTCTAAATTTTTGCGCACCGATGGATTCAGTTCAAACTCCGGATAAGTACAGAAATCATTCGGTTGCAGTTTGACTGTGCTGCAATAGCCATATCGCGTGCCGCATTGTTGTTTATTCGGCCACAGTCCGTGCAGGCTGAAGTGTTGCCATTGGCTCGATTCTGGCGTTTGGCTGAGGGCGCGGCATTCGGCTTTACGGCGGCCATAGAGTTCACAAAAGGTGCTTTGCCAGCTTAATGCGAGCACGTTAGCATCGAATTCTCCACCGATTTGACATTGATTCCCTTGGCGTTTCTCTGGGGTACCATGCTCTTTAAGGCTATCTCGGCTTTTTGCTTTGATGTCCGATGCCGTGGTTGTTTGCGCCGGTTCCGCCGCCGTTGCAGGTGTTGATAAATTACTGCCAGCAACATTAGATAGATATTGACCACAATCGCCGCTGATCCAACGCATGGGAGACTTCACCGCATTGGTGCGCACTCTTAGCCAATCAGGTTTAGCGCTATTGCCGAGGATTTCAAGTACAGGGTAGCGCTCACCAATATTGCTCTGCCATTGATCTGGATTCGTCTGCTTATTTTTCGATTGAAATAGCTCACAGCGTTTGTCGGCAACGAATTCACCGGTTGCGGGTGCGGCAAAGGTGGGTGCTGTAATGATGAGCGCAGAGCATAAACCGAATGCGGCAAGTAACGCACGTGATGGGGTTTTAAGGGAAAGTGCTTGCGGCCATATCCGGCTGATGGTTAAACAAAATGACTTGGTCATGTGATGGGATCCTTCCTGCGGCAGTGAATTGAGTCAATTCTGTGTGGCACTGAGTCAATGGTACACATAAGCGCTATAAACTTAGAGGCTTATTTTACTCAGAGTTGTGTATGGCAGTGTTGCAAAATTAGATTTTTAATCTGATTGAATGAAAAAATCCCCTCAAACTTTAATGGTTTGAGGGGATTTTTATCGGTGTTCTAGCGCCGTACACTCAATTACGCCGCGTCTTTCTTTAATTTACGCGAATAAATCAGTAGATAAAGCGCGGGTAGTACAAACAGTGACAGTAATGGGGCCGTAACCATGCCGCCGACCATAGGTGCGGCAATTTTCTGCATCACATCGTTACCCGATCCTGCACCCCACATAATGGGGAGTAGGCCGAAGAAGATGGTCGCTACTGTCATGGCTTTGGGGCGGATCCGCATAACGGCACCTTCCATTAACGCTTCTTTGAGATCGGTTACTGTATGATAGTTATTCTTTTCTTGCCTGTGCTTAATGGCATTATTGAGGTAAATCAGCATGATTACCCCAAATTCCGCGGCAACGCCCGCCAAAGCAATCATACCGACTGCGACTGCGACTGAGATGTTGTAATCCAGTAGATACAATAGCCAAGTGCTGCCGACCAGCGCGAAGGGGAGGCTAAGCATGATAATACTCGCCTGCAAAGTAGAGCCAAATGTCATCATCAACAGGATGAATATCACACCTAAGGCCATAGGGATCACTTGCTTCAGTTTTGCATCGACTCGCTGCATATACTCGTACTGTCCTGCGAAGGTATAGCTGTAGCGCGGGGGCACTTTAAGTTCGGCAGTTAATGCTTGCTTGGCGGTAGTAATGTATTCGCCGATAGACGTGCCTTCAATATCGATAAACACCCAAGAGATTAAGCGACCGTTTTCACTGGTGAGCATAGGTGCGCCATCGGTGATTTCTATATCCGCTAAATTTCGCAGTGGTAGATAATTTCCCGATTTAGTGATCACAGGGAGCTCGCGCAGCTTTTCGATATTATCGCGAAGCTCACGGGGATAACGTAGGTTGATGGGATAGCGCTCAGCCCCTTGTACCGACTCGCCAATATCCATACCGCCAATGGCGTAACGCACCACGTCTTGAATATCTTGCAGTGACATACCGTAACGTGCGGCGACATCCAGTTTGGGAGTGATATCGATATAACGCCCGCCGCCACTGCGTTCAGCATAGGCTGACTTTGTGTGTGGTACTTTGCTTAAGATAGCTTCTATCTTAGCTCCTATGCTTTGCAGTTCGTTCACATCGGCGCCGGTGATCTTAATGCCAACGGGGGTTTTTATCCCAGTAGAGAGCATATCGATACGGGTTTTGATGGGTTGCACCCAAGCATTGGTGATACCCGGCACTTTCACCGTTTGTTGCAGTTGAGCGATGATGCCATCTAAGGTCATACCCTCGCGCCATTCCTCATGAGATTTAAGCATGATGGTGGTTTCGAGCATAGTTAACGGTGCGGGATCGGTCGCAGTCTCGGCGCGGCCCACTTTGCCAAATACGCGGGCGACTTCGGGGACGGTTTTGATCAAACGATCCGTTTGCTGTAACACTTCGGCGGCTTTGCCCGCACTGAGTCCCGGTAACGCAGTTGGCATATAGAGTAAATCGCCTTCTTCTAACTCGGGCATAAACTCACTGCCCATGCGCGTCATCGGATACCAAGCACTGACTAAGGCAATCAATGCTAATGCTAGGGTGATTTTAGGAAACCTAAGTACCAGATTAAGCGAGGGCTTATATAAAGCGATCAGTACGCGACTGATGGGATTTTTATGCTCACTCGGAATTTTCCCCCGAATAAAATAGCCCATTAAGACTGGCACTAATGTGATTGCTAATAATGCGGAAGCGGCCATAGCAAAGGATTTGGTATAGGCCAGCGGTGCAAATAAACGGCCTTCCTGCGCTTCGAGTGCGAACACAGGCACAAAGCTTAAGGTGATAATAATCAATGAGAAAAATAACGCAGGGCCGACTTCAATCGACGCTTCGGTGACGATCCGCCAGTGTTCTTTGGTATCGGGTTCTCGGTTGTTTTCTGTGTGAAACTGCTCCAAATGTTTGTGCAGGTTTTCAATCATCACAATTGCGCCGTCTACCACTGCGCCTATGGCAATTGCGATACCCCCAAGACTCATAATGTTGGCGTTAACCCCCATCTTATTCATTACGATAAAGGCAATCAGGATTGAAAGCGGCAGGGTAATGATGGCGACTAAGGTTGAGCGTGCGTGCAGTAAAAACAGCAGGCAGACCAACCCTACCACTAGCATTTCTTCGACGACCTTGCTGAATAAATTATCAACGGAATTAAGGATTAATTGGGATCTGTCGTAGGTGGGGATGATTTCAACCCCATCGGGTAAACCAGCTTTCAGTTCTTCAAGCTTAGCTTTTACGGCATCAATCGTGGATAAAGCATTTTCGCCGTAACGCATCACAATAATGCCGCCTACGACTTCACCTTCACCGTCAAGTTCGGCTATACCGCGGCGTGAGGCCGGGCCTTTGCGCACGGTAGCAACATCTTTTAGTAATAGACCTGTGCCTGAAGGGCTGGTAATACCCAGTGGAATTTCGCGGAAATCCTCAAGGGTTTGACGATAGCCTTTGGCGCGCACCATATACTCGGCTTCAGCCATTTCGATGACCGAGCCGCCAGCTTCGCTATTAGATTTTTCTATCGCATCTTTAATGCTGGCTATATCCAGTTTATAGATCGCCATTTTGTCGGGTTCGAGTACGATCTGGTAGGTCTGCTCCATACCACCGACGGTGGCGACTTCAGACACGCCAGCCACGCTTTGTAGCTCTAATTTAAGATACCAGTCCTGCAGGCTTTTGAGTTGTGATAAATCTAAACTGCCGGAGCGATCGACCAGCGCATATTCATATACCCAACCCACACCTGAGGCATCGGGGCCAAGGGACGGTTGTACGCCCTGTGGCAATCGGCTACTGATCTGACTTAAGTATTCTAATACCCGTGAGCGCGCCCAGTAGATATCTGTGCCATCTTCAAAAATCACATAGACATAAGAATCGCCGAACATGGAATAGCCGCGTACCGTTTTGGCGCCGGGTACAGCTAACATGGCGGTAGATAAAGGGTAAGTGACTTGTTCTTCTACCAATTTAGGCGCTTGCCCTGGGTAGGAAGTTTTAATAATCACTTGCACATCCGACAGATCGGGCAGTGCATCAAGCGGCGTTTTGCGCAGCTCCTGTACGCCCCAGACAGTGATCATGATGGCAATGATCAACACCATCAATCGCTGCCTGATGGACGCCTCAATAATATATTTCAACATAACGCGCTCCTAGTGCTGATGACCGCTGCTTAAACGCATTAAGCTGCCCTTGAGACTGGCTTCAGAGTCGAGTAAAAATTGCCCTGAGATCACCACGCGCTCGCCTTCGGTTAAGCCCGAGACAATTTCTGCCTTACCTTGACTCATCATGCCGACGGTCACGACTTTAGCGGCAAAACTATTGTCGTCTTGTTTGACTATCACGCGATTCTCTTTACCCGTTTGGATTAAGGCTTCCTGTGGGATTACTAGCGTGTCTTTATTGGGGCCGCCAAAAAGCGAGACCTTGGCGAGGGTTTTAGGTCTAAGGGAAACATGGGTGTTATTGAGCACAACACGCACTCGCAAGCTACGCGTGACAGGATCAAGTTCCGGATAGATATAATCTATAGTGCCTTTTATCCCGCTTAAGTTCATGGCGGGCACAGCCACTTCAGCCTGTTGGCCTTTGACTATCCAGCTTTGTTCATTTTCAAACACATCGGCTATGACCCATACCTTAGAGAGATCGACTAACGACATCACTTCGGTGGATGGCTCAATATACATACCATCGCGGATAGACAGTGTTTCGACTACACCATCCTGTTGTGCATAAAAGGGTACCCGATATTGGGTTTGGCGCGAGTCGGCTAATTGCTTGATTTGTTGCTCGGTAAATCCTAAAAATGACAGTCTTAAGCCTGCTCTACGAACAAGATCCTGATATCTCTGATTGCCTGCTGTTTTGGCGGTATCTAAGGCGAGTAAATAATCATCCTGAGCATTGACTAAATCGGGTGAATAGATTTCATAGAGTAGCTGCCCTTTTTTGACTGTGTCTCCCATGGACTTAACCATCAGTTTTTCAACCCAACCCGTTACTCGAGCATGGATATGCGTTATTTGGCTTTCATCGTAATCCACTTGTCCAACGGTCTCGACAAATTTCCATAGCGTATCGCGCTCAACTTTAGCGACTTTTATGGCTAGCGCTTGCTGCATGCTGCCGGAAACATTGATATTGATTTCGTGAGTGTTACCACCCGTTTCGACTTTTTCTAAATTCATACCACAGATAGGGCATGTACCGGGTACATCGCTGATGATGTGGGCATGCATAGGGCAAATGTATTTAGTTGTTGTTTCTTCGCTGGTTTTTTTAACAAGATTGTTAGCCTTAGGGGTTGGTGTGTCGAACACTTGGCTTGCCGCTTTCGTGGTCGAGGTGTGCGCATGTTCTGTCGCTAAGTGATCTGTATGTTGATGTTCAGCATGTGGATCTGCTGAATTGGTATCGGTACCTTCCTTTTCAACTAAAAACATATTGCACTTAGGGCAGCGACCAGGCTCATGGCTGAGCACTTCGGGATGCATAGGGCAAGTGTAGGTTTTTACTTGATTTAACGAATTATTTTTAGGCGCTGTTGCAGAATTTACTGCAGCTTCGGTTGCCACAGGCTGTTGTGTGCTCGCCAGTTGGGCATGGCTCAACCAAGGCGTACCTAAGAGTAAGCTACTCAAGATCAGTACGGCTTTAGGGGTCTGCTTTTTTACGGTTTTAAATGAATTCATATGCCTCATCTCCAGCCTCGCTTAGTGGTGTTTGTGGGCGTTTTTTGCCGCACCTTCAGCTGGTTTTGCTTCTACTGCCTTTGGCTCTAAGTTCATACCACATTGAGGGCAAGTATCTTCTTTGCTGCCAGTCACTTCAGGGTGCATAGGGCAAACATGGGTATGGGCTTGTTCCTGCGGATTGGCATTGTCGTGTAGATGTGCGTGCGGCGCTGCCGTCGCAAACACGCTTGTGCTGGTCAGCAAGAATGCGATTAAGGCGAGATTAGTTAGTGTTTTCATATTATTCACTCCATCGGATTAACGGCCGAATACGAGCGCATAAACGTCAGTGAGCACAGTGGATCAAAGCGGTTCGCTTCGATAGACGTATTGATGCCACAATTTGGCATTCGGCTCAGTAATCAACGTTTTGCTAGACTCGGGTGCACGATTTAATGATAAGGCACCACAATAAACGGCTAAATAGGGCGTTAGCTTAGGGCTAACAGCATTGTCGTTTTAGCTTGGTCGTTTGGCTTTTTTAAGGGCAGATTTGCCCAATAAGCACAAAGTAGGGCTAGGCTATCGGTGGTTTAAAGGCCGAAGACAAAGAGATAGAGTGGAAATGAGGCATAGGAGTGGCCATTGCAGTATCGCTCATGCTCACACTTGGCCAGAGGTGTGGGCTGAATAGAGTGCCAGCGACTGAAATCGTCAAACAATGACCACAATCATTTGAACATGATGTGGTGCCATCACAGCAATGCTGTTTCGCGCCGGGAAGCATTTTATCGTTGCAGCAATCCGCGTTGGCCATTGAATGTGAGTCAGAACTGTTCTCTGTGTCCATCTGCATCATTGTAGCGTGGTGCATTTGGGAGGAAACCTCATGATTCATCGCACTCATATCCATAGTGTGTGGCACCATGGCGTGACCATTAGACACGACACTTTGCCCGACGAGTGCGAGTAGAGTGAATATGACTAAAAAATAACGACCGAGTGTGTGATGCATAAGTCTTCCAAATGATGAACGGCTCGATTCTAGCATAGCGATGTTTAGCTGTAATGATTTAACTCACACTTCAGTTAACGCCTCAATTCAAATATCTAATTAATCTAAATTAGCAAATATAATTTCTGACTCGCAGTTTTGTCTTCAACGGGCTTATCATGAATATGACTGCGTATTCTAAGAGACTCAAATTGATCGTAGAAAGTTTCATTTCGAACAGTATTATTCGGCTTACCTGCGTTTTACCATTTATTTCTGCTTCACTCTCAAGGTGCAACAAACATTGGCGCGATCACATTTCTGTTTTCTGGAAAATAAATTTCTAGTTCTAGATTATCAAGGGGGGAACCTAACTATAAAAAATCGGTAACTTGCGATTATCGGGTGATTGCATTAGCTTTAGTTAAAGTGCATCACAGTTCAGCTAGCGGTTTTTACCAAATGACGTCCAAATAGTTAGAGCTAAGTCTCATTTTGCGCTTTTAAGGTTAATTTAATCAGCAAATTTCGGCTTAAAATCAAATTTCTAATAAATGAAAGAGCATAAACTAGTCTTATAAAAACTAATTTTGACAATTTTGGAGATAGAGTGATGAACTGGCGTGCACTATTTAAACCTAGCGCGAAATATTCAATCCTGGCGCTACTGGTCGTCGGTATTGTAGTGGGTGTTGTGGGATACTTTACCACTCAACAAACATTACACGCGACCAGTACAGATGAGTTCTGTATGTCTTGCCATAGCAATCATTCGCTGAAGGATGAAGTGTTGGCTTCTGCCCATGGCGGCGGCAAAGCGGGGATTACAGTTCAGTGTCAAGACTGTCACTTACCCCATGGTCCGGTCGATTATTTGATCAAAAAAATCATCGTATCTAAAGATTTATATGGTTTCATGACAATCGATGGCTTTAACACTCAAGCTTGGTTAGATGAAAATCGTAAAGAACAAGCGGATAAAGCGCTGAATTATTTCCGTGCTAACGATTCTGCTAACTGTCAGCATTGCCACACTCGTATTTACGAGAATCAGCCAGAAACTATGAGTAAAATGGCTGTAAGAATGCACTCAAATAACTTCAAGAAAGAACCTGACGCGAGAAAGACCTGTGTTGACTGCCATAAAGGCGTAGCACACCCATATCCAAAAGGATAAGGTTTAGCGATTAAGTTTCTTTATAGTTGACCATTAAAAAGCCCTCTATTGAGGGCTTTTTGCTGTCTGTGTGCTCGATTAATTCGCTTGAGTCATCACCCGTTGCCGATAAGCTAACAGGCTGAAAATTCCGAAGATAAACACTTGTAGATAATCTTGTTGCGTTAATGACAGTAAGTTCTTAAATAGCATATGGAAGATGGCCACTTGAAAGCAGTGCATCATGCAGGTAATGCCAAAAATAATATTTAAAACAATGGCGACATCACCGTCAAATGGCATGATGAGGTTATAGAGCATCATCAGCCAAGCCACTAATGTAATCGTTTTTCCTAAGTTAATCAGCAAGGGCATGGTTTTCATCTTCGATGGGCTCAACAGTGGTTTCTGAGTGATATTGATATAAACGGTAGCTCACTTGCCCTGCATTCTTTTCTTTTAAGGCGTGCCAGCGAGAAGGGATAGCAAGTTGCGGCAATTCAGACTCGATTTCGACATAAATCAGCGCACCATCATTAAGCCAGCCTTGAGTATCTAGCAGTTGAATTGTCTTTTCTGCCAATCCCTTACGAAAGGGTGGATCGATAAACACCACATCGAAACCTTGCTCGCAGCCCCTTTGCAGTACCACTAACGTATCAGCATTGAGCACTTCGGCCTTATCGCATTTAAGGGTTTGCAGATTTTCTTTTAATTGCAGGGCTGCGCCGCGTTGCAACTCGATAATTTTGGCGAAACTGGCATAGCGGGACAAGGCTTCGAGAGCTAAAGCGCCACTACCGCCAAAACAGTCGAGTACACGTGCATTGACTAAATCATTAGCCAGCCAGTTAAAGAGTGTTTCGCGAACCCTGTCTGTCGTTGGGCGTAAACCTTCGAGATCTTGGATAGGTAGACGACGCGAGCGCCATTGGCCTGCGATGATCCGCACTTGTCCACTGCCGGGTTTATTTTTGGCTGTTTGACCCTTGGTCACATTATTTTTGACCGTTCGATGATTAACCAAAGTGCCCCCGTGATTTTGCCTGAAGAAAGAAAGTGGTAGACTGTGCCACCTTAATAAAGGCCGCTATTTTATATCAAAGTCTCACTAAAAGGTGAGAAGGCTAACTGAGCTTAGCTAATTGCCGACTTTTTGGGCGTAATTGCCGAGGCAATCTGGTATAACATCAGGGTCTTATTCAAAATTCAATACTGAAGTAGAGCGCTGGAATCACACATGGCAAAGAAAGGTTTTTTCTCTTGGTTTCGTAAAGATAAGTCACAAGATGAGGTCGTCGCTGAAACGCCAGTTGTTACTCCAACACAAGATACTGATGCAGCACAGCGTGTCGCACAGGAACAAGTAGAGACACAAGGGGTCATCGAGGCCGAAGCTCATGTTGAAAAACAGGCAGCAGAACAGTTAGCGGCCGAACAAACACAGGCAAAAGCCGAAGCCGAGCAATTCGCCCTTGAGCATGCCCGAATTGAATCGTTGCATTTTGCTAATCAGCAAGCTGAAGCGACACGTTTGGCTGCTGAACAACTTAGTGCACAAAAGCATGCTGCAGAGAAGTTAGCCGAAGCACAGTTAGAAGCAGAGCAACGCATTGCAGAACAATTGGCAGAACAGCAGTTAGCGGTTGAGCAAGCCGCCGCAGAGCAATTAGCTCAAGCAGAGGCGGCGCGTGTAGTTGCCGCTCAGCTAGAAGCAGAATTACGCGCAGCGGAACAAGCTGAACTTGCCCGTTTGGCCGACGAACAGCATGCTGCTGAAGCCTTAGCGGCAGAACAACTCGCTGGCGAAGCACTAGCACGTGAGCAAGCAGAGGCTTTAGTTCAGCAACAAGCTGAAATTGAGCAAGCTGTTATAGCCGTTGCTGAATTACAACCTGAGCCGCAGGCTAGACCCGTTAAGGAAGGGCTCTTTGCTCGCCTGAAACGTGGCTTAATGCGTACCAGCGAGAATATTGGCAGTGGTTTTATCGGCCTATTTCGCGGCAAGAAAATCGATGACGATCTGTTTGAAGAACTCGAAGAGCAATTATTAATCGCTGACGTTGGTGTCGAAACCACTACGCGATTAATCAAGAATTTGACAGAGCATGCCTCACGTAAGCAGCTTAAAGATGCCGAAGCTTTATATGAATTGCTGCGGGATGAGCTGCAAAAAACACTGGATCCAGTCGCTATCCCGTTAGTACCAGACAATGCTAATGGCCCATTTGTTATCTTAATGGTTGGCGTTAATGGCGTGGGTAAAACTACCACTATTGGTAAATTGGCCAAACAATATCAGAGCCAAGGTAAGTCAGTGATGTTAGCCGCGGGTGATACCTTCCGCGCTGCAGCGGTTGAGCAGCTACAGGTTTGGGGTCAACGTAATGATATTACCGTGATTGCCCAGCATACAGGTGCTGATAGTGCCTCTGTGTTGTTCGATGCTTTACAAGCGGCCAAGGCGCGTAAAGTGGATGTATTGATTGCCGACACGGCTGGTCGTTTACAGAATAAAGCGCACTTGATGGAAGAATTGAAGAAAGTCGTGCGAGTGATGAAGAAACTCGACCCGGATACGCCACATGAGGTCATGCTGACATTAGATGCGAGCACGGGACAAAACGCGATTAGCCAAGCACAATTATTCCAGGAAGCCGTAGGTGTAACGGGTATTACCATCAGTAAGTTAGATGGAACGGCTAAGGGCGGCGTGGTCTTTGCGATTGCTGATAAGTTTAATATTCCGATCCGTTACATAGGTGTGGGTGAGCAAATTGACGATTTGCGTACCTTCAATTCGAAAGAATTTATCGATGCCTTGTTCACTCAAGAAAAAGCGGATAGCTAATTTATGATTGATTTTCAGCAGGTCAGTAAGATTTATCCTGGCGGCCAAATGGCGCTGGAGGATGTGAATTTTCATCTACAGCAAGGTGAAATGGCATTTTTAACCGGCCACTCGGGGGCGGGTAAAAGTACGCTGTTGAAATTAATCACGGTAATCGAGCGGGCAACAACGGGGCGCGTCGCGATTAACGGTCACGATATCGCTAAAGTCAGCCCTAAACATGTGCCTTATTTGCGCCGCAATATCGGGATGATTTTCCAGAACCATCACCTATTGATGGACCGAAGTGTGTTCGACAATGTGGCTTTACCACTGGTGATTGAGGGATTCTCCCATGGCGAAATCCGTAAGCGTGTTGCGGGTGCCCTCGACATGGTGGGTTTATATGGCAAGGAGCGGCATAACCCAATTATGTTGTCCGGCGGTGAGCAGCAACGTGTTGGCATTGCCCGTGCGATTGTGAATAAACCACCTTTACTGCTCGCCGATGAGCCTACGGGTAACTTAGATCCTAAATTATCTATGGATATTTTGCGTCTGTTTGAAACCTTTAATGATGCGGGAACCAGCGTATTAATCGCCACCCATGATTTAGGTCTTATTGCACGAATGAAATATCGCACATTTACCCTCAAACAGGGCCGTATGTTAGGTGCACAAGAGTTGCATCCTAATGTGCACACTCGCAGTGCACCGACGAATAGAGGTGAAGGACAATGAGCGATAGCGCAAAATTAACTCGCAGCAAGCTGCCTCTGTCTGGTCGGATTGTGATGTTTTTTATTCGCCATGCGCAGCAAGCAATGGCGAGCATGGGAGAGCTCTGGCGCAACCCAATATCCTCTGTGATGACCATGGCAGTCTTAGGTGTGAGCCTAAGTTTGCCTGCAGCATTGCAAGTGCTAGTTAAAAATGCCGAGACCATTACCAGTTCCTGGAACAGCGCGGCAGAGATCTCCTTGTTTATCGACGATAATCGTAGTGAACAAACGATTCAGAGCCTGCTGACTCGCATTCGGACATATCCCGAAGTGGATAAAGTGCAATATATTGATAAAAATCAAGCGCTAGAAGAATTCCAACGCTTATCTGGGTTTGGTGAGGCCTTGGCCTATTTAGATAAAAATCCTTTGCCCGCGGTCATTACCGTTACGCCTACGCCGCGTTACTCAACGCCAGTGGGCGCCCGTGAACTCTTAACTAAACTAGAGCGCGAGCCTGAGATTAGCTTTGGCCGCTTAGATATTGAATGGTTAGAACGGTTACAGGCGGTAGTGCGTCTACTCGAACGCACTGTGATGGCGATTGCCGCGTTACTCGTGCTGGCCGTGGTCTTAGTGATAGGTAATACGATTCGCTTAGCGATTATGAATCGGCGCAGCGAAATTGAAGTGATGAAGCTAGTCGGAGCAACTGAAGCCTTTATTCAGCGTCCATTCCTCTACACTGGGATTTGGTATGGTGTCATTGGTGGCATATTGGCTTGGCTTATCATTAACTTATTAGTGTGGTATCTCGATTCGGCTCTTGCCGAGCTGTTGGGCTTGTATGGCAGTCAGCTCGAGATGAAATCGCTCACTTTTACTGAACTGCTGCAATTGGTTGGACTGGCGTCATTTTTAGGTTGGTTAGGTTCGTATTTGTCTGTACGCCAGCATTTACGGTCGATTGAACCTTCATAATAATCAGTCCATTAAACTAAAAAAAGTGATGAAAAATATGCTGAGGAATGAACTTTTGTTCACTTGCAATGTCTACTTCAGCGAGGTAAAAAGGGTATCCGCAAACGAGCTGAGGTTGACATACTCTGTCAATTAGCCGATAGTTCGTGAGCTTATTCTTAGGGTATTTTGTTGTTGAACCTAAGAATGCACTCGTTAAGTAGTCTGATAAATGTAGGAGAGCGAATGACCTTTCAAACGCAATCAATGGCACTGACAGTCCCACAGGGCGCCAGTAGTCTAGAAGCTTATATCCATTCAGTGACTAGCATCAGCATGCTGGACGCTGAGGCTGAGTATGAGTTGGCCAAGCGTTTACAGGAAACTGGTGATCTACAAGCTGCGAAGCAACTGATTATGTCGCACTTACGTTTTGTAGTGCACGTTGCAAAGGGCTATTCAGGCTATGGTTTGCCACAGGCAGATCTTATCCAAGAAGGCAACATAGGCTTGATGAAAGCGGTTAAACGCTTCGATCCCGATGTTGGCGTGCGTCTAGTGTCTTTTGCTGTGCACTGGATCAAAGCTGAAATTCATGAATATGTGCTGAAAAACTGGCGCATTGTTAAAGTCGCGACCACTAAAGCACAACGTAAGTTGTTCTTTAATATCCGTAAAGCGAAAAAACGCTTAGGTTGGTTCAGCGATGCAGAAGTCACTATGGTGGCTGAAAATTTAGGTGTGTCTAAGGCCGATGTGACCGAAATGGAATCACGTATGGCAGCGCAAGATCCGGCATTTGATTTAACCAATGATCAAGACGAGGAGCATGATTTTGCCCCCGTCCATTATTTGGAAGATCATTCATCGGATTTAGCGGAAAATATTGAAAACGACAACTGGGAATCCAATGCTCAAGGTCGTTTATTATCGGCCATCAAAACCTTAGATGAACGTAGCCAGCATATTCTGCGCGCCCGTTGGTTAGATGACGATAAAACCACACTGCAAGAACTTGCAGAGACTTATCAAGTGTCGGCCGAACGTATTCGCCAACTTGAGAAAAATGCCATGAACAAGCTAAAAGCTTGTATGGAAGCCTAAGTCACATCACGTGTAAAATGATTGTAACTTAACCATAAAAAAACCTGCTGCGGCAGGTTTTTTTATGGGAGAAAGAATAGATTTAATCGCGACACTTAAAGTGAATTTCGCTATAGCTATAAAGCTCAATCGTATTGAAACGTACGCGACTATGGCTGATTTCACCACGAGACATCAGATTTATCCTACATTTAGATCCGTTATAAATAGTTAATATATCTGTAACTTTTGAGCCTCAATTCAAAAGTTGTTTTCGATGCTTATTACAGAACGTTCTTGTTCCTCCGCATTTTGAGTATCGCCTTAAGCAAAGTTGATATGGATATTGAGCACGGAAGATTTGGTCGGGTAGCGATGGATTATGTACCAAGGAAAGCTTTTAAGTTAGAAGGGATGCCCGCCAATTTACGATAGATACTCATTATGCGGTTTTTTTAATGCTTACAAAGGTGGGAAGTTATGTTCTCAATGATCACTAAGTTAGCCCTATCATCAGAATCTGGTTGGGGTACTGCATTTCGTGTCAATGGGGGCGTCGAAGTATGTCAGCAGAGCTTGTTTTGGTTAGTTTGCAAGGGTATCGCTTTTGAACGCGAGGACTTAAAGCTTAGTTATGTATTGGGATCTGAAGTCATTTTATGCCAATTTGAGACGAGAGTTTTAATTGAGCTGCTTAAAAAAAACAATATTCATTATTTTCAAGATGATAGCCAAGTGCGATGGTTGCTGCCCCGCAATGTGTCTACAATTTTTTATGCGCAGTGGAAAAATCGAATAGTTACTGAACTTAATAATAACTGTGAGGATTACTGTTTTTAGTGATAGCTATTGAAGGAGTACTTTAATGTCCAATTTTTGTAGAACTTAAAACTAAGCTATCTCTAGTTTGTAGTCAAATTAGTCTTATTTTTAAATAAGTAGATTTTTTGTTAAATTAAGGCTTTAGAACATCCATTTCATGTCGATAATTAGGTAGTCCTACTAATCGAAATGGGTGATGATATGCGAAAGATACCGTTATTTTTAGGTATTGTAGTAATGCTGAACACTATTGTAAGTACAAGCTTTAACGCGGTAGCGGAAAAATTCAACACTCTTTATTTCCAAGGAGAGGTTGCTGAACCAAGTTGTTACTTTAACCTATCTGCCGTTTCTTGCTATGACCCACTAACTCGTCAGTTTTCCACTCAAGATATCCAAACCAAAATACTAACAAAATCTATGCTGAGTGGTGACATTCTTACAGTTCCAACAAAATTTAAGCAAATAAACGTTCTATTAGTTAAGCAGTTAGAAGGCAACGAGCTCCTAGTCTCTCTTAATTATAATTAATGTTCATCCATATCGTTCTTAAAGCCATTTCAGTTCTTGAGATGGTTTTTTTTAATAAAAAATCATGGGAAATTTCCTACAATACGCAGGGCGGCGTCTTGCATAGAGTGGATAGCAAAGCTGATAAATTATGTGTGGTTAGATTAAGCATGTAATTAATTAGTAAAAAATTATGGCGTCCATAAGCACTCAGTAGGGTATCAAATGAAAAAGTTAACATTATCTGTTTTAGTTTTAAGCGGTTTATTTGTAGCAAATGCTCAAGCAAATAATACTATTACTTTCCAAGGTGAAGTATCAGACGAAACCTGTGAAGTTGCTATCAATGGTAATACTGGTAATCAAACAGTATTGCTTCCAACTATTCCTGCTACGGCTCTTGCTGCTGTAGGTGCTACTGCTGGTGAAACATCTTTTACCATTTCTGTATCTGGCTGTAGTGCGGCTGCGAGCGCATTACCAATTGATACAGTCTTTGTTGGCAGTAGTGTCACTTCAAGTGGTAATTTAGGAAACACTGGCTCAGCACAAGGCGTTTCAATACAGCTTCTTGATGCCGTTGCTGGCTCGCCAGTAGACCTAACCAATGGTGCCTCTGTTACAGGTCTGAATGTTGCAATTGGCGAAACTTCGGCTTCACATGATTTTGCTGTGCAGTACTATGCTGAAGACGCGACTGTTATTGCTGGTTCTGTAATTAGCTCTGTTCAATATGCAATTTCTTACCAATAAGCTATATTTAACTCTATTTGGCTCACTCATATTTTAGAGTGAGCCTTTCTGTTTTATGGGGTTTATATGTATATTTTCACTCTATTTATCCGTTATTTAGTTTTTTTATTAATAACATGCTCTATCACTGCTAATGCCAGTGTTGTTATGACAAATACCCGTGTTATTTACCCAAGTGATGCTCAAGAGCGAACTATACAATTAACAAATAATGATGCTTTTCCAAATGTTGTTCAGGTTTGGACTGATATCAATAACCCCGAATCGACTCCAGAGAGCGCCGATGGACCTTTCCTTGCGTTACCCTCAATTTTTAGAATCGAGCCTAAAAGAGGACAAATGGTCCGCTTAGTTTATACCGGCACTGAGTTACCAAAAGATAGAGAGAGTGTGTTTTATCTCAACTTTTTACAGATCCCACCCTTATCTAAGAGTAATGCTGGTCAAAACCAGATGCTAGTAATGTTAAAAAATAGGGTAAAGATTTTTTACAGGCCAATTGAAATTGAGTCAAATTCAATTGATGTAAGTAAAAAAATTAATTTCGACATTGAGTATGATGAGATTGGTATTAATCTTGTCATTGAAAATAATTCTGCCTTTTTTGCCTCTTTTGTAAATGCAAAAATAATTTCAGGCAAGCAAGAATTATTGGCGAAAATTGACATGGTTGAACCAAAGTCAAAAAAAGTTATTAATATAAAAAATCAGCAATTTGTAATCTCATCACCGATAAAAATTGAGTATACACTTGTAGATGATTATGGTGGATTTGTAAGTAGTGAGTTCATTTTTGGCATGAAATAAATTAATTGAAGAGTTGAGATGATGAATTATTACACAAGAATCACATTTTTTATATTTACGATAATGTGTAGTGTCTCATTATGTCTAAATGCTGATGAGCTAGAAGAAAATGAAGTTGAAGAATATACTTTCGATAACTCCCTGCTTTTTGGCAGTGGTTATGGGAATGGCTATATCGACCGTTTTAATAGTATTACAAACATAACTCCTGGTCAGTATCAGGTAGATATTTATGTCAATGGGACTTATCTTGATAGAAGAGTCATTGATTTTGTTAATTTAAATGAAAAAAATGTCATTCCTTGTCTAGATCAATCTTTTTGGGTTGCAGCTAATGTGAAATCCATTAATATTAAAAAAGATTCATTAAATGAGATTGAGTGCGTCGCACCTGAGAATATTGTTTATGGTGTTTCCACAAAGTTTGATGTCGAGAAACTGAAACTGGATGTCGCTATTCCGCAGGCATTTTTGATGCAAACTCCCCGCGGTTATGTTAATCCTGCATTTTGGGATGGTGGTGAGGCTGCTGGTTTCTTAAGCTACAATACTAACTATTATCAGACTCATGGAAGCACAAGTAATAATATGCGTGCGCTTTATGCTGGTTTTAATTCCGGAGTAAACATTGGTTTATGGCGATTACGGAATCAATCAAGCTATCAATATAGTGATGTAGGTCAGAATACCCATGAAAGATTTAAGTCAATAAATACTCATGTAGCAAGAGCAATCCCTAGCTTGCAAAGTGAGATTTTGTTGGGTGAAACTTATACGCGCGGTAATATTTTGGGTAGTTTAGGCTTCACTGGTTTACAGTTGCACACCGATACGCGCATGTTGCCAGATTCTCAGCGTGGTTACGCCCCTGTAATTCGAGGACTTGCAAACTCAACTGCCAATGTTGTCATAAAGCAAAAGGGAGTCAGTATTTATCAAACGACCGTCGCACCAGGTCCGTTTGTCATAACGGATTTATATCCTACAAATTACCAAGGTGACCTGCTCGTTGAAATAACAGAAATCGATGGTAAAACGTCAACTTTTACGGTTCCTTTTAGTGCTGTACCAGGTTCATTGCGTGAAGATAAGTCCATTTTTGCTTTCTCAATTGGTGAAGTTCAGCAATTCGACTCTGGAAATTATTTTGCTGATCTTACCTACGAGTACGGCATAAATAATATGCTGACTCTTAATGGCGGTGGACGAGTCGGTGATGATTACTATGCTATGAGTCTGGGTGCTGTTTTGGGGACCCAATGGGGAGCTTTTGGTTTAACTACGGTTCATTCATCATCTCGACTTTATGCTAATGAAGATAGTGATAGTTGGGAAAATGGTTGGCGAGTTGGCATAAATTATAGTCACTCCTTTGATTATGGGACTTCGGTATCCCTTGCTGGCTATCATTATTCAACTGAATCATTTCGAGAGTTGAATGATGTATTAGGGCTTAGAAAAGCATTTGAAGAAAATAATTATTATGGTTCAGATACATTGCATCAACGTGCAGAGATGAGTTTTAGCGTCAATCAAAGCTTGCATGATTATGGATTAATGTATTTAAGCGCTTCAAAGCGACAGTATCGTGATGGAAGAAGTGATGATGACCAGTTGCAAGTTGGATATTCAGTTAATTTTGGCAGTGTTAGCCTTGGTTTAACTTTCTCTCGTCAGTACATGTCACAAGCAAAATTATTTGATAACTTTTTAGATAACGATTTATTTGATAGCTCAAATGAATTGAATTCAAATAGGATAAAAGAGGATTTGGTTAATCTCTCTATTTCTATTCCTTTTGGTGGTAGTCAATCTCATATGTTGAATACAGGTTATAGTCGTTCATCACAGGGAAATGAAAACTATAACCTAGGGTTATCGGGTACTGTAGACGAAGATAAAAGTTGGACCTATGGGCTCAATGCATCTTTACAACAGAATCAAGGATCAACTGAAAGCATGAGCATTAATACTCAAAAGCGATTTAGTCAATCCACTGTTTCTGGTTCTTACGCTATTTCCGATAATAATCAACAACTTAGCGCAGGGTTGAGTGGTTCGGCGGTTATGCATTCTGGCGGTATTACTCTAAGTCAAAATTTAAGTGACACCTTTGCCATTGTTGAAGCAAAAGGAGCAGCGGGTGCTACTGTTTCAAATAACTGGGGCATTGAAGTTGATCAGCAAGGATTTGCTATTATTCCATCCTTAACCCCATACAAGGTTAATAGAGTGACACTGGGTAGTGGCTCAATGAGCGGAAGCGCGGAGCTAATGGATACGCAGCAGCAAGTAACTCCATATGCAGGTGCTATTGTTAAAATGAAATTTGACACAAGGCAGGGAGTTGCTGCGCTGTTCTTAACGAAGCATGAAAATGGAGACGTTATACCAATAGGTGCTGAAGTTATAGATTCTGATGGACATGTATTAGGTATGGTGGGTCAAGCGGGTATGGCATATGTTAGGACGTCTGCGGACTCTGGTGAGCTCAAGATCGTTTGGGGAGACACTGTTAATCAGCAGTGTACTTTTACATATATATTGTCCCATACGTCATCATCTGAATTACAACGTTTACCAGTAAGCTGCCAATCAGCTATTCAATAAGGGTAGAGTAATGCTTAAAGCGATAAACGGAGCCGTTTCTGTGCGTAGTGTTTTTATAAAAGCTGTATTTTTTTATAGCTTATTACTAGGTGCTGAAGCTCAGGCAACCTGCCAGCGGATTTCAACTACCACTACGGTTATCACTGATCCCTATTATGTCGATCCTGCATATGGTAAAACGGGCCTTTGGTACGGTGCAGAAATGTCTAATCGGGGTTTATTAAATCTCCCAATCATCAACGTATCTGATACCCTTTATCAGCCAAACGGAACCTTGTTAGGGTCTAGTGTGGTGCCCTTTATTTCTTACGGTAAAACGGGGGGGTATGACCCAGAGCAAGTCCTTTATCGCTGTGCACCAGAAGACCAAAATTTGCTCTATGAGATTTACTCTGTTAATGCGGATGATGCTTACAGTGGAATGAATGAAGATGGATTGGCAGATGGTATCGACAAAGGCTATGCAACCGCAGTCCAAAATGTCGTTTTAAGGATAAAGAATAATTTAACTGGGAGGTATTTTTCTCGACTATGGCAATACCGCGCATTAACCAATTTGGACCGTGATGGCCAAGGACGCATACTCGTAAAAGCAAAAAACTTCACGGATATCACATTGGAATTATTCCAAATTAGAACTGTTCGGGGGTGGGATGGAACGAGTGCCCAAGCCAACCCTTATGTGAGTGCTTATAGTTGGAACCAGCCAGCAGCCTATATAGCATTTGGTGGACCGGGGATATCCCATCCAACCGAGGGCGTTGACCATATTTCCCATTTCCCAGGCTATTATTCACAATGGCCTGGGAACATTAGTCTATACCAGCAACTGATAGTACGACGCACCCCAGGCCGATGTTATATTACAAGTGTGACGCCCTATGTGTTATTTCCAACTATGTCAGTGATGGCGTTAGAGCAAGGGAAAACAAGCGCAGCTAATATTCAATTACAATATCGTTGTCAAGGTGATATAACGTCAGGCACTAAGCTAGGTAATTTTGCCGTAGGTTTTAAAATTGCAGCGACTAATTTTACTAAGGCCAAAAGCTTAGGGCTGACTAATATCGCTGCCGTAAGTCATTTGCTTAGCAATAACTATGGTTCCGCAGGTTTTGCTAAGGGGGTCGGAGTTAAACTCGAAAGAACGGATGGTTTAACTCAACCTTTTGTGCTTAAGGATTATCCAACTATTGGAACAGGGCTGTCGTATGACCCTGCGCAAGATGGTTGGCGCAAATTTATAGGCAATGCCATTGATTATGACCCGCTAGAACAGACCACTATTTTCCATGATAACTATCAGGCCATTTTTACAAAACTGCCGGGTCAAGCCGTTACTGCTGGGAGATATTATGCGCAAACACAGGTGCTTATACGTGTTCAATAAAGCAGCTTTATTTTTCATATGTTTATGTAGTAGTTTTGCTTGCTGGAGTGGTGTTGTAACAGATAAAAGCCGTGTTGTTATGCTTAACGATGACCCCGCGCAAAATTTGTTGCTAGCTAATCTCAACGACTATCCGGTTGTGGTTCAATTATGGATAGATGATGGTAAAGTTGACTCCACGCCCGAAACAGCCAAAGCGCCCATCATTGCTACCCCGGCGATGTTTAAAATGGCGGCGGGCGAGCAAAAAAATATCCGCTTAATCAATATTCTTGAGAATATGCCGTTATCAGTCGAGCAAATGTACTGGTTGAATATTTATGAGGTACCGCCTAAACCTTCTGAAGTTCAGATGGAACAAAATGGGCAGTTATTAATGTTGACAATAAGAACTCAGCTGAAGGTTTTTTTTCGCCCCAAATCACTCATGGCTGCTGTCGATAAACGGCCTGAAATGCAGAGTTTTACGCTAACAGACAAAGGATTGAATATCAAAAATGACTCGCCGTTATTCATGGTTTACAACCAATTATCCGTCTTAGCGGGTGAACACAAGATTTCTCTTGAACCAGATTTTCTGCCGCCATTTTCTGAAAAGTTACTAACTTTTCCTCAACTTCAACAAATACGACGTGAGAGCGAGATCAGTATTAGTTTCGATTTTATCGAAGATAATGGGGCAATTACTCATAAAGTGGCCAATGCTATTAAAATTAAGTAAGAAAAGTTAGAGCTTGAAATGGCATTGATTTATTTTACTGATAAAAATAATTTCATATAGTGCTAGCGACGAGTAAAACATTGAATTTACATTTTGACTGTTCACACAACCCTAAGTATCCATTGGTGAAGTTTAGATAGTAAGGTGTTAAACCCGAAGACTTAGATGAAGTCCAAAGATATTTCGCTGAGAAATTAGGGAGTAGTATGTTTTCAAGACTGTGACTTGAGCAGATTGAATAGTATAAGTTTTCCAATTCAAATGAAGTAGGTAGCCGCCACTTTAATTCCGCTTGTTGTTCGTATCTAACCAAATGACGATTAATATCATCAAGATTTAGCTTTAAAGCCCTGCCTAAGCATTGTTTGCCATCCCAGCTTTGCCCAAGAACACATCTTGACCAGACTAAGTTAGCCGATTCTTGCTTGAAAGTTCCTTCTGATTGTATTTTAAATTGTGGCGTTACAGTTTTTTCTAATATATCGCCATAGTCACATTTATTAAATGCATTCACAGGAATAGACAAATTTAAACTCAGGCTTATGAGTGCTATGTAGGTAGTTCTTATTTTCATTTGATTCATATCTAAGTACATACATAAAGATATTTTATATTGAGCGATTTAAATATAAGCGTCTGTAGTCTTTTTCTTTTCATTGAGTAAATCGAAATGAAGGTTATTGGAATAAATTAACTGTGATCTCTATCATCTTTTATCAGTTTTTCTCTGTGAATTTAAGCCATAGTTTCTCAAATAGAAATGTCCTACAGGCATTGTGGAGTTATCTTGCGTCGCATTAGATTTAAAAATGTAAAAATATACCTACATTCAAATTGCTTATTTTACAAGAGACAATTTTATAAAATAAGCCGAATGTCTTAACCTTAAATATGGAGATGGATAAAATGTTTACAATGAAAAAATTAGCCGGTGTGATTGCCGCTGTTGCAATTTCTAGTTCTGCTTATGCTGTAGATCCTACTGCATCTGTTGTATGGAATGGTATGGTTCCAGGCTCAACTAGTGGTGATGCTATCATGATCACCGGCCTCGCTGGCGGCGCAATTGGTGGCGGTACTTTGCTTGTTGCTAGCGATGGTACATTTACGTCAAGCACTATTATTCTTGAAGCGCATGAAACCGCTGATAACGGTGTAACTCCTGGTGATATCACTGTCGCAAACTGGACTCTGTCTAGTGCTTTACTGAACTATACAACCACAGCTGCGACTGGCACTAACTTAGAAGTTCAAAATGATGGAACTCCATGGAACGTCGGAGAAGTGTTAGGTGAGGGAGCTGTTGATACAGGCATTGACACTCTGCGTTTAACAGTATCGCAAGACGCAGATGCGGGTACAACATCTGGTGAGTTAGTGCAGGTACAAGTTACTGTTGTTGCAGCACAAAACGTTTAAGTAAATAAAGTGGCATCCGACATTTTTAACCCTGCCAATGTCGGATGCCCTACAAGAAAGTGAGTCGCATGCCTAGGTTGACACTAATTAAACCGTGCTTTTTAATTGTTATGCTATGCCTTCCTATGGTCAAGCTTTTTGCTGCGCCAATAGCAAAGAGTTTCCCTCTGTCCACTGAGATAGATAAAAGCGAATTTTTTGGTAATACATTTACGCTGATAAAGTTTCAACCTGAAAGTTTAACCGTTGTATTTGATCGAAATGCCGGAAGTTTTGCTTCTGGATTAACTGAGTTACAAATAAATACCGATATCCCAACGTCTGCAGTGTTAAATAATTATAATATTTTTTTAACTAAAAATGATTCAGCCTGTGTGACGGCGGATATGAGTATTCTTCCTATTGTCGAGTCGATAACGTTATTAGGTTCTTCACTGGTTGTAGTGGTCATCGATGGTGCAAGTATTGCACTAAATAATTTTTTACCTATTGCTGGATTTAACGGTAATGAGCAAGGGTTCAAAAGTGCAACTCATCAATTTAGGCTTGACTTTAATCCATTGCCCGCAGTGCCATCAGGTCATGCAATTTCTCGGTGTTATGGTCAGATATCCGTCGCGTTGGAATTCTCATTGTGAAAAAAATTCATTTAGTGCTAGTGCTGCTAATATTTTTTAGTGCTCATGAAATTACTTTTGCACGTCATATTCCATCAGGCTTTGAGGACTTATACCAATTCTCTGAGCGACAAGTGCTGCTTAAAAACTTAGATGGCAGTAAATCTTACACTGTTGAGTTTGCCGTTAACTATGATACGGTAAAATTTACCGTAAATAAGTTACAGACACAAAAAACACTAATTCAATATTTAGAATTTAATCAAATTAATGCTGAATTGAGCAATACAATACTGCAAGCATTAGCTGTAGGCGTCAGTAATGATATGCAATGTCGTGGGCGTATGGATGAGTGTGTTATCTTACCTGAAACTTTTGCAACGCTATATGATTATGATAATAACCAGTTAAGTCTGTTTATAAATCCTAAATACTTATTAACAGCTCCGGCTGAGCTAGTCTATGCCGATTCAAAAAACGAACATTCGGCACTGATTAACCATACTGCAGTTTATGCGAGTAGCTACGCGGGTCAAACCAGTAGCTATTCGCTGAGCGATCAAACTCTGCTGGGTTTACCGTATGGCAATTTACGTTCTGATTTTAACTATTTATCCCGTAACGACGAAAATCAGTTTGATTTATATCAACTATCATACGATGTTGAATCTGATGGTTTACGCCTATATGCCGGAAAATTTAGAAATGGCGTGAGTTTCAACGCGACTGATTTTTTGACAACAAATGCGCAGTTTGAACAAACATCCATGACCATAGGTTCATCCTCTAACCTGCTGACTGGAGAAATGTCTGGCTATGAAAAACTGTATTTTTTTGCTCCAGGTCCAGCAGAGCTGATTATTTATCGTGATGAAAGAATTATTAAACAAATAACGGTATCAGAGGGGCAAGGGTTTATCACGTATGAAGATTTGCCAACGGGTCGCTATGAAATCAGAATTGACATTGTTGTTGCGGGTAATGTGGTATCTTCAGAGGTCAAGCAAATATACAACTCAGCAAATGAACGTCTACGTTTAGGTGATATTGATTATGCATTAGCAGTTGGACGTTTAGATGATTCTAGAGCTTTCTATACCTCTGCTGATAAACCGCATGCACAATCTGAGTTAGATGGTGCTGTGCTTTATAAAGGTTTACTCGCGTATCGCCCGTTATCATCATTGGTTGTGGGTTCAGGGGTCATTGGTGCCGCTGACTCTTATGCGGGACAGCTTGGTGCGCAAGTGTATTTTCCATTGAATATGAGAAGTAATCTAGTTACTACTTATTTTGACTCAGGTTCAAACCATCTGGACTTACTCTTTAGTACAGATTATTTTGCAATCCAGTATGAAAATTTTACTAATAATGATGTCGATGTAAATAAGTCACTAGCAAGCTATATGTATGGTGACCGTGATTACAATCGCTTTAGCTTTAGTACTAGTTATCGATTTAATAGTATAAACAGTTATTTTATTTATAGCCAAGGTAAACGCAGCGATCTAGACCGCTATAATATAGAAGATATTTTAGGTGTCAGTGTTGGTTATCAATATCGCAGTATTACTGCAGGCTTTAATATGCCGTGGATTGCTAATTCAATGCTTGATTTTTCAATCGACTATCAAGACACAAATGATAATTTAAGTGCAACTATCAACTGGAGTGTACCTTTATCAACAACTATGAGTGCTCACTCAACACTTTACGCTAATAAGGATGCGTTACAACAAGCTAAAGTTGCGGTCAAAGCCGATAATGTGCTTCCATTTTCGAATGTTAATAGCAGCGTACAGTTAGGCCAATCTTATTTTAACAGAGATGAAAGTAGCAATGTGTCAGAGGCAATGCTGACCGCTAGTACTCGGCAGGCACAATGGCAAGCAAGTGGCTATAGTTATGCTGATACAAATAATGAACTGGGTTTTTCTGGTAATGTGTCGAGCACTCAGGTTATTACTGGTAATAGTGTTAATTTTACCAGTGAAAAAGCGGATGCCTATGTTTCTGTTGATATTGATGCGCAAGAATCTGATGATAGTTATGGTTTTATGACACTTCGTCGCAATGGTAAGCTACAGAATAAATCATTTATATATGATAAAAAAAGCCTAATAGGACTCAACAGTTATGATAGCTATGATGTCAACCTTGATACTGAAAGTGTTGCTTTACATAACAGTGGTGACAGCAGTTTTACAGGCTTCTCATTACCCGGAACAGTGGCAAAGGTTAAACCGCATTTAAGACCTATTGTCTCATTTATTTCATCTTTTTCGGATGTTTTTGACCAAACCGTTACTCATATAAAATGTAACGGTGTTGGTTGTGTTGATGTGCAAAAGCTCATGGATGGCGTATTCAAGATTTCGTTAATGGAAGGGCTGCCATTTGAATTAGTTTCTGAAAATAATAAATGTATTGTGCCTAAGCGATATGAACGTGCAGACACACTCAATTTTGGCAGTAATTTTTGTTTACCAGATATTGCACCGCTGACTAAGGTTTCACTATTAAATGAAGGTGAACTCACGCAGCTTTATTACTTAGGAATTTTTGAACGTAATAAAGTGATGTCATCTCATATTACGAATTTGGCTTCACATGGAGATAAGTTGATTAGAAAGTCAATTGGGGATGATGAGGCGATATTTTTACAAACACCCAATGCGCAGGCTGATATATCAGCCGAGATGAAGCAGGCGATCGGGATACTGTTACTTCTCGCTAAAAATGATGTTGAAAGCCGCATTATTTATCAACCTATTGCAAAATACACACCTGTTAAAGGGGATTAATCCATGTTCAAGTCAACACTTATTTTATTTACTTTTATTATTGTTTCGAAGGCTAATGCACTAGTGATAGACACTATGTTTTTAATTTCTGACCAAAAAGGGAATGGGGTAATATCATTAACAAATGACTTCGAACAGGCCAGTTATATCACAACTAAAATTGAAGAAATTAATGTTGATCAAAATCAAAGCATAGTAAGAACGCCATATAATAAAGAGAATATTGATACTTGGAAGATAATGACGACTCACCCAAAACTAATACTTGAAGGGAAAATCACTAAGGATATAGGTATTCGTGCTTTGTGTGGTGAAAAGTGTGCAATTGAGAGCGACATGGTTTTTTCAGTCGCCTTTGAACCTGCACCTTATTTTGCCGAAGGCGAAACGCCAAATAATACTGTGAATATTAATTATGGTTATGCTGCCATTTATGTGATTCCCACTGCCAATGGTCGTATTGACTATGATATTAAAAATAGGGGTGAGTCACTTGAAGTATTCAACAAAGGTAATACTTTAGTGAGTTTTGTGATTGATTATTGTAGCCCAAGTATAAAGGAAAATTGTCGACTCACAGAACGCGTTATTGCTGGTCGTAAACGAATGATTTCATTACCTGAAAATTTACGTAAGGATGCATTAGTCGTTAAAGCGTATAACCATGACGAAACCTATAAGCAACAGCATACAGTGGCATTAACTCGATGAGTAACATGAAATTACGCATTTTTTTATGGATAACTTTCATTCCTTTATTTGCATCTATGCAGGTAAACGCCTTTACTCTTAATGGCAAAGTTGTCGGACAAAATGTGCTATGGGATAATGCCACTGAGTCACCAATAGGGACTGATAAAGTATTAACCTCTTGGGAACCCATCTTTGGTTTGCAGCCAACATTGAGCTGGCGTCCAGGTACATTTGTGACCACTCCAGCGACTCAAGTTACACTAAATGGTCCAGCAGGGGTAGTTAACATGCCGCTTGCTGTTAGAGGGCTAGAATATAATACAGGTAGTTCGGCACCTACTGTAGTAATGGGTCCTGGAACGGGTACTGTGTGTGCTAATGCTCAAACATCATCTAATAGTTTTTATATTATAGGCATTACAAATTGCACTGCTGGTTTTTCACTTTCCATGCCAAATGCTGTGCAGCCTTTCTATTTCTTAAGGCCAATTTTTAGAGTTGACGAATCGTTAATTGCAGCATCCTTTACTGGAAAGGAGGAAGGCTTGTATATAGGGTCAATTCCTCTGTTGGTTCGCTATGAATATCATTCTGTTACAGGAACGACAACTTACAGAACTTTGCCTCAGTCAATGGCTGTTCAAATTCTTTATAAACCCAGTTTTTTAACTTCGGTTGAGGTAATTGGTAATGGCATTATGCCGCCAATATATGATCAAATAAACCAAAAAGTTTCAGCAACAACCACTTTTTCGATACAAGCAAATGGCTATTTCTCTAATGGGTTGATGATGAGATTTAGTGCTCGTAGTTATGAACTCACAGGCCCGACAAATATACCTTACTCAATTGTCTGCGATGGTGCATGTTCACAGACGAATATTGTTACTGCTGGAGTGTTAAATCACAATTCCGTTGTGGTTGCAGTTAGTGGGAGCAATAAAACAACCATTAATTTTAACCTTGATGTGAGTTACGACAATATTGATATCACTGAGGTTGAAACGGGCACTTATAGCGATAACTTTATTGTCATGTTTGAGGTTAATTTGTAATGATGACGATAAATAGATTTTCTACATTATGCGCTTTATTGATGATTCTTTTAGCGGCTCAATCATTCGCTCAATCTATTTATATAGGTGCTGCAGGTAACGTGAGTGCTAATAACCAAGACGATAATTCCGACACTGATTTTGGTGCTGAACTGTGGAGTGGATTTCATTTTAATCCATATATGAGCGCTGAGTTAGGTTACGGGTTACTAGGTAAAGATGCCCAGCAGCAAACGTTGCACGGCAGTACGTTGCAACTTATAGGTCGTTATCCCGTGAGTGATTACGCGAATTTACACCTTGGCGCTGGTGCGTTTTATCAAGGCAATGATGTTATTCCTGCTGTGAGTTTTGGCTTGCAATATAAATTGAGCCCAGCATGGTCTTTAGATATTGGCTATAAGTGGCTTGTTAATGGCTATGGCAGCAGTATTAATAATGCGTCAGCGAGCGATCTTTATAGCCTGCGCATTGGTGTTGAATACCGTTTTGGCTCTCAGGCAATAGCAACTGAGTCTAAAAAAAGCAATCAATCTAGTCAGGTCGCTGAGGCAAAAGTAGAAACTCATTCCGCGACATCACCCAGCCAAGTATTATCCGCTGTTGAGTTGAATCATCAACAGTCCGTTAGCGGTATCGATGATATTAATATTCTTGATATTAAGCCCTGCCCAAAGGCGTTGCATATTGTCGAATACACCATTAAAGAGGGTGATCATTTGATGCAAATAGCGCGTTCTTTTAACATCAGTTATCAAGCCTTAATGCAAGCGAATCAGCAATATACTTGCTGCGGTCGTCATCCAAATGTCGTGCATTCTGGTGATCGCTTACGTATCCCGCAGTTGATAGATGATTGTAAAACTTTGCAACGACAGCCGAAAAACCAAGCTCGTACTGGTCAAAAATAATGGTGCCCATGATGAACAAGTTAAAACCTCTATTAGCCTTGCCACTTTTAATGGCTGTTTTGTGCTTAACCGCCTGTGGCGGTGGTGAGGGCGATACTGAATCTGTGCCCCCCGTGGTTGAACCGCCCATTGTTATTGAACCGCCCATTATTGAGCCGCCAGTGATGCCAGTGAAGTCAGTTGTGTTTGCTGTTGACACCCAGCAACAGGTAAAACCGGAATACAGCAGCTACTTTGTTGACCTAAGGGAATATATTGGCAGTGTGGACGATGAGCCTGTACGTATAGCTGCCGTCGAATCATTATCAAATGCGCCTGAATGTCACTTGCTTAATATTAACGATCACGGCTTTAATATCGTGGCTCAAAAAGAAGCCATTTGCGATTATCGTTACCGGGTTGAGTTAGTTGAAAACCAACAGCGTAGTCGAATTGCGGAGGATACTGAGTCCGCTACGGCAACCAGTCGTGTAGTTATTAGCTCAAGGTTAGTGGATTTTAGCTTAGCCCCCATAAGCGAAGTGGTAGCGGATAATGCGACTGTGACCATTAATTTTAATGAGGTTCACGGTGATGCGGCCCACGGCGTGAGCAACTTTACATTTATTTTACTTGGTGAAGGTCTCGTGACGGAAAGCCAAGATGCTGGTACAGGTGCTTATGCCATAAAATACACTCCTAAATTAAAGGCGTACGGTGTTCATCGAATACTCTATAGCTGGGAGAAAGATACTCAGCTTGTTGTTGGTTATATTGATATTGCGGTTGGCCTTTCGGAGCAGATTGTGCCTGTCATTGAACCATTGACAGTATCCTATGTGCATAATAATGGATTTATCTATTCCTCAAATAAGTATCAGTTGCCAACACAAGCTAATTTCAGTTTATACAGCGTTAGCAGTATGGGCTTAGTTGCCAATGTTCATTCCCATCCGGATTATCCAAATACGATTGTGATAACAACACCAAAAATCCCAGGTAGCTATTATATTAGCTATGTGATGAAGAATGAGTTTGGGACCCAAGTGGTGGGATTACTAAAAATTAATTATGTACCCTTTTTTATGCCTCCTGATTTAACTAATGATAGAGTGTTACATTTAGCGCCTTTTAATAAAAATCAAGCCGATGAGGCTAAGCACGTTTATAGCGACGTGTATGAACACGCGGATGTGGTGGAGCGCTGGGAGTCTCCACTTTATACTTGGGAGCAAGCCAACAATGTATGCCTAAGTCGCGGTGAGCGTTTACCGACAGTAAGTGAGCTAGCTAAGCTCAAACTTAAGACTTCCGTAGGTTTTCTATGGCCTGTATCTGGCTTATATTATTGGGCATCTGACAGTCATTCACTGCAAACTCGGCAAGCAGTGCACATGCCTGAGGGGGTCAGACCTCAGGCGGTGGAAGAAAAATCCTTCGATGTTTCAGCCCCTAATGCCTTGTCTTGCGCCTATGATATTGAGCCATTAAATGATTCAGGTTTGACCTGGTGTCGTGATCGTTCTGGCCCTGCAGATTGTGCTCTTGTTGCCGATGAGTTACCTCAAGATGCAACCCAAGGTCGTGATGCGCAAGCACTTGCTGGTACGCTAGTAAAAAAAGGCGGCGGGTCAGCCGGGTTTGATTTCACGAAAATTGATTCAAATGGTGTACCTTTAGCGGATCAAAACAAACCATGGGTTGACAGTGGTAAAGAGTCTGATGGTTATCGATGGAGTTGCGTGCAGGATAATGTCACAGGTCTGATGTGGGAAGTTAAAAATAATGAGAGTTCAAGTCCTAACAAGTTTAACGGCTCATATACTTGGTATAACCCTGACCCATTAACAAATGGTGGGGATGCAGGAGCTCAATCGGGTGGGGTTTGTAATGGGCTTGGGGCTAACTGTAATACTTATGCCTATGTGTTGTTACAGAATGAATTGGCACTTTGTGGGGCTAGTGATTGGCGTTTACCTACCATGGTGGAGTTAATAAGCTTATATAATTTTAACTTTGATAAAGCGTATTCAACATTTATTGATGCTGAGTATTTTAGATATACCAATAGGGGGGCGACCTATTGGTCATCTGTTCCCATTGCCGATACAGCAAGTCTAGCGAATGGAATTAAGTTTGATGGTAGCGGTACTTACGGATTAGGTAAGTCATTTACTGGTGCAATACGTTTGGTGCGGACGATTAAATAAATTTGTAAAATTAAATTCTTTGTAGGAAGTATTATGAAACTAATCATACGGATTTTACTATTGGTATTGTTTAATAATGTGCCTTTGGCAGTGGCGCAAACTTGCAATAACGCGATTGAGCCAACAACACCTGTTAATCGTTTTAAAATACACGGTGATGGAACAGTTACAGATAAAAAAACAGGTTTAATGTGGCAAATCTGTCTAATTGGCATGGTTTGGGATGAGTATGAATTAACGTGTAAAGGTTCTCCAACTTATGTTGAGTGGCATAACGGTTTGGTTGCAGCAAAGGCAAACAATTTTGCTGGTTATTCAGATTGGCGTTTACCTACAGCAAAAGATGTTAGCTCTATTGTTGAGTATCAATGTTATAATCCAAGTATTAATTTAGCCGTTTTTCGTGGATTTCCTGTTGCATCAATATCTACGTCAACTCCATCCATGACTACTGATATGTATATGTTTAATTTTTACCGCGCTCAATTTAGTATTATACCTATCACATTTTTGAGAACTTTGTTGCTAGTACGTTAGTTTGTGCGTGTTAAAAAATTAACTAGGATGCTGGTTTTACTTAGTTATTTTGCTTTATGCGTTTTCATTTGGTGCTAAGGTACTTAGGTGCGGAATTATTTATTAGGTTATTAGGTTATTAGGTTAATAGGTTAATAGGTTAATAGGTTAATAGGTTAATAGGTTATTAGGTGTTTTATTGATTATTTTTAATTTTATCACACTAAAGCGAATTTCACCTTTTTTCTTAGTGTGTTTTTTGAATGTGGCATGTTTATTCTTCATTCCCTATGTAAATGCTCAAGTTGAGCATATTAGTTTACATAAACGCCTATTTGAATTAGGTAAGCTGCCAATGTTAAAGCTAAATATCGTTGTATCCAGCGACGAATTGGTAAACTTAGAGTTTGTATTAGCACAGCATGATGATGAAGAAGTTTTATTGGTGCAGCAACTTAATCCATTTATGCTGCTTTTACTGGGAGTGGTGCCAGTTACTGATATAAATGCGAAAATTATCGTGCGACATTCTACTCAAGCTCAGTGGCATGAGTTGATGACAGTAGGGCTTTTTTCTGAAAATGAGTTAGAGAGACAAGTAGGCAATGATCAAGCGTTATTAACCCAGAAACCCTCTCAGCAACAAGCTATCACACTTAATGCTAAGGCCGACACCTGCCTATTGAATTACACTGGAAATGAAACGCTATGGCGACTAGGAATACAGTATGCGGAGGTATGGCATGTTAATACGTATGCAGCCATGCTAGCTATTTACTATACAAATATACATGCATTTAATCAGCAGAAAATTAACGGACTTAGGAGAGATGCCAAGCTGTATTGCCCCCCAGCGTCATTGCTGCTTAAATGGGATAATAATGAGAGTGCAAAGGCAGAATTTAGAGTCATGCTATCAATAAAATAATTTTTATGAAATTGAACTGTGTTTTAGTTTCTAAAAAATATCTTCGATTTTTTGTTTTTTGGGATTAGTCCTACAAGGTTATGAACGCTGGAGTAGTTATAATTGAAAGATGTTATTACTCCTATATAACGGGTAATAAATTAATATGTTATTAAGATGGGGTGTACATGCGTGCTTTTGAGATTAAAAAGATAGTTAATTACTTTGGCGTGATTACACTTTTGCTTGGTTTGGTTTTAGTGGGATGCGGTGGTGGTAGTGATGATAACAGTTCAAATAATGTGAATGTCATACCGACTGTATTTGCTCCCGATGTATTCGAGCTGTCACCAATAACTGAACAGTTTTTTGTGGATCTTACTCGTCAAGCCAGAGTGTCAGACGGTTCGGCGGTAAAATTCACTAACCTCATCTCATTAACACCAGATACCGCTTGTTTGCCTGCTTCTCAGACAGAAAAGGGATTTTTTATTTCTGCTGACTTTGCCAAAGTCTGTGACTTTCGCTATACAATCGTTTCTAAATCAGACAGTTCAGCAAGTGCCAGCGGTATCAGCCGCGTCGCGATAACTGATGCAAGATTACCTAGTGAAAATTTTCCTTCTCTATCCGTTTTTACCACCACAGATGTGCCATTAACTTTAGATATTAATTCCTTATTATTGAATATCAATGGCAGTATCCCATTAAGTGCCAATAGCGGTATCCCAAGCGATTATTTGCTTGATGAATATATTATGGTATTGGGTTCAGGTACAGCTGTAAAAGGTGAATTACCAAATACAATCGTGTATACGCCTACACCTGGCTGGCATGGTGTTGCTCGTTTACTGTACAGCTATACTAATAGCCTTGATAACAATCAGATAAAATTGGGCAGTATTGCTGTTGCAGTTTCTGTTGAAAACAACAGCGCCCCCGTCGCTAATAACTTTAAATATCCTGAACCTATAGCTTTAGGCGTGATGGCGACTATCGATGTCGCCCCATATATATTTGATACTGATAATGATGAGTTGCAGCTCATTGATGTATATAGTTGGAACGGTGAATTAGCCATTCAGCAAGTTGCAGGAAATTTTAATGGAACTAAATTTACCTTTAAACCAACAAATAATGATATCCACTATATTACTTATGTGGTGAGTGATCATAGGGGAGGATATGGTATTGGCATGATTAGTGTTGCCGTAGGAGGACCATATTCGGATATTGCAGTGGGTGATGATTTAGTTTTTAGTGGACCGTTAACATTTGCACAAGCTAAATTTGCAGAAATAAGTTTTGCGACGATTGACATCGGAAATGGCACTACCGCATTAACCGGCGCCCAGACACCTGTCTATACCTATACCATGGCAGAAGCCTACTGCGAA
Source organism: Shewanella sp. WE21 (assembly GCF_002966515.1). Classification (NCBI taxonomy): domain Bacteria; kingdom Pseudomonadati; phylum Pseudomonadota; class Gammaproteobacteria; order Alteromonadales; family Shewanellaceae; genus Shewanella; species Shewanella sp. WE21. The sequence continues at coordinate 1,551,059 of NZ_CP023019.1, read as the reverse complement.
ATGATCGGTGCGCGCTTGCCAACGCTATTCGAAATGACTCTTTTATACCAGCAAGAAGGCAGTGTTTTTAGTGGTGTCAATAAACAACGCTGGCCCGCTGGAATTGTTTATTGGACACAGACCTCAAACAGTTATGGTAAAGAGACGTTTAACTTGCACACAGGTATACAAGCCGCGAATTTTTCACCCCTAAATGCACATCACTTTGTGACTTGTGTCGATGTTGTTCCTATTGCATTAGAGATAGTAGGGCCAAACCGAATTGCAAAAGGCAGTAAAAAAACCTTAGCGGTAAATGGTGTCACTGCAGGTGGTGTTCGTTATCCTTATAATAAAAGAGTTTACTGGGATACTTCAGAAATTAATCAGCTAACGGTTACAGAAGCGGGCACTGTGACTGGGATTGCTGTCAGTGCGCCCTCGACAGTCGCGATTACAGTTGAGTCTGAGAATGGATTAACGGCAAGTCATCACATTTGGGTTGTGAATGAAGTGTTGACGCTGAACGACACTGGTATTACTACCTGCGCATCGGATATCTCTAATGGGTTAAATTGTACTGACAGTCGGGTAGGCTTAAGACAAGATGCTCACTTTGGAAGAGATGCCCAGTTCAGAGATGGAAATCTTATTAAGGTTGGGGCTGGATTAGCCGGTTTTGACTTTACCAAAATAGGTGTTGATGGGGTGCCATTGTCAATACAGACAAACCAATGGATAGCAGGTGATAATGGCAGTGAAACCGAAGGAACTATTTGGAGTTGCTTACGAGATAATCACACTGGGTTAACTTGGTCACTGTGGAAGTCAAATTCAACTAGTGGTGATCATTATGCTGGCTTAGTGTTTTATCGCGCTATTGATATTGAAGCTTGGTTAGCTCGAGTTAATAGTGCCCAACATTGTGGAGCCAAAAATTGGCGTTTAGCAACGACGAATGAAATTTTTAACATAGTGAACAATAGTCTAGTGCAATCAGGGAAAGTTTTTGAACCAAGCTATTTTGGGCCTAATTTTACGAGAAGTTTTTATACTAGTGGCACTATACAAGACGTAAATGTTAGCTCAACTGCAATCATCATGATAGATGCAAGCATTTTATATTCTAAACATGGTGTAATAAACCCTGTTTTAATTCATGACCCATTCTAGTTAGCAGATGCATTGCTACGGGTTATATATTTATATTTAAATTTTAGGGTGTTATATTGATGTCTATACTTTCGAATAAAGATTGTTTTTATATTAGACGTTGTTTTGCTTCTGACAGAATATTATTACTAGTGATATGTGTAATGGTGATGATTTTTCAGACAGCAAGCGGCCAAGAAACCAGTGAGCGTTATCTCATTCATAACGACGGTACAGCGACTGATTTATTAACTGGTTTGCAGTGGAGTCGCTGCCCCTATGGCTCACTTTATCTTGCCGATACTAATTCTTGCGATCCAAATTATCCTAAGTTTACTTGGAGTAATTTATTAAATAAAGTGGCTATCGATACTACCGCAGGCTATAGTGACTGGCGTGTACCAAATAAAAATGAGTTTTTATCAATTGTGGATATGATGAATCCAACTTCGCCAATATCTAATTTTTCAGCTGGAATAGATAATAATGTGTTTCCGCTTGGAAATATTCATGCAGAGTTTTGGACTTCAACTCCAAAATATGGGGTTCCAAATGTTGCTTATGCAATTACTCCTGGTATATATATTAGATATATTCCCATGGGACGAGCGTGTGGTACTTTTATGGTTCGAGGCGGAGTGGAATAGCTAAAATATAAATGGAGGTTGTTTTAGTGCTTATTTGTATACAAACTATGGTCTTGGTATAGGTGTTTTTTTATATTTAACGTTATCCCAGAATCTTGAATAATATTCATTGACAAAATATTTTGTGTGGATGAGTTTTCTAGTATTATGCTTGAAAATGGTGCTATGTAGTCTTCTGCTAGTATTCTTTCCTGCTGATTTAATGTTAGGTTTATGATTGTAATATAATGGGCTGAGTCATTTTTAATCATTATTTTTTTGTCGTCTTCTGAAAAAATAAGATCTTTGTTAAGGTCAATGAATGCTAAACCTTGTGGTCGAATTAGTAGCTTCATCCTGGTTATTTTATTTATATGATTATTTTTATCTTCTGCTATATTTAACCAATATAAGCTTTCTTGTTTTTTTGAAATCAAATTTTTATTTCTTATTTTAATCGTAATCGTGGATTTCATTTTAGATTGAAGGAGTGGGTTTGAGACATTTATGGTAAAGTTTTCAACGGCTTTATTGTCTATATCAGTGACCCATGCATTAATTTTGCTTTCAATTTCTGAATTGTTTTCGAAAACTGCCGATGCGTTTTCTGCCGATAAATTAAATATTATTCTTGTTCCAGTGAGTGGTGTAATCGAAAATGCGTTAACTGTAATAAGGCCAGTTATAAGTAAACCTTTTAAAATAATAAAAAATAGGCGCATCTTATAACCTTAAACACATTTAAGTGTTGTTGTAATTACGTAATTTTAATGATATTGAACAATAATGATAGGATTATTATCATTTTCTTTTATTGCTATATGACTAGATAGTGATTGAGCTAGTTGTGTTGTATTGTCAAAAATTTCGATTTGCATTTTGCATTCTTCACTGATCGCTTTATTTATCTCTTCACTCGTTAAATATTTGTCTACACTGCATGCTTTAACTGGCACTACGCCATAAAAAGCGATACTAGCTGTGGCTGCGTAGCTTGGTCCGCAAAAAATCAGAATAAATATTGAAAGAAGTGTGTATCTCATAGTTGTTCCTTTAGAGGTGCGATGGCGTTTTTGTACATGAGTGAATTATTGATGATATATTTTTGTTGTCAAGTTGTTATTTTTATTGATCGTTCGTTGAGTCGGCACAATTTTAAATTATGCGATGTGTTTTTAGATGAAGTGATTGAAGGAGGCGCAAAGGAGAGGACTAACAATTAGGCTAGAGAATACATAAATGGCAGCTGGAAGTTAGAGTCAAGCAGCAGTAAAATTGTCTATCTAAAATAGATTTGGCAACATAAGCTTTTGATTATATTGATTTTTATACTTTAGCTTGAATCTAGTAAAGGCTCTATAGCTTTGAGTGACTGACGTTGTACGCTAAAAATTACAATAGTAAAATACAAACTCATTTTTCCAGCGTACATACGCTAGAGCGCTATGCGGATAGTCTCACATAGCGCTCCTTAAAATAAAAAACCACAGATAAGAGCTGATACTTAATTAAGTTTTGCTAAATTAATAAATTATATTGGACAAGGTTCAACTTTCGAAATACGGTAAGAAAATTTTAATTTCATGCTCGAGTGATAGAATGCAATGTTCGAGTTGAGTCGATAGCTGTGTCATTGCTTCTGAACTACTGGATACCTCTATCTGTTCACAGACAGAGATTAAGGTGTTCGCGTCAATAATTTTTGCTGCCCCTTTTATTTTATGGGCAAGATTTTTAGTTAGACTAAAATCCTCACTTTTAATTGAATTTAAAATACTCTGTAAGTCATTTGTATTGCATGATATTAGTTCTCGCAGAAGCTTAGCAGCTAGTTCTTTATTGTTACTGGTGAGTTTAAGGATAGCATTAGCATCAAAGTCACAATATTTTTTACTGCTTTCTTTTTGTACTCGCTCTGCAAACTTATTGAGTGCTTGATCTAGTTCTGTAAGGCCTATCGGCTTAAATAGGCACTCATCCATTCCTACATCTAGACAGGCTTGTTTTACTTCTATCTGTGCATTAGCAGTATACCCAATAATAATACAAGTATTGAATCTGAATGTTTCTTCTAGCTGGCGGATTCTTTTACTAAGCTCGTACCCGTCCATTTCAGGCATATTACAGTCTGTTACTATGAACTGGTATTCATGTTCTCTAAACATTTTTAGTGCCAGCTCACCATTATCAGCCTCATCTACTGAGTGTCCTAGATAGCGGAGTTGTTGGGCAAGTAGTAAGCGATTTGCTGGGTGATCGTCGACAATAAGGATTTGAAATGAACTTTTAGATTGAGAAACTCTTACTGCAGGAGATTCTATAATGTCATCTAAATTATCCAATTGTTTTAGATTAAGTTCCATTTTGACTTCGGTACCTGAGTTTTCCTCACTCTGTAAATGTAAAGAGCCACCCATCATCTCACAAAGGGATTTCGATATCATTAGTCCAAGTCCAGTTCCACCATAATTGTTGTGGGAACCATGCCCTTGTGAAAATGGTTTAAACAGGTTTTTTTGGTCTTCAACAGATATTCCTATACCAGTATCTTTGACTGTGAAGATATATAAAGCTTGTTCGTTAACAGAATCACCAACATATACCTTTATTGACACTGAACCTTTGTTGGTAAATTTAATGGCATTGCCGATCAAATTTGAAAGAATTTGTTTAATTCTCATAGGATCGACCAATACATCTTGCTTAATCTTATTATCGAAATCTAATTCTAGTTTTATTCCCTTTTGATGGGCTAGACCATTGAAGACTCTAACTACGGACGCCACAATTGAATTTAGATCCGTTCTAACAGGTGATAACGTTAGTTGACCCGCTTCAATGCGAGCGATATCTAAAATATCGCCAATAAGTTCAAGCAACCCGTTGGCTGAGTCGTAAGCAACTTTTATTGAATTTAAGTCAACCTGTCTAGAATTAGCACTTTTTAAGGCTAACTCAAGCATTCCTATGATGGCATTCATAGGTGTACGAATTTCATGACTCATAGTTGCTAAGAATGTACTTTTGGCTTCATTTGCACTTTCTGCTAAATTTTTTGCCAGCTGGAGATCGTCTAAAAGTTTTATTCTGTCACTAATATCAATCCAGCCTCCAACAATACCTTCGATCTCCCCTGTAGCATCTCTATAGGGTTTGAACCAATGGTAAGCATTAAGCTTTACGCCATTTATATGCATTTCTCTATCTTTGAAATTGGCTATGCCAGTTTTTAGTACGTTGGCATATTCTTGTTCTATTTCAATAGCTTCATTCAGTTTTAGTGCCTCTTTTGTATTGTTCGTTTTCAGTAGTTCAGTTCGAGGTATATTAAAAGTAGCAATATAGCTTTCATTACATAATATAAGTTCCATCTCCTTATTACGTGCATATATAGGATGAGGAATACCATCTACAATTTCTTGCATAAATAATAATTGAGAATCAAGAGCCCGATTCGCTTCAAGACGTTGTTTGTAATGACGACGAGTATAAAATGCCCAGCCAATTGAGGCTAAAATGAGTATGGTTGCAGCAATAAGAATCGTATATATAGTATAACGGTAGTCTTTCCATGTTTGGTTTGCGGGTAATGTATTTAACCTCCAGCGATTTTCAAGTACTTGTAGCTCATTGGGGGGAATGGTTAATAAGGTTTTATTGAGGATCTCTTGGAGTATATGTTCGGATTTTTTAAGTGCAAATGCCGCTGTAACATCCGGTATTTCATTCACCACATGACTAACTTCAAGTTGGTCATTGAAATAGCTGTTTGTGTAATAGTCCGCAACATTTAAAGGGATAATTGTGCTGTCAGCTGAGCCGTTTTTAACTTTATCTAAAGCTTCAATATAATTACTTGTAAACAGTAATCCTCTAAATTTTAGATGTTGGCGTACTTCTGTTTCAACTGCATGACCTTTAGGTACCGCTATAATTGGGAGTATTGAGTCTTCAGTATTTTTCTGTTGCACATAAACATACGGAGATGTGGAGAATTCTTTAGAAAATATAAAATGCTCAGACCTTTTTGTGTTTGGGGTGAGTATTGTTAGGTAAACATCTTGATTATCAGTCAATAGTTCTTGTTGTTCTGAAAAGTGTTTGGTGACGACATATTCGAAATCGATGCCAGAATATAAGCTAATCAGCTCCGCAGTTTCTATGGCATATCCAGCCGGCTTACCTAGATTATCAATATATGTTAATGGGGCCATGTATTCATTAACAACCATTTTTATTTTTGGATGTGTTTTTATCCACTGATTTTCAATGTCATTAAATTTAGGTAATTCATTTAGCTCTGGTATAATAAATCCACCACCACTCCACCGCTTTCTGATGAGTCTATTCTCATCTACCGATATTGAACTGACTGCTTTGTTTAAAACTGTCAATAAAATAGTGTTGCTTGGTGCAATCGCAAACGCGGTTCCTTTCGAATTAATCTGAAGTGAGGTTTCGAATGTGAGTTTTCCAGAATAAACATTATTTATTAGATAATTAGCCGATGCAAGATCAATGAGAACTGCATCTGTTTGTCCAAATGCCGCAGCAGCAACCGCGGCTTGCCTCGATGGATAGGTCACGATTGTTGTTGCAGGTAATTTTTGCTTCACTAAATCATCTGGCAGGTATTCATAGGCCACTGAAATTGATTTGATCGGCCCTTTTAATGATATGTTTCTGAAAACTGTAGGCCTATCTGTAATATACGGAGTAGAAAGAATCAGGCCGCTATTTTCTTCGTAGTTATTTGCTGTAGTTAATAAATCGATTTCACCAGTTTTTACGGCACTAATGACCTCTTCTCTAGTGGGATACCGAATAATATCGATATTGATGTTAAGTATTTTACTGATCAGTTGTAGGTTGTCTGCACTTATCCCTTCATAATATTGACTTTCTCCATTCATAGTCATGTCAAATGGATGATAATCAGGTGCAGAGATCCCTACTTTAAGTGTTGCCTTATTATTAAGGTAATCACGTTCTTCTTTACTAAGTGTTATCTGTTCTGGATGTAGATTAGGGTGCCCACTTAATTTATAGTATGGTGCATTTACAGCATGTGCTGATAATAAAAAAGGTAAGAGTAGTGGCAGTAACAAAAAGATAATATAAAAAAATACGTGATTAGTTTTATTCATATTAATTGGTGTCTTTTAGCTATGTCAATTATATCTACTAAGGTTTTTGCGTTTAACTTTTCAAGTAATCGTGTTTTATATGTACTTATAGTCTTATTACTGAGCAGCATACGTTCGGCTATTTCTTTATTCGATAAACCTACCGCTAATTGTTGAAGAACTGCCATTTCGCGAGTTGAGAGTTTTTTTATAAGTTCAACTTCATCTTGACTGGATTTAGATATTATGTTGCTATTGTTAACAATAGGGAAATAGGAATGACCACTGAGAATTGCTCTAAGCGCGCCAGTGACTTCATTCATATCCTTTTGTTTAGAGACAAAACCTGAAGCGCCGGCTTGAATACAGCGGGAGACAAAGTGATCTGATGGTTGTGCAGTTAATACTAATATTAGAGGGCTCTTAACTAGATTTCTTGATCTTTCTATCACTTCTAATCCATCTAACTGGGGGATACCAATATCGAGAATGACTGCATCTGGTGAGAGTTCTTTAATGAGTTTTAACGCATCAACACCATTGTTGGTTTCTGCTATCACTTCAAAGCCACTTTGTTCCAAAATGATTTTCAGTGCTAAAACAACAACTGGATGATCATCTACTATTAATATTTTTCTCTTCATTTATAACTCCGCGACGATTTGAGTTTGATTCTATCCTTGTAAGTCACTTGTGTGAAATAAATTCAAGTGATTAGGATTTTTCCTACATTTTGTTCGGTGATGCCTAATGAATAATAGTCGTAGAATAGGTGAAGAGAGTGGACTTAATCATCAAAAAAATCTCATTCTGCTAGAGTATCAACTTTTATGTATGGTTGTTTCGCGTAATCAGATTTCAATTGTTTGAAATGCCACACTAATCATACTAGCTTAAAGTTGCTACATTTTATGTGCCAGCGATCAAAAATGTTGTTTGCTGTAAATTATTTTAATTTTGAGGATATTCAATGGATAAGGTAAGAGTGATTGTGTTAGAAGATCACCCCTTTCAGCGGGCAGTACTTGAGCATAATCTTGCGTCTCTTGCCAATGTTGAAGTCTTTGCTTTTGGCGCAGCTCAAGATGCGCTTGCTTGGCTTGATGAGCATCATAATGCTGATATTGTGATTTGCGATCTTATGATGGCCGGTATTGATGGGCTATCTTTTTTGCGTAAAGCTAAAGCGAAGTACGGTATAGCTTCAGTTGCATTATTTAGTAGTATTGATAAAGAGCTCAGGCGCGCTGTATCACAGATGATTAAAATGCTTAATTTTGAATATCTTGGAGATTTAAAAAAGTGCCCCTCAGTGGAGAATCTACAGCGAATGCTTGATAGATTTACTAATAGTCGCACTGAAAAGCGTCAGACAGCTTCCCGTCCGATTGTTTGTACTCGCTTCGCATTTGAAGATTTCGAACAAGCATTAAAGCTGGGTCAGTTCGTCGGTTTTTATCAACCTAAGTTTGATGTCGCCGGTTTTAGCTTGAAAGGTGCTGAAATGCTTGCGCGCTGGAATCACCCAGATTTTGGGATTGTAGGTCCAGGTGTATTTATTGAGCCGCTCATTTCATACGGCTTACTCGATGAACTTTTCTTGCAGCTGTTTAAGCAAGGTTGTGTTCTGCAACAGCAACTACAACAGCAAGGAAATCAGATTTCTCTCGCCTATAATCTCGATATCTCTCAACTTAATTCGACTAAATTAGTGTATCAGATTGTCGATATGGTAAAGAAATTTAACATTCATCCTCAAAGTATTACCCTCGAAATTACTGAGACTGGCCTGTTGGCTGCGCCAGCAGTGAATATGGAGAATTTAATCCGCTTGCGAATGCTAGGATTTGAATTGGCGATTGATGATTTTGGTGCTGCACATTCTTCATTGGCACGTTTATGCGAATTGCCTTTCTCACAAATTAAATTAGATGGTTGTTTTGTGCGTGAACTTAGTGTTGAACCTAGGTGCCAAGCCGCAATTTCCAGTGTGATAGCGTTATCACAAGCACTTAATATGGAGTTAGTGATAGAAGGTATTGAAACAAATTCCCAATTAGTATTGTTGCAACAGCTTGGCTGTACGATTGGACAGGGCTTTTGTTTTTCTCGTCCTATTGATGAGCAAACATTTATCCAACGTTTTTTCCCTGCGAGTTTACAGCTTAAAGAATTACAGGAGCTTAGCCTTGAGTTTTAGTGGATTAACTTGTTTTTGTTAGCTCACTGATCAAGGATTTTCGGTTCACTTTCAGTCCTATTTGTTCATTATTTTCTGGCCATGAATAATATTGTCTTGGACGTTTGAAGCGGGCGATTTTGTTGGCAAGGAATAGTTCGAGCGTATTTGCAATCGACTCTGGGTGGTGGGTTAAACTGCCGCGAATGATGGCGGCAGGGAGATTGCCAAATTGTACATCTGGTATGGCGAAAACGATTGCATCGTCTATTTGTGGATGTTGTTTAAGCGCGGCTTCGATTTCTTCTGGCTGGATGTTTTCGCCGCCGCAGATAAACATATTATCGACGCGGCCAAGAATGCGCAGATTACCATTTTCGTCCCATTCGCCCTTGTCTTTGGTGTAAAACCAGTCGTCTTGTTCAACGCACTTTTGTATTCCATCCGCGGTGAGATAGCCCATAAACAGGCATTCGCCTCGCACCAAAATCACACCGTTTTCGATTTTAAGCTCACGCTTGGGGAGTAATTTGCCACTGCTGCCGTCGCTTAATGCGGGACCTGTGGTGATCTGCGAGCCCATTTCTGTCATGCCGTAACTCGTATAGCTGGCGATATTGCGTTGCTTAAGCTCGGCGAGTAAGTCTAGCGAGACTGCGCCGCCGCCCAGCAATAGGGCTTTGATACTTTTAAGTTTACTACTTGTATCGGCTAATAACTTACTCAGTTGTGCAGGCACCAAAGAGAGGTGGGTCAGCTTATCTTGGTCAATTTGCTGACTAAGACTTAGCGCTTGATCTGGTATGACAATACTGGCACCGACTAAGGCACAGCGGTTTAATATCGCAAGACCGCCAATATGGAATAAGGGCAAGGAGAGTAGCCAAGCATCACCTTGTTGGAGTGGGATTAAGCTGCGGGCACCTTCGGCATTGGCAATATGATTCGCTAAGCAATGCACCGCCGCTTTGGGAAAGCCACTAGAGCCTGAAGTTAAAATCACATTAGCTGGACGAGTAAAGTCGACAGGCAGAGCTAAGTCACTGCTAACGCGATTGAAATTTAAGCGCAAGTGATGACAATTCTGTAGTTCACAAACCTCAGCACTCCAAACATAGCGGATCTGATGTTGATCAATTAAGTCTTGGATCTGCGCGAGGGGAAAACGTGGCGAGATAGGAAAAAAGATTACTCCTATATCGATGCAGGCCCAATAGAGACAAATGATCTCGAGATTATTGCTAGCAATACAGGCGAGCGGCTCACCGTTTGAGATCCCCGCAGCGCTTAGCTGCTGAGCCAGTGCGATAACGCGCTGGCTAAGCTCTGAGTAACTAATGTCTTCCCCCGCCAACTTGATGGCTGTCTGCTGTGGAAACGCAAGCGCAGCTTGGTGCACGGGTGACAGCGCAAGCGGTTTTGATAGGCTGGCATTAGACAAACTCGTTTCCCTCACTTGTAGCTGTATCATCATTTTGTTGCATTGAATCAATGGCATGCAGTGCAATTGGCTCAAGTTGCGCGAGTGTGAGGCAGTATTTTTTACCCGATGACACGACTAAATCTTGGCTAAAGGCGCTGAGGGTATCGAGCCCAGGGATTTCATCCGGAGTGAGAATCGCGGCTAAATGGGCCAGATCATTAATGCCTAAACTGCTCTCTAGACTCGAACTGATAATGCAACGTACGCCATAGCTTTGCGCCGTATCGATTAAATTAGCTAGCTTTTCGATACTGCCGAGCAGCATAGGTTTGATGACAAGCGCAGTCAGGCCATTTTGCATTACAAACTGGTATTCTGGATCCTTGAGCGATTCATCGAGGGCGTAGGGTATACCAATTGCTTGATAAAATTCATGATTATCATGATGATTCAGGCAAGGTTCTTCAATGTACTCTATGGTCTCTAGGGGCAAGCAAGCGGCAAATTCGATTGCTTGCTCAAGTGTAAACCCTCGGTTCGCGTCCAAACGCAATTTGAGATCGGGGCGGGTACGTAAAATGCCATAAATCAGGCTTAGTTCATCTTCGATTGAAGTTTGCGCGACTTTGACTTTCACCGAACGAACATTCCTGCTAAGGGCGGCAATTTTGCTATCGAGCAAGTCTTTGCTGGCATCCGTTGGATGATAAATCAAAGGGACTGTGGCCGTTTGTGGACGGATGGCATCGAGTTTGCCCATTAACTTGGCATGTAACAGACTTAAACCAAAGGCCAAAGAAGGGTAAGGACTTTGCTCGGCGCATTCCAGCAATGTATCAATATGCTGACCGCAGAGTTGGGGTAATAATCCAGTCAAAGCCGTTTGCACTTGAGTGAGTGTTTCACGGCTGAACCCCATCAAGGCTTGTTCATCGACATCTATGCCAGAGAGTGGGGCAATTTCAACTTCGACTTGTCTATGCTCGCCACCAACATTAGCGCTGGCACTGACACTGGCTTGTAGTACTAATCCCGCTCTGTGATCGATACGTTGCTTACCGACGGGCAATAATACGTCGAGCGGTAGTCGATATTGATACAGGTTAAGCGAAGTTAATATCATATATTTCCTACATTTTAATTCTGTCATTACCCTAGCAACTTCACTATTTTTGAGGTTAATGCCTCGGGAGCGGCTTGGTGTATGTTGTGGCCGGCGCCGTGAATACTATGGACGAGGATAGGCGCGTGTAATTGCCACTCTTGGGCGAGGGCGTGGAACTTAGCATCTTGGTTGCCAGCAAAGAAATGGCACTCACAGGTAAGCTGCAAAGGTACATCCCACATCGATGCTTGGTGTGCGAGTGAGGTGGCAATGAATACCTCTTTAAGCCGCTGTTTAGGATGCAGATCTAATGCTGCAGAACGATGCTCGATTAAGGTTTTTCGTTTGGCCGCAGTCATGTCGGCAAACACGGGCTGCTGATACCACAAGTTTAAAAAATCTTTGCTAGCCAGATGCAATAAACGCTCGGCCCATTGAGCATCATTCTTGGTTCTGGCCGTTTTTTCTTTCGGGTCTACCTGCCCTGGGTGGCAGGATTCGAGGTTCAGACTTAACAAGCGCTGCGGATAAGCTTTTGCAAGGTGCAAGGCGATACGCCCACCTAAGGAATAACCGTAGAGATGAAATTGGTCGGGACTTGGATTAAGGCTATCGAGCCGCGCCATTATGTTTTCGACGCAAAAGTCGAAATCGAGCTTAGCCTCAGTCGACCCTTCAGCTTGATTATCACCATGGCCCGGCAGATCCAAACAAATACAATAAAAGTGCTGGCTTAGCGCAGGCATTAACGGCAACCAGTCGGTCTTAGTGCCTAAAAAGCCATGCAGTAACACTAAGGTCGGTAGTGAAGGATCGCCGTAACGGGCCATGGTTGGCATTAGCTTTGTTTCACCCACAAGTTGAGCTCGGCGATTTGGTCGCTGGCTTGTGTTTGACTTACATTGACTTCAATGATCGAAGCCCCCTGAAAATCCAGCGCTTCATTATAGCTATCTTGAAAATCGGCTAAATTATCCACTTGATTATAGGGTAAATTAAACATAGCTGCGGCGTAGCCAAATTCTAAACCGTGGCTAAGTCGATAATAATCGCTACGGACTTGTTCATTGGGAACAGGCAATAAGTTGAAGATATTACCGCCATCATTATTGAGGATCACGATCACCAGCGGGCTGGTTAAGCCTTTAGCGATGGCCAGCGAGTTAAGATCGTGCAGTTGTGATAAATCACCGATGATTAAACTCGTGGGTTTGCCTTCATGGGCCGCAATACCGCAGGCGGTGGCGAGTAATCCGTCAATACCCGATGCGCCACGATTAGTATAAGTGGTTGCCGTACAACAACTGACAGGGGCATACATGTCGTACAAGCGTACAGGCAGGCTATTGCCGATAAAAAGCTGCTGTTCTAGCGGACGAGTATTGGCGATGGCCCGCACAACTTGTGCTTCACCAAATTCCCCTTGGTCGATATTGCGCACAAATAAGTTATGCAATTCATCATTATAGGTGATTAGGGTATTCGCCCAGTTTGCCGAGGATGAGCGATACCAATTTAAGGCCGCAAACTGCTGTGCATTCGCGTGCCAAATGTGTTTAGCATTGTGGCTAGGGTCAAGCCTGTCTTGTTCTGGTAAAACCTGCCAATAGCTGTGCCAATTTTGCTCGGCGAGATAGCCTATCAAGCGTTTTGATAATAAACGGCCGCCGAATACGAGTACACGATCCGCTTCCTGCAATAGATTGCGTGCCCTTGGATGTTGCAGCAGTTGATCAATATTACCTATTGCCGCGGGATGCTGACGCAGTTGCGACTGGGCATCGGTAAGTAATGGCCAGCCGATTTTTTGCGATAGGGCAATTAGTTGCTGTGGATCTTGTTCAGGCGTGAGAGTGCCGACAACGATCACCCCTTTACCGTGGACGAACCGCATAATGGCATCATCACTTGGGCTGCTCACCTGTTTGCTCTTACCGTATTGGGTATACGGGCGTGCGAGCTGCAGCCAAGTTTGCAATGGTTTGAGGTAGGGTGATTCGGCATCGAGAATCGCGCCACCGAGTTCACTCGGATACAAGGGCTCACGGTACATGCAGTTGATGTGCACTGGACGAGTTTGATTCGCCACCGCTTCATCCACTGTGGTAAGCAACGCCTGCGGTGCGATATGTGTATCCGGTGTTGGCAAATTCACTTGAGTGGCGTAATTCGCAAAAATTCCCGGTTGGACTATGGCTTGATTAGCACCGCAGCCGAGTAATTCTGGCGGACGATCGCCACTTAAGACGATTAAAGGTACATGGGTCAGCCATGCCTCCACAATGGCAGGGTACAAGTTGGCGACTGCTGTGCCTGAGGTCGTAATGATGGCGACCGGTGCGCGGCTAGCTTTTGCTAGACCTAAGGCCATAAAGCCAAGCCCACGCTCGTCGAAATGTAAGTGACGCTGGAGTTTAGTTTGCTGGGCGGCGGCGAGGGTTAACGGTGTTGAGCGCGAGCCCGGCGCCATACACACATGTTGCACGCCAAGACGTGCTAACTCCTCAAGAATAAGGGCGCCCCAAATAAGATTAAGAGTGGCTGTATTTTCGGTCCGCATAGCTGAATCTATTAGGATAAAGATGGGCTTAGTGTAACGTGTTTATGCTCCAAGATGTATGCTTGGTTTAACAATTCTCGAGTGGATCGCATGGGGGCTGAGGTGGAGCCTAAGCTAAGGCAGAGGATGCCTATCACCTCGTGTATCGGTGGTTTGTTGTTTGGATATGTTGAGCTATTGCTTGGCTAGATAATACGATCGACGATTTTTTTAATCTCTCCGCTTAACCATTTCAAGTCCTCATTGATTGCATTAGGCTGATTTTTTTGCACTAAGAAAATCGTTGGGGTTTCTGTATCTGCATATAAACGTTCTGCTTCATACTGCGATAGTTGACACGTATGCAGTTCAGGAATATCACTCACCATTTCGTAAACTATCCGATAAGGCAATAGGGAGACTGCATTACTTTCGCCTAGATATTCAAACAAACTTGAAATACTGGTAATGGTAATTTCAGTATTGAGCTTAATGCCATTTGTTATGCAAAACTCTTGGTATGGACTCAATTTGGTGCTGGGATTACCAAGATCCGTATTGACATAGGGGTATTCCGCAATCGTTTCTAGGGTGATTTCCCGTTTAAAAATAGGATGATGCCTGCTAGCAATCAGGTAGAGTTTGTCCATACGTTGCAATTCAGTTGTTAGCAGTTTATCGCCGAAGGCGGCAACATCGGCAGCACTTTTATTGCAACAAATACCTAGGGTTGTATCACCATTAATAATGTCTTGAGTCGTATGCATAGACCAAGGGTTTATATTAATGTGCATGGGTTTTTGCTCTTCTTTAATAGCCTGCATCAAGGCCTTAGGGAATGTGTAGGCAATTAATCCTGGCGCTGCTATTTCGACATGTGTCTTAACTTGGCGAGTGTTTGCTATTCTGGCTTTTTGAAACTTATCAGTACACTCAATTGCTTCTTTTGCAATTGGATATAAATGAGTAGCAAACTCATTTGGGAATAAGCCATATTTACGACGAATAAATAACTCATCACCAAAAATTTCCCGTAGATTTTTAAGGCTACGGCTGATTTTAGGAGCTGGGATGTCTAGCGCTTTCGATACATAGGTTGCTGACTTGTTCTCATATAATGAAACAAGTATTTTTAAACTCAGAATATCGAGGCCATCCATGTTACTAATGTGCATTTTTTATATTCCTTAATATTGAGCAAATACTTAAATCAATGCCTAATTATGGTGCTAATTAATAATTTTAATGTGAAACTAATCCCAAGTTTTGGATCTAGGTTTTATCTATGTGTATCAAAGGTTTTTTTGTTTTATTTTTAATGTTTAAAATGGTTTTTTCATAAAATTTAAAATTTCAAAAACTGATATTTACATATTTAAAATGCAAATACTGAATTATCAAGTATCAATATTTGTATTTAAGATTTACATAATTTTGCAATGTGACGAGCTATTTAAATCATTGTTTATATTTAAGTTGTTATTTGTAAGTGTGACATGTGTCAAGAAAAGATAAGTGTTTTCAAATAATACTAAAGTTGCTTTAAAGGAGATAACAAAAAATAAATTAGTTTTTGGAGGCGTGTATGAATACTTCAGTCATTCTCAGCTATGCGTTTATGTACTTCGTACTATTCGTAGCAGTACCATTCGTGTTTGTGATGTTTGTCATGACTTGCATTAAGTTTTTTAAAGCAGGTCCTGATGAAGCCGCACATCATGAGATGAAACTTAAACCAGTATTGTTTGATAAACAAAGCTTCAATTTTTTTAAATCATTAAAAACAGTTGTTGAAGGTAAATACGATGTTTGTTGTAACGTACCATTAGACACTGTATTTGAGATGGACAAACATGATACGGAATTAAATCATGAATGCCGACTCGATTATGTATTGATCGACCATGATTCATCTGAAGTGAAAATGGTTATCAGTGACTTTGGCAAAGAAACTAATTCACCACTGAAAAAACTGTTTAGCAAATTCAATATCAGTTTCATTGAAATGAACCAGCATAAGCAGTGGGATACTCAGAGTCTTAAGCAAGCCTTGGCTGTGTGATCTTGACCGTCGGGTTCGGAATTATCCGAACTCGACCCCTTCTTTACCTTCCTACGGATAAATGTGAGGACTTCCTATGTCCAAAAGACAATGGCTGTGGTCGTTACGCTTAGGTGCTGCTGCGTTGCTTTTAAGCTTTTCTGCAATGAGTGCTGAGCCAGCCAATCAAATTAACAGTGATGCTTGTATGAAGTGTCACAAGCGTAATGGTCAAATGTTAGGGCATCATGGTCAAGATGCGATGAAAATGAGCTGTTCTTCCTGTCATGGAGAAAAGGGCGATCACCCTAAGAAACCGAATGATATGGTGGTCTTTGGTATGGAAGAATCGTCGGATCTGACGGTTCAGCTGAGAGTGTGTCAGAAGTGTCATACCAAGAAAAAACTCAGTGGTGCAGATTGGACGCATAACGTACATGCTCAAAAAGTGCCTTGTGCCGCCTGCCATAAATTACATAGCCCAACGGATCCAATGGCGGATATGACGCCGAAGGTTCGCAGTGAGCTATGTAGCAGTTGCCACACTGGCAAGCAGGAGTAAGGTTATGGAAAATTCAAAAAGAAGATTTCTAAAAGGCACCTGTGCCTTATTTGCCGGCGCTACAGGTGCATCATTACTCGCCACAGTGAATGCATCGGATAGCGTTAAAGCAGAACCTGATGTCAAATATGCACTTATTCATGATGAAACTAAGTGTATAGGTTGCCAAGCGTGTGAGGTGGCTTGTCGTGAAGTGAATAATGTACCCGAAGGTGTGTCTAGGCTTCAAATTAAGCAAGCGGGTCCCTTTGGCGAATACCCTAATCAGTTTTATCACTTTAGTCGCAAGTCCTGTCAGCATTGTGAAGACGCGCCCTGTGTAAATGTATGCCCAACGGGAGCTGCATTTATTGATAAAGAAACGGGTATCGTTTCTGTCGATGCATGGAAATGCGTAGGTTGCCAATACTGTATTGCAGCTTGTCCTTATCAAGTCCGTTTTATTAATCCTGTCACCCATGCGGCGGATAAGTGTGATTTCTGCCGAGAAACTAACCTAGCTCAAGGTAAACAACCTGCCTGTGTTGCTGCTTGCCCAACAAAGGCACTCGTGTTCGGTAATTTAAAAGATCCGACTTCTGAGGTTGTTCAAGTTCTGCGGTCTAATCCAACCCAGCGCACTAAGGTTGATCTTGGAACGAGACCTAAATTGTTCCGTATCGTTGCAAAATCAGGGGAGGTGATACTATGAGTGCCCTACATTTTGATACCTTAGTGTGGCATTGGCCGATTGCAATTTACCTGTTTTTAGCGGGTGTATCTGCGGGAGCCATGTTCTTCGCCGTACTGTTGAAACATTTTGTTTTGAAGCAAAACGCCTATCAGTCTGGTTTTGTGCGAGCCGCTTGTATTGTCGCGCCTGTAGCTGTGATGGCCGGGTTAGGGATATTGGTCGCAGACTTAACTAAACCTCTCGATTTTTGGAAGATTTTGGTGTTCTACAACCCTAAATCTGTCATGTCGATGGGCGTGCTTATTCTGCTGATTTACCAAGTATTTATGTTTATGTGGATTGGTTTGACCTTCCGTAAACCTGTTGATGCTTGGTGTGAAACACGCTTTCCTATTGTGCTTAAGTTGACCGCATTATTGGCTCGATTTGAAGCGACAATTACAGGATTGCTCGTGATTCTATCCTTGGCATTGGGCGCGTACACAGGCTTCCTGCTCTCGGCCTTGCCAGGCTATCCCATGCTTAAAAACCCTGTGTTACCTCTGCTGTTTTTGGCATCTGGTTTGTCTTCCGGTGCGGCATCATCTTTACTCGGTGGCGTGTTGATGAATGGCAAACCTAATGACAAAGAGGTGCACTTTATCCACAAGGTTGAAATCCCACTGATTTTAGTCGAAATCGTGCTGATTTTTACCTTCTTTATGGGCTTAGTGCTAACAGGTGGACAGAGTAAAATTGCCGCCTTTAATGCCTTAGGGTATGGCTTCTGGGGATGGATTTTCTGGCTTGGTATTATTGGACTCGGTTTGTCGGGACCATTGGCGATGAATCTGTTTATGACGGCGACATCTAAACGGAAATGGGCCTACGTGGCGGGGACGGCTTGCTTGAGCTTGATAGGGGTATTACTGCTACGTAACTTCATACTCTATACAGGACAAATGACGATCGCTTAAGGCGTATCGTTAATTAATGACGAAAAAATCATAATAATCAATGGAATCGACGGATCGCGGAAACAATGTCAAAGGAAAACATTGTAGATGAGGCCCTTGCGGCGCTGGCTGAGCTCTCAAGGGTTAAGTCTAGCCGCGGTTGGTTGTGTAACAGGGAGGTCGCTGGGCAAGGATGCCATATTTTACACTTCAATATTTTGCCCTGCCTCCAAACGGGCCTCGCCACCTTATTCCTAAGGGTGGCGTTTCTTGTTTTAGGGAGGCACGATTTACTCGCCGAGGTTATTAATCCATTCACTCATTACCACATGGGTTTTGATCTTGATGATGTCAGTGTGAGTGTCGATATACTCACGGATCTCATGCAGGCGGCGCATCGAGGGCGCATGCACGTACACGAGTAAATCCATATCACCAGAAATACCACGGCAGGTAATCACTTCGGGGATTGCTTGGAATACGTGTACCACGTCGGCGCAACGTGGACATTGATGCTGGATTTCGAAATAAGCCGATACTCCTTCTTTTTGCGACTCACTCAAGAGCACTTGATAGCCACGGATCACTCCAGTTTGTTCGAGCTTTTTTATGCGCTCGGCAACTGCACTACGGGATAGATTGACCTGTTCGGCGATATTCGACACGCTCTGGCGCGCATCCTGACGCAAACTATGAATGATGGCCGTATCGAATTTATCCAAGGGTGACTCCAGTGAAAATGGCTATATTGAATCTGTGTGTTATTTTGCCATTGGTTTGAATAACCACAGAATTTTCTGAGTATTTTTGCTTAAAATTTTACCAAAATTTAAGCTGGCTGTCATTTTGATGGAAATAACGTTATTTGCCGCGATTTTGCCGGTATTGGATGTGGAGAACACTGAAATTAACGGCAGATTGTAGGGCGAAATCTCATTATACTGACAGCTCAAAAACCACAGAATATTAACAGATGAATTCAAATAGCGGAACTATAGGTCGTTGGCAAGGTGCGGGTTTAATGGCGACTACTTTGCTCGGTACAGGGGTATTTATTTTGCCTCAGATGACTATTGAAAAAGCGCATTCTGGCGCCTTAGTCGCATGGATCTTGTTGACCTTGGCCATTATTCCTGTGGCACTGGTCTTTGGTCGTTTAGCGAGTGTATTTCCCCATGCCGCAGGCCCCGCTTACTTTGTCGAAAAAGCCTTTGGTCGCACTGCTGGTCGAACAATTGGACTGATCTTTTTACTGGTTGTGCCCATGGGGGCTCCGGCCGCGATTTTGATGACCTTTCAGTTTGTGAATGCCTTAATCCCGATATCGGGTTGGTCCAAGGTTGGTGTTGAAATACTCGTGATTTTTGGCTTGTTTCTGATTAATTTAAGGGGCATTCAAGTGTCGGCTAAGCTGCAATTTGGCCTGACACTTTGCATAGTCGCCGTTGTTGTGGTCTTGTTTGGTGCGAGTAGTTTTCAGCAAGGTCATCTTACGACACTTGCTAGCCATGGTATGCCTGAAATGCCGACCGTGATGATTGCCGCTGGCATCGCTTTTTGGAGTTTCTTGGGTATAGAAGCTATGACCCATCTTGCCGATGATTTTCGTCGTCCGCAGCAGGATATGATCCCCGCTATGATGATGGGCACAGTGCTGGTGGGCGTGATTTATGTGGCTTGTACACTTTTACTGCTATTAGTGCCGACAGATAAAAGTGTCGCCATGATCGGCGTGTTTGACCAACTGCTCGGTGGTTACGGCGCACAAGTGATTGGTGTGTTAGGTATCGCAAGTGGATTGGCAACCGTTAACGTGTATGCGGCCAGTGCGGCACGTCTGGTCTGGAGTTTTAGTTGTGAAGGCATTTTACCGCGCTTCTTTGCCGTTAAGAATGCCCACGGTGTGCCCATTCGAGCACTTGCTGCGCTGTTATCTGTGATGGCAAGCGTGATTGTACTGACTTACCTTACCGGGCAAGAGTTAGAGCACCTTATTGCATGGAGCAACGGCGTATTTGTGGTGATCTATTTGATGGCTATGCTCGCTGCCGCTAAGTTATTACCACGGCACAATTGGCCGCTGGTGGCGCTGGGTTGTGCGTTTTGCTTAGTATTAGGTTTTGCCCTAGGTGTAAGTATGTCCTATGTGCTTGTGTTGATCTTAGTTGTCGCACCATTTTTGTGGTGGCAAAAGACCCATATTAGTCGCAAACAAAGTTTGGCGTTACCTGAGTAATATTCGCACCCTCTGGGGCTAAATCAACATGATGGGTTAATTAAAAAAGCCCCGAACTTTTTATTGTCATAAGAGTTTGGGGCTTTTTTGTGTGGCTTAGTGGATTTCGAAACTGGATATGATTGAGTGCGATTAAATCGAATGAAATAAAGAGGTAAACCTTAAGTCTGATGGCCGCCAAGCTTTGTTGCCGAAGGACTGCACATTACTGATATTTAATGTATCTCGGTGAGCGAGGCGATAACTTGTGTTCTATATTTTGATCATTCATACGGAAGGAGAATAAATATGGATTCAGCTGCGTTGCTCAATCGTGTCGATGAGTTACCTAGGTTACCTAAGGCGATCAGTGAATTGTTAGATGCGGTCAATGATGACAATGCGACAGTAAAAAGCATTGCCACTAAAGTTTCACACGATCCCTTAATCAGTGCTAGGGTGTTACGCCTTGCTAATTGTGCCCACTATGGACGTAGTCGAGAGGTTGGCACTATCGATGAAGCTGTTGTGCGTCTTGGGATGCAAACTTTACGAACCTTAGTGCTCGCATCGGCGGTGATTGGTGCAGTCCCTAAGTGTGAAGGAATAGATTTAGCCCAGTTTTGGGGGCAAACCTTTGAGATTGCGCTTTATAGTCAAGAAATGGCAAAGCGTTGTGGTGCTGTCCCAGAAGAAGCTTTTACTTGCGGTATCTTACATCGTATTGGCGATTTATTGATTGCGGCAGTATCGCCTGAAGATGCGGCGAAAATTGCCGAAGCTGTGGTGCAGGGTAAAGATAAGCATCAGTTTGAGCGCGAGTTACTCGGATATGATTCCCCGGATATTGGCGCATTACTAGCGAAGAATTGGAAGTTTACACCAGCGTTAGTGCAAGGCATTTTGTATCAAGACCACCCTAAGGATTCAAACCCATTTTCAAAACTTGCTGCGTTATTATGCTTATCTTACAAAGTTCTAGATGAGTGGGATACGATTGAGGATGATGAAAAAACCAGTTGGTTATCTCAATTAGCGACTAAGAAAGGATTGAAGATGGAGATGGGCGGGCTAAGGACTAAGTTGACTGAATTACACGGTTCGGGATATGAAATCGGTAAAGCGTTAGCTTAGAATTTTGTTTCGCTTAGTGTTTTAGTGAGTAGGACGGCAGTAAAAATATTTTTAGCCAAAGAGCTATATCAATTTAGTCTGAAGAAGACCATCGCGTGAATGGGGAACGGGTGTTTCGCATTCACGCTTTTTTATGGGCTTTTGTTGATTTGCACTTTGACTGAATAGTGTATGTGGTTAGCCAGTTTGTTGGGTTGCAGCTATGGCAAGATTACGCATTTGGATCAACTCGCTGTGTTTGAGGTGCAACAAATCGGCGGTGCGTCGAATGATCTGGTCTTCATATTGGGATAGCTGGCCATCGGCGTAGGCCAGTTGCCACATTGCGAGCAACAATTGCTGCTTTTGCGCTAGGCTAAATTCAGCGTTAATGGCTGAGGTGAATTCAAAGAGTGAGGTCGCGCTGCCTTGTACGCTTTTAGCCTCATCAATCAGTATCTTAGCGTCTACTTCTGACATTGATAAGGTATCGGTTAGCAGCTTAGGTAATAATGCTTCTTCCTCTGCCGTTAAGGTCTCATCGGCAAATACGACTTCAAGTAACATACTCGCTGCGGCCAGTTTAAGTTGATGTGCTTTGTCTTCAGGGGAGACTGCTTGAGTATGAGCTTCAAAAAATCGTCTTAATTTCGCAATCATATTTGGCGGTTCTCATGCTGGAGGGAATATAAAGTAGAGTCGATTGGGAAGTGAAAGTTCACCCTAAACCTTGTATTGCTTAGGGTGAGGTAAGACTGAATTACAGTAGCGAGTTCAGACCTTTCATCAGTAAGTCTGAGGTGCCTTCAGTGCCATTGGTATCTAAGTAAGACTTAGCTATGTTGATCATTGGCATTGCTAGATCTTTAGAAATGCCCAATTTTTCAAAGGCGTCTAATACCATAGCACTGCCTTGCAGTGATGAACCTAAATCACCCGCTTTGGATAATAAGCCAGAAACACCTGATTTTGAGTCCAATTTAGGCGCAGCGGCTAGCAAACTATCGGCATTAGGAATGCTGGCAGCCAGTTTTGAGTAGTCGGTTGTTCCTAAGCTTGATTGCGCTAAGCCTAATAAACTGCCTAAGCCACCTTCGGCTTGAGTTTGGTTTAAACCCAATTGTGACATGACGCTGCCAACTAAATCATTCGACTGAGTTGCCGCTGCTGTAGTGGTCGCTTTTTCAGTTTTGGCTTGAGTTCCTGCCAAGTTATCTAACCAGCCTGCACTGGCGGGCGCCGCTAAAATACAAGTGCTGAGGAGGATAGAGAAGGTCAGAGTGTGTTTCATATGGAAGCGTCCTTTGAGGGTTTGCGCACGAGTTCGCTGGACAGTTTAGCGGGTTTGTCACTTTTGTTGCAGTAGTTTTCTGTGATTTACGGTTCACACTGGTGATTTCTACTGTGCATTGCCAAGGGATTTTCGGTATCCTTAGCGGCAATTCTAAGTGTTAATTCATTTCAATTATTTGGAAAGTCGCATGTCACTATCCGCAATTTTGTCAGAAGCCTATAACTTCTTCCGTAATCATCTGGCGCAACTCGCTATGCTGACGATCCCATTACTCTTGATCCAAGTGGGGATCCAGTTATGGCTTGGTATAGAGATGAGTAAAGTTGATCTAGAAAACCCACAGTTTGGCGCGCCGCATATGATCGCCATGATGCTGTTACTACTTACTTTTTCGGTATTAATTGCCGCTTTGACTCTGTTTTTAGAACTGCGCTCACAAGGGCATAGTCCTTCAGCGGGAGTGGTGTTGAAGGCGAGTTTACCTTTTGTTCCACCATTATTATTGGCTGGGGTGTTTTCTGGTCTAGCGATTTTAGCACCAGTGATGCTGTTTGCCGCCTTCGGTCCTGTGTGGCTGGTAGGATTGGTAATTAGCTTCTATCTCTTTGCACGTTTAGCCTATGTGAACTTTATGGTTGTGGTTGAGCGCTTAACACCGCTAGAAGCGATTAAGGGTAGTTTTAGTTTTAGTGGCCCTATCGTACTGAAAACCATTGCATTATTGATGTTATATTTACCACTCTCCGTCATAGGTAGCCAGCTTTCTGGGTTAGCATCCATGGGCGGATTACCTGTGCAAATGTTAGCGGATACTTTTATGTCTTTTATTGGATTATTCGTTAACGTCGCTTTGTTCCGCTTATATATGGTGTCGAAAAAACCAAGCGTCGAATAGTGCAACATCAATTCAGCCTGTAGGGAATCACTCATGGGGACGAAAATAGTCATTAAGGATAGTGAGTTTATCCACGATTTTTCGGTCTCCTTGAGTGATGATTACCTCAAGGCGAAAAGCTATGTGCAGGATGTACCGACACAGTCGCTACTGCACATTCGCAGTTTTACCCATAAACTTACAGAGTTACTGGGGCAAGATAAGCAAATCGCGTTTTCGAGTCCGAATTTATACGATAGGATCGAACAGCTAAATCAGCGGCGCGTGATTGATGTGAAGACCACTCGTGCCCTGCATCGATTGCGTGCCGACGGTAACCGCGGTGCTCATCCTGAGAAATACCATCTCACCCAAGAACAATTACTCGCGCTAGCGCAAAAATCCATTAAAGATGTCCTGACTTTAGTCGAGCACTTGTATCCTAAGGTTAAAGGTCGAGTTGCCCCTGACTACTGTTATGAAGCGACTGACGCTATGACGGTGAGGGACTTGTGCTACCGCGCTGTGATGGAAGATGACCCGCAAGCGCAGTATTTGGTTGGGATATCGTTTAAGACCAAGGCTTTGATACTGAAAGAACAAGAACTGCTCAAAGAGCAAGAACTTGCGGCAGAAGCCGAAGCTATATCAAGCCAAGATTTATCCACAGTTTCACCTCTAAATACCATTTCTCACATTAGCGCAGCTGACAGTTTTGCCCGAGCGGCCTATTGGTTTTCCCTTGCGGCACCTAAGCACATGGAAGCCTTACATGAGCATGGCGTAGCACTGATCCACGGTTATCAAGGCGCGCCAGAAGTGGCTAAAGGTGAACAGATCATTGCCACTGCAGCAGCAGCAGGTGTGGTCAATGCGATGGCGTTATTGGGATATTTTTATCTTGTAGGCAGTGAGTCGTTTCAACCCGACAGCAAGTTAGCACAGCAATATTTACAAGGTGCGGCAGATGGCGAGCAAACTGAAGCGATGGCGAATCTAGGTGTGTTGCATTACCAGCAAAAGAACTTAACTCAAGCCTATCATTTTATAAGCAAAGCCGCGCAAGCAGGTTATCCCCATGCCCAGTATCATTTAGCATTAATGCTTGCCAATGGAGATGGCTGTACTCGAGATATGATTGCCAGTGAGCATTGGATGGCCGAAGCTGCCGAGCAAGGACAACTCGATGCTATGCTCACGCGGGCGCAGCATATGCTCAATGATGACAATGCCTTTGGCAGTGATTTGACTCAAGCTGAGGATTATTTGCGCCAAGTGATCAAATATAGCCACAGTGTGCCTGCGATGATTGAGCTGAGTATGGCACTGGCCGACGGTATCTTAGGGCGAATTGATGTCGTTGGATCTGCTGCTTTGCTTAAGCTGGCACGGCAAAATGCCAATAAAAAAGAGGCGGATATTATCGAGCCTCTGTGGCGTTCACTGGTATTACAGATTGAAAATGTGCTTGAGGTAACCCAAGATCCCGCCGAAATTCATAGCCTTAAACGCGCGCAGACCTTACTCGCTTGAGCGCAGTTTTGCTTCGATTGAACTAGTGTTCATCCTCTTTATGCTCAAAAGTGCGCCCTTGATGGCGTGCCGCATTAGATTCCCTAACAATAGTGTCAGATCCATAAACCTGACTTAGCGGCTCCTCTGTCGCGTGGGCATGCTGCGTTGCGTTTGCCTGAGCCTGATTAAACTTAGCCAACTGACGTGCCATATAAAAGCGGCTAAATAGGACTAAACAACCGAGCGCCATTGCGCCAAATAAGAGCACGAAGGGCAATAAAAATAGTGATAAACAAATTAGGCTAATGCTAATTGCCATCGCTAACCAAGCCCGTGGGCCAGAAATTCGGGTCTGCAGTGGGCTCTGTTGGAACTGTTGAAAAATCATAAGAACTCCTCGATAGGCAGTGGACATTTAGTGTGCAATAGCGAGTGCGTCTAGGTCACGTTAATCTTGATTAATTTACTTTATTTTACTCCATAGACCATTTTGGTGTTGCGCATTACTTTGATATGTAATCGCATGCCTATCTATATGTTGTTGCTCGAATAACGGTTGGTTAATTATATGTGTTTGCTAAAATCTTTTTGATGTAAATCTGAGCAATTTCTTTGCTAACTGTACATAATATGAGAAAATTCAGCTCAAATTTAACTGCAGTTTTAACTCAGTTAGCCGCCTTATTATATTGGTTGTAAATGTTCGTTCGACCCGCTCAAACACCCTCTTGTTTCACTGCTTTGTTAATTAATTAGACGCCAACATGAACTCATATTCGCTCAAGCAAAAAATTCTGTTCTCTGTCGTGGCAGCCCTTTCACTCGTGATTGGTTTGTTGTCATGGCAAAGTTATTCCAGCCAAAAATCCCAGCTGTTACAAAACAGCCTAGAACAAGTGCAGCGCTTAGGTGAACAGCAGGCTGAGCGGATCCAAGAATGGTTGGCTGGCCGCCAAGATATTATGGGAGCCCTGGCGAACAAAGTTGAAGGTGACAGCCTCAATACACTTCAACAAGCACAGGCATCGGGCCGTTTCCAGCTGACCTATTTTGGCTCTCAAGCAGGGCAAATGTTGGATTCTGATCCGAGTATTGATCGTACGGGCTATGATCCTCGCAGCCGCCCTTGGTATCAACAAGCCATCAGTGAGCGCGGTCTTATTTTGACAAAACCTTACGTGGATGTTGCCTATAACATTCTGGTTGTGACTATGGCGCAGCCTACCGCACAAGGTGTTGTGGGTGGTGACTTATCTATCGCAAGCCTAGTTGACGGTGTTAATCGGATGAAGTTACCGGCAAACGGTTATGCCATCATGATGCACAAAGATGGCACAGTGATCGCTTATAAAGATCAAGCTAAGACGATGAAACCTATAGGTGAAATCGACAACGAGCTTAATCGCAACTTACCAGAACAGAGCCGTGCAGCGGGTACTCTGTTACCTATGTATTTTGAAAATGAAGGACGCGACAAGTTAGTTTGGAGCGTTGATATTCCTAATACAGATTGGGAATTAGTGTTAGTGCTTGATAAGGAAACGCTAGAAGCGCCACTCTCGAGCCTGTTACTCACCCAACTGGGGCTATCGGCACTTGTATTGCTCTTGAGTGTGTTAGCTATTTCTTGGTTAGTTGGCATGTTACTGGGCCCATTGAGCCGAGTATCGCAGGCACTGGCGCGTATCGCCGATGGTAACGGTGATTTAACTCAGCGTATTTCTGTCGACACTCAAGATGAAGTGGGCGTGCTTGCCGACAGCTTTAACCGCTTTGTGGGCAGTCAACATCAGCTGATCAGCCATATTCGCCAATTAGCGAATGAGTTAGATGCCGATGCTGAACGTAGTCTTGCCACCACGCAAACTTCAGTTGCGGAGTTACAACGTCAGCAGCAAGAAGTCGCTATGGTCGCGACTGCGGTAACTGAAATGGCGAGTGCGACTAATGAGATCGCAGCCAATGCTGAGAACACGGCAACGGCAGCTCAACAGTCTGCAGCGAGCAGTTTACAGGGCAAAGAGTTAGTGAATAAAACTCGTAACTCGATTAATTCACTTGCCGATGAAGTGACTCAAGCAACGGATGTCATTGGCGATTTAAGTCGTCACGCTAAGTCTATCTCGAGTATTCTGGCGACAATTCAAGGGATTGCCGAGCAAACTAACCTGTTGGCGCTTAACGCAGCCATTGAAGCGGCTCGTGCTGGCGAGCAAGGCCGTGGTTTTGCGGTCGTTGCCGATGAAGTTCGAGTACTGTCACGTCGTACACAGGATTCGACTCAGGAAGTACATACCACGATTGAAACGCTACAACGCACTACCGCCAGAGCAGTCAGCTTGATGGAAAGCAGCCAAGCATTAGCGGGTCATAGCGTAGAAGATGCTAATGCGGCGGCGAAAGCCCTTGAAGAGATTACGCAAGCGGTCAACGTGATTTCAGATATGGCAGGCCAAATTGCTACCGCAGCGGAAGAACAGACTCAAGTGACGGGTGAAATAACCCAGAATACGGTTGCGATTAAAGATGTGACTGATGAGATTACCG
Source organism: Shewanella sp. WE21 (assembly GCF_002966515.1). NCBI lineage: Bacteria > Pseudomonadati > Pseudomonadota > Gammaproteobacteria > Alteromonadales > Shewanellaceae > Shewanella > Shewanella sp. WE21. The sequence continues at coordinate 1,523,161 of NZ_CP023019.1, read as the reverse complement.
CATCGGCCATGGCAGATTTGGCACAGGCGAGGGGCTTAAAAGCCCGTGCTAATGACCTGAATGCGCAAGTCGCGACATTTATTCTGTAATCGCTATTCTTAATTGTTTGTCTCGATATTAGCCCGATAAAGCCTTTACTTTGTCGGGCTTTTTACTGGCCGTTTTTGTCGTGTTAAAGCATTTCTGTGGGATTGAATAACTTAGCCACACTTTGACAAATGGTTTCTCTAATCCATTTATGCCCTTGATCTTCATCATTTCTTTGATGCCATAACAGCACATAGGCCATTGGCATAAATTCGAAAGGCAGTGGCAGTTGTTTGAGCGGATAAAGTTGGCAGGCGTGACGGGCAAAGCTCGACGGCAGAGTGAAGATTAAATTGCTGTGGGCGCAAACGCTGGCGGCACCATAAAAGTCGGGTACAGTCGTGCTGATCCGGCGTCTATGCCCAAGATCGGCAAGAAAGTAATCCAGTGCCCACCAATCACTACCTTCACAACGAACCTGCACATGGGCCATATCGAGGTAAAGGGGTAAATTCCATTGTTCTGAGGTGAGCGCCGCCATCAGCGGGTGATCCTCTCGCACTAAGCAGATTTGTTGATCGGTAAATAATGTTTGATAGGCAATCCCTTCGGGCAGGCGATCCACTTGAAAATCCGACAGTGGATGCAAATCCCGCCCTGAAATGCCAAAGTCGATTTGCCCTTGCTGCAAATCCTGCATCGATTTTTCGGTCCAGACATAGGAGTCGAGTTTGACGTTGGGTGCAGTGGTCAGCATAGGGCCGATAAAATATGGGATTAAGGTTTCATAGGCGCTTTCCACCATGGCAAAAGAAAATTGTCGATTGCTACTGGCAGGATTAAAGGTCGGAGGCTGAGTGAGTTGATACAAGTCTTGCAATATATTCGGCAGTTTTTGCCCAAGAATGAGGGCGTGCGCGGTGGGTTTTAAGCCATGCGCCGTGCGCTGAAATAGGGGATCATCTAAGGTTTCTCTGAGTCGATTTAAGCTCTTACTGAGGGCTGACTGGCTTATATGTAATCGGCTGGCGGCGCGAGTGACACTCTGCTCCTCTAGCAGTACTTTGAGTATGACCAGCAAGTTCAAATCGATTCTGGCTAAGTTGTCGATATTCACAGATATTCCTCAGAGGAAATTTACTTTGGAAATTATACCATTTCTGTTCATACCTTGAGTTAATTAAAATAGCGCCCACTGAAATACCTTTCCCTGATCAACTGAGATTATTTATGCGGCGCAATCTGTTACCTATCCTGATGTCTATGGTGCTGCTCAGCCCATTAGCCATCGATATTTATTTACCTTCAATGCCAACTATGGCGACAGAATTCGCCGTATCTGCCAGTGATGTGCAATCCACACTCGTATTGTTTTTATTCGCCATGGGCTTAGGCCAAGTGCTGATTGGGCCATTAGCCGACCGTTATGGCCGCCGTCCTGTGGCCATTTTCGGGGTCTTACTCTACGGCGCAAGTAGTCTTCTCGCTGCCGCGGCCATCGAGTTTCATTGGTTACAGATTGCTCGTGTGCTGCAAGGTTTAGCCGCCTGTTCAACTTCTATCGTGGTGTTTAGTGCGGTGCGCGACTGCTACTCACAAAAAGAAGGCGCTAAAATTTACAGTTACTTAAATGGCGCGATTTGCGTGATCCCAGCTTTAGCACCAACCTTAGGTGGCTTGCTAGCGATGCAATTCGGCTGGCGTTCAACCTTCGTTTTCATGACGTTATATGCCATGTTGATGATGCTCGTTGTCGGTTATCGCTTACCTGAGACTCGTCCAGCCAACACTGTTACTACTGGTCCACTTTACCGTTGGGGTAGATTCAAACCTGTGCTCGGTAACACCCACTTTTTGTTTTATGCCTTTGCTTGTATGTCTGCTATGGCGGCTATTTTGAGTTATGTGTCTTATGCGCCTGTGTGGTTGATTGGGCATTTAGGGGTTTCTGAGCTGGCGTTTAGTGGTTTATTCGGTCTCAATGCTGTGTTTAATATCGTGGCCTGTTTTGCGGCACCGATCATTATTCGCAAACTGGGTAATCGTCCAACGGTTATTTTGGCTCTGTCTTTACTCGTTTTGTCTTCAGTGGCGACAGTGGCGGGCCAACAGTTTGGCCCAAATACAGGGATGGCAGCAGCTTTTAACTTCATGTTACCTATGATGTTGTTATGTGTGGGATTTGCCTTCTTACTCGGCCCCGCGACGAGTATGGCGCTGTCAGCTTTCGGTGAGCGAGCGGGGACTGCCGCGGCTATGCTAGGTTTTATTCAGATGAGTGGTGCATCCGTTTTAGCTGGACTTATACAGCAAACGAATTTAACTGCACCTTACGCAGTGGCACTCGTCATGGGCGTGTTTTCTATCGGTTTATTGTTGATGATGGCGCTGAGTCGATTCGACCACTGGCACCAAGAGCAGTTAGTTGGCGAGCATTAGTTCGCGGCACTGATTAATTACAGAGTACACCCTTTACCCACAGTTTGTTTGACCGCGAACTGTGGGTATTTTTTATTGTGTCTAATACCCTTTTATCCTTTGGTATACTCGTAAAATAACTCACTAAACCGAGGGTAAAGCTTGTCCCGTCACTATTGTGTTATCTGTCGTTATCCGCAGAATGCTTGCTTATGTGCGAGTGTTAAGCCTATTTCTCCAATGACTCAGTTGGTGGTTTTACAGCACCCGAGTGAAGTCGAACATAAGAAGAATAGTGTGCGGGTATTGAGTCTTGCTGTACCTAAAACGCAAGTTTATGTGGGTGAAAGCGAGTCTGATTTCAACGGTTTACGGGAATATTTAGCGGCGTGTAATAAGCCTATTTATCTCGTCTATCCCTCTGCGTTAAGTGTAAGTGTTGAACAGCAAAGTATTAATCCTGATTGTATATTGCTGTTGCTCGATGGCACTTGGCGTAAGGCATTCAAAATGCAGCAGCTGAATCCTTGGTTAGCCCAGTATCCTGCGGTGCATTTGGCTGAAGGTTATGAATCGCGCTATCGGATCCGTAAATCGAGTCGTAGCGATAGTTTATCGACCTTAGAAGCTTGCGCTTATATGTTAAGCGCCCTTGATCCTACCCTTGATGTTCAGCCGTTAATGATGGCATTTGATGCTATGGTGGAACTGCGGATTAAGGCGATGCCGAGTACAGTGCAGGCCCGTTATCAGAACTCAAATGAATCCAGTGGTAAGGTATAGTTGATGGAGTTAAGGCTATTGAGTCTTAGATGTTTTAGGTATGAATTAGTGCTTTTAAGTTATTGAGTTTTTGAGACTCCGTACGAATTAAAATAGTCAAAATCTTATTCAGATCACGCTAACTTAATGTGAAATACGGTTTAATAACTAGGATTCATTTGCGCAGCAAATGATGAGATAGCTTTGCCAGCCAATTGCTTTGCAGGGGAGTGATTCCATTCATTACTATTAGTAAATGGCGTGCTGGCAGGGCTATCGAGCTTTAAATATGGTTTTTTTATTGATAATGATGAGAGCGCTTTGCCAGGCCATCACTGGCTTTGCAGGGGAGTGATTCCATTCATTACTATTAGTAAATGGCGTGCTGGCAGGGCTATCGAGCTTAAATATAGTGTTTTTATTGATAATGATGAGAGCGCTTTGCCAGGCCATCACTGGCTTTGCAGGGGAGTGATTCCATTCATTACTATTAGTAAATGGCGTGCTGGCAGGGCTATCGAGCTTTAAATATGGTTTTTTTATTGATAATGATGAGAGCGCTTTGCCAGGCCATCATTGGCTTTGCAGGGGAGTAGATTCCATTCATTACTATTAGTAAATGGCGTGCTGGCAGGGCTATCGAGCTTAAAATATGGTTTTTTTTATTGATAATGATGAGAGCGCTTTGCCAGGCCATCACTGGCTTTGCAGGGGAGTGATTCCATTCATTACTATTAGTAAATGGCGTGCTGGCAGGGCTATCGAGCTTAAATCATATGTTTTCTGCAAGAAAATCTTTCCCCTTCGTTCGCGACCCATCAGAATATTTCGATAAAACCTTAGCGGAATCTTTCGTTTTCCGTTGTAAACGTTGAGAGCGTTAATTCGGTACGCAAGTCGGATTATCGAGCCGATGCGAACATCGGCAGTCCTAAATCTGTTCTAGGCTAAGCGTTTTTCAGCAAGAAAGGCTTGGGTGAAGTTTTCGACTGAACTCGGGTAGCCAAATAGAAATCCTTGGGCGAAACCTTGGCCCATGTCAGTCATTATGTCTTTTTGTTGTTGAGTTTCAATACCTTCTGCGACGAAGTGAATGTCGAGTGCTTGTGCGAGTTGCACTATAGCATTGCAGAGCTTTTGTCCTGAGACTTCGTTTAAGCGCAAGGCAAACTCGGCATCAATTTTGACGCTGTCTATTGGCAAAGTCCCTAAGCGACTGAGTGACGATAACCCAGTTCCAAAATCATCGATGGCAATGCTGACACCTAACGCTTTGATACGATTGAGTGTGAGTCGTGCTTGCTCCGGTTGTCGTAACAATGCCGATTCGGTAATTTCTAAAATCAGTGCTTCAGCGGGTAACTTCGCCATTTCTAAGGTATTTATCACTTGGTCGATAAAATCTAAGTGTTCCAATTGCAGTGGTGACACATTGACTGAAATTCTAAAGTCGGGTTGATAATGTGCTCGCCAGAGGGCCGCTTGTACACAGGCCTGTTCTAATACCCATTGGCCAATGCTGACAATTAATCCTGTTTCCTCAAGTAATGGCACAAAGTCGGCAGCTTCATAATATTCTGTCGGTGACTTCTGCCAGCGGAGCAGGGCTTCGGCAGCAATAGTTTGATTTGTGTGTAAATCGACTATGGCTTGATAAGCGAGAGTGAATTGTTTTAGGCTATGCGCATGCCTTAGGTTATTGATTAACTGTAATTTTAACTCGGCTGCTAGGCTCATTTCCTTATCGTAAAACACGAGATGCGGTAAGCTCTTTTTAGCGCAATACATGGCAGTATCGGCAAGACTAATCAGCTGTCCCGCTTGGTTACTGTGGGTAGGAAATAGCGCAATGCCTATGCTAGTGCCGAGGAAGAACTTTTGGCCTTCAATTTCAAAGGGGCTCTCAAATAAGCTGAGAATCTGCTCTGCAAACAGCTGAATTTCATCTTTACAGCTACAGTCTTGCAGCACTAAGGTAAATTCATCTCCTCCCATACGGGCTATATCGGCCTTTTCGATACAACCTGCTTCGAGTCTGGCTGCGACGAGTTGTAATACTCTATCGCCCATGGAGTGACCGAAGCTGTCATTGATATTCTTGAAACCATTGAGATCTAAAAACATCAACGCGCCCAGTGCGAGGGGATCAGTTTTAAGTTTTTCGAGGGCACTATTGAGGATCTGTTTAAGATGGAACCGGTTAGGTAATCCAGTCAAGGTATCGTACATAGCCCGAGTTGTTAGCTGGGTTTCTAATAGTTTCTTCGTACTAATATCACTGAAAATATTCACATTATAATGAGCATCATCTTCAGTGACGATTTTACGACTGCTCTGCCAAGCAGGGAAGTTACTGCCATCTGAACGTCTTTTCCACGTTTCGCCCTGCCAAAATCCCCTTTGTTTCAAGGCGATTTGGCATTCGGTTTCTTCCCCCATATTATGGGTTCTTACCTCTAAAAATTCAGGGGTTTTACTGATGAGCTGCTCAGCGCTATAGCCGCAAATACGGCACATGGCTTTATTGACAGCCAAAATTTGATTATCAGTGTCAGTGATATACACAGCTTCGGCACTTTCTTCGAGCGTGGTCGACAAAATTTCTTTGGGAATATGAGCAAAACCATCAGAAATCGTTTCGCGCATTTGATTGCGGCGATTAAGAGCTTGTAATTCAACGAGTACTACGGGCTGTTGTTGCAGATAACAGCGATAGAGATTAATTCGAGTCGGCAGTTCATTGCCTTGTTGGCTCATGTGCAGCCAGTTGAATTCAACATTATTGCCTGCAATGGCTTCGAGGATCATTTCCCGCGCAAATTCAACACTATTGCGGCCTGAAGATTGGATCCTCGGAGAAAAATCATAGGGAGTCGCATTCACAAAAGCATCGTATTCAGTCTCAAAATAACTGAGGGTGGCTTGGTTGGCACTAATAAAGCTAAAGCCTTGAATTAAGGCTAAGGGGGTTTTATGGGGATGTGCTTGCCAGAGAGACAGCTTTTCTTGCAGTACAGGATCATCTGTACTGAGTTTCTTAAGTAAGTGTTGCCATCTGATCATTCAGGATACTCCCTTGTGACGCAAAATAGTCACATCCCATTTTTAGGTCTTCGTTGAACACGAAGTTGCCCAATAGTACATCATTCCAATGGGGTTAAAAATAAACCTAATTGTTGTTTCACTCAAATAGAAACTTAAAAAGTGTAGTTTAAGACTTGTATTCAAGCATATTTTTTAAGAACACCTGCTGCATATTTCAAGCTTAGGCAGATTTTATGCTATGTTTTGCACATCTTGCGTGAATTGGCTTTTATCATTGATTCATTCAATTATCGAATAAAGGAGATAGGAAATGGCGTATTTATTTAAAGTGTTAATCTCTAAAATATTAATATCGCTAGCCCTCATCTTTAATTTTCATCTCGCGTTAGCGCATGCCGCCGAGGCGCCAAAGCCTAGATTGACCCTAGAGCAAAAAGCCGATAAGGCACGCATCGACTCACAGCGATTAGAACAGGCTCAATTAGAAAAGGCCCGTCAAGCCACTAAAGAGACGACAGAGCGGGAAGATAAAATTAAGCAACAATCCCAAACCAACGATTGGGAAGCACAGCAAAAACTTAAGGCACAAAAACAGTTCGACGAAAGAGAAAGTCGCGAGCAAAAATATTTACGGGAAGCAAAAGATGCCGCCGCAAAAGAGCGTAAAATCCCTAAACCTTAATCAGGCCATCGACATAGTCGATTTCAGCTGGTCAGTGCTAGCATTATTTGTGGGCATTATGACTATTCTCATTACTATGCACCTTACTATCACTAGGAATTGTTGTTGAATATCTGCCCCTTATGTCATGGCGTTGAATTACTCACTTATCATCAAGATAGGAAGCGCAGTTACCAGCAATGCCAAACCTGCCAACTGGTGAGCGTGCCTTCTGAGTTTTATCTTTCGGCCGAGGCAGAAAAAGCCGAGTACGATAAGCACGAGAATCATGCCAATGATCTTGGCTATCAAACCTTTTTAAATCGCACACTTGAGCCACTACTTAGCCGTGTTAGCACTTCGGCCCAAGGGCTCGATTTTGGCTGCGGCGAAGGCAAAGCCTTGAGCTTGATGGCAAAGGCGCGGGGTTATCAGATAGATAATTACGACCTTTATTACGCTAATAACCCAGAAACCTTAGTCCGCCAATACGACTTTATTACCTTAACCGAAGTCATAGAGCATGTGAGTGATGCTAACGCTCTGCTTGAGCAGCTAAATAAGCTATTAAAACCTAAAGGCATTTTGGCTGTGATGACCAAGCGGGTACAAAATCAAACCGCATTTGCCCGTTGGCACTATAAAAATGACCCTACCCACATCAATTTTTACGCCGAAGCGACCTTTGAGTGGTTCGCGCATCACTATGGCTGGCGACTCGAAATTATCGATAAAGACGTAGTCTTCTTGCATAAAGATATGCATAAAGGAATTTATCAGTCGAGTTAATGCTGTTGTCGCTTAAATGTACTTATCATCAATTTGTGACGCTACAGATGCTTGATTTTCTATGGGTTTTGTTGCAATGCCAGTGGCTATTACTAATACCTCAAGCTCAGACTTAAGATTAGGGTTAACTGTTAGCCCGATAATCACTAGGGCATCATAGGGGAGTTTTTTGTTTACTGCACGCCTATCTGATTGTATTAACTGAGTTCTATGGTGTTCCTCGCGACGACACTCACAATTGCCGCCAGTGCTTGGTCTATATCATCGAGTAGTGGATGTTGCACCGAACGTTTACTCGTATTCTGCGTGTGGTTTGCAAGACGCTCGACTAATTCATTCACCGATATTTTGCGGGGCGAGCGAGGGGTCAAACTGAGTAAGGGTCACTTGACGCTGAAAATTAGGCTGTATATCTAGGGTCTGTTGATCTTTCGAGAGTGATTTTTAGACAGCATGGCAAGACGTTATAATTTGCTTCGCCAAAAGTAACCATAACCTCAAGCCATGCCAAGACTTATGCTAACCGATGCACGCTGGGAAAAGCTATTTCATTTAATGAAAAGCACAGGCCGTGTTTATGACAAACCTGAACATAGACAAACATTCGAAGGTATTCTTTACCGCCTTAGAACAGGTATCCCTTGGCGAGATTTACCTAAAGAGTTCGGTCATTGGAGCACGGTCTTTAGACGGTTTCATTTATGGTCTAAGAAAGGCGTTCTAGCACATTTATTCAAGGCCTTAGCCAACCTTGCTGATATAGAATGGGTCTTTATTGATGGCTCGATAGTGCGGGCTCACCAGCACAGTGCAGGTGCAGCGACGCTAAGTAATGAGAGTATTGGTAAAAGTCGAGGCGGTAATTCAACCAAAATTCACTTAGCCGTCGACAGCGGAGGATTACCGATTTATTTCGAATTATCAGAAGGCCAAAAACACGATATTACACACGCCCCCAGCTTAATTGAGCACCTGAAGCAGGTTGATACCGTCATTGCAGATAAAGGTTATGACAGCGATGCTTTTCGTGAACTTATCGCAAATAAAGGCGGGAAATCTGTTATTCCAAGGCGCCGCTATAAGAATACACCTCAAGAAAGAGTCGATTGGTGCTTATATCGGTATCGACATTTAGTGGAGAATGCTTTTGGAAGAATTAAGCACTATCGAGCAATATCAACAAGATATGACAAGCTAGCAAGAAATTACGCCAGTATGGTGTCACTGGCGTTTATGTTAATGTGGCTGCCGATGTATTGCTGAACAACATTTGTACAGCAAAGATCAACAGACCCTAGTTAATAAGGTATGACTGGAATAGCGGCTTTGTAAGTAATAGAAGGCTGCGACAGAATCTGTCGTAGCAATATGAAAATAGAATTTATGTGGTTAATTCGATTAACTAAGTTCGCCAAGTGTATATGTTCGCGGTATAAAGCAAATGGATTAATACTGCGGCCAAGTGTCAAGATGAAGGAATAAATACAATGGATGTTAAGACGTATCTACAAGCATTGAGTGCTATTTACGCCAACATGAATCAAACATTAGAACTGGATCGTGGCTTATCAAACTCAGTTTTAGATGAAGCCGAAAAACAATTAGGTTTTACATTTGTTTCTCCGTTAAGGGAGCTTTGGGGATATGCCAATGGCGGCAATGAGTGGAGCACAGTCTTTGCCCGGAAAGATTACTTTTGCCGGTATGATTTTTTGTCTTTAGCCTCATCTCTTACATATCGTGACCGAATGAAAAAACGGGCCCAGCACTACGCTAATTACCAAGAACCAGAAGTGCGGGATCCCAAAATTCAATCGGGGTGGTATCAAGAAGGTTGGCTGCCCTTTGCCCAATTTGGGGGTGGCACATTACTCTTGATTGCAGATCATTCGCCCTCGGCATTAGGTAAAATGGGACAAGTGATCGCATACACCCATGACCCCGATATGATGGACTTTATCAGCCCAAACCTAAGCCAATTTTTTGCACAATCCTTGACGCAAATCGCGCTATATCCAGATGAATTAATTGAGGATTAAGGATAACAAAAATGTACGCCCCCTTATTCAACAAACCGAGTGAACTGATTATTGAAGGTGAGCTTCAGGGCAACGATAAGTTACGCATAAAAATGCTCGAAGACGTTTCTCTGATGACACCAGAAACGAAGTATCAAATTCTAAATGCTATGCTCAAAATGCATAAGTACTTTGAAGATTATTGCGGTGATTTGGAGGTTTCTTTAAATACCATCAATGAAATAGCCGCAAATACCCAGCCGTTGTACATTATATTGGATGACACCAGCACAATGGAGACTCGGGCAATTCGTTATCATTACTCCTGCAACTGGGAAACCGATCATGGGGTAGAGGTGATGGTACTCAATGGTAATCAAGTGATTTTTGTGGGCAACTGCGGTTACACCTATGGTGTGTTATTAGCCTCCATTGATAGTACTTTATCCCTTCAAGATGAAGAGCTTAATTTTCTGTGAGTTGCTGACTAAATTTCATTACCGTTATTCCCGCGCAATACTGTGTTCCTCAGAAAGGCAATTTTAGCTAGGCATTTTAGCCAGACATCCATATATGATGGCTCTGGTTCAAGTAATTTTAGCCAGTACAGGTGGTAGAGAAACCGAAAGTGCATTATGTTGTTGATTTAGAATGGGTGGCTAGACTTTGGCTGGTAAACTAAGCTAAGGAGCCAAAACGTAACAAAGCGTTTAAAATCCTTCGCTTTACTCACTGGAAGTTCAAACTGCTGCTTCAGTTTGAAACTCCTTTAACACGGCGTTAACCTCCTATGACACCTGAATATCTAGCCAAACAAGTTGAATTTATTGACTGGCTCTCGGCTGCAAGTCCCATTGAAGGCGTATTGGGTTCTACATATGGATGGGAATGGCTGCCTACAAGCAGAGATCAAGAGGATCCTTTGAATGGTCCGAAAAAATTGGAAGAAACAAAAGACGCGGAGATGCTTGTGTATAAATCGGCGCTCAGATCTCTGAGAAAAATTGGCCGGTCACATCCTTTGCTTGTGTATGGTCCTCATGATTTTACTGAGAGCTTTAGAGGCGGCGCACTCTTTGCCTTCAAAATGGAAGCGAGAGAGGCCGCTCTCAGACAAAAGGGCGTATGGAGTGAGGTGGCTGAGTTGTATAGCCAAGGCCGATGGCCATGTGGTTTTAAAGAAAATCGTGAATTTGTTGTTTTGTGACTAAAGCTAACTATGCCAAGCATTGGGACAGCTTTTCCGTTGCCTTGAGTTTCTTTAACTGAGATCCGCCATCCCTATCTTTTTTCAGGTTGATTTATCTAAAAGCTGGATTCCCGCCCACAAGCATTGCGGGAATGACGGTTAAAGACAGCCTCTAATGAAGCACAGTCTCTTTTACCTTTATCATTAAATCTATTAACAATTCTTCCTTGTCCGTGTAGTTTAGGTAGCTTATAAAAACAACAATAGGCTATCGCTATGACTTTACCCTCTGTATCACTTGCTGCATCAACATCATTTGAATTTAAGCCTCTAGTAAATAAATCCTGTTTTTCCAATACCTTACTCGCTTCAGCCTTAGCCTTGAGCTTTATGGGCGCGGGTTTGAGTTCGGCGCAAGCGGCGGCCAGTGCTATGCCTGATGCGGCTAAGTTGGCGGCGGGTGTGGAGCAAAAGGTGATCGACTGGCGCCGTGATTTGCATCAACACCCTGAGTTGTCTAACCGTGAGTTTCGTACCAGCAAGATTATTGAAAAACATCTGAAATCCTTAGGGTTAGAGGTACAAACGGGTGTGGCGCATACAGGCGTGGTGGCCATTTTGAAAGGCGGAAAGCTGAAAGGTGGCAAGCCTGGTCCGCTGATTGCGATTCGAGCAGATATGGATGCACTGCCTGTGACTGAAGTGGTCGATGTGCCTTTTGCCTCTAAGGTGACTGACACTTATCGCGATCAAAAGGTGGGGGTGATGCATGCCTGTGGGCACGATACCCATGTGGCCATGTTGATGGGCGTGGCCGAAAACTTGGTTAAAGTGAAAGACAGCCTAGCGGGGGATGTGATGTTTATCTTCCAACCCGCTGAAGAAGGTGCGCCAGAGGGTGAAGAGGGCGGTGCGGAATTGATGCTCAAAGAAGGGCTGTTTGCTCAGCGCAAACCCGAGCAAGTATTTGGTATGCATGTCACCTCGAGTATGCCGAGTGGCATGATTGGCCTGCGCAGTGGTCCAGCAATGGCGAGTGAAGACTCTTTTACTATCAAAGTGAAAGGCAGCCAAACCCATGGTTCGCGTCCTTGGAATGGGGTCGATCCTATTGTCGCTGCGGCACAAATTATCACTAACGTGCAAACGATCGTCAGCCGTCAGGTGGATATCACTAAAGCGCCGGCAGTGGTGAGTTTTGGCGCGGTCAATGGCGGTATTCGCTCTAATATTATTCCCGATGAAGTCGAGCTGATTGGTACAATTCGTACCTTCGACCAACCTATGCGCGCAGATATTAAACTGCGTTTAGCGCAAATGGCCGAGTTATCGGCAAAAACGCTTGGTGCGACTGCGACGACTGAGATCCATCAAGGTTATCCTGTGGTGGTCAATAATCCTGAATTAGTCGCCAGCATGCGGCCTGTGCTTGCGAGCGTGGTGGGCGATAAGATGCTGATTGAACCCGGGTTAATCACAGGTGCCGAAGACTTTGCTTACTATGCCTTAGAAACGCCGGGGATGTTTTTCTTCCTCGGGGTGACGCCAAAGGGAACGGACCCTGAAACGGCGGCCAGCAATCATTCGCCGGCATTTTATGTGGATGAAAGCGCGCTAAAAGTGGGCGTTGAGGCCATGACCAAAGTGGCGTTAACGGCGCTCAAAGCCCAATAAGTGGCTAATGCATTATTCCGTAAGCGCTGCGGTATAACTTGAGCTTACAAAAAATCGGCGCGGGATACGCTTCCTGCGCTTGATTTGTTAAACAATTTACCTCTATATGTGGATATTTACAGCAAGGAGCGAACAAGATGAAGCGCACGCTATCGGCTCTGGTTTTGGCCATGGGACTTTTGAACCCCCTAAGCCAAGCACAGGCCACCACGGCAGAAGACATTAAGAGTTTCACGCTAGATAACGGCATGAAAATCATGGTGCTAGAAGATGCCTCTATTCCCAATGCCAACATGTATTTATTTTGGAAGGTCGGTTCACGTAACGAAGTGCCCGGCATTACTGGTATTTCGCACTTTTTCGAACACATGATGTTCAACGGTTCGAAAAAGTACGGCCCGAAAATGTTCGACCGCACTATGGAAGCCGCCGGTGGCGCGAACAATGCGTATACCACTGAAGACATGACGGTTTATACCGATTGGTTCCCCGCCAATGCGCTCGAAACTATGTTCGATCTCGAGGCTGACCGCATCGCTAACTTAGATATCAACCAAGCCATGGTCGATAGCGAACGTGGCGTAGTGCAGTCGGAGCGTTCCACTGGCTTAGAAAACTCTAACTGGAATGCCCTCGAAGGCGAAATCAAAGGCGTGGCGTTTTTAGCCCACCCTTATTCTTGGTCGGTGATCGGTCACGAGTCGGATATCGCCGCTTGGTCGCTGGAAGATTTAGTCCAGTACCATAAAACCTATTACGCGCCGAACAATGCCGTGGTCGTGATTGCCGGCGATGTAAAGCTTGCCCAAGTAAAAGCCTTGGCAGACAAGTACTTTGCGCCTATTCCGGCACAGACTCCGTCTAAAGCGATTCGCACTGTCGAACCTGAGCAAAAGGGTGAGCGTCGCACCTTTGTGCAGAAGGCATCGGTCAGCACACCTAACGTAATGTTGGCGTACCATATTCCGGCGGCAACCCATGCGGATTTTTATGCGCTGGACTTATTAAGCTCGATTCTAAGTCAAGGTAATAGCTCGCGTTTATATCAATCATTGGTTGATAAACAAGTGGCCTTAGAAGCGCAAACCTACATGCCGATGTCGGTCGATCCTAACCTCTTCTATGTGATGGGCGTTGCTACACCTGAGGTGAAAGCCTCGACGCTGGAGCATGCGTTGATTGAACAAATCGATGCGATTGCGACAACGGGTGTTACCCAGCAAGAACTGGATAAAGTTAAAAATATTAAGTTGATGGATTTTTATCGTTCGATGGAAACCATTAATGGTAAGGCTAATACCATAGGCACCTATGAGATGTATTTTGGCAGTTACGACAAGTTATTTAATACACCTGAAGCCTATAACAAGGTGACGCCTGCGGATATTCAACGAGTTGCCCAAACCTACTTACGTAAATCGAATCGCACTGTGGCTGTGCTGGCGGCAACCGAGGAGTCCTCCTTATGAAATCGATAGCAGTGAAATCGACAGCAGTGAAATCACTTAAGATGGCATCACTTGGGAAATCGTCTAAGTTAATGGCAGCATTGGCTTTAGGCACAAGCTTAGTCTTAGCGGGCTGCGCGGCGACATCGGCACCAAAGCGGGTCGATACTGGCAGCTTTGCGATGCCAAGTTACGATAAGTTTGTGTTAGATAACGGCTTAACTGTGTACTTAATGCCGCAGCGCGAAGTGCCGTTAATTACCTTAAATGCCGTGGTACGCGCCGGTGCTGTGAATGACACCACCGCAGGCGTGGCACAAATGACGGCAGAAGGCTTGCTGTTAGGTGCGGCGGGGAAATCTAAGGCAGATATCGAGCAGCAAGTGGATTTTCTCGGCGCAAGCTTAGTGGCCGAAGCGGATAAGGAAGGCAGTTATCTGAGTGCTGACTTTATGGCGAAGGACATTGACTTGATGCTGGGCTTATTTAGCGCGGCGATGTTAACGCCTGATTTTGATGCCGCCGAGTTCGATAAACTCAAACAGCGCGCGATTGCTGGGCTGCAGCAGGATAAAGAAAGCCCACGAGCTGTGATTGGTCGTTACTTCGATAAGCTCGTATTTGGTGCACATCCTTATGGTAATGCGGCTTCGGGTAACAGTGATTCGCTTGAACAAGTGACTGTGTCGCAGCTGCGCGCCTTCCATAAGGGTTACTATCAGCCTTCCAATACTGCGATAACTGTCGTGGGTGACTTTGATGTGGCGACGATGAAAGCCAAGTTGACGCAAACCTTTGGTCAGTGGCAGGGCAGCGAAAAACTGGTACAACCTGATTTAAACCAAGGTTTGCCTCAGTTGACCGAGGCCAAAGTCTTGCTGGTGGATAAACCAGATGCAATCGAAACTACTTTTGTGATCGGGGGCTTAGGTATTAGTCGTGACAATCCAGACTATGTAGGTTTAACGGTAGTGAACACTATTTTAGGTGGTCGTTTTACCTCTTGGCTTAACGACGAGCTGCGGGTGAACGCAGGCTTAACCTATGGCGCACGCTCAGGTTTTAGCCCTTATACCGATTCGGGCGTATTCACAATCAGTACTTTCACTAAGACGGAAACCACTCAAGAAGCGATGGATTTAGCCTTGAAAACCTATGCTCGTTTATGGGAAAAAGGTGTAGATCAAGCGACCTTAGATTCGGCTAAAGCCTATGTTAAGGGTCAGTTCCCGCCTCAGTTTGAAACCTCAGGTCAGCTGGCGGGATTGTTGTCTGGCATGTATCTATACGGCTTCGATGATAAGTTTATCAATGAGTTCCAAGCTAAGGTGGATGGTTTGACCTTAGAAGAAACCCAAAGGTTAGTGAAAACTTACTTCCCGCAAAAAGATCTGCAATTTGTGCTGATTGGCAATGCGGCTAAGATTGCACCTATTGCTGCTAAGTACGGCAAAGTGCAAACTGTCGATATTAAAGCCACGGGATTTGGTCAATAAGCTATCATTTCGAGGCTTGATTCAATAAAGAAAAGGTCTGCATAGTGCAGACCTTTTGCTTTTCTGTTCTAGGTTTAGCGTTTATTGTCCACCCGGCTTAGCATAATGGGTCATCCAATCCTTCACTTGGTTATACCAATAGATAGAGTTATTGGGTTTCATAACCCAATGGTTTTCATCGGGGAAATAAATCATCCGTGATTCCACATTGCGAGTTTGCAGGGTGCGGAACAGTTCAAACCCTTGCCCCACTGGTACCCGGTAGTCGAGCTGACCGTGGCTGACTAAGGTCGGAGTGTTAAAGTTAGCTGCAAAGTAATGCGGAGAAATGGCTTTATACAGTTCAGGATTATCCCAGTAGTTGCCAAATCGAGTGCTGTGCACGGCAAAATCCGACGCCATTTGTGAATACATGTCGTAAACCGCAGCGTGGATTAGTAAGGCTTTAAAGGGATGTGGTTGACCTAAAATAATTGAGGTCAGATAACCACCGTAACTTGCACCACCCGCCACCATGCGGTCGCTGTCTATCCAGCTTTGCTGTTTAAACCAGTCGGCTGCCTTGAGCACATCTTCGAGGGATTTATTCTTCCAATCTGGGTTAATCGCATCGGCAAACGCTTGTCCGAAGCCGCTAGAACCGTGGAAGTTTGGCCAAGCAGTGACATATCCCCAAGAGGCGAAGGTTTGTGCGTTCCAACGGTAATGGAAACCGTCGGTAATGGCGTTATGTGGCCCGCCGTGAACCAGCATAAAGAGGGGATATTTTTTACTGCGATCGAATCCGGGGGGATAGTGAACCCACATTTGAATATCTTGATTTTGATATCCCTTGTAGGTCACTGATTCGTAAGTGCCTAAATCAACATCTTTGAGAATATCGTCATTAAAATTCTCTAGGCGTACCGTCTTACCATTGCGGGGATTAATGCTGACCAAGCGCGCTGGGTGCAAAAAGCTCTCGTTGGTGGCAATCAGTTCACCGTCTTTACCTGTGGCGGGTTGGCTAAAGTCAGTTGCCTCTGTAATGGCTTTGACTTTACCGTTTTTGGCATCGATATGATAAATGCGGTTAGTGGCGGCATCTTCGATGGTGGCATAAAAGCCTTTACTGTCGGGGGTCCAATTAAATTGGCTAACCGAACGATCCCACTCTGGTGTTAGCGTATTAAGTTTACGGCTATCGATATCCAGTAACATCAGCCTTGAAGTATCGGCATAGAAACCGGGGATTTTCTGACGGGTAAAAGCCAACGTTTTGCCATTGGGGCTAAAGCTGGGATCAGCATCTGCGGCTTGATTTTCTGGGGTGATATTCTCTGCTTTACCACTGCCAATCGTCGCAAGGAAAATATCCAGTTTAGGGTCGATACGGTTGTCTGAGCCATAAGTACTGAAGGCAATTAAGCGTTCATTAGGCGAAATATCGTAACTTGAACTGCTTTGGCTCGAGCGTGGTAACTCATGGCCGAGCGCTTGCGTCACGGATTCGACTTCGCCGCCCGAAGCGGGGATCCTAAATATATGGGCTTGGCGACGTTCATCTAACCAGTGATCAAACTGAGCGTAGGGCAAAGCGTTCCACTGGCGAGCGGAGACCTTATTGTCTTCGTCGGCTTTTAGTTGGGTCTTCATCTCGTCCCATGTTTGATTTGGGAATACATTGCTGATGAAATACAAATGCTTGCCAACCCATTTAATACCATTTACGCCAGTAGGTATGTCGGTTAAGCGTTGCGCTTCACCCGGACCGTCCATAGGCAATAGGTAGATTTGGCCTGCGTCGTCTTCATTTCGCTCACTCACAAAGGCCAAGGTTTTACCGTCGGGCGAAAACACGGGCTCGCTCACCTTTAACCCTTTGACTGTAATCGCGCGATTATTTTTACCTTCGCCATCAAAACGCCATAACTGGGTCGAACCTTTATCTTCCTTCAGATCATATTCTGTGACTGGCGCAATAATATGCTCACCAGAGGGCGATACGACTGGGCTACCAATACGCTTAAGTTGCCAGAGCAATTCCACCGAGAGCGGTTTACCCTGCTCCGCAAATGCTGAGCCGAATGGCATCAACAGACAGAGCAATAAGATTCCTATCTTCTTCACTGTGAGTCTCCTTATCATACATATAGTTATAATGATTTTATTTGTGGTGCAGATTCGAGAGTATAGAAACCGAGCATGAAAGCAAACTGAGTGATAACTCATAGCGGGACGCTTTGTGTAAGCATCTGTGAATAGTTGTCGGCTAATTGTGATTTGTTGATGGCAGAATTACAGGCTAATCTAGGGTGATATTTCGGCTGAGGACTAGGTAGATGCAGAATAAAATCAACCGATTAAGACTATTATGGGGAGTGACAATTGCACTGAGTGCTACTATTCCTCTGGCTGCGCACGCGGCTAAGGTGAGTTTTAGTGAGTTTTGCCCTCAGTTTACTGGTCAATGGGTGGGCGATGCAGCCAAGGTGGGGGAAGTGCCACGAAAAGTCACAGTCACCGGATTTTGCTCCCATGATAAGCGGCAGCTGTTATTGTCTGTGAGTGTTGGCACGCGTGCGCCCTATAGTGAAACCTGGTGGTTTAGGGAGCAGGGCGAGCAAGTGTTGTTGACCTATTACGATGGCGTGTCCCAAGAGAAGCAGCAAGTCTTTAGCTTATATCGTCAAAATGGCGATTATTCTTTGCTGGGTGAGGGCGTGGTGACTGCCCGGTCTGCGTTAATTCAATTACTGTTCGAGGCAAAGGGGGCGGGTGCTCAAGCTAACGCATGGCAATGGACGCAGAATATTCAATATTTAGACGATGATGTTGATCGCTATCAGCTTTTTCGCGGGATAGAGATGACGCCAGTCGCGCCATCTCCTTAGCCGCAAATCCGCAATTTACCTTCGATAGCGCTTAAAGTGCGCCAGCAAAATCCAGTTGGCGCCACGCTTCGTAGCTGATAATCGCCACTGCATTGGAGAGATTGAGGCTACGGCTGGTGGCCGCCATGGGGATGCGTAGTCTCTGCTCAGTGGGGATGGATTCGATAATCGCCATCGGTAAACCTCGGGTTTCTGGGCCGAATAGCAGCACATCGTCTTTGGCAAAACTCAGCTCAGTATGCGGGCGACTCCCCTTAGTGGTGCAGGCCATAATGCGCTTGCCCGTCATGGCTTCGAGGAAAGTATCGAAGTCTTTATGGCGAGTCACATTGGTTAAGTCGGCATAGTCCAAACCCGCGCGGCGTAGCTTTTTCTCTTCTAGATCAAAACCTAATGGCTCAATCAAATGCAGCTGGCAGCCATTGTTTGCGCAAAGGCGAATGATATTACCTGTGTTAGGTGCGATTTCTGGCTCATAGAGTGCGATATGGAACATACTGGCCCGCCTGTAGAAAATGACGGCCGATTATACGGCAAACGGTGCCCAAGCGCAGTGTCTGTTGTGGGTGGATTTGGCTAAGTTCATGCAATAGAGGTTGTGATAGGTGGAATTGTTATCTCAAGGCTTGCCTGTTTTATTATCTCAAAGTAATATATCTCAATATCGAGATACTTTTTAAGAAGTCATTATGCCCTTTATTATTGCGTTACTCGCTCCTGTATTTTGGGGGACGACCTATGCGTTAGTGAGTCTCTACTTACATGACATGTCGCCCTACTGGGTAGCCGTGTGGCGTGCCTTGCCTGCGGGGATATTAATGCTGATGCTGCGTCCTCGTTTGCCAACTTTGGTTTGGTCAAAGCTTGGTTTGCTGGCTTTTTGTAATATCGGTGCCTTCTTCACTTTGCTATTTATCGGTGCGTATCGTTTGCCGGGCGCAGTGGCGGGTACCTTAGGGGCTACGCTGCCGTTAATTTTCTTAATTTTAGCTTGGGTGATTGATAAAAAACGCCCAGGAATGAAGTGGTTATTATTAGGCTTAATGGGTCTTGGTGGGGTGATTTTACTGCTTAACCCTTCGGCGGATCTCGATCCTATCGGCGTGTTGTGCATGTTGAGCGCCACGACGTTAATTGCCTTTTCTTCTCGCTGGATGCAAAAGTGGGATGTGGGTGACTTTTTAGTGCTGACCGCGTGGCAGCTATTATTAGGCGGTTTGATGTTGATCCCACTGGCTTGGTTTATGGCAGGGCCACCGCAGCTACCGAGTATGACGCTTGTACCTTCACTGATATGGTTAGTGATTGCCAACACCGCCGTTGCCTATTGGGCTTGGCTATGGTCTATGCGAAACTTAGGGCCAGAAATCATGGGTATGGTCGCTTTAGTCAACCCTGTGGTTGCCGTATCATTAGGGGTCATGATTGTGGGGGAAACTTTAGATATGCGCCAATGGATGGGAATAGCTGTGATTTTATTGTCACTGTTATTGATGAAGTTGCCGCAGAATTTAAGGTTAAATCCATTTAAAAAAGTGCAACCCTAGTCATTATTTTGGGGTGAATGAGGCATAGATGCTAAAACGTTTGGATCTGAATTTACTGCCCGTACTCGAAATCCTACTTGAGGAACAAAGCGTGACCGCTGCAGCTGCGCGGTTGCATTTGAGCCAGTCGGCGGTGAGTAAACAGCTCACACGTCTGAGGGAAGTATTTGATGATCCTTTATTTGAGCGTACCGCCTACGGCCTAAAACCGACACCCAAGGCTTTGTCACTCGCGCCTGAGTTGCGCCAATGCTTACAGCAATTGGCGCAATTTACTCGGCCGGACACCTTCGAACCCGCCTTGAGCCAACGACAGTTTAGAATGCATTTGGTCGAAACCACCTATTCACTGACCTTTCCTCATTTTATGCCCATGTTGCTCACTCAAGCGCCCGGTGTGAGTCTCAATTGCCAAACGTGGCGACTCGATACCATGGACAGATTACTGCGCTGCGACATCGACTTAGCCATAGGTTGCCGCGAGTGGGACGAGCGCTCGCCCATGCATGTGAATAATATTCCCGATGACTTATGCCATGTTGAGTTAGTGCAGGATTCTCCTGTGTGTTTGATGCGCCGTGATCATCCGGCGTTAACACAAGAATGGAATTTAGATACCTTCTTGAGTTATCGCCATCTGCAAGTGGCCTTTGGCGGTTTAGAGCATTGGTTACTGGATGATGTGTTGCAACTCGAGGGCCGTAAACGGGATATTGCCGTGAATATGACCGACTTTCAGAGTGCTCTCACCCTGTGTGAACAGAGCGATTTGATCCTCTGTGCACCTTCGCGCTATGCCTTGGCTGTGATGAAGTCTTTTGAGCTTCAGTCTTTACCATCACCCATCAAGCTGATCCCCGGTGCGTATTTATTGATGTGGCACAAACACTTCGAACACGACTTGAGCCATAAATGGCTGCGAGAGTTGATTATTAGCCAAGTGCGAGATAATAATTTATCATTATAAATTAATAGCTTGTATCGTTTTCCTCCCTGTTTTTAATGGTTGATTTAAGTTCATCGTCCCAGTGGCATCTTGTTTTTTTGTAGGAAATATCTTAATTGGATTTTGACTACTGTAAATAATAGATAAGTAAATATAATGCCAGAGCACCACCTTTGCGAGTTGGTCAAATTTATAGCTAGGGACCTCGGGGCTAAACTTCTCGAAGGTAATTTTCGAAGGCCTATAATTTATTTAGAAGAGATGGTTCTCTTTTTTATTACATAGGTTTAAGTTTTATTATGATTAAATAGGTTGAAACTTTGCTTGATATTCAATTTTTTGGTTTAACTTTATATTCAATTGGATTGTTTTTAGGTTCATTTATAGTGCTATTTCTGTCCGCTTGGATTGGGAAAAAAGTTATCGGTAGGAAGGGCGTTAGTAATAATGAGGGCGATGAAGATTTTAGAGTAATACTAGGAGCTACTTTATCTCTTCTTGGTTTAATTATTGGTTTTACGTTATCGATGTCAATAAGTGGCTTCAATAGTCGGCAGGCAGCGGAAGAGTATGAGGCTTTTGTTATTCGTACTGGTTTTATGCGAGCAGATTTATTGACTGAATCGAGCCGTGATTTAATGAAGGCCACACTACGAGAATATTTACAGCAACGAATTAATATTTATGATGCACAATCGCCTGAAGGTATTGACTTTATTAGGATGAAAGTGTTGGATTTGCAGAAAGTATTATGGGAAACAGCGGTGCATGAAACTACCCAGAAACAAACTCCTGTGACCTCATTAGTGATTGCCAGTATTAACGAAATTGTACTCGCTCAACAGAAAACCTTTGCTGGATGGCGTCATCAAATTCCATTAGCAGCTTGGATTTTATTGGTGGTTATTGCAATTAATTGCAATATATTGATTGGTTATAATGCAAGGAAAGTTAAAGGGAAGTTAGGTTTGTTATTTATCTTACCTGCAATGATTTCATTATCATTCTTGATGATTGCTGAAATAGACGCTCCAGGGAAAGGTATTATAAAAGTGACACCTATTAATTTACAAGCTCTAGCTAACATGCTTAATAAATAATTGTAAATTAGTTTTTATCAATTTAAATTCATATCGAATAGTATATTGCTGAGTGCTGGGGCACGATTATGATAATTATCTGTAAAATCTGCCTGACTAAAGTATTGGCTAAGTGCATTGAGCGCTTCTTTCACTTTTGCGGGCTGCTTATCCCGCGCCGACGTTACGCTATAAACACTGTAGGTATTGAGTGACCATTCGGGTAATAGGGTGACCAGTTGGCCGCTTTCGAGGTATTTGTGTACTTCAGGTTCGGGCAGGGCGGCAAATCCTAGACCATCGAGTGTGAGTTGAATTAACGCCTGCATATTGTTGACGCTAATTCGCTGGCTTGTCAGTTCAAAACACTCTTGGCTGAAGGCGTGGGTTAAGATATCGCCTTTAGCATAAGTGTGATAGATCCGATTTAATTCAGTTAACTCCTTTGGGTGGCTAAGGTTTTTATGCATTGGCAGATAATTGGGTGAGGCGCACAGTAACATACGCCAATCGGCTAAATGGCGGGCAATTAGGTTGGAATCCGATAAGGGGCCGATGCAAATCGCCAGATCGATACCGTCGTTGACTATATCTATCGGGCCATCTTGCAGTAGTAAATTCAAACTTATCTGTGGATGTGCTGCCAACAGGTAATTAAAAGGTTCGCTTAACAGGCCGCCGCCAAATCCTATAGGCGCGGCAATCTTTAATTCCCCTGATGGAATACCTTTCAAGTTATTAAGTTTCTGCTCCGTGCTTTCGACTATCGCTATGACCTTGCGGCAATTCTCATAGAACAAACTGCCCGCTTCGGTGAGTGTGAGGTTGCGGGTATTGCGGTGGAATAGGCTGATCCCCATGTCCATTTCAAGCTTGGTCACTTGCTGACTTACCGCCGACGAGCTGAGATTTAATTGCTGCGCTGCGGCACTCATTGAGCCCTTTTCTGCGATTGTCGCAAAAACGATCATCCCTTTGATCATGTTTTTATTCATTTTTAAGTAACTCTTACAAGTGAATACCTAAAGTCTAACTTGAGCTGATTGTAACATAGAGATACATTGCCGTATTGAAAATTGTTCTCATTTACAATCTTTGCTCTAATGGAGACTTGTCGGTTATGTTGTTAAGTCGTAAGAAGTACCTCGCTCAAGTGATCACCGCTTTATGTTTGTTGCCCACAGTACCAGTAACAAATGCCCTTGCGGATACCGCATCAGATAAAGAAAAGATGATGGAAAGAATCGTGGTGACTGCATCGGGATTTGAACAGCAAATTCGCGATGCGCCAGCTTCTATCAGCGTGATCACCCGTGAGGATCTGGATAACCGCTTCTACCGCGACTTAACCGATGCCATGTTAGAAGTGCCCGGCGTGGTGATTACGGGCGGTGCAGACCGTCAGGATATCAGTCTGCGGGGCATGGGTAGCCAATACACGTTAATTTTAGTGGATGGTAAACGCCAATCCTCGCGCGAGACACGGACCAACAGTGACGGCCCAGGCGTTGAAGGCGCTTGGACACCACCATTGGCTGCTATCGATAGAATTGAGATCGTTCGCGGGCCTATGTCATCACTTTATGGTTCGGATGCCATTGGTGGGGTAATTAACATTATCACTCGCAAAGTGCCAAACGAGTGGCAGGGTGAGGTGCGACTCGACAGCACTTTGCAGGAAAAATCTGACTCGGGAAATGTGTATCAAGGCAACTTTTTCGTCAACGGTGGTTTGATCAAAGATCTGCTAGGGATGCAACTTTATGGTCAATATACCCAGCGTGAAGAAGATCAAATCTATGGTGGTTACCGAGGTCGCGATGCGACTAACTTGACCGCGAGGTTTGCGCTCACACCCAATGAAAATCACGATATCATGTTTGAAGTTGGTACTTCTAACCAAGAACTCGACAGCAGTTTAGGTAAAACCGTCACACCGTTAGCACCGGGCGAAGCCTGTGGTCGTCGCGGTTGCCCTGAATCTTCAACGACAGAATATGAAAACAGCACCTTCTCCCTTTCACATACAGGTCGTTGGGACTTTGGTACTTCGGATAGCTATATCAAGCATGAAGTGTTTGATAATAAAACCCGTAAGATGAAAATCACTAACACGGATGCGCAATCTAGCCTTATCACTACGTTAGGCCAAAGTCATACAGCGACCTTTGGCGCAGCATTCAACCATCAAGATCTCACCGACGAAACAGGTAACCAAGTGAGTGACTTAACTGATATTAGTCGCAAACAATGGTCGGTGTTTTCAGAGGATGAATGGCGCATTGTCGATAGCTTTGCTCTGACCATGGGGCTGCGTTTGGATGATGATGAAAACTTTGGTAATCATGTCAGTCCGCGCGTTTATGGAGTGTGGGGATTAACCGACAGCACCACCTTAAAGGGCGGTGTATCAACAGGCTTTAGGGCGCCGAGTTTGCGCCAGACAGTGCCCGACTGGGGGCAAGTCAGCCGCGGTGGCAACATGTACGGTAATCCAGATTTACAACCTGAAACTTCAGTTAACTACGAGTTAGGTTTGTATTCTGATCTGACCGAGAGCATTACCGCTAGCGCGGGTGTGTTCTATAACGAGTTTAATGACAAGATCACCCGCGTTGCCTGTCCTGCGACTCAATGTACCGATGGTCCAAATCAATTTGGTTCTAATCCGACGACTTATGTGAACGTCGACGAAGCTGTGACCCAAGGGATTGAACTGAGTATCGACTATCGCATTCGCTCAAACTTGAGTTTGACAGGTAACTATACCTATACGGATTCGGAGCAAAAGACAGGTGTTTATAAAGGTAGCCCATTGAATCAATTGCCTAAGCATTTGATCCAAGCGTCTTTCAACTACGAGCCTATTGATAATTTAAGTACTTGGTTGAGGGTGAACTACCGTGGCGAAGAGAGCCAACCGACGACAGGACCTTCATCGAGCAGTTTAATCGCCCCTTCTTATACTCTGCTGGATTTTGGGGCTAACTATCAGTTGAACGATAGCTTGAAATTTAGTGCGGGCATTTATAACGCCTTCGATAAGGAAATTACCCAAGAGGAATACGGTTATATCGAAGATGGCCGACGTTACTGGTTAGGTATGACTTATAGTTTTTAAATTAAAAATAGCGAGTTATAAAGAAGCCAGCACTTAGCTGGCTTCTTTTTTGATTATTCAAAATTCGGTTTACGAATAAACAGGACGCTGAGATCTTGCTTTGGCGTGAACTGTTTTTGCTGGAACTCAAAGGTGAGAGGGTCAGTTTTTTTAAGCTCGCCATCAAAACACAAGCTAATGAGATCTGTGGGCTGGGATTTTTTTAGGGTGAGTTTGAAGTCCTTAATTGACCCTTGCCAGTTATTAGCTGTGACCAAAATATAGCTAAGATGGCTCCATTCGACGCCAATCTCCTGATCTTCGCCGTCTTGTTTGACAACGAGATTACGCTTCCGAATACCTTGCTTGGCGCTTTCATCTAAACAGGCCAGTTCAGTGTAAATATCGATAATACTACTGGCAGTATCGGGGATGCCCGTTGAGAGGCTTGGCGTGTAGCTATGGCTGATAGCGACAGATTGGCCCGCGGGAAAGGTTTGTTCCCACACAAAGTAATCACTTAGGGTAAAGGCGATTTGTTGGTTCTCATCCAACCATTGCTTGTGGAGTGCGGGTTTACCCTTGGGGACTTCGGCATATTCGGTAAAGTAAGCGACTTCATCTATCCCCCAACCAAGCTGTTTCAGCTCGGTTGAAATATCGGTTTTATCGGCAAGTTGGGCAACAAGCCTGTGCTGAGTTGGCTGGGTTTTGCCATTCACTTTAAGGGTGAAGTTATCAATGCTGCTGTGATCGGCTGAGCCAAAAAACATCGGTGGCATGGGAAAGGCTATGGGGACGATAAGATCCTGCGAACTGGTGTTGGTAAACACATAATCGACCCTGACTTCGGTCTCGCTGATGAAGAGGGACTCTTTATCCATACTGATATTAGGCTGATATTTCAAGGCAATAGAGCCATTAGCATCGCCAAAACTGCTGTCGTTGGCAGAGGCCGTTTCTCCGTAGACGAGTAAAACTATAGCAAAAAGGGGTATGGCTAAGTGTGCTGACATGAACTTCTTAACTCTAGTTGGATGTTTTAGTATCAATGGGGAACGATTATTGCGCGCGGGCGAGGTCGATGGCCGCACTTATCGCATTTCGCGCTTGTGGGCTATTTTTCCAGCAAGTAGTGCGCAGCATGCTGGCGACTAAGTTAGCAATATCATCCACTTCGTGTTGGGCGAGTTGTTGTAGCGAGCTGATGCCAATTTCTTCGAAGCGTTTAATTACTGTCGGGCCAACGCCTTTGAGTGCTAATAAGGCTTGTTTTTCTTGTTCATTAAAACCCATAACGAATACTCCTTTATTGTTGGGATTGTGCTCAATTAATAGTACTGGGCAAGATTACCTTTAAACAGAGTTAACAAAAAGGCCCTCGAAGGGCCTGTTTAGTCTTTATGAATCAACAATCATCAATAAGTGTTACATATCACAGGGTTTGAGCGGTTTACGCAACTGGGCGCGCACGTTATCCATGCCTGAGTAAAACTCTTTCATCATCAATAGACCCATCATCTTGCCGTTGTCGGTGACGATCAGATTGTCGGGATCTGTTGGGTCGTTTTTGATGGCGCCAATCAGTTTCATTGACGTCATTTCTTTAAATAAGGCGGTATCTAAATTGACGCCAAAGGTTTCGCGGAAATATTTACGCGATAAACGGCCGGAGAACATGCCCAGCAAAAAGCGATATTGCATCACGTCTTTTTTGCTGTAGTTCTTTTGTTGCTCGACACCCATTTGACCCGCTGCGATGCGTTCTTGGTACTTACGTAGCGAGAAAGTGTTCACATAAAGCGTGTCATTTAAGAAGCTAAATGAGCCCGAACCTACCCCTAAGTATTCGTCGTAATCAATAACGTATTCGTCAAATCCTTCGTCATCGGTTTTACCAAATGCCCATGCAGACAATTGATTATATTGACCATTAAGACTGTTTAATATTTGGCGATATTGGTTTGCCATATCCGCTTGCGGCGCCGCTAATTTGCCTTTAACGCTCTTACGGGTTTGATGAGTGATCATCAGCGGATAGGTGGTAATTTGTCTTGGGTCTAAGCGCGATGCCATGTCGAGATCGTGTTGGATCACTTCATCGGTTTGGCCGCGGAAACCAAAAATCAGGTCGACGTTGATAATAGGGAACAACTCTTTGGCACCCATGATCTTGTCGAAGGTTTGCTGACCCGTGCCGAATTTATCGAGTCGGTCGGTCATTTTTAAAATATCGTCATTAAAGCTTTGTACGCCGATAGACATGCGATCCACTAAGCCTTTGAGCTGTTTAAAGCCTGGGCTGTCTAAATGCTGCGGATCGGACTCGCAGGAGACTTCTTTAATGCTAGGAAATAGGGTTTTAGCGTGTTCTATGGTACGGGCTAATTCGTCTTCTAATACCGTGGTGGTACCACCACCAATGTACATAGATTCAAAGTCATAGCCGAGGGCCTTGACCATTTCCATCTCTTTACGTAATGAGATGAAGTAGGCACGCGCCTTGTCTTCCTTAAACATAAAACGGTGGAAGGTACAGTAAGAGCACAGGGTATGGCAGAAGGGAATATGTGCGTATAGCATATATTTTTTTCCTTCAACCGGTGCTGGCATCATTTCTGCGGAAAGCGTATCGAGGCGAAGATTCTTATCGACATAGTACTGCATGACCCGTTCCATCGAGCCGAGCATCCAGTTAGGGACGGTAATATTCGCTTGATAAGGCGTTGCGATAGCGCCGCTGAGCGTTTGAATAACTGATGACATAACGATTCCTATCTGAGAGTGCTAACCGTAAACACCGAAATTGCTTTAGGTAATTCACGACCACCTAGCGCAATAAGACTACCTCGTATGTAATTGTTAAAACGTGAACTGGTTATAAGTTACGGTTTCCTAACAAGGAAATCACGGGCTTTTTGTTAAGCAGATCATGTTTTAGCGATTGAGAATGCATTTTTATCATGCATTTTTTAGCGGAATTTATTGTAGATTTGCGGGGTTAGCTTGCCGTGTCAGTCTAAATACTGAGATTGAAAATCACCATTCTAGGCATTTTGTTGCTGGCGGATTAGCGCTTGTCTATCCAAGGGACGGCTGTCATCATCCGAGCGATAAAAATAACCTCTTGATGTAAAGGGCCCACTATGTTGGCAAACGTAAACCGCTTCTTCCCGCTGTTGGCACTGATAGGCGCAATGACAGCTTATCTGATATCGAGTTGGTTTACTGAGCTTAAATCCGCCATAGTGCCGCTGTTGGTGATCATCATGCTATCTATGGGGCTCACCTTAGATCTTCAGGATTTTGCTAATGCCTTCAAACAGAAACGTGCGGTACTCGCAGGACTCGTGCTGCAATTTTCGGTCATGCCGCTCAGCGCATTATTGATCAGCCTGTTATTAGGATTAGATAGGGAACTCACCATAGGCATGGTGTTAGTGGGCAGTGTTGCAGGCGGCACCGCCTCAAACGTGGTCTGTTATTTAGCGAAAGGCGATGTGGCTTTATCGATAACCATGACGGCACTATCAACCTTAGCGGGCGTGGTGTTAACACCACTGATTATTAAGCTGTTGATTGGGGAAATGATCGATATACCCTTCGCCGATATGCTGCTGAGTTTAGTGAAAATTGTGCTGATCCCTGTCAGCGTTGGCGTGATTATCAATCATTTTTTTAAATCGCTGGTGGCTAAAGTCGCTCCTGCATTGCCACTGATTTCTATCTTGGCAATTGTGATGGCGATTACGATTATCGTGGCGTTAAATGCCAATCAGTTTGATAAAGTTGGCCCGATTATTCTGCTTGCCGTGTTCTTACATAATGGTCTTGGTCTCGCCTTAGGCTATTTCTGCTGCCGTTTATTAGGCTTTAACCACACAGTCTGTAAAACTATCTCCATCGAAGTTGGCCTACAAAACTCCGGTCTCGCCACTGCTTTATGTATTAAATTCTTTAGTCCTATTTCTGCCATTCCCAGCGCGATATTTTCGATATGGCATAATTTGTCTGGCGCCATGTTGGCGGGATATTGGGCGAGGGAATCGCAAGATTAATAAGATGTTGCTGGCGAAAATAGATAATGTCTGTGGCCTAGCAAGCGCGGCCACAGGCTTAAATTGCTGTGACTAATTAACCGGTAGTGGGGTCTCGACAGGCATGAGTGTTAGCTGCAAGATATTTTCTTGCCGGCTTAATGCCAGTGGCAGTGTGTAGTTGGGAAAGCGTAATCCGAATACGACACCTTGTTGTAACAAGTGATACAGCTGATCTGTCATGGCAATCGTTAAACTGGCGCAGCCATGTTCATCGACTCTGCCTTCTAATGGTAAGGCGATTTTGTCAGCTAAGGTTAGATACGCCGCCATACGCCAGTGAGAGTTTTCTCCAATATTGTATGTGCTGCCATGCAGTTGGTTGTAGCCTAAACCACAGGCCTGCAAGCTTAATTGGGTTTTGGCCGCTGTTGGCAACGAAATAATCTGTTGTCGCTGCTGTGCCAGAAACTTACCCCACGTCAGGCGAAGAATAACTGAGTCAAGTGAGATGGGAACATACTGATCTTGCTGTTTTAGTGCATTAAAGCGGGCAATGCCCTGTTCCAATTTAGTGAGATCGTCTTCATATTCCAGTTGTGCCTTAAGCAGATTATATGCGGGCGTTTTAGCTTGTTCCATGCCGGCTAACGCCGCTTTCTCGAAGTATGCCAGTGCTCGCACTTTATCGGCTTCTGCGCCCAAACCGCGCTCTTCCATGCTGCCTAAATGATAGTTAGCGATGGCAACTTGATGCTTAGCACCTTGTAAAAATGCGGCTTTCGCACCGCTGTAGTCATTTTCATTCAACAGCAGAGCGCCGTAGTTTGTCCACGCCGTACCGTCATCTGCTGCCATACCCAATTCTAGCCACTTTATGGCTTGCTGGCGTAACTGCGGGATGTTGAGGCTTTCTCTTTCGCTGCCGACACTTTGCATCGCCATTAAATAAGCACGCAGATACTCGCGTGAGACATTATCCAGATAGAGGTTATCGGGCTGGAGTTCAAAGGCTTGCCCAAAGTAACTCCCCGCTTGCTGCGCCGCAGTGATTGCTTTCGCTAGATAGAACCTTGAGCTGGGATCTGCCGGACTGTGTGCTCGTCCTAGGTTATATAAGGTCGGTAGTTTAAGACCCCGCGCCAGCGCTTCTTCTAACAAGGGGATGGCCTGCGTTTTTCGATCATTATCCAGCGCCATGCTGCCTAGATTATGGCTGGCACGGGCCGAACCTAAGGCTCTGGCTTGTTCATAGTATTGGCTGGCGGTGGCATTGTCTTGCGTGACGCCACGGCCGAGATGGTAGGCTTTACCCAGTAAGAATAACGCCTCAGCATTGTTCTCTGCTGCTTGCTGCTGCGCTTGTTGCAAGAAAGCGTTGTATTGTTGTTGCTCAAATAGCTGTTCCAGCGCGGACTTTTCTGCAGTTGCTGCAAAGCTTACGGTCAACAGTAATAGGAGAGTAGCAATAGTGAATATCTTCATAACATCCTTGTCGTTAAGCGGGTACTTGTAAGCGGTAGTGCTAGTGAAGTTGTTTAACGTAGAGGCTTGTTATGCTACAAGCAAGCCTTGTGGTTTACCACTGTGTATGGACAGGCGGATAAAATGAGGCTGTGAACTAAATATGACAAATGTACTGCTTAATGTATCGGGTACTTTGTTTATGAGTAATATAGAGTGTTGGCGTTATATGGAAGTCGATGATGGTGTTATTGATTTAATCCGAAGGTTTTTAGTTATACTCAATATTTAAGGATGAATAAATATGAAATTCTTACCTGATGAATGGATGATAATAAAGCGGGTAATTATATATATTGTTACTGCATATTCATTTACGGCGAGTAGCAATGAACGGCCTTTAAAAAGAGAAAGTATACTGCGCGTAGAGCATCCCAGCGCCATTCAATATACAAGTGCCCTAATCCAATCTGGAACATCCAATACTTTAGTGTATGAATCTTGGAGTGGATATAAGATGGAAAAAGCTTGGTTGAGGTATACTTCTTTAAATTTTGATCATGGCGTGTTAGATAAAGGTTCATCAGTCAATATTTTACCTGAAAGTCCTTCTAATATAGTCTCGTCCGTGAGTTTAGTTAACTTTAATGGCGAAGATTGGTTGTATTATCTTGAGGCCCGCAGCTTTAAGTCTGAGGCTGATGTATTTCGAGCCAAATTGCGTAATGGGGTTTTAGTCGAAATAGAACCAGTATCATTAAAGGATGCGATTGCGCCATCAAGTAATATTAAATTTCATCGAGTGAGTCGCAACAGCGTTGCTATTGTGTATACCGCCAAAAAATGTTGCAGTCTTTATTTTGCACTAAGTAATGATGGCGTCAAATTTGATACCCCCTCAGCTATAGATAGTTCAGGTTTTATGCCTTATCTTTCATCTTTCTCCGGTGGTGATATTGTCTATTTTTTTCAAAAATCCTTCCGCACAAGTCAAACTCAGCCCAGCGGTAAACCTGTCTATATCACTAAGACTCATTTTAGAATATCCAGTAATTTAGGGAATACTTGGACAGAGGCTATACCTATTAACTTGACTGATGCGACAGTGCACGATGCTAAGGCTATTATCAGACCAGATGGCAATATTGATATTTATTATGTTTACCCAATTCAAGAAAATAGTGGATTATCCCTCTGGCGTCGATGTCTGAACCCTAATGGTCAATTAGGTGTTGAGGAGTTAGTGGTTGAGTCTAGTTTCGGCAATATTGCTAAGCCGACTACGCATCGTCTTAATACTGGGGAATTACTTATCACCTTTGTCGAGCAAGGAAAAGCCGTATTAGAGGGAGATCATAATCTTCATGCGGCAATTATCTCCCGTGATGCTAGCTGTGATCTTGGGACAGCTGGGTTAATTCAGTAGCCGTGACTTGATACGTTCTTTGCAGTTAAATAGCGACTCAATAAAAATTAAGCGAAATCCCTTGCTAGTCATGACACGCAAGGGATTTGTTTCTGGAGTGGACGAGTAAATATAAACTTAAAGCTTAAAATGCGAGACCACGCCGACGAGTTGTTCCTTCGTCGCGGCCAAAGAGGTTGCGCTATTGAGGGTGGCTTTACCGCTTTGATTCAGTTCATCGACCATTTCACGAATGGTGGTCAGATTACGGTTTATCTCTTCGGTCACAGCGCTTTGCTCTTCTGCTGCGGTGGCAATTTGATTACTGAGCCCATTAATATCGAACACATAAGTGGTCAGGGTATCAAGGTTTTCCGTCACTAGATTGGTGGTATCGGCGGCTTGCTGGCAACTGTGTTTCGTTTGCTCCATTGCGGTTACGGCGGCATTGGCACCAAGATAAAGTTGTTCCAGCATCTGGTTGATTTCTGCGGTACTTGCTTGAGTGCGTGCGGCCAGTGAGCGAACTTCATCGGCGACAACAGCAAAGCCTCGACCTTGTTCACCTGCACGGGCGGCTTCGATGGCTGCATTAAGCGCTAGCAGATTGGTTTGATCGGCAATTTCACCTATTACATTCAAAATCGCGGCGATATGACGGGTATTTTCGTTCATATCATTAATCGCATCAGCAGCGACATCGACTTTAGCGACCAAGGCAATCACAGTGTTGGCAGCTTGTTCGACGGCTTGCTTCGATTTATCCGCTTGCGCATTTGCTTGTTGAGTAAACTGGGCTGCAGATGCAGCATCACCCGCGACATTATGGGCCGTAGCGCTCATTTCAGTCATGGCTGTCACGACTTGGTCGGTTTCGACGGCGTGGATTTGCAGTGCATGATTATTGGCATTTGACTGTACATTCAATTGTCCTATTTGGTCGGACATATGATCCGAGGCTTGGGCAATTTCAGACATAATTTCACGTAGATTACCTATCACGCTGTCGAGATCTTCTGCGAGTGAGCAGAGCTCATTTTGTCCTTTAATATTTGTTTTATGAGTTAGGTCGCCATGGGCAAGACGTTCCATTACCCGTTTTATCTCATTGATTATGTGGACGAGTTGTTTACTCATAATGAGGGCGCTGAAGAGTGACGCTACAATCGCGAACAAGATCAATCCCAGTAGGATGCTTTCTGTCGAGGTGACTTTATCTTCAGCTTGTTTGCCTAACTCATGATTTCGCTGAGTGATCAGCGTGACTAATTGGTTGATTTGATTACTGACCTTAGGCCCGAGCGCAGCACGCTCAGCGGTTAGCTCAGGTACTGCTCCAGTTTGTTTAGCGAGTGCCAGTTCTTCTTGGTAGAGACGAACATAATGTTCTGTTTGTGGTAAAAGAGTGTGAATAGCTTGAGCATCAGCGCCCATGAAGTCGGTATTAAATTTGGTCAGTTGAGAGACGAGTTGTGCAACCTTATGTTGTTGATCGGCGATAGCTTTACCGTTGTGGACTAAGGTGGCTAAGCGCAACTCAAAAAAGGATTCTCGTACTGTAGTGAAAGTTTCTGCGAGCTGAGTGTTGTCGACTAGGCTTTTACTGGTCTCACCGAGTTCGTTAAAACTGCGATAGCACGAAATACCTATGATGATCAGTAAGATACTTGTAAACACTGATGGCAATGCCGTCAATGTACTGGTTTTGGCATTTTTAAACATGGTGACCTTCTAGGATAAAAAGCAGCAATGCGTAATTTAATTACGCTATAGGTAATTTTAGCGTGCGCGTGAGCTAGCCAGCAAGAGAGTATTTTATGGAAATGTCTACTAAGATACTGTTTTTAATTGAATTGTTTTATTGGTGTTGCATCTGGTTGGTTGCTAGGTTACAAAATGTTGTGTTGTTTAAATTAAATTTTTATCTAGATGATTGTTTTTATTATTAAATAACTATGATACATGCAATTTTTTTACAGTGATTTAGCATTTAAATTGGTCTTTGTGATCTCGTACTCAAATGCTACAAATGCTACAAATGATTCAAAATGTAATTCAGACATATACTTAAAGCCGATGACTCATGCTGAAATAAAAGCCCCCGCCAGTAGTGATTGACGGGGGCTCTACGTTTGCTAGTGGCTAAGTATTTTTTGAATACCTACAACTAGATTTCAGTCTTATTCTTTATATTTAAGCGTGCCGTTGGCTTTGATTTCATCAAACCATAGGTTGTGATGTTGGCTGGCCCAGTTTTCATCACAGTAGCCTGACACCATACATTCCATACCACCTTCTGACATCACAGTTGCCATGAAGATGTGTACGATAGAGAAAGCACAGATCACGATAGCGCTCACTGAATGCAGTACCAGGGCAATCAAGCTTAATGTACGGCTTGGCTCGAACAGGTTAGGGAAGAGTAATAACATGCCCGAGGCTGAAATGACTAATCCAAACAGGGCAAATGCCCAGAACCACATTTTCTCGCCCGCGTTAGCAAAACCCGCATCTGGGTGCTTACCTTTGAACGGACCAAAGTTAATGTAACCGCCTACTACCATGAACCACTTTACGTCGTACATTTTTGGCAGTTGGTTTTTCGCCCATAGGGTGGTCATCAATGCCCAACCTATCATGAAGGGAATCGCCATCACGTCATGGATTTGCTTCGCGCCATAGACGATTGCTTCCCAGATGCCTTCGCCCAACCAAGGTTGGAAGAAGAAGCGACCAGCCAGCAAGGTTAAGCCTGTTAAAATCAACAGTAAGCATGGAATCGCGCCTAACCAGTGGATTGAAACATCAAACTTAGACCAGCGATGCACTAACTTGCCTGAAAAACCATGGTGCAGCTTGGAGATGCCATTCACCTTGATAAATAGGACAAAGATAATGATCATACCGAATAGTGCTGCCATTAAGGCGGGCGCTAACCAGTCGCTACGCAGCTCTAATACCCGTAAATCGTAGGTATTGATCGGCTGAGCATGAAACTCACTTTGGGAGGTAGTGTATCCCGTGGCACCATCCTTCAGTTGCGCCCAAATTTGGGCATCAGACTGTTGAACTTGATTCGCCAGTTCATCACCACCATTGGCTATACACACAGCACTAAATAACAGTGCTATGGCTAAACCTATGTGTTTGAACCATTTGTTCATCATACATCCTCTCTCACTTAGTCGCGCCCACCTAGATAGGCGCTAAGCTAAGTCTGTGGACAGATCCTGTTGACCTGAATTAATTCCAAGCCGCGTTTTTAGCACCACGATAAGCCACACGCTCACGGAAGATGCTTGAAACCACTTCGGCATCACCCGCTAACAGGGCTTTAGTCGCGCACAGTTCTGCACACATAGGCAGTTTGCCTTCGGCAATACGGTTTGAACCGTATTTTTGGCGTTCTGCATCTGAGTGGTTTTCTTCTGGGCCACCGGCACAGAAGGTACATTTATCCATCTTACCGCGGCTACCAAAGGCACCTTTTTTCGGGAACTGAGGTGCGCCAAATGGACAGGCGTACAGGCAGTAACCGCAACCAATACAGGCATCTTTGTCGTGTAGCACTATGCCGTCGTCGGTTCTGTAGAAGCAGTTTGCTGGGCAAACCGCCATACAAGGTGCATCTGAGCAATGCATACAGGCGACAGAGATTGAGGCTTCACCACGTTGACCATCGTTGATCGTCACTACGCGGCGGCGTTGGATCCCCCACTCGAGAGCGGAGTCGTTTTCGTTTTTACAGGCAGTGACACAACCGTTACATTCGATGCAGCGCTTGGTATCACACAAAAATTTCATTGTAGCCATAATGGCAATTCTCCTAGCTTAAGCTGCACTTACGCTTTAACAATCTGACAGAGTGATGCCTTGGTTTCCTGCATTTGTGTCACAGGGTCATAACCATAGGTCAGCGCAGTGTTACAAGATTCACCAATAACGTAAGGCACTGTTCCCTCTGGATAATTAGGCGCTAAACTTTCTCCGTGCATCACACCCGCAAAGTGATATGGCATAAAGGTAACGCCGGGTTTTACCCTTGGGGTAACCATGGCTTGCACCTTAATACGGCCACCTTCGGCGCCTTCTAACCAGACATCTTCACCATTACGAATGCCGCGATCGGCAGCGTCGGCAGGGCTTATCTCAACGAACATTTCCTGTTGAAGTTCAGCCAGCCAAGGGTTAGAGCGAGATTCTTCACCACCACCTTCGTATTCAACCAGACGACCCGATGTCAGTACCAGCGGGTACTTGCCGCTCATGTCTTTGTCTTGGATAGACTTATACAGCGTAGGGAGACGGTGTACTTGCATGTCGTCATAGGTTGGGTATTTCGCCACTAAGTCACGACGTGCTGTGTATAACGGTTCACGGTGTACAGGGACTTGATCAGGGAAAGTCCAAACAATACAACGAGCTTTAGCATTACCAAAGGGGATACAACCGTGCTTGATCGCCACGCGCACTATGCCGCCTGACAAATCTGTTTTCCAGTTTTTACCTTCGGCTTCCGCTTTTTCTTCCGCCGTCAGATCATCCCACCAACCCAATTGTTTGAGCATATCGGCAGTAAATTCTGGGTAACCGTCTTGAATTTCAGCGCCTTTAGAATAAGTGCCATCGGCTAAAATGCTTTGACCCTTATATTCAACACCGTAACGGGCGCGGAAGTTACCACCGCCGTCTTTAACGTGTTTGGCTTGGTTATAAAGGATTTGAGTGCCAGGGTGTTTAGCCTCTGGTGTGCCCCAACATGGCCAAGGTAAACCGTAGGTTTCGCCTTTAGCTGGGCCGCCTGCGGCTTCCAACGTCTTGTTGCTGAAAGTACCCCAGTTTTGGGTGTGTAACTTGATACGCTCAGGGCTTTGACCTGTCATACCGATAGTCCACATACCGCGGTTGATTTCACGGGTGATTTCTTCAATCACAGGTAATCCATTTTCAATCGCGATGCGTTTAGTGTATTGCTCGGCAATACCCAGTTTTTGGGCCAAACGGTACATGATTTCGATGTCGGTTTTAGACTCGAACAGTGGCTCGATGACTTGCTCACGCCACTGGATAGAACGGCCTGAGTTAGATACTGAACCGTGAGTCTCAAACTGAGTTGCCGCAGGCAGCAGATATACGCCATTCTTACGACGGTGCATAACCCCTGCCATCGTTGGGAATGGGTCGACAACGACGACTGTATCCATCTTGTCTAAGGCATCACGCACTTCACGCTGACGGGTTTCAGTGTTGACAGATTGTCCCCAGAAAAACGCCATACGGATATTATCTTTCTGCGCTAATTTGCTCTTATCTTCTAACACACCATCGTGCCAACGAGAACAAGGAATACCCGGTGTCGTCATTGGATCTTTGCCAAGGTAGGCGGTTTGATCGAAACGACCTTTCACCCATGCCATGTCCAGATCCCAAACATGGGTCCAGTGACTCCATGCCGCTGAGGTCAAACCGTAGTAACCGGGTAAGTTATCAAATAACAAACCTAAGTCAGTTGCGCCTTGTACGTTATCGTGGCCACGGAAAATGTTAGTGCCGCCACCTGAAACGCCCATGTTGCCCAGTGCTAATTGCAGAATACAATAAGCGCGAGTGTTGGCATTACCCACGTGGTGTTGAGTTCCACCCATACACCAAATCACAGTGCCAGGACGGTTATCAGCCATTAATTTAGCCGCTTGATAAACCTCGGCTTCGCTCACGCCAGTGATGTTTTCGACTTCTTTAGGTGGGAATTTCTTCACTTCAGCACGGATACTTTCCATCTCGAATACGCGGTGCTTGATAAAGGTTTTATCTTCCCAACCATTTTCAAAAATGTGCCATAACATACCGTAAATAAACGGAATATCAGTGCCTGGGCGAATTGCACAATGCAAGTCTGAATGCGCTGCAGTGCGAGAGAAACGTGGGTCAACGACGATGATTTTGGCGTTGTTTCTTTCTTTAGCGATCAGAATATGTTGCATCGAAACGGGATGCGCTTCTGCTGGGTTTGCCCCGATCAGGAAGATGGCATGAGCATTCTGGATATCGTTGAAAGAGTTCGTTTGCGCACCGTAGCCCCAAGTGTTAGCAACACCGGCTACCGTGGTAGAGTGACAAATACGAGCTGAATGGTCGACGTTGTTTGTGCCCCACATAGCCGCCAACTTGCGGTACATGTAACAACCTTCGTTAGAAAACTTAGCGCTACCCATGAAGTACACTGAGTCTGGGCCAGATTCTTGACGAATGTTGAGCATTTGGTCGCCCACTTCGTTAATAGCATCTTCCCAAGAGATTTTTTTCCACTTGCCATCAACCAATTTCATTGGATATTTCAGGCGTTTTTCACCATGACCATGCTCACGCAGTGCAGCACCTTTCGCGCAGTGACCACCAGCGTTGAATGGGTGGTCGAATGCGGGTTCTTGGCCCGTCCACACACCATTTTGTACTTCGGCATACAGGCCACAACCGACGGCGCAGGCACTACAAATAGTACGTTTGATTTCGATTGGCGCATCATGCGGCACTTCTTTGGCTTCGACACGACGCATCATGCCTGTGCCCATCAGAGATGCTGCGGCAATACCACCTGTGGCGATACCTGCGTGCTTCATAAATTGACGACGGCTGATGCCTAACGCCGGTTTGTCTGCCACTGTGGCAACATTGGACTTGCGAGTTAACTTCATCGCTGACTTCTCCTAGATTAGCTGCGCAAGCTAT
This sequence comes from Shewanella sp. WE21, assembly GCF_002966515.1. Taxonomy (NCBI): domain Bacteria; kingdom Pseudomonadati; phylum Pseudomonadota; class Gammaproteobacteria; order Alteromonadales; family Shewanellaceae; genus Shewanella; species Shewanella sp. WE21. The sequence goes on along the minus strand of NZ_CP023019.1, from coordinate 1,484,454 downwards.
CGTAATAGCTGCTGATATGCGCAGTTTCGTGGTAACCCTTTGACTCTTTAGTGGTTACCTTGCTGCTCTCGCTGACCTGTGCCACGCTCATGCCGGTTGCGGCAATGGCGGCACCCGCTACGCTGCCGACGGTGAGCGCTTTGAGCAAAGATCGGCGAGATAAATCGCTGGGTTGCTGCTTCATGCTGACTCCTGAAATTAGGGTTTAGTTTTTGAGATCGCACGGCTTTTTGTGGGGTTTATCTTGTTATCAAAAAGTGAAGATTAGCGACGGAAAAGATAATGAAATCATCTTGTTTACCATCAATCATCGCGCGTGACGGCAATATAGTAGGAAAGGGTTGAGTAGGAATTGATCTAGGACAGTTTGCAGCCCTGAAATCGGCGGCCGTTCTCTTAAAGCGTTAACTCGCTCATAGTTTAGTGAACTACTGGGGAAGAGGGCGTTGGCGGATTTTTGTATCTCGCTGTTTCAGTTGTTAATTTTTTGTGCTTTTGAATTAATGCGATGGGAACAGTGTGAATAAAAAACACCCCGCGATGCGGGGTGTTTTGAGGATGTAAAAGCTGCGGTTTAACTTAGTCTTTATACTTTAAGCTGCCGTTGGCTTTGATTTCGTCATACCAGAGATTATGGTGCTGGATTGCCCAGTTTTCATCACAATAGCCTGACTTCATACACTCCATACCGCCTTCGCTCAATACGGTCGCCATCCAAATATGCACTATAGTAAAGGCAATCAAGATAATGGCGCTGATAGAGTGGATCAGCAGCGCGCCCATAGAGGCTTCGCGGGGTAAATCCAAGCCTGGCAATACCAACATGATGCCAGATACGCTGATGAATAAACCAAACAACATCAGGGTCCAGAACCACATTTTTTCACCGGCGTTAGCGAAACCACTGTCAGGGTGCTTACCTTTGAACGGGCCAAAGTTGATATAACCACCTACCACTAAAAACCATTTCAAATCATACATCTTGAAGGTTTGTAACGGCATCCATTTCACCACACATACAGCCCAAGCCGCGATAAAAATGGGACCTGCCCAATCGTGGATTGTTTTGCTGCCATAGATCAATGGCGCCCAAAGGTCGGGGCCTAACATTGGCTGTATGACTTGCTTACCTAACATTATGGTTAGACCGGTAAACATCAGTGCCAGACAGCTGCTCGCCATGACCCAATGGATCCACAGATCCGCCTTTGACCAGCGCGAAACCATCTTGCCTGAAAAGCCATGACTCAGTTTTGATGGACCATTCACCAGATAAAACAATAAGAAAGCACCAAACACACCTACCACGGCTAGCGCCATGACGGGGGTTAAGTATTCATTTCTCAGTTCTTTACCTTGGTTACCGGCAACGTTAATCAACACCCCAGTATCTATCCCTTTGGCAGTGGTATAGCCGGCATCGCCTGCTTTTACCGCTCGCCAAAGATCGGCATCGCTGGTTTGCGCTTTCGCCTGTTGTTGACTCGATTGCTGATCACTTGCGTGTACTGGGTTTGAGCTCATGACTGAACCTAATCCCAATCCCATGACGAGCACCAACAGAGCAAACAGACTGTGCAGTGATTTGTTTAACTGTTTGTTTAACATTTTCACTCCTTGCCAGAGGTTAGGGATTTCTCCCTAACCCTCGCTCTGCTTAGTTAATCTCACCTGTCTTGGGGTTGTAACCCCAAATCACGTTAGGATTGCCTCGAGAGGCCATACGTTGACGGTAAATGTTTGATACCACTTCCGCATCACCTGCGAGCAGCGCTTTAGTAGAACAAAGCTCAGCACACATAGGTAACTTGCCCTCAGCAATACGGTTAGCACCGTATTTTTTACGCTCAGCTTCGGAGAAGGTTTCTTCTGGGCCACCGGCACAGAAAGTACATTTGTCCATCTTGCCACGACTACCAAAGGCAGTCTTTTTCGGGAATTGCGGTGCACCAAATGGACAAGCATAGAAGCAATAACCACAACCGATACAAGTATCTTTATTGTGCAGCACTATGCCGTCTTCGGTACGGTAGAAACAATCTGCCGGACATACGGCCATGCAGGGAGCGTCAGTACAGTGCATACAAGCCACTGAAATTGAGGCTTCGCCAGGTAGACCATCGTTGATCGTCACCACGCGGCGACGTTGAATTCCCCACTCGAGAGCGGAGTCGTTTTCGTTCTTACATGCAGTGACGCAACCGTTACACTCGATGCAGCGCTTGGTGTCACACAGAAATTTCATGACTGCCATAATGGCTTATCTCCTCATCAAGTAGGTTAGGCTTTGCTGATTTGGCATAGGCTGGACTTAGTTTCTTGCATCTGAGTCACAACGTCGTAGCCATAAGTTAAAATGGTGTTTGCAGATTCGCCTATCACGTAAGGCACAGTGCCTTCAGGATAGTTTTTCGCTAGGCTTTCGCCTTCAAACACCCCAGCAAAGTGGTATGGCATAAAACATTCACCGGCAATAACGCGCGGTGTCACCATAGCCTTAACCGTGATTTTGGCGCCTTCTGGACCATGAACAAAAACATTGTCACCGTCGCGAATACCGCGATCCGCTGCATCAGCAGGGTTCATTTCGATGAACATTTCTTGTTGTAGTTCAGCTAACCAAGGGTTAGAACGGGATTCTTCACCACCACCTTCATATTCCACTAGGCGGCCTGATGTGAGTGCCAATGGGAAGTCTTTAGCAAAATCCTTGTCTTGAATTGACTTATACAGTGTCGGTAAACGTGCAACCATACGATCTTCGTAGGTGGGGTATTTAGCGACTAAGTCACGACGAGGCGTGTAAAGTGGTTCGCGGTGGCGTGGAATATCGTCTGGGAATGTCCATACAATACAACGAGCTTTAGCGTTACCGTAAGGGATACAGCCGTGCTTGATAGCAACACGTTGGATACCGCCGGAAATGTCAGTTTTCCAGTTTTTGCCTTCGGCGTGTTTTTTCTCGTTTTCGGTCAGGTCATCCCACCAACCTAATTGCTTAAGCATATCGGCGGTAAATTCAGGATAGCCATCTTGGATCTCACTGCCTTTAGAGTAAGTACCTTCGGCAAGAATATTATTGCCTTCATGTTCCACACCATAGCGAGCACGGAAGTTACCGCCACCGTCTTTCACATGTTTGGCTTCGTTATACAGAATCTGGGTACCAGGATGTTTCATCTCTGGTGTCCCCCAACAAGGCCAAGGTAAGCCGTAGGTTTCGCCTTTGGCAGGACCGCCGGGGGCTTCTAGGCTATCAGCATCAAAAGTACCCCAGTTTTCTTGGTGCATTTTTAAACGCTCTGGGCTTTGTCCGGTATAACCGATAGTCCACATACCTGTGTTAAATTCGCGGGTGATATCTTCAATCAAAGGCTCTTCACCATTGACTTTAATATGCTTGAATAGCTCTTTATCTATACCCACTTTTTTGGCGAGTTTGTACATGATCACATGATCAGGCAGGGATTCGAACAGGGGTTCTATGACCTTAGAACGCCATTGTACTGAGCGGTTAGTCGCAGAGATTGAACCGTAGGTTTCAAACTGGGTTGCCGCAGGAAGTAAATAAACCCCATCTTGACGTTGGTGCATAACACCCGCCATGGTTGGGAATGGATCGACAACGACGACGGTGTCCATTTTATTTAAAGCTTCACGCACTTCACGGCCACGGGTTTCAGTGTTGACCGATTGTCCCCAGAAGAACGCCAGACGAATATTGTCTTTTTGCGCTATCTTGGTTTTATCTTCTAACACGCCATCGTGCCAGCGCGAACAAGGAATACCCGCAGAGGTTTGCGGTTTTTGTCCTAGATATTCGCCTTGATCGAAACGGCTCGCTACCCAATTAGGGTCGAGATCCCACACATTATTCCAATGAGCCCAAGCGCCAGTCGTTAAACCGTAGTAACCCGGTAAGTTATCAAATAACAAACCAAAGTCGGTTGCGCCTTGCACGTTATCATGGCCGCGGAAAATGTTAGTGCCGCCGCCAGGTACACCCATGTTGCCTAAAGCGAGTTGTAACATGCAGTATGAACGGGTGTTAGAGTTACCCACGTGGTGCTGAGTGCCACCCATACACCAAATAATTGTGCCGGGTTTGGTTTCAGCCATCATTTTGGCGACGCGGTACATCTGCGCTTTTGGTACACCCGCAACCAGTTCAACTTCTTCTGGGGGGTATTTTTTCACTTCTTCGCGGATACGATCCATGCCATAGACACGGTGTTTGATAAACTCTTTATCTTCCCAGCCGTTTTCAAATATGTGCCATAACAGGCCATAAATGAAGGGGATGTCTGTGCCAGGACGGATATGCACGTACTCGTCAGATTTCGCTGCAGTACGGGTGAAACGTGGATCAACAACGATGATTTTGGCACCGCGTTCTTTACCAATCAAAATATGCTGCATGGCAACAGGATGCGCTTCACTGGGGTTTGCCCCAATAAACATGATGCACTTAGAGTTGCGAATATCGTTGATTGAGTTGGTTTGCGCACCGTAGCCCCAAGTGTTAGCAACACCGGCTACCGTGGTAGAGTGACAAATACGGGCAGAATGGTCGACGTTGTTCGTACCCCACAGTGCCGCAAATTTGCGATATAAATAAGCTTGTTCGTTAGAGAACTTAGCGCTACCCATAAAGTAGACTGAATCTGGGCCTGACTCTTGACGAATTGAAGCCATTTTATCGCCGACTTCATTAATCGCTTGATCCCAAGAGATCTTTTTCCATTTTCCGCCTTCTAACTTCATGGGGTATTTCAGGCGTTTTTCGCCGTGACCATGTTCACGCAGTGCAGCACCTTTCGCGCAGTGACCGCCAGCGTTGAACGGGTGATCGAATGCGGGTTCTTGACCCGTCCATACACCATTTTGTACTTCTGCATACACACCACAACCTACGGCACAGTGAGAACAGATGGTACGTTTGACTTCGGTGGGAACATTATGGCCAATATCTTCTTGGGCCTGTGCTTTACGCATCATGCCTGTGCCCAGCATGGACGCCGCAGCGATCCCTCCTGTGGCAAGACTTGCCGATTTTAAGAATTGACGACGATTGAGACCCAGTGCTGGCGCTTTAGTTTCGACAACCTGGTCTGTTTTGCGGGTTAATCGCATCACACACTCTCCTCTATTTTAGTTTTAAAGCGACGTATAATAGCTACGAATATGGTCGGTTTCGCGGTAGTTCTCACTTTTAGGCTCTGCGGTTGCTGCCGTTTTTGTCGAAGCTAACGCTTGACTACTCACAGTGACCACTGCGCCTGCCGCACTGCCGAGTGCCAATGCTTTAAGCAATTGACGACGGCCCATGTCGGAAGCTGGCTTCTTCATAGTGTCTCCTTGTGTTACGGGATAAGGTGGTACAAACGGCTACCACCTCGGTTATTGTGGAAGCCTTAGCTTCCGTTATTGTTGCGAAGGTGAACATTAATCTCACCTTCGCAGATTGAACTCATCTCTAACATTTACATTTAGCACGCACATGCCGCGCTATCACTCAGTTTAGTCTTAGTTCATTAACTCTACTGGTTTTGCTAAATCGCTGGTGGCTGGCTGTAAGTCTGCGCTGCCCGGGCAATTGACTGGAATATCTAAGCTTAATTGCTCAAAAGCACTGGCTTCCATTGCAAAAAAAGCTTTTGCTAGCTGTGCAACCGTGGCGTAAAACGCCGCACTTGGTGCTTTGGCTAAATTGTCGCAAAAACGGCCAATCCAACTGCCGATATGGCGTTGGAAAAAAGCCAATTGGCGATAACTTGGCGCTTCTAAAATCAGGGTTCCCATCACTTCACACAGTGCTGCAACGTGATCTTCGGGTTCCTTGACGTTGTCTTCGCGTTCAAACCCTAGTTGCATTAAGTCTTGGCGTAGCAATGCCAGTGGTTTATCCATCAATGAGCCCGTCATAAACCAGCTGCCGTAGGGCAGGATCTCACCGCAACCTACACCGAGGAATAGGGCAAAATACTCGTCTTCTAGTTGTGCGCTGTTGAACTGCTGTGCGGCGAGTTGGAGTGATAACCAAGCTTTAGTCATCTCGTTGTCTTCATTGGCATCAATTTCAAGATTGGCCAAAAAGTGTAGCAGTTCAGGGCTTGGCTGACGGCGCAATAGGGCGGCTAACAGTTGATAGATATCGGCTCTCAACTGATCGTTTTCTGAAACTTGTCTTACTGATTCGGTCATAGCGGATCTCTTATCGCAGTTGCTTTTCAGGATCTTGAAGAATGTCTTCAAACATGTCTTTTACCCGGCAGTCGCCACACATTTTCAAGCGTTCAATATTGGCAGAAAATGCGCTGTGCGCGCCGACCATATCCAGCATCCGATGCACCATAGATTGGGTCGCAAAAGGAGAGCCGCAGCGAATACATTCGAAGGGGGCTTCTTCTTTCAGGGTCTGTTGTTGCTGACGGGCAGCTTTATTAAAGTTAATTTGTGGCGTAAGGCTTATCACTTTTTCAGGACACGCTGCCTCACATAAACCGCATTGCACGCAGTTTTGCTCAATAAAGTGTAGTGCAGGTTTGTCGCCACCATCTTGTAATGCCACGGTTGGGCAAATTGCCACGCAGGACATACACATAGTGCACTTTTCTACATTTACACTGACTTTGCCAAAGGGAATATTGTTGAGGCTAAGGCAAGTATCAATTTCACCCGCTTGGCTATTGAGGTGATCTATCGCTTCAAATAGCGTGTTGCGTTTAGTGGTCGACACAAATGCGGCGGGCACGATCACAGGCCAATCTAAGCTGATATCGAGCATCGAATGTAAATCGGCAAGCATGCTCGGGTCGATGAGGCTAATGCGTTGTGGCTGGCCCATTTCATCTAAAATGCTATTGGCTAACGACAGTTCGCCTTTAAGCATTTGCGTTAGGGTTGGCGCTGTTGCGTCTGTGTTGAGGAGCAGCACTTGGCGCGCGCCCCAAGCGAGTACTGACAACCAATGATCTACGCTAGCAACGGTAATTTCTTCGAGGGCAACGGGGATGATGTCGCCTGCTAAATCGTCGCTAATAAAGTTGGCGCCGACGGCATTATCGTGGAACAAAATCACCGGTGCGGTTTGGGCTTGTTCGCGGAAACGGCTAACGACTTTGTTCAGGTATGAATGCAAAGCTTGTGGCGTAGGTAAATCGTAACTGATGGCACCCGTTGGGCAAGCGCTGGTACAACTGCCTGCGCCATGGCAAAGATATGGATCGATTTCAATTTTCTTTGCGACACTGCTGATCGCATCTGCTGGGCAGAAGTTGAGGCAACGATTACAACCATTGATGCCATTGCGGTCGTGGGCACAGATATCTGGGTTAATTTTGACGTAGCGCGGCTTATCAAATTGGCCGATGAGATCGGGAATTTGCGCAAGGGCATCTTCGAGTTTTTCAGCGTCTTGGCCTACGTAAAAATAGCCGGGTGGCAGCATTTCTAAGTGCAAACAAGCTGCGCTGCTCAAATCGAGCACGATATCGAAATGGGGTTTACGGATTGACACTAAACTGAGTTCGGCTGCACCATCTTGATGTTCAACACTGACTTGAAATTGGCCTAAAAAGCCTTTTACACCAATGAGTTTGTTGTAATAGCTTTCGACATCAGTTGCCGCTGCCATGACACGTTCTAGGTGCGCTTCATCTTGGCTGGTAATGGCTTCATTGGCTAAAATCACCCTATGGGCCATAGTGGACAATTTGTCCGCGGCAAGGCGAGCCAGATCTTCTGGGCCAATAATAAGAACATTGCCTTCGGTGGTATAGCTGACAGTTGGCGGGATCAGATTCTGCAACATCTGAGTTTGCGTTAATACCTGTTGTCGCGCTTGTTTTAACGCTTCTTGGGTTTGATTGGTCATCAAATAAGTGCTCACATTGCGTTCCTGAACAGTACTTTGGCTGTTTCTTGTTTTACTGTATCTGGGCAGATTTAGGCGGCTGGTAATAAGTAAGTCATTGCCTTTTCTGCTTTTATCTAAGCTTTTTTATATCTTAGTACAGCAATTCACATACCAAAGTTACGGACATTAAAATTAGCTAAACTGACGTTAAACAACTCGGGTATGTGCCTGAGCTAAGGGCTCTGGTGCATTTTGGGGTAGGTCATCAGTCTCCCCATCCAAATTGTCCGTTATCGGCTCAGCTGTCCATTCGATTTCGACTTCATTAGTCTCATGAGTTGTTGTTTCGCTTACATCAAGACTCACGGATGGATTGCTTTCTTCAGTTTGTTTGGCTAAAGCAGCTGATTCTTCATCCGAGGTCTCGCTGTCTTCGGCTATGTAACGGAAGACTTTTTGCATCAATTCAGCTGAGACTTCTGCACTGAGTTTCGGTTGATTACTGTAATCGAGTGCATATTCCAAAAGCCCATCTATCTCGTTGAAATGCGGTTGTTTCCACAGTGCACGTAGCGCTGCAGATTTAGCCGCAGGGTCAACATTGGCACCCATAAAACTCGCAAAGCTGCCGCCTATTTCAATTTCGTTGGGATTGGGTAAATCCGCTGCAGTGAGGATGCGATTAGGATCGTCATGCTCTGCAGTATTAGGTTCAATGGCTGACTCTGTGGGTTGAAGCGGCTCAACTGCCATAGTGGGCTCGGCTACGATGGTCTCCTGAGGTGTGATTTCCCCGTCAGCCTCTCGCGCTTCCTCTGCTGCAACTTGTTCGCGCCGTTGGTTCCAGCGACTCAGTAGCCCGCCTGTTTTTTGTATGGATTCAGCCATTAGTCCCTCCGCAATGGATCGTGACTCGGGCCTTGATTATTACGGCCATCGACATGTTTACGGCGATGAGCGGCAATTTCGACTTCACCATATTGGGTGATAAAGGCTTCAATCCAACAAGCGATAGCTTTTGGCATCAATAAGTTGAGGACAGGGGTATTGCCCTCAAGACAACCCGCCGCGACATTCTGATCCGCCGATAATGCCGCCGGTATCCAAGTGCCATCGGCCGTTTCATCACATACTAAATACAGCATGGCGTTATCTAAATCGAGATTGAGGCGATAGCTGGCGCGTTCGTCTTTGTGCAGTTCGAGTAGCACTAAGGTTGCATCGTCTGGGGCTTGATGGGTGGCGGGAAGTAGGTGATCAATTTCCCATTGTACTGAGGTCCAGCGGCCAACTTGCTTCTCTACTTTCTTGAGTGAAACGTACATAGGCCAAACACTAGTTGTATGTTGCATTGTCTCTCCGTCTCAGCCGTGTTGATGGACAAACCGTAGAGTGAACGGTTCGGTTTTACCAACAAATTGCGATAAAAGGTCTCTGCAATATTGGTGCCAGTAAACATAGTGGATTAGTTTGAGCTAGATCATCAAAAACACCCTATAAATTGGACATTTTGTCCAGTACAGGATTTTGTTTGGGACATAAAAGGGCTAATGAAAAATCTGCATTGCGGCAGATCACGCATTTAACCCCAATTTTTATGTCTAGGTATAAATATTGCTATGCTCTGGCCATGACTCGTTAAGCGGTAACATTATGATCTCTGAAAATATCACTATTCCTGATAACAACATGAGCACAGATAGCGAAATAGCGACAGCCAATCCTTCTCAAAAAACTCAGCATCAGTGTTCTTTTGTGAGAACTCAAGTGGAAGTACCGCTGACCATTGCTGTAAAAGCAGTGAATGAAGCCGGGGAAGTGTTGGATAAATTTGTCGCCTGCGAACGTCCGCTTACCGTGTATTTGAACTGGCGACCAATAGTGACACTTATGACCCTAGGGGCGAAACCTGAGTCACTGGCGTTAGGTTATCTTAAGAACCAAGGCTTTATTTCGGATGTGAGCTTACTGGACTCTGTTATCGTCGATTGGGATGTGAGTTCTGCAGCCGTGGTTACCCGTGAACAAACCGCTGATCTTGATGAGAAACTCTCCGAAAAAACGGTGACATCAGGCTGTGGTCAAGGCACGGTTTATGGCAGTTTTATGCAAGATTTAGACGGCATCAATTTACCAACGCCAAGTCTTAAGCAAAGCACCCTTTATAGCTTATTGAAAAATATCAACGAATATAACGAAACCTATAAAAATGCGGGTGCTGTACACGGTTGTGGCTTGTGCGAAGACGATAAAATTATGGCTTTCGTCGAGGATGTTGGTCGTCATAATGCCGTAGATACTTTGGCTGGGGATATGTGGCTGACTCAGGATCGCGGCGATAATAAGATATTTTATACCACTGGCCGCTTAACTTCGGAAATGGTGATTAAAGTCGCTAAAATGGGGATCCCTATTTTGCTATCACGCAGTGGCGTGACTCAAATGGGCTTAGCACTAGCGCAGCAGTTGGGTATTACTATTATAGCCCGCGCGAAAGGCCGTCACTTTTTGGTGTACCACGGCAGTGAAAATCTGCAGTTTGATGCCAATACGGCTCCTTAGCCTCAAGTCAGCTAAGACTTACATGCAGTAACGAAGAATAAGACAAGGAAACAAGATGACGTCTGCCAGTGAATTGGTCTACATGAGCGCGAAGCAAGTGGCCGAGTATTTAGACCTTAATGAGAAAAAAGTCTACGCCATGGCTAATGACAGAATTCTCCCCGCCACTAAAATCACCGGTAAATGGCTATTTCCGAAAGTGTTAATCGACCGTTGGGTAATGGATTCTTGCCACAGTGGCATGCTGACCGACCGTTTATTGATCACTGGTAGTGACGATCCACTATTATCTATGCTGGTGGCGCGTTTGATGGCGCAAGTTGGTAGCCGTGAGTTGATAAGCTACAGCGCAACAGGTTCACGCTTAGGGTTAGAGTTGCTTGCTAAAGGTTATGCCGATGTGTGCACCTTACACTGGGGTAGCATGGAGGATAGAAATATTCGCCACCCAGCTTTACTTAAAGGTTATAACAACCATCAACAATGGATCATGGTGCATGGTTACTCCCGTCAGCAAGGGTTGATCATGCGTGCCGATATGCACCACAGATGCCAAGAAGAAGATAAAGTCGTGAACTTGCCTTGGCGTTGGGTGAGTCGTCAGGGGGGCGCAGGTAGCCAACAGCACTTAGAGCATTGGTTGTTAAAGCAAGGTGCTCGCTTAGATCAACTTAATGTCGTGCTAACTGCCTATAGTGAACGCGAGTTGGCGGGTTATATCGCTAGGGGTGATGCCGATATTGGTTTTGGTTGTCAATCTGTGGCTTTGGAAAGTGGTTTAAGTTTCGTGCCACTGATTAAAGAGTCTTTCGATTTCGTTATGCCGCAAAGCATTTACTTCCGTCGTCAGCTTCAACAACTTTTTACTATGTTGGCGAGTGGTCACTCGAGGCAAATGGCGGCACTACTTGGTGGCTATGATCTTACCGACTGCGGACAACTGCTATGGAGTGCGAGCTAATCCACTCAACTCGGTAATGGATTAAGGTGAATAGAGTTGAATGGTCTCTGAACTACTTATTACTGCTACTACATGCTGATATCTAATGTAGCCAGTTACTAACGAATAAGTATCAAAGAGACCCTCTTTATATTGCTGATTACGTTGTTTCGACTTTCTATGGTGAGTTGATGGGAGGCAACTACTATATATAGGTAAAGTATCTTCATCGCCAAATACACTCAGAGTGTCATCTTCTTCTGTTGTTCCCCGTCATTCTCCCATAAACGACTCCATATAAAAGTGGAGGTGAGATATTCCGGTTCGAGCAGCCGTTATTCTCATTTAAATCTGATAGCATTCATGCTCATGATCCCTTTGTCTTGATACTGTACGCTGGCAATCAATTGGGCCAAATTACAGATAAAGCGCTATTTTGTGGATAACTTTGGGGGTAAGTGGTGGGTATCTTGTGGCTAGATTAGATAATTAGAATTAACTGCAAATTTCCTTAAAATAGGGGTTGCACAAAATCTTCTGCTGCCTATAATGCGCATCCACTGACACGGCAGACAGCGAAAGCAGGCTGACGAGTTAGGTTAAATTGAGTCGCTTTTAAGCACTTAATTCAAGCGCAGCAAGAAGTTGAAAAATACTCCTTGACGCGAAACGGGAAATGCGTAAAATGCACGACCCTGAGCTGATGAAGCATCAGCGCGACCCGCCGACAACGGTATGTGGTCAACGCTCTTTAACAAGATAAAACAAGAAATCTGTGTGGACACTCACAGGTGTTGAGTTAATCGAAACTGCTTAACCTTCGGGTTGGCAGTCAAAAATTTAAATCAATGTAACAATGAGTGTTCATAGTAATATGTACAGTTTGTTTCTTTAGTTAGAAACAAAAAATCAGAATTCATTGAGCCGCTGAAGTCGCAAGACGGAAGCAACAAAACTTTAATTGAAGAGTTTGATCATGGCTCAGATTGAACGCTGGCGGCAGGCCTAACACATGCAAGTCGAGCGGCAGCGCAAGGGAGTTTACTCCTGAGGCGGCGAGCGGCGGACGGGTGAGTAATGCCTAGGGATCTGCCCAGTCGAGGGGGATAACAGTTGGAAACGACTGCTAATACCGCATACGCCCTACGGGGGAAAGGAGGGGACCTTCGGGCCTTCCGCGATTGGATGAACCTAGGTGGGATTAGCTAGTTGGTGAGGTAATGGCTCACCAAGGCGACGATCCCTAGCTGTTCTGAGAGGATGATCAGCCACACTGGGACTGAGACACGGCCCAGACTCCTACGGGAGGCAGCAGTGGGGAATATTGCACAATGGGGGAAACCCTGATGCAGCCATGCCGCGTGTGTGAAGAAGGCCTTCGGGTTGTAAAGCACTTTCAGTAGGGAGGAAAGGGTGTAACTTAATACGTTATATCTGTGACGTTACCTACAGAAGAAGGACCGGCTAACTCCGTGCCAGCAGCCGCGGTAATACGGAGGGTCCGAGCGTTAATCGGAATTACTGGGCGTAAAGCGTGCGCAGGCGGTTTGTTAAGCGAGATGTGAAAGCCCTGGGCTCAACCTAGGAATAGCATTTCGAACTGGCGAACTAGAGTCTTGTAGAGGGGGGTAGAATTCCAGGTGTAGCGGTGAAATGCGTAGAGATCTGGAGGAATACCGGTGGCGAAGGCGGCCCCCTGGACAAAGACTGACGCTCATGCACGAAAGCGTGGGGAGCAAACAGGATTAGATACCCTGGTAGTCCACGCCGTAAACGATGTCTACTCGGAGTTTGGTGTCTTGAACACTGGGCTCTCAAGCTAACGCATTAAGTAGACCGCCTGGGGAGTACGGCCGCAAGGTTAAAACTCAAATGAATTGACGGGGGCCCGCACAAGCGGTGGAGCATGTGGTTTAATTCGATGCAACGCGAAGAACCTTACCTACTCTTGACATCCACGGAATTCGCTAGAGATAGCTTAGTGCCTTCGGGAACCGTGAGACAGGTGCTGCATGGCTGTCGTCAGCTCGTGTTGTGAAATGTTGGGTTAAGTCCCGCAACGAGCGCAACCCCTATCCTTATTTGCCAGCACGTAATGGTGGGAACTCTAGGGAGACTGCCGGTGATAAACCGGAGGAAGGTGGGGACGACGTCAAGTCATCATGGCCCTTACGAGTAGGGCTACACACGTGCTACAATGGCGAGTACAGAGGGTTGCAAAGCCGCGAGGTGGAGCTAATCTCACAAAGCTCGTCGTAGTCCGGATTGGAGTCTGCAACTCGACTCCATGAAGTCGGAATCGCTAGTAATCGTGGATCAGAATGCCACGGTGAATACGTTCCCGGGCCTTGTACACACCGCCCGTCACACCATGGGAGTGGGCTGCAAAAGAAGTGGGTAGCTTAACCTTCGGGGGGGCGCTCACCACTTTGTGGTTCATGACTGGGGTGAAGTCGTAACAAGGTAGCCCTAGGGGAACCTGGGGCTGGATCACCTCCTTACCTATACGACTAACTTAATGTTTGTTGAGTGTTCACACAGATTGCTTGTTTAGCTTCTCTCAGGAGAAGTCAGAGCGAAACATCCCTCTTGCAGGTAGATGTTGTTCTTTAACAATTTGGAAAGCTGATAGTATTTAATTACATGAGTCTGTCATGTGATTAATTACAAAACGTTTAATGCGAAAGCATTGAACATGAGTTCTCAAACACTTTATTAAGTGTCTTGAATATTCAATAGTAAATTATTCTTTGCTGAATAGTTTACGTCTAAGGCGCGTCCACTTCTTTGGTCAGAAGTGAGACAAGTAAAACCAAGCTGGTCGCAATGCGGCGCAGGTGAGTGAAACTCATTTGGGTTGTATGGTTAAGCGACTAAGCGTATACGGTGGATGCCTTGGCAGTCAGAGGCGATGAAGGACGTAGTAACTTGCGAAAAGCGTTGGCGAGCTAGTAACAAGCATTTGAGCTAACGATGTCCGAATGGGGGAACCCAGCAGCATAAGCTGTTATCGCAACATGAATACATAGTGTTGCGAGGCGAACGAGGGGAACTGAAACATCTAAGTACCCTTAGGAAAAGAAATCAACCGAGATTCCCCTAGTAGCGGCGAGCGAACGGGGATTAGCCCTTAAGTCAGTGGGGTGTTAGTGGAATGCGTTGGAAAGCGCAGCGGCACAGGGTGATAGCCCCGTACATGAAAACTAACCATTGATGAAAACGAGTAAGGCGGGACACGTGACATCCTGTTTGAATATGGGGGGACCATCCTCCAAGGCTAAATACTCCTGACTGACCGATAGTGAACCAGTACCGTGAGGGAAAGGCGAAAAGAACCCCTGTGAGGGGAGTGAAATAGAACCTGAAACCGTATACGTACAAGCAGTGGGAGCGGTTCTTGAGACCGTGACTGCGTACCTTTTGTATAATGGGTCAGCGACTTACATTTTGTAGCGAGGTTAAGCGAATAGCGGAGCCGTAGGGAAACCGAGTGTTAACTGCGCGTTTAGTTGCAAGGTGTAGACCCGAAACCCGGTGATCTAGCCATGGGCAGGTTGAAGGTTGAGTAACATCAACTGGAGGACCGAACCGACTAATGTTGAAAAATTAGCGGATGACTTGTGGCTGGGGGTGAAAGGCCAATCAAACCGGGAGATATCTGGTTCTCCTCGAAAGCTATTTAGGTAGCGCCTCGAGCGAATACCATTGGGGGTAGAGCACTGTTAAGGCTAGGGGGTCATCCCGACTTACCAACCCTTTGCAAACTCCGAATACCAATGAGTACTACTCGGGAGACAGACGGCGGGTGCTAACGTCCGTCGTCAAAAGGGAAACAACCCAGACCGTCAGCTAAGGTCCCAAAGTACTAGCTAAGTGGGAAACGATGTGGGAAGGCTTAGACAGCTAGGATGTTGGCTTAGAAGCAGCCATCATTTAAAGAAAGCGTAATAGCTCACTAGTCGAGTCGGCCTGCGCGGAAGATGTAACGGGGCTAAGCTAGTCACCGAAGCTACGGGTGCACAGTTTACTGTGCGCGGTAGAGGAGCGTTCTGTAAGCCGTTGAAGGTGAAGGGGTAACCCACGCTGGAGGTATCAGAAGTGCGAATGCTGACATGAGTAACGATAAAGGGGGTGAAAAACCCCCTCGCCGAAAGACCAAGGGTTCCTGTCCAACGTTAATCGGGGCAGGGTGAGTCGACCCCTAAGGTGAGGCCGAAAGGCGTAATCGATGGGAAACAGATTAATATTTCTGTACTTCCGCTAACTGCGATGGAGAGACGGAGAAGGCTAGGCTAGCGCGGCGTTGGTAGTCCGCGTTTAAGGTGGTAGGTGGTGTTCTTAGGCAAATCCGGGGACACGTACTTTAATGTACACACTGAGAGCTGATGACGAGGTCCTAAGGGACTGAAGTAGTTGATGCCATGCTTCCAGGAAAATCTTCTAAGCTTCAGGTTAGTGGGAATCGTACCCCAAACCGACACAGGTGGTCGGGTAGAGAATACCAAGGCGCTTGAGAGAACTCGGCTGAAGGAACTAGGCAAAATGGTACCGTAACTTCGGGAGAAGGTACGCTCCTGTTGGTGATGAGACTTGCTCTCTAAGCTGACGGGAGTCGCAGATACCAGGTGGCTGCAACTGTTTATCAAAAACACAGCACTGTGCAAACTCGCAAGAGGAAGTATACGGTGTGACGCCTGCCCGGTGCCGGAAGGTTAATTGATTGGGTTATCGCAAGAGAAGCTCATGATCGAAGCCCCGGTAAACGGCGGCCGTAACTATAACGGTCCTAAGGTAGCGAAATTCCTTGTCGGGTAAGTTCCGACCTGCACGAATGGCGTAATGATGGCCACGCTGTCTCCAGCCGAGACTCAGTGAAGTTGAAATTGCGGTGAAGATGCCGTATACCCGCGGCTAGACGGAAAGACCCCGTGAACCTTTACTATAGCTTGGCACTGAACATTGAACCTACATGTGTAGGATAGGTGGGAGACTTTGAAGTTGTGACGCTAGTCATGATGGAGTCGTCCTTGAAATACCACCCTTGTAGTTTTGATGTTCTAACCTAGGTCCCTTATCGGGATTAGGGACAGTGCCTGGTGGGTAGTTTGACTGGGGCGGTCTCCTCCCAAAGAGTAACGGAGGAGCACGAAGGTTGGCTAAGTACGGTCGGACATCGTACGGTTAGTGCAATGGCATAAGCCAGCTTAACTGCGAGACATACACGTCGAGCAGGTACGAAAGTAGGTCATAGTGATCCGGTGGTTCTGAATGGAAGGGCCATCGCTCAACGGATAAAAGGTACTCCGGGGATAACAGGCTGATACCGCCCAAGAGTTCATATCGACGGCGGTGTTTGGCACCTCGATGTCGGCTCATCACATCCTGGGGCTGAAGTCGGTCCCAAGGGTATGGCTGTTCGCCATTTAAAGTGGTACGCGAGCTGGGTTCAGAACGTCGTGAGACAGTTCGGTCCCTATCTGCCGTGGGCGTTGGATGATTGAAGGGAGCTGCTCCTAGTACGAGAGGACCGGAGTGGACGAACCGCTGGTGTTCGGGTTGTCATGCCAATGGCATTGCCCGGTAGCTACGTTCGGAATCGATAACCGCTGAAAGCATCTAAGCGGGAAGCGAGCCCTAAGATGAGTCATCCCTAGGAATTTAATTCCTCTAAAGAGCCGTTCGAGACTAGGACGTTGATAGGCATGGTGTGTAAGCGTTGTGAGGCGTTGAGCTAACATGTACTAATGACTCGAGAGGCTTAACCATACAACCCAGATGGGTTTTACAAAGAAGCCTTAGACAGAATACAGATACTTGATAAAGTTTGAACTCAAACAAAGAAAATCAGCTTTCCGAATTATTATTAACGTGAGCCAGAGATGGACACGGTAATAAACAGAATTTGCTTGGTGACAATAGCCTTGTGGAACCACCTGATCCCATCCCGAACTCAGAAGTGAAACGCAAACGCGCCGATGGTAGTGTGGGGTCTCCCCATGTGAGAGTAGGTCATCGCCAAGCGCCTAATTATCTCATTGAGATGTAACGAAGCCAGCTGAATAAGCTGGCTTTTTTGCGTCTGTAATTTGTACAATCCAGCCTAGTGTCTATTTAATTAGTCAGTTTTCCTCCTATTTTTCTCTCCTTACACTCTTCATGACATCAATAATAAGTAATGGTTGTCGATTATTTGTTCGGTTATTTTGTCAATGCTCCGATTTTGCTATAGCTATCTTGGTTCTCGATCGAGCCTAGCTATTGCTATTAGTTAAGCGGTTACTTACCTTATGTTTTAATTTATTGGGGTAGATAAGGATCTGAGATGAAGTTAGAGATGATTTGCACTGGAGAAGAGGTGTTGGCGGGACAGATTGTTGATACCAACGCCGCTTGGTTTGCCAGTACTATGATGGAGCATGGTGTCGAGATCCAGCGTCGAGTAACAGTCGGCGATCGCCTCGAGGATCTGATTGCGGTTTTCCAAGAACGTAGCTTACATGCAGATGTGATTCTCGTTAATGGTGGTCTCGGGCCGACGAGTGATGATATGTCTGCTTTAGCGATGGCGAAGGCGAAGGGCGAACCATTGGTTGAGAATGCGGAGTGGCGTGAGCGTTTAGAGGAGTGGTTTACCCGTAATAACCGTGAAATGCCTTTAAGTAATCTCAAGCAAGCTATGCTGCCAGCCTCAGCTGTGATGGTTGATAACCCAGTGGGAACCGCTTGTGGCTTTAGAGTTAAGCTTAACCGCGCTTGGTTATTCTTTACGCCTGGTGTGCCTTTTGAGCTGAAACACATGGTTACAGAGCAGTTTGTGCCCTTTATTCGGGAAGAGTTTAACCTTGATGCTAAGGTCGCCTTAAAGAAACTATTGACCATAGGTCAAGGTGAGTCCGCTTTGGCAGATAAGTTAGAGCCGCTAGAGCTGCCAGAAGGCATTACTATTGGTTACCGCTCTTCTATGCCGCATATTGAGATTAAGATTTTCGCCCGTGGCGAGAAGGCGATTGCAGTATTACCTCGCGTCGCTGGGCACATCAAAATGGTGCTAGGTACTGCGGTTGTCGCGGAAGATAAAGCCACTCTTGCCGAAGAAATTCATTATAAGCTACTTAACTCAGGCTTGACCTTAAGCGTTGCCGAGTCTTGCACTGGCGGCATGATCACCAGTCAGTTAGTTGATTTCCCTGGCAGTTCATCTTACTTACAGCACGGATTAGTGACTTATAGTAATGAATCTAAAGTGCGTGTGTTAGGTGTTAATCCTTCAACCTTAGATGATCATGGTGCTGTCTCCATTGCGACTGTAGAAGAAATGGCTAAGGGGGCAAGGCAAATTTTAGACAGTGATTATTCGCTGGCAACCAGTGGAATTGCGGGGCCCGATGGTGGCACAGATGAGAAACCTGTGGGCACTGTGGCGATCGCTTTAGCAACTCGCGGCGGTGTTTATAGTCAGATGATTAAACTACCGAGACGTTCACGGGATCTGGTACGCAGTTTAAGTGCTGCTGTGGCTTACGATATGCTAAGACGTGAGCTTTTAGCTGAAGCTGTGATCGTCGATTATCAGTCGATTGGGCGATTCAGTAAGTAACTCTTATACGGGTATATATCCGTTTATGCCCGCCAACAAAAATGCTCCCTCGGGAGCATTTTAACTTCTACAGAGATGCAAAAATGGCAGATTATTTAGTGAACTTAAGCACTAATTTGCCTGGGGCAACTTGAATGCTTTCGGTCATTTTTGCCATCAGTGCTTGGTTACTGTCCTTGGTATCCAGTACATACACAGGCTGGCTTTCTAAGAATTGCCTTAGATAACCCATCACCTGCGGTGTGGCACTGCTAATCGCTTTTTCAATATCCTTGGGCGTTGATTCCACTTTGACTAATTCGAGTTGGCGCAGATAGACACTGTGCGTTGCGCTGTCATACCAAGGCTTGGCTTCGAAAGTCGTAGTGAGTTTGGCGCTCAATGGAAAGATCGGATTCTTAATTGATACTTGAGTTGCGGCACTTACGCTCATAGTGTCAGGTTTTACACCTAGCTTGACACTGATGTCGTTAATGCGCACTTCTGCGCCAACTAATTGATTGCCTTGTTTAATCTCAAAATGGATCTCTTTACTGAGGTACTGCTCCATTTCGTGCTCGCTGATACTGTACTGCGAGACGCAGCCGCCAAGCAGTACAGTCAGTCCTAAGCAAATCGTGCGGGAAAGTTTTTTCATTAACCAGTGTTTCTCATACCCGCTGCCACACCTGCAATGGTCAGCATTAGCGCTAACTGTACATGTTCAGACGCAGGAGTTTCGGTTGTTTCCTTACGTGTCCGCGCTAATAGCTCGGTTTGTAAGAAGTTTAATGGATCGATATACGGATTTCGCAGTTTAACTGATTCGCGATTCCACGGTGTATGCGCCATTAAACTATCCGATTTTGTCAGCTCAAGCACGACTTTAATGCCCAGATCTAAGCGTTGGCGCAAGGTTTCGCCTAAGTGATGCAAGTCCTTAGGTACTAAACAGGTTTCGTAGTAGCGGGCCAAATTAGGTTCCGCCTTGGCGTAGACCATTTCCAGCATTGAAATACGAGTGCTGAAGAAGGGCCATTCCCGCTCCATCTCTTGCAGTAAGCCCATTTCACCGCGTTCACAGGCGGCTTGAAGTGCTTCACCGGCGCCAAGCCATGCGGGTAACATCAAACGGTTTTGCGACCAGGCAAAGATCCACGGAATTGCCCGTAGGCTTTCAATCCCGCCATCGACACGACGTTTGGCAGGGCGGCTGCCGAGTGGTAGTTTTCCTAATTCCACTTCTGGCGTTGCCGCGCGGAAATAAGCCACAAAATCAGGTTCATCACGCACTATGCCACGGTAAGCACCCACGGATTCTTCTGCAATACGTTGCATGCAATTGCGCCATTCTTGCTTCGGCTCTGGCGGTGGTAATAGGGTTGCTTCCAATACGGCCGAGGTATACAGGGCCAGGCTTTGAACCGCGAGTTTTGGCAAGCCAAACTTGAAGCGGATCATTTCGCCCTGCTCAGTCACACGAATGCGGCCATCTACCGAACCTGGAGGTTGCGATAGGATTGCTTTGTGTGCAGGACCACCCCCGCGACCAATGCTGCCACCACGGCCATGGAATAGCGTAAGCTTGACGCCTGCTTGTTTACAGACCGCCACTAACTGCTCTTGAGCGTAATACTGAGCCCAAGCCGCCGCCATTACGCCGGCATCTTTAGCAGAGTCAGAGTAACCAATCATGACTTCTTGCATGCCTTTGGTGTAACCACGATACCAGTCGATATCGAGCAAATCGGTAATACAGGCCGCGGCGTTGTTTAAGTCACTTAAGGTTTCAAACAGCGGTACCACACGCATTGGGTGCGAACAGCCCGTTTCTTTGAGTAACAGTAAAACCGTTAAGACATCCGATGGTTTACCTGCCATCGAAATCACATAGGATCCGAGTGCTTTTGCCGGATGTTTAGCAATCAAACGACAGGTATTAAGCACTTCGGCCACATCGGCCGAGGGTTGCCAGTTACTTGGGATCAGTGGACGACGGTTGCTGAGTTCACGTAATAGGAAGGCTTGTTTCTCGGTTTCATCCCAATGATTGAAATCACCCATGCCGAGATAGCGGGTTAACTCGGCGAGCACATCGCTGTGACGGCTGGCGTCTTGGCGAATGTCGAGTCTGAGCATATGAATGCCAAAACAGGCGAGACGGCGGAGAATGTCGAGCAATAAACCGTTGGCAATTAAGCGCATACCGCAGTCGGTTAAACTCTTATAGAGCATTTCTAGCGGCGCTTTGAGATCGCTTTCTTGCCAAATCAGGCTCGACTTATCGACTTCAGGATTGTGGCCTTCGATGCGCGCATTTAAATAATCTATGGTGTCACGCAGTCTTTGACGAATAGATCGCAGCACGTGGCGGTAAGGTTCGCAGCTGTTATTGGTATAAGCCTTTAACTCATCATTGGCTTCTTCCATCGACAGTTCACCGACCAGCAGCACGATATCTTTTAAGAATAATCTGGCGGCGGCATGGCGGTTACGATCGAGCACCTCTTGGGTGACTTTTGCGGTAACAAACGGGTTGCCATCGCGATCGCCGCCCATCCAGCTTGAAAAGCGCACTGGCGCGATATCAATCGGTAATTGCTGCCCTGTGCGTTGCTGCACTCGGTCGTTAAGTTGTCTTAAGAAGTCAGGCACCGCATGCCAGAGTGACTCTTCAATGGTGGATAATCCCCAGCGGGCTTCATCCACTGGAGTGGGGCGCTCGCGGCGGATCTCATTGGTGTGCCATATTTGCGCGATTAATTGGCGCAGGCGCAGATTGATCTGTTGACGTTCTCTATCCGACAGTTGGTCGTTTTCTTGCTCTGTTAAGCAGTCGACAATGGCGGCGTATTTTTGGATCAGGGTACGACGGGAAATTTCAGTGGGGTGCGCTGTTAGTACCAGATCGATATCCAGTGTTTTTAGACAGTCGAGCATTTTAGCTTGGTCGACACGACCATTGAGCATGCGTCCTAGGAGTTGTTCCACTGGGTCTGGCACGCAGACAAGTTCGTCACAATTACGACTGATAGTATGAAATTGCTCGGATAAGTTAGCTAAGTTAAGAAATTGGTTAAAAGCTTTTGCAAAAGGGACTAATTCTTCGTCTGGCAAAGCTGTCAGTAACTCGAGCATTTGCTCTCTGGCGGCTTGATCGCCTCGGCGTGAGTCTTTGGCAAGCTTACGGATCTGTTCAACCTTCTCAAGAAAAGAGTCCCCAAGATGGGTACGCATAGTATCGCCAAGGATTTGGCCTAACATACTCACGTTCGATCTTAATGACGCATACATATCTGTCATATTGTCTGCCATGGTTACTGACATAGTTACTCCGAATAGAAAAACATGAAAATTCCGCTGTGCATTTAGCCCGTTAGCACAATACCTATCACTTGGGGCTATGGTCAACAGCAGAACTTATAACTTATACGACTGGCTTATCCGATATGCAACCAATCACGGTATTTGATGAAGAATATTCAATAGAAATGCGAAGTTACGCAATATTTTTTGATGATTAGTGCAAGTGAATATGAAGTGCATCATTTTATGCTTTGCAGACATGTATCTTAGCTGTTAATGAAAAGGACTGATTTTGACTCATGTTGACCCTGGATAACTGTGTTATTAACGAGTTAGCTGAATGGGAACTGTGTCTTCGATATCCTAATTTGAGCTTAAAAGATGAAAATAAATTAAAAATATATATTCACATATATTGCATAAGTAGATCTTTGTGGTAGTCTAGCCATCAGTTGAGATGAGTCACCCCCTGTGACCTGTAGAGTGAATATCATGATGCACAGTATTAGCCTGACAGTGAATAAAATAACAACCTATTACGATTTCCTGCGACGATAGTCTTGTCATCATAGATATGCGCGGTTGCGTGTAAGCTATTCATCTACTCTTTAAGTTTCTTTGATTCGGTTAATAAGACAAAAAACATGAAAAATATCGCCATTATTGGTGCCAGTGGTTACACAGGCGCGCAACTGACCGCTTTAATCCATGCAGAAGCAGAACTGACGATTCAAGGGTTGTATGTTTCTGAAAACAGTTTAGATAAAGGTAAACCTTTAGCGGATTTGTATCCTAGCTATAGCCATATCGCATTAACGTTGTCGCCATTGTCCGATGAAGCTAAGGCAAAAATCGTTGCCGAAGCCGATGCAGTAGTGCTCGCGACTGAGCACTCGGTGAGCCTGCATTTAGCGGCTTGGTTTTATAGCCAAGGGTTAGCGGTATTCGATTTAAGTGGTGCCTATCGTTTCAGTGATGTGGCGCAATATCCGAAGTGGTATGGCTTTGAGCATGAATATCCTGAAGTTTTAGCCAAAGCCGTGTATGGCCTTGCCGAATGGAATGCTAAAGAAATCGCTGCGACTAAGATGATTGCCGTGCCAGGTTGTTACCCGACCGCATCATTGACAGCGTTAAAACCGCTAGCGAGTTTACTGACATCGGCTTATCCGGTGATCAATGCCGTGAGCGGCGTAACAGGTGCGGGCCGTAAAGCGCAGTTACACACCAGTTTTTGTGAAGTGAGCCTGACACCTTACGGCGTATTAGGCCACAGACATCAACCCGAGATCGCCACTCAGCTTGGTCAAGAAGTGATATTTACCCCGCACCTTGGCAACTTTAAGCGTGGCATTTTAGCGACCATTACCGTACAGCTAAAACCGGGCACAACGACTGCCGATGTGGCCGCGGCCTATAGTGTGTATGACAAGGCGCCATTGGTCACCGTGAAGCACAATCAGTTCCCGAAAGTAGACGATGTGGTGCTGACACCTAACTGTCACTTAGGTTGGAAGTTTGATGAGAATAGCGGTTACTTAGTGGTAGCCAGTGCCATCGATAACTTGATGAAAGGTGCTGCCAGCCAAGCGCTGCAATGCATAAAGATTCATTTTAACCTTTAATTGTTCATCCTTATTTAAGAGAGTCGTCAAGATGTCTACAAACAACTCAGTATTAGTGCTTAAAGTGGGCGGCGCGCTGCTGCAATGTGAAATGGGGATGGCGCGATTGATGGATACGGCTGCGGCTATGTTAGCCAATGGTCAGAAAGTGTTGATGGTACATGGCGGCGGCTGTCTGGTGGATGAGCAGTTAGCAGCAAACGGTATGGAGACCGTCAAGTTAGAAGGTTTACGTGTGACTCCGCCCGAGCAAATGCCGATTATTGCCGGCGCACTTGCGGGCACTTCGAACAAAATTCTTCAAGGCGCAGCGACTAAGGCTGGCATTGTGAGTGTGGGCATGAGCCTTGCCGATGGCAATACTGTTTCGGCTAAGATTAAAGATGAGCGTTTAGGCCTAGTGGGCGAAGTTACGCCAAACGATGGCACTTATCTTAAGTTTATCCTCGCCCAAGGTTGGATGCCGATTTGTAGCTCCATCGCCATGATGGACGATGGCCAAATGCTTAACGTCAATGCAGACCAAGCGGCAACGGCCTTAACCAAATTAGTGGGCGGCAAGTTAGTGCTACTGTCGGATGTATCTGGGGTGCTCGATGGTAAAGGCCAGCTCATCCACAGTTTAAATGGCAAGCAGATAGCAGACCTTGTTAAGCAAGGTGTGATCGAAAAAGGAATGAAGGTCAAAGTTGAAGCTGCGCTCGAAGTCGCGCAGTGGATGGGGCAGGCGGTACAAGTTGCCTCGTGGCGTGATGCAAGCCAATTAATCGCATTAGCAAAAGGTGAAGCCGTAGGAACACAAATCCAACCATAAGTGGAGTAGGTTATGAAGCATTTACTATCGATAAAAGACTTAACCCAGCAGCAGTTACAGGATCTAATTGCCTTGGCAAAAACGATTAAAGCCAATCCGGCTGAGTATCGTCATGCGCTGGATGGCAAGAGTGTGGTGATGTTATTTGAAAAGCCCTCACTCAGAACACGCGTTAGCTTTGATATCGGTATTAATAAGCTCGGTGGCCACTGTTTATACCTAGACCAGCAAAATGGTGAGCTGGGGAAACGGGAATCGGTTGCTGACTTTGCTTCTAACCTATCCTGTTGGGCCGACGCAATTGTGGCGAGAACCTATTCACACACCACTATCGAACAATTAGCCGAGTTCGGCTCAGTGCCCGTGATCAATGCGCTGTCGGATCTTTATCATCCTTGCCAAGCCTTAGCTGACTTTTTAACTCTGGCAGAGCAGTTTGAGGATGTCAGTAAAGCTAAATTAGCTTATGTTGGTGATGGTAATAATGTCACTAACTCGCTGATGTACTGTGCGGCTATTCTCGGTGCCACCATGACAGTGATCTGCCCGGCGGGTCACTTTCCTGATGGCTACGTAGTGGCAGAAGTGCAAGAGCTCGCCAAACGATATGGCGGCAAGATAGTGCTGACTTCAGATATCGATGCGATTGAAGGTCACGACGCTATTTATACTGATACTTGGATTTCAATGGGCGATCCAACGCCTTTGTCGGATATCAAAGCGAAGTTTGCACCATACCAAGTAAACAAAGCTTTGATGGCGAAAGCGGGCGCTAACTTCTTTATGCATTGTTTGCCTGCCCACCGTGGTGTAGAAGTAACAGATGAAGTGATGGACGGTGCAGGCTCCTTAATTCTGCAACAAGCCGAAAATCGGATGCATGCCCAAAATGCGGTACTGGTAACCTTATTTAGTTAAATTAACCCTGTTTAGCAGCCTGTTTTCTCCTTGAGAGAAACGAGTCATAGGAATTTAAGATGTCTATCGAGAACAAAAATACTGGCGTGAAAAAAGTGGTTTTAGCCTATTCAGGTGGTCTAGATACCTCGGCCATTATTCCTTGGTTAAAAGAAAACTACGATAACTGTGAAATCATCGCATTCTGCGCCGACGTTGGCCAAGGCGAAGAAGAGCTGGTTGGCTTGACTGAAAAAGCCTTAGCTTCAGGTGCTTCTGAATGTCATATCGTCGATCTAAAAGAAGAATTCGTTAAAGACTATATCTACCCAACGATTGCGAGCGGTGCGATTTACGAAGGCACTTATTTACTCGGTACGTCAATGGCGCGTCCTATTATTGCCAAAGCGCAGGTTGAAGTGGCTCGTAAAGTGGGCGCCGATGCTCTGTGTCACGGTTGTACCGGTAAAGGGAACGATCAAGTGCGTTTCGAAGGTTGCTTCGCTGCATTAGCGCCTGATTTAAAAGTGATTGCACCATGGCGTGAATGGACTATGCAGAGCCGTGAAGATCTGCTGGCCTATTTAGCTGAACGTGACATCAAGACGTCAGCGTCAGCGACTAAAATCTATAGCCGTGATGCCAACGCTTTCCATATTTCCCATGAAGGTGGTGAGTTAGAAGATCCATGGAACGAGCCAAGCAAAGGCGTATGGACACTGACTGCTGATCCTGAAGATGCACCGAACAAGCCTGAATATGTGTCGCTAGAAGTAGAACATGGCCGTATCACTAAAGTGAATGGTGAAGCCCTAACGCCTTATGCTGCACTGATGACATTAAACGCCATTGCTGCGCCACACGGTGTGGGTCGTATCGACATTACCGAAAACCGTTTAGTCGGCATGAAGTCCCGTGGCTGTTACGAAACACCCGGCGGCACTGTGATGTTCGCAGCACTACGTGCAATTGAAGAGCTTGTACTCGACAAAACCAGCCGTAACTGGCGTGAGCAAGTTGCCGCACAAATGGCGCATTTAGTGTATGACGGCCGTTGGTTCACGCCACTGTGTAAGTCATTGCTGGCAGCATCTGAGTCACTGGCTGAATCAGTTAACGGTGAAGTTGTGGTTAAACTCTACAAAGGCCAAGCGAGCGCAGTGAAGAAACGTTCACCTAACAGCTTGTACTCTGAAGCGTTTGCTACTTTCGGTGAAGATCAAGTGTACGATCAAAAACATGCCGAAGGCTTTATCCGCCTGTACTCATTGGCGAGCCGCATCCGCGCACTCAACGCTAACGATGTAAAGTCTAAGTAAGAGGTCGTGTAAAAGGGCGCCTAGCGCCCTTTTTTGTTTTTAGGTTTTGATTTAGTTTTTGATTCAGATGAGTCGATTTCAAATAAGCAGTGAGTAAGGGGAGTTAGCATGGCTTTATGGGGTGGAAGATTTCAGGGCGAAACGAGCGCGCTATTCAAATTATTCAACGATTCGTTGCCTGTGGATTATCGCTTGTTCGAACAGGATGTGGTCGGCTCCATCGCTTGGGCGGATGCGATCGCCAGCGTGGGAATTATCTCGGCAACTGAATGCCGTGACTTGAAAAAAGCGCTTAATGACTTACTGGTGGAAGTACAGGGCGATCCGGCGATTATTCTTGCCTCGGGCGCCGAAGATATTCACAGTTTCGTTGAGTCGGCCTTGATTGCCAAAGTGGGCGATCTCGGTAAGAAATTGCACACCGGTCGTAGCCGTAACGATCAAGTTGCTACCGATTTAAAGCTTTGGTGTCAATCCGAAGGCAAAGCATTACTCGCGCGCCTTCAAGGTTTACATGCTGAATTACTGGCGTTGGCTGAGCGTGAATTTGATGCGGTAATGCCGGGTTATACTCACTTGCAGCGCGCGCAACCTGTGACATTTGGCCACTGGTGTTTAGCGTATGTGGAAATGACTGAGCGGGATATCAGCCGTTTAAGCGATGCGTTAACCCGCGCGAATACTTGCCCTTTAGGTTCTGGAGCATTAGCAGGCACAGCTTATAAGATGGATCGACATGCTCTGGCCGCGGCGCTGAATTTTGCCTCGCCAACGCTGAATAGCTTAGATAGCGTATCAGACAGAGATCACGTGGTAGAGCTTTGTTCAACCGCATCGATCAGCATGATGCACTTAAGCCGTATGGCTGAAGATTTGATTTTCTTTAACTCAGGTGAAGCGAACTTTATTTCCCTGAGTGATGAAGTGACCTCGGGTTCATCCCTGATGCCACAGAAGAAAAATCCAGACGCATTAGAGCTTATCCGTGGCAAAACCGGCCGGGTGTATGGCAGCTTAGTGGGTATTCTCACTACGATGAAAGCACTGCCTTTGGCGTACAACAAAGATATGCAGGAAGATAAAGAAGGCCTGTTTGACGTGGTCGATAGCTGGGCCATTTGCCTCGATATGGCGGCGTTAGTGTTGTCAGGTTTGAAGGTCAATCGCCCTAATGCGCTGTTAGCGGCACAGCAAGGTTATGCAAATTCTACTGAGCTTGCGGATTATCTCGTGTCTAAAGGCATGCCGTTCCGTGAGGCGCACCATGTTGTGGGTGAAGTCGTGGTTGCTGCGATAGCGAAGCAAATTCCGCTGGAGGAATTCTCTTTGGCCGAATTAAAAACTTTTGCCGCTATCATTGAAGATGATGTCTATCCAAATCTGACTATTGAAGCTTGTTTAGCGAAACGTGACGTGCTCGGTGGTACTGCATTGCCACAAATTCAGCAGGCGATTGCTGCTAAGAAAGCACGTTAAGCGAGTTATTCAAATCCACAATACAAGCTAATAAAAAACGCGACGTTAGGTCGCGTTTTTTATTGGGCCACAATTAGTGGTAATGACTTTTTAGCATTTGTTTATTGGAATAAATCATCGGTTGGTGCATCGATGAATAAATTGTTTTCATCCTGAGTTTCGCTGATGTATTCCTTCGGCTCTGTACCTGAAATAAAGTACTCGAACGCACTGGTATAGTCAGTTTTACGGGTCAGTTTACCCGTCGCTAAATCGATGCGTACCGAAACTATGCCTTCTGGTGGAATCGAGGTTGTTTCAGGTGTGCCTTGTAAGACACTGTTCATAAACTCGTTCCAGCCCGGACCAGCTGTTTTCGCACCCGCTTCGGCGCCAGTTATCTGATCTTTTTCGCCGTTTGCATTCCATGCGGTTCTGCCCAGTTGGCGACCGTGATCGTCGAAACCGACCCAGAAAGTGCTAGTGATGACTGGGCTAAAACCACTGAACCAAGTGTCGCGCGATTCGTTTGTGGTACCCGTTTTACCTGCAATATCATGGCGCTTAATCAATTTTGCCGCGCGCCAAGCCGTACCTTGCCAACCCGTGCCTTTACTCCAATCGCCGCCGCCCCAGATCACGCTCTTCAGTGCTTCGGTAATGAGGAATGCCGTTTGCTCTGAAATAATTTGCGGAGCGTAGCGACCAGTTTGTTCGAAACACTGGGCAACGGGGGCACTAGGTTCAGCACTAGAGTCTCCACTTACGCTGAACGCCATAGGATCGCTCGGTGTAACTGGTTGGCTAAGACTTTGGCTAGGCTTACAGGCCAATGTAGGGTTCGCTTTTTCGATAACATTGCCGTAAGCATCTTCTACGCGATCAATATAGAAAGGTTCGAGTAAGAAACCGCCATTAGCAAATACGTTAAATGCAGTAACTACTTGCAATGGCGTGACTGAAGACGAACCTAATGCAATCGATTCGTTGCGAGGTAAGTCGTTAGGATCAAAACCAAATTCAACAAGTTGAGCAATGGTTTCGTCGAGTCCGACATGTCGCATTGCACGCACAGACATAACGTTAATAGATTGCGCTAAACCCACACGTAAACGAGTGGGGCCGCCATAGATATCGGGTGAGTTTTTAGGGCGCCATGCAGTGCCTTGGCTGATATCGGGTTTATTAATTGGCGCATTGTCTATGAGGGTCGCTAAGGTAAAGCCTTTCTCTAATGCTGCGGCATAGATGAAAGGTTTAATATTCGAACCTAATTGACGTTTCGCTTGAGTCACTCGGTTGTATTGGCTTTGGCTAAAGCTATAACCACCAACTAAAGTGCGAATAGCACCATTTTTGGGGTCGAGTGATACTGTTGCGCTGGCGACTTCTGGTACTTGCGATAGTTGCAAATATTGGCCGTTATCACGGATCCAAATACGCTCGCCGACCTTGAGCATGTCAGAAGCTGATTTCGGTACACTGCCTTGACGCTTATCAGTAATAAACTTACGTGCCCACTTCAATCCATCCCAAGTAATGACTTTGGTCTCGCCCTTGGCGGTCATTATACTGGCTTGCTGATCTGCAATGCTGATGACTGCGGCGGGTTGCAATTCTTGTACTGAAGCAATCTTGGCTAGTTCAGTTTTGATTTGAGCAGGTTCAGGTTTTTCGTCCGTCCACAACACGGCAGCAGGACCACGGTAGCCATGGCGTTCATCATAGGCATAGACGTTATTACGCAGTGCCTGTTGAGCTTTAAGTTGTAGATCCGATGAGATAGTCGTATAGACGCTGTAGCCATTGGTATAGGCCTCTTCTTCACCGTACTTCTGTACCATGTAATCCCGAGCCATTTCAGAAATATAAGGGGCATAGAGATCAATTTCAGCGCCATGATATCTGGCCACCAATGGCTCTTGTAGTGCTGCTTGGTATTCGGTTTGGCTGATGTAGCCGACTTCATTCATCCGCATGAGGACGACATTACGGCGAGCTAATGCACGCGAAGGTGACGTGATTGGATTGAGTGTAGAGGGCGCCTTGGGTAGGCCTGCAATAACGGCCAGTTCAGATAAGCTGAGTTCTTGCACGTTTTTACCGAAATACACTTGTGCAGCTGCCCCAACGCCGTAGGCCCGTTGGCCTAAGTAAATGCGGTTTACGTAGAGCTCTAAAATTTCATCTTTGGTGAGTAACTCTTCAATATGATAGGAGATAAAAATCTCCTTCACTTTACGAATAATAGTCTTATCTCGGGTTAAGAAGAAGTTACGTGCGACCTGCATGGTAATCGTACTCGCACCTTGCTTTTTCTCACCAGTGGTCAACATCACTAATGCGGCGCGAAGCACGCCAACAGGGTCTATACCACCATGTTCATAAAAGCGGGCATCTTCGGTTGCGATAAACGCCTGTAGCAGAGGTTTTGGCACTTCGTCTAACGTTAGTGGAATGCGACGTTTCTCACCGAATTGAGAAATAAGTTTGCCGTCACTACTGTAAATACGTAAAGGTGTTTGAAGTTGCACATTTTTTAGTGTTGAAACATCCGGTAAATCCGGCAAAACATAAAAGTATGCTGCCACAATGGCGCCTACGCCCAAAAGGGCTAGACTGAATAGTGCTATAACAATACGTTTTAACCACTTCACCAAAATTTATCCTAATGTTCTGTTAAGTGCGACAGTATATAAGGCGCACACGTCTTGGTGAAGTAAAAACGTGAGGCTCACAAAATAGCATTTGTAAAATGATGAAACATTCGATACAAGTAAGTATAACAAGTTGATTTTGTGCTAATCTCTTTTACTGAAATATAAATAAAAAAGTGACAATGGATATGCTTTCAAATTTATGGAAGCGTCAGGCTCCGCAGATGGTGGGAATCGATATCGGTTCCCATGAAGTTAAGGCCATTTTGTTGAGTAAGACTGCTGACGGATACAAAATATTGAGTCATGCCGCGGTACCCATTAAGAAGGGGGCCGTTAACGATCATGATATTCGTGATGCTGATGCCGTTGTTGAATGCCTTAAGCAAATAAAACGTAGCCTACCTAAATCCGTTAAATATGCCGCTGTTTCTGTTTCGGGTTCTGCTGTGATGACGAAAGTGATCTACATGGATGCTTCCCTTAGTGAAGAAGAAATGGAAGCGCAGATAGAAATTGAAGCCGATAACCTTATTCCGTATTCACTCGATGAAGTCAGCATAGATTTTGAAACGCTAAACGTAAACAGTACCGATCCTACTAAAGTTGATGTGCTGTTGAGCGCATGCCGCACTGATAATATTGATGTCAGAGTCGATGCGCTGGATAGCGTGGAACTTGAGGCTAAAGTGGTGGATGTTGAAGGTTACGCTTTAGGTCGAGCTGCCGAGTTAATTCTGGCTCAGCTTCCAGAAGGAGCGAAACATAAAGCCGTCGCTATGGTTGATATCGGCGCGAATATGACGACTTTCTCTGTGGTTGAATCGGGTGAGACGACTTTTATTCGTGAGCAAGCTTTCGGTGGTGAGCAATTTACTCAGTCAATATTATCCTTCTATGGCATGTCTTATGATCAAGCTGAGAAAGCAAAGATTGAAGGCGACTTACCACGAAATTATATGTTTGAAGTTTTGTCACCTTTTCAAACTCAGCTATTACAACAAATAAAACGTACGCTACAGATTTATTGCACTTCCAGCGGTAAAGATAAAGTCGACTACCTCGTATTATGCGGTGGGACATCTAAATTAGAAGGTATGGCTAATTTACTGACAAATGAATTGGGTGTTCACACTATTATCGCCGATCCTTTTCAAGGGTGTTTGCATGCCGATGAGTCGGTTAAAAGTGCGCTGCAACCTACAATCAGCAAATATATGGTTGCTTGTGGCTTAGCATTGAGGAGTTACGGTCAATGGCGAACATAAACCTACTCCCTTGGCGAGAAGAGGCGAGAGAAAAACAAAAGCGCGACTATATTGGTATTTTAGCGGCAGTATTTTTAGCGTCGGCGATTTTAGTCTATGTCGCAGTATCTTTATTAGATGTTATGACAGATGAGCAAAAAGCACGTAATGCTTATTTGCAGTCGGAAATCAGTCTGCTTGAAACACAAATTTCTGAGATCAAGAAAATTACTGAACGTAAGAAAGATATTGAGCGGCGTACAGAAATTATTCTTAATCTACAGCAATCCCGTAATTTGCCTACTCACGTGTTAGATGAGCTTGTTCGAATTGTACCTCCAGGAATATATCTGTCTAGCCTAGAGAAAAAGGGCAGTTTGTTGCTGATTGAAGGGCGTAGTGAATCGAACAATAACGTCGCCAACATGATGCGAAAAGTGAAAACTTCCGAATGGTTAACCGATCCTAATATGCAATCGATCGTGACCCAAAATGAAGAGTTACGGCAATTACAGCGTTTTAGTTTGAGAGTCACTATTAAAGGCGCGAGTGTAGATGAGCCTGAGAAAATGACAAAAGGAGCGAGTAAATGAAACTCGATCTAAGTCAATTTAATGATATCGACTTTGAAAATATTGGTGGTTGGCCAAATCAAGTTAAAACCTTTTTCGCGATCCTTTTAGCACTTTGTGTTTTTGCTGCGGGATATTTCTTGGTCGTCTCCGATTCGGTAGATATTTATACCGCAGAGCAAGATAAAGAAGTGCAGCTCAGAGATGATTTCAAGAATAAGTATCAACTTGCGGCAAATTTAAAACTCTACCGAGATCAGCTAGCGACGATGGAAGTACAGTTTGCAGAGTTACTGAAGATGCTGCCATCTGAAAATGAAATGCCAGGTTTGCTAGACGATTTAACTTTTGTGGCTACGGATGCAGGACTCAAAATTAATAGTTTGAATTGGGAGGCCGAAATTCAGCGGGATTTCTATATTGAGTTTCCAATTAAAATGTCTGTGACGGGAGATTACCATCAGCTAGGTAGTATGGTGAGTGGTGTCGCTAAGCTGCCGCGTATCGTTAGCCTCCATGATTTCACCATTAAGCGAGATGAAGCCGGCAACTTAGCAATGGATATCTTAGCCAAGACATACCGCTTTAAAGAAGGGGCTGAATTACCGCCTGAAAAACCTGCTAATAAGGGGAAGAAATAATGAAATTCTTACCTTTGTTAGCCTTGAGTCTTTTTTTAATGGGTTGTGTTGGCGATCGTAGTGATTTAGAGCTATTTGTTACTACAACCAAAGCGCAACATGTTGCTCATATCCCGCCCTTGAAAGAGCCGCCAAGATTTGAGCACTTTGCCTATCAAGCCGAGTTAATGCGTAGCCCTTTTGTACCACCTTCGCGTGAGTTAACGGAAGAAGTTGTTGATACCAGCAAAGATTGTTTACAACCGGACTTAAAGCGTCGAAAAGGACGATTAGAAACTTATCCTTTAGATAATTTAAAAATGCGTGGCACCTTAAGTGAAGCCGATACAACTTGGGCGTTAGTTGAAACAAATGACGGCAGTGTTTATCGGATGGGCGTTGGTGAGTATTTAGGTCTGTTTAATGGACGCATTTCTAAAGTTACTTCACAAAATGTCGAAGTAGTAGAATTAATTCCAGATGGTTCAGGTTGTTGGTCCGAAAGGACGAGCAATTTAGAACTTTCTGGAGAATAACGAGCGAAGGATGAGGGAATAATGAAATCTTCTGCCGCGATAAAAGTCCCGTTAATTTCTTCAGGCTTAATCAAGTCTGTTATTGGGATCGCATTGGTATTTGGAATTTTGCCATCGAGTTATGCTGCAAACCGATTAATGGATGTTAAGTACCATGCCTTGGTTGACCATCAGTTAGAGCTAGAGTTGGTATTTGAAGAAGCGGTAACACCGCCAGTTATTGACTCTAATGCCTCGCCTGCAGAGCTCGTATTAACCTTTGAGAATAGTATTTCTGGTTTATCTAAGGATCGCTTACCTATTAATCAAGTCGGTGTAACTGACATGATGACTGAGCAGCAAGATACTCGTCTTAAAGTCACCTTAGGTATGTCCAAAGTGAAACCTTACCAAGGTTCAGTCATGGGCAACTCATATCGACTCACTATTAATGATGAGGTTACGGGCGCTCAGACTCAGACAGAGAATCCCTTCGTTAACAGCATTAAAAATATCGATTTTCGTCGTAATGAAAATGGTGGCGGTGAGTTATTGGTTTATTTGAATAACCGCTCGGTTGCCGTTAACGTTGAGCAAGTGGGCGCTAAACTCGAAGTTAAGTTATATAACACTGATATTAATAGTGATCTGCTTTATGTTATGGATGTGAAAGATTTTTCAACGCCAGTAAAAAGCTTCGAGACATTTAAAGAAGATCTAACAACGCGCATTTTAGTTGATATTGCTGGGGAATATGAGTTCAGTTACAAGCAAGAGGATAATCTCTTTAGACTCTCGATGAATAAAGTTGAGAGAGTTGCCGCCAAGAAAGATGTTAAAAAATACAATGGCCGTACTTTGTCGCTTAACTTTCAAAATATCCCTGTACGTACTGTTTTGCAGATCATTGCTGACTATAACAATTTTAACTTAGTCACGAGTGATACTGTTGAAGGCAACATCACCTTGAGATTGGATGATGTGCCCTGGGACCAAGCATTAGATTTGATTCTACAAACCAAAGGCCTAGATAAACGTATCGAAGGCAACATCTTAATGGTGGCACCGAGCGAAGAGTTGGCTATTCGTGAAAGCCAAAATCTCAAAAATAGGCAAGAAGTTAAAGAGTTAGCACCTTTGTATTCTGAGTACTTGCAAATTAACTATGCCAAAGCGATCGACATTGCTGAGCTGCTGAAAAGCGCAGATTCTAGTTTACTCTCGCCACGCGGCTCAGTCGCGGTCGATGAACGTACCAACACTGTACTTGTGAAAGATACGGCAGAAACGATTGAGAACATCCATCGTTTAGTCGAAGTACTCGATATCCCTATTCGTCAAGTACTGATCGAGTCACGTATGGTAACGGTCAAAGATGATGTCTCTGAAGACTTAGGTATACGTTGGGGCGTAACGGATCAGCAGGGCAGTAAGGGAACCTCAGGTACATTAGAAGGTGCCCAGAGTATTGCCAACGGCATCATTCCAACTCCTGACCAACGTTTGAACGTTAATTTGCCTGCGGCAGTGACCAATCCAACAAGTATCGCATTCCACGTTGCTAAGTTGGCAGATGGTACTATTCTTGATTTGGAATTGAGTGCGTTAGAGCAAGAAAATAAAGGTGAAATTATCGCCAGCCCTCGTATTACTACCTCTAACCAAAAGGCGGCTTATATTGAGCAGGGTGTGGAGATACCTTATGTGCAGTCGACTTCAAGCGGTGCAACCTCGGTCACTTTTAAGAAAGCCGTGTTGTCCTTGCGAGTTACACCACAAATTACACCAGATAACCGCGTTATTTTAGATTTGGAAATCACCCAAGACTCTCAGGGCAAGACGGTTGACACACCAACGGGCCCCGCTGTCGCCATCGATACCCAACGTATTGGCACTCAAGTGCTAGTTGATAACGGTGAAACCATAGTCCTTGGTGGTATTTATCAGCAAAACTTGATCAGCCGTGTGAGTAAAGTCCCTATTCTCGGCGACATTCCCTTAGTCGGTTTCCTGTTTAGGAACACAACAGACAAAAATGAGCGTCAAGAGCTACTTATTTTCGTAACCCCCAAAATAGTCGGTGAGAAGATCTAAGCACTTGCTATGTATCGACTAAAGCCAGCAGTGATTGCTGGCTTTATTATTACTGAAATACAATTCTTTGCATAAATAGCGCACATGGCTTGCCATAGTAGACCCTAAGCTGAGATAATCCTCGGTCAAGTCTCATAAGAGCAAGGTAACATATAGGTCGGCTTGATGTTGAGTCGATATAGGCATACTTTTCAATAAGATTCAGACGTACAAGAAATGGCTGAAAAACGTAATATTTTTCTGGTAGGCCCTATGGGCGCAGGTAAAAGCACAATTGGTCGCCATCTGGCGCAAATGCTGCATTTAGAATTCCACGATTCGGATCAAGAGATTGAACAACGCACAGGCGCTGATATTGCTTGGGTGTTTGACGTCGAAGGTGAAGAAGGCTTCCGTCGTCGTGAAGCTCAGGTTATTGCTGATTTGTCTGAGAAACAAGGTATCGTCCTTGCCACCGGTGGTGGTTCAGTACAAAGCAAAGATATCCGTAATCATCTGTCTGCTCGTGGCATTGTGGTTTACCTGGAAACCACTATCGACAAACAGGTTGCTCGTACTCAAAGAGACAAGCGACGCCCATTATTGCAAGTGGATGATCCTCGAGAAGTGTTGGAGAATCTTGCAGAGATCCGTAATCCATTGTACGAAGAAATTGCCGATGTGATTGTCAAAACCGATGATCAAAGCGCAAAGATCGTCGCAAATCAGATCATTGAGCAATTAGGTTTTTAGGCAGAATTTATGAAGCAAATTCAGGTTGATTTAGGTGTACGTAGTTATCCCATTTACATTGGCCAGAATTTGATGAGTGATGGCGAGACTTTGTCTCGCTACCTGCTTAAAAAACGTATTCTTATCGTCACCAATGAAACTGTCGCGCCTTTGTATCTTACACAGATACAAGAGACGATGGCTTCGTTTGGTGAGGTCGAGAGTGTTATCCTTCCCGATGGCGAACAATTCAAAGACTTAGCACATCTAGATACTATTTTTACTGCACTGCTGCAGCAAAACTATGGTCGAGATTCTGTGCTGGTGGCTTTGGGTGGCGGCGTGATTGGTGATATGACGGGCTTTGCCGCGGCATGTTATCAACGTGGGATCGATTTTATTCAAATTCCGACAACTTTATTGTCGCAGGTGGATTCTTCCGTCGGCGGTAAAACGGCTGTTAACCATCCTCTTGGTAAAAACATGATTGGGGCCTTTTATCAGCCACAAATCGTGCTTATCGATACTTTATGTTTACATACGCTTCCAGCGCGCGAGTTTGCGGCGGGAATGGCGGAAGTCATCAAGTATGGCATCATGTGGGATGCTGATTTTTTTCAATGGCTTGAAGATAATGTAACGGCGCTAAAAACCTTAGATGCCGAAGCATTAGTTTATGCTATCTCTCGTTGCTGTGAGA
Organism: Shewanella sp. WE21; assembly: GCF_002966515.1. Taxonomy (NCBI): domain Bacteria; kingdom Pseudomonadati; phylum Pseudomonadota; class Gammaproteobacteria; order Alteromonadales; family Shewanellaceae; genus Shewanella; species Shewanella sp. WE21. The sequence goes on along the minus strand of NZ_CP023019.1, from coordinate 1,446,986 downwards.
TTAAAGCCGATGTGGTTAGCCAAGATGAAACTGAGCAGGGCGTGCGTGCTTTGTTGAATCTGGGTCATACCTTTGGTCACGCGATTGAAGCCGAAATGGGCTACGGTAATTGGCTGCATGGTGAAGCCGTGTCAGCTGGCACAGTCCTTGCTGCTAAAACAGCTAAGGCACTGGGGCTTATCGATGAGTCAATCGTTTGTCGTATCATACAGTTACTACAAGCTTTTGATCTTCCAGTGAGTGCGCCGGAATCTATGGATTTCGACAGTTTCATTCAACATATGCGACGCGATAAAAAAGTTTTAGGTGGTCAGATTCGACTGGTGCTCCCAACGGCAATAGGCCGCGCGGATGTGTTTAGTCAAGTCACAGAATCTACCCTTGAACAGGTTATTCGCTGCGCATAAAAACTGTGTGGTGGGCGAGTGACGTTTCAGGGTTCTGTCTTGCTTCCTTCTCAGGAAGCCCTCATACAAAGAATGCATCATGTTGCCAGTTATAGCGATCAGCTACTGGTGCTTTCTGGTGTCAGCGGTTCAGGAAAAACGACCTTAGTTACCGGATTAGCGACCGATTTTGACGAGTCAAATGCGGCATTTGTGATTTGTCCTATGCATGCCGATAACGCTGAGATACGCCGCAAAATTCTAGTCCAGCTAATTTCATCCCCTATTTTTGACGACGACATTCCCCTCGCCGATACTCTGTTGCGGCTTGCGAGCACGCAAACTAAACCCCTACATATCATTATCGATGATGCGCATTTATTGCCTAAGGCGCTATGGGCTGAGTGTATTATTCTCAATCAAATTCAGTGTGCGGGTAAGAATATTGCCGTCACGCTCACGGTTCCACCGGCATTCTTAGCGGACCTATTGCCACAATTACCCGAGCAATTGCGGCGGCAAATATTGCCTATCAGTATTGAGCCGTTAACCATGCCAGAGCGTGAAGCTTTGTATCAAACATTGCTGAGATACAACGATCAAAACCCTTTTACGCCAAGGGAAATCGTACGCAGTCAGCTCGAGAAGCAAACGGGTACGCCGCAAGAAGTGGTCAATCTGTTAGATAAAGCCTTGCATAGCCCGCAAGAGAAAACATCTTCTTGGATGAAATATAAAGCTGTGATGGTGACAGCTGTGAGCATGTTGTTAGCGCTAGGTATTTGGCTTGGTGTTACTCAACCATTTTCTGAAGAGCAAGCCCTAGAGGCTGCGACTTTTCCTGCGATAGATTCACCCGCTTTCTTGTCCTATGGGCAAAAAATCTTAGCCCCCTATTTTGCTCTGCGCGCTGAACAATTAAAGTTTGCGGCCGTAACCGTGAAAGTTAACGAACTAGATACATCCAAAGCCAAAACAGAACAGGCTGTCGATCCATTAAGTGAATTTCATGGTGAGGCACCACATCCAGAGCCTGATGATGCAGCCTTAGTGAGTGTTGGTGAAGTGAGTAGCAAGTCTTTTGGTGATGATGAGCCAACTGTGGATGCAGAGCCTCAAGCTAAAATGGTAGATGTTCAGTCTCCAGCGCCAGAGGCTGCAAAGGTTGATAAAACAGTTTTGGAACCGCAAAAGCCACTTAAAGGTTATACCGTACAAATAGCGAGTGTTGCTCAGTTAGATACCCTGCGTTCGACATTAAAGAGTCTTGAGAATGTCGAGGGTGTTCGAGTCGCAAAGTATAAACAGCGGTGGGTTGTTCTCGTTGGTCACTACAGCAGTAGCAAATTGGCTTCGAATGCGGCGGCTCAATTGGTTAAGGAGTATCGTTTTGAGCAACCTTGGGTCAGAAAATGGGCCGATTTGAAAGATTATCAAGTAGAAGAAAGTCTCTCAAATCGTGAAATTTCAGAATAAACAGAGTACAATCATGGCCTTTATTTTTGTCGGCATTCATCAAGTTAAATGATAAAAAAACACAGAGCCTTCCTTAAGTGGGCTGGCGGTAAATTTAAATTGGTGGATGATTTAGCCAGTTATTTACCCGCAGGAGACCGTTTGGTCGAGCCGTTTGTGGGTGCAGGATCCGTTTTCTTGAATACGGATTATCCTAGCTACCTGCTCTGTGACATTAATCAGGACTTGATCGAGTTATATCAGATAGTGAAGCATCAACCAGAAGCATACATTGCCGCCTCTAAAGCATTGTTTGTCGACGAGATGAATCAAAAGGAAGCTTACTATCAGGTGCGGACCGACTTTAATAAATGTCGCGACCCTTTCCAGCGTTCTGTGTATTTTCTTTATTTAAATCGCCATGGTTTTAATGGCTTATGCCGTTATAACCGTAAGGGTGGCTTCAATGTGCCCTTTGGCTCCTATAAAAAACCTTATTTCCCCGAAAAGGAAATCTGGGCCTTTTCTGAAAAAGCGCAACGTGCTGAGTTTAAATGCATTGGTTACGAAAAAGCCTTTGAACAGACACGCAGTGGCGATGTTATCTATTGCGATCCACCTTACGCACCGTTATCTACTACATCCAGTTTCACGACATATGTTGGTGCCGGTTTTAGTTTAGACGATCAAGCACTGCTGGCTCGTCATTCGCGCCATACCGCGTTAGAGCGTGGTATTCCGGTATTGATTAGTAATCACGATATTCCATTAACTCGCGAGTTATATCGCGGCGCGCATTTAGCGAAAATTCAAGTGCAACGCAACATTAGCCAAAATGGCAGTGGTCGTAACAAAGTGGATGAGTTGATGGCGCTATATGATGAAAACTACGATCCAAAAGACGACTAGTTTCAACATAAATAACGTTTAGCTCAGCACTTGTCCTACGAGAAACATCAGACTTGCCACTAGGATGACAGCTAATACTATGCCCATCACTATGTAGGGCAATGGGGAACTGGTTTGAAAATCTTTTTTACGATTTTCGCTAGTTTGTACCCCGAAAAAGGCGGCAACGGTACTGTGGAATACTTGCCAAATGCGGCTAAGCATTAATAGGCGAGATGCGACGTAGTGGGCTTGAGATCATCCATAGGTTTATCTTGATGACCATGTAATAGTTCAAGTAGATCGACAAAGTGGAACTGACTCGAACGGTTTTTACCTGTAAGCCACGTTTTCCAGCTTAAGGTTTGTGCTTGATCGGCGCAGCGATTATTAGGGTGGCTACTGGGCAGTGCATTGTTGTAACGAGTGTCATTGCTACAAGCGCAAGATGCAGTTTCGGTATTTTCCGTAAGTTTTTCAACGCCAAAAGCTAGCGTGGCCACTACAACTGCAGTAAATGCCAACATCATAGATGACTTAAATGTCACCGACCTAACATAGTGTGAAAACTGACTAAACCGCTCCATCATAACGCTTCCTTTGGAATGAACCAGCACTGCGCCTCGAGTATAACAAACTCGCTTAGTTTATGAACAAAAAATTATCAATTCCAGCCAAAATGCTCGGAAATATTAGCTTATTTTACCGAATCTAAGCCCCAATTTACTGCGATAGCTGCAGAGTGTGCTGCTTTGCTGACATAGGCATAGCGGATCAATTGCCAGAAATGTGGCTTTAGCTATAGAGGCTTAGCTTGGCTCAGGGTAAAATAAGGCACTTTTTATCCAAATAGCAGCGAGTGTTTTATGCGTCCATTCTTGATTGCTCCATCAATTTTATCTGCCGATTTTGCCCGTTTGGGTGACGATGTAAAAGCTGTGTTAGATGCGGGAACCGACGTAGTACATTTTGATGTGATGGATAATCACTATGTTCCTAACTTAACGATTGGCCCTATGGTGTGCCAAGCACTGCGTAACTATGGGATTACCGCTGATATTGATGTGCATTTGATGGTTAAGCCAGTTGATCGTATCGTGCCTGATTTTGCTAAAGCGGGCGCGTCTATTATTACTTTCCACCCTGAAGCCTCTGAGCACGTCGATCGCACTCTTCAGCTTATCAAAGAGTGCGGTTGTAAGGCGGGTCTCGTGTTTAATCCTGCGACACCACTGCATTATCTTGACCATGTGATGGATAAACTCGACGTGATCTTATTGATGTCAGTGAACCCTGGTTTTGGTGGTCAATCCTTTATTCCATCAACCTTAGATAAGCTGCGCCAAGTGCGTGCGCGTATTGATGCCAGTGGTTTTGATATTCGTTTAGAAGTCGATGGCGGCGTTAAAGTCGACAATATCGCCGAAATCGCGGCCGCCGGTGCGGACATGTTTGTCGCGGGCTCGGCTATTTTCGGCAAGCCCGATTATAAGGCCGTTGTTGATGAGATGCGTGCCGAACTTGCTAAAGTTGGGGCATAGCCATGTGGGATGAGATTAAAGCGATAGCGTTTGATCTTGATGGCACGCTGATCGACAGTGTGCCTGACCTAACCGTTGCCACGCAGGAAGCCTTAGCCGAGTTAGGTTTGAAGAGCTGCTCTGAGGCGCAAGTGCGTACTTGGGTCGGTAACGGCGCCGAAATGTTAATGCGCCGTGCTATGAGTCATGCTTTGGGTACGGATGTTGAGCAGACCGCGCTTGATACGGCCATGCCGATTTTTATGCATCATTATCAAGAAAATCTTGAAAAGCACAGTGCGCTGTATAGCGACGTGCATCAAGTGCTGCAAACTTTGTTTGATGCAGGCTTTAAGTTAGCGGTTGTCACTAATAAACCCTATCGTTTTACCATGCCATTACTCAATGCCTTTGGGATTAACGACTTTTTCAGCTTAGTGTTAGGTGGTGATACCTTAGCGAAGATGAAGCCCGACCCTTTGCCGCTGCAGCACTTATTGCATGAGTGGCAATTGGAGAAAACTGAGTTATTGATGGTCGGCGATTCTAAAAACGACATTTTAGCGGCGAAAGCGGCTGGGATAGCGTCAATCGGCTTGACCTACGGCTACAACTACGGTGAAGATATTGGGCTCAGTGGCCCAGATGCCGTATGTGAGCAATTTAGTGAGATTCTGAACTGGGTAAAACCTACCAAGTAATGGGGGTTACCTGTTTTTTAGTCGATTTTTTTAGTCTTTTTATATATAGATAGTGGAGCAATGACGTAATGACCAAACCCATAGTACTCAGCGGTGCACAGCCGTCCGGCGAATTAACCATAGGTAACTACATGGGTGCATTGCGTCAATGGGTTGCGATGCAAGATAGCCACGACTGTCTGTATTGTGTCGTTGATTTGCATGCCATTACCGTGCGCCAAGATCCTAAAGCGTTGCGCGAAGCGTGTTTAGATACCTTAGCCCTGTATTTGGCCTGTGGCGTCGATCCTAAAAAGAGTACAGTGTTTATCCAGTCACAGGTGCCACAACATACGCAATTGGGTTGGGCATTAAACTGCTATACCCAAATGGGCGAGTTGAGCCGCATGACTCAGTTTAAAGATAAATCACAAAAGCACGCTAACAACATCAACGTGGGTTTATTTGGCTACCCAGTGTTGATGGCGGCGGATATTCTGATTTATCAAGCGAACGAAATCCCCGTTGGCCAAGATCAGAAGCAACACCTTGAGTTAACGCGTGATATCGCTACTCGTTTTAACAATGCCTATGGTGATACTTTCACCATTCCTGAGCCGTTTATTCCTGAGCTTGGCGCTAAAGTCATGTCACTGCAGGAGCCGCTAAAGAAGATGTCTAAGTCAGACGATAACCGTAATAATGTTATCGGCCTGCTAGAAGATCCGAAATCAGTGCTGAAGAAGCTGAAAAAAGCCATGACAGACAGTGATGAGCCGCCAGTCGTGCGTTTTGATGTGGATAATAAACCGGGTGTTTCTAACCTGCTGAGTCTCATGTCGGGTGTGACAGGGCAAAGCATTGCGAGCCTAGAAGCCGAGTTTGAAGGCAAGATGTATGGCCATTTGAAAGGTGTGGCAGGTGAAGCGGTTGTGAGTATGTTAGAGCCACTGCAAGAGCGTTACCGTGCGATTCGTAGCGATCGCGCTTACTTAGACCAAGTGATGAAAGCTGGTGCACAGAGTGCGCAGGCGCGCGCCGAAGTGACCCTGAAGAAAGTGTATGAGAAGATTGGTTTGTTAGTGTAATCAATCGAACGATAAATTAAGCCGACGTTCGCGTCGGCTTTTTTGTACCTGTAAATTCATCCTAAGCCTGTGATTTTAGCCAAGATGAGAAAGCGGCAATCGCAGGTTCTGATAAACGGCGCTGCTTACAAAAGAAGGTAAATTCAAATCCGGTATGCACATCGGGAAGATTCAAGGCGACTAAACGCCCCGTGGTGATATCGCCAGCCACCATAAAGTCCGGCGCTAGGGCTAAGCCTTGGCCAGCAATCGCCGCTTCAATCGCCATCACAATATGACTAAACACATGCTGTTGTTCGTTATCGAGTGGTATTTGGTGCGCCGATGACCACTTATGCCAGTCGAGTCCGAGCGGGCCTTCATCAACCACCAGCAGAGCTTGTTGCTGGAAATTACTCAGGCTTATGTCGCGCCATTTAAGGTAAAAACTGGGACTGCATACAGGAATTAAACGCTCTTTGTGCAGTAACTGTTGCCAATAGCCACGTTGATTTAGCTTACCTGCGATGAAGATATCCGCGGTGCTGGTGCTTAGATCAGGATCTTGGGTGATCATCTCGAGGCGGATTTTCACGCTCGGATATTGGCGGCGAAAATCGGCGAGTCTTGGGATCAACCATTTTACTGAGAATGAGCTGTAAACGGCTAGGCAGAGCTGTTGATTTGGCGTATCGCGTACTTTCAAGTTGAGGTCGCTTAACTCGTTGAATATCCGCTCTAACTCTAAAAATAGTCCGTGCCCCTTAGGCGTTAACTGCAGTTTACGCCCCTGACGGTCGAACAGTTGCTCGCCAAAATACTCTTCTAATACTCGCACTTGGTGCGACACTGCACTTTGGGTGATGCACAGTTCATCGGCGGCCTTAGAAAAATGCTGCTGTCTGGCGGCAGCTTCAAACACTTGTAGAGCGCGTAATGGCGGGAGCTTTCTCATGATTTTCAATATCTAAAGGCTTTAGTATGAATTTAATTCATCTAGCATGAGAAAGCATCATTTCAGCTTAAGTTTTGCGAGGATTATCATGCCGCCATTGAGATTTATGGATGTTAAAAAATGCAACGCCCAGTAGTTATTGGTTTGATTTTATTGATAGTAGGCAACCTATTCAGTGCCTTCTATGATGTGTCGATCAAGTGGTTACCGGACGATGCGAGTGCCTCGACTTTCCTCCTTGCCAGGCAAATCTCTTCAGTATTTATGTTGTTGCCAGTGTGGCTGTATTCGCAGCGTCCGATGACGACACATATCTCAGTTCACCTTTGGCGTGCCAACATAGGCTCAGTTGGCGCGCTTTTTTTAATTATTGGCTTAATGGCATTGCCGCTCGCGACAGTTAGCTCATTGTTTTATTCCGCACCGCTAATGATTATTTTGATGGGGTATTTCTTCCTGAGCGAGAGGATCACCGCTGCTCAGACAATCTGTACTGGCTTAGGTTTTGTCGGCATCTTGATTATCCTGCGACCGAGTGAAATGAACTGGTACGGCATTGCTGTACTGTTTTCTGCTTTTACTTTTGCAGTGAATCAGTTAGCACTTAAAAAAGTGCCCCATGCTGAGCATCCTGTGCTAACGCTAATGCTATATAACTTACTGGGTATTCCGGCAACGTTAGTGATTGCAGCGTTTCAGGGTATTGAGGGTTTGAGTTGGGAGCTGGTGGGCGTGGCCTTGCTGAGCAACGCATTTTTATTGGTTTATCACTGGTTTTGTGTGCTGGCTTACCGCAAGGCACAGGCGAGTGATATCGCGATTGCGGAATACACAGGCTTGTTGTTTATTGTCTTTTTAGGCTGGTTGTTGTTCGATGAATGGTTGGATAACTTAAGTTGGCTCGGTGCAGCCTTAATCGTATTACCTTCGTTGTTTTTACCTTGGTTAGGATCGATCCTATCAAAATCGGCACCTAAGATAGCGGATACACTCACGGGAAAATAACAGCGAGGGTTTAAGCCTAAGTGGGCGAGTTAGCTCACCACTTAGGCTCAAGTTTTAAATAGGTAAACTGCAAAATTACTTAGCATACTCAAATACTTTCACCACTTTACGCACGCCAGCAGTATTACGGGCGATATCAACAGCTAAGTCTGCTTGTGAGCGATGAATAACCCCCAGCAGGAAGACTTCACCATTTTCAGTGATGACTTTAATGCGAGTCACATCCAAATCTTTTTCGTTCAGCATGCGGCCCTTCACTTTGGTTGTAACCCAAGTGTCATTGCTGCGGGTGGTGAAAGAGGTTGGATTGCCAATGCGGATTTGATTATGTATTTTGCCGCCGAGCTTAAGATCTTGTACGACCTTGATGGCTTTATCCCTTAACGTAGAGTTAGGGGCTTGGCCTATCATAAGTACATTGCCATTGACGGATACACCTGTGATATTCGTTTGTTTTTTAAGATCTTCTTGCTCTAGCAGTGCGCTGGTGATCTTAAAATCAGTATTGGTATCATCAAGCTGAGTCTTAACAGTACGTTCGTCGTTGGCCATCATAGCGCCACTGACTGCGCCCACCATAACGGCACCGGCGCAGCCTTGAAGCAGCAAGCAAACCATTAACAGCGGGGCAGCGTGTCTCATTGCTGCTCGTCCTGTGGGAAGAGGGTGCGGTCAATATTGTCACACAGGCAATGGATCACCAGTAGGTGCACTTCTTGGATACGTGCAGTGACATTTGAAGGTACGCGGATTTCCACATCGTTCACGCTCAGTAGGCCAGCCATAGCGCCGCCATCTTTACCTGTTAGCGCTACGATAGTCATGTCGCGGCTTAATGCGGCTTCAATGGCTTTAATCACGTTACCTGAGTTACCACTGGTCGAGATTGCTAGCAGAATGTCGCCCGGTTGACCTAAGGCAAAAATCTGTTTTGAGAAAATCTCATCATAGCTATAGTCGTTGGCGATAGCTGTGATGGTTGAAGTATCGGTAGACAGAGCGATGGCTGGTAAGGGGGGACGCTCAATCTCGTAGCGGTTTAGCAGTTCTGCTGAGAAATGTTGCGCATCACCAGCACTGCCGCCGTTACCGCAAGCAAGGATTTTATTGCCACCCAAAAGACAGTGCACCATCATCTCGGCCGCTTTGGCGATGGATTCTGGCAGTGCTTCGGCTGCATCGATTTTTGTCTGGATAGATTCAGTAAAGCTGTCTTTAATGCGTTCTAACATGGATAAATCCTTTCAGGATAAAGTGTTGCTATCATGCCATATTTCCACAAGCGTGTTGAGGCACAGACGTTAAAATAATTTGTGTAGTCACTCTTTCACTATTGGCGCTTAAAAGGCATCGACCAGCCAATGAATTTGATCGGCTTCCATGGCGATGACATCGAAACGACAGGGCACATCGAGTCTATTGAGTTGTAAATAGTGGCTAGCCGCTTTGCGAATTCGCGAAATCTGCGCGCTGCTTAGGGCCTGTAATGCGCCGCCATATTGATTTGCTGAACGATACTTCACTTCGACAAATACCCAATGGTTTTTATGGCGCATGATTAAATCAATTTCCCCAAACGGATAGCGGACATTACGTTCGACAAAAGTTAAGCCTTGTTGTTCAAGGTAACGTTGGGCGTGCGATTCTGCCTGCTGTCCGAGAGTCATAACTGGCGGAAGCTACCTCTTTCATAACGTCCCCAGCTTAACTGGCGGTTGACTATGCCATCTGGACTGACAGATAAAGCACCACTGCGACCATTGAATTGATAGCCTGTGAATGAGCGCATTTGCGCCAAACGGCCGATCAAATCCATTGCATCATAACCCATAACAAACAAACGTTTCTGACTGTTATTCCAGCCCGAAAATAGTGTGTTGACCATCAGATTTTCTTCGCCGTTTTGCATTAGCCAAGGTGCGTCGCTTAGGGTCAGGTTATTTAAATCCTGCGCCGTTTGTGTGCTTTCATTTTCAACTCGGCTGCGGCTTGAGGTATATAAAGGCACAGGTTGTGTGAAAACGCTAAAGTTGACGTCGATAAAGGCCTTGAGCAGGGTTAGATCCTGTGGCGTTGAAATCATATAAATGGCATCAATATCTTGGCGTGAACGGAAGTCGGCTTGTACTGAATTGCCTAACAGCTCTTTAATACGGGCGATCCGCTCTTGGCTATCGCGCACGCCAAGGGCATCTTGTACTGTGGTGCGCATTTTATCACCGCCATCGAAGTAGTGAACTTCGACAGGGTTATCGCTCTTCTTTTTCCATGCTTGAATAAAGCTTTCGGCCATGCGTTTGCCAAGGGCATCGTTACTGGCGAGCAGTAACGGCATAGTTACGCCATCTTGATATAAATGCTCCGCCGCATCGGCCGCCTCTTGTGCGGGAGATAATGCAAAGTAGAACCTATTCGGATCGGGGGTGAACTTATCAACTTGATTTAAAAATAGTTGTGGTACAGGCGCAGCAGGTGCTGTTGCTGTATTGGCCGTTTTGTCTGGGTTGGTAGTATTAGTCACCGTATTAGTGGTGGCTGTGTTTGCCGCATTGATCACTTGCAGTTGTTCAATTTCAGTAGGCAATAATGGGCCAATAATAAATTCGGCTCCCGCAGTTAGCGCCTGTTGGTAAGCGCTGGCAGCATCGTTTGCCGTGTCATAAAAGTTGACTGCGACTTGGTCATTTTGCTTGGCCATGTAACTGGCTAATATGCCTTGGCGAATTGCATTGGCAGCGTTAGCTCTTGGGCCCGTCAGCGGCAACAGCACAGCAATGTTTTTTGGCGTAAATGGCTTAGCGTTTAAGGCTCTGTCAAGATCGGCGGGCAGCTTAGCCGCTGCAGGATGATAAGGATTTTGTTTCTGCCATTCGCCTAAGTAGCGTACTAACTGTGTCGGATCGACAGCATAATGCTTCGCGATATAAGCCAATTGCAACCAACCCGTAAACACAGGAGTCTTAGCATCTTTGGTAAAGGCTTTTAAGGTTTGTTCGTGCATTGGCTGCAGAACTTGCCAAATCACGTTATTCACCTCGTTGGCTTGGGCGGGGGGCAAGTAAGTCGTCAGTAAACTCAGTTCACGCACTTGCTCAATAGGCTGTTTATTCAATTGATATAAATGCGCCTTGAATTGGTGATAAGCCGTCATCTGCCAGCTTGGCAAACTCCAATTGCTTGGATAATTCAGAACTTTAAGTGCATCACTATAGGTGGACGTGTGTTCAAGCACGCGTGCGGTCAAGTATTTATGTTCGGCCAGAAATGTTGGGCTCTGATTCAAGCTTGGCTGTATCGATTTTAGTAGCTTCTGCGCTGCTGCGTAGTCGTTGGCATTGATGTAGGCATGGGCTGCGAGCAGCAGATTAGTATCGCGCTGCTGCGGATCTTTGCTATTGGCGGCTTGTGCCAAATACACATTGGCCGACAAAGGTGCGGATGCTAAAGAGGTGGCCACTGTAGGTGCAGTTCCGGTCGAGGTGGGCGTTGAAGTGCCACAACCCGCCAAGATTACCGATAAAATGGCCACGGAAACGAACTTAGTTGTATTCAGGCTTTTTAACACTGGGCTTCACTCTGGTAAGATGCAGCCTCTAGTTTAACCTTCTCTCGCGCTTGACGAAAGTCTTGGCACTGTCATTACAGAGGTATATATGGACCAAAGCGTCGCACTCTACATAGTTCCTACTCCCATAGGTAATTTGGGCGATATGAGCTCACGGGCAATAGAGGTGCTGAATCAGGTTTCATTGATCGCCTGTGAAGATACTCGCCACAGCGGTAAGTTATTGAGCCACTTTGGCATTACCACAAAAACTACGGCGCTGCATGATCATAACGAGCGTGCTCGTGCCCAGTGGATTGTCGATCAGCTTGCAGCTGGGCTGTCGATTGCATTAATTTCAGATGCGGGTACCCCGTTGATTTCCGATCCGGGTTATCACTTGGTCTCCCATGTGCGCCAATCTGGGTTTAATGTGATCCCCTTGCCCGGCCCTTGCGCGGCAATTACCGCCCTGAGCGCCTCGGGTTTGCCATCGGACCGTTTTTCTTTCGAAGGTTTTCTGCCCTCTAAAGAAAAAGCCCGCGCTGATAAGTTATTGGCATTGAAAGAAGATCCGCGCACGCTGATATTTTATGAATCACCACACCGCATTGAGCACAGTCTAACGACTATGGTTGAAGTGCTTGGTGGCGAACGCCATGTCGTCATGGCGCGTGAAGTGACCAAAACCTTCGAAACTTTTTTATCTGGCCCTGTCTCAGAGGTGCTTGCCACTGTTAGTACTGACCCGAATCAGCAGAAGGGTGAAATCGTGCTTATGGTGCATGGCTACCATTTGAGTGATGATGAAGCAATTCCCACCGTCGCCATTAATACGCTAAAACTCTTATGTGAGGAATTGCCATTGAAGAAAGCCGCAGCAATTGCCGCGCAAATTCATGGACTTAAAAAGAATGCTCTGTATAAATACGGCCTAGAGTCTGATTTATAAGCGCTAAAACGGTTACGAGCGGATTATCTGTGGTGCATCAGGGTGGCTTAGGCTATAATCCGCGCCGAGTTGGCCAGACAGTCGCCGCGTTCGCAAGAACGGGGAGGAAAGTCCGGGCTCCAAAGAGCGGGGTGCCAGGTAACGCCTGGGCGGTGCGAACCGACGACAAGTGCAACAGAGAGTAGACCGCCTGCCTGATTTATCAGGTCGGTAAGGGTGAAAGGGTGCGGTAAGAGCGCACCGTGCGGCTAGCAATAGTTCGTAGCAAGGTAAACTCCACCCGGAGCAAGACCAAATAGGGTTCCGTATGGCGTGGCTCGCGTTGGAACCGGGTAGGTCGCTTGAGCCTGTGAGCGATTGCAGGCCTAGATGAATGACTGTCCAAGACAGGACCCGGCTTATCGGCCAACTCACCTCATTCAACAAAAAGCCCGTTTGTCGTAATGACAAACGGGCTTTTTGTTTTTTAATTTATACAGTAATGATAAATTTTATTTGATTAACTCATTAAAAAATCAGAGTTATCTCGTTCTCCCGTCCCTTCAGTCTATCGCTTATTTAGCTTTCAGTTTAGCCGCCATTACAGCTATTTTTAGTCTTTCTTCGTTGTAGGTAAAAATTACTCAATGCAGGTAACTTCTACCGTTAACTGGGAGGGTTAATAGAAATAATGTAACTCTAACATTTTGTTTTTATGCGTTTATATTGTTTGGTATAGCCATTGCATTGGTTTGTACGCAAAGTGCAGCATCTTGTTGCATTGCACAGTGTTCACCAAGGAGGCTTTCTATGGCCAGTTCAAAAAGCGTAGCAGAACAAACTAACAGTAAAGATAGCGGTGCTTTAAATTCACCCACAACAGCGAAAGCAACTGAAGTGACGCACCATGCTGTTGATGTAGTAGCAGAGAAAGCCGCAGTTGCAGAAGACACTTTGCGTAAAACGGCAGCTAGCTCACAGGAAACTCTGGCGCTCAAGCAGGAGGAAATCAAATTACAACTGCAAAGTTCTTATAGCAAAACCCGTGAGTTGGCAGCGCAAAATCCATTGGCTACAGCTGGGATTGCCTTTGCCGCTGGCGTGGTATTAACGGCTTTATTGCGCCGTCGCTAAGGTGGATTTATGCAAAACCGTGCAAGGTCAGAGGCGCCAGAACAAAGGCCCGTCCAGCATAGTGCGCAAACCGCCAAAACTGGGCAGACAGCATCAGCTGCTGCCCAGCATAAAGTTATTGATCAGGCAATGGAGCAACTGGCTGAAATAGCTGTTCTTAGCAGTTCAGTGAAGCAAGCCTATCTCGAGCAGTTGAAGTTGGCTGGGGAAATAGCAACGGCAGAATGGCGGTTAACAGGGCGTAGCCTGATTATTGCTGCGGCTTTAGTCGTCTGTTTTGGTACTGGCATTACGTTATTCTGGGGCAGTATTTTATTGCTGTTGGGCTATATGCTGTTTCAATTGAGCGGTTCGTTATTGGCCACTGTGATCGCTTTGGTGGTGCTACAGTTTGTTTTATTGCTTTGGTGTTGGCGTAGTCTTGGCTATGTGCTGTCACAAACTGGCTTTTCGAAGACTTGGCAGCAATTACAGCTTTTGCTCTCGACTCGAGAGTCGGAACATCAAAAATAGGAGGGGCGACTATGCTAATTCAACAGTTACTTAAAAAACAGCATTTGAAGCTGACTGTGCTGACGGAACAAGGCCAGTTGCAGCATGATTTGTTACTGATGAGGAAACGACAATTAGCGCAAAGCAGTCGTGATTTTATAGGATCGACGCCAGGTTTAATCGTCAGTTTTAGCCTTGGCTGCCTGTTTCAAATGCGCCACAACAGCACTGTAAAACTACTGCGTAGCACCTTTGGTTTGCGTTGGATTACCAAACTCATCGCTTGAGAATGATGTAAATGCTGTGATTTTTACCTTAATGATTTCCATTGGTGTGGGTTTCGCTGCTATTAGTTGTCGTCAATGCCGCTACAATCATGCCTCGAGTCAGTAAGTGTAAGTATTTTGCTTGTTGTATAGGGCAAGGCGTGGGACTGGCGATAAGTTGTTGAATTTGACTTAAATAAAGAGCTGCTATGCTATGGGCTAATGTGTAGCTTGGAATAATAAATTCGTCAGTGTTGAAGGTGTTGACCAATTTATTTTCGATATGTTGCACAAGTTTAGTTTGTAATTGTTTAGTTGCTGCATCGAGGTCGCTACCTAGTCTAAATGACATGGAGCGGCGAAACATGCTGTTTCGGCTAAAAGTAATAAGCAGTTTTTCCAATGAGGGTGGTGTGTTAGTTGAAAGCCAGTCTTCGGTTGACCGTAGATCTTCAAAGATATTTTCAAAAATATTTTGATGTAGTGCAATAAGAATATCCAACTTGCGTTTGAAGTAGCGATAAAACGTCGTGCGCCCGACATCGGCTTTGTGCGCAATATCTGCCACTGCAATATCACGATAATCTTGTTGTTTAAGCATTTCCTTGAAAACGTGGAGAACCTTGAGCATCGCTCGCGGGCTTTGTTTTATGCGCATGTGGGGCTTGGTGTGCATACTGGATTTTGCTCCAAATTCAATTCAGGCGTTTGATTATACATTAGCCTCAATGGCTCTTGTGTTGTGATTTTTGCTTAAGTGGAACAGATAGGCTCAGGTGTACCATTTGAAACATTCGGGCGAGTTTGTGCCTGATGGTTAGGAATAATGGGCTTTATAGTGATGATCATTGGGTTAACTGCAACGACAGTGTTACCTGAAATATGAAATTGTCACTACCGATGGAGAATCTGTGATGAGTGAAAATATTGAAACGGCCCAAAGTGATACAACAAATAATCCAATCAAACACAAATTAAGAGTAGGTATTTTTCTTTATCCCGGCATGACGATGCTCGATGCCTATGGGCCACTACAGTTTTTAGCCTTTGTGCCATCTTTTGAAACCTTCACTTTTGCGAAAACCAGCATGCTATTACCCTGTGATGCGGGCGTTAACTTACAACCTAATTACGATTTCGATAATTGTCCGCCGATAGATATCCTGTTAGTGCCTGGGAGCGCAAATCCTTTGGCGCAAATACAGGATGAGCAAGTCATTTCTTTCTTAAAACGCAAGGGGGAGCAAGCACAATACATTACATCTGTATGCACTGGTGCCTTGATTCTTGCGGCAACAGGTTTACTTAATGGTTATCGTACGACCACTCACTGGGCTTATGCTTCAGTGTTGGCACAATATCCTCAAATTACTTTTGAAAATAAACGTATTGTGATTGACCGTAATCGGATCAGTGGCGGCGGTATTACTGCAGGGCTCGATTTTGCTTTGGCACTCATTGCCAATATAGAGGGTGAACAACAGGCTAAAACACTGCAGTTATTGTTTGAATATGATCCTAAACCGCCCTTTAATTGTGGCTCACCTATATTGGCTGATGCTCTTTTGGTACAGAGGGTTGAACAGGAGGTCAGGCAGATAGCGTCAGGATTATTTTAGGCTACAAGGCGCCAAAGATTGTCTTAAAAAGTACATAGTTCATACGATTATTATGTACCTTAGGTTTAAAAACTGCTTTTCACTAGGAATCGCCATTCCCAGCTGTTTACTGACTCGCCGCCCGTATAAGGGAGTGAAAAATCGATATGGGCTACGTTGCCATAGCTGGATCGAGAGGAATAAATTCGCGCGCCTATGCCTATGCTACCCAGTGGACCGCTGACTTCGTTATTCTCGGCGAGTTGGCCGCCGGAGGCTTGACCCAGATCGGCAAAGACTGCCCAGCCTAATTCAGCCAGTTGGTATAAGTTGATATTGGGGTAGTTGCGTATCTCGGCGGTCAGTAACCACTGATTATCCCCTTGTTGGTATTCGTTTGGATAACCGCGCACGCCAGTTTCATCCCCTAATCCTTTTGTTAGATCCAGATAAGTGTTCTGTGAAAGGCTAGCCCAAGCTTTGCCATAAGCCGTCCACTTAGGATGGATTTGATAGAAGTATTCGGCTTGAACATCGACCTTATAAGTATCTTTTTGGGTGGTACCGATAGTGCTTGTTCCACCCATTTCTAACAGCCACAGTTGATCGTTAAACTTATACCCGCCAGTGCTTTGCCAGTTAACGTGGTAGCCTAAGGGATTATTATCACCTATATCATTGGTTTCTATGCCGAATTGTACATAGTGATGCCAACCTAAGTTAAAGTCTTCATTGTTGGTGATCAGGTGAACATTATTCAGTACGTGGAAATCATCTTCGATAAACTCGTAGGCGACCCAAGGGTACATAAAGTCCCTGTCTTGAGGGAGCATGGACGTAGGATAGTGCTCAGAATGGGCAAACTCGTGCTTGTCTTGGGTGACACCAGTAATAAAGCGAGAAAGGTGCTGACTGTTTTTATTAATTAACCAGCCATATTGCAGATTGAGATAGTCGACTGTGTGTGTGAACTCATTCACCTCTTGCCCATTTTGTCTGAGGGTATCTGTACGGTTATCGTCTAAAAACTCCGCCGAATACATGGTACTCGTATTGAGGGAATAGAAGGGCTTACTTACATAAACGTGTTTAGCTTGGCCGTCGCTATTGTCGTAGAACTCAGCGGCAACTGTGCCGTGCTCAATAATGCTGAGCGGAGCTTCGAAAGCAAATTTATAGCCATTCCGAGATTCATTGGATTGATATTTAAGTCGAGTGCGGATCCCAGTTCCAAGCAAGTTGTCTTCTTTGAGCCCGAAGGAGTAACGGGTGTCGCCACCTGAACTACTCAAACTCGCTGTCGGTAATAATGACCAATTATCCCAGGTCTCCACCACCACGGACTCAACGGATGGATCGACATCGGCTTGGGGATCTTTTTCTGCGACATAAATTTTGGCGTCGCGAATGTAAGGTACTGCGCGTAACAGGCGTTGGGACTCGTCGAGATCTTTCTGGGTGACAGTATCATTTTCGCTGAAGGTTAGATTATCGAGAACCACATATTCTTTGGTATTGATATGCAGGGCGTTAGCCCAGCGGTGAATGAAAAAAGCATCGGGATCTGACTCATCAAAAATGGGGTTGTTGACCACCACAATCTTGCTGACTTTTTGTTTTGTTTGATCTTGGTTTGCGGGATCAGCGAGCTTAGCCTCTTCTGCTTGGGCAACTCTGATTAGGTTGCCAACACAACAAGATAGGATGCATGCATACTGAAAAAATTTCTGCATAAAAGGCCACTCCCATGAAATCGACGACTGCAGCGAAAACAATTTCACGTTGCAATTCACAATTTAATAACACATGGAAAACGAGTGTTAGTCAAGGAAACATTTTAATAAGTTTCTTATTTTACTTAAGGTTAGCTTAAGATTATCTTGAGGTAGCGGCTGGGCGCGGGCTCCAGCCGGATTAGCGATTGTTACAGTGTACGCCTAGGTGGGACAGCGACGTTAGCAAAGATGAGCCCCGCAATTAGCGACATAAAAATCAAAAAGATTTGCGAGCCTATGTGCGACTGATTGAGCATGGTCTCACCTGAGATCAGTGCATTGAGTCCGATATAGGTTTTACTGCCGGGGACTAAGATCACTATTCCCTGCAACAGGGCGATGGAGGCAGGCGCCTTCATCCAGCGGGCGAAGAGATTAGAATAAATTCCTACTGCCAAGGCACCAAAGAAGATCCCCACCGAATCACCAAAATAATGTCCGCCGAGCATGGCTGAGAAAAACGCCACTATCCCAGCCAATACGCCCCAAGGCGAATCTTGCATCCGTGCTTTGAAGATAAAAACCAGCGCCATAGATAGAATCGGAACCGCCGACCATATCGCCCAGCGAGGTAAACCCTCAGGTTCTATGTGAATCGCTTCGCCGAACATAGCTTTACCGATTGCCATGCCGAGCACTGCGCCAAAGTACAGCTTAAATAATTGCATGCTCGCATCCATGATGCGCGCCGTGCCAGAAATTAAATCCCGTGCGGCGAGTTCAGCTAAACCTAAGGTTAAGGCTAAGCCGGGAATAAAAATAATAATGGAGGAGAGGATCACTACTGGGATATTAATATTAGGATCAATACGCGCTATGCCACAGGCTGCGATTGCGCAAAGGATAGTGGCGAAGGGTTCGAGCACTTCGGCCATGCGGGCCGAGCGTTCGGCACGGTATACCAAGCCATAGACGAATAAGCCTAATAATCCTGACCAAAATACATCGTTCCAACCCGTGCCCATCAGCATAGCGAAAGCGGCGGCAGAAGTTCCAAAAGAAAAGCAAGTTAATACAGGGCCATAGGGGTTGGGTTTATTGGCGATTTCTTCTAAGCGGTCTAAGGCCTCGGCCAAAGTGCGTTTACCTGAGGTTAACTCATCGACCAATTCATCGGTGCGGGCGAGTGAACCTAAATCGAGTTCACCAGGCTTAACGCGAGCGGCATGGTTATATTCTTGATCGGTATCATGTTGCAAAACGAAGGTCATCGACGTCGGAGAAATAAGGAAATAGCCTTCGATACCTAAGGTGCGAGCAACGGTTTGTAAGTGGGTTTCTAGACGATAAGCGGGTGTGCCAAACTTATGCAAGGCTTTGCCTAGCTTTATGATAAATCTACGTTTTTCGATAAACTCGTCGTTATCCAATCGGGGTATTCACTGTATAAAAAGTTGTAGGGAATGACGCGCGCATCTTAACCTATCTTGTCTATAAAAGGTTAATGGCTTTTAACCTTAATACAAATAAATTGCTGATTTTTTGCAGCTCGGGCTATAGTCAGCTTTTTGATAAGGGGAAATATGCATGTCTTTGATGGTAACGGGTCTTTACGCTAGCCTCACAGGGCTATTAATTGTCGCTTTGGCTTATCGAGTAGTGAAATTAAGGCGAGGTCAGAAAATCGGCCTAGGGGATGGTGGTAACAGCACCTTAGCTTTGGCTAATCGAGTGCATGTTAACCTGATCGAAAATGCGCCTATCGTATTGATTTTAATGCTGGTGGCCGAAGCGGGTGGCTTGCCTGCATTTTATTTACACTGTTTTGGGACTGTGTGGATAGTGGCGCGCTTACTCCATGCTATTGGCTTAACTCAAGGCCAAGGTGGTTACCATTTTGGCCGTTTTTGGGGCGTATTGCTCACTTGGATAGTGATTATCAGTTTGGCGCTGGTGAATTTGCTGCATTTTGCTCAAGGTTTAGGAAAGGGTCTCTAGGCTCGCAGGTTTGGGCGGCCAAGTCCGCCCTAAGCCATATCCATAGCGGATTTAGGGGTATTACGCTTCTGGCTCAAATCCCCCTGAAAATGCCTCAAGTGGTGTTTTTTTAATCGCATCTATCCTCCATTCCCTGCTATACTCCGCGTCCCTAAATTGGCGTAACTTATTTTCGTGGCGCCTTTATTCGACATTACGTTTTCGGGTCACAATCCATGCAAGTTGAATCCACACTCTTTAGTCATCCCAAGTATTGGGCCACGGGCGACAGCACTGCGCCTTTCTTACCTATGTCTCGCAAGGAGATGGATAAGCTTGGTTGGGATAGCTGTGACATCATCATAGTCACAGGCGACGCTTATGTGGATCACCCAAGCTTTGGCATGGCGGTGATCGGCCGTATGTTAGAGGCTCAGGGTTACCGAGTTGGGATTATTTCCCAGCCAGATTGGTCGAGCAAAGAAGCCTTTATGCAATTGGGCCGCCCGAATCTGTTTTTTGGCGTTACCGCCGGTAACATGGATTCTATGATCAACCGTTACACCGCCGACCGTCGTTTACGTTCTGACGATGCTTATACCGCCGGTGATATTGGCGGTAAGCGCCCAGATCGCGCCGTGACTGTGTACACCCAGCGTTGTAAAGAAGCCTTTAAAGATGTGCCTGTGATTATTGGTGGTATCGAAGCCAGTTTACGCCGTATCGCCCATTACGATTATTGGTCGGATAAAGTGCGTCGCAGTGTGATTTTCGATGCCAAGGCCGACATTCTGATGTACGGCAACGCCGAGCGTCCTTTAGTCGAAGTGGCACGCCGCTTAGCTGCCGGTGAACCGATAAGCTCGTTGCATGATGTGCGTGGCACAGCCGTTATCCGTAAAGAGCCACTGCCCGAATGGCGCGGTATGGACTCGCGCAAGATTGACCAACTGCACAAGATAGAGCCGCTGCCGAATCCTTACGGCGCCGATGATGTGGGTTGTGCTAACTTGTCCGGCCCGTCGGATGTGAAGATATTCGATAACGAAGCCCCTAAGCCAATTAGCGTTCAGCCGCCTAAACCTAAGCCATGGGATAAAACCTATGTGCTGCTGCCAGCGTTTGAAAAAGTCTCTGAAGACAAATATTTATATGCCCATGCTTCACGGATTTTGCACCAAGAGCAAAACCCAGGTTGTGCTCGTGCGTTATTTCAACCCCATGGCGACCGCGCCGTTTGGGTGAATCCGCCCGCATGGCCGCTCAATACCGATGAGATGGATGCCGTATTCGATTTACCTTACCAGCGCATTCCTCATCCTATCTATGGCAAGGAAAAAATCCCTGCCTATGACATGATCAAGACGTCTATCAACATCATGCGTGGTTGCTTTGGTGGCTGTTCTTTCTGCTCGATTACCGAGCATGAAGGCCGAATCATTCAGAGTCGCTCACAAGAGTCAATCGTTAAAGAAATCAAAGATATTCAGGAAAAAGTGCCAGGCTTTACTGGGGTGATTTCCGATTTAGGCGGCCCAACCGCCAACATGTATCGTTTAGGTTGTACCAGCGAAAAGGCTGAAAAAACCTGTCGTCGTCTTTCTTGTGTGTTTCCATCGATTTGCGGCCACTTAGGCACAGATCATAAACACACTATCGACCTGTACCGTGCGG
The DNA here is from genome assembly GCF_002966515.1 of Shewanella sp. WE21. Taxonomy (NCBI): domain Bacteria; kingdom Pseudomonadati; phylum Pseudomonadota; class Gammaproteobacteria; order Alteromonadales; family Shewanellaceae; genus Shewanella; species Shewanella sp. WE21. Next base: position 1,425,699 of record NZ_CP023019.1, on the reverse strand, counting down.
CACGTGCCGTACCTGGCATCAAGAAAGTATTGATTGCCTCTGGCGTGCGTTACGACTTGGCGATCGAAGATCCGGCCTACGTTAAAGAGTTAGTGCAGCACCATGTGGGCGGCTACTTAAAAATCGCCCCTGAGCATACCGAAGAAGGTCCGCTCAGTAAGATGATGAAGCCCGGCATGGGCGCCTACGATAAGTTTAAAGAATTGTTCGACAAGTTTTCTAAGGAAGCGGGCAAAGAGCAGTTCCTGATCCCTTACTTTATTTCGGCGCATCCAGGCACGACCGACGAAGACATGGTGAACTTAGCGTTGTGGTTGAAGGAGCGTAAGTTCAAGCTCGACCAAGTACAGAACTTTTATCCGTCACCGATGGCGAATGCGACCACGATTTATCATACCGAGTTAAACTCGCTGAAAAACGTCAAGCACACCAGCGAAGTGGTATCGGTGCCGAAGAAAGGGCGCCAACGTCGCTTGCACAAAGCATTGCTCCGTTATCACGATCCTGCGGGTTGGCCATTGATCCGTGAAGGCTTAATCGCCATGGGGCGTGAAGACTTGATCGGTAATAGTCCGCATCAGTTAGTGCCGCCAGAAGGTCGAAATGAGCGCGGACCTAAGTGGATGAAAGATGCCAACCAAGGCCAAAAAGCCTTTACTCGCTTCTCGGGCAATCAGTTTGATGACCGTAAGGGCGACGGTAAATCTAAAAGTGCAGCTAAAGGCGGCGCGCAAGCTCAGGCTGGTGCTGAGTCAAAACCCGCTGCTAAAGGCGCTAAACCCGCGGGAGCTAAACTCAGTGGAGTCCATTCGAGCCGTCCGGGAGCGAAAGCGCCCTTCGGCCAGTCTGGTTTTAAGGCCGGCGGCGCTCAAGCGAAAAGCAGTGCTAAAGGCGGAAGCCCATCAAAAACGGGTGGTAAACCTGCAGGAAAGCCCTCTCAGGGGCGCCAACAGGCTAAGTAACACTTTTCACCATCACAAATAATGTTCAAAGGCCGCTCCAGATATGAGTTTGGAGTGGCCTAGCTAGCATGGTCATTCCGCTAAAATAGTCCTCAACTGGTATCGCTGGGCGAACTATTATAAGATCCCTGTCTGATGTTTATGTCTACTATTTGTTTATATTCGATATTTTAGCTATACATCTCACCCATATCCGCGGTTCGTTAACTAACATTAGATATTATGAATAAAAAGCGTAGACCCAGTCTTCAAGACGTTGCCGATCAAGTTGGGGTCACCAAAATGACGGTGAGTCGCTATTTAAAAAATCCAACAAGGGTGGCGCAAAGCACTCAAGAGAAGATTGCTGTCGCACTAGAAACCTTAGGTTATATTCCTAATCGCGCGCCGGAAATTTTAGCGCAAGCGACCAGCCGCGCCATTGGCGTGTTAGTGCCTTCGTTAACCAACCAAGTATTTGCTGAAGTGCTGCGCGGTATCGAGAATGTGACCGGTAAACGCGGTTATCAAACCATGCTGGCTCACTACGGGTATCAGGCCGAATTAGAAGAAGAGCGGGTGGCATCACTGCTCTCTTACAATATCGATGGCTTACTCTTGTCCGAAAGTTACCACACGCCGCGTACCGTGCGAATGATTGAAACGGCGGGCATTCCGGTCATCGAAATGATGGATAGCGTGTCGCCTTCGATTCAACAGTGTGTGGGTTTCGATAACACAGCGGCCGCATGCGAAATGGTTAAGGCCATGATTGCACAAGGCTATCGCCACATAGCCTACCTAGGCGCGCGCATGGATATTCGCACTCAGCTTAAGATGCGAGGCTACGAGTTAGCGATGCAGCAAGCTCGGCTTACACCTTTGGCGATGACCACAAATGAGGCCTCGTCGTTTTCCTTGGGGGCGTCGTTATTGCAACAAACATTAGCGAAATATCCCTATGTGGATAGCTTTTTTTGCACCAACGATGATTTGGCTGCGGGGGTGATATTTGAGTGTCAAAGACAAGGCATCAAGATCCCTGAACAAATTGGCGTTGCAGGGTTTCATGGCCATGATATTGGCCAATCTATGACGCCAAAATTGGCGAGCATTATTACGCCGAGAAAAGAGATTGGTCGAATTGCTGCCATTGAGCTATTAGACAGGCTAAATGGCAAAGAGATAGCAGAATCGGTTATCGACCTGGGCTATCGTATTGATTTAGGGGAAACACTGTAGACTTCCCCTCGTTCTTTCGCTTAACGACTTATGTTTGTCATCACAGGTTATCGTTAGAGAAACGCAGAGATGATGACTGCGACTATGCCGCCCGTCGTACCAATAATGGTCTCCATTACAGTCCAAGTTTGCAGTGTTTGTTTTTCTGACAATCCAAGAAAACGGTTAGCGAGCCAGAAGCCTGAATCATTGACATGCGAGAGCACAATCGAACCACCGCCAATGGCAATCGTAATTGCCGCCAATTGAGCACCATCTAAGTTTAGTGGTTCAAGTATTGGGATGATAAGGCCGCAAGCCGTTAACATGGCCACGGTTGCCGACCCCTGGATCACGCGCACCGACGCCGACAAAATAAATGCCAGTATTACAATCGGTAATCCCGAACCTGCCAACATATTGCCTAATGCATCGCCGACACCCGAGTCAATCAGCACTTGCTTGAACACGCCACCAGCACCGGTGACGAGAATAATGATCCCAGCAGGTTGTAACGCACTGCTACAGATTTCCATGATGCGCTCATTGGGAATATTGCGTCTCACGCCCAGTACATAGAATGCGATTAAACAGGCTAGCAAAATGGCGGTGAAGGGATGACCTATCAAGGCGAGCCAATTATGCAGATCGGATTTTTCATCAATAAAGCGTGACACCACTGTCTTTAAACCGATAAGCAGCAGTGGGAACACCACAATACTGATTGATAGTGCGAATGAGGGGATCGGTCCGCCTTCTCGTTCACCTTTTTCCTGCTGCTCGTGGGCAGGCAGCTCAACATGGACTTTTTGGGAGATGAGACTGGCAAAGAGCGGGCCGCCTAGAATCATCGCCGGAATCGATGCCAATAAACCGAAGACGATCATGTAGCCAAAGTCGGCATTGAGCTGGGAAGCGACCAAAATAGGCCCTGGTGCAGGGATGAGAAATGCCTGACAGGTGGCAATACCCGCGAGCAGTGAAATACCAATTTTAACGACGCTGCCGCCCCCTTTACGAACCACGGCAAAGGCGATGCCAATCAGCAGTACCACAGCAACATCGAAGAAGAGGGGGAGCGCACAGATAAAGCCTGTAAAGGTCATGGCCCAGTGAGCTTTGTCGTTACCAAATTTATTCAGCAGTGTATGGGCTATCTGATCTAGCGCGCCAGTCTCTTCCATTACCCGGCCAAACATGGCTCCCAAAGCGACCACAACCGCAACAAAGCCCAGTGTTCCCCCCATACCTTGTTGAATCGTATTGGTGATATCGGCTGGGTTCATGCCAGAGAAAAGGCCGGCAATGATCGACACCAGTATCAGTGATACTACTGCATGTAATCTCACTTTCATCACTAAGAACAGTAGCAGGGCAATTGAACCCAGTGCTGTCAGAATCAATGACATATCAGACATAAGAGGACTTTTCCTTGTTAGTTAAGTTGTCCACATTTTTGTAGGTTACCGGTAACATGTTACCCGTAATATGGTAGAGTGGGAAGTGACTAAATTCGAGAATTGGCATGAGGTTAACAAAGTGACTGAGAGAAAAAAAGGCAATAGCTATGTGTTCATGGGCGTCTCTAGTTGTGGCAAATCTTCGATTGGTGCCGCGGTCGCAAAGGCGTTAGAGACGAAATTTATCGATGGTGATGACCTGCATCCTAGAGCCAATATTATCAAGATGAAATCTGGCTCACCGCTTAACGACAGCGATCGCGCTCCTTGGCTTGAGCGCATCAACGATGCTGTGTATAGCATTGAGCAAAAGGGTGAGCAGGGGGTTATTGTCTGCTCTGCACTGCGTCGTCAGTATCGTGACTTAATCCGTCAGAACAACAGCAAGCTGGTGTTCATTCATCTATACGGAGATTTTGAATTAGTCAAAGAACGCATGTTTGCCAGAAAAGCCCATTTCATGCCGATTGAGCTGCTCAAGAGTCAGTTCGACACGCTGGAAATGCCCGCGACTGATGAAGCTGACGTTATCCAAGTGAGCATAGATGGCACTTTCGAAGAAGTCGTACAACGCTGTATTAATGCGATAAATGGCGAAGGGTATGGTAAACGTTGGCCATTGAAGTCAAGCGCAAAGTCGTAATGCACATCGGCTTAAACCGCTCAATTTTTTAGAAAAAAAGCCACTCCAGAAACTAACTTGGAGTGGCGTAGAGATAATGGTAAGCCTGCGGTACCATCTAATGAGTGTTACGGCGAGCGTTTGTAGACGGAACGTGCGCCGCACCTCAGCCTCAAATAAGCTCACGCATATGAGCGATGACGCGAGCTGCCTATCCTGCTAAACATGATTTAACTCAACATGTGATTAGAACTGTCACTAAAGATTGTTACTCAAAATCGTCCTGCTTCATGCGACTAAGGAATGCCAAAGTTGAATGAGCGCTTTAGCAACCTTGGTTAATATCCCCTTGAGCCTTAAAAGAAGTAATTAATCCCGACTGCGAAGCTGTTGTCTTCCTGTGCTTCGAGTGCAGGATCGTCCATATCACTGAAATCTAGCTTCATCTCGGCAAACATCACAGTGTCGTTACTGTAGCGATAATGCAACCCCAGCATGGCAAATTGGCGAGTCCATTGACCTTGAATAGGCGTAGCTGCATCTGTGTCTAAATCTAAATAACTGAGTACAACCATGGGCACAAAACCGTTGTCGAATTGATAGGCCGTCATCAACTCGGCACCAGTGGCGTCGTAGAGATCGCCGTTGACCAGTTCATTATTTTTACTTTTGTGAGCGTTAAAGCCCACATAGAGACCGTTGGCCTCCCGTCCTTCGGCATAGTGATAGTAGTCACCATACATGGCACCAATGCCCATAATTTCATTGGTTTCATCGACTTGAGTATTGCCTAGGTGGCCTTCAAAATCGCCGCGGTTAAAACCTGCGAGTAGCTTAAATTTATCGGTTACCGCATAAGTGATACTGGCGCCGTAGCTGCTGTCAAAACTCAGTTCTGAGTTGGTCATCTCGCTACCGTCATCGTTTTTTAGGCTGACATCACCATTGGTTTTGGCGGCATATTGCAGGGCGATTTGTACTGGGCCTAAATTATTACGGTAAATGAAGGCGGAATCGGCACGGCCTGTACCTGTGAGGCTGCCATCACCGAAGGTGTAAGCGCCAACGCTGTAACCTGCAAATACGTTCGGTAAATCTGTAGTGCCTGCGACATCGTAATAGGCGCCCCATTGTTTACCGAAACTCAGGTTGCCCCATGTATCATGGGACATGCCAACATAACCTAAGCGGTTATAGAGAAAATCATCGGTTTTTTCGGCGGCGAGTTTGCCCCCTTGCATCACTAGCCCATCGTCGCTGGAGACCATGTTGATCCCCCATTCTGTGGTAGCGAAAGCGGTCCAGCCATTTTTCTCGCTGCGCTCGAAGCTGAATCTTAGTCGTGATGAGTCGTCGATAACTGAAGTATCGTGGCTGTCATTTAATGCTGCAAACCCTAACCAACCCGTTAAATCTAATGTGTTTTTTTGATCTTTATAGAGCTCTACCGCCTGACTGCTGGTGGCCGTTAATAGCATAGGTAACACTAAAGCGAGACAAGTCTTATTCATAAATCCCCCGATAATGAGCAAGTATTCTCCAGGGGATCATAGGCTTGGCCTATGATCCCTGAGTTATCGTTAGTCTTGATGTGGATGTTGGTATTAATTGTTTCCGATCATGCGTTAGCCGTATTTAGGCTGGACGTGTGTCGGCAACAGGCGCTTGGTTTGAGATTACGCCGAAAATAGTCCAACCGAAGAAGGTGGCTATGGCGCCAAGCATCACTGCGGTTTCGCCAGAGCTGTACAGAGCGTAGAAGCTATACAGCGCACCGATTACGGCGATCACGTTGGCAACGCGGGCTTTATTGATAGGCACTTTTTGCTGTCTTTGCATTATGCCAAGCGCGGCCATAGATAAGATATAAGGCACAATGTTGGTGACGACGGCGAGGTTAACGAGTGCTTCGAACTGCTTACTCAGTGATGGGCTAATGGTCATCAGCGATAATGCTGTTTGGATCGAGACGATAATAGTCATGCCCCAAATTGGCGCATCGGCTTTACTGACTTTAGAGAATATTTTAGGAAAAAATCCTTCATCAGCAGAGGCTTTAAACACTTGGGCAATAGTGAACTGCCAACCTAAGAGTGATCCAGTACAGGAGATAATGGCGCAGGCCATCACGATTTTACCGACTACTGGATTAAACATTTGTGCGAAGGCTAAGCCGAATGGCGCATTCGACATGGCAAGCTCGGCATTTGGCACAATACCGGCAATGACGTTAGTGGAAACGATATAAATCACTGCTGCACCTAAGGTACCGCCCATCACGGCGATAGGTACGTTTTTTTCTGGGTTATCGACGGCTTCTGAGTTTGCACAGGCCGATTCTAAACCGAGGAACGCCCACAAAGTCATAGCGATAGAACCGCCTAACGCTTTGAAGAATGGCATATCATGCGGGTTCCATGCACCTTTATAGAGGTCGATGTCAAACCAGAACCAACCAATTAAAGATACGCCAATCACAGGCAGAATAATCCCCCACACAGTCACGCTACTGACGCGACCCGTGATGCGGGCACCACCGAAGTTAGCAATGGTTGCCAACCAAAGTACGCCAATGGTCGCAAGACAAATTGCCATCGGGCTTAAGTTAACTTCCAGCAACACGGCAGCGTAACCCACGGCAGAGATGGCAATCGCGACGTTGGCGATTAACAGCGAGACGGCATAGGTGTAGTTGGCCATAAAGTTGCCAGAACGGCCGAAGGCATACTCGGCATAACCGCCCATACCACCGGATTTTTTACTGAACATACCGCACTTAGCAAAGGCGAAGGCGAGGGCCGTTGACCCTGCTGCTGTTACTAACCAAGATAAAATGGAGATAGTACCGACTTGAGCTAATTGGGTTGGCAGCATAATAATGCCCGAACCCATCATGTTGACTATGGTGATAATAGTTAATTGGACGACGCCAATTTTATTTTCTGATTTACTCATACTAATAACCTAATTTAGGTGACTTATTATAGGAGGCATGAATTTGACTGCAGAGTGGGGTTAATAAACTCTGCAGTCAGTCTTCATTATTTATTTAGTACATAGCCCATTGCTTGAATTTTGCCGTCTGCGGTATTTTCGAGATAAACACCTTGCAGTTCTGGTGAGAATCCAGGTAATAGGTTGATGCCTTCTTCAAGGGCAAGGAAATAACGCTGAACAGAACCGCCCCATATTTCACCTGGCACCATACATAACACGCCTGGTGGGTAAGGGAGTGCGCCTTCTGCTGCAATTCTTCCTTCAATTTGCGAGAGTGGGACTAATTCTACTTTGCCACGAATAAACTCTAGGTTTGCTTCCTGCGGGTCCATCACTTTTGTAGGGAAATGCGCTTTACGGAACATTTCTTTCTGCAGTTGTTTTACGTCATGGCTGACATAAAGATTGTGCATTTCTTGGCAGAGTTGACGGATAGAATAGTCTTTATAACGGGCTTTATTGGCGTTATAAACGTTAGGTAATACTTCAGATAATGGCGCATCTTCATCGACTAATTTCTCGAAACGAGATATTTGTGATACCAGATGTTGCATCTTGGCCATATCTTCCGCAGGTGTCATTAGGAATAAAATCGAATTCAAGTCGCACTTCTCTGGAATAATATTATTTTCCCGTAAGAAGTTAGCCAGAATAGTCGCTGGAATACCAAATTCGGTATATTTGCCTGTTTCAGCATCTATGCCCGGTGTTGTTAATAAGAACTTACAAGGGTCAACAAAGTATTGGCCTTTTTCATAACCTTCGAAGGAGTGCCATTTCTGACCAGGTTCGAATTCGAAGAAACGTAAGTCATCGGCCATTTGTTCGGTTTCATAGTCTTGCCATAGGCGGCCGTCGATCATTGTTGGCACGAATGGTTTGATATATTTACACTTTTTGAGCAATAGCTTACGTGCTTCGATACCCGCTTTTACCGCTTCGCGCCACAGATAACGACCGCTTGCGCCTTCATGCATTTTCGCGTTTACATCTAGCGCCGCAAATAAAGGATAGAAGGGACTGGTAGAGGCATGCATCATAAAGGCGTTGTTGAAGCGTTTATGGTTGCAATATCTATCTTGGCCTTTGATATGTTTATCTTTTTTATGGATTTGCGAGGTTTGTGAGAAACCTGCCTGCTGTTTATGCACCGACTGAGTCACGATAATGCCTGGATCTTCAGCAGTCAGTTCGAGCAAGAGTGGTGAGCAGTCATTCATCATAGGGATGAACTGTTCATAACCCACCCAAGCCGAGTCGAATAAGACGTAGTCACAAAGATGGCCAATTTTATCAATCACTTGTCGAGCGTTGTAGATGGTGCCGTCATAGGTGCCGAGTTGGATTATCGCCAAGCGGAATGGGCGTTTTTCATCGGCTCTTTCTGGCGCGACTTCACGAATTTGCTCTCTTAAATAGGACTCTTGGAAACAGTGGGCATCAATGCCACCAATAAATCCGAAGGGATTACGTGCCGTTTCTAAATAAACAGGTGTAGCACCTGCTTGAATTAATGCGCCATGGTGGTTTGATTTGTGGTTATTGCGGTCGAATAACACGAGGTCGCCTTTCGCTAACAGCGCATTAGTTGCGACTTTATTTGATGACGAAGTGCCGTTAAGTACGAAATAGGTTTTATCGGCATTAAAAACTTTGGCAGCGTATTTCTGTGCTTCCAGTGGAGCGCCTTCATGGATCAGTAAATCACCCAGTTTCACGTCGGCATTACACATATCCGCGCGGAAAATTGTTTCGCCAAAAAAGTCGAAGAATTGGCGACCCACAGGGTGTTTACGGAAGAATTGTCCGCCTTGGTGACCAGGACAAGCAAAGGTAGAGTTACCCATTTCGACGTATTTTTTTAACGTACCGAAGAAAGGTGGCAATAGCGCTTGTTCATATTTACTTATTGCAGTCTCAACCTGTTTTCCGTAGAAGTCAGTGTTATCACCGCAGAGTTCAAATACCCCTGTAATCGATGAGCAAACATCATCAGGGAAGGTTTCTTCACAGCAAACTGAAACGAAAATGGGCAGTTTCAATCCGGTGTTTTTAATCTTTTCAACAATACCATTTCTAACATCATCAACAGAGACGACAGCCGCGCCCACATCGCAAAAATCTGTGGTTAATACATTGACAACTTCTCTGTCGATATCGAAACAAGATCTAACAGATAAGCTAGCGGCTACTTTTAATGATTTCATAGTTAATTTCCCTTTTACTTTATAAAAAATAGATACAAGTGTGCCTATACCTAATTAAAACATTAATGGTATGAAAATTAGATATAGCTATTCCGTGCGCAGATTAAATGTGGTTATGCCAAAGTTACGAAATAAATATAAGTAGAAATATATTTATTGAGCGTATGAATAGCTTAGCCGCAGTAAAACTGCACTGATAAAAGAATGCTTTGATTAAGGTGTTAGATAATAAACCAAATAAAAACAGTACGATAAGTGTTTGCGCCTATTAGAGCAATAGCACTTTAGACCTGTTAATTGGCCTACTACCTACGCTAAGGTTAGCGGAGGAAGATAAAGGAGTGATCGAAATAGTCACGTTGACTAGGCATCATGATATGCCGTGTGCGCCTGATATGCGCCATAATTTTAGATTTCCTCTTCATATACGACTCCATTATGACTTAGAGAAAATGGTTAGGTTTTTATTACGTAATGAAGTTTATATGCGAGTTATAAATAAAATCATGACCTATGTCTTATTTTTAAATAATTGGCACGTCAATTTAACTTAATTTATCAATATTAAATGGAGTCAATCATGCTTAAGTATCTTTATCTAAATTATGAAAGTAAATATTGTCAGCATTATTTAAATAATATTATTTGCATAAAATATCTTATTTCAAATATCTAATCTTAATTTAAAGGCTGCTGTAATCATCATTCCGATTTATACCGCATTCCATATTTGAATTATTATGCAGATATTTTCGTTACAAAATCATCTTCCTACTTGAAAAATGCAAAAATGATAACTTTTTTCTCACATTTGAGCATTTGGGGCAGAAAGTTGTCGTTTTAGGGCAGATGTTATTTTTTTGATTGACGTAAAGTGAGTCAGGTCGAACATGAATAGGAGATAGACATGAATAAAGGGTGGTTAGGGGCGAGTTTAGTGCTTGGGTTATTCGTTGGACAGGCAAGTGCTATGACATTAACGAGCAAAGATATGAGCGAGGGCAATAAACTGACATCGCAATTAGTGTTTAATGGCTTTGGTTGCCAAGGGGAAAATATTTCGCCGCAACTGACTTGGACTGAGGTGCCCACAGGAACTAAAGCATTTGCAGTGACAGCTTATGATCCTGATGCACCAACGGGCAGCGGTTGGTGGCACTGGGCCGTATATAACTTACCCTTAGCGCAAACTTCGCTCGCACAAGGTGCGGGCTCGCATGTTGATGCACTGCCCAAAGGTGCTATTGCCTTGAAGAACGATTTTGGCACTACAAATTTTGGTGGCGCATGCCCGCCCCAAGGTCATGGCGTTCACAGGTATGAATTTACTGTGTGGGCATTACCCAGTGTTTTAGAATTGCCAAAGGATGCTAGCCCTGCCTTATTGGGCTTTATGCTCAGGGCACAAGCGCTCGGCAGCGCCAAGTTGACTGCGGTATATAATCGATAATCCATTGATAATTAGGCTGGTGTCATGATCCGTATGTTTGAATATGATTCGAAGCAGGCGCAATCTTTATCTCAAGTCCCTGTACATCAGCCGTCGATTATTCGGGTTATCTATGGTGAAAAGTCTCTGCTCTGGCAAGATGAATCTGTTTCAGTAGGCCAAGGGCAGTTACTGTTAATTCCTGCTGGTTCGCATATTAGCTTTGTTAATCGACCTTTTCTTGGGCGTTATCGGGCGGTGCAGTTATTACTCCCCTACGATTTACCCCAAGGTATTTTATCAAGTGCAACCGATTGGCGTGACCCTATGCCAGTCCAAAACGTATCCCGCGCTGTGGACTTAGCTTGGAATGCGTTATTACAGAGTTTGACCTTGTCTCTGGCCGATCCTGTTCAACTGCATTATTTGGCCGCGTTACTGTTAAGTTTGCCGGATAAACGCAGTGTGAACTGGTTGTATGGACACACCCAACGCAGCGTGACTCAAGCGGCCTTGGCCTTGATGAGTGTGAGTCCTTCGGCGTCATGGCAGCAGGAGGATATTGCCGACAAGTTACACATGAGCACGGCAAGCCTTAGGCGTAAATTGGCCTTAGAAGACACCAGTTTTAGGCAGTTACTGGCAGAAGTGCGGCTTTGCCATGGTTTAGCCATGTTGCAGAATTCGAGCGAGCCAGTATTGCAAGTGGCTTTGGCCTGTGGTTATCAATCTGCGGAAAAGTTTTCCTTACGTTTTAAGCAACAATTTGGCCTGACCCCTGCGGCTTATCGTCGTACACTGTGAAGTGGCATGGGTGTATACCCAAACAACTTTAGGGTATTGGAGAAATATGATGGCGGATGATCAATTTACTGACAGCGGATTTTGGAACAAGATCAAACTCTTTAGCCGTCAAGCAGGTAGAGAGGTCATCGAGCGGGCACTATGGCTTTATTATGCAGCGCAACAACCCAATACGCCTAAGTGGGCTAAGTCAGTCATCTACGGCGCGTTAGCGTATTTTATTTTGCCTTTAGATGCGATTCCCGATCTGACTCCTTTAGTTGGCTTTACCGATGATTTAGGTGCCCTTGCCGCTGCCCTGACTATGGTGACCTTATATATCGATGATGAAGTGAAATCCCTTGCGGCGGATAAACTCGCACTGTGGTTTGGAGATAAGCCGAGCGAACCTAAGACTTAAGCCTATAGCGAACGCAATCGCCTGAGTGATGCAAAATTGTGCTAAAAATATGATTTCATTAGGAGTCGTTGATTTGGTTTTGACTAAGATTTTCTGGGGTAAAAATATTTTTTTGCAAATGTTTCACTATTGCTTGATTGCGCTATATGCTAGCGCTGTTTTGTAAACCCCTTGTGTTTGTTTAGGCAGATAAATGAAAAATATTATGGTAGTGATCCTATGGCTTTTAGGTGTCTCTGCCGCTACCCCCGCGTTTGCCGATGAGGCCTCTCCGGAACAACTCGCCCGTCTTTACCTCGATTTTATGGCACAGAATAGTCGCCAGAGCGAAGCTTTGTGGCCCGGTTTTCGTCTTGAAGATAAAGTACACCTCTTTAGTTATGGTGGTAATGTCTGGCTTCGACAGCCTGGTGGCGAAATAATCCAAGATAACAGTGTGTTAGAGTCGGTCAATCTGCACTCTGGTCTATCGGTGAGTTTCGGCTTTCCACAATATAATGGCCAGCCAGGCGTATTGATCCAGCTCGAAGTGCCGAACATCCAATTTACTCGCGACACTAAGCCAACAGATTTAGCTTTTTTAATCTGGGCGAGCAATGGCTTGCATGAAGCCTTCCATTTTTATGCCCAATCCGAATGGCGAGTATTAGAAGACGGTAAGCGTTATGAGGGTGAGGTCTTTCCGCTCAACTTCGATGCTCGCTATTATCGTTTACAGTTATTTGATGCCTTAATGGCGGCGCTGGCACAACCTGAACAACAGTCATTACATCTTAGCTATGCAGCCTATTGGTTGCAGCAATGGCGCCAAATTGCGCCGAATGAAGATCGAGTCGGTTACATCAATGATCTTGTTGAAGGCAGCGCTAAGTACGTGGAATTGGCCGCTGGTGCGCGTGTGTTGAGTCAAAATCAAACTTTACTTGGTTATCAGCAAATACTGACAAAATATGTGTATGACTATTATCAACAGCAGAAGATGTGGGTTGGTTGGACGGCTGAGGCGGCAAATATTGGCGCTCTGGCGGGCATATTGTTGGATAGCACTCAAGACCCTTATGTATGGAAAGAGTCGGTCATGTCGGGTATGTTGCCTGTGGATTTACTACTGAACCGCGTAAAGCCAGTATCCCCGTTAGACAAGAAAGACACTAAACAAAAGAAACAGCTGCAGGAGATGCTAGCGTATTACCCTGCCACTCAAGCAAAACTGTCTCAATTGTTGTTGAATGTGCAGGATCCAAAAGTGCCGTTATTGGTTATGCCGAGCGTGAGCGATAGTAGCAGTTTTATTGATGTGGGTGACGTACGTTCTGGCTTTTATGTAGTGCCCTATCAAGAGGAAATGACTCAAGCTTATTTAGGGATGAGCGCGCAATTTAGTAACTTGTCAGTGAGTGGCAGTCCATTACTCGATGTTCCAGTACAAAATTTTTGTGAGGGCATTGAGGCGGCAACTCTGTTACCTTTAGCATTCCCCTTTCAGCGTGAGGGTCAGTATCTGGTATTCAACGAAGCGGAAGTCCATGGAACTATTAGGGTTTCTGCGAGTGTTGTTGATGGAAGAACCCTCTACTGTGCGATGAATTAATAATGAGAAAAAATCAGCTCGAATTTACCTACATGCGTGGCATTGCGATTATCTTTATCGTGCTTGGCCACAGTATTTACAACTCTGGTGAAGGTTTCCCGCTGTTGCTGGAAAATCTATTGCGTGGTGGCACGGCGTTATTTGTGTTTATCTCGGGATACTTTTTCCATCGCATTTTTTATAAGGATTTCGACTACAGCAAGTTTATGAAGAACAAAGTACAAAACGTACTTTATCCTTTTTTAGTTGTGTCATTGATTGGTCTATTTTGTTTGTGTTTGCGCTGGATATTTATGGAGCATCAGCCGCTCGATAATGTCTTGCTGAGTATTTTTTATACTGTGCGTAACGGTTATATTCTGTATCCGCACTGGTACATTCCCTTCATCATGGCGGTGTTTTTATTCTCGCCGATTTTTTTATGGTTTATCCGTTGCTCGCAGCAGATGCGTTGGACACTATTTGTACTGAGCTGTGTGGTAGCGATTCTATTGCATAGACCTATAGGTAACGTCAATTTCATCCACTCAGTCGTGTATTTTGTACCTTTCTACTTGATTGGTATTTTATATTCGCAAGATGAACATATTGTGACGCGCTTTGGCTCTATTTTCACCGCACTAGCGATGATTTTTTTAGTGGTGAGCTTAGTCGAACAAACTTACATAGTGCAGCATATTGGTAACTATCATAAGGCACCGTTTGATTACAACGGTATCGATTGGCAGTTTATTCAGAAACTTTGTTTATGTGTATTAGTACTGAATTTCTGTGAATGGTTGTCGGGACGAAGTCGTTTGCCTTGGTTAGTCGAAGTCGCTGAGATGAGTTTTGCAATTTTCTTTATTCATCCACTCTTCGATATGCTATTTAACACAGCTGCAACCGTAATGCGTTTCCGCTTTCCACCAGGTTCTGCTGTGACTAGCGTGCTCTTTTCCGCTGGGATTTTCATTTTCATGATGGTAGGCAGTATTATGACGGCTCGCTTTATCAAAAAGCGTCTGGGTAATCGATCGCGTACTTATATCGGCTGGTAATCACTTGGCTTATCATCACTAACACTAGGTGAAATTCAGTTTGAATTTATTTCCTAGTGTTAGGGTGTTTTTCATCTAAAAAAGTGGAGAACATAATGAATCCCAACATTACCATACCGAGCCTCGGGCTCATCAGTTTGTCTTTTATCGCGTTGCCATCCATCGCCGCTCAAGTTGAGTCGCTATCCACCAAGACGCAGAATACTTTTTTCGCACAAATTGCGGCCCATTGTGGCCAAGCCTTTGCGGGAAAAGTGGTATCGGGTGACAGTGCCGATTCGGCCTTTAGCGGCAAGTCGTTAATTATGCACGTGCGTGAATGTAGCGACACTGAGCTTAAGATCCCGTTCCATGTGGGTGATGACCACTCGCGTACTTGGGTGCTGACTAAAACGCAGCAAGGGCTTAAGTTGAAGCACGACCATCGCCATCAGGATGGAAGTGAAGATGCTGTGACCATGTATGGCGGCGACACTATGAATGATGGGACAGTACAGAAACAGTCATTTCCCATTGATAGGGAATCTATCGATAACTTCGTCAAGAATGGACTCACTCAGTCGATTACCAATGTGTGGCACATGGAAATTACGCCAACGATTTTTAGTTACCAACTCACGCGAGAACAACGCAATTTTAAAGTCGATTTTGATCTTACCCAGCCAGTAGCATTACCACCCAAACCTTGGGGACACGACTAGTGTTGTTATTAAGCTAGCTCAAAATGGTGTTCATCACCTGCTTATGTTGCCCGTTTATGTGGATAACGACACTACACGGGCTCAGCCTCGCATCAAATCCAGTCAAATCGTTGTGACATCCTCGCCAGCAAACCCTAGTGCGGTAAGTTCTTCATCTAGTATCACTGCTATGTAATGACGCCATTAACTGGCAATAAGCCAATAAGCCAATAAGCCAATAAGTCCATTATGTCTAAAAGGATTAATAATAGTTTTTTTCAGTTTTAACTGTTCATTTTAATCATTTTATTTCGTTGCTGGATACTAGAATAGCGGTTCATTTAATACTTAATTTTCATGGATAAACAAGATAGTCATACCTCAAAATAGGTATTTATATCTTGAGTATGATTTCTTAAATATTCACCTAAATTAAGTATAAATCTGAGATTTAAGCCGGATTTAATCGCTACTTATATCAATTTATAGTGTAGGCTTGAGAAAGTGCTGTTGAAAGATGATGCACCTAGGTCTAGAATGAAAAATTAAAGGACTGATTCACTAATGATTATAAAGTTAAGTGACCCAAAGGGAAGAGGTGAACTATGCGCTTTTATATGGCAAGACAGCCTATACTGAATAGAAATAAAAACGTTGTTGCTTATGAGTTGCTCTTTAGAAATAGCCGGGATAACTATTTCCCACAGGGTGTTACAGACAATGTTGCTACAGCTAAAGTGTTTGTAAATAGTTATTTAAGTATGGATCTAGAGGATTTAACCGAAGGGAAGCCTGCATTAATTAATTTTCCATCTCATTTCTTGCGAGACCATTTATTATACATGTTCCCATACAAAAATATTATTGTTGAGGTATTGGAAACTGTTAGCCCAAGCGAGGATAACTTTATTTTAATTAAAGAGTTATTTAACTTGGGTTATTATCTTGCTTTAGATGACTTTGTTTATTCTCCTGAGTGGGAACGTTTTTTTCCTTTTTTTAAACTTATAAAAATTGATATAATTTCAACGCCTTTAGATAGTGTTTCTCATCTGATCCCTAAATTTAGACAGTATAATTTAAAACTACTTGCAGAGAAAGTTGAAACATTGGAAGAGTATAGGCTAGCTAAGTCACTCGGTTTTGATTATTTTCAAGGTTATTATTTTTATAAGCCAGAACTCATAGAGGGGAGTGAAATAGGTGCTACACAACATTTTGTTATGTCTATTTATAATGAGGTTTTTAAGTCTGATTTTAGTTATAAAAAACTTGAAAATTATTTTTCTCAAGATTTAGATCTTACTTATAAATTACTAAGATATGTCAATTCAAGTCAGTTTGAGCATGTGAATGAATTTACCTCTATTAAGCAGACTATGGTTTTTTTAGGTGAAAATAAACTTCGTAAGTTTGTAAGTCTCATTATTTTGGCTGAACTTAACCCCAATAAACCAGTTGTGTTAATTAATAATACTATAATCAGGGCTCGGTTATGTGAAGAGTTAATATCATTAATGGGATTTCCTTTGTTGAAAGAGTCAGCATTTTTGACTGGATTATTATCTACTTTAGATGCCATTTTAGATAAACCGATGAACAGAGCGATAGAGCCGCTTCCTCTTGAACAGCAAATAAAGCGTGCTTTACTTAATAATCATGGATACCTAGCTCATTGTTTACAACTTACTCTGGCGTATATGGAAGGTGATTGGGTTACTGTCGATTATTTCATTGATAATTATAATATTGATCCTGAGAGGCTCATCTCAGCGTGTGATAAAGTGTATAGCTGGTTTAATCAGTATAAAAATTCAGTTCAGTAGTAATGAATGCTAGTTTGCAATAAGGATATGCGATGATGAATGGTATTGATTTAGACTTGTTTGATTCTTGTGCATTTATGTTATCACCTGAGGGGGAGTGGTTAGGCGAGAATCAAATTTTCTCAAATAATAATTTTTTAAAAAATGCCAAGAAAAAAATAATTCAGCATTTTGAAAAGATTAAACAGAATATCACGCCTAATGAATGCTTAATGATAGGAAGTAACTGTTTAAAGTTTAGCCTATTAAAGATGGCAAATAAAAATTTTATTGTGCTCTGTGTTGTAGAGCATGATGCGTCAATAACAAAAAATTTCGAGTATAGCCAATTTAGGTGTGAGAATCCTGCGGGTGATGACTCTAGATATCAGGAAATTACTTCAGATGGTGTTCTTGTCGTAAATAGTCTTGGTAATATTGATTTTATTGGTGGCGGGGTTAAATACCTTTTCCCATATTTACATTTTTATAATTATATTGGCAAGTCATTTTTTAGTTTAATTCAAGATATTGTTAGCTATGAGGTTGTTGGTAGAGATAATTATAGAATTATGAAGTGGTTTAGATATAAATGTGCAACTAATAAAAAAATATGTCTATCTTTTAAAACTAAATCAGGGTTGTATTTTGAGTATAGAGATTTCTTCCTTGATGATAGAACTCGGTTTGGATTAATTATAGATGAATCTAAACGATATGAGAAAGAAAAAGTATTAATAGAGAAATGTTCAGAGCTGGAACAATTGAATAGCTTTCAAAGTGATTTTATTGCCACTCTAGGTCACGAGATTAGAACACCATTAAATGCAGTGCTAGGCTTAATTGAGCTCAGTTTAGGTAATGTAAGGGCACAGGATAAGAAGTTATTATCTGTCGCATTCAGTACTTCAAAACAAGTTTTATTACTCATTAATAGTATGTTGGATTTTAAAAAGACAAATGAGAGTAGTGCAGATGTTAAAAATGACTCGGTAGATGTTAGGTTGTTAGGCGAATCTGTTGTTGATGCGTTTCGCCTTCAAGCAGATAAAAAAGACATTAATTTAGACTTTTTTATGCCATTAAATTTTAATCGCAGGGTTATTTGTGATGAAGTTAAACTAAATCAAGTTATCTATAATTTAATCTCCAATTCAATTAAGTTTTCCAATAAAATTGACTCGTCGATTCTATTAGAAGTAGAAGTTCTGGAACAGTCATTCGAAAATGTAAAACTAAAGTTTTCTGTTATTGATAATGGTATCGGTTTAACTGAAGAGGAACAATCAAAAGTGTTCGGTAAGTATGAGCAGGCATCATCAAATTCTTACCGTCAGTATGGTGGTGTTGGCTTAGGACTATACATAAGTAAAAGTATATGTTGTTCAATGGGAAGTGATCTTCAGGTTATTAGTCGTATCGGTGATGGTAGCGTTTTCTATTTTGTTATTGATTTTGCTTTAGATAATCACTTTACGGCGCATGATGTAAGCGGCTCCTATCGTTCTGATATTGATGCTTCAGTAACAGCATATACTAACAGTTCGATTTTTCACGAATCAGTTTCAAGATATTCCAAAGAGCTTGATTTCGAGTTGCTATATTTACCAAGTAATGAATTACTGGAATTTGAAACTGAAAGCTCAATACTTTTTATTGACTTGAATCAAAATGATATTATCTCAAAGAATGAATTTGTAACTAGTCTTTTTACAAGAAAAGAAAGAGTTGCAGAGTTAAGGCGAGTGTCACTTTCTAAGTCTAACTCTGACTACGAAGTGATTTCATATCCACCACTCAGAATTCAATCAGTAACTGATTTCGTTAATGTTAAAAATTATTTGAATATTATTGACGAGCAGGCTTCGGATAGTGCTGATTATAGTAATATTAGTGTGTTAGTTATTGATGATTGTCAAGAAAACTTATTTGTTATCGAAAAACAGTTATTATCTGTTGGAGTCATAGTTTCCTGTGTTCAAGATCCGATGCAAGCAATTGAGCTTTTTAAGACAAATAAATTTAATGTCGTTATTTCTGATGTGATAATGCCAACTATATCGGGCTCAGACCTCATTGGCGTCATTAGAGAAGTTGAAGGGTATCGGGAATTAGCGCCATCGATTATTGTGATGTTGACCGCTGATCATGGCGACATATGTAAAGATGAATGTTTGCAGGCTGGAGCAAATCGCGTACTTGTAAAGCCTCTGACATTGAATGATTTGATTGGCCTTTTAGATGAAGTAAAAGTCACTTTGTCAAATAATACAAGTTTAAAAAAGTCTACAGTTAAAGCAGATAATACTTCTTTTGATAATAGTTTTTTCTGTTGTGATGAAACACCGCAGGAATTAGTAGACATCTTACAGATAGTCAACTTGTCAGATATATATAATTTTGTAGGTGAAGATATAAGCGATGAAGAGTTATCTATTTTTTTAGAGCAATATTACAGTAATTTACTTGTTAAGCGTGAAGCATTAAGGTCTGCAATTGTGGATAATGATCTTCGTATTATTACTGCAATTAGCCACACCCTTAAAAGTAATTCTCTTTACATAGGTGCAAAAAAATTAAATTTATCTTGCCAAGAACTAGAGCGTGTTTCGCGTAACAATGCTATTGATTACAAAGTTATCTTAAAATGTTGGCAAGAGGTTGATGATGATTTATTTGCGTTAATTGAGTTTTTTATGCAAAGGAGTAATGCTAGTGGATAGAGTCAATTTTGAGCATATCGTTCTCTATACGAACGACCAAGATAATGATAGATTATTGATAAGTGTTCTAATTCGTCACTTTTCTCGTATTCATGTGATTAAAACGAATGCTGAGCTTGTTGAGCAAATCAAACAATCAACCCCAAAAGTGATTCTTGTTGCTGCTGAAACTTTACAAGAAACTTTACTTATTTATTACGAAGCTATAGAGGAATTGCAGGCTGTAGAAATATGTGAGCATGCCGTTGTTTCTCTTATTCCAAAACATCAAGAAAGAGAAGCGTACGAGGCTTACCGTAGTGGTGTGATTAATGATTATTTAATCGCTAGGCCAATGTATGAAGTACATAGAGCAATTATAATATGTACACATTTATTGCGGGAAATTGGGTTGAGAGGAAAATATAAAAAAGTAGAAGAGTTTGTAAATGTACAAGATAACTACTCTTCGCATATCAAGGAGATTGTCCTTAAAGGTGTTCAGCGCAAGAAGGATTTAGAACATAGCTTTGAATTAAGTTTGATTGAAATCGAGCAATCATTAGATAAGGCAGAAGCGCACCTTGCAAGTAATAGAACCGCTGAGTTAGATCTGGCTTCATTGAAGAAGATATTATCATTTATTCGTTCTAATGAAATTAGACCAGCTTTGTTGAAACTGCAAAGTAAGGCGTTGCACTTACTTGAACTTGTTGTTACTGATGTATCAAATGTGGCGACGGTCGCAGAAGCCCCTTTGCCAGAACAGGAGCATATTGAGGTTAGCAACAAGGCAGCTCCAACCGTGCCTGATACTAAATACACGTTTAATCGATTGTATTCGGAGTCAAAAAATTCTCTTGTATCAGTTGAAGTTCCTGTAGTGCCAAAGATGTTAATTGTTGAGGATGATCACATTAGTTTGAATTTAACTATTATGCTTCTTAGAACGTATGCCATTGAACTTGATACATCATTGTCTGGACGTATGGCGTTAGATTTACTTTCTAAGAAAAAATATGACGTTATTTTAATGGACATAAATCTTCCTGATACTAATGGGTTTTATATTATTAACCACATTAATAAGTCTAATGGAATAAATGCAATTACGCCCATTGTTATGTTGACAGGGAATAAAAATAAGTCATCAGTTCAGCAGGCAATAGCTGCAGGAGCTAAAGGTTACATTATCAAACCACTATATAAGGATTCGATAATCAAGCTTTTTAGGAAGTATGATATTCCATTGCATTTGCGATAGTTCTATAGACAGGGGGTTCAATAGTGCTTGTATATTTTTAGTCTCACAGGTATGGGCCTATATCCTTACCCGTAATATCTACCTTTTTAGGTATTTAAATTGTTGGGTTTTTATGTTGTACATTGTTCTTTGGGGTTTTTATTAGATTATACTGATGTTTTTTAAGTTATAGTCTTTAGCTTAAATATGATGTTCATCTGTGGAATGACCACCTATTGTTGGCTGGCGTTAGTGCCAATCATAGATCAAGGGAGTCGTTTTGATGGCGCTAGTTGTGATGGAGTTAGGATGGTTGACAATACTGTACATAATCATAAATCTCGGACTCAATATATTATTTTAGCTGTGGCTATTTATGCGCTTGCGGCGCTTGGATGGATCTTTTTATCCGATCAATTGTTGCTTGTATTTACGGACACAGAAACTGTGTTTCGTTTATCCCTCGCTAAAGGTTTTTTCTTTGTATTTACCAGTGCCTTTATCCTACTTTTTGTTCTGAATGCCGTTCCTGACCGTCATAATGCTCCATCGGGTAATTTGCTTGAAATAACCTTTGCTCGCTCTGTAGCGATAAGTAATATCTCATGGCTTAAATACATTGCGATATTGAGTTTTACGCTGATAACGCTATGGTTTGCCAATTCACTTTCAGCTGAGCAGCACCAGCGTTTACTATTGCTGATTTTTATGTTGCCCATTTCATTAAGCGCTATTGGTGGCGGATTCGCCCCCGGATTAGTCGCGACATGTCTCTCTGTTCTGTGTGTCTATTATCTTCATCCAACCGCCAATAGTCTCGACAATATTCATTCGGTAGATTGGTTACAGCTTATTAGTCTAAGTGTTTACGGCATAGTGATCAGTGCACTAAGCGGCTATTTACGTGCCTCATTACAGAAATTGGATGTGAATCATCAACTGCTCGATTCTGTGGTTTCTCAAACAACCGATGGTATTTTTGTGAAGGATTTGGCGGGGCGTTACATCTTGGTCAACCAAGGTGCCGCTACCTTTGTCGGCAAGAGTATGAGTGACATCTTGGGCAAAGATGACACTGATATTTTTGATGCTGACTCTATTGATATTATCCAAGAAAAAGATCGCACTGTATTAGTGTCCGGAATGGTCACCACACATAAAGAGTATTTACATATTCAGGGTGAAGCAGCCATTTTTCAAGTGACCAAAGGTCCTGTGTTTGACGCTCAAGGTGCAATTTGTGGCTTATTTGGAATAGCAAGGGATGTGACGACTCAAGAAAAAAATGCTGAACATTTACTCATTAGTGAGTTGGGATTAAAACAAGCACAACAATTATCAGGGATTGGCAGTTGGGAGTGGGATTTAGTTACTGATTCGCATACTTGGTCTGAACAGGTTTTTGTGATTTATGGCTTGCCATATAAAGAAGCCGCCCCTTCGATAGAACAAGTGCAGAAATTATTTACTCCTGAGAGTTGGCAAGCGTTAAGTACGCTGGTGATGCGATGTGTGCATACGGGAGAAGAGTATGAATGCGAAGCTGAGTTGCTAGATCCTAATCGTGCCCATCGTTGGATTATGGCTAGGGGTCAAGCACAGCGTGATCCGCACGGTAAGATATTTAAATTGCACGGTACAGTGCAAGATATTACCCATGCGCGACAGCTTCAACAACAACTAGCGGCTCAAACAGCACAATTGCAAAGGGTTATTCAAGGTTCTGAACAAGGATTCTGGGACTGGAATGCTGTTACTGGAGAAGTGCAAATCAGCCCAAGATTTGAAGCCATTTTGGGATATCAAGCTGGCGAGATGAAGCTGACGGTTAATAATTGGCGTCAATATGTGTATGTCGAAGATGTGCAAAATATAGAGCAACAGGTTCTACAGCATCTCATCCATAAAACAAGCAGTATAGAGTTGGAAGTGCGCTGCATTAAAAAGACTGGCGAGCTGTGCTGGATATTGTGTAAGGGGCGGGTCGTTGAAGAGGATAGTCAAGGTCGAGCGTTGATGATTTCGGGAACCCAAGCCGATATCACGTTATTAAAGACCCATGAGACTGAGTTAGATCGCGTGGCAAATTATGATGCACTTACAGGATTACCAAATCGTCGCTTACTTTTAGACCGTTTTCAGCAAATGATTGCCCATGTTCAACGTAATGGCAGTCTCTGTGCCGTGTGTTTTATGGACCTTGACGGGTTTAAGGTGATCAATGATCGTTATGGCCATGAGGTTGGTGACCAACTGTTGATCGCGATTGCAAATAATGTGTCTGTGGTGATTCGGCAGCAAGATACGTTGGCCCGGGTAGGAGGCGATGAGTTCGTTATCTTATTTGAGATGATGTCTGAGGAAGAATGTACTCAAGTACTATTACGAATACTGGCGGCGGTCGATCAGCCGATATTAATCGGTGATTTAAATCTTTGTTTAACGGCTTGTATTGGCGTGAGTTTGTATCCAGAGGATAACGTTGACCCCGACATTTTATTGCGCCATGCCGACCAAGCCATGTATATGGCAAAATCGGCAGGTAAGAATCGTTTCCAAATGTTTGATCCTGACATTGATCGTAACATTATTGCTCGGAGAACTTGGTTAGAAGAACTTAAGTCAGCTTTTGAACGTCATGAATTTGTGATGTTTTACCAACCAAAAGTGAATCTCGCTACCGGTAAAATTATTGGTGCGGAAGCCTTAATTCGTTGGCGTCATCCACTGCGAGGTATAGTCGGTCCGAGTGAGTTTTTACCGGATATTGCAGGCAGTGATCTTGAAATTGCTTTAGGTGAATGGGTTATCAATACTGCAGTAGCACAATGGCAGAATTGGCAACAGAGTGGTCGCCCGATAGCAGTAAGTATTAACGTAAGCGCTCGGCAGCTATTGGCTGAACACTTTAGCGCGTTCTTAAAATCGACGTTAATGCAATATCCCGATTTGACGGCCTCGGATCTAGAATTGGAAATTTTAGAGAGTGCCGCCATTGAAGATATGACATTGGCAATTGAGATCCTTCAGGAATGTAAGCGTTTGGGTGTCCATTTTTCCCTAGATGATTTTGGTACAGGTTATTCGTCGTTAACGTATTTACGCCAATTACCCATATCGACGATAAAAATTGATCAGAGTTTTGTGCGAGGTATGCTCGATAGCGAAGATGATTGGCGTATCGTGGAGGGTGTTATCCGCTTAGCGTCAGTATTTAATCTTAATGTGATTGCTGAAGGTGTTGAAACCATTGCCCATGGTAAAAGTTTAGCTGAATTGGGCTGCCAATTGTGCCAAGGCTACGGCATTGCTCGGCCTATGCCTGTAGAGGAGTTTGCTCTTTGGTACGATGAATGGCCATCGCAATATCAACAGATTAAACATGAATTCAAGCAAATGGACGAATTGCATCTTTAATAGCAAGTTACAGAGAGTTTTTAGCTGGCTTTAAGGATTTAGGTGCTCACTCGTGTATTTGGAATGGACTTATTTGGCGTGATGGTTCTTATCTGGAGCAAAAGTTGGCGCTGGGCTAATCTTTTGCTCCATAGTTCAGAATACTTTTAGTGTTTAATCTATATTTCTTTTTGATTTACTCGGGTTGATAGCTCTGAAGCGCTTTCTTTGCGTTCGCTATATCGGTTCGTGAGGAAATCAACATTGCCCCTCAGGAGTAAAGTGAACTTCATCAATTCCTCCATAACATCAACTACGCGATCGTAGTAAGGCGAAGGTTTCATTCGGCCTGCCTCGTCAAACTCTAACCAAGCTTTTGCGATTGAAGATTGGTTGGGTATGGTGAACATGCGCATCCATCGGCCCAATATTCGCATTTGGTTTAGTGTGTTGAAGGACTGTGAACCACCACTCACCTGCATTATTGCTAATGTCTTACCTTGTGAAGGCCGGACAGCACCTTCAGCCAAAGGGATCCAATCAATTTGAGCTTTCATAATACTGGTCATCGCACCGTGGCGTTCTGGTGAACACCACACCATGCCTTCGCACCAACGTACCATTTCTCTTAGTTCCATGACTTTGGGATGACTGTCAGGCGCATCATCAGGAAGTGGGAGTCCAGAAGGGTTAAAAATACGCACCTCTGCGCCCATATGCGTTAACAGTCGAGCGGCTTCTTCCGTCGTCAGTCGGCTATAGGAGCGTTCTCGTACTGAGCCATAAAGCATCAGTATTCTAGGCGGATGGGTTAAAGGAGTTAGATTAAAACAGTCCATATCCATGTTATTAACCATTAATTCTTGTTTGAGCGCTGGCATATCGTGGTTTAGTGGTTTCATGTGCGAACTCTTTGTCCCTGTTCATTAATGATGATTTCGCCATCTTCTTTGGTGAAAGGGCCTTGTTGTGCTTTGGTCAAAATATCAAGCACTGTCTCAGATGGGCGACAGAGTTTTGTGCCTCGCGGCGTAACGACGATAGGACGGTTAATTAAAATGGGATAAGTCAGCATAAAGTTAACCAGTTCTTCATCAGTAAATGTGTCTTCAGAAAGTCCTAGTCGTTCAAATGGTTCAACATTGTTGCGTAACAATGAACGCACAGAGATTTTCATCTCATTAATTAACTTAAGTAATTCATTGCGGGAGGGTGGCGTTTCTAAGTAGTGGATGATTTGGGGTTCGACTCCACTATTACGGATCAATGCTAAAGTGTTGCGCGATGTACCACAGGCAGGATTGTGGTAAATCTTAATGTTGTCATCAATCATATTAGTCATAACATGCCTCTGATAAATAATTGCTTATAAATTTATTCATAGGCACTAAACAGATGCTCTAGTGTCCATGTACGAAGATTAGAAGGAGAGGCGCAGCGCCAGTGCCGCTAGGGTGACAAATAGCACAGGTAGCGTCATCACAATGCCGACGCGGAAATAATAACCCCAGGTAATATTAATATTTTTCTGCGCCAGTACATGCAGCCATAGCAGGGTTGCTAAACTGCCGATGGGGGTGATTTTAGGGCCTAAATCGCTACCAATCACGTTAGCGTAAATCATGGCTTCTTTAATCACACCAGTTGCATTGCTACCGTCTATCGAGAGGGCGCCAATTAACACCGTTGGCATGTTGTTCATGAGGGACGATAAAAACGCGACCAAGAAGCCCGTGCCCATAGTGGCAGCCCAAAGCCCTTGTTCTGCCAAGCTATTTAATACGCTCGATAGGTAATCGGTTAAGCCTGCGTTGCGAAGACCATAAACAACCAAATACATGCCGAGTGAAAAGATCACTATCTGCCATGGCGCGCCGCGAAGTACCTTAGTGGTATCTATGGCATGGCTTTTTTTCGCGACAACAAACAGGATCAGGGCACCCACGGCAGCCACTAAACTCACGGGCACGCCGAGCGGTTCTAAGCCAAAAAAGCCCACCAAGAGTAAGACTAATACGCCCCAACCGGTTTTAAAGGTGTTGAGGTCGCGAATGGCCGCTTTAGGCTCGCGTAGTTTTTGCAAGTCGTAGGTCGCGGGAATATCTTTGCGGAAAAACAGATGCAGCATGACTAAGGTGGCACTAATAGCTGCAATATCGACGGGCACCATCACAGAGGCGTATTCGTTAAAACCTATGTTGAAGAAGTCTGCTGAAACAATATTGACTAGGTTAGAGACAATTAACGGCAAACTTGCGGTATCGGCAATAAAACCCGCCGCCATCACAAAGGCTAAGGTTGCTCCGGCGCTAAAGCCCAGAGCCAGTAACATCGCAATCACTATGGGGGTGAGGATCAGCGCCGCGCCATCATTGGCGAACAATGCGGCAACAGTAGCGCCGAGTAACACTATGTAAGTAAAGAGTAAACGGCCACGACCTTTGCCCCAACGGGCCACATGTAGCGCGGCCCATTCGAAAAATCCTGACTCATCTAATAATAAACTGATGATGATCACGGCAATAAAGGTGGCGGTCGCATTCCAGACAATATTCCATACCACAGGAATATCCCCTAAGTGGACCACACCCAGTAGTAGGGCCAATACGGCGCCCAAGGTAGCACTCCAACCTATGCCTAACCCCTTAGGTTGCCAAATTACTAACACTATGGTGAGAACAAAAATTGCCCCTGCTAACCACATACAAGCTCCTCAAAGAGTAGAGATTGTCTACCCTCAACCATAAAATAATGCCCTCACCTAACGATATTGTCGGTGGGTCTGAATGATTTTTTATATGTGAATTTTCGTATATATCTTAGTGTTGAACACTATACTCAAACACAATTTTGATTAATGCGTGAAACTTAAGGTGATTTTATATACGGATATTTACATATATGAAAATTCGTATATATTGTACAAGGTCTTTCCAAAAGATCCATAGCCATGAAAAACGAGTATTGTTTCTTACCGCTCACAGCTTGCTGTTTGAATGAACCTTTAGGAAAGTTAACAAAAGGATCAAAATGTTTGTATTAGTTCAGTCTAAGGGCATCAATGATTAATCCAACCCAGTTTTTTAAATGTTTAGCCGATGAAACCCGCTTGCGTTGCATGATGTTGATCCAGCAAGAGGGGGAGCTCTGTGTCTGTGAATTGACCGAGGCATTGCAAGAGACTCAGCCTAAGATTTCGCGACATTTGGCCCAATTACGTAAATGCGGTTTATTAGTTGATCGCCGTCAGGGGCAATGGATTTTCTATCGTATCAATAATGACTTACCCGAATGGAGTCAGTTAGTGTTGAGTGAAGTTACCAACCAAAACACTGTATTCCTTGAAGAAAATATGCGTAATTTGTGCAAGATGGGCGGGCGTCCTGACCGTGCTAAAGCTTGCTGCTAGAAGACTAGCAGCAAAAATTTAACCTCAAATATACGTTTTTTCATATGTTTACGTGTCTAAAGTTTTGCTTAATATTAAGGTGGCGTAACAATGCTGCAAATATTTTCAGATTTAGCGGGCTGGTTAACTTTTGATTTGATGGGTTTAGAGCCCAATACTAAGCTCGCCGACGCCATCCATTTTTTTATTGAAGATACCACTAAGATTTTTGCGCTCCTGTTGCTGATGATTTATGGCATCGCTTTGGTGCGGGCCTCGCTCAATGTCGAGCGGGTTCGGGATTACTTGGCGGGTAAAAATCGTTTTGTCGGTTACTTTATGGGATCGGGTTTTGGCGCTGTTACCCCATTCTGCTCATGTTCTAGCATTCCGGTTTTTTTAGGTTTCACTTCTGCGGGGATCCCCGTTGGGATCACTATGGCATTTCTGATCACTTCGCCGTTAATTAATGAAGTCGCCGTACTGTTGCTTGTGAGTCTGCTGGGCTGGCAGTTCACTGTGATATACGTGCTGGTCGGCATGTCAGTGGGTATGTTGGCGGGGGCATTTTTAGACACGATTCGCGCTGAGCGTTGGCTGCAGTCCTTTGCCGCCAAAGCACTCGAGCAAGGTCAGGCGCAAGCAAGTCGCGATAATAGCGAGGGTATGACATCAACATCTATGACGTTAACCGAGCGACATGAATTTGCGAAAGGCGAGACCCTAGAGATTTTTGGCAGAGTGTGGAAATGGGTCATTATTGGGGTTGGGCTTGGCGCCGCACTCCATGGATTTGTTCCTGACGGTTGGATTGAAGCCCACTTAGGCGATGGTCAATGGTGGTCGGTTCCTGCGGCGGTATTGATTGGTATTCCTCTGTATTCCAATGCCACAGGGGTTATCCCTATCATGGAGAGCCTTATCACTAATGGCTTGCCCGTAGGGACGACATTGGCATTTTGTATGTCTACGGTTGCCGCCAGTTTTCCCGAGTTCATTTTGCTCAAGCAGGTGATGCAATGGCGTTTGCTGGCCATCGTTTTTGCCATTTTATTGATTTCATTCACCTTAATCGGTTGGATCTTTAACGCTATAGGCCCCGTTCTGTGAGAATTATAAAAATGTTAAATATCAAAGTATTAGGTAGTGGATGCGCTAAATGCACTAAAACCGCTGAGATTATTACCGCCATTGCCAACGAGAAGGGCATCAGCGCGGCTATATCGAACAGATAACGCTGTAATCTTAAACAAATAATATAAAACACCTAATATAAAACTGAGTGTGAAGGATGCTGGTATGACAATCAAAATCGGGATAAATGGCTTTGGCCGTATGGGACGTTTAGCATTGCGCGCTGCTTGGGGCTGGGAAGAGGTTGAGTTTGTGCAGATTAATGATCCCGCAGGGGATGCGGCGACCTTAGCCCATTTGCTGACATTCGACTCTGTGCATGGTCGCTGGCAGTACGAGGCTAATGCCGAGGGTAATGACATCATTATCGATGGTAAGCGTATTCGCTGTACACGCAATAAAACCATCGGGGAAACCGATTGGTCCGGTTGTGATGTGGTGATTGAAGCTTCGGGTAAAATGAAAACCAAAGCAGTGCTACAAGCTTATTTAGATCAAGGTGTTAAACGCGTTGTGGTCACTGCGCCTGTTAAAGAAGAGGGTGTGTTAAACGTTGTCATGGGAGTGAATCATCAACTCTATGACAAAGCCATTCATCCGATTGTGACTGCGGCCTCCTGTACTACTAACTGTTTGGCGCCAATCGTCAAAGTGATCCACGAAAACCTCGGCATAGTGCATGGTTCCATGACGACTATTCACGATATTACCAACACTCAAACTATCTTAGATGCACCGCATAAAGATCTCCGCCGGGCGCGGGCCTGTGGTTTAAGCCTTATCCCTACGACAACAGGCTCAGCGACGGCCATTACCCATATTTTCCCTGAACTCAAAGGTAAGCTCAACGGCCATGCGGTGCGGGTGCCATTAGCGAATGCCTCATTAACCGATTGCGTGTTCGAGGTGAGTCGCAAAACGACCGAAGCTGAGGTCAATCGCCTGTTAAAAGAAGCGGCAGACGGACCGCTAAAAGGCATTTTAGGTTATGAGGAACGTCCATTAGTCTCAGTCGATTATAAAACCGATCCGCGTTCGAGCATTATCGATGCGCTATCGACCATGATAATCAATGGCACTCAGGTCAAACTCTACGCTTGGTATGACAACGAGTGGGGCTATGCCAATCGCACCGTCGAACTGGCCCGCATGGTCGGTCTGATGGATAAGGCATAAGCTTTATGGGTAAGCTGACAGGGTTCTTGTCTAACATATCACCCGAGATCCGCCAGTATTTGGTGGTCACAGGCAACTATTGGGCATTCACGCTTACCGATGGCGCATTACGTATGTTAGTGGTGCTCCATTTTCATGGCTTAGGTTATAGCCCGCTGCAAATTGCCATGCTATTCCTCTTCTATGAAATCTTTGGGGTGGTAACGAACTTAGTCGGCGGCTGGCTCGGGGCGCGTTTAGGCTTAAATAAGACCATGAATGTGGGCCTATTTATGCAGATTGTTGCCCTTAGCATGCTGCTTGTGCCTAGCGGTATGCTGACGGTTGTTTGGGTGATGGCGGCGCAGGCCTTGTCGGGTATCGCTAAAGATCTCAATAAAATGAGTGCAAAAAGCAGTATCAAGTTGTTGGTGCCCAATGATGCTCAGGGTGAGCTGTATAAGTGGGTTGCCATGCTCACTGGCTCCAAAAATGCGCTAAAGGGCGCGGGGTTCTTCTTGGGCGGCGCCTTACTGACCCTGTTTGGATTCCAGCAGGCCGTGTTAGGCATGGCGATTGGCCTAATGCTGGTGTGGATTTTTAGTCTGTTAAGTTTGCAACGCGATTTAGGTAAAGCCAAAAACAAACCTAAGTTCACGGAAATTTTCTCTAAGAGTCCGGCGGTAAACACGCTTTCTGCCGCACGCATGTTTTTGTTTGGTGCGCGGGATGTGTGGTTTGTGGTGGCCTTACCTGTTTATCTGGCCTCAGCCTTTGGTTGGGATCATTGGTATGTCGGCGGTTTTCTCGCACTCTGGGTAATAGGTTATGGCATAGTGCAAGGTTTTGCACCTCGCTTGACAGGGACAAAGTCGGCGGGCAAAAACAAGGTTCCCGATGGACGTAGTGCCTTAGGTTGGGCGGCGATATTGAGCATAGTGCCGGCAGGCATTGCGCTGGCGATAAGTTATGACTTCCATGCCGCGAATATACTGATTTGGGGATTGATGCTGTTTGGCGCCTTATTCGCGATCAACTCTTCATTACACAGTTATCTTATCGTCAGTTATGCGGATGAAGATGGCGTATCGTTAGATGTGGGTTTTTACTACATGGCGAATGCTATGGGGCGCTTGATCGGGACTGTGTTGTCTGGCTGGGTGTATCAAGTGTATGGCATGGCGGCTTGTCTGTGGATATCGGCGGCATTTATTGCGTTAGCGGCGCTTATCTCAATCAAACTGCTTCGGCATAAAGCGATATCAGATGGTGCTTAATACTTACCTAAGCTATCCCTGAGTTGTTGCGGTTGTTTTTATTCAATGCCCACCAAAGTATGGTGGGTATTTTAATCACTCTGATGTTAACTGAAGTTTTTTGATTTTGAGCAAACAACTCTCTATACTCCGGCCTGTTTTATACACGTCATTATGTCGCTATTCCCAATAGCACAACTATTTTTAATGCAGTCAAATTTGAGTTGGCTCATATAAGTGATGTTATTTTTCGGTGATGAGCATTAAGCCGCATTAGTTTAATCCTTCCTTCTTGGATTGTTAAGATCCGTCCTTAGTCGCTACCGACTCGGTAGTTGTTTTGCTGTACCCCATAATCCCAATTGCATTTCGTCACCTTGACGCATAAGTACCTTATTGGCTATGCGCTGACATTTGAGTCAAGTGTTGATATTAGCTATTGGAAGATATGATTAAATTTCAATCAGAGTGAGTGGCATGATACAAACCATGAAAAAAGAGTGGTTCTCCAATATACGTGGAGATCTGTTAGCCGGTATTGTGGTTGCACTGGCGTTAGTCCCTGAGGCGATTGCCTTTTCTATTATTGCAGGCGTCGATCCTAAAGTCGGCCTGTATGCTTCATTCTGTATTGCTGTGGTCATCGCGTTTACCGGTGGTCGTCCTGGCATGATCTCTGCCGCAACGGGTGCTATGGCGTTGTTGATGGTGACCTTAGTGAAGGAACACGGCCTCGAGTATTTACTCGCGGCGACCCTATTAACTGGTGTGCTGCAAATTGCCGCGGGTTACTTAAAGCTAGGAAGCTTGATGCGTTTCGTCTCCCGCTCTGTGGTGACAGGCTTTGTGAATGCGCTGGCGATTCTGATCTTTATGGCCCAGTTGCCCGAACTGACCAATGTGACTTGGCATGTGTATGCGATGACGATTGCAGGTCTTGGTATTATCTATTTATTCCCACTTATCCCTGTGATTGGTAAATCCTTACCTTCGCCTCTCGTGTGTATTGTCGGATTAACGCTTTTTGCGGTTTATATGGGGTTAGATATTCGTACTGTCGGTGACATGGGACAACTACCTGATACTTTGCCTATTTTCCTCTGGCCTGAAGTGCCATTGACCCTTGAAACTCTGATGATCATCTTCCCTTATTCGGCCGGCCTTGCCGTGGTGGGTTTGCTGGAATCTATGATGACAGCCACCATAGTTGATGACTTAACCGATACCCAAAGCGATAAAAACCGCGAGTGTAAGGGCCAAGGTATTGCCAATATCGGCGCGGGTTTAATGGGCGGTATGGCCGGTTGCGCTATGATTGGTCAGTCGATCATCAACGTTAAATCGGGTGGTCGCGGACGGTTATCGACCTTTTCAGCGGGGGTATTCCTACTCATATTGATTGTATTCCTCGGCGAATGGTTAAAGCTCATCCCTATGGCGGCACTGGTTGCCGTGATGATCATGGTGTCTATCGGTACTTTCTCTTGGGATTCAATTCGTAATCTTAAGCATCATCCAATATCAACCAACCTTGTGATGGTGGCGACCGTTGCTGTGGTGGTCGCTACCCATAACTTAGCTATGGGAGTATTTGTGGGGGTATTACTCGCGTCCCTGTTCTTTGCTAATAAAGTGGGCCGTTTTATGGTGGTTAAGAGTGTAACGGCTGCTGCCGACGCAGGTCGCCATTATCAAGTTATTGGGCAAGTCTTTTTTGCCTCGGCAGATAAGTTCAGTAATTCATTTGATTTTAGGGAAGTGGTTGATAAGGTGACTATCGACTTATCTCAAGCGCATTTCTGGGATATTACTGCGGTATCGGCCCTAGACAAGGTAGTGATTAAATTCCGTCGCGAGGGAACTGAAGTGGAGTTGATTGGCCTTAACCAAGCCAGTGCAACCATAGTCGATAAATTTGGGGTGCACGATAAGCCTGAAGACGTTGAAAACATGATGTCTGGTCACTAAGCCCTTAGCAACACACTAAAAGGAAAATACGATGACAAATGTGATTGCCTGTATCGACGGTTCAAAAGTGACACTCGCCGTATGTGACGCCAGTAGCTGGGCCGCTCAGCAACTGGATGCCCCAGTAACTCTATTGCATGTATTGGATAAGTCTGCTTATCCGATAGAGTCAAATCTGTCAGGAAATATTGGTCTAGGTACACGGGAGCACTTACTCAATGAAATGGTTGAGCTCGAAGCGCGCCGAGGCAAGCTGGCACTCGAGCAGGGTAAGTATATGTTGCAAGATGCGCAAACGCGCATCGTGGAGGCACAACCCGCAGTCGTGGTTGAAACCTTGCAGCGTCACGGCGATTTAGTCGAAACTCTGTTAGAGCAAGAATCCCATGCCAGACTGGTGGTGATGGGCCGTCAAGGGGAGCAGCATCAAGATCAGACGCAGGCCATTGGCAGCCATTTAGAAAACGTCATTCGCACGCTTAAGCAGCCTATTTTAGTGGTGATGGACGAGTTTACTGCACCGACTCGATTTATGATCGCCTATGATAGCAGTGTGACCGCAAGAAAAGCTCTCGATCGAGTTGTAAGCAGTCCGCTACTTAAAGGGCTCGAATGTCATTTAGTGATGGTGTCTGATGATCAATCGCAGGCGACAGCTGAACTGGCGTTGGTGGCTGAATCTCTGATTGCGGCGGATTTCAATGTGGTTACCACCGTTTGTCAGGGAGAAGTGCAAACGGCCCTTGAGATCTATCAACTTGAGCATCAAATCGATCTTATGGTGATGGGCGCCTATGGTCATTCGCGTATTCGGGAGTTTTTTGTGGGTAGTAATACCACAAGGATGATCAGTAAAAGCCATATCCCCTTATTATTACTTCGCTAAGTTAAATATGCATTTCAACTTATTTCGCTCAATTCTAATGACTTGGTTTTAGTTAGAACATCTGAGTCAGAAGCTTGAGGTAATTATTTAAGAAAAAACGGCGAGCATTTAGGCTCGCCGTTTGATATCACAGTCGAATGGTTCGTGTTAGTTAGCTTTAGGCTCGAAGCTAAAGGCTTGACCCGCAAGAGCGGCTTCAAACATTAAGCCGCCTTTTGCTGCGGTAAATACCGCCATACCGTTGATATAAGAGCCGCTTGCTGAGCGATTACCACCCGATTGGCCTGCGCCTGCTGAGTTGCCTGTGGTTCCTGCTTGAGCGCTTGCTCCCATGTTGATGGCAACTGCCGACGCTTGGGCGTCAAACTCGAAACTGCCGCTCGTGAAGGCTTCATAGGCTTTGGCATCTTTAAAGAAGATGATCTCGCTGTAGGCTTGTCCACCTAATTGAAAACCGATGGATAATTGAGTCAGACTCGAATCACCCATATAGGCACCGCCTTGGTAGACTCGGCCCTTGCCATAGGCTGCACCGATCCCAATTCCGCCTTTACCCACAGTTGGGAATAAAGCATAGCCATAGGCTGTGTCGAAAAATTTACTGGTTTCTTTCGCTTTTTGGAAATTGACTACAGCCTGATCGTAGCTTTCATCTGCATGTACAGTTGGGGCTGCAAATAGGCTCACAATAAGGCATGTTGATGCCGCAATGGCTGTTAAAAATGATTTCATGGTAACGCCTCTTCAAGTCTTTAGTTGTTCCAGACTAGCCTTTATCGACACAAATGACAGCCAAAAGTGACATATGTGTCAGCTTAGGTTCAGTGTTCGACTTAATGGTTGGAGTGATATTGGTGGTGATGATTGGAGTGCAGTTTCGCCAATTAGTTCTTAGGTGGCGAAGAACCTTGGTTTTTTTCTGCATCGTCCTGCTGAACTTGATGCAAAAAGTCATACTCCTCTGGGGTGAGAATATTTTCAATGACGAGTGGGCGTTGCTCTAGCTCTGGTTCGGCCATGCGGCCTTTTAAGTAGGCAGAGCGGGTGATTTGCTTTAGCCCATACACCGCCAGCATATACATGCTCAGTAGTAAGGTCAGCCTTGGCAATGCGTGGGAAAGTAGCGATAGATTATCACCAAGATAGAAAGGCAAGATCACCACAAATACGCGGATTAACCAATTCAATAACATGGCCAAGGTCAAGCTTATCAGCCAACGAAACCGAATGGTGCCGAGCGCCTCTTGGGTTTGAGTGACATCTCTTTGATTGCGTTTATGTCGACGAAACAACATCCACAGCGCGATAAAGTAAAAACAGGTTTGTACAGATAACAGCGCTGGGAGTAGAGCGCCCCATTGGCTGATACTCATTTCTTTAAGCATCAGAGCTATGGGTTGCCACTCGTTGATGGGATGCGCAGTTAATCTTAGGGCAATATCTAAAATGGCGAAAACTAATGTTAATGCAGATGGCCAGTAATGCTTTGAAAACCCTAGCGGTTTATTGGTTGGTGCTAAACTGCGTTTGCAATAGAGATAGAGCAAAGGCATGAGCAAAAAATAGATAGGGTTAATCAGATTGAATAGGATATGAATGGGAATTGGACTGTTATCGCGGTTCAACATACCCGTGAGAAAGTATAGAGCAATAAGACTTAAGAAAGCGGCGAGGAGTTTTTGGTTAGCGTCTGGGTGATAAAAATAGCGAATATAAATAGCTAACGCGAGGCAATGTACGCCTCCAAATAATGACAACCACCAGTAAGCTTGAGTGAAAAAACTATGAAACTCGTTCATATGCGATACCTCGAGCCCTGTTATATCAGGGAAATCGGCTCGGTAAAAGTATCGCCGTTAGTTTTTCTGTTGGCTTGCTATGCGCTGATGGCGATTTGAAGCAGCCTCAGGCACAACGCTGGGAACGGGAATGCGTTCCGCGAGTAAGTGTTTGATTGCACGAACGGGATGCGGTAATAACATCCGTGGACCAGAAAAGATCATGATCTCTTTGACGATTTGTTTCTG
The DNA here is from genome assembly GCF_002966515.1 of Shewanella sp. WE21. Classification (NCBI taxonomy): domain Bacteria; kingdom Pseudomonadati; phylum Pseudomonadota; class Gammaproteobacteria; order Alteromonadales; family Shewanellaceae; genus Shewanella; species Shewanella sp. WE21. The sequence continues at coordinate 1,389,347 of NZ_CP023019.1, read as the reverse complement.
CGCGGGTTTGTAGCAATGCACTGGGCATTTATTACAGGTGGGTTTGTTTTGTCCGTAGGGGCAGCGATCTAGGCGTGTTGCGGCATAATCCAATAACTCAATGCAATCTGCACATAGGCTCGTCGCGTCTTGGCCTTGGTGTTTCGCCTTGCAATAAATTGTCACCATTGCGGCAATGGTTTGGTGTTCGTACAGGAGTTTGCCCGTAAGCAGTGTGGCTGTGCCCATTGGAATACCTTAGCTTGTCACTCGGATATCCCATCATAGGCAGTGAAATTGGCGCTGACAAAACGAAAGCGCCAATTTATGAAGGTGCGCACAAAATGGGGCTTTAAATAATCCAACTATCCCCAATGTCACACCTAAAAATAAACCTTAGATATGCATCACTTTGTCGGCGGCCAGTGTCCAGCGAGTTAAATCTTGTAGTGTGCCTATGTGCGCACCTTCGATAATCATTTCCGCAGTGACACCTCGTGCTTGAGCGCAGGTCTTGCAAAGTAGAATCGGAACTTGCTGTGCCGAGAGAATTTCAAACATCTGCTGCAGGTTGTAGCTTAAGTCAGGTGTGGTTTGATTTTTGAGTGCGCCAAACACGGCATCTGACATGAGAAAAAGTTTAAGATCGACCGCTTGCTCGTCCTGATCCTTCAGGGCTAATGCGATGCGTAAGCTATTAAATAGCTTTTCTGTTCCGTAGGGACTGGCATGGGCCACGATAAGAATACTTTGCATCAGGTTTTCCTTATATTTGTTATAAGCAGGTGGATGGGGGGATTAGGGAACTCGATTGTGCCAGTCTAGCGCAATTGGCTATAACTATTTGAGCGCAAGATCGTATAAAAAGGCATAAATACTTGATTTGCACCGACACAATGGACTTTAATAGCGGTTAATCTCTGCTCAATTTTTAGCTAGACTCGGTTGCCATGGACACTGTTCTGATGGACGTTGGCAAACCCATTGACACGGCTTCTGATGAGAAGCGGCCATCAAAGGTGAACAAGAATGAAGATCTTAGTCGTATTTATACTGATTGCTGTCGGGGTGTTTTTATTCCTTCGCGCGCAGCGATTGGCGAAAGAAGAACAAGAGGCGATGAAACCCAAGTCGACCACGGTAAAACCTGTAGTTCCCACCGAAGAGGCACCTATTTTCTCCGCTGCTGAGCCCGAGCGTGTAGAACCTGAGCCAGTTAAAAGGGTTGATGATACTGGCGTGGCTGAAGTAGAGCCCGTTATCGAAGTTGAAGCCGAATTAATGCCCCGTGAGACCGAAAGCCCTGCGAGCATTTCGGTGGCGCTAGACACAGATATCATCGAAGTCGATATTCCTGCTGCCCATAATGAAGAGACGGTGATCATTTTAGGCACCACGCCTGCAGATGAACAAGATGACGTTAAGACTGAAGCAGAGCCAGCATCGAACACACGTTCTGAGGTCGGTGCGCCAGGGGCTTGGGCGAATGTGACCTTAGTTCGGGCCTTTGAGGAGTATCAAGGAGCGACGTCAGCCAGTGCTCGCTATATCGCGCTGCAAAATATGATAGCTGAATGCTACAAACAGCGTAAATCGGCGGATTACCTCAACTATGGTGCTCAGTTAGCGGAAGAGTATATTGCACTGTTCCAAGCGGCTAGCGCCGAGCAAGGCAAAGATACTGAGCTTAAATCTTCCGGTTTCCTGCATTTAGCCACCTTGCTAAATGATACTCAAGCCTTCGATGCCGCCATTGTCATCTGTCGTAAAGCACTCGAGCTTGGGCTGAGCGATGGCACTGTCACTGGCTTTGAGGGCCGAATCAACCGGATTGAGAAAGCACAGACTAAAGCAACCACGGCTTGATATGTTGTAGGGAGCGCTTAGCGGGTAAACCCTTAGTCGAAAAGCGGTTATTTCCCTCGTCTAAGCAGTGTAGAATCCCTGCTAACTGAATGCGCAAAAGGCGAACTAAGGTTCGCTTTTTTTATGGGCTTAATAGGGGAAAAATGAAACTAAGCTATGCCTTACCGAATGTCTTATTCGGGCTTGGATTATTGCTACTCAGTGGCTGTACTAAAACCCCAGAATGGACCCTATTTTATTATCCCGATGTGAGTGCCATTCCGGTGACACCTTTGCAGGCCGAAGATATTAATGGTTACTACGATTCTCTAGAGCAATGCCAGAGCAAGGCTCATGGTATGCAACGTCTAAGTCGTTCTGGCGTGAGTGGTTTTGGCCTTGGATCTTATCAATGTGGGCACCTATGCGAGTTCGACGATAAATCGGTGCTGGTTTGCAAGACCATGAGCCAATAGGTGGACAAGATGAAGTTTAAACAGGATTTTTTTACTCAGCTGCCTGAGTTTTACTCGCAAGTATATCCACAAGGGATAACTAAGCCTGAATGGCTGGCATGGAGTAATGACGCCGCGCAATTGATTTGCTTGAGCCAACCCACCGATGAGCTGTTATTGGGCTTATCTGGCAATGCTGCCGTCGATGGCGCGACTTACTATGCCCAAGTGTATAGCGGCCACCAATTTGGCGGTTACACGCCGCGCTTAGGGGATGGACGCTCGATCATTTTAGGTGAAGCGATTGGTCCAAATGGCGCATGGGATGTCGCCCTTAAAGGCGGCGGTCCGACGCCTTATTCGCGCCGTGGTGATGGCCGCGCTGTGATGCGCTCCGCGGTGCGTGAGTTTTTAGTCTCTGAGGCGCTGCATCATTTACATGTGCCGACGACTCGCGCTTTGGCCGTGATTGGCTCTGACTTGCCCGTATGGCGTGAGAGCCAAGAAACTGCAGCCATTACCGTGCGTTTAGCCCGCAGCCACATTCGTTTCGGTCATTTCGAGTTTTTCTGCCACAGTGAGCGCGGCCGTGCCGATAAGCTGATTCAATTACTCAACTTCACTATTACTCAGCATTATCCCCATTTGAGTTGTGATGCCGCAGGCTATAAAGCGTGGTTTTTACAGGTAGTGCAAGATACCGCTAAGATGATTGCCCACTGGCAGGCGGTCGGTTTTGCCCATGGCGTGATGAACACAGACAATATGTCGATTCTAGGTGACAGTTTTGACTTCGGTCCCTTTGCGTTCCTCGATACATTCCAAGAAGACTTTATCTGTAATCATTCTGATCCCGAAGGTCGCTATGCCTTTGGTCAGCAGCCGGGCGTCGGTTTGTGGAACTTGCAACGTTTAGCGCAGGCGCTCACACCAGTGATCCCATCCGATGACTTAATTGCCATTCTTAATCAATACCAAGAGGCGCTAGTGCAGCCTTATTTGCGCTTGATGCGGGCAAAACTAGGTCTATCTGCAGTTGATGTTTCGTCGGTAGAGCAGGACAAACAGGATCTCGAACTCATAGGTCGATTCACTGTGCTGATGGAGAAGAATCAACTCGATTACACTCAGACTTGGCGTCAATTAGGCAAGTTAGATCCAACCAGCAAACACAGTGCGCTGCGGGATGACTTTATTGATGTCAGCCAGTTTGATGCTTGGTATCAAGCCTATCAACAGCGATTGGGCGCGGTGGCTGATATCCCTGCGTGGCAAACTGAGCGCAATAGTGTGAATCCCAAATATATTTTGCGTAACTATTTAGCCCAAGAGGCGATAATCGCGGTGGAAGAGGGTAATCTTGCGCCGCTGCATTTGCTGCAAAAAATCTTAACTCAGCCCTTTGCCGAACACGCAGAGCATGAAGACTTATCCAAGCGTCCACCGGACTGGGGCCAAGGTTTGATCATGTCATGTAGTAGTTGATGGGATAACAAGCATGAAATTACCAAGCACGCATTTAAAAGCCATGAGCTTAGATACCATTAGCTTAGATAAAAGCGCCTTAAGTTTAGCGGTCAGTGCGGATATCGATTTTGATCGTTTCGCCGACTTTGCCGAACCCTTAGCCGCGGCGCTCGATTGCACTGTGCGCGAGCGTCAGTGGGGCGCCGACAGGCATCAATGGTTATTAGAATTTGAAGGCAGCCAGTTATGGCTCAATTATGAGTTTTACGGCAACATTTGCTGGCTCTCGACCGAACGAGAAGCCGATTTTGAGGTGCTGGAATACTTAGCCACTTTGTTGCAACCTCACCTAAGAGTGAACTGAATATGAGTCAGAATATGACGCCACCGACTACGAGTTCCAGTGGTGCAGAGTTCCATTTTCAAGCCCTAACACCGGATTTGATCTTAGATGCGATTGAAAGTCTGGGCGTGTACCCGGAAACGGGCTTACTCGCGCTGAACAGTTACGAGAACCGCGTGTATCAGTTCCGTAGCGATGAAGGACTGCGCTATGTGGTGAAGTTCTATCGCCCAGACCGTTGGAGCGATGCGCAGATCCAAGAGGAACATGATTATGCGCTCGCACTCGCGGCAGAAGATATCCCGATTGCCGTACCTGTAATTATCGAAGGCCATACGTTACACAAGTACCAAGGTTATCGATTTACCCTGTTTCCTTCCTTGGGTGGTCGCGCCTTCGAAGTCGATAATTTAGAGCAGCTGGAATTAGTGGGTCGGTTCATCGGTCGTATACATCAGTACGCGGCGCAAACGGTATTTGCTGAACGTGAACCGCTGAATCCGCAGATTTTAGGCGCCGAGCCGCTCGCGTGGTTAAAGCAATCTAACCTAGTGCCTAACAGCTTGCGCTTGCCCTTCTTTACCGTAGTAGAGCAGGTGCTGGCTAAGGCGAATGCGATTTGGGATCGCCAAGATTTTGCGGCCATTCGTTTGCACGGTGATTTACACCCAGGCAATATTTTGTGGACGCCAGACGGTCCCGGATTCGTCGATTTAGACGATGCTCGCATGGGGCCGGCGATTCAAGATTTATGGATGATGCTAACCGGGGATAGAGCGCAGCAACTGATGCAGCTTGAGATCTTACTCGAAGCCTATGAAGAATTTTGTGAGTTTGATACAAGACAGTTAACCTTGATTGAACCGTTGCGGGCGCTGCGTATGGTGCATTACAACGCGTGGATTGGCCGTCGCTGGGACGATCCGGCTTTCCCGATGAACTTCCCGTGGTTTGGGGATGAAAAGTATTGGGAACAGCAGATTTTGGCGTTCAAAGAGCAATTATTTGCCCTTAGCGAACCACCACTGAGCCTAGTGCCGTATTAGCATTGAGCAAAATATGATTTCACAGACGTATCTTGTGACATTAGATTGAACTCTTAAGCTTGAGTTACACTCAAAAAATGGAATATGTTAGTCTCCAGCCAATTTATCAAAATGATTTAAGGAATTTTCATGAAAAAAGTATTACTCATGGCCGCGGCTCTGTTACTGGCGCCACTGGCAGTATCGGCTGTGGAATACCAAGAAGGTGTGCATTACACAGTGATTAACGATGGCCCAGCAACTGCGAAGCCTGAGATTACTGAGTTTTTCTCTTTCTATTGTCCGCATTGTTTTACTTTCTCTAAAACCGTAGTGCCAAAAATTCTCACCGATAAGCCAGAAGGTGTTGCGTTTAACCAAGCACACGTTGATTTTATCGGCAAAGAGATGGGGGTTGAAATGTCACGCGCATTTGCAGTCGCACATCAGTTAAACGTCGATGATAAAATGGATGCGGCGTTATTCTCTGCTATTCATGAGAAGAAACAGCATTTTACTAATCGCGATGATGTTCGTGCTGTGTTTATTGCTAACGGTGTCGATGGTAAAACCTTCGATGCGGCCGCAGAGTCTTTCATGGTAAAGGCACAAATGGCAAAGATGAAGCGTGATACTGAAAACGCTAAGCTGACGGGTGTACCTGCTCTGGTTGTTAACGGTAAGTACCGTGTTGAAACAGGAGCAATCAAATCCTACGACGAGCTGTTAGAAATTGCTTTCTACCTAGCAAAAAAATAGTTCGATAGGCGTTACCTGCACTGCTGTCATATGAGCGGATGATAATGCTGTATCGCTTCCATACAATAAAAAAGCGCAATGTAATTGCGCTTTTTTATGTTTTAATGACCCGTCCTAAATAGCGTTGACACTTTTCAAACTCATTTTGGAGAGTGTAATGACTTCAACAATTAAACGAACTCAACGTGATTATTCCCTCGCTTTTAAATTGGCCGTTGTCGACCAAGTTGAAAAAGGCGAGCTGACCTATAAGCAGGCCCAAGACAAGTACGGTATTCAAGGTCGTTCCACCGTGTTAGTTTGGCTTCGCAAACATGGAAAACTGGATTGGTCCCAAGGGACACCGTCTACATCAATGCGAGGACATTTAATGACTGAGCCCACCACTCTCACTCCCGAGCAAAAGATAAAAGCACTCGAAGCCGAACTTGAGGATACCCGTATGAAAGCCGCGTTCTTCGAAGCCATTGTCGAAAAACTTAGCACTGACTACGGGATTTCTGTCGTAAAAAAGCCACGCGCGAAACGCTCCAAGAAAAAACGGCCATAGGGTATCGCGTCACCCAATGCTGCCGCTACCTCGGGATTAGCCGTCAGGCGTATTATCAGCAATGTCAGCGGCAAAAAATATCAGAGCAGAGGGAGCAACATGTATTGCAAACGGTGCAATATGAACGCTTGTTTCAACCTCGAATAGGTACACGCAAGTTACAATATTTACTGAATAAATCGCATCAAATAGTGATTGGGCGAGACCGGTTATTTAGCAGCCTCAGAGCGCATCGTTTGTTGGTCGCGCCTAAACGGGCGTACCATAAAACGACTCACAGTCATCATCGATTTCGGTGTCATCCCAACTTGCTTAAGCCCAGTGAGCAACAAGTGGACATCACTCGCTCAGAACAAGTCTGGGTGGCTGATATTACCTATCTGCCACTGCAAAATAATGAAGCCTACTGAAGCCTGGTGACCGATGCCTGGTCACGAAAAATCGCGGGCTATCATGTTGATGATAATCTCAAAACAGATGGTGTGCTAACAGCGTACAAACAGGCACTGAGGCAGCGGCAAGACAAAGGTAAACCGCTGATACACCACTCAGACCGAGGAATACAATACTGCTCAAACGCTTATCAAGCGGTTCACACTCATCATGGTGTTACATGCTCAATGATAGACGGATATGACTGCTATCAAAATGCGTTAGCAGAGCGAGTAAATGGCATATTGAAGCAGGAGTTTTTAACACATAAGCCAGCAACGCTGCAGGAGGTGCGACAGATGGTGGCAGAAGCGGTCGCCATCTATAATCAACGACGGCCCCATTTGGCCTTAAAATACAAAACGCCCGATGAGGTTCATCAGGCGTTTTAGGTGGAAATAAGTGTCAACTTATTTCAGGACTAGACAAATGTTTTTGTTGGTAATGCCTTAAATCAAAGTGGCTGTGGCTTAGATTGATTTTTGAGTAAGGTTAAGCAATCTTCGGCATTTAAGGGTTTACTGAGTAAGAAACCTTGTACTTGATCGCAACCCTGCATCGCCAAGAAGTTGAGCTGTTCTTGGGTCTCTACGCCTTCGGCGACTACGTTCAAATCTAAACTGTGGGCGAGGGCGATAATGGCGCTGGTGATGGCCGCATCATCGGGATCATTGGTGATGTCTCTGACGAACTCTCGATCAATTTTCAGTGTGTCTATCGGGAAGCGTTTGAGATAGCTTAGGCTCGAATAACCCGTACCAAAATCATCCACGGCTATGGTCAATCCTAGGGCTTTGAGTTTAGATAGGATGCTGACCGACTCCTGCGGATTGCCCATGATCATTGATTCAGTAAGCTCAAGCTCAAGGGATTGAGCCGGGAGACCTGATACGGCTAAAGCGACTTCGATGGTGGAGATAATGTCCGCCTTCAGTTGGCGAGCCGATAGGTTGACGGCGATAGTGATCCCGTTAAATCCTAGGCTATTCCATTCGGCTAATTGCTGGCAGGCGTGGTTGATCACCCAGTGGCCAATTTGAGTGATGATACCCGTTTCTTCCGCCAGTGGAATAAATTCCACAGGTGAAATAGGACCAAGTTCAGTGTGATACCAACGCAAAAGTGCTTCCAGTCCTGTGAGTGAACCATCTCGTAAACAGAATTTAGGTTGATAAACCAAGCTTAGTTCTTTGCGTTGGATAGCTTCCTTTAAACCGCTTTCGAGTTGTACATGACGGGTGGCGATTTCATTCAACTTAGAGGTATAAAACTGAAAGTTATTTCGACCTGATGATTTTGCGTGGTACATGGCGGTATCGGCAAATTTAATCAGTGAGTCGGCATTGTCCGCATCGTTAGGGTATAAGCTGATACCTATTGAGGTCGAAATGGTCAGCGTTTTATCGTCTAATAGGAAGGGCGTTTGGAATGCTCTGAGTACTTTTTCTGAGATCAGGGTTGCGGCTTTTGTTTTCGCAACACCTTCTAAAATAATAGTAAATTCATCGCCACCTAAGCGTGCGACAGTATCGCCATCACGCACTGCATTTTGCAGTCGTCTTGCCACGGCTTTCAGTAACAAATCCCCGACATGATGACCCATAGAGTCGTTGATATGTTTAAAGCGGTCGAGGTCTAAGAACAGTAAGGCAACGATATTATTCGCTCTGTGCGCTTGAGTAATCGCGTGATTGAGCCTGTCTTGAAATAAGGTTCGGTTCGGTAAGCCAGTTAATGTGTCGAAGCTGGCGAGGAAACGCAGATCTTCTTCGGCTTTTTTCCGCTCTGTGATGTCAGTAAATACTGCAACGAAGTGACTGGTTTCGCCTTTGATATCGATCACTTGGTTGATTTCAAGCCAGACTAAAATGGCCTGACGTTGTTTATTGCGGATCCACAGTTCTCCGACCCAATGTTTGTGACGCAGTAGCTGTTGTTCAATTGTATTGAACAACTCCCGCTGTTGGCGACTAAAGGCTAAGTGAATGAAATGCCTGTCGGTTATTTGGCGTTCTGTGTACCCTGTAATGGCACAAAATGCTGGGTTGACCGAACGAATTCGATAATTTAATCCTCCCACTACAACGGCTTCGTTCATACTGTTGAGCACTTGTGATGACAGTACCAACTCGTTTTCAATCAGTTTGCGCGAGGTAATGTTACGGTTGGTCCCTGTCATGCGGATCGGATTATCTAGGCTATCTTTTTCCACCACTTTACCGCGGTCTAAAATCCATACCCAATTACCGGGGGAGCGTTCGACTCGGTACTCTGCTTCGAAGAAAGGCGAACGACCTTGAAGGTGTTCGTTAAGCTCAAATTTGAATCTTTCCCTATCCTCTGAGTGCATGCTCTCATGGGCTATATTGCTGCTATTCCAATGGGGGACTGAAGAATCCATATTGGTACGATAGACTCGATTTTCTGGTATGTTCCAGTCCCACATGCCATCGCCAGAGGCCCAAAGTGCAAGTTTGAGTCGCTCCTCTGAGGCGCGGATACTTGTTTCAAATTCGCGCTGTTGCTGACGTTTTCTTTTACGCCAGATAATGATCCAAGCCAACAGCCATAGAGAGAGCAAGCTATAGAGGGCGTAGGCGAACTGAGTTCGATAGAAGGGCGCTTTTACATGAAGATCGACAGAAAGGGCGTAGTCACCTTGAGTGTTGTATTGCAGCCCATGGCGAACATGCAGTTGGTAGTGACCAGGATTAATATTAGTGAAGGTGATTTCATTACCTGTGGGGAGCTCATGCCACTCGTTATCAAATCCCTCAAGAAAATAGCTGAAGCGGTTTTTACCCGTATAGCTGAAATCCAATGAGGTCACCTCAAAACTGATCAGCTGATCGCTATAGTCCATTACTATGCTAGGTGGATGACTTAAATCGAGAATAGTGTGCCCTTTACCCGCAATACTATAGCCAGTGAGTGCGACTTTAACATCGGGTCGTTGATCTGGAATTGACTTTGGATTGAAACGATTTATGCCATTAATGCCACCAAACCAGAGATCGCCATCGCTGTCTTCAAGTTTTACGCCACCGTTAAACTCCAGTGCTTGTAGCCCTTCTTGCTCATTAAATATGATGACACGATTGGTTTTAGGATTGAGCTTTCCTATCCCCGCATTACTACTAAACCAAATGTTGTGTTCTTGATCCTCGAGTAAGGCATAGATGGTATCACTTGGTAATCCCTGATTGCGGGTATAGTGGCTAAAACCTGCATCAGTCTCTTGAGACGGTAACTTGCTGATCCCACCATGGGTGGCAAACCATACCTCGCCCGACTTTGTGACTAAAATATCGCGGACACGGTTGTTGATCAGGCTGTTTTTGTCTGAGGATTGATGGAAGTAGGATTTACCTGTGCCTGTTTTCATATCCAGTTTAAGTAGGCCATCGAGAGTACCTATCCATAGCGTGTCTTTGTGTGTTCTGAGGATTAAAAACTGGTTTTGTGCCGGATAGAAATTATCAATATGTGCCAATGAGATAAAAGTAAATTCATCGGTATCTATCGCCTTACGGTAGAGGGCATTGGTTGTTGCCACCCAGAGGCGACCTTGCTCATCAATATCTAAACTACGGATATAATTGGTTTCTGAGCCTTGATCAGTGCGTTCTGTCACCTTGAGTAACTGGAATTGGCCATCTAGCGCCAGTCGACCTAGCCCATAGTTAGTGGCAAACCAAAGCACGCCATTTTTGTCTTGGTCTATATCTCGCAGGATAAGATTCAAGTTGCGTTGATGCATCCCTAAGGCGTTAGCAAAGAGCTCCGTGTAGTGTTCATATTTTCCATTGGCTAACATGCGTTTAAGCCCAGCACCTTCGGTGCCTATCCATAGCGCATTATCTTGGCTGCGGAACAAGGTGCGAATGTTGTTACTTTGTTGCGACAGGTTAGGGGTGGATTCGTAAATATGCTGAAAATACTGACGGCGCGTATTTATTTTATCTAGACCAGAATAACTGGCACCTAACCATAAATTGCCAAAGGGATCTTGCAGTAAGCTCAGTATGTTATTTTCACTGATACTGTTGGTACGCTTAGGATCATACCTGTGGTAAGTCGCAGTAAATGCTTTATCGTTTCTCTCGAGTTGAATGAGACCTGCTTCTGGCCCAACAACCCAAAAGTCACCCTGCTCAGTTTGGATAAAATCTTTAATGTAAAGCACATTATCGTCTGTCTGCCAGAGGATTTCGCCCTGTTGTGAGGCCAAGTTGTAATGCCATAATTGCTCTCCCAGAGCTAAAGTGATCGCATTAGCGGAATGTGCCCTAATTTGATGTGCAGTGAGATTCTGCGGGACATTTAAGCGAGTGATAGTATTGGCACTAACAGCAAAGGTGCCGCTATCTTGTGTTCCTGCCAGAAGGTAAGTGTCTTCAACATTGGCTAAGCTGGTGATGTGGGGTTGAACACTATTACCTAAGTTTACTTGGGTAATGCGTTTGGTTTTGGTCGATAGGGAAAATAGTCCTGCTTTAGTACCAATCCAGAGTGTATTGCCTACAACGCTGAGTTTGGTTGTGCGCGGATCGGTAAGCCCTTGTTCTTGGCCAAAGTGTTCAAAGGTCCCTGTGCTCAAATCGAGTCGATTTACCCCTTGGCTGAAAGTCGAAACCCAGATATTACCTTCTGAGTCTTGAATAATGTCAGAGACATAGCTCTCAGAAATACTCCTCGGATCATTGGGTGAATGGGGGAAAATATTGAAGCTGTGACCGTTATAAGCATGCAAACCATCTTGAGTGCCAATCCATAACATACCTGCATTGTCCATAAACAGGCTAGTAATCGTATTTTGGGTAAGGCCATCTTCACTGCGAATATGTTCAAATTTGAGCTGTGTAGAAGCCGCGCTCAATGGTTGAGCTAATCCATTGCACGAGATCCCCCACAAACTTAGGATAAAAAGCGTACTTAGCATTAGCTTGTGGATTAGTTGACTCAAATTTTCCCCTACCAAAAACGGACCCATCCTGATTAGGTTTCTATTTAGTTTAGTTCTTAGCCTAGACCTTACATGCCATTTTGCTGTAAAAATGCGACTTAAATTGCTGACTTGGTTTAAAAATAACCAAAATCGATGGGCGCGATTCTGTAATAGATCATGCAATATATTAACTGTACCGTTTCACTGCCAATATTCTTTTTATGACGGGTTTGTATTCTGGCGTTTTTGCTAAAGGATCTTAGCATTGTTTCAGGTATGTCAACATATCATGCTAAGACAAATACGGGCGAAGCAGATTAAAATGATGGGCGAGAATAGAAAAAAGACCTTGCCGGAAGGGGGAGAAGCAAGGTCTTTGGTTGAACAGTTTACTTAGATAAAATTACGCAGCGGGCACCCGCACAAAACCTTCCATCAGTACGCGAGCGCTGCGGCTCATAATGGCTTTAACGACTGTCCATTCACCATTCACTAAGTTTGCCTCGGCGCCAACGCGCAAGGTGCCAGAGGGATGACCGAAACGTACCGCATCTATTTTGTCCTTAGTGTCTCCGCCTGCGGCTAAGTTGACTAAAGTGCCGGGAATTGCCGCCGCCGTACCAATCGCAACGGCAGCCGTGCCCATCATAGCGTGGTGCAGTTTGCCCATAGACAAGGCGCGTACCAGTAGGTCAATTTCATCTGCATTGACGGTTTTACCGCTCGATGACACATAGGCTTTAGGCTTAGCGACAAAGGCGAACTTAGGCGTGTGTTGGCGTGCAACTGCTTCATCAATATGCGAAATCAAGCCCATACGCACGGCGCCATAGGCGCGAATGGTTTCAAATTTGGCAAGGGCGGCATTGTCACTATTAATATCATCTTGTAGCTCTGTGCCTGTGTAGCCTAAGTCTTCTGCGTTGATAAAAATGGTGGGAATGCCCGCGTTGATCATAGTAGCGTTAAAACTGCCAATGCCCGGCACTTCTAGCACATCGACAACATTACCCGTAGGGAACATGCTGCCACCGCCGCCATCCTCGTCAGCAGCCGGATTCATAAATTCGATTTGCACTTCGGCGGCAGGAAAGGTCACACCATCGAGCTCAAAATCACCGGTTTCTTGCACTTCACCCTTGGTGATTGGCACATGGGCGATAATCGTTTTGCCTATGTTGGCTTGCCATATTCGGACTGTGCAGATGCCATTGTGTGGAATGCGGGCCGTATCAATTAAGCCATTGCTGATGGCAAAGGCACCGACAGCGGCGGTCAAGTTGCCACAGTTACCGCTCCAATCGACAAAAGGTTTATCGATCGCCACTTGGCCGAAGAGGTAATCGACATCGTGATCGGTTTGGGTGCTAGGGGAGAGGATTACAGTTTTGCTGGTGCTCGAGGTGGCTCCGCCCATGCCATCGATTTGTTTACCGTAAGCGTCTGGGCTGCCTATCACTCGCAGTAACAAGGCATCACGTGCGGCACCTGCAACTTGTGCGGCTTTAGGTAAATCCTGTAGACGGAAAAACACGCCCTTGCTGGTGCCGCCACGCATATAAGTCGCGGCGACTTTGATTTGTGGCGGGAAAAAATTCTTACTCATGCTATTAACTCCAAGGGGAATAGCGATACAGGTTAGCGTTGCTATCAAAGGTGGCGATTCACGTGTGGAGTCGCCACCTGTTGAAAGCGAGTTTTACTTCAGATTCGACTCTAAAAAGTCCTGAGCAAAACGCTGCAATACGCCGCCCGCTTCGTAGATAGACACTTCTTCGGCGGTATCGAGACGACACGTCACCGGCACTTCGATGCGCTCCCCGTTTTTACGGGTGATAACGACAGTTAAGTTTGCTCTTGGCGCTGGTGTGCCGAGGACATCGAACACTTCTGTGCCATCTATTCCATAAGTTGCACGATTGTCACCGGCTTTAAATTCCAGTGGCAACACGCCCATACCGACTAAGTTAGTGCGATGAATACGCTCGAAACCTTCGGCAACAATGGCCTCAACCCCTGCTAAACGCACGCCTTTGGCAGCCCAGTCGCGGGACGAACCTTGGCCGTAATCTGCGCCCGCTATGATGATTAGCGGCTGCTTACGTTCCATATAGGTTTCAATCGCTTCCCACATACGGGTCACTTGACCTTCTGGCTCGATACGCGTCAGTGAGCCTTGTTGCACTTTGCCGTCAACGATTGCCATTTCGTTTTTAAGCTTAGGATTGGCAAAGGTTGCGCGTTGGGCGGTTAAGTGATCGCCCCTGTGGGTGGCGTAGGAGTTAAAGTCTTCCTCCGGCAAGCCCATTTTGTGCAGATATTCGCCCGCGGCGCTGTCCATCATAATGGCGTTAGAAGGCGATAAATGGTCTGTGGTGATGTTGTCACCCAGCACCGCCAGTGGTCGCATACCCTTGAGTGCGCGTTCACCCGCCAATGCGCCTTCCCAGTAAGGTGGGCGACGAATATAAGTAGATTGCGGACGCCAATCGTACAGCGGGCTGATTTTTTCGCCATAATCGACGGCTAAATCGAACATAGGTTCGTACACTTTACGGAACTGCTCAGGTTTAACACTGGTCGCAATGACGGCATCGATTTCTTCATCAGATGGCCAAATGTCGATAAGTTTGACGGGGTTGCCGTCTTTATCTAATCCCAACACATCCTTTTCGATATCGAAACGTATGGTGCCTGCAATCGCGTAGGCGACGACCAATGGCGGCGATGCTAAGAAGGCTTGTTTTGCATAAGGGTGAATACGGCCATCGAAGTTACGGTTACCCGATAACACAGCGGTGGCGTACAAGTCGCGGTCGATCACTTCTTTTTGAATCACAGGATCCAGCGCGCCGCTCATACCGTTACACGTCGTACAGGCAAACCCAACAATCCCAAAACCGAGTTGTTCAAGCTCAGGTAATAGCTTGGCTTCTTCTAAATATAATTGCACCGCTTTAGAGCCGGGTGCCAGTGAGGTTTTGACCCAAGGTTTGCGGCTTAAGCCTTTAGCATTGGCGTTGCGGGCAATGAGACCTGCAGCAATCACGTTGCGTGGGTTGCTGGTATTCGTGCAGCTGGTAATCGCCGCGATAATCACAGCACCATCGGGCATTAAGCCAGGCTCGTTTTCGACTACGCCGCTAATTCCGCGCTCAGCCAATTCTGATGTTGGCACCCGTGCATGTGGGTTTGATGGCCCTGCAATGGTGCGCACCACCGAAGATAAATCAAAACGCAGTACACGTGGATAGTGCACTTCGGTCAAGCTGTCGGCCCACAAACCTGCGGTTTTGGCATAGGTTTCAACCAGTTTAACTTGCTCGGCTTCGCGGCCAGTTAAGGTCAAATAATCTAAGGTTTGCTGGTCGATGTAGAACATGGCCGCAGTAGCGCCAAACTCAGGTGTCATATTCGAAATCGTGGCGCGATCGCCTAATGTCAGCGCCGCTGCGCCTTCGCCGAAGAACTCTAAGTAAGATGACACGACTTTTTGTGCGCGTAAAAATTCGGTCAAGGCCAATACGATATCGGTAGCCGTAATGCCAGGCTGCGGTCTGCCCGTGAGCTCAACACCGATAATGTCCGGTAGACGCATATAAGATGCGCGCCCTAGCATCACGCTTTCGGCTTCTAAGCCGCCGACACCTATGGCGATAACGCCGAGCGCATCAACGTGCGGCGTGTGGCTATCGGTGCCAACTAAGGTATCTGGGAAGGCCACTCCATTGCGTGAATGCACCACAGGCGACATACGTTCTAAGTTAATTTGGTGCATGATGCCGTTACCCTGAGGGATAACATCAATGTTTTTAAAGGCTTTTTGCGTCCAATCAATAAAGTGGAATCTGTCTTCGTTGCGTCTGTCTTCGATGGCGCGGTTTTTGGCAAAGGCGTCTTTATCAAAACCACCAAATTCGACAGCGAGTGAGTGATCCACAATCAGCTGGGTTGGCACAACTGGGTTCACTTTGGCGGGATCGCCACCTTTAGCGGCGATCGCATCACGCAGACCCGCAAGGTCAACTAAAGCGGTTTGCCCCAAAATATCATGGCACACCACGCGTGCAGGAAACCAAGGGAAATCCAGTTCTTGCTTAGATTCGATAATCTGTTTTAGCGAGTCGGTCAAAACGGCCGGATCGCAGCGACGGACTAAGTTTTCGGCTAAAACGCGCGAGGTGTAAGGTAGCTTGGCATACGAGCCAGCTTGAATGGCTTCTACGGCTTCGCGGGTATCGAAGTAATCGAGCTGAGTGCCGGGTAAGGGCTTGCGATATTGGGTATTCATAGCAGTGCTCATAACATCATCCATTTCGGAAAATGAAGTTGGCGCGAGACTTACATTGAGTGAAATCTCGCGCCAAGTGTGGTCAATTTTGCTTAACGGTTGGCAATTGGTACCACTTTGCGCGGCGCCACGCCCACATAATCGGCACTCGGGCGAATGATGCGGTTGTTAGAGCGTTGCTCCATCACGTGCGCCGCCCAGCCAGTGACGCGTGAACACACGAAGATTGGCGTAAACAACTTAGTCGGAATATCCATGTAGTGGTAAGCGCTGGCATGGAAGAAGTCAGCATTACAGAAGAGTTTTTTCTGTTCCCACATCAGGGCTTCGCAGGCAACTGATACTCGGTATAGGCGGTCGTCACCGTTGGCAGCCGCCAGTTTTTCTGACCATTCTTTGATGATGGCGTTACGTGGATCGCTGTCGCGGTAAATCGCGTGACCGAAGCCCATGATCTTATCTTTACGCTCGAGTTTGCCCATTAAGATGTCGCGCGCATCGGCTTCATCTTTCATATCTTGAATGAGTTCCATCGCCGCTTCGTTCGCGCCGCCATGCAGCGGACCGCGCAGTGAACCAATCGCCCCAGTGACGCATGAATGCATATCTGACAGGGTGGAAGCACATACGCGAGCGGTAAAGGTTGATGCGTTAAATTCATGTTCTGCATAAAGAATTAACGATACGTCCATCACTTTAGCATGCAGTGCCGACGGTGCTTTGCCATGCAATAAGTGCAGGAAGTGTGCACCAATTTGATCGTCATCGGTTTCAGTATCGATACGCACGCCATCGTGGCTAAAGCGATACCAGTAACAGATGATCGATGGGAATGCGGCGAGTAAACGGTCGGTGATTTCACTCTGTTCGGCAAAGCTGTGCTCGGCTTCTAAGTTACCTAGCATAGAGCAGCCAGTACGCATCACATCCATAGGATGAGTTTCAGCAGGAATGCGCTCTAATACTTCTTTTAATGCTTGTGGCAGACCGCGAAGGCCCTTGAGTTTGGTTTTGTAGGCATCAAGTTGGGCTTGAGTGGGCAGCTCGCCGTAAAGAATAAGGTAGGCGACTTCTTCGAAGGTGGCATTTTCACCGAGATCTTTCACATCATAACCGCGGTACGTTAGGCCCGAGCCTGACACGCCCACTGTGCTCAATGCCGTTTCGCCTGCGCTCTGGCCACGTAATCCTGCACCGCTTAGTTTTTTAGCTTCTGACATAATCCTTCCCTTCCGTTAACACTATGTGGTTATTGCTGGTGGATGAATGCACTTATTTTTGAGTGTTCATTCGCCGACATTTATTGGTTAAGGCTGCACTTTTTATGTAACGTGTTTAACGTTAAATCTGCATTAACGCCAAACCCTGTAGGGTTGCAGCTTTTCGGTTATTTATCTTGGCTGAACAGTTGATCTAACTTGTCTTCAAAGGCGTGGTAGCCCAAGTATTTATACAAGTCTTTACGGGTCTGCATAGTGTCTAGCACGTTGCGTTGATGACCATCATTCATCAGCGCTTGCATGACGTTCAGTGCGGCTTGGTTGGCTGCACGGAAAGTACCGAGTGGGTAGAGCACCATGTCGGCACCCGCCTCGGCGAGTTCTTCTTTATTGAACAATTGGGTTTGACCAAATTCAGTCATGTTGGCCAAAATCGGCGCTTTTACCTGTGCTTTAAAATGGCGATATTGGTTTAGCTCAGTTAAGGCTTCGGCGAAGATCATGTCGGCACCGGCGGCGATATACGCTTGAGCGCGTTCAATTCCCGCTTCTAAACCTTCCACGGCAACCGCATCGGTACGCGCCATGATCACAAAGTTAGGATCGGTACGGGCATCGACGGCCGCTTTAATGCGATCGACCATTTCTTCAATGCTCACGACTGCTTTGTTGGGTCTGTGACCGCAACGCTTTTGCGACACTTGGTCTTCCATGTGCACAGCAGCGACGCCGATTTTTTCGAATTCTTTGATGGTACGAGCAATGTTGAATGCGCCGCCCCAGCCAGTATCGATATCGACCAATAAAGGCACCTGCGTGGCAGAGGTGATGCGACCAGCATCTATCAGCACGTCATTCATTGAGGTCATGCCCAAGTCAGGCAAACCGTAGGAAGCATTGGCAACGCCAGCGCCCGAAAGATACAAGGCTTGGAAGCCAGTTTGCTCTGCCATTAAGGCAAAATAGGCATTGGTGGTGCCAACGATTTGTAACGGTTTGGCCTTAGCAAGAGCTTGGCGAAAACGTAATCCTGCGCTTTGGGTCATGGTTTTATCCTTTTCCATTTTATGGGAAGTGGGCATATTGAGCCGTAAGAACTTAGCTAATGTTGGCTAAGGTTTCTTTTGCGGCTGCATTGGCTTGCAATTCAATTAAGCGTAATTCGGTATTTTTACGCCCCTGTTCGATATGGCGGCGCATCAGCAAACTGGCCAACTCACCATCGCGCTGGGCAATGGCTTCGACTATGCGTCTGTGTTCGGCAATCGCTTTCACGGGGCGATTTTTATTAGTGCACTGGTAGCGATACATACGTAGCAAGTGATACAGACCACCGACTAAGGTTTCCTGCAGATGCTTGTTACCGCTGGCTTGAATAATTTGGTAGTGGAAGTCGACATCGCCTTCCTCTTGGAAGTAAGTATCGCCCTTGGCGAGCGCCGCTTCTTGCGTTGCGAGCAGATCTTCTAGCTTGGCTAATTGTTCTGGGGTAATACGGCTGGCGGCGAGTTCGCAGGCCATGCCTTCAAGTACGCTACGTAGTTGATATAAATCGTTAAGTTCACTCACCGTCAGTTGGGCGACGCGGGCACCAACATGGGGCGCACGCACCACTAAACGTTGTCTTTCTAAGGTTTGCAGTGCTTCGCGGGTAGGGCCGCGGCTGATGCCGTATTTTTCGGCCAGTGCTTGCTCGTTAATCTTGCTGCCTGCAGGCAGTTCGCCCTTGATAATGCTGGTTTGGATCTGCACCAAAATTTGATCGGCTAATGTGGTCGACGTCTTATCTGCCGAGGTCGATTTGACCTTGTGCAGGTGGGGAACTTGAGTGTCATCAGAAACGAACGTCGTGTCTTGCTTCAACATAGAGCGCATCACTATTAATAGGATTGTCGACAATGGGTAAAAAATAGCCCTCCCTTGGTGGATTGTCAACAATGTGTTTACTTAGACGTAAGTCTATATTTCAATGGCTTTCTATTTTTATAATTGATTTTTATCATTTTATTTTTATTATCTCGTTATTAATATTTTATGTTATGAATATTTAAATATTAAATTGTCAACAATAGCGTGATTTTAACCTTCCAACCTCGTTGCGGATGTTGATGGTTTTGGAGAAAATCGTCCAAATGCATTTGGCATGTTTATCCTTCGCGTTATGCTATGGGCGGAATGAGACATTTGGGGATGATAGTGGAAAAAGTGTTAGTGAGCAGTTGTTTACTCGGACAAGCGGTGCGCTACGACGGTGGCCATAACTTGATGGAGAGCGAGCTGGTGCAAACGTGGCTCGAGCAAGGGCGGATTGTGGCGATTTGTCCCGAATGTGCAGGCGGTTTGCCAACACCTAGACCGCCAGCGGAGCGGATTGGACAGCGCATCTTAACTGCCCAAGGTGAGGATGTGACCCACGCTTTTAGTCTGGGAGCCGATCTCGCGCTTAAGCTGGTGCAGCAACACGGGATTAAAGTGGCGATTTTAAAAGCCCGCAGTCCATCCTGTGGTAATAGGCAGATTTACGATGGTCAATTTGTAAAACAGTTAATTGCGGGACAAGGATTAACAGCTGAAAAACTCAGCGCCGCAGGAATAACCGTATTCAATGAATTGGAGTTATCCGCTGCAGCGGCATGCGTTGCTGAACTAGAGCAAAGCTAGAGACGAGCTAGCTTGCTTGAGTGTGATTTGGGCTGGTGGCCTTATTGTTCACACTTTGATGTGTTTGGAGTAAAGCATGAATTTGTTGATCTTTTTCCGCCCACACTTGGTTTAACCAGCGCTGGAATTCGACGCGGTACTCAGACTCAGAGAAATAACGCGCCGCATCGACCTGAGGCACGGGCAGGGCGTTAATTCGCACAATAATCTTACTGACCTTACCATTCATCACCCCAAACAGAATATCTTCAGGCGCATCTGGGTAGACGATTGTCATATCCAGCAGGTTAGTAAATTGTTCGCCCATGGCTGATAAGGTAAAGGCGATACCACCCGCTTTAGGACGTAACAAATGTTGATAAGGCGAGTTTTGGCGCTGATGTTTATCTTGGGTAAAACGGCTGCCTTCAACATAGTTAATGATTGACGTGGGCATATTGCTAAACTTGGCACAGGCGCGGCGTGTGGTCGCTAAATCTTTGCCCTTAAGCTTTGGATTCTTTTTGAGTTTTGCTGGGCTGGTTCTATTCATAAATGGCATATCCAGCGCCCAACATCCTAGGCCCATGATGGGCACATAGGCGAGTTCTTTTTTGAGGAAGAACTTCAGCATAGGGATGTGGTTACGTAACACGTAAGTTTGCGCGGCGATATCGAATCCACTGAGGTGGTTGCTGATCAGTAAATACCAGCTGTTTTTATCGAGTCCTTCGAGCCCTTTGACATCCCACTCAATTTTAGCGATCAAATACAAAATGCCACCGTTGCAGCAGGCCCAAGCCCACATAAAACGGTTCATGACCGCAGTCACCGCATTGCGCGCACCTTGTGCTGGCATCACAAGTTTCACTAATCCGCCAATGCTGATAAGCGAGCCCCAAACGGCAGTATTAATGATCAGCAAGCTTAAGCTCAGCATAAACAACACTGAACCAGGCAGGAAATTCAACATAGTGGCGTTACCTTTATTCTTTATTCGCTTGGCTAGCGAGTTGGCTTAACACTTGATCCTTAGTGAGCCAGAGTTGATTCAGTTGTTCTTGGAAGCCAATTTTAAAATCGCGGTCATTCATATAATCGCCGCGCATTGCAGGATCAATATCGGAGACCTTGATGTGTACTTTAACGCTTGGCAACTTGCCTGTCAGGTAGTCCCAATAGCTCGGTACTGCGTCTGGGTAGTAAATGGAGACATCGACTAGCTTGTGGATCTGTTCACCCATGGCTGATAGCGCGAAGGCCATACCGCCAGCTTTAGGTTTTAGCAAATGTTGGAACTGTGAGTTTTGTTTTTGATGCTTAGCCTTGCTGAAGCGCGTGCCTTCGACAAAGTTCATCACACTCACAGGCTTAGCCTTAAACTTAGCACAGGCTTTACGTGTAATTTCAATGTCTTTGCCCTTTAACTTAGGATTCTTACGCAACTGCGCTGTGCTATAACGACGCATAAAAGGAAAATCGAGTGCCCACCAAGCTAGGCCTAATACAGGTACAAAAATCAGCTCTTGCTTGAGGAAAAACTTTAAGAAAGGAATTTTTCGGTTAAAAATCCGCTGCAGGATCAGGATATCGACCCAAGACTGGTGGTTGGCAATCACCATGTACCACTCTTTAGTGGAAAAGTCGGTGTCACCACTCAGTTCAATCTTAACGGGATGTAAGCAGCGTTCAATTACGCCATTAACACTGATCCAAGCGCTGGCACAAAAATCGAGTACATGGCTAGTCGCAGTCCTTAATGGACTGATAGGTATCAGTTTTATAAAACTGATTAACACGATTGGGATAGTCCAAAAGACGGTATTTATAACGTAACCTAAAAATGCAATACAGCCTTTTATCTGTGAAAACAGCATTCCCATCCGAGCCCCCTGACAAAAATTGGAGGCCTATGTTACTCGGTGTAGGCGTTTGGCTCAATCTTAGGCACTGCTGGTCGGTGCATTTGTTCATCTTCACTGTAAAGCTGCTGACTCAATATTGCTGGGATAGTCGTGCCAGCAACCTATCCATAGCACGATAACCCAGTGCTTGGGCAAGATGGCGGCGTTCGGTGTTAGGTGCTTGTTCAAGATCGGCGATAGTGCGGGCGACTCTTTGTATACGATGAAAACTGCGAACAGATAGGCCAAGCTTCACCACGCTTTGCTCCAAAAACACTAAATCAGCATCACTGAGCCCGCTGAAGCGTTTCAATTGTTTCCCTGTAAGTTCGCTATTGAGCACACCAGCACGGGCGAGTTGTAGCTCACGTGCTAGCTTAACTCGTTTGGCGATATCTTGGCTGGTTTCTGTCTGCGGCGCGGCTTGAGTCAAAGTGCCCGCGGGAAGTTTGGGCACTTCTATGGTCAAGTCGAAACGATCGAGAAACGGACCTGAAAGCCGCGAAAGGTAACGTTGGATTTGTTCAGGGCTGGATCTATGATGGCTATCTAAGTCGCCACTAGGGCTAGGATTCATCGCTGCGATTAATTGGAATCGACTCAAAAATGTCAGTTTAGCGGCGGCGCGGGAAATCACTACTTCGCCGGTTTCCATCGGTTCGCGCAGGCAATCTAAGACTTTACGCGGAAATTCAGCCACTTCATCCAAGAATAATACACCGCGATGGGCGAGGGAGATCTCCCCTGGTTTTGGGATACTGCCACCGCCCACGAGGGAAATCGAAGAACTCGTGTGGTGCGGCGCCCTAAATGGTCGCTGTAAAAAATGCTGCGGTTTAATGTCGAGTCCAGCAACGGAATGAATTGCCGCCACTTCTAACGCTTCCTCATAATTGAGCGCGGGCAATAGCGCCATCATGCGGCTGGCAAGCATGGTCTTGCCAGTACCCGGCGGGCCTAGCATCAAGAGGTTGTGGTTACCCGCAGCGGCAATTTCGAGTGCTTGCTTGGCCTGATATTGGCCAATCACATCGCTCAGGCAAGTATGGGACTCGGGTGTCTCTTGGCTTACCCATTCTAACTGTGGCGCCAGTGTGGGCAGTTGGTTTTGCCCTTGTAAATACGCGGCTAGACTTTGCAGATGCGAACCAAATAACACATTGGGATAGCCGACTAGCTCGGCATCGTGGCGGTTATCTAGCGGTAAGACCAAGGTATGGTCTTGGCGCTTCGCAGCGATAATCGCGGGCAATAACCCTTGGCAGTAACGTATGTGCCCTGACAGTGCCAGCTCGCCGACAAACTCGATATTTTTTAAACTGTTAATGGGAATCTGTTCCGAAGCGGCCAATATGCCCACGGCGATGGGTAAGTCGTAGCGGCCACCTTGTTTAGGTAAATCAGCTGGCGCGAGATTGACTGTTATCCGCCGCATTGGAAACTCGAATCCCGCATTGATCAAGGCACTGCGTACTCGCTCACGGGCTTCTTTTACCGAAGCTTCGGGTAAGCCTACAAGATTAAATGCTGGTAAGCCGTTGCTGAGATGCACTTCAACTGTGACTTGAGGAGCTTCGACCCCACAACTGGCTCGGGTATTGACGCAGGCAATCGCCATAAACAAATCCTTTTGTTGATCTTTTTCGCTGAATTTGAGTGTAGCAGTAATTAATGGGAGGGGTTTCCTATCGCCTAGGTCGTTGTCCTTCTCATTAGCAAGCCGTTGACTCCGGCTTTGCTAATCGTGTGATAGGCTTGGCAATTTGCCTTATTTGAAGATGGCAAATAGTTGATAGAAATGATAAAAAACAAACATTGGAGTCGTGAGGTAAATATGGATATATTTTTAGCAGAAAATTCCCCCATTCGTCGGCAGTTGTTAGAGCAAAAGCTGGCGCAGTTTAAAGACCCACATCTTGCCCATACGCTTTCGGCATTTATTCGAAGTAGTGTCGATCTCTATCCCTGTGCAATCGAAGATTATGGCCAGTTAGGTAATAGCCGACTGGGTGGATTGCCGGATTTGCCTGTTGGCATGGATTATCCGGTGACTTTGGTCGGAAGGGAGGAGATGTTGGATGGCTATGTTGAGAGCTTTGGCCATACCCGCGAGTTTATTAATGAGCATTGGCGGGAGGACTGGCAGGACGATTGGGAGACTGATGAGGAGCATAATTGGGATTGGGACGAGGCGGCGCAAGCCTTCCGTGTGCCCATGCAATTTATCGCACAGCTCAACTGCAGCGACCTGAAGGCGTTTCAATCTTATTTGCCTCGAGAAGGGCGATTGTTGTTCTTTTTGGAGCGCTGGCGATTCTCGGAAATGCTTCGCGGCCATGTCTATTATGTCGCTGAGGATCAGCAACTGAACTCTGGAAAAGCGATTGCCGAACCTAAGTTCGACGATGCGGTATGTGCAAACTATGAGTATGAAGAGGCTTATCAACTTCAGGGAATTGCCAGCATTAAGATGATAGCCCCTGACATGATTAATAGTGACAACCCGCATTTAGTAAAGTTAGCCAAGGCACGTTTACAAGCGCTACCAGAACCGCAACAAGCTATGGTGCTGGAGGCCCTAGCGGTTGTGGATGATGAATTGGCACCAGAGTGGCAAGATCAGCTCAAGGGCTATGAGCTGATACAATTGAATGAGCACGGGTTTATCCCTGGTCAGATTCTCACTCAATCGCAATGGGCTAATACCGACTGGCAGTCATCCAACCTGCAGGAATTGCTCGTTCCCGAGCAGCCGCTGCCGTATTACGATGGTATCGCCAGCATTAATGGCCATGGTGATAGCCGCTATAAAGCCCCCGAACTCCGCGCCGCGGCTGAATTAGGCGGCAATGCCGAAGATTATCTAGTACTGTTCAAAGTCGTCTACAGTGAGCATTCTATGCAATTGAATTTTATTATCCACCGGGACGATCTCGCGTCGGGTCAATTTGAACGCATTTACTGCATTTATGATTATTAGTTCATTGATAAGGTTGGCTACTGCCAACCTTTTTGTTTGGCGATGCGGGTTACACAGCAATCGGAGTACATCGAGACGATTGAAGGTGTATGTTGCGACCGATTAAAAGAAGAGTCACAAGCACAATTTAGTGCCTTTGAATGAATATGAGTTATAAATGATTGATTCTGGGAGAAATGATTACGACTGAATAGATTGAGCGTTTGATGATTATATTTAATTTTTTCAATTAGTTAATAGAAATTGGTTAACCTATGCCATTATATGAAGGCATCGTTGAGCAGCCTCATTTGGTTTACCCTCCACTGAAAATCATGGTTCCCCTATCCACGACCTTGATTCAACTCGACCGCTAGGCTGCATTAACGTCTGAGTTCTAACTTGTATTCCTTTTAAGTCCCCGTCATTTTCTCCGTGGTTAGGTCGCAAGACTGACCATAAGGCCGCCACTTACATCCCCATAAACATTCTGCTACTGAGCCACTCGAACCCCCTATACCGACAGGGTGTCGGAATAAATAGTCAGCATATAAAGTATACTTTGTATCATTTTGTGGTTTAATCGAAACATCTGCTGCCGATTTTAGCAACATTTTTGGCGGCGATGCGGTAACAAGGTTGTGAATCGATAATAATAAAGTGACCTCTTGTGAAGGATGACATTTGAGGGAACATGGTCGAGGAGAACTCGCCTATGCGTTCGTGGATGTTAGCGTGTGTGTTTATCTGTACTGCGGGTTTTGGTGGGGCGGCTTGGGCAAAACTCGATGTGGTTTTCTTTAATCCAGGGGCTGTCGATGACAGTTTTTGGGGGGACGTCGACCAATTGATGTTGGCGGCATCGA
This sequence comes from Shewanella sp. WE21, assembly GCF_002966515.1. Taxonomy (NCBI): domain Bacteria; kingdom Pseudomonadati; phylum Pseudomonadota; class Gammaproteobacteria; order Alteromonadales; family Shewanellaceae; genus Shewanella; species Shewanella sp. WE21. The sequence continues at coordinate 1,363,664 of NZ_CP023019.1, read as the reverse complement.
CGACACTCAATATTAAGCTCGAAATCATTCATTCCGATCGCAATCATTTCAAGATGATCACCCAACTCGATGAGTTGTTAGCTTCCGCAAAGGTACTGCCCAATTACGTTATTCTGGTTAATGAAAAACAATCCGCGATAAAAATGCTGCAAGCGCTTTCCCCACATCCTATCTACGTGCAATTGATTTTAAATGATATTTCCCCTGGCGAGCGTGATGCGCTACTGCAAGATCCCCATTGGCAAGAATATCTGTTACCCGCCATTATTCCCGATAATTACGCTATTGGTTCGGCAACCGCTAAGGCCTTAATGGACGACTTAGAGGGAAAGGCGGCTAAAGTTCTGTTGATTTCGGGCGATAAATCGACGCCTGCGTCAGTGTTACGTACCCAAGGCGCCAGCGACTATTTCTTTATGCAGTCCAATGCCACTCTGACTCAAACGGTTTATGGCCAATGGAGTGAGGCAGTGGCTTATGGGCAATCGTTAACCCTGCTGAATCGTTATCCTGATCTGAATGTGATTTGGACCGCCAGTGATCGTATGGCGATTGGGGTGCTTAAGGCATTGAAGGAAAAAGGTTTGGTGTCTGGTAAAGATGTATTTGTCGGTACGATCAATACTTCACCTGAGATTTTACAGCTTTGTCGCCAGCACTCTGTGAGTGTTATTGGTGGCGGGCATTTTTTGGTTGGCGCTTTAGGTTTGGTCGAATTGCAATATTATCAGCAGCATAAAAAATATCTCCCCTATGACAATGTTGCCTTGTTCGGTGTTTTGCAACCAGATTCGGCATTTTATCAAATGTTAGTTGCTCGAGATTGGCCACAGATTTTCCAGTCTCAGATTTTGAATAAGTTGCCCCTCAAGGCGTAATAACAGGTGTACATGAAGCATCATAATCATTCTATTAGCCACAAGATGACGCTGATTATTATTGGGGTGAGCTCGTTTTTTGCTGTGTTAACTATGCTGGTACAGTTGATTTGGAACTATCAGGATAGTATCGATAATGCGACTTCGGATATCCGCGAGTATTCAGAATCTATTTTGCCAAGCGTGGCGAAGTCACTGTGGGACGTCGACCGTAGCTTGTTATCGGATTTGCTCTCTGGACTGGGGATGATGCCATTAGTGTCGAGTGTACATTTAGACAGTATCGATGGCGTCACTATGCATCTGGGTAAACCTTTGTTAACCGATGACGAGTCGCAAACTCTATTTCACTATCCTGTGACCTATCAAGAGCAGTCGATAGCGACTTTGACCGTAGGGTTAGATACCAATCGGCTTTACTACGAGCTGTGGAGGCAGTTGATTTTTATCGTGCTCGGTAATGGGTTAAAGACCCTATTGATGATTTATTTGATTTTGACCTTAGTGCGACTCATGGTGACAGATAGATTGTCGGCACTGGAAGATTTCACTAATAAAATCAATCTTAACTCGTTAAAAAAGTTATCTGTGCCCGAGACGGTAACCGCAAGACCCGATGAAATAGCCCATGTGGCATTGTCACTTAAGGGCATGTATCAAAGGATACGTAATGATTTAGCCATCAATAAACGTCAGCAACGTGCACTGCAACAACAACAGCATTTATTGTCTGACTTAGTCAAAGAACGAACTAAAGAATTAGATTGGCAGTCGCAGTCGAATCAATTGTTGGCTGAGATTTCGTTGCAATTTTTGAGCATAGATACCTGCAATGTGGATAAAACCTTAACTGAGGTATGCCACAAAATAGGTCAGTTATTTGATGTTGAAAGGGTGAGTCTTCTCGAATTCAATCAGCAGCATGCCTATTACCGCAGCTTTTGGACCAGTGACTTACACGCAAATAAGGTCCAAGTGATTTCGGTAGATAATATTGCTCAACTGGCTAAAAAATTCGAGACGGAATCGACCTTAGTGATTGAGGATCTTGAGGCGTTAAAGGCTTTTTCACCACAGGAATATGAGGTAATGAAATCCGTGGGGATATGTTCGATTGCCGCCTTTGCGATTAAAAATGCTGGGGAGTTATTGGGATTGCTCTCGCTGTCGACTGTGTCGCGGCCATTAAATTGGAACGCCCAGAAAAAGAATATGCTGACCCAATTCGCCTCCGCATTGAACGAGTTACTGCTACGCGAACAGAAAGAGCGTCAGATGATAGTGCTACAACAAGCGCTGGTTGCCGCGAATAGCCAATTAAAGGTGATGGCTGAAACCGATGAGTTAACTGGCTTAGCTAATAGACGACCCTTTACCGAAAGATTAGCTACTGTGCTACAAGCTAACACTCCAGCGGGATTGTTAATGTTGGATATCGATTATTTCAAATCCTACAACGACACTTATGGTCATCTTGAAGGCGATACTGTGCTCAAGCGAGTGGCAGATGCCTTAGCACAGTGCGATATCCTGCCGCATAATGCTCTATTGGCTCGCATTGGTGGTGAAGAGTTTGCTTTGGTCGTCGAGCAGGTCACGCCAGCACAGTTAACGGCTATTGCTACGCAACTGTGTTATCTCGTTGAGCAACTCAATATTCCCCATCAAGTATCTCCCTTGGCTGTGGTGACGATCAGTATTGGCAGCGTGTTTTTGCCATTAGATAAGATCTCGGGGTTTAAGATGGCCGACGTATTACGCCGCGCCGATGTTTGCCTCTATCGCGCTAAGGATAAAGGTCGCAACAGAGTCGAGGTTGAAGTGATTTAATGGGAGCCGGTTGAAGGTGACGTTACTCTTTCGCCAAGATATCCCAACGCGTTGCTGGATTGGCTACTGAGCTTCAAGAGTCTAGGCTCTATGCTGCAAAATTGGAGACATATTCGGTTAGCATCACCACGCCACAGACGCCCTCAATCATGCTAACTAATTGATAACATTTATGTGAAACATAGCGGTAGATAAGTCGCTAAGATAAAAATTACCCAAGGTGAGGTAATATTAGGCGGCAGATGAGATATAATCTGCCGCCTAATGTCGATTTAGCGATGCACTCTGAGTGACATCCATGCTGCCATTCTGGACGTATTTTACGTAACGCAACTAAGCAAAGCCACGACTGCATAGTCAATTCTATTGGTTTAAATGTACGTTCTAGCAGCTCAATATCAAAGCCACCGCGCTCGGATGTCTAATGCCATCGAGTCGAGTAAAATAATTAAATGCTGTATATTCAGTCGCTTCGACATAAAACATTACTTAAATGATGCAAGTGCATTAGCGCTATGCGTGGGCTGCGAGAGCGGAGTCACGCATAACTCGTGAATTTGCAGATATACTGAGTGCACCCTAAGGATTGTCATCTAAGCGATCATTCATCTTTGGGGTGAAAGTGGTCAATACAATCTTGTTGTGCAGCGACCAGACAAAGCAAACTTTGCTCAAATACAATGAATTCAACTGACTCGCGAGCAATAAAGCGCGAGTTGGTCCTAGTTAGTCCAGTGTTAAATGAAAGGTGTTACATGAGTCTCTTTGATAACGTGATGATTATATTGTGTCTAATCGGCGCGAGTTGTTTTTTCTCTATGTCAGAAATTGCACTTGCCGCTTCACGTAAAATTCGTTTACGTCAGTTAGCCGATGAGGGCGATGCACGAGCAGAAAAAGTGCTGCAGTTACAAGCCGTTCCCGGTAGCTTTTTTACGGTAGTACAAATTGGTCTTAATGCCGTTGCCATCATGGGCGGTATTGTGGGTGAGTCGGCATTTCGGCCTTACTTCTATCAGTTGCTTTCCCCTTTAGTTGCCGAGCCTTGGCTGAGCCAATTGAGCTTTGTTTTATCCTTCATAACGGTAACCAGCGCCTTTATTTTAGTCGCCGATTTAATGCCAAAACGCATTGCCATGGCGATGCCTGAGCCTGTCGCTTTAGCTGTTGTCGGGCCTATGTCTTTCTGTATTGTGCTATTACGCCCATTAGTGTGGTTTTTCAATGGCATGGCGAGTGGTATCTTTAAACTGCTGCAGATCCCAACCGTGCGTAACGATGCCATCACCTCCGACGATATTTATGCCGTCATGAATGCGGGCGCCGAAGCTGGGGTGCTAGATCGCGGTGAGCAACAGATGATGGAAAATGTGTTTGAAATGCAAACCGTTTCTGTGACTTCGGCCATGACGGCCCGTGAAAGCTTAGTGTACTTTTTACTGCAAGACAGTGAAGAAGATATCAAGCGTAAAATTTCTGAAGATCCCCATACTAAGTTCCTCGTCTGCGATGGTCAGTTAGATATGATCAAAGGCTTCGTGGATGCGAAAGAATTGCTGATCCGTGTGATCAACGGTGAGAATATCATCTTAAAAGGCAGTAACTTAATCCATACTTCGCTGATCATTCCCGATACGCTGAGCCTGTCAGAAGCGATGGAATACTTTAAAAATAGTCGCGCCGATTTTGCCGTGGTCATGAACGAATACGCCTTAGTGGTGGGGATTGTCACGACTAACGATCTACAGCGCGCCGTAATGGGGGCTTGGTCATTGCACGAGAGCGAAGAGCAGATCATCGCCCGTGATAGCAACTCTTGGTTAGTCGACGGTGTGACGCCTATTACCGACGTAATGCGCGCCTTTGGTATTGAGGAGTTTCCGCATAATCAGAACTACGAAACCATTGCTGGTTTTATGATGTATATGCTGCGTAAAATCCCTAAGCGTACGGATTTCGTGAACTATGCGGGCTATAAATTTGAGGTGGTCGATATCGATTCGTACAAGGTCGATCAGCTATTGGTGACCCGTATCGATCCTATTGATAAGCTCAACTCGCCGGATGTGTAATCCTGTCATCTTGTGTTGATTGCCTTGCGATAGAAATCCTGTGGCAATAGCTCGTTAGCACCAATTTGATCGCAACTGTTCGATAGTGAAGCGGTTCTCTTTAGCTAAGTTTTTAGCCTTTTGAGAGCCGTTTCGGTTTTCTATCTCGTTGAAACTATTCACTCGCACTTTTATTTTGTATTACTTTCCCCGTTTAAATCACATCCAAAAACGCATTAACGATGGGATCATCAAGTCGTTTCACTTTGCAGCAGCAACCTAACTCGAACGGTGGAATCGCCACCGGCGACGAGAGCAGCTGAATGCGATCACGCACTGGGCTGTTATTGATCACCACTTCTGGGCTCATGCTCACGCCACAACCTAACGCTACCATAGAGGCGATCGCTTCCTGTCCCGAGACTTGGGCGTAAATATTAGGGCTGATGCCCATTTGTTTGAACCAGTTATCGGCGCGGCGCCGTCCTGGGCCGTGATCTGGGATGATAAAGGGCACGCTCGACCAATCTATGGGCGTTTGACTCACTTGTTGCTGTACTGCACAGCGGATCGTCGGTGCGATAATCGACAGTGGCACATCGTCGATTTTGGCAAAATGTAAGCTGCTGGGGAAAGGATCGGGCAGGGCGGCGATGGCGATATCGGCGCGATTCTGCTGCACTTCTGCTAGCGCGTTGGCTGCATCTCCCGTGGTTAAAGCAATCTCGACGAAGGGATGTTCTTGGCGGAATAAATCCAATAAACCCGGTAAATGACTGTAAGCAGCGGTGACCGAGCAATACAGATTTAACCGACCGCGTAGCACGTCCTGCTTGAGATCGATACTGTGCTTGAGGGTGCTCCAATGGTTCAAGGTCTGCTCGGCGAAGCGCTTAAACTCGTGTCCCGCGTGGGTTAAGGTCACGCTGCGATTATCCCGCTCTAACAACTTAGCGTTCACTTCCTCTTCTAATCTTTGCAGGGCTCGGCTTAAGGTCGATGGGCTCACATGCATCTGCTCCGCGGTCTTGGCGAAGTGCAAACTGTCACATAAGTGCAGGTACAATTTGAGGGTACGAATATCCATAACTTATCCTGTTTAGCCTGAGCTTGAGTGCTGCATATTGCCGCCGATGTTGCTGAGCGTTATTGTGGTTGACGTTGCGCATAATGCAATATGAAATTCCGAATATATCATTTTAAGCAATGATAAGCATGGGTTATAGTGATTTCAATCACAACCAAGTCGTAACATTATGTTAGTTTGGTTGCGTCCAAAATTTCTGACTTATAGGTGGTATATCAGATGGCTAACTATTTTAACTCTCTGAATTTACGTCAACAATTAGCACAGCTTGGCCAATGTCGTTTTATGGATCGTTCTGAGTTTAGCGACGGCTGTAACTACATCAAAGATTGGAATATTGTTATTTTAGGTTGTGGTGCTCAAGGTCTTAACCAAGGCTTGAACATGCGTGATTCGGGTCTGAATATCTCTTTTGCCCTGCGTCCTGAAGCGATTGAACAGAAACGTGCCTCATGGCAAAAAGCAACCGATAACGGTTTCCGTGTCGGTACCTTTGAAGAATTAATCCCTGCGGCGGATCTGGTCCTTAACCTGACGCCGGACAAACAGCATTCAAACGTGGTTAACGCAGTTATGCCACTGATGAAGCAAGGCTCTACCTTGTCTTACTCACACGGCTTCAACATTGTTGAAGAGGGTATGCAAGTTCGTTCCGACATCACTGTGGTGATGGTTGCGCCTAAGTGCCCAGGTACTGAAGTGCGTGAAGAATACAAACGTGGTTTTGGTGTGCCTACCCTTATCGCTGTTCACCCAGAAAACGATCCAAACGGTGATGGCTTAGAGATTGCTAAAGCCTACGCTAGCGCAACGGGTGGAGACAGAGCCGGTGTTTTACTGTCGTCTTTCATCGCAGAAGTGAAGTCGGATCTGATGGGCGAACAGACCATTCTGTGCGGTATGTTGCAGACGGGTGCCATCTTAGGTTACGAGAAAATGATCGCCGATGGCGTTGAGCCAGGCTATGCGGCCAAGCTTATCCAGCAAGGTTGGGAAACGGTCACTGAAGCACTGAAACACGGCGGCATCACTAACATGATGGACCGTTTGTCTAATCCAGCCAAGATTAAAGCATTTGAAATTGCAGAAGATTTAAAAGAAATTCTGCAACCATTATTTGAAAAGCACATGGATGACATCATCAGCGGCGAATTCTCACGCACTATGATGGAAGACTGGGCAAACGATGATGCGAACTTACTGCGTTGGAGAGCCGAAACTGGCGAAACAGGTTTCGAAAATGCGCCCGTATCGAGCGAGCATATCGACGAACAAACCTATTTCGACAAAGGTATTTTCCTTGTCGCTATGATCAAAGCGGGTGTGGAACTGGCGTTCGATACCATGGTGTCTGCGGGTATTGTGGAAGAGTCGGCTTATTACGAGTCACTGCATGAAACCCCACTGATCGCTAACACGATTGCTCGTAAGCGTTTGTACGAAATGAACGTAGTGATTTCAGACACAGCCGAATACGGTTGCTACCTGTTCAATCACGCCGCCGTACCTATGCTGCGCGACTATGTTAATGCCATGTCATCTGAGTATTTAGGTGCTGGCCTGAAAGACTGCGCAACTGGTGTCGACAACCTAACGCTTATCGCAGTTAACGAAGCGATTCGTGAAACGGCAGTGGAATATGTTGGCGCTGAGCTTCGCGGTTATATGACAGATATGAAGAGCATTGTTGAGGCTTAATTGATAGTGAGTTAAGCCCAGCATTGGGGGAGAGGGTTGATACTCAAAGGACTTGGGTCTCAGCTCAGTTCCCAAGCAAGCTCAAGATAGTGAAACGCGCATCTTGAGCTTGCTTAGTGATGAATCAGCTTAGTGATAAATCAGTTAGTGAGAAACAAATTTTTTCCTGTTCAGTGGGTTGTCGAGCGGGCAAAAACGACACAGTTAGTGAGTCTATCGTTAAGTAGGTGAATCGCGCCGACTGAGGCTCAACAGTTAACGTTTTACTTTGTTGTTTTGCATTGTCTCGGCAGGGAAGCTGAATTTTTTTTGACAAAAGATATTTTTTATTGTGTTTGGCCGTTGCTTTATGGTAAAGCTAATAGCTCGCGCTAGGGCAAAGCCCAAAGCGAAACTAACTTTCATGCAATACCCAAATTTTAGAAACACCGATTAGGAATCCATATTGATGTTTAACCAAGCTGCCAAGCTCATTCTCGTGATTATTACCGTCGTGATTATTAAATCACAGCGGGGGCGGCGCATGGCGAACTGATAGACCTAAAAGGTTAAAAGTTTCGAAAGAACCCCCCGCTCCGAAAGGACCGGGGGGTTCTTCGTTTCAGGGCCTAGAGTAAGGTTCTAAGCTTCGAAAGAGTAAAAAATTAGCGTCGATTTTCGGCAATTCAGGACTAACGTAGCGAGAGAGAATATGGAACCAGGGCAGATGATCAGAGGTGCAGACGCGGTAATCAAAGTGTTAGCAGCACATGGAGTCACCACAGTGTTTGGTTACCCAGGTGGTGCCATTATGCCAATATACGATGCCCTCTATGGAAGCCCTGTTGAACATCTCTTAAGCCGTCACGAACAAGGCGCCGCCTTTGCCGCCGTAGGATACGCAAGAGCCAGCGGTAAAACCGGCGTGTGCTTCGCGACCTCAGGCCCAGGCGCGACTAACCTGATCACTTCCTTAGCCGACGCGCTGTTAGATTCAGTGCCTATCGTGGCCATCACAGGCCAAGTCTCCACCGCCGTTATCGGCACCGACGCCTTTCAAGAAATCGACGTGCTGGGCATGTCACTGAGCTGCACTAAGCACAGTTTTATGGTGACAAACATCAACGACCTTATCCCAACCTTGTATCAAGCTTTTGAGATCGCCGCATCCGGCCGCCCTGGCCCTGTGTTGGTCGATATCCCGAAGGATATCCAACTCGCTCACCTCGAATACCGTACACCTTTGCTGGCCGTCATGAACGAACCCCAAGCCGAGATGAGTGATATCGAGGCTGCCCGTGCGCTGTTGGCAGAAGCGAAACAACCTATGTTGTATGTCGGTGGCGGTGTGGGCATGGCGGGCGCGGTCGATCAACTGCGTGAGTTTATCAAAGTAACGGGTATACCTTCGGTCGCGACCTTGAAAGGGCTTGGCAGTATCGCCCACGGCACGCCAGGTTACTTAGGCATGTTAGGCATGCATGGTGGCAAAGCGGCTAACTTAGCGGTACAGGATTGTGATTTGCTGATCGTGGTTGGCGCCCGTTTCGACGACAGAGTCACCGGCCGTTTAGCGAGCTTTGCCGACAAGGCCAAAGTGATCCATTTAGACATAGACGCCGCTGAGCTGGGCAAGTTACGTATGCCAGAGGTGGCGATAGCCGGTGACTTACGTCAAATCTTGCCTGCCTTAGCCATGTCGATGAACATCACGCCTTGGCAGGCCGAGGTGGAGCATTTATCCCGTAAGCATCAATGGGATTATCAACACCCCGGCAGTTTGATTTACGCCCCTGCGCTGCTGCGCCGTTTAGCCAATAAGTTACCCGAGGACAATGTTGTTTGTTGCGATGTGGGCCAGCACCAAATGTGGGTGGCCCAGCATATGTGGTTCCGCCGTCCAGAGGATCACCTGTCCAGCGCGGGCTTAGGCACTATGGGCTTTGGCTTACCCGCCGCGATTGGTGCGCAAGTGGCCCGTCCCGATGCGACTGTGGTGACTGTCTCTGGTGATGGTTCTTTTATGATGAATGTGCAGGAGCTGACTACCATCAAACGCCGTAAGCTGCCGGTGAAAATCGTGCTGGTTGATAACCAAAAGCTTGGCATGGTGAAGCAGTGGCAACAGCTATTTTTTGAAGAGCGCTACAGCGAAACGGATTTATCAGATAACCCTGATTTTGTCTTATTGGCCTCTGCTTTTGATATTCCCGGCCGGACGATTTTTTCTTCCGACGAAGTGGAAGAAGCCTTAACCGAAATGTTAGCGGCTAAGGGCCCGTATTTATTACACGTTGCAATCGACGATGCTTTTAACGTTTGGCCACTGGTGCCCCCCGGCGCATCAAACAGCGATATGATGGACGAAATGGAGAAACAAACATGATCCACTCTCTGGAATTAACGGTTCAACAACGCCCCGAAGTGCTTGAGCGTGTTTTGCGCGTGACTCGCCATCGCGGCTTTACGATTACCCAAATGCAGATGCGTATGAATGACGACGCTAGCCTGTCGTTGGATATGGAGGTCGATAGCGAACGTGCCATCGAACTGTTAAGTAATCAGCTGAATAAACTGATTGATGTGACCCAGTGTAAGGTATTGTTACCACTGAGCTTGCAACAAACGGCAAATGCTTAAGCATTCGTCATGTGAATTAAGAATACCATTTTCGATTTGAGATAAAGGATACAGTCAATGCCAAAGTTACGTTCAGCTACCAGTACCGAAGGCCGCAATATGGCGGGTGCCCGTGCGCTATGGCGCGCCACAGGGGTGAAAGACAATGATTTTGGTAAGCCAATTATCGCCATTGCTAACTCCTTTACTCAGTTTGTACCGGGTCATGTGCACTTAAAAGACATGGGGTCACTGGTGGCGAGCGCTATCGAAGAAGCGGGCGGTATCGCCAAAGAATTCAATACAATCGCAGTCGATGACGGTATCGCCATGGGCCACGGCGGCATGCTTTACAGTCTGCCATCGCGCGAGCTTATCGCCGACAGTGTGGAATACATGGTTAATGCCCACTGCGCCGATGCTCTAGTCTGTATCTCCAACTGCGACAAGATCACCCCTGGCATGTTGATGGCGGCGCTGCGCCTCAATATTCCTGTGGTATTCGTGTCTGGCGGACCGATGGAAGCGGGCAAGACTAAGCTGTCGGATAAACTCATCAAGCTCGACTTAGTCGATGCCATGATAGCGGGCGCCGATTCGAATGTGAGCGATGAAGACAGTGCCAAAATCGAGCGTAGTGCTTGCCCAACCTGTGGCTCTTGCTCTGGCATGTTTACCGCCAACTCAATGAACTGTTTAACCGAAGCTTTAGGGTTATCGCTGCCGGGTAATGGCTCTATGCTGGCAACCCACGCGGATCGTCGTGAGCTGTTTTTGGAAGCGGGTCGCCGGGTGATGGCGTTGGCCAAGCGTTATTATCATCAAGATGATGAATCGGCATTGCCACGCAATATCGCTAACTTTAAAGCCTTCGAAAATGCCATGACCTTAGATATCGCCATGGGCGGTTCATCTAATACCGTATTGCATTTATTGGCCGCCGCGCAGGAAGCCGATGTCGATTTTACCATGGCGGATATCGACCGTATGTCGCGCCTTGTGCCACACCTTTGTAAGGTTGCGCCCTCGACGCCTAAATACCATATGGAAGACGTGCACCGTGCGGGTGGCGTGATGGGGATTTTAGGTGAGCTCGACAGAGCCGGATTACTGCATACCGATGTGTTCCATGTGGCGGCCGATAATGACGGTACTTTTGCTGGTGGCGCTGAGGGTGGCGGTACTTTGAAGTCGGTATTGGCCAAGTACGACATAATGCAAACCCAAGATGAAAAAGTAAAACACTTCTTTATGGCGGGGCCTGCGGGCATTCCGACCACTAAAGCCTTTAGCCAAGATTGTCGCTGGCCGTCACTGGATAACGACAGGCAAGAAGGTTGTATCCGTAGCCGTGAATTTGCCTTCAGCCAAGAGGGCGGCCTTGCCGTATTGTCGGGTAATGTGGCCGAAAACGGCTGTATCGTTAAAACTGCGGGCGTAGATGAATCTAATCTGACCTTCATCGGCTCGGCGTGCGTTTATGAAAGCCAAGATGATGCAGTGGCGGGCATTTTAGGCGGCGAAGTGGTGGCGGGTGATGTGGTGGTTATCCGTTACGAAGGCCCGAAAGGTGGCCCAGGTATGCAAGAAATGTTGTATCCAACCAGTTACTTAAAATCACGTGGTTTAGGCAAGGCCTGCGCGCTGATAACCGACGGTCGTTTCTCTGGTGGTACTTCTGGTTTATCTATCGGCCACGTCTCACCCGAAGCTGCCGCTGGCGGTACAATCGCCTTGATTGAAAATGGTGATCGCATCGAAATTGATATACCCAAGCGCAGCATCAAGCTGGCGGTAAGCGATGCTGAACTCAATGCTCGCCGTGAAAAAATGCATAGTCTTGGCCCAATGGCGTGGAAACCTATTGGTCGCCAGCGTTATGTGTCACTCGCGCTTAAGGCCTACGCCATGCTCGCCACCAGTGCCGACAAGGGCGCGGTGCGCGATCGCAGTAAACTGGAGGACTAATTATGTTTACTGCATCTATGTTGCCACTCTCATCGCAAACTCAGGCGGATTTAACTCATTTTCAGTTGGCACAAAGCTATCTGCAAAAAATCCTGTTGTCATCCGTGTATGACATAGCGAAAGTGACGCCGCTTTCCAGCATGAACAAGTTATCGGCGCGTTTGGGTTGTCAGGTATTTTTGAAGCGCGAAGATATGCAGCCAGTGCATTCCTTCAAGTTACGCGGTGCCTATAACCGTATCGCCCAGCTGACGAAAGAAGAATGTCAGCGCGGTGTGGTGTGTGCTTCGGCAGGCAATCATGCTCAGGGTGTGGCGATGTCGGCGGCGAGTCGCGGTGTGGATGCTGTGATTGTGATGCCTGAGACGACGCCCGATATTAAAGTCGATGCGGTGCGCCGTTTAGGTGGCAACGTGGTATTGCACGGCCAAGCCTTCGATCAAGCCAATGGCTTTGCGATGGCGATGGCTAAAGAAGAGGGCCGAGTCTATATCGCGCCCTTCGATGATGAAGCTGTGATCGCAGGCCAAGGCACTATCGCCCAAGAGATGTTGCAGCAGCAGCGTGATCTCGAAGTGGTATTTGTGCCCGTGGGCGGCGGCGGTTTAATCGCGGGTATCGCAGCCTATTACAAGGCGGTAATGCCGCAGGTGAAAATTGTCGGCGTCGAGCCAGAAGACGCCGCCTGTTTAAAGGCTGCGATGGAAGCGGGCGAACCTGTGACGCTGGCGCAAGTCGGTTTATTTGCCGATGGCGTGGCGGTTAAACGTATCGGCACTGAGCCGTTTCGAGTCGCGAAACTTTATGTCGATGAAGTAGTGACTGTCACTTCGGATGAAATCTGCGCTGCGGTGAAAGATATCTTCGAAGACACCCGTGCGATCGCCGAACCCGCAGGGGCCTTGTCCTTAGCTGGGCTTAAAAAATATATCAGCGCTAATGCCCATGGTGATTGCGGCAATGGTGAGAAAGTCGCCGCGATTTTAAGTGGCGCCAATGTGAATTTTCACAGTCTGCGTTATGTGTCGGAACGCTGCGAACTCGGTGAGCAGAAAGAAGCGGTACTGGCGGTGAAAGTCCCTGAGCGTCCGGGAAGTTTCTTAACATTCTGTGAGTTGCTCGATAAGCGGGTGATGACAGAGTTTAACTATCGTTTCAGTAGTCGTGATCTTGCCGTGGTGTTTGCCGGCATTCGCTTAAGCCGAGGCCAAGGTGAGCTAGAACAAATCATTGCCACCTTAGAGGCTAATGGTTTTGAAGTTCAGGATTTATCCGGGGATGAAACCGCGAAATTGCATGTGCGTTATATGGTCGGTGGTCATCCACCAGAGCCTTTAGAGGAGCGTTTATTTAGCTTTGAGTTTCCTGAACATCCCGGTGCGCTGCTGAAGTTTTTAACTACCTTGCAGAGCAAATGGAACATCAGTCTGTTCCATTATCGTAACCACGGCGCGGCCTTTGGCCGAGTGCTGGCGGGATTTGAAGTGCCCGCGAGTGATGCCTTGCCGTTCCAACAGTTTTTAACTGAGTTGGGTTTTGTCTATCAAGAGGAAACTCAAAGTCCTGCCTATCAGCTGTTTTTAAATGCGGGTAACGGCAACAAGGCGTTACAACCTTAGCGCACCATGCGCGTGATAGTTATGTTAGTCATAACTAAGGCTAAAGGAGGAGCGCACAGGCGCTCCTTTTTGTGGTAGTTTTGTAGACTTAATACTCTAGCCGCCGATTAGCGCGCCACAGTTAAGTCGCTGACGATTGGCTAACGAATAATAACTAGACTTCGACCTACACCTACACGCATTAAGGAGACATGATGTTACCAGCACCGCGTTTTACCGCTTTTAATCCTCCTCGCCGTATTTTAATGGGCCCTGGCCCGTCGGATGTTTATCCCGAAGTGCTTGCGGCGCAGTCCAGACCTACGGTTGGCCACTTAGATCCGCTGTTTGTGGGCATGATGGATGAGCTTAAGAGCCTGATCCAATACGCCTTCCAAACTAAAAACGAAATGACCATGGCGGTATCAGCGCCGGGCAGTGCGGGCATGGAAACCTGTTTCGTTAACTTAGTCGAGCCGGGTGAGAAGGTGATTGTCTGTCGTAACGGTGTGTTTGGTGAGCGTATGCGCCAAAACGTCGAGCGTATGGGCGCCATTGCCGTGCTGGTGGACAATGAGTGGGGCACACCTGTTGATCCTGCAGCGGTTGAAGCGGCACTGAAAGCCAATCCCGATGCCAAATTTTTAGCCTTTGTGCACGCCGAAACCTCAACTGGCGCCTTGTCCGATGCCAAAACTCTGTGCGCATTAGCCAAAACCTATGGCTGTTTGAGCATAGTTGATGCGGTGACTTCCCTTGGCGGCGTTGAGTTAAGAGTCGATGAATGGGGCATAGATGCTATTTATTCTGGCAGTCAAAAGTGCCTTTCCTGTGTACCGGGTTTATCGCCCGTGTCTTTCTCGCCTGCTGCCGTCGAAAAACTCAAGAATCGCAAGACCCCAGTGCAAAGTTGGTTCCTCGATCAAAGCTTAGTGATGGCCTATTGGACTAGCGCGGGCGGCAAACGTAGTTACCATCACACTGCGCCAGTGAATGCGCTTTATGCACTGCATGAATCCCTGCGTATGTTGGCGGCCGAAGGCTTAGAGAATGCGTGGCAACGCCATCACGAGATGCACTTAGTGCTGCGTGCTGGGCTGGAAAAGTTAGGGCTAAATTTTGTGGTGGCCGAAGATTCGCGTCTGCCACAACTTAACGCAGTTTATATTCCTGCAGGTGTCGATGATGCCGCGGTGCGGGCTCGTTTGCTCAAAGATTATAACCTCGAAATCGGCGCCGGCCTTGGCGCCCTTGCGGGTAAAGCATGGCGCATTGGCCTCATGGGTTTTGGTGCCCGTCGTGAAAATGTCGCCTTATGCCTCAAGGCATTAGAAGAGGTGTTGAACTAATATGCCAAGATTACGCCTTGCCTTTTGCGGGCTAATGATCGCTTTGCTCAGTGCCTGCTCGGTGAATAATACGAGCAATGTCTCCTGCGATTTTGTGCGCGGAACCAACAATAATCAAAGCATGCGCGACGCGAGCGGCCACGATACGGGCAGCGCCGATGAGCGGCAAAAAGATGTCGGTATCGGCTTCTTGAATGTCATCTTCGGCGGCATCAGTCGAGCACTTTCTTCCGATGATTCATCGGATGGAAAGTGTTTGTAACTTAGTTAGTTTTAGTGGTTTTGATTAAACGAAAATCCCCGAAATGCGGGGATTTTTTAATTTTGTTAATAAAGTCGCTTTTGGCAGCAAGTAATATTGATTTAGCACTGTCATTCCAGTGACTCGCCGACTTTAGTTTAAAAAATAAGTTGACCCTATCGGCCCTACGGCGGTATCTGCTGTATATGGCTAGATTTATAACAAGCATAGAATGTCGCGAACACATGGATGTGAATGAGCGACCATGCCGCCAATGGTCACTTCCACGACAGTGCTTAATCCCGTTAAACCCTTGGTATACCTGATAGTCTGTTATTTATAATGATGCATTCCGAGAATTTAATACCAAGAATTTAATAATGGTGGTTCGTTAAGCTTTTTTGACTTGCGAGGGAATATTATTGCTGGCAACAGAGTAAAACGATGTTTAAAATAAATTCAAGTTTGTGCTAATGCTTTCTTAGGGACATTAAACTTTTAACCTATTACAGGGTAGTTATTATGAGTATAAATCTACAGCCATTTTTTATTGTGCAATCAGATCCTGATGGTAAGGGAATACCGTATTTTATGGATAAACATTGGACTCCTGAGCTACCTGACTATGAGTTTTATGACTCATCACCATGTGAGGGTGATTTTTTAACTGCTTATTCTCTTAAAGCAAAAACATATCAACTGAATGGTGATTATTTGGTTGATGAAAATTTAGTTTCTAATGAAATGTTATACTTGTGTGAAAAATTAAATATTAAGTGTATTCGTATTCCTGTCGATATTAACCTGCATCGAGGAGTTCGGCCGCAGAAAAAGTATTTTTTATTTTTTCCACTAAGTTATTTATCTATCTTAGATAAGAATGAGTCCATTTATACTATTTCGATTGACTTAGATTCTGGGAAATTGAACACGCAAGAGGAACGTGGGTTAAAGAAGACATATTATGAGTCTATAGATAAATTTAAAATAAAGAATAATATACGTGAACATTTATTCTTTTGTAACGAGATAGCGGCTTCTGTATGTTCTATTCAGTTTAAAAATGAGTACGAAGCTCTTGGTTTAACAGGGGTGAGTTTTAAGGAGATAAATGATAATTATCAGTATTCTGCATGGAGCTGAGTGCATCATAAAATGAAAATATTGAAGCTAAGTACAAGGAGTGAATAATGGACTGGATTGAGTTAGAAGAAAAATGCTTTGAAATTACATACGATACAATCAAGATGTTATTGTTAGAAAATAAAGATGAGGCATTCTATGCGGTATCTCTTTACACTGACAGTAGTGCCATGTCAGCATCATTAAGTGCTAGCTCTGAGGGTAAGCTTAAAAGCATTCTCGCTGCTGAAGAAGATCAGAGCATAGAGTGTGAAAATTACTATAGATGGGCAGTATCTGAGTGGTTTTATGATGGGTATAATGCGGGAGCCTTCTCCAAAATAAGCAAGATGCTTCGAGAGGACTCATCTCGAGAAATAAACTTTGCAAAGTTTAAGAGTGAACTCATTCTGACATTATCAAATGTACTGGTCAGAATAAAAAGAGAACTGCCTATTGAGTTAAATTCGACAGTGTGTTTTGTTTCAATTACTGACGACGATGAGTCTGAGGAAATAGAAAACTCTTCTGCAAAATTAATAAACGATGCACCACTTTTAATGGCATTTATTTCAAGATTTGACTAATTAACTGTACAGGTTTATCTATTAAAATAGAAACTAAGTATCTTTTTGAAAAGATGAAAAAGATAGGACAAACGCATCTTTTATTCATGGCGATTATTCTAAATCTTGATTCAAAAGATATGACTGCTGAGATGGTCACCTCTGTCTGGACTTCGGTTTGGGTAGTTCAGGTTATCAGAATGTACGGCAGTTTATGGGATTAAGCACTGGCATGTAAGTGACTGTTGGCGGCCTGGACGCTCTTTCACGTCCTGTGATCGCGGCATTCGCACTTCCGTGTGCAGCAGATGACGCCGTCGAGCCCGCATGGATGACTTATTTTTAAACCAAAGTTGGCGCGTCACTGGAATGACAGTGCTTAATCACTTCTCACGTCACAGAGTCTAATTGTCATATCTTTTGACGCATTCTTAGTTGAGCCATGTTGAACAATCAGAAGACATAAATCAGACCACCCAAGATAAACTGCAACATAGTTAAAAAGACAGGATGATAGTGGCATAGTAGATACATGAATAGTGCTTGAAGCAAAACATAAATCGAATTATGTTATTGCTTTATATGGAGTATTACTCCGCTGAATTTATCACTAAGGATTTTTTGATGATTAGAATATTGTGTTTAATTTATTTGATTTTAGTGTCATATAGTTCAATTGCATCATCACCTATAGTGGAGGAAATAGTGACTTCTGAATTGGCGAAGGAGTTAGGCTTTATTATAAAAATTGAACCTCAAGGTGATATAGGTCAGTCAATCGAAGTTGTTGGGCCTTTAGTTATTAATTCTGATTGCCGTCCTTTTAGAACTGGCAGTTTTTTTGCTGAAAAAAATGACAACCAGATTGCTGCATTTTTGACTACATTACCACTTTCCGATGAAGCTCCTAAAGTTTTAGGATTTACTCCGAATGATAGCTTTTATACCGTTAAGATGGTTATTGATTACACCTGTCCATCCCCTTACGAATCTGCAAGTCGAAGGTACGTGTTGCCAGTAAAGATAGAGTGAACAGGATAGGGGAAAAGACAGGGAAAGGTTAACTGTTTCATCCATGCTAATGAATTCACATTGATATGGAAGTGACCGTTGACGGCATGGATGCCGTCGTCGAGCCTATAGGGATATATTTACGGCGTGTCACTGGAGTAGCGATGTGAATTGAGTTGTGCAGTCATTTTAAGCTAGCTGGATTAAACGTTTTGATGCAAGAAGGAAGTCCTCGCTCCGCAGCCTCCGATTTTTGCTAATTGACATATAATGTCATCCCGCTATTATGGCAGCACCTCAGATTACACGAACAAGATCCTATAAATGAAAAAGTTATTTATTATGCTGGCGATGATTTTTGCGGTTAGCTTAGTTACTAGCCCAGTCGTTGAAGCGAAAAAATTCGGCGGTAGTAAATCTATCGGCAAAAGCCATCAAACGGCTCCGGCTCAACCAGCGGCGACCAACACACCGACTACGGCGCCAGCGGGAGCACCGGGCAAAAAAGGTATGATGGGCGGCATGTTAGGCGGTTTATTAGCAGGTGGCTTATTGGCTGCGCTGTTTATGGGCGGTGGTTTTGAAAATATTCAAATCATGGATATTTTGATTATCGGTTTGCTGGCATTCGTGCTATTCAAAATCGTCCGTACTGTGATGGCCTCAAAAGCGGGGGCGCAGCCAAGACCTGCCTATGCAGGGGCGAGTCAGCCAAGTCCTAATCTACAGCGCCAACAGACTGAACAAACAGGTTTTGCTACCAATGCAAACAGCGGCAGCAATGGTTTTGGCCAAGCGACAAGTGATGTGCCCTTTAATTTACCTGCGGGTTTTGATTTACCCGGCTTTTTGGAAGGTGCTCGCAGTCATTACAAAACTCTACAATTGGCTTGGAATGAAAATGATCTAAGCAAAATCCAAGAATATGTTTCCATTGAACTATTCAACGAACTCAGCAACCAACGCCGTGAATTAGTGGGCGACCAACACACAGAAGTGATGTTTTTGGATGCAGAACTTGTCCGCGCCACACACAATGCAAATCTTGCGGAAGTGAGTGTTAAATTTAGCGGCCGCTATCGCGATACCGTTGAAGGCGTAGAAGAGGACATTAAGGAAATCTGGCATTTAGAGCGTAACGTAACACAAGCCAATTCACCTTGGTTAATTGTGGGTATCGAACAGTAATCAGCTCAGTGTTTAAAGCAGCCTTAATCTCTTAAGGCTGCTGTTTACATCCCCTTTCGTTTCAATCCAGTCTTCCCTAATAGTTCAACGTCATCGATAGATTGAAAAAATCCGGCTGTCATCGCATTCACTATTGGCGGCAGCAAGACTTTGCTGATTATTTTAAAGTAGTTAATTAGTGCATCAATTGCTAAATAAAAAAACCAGCACTTAGCGGGGATTTTGTTATTTTTCAAATTGTTACACAAATTGTCTGGTGGCTATGGCGATAATCAGCACAGGGCAAACATACTTCACATACCTTGGCCAAATGCGCCAAAAGAGTCCTGTGCTATTGACACCTTCTTGCCCACGAATTGCCTTGAGCAGCTGGGTTTGGTGCCAAATCCAACCTAAGTAAACCGCAATACCGAGGGCTACCAGTGGCTGGGCGATTTGGGTGGTCAGCATTATAGTGAAACTAAATAGCGTCTCAAAAAATACCGCCAGCAATAGGGATAATGAGGTCAACAATAGGCCGATGATCAAGGTGGCGCGTTGACGGCTGAGTCCGAACTTTTGCATCACATAGCTAGTTGGTACTTCGGCGATGGATATGGCCGAGGTTAAACCCGCGATGATCAGCAGAATAAAGAAAATCACGCTGATGATGAGGTTGGCCGTATCGCCTAAGGTCGAAAATAACGCGGGTAAGACAGTAAACACCAATGCATCCGAATCGAGTAACTTGCCCTCAGCGTTAAAAATCTCCACGCCATTGTGCTGGGCCACATACATGGCCGGGATAATCAAGAAGGCGGCGAGAAAGGCGATGCCGCTGTCGGTAAAGGCAACCCAGACGGTCAGTTTAGCAATATTCTCTTTTTGGCTCAGATAACTGCCGTACACCATCATGGCACCTGTGCCTATGGTAAGGGAGAAGAAGGTTTGTCCGAGCGCGCTGATCAAGGTATCTGGCGCTAGCGCCTTGGTAAAGTTAGGCGTTAGTAGCGCGCTTATCCCTTCGCTCGCACCATTTAGGGTGAAGATATACGCCACGCCCGCGATCAGCATGATCAGTAATAACGGCATTAAGCGTTTCGACCATTTTTCTATGCCTTCTTGCACGCCTTGCAGTAATACCAGAAAAACCAGCGTGCTGAAGATCAGTGTAAACACCAGATTACGTGACAGCGAAAAATCCACTAGCCAAGCGGCGGTATCATTCGAGCCAAAGGCTGTGGCGATAGGCGCGATGGCAAAGCTGACAAACCAGCCGGAGAGAATACTGTAGAAGGTATAAATCAATCCCGCTGTCACTATGGAAAGCAAACCTATGCTCTTGCCTAAACCGCGGGTGAGCGAGTTGAAGCCGAGTTTGCCCATGGCATCGGCGGGGTTGGTTTGCCCGTGGCGACCTATCATAAGTTCGGCCATCAGCATGGGAATGCCTAGGATGAAAATCAGCACTAGGTACACAAGTAGAAAGGCGCCGCCACCATGGGTGGCCGCTTGGGTGGGGAATCCCCAAATGTTGCCGACGCCAACGGCGCTACCAGCGGCCGCCATGATAAAACCTAAGCGTGAGCTGAAGTGGTTAGTTGAACTTGTATTGGCCGATTGCATTGTGCCTCCCGTAAAAAGAAGGCGTATCTTAGGCGGATAAATTAGGATTTCAACGCAATTTTAGTGCGTTAATTTGATGTTAATCTGCAATAATTTATCGGTTTTTGGCTATAGGTTGATGTTGTGTGCCGCCTATCTGTTTTGTGCGAGATTTTATTGCTATCAGGTGCGACTGATGGTTGAGATTTGGCGAATCATTGCGATGATAAAAATTCATTGAATTGTGATCTTATGGTCAAAAAATGCCGTATGGCAGATGTCTAACTGCTATTTTGTGCTATGACTGTTACTTGTGCCGCTGCCTTGTTTGCGGTGTTTACTGTGACTGTTGGGTGTTGGCTTATGCTTGAATGTTGACGTGCCCTAAGGGAATGGCCGTGTGGTCCTTAACCTTTTTGAGGACAAAGCTGGAATGCACCCCTGCGATATGCACGTTGGTCGTGAGTTTATCTAACAGGAAAGTGCGAAAGTGCGCCATATCTTGTACTAGTACTTTAAGTTGATAGTCGGCCTCAGAGCCCGTGATCAGCGCGCATTCTTGGACTTCTTCGTAGGCGAGTGCATTGGTTTCAAATTGATTGAGAATCGCCGGCGTATGTTTCTCCATTCGAACATGGATATACGCGGTCAAATGCAGGTTGAACTTATCCGCCGACAGACGCGTTGCATAATCGGCAATATAACCCGCTTCTTCTAAGGCTTTAACACGGCGCGAGCAAGGAGATGGCGATAGTCCGACTTTATTGGCCAGTTCGAGATTTGATAATCTGCCGTGGGTTTGCAGTAAGCGCAGAATCGTTAAATCGAGTTGATCGAGTTTGTAGGGGTGAGTGTCTGTCATCGAAAGCTTAGGGTTAACTGAGTCAGCCTCTAGTTTGCCAGTCTTAGCCGACTTTGCCAAAAATCTTGATCAAATGAGATATTTTAAAGGTTGTGACAGTGATAACGGATAGAGATTTTGGGAGTCGCGCTGTTTGGAACTCCCGTTATTTACCGCTATTGTTATGATACTAATAAGAGTGAGACACTGTATGCGCTTGAGTTTGTTGCTAATCTGCTTATTCATATTACCGACTTATGTATTTTCTGCATCGTTAACCATTGGTAGCGCTCTAAATCGACCGCCTTATATTATCGAAGATGCTGAATCAGGGCTTGAGATCGATATTATTAAGGCCGCGTTTAAGGAAATGGGGCAGCCAGTCCACTTCAAATTCTACTCTCGTAAACGCCAAGTTTTATATTTCAATAAAGATCGATTAGATGCTGTAATGACGATGAACCCTGCAAATGGCGTCGATGGTTATTGGTCTAATGATTATGTTGAATATACCAATGTGGCGATCAGTTTGTCCGAACAACGCCTTGAAATAACACGTATTGTGGATCTTAAAAAGTACAGTGTCGCCGCTTTTGAAAATGCTCGCTTCTTACTTGGCCCTGAGTTTAATGCCGTAGCGCAACAGACTATTTATCGCGAAGTCGATAGCCAATTAAGCCAGAACCGTATGTTGTACTTAGGTCGCATTAATACTGTGATTGCGGATCGTTATATATTCGCTCAACTGAATAAGTTCGTTGAGGATGATGTTGATACCCAGCAAGCATTAAGCTACCACTTTATTTTTCCCCCAACATCCTATCGAATGGTGTTCCACAACTCAGTGGCGCGGGATACTTTCAATCAAGGGCTCGCTAGAATTAAGGCCAATGGGATTTATCAGGCCCTAGTGGCAAAATACTTAGGCAGTGCTTAGCAATGCCTAAGTATTTAACTTCATAGTGTTTGAAGCTGTCGTATGTGAGTCGACAGCCAAATCCAGACGCTGAATTAACAGCGTTAGCGCTCAGATCCTTTAGCAAACGCATGGGAGAGTGGACGCAACTTACTGACAAAGAACACGCTACATCCGCTGATGATGGCGGCTAAAAAGGTTGAAAACAGTACATCCTGTGGCCAATGCATGCCAAGCAGCATACGGCTTAATCCCATCAAAAATCCCCAGCTCCATAACGCCATGACTAAGCTAGGTAATCCAGCGAGTAGCAAATAGTAGCTGGCGGTAAGCACTAGCGTCACAGCAAAAATGGTATGTCCCGAAGGAAAAGAATAGCCGATTTCATCTTCCCAATGCTGATGGATCCGTGAGTCGAGTTTCAAGGCAGGTTCTGCAGCGATCAAGCCATCGAGTGCATTGGCAATTGTCTTTGAACGTGACTGTTTATCCAATTGATAAAAGGCATCGAGTGAAAGCGGTTCATGCTTAGGCAGTGCTTGTTCTGCTAGAAAAACGAGATTAGGTCTGGGTTCTTTAAAATAGGATTTGAGGGTGTGGCTTAAGCCTAAACTGATAACTTGGCTGAGGCTGATGGCAAAAAATAAACTTATAAAGAGTGGTTTAGGCATATGACGATAGGCGATCGCCAATACAAACAAGACTGTTGCGACGCCATAGGGCGCAGTGCCAGTCATGGTAATCCAATATAAGGTTTTGGCTAAGGTAGAGTGCAGATCGATCAGTGGAAACAGCTGATTCTGTGTCAGTAATAGTAAGCCCGGAATGGTTGCCAACAGTATCCAAGCTAAACCTAAACGGCGTAAAAGATAGACGCTATGGGTCAAAATATAAGCCTCTTCATAAAACGCCATAGGCTACAACGCGGCAATGGTTTTGCCAATAAAAAAATCCCGACAGCAAAAGATGGCGCTGTCGGGGGTCTTCAAGGGTGGATCGGTAGGGCGCTATTGCACCGTGTTCTTAGGGTGATGCCTAGTCACGAACATCAAAATCAACAGTACGACTAACAGTAAACCTGAACCCATCAATAGGGCGTAATCTTCCAGTTGCAGTATTGAGTACAGCACTGCATATAAACTCACCAGCATAATGCCCACTAATGCACCGCGCTTAATACTTGCTGTGGCACTCCCTACATAAGCCGATACCGACAGCACGGGAATACAAGCGGCAATTAAATAGGCATGCAAGAAGGCTAGATGCTCAGATAGCGAGAGTAGTAGCAAATAGAACAAGGCCATGGCGCTGCCGACTAACACATATTGAATCGTGCTAAGGCTGGTTTTTTGTCCAATTTCGAAGATAAACAACATGATAAAAGTCAGCACGATAAACAGTAGGCCGTATTTTACCGAGCGATCAATCTTGCCGTAGTGAGTCACTGGTTCGAATAAAATCGCATTAGCCGACACTTCAGTCAGAGTCGATTGATTACTCTTAATAAACTCTTGTGGATAGTTACGGGTTAAGTGGCTGATATTCCAACTTGCAGTAAAGCCTTGCGCGTTGATGTCCCGTTCTGCGGGTAATAATCCCTTAAAGCTTGGATGCGGCCAGTCGGCGCGAATATTGATTAGCGTTTGCTCGCCTAGTGGCAATGCGCTGATAGACTGAGATCCGCGTAGTGTCATAGCAAAATCCACACTAAAATCACTCGCTTCGCTGACTTGGATCTTTTGATTAAAGCCTTTTTCTAAACCGCCAGTGGTTAACCCCGTGCCCGACATCAGTGAGCCAGAGAGTAAGGTTGACTCACCGGTGATTTCAATTTTTTCTACTTTATCAATTGCTTGATTCGATGACACCCCAAAGACTAACCGGGCATTTTTGTTATCGAAGGCGATAAGGTTAGGAATATCATAACGGTTAAGGCTGAAGTCGGCCTGACCTTGTAGAGCTGCGTTATACACCAGCGATTGATAAATGCCACGGGTGCGAAAATCATGTTTTAGGTCTAAGTCGAGGGTGAGCTTTTTCGGTAGGATCACTAGCTCATCTTGATAGGTACGCTTCACTTCATGGCGAGTTTTACCGTCGTTACTGACTTCTTCTTGTAACACAAAATAGCTGTAAGGGATCACCAGCGCAGGACCTGAGAGGGTTTGCTGCTCACCCCATGAACGGCCGATTTCATCGACAACGCTGTGGTAAAGGGCTTGGCGATCAGAAGTCATATCCATAATGATCCCCAGCGGGATCAACGCGAGGATTGAGAGTATGCCAATGGTTAAGGCTTTTAATAAGGTGGTGTTTTTTAATGCAGTTCCCTTTGCGGTGGCTACTGCCAACGGTTCTTGTGCTGACATATCGATTCCTTGACTTCGATTAAATTTTTTGAGGAGTGCTCGCACCACTAAATAGGCTGCGCTACCAAATAAGGCCAAACTAAGTAGGGTGAGTACCCAGAAAATAATGCTGAACATTGAATTTCATTCCCTATGAAATACGACCGAGACTTATCCGCTAAGATTGTGCAGAGTTAACTCGGTATCACGGCGGGTATTAAAACAGATTTTCTTACAAAAGTTGCGGGCAAGTTGCTGATCAATAGTGGCAACATTATGGCGATTGCCGCTAAACCCATACTCATTATTCAAGTTTATGAATCTGATAGTGGGATGTCTTTGCTAAATTTGGGGTGTTTTTTCTCGTAGTCATTTTCTTTTTTAATATGCTTGAGCAGTGCTTCGAAGCTTTGCTTAAAGACGTCAAGTTCTGCGGAATAGACTACGGCATGGTGGGAAAACCAGTGGTGTTTTTCTCTATCACGGTTACTGTAATCAGGCCAAATACGTAGCTCATACTCATCACCCATGACGACAATGACATAGGCAATGGCGCCATTGCTAAAGATGATACATTGGGGCAGGTACACCAGCTCTTCGCCTTTAAATAACTCATACTCTATCGCTTCGGTGCGCCAACTCACTATCGGTAGCGGCGCCTCGATAGAGCAACCAATCGACTGATGCTGATTAAACAGTACCGCGTTAATGTCATCCATTGAAAAGGGCTGGTGATCGCCATTTTTAGCAGCAAGTGAATACAAGATATTCATTAAAAATGGCAGCTTAGTGCCATTACCTGTTTTGCGGCCGCAGAGTTGTGCTTGGCGATAGTAGATATTCATCATCAATCCTTAATGAAGAGCCTATGCCAGATAGGCTCTATTTCGAGTCGTGAAACTAACGGGCAGGTAAACCGATAGCCGTTAAGGTATAAATGGCTTATGTTATCCGAAGATATTGCCTAGTGAGTAGACTTGTGCGTACATTTCACAAACCTGCTCGTTGAATAGTGTGCTAAATACTTTTATTTTCAGTTTGTTATATTTTTCTCTGGTCTGGTATTTGCTTGTCGTTGAATTTGGAGAATCGATGTCTAATCCCTTTTCACCCCGCGAGTGGCTGCAATTAAATATGCAGCAGCAAGGATTATTGCAACCATATACCTCTGTCACCGAGGCAATTTCACGTCTCAGTTATGTACAAATTGACTCTATCAACGTGGTTGAACGAGCGCATCATCATGTGCTGCATAGTCGTATGCCAGAATATCAGCCAAAGATGCTCGATATGGCTTTAGCCAAAGGAGAGATCTTCGAATATTGGTCCCATGCGGCAGCTTATTTACCTATTGCCGATTACCGTTTTAGTTTGCAGCGTAAACAGCAGCTGCAAAATGGCGGTAAGCATTGGTTTGAGCCCGACGATAAAATAATGCAGGAAGTGCGGGCGCGAATCCTCGCAGAAGGGCCACTCAAGGCCAGTGATTTTGAACATAGTGAAGCTAAAAACGGTACCTGGTGGGATTGGAAACCCGCGAAAAAAGCCCTAGAGCAGCTCTTTATGCGTGGTGAGTTGATGGTGGTGCGGCGGGAGAAATTTCAAAAGGTTTACGATCTTACCGCGCGTGTGTTGCCACAAGATGTAAATGCCAAAGCACCGACAGATAGTGAATTTACCCGCTATCTAATTGATCGTTATCTTGATGCCCACGCCTTCGGTACTGCGGCGCAAATGGCTTATTTACGCAAAGGTATGAAATCAGCTGTAGCCCAAGAATTGGCAGAGTTGTTAGCTCACGGGCTATTAGCGTGTTTTAAGACGGCGGGCCAAAGCTACTTTTATCGCCCTTCATTACAGCTAAATGCACCATTACCTAATAAAGTGTGGCTGCTTAATCCCTTCGATAATTTATTGATCCAACGGCAAAGATTAAAGCAATGGTTTGATTTTGATTATCAAATTGAAGTCTATGTCCCAGCCGAAAAGCGTCAGTATGGTTATTATTCTTTAGCGATTCTGTGGCGCGACATTTTTGTTGGCCGCGTGGATGTTAAAGCCGATCGCCAAGCTAACCTATTGCTATTACAGCAATTGACCTTAGAAGAGGGCATGATGGTGAATGGCTTAGATGAGGATTTCTGTGCGGCCTTTGATATCGCCGTCAGTGAATATGCTCGTTTCAATGGCTGTGATCGCTGGAAGTTAGTTAAGGCTAACCATAAAGGCCTTAAGCAAAAGTATGCTCGCCAACAAAAGCTTTAATTATTTGTCTCTTTAGTTGGAGCATCCATAAAGCGAAAGCAGCCATACAGTAAGATTAGATACAGCAGTGGCAACGCAGCAATGACTAAAGATGAAGAAGTCGCAGTACTATCGCTAGTAATGCGATAACAGGGAATATACACGGCGGGATAAACTAGGCTTCCCCATAGAAAACACTGATTCATCAATCGATAGATAAAAGCGGGTTTAATGCTTGATTGACTGGCCATTCCCATCAAACTGGCGAGAAGCACACCGGGATAAGTGAGTAGCGGCAGGCCACCAAGCAACAATAATCCCCAAAGAAGATAGTCCTGATAGTGTGTGCTGATTGTGACATCCATTGTAGCTTCATTCCTTGATTGTTCGACGCTAAAGCATTAAGTCTGTTTATGCTCTGGTTGCAGCGGTGGCTTTACTGCCAGCCCTTGCTGCATCTTAAGCCAAAAGCTTTGCTGACATAGATTGCTAAAGGATTTTTGCTGCGACGAAATCGCAATATGAGCTGTTACAACCCGATAGCTGAGCCAATAATCTTCACAAACCATGTCTGACTCATAAGCTTGTTTATCTTGCTCGCTTAGCTTGCTAATCACAACCCCGTTATCGAAGTGATAAAGCGTTATGGACTCACAAATCTCCACATTATCATCGTGATAGGTTTGCTGCTCGTTTGATTGGCTTACCACGTAGACAGGGCTTGGATAGCCTTCAATAGCAAGGATATAGCTGGCGAGTTGTTGCATTATTTCCCCAAGTGACTCAATGCTTGAAGTGTTAAAAACAAAAAGCACAGCTGCGCTATCGCTAACTGTGCTCTTTCAAACATGCATGATAAGTTAGCCCGCTGCGTTGAGCTTTTTTTCTAACTCATTGACTTGAGCTTGTAGGGCTTCTAATTTTTCGCGGGTTTTCAGTAGTACATGTTGCTGCACATCAAATTCTTCACGGGAAACCATATCCAACTTGAGCAATTGATTTTGCAGTACTTGCTTACTGCGCTCTTCAAATTCACCGGCAAATTGCTTTAGACCGCTGGGCAAACTTTCGCTCAATTGTTTCGCCATTTCTTCGATTTTCTTTGGATTGATCATAATCTTGTCCGCCTCTTTACTGAATAGCTCAATTGTAACTCAGTACGTTAGCTTTCAAAAGTAAAGCAGACGCGTGAACACTTTAGTTGGCTGTTGTTGGGGTTTATATCACGGAGAGGCTTATCTACAGAGTTGAGTTCTGCTCAACCTAAGCGGGGATTTGTTAGCCTTAAAACTGTCGATTCTGCTATGATCCCATCCCTTTCTGTCGACTTGTTTGGATATTGCGCAAAGATGAAACTCAATCCCGCCCAAAACGATGCTGTTCATTATGTTTCAGGCCCTTGCCTAGTATTGGCGGGTGCGGGTAGTGGTAAAACGCGCGTAATTATCAATAAAATCGCTTACTTGGTCGAAAAGTGTGGCTATAAGGCGCGTAATATCGCGGCGGTGACCTTTACCAATAAGGCTGCCCGCGAGATGAAAGAGCGGGTCGCTCAGTCGATGGGCCGCAAGGAAGCCAGAGGTCTGTGGATTTCAACCTTCCACACTTTAGGGCTTGAGATCATTAAACGCGAGCATAAGGTCTTAGGCTTAAAGCCAGGCTTTTCGCTGTTTGATGATCAAGATACCTTGGCACTGCTCAAAGAGTTAACCCAAGACGAGTTGGATGAAGATAAAGATTTACTCAAAGCGCTTGCCAGTACGATTTCAAACTGGAAGGGTGGCTTAGTTATTCCCGAGCATGCACGCAAAATCGCTAAAGATGAGCAACAGCACTTATTTGCCATGTTGTATCAGCGTTATGCTCAACATATGAAAGCCTATAACGCTTTAGATTTTGACGATTTAATCCTGATGCCAACCCTATTGTTGCGGCACCATGAAGAAGTGCGGACGCGCTGGCAAACCAAGATCCAATATTTGCTGGTGGACGAATATCAAGATACGAATACCAGCCAATATGAAATGGTAAAGCTGTTAGTGGGTGATCGGGCACGCTTTACTGTGGTGGGGGACGACGATCAGTCTATCTATTCATGGCGCGGTGCTAAGCCACAAAACCTCGTGTTATTGGGTAAAGATTTTCCGCAGCTTAAGCTGATTAAACTGGAGCAGAACTACCGTTCTAGCCAGCGGATCCTACGGGCTGCTAACATTCTTATCGCTAATAATCCCCATGTTTACGATAAAGCCCTGTTTAGCGAGCTTGCCTATGGTGAGCCGTTGCGGGTGCTGTTTGCCGCCAATGAGGAGCAAGAGGCTGAACGTGTTGTTGCCGAAATTGTGCGGCACAAGTTTGTCGGCCGTACTCAGTTTGGCGACTATGCGATTCTGTATCGGGGCAACCATCAATCACGGTTACTCGAACGCGCACTGATGACGAATCGTATTCCTTATAAATTGAGTGGCGGTACATCATTTTTCGCCCGTGCTGAAATTAAAGACATCATGGGGTATTTGAAGTTAGTGGTGAATCCCGACGACGATAACGCTTTCCTGCGTATCGTTAATTTACCTAAACGTGGCATAGGGCCATCGACCTTAGAGCGTCTAGGTAATTTTGCCAACGAGAAGCATATTTCTATGTTTGCGGCGATTTTTGAGCCTGAACTGAATCATCATTTACCGCCTGCGGCTATGTCATCTTTATATCAATTTGGTCGTTTTATTGTGGAGACTGGGGATCATGCTGAACGTGGTGAACCCGTCGAGGCGGTGAAGCATTTGATCCGTAAGATCAATTATGAAGATTACTTATACGAAACCAGCACCAGTGCCAAGGCCGCTGAAATGCGGATGAAAAATATCTCAGAGCTTTACCGTTGGGTGACTGAGATGCTCGCGGGTGATGAGTTAGATGAAGCTATGACTCTACCAGAGGTGGTGACTCGATTGACGCTCAGGGACATGATGGAGCGCAATAGTGAGGATGAAGGTGGCGATCAGGTGCAGTTGATGACCTTGCATGCTTCTAAGGGCTTAGAGTTTCCCTTCGTGTTTATGGTTGGAGTAGAAGAGCGTATTTTGCCCCATCAAACCAGCATAGACGAAGATAACGTCGATGAGGAGCGTCGGTTGGCGTATGTGGGTATCACTCGAGCTCAACGAGAGCTTTGGTTCACCCTCTGCCGCGAAAGGCGCCAATTTGGTGAAACCATGCGTTGTGAGCCAAGCCGTTTCTTACTTGAGTTACCTCAAGATGATGTGGTGTGGGAAAATCGTAAGCCACAACAAACGGAACAGGAGCGGATGCAAACGGGGCGGGCAAATATTTCTAGCTTAAGAGATATGTTTAAAAAATAGCGAGTGGTTTCGCTTACTATTCTTTTAAATCAGCTACTTATTTTTTACTAGGCATATTCGAGCTGAGCACATATCTGTGGTTGGGTTTCACATAAGGTAAAAGTGTCGGCTAAAGCAGCCCCTGGCCCAGCTGATAACCCAGTTCACTGAAGATACGTTTTTGTTCAGGGTTATCAATGCCATCGACAAAGGTTTGAAGCTCTAAGGTTGATGCCGTTTTTTGATAGGCTGACATTAACTTAAGCTGTTGCTCGCCTTGTATTTGTTTGGTGAGGTTGGCATCGAGTTTTAAGCCTTTTATCGGCAGAAACAATAAGCTATTTAATGCACTATAGCCGCTACCGTACTGGCTGATACCGAGTTTTACCCCGAGCTTCTGCAACAATTCAAAGCCATTGATATGATTTTCAGTTTCCTGCACTAGGGCTTTTTCATTGAAGAATAACCACAAATGGCTCAGGTTTAACTGGGTTTGCTTGAGAGTGTTTTTCAAACTGCGCAGTACATGCTTATGCTTGAGATGTTGGCTCGAAAGCATGACATGTAATTCAACAGATTCATCATATTGCTTGAGGAGTTGGGGATAGCTGCTATCTATGATGTTGATCGTATATTTATCGAGCTCAACGGTAAGGTGTGACTGTTCAGCAAGCGTGCTAAGTTGTTCCTGCTGTAAGAGCCCACGCTGCGGATGTTGCCAGAACAGGCGGCTTTCTAATGCATGCACTTGACCTGTTTTAAAATTGACTACTGGTAAGTAACTAAGCTGGATTTCAGCATGGTGTAATGCATGTCTAAATTCAGTTTCTAACTCGACATCCTGCATGGCCTGATGTTGGGCGTTATCATCAAAAATAACATAGCAGCCTTTACCATTGGCTTTCGCCTGATACATGGCAGTATCTGCATTACGTAACATAGATTCACTGGTATCAATTCTGTGCTTGCCACTGATGGTGATACCGATACTGGCTCCAGAACTAAATTCCATTGTGCCAAGTCGATAGGGCTGGGATATTTTTTGGATCACTCTTTCTGATATATCTTTCGCGTCGTTGATGTTGTTAATGCTATCGAGCAGTATCACAAACTCATCGCCACCGAGTCGCGCTAAGGTGTCATTATCACGAATGCAGGACTTGAGGCGGCTTGCCGTCTCAATTAAGAATTTATCGCCCTCTAGGTGTCCCATAGTGTCGTTAATCTGTTTGAAGCGGTCGAGGTCGATAAACAGCAGGGCAAACTGTTCTAAGCTATGGCGACGAACATGTTTGATCGCTTGAGATAGACGCTCCATAAACATAGCGCGATTAGGCAGGCCTGTAAGTGCATCATGTTTGGCATCGTGAACTAGCTTGGCTTCCATACTACGGCGTTGTTGAATTTCCTTCTCAAGACTTTTATTCAGTTCGGCTAACGCTTTGGTACGATCAATAACCTTTTCTTCTAGCTCTTCATAACTGCGTTGTAAGGACTCTGCGGACAGCTTTTTCTCGATAGCCGAGCCTATATGTTGTGATACAAATGTCAGTAATTCTAAGTCTTTAACTTGGTAATTCTGTGTCATGCTAAAACTGTAAATCGTTAACGCACCACGAACTTGATCATGGATAAAAAGCGGGATTCCGATCCACTGATGCATGGTTTGAGTATGATTTAACGCTGGCGCTTGGGAATACAGCTCACCAGAGGCAATTAATGCATTGATACTGCTTTGATCTAGCAATAGTGGGCGCTTATGTTTGAGCACATATTCGGTTAAGCCGTCTTGTAGCGGCCGAGTGCCAGGGTGCTTATTGGCTAATTGCGATACATAAAAAGGAAACGTGAGGTGGGTTTCTGTGTCATCCAAAAGCGCGATATAGCAATTGTTGGCGGGAATGAGGTGTCGAATAACATTATGCAATTGGGCATAAAAGTCTGGGTTGTCTGCACTGGAACTTGCTAGCTCGGCGATTTCGAACAGTGATTTTTGTAAGCGTTCAGCTCTACGCCGTTCATAGACTTCTAGTTTTAACTTATCGTAGGCTTGGCTGAGTTCTTTTGTCCTTTGCTGGATAGCTTGTTCTAATTGTTCTTGATGTTTTAGCCGTTCCATTACCCCAGCAATATGGTGACAAATGAACGTCATTAACTCGAGTTCGATTTCACCATAACTGATGTTTGTGTCATAGGTTTGCACCACTAACACACCCGTTACTATGTCATCTTGTTTGATGGGCACGCCCAGCCACAGATGACAGGGAGAACCTAAATTAACAATTTCTCCAGCGGCAATCAGTTCATTGACTGTGTCATTGTTACACAACAAAGCTTTCCCAGTTCTGAGTACGTAGCCTGTTAATCCTTGCTGTAATAATGTAGATAGTGATTGTTCAGGATAAAGCTCCGCTGGATGGGCATCTTTCTCATCAGCGAAAAAGGGGATGGCGAGTTCACCTGTGTGAGTATCCAGGGTTGAAATAAAAAAATTATCAGCGGGAATGAGCTGTTTTAGATGGCTATGTACGCCGACATAGAATTCTTCGAGTGAAGAAGCATGAGTCGCAATATTGGATATTTCGAGTAATGCGTTTTGAATGATCTCAGCATGCTTATATTTATGCGCTAATTGTTTTAAGCGAATAATTTTTTTGCGTAAGCGTTCAATTTCACTCACACGCGGCTGGCCAGTTTCATCTTCATCCTTAAACATGATACTCACTAGTTAAATATATGTTTGCTTTTACCAAAGTCTATAATTAGCATGAAATACTGTAACATCCAAGTCATATTTTGGCTGCATTCCGCTTTAAAAGTCAGCTAATGTGATAAAACTTGAGCAGTCAGTAAAAAAAGTGCAAAACAGCTATAGACTCAAAGGGGATTTGACCCTAGTATATGCGGCGCTAACCAAGGTGAGCGCCCATAGCTCAGCTGGATAGAGCGCACCCCTCCGGAGGGTGAGGCCGAAGGTTCGAATCCTTTTGGGCGCACCACTTCCGAATAGAATTGTGAGCTTTAAGGTTAGCAAAGTAAGTGAAAATCAGTGGTGATTGTAGCTCAGTTGGTAGAGTCCCGGATTGTGATTCCGGTTGTCGTGGGTTCGAGCCCCATCAGTCACCCCATTCATTTACTTTGATATAAAGATTTTTATTCTCGGTGATTAGCGCAGTCCGGTAGCGCATCTGGTTTGGGACCAGAGGGTCAGAGGTTCGAATCCTCTATCACCGACCAAATTCTTCGCGTGACTAGCGAGCTTAATTTAAGTTAAGTAAATAGTTAATGTTTTACGGTGATTAGCGCAGTCCGGTAGCGCATCTGGTTTGGGACCAGAGGGTCAGAGGTTCGAATCCTCTATCACCGACCAAATAAGTAGAAAAGCCTCAGTATTCATTAATGAATACACTGAGGCTTTTTTGCATTGGCGAAATGGAACTACTCACTGACATTATCATGTTTGTTGTCGCTTGATAGCGTATCCTCAATGAGTATAGAAGTTGGCCACAGTTCTTATTTACACCTGACAGACTTGCAGAGCAGAACTGTATCGTCATAGTCACTCAACCGTAGAAAAACAAAAAGCTCCTTACGGAGCTTTTTGTTTGCAAACATCACTTCTTAATAATACGGCTTAGTCAAGATTCACTGGCGGGGCGATAAAGCCTTGATAGGCATCTGTTCTAAGCTCGTTAAAACGTTCTAGCTGAGCTTTTTCTTGAATACCCGTCACTATGACTTGAATGTCCAATCCTTTTGCTACGTTGATTAGGGCGCGGCACAATTCGCTGTTGTGGTGTGTCTCATCATAGTAGGCGAAGGATTGATCCAGCTTCACATAGCTAGGTCTTAATTCCTGTAGATAAGACATAGAGCCAAACTGACGACCAAAGTGGTCAATACCAAACTTAGCACCGTTATCGCGAATGATGTTACATAAGTGCTGGCATGACTTAAGATCACTATAAACACCAGCCTCAGGGATTTCGAAGCAGATGCGCTCAATAAATGTGGCATTTCGCAAAAATTGATTTAGCCACTCATGGAACTGAGGATCGTTAATACTTTGGTGTGTTAAGTTAATAGCGAGCGGTTCATAGCTCCGCTCGAGCAGTTTTTGCTCGTAGACAGTTTCAATT
Source organism: Shewanella sp. WE21 (assembly GCF_002966515.1). Classification (NCBI taxonomy): domain Bacteria; kingdom Pseudomonadati; phylum Pseudomonadota; class Gammaproteobacteria; order Alteromonadales; family Shewanellaceae; genus Shewanella; species Shewanella sp. WE21. The sequence goes on along the minus strand of NZ_CP023019.1, from coordinate 1,329,066 downwards.
AAGCATTTATCGAGTAAGGCACCAAGTGATAATAACTCGATATACGGCATAAATTGCCCTGCATGGGCGAGTTGATCGCCAAGCTCTAATTGGCAATACAATTCCCGTTGCGCTATGCCATCACCATCGCAAAATTGGATGGGTTGCCATCTAAACTTAAACTTCTTATTGCTGATGGCATGGCTGAGGTTATCGCGCCATTGCTCGCGGGTGAATAATTGCTGCTCTGTGGTTTCAAACCAGTGGAAGGTTTTATTTTCTTGTAACGCTTTTTGAAGGGCATTGTCGGCTTGGGCCAAAATATCAGACACATTCATTTGCCCAATACGTTCTGCAATACCGATAGCAAAGTCTTCGTTGGGCTTACAGCCTGCTTTTGACATTTCTTGATTGATGGTACGGATAAGTGTTTGTAAATATTTACTGATCTGATCGTGTTCAACATCGGTCACTAAAAATGCAAATTCATAGGCGGCAATACGCCCTATGACTGAAGGCGTTATTTCGTTTAATTGCTGTTGAAACTTTTCTGCGAGGATCCGTATGGTTTCATCTCGGACTTGATAGCCATATTTACTGTGCACTTCTTCGAGCCAGTCGAGCTTGGCGAGGAATAAAGCGCCGCTGCTAGGTTCACTTAACCAACCATTTAAACGGCTTACTACATATTGGCGGTTAGGCAGGCCTGACGCCGGATCGACAAGATTCTTCTTACGTAACGCGCCAACCTCTTCGTCAAGAGAATGGAACACTTGTTTCAATTGAGCTGACATGCTGTTAAATGCAGTCACTAAGTCTTTTAATTCGGTTGTTTTGGGTAGTGCCATGTCTGGACCAAATTGGCGTGCTGCGATACTTTTCGCGTGTTCAGACAGGGTGTGGAGAGGTTTCAATATCCATGTTAAGCCTACTCTTGCTGTAAAAATAGCAACGAGAAAAAGTAGTGAGAAGGCTATGATGGTATTGGACATGATTCGCCATAGTTCATGATAACCAAAACCAGGATGAGCAGTGATTTCAAGCTGTGCTAGCTGCAGCCAACCCGAGGTGATAGTGCTTTGTTTTTTGATGGTTTTAAACAGATCTAGATTGATAAACCATTGAGGGACATCTTCAATTTTTAAAGGATTATTCCACTCTTGTTGCTTACCATCGACCATCCAAGTCAATTTTACATTTTGATAGTAACCACCTTCAAAAATAACATTCACTAAGGTTTCTGCTGCTGCGGTATCGCCGGCTTCGAGTGCTGGGGTAAGCATTAGACCGAGTGAAGTGCTGGCATTGTTTAGATCGGACTCCATTTGCTTTGTTAAAAAGCTTTGAGTCTCAGTGAATTGCACATAGCCAAGGCTTGCAACTACAAGCAAGAACAGGCTAAAAAGCAGCGAATAAATCTGTCTAAACAGTGTCATTTTTGGTGCTACTCCAGTTTTAATTTTGGTTGCCTAAGACGGTCAACACCTAATCTATGGTTAAGATCGTTCCATTTTTCTAATCGTTTTGAGGACCCTGCCAGTACGCCTCGACCTTGCTCTTTATTGAGCCATAACTGTTTACCGTTAAAGCTATAAACAGGCAGTAGATCTTTTCTTTTTGTGGCGGGTTTTATTTCATGGTCAAGATTATCGAGCACTAAAGGAATTGATGATGGTGTTTCATAGTAAGCCAATACCATATGGTATTGATTAACCGTAGTGGCTTTAACCATAGTGATCCGCATCTTGTCCTCTTGAACACCAAGTTGGAGTAGGGTGAAGTATTTTGCGATCGAAAAGTCTTCGCAATCACCGCCATTCACACCAATAAACTCCATCGGCGTTGCCCAATAATTCGAGTCTCCCCATAATTTACTGTCATCCACAAAACGGAATAAATTAAAAAAGTTATTCACCTTCAATAACTTTTCTTTTTCATCTAGCGTACTCGCTTCCGATAACACTTTGAACCAAGCCCTTGCTCGCATTCCAGCACGTTCGCCGTAATGTTTTTCTAGGGTTGAAGTTATCTTCACTTCATCAAGGTTTTGTGTGGGGGCCGCATATAGGCAACATATGCCTAAGGCTGACGCTATTAGGCTAAAGCGGCAGACTCGCAATAATGAATCTTTATAATCAAGTCTGCCGTTCATAACCTAATGTGTTAGTCCTTTATTTTGAGTTGTCATCGACCGAGTAAATTGTCCATTTCATGTCTGCTGCCGTATCATCACCAGTGACTTCTGCAACAACACGACGGTTACGAATTTCTGCTTCCGGCGTCTGTTCTAAAACAATTGGGCGGCTAGAACCATATCCAATAGCAGTTAATCGACTTCTATCAATACTAAAGCGTTCAGCCAGTACTGCGGTGACAGCATTTGCACGTTCTTGAGATAATACTGTATTTCGTTCATCGGTTCCTGTGCGACTCGTGTGACCTTCGATAGTCACTTTGGTCGTTGGATACTGACGTAGAAAAATAGCCACCTCTTCAATTTGAGGATAGTACTCAGGCGCAATATAAGCAGAGTCATTCGGGAATAAAATATTTATTTCCTTTCGCTCGTTAATCGCTTTTATTTTGCCACAGCCATAGTTATCAATACCTGCCCCTTGGGCGGTGTCGTTGCAGCGTTCACGGGCTTCAATGACACCATCGCTATCTTTATCAGATAGATCATAGGTTTGAGTTGTGACCATTTCGTCAATATTAACCGTATCGCGCATCGAACAACCAGCTAAAAGAGTGACACTTAGAAAAAATGTGAGAGTTTTCATTTGTTAGCTCCTCCTTCATAATTGCGCTCTCCGCGCCATGCATCAGGTCTTGTCACTTTAAGTGAGTCTAATAATCGCCCTGTAGAATTGAGCACGCGATACTTAGCAATAACTTCATCATATTCAGCTTGTAAGTAGTCTTTACGCGCCTCGAAGAGCTCATTTTCGGTATCTAATAAGTCGAGTAGACTGCGTTGGCCTAAGTTGAACTGTTGTGCATAGGCTGTTTGAGTATCCTTTGCGGCCACGACATGATCGCGAATATATTGTTTTTGCGGCGCTAGCATTTCAAATGCGTTCCAAGCTAGGTTTACCCCTTCAACAACCTCTCGTTGGGCACGTTGGCGGATTTCTTTCGCTTCACCTAACTTGTAAGCAGTTTCTTTTTCACGGGCAAGATCTTTACCACCCGCAAATAAGTTGTATCTCACCCTCACCATGGCGACGAGATCGTTACTATGGCCACCCACATCACTGCGGAAAGCACCAGCACCTGATATTCCGTCTTCGCCGCTGATATCGTTATTCCAGTTACCATTCAGTTCTAAAGAAACCTGAGGATAGTAATTGGATTGTACTGAAGAGCGTTCATTTTCTGCGGCACTAATATCGTTTGCTGCAGATTTGAGTATGGGGTGATTCTCTTGCGCAACAATAATGCCAGAGCTAAGATCCTTTGGCAGCATGTCTGCATCTGGCACTGGTAATATTAAGTCTGCCGGTGCCGCCGCTACAATTTTGACGTACTGTGCTTTTGCATCAAGTAAATTGTTGCGAGCAGAAATAACGTTAGCATTAGCACGCGCCAAACGTCCCGAGATTTGGGATAGATCTGCGATTGAGCCTAAACCTGAGTCAGTACGTTGTTTAATCTGGTCATAAATTTCTTTATGGCTGTTAAGGTTTTTCTCGGCTAATTTTAACACTTCATCGGTGCGTAAATAGTTGAGATAGACTTTACTGACATCGAGTGCCATATCTTCAGCAGCAGCAAGCAGTGCCCATTGGTCTGCGCTAGCTTCAAAGCTATAACGATCAACTTCACTGCTGGTGTAGAAACCATCGAAAAGCATTTGTTTTATGCTAACACCAAACTCTCCGGGATTTAATTCAGCCACCCCTTTGCTATCGACTTCGCCGATATTGGGTCGTCTACGTGTCGATACGCTGTCGGTTTGTTCGTAACCGTAGCCACCATTGACATCAATAGTTGGCATATAGCCTGCTATCGCTTGATTAACTTGTTCTTCTCGCGCTTTAAAGCGGTTGAAGGCCACTCGTAAATCTGGGTTTGTATCTAGCGTATGTGCAACGGCTTGTTCTAACGTCTGACTTTGAGCCGATAAAGGTAACAGGATTAATGACAGCACTATGGCTATCTTTGAACATTGAAATTGTCGTATTGCTGAAGTCTTCATGACCAACCTCCCGGTTTATAAAAAAAAGGCTTAGTGCTCTCTGAGCGCTGTGTCCTTAGCCCTTAAAATTGGATTTAAAATGTACTCAAGTATGGATCTTTGCCCCGTGATAACGTCAACTGAAGTTAACATTCCCGGAATAATTGGCATCTGTGTGCCATCGTTTTTGGTTAAACTAGATTCTGCAGTCCTAACTCTGATGAGATAGTAGCTATTGCCTTCTTCATCTTGAGAAGTGTCGGCACTAATATGTTCGACAGTTCCTTTAAGGCCGCCATAGCGGGTAAAATCATAGGCGGTAATTTTTACTACGGCGGGTAATCCTGGATGTAAGAAAGCAATATCTTTAGGCAAGATTTTAGTTTCTATCAGCAGTTGATCTTCCGACGGTACTATCTCGATAATATCGATCCCAGGTTGCACTACACCACCCAGTGTATTGATATGTGTGGTTTTAATGGTGCCATTAACAGGGGAGGTGATAATCGCCTTACTGACTTTATCCTGCGCGCCAACTTGTGCTTCATTCATGCGAGAGAGGCGGGTTTGAGTTTCATTGAGCTGCGCGCGCAGCTCTGCAGCGTAAACAAATACGGCTTCACGGCGTTTTAAGATAGCCTCATCTAATGCCGCTTTTACTTTAGGGCGGAGTAAACGCATTGAATTCAATTCACCTTGCAAGTCGTTTACCGTGCGTTCGAGTTTGAGTAACTCAACTTCAGGAACAATACCTTTTTTGGCTAAAGGTCGAGTGAGTTCAAGCTCGCGGGATATTAGTTGCATGCTCGTCGTTAATGTCGTTGTTTTAGAGGCGAGATCATCAATTTCTTGCTGTCTTTGTTGAATTTGACGTACGAGGATCTCAAGTTGGTTACTTAAGTTATCTAAGCGCCCGTTGTATTCCTCCTGTTGTCTTTTCACTAAGGCGGGTTCTGCAGCAATGATAGCCTCAGGGAATATCAATGCTTCTTTAGTGATAAGCACTTGCTCACGCCAATCAGAGGTCATGTCTGATATTCGAATGCTGTCGAGTTCGGCGCGCATGCGGATAGCATTGGTTTTTAAGCCATAAACCTCTTGCTCTTGTTGAGCAAAGTCGGAGCGAAAGCGGGTATCATCAATACGCACTAAAGGCTGCCCTTTTGTGACTATCTCACCTTCTTGAACGTAGAGTTCTTGCATTATGCCGCCATCTAGACTTTGGATAACTTGAACTTGTGATGAAGGAATCACTTTTCCCGTTCCAGTAGTAACCTTATCTAATTGAGCAAACCCCGCCCACAGTAAAAAACACGCTACCATAGCAGCAAGTGCCCATATGATTAATCTGTGTCCGCTGGGAGCGTCTGTCATCATGGCGCCATAGACATCATCAACCATGTCTAAGTCGTTTGTTGTTAGATGTTTACTCATCTCTTAGCCTCTCCGTTCACTAGGCCAAAATTGAGTTTTTCTAGCACTTCTGCTTTAGGTCCATCGGCAACCACATGGCCGCGTTCAAGTACAATAATGCGGTCGACGAGTTGCAATAAATGCATCTTGTGGGTAATAAGAATTAACGTTCTATCTTTGCTGACATTTTGCATTGAACGAATAAATTGCTGTTCAGCGCGAGCATCTAAACTCGCCGTAGGCTCATCCATCAGTAACACTGGGGGATCATTCAGTGTGGCTCGAGCAAGAGCGACGGTTTGTCTTTGTCCGCGACTGAGTGACATGCCACCTTCGCCGACCTGTTGGTCTAGGCCTTCTGCTTCTAGGTTGGTGAATTGACTCACACCAGAAAGCTGTACCGCGCGGATGAGTTGATGTTCAGTGACTTGACGTGTACCAAATAAAATATTGTCGCGAATAGAACCATGGAATAGGGTGACATCTTGGGGTAAGTAGCCAAAATTACGGCGTAAATCACTTGGATGAATCTGTGCTGAGTCTAAACCGTCGTAGCGCAAGCTTCCTGCCGTGGGTTGAAATAGCCCAACCAGTAGCTTAGCGAGCGTACTTTTACCTGAACCATTTCGACCTATAATGGCAATGCGTTCGCCAGGATTAATCGTCAGCGACATCGGATGCAACACAGGCTTTTCAGAACCGGGATAACTAAAACCGACATGATCAGCATTGATCTTGCCTATGAGTCTTTGTTTACTAACTAAATGTCCTTTATTTTCAAACTCATCTTCTTGAGTCATGATTTCATTCAGTTGGCGTAGTGCACTAGCTGTGTGGTTTGCTCTCGTCATCAGGCCTGCAAGTTGTGCCATAGGTGAAATGGCGCGGCTCGATAGCATGACCGCAGCAATAATTCCGCCCATAGATATCGCATTATCAGCCACACGATAAACGCCCAAAATCACCACGCAGACAACGGTAAATTGCACCGTAAAGTTCGCTACGTTCGATACTGAGTTGGAGAGCTTTTTTGACCTTAATTGCCAGTTTGCACTGTGGCCTATCATCTGTTGCCAGCTTTTTTGCACAATTCCTTCAGCACCATTAGCTTTAATTGACTCTAGCGCTGATAAGCTCTCGATTAAATGCCCATGTTTTAAGCTTGAAAATTTATTGCCTTCTTCGATTGCCGCTTTGAGTTTAGGTTGAATATAAAGCGTGAAGCCAATAATGATTATGCCGCCAATGACTGGAACTATAGCGAGATCACCAGCGACAATAAAAATAATAATTAAGAAAAATATCGCGAAGGGGAGATCGACTAAAGTTGTGATCGTTGCCGAAGTTAAAATTTCACGAATATTATCGAATTCACCTAACTGTTTCGCCATGCCGCCGATACTAGGAGAACGTTTTTCTAGCGGAATACCAATTGCTTTAGCAAATAAGCGTGATGAGACAATAATATCTACTTTTTTTCCTGCAACATCGATGAGGTAACTTCTAAGTTGCCGCATGATAAGATCGAACATATAGGCAATCGCCGCACCAATCGCTAAAACCCAAAGGGATTCAAAGGCGAGGTTTGGGACGACTTTGTCATACACATTCATAATAAATAACGGTGAAACTAAGGCGAATAAATTCACCAATACAGAAGCGATTAATGCATCACGATAAATGGGTGCTGAATCTTTGAGGGTTTGGACTAACCAGTGGGTTTTATTATCGTGTAGATAAACATCAAAGCCCATGTCGCCACGGTATTCTTGTTTGACTAAGAATAAATATCCCACATATAAGGCTTCGAGCGACTCAATTGTCAGTGTTTCTTCACCGCCCGTCTCGGGTAATTGAATAATTGCTTTATCTGATGCAACATCAAGTTCTCGCAATATACAGGCTTTTTTGTCTTTTAATAATAAAATACAGGGGAGCAATATAGGTGATACTTCGTTTAAGCCTTTTCGAGATAGCTTTGCCGCTAGACCCGCTCTTGAAGCCGCCTGAGGCAATAAGTCGGGTGATAACACGGTACCTGACAAGGGTAAACCTGCCGCAAGCGAATCGCTCGAGCACGGATTGCCAAAATGCTCAGTGAGTAACACTAAACAATCCAGCAAAGGATCCACTAACACTCTTTGTGAGGCTGAAATGGTCCATTGATCAATTTTTTCAGAAGCTGCAGCTGACACCTAATTACTTATCCTTTGGATTTTTATATGGTTATGGCAAGTATCGGTCATGATGGCCTATATTTCTATAGGCCATCCAAACGATTTTATCTAAGGGATATTATGCTGCTCATTGCTATTCAACGGAGCAAGACCTGGACTTGGTTCTGGTGTGGCTGGCTGAGTATCAACAATTAACGGACCGCTGCCATTAGTACCTAGTAGGCCATTAATAATGCCAGTCTCTGTTGTAGTGTTATACGCACTATACAAATCAACACCGTCAAGAACGATATGTTGTTCAAACACACCGTCTTTATTGCCATCGATATCAATCACAGTTGAACCACTAACTAAGCTAAAGTTTAAATAACTGTGTAGTGTGTTGTTACTTTCACCTTGGAGTAAATCGCTTAAATCCAATTTATCTTCATGGATATTAAAGTCAGTGATATGGTCTGTTCCCGTTTCTGCATAGCGCCAGACGAAGGTATCAGCACCGCTATCACCTGTGAGTTTATCGTTACCTAGACCACCGATTATTGTATCGTTACCAGCACCACCAAATATAAGATCATTACCATTACCGCCGTAAAGCTGATCATTCCCACCTTGCCCATAAAGTATGTCATTACCTTGTCCGCCGATAAGAACATCAGCCTTATCGCTGGCACCAGATTGGTCAAAATCAGATGCATGCTCAGTAATATATCTATGTACTTGGGCATCGGTAACTGCAGTGACTCCTAGCTGATCAGCAACATAATCTTTGATGGCAACATAACCTTGGCCACTAATACCGTTAAAGTTGATGGCATCACCAAAGAGTATATCGTCGCCGTTACCACCGTTGATGGTATCAGATCCTGGCAGTTGGGTAATTGGAGTACCAATGATCGCATCAGCTAAATCCCCAGCGTTGATGTTAGTCAGAACATTACCGTCAGAGTCAAATGGCTTAAGATCTTCACTATCCAGTGATGGGCCTATCCCAATGGCCTGAACAATCACTCCCAGCGTTGATAGGAAAGCAAATCCTTGCTGGGAATTCGCATTCGTTCCGGTGCCGTTTGTACCCAAGTTGGCAAATTGGAAACCTCCATTACCATCCGGGCGCATAAAGCCAACTGAACTTGAGCTCCAACTATTATAGTTATTTTGGGTCCATTTTAATACTTCACCGTCCTGGTTGATGATCGTACGTCCATTCTGGCTATATGTATTGCCAAATACATAACCGTTTTGGATGATACTGGATAGGTAAATACTGTTGTTTGCTCCGCTAGGGTTATAAACCTCAGGGTTTTGGCCCTCATTGTAGTTGTACTCATTAGCTTGGCCATCGGTAATAAAGTAAGCCAGATTTGTGGCACTGTTACCGCTGATGCCAGAGAACCAGTTGGCGGTCGTTTTAAATACATCTTCGTAGTTGGTGTTTCCACCTGAACGCATGTCGTCCAATGCATCTTCCAGTATCGACAGGGCATTGGGGTCTTTCATATCGACAGAAACCCAACCTTTAGAAATGCCATCAAAGTCAACTAAGAACACATTTACAGTGCCGCTGCCTTCAGCGGTAGCGCTGTTTTTCAGTGTCGTAAACACCAGTTCAAGTTGCGCTTTCATACTATTGAGCGCCGTGCTTCCAATGCTGCCAGAACTATCAACCATAAAGGCGATATTGTAGTTTTGACCTGGCAAAATAACGCTACCGTCTAAATCGCCGACCACAATGTTGTGCTCATTACCAAAGTTAAGATTTTGATCGCCAGGCTCTCCTTCATGACCACTGAAGTAGCTAAGAATGACGCTATCTGCATCTGTTGCAGTATTGGTCAGGTCTGTACCTGACTCTCTTGATACTGCTTCGACAACGAGGTTGACTTGACCTGCATATTCACCAGGAACCCTTAATGTTAATCCTGTTAGATTGACATCTAAGGATGCACTGTCCCATACGCTGCCATGATTTAGAAGAATATTACCGTCTGCATCTGCAGTCCCCATCAATGTACCGTTACTGCTGTAGAGTAAGGTACCTTCGGGTAAACCACTGAGCTGAATGCTATCGATGCTTTCGCTACCGTCTCGATCCGCAAGTGACACATTAATTTCGATTGGATAGTCTACCGCTGTAGGCTGTTCTAATGTGAGTTCACCTGTGATTTGATTGATCGCGTATATGCCATCCTTGAATTGCACATACTCAACATCATGCAGGGCCTTAGTAACACCGATGCCATTTTCAGTTACAAAGAAGTTGAACCAACGATCATTGCTAGAGTAGCCTGTGCCTTTCTCTATTATGTAGTCGGCTCGGTTGCCAAGAAGTACGGCGATATCTGTTCCTGCACCACCGTAGAGCCCGTCATTACCTAGACCAGCAACAAGAACATCATTTCCTGTTCCGCCATAGAGAGAGTCACCTTGAACGGCATCACTGCCGACGAGTATGTCATCACCATCCATACCGTAGAGTAGATCACCGCCGCCATTTGCGCTGACAAGATGATCGTTCCCCCCAGTACCGAGCAACTGATCTTGTCCGGAAGTATTATCAATAGTACGCGTACCAGTATTAAATGGTGCGGTAGTAAAATCGCCCGTACGGAATTGTTCGGTAGTGATACCTGAAGTCTTAAAGTTACTGTATAGCGGTATGCCATTATCAGTCAGAATAACGTTAACTACAGGCTTATCTGCTATAGGTAAGACAGTGATATCAAGTGCTGCTGTGGAACCAGTATTTGTTGTGTAGGTGACACTTGGCATTTCGCCTGCCCAGTTATCATTTGGGATAAACTGGAATTCACCATTGGCTTGTATTAATAAACTACCTACTGCCAAGGTAACGGTTTGCCCTGCATTAAAACTAGTTTGCATACCGTTATACATGACTCTGAAGCTAGTGATGCTCAGATTGCCGAGTTGATCATTGGTAAGAATATTACCCGTTACCTGCTGATCTTCGTCGACGGTATAACGATCGTCAGTCGCATCAATAACGGTAGCATTATCCGTGCCTTCAGCTGATTCATTATTAGCACTATCAATTTGAGTAGCGGTGACTGAGATTGCCTGACCAGTAGTCGGAGTAGGCTCTGTCCAAGTAATAACACCATTTGTATAGGTGTAACCTGTTGCTAGAGCACCATTACTAAATTTCAGTACGCCATTGTCAAGAATGAGGTCTACTGTACTGCTATTACCTGCATTATCTATTTCTAGATGTACACTGCCGCCAGTATTAAAGTCACTAGCATTAATTTTGACCTGTATTTGAACGCCATTATTACCTATCTCTGTACTCGTCAAATACGCGTCATCATTTACATCATCGATGATGTGTACTTCAGGTGCCGAAGGTGGCGTTGTATCAACATAAACTTGTGGAATAACAGAGAAAGTACCATCTGTATGATCGCCATCTCCATCAGTGGCTCTTACTTTGAAATCAATATCACCATCGCTAGGTTGTAACATCTCTTGATATTGATGGAAGTCCCATTGACCTGTACCTGGGGTAAACTCAAGTTTGAATACCAAGTGACCAGCTGCATCAACCCCAATTAGTGTATTTGCCGTTTGGGTTATAGTGATTGCACTGCCTGCTGCCGTGAACAAATTGGTTTCATCACTACCTTGTAAGGTGAGCGAACCTTTACCATCTGCACCCCATTCTGGGGTTACTGTTCCTGATGCAAAGGCGATTGCCGGTGGTGTTGCAGTGCCTAAAAACTCAATAGCTGTAACAGTGAAGTCACTATTATCACCGCTACTTGGACCTTTGCCATTATCAAGTGCTTTGATGACCATTTTGTCAAAGCCACCTTGTAAGGCTTGGAAGTTGGCCGCATAGTTGCCACTGCTGGCATCTGAACTAAATGTTTGAGTTGCGATAAGTTGGCCATCTCGCCAAAACTCGACGACACCGACTTCTAGTTCGCCGCCAAACATATGGGAAAACTGGATATTCACGCCGTAGGCAACAGTTCCTGGATCGAGAGTAATGATGATTTCTTCAGATGCAGAACTTCCATCTGCAAATTTACGGAAATCTACTTCATTAGCAAGATTATGATAAGGTGCCCCTACACTGCTAACTCCTATCCCGTTACCACTTCCATAGATTGCGGCATCAATTAAATTAGAGTTTGTTGAAGAGGTAAATCCTTTGGCTGTGATCGTAAAACCATCAAAATCAAGAAGATTGTTGTTGCCACTATAGCCAGTTAGAGAGAATAGACCGACTAAAGTATCAGGAATATCTATATTCGTTACTTCGACAGGGCTAATAGATGCGATTTCAGGTGCGTCATCTTCAACCGTAACACTAAAGCTACCAGTAGAGGTGCCACCATGATTATCATTAACAGTAATACCTATATCGAATGTAATAGTATCTTCAGATGTAGTGTCTGGATGATCAAGTGGTGCCTTTAAAGTCACATCATAGGTCCAATTGGAATCACCAGAAGTTGGGGCGGTTAGAACTACAGCCATAACTTCAACATAGGAAGAGCCGCCAATAACACCTGTGTAGCCTATTAGTGTTTGTGTATTCGCATCCCAGAGCCAATTTACAGCTTGTCCGCCTGACATTAATTCTGTTGGGCCAGAAAGTGAAACGCTTAAAGAGTCACCATCAACATCATTAATATTTATTGTGCCGCTAGCAGAAACATCATCTGTAGTATCAGAATTACCAATAACATCAATTATACCGTTAAGTAGCCCCTCTTCAGATACCGTAGCATTTGATACGGAATTTATTACTGGATAGTCGTTCGCGCCGACAATGGTGATGGTCACGGTGTGGCTGGCGGTGCCATCGGCACTGGTGACCGTGATGTCACGGGTCAGGGTTTCACCCGCCTTGAGTGACTGCACGTCGCTGTGGCTGTTGTTTAAGGTGTAGGTCCAGTTACCGTCGGCATCAATGCTGAAGAAACCGTAGTTGCCATCGGCGACATTGGTTTGCACTTGGAATACCGCTTCGCCGTTGTCGACGTCGGTGACGGTTAAGGTGCCAGCCACCGTTTGTACTGTGCCTGGCAGGGTGTCGGAATCGCCGTCTTCGGTGACGGTGCCAGCATCGCTGTCGCCGTTACCGACGGTGATGTCAGCGGGATCGTTCGCGCCGACAATGGTGATGGTCACGGTGTGGCTGGCGGTGCCATCGGCACTGGTGACCGTGATGTCACGGGTCAGGGTTTCACCCGCCTTGAGTGACTGCACGTCGCTGTGGCTGTTGTTTAAGGTGTAGGTCCAGTTACCGTCGGCATCGATGCTGAAGAAACCGTAGTTGCCATCGGCGACATTGGTTTGCACTTGGAATACCGCTTCGCCGTTGTCGACGTCGGTGACGGTTAAGGTGCCAGCCACCGTTTGTACTGTGCCTGGCAGGGTGTCGGAATCGCCGTCTTCGGTGACGGTGCCAGCATCGCTGTCGCCGTTACCGACGGTGATGTCAGCGGGATCGTTCGCGCCGACAATGGTGATGGTCACGGTGTGGCTGGCGGTGCCATCGGCACTGGTGACCGTGATGTCACGGGTCAGGGTTTCACCCGCCTTGAGTGACTGCACGTCGCTGTGGCTGTTGTTTAAGGTGTAGGTCCAGTTACCGTCGGCATCGATGCTGAAGAAACCGTAGTTGCCATCGGCGACATTGGTTTGCACTTGGAATACCGCTTCGCCGTTGTCGACGTCGGTGACGGTTAAGGTGCCAGCCACCGTTTGTACTGTGCCTGGCAGGGTGTCGGAATCGCCGTCTTCGGTGACGGTGCCAGCATCGCTGTCGCCGTTACCGACGGTGATGTCAGCGGGATCGTTCGCGCCGACAATGGTGATGGTCACGGTGTGGCTGGCGGTGCCATCGGCACTGGTGACCGTGATGTCACGGGTCAGGGTTTCACCCGCCTTGAGTGACTGCACGTCGCTGTGGCTGTTGTTTAAGGTGTAGGTCCAGTTACCGTCGGCATCGATGCTGAAGAAACCGTAGTTGCCATCGGCGACATTGGTTTGCACTTGGAATACCGCTTCGCCGTTGTCGACGTCGGTGACGGTTAAGGTGCCAGCCACCGTTTGTACTGTGCCTGGCAGGGTGTCGGAATCGCCGTCTTCGGTGACGGTGCCAGCATCGCTGTCGCCGTTACCGACGGTGATGTCAGCGGGATCGTTCGCGCCGACAATGGTGATGGTCACGGTGTGGCTGGCGGTGCCATCGGCACTGGTGACCGTGATGTCACGGGTCAGGGTTTCACCCGCCTTGAGTGACTGCACGTCGCTGTGGCTGTTGTTTAAGGTGTAGGTCCAGTTACCGTCGGCATCGATGCTGAAGAAACCGTAGTTGCCATCGGCGACATTGGTTTGCACTTGGAATACCGCTTCGCCGTTGTCGACGTCGGTGACGGTTAAGGTGCCAGCCACCGTTTGTACTGTGCCTGGCAGGGTGTCGGAATCGCCGTCTTCGGTGACGGTGCCAGCATCGCTGTCGCCGTTACCGACGGTGATGTCAGCGGGATCGTTCGCGCCGACAATGGTGATGGTCACGGTGTGGCTGGCGGTGCCATCGGCACTGGTGACCGTGATGTCACGGGTCAGGGTTTCACCCGCCTTGAGTGACTGCACGTCGCTGTGGCTGTTGTTTAAGGTGTAGGTCCAGTTACCGTCGGCATCGATGCTGAAGAAACCGTAGTTGCCATCGGCGACATTGGTTTGCACTTGGAATACCGCTTCGCCGTTGTCGACGTCGGTGACGGTTAAGGTGCCAGCCACCGTTTGTACTGTGCCTGGCAGGGTGTCGGAATCGCCGTCTTCGGTGACGGTGCCAGCATCGCTGTCGCCGTTACCGACGGTGATGTCAGCGGGATCGTTCGCGCCGACAATGGTGATGGTCACGGTGTGGCTGGCGGTGCCATCGGCACTGGTGACCGTGATGTCACGGGTCAGGGTTTCACCCGCCTTGAGTGACTGCACGTCGCTGTGGCTGTTGTTTAAGGTGTAGGTCCAGTTACCGTCGGCATCAATGCTGAAGAAACCGTAGTTGCCATCGGCGACATTGGTTTGCACTTGGAATACCGCTTCGCCGTTGTCGACGTCGGTGACGGTTAAGGTGCCAGCCACCGTTTGTACTGTGCCTGGCAGGGTGTCGGAATCGCCGTCTTCGGTGACGGTGCCAGCATCGCTGTCGCCGTTACCGACGGTGATGTCAGCGGGATCGTTCGCGCCGACAATGGTGATGGTCACGGTGTGGCTGGCGGTGCCATCGGCACTGGTGACCGTGATGTCACGGGTCAGGGTTTCACCCGCCTTGAGTGACTGCACGTCGCTGTGGCTGTTGTTTAAGGTGTAGGTCCAGTTACCGTCGGCATCGATGCTGAAGAAACCGTAGTTGCCATCGGCGACATTGGTTTGCACTTGGAATACCGCTTCGCCGTTGTCGACGTCGGTGACGGTTAAGGTGCCAGCCACCGTTTGTACTGTGCCTGGCAGGGTGTCGGAATCGCCGTCTTCGGTGACGGTGCCAGCATCGCTGTCGCCGTTACCGACGGTGATGTCAGCGGGATCGTTCGCGCCGACAATGGTGATGGTCACGGTGTGGCTGGCGGTGCCATCGGCACTGGTGACCGTGATGTCACGGGTCAGGGTTTCACCCGCCTTGAGTGACTGCACGTCGCTGTGGCTGTTGTTTAAGGTGTAGGTCCAGTTACCGTCGGCATCGATGCTGAAGAAACCGTAGTTGCCATCGGCGACATTGGTTTGCACTTGGAATACCGCTTCGCCGTTGTCGACGTCGGTGACGGTTAAGGTGCCAGCCACCGTTTGTACTGTGCCTGGCAGGGTGTCGGAATCGCCGTCTTCGGTGACGGTGCCAGCATCGCTGTCGCCGTTACCGACGGTGATGTCAGCGGGATCGTTCGCGCCGACAATGGTGATGGTCACGGTGTGGCTGGCGGTGCCATCGGCACTGGTGACCGTGATGTCACGGGTCAGGGTTTCACCCGCCTTGAGTGACTGCACGTCGCTGTGGCTGTTGTTTAAGGTGTAGGTCCAGTTACCGTCGGCATCGATGCTGAAGAAACCGTAGTTGCCATCGGCGACATTGGTTTGCACTTGGAATACCGCTTCGCCGTTGTCGACGTCGGTGACGGTTAAGGTGCCAGCCACCGTTTGTACTGTGCCTGGCAGGGTGTCGGAATCGCCGTCTTCGGTGACGGTGCCAGCATCGCTGTCGCCGTTACCGACGGTGATGTCAGCGGGATCGTTCGCGCCGACAATGGTGATGGTCACGGTGTGGCTGGCGGTGCCATCGGCACTGGTGACCGTGATGTCACGGGTCAGGGTTTCACCCGCCTTGAGTGACTGCACGTCGCTGTGGCTGTTGTTTAAGGTGTAGGTCCAGTTACCGTCGGCATCGATGCTGAAGAAACCGTAGTTGCCATCGGCGACATTGGTTTGCACTTGGAATACCGCTTCGCCGTTGTCGACGTCGGTGACGGTTAAGGTGCCAGCCACCGTTTGTACTGTGCCTGGCAGGGTGTCGGAATCGCCGTCTTCGGTGACGGTGCCAGCATCGCTGTCGCCGTTACCGACGGTGATGTCAGCGGGATCGTTCGCGCCGACAATGGTGATGGTCACGGTGTGGCTGGCGGTGCCATCGGCACTGGTGACCGTGATGTCACGGGTCAGGGTTTCACCCGCCTTGAGTGACTGCACGTCGCTGTGGCTGTTGTTTAAGGTGTAGGTCCAGTTACCGTCGGCATCGATGCTGAAGAAACCGTAGTTGCCATCGGCGACATTGGTTTGCACTTGGAATACCGCTTCGCCGTTGTCGACGTCGGTGACGGTTAAGGTGCCAGCCACCGTTTGTACTGTGCCTGGCAGGGTGTCGGAATCGCCGTCTTCGGTGACGGTGCCAGCATCGCTGTCGCCGTTACCGACGGTGATGTCAGCGGGATCGTTCGCGCCGACAATGGTGATGGTCACGGTGTGGCTGGCGGTGCCATCGGCACTGGTGACCGTGATGTCACGGGTCAGGGTTTCACCCGCCTTGAGTGACTGCACGTCGCTGTGGCTGTTGTTTAAGGTGTAGGTCCAGTTACCGTCGGCATCGATGCTGAAGAAACCGTAGTTGCCATCGGCGACATTGGTTTGCACTTGGAATACCGCTTCGCCGTTGTCGACGTCGGTGACGGTTAAGGTGCCAGCCACCGTTTGTACTGTGCCTGGCAGGGTGTCGGAATCGCCGTCTTCGGTGACGGTGCCAGCATCGCTGTCGCCGTTACCGACGGTGATGTCAGCGGGATCGTTCGCGCCGACAATGGTGATGGTCACGGTGTGGCTGGCGGTGCCATCGGCACTGGTGACCGTGATGTCACGGGTCAGGGTTTCACCCGCCTTGAGTGACTGCACGTCGCTGTGGCTGTTGTTTAAGGTGTAGGTCCAGTTACCGTCGGCATCGATGCTGAAGAAACCGTAGTTGCCATCGGCGACATTGGTTTGCACTTGGAATACCGCTTCGCCGTTGTCGACGTCGGTGACGGTTAAGGTGCCAGCCACCGTTTGTACTGTGCCTGGCAGGGTGTCGGAATCGCCGTCTTCGGTGACGGTGCCAGCATCGCTGTCGCCGTTACCGACGGTGATGTCAGCGGGATCGTTCGCGCCGACAATGGTGATGGTCACGGTGTGGCTGGCGGTGCCATCGGCACTGGTGACCGTGATGTCACGGGTCAGGGTTTCACCCGCCTTGAGTGACTGCACGTCGCTGTGGCTGTTGTTTAAGGTGTAGGTCCAGTTACCGTCGGCATCGATGCTGAAGAAACCGTAGTTGCCATCGGCGACATTGGTTTGCACTTGGAATACCGCTTCGCCGTTGTCGACGTCGGTGACGGTTAAGGTGCCAGCCACCGTTTGTACTGTGCCTGGCAGGGTGTCGGAATCGCCGTCTTCGGTGACGGTGCCAGCATCGCTGTCGCCGTTACCGACGGTGATGTCAGCGGGATCGTTCGCGCCGACAATGGTGATGGTCACGGTGTGGCTGGCGGTGCCATCGGCACTGGTGACCGTGATGTCACGGGTCAGGGTTTCACCCGCCTTGAGTGACTGCACGTCGCTGTGGCTGTTGTTTAAGGTGTAGGTCCAGTTACCGTCGGCATCGATGCTGAAGAAACCGTAGTTGCCATCGGCGACATTGGTTTGCACTTGGAATACCGCTTCGCCGTTGTCGACGTCGGTGACGGTTAAGGTGCCAGCCACCGTTTGTACTGTGCCTGGCAGGGTGTCGGAATCGCCGTCTTCGGTGACGGTGCCAGCATCGCTGTCGCCGTTACCGACGGTGATGTCAGCGGGATCGTTCGCGCCGACAATGGTGATGGTCACGGTGTGGCTGGCGGTGCCATCGGCACTGGTGACCGTGATGTCACGGGTCAGGGTTTCACCCGCCTTGAGTGACTGCACGTCGCTGTGGCTGTTGTTTAAGGTGTAGGTCCAGTTACCGTCGGCATCGATGCTGAAGAAACCGTAGTTGCCATCGGCGACATTGGTTTGCACTTGGAATACCGCTTCGCCGTTGTCGACGTCGGTGACGGTTAAGGTGCCAGCCACCGTTTGTACTGTGCCTGGCAGGGTGTCGGAATCGCCGTCTTCGGTGACGGTGCCAGCATCGCTGTCGCCGTTACCGACGGTGATGTCAGCGGGATCGTTCGCGCCGACAATGGTGATGGTCACGGTGTGGCTGGCGGTGCCATCGGCACTGGTGACCGTGATGTCACGGGTCAGGGTTTCACCCGCCTTGAGTGACTGCACGTCGCTGTGGCTGTTGTTTAAGGTGTAGGTCCAGTTACCGTCGGCATCGATGCTGAAGAAACCGTAGTTGCCATCGGCGACATTGGTTTGCACTTGGAATACCGCTTCGCCGTTGTCGACGTCGGTGACGGTTAAGGTGCCAGCCACCGTTTGTACTGTGCCTGGCAGGGTGTCGGAATCGCCGTCTTCGGTGACGGTGCCAGCATCGCTGTCGCCGTTACCGACGGTGATGTCAGCGGGATCGTTCGCGCCGACAATGGTGATGGTCACGGTGTGGCTGGCGGTGCCATCGGCACTGGTGACCGTGATGTCACGGGTCAGGGTTTCACCCGCCTTGAGTGACTGCACGTCGCTGTGGCTGTTGTTTAAGGTGTAGGTCCAGTTACCGTCGGCATCGATGCTGAAGAAACCGTAGTTGCCATCGGCGACATTGGTTTGCACTTGGAATACCGCTTCGCCGTTGTCGACGTCGGTGACGGTTAAGGTGCCAGCCACCGTTTGTACTGTGCCTGGCAGGGTGTCGGAATCGCCGTCTTCGGTGACGGTGCCAGCATCGCTGTCGCCGTTACCGACGGTGATGTCAGCGGGATCGTTCGCGCCGACAATGGTGATGGTCACGGTGTGGCTGGCGGTGCCATCGGCACTGGTGACCGTGATGTCACGGGTCAGGGTTTCACCCGCCTTGAGTGACTGCACGTCGCTGTGGCTGTTGTTTAAGGTGTAGGTCCAGTTACCGTCGGCATCGATGCTGAAGAAACCGTAGTTGCCATCGGCGACATTGGTTTGCACTTGGAATACCGCTTCGCCGTTGTCGACGTCGGTGACGGTTAAGGTGCCAGCCACCGTTTGTACTGTGCCTGGCAGGGTGTCGGAATCGCCGTCTTCGGTGACGGTGCCAGCATCGCTGTCGCCGTTACCGACGGTGATGTCAGCGGGATCGTCGACAGGATTAACATTAATGGTTAGCGTTGCCGTTGAACCAGTGTTAGTTGTGTAGGTAATGACAGGTACTTGGCCATTCCAGTTAGCATTGGGCGTGAAAGTATAAGAGCCATTGGCATTGATGACTAAGCTGCCGCCTTCTAAAGTAACCGTGGTGCCCGCTGTAACAGTATCGCCATTCACGGTGAAGCTGACCACAGATAGTTCATTATCCACATCGCTGTCATTGGTGAGCACGTTACCGGTGGCAACGGTATCTTCATCAACGGTATTAGTATCGTTGGCTAACGCAGAGGCATCATCAACAGGGGTAACATTAATGGTTAATGTGGCCGTTGAACCAGTGTTAGTGGTGTAGGTAATGACAGGTACTTGGCCATTCCAGTTTGCATTCGGCGTGAAGGTGTAAGAACCATCGGCATTGATGACTAAGCTGCCACCTTCTAGGGAAACAGTGGTGCCTGCGGTAACGGTATCGCCATTCACAGTGAAGCTGACAACGGAAAGGATGCTGTCGATATCGGAATCATTATCAAGCACATTGCCAGTTGCTGCAGTGTCTTCTGCAACTGTGGCGCTGTCATTTGCAAGGATGGAAGGATCATCGACAGGGCTGATATTAATGGTTAGCGTTGCAGTTGGGCCCGTGTTGGTTGTGTAGGTAATGACAGGTACTTGGCCATTCCAGTTTTCATTCGGCGTGAAGGTGTAAGAACCATCGATATTTAAAATTAAAACACCACCTTCGAGAGTCACTTCTGTGCCTGCTGCGTAGGTGGTACCGCTGATTTCGAAGCTCACAACACTTAGAGTGGAATCCACATCAGTGTCGTTATCGAGCACATTGCCAGTCGCTACAGTATCTTCATTGGAAGTGTTGCTGTCATTAGCAAGTGCTGAAGGTGAGTCTGCTGCAATGGTGAATTGTGGAATATTAACCGTCGTTCCAGTCAGTGCTTGGCCGCTTGTTGAGTAGCCTGAAGCTGCAATGGTTTCTGTGCCGCTACGGGCTAGAGTGACATAGCCCGAGTTACCATCACTGCCTGGTGTGTTACCTGCTGCGGTTTCTGGTAGGTTCTGAGTTGGGTCTTCACCGGATGCAATAAGATCTTGTAATGCTTGAATTTCATCTAGGGCTGCTTCGTTAACCGTGCCAGAGGCTGCTGCAGTAGTTTCGCTGGGCGCGACTTCATTTGATAGCTTAGTGCCATCATCGAAGGTAATTTCATAGGTTGCGTTTTCGCCAATATGGAGCACAGCACCTTTAGGGAGTTGTTCGCCATCCTTAGCGGGTTGATTTGAACCATCAACTTCGACATTGATTTGCCCTTTTACTAACTTAAGCAAACCTTTCTTTGATGTAATTACCGATCCCATAGTAAGCTCCCAACAGCCAAAGTGTGTTAATCCATAGACGCACAAGTCCAACAAATATGTCGCACTGTGATACAAGTGGTGGAATTTTAGCTAACGAAACGACTTAAGTCAATTTTTTGACGCGCTTGTGTTGCCTGCTCTTATGCGGTTTTACGGATCTTAATGCGCAAAAGTGACAATTTTTAGACCTGTAACTAGATGTAGTAGCTATATCTATAAAAAGGGCCGTATTTAGTACTTTTTAACACTAAGGTTAAGCATAGTTATAAGAAATTAATTTGGATTGGGAGAGTGGTTTTTACGGAAAAGAAGCGACACGATCTAGTTTTTAACATTTTTGGCAAGTTAAGTGGGTTTTAATATATGCCAGCATTGGCAAGTGCCGTGATCTTTCGTTACTCAAATCACGGCGACTAGGTTGCAGGCATTGTAGAACTACAGATTAACCGCCTGACGATAACTTTGATTTGCGTTACCTTGTTCACCTAACTGTTCTTGAATCCGTGCAAGCGCCAACCAAGAGGCTTTTGTGGGTTCGAGTCGGCAAACATTTTGCCAGCAGGTTCTGGCTTCTTTCATATCCCGTGTTTGCTGATAAAGTTTAGCTAAGCACATCTGGTAGTCGGCATTATTCTCATGGGTGATTTCATGCTTGAGTAACTGCTTACGGATTTCTGTATCTTGGGCTGTCGTTATTTCTGGAATGACTTCTAAAAGTGCAGATTCAGGAGCAGTGCGTAATTTTTTCGAGAGTAGCTTCAGCGCTTGCTCTTTGCGATTAAAGCGGCATAAACCCATAGCATAAATCGCCAAAAACTCAGACTGATTGCGCTCACTGCGAGATAACCACTGCCAGCATTGTTCTAAGGCTGCTTCGCCTTTAATGGTTGCGGCTTTGAGTAAAGCGCAGTGAGTGATTACATTGAGTTCATTTAGCTGGGTGTCATCTAGGATCTGGCGCTTCTTCAAAATAGGTAACAATAGCTTGAGCGCATCCCAATCCTCTTGCGCTCGATATAACTCGAGGGCGAGTTTGAGTACCGGTGCTTTGCTCTTACTTGTGGGGGCTAATTTATCGAGCTCGGCGCGGGCTAAAGCTAACTCTCCTTGTTTTAACAGATATCGAGTACGCGTGGTTGCGACGGCATTCGCGGCCAGCGGTTGTGTTGCAGCACGGTCAAGATATTGATCACGCTCTGCTATTTTCTGTTGATATTGGGCAGCACGAGCTGCTGCAAGTAAATTAAGTGCAGGGAGTTCGCCATTATCGGCGCCTTTTATCATAGCGCGTTCCGCTGCTGGCCAATCTTCTTCTGCCAGAGCCAGTGCACCCATTAAGGTATGCTTTTTCGCGGAGCGACGGCGCCAGTGGCGAGGAATAAAACGGCTACGCAGCATGAGATTAATGGCGCTAATCACTAACCATTCTAGTACTTGGAACATGGCATAAAATACAATTAAGGCAATGATCCCAAAGACTAAACTGGTCTCAATCTGGTAGTCACCTGCCGCAATGTATACATAACCTGTGTTGCCCACCAACCAAGGGCTAATGCAGAGCCCTATTAGTATTATCCCTAAGAAAATTAATATCTTGATCATAATGGCACATCCTCTGATGAGGTCAGCTCACCATAGCTTGTCAGCTGTAATAGCAGAGGTTTTGCGGCAAAGGATTTCAGAGTAATAGGATCAAGTTCTAATGTCGCCAATTTATCGATTTTGGCGATGGCTTCAGCAGTGCTGTGATCTTGAGTATCGAAATAGGTTTGAATCCACTTACGCACCATCATTAATGATTGGTGATAAGCGGCCCTGTCGTAGCGGTATAACGCAAGTTGAGATTGCAGCAGTTTATGACGAATGTTTTCAACCAGATACCACTGTTGCTCAGGAGCGAGTAAAGCGGGTGCATCGGCTGTTCTATGGCGTATGGTGATAAAGTCTTGGGTTAACGCTTTCCACGTCTTCCCTAAGTTGCTCTGCCAGTCATTTAAATCGCCAGTAATGTTTGTATCTTCAGGGGCATCGGTTTCTGCATCGGTGCGATTAAGGGGTAGTTTATCGAGTTGCTCAATTAAGGCATCGAGGGCTAATACACTACCATCAATATCTGTGGTTTTAATACTTGCAGTCGCGGCGATATCTTTTGCCAGAGCCTTACGAATAGGTAGCAAAGCGGGATTGTTCATGGCGGCGATGGTTTCATCCGCCGACTTTAATAGATCGGTGGCGGTGCGGGGATCTTTTTCTAACCAAAGTTTACGGCCCGCCATGTTTACTAGATATTCGGCTTCTGACGCCATCCAATGCGTTGGACTGCGCTGGGCAAGTTTATTGATCCTGTCCTGCAGTTGATTTTGGTCTTCTGCCAATTTTGTTAATTCTTGATAGGTCTTAGCATCATTCAGTTGTTGCTGTTCAAGCTGGCCAATACGTTGGTTGGGTTGTAGCAGGGCTTGCTGTAATTGGTCCTGCAGGGCGATATTTTTCGCATCCTGCGCTAGCAGTTGCTGTTGCATCTGTTGGTACAGCATAAAACCACCGCCAAGGGTGCAAGCGGTTAAACCCAGCGCTAATAACACCCCAAAGCGAATCGCCCATGAACTTCTATTGGGTACTGCTGTTTGACTCGGCGTGCTTGAAGGTGTGGCTTTGGCTGTTTGGGATTCAGAAGATGGCGCTGAAGTTACGGGCGTGTCATCAGTCGTTATTGATGGTTCAATAATAGAGGTAGCCTGTGATTCAGGGCTCTTTGCGTCGTGCTTGTTGTTATCCATTTAACAGTCCTTGAAAACATGCTACTGCCGAAATTCGAGTTAAATCGGGCTAAATAGCGCTTAGAGTTTAAGGGCGTTTAGCACGGCTTTGCTGTTGGCGGCATTGGCATTGGTGACTTGGGTTATACCAAAGGCGTGAGCTTGAGCTTCTACTCGGTTACTTGGGACTATGATATGACATGAGCGCAGCCATGCAAATAACTCTTTTGGCACTAGATTAATCAGGTTATCCAGTACTTCACCGCTGGTGACGACAATAGTGTCGATGCCAAACTCTTGCCATTGTTGTGCGATCTGCTGTCCATCGAGTGGTGGACAAGCCCGTTGATATACTTCCCAATAGCGCACTGTTGCCCCGCGCTCAGCCAGTCGTTCAGCTAAGGCTTCACGGCCGCCAACGCCACGTATGATCTTAATCTGCTTACCTTTAATATCTTGCAAAGGCGCGAGCGTGAGTAGACCTTCGGTCTGCTGACAATCATCTGGGGCTTCGAGGGCTTCAATGCCGAGCTGATTTAATGCTTCCCAAGTCGCATGACCTACGGCGAAATATTGAGCTTGAGGCCAGCCTTTTATTCGAGAATGAGCGGTTGTTAAGGCATAGTCGGCAAAGCTGACTGCATTGGCGCTGATACAGATAATCATATCGGCGTGTGCCAGTGGGTGCGAGTTATTCGTTGTGATGGGCGGTGTTGCTTCAACACACAGCAGAGGTGTGACCCAGTGAGCAATGCCTCGTTCATTCAAGGCATCGATCATGGACTGATTGCGCCCTTCAGGGCGCGTCAGTAAGACTTTCATCGACTTAGGCTTTAGCGTAAACAGCGTCGAGTATGCTTTTTGCGCCTTTGCTCAATAGCTCTTCGGCAAGGGCAACCCCTAATTGTGTGGCGTCGGTTTTTGGACCTGTGATCACGCCTTCGATGATTTCACTACCATCAGGGTTACCGACTAGGCCGCGTAATGTCATCTCATCACCATTGATTTCGGCAAATGCGCCAATCGGCACTTGGCATCCACCTTCTAGGCGCGTGTTCATCGCGCGCTCGGCAATCACACGGTAGCGCGTTTCTAAATGTTCTAATGGTGCCAGTAGGGCCTTAACGCGTTCGTCATTGGTGCGACATTCGATACCCACAGCACCTTGGCCGTTGGCGGGCAAGGATTCTTCAGCAGAGATAAAGCTAGCAATCCGCTCAGACAATTTCAGGCGAATTAAGCCAGCAGCGGCAAGAATAATGGCATCGTATTCGCCGTTATCAAGTTTAGCTAAACGAGTGCCTACGTTACCGCGTAAATCTTTGATAATAAGGTCAGGGCGTGATGCGCGCAGTTGGCATTGACGACGTAGGCTCGAGGTGCCCACAGTTGCGCCTAATGGTAATTCGCTGATCGTTTTATATAAATTCGATACAAAGGCATCGCGGGGATCTTCGCGCTCGCAAATAACTTCAAGGCCTAAGCCTTCTGGGAAGTCGACGGGTACGTCTTTCATTGAATGCACCGCGATATCGGCAAGATCGTCTAACATGGCGACTTCAAGCTCTTTGACGAACAACCCTTTACCGCCCACTTTGGCTAGCGGCGTATCTAAGATAACGTCGCCCTTAGTGCTCATTGGCAGCAATTCCACCACAATACCGGGGTGAATGCGTTCTAATTCGGCTTTAACAAATTCAGCTTGCCACATGGCCAGCGGACTCTTGCGGGTTGCGATACGTATGCGGTTCTCAGACATGCCTAGTTTCCATCAAAGATCTTAGTTGCGCCAATGCTAACATTGGCAAATCGTTTATGTAAGGAAGCCGTATCGATTCTTTGAAGTTGGCGATGTTCTAGATACCGTGAAAGTGTGACGGGCTTCACGTTTAGTTGCTCGAGTTTGTAAAAGTGTTAACATGAGCACATTTCCCATAAGTGCTTAAGTGTTGTGTTTTTGAATGGATCGGCAAATACAGTTTCCTGATATAGCAGAAAGACTTAATAAGGTACGTATTGCACGCGCCCTAGCTTTGCTATCGCCGCTACAAAAACACTTATTCCATTTGATCCCTTTTTTAATTCACCAGAACGGTGTTCAGTATCCTGGCTATCATGCCGCCAATACGCCCTGTGGAATCAACGAGTATCAGGTTGGTGAGACTGAGTCCCAGGCCTGCGATGTGTTCTCTCTGCCTTTTACTACTCAAGAAGCGGATATCAATGCCTTTGAAGGCGTTTATGCGATGGGGAGTACTGGCAGTTTTGGCCAAAATGCCAAGAGCGATGTCGATGTTTGGTTAGTACATAGGGCTGATCTGTGTGCTGAGGATTTGGCGTTAATCAAAATTAAAGCGACTCGATTGACTGCTTGGTTTGCCGAGTATCAGTTTGAGGTGAATTTTTACTTAGTTCATCCGCAGCAGTTTTGTGGCGGTAAAGCCGTTCGTGGATGTCAATCAGCAATGGCCCATGAGCATAGCGGTAGTATGCAACATTGGTTATTACTTGAAGAGTTTTATCGCAGCCAAATTCGTTTGGCGGGTAAAACAATTGCATGGTGGCCAGACGCTAAACTCAATCCTGCGCTCTTGTCCTTAGGCGATGTACATGAATTACCTGCGAGTGAGTACTTTGGCGCTTCGTTATGGCAGCTCTACAAGGGCTTAGAAAAGCCCCATAAGGCGCTGATTAAAGTATTGCTACTCGAGGCTTATGCCAGTGATTATCCCCATTCAACTCTGCTTTGTGATCACTTATGGCAGAAAACGCTCGCCGGTGATTTTTCGACTTCGAATGATGCCTATTACTCTATCTATGAGATTATCGAAACCTATTTACTTAAGCAGAATGATACTCGCCGACTAGAGATAGTGCGGCGCTGCTTCTATTTAAAATGTGGCGTGCACTTGAGTCGAACCCAAGAGGGCAAAGATTGGCGTTATCCTAAATTGCAAAAGCTGGTGCAGGATTGGCAATGGCCAGATAGTCTGATTAGCACTTTAGACAATTGTGAACATTGGCATAGTGGCCAGCTCAATTGGTTTAACGAGCAACTGAATGAACTGTTATTAGCGAGCTACCAAACCTTATTACGTTTCGCATCGACACATGAGTTAAATGAAGGTTTGCGGATCGAAGATTTGGGAATGCTGACACGCAAGTTGCATACCTATTTTAGTCAAGATGAAGACCAAATCGCTAAGCTGAATCTGCTGTGGAGTGCTTCAGTCGCTGAGTCCGAAGTGACTATGGTCTCAAGCTCCCGCGAGCGCCAATATTATCTGTATCGACAAGGGCCTCAGCCACAAAATTTGTTAGGCGAGTCGGCAATATGTAAGGGAAAAACCCCTTCAGCTTTAATGATCTGGGCATGTTTAAATGGGATCTCGACGCCGAGTACTCAATGGCATGAATATGGTCAGAGTAAGGCAAAGTCGAAACGGCTTACCGAAGCTTCAAAGCGGTTACTGAATTTTATCGACCACGATTGGCGTGTATCTAAACGTGACTTATGCCAGCCATGGCATTTTCGTAAGCTGATTTTCGTGCTCAATCTGGATTGCGATCCCACCATTGAATGGCAAGGACAGGAAATGATGGTCGATGTGATGAATGCGAACGTGTTCTCACTCGGGCGTAAAAAAGCCAATATGCTTGGTGCGTTAGATGCGATTTGCTTGAATAGTTGGGGTGAATGGCAGTGTCATCGCTTCGAAGGCGATACCGCGGTATTGCAAGCTTTAGCCTTTGTAACGCCGGGGCTAAGACGGGCCAGTTTACCTGTGGATATGGATGTGATCAGCTGTTCACAGAAGTTACGCCCACAGCTTAAATTAGCAGTGAAAAATCTACTAAAACAAACCATGCGTTTGTGCCAACAAGTGCAGCAATCCAGCACCTTAGTGCAGCCACTGCAGATAAGTCGTACTCGCTATGGGATCTTTTTTAATCCCTTAGGCATGGCCTATCAGGACTTGAGCGATGCCAAGTCATTTTATCAACAGTTATCCCGCAGTCATCTTGTATTATTGCCGCGGCCTGAATTAGGTGACGATCCCTTCTCGAGTATGCCTAAAGTGGTGCAAAACTATGCGGCTAAAGGCGCGATTCAGTATTTTCTACGCCAACGGGTCGATAACTTGGATGTATTTATCCTCGATGAGGAAAATCAACTAAGCCATTACGTGCAGGCGGGATCAAACATGGCCGAGTTGGTAAATAAAGTGAGCCATCACTATGTGTTCGATGAGCATTATGCTTCACGAGCCCGGTTTAATATTCCGCAATTTTTCCATTTAGTGCGGGTAGCCGGAGAGTTAACGGTGGCGCCTTTCGGTATCGATGTTAGCGATCAAGACACTGAGTTTTAGCTGGTTTTTAACATAAATAATGGGAGCCAAGGCTCCCATTATTGTTTTGTACTATTACGGTTTTGCACTACGACAGGCTTAGATTAGAAGCTAAGCTTAATGCCGCCTTGGCGCTCGATAGACTCTTGCACGAATGGCATAAATTCGCCGCCATTTCGTCCGTCCATCCATTTACCTTCAACAAAACCAAAGTGATATCCACCAAAGCGTGTGGCGACCCAAATCTCATGCAAAGGTTCTTGCTTGTTGATCACTATCTTAGAGCCATCAACAAATTCTAATTGCAATACGTTGCCACTGGCATCGATATCAAGATCGGCATCTTGCTCATCAATCGCAGTTTCAATCGCATTTTCTATGGCTTGGAACATGTCATCGGCGAGCTGGTGAAATTCTGTATCTGTCATGGCCATGCATTTCTGTCCTTTGCTTTCGTCAAGATGGGTGCGATTATAAGGCCATTAGTCACCAGATGCACAGATGTTGAGAAAAATGAGACTGTTTTTATTGTTATTGCTTGGTAGCCTATTCATTACTGCGTGCGGCCAGAAGGGCCCCCTCTATCGATCTCCGGCCACAGAGGTGAATCAGCCTAAAAAGGTTGAGGCGTCTAAACCTGAGCCTGAAGTAGAAGAGATTAAAACCGAAATTCGAGCCATCGAAGTACAAAAAACACAACAATAATAGCAGCTATAACTATCATCACTATCGCAGCGATAAAGCGCAGTAAGGAATCAGACATTGGATCACTTTCTCTACCAACAAAATGCCCTGCACGCCGAAGGCTGCCAGGTCGCCGACTTAGCTCAAACCTATGGTACGCCGCTGTATATCTATTCCCGCGCCACGCTAGAGCGCCATTGGCATGCCTTTAATAATGCCGTGGCAGATCATCCACATTTGATTTGCTATGCAGTAAAAGCTAATTCGAACTTGGCCGTACTGAATGTGTTGGCACGTTTAGGCAGTGGTTTTGATATCGTTTCGGGTGGTGAGTTAGCAAGAGTGATTGAAGCGGGCGGCGATCCCGCTAAAGTGGTGTTCTCTGGCGTTGGTAAAACTGCGGCCGAAATGGAACAGGCACTTAATCTGGGCATTTATTGCTTTAACGTCGAGTCGAGCGCCGAGCTTGAGCAGTTAAATTTGGCCGCAGGTCGTTTAGGTAAAGTGGCGCCAGTTTCCTTGCGAATCAATCCCGATGTGGATGCGGGTACTCACCCCTATATTTCGACTGGTCTTAAAGAAAATAAATTCGGTATCGCTATGGATGAGGCCGAAACCGTCTTCGCCCGTGCCCATGCTTTACCACATTTAAAAGTGAAAGGTGTCGATTGTCATATCGGTTCGCAATTGACCGAAATTCAACCTTTCCTCGATGCAATGGATCGTATGCTAGCGTTGATCGATCGTCTGGCTGAACAAGGTATAGTCATTGAGCATTTTGATGTGGGTGGCGGTTTAGGTGTGACCTATGATGCTGAAACTCCGCCGCATCCTGATGTGTATGCCGCCGCCATATTAGCGCGTATGGGCGACCGTCAACTTAAGCTAATCTTCGAACCGGGCCGTGCGATTGCCGCTAATGCGGGGATTTTTGTTACTCAGGTGCTGTATCTGAAAGAAAACAGCGACAAGCGTTTTGCGATTGTCGATGGCGCGATGAATGACTTAATTCGCCCAGCACTTTACAGCGCATGGCAAAATATTATCCCAGTCGTGCCAAGGGACTCTGAGGCCTATGAGTTTGATATTGTTGGTCCAGTGTGCGAAACCGGTGACTTTTTAGGTAAAGATCGCAAGCTGGCTTTAGTGGCAGGGGATTTACTTGCTGTGCGTTCGAGTGGTGCCTATGGTTTTGCGATGGCCTCTAACTACAACACGCGTCCTCGTGCGGCCGAAGTCATGGTCGATGGTGAGCACGCTTTCTTAGTGCGTGAGCGAGAAAAATTGTCTCAGCTCTGGCAAGGTGAGCAACTCCTGCCGTAAACTAGAAAAATTATATTGATTCAGGCGCTTGGTTTCATACTTAATGAGCGGCGCCTCGGCTTAAAGGATAAGTATCTTGATCCAATTCACTAAGATGCACGGACTGGGTAACGATTTTATGGTGGTCGATGGGGTCACGCAGAACGTGTTCTTTTCGCCTGAGCAGATCCGCCGTTTAGCCGACCGTAACTTTGGCATAGGTTTCGATCAATTACTTTTGGTTGAGCCGCCCTATGATCCCGATTTAGATTTTCATTATCGCATCTTCAATGCCGATGGTACTGAAGTCGAACAATGCGGTAATGGCGCCCGCTGTTTTGCCCGCTTTGTACGCAATAAAGGATTGACCAATAAGAGTAAAATCCGTGTTAGCACTTCATCAGGTAAGATGACTCTGCGTTTAGAGCGAGATGGCACAGTTACCGTGAATATGGGCGTGCCTATTCTTGAACCAAGTCTGATCCCCTTT
This sequence comes from Shewanella sp. WE21, assembly GCF_002966515.1. Lineage (NCBI taxonomy): Bacteria > Pseudomonadati > Pseudomonadota > Gammaproteobacteria > Alteromonadales > Shewanellaceae > Shewanella > Shewanella sp. WE21. Next base: position 1,298,611 of record NZ_CP023019.1, on the reverse strand, counting down.
AAAGCCAAGAAAGCCGAAAAAACCTATTTACTGCAAACACCGCTGCAAACCTTTTTATGTGGCGCGGCTTCTATGGGCAATCCCCATTGTGTGCTCGACGTTGAAGATGTGGCGAGCGCCGCTGTTGCTGAAATTGGTGCCATGCTCACTAAGCATGAGCGCTTTCCCCGTGGTGTGAATGTGGGATTTATGCAAGTAGTGGATTCGGGCCACATTAAGCTGCGGGTGTATGAACGTGGTGCGGCCGAAACTTTGGCCTGTGGCACTGGCGCGTGTGCGGCCGTGGTTGTAGGTCAAGTGCAAGGGAAGCTCGGCCAGCAAGTGCGGGTGGATTTACCCGGCGGTACTTTAACCATCAACTGGGAAGGCGAGGGGAAACCTTTGTGGATGACGGGCCCAGCGCAGCACGTTTATGATGGGCAAATTCAGTTATGACAGAGCCCTTGATGCCGCAGACGAATGTGCCCTTTGATGAGTTGATTATTCGCGAGTATCTGCTGGATAATCCTGATTTTTTCAATCGCTATCCTGAGCTATTGCTGGCAATGCGTCTGCCCCACCTAGAGCGCGGCGCCATCTCTTTGGTGGAACGTCGTCAAGAAATGCTGCGCCAGCGAGTCAGCCAGTTGGAAGAAGAGATCACCAGTCTGTTAACGATGGCGGCGCGCAACGAGAAAATTTACCAATTCAATACTGAGTTATCCTTCAAGCTACTGAATTGTGCCGATCTTGTGTCACTCAAAGAAGTGTTGGCCGATAGTTTGAAATTACAGTTTAATTTCAGTCATGTGCGTTTGATCAGTGTGCTCGATACCGATATGAAGGCAATATGGGATCAAAGGCTGCATAAAGGTCACTATTTTGGTCGGCTAACGCAACAAGAAGCCAAACGCCTATTTGGTAGCGAAGTTGGGTCGGTGGCACTGACTAAATTGTCGGAAGACAACCCGGTGATTTTTGCCATTGCTAGCCAAGATGTCACCCATTTTCATCCTGATATGGATAACATGCTGCTGGAACAACTGCGGCGTTTACTGGCGCATATGCTTGCCAAGCTGTAACGGCCGCTGAGCGATTTTGCTCACCCAAGGCTTAGCAAAACCCACGAGGAAACCGATATGAGTACGCAAACAGGCGAAGTGTCGGCATTAAATACTCAATGGTTACAAACCTTTGAACGTTATCTGAGTACCGAGCGACAGTTGTCTGCCCATACAGTACGGAATTACCTTTATGAGCTTAATCGCGGTAGCGATCTCTTGCCCGAAGGCGTGCATTTACTCAATGTGAGCCGCGAGCATTGGCAGCAAGTGTTAGCCAAATTGCACCGCAAAGGTTTAAGCCCGCGATCGCTTTCTCTGTGTTTATCTGCAGTAAAACAATGGGGTGAATTTTTGCTGCGCGAAGGCGTGATTGAGCTTAATCCCGCCAAAGGCTTAAGTGCCCCCAAACAGACCAAACCTCTGCCGAAGAATATCGATGTCGATGCCATTAGTCACTTGCTCGACATTGAAGGTACAGATCCGCTGAGTCTGCGGGATAAAGCCATGATGGAGTTGTTTTATTCCAGTGGCTTACGTTTAGCGGAACTCGCCGCACTTAATTTATCCAGTGTGCAATACGATTTGAAAGAAGTGCGAGTCTTAGGTAAAGGCAATAAGGAGCGTATCGTCCCAGTCGGTCGTTTAGCGATTACTGCGCTGCAGAATTGGCTCAATTGCCGAAAGCAGATCCCCTGTGAAGATAACGCCTTATTTGTGACTGAAAAAGGCAAGCGACTTTCCCATCGCAGTATTCAGGCGCGAATGGCTAAATGGGGTCAAGAGCAGGCATTATCGGTGCGAGTACATCCCCATAAGTTGCGTCATTCCTTTGCCACTCACATGTTAGAAGCGAGCGCCGACTTGCGGGCGGTGCAAGAATTATTGGGTCATGCGAACCTAGCGACCACGCAAATTTACACCAGTTTGGATTTCCAACACTTAGCGAAGGTGTATGATAACGCCCATCCTAGAGCGAAAAAAACATAGGATAAATAATGCGTTGCTATCTTAGACCTCAACATATTCAAGCGATCAGTTTCGATCTCGACGATACCCTGTACGACAATCTGCCGCATATTTTAAATGCCGAGGCAGAGCTGGCGACGTTTTTGTTGCAGACTTATCCATTATCGCAGGCGTGGCAACCCCATGATTGGCGCAGGCTAAAACTGCAACTTTTGCAGCAAAATCGTGAGCTCGCCCACGACACTAGCGCAGCCCGTTTAGCTACGCTTCGCCAAGGTCTAATACAATTAGGGTATTCGGCGACTGAAGCTGAACGCGGCGCCGAGCAAGGATTAGCATGCTTTTATTTTTACCGCAGCCATTTCCAAGTGTCTGACGAAGTGCTCTTATTACTCAATCGCTTATCGCAGCATTTTAGATTAGTCGGGATCACCAATGGCAATGTGGACGCAGAGCGGATTGGTTTAGGGGAAACTTTCGAGTTTGTGTTGCATCCAGGTAATGGCGTGCATATGAAACCCGCTAAAGACATGTTCGAATTAGCTTGCTCGCGGTTAAAGATTGCACCGCAACATTTACTGCATGTTGGCGACAGCATGAATGCCGACGTTCGTGGTGCTCGATTGGCGGGGTGCCAGTCTGTGTGGCTAAATCCCAGTTTTGGTCGAGTCGATTCCTTACCGATAGCCGCCTTGTTGCCCCATTTAGAAATTGCCTCCCTCGAGGCTTTGACAAAAGTATTGGCTATCGACGTAAACTAACTTAGCGTGCATTTTTTATCTGTATCTTTGGGTGATTGAGATCAAGGTTTGCCAGCCAAATTTGCACTAAAGTTAAGTTTTATATCACTAAAGTCACTGACTAAGGCTATTTTATGGCGCGTATCGGGTTGTTATTACTGCTCACTTTATGTTGGATCGCGCCGGTATCGGCCCATGAGATCCATTCAGGTGGCGGTTTCATGTCGGGTTTTAATCATCCCGTATTGGGCTTCGATCACTTGCTGGCTATGTTGAGTGTGGGCATGTTGAGCACCCAGCTCGGTGGCCGCGCGATTTGGACTGTCCCCTTAGCATTTGTCACCTTTATGTTAGTGGGCGGGATTTTAGGCTTATACGCCATTGCCGTTCCCTTTGTTGAAATTGGTATCGCCCTTTCTGTATTGTTGCTCGGCCTTGCTATCGCCTTCGACCGTCAAATTCCGCTGTTATTTGCCATGGCCTTTGTGGGCGTATTCGCGATTTTTCATGGTCACGCCCACGGCGCTGAAATGCCAGAATTAGCAAGTCCGGTCTTGTATGCCCTAGGGTTTTTATTTGGTACAGCAGTCATCCATTTAGGCGGCGTAATGATAGGCCTTGGAATGCAGCGGATGACAGGGCAACGCAATTTAATGCGCGTTACTGGCGTGGCGATTGCGGCCATGGGCGGCTATCTATTAGCAGGTTTTTAAAGTAATAACAGGACGTTAGATTTACTGGATTAACGCGCCTTGAGTTGCTTCATGCAAAGATGGGCGCGGCGTAGCAGTAGATTGACTTGCCGACGGCTTGCATGCATGTCGGCATCTCCCACCCTAAAATAACTTCCAGTGTAGGGATCGCTGCCTACGTAGATAGGTTTTAGCTGCTCAGGCGCCAGCGGTACGCGGATACGAATCAGCTTTTTATTCATAATTTCAATAATCTGCACATCTGAAATCGCTAAAAGATTGTGACTAGTGCGACTCGGGTCATCGAGTATTTCCCAAAATTCTTGCAAGACGGGAAGCGGGTTGGGAATGCCTTCAATACTGAAATGGCCACGTTCTTCCCGTACCCCTAGGATGATTTCGCCACCCAAAGTGTTAGCAAAAGAGCTATAAGTAGCCCAAATGTCTTCGGGTAATTGACCTTGGCCATCGCGGCCACCTGCGAGTTTAAATTCTACTTGGGCCGATTCGTGCAAATTGGCAATATCATCGAGTGCAAATGATTGAAATGTCATGGCAGCTTATCCGTCAGCGACACATGACTTGTTGTAGCACGTCAACAATTGAAAGGCCAGACTTAGGTCTGGCCTCAAGGTTAAGCGGAAAATCTGTAATTTGGAGCCGCTACGGGATAAACATTTAATCAATTATTGAGTCAGACCCAATGCCTTAGGAAAAAGAATATTGTTTTCTAAGTGAATATGCTGATGTAAGTCCGCCTCAAATTCCGCCAGAGTGGCATAACAAACACGCCATGTAGTGCACGCATATTCAGGTGGTGTGAAGTCGTTAGTGAGCTCGTGTAATTTTTGCAAAATCAAACCGACTTCTTCATGCTCATGTTGCATCGCATTGATGGGGTTGCCAATATGGCCAAAGCAAGCCTCAACCTGCTCTCCATGACTCATGGCGCGGATCGCCGGAAACAGTATTTTTTCTTCCTTCATTAAATGTGGCATTAAGTCTTCAACTAAGGCTCGTACCCAACCCGCAAAGGGAACGATTTCGGCATAGTGCTCACCGTGAGCGCGAATCATCTTTTCGGAATATTCGACTAATAAAGGGGCTTTTTCGCGCACGTATTGATGGTGCGTTGATTCTATATATTCGATAAGTTGATCTAAGGGTAATTGATTTAATTCATCTTCTTTGCTACCGGTAAGTGTTGCGGCATTCAGCGCAGCAACCACTTTTGCGGGATCTACATCTGCACGCTCACAGGCGACCACCAGTGATTTACCCCCGCCACAACAAAAATCGATACCAAATTGACTAAACACATGTGCGCGGCGAAAGTCTTCTGCCACTAGTTCACCTATTTTTCGTTCTAGCCAATGATTGTGTTGAGAATTAAACCCATGGGGTGGGAGTTGTGCATCTTTTGAGACAGAAGTAGCAGACATGAGTAGCTCCAGAGCAGCAATAAATTTACATTCATATTATTTGCAGCTTTAGATTATGGCAACTAATCCTGACTAAAACACTCAGGATTTGCCGATGATGTCACAGTTAGATGAGCGAAATATCTCTTAAGGAGTAGGAAGAGCTGACTTAGTTTGGATGTAGCAAATTTACACTCGGGATTATTAATATGAGTTGATATTGCTGCTGGAATGGTTAGAGCGATGTGAGGGGTTTTGTTTATTATTATATTTTGGACTCAGTGAGGTGTTGCAGACCCCGTAGTTGGCTGAACAGCATATGATTATAATCAACTGCTAATAGTTCGAGGGATGAGTGTTCTCCTGAGATATTCTTGGGCTGCCCAAACACTGGGTAGACTAAGCCTTACTGCCATAACTAAAGTCCAGTATGAGCCTTGAATTTGCTTCAATTTTCATCATTAACGAAACACAACTGAACGAGCAACTTTAGATTAATTTTCATTAGAAAGGGATAAGGCTTACTGTTTTAACAAGGGAGATACGATGCTATCAACATCCCTAATCAAAGCGCTGATGCTCTTATACGTAACCACCTTCCATCGGCAAATATTAAATGTTAGGCCAGTTGCGTTAGCATGCTCAGCAGTTTTATTCATTGTTAACTTCAGTGGTCTAGTTCTTCTTTTACTTCGCTAATTTTTGGTTAAGTTTATCTATTCGTTTTTCATAATTATCTGTCCAGCCTTGCTTTAGAGCTTGTTTAGAGAGCTTTAATGCACCTTCAATATTGCCTTCTTTCTCAAGAATAATTGCTAACTGCTTGTAGCCTGTATGGGAGGGCAGCATTTGAAGTTCATCATAATAAGGATCTTTAATTCCCGTTATGTTCTGTAGTTTTTTTAGTTCTTTAGGTTTTTCGATATGACAAAATTTTTTGACCAACTTACTAGAGATAGATATTTGCATTAAGCAGAATTCTTTGGCTTTTTCATAATGTTCTGGGGCTGTTCTCAATGAGTAGTGATGCTTGATAAGTGATGCAAGGGCTAGGTGCACATCAATCAGGTTACTATCAGGTGCCGTATGACACTGGAGTAACTCGTTTTCTACTTTGGTTTGGAGAATATGCTTTGCTTCATCACCAGCAATGTAAGAAAGAGTAAGTAAAAGACTTAGTTTACCGAATCCATTGTTAGAGTCAGTTTTATCTAAATCTTGGTATAGGTAGGGAGTTTCGCCAATTGGTAAGCCCATAGGACGATAGTCGTTAGCAACTTGGTTTCTTTGACTTGCAGTTAGAGCTTGAAGCCACCATTCCTTAAGCTGATACTTATCTAACAAGTCCATAAAATCACCCTATTCAAGTGTGAAGGTGGGATACGAATTTCGATATAGCTCAAGTTGTTTGTTCATTGCGTTGAATAATAGTTCTTCCCCCATGAACATACACAGCAGCCTTTGATAAATGCACTCTATAAAGATTACGAGTACTGGGCAAGTAAGATAAATTCTAATACGAGTAGATCACTAACTGTGGGTTCAGGAGTGGGTTCAAAATGTAAAAAGGGTTAATCATTTCTGATTAACCCTTTTTAATACAACAGCTTAATCCTTGTTGATTAATTCATGCCGTATTTTTTCAATTTTTTACGCAGAGTACCACGGTTGATACCTAGCATGTTTGCTGCGCGGGTTTGGTTGCCACGAGTGTGTTGCATGATGATGTCAAGCAGAGGCGCTTCAACTTCGCTTAGCACCATTTCATAAACTTCTTGTGCTTCCTGACCGTCCAACTGTGCGAAGAAGTTAGTTACGGCACGCTTGACGGCGTCACGTAATAACTGGGGCTTGATAGTGCCGTTTGCTGTTTCGATTTTGCCAACGGTAAGCTGGTGAACTTCTGTGTTAGTTGTCTGATCAAACATTCTATTCTGCTCTTTATTAATTCTGTACTAATTCATCAAAATAACATTCCACGAGGGAATACTGTTCTGCAGCGGTTTCCAGCCGATTAAAGTCAGCCCTAAATTGGCGCTGAGCTTCTTGGTCTAGGTACCATCCCATATGTTTTCTGGCGAAGCGGATACCCTTGTATTCACCATATAAGTCATACAGTTTGGTGAGGTGTTCCAGCATCACTTGACGCTGTTCGGCAACCTCAATGGGCGCTAGCTTATTACCCGTTTCCAAGTAGTGCTGGATTTCTCTGAAAATCCAAGGCCGTCCTTGAGCACCCCGTCCTATCATCAAGGCATCGGCACCAGTGTATTCCAGCACAAAGCGGGCTTTCTCCGGACTGTCGATGTCCCCATTGGCGACAACAGGAATCGAGACATTCTGTTTGATTGCTTTGATCGTGTCGTACTCGGCGTTGCCTCTGTACATACATTGTCTCGTGCGGCCGTGAACGGCGAGCGAGGCTATGCCACAATCCTCTGCAATCTGGGCGATTTGAACACCATTCTTGTGCTCTGGCTCCCAGCCGGTGCGAATCTTTAACGTGACAGGCACGTTCACTGCGGCGACCACGGCTTGTAAAATCTCTTTTACCAGCGGTGGATTTTGCATTAGCGCCGAGCCTGCCAGCTTTTTATTCACTTTTTTCGCCGGGCAACCCATGTTGATATCAATGATGTGAGCACCTTGTTCGACATTGAACAAAGCGGCTTGCGCCATTAAATCAGGATCAGCCCCTGCAATTTGCACTGAGCGGATGCCTTCCTCGCCAGAATGCGTCATGCGCTGGCGGCTTTTATCTGTATCCCAAACCTCGGGATTGGATGAAAGCATCTCGGAAACCGCTAAGGCTGCGCCATAACGAAGACAAAGATTGCGGAAGGCTTGATCGGTGACACCTGCCATTGGTGCCACGATCAGCTGATTGTTCAGTTGATAGGGTCCAATCTGCATTTTATGTTTCACCTTAGCTCTTCAAAGGGGCGCTATAGTAGCCCTTTTTGTTGGCCGTGAAAAGGTCAATAAATGACCTAGAGGTAATTTTTTTTCTTGACTTTTAATTGACGAGAAGTCAGAGGCCAAATTGTTGGAAGCCAGCGGTGGCGCATGTTGCGCCACCCTTTAGCGCTATTTACGCTTACCTGTCAAGCGGCTCCAATCTTCTTTGTGAGCCGCTGCGTCCATATCGAACCATTGGCTATAAAAGTCAGAGATTTCTTGGGCTTGTTCTTTGAGGAGACCGGAAAGGGCAAGTTTGCCACCGGTTTTTACGCGTTCTGCGATCAAAGGCGCTAATTCACGCAGTGGACCGGCAAGAATGTTAGCGACCAGTACGTCGGCTTTGAGATCGGCGGGTTGGTCTTCTGGCAAGTACAAGGCTAGCTTGTCGGCGACATCATTGCGCTCGGCGTTGGCACGTGAGGCGTCTATGGCTTGATAGTCGATATCGATACCTGTGACTTTTTTCGCGCCCAGTTTCAGTGCGGCTACGGCTAAGATGCCTGAACCACAGCCAAAATCGATCACTTCTTCATCGCTTAAATCTAAGCTGTCTAGCCACTCTAAACACAGTGCTGTCGTGGGATGAGTGCCAGTACCGAAGGCAAGACCCGGATCTAAGATCACATTGACTGCGGTTGGATCAGGGATTTCGCGCCAGCTTGGGCAGATCCATAAACGTGTGCCAAATTGGATGGGGTGGAAGTTATCCATCCATTCGCGTACCCAGTCTTTATCTTCAATTTGTTCGACTTTATGGCTGAAGTTCTCACCGAGGAAAGGCAAGGTTTTCAGCATGGCGATGGTCGGTGTTAGATCGGTTTCTGCATCGAATAAGGCCACTACCACGGTATCGCGCCACAGTGGGGTTTCGCCTAATTTAGGTTCAAAAATAGGGGTATCTTTACCGTCTTCGAAGGTGATAGAGACTGAACCTTCTTCCATGAGCAAGTCGCTGATGGTTTCAGCGTCATCGCTATTGGTGTTTATACGGAGTTGGATCCAAGGCATGGGGGCATCCTGTGACTGAGTGTTCATAAACTAAGGGTTCAAAATATCGCGGTATTGTATACCCAAACTATCCCAAAATGCAGGATGTAGGGGGAATTTAAAGCGCTTTAGGTAAGGTCGTTTGGTTATCACTAGGCTTTAGGTTCGACGACTGGCTATCCTGGTATTACGCTTTTGTCTATACAGACAAGGGGTTAGCTGGCGGGTATGGATTGGTGTTAAAAAACGAATTGTCAGTTTCATTATTTGATATAACACTATGAAAAGTATTGGTTAATTGGTTTTACCTTTGTTTGGTTTTGATACGTTTTTTGTGATCATCTTCTAAGAGTTTAACTCCGTCAGGTGAGTTGGCTCACGCTTTAAATCTGTGACACTCAAGCCTGATTTGAGTTGCTGCTATGGTGTAGTTTGCCAAGAGGTGCCAACGATAAACGACATAGGTTAATTCAAGATGACAAGCATAACTCGAGTTCACAATAGGGTGAGTACACCGCTAGGTCATCCTTGGTCGGCTAAGGCTGATAGGCTGCAGAGTGCGACAGGGATTATGCTTGGCAGCTTTTTACTATTACACATGCATTTTGAATCGAGTATTTTGCTGGGTAAAGAGGCTTTTTATCGGGTCGTTCAGTTGCTTGAAGGTGGAATGTTTAGCAGCACAGGACATGGCTTTCCTATAGTCACTAAAGTGTTTTCAGTGTTTATGCTATTGGTGGTGATAGTACATGCCGCGGTGGCGCTACGGCGTTTTCCGGCGCAGCTAGGGCAATGGCGAGCCCTGCGTTCGCACATGGGGAATATCAAGCATAAGGATACCCATGCGTGGTTTTGGCAATTGATCACTGGCTTTATCTTATTTTTCCTCGTTCCTGTTCACCTCTTCACTATGATTTTGAATCCTGAAATTGGCCCGCATTTATCGGCTGAGCGGGTTTATCACGATAACGCTTGGTTGCTGTATGCGTTGTTACTTCCCGCTGTAGTGGTACACGCCATGATTGGTCTCTATCGCGTAGCGGTAAAGTGGGGCTTAACCACTCAGCGCTCAGGCCTGCGAAAACTTGCTAAGGTGCTGATTATTTACTTGCTATGTCTTGGTACTGCGAGCCTTGTTTCATATCTATTTATCGGTAGCGAGCTCGGTATTCCTGTGCAGCCCTTCGTACCTGAGTAGGCCTTAAGCTAGCAGCAGGATTTTGTTTCACTGCTATTATTAAGCATTAGGTTAATTATTCAGCACTCAATTGATCTGGCTTACGTTTTCGTGTGGATGTGTGAGCGATATTAGTTTGCGATAAGACTTAATGAGATTGGCTCGATAAGGTCAACGGCGTGAGGCGATAGGATGGCGATCAAATTAAATATTAAAAAATGGAGTGCTTGGCTGGATTTAAGCCAGAGTTTGTCAGGGGTAATACTCGCAGTCTTTTTGTGGACCCACTTAGTGTTAGTGTCATCGATTTTATTGGGTGCGGATGCCATGAGTTGGGTGGCATGCACCATGGAGCTGAGTTTTCTGTCCGCTGATGGACACGGTTATCCTTGGGTAGTGACTTGTATTGCCATTGGTATTGCCATTTTGACGTTAGTGCACGTGTTAGTGGCATTGCAAAAATTACCCATGAGTCTGCGTCAGCAAAGGGCTCTGCGCCAACAAATGCAAGTGATCAACCACAGCGATACTCGCTTGTGGCGCTGGCAAGCCATTACTGGTGTAGTGATTTTACTGCTGTTGCCTGTGCATTTGTGGCTTATTGGCTCGGCTCCCGAAACCATTGGCCCTCAGGGAAGCGCCGATCGTATTTGGAATCAAGGTGTCTGGATGGTGTATCTGCCTTTACTGCTCACTGTGGAGTTACATGCAGCAATTGGCATTTACCGTGTGGCTTTGAAATGGGGCGCGGCGCGGGATCTCAACAACCGCAGTCGATTACGTAAGATCAAGACCATAGTGAGCATGCTATTTGTCTCTGTTGGTGTTGCCTCACTTTTGGCATTTTTACCCTACGCGAGTTAATTCCGCTTTTAATCAATGATTAAGTTAATCAGTGAATAGAATGTCGAACATAAAAAAACAGCACAAAACAATAGACCCCATTAAGGAGCAGGCGTGAAACTGATTTATACCGATTCATTGGTGGTAGGAGCTGGGCTCGCGGGCTTAAGGGTCGCTATCGCTTCGAAAGAGCGTGGGCTTGACACTTTAGTTCTGTCACTCATTCCTGCAAAACGTTCCCACTCTGCTGCCGCTCAAGGAGGGATGCAGGCGAGTTTAGGCAATGCCGTTAAGGGAATGGGCGATGATGAGGATGTGCATTTTCAAGATACGGTAAAAGGTTCCGACTGGGGCTGCGATCAAGATGTCGCACGGATGTTTGCCCATTGTGCACCTAAGGCAGTACGTGAACTGGCCAATTGGGGCGTACCTTGGTCTCGGGTGACTGCTGGCCCAAGAGAAGTGATAGTCAATGCGCAAAAAGTCACGCTACATGAGGCGCAGGAAGCCCATGGATTGATTAATGCGCGGGACTTTGGCGGCACTAAAAAATGGCGCACTTGTTATACCGCCGATGGTACAGGTCATTCGCTGTTATACGCTATGGATAACAAAGCGATTTCCATGGATATTCCCGTCCATGAACGTATCGAAGCCTTGGCACTTATTCACGATGGTAAGCGTTGCCATGGCGTGATTGCTCGTTGTTTGATTACGGGTGAACTTAGAGCCTATGTGGCTAAGTCCACTACGATAGCTACTGGTGGTTATGGCCGAATTTATGAAGTGTCGACCAATGCGATCATCTGCGAAGGTATTGGCCAAGCGTTGGCATTGGAAACGGGCGTGGCAAGGCTTGGCAATATGGAGGCGGTACAATTCCATCCCACTGCCATTGTACCCGTGGGCATTTTAACAACGGAAGGGTGCCGTGGTGATGGCGGCTTATTGCGCGATAAAGACGGTTATCGCTTTATGCCTGACTATGAGCCCGATAAAAAGGAGTTGGCATCGCGGGATGTCGTATCGCGTCGCATGACCGAACATATACGTAAAGGTAAGGGCGTCGATAGCCCTTATGGCCCCCACCTGTGGCTAGATATTACCCTTTTAGGTCGCAAGCATATTGAAACGAATCTTAGGGAAGTGCAGGAAATTTGTGAGAATTTCCTTGGCATCGATCCCGCTAAAGATTGGATCCCTGTACGCCCAACTCAGCATTATTCTATGGGCGGTATTCGGACTAATGCCACTGGTGAAAGTCCGCAGCTTAAAGGCTTATTTAGCGTAGGTGAGGCGGCTTGTTGGGACATGCACGGCTTTAACCGTTTAGGCGGTAATTCGTTGGCCGAAACCGTGGTTGGCGGCATGATTATTGGTAAATATGTCGCCGATTTTTGTGAGAACAATAGCCTTGAGATCGACACTCAGCTTGCTGAACGGTTTATGCAGCAGGTGCAGAGTGAAATCGATGTGCTGGTCGAGGGTGATGGTCACGAGAGCGCCTTTGAACTCATGCGCGAAATGCAGCGCATCATGATGGATTATGTGGGGATTTTCCGTAATGGCCCCGAGCTTGAAAAAGCGGTTGCCGAGCTAAAAGTGTTGCTCGAGCGTTCGCGTAAACTCGGACTTAAGTGTAAAAAGCGTCACGCCAATCCCGAGTTAGTTGAAGCCCTGCGGGTCAAGCGTATGCTAAAAGTGGCGCTAACCGTAGCCTGCGGGGCCGCAGCGCGAACAGAGAGTCGTGGTGCCCATGCTCGCGAGGATTATCCGCAGCGAAATGATCGAGACTGGCTGAATCGCACCCTGGCCAGCTGGCCGGATCCCGAGGCACTCGAACCTGTGCTTAACTACGAAGCACTCGATGTGATGAAGATGGAACTCCCGCCGGGTTATCGTGGTTATGGCATCAACAACGCCATAGTGCATCCCGATACCGAAAAGCGTGAACAGCAAATTGCCGAGATTTTAGCTGAGCTAGGTGATGATGCTGACCGTTATCAAAGGCAGCGGGCTCTTATGCCCTTTGAATTACCCGAGAGCTTACAACCCAATAATGAACGTTTAAGTGATACTTTAAAAAGTCCATCTGCCAATGCGTTAGGAGAAAAATCATAATGAGCCAAGGTCGCCAGTTAACCTTTAATATCTTTCGTTATGATCCGCAGGAGCCAAACGATAAGCCGAAAATGGTGCGTTATCAGCTTACCGAAACGCCGGGGATGACGGTATTTATCGCCCTTAATAAACTCAGGGAAGAACAAGACACTTCATTGCAGTTCGACTTTGTTTGTCGTGCTGGCATCTGTGGTAGCTGCGCTATGGTGATCAACGGTTTCCCGACGCTAGCTTGCCGCACCTTAACGGCCAAATACCCTAAGGGCGAAATCACCTTAATGCCGCTGCCAGGTTTTGAGTTGATTGGTGATCTCTCGGTTAATACTGGTAAGTTTATGCGGGAACTGGCCGAACGCTTAAAGCTGTGGTTACACCCTAAGGCCAATGATATAAGCGTGCATCGGCTTGAAGATCCTATGGATCCAGATGAAGCTGCGCGTTTGTATGAGCTAGAGCGCTGTGTTGAATGTGGCGTGTGTGTTTCTGCCTGTGCGACTAAACAAATGCGTGAAACTTTTGTCGGCGCTGTGGGCATGATGAAAATAGCTCGTTTTGAGATGGACAGCCGTGACGCTCGTACTGCCGAGGATTTTTACCATGTGATTGGCAATCAGGATGGCGTGTTTGGCTGCATGACTTTACTCGGCTGCCAAGACAACTGTCCTAAGGATTTGCCACACATGCAGCAAATCGCGTATTTACGCCGCAAGATGGCCATGACTTTGATTCGATAAGTGATAAATGATGAAAAGCGCCAACGTGTTTGGCGCTTTTTTGTTGATTAGCAGGCGTAGCTTTTGTGAATGTCAGCTCGATTGATTATGTCTGCGGTTTGAGTGACGAATGCTTGAAAGTGCGTACTCGCCATATGTTCATCCAGTGCGGCTTGGGATTGCCAAATTTCGTACATCCAGAAGATATTTTCATCATCTAATGAGTGATGCAGTTTATATTCGATGCAGCCAGCCTCGGTATGAGTGTCTGTCACGAGTTGCTTGAGTATTTTAAATAGCGTATCGCTTTGGCCTTGATTCGCTATGATTTGGGCAAATACTGTTATTTTCATTGGTTAAAACCTTCTAAAACAATTTTACCGATCGCTTTGCCAGACTCTATCTGAGCGTGAGCTTTGATTAAGTTTTGGGCATTAATGGTGCCGTAGTGTTCACCGAACGTACTCTGTAACTCGCCTGTATCGATAAGGGCGCTTAAGCGGTTGAGTAAGTGATGTTGCGCAATCATATCCTCGGTCTGATATAGGCTGCGGGTAAACATCAGTTCCCAGTGTAAGGATAAGCTTTTACGCTTAAGTTTCATCACATCTAATGGCCCCTTAGGATCATCGATTAATGCTAGTTTTCCTTGTGGCTTAAGCACTTGTACTATTTCATCAAAATGTTGATCTGTTTGGGTTAAGCTAATCACATGGGTCACATCAGTAATGCCAATATTCGCAAGTTCCTGTGAAAGTGGCTTGGTGTGGTCGATAACAGCATCGGCACCAAGTTTGTGCACCCAAGCGGCGGATTCTGGACGAGATGCAGTGCCTATCACTTCTGCACCTGTGAGTTTTACTGCAAGCTGAGTGATGATTGAACCCACACCGCCGGCCGCACCGATAATTAAAATACGGGCGTCAGTTGCCGAACCATCTTGGGGTAAAGCTAAACGGTCGAATAAAATCTCCCATGCCGTAATCCCCGTTAAAGGTAATGCCGCGGCTTGGTTATAGGTTAAACTTTTAGGTTTATGGCCGACAATTCGCTCATCAACCAATTGATATTCTGCATAACTTCCGCTGCGACTGATATCGCCCGCATACCACACTTCATCGCCAACGTTGAAAAGACAGGCTTTCTCACCAACGGCTTTGACGACACCGACCGCATCCCAGCCGATAATTTTGTATTCGCCTGCAGGTGCAGAGCTAGATGCACGGATTTTTGTATCAACCGGATTGACAGAAATGGCTTTGATTTCCACTAAAAGGTCAAAACCTGTCGCCGTTGGCTCGGCTAGCGTGATGTTTTCTAATGCATTGGGCGCTGTGAGTGCACCTGCTGTCTGGTAACCAATGGCTTTCATGTTTATTCCTCTGGGTGTACTTGCTGGAGTCTACTTGTTTGAGTGTACTTGTATCGTGTAGCCATTGTGTGGAATATTAGCTAAGAGATAAACAGGATAAAGTTTGTAATTTTTTCAAAGGATTTTTGATAATCATGCTAATTAATGATTTAGCTTTGTTCGTGCGAGTCGCTGATTGCGGCAATATATCTGCCGCAGCAGCCGAGATGGATATCTCGGCTGCTTCTGCCAGTGCAGCAATAAAACGGCTTGAGAAACAGCTCGATACTAGTTTATTTATCCGCACGACACGCAGCTTACGTTTGACTGTGCAAGGTGAACGTTATCTTATTCATTGCCGACGTGCGCTAAGCGATTTAGCGCTTGGCGAACAAGCTATCGCCAGTGATAAAGGTAAAATATCCGGCACCTTAAGCCTGTCGGTTTCTTCAGACTTTGGCCGTAATCTTTTTGTGCCTTGGCTCGACGAGTTTTTGCTCGATTTCCCTCAACTGCAAGTTCGCTTGCACCTTGGCGACAATATCAGCAGTTTTTATCACGATAAAATTGATGTCGCCGTGCGCTATGGAAAACCGCAGGATTCTAACCAAGTGGCTTTCCCTATCTGCAGTGTTGATCGTGTCTTGTGCGCCTCACCTGAATATCTCGCTAAGTTTGGTGCGCTTGATTCATTAGAACAACTAGTCGAGCATAATTGCTTGTTTTATAAGTTGGATGATCGCACCCACGATCAATGGCTATTTAGGCGTGATGGTCAAGAATTCAAAGTGCGTGTCACGGGCAATCGTAGTGCTAATGATGCCGAGATTGCCCGCCGTTGGGCTGTGGCTGGCAAAGGGTTGGTATTTAAGTCGAGTCTAGATCTGGCCGATGACTTAATCTCAGGGCGATTAGTACGTTTGTTGCCTGAGTATAAGGGGGAACCCGTCGATTTATACTTAGTGTGCCCAGGGCGCGAACATGTCACTCCCGTGGTGTTACTGCTTCGCGAAATGTTACGTCAACGTTGTAAAGAGTTGCAAATGCAGTTGGCGGCTCGTCATATTCTCCCACAACACCCTTAAGCAATTGCATTATGGTGGTATATGTAAATAAGCGCACTGCATGTTGTTATTTATTTATAAATAAAGTTTTCTAAATTGTTTTTCTTGGTGGGCTTAGTTGTTGCTCATTGTGTTTTTTTATGTTTAATTTTTCTGGTTTTTTCTGATCTAACTCATATTTATTTTAATTTAATATGAGTTAGCTCTTGTGTGAGTTGTAAATATTTTTTGTTCGTGCGTATGATGCAACAGATGTATCTTTTTGTATCTTTGGCTGTGATGTCGCAGTGGAGATTATTTATAGCATGACGTATTGACGAGCAATGTTAACGAAATTAGCCATAAAAAAATATCTAAAAATACCAAAGCGTTTTCTTTTCGCTGTGGGTGAGTGGCTGATATTTGGAATATTATGGGTGAGATCACCTGTGAATATTGCCGCGTTGTCTGATTCTTGTGTTATTAAAAATAATTATTTATCAATGGCTTCAGTGTTGGAGTTTCACTGTGAACCTGTTAGCCATCAGTCAATAGTAATAGTTGGTGAATATAGCGCTCCCCTTTGGACTGGGTTTGCCCAAACGGATTTTGAAAGCATATTTTGGGGAGCGTCTTTTTTCATTTTTTTTGGTTTTATTTATTTCGTCTTAACCATATTTATACGTAGTTATATTACTAATATAGAAAACTATTATTCAGTTTTACTTAATTGGATGAAATCAATTCAAGCAAGTACATCCTAGCGTTAAATAGAGCGCATGCTCACTATCAAGATTTTTCATTAAAAATATAAATCAAGGTTTTATTATGCAACCAACGAATAATCAATATTATTCGTCGATTTCTCGTCGACGAAATAAATGGTCTGTGCTTTTCTGCGTGCAAGTGATGCTGGCCAGTTTCTCCTTTGTCGGTCAAGCATTGGCCGTCAATGAATTTGAGCTAGCAACGGATGCACAAGCAGCAAAATGGTCTGGCTACGTTAATGTGGGTTTTACGCGAAACATTTATGACTCGGAAAGTTATTACGCCTATCAAGCCTACAACATCGATAGCCGTATCGATTACAAGGCAAATTGGGGCAATGTGCTGTTTACCCTTGGGGGTGAAAAGCAAACACTACATGGCAAAGAGTCCAGTTTTTATGATCCTTTGCTGGAGTACCGCACGCCACTGTATGCCTTAACCGATACCGTCTCATTGAAAGGCAGTTTAGGTGTGTATCTGCCCGCAGAATGTGAATCAAAACTAGATAGGTTGCAATATGCGCCGCGCATTGCCGCGTACTTATTTTGGAGCCCGCTAGATAACCTAAGTTTTTATTTTTCACCGCGCTATCGCTACAACGCTTACCAATACAAAACCGCTGGTGAACGCGTGTTAGTTGAACAGCAACTCGATGGATTACTCGATGCTTATTGGCAAATAACGGCCAATTGGTATTTGGATATCAGTGGTCGTTATCGGATTTCCAAAAACTATTACGGTCGTCGACTCGATGATCAATTTACCTTTGCCCAAGAACTTGGCTGGTCGTTTAAGCCTGATTGGGTGTTGGCTGTTGGTCACAACAATAGTGGTCGTTTCTATAACCCAGAAGTGGGGACATCTCAGGGATTTGAGATTTATGACAAAAAGAGTTCAACCTTTTATTTGTCAATTACTAAATATCTATAAAAACAGTAGTTAAGAGGAATCTATGAAGAAGTCCATGCTATGTCTGGCGATCACCAGTGCACTGACCCTTGTGGGGTGTGGTGCCGGCGATGAGCCTTATAAAGAACTCCCGAAAGATGAAAAGCAAGTCACCACTGCCGACATCGATAAAGCAACTGAGCGGCAATATCTCTACATTCGCAGCGTGGGTAAGGCTCCGCGTTATGCTGCCGAGGTGCGAGGTTTTACCCAAGGTGATCCTAAGTTGGTGACCTTGCATAAAACAGAGAATGGTATCCAAGTACGTCAAATTGACCGAGATAATATCGGACTAGGCCATGACAGTCGTTATCCTAATGAGTATAACCAAGCGCCAGTGTTAACCATTCCTGGCGAATATATCGACTTTAAATGTACCGAAGATAAATGGCGTGAGTGCGTTAACGTTGAGCAAGTTAATACAGATGCTAATTTAACATGGCAGGATAAGCGCTATTTTGTCCCTGATTTTGCCAAAGCCAAAATTGCCGAGTTGAGCATTAATGACATTTTCACCTTTGGAGAATGCGTTACTGAAACAGAAGCCCCGCGTCTAGTGAATACTCAAGGCCAAAAAGGCTATGAGATGGATTTAGCTAAGGGCGTGGTTAACTTTGAAATTGAGCATACCTATCAAGCTTCACCAAGTTGCTTTAACCAATTTTACGGTGGCAACCTCGACAACCTATCCTTTACGACCACCGAGTTTATTTCGATTGTGGCGGTGGATCAGTTAGCCAGTAAAGACTATCAAGCGATTCCCTATGCCGAAAATGAAAAGGGCGCATTTGGTTTCTTTACCTCCTCCCATACCTATCGTGATGCTACTGATTCTGAGGGCGTTGACGGGTATGTGCGAACTTACTTGAATCGCTTCAATCCGGCCAAATCGGAACTGACTTATTACCTGAGTAATAATTTCTACGATGCGAAAAATAAACCCTTTTTGGATGCTGCCATTGAGTCTGTTACGGCAATTAACATTCAAAACAAGCTGTATAAAACCGGTTTTCCACAGATAAAACTTGAGCAAGCCAACGATAAACGCCATGGCGACCTACGTTATAGCAACATCACTTTATTCGATGAGCCTTTGGATAATGGTTTGGCGGGTTATGGTCCATCAGCGGCAAACCCGCTAACAGGTGAAATTGTTAGTGCGCGAGTCAATCAATACAGCTCGAATCTAAAACAAGGCGCAGTACGTTACTATCGCCAAGTGCGTTTAGATTATAACAGAGGCAAATTGGACGCGAATTCAGTGACGTCGTTAACGGGTGAGCCATATGTCGCTCGTTTGGACAAGCCTGATGTCAGCCTAGATAACGTGCCTGTTGAGGCAGCATTTGAGCAACCCACTCAGCAACTTATCGCTGCACCCAAATCGATGTTATTAACTCCCAAGGATAATAGTTTCGATGCCTTAGCGGATTTTGATGAAAAAACACAAGCGTTTTGGTCTGAAAACTCAATGATGCATGTGGATACCGTGTTTGCTACGGGTGGTAGTGATCGTGAATTACCTCGCGGCATCAAAGGTCATGAAATTGACTGGAAAAAAGCTGAAATGTGGGTTGATGGCAAAGTGGGCGGTAAGTTAGCGGCATTTGAAGATCTGCCCATAAGTTTACAAGACTCCTTAACGACAGCCCTAGCCGCGCAAGCATTTGCTGGCACCTTAACCCATGAGTTAGGACATACCTTTGGCTTAAGGCATAACTTTGCTGGGAGTCGCGACCACGACAATACCTTTAACCAAGCGCAACTGACGGAGTTAAAAGTCGCCTTTAGCGATGCGGGTTACCCAGAAATTACCGTTAATGCCGAGTTTTCCAGCCAAATGGATTACAACGTGAATCGGTTTGCGACCACGTTTGAACCCTATGACTTAGCCGCGTTACGTTTTGGTTATGCCCGTGAAGTAGAAACGAAGGCCAACGAATTTGTGTCGCTCAAAGCGGAAGATGTCAAACGCCGTGACGAACTCGCCAAAGGGGTTGTTAATGGAGATACTCGATTTGGTGTGCTCTATAACATTGAGCAAAACAATAGCCTACGTCAGTATTCTTACTGCACTGATGAACATGTGTCCCTTAACAGCAACTGTAATCGTGGTGATGCAGGTAAAAACTTAGATGATATTAATCAGTTCTATATCGAGAAGTATTTTGATAGCTACGAGACCATGAACTTACGCCATAATCGTCAATCTTTATTTGAAGATCATAGCCTAAGTTACGCCATTAATCGTAAAGCTCAGTTTGATGAAATACGTCAATTCATTGAAGATGTGAGCTTTTTCGAGCAATTATTTGGTCTATCTGAAAACTTTTTCGCTGGTGAATGCGAACGATTGGCGGCGGCAGGTAGCGAGGCTTGGTATTGCGCGAATCAGCGGGCGATGAATCAGTCGGCAGATTTCTTCCTTAAGCTGGTGGGAGAAAATGATGCGACCCTCGATGTGACATACAAGCAAGCCGATGGCAGCGTGGCCTTAAGACAGCAGTACAATTTTGGCAAAGTGCTTGAACAATATCGTTTTAAAAGCGGCGATATGAAGGCGAAGTTTGAGCCAGGTGAGGTGATAAGTCAGTTCTCTGATTCTCCTGAAGCCTTGAAAGAGCTGATCATTAAATCGCAAATTAATCCTAAATTTCAGGATTTATTAACGGCGGATGTCAGCTTTTCGGGTCGCTTACTCAACGGTATTAAAACGCCTGCATCCTCACCTAACCATCCCTATGTGAATGAGCGCGACGTCTTGGGGGTGTGGCCAGATAAATTGTTAGCCGTGAGAGCCTTAGTATCACGTACCACCCCACGTAGTACATCGAGTCTTGGTTATAAAGCATTGGTTGATTTACCTAATGTGGGTCCGGTGTTCAAAGATATGTTGTGTAAGATGACCATGGGCGAAGGCCCAGGGCTGACTCGTGGTAATGCACCCCTCTTTACCGAAAGCTGTGGCGTGAGTGGTAAGCTCGATAGCTATTTGCCTTATTACACTGATTTTGCGCAACAAAGTATTGAGCCATTACCTAATTATGACCGTTCGGTATCACGTTACTTCCAATTCGATACTGTTAACGGGCAGCCAAAAGGTAAGAGTAATTTACTGCAGATGATATTACGCCAAGTGGTGCTTGCATCCGTTGACAGTGATTATCAAGGCGAGCAAAAAGCTAGGGTATGGCGTGAATATGTTGGTATTCGTTTAGCTGGCCCAGCATTGGCTACTCAAGCAGAAGTGACGGTAAATGGCCGAGTGTACGCGGCAACCGCAGAAAACACCTTAGCACTCGCGCTGATTAACCGAATTAAAGAGATGGAAACCTTTAAGGCGCAAGCCGGGGAGGCCACGCTTGCCATCAAGTTAAACAATGGCACAGTAGGGGAGATCATTGATAGCCAGCTAAGTCGAGATCAGTTAGTGCTCAGTTACTTACCTGTACTTGATTAAGTCACTTGAATCAAGATTAGCCGCACCCGCGGCTTTTTTAATACATAAACAAAAGGCCGCTCAGTGAGCGGCCTTATTATTCATGCAATCTTGTATGGCTTAAGACTTAGTGCGTTTCATGGCGGTAAAGAACTCTTCGTTAGTCTTGGTCATCGCCAATTTATCGATTAAGAATTCCATTGCGCTGACTTCATCCATAGGATTGAGGATCTTACGCAGGATCCACATTTTTTGCAGTTCTTCTTGAGTCGTGAGTTTTTCTTCACGACGCGTACCGCTGCGGTTGAAGTCAATGGCTGGGAACACGCGCTTTTCTGCCGCTTTACGTGACAAATGTAGCTCTTGGTTACCTGTACCTTTAAATTCTTCGTAGATCACTTCGTCCATCTTAGAACCTGTATCTACCAAGGCTGTGGCGATAATGGTCAAGCTGCCGCCGTGTTCGATGTTACGTGCCGCACCGAAGAAGCGTTTTGGGCGGTGCAGGGCGTTAGCATCTACACCACCAGTTAACACTTTGCCCGATGATGGGATAACAGTGTTATAAGCACGGGCTAAACGGGTAATCGAATCGAGTAAGATAACGACGTCTTTCTTGTGCTCAACCAAACGTTTTGCTTTTTCAATCACCATTTCGGCAACTTGAACGTGACGGCTGGCTGGCTCATCGAAGGTTGATGCGATAACTTCGCCTTTAACGAGGCGTTGCATCTCTGTTACTTCTTCTGGGCGTTCGTCGATCAGCAATACCATCAACACCACTTCTGGGTTGTTGTAGCTGATGCTCTGAGCAATACCTTGGAGTAATAGCGTTTTACCGGCTTTTGGTGGTGCAACGATCAAACCACGTTGACCTTTACCAATCGGTGAGCATAAATCCAGAATACGCGCGGTAATATCTTCAGTTGAGCCGTTGCCGCGCTCCATACGCATACGTTCTTCTGCGTGGAGTGGGGTTAAGTTTTCAAAGAGGATTTTATTACGGGAGTTTTCTGGTTTATCGAAGTTAACTTCGTTGACTTTCAATAGAGCAAAATAACGCTCGCCTTCTTTTGGTGGGCGAATTTTACCAAAAATGGTATCACCCGTTCGCATGTTGAAGCGGCGAATTTGGCTTGGTGAGACATAGATGTCATCTGGACCAGCTAAATAAGAACCGTCTGAGCTGCGTAAGAAGCCGAAACCGTCTTGGAGTATTTCTAATACCCCACCACCGAAAATGTCTTCTCCACTTTTTGCGTGGGCTTTAAGGATTGAGAAAATAATGTCCTGCTTGCGAGCGCGGGCCATATTTTCGAGCTTCATATTTTCAGCTAGTAAGACTAGGTCAGAAATCGGCGTGTCTTTTAATTCAGTTAAGTTCATTTTGGGGGTCTTGTGTTACGCGACAAAGCTTACCGCGATCAATCAGTAAGGATGTAATTCAGGATAGTGATTGACGAGCGAGAAGAGGTTATTAGAAAGAATCTGGTTATTAAAGTAGCACTAACAAAGCGGGGCGTCCAGAAATTTAGGGAAATTCCGGCACAATTAATTTATAGCTTGTGCCGGAGGTCACTCATTACGACGTCAAATTAGATTTGAGCGTCAATAAACTCTTTCAATTGCGTTTTTGAGAGTGCGCCAACTTTAGTCGCGGCTAATTCGCCGTTCTTGAATAGCAGTAAAGTTGGGATGCCACGAACGCCATATTTCGCTGGAGAAACATTGTTTTGGTCAACGTTTAATTTAGCGATAGTCAAGCGACCGGCATATTCTTCAGACACATCGTCTAAAATTGGAGCGATCATTTTACAAGGACCACACCACTCGGCCCAGAAGTCTACCAATACTGGCAAATCAGACTTTAATACGTCGTTTTCGAAGCTGTCGTCACTCAGGTATATAATTTTATCGCTCATGATGTTCTCCAGTTTGGGTGCCATTGCTGGTTTGTTAATGGCTTACCATGTATATTGGGGCTGAAAAATAGCTTTTCAAGTTACCTTTTTACAATGTGGCTATTTCAAACGATCGAGTATCTTATTGCAACCTCAACAGGTAAGCTTGCGCTATGAGCGAAACACATCTATCTACCCAAAGGTTTGCCGACCTACCTCTACATCCTGAGGTTAAACAGGCCCTTGCCGAGAACGGCTTCGAATTTTGTACGCCGATCCAGGCGTTATCACTGCCTGTATTACTCCAATCAAAAGATATCGCAGGCCAAGCACAAACGGGCACTGGTAAGACAATGGCCTTTTTGGTCGCCACGTTTAATCATTTATTATCGACTCCCATACCTGAAGGTCGACTGATTAATCAGCCCCGCGCCATCATTATGGCCCCGACTCGCGAACTGGCGATTCAGATTGCCAAAGATGCGATTTTACTCGCTAAGCACACACACTTAAAGGTGGGTATTGTTTATGGCGGTGAAAGTTACGATGTGCAGCGTAAAGTATTAGATCAAGGTGTTGATATCTTGATTGGTACAACGGGTCGAATTATCGACTACGTTCGCCAAGGTATTATTGGCTTGAATTCAATTCAGGCTGTGGTACTTGATGAAGCCGATCGTATGTTTGATCTTGGTTTTATTAAAGATATTCGCTTCTTATTTAGACGTATGCCTGAGGCAAATCAACGTCTTAATATGTTATTTTCGGCAACCTTGTCCATGAAAGTACAAGAGCTGGCTTATGATCATATGAATGAGCCCGTTAAAGTTGAAATCGCCCCCGAAGAAAAAACCTCCAAAAACATCAAAGAAGAAATCTTCTATCCTTCCCAAGAAGAGAAGATGCGTTTGCTGTTGACCTTGATTGAAGAAGATTGGCCAGAAAAAGCCATCGTTTTCTCCAACACTAAGCACAGTTGTGAAACGCTTTGGTCTTGGCTTGAAGGTGACGGACATCGTGTGGGTTTATTAACGGGTGATGTGCCACAGAAAAAGCGTATTCGTATCCTTGAGCAATTTACCAGTGGCCAGCTAGATATATTGGTTGCTACTGATGTTGCGGCTCGTGGTTTACATATTTCTGACGTTTCACACGTGTATAACTATGATTTACCTGATGATTGCGAAGACTATGTTCACCGAATCGGTCGTACGGGTCGTGCGGGTAACAAAGGCATGTCGATAAGCTTTGCCTGTGAAGAGTACGCATTGAACTTGCCTGCAATCGAAAGCTATATCAATCATTCGATTCCAGTAAGTAATTACGACAGTGAAGCTTTACTGGCCGATATTCCTACGCCAGCGAAGATCCACCGTAAACACCCTAGCGGCACTCGAAACTTGCGTGATCGTTCAGGGGCAAGCCGCCCAGGTGCTCAACGCAGTGGTGCTCGCCCTCCTCGTCATGATAGGACACGTAGACATTCGTAAATGCCAACACCCGCTTATGCCGCTATAACATTAGGCTCAAATAGTTTTAATATGCTGATCGCCAAAACGCGTGGTGGTCAGCCGCATATTATTGCGAAATATAAACGCAAGGTGAGGCTCGCCGAAGGCATAGGCAACGATGGCAAATTAAGCCCCGATGTCATGCAGCGCGGCCTCGACTGTTTGAGTATGTTTGCCCAGATGTTGGTGCAACATAAGATTGAAGCAAACCATGTTGCTGTGATTGCAACTGCAACTCTTCGCAGTATTAGCAATGCTGATGAGTTTAATCAGCGTGCATTGCCACTCTTAGGTCATCCGATCGAAATTATCTCTGGTATGCGTGAAGCAGAGCTCATCTATCAAGGTATGGTGGCGACCACTTGTGGTCAAGGCCGTCGCTTGGTTATTGATATCGGTGGGGCGAGTACAGAGTTTATCATTGGCGATGGGCATCAAGTGCTGTTCAAAACCAGTTTGCCCTTTGGTAGCGTGACTTATAATCGCCAATTTTTCAGCAGTTTGCCGCTGCAGCAGTTAGATTTCGATGATGCTAAGCAGCAAGTGCTAACCGCATTAGCTGAGCATAGACAAACCCTACGTGATCTTGGTTGGCATTGTGTCGTTGGTGCCTCCGGGGCTGTACAGTCCGTGGTAGAAGTGCTACTCCACCGAGGGTTATCTGAAACTATCACACTCGATGTGCTTACTCAGTTGAAGGCTGAGATCCTCACTCAAGAAGATATTAGCTTAATGGGGATTGCTGGGCTTTGCAGCGAGCGAGCACCGACTTTTGCTGCGGGTGTCGCTATTTTATTGGCCTTGTTTGAGTTGCTGGGGATCGAGCATTTAGCCTTATCTGGCGGCGCGTTACGTGAAGGTGTTTTAGTGATGTTAGCTCAGCGGATTATTGACGAAGTCAGCTAATTTTTTATTGAAACATGATAAAAACCAAAGGCCGCGATGCGGCCTTTATTGTTTGTACTGTGGCGATTATTTCAATAAATCGGCGAGATCTTTTTCTAAGGAAACCGTTGGACGTTCTACTATGCGGCCAACTTCTTTACCTTGCTGCAGTACAATAAAGGTTGGAATGCGGGTAAAGTCGTATTTTGCGGCTAAGCCTTCGGGATCTTTTTTCGTTCGGTCGACACCAATATAGGTCACTTTAATATTGGGATTAGCGACTTCTTCCATAATACGGATAAAGCGCGGCGTTTCCCGGTGACAATCTGGGCACCAAGTACCAATGATCACTACAATTTCTGTAGGTTTAGTGATGCTTTTAAGTGGGGTGATTGCAGTGGTATCGACTTGATAGGTTTTATACCCTTCGGCAAACTCATTGAGATCTGTGACTAAATGTTGTGCTTCTACTATGCCAGTTAAAATCACTTCTTGTTTCTCCTCACTGCAGGTCGCAATTAAACCCTGTTGTTGTTCAAATCCACAGCCACCATTGGCTAGTACCTGACAACTAAAAAATAAGGCGGTAGTAGCTAGGAATGCCTTAACGTTATTGTGCATGATGCGCCCTCGAAATCGAAGAGAAAGAATGAAATTCGATTCAAACATTATTCTGGATACGATTAAAGCGATTAATTGATTTGCTGCAAGCAAGATCACGCATTGCTAATATCTATCAGCTTAACGATCACATAATTACATGTTTTTCGGAGTTAAGGCATTGAAAAAGTTCATCCCCGAATCGTGATTCGGGGACAGAACACATTGAGAGGATAAGGTAAATTGCTGGATTACTGAGCCAGAATTTTTTCAAGAATAGGCTTATTAGCCTCGGGGAAGTCGTAATTGGTTAAGTCGGTTTTAGGGACCCAAGCGATAAGCTGACCTTCGAGGCCTTGAGCTGTGCCGTTAAATTCTGTGACTGAATGGATATCGAGTAGCACTTGTTTATCGGGATAATCGAAACTCAACGCCATAAATGGCTGACTATCGGTGACATCGAGTGCAACTTCCTCTTTGAGTTCACGGATCAATGCCTGAGTGACTGTTTCGCCAGTCTCAACTTTACCGCCAGGAAATTCCCATTTCCCACCTTGATGTAAATGATCTGGGCGTTTTGCCAACAGAATTTCACCGGCCGAGTTAGTAATAATGCCGACGGCAACATGGATGCGTTTAGTCATAATATTTATCGATTAATGAGTGGGTAAAAGTAAGTGCATTAAAGGCTTGAGCTGAGTGATTCGTGTATAAACCCACAAATTACTCTTTAAAAAAATCGCCTTCATCGAGATCAAATTCATCAAATGCTTCTGGATCAAATTCGGCTTTGACTGGGATGACGTGTTTTTCTGACGCCCAATCGCCGAGGTCGATCAACTTACAGCGCTCGCTGCAAAAAGGTTTAAATGCAGATTGTGGCACCCACTCGACAGGGGCTTTGCAAATAGGGCAGTTAACGGTCAATGGCATAATTGTTCTCTTGGTTAACGGCGATAAAGCGGCCGCCAATACGAATGTCTTTCAGGCCATTAGTGTAAAGGCTTCATGCACAGGTAGCCAGTAAGAAATCAATTGAACGGTCGGAGTGACGTTGTTGTTCAAACTGCACAAAATGGATAGCGAAACGGTTTTTATGGCCGCTAATCGTAGGATAACACCCGTGGGAAGCATCAACTTTAACCCTTACCAAAGCAAGTGCTTGGGCACTGTCACCTTGATAAAAGCCAGCATGGGCAACGGCATTGTCGTAATGGGCTGTACTGCGGGTGAGTTGGAGTAATAGTGTGATGGGGGTGAGCAAAGGTTCGAAATGCGCTATCCAAGAGCGATAATCGTGCTGTTTTTCTTCCCAAGGTTTAGATAGCCAATAATGCAGTTGTGGTAGGTCGAAGTTACAGCAAGCACCTGGCATGCCGAAGCGTTGTCGTAGTGCGGAAATAAATTTGTCTTGTTTTAATTGGCTGCCGAAGCGTTCAGGCTTTTGTAACGGTTCGCGGGCTTGGGTGAGGGCGTTGATATAGATATTGATTTGCTGGTGGTCGACGTGATCTAATTCTTGCCATTTGTTCAGTTGCAGCAAGTGCCGCTCAATATCTTTTAATACTTCATTGCGATAATCGCAGCGTTCAGACAATTCACAGAGGGAAAACAGCGGATAAAAACATCTATGTTGGTGGTCATTGCTTAGGTTACTTTGCAGCTGTTTATCGAGGTATTCGAGCCGCAAGTAGCTGCGAATTTTCTCGTTTAGGGGCTGTTCGTAAACTAATTTAGTCATGGGCGTTATGAGTACCAGATAGTTGTAAATAGCGTTGGTGCAATGCTAGCACCTCTCGTTTTAAGGTTGATATCTCTCCCTGATTATCAATAATGTCGTCGGCTCGGGCGAGTTTTTCGCTGCGGCTCAATTGGCTATTAATGATGTTATTTACTTGAGATACATCAACATTGTCCCTTTTTATGGTGCGGCTGATTTGCAACTCTGGCGAAATATCCACCACTAAAGTCCGATTGACTAACCTATCTAACCCGTTCTCAAATAGCAAGGGCACGACCATAATTACATAGGCTGAGGTTGCTTTTTCTACCTGCGCTAGCATTTCTTGGCGGATCATGGGGTGCAATAGCCGGTTTAACCATTCACGTTCTTCAGGGTGGCTAAATATCCGTTGCCGCAGTTTGGCGCGATCGAGTTCACCCTCAGGCGTTAACATCTCAATGCCAAAATGGCTAACGATAGTCTCAAGCCCTTTTGAACCCTGAGCGACAACGTCGCGGGCAACGATATCAGCGTCGACTAAGGTAATGCCTTCTGCGGCGAATAAATTGGCAACAGTCGTTTTACCGCTACCAATCCCACCCGTTAAACCAACAATAAATTTGGACATAAAACTCTCTTAAAAGCTATGAAGTACGCTACGCTGCTAGGACGGACTTCGTCCTTACAGTCTACGGAACGGGCTTCGCCCTTACGGTAAGCGAAGCGTTCAGTGAGTGAGCTTGCGAACGTTCCGTTATCCTTAAGTGAAGCCTGTTCTATAACGTACTTAAGTACCAATCCACTATAGATTGACCCCATATTAGGGCTATCCAGCCTGCGGCAGCAATATAAGGCCCAAATGGGATGGGATTACCTTGTTTGAGGCGTTTACTGACAATCATAGTGATACCGACGACAGCTCCGACTAAGGACGAAAGTAAAATGACCAGCGGCAGCATTTGCCAGCCGAGCCAAGCACCGAAAACGGCGAGCAGTTTAAAGTCCCCATAGCCCATGCCTTCCTTGCCAGTGAGGATCTTAAATAGCCAAAAAATGGACCACAAGCTTAAATAGCCAGCTGCCGCACCGATAACGGCATCGGTTGGGCTCGCAAAGGTATGATTTAGATTGATGATCAAGCCGAGCCAAAGTAACGGTAACGTCATTTGATCTGGCAGCAGCATCTCATCAAGATCGATACCTGTAAGGGCGACAAGTACAAATGTCAGTATGCTCGCAAAGACAAATTGCCAGCTTGGACCAAAGTGCCACGCTAAAGTCGCAACAAGTAGCCCTGTGATGAATTCAATTATTGGGTAGCGGGCGGAAATGGGGGCGTGACAGGCGGCGCATTTTCCCTTGAGCATTAACCAGCCGAATACAGGTAAATTATGCCAAGGTTTAATCGCCGTTTTGCACTTAGGGCAGGCTGAGCCCGGCACCACGAGATTATATTTTTCGGGGAAGCTATCTATAGGTGTATTGAGTTTATCAATACCGATTTTTGTGACTATCTCAGCGTGGTATTCCTGCAAATACTGATTACATTCTTGCTGCCATTCCCGTTTCATCATCACAGGAAATCTGTGGATCACTACGTTTAAAAAACTGCCTATGGTGGCGGCAAAAATAAAGCTTAGCGTAATAAAGAGCCAAGGACTCTGGTTTAGAGAGTGGCTCAAAAGAGAAATAAATTCAGTCATTCAATTTCTTATATATTATTTGTGGAAGTGAGGCGTAATAATTAGCCGCCAACAATATTACCCATCTGGAAGATAGGTAAGTACATGGCAACAATCAAACCACCCACAACAGTACCGATAACCACCATCATAATCGGTTCTATTAGACTTGATAAGCCATCGACGGCATCATCGACTTGCATTTCGTAGATGGTTGATACTTTATTGAGCATGTTATCTAGTGAGCCGGATTCTTCGCCTATCATCACCATCTGCACTAACATATCGGGGAAGAGCCCAGTGGTTTGCATAGCGACATTCATCTGCATTCCCGCCATGACTTCTTGGCGAATATTCAATATGGCTTTACGATAAACGGCATTACCCGATGCGCCAGCGGCGGACTCTAAGCCATCAATTAACGGCACACCTGCGGCAAAGGTGGTGGCTAAGGTGCGGGCGAAACGTGCCATGGCGCCTTTGTGTAAAATCGGTCCAATGGCTGGGATTTTAAGCACGGCTTCATCGACTCTATCCCGTAAAATTTGCGAGTTTCGATGTGCACGTACAAATAAAAATACACCGCCGACAATGGCAGCTAAAAAGATATACCAAGAGGATTGTAAGCCGCGGGAAATATGCAGTACCAGTTGCGTAAAGGCGGGTAGCTCTGCACCAAAGCCTTTAAAAATATCTTCAAACTGTGGCACCACAAAAAGAAGTAACAAAACCGTAACTAAAATAGCGACAATTACAACTGCAGCAGGATAAAACATGGCCTTCTTAATTTTTGATTTGAGCGCTTCCGTTTTTTCTCTGTAGGTTGCGACTCGATCGAAAACCAAATCGAGTGAACCTGAATGCTCACCCGCGGCGACTAAGTCTACATATAGTTCGTCGAAGTAACGTCTATGGGGGCGCATAGCATCGGATAAGGGAATACCCGATTGAATTTCGGTTAAAATAGTACCCAGTAATTCCCGCATTTTAGCTTTTTCATGGCCACGGCCGAGTAGTTCAAATGTCGTTACCAAAGGAACGCCTGCCGCCAACATAGTCGCGACTTGACGGGTCATCATGGCTATATCCATAGGGGTTATATTGGCTTCACCTAACTTAAATAGTGGAGATGACTGCTTACGAACGCTCTTAGGGTTTACTCCTTGTGATTTAAGCTGGCTACGGATTTCGGCTGCGGTAGCACCTCTAAGCTCTCCTGCCGTTTTTTTTCCATCGCGGTTAACGCCTTTCCATTCGAAGGTATAGATTTTGGGCTGGCTTTTTTGCTCGGCTTTCTTAGTTCGAGACTTTCTTGTTGTCGTTGCCGTAGCCATAAATTATCCCTGTAAATAAATCGTTCTAGATTTTTAGTTAACTGAACGCTGTGCTTGCGAAATAGTTTGGACTCTAAGATTCAAATATACGAGTAGTAATACGGTATTGCCTAAATTTTAGATATAAAAGATTGGATTTAGCCAAAACTGGTTACGCGATTGACTTCTGCAATACTAGTTACGCCGTGAATCACTTTCAATAATCCAGATTGACGTAAATCACGCATCCCTTGCGCTTTAGCTTGGGAGGCGATTTGTAAGGAGTTACCGCCTTCCATGATAGTACGCGCTATCTCATCGGACATCTTCATCACTTCGTAAATACCAACCCGGCCTTTGTAGCCTGCAGAGCAATGTTCACAGCCTACAGGTTTAAAGGTGGTAAAACCTTGTGTAATTTGTGTTTGAGAAAAACCTAAACGTAATAGTTCATGCTCAGGGATGATTTCAGCTTGCTTACATTCGGGGCAAAGTCGACGCGCCAAACGCTGGGCAATAATCAGGTTAACTGAGCTGGCGATGTTATAACCGGGCACGCCCATATTGATTAAACGGGTCAAGGTTTCGGCGGCCGAGTTTGTGTGCAAGGTCGATAGTACTAAGTGGCCAGTTTGTGCTGCTTTAATGGCTATCTCGGCGGTTTCAAGATCGCGAATTTCACCCACCATCACCACATCGGGATCTTGGCGTAGGAATGAACGTAAAGCGGAGGCGAAAGTCAGACCGGCTTTTAAGTTAATGTGGACTTGGTTTACGCCTTCAAGGTTTATTTCTACCGGATCTTCGGCGGTAGAAATATTACGCTCTTCAGTATTGAGAATATTTAACCCAGTATAGAGTGAGACGGTTTTACCTGAGCCTGTTGGGCCGGTCACTAAAATCATACCTTGGGGTTTTGCTAACATCTCAAGGTAAAGTTTTTCTTGGTCGGGCTCGTAGCCGAGCTTTTCAATGCCCAATTGTGCGGAGGAAGAATCCAAGATCCGCATTACAATTTTTTCGCCCCATAAGGTCGGTAGAGTGCTGACCCGAAAGTCGATGGACTTAGTGCGGGAAAGCTTCATCTTGATCCGACCGTCTTGCGGTACGCGGCGTTCGGCGATATCAAGTTTCGACATTACTTTTAGGCGCGCTGATAAACGACCTGCAAGGCTTATAGGGGGTTCAGAGACTTCGTGTAAAATACCGTCGATGCGAAAACGAATGCGGTAGCGCTTTTCATAGGGTTCAAAGTGTAAATCCGAGGCTCCTTTACGAATGGCATCGGTTAGAATTTTATTGATATAGATAACAATAGGTGCATCATCACTGGCCTCGCCTGCGGACTCTTCATTACGTCTGTCAGTGTCGGTAATTTCAATGCTCGCCAGTGCCGCTTCATCCATGCCGCCTAAATCTAGGCCGCTGATGTCTTCTTCGAGGATTTTTTCTAGCGCTTTAGCCAATTTATCTTCTTCAACCAGAATCGCTTCGGCGTGCAGGCCTGCACTAAATTGGAAATCTTCGAGGGCGGCAATATTGGTCGGGTCGGATGTGCCTATATAGAGGCGATTTCCCCGTTTAAACAGCGGTAAGCAACGGTGCTTTTCAATCAGTTTTTTGTTGAGGAAGTCCTCAGGAATGGAAGCAAGATCAAACTCATTGAGATCGAGTAGTGGCGTGCCATATTCCTCATAGCACATCTCAGCAATGGCACGGGCTGAAACCAGTTTACTTTGAACTAAAGTGCTTACTAACGCTTGCTTATTTTGACGGGATTTTGTGATGGCATTCGCCATCTGCTCTTCATTTAGCAGACCTTTACGGATAAACAGGGTCGATAACCCCAAATGCAGGCCTGTAGATGGCATAGAGACTCCAGTTGTAAACAAGTGTTGAAATAATAACGTCTTTATAGCATTTTGTCATATTTAGTCTAATGAAAAAGTTATCCTTGGAACAAACAAATTTATGGGTGCGGAAGTTCATTGATATAGTGAGGTTTAAAATATTATTTGCTTAATTTTCAACTTCTTGCTGTGGATCCCAATCGTTGTGGCCATCGTGAGTCTAGGAGCATACGTATAGCAAGGAAGCTCCGAGATGTACCGTATGACATTAATTTCTATTTTTAGCAAAAAAACTTTAAAAATTTTGAATTTTTAAAGTTTTAATAAAAAGAAGAAGTTATAAATTTTTATAGTCTTAGGTGAAAATTATGGAAGTGAATTAACATAAATCTGTATGATAATTAGTAAATTATAACGTTATAGCCACTAATTTTTTGAGGAAGTCTGTATATGCAATTGGGAGCTTATTCTTGGGGATTATTAATTACATTTGCATGTATTTTCCTGCTCGGGACTGTATTTTCTTTTAACTTTTCTTATCATGTTGGTATCGACAGTGAGTATGATCTAAAGCGTTTTCTTGTTATTGGCTTTATTTGGTTTGCTTCGTTGGGGTTATGTTTTGTTAAGGATGTTGAGTTCATAAGGCTTTCAAGGTTGACCAAGGTGTCTTTAACGATTTTTTTTGTATTGGCTATTGTATCTGCTTTTTTCAGTAAACATCCCTTTTGGGGAATTGTTGAAATGACTAATGTTGGAATACTCATAATAGCATTTTACTTGTTTGCTTTGAGTATTAACTCAATGAAGCGTAGCACCTTGTATTTTACAGTTTATGTGGGAGTTTTATTTTTTTCTGTATTGACGTTTGCTAAATATATTTTATTTTTATTCTTTTCTTATGCGGATGCACAAAGTTTCGATATTCATGGCTTGCTTACGGGTTATGTGAATGTCCGCTTTTTTAACCAACTGCAAGTAATGGTGACACCTCTGCTTTTTTTGCCTTTTTTTGTTCAAGATTTAGCTAAGTTCAAACGAGTCTCTATAGTTTTTGTTGCACTACATTGGGCTGTGTTGTTACAGACTGAAGCCCGGGGAGCTATGCTCTCGCTCATGTTAGTGGCAGGCGTGCTGTTGTTTTTTGTAGATGCAAATACCCGCAAACAATTCA
Organism: Shewanella sp. WE21; assembly: GCF_002966515.1. NCBI lineage: Bacteria > Pseudomonadati > Pseudomonadota > Gammaproteobacteria > Alteromonadales > Shewanellaceae > Shewanella > Shewanella sp. WE21. The sequence continues at coordinate 1,264,759 of NZ_CP023019.1, read as the reverse complement.
TTTCGACAATGTTGCAAACCATGTTATTTGGTATCTGCATATGGCTAGTGTTTATCATCATAATTCCATACTGGTTGATGGACAGTGTAAGTTTTCAGATTAGAACTGGGAGTTCTGGAAGGTTAGATTTATGGCTGTATGTTCTTAAATCTATTCCCGAATGTTTGTGGTTGGGTTTTGGGCCGATGAGTTTTACTTGGGCTGAAGGTAAACCATTACCACATGCTCATCCACATAACTCTATAATGCAATTACTTTATGAATACGGCGTTATCAGCAGTATCGTTTGCATAGCTTGGGTATTGAGTCGAATTTATAAGAAATTACGATATTTATATCTAGCAAACGACGTCGAGATCATTCCTATTATTTATGCTCTGCTATCTGGGCTTTGTTATTCTTTGTTTTGTGGTGTGGTTGTTATGCCTTTTGCGCAATTAATGTTGATATTTGTGGTCGCGATGCAAGTGCAATATGGTACATGTCGTGGCTATAAAGCAAGTGTCGTAGTTAGGGTGTTATTGTTTTTAGTCGTGAGTGTTATGGCGTTTGTGTTATTGAACACTTACAAGAATGAAGAGTTGCTCCCTGCCTTATTTCCTAGGATGTGGGTGAATGGATTGCTTGGTTATTGATTTTTAATTTGACTATCTTTAGAATTAAAATTTGATAAGTGCAAGAGCGTTTCTTTTTTATAAAAGAATTAATCCAACAATTAGATATGTTTTTAATATGAATACAACCATCAAATAGCATCTAGTTAACTAAAGTAAAAAAGAACACCTTAACTAGCAAGGTGTTCTTTCACCAAACAAGCCGCTGCTAGCTACCTGCCACACATGATGCTGTTGCCATGGTGCACGTAATATTTTTAACGGGATCCGCTTGAGATATGTAAGTTCTTGTTACATCAGTAGCTGCAAATGTTGCTGGTCCACTTTTGCAAGCTGATTTAGCATATGTAGGTAGAGGGGTGATATCACCAATTACAGCAGCTGCATATGCTTTTTCGAATGAAGCAGCTTCTGATAAGCATGAGTTCACTTTGCCTTTATTGACATAATCTTTGTAAGCGGGTAATGCGATTGCTGCCAAGATGCCGATAATAGCGACAACGATCATCAGTTCGATCAGAGTAAAACCCTGAGCTTTTTTATTTAATGCTTTGTTTAAATTCATGGCCTTCATTTTTCTCTCCAGCTAACTATTTAGTGACTTACTGTGGTTGAATAGAGTGTTTAACCTAACCGCTGTTTTACTCTATAAATTGTGTTATCTCATCAAACTTTATTACTCATTTATGTCAATAAAATCATTTATATGATCTATGTAACATTAACAGTACACCGATGATCTTGAATGACCCATGTGTAATGACTCATGCTGATTTATCCAAGCTAGCTTTGCTAAATTAGCACTAAGTTAATGCTGGGTTAGCGCTTGTTTGAATAAATTGTTTCGGCAACCGCACCTTAGGCTAACGTTTTCAAAAATATGCCTCTCAAAAAACGTGAACTAGGCAATTTTAAAAAGAATCCCAGTGCTGACCTTAGGTGAGGTTGACCAAACGGCCATCTCGCCTTGGTAAAAGTTAGTACAAAGTTAGGTAAAAGGAAACAAAAATTAAGTATAAAGTACTAATAAAGTGTTGTTTTTGTATAAAAGGCTAACTTATCGACAGGTTAGGTTATAACAACTTTTTGACAATATCAGTTTAGCTGGCGTGTCTCTCTATGTTGTCAAATTGGTGACATAAAATGGTGACGGGGTGAGTGCATCGTGAGGGGGAATGCTGAGTATGATAGTGCAGGCAGGATTTCGCATTTGGTTTGCAGGAGCCCTACAAAAAAAATGCATTTCGCCTTAATATTTTATGAGTGGAATGTGCTTACGGTACTTTGCGAGAACATTCCACTACCAGCTAACATCCAGCGGTTTTAAGCTTTTAATCTGAGTGATAAATCTAAGGCGCGAACATGCTTAGTGAGTGCGCCAACTGAGATATAGTCCACCCCTGTTTTGGCGAATTCGGCTAAGGTATCTAAGGTGACATTACCAGAGACTTCGAGCTTAGCGCCGGCGCCTTTAGCTTTATATTGATTGTTCATTTCAACCGCTTCGACCATCTTAGTGATGTCGAAGTTATCTAACATTATGATATCTGTGCCAGAGTCGAGTGCTAAGGCGAGCTCTTCGAGTGACTCCACTTCGACTTCAACGGGTTTATTCGGGTACAAGCTGCGGGCGGTATCTACGGCTTGGCGAATACCGCCACAGGCCATAATGTGGTTTTCTTTAATCAAAAAAGCATCATATAAACCAATACGATGGTTTTTTCCGCCACCGCAGGTGACGGCATATTTTTGTGCCGTGCGTAGGCCTGGAATTGTCTTGCGAGTATCTAACAAACGAGTGTGAGTCCCCGCCAGTTTATCGACATAATGTTTGGTTAAGGTGGCAACACCAGAAAGTGTTTGGATAAAGTTCATTGCCGTGCGTTCGCCAGTGAGAATAGCGCGCGCAGGACCTGATAATTCACATAATAGCTGGTTGGGTAATACTAGATCGCCATCATCCACATGCCAATGCAGTGCGACTTCACCACCGAGTTGGTTAAAAACCTGCTCTGCCCATGCTTTACCACAAAAAACGCCTTCTTCACGGGTGATTAAAGTGGCTTCAGCGTACTTATCGGCGGGGATCAACATTGCAGTGATGTCGCCATAAGCGATAGCTTTGGTTTGATCGTTGATTTCGGTGCCACCTAAGTCTTCACTGAGGGCAGATTTTACTGATTGGCGGATATCGTTTTCTAACATAAGCGGAGTCCTTGCATTACGGCCTACTTGCATTTTAGGTTAAGATTACCACGGCCTTAGGTCTCACGGAACAGGTTGGAAGATTGAGCAAAAGGAGTAAGCTGCAGCCTTATTTAAATTGAGAGTGGATGGTTTGCTCCATGATCTCAATGTTAAAAGAGAGCTCCGTCAGTAAGTTCCGTGCGCAGGGTTTCTTCTTTGCTTGGAGGAATACTGTTAGAGTAAGCCAGTATATGTGGCATAGAGGATAAGCTCATCATGCGGTTTGATTCGGGTTGGTGTGATAGTGCGAGGCGTTGTGAGTCGCCACATTTTAATCAACGTCCCTTGAATGAAGTGAGTTTGTTAGTGATCCACAATATTAGTCTGCCCGCAGGCTGCTTTGGATTACCTTACATTGATCAATTATTTCAAGGGTGTTTAGATACTAATGCCGATTCCAGCTTTGCACCGTTGCAGGGGTTGCAAGTGTCGGCGCACTTTTTGATCCGCCGCAATGGCGAGCGTGTCCAATATGTAAGCTGTAATGACAGGGCTTGGCATGCTGGGGTGTCTCGTTATGGCGAGAGAGAGAATTGTAATGATTTTTCCATTGGTATTGAACTGGAAGGCACAGATGCTGAGCCTTACACTCCTGAACAATATCAGTCACTTATCGAGTTAACACAAGCCATACTGGTAGAATATCCATTGCTGAGTATTGAACGGATTGTGGGTCATTGTGATATTGCGCCAATGCGGAAAACGGACCCAGGGCAAAGTTTTGATTGGGAAGGATATTTAGGCAAGTTAAAGGAATATACTCAGGCGTTGCGCTCTTAGTTAATCACTTAACTTTTTGGATTTTAGACGTATTCCATATAAACCTAGACTATTTATGGACAAATTATAGAGGTACAGCCCATGGCATTATTTTCACTCTTGGTCGCCATTTTAGTGGAGCGACTTAAATTTCTTCCTTCATCATGGCAATTTGATCGTTTACTGCAATCCTATCAGACAACATTTTTTGGTGATAAAGCATCACTGACAAGCGTAATGATGGCGTTGGCGTTAGTGCTACCAGCCTTGTTGGTATATGTTTTATCTTGGTTAGTGGCGGGAATGTTTTGGGGCTTATTAAGTTTAGCACTATGGATTGTTGTGGCCGTGGTTTGTTTTAACCATCAGAAACAGCGTGATATTTTCAAAAAGTATATGCAAGCGGCTTGTCGCTCAGATGTCCAAGCTTGTTACCATTATGCCGCCGAACTCGATTGTAGCGAGTGTTTAGATGCTGTGTCCGAGAAAGACCTAGGTGCCAAAGTGGGTCAAAGTGTTGCTTGGATTAACTATCGTTATTATGGTGCCGTGGCGCTGTTTTTCATTTTTTTAGGTCCAGTCGGTGCAGTACTGTATTGCACGGTACGTTTTTATGCCGAAGAGAATGCCCGTAAATCTCTAGAGCTACCCTTAGTCAACGAAGTGATTACGATACTGGATTGGTTACCGAGCCGGATTTTCGCCTTTGGTTATGCCTTAAGTGGTCAATTTAGTGAAGGTTTAGCGGCGTGGCGCCGTAATGGATTGACCTTAAATGTGAGCGCTCGTACTGTGGTGGCTGAAACTGCATTAGCGGCACAACCTTTACCTGAGGTCGCAAGTGCACCTATATGTGTACAATCAACCTTAGCATTATTAGTGCTCAGTAAACGTAACTTTACACTTATTGTTGCAATACTTTCATTACTGACCATTTTTGGATTGGTGAATTAAAAGAAGGATGCTTCGCAGCGAGAATCGAGAACGCTTCGCTGCTAGGGCGTCGCTGTGCTCCTTCTAGTCTAGAATCTAGAGCCTAGAATCTATCCGCTGCGCTTTTTGCAGCGCCTAGTAGGGCGAAGCCCGTGCTTTTGTCAAATGGTCTGACCCCATAAACATTTTTTTCCGCTATGCTCTCTCTTCGTGAGTGCTTTTGATCGAGATCGCTTTTAAGGAGTGATCTTCAATCTGGACATCAAAACGCTGATTTGATAAAGTGCGCTCACTCAAAAAAATTGGTAAGACCAATTTACAACGGAGCTGAGCGCCTGATGGCCTATAGTAAAATTAATCAGCCAAAAATTTCTGATGTGATCATGGCGCAATTAGAGCAAATGATCTTAGAGGGGAGTTTACAGCCCGGTCAGAAGTTACCGCCTGAACGCGAACTGGCGATCCAGTTTGAAGTGTCTCGACCTTCTTTGCGTGAAGCTATTCAAAAGCTTGAGGCAAAAGGACTGTTAATGCGCCGCCAAGGCGGTGGTACTTATGTCAAAGAACAACTCTGGCAGACCCTTGCCGATCCTATTGTTGAACTGATGAATTCAGATCCAGAGAGTCAGTACGACTTACTGGAGTTCCGCCATGCCACCGAAGGCATGATGGCCTATTTTGCGGCCCTGCGTGGTACCGACGCCGATATGCAAAATATCAAGCGTATGATCCTCGAGGTGGAAGCCGCCACCGATATCGAACAAAAAGCTGCTGCGATTGTGCGTTTTTATCGTGCTGTGGCGGAAGCGTCACATAACGTGGCTATGTTACACCTCGTTCTTAGTTTAACCCCTGTGCTGCATCAAAATGTGGCGCAAAACCTGGAGCTTTTAAGCCGCCGCGAAGAAGCTTCTACTATGGCTAACGATCACAGACGGGCCTTGCTCGCTGCCATCGTTCGTCGTGATCCCGACGCCGCCAGAGAAGCCTCGAATGAACACTTAAGTTACATCGAAGAGGTGATGTTATCTGTGCGGGAAGAAGATAGCCGGTTGCAGCGAAGCTTGCGCCGTTTAAAGAGTGGCGCTTAAGTTCTGTGATTTAGCTGCCAGCTAAATCGGAATATGCCGCAAACACCATTCATTATCATGTATATAGAGAAGGACAGTGTCATGTCTGAAGATATGCTACAAGACGTAGATCCGTTAGAGACTCAGGAATGGGTTGATGCCCTGCAAGCCGTGTTGGAACAGGAAGGCCCAGAGCGCGCGCATTTTTTACTAGAAAAGCTGATCGATAAAGCGCGTCGTAATGGCACTCACTTGCCTTATAACGCCACAACGGCTTACCTGAACACTATCCCTGCGGGTCAAGAGCCGCACATGCCTGGCAACCAAGAGATGGAACGTCGCATTCGCGCCATCATCCGTTGGAACGCTTTAGCTATGGTGCTTCGTGGTTCTAAGAAAGATTTAGAATTAGGCGGCCATATTTCAAGCTTCGCCTCAAGCGCGACTATTTATGACGTATGTTTTAACCACTTCTTCCGCGCACCCAATGAAAAAGACGGTGGCGATTTAGTGTATTTCCAAGGCCATATCGCCCCTGGTATTTATGCGCGTTCATTCTTAGAAGGTCGCTTAAGCGAAGACCAACTGGCTAACTTCCGTCAAGAAGTGGATGGCAAGGGTCTGTCTTCATACCCACATCCAAAACTGATGCCGGATTACTGGCAATTCCCAACAGTTTCTATGGGCTTAGGTCCTATCCAAGCGATTTATCAGGCGCGTTTCCTGAAATATCTGACTGACCGTGGTCTGAAAGATTGTTCAGCACAAACTGTTTACTGTTTCTTAGGTGACGGTGAGTGTGATGAGCCAGAAGCCTTAGGTGCGATTGGTTTAGCGGCCCGTGAAGAATTAGATAACTTAGTCTTCATCGTTAACTGTAACTTACAGCGTCTTGATGGCCCTGTACGTGGTAACGGTAAGATCATCCAAGAACTTGAAGGCGAATTCCGCGGTGCAGGCTGGGAAGTCGTTAAAGTGATTTGGGGTCGTTACTGGGATCCATTATTGGCCCGTGATACAAGCGGTAAGTTACTGCAGTTAATGGAAGAAACCGTTGACGGTGAATACCAAAACTGTAAAGCCAAAGGTGGCGCTTATACTCGCGAACACTTCTTTGGTAAGTATCCTGAAACGGCCGAAATGGTGGCTAACATGTCAGATGATGACATTTGGCGCTTAAACCGTGGCGGTCATGATCCAGTGAAAGTGTACGCTGCCTTAGATCACGCACAAAAAACCAAAGGTCGCCCAACGGTGATTTTAGCTAAAACCGTAAAAGGTTATGGCTTAGGTGATGCGGGTGAAGGTAAAAACATCGCTCACAACGTGAAGAAAATGGGTATCGAGTCTATCCGTTACTTCCGCGATCGCTTCAATATTCCGATCCCAGATGACCAGTTAGAAGATCTGCCTTTCTATCACCCAGGTCCAGATTCTGAAGAAGTGAAGTACATGATGAGCCGTCGTGAAGCGCTGCATGGTAGCGTGCCACAACGTCGTCAAAAGTTCACCGAAGAGATGGAAGTGCCGTCACTGAAGATTTTCGATTCGATTTTACAGGGCTCTAACGGCCGTGAAATTTCATCGACTATGGCATTCGTTCGTGTTCTGACTGCTCTGCTGAAAGACAAGAAAATTGGCAAAAATATTGTGCCAATTATTCCTGACGAAGCTCGTACTTTCGGTATGGAAGGTTTGTTCCGTCAAGTGGGTATTTATGCTCACGAAGGTCAAAAATATATTCCGCAGGATTCTGACCAAGTTGCTTACTACCGTGAAGATAAAACCGGCCAAGTATTGCAAGAAGGGATTAACGAACTCGGCGCTATGTCTTCATGGGTATCAGCAGCGACGAGCTACTCAGTCAACGATACACCTATGATCCCGTTCTACATCTACTACTCAATGTTCGGTTTCCAACGTATTGGCGACATGGCTTGGGCTGCGGGTGACATGCGTGCTCGTGGTTTCTTAGTCGGTGGTACTTCAGGTCGTACAACGCTTAACGGCGAAGGTTTACAGCATCAAGATGGTCATAGCCACGTATTGGCGAACACTATCCCTAACTGTATTACTTACGATCCAACCTACGGCTACGAAATCGCCGTTGTGGTACAAGATGGTATCCGTCGTATGTACGGCGAAAATCAAGAAGATATCTTCTACTACTTGACCACAATGAACGAAAACTATGAGCAACCAGCCATGCCAGAAGGCGCGGAAGTGGGCATAGTGAAAGGTATCTATAAGTTAGAAACGGTTGCGGGCTCAGGTAAAGGCAAAGTTCAGTTAATGAGCTGTGGCACTATCCTTGAACAAACCCGTAAAGCGGCGCAAGCACTGGCGAAAGACTTCGGTATTACTGCCGACGTATTTAGCGTAACTAGCTTCAACGAATTGACTCGCGATGGTCAAGCCGCTGAGCGTTGGAACATGCTGCACCCAACCGAAACGCCAAAACAAGCCTATATCAGCCAAGTGATTTCAAGTGATGCACCTGCAATCGTCGCGACTGACTATATGAAGATTTACGGCGAACAGTTACGTGCTTATATTCCTACCGATTACAAAGTGTTAGGTACTGACGGTTTCGGTCGTTCAGACAGCCGCGAGAATCTGCGTCACCACTTCGAAGTGGACGCTAAGTTTATCGTTATTGCGGCACTGAAATCACTGGTTGATCGCAAAGAGCTGCCTGTCGATGTGTTAGCAAAAGCCATTAAAGAATATGGTATCGACGCTGACAAGATCAATCCACAGTACGCGTAAGAGGCAATGAAAATGGCTGAATTAAAAGAAGTTTTTGTTCCTGATATCGGCGGCGATGAAGTGCAAGTGATCGAAATTTGTGTGGCTGTGGGTGATACCTTAGCTGCAGAAGAATCGATTCTTACCGTCGAAAGCGACAAGGCGACTATGGATATTCCAGCGCCTTTCGCCGGTGTTTTAGCCGAATTGAAAGTGGCTGTGGGCGATAAAGTATCTGAAGGTACTTTGATTGCTATGATGCAAGCGGCGGGCGCGGCAGCTGCCGCTCCGGCTCCAGTTGCAGCACCCGCTCAGGCGGCACCAGCATCTGCTCCAGTTGCAGCACCCGTTCAAGCGGCTCCTACTGCTTCGGCTCAAGCCGTTGAGACCAAAGTGGTTGAAGTGACAGTACCTGATATCGGTGGCGACACTGATGTATCGGTTATCGAAGTCTTGGTTGCTGTCGGTGACAAGATTGAAGTTGATAGCGGTTTAATTACCCTAGAAACAGACAAAGCGACGATGGACGTGCCATCACCTTTCGCGGGTGTGGTTAAAGACGTTAAAGTTGCGGTTGGCGATAAAGTGTCGCAAGGCTCTTTAGTCATCATGCTTGAAGTGGGCGGCGCTGCACCTGCAGCCGCGCCAACTGTTGCTGCCCAAGCTGCTCCTGCCGCTACGGTAGCGCCAGTGGCCGCAGCACCAGCTGCACCAGCTGCACCAGCGGCAAGTGTGGTTGCGGTAAAAGAAATTCAAGTGCCGGATATTGGCGATGCTAGCAATGTCGATGTGATCGAAGTGCTAGTCTCTGTCGGTGATGAAATCACTGCCGACCAAGGTTTGATTACGCTTGAAACTGACAAAGCCACCATGGAAGTGCCTGCGCCATTTGCCGGTAAACTGCTGTCTTTGACGGTTAAAGTGGGTGACAAGGTTTCTCAAGGTAGCGTCATTGCGACGATTGAGACGACTTCTGTTGCAACAGCAAGTGCTCCAGCACCTGCTGCACAAGCGGCGGCTCCTGCTCCAGTGAGCGCGGCGCCCGTTGCTGCACCTGCAAGCCGTCCACCAGTACCCCATCACCCAAGCGCAGGTACACCTGTGTCTACCGGTGCGGTACATGCGTCTCCTGCAGTACGTCGTTTAGCCCGTGAGTTTGGTGTCGACTTGACCCAAGTGACAGGTTCTGGCCGTAAAGGTCGCATCATGAAAGAAGACGTGCAGGCGTATGTGAAATACGAATTGTCGCGTCCGAAAGCGACTGCTGCAACTTCTGTTGGTTCAGGTAACGGCGGTGGTCTGCAAGTGATCGCGGCACCTAAAGTTGATTTCAGTAAGTTTGGTGAAGTGGAAGAAATCCCATTAAGCCGTATCCAGAAGATTTCCGGCCCTAACTTACACCGCAACTGGGTAACTATCCCTCATGTGACTCAGTTCGATGAAGCTGATATCACTGAAATGGAAGAGTTCCGCAAGCAGCAAAACGATGTAGCGGCGAAGAAAAAAGCCGATTACAAGATCACGCCTTTAGTGTTTATGCTGAAAGCTGTGGCTAAAACGCTGCAACAGTTCCCTGTGTTCAACTCTAGCTTAAGCTCTGATGGCGAATCACTGATCCAGAAGAAGTATTTCCACATCGGTGTGGCGGTTGATACGCCAAACGGTTTGGTTGTGCCAGTCGTGCGTGACGTGGATAAGAAAGGCATTATCGAGTTATCTCGTGAACTGGCTGATATCTCTATACGTGCCCGTGATGGCAAGCTGAAATCTGCTGATATGCAAGGTAGCTGTTTTACTATTTCAAGTTTAGGTGGTATTGGCGGTACGGCGTTTACGCCTATCGTGAACTACCCAGACGTGGCGATTTTAGGTGTGTCTAAATCTGAAATTAAGCCTAAGTGGAATGGTAAAGAGTTCGAACCTAAATTGATGTTGCCGCTGTCACTGTCATACGATCACCGTGTGATCGATGGTGCCATGGCTGCACGTTTTAGTGTGACGCTGTCAGGAATTCTGTCCGATATTCGTACTTTGGTTCTGTAAGCATATAAGGCTGCTCATCTTGAGCAGCCTTTTGTTTATTGTGATCAGTATCAAACACAGGTTAAAATGCGCCCACCTTACGCGCTGGCGCATTTTCGGTTGGCAGGATAGCTCCTCCAACGGATTGAATGAGAATTAGAGGAAAACATGAGTAACGAAATCAAAACTCAGGTAGTGGTATTAGGTGCAGGTCCTGCAGGTTATTCTGCGGCTTTCCGTGCTGCTGACTTAGGTCTGGAAACCATCATAGTTGAACGTTTTAGCACTTTAGGTGGCGTGTGTCTTAACGTGGGTTGTATCCCATCTAAAGCCTTACTGCACGTTGCTAAAGTTATCGAAGAAGCCAAAGCGGTTGCCGCTCACGGTGTGGTCTTCGGCGAGCCAACTATCGATTTAGATAAGTTACGTGGCTTTAAAGAAAAAGTCATTGGCCAATTAACTGGCGGCTTGGGCGGCATGTCCAAAATGCGTAAAGTTAACGTGGTTAACGGTTTTGGTAAATTCACTGGCCCTAACACGCTAGAAGTGACTGCTGAAGATGGCACTGTGACTAAAGTGACTTTCGAGCAAGCGATCATTGCTGCGGGTTCTCGCCCAATCAAACTGCCATTTATTCCGCATGAAGATCCACGTATTTGGGATTCGACTGACGCATTAGAACTGAAAGAAGTTCCAGGCAAGTTGTTAGTGATGGGGGGCGGTATTATCGGTCTAGAAATGGGTACTGTGTACGCTTCTTTAGGTAGCCAAATCGACGTGGTTGAGATGTTCGACCAAGTGATCCCTGCGGCTGATAAAGATGTGGTTCGCGTATTTACTAAGCAAATCAAGAAGAAGTTCAACCTGATCCTTGAAACTAAAGTCACAGCGGTCGAAGCCCGTGAAGACGGTATTTATGTTTCTATGGAAGGTAAGAGCGCGCCAACTGAAGCAGTTCGTTACGATGCCGTATTAGTGGCTATTGGCCGTGCACCTAATGGCAAGTCGTTAGATGCTGAAAAAGCAGGTGTTAACGTTGATGAGCGTGGCTTTATCAAGGTTGATAAGCAACTGCGCACTAACGTACCGCACATCTATGCAATTGGTGACATCGTTGGTCAACCAATGTTGGCTCACAAAGGCGTGCACGAAGGCCATGTAGCGGCTGAAGTTATCGCTGGCATGAAGCACTATTTCGATCCAAAAGTCATCCCATCAATTGCTTACACTGACCCTGAAGTAGCTTGGGTTGGTCTGACTGAGAAAGAAGCGAAAGAGCAAGGTATTGCTTACGAAACCGCAACTTTCCCATGGGCTGCAAGTGGTCGTGCTATCGCGTCTGATTGCTCTGAGGGCATGACTAAGCTGATTTTCGACAAAGACACTCACCGCGTGATCGGTGGTGCTATTGTGGGTGTTAACGGCGGCGAGCTGTTAGGTGAAATCGGTCTAGCGATTGAAATGGGTTGTGATGCTGAAGATTTAGCATTAACCATTCACGCTCACCCAACACTGCACGAATCAGTCGGCTTAGCGGCTGAAATGTACGAAGGTTCTATTACTGATTTGCCAAACCCAAAGGCAAAGAAAAAGTAATTTAGCTGTCGATTAAAAAAGCGCTCACTTGAGCGCTTTTTTATTGCCTGTATTTTTTTGTAACTTTTATGTAAACAAGCGGGTGAATTGAAGGGATTGAGCTGCTACAGTACAGATATACCCAAGCGACCTCAAAATACGAGTTTCAGAGCGCCGAGGGTGCTTCAATTCAAGGCGCATCAATGAAAAAATGTAGCTACCTTTTGAATTGATGCAACACGGAAGTGGAGTGCCCTGGGTGCTCCGTCCCGGCGGGTTTTAACGCACTTTATGCGGTGTTGGCTATTTTTGACTTAGCCCACTAGGCCTGCAAATAGCCGTCTTGCCTAAAGTGCGTTAAATTCCCGCTGAATCCTGCATTTTGAGGTGGTTTGGGTATATGTATGAAGTAAGTTGTCACATGCAAACAAAAATAATTAGAACAATTCTGACATGTTTCATCCTTTCACTGATTAGCGTCCATTCGGCTTGGGCGGGCGGCTTTGTGCAGCGTGTTTTTACCGATAGAGACGGTTTAGCTGTCACCAGCATCCGAGGTTTAGCCTTAGATGACTATGGTTTTGTATGGGCAGCGACTGAGCAGGGCTTGTATCGGGTCAGTAATTCTAAGGTGCGGCGCATTGATAAAATTGGCACGGAATCACGGCTTGCGGATGACTTTTTAACGACAGTGGTGAACATCGACCGAGACAAGTTATTGGTCAGCACCAATGCCGCGATTTACCTTTACGATATAGTACAAAATCAATTTACCGCGTTTGGTTCTCCCTATCTATTCCCGCAGTTTCCAGGTGGTGCGCTGATCTCGGCAGCCCGCAAGAATAGCAAAACATGGCGATTATTAATTGATAATGGTCAGATCTATGAGTTTTCCCCTTCAAAGTCAGAACTGCGCCTTATTACTCAATTAGCTGTTAATCGTGACCTTCCTTGGCGCAAGTTATTGCTTATGCCCAATGGACACATGTTGGTTGCGGGGCAGTTGCAACTAGAGCTCCTCGATAACAAGGGCGAACGGCTGTTCCAATACTCTTGGACCGAATCTATGGGCAGTATTCTCGATATGTTGGAGGATACTCAACATAGGATCTGGATTGCGACAGGGCGTGGTGTTTATCAATTAGATCAAATCGCTCATCAAATTACACCTGTGCCAGAATTACCCGATTGGAGCACAGCGATCATTGAAGATGCTAAAGGGTATTTGTGGTTTGCCAGTCGTATTGGCTTGTTAAAATGGTCGCCTGAGACGCGGTTGATTGAGAATTATCAGCAAGAGTTGAAGGCTAAGGCCAACATGGAAACGCTGAAAGCCATGTTGTTTGATGATGCAGGCTTGATGTGGGTTGGAGGCTCTGGTGATGGATTGGCATTGTTAGCGTCACCGCCTGATTTCATTCTTGATACTTATGCGGCAGATGAACCCTATCAGCTGAGCGATGCCATGACTTGGTCTGTACATGCCAGTGATGAAGGGGTTTGGCTCGGTTCTTCTAGTTTAGATTTTGTTGCTAAGGGCAGTAAAAAAGCGGTTAACATTCCGATTGAGGGGTTTAATCCCCACGAAAGTATTTATGATATTAGTGAGTTTGAGGACCATTATTTACTGATCTCAACAACCAGTGGTCTTTTTGTTATTGATAAAGAGACCTTGCAAGGCAGCAGTTTTTCTAAATGGACTCACGGTCAGGATGACTTTAAAAATAAGCTCATATATAAAACTTATCGGGATCCCAAACTGAAAGGACGCGTCTGGATTGCGACTACCACGGGACTCTATTTTTGGGAAATGGGACTCTATGAGCCCCAGCCATTTGATATTGATAAGTCATCGAACGAATTTGATGGCCCTAAGCGGCCAGTGATCCGCACGATTTATCGTACCTCTGACGGTCGTCTTTGGGTTGGCGGTAAAAAAGTCTTTGGTTACATAGACAGTCAAAACGAGTTTCATGATCAACGGCACTTATTTAATGCTTTTGCGGCGCAACCAACGATTAGCCATATTGAAGAAATGTCCCCGGGAATTATCTGGTTTGGTTCCTATGAAAAAGGTTTGTTTGAATATAATCAGCAGGCGGAATCGTTAGTTTCACTGACTTCCGAATGGCAATTAAATTGTAGTTCAGTGTTTTTTATTCAAAAGACCCCTAAGTCAAATCTTGTGGGTTGTGCTGATTCTTTGATTCGTCAGGATATTCAAACTGGCAATATCGCCATGTTTAATCAACTCGATGGTTTGATTTCCGATGAAATGAACGAGGGCGCTTATTTTTATTCGCCAAAAACAGGCTTTTACTTAGGAACACCTGAAGGTGTGATGCGACTCGATGTCAATAGGCTGGTCAATCGTATAACCGATGACCATGTGATGCTTGAATCTGTCTCTGTGTACTATAACAACACGACAGAAGTATCCTTGTTGCCGCGTAACCTGATGACCATCAAACCCGATGCGAATATGGTGAGTTTTCAAATCACTAACTTAGATTACCTCGATGATTCGCCAATCCAATTTAAATACCGATTACGCTATCAGGATGAAGATAGCCATTATGTCTTGTTGCAGGGGGAATCTCAGATCAACCTCGCAGGATTAGCTGCGGGTGGCTATGTGTTAGATATTTTGAGTCAAGTTAATGGGATATGGTCAGATAAGCCGTTCTCTTATCCTTTTTATGTTGAGCAGCATTGGTGGTTATCCCAAGGTTTTAAAGGTATTTTGCTGCTGTTATTTTCAATTATTGCTTTAAGTCTTGCTTGGTATCGACAACGACAGATCAATACATTTAAGCAGATGAATCTGGCATTAACGGAGAGTGAGGACAGGTTAAGGCAGTCTTTGCGCGGCAGTGACTCAGATCTCTGGGAGTGGCATAAAAATACTCAGGCATTTCACCTTGATAATCGCGGTTCGGTGCTTGGTACGCATGCCAATGAGATTGTGGTGAGCTTAGATGATTTGCCTGTGCATCCGCAGGATAGGGAGAAAGCTCTCGCTCAGTGGGACAACATGATGGCGGGTGAGATTGACCGATTCGAGGCCGAATATCGCTATCAGCGTAAGGACGGTAATTGGGGATGGCTGAGGGTTAGAGGGCGGCCAGTTGCTCGCAATAAGCACTCAAATGAAATTGAACGGGTCGCGGGTATTTATAGCGATATTACTGTGCAACGCCAGCTAGAAGATGAAATTAATTTATTGGCGAAAGCGTTTGGCAATACCTCTGAAGGTGTGTTGATTTTAGATGTCGAAGGCGGTATTCGCGTTGCGAATTACGCTGCGCAACAAATTATTGGTATAGATTCTGACGACTTAGTCGGGCAACCATTTGCACAATTCGTACAGATGAATGACGGATTAGCATCGGAGATTAAGCAACTTCTCCGTGATAGTCAGTCTTGGACCGGAGAGCGGGAGTTAATCCGCGCCAATCAGCAACTTTGTCCTGTGTGGCTAAACGTGTCGGTGATGCAAAGCATTAACGGGAAAGTAACCCACTATGTGGTGGTATTTTCTGATATTACGGAGCGTAAACGTACTGAAGCCGATTTACGCCGTTTGGCTAATTACGATGTGCTTACTGGGTTGCCAAATCGCTCCTTATTTTCTAGCCGTCTATTACAGTCGATTCAAGCTGCACAACAAACAGGTGAGAAACTGGCGCTACTGTTTTTAGATCTCGATAGATTTAAGCATGTTAATGATTCCTATGGTCATAGCATGGGCGATGCTCTGCTGGTCGAAGCATCAAGCCGACTGCAATCTTGTATTTCCAGCGAGCATTTACTCTGCCGTTTTGGTGGCGATGAATTTGTGATTTTACTCCGCAATGCAAACAGCATTGACGATATTAACCATGTCGCCGAGCGCCTGTTGGAGCAAATTGTCGCGCCTTTTAAGTTATATGGTCGGGAATTTTATATTTCGACCAGCATAGGCATCAGCATTTGGCCCGACGATGCGGTGCAGCCAGAGGCTTTTATCAAGAATGCCGATCTTGCTATGTACCATGCCAAAGAAGAAGGGCGAGGCAATTTCCAATATTATTCCTCGGAGCGTAATGCTCAAGCCCTCTATCATTTACGGCTTGAGGCCGATTTACGCAAAGCCATAGAACGGCAAGAGTTCGAGCTTTATTATCAGCCGCAAATTGATATTTTACGTAACGATAAGCTCATAGGAATGGAGGCATTAATTCGCTGGAAACATCCGCAAGACGGCTTTATTCGTCCCGATATTTTCATTAAAGTTGCTGAGGCTTGCGGTTTAATTGTTGATATTGACCGCTGGGTATTAAGACAAGCCTGTGTGCAGGGGGCCAATTGGACTAAGCGCTATGGCTCGGGCTTTAAGTTGTCGGTTAATATTTCGGCGGTGCATTTTAGGCAGCCAGATTTTATTGAAGATATCCAAAGAATTTTACAAGAAACCCAAATGCCAACAGCATCTTTAGGATTAGAAATCACCGAAGGCGTATTGATGAAGGAGTTGCATGTCGCTAAAGACCATCTTACACGATTGAAATCTTTGGGGATCGAGGTTGCCATCGATGACTTTGGTACTGGGTATTCTTCACTGGCTTATTTGCGTAATTTTGAAGTCAATACCCTAAAAATTGATCGCTCCTTTTTGATTGATATCGCCACTAATACCGCAGATCAGGCGATTGTGAGCAGTATTATTGAATTAGCCCGTAACCTTAAATTAAATGTGGTTGCTGAAGGGATTGAGACGGTTGAGCAGTTAGAGCAAGTATTTAGCCGTGGCTGTTATATTATTCAAGGGTATTATTTTGCTAAACCTATGTGCGTTGATGATTTTGAGCGCTATTTAGAGACAGATAACAAAATCGTCTCTATTGATCATTAAGCTAGAAACATAGTCTATATTTGTACAGCTGATGGGGAATCGTCTTCAGTGGTGATGGATATTTTGTTTAGCGGTTTATTCAATTAAACTTCATCTGTTTGTATAAAGAGTACACAAACTTATCACTAGTCGGTCCAGATAAAATATGACTGACGGTTAAATCGATAAGTTTGTTAATATAACTCGGATTTTTATCCCATAAAAAGTAGCCTCACATGATGCGTCAACTACTCGCTTCTATTATTTTGTGTTTGTGTGTTACCCCGTCTTTGGCTGCAGAGCGCCTTAAAATTGGTGTCGTACTCAGTGGTGGTGGTGCTAAAGGCGCCGCTCATGTGGGCGTGCTCAAAATATTAGAAGAACATAACATCCCCGTTGATTACATCGCGGGCACCAGCATAGGTGCCTATGTCGCTGGCATGTATTCACTGGGTTACAGTGCGAGTGAAGTTGAAGCTATCATGATGGGGGTCAACTGGGACAGTGGCTACTCGGACACCATACCGCGCAATATTTTGAGCTACAGGGATAAACAGTTACGCGACCGTTACAATATTCCGTTAAACATTGGCTATAACGAAGGCCAAGTGAGGGCGCCAAGTGGTCTGCTACGTGGACAGACTATGTCACAACTTTTACGTCAGTCGACAGATCTGGTGCAGCAATTTGGTCATTTTGATGATTTAGCCATTCCCTACCGAGCGGTTGCAACCGACTTAGAAACTAGCTTACCTGTGGTGATTAGTCATGGCAGTATGGTTAAAGCTATGCAAGCGTCTGCAACTGTACCTGGTGCACTTCAGCCCGCACAAATTGAAGGCAAGTTATTGGTCGATGGTGGTATTGCTAATAACATGCCCGTCGATGTGGTTAAGGCCATGGGAGCCGATATTATTATCGCCGTCGATATTGGCTCGCCTCTGGTCAAAAAAGATAAGTTAGACAGTACTATCGCAGTGCTCGATCAGCTCTCTAATTTTTTGACCAATGCCAGCACTGAAAAACAAAAACAATTGCTGACAGATAAAGATGTATTGATCCGACCCGCGATTGACGCCCTCAGCACCACTGATTTCACTATTATGCCGCTGGCATTAACCCTTGGAAAAGAAGCCGCTAATGGTCAGCTTTATAAGTTGAGCAGTATGAGCGTGAGCCCTGAGGAATATGCCGCCTACGTCGAGGCTAAAAAAGCCAAAGGTAAATTATTAATGGCGGATGTACGTCATCCCATTAATGAAATCGTATTTGAAAACCAATCTAAGGTGAGTTTGAATCTCTTGACGGAAACCTTGAATATTAAACCTGGGCAAGCTGTATCTAAAGACGAGCTTAATGAGGCGTTAAAGCGTATTTACTCCCTCAATAAATTTGAACGTGTCGATGCTGAATTTGTAGAAGGTGAGGATGGCCGTATACTCACAGTCACCACTAAGGCTAAGTCTTGGGGGCCGAATTATTTCCAACTGGGCTTTAATTGGGAGGATGATTTTAATTCAGAATCTGCCATCAGTTTTGACATGGCTTATACCATGACTGATTTGACCTTTAATGGTGGCGAGTGGCGCAATGAGGTCAAACTCGGCATTGAAAAGTTGTTTGCAACTGAGTTCTATCAGCCTTTAGACAGGGACCAACAGTTCTTTAGCCGTGCCCGCTATCAATACGATACCCGTGATTGGGACTTATACGATAATAACAGTCGTATCTTAACCTTCGACAAGAAAACCCACACTATTGAATTAGGCATAGGTTATAACTACACCTTACAAGGGATGATTGAGTTAGGCTTAGTCGCAGAGAAGGGGTCGATAGTCAATGATGTTTGGCTAACGCAGGACTTAGATTTTAGTTCCTATGGTGCTTACTTTAGGTTCGGTTACGATAGCTTAGATAGCATTAGCTTTCCAACATCAGGTAATCGCGTAACCTTAAACGTTTACGTGCGCAATGAAGATTTCAATGACAGTATCGACGATAATCAAAACCAATTTAGTGTGCAAATAGAGGCCGACTGGAAAGGTGCCTTGAGTGTCGGTAACCACGCTTTTGTTGGTAAGGCATCAATTGCTACTAACAATAATGATGGGGTCAATACGCTGCATTTATCTGAGCTGGGAGGATTCTTAAACCTGTCTGGTTACCATAAAGACTCCATTATGGGCGCACATAAAGTGTTTGGGGCCTTTATTTATCAATATGATCTCGGGCGTGATGCACTAGGTATGACAGATTATCCTCTATACCTAGGTTGGAGCTTAGAGGCGGGGAATGTCTGGGACGAGCGCACTGACGTTACCCTGACCGATCTGATTTATGCATCGAGTCTTTATATCGGTACAGATACTTCCATGGGACCTGCGGCACTTGGTTTTGGGATCACAGATCTTGGCGATAAGTCTTTCTATTTATTTGTGGGTAAAAACTTCTAGTTTGATATTTGTGTAAAGAACTTAAGGGCATGACTGAGGTTGTGCCCTTACTTTTTGGTCGATGGAAAAACTATAAGCGTCATCCTTATGGAAGTTAGCTTGCCGAAATAGCTAAGAGTGTCGCTAAAGTGTCATATCCTTTTACAAAATCTTACTACTGTGAGGCGTGCCAAGATGCTAAGGTTTTGCGGGAAAAATAATAACTCTCAACGGAAGCTGGGGAAAACAATGAAGAAGATAAGCACACTGGCACTGAGTATCGCCTTGAGTTTAGGTTTAGCGGCTTGTAGTACTGAGCCTAAAACTGAAGCCGTCGCGGTGTCTGGCATTGAATTGCAAAACTTTGATGCCTCAGTTCGCCATCAAGATGATTTCTATTACAGCGTTAACGGAAAATGGTTGGCAAATACGCCTATTCCTGCTGACAAATCTAACTATGGCGCGTTTTCTGTGTTGTACGACCAAAGCCAAGATGCATTGAAGAAAATTATCGACGAAGCGGCCGCTAAAAAGAATCCTGCTGCAGGCTCGAATGAGCAGAAAATCGGTGATTTCAATGCTAGCTTTATGAATACCGATTTGCTTGAAACATTAGGTGTTACTCCGCTTAAGCCATTGCTGGCCGATATCGCTGCCGCAAAAACGCACGCTGACTTACCCGCTGTGATGGGTCAATTACTGACGACGGGTTCTGGTATTCCTTTTGGTTTTTACGTCAATAATGACGCTAAAAACTCAACTCAGTATGCGGTGTATTTAAGCCAGTCAGGCCTCACGCTACCGGATCGAGATTATTACCTTAAAGATGACCCTAAATTTGCCGCTAATCGTCAAGCCATGGCGAAGTATGTGACAGAGATACTGACTGAAGCGGGTTACAAGGACGCTAAACGTGCGGCTAAAAACGTCGCCGACATCGAAATGATGATCGCCAAAAGTCAGTGGAGCCGAGTCGAATCCCGTGATGCCAACAAGGCATACAACAAGTTAGATCGTGCTGAACTGCAAAAGTTAACCGGTCAATTCGATTTTAATGCCTTTGCTGCGAGTGCTGGCTTAGGCGATAAAGTGACTGAAGTGATCGTGCGTCAGCTCTCTTATTTTGAAAAACTCGGCGCCAGTTTCGAGACATTCCCAGTATCGGCTTGGCAGGATTATCTGGCGTTCCACTTAGTGGATAGCTACGCCGAGTTACTGAGTAAAAACTTTGTTGATTTGAACTTCGCCTTTAAGAGCAAAACCTTAATGGGTATCGAAGAGCAGCAGCCACGCTGGAAAAAAGCGGTTGATGGCGCCGACCAAGTGATTGGTGAGTTAGTGGGTGAAGAGTACGTTAAGCAATACTTCAAGCCAGAAGCTAAAGCGCGCATGGAAACCATGATCAAAAACTTGATCAAAGGTTTTGAAGTCAGCATTAATGAACTTGAGTGGATGACGCCAGAAACCAAAGTCGCCGCCCAAGAAAAACTGGCTAAATTTACCTACAAAATTGGCTATCCAGATAAATGGAAAGATTACTCAGGTTTAGATATTAAGGCTGACGAGTTAGTGGGTAACTACATGCGTTACGCTCAGTTTGAATATCAAGACATGATCAACAAGCTAGGCAAGCCAATTGATCGGACCGAATGGGGCATGACACCACAAACGGTGAATGCTTATTACAGTCCAGTTAAAAACGAAATTGTGTTCCCTGCTGCGATTCTGCAACCGCCATTCTTTAATATGGATGCCGATGATGCCGTTAACTACGGTGGTATAGGTGCCGTAATCGGCCATGAAATTAGTCATGGTTTTGATGACCAAGGCGCTAAATACGATGGTGATGGCAACCTGCGTGATTGGTGGTCAGATAAAGACAGAGAAGAGTTCCAAAAACGCGGTAAGCAGTTGTCTGCCCAATACTCAGGTTATGAGGCAATGCCCGGCAAGTTTGTTAACGGTGATTTGACCTTAGGGGAGAACATCGGCGACTTAGGTGGTTTAACCGTAGCGGCACGTTCGTATTTGATGAGCCTTAACGGCAAACCTGCACCTGTGCTCGATGGTTTAACGGGCGAGCAACGCTTCTTTGTGGGTTGGTCGCAAGTATGGCGCCGTAATTACCGTGATGAAGAACTGAGTCGTCGTTTGCTGACAGATCCGCATTCACCGAGCCATTATCGTGCCATGGGTACGCCACGTAACGTGGAAGCCTTCTATAAGGCCTTCGAGATGAAAGAAGGCGATAAAATGTATTTAACACCAGATGAGCGTGTGAAAATTTGGTAATACATTCAGTAGATTGAAATAAGAAAAGCCAGACAATGTCTGGCTTTTTTATTGATGACCATAATCTAGGATGCTGCCGATTAATGTCCGTAACCTAAGGATTCAATTTTTGTGACTTTATTATCAGTGGCATACAGGCGGCGCATTAAGCGTGTTGGTCCAAAGTCATAGGTCCATTCTTGATACTCAGTCGGCAACTTGCTGGGATCGATCACCCTGTCTCCGTTAGCGTTGAGATAAGTCGCGGGCAAACTGTATTCTCGAATATCACTGGGCGAGCCGCATTTATCCTGCACAGTCGTTAAAGTATCGCCCGTATTGATCACTTGTTGTTTACAGTGCATGGTCTCACCTGCACTAGCGGGTAAACAGGTGGACATGAGTATTAAACCCATGGGCAGTATTAAGGATAGGTACTTCACATTGCATTCCTTCTGGTGCATACACCATTCTGGCATTTATCCGTAGGGCAAAGACTAAGCTTATCCGCCCTGCAGAAACTCGGTGTGTTGTGACGTTATTTCGCCAAAATTGTTGCTAATGCCAACAAACTCTCGGCCTGATGATGGGCGATAATCCATTTAGCATCGCCTCTTTGTTCTGGCGCAGGGATCGCGACCGTTTGCATGTTGGCTGCTCTGGCGGCAATTAAGCCGTTAAAGGAATCTTCGATGGCAAGACAACAACGGGGATCAACATCTAACGCCTTAGCGCAATTCAAATAAACTTCTGGGTGGGGTTTGCCATAGGTGAGTCCCTCGGCCGATTGTACTGCCATAAATTTATCACTGAGTCCTAGCTTAGAAAGAACTGCCTCAATAATAGTGTAGAACGACGAGGTCGCTAAGCCGATTTTAAGGCCAAGCGCTTGGCAGTGATCAATCGCTTCGTGGACGCCCAGCATAGCTTCGCCGCTAACCAGAATTTCATTTGCAACTTTATCAACAATCGTTTGGCTGACCTTGGCATTATCATAGTGTGGCCAAGGTGCCTTGTGGTACCAATAATCGACGCATTGATCGATGCGTAAGCCCGTGGTTTGTTGAATAGTTTCTATCGTCACTGGCACGCCGAGTGCGGATAACACTTCATACTCGACTCGCTGCCATAGGGGTTCTGAATCGATTAAAACGCCATCCATATCAAAAATAACGGCTTGAATGCTAAGGGATGTCATTGGTACTCCGATGGACTAAGGAAATAACTGAGATATGCAGTAAATTAAGCCTGAGTGTAAGTTCTCGCACTGCATCTTAAAAGCCAAAATGCCGCAAGATGAGAAAAATTTATACCTATTTGCTCTGGGGCGCGGAAAATTGCTTGTTCGATTTAAAATTAATGAAACATTGTTAACTATTTGTAGTGTATGGTTTTTTGTCTGTTTTCAAACTATTGTCTAATTTCACTTGTTTTAATCTTCCCGTAAGTTGGCATTCGCCGCCGGATTTAGTCCTTATTTCGCTTTTTGCCGAGTGTGACCTGATTCATACTTTTGCAAAGCTGTAGTATACTGCAGGCCGGAAATACGGGTCGATCATGTCGGACTGTCAGCTTCAATTAAGAAGACGTGCAGTTTCGTTGTTAGAGCGCCAAACAAAGAGGAATGTTGCCGTGCTAGAAGCATATCGTAAACACGTCGCAGAACGTGCTGCAGAGGGCGTAGTCCCTAAGCCATTAGATGCACATCAAGTGGCTGAACTGGTTAAGTTAGTTCAAAACCCACCCGCAGGTGAAGAGGCTTTCGTTCTCGACCTGCTTGAAAATCGAATTCCCCCAGGTGTTGATGAAGCCGCTTACGTTAAGGCTGCTTTTTTAGATGCGGTTGCCAAAGGCACTGAGAAATCACCGATTCTGTCTGCTGAGCGTGCTACTGAGTTATTAGGCACAATGCAAGGCGGCTACAACATCGAACCTCTGATCGCGCAGCTGGATAATCCAGCGTTAGCACCTTTAGCCGTTAAAGCGTTATCTCACACTCTGCTGATGTTTGATTCTTTCCACGATGTGGTTGAGAAGATGGAAGCGGGCAATGAGTTTGCGAAGCAAGTGGTTGAAGCGTGGGCGAATGCAGATTGGTATTTAAGCCGTCCAAAACTGGCCGACAAAGTCACTCTGACAGTATTTAAAGTTTCTGGTGAAACCAACACCGATGACTTGTCACCTGCACCAGATGCATGGTCACGTCCTGATATCCCATTGCACGCGTTAGCTATGCTGAAAAACGCCCGTGATGGTATCGAGCCTGATGTTGCTGGCGCCGTTGGCCCAGTGAAAAAAATCGAAGCATTAAAAGCACAAGGTCATCCATTAGTATATGTGGGTGACGTTGTGGGTACGGGTTCATCACGTAAATCTGCGACTAACTCAGTACTGTGGTTTATGGGTGATGATATTCCATTCGTACCTAACAAGCGCGCTGGCGGTTTCTGCCTTGGCGGTAAAATTGCACCGATTTTCTTCAACACTATGGAAGATGCGGGCGCACTGCCAATCGAGCTTGACGTAAACAAGATGGAAATGGGCGATGTGATTGACATCTACCCATACGCCGGTGTGGTTAAGCGTCACGATAGCGACGAAGTGATTTCAGAATTCAGCTTAAAAACTGAAGTCTTGTTAGACGAAGTTCGTGCTGGTGGTCGTATTCCATTGATCATCGGTCGTGGTTTAACGGACAAAGCCCGTGACGTATTAGGCTTAGGGTTATCTGACGTCTTTGTACGTTCTCAAGATGTCGCTGATACTGGCAAAGGTTATACACTTGCACAGAAGATGGTCGGTAAAGCTTGTGGCGTAGCGGGTGTGCGTCCTGGTCAATACTGCGAACCTAAGATGACGTCTGTCGGTTCACAAGATACCACTGGTCCTATGACCCGTGATGAGCTGAAAGATTTAGCTTGTTTAGGTTTTAGTGCTGATTTGACTATGCAGTCATTCTGCCACACTGCGGCTTATCCAAAGCCAGTTGATGTGAACACACATCATACTCTGCCTGATTTCATCATGAACCGCGGCGGTGTATCACTGCGTCCAGGTGACGGTGTTATCCACTCGTGGTTAAACCGTATGCTGCTACCAGATACCGTTGGTACGGGTGGTGACTCACATACGCGTTTCCCAATTGGTATTTCATTCCCAGCGGGTTCAGGCTTAGTAGCGTTTGCTGCTGCGACTGGCGTTATGCCACTCGACATGCCTGAATCAGTATTAGTGCGCTTCAAGGGCAAAATGCAACCGGGTATCACACTGCGTGATCTGGTTCATGCTATCCCATTAAAAGCCATTGAACTGGGCATGCTGACCGTTGAGAAGAAAGGTAAAGTAAACATCTTCTCTGGTCGCGTACTGGAAATCGAAGGTCTTGAAACCTTGAAAGTTGAACAAGCTTTCGAACTGTCTGATGCTTCAGCTGAGCGCTCTGCTGCCGGTTGTACCATCAAGTTAGACAAAGAACCTATCATTGAATACCTGAACTCCAACATCATCATGCTCAAGTGGATGATCGCTGAAGGTTATGGCGATCGTCGTACGATTGAACGTCGTATCAAAGGCATGCAAGAGTGGTTAGCCAATCCTGAGCTGATGAGCGCCGATAAAGATGCTGAGTACGCTGCAGTAATCGAAATCGACCTAAATGACATCAAAGAGCCAATCCTGTGTGCACCAAATGACCCTGATGATGCCGTTTTACTGTCATCTGTTGCGCAAACTAAGATTGATGAAGTGTTCGTAGGTTCTTGTATGACCAACATCGGTCACTTCCGCGCAACCGGTAAGATGCTAGACAAGTTTGCTAAAACTCTGCCAACACGTCTGTGGATTGCACCACCGACTAAAATGGATAGAGATCAACTGACTGAAGAAGGCTACTACGCGATTTTTGGTCGTGTAGGCGCGCGCATCGAGATCCCAGGGTGTTCACTGTGTATGGGTAACCAAGCACGTGTAGCAGAAGGTTCAACTGTGGTATCGACTTCTACCCGTAACTTCCCTAACCGTTTAGGTACAGGTGCTAACGTTTACTTAGCCTCTGCTGAACTGGCTGCGGTTGCTGCACTGTTAGGTCGTCTGCCGTCACCTGAAGAATATCAAGAATACGCAAAAGAGTTAGACGCAACTGCGGCTGACACTTACCGTTATTTGAACTTCGACCAAATCGAGTCTTACACAAAAAAAGCATCGGAAGTGATCTTCCAGACAGCTGTGTAATCGATTGCCGTTAAGGTAACTTGATGTAAAAAGCCAGCGTAAGCTGGCTTTTTTGTGGGTTTGTTTTATTTCTACATCTATATGCACCAATGAACCCTATCATAGTCATGCTTTAGGCCTTACATCACAAACTCGCTACTTACTAATGGTCACGTGTTGTCGCCATTAAAACAAATCCATTTAAGCCGTTCCGTCGGTCAATCTCGCGCTTAGCCCCATTTAATCTTCATTTTAAAAGAGAAAGTCTTCTATTTTTATAACTACCAACAAATCATCTAATGGCTTTTGGCTATACATAATGCGAAATAAAGGCGCAGTCTTGGCTGAGTTGTGGATAACTTTGGGGGTAAGTGGTGGGTATCTTGTGGCTAGATTAGATAATTAGAATTAACTGCAAATTTCCTTAAAATAGGGGTTGCACAAAATCTTCTGCTGCCTATAATGCGCATCCACTGACACGGCAGACAGCGAAAGCAGGCTGACGAGTTAGGTTAAATTGAGTCGCTTTTAAGCACTTAATTCAAGCGCAGCAAGAAGTTGAAAAATACTCCTTGACGCGAAACGGGAAATGCGTAGAATACGCAGCCCTAGCCAACTGGAAGCGTTCAACGCTCAGTGTGGTACTCAAGTTCTCTTACGAATATTGAGTTGCTCTTTAACAAGATAAAACAAGAAATCTGTGTGGACACTCACAGGTGTTGAGTTAATCGAAACTGCTTAACCTTCGGGTTGGCAGTCAAAAATTTAAATCAATGTAACAATGAGTGTTCATAGTAATATGTACAGTTTGTTTCTTTTAGCGAGAAACAAAAAAATCAGAATTCATTGAGCCGCTGAAGTCGCAAGACGGAAGCAACAAAACTTTAATTGAAGAGTTTGATCATGGCTCAGATTGAACGCTGGCGGCAGGCCTAACACATGCAAGTCGAGCGGCAGCGCAAGGGAGTTTACTCCTGAGGCGGCGAGCGGCGGACGGGTGAGTAATGCCTAGGGATCTGCCCAGTCGAGGGGGATAACAGTTGGAAACGACTGCTAATACCGCATACGCCCTACGGGGGAAAGGAGGGGACCTTCGGGCCTTCCGCGATTGGATGAACCTAGGTGGGATTAGCTAGTTGGTGAGGTAATGGCTCACCAAGGCGACGATCCCTAGCTGTTCTGAGAGGATGATCAGCCACACTGGGACTGAGACACGGCCCAGACTCCTACGGGAGGCAGCAGTGGGGAATATTGCACAATGGGGGAAACCCTGATGCAGCCATGCCGCGTGTGTGAAGAAGGCCTTCGGGTTGTAAAGCACTTTCAGTAGGGAGGAAAGGGTGTAACTTAATACGTTATATCTGTGACGTTACCTACAGAAGAAGGACCGGCTAACTCCGTGCCAGCAGCCGCGGTAATACGGAGGGTCCGAGCGTTAATCGGAATTACTGGGCGTAAAGCGTGCGCAGGCGGTTTGTTAAGCGAGATGTGAAAGCCCTGGGCTCAACCTAGGAATAGCATTTCGAACTGGCGAACTAGAGTCTTGTAGAGGGGGGTAGAATTCCAGGTGTAGCGGTGAAATGCGTAGAGATCTGGAGGAATACCGGTGGCGAAGGCGGCCCCCTGGACAAAGACTGACGCTCATGCACGAAAGCGTGGGGAGCAAACAGGATTAGATACCCTGGTAGTCCACGCCGTAAACGATGTCTACTCGGAGTTTGGTGTCTTGAACACTGGGCTCTCAAGCTAACGCATTAAGTAGACCGCCTGGGGAGTACGGCCGCAAGGTTAAAACTCAAATGAATTGACGGGGGCCCGCACAAGCGGTGGAGCATGTGGTTTAATTCGATGCAACGCGAAGAACCTTACCTACTCTTGACATCCACGGAATTCGCTAGAGATAGCTTAGTGCCTTCGGGAACCGTGAGACAGGTGCTGCATGGCTGTCGTCAGCTCGTGTTGTGAAATGTTGGGTTAAGTCCCGCAACGAGCGCAACCCCTATCCTTATTTGCCAGCACGTAATGGTGGGAACTCTAGGGAGACTGCCGGTGATAAACCGGAGGAAGGTGGGGACGACGTCAAGTCATCATGGCCCTTACGAGTAGGGCTACACACGTGCTACAATGGCGAGTACAGAGGGTTGCAAAGCCGCGAGGTGGAGCTAATCTCACAAAGCTCGTCGTAGTCCGGATTGGAGTCTGCAACTCGACTCCATGAAGTCGGAATCGCTAGTAATCGTGGATCAGAATGCCACGGTGAATACGTTCCCGGGCCTTGTACACACCGCCCGTCACACCATGGGAGTGGGCTGCAAAAGAAGTGGGTAGCTTAACCTTCGGGGGGCGCTCACCACTTTGTGGTTCATGACTGGGGTGAAGTCGTAACAAGGTAGCCCTAGGGGAACCTGGGGCTGGATCACCTCCTTACCTATACGACTAACTTAATGTTTGTTGAGTGTTCACACAGATTGCTTGTTTAGCTTCTCTCAGGAGAAGTCAGAGCGAAACATCCCTCTTGCAGGTAGATGTTGTTCTTTAACAATTTGGAAAGCTGATAGTATTTAATTACATGAGTCTGTCATGTGATTAATTACAAAACGTTTAATGCGAAAGCATTGAACATGAGTTCTCAAACACTTTATTAAGTGTCTTGAATATTCAATAGTAAATTATTCTTTGCTGAATAGTTTACGTCTAAGGCGCGTCCACTTCTTTGGTCAGAAGTGAGACAAGTAAAACCAAGCTGGTCGCAATGCGACTCAGGTGAGTGAAACTCATTTGGGTTGTATGGTTAAGCGACTAAGCGTATACGGTGGATGCCTTGGCAGTCAGAGGCGATGAAGGACGTAGTAACTTGCGAAAAGCGTTGGCGAGCTAGTAACAAGCATTTGAGCTAACGATGTCCGAATGGGGGAACCCAGCAGCATAAGCTGTTATCGCAACATGAATACATAGTGTTGCGAGGCGAACGAGGGGAACTGAAACATCTAAGTACCCTTAGGAAAAGAAATCAACCGAGATTCCCCTAGTAGCGGCGAGCGAACGGGGATTAGCCCTTAAGTCAGTGGGGTGTTAGTGGAATGCGTTGGAAAGCGCAGCGGCACAGGGTGATAGCCCCGTACATGAAAACTAACCATTGATGAAAACGAGTAAGGCGGGACACGTGACATCCTGTTTGAATATGGGGGGACCATCCTCCAAGGCTAAATACTCCTGACTGACCGATAGTGAACCAGTACCGTGAGGGAAAGGCGAAAAGAACCCCTGTGAGGGGAGTGAAATAGAACCTGAAACCGTATACGTACAAGCAGTGGGAGCGGTTCTTGAGACCGTGACTGCGTACCTTTTGTATAATGGGTCAGCGACTTACATTTTGTAGCGAGGTTAAGCGAATAGCGGAGCCGTAGGGAAACCGAGTGTTAACTGCGCGTTTAGTTGCAAGGTGTAGACCCGAAACCCGGTGATCTAGCCATGGGCAGGTTGAAGGTTGAGTAACATCAACTGGAGGACCGAACCGACTAATGTTGAAAAATTAGCGGATGACTTGTGGCTGGGGGTGAAAGGCCAATCAAACCGGGAGATATCTGGTTCTCCTCGAAAGCTATTTAGGTAGCGCCTCGAGCGAATACCATTGGGGGTAGAGCACTGTTAAGGCTAGGGGGTCATCCCGACTTACCAACCCTTTGCAAACTCCGAATACCAATGAGTACTACTCGGGAGACAGACGGCGGGTGCTAACGTCCGTCGTCAAAAGGGAAACAACCCAGACCGTCAGCTAAGGTCCCAAAGTACTAGCTAAGTGGGAAACGATGTGGGAAGGCTTAGACAGCTAGGATGTTGGCTTAGAAGCAGCCATCATTTAAAGAAAGCGTAATAGCTCACTAGTCGAGTCGGCCTGCGCGGAAGATGTAACGGGGCTAAGCTAGTCACCGAAGCTACGGGTGCACAGTTTACTGTGCGCGGTAGAGGAGCGTTCTGTAAGCCGTTGAAGGTGAAGGGGTAACCCACGCTGGAGGTATCAGAAGTGCGAATGCTGACATGAGTAACGATAAAGGGGGTGAAAAACCCCCTCGCCGAAAGACCAAGGGTTCCTGTCCAACGTTAATCGGGGCAGGGTGAGTCGACCCCTAAGGTGAGGCCGAAAGGCGTAATCGATGGGAAACAGATTAATATTTCTGTACTTCCGCTAACTGCGATGGAGAGACGGAGAAGGCTAGGCTAGCGCGGCGTTGGTAGTCCGCGTTTAAGGTGGTAGGTGGTGTTCTTAGGCAAATCCGGGGACACGTACTTTAATGTACACACTGAGAGCTGATGACGAGGTCCTAAGGGACTGAAGTAGTTGATGCCATGCTTCCAGGAAAATCTTCTAAGCTTCAGGTTAGTGGGAATCGTACCCCAAACCGACACAGGTGGTCGGGTAGAGAATACCAAGGCGCTTGAGAGAACTCGGCTGAAGGAACTAGGCAAAATGGTACCGTAACTTCGGGAGAAGGTACGCTCCTGTTGGTGATGAGACTTGCTCTCTAAGCTGACGGGAGTCGCAGATACCAGGTGGCTGCAACTGTTTATCAAAAACACAGCACTGTGCAAACTCGCAAGAGGAAGTATACGGTGTGACGCCTGCCCGGTGCCGGAAGGTTAATTGATTGGGTTATCGCAAGAGAAGCTCATGATCGAAGCCCCGGTAAACGGCGGCCGTAACTATAACGGTCCTAAGGTAGCGAAATTCCTTGTCGGGTAAGTTCCGACCTGCACGAATGGCGTAATGATGGCCACGCTGTCTCCAGCCGAGACTCAGTGAAGTTGAAATTGCGGTGAAGATGCCGTATACCCGCGGCTAGACGGAAAGACCCCGTGAACCTTTACTATAGCTTGGCACTGAACATTGAACCTACATGTGTAGGATAGGTGGGAGACTTTGAAGTTGTGACGCTAGTCATGATGGAGTCGTCCTTGAAATACCACCCTTGTAGTTTTGATGTTCTAACCTAGGTCCCTTATCGGGATTAGGGACAGTGCCTGGTGGGTAGTTTGACTGGGGCGGTCTCCTCCCAAAGAGTAACGGAGGAGCACGAAGGTTGGCTAAGTACGGTCGGACATCGTACGGTTAGTGCAATGGCATAAGCCAGCTTAACTGCGAGACATACACGTCGAGCAGGTACGAAAGTAGGTCATAGTGATCCGGTGGTTCTGAATGGAAGGGCCATCGCTCAACGGATAAAAGGTACTCCGGGGATAACAGGCTGATACCGCCCAAGAGTTCATATCGACGGCGGTGTTTGGCACCTCGATGTCGGCTCATCACATCCTGGGGCTGAAGTCGGTCCCAAGGGTATGGCTGTTCGCCATTTAAAGTGGTACGCGAGCTGGGTTCAGAACGTCGTGAGACAGTTCGGTCCCTATCTGCCGTGGGCGTTGGATGATTGAAGGGAGCTGCTCCTAGTACGAGAGGACCGGAGTGGACGAACCGCTGGTGTTCGGGTTGTCATGCCAATGGCATTGCCCGGTAGCTACGTTCGGAATCGATAACCGCTGAAAGCATCTAAGCGGGAAGCGAGCCCTAAGATGAGTCATCCCTAGGAATTTAATTCCTCTAAAGAGCCGTTCGAGACTAGGACGTTGATAGGCATGGTGTGTAAGCGTTGTGAGGCGTTGAGCTAACATGTACTAATGACTCGAGAGGCTTAACCATACAACCCAGATGGGTTTTACAAAGAAGCCTTAGACAGAATACAGATACTTGATAAAGTTTGAACTCAAACAAAGAAAATCAGCTTTCCGAATTATTATTAACGTGAGCCAGAGATGGACACGGTAATAAACAGAATTTGCTTGGTGACAATAGCCTTGTGGAACCACCTGATCCCATCCCGAACTCAGAAGTGAAACGCAAACGCGCCGATGGTAGTGTGGGGTCTCCCCATGTGAGAGTAGGTCATCGCCAAGCGCCTAATTTAGGTTAACGTGTAGACGTTAAGCTAAAGGAGCGGTAGTTCAGTTGGTTAGAATACCGGCCTGTCACGCCGGGGGTCGCGGGTTCGAGTCCCGTCCGCTCCGCCAACATTAAGAGATAAGCCTCATCGAAAGATGAGGCTTTTTTCGTTATGGCGTTGCTGATAATTCGTGTCAGTGACGCACATGCTTCGGGCTCGAAGCACATGGTTATCCTCATACTCGGCCATCATGTAGATGACATCCTTACCAGAATATGAATTTTTTGTTTTAAAGCTAAACCTATTCTATTAATTAGCAAAATTTATCCATTCCCGAAAGCCCAACTGGTCATCCTCTGTAGCTCCTCAATGCATTCAGGCTATCGAGCATTACATAACAATATCCGCCACACCTATTGAAACAACGATTTGCCAATGTGTGCTGCCTTGGCCATGACTACGTCTGCTCTATCGGATTCAATTTGATTCAAACGGTTGCTGTCTAATGGCACTAGGACGTGTTCCTGTTGTAGCCCAAAGCCATGCTACTTCATTTTCAAAAAGGGTAGATAAGCGCACAGATGCAGCAAGGTGCGCTTAGGAAGGGGGGCTACTGGTTGTGCTCAGAATGTTTGCGATGGAGAACTTCAAGTAGTTCATCTTCGAGTTCGAAGCGTGTTTCCATGTTATGGGCGAGCTCAGATAGGTCTTTATCGAGTTGATATAATACGAAATCGTCTTGTGTTTCCGCATATTTATCGTTGAAATCTAATGCTGCATTCGTGGTTGGCGTGATTTTGGGCAATACTTGTTGCGCGAGCGTTTTGCTTGATTCGCCATATTCACTGCAGGCATTAACGACTTTATCATAGACCTCGAAATGTCCTTCGGACACATAGTCAACTAATAAGTCACAGAAAGATTTAACATGTTCGAACGAGGGAAGCGATTTTTCTGATTTACCGTAAGGAGGAAGCCCAGCAATTTGGCAGTAATGCACTAACAGTTTTCGACGGTTTTTTAGCCATTGATCAATAAGCTTATTTGAACCGCCCCACTTCTGTTCTGCTTTTTCGAGTTCTCTCAGCATGATGCATTCCATTTAAGTGCCAGCACATAACTCTAATGTAGGGACAAGTTGCTAATCGATCAACTCTTTTCATGCGAATTTGCGAGAATGACGAAATGGACAAACCAGCTGTTTCGTATCGAAAAATGCAAATAAAAAGCCCAACGATAGAAACCTATCGTTGGGCGAGTAAAGTTTATAGCAGGCTCGATGCGACGAGCTTCTTGATTGTTCTTGCTAGCGCAGACTTTTTATACCAAAGGCGGGGAACCGGCGCAACTTTTTTCTGTCTGAGTGTGACTTCGTTACGAATAAATGAGCAGTATGTTAGCTGGATAACATTTTCCGGTTTATGCGGTCAAATCGACGCCAATGATGGGGAATAGCTCACATAAATTTGCACATAAAGGTTACATTATTCGCGTAAATGCTAAACTACCGACCCAGCGGATCTCAATAAGACTAGGAACCAAGCCCAATGGCAGAATTAAAGAATGATCGTTATTTACGCGCCCTACTAAAAGAGCCTGTCGATGTGACCCCTGTGTGGATGATGCGTCAAGCTGGCCGTTATCTTCCTGAATATAAAGCCACTCGCGCTCAAGCGGGTGACTTCATGTCTTTGTGTAAAAATCATGAGCTTGCCTGTGAAGTCACGCTGCAACCTTTACGTCGTTATGATCTCGATGCGGCGATTTTGTTTTCCGATATCCTAACAGTGCCCGATGCTATGGGTTTAGGTTTGTATTTTGAGGCGGGTGAAGGCCCACGTTTCGAGCGCCCAACAGACACTATCGATGCGATCAAAAAGCTATCAATTCCAGATCCAGAAGATGAGCTGGGTTATGTGATGAAAGCCGTTAGCACTATTCGCCGTGAACTGAATGGCGCAGTGCCGTTAATTGGCTTTTCTGGTTCACCTTGGACCTTAGCTACTTATATGGTTGAAGGTGGTTCGAGCAAAACCTTCGAAAAAATTAAGAAGATGGCTTACGCTGAGCCAATGGCATTACACATGCTGTTAGATAAATTAGCCGATTCAGTGATCTTATACCTGAATGCTCAAGTCGCGAATGGCGCACAATCTTTGATGATTTTTGACTCATGGGGCGGTGCGTTATCGCATTCTGCTTACCGTGAGTTTTCTTTGCGTTATATGCAGAAGATTATTGATGGTCTGACGCGTTTTGCCGATGGCCGTAAAGTGCCAGTGACTCTGTTCACTAAAGGCGGTGGTTTGTGGTTAGAAGCGATGGCAGAAACTGGCTGTGATGCGCTAGGTTTGGATTGGACGGTAGACATTGCCGATGCCCGTCGTCGTGTAGGCCATAAAGTTGCATTGCAAGGCAACATGGACCCATCTATGTTGTATGCGCCAATTCCACGTATCGAAGAGGAAGTTGGTCATATTTTAGCGGGTTATGGTGAAGGTACTGGCCATGTATTTAACCTAGGCCATGGTATTCACCAGCATGTCGATCCAGAACATGCTGGCGCCTTTATCAAGGCGGTTCATGCGCAATCAAAGCAATACCATAAATAATTTTTGGTTTGCGAAACAGGCCCGCTTGCGGGCCTGTTTTATATCCGACATTTGAATTTGATAGCGTTGGAGCTTCTGGCGAAGGTATCTTTATGGATTAGCGTATGCGGTGGTTTCTATCGTCTGCGAGCTTAATGAGTCTTACTTTTAAACAACGACTTGAATTCCCTATATTCACATACTGATTATGTGTGAATTATCTTGATAAAAAAGTAAAACTTATAATCGTTTAATTTATAAATTTTAATTTAAATCAAAGGTATAAAATTGATTTAATTGCATGAAAATGTCTACTTTAGCAACGACTAAAGCGAAGTGATGTTTAATACTATTCGCAAATGAGATATGTTGCATGGCGCAGTGAAGGATTATGCAAGGCCGTCAATCAATTTAGTCATAACAAGCCGTGGTAAGAGATGCACATTGGCAAGAAAATAATGGTATTTATTGCGGGCTTTTGTCTCCCTGCGGTGGTAATTGTCTCCTATTGTCTTGGTTATTGGTACGACCATCGCGTCGAGCTATTACGTCAAGATAGTGCTAACCGTGAGCTTGCCAATATCCAGCAGCAGTTTCAAATTGATGTCGATCGCTTAACCTTTCTCACTAATATCTATGCCTTACCTTTGTCTCAATTAGATGAAGACCAACTTAAAAAGCTTGAATCCTCGTGGCGCGATAGCTCAATGTCAGCCAATCTGAGTTGGTATATTCTACGGCAGGGTGAATTGCACCCTTTTTTCCCCAATGAACGTCCCTTTGAGAATGATAAGTTACGAGAAATCGCCAATGCTATTGTCAGTGCCGATAAGCCCAGTGTTGCTGGCGCTTATTTGATGGGCAAGTATGCTTATGTCGTTACTTCCGTGGCTTCTGCGCCCAATGAATCTGTGCTGCTTGTACGCCAACTGACTGATAAAGACTTACTGGAATATGCTCAGGCCTTATTGGTGACTAAGGTGAGCATGAGCCATTCTCGCGAAGTTACGCCAACAGTTGATGGTGTGCACAGTGACGCGATTAACATTCCAAGTCTGTTAAAAGATAAGCCTGTCTACCTGCAAGTACTGTTTTCCGATGGTCCCTTTAGGGAGGTTAAATTTCAACTCGATTGGGTATCGCTCGGATTTATTCTCTTTGGTGTGTTTATTGTTGGTCTTGGTTATATTTGGCTGCGTTCGGGCTTACTCAAACCCTTTAAAAATCTGATGCATCAATTGGCGCTGGTCGATCCTATGTCTAGTGTCTATCAACCCGTTACAAGCGAGGGTAATGAAGAATTAGAAGTGCTCGCCAGCCGTGTTAATAGCTTGCTGGCAAGAATTTATCAGCAAAAAGAACGCGCGAAAATCACCTTAGAATCCATTGCTGAAGCGGTGATTTTGACCGATGTCGATGCCAACGTGATTTATATGAATCCGCGGGCTGAGTTGCTTCTCGATGTTGCTAGTTGCTATGCCATAGGTCAGAGCCTTGCGAGTCTGTTAAAGGCTGGGGAGCAGTTGAATCAGGCGGTTTTTACCTGCATTCGTCTCGAAGAATCAGCACCGCAGGTCGAGAAAATCAAGCTATTAACTGCTTCGCCTCGGATTATGGAGCGCAGTATCAGCAATCTGCGTAATCACGATAAAGAAATTGTTGGTACTGTCGTGGTATTGCGGGATATCACTCAAGAAGAGTTGCTTAAACACCAGCTACAAAAAAGGGCAAATTTCGATAGCATTACAGGGCTGCTAAACCGTCAGGCATTTGATGAGCAGTTACCCCAATTTGCCGCTTCAGCCAAAACTATCGCCGTTTGTTACCTCGATTTGGAGCAATTCAAGTTGATTAACGACAGCTGTGGCCATACTGCAGGCGATCGTATGCTTGCTATGGTGGCTAAGGCAATGCAGGCTTGTCTTGGGCCACAGGAGCTATTGGCGCGCCTTGGTGGCGATGAGTTTGGTTTAGTGATTTGTAATCGTAGTGCCTTATCTGTGGCGCAATTACTGAAGCAAATGATCGCGCAAGTCTCCATGCAAGTGTTGAACGATAAAAACTGTAATTATAAAGTTGGCCTCAGCATAGGTGTCGCTTTTGGTCGTGCGCCCTATATTGATGCTCAAGAATTATTGAAAGACGCGGACATTGCCTGCATTGCCGCTAAAGCTAAAGGTGCTAATCAAATTCATTTTTACGATGATAAAGATAAAGAGCTCACCTACCAAAGAAATGCGCCTAAGTGGGCGGTACGTATCGCGCAAGCGATTGAAGAAAACGAGTTGATCCTGTATTACCAACCGATCCGCGGACTAGGCAGTGGTCCGCAGCGACAACGAATGGAAATCCTGTTACGAATTCAAGAGCCCTGTGGCCGCATTTTGGCGCCTGCGCAGTTTATAGCCGCCGCTGAACGTTTTAAGTTGATGCCTGATATTGATAAAGAAGTCATCCGCAAAGCTTTTTTATGGTTGTCTTTGAACCCCGTGCTTTGGCCTGATCATTGTATTTCGATCAACCTTTCGGGCAATAGTTTAGGCGCCGAAGGTATGGTGGAATATATCGCCCAGCAACAACACATTTTTGATATTCCAAGCCAATGTATTTGTTTTGAAATTACTGAAACCACCGCGATCCAAAATCGCAATCGTGGTATGGAAATGTTGAAGCAGTTACGTAAACTCGGTTTTTCATTTGCACTGGATGATTTTGGCAGTGGTTTTGCCTCTTATGGCTATCTGCGTGAGCTGCCGGTGGATTATGTCAAAATCGACGGCTGTTTTATTAAGAATCTCGCCGTGAATGCTAAAGACTACGCCATCGTTAAATCGATTCAGGATGTTTGTCGGGTTATGGGAATCGAGACTGTTGCTGAATTTGTTGAGAATCAGGATATTATTGACAGATTGTTGAGCATAGGCATTAACTATGCGCAAGGTTATGCGATAGGGCGCCCGCAACCCTTAGCTAATTATCGTGAGCAATATGAGATGAGGCTTGCACAACGCGCGTGAAGGATTGCGCTTTTAGCGTGATTATGCCAATTTAGCAAAAGGCGTAATTAACATGGCGATAACAAAGGAATGACTATGGATGGACTCACTGGCAAGGTCGTGATCATCACGGGTGCCTCAGAAGGTATTGGTCGGGCGCTCGCAGTGGCAATGGCGCGAATGGGCTGCCAACTGGTGCTCAGTGCGCGTAATGAAACACGTCTTGCCTCACTCGCTTTAGAAATCGCTAATTATGGTCCGCCTCCTTTTGTATTTGCCGCCGATGTCTCCAGTCCTGAACAGTGTGAAGCCTTAGTTGAAGCTGCAGTTGCGCATTATGGCCATCTCGATATTTTGATTAACAATGCTGGCATGACTATGTGGTCACGTTTTGATGAACTGACTCAGCTCTCGGTGCTTGAAGACATAATGCGGGTGAATTATCTTGGTCCTGCGTATTTAACCCATGCCGCGTTACCGCACTTGAAAGCCAGTAAAGGCCAAGTGGTGGTTGTGGCGTCAGTCGCTGGATTAACGGGCGTTCCTACTCGCAGCGGTTATGCTGCTTCTAAACATGCTGTGATTGGTTTTTTCGATTCTTTGCGGATTGAATTAGTGGATGATAATGTGGCCGTAACTGTTATTTGCCCCGATTTTGTAGTGTCACAAATTCACAAACGTGCCCTCGATAGTGCAGGTAATCCTTTAGGTAAATCTCCGATGCAGGAAGCTAAGATACTGACGGCTGAGCAATGCGCTAATATGATGTTGCCAGTGATTGCAACTCGAGGCCGTCAACTGATTACTTCACTTCGCGGTCGTTTGGGGCGTTGGCTTAAGCTGATCGCGCCAGGCTTAATCGACAAAATTGCCCGCAGGGCGATCGCCTCCGGGCACTAAAGTCTTTGCCACTACAAGCTATTTGCCACTCTTATTGAGGTGCTTAATGATTGATTGTTCTGCCTCACTTTGGGTCGCTTTGTCCCCATCGATATCGATAGTCACAGTCGCGTTATGGCCCGTCATATCCTCTGCAATATGAAACCAATCTGGATGCCAGTAAAAGCTGGCTCCTTCTAGGGTTTGCCAGTTATGTACGCCTGATTTTTCACCTTGATAAATAAGATCTTTTATCGAATAACCCATATATTTACCCCATTAATTTCATGATTGTTAAAAATATAAGAAGCTAAATGGTGCACGTCATCTGAACCTAGGTATGTGCTTTACATCACATTTTCAGGTAAACATAAACCTCGCCAGAGCGAGGTTTATGAATAGCGTTAGTATCTTAGCTAGATTAAGATTTATTAGTGCAATTAAGGTTTAGCACACTGGGTTGGCGAACCCACGCCTTTCCACTGTGTAGTGCCATCAGTGAGTGACAGGGGCACAAAGGTTAAACCTTGGCTCATATTGGCGGGTGGCAAGTCGGTTTCTAACTCATACATGCCCATGGGGATAGCCCCTGATGTGGCATTGGCGGCTGTTTGCGCGGCCGCAAGGCTTGAGTAGCGCAGGCCTAACATATCGAAATGGCTGCGCCAATCTTTGCCTGTGAGCTGACTCAAAGACACCAGCATAAAGTCGTTGCCCGGAATATCTTTCACCGTTTTGCCACCGTAGACACTATTGCCTTCAAACGAAAATTGGCCAAAGCCCAGTTTGCTACGATTCGCTTCCCAATCACTGGCGTTATTCGCATATTTACCGAAAATACGACTGTGTTGATACAGCAAGGTAAAGAGATTAAAGCCATTGTTCAGAGTGGTGCCGTCACTGAGCGTCATGCCGTGAGCCTTAAGCGCCATTTGGATGTGAAACGCCATGCGATAACCGTTATGGACGGCATAAGCATTGCTGGCCCAAGGCGCAGTGTATCTGTCTTCACCAGCATCGAGCACCTTACAATTGGCGCCAAACACTACGCGTTTACCACGGGTGTCTGTTGTACCTGCGGCATCGGACATAAACACATAAAAGAGATCCTTGTGGTTCATGTGACCATCGGTCACTGTGCCTGTATTGCCGTCGCGCAGATAATGGGTTTTCCACTTCACCACATAGGGGAAGATATTGTTGGAGTTTTCCCCTGCGCGGCTGCCATAACCTGCCCAGTTATCACTCTCGCTTACCGCAGCATATTGCACATTGAGACGGTTAGTTTGTAGATTGTGGCCTAACTCATGGTTATCACCCCAACCCGTTGGGTCGATATTCCATGCTGCGTCCCAAGGGTTACCGCTACAACCTCCACCGCACTGGGCATTTTGGTCATAATTCGCGTGTTGAATGATAGTGCGGGTATGCAGACTATTATCGATACAGTCGTCGCCAAACAGTCCTTTGCAGGCCGCTAGCACATCGGCGGGTAAGGATTCACTTAAGCTCTTGCCTTGGATCTTAAGTCCCGCAAGGGTGTAAACGCTGTTGATATGGTCATCGACAATACTTTTGAGTAGCGCGTTTACATCGGGCACATCCCCGCCGATGGCGTTTAAAAAGCGGTCGCGACGCAGATGCTGCTCGGCACCATCGGTACGTAAGTCCACATGGGGTAATTCGGTATTTTGGATGCGATCGTTAAAGGCTGCTATTTCTGCAGGGTTTGAAAAATCCATAATGGTCGGATGTTTAGCCACATGCTCAGCGTTGACTTCGACACTTAACGCGCCGCCATCAGTACTCGAAGTATCACCACTGATATACAGATAAATCGGCCCGCCGTAGGGGGAAGAAAATTCAAGACTTTGTCCTTGAGCTAAGCGCAGGCGTTGCTGCGCCAACTCCAATGGACCGCGGTAGATTTTCTGCTCATAGGCACGGTTGGTATTGCGTCTGTGGTAGTTGAGTTTGATCTCCACATTTGCAGCGCTGCTATCGAGACGAGTCAGTTTAATGGTTTGTCCTGGCAGCGCATACCAGCCTGTGGTCGTCCATTGGCCTGCATAGGGTACGCTAATGGTTTTATGTTCTGTGACAGTCGCAGGATAAGTGTAGTGCGCATTGCTGCCCTTGCTGAGGTTAGCTCTGTCGGTAACATATTCACCTAAATCTGGCTGGGCTAAGTTATGGACGCGGGCATAGCTGACAGTCCAATCGGCAAACAGGGCCTGCTGCCACTGGGCGTATTCGCTGTAGGCTATGGGGTAGTCAATCTCGCTGCGATACTTATCGGCGAGCAGCAGTCCGGCCTTCATCAAGGGGAAGTCTGCTTTGGTAAACACATCGATAGCATGGTTATCTAAGGTTTCAGCATTGGCTCGATACCAATCGGCACCCGCCTTGAATGAGTCAACAAAGGCGGCAGTATTACAGCTCAAGTAATTACCGCCGCAGTCGTTGAGTACTGAGGTGTCGAAGCGGCCTTCGTTAAGCTTACCGAGCAGATTATTCACCTTGGCCAGGGCGGTGTCTTCGACCAAAATATCGGTCACACTGAGGTTATTGGCATTGAGTTTTGACCAGTAATTGCCAGAGGTAGAAAGCCCCATCTCAAGGTAAAGTGGCGACAGTATTGGGCTTTCATTACGCCAGTAGTTAGAGAGCAACAAGGGAATTCCTGCCGCTTTGGCCTTAGCGATCGCGGCTTTTATGCCTGCAAAACCGAGTGACTGACGGTCTATGTCACTAATGATAATCAGATCCGGTTTCAGTGTGTTGATACAGTTGCTTAACTCACTGTAGTCACAGGTATTTGCTGTATTAATGCTATGGGCTGCGGGGTAGTTGTTTGTAAGCCACGTGCGGATCCCTTCATTATGGGGAAAGTACCAACTGTCAGCCTTGCTCGGCATTTGGGCGGTCACTATGCTGAGGCCGTCGGTTTTATCGGCACCTTTGGTCAGCCAGCCTAAAAGATTTTTCAATAAAGTATCAGTTTGCGCCGAAGTGTTGACGGAAAACAGATTCCCCGCCATGGCCGCATATCTTTGCCCCTGTTGCTCGCCCGCCATCACTAACCCACGAACGGCGCTTGCCCCACTGCCATCGACATTTGATGGCAAGATAGTAAAAGTGTTCTCCGGCATAAAGCTCGAAAAGGTAATTGAGTCATGGGTTGGATGCCAAGAGATGCTGCTACCGACACCTTGATATAGCTGATTTATCTGGGCTTTACGTTTGATGTCGATATTAGCGAGTTCGGCGATGCTGAAATCAATTAACTCACTCGCACTGACAAGCCTGTGGTCTTGGTGCTTAATGGCATTTTCGGCATTACTGATAAATGTCGGCGTGATAGAGCAATCGGCCGTCATGGCCGCGGTGGTGTAAGTCAGCACATTGAGCGTGCCACCACAGCCAGTAATGCCCTCAAGCGTAAAGCTGGTATCGGCAGTAATGCTAAAAATAGCGCTTTTGCCAAACTCCACTTTTTGGCTGCTTGGACTCAGTGCGCCACCTATTACCGATAGGCTGCTGGCGGTGTATTGTACCAGCGCGGGAGGTTGGACTGGCGGCTGAGTGGGTGGTGTTGTCGGGCCAGCATCTTCTGAGCCGCCACCGCATCCGCTAAGCAGTATGGCAATGTAGGCATAAAGTAGTCTAATCCTCATGGGGAGTCCTTGATCTTTGTGTATTTAACATTTGGTTGACATTGTATCTTGTTGCTCCTGTTTTCAATAGGATTAATTACATAATTTTATTGAAAATCATTATGTTATATTTGACGCTTGTCAAGAAATAGGCACAAAAAAACCGGCTTCTTGCCGGTTTTTTAATAGAGATATTAATTAATCTTGCTGTTCACGTGCGATTGCGCGATAACCAATATCGGTGCGGAAATACACATCATCCCAGTGGATTTCATCAACCAATTTATAGGCGGCTTTTTGTGCTTCGGTGACTGTGTTACCCAATGCCGTCGCACACAATACGCGACCGCCGTTGGTAACGACGTGGCCGTTTTTCATCTCAGTGCCCGCATGGAAAACTTTGCCGTCGTTATCGCCAAGGCTGAGACCGTCGATGACATCAAATTTGCGATACTCATCTGGGTAACCGCCAGCAGCCAATACCACACCCACGGCTGCGCGCTCGTCGTATTCAGCGGTCACTTTATCTAACTCGCCACGGGTGGCCGCTAAACACAGTTCCACTAAGTCAGACTTTAACCGCATCATGATTGGCTGAGTTTCTGGATCGCCGAAGCGGCAGTTGTACTCGAGCACTTTGGCACTGCCATCGGGTGATATCATCAAGCCAGCATACAAAAAGCCTGTGTAGATATTGCCTTCTGCCGCCATGCCATCAACTGTTGGGCGAATCACGTTTGCCACAGTCCAATCGTGTACCGCTTGAGTCACCACAGGTGCTGGCGAGTAAGCGCCCATGCCGCCCGTGTTTGGACCATAGTCGCCGTTATCACGGGCTTTATGATCTTGGCTGGTCGCCATTGGCAGAATGTTTTTGCCATCGACCATCACGATAAAGCTGGCTTCTTCGCCTTTAAGGAATTCTTCAATGACTACGCGCGAACCCGCTTCGCCAAACTTGTTACCGGCGAGCATGTTATCAATTGCAGCATCGGCTTCGGCTTGGTTTTGGGCGATGATCACGCCTTTTCCGGCGGCTAAACCGTCGGCTTTGATAACCACTGGATAACCCGTTGTGGCCGTTAATTCACGCACGAAGGCTTTGGCATCGCTGATTTCAGTGCAGTTTTTATAACCCGCCGTAGGAATATTGTGGCGGGCTAAAAAGTCTTTAGTGAAGGCTTTTGAACCTTCGAGTTGGGCTGCGGCCTTAGTTGGGCCAAAAATCGCTAAACCTGCGGCGTTGAAGGCATCGACGACACCGATAACGAGTGGTGCTTCTGGGCCGACTATGGTCAGTTCAATCTTATTGGTTTTGGCAAAATCGAGCAGAGCAGGGATGTCGGTGGCGCTGATCGCCAGATTTTCAACATTAGGTTCTAGGGCTGTGCCCGCATTGCCGGGTGCTACGTAAACGGTATCAACTTGAGCCGATTGAGCGGCTTTCCAAGCTAGGGCATGTTCGCGGCCGCCGCCACCAATGATTAACACTTTCATGGTTAAAACTCCCACACATCGCAAAGGAAAAGGCCCTAATCGCGAGGGCCAAGTTTGATTTAAGTTGTTATCAATGACGGAAGTGGCGCATGCCTGTCATCACCATGGCCATGCCGTGCTCGTCTGCTGCTGCGATGATTTCAGCATCGCGCATTGAGCCACCCGGTTGGATGATGCAGCTAATGCCCGCAGCCGCTGCGGCATCGATACCGTCACGGAAGGGGAAAAACGCATCGGATGCCATTACAGAGTTCACCACTTCTAAACCTTCATCGGCAGCCTTGATGCCGGCGATTTTAGCGCTGTAAACGCGGCTCATTTGGCCAGCGCCGACACCGATAGTCATGCCGTCTTTGGCGTAAACGATGGCGTTAGATTTAACGAACTTCGCCACTTTCCAGCAGAACATTAAGTCTTTCAGTTCGCTTGCAGTAGGTTGACGTTTAGAAACCACTTTGATGCCTTCTAAACCGACCATACCTTGATCGCGATCTTGCACCAGTAAGCCGCCGTTAACACGTTTGTAGTCTAAGGTTTGGGTCTTAGTATTCCACTGACCACATTCCAATAAACGCACGTTGGTCTTCTTGGCAACCACATCGCGCGCCGCTTGGCTGACGCTTGGGGCGATAATCACTTCAACGAATTGACGCTCAACGATCGCACTCGCCGTCGCAGCATCTAATTCGCCGTTGAAGGCGATAATGCCACCGAAGGCTGAGGTTGGGTCAGTTTGATAAGCGCGGTTATAGGCATCGAGCAAGTCTTTACCTAAGGCCACACCACAGGGGTTAGCGTGTTTAACGATAACGCAGGCGGGTTCCAAGAATTCTTTTACGCACTCAAGGGCGGCGTCGGTATCGGCAATGTTGTTGTAAGACAAGGCTTTGCCTTGCAACTGAATCGCGGTAGCCACAGAAGCTTCATCAATTTTAGTGTCAACATAGAAAGCCGCCGCTTGATGGCTGTTTTCGCCATAGCGTAAGTCTTGTTTCTTCACTAATTGGGTGTTGAACGTGCGTGGGAACTTAGAATCAGCAAAGCATTCGTCCGTGCTGTGTGCAGGAACCATAGTACCGAAGTAGTTGGCGATCATGCCATCGTAACCCGCAGTGTGCTCAAAGGCTGCAATCGCTAAGTCGAAACGCGTCGCATGGGTCGTGCTGCCATTGTTAGCCGTCATTTCTGCCAGTACGCGTGAGTAATCGGCGGCATTAACGACTATGGTAACGTCTTTGTGGTTTTTTGCCGCCGCGCGCACCATAGTTGGGCCGCCAATATCGATATTTTCGATAGCGTCTTCTAAGGTACAACCGGCTTTAGCCACAGTTTCAGCGAAGGGATAAAGGTTAACCGCAACTAGATCGATGGCATTGATATTGTTATCGGCCATCACGCTTTCATCAAGACCGCGGCGCGCTAAAATTCCGCCGTGCACTTTAGGGTGCAGCGTCTTAACACGACCGTCCATGATCTCAGGGTGTCCTGTGTAATCAGATACTTCGATAACAGGCACGCCGTTATCCGCTAACAAGC
Organism: Shewanella sp. WE21; assembly: GCF_002966515.1. Taxonomy (NCBI): domain Bacteria; kingdom Pseudomonadati; phylum Pseudomonadota; class Gammaproteobacteria; order Alteromonadales; family Shewanellaceae; genus Shewanella; species Shewanella sp. WE21. The sequence goes on along the minus strand of NZ_CP023019.1, from coordinate 1,219,918 downwards.
GAGCGGTGCCGCCAGTTGATAACAGTTCCACACCTTGGGCGTGAAGTGCTTTGGCGAACTCGAGAATTCCGGTTTTATCTGAAACGCTTAACAGCGCGCGACGAATGGGTCTGGCATTATTTGCAGCAGTCATTTGGGTACAGGGTCCAGTTATTTTAGTTTCAAGGATCTTTCGGAAAACAGAACAGCCTTAACGCTGTACTGCTTTCCAAAAGTCCCTTGGTCCTATTTTTACTTTATTAGTTAACTTTTTATCCCTTCGTCACAGCGCGCGTATTCTAGCGTAAAACTCGATTTACGGGTGTTTTTTCTGCGTGATTTCACAATATTCATATCAGAACAAAGCGGCATTGCCATGTTGGCTTTCAGTAAAGTTAAAATTACCTCTTGACCTTGGAGTAGGCTCCAAGGTTTATACTTGCATTATTGAGTTGTATGCTGGAAATGATCCCTGAGTTGTGGGCTATTTCGCAAAGGATGAAGACATGTATCGTATTGGTGAATTGGCGGATTTATGTGAGGTGAAAGCCGACACGTTAAGATTCTACGAGAAGCACGGCCTACTCGCGCCGTCGAGCCGTACAGAGTCTGGCTATCGAGTATATACCGAGGCCGATGCTGCGCGATTACGCTTTATTTTACGGGCGAAAGCTGTGGGTTTTACCCTCAATGAAATCAGTGAATTGCTGTCAATTGAACTCGATAAATCTAACCGAGTCTGTGCCGATGTAAAAGGCATGGTTGATTGTAAATTGGCTCAAGTACAGGCCAAAATTGCTGAGCTGAATCATTTTCAAGCGAGTTTACAAAGCTTGTCTGATGCTTGCTGTGGTGGGCCACGTAGCGCCGAACATTGCTCTATTTTAGAGGCGTTGGAGTCCAGCACTGAGCGGGTACGCGTTGAGCATCAGTCTCATAATGTAAATCAGTACCAAGCGCACCAGAATCATCACGGCAAAGCCATTTATGAAGAGTCAGGGAATTAATTATGTTACTGAAGAATTTTATTGATCTGTTTTTAGACTCGGCGCCTTGGCTGTTACTAGGCCTGATTTTAGCTGGGCTATTAAAAGTATTCGTGCCAATGGCGTGGATGCAAAAGCAGCTAGGTGGTCACGGTTTTAAAACCGTAGTGAAAGCGGCGCTGCTTGGCGCACCTTTACCTTTGTGTTCTTGTGGCGTTATTCCCGCAGCAGTTGGACTGCGCCGTTCTGGTGCCTCTAAAGCAGCAACGACTTCCTTTTTAGTGTCGACGCCAGAAACGGGCGTCGATTCCATCGCGGTTTCTTATGTGTTACTTGGTCCCTTTATGGCAATCATTAGACCGATTGCGGCCATTACCAGTGCGATTGTGGCGGGCTTACTCGTTGGCCGCGATGACGACGATGGCAAGTCAGTGGTTAAGGTAGATACTCAATCAGATAAGCCATTAGAGGGTGAGGCGTCAGTGGCGTCTTGCTGTGCCTCAAAATCAGTGGCTCAGCCAGAGATGGTAAAAGCCGAAGCGGTTAAAAGCTGCTGCTCATCGACTACGCCTACGATAACGCCCGTAAAGTCTTCCTGCTGTGGTAATGACAATGTTGATGCACCTGCAGCCGAGCCAAAGCCGAAGATCAAAATGACGCCTATGGCGGCGCCGAGCTTAATGGCGGGTCCTTCAAGTGTTATGGCTGTTGGCGGTCAAACCATGGGATCTGTTCAAACTATGGGTTCTGTGGTTAAGGTTAACGCTGTTAAAGTAGAAAGCGTGGGGTCATGTTGTGGCAGTCAAACCACAGAGCCTGAAAAAATAGTGGTGGTGAAAAAAGGCGCTTGCTGTGGTGGCAGTGCTAAGGATGCTGAGCAGGTTAGTGCTAACACTGCAGGCGATAGCTGCTGTGCCTCTACTCAAGATATGGCGACTGAATTTAAGTCGCAATCGGTACTCAGTCGTATCGGAATTGGCCTTAAATATGCGGCAACGGATTTAGTGCGTGATACTACGCTGTGGCTGCTGGTGGGCTTATTTTTCGCAGCTCTGGTACAAACCTATGTGCCGGCTGACTTTTTGGCTAAATGGGGCGATGGCATTTTAGCTATGTTAGTGATGGTGCTCGTTTCTGTGCCTATGTATATTTGTGCGACCGCATCGACACCGATTGCTGCTGGATTATTACTGGCGGGTGTGTCACCGGGGGCTGTACTCGTGTTTATGATGGCAGGTCCGGCAACCAATATCGCGACTTTAGGCATAGTGGCTAAAGAGCTAGGTAAACGTGCGCTGTGGGGCTACCTTGGCGGTGTGATTGGCGTGGCCTTAGTGGCCGGTATGTTGGTCAATTATCTGGTTAATACCTTTGGTTTTGTGGTGATGCCACAAATTGGTGAAGAGCACCAAATGTTACCTCAATGGTTAGTGGCAACCTCTGGCATAGTGCTGGCGTTACTCATGGCAAAAGTGGTTTTTGAGAAGATCCCAAGAAGCTGGGTTCGCCGCAACGATTGCTGTTCTTAGTCGATTCATATTCCGCTAAGCAGTATCAAACACATAAACATCCCAGTGTTGTTGCTAACACTGGGATTTTTTATGGGATTGATTTGCAAACCTATCAGTATTTGTTTGCTTTTTTAACGTCGATAAACGTAGGCGGCCTGTCGGCTTCAGCCTTGTTAATCAATTAGGATGTGAAGGAGCTTATCTCCGCCAAGGTTAAGTTGCGCCATTTCCCTACATCGATATCTAAGGTCACTGCGCCAATTTGCGCCCTGTGTAGGGCAACCACTTTATTGCCCACGGCGGCAAACATCCTTTTGACTTGATGAAACTTGCCTTCGGTTAGTGTGAGTAGCACGGTTTTTTCATCCACTTGCTGCAGTGTTGCTGGCAGAGTGAGGGCGGTTTCGCCCTGTAGATTTAGCCCAGCGTCAAACTTTGCGGCTATGGCTGCAGTCGCTTCGCTGTCGAGTGGATCTCGCAGTTGGACACGATAGATTTTTTCGCACTGATATTGAGGCGAGATAATATTAAACGACCAGCGGCCATCGTCAGTCAGTAGCACTAAGCCTGTGGTATCAGCATCTAGGCGGCCAACGATGTGCAGGTCAAATGCGCGTTCGATATCGAGCAGATGAAATAGCGAAGGGTAGGCTCCATCCACATTTGAGCATAAGGTATTAGCAGGTTTGTGCAACATGATATAGCGAGATGGGCGTGGCGCTAGCGGCTTTCCATTAAGGCTGACAGTATTATTTTCATGCACTTGCATTGCGCAGTCTGTCGCGATAGCGCCATTGACTGTGATTGAGCCGCTAAGAATGGTGACTCTTGCGGCTTTGCGATCAAGATCTGTGCTTTTACAGAGGAATTTATCGAGGCGCATAGTGAAATCTCAGGAAAAACAATCAGCACAGGTGTTTAAGTAAGCTGCATTATCGCGACTTAGGGAGGATAAGCAACTGCCCTGTCTGAATGTTAAAACTAAGCGTACTGATTTTTAACATTATGACTTTTGTGGATCATCTTGCTGTTCGTTTTGTGTTGATTTGACCGCAGATGTTTTCTATTTGAGCCACTCGATGAGCATGTCGTTTACTAAGTGGCTGCTTATTGAGTCGCAGTGCAATGTATTTTATGGGACTTGTTAAGGCGAGGAAAAACTTGGTTTAGTATTAATAAGTAATTGAGCAAAAATGTAAATACTGCTCAGAATACAGCATATTCCTAAATAAATGAGTAAGCCGAACTCCGTTTGGCCAAAACTGCTGGCCACTAATGGGCCTATTACTGACCCCACCGAATAGCTCAGTAGCATCACTTGAGTCGCTGAAACAATTTGGCTAGCAGGCAAGTCGTCACAAGCTAAGCTGATTGCAATCGGGTAAAGGGCAAAAGCGCTGGCGCCAAGCAAGAGAAATCCAATAATCAGCGTCATATTTGAATGCTGAGTGATCAGTAATAATGCTGCGAGACCCAGTAGGCAAAAGCTTACTATCAAGCCACTTTTGTTAACTCGAGGAGATAAATAACTGACTAAAGGTTGTACTAGCATGCCACCCACTATGATGAGGGCCATAAATTGTCCTGTTTGCTGATCAAGCCCCATATCCAGTGCCACATAGATGGGAAGTAAACCATAGATAGGGCCAAGCAATAATCCAGAGACTAAACCCCCCATAATGGCAGGCTGACTTAGGTTTTTTAGCGCAGACAATGACATTGATTGTTGTTCGCTTACCTGAGGTTGACCGCGTTTTACCAGTAGCGCGGGTAAACTTGCCGCGGCTAATAATCCCATGATCACTAGGTAAGGTAGATTGCCCTTTGTACCTAAATAATCAATGGCTAATTGTCCTAAGGCAGTGCCTCCATAAAGCGCTGTCATATAAAGTCCAAGCCGCTTAGCGCGTTGCTTTTGGGTATCGGCCATTAATAGCCATGATTCAACAACCACAAAAATCCCTGCAACCGCAAATCCCGCTATAAGTCGAGAGGCTAACCAGACTCCACTTTTGGGGATTAATATCATAGCGACAACGCTGCAAAGAAGGATATTCAAAAAAAGGATAAAGGCTTTACTGTGGCCGATACGGGCAACAACAGGAGCAATACAAGGCGCCCCCAGTAATAAACCTAAATAAAAAATACTGGCCAGTAATGGAGCAAGTGAGGTGCTGAGTTCGAAAAAAGTGAGCGACAGTGGGATTAAGCTCATCAAGTAGCCTGATGCCAAAGCAAACAAACTTAACCCTGCTACGGGGACGAAAAGGCTGGGCTTTTGAGCCGACTGAGTTAAGGCAATTTTTTCCACGGGCGGTTCCGAAAACAGACAAATAATATACAGCGGGCGGGGTTGCGGTCGCGACTTTAGGCTGGATCGCTGACAGGGTAAAGTGAGTTAGATTGACTGTGGTGGTGAATAATATTTGTGTTTACGATTCATGTAGATATTGGGTTTTCTATGTTGCCTTGTTGCAATACGTTTGTGTTGGTCGCTTGCTGTTCACTGCGTCGCAGTTTTAGTGCACATTCAACGATATCTAGATTCGATTTAGCGCTACACATTCAATTTTGTGCCAAATTGGGGGAATAATATCTAATCCTACCAATGATCAGAAGGTATGATTAATTAGTTGATTATCACCTTGGTAAAAAGTGTGGCGTGATCTATATCTCAGTTTTAAACATTAATTAAATTACAACGTGGGCAAGGTTTTGTTCGATCTTTGTCCGTTTGAAATTTTAAAACAAAGGTGTCGATCAGAATTTGGTGATTATTGTCGCTAATCGGCCGTTTGTGCGTGCTAGCTCAGCAATAAATGTTGTTGCCAAGTGATAAAATTACAAAATAAACCGCTTTGCCAAGTGTGATCTATGCCCTAAATTTGCGTCAAAATAAAATGGTATTAAGGTTGTAACCATGTCTTTAACAGATTCAAGTACTGCTCCACCTAATCAAGCTCCCGTCAGCGAGGGGCTCGATAAGAAAAAAATGCTGATCCTAGTGGCTGATATTGTGCTGTTATTTGCACTTTATTACGGTTTACCTTTCGAACAAGGGGTGAATACTGGGCTGGCCATTTTGTTCTTCGCCGCGATTCTTTGGCTGACCGAAGCGATTCATATCAGTATCACTGCGATTCTCGTTCCTATACTCGCCGTATTCTTTGGGGTGTTTGAAACCAAGGAGGCGATGAGTAACTTTGCCAATCCCATCATTTACTTATTCTTTGGGGGTTTCGTCTTGGCTGCGGCCTTGCACCATCAAAAGATTGATACCCTCATAGCGCAAAAGCTGCTGCTAGCCTCTAAAGGCAAACTCAGTATCGCCTGTTTGATGCTGTTTGGAGTAACTGCGCTGCTATCGATGTGGATCAGCAATACCGCGACCACGGCGATGATGTTGCCATTGGCTCTCGGGATTTTGCAGCAGCTCGACCGCGAAAAATACCACAGCACCTATGTATTTCTACTGCTCGGGATTGCCTATTCGGCCAACATCGGCGGTATTGGTACTTTAGTGGGTAGCCCACCGAATGCGATTGCTGCGGCTCAAGTGGGCTTAAGTTTTAGTGATTGGCTGAAGTTTGGTATTCCAACCGTTATCCTCATGCTACCTATGATGTTGATTGCCTTGTATTGGTATTTTAAGCCTGATCTTTCTGCCAAATTCGATGTGGATGTTGAAGCTCAGAAGCTGACATTTCAGGGGAAATTTACTCTGCTTATCTTCCTGACTACCGTATGTTGCTGGATTTTCAGTGTACCGTTAGCTAAGGCATTAGGTGGCATCACTCAGTTTGATACCATAGTCGCCTTAGGTGCAGTTGTTTTACTCTCGGGCTTAGGCTTGGTCGGCTGGAAGAAAATTGAATCGACCACAGATTGGGGTGTACTCATATTGTTTGGTGGCGGTTTAACACTGAGCGCAGTACTAAAAACGACTGGCACTAGCGTATTTTTAGCTCACTGGATGACAGATATTTTCGGTAGCACTCACATGTCGTTGTTCGTCTTTGCTGTGATTGCTTTTGTGGTGATGTTGACTGAATTTGCCAGTAACACCGCCAGCGCCGCACTATTAGTGCCTGTATTTGCTGCGATTGCTGAGGCATTAGGCATATCGCCTGTGATGTTATCTGTGCTGATTGGTATTGCAGCTTCTTGCGCCTTTATGCTGCCGGTGGCGACACCGCCCAATGCTATTGTTTATGGTTCTGGCCATATCAAGCAATCGGAAATGGTGCGAGTGGGTATGATCATCAACTTTATTAGTATGATAGTCTTGGGTATTATCGCCCATACCTTCTGGGATATTTAACACTGACATAGTTCATGGCAACTTTGTGTTTCAACGTTGCCGCTATAATAGTATTCGCCTTATGAAGAGCATAGGGCGGATACTGATTTTGTTTTTAGCTGAGTTGTCGTAACGAGTTTTTGGGCTTAGTGTTTCGAAGCTTACTCTATGCTTATGTTTTGCACTTAATTTGAGGTTAAGTTGCGACTAAAAGTGTTTGCGCTATAAATTGCTTGATGTTGATAACGTAGATAAAAGATTTCTTTTACGTTGATGATATCAATCTGTTCAATGTCATTTTTATATAATACGGGAGTGGTATCGCCTTCAGTGACATTAACGGCTTGTAAAATAATAGGCTTATCTGTTGTGGCAAAAAACACTTCTGCTTGCTGTAAATTCTCGGAAAGATAAACATAAGCTGTCTGAGGCTCGGCAGAATTATGATCACTGCGAGTAAAGGCTATCCCTTGTTCGAATGGACGAATGCATTGCTTAGTGTCATCGTTCCAAGTCCCTCCCTTGTCGAGACAAGTATCAATTGTGAGATGTTGTTGTAAACCCCATCCTGTCACCACTAGCAAGAGTACTGCGCCCAGTAAGAACATTGCTTTTTTCAATTTTCGTTACCTTTACAAATTAGCTCGGCTGAGCGGTTGTATCTTAGCTCAATCCTCTTATTTATAGGCATTTAACCATTGGTTAAACGCTGAGGAGGGTAAAGCTCCGGCTTGCTGGGCGAGTATGTGGCCTTGTTTAAAAATCATTAAGGTTGGAATAGATTGAATATTAAATTGAGCCGCGAGGGCTTGCTGTTCTTCAGTATTGATTTTACCGAAGCGAAATTGAGGCTCCCATGTCTTAGCTGCTGCAGAAAATATGGGCGCAAAACTTTTACAGGGCCCACACCAGCTGGCCCAAAAGTCAACGACTAGGGGGAGCTCTGATTTATTGGCATGGTTGGCAAAGTTTGTGCTATTGAGTTCAATTGGCGCAGCCGTAAAGACACTGAGCTTACATTTACCGCAAGTGGGTTGTTGGTTTAAACGCTCATCGGGAACGCGGTTTAACGTATCGCAATGGGGGCAGGCAATAATCATGGCAAAGCTCCAAAATAAAACGTTTATACGACTTATATATTGGGCTAACCGACAGTAATTTAAAGGGCGAGTGATGATGTTATCGCCCATGATGACCTTATTATTAAGGATTAAGCAGTGAACCGAGCTGCAGAAATGTTTAGATTGCGCCGACAAGCCCGCTCGTCGGTGATAAAATCCTGCGCAAAGTTGAATATCACGCCCTAAGTGCGAACAAGAAAAGAGAATGAAGATATGACTGAATTAGAAGTAATCGATCTGCAAGTGGGCGAAGGAAAAGAAGCGGTAAAAGGTGCACTGATCACTACCCAATATCGTGGATTTTTGCAGGATGGTACCCAATTCGATTCATCCTATGATCGTGGTCAGGCGTTTCAATGTGTAATTGGTACTGGCCGTGTGATTAAAGGCTGGGATCAAGGTATTATGGGGATGAAAGTCGGTGGCAAACGTAAGTTGTTAGTCCCAGCTCACTTAGCCTATGGCGAGCGTCAAGTGGGTGCTCATATCAAACCAAATTCTGATCTCACCTTTGAGATCGAATTGCTCGAAGTGCTGACTCGCGACTAAGCGTGACAGGACTGCGAGAGTCTGTGTAAGCTCGATTGAGCCAATATGATTCTGGCTCATCTTGCACTCCTCGCTATGTTGCTTCGGCATAGGGTGATTTACACTAGACTCAATTTTCCCACTTAAAGGAAAGATATTTGTCGTGGCTTCGGATACTGCAGCAGAGTTAATTGCGCAACTTCAGGCTGAGATCGCTCAGCTAAAAAGTGAAAACGCTCATTTAGCAGCGTTGAATTATCGTGCCGAAGAAAAACTCTTTGCAGCCCTCGATGGTAATGGTTTATGTCTATGGGAACAGCATATTCCAAGCGGAAATTTAACCATATTTAACATGCGCTGGGGCGAAATGCTCGGGTTTAGTCCTGAAGAGTTTGCTGCCCATGTTGATATCTGGAAAAGTAAATTACACCCCGAAGATAAAGAATGGGTGATAAAAGCCTTTGAAGATCATGTGAATGGTCAAGCCGATTACTATCAAGCAGTTCACAGAATGCTACACAAAGATGGCAGCATAACCTGGGTGTCCGATCGTGGGCGTATTGTCGAGCGCTTAGCTGATGGAACACCACTGCGAATGATGGGCAGCCATATCGATATTACTCAAGAAAAGCGCTACGAAATAGATTTAGCCCGTTTAGCCCACAGTGATCCACTCACCAACTTAATGAATCGCCAAGCTATTGCCAAAGTATTCGATGAATCTTCGCAACCAGATATTCGCGGTGCGTTATTTTTTATCGACCTTGATGGTTTTAAAGCGTTAAATGACCGTCACGGCCATAAGTTTGGTGACAGCCTGTTGATGCACGTTGCGCATACTTTGGTATCTCACGCAGGTGAATTCGCGCAGATCGCACGGTTAGGTGGCGACGAGTTTGTGATATTACTGCCGTCATTTGATCGTGAATCTTTAGGGGCGCTCGCACAATCATTGCTCGATGTTTATCAAGATAAATTCCTGCTAGAAGGTTGTGAAGTAGAGGTAGGCCTGAGTATCGGTATTGATATATTTGGCTATGGTGATAGTTTTGCCGATAGTTGTGATCGCGCGGATGCCGCCATGTATCGCGTGAAACACCAAGGAAAGCATGGATATTGTTTTTATCAGTCGTCGGAATAATGTTCCAAGCCTGCTGATCTTAGTAATACTTAATTTAGATTTGATTACAGTGCCTTATTCGAACAAAAAACCACCTTTAATGGTGGTTTTTTGTTTTTTAGCTTTTTAAGCGTAGTGTCATCAGCTTATGGAGTTACAAAATTAAATGGTTGATGGCAACTGACACAATAGTTTTCAGATTTTTTGTGTACATGGTGGCACTTACTGCAATCAGTTTCGGTGTCGAAGTGGCGATTTTTATGGGGATTGGTTGGTTTTACATCCGCCGTTTTTTCCGCTAATTTCTTAGTGTTGTGGCATTGTACACACTTGAGCATAGGGACTGCTTGTCGTTCTTCTGCACCATGGCAGCTTGCACATTTAAGGCCTTTCGCCATATGAGTTTGATCGAGTAAAGTACTCTCTTTAGCGAACGCGCTGCCAGCGAAAATACCCAAAATAATAGCCAATATAATTGTTAAGTTTTTCATTGTTTGATCCCATTATTCATTTCACAGGATGCCAAAATGTGAGGCATCCATTATTGATGACTATGTGTTCTATAGCTTTGCTACATATTTGCCAGCTAAATAGCCGAAGGTGTAGCAGCGACCTAAAGACAAGCCAAATACCGTTAATGGGTAGTCAACGCCACCGTAGAAACCTGCTCCTAGGTTACCAACAATGAATAAACCTGGAATTTCCTTACCATCGGCATCAAGTACTTGGTGGTTGTCGTTAACGAGAATTCCTGAACATAAAGTAGAAATACGCATACGACGGTGAATACCGTAAAACGGTGGTTTGAGCACTGGTACCATTTTGCTTCTAGGTTTACCGAAGTCCTCATCTTTACCTTTTTTGCACAGCTCGTTATAACGGTTAACGCTGGCAACAAAGGTTTTTGGATCGCACTCTAACTTCACAGCCAATTCTTCTAATGTGTTAGCTGAATGGGTGTTGATCAAAGAGGGAAATACTCCTGTTTTCTCACCAGGAACTTCAGGCATATAAACTTTAAGCTCTTCAGGAGAATAGAGGTGGCCAGGCCAATCCTTCGCTTGCGTCATATAGTCAGAATCAAATACTTGTGAGTAATGCCCCGCATTCTGCTCATCTTTCAAGTAGTTATTCATTAGAGACATCTCAACCTTCTCATTCACAAAGCGCTCACCTTTACGGTTTACCGCTAAGAATGGCATGTCACACATGGAAGCCGGGCCGGCATCGAAGTCGTGCAACATTTTGGTATGTCCAACAGGTTCAATAACGCCGCCAGCCCAATAGGCCATAGCAAAACCGTCACCGGTACGATCCATTTGTTTACGTTCAAAGTTTTTCAGTTCGGGGATGAAGAAGTCACACATGGCTTTGTTATTTTGATAGTCGCCAGAGGACAGAATGACACCTTTCTTCGCCATGTATTTGTGGTACTTACCATCACGAGTTTGAGCAATGACGCCGATAACTTTTCCTGACTCATCCTGGATTAATTGTTGTGCAGGAGTATTAAAGAAAAACTTAACGCCTGCTTTTTCCGCTGTTTTAGCTAATGCGCGGATAGCATCACCCGTGGTGTAGGGTTTAGGGCCGCAGAAAGAAGTGATAAAATTTAAACGGTCATCAGTATCAGCAATTCCGCGAATACCGTGCTGCACTTTAGTTCCTTGGTCAACAATCTGGCCGCCACCTTGTTTAACTCTATCGATAACCCAAGTGACAGCTTCACCTGAATTGTAAGCCCATTGCTTAAGAAGACCGGGATGTGAACGGTGCGCGTTATCCGCCATTAAACGGCTAACTAAAGCTTCAATTGCTGATTTATCACTGTTTTTCAGGTCAATCCCTGAACCAGTGTTTCCTTGAGAGACTGGAATGGCTTGCTTTTGTAAACACGCAACGGTTGCACCACTTTCTCTGGCGGATAGAGCCGCAGGCACACCAGAGGCTCCAGCACCGACGACGACGACATCAAAGGTTTGGGTTGTTGCAATATCTTTATCAGCAATAGGTTTTGGCTTAGGTAGAAAATTGAGCGTTGCGCCGCCAATTTCGCCATATTCAGTGCCAACTTGAAGTGGTGCAGCACTCGCTGAAGCAATACCAAGACTTGCAAAGGCTAAGCCACCACTTCCCACTGCAGCTCGAGTTAGGAAACTTCTTCGAGATATACCATTCTGAAGCACGCTAGCAGTGTATTGATCGATTTCTTTCGGTTTCTGTGAATGCTCTTTACTCATTTTGATACTCCTTGGGTCCTCATTGCTAAGGTCGATATGACATCGTTAGCAACGACAATGGATCTGGCCATAACCGCATGTGATTTGTTTGCTTTAAAAACTAGAAGTGCAGTTGCGTGAAAGTGATTAAATTCTCATTCATTAACAACATACGTTTAAATGTATGACATATGACAATAAACCAAAAGAGGTATTAATTACATCTTTGCAGTGCTTCACAAAATGCTGGAGTTTTGAGCTGTTAATATGATTATTCTTTTTAAAACAAGCTAATGTAGGACTTTCTTTATTAAATAATGCAGTGAATTTTTTGATGAAGATAATTTTCTTAAATACAGTGATCAAAATAAAATATGTGTTGTTAAGCTATTTCACTACATATATTTAGTGTTCCAGGTTTGCGGGAGTTAATTGTGGTAATGAGGCGTTAGAGTCATCGTTATTTCTGCATCCGCTAAATAAGACACATGAAATAGCCATGGCTGGAATAATTAAGAAATTATTTTTTCCATTTTTGATCTCAATAATTAAGTCAACGCATTCACCGCAACGTTTAAATGGAGATGAAAATTTTGCGGTGTAAAAACCGGGTGTATCCAACAAGGCTGATACACCCATATAAGTTTTGGTGCAGGGGAGTTAAAACTGATGAACTATTTACCTAAGGCAAATTTATAAGTGACATATAAACGCAGATCGTCAAGATCTTCGGCTTGATCAAAATCGACCATGGCATAACGCGCCTTAAGACCTAGGCCCGATAACATGCCTGAAAATTTATAGGCGATTGAAAAGTTTGTTTCATTAAAATCTGACGCAGTCCCCTCTGGCACATCGTACTGCCCATAAAAGGCATAGGCTTCTAATCCACTCGCCCCTAATTTTTCAAAGTCATAGGCCAGCTTTAACGCGTTGACCTCTTCATTCGCCCGTGCAGATTGATATACCTGTTGAATGACCACTTTTTCATCGCCCCATGGGGTCAGCACTGTGTCATCCCCGGTTTTGGCGTACATATAAGTGAGATCTGCCCCCGCCAATTTGGCGCCAAGATGGAAGCCATATTGATAGGTATCGAGTGGGCCGCCGGTTTCATCACCTATTGCCTGTTGAGTTAAATAGGAAGGTGTTAAGTACAAATTCGTTGGACCAACATCAGCGGCTAATTTCACTTTGGCATAGGTTTGATTGAAAACATCTTCCATGCTGTAGTGCCAAAGATGGGCTTCAGTTTGGACTGTCTTAAAGGGCAATTGATATTTAGCACCTAGGGCATAAACTGGGTTATCGGCAACATCTGCCACAATACCCGCTCTTGCTAATTCGCTTTGTACCGCCTCTTTTACGGATACGAAGCTATTATCAGACCACCCCATGGAATCTGTAATATAGAGTGCTGATAACGTTAGATTGTCAACACTCTTATTTTCTGCTGAAAAGCCGCGAAAAGTTCGTGGGATCGCACGAATGTCATGGGGATTCATCATTGGTGTGCGCAGTTCTTGTGCACCTAATTTGAATTGAGTATCCCACCAATTACCTTGGACAAAATACTCCTGTAAACGGTTGACGTTGTCATGGTCGCCTGCGGCATCGCGAGCAACTAGGCCGTAGACGTCATCTGAATCATTGGTCCAAATGGGATTTGCAGATGCGAAGCTGGTCCCAAAACTGAGGCCATTCACTTTTGCGGTATTGTAATAAAACAGTCCGCCAAATGACGTATCGTGTTTAGTGTTCGTCGTATTATCAAAGTCACGGGTAAAATCGAATAAGCGTAATTCCCCTTTTAACGTACCTTGGCTAAACATTTGATCAATGCTGGTATCTGCTGTAGCAGGAATCGCTAGCGTAGATAGCACAAGCAAAGATAAATAAGATTTTTTCATCATCATCTTCCCTATTATTAGTAAGCCCTGATCAGAATTGTCTGAGCTAGTTAAAGAAATTATGTTTAACATTCTTAGGTTAAATGTATGACGTATGACTAATGTCGACAACGAAGTTAGGATGAATATGAGAAACTAGTTACGAAATTCGCACAGATGTTACTTGGATCAACAAATGTGAATGTTTTTTAATCACTAATGTAGGAAAGATGAGAGTACTTTTTCTGCGTTAATGCGGTTTTATGCTAGTATGGCGACACTAAGCATATTTGGGATAATCAAGTGCATATCTTCAAGCCAATTAAGCAGATAAGAGCATCGAGTGAAGTCGGGCAGCAACTGAAAAATGCTATTTTAGATGGCGAATATAAGGCTGGCGATAAATTACCCTCTGAGCGCGAATTAATAGAATTATTTCAAGTTAGTCGCACTGTGGTGAGAGAGGCGATCAAAAGCCTCGAAGCGGGTGGATTAGTGGAGATTCGCCAAGGTGCAACAGGTGGCGCATTTGTTAAGCACTTAACCTTTGAACGTTTAAGTGATGCTTGCCAAGATTTATTTCTAATGGGGAAACTTTCCCTTCCTGAACTGTGTCAAGCACGCATGCTGATTGAACCGCAAGTGGCTAGAATGGCTGCTAAAAATTGCACTCCAGAGCAAGCTAAAGCTTTGCAAGAGGCGAATAGTCATGAAAGTGACTCATTGGCTTATCCCGAAACTGTCATATTGCGATCTCAAGTACATTATTTGCTCGCTGAAATGTCTGGAAATCGCTTTTTAGAAGCGATCGTAAAATCCTTGTTGGTTTTATTAAGTAATCAAACGACTAAGTTTCAGCCACCGACTGATGAAATTCATCCTTTAGGCTTGCATGATGTCATTGTCGAAGCGGTTATCGCAAAAGATGGGGCGAAAGCTGAGGCCGAAATGTTTGCACACCTTGAGGATTTTAATCAGCGCCTAATAGAAATTGAGCGTAAATATATGGATAAACGCACTTAAGGCAAAGAGTTGCAACCCCATAGTTCAACCGCGGCTGTTTGTTTGTTGGGTACGCCAATCCAATGACTCATGGCTTGGCATTGCACTTTTCCTGAGATTTGAGTGAAGCAAAGTTCAAAATCCCCTGCTTCGGGTGTGCGACCTAAGCGCAACACAGGCAAAATGGGCAGTTTGGGCTGATAATGCCAGCTGCCATTTTTAAGATAGGCATCATCTGGGATTTCCATTCCAGCACCCGTACCTTTCACTCTTGCTTCGACCAACACTAATCCTTGTGGGGTGACGTTATAGTCTTCCTCCCAGCGAATTTTTTCTATGCTATGGTTCCATGCCAAGGTGAAGTTGTCTGTGGGCACTTGGGCCCACAGTGTGCCCGCTAGGCCTAAGCACAGGCCTAGCATCTGTTTACCTTCAATGGCTGATTAACAACCAATAATCTCAAGAGCTTATCCTTGCTCTGCAAGACGTTTGAGTTTGCGTGCTCGCCAGCTGTGTTGCACGATAAATAGCAGCGCGAGCCCAAAGCCAATTTCATCACTCAACGGCGTAGCAAGAATTAAGCTCGCACCTGCAAGGAAGCCGATAACGCGTTCCCACCAGTAGAGTTTTTGTAATAGATATCCGGTAAAGATGACGCCCCAAATACCAATACCCACAGTCGCTTTTAGCAAGACAAACCCTGTAGCTAACCAGCTATCACCTTGAAGCATCAAAGCGGGATCGTAAACCGCCATAAAGGGGATCACAAAACCTGCAATGGCGATACGGATTGCCCAAAGGCTGATCTTAAGACCAGATTCCTTCGCGATTGGCGCTGCGGCAAAACAGGCTAAGGCAACGGGAGGCGTGAGATCGGCCATGATGCCGAAATAAAATACAAACATATGCGACACAATCAGTGGCACACCGAGATCGAGTAATGCGGGAGCGGCAATCGAGCTAGTAATTATGTAGTTAGGGATCGTGGGGATCCCCATTCCGAGCACTAGGCAAGTGACCATAGTTAACACGAGTGATAAGAACAAGTTATCTTGGCCAACGGCAAGAATATAGCTCGCGAAGGTCGAGGCAATTCCTGTCAGTGACACTATGCCGATAATCACACCGACTAAAGCACAGGCGATACCCACAGGCACGGCATGACGGGCGCCTTCTACCAGTGCATGCAAGCAGATGGTGAGAGTATCTCTGCCGCCTTTAATAAACCAACAAATGGCGACTAATAAGGCGATAACCCCAAATACGACCCCGATCCCGAGTTGGAAGAAGCCAGCGCAAAGGATGCCAAGGGCAATCCAAAAGGCAATGCGCATTGCCATTGAGGAAAGCCGCAGTACTATGGCTGAGCCTAAAATTACTATCGATGTGAGGGCGAGTCCTACCATGCCTGAGAACAGCGGCGTTCTACCCGAAAACAGCAAGTAGACTAAAATAAACAAGGGGATAAGGAGATACCAACGCTCTTTAATTGCCGCCCATGGATTAGGGCACTGATCTTTAGGCAGGCCACAGAGATTGGCGCGTTTGGCTTCTAAATGCACCATCCAAAATACGGAGCAGAAATAAAGTAGCGCAGGGATCAATGCCGCTTTGGCTATCTCGATAAAGGGGACGTTAATGGTTTCGGCCATGATAAAGGCCACTGCGCCCATGATCGGCGGCATGATTTGGCTGCCCATACTCGATGTTGCCTCTACCCCGCCGGCGAAGGCTGGACGATAACCGAATCGTTTCATGAGTGGAATGGTAAATTGGCCCGTTGTGACCACGTTGGCAACACCTGATCCTGTAATCGTCCCCATCAATGCCGATGACACTACTGCAACTTTTGCAGGACCGCCGAGCTTGTGGCCAAATAATCCCATGGCAAAGTCGGTAAATAAACGGATCATTCCGGCTTGTTCTAAAAAGGAGCCGAAGAGAATAAACAGGAATATATACGTCGCCGATACATAGGTTGGTGTGCCGTATAGCCCTTCGGTACCGAAGGCTAATTGATTGATGATCTGATCGAATCCATAGCCGCGGTGCATTAAGTCACCGGGTAAATATTGGCCAAATAAGCCATACATCAAAAAGATGCTACAGATGATAGGTAGCGCCCAGCCCATGACTCGGCGCGCTGCTTCAAACACTAATACGATCAAAGTGATACCTATCACTATATCCGCATCGGTCAGATCGCCTGAACGTTGAATTAAGTCGGCTTCGAAATACCACTGATAAGCCGCTGTGGCCATACCAGCTAGACCGAGTAGCCAAGCGAGTGGCTGCCAAGGCTGAGATTTTCTTCTAGCGGGATAACTTAAAAAAACCACTAACAGTAAAAAGCCCACATGGGTGGCGCGCAGCACTTGAGTCGAGACGGGATGAAAAGCGGCAGTGATGATTTGAAAAATAGAAAAAATTAGGGCTGTATAAAATAGAGCCTTGGGCCAATCGCCAGTATTTGCGCTGAGACCTTGTTGGGGATCACTCATATTATGCCTCACAGCATTAGACTACAGAGATGATATAAACGAGATGCCGTTATTCAACGGCATCTCAATTGCTTAGTTTGGAATAGGATGCACAGATACCAGTAAAATTTAGAGTGCACCAACTTCTTTGTAATAACGTTCTGCACCTGGGTGCAGTGGTATTGGCAGATTTTTCGTCGCTTTATCTACGCTGATGGTCTTCGCGGCGGAGTGCGCGTTACCGAGTCGGTCTAAGTGCTCGAACATGAGTTTTGTCATCTGATAGGCTAAATCATCCGATACACCGCTTTGAGTCACCAGCAAATTTTGAATGGCGACGGTAGAAACGTCGGTGGTTTGGCCTTCATAGGTGGATGCTGGGATCACGCCATGTTGATAGGCGGGATTGTTAATCTTAGCGATCACATCTTCTGGAATTTCAACAAAGTTGATTGCCATAGTCGCAGCTAAGTCACGGATAGCAGCCATGCCGAGACCGGAAGATTGTAACGTGGCGTCCAATTGACGATTTTTGATTAGCTCAACGGATTCGGCATAGGGTAAAAACTCGACTTTCCCCATGTCTTCGTAACTTAGTCCCGCAGCCTTGAAAATCGATCTGGCATTGAGTTCTGTCCCTGATTTAGGGGCACCCACTGAGATACGTTTTCCTTTTAAATCGGCCAAGGTTTTAATACCAGACTCTTTATTGGCGACGATTTGAATGTAGTTAGGATAAGCCGAGGCAAGTACTCGGATTTTATCCAGCGGCGTTTTAAAGCCTGCATCAATATCACCTTGATATGCTGCTGCGACTGAATCACCTAAAGCGAACGCTAATTCACCACGACCCGCTTGCAATAAATTGAGGTTTTCTACTGAGGCTTTAGTTGCTTGAACTGAGGTTTTAGAACCTTCGATTCCTGTGCCGTAGAGTTGCGACAGCGCAACGCCAATAGGGTAATACACACCACTGGTGCCGCCTGTGAGAATGTTGATAAAGGCGGGGGCAGCAGCCATAGCGGCAGCACTGAGTGTGAGGGTCACTGCTGCGCCGACGGCGACAAAACGTTTTTTGATTTTCATTATGAAATATCCTTATTTTTTATAGTGTTATGTAGGGTCTTTCGAGCGGTAAATACCGTAATCAGCTCAATATAACTACATAAAACCTGAAAAAGGTCAATTAGGCTATAGTCGATAGCTGCTACTTTTGTATCATAAAACTGAGATCTGAGACTGTTTTGAGCAAGGTTGTATTGTGAGGTAAAACTTGGTTGGTTCAATGAAGCGGGCAATAAAAAGGGCTAACCTAAGTTAACCCTATTTGTGTTATTAGAGGACAAACCTCCTAATAACAAGACACTATTTAGTGTTATCTAAGAAACCTTTAGTTGCGTTTTTCGCATGTTTTGCTGCTCTTTTCTCTTTAGGAGACATCAGCGGTTGTTTCTTCGATTCTTTACGGTTTTTTTGCTCTTTACTCATATAAAACTCCATGTACTCTTTGGTTATTCATCAGGCTAATCATGTAAGCCGTACTTAATTGAACCTATTCCATGACGTCCTGATTGAAGCGAAATTTTTATCTCGAATTACAACATTTTAAATTACAAATATCTAAAATCATTGATAATTATCTGTGAATTTATTTGCCTCAATGAGCGATTACAGCAAAATAATCTTATCACCGAATTCCGTACCATGATCCATCTATCACTTAGAATAATTAATGCTAATGCTAGCGTTAACCTGTATAAGAAATATGCGAACAAGGACACAGTACCTCTATTTTCGTCATTGTTTGTGGTTTTAGTGTGCCCTAATTGGAGGCTTAACTAAGTACCATATGCCTAACGTCGGCTCGATTTACCTAACATGCCACCTAATATACCGCGCAAAATTTGTTTACCTAATTGGCTGCCAACCGTGCGTGCCGCTTGTTTTGACAAGGTTTCAGCTAACCCTTGGCGGCGCTTATTGCCAAAAATGAGTTCACTGAACCAACCTTGTTCTTCGGCTTTTTGGCCCGTTTGAGCATCACTTGCTGTGGATGTGGTGTCGCTGGTGGCGTTACCAACTCGTCTTTGGTTAAGGCGTTCGTAGGCCGATTCGCGGTTGATTAACTGATCGTATTTACCTCCAATCGGGCTTTGGACACGGACTTGTTGTAACTCCTCACTTGTGGCGGGTCCCATGCGGCAACGTGGCGGTGCGATGAGCGCGCGCTCGACCATAGTTGGCACGCCTTTGTCGGCTAACATAGACACTAAGGCTTCACCTACAGCGAGCTGGGATATGACGTCGCTAACAACCAGTTTGGGGTTAGGCACAAAGGTTTCTGCGGCGGTTTTAACGGCCTTTTGATCCCTTGGCGTGTAAGCTCGCAGGGCATGTTGAATACGATTACCTAATTGCCCGAGAATTTCGTTTGGGACATCATCAGGAAATTGCGAGCAAAAATAAACGCCTATGCCTTTTGAGCGAATTAGGCGCATGATCTGTTCGACGCGTTTTAATAAACTCGGTGGGCAACCCTCAAAGAGTAAATGCGCCTCATCGATAAAAAACACTAGCTTAGGTTTTTCGGGATCGCCGACTTCGGGCAGATTCTCAAATAATTCTGAGAGTAGCCAGAGTAAAAAACTTGAATATAAACGGGGTGTTAAAATCAGTTTGTTCGCTGCTAATAAATTGATAATGCCGCGCCCTTGCAAATTAGTGCGCATTAAATCTTCAAGCTGTAACGCGGGTTCACCAAAAAAGTCTTTGCCACCATCGCGCTCTAATCCTAGTACCGAACGTTGAATTGCTGCGAGGGATTGGGCGCTGATTAAACCATATTTGGCGGAGATTTCTTTGCGTTCCTCGGCAACTAAGGCCAGCATGGCCCGCAGATCATCTAAGTCGAGCAGTAATAACCCTTGGTCGTCCGCTAGCTGAAAGACTATGTCTAAAATACCGCTCTGGGTGTCATTCAATTCTAAAATTCGGCCGAGTAAGGTTGGGCCCATTTCGCTGATGGTGGTACGCAGCGGGTGGCCTTGAACGCCCGCTAAATCCCATAACACCACAGGGTTGGCTTCGTTGTGATAATCCTCAATGCCAATTTGAGTTGCCCTTTGTAATAGCTTTTCACTTGGAGTGCCGGCCATAGCTAGACCCGAGATATCGCCTTTAACGTCTGTGATAAAAACTGGCACGCCTTGGCGTGAAAAACCTTCGGCAATACTCATCAGCGACACGGTTTTGCCTGTCCCTGTGGCACCGGCAATTAACCCATGGCGATTGGCATACTTAAGATTTAAGTGAACCTGTTGTTCACCTTTTCCTATTAATAGCGTATTCAAAGGCATTCCTTAATGTTAACGGTAGGGCTTATATTGGAATCGTTGCAGCATCCTTATTTTAGCCACTGTGTATTTAATCCACTTTAGTGTCGTCGTTCATGCGTATAAAAATTCATCATTGAGTGTTGGCCTTAGCGTAATTTATGTCAACATGGGGCCTGAATAAGCTTGATATCACTTAGCAAAAATGTGTGATTGGCAATATGGGCGTTACCTATGAATGAGGTGTGTTATTTGGGTCATTCACTGAGGCGTGCTTGATGGTGAAATTCCCTTTGATTATGCTGCTCTTGTTCTTTACTGTGCTGACATCTGCTTGCGCCGAATTAGAGTGTTCTGCCAGAACTGATGTCGATCCCTATGAGCCCATGCGAGATAAACAGCGCTGTGTTGCCGAGGCGGATAAAAATCTCGACGAGTACCAAAAGGCAAAAGCAGCGGAAGAAAAACAACGGCTGAAAACGGCCATAGAACAAGCCACTCAAAAATCGTTAATTTAGAAAGGATATCTATGAAAGGTGCGGGCGGAACACAGGGCGGGACGGGACAATTTTTTATGGGTCTTGCCATGATGTGTGGCGGATTTTATTTATTGTTCAATGCAATACAAGTGAGCTCTAGTTTTGGACTGGGCTATGGCTTATATCGAGTGAATGCCTTTGGGCAAGGCATGTCGATCACCACAGGCATGGTGATGCTACCGTTTATTATCGGCATTGTGATGGTGTTTTTTGACGCTAAGAGTAAGTTAGCTTGGCTGCTGAGTTTAGGTTCGCTAACGGCCTTGATTGTAGGGGTTATCAGCTCGATTCAATTCCACTTTAAATCTATGTCGGCCTTTGAACTTATCGTGATCCTCGTTTTGGCCTTTGGTGGTTTAGGATTGTTTTTACGTTCACTGAAAGACGCGCCCACAAGCGATACACAAGCGAAATAATCACTAGACTCTTAAGCACTAGGCGCTAGAGTGCAAATACGAAATCAGAGTTGTGCATCTAAGCGACTTTAATAGCGGTTTAATGAAAGTTTTAACTACAGAGTGAAGGAATGCGATGCGCTGGCGTGACACTGACAGAAGCTCCAATATCGAAGACAGACGCGGCCAGCAAATGGCATCTGCGGGTGTGCCGAGTGCCTTGTTACTCAGGTTCTTGCCCTTTTTGCTGAGAACTAAACTTGGCCGCGTGGTGTTGCTCATCGGCGGCATTTATATTGCTTTTCAGTATTTTACCGGTGGTCTGTCACTCGACCTAAATACTCAATCTCATCTTAGCCAAGCTCAATCTAGTTCAACAACAGCGGTACAGGATGAAAATGCCCAGTTTGTGGCGGCCATTTTAGGCACCACAGAAACCGTTTGGGGCCAGTTGCTCAAGGGGCAATATCGAGAGCCTAAGTTAGTGCTTTATCGCAATATGACCTCCACTGGCTGCGGTATGGGACAGGCGCAGTCTGGGCCTTTCTATTGCCCCGCCGATAGCAAGGTGTATATCGATCTTAGCTTTCTTGATGAGCTTAAAACCTTAGGCGCGCCCGGTGATTTTGCCTTTGCCTATGTGATTGCCCACGAGGTAGGCCACCATGTGCAAAACCTGCTGGGCACTAGCGCTAAGGTGCGCCAAGCCCAGCAATCTGGCAGTAAAGTGCAAGCAAATCAATTGAGTGTCGCACTTGAATTGCAGGCGGATTGCTACGCAGGGATTTGGGGGCATTATGTTAATCAACAACTTAACTTACTTGAAGCGGGCGATTTAGCGGAAGGTATTGCCGCCGCCAGTGCTGTGGGTGACGATCGTCTGCAAAAGATGGCGGGTCGCGCCGTACAGCCTGATGCTTTTACCCACGGCAGTTCGGCGCAGCGGGTGAAATGGTTTAAGACAGGGTTTGATTCGGGTAATCTCGCCAGTTGTAATACCTTTGCGGCGAAGTGATTTTGTGTGATATCTCAAATACGTACCGAACAGAAATGCAAGGATAACTGAGTGGCCTTTAACGATACCTTTAGATTGAGCAGCCACGCGGTTATCACTAATGCGCAGGGACAAGTGCTGTTGCTTAAGGCCAATTATGGTAATTTTGCTTGGGGTTTGCCCGGTGGCGCACTCGAGCCCGGTGAAACGATTCACGAGGCCTTGGTGCGCGAATGCCAAGAGGAATTGGGGTTAAGTGTGCGGGTTAACTATTTGAGCGGCGTGTATTATCACAGCGCCTATCAATCCCAAGCCTTTATTTTTCGTTGTGAACTGCTATTGCCTGATGGGCCTGATGTGGCAAAAAATGTGGCAGAAGACGAGTCTCTGCCAATCCAATTAAGCCACGAACATTCAGAGTTTGCCTTCCACGATATCGACACCCTTAGCGCAGTTCAGCAGCAAAGAATTAAAGATTGCCTTAATTTCAACGGGGTTGTCATGAGCGCAAAGTTTTAATGCTTTACTGGCAAACCGCTGGCCGTTAATCGACTTGGGTTTGCGCGAGCAAGGTTTCTAAGCAGTGTTCCTTGATCCCGTAATAGGCTTTAATGTCAGCTATTTGCGCGAGGATTGCGGCGCTGTCTTTCTGATTGTGTTGTGGCTTTTTAACGGCCAAAATCATCTTATTCTTATTGGTATGTTCTAGGCTGATAAACTCAAACACCTTAGTCGCATAACCATTGGCTTCCAAAAATAGCGCACGTAATGAATCCGTCACCATTTCAGCCTGTTGGCCCATGTGCACCCCATATTGCAGCATAGGTTTAAACAATTCTGGACTGTGCATCTGCGGGCGAATTTGTTTATGGCAGCAAGGCGAACACATGATGATGTCGGCATTGGCGCGAATACCATAATGAATCGCATAGTCAGTAGCGATATCGCAGGCGTGCAGCGCGATCATCACATCGGTTTGCTTAGGCGCGTGGGTTCTCACATCGCCGCAGACAAACGACAATCCTTGATGATCGAGCGTTGCCGCCGTTTCATTACATAAATCGGCCAAGGCTTGGCGTAATTCCACCCCAGTCACCTGCGCATCATTGTGAAGGCTGTGGCGAAGGTAATCATGGATTGCAAAGGTGAGATAACCTTTACCTGAACCAAAATCGACCACATTGATTGGTTGGTCATTCTTGTGGGGTGAGGCTTCGAGTGCTTGACTGAAAACCTCAATAAACTTATTGATTTGCTTCCATTTACGCGACATCGCAGGGATAAGATTATGTTGGCTGTCCGTCACCCCTAGCTTGGTCAGGAAGGGACGTTCAATATCCACAAAACGCTTTTTCTCACGGTCATGTTCTAACGGCGCCGCGACGGCTTGTTTAATGTTATGTGTGCTGATTTGGACTTTACCTTTTTTGCTGATCTCAAGCTGAACTTCTGCCTGCGCCGTAGCTAAGTGGGCACTTTTAAAATCGCTACCGAGTAACAGTTTTATGCTAGCTAACCCTTCGTCATAACTCAGGTTTTTAGTGATGTGATTCGTCTGGTGTTGATACACAAACGACAGCACTGGCTCATTTTGCAAACTAATCGGCCGAATCGTGATGCGCTGCAGGCTTTTATCAGCCCCTCGGTACTTACTCAACAATAGTTTGATCAGACTATTCTTCGCCAAGCTGTCTGCCAAAAGCTGGTAAAAATCATCAAAAGAATTAAGCGCTGAATGGGACATTATTGTTTCCGAAAAAGTAACCAAGAAAAACAGGGTGAGTATTCTAACCGCGATCCGCCGCTACCTAAAGTTATTCTCACCGAGAAGGGGGGTTGAGTTTCGATACATTACTATCTATTTCAGGTAGTCGTGTTAAGCACAGCTACTCCTGTTACAGTCCCAACTCTTGTTTGAATTATTTAATCAAAGTCAAAGTCGTGGGGCTTCACCCCACACCCGACCAAGGAGGACTGCTCGTCCTATCCTCCTTGGATGCTCCATGACGCCCCCAACGGAGTTGAAAGCCCCTTGGGCTCATTGCCAAATTTGCTATCGCTTCCGAAGGATGCGTCCCTGCACCTGCGAAAGCTAGCTCGCCATCCATGGCGAGACTCACGCAATTTGTCATTTCGCCCTGCGGCAACTCCGAGGGTATGGCGTATTCCTTTGATTGTTGAGTTATCTGATTACCATTAACAGCAATAAAGAGTTGTGGATCTCCTGTTTCACCATGCTTCATAGTCGGTAAATAATGATTTGATTTTATACCGCCAAAATTTAGTGAGCCAAAGATAGAAACGGTAAACATCTTCTCGCTTTCTTGGTGTAACAATGTATTGAACGTGATGCGATAGCAGTGATAACTTACTGTCATATATTAATTTTGCCCTAAAAGTTTAAACCTACTCGTATCTTTGTTTGGGTTTAACTATAAGTACGGGGGAAACTCCCCTTAGGCATTAAAGTCAAAGGCGCAGTACAAGGAATATTATGAAACCGCGTATGTTCATTCTGTTAACAGCCATCCCTCTGACAATTGCTATTACTGGTTGCAGTGAAGAACTTGCAAACAAGAAAGCCGAGCAAGCAAAATTACTGCAGCAACATATAAGCTCAATTGTTTCTGCTTGTACAGGAACACTATCTTTATCAACTCAGATAACTGGCGACTTTGAAAATCCGGCCACAACAACAATAAGCTGTTCTGAAATGGATAAAAAAAGTGATTTTTTTCATGAAATGACCGAAAAGGACTTAGAGGTAATAAAAAACAATGTCAAAAAACTCAATTAGCCTTAATCAAGACGCTTAATGTTTACAAATTAAAGATTGGATAGGCATGTTTTCCATAATAGCAACTATATTGGTTACTTTTGGAATCCAAGCTTCAATAGATATGTCTGTTGAGATTGCCGCCCCAGTCTTGTTATTGCAATCCGCTATGATTTAGTTATACAAGCGGGAACAAAGATAAGGGTTAGTTGCTTTTTCGCCTTTTATCTTTGGCTGACAGAGATACTCAAAGGTTAATAGGATTAAGCACTGTCATGGAAGTGACCGTTGACGGCATGGATGCCGTCGTCGAGCCCTCAGGGATGAGTTAATGGCGTGTCACTGGAATGACAGTGCTTAATCGCTGAAACAGAATGATGAACACCCTCTCTATGAGTAATTAATACAGCCTTGCATTTGTTCAATTCCAACCCTAAAAACAAAGATCTGTTACCGAAAAGCTGGATTCCCGCCCACAAGCATTGCGTGAATGACAGTGCTTAATCAATGTAGTTCGACATCAGTGCAAATCAAGGTGCGGCATCATGTCATTCGTCTTGTGGCCCTTGTCTAGTGGATCAAGCGCGCAGGCGGGTTTTCTTCTGTTATAATGCCCCCTCGATTTTTTGGAGGCGAGAATGGACGTATCTTCTTTACTAGACGGCCTGAATGACAAGCAGCGCGAGGCTGTCGCGGCACCGCAATCTAGCATGTTAGTGTTGGCGGGCGCGGGCAGTGGTAAAACTCGGGTGTTGACCCACCGCATTGCGTGGCTGATGCAGGTTGAACAGCAGAGTCCTTACTCGATTCTTGCGGTGACGTTTACCAATAAAGCTGCGGCTGAGATGCGCGAGCGAGTTGAAAAAGTCGCTGGCACCAATATGGGCCGCATGTGGATTGGCACTTTCCACGGCTTGGCGCATCGTTTGTTACGCACTCACTTCCAAGATGCGGGTTTACCGCAAAGCTTCCAAATCCTCGATTCTGACGATCAAGTGCGCTTGATCAAACGTATTCTTAAAAGCTTGAATTTGGATGAGAAACAATATCCTCCACGCCAAGCTCAGGGTTATATCAATGGTAAAAAAGACCAAGGATTACGCCCTAAACATATCGATGCGGGCGGTTTTCCGCTTGAGCAGAATCTGCTAAAAATCTATCAGGTCTACCAAGAGTCTTGCGACCGCGCGGGTTTAGTCGATTTTGCCGAAATCCTATTACGTGCCCATGAGTTATGGCTCAATAAGCCGCACTTGTTGGCCCATTATCAAGACAGATTTAAGCATATTTTGGTGGACGAGTTCCAAGATACCAACGCGATCCAATATGCGTGGATCCGCGTGCTTGCCGGTCAAACTGCCAATGTGATGATAGTGGGTGATGACGACCAATCGATTTACGGTTGGCGCGGTGCTCAGGTTGAAAACCTACACCGATTCTTAAAAGATTTCCCGAGTGCGACCACGATTCGCCTCGAGCAAAACTATCGCTCGAAGGGCAATATCCTTAAAGCGTCCAACGCCTTAATCGCCAATAACCCAGAACGTATGGGCAAAGAGTTGTGGACGGATGAAGCCGATGGCGATCCGATTTCGCTCTATTGCGCCTTTAATGAAATGGACGAGGCGCGCTTTATTGTCGGTCGAATTAATGATTGGCACGAAAAGGGCGGCAACCTCAGTGATTGTGCGATTTTATATCGTTCTAACGCTCAGTCGCGGGTATTGGAAGAAGCCTTGTTACACAAAGGCTTAGCCTATCGCATTTACGGCGGTTTACGCTTCTTCGAACGCCAAGAAATTAAAGATGCTATGGGTTACCTGCGGCTGATTAATAACAAAGACGACGATGCGGCATTTGAGCGTGTAGTTAACACACCGCCTCGTGGCATTGGCGATCGCACTTTGGATATTTTGCGCTCCACGGCGCGCCAGCATGAGTTAACCCTGTGGCAGGCGAGTGTGCGTTTGCTCGACGAGAAAGTGCTCGCGGGCCGCGCAGCAAATTCTGTGCGTGGTTTCATGGACTTAATCATGACGATGCGTGAAGACACCCAAGATATGGTGCTGTATCGCATGGCCGATACAGTGATCCAAGCTTCGGGCCTTAAGGCCATGTATGAAGCCGAAAAGGGCGAAAAAGCCCACGCTAGAATCGAAAACTTAGAAGAACTCGTCACGGCGGCGCGTACTTTTGAGCTACCAGAAGAGCTGGAGGACATGGGCGAACTTAACGGTTTCCTATCCCACGCGGCGCTCGAAGCGGGCGAGGGCCAAGCCGATGCCTTTACCGATGCGGTGCAGCTAATGACACTGCATTCTGCCAAAGGGTTAGAGTTCACTATGGTGTTCATGGCGGGTGTCGAAGAAGGGATCTTCCCGAGTAAAATGGCGCTCGAAGAGGGCGATAGACTCGATGAAGAACGCCGCCTCTGTTATGTGGGCATGACCCGCGCCATGGAAAAACTCTACATTACCTATGCGGAATCACGCCGTATTTATGGCCGCGAAGATTACGCGCGGCCATCGCGTTTTATCAAAGAGATTCCGCCGCAATATGTGGATGAAATTCGTCTAAAGGCGCAGGTTTCAACGCCGATGGCGAATAATCGTTTTAGCGCCCCAAAATCGGCTGCCACAAACGATACGGGTTTTAACGTCGGCCAACGAGTCAATCACCCTAAATTTGGTGAAGGTAAAGTGACCAACTTTGAGGGCAGCGGTGCCCAAGGGCGAGTACAAGTGAGCTTTACTGACTTTGGCAGCAAGTGGTTAGTGGTGGCTTACGCTCGGTTAGAGGCGCTTTAATACCAGCCCTGAACGCGATGAATGTCAGCTTTTTATGACACGCTTTCAGGGCGTAAATTCGCATCGGGAGAAGCATGGGTATATGATGCTAATCCTGAAACCGAGTGGAAACTTGAGGGTATTGGGAGTACCTAGTTAATGAATTTAAAGCAGAAGTGGGATGTGTATTCCCGTCTTACTCGAATCGACCGTCCCATAGGTACGCTATTGCTGATGTGGCCATGCTTGATGGCGCTGATGTTAGCGGCGGGTGGTATGCCCGATCTTAAGGTATTGATCATCTTTATTATTGGCGTGGTAATCATGCGTGCCTGTGGCTGCATTATTAACGACTATGCCGATCGCGATCTCGACTCTTTTGTGGAACGCACTAAATCTCGGCCGCTGGCCAGTGGCGAAATCAGCACTAAAGAAGCCTTGATACTGTTCGTCATTTTAGGTTTATCTGCTTTTGGTTTAGTCTTATTACTCAATGGATTAGTGGTTAAATTATCCGTTGTTGGTATTATCCTCACTATCATTTATCCCTTCACTAAACGCATCACCAATATGCCGCAGATGTTTCTAGGCGTGGTGTGGAGTTGGTCTATCCCTATGGCTTACGCCGCACAGACGGGTGAAGTACCCATCGAGGCTTGGTGGTTATTTGCGGCCAATTGGTTTTGGACTGTCGCCTACGATACCATGTATGCCATGGTCGATAGGGATGATGATTTAAAGGTGGGCATTAAATCCACTGCGATTTTGTTCGGTAAATATGACCGCCAAATCATAGGTTTATTTCAGCTTGCTGCGCTGGCTTGTTTTATCGCCGCCGGTTGGAGCGCCGATCGTGGTTTACTCTATGGCCTAGGTTTACTGACTTTTGTCGGTTTTAGTACTTACCAGCAAATGCTGATCTTTGATCGTGAACGAGCCCCTTGTTTTAAAGCGTTTCTCAATAACAATTGGGCAGGACTCGCATTATTTGTTGGGCTGGGCGCCGATTATTTAGTTTAGTGAGCATCATTTTTGTTGTGGAAGATCCTGATGGATCATCCACTGATTCTGTGGCGCTAATATTTGTTCTAAATCAATCTGGTGGATGTTGTCTTGGGAGATGACCTTGATAACTGGGCTCACTCTGTGGGGATAAGGCGCACCTTCGAGTGCGCGCACCGCCAGATCGATGGCAATCCGAGCCTGCAATACTGGTGAGTCGCTGACCGTCGCGAGTAACTGTTTTTTCTGCACTAATTCTATGGTCTGTGCATTCGAGTAGAATGCGATGACTTTTCCCGTTTTATTCCTACGCCCGTCTAAATAGCGCGCCGCGAAAGTGGCGGCAACTGCATTGGCGATTACATAATCTACACTTTGTTTAGTAAGCACTTTTCGCACTAAATCAGCTTGGATAAATAACTCCGTAGTGCCAAACCCTCCTTCAATCGTGTCGAATTCTTGTTTGGCTGCCGCCCGCCTAAATCCTTGTTCTGCTGCCATAACCCAAGAGGCGTCCTTAGGCCCTGGAAACCAAGCAACTTTAAGTTTCGTAGGCGCTTTATCGACAGGGTCTCGTTGCTGCGATGCAATATACTCAATCGCCGCCGCAGACATATCTTCAAAGCTGACTAAGGAGCGACTCGTGAGTTTGTCGGTCGCGATACCATTCACTAAATCAATAACAGGAATACCCGCAGCAGAGAGTTGTTCGATATCCGCAATCAGTCCGTCAGCCGTATTTGCAGCAATAATATAGGCTTGAGCTTTGAGGGCTTGGCAATCATAGAGTTGTTGTTTTTGTTGCTCAATATTGTCATATCCTCCAGCATCATAAATGCCGAGAGTTACACCTTGGCGCTCGGCTTCCTGCGATAACCCAAAGGCGACGCCCCACCAATATTGGTCTTTACCATGAGGAAGTAAGGCGCAGATCCGCCATGCTTTATTGGCTTGAGTAAGTGGTGTGTATGCCGTTTTTTTGCCATCAGCAATCACATCGGCGGGATACCAAGTTGCCTGCACTGCAAAGGCGAAACTATAGAGGATTAAGGTGAGGCAAATCCTGAGGGAGTAAGCGAAGAATGCAGTAAAGTGCATAGGATCATCATGTTAAGTTAACAATAGATTAAGCATAGATGAATGATCCATAGTTGCTAAGTCGATGCTAAATAAAGCTGATTTATTCTTAATAACCAGTGCCATGAAGTGTTATGGCACTTTTATGATGGGCTGCAGAGTGGTTGAAATTGTAGGGGCGTATTACATTAGCAGGCTTTACGCTTTGACTTGTTCACTGAATGCTTAAGTTTACATTTCACGCTTCAGGCTTAATTGCCACAGCTGGTTTTTGCCATAGTGCTTAGTCTATAGTCATTGGCTTATAGTGGTTTTTTATGATCAATTTCATGCTTAGGTAACAAGGAATCGTTATGTTTATTCCGTCAGGATTTGCACGGGTTAGCCCGTATATGATGATCGCTGATGCCGATAGTTTAGTGGTTTTTTTACAGCAAGCCTTTGATGCTAAAGCGCTACATATTTCCCGTCGGGCTGATGGCAAAATAGCTAATGCACAGATGCAAATCGGCGACTGTTTATTTATGTTGAGTGAGGCGAGTGAAGCTTTTCCGCCTATGCCCGCATCCTATTATTTATATGTGGAAAATGCTGATAAAACTGTGGCTCAGTCACTCGCCGCTGCGGGTGAATTAGTGATGGAAGTGGCGAATATGCCCTATGGCGATCGCCAAGGTGGGGTGCGGGATCCCGTGGGCAATCTGTGGTGGATCTCCCAGCGTTTAGCCGCAGGGCCATATCAGGATTGAGCATCAAGTGATAACAAGTCAAAGGAGGTGATGTATGCCGTGCCAGTTAACCCGATTATTTGGAATCGAATTACCAATTATTCAAGCGCCGATGGCGGGTGTTCAGGGCAGTGCCTTAGCTATTGCCGTGTCGCAAGCGGGGGCGTTGGGATCTTTGCCCTGCGCCATGTTATCCCTTGAAGCCTTAGATACCGCCTTGACACATATTCGCACCCAGACGACTAAGCCCATCAATGTAAACTTCTTTTGTCATCATGAACCTGAACCGCAAGCAGCGAAACAAGCCGCATGGCTTAATCAACTCGCGCCTTATTTTTCTGAGTTGGGTGTCAATTCTGATAGCCAAACCGTGGGGGCACAACGCGCGCCATATACCAGCACCCAGGCTGAAGTGTTAGCTAAATTTAAACCTGAGGTGGTGAGTTTTCATTTTGGCTTACCGAATGAAGATTTGTTGCTGGAGATAAAGTCTTGGGGTTCAAAAATCATTTCGACAGCGACAACTGTAGAAGAAGCCCTATGGCTTGAAGCGCGTGGTGCGGATGCCATTATTGCGCAGGGTTTAGAGGCCGGAGGTCACAGGGGGCATTTTTTATCCGATGATTTAACCGAGCAATTAGGCACTTTTAGTCTATTGCCGCAAATCATTGCCGCCGTTGATATTCCTGTTATTGCAGCGGGTGGCATAGTCGATGCAAAGACAGTGCGCGCTGCTATGGCGATGGGCGCTTCGGCGGTGCAAGTGGGGACGGCATACTTACTCTGTCCCGAATGCACCACCAGTGATATTCACCGTGCCGCCCTGCAAAGTGAGGCAGCACAGCATACGGCTCTGACTAACTTATTCACTGGTCGACCCGCCCGTGGAATTATGAATCGTTTTATGGCAGAGCTTGGCCCCATCAATAATGCCGCACCGGATTTTCCGCTCGCCTCAAGCGCCGTCGCAGTATTGCGAAGCGCCGCTGAACAACAAGGATTTGGTGATTTTAGCCCACTTTGGTGTGGCCAAAATGCAACCGGCTGTCAGGCTATTCCCGCTGCAGAGCTGACGAGGCAATTGGCGTTAGGTTTGATGGTCTAAGATATTGTTGGATAGGTTATTAATACTCATTGTTATGCTCATCAAGACTTACATTTAATATGGCTAAATTAGCGGCTTGTTAGTTTATACTCGTCGTTTAAGGTTGGTTGTTGGTGAGACTACCGCTTCTTTGAAATTATGTTTTTTCTGTACAAATGGCTGCAAATCACTAGCCCTATAGTCGTGGGTGCGAGTGATCTATAGATTTAAGGAAAACAATATGTTGTTACGTAAAATCATTGTTATGTGCCTTGCCGTTATGAGTTTTGCTACGTTTGCGGGCAATAAAGCCTATCAAGATATTGCACTTAAAACCTATCCAGATCAGCAGCAAGTGACTTTAGCCAGTGTTGCGGGTGACAAGCCGATATACCTAAAGTTTTGGGCAACCTGGTGCCAACCTTGTATGGAGCAAATGCCGCATTTTGAAGCCCTGCAGAAGAAATATCAGGACAAGATTAATATCGTCGCGGTGAACATCAATATTAATGAAGAGCAGCCTAAGATTGCTGACGTTATTGCGCGTTTCGGGCTCACTATGCCCGTGTGGTTGGATAATGAAGGCGAGCTGGGTGTGGCTTTAGGTTTGGTCGGTACACCCTATAGTGTATTAATCAATCGTGCTGGTGATGTGGTTTACACTAGCCATGAGTCTGATGCCAATTTAGATAAATTTATCGATATGTTGGCGAATGGCCAAGAGTTGACTGCGCAGACAACGGAGGCACCCAGTGCCGAACAAACAGCTAAGTTACTGAAACCTTGGGAACAAGGTGAGCATTTACTTTTTTTCACCGCAACATGGTGTGATTGGTATTTGGCTGATAGCCGCCCAGAAATGTCTAAAGAGTGTATTGCCGTTCAAAAAGGTTTAAATAATCTCGCGCAAAAAGTGCCTAATAAAGCGTGGCACGGTGTGGTCAATCATTTGTGGACAGACAATAAAGCGCTCGAAGATTTTAAGCAGCTTTATCAAACTCAAGTCGATTTTAGTATCGATGAATTAGGTGTGTTATTTAATCATTTTAAAATCCGCAATATTCCTACTTTACTGTGGGTTAAGGATGGTAAAGTTATTCAGCGTATTACCGATTTTAGCCAGCCAGAGAAAGTAGTTGAGCAGCTTTCGGCTCAATAAGCTCATTCCAAATGTTAGGCCTTTGATAGATATCGAAAGGCCTTTTGTCTTCAAAGATTGAATAGATACACAGCTCAATATTCGGTGTTAAAGTCATTGCCCATGGGAAGCACTGCGCAATAAACTGATTCGTAGAACGAGTTGGTTAAGCGTTAACCTTGTTTGGTGTAATGCAGAGTGTTTTCCATTTTATCGTTGAATTTTATTGTGGGGGGTTTTAGCACTATGACGCCGATTTTCAGTAATGCCGCTATTGGCCGTAGTTTGTTGGTTTTGCTCTTGTGTGCTGGCGTATTCTTTTTTATCGATTTTTTAGTGCCCGCCTTAGCTGCATTGATTGTGTGTTTTTCAAGTTGGCCTCTCTATCAAAAACTATTGGCAAAATGCGGTGGTCGCTCGGCGTTGGCGGCAACCATTGCCCTATGTTGTATTGTGCTCGGGCTGATTATTCCGCTGGTGTTTGTATTTTCCTATGCGTTACAAGAGATTAGAACTTGGGTTGATTGGTTGGTGTTCACTAACCAACATGGTTCGCCCGTGCCCTTGTGGATCAAAGACTTGCCTTGGGTGGGTGAATGGTTAACTCTGCAATGGCAGCAGTTTATTGGTGAACCCCATGAATTAGGTCAAATTATCAGTGCCATTAGTGGCCAGAATTTGAGTGGCATTTCCCGTTGGGTGCTGCAATTGGGTTGGAATACTTTAGGGTTGTTGTTGACCTTACTTTTTATGCTGATCACTTTGTTTTTCCTCTATAAAGATGGTCCGCAAGTGGCTAAGCAGTTGGATATCGTGGGTGAGCGAGTGCTGCCTGCTCGCTGGCATAGTTTTTCCCGTGTGGTGCCTGCAACAGTTAGTTCTACCGTGATAGGTATGACGCTTATCGCAATTGGTGAGGGCATAGTGCTGGGGATTGCCTATTGGATTGCGGGAGTACCTTCGGCCGTGGCTTTTGGGGTGTTAACCGCCTTTATGGCCTTGGTTCCTGGCGGCGCGCCAACCATGTTTACCTTGATTTCACTCTACCTTGTCGGCACTGGCGATATGACGGCGGGGGTCGGCTTGTTTCTTTGGGGCAGCATAGAGTTGTTTATTGTCGATAAAACCTTAAGGCCTAATCTTGTCGGTGGGCCGATTAAATTGCCTTTCTTACCGACTTTTTTCGGTTTGATCGGCGGCGTAAAAACCATGGGTTTTGTCGGTTTGTTTGTTGGTCCAGTATTGATGGCCCTGCTGGTGGCTATTTGGCGTGAGTGGTTAAGGGAAGAGCCCGAAACGATAATGGGTAAACAGGAGGATAAATAGTCGCTAAAGCTTCATTTCTCTAAGGTATTTTTGCGCTCATCGGTGTAAAACCACCAAGGTTTAGGATCTTCACCTGCCATAAAACGGGTGATGAAGATAAACACATCGAGCATACAGGGGTCGTGTCTTTTGCCCGTTTTGTCGCACAGCGTTTGATACAGCTCGTAGGGGTTTCTATCTAACAACTGCTCAGGCTTATCTATGCCAAGCAAACGTAAATCCGCCGCACAGGCTTTGCCAATATTTGGTAAATCAGTCAATTGCTTAACCTCAGCACGCACGACTTTTGCTGGATTCATTTTTATCTCTTGGGGTGTAGTCATACTTGATAGATTAGTCTATTGGCCCACAGTTAACCGCGTTAACCTGTTAAGATATTTCGCCTTCCTTGGCAAAATTGGTGTAGCACTTCTAACGCTTTATTAAGGTTACAGTTTTTCTATATCAACATTTAAGCTATTAAGATGTTCAAGCAAAGCTGGATTGACATTATTATCCACTTTTCCGCCTAAGTACTTACCAAAGAAACGTTCAGTCGCAATTATCGAGGCGAGCTTGTTGGCACGTTTGATAAATCCATGACCTTCATCTTTGGCGAGTAAGTATTCAACGGGTAACGATTTTTGGTACATTTTTTTCGCAATATTATCTGATTCAACTTGAGTCACTCGCGGATCATTCGCTCCTTGGATAAGCATCAGCGGTGCTTTTATGTTATCGACAAAATTAATTGGGGAGCGGTTCTCCATATCTTGTTTTTGTTCAGGAATTAACGGGTCTCCCACTGATTCAAACCATTGACCTAAATAGGGGCGCCAGTAATCGGGGAAAGACGCCATTAGCGTGACTAAGCTTGACGGCCCCACATAGGCGATCACAGCTTGGTAAAGATCTGGCGTAAAAGTCGCGCCGGATAAAGCCGCATAACCACCGTAAGATGCGCCAAAGATCCCCAAGCGATTTTTATCCGCAATCCCTTGTTCAACCAAGTAATTTGCACCATCAGTTAGGTCATCTTGCATACTGCCAGTGCCCCAATTGTTATTGCCTAAGTTGAGGAAGTGTTTGCCAAATCCTGTCGATGCGCGAAAGTTTGGCTGTAACACGGCATAACCACGGTTGGCATAGAACTGAGCAATCGCATGGAAGTAACCAGAGTCTAACGCCCAGTAGTCCCGAGCCCAAGGGCCGCCATGGGGCAGAATGATGGTGGGTAAATTGCGCTGGTTTCCCTTTGGTAATGTCAAATAAGCCTGAATTTTTACACCATCCCTTGCGGTATAGACTAGGGATTGTCTTGGTGATAACAGTTCTGCTTGTATGCTTGGAGGAATATCCGCGAGTAAGTGGATATCACCATTAATGGCATTGTATTGGTAATCTAAGCTCGATGCCCTATCGCTCGCGACGTTGATCTGCCAGAGATTATTTTTCTCGTTACGTTCGGTAATGGTTATTTCAACATCTTGATCAAAATGCTTATTGATCACATCCCAGTGCTTAGCAAACTCAGTATCAAGTGGATAGGTTCTTAAGCGCCCGCCGTAATAGGAAATGGCTAAAGGTTCACCAGCATCGTTAAACAATACCTGATAAACATCCGCTTCATCGTTAGGATCTTTATGTAAGGTTTCATATTTTCCCGTCATAAGATCAACTTTGAGCAGTTGTTGTTTATCCCGCTCACCGATGTTGGCACTGATATAGGCGAGTTTTTTCGCATCGTTTACTTTTAAGATATCAATGCTTTCACCCTTAGCAGTGTGGATTATTTTACGCCAAGTGCCATCAATGAGTGTGTAGAGGCTATAGCTGTTATCTAGATTAGTGCTACTGCCAATAACGGGATGCCCTTGTTTGTTAAACTTCATTTGCACCAAGTTTAAGTTGTTTTCAAAAATAGGCGTTAGCTTGCCATCATGGGTGTTGAGCCAATAGATATCCATCCGACTCGATTCATCGTGGTTCGCCATCACAACCAGCTGCTCAGGGTTATCCTTGGGCTGTTCCATGACGCTGTATTTCACCTTGTCATTGTGCGTGAGTTGCTGCTCTTTTGGCGCTATTTTGCCTTGGGGAGTTTCAAAGCTGAGTTTAAAAATTTGGGTGTTTTCATTCCCCCCTTTATCTTTCATAAAAAAGAGTTCGTTAGTGTTTGATGACCATTCAAATTCTTTAATAGGTTCAATGGACTGCGTTAAGAGTGTCGCACTTGCAAGATCGCTTTTATCCGCCATTACATAAATATTGCTCGCACCTTGGTATTCCTTTGTGAAGGCTAACCATTTACCGTCGGCGGACATTTTTAAATGGTGAATATTTTGCTCATTGAAAAAATCTTCGATGGGAATGAGCGGCATTTGGGCTTGCTGGCTGTTAAGCCTATTCGTATTGGCTTTTTGCTCAGTGGTTGAGGTTGAGCAGCTTGCGAGTAGCATAGCGGCAATAGCAGCACTGCATAACTGGCTTGTGAAGGAGGGTAATCGCATTGTTGTAACCTTGAGTTGTTAAAAGTGACATCATGTTAATACGAAAATTAATTATCGTAAAACAATAAAATTATATTTCTTTGCAATATATTTTACCGAACGAGTATACTAGCCAAGGTTAGAGAGCGCTGGGATTGAATTAAATCTAGGATTGAGTGATGAATAAAAACATAGAAAAGTTAATAAAAATCAGTGCATTTTTCCGGTGGGTGATTTTGTTAGCCGCTACGATTGTGGTGGTGTATCTGGGTTATAGCTACTTAGTTCATGATGAGATACGTTTTGGATCGAATAATGGATTGTTCCAAGCGCTATGGGTATCGCCTGACGCGAGTCAAACCCTGTTGCTGTTAATGTTAAGTCCATTGTTTATCACGTTTTTACTGGGTGTTTATTGGCTGCAAAAATTATTAGCCTACTATCAAGACGGCTTGTTTTTTAGCGACGAAAGTATGCATTGTTATCTGTGGTTGGTTTGGCTTAAGGTTGCCGCCTTAGTGATAGAGATACTGCAAACCTTAGGCGTAGGTTACTATCATAAGTCGCTTTTTGAGGATACCCGTATCGACTTGGCGCTCGATTTTGGCAATATCACTACGATTTTATTGATGTTGCTGATTGTTTATTTGCTTAAAGCTGCCCGAGATTTTGAGGCAGAAAACAAAGAGTTTGTGTAATTTTGGACATTATCGTTAATTTAGACGTCATGATGGCGATACGGAAGGTGAGTTCTAAGGAGCTTGCCAAAGCGGTTGGCATTACCGAAGCGAATTTATCCCTGCTAAAACGTGGCAAGGTGAAAGGCGTGCGTTTTGAAACACTGGCGAGTATTTGTGAGTACCTGTCGTGCCAGCCTGGGGATATTTTAGAATATCGTAAGAGTGATACATCGGACTGAGTTCTGCCGTTTTAGCCTTGTTCAACACATCCTAGGACGCACTTAGTTAAGTGCTATCCTAGGCTTGCCGTGGTTAGGCTTTAACCAGTGTTGTCAGATCCGCTGGGCGGTAGTAAACCGATTTTAGTACCTTACCTTGGCGAACCACTTTACCTGCCATTTCCACATCTTTAGCGCATTTGGCTATGATGAAATCACCTTGCTGACTACCGACAATTTCAACACCTTGTTTGGCATAGAAGGCAATGGTCTCGGCCAGTTCTTGCTCGTTACGGCACACTTTACTCATATTGCTCGAGTGGACTTCATCCCAGCAGCTAATAAAGTCGATTTCACGGTTTTGAGCCACGCAAAGCAACAAGTCAATCAGGTAACTGATTTCGAGTCTGTCCGTCATTGCTTGCGCGCCTAAGTGCACTAGACGGCCCATTAATACGTATACAGAATCGACTATGGCATCGGCCTGTTCGATACGGCTATCGGCTTCTGCAAGTTCAGTTAACTCCTCAATAATCAGTGAAGTATGTAAGGTGTCGGCCTTGTCATCTAAAGAATCAACATCATTAACGGGCAAGTCGAAGGTGCTACGAAACTCACTGATATCACGATATAAGTGGTCATAAATAGGTTGAGTTAAGCGGGTGAGTTTCATCTGATTTGCCTTGAAATAAAGAGTTTGGCGGCAATTTTAAAGAAATGCGTCGCAGAATACAAAGATGGGGTAGAGATAAAAATACCCGCAGCCAAATAGGCGGCAGCGGGTTTCGGTAAATTTTGGCGGATGACCGAATGGAGAAATATATTGTGAGCCTGTGTTATTTGGTGATTATTGGCCGTATTTGGCAATCAGTTGATCAAGATAAGGGCCAACGTCTTTATCAGCCCAATCGAGATATCCCCGCACAAAACCGACAAGATTACCTTTAGCATCAAAAATATAACTGGCGGGTACGACATTCGCGGGAATGATTTGTTCTATGTTTTGCTCTGGGTCAAGCCAAGTGGCGTAGCCGCTAAAGCCATGTTGGTTAAGAAAAGGGCGTACATCTTTAGATTCTTCATCGATAGAGATTGGAATGATGGCGATATTCTTCCCTTGATACTGCTGCTTAAGTTTTTGGAGTTCTGGAATTTCCCTTAAACAGGGGGCGCACCAGGTTGCCCAAAGATTAACTAAAACCAATTTTCCTTGGTGCTGTTTTAGGGTTTGGGTTTGTCCTGATTCATCAATAAAGGGAACTTCTGGTACGCCGCGTGCGTGCTGCATTTCTATAAAACCAGTCATCACAAGGGGCTTAGGGAGGGGCTCTCCCGTACTGTAGAGTTTATTGTCTAGTGAGTGGGCTGAGCTGCTATTAGAAAACAGACCCAAACACACGAGTAGAACAAAGGGAAAATAGTGTAATTTCATCTGGTTATCCTTTACTTTTAAATAGTCGTTTGTGTTTTTCTACGGGTTACCAATGCGAGACACAACCCAACACCAAGCACTAATAACAGCAGTGGCCCAAACCAAAGTGCGAAGGTGGAGGCTTTAAATTCAGGTTGATAACGGATTTTTTGACCATAGCGTTGCACCATAAAATCGATAATCTCATCTTGGCTTTGCCCCTGTTCCAGCATCGAGAATATTTGTGCTTTGAGCTCGTGGGCGATTGGCGCCTGTGATTCAAATAGGCTCTGATTCGTCGCCATAGGGCAACGCAGCACTTTACTGATATCTATTGCCTGTTGCTGGTAGGAAAGGCTTGATATGGGCTGAGCTTGCGCAACGGATAAGCATGGAATCCCTATCCCACATAAGGTGATAGGGAGCAGTAAGACTAAAAAGCGCAATATTGGATTCATTAGGCAAGCGTCTCCTGTGGTTTGTGATGGGATAGGTTAACTAAGGTTGTTAAATCAGCTTGGTAGCTAAAATGGCGAGTAGGCCAAGCGGCAATCGCCCCACCTAGCATCATTAATAGCGCACCAAGCCAGATCCAACTCGCAAGGGGTTTATAGCTGATGCGGATAAGGTATTCGCTGTCACTTAATTGCAGCCCCATAGACACATAAATATCCCGCCAGAATCCATGATCGATACCCGCGTGGGACATTTCCATCCCATTGCTTTTAAAGGTTTGCCGTTGTGGTGTGATATAGCCTAAAACCCGTTCATCATTCGCGGTATCGCGGATACTGATATTGGCTTGAATGGCGGTAAAGCTGTTGGTTTCAACATTCTCAGTGCTTTCATACACTAAGATATAACTCGCCAAAGGCTTACCTTGACCAGGCCCCATTCGTAGCAGGGCTTCCTGCTCAAAAAAGGAGACGGATGTTGCTCCAATAATAGTGATAGCCACCCCAAAGTGGGCGAATAGCATGGCGACAAACCCTTGTTTTGATGACTTAACGGGAGGATTTAAGCCGTGCTCACTGCGGGTTTGGGTTAATTGCCGGGCATATACTCGTCTACCCAATCCCGAGGCTACCAATATCGTGAGCAATAAACACACCAGCAACCAAAGTGCCGCGGCAGTGCCAAGGAGTAAAAATAAGCTACTGCCCGAGGCGGCTTGTAAGCTTACCCAGCCTGCGACGGCTAATATCACTAGGCTAGGAATGAGCAGGGAAGTAATACGAGTCTTTGAGGCATTTTGCCATTGCGCTATTTGCCATTGCACTAAGGGCGCAATGCCCATTAACAGGACAAGCAAGAAAGTGAGGGGGACAAATATAGCGTTGAAATATGGGGCCCCCACTGAAAGTGTGCCTAAATCCAGTAGCTCATAGATCAAAGGGTAAAATGTGCCGAGTAACACGGAAAACGCGGCAACGACTAAGATAACGATCCCGAGCAGTAACAGCGTTTCCTTGCTAAAAAGCGCGAAAGTCACATCCTGTTTTAAATGGTGAGCTTTGAGCGCAAAAATCAGTAACGCAGCCCCAACAAAAATCACTAATAAGCAGAGGATTGACATGCCACGGGTAGGATCGGCGGCAAAGGCATGTACCGATTGCACTATGCCGGAGCGCACCAAAAAGCTGCCGAGTAAACTGAGTGAAAATGCCAATAAGCACAGCAGTAAAGTCGTCAGTTTAAAGCCATGAGTACGTTGAGTGAGAATGAGGGAATGCACTAATGCTGTTGCCACAAGCCAAGGAATAAAGGAGGCGTTTTCTACCGGATCCCAAAACCACCAACCACCCCAACCCAGTTCGTTATAGGCCCACCAAGATCCAAAGGCATTGCCGCCCGTTAGAAACACCCACGCTAATAATACCCAAGGTCGTAAATAGCTAATTTGGCGAGTATTAAAACCACCACCGAGCAGTGATGCTAACGCTGCGGCAAAGCAAACCGTAAGGCCTACATAGCCAAGAAAGAGCATGGGGGGGTGCAGTATGAGTCCTATGTCTTGCAAAATGGGGTTAAGATCTCGCCCTTCAATCGGAATGTTAGGTAATAAGCGGGCAAAGGGATTAGAGGTAAAGAGTAAAAATAAGTTAAAACCAAGGATCACTAATGCTAAAATGGCCAACAGCCTCGCAAAATACAGGGCGTCTTGGTACTTATCGCTGGCCTTATCCTGAGTGCAATCCGCCATCTTTATGCGATAACTGATGATCGCCCCCCAAAGGGCAATCGCAAATATCCAAAACAGCATTGACCCT
Organism: Shewanella sp. WE21; assembly: GCF_002966515.1. NCBI lineage: Bacteria > Pseudomonadati > Pseudomonadota > Gammaproteobacteria > Alteromonadales > Shewanellaceae > Shewanella > Shewanella sp. WE21. Next base: position 1,178,559 of record NZ_CP023019.1, on the reverse strand, counting down.
TCGTGGCTGCCCCAAACTGCGGCCACTTTATAACCCAAGGCTAATTGGCTATTCGAGTGGTTTGCGACATAAGCAACAGAAAAATCATCAGTCATAAAGCAATAAATTAAGCAAAGAAGTGAAACAAATACTGAGGTAAATATGGCTCTAAAGAGTATCGGGCTTAATCCCACCAGATAGGCATTATTCTGCTTAACACCGATTAAGGTCAGTGCTGCAGAAAATAATGCCAATACGCTACTGATGATCAGTAATATATGTCCAATTTCTGGAAGCATAGTTGTCATTTATTATGCCTTAGAATAATGTGGTCGCGGTAATATAGTGTTTACAGTTGGCTATTTTACCAGTGTTATTTTCGCATGCTGATTTTTATTCAATTCGCTCATAAACTTGAGTTGTTTTCTTGTGATTTTAAATTTACATATAAGACCTTATTGGAAAAAGTCAGTTTAATCACAAGCTTTAATCACTGTTGATTTTAAGATTAGTCGAGTTTTGTATTTAATAATGTGATCTTATCCGTTATTAAATCATTCCTTTTTACGCTTGATGTTTTTTGAAAAGTAAAATGAATTTTTAGTTTTTTTTATAACTGAAATGTGCTTTTTAACTTCTAAAAAACAAATGACATTAATTTTGTAAGTTATTGTATTTTATTTGTTTTAGTTGATTTTATTCATCTTGATTTATCAGCGAAAATTTAGTGTGCTCTAGCTCTGATTTTTAATGGTTTTTTGCCTCCACCATGCTGTAACTGGTCAATTGTTTATGTCGTTCAGTGAGCAATTAGGTTCAGTGGAAAATAAAAAACTAATGATAATTAGGAGTGAATGATGAAACGATGGAAATCCAAAATAGCACTCAGCGTGCTGTTTTGTTTAGGTACTATCGTCAGTGTGGCCGGAATAGCATCAGATGCTAAACCGGGCGAGGTAAAGCCTGGCTATGGTAATAAACAACAGAGTGCGGAAGCTCAGGGAATTATGGCTAATCCCGATCTAACACTAGAGTCCCGTGGTGTAAGAACACTGCAGGATTATATTGTTCAGGAAAAAGAGTTGTTTGATTTTCTTTTTGAAAATCATCCGGTATTTAAATATGCCGAGCAAGGTCGTTTAAAAGGAACCTATAAGGTCAGTGACCGTGGTGAAGAATACTTACACGGTGGTGATAGCCAAAAATATAGCCAACATCAAGAGGGCAATCGCCCTATGGCATTGCAATATCGCCTCGGTGCCAAGTCGATTTTGGATTTCCCAAATAAGTTTGTTGGTCCTGAAAAATGTGGTGAGTGCCACGGCCCACAATATGAAAAGTGGAAACGTTCACGCCATTCAAAAACCTTACGTTTTCCGGGGAGTCATCCCGAAGTCGATAACGATTTAAACAAAACCATGTATGGCACTAAGGATACTTCTATCCTGCCAGACGGCATTACCCCTGATGCAATTTATGCGACGGTGGGAACACCAAGAACCAAATACGGCTTTATCGATAGCTACTTAGTACGCGGTACTTTCCATGTGAAAGACGGTTTACTCAAAGATGGTACTGGCACTATGGTCGCCGGTGGTAATCAATTCTCCCGTGGTTGGGCTGAATGGTTAACCCCTGAAATGGCGAAGAAAATTCAGAAAGTTATTCCTGAATTTCCAACTAAAATGGAAGATTTTGGCGCGAGTGGTTCACACCAGTGGGGTATGAGCTCCTATGGTGCTAAATACGAGAAGGAATTCTTATTCCAACCTGCGAGTTCCTATTGCGAAATGTGCCACACCTTTAAGTTTGATTTTAAAACTAAAGATGAGTTTTTTGCAGCCCTTGGTAATCCTAAAGAGCTACAAAAACATACAGTGTCACTCGGTATTACCTGTGAAGAGTGTCATGGCGCAGGTGGTCATTTAGACGGCGGTATCGGTGGTGGTATGCCTTCTAACTGTGAGCGTTGTCACCAGCGTTTTAACTTCGTAGAAGAGCTTGCGCAAACCCCACAGGGTAAAGAAAAACTGGAATATGCCTTTAACGTGAAGATGAAATCTTCGTGCCCATCTTGTGGTACAGAAGGTTCGCAAATGTTTGCCTCATCTCACTACGATAAGGGTATGCGTTGTTCTACCTGTCATGATCCACACGAAGTGACTGATGGTGATTGGAAATCCGGTATTACTAAACCAAAACTCATCAAAGAATGTACCGATTGCCATACGGCACAGGCTGAAATTGCTAGTAATACCAAGACCCACAGTAAACAAACTTGTCAAAGCTGTCACATGCCAAACATGGGTAGTTGTGAAAACTTCACCGCGATCCAGTTCCCTGATATGGCCGGTTTCGACAACGTTCGTAAGTCGCACATGTGGAAAATCGATGTCGATCCATTGCGTAAGACGCTTAACCCACCTGAAGGTAAGTCTCGCGACTCATCCACTAAGGGCTGGACTGTGGCGAAGGACGAAAATGGCCATAACTACCTCGATCTCATGTGGACCTGTGCTCGTACTTCCGCTTCTGATCACGATGTAGTGGATAACAAAGGCTGCCATAGCCAATTCCAATCTAAGTTGGGTGAGGGTCTGCACTTTAAAGATCAACAGCAAATCTACGGCAAAGTTCAGAAGTGGCAAAAACCAGTGAAAGAAACCTATGCCAAAGTAGAAAAAGCCCTTATTAGCATCGATAAGTCGCCCAATATGGCGAAGTTATCGGTAGAAGATAAGACACAAGTGCTGTTGTTGACCGATAAAGCTCAAGATGTCCTCAAGCTGATTAAAGCCGATGGTTCATGGGGTGTTCATGGTGCGCGTTACTCACAAAAACGCTTAGATGCCGCCTTGACCTATGTGACCCAAGCCCAAGCCATTATTGATGGTAATGCGCTGAGTGCGAAGAAAATATAGTTTAACTTGAGTCCTAGTTATCCCCGACACCTTTGGGTGTCGGGGAATATGAGAGCCTAATTATGCATAACATGCTTCGTCAAAGTGTAAGCCGAATATTGATGGTGTTGGCCTTAGGCGTGACTGCGATGCCAGTCATCGCCGGTGGTGGCTCAGAAATGTCTGAAGTGTCCTATAACGAAATCCAATTAAATCCCATTTCGATGATGGAAGCGGAAACCTTAGTCGGCAAGCAAGGCGTTTATTTTTTCGACGTAAATACACTGGAGATATGGGCAGAAGGTTTTATCCCCGGAGCAGTTTTTTTCAATGTTCAGAATTGGAGAGAGTTACTTCCAAAGAATAAAGATGCAGTCATGGTGTTTTACTGCGCTAACCGCCTTTGCACTAGCAGCAATATGGCGGCGAGAGAAACCATGAAGCTAGGTTACACAGGTGTGCGTCATATGGCCGATGGTATTTATGGCTGGCGTATGTCAGGTCGAGTAACAGAAAAACCTTAGTAACACACAGGACCGATGTTTTATCGGTTTGGTTTGCAGGGCCAAAAGGCGAAACCCACAGGGTTAACATTGTAGAGAACATAAAATGAAAACACGTATGCCAACTTCTTTTATCCCCAAAAGCATCACAGTGGCGACCTGCGCCGCATTATTTGTTTCAGTAGCCAGTTTTGCTGGCACAAGTTTGAAAACCGATGCAGATAAAACCTCTTACAGCATTGGCGCTTCCATTGGTAATTACATTTCTGGTCAAGTCTACAACCAAGTTGAATTGGGTTCAGAGGTGAATGTCGACTTAGTCGTGCAAGGTTTTGTGGATGCGCTTAAAGATAAACAGCAATTAACCGACGAAGAAGTGCTGACCTACCTGAACCAAAGAGCAGAACAACTCAATGCCGCAAGAACTGTCGTTGCTGAAAAACAAATGGCAGAAACTAAAAAGGCAAGTGCGGCATATCTTGCTGAAAATCAAAAAAAGTCTGGCGTTAAAGTTACCGCCTCTGGTCTTCAATACGAAGTCTTAACCCAAGGTAAAGGTCATAAACCCAATCCAGAAGATGTGGTCACAGTGGAATATGTTGGCACTCTTATCGATGGGACTGAGTTTGAAAATACGGTTGGACGTAAAGAGCCCACTCGGTTTGCATTAATGTCGGTGATCCCCGCTTGGGAAGAGGGATTAAAGTTGATGCCTGTGGGGTCTAAATACCGTTTTGTGGTACCAGCAAGCCTTGCCTATGGCACTGAAGCTGTAGGTATTATTCCTCCTGAGTCAGCACTTATCTTTGAAATTGAACTGAAAAATATTGAGAAACCCAGCGAAATGAAAGAGATGAAAAATAAAAAGATGATGCCTGCACACGGTTAATCAAGCTCCTAAAACGAGTTGTTTGGAGAGTGAAATGGAGACTGGAATGGTGAGCTTAGGACTAGGCATTGGCATCAGTTTACTGTTGTTTGTTGCTTACATTTATTGGCAGCACATGCGTCTAAACCTAGTAATGGGAATCGCACAGTTGCCAAACATGTCGAGCAAAGTGCCCTTTGCGATGGGAATCGTCCTAGTGCTGCTGACCCTTGCTATCTACAGTCAAACAGGCCGTTTTAGGGATTGGGATCAAGGTCGGCTTGATGAAAATATTGATTATTTAATGGCGGCCGAGATCACCAAAGCCAGTCGTTGGGCTCAGAGTGAGCCGCAAAATACCTTGGCACTTATGTCATTAGCTCAGGCTTACAATGCGGGAGGTTTGTACTCAGATACGGTGCTGACCTTAGATAAATTACTCGAAATAGGGGGAGAAGATGCCGAAGTGTTAGGGGCAAAAGCTAACGCGCTTTATTACCGCGAGCTTCGGCAAATGACACCTGAAACCCAAGAGGTGATTGCCAAAGCATTAGCACTTTCTCCCTTTGAGCCTCAAACCCATATGTTACTCGCGGCAGATGCTTACTTGCATGCTCGTAACCAAGAGGCCATTGACCATTGGCAGCTTTTGCTCAAACACAATGGGGACAGTATCAACCGTGAAGCAATCAATAATGCGATTGCAAAAGCACAAAGCAAAATGAATGAAAGATGAAACCCGTTTCTATCAACCCTCGCCGTAAAGATCTGTCCCTGCAAGGCATCTGGCGAGGTGTTGATATTTTAATAAAAGGATAAATAGGATGAAGAAATACTATGCATTGTTGCTGTTAGTGCCTTTGCTATTTGGCTGTAATAAAAGCGAGGCCACAGACCATGTTCATAAAGCCGAGATGATCCACGAGCATGACCGTTGTCATTTATGTGGCATGGTGATCACTAAATATCCCGGACCTAAAGGGCAAGTGCACCTCAAGGCTGAGAAAACGGTACCTAAGTTTTGTTCTAGCCGCGATATGTTTAACTTTGCATTACAGCCTGAAAATAAAAGACAAATTGATTACATGATGGTGCATGACGCGGGCACGACCGATTGGGATCAGCCAGACGATGGCGCCTTTATTGATGCTCAAAGTGCCTTCTATGTTTACGGTACGACCAAGAAAGCTGTGATGGGACCTGCCGTTGCCCCTTTTAGTACCAAAGCTGCCGCCGAAGCCTTTGCTAAGGAATACGGTGGCCGAGTGCTGAGATTTGATGACATCACCCTAGAACTGCTCGCGGGTGATAAATAAGGTTGTGATGATGAAGCTGCGTCTCGTCCTTATCTGGCTGCTGTGCTTTGCCTCTTTCGGTACTTGGGCAGCACTTATTCGGGTAACAGATACAGATTCACTCACTCTTGCCCTTAACAAAGCTCAAGAAGGTGACACCCTAGTGCTGGCCACTGGGGTGTATGAAGGCTCCTTTAAGGTGACGCAATCCATTTCGCTAAAGGGGGAAGTAGGCGCGACATTAGATGCACTGCGCCAAGGCAGTGCATTGGTCATTGAGGCGCCTCAGGTGAGTATTGAGGGGCTCAATATCCGCCACTGGGGACGGGATCTGTATTACCGTGATGCCGCCATTTTACTCAAAAAAGGGGCGGATAATGCGTTGATTAAGGGAAACCGCTTGGTGGGTGAGGGTTTTGGTATTTATGGCGAACAGCTAAATTCGCCCACCATCTCGGACAACAGTATTAGTGGCAACGGCGCCATTCATGTGCTTGATCGGGGTGATGGCATTTATCTTAAGCATGTTAATTCGCCACAAATTGACCGGAATCAGCTCATTTTTGTCCGTGATGGTGTGTATTTAGAGTCCGTTACCCACAGCCGCATTTATGAAAATCAATTCACTAAGCTGCAATATGGTATTCACTACATGTATACCCAAGCCGACGAAGCGTGGCAAAACCAAGCGATTGCCGTCGATGGCGGTTATGCCCTAATGAATTCAACCAATATTTACTTGCACCACAACCGTGTGACTCAGGCGCGGGACTTTGGCATTTTGCTCAACATTACTGAGGCATCCTATGTGCAAGCCAATGTTGCGAGTCAAATCCATAACCCTAAGGGCACTGTGGAGCTTGGCAATGAGGGGAAAGGTATTTTTATTTACGCCGCTCAACATAACCGTATTCAAGATAACGAGTTTAGCCACAGCGATACCGGGATCAGTATGGCCATGGGCGGAGAGGAAAATCGCCTTTGGCATAATCGTATTATGGCCAATCAAACCCAAGTTAAATATGTCGGAGAAACTCAACTTGAATGGAGTTATCAGGGGCAGGGGAATTACTGGTCGGAATATCAAGGTTGGGATCTGAATGGCGATGGATTCGGGGATATTGTCCATAGGCCGAATGACAGTTTAGATAAACTGTTTTGGCTTTATCCTGAAGCCAAACTGTTGATGGAAAGCCCCGTTGTGTTGTTACTGTGCTGGGTGGAACGCCAATTTAAGCCCCAAGTGACGAGCGGTATAAGTGATAGTTTTCCCCTAATGCAAAGTGGCGCGCATGTACTGATTGATGGAGGTTCGCGATGAATCATCAAACTTTGACCTGCTCAGCGAATAAGCCTGTAGTGAATGCTGATGTGGTTGTTAAAGCGACAAATATCAGTAAATGCTATGGCAAGTTTAAGGCACTGGATGATGTGAGTTTTGAGGTGTTAGCGGGTCAAGTGATCGCACTCCTTGGGCATAATGGTGCGGGTAAATCTACGTTACTCAAGCTTATTTTGGGATTACTTACCCCCACAAGTGGTCTGCTCCAAGTTCAAGGTCATAGTGTGAGCTCCCAACAGGTGCGGCAGAGTTTGTCTTTAGGCTATTTACCTGAAAATGTGAGTTTTTATGACAATATGACCGCCAATGAGCTGCTGCGATATTTCGCTAAGCTTAAGGGCGTTGCCTTGCCTAAAGTACATGAATTACTTGCTGAATTTGGTTTAGAGGCCGCTAAAGATAAGCGTTTGAGTACTTTTTCTAAGGGGATGCGGCAACGTCTTGGGCTCGCGCAGGCGATATTGGCTGAGCCTAAGGTACTGTTACTCGATGAACCGACAGTTGGCTTAGATCCCTTGGCATCGGCTTTCCTGTATCAAAAAATCGCTCAGCTCAGGGCGCAGGGCTGCGCCATTATTATCAGTACCCATGAGTTGGGATTAGTACAAGATCAGATGGATCGCGCTTTGATCTTAGGTCGAGGGCGAATGTTGGCTTCGGGAAGCTTAACCTCCCTGAGGGCGGCGACTCAGTTGCCAAATCATATCTTGTTGCATTTTCTATCTAATACTCAAAGGCAAGCATTGCTAGCGGATCCCATTTTAGCGGCATGTGTTAAGGCAAACGCGGGGCAGGGACTCACGCTCGCTGTGTCACAGGAGCAAAAGTCAGCCGTGTTAAATCACTTATTACAAAAAGTGCCCGTGGGGGATTTTTCTATTGAACCTCCTAGTTTGCAGAGTGTGTTTCATCATTACATGGAAAGTCTTTGCCCCCTTCAGTCGTCAAAAATACCCACAAAGACTATTAACATAACCGATATAAATCAGGCGATTAATTTGGAATCAGTCCTATGAACCGTTCCGAGGTTTTGCACCATCGTTTAAGTGCCATGAGTATAGTGAGCATCATAGCCGCCAAAGAGTTTAAGGATAATGTACGTAATCGTTGGTTATGGATGATGGCGGGAATCTTGTTGCTGCTATCTCTGTGTGTGAGTTTTATGGGCAGCGCTGTGTCCGGCAACTTAGTGGTATTTGAGCCTGCCCAAATCCTTTCTGGGTTAGTCACTTTATCGGTATTTATGCTCCCTTTAGGTGCGATTTTGTTGAGTTATGACAGCTTTGTTGGTGAAAAAGAATCCGGCACTCTGTTGTTACTGCTGACCTATCCATTAGCACGTTGGCATCTCGTGTGCGGCAAGTTTTTAGGCCATGCCTGTGTGATGACCATTGCCTGCATTTTGGGCTTTGGTTTAACAGGATTAATACTGATATCACTGGGCGATACTCAGACCCAGTTATCCATAGCTATTGGGTTTACCCATTTGATTATGAGCAGTATTTTACTGTCATTAGTGTTCGTGCTCTTGGGTTATTGGGTTAGCTTGTGTGTGCGAGAAAAAGCCAAGGCACTGGGGATATTACTCATTTTATGGTTTGTGCTTGTGCTGGTTTATGATCTTATTTTACTCAGTGCTGTGGTTGGAATGAGTGAGATGTTTAATCGTACTGTATTCAATCTACTGATTTTGTTGAATCCTACTGATCTGTTCCGTGCTTTAAATTTACTCGCGACTCCCTCGGATACACTCGCGGCTAAAAGTAGTCTCACTCTGCTTGCTCAAACTGGGCTTGGCTTACCCTTAATGTATGGTTTGCTGGGTGGCTGGATTGGTGCATTACTTTTGTGTTGTTCTTGGATCTTTAAATACCAAGAAATCTAGTTTAGCGACCTCTGTATTAGTCTAACTTTGTACTTATTAAACAATGACTAAACTGAGTATAGAGTCACACTCTTATATGTTGTTAAAAGGTAAAATTAACCATCTTGACTTGGTGATTGCATATCATCGTTTTCTTGGAAAGAAACAATGTCACATGATGATTGCATGTTGTTAGTGTAATCAAACTTTATCAGTATTGGCTGATCTTTCAGGCGTTTAACATGCATAAAATCACATCTTATTTAATGTTAGATGAACAGGCTAAGGAATTAGTCGATCATGTGAATGGGACAACCATCAGCCTGACTTTTTCCGAAACGGCCTTATTAGTGCTGCTGTTATCATCCACGAATGCCATTTTTACTAAGGAAGAATTGCTGCAGGTCGGCTGGCCTGAAAGGGTGGTTGCTCCTACCTCTTTAACACAATGCATCAGTACCTTACGTAAAAAGCTCGAACCCTATACCGAAGTGCAGCTTAAAACCGTGGCACGCCGCGGTTATCAATTGCATATCTCTGAACAATCCCATGTAAAGATGCTGGCGATCAATGATGCGAATGCAATTCGTGATGCCTTAGTGGGGGTGTCGGTTTGGACTAAAGTTGCTGGTATTGCCCTCTTGTGCGCTATCTTGGCAATCGTTTGGTATGTGAGCGACCATCATGCGGTGGTTAAACAGGTGGCTAAATGGCATGCCGATAAATATATCAGCCTCAATATTGGTGGCACGCTGGGGACGGCGCGAACCTTCTATATTGGTGATGAGGATCGTTTACATCCTTCATGGTGGCAAAAACATTTAGCGCCAGAGGGAAATCACATCAATAACCTTAATTACTTCAGTGCATTTACCTCAACAGATGGCAAAAATTATTCGATGGCGATTTGCCCTGAGCTGGACGCCGATGCCTGCAGTGGTCACGGCATCATCAATGTCACGGCGATAGATGCAAAACCCGCAGGATTAAATATGGCGGAGTTCATTCCGCTGAGCCAAATAATGGAGCAGCGCATTCGCTATAACCGTATTGTCCTCCCTGCGGATGATAAAGGAATGGGTGAGCTACTTGAGCATAATTACCATGCGGATATTTATTTTCCCGTCGCGGGCGAACTCTTAGTTCGTAACGATCTCAGTATGTCTCTGGTCTATGAAGGGCAAAATAAGGGTAAGTTTTATTCAACCTCCTGTATTACAGATCAAGATTGTTTAACGACGCCGATTAAATACACTATCCGCGGTGAGTTTGAGCAGTACCAGACCACAATTGATGACCTTAAAGTCGATGTTTTTCACGTTAAAGTGTTACAAAAAGAACTGACAAAACCGGATGAAGTCAGCCATTCTGCTATGCAGTTCTACCGTGAAATTCGTAAGCATGATATCCGTGATGAAGATTTATTTTATTATCGTGTTTATCAAAATGAGCACACGGCAGTATGGATCATTCCTCAGATGGGACAAGTGCTTGCGTGGACTCAGTACACTCAGATCAAATTATAAAGTAGTCGTTAGCCAAACTTGATTAAGCCGACATAGCGTCGGCTTTTTTGTGCCTGCAGTTGAGCGCGGTCGTGATGATGCTAAGCTGCGTGTTTCAGCGTCTGGCTCAAATTGTTTGCATTAACTTTCTATCATAAAAATTGGCTTTGTTTTACTTCTTCATTCAGTGCCAGTTACACTGCCAAACTTAGATAAATACAATAATAAAAGAGAGAGGAGTCATTCATGTCGGACCGTCTTATTCCCGTGCTATTACTGTCAACTTCAGTACTGGCTGGGCTCACTGCTTGCAGTGATAACACCACAGAAAACACAGTTAAAACCAGCGAAAACGCGCCAAAAAGTCAAGACGTTGCGGCTCAAATGCCGATTGGCATTAATGTCGCGGCTATGACGCCAACGGTAAAACCAGGGGATGATTTTTATACCTACGCCAATGGCGAATGGATGAAAACAACGATGATCCCCGCCGATCGCTCCAGCACTGGCGCTTTCCTCGTTGCCTTTGAAGCAACCGAAAAGCATAAAACCAGTTTGATTGCCGATCTGGTGAAAGCGCAACATGCGGCGGGGAGCGACGAAGCGCGTATCGCCGATTTCTACAAGGCTTACACAGATACCGCCGCTATTGATACCGCAGGAATGAAGCCTGCCGAGGCGGATATTGCCCGTTATGAGGCCATTGCGAGCAAGCAGGATTTATCTGCGGCGTTAGGCGGAAATCTGCGCGCCGATGTCGACCCTCTCAACGCGACTGACTTTTATACCGAAAACCTATTTGGGATCTTCGTCACCCAAGGTTTAGCCACGCCGGGCGAAGTCTTACCTTACTTTTTACAGGGTGGTTTAGGCTTACCTGAGCGCGAATATTACCTGTCTGCCGATCCTAAAATGGTCGACATTCGCACCGCTTACCGCGCTTACATTGAAACCTTGCTCAAAGATGCGGGTGTGAGCGATGCCGCTGTCCGTGCCGATCGTATTTTCGCCCTTGAAAACAAGATTGCCGCAGCCCACGCCAGCCGTGAAGCAAGCGAGGATTTTACTCAGTCTTCGGGGGTATGGAGCCGTGCTGACTTTGATGCTAAAGCACCGGGCATCGATTGGACTGCCTTTCTAGCGGCGGCGCAACTGGGCAATCAGCCTAAATTTGCGGCCTACCATGCAACGGCGATTACGGGACTTTCTGCGCTTGTGGCCTCTGAGCCTTTAGAAGCATGGAAAGATTGGCTCGTGTTCCACCATATCAACAGCCATGCTGATGTGTTGCCATCGGCAATCGACAACGCTTCGTTTGCCTTTAATGGCACTAAGCTTTCTGGCACGCCAGAGCAGCGCAGTCGCGATAAACGTGCCTTAGCGGCACTCGACCAATATTTAGGTGATGCCGTAGGCCATGCCTATGCCGAGCAATATTTCCCTGCTTCGGCCAAAGCAGAAGTCAGCGCTATGGTGGATAACATAGTGGCCGCCTTCGGTCAGCGAGTGGAAAAACTCGATTGGATGGACCCTTCAACCAAGAAAGAAGCCCTAGCAAAAGTGGCCACTATGGCGGTGGGCGTGGGTTATCCCGACAAATGGCGCAATTACGATAGCTATGCTGTGATTGCGACTAATGCCTACGCCAATGCCATCAATGGTGAAAAAGTAGAGTACAGCCATCAGCTAGCCAAGATTGGCAAACCAATGGATAAAGGCGAGTGGTGGATGACGCCGCAAGTGGTGAATGCGGTGAACTTGCCAGTGCAGAATGCGCTTAACTTCCCTGCGGGTATTTTGCAACCGCCATTCTTTGATGCTAAGGCCGATGCCGCTTACAACTATGGCGCGATTGGCGCTGTAATTGGTCATGAAATCAGCCATAGTTTTGATAACAATGGTGCGGCATTCGACTCGACTGGGGCTATGCGTAACTGGTGGACGCCCGCTGACTTTGCTCAATTTGATAAGCAAGGCGATGCGTTAGCGCAGCAGTTTGATGCTTATGCGCCTTTCCCTGATTTACACGTGAATGGCAAGTTGACCTTAGGTGAAAACATTGCCGACGTAGCAGGTTTAGCCGCCGCTTATGATGCTTACCACGCCTCGCTTAAAGGCAAAGATGCCCCAGTGATTGGAGGCTTTACGGGTGATCAACGCTTCTTTATCGGCTTTGCGCAAACCTGGGCCACTAAGATGCGTGACGAAGCCCTGCGTGCTCGGGTGGCAACCGATGGACATGCCCCTGGCATGTACCGCGCGCTAACCGTGCGTAACTTAGATGCTTGGTATACTGCATTCGATGTTAAGCCTGGCGATAAGCTGTATTTGGCTCCAGAAGATCGCGTTAAGATCTGGTAAGTTTACTGGGTTGATTTGAAAGGAAGGGGAACACTAACGTTCCCCTTTTTATTAACGATTTTGCAGTCGGTTGTAATCCAGCCACCCACATTCTATCGGGTGATTGTCGAAAAAGATCTGATTGAGTTCGTCACTAAAGGCCCAAAACTTCGGATCAGTACGGCGTACACCCACCATATCTAACAGTGCTTCATAGTCTTTTTCAGTTTGCATTTTCTCTATTGTCGCCACGACGTTAGGCAAGTCTTGTTCTTTCACTCGCCAAAATGCCTCAGGATAACTACCCAATAAGCCATGCACTAAAGTGACATCATCTTTAGCGGGTTCGCGGTTATTCGCCTCATTAAACAGGCTCGAAATATTCCGATGGGCGCTATTGCGAACTAAGGTAAATATCTCAGCTTTACCCGCTTTTTCAGGTTCGACCATGATCATGGTTAGTTCAGGTAACAGGGTCGCTTGTGTGCCTTTTAATCGATCTAATGTGTGTAAAAGTGCTTTGCTATGTATTTGCAAGCTACTATTTTCTATGTGATATCGATTGGGTTGAACCTTAGCAACCTTCTGTCCGAGTTTTTGATACAGCTCGCCCTTTAGATCGTCGCTAAAGTAGAGTACGCCCGTAGGCTGATGAAAGGTGTTGATATCCCCTGCGATAAAGGCCGTGAGCTGAGTACCTGCCCCTTGATACCAATCACTCAACTGCTTGCGTCTTTCCTCCTGCGGCAATAGGGTCAGGAAATTCGATTCCCCCTCCATCCGTAAAAAATCCATGTATAAGCGAGTTAATAGCTGGTGGCCGTAGTTACCATAAACATCGAAACCCGCGACCAATAAATAGTGGATACGCTCCAGCAAGGCATAATCGATAATCCAAGCCGTTTTGGGCGGTTCGCCGACTAAGCCTTTGACCACAGTGGCATTGTCGAAGTGACGAAATACTGTCAGGCTGGCATTATCATTGGTGTCGTCGCCATCCCAGAGTCCGTCTATGGTAAGGTGCTGGCCGTTTTTGAATTTCTCGTTCAAGAATTGATTACGCGCCCGCATATATTTGCCTTGCTTGGCGGCATATTTCACCCAAGTTACTGCGAGTGCAGTGCTTTCTTCCTCTGCAGGCATACGTAGATTTTCAAGTTGGGAATGGTAAAAGGCGCTAAAGTCAGTGTCGTCCATATAATCTGGAGTCACAAAGTACACCCAGAATCTATCGTTAATGACATTGAGCGCCACCTGACCACGGCACACTGGGCCTTTGATAAAGCCCATAATGGTATCTTGGGCGCGGGTCAGCATAAATCGATAGCGCGCACTGGCAGGAATTTGAATAAAGGCTTCAAAGGGATTGGCCGCAACGCTCGGCTTGTAGCTCGGCAGTTGAGTGACTGAGTAATCCGCATCGATAAACCATTGTTGCCAGTTATCCAGCAAGCCGGTATTCAAAGCGTAGGGGATATGGGTTTTATCGACTATGGTTGCCCGATAAGGCCGAAAGCGGTAATAGACTCGCTCCACCTTAGGATCATCGAAGGGACGACGGGAGGCGATAATATCTAGCGCTTGCCCCGGCGGCGTCCGAGAACGCACTAACTCGAAGAATAAAGGCTGGGCGTTTGGTTGATTCAAAGACTCAAAATATAAATGGAAGGCAAACAAATGCTCATAAATGTAACGTGCACTTAATTGGCTTTTTAAACTGTCGCCGTTTAAAAACTCTTCCCAGTGGGTTATTTCTGCAATAAATTCAGGTGTAAGCGCTTGTGCAAACGGCAGTGGCGCACCTTGCTCGAGCCAGTGCATCAACACTTGATGTTCATTAGCATTCAGTGCTGGCAAGCCATAAGGCATACCTGCAAGGGGCTGGCTTTGCTCGTATTTGTCCATTTCCTCTAGGCTGGCGCATTGCTGAACTCTGTCTAGGCTGAAATCAAAACGCTTATCTAAAATCTTGTCTTCGGGCAGGGGATGCATTTGCTTAAGCGTGAGCATTCTGGCTAATACTGAGGCTTGGGTATTAGCTTCTGGGGTTTGATCGCGCTCGTTTAGCATGGGGTAAAACCCGCGTTGACGCCAAGCTTCTGGGGTAAAGGCATCGACAAATAAGCGATTAGGTGTGGCAGCGACTAAGCGTGTGCCTTGGTAGACCTTTTCCTTACTTGCCCCACGCTCTATACCTTCGCTTGAGGTCATTTTTAACTGACAGGGGGCATCGTAACAGGCATGACATACCACGCAGCGGCTATTGAGAATAGGCTCAACTTGTGTGTGCACAAACTCGGCTTGTTGAATAAATTGGCCGTTCAGCTGTGCATTTTCGACGCGTTTTTGCGGTGAGCTAGTGCCAAACAGAGCATTGAAATCGATTTGCGCTACGCTGGCACAACCCGTCGCCAACAGCACTGCGACCAACAACAACCTCTTCCATCCCCCTTTTATCGCGCCCATTCACCGCTCCTTCATTTGTCACATGCTATTTAGCAGAGTTAGGCTTTTTAGCCCACTGATAAGTATCACTTTAGCAGAAGAGTGTGTTGGATTTGAAATTTGCAGCCAGATGTTGTTCAAGGAGTTTACTTAAGTTGCCCTACAGACTTTTGGTCGCTGCTCGAAACTTGGGTAAGATAGCGGCTATAAAAGCGTACCTGTGATGGCTGTATTAATTGCACCAGTATTGTTGTGGCAATAACAAAAGGATGAAGTATGACTGCTGATAACCGCTATTTTTACGAACCGAGCAAAGGCCATGGCCTTGCACACGATCCTTTAAATGCGATTGTGGGGCCTCGACCGATCGGCTGGATTTCATCACGGAATGCCGAGGGGCAACGCAATCTCGCACCTTACAGCTTTTTCAATTGTTTCAACTACAAACCGCCCATCATTGGCTTTGCCAGCACAGGCTGGAAAGACAGTGTCGCCAATATTGTCGAAACAGGGGAGTTTGTGTGGAACCTCACCACTCGCGGCTTAGCCGAGCAGATGAATCAAACCTCCGCCATGCTGCCACGCGGTCAAGATGAGTTTAGCTTTGCCGGACTCACGGCTAAAGCAGGCACCATTGTTAAGGCAGACTTAGTGGCTGAAAGCCCAGTAAACTTCGAATGCAAATTATCCCAATGTATCCAGTTAACTGCCGCTAATGGCGACAAGATCGATACTTGGTTAGTGTTAGGAGAAGTGGTGGCCGTGCATATCGCCAAGCATTTACTCAATGCCGAGGGGATTTATCAAACCGCCCTTGCCGAGCCCGTATTACGTGCCGGCGGCCCATCGGCTTATTATGGGATCTCAGAAGATCTGCGTTTCGATCTACATAGACCACAAGTGTAGCGGCTGCTCAGTCGCCGCAGGGCTTTGGGTTTTTAAACTTCGTTTGAGTTTTTGACTTATGAGTTTTGGTATCTCATGGCAGAGCAATCTAAAGCTTTTTTTAAAATCAAAGTCAAAGTCGTGGGGCTTCACCCCACACCCGACCAAGGAGGACTGCTCGTCCTATCCTCCTTGGATTCTCCAAGACGCCCTTAGCGAAGTTACATGCATTAGATGCTAGCTTCGTGCTTATTCGAAAATAGCTAACGCTTCCGATGGGGCGTCCCTTCCCCCCGAAAGCTACGCAGACGTCCTGTCTGCGTCACGCTATTTTCTTCAACGCCCTTCAGCAACTTCGCAGGGAAGGTGTATCCCTTGAAATCTGGCGTTGTCTTCTATTTATTAAAGCAAAAAGAGTTGTGAGTTTCCCGTCTATTCTATGAATTTTCAGAGCTTAGAAGTAAAGATTCGACAACTAACTTTAATGTTCTCCACCATACATAAATTGCGGCATTACTTGATGATGAACCATCACACAAAAGTCCATGAGCTAGATCATTTCTCAAGTTTGGGCCTCTTGGATCTGTTAATAAAACTTTAAACTCAAAAAGTAAGTTTTCATCAAAAATATCCGTAGCCTCCTTTTTGTCTAATAATGTGCTTAGCCCAACTTCCATTTCTATACCATTCAGATCTAGAGTTGTCGTTAATATGTCATGTGATTTAAGGATAACTCTAACCAAGTTTTCTAATTGAGGGGTCAAAAGATATATTGCTGATGAGAAATCGAATTCAAATCCTTCGTGCAAAGACTTCGCAAATAAATACTGTCTATTACTAGGTATTAATGGTGATT
Source organism: Shewanella sp. WE21 (assembly GCF_002966515.1). NCBI lineage: Bacteria > Pseudomonadati > Pseudomonadota > Gammaproteobacteria > Alteromonadales > Shewanellaceae > Shewanella > Shewanella sp. WE21. Next base: position 1,161,777 of record NZ_CP023019.1, on the reverse strand, counting down.
GATGACACAAGTCTAGCAGTAAACCAAATGGTATTCTATGCTCACTTAAAAGTGTTTTTAGTGCTGGTAATATCTGTATGTCGATAATAAAGTCAATTTTATTGTATATATTTTGAAATACTTGATTCATAACTGAATCATCTGAAGATTCGCTATCCTTGCAAAATCCATAAGCTGTTGTTTTTGATATTATTCTCGCATCATTTGAGAACTGTGTACTTGGCATTAGGCTTGTAAGTATGTTTTGTGACATAATTTTTTTGTTTCATCAATAATATTATTTCTTTTAAAGCTTTCTGCAATAGTTACAAATTTATATATAGCCTCTACTACACTGTCAACATTACTTACATAACTTGAGCATGTGCTTGCAATGCTAGACATCTCATGAATATCTTCTTGTGAAAAAGTATGGCTTATCCTAACCATCTGGTTTATAGCATTCGTATTAGCTTCATTAATGCCTAATCTAAGCTTGTTTATTTCATATTCAACACCTAATTTATCACGATATATAATTGGTATTTTTCTAAGGACTTGAATCGCATTGTTGTAAAATTCACTAGCAATAGCGCCTGAATCACTGAGCCTATTATTACCTTCTTTTGCCCATGATTTCGCAAGATGAAATAAGGAGTTATTTGATTTTTCTGATTGATCAGATGATGCATATAATCTTGATGATAGCTCTAAGTATGCCCTTGCTGAAAGGTGGTTAGAGAGAGCTAAATATTCGAGACCTTTTGAATATGTTTTATCTGCAAAATATTTTATTCTTGAGTTATTGAAGCCAAGATCTAAATAAAAGTCACATAGCCAAAGATACATAAATCCGTCTTTTTTCTCATATTGTAACAAGGCTTTAATTAGCTTTTCTTCAATTACAGATAACTTGTCTTGACCACTGCTTCTTAACTGGATAGCTAATCTTACTCCTCGTTCATAAAAGTGGTTCACTCCAAATTTCCATGATTTTTCATCAATTTCTCCTGAAGAGTAACTATCTATAGCATCATAGGCATAAGTTAAATTTTTGGGGCGAATTAAAAGCCATAAGATATCAGTAATTCGAGATTTTAATTCTGGGATTACAATGGGTTTCAATAAGTATCTTAATAAAGTCAAGTCATTATTGGTTAGGTTTTCTATGCTAAATGACTGATTGAATAGTGGGGCGTATGGTGCATTTATACTGTTTGGTTTGAGTTTTAATGAACTGATAGAACCTAATAGATATAGTATTTTTGCAGATCTTAGATCTCCTTCTTTTTCCGCGCATTCTGCTAATTGATATAATTTGTAATACTGTGAATCGATTATTATATTTTTAGGAATGATTTCAAATTTGAAATTATCAATAAATTCGCTAGATACATCTAGCTCGTCTGCATATTTACGAGTGTCCATTCAAGCAGTCTCTATATTTTTCTATTTATGATCTAGCTAGACTTTATCACAATCTTGCTTTAATCGTATTTAAATAGAAGATACAGTTACTGATAGTATTGGCTGCAGGTTACACCAATCCCCTGGGAAGTTGCTGCGGGGCGTTGGAATAAATTGCGTGAGTCCGGTCATGGATGACCGGCTAGCTTCCGTAGGTACAGGGACGTTGCCTTCGGAAGCGATAGCAATTTATCCATAAGACCAAGGCTAGTATCTAATGCATGTAACTTCGCTAGGGGCGGCAAGGGAGTTCCAAGAGGGGATTGCTGTTGATCCCCTCTTGGTCGGGTGTGGGGTGAAGCCCCACGACTTTAATCCAAACGAAGTTTGGGTAAACTCAATTGACCGCCATCTGCAAGATAGAAAAACAAAACCCCAGTAAAAACTGGGGTTTATTATTTGCAGCTCAACTGGCAAAGGTTAGCCAGCCAAGCTAACAAATTATCGCATTATTTGATAAACGCGAACGCATCACCGTAGAGATGTGCTTCTTCTACACCAATCTCACGGAAGATTTCCCGTGCTGCACCCACCATATCGAAACGACCGGCGATATAGATGTCGTAGCCATTTAAGCTGACAAAATCTTGTTTGATTTGCGCTAACAGATTGGCGGTTTTGCCTTGCCAATTGGCTGGCGCTTCTTCGATGACTGGGACGAAGTGTAACCAAGGGTGAGCGTCGTGCCACTCGCGGGCGATGGTTTCAAAATACATAGCATCTTGGGTGCGACAACCCCAATACAGCATAGTTTCAACCTGTTGGCCGAGGGCGATTTGGTGCTCGATGATACTTTTAATGTAAGAGAAACCTGTGCCGCCGGCGATTAACAGGCGAGGGCGAATGCTTTCGTGACGCAGGTGGGCTTCGCCGCCTGGGGCTTCGATATCGATAGTGCTGCCATCAATAGCGCAGGCTTTCAGGCGCTCGACCACTTGCATTGGGTAGCTTTCACTGACGGCTGCGCCAATGTGTAATTCGATCAGCTCGGCGTTTGGCGCTGATGCGATAGAGAAGGGGCGTTTATCTTTTTCACCCATGACAACACATAAGTATTGCCCCGCTTGGAAATCGAAGGCGGTTTCAGGCCTTAACAATACTTGATATACGGCATCGTTAAATGGGTTAACTTTCTCTATCTTACAACGTATGGTTTTCATCAAACTTCCTTTGCACCTTTCTTCAACAGTATGTGTCTAGGTGTCGCTTTAGAGGCCTGTTATTGGCCTATTCTCTTGGCTAAAGCCGATACTTGAGTAATGGCTTAAGCTGAATTATAGGGTTGGGCTGTCGTCTATGCCTAACTCATCCCAGATTGAGTCGATCTTTTGTTTTACTTTTGGATCCATCACGATTGGCGTGCCCCATTCGCGGTTGGTTTCACCTTCCCACTTATTGGTGGCATCGAGTCCCATTTTTGAGCCTAAGCCCGCAACGGGTGAAGCAAAATCGAGGTAGTCGATCGGGGTGTTTTCGATCATCACAGTATCGCGTTTAGGGTCCATGCGGGTGGTGATCGCCCAGATCACATCCTGCCAGTCACGGCAGTTCACATCTTCATCCACTATGACAATAAACTTAGTGTACATAAATTGGCGCAGGAAAGACCAAGCGCCCATCATCACTCGTTTGGCATGTCCCGGATATTGTTTGCGAATGGAGATCACTGCCATGCGGTACGAACAGCCCTCAGGTGGCAGATAAAAATCAACGATCTCAGGATATTGCTTACGCAAAATCGGCACAAACACTTCGTTTAATGCAACCCCCAGCATGGCAGGCTCATCCGGTGGACGGCCAGTGTAAGTGCTGTGGTAGATGGCATCTTTACGCTGAGTGATGTGGGTAACGGTAAATACTGGAAACTTATCGGTTTCGTTGTAGTAACCCGTGTGATCGCCGTAGGGGCCTTCTTCCGCCAGTTCCTCAGGATCGATATAGCCTTCGAGGATGATTTCACTGGTGGCGGGCACTTCTAAGTCGCAGCTTAATGCCTTACAGACTTCGGTACGTTCACCGCGCAGTAAACCGGCAAAAGCGTATTCGCTCATGGAATCGGGGACTGGGGTGACGGCGCCTAAAATGGTCACAGGATCGGCGCCGAGTGCGACCACAACCGGATAACGCTCACCGGGGAATTGTTGTTTAAAATCAGCAAAATCTAACGCGCCGCCACGGTGGGACAACCAGCGCATAATCAGCTTGTTTTTACCCAGTAATTGTTGGCGATAAATGCCTAAATTCTGACGACTCTTACGCGGGCCTTTGGTGATGGTTAAGCCCCAGGTCACCAGTGGCGCGACATCGCCCGGCCAGCAATGCTGAATAGGCAATTGGGTTAAGTCGACCTCATCGCCGGTTTTGATCACTTGTTGGCAAGGCGGATTACGCACTGTCTTTGGCGGCATATTCAAGGCTTGCTTGAACATAGGGATCTTAGCGATCGCGTCTTTAAAACCGCGTGGTGGCTCAGGTTCCTTTAAAAAGGCTAACAGTTCGCCCACTTCGCGCAGGGCTAATGGGTCGTCTTTGCCGAGTGCCATGGCCACACGTTTTGGCGTACCGAACAGGTTTACCAACACGGGCATGTGATGATTTTTGGGATTTTCAAATAATAGCGCAGGGCCTTGAGCGCGTAATACGCGGTCGGCGATCTCTGTCATTTCTAAATGAGGATCAACTGGGTAGCTAATGCGTTTGAGTTCGCCATTGGCTTCTAAGTGATCAATAAAGCTGCGTAAATCCTTAAAACTCATGTGGAAATAGCCTCTGCGGTGAAAATCCGTGTGGCGCGCACTATAGCATTTTTCTGTTTTAGGGTTAACCAATTCAGTGATCTTCAAGCTTAGGAAGCGTAAAATGGTTACCAGTAAGTCGCGATAGATCTCGCTTACGCCCTTTATTTCGAGGTTTATATGAATATTCCTGTATGGTTTGCTCAAGAAAAGTGTGTTCAAAGTCAATCACATGGCGCGGATAAGCGGTCGCTAAAGTGCTTGGTTTTATCGCTTGCCGTGGGGATCTCACTTTTGGGGGCGCTCAGTGTGCCGACTGTCGCGGTGGCCGGAAATAGAGGCTATTCGGATCAAGACGAACGCCACGGTCATCGTGATAGCTACAGTCGTGGCGATAGTCATTACAACAATCGTCATGACAATTATTACGACAACCGCCATGTGCGCAAAGATAATCGCCATTATCGTCCCTATTATCGACCTTATTACCCTTGGGGTTTAGGACTGGGTTTAGGGCTCGCTACGGGGTGGGGATCGGGTTGGAATGTCGGTTACGGTGTGAACACCCATTGGAACAATGATTGGGGTTGGAATACGTCGCGTGATGCCTACGCTCGAAATTACTGGAACTCGCCCTATTCGGGCATAGGTTTGTCGATTCCTATGGCCTATGACGATGAACCTGTGGCGATTTCTGCACCTGTACGGGTAACAACCAGTATGCAGTATTCTGCGAGTGAAGGCCGTATGGTGTCGAGTATGCCTGCAAATCTGGCCGGCCAATCGACTGGGCAACTGGTGTCGCAAACTAGTAACGGCACAGGCAAAACAGTTGCAACTCCGCGTCCTCGCGCACCGCACAGTGTGTCTAGCTTGCCGAGCAATGCTAGGGTTGTGCAGCAGGATGGTCGTACACTTTACGAGTGGCAAGGAACGCTTTACGCCTACGACTGGAACAGTCAAACCTATCAAGAACAGTTAGTCAGATAGATTTACATTAGGTAAATGACTGAGAAATTGGAGCCCCTTAGTGGGCTCCAATTTATTTATCATCTTTTATTATCTTTTTATTAGGGTCTGTTGATCTTTCGAGAGTGATTTTTAGACAGCATGGCAAGACGTTATAATTTGCTTCGCCAAAAGTAACCATAACCTCAAGCCATGCCAAGACTTATGCTAACCGATGCACGCTGGGAAAAGCTATTTCATTTAATGAAAAGCACAGGCCGTGTTTATGACAAACCTGAACATAGACAAACATTCGAAGGTATTCTTTACCGCCTTAGAACAGGTATCCCTTGGCGAGATTTACCTAAAGAGTTCGGTCATTGGAGCACGGTCTTTAGACGGTTTCATTTATGGTCTAAGAAAGGCGTTCTAGCACATTTATTCAAGGCCTTAGCCAACCTTGCTGATATAGAATGGGTCTTTATTGATGGCTCGATAGTGCGGGCTCACCAGCACAGTGCAGGTGCAGCGACGCTAAGTAATGAGAGTATTGGTAAAAGTCGAGGCGGTAATTCAACCAAAATTCACTTAGCCGTCGACAGCGGAGGATTACCGATTTATTTCGAATTATCAGAAGGCCAAAAACACGATATTACACACGCCCCCAGCTTAATTGAGCACCTGAAGCAGGTTGATACCGTCATTGCAGATAAAGGTTATGACAGCGATGCTTTTCGTGAACTTATCGCAAATAAAGGCGGGAAATCTGTTATTCCAAGGCGCCGCTATAAGAATACACCTCAAGAAAGAGTCGATTGGTGCTTATATCGGTATCGACATTTAGTGGAGAATGCTTTTGGAAGAATTAAGCACTATCGAGCAATATCAACAAGATATGACAAGCTAGCAAGAAATTACGCCAGTATGGTGTCACTGGCGTTTATGTTAATGTGGCTGCCGATGTATTGCTGAACAACATTTGTACAGCAAAGATCAACAGACCCTAGTTATTTATTAGCTAGTTGTCGTTTTATAGCATAGCGGAGAAGAGGTTTGAATACTGTTAGAAATCAGGCTGCCCAAAATCAGCATAAGGGCGCCAGTACATTATGGGTGTTACTTGCTTTAGCACTCGGAACATTCGCTTTAGGCACTACAGAATTTGCTTCCATGACCTTAGTGCCTTATATCGCGAGCGATTTAGGGGTAGAGGTTGCACATGTGAGTTATGCCATTAGTGCCTATGCGCTGGGGGTTGTGGTCGGTTCGCCAATTATCATGGTGCTGGCCGTTAGGGTCAGACGGCGAACACTCTTGATTGCTTTAGCCGGGTTAATGGCGGTGGCCAATGGCTTAAGTGCGTTAGCGCCATCATTGAATTGGTTAATCTTTTTTCGTTTTCTCAGCGGCTTGCCCCACGGCGCTTATTTCGGCGTGGCTATGTTGCTCGCTGCCTCTTTAGTGCCGCCAGAAATGAAGGCCCGCGCCGTATCGCGGGTGATTATTGGCCTTACGCTGGCGACGATTATCGGTGTGCCGTTTGCGACTTGGATGGGGCAAACTGTGGGCTGGCGCTCGGGCATTGGCATAGTGGCAATTCTGGCGACCATTACCGCGATAATGGTGTATTTTTTAGCACCTAATCAAGCAGTGCCCGCTGATGCGAGTCCCAAAAAAGAGCTACAAACCCTTAAAAATCGTGAAGTCTGGCTGACGCTCGGTATCGCGGCCATTGGCTTTGGCGGTATCTTCTGCGTGTATACCTATCTGGCTGAAACCTTAATCCAAGTGACACAAGTCGAGCCGTTTAAGATCCCAATCATGATGGCGGTATTTGGTATTGGCGCAACACTCGGGACATTGGTGTGTGGTTGGGCGGCGGATAAGTCGGCCTTAGCGGCGGCGTTTTGGTCGTTAGTGTTAAGCACTGTGGTGTTGGCGATTTACCCGAGTTTGACCGGACATTACTGGGCGCTGATGCCCGTGGTATTTTTTGTCGGTTGTGGGTTAGGGCTTGCCACTATTGTGCAAGCCAGATTGATGGATGTGGCGCCAGATGGGCAAGCCATGACAGGCGCTTTAGTGCAATGCGCCTTTAATCTTGCCAATGCAATTGGCCCTTGGGTGGGCAGTTTAGTGATACTGTCTGGACAAGGCATTGCCGCGACAGGTTATGCGGCGTCTTTGTTGTCATTGGGGGGACTGCTGATGTGGTGGCTGACCCATAGAGAAAGCCGTCGCGTCGTTACCCTAAACACAGCGAACTGCGCCGACTAGCGAGTGCTAAGGAAGAGACGCAGTGGTCATATTCTGCGTCTCGAATCCGCACATTTAGCCCCTTTGTATGGTGATATCGGCGATATAACCATGCTCTGTGGCAACCAAGGCTTGTTTGAGCATGCCCGCCGCTTCATCGGCGGACATAAAGCTTGAGGTATCTAAAGCCTTACCGCTACTGGGCCAAAAGCCTGTGTCCATGCCGCCGGGATACACGGCAATCAACTTCATTGGGCTTTGTTTAAGCTCTAATCGCACCGACTCGATAAATCCCCGCACCGCCCATTTTACCGCGCAGTAAGTGGATTCTCCCGCCTTGGCGGCCAGTGCTGCGGTGGACATGACCACAACCACAGTGACTGCTTGATCTTTATAGCGTTTCACTAATTCCCGCACTAACAGAATCGTCGAAGTGACATTGTTATTGAGCAGGCTTTGGATATCGCTCGCCCCTTGGGTTTCAATTGCACCAAAGTAGCCGCTGCCCGCGCAATGGATCACGGTTTTAGGGGCTTGCGTTAGGCCATCGAACAGGGCTTCGAGACTCGATTCACTGGCGAGATCGGCGGTGATAGCAGCGATCGTTTTGTTGGAGAAAGGCGTTAATGCATTGGCGACGGTTTGCAGGCGCTCGGCATGGCGACCTGTGAGTGTCAGTGCTTCATTCTCTTTGGCGTAGAGCGATGCGAGCGCCGCGCCTAAACCACTGCTGGCGCCGGTAATTAATATCATAGTGACCTCGGTTAATGCTGTCTTGGTTTGAAAACCGCATCTTAAATCTAAGTGCGCTTCAATTCATGGGAAGGCGAGCGGTTAGATTAAGGTAAATAGTGGCTGATCGAATGCCACTTCATCGCCGTCTTTGGCCCAAATAGTGCTGACCACGCCATCGCGCTCGGCTTGGATGGGATTCATCATTCTCATCGCTTCGATAATGCAGATCACTTCACCTTGGCTCACACGTTGACCGACTTTAACCAGCGGCACATCATCGAGTTCTGCCGCCGCGTAAAAAGTGCCGACCATAGGTGAGACTTGTAAAAAACCTTCTGTACTTGGCGAAATGCCTGTCTGCTTTGCCTGTTCATTCAAAGGCGCCACAGGTGCTCTGGGGATCGCTTGCTGTGATTGCACATTGGCTGGCATAGGGCTGTAGCGGGTGATGCGAATTGATTCTTCACCTTCGGTGATCGCCAGTTCTGCTATGTCAGATTCTTGTACTAACTCAATGAGTTTTTTAATTTTACGAAGATCCATTGCCATTTATCTGCCCTTGCAAAGCACGCTATTGAATAGAATTTACTGTGGCTGGTTGAGCCGCTTAATGGCCGCCGCCAGCGCAAACTCATAACCCTGTGAACCGAAACCGCAAATCACACCTATCGCCTTATCGGAAAAATAGGAATGGTGGCGAAAGGCTTCACGGGCGTGCACATTGGATAAATGCACTTCAAAGAACGGAATTGCCACCCCAAGCAGGGCATCACGCAGGGCGACGCTAGTATGGGTAAAGGCGGCGGGATTGATAATAATCATCTGGGCATCGGTTGCATGAATCGCATTGATTAGCTCAAATTCGGCGTTGGACTGAATATGCTCGAGCTCAACTCCCGCCAACTTTGCCTGCTGGTTTAACTCCGCCACTATGTCGGCTAAGGTTTGATGACCGTAAACGCTGGGCTCGCGGCGGCCTAAGAGGTTGAGATTGGGGCCATTGACGAGCAAAATTTTGTGACTCATTGCGCTTTCCTTTACGACATACCTTGGGATTAATGCTGGGATTAAAGTTGGAAAAATTTATTTCAGTTTTCTACATAGGCCATTAACTTAACCTGTTCAAATCGATTTTGCATTATTCGTTAGTCAATTGTGTGCGAGCTGATCATGTGCGAGCCGATTATACCTTTGAAATCCTGTGCCATTGTTGGCTGTCAGTTGAGTTAATTGTCATCTAAGTTAACTGTCACCTAAGTTAATAGTCACTCTTCTGTTGACGCATGGCCTTAGTGGCACCTTTTTGTTTCTTGGTCTCTAATCGCCGCGTTTGGCTGCCTTTAGTGGCGCGGGTGGGGATGCGTTTTTTCTGCACTTCACCGACACTGGCAACCAAGGCGATAAATTGCTCCAAGGCTGTTTGGCGGTTGGCATCTTGGCTGCGGCTCGCTTGGCATTTGATGATGATTTTGCCGCTTTTAGTGATGCGGTGATCCGCCTTGTTGAGTAAGCGTTCTTGGTAAAACTCGGGTAATGATGAGCTTTTAATATCGAAAATCAGCTGCGCAGCGGTGGACACTTTATTTAAGTGCTGGCCGCCTGCACCACTCGAACGGATAAATTGCCACTCGATTTCATTTTCCTGAAGTTCCACACGGTTTGAGATTTTTATCATGGCAAACTTAGGCATTTTTCAGCATGGATTGAGAAGCCATCAATAATGACTTATGGCTTTCCAATAGATTTGTTATCATCGGACGCATTCTTTGCCGCTGCATTGGCTAAAGCCATTGCCTGCAAAAGTGTTCTCGATTCGGAGTGCCTCTATGTTATGCCAAATCCCCGATATTGCTAAGGGTGTTATCAGTCTTTTTGCCAGTGGCCGACTATCCTCCACCGATTATCGGACCCGTTTACAGCCTGCGATTAAGAGTTATCGTAAGGATTGGGGCCAAGTTTGCCTGTATATTGAGGCGGATGTGTTACTCGAAGGCTGGGAATTTGAGTCGCTGACCGGTAGTGGTGAAGTTCAGTTACCGAATTTTGAAGCCTTAGTGTTTGTGGGCGGCCCTGATTGGGTAGGAAATGCGGTGCGCTTACTCGGACCTTTTATGCAGGGCGAAGTGGCTTGGTTTCCACTCGAACAGAAAGCCAAAGCGATTGCTTGGATCACTAAGCGTTCGAATATTTAATGGTCTAATTTAGGCCATATTTACAAGGAATTAAGTATGTCATTATTGAAATCGGGCTCTTTTTCTTCGCTGACAGTTTCTAAGGTCAGTGCGATTGCGTTAGTGTTGGCATTTACCGCTGGACTGAGTGCCTGCGCGCCAGAAGTGGGCAGTGATGCTTGGTGTAAACAGATGAAAAATAAGCCGTCTGGCGATTGGACTGCTAACGAAGCCGCTGATTATGCTAAGCACTGTGTATTTAAATAAGCACTGTGTATTTAAATAAGTGCTGTGTGTTTAAATAAGCACTGAGTGTTTAAGTCAGCGTTAGCCTTTAGAGATCACAGCTTGAAAGACTTTGCTTGCGAGCTGTGAACTTATGTTTATCATACGGGTCAGATGTTCGGTTATCCGTTATCCGTTATTTGCTATAGGTGATATTTGAATTCTACCGCTAAGCCATTTTTTACTCGAATGGTGACCCTACTGATAGCCATTATCGTGCTGCAATTTGCCGGCGCGAATTTGGGTGCGCATCAGTTACATGCGGGCAATGGCGCGGAAGAAGCTGAGAATCATCCCCATCTGCAATTTAGTGCTCAAGTGACCACTTTGGCTCAATGTATTGAGTGTGTTTGTCCAAGCGAGCAAGCCTTAGGTTTTGCGGACTCCACGGGTGTCACCAGTAATCACGCGGGTGAAAACCAAAGCAACGGATTTCATTCCCACTTAGTGAAAACCACTGAAATACAAGATTTTGATCTATGCCTCGACTGCCAATGCCATGGCGGTCATGTGGCGCTGTTATCTCAGGCTGTGAGTCAGCCTGTACAGGCGTTAGAAAGCGTCTATCTGCCTACCGATGTATCCTATTTTCCGCCTGAAAATTTACCTAAATACCGCCCTCCTATCGCTTAATTCTCCAATATTCGGCTTATTTCTCGGCTTAGGACGATTGATTCATCTGATTGGATCTCATTCTATTTTGCCGCGTGATAAGCCCGTTATGTTCATCCCTCAAAAGATACGCTTGAACTGATGCTCGCAGCGTTAACTGTTGGAGCCGTCATTGGCTTTTTAGCCGTTACTGTATCGCTTGGCGGGATGATTCGATCGGCGCTTATTTGCCATGTCCAGAACGATATGATTGCTTTGCATTGAGCTATTTAAATGAAGCTCACATCTAGCCGTTTCGCTTTGGGCGCAAAAGCCAGCCGATCCACATTTGATATTGTTAGGATTTGCGATGAAAAAAACGATTCTCGCCCGTACTTTAGTTTGTCTGTTTAGATCGGGCTTGTTTAGCTGCGGATTAGTATTGGCCGCCGGATTGGTAGCCTTTGCCCTCGCGGCAGAAAATGACTCTCTTGAAGTCAACGTCCTTGAAGTCAAGGTCCTTGAAACCAAAGCCTCTGAAGCTAATGCCCCTGAAATCAAAGCCGCTGAAGTTGAGGCATTTAAGGCGCAATCACTGGGCTTACCCGCCAAAGAAACCGACACGGCACATGTCAACTTTGGCCAATGGTTGCCTGAGTTACTCACACAGTTCAATCAGTTACCTGAAGTTCAGGCACAGCTTGTAAGGCAGCAACAGGCCAAACTGGCCATTCAGGCGGCAGATCGCGCTGTGTATAACCCAGAACTTGGGCTTAATTATCAAAATGCTGATACAGATGCTTATAGCTTAGGGCTGAGTCAAACCCTCGATTGGGGTGACAAGCGCGGCGTGGCGACACAGCGTGCCGAGCTTGAAGCGCAAATCCTTTTAGCGGACATAGGGTTAGAGCGTAGCCAAATGTTAGCCGAACGCTTGCTGGCCTTGGCAGAACAGGCGCAAAGCCGTAAGGCGCTGACCTTTGCCGAGCAGCAATTAAGGTTCACCAAGGCGCAGCTCAATATTGCTGAGCAGCGATTGGCGGCGGGGGATTTATCCAACGTCGAGCTGCAATTGATACAACTCGAAGTCGCCTCGAATACTGCCGACTACGCCTTAGCCGAGCAGGTGGCCTTAGTGGCCGATGGCAAAGTAATTGAATTACTGGGGGATAATAATTTCGCTTTTAGTGAGTTTATCAAAGAGATCCATTTCTTTGTGACTCAGACTAAGCAAGCGCCAGCGGCCGAGTTGGGCACCTCTACATCAGCCTTGCCAGCCTTGGCGAGTGCTTATCAGCAAGTGCTGCTCGCCAGAGTTAATGTCATGCAAGTCAAAGCGGAAGCTTCAGCTGACCCGACTATTAGCCTAGGCGCTGAAAAGGAGGGCACGGACAATAAGCTCGGTGTCGGTGTGTCGATTCCTCTACAAGTTCGCAATAACTATAGTGAGTTACAAGCCGTAGCCGATAAGGGCATCGCTATCGCGGAGCAAGGTTATCTTGCCCGTGAGCGAGTGCTTACCGCTAAGCAGAAACAATTCCTCTATGCCTTACCGCGTTTACTCGAATGTTACCAAGACTGGCGCGAGTTAGTGCAAGTGTCAGGTGCTAAAGCCGCTAAATCCTTAAGCCAACAATGGCAGGCGGGGGATGTGAGTACTAGCGAGTACTTACAGAGCCGTCGGCAGTTAGCCGCCAGTTATTTGGTGGGCTTAAACCTAGAAACGGCTATCTATCAAAGTTGGTTAAATTGGATGGGCGAAAGCGGCCAGCTTATGCCTTTTATCGAAAAGCTCATTATAGAAAAGCTAAATGCAGCCCCTTCGATAACATCTAATGCCGCCGCACGCACAGTAAACCCATGAGGTCACAATAATGAATTCAAATACTCACCACGAAAATGTCCTTCAACTGGATGCTGTAACGGCGCCTGAAAAGCGTCGGTTTAACCTATCAAAAATCGCTCTCGCATTATTCGTGCTGAGCACGCTGGCCTTTCTCGCTCAGCCTGTATTGGCTGGCGGTGATCACGCACCCGTCGCTAAGGAAAGCGGCGATTCGGTAACGCAAACGGCGTCGACGGATGAACACGGCGAACAAGCGCTGAAATTGACCGAAGCGCAGCAAGCCTTGGCGGGGATTAGCTTATTACCTTTGTCGAGCGATAGCTTGAACCTCGCCAATTTGAATCTCGATATTAGGGCGACGGCAACCTTAGTGGTGGATCGCGATCGAACCGCGACCCTTGCGCCGCAGCTCGATGTGCGTGTGTTGGCGCGCCATGTAGTGCCGGGACAAGAAGTGAAAAAAGGTGAGCCTTTACTTACCTTGGGTGGCGCAGCCGTTGCGCAGGCACAGGCGGACTACATTAATGCCGCTGCCGAATGGAGTCGAGTCAAACGCATGAGTGAAGGTGTGGTTAGCGTCAGTCGGCGGATGCAGGCGCAGGTGGATGCCGAACTTAAACGGGCGATTTTAGAGGCAATTAAGATGACGCCTGCGCAAATTCGTGCACTGGAATTGACGCCCGAAGCCATAGGCAGTTATCAACTCTTAGCGCCAATTGACGGTCGAGTGCAGCAGGATATCGCCATGCTAGGTCAAGTTTTTAGCGCGGGCACACCCTTAATGCAACTGACCGATGAATCCTATTTATGGGTTGAGGCGCAGTTAACCCCAACTCAAACTACGTATATCCAGGTTGGCAGTTCAGCTTTAGTGCAAGTAGGGGATAAGACGTTGGCAGGTAAGATAATCGGTCGCTCCCATGAACTCGATAGCGTAACGCGCACCGAGCAAGTGCTGGTGAGTATGCCCAATCCTGATCATGTGTTGCATGCGGGGCAATTTGCTGAATTGTACTTTGCTGGCTCTACTACCGATCCAAACGGCAGTGGCATAGTGCTGCCCGATGCGGCGTTGACCCGTGGCGGCGATGGCGATTGGCAGATTTTTATTCAAGATGAGGATGGCTTTGAGTCCATTGAGGTAGAAGTGGTGCAACGTCAACGCGGCTTGAGTCTAGTGCGTGGACCTGAGCTTGAAAAAGCCCAACAGGCACAGCTCAAGGTTGTGGTGGCTGGCGCGTTCTTCTTGGCATCCGAGCAGGCGAAAGCGGGCTTTGATATTCACGCCCACTAATATGAGCGCCCTCATTTTGGAGATTTTCTATGTTGCAAAAGTTAATCGAAGCCGCGATTAAAAATCGGCTGTTAGTGGTATTGGCTCTGCTCGCCGTGATTGTGGGCTGTGTGGCCATGCTACCAAAGTTGAATCTCGATGCCTTTCCTGATGTGACGAACGTGCAAGTGACCATCAATACTGCGGCCGAAGGCTTAGCCGCTGAAGAGGTGGAAAAACTTATCAGTTATCCGGTGGAATCGGCCATGTACGCCTTGCCAGCCGTGACTGAGGTGCGCTCGTTATCGCGTACTGGCTTGTCGATTGTGACTGTGGTATTTGCCGAGGGGACGGATATTTACTTCGCTCGTCAGCAAGTGTTTGAACAGTTACAGGCGGCGCGGGAGATGATCCCAAGCGGTGTCGGAGTGCCTGAAATCGGCCCCAATACCTCGGGATTAGGGCAGATTTATCAGTATATTCTGCGTGCAGAACCTAACTCTGGCATTAATGCCGCCGAGCTGCGTAGCTTAAATGATTATCTGGTGAAGTTGATATTGATGCCCGTGGGCGGCGTGACTGAAGTCTTGTCTTTTGGTGGCGATGTGCGCCAATACCAAGTGCAGGTCGACCCGAATAAACTGCGTGCCTATGGCTTGTCTATGGCGCAGGTGACCGAAGCGCTAGAGAGCAATAACCGCAACGCTGGCGGTTGGTTTATGGACCAAGGCCAAGAGCAACTAGTGGTGCGCGGCTATGGCATGTTGCCCGCAGGAGACGCGGGATTGGCGGCGATCGCGCAGATCCCTCTGACCGAAGCCAGCGGTACGCCAGTGCGTATTGGCGATATCGCTCAGGTGGATTTCGGCAGCGAGATCCGTGTCGGGGCAGTGACTATGACGCGCCGCGATGAATCTGGCCAAGTGCAAAATCTCGGTGAAGTGGTGGCTGGTGTCGTGCTCAAACGCATGGGGGCAAACACTAAGGCGACGATTGACGATATTGGTGCACGGGTGAGCCTTATCGAGCAGGCCTTGCCCGATGGTGTGTCCTTTGAGGTGTTTTACGACCAAGCGGATCTGGTCGATAAGGCTGTGACCACAGTGCGCGACGCGCTGCTAATGGCCTTTGTGTTTATCGTGGTGATCTTGGCGTTGTTCCTCGTCAATATCCGCGCGACCTTGCTGGTGCTGCTGTCGATTCCAGTGTCTATCGGGCTCGCACTTATGGTGATGTCCTATTATGGTCTGTCGGCAAACCTGATGTCGCTCGGCGGCTTAGCAGTGGCGATTGGTATGTTAGTCGATGGCTCTGTGGTGATGGTAGAGAATATTTTCAAACACTTAACCCAACCGGATCGCCGCCATTTACCTGAGGCGAGGGCGCGTGCCGATGGTGAGGACGATCCCTATCACAGTGAGGAGGATGGCGCTAAAGCCAGTGGTGATGTCAGTGAATCGAATATGGTTATTCGGATAATGCTCGCGGCAAAAGAGGTGTGTAGTCCAATCTTCTTCGCCACCGCCATTATTATCGTCGTATTTGCGCCGCTGTTTGCACTCGAAGGCGTTGAAGGCAAGCTGTTCCAGCCGATGGCGGTCAGTATTATTTTGGCTATGATGTCGGCGCTGCTGGTGGCGCTGATCGCCGTGCCAGCCCTTGCCGTGTATCTGTTTAAGCGCGGTGTGGTGCTCAAACAAAGTGTGGTTTTAGCACCGCTGGATGCCGCTTATCGCAAGCTACTCACGGCAACGCTTGCTAGGCCAAAGGTGGTGATGCTCAGCGCCTTGGTGATGTTCGGCTTGAGTCTATTATTGCTACCAAGGCTGGGTACCGAATTTGTGCCTGAACTGGAGGAAGGCACGATTAACTTGAGGGTGACGCTGGCACCGACGGCGAGTTTAGGTACTTCGCTCCAAGTCGCACCTAAGCTTGAGGCTATTTTGCTAGCATTTCCCGAGGTGGAATATGCCTTGAGCCGCATTGGTGCGCCTGAACTGGGCGGCGATCCTGAGCCTGTGAGTAATATTGAAGTCTATATTGGCTTGAAACCGATAGCAGAGTGGCAGTCGGCAAGCTCGCGCTTGGAACTGCAACGCTTGATGGAGGAAAAGCTCAGCGTGTTCCCCGGACTCTTGTTGACCTTTTCGCAGCCGATTGCGACTCGGGTAGATGAATTACTTTCGGGGGTAAAAGCCCAGCTAGCGATTAAAATCTTCGGCCCTGATTTAGCAGTATTGTCACAGAAAGGCCAAGCGCTTACCGATCTCGTCGCGAAAATCCCCGGTGCCGTGGATGTGTCGCTTGAGCAAGTGAGCGGCGAGGCGCAATTGGTCGTGCGCCCCAAACGCGAGCTATTGGCACGCTACGGCATCAGTGTTGATCAAGTGATGAGCCTCGTCAGCCAAGGTATTGGTGGCGCGAGTGCAGGGCAAGTGATCGATGGCAATGCCAGATACGACATCAATGTGCGACTCGCGGCCGAGTTTCGCCAAAGCCCTGATGCGATTAAAGACTTATTACTTAGTGGCACAAATGGCGCCACAGTGCGCTTAGGGGAAGTCGCCAGCGTTGAAGTGGAAATGGCGCCGCCGAATATTCGCCGTGACGATGTGCAGCGCCGTGTTGTGGTGCAGGCCAACGTGGCGGGACGCGATATGGGCTCGGTCGTGAAAGATATTTATGCCCTAGTGCCAAAGGCGGATTTACCTGCGGGATATACAGTGATCATTGGCGGCCAGTATGAGAATCAGCAGCGAGCGCAGCAAAAGTTGATGCTAGTGGTGCCGATTTCTATCGCCTTGATTGCCTTGCTGTTGTACTTCTCCTTTGGTTCATTCAAGCAAGTGTTGCTCATCATGGCGAACGTGCCCTTAGCTTTGATTGGCGGCATAGTGGCCCTGTATGTCAGTGGTACTTATTTGTCTGTGCCTAGCTCTATTGGCTTTATCACGCTATTTGGGGTGGCGGTGCTCAACGGTGTGGTGCTGGTGGATTCGATTAATCAGCGCAGGCAAAGCGGCGAAGCACTCTATGATTGTGTTTATGAGGGCACGGTTGGGCGTTTACGACCCGTATTGATGACGGCACTGACCTCGGCCTTAGGTTTGATCCCGATTTTATTGTCGTCGGGTGTCGGCAGTGAGATCCAAAAGCCCTTGGCAGTGGTGATTATCGGTGGCTTGTTTAGCTCGACGGCGCTGACCTTACTCGTCTTGCCGACCTTGTATCGCTGGTTATATCGCGGCGATAAGCGCATTGATGAGCTCGGTTAATCACAAGTAAGCCGTCATCGTGGGCAATAACTTGTTATGTTTCGGGTTATTGCCTTCGTTGTAGACAGGGTTATCACATTGACTAAAAGGCTTAAAATCAGCGAGCTATCGCGCCCTGGTTGGGCTAGTCTTAGAGTCGACATTAAGGACATTCATTTCTGGAGAACATTATGATTGCGGTAATTTTTGAAGTCATCCCGACAAAGGAAGGGAAGGAAGAGTATCTGCACGTGGCGGCTGAAATGCGCCAATATTTAGAAGGCCGCAAGGGATTGATTTCGATCGAACGTTTTCAGAGCTTAACCGACGATGGCAAAGTACTAAGCCTGTCGTTTTGGGAGGACCAAGCCTCTATTACCCAATGGCGCAATCAGATGGCCCACAGCATTGCCGAGCAAACGGGTATAGTGCCCTGTTTGTTTAACTCTTATCGCATTCGGGTGGCAGAAGTAGTGCAAGATTACAGTGAAACTGTGCATGTTGAAGCTGAGTAATCACTTATCTCGCTGAGGTAAAAACAAAACCCATCTCTAGAGATGGGTTTTTTATGCGTGACACTTAAGTTTGAGATTATTTTTCTTGTTGAGCTTTCAATAGATCGCGGATTTCAGACAGCAACTCTTCTTCTTTGGTCGGTGCTGGTGGCGCTTTAGGCGCATCTTCTTCCTTGCGTTTTAGGGTGTTAATGGCTTTTAAACCCATAAAAATGGCGAAGGCGATAATCGTAAAGTCGATAATAGTCTGAATGAATTTGCCATAGGCAATGACCACAGAAGGCGCATCGCCTTGAGCTGCCTGTAGCACTATGCTCAAATCACTAAAATTCACGCCGCCTAGGATGATGCCAATTGGTGGCATGATGACATCGGCCACGAAGGACGAGACGATTTTGCCGAATGCGGCACCTATGATGATACCAACGGCCATGTCTATCACATTGCCACGGGACGCAAAAGCCTTGAACTCTTTAATTAAGCTCATTAGGTTTCCTCCAAAATTGAGATTAAATGTTAAATTTTATTGTGCAAACTGTATCAGGAAAACCTAAGGTCTTTTGCAGCCTGTTACCTTGCCAAGCTTATAGGGGCTTATGGATTAAGGCAATTCTGACATAGAGGATTTATCCTCAAGGCAATGATTTACACTTTACAAAGTAACAATTGTTACTGTTTGGGGTATTCGATTTATTCATCTAGATCGGCATGGCCGATAAAATCAGGGACTTCTAAGACTTGCGATCCCCAACGTTTAAATAGGGAGCTATAGATGAATTCGATAAAGACGCGGTATTTTCGCGGTAGATACGCCCGCTGTGGATAGCTAAGCACTACCTTAGTTTGCACCATTGGATAGTCATCTAGTAGCGGGATTAAATCGCCTTTTTCTAATGCGACTTGGGCTATGATGGATGGCACCGCAGTGATCCCAAGCCCCGCTATGGCGGCCTCGCGAGCGAGGGTGACATTGTTTACCGTCAGTTGAGTCCTGGGCTCGGCGACAATCCAAGTTTTGCCATCGAATAATTTCCACGCACCTTCGATATGCGCCGACTGCAAGCGAATCGCTTTATGTTTGGCTAAGTCCTGTGGCACCTTGGGTGTTCCATGGGCAGCTAAATAAGCTGGGCTTGCCATAAGCGATTTATGGGCGTTGACTAAGGCATAGCTTTGCAAGCGAGTGTCGCCAGAATCGGCAATTTGAAATAACAGATCTATGCCTTCTTCTATCACATCAACCTTTCGATTGGTGAGTTCAGCCTCTATGGTGATTTCGGGATAAAGCGTTAAAAACTGCGCGAAAATCGGCCCTAAAAACAATTGGCCTAATTCAATTGGGCAGACAATTTTTAGATTGCCTTTAATCAATTGCTGTTGGGCGCTGAGCTGATTTTCGGCGCTCTGCAGATCGCTGAGGATCTTATTGATCCTGTTGTAATAACTCGATCCAGCTTCGGTGAGTTTTAGGGCTCTGGTGGTGCGAAACAGCAGTTGTGTGCCAGTATCGGCTTCGAGCTCGGCTATCTTGCGACTGACGGTTGCCTTAGTGAGCCCAAGGGCTTTAGCTGCGCCAGTAAAGCTACCTTGTTCGACCACTTGAGCGAAAATTTGCACGCGATTGAGATCCATCATTGTTACACCTGTGAAACAGTGGGTTGATTTTTTACTGACTAATAAACTTAGTGAGACAGTAGTACACTAGATATCACTAATCAAGGAGTCATTCATGTCCAAAAGTAAACTCATTATCGCCGTTCCACTGTTACTCGCTGCAGTTGCGGGAGGCGGTTATTACTGGTGGACACAGGTACGTTTTATCGAAACCACGGATAACGCTTATGTTGAGGCCGATATTTCCCATATCAGCGTGAAAGTGCCCGGCTACGTTGTGTTAAGCGATGTAACTGATAACCAGCATGTGCAGAAGGGTGAGTTATTAGCTCAGCTGGAAGATAACCAGTTTAGTGCCAAAGTGAGTCAAGCTGAAGCCTCACAGGCGAGTGCGAAGGCGGACTTGCAAACTTTAGCCGCAAAGGTGGAGTTGCAACGGGCTTTAATCACTCAAGCCAGCGCAGGCGTGGTAGCGGCAAAGGCTGATAAAATACGGGCACAACAGCAATTGAGCCGTTCGAAAAAGCTCAAAGTCAGTAATTACAGCTCCCAAGATGATGTCGACCAACTACAGGCAGGATTTGATTCTGCCGCCGCCCGCCTCGATGAAGCTCAAGCCGTGTTAGTGGCAAAGCAACGGGAGTTAGCGGTTTTTAATGCCCAATTAGATCAGGCGGGTTCAGTAGTAGAGCAGGCCGATGCGACTTTAGAACTGGCGAAAATTCAATTAAATGATACCCGCGTGACCGCACCTTTTTCTGGGGTGATTGGTAAACGTGGCGCTATGGTGGGGCAGTACGTGCAGCCCGGCCAAGCACTCTACAGTTTGGTTCCGGATGGGGCAGTGTGGATCACGGCGAACTATAAAGAGACCCAGATCCAACATATGCAACCAGGACAGTCGGTGCAGGTCAGTCTCGATGCGTTTCCCGACAAAACCTTTATAGGTGTTATCGATAGTCTGTCACCGGCGTCCGGAGCCAAATTTAGTCTATTGCCAGCGGAAAACGCTACAGGTAATTTCACTAAAATCGTCCAGCGTATTCCCGTGCGTATTCGCTTAGATTTGTCTGAGGAAGAAGCACACATGCTACCGGGCTTAAGTGCGGTCGTGAAAGTGGATACGGCGTCGGGTACTGCAATATCGGCAATCGCTGCAAATACAGGTCGTTAGTATGAGCGCAACTGGCTCTATCACTGCGTCTGCCGATATGGAGGCGCAGGGCATCAGTGTACCTAAAAAGCCTACCGATTATGAGCGTGGCAGTCGCCGTTCATGGATTGCGGTATTTGGTGGTTTGATCGGCGCCTTTATGGCGATCCTCGATATTCAAATCACCAATGCATCGATGAAGGAGATTCAAGGCAGTCTTGGGGCAACGCTCGAAGAAGGCAGCTGGATTTCAACCGCGTATCTGGTGGCTGAGATGATCGCGATCCCGCTTTCTGGCTGGCTCAGTACGGGATTGTCGGTCAGGCGTTATCTGTTATGGACCACGGCCGCCTTTATCTTTGCTTCCGTACTTTGTTCTATGGCGTGGAACTTAGAGGCCATGATCGCCTTTCGGGCGCTACAGGGCTTCTTTGGCGGTGCGCTTATTCCGCTGGCCTTTAGGCTTATCCTTGAGTTTTTACCCGATAACAAGCGTGCCGTCGGCATGGCGTTATTTGGCGTGACGGCGACCTTTGCGCCTTCAATCGGCCCGACCTTAGGCGGTTGGTTGACTGAGCAATTTAGCTGGCATTATCTGTTTTATATCAATGTGCCACCGGGTTTGTTGGTGATGGCCATGTTGGCCTACGGTTTAGAGAAGCAGTCGGTCGTTTGGGATAAGCTGAAGAATGTCGATCTGGCGGGCATAGTCACTATGGCGCTGGGTATGGGTTGTCTTGAAGTGGTGCTCGAAGAAGGTAACCGCAAGGACTGGTTTGGTTCAGAACTCATTCGTAATCTGGCCATTATTGCCGTCGTGAATCTGGTGTTATTTGTTTGGATCCAGTTAAGGCGTAAAGAGCCGTTAGTGAATTTGCGCCTGCTCGGTAAGCGTGATTTTGTGCTCTCTACCGTGGCGTATTTTTTACTGGGCATGGCATTATTCGGTGCTATTTATTTGATCCCGCTTTACCTATCGCAAGTCCATGATTACACACCGTTAGAAATTGGTGGTGTGATTATGTGGATGGGATTTCCGCAGCTATTGGTCTTGCCCTTAGTGCCGAAATTGATGGAGCGCTTCGATAGTCGTTATCTCGCTGCCTTTGGCTTTTTAATGTTCGCTATTAGCTATTACATGAATAGCCAGATGACCGCAGATTATGCCGGACCGCAGATGATCGCCTCGCAAGTAGTGCGGGCATTAGGTCAGCCTTTTATTCTGGTGCCAATTGGAATGCTTGCGACCATGCATTTAAAACCCCATGAAAATGCCTCGGCATCGACGGTATTAAACGTGATGCGTAACTTAGGTGGTGCTTTTGGTATCGCGCTGGTGGCGACCCTGACTGACACTTTGTCGCGCGGGCATTTGGCTCATATTAAGGAATCTTTACCCGCAGTGAGCACACAAGCACAGGATTATTTAACCCAAAGCGCAAGCATGTTGCAGGCGGGAGGTTCAGATCCCTATACCGCTGCCGCGCAGGCGAAAGCTTTACTGGGCAAAACCATGAGTCAGCAAGCTTATATTCAGGCCTATAACGATGTGTTTTACATCATGGGCGCTCTGCTACTCATCGCCGTATTCGCTGTGCTGCTGATCCGTAAACCGACAGGGCCTGTGGCCCACGATGCCATGGTTGAGTAATAACGTTTTTCGTTATCCTGTTGTTGCCATAGATTTCCCCAGATCTATTGGTTTGCGCAACAGCTTTGCGCCTTAGTCCTCACGGATTAAGGCGCTTTTTTATGGTCTTTATGCTGTGGTAGACTCAAAGCTCTTTTTCGATGATTTGCAGAGGGATATCGTTTGCAGTGGCAAAATCTTACATTTAATCAATTAAATGCCAATAGGCTATACGACATATTGAAGCTAAGAGTCGATGTGTTTGTGGTAGAGCAGACCTGTGCGTATCCAGAGCTTGACGATAAGGATAGGCATCCAGAAACCCAGCATTTATTCGGCTTATCGTCAGACGGGGAACTGCTTGCCTACGCGCGTATTTTACCGCCGGGGTTGAGTTATCCAGAGGCGAGTATCGGCCGTGTGGTGGTATCGCCAGCGGGTCGAGGCAAAGGGCTAGCCATGCCTTTAATGCAGCACGCCATCGAATCTGCACTGACGACATGGCCCGACGCGGGGATCCAAATCGGGGCTCAAGATTACCTCAAAGCTTTCTATCAAAAACTCGGCTTTGTCGCCTGCTCTGAGATGTACTTAGAAGATGGTATTCCCCATTTAGATATGCGCTACCAATCAGCATAAGCGGCTATCAATATGAGTTATCTACATCAATTATCAACATAAACGATCAACAAAATCTTGGCACATAAACATTCAATATTAAGCCAATAAGGAACTGAGATGTCGACTTCAACGGACTATAGAATCAATCAACAACAAATTGCCTGCGTGGCGAGTTTTCTGGCTAAAGAGGGCAAAACCGAAGCGCTAATCTCTGCGCTCGCGAGCCTTATTCCTGATACGCGCCGTGAAGCGGGTTGTATTCGTTACGAACTCAATGTGAGCCGTGATGAACCACGTCGCGTGACGTTTGTAGAGAAGTTTGTCGATATTGCCGCCTTTGATGAGCACTGCGCTAAAGATGCAATTCAACACTATTTCCACCAAGTGATGCCCGAATTAGTCGAGTCATACCATGTGGAAACCTATCATCAAGTGATTGTTTAGCCATGAGATAAACGATTAGGAGCTTGCAGTGTTGATTAATGCTATCGAGCCAGTATTTAGATCTCTATCCGAATGGATCTCATTGATACTGCAAGTGACTAATGGCCGCAGCTGGAACCATTGCACTTTAACTCTTTAGTGCTAAAAGGCGTATTAGGTAAGGATAAGGCGAAATTGCTGGCTTAAGTTGCATTTGTCATCAATGTACCTGGTATTTATCTACGACAAGAATGACAAGCTGGACTTTGATTGTTTGACTTCACTGGGATTAATAAAGCTGCCTTGCTACTTTGCTTAATTGAACCCATTTTAACTTCATCGCAGAGTGAGTTTTATATCCATTCCAATCTAAAAAGCCGAGTGGTTTATCACTCGGCTTTTAATATATCTTAGATATCGTTTTATTTAGTGAAAAACACTAATGTCCAAGGGACTACGTATGCTTGGAGTACTGTGATCACGCCAATGAAAGTACAGAAAAATAGACTGTGCTTTAGCGTAAAGCGGAAAAGATCTGATTCTTTACCCGCCAATCCCGTTGCAGCGCAAGCAACGGCAATAGATTGTGGCGAAATCATTTTGCCCGTTACTCCTCCCGTAGTGTTTGCGGCGACTAATAACTCCGGTGTTACACCTATTTGGTTTGCTGTATTGGCTTGCAGCGCACCAAATAGGGCATTTGATGAGGTGTCTGAACCTGTTAAAAACACACCTAACCAACCTAAGAATGGCGAAAAGAAGGGGAATGCTACGCCAGTGCCTGCGAGCACGAGTGCTAAGGTTGAAGATAGACCTGAATAGTTTGCGACAAAGGCAAATGCTAATACTAATCCAATTGACAATATCGGGAATTTTAATTCAATTAAAGTGTCTTTAAAGGATGTCAGTGCATTACTTACTGACATTTTAAGGACCACAATTGAGATCATTGCTGCGATTAAAATTGCTGTTCCAACAGCGCCTAATAAATTAAGTTTATATATTGCTGCATAAGGGGTTTCCTTAGCGACAATAGGTGCACTTTTGATAACGAGATTATGTAAGTAAGGTACTTCAATACTGATAGTGGCAAAACTTAATGCCAGTTGTACATCTTTAAGACTCCACAGGGTTACAATCGCTGTGAGAATAATAAATGGAGACCATGCTTTAAATATCTGGCTATTAGAAAAAGTAGATTTAGGGGTAGTAACTCTTTGTTTCATGCCTGAGAAAGTGAATATTTCTTTTGGTTGCCAGACTTTTAAAAATAACGTTAAACAAATTAGACTGACTAACGCCGAAGTAATATCGGGTAATTCGGGGCCGATAAAGTTTGAGGTTAAAAATTGGGTGATCGCAAATGAAACGCCTGCTACTAATGTTGCGGGCCAAGTTTGACGTATTCCCCTGATGCCATCCATCATTGCGATGAGCCAGAAGGGGACAATAATCGATAATATTGGCAACTGACGGCCAGCGAGTTGTCCAATATGGAATGGGTCTAGTGATGAAACCTGACCTGCTACGATAATTGGGATACCCATAGCTCCAAAGGCGACGGGTGCCGTGTTTGCGATTAAGCAAAGTCCTGCTGCATACAATGGATTGAATCCAAGCCCGACAAGTAACGCAGCTGTAATAGCAACAGGTGCACCAAAACCAGCAGCACCTTCGAGGAAGGCTCCAAATGAAAAGCCAACCAATAGCATTTGTAATCGTTGATCTTCCGTGACTGAGATGACTGACGAGCGAATAACCTCAAATTGACCTGTTTTAACGGTGATTTTATATAAAAATACTGCGGTAATAATAATCCAAGCAATTGGCCATAGCCCATAACTAAAACCATATATAGCAGAAGAAAGCGCGATACTAATAGGCATTTTGTAGGCGAGTATCGCGACTGCTAAGGCTATTAATAAGGTTAATGCCCCAGCGATATAGCCTTTAAGTTTTAACACAGTTAAGGCTAGGAAGAAAAACACAATAGGCAGTAAAGCAACCATTGCGGTTAGCCACAAGCTACCGAGTGGCGTGTATGTTTGGGTCCAGATCATAGGGAGGTTTCCGTATTGTTATAATATGTTGATAAATCGTGTTGCAGTCGCAACATAGCAGATACTAGTGTTTAGTGATGTAGGATCAATCTTAAATGTTGTAATAAGTGATATGAGTCACGAGATGTGTGGATAAATGATGACGGGGAAATACCTAAATAATAATAAAGTAAAATATTGACTGTTTTAGCTATATTCACCAAACATCTAATTTAGGTTGTATTAATATTTATTGTGTTATCAAGATTATTTTTTTGAGTCGTGAAATTAACTAGAGTATTGAGATTTTATGAAAAACTAGGCTGTACTTTTTTAGTTTTTTGGTAGTGTTTATAACAGATGGTTTATAAATATTTGTTTATATTTATATATAGAAATTAATAGCAATCAATGTAATGCAACTAATAATGCAGTTATCTTATTGTGGCCTGAATTGAGCTATAGATGTTGCCATACTCTTGTCTATGAGTTTGCTTGGCTGGAAATTTACCTTGCTATATGTGGCTGCGAGTATGACAGTAGGTTGAAATTTTTAATTTTGCAGCACAGTTCGTTAAGGAAGTAACATGAAACAAGTCAAAGTATTAGGCAGTGGTTGCGCTAAATGTAGCAAAACCGCTGAGATGATTGCGGACATATCAGAAGAAATGGGTGTGGATGTGATTGTAAAAAAGGACACAGATCCTCAAAGCCTATTGAAATTTAAAGTGATGAAAACCCCTGCGGTAGTGATCGATGGTGAGCTCATACATAGCGGCTCAGTACCGACGCGCGATGAAGTTGAGGGGTGGTTAAGGGACTAGCTGTTGTAAATACAGGCTTATATTAGGTTAGAAAGCGCTTAAGCTAAAAATGCACACCATTGTCATCCTGAATCCTTGGCAATGGTGGTGTAATATCATCAGTATACGATTAATGATATTAAATATAATGTTTTTAAAAACAATGCATTGATGCTTTGTGTAGTAATTTTATTATGGGGTTTTATTGGCAACGGTTTAGTCGGCATTGCATTATCTGGGCGAGTTTATTAAGTCTATGTTGTATGAGATTGTTTGCAGATTTCGACTTCTTTTATCAGTATCACTGCTATGATTTTGATTCAGTGACCTCGTCAAGTTGCGGGATGAGTGCCAATGCAAAAGTGGCTTAGGGTATTAACACGTTTCTACAGTTGGTTATTTTTTACTGCACGTCTGTTTCGTTTAGGGCTTTTTCTAGCGCTAAGTTTATTCGCTTTGCCTTTGTTTGCTGCTCAAACATCTCCCGGATTAACCCAAGTATTAACGCCCGCTACGGATTGGAAAAACTCCGCTTATATCACCCAAGCATTTAGTGAAGTCGCCCTACAAAATGAGTATGACCTTGCTAAACATAGCGTGCGTAAGTGGCGCATACCGGTACGAGTGTTTATTGAGCATCAAGTGGGTGATAAGGCGCTGCACACTCAATTAGTGTTGATGCACTTAACACACTTAGGCCAGATTACCGGCCTCGATATTCAACGGGTAGATACGCTCTCTGAGGCGAATCTGCACTTAGTTTTTACCCGTCAATCCCTATGGGCAAGTGAGGTGATGCGCTTAATGGGACCGAGCTCGGCGAAAAATGTCCATGGCTCTGTGTGTATGGCAAAATTTGCTCTCAATTCACGGCAAGAGATTGAACGTGCTTGGATTATTATTCCTGTAGATCAAGCCAAAATGCACGGTAAGTTAGTGGCTTGCGTAGTGGAAGAGATAACCCAAGTGCTTGGTTTACCCAATGATTCAGAGAAAGTATTTCCCTCCATCTTTAACGACAAAACCCCGCAGGACTTACTCACTGGACTCGATTTCATTTTGCTTAAATTACTCTATAGCCCAAGTATTAGCGCTGGAATGACGGCGGCAGAAGTCAAACAGCCTTTGCAGATCTTGCTCGAACAATGGCTGCGCGATGGCACTATTGCTAACGCTGGCAAAACGGTACGTCAAGGTCAGTTGTACCCATTGTTAGGTTATTGATGACTAAGCATTACAGCTAAAGTTGACATTGCTCGCATGTGACTAATTAATCCTTTTTGTTTTAGGAATAAGGGCATAGTCTATCTTTATATGAGATAAACACCTTGGAGGGACACCATGCGAATGACATTGCAGTTTTTAGGGGCGACAGAGGAAGTGACGGGTTCGTGTCATTTACTCTCGGTTGATCATGAACACTTATTGCTCGACTGTGGTTTGATCCAAGGCGGTAAATCTGATGAGTTGCGTAATCATGATCCCTTCGCATTTGATCCTGAGTCTATTTCTGCTGTCGTGCTTAGCCATGCCCATATCGATCATTCTGGGCGTTTACCACTCTTAGTCAAAGCGGGTTTTGATGGGCCTATCTACACCCATAAAGCCACGGCAGAGCTGTGCGCCATCATGCTCAAAGATGCGGCTATGCTGCAGACCCGCGATACCGAAAGAGTCAATAAAAAGCGTGCTAAACATGATCTTGAACCCCTAGAACCGCTATTCACCGTTGAAGATGCTGAACTCGCGATAACCCAATTTGTACCATTGGAATATGGTCAAGTGACTCGGGTTATTCCCCATGTGGATATTTGCCTCTCAGATGCAGGGCATATTTTAGGTTCCGCCTTAGTCGAATTGTGGTTAGGTGAGGGAAAATCACAGAAGAAAATCGTCTTCAGTGGCGATCTTGGCCGTGCAGGTATGCCGATTTTACGTAATCCTACCTTAGTGGATACGGCAGATTTAGTCTTAATGGAAAGCACCTATGGCAATCGTTTTCACCGCAGTTGGACGGATACCTTAGCCGAATTGAAAGCCATTTTTGCTAAGACAGTCAACGAGAGCCAAGGCAATATATTGCTGCCCGCTTTTTCGGTTGGACGAGCACAGGAGTTATTATATCTATTTCATTTATATGCTAAAGAATGGGATCTCGGCCGTTGGAAAATCTGCCTAGACAGCCCGATGGCAATTGAGGCGACCCGCGTCTACGTTAATAATTATCCGCTGATGGATGAGGACTTTAAACGCTTTACCCGCCAACATCCTGGGCAGCATCCGCTGTTGTCGAATGTCGAATTTATCCAAACGACCGAAGAGTCGATAGCGCTGAACGATGTGCATAAGGGATTGATCATTATCGCAGGGAGCGGCATGTGTAACGGTGGACGTATTCGTAGCCACTTAGAGCATAATTTATGGCGCCCAGAATGTGATGTGATTATTTGTGGTTATCAAGCGCTTGGAACACCGGGGCGTGCCCTCGTCGATGGCGCTGAGGAACTGTCTATTCATGGTAACAGCATTAAAGTCGCGGCTAAGTTACACACAGTGGGTGGACTTTCAGCCCATGCGGATCAAGCAGAGTTATTACGTTGGTATCACCATTTTGAAGGCCAGCCGCCGTTAATTTTAGTCCATGGAGAACCCGAGGCGCAGCATGGATTAGTCGATGTGATTAACCAAGATCCTCAGACTAAACCAAAGGCTATAGCAATCGCGACCCAGGGTGACCGATTGGATTTAAATGCACTGCCGCAGTTAGTGTGGAAGCCTTAAAAGATTTGAAAGTGCAAGTTCAAAAGTTGGGTCGAAATGCCATTATCTTCTACACGTGTGGCAAAGCGAGCTCGCGATGAGTTGTATTTTGAATGTAATGGTGAAGGTTTTTCTATCGAAGATTAGCGTTTAGTTTTATAAAAAAGCTCACATAGTTGTGAGCTTTTTTATTTTAAATCAATCAGGTTACTGTATTAGTCCGAGTTGTTGTCAAATTCAGTATCATCGAGTAACTCAAAGGTCGGGACGACATTCGGTACGTCTTTAAATAAGCGTGTGAAATGGCGCTGTACACCTTTCAAATCGATTCCTGCTAAACCTGATGCAAAACCAAACCAAGCATAAAGGCCACTAAAGTTATCAAACATGGGCGGTAGATATTTAGGCGTAGTCAGAATGCCCTCTTGGCAAGCTTGGTATAACACGGGGATATCTTCAATCGCTAATTTACCGAGGAATAGCATAGGGATGAGTTCAGGAAGGCCTGAGGTGATGGCGCTGCGGATAAAGTTAATGTTTTCCACATAACCACGCACATAGGAAATATCCTTAGTGAAGAAACTGCCGCCTTCCACCATGCCCCCACGGAAAACCCTTTGAGTGACACGGTAACTGTCTGTCGCACTTAGATTCAATCCTCTGAAATAATTGAATACCTCTATAAAGTCAGCACCATTTTCAGCCATATCGACTGCGGCAACACGGTCACTAATTCGCCGAGCCCGTCCTGGATTTGAGCTTAGCGTCAGCATTTCCAGTAAAACGGCTAGACCTTCTTGGGTTGCTGCTACGCGGGGAGAACCGACACTGAGCCAAGTGGCGTGGGGTTGAGCTCGGCCGTTTAGCGTTGTGCCGACATGCACCCAACCTTCGTGAACTTCATATACATTAAGATCCGATTCGCTGAACATTGCTTTGCTATTGAGCTTAACAGTGTCGCCACCGACTGCAGCGTCAGAGACGATACCGTCACTAAGGCGTACACGCATATCATCGCTATGAAAGTACTTTTCTAAACGTTGGCTGAGCACGTTAACCGCTTCTGGCGCGCTAATAATTTTAGGGTGGTGTTTATTCATGTGCCTCGCCGCGGGCAGCGAGAAAATGTAGCTGAGTTTATCGCCTAACTGGCGCAAGGTATGGCGATCGCCATGCAGTTTATGGCTAGCACTGCCGTACAATTCTTGGCTGAGCTTACCAAAGGTTGGCGTGCCTCTATTCCCCAACATATCAATGACAAGGCGATACTGATCGACGTTTGCCACTAATATTTTGCCGAGTTTGTCTCGTTTACCCAAACGTCTATGGATGTCCTGCTTTAGGGAAGCTAGCTCAGCTTGGGTTTTAACAGGATCAAAAGGTAAAGCAATGTTTTGATAGAACTCTTGCTTGATAGCCGGAAGTACCGTGCCCTTATTGGAGAGAAAACGTTCCTCCATTTCCCGCGGCCATTTAATGGCATCTAAGATTTTTATTGGCGTTTGAATGCGAATTAATTCATCGGAAAAACGGCGTAGATCTTGTTGATATTGGGCTAACGACTCAGACATTCCCGTATATCCTGCAGGTAATTTCAGCGAGAGAGATGTGGCTAATCATAGCCTTAAACCTCATTTATTCATATTGATTCGCAGGCTAGCTGAGAAAATATACCGATTAAATAAATTAGCTGTTATCGATTTTGTGAATCATTTTGGTGCACTTGTTACAATTCTAGCGCTATGTCTATGGGACATAAATAAGTAACCATCTGTTTAATAATATTTTATTGATATGACATTAAAGCTGCTTTGTTCTTGATATAGAAATAGATTGGTTGGAGCAAACATGGCCGCGATGAGTTATTTGAGTGTGCTAAGGCTGAATGCTTGTTAATCAAAACTCAAGCTGACAAGAGTGGTAAAAATGACCGTGATGACGCGATATTAAATCTGGAGGTTAGTGAGCTAGAGCAGAGTCACACCCAGCACTGTTGGCTGGGTGAGATATTCGATTTTAGTGGGCCAAAACTCAGTGAGTTCGAAACAAATGATCACCGACTGAGATCATCATCCCATTATTTTGACCACTAGATAGCGAGATAGAATTGGCTAGAAAAAATCGTCATCTCCTAATGCACGTTTTAACTCCGCCCGCTCGAGGTAGTCTTCTAAACGCTTTTTGACTTCGCGTCTATGCTGCATTGCCTCGGCGGCTTTGCTGTTTCTTGGTGTGGTCATTGCCTCAAGTTCAGTATCGTTGGGCACGACTTCAGTAATATGAGCCATAACGAATTCCTCTTGTTGTTCCTAACGACTTTCTAACTAAAAAGAGTATGGTAGAAAAGCAAATAATTTTGTGAGTTAGGGTGAAAAATTCTTCCCGTGAGTCGGATGATTCAGCTTACCGCTGTTTGGCGTAGGCACTAGACTGCAATTGAATATTTGATTAATTTAGTTTTTGCTTATTTTGTGATTAAGAGCACGGTATCGTCATAGATATATTCGCGTTAATTCCGAGTTAAATAGTAGGATAAACTTGAATTTAGTCATAATTACAACAACACTTGTACCTGTGTTTGTTGTTAATCGTTTGCTAGGGAATTGGCTTACATGGACAAGGATCAGTTTTCTAAATCACTCCCCCCATCTAATAATATCTACTTTAGCGTGCTGAGCTCTAGCTGGCTGATGATAGTGGCTGCCTTACTTTTCATGGGGATCTCTTGGTATGTGCTTGAGCAATATCTTAGGGATAGAGGTGAAGAGCGTTTCGAAAATAGCGTTCAAGAATTAACAGAAGCCGTGAATCGCAGAATGCTTGCCTATGAGCAAGTCTTACGTGGTGGCGTTGGCTTATTATTATCGTCGAGTAATGTGACACGTCAGGAATGGCAAACTTATGTCATCAATGCTCATTTATCTGAGTATTACCCAGGTTTTCAAGGTTTTGGCTATGCTCAGTTACTTCAACCTGAAGCATTAAGTGCACACATCCAAGAAGTTCAAGCTGAAGGTTTTAAAGACTATAAAGTTTACCCAGAAGGAACGCGTGATCAGTATTGCGTGATTGTGTACTTAGAACCCTTTGATTGGCGTAATCAAAGAGCCTTGGGTTATGACATGTGCTCCGAGTCTAATCGATATAAAGCCATCACTCGCGCTATTACCACTGGACTGCCGACAGTTTCTGGCAAAGTCGTATTAGTTCAAGATACTTCTGATGATGCGAAAGCGGGCTTTTTAATGTATTTACCGCTTTATCAAGGCACCACAACAACAGAGGCTGAGCGTAAACAGCACGTGTTTGGACTTGTGTATGCAGCGTTTAGGATGGATGACCTCATGCAAGGGATTATGGGGGAGCGATTCTCAGGCTTGAAACTTGCCATTTATGAAAGTCCGCAGGCAAGCGCTGACAGTTTAATGTTTACCAGCAGCAAAGTGGCCCCGAATGAGCAGGATGTGTTTTATCACTCGCAGACTGACTTAGTTGGAGGGCAGTTGTGGCGTTTAGACATTTCATCACAATCGCGTTTTATCTCGAGAGCGGAACAGACCCAAGGTATGTGGCTCCAATTTATCGGTTGTGGTTTTATTTTGGCATTGTTTTACTCAGTGTTAATTATGGCGCGTAATCGATATAAGGAGTCTTTACTGACTTCAGAGTTAATTGCTAACGAAAAACGCTTTAGATTAGTAATTGAAGCCTCTCCAAGTGCGCTATTTATGGTGGATAAATCTGGATTTATTACTTTAGTGAATACCCATGCTGAACGTTTGTTCGGCTATACCAGAGACGAGTTACTCGGTCGTTCCATCAATATGTTATTGCCCGAAACCCTAAGGGATGCTCATCAGCAGCACATGAGTAACTATTTAGTGCAGCCTATTGCGAAAAATATGTCGATGCGGGATGACCTGTTTGGCTGTTGTAAAGATGGCAGTCGACTCGCAATTGAAGTGGGGTTAACGCCTATTCATTTTAGTAATGGCATTTCTATTCTCGCGACAATTAACAATGTCTCTGAACGTAAACGTATTGAAGTTCAGCGTGCAGAACATATGCTTGAGCTTGAGCGTATCAATCAAGAATTAGACAGGTTCGCCTATATTGCTTCCCATGATTTGAAATCCCCATTACGTGGTATCGAGCAGCTAACCTCTTGGTTATCTGAGGATTTAGTCGATAACACCAATGAAAATGTACAGAAATACCTAGGGCTTATCCAAAGTCGTATTCATCGAATGGTGTTATTACTCGATGGACTATTGATGTTTTCTCGGATTGGTCGTGTCGATACCGAAACCACTGAAGTGAAAAGTCGGCAACTGGTTGAAGACATGTTTGCGCTCGTCGCGCCGCCACAGGGATTTGAATTAGTCCTAAAAGGTGAATTTCCAAATTTTTATACCGTAAGACCATTGTTGGAATTAGTTATACGAAATTTAATCAGTAACGCCATAAAACACCATGACTTAGGTACAGGTGTGATTACGGTTTCATGTGAGGCGGTTGATCAGCAGTATCGATTCAGTGTGATAGATGATGGTCCGGGGATATCAAGCTCATATCATGAAAAAGTCTTCGAGATGTTTCAAACACTTAAACCAAGGGATGAAGTTGAAGGCAGTGGTTTAGGCTTATCACTTGTGAGGAAAACGGTTGAAAGTTTAGGTGGAGAGATTCAGCTTAAATCGCAGGGCCGAGGTTGTTGTTTTTGCTTTAGTTGGCCTAAGCAAATAGTGAAAAAGGAGCTTCTATGAGCGCAGCAAATCACTATCAACAGGTCACCATTTTATTGGTTGATGACGATGACGTGGATTACATGGCCGTGCAGCGGGCGATGAGACAATTGAGGTTACTCAATCCCTTAGTGCGTGCTCGGGATGGGATCGAAGCATTAACTATTCTAACGAGTTTAGACACGATCAAAGGTCCGTATCTTATTTTGCTGGATCTTAATATGCCAAGAATGAATGGGTTTGAGTTCCTTGAGCGAATACGTTCAGATCCTTCTCTTTCTTCGTCTGTCGTTTTTATGCTCACCACGTCGAGTACCGATGAAGATAGGATGAAAGCCTATAGCCATCATGTGGCTGGTTATATGGTTAAAACTGATATGAAAGATGGTTTTAACAATATTTTTAATATGCTTGAAGGTTACTGGCGAATAGTGGAGCTCCCATCCGCATAAGGTGAGTATATGGATTTACTACTGATCGATGATGATGAAGTTGATAGAACTGCGATCATCCGAGCACTCAGACAGTCAAAGTTGACTTTTAATGTGGTCGAAGCAAATTGTGCATTTGATGGTTTAAATCTCGCATTAGAACGTCATTTTGACGGTATTCTATTGGATTATTTATTACCCGATGCTAATGGCTTAGAAGTGTTGATCAAGCTCAATGCCATGACGCAAGATCAGACCGTAGTCGTTATGCTGAGTCGCTATGAAGATGAGAAACTGGCTCAGCGCTGTATTGAACTAGGGGCACAGGACTTCTTGCTTAAAGATGAGGTCAACTCGCGGATACTAACCCGTGCAATTCGTTATGCGAAACAAAGATCTTCAATGGCGTTGGCGTTACGTAATAGTCACCAAAAACTAAAAGAGCTAGCTGAACACGATTCGTTGACTAAGCTGGTTAATCGCTATGGTTTTGAACTTTGTCTTAATCGAGCGATAGCAAGGGCCAAACGTTGTCACGACTATTTAGCCGTTATCTTGCTCGATTTAGATGATTTTAAAGCGATCAATGACACTCTAGGCCATCAGACGGGGGATATTCTTTTAGTTAAAGTAGCCGCTCGATTAAGTGAAGTATTACGAGATGGCGACATTATTGCCCGTTTAGGTGGGGACGAATTTGTCGTGCTAGTCACTGATAATGATTATAAATATTTCCCTATGATTGTGGCTAATCGATTGCTCAAAGTGTTTGAGGACGTATTTTGTCTCGGTGATAACGATGTGCTTATTGGTGCCAGTATCGGTGTGGCTTTTTATAATGAAGCGGCTTCGAATAGTTCTGAGCTGATGAAATGTGCCGATATTGCCATGTATCGCGCTAAAAAAATGGGCCGAAACCAAATTCAGTTTTACTCAGAAGCTTTAGATAAAGAGGTGCGTTACCGTAATCATATCGAGTCGAGTTTGCGTACTGCCTTAAAAAGAAATGAATTTAAGGTTCATTATCAAGCGCAAGTGAATGCGAAAACCCATCAGCTGGTGGGGATGGAAGCCCTTATCCGATGGCAGCATCCTGTAGACGGCATTATCACCCCAGATCAATTTTTACCCATAGCCGAAGAAATTGGATTAATGGAGGACATTGATGATTGGGTGCTTGAACAAGCCTGTATTCAGGCACAGGTTTGGTTAACCCAATTACAGCCAACAGGGAGAGAATTTACCATTGCCGTTAACCTGTCTGCATCGCAAATTGGAAATGAGAACCTGTTTGATAAAATAGCGAATACGCTGACTAAGACAGGACTTCCTGCTGTAGCATTAGAGCTTGAAATTACTGAGAATTGCCTTATTGAAGATCCCCATGAACATGCCAAAATGCTCGATAGAATCGCCGAGTTAGGGGTGCGTTTTGCCCTTGATGATTTTGGGACGGGTTTTTCGTCCTTAGAACATATCAAATTGTTTCCCATTAGCGTGCTGAAAATCGATAAAAGCTTTGTCGCTTCCTATGATAAGGATGATAAAGACACTCGTTTGCTCGCTGCATTACTTAACTTCGCCCATGGGTTTAATGTCATATCAGTAGCTGAGGGCGTTGAAACAATTGAGCAGGCTGAGTTTTGTACTTCTCGCCATTGTACTGTATTACAAGGTTATTTGTTTTCTCGTCCCTTAGATGCAACGGAGTTTGAGGCTAAGTATATTCTGCCGCTGTTAATTTAAACGAGTTCCGAATGTGATAGGTCTTGAAGTATTTCATTAGCATAATGATTTCGTCTGGTGAGGAATATTTTCTTGCATTACACTGAGCAATAGACAAATATCAGCCCCTTTTTCTGTCGCTGTGCTTTTGGTGCCGCAGAACGGTTTATTCACTCATGCTTAAGTTGGTCACTCAGCAATGAAAATAGGTATTTTATCCCAATTCCCCCAGTTGTATTCGACACAACGTTTAGTCGCGGCTTGCCAAAGTCGTGGACATGAAGCTGTCGTGATCAATACGCTGAATTGCTACATGAATATTAATTCTATTAAACCTAGCATTCATTATGAAGGTACTGAATTAATTGGGTTTGATGCCATCATTCCGCGTATTCATGCTAGCGTGACTTTTTATGGTTGTGCCGTTGTTCGTCAGTTTGAAATGATGGGCGTATATGCCGCGAATGATTCAATCTCCATTGCGCGTTCGCGGGACAAATTGCGGGCACTGCAACTACTTTCCCGCAAAGGGATTGGCATGCCAGTGACGGGTTTTGCCAATAAGCCAAATGATATCCCAGATCTCATCAATATGGTGGGCGGCGCTCCGTTAGTCATTAAATTACTCGAAGGCACTCAAGGGATTGGTGTCGTACTCGCTGAAACTAAAACGGCTGCTGAGAGCGTGATTGAAGCATTCTTGGGGCTCAAAGCGAATATCTTAGTACAGGAATACATTAAAGAATCCAATGGTAGTGATATTCGTTGTTTTGTTGTCGGTGACAAGGTTGTTGCTTCGATGAAGCGTCAAGGCCCCGAGGGTGATTTTCGCTCAAATCTGCATTTAGGGGGTTGTGGTGAGGTGGTAAAAATCACCTCTGTTGAGCGTAAAATGGCTATTGCCGCTGTGAAGGCGATGGGATTGGTTGTCGCGGGAGTCGATATTTTACGTTCTAACCGTGGCCCACTGATCCTTGAGGTTAATTCGGCGCCTGGCATTGAAGGGATTGAGCAAACAACAGGGATTTCAGTGACTGAGCCCATTGTTGAGTATATCGAGAAAATGGTTGCGGCCCGTAAAACAAACCGGTCAATTATTGCCTAATAGGTGATAGTGATAAAACGACGCCACTTTTTAAGGTGGCGTTTTGTTATGCTTAGAGCCTATAGATCAAAACTGTAGGAATATCCGAGTACTAGTTTGGCATCATCATCGGTGAGATCGGTATCAGAGACCATAAATGACACTGTGCCTATACTGGTATCAGCGCTGAGAGTCACGTTATAGTCGGCATAATTATCTTCGCCAAACCAAGATTGGACGACATCACCGTTTGAGTAACCATAGTGCACTGATAAACTCAGCTTTTCAGTGAGAGGAACGGATACCGTCGCGGCAAGATAACTGAGATCTTTATTATCTAAAGGATCGGCGGCCAGATCGTCACCGGCATTGATGACTTGGGAGTAAGCCAGTTCGAGCCATTTCCACGTGACAGCAGCATGGAGCTCACCAAAATCAATACTGCCCGGCGCGTCTGGATAGGCGTAGTAGAGATAGCCAAAGTCGTAGCTGATGTCTTCGGTAATACTGCCGCCATAACCCGCATATAGATCAAGCTCGTAGCTAGTATCATCACCAAAATCCACATTCGATGCCCAAGTTCCCGCATAAAATCCAGAATCGTGGCTGTAGTCAAGGCCACCTTGGATTGCGACCGCATCTTTAGTTTGGGTCGCACCGCGCCATAGATAATTAGAGGTACCGCCAATGTTGCCTGATACGGCTGCAAAGGCGTTGCCTGCCAGTAACATTCCCGTCGATAAGGCCAAAACGCTGTACAGTGATTTCTTCATGCTCATCCCCTCGATTGACTTATTTATCGATTCACCATTGGCACACTCAAAGTCAGCTGTGGTCATTAGTGCATCTTGGTTTTTTTCTAAGGAAGGATTTGCTAATCACATGCCACTATTACAATGCCATGTAAAACAAGGTATTAGAACTCGTAATGTTAATGAAATGTTTTTACTTGCCAGTTTGTGGGGCAGAGGCGCACTTTTGTTGTGCAAAAAACATTCAGTACTTCACTGGGATTGGGCAAAAAAAAACGCCTCACAATGGAGGCGTTGTATTGAATTTTATAACTTAGTTTACGCTGTCACGTAGGGTTTTACCTGCTTTAAACTTAGGCACTGTCGCTTCAGCAATTTGAATTTCTTTACCCGTTTGTGGGTTACGGCCAGTGCGAGCGGCACGAGTCGCTGTTTCAAAAGAACCGAAACCTACGATGGAGATTTTGTCACCATTTTTCATTGATTCGGTAATAGCTGCTTCAAAAGACTTCAATGCGCGTGCTGCTTCTACTTTCGTTAGATCGGCATTTTCTGCAATTTTGGCGATTAGTTCAGTTTTGTTCATTTTTATTGTCTCTTCTTTCCGTAGATTTATTTGAAATAAGCGTGCCTAACATGCCATAAGGTTTAGCACTTGGAAAGCCTTTTGCGTCTAGCGTGCAGCAGGATGTTCAGTAAAGCGCAGAATATTTACTCAGTTCGTGATTTAAGTTTTATTCTGGTTTTATTCTTCTAACAGTTGATAGAGTAATTTTTTAACAAGTTTGGGTTCAAAGGGTTTGTCACATAAGGCATTTACACCCGCTTGGGACACATTGCTGAGGTGGGTATCGTTGGCTTCGGAAGACACCATCAAGATGGGAATGTGTGATTGTTGGCTTTCATTGCGGATAAATTGTGTCAAAGCTAGCCCATCTACACTCGGCATATTGTAATCAGTGATCACTAAGTCGAACATATTGTGTTTCATTAACGCTATGGCTTGCGCGCCATCCTCGGCCTCGGTAATTAGCTTCATCCCTAAGTTACCAATCGTGCGTTTAATGACGTTTCTTGCCATACGGCTATCATCGACCACTAATACACGCACATCTTGTACATCGAAATTACTCAGGTCGAGTTCATCGTGGCTGAGTAAATCAATCGTGGCATTCAATGCTGTGCCTAAATGGTCGGCACTGAAGGGTTTAGGTAGAATCGCTACTACACCCGATTGGCGGAATATTTCAAGTTGCTCACGGCGGCACTCACTCGAGACCAGCATAAATTGGATATCTTTGCAGTCAGCGTTGGCCCTTAAGTAGCCCAAGAGATCGATGGCAGTGCCATCATCGAAATGCATGGCGCTCGCAATAAGGTCAGGTTTATGGCGAGCAATAATATCTTTAGCGGCTTCTATGTTTTCTGCGGTTTGAATGCTGAGAATGCCTTCTTGTTGTAAGCGCTGAATAATAATTCGACGCTGTGTCTCTGAAGGTTCTACTAAAAGAATGGAAAGTTCACTGGGCGATAAATGGCTCATAGTCTACTTCAAGTTAAGAGTCGTAAGTATTTTACTGGGTCGCTAAGCTACGCTATTGATAACAGCTTAGCAACAAAGTCCATTACTGAGTTTGGCGGGTCAAATAGTGTCTCGTGACCTTAGAAAATGCGATCCAATACTGCACGAGTAAAATAACAATAATGCTCACTGTGAGTGGCAACATAGGAATGTTGTGGCCAGAAACAACTACTTTTACATCCTCAGGGGTAATGCGATAGGCAATAATTGCTGTAATCCCCAGTGCCGAGAATCCTAAGGTTTGCATGCCAATATAAATCTTCAACACTAAGCTAGACCACGGCGCCCGTATGAGTATGCCAACGAGCACGGGGAGGACACCTAGGGTGAATACATCAAGGGATTGAGTCATCAC
The DNA here is from genome assembly GCF_002966515.1 of Shewanella sp. WE21. Taxonomy (NCBI): domain Bacteria; kingdom Pseudomonadati; phylum Pseudomonadota; class Gammaproteobacteria; order Alteromonadales; family Shewanellaceae; genus Shewanella; species Shewanella sp. WE21. Next base: position 1,122,005 of record NZ_CP023019.1, on the reverse strand, counting down.
AGTACGCCAAAGTGCAGCAATGCTGAAGAGGCAATATAACGTGATCAGTAGTATAAGACGTTTAGGCATAGATTGAAGTGCACACCAGTAGCAAAGAAGATGAGCAAGTGTAGGAAATGCCCTAATCCGAGTCCAGTATAACCGTAATATCGTGTAGAATATGCCTTTTTGCTAGAGGCTCTAATAGGTGACGTTTATGACAGAAGTTGAGTTTTGGGGTTTAGTCACGCGAACGGAAGCGGCGCAATCACAGGAGTCTTTGACTCAAGCACTGAAGCAGAAACTTGCCGAATTGAGTAATGAAGAGTTAAAAGCTTTCGATAAAATCTTTGGTCAGCAGATGCGCCGTAGTTATCTGTGGTCTGTTTGGGGGGCGGCTTACATTATTACGGGCTGTGATTCTGAATATGCTTTTGCCGAGTTTAGGTGTTTTTTGATTTCACTCGGTAAAGAAATTTTCGAAGGTGTGGTTAATCAGCCTGACACCCTAGCACGTTTAGCCGCTTGGCCAGAGCGAGATGCCTATGCTTACCCTTTTGTAGATGAATACGACCTTATCGCAGGGCAATTATACGAAGATAGAACCAGTGAGGAACTGCCCTTTATGCCATCGGGCAAGGCGACGCCCGCGGGTAAAAAATTTAGCACTAAGCCCAAGGATTTAAAGCGGCAATACCCTGAGCTGAGTGCCCGTTTTCCATTTTAGTCTTGGCAATACCTTATGAGCGTAAGCAAGCGTTGGTAGTGACATCGAAGGTCATGCCGTATTTAGGGCAGATGTCGCTCATAAACTCATGTTCTTGCGCGGTTAATTGTTGACTAAAATCTTGCTTAAGCTGCTCTGTCATTTGATGTTCAGCCGCATTTTGCATCTGAGCCAATTTGCTCAAATGAGTGTTAACTGCCTGTTGCTGGCTGATGGTCAATGGCGCAGCTTGGCTTGAAATACTTGCGCTAGTTCCGATTGTCAGCAGTGCCAATAAAGCGAGTTTTCGTGAATATGGGTTGAATAGATAAGCCGTTTTTAGGTTCATAGGTAAGCTCCAAGTTAAAAATTACGTTTAACACGTTAGTTCTAAATCGTGCATCCTTAGATGGTAAAGAAAACGAGTTGTACTGTGAGGAGTGGAGTTTATTGTATAAATATTGAACCTATGCTGAATGGTTAGTTAGTGCTCATTCTTCATTTCTTCGCATTGAAATCCTTGCTTACGAGTATCGAACTGGCACATAGATCCACATTCCCAAGGCACATTGTCGTAGAAGGCAGATTGTTCGCGTGCAAAATCGCGGCAAGTATTATAGCTGTCAAAGTTATCGGTTTTTTTATATTTTCCTGAATCATAGCCATGGTTGTAGATAAAGGCTGACCAAGTTTTAGGGCCAGTATTTTTGTCACTCGGGGAGATAAACCAAATCGCACTTACGACGCAGGTAAACAGGATAAGAATGAACACAGGTACAACAGGGAATTTCATTTTTTATTAAGTGGGCAATGTAAACAATAGCGGAAGGATAACGCTTTTTTTGTCGTTATGCGCGTGAAATGTTCACAAATTGATAACTATGCACTTACTTGGTGCAATTTCGATACAAAAAGATACGTATCGGTTGTGATGGTTAAATAATATTTACTTAATTATACAAAAGCTTACGACACATTTGCTGTACTTATATCAGTTTTGCGTTAAGCTCTAGTTCAGGTTAGATTTTGTACTGTGGTTCTCAGAAAGTTATCTAGGCCTTGGAGGCAAACATGAAAATTCAGTCCCTTTTACTCGCAGGTGTATTAAGTTGCAGTGCGGCTTGGGCGGCCGATGAAGCGCCTGTGGATCCCGTCACCGAAGATGGTGTGGTTAAAATTGTTTGGCAAAGTCCTAAAGATTATCGCGATATAAAATCATCAGGGGAGCTCCAATCCCGTTATGAGAAGCGCTTATTTGAGACCTTAACTGAAAACATCAATAAAGAAGCCGCAAAGATTTTAAAACCAAATCAAAAGCTTGAAATGACCATTACCGATGTTGATCTTGCGGGTGATATGCGTCCAACATTTGGTGCGACCGCCAATGATTTACGCATTATCAAAGACATTTATCCGCCACGTATGACTTTTTCTTATCAAGTCTTAGAAAATGATAAAGTGATTATCGCGGGCGATGAAAAACTGTCGGATATGGGGTTTATGGGGGGGATCCAATCTTTAAATGATAAACCTTTTATGTATGAAACCAAAATGTTAACCGAGTGGTTAAAGAAGACGATTGCACCACAACTTTAATGACTCATATCGGGCGGTAATGCTGAGGATTTAAGCTGTTTAGCTATGCCGTTAGTGCCTGAGTGTCGATAATTAGATGATTTTCTAACAGGTAAAATCCATTATTTGCGGATTTTGCCTGTTTTTTTGCCCTAGCGCTTAAGGTCGATAGACTATGTTCATGGGCGTTAAAGGTGAGTGCGGGTGGTAAAATGCCTACACACAGACTGATCAATTGATGGTAACAGGCTTCACCTTTTCTATCGTCGGCGAGCATTTCCTGGGCCAGCCAGTGATCTGCGCTATAAAACAAATGCTTATGGGTTTCAAAATCCGCTAGAATTCGCTGGCAACGGCTGATCATATGCTCACAGGTGCTGATAATTACAAAGTCATCGCCGCCGACATGGCCGACAAAACAATTGTCGCTTTTATACTTCAGTAACAGATTCGCCACTTCACAAATCACTTCATCGCCACGGCAAAATCCATAAATATCGTTATAGGGCTTAAAGTTACACAAATCAAAATAGGCTAGATAAAAATGTTTCTTTTGGATCTTAAGGCGTTTTAATTCCTCTTGAATGGGCACATTGCCCGGCAAGTCTGTCAGAGGATTCGCATGGCGGGCCATCTTAATTCTGTGCTCTGTGATCCTTTGCAGTAAATCTTTGGTGTGACCTATGCCGAGTAGTTTACCACGGCGAAGGATAATGAACTGTTGCGCGACCGTATTAGCACTCTCTGAGGTCAGTAATTGACTTACGGTGGATAACGGTTCGTTGGCCTCAATCTGGATGACTTGCGGGTCCATCACTTCACTCACAGCATGATTTTCATGTAAGGCGCGACCATAGGGTGTGCTGAAGAGTTCAAGTAAGGTCGCGCGGCTGATAATACCGAGTGGCAACAGGTTATCTACCACTACAACCGCCTGTAATGCAGGTTGCGAGATAAAGGTGTCACTTAAAAATTTGAGTTTAAGTGTGGGCACTACGGTTATGGCACTCGTGCACAGGCTCTCGGCCGATTCGCTGTATCTAGGTTGAATTTGAGTATTGCTTGGCACTAAGGTCGCTTTCATCGCACGGCAGGGGAGCACTTCTGGACGACCGAGTAAGTAGCCTTGGCAATAGACGATACCCAGTTGTTTGAGTACGGCTAATTCCTCTTGCGTTTCAATTCCTTCGGCTATCACTTTGCAGGTTAAACTTTGGCATAACTCCACAATCGAGCGGACAAATTCCTGTTTGACGGGAGTCGAATCAATCTGATGGATAAAGTGACGGTCGATTTTGACATAGTCAGGTGACAATTCTGACCAGAGTCTCAGACCCGAATAACCTGCACCTAAGTCATCGATCGCCGTTAAAAAACCTTGGCTACGATAGTGATTCAAGCAGGATTTGAGTAAATCGATATCATCGGCGGGGTATTGCTCTGACAGTTCAATCACAACCTGTGATGGCGCTATGCCGAGTTGTTGCAGCAGTTGTAAGGTCATGCCCTTGGGGTGGGCGGGATCTAATAATGCCTTGGGCGAGATATTTATAAACAGCTTGCCTTGAAACTGGCGCAACTTAAATTGCTCGAGTGAAATACGGCGACAAAGGGTTTCTAGCTCGCTTAATTTACCTTGATGTTCGGCGGTCTGAAATAGCGGGACTGGGGAGTATAACGGGCTGTGTTCAGGGCCACGGCTTAACGCCTCAAAACCATGAATTTTATGTTCTAATATATTGAAAATTGGCTGAAATAAGGGACTGATTGCAGCTTTAGAGATTATTTTATCGAGCTCTTTAGCCAGATCTAAACTTGTCATTACGTCAGCCCCTTCGTCTATGTGAGCGGAGTCTATGACTTAGAAATGACAAAATGATGACAGTTTTGGGGAAGCTTAGTGCTATCTATCTGTGTTGGTGGGCTTGATTAGATATGCTATGGAAAGAGCTGAAATCTAAGATGAGTTTCAGCTCCTAATCTCGGTTTAGCTTTGCTTCTTAAAGGCCTGCAACGTTTGCAGTAATGCGCCTAACTGACGCACATAGGTTTCGAGTTCTTTAGGATCGAGCGTTTGATGTTCTTCCATGCGAGTTAAGTCATCGACCAACTCTTGCACATAGGGCAGAAAGCGATTACTCGAAGCGATAAAACCTTGTTCTGCCGTGAATATGCTGGTGAAGTTTCCATGGCCAGCTTTCTTTAGCTCATCTAACTTAGCGTCGGCGTCTATGGCTTGGCGATAGGCGATTTGAAGATTTTCTTTCAGTTGCTCTATAACCTTGGTATGTGGCATAACAGCGTCTCATTGCAAAATTTGCAGGAATTATAAGGGGCAAAGGATATGGCAACAAGCCAATGGCGACTAATTGCATCAATCAGTTTTCTGGCGTTAGCGGGTTTGAGCACAAAAGTGGTGGGTGCAGAAACCGATAAACCACCATTTTATCAAGTGCAATGGCAAGGCAAGAGTGCGTATTTGCTAGGTTCGATTCATATTGGACGTGCCGACTTTTATCCTTTACCCACCCAAATTGAAACCGCGTTGGGTAAAGCTAAGGGCTTAGTTGTAGAAGTCGATATCAATAAAGTCGATAGCACAGCCTTACTGCAACAATACGGCCGCGCCGATAAAACTAAGGGTTTAGATTGGCAGAGCCGAGATAAGCAAACGGTCGAGAGCATGACGCCCTATTGCGCGGCCACGGCAAATGTTTGTCAGTCGATACAATCTTTTGCACCTTGGCTGCAGGCTACTCAAGTTAACTTATTGCGTTATAACTACTTAGGTTACAGCACGGATTATGGCGTTGATATGCAGTTGATGGCTCGATATGCGACTTTGCCTGTGTATCCGTTGGAAACTGCAGAGTCACAATTTCAATTGTTAGCGTCTTTTAATAGTCAAGAGCAGTGGTCTATGGTGCGTGAGGCGATTAGTGCATCGGATGCGGAGCTTTTATCGTTAATAACGGCTTGGCGTTCAGGTAATGAAACTGAGCTTGATACCATAATGCAGGAGCAAATGGGCGGCGAGGGCGACACTAAAATGCTAGAGAAAATCCTCTGGCAGCGAAATCATGTGATGGCCGATGGCATTATAAAATTAATGGGCTCGACTGACGTGACTTCACCTTTGTTTGTGGTGGTTGGTGCTGGCCATGTGGTGGGGGATAAAAGCGTGGTGCAATTGCTAGAGCAAGCAGGCGCCAAAGTGAGCGCCTGCTGGAAACAGACTTGTCAGTAATTGTTTAGGCAGCGCGTTTGTAACGACGCGCGCTCACACTGCAGAGCTTTGCCCTAAAAAGTGCACATATCGGCCGAGGGAAATATAGGGTTCGCGTTGCGAGTACTCCAGCTCCATTTGTAGCAGCTTGTGATAGTCGAAATCCGCGGGCTGACTCTTTTTCAAATAGTCGTGGATTACACGCACGCCAGACTGGCTGATGAGCGACATTCGCCACTCGCTAAACCAATCTTTAACTTCTTGAATATAAAGCGGATGAGTGGGAGTTAGTCGCACTTTCTTCTTCACTTTTAAATCAGCGGCGACGTAATCGAAATTGCCCGACACTAAAGCATGAAAGCGCATGGCTTCTTTGTTGTAAAACATCAAAGAGAATAATCCGCCGGGTTTTAGCATAGTAAGTAAACCCGCTACAGTGGGCTTAGCATCCGTTAACCATTCAACGACCGCATGACACAGTATGATATCGAAATAACCATGGTTATCGACCGATAATGCTTGGATAGGCGCATGGATAAGCTGGATAGCTAATGGTTCAGGGGAGGCATCAATTTGTTCTTTGGCTTGAGCCAGCATCTCAGCAGAGATATCGCAGAGTACAACTTCGTGGCCGAGGCGCGCTAATCTTTGGCTAAAATAACCAAAACCACCGCCCGCATCTAATACTCTGAGTTTTTTATCCCCCAGTTTTGCCAGCGCGGGGACGAGGTCGCGCCATAGCACTGCGGCACGTATTTCGCCCTTGGGCGTACCATAGATGTTTTTCGCAAATTTTTGCGCGAGCTTATCAAAATTCTTATCTTGCACGTGATAACTAGGTTAAAGAGAGTGGAACGATAGTGTGGCACAGTCGTAAATTTTTCGCACTCTGGAGATGTTATTGCCGAGTTGAGATGGATAAATTTGCATCGTTAATTCTTAATGTATTGATTTTATTGGTAGTAATTATTCCTACTAAACTTAGGGATACACAGAACTCTGTGCTCTGGGTTATAATCACGCCGTTTTCACCAAACCTGACTCTATATACCCAAGCGACCTGAAGATACGAGTTTCAGAGCGCCTAGGGTGCTTCAATTCAAGGCGCATCAATGACAGAATGTCGGCCACCTTTTAAATTGATGCAACACGGAAGTGAAGCACCCTAGGCGCTCCGTCCCGGCGGGTTTTAACGCACTTTATGCTGTGTTGGTTATTTTGAACTTAGTCCACTAGGTCCGCAAATAACCGCAATCGCCATGGATGGCGTGAATGCCATTTATGCAGGAGCAATAAAGGGCCTTGCCTAAAGTGCGTTAAATTCCCGCTGAATCCTGCATTTTCAGGTTGTTTGGGTATAGTTGTCCATTCGGAGAGTCAGCATCAGCCCTTATTAAGACGCAGCACTGCCTGTTTTACACTCGTTATCAGCTTGATTGATCAGACGTTACTCGTCTGTGCGGGGTAATTTATGGCAATGTATTTTTGTGCCAAGGGATAGTTAATTAAAAGGTACTCAGACTTGAATAATGCATATTGTGTTGAATTGAACGCGATGCCGTCGCTGTTTTCTCTTTATCGCAAGATCTTCTTTGGCCGTAAGCCTGGTTGGGATCAACAGCCGTTGCCCCAAATCAAGGTGACCGCGCCGCATGTGACTGTGTCTGAAGCTAAAGTAAGCCAATATGCGCAGGTGTGTGGTTTTCAATTTGACGGTAAAGTTCTACCGCCAACCTATCTCTACGTGATGGCATTTCGCCTGCATGCGGTGATCTTTACCCACGATGGGATCACTTTCCCACTGCTTGGCATGATCCACCTAAAGAACCGCATTCAAGTGTATCGGCCTGTGACGGTTGACGAGACTTTCTCCCTCGAGTGCGCCTTGACCACGAGCCGCGAGACGGATTCTGGCTTAGAGTTTGAATTTGTGTCTAAGGCGTTTGTCGGTGAAGAACTCGTCTGGGAATCGCTATCCACCTATTTATATCGTATCGATGTTGCTGGGCGTCGCGTTCGCCCACCTAAAGCCATTGATATGGCATGGGAAACACCACAAAGCTGGAGTTTGAGTGAAGATTTAGGTCGTCGTTATGCTAAGGCATCTGGCGACTATAACTTGATCCATCTGCATCCTGTGCTTTCAAAGCGTTTTGGCTTTGATCGAGTGCTCGCCCATGGCATGTGGTCTAAGGCCCGTTGTTTAGCAGAGTTGATGCCAAGTATTGGCGATCGTCCATTCACTGTGGACGTGACCTTTAAGCTGCCACTTTTGATGCCTGCCGATGTTGGATTTGGCTATGAGCAGAATGCTAATAATATGGTATTTGAATTACGTGACAGCAAAGGCCGTCGCCCACATTTAAGTGGCGATGTGCAGTTTTAAGCCGCACTCAATAATACATACAACCACGGCGCCTTCTGGCGCCGTTGTTGTTTATGGTTGTTGCTTTTGAGAAACAAAAATCAAGGTACGCTGTGACCCATAGATGCCTGCCAGATACTGAACCATTGCTGGCGTCGAGCTGGATCTCATTTGAGGCAACGGCACTCTTGAGCCGCTCGGACGCAGGGCAGATTATTTGATGCAGATTAAGGAATCGCTCATTAACCCTTTCGACGGCTATATATCTTAAAGCCAATCACCTAATATCCGCCCTATTCAATGAGTGTTGTGCTTAGCAACCCCTCATACTAAACCAAAGCGTATTTGAAAGGGAGAAATCGACGCATGCTGACAGATATGGATATTTCGAATCGCGCTAGCCTAAAAGACATTAATGAACTGGGCGCCGACTTAGGTCTATTACCCGAAGAGATGATGCAATTTGGTCACACTAAAGCCAAGGTTGAGCTCAGTGTGTTGCAGCGTTTAGCTGGGCAGCGCAAAGGCAAATTGATTATCGTCACCGCAGTCACGCCTACGCCCCACGGTGAAGGTAAAACGGTGACTAGCATTGGCTTAACGCAATCGTTAAATGCCATAGGCAAAAAGGCCTGTGCCTGTATTCGCCAGCCCAGCATGGGGCCTGTATTTGGGGTGAAAGGTGGCGCTGCGGGTGGCGGTTATGCGCAAGTGGTGCCCATGCAGGAGATGAATTTGCATCTCACGGGTGATATTCATGCCGTGAGCAGTGCCCACAATTTAGGGGCTGCGGCGATTGCGGCGCGGCTATTTCATGAAGCGCGCTTAGGTAAGGCGGAATTTGAGGCGCAATCTGGGCAAGCGTTTTTGGATATAGATCCCAGTGAGATCCGTTGGCACCGAGTGGTCGATCATAATGATCGCTGTCTTAGGCAAATCCAGGTGGGCTTAGGCGATAATAACGGCCCAGAGTACGAATCCAGTTTTGATATTACCGCCGCCTCTGAGTTGATGGCGATTTTAGCCTTAAGTCATAATTTGGCGGATATGCGGGCGCGGATCGGTCGTTTAGTGTTGGCATTAAATACCCAAGGGCAAGTGATTACCGCCGAAGACTTAGGTGTCGCTGGTGCGATGACGGCCATCATGGCGGATGCGATAAAGCCGACGTTAATGCAGACTTTAAATGGTTCACCTTGCTTGATCCATGCGGGACCCTTTGCCAATATTGCCCACGGTAATTCATCCATTATTGCTGATGATATCGCCCTCAGACTGGCGGATTTTGTGGTGACTGAAGCTGGTTTTGGATCAGATATGGGCTTTGAAAAGTTCTGTAATATCAAAGTGCGTCAATCGGGTCAGGTGCCGGCTGCCGCTGTGCTGGTCACCACCTTAAAAGCGCTGAAGGCCAATAGTGGTTTGGTGTCTGAGTCAGATATCAATCTACCAGATCAGGCTCGACTCGAAGCAGGCTTTGCAAATTTAAACTGGCATATCAACAATGTGGCTCGCTATGGTATTCCTGTGGTGGTTGCCATTAACCGTTTCGCCACTGATACTGATGCCGAGTTGCAATGGCTAACTGCGGCTGTTAACGCGAGCAACGCCTTTGGCTGTGAGGTTAGCGATGCTTTTAGTCAAGGGGAGGCGGGCGCTGTCGCCTTAGCGCAGACTGTGGTTCGCGCCGCTGAAACCGAGAGTCAGTTCAAGCTGTTATATTCAGATGAAGCCTCATTGGAGGCTAAGTTATCCACCTTAGCCGAGGTAGGGTATGGCGCAGCGGGCGTTAGCCTTTCTATCGAGGCCAAACAACAGGCGCAGCAGCTGACTGTATTAGGTTATGGACATTTGCCCCTGTGTATGGCCAAAACGCCGTTATCAATTAGTCACGATCCTAGCTTAAAGGGCGTTCCTCAGGACTTTGAGATCCCGGTGCGGGGTTTAGTCTTGCATGCTGGTGCGGGGTTTATCACCGCCTTGGTGGGGAATGTGATGACTATGCCAGGACTAGGGCTAAAACCGGGTTACTTAAAAATTGATATTGATGCGCAAGGTGAGATAGTCGGCTTAGGCTAACACTGATGCAGAGATTTATAGGCCAGAGATAAAAATAAGGGCGAGCTCATTGCAACGCCCTTCTTCTCTCGTTTAACGCTGGTTTAAAGCGGTGATTTCGAGGTTTGATAGATATGCACATCACGCTGTGGGAAGGGAATACTGATCCCTTCGGCGTCAAAGCGCATTTTCACTTCGCGGGTAATGTCCCAATACACTTCCCAGTAATCTTCCGGTTTTGCCCAAGGGCGAACGATAAAGTCGACCGAAGATTCGCTCAATAGATGTAGTTTAATCGTCGGTTCTGGTAATGGTTGTACCTTAGGATGCGCTTCGACGATAGACTTGAGAATCGCTTCAGCCTGTTCGATGCTGTCGCTATAACTGATCCCAAAGGTCATATCGACTCGACGTTGATGCTCAGCTGTGATGTTGTTAATTGTGTCACCCCAAATCTTATTATTAGGAATAATAAGACGTTGGTTATCCATGGTTTTAATCGTGGTGGAGACAAGGCTCATGTGACTGACGCGTCCAGTGACGCCAGCGGCGTTGATCAAATCGCCCACATCATAGGGACGGTAAATTAAGATCATCATGCCTGAGGCGAAATTCGACAGGGTATCTTGCAGGGCAAAACCAATAATAACACCCGCGATACCAAAGCCTGCGAGCAAGGGACCAAGTTCGATCCCAAGCTGTGAAAGGGCGATTAATAGCCCGATAGTAAAGACGGCTTTACCTGATAGCGAGGTGAAGAAGTCTTGTAATAACTTACTTAAATTCAACTTAGAATTGCTAACGGTATTTTTTACTATCTGTTTGGCTAACTTGCCGGCGAGACCCGCAATAAACAAGATCAAACAGAAAACAAATAACTTAAACACGACGGTTGGGCCGTGATTAATCGCTTGTTCTTGTGCCGTATTTAGCCACTGCTCAACGAGACTTGATGCCACATCAAAGTTCAACACATCTTGAGTTATATCACCTGAAACACTAAAGAGTGTCTTTTTCAGCGCGGCGGTATCATGGCCTAAGGCGTCGAGTAGGCTGATGTCGATATTTAAGCTCTGACTATTCTGTGCTAAGCGTTCCTTTAGCATCATTACGTGGCTGGTTTGCGCCGAAGTGACATCTTTACCTGCATTGGTTGCGATATCGATTGCTGCTTGTAGTTGCTGCTGGGTATAAGTCACTAAACTTTCTAGCGTATCGGCACGTGCTACTAAAATTTGCATCAGTGATTTTTGTGCTTCGCTAATATCTTGGCCAACTTGTTCGAGCCAAGTGAGCGTCTCGAGTTGTTGCTTGTAATAGGTGTCTTTTTCTAATTCGCGCTTTGATATTTCCAGCAGAGTCGCATCATCTGTGCTCGAACCTAATTGCTGTTCTAATTTACTAATGTTGTCATCGATATAAGCATCAATTTGTTGGATGTAGTTAAGTTGTCCTTGGATTAATGGTTGCAGAAAAGCTTTGTCGATTGGCGTTGCTTCGAGCAGATCTTTAATCTTATTACGTAACTGTAAGGTTTTGTTTTGAATTCGATATTCAACAATTGTCTTCAATTCGCCTTTGGCATTTTTTAGTTTACGTATATCCGTATCGATAGCCTGTTGCAGCATTGCCAGTTCTGTCTTGAGCGTTACAGGAGTGCTGGATGGGCTTTCGGTTGCAGCGACAGGTTCAGTTTGCGCTTGGGATGAAAGGCTGAGTAGTGGTATTAGCAGGGCAAACACGAGAGCGAGGTAGCGGTGCATAGGAGTGATCTTAAGTAGAAATATGTCTGAGTATGATAGATGTTGCCGGATTTACTGTAAAATATCTGTGAGTGAAATAGCCCTTGGAATTAAACTTTTTTAGGGTGGGGTTGATTTGAGCTTAACCTTGAGTGCGGTGCTTTATCTGCTTTTTCCGACATTTTGGGTATTTACAGGCCGAACTCTAGTCGGTATCTGCTAAACTTGCGCATCGTTATTTAGGAATCGTGTTTTCATGTTGTGTTCCCATTGTAATCAGTACATCAAGGTCAGTGACATTAGCCAGCAAAGAGGCAAAGGTTTCGACGCTCAAGTGCGTTGCCCCCATTGTTCGGCTTGGTTAGGCCGCAGTCCAACATTGGCTAAACTCAAGTTATTAGGATTTTATTTGAGTGTATTTACGGCGGGATACAGTTACTTTGATGCCTCTGTGCGGTATTTTGCGATCCCTGTAATGATTTTTTCGTTGATGTTGTTGTTTGTGAGCCATTTTATGGATCAAGTCATCACCATTGAAGCGCCAGAGCAGGTCGATGATAGCGATCAAAGACAGAAGTATCGTTAGGCTAATAGTGGATTCGTCATGGATAGGAAAATCGGCGGTACAATTTTCCAGAGACGAACATCATTTGAGCGCCTTTAGCAGGCGCTCAAAATGCAACGAAGAGGGTTTAAGGGGTGAACTGCAGCCGCGTCTTTGTTTACTGCACGACTTGTTCTTGGCTCGTTAAGGAGTGCTCAACGTAATAAATACCACCAAATATCACCGCGCTGAAGATGACTATCCCTAAGATAAGCCCTAAGTTTTCACGAAAAAATGCTAGCATAATAGTTGCCTTTAGGTGGATAAAACGGAGCCATATCGAGCTTGATTTCGTCATTGTGCTCGCAGACATAAAAACCAAATACACTATAGTTACACTCACTTAAGCTAATCTTAAATGCGTTTTTTTACCTGAGTTCTCGCAAGATCCTACCGCTATTGATACAAGGAGTTATTGGTAAGACTGGGTACCTCAAATATCTTGTAACCTTTTGCAAAGCGATTACCTTATTGCAACTTGCTATGGCACTGACATAGACTTATGCAACTTTTTAACTATGGGGACGACTGAGTGAGACTTAAAAGTCACATTAGACGCACAATTTCGATATGGCTTGCTGCCGTACTGATATTGCTGTCTCTTGCTGCCTCAGCCCATAGTGTGACCCATCTTGATGATGGCGCTAAGACTCACTGTACCCTGTGCTTCCATCAACACCAACTCAACAAGATTTTATTGACCCATCCGCTGACGCTGAATTTAGCTATACAGCATTTCGATGTGGTCGAATTTATTTTACCTTCCTCTATTTTTAAACACGTCAGTGTTTATCGCAGTCGTGCGCCTCCCTTCGCTCTCTAAATCAACTTAAAATTTTAACTTATTGTATTTCTTGATGACTTTATATCAGTCGTCGAGTGCTAGTTGTATTTTGGAGATATCATGACTGTTTTAAATACCCGAATTTCTTTGGTGGCTTTGGCGTGTGCGCTCGTTTCGCCTAGCTTATTTGCAGAAGACTCGAGCTTGACCAACCCTAATATCAGTGGTGTGCTAAATGGATATTATCAGACGGGAGAGCGCCCATTAGCCGAGAGTCCAGATGGCTTTGGTTTAGGTGAAACTGAACTGGCGATGAGTGCCAATATCGATGATATGTTTTACGGTAAAATCACCGCAGTAGTTGAAATGCATGACGGTGAGACTGAACTGAATCTGGAAGAAGCCTTTATTCAAACCATGGCGATGCCAGCGGGTTTTTCTATCCGTGGTGGCCGTTTCTTATCGGACATTGGTTACCTCAATAACCAACATTTACATACTGATTCCTTCACCGACCGTCCTGTGGTTTACCGTGCATTCTTAGGGGGACATTATTTTGATGACGGTATACGTTTTAACTACGTAGCGCCGACGGACTTGTATTGGACCATGGGCGTTGAAGCCTTTAAAGGCGATAGTTTACGTGCTGCCGATGAGCATGGTGAGCGTGAGTTTAAGAAGGTCGGTGTTTATACCTTGTACTCAAAAATAGGTGGCGACATAGGCGATAACAGCTCATGGCAAGCGGGGTTGAGTTACTTGCGCAACGAAAATGGCCAAGTGACTGCCCATGAAGAAGGGGAACATGAAGATGAGCATGCCCATGGTGATGAGCACGAAGGTCATAGCCATGCCGCATCTTACACAGGTAAAAATACCTATGGTGCTGATTTTGTTTATAAGTGGGCGCCTAACGGTAACTACAAATATCAAAATCTCACTGTGAGCGGTGAGTACTATCGCGTGAGCGATTTTACACCTATCGATTTACATCCTGAGGATGCACCGAGCCAAGATTACCACCAAGGTTGGTATCTGAGCAGTGTGTATCAATTCACGCCGAGCTGGTCAGCGGGGGTGCGTTATGGTGAAGCTGATACGCAAGAGCTCCATGGCGATCATTTTCATGGGCAAAAGTTGAAGGAATCTGAGGTGAGTTTGGCTTGGCATTCTAGCCACTTCTCGACGGTTCGTTTCCAGTATACCAATCAAAAGGGTACTAATTTCGATGGAATAGAAGACGATAACATCTTCACTATTCAATACATTATGTCTCTGGGGGCTCACGGTGCGCATCAATTCTAATTTAGCTAAATTGGCCGCAGTGGCCTTATCTGTCACTTATACTGGTTTGGCCCATGCCGAGCTGAATGTGTTTGCCTGTGAACCTGAATACGCGGCATTGACCAAGGAGCTGGCTCCAACGGCTAGCATCTATTCGGCAACGACGGCATTACAAGACCCTCACCAAGTGCAGGCGCGCCCGAGCTTGATCGCCAAAATGCGTCAGGCGGATCTTGTGGTCTGCGCCGGTGCCGATCTTGAGGTGGGTTGGTTGCCTATGCTGCAGATGAAGTCGGCAAACGCAAAAGTGCGCTCGACCGAGCAAGGCTTATTTTTCGCTGCCGATCAAATCGAAACTTTAGATAAACTGGCCAGTGTCGATCGCAGCATGGGTGATGTGCATGCCCAAGGTAATCCACATATTCATTTTGACCCGACGCGACTGTTAAAAGTCGCCACGGCATTGAGTGCTAAGCTGACTCAGTTAGATCCTGCTGGTGCGGCCGATTATCAACAATCACTGGCAGATTTTACCACTCGCTGGCAAGCCGCAGTCCCGCGTTGGGAAGCGCAAGCTAAGGGATTACAAGGTAAAAAAGTGATCGCTTACCACTCAAGTTTTAGATACTTATTCAACTGGATTGGTATCGAGCAAGTGGCAGATTTAGAGCCAAAACCGGGTTTAGCTCCCACTAGCGGTCACTTAGCGAGTCTGCTGACGCGCGCCGAGCAGGGGGATATTCTGGCCGTAGTTGTGGCATCTTATCAGGATGAGCGCGGTGCAAAATGGCTGGGTGAAAAAGCGAACTTGCCCGTGGTAATGCTGCCTATGTCTGTGGGTGGTAATGATAAGAGCCAAGATTTATTTAGCCTGTATGACAGCGTGATTTCCCTCTTAAATGGAGTGAAATAAACCTATGTTTGATCTTGAGCTGATGTCGATTCTGTTGCCTGCATTGGCAGCGGGGATGTTAGTGTTGTCGACGCATATTGTACTCGGGAGACAAGTGCTTAAGCGCGGCATCATCTTTATTGATTTAGCGATAGCGCAAGTAGCAGCCTTAGGTGCCATCGTTGCTCACATGGACCACAGATTAGAAGACATGCCGTTTGCTAATGTGTGGATGCCAGCGCTGTTTGCCCTTGCGGGTGCAGGTTTTATCGCTTGGTTAGCTAAGCGGATGGCGGGTGAGTTAGAGGCTATGATTGGCTGCTTTTATGTCTTGTCTGCGGTGGCCGCAATGCTGTTGCTGGCAAACGACCCACATGGCGCCGAGTTGTTAAAGCAATTGATGTCAGGTCAGATCCTGTGGGTGAGTTGGTCACAACTGATTTTGCCGGCTGTGGTGTATTCACTGGTGTTATTAGCGATATTCCTACGCCCCCAGATGTTGGACGGGGCAGGATTTTATCTGCTATTTGCGCTAGTGATTACCTTATCAGTTGAATTAGTAGGTGTTTATCTGGTGTTCAGCACCTTGATATTGCCAGCTTTAGCGTTGAACAAGTACCGTGGTAAAGGTCGGCTATTTTACGCTTACCTCGTAGGTTTACTGGGCTATGTTTTGGGCTTAGTTCTGTCGGCGACCTTAGATCTCCCTAGTGGTGCGGCAATTGTCGCGACTTTGGCCGTGAGTGCCTTAGTGATCCGCTTTGTGTTAAGTAAAGTCTCACCTCAGGCAACTGAGCCTGAAATCTTACCCAAGCACCACGCTTAGTTCGATATTAATATTAAAGCCCATCGATACACTGGAGGTTCAGTATATCGATGGGCTTTTTTTGCTTGCTTGTTAGCAAGTCAGCTTACAGATGTAAACAATATATTGAGTCCCAAAGCCATGGTGGCTATACTGTCGCCACTTTTACAGTCGGAGTAAATCGTGCTTTTAATCGTCAGATCAATGTTGTTGGCGGTATCCTTGTTGCTTGCCTTTATTTTTGGTGGCTTAGTGTGTTTATTAAGGCCTCGCCATCGCGACAATGTACATATGTTCGCCAAGATCTTCTCATCGGTTGCGCCAATCCTTGGGATTAAAGTGATTGTTCGCCGGCACGAAGATGTGCAGGACGGCCCGTATATTTTCTTAGCAAATCATCAGAATAACTTTGATCTCTTTACTCATACGACAGCAGTTCCTAAAGGTACAGTGAGTTTAGGCAAGAAGAGTTTGGCGTGGATGCCGCTATTCGGTCAAATCTATTGGTTGTCAGGAAATATTCTTATCGACCGTAAAAACCGTCACAGTGCCTTTGATACTATGGCTAAAACGGTTGAAAAAATTAAGCAGAAGAATCTATCCGTATGGATTTTTCCTGAAGGTACACGTTCGCGTGGTCGTGGTCTGTTACCTTTTAAAGCGGGAGCTTTCCATACTGCAATCGCGGCGGGAGTGCCAGTGGTGCCAGTGGTTGCTTCGTGTCAGAGCCATATTAAGTTAAATCGCTGGAATAACGGTGTCGTCATCATCGATATGATGGCACCTGTGCCGACCGCAGGTTTAGATAAAGCCGATGTGAAAAACTTCTCTGCGCAAATCCATGCCAGCATGTCGGCGAGATTTGCTGAGATAAATCAAGAAGCGGCAGCACTTATGGGTAAAACTCTCGCGAGTGATGACGTATAATGCCAATTTGAGCCAGATTTACCTTAACGGAGACAAATCCATGTCTATTGAAAGTCAGTTAAAAGCCCAACTTGCAGAGAATCGTGACATAGTGCAAGCCCTGCTTGACGATGGCTCAGAGCCTGATGCGGAATATGTTATTGAGCATCACTTTTCATCGACCAATTTTGACCGTCTTGAAAAAGCGGCTGTGGATGCCTTCAAATTAGGTTTTGAGGTAAACGACGCTGAAGAAATGGAACTAGAAGATGGTTCAATTATTTTCTGTTTCGATGCTGTCGCGCACCACAAACTAGAAGTTGAATTACTGGATAAAGCCGCAGAACAACTGCTGCAATTAGCGGTAAAACAGAAAGTGGAATATGACGGTTGGGGCACCTATTTCGTCGGCGATGAAATGGATGACGAAGAAGATGAAGAAGATGAAGACGATGGTTTCCCTCATTAATTCGTTGGCGGATCTCTAGTTTAATCTTCACTTGTTTTAAATAAAAATGCCCATCATTGATGGGCATTTTTATTGGGTATACTTAGGATTTATTTGTTTTACTCGTATGTAAAACACTGCAGTTACGACCTTTTTGTTTCGCTTCGTACAGGGCTTTATCGGAGCAGGAGATCCAGCTAGAACTGCTGGTAATATGGGAGCCAATTTCACATACGCCTAAACTTACCGTCACAGTAATCTTAAGGCTTTCATACACTATGACGGATGCGGCGATTTTCTCCCTGAGTCGCTCGGTAAAGTTCATCGCATCTGCGCCGCTGGTTTTAGGCAATACAACCGCAAATTCTTCGCCGCCATAACGTCCTGCACAGTCGGTATCACGTAAGGATTGGCTGAGTAAGTGCGCAATATGCTGAATGACTTTATCACCCGCCACATGACCATAGCTGTCGTTGATATGTTTAAAGTTATCGATATCTATCATGACTAAACTTGCCATACCTGAGTAGCGGGCATACAAGTCGTACTCGTGGTCTAAGCACTCTTGCCAATGACGACGATTATGCAACTGAGTTAGACCATCGGTTTGGCTAAGGCGTTCGAGTTGCTCGTTGGCAGCTTTAAGTTGCAATTTGTTGATGGCGATATCTGTCACGTCATAAATAATCACACTGATATGGGTCACTTGTCCCGTGAGCGATGCCAGCGGCAGCAGGGTCACGTTCTGGTACATATAGTCTGCACGGCCTGTAATCGGGCGATAGTTTTTAAATTGGAAAACGTACGGACGTTGTTCCCAGCTGATAAAAGCACGGTTTTTAAGCATGAAAACCGATTCCATTTTCTGCTTTAACCAAGTGGCAGGCAGATCGGGGAAGCGGGTAAATAGGTTTTGACCTTTGATCGAATTAGGGGAAACACCGCTGTGATTCTCCATAAAACCGTTCCACAGCTGGATATTGTAATGGCGATCTAATACCACTAATCCCACCTCTATGGTTTGTACCATATCGATGAGCCAGTGTAGTTCGTTCATTGCGCTTTGGTCATTTGACATAGGATAAAATCCAACTGGTTAATCGAGTAAATAGCCGAGTTTATAGCTAAGTGTGGGGATAGAATCCTCGGTGAAGAGCAGTAGCAAATCGCATTGAATATTATGATCTTCAATCCGATAGTTGATCTCCATTGCCAAAGTTCGGTGCCATTTCTCTGAATTATCATGGATCAGATCGTTAACCGTGCAGTGCCGTCCCAACACGACAGGGTGAGCCTGACTAAATTTCATATCGAGCTGTTCAGAAATGCCGTTAAGGAAGGCGCCTATCAGTACGTTTCCAGTATCAATTAGGACTTCTATCTCAGTATTTTTGTCTTCTGGATTAGCTAATCCCATCAGCTTTGCCATGTCCTTAAAGCTGGAATCATGGAACAAGAGCAGGGCCTCTCCTGCAATACCCGCACCGATAAAACCTTGGCAGAGCGCGGATACAGTTGAGCTTTCTTCCGTGGCTTTGAGCGCCATGGTTAACTCACTGACTTCAAGCACGTTCACATTAGGGATAGGTAGTAACACGAATACATCGAGTAACTTAGCTAACAGATCGGCGGCGCGTCCCATGGCAACGTTGGCTATTTCTTGGCAAGCGTCGCGCATGTCGACTTTGATCATCGGGACTTCGTCGGTGAGATCTTTCTGCGTCAGCGTTAAGATGCCGTAATCTTGCAAAATGTTGCTGATGGCATCGGCACTCACCGGTTTTTGAATAAAATCTAACGCACCCAAGGCTTTAACTCGCTCGTGAGCTTTGATTTGAATATCGCCGGATACCACAATAATCAGCGCGGGTAAGTCCTGTTGCTGCACGGTTTGCAGTACTTCATAACCGTCCATTACAGGCATGTTGAGATCGAGAAACACCACTTCGCCTTTTCCAGCGCGGATAGCATCAAGGCCTTCGGCACCATTGGTCGCATAAGTTATTTCCACATCCCACTCTTTGGGTAGTGTGCGGGCCATTTGCTTACGTGCCATGGCGGAATCGTCACAGATGAGTACAGATATTGACATGCTGACTAGTGATCCTTATTTGCCCATTTATTGAAGATAACACTTATTTTTTAGGTCTGACTGACGAATTGCGTTCTTCGGGCAAGTCTGATTAATATCTTTTATATGTAACTTATAGATATCATTGATAAATTTATATTTTCTGATGGCATTAAAATTTGAATCATTGTTGAATCAAATCATGCAGAATCTTAAATCGAACTGGCTAATGTTGAGTAAATAACAAGGATATAGTGACTAAAAAAGGACTATAGAATCCATATATTGCTGCCCAATCATCCTTCGCAGCAGGTAGCATTGCGATACTGGTGTCGGTTATTAGCAGTTAAATAGCTAGCGGTTAAATACGCTTAATTATTGAGCTTGCTAAGGCTATCTAATCGAAAAATACATTAGGATTACTGCACGTAGTGATGACAGCCTAACATAAGTTGCCTTCAATCCATGATGGAATTGGCAATATTTTGACTCAAGTCAAAAAACAGGCTCATGTTATATCTTTTAGTGAATTATGCCAAACGTGTTAACATTTATTCTGGACTGACCAGTAACGGAATATTTCATGAGTGGCCAAAGTGTACAAGTTAAAATCGATGATGGCATCGCCTATGTGTTGCTTAATCGTCCTGAAAAAATGAATGCTATTAACTATTTAATGTTTAGTGAGCTTGACTGCGCGATTAAAAGTATTAAATCCAATCGTGCGGTGCGAGCCGTGCTCCTCTCGGGAGCGGGTGGGCATTTTAGCTCTGGGCTCGATGTCAAAAGCGTCATGTCGGCACCGATGCAGGCAGTTAAGTTACTGTTTAAGGGCTTACCAGGGAATGCGAATTTGGCACAGCGGGTGTCACTAGGTTGGCAAACCTTGCCTGTGCCAGTGATTGCCGTGCTTGAGGGCTGTTGCTATGGCGGCGGTATGCAGATCGCTTTAGGCGCAGATGTGCGTATTGCTAGCCACGACAGTAAGTTATCTATCATGGAAGCGAAATGGGGACTTGTGCCAGATATGGCGGGGTTAGTCGCATTAAGGCAAATTATGCCTAAGGATCAAGCCATGTTACTTAGCCTGACGGCAAAAGTGCTTGAGAGTCATGAAGCGCTGGCCTTAGGACTCGTGACACAAGTGAGTGAGACGCCCATGGAAGCGGCGCAACAACTGGCGCGGCAACTGATGCAAACCTCACCGGATGCGGCTGCGGCCATCAAACTTAGTATTAATCACAGTTGGACTGCTTCTATTCGTAGCCTGCTGTGCCGCGAGTCTATTAGTCAGATTCGGTTATTGTTAGGCAAAAATAGCAAGATAGCGGCGACGCGTCAGTTGAAAGATCCGCAGAAACCCTATCGGGATCGCCAATCGGGTTGGTAATACTATTTTGTCTGAATTAGCTTAAATCGCCGTTTTTACTGCGCGCCGCTCATTCGGGCTGAAAAGCCTTTAATCGCATTTAAGCAATTCTGCCATGCGCTCTCGTTATCTAAATTGAGCGCTAGGGTAGTTTGGCGATAGTTAGGGCTTTCTAAGGTCACCGCGAGTTTTTTGCGATTGTCGGCCGTCTCCAATGAGGCTGGGTGACCGTCTGGCGATTGAATATCTAAAATGGGCAGCGTGAGTTTTGCCAGTTGTTCTGCGAGTGCTTGATTACGCTGTTCGTCTTCTCGATAGGGATTGATGACGATCAGCACATCAGGATCGGCAATCTTCTTCTGGCTTAATAGGCTAATCAATAATCCTGCACTTTGGTCGGCGGTGATCAAAATACGTTTTCCCGCATAATCTGCACCGACGGCATCTAACTGCGACATGCTTTTGACGAGAAAATCTTCCTGCTCTTGCTGGTGCTTGCTGTTATCTTCGGGCTTGATTTTAGGGCTTGGTTTGTTGGACGGTGAGCTTAATTGCGCGGCGCCAGGCGAGGTCACTTCAGTAGCGGCGGTAGCAAAGTTAGCTGTGGGCATTTCAGTTGGCGGAGTTAAACTTAAGCTGGCCCAACCGGCAGGATTGATATTGCGGCGTACAAACGCCATCAATCCAGGCGCGTCTGCGGTACCATTGGTGGCGGGCAGGATTATCGCCGCACCGAGTTTCTTTTTACCTTCCCATGGTCGCACTAACAAATCGTAGGGCTGATTATCAATCGTGATTTGTTTAATTTCATTTGTGGGTAGATAGCTGTGATTCGACTTTTTGGCACTGATTTCGGCTGGCGCAGATGTTGGCGGAGTTGTTGTAGTGTCAGCCGCGTAGGTAGCGATGGTTGTGATGCCGAAAATGAGGCAAAAGAGGAGTGAAAGAATGCGCGGCATAGAATTGATAACCACCTGTGTAGTCTCATAAATTCATCAGTGTTTGAGTATAACCTGAACAATTACCAAAAAGTGAATTTTCCTCGCCAAAGAATTGCACTTGTCATTTAGTATAAAAAGCCACAGGGCATAAAAAAGCCCAACGCTGAGGCTGGGCTAATTGATTGAAACCTGCTGTTCCGCTTGGGTTTATACGTGGCTGACGAGCACCATACGGATCGCATCGAGTTGTAACTGGCTGGCATCCAAATAAGTGTTTAACTCTTGCATCTGATTACGCAGGTATTCCAATTCTTCCTCACGGATATTGGGGTTCACAGCCTTAAGTGACTCTAAACGATCAAGCTCTGCGCTCAGTTGCTGAGTCATTTTCTCTCTGGCTTGGGCTACCATTTCATCGACAACCACTTGAGCATATTCTTCACCCTTAGCAAATAACGGATGCAAAATAGGCTGAGATGCCGTGACTAACTTGCCGCCAATGTGACGATTCACTGCGCTTAATTGCTTATCGAAACTGGCGTAATCCACTTTAGCCGATAGATCGTTACCGTTTTTATCCAACAACACGCGAATGGGGGTAGGCGGTAAATAACGGTACAACTGGCTCGACTTAGGTGCAGAAGCATCGGCCATGTAGATGAGTTCTAAGAATAAGGTGCCTGCTGGCAGGGCTTTATTCTTTAGAATTGCGACGCTGGTGGTGCCAGTTTCAGAACCTGTGATCAGATCTAGCCCCGTTTGCACCAGCGGATGCTCTTGGGTGATCAGCGCAATATCATCGCGTGATAACGCTGTGTCACGATCAAAGGTCACTGTTACGCCATCTTCTGGCAAGCCAGGATAAGTTGGGAACATCATGTGCTCACTCGGGCGCAGAATAATCGAGTTTTCACCCTTATCTTCTTGATCAACACCGATAATATCCCACAGACGGATCATTGAGCCGATTAAATGAGTATCACCGTCACTTTGGGCAAGGCGGTTTACGATTGCCAGTGCCTTCTCGCCGCCGTGTGAGTTGATTTCCAGCAGCTTGTCGCGGCCTTGCTCCATGGCGTGCTTGAGTTCTTTATAACGGCTCTGGGTGTGATTGAGCAGGTTTGTCAGCTCGTCGCTGTCGTCACCCACAAGCACGTTTAGCAGATCTTCGGCAAATTCACTGTAAAGCACATGACCACTCGGACAAGTGAGTTCAAAGGCGTTCAGCCCTTGGTGATACCACTGCATCAAACGTTCTTGGGCGGTATCTTCAAGGTATGGCAAGTGAATTTGGATATCATTTTTCTGGCCGATACGGTCTAAACGACCGATTCGCTGTTCCAATAGATCGGGGTTTAGTGGCAGATCGAACAGCACTAAGTGGCTGGCAAACTGGAAGTTACGACCTTCAGAACCAATTTCAGAACAGATCAGCGCCTGTGCGCCGCCTTCCTCTTGGGCAAAGTAAGCGCCGGCTTTATCGCGCTCGATAATCGACATGCCTTCGTGGAATACTGTTGCTTGAATCCCTTCGCGGGTACGCAGGGCTTCTTCTAGGCTAAGGGCCGTTTCCGCTTGGCTGGCGATGATCAGCACTTTTTTGCTGCGGTGTGATTTTAAGAACTCGATTAACCAATCCACACGGGGATCGAACTTCCACCAACTGGCGCTGTTATCTTCAAATTCTTGATACAGTTTTTCAGGACTCAGGGCTTGCGCCGCTTTCGCCTCTAATGACTTGTGTCCGCCCATCATGCCGCTGACGCGTGCGGCTGTTTGATATTGATCTGGCATGGCGTGTGGGTAAGCGTTAAAGAAACGCTTTGGAAAGCCTTTTACCGAGGCGCGGCTGTTTCGGTATAACACGCGGCCAGTACCGTGACGGTCAAGTAATTCTTGCAGTAATTCGCTACGGGCGGCCTGTTGTATTTCGGCATCAATACCGTCGGCTTGGATTAAACGAATACTTGGGCTGATGTCTTTCTCGCCCAGTAATTCGGTCAAGCTGTTGATGGCGGCATCGGGTAATTTAGCGTTGCCAGCTAAGGCTTCGGCCGCAATGGCGACGTCTTTATAACTGTCTTCTTCAGCTAAGAAAGCATCGTAATCGTAGAAACGATCCGGATCGAGCAGACGCAAACGGGCGAAGTGACTCTCATGGCCGAGTTGATCGGGTGTTGCGGTTAACAGCAAAACGCCTGGGATGACTTCGCTTAATGCTTCAACCACTTGATAGGCGCGGCTTGGCGCTTCTTCGGTCCATTCTAAGTGGTGCGCTTCGTCAACGACTAACAGATCCCAATCGGCATCTAGGGCTTGATCAAGACGTTTTTTCTTACGCAGTAATTCGAGTGAACAAATCACTAACTGTTCTGTGTAGAAAGGATTGTCGTGATCGGCATAGGCTTCTACACAACGGTCTTCATCGAATACCGAAAAGCGCAGATTAAAGCGGCGCAGCATTTCCACTAACCACTGATGGCGCAGAGTATCGGGAACGATAATTAGAATGCGTTCGGCGCGGCCAGTAAGCAGTTGTTGGTGAATAATCAGACCCGCTTCAATAGTTTTACCTAAACCCACTTCGTCGGCTAACAGTACACGCGGTGCATAGCGACGGCCGACTTCATGGGCAATCCACATTTGATGCGGAATAAGTCCAACACGTGGACCTTGCAGACCAAGCAAATCCGATGAGGCCAGTTTGTGGCGCAACATTTGGCATTGATAACGCACACCAAAACGGTCGAGGCGATCGATTTGGCCAGCAAATAAACGGTCTTGGGGTTTGTTGAAACGAATATTGTGGTTCAGCAGGGTTTCACGCAGTGTAGCTTGCTCGCCTGTCTCACTGTGAATGCCGTGATAGATCACTATCCCGTCTTTCTCGGTCAATTCACTGACCGCAAGGCTCCAGCCTTCATGGCTTTCAACTGAATCGCCGGGATTGTATATAACGCGTGTCAGAGGGGCTTCTGCTCGGGAGAACATACGGTTCTCACCCGTGGCAGGGAATAATACAGTGACCATACGGCCTTCTACTTGAACCACAGTTCCTAAACCAAGCTCTGACTCGGTATCACTTATCCAACGTTGACCTAAGGCGAACGGCATCTTAAATTCTCATTTCTAGGCGGACTCTAACAAAGGGCGCGTATGTTATACCAATACTCGTGATATTTAAATCGCCCTCTCACCCGTTAGAGCCTAATTCCCAGAGTGCTAGATTACAAATTGTACAAGCGACAAAATTGTCGTGGCAGTACATGAAACTGTCACGCTAATGTCACATCCGCGGTTATACACTGCTTCGAGTCTGTAAGGTAAACAATGGTTGCTGTATTGTTATCTCGTGAGTTTGGTGCCAATATCAACTTAAGGTTTAAGTGCGAGTAAAGTGCTATCAACTTGAACCTTATGATCATTCTTTGCCATATGTTTAGCCAGTATTAGGAGCCGTATAACTTTTATTGAGACTCAAAAGTGTGTTTAAACTTTAATGAAGCACTCTGGAGGCGCCATGGAACAAGACGACAGAAAGTTGTTTGTACTGGATACCAATGTGTTACTACATGAACCTTTGGCGATCTATTCGTTTAAAGAGCACGATGTGGTCATTCCGATGACAGTGCTAGAAGAGTTGGACCAGATTAAAGATCGAAAGAGTGATGTGAGTCGTGATGCTCGGGTTGCTATCAGGGCATTGGAAGATACCCTAGGCGGTGAAACTACCCCTGAGCAGATTATCAATGGCGTCCCTTTACCCAGCCGAGAGGGTCATGCCGATGCCGTCGGTTCGCTCTCAATTTTCCCTGATCACCTTGTCGATTTTACCTTAGGCGCACTGCCTGGAGATGGAAACGACAATCGCATTATCAATACCGCGCTACATCTACAAAACCTACATCATCCCCGTACCGTTGTCTTAGTCACCAAAGATATCAATATGCGCCTTAAAGCCAAAGGTGCGGGTATTCAATTGGTTGAGGATTATCGAACTGACCAGTTGATTGATGATATCCGCTTCCTCAGTAAAGGCTTTTACCAGTTTGAAGGTAATTTTTGGGAGCACTTGAACAAGGTCTCCACCGAGCGCCACGGTAGACATACAGTGCATGAAGTACCGCTCAAAGACCTCGAAAATGATAATTTCTATATCAACCAATATCTTATCGACACAGAGTCTGATTTTTGCGGTCGTGTTATCGAGCGCACAGACACCCATTTACATATTTTAGATTTAGGCCGTGAGCGGGTGAAAAACCTCGAGGCATGGGGTGTTAAACCTAAAAACGTCTATCAAGGCATGGCATTGCAGGCGCTGCTCGATCCCGATATCGATCTGGTGATCTTAACTGGCCCAGCGGGTTGCGGTAAAACCTTGCTCGCCATGGCGGCGGCGTTGGAACTGGTGGTCGAGCGTAATCGCTACGACAAAGTGATTGTCACCCGTAACACCCCTGAAATCGCCGAATCTATCGGCTTCTTGCCCGGCACGGAAGAGGAGAAGATGATGCCGTGGCTGGCCGCCATTACTGATACGCTCGAAGTACTGCATAAGAATGATGTGAATCCCACGGGCAGCATGAATTACATCATGGAGAAGGCTAACATTCAGTTTAAGTCGATAAACTTTATGCGCGGGCGGTCGATCCAAAACTCCATAGTGCTATTAGATGAATGCCAAAACCTCACTGCCTCGCAGATCAAAACTATGATCACCCGTATGGGCGAAGGCACAAAACTGATTTGTTGCGGTAACTTAGCGCAAATCGACTCTAACTACTTAACCGCTGTTACCTCAGGTTTAACCTATATTGTCGAACGTTTTAAAGACTTTGAAGGCAGTGCCAACGTGTATCTGAATGGCGTGGTGCGTTCACGCTTAGCGGAATACGCCGAAGAGCATCTGTAAAGCAGGTCGGTTTAATTTTGGGTAATGACTAAGGCCTCTGATATGGAGGCCTTAATTTTATGGAGTAGTAGATTTTTAATCGACTTATCAGTGGTATGAGTAGGCTTTATCTGACAATTATTTTATGTGATTGGCAGTTCCTTCCTGCTACTATATGGAGCTCATAGTTTTTGCCGCAGTAGGCTGAAATTAAGCGCTGCAATCAAGGGTAGTGGATGAAATCGAGTGAGCCGGATCTCCAACTAAAATCGCCGATCCAGAAGAACTACAACCGTGCCGTTTTTTATACGTACATCGGCGTTATCGTCATGTCTTTGTTGACCGCATGGATGTTTTTCGACCGCCAAAAAGCACAGCAGATGGAACAGCGTGAAGAGCAGGTTCAGCGCCATGTATTACAAATCGATTTGCTACTTGAGTCGAGCATTAGAGCGGTAAAAAGCTTACGCAACGTTGCTGTGGATCATTTACGTTTGGGCGAACTCGTGCGTAAAGAACGCTTACCCCAATACGGTAAATTCAACGAAAGCGGCCAGTATTTTACCTTAGAACCTAGCTACGCCCAGAGCGGTGAGCCTTTTACCAACATGGGGAGGATTACTGGCGCGGGTTCCCTCGACGGCCGCGACGACAAGTTCTATCAAGAACTTGAGATGTTGTTTGAGCTGTCACTGTCCTTCCCCGTCGCCAAAGAAGCCGCCCCGAAAGCCTCGGCGATCTATTACCTGTCGAAACGTAGGATCATGTCCTATTTCCCTTGGTCGAATGACGATCAACGTTTTAGGGACGAATTACTCAACAAGAAACAGTTCCAATACGCCACCCCAGCAATGAATCCGCAGCGCAGTGTATTTTGGAGTGAAGCCTATGTTGACTCCACGGGCAAAGGCTTATTGACCACTTTAGGTGTGCCCATTTATTTGGATGATGAGTTCATTGGCTCAATCAACTTAGACATGACGCTTGCCTCGTTAGCGCGGCAAATTCGGGTTTACTTTAAGATGCCGGGCACAGTGATTTTGCTCGACCAACAGAACAATATTTTATCCCACAGCGATTTTGATAGCTCAGATATCAATCGGGTCTATCACATCAGCCAACGTATTCCCTCTGAGCTGCATTCTTTACCTGAGTCGGAATTGTTCGATGCCCACGATGGCATCATTCGTAACGGCTATTACATTCACTCGGTTGCCCTGCATAACGCGCCTTGGCGTTTACTGTATTTGCAGGATGAAGACGACCTATTCCAAGACTCGTGGGAAAAACTGCAGCTGACCTTTATTTTAGTGGTTATCGCCCTGTCGGTGTTGGTGACCATAGTGCATTGGCAGACGCGTCGATCTTTTGTGAGTCCAGCCTCGCGATTACTGTCGCACCTTGAAGGTTGCTCCCAAGAGCCACGTAAACCACCGGAGAAAATCACCCGTGGCTGGGAGCCTTGGTTCTTGTTGGTCAGTCGGATCTTTGAGGAAAACAAACAATATACCCACCATCTGGCTGAGCAGAATAAGCGGATCGATAAGCTAGTGGCGCGGCGTACTGAACGCTTAAAAGACACCACAGAGCGGCGTGAGCGCGAATATGCGCTACTGCGATCCCTGCTTGACTCGATTCCTGAAGCGATTGTCTTTAAAGATAAAGAAGGCAACTATTTAGGTTGTAACAAGGCGGCTGAACGCATGCTGGGTTACACAGAGAGCGAGATGATAGGTTTATCATCTGAGGATCTGACCTCGCCTGAAATGGGCATACGTATCCGCGCCGAAGACGAACAAGTCTTAAAAGATCGCACGCCGCTGCGCTACCAAGAAAAGGTCGAGCTTGCGGGCAAACCTGTGTTGCTCGATACCCTTAAGCTGCCTTTCTACAATCGCCGCGGCGAACTGCAGGGATTGATTGCCGTGTGGCGTGATGTGACGCGGGAATACGAATCCGCCGAACAATTACGCCTGTCCGAAGAGCGTTATCACTTAGCTATGGATGCGGTGGAAGATGGCCTGTGGGACTGGTATTTAGACTCTGAACAGATCATTTGTAACCCTGCGTATTATTCTATGTTGGGTTATAAAACCAATGAATTCCCAGCTTTAGTATCGACGATTGATGAATTATCCCACCCCGACGATCGTATTCGCGTCGAGGAATACCGTGCTCAGTATCTTGCTGATCCCGTCGGTGCTTTCGAAATTGAATTCCGTATGTTAGGTAAAAATGGCGGCTATCACTGGGTGTTATCCCGTGGTCGTGTGGTGGAGTTCACCGCCGAAGGTCAGCCCAAACGTATGCTTGGTACCCATAAGGATATTACCCGCCATAAGAGTAACGAAGTGGCGTTGCTTGAAGCCAAGCAAGACGCCGAACTCGCTAACCTCTACAAGAGTGAATTCTTGGCCAACATGAGCCATGAGATCCGCACGCCGATGAACGCCATTATCGGTATGTTGCAGTTGGCACAGCGCACCTCGTTAACTGCGCAGCAGAAAGATTACCTCGAAAAAGCTGGTTTCTCGGCACAATCGCTGCTGAGGATCATCAACGATATTCTCGACTTCTCTAAAATTGAGGCGGGTAAGTTGGAGCTTGAGCGGGTGCCATTCCCGCTGGATAAAGTGCTCGATCACGCTCTGGATCTCAATGCGCTCAAGGCACAAGAACAAGGCGTCGAATTACTCTTATATGCTCCAGTGACGGCGGGACTCATTCTTAAGGGCGATCCGCTACGTTTAGGCCAAGTGCTGATTAACCTGTTATCGAATGCGGTGAAATTTACTCAATCTGGCGAGATTGAGCTGGGTTGTGAAGATGTCGGCGAGCGGGATCATCGGATTACCTTGAAGTTCTGGGTGCGCGATACGGGTATCGGCATAGGTAAAGATCAACAGGATAAGTTATTCGATGCCTTCGCCCAAGCCGACGGTTCGACCACCCGTAAATACGGCGGCACTGGCTTAGGTTTGTCGATCAGTAAGCATCTGGTGTCTATGATGGGCGGCAAGATGCAAGTGCAGAGTGAGCTTGGGGTCGGTAGTACCTTTAGCTTCACCATCAGTTTTGAAATTGCCGAAGCCGCTAAGATTGAGCCTTTGGTCGTGCCGGAAAAACTCAATAGTCTACGCACCTTAGTCGTTGACGATAACCCGACGGCACTACAAATTTATTCGACCTTGATGCGAGATTTCCACTTCGACGTCGATACTGCCGCCAGTGGCGCCGAAGCGCTTTACAAACTGTCGCGGGCACCAATCGATCTGTTATTGCTCGACTGGATGATGCCAGAAATGGACGGTAGCGATGTGGTCAGTGCCATAGATACTATGGTCGCCGAAGGCCGCTTAGCGAAACGGCCTGTGATTATCATGATGACGGCCTATGCGGCAGAGCCCTTGCAGCATGAAGTCGATAGTGCCAATGTGTTTGCCGTACTGCAAAAACCCTTCAAGGCATCGAGTCTGTTCGATGAGATCATTGCCGCCTTTGCCGATGAACCGAGATTGAATGTGGTTCAGCCTATGGTTGAAGTTCAAGTTGAGGAAGGAGAGCACACAGGTTTAGTGCTGCTGGTGGAGGATAACTTTATTAACCAGCAAGTGGCCACCGAACTCCTTAAGAGCGCTGGCTACGAAGTGGTGCTGGCCGACAATGGTCAAGTGGCGCTGGATACTATCGACTCGCGGCCGTTTGATGCCGTGTTGATGGATATTCAAATGCCAGTGATGGACGGGTTAACGGCCGCAAGGGCATTGCGTGAGCGTTTTAGTGCCGATGAACTGCCTATCATTGCCATGACAGCCCATGCCATGTCGGGCGACAGGGAAAAGAGTTTAGCAGCGGGGATGAATGCCCACATCACTAAACCCATAGTGCTCAACGAATTATTTGAAACATTAAATCACTGGATCAAACACAAGAACCAGCATCAGAATCGTTAATTTATTTGCTCGGGGCCAGTGATGGCCTCGCATTATTTACTTTAAATCAATCGCTTGAGATAAGCAGTCATCAAAGATGCTTATGACATAAATGACTTAATAAGGTAAATAACGCAGCCAGCCGAATCAGGAGGAAAGATGAAACCCCAAAGTGTAGCCTTAGCCTTATTTATAGCGCTGTTAGGATTTCCCACCGTTACGGTCGCGGCAGCCGCGCCTAGCGCCAAGATCATTAAGCAGGGCCAAGAGGCGAAAGGGTTTCTTAATCTCTATTACGAGGAGTCTGAGGGAGAGCTATATCTTGAGGTCAATCGTTTAAATCAACCTTTTATCTTAGTTACTAGCCTGCCACAGGGCGTAGGATCAAACGACATTGGTCTCGATCGCGGCCAACTGGGTCAGACCCGTATGGTGCAGTTTGAGCGCCAAGGTCCCTATGTTTTACTCAAGCAACTCAATACTCAATATCGTGCGAATACCTCTGATGCCGCCGAGCAAAGAGCGGTTGAAGAAGCCTTTGCCGATTCTGTGTTATGGCAAGGCAAAGTGATTGAGGGCAAGCCAGATTTGGTAGCGATCAACGATCTGGTGCTCAATGATTTACACGGCGTGTCTTCCGTATTGCAACAAACAGAGCAGGGCAATTATCAGCTCGATTTGAGCCGTTCTGTCATCTTACCCAAAGGGATTAAATCCTTTGAGAAAAACGCCGATGTGGATGTGCAACTGACGTTCAAAGGCGATGTTGCTGGCGCGCAGGTCGCACAGGTAACACCCGATGGCACCTTAATGTCGGTGCGGATGCGTTATTCTTTTGTTGAGCTTCCCGATGAGGATTACCAGCCGCGGGCTTATCATCCTATGAGCGGTTATTTGTCCGATGAGTATCGCGATTATGCCACGCCCTTTGACCAGCCTTTAGTGCAGCGTTTTATCCTACGCCACCGTTTACAGAAAGTGCATCCGGGCCCAGCGCCAAGCGAAGTCGTTAAACCTATTACTTATTATCTTGATCCCGGTGTGCCAGAGCCGATACGTTCGGCCTTGCTCGATGGCGCGCGCTGGTGGGAGACGGCTTTTACTCGCGCCGGATTTATCAACGGCTTTAAAGTTGAGTTATTGCCTGTAGATGCCGATCCGCAGGATATTCGCTACAACATGATCCAATGGGTGCACAGGGCGACGCGGGGTTGGTCCTATGGCGCCGCGCTGACCGATCCACGTACCGGTGAAATCATTAAGGGTCAAGTCACGCTCGGCAGTTTGCGTGTGCGTCAGGATTACTTGATTGCTAAAGGCTTAACCGCAGGCTGGCAGGATAGAGTGGCGGCCGAGAAAGCGGCGACAGCCTTGTCGCTCGCGCGTATTCGCCAACTGGCCGCCCATGAAGTTGGCCATACCTTAGGGCTCGATCATAACTTTGCTGCTTCGACTAATCAGGATGCCTCTGTGATGGATTATCCCCATCCGAAAATCCAGTTGAAGGGCAATGATATTGATATTTCAGCACCTTACACTACAGGTGTTGGCCCTTGGGATGATTTTACTATCGCCTATGGTTATAGCGATCAAGGTGATGCCCGTACCCAACAAGCACTGCAAGTCGACTTGCTGGCCGATGTGGCGAAACGTGGCTTACGTTATATCGGTGAGGCCGATTCCCGCCAAAAGGATGCGAGTCAGGCCTATGCCAGTTTGTGGGATAGTGGTGACGATCCGATCGATCAGCTGGGTAAGTTAAATAAAATTCGTACTAAGGCGATTGCGGATTTCTCCAGTGCGGCCTTGTTACCCAATGAGCCACTGGGCGAGCTAGCCGATGCCTTTGCACCAATTTATTTGTTGACGCGTTATCAAATCGATGCGGTCGCGAAGTTTATTGGTGGTACTGACTATAACTATCAATCTATTGGTGAAGGCAGCCGCTGGAGCTATATTGCGCCGCAGTTGCAGTTAACGGGCTTAGACGCGCTACTTAACACTCTCGATGCGGCGAGTTTAACTGTGCCGCAAACCTTGCTCGACAGTTTAGTGCCAAAGGCGGGGAATTATCATGTTACGCGGGAATCCTTCAATTCAGGTCTAGGTGCAATTAACGACCCTCTCGGTATGGCTGAAGTGTTTAGCCGTCATACCTTGAGCTTGCTATTGATGCCTAAACGCTTGAATCGTGTCAGCCAAGCATCCATGGCCGATAGCGAGCAGTTATCGGTGACGACATTACTGGATAAGTTATTTGCGGCGACCTTGTATCAAGAGGATAAGCTCGCGCTGGTCGAAGGCGTATGGATGCGAGTGAACGCTGTGGTGATTGATGAAGTGCTGGCAACGCTGCACGATCCTCAAACCTCACCAGAAGTGAGGGCAGCGATCAACGATCGCGCTCAGTTTGTGATTAAGCAATTGAAAGCGAAGTCGAATCGAGCGAATGTGAGTCTTGCGGCGCACTATACTTGGTTGCAACAGGGTCTGGCTGCGGGTTTGACCGATGCTAAGGTTAAGCTTATTCCTATGCCGTTAACCCTACCGCCGGGATCACCGATTTAATCCGATGAACATAGGCGCCATTAGGCGCCTATTTCTTTTGGATTTTTCGGATAAAAGTGATCGGCTTTACGCTCTAGATGAGTAAAGCGGCGGGTGTTTTTGTAGGGCAGTTTCATAAAGCCCGATACGCCGTGACCTTGGATTTTTCCGACATGATGCAAGATGCGATCGAGGCTCGCGCGAAACGCTGCTTGCTTACGTGGATTGAGCAGCTTCAAGTAACTGTGAATTTTTAAGTGATTCGGCAGCGCCTCAAAAATGATGCAGCCTGTGTGGTGAATTTGGTTGATGCGGGCTAATTCTTCCATGATTTCATGGGGTAATTCGAGGTTCTCATCGGGATCTTTACCGTCTTCAAAATAAGAATGTAACCGCGACTTATCTTCTAAGGTGGGTACGTCACCGACTTCGAATGGCAACTGCAGTGCGGCACTGGCGACAAAAGGTTCGCTAGTGTCAGCTCGCTCGATATGCAGTGTGTCTTTGGCGTTAAAGAAACAGGCCTTAAACACCCCTATACGTTTAATTCCCCGCGCGAGATCCACCATATTGTTGACTGCAATGATTAACGCACTTTTTTGCTTTGCATCGTAAATCGCAAGATTGGAGTCGATAAACACGCCGGTTTCCTGCCAATGAATAGCCAGACCACCCACGATCGGATATTGCGCTAAACGACCCACTGCGGCGATAAAGCCTTTTTCGGTATCGCCCATGCCAGCGAGGAAGTTACGGTAATATTTTTCGAGCTGAATATCATCCATCTTAGCGATGGGATCTTGGGCGTTGTGTTCCTTTAAAAAGGATTTACGCGAACTGTAGCTGACGGTTTCAACATCTTTGTCGCGGGATTGTACCCATACAGGAATTTCACCCTGTAAATCAGCTTTGGGCAGTTCAGGTAAATGTAATCTGTGGCTGTGGCGCATACTTTTTAAAAAGTAATCGCCGGCAATGTTGCGCTGCTGCGGATCAGTGCTGAGCATGCCTTCTAAGGTACGGGCTAATTCTATCGGTAAGCCAATGCTGGTGGGCGAGATCACTTGTGCACCGAAGCGGCTTGCTTGCCCAGAAGCGAGGGCATACAGAGTCGCGGCAACTCCTTGCTCGTCAAAGCGCGGGCTGGAGAGTGCTCCATTGAGTTGCTCTTCGCCGATAAAGTACACATCACCCATGCGGGCGTTGGTATGTTGTTGATCGCTAGACATTAACGCCATCACATTGTCTTCGACGGGTTTGTTATGTTCATCCCGCTGCGCAAATACCGCTGAGCCCCAATCGATTAACGATAAGTGTTGTTGTTCAATATCGTAAACTAGATTCGAAGGTTTGATATCGCCGTGCACTAATGGCTTGCCCGTGCGCAGGTAATACAAGATATCGGCGAGTTGGCGGGCGATGCTCATGACCATAGCGGTCGGTAGGGCGCCCATGCGGCGGCAAAGTTGGTCGAGATCTTCCCCTTTTGCCCGTTCCATCACGAGTATTCCCTGTTTACCTACTCGCTCAAATTTGATCGCTCCCGGCACATTGGGGTGCTTGAGTAAGGAGAGCATAAAGGCTTCTTCTTCGAGCCGATCTTGAATATGTTGCGGCAAATTAATCCGTGAAAACTTAAACACATGGGCATCGCCCGCTTGATTGATACCCGCAAACACGAAACCGTAGGCGCCTTTACCGACCAATTCGATATCGGTATAACCTAATTTGCTCAGCTGTTGTTTACAGAGGCGGATCCACGCCTTGTGTTTACGGGCATCATTGGCTTTGAGCAAGTAAATGGATTGCTCTTCAGAAATATAAAAATGCTGCAGCTGCGGTGTTTGCAAATTGTGCTCCTTGTTTTGTTCATTTAACCAGTAAGCGGGGGAGATAATCAAATAGCGGGCGGCTTTATTTTAGTATTTTGAATGGCATTGATGATCAGCGTCAGGCGCGGCTTACCTAACCGATCATTTCGTCACTGACTTTGACTTACATCAAATTAAATCCTCGCGACTATAGGTAATCTTTGGGGCATTAGATGGAATCAATTTTTGTTAATTAACCCACAGACAAAGTGCAGCTAAGGAGGGCGTATGCCCACCCAATATAAAGCCTTGTTGATCGAACTTTTGGAATATCCGCGTAAGCGTATTTTACAGTCAATGGAAGTGACCCATTGCCCGCATGCGGTATTTTTTAATGATAGAGACGAGCAATGTTTAACGTGTCATCAGGGCATGGAATGTATCTGGATGAACCAGAATGACGAGCTGGTGGCCGTGAACGAAAAATCGATTGCCGAGTTAAAACAGCAGTTGTTGATCGCCGTGGACTTTATCGACTCATCTTTAAGCCCACATCATTTATCACGCCGTCAATGCCAATGCGATAACTGTGTTTGGTTGCGTAAAGTGCAAGCCACTTTAGATCAGTAAGTTAGTCTTTACATTGCCGAGTTTGCCGAATGGCAGGAGGTTTTGCATCCACTTTAAAATGTCATTAGAGTAAGGACAACATTAGCGAATAGAGATAAACCCATGGAACCCGGTTTTTGGCATGAAAAGTGGCAGCAGCAACAGATAGGTTTTCATCAGCAAGACATCAATCCTTTCCTCGTTAAGTATTGGCAGCAGCTTGCATTACCCGCAGATACTAAGGTTTTTGTGCCCTTATGTGGTAAGTCGCTAGACATGTGTTTCCTCGCAGAACAGGGGCATCAGGTCATAGGGTGTGAGTTGAATGAATTGGCTGTACAGCAATTTTTTAGCGATAACCAACTCGAGATGACGAAAACGGCCGTGGGTGAACACCAGCATTATCAAACCGAACAGATCAGCTTGTATCAGGGTGATATTTTCACCCTACCTAAGACTATCACCCAAGCGGTGACGGCATTTTACGATCGCGCGGCTTTGATCGCATGGCCAGAAAGTATGCGTGCACAATATGCCAAGCAGTTAGCGAGCTTATTACCTAGCGGCAGTGTCGGTTTATTAGTGACTTTAGATTATCCGCAAGAATCCCTTATCGGCCCGCCTTTTGCGGTATCCCCTACTTGGGTAGAGCAGCATCTGAGCGAGGATTTTGATATTGAAGTATTAGCGTCGCAAGATGTGTTGGCCGACAATCCACGTTTTATTAAGAAAGCAGTGCCTTGGCTTAATGAAGCGGCCTATTTGTTGAAACGTAAGTAGGCTTGACTCGGAAGTTGGATCTGTAACCCCATTGAATTATTCGCGGCTTTCGAGCTTGGAGTTCAGTGGGGCTTGTCATTAAAACATCATATCTAAAGA
Organism: Shewanella sp. WE21; assembly: GCF_002966515.1. NCBI lineage: Bacteria > Pseudomonadati > Pseudomonadota > Gammaproteobacteria > Alteromonadales > Shewanellaceae > Shewanella > Shewanella sp. WE21. The sequence goes on along the minus strand of NZ_CP023019.1, from coordinate 1,085,578 downwards.
TTAGGCTGGCAAAACTATTTAAGACGAAGTGACGAATAGAAAGCTTTGTTGTCGCGGGACTTTTTGGATTGAGTTTGCTTGAGTCAGCGTGGTTTTAGCTTGTCGGAAGTGTATTCGTTAGCGGGTTACCCATTACCACTCTATTCGCGATTCAATTTACGCGACTTCGTAATAATTAGGCTCAAGCTCTAGTTGATTTTGAATGATCTGCACCGCCATTCTGGCGCATTTACCACATTGATCGGCAACACCTAAGCGCTTTTTTACGTCAGCAAGCGAGCTATCGCCCTGGCTTACTGCGTTTTTAATTTGCGTATCAGTGATCGCATGGCAAAGACAAACGTACATATATTAGTCTCCAATCGAATTGCGCTAATTCTAAATGAAAACGCTTATCAAATGCAATCATGTTTTTTGGGTGATTTTCATACTTTAACGCTTTTGTTACATGGCGCACGTTTTATCGTCTATGCTAGGTGTGTTTTAGCATTAAAAAGCTAGGCAGTTTTAGAAGTAGGTTTAGGAATACAGAGTCAGGGTGATGATGCCTCACGGATGGATAACTCATGGATGAATAACGAAGAATTAATCAAAGATCCATAAGGTTTCATGAGAACAAATCTACCAGTTACACAGCGAGAATATGATTACCCAGCGGATTGGATTTTATTGTCGACCACGGATACTCAAAGTCATATCACTTACGCCAATCAATCTTTCTGTACCGTTGCCGGTTACGACCTCGATGCCATGCTAGGCAAGCCACACAACATGGTGCGTCATCCAGATATGCCTCCGCAAGCGTTTGAAGATCTGTGGCGATGCATCAAAAAAGGCGAGCCTTGGAAAGGGATAGTAAAAAACCGCTGCGCCAATGGCGATCACTATTGGGTCGATGCCTATGTCTCACCGATTTCAGTTAATGGCAAAGTCGTCGAGTTTCAATCAGTACGCACTAAACCCACACGCGATCAGGTTAAGCGTGCAGAAATAGCCTATGCGGAGTTGAACAAAAAGGGCAGCGTCAGTGCGTTAAAACGTACTTTGGATATGCCAGTTAAATTGCTGTTACTCGCATTGGTTGGCATGCTACCTATGCTTTACCTTGCTCTGCAAATTGGCTTAATGGGCTTTATTGCCCTAGCGATAAGTGTCCTAGTATTGCTGGTGGGCGGTAATCTGGTGCTGAATCGCTATTACGCGATAGTGGCTAAGGCAAAGCATATCTACGATAATCCGCTGATGGCGCATATTTATAGTGGAAGCAGTGATGATCTTGGCGCGATTGATTTAGCACTGCAAATGCAGAATTCAGAGCTTAAGTCGATTCTTGGGCGTGCATCGGATTCCTGTTATAACGTGTCAGAACAGGCCAAAATATCTGCCGCCAAGGGCAAACAAATCCAGAGTACCAGTCAGGCTCAACTGTCTGAAATAGAACAAGTTGCTACAGCGATGCAGGAAATGACCGCCACATTAGGCGATATGTCCTCCAATTGTGCCGATGCGGCGAGTGCCACGCAAATGGCATCCGCTGAAACCATCAATGGTGATAAAACGGTGTCGAGCACTATTCGCTCGATTCAAGCCATGGCGGAGCAACTGCAACAAACGTCAAAAGTGATTACTGAGTTAGAAGCCCACAGTAAAGATATTGGCACAGTGCTCGATGTGATTCAGAGTATTGCGGGGCAGACGAATTTGCTGGCATTGAATGCAGCAATTGAAGCGGCTCGAGCGGGTGAGCAAGGTCGTGGCTTCGCTGTCGTTGCCGACGAAGTACGGGCGCTGGCACAACGTACTCACGATGCCACCAAAGAAATCCACAGTATGATTAATCTGTTGCAGCAGGGGACGAATAAAGCTGTTATCAGTATGCAGCAAGGAGTGGTTGCCGCTTCCGAATGTATTTCAACGGCGGATTTAGCGGGTACGGCATTACGTACGATTCGTGAGGCCATTTCGACCATTACCGATATGACGCACCATATTGCCAGCGCGGTTGAAGAGCAATCGAGTGTGGCAAATGAGATGAATCGCAGCGTGGTGAATGTGTCGCAATTTACCCATTCTAGCCATCAACTCGGCAGTGAAATGGTCGGCTTGAATGACGAAGTGACTCGCGAGATGGATTCTCACTCGGTATTAGTCGAGCAATTCTTAAAGCGCAGCTTTAGGATTTAACTGACTAAAATTTAAGATAAAAAAGGCAATAGTCTGACTATTGCCTTTTCTTTTACTGATTTCTAACTCAATTTCTTATCTTTGATCTAATAACCTTTACTAAAGTCGACTCGATTCTGCAGTGGCTCACCCATGATGTAGCGGCGATAGTTTTGGCTAAAGATATCGACGATTTGTGCAGGATGGCTTGGCGCCGAAATATGCGGCGTGATCACGACATTTTCCCGTTCCCAAATAGGATGGCTATTGGGCAAAGGTTCCTGAGCAAATACATCGAGGATCGCTTGCTGACTAGGATTAGCGATAAGCTGGGTATTTAGCACATCGAGATCGAGTGCATCACCGCGGCCAACATTAAACAGCACTGCATCAGTTTTTAACATAGCTAACATGTCAGCATTGAGAAGATTGTACGTTGCAGGAGTGCTTGGCAGTAGATTTACAACCACATCGGCCTGTGTTAACACTTGGCCGCTTCTATGGCATCAAAACCTTCAACGGTATTACCGCTGCTATTGATACCAGTAACATGCATGCCAAAGTGTTTTGCCGTTTTCGCTAAATGCTGGGCTATTGACCCTGTGCCAAGCAAGAGCAATCGCATGCCCTGTAAACTTGAGTGGCGCTGCTGGGGTTGAATCAGCCACTGTTTTTGCTGTTGCTGCTGGCGATAAAAACCATGGCCGCGGATATGCGCGAGTAAATAGCCGAATAGATACTCGCTCATCAGCGGGCCGAAAATGCCTTTAATATTGGTGAGTTGATAGTCTTTTCTGCCCCTTGGACTCATCAGGGCATCTATGCCAGCAAAGCTTGATTGTAGCCATTGCAGATTTTTAGCATGGGGCAATAGGGGCGCGGCAAGTTTAGGTTCGGCTAACCAAATATCTGCATCAATTATGCTCGCAGGATTATCGTCGAGTAACGTTAAATCAGGGAGACTCTGCGCCTCAATCAAGTCGCGGTACTGTTGATTTGCCTTTGTTAGCAAGAGTAACTTGTGCCCCATGGCGTCTCCCTTTATGCTTGGTTATTGTTATTTTTCAATACGCTGTCGCGGCCACGCTGATGGATTGCGCTGCATCTTTTTAGGTTAAGTCTATGTTTGAGCAATTAGTCGCCATTATTGCCCAGTTAGGTAATATGCTTCGCCCTTGGGCCTTCGATATTGCTACCGCTATGGTGGTGTGTCTTATTTTGGTTTTTTCAGCGGATGTAAATCGTATCTTAAGGCGTCATTTGTTGGGGCATTCTTTTGTGCTGCGAACATTTGTTTTTATTATTGTGAATGCCTTTGGCTATGGACTATTGATCGTGAAAGCCACGCCTTGGGTGGCAAGACACATAGTGGCTATGCCATCCCATTGGATGTTTCTGTTAATTGTGGCCATGTTTATTTTTATCGGTTATTGGGCTCAGCGAAATAGCCAAGCTTAATATCATGATTATTTTGGCCGTTACTCAAAGTAGCCAGAGTAATTGGCCATTGCCTTTTGAGTTAAGGCTTGCATGGCGCGATCGGGGTAATTGCTGAACACGCCATCGACACCTATCTGCTTAAGCGCATGAATATCATCAATATGATCGACAGTATAAACATAAACCTTGGCACCTCGGTTATGGGCGTCGTCTACTAGCGCTTGGCTGATAAAACTCACATCTAAATGCAATGAATAGGCACTTAGGTCGCTTACTACCGCAGCCCCTTCGAGTGGAATACTGGCAAGCAGTGGTGCGACTAAAGCATCTGGCAACGCCTGTTTAAGTTCATACAGATAGGGGTGATTAAAAGAAGAGATCAGTAACTGCTCCTTATTAAAACCAAGCTGACTCATAGCCTTTGGATATAAGTCGATTAACGGCGTGACGGTATTAATGCCTTTTAACTCTATATTGACTATGCAGCGCCCCGCAATCAGTTCAAGTACTTGCCATAACGTCGGAATGGATTCACCTTTCACATTGATGCTTGCTAGATAGTCCTTGCTCGCTAAGTGAATGACGCCTGTGCCCGAGCTTTTATTATCGAGTCGTCTGTCGTGAAACACGACTAACTCACCTTCGACATTATGTACATCGAGTTCGACGGCTTGCGCACCCAATTCTAACGCTTTAGCCATGGCGGCTAAGGTATTTTCGGCCTGATAACCGCTGGCGCCGCGGTGAGCAAAAATAAGCATGGTCTACGATCCTATTAGCTTCTAATAATGCCTTGTTGCTCGCGATTTTGACCATTCTTAATATGGATTTCCATCTGCGGGTAGGCGAGTTCGAGATTGTTTTCTTTGAGTTTTTTAGTCACTCGTTTATGTAAATCATGGCGCAGTGGCCAGCGTGCCGACATATCTTTCGCATAGGCGCGCACTTCATAATCTTGGGTATGCTTACCAAAGCCTGCAAACCAGACTTCAGGTTCTGGGCTGGCAAGTGCATCTTCACACTCTTGCACCGCTTGATACAGGGTCGCTTCAACTTTGGCAGGGTCTGAATCCCGCGCCACCGACACATAAACAATGACCCGAGTAATAGGATCTGACAAGGACCAGTTGATCAGCTGCTCTGTGATAAAGGCCTTGTTCGGAATGATAATTTCCTTTCTATCCCAGTCAATAATGGTGGTCGCCCGAATTTGGATTTTACTGACTGTCCCTGTTAAATCACGAATTGTCACTGTGTCGCCAATCCGCACGGGTTTCTCAAACAAAATGATCAAACCTGAGATAAAGTTGGCGAAAATTTCTTGCAAACCAAAACCTAAACCGAGCGACAGTGCGGCAATCAGCCATTGAAGCTTAGACCATTCCATCCCGAGATTAGAGAAGCCGATTAATAGTCCGAGGAAAACCACCAGATAACGACTGACGGTTGTGATCGCAAAACCCGTTCCAGGCGAGAGATCAAGCCTTTGCAGGATCATTAGCTCAAGTAGGCCGGGTAAATTGGTGGCAATCATTAACGAGAAACCCACCACTATCAGCCCAAACATCAGTGATTTCATGGTAATGGGTAATTGTTGCTCTAAGCCATTCACACTGGTATTGGTCGTCCACAGCGTAATGCCATCGAGGAAAGAAAACAGCGCCGTATGGGTTTGAGTCCACAGACCAATCAAACTGGCTAAAAAGGCCAATAACAAGAGTGAACGCACTAGACCAAGGGATTGGCTCGAAATGGTTTCGAGATCGACCACGGGTTCTTCGTAGGTATCGAGTCCATCAACGGAAGGGTGATGCGTTTCGCCTTTTTCCCTTTGTGCTAAGCGCTCTGCACGTTTTGCCTTCGCGCGATCGAAGGCGATACGGCGGCGTTCGATTAACATCCACCGTTTGATCAATTGGTATAAGAGCAAGAAACCCAGACCCAGCACGATCGATAATTGCAGTTGTAACAGCATTTGGAAAGCGGTGAAGTAGTAACCCCTAAAGGCTAACACTGCGCTTAAAAGCGGCACAGAAATCAGCAAGGTCCAGAGCATTTTCTGAATGAGTTTTTTGTTTTTACCGTCTTTTTTGGCATCTGAGTTTTTACGGCTCAGGATTAAAATATCTTTGTATAACAAGAATAAAACGATACAGAAAATAATGAATGCGCCGCGGCCTATGCTATTACGCACCAGTGATGTGTCGAGCACTTCGGTAAAGCCCATCAGACCCAATAATGGGCTAGCAATCAGCACAAAGTGTCTGAGCCGTGATTGTCCCGCTTGGATGAGTTTTGAGGGGCGTTTGAAATGGCCCACGAGTACGCCTTTGTCGAGCGTCAGAATAAAGATGAAGCGATATAAGAGATACACTAAACCAATCGCCAGTATGCCCATACCCACTGCTTGCACAAAATTGCGATCGGAATGATAGAAAATCAATCCCGCCATGATCACTGGGAAAGGTTTTATCAACGCATAGCTGATACTGCAGGCGAGCGCTTTGAGAGTGTAAATGAATTTATCTTGGGTCACATTGCCCACATAAGTAGTGTAATGATTTAGCAAGCGATTGAATTTAGGAGTGATCAAGTCTTGTACGACTAAACACAGCACCAGCAATATGATCCACCAAGACCAATAATCGTTTTGTTCATCCCAGGCTTTTCCCAGTTCATCCCACTGTGCTTGTTGCACAAGCCAAACCGTGCTGCGCTCAAGATCCGTAAGCCATAACTTACTGATACTTGCAGCGTTAGGCACCCAGAATAAATGTTCGTTAAGGGTATTTTTGAGGGTGAGATTCTGTTGACTCAGTTGTTGGTAATTGACCTTCAGCTTGCCTAATTCACTCAAGTATTGGTCATAGCTTTGCATCAACTGCGAGATCAAACTCTGTTGCGAGTGCAGTAGTTTAATCTGCTGCTCATTGTACAAGCCGGGCTGTTCTAATTCTTGCTCATTGAGGGCTTGTTGCTGCTCTAAATGGTATCTGTCTAAGCGCGCATCGGCGATCAGCGTTTGCAGTTTTTCGTGATTAGGTGGTTTAGGCAGTGATTGCAACATCTGCAAAAAGCGCTCACCAAAGGCGGAGTTCATTTTGACCCAAGTGATCTGCTCTTGGATGTTTGCCAGTTGTTTGGCTTGGGATTGATATTGGGTTTCTGCCTGTTCCTGCTGTTCGACCACATTATTGATCTGCAAAGTTAACGTTTGCAGCTTTTGGCCGTAAATCTGGTTAGTGTCGGCAATATTACGGGTGATAGGATCGATAACTTTTTCGGTATTAACTAAGTTTTTGGCTAGGGTGGCATCCGTTTGTTGCTGACGTTGTTTATTGATTGCCTTGTTGATGGTTTCGATCAAGGCTTCTTGCTGCACCAGTTGTTGGCGGACTAGCTGTAATTGTAATTGCGTCAGTTCAATGCGTTTTTGGCTGCTGGCAAGTTCTGCTTCATCGGTGGCAAGGCTTTGTTCAAAGAAAAGTCGTTGAGTTTGCTGTAACTCTCCCGTTGGGGTATCTAGCGGGGCGAGTTCTGCTTTTTTGTTTTGGGCGACAGTTTGCCTCGCGCTGGCGATAACTGTAGGTAAGTCATTGTGACGTAGCAATAAATCGTTAACTTGTCGGCCAAGGGTGGATTCGCTTTCTTTAAGTTCAGACAAGCGGATATAGGCCATGGAAGCCTGCTGGCTGAGGTCAGTACCTTTTTCCAGAGATAAAGGCTTATAGGCGTCTTTCAGTGCTTGGTTAGTGCGCTTCTTATGTTGTTCAAAATCAATCTGCGCTTGTTGGAAACTGGCTGCGTTGGCGGCGAGTTTTTCTATGTTAATTTTTAGTTCGTTAATTTGTTCGTCAATGCTGAGATTTTGTTGCTGATCTTGCTTGTTCATGCCAAGACGTTTGTCCAACTGCAAAGGCGAATTGGCAAGTGCGGAAAATGTGAAAAAAGCAATAATGAACAATAAAATACGTGGCATATAGGCTAAAGACATTTAGGGGCGAAAGACGCTCCATATTAGCCAAATTGCGTTGAGATTGGTATGTTTCAGGCGTTCTTTTTTCGCCGCTGTGATTGGTGCGATTGATGGGTTTCGAAGATGGCGGTAGCGACTATGATAGTGCCACCAATTAGGGTGTTGAGATTGAGCTCTTCACCTAAAATGATCAGCGCTAACATGGCGCCATAAAAGGGTTGTAAGCAAGAGACTAGCCCAACCGTTTTGGCGCTGAGTTGCCTCAGCGCAGAAGTAAATAGCGCATGTGGCGCAGCGGTAAAGACAACGCCGAGTAAAATAATTAATCCCCACACTTCTAATGAGATACTGCCCAGTTCCGTTTGGTGCCAAGGCATCAGGAACACCACAGCGACCAAAGTTTGATAGAACATGGCATGGGGGCCGCTGTACTGGGAAAAGTAGCGTTTGTGCAATAAGTTACGGGTGGTGAACAGCATGGCGGACACTATGCCGATGGCAATGCCCAGCGTAGTGTCGTTACCTAAATTGGCTTCAGGGATGAGTAATATCACCCCAATCAGCACTAACACGCCACTGAGCATATCGTGTAATTTTATCTTATTACCTGTCAGCAACGGCTCAGCAATGACTGTCATCACCGGATAGGTGAAAAATGCAATCATGCCAATGGCGACCGACGATAATTGCATGGCCGCAAAATAAGTCACCCAATGCAGGCTGACGATAACCCCAAGCCCGATGGCGACTAGATAATCTTGTTTGCTTGCCAGCGTTAAACGTTTGCGGCTGAATTTGACTAGCAAACCTAACACAGTGGCGGCGACGATACAGCGTAGGAAGGTGATGTCGAGGGCGTTGAGTGGGATTAATTTAGAAAACAAAGCTGTGCCGCCAAATAGCAGCACAGCCAGATGCAATTCAATTAATCCCGAAGGTTTAGCAGAACTCAAGAAAGCTTAATCCGCTTGCTTAACGTCTTTCAGGTTAGCGAAGGCTTGTCCCATACGAGTCACTGCTTCGGCTTCGACACCTTCAGCAAAGGTCGCGATAGCATCTTTAGCAAACAACATCACTACAGTACTGCCTAACTTGAAGCGACCCATTTCCTCACCTTTGTCTAAGGTGATGGCATCTGGACCTTGGGTTGGATATTCCCAAGTGAAGACTTGCTTACCTGTCGGCGGTGTGACTGTGCCAGCCCATACGGTTTCAATACTGGCAACAATCGTTGCGCCAACCAATACCATGGCCAATGGACCTAATTCGGTTTCAAAAATCGCCACAACGCGTTCGTTACGGGCAAATAGACCGGGTACGTGTCTCGCCGTTAACGGATTCACCGAAAACAGTTCGCCAGGTACATAGGTCATTTTTGATAACGTGCCTTTAATCGGCATGTGGATACGGTGATAGTCTTTAGGCGCCAGATAGATAGTCGCAAAATCACCGCCTTCGAAGCGTTTAGCATCTTCGGCTTGATCGCCAAGTAAGGTTAACGAGGAATAGTGATGACCCTTAGCTTGGAAGATGCGACCGTTTTTGATGGGGCCTAACTGACTTACCGCACCATCGACGGGATGCACCATGATATCGGCGTCCATATCTAACGGACGAATACCGGGTTTAAGGGCGCGGGTAAAAAAAGCATTAAAGCTTTTATAAGCTTCTGGTTCGCTCTGCGCCGCTTCGCTCATGTCGATTTTATATTGTTTGATAAACCATTTGATGGCGGCAGTGGTCAAGGCGCCAGCTTCGGCTGCAGCGAGTTTACCCACTAAACGAGATAATAAGTGTTTCGGCAGCATGTACTGCAGCGCTATTTTGACTTTATCCAATTTCAATTCCTTTTCTTACTGCTCAATCTTTGCTGAGACTGTTGTTATTTATCAATAAGTCGTTATTCGTCAGTGGCCGCGCGGAAATGGCGGGCATGACGTTGTTCATCTAAGCTGGCGATAATTTTATGGTAATTATTAAAGCGATCTGCGCTGATCTTACCTTGGCTCAGGGCTTCTTGAAGTGCACAGCCGGGATCGTCACCGTGTTTACAATCGCGGAATTTACACGCGCCCAGATATTCGCGAAACTCGATAAAGCACCAGCCGACACGTTGTGCAGGAAGATGCCATAGAGCGAATTCGCGCACGCCCGGGGAGTCAATCAAATCGCCACCACTAGGCAAGTGCAACAGTTTAGCTGTGGTAGTAGTGTGTTGACCTAAACCTGAGTTGTCGGAAACATCGCCGATAATAAGCTCTGCATCGGGTAGTAATGCATTGATGATCGATGACTTACCCACACCAGATTGACCGGCAAACACGCTGACTTTATCTTTGAGTATGCCTTTGATGGTATCGATACCATCGCCAAGCTTGCTGCTGACCTTATAAACCGGATAGCCAATGTCTTTGTAGCGCTGTAGCGCTTCGTCGATTGCCTGCGCTTCATCGGGATTGAGCAAGTCAATTTTATTCAAAATGATGATAGGCGGAATATCGGTATCTTCGGCAGCCACTAAATAACGGTCGATGATCTGGGTGGTAAAGCTGGGTAATACCGAGGAGACAATCAAAATCTGGTCGATATTCGAGGCAATGATTTTCACGCCATCGTATAAATCTGGGCGTGTAAGTGATGAGCGACGTGGATGAACGGCTTCAACAATACCTGCGATGCCGCTATTGGCTTGGCTCTCAATGGCTAAGCGTACGATCACTTTATCGCCAGTCACTAAACTTGTGACGGCACGGCGAATATTACAGCGCACAATTTGGCCGCTTTCAGTTTCTATGTCTGCATGTTGGCCAAAACGTGAAATCACAGTACCGGGCTGTTCTTGCCCCAATGAACTATCCTGTAACTCTGGCGTATTTTTATCGCCACTATCACGATTGAGTCGCTTCTCGTGATTAGCGCGCATGCGGCGTAATTGACCTTGGCTTAGGGGTTTCTTTTTACTCACTGATTCGTCTTCGTCAATTAGGTGATTTTTTGTGTTGGAAAAAAGCAGTATGATACACGCTCTTGAATAAAAAAGCCTGAATTTAGGCTAACTGACACGATAAGGCTGATTTATGACGGCAGATGTAAATAATCTCATTTGGATCGATTTGGAAATGACAGGGTTAGAGCCCGACGTCGACAGGATCATTGAAATTGCCACTTTAGTGACAGATCAAGAACTCAATATTATCGGTCAAGGTCCGGTTATCGCGATTCATCAATCGGATGACGTGCTAGCTGCTATGGATGATTGGAATCAAAAGCATCATGGTGAGTCTGGGTTGATTGATCGCGTTCGTGCTAGCCAAGAAACCGAAGCGCAAGCCGTGGCTAAGACTATTGCCTTCTTAGAACAGTATGTTCCTAAGGGCGCCTCTCCAATGTGTGGTAACAGCATTGGTCAAGATAGACGCTTTTTAAATCGTTATATGCGCGAGTTGGAAGATTATTTCCACTACCGCAATGTGGATGTCAGTACGATTAAAGAGCTAGTGAAGCGTTGGAGCCCAGAAACTATGGCGGGCTTTAAGAAGCAAAACACTCACCAAGCACTGCAGGATATCCAAGAGTCGATCGCTGAATTGCAGTATTATCGCAGCAAAGTATTTAAAATTTGACCGATCAGTAGATAAATATGCAAGAAGGGGTTGCAGCCGCATGAATTTTTCATATAATGCGGCCTCAACTTTTTGATGCGAACAGAGATGTGCGGTCATTTAGATTGAATGCGACATTAGCTCAGCTGATAGAGGTTGATAGACGATACCTTTGTTAATGTTGAAGGCAAATGTAGCAGCGATACAAAAGGCGACATTAGCTCAGTTGGTAGAGCGATACCTTGCCAAGGTATAGGTCATCGGTTCGAACCCGATATGTCGCTCCAAATTAAAATTTAGTGATTTGCCAAATCATTAATACAGATTATGCGACATTAGCTCAGTTGGTAGAGCGATACCTTGCCAAGGTATAGGTCATCGGTTCGAACCCGATATGTCGCTCCAAAGTAAAACTTAGTGATTTACCAATCATTAATACAGATTATGCGACATTAGCTCAGTTGGTAGAGCGATACCTTGCCAAGGTATAGGTCATCGGTTCGAACCCGATATGTCGCTCCAAATTAAAACTTAGTGATTTACCAAATCATTAATACAGATTATGCGACATTAGCTCAGTTGGTAGAGCGATACCTTGCCAAGGTATAGGTCATCGGTTCGAACCCGATATGTCGCTCCAATTTCCTAAATATTCCACTATCAGATTACTCAATTGACATTAGATCAGTTGCGGACTTGATATGGCGATACCTTCTTTTTTGCCAAGGTATAGGTCATCGGTTCGAACCGTTCTTGATCAAAATCATGTCGCTCCAATTCCCTGAATCTTCCATTATCACATTACTCAATTGACATTAGCTCAGTTGCGGACTTGATATGGCTATACCTTCTTTTTGCCAAGGTATAGGTCATCGGTTCGAACCGCTCTTGATAAAAATCATGTCGCTCCAATTTCGATAAATCCCTCCAAAACTATTTTATCCAACATCATTTCAATCGTGTTGCTCATATTGCTATCACTTACAATGCTTAAGCCGTTAACTAAGGCATAGATTATTGCTCGACCACTTCCGATAAAATCATTTCGCTGTACTTCCGTTAACCCCCCCAACAGCGACTTTTTCGTGTCATTCCCTCAATTGGCTCATCTATATTTGTCTTGATTCACTGCCATCTACTTCAAGCACTCTATCTCAGATTCACCATGCACAACCAAAGACTTACGAATACCCTTTGGGAAAAGTGCGTTGAGATCTCTTTTGGCTTTTCTCTTTTATACAAAACAGTGTGATAGGATTTAGATGCGTGATCTATAGCGTGTTTCTTCAAGTTTTCCTAAATTAGATAGCTGCGCGAAAGTTAAATTATGACCTTGTTCAAATATTCGTAACGCTTTTACTCACATAATGGAATTAGACAAAATTAATAGCGCCAAGTAGTTGGCCTGACAATGGAGTGCATTATATGCGTATTCAACAATTACGTGATCTACTCGAGTATGTGGCAAATTGCCGCTTAGATATGGCGCAACTCTATGGCCGACTCAACAATCAAGCTGACTCGGCTCGTGTGAAAATGATGTTGGAGTATTTTGAATCACACCAAAAAACCATGGCAGAAAAACTGCGTGATTATATGGATGAAGCACCACATCGTATTCTTGATACTTGGTATAAAGACTTCACTTTTGAAGACTTTACTAAGCGTTGCCAAGATACTATGTTGCCCGCAAACATGAATGAAGATGATGTGCTCAACTTACATTTAGACCTAGAGAATCGTCTGATTGGTTTGTTAGAAAAAACAGTTAACTCAACCACGGCGGAAGATGCGCGCAATGCGTTAGCCAATTTGATCCGAGTAGAGAAAACTCAGCAGCAACGTCTAGTCCACAGTACGATTCGGATGGACGATATCTAAACCGTCATTTCTTCTTGATTCTCAAAGCCAGCTCAGCGCTGGCTTTGGTTTTTATGTCGACTTTGTATCGGCAACTTTTACTCTACTTTGCTCCATTTGGGCGGGTTTCTGCGCCTGAACTGATTTACGTCATAATTTCTCGCTGCTTTTTTTGCTACTTTCTTGATCTATTGGCTGATTTTTATTGGCCTTGCTCAATTCTGCCAAGACTTCTATGGTGAGATTACTCATTGTGAAATGGAGTCATTGGTGTCTAAGGAGATCCTTCATGGCACAAGATCTATCGCAATTTCCCAAAGCTCTATACACCCAAACACAAGTTCGCGAAGCGGAACTGAGTGCAGTGTCTCAGGGAGTATCTAGTCTCTATGAATTGGTCGAGCGTGCTGGCGCGGCGGCTTTTGAGTGTTTAGCGAAACATAGCTCCAAAGTCTTACCTGTGTTAATTCTTGCTGGCAGCGGTAACAATGGTGCCGATGCTTTAGTGTGCGCCCGTCTAGCCCGTGCCAGTGGTATGGACGTTTCTGTGATGATGACGTCAGCGGCAGGCACGCCTGAGTGTCAGCAAGCATTGACCCATTATCTTGCTGAAGGTGGAAAATTACTGCCGTTAGAGGTTGAACCTATTCTCGCAGCGAAAATCATAGTCGATGGTCTGTTAGGTACGGGGGTACGTGATGCTGTACGCGACGATATGGCTAAATATATCCGTGCCATCAATGACAATTCGGCTTGGGTATTGAGTCTTGATTTACCCTCTGGAGTCATTGCTGATACAGGCGCCGTAGTAGGTGTTGCTGTGATGGCGGATATCACCTTATGTTTTGGTGGTGTAAAGCAAGGTGTGTTAACAGGTAAGGCGCGGCATTACAGTGGCGAGCTTGAATTTGCAGATTTAGGATTAACGCCTTTCTTTGCTGAAGCGAGCGCACAAAGAGTTGGAAGAGAGACTCTTAAGGACTATTTTGCCGCCCGAGCACGGGATAGCCATAAAGGCCAATCGGGAAAAGTCACTGTCATCGGCGGTGATATAGGCATGGCTGGGGCTGTGAGACTGGCAAGTGAGGCTTGCCTACGTGCAGGCGCGGGATTAGTCACTGTGATCAGTCGACCTGAGCATCAACTGACGGTGAATGTCTCCCGCCCTGAACTGATGTTTTGGGGCTGTGATTTAGTCGATATGGAAGTGTATCTGCGCCTTGGTTGGGCGCAGGTTATCGTGCTTGGCCCTGGTTTAGGTAAGCATGATTGGGGGTATAACTTGTTTAAAGCCGTGGGCTTGAGTGATAAGCCTTGTGTTTTAGATGCCGATGCGTTGAATCTGCTCAGTAATGAACCAAGGCGCCAAACGAATTGGGTACTAACACCACATCCGGGCGAGGCGGCGCGTTTACTTGGTTGTACCGTGGTCGATATTGAACTGGATAGATTTGCCGCTGTTCGCGCGATACAGCAAAAGTACGGCGGTGTTGTATTGCTAAAGGGGGCTGGAACGGTCATTTTTGATGGTCAGCAAATGGTAGTGGCACCAGTCGGCAACCCTGGGCTTGCTAGTGGTGGGTGTGGCGATGTGTTATCTGGTATTATAGGCGCGCTCATGGCTCAGGGAATGGATAATATGCAGGCAACTGTGCTTGGCGTAGTCGTACATGGTTGCGCTGCCGATCTTGCGGCAATACAGGGAGAACGTGGCATGTTAGCGAGCGATTTAATGCCTTTTATTCGCCAATTAGTGAATAGTGATTTACTCTAGGCGGAATGTGAGACTTAAGCGGGGCTGGACTTTGTTATGTGCCCTGTGCCTTTTTAGGATTGAGTCGCTTCTCCATCAATAACAGCAGTGATATAAGCGGATATGACAGAGTTAACTTTTTTCTTAGACAACGAAGACGACACTATTGCGGTTGGGCAAAAATTAGCCCGCCATGTCCAAGCGCCTTTGACTCTGTATCTTACGGGTGATTTAGGAGCCGGTAAAACGACGCTGAGTCGTGGCTTAATTCAGGGATTGGGCCATAAAGGTGCCGTTAAAAGCCCGACTTACACTTTAGTTGAACCTTATGAGTTAGAAGGTGTCGAAGTTTATCATTTTGATTTGTATCGTTTAAACGATCCAGAAGAACTCGAGTTTATGGGGATCCGCGATTACTTTACGGATAAGAGTCTGTGCATTGTTGAATGGCCAGATAAGGGAGAGGGTTTACTGCCCGCTGCCGATGTCCATATGCATTTAAGTTATCAAAATAGTGGGCGAGAAATACGCATAGAGGCCTTGTCTGAGCCAGGTGAAAAGTTATTAAAAGCGATAAAATAAAAACTAAAATGATAAAAAATAACCCGTATTTTCAAATTATTATTCTTTCTTTATGTTCTTTTTTCTCTGTGGCGGCCCATGCTGCTAATCAGTTAGAAAGCGTACGTATTTGGGCAGCGCCTGAGTCAACTCGAATCGTGTTTGACTTGAGTGGAGTGCCTGATTACACCTATTTCTCTTTAGATGGCCCTAATCGTTTAGTGGTGGATTTAAAAAAGACCACTGCTAAAGTTGTGCTTAAAAATCTTGAAAACAACAGTAAGTTAGTTAAGGGCGTGCGGATCAGTAAGTCACCGACTAAAGGTGATTTGCGCTTAGTGATCGATCTCGTAAAGCCACTGAATGCAAGCTTGTTTTCTTTGCCTGTTACTGCGCCCTATGGCAATCGTCTAGTGGTTGATTTAGAAGATAAAACGTTAACTACGGCAACGGCTATCGTGTCATCTACACCCGTCAAAACTGTCACCCAAGCGGCGCAATCATCCCGCGATATTGTCATTGCTATTGATGCGGGTCATGGTGGCGACGATCCTGGCTCCATTGGTCCTTCTGGTGTTTATGAAAAAAAGGTCGCCCTAGAAATCGCCAGACGTGTTTCCAGCAAAATCAATGACACGCCAGGCATGCGTGCTGTGATGATCCGTACTGGTGATTATTTTGTGAATTTAAATAAACGCTCTGAACTGGCGCGCAACAGTAAGGCAGATCTGCTGATTTCTATCCATGCGGATGCCTTTACCTCGCCCAATCCACGTGGCGCCTCCGTATGGGTGCTATCAATGCGTCGTGCTAATAGTGAAATTGGTCGTTGGTTAGAGCAAAAAGAGAAACACTCTGAGCTGCTGGGCGGCGCGGGTGAGATTATCCAAAACACGGATAATGAACAGTATTTGGCCATGACGCTGCTCGATATGTCAATGAACAGTTCGATGGCAATTGGCCATTCTGTTGCGGGGGATATTTTAAAAGATTTAGGTGGCGTGACTCAATTGCATAAAAGTCGCCCTGAGTCCGCGAGTTTAGCCGTGCTGAAGTCACCGGATATTCCTTCAATCTTGGTTGAAACGGGCTTTATTTCAAACCCTAAAGAAGAGCGTTTACTGTCGAGTAGTCGCCATCAAGAGAGCATTGCCAATGCTATTTATAAGGGTGTGAGCCGTTACTATCACAACAATCCGCCAGCGGATACTTTGCTTGCCCAAAGAAGGGGAGGAAGCTCTAGCAGTGCTAAGCCAGCCAAAACCACAGCAAAAGCATCAGCAAAAGCATCAGCAGAAAGAACGCCTACAGCCTATGTTGGTGATGCGGTATCGACAAAGGTTAAACATAAGGTCCGTCGTGGAGAATCTTTATCTGCAATCGCGCAACGTTACAGTGTGCCTATGTCCAGCATCAAACAAGCGAATGGAATGAAGTCCGATGTGGTGCAGTTAGGGCAAACGCTAGTCATACCCCAGAGTTAAATAGGAAAGCATGATGGGCATTCAGATCCTGCCTCCGCAATTAGCCAACCAAATTGCGGCGGGGGAAGTGGTTGAGAGACCCGCTTCCGTAGTCAAAGAATTGGTCGAGAATAGCCTCGACGCAGGAGCGAGCCGAGTCGATATTGAAATCGACAAAGGCGGCAGCAAGCTGATTAAAATTCGCGATAACGGCTCTGGCATACCTAAAGATGAACTCGCGCTAGCCTTATCGCGCCATGCGACCTCAAAGCTGTACACTTTAGACGATCTTGAAGCGATCCTTAGTTTTGGTTTCCGTGGTGAAGCGCTAGCCAGTATCAGCTCAGTTTCACGTTTAACTTTAACTTCACGCACGGCTGAGCAAACCGAAGCGTGGCAAGCCCATGCAGAAGGTGCCGACATGGCAGTTAAAGTGATGCCCGCCGCGCATCCAGTAGGTTCGACGATTGAAGTGGTGGATTTATTCTTTAATACACCGGCTCGCAGACGCTTTTTAAAGAGTGACAAAACCGAATTTACTCATATCGATGAATGGTTAAAGCGCATTGCATTAGTGCGCGGCGATATCCATTTCACGCTGACGCATAACGGTAAGATAGTACGTAATTATCGTCCCGCCATGAATGAAGCCCAGTATTTACAGCGTTTGACGCAAGTGTGTGGCCGTCCATTTGCCGAGCAAGCGCTTAAGATTGAATGCCAACACGATGATTTGCGCCTCAGTGGCTATTTGCAGTCACCTTGGTCACCGGTTATCAGCGATACCCATTACTTTTATGTCAATGGACGCCTTATCCGTGATCGCTTGGTCAATCATGCAGTGCGTCAAGCCTTTGCCCAAAAAGCAGAACTTGAGCAACCCGGCTACGTGCTGATGTTGGATATCGATCCCCATCAAGTGGATGTTAACGTGCATCCCGCTAAGCATGAGGTGCGATTCCATCAGAGTCGCTATGTGCATGATTATATTCTGCAAGCATTGCAATCGGCGCTGGAAGAAGCAGGAGAGCTTAACTTCGTTCACTCTAGTTCTTTGGATGAGGTTGAAGATGTGCTTGTGGATGCTCCAACAAGCGCAGCTGAAATATCTGTTCCTTTTGCACTTGGCGCAGATTCAGCTCTAGTTAATGCGCAAACTGATACACTTGAGTCTGCTCAAGATTCAGTAGCCCCTGCAGTTCAAGTAAAGTCTCTAGGCGCAGGACGAGAAGGCGCCAGTTTTGGCACTCAAACCAATGCTTTTGGCAGCATGACAATGCCAAGAGACAGCAGCCGTGGCAGTTATTCTGTAGGTGAATCTCGACAACGTACTGAATTACCGTCAAAGGCGGCAATAGCAAGTTATGGTGCTTTACTGCAAACCCCTTCTTACAGTGTAAAAGATCAAGATTATCAGCCTGTGTTACCTATGCCATCGATATTAGATGGGCAATATTGGGTGATGACGTCGGAAGATAAACTCAGTCTATTATCAATAAAATCAGTAGCATTGGCGACGCGATGCCAAGACATTGAAGCTAAGCTAGCGACTGGGTTAATTGGTCAGCCTTTATTGATGCCAGTGTCTGTCGCAGCTGATGCGGATTGGCAGGCTGTGCTGACTGAACACGATACGCTGATCCGCCAATTAGGTTTAGAACTAACAATTCGTTACCAGCAGTTGATTATTAAAAAAGTGCCCCCATATATCAGAGAGAGCCAGTTAGCCAAAGTGATCCCTGAATGGCTACAATCACTACGTTTTGAAACACCTGCGCCGAGCGCATTGGCATTTTGGTTGGCAAAACACAGTTTAACGGGATTCGTTTCGGCACCAGAAGTCTGGGCAGCATTTTCGCAGTTAGCTGAAGAGAAAAAACAGCTTATTGCCAACAAAGCGATATTCTTACCTTGGCAATCGTGGCTAGAAGAGCAAGCAAGTGAATAAAGAATTACAGCCTAAAGTGTTATTTTTGATGGGGCCAACGGCCTCAGGTAAGACAGCTTTAGCATTAGAATTGGCCGAAAAGCATAACTGTGAAATTATTTCGGTCGATTCGGCATTAATTTATCGTGGTATGGACATTGGTAGTGCCAAGCCTTCAGCAGACGAACTTGCTCGCGGGCCGCACAGATTAATTGATATTCGAGATCCCAGTGAAAGCTATTCGGCAGCAGACTTTAGAGCCGATGCAATAGCCCAGATAGAAGAGATTGTCAGTATGGGGAAAACGCCAGTATTAGTTGGCGGAACCATGATGTATTTCAAAGCGTTACTCGAAGGTTTGTCACCTTTGCCGAGTGCGGACGAGGCCATTAGGGCTGAGATCCAAGCGGAGGCGGATGAAAAGGGATGGGAAGCACTGCATGACCAATTAAGGGAGATAGATCCCGTGTCGGCAGAAAGAATTCATCCTAATGATCCACAAAGACTTTCAAGAGCGCTGGAAGTCTATAGAATAAGCGGCAAGAGCATGACTGAGTTGACTCAGACCAAGTCTGCTCCCTTGCCTTATGACGTAGTGCAATTTGCTATTGCACCGCGCGAGCGCAAAGTGTTACATGACTTAATAGCGCAACGTTTTGCGATTATGCTCAAACAGGGCTTTATTGAGGAAGTCACAGAGCTAAAAGCCCGCGGAGACTTGCATTTAGACTTGCCTTCAATGCGTTGTGTCGGTTACCGACAGTGCTGGCAATACCTAGATGGTGAGTTTGACTATGATACTATGGTCGAAAAAGCGGTTGCTGCTACTAGGCAATTGGCTAAGCGTCAATTAACATGGTTGCGGAGTTGGCCAGAGTTGAATTGGCTTGAAAGTGGTGCTGAGGGGAATTTAGTTATACTTATGCGTCAATGCCGCTAGCTTATTAGCCCTTGCTGTATAATACTAAAACTAAACAAAAAACTATCACTGATATCGATTTATTTTATATAAATTAAAAAGGAAATAATAAAATGGCTAAGGGGCAATCTTTACAAGACCCATTTTTGAACGCATTGCGTCGCGAGCGCGTTCCTGTATCAATTTACTTGGTTAACGGCATTAAACTCCAAGGACAGGTAGAGTCGTTTGATCAATTTGTCATTCTGTTGAAAAATACAGTGAGCCAAATGGTTTATAAACACGCTATTTCTACTGTTGTGCCAGCACGCCCATTCAACGTTACTGGTCACCAAAATGCCCAAGGCGGATATGGTGCTCAAGATGATGCGCCTAGTGGCGAATAAGTATTATCTGAGGAGTTTGCTTCTTGTTTGATCGTTATGAGGCGGGAGAAACTGCGGTTCTTGTCCATATCGACTTTTCCGATGAGGAACGCCGAGAAGATTTAGTCGAGCTGCAGCTATTAGTAGAATCAGCTGGGGCAAGATCAGTCGGGGTGATTACTGGAAGTCGACGTTCACCGGATCGCAAATTTTTTGTGGGTTCTGGTAAAGCCGAAGAGTTAGCTGCATTAGTGGCGGCGACTGAAGCCAATGTGGTGATTTTTAATCATGCATTGAGTCCAGCCCAAGAGCGTAATCTTGAGCAAGTATGTCAGTGTCGTGTGCTCGACCGTACGACACTTATTCTCGATATTTTTGCCCAAAGAGCGCGAACTCACGAAGGTAAGTTACAGGTGGAGCTAGCGCAATTGCGCCATATGTCGACTCGCCTGATCCGTGGTTGGACGCATCTTGAAAGGCAAAAGGGCGGTATTGGTTTACGTGGTCCAGGGGAAACCCAGCTCGAAACCGATAGACGTTTGCTCAGAGGACGGATTAAAAATATCAACAAACGCTTAGAGCGAGTTGATAAGCAACGTGAACAGAGTCGACGTGCACGTAAGCGTAGTGATTTGTCGACAGTTTCATTAGTCGGCTACACAAACGCGGGTAAATCAACGCTGTTTAATGCCCTAACATCATCTGATGTTTATGCTGCAGATCAGCTATTTGCCACACTCGATCCTACGCTAAGAAAGTTAGATTTACCTGATGGTGCCGTGATATTAGCGGATACTGTCGGGTTTATTCGTCATTTGCCCCATGATCTCGTTGCTGCATTTAAGGCAACCTTACAAGAGACAAGGCAAGCTGAGTTATTACTACACATAGTTGATTGTGCAGATGAAAACATGGCGGATAATTTTGATCAGGTTCAATCTGTACTGAAAGACATCCAAGCCGATGAAGTCATGCAACTCGTGGTCTGTAACAAAATCGATTTACTCGAAGATGTGACGCCAAGAATTGAATATAACGACATAGGCAAACCCGTTCGAGTTTGGGTTTCAGCACAGAAGCGTTTAGGATTTGATTTGCTATTGAAAGCCATCACTGAGCTTATTGGTGAGGTGATTAAAGAGCTAACACTTAGAATTCCGGCAACTGCTGGACATTATCTTGGCCAGTTTTATCGACTGGATGCGATACAGCAGAAAGAGTACGACGATCTGGGGAACTGTATTTTGTCTGTTCGTTTATCGGACGCCGATTGGCGCCGATTAACAAAACAGAGTCAGGGTGAGTTAGAAACCTTCATCTTCGAAGATTCGATAGATGAAGCTGTTTGTTAATAATCTAATTTATTTCATCCACTTATGGAGTGCTAAATGGCTTGGAACGAGCCCGGTAACAAGGGTAATGATCCTTGGGGAAATAAAGGTGGTAACGACAAAGGACCACCGGACCTTGACGAGGTTTTTCGTAATCTTTCAAAGCGCTTTGGCGGCAAAGGAAATGGCTCAGGCCAGTCTTTTAGTTCGTTTAGCCTAATCATCATTCTTGCTGTTGCTGTAGTTGTTTGGGGACTTTCGGGTTTTTATACAATTAAAGAAGCTGAGCGTGGTGTGGCACTGCGATTTGGTAAACACGCTGGCGAAATTGGTCCTGGACTTCATTGGAAAGCCACATTTATCGACCAAATTTATCCCGTCGACATTCAATCGGTTCGCTCTATTCCTGCGTCTGGTAGCATGCTGACATCCGATGAAAACGTCGTGAAAGTTGAGCTTGATGTTCAGTATCGTATTTTAGATGCTTACTCATATCTATTTAGTGCCGTCGATGCGAACGCCAGTTTGCGTGAAGCGACTGACAGTGCACTGCGTTATGTCATTGGACATAACAAGATGGATGATATTCTGACTACGGGCCGTGATGCTATTCGTCGCGATACGTGGAAAGAGTTAGAGCGCATTCTTGAACCGTACAAATTGGGTCTTGCTGTTGTTGACGTTAACTTCTTACCGGCACGTCCGCCAGAAGAAGTGAAAGACGCCTTCGATGATGCGATTTCTGCCCAAGAAGATGAACAACGTTTTATTCGTGAAGCTGAAGCTTATGCCCGTGAAATTGAACCAAAAGCTCGTGGTGAAGTTGAACGTATGGCACAACAAGCGAATGCTTACAAAGAGCGTGAAGTCTTAGAAGCTCGCGGTAAAGTGGCTCGTTTTGAGTTGTTATTACCAGAGTATCAAGCTGCGCCTGAAGTGACTCGTAAGCGTTTGTATCTTGATACAATGCAGCAAGTGATGACAGATACGAATAAAGTGCTGATTGATGCTAAGAACAACGGCAACTTAATGTACCTACCGCTAGATAAGTTAATTCAGCAGAAGCCTGCGACAAATGAGCTGGAAGCTAAGCCACAGCAAAATGTTAATTCTTCATCTGTATCAACGACTCGCGCGAATGAACCTTTGAGTGGACGTCCATCCCGCGATGATCGTACTCGCCAAGGGAGGGAGTAATCTATGGGTAGATTAAGCGTTATTCTTATCGCCGTGCTCTTAGGTATTGGTTTGTCATCTTTAATGGTGGTGAATGAAGGCGAGCGCGCTATTGTGGCGCGTTTCGGTGAAATTTTAAAAGACGACGTTGACGGTAAGCAAGTCACCCGCGTCTATGATCCTGGTTTGCATCTCAAAGTGCCTGTGATCGATAAAGTAAAATTACTCGATGCCCGTATTCAAACACTCGATGGTGCAGCTGATCGTTTTGTAACTTCAGAGAAGAAAGACCTTATGGTCGATTCCTATGTGAAGTGGCGCATTATGGATTTCGAAAAATATTACCTGTCTACAAACGGTGGTATTAAGTCGAATGCAGAATCGCTATTACAACGTAAGATCAACAACGATTTACGCACAGAGTTTGGTCGTCGCACTATCAGAGAGATTGTTTCTGGTAAGCGTGATGAACTGCAAAATGATGCGTTATCCAATGCCTCAGAAAGTGCAAAAGATCTAGGTATTGAAGTTGTTGATGTGCGTGTAAAGCAAATCAATCTACCGGCTAACGTCAGTAACAGTATTTACCAGCGTATGCGTGCAGAGCGTCAAGCTGTGGCAAAAGAGCATAGAGCGCAAGGTAAAGAACAGTCTGAAATTATTCGTGCAACGATAGATGCCAATGTGACGGTGAAGATTGCCGAAGCTGAACGTAAAGCCTTAACCATTCGAGGTGAAGGAGATGCGTTAGCAGCGAAGATATATTCTGATGCTTACAACAAAGATGCTGAGTTCTTCGGTTTTGTTCGTAGCTTAGAGGCTTATCGAGCCAGCTTCTCAGGCAAGTCCGATATTATGGTGTTAGAGCCTGATAGCGAGTTCTTCAAGTATATGAAGAGCACTGCACCTAAGAAGTAATGCATTAAAAGTATTGATTTAATAGGTCCTGTTACTCAGGGCCTATTTTTTTATCTGGCGATTGTTAACTTAGTTTGAAAAGTCTGGGCTAATTTATATTAGCGATGCATGCTTTATGCCGATATCACAGACAAGAAGCTTAAAATATGATCCAAATGAATTAAAATGGGTTAATAGTTGGGTCTTTTTTAGGCTTTTTTTAAAAAACACGCAATCTCCCTAACTTACTTGCGTGTTTTCACTATGATCTGCTTCTAATTTTTAGCTATAATGAGCCCCGCTTCAAACTTCGATTTTTGACCCTAGTGATGACTAAGGGCTGAAAGTCTTTGAAATATAAAAATTCCAACACCCTCTGGGAGATAAGTGGATGAGCAATGCGCCAGTCGATACCGGACGTCGCAGATTCCTGACAGCCGCAACCGCCGTAGTAGGTGGTGCTGGTGCCGTCGCTGTAGCGGTTCCTTTCATCAAGTCATGGAATCCGAGTGCCAAAGCGAAAGCTGCAGGTGCACCGGTCGAAGTAAATATCAGTAAAGTAGAGCCAGGTCAGCTGATCCGTGTTGAGTGGCGTGGAAAACCTGTATGGGTTGTCCGTCGCACAGATGCTGTGATCAATGAACTGCCAACACATGATGATAAGTTAAGAGATCCTGCTTCTGCTGAGATGCAGCAGCCTGATTATGCAACAAATCCTTTGCGCTCAATCAAGCCAGAGTATTTTATTGCTGTCGGTATTTGTACCCACCTCGGATGTTCACCTACTTATTTGCCAGATTCATTTGGTGAGCAAGTTGAAGGTGTCACTTCTGGTTTCTTCTGTCCATGTCATGGCTCTAAGTTCGATATGGCTGGTCGCGTTTTCCAAGGCGTACCTGCTCCATTGAACCTAGTTATCCCTCCACATCAATATGTTGATGATGGCACCGTGATTATCGGTGTAGATAAAGGAGTGGCGTAATGGTTAAGAATTTAATTAATTGGATTGATGCGCGTATCCCAATGACGGCGACTTATAACCGTCACGTGGGCCAGTACGCTACGCCAACTAACTTTAACTTTTGGTATTTTTTCGGTTCGCTAGCGATGTTGGTATTGGTTAACCAATTACTGACAGGTATCTGGTTGACGATGAACTATGTACCAACAGCAGAAGGCGCATTTGCCTCTGTTGAATACATAATGCGTGATGTTGAATACGGTTGGTTGCTGCGTTATATGCACTCAACGGGTGCATCAGCCTTCTTCGTCGTGATCTATCTGCACATGTTCCGTGGTTTAATTTACGGTTCATATCAGAAACCTAGAGAACTACTGTGGCTGTTCGGTATGTTAATTTTCCTCGTGTTGATGGCCGAAGCCTTTATGGGTTATTTGCTGCCATGGGGTCAAATGTCATATTGGGGTGCGCAGGTAATTATCTCTCTGTTCGGTGCGATTCCAGTTATTGGTGACGACTTAACCCTGTGGATCCGTGGTGACTATGTGATCTCTGGCGCAACGCTGAACCGTTTCTTTGCGCTGCACGTTATTGCTCTGCCGCTAGTATTAGTCGTACTCGTGTTTCTACACTTAATTGCGCTGCATGAAGTGGGTTCTAACAACCCTGACGGTATCGAAATCAAGAAGAACAAAGACGAAAATGGCTGGCCAGTTGACGGTATTCCATTCCACCCATATTACACTGTAAAAGACATCATGGGCGTCGCGGGCTTCCTGATAGTGTTCTGCTATGTGTTGTTCTTTATTCCTGAAGGCGGTGGTTACTTCCTTGAAAAGCCAAACTTTGAAGCGGCTAACTCGATGAAGACACCTGAACACATTGCACCCGTTTGGTACTTTACTCCTTTTTACGCCATTTTACGTGCTGTGCCTGATAAATTGGGTGGCGTGATAATGATGGGTCTGTCGATTGCAGTACTGTTCGTATTGCCTTGGTTAGATCGCTGTAAAGTGAAGTCAGTTCGCTACCGTAGTACGCTACATAAGTTGAACATTGCTCAATTTGCTATATCTTTCATAGTATTGGGTTATTTAGGGGTAGTGCCTGCCACGCCGACGCTGACGATAGTTGCACAGGTGTTTACTTTCACTTACTT
The DNA here is from genome assembly GCF_002966515.1 of Shewanella sp. WE21. Lineage (NCBI taxonomy): Bacteria > Pseudomonadati > Pseudomonadota > Gammaproteobacteria > Alteromonadales > Shewanellaceae > Shewanella > Shewanella sp. WE21. The sequence goes on along the minus strand of NZ_CP023019.1, from coordinate 1,060,025 downwards.
TGGTTTCTTTGTGGCGCTGTGGGTATACAGCAAGAATGAAAAAACTAAACCTGTTCCAGCGAGGTTGACACACTAATGAAAAAATTATTGATTGCATTAGTTACCTTGTTGCCGACGTTGGCTATGGCCGCGAGCGGACATAAAATTCATTTAGAAGATGCCAATGTTGATCTGCATGATAAAGCTTCTTTAGAGCGTGGTGTGGACCTGTTCCAACATTACTGTTCTGGTTGCCACAGCACTCAGTATCAACGTTATGAACGTGTAGCGACCGATATCGGTATCTCTGCGGATGATATGCGTAATAAGTATATGTTCACCGATGCTAAAATTGGTGAGTTGATGCAAAACGCTATTCCACCTAAAGATGCTGCTAAATGGTTTGGTGCTACACCGCCAGACTTAACTTTAGTTGCTCGCGTGCGTGGTGAAGATTGGGTTTATTCCTATCTGAAAGGCTTCTATAAAGATCCAAGTCGCCCATTTGGTGTGAATAACACAGTATTCCCATCTGTTGGTATGCCACATGTACTTGAAGAGTTACAAGGCACACCAGTTAAACAAGAAGATGGCACTATTGTGGTGACTGGCGGTAAATTGAATGCGGAAGAATACGACCAAGCAGTACGTGATATCACTGGCTTCTTAGTTTATTCGGCTGAACCTGTTAAGCTAGAGCGTCAAGCTATGGGCTGGTGGGTACTCGGATTCCTATTTATATTCTTTATTGTGGCCTACCTCTTGAAGAAAGAGTATTGGAAAGATGTACACTAGGCACCAATAACGGGTAAAATGTAATATCCGCATAGTGTAAACGGGGGGCTTTGCCCCTCGTTTACTTTTGTTTTATTTCGATTCTGGAGGGTATCAATGGCTGTTGCTGCCAACAAACGCTCTATCATGACACTGTTTTCAGGTGCTGATGATCTGTATAGCCATCAAGTACGTATCGTGTTAGCTGAGAAAGGGGTTACTGTTGATGTTTTACAGGTCGACCCTAACGAAATGCCTGAGGATTTGCTCGAAGTAAATCCATATAACTCAGTGCCAACTTTGGTAGACCGTGAACTCGTTTTATACGAATCACGCATTATCATGGAATATTTGGATGAGCGTTTTCCTCATCCGCCTTTGATGCCAGTTTATCCAGTGTCTCGCGGCCAAAGCCGTTTGATGATGCATCGCATCGATACTGACTGGTATTCGCTTGTTGACCGTATCCGTAAAGGTGATCGTGTTGAAGCGGCTCGTAAAGAGTTGACTGAAAGCCTGATCGCAATTGCGCCTATCTTCGGTGAAGTGCCTTACTTCATGAGCGAAGAATTTGGTCTAGCGGATTGCTACCTTGGCCCATTGTTGTGGCGCTTACCTGTATTAGGTATTGAGCTAGATAGCCGTGTAGCTAAAGATATCAAAGCGTATATGACACGTATTTTTGAGCGTGAATCGTTTAAAGCTTCTTTAACTGAAGCCGAACGCGAAATGCGCATGGGTATGTAATGAAACCTTTGACTCCAAATCGTCCTTATTTACTAAGGGCTTACTATGATTGGTTGATGGACAACCAATTGACTCCTCACGTTGTGGTTGATGCCTTTGTTGAAGGCACTCAAGTACCGCAGCAATACGTGAAGGATGGCCAGATAGTGTTAAATATCGCTGCTGGCGCAGTGGGCAATTTGCAAATTAGCAATGAGTGTGTGGAGTTCAATGCGCGTTTTGGTGGTGTTCCTCAGCAGGTGATGTTGCCAATGGCGTCGATTGTCGCTATTTATGCCCGTGAAAATGGTGCTGGCACTGTCTTCGATATCGAAGATGCTTACCTGATGGACGATGAAGTCGATTCATCTTTATCTGTTGTTGAAACAACAGATAAAGCGTTTGAACCGACAGATGAGCCTCCTAAGCGTCGCAGTCATTTAACAGTGGTTAAATAACTGTGGTGAAATGCCCAAGTCGTTTAAAAACTAAGCCAGTCTAATGACTGGCTTTTTTGTCGCTGTATTTTAATCCCCACAATTGGTTAAACCTTAAGTACAAGGTGTGATAGCATTTGCGCCCGCATTCATCCGTTAGATATGCGTTACCTTTACCCATTTAGACCAATGGATCTTGTATGTTGCTAATGATCGATAATTACGACTCTTTCACCTTTAACTTAGTGCAGTATTTTCAGCAGCTAGGGCAAGAGATAGTGGTTAAGCGTAATGACGAAATTAGCCTAGCCGACATCGAGGCGCTTGCGCCTAGTCATTTGGTGATTTCGCCCGGCCCTTGCACTCCCAATGAGGCGGGGATTTCCCTTGCGGCGATTGAGCATTTTGCCACGTGCATGCCGATCCTAGGTGTCTGTTTGGGACATCAGGCGATGGCGCAGGTTTTTGGTGCCAATGTCGTGCGTGCCGAACGGGTGATGCACGGCAAGGTCAGTGCAATTACGCACACTGGACAGCGGTTATTTAAGGGATTAAATCAGCCTTTAACCGTGACACGTTATCACTCGTTACTGGTTGATGCTGTGCCTGAAGGTTTTGTACTCGATGCTTGGTTTGACGATGCAATTCACGGCCGAGAAATCATGGCCATGAGCCATCAAGACTTACCGCTTTATGGGGTGCAATTTCATCCCGAATCAATTCTCACCGAGCAAGGTCTCGAACTGTTAGCCAATTTTTTAGCGCAACCGGCTGTGCCTGTATAATTTCCTCGCCTTAAAAACTCTCCACACTATCAATTTCTGTTACAAGATTTATCCTTCTTTTAAGCAAGTTTAGCGATTAACTATGCTATAACTGCCGCAAAACTACGCGAATAGGCAAAACCAGCAGATAAGTAGACTGGGTCATTTAGCCATTGCGATAACAATAAAAGGAAGGATAAATGAGAAGCGTAATGCGAAATTTGGGTTTTAGTGCGTTAGCGGTTGCCGTATTGGCTGGGTGTGCAGCGACATCGACTGAAACTGCAACTCCCGTAATAGCTCCGCCAGCATTCCAAGTTCTCTTAGCCCAACCGCCACAAGTTTCTCAGGCGCTTACGCTTAATCAAATTATGGCAAATCCTGATTGGATGGGGATCTTTGCCAAAGAGGCTTACTGGAGCGACGATAGCCAAAGCGTGCTGTTTGCCCGCCAAGCGAGTGCTTCACCTCTGCGTAGCTATTATCAGCAAGGCATCAATGACAGTCGCGCCGTCGAGCTAGCTCTCGATAAGTTACATGCCGCAGATCAGCATTTTGGTGTGTTTGATCGCACTAAGTCACACAAGGCTTACCTATATCAAGGCAACATTTTTGTTAAGCAATTAAGCACGGGTAAGATCTGCCAATTGACTCGCCAGCGCACCGCCATCGATGGTGTGCGTTATCTCAATAATGGCGATATTGCCTATTGGCAGGGCGACAATGTTTTCCAAATTCATCAAGATTCAGGCTTAGTCGAGCAACTTGCTGAAATTAAAATGGCGAAAGCACCAGAAGCGGTAAAAGAGCCGACGTCTTATATTGCGAAACAACAGCACAGATTGATTCAGTATGTAGCGCTGCAGCAAGAAAATGCTAAAGCTAAAGCGCAGTACCAAGATGAATTACAAAAAAACGATCCAACGCTCGCCGCCAGCACTTGGTATTTAGGCGATAGCGAAGTGGTGTCAGAGCTGAGTTTATCACCCGATGGACGCTATATTTTAGTCGCGCTTACAGATAAAAATTACACAAGTAGCAGCGAACACGACATCATGCCTAATTACTTAGGTAGCGAAGGTTATATCGACCCAGTGCCAGTGCGCGCGCGCGTGGCTGAAGATACGCCACCAGGGCAACGTTTTGTTGTGCTTGATTTAAACCAACATAAAAAAGTCGATATCACAATCGAGGGCCTTACTGGTTTTGATGAAGATGTGCTAGCCAAAGTGAAAGCTGAAAATGCTAAAGCGAAAGGCGAAACTTATCAAAGCACTAAATCGCCACGTAAAATTCAGTTGATGCAGGATTGGGGCTGGACTCAGAGTGCGATTCAATGGCATGAGTCGGAAAATAAATTAGCCCTGATGCTAGAAGCAACTGATAACAAAGATCGCTGGATCGCCAGTGTCGATCTTGCTAAGGGTAAATTCATTACCGAACATCGTTTGCATGATGATGCATGGGTGAATTACGACTACAACCAATTCGGTTGGTTACCGAATACGGATACCTTGTATTACTTGTCAGAAGAGTCCGGTTATTCGCAGCTTTATATTAAAGCTCAAGGCGAAAAGCCGCGTGCGTTAACCCAAGGCAAGTTTGTGGTGAGTGATATTACGCTGTCACCGGATGCCAATTACATCTATTACAAAGCGAACCAGAGTCACCCCGGTATTTATAATGTTCACCGCGTGAATCTTGCCACAGGTAAAAATGAACAACTAACTCAGTGGGATGGAAACTTAGATTACAGCTTAAGCCCCGATGGCACTCAGCTATTACTCAATGCCTCACGCCGTACTCAGCCTAATGAGCTTTATGTTCAACCCATTGGCGGCGAGTTAAAGCAGCTGACGTCTTATACCAGTGATGCCTTCAAAAATTACCCATGGCAAGCGCCAGAAGTGGTAGCAGTACCTTCAAATCATGGTGCTGGCAATGTGTACGCTCGAGTTTATCTGCCGCAAGGCTATGATAAGTCCCGCGCTGAGAAATACCCTGCGGTGATTTTCAACCACGGCGCAGGTTATCTGCAAAATGCTGACTATGGCTTTAGCGGTTACTTCCGCGAGTTTATGTTCCACAACCTGCTGACTCAACAAGGTTATGTTGTGATGGACATGGATTACCGTGGCTCTAAAGGTTACGGCCGAGATTGGCGCACCGCTATTTATCGCAATATGGGTCATCCAGAAGTGGAAGACTTAAAGGATGGCGTGACGTGGATGGCGACTCATACCCATGTCGATACTAAGCGTGTCGGGACTTATGGTGGCTCTTACGGTGGGTTCTTAACCTTCATGTCTTTGTTTACCGCGCCAGACTTGTTCCAAGCTGGAGCGGCATTGCGTCCTGTGGCGGACTGGGCACATTATAATGCGCCTTATACCTCTAATATCTTAAATACGCCTGATGTCGATCCTATCGCCTATGAGCGCAGCTCTCCTATTGAGCATGCCCAAGGATTAACGAAACCACTGCTTATCATGAGTGGCGTAATGGACGACAACGTTTTCTTCCAAGACAGTGTGCGTATGGTACAGCGCCTCATTGAACTGGAAAAACCAACCTTTGAAATGGCGATTTATCCTGTTGAGCCCCATGGTTTCCGTCAACCTTCTAGCTGGTTAGATGAATACCGCCGCATCTATAAGTTATTTGAACAAGAACTCAAATAATTCAGTTCGATTTCTTTTAAAGGTCTCCTAGTCGAGGCCTTTTTATTGGGTAACTGACTAGGAAATATCCGATATAACTCTTTGTTTGCGTTCTGCGACTTTGCATTATTGCTAAGATTAAGTGTATGTGCTGAAATTGTAATGATTTTGAGAGTTTGATTGTGTTGACGTCACTCGGGCATTAGCGATATAGGAAAGATTTATAGTGGCGATTTCGGTTGCGGGCGGTGTAAGACCCGGCAAAATTATAGAGATAGAACATAGACTCTATCAACAATTGATCCTCGGAAAGCAAAAAGCGAGCCCGACTCTTTTGGATGAACTCGACCTTGAATTAGAGGCCGATGCAAATAAGTTAGATGTTGAACGCGAAGCGATTTTGGTGCGTTTGATGAAACAAATTAAAGCTAAAGAAGTGTTTGAAGCCGTATCGAGCCAGTTGCATGAAACTGTCATTAACGCCATCGAGCATCAACTCGCGTCCCCTGAATCTGTTCTGGCTAAGTCAGATATCAATGAGTCGCAAATCCTCTTGCTGGAATTATTGCTGGCAAAAAATCTCGATGCAACGCGATTAAGACCACTGATCAGTAACTTAAGTTGGTTGTGCCGCGACTTAACCAACATGGTCAACAGCCCATCTTTTCGCGCTCGCCGGTCTCAGAGCTCAGATGTGCGGGTCACTGATATCAAATTAGTGATGAATTACATCGGTATCGAAAACCTTCGCACCATTATCCCTTACTTTTGTTTGCGAAATTGGCTTCCTAGTGGCAATGCTAAGTTGTTATGGACTACCCGTAAATTATGGCGCTACAGCATAGTCAGTGGCATAGCTGCAAATGCTTTAGCTCAGCTTCATAATACTGACTCAGCCTTGGTTTATAGTAGTGCCTTACTTAATCAGTTAGGCACATCCGTTGTATTGAGTTTAAGTGCCCGTTTATTCGATCAAACATGGGGATCTTGGATAAGAGAAGCCAGTAGCAGCCGTGATAAGGAAGTGTATGATGCGGTGATTGCCACTGAGTTTCCTGCTAAGGCCGTGTTTGAACAAGTGTTAAGCCATGGTCTTAAACTTAATTGGCAATTATTAGAGTTACTTAAGTTTGAAGCGAGTCCCTTAACTCGGTTGTTAAAGGAGTTAGATCAAACCTTAAGTTATCGAGAATTGTCGCCTCAGTCGGCATTAGTCGCACGGGCAAACTGTTATGCTAAAGTGGTATTGCTCGAAGAAATGCGTCAAATCGATCCCCAAGAAAAGCGCTTAATGTTTGATTATTATGAGTTAACTGAGCAAGAAGTACTGCGCTTAAAAGCACAAAACTATAGGAAGTTAGATCTGCTGTAATCCTCGGTCTGCTACGTAGCGCCATGATTGCGGCGTTTAAGTAGAGGAAGGGATATGCCAAGCTGGCAAGCATCTGTACTAAATACCATTTTATCCTATGTCGCTAGGCCATCCATCAGTCGTGGACAGGCAAAAATGCCCTTAGCGCAAGTGCGTGAAAAGTTGCTTGAGCTTGATAGACGTTGGCTTCCTTGGCCGGATAAGTTAGTCAGCGCTACCATCCCCTTACAACACTCAAACTTGTTACATTATGTGCTTCTCAACGAACCTCCTCGCCTTGGAAGTCTGTTTTATATCCGTGGCGGAGGCTTCTGTTTTAAAACGCCCCATGCCCATGCAAAACTGGTCGCAGATATCTGCCAGCGTTGTCAATTAGATGCTTATATTCCTGATTATCGTCTCGCTCCTGAGCATCCTTTCCCCGCACCATTTGATGATGTGCTTGAAGCCTATAGGCGGTTAATTGAGCTGAAAGGCACGGAGAATTTGATCCTCATGGGTGACTCGGCGGGCGGCAATTTAGCACTGAGTTTGTTGCTGGAATTAAAGCGCTTAGCCCTGCCTTTACCGACCGCCTGTATCTTGCTATCGCCCGCGTTAGACTTAGCACTTACGGGGGATACTGAGTTGATACTCGCAGCCGACGATCCCTTCTTTACCATAGAGGCATTGCTGCGCTTACGTGGCGCTTATCTTGCGGGGGCCGATCCTATGTCGGCAAAAGTGTCCCCCTTACAGGGAAACTTGGCAGACCTGCCGCCTATCTTAGTGATTGCGGGTACGCGGGAGTTATTATTACAGGATTCTGAACGTTTAGTCGCCCAAATAAAAGCCTGTGGTGGTGAGATAACGGGCTGCTTTTACCCTAACATGCCCCATGTGTTTCCTCTGTTCAATTTATTACCCGAAGCCCTTGAAGTGAGGTCGAAAATTGGCCATTTTGTGCTTTCACACTTGATTCGTTAAAATGGTGTAGTTATTCACATTCAGTGAATAGCTAGCAAAATGAGGGGCAAATAACTTTTTTTCTGACTAATTATGCTGCAAGCCATGGGCTTAACCGCTTGTATAGTTCTTAAACTGCAATCTTTATGCACTTTGGGTGGAAGTGCGTGGATTGATGTTTGTGAAAAACTGGTATTTTGATCACATTTTCGCTAATAATGGTTATTAATAGACACAAGCAATCCCAGTATCACTAACTCTAGATAAAGATACCTATGGGACTCTGACGGTGCAAGGCGCCGTTAAACAAACACAAAGGACGAAGAAGAATGAGCGTTGATATGAAGTTGGACCGTGCCCAGTTTGACGCAGTGATGGTGCCTAATTATGCGCCTGCTGCCGTGATCCCTGTTCGTGGCGAAGGAAGCCGAGTTTGGGACCAAGAGGGCAACGAGTTTATCGATTTTGCTGGCGGTATTGCGGTAAATTGCTTAGGTCACTGTCATCCAGCCCTTGTGAATGCCCTTAAGACACAAGGTGAAAAATTATGGCATCTATCAAACGTAATGACGAATGAGCCAGCCTTGGCATTAGCGACTAAATTAGTTAATAGCACGTTTGCCGACAAAGTGTATTTTGCCAACTCTGGCGCCGAAGCCAACGAAGCCGCATTAAAACTTGCCCGTCGTTATGCCTTAGAAAAACATGGCGTTGAGAAAGATGAAATCATAGCGTTCGATAAAGCTTTCCACGGCCGTACATTCTTCACCGTCAGTGTCGGTGGACAAGCTGCCTATTCCGATGGTTTTGGTCCTAAGCCGCAGAGTATTACTCACCTGCCATTTAACGATGTTGCCGCCTTAGAAGCCGCAGTAACGGATAAGACTTGCGCCATCATGCTTGAGCCGCTGCAAGGCGAGGGCGGTATTATCGATGCCGATCCTGCATTCCTAAAAGCCGTGCGTGAATTAGCGAACAAGCACAATGCACTAGTGATTTTTGATGAAGTCCAAACGGGTGTGGGCCGTACTGGTGAACTGTACGCTTACATGGGTACTGAAATCGTGCCTGACATCTTAACCACAGCTAAAGCGCTCGGTGGTGGTTTCCCTATCGCAGCTATGCTGACAACGGCTGAGATTGCTGAACATCTAAAAGTGGGCACTCACGGTTCTACCTACGGTGGTAACCCATTAGCCTGCGCTATCGGTAATGCTGTATTAGATGTAGTGAACACACCTGAAGTGTTAGATGGCGTAAAACATCGCGAGCAGTTATTGCGTGATGGTTTGAACAAAATCAATGAAAAATATCATGTTTTTTCAGAAGTACGCGGTAAAGGTTTACTCTTAGGGGCCGTTCTTAATGAACAATACCAAGGTCGTTCACGCGACTTTTTGGTGGCCTCTGTCGCTGAAGGCTTAATGAGCCTGATGGCGGGTGCTAACGTGGTGCGTTTTGCTCCTTCTCTGGTGATCCCTGAGGCAGATATTGCTGAAGGTCTAGCTCGTTTTGAACGTGCTGTGGCGAGCATAGCTGCCGCCTAAATGACCAAAGGAGTGCTGAATTTATTCGCACTCCTTTTTTGTCAGGGAATACTTACCTGCATCACTGCCTGTCTTTTTGAAGAGAGGTGCCTTGATGCACGGTAAGCCAAAGTGAGGAGACACTAAGATGTTAATCATACGTCCTATTCAGGCTGGTGATTTTGAGGCCTTATATCAAATTGCCGAAGAGTCTGGTCATGGTTTTACGTCATTACCTGTGAATGCGGATCTGCTCAGACATAAAATTGCTCGAGCAGAAGCCTCATTCGTCAAAGCCGTAGAGACTCCCTTCGATGAAGGTTATCTAATGGTGCTGGAAGATACCGATACCCGTGAAGTGGTGGGAACGTGCGCCATCGAAGCGGCGGTGGGAATGGAAGATGCGTTCTACCATTATCGACTCGGTACCGAAGTCTATCATTCTGAGCAAATTGACGTGCGTAACGAGGTCGAAACACTCACCCTTTGCCATGACTACACTGGCGCTGCTGAGATGTGTACGCTGTTTTTGCGTGAAGCATATCGCAAGGGCAACAATGGCCGCATGTTATCCCGCAGTCGATTTCTGTTTTTAGCTCAACATGCGAAGCGTTTTGGCGAAACTGTGATTGCCGAAATGCGCGGTGTAAGCGACGCTGAGGGGCATTCACCTTTTTATGGTTGGTTGCAAAAACACTTTTTAGGCATAGATTTTATTCAGGCGGATTATCTTTCTGGCTTAGGTAAAAAGGCATTTATGGCCGAAATGATGCCACGAAATCCTGTCTACGTTTGTCTGTTGCCTGAAGAAGCGCAGAAAGTGATTGGCGAAGTGCATACCAATACCCGTCCCGCATTAAGTTTGCTGCAGGCCGAAGGCTTTCGATGCCGCGGTTATGTGGATATTTTTGATGGTGGTCCAACGGTTGAGTGTCGTTTATCGGACATTCGCGGCGTGCGTGAAAGTCGTTTATTGACCGTCGATATTGGTGACATGGTCGAAGCCGACACTCAATTTATTATCTCAAATACCCAATTAGCCAATTACCGAGCGACGTCTGCTGCACTGGCCGTGGACGACAAATCCGAACATATCATCATTAGCCCTGAGCTGGCAGCGGGTTTGCTACTCGCAAAAGGCGATCAAATCCGTATTTTGGCAATGTAGGAATAACCAATGACACATTATATTCAAGGCCAGTGGCATGCTGGCAAAGGTCATGACGTGACCTCAATTAACCCTGCCAATGCACAATCTATTTGGACCGGTAAAACGGCCACTGCAGAACAAGTTAATGCCGCCGTTGATGCCGCGCGCGCCGCACAGTTTGATTGGTTTATGTTAGGTTTCGATGCGCGTTTAGCCATAGTTGAAGCGTATCGCACCCAACTCGAAGCCAATAAAGCGGAACTGGCTGAAACGATTGCCCAAGAAACGGGTAAACCTCAGTGGGAAACCGCGACTGAAGTCGGTGCCATGATAGGCAAAATTGCTTTATCGGCTGCGGCTTACAATAAACGTACGGGCACAGAAGCCAACGATACGCCAGCAGGACGTGCGGTTATCCGCCATAAGCCCCACGGTGTTGTGGCTGTGTTCGGTCCTTACAACTTCCCTGGTCATTTGCCGAACGGCCACATAGTCCCTGCGCTGCTGGCTGGGAATACCGTGATTTTCAAACCTTCAGAGCTCACGCCTAAAGTCGCCGAGTTGATGGTCAGCCTATGGGATAAAGCGGGTCTGCTTGCTGGCGTGCTTAACTTAGTCCAAGGTGAGGTTGATACGGGTAAGGCACTGGCTTCTCACCCGCAGCTCGATGGTCTGTTCTTTACCGGTAGCTCACGCACGGGTCATTTTTTACATCAACAATATGCCGGTCATCCAGGCAAGATTTTAGCACTTGAGATGGGGGGTAATAACCCACTGATCATCAAAGGTGTGCAGGATATTAAGGCCGCAGTGCACGATATTTTGCAGTCGGCTTATATTTCATCTGGCCAACGTTGTACTTGTGCGCGCCGTTTATATGTCGAGCAAGGCGAGCAGGGCGATGCGCTGATTGCCATGTTAGTCGATTCGGTTAAACAGATTAAAGTCGGTCCTTGGAATGCGCAGCCACAACCTTTTATGGGCTCAATGATTTCTGAAACTGCCGCTAAGGGTATGGTTGCGGCGCAGGCGAATCTGTTGAACTTAGGCGGCGTGTCTTTGGTCGAGTTGACCCATCTAGAAGCGGGTACAGGCTTAGTGTCTCCTGGCCTTATCGATGTGACAGCGATCGATGCATTGCCGGATGAAGAATACTTCGGACCTCTACTGCAGCTGGTGCGTTACAGTGATTTCGATCAAGCGATCAAATTGGCTAACCAAACGCGTTACGGCTTGTCTGCGGGATTACTTGCCGATAGCCGTGAAGATTATGACTATTTCCTCGCGCGTATTCGTGCTGGCATTGTTAACTGGAACAAACAAATCACTGGCGCATCGGGCGCGGCACCTTTTGGTGGCGTAGGGGCTTCGGGTAACCACAGAGCGAGTGCTTTCTATGCCGCCGATTACTGTGCTTATCCTGTCGCTTCGGTCGAGGCTGATGCCGTGAGTTTACCCGCGACATTAAGCCCAGGTTTGAGCTTGTAAGCGGGTAGAGATTTGACTTTTATGCGGTAAAGAATATGTGGGAAAGAGGAGGAAGGACTAATGTTCTTCCTTTTTAATAACAAGCAGTAACGTTACTTGAGTTTCTACTGTGGGTATGTGTGACGCTACAACAGTAGCATTTAGGTCGTTACATTTAGTGTTTGCGGCAAAATAACAGCAATAACCGCAGCACAATAAAAGGAGTTTTTATGCATACCGACATCAACGCGTTATTTGCCGCTCTGTGGCAAGACTATATTCAAATGACCCCTTCAGCGGCAAAAGTGCACGCGTTGTTGGGTCATGGTAAACCGATCATCAACGACCATATTGCCCTGCGTACTTTCAATATCGCTAAGGTGAATTTGGACGTGCTGGCTAAGCATTTCACTTCGCTAGGTTATGTACCTTGCGGTGATTATAAGTTTGAACAGAAAAAACTGATCGCTAAGCATTTTGAGCATCCAGACTCGACTCAGCCTAAAGTGTTTATCTCTGAGCTGTTGGTTGAAGAATTTAGCCCTGCGTTGCAAAAAACTATTCAAGGCTTAATCGCCCAAGTGGATGCTGCAGCGATAACGGCGGACAACTTTATTTACTCCGGCCGTCATTGGTCTTTAGATGCTAAAACCTATCAGGACTTATTAACTGAAAGTGAATATGCAGCTTGGGTAGCGGCTTTTGGTTATCGCGCTAACCATTTCACTGTGTCTATCAATCACCTCGATGGTTTTGAGACTTTAGAGTCAGTGAATGAAGCTCTGAAGCAAGCGGGCTTTGTGCTCAATAGTTCAGGTGGTGAGATCAAAGGTTCGCCAGAAGTCTTGTTAGAACAGTCTTCGACTATGGCTGATAAGATTGGTGTTGAATTTACTGACGCGACAGTGGAAATCCCAAGCTGTTTTTATGAGTTTGCGCTACGTTATCCTATGGCTAATGGCGAGCTCTACACAGGCTTTGTGGCGGCATCTGCCGATAAGATTTTTGAAAGCACCAATGTGAATAAAGCCTAACGTCCTCAAATTGCTTTCTGCATAAAAAAACGCCATCAATTCGATGGCGTTTTTTATGGATATTTCAAACAAGGTATTTAATACGATTGGCATAACCTGGGGCTAGCTAAATGTCAGCTCGATCCTCAATCCACCTAAGCGAGTGCTGTGATTAAACTGCAGCTCAATCTCGTATTGCTCGGCAATTTCTTTCACTATTGATAATCCTAAACCGTGACCCATTACAGACTCATCAAGCCTTGTTCCTCTTTGTGTGAGCTTATCTAGCTCATCATCAGCAACCCCTGGACCATCATCATCAATACAAAGGCAGAGACGCTCTTGCTGACGCGATAGCTGAATGCTGACTCGGCTCTGGGCCCATTTAAAGGCGTTGTCTAGCAGGTTGCCTAAGAGCTCCATGCCATCTTCCCTGTGAATAGGCAGTCTGAGAATATTGGGATCGAGTTCGAAATCACATTCAATGGACTTGTTGCGGTGAACCTTATTTAGCGTGTTGGCTAGGCTATGTAAATCCCTAGGGATCACCAATTGCGCTGCGGGGAGCATGTCGCCAGTGATCCTCGCGGCAGCCAGTTTTCGCTCGACCATCTTGTGAATCGAATCAAGTTGCTGCTGCAGGGCAATGGCAGTTTCAGGATCTTTGAGGCCAAGAGCTTCAACCTGTTGCTGCATCACGGCAAGTGGCGTTTTGAGCCCATGGCTCAAATTACCTAAGTTATTGCGGCTACGTTCAATTTGCTTGGCTGTGTACTCAAGTAGTTCATTATAGGTTTTTGCTAATGGTTGTACTTCGGGGGGAATATTATTGAGCTCAAGCGCGTTAATTTCCCCTTGTCTTAGCCGAGAAAGTGCGTGCTGTATGTGCTTAACTGGCTTAAAGGATTGACGTAGGATCAAGAATATCCCCGCGATCATAGCAACTAACATCGCCAGATTGACACCAAGCTTAGTGCCATAAACCTCGCTAAACACACGTCTACCGATACTCAAATCTTGCGCAACGGTTAAGGTGGCGCTGACATTGGCACTGCTGGAATTTAACCCTAATGATAACAACTGCATATCGTTATTTTTTGGCCCTTTAGCTTGCCAGACGCGGGTTTGATTCGGTGCCTGTGGCTCGATATCTAACTGCATATCCCACAGGGAGCGTGAGCGAATCACTTCATTTGGCAGGTTAAGCTGAAAATAACGGCCTGAATAGGCGGGCTTGTAGAAACTGGAAAGCTGGCTTTGATCTATGCTGATCTCCCCATCGTGGATATGGGTTGCCAGCATGATATGTTCGAGATCTTCTTCTAAGCGATTGATAATAGAGTCGTGGAAGGCCTGACGTAGCATGGACTCAAACAGTATCAGTCCAATCACAGTACCTAACACGAGTAAGCCAGTTAACCATAAACTGAGCTTAGTGCGGATCGAGATCATTCAATAATGCCGTGGAAGATGTAACCTTGTCCGCGACGGGTTTCGATCGTGGTTTTACCCAGTTTCTTGCGTAGATGGGTGACATAAACCTCGACCACATTACTCTCTTTTTCATCGTCAAACTGATAGAGCTTATCGGTTAGCTGCGTCTTAGATAACAGCTTCTTAGGTGACATGAGGAAGATTTTTAACAGCCTAAATTCCATTGCTGTTAGTTCATACAGCTGCTCGGCCACTTTTACTGTTTGTTCTGCTTCATCTAAAACCACGCCACCATAACTCAATTGTTTACTTGAGGTGTTTAGACGACCATGTGCACGGTGGATTAAAGCTTGGATTCGGGCCAATAATTCCTGGGCGTGGAAAGGTTTACCTAAGTAATCGTCGGCGCCAGCATTAAAACCTTCTACTTTTTCATGCCATTGGCTGCGGGCAGTCAGCATGATGATTGGAGTGCTGATCCCTTGATTTCGCCAGCCTTCGAGCAGTTCGAGGCCGTTGCCATCGGGCAAACCTATGTCTAAGATTACGCAATCGTATTGGGTTTCTTTGATCAGATAATCGGCTTCAAGCGCTTTGTCTGTAATATCGGTTACATAGCCAGCGAGTTTGAGTTGTTTCTCCAGCTCGGTGACTAGCATTGGGTTATCTTCAACGAGTAACAGTTTCATGTTTTCGACATTCGCTCGGTAGTGCTATTGATTGATCGGCTTGACCATTAGTCGCATCAATACTGAGATTAACGATTTGGCCACGCTGAACTTTGATTTGCAAATCATAGCGCCATTTATGATCTTCTTGATAGAGATGAGCATCAATTAGTTCACCTTGGCAAAATTGGTTTACTACGGCGAGTGTACCGTTTAAGGACAATATTTGCCCAGAGTTAACTAACGCCTTGGCTTGATAATGTTCTAATTCAATAGGTTCGGCATGCAAGATTATTGGATGCACCAGCGTGAATAGGCTGAAAAAACAGATTAAAAACAGCCGTTTCATTTGAGCTCCCCAATAAAAAATGGCCTAGAATTTATTCTAGGCCACTTTAATAAGGCAGGCTTAAATCAAGCTGAAGACTAACTTAACGGGTACCGTATACCACGATTGTCTTACCATGAGCTTGGATCAAATTCTGTTCTTCTAACATCTTCAAGATACGACCCACAGTTTCCCGTGAACAGCCAACGATTTGGCCTATCTCTTGACGAGTGATCTTAATCTGCATGCCATCAGGGTGTGTCATAGCATCAGGTTGTTTAGCCAGATGTAATAGAGTTTGAGCAATACGGCCTGCAACGTCTAAGAATGCAAGGTTACCCACTTTCTGGCTGGTACTTTGTAGGCGATAGGCCATTTGCGCAGACAGCTTCATCAGAATTTCAGGGTTAACTTGAATTAACTGTCTGAATTTCTTATATGAAATCTCAGCGATTTCACAAGCTTGCTTAGCACGAACCCAAGCGGTACGTTCGGCTTGTTCTTCAAACAAACCTAGTTCACCGATAAAGTCACCTTGATTCAGATAAGAAAGGATCATCTCCTTACCTTCTTCATCTTTAATCAATACCGCTACAGAACCTTTTACTATGTAATAAAGGGTATCTGAGTCTTCACCAGCATGGATAAGAGTGCTCTTTGCAGGGTACTTATGAATGTGACAGTGTGATAAAAACCATTCCAAAGTTGGATCAGGTTTTGGCTTACCAATCAGAGCCATGTTGGTGTTCCTCGATTGATTAAAACGAAAGTAAGAGTATTCTAAATAAGCATTTTACGTCAATTAAACTCACAAAAACTTGATGGAAGTCTTAGTTTAGAATAAGTGAATAAATGCAATTAACCATCTAAAATTAGAGCTTATTTTGCTACTTTAGTGATTTAAGTCAACTAAATCGATATGAAACTCGCTGGATTCACTTAACTCTGTCGAGTTAATCACATCTTACCAGTCTATTTCAGCAGTTTTATTATAGATTATGAATAAAATATGCCACTAAATTACACAATAACATGTTTCACTTTTTAAATTTGACATTCCATTTGGCTTAGCTTCCCCCATTATCCTGAGGTTTGTGTGTATTTAGGCTCGACTTATGGGGTTAATTCTGGCTAACTTTGAGGGCAGTTGTTTTTAAGAGAGGTAAGCAAGTGAAATACAGATTATGGGTTTTAGGTGCAGGTTTAAGCTTAACAATAGGGCTGAGCTCTGCGGCGCACGCATTTTCTATCCCGCAGCCAGCAGCTGAACTTGCGGCCAGTAAGTTTGTGCATATTCAAGTGACGGCAGAGCAAGGTGATGCCGATGCCCAATTTTTGCTGGGATTAATGTATCTCTCCGGACGTTTTGTGTCGCAAGAAGTGCCGACTGGATTGCACTGGATTTCACTTGCCGCCGAACAACAACATGAAAAAGCGCAGCAAACCTTAGCGGATCTGTCATTTGAAGGCCAATTGATCAAGCGTGACTTGTCAGTCGCTGAGCATTGGTATAAAGCGTTGAGTGAGCAGGGGAGTCGTTGGGCTCAATTCCGTTTAGGCTTTATTTATGCGTCTGGCGGTGACGGTGTGCAGCGCAACTGCGGTAAAGCGGTCGAGCAATTTTCCCAAGTGGGTGATGATGTTGCTTTGGGTAATGTGGCGTGGATTTTAGCAACTTGCCCAGAAGCAGAATATCGTGATGGCAATAAAGCGGTCGAGTTGTCCTTAAAATTACTCAAAGTGAATGAAAACGATCCTACAAATCTTGATAATTTAGCCGCGGCTTATGCGGAGTTAGGCGATTTTGGTGCTGCTATTTCGACGCAGCAGAAAGCGATCGAAGCGTTGAAAATGAATGCTGAAATGACTAAGACTGATGAGTTTATGCTGCGGTTACAAACCTACGAGCAAAAGCGTGCCTATCGCGAAACCTTACGTTTACTCGAATAGGTATTTCTTCATCATCGCTCTCTAGTTAACTGCTATTTTTATTCTAGTATTGATTAATGGATTGATTCATAAGTTTAAAAATAAAGCCTGAGTGAATACTCGGGCTTTTTGTTTTTGATTTAAAGCTCACCGAGCGCCCACGAATCTAGGATGTGATATTCGACACCCGTGCTTGTGCTTTTTGAATGATATAAATGCAAATTATCGGGCGTTAACGTCAGCGTATTCATACCTTTGAGTTGCAATAAAGCCGACTCATCTAGTGTCCATTGTTTTGCTTTTCTAAATAAACTGATGTGCGGGTAAAAGCTGTGCTCACTCCGATGTAATTGCAGTCGGTCGGCAATTTCTTGCGTCTGTTTAGCTAATTGCACTAACGGCGGCTCAATATCATCGCCTTTCAAGCAACATACTTGCGCATTAGGCCATACATCGAACCGGTTAAGCCGAACGCTAAATCTTGGTTTCACTAAGCGGTCAACCGCATCAAGGAGAGCGATTTTTTGCTTGTTGTTAGCTTGACCCATAAAGCAGAGCGTTAAATGCAAATTGTTGACACTCACCGCTTTCGCCTCAGGATTAAGGTGGCATATCAATTGCTGCTGCAATTCACTTAGATATCCCCTTTGGCTATCTGTGGGAGCGAAGCCGAGAAATAGCCTTTGTTGCATCGGTTTATCATCCTTTTGGAGGGCTTAATATGGATTATCTTAGCGAGCACTTTGACGTTAAGCGCATTTGAGCGTTAATCTAGCTGTTGAATTTATCAGCTAATTTGTGACTCAAGCAGACGTTTAATTCACTGTGAGCCTATACTTAATGCACGTCGATAATACCTTAAATGGATTTTTAGGTAAGGAAGATACTTTTCATGTCAGTAGGTTTAGCTAATCCACTCCAACAGGCTTTGGTCAGTATTTTTAGTGAATCCCCGCTAGAAACCTTAGAGCAGAATGTTGACAGAGCGCTTGAGACTATTACTTTGCAACTGCATTGTGACGGGGTATTTGTATTAACTGGAAGCCAGTCACTGGATCGTTTACGCACGCGTAATCTGTATTTAAAACCTCAATTTGCCCAAGGCCAACAAACCCGAGTCTGGCCCTTGGCACGAATGCCATTTTTTCGCTCTCTTGTCCGTACTCCGCGTCTATTAAATCTGGCTGATGTGAATACCTTGCCTGCCGATGCTCAGGCTGAGCGAGCTTTATTAAGGGATTGGGACGTCAAGAGTCTATTAGTATTGCCGCCAGTCGTGTTTGGTGAAACCCGTATTGCCTTGGGGGCCGTCAATTGCTCAGAATGTTGTGAATGGAGCGAAGAGTTTATAAGTGAGTTTAATCACGCCGCTGTGATGATTGGCTCTGCGATGGAATTGACGCGTATCGCTTTGAGCATGCTTGCCAGTGAACATAAATACTGTGAAGTATTCAACCAGTTGCCCTTAGCTTGCGCCTTGTTAGATAAGCATGATCAATTGACTATGCTGAATAAAGTCGCTCTGCAAACCCTGCCAATTCAACATGGCTATGATTTATTCGACATGGTGCGTGAGGAAGAACACGCCATGCTAACCGATACCTTACATGTGGTACGAGAAGGTGTGCTCGGCCAAGCTTGGTGTGAATTACCTTTAAAATCAATTCATCAATTAACTTGGTTGAAACTGAGTTTTAGCCAGATTAGCGGCGATAAAGATACTTTAGTCATGATTGCCGAAGATGTCAGTGAAAAGTACCGCTTAGCCGATGAGTTATCCTTCCATGCCAATTATGATGCACTTACGGGTTTACCTAATCGGCTACATTTTGAAGCCCTATTAGAAAACCTACTACACGCCCACGATGATATGCCTATTTGCGTGGCATTTCTCGATTTAGACCAATTCCAAGTCATTAACAATATCAGTGGCCACCAGGCGGGCGATAAACTGCTTTGCCAAGTCGCATTACGTTTGAAACAGCTCGTACGTAAAGGCGATATTGTTGCCCGTTTAGGGGGCGATGAGTTTGGTATCCTGATGCATTACTGCAATGTGGACTCTGCGAAACAGATTGCTAAGCGGATTTGTACCCAGTTAGCAAATCATGAGTTTATTTGGGAAAGTCGTAGTCACAATGTCAGTGTCAGTATGGGGATTGCTAGGCTAGATAAAAAATCCGCCGATATTTATACCGTCATGAGTCAAGCTGACGCTGCTTGTCGATTGGCGAAGGATCAAGGTCGTAATGGCTGGCATTTATACAGTGCGAGCGATCCTAAAATGAACCGTCTCTACACCGAGATGATGGCCTCTGTAGATATCGTCGGCGCACTCGCATTAAACCAATTTGAGCTTTATTTTCAAAGCATAGTGCCGTTAAACCGCGATGAAACTGGCTTACATTTAGAGATCCTACTGCGTATGGTGCAGACTAACGGCACTATAGTGTCTCCTGCTATCTTCTTACCCGCCGCCGAGCGATACAACTTGGCTTCTAAGGTTGATCTTTGGGTGATCGATAATTTGCTCAAGTGGGGTGGTAGTCATTTAGATATTTGGCAGCAATTGGATCTAGTGTCTGTGAATCTGTCGGCAACTTCTTTGGGCGATCATGAGTTTATGAATTGGCTAGAAATGCGTTTGATGGCCGAACCTGAGCTGGTGGATAAGCTTTGCATCGAGATCACAGAAACCGCGGCTGTGAGTCAGCTCGATCAAGCCACAAAGTTACTCGAGATACTTCGTCCGCTCAATTGTAAATTAGCCCTCGATGACTTTGGTGCAGGCTTTTCTAGCTTTGCCTACCTTAAGCGCCTCAATGTGGATTTTGTAAAGGTTGATGGCCAATTTGTCGTCAATATTTGCGAAGACTCTGCGGATCAGGCGATCGTAAAATCCATCTGCCAACTTGGTCAAGATATGGGGTTTGATGTGGTTGCTGAATTTGTCGAATCCCAAGAAATAGGTTGGAAATTGCAAGCCTTAGGCGTCGACTATGCTCAAGGTTACGCCATCAATAAACCGATACGCTTAGCTGAACTACAGTCAGGGCTCAGTCAACCTTGGCTCGAAAAGCGTGAGATTTTTGCTCCCTATCCACAGCTGTAATCTTGGGCATGGCAGCCTTGAGCTGTTACTTATGTCAGCACTGACTTGATAATGTTTGCTGCGAAATGGTACTCAAAGCCGATTGTTAGTACACTGACGCCCTGTGTTGGCCGCTGATGTCTTTTTCTTGAACTCTCTACCTATTCATAGCTTATTAGCACCGCTGCGCGCGGCTTTTTCTCGTCACGCTCAAGTGATCCTCGAGGCACCGACAGGTGCGGGTAAATCAACGGCGTTACCTTTGGCTATGTTGGATTGGCCAGAAATCAGCGGACGCATTTTAATGCTCGAACCGCGGCGTGTCGCGGCGCGTAGTGTGGCGCACTATATTGCCAGCTGTCGCCAGCAAAAGGTGGGGCAAGAAGTCGGCTATCGCGTCCGCGGTGAAGCTAAAGTCAGCGCCAATACCCGTTTAGAAATTGTCACCGAAGGCATACTGACGCGAATGATCCAACAAGATCCCGAGTTAACTGGGATTGGAATGATCATCTTCGATGAAATTCATGAACGTCACCTCACCACTGATTTAGGTCTTGCCCTAGCGCTCGAAGTGCAAGCTTCACTGCGGGACGATTTAAAGATATTAGCTATGTCAGCGACTCTATCTGGTCTTGCCTTAGCTGAACTCATGCCTGAAGCGGTGACCTTGCACAGCGAAGGCCGGAGTTTTCCTGTCGACATCGAATATCGCCCTGTGCCAACTCAGCAGCATTGGATCGATCACCTCGGCCGCTGCGTGCTCGAACTGGTCTCGGCCAGCAGCAGTGCCGGTGTTGATAAAACGGCTGCCAATAATGCCGTGCTCGTGTTTTTACCCGGTAAAGGGGAGATCTTACGATTACAGCAGTTTTTGCGTGAGCGCTTAGCGGACGATGCCTTTTTGATTTGCCCTCTTTATGGTGAACTTTCAGGTGCCGAGCAAGATAGCGCGATCGCTGCAACTATAGATGGCAGGCGCAAAATTGTGCTAGCCACTAACGTGGCGGAATCGAGTTTAACTATTGAAGACATAGGGTTTGTCATCGACAGTGGCTATAAACGACAAGCGAGTTTTAACCCTAAAACCGGTGTCACCCGCTTAGGCTTGAAACGTATAAGCCAAGCCTCCGCAACTCAGCGTAGTGGTCGCGCCGGGCGTTTATCAGCGGGTGTTTGTGTTCGCCTGTGGAGCCAAGAAGAACATGGTCGCATGCTCAGGGTCGATGAACCCGAGATCAGCCAAGCGGATCTGGTGGCTATGGCCCACGATTGTGCTTACTGGGGCGCAAAATCCTTTAGCGACTTGATGTTGTTAACGCCGCCACCAAGTGTGCATGAGGCGTTGGCGTGGAAACTGTTACAAGATTTAGGCATGGTCGATGCTCAAAATAAACTCACTCCCCACGGTAAAGCGGCCTACGAGCTAGGGTGTCACCCAAGGCTTGCACATATGTTATTGGGCGCAAAAAGTTTGGGCGCAAACAATGGGGGAGTCAATAATGCTAACGAACAAGCAACGCAATTGGGCAGTTTGGCCTGCTTGTTGTCGGGGGTTTTAGAGGCGCGCGGTTTGCCTAAAAAGGGCGCCGATATCATGAATTACCTGCACTTTGCCTGTCATGGAGAAGCTGGGCAACAGGCAAAACAGTGGCAGAAAAAGCTAGGATTAGCGGCGGATTTGTCTAAGATAGCGACCCATGCACACCACAGCGATGTGGGGTTATTATTAGCACTTGCTTATCCGGATCGTATCGCTAAGGCCCGCGGTGTTGAGGGCTACCAATTAGCCAATGGTACTGGCGTCGTGCTCGCAGCCGAAGATGCATTGGCGCAAACGCCGTGGATGGTGGTGGCGGATTTTCAAGAAACTGAAGGCAGAAACGCTGGGCGGATTTACTTAGCGAGTCAGCTTCAGCCAAGCTTGTTCGACGGCGAGTTAAAAGGTTTGCTGGACATTCATGAGATTTGTGGCTGGGATGAAGCTAAAGGTCGAGTGATTGCGCAGCGCCAATACAAGGTCGGACAAATTTTAGTAAAAACCGAGACGATTGCTAAGCCTGAACGTAAGCAAATTGTTGCGGCCTTACTGGGCTATATTCGCCAGCAAGGATTACAAATCCTCAATTGGAACGCTAACTTAGAGCAATTTCAATATAGGCTCAAACTGGCAACTGAGTTTGACGTGGGCAGTGACTGGCCCAAGGTTGATGATGAAGCATTATTAGCGAGCCTAGAAACTTGGCTGGCGCCTTACCTCGAAAATGTGAATAATCTGCCGCAATTAGTTAAGCTCGATTGCTTTGGTTTTGTGGCAAACTGTTTGAGCTGGCAGCAGAAACAGCGACTTGACGAGTTATTGCCAACCTCCTGGCCGTTAGTGACTGGTACCTCTGCGCCAATAGCATACGACGAGTCTGGGCGTGCGCTACTGCGTGTACGTCTGCAAGAAACCTTTGGCATGGCGCAGAGTCCTATGTTGGCGCAGGGCAAACTAAAGGTGACGATGGAATTACTCTCTCCGGCCCAGCGTCCATTAGCCTTGACGGCAGATTTAGCCAGCTTTTGGCAGGGACCTTATGTGGAAGTTAAGAAGGAAATGCGCGGTCGATATCCAAAACATCTGTGGCCAGACGATCCTGTGAATACACTGCCGACAAAATTTACCAAGAAGAAAACCTTGGGTTTAGCTCAGCCCTAGCACCACGCCGCTGGTTTTATAACATTTTGTTATGAAACACTTTGATTCGCACCACGTTAGCTTTGTGCCTATGGCTGATGTCTTTAAATGCATGAATGATGAAGTAGATATGACAACTAAGACGACAAAAAAATCACCCGCTTCCCGTCGGGCTAATCATGGCCGCGGTTTATTTCGACGAATTTGGTCTATCAGTTGGAAATTAGGCTTGGCTGGATTAGCTGTAGTGACTTTTTACAGTATTTATCTTGATCAAATTATTGCGCAAAAATTTGAAGGCCAAAAATGGCATTTGCCCGCGCAGGTGTTTAGCCGCTCTATGGCGCTGTACCCCGGTGCGGCAGTCAGCCATCCACAAATGATGGCTGAGCTTAAGTTGCTCGGCTATCGCAAAGTCGCTAACCCACGCCAAGTGGGAGAGTTTTCGGCATCGAGCACTCGTATTGAATTGTGGCGTCGACCGTTTTTGCATCCTGAAGGCGATCAAGTCGAACAAAGAGTCATGATCAGCTTCGACAGCAATGGCATCAGTTCGGTCACTCGAGTCTCAGACAAGCGTCAACTCGCCGTATTCCACCTTGAGCCTGTATTGCTCGACCGTATTATTACTGGCGATGGTGAAGACAGGCTGTTTGTGCCGACCGAAGAAATGCCAAAGTCGATCGTGCAGGCGTTACTGCTGGTGGAAGATCGTAGTTTTTATGAACACCATGGTGTGAATCCCTTCGCGATTGCGCGCGCGGCTTTTGTGAACATCAGCGCCGGTCGCACTGTGCAAGGTGGCTCGACGTTAACTCAGCAGTTAGCGAAAAACTTTTTCCTTTCGAGTGAGCGTTCCTTGCTGCGTAAGGTGCGCGAAGCCTTAATGGCGGTCATTATTGATTTTCGTTATAGCAAAGACGAAATCCTCGAAGCGTATCTTAACGAAGTGTATATGGGGCAGGATAAATCCCGCGCCGTCCATGGTATGGGTTTGGCCTCACGTTTCTATTTCGGCCGTCCTATCAGTGAGTTGACTATTTCCCAGCAGGCATTCTTAGTGGCTGCGATTAAGGGACCGTCTTACTACAATCCATGGAAATATCCGGATCGTATTCAAGAACGCCGTGATCTAGTATTGCGCTTACTCATGGATGCGGGGGATTTAACCACGGCTGAGTACAAGGTGGCGGTAGAGTCACCCTTAGGGATCCGTAATCTCAATAAACCAGCACACCAGAAATTGCCGTCCTTCTTCGCTCTGGTAAAACAGGAAGTGAACGAGCGTTATGGCGATGCGCTATTAAAGCAATCTGGGGTGAAAATCTATACCACGCTCGATCCTATGGCCCAAGAAGCCGCCGAAATTGCGGTGACTCAAACCCTCAAGAGTTTAGATAAGAGCAATAAATCATTGCAGATTGGTATGGTCGTGACCGACAAATACACGGGCGGTATTGCGGCTATGGTCGGCGATAAAACCCCAGGATTTGATGGCTTTAACCGCGCGGTTGAAATTCGTCGTCCTATTGGCTCGTTAATTAAGCCTTTTGTGTATGCTACGGCTTTGGCACCTAATAGCCAATTTACCTTAGCGACACCTCTTAAAGATCAGCCTATTACCTTAAAAAGCGAGCAAGGTAAGACATGGTCACCACAAAACTTTGATAAGAAGTTCAGTGGTCAGGTGCCTTTGTTAACGGCATTGAAAAAGTCGATGAACGTACCGACGGTAAACCTTGGGATTGCTGTGGGTGTGGATGCGGTCGCAACAACATTGGCTAAATCGGGTTGGCAGGAGCCGTTAAACGAGTATCCCTCCATGTTACTCGGCGCCGTCAATGGCTCGCCATTAATGGTAGCGCAAGTGTACCAAACCTTAGCTGATAGCGGTGTTTATCGTAAGTTAACCACAGTGACCGCTGTGCTAGATTCTGATAAGAACCCATTGCCAGTGACGCGATTGCCTAAAGAGCAAGCTATAGCACCTGAGACAGATTTCTTAATTCAATTTGCTATGCAGCAAGTAGTGAATACGGGAACGGCAACGCGTTTAGGTAATGCCTTCCCTGGCGTTGGACTTGCGGGTAAGACTGGCACCAGTAACGACAGCCGCGACTCTTGGTTTGCGGGCTTCGATGAGCGTAATGTCGCCGCCATTTGGGTTGGTCGTGACGATAACGGCAAAACCAGTTTGTATGGTAGCAGTGGTGCCATGGCCGTGTATCTTGCCTTCTTAAAGGAACGTCCACCTATTAGTCTGCGCTCAATCCCTGTGAACGGCGTAGTGAAGGGCTTTTTTGACCGAGATACAGGTGTTGCTAAGGAATCCACTTGCAGCAATGTCGATGCGCTTCCTGCATTAGCTGCGACCTATCGTCCAGTGAATAACTGCGGCGACCCTTTGCAGTGGTGGCAGAAAATTTTCTAGGTTAATAGGGTCGATAATGGGCCAATAACGCACTTATGCGTTGGATATAAAACCTTTTAGTCAGTATAACCTGCGCCGATGGAAGTGGTGTGATCGAGGGCAAACTCGGGGCGCCAATCTTCCCTTTGCACGGGACGTTAATCCAAAGTGAGAAATGACATGTTTAAAACCGCTGCTGCTGTGCATATTTTAGTTAAACACAAAGAACAGGCTGAGGATATTGTTAAGCAGCTGAATAATGGTGCTAATTTTGCTGTGCTCGCTAAGCGTTTTTCCTCTTGCCCTTCGGCCAAAAAAGGTGGCGATTTAGGCGAGTTCAAAAAAGGCCAAATGGTGCCACAGTTCGATAAGGTTGCATTTTCAGGTGAATTACTGGTGCCACATATAGTGAAAACTAAGTTTGGCTGGCATGTGGTTAAAGTGCTGTATCGCACTTAATACCCCAGTAATAAGCGCATCTTCACCGAACGTTATTTTCGACTAATCAAATAGATTGGAAGATTAGGGAGCGATCAGCATGAAATTTAGTTTTAACACCGAAGATGCGAGTCAAGTTTGCGTAGGAGCTTTTGCCCTTGCGGTCCCCGTTGCATTTTCTGAGGAAGCGTGGCATCTCGGTGAGACTTTACCTTTATTGAATATCGGTATGCTTTTTAGTTTATCGCTGCTCTTTCTTGGGGTATTCACCTATCACAGCGTGTTCCAACAGAATATTGCTTCCCGCGTTCCTGTGTTTATTTTTCGTATCGTGGTGGCGTATTTGCTCACTGCCCTCGTGGTTTTCCTCGTGCTACTTTGCCTCGATAAAGTGCCATTTTTTGAGGACCCACTAACCTCTATAAAACGGATCATAGTGATCACTATGCCAGCCTCTATGGGCGCTATTGTTGTGGATAGTTTTGATAAAGAATGACACTGTTTCGCTAAATCTCATGACTTTTGTCACTGGTTGATTGTGGTTGTCTTGCGCATACTTATTTCCATGTTCTGACTTTGACATTGATTAAGCGTCATAAGCAGATCTAAATTTTGAGCTTGATAACGATAACGCCAATAGATAAAGGAAATGACTATGAACACTGGTGCCCTCGCTTTACTTATCCCAATATTTGCAATTGTTGGCGGATATGTGGTCGCTATAATGAAAATTCGCAACAAACAAGGTGTGTCGACGCGTGAGCAAGTGGCAGAAAACCAAGCTTTTCAGACCGAGTTAGCCATCCTTCGTCAGCGTATCGAAGTGCTAGAGCAGTTAGCCACTGACGATGGTTTTCAGTTAAAGCGTGAATTTAAAAAGGTCTAACGATTTATTCCTTGGCTTATCGGTGGCTAGGCAATACTTACGTTTTAGATGTTATTTGTTCTGACAAGGTATTGCTCGCCAAACGATAAATGATGTTGAGTTATTTTAAATGAGTCACGAGTGATGAAAATGGCCTTATTTAGCTAACATTTCTGCGGCATTATCGGCTGTTATATGTCGCGTTATCACGCCATAAAGGCTCTATCTTGCATAAAATTCCGCCTAATATCTGCAGAATAAACCTGAAACGTCAACAGATCCTGATACCCCTGTCATTTGTTTGGCTTTACAAATGTGGGCAGGGTGTTACTTTGTACGCCTTACGTGGGTCAAGTCATCGGGTGAGTTAAATACCTAATTTAAGGTAAACTCGTGATAATTTTGTTATCCATCCCTGTATTGAGTTATTACAAATAGAGTTTATATGTTTCTAGCGCCTTATTTTTCTAAGCAAAATCAAGCTATTTCCGTTTCAGCACAACAAGCCAGTGACTTCGCGAAGAAAATTGCGCAGGACTTTAATCCTATCCACGATGTGGGGGCAAAACGCTTTTGCGTACCGGGAGATTTACTGTTTGCCCTAGTATTGACTCAATATGGTTTGAGCCAGAGCATGAAGTTTAGCTTTGCGGGTATGGTGGGTGATAGCGTCGAACTGCAATTCCCTGAACAAGTGAACGAGAGTTTTTCGATTCGCGATAGTCGTGAAAAAACCTATCTTAATGTCAGCCGTCATGGCGATGTGAGTTGTTGCGATGCGCAGACCGAATCCTTTATTCGTCAATATGTTGCTTTCTCTGGGCATAATTTTATCGATATTCTGATCCCTTTGATGAAACAACATCAAGTGATGATCAACCCAGAACGGCCTTTAGTGATTTACGAAAGTATGTCGTTTGACTTAACCACTCTCGATTTTGTGCAAGTGACCTTATCACTCGTTGGCCAAGATTTAAAAATCGACGGTAAACGTGGCGATGTGACATTGCATTTTGAATTACACAGTGGCGACACTTTAGTTGGCACAGGTATAAAAACCTTAGTGATGAGTGGATTACGTGCTTACGATGAGGTTCTTGTACAGCAAATGCGTGCCACCTATGAAGGTCGTAAAACTGATTATTGATTGACGTAAAAGCAATAGGTTGGCGTTTTGTCTTTTAGATAAAGCGCCATGCAATCCTTGATAGCGCGATTAAATGCTAGCAATTAATTGTTATTGACTGATAGCTGCGACACGATTGCTGAGACGTTTTCCGCGCCGCTACGTATTTCTCCCATCACCAATGTTACCTCCGCTAACTGTTGTTTTCCTTCCAGTGCAATACCTTCAACTTCGTTCATCATGCTAGTTGCACTTGTGGTGAGTTGTGTATTTTTAGTGACGACGGCGGCAATCTCACTGGTTGATTTACTGGTTCTGGAAGCAAGCTGCCTCACTTCATCGGCGACAACGGCAAAACCTCGGCCTTGTTCCCCCGCTCGTGCGGCCTCAATTGCGGCATTTAATGCCAGTAAATTAGTTTGATCGGCAATCGAACTAATGGTCGCGACTATGGCTTGAATACTTTGAGATTGTTCATTGAGTTGAGTTATCGCCAAGGTCGCTTTATGGGTTTGCTCGGCAATAGCATTAGAGGTATTTACCGTCGCATTGAGTAAATGTACGCCTTGTTCTGCTTGCTCGACGGTACGTTGTGACGTGGTCAGTGCAATATTGGCGGCTTCACGTACAGCGTGGCTTTGCTCGATCCGCTTGCTGATATCGCTCGCAAATTTAATCACTTTAACCACTTTACCTTGCTCATCCATAATAGGATTGTATGCCGCTTCTAACCAAATCGAATCGCCATAAGCATTTTTACGTTCAAAGAGACCGCTGCTATATCGACCTTGCTTTAGATCGTCCCAAAAGTGTGGATTTTGTCGATAAAACTCATCAAAACAGAAAATACGATGGTGTTTACCAATAATCTGCTCTTTGCTAAAGCCCATTGTCTTTAAGAAGTTAGTATTGGCTTTCAAAATCGTGCCATCGGTAGTGAATTCAATAATGGCTTGCGAGCGATTCAAGGCATTAAAAATGGCCGCTTGGTCGTCAAGTTGATGCTTATCTTGGGTGATATCAACGGCTGTTTTCATTATTTTAACGACTTTACCTGCCTGTTTGATTGGGAAGTAAGTGGCTCTAAGCCAGATCTCTTGGCCATTTTTATTCACTCGTGCAAAATTGCCTTCCTGTGGATGACCTGCTTTTAGATTGCTCCAAAATTGCTGGTAGGTAGCAGAATTACCATAAGCCGCCGAGCAAAATAGCTTGTGATGTTGGCCTACGACTTCATTAAGTGAATAACCTACCGTTTTTAAAAACAACGCATTAGCATCGAGAATAATTCCATCAGGCGTAAATTCTACTGTGGCAATACTGTGCTTAATCGAGTCGATGATCGACTCCGCCTCTTGGCGTTTACTTTCGCTCACTTCTAGGCTTTTACGTAATGAAGAGTTGAACACTGAGATACTCCTGATGAGTCTAACTGACTCAAAAACTGCAGTTCTTTATTGAAAGCTCGATATTTCGAGCTAGATATACAGATAAATATAGCTGTGATTTTAATATGTGGTTTATTTCTATGAAACGCGTGATCGGGATCTATATACCTAGATTGAGTAAAAAAGATCACTATTCCTCGGTTTATTCGCGAATAGGCATAGCTAGAAAGCATTAATGATGCGATTAGGCTTAATCAGATTGAATTAAGGCCATAGAAAAAGCTGCCAAAGGGCAGCTTCTTAAGTGTCATCTATGCTCGGCGGTTAGCT
Source organism: Shewanella sp. WE21 (assembly GCF_002966515.1). NCBI lineage: Bacteria > Pseudomonadati > Pseudomonadota > Gammaproteobacteria > Alteromonadales > Shewanellaceae > Shewanella > Shewanella sp. WE21. The sequence goes on along the minus strand of NZ_CP023019.1, from coordinate 1,030,528 downwards.
TAGTTTTTCAATCTTAGCTGGCAGCCCTTGTCTGGCCGAAGCGCCACTTGCCCAATCCACCAGCGGGTAGCGGCCGTGGCGACTCGGATCAAACAGATTCAAGTCGTTCATATTGATGCCGACTCGGATCAGCGGATTGGCGGCGATTTTAAGGTTGTCGATCACTACGTCCCGCGCGCCGAGTTCCTTATGGCCATAACCGTGTTCGATAGCGATGCAGTCAGGGTGCACTCCGGCAACACATTCCACTAAGGCAATCACGCTGCCGTTGGGCGTGCTGATCTTGACCGTGTCACCTGTGCTGATCCCAAGTCGACTGGCGGTCTTCTCGTTCAGCCGCACCGGATTATTAGGGTGCACTTGGCGCAAACGATCCGAGCCAATACTCATAGAGCTCATGGTGTGGGATTTGTAACTACTGATCAGCAAAGGCCATTGTGATTTATTAAACGCCTTATCGAGCGGTGTGCCATTGGCTAAGGCGGGTTGATATAAGCGCGGACAGCCACTCATAAATTCCCCTGTGAGACTGTTACGCCGGCTACCCACTTCGGGATTCCACAGCATCATAGGTTTTGGCCAAACCTTGGTTGGATTACCCACTTCATCCCGCGCACCGCTCATATTTTCAAAGCGGCCACCGCGGGCAAATAAGTAGCTGACTTTTTTAACTTCATCTGGCTTGAGTCTGGCATTGAGCTCACTTTGGATACGACTCACACCGCTAAGATACATGTCCTCAGCGTTAATATCGGCGACGGCTTTACCCAAATAGGCCACGTTGGCGGCGCCGTAAAGTGAGTAATCCGCTGCGCGCGTTAACGGATGTAAGCTGCCATCGGCGGCCTTAACGGCATTTTCGCCAAAGCCGGGTAGTGCGAGTTTTATTGCCACTTGGCTTAAGAAAGACTCCATGCACACCACATCACCACTGGCCATCTTTGTGACCCTTGGTTCGACAATCGGCCAGCGACCTGTCGTTTCCTTCGTCAGAGTCCCATGCCACGAAGGGCTCCAACCCCATGACTCGTAAGTTAATGTGTCGGGCACGATATAATCCGATAGCGCCGAGGTTTCGTTAATAAAGCTGTCGATACTGATAAACAGTGGCAGCACTTTGGGATCTTTCAGTTGTTCACCAATGGCTTCACCTAGGCCCGCTTGACCATAAATCGGATTGCCCATGTGGTTAATCCATGCTTTGAGTCGATAGGGATAACCGTGCACCGCCGCCGTTAAATGTTCGCCAAGCAAGGGCGATGAAATCGGAAACCAAGGCTCCTTTGCAGGATAAGGCGATTCGCCCGCTTCGACTTTACGGCGATACTCTGAGGTTTTCTCGTAGGGGAATTTAGATCGCGATAGGAATACGCCCTTAGGCTCGACCATGCCGTCAAACTCTTGCAGATTATACCTTGGGCCTTTACCAAAGGCGGGAAAGGAACCGCCGGAAGCTAATGCGCCACCTTTTAAATTGATGTTACCTATCATGGCGTTGAGCATCATGATTGCCCACGCGCTATAAAAACCATTGGCGCTCATTGTGCCGCCGTGGGAGATCACTGCGGCCTTAGTGCCATGGCTGGTAAATTTATCCGCGAGGGCGATAATTTGCGCCTCGCTGATATCGCACTCCTTGGCATAGTGTGCCATCTCGAAGCTCTGCGCCGCTTCACTTAACAGTTGGAAGCTAGATTTAACCGCAATCACCCCCTTAGGTGTGTCGACGTTTTGGTCCACGTCGAGCTTGGCTTTCAGGCTTTGGCTCGCCAAAACTATCTTGCCACTCGCGGCATCGACAACCAACTGCGAGTCTTGCTCGCCGTAGGCTTTGCCGTCGAAAGGTAAGCCAAGATCGCTGGCAAAGAGATATTGGCCATATCTTGAATGGGTAGGTTCGCTGACGATCAAGAAGCCTGCGTTACTAAAACCACGGTAACCTGATGCTTTTGCGGCATCGACATTGGGCGCACTCAAAAAATCGGCGGCATAGCGCTGGTTATCAATAATCCAGCGCAACATGCCCATGGCGAGTGCCGAGTCGGTGGCGGGGCGGATCGGCAGCCAAGTATTGTTACCCGCGCAAGGTTGATTCGAGGTATTGGGTAGCATGGGCGACACCACCACATAACTGAAATTGGTGTTATTCACACGCGCGTTAGCCAATTGTCTTGCTTGGCGTTTAAAGGGATTGCCCGATTGCTGCGGTGAAGTGCCGATAAAGAGTAAAAATTCGCTATGGTCCCAATCGGGTTTCAAGTGGGCGTATTTTTTCAAATCATCCAATAAAGCGCCCGCTCCAGCACGGTAGGTAAATCCACAGTAAGCGCCGTGGTTGGCAAAGTTGCGCGTGCCAAAGCTGTTGAAGGTGAAGCGTTTGATAATGGCATCGCGGCCTTCATCTGATGCGTTTGAGACCAGTAACTGATTAGCTTTAGGGCCGTATTCTGGATTATTGGCGTCGAGCGGCGTGGCGATATCACGAATCGCTCTTAAGCCTTCGACTTGGCCCTCACCAAATAAATCACCACCTTCGACGACTTCATTCAGCAATTGCTCAAAGCTAATGCTCTGCCATTGGCCGCTGCCGCGCTTACCCACGCGTTTAAGACATTGGGTGACGCGATGTGGGCTATCTAATTGTTCTAGCATGGCATTACCGCGGGCGCAGGCGGTGGAACGTCCTTGTAGACCCTGTTCTTGAAAGGCGCTAAGCCCAACAAAGGCGGTTTTGATCGGTGTATCGAAATCGATATGTTCCCGCGATGACAGCGGGTGATAAGGATTACCGCTGATACGGATGATTTTATCGGTTTTTTGATCGATACGAGCGCGCACGCCGCATTTGGTCCAGCAACCTAAGCACATAGTATTGGCTATGCGTTGATCGTCATTGCTGATTAACTGGCCTGACTGTAAATCGACTTTGTATTCAGGTGCTAAGGAATTGCCATGCAGCGGATCTTGGGTTGGTTTTCCTGAGGTACCATTGACGACACCTTTACCTATTTGCGCTAATGTATGGCTATAACCCGCGGCAAATAATCCCACACCACCCGTTACAGCGGCCCCTTTGATAAAACGACGTTTACTCTTATCCATGATGGACTCCTTAATTCTGTAAACTAATTGGGTGCTCAGCGAGCAAGTTTTGCCGCAGGCGTGTGGCGAATAAGTTCGGAGACCAGCGCCATTAATGCTAACCAGAGGCCGAAGGTCCCAGCTATGCCTAATAGCCCTTCGGGTCCCCAAGGCAGTTGATAGAGATAAGTCCCTGCGCCGTATTTAGGATCGGTTTGCGCTTGAATTAGCACTATCCAGCGAAACCCCCACGCGAGATGAATAGCTGTGAGGCTGACGACGAGCATTGCCACATTGGGTAAGTGACGAATGGCGAGCATCAGTGCCAGCACGGCGAGTGTGACCAGTACCCAGATTGCAGCAAGTTGCCAGCTTGGGCTGGTTTCAAGCAATAATGCGGCTTCAGGGGCCGAGCCCTTATCGAATAACGCCCAGCCGATAAGGCATAGGGCGAATAGACCAAAACTTGCTCTTACCCAGAGTAATAGGCTGTCTTGGGTGCGCTGTTGGTAGCCCTTTAATAGTCGATTCAGTACCACCAAAGTGCCGCAGGCGGCGAGCAGGGCACTCATTGCCATCAAAGGTGGCAGCCAATAGGTATGCCACAGTGGCCGCGCCTTAATGGCCATGGTTTCCATGCCAGTGTAGAGGGCAATACTGCAGGCACTCAGGGCCGTGATCAGTGCGATCGGCTTGATGAATTTGTCACTGTTCCAATCACCGAATCTCAATAATTGGCCTATTTTATTCACCCAATCGGAGTCTTGATTCGTGGTGCGCTTAGGCAGATATTGACGCAGTAGCAGCCAAGCAAACACTGCGCTGGTGCCCGAGAATACGGGCAGTAAAAAGGCGCCATACCACATCCAAGAATCAGGGCGAACTTGCGCATAAAAATGCCAAGCCCGCAGCGGTTGGTGTAAATCGGCGAGTAAGGCGATAGGAGCGACTATGCCCGCGGTTAACATTAAACAGGCGCAGAGCTTCAGCAATCTGTCATCGGGTTTGGGTTGGCTAAACAAGTGTATTGTCGCTACCCATACGCTGGCGTAGGCGAGCCCCATCATAAAAAAGTATTGCACTGCCCAAGGTAGCCAAGTAATAGCGATATCTGGGGTAAAGATTTCTTTAATGACCATGGTGGATCTCCTCGCCAGTATCGGTAAGTAAGGTTCTAACGGGGGCTTGGCCGCTAATCTTGTCCTCAAAAGCGCTGCTCATGCCGATGTAGAACACCCGTGGCGCAGTGTTGGCCGTCGGTTTGAGCACCTTGATATCGGTTTTGTTGGTGGCGAGCAGTTGGCTTATCTGGCTGTTGGGATTATTTAGATCGCCAATCACACGGGCTTCTCCTACGCAGGTTTCGACACAGGCGGGCAGTAACCCTGCATCTAACCTGTGGGCGCAGAAGGTACATTTGTCGGCGGTATTGGTGTCGTGGTTGATAAAGCGCGCATCATAGGGGCAGGCTTGCACGCAATAGCCACAACCAACACACCATTCATTGTTGACGACCACTATGCCGTCCTTGCGCTGGAAGGTCGCGCCCGTAGGACAAACTGGGATGCAGGGCGGGTTTTCGCAGTGATTACAAAGTCTTGGTAGCATTAAAAACGCAGGCGGAGTGGTATCTTCCTGCTGCGAGACTTCATACTGCTGCACTGTGGTGCGAAATTGCCCGAGGGGTGGTTGATTCTCGATAGTGCAAGCGACGGTACAGGCTTGGCAGCCCACACAGCGGCGCAAGTCAATTACCATACCGTAACGTTTACCCACTTGGCCTTCGCTGGCACTGTGCATTTGAGGGCTGCGCTTATCATCCTGTGCATACACTTGCACGACAGGGATGAGTGCGGCGCCAACACTGACGCTGGCCATTTTGCCGAGAAACTGGCGTTTACTCTTGTCCATACAGATTTCCTTCACTACTTGCAGATGGTGAATAAACTGGCTCATAGACCTAGAGTTAAGGTTTATGGCGAGGTTTACAGGCATTCTGTAAAAGGGGAGGCGGCATAACTATAGTGGTTTTCCACATATCGGGTGTGGACTTGATCTAGCGCAACAAATATCCGTTAGAATAGCCTTCAAAATGCTAGGGTTTTATTTTTTGTTACTTGAGTTTGGCCTTTTCTTAGCTTGAGTTGGACTTGATTTTAGTTTGAGTGAATGGGGATAAAGGATTGCACTTCATGTTATTGAGGATGATGAAAACGGTGTTTCGCTTCGCTGTATCGGTCAAGTGGCCGTTATCGATTCTAAGCACTCCACATTCCGTGGCAATACCGAGAAAAAAGCCAAGGAACGCAGTGTTATTCCTATGCTTGCTGGCTTCAGTTAAGGTGTTTGCTGCGGAGCCACTGAATCAAAGCGTACATTCGGGCTTAACTGACCCTGAGGTTGTTGCTCAAGTTGCTATCGAAGAGCCCAGTTATCAAGTGGTCGATGTTGGCGTGTTAGCCATCCGCGGTTATAAGGCAACCATCAACCGCTGGCAACCTTTGATGGGGTGGCTCGAAACCCAAATTCCCAACAGTTACTTTAGGTTACATCCTCTCACCCTCGATGAGCTAGCTAAGGGCGTTGAAACCCAAGGGCTCGATTTTGTGATCACCAACCCAGGGCAATCCGTGTTGCTGGCGCGGCAATATTCCCTCACTTGGTTGGCGACCCTGCGTAGTCCGTTAAATAATGGCGCGGCAATGCAAGTGGGTTCGGCGCTGGTGGTGCGCGCCGATTCACCCTATCACACCTTAAGTGATCTTAAGGGGCGTCGACTCGGGATCGTATCGAAAAATGCCTTTGGTGGTTACTTGACCTTAGTGTACGAAGCGCAGCTAAAGGGCATAGATTTGCCTCGCTTTGTGGGTGAGATTATTCCGCTGGGGTTTCCGCTAGACAACTTGATTTATCAGTTAGATAACAAAAAAACTTCCACAGAGCGACATCAACAGTTAGATGCTGCGGTCGTGCCTGTGTGTCAGCTTGAGCAGATGCAAACGGAAGGTCTTATTAACATCGCCCATTATCGAGTGATCGATAATCAAGCGCCTGCGGGATTTAATTGCCAAGTCTCGACCCACCTTTATCCCAACTGGTCTATGGCAAAGACCAATCGCGCCTCCCAGTCTCTGGCTAAAAGTGTGACTCAAGCTTTGCTGGCGCTGCCTGAAGATCATTTCGCCGCTAAGTCTGCCGATTCTGCGGGCTGGACCACGGCCGTGAGTCAGCTTGCGATCGATCAACTGCTTAAAGATCTCGATATGCATCCTTTGCAGGCACCATGGTGGCAAAGGGCGTGGCAGTGGATCAAGCTACATCAACAATGGGCTTGGCTTGTTTTGGGGATTTTGGTTTTACTCAATGTGTATCATTTTTGGCTTGAATACCGCTTTAGTCGCCGCGGCCGTGAGTTGATTAACACTCAGCGTCAGCTCAATGAAAACCGCGCGTTACTGGAACATGCCCAGCGTATTGCAATCGCGGGCGAGCTTGGCGCGAGTCTCTCCCATGAACTCAATCAACCTTTGGCGGCGATTGGCCATTATTGTCATGGCGCCGAAGTGCGATTACAGCGGGGGATGAGCCCTGAGGAGTTGCAATCTGTATTGGCGCTGATCCAGCAGGAAGTCACGCGCGCCGACAATATTATCAGTCGCTTACGTAATTTATTGAAGAAGCGACCTGTGTCGAAACAGCCTTTGTATTTGCATGAGTTGGTCAATGATACTGTGCCGCTGCTTGCCTATGAGTTTGAACAACATCAGATAAACCTTGCCGTCAATGTGAATGGTGAACCTTATTTACAGTCCCTCGATGAAGTTGGTATGCAGCAGTTGTTGCTTAACTTGCTGAAAAACGCCTTTGACGCCTGCGTTCAGCGGTTAGAGCTTGAATCCAGTGGCACCGAACAGAGCATCACGCAAAAGCCATACACACCCACGATCGATATCGATCTTCGCTATCAAGAATGCACGCTCTTGCTGACAGTCACAGATAATGGCACAGGGTTAACCGAAGAGACCAGTCTGCTGATGCAAGCATTTTATTCCACTAAATCAGAGGGGTTAGGTTTAGGCTTAGTGATTTGCCGTGATATTGCCGAGAGCCATGGTGGGACGTTTAGCCTAGAAAGCGCTATGGGTGGCGGTTGCCAAGCGCAGGTGGCTATACCGCATAAACCTGAGCCCAATGGAGCACAATAATGAGTCTTGCCTTACCTGTGTATTTAATCGATGACGATGACTCAGTGCGTCGTTCTTTGCGTTTTATGCTTGAAAGTTATGGCCTTAAGATCACCGACTTTGATAGCGCCGAAGCCTTTTTTACCGCCGTAGACTTAACACTACCGGGTTGTGCGCTGGTCGATGTGCGAATGCCGGGTTTGAGTGGTCAGCAGTTGCACCTTGAATTAGTGGCAAAAAATAGTCCGCTAGCGGTGATTTATCTCACTGGCCATGGCGATGTGCCAATGGCGGTAGATGCGCTTAAATTAGGTGCGGTGGATTTTTTCCAAAAGCCCGCCGATGGCGCTAAGTTAGCCGAGGCGGTCGTCAAAGCGCTGGAACATACCAAGGCGCATCATCAAGACAATCAGTATTTTGAGACTTATCAAGCGCTCACGCCAAGGGAGCGGGAAATACTCAACCTGATTGCCCAAGGCCTGAAGAACCAAGAGATCGCCGATAGCCTCTGTATTGCCATGCGCACGGTCGAGATCCACCGAGCCAATTTGATGAAAGGCATGCAAGTGGGATCGCTGGCGGAAATGATGCTGATCTACAGTCGGATTGCCGAACGCCTGCGTCTTGAATAAATCCGCTGGAATTTACCTTTTATCGCGCTAATTGCCGCTTTGTTAGCCGCCTATTTTGGCTAAGTTGTCGTATCATTGGCCGTTTGATTTGAGCCTAGCTATAGGGTTATGTTTTTGCTGAGCAATGGGCTGAGATGTGAGCCAAGGCATTAGTGCATCGCCGCTTAATTGCCAATACACTGTGATTGCCTTATTTTAGGGGCACTATTTTTAGGCCACGATTTTTAACATCACTTTTTAGTCACTTTTTTAAAGTGTTTATTTACAGTGACGATTTTAATGTCAGTGGCCCTCTTGGATTGTTTTCTCTTATTTGTGTAGAAGCTTCTGCAGCTTAGATAAGACTCTCCTGTTTGCATAAGGAATGAAATGGCAAGCTTGATTCGTATTGTGCTGATTGATACGCACCTTCCGGGCGTGGTGGAACTCGCCCTCAATGGTCATACCAACATTTGTGGTACTAACGCCTCGGGTAAAACGACATTACAACGTCTAGTCCCTGTTTTTTATGGTGAATACCCAAGCCGCGTGGTGCCTTCGACCCGCGACAGTTTCGAGCGTTGGTATTTGCCACACGATTCAAGCTACATCATTTACGAATATCAAAAGGCCGATGGCTTACTGTATCAAGCCGTGTTGGCCTCGGCGGGCGATGGTAAGGGCGTTAACTATCGCTTTATCGCTAAAGGTTTTGAGCTAAGCGATTATATTAAATCGCAAAATGGCGACACTATTCTGTGCCACACCATGGCGGAATTAGGCCGTGATTTAAAACGTGCCGGCATCGCGACCACTAATTTGCTTAATACCCGTGAATATCGCGCCATTATTCAAAACGATCGCACCCTATTAAGCACGGGCAGCAACCGCAGCGAACTACGCGGTTATGCACGCCAATTTGCTCTGTGTGAGGGTGAGCATTCCCTGCGCCACATCGAAAAACTCGCTAAAGCGGTGCACTCCAAAGAAGGCAAGATGGAGACGGTCAAATCCATGATCGCCGCCATTTTAGAGGAGGACGGGGTTAATCCGCCCAGCTCACGCTTAAACCCACAGCGCGTTGAGGCGTGGATCCGTGAGAGCCAACTTATCCAAGGCTTTGAAGTCATTCGTCCTGAGTTTGAAAAACTCGAGCAAGAATTTAACCAACTGCTCAGCGCCGAACTGCGTTTATCGAGTCTGTCCCGCGGTTATCGCAACGATGAAACCTTAGAAGCCGATCGCCAAGATATTCAGCAAACCTTATCTAAAGAGCTGAATTTAAAACTCAGATTGCTTGATGATGAATGGAAAGAGCAGCGCGATGAGCTCAATCTCGATTTATCGGCAGCTAAGGGCGATGTGGCAAAGTGCGAGTATGAGCTCGATGCCATTGAAGATCAGCATGCTGCCTTTTTAGATGCCAACATAGAGCAAGCCAAGGCCGATCTTGAGATGCTGCCGAACTGGCGCACCGATGTTGAAAACCTAAGTGAACGCCATAAGCTGCAAACCGAGAAGCACCAAGACATTGAGGCGGCGTACAATGCCCGTCGCAGTAAGATTGGCGAGCAGTTAAACCGCGAGCTTGAAGGTTTGCATGCCGACCAAGACAAGCAGCGTGAAGCCCGCGATAAACAACGTGAAGTGGCGCGCACCGATATTGACGCCCTAGAGCTGCAATGGCGCAACCAAATGGATGCGGGCAAGGCTAGCTTTAGCGAGCAGGAATACCAATTCAAACTCACTGCCGCCGAGCTTAAATTACGTGTCGATGGCGTGACTTACACTGAAGAAGAAAAGCTGAGTCTCGCAATTTTCGATGAGCGTATTCACTGCGCCGACGAAGAACAAGAAAGCTGCAATGCCAAGGTTGAGCGCTTAAGCAGTGATGAGCGCAAGCTCAGAGCCAAACGTGACCAAGCCAACGAAGCCTTGCGTATCGCCACCTTAAGGGTGAATGAGCGTCAAACTGCGCTGGATGAACTGCACCACATGCTGTTCCCGCAATCCCACACCCTATTGGAGTTTCTGCGTAAAGAATCCCAAGGCTGGGAGCAAAGTTTAGGGAAAGTGATCGCGCCTGAACTACTGCATCGCACTGATTTACATCCAAGCTTAGTGACTGAATCGAGCGAAGCTTTCTTTGGCGTGCATTTAGATCTTAAAGCGATCGATGTGCCTGAATATGCCGCCTCCGAACAAGAGCTGCGTATTCGGTTAAGCAAAGCCGAAGAAGCCCACACTAGTGCCCAAGAAATGCAGGCCGAGGCCGAATCTCAGCTGGTGGCCATTAATGGCGAGTTGGATAATCTCAGCCGTGAACTGACCTTTGCCCGCACGGCGTACAAAAATAGCCGTGACGATCTGCGTCGCCTATTTGATGAAAAGCGCAGCGAGCAAGAGAAAATCAACAAAGCATTGAGCGAGCGCAAAGCCCATGCGGGACAAAGACTGACTCAACTCGATGGTGAGCTAAAACAACTTAAACATCAGCACGAACTCTGGCTCGAAGATCAAAAAGAGCAAGCGCTCGAAGCGCGCATGGAAAAGAATGCCTATTGGCAGGAAGTCATCGGCGCGCTCGACAACCAACTCGGCCAAATTAAAGCGACTATTGAAGGACGCCGCGAAAGCGCCAAAATCGAGCAGAAAGCCTGCGAGACTTGGTACAAAAACGAGCTTAAATCCCGTGGTGTGGATGAGGATAATATCCTCAAACTCAAGCAACAAATTCGTGATTTAGAAACCAAAATCAGCCGCGCCGAGCAGCGTCGCAGCGACGTACTGCGCTTCGACGATTGGTATCAACACACTTGGCTTGCGCGCAAACCTAAACTGCAAACTCAGCTTAGCGATGTGAAGCGCGCGGTATCGGAAATCGATCAACAGCTTAAGGCGAAAACTCAGGATGTTAAGGCCCGCCGTCAACAACTCGAAACCGAGCGTAAAGCGTCCGATGCGGCGCAGGTTGAAGCTTCTGAAAACTTAACTAAATTACGTGCCGTGATGCGCAAATTGGCCGAGCTTAAGTTACCGACCAATAACGAAGAAGCCCAAGGCAGCCTAGGCGAGCGTCTGCGCCAAGGTGAAGACTTGCTGCTGAAACGCGATTACCTGATGGGGTCAGTGAAGCAATATGTGGAGCATTTTGACTCAGTGATCGCCAGCAAGTCAGGTTCGGGCCTTGCCGAAACCTGGGAGCGTGCCCGAGAAGAATCGAGCTTTATCAACGACAAAGGCATTCGTCTGCTGGATTACCGTAAGTTAGTGCCACAGCTTGAGCAATTGCTGAACGTGATCGTGCCGCAATCGATTACTGCGCTGCGTGAGCAAGGACGGATTTTTGGTGTCGACTTAACTGCCTTCTACGATGTGTTAGCCGATATCGACCGCCGCATTGCCTCCCAAAGTGCGCGTATTACCCGCGAAGTGGGCGAAGAGTTATTCCTCGATGGTGTGTCTGAATCGGCTGTACGTATTCGTTCGCGTATCAGTGAGTTAGAGTTCTGGCCTGAGCTTGAGCAGTTCGTCAAAGCCTTTAAGCATTGGAAAGCCGATGGCTTTAATGGCTTGCCCGATGAGGATTATACCAACAGTATGCGCCGCGCCTTAGACATTATCGGTCGCGCCGCATTAACGGGGGGAATCTCTAAGTTACTGGAAATCGAGCTGCGCCTCAAAGAAGGTAACAGCGATTTGATCATCCGCACCGACAGACAGCTTAACGAATCCTCAAGCCACGGTATGGCGTATCTGATTTTGTGTAAGTTCTTGTTGGCATTCACGCGCTTGCTGCGTGGCCGCGCCGATGTGACCATTCACTGGCCAATTGATGAGTTGGGCACTTTGCACCATACCAACGTGAAGAAGATTTTCGATGCCTGCGAAAATAACAATATTTGTGTGCTGGGCGCCTTCCCGAACCCTGAGTCTGAGGTGCTGAACTTGTTCGCTAATCGTTACATTATCAACAAACAAACTAAGAAGTTGCAGGTGGTGAAGCCTAAGGTCAACCCAATAGCAGACATGTTGAACAAGCGTTTGTCGAAGGAGGCCATCTAATCATGCTTGAATTAAAACAAACCAAGATGTTGCAGCTGGTAAAACCTAAGGCTAACGTGAAAAGCGCAATTGCCGACATGTTGAACAAGCGTTTGTCGAAGGAGGCCATCTAATGAGTGATGCAACCCAAACCGTATTAGTTGGCACTGGCGCTTTGATTGAGCTGTTACTCAAGGGCGAGTTTATTTGCCGCACCACCAATGAAGAAGGCTGGCGCGCCCTTAAAAATAGCAGCACCCGCGAGCGGGTTGAAGCCTACTTAAACCAGATCAACCGTACCGTGGCGTCTGCCGCCGAAGGTGATGTGTTCTTCTGCGGTTATTTGCAGCTCGGCGATGCCGAACGCAAAGTGATTTCATCGCAGTTTAAAGATATCTGTCAGGCATTGATCCCGCTGGTGGAATGGTTGGTATTAGTGCAAGAAGCCAGTGGCCAAGATGCGCCGCTGAGCGAAGGTGCGCCCGTGCGTTTAACCGAGCTGCAAAGCCGTATCGAAGACACGCCGGCGTTCCGTGAGCAGTTAGCCAAACTCAGCCAATATCGTCTATTTGGCTCGACCAGTACCAACAGCGATGCGCAAATCAAATTAGTCTTCAAACGCTTAGTCGAACTCGGCTATTTAGTACGACCCAATGCGGAGAAGCAAATCTATATCGCCACGGGCAAGCTGGATTACCTGTATGAAGTCATTCGTTTTATCGATGAAACCGAAGGTTTAAGCCTAGAAGCGCAGGCAGAAACGGCGACTCAGCGGGACTTAATCTAATGTTGGCACGATTAAACCTAGGTAAAAGCTGCGACCAAGGAGGCCGTGATGAGCAGTAACTTACATCAGGCGGGGGTTAAGCTGCTCAAGCAGTTAGGTCGCCATGCTGACATCATTATGGACGCCTATTTAGCGGGCTCTCTTAACGAGGATGCGCACGATCCAAGCGTGGTCGAAAAGCTTAAACAGGCAGGGATTTTATGGCGGCCAGAGCCAGATCAAGAGCTGCGGCTTAAGCGTTCTGTGCGAGCCTTGCTTGAAGAAGGCTTAAGTGACGAGCGCAATCGCCAAATCGACTCTAATGTCGGTTCGGCCTTAGCGACCATTAAAACCTTGGCCGACCATTATAAAGAGGCGCGTCATAGCTCAGACTACAGCGCGGCCGAGGCCTACTTGTCTGATTTGAGCGAGCATGTTTATAGTTTCGCCGACAGTCTGCGTTATTCGATCCGTGTGCTCTGGGGCCGGATCAACAACGAGTTCGGTTACGTCGGTACGATCAACGCTAAGATCCGCGAAAACGAATTAGCCCAAAGCCAAGTGTCTGAATTACTTAATGGCTTAGAGATGTTCCAGTTTAGTGAGCTAGGCGAAATTGCTGGCGATATCCGTGAACTGCGCAAGCTCTTAGTGACGACTTTGCAGGAAACTATGAGCGACTGCGCCCAGGAACTGAGCGTAGTGCAGGGGCGTTTACTCGAACTCTTAGGACGCTTCAGACAAATCCGTGGGCGTACCCGTTTGCTTAAGGGCTGGTTACTCTACACTGACTTGCATCCGGATTATCGTCCTGCAGACCATGTGTCCCACAAGGAAATCCCGAGTCTATTCAATCGCGCCGAAATCTTGCTCGCCCCTGCATCGGTAGATGTGCACAACGCCAGCCAAGAACTGGAGTTGATGGGCATAGTCGCGCACATTAAAGCTATCAGCCGTCATCCCGTGATTGCGGCGGTGCGTGAGCATGATGTGTCCGTTTCTATCACCCAAAGTGAAGACTTTGATGTGCCGGATAATCCACTCAAACAAGCGGTGGATGAGTATTTCGTCGATGTGATTGAGTCTGGCCTGCGCCAATCGGCGCTGGAATATCTGGCGGATAAAGCGCTGCCTTGGGACGCCGAAAGCTGGATTTATCAAGTGATTGGTGGCTACGAAGGTCTGCCCGATGAACACAAAGCGTATTTTGAGCTTGAGCCCTTGGGCGAACCGCATCCCATCTATAGCGGCAACTTTATTATTCGCGATGTTGAGTTATGGCTCGCCTAGGCCAGCAACAATTACAACTGTTGGAGAACGCTTTTATTAAGCGTTCTCCCAAGGTTAAGCTCACGGCTAACTGGCGCGCGATTCATCGCGAGTTAGAAGTGGGTGAGTTAGACGGATCCGAAAAGTATCTGTGTTTTGCGCCCAAAGATTTTGAACTGCTAAGGCAAAGCGTGTTGGCGTTAATGGGGCTTGATTTAAGGCAGCTTGATTTCAATGTCGATCGCATGGCGATGTCCGCCAAAAGTCACGATGAAAAGCTCGCTAAGATCCGCCCCGAAGCCGAATACGTTTTGATGAAATATCTAGGTTTCGAATCTTCACCAACTGGGATTTCAACTCGCACATCACTGCGAATTCCATTGGATGAAGCACAAAAGCATTGCCATGAACTCAATGTCGCAGCCATCCTAGTGGTTGAAAACTTAGATGTATTTGATGTTATCCATCAAGCGCGTTTGCCACAGGATTTAACTCATGTGATGGTTATCTACCGTGGTAGCGGTCATCATTCCCCGATTGGCGTGCGGCATTTTTTGCAAGCGATGGCAGATAAATTGCCGATCATTGCCTTTACCGACTTAGATCCCGCAGGACTACAAATCGCCCATACCTTAACGGGCGTGACCCACTGCCTTGTGCCACAACTTGTGCTGACAGCACCTGCTGAGTTATTGGCGAGAGCACAAATTAATTCTACTGATGATTTCGACAAGCAAGCGAAACAGGCTAAGTATTTGCAAAATGCCGAGTTAAAGCATTGGCAAAAATTAGCCGTTTGGTTAAATCAACACCGTATTAGTATCAAACAGCAACACCTGCTGGCTCACGGACTTGAACTAGTGTTAGTGCCATATATTTAGTTGTCATCCATTTCATCTCTCTGCTTTACTGTAATTAACTGGTTTTAAATCCTGTTATAAATTTAAATTCAGTTATTAAGTCTGAGTTTTATTTGGCTTTTGTTTCTTATATGTTTAATTTGATGTTATTTGGTGTTTATTTTGTTTTTTATACTGGTTTAAATATATTTCGTTAGTGCTCAAATATTGTGCTGGTAAATTTTTTATGTTTTAAAATCAGTTTATTACTGTTTTTCTGTGATAGTGTTAACTTAATTCAAGATGAAAAAATGAAATTTATTCATTGAATTAACGGCTAGCATGTTTCACTATCCCCGCCTGAGCCAAAAATGGATTGGCAATTGTGCTCATCATGGAAGATGAATAACAAATAAATGACCTTTCTGGGGAAATCACAAGCATGATGAAATCACTTTCGACGCGGATCTTTATTGGTCTGTTTGCCGGCCTTATTTTCGGCACAATAGTGCAATACTTCTTAAACGATATCGGTTTTTTCTCGGGTAATTTAGTCGAGCTTGCCGGTGGCGTTGGTACTATGTTCGTCAATATGATCATGATGCTGGTTGTGCCACTCGTGTTTGTGAGCATCGTTTGTGGTGTCTGTGAGCTGCAAGATCTCAAAAGTTTTGGCCGCTTGGGCGGTAAGACCTTCGGTTTTTATATCATCAATACCTTTGTCGCAATCGCGACCGCATTATTCGTGGTGCTGCTACTCGAACCCGGTAAAGGTGTAGATATGGGCAGCACGGATGGCGTAGCGATTACAGCAACTGAATTGCCAAGCCTGATGGCGTTGGTGATCGACATAGTCCCACGTAATCCTGTGACGGCTTTTATGTCGGGCAATATGCTACAAGTGATCTTTATGGCCTTGTTGCTTGGCGGTGTGATTAAGTCCCTTGGTGAGCATGTTGCGGGTGCTGTCCAAGGTTTTCAAACCGCCAATAAAATCATGATGAAACTGATTTCTGTGGTGATGAGTCTTGCGCCCTATGGTGTATTTGCCTTGATGTTTAAACTCGGCGCGACCTTAGATGCAGGTGTGTTTATGAGTGTGGTTGAGTATATGGTGCTGATCCTCGCGCTGCTGCTACTGTGGATTTTTGTGGTTTATCCTATGGCAGTGGGGATATTTACCCCAATTTCAGCCAAAACCTTCCGCGAGAAGACCCAAGAGCAAGTGCTGTTTTCACTCTCGACCGCAAGCTCAAATGCGACTATTCCCGTGACCATGCGTACTTTAACTGACAAGTTAGGCGTGAACCGTGCTGTTGCTGGTTTTGGTGTACCGCTGGGTGCAACCATGAACATGGGCGGTGTGGCGATTTATATCACTATTGCGATTTTCTTTGTTGCCAATGCTTTTGGCATGCCCATTACCTCTGAGCAATTGCCTTCGCTGTTATTTAGTGTCTTCCTATTATCTGTCGGTGCGGGCGGTGTTCCCGGTGGCGGCATGGTGATGATAGGTGTGTTAATCCATCAAATGGGATTACCGATTGAAGCCTTTGCGATTGTGGCAGCGCTGGATCGTATTATTGATATGGTGCTGACGTCCTGTAACGTGGTTGGTGATACTGCGGTGTTGACCATAGTGGATCAAACCGAGAAAGTGCATCAGCTTGAGTCGGCGAAGAGTTAATGTGCCATTAAGTCGTATTTTATAAAAACAAAAGCCACTGAAAACAGTGGCTTTTGTTTAATATTCTCTATGCTGGTATTGATGCGTTGATAGGTTGGCATCAACTATGTTAGCCCATTACTTAGTGCGAGTAATTTTATCTAGATAGCCCATGGCAAAGGCTGATAATACAAAGGTGATGTGTATTAACAGATACCACATGATTTTGTCGTTATCGATATTCTTCACATCCATAAAGATTTTCAGTAGGTGAATAGACGAAATCGCCACAATCGACGCCGCCACTTTGTTTTTCAGTGAGCCAGAATCTAATTTACCCAGCCAACTTAGCTTCTCACTGTCTTCGCCCACATCCAGCTGCGAGACGAAATTCTCATAGCCAGAAAACATCACCATCACAATCAGGCCGCCCACGAGGGTGATATCAATCAAGGACAGGGTCACCAGCACTAAATCCACTTCAGTCATCTCAAAAATGATCGGCAGAATATGGAAGATCTCTTGGAAGAATTTAATGCCTAAGCCCAATAAAACAAAGCTGAGTCCCAAATAAATTGGCGCCATAATCCAGCGCGATGCATACATTAATTTTTCAAATATTTGTTCCATAATCCATTAAACCCTTTATCTAAAATGCGGTAAAAAATCGAGTCACTAATGACTAAAACAGTAACATAATGCACTTTATGCGCGCTATTACCCAATCACAAGGGCGTGAGTTATATGCTGTTATTGTGTTTTTTTTGTAACCTCTGTGGTTATTTAAACCCTATGTTAGGTGTTAGTAGCGCCACATCGTTTAATTTGCACTGCCTTTGATATGTCTGATCGTCGCTTTTTTCAACCTAATACTAAGCAAATTCAGCCATGGATGATCATTTTTCTTGGCATTTTAGGGCTTTGATGAAGGAAGTGACATTTGTCATCCTAGATTGCTGACAACTCACACTGCCGTGATGGACATTTTACGCAGATACTTAAGTCATCTAAACAAGGAGGCTTAATCATGCAACATAAATCACTGGACCAACAATTAATCGAATACCGTCAACAACGTGCTTTAGCTATGCCCTTATCTGGCATGATTGTGTGGAGCCTACTGTTTGTATTGAGCTTTGTATTACCTCCTTCGCAGTTGGTGATGGCGGTCTTTATCGGTACTGGTTCTATTATCTACCTTGCCATGGGTATTTCGCGGCTGACAGGCGAGAATATCTCGTTTAAGAAAAGCGCTGAGCGTAATTGGTTTGAGACTATGTTTCTCGCTGCGATGGGGATGAGCTTTTTAACCTTTAGCATCAGTATTCCCTTTTTTATGGAAAATTATCTAACTTTGCCTTTCGCCCTTGCGGTGCAAACAGGTTTAATGTGGTTAGTCCACGGTGTTTTAGCTGCGCAAAAGGTGGCCATAGTGCATGCGATAGTGCGCACTTTAGCCTGTGTGGCAGCTTTCATGCTCTGGCCCGAGCTGAGCTTTCAAATTCAGCCTCTAATCGTGGTGTTTTGTTATGGTTTTTCAATTCCTGTGATGCAGCGCCGTTGGAAGATTCAGCAAAATCTGTGTGCTAGCAATTAGTGGGTTATCTTTGGGATATTGTGTAGATTTTGGCTTTGCGGCCTAATGGCCGAGGTGAATCAAAGTCGTGGGGCTTCACACCTGACGCTTAATCAAGAGTCTAACAAGGTGATCTCGCCCTAGATCGATTTGTATGTCTGCCAGCGCACAGAGCTCAAACTGGTGTTATTGCATTATGGTTATTACCCTGCACTTTTTGCAGTGTGAAGGAGCTTATAATGCAAACCATGAAACTTACGTTCGTTACCGCTGGTGTTGTACTCGTTGGTAGTTTGCTGCTTAACGGTTGTGATAGTGGCAATGTGAATACTCAAACAGGTACACCAGACTTAACTGTAACAACCGAGGATGGTACTGGTGATGATATTAAAATTGCCACAGCAGTTAATACTGCGTTGATCGCTGATCAGCAGCTACAAAATTTAGATATTCAGATAGAAACCCGCAAGGGCGATGTCACCATTTCCGGCAATGTAAATAGCCAAGCTCAGAAAGACCAAGCTGAACGGGTGACGGCAGCAACCTCTGGTGTGCACTCGGTAAATAATCGGTTGGAAGTAAAATAGCAATGTCAGTAAAGCCGCCTGTTTGATGTATTCAATTGACAGACGACAAACAGGAGCGGCAGCTCTTATCTGGCTTTAATTCACCGCTTATGCCACAAAATACCAATCCCCGCCAACCATGCTGCGGGGCGTTGGCCTTCTTGATTTATAAATGTGTGAGTCCAGCTATGGTCACTCACGCTGGCCTTGTGGCTGCTGTGGCAGATTTGTGCTTTGGAGTTTGTACCCGTCGTGACTTTCTTTGCGCCACATTTCGCACTTGCTACGTAGCTTTTGGCTTTGTGGCCTTACGGCCGAGAAAGTCCTAGGGCTTCACCCCTGACGTTTAATCAAGAGTCGACCAAGGAGGACTGCTCGTCCTATCCTCCTTGGATTCTCCAAGACGCCCCCAACGGAGTTGAAAGCCCCTTGGGCATTTAGCGTCCTTATGCTATCGCGTCAGACGCTCGTCCCTGATTCGACTGACGCTATCTCGGCATCCATGCCTCGATCACGCAACGAACGCAAATGCCCTGCGGCAACTCCGAGGGGAGTGTAAACTTCTGTGATCTCGGTGTTGGCCGTTAATCCCAAAAGAGTTATGCCTGTCCAGATTCTATTTTCTTAATGGCCCAATAAATTTCCCAATGTATTTTAGCTTGCCAGAGTTCATAAGCCAAAAATGTCATAATAGTAGCGAACATCATTAAGAAACCTTTTAATAGGTCTGTTTTGACACTATTAAATTCGAGATGCTGTGATGCTACAAATAAAGTGATGTTATTATTCTCTAGTGTATCGCTGCTAACTACACGTTTTAAAGCATTTAAATAACCGCTATTTTCAAAGGCGAAACTACTTTTCTTGAAGTATTTGATATCACTAGTTGATGTTTTATTACACTTATGAACACTATCACTGATTAGCTTGTCTATTTTTTCACTTGGGTGTTTTTCTGTTTTTTCAACAGAAAATGGGTAGTTGAAACCTGCCCAAAATTGGCCACTGCTATCAAGGCTAATAACACAAAACACATCTATCGCTTTACCATATTTTTGTGATGGACTTAATTGAATGTGTACTGATTTCTGTCCAGATAAATCTACCGTATTGATGTTGAAATATATAGGCATTCCTTTTTCTTGCCATTCGGTTAGATTATCTAACTCTGATAGCCTTGATAAACCCAATGAACTTAATAAAAAAGCAGATATTAATAAAAGTGACTGCAGTGAGAAAATTGATACCCACATTGAATTTTTATATCTTGGCTTTTTAAATTCAACAAATGAAAAAGGCTTTTTTATCAAGCTAGTCGAGAAATATGATACTAAACCTGAAATGCAGAATAGGCTCACAATCCCATTCCATTCAATGCTAGTTAGATAGGTTTGATAGAAGTGACTATGACTAATTAACTCGGATAGATACTTTGTGAAGAATATAGATGATAAGAAAAACAATAGCGTAATGCAGCTCATATGCAGTAGCACTGGTAATAAAAAGTACCTCAACTTAATTTGATAGGGCTTCATGTTCGGTGTAGTAGACAAAATTATGAGTATCCTAATTGATTTCGTTTAGATAACCCTATAAAGATTATCACAATCATTACAATGTAGTGTGTAGGCTTCTTTAGCTTTAGTTATTTTCGTTTGTGTGCTTTGGCACTGTGGACAGGCTTGTTTCATTGGCGTGTTTTTAGTGCATTGGTTGCATTTGATGTAGTAACCAAACTTACCGTACATTGGGGTGTAGTTTGTTGATTCTCCGCAATGTTTACAGCTAAGAATGCTGTGTGTGACAGATTGAGTTATTGCAGGGGGTTTAGCTTCAACTGCTTTGTTAACTTCAAAGTGTGCAACAGGCTCATTGATTTGTTGTGTCTGCGAGAGCGTTATTTCATTGGTTGATTTATGTGGTTCTATATGTCGATCGATTAAGAAATTGGTAATGGAATTGAGTTCTTGTTGATTAAAGTCGGGGCGGGTGTCGCTTACATTTATAATGCGCATGAACTTACTTTTAAGATTCATGATTTTTTCAAGTTTATCGACTAAAAACTCTGTTTTAACTAACAACTCAGAAATGGCCGTTGGCATAGTATCTCTGTTGATTACCGCATCACTTGAGACCGCGCACACATGGTTCCAGCAACGCATACCAAAACTTTGTTGTCTTATACCAAGTAATTTTCCTAGAATTTCACTTCTATGCTGTTTTAGCATTTCTTTAAGCAGTGCTTGTTGTAGTTCAACTTGCTTGATAGGAGATGGCATACCAAACCATTTACTTCCGTGACTACGCGTCCATTCACCCTGTTGGTTCACATCCACATGGCCTTTTATACTTTTAGATTCAATTAAAACAAAGCCGTAGGGGTAAATAATTAAGTGATCAACTTGCGCGGTTTCGTCATTAAAGGTGAATCGAAAATCATTGATGACCAACACTTCTGGATGATCTTTGAAGGCGCGGCGTAAATAGAAGGCAACATCCTGTTCTTGTTTTTGACCCGCAATCGTTTGTGGTGTTTGGGTATTTTGAAGTGATTTGGTTTTTAGAATCATTTATCAACAGCATCCATTCATAACTTGATAATAATCAGCCTCATAATACCCACTTTGCAGTTCAAAGATAAAGACAAAAATAGCTAATCATTAACGCTGGGAGTGTCATTATTGACTATCAGATATACACAGGGTTTAGCTGGATTAAAAAAGATGGTTCAGGAACCAATCTTTTGGGATTAACAGCTAACCCTGAGATTGAAGAAGTTCATCTTTCCCTGCGAAGTTGCAGAAGGGCATTGAAGACTCTTTATTAAAGGCAAAAGAGCAAATAGGCTTCATTTTTATGCCTTGATTACTTTCCAATAACTCTAGTGTTTGAGGAATACACCATCCCCTCGGAGTTGCCGCAGGGCGAATAGACAAATTGCGTGAGTCTCGGCATGGATGCCGAGCTAGCTTTCGCAGGTGCAGGGACGCATCCTTCGGAAGCGATAGCAGATTTGGCAATAAGCACAAGGGGCTTTCAACTCCGTTGGGGACGTCATGGAGCATCCAAGGAGGATAGGACGAGCAGTCCTCCTTGGTCGGGTGTGGGGTGA
The DNA here is from genome assembly GCF_002966515.1 of Shewanella sp. WE21. Taxonomy (NCBI): domain Bacteria; kingdom Pseudomonadati; phylum Pseudomonadota; class Gammaproteobacteria; order Alteromonadales; family Shewanellaceae; genus Shewanella; species Shewanella sp. WE21. Next base: position 1,008,814 of record NZ_CP023019.1, on the reverse strand, counting down.
AGCCCCACGACCTTCTCGGCCGCAAGGCCGTATAAATAACAAAAAAGCCACTGTGGTCAGTGGCTTTTATCCTAAAAATCAAAATCTAAGCGATTCTGCTTAGTCCAGACTTGGTTCTTCGCTGTAATCAATACCGTGGTAGCTCAGGCAAGCGTCGACTTCGTTGCTGCTGCCTAGGATGACGGCAACACGTTGGTGAATGTGCGTTGGTTGAATATCCAAAATGGTTTCATAACCGGTAGAAGCCTTACCGCCAGCTTGTTCGACTAAGAAGGCCATTGGGTTGGCTTCGTACATCAAGCGCAGTTTGTACGGTTTTTTAGGATCTTTATTGTCGGTTGGGTAAGTGAAAATACCACCGCGAGATAGCACGCGGTGTACATCGCCAACCATGGCCGCAATCCAGCGCATGTTGAATGATTTTTCGCGTGGGCCAATTTTACCGAGCAGTAAATCGGCAATATAGGTTTGCATTGGCGCTTCCCAAAAACGCTGGTTCGACATGTTAATGGCAAACTCTTGGGTATCTGGGCTAATGCTCATGGCGGCGTTAGTCAGTAAAAACTCATTGGTTTCTGGATGCAAAGTAAAGAGTTGCACGCCTTGGCCTGTGGTCAATGCCAGCATGGTCGATGGACCATAAAGTACATAACCTGCGGCTAATTGTGCGCGGCCAGATTGTAAAAAACTAGTTTCAGTCAGCTCGCCAGCAGGCGCGGGCAGGATAGAGAAAATGGTGCCTACTAACGAGTTGATATCGATATTAGATGAGCCGTCTAGCGGATCGAAACACACTAGGTATTGACCATTTTGGCTGACTTCAACCACATGATCTTCTTCTTCCGACGCCAAACCACGCACTGTACCGTCAGCTTTTAATGCATCTTTGAGCATGTCGTTGGTGATGATATCCAGTTTTTTCTGGGTTTCACCTTGGACGTTTTCTTGCTCAGTCGCGCCTAACACGCCCGCAAGTGCACCGTGGCGAACGGCATGGCTAATGGCTTTTGAGGTGTCGGCTAAGGTTAAAATTAGGTGGGAGAGGGAGTCGTTCACTGCCTGTGAGGTCAGGTGCTGGGCCAGAGTCTGCATGTTATGTCCTTTAGAGGTTCAACAATGAGGTCAATTTCGTTATTTGCCGCGAATGATAACTCAGTTAGTCGACAATTTCAGCGATGTTGCTGATGCTTTTAGCGAATATTAAGGCTTTTTGGGATTATTTGGATTGAGCTTGGCGCAAGGGCCTAATTTGTATCGGCATATTGCATGCTCTTTCTATTTATAGGCGGCCTCTGGCACAATGTCGGCTTGTTTTTAATCGCTGACATCTTAGGCGATTATGCTCCCAAGGAATAATAATGATTAAAAATAGGTTAACTTGGTTCCCTGCGTGCTCACTTAAGGTGCGCGCCGTTCCCCTACTGATAGCGAGCCAAATGGCCATGATTTCGACAGCTATGTTTTCAATTACCCCAGCTTTTGCAATGGAAGGCGGCAAACTGCCACTGACGATTGAGCGAATGAATGCCTCGCCCGCATTAGCGGGCACCAGTCCTCGTGGTTTGAAATTGTCACCCGATGGTCAGCGTGTCACTTATCTTGCGGGCCGTAAAGACAATCAAAACTTTTATGATCTCTGGCAGATGGATGTAAAGACGGGTAAATCTAGCCTATTGCTCAATGCCGATAAGTTGGCAAGCAATGAATTATCCGATGAAGAAAAGGCCCGCCGCGAACGCCAACGTATTTATGGCGAAGGCATTATGGAGTACTTCTGGGCCGATGATAGCCAAGCGCTATTAATTCCGGCTGCTGGTAATCTGTATTATTTTTCATTAGTGGATAACAGAGTCAGCCAACTTCCCATTGGCGAAGGGTTTGCCACAGATGCGCGCCTATCACCCAAGGGACATTTTGTGTCTTTCGTGCGGGATCAAAATCTGTATGTGTTAGATCTGGCGACCAAAAAACTCCAAGCTATGACGAGCGATGGCGGCGGGGCGATTAAAAATGCCATGGCCGAGTTTGTCGCTCAGGAGGAAATGGATCGCATGACAGGTTATTGGTGGGCGCCCGATGAATCGGCCATCGCCTTTACCCGTATTGATGAGTCCGGTGTCGAGCAAGTAACCCGTAACGAAATCTATGCTGATGGTATTAAACTTACTGAACAGCGCTATCCCTATGCCGGCAAAAACAACGTCGATATCGCCCTCGGTGTGGTCACGTTAAAAGATAAGGCTATCAATTGGGTGAAGTTGCGCGAAGAGAACAGCGAAGACAAGAGCAAAGATATTTACCTGCCGAGGGTCGATTGGCTGCCCGATAGCAAACATTTGTCGTTCCAGTGGCAGAGTCGCGATCAACATAAGCTAGATTTGCAACTGGTGGCGTTAGATTCACTGACTAAGCCAAAAACCTTAGTGAAAGAACGCAGTAACGCTTGGGTGAACCTCAATAACGATCTGCACTTCTTAAAGCAGCAGTCTGCCTTTATTTGGGCGTCTGAGCGCGACGGCTTTAATCATCTGTATCTTTTTGACTTAAAAGGCAAACTTAAAACCCAATTGACTCAGGGCGAGTGGGCAGTCGATGCGTTGGAATACATAGATGAAACCGCTGGTTGGGTATATTTCACTGGCCGCAAAGATACGCCAATCGAGAAACAACTTTATCGCGTGCCTTTAGCGGGTGGCAAGGTTGAGCGGGTAAGCAAGCAAGCGGGCATGCACGACCCTGTGTTTGCCGACAATCAAAGTGTGTATCTGGATTATTTCAATAGCTTATCTCAGCCACCGCAGATCAGTTTACACGGTGACAAGGGCCAGCAACTGGCTTGGGTTGAGCAAAATGAAGTCAAGCAAGGCCATCCTTTATATGACTATGCGGGTCTGTGGCAAATCCCTGAATTTGGTGAACTGAAAGCCGAAGATGGCCAAGTGTTACAAACCCGTTTATTCAAACCTGTTCCCTTCGATGCGAGCAAGAAATACCCTGTCGTAGTGCGGGTTTACGGTGGGCCGCACGCACAGTTAGTGACCAACAGTTGGAGCGAGCAGGACTACTTTACCCAGTATCTGGTGCAACAAGGCTATGTGGTGTTCCAGTTGGATAACCGCGGCAGCGCCCACAGGGGCACAAAGTTTGAGCAAGTGATTTATCGTCACTTGGGCGAAGTTGAAGTCAAGGATCAAAAAGTGGGAGTGGACTATTTACGGAGTCTGCCATTTGTCGATGCCGATAATGTGGCAATTTACGGCCACAGTTACGGTGGTTATATGGCCTTGATGAGTTTATTTAAGGCGCCGGATTACTTTAAAGCCGCGATTTCGGGTGCACCTGTAACCGACTGGCGCTTATATGACACCCATTATACTGAGCGTTACTTAGCCCATCCTGAGGGGAATGAAAAGGGTTATGAAGCCAGCAGCGTGTTTCCCTATGTGAAAAATTATCAATCGGGTCTGTTGATGTATCACGGTATGGCCGATGATAACGTCTTGTTTGAAAACAGCACTCGGGTTTATAAGGCGTTGCAGGATGAAGGGAAATTATTCCAGATGATCGATTATCCTGGATCTAAACATTCGATGCGTGGCGAGAAAGTACGTAATCACTTATATCGCTCACTGGCAGATTTCCTCGATAGGCAGTTGAAAAACGCCAAATAGCAGGCATAAAAAAACCAGATCCTAGGATCTGGTTTTTTTGAATCGATTCTTATCAAACCAATTAATGCGGATGTCGCTTAGCGGGCGATTAGCCTTCTAAGTTACCGCAAAAACGATAGCCTTCACCGTGAATAGTCGCGATGATTTCTGGCGTATCTGGCAAGCTTTCGAAATGCTTACGGATACGACGGATAGTCACGTCTACAGTACGATCGTGTGGCTTAAGTTCACGGCCAGTCATTTTCATCAGTAGATCGGCACGAGTCAAAATTTTGCCTGGGTTTTCAACAAAGTGCAGCATAGCGCGGAACTCGCTACGTGGCAGTTTGTAAGATTCACCCTGTGGGCTCACTAATGAACGGCTGTTGATCTCTAAGCTCCAATCATTGAAGCGGTAGTATTCTACTGAGCTCTTTTCTTCGACTTCAGCGCCAGCGCTGTTGACACGAGTCAGAAGGTTACGAGCACGAATCGTTAATTCACGTGGGTTGAACGGCTTGGTAATATAATCGTCCGCGCCAATTTCAAGTCCAAGAATTTTGTCGACTTCGTTGTCACGACCTGTCAGGAAGATAAGACCGATGTTGTTGATTTCACGTAGTTCACGTGCCAACAATAGACCATTCTTACCTGGCAAGTTAATGTCCATAACGACCAAGTTAATTTTGTTTTCCTGCATAGCCTTATGCATTTCTGCGCCATCATTGGCCTCAGTTACCACATACCCTTCTGCCTCGAAAATACTTCTCAGCGTGTTACGGGTAACGGCTTCATCTTCAACGATCAGAATGTGCGGATTTTGCATATTATTTACCTAAATTTTAATCAGTTTATACTAACCAATAAGAGCAACTTACTTCGGGCTCTTATATTCATAAAAGCGTTGATACTTCCTTGAACTGCTTTGTGCTCAAAAGGAAAATCTTTACGGTGACATCTATATCTGGATGTAGATTAAGTGCACGTTTAAGTGTAATACGAGAAAACGTAATCAGTACCAACTTCGATAAGCAATAGTTAGAATAAGTTCCTTAACTATTGTTTTTTTTAAATGTTTAAAAGACAAATCAAATGTAGAACAGATTTTAAACAGATGCCCGGTCAGTTCACGTTACTTTAAGCGATATATGTAACAAACTGTATTGAACGATAAGCATCTTGCTCAATCTGTTTCAACTCACCAGTACGTACATTGTACTCGTTTTAGTCATTTGTTAACAAATGAAATGTTAACAAATTTTAGGTGAGCAGGGGTTTTTACCATGATATTTACTTTAGCTATTGATTAGTATAACTAATGTATTTCTTATTCCTGTGAGCCAGTTCACGCCTCTTTGGATTTTACAATCACTCTGCTACACTAGCTTGGGTTCATTTTTCGACTAGACTACCAATGGACAATACGACTCAAAATTTGTGGCAATGTTACCAAGCGCCGTTGTTTTTGCTGACTCAAGCATTATCCTGTGATTTTTCCTTTGCTGTTATTACCGCTCATAATCCTGCTTCAAAGCTTCTCTTTCCTAGCCAAAACCGTTTACTCGATCGCCAACTTCTTCGTGAAATTGAATTACTCGGTAGCCCTTATCGTGCTTTAGTGGGCGCAGCACCGGATTTATCCCACATGGAAAAAAGTTGGGCCGTGTTTATCGATAGAACGATGGCATTGCAATTGGGTAAGAAATTTAATCAATATGCGATTTATGTTGTCGAACAAGGGGATGTGAGCTTAGTGCCTTGCACCTTGGATGGACATGATGAAGTGTGTTTAGGCAAATTTAGAGATTATGTGCAGCTGGTATACGAGCTACCCGATTTGAACACTTAGTTGTTTTCAAAAGATTTTATTTAAATTGTTCATTTGTTATGAAATTAGCATTGACTTCATTAGGGGTTTATTGCTACTTTTTTCGTCCCTTTCCTAGGAAAGGAACAGAAGAGGAGCGTTAACTAGGTAGTCGGTCAGAGGAGCACAAACTCCAGCGATGACTGATGAGGGAGATTAACGCCGAGGCATAGATATGGTTGCTGCATGTTTATGTCGGTCGCTCAGGCTGAATCCTGACGATTGTCACCTGTAATTGGTGGAGAGCTTCTGGTGACGATTGCTGTTTCCCTTCTTTTGGGGTGCGTTATCATTGAGCACCAGGCTCTTCGAACGAAGTCAGTTCGGAGTGTGATCATGTTAGTTAATCAATATCTTATTCAATCTGCATTTATTTGTTGCCCTACGTGTTTCACGGAGGTGCGCTAATGTCCCTCGTTGTCGCAAAATTTGGTGGCACCTCAGTCGCCGACTATAACGCTATGAATCGCTGTGCCGACATAGTGTTAGCTAATCCTCATTGCCGTTTAGTTGTGGTCAGCGCTTCGAGCGGCGTGACGAATCTACTAGTGGAATTGACCCAAGAATCGATCAACGACGATGGACGATTACAGCGATTAAAACAAATTGCCCAAATTCAATATGCGATTTTAGATAAGCTCGGTCGTCCTAATGATGTGGCCGCCGCATTAGATAAATTATTGAGTCGTATGTCGGTATTGAGTGAAGCGCTTGCATCACAACGCAGCAAAGCGACCATGGATGAGTTGTTGTCCCTCGGTGAGCAATGTTCTTCAGCGTTGTTTTCGGCTGTGATCCGTGAGAAAGGTGTTAACTCAAGTGCCTTCGATGTGCGCCGAGTATTACGTACTGACAGTCACTTTGGCCGCGCCGAACCTCAGGTCGAGCAGATTGCGACTTTAGCTAGTGATTATCTACAGCCACTGTTAGCGGAACAAGTGATTGTCACGCAAGGCTTTATCGGTGCCGATGACGCCGGTCAAACGACCACGTTAGGTCGCGGCGGTAGTGATTATTCTGCTGCGTTGTTAGCCGAAGCGCTACGCGCCTCAGCGGTCGAAATTTGGACTGATGTTGCGGGGATTTATACAACGGATCCTCGTTTGGCGCCCAATGCCTTTCCGATTGCAGAGATCAGTTTCAATGAGGCTGCCGAGATGGCGACCTTTGGTGCCAAGGTATTGCATCCAGCGACTATTCTTCCTGCCGTTCGTCAGCAAATTCAAGTGTTTGTAGGTTCAAGTAAAGAGCCTGAAAAAGGCGGGACTTGGATCCGTCACCAAGTGGAAGATGCGCCCGTATTCCGCGCTGTGGCTTTGCGCCGCGATCAAACTCTGTTAAATCTGCACAGCTTGCAAATGCTGCATGCGCAGGGCTTTTTAGCGGAAACCTTTGCGACATTAGCGCGACATAAGATCAGTGTGGATTTGATTACCACATCAGAAGTGAATGTGTCTCTAACCCTAGATAAAACTGGTTCAGATTCAAGTGGTCAAGGTCTGTTGAGTGAGGCATTGCTACAAGAATTATCACAGCATTGTCGTGTGCGAGTTGAAGATGGATTGGCCTTAGTGGCGATTATCGGTAACCGCATCGCGACGACGCCGGGTATTTGTCGTCGTGTGTTTGAAGTGTTAGAGCCACACAATGTGCGGATGATTTGCCAAGGTGCCAGCCCACATAATCTGTGCGTGTTAGTGGCAGAATCGGAAGCGGCGCAAGTGGTTAAATCGCTGCATCAAAATCTATTCGAAGGCGTTTAGTATGTTGCCGACAACATCGTCTCTGCAAATCGGGGAGCTTGCCGCAGGGCAAGCACTCACTTTGCCTATCTACCATTTCAAGCCGAGTGACGATAAGGCAACTGGCCCCAAAGTGTATATTCAGGCCAATGTCCACGGTGCTGAAGTACAAGGTAATGCGGTGATTTATCAGTTGATGAAGCAGCTTGAACACTGTGATATCCGCGGCGAAATCACCTTAGTGCCATTGGCGAATCCACTCGGGATCAACCAAAAAAGTGGTGAGTTTACCCTTGGCCGATTTGATCCTATTACGGGCGCGAATTGGAATCGTGAGTATTTGAATCATGCTATTGATTTGCCGACTTGGTATGGCGAACATGCCAAGCTGAGTGATAGCGAGCTGCTCCAAGCCTATCGCAGTACTTTGGTTGAAGCCTGTCAGCAAAAATTGCGTCATGAATGGGGCATTACTACTGGCCATAGGCTCGCGGTTAATCTGCAGATTATGGCCCATGGCGCGGATATAGTGCTCGATCTGCATACGGGTCCTAAATCCTGTAAACATTTGTATTGTCCCGAATATGACTTAGCTGCTGCGCAGTTTTTGTCGATCCCTTATACGCTCATTATCCCCAATGCCTTTGGTGGCGCCATGGATGAGGCTGCGTTTTGTCCTTGGTGGCAATTGAGTGATTTTGCAAAATCTCAAGGGCGCGATTTAGGAGTTGCAGTGTCAGCGTTAACCTTGGAATTGGCGAGCCAAGAGCGCGTCTGTCTTGAGGATGCACGGGTCGATGCCCAAGGGATTCTGGCGTATTTAAGCCACCGAGGCGTGATCGCTGAAACCCTTGCACCTGCTAAAATGCGCCGTTTTGGTTGTTACCTTAAAGACTATAAAAAGTATCACGCTCCGAGCGCGGGTTTAGTGGAATACCTCGCGCCTGTGGGCGAGCCATTAACCGCCGGCAAACCCTTAGTGAATTTGCTGCGTATGGATTTATACGGCACGGCGGGTGAGCTAAAAACGGTTAGTTTGCCGCAGGACTGCGTGCCTATTTTGCACTTTGCTTCGGCGTCAGTGCACCAAGGAACTGAGCTTTATAAAGTGATGACCAATGTGTTTGAGTTGCCGACATTCCAGCCTAAATCATAAAAATTAGCTCGTAAGCATTAGCTCATAACAATTAGCTTAAGGAACTGAGAGAAAACAACGCCAATCCTAATCGATTGGCTTTGTTGTTTTAAGGTAGCTATAACCACTTAAATCGATAAAACAGCGCCATTTGCAGGGCGACGAGTGAGATTAATATGCCGCAGAAGGTGGCGAAGGCCCAAGTGTTGTCCGCGCCCGGTATTCCGCCAATATTGACCCCAAGTAAGCCTGTTAAAAAGCCCAACGGTAAGAAGATTGCTGACACTAAGGATAAGAAGTATAAGCGTTTGTTGAGTTGCTCCGACTGCTGACTGAGTAATTCTTCTTGAGTCACATTGGCCCTATCGCGTAGGGCATCGAGATCTTCAATAGTGCGGATAAGTTTATCGTTTGTTTCCCTCAGCTTGAGTCGCTCAGTATCTTTAAATAGGCTAAATTGCTCAGAAATCATTTTCGAGAATGCTTCGCGCTGTGGGGCTAAATAGCGGCGAATGGCCACAGTTTGACGGCGCAGTTCGGCGATATCGGTACGTAAGTCTTTCACATTGCCTGAGACGACTAGCTCTTCTAAATCAGAGAGCTGTTCTTCCAATTTATCAATAAACTCGACTTTACGATTGGTCAGTCGCTCGCAGATTGCGACGATAAAGTCCCCCGTAGTTGTAGGCCCATTGCCCTCAAGGATTAGCTCGGCGACATCTTTGACCGACTGTAACTCGCGATCGCAGGTGGAAATGATCCGCTGTTTATCGGCATAGATACGCACAGCCACCATGTCTTCGGGAGCAGAATTGGGGTTGAGGTTAACGCCGCGTAATGCGAGTAATATGCCTTCACCTGTAATCACAGCGCGGGGACGAGTGTCTTGGGCGAGTAGGGCATCACTTTCGACCTTAGGCAGACCGCTATTGAGTATCCAGTGGCGTGCCTTTTTATTACGATAGCGAAGGTGTAACCAGAGTAGGCCATCCTCAGGATCCCATTTTTCGATCTGTTCTAGGCTCAAGGTGGAACCCGCTTGGGCGCCGCTTAGCACTAAACTGTAGATAAACCCTTCGTGCATATCGCATTCCATTTAACTTTCAAAATCATCCAAACAAACTAACTGATTTTGCCATGAAAATGAAGTCAGTACTTATGCTTAACGACATGAGACAAACGTAAATTGACATAAATTTGATGTGCTGAGGGATGCAAGCAACTTAGCCAAGGATAGGTTAAAATTAGCATTAGTAGGCTTAGATCAAAGAGACAATAAAATGGAATACGAATTTCGGCGTAACAGTTTAACTGGCACTTTTTTGGCTAGCTTTAGCATGGATCATGAAGTGCTTGGGCAATGGTTTACGGAAGAATTAGGGACTGAGTTAGCTAAAATTCAGCAAGTGTTGGGTGTGATAAAAGAAATTCAAGCCGATAAACGAGGTTCATGGCGTCTTGTTGGTAATGATTTTACCTTAGAGTTAGAGCGTGAACAGGCGCGAGTCTTTGCCAATACCTTAGGCTTTGAGCAAGAATATGAATTGGAAGAGGCTATGTCACTCTATGATGCTGAGTCAGAAGCTTATTGTGGCCTTGAGGATTTTGAACAGGCGCTATTGAGTTGGCAGCAATTTATTGAGAAAGGTTTGTAATCATTTATTTAATCTCTATTTGATAAAAACATAAAGGCAATCATGGGATTGCCTTTATTGTTTGCGTGATACCAAGCTCATTTTCGTATCTTTAATTATTAAGGTAGCGCACCGCCATTTCGGTTCTCGATTTAGCATTGGCTTTACGCAGTAGGTTTTTCACGTGCACTTTAACAGTGCCTTCACTAATGTGTAAATGCTCTGAAATCATGCGATTGCTTAAGCCTTCCGCCAGTTGCTGTAGAATTTGCAGCTCCCTTGGGGTTAGGCTCGAAATCCATTCTTGTTCATCGGTCGCATCTTTAAGTTCGTAAAGGTATTCCTCGACTTCATCGCTGATCACCCTGTGGCCAAGCATGGCATTTTTGAGTTTTTCGAGCAACAAATCTGGCTCAGTATCTTTAAGCAAATAGCCGTCTGCTCCAGCGCGAAGTAAACGGATAACATCCTGTTTTGCATCTGAAACGGTGAGAATTACTATGCGTGAGGTAACACCTTCTTGGCGCATGGCGTTGAGGGTATCTAGGCCTGTCATGCCTTTCATATTCAGATCGAGCAATATGATGTCGGGTTCATCGGTGACCACTGCGGTTAATGCGTCTAAACCACTACCGGCTTCGCCAAATAGGCTGAAGTCAGGATCTGAAGCGATGAGCTGGCAGATGCCTTTGCGCAAGAGGGGATGGTCATCGACCACCAGTACTGAATAAGGTTTACCCATTTGAAGGCTCCTGTTGAGATGGGAAAATAAGCGTCACTCTAGTGCCACTTGACCCTTTGCTGTGCTGCACAAGGTTTAATGGGCTGTTAGGTTTGAGTGCGTCGTCTTGTGCATTGCATCCTTGCTCAGTTGTGGTTGCCATAGCAGGTTTAAATCTCTTTAAATCATTGTCGCTGAACACGACTTTACCTGAAAGCTTACTGGCTCGTTCATGCATTATACCTATGCCAAAATGTTGATCTCGTTCTTTTAAATGTCCAATACCTATGCCGTTATCACAAACATCAATATTGACCATACCCTCGTCATCCTTATAGCAATGGATGTTAATGAGGCTGGCCTCAGCATGTTTGATGGCGTTTAACGTCGCTTCTCGCGTGATCTGCAGTATGTGGATGTGTTGCTTTGCCTCTAGCCATTGTGGCGCAAGTTTATAGTCTAAGGTTATCTTTATATTCGTCTTTGTCCTGAGTTGCTCAAGCATAGCCTCTAAAGCACTTTTTAGATCGGGCTCTTTAATTGTGAGCCTAAAGGTGGATAGTAACTCCCTGAGCTGCACGTAGGCAGTGCTTACACCTTCGTTGATTTCGGTTAGCTGCGCCTCAACGATTGGACTGCGGCAACTGCAATCTAAGTTTTTGCGTAATAAGCTAATTTGGATTTTTAGGAAAGATAGCACTTGACCTAAAGAGTCGTGCAGCTCCCGGGCAATTACGCCACGTTCCTCCATTAGCGCCAGTTGCTGTCTTTGCTCTGTGGCATTGTGGATCACGATTGAGCGCGTCAACATAATTGCGAAATTGTTAAACAAGGCGATATTGGGTGTTTGGTCGGCAATTAACTCTAAATAGCCTAAATTAGCCTGCTCAAATTGCAGTGGGAAACGGGTGCTCTCTTGAGTCATATCTGGCCAACCGCCATCGGCCTCAATCACTTCTAACTCTTGCTCTGGGTATTGAATGATGAGTCTTAGGTAGTCGAGTGATTCATAGCCTTTTAACTGATTCAGCGCCGCCTTGAGAGCCTTGTAATCGAGTTTATTTGCGTTTAATGTCAGTAGGTTATCATATAAGAATGCCAGCTCGTTGTTGGCCCTTGTCAGCGCTAAGGTTTTTTCTGCTACCTGCGATTCTAAGTTGCCATAAAGCGTCGCGAGTTCCTTCGCCGTTTTTTGTAGGGCATGGGTCAGCGCTGTAAGTTCAATATATTCGGTCTCGGGCATTTCTATTTCAAAATTACCCTTAGAAATCGTGTTGGCCGATTCCATCAGTTTTTGCAGCGGGATCACCACTTTCTTCTTTGTAAAACGCACGGCCACAAAAGCGATAATGAGCATGACGCCTAAGCCTAATATTTGGCTGGCGGCAAGGAGCCTGAGTTTAAAGGCGGCGTAGTGCTCCATCTCAAGCACCAGTAAATCAATGGTATCAACAAAGTCCTTCAGTGAGGCGACATAATCGCGGGAGTTTTCTTGTTCTATGTAGTGTTTCATCACCAGCCATTTATCGATGACAAGCTGATATTGAGCGGCAATTTCTGGCGGACTAAACCAACTTTCCGAGGGCTTTAATGTGTCGGAATTGAGCGTATTTTCGAATTCGGTGATTTTATCCTGCGCAGCATCACTGCCTGAGTTGGCGTAAAACATTAACCGATAGCTTTGCATCCTCAGCGACCCTGAGGCATTAATCGCCTTGGCGTCGCCTAAGCTGTAGGACAAATTGATGATAGCAAAAGTCGATAAACTACTAGAGAGCAGAATAAGGACTAACATTAATCCTAAGATTTTTGAGGTTAGACTACCTCGTTTCATTAATCCGCTGTTCATTTTGATGGCCGCTGTTATGGCACTTTGCAGTGGTTTTTACATTAGAAAATAATGTAATACATTAACAAAAGTATAGAAATGTGAACAACAACACCTTTACATTTTGATCTAGCGCAAACTTCAACCTAGATACCCCCTAAGAGGTATATTTTTAGCAGGGTTAAATCACTAAGTTTGACCATGGAGATGTCGTGATTTACAACAATAATGCAACACGGAGATGAGATGATGAAGAAGATGACAGGTAAGTCCTTTGCACTGAGTGCACTGGTTGCCGCCAGCTTCATGGCAGCGGGCGCAATGGCGAGTGATAAAACAGAGCCTCGCAACGAAGTTTATAAAGATAAATTTAAGAATCAATATAATAGCTGGCATGATACCGCAAAGAGTGAAGAACTTGTCGATGCGATTGGGCAGGATCCTAATATGGTGATCCTGTGGGCTGGCTATGCATTCGCAAAAGATTACAACGCTCCTCGCGGCCATATGTATGCCGTGACCGACGTGCGTAATACCCTACGTACTGGTGCGCCGAAAAATGCGGAAGATGGTCCATTGCCTATGGCATGTTGGAGTTGTAAGAGCCCTGATGTACCTCGCTTGATTGAAGAGCAAGGCGAAGATGGTTACTTCAAAGGTAAGTGGTCAAAGGGTGGCCCTGAAGTGACAAATACCATTGGTTGTGGTGATTGCCATGAAAAAAGCTCTCCAAAGTTACGTATTTCACGCCCTTATGCAGACCGTGCTTTTGAAGCTATAGGTACACCTTTCAGCAAAGCGTCTAAACAAGATAAAGAATCAATGGTATGTGCTCAGTGCCACGTTGAGTATTATTTTGAGAAAACTGACGACAAAAAGAATTTTGTTAAATTCCCTTGGGATATGGGTACAACAGTTGAAAAAATGGAAGTCTACTATGACTCAATCCAATTTTCTGATTGGACACACGCCCTTTCTAAGACACCAATGTTAAAAGCCCAGCATCCAGAGTATGAAACTTGGAAAATGGGTATTCACGGCATGAATAATGTGAGTTGCGTTGACTGTCACATGCCAAAAGTGACCAGTGCTGAAGGTAAGAAGTTTACCGATCATAAAGTGGGCAATCCATTCGACCGTTTTGAAGAAATCTGTGCAACTTGCCATAGCCAGACTAAAGAGTTTTTGGTTGGCGTGACTAATGAGCGTAAAGCCAAAGTCAAAGAAATGAAGTTGAAAGCGGAAGAGCAATTAGTCAAAGCACACTTTGAAGCAGAGGCTGCGTGGAAAGCTGGCGCAACTGAAGAAGAAATGAAACCCATACTGACAGATATTCGCCACTCACAATGGCGTTGGGATTTAGCGATTGCTTCCCATGGTGTTGCAGCTCACGCACCGGATGAAGCATTGCGTATTCTGGGTACTTCGGTAAGTAAAGCTGCTGATGCTCGTGTGAAGTTAGCGCAATTACTCGGTAAAAAAGGCATCACAGATCCTGTTGCGATTCCTGATATCTCTACTAAAGCTAAAGCACAAGCAGCCTTAGGTATGGACATGAAAAAGATGAATGCTGAGAAAGAAGCATTTAAGAAAGACATGTTACCTAAGTGGGATGAAGAAGCGAAAAAACGCGAAGCCACTTATAAGTAGGTTTTAATCAATCGCGGTTGAGTTTTCGATATGAGCTAACCCCTCATGCAAACAAAAGCCCTCGCTGATTCAGCGGGGGCTTTTTTATGGAAAAAAATATCGAGTAATGTCAGGCGTTGGTCATGCTGGCTGAAGAAATATCACGGGCTAAATTGCTATTTGATCAGTTTTAATAACGCCCTAAACCGCTCGCCTTGGGCTTGATGTTGTAATTCAAATAATAGCGATTCCACGTTAGTTAATAGGGCGCCTCTGGCCGTCATCATTTGGATCCCGAGTTGTTTATTCTCAGCACTGCGTGACGATACGCAATCGGCGACTAAATGCACCGAATATTGCTGTTCGATAAGGTCACAACAGGTTTGGTAAACACACACATGGGTTTCAATACCCGCGAGTATGACGTGTTTGCGATTCGTCTTAGTTAATGCCTTTGCAAACGTGTCACAGTGCCAGCCGCTAAAATGCTGCTTAGCAATGGGTGAGCTGGTTTTCGCAAGTAAGGTTTGCAGCTCAGGGCTAGTTGCTCCGAGTTTATCGGGTAGCTGTTCTAACCAGAGTATGGGAATTTCAAATAATTGTGCACCTTGAATTAAGGTCTGTAGTTGTTGGTGCAGCTTGTCACTGTTATCCATGATTTGTGCAAGTTTTCCCTGCACATCGACGATAACGAGAACACATTCTTCAGGTTTTAACATCGGGCCTTCCTTCTGCGCTTGATGATTGTCTTAGTGATGATCTTCGCTTTTGTCTAAGAGCTTGTGTTGTGATGCTCAGATTTCATCTCGATTTACGCTTCCCCCAGTAGACCCTAATTTAACCTTGTTACCAATAGGCCTAAGGTCGAATAGCTGTCGCACTTAAACTGCTCACTAAAAGAGTGCATCGCACCAGTTAGTGCTCGATTATGGTGCATTTTTAACCTTGAAAAATAGTGTTAAACAATTTAAACCAATAATAATCAATAGATTAAATTGTTGGCCTAATGATTGAATTACCTTTGATACAAGTTAATAACAATCGCGTGTTTTTGGAGGTCAGGATGAAACTAGTCAGCGCTATCATCAAGCCGTTTAAGTTGGATGATGTCCGTGAAGCTATCGCCGGAATTGGTATTGAGGGCATGACGGTGACCGAAGTGAAAGGTTTTGGCCGTCAGAAAGGGCATACAGAGTTGTATCGCGGCGCCGAGTATCAGGTGGATTTTTTGCCAAAAGTAAAACTAGAAATTGCCACTAAGGCTGAAAATCTCGACATGTTGATTGAGGCCATTACCACTGCGGCCCATACGGGGAAAATTGGTGACGGTAAGATCTTCGTCGTTGATTTAGAACATGCTATCCGTATCCGTACGGGTGAACTTGATACTGAAGCGCTATAAGGGGCTGACAATGGAAGAATTAACGAAATTAGGCGGCACAGTCACTGAACTACGCTTTGCACTCGATACCTTTTACTTTTTGATTTCTGGCGCTTTAGTCATGTGGATGGCGGCGGGATTCGCCATGTTAGAAGCGGGTTTAGTTCGCTCTAAAAATACCACTGAAATTTTAACTAAGAACGTTGTGCTGTACGCGATTGCCTGTGTGATGTATCTGTTGGTTGGCTATAACATCATGTATGTGGATAACACTGAAGGTGGCTGGTTACCGTCAATTGGCACCTTAATTGGTTCGCAATCAGCAGATGCGAGCCATGCATTAGAATCTGACTTCTTCTTCCAAGTTGTATTTGTGGCAACGGCGATGTCAATTGTCTCTGGTGCTGTGGCGGAACGGATGAAGTTGTGGGCTTTCTTGTTCTTCTCTGTGGTGATGACAGCGGTTATCTATCCAGTAGAAGGTTATTGGACTTGGGGCCAAGGTTTTATCGCTAAACTGGGCTTTGTAGACTTTGCCGGTAGCGGTATTGTGCATATGACGGGGGCGACCGCGGCGATTGCTGGCGTAATATTGCTCGGTGCGCGTAAGGGTAAATACGGGCCTAACGGCCAAGTGAATCCTATTCCAGGCTCTAACTTGCCAATGGCAACCTTAGGTATGTTTATTCTGTGGATGGGCTGGTTTGGCTTTAACGGCGGATCGCAATTAATGGTGTCGGATGCGGCGAATGCAAGCTCAGTGGCGAAAGTGTTTGTGAATACTAATACTGCAGCGGCTTTTGGTGCCATCTCAGCTCTTATCGTGTGTAAGATGATTTGGGGTAAAGCGGATTTGACCATGATCCTTAACGGTATTTTGGCTGGATTAGTGGCGATTACGGCAGATCCTCTCTCGCCTTCATTGTTAATGGCGGGTGTGATTGGTTTAGTGGCGGGCGGTGTGGTGGTGTTCTCGATTGTGGGCTTAGATCGCATTAAGATTGACGATCCCGTCGGTGCGATTTCAGTACACGGTGTGGCTGGTTTCCTCGGCTTAATGTGTGTGCCATTATCCAATGCCAATGCAACTATTACCGGACAGTTGACGGGGGCAGCGATCATTTTCACTTGGGTATTCTGCTCATCATTTGCTGTCTGGTATGTGATTAAGATAACCATGGGGATCCGTGTTACTGAGGAAGAAGAATACAACGGTATGGATGCTTCTGACTGCGGTATTGATGCCTATCCTGAGTTTGTTACGGTCAAAAATGCGGGCTGATTAAACTTGCACATTAATGCGTGATTCACCTTGATGCTTAGCTTGGATCGAGGGATAGTGAAGCAGAGCCTAGGCTCTGCTTTTTTATGGGTAATCACTGTGATTGAAGTTTTAGCACAGGGTCATAAGCTTAATTACTGAGCAATTCTGTTTTCTTGCATAAATTAAGGAGTGTTCTATGAGCTTGAATATAAAAACAATAGGTCAATTTTCGCGACTAAGTCTTATCGTCATTTCTGGCTGGATATCGGTTTCTGCCTTTGCAGGAGAAGTGATCGTTAATCGCTCAAGTGAGCCTGTCGATGCCTTTGCCGTGCGTGATCAAGTGCTCAAGGATTTTGAATGGCAGGAGTCGCTTCGTCGCCAGCAGCAAATCCAAATTCTGCAGGCTTTACCCTCAGGTTGCGTTACGGTCATGAAACCCTATCGACATTTTACCTGTGGAGAGCATAACTATCGGCCGTATCATTATCAGCAGCGTGAGTTATACATAGAAGTTGACCGACCTTCACAATAGTTAATTCATTAAATTATTTGCGATTATTTTCAATCGATCGCGATTATCATTTTTTGTAACCATTTTATGTCGTCTTTTTCGCCATTTGTAATAAGCTCAAATAGGAGCTAATGGTGTGGGAGGGCGTATGTCGAAACTATTCCGAGCCGTATACTTGAGTACGATCTTGAGCGTTGTATTCAGTCAATTGTTTGCTTGTAGCTCGACGACCATTGAGCCTAATCCGTCGGATCTTGAGTCGTTACTTGCCGATTCACTGTTTACCCCTGTGGCCGATATTCCTTCTGTTGCGGATATTTTTTATCTGCCACCCGAGGTAGTGACAGACGTAAAACGTCGCTATGGGATATACACTTTTTCACATAATAACAACATGTTAGCCAACGAGTGGTTAGCTAGTTATATCAATGCGAGTCAAACCAATAGCGCTAACATTGATTTTCGATATCAAGATAATCTGACCCAAATTGCCCGTGAAACCTATGCCCAAAGGGCGGGTAATTGCATGTCTTTAGTGGTCATGACTTCTGCGTTAGCGGACATATTGAATGTGAGTGCTGAGTATCAAGATATTGCGATAGAACCGGTATGGGATAAGCAAGGTGATTTCTATTTAATCAATGGGCATGTGAATTTACGCTTACTTCCACCTGAAAACGCACATTCAGTTTATGTGTCATCTACCGCAGTTTTAGTGGACTTTATGCCAGAGCGAGCTCTACGGGGATACGGTAAAACCCAAGTGGATCGGCAGACCTTAATCAGCATGTTTTACAACAATATGGCGGCAGAGTCTTTGGTGAACGGTGATTTAGACAGGGCCTATGCCTTGATTAAAGTGGGTTTAAAAGTCGGCCAGTTTGTTCCTTCACTCAACACGCTCGCCATTATTTACCGGCATAAAGGTGATGAAAAGCGGGCCGAACAGGTTTATCGCTATGCACTCAAGTTTGATGCGAAAAATCTGACAACGCTTTATAACTTAGCCTTGATTTTAGGGGAGCAGGGGCGGCTTGATGAATGGGCCGAAATTAATAAAGTGCTTGAATTAGCACGAATACGTAATCCCTATTATTACTATGACATGGGGCAGCAAGCTTATGATGAGCATCAATACGACGAGGCCTTGGCTTGGTATCAAAGGGCGTTGGCAAAAGCGGATTATCGTCATGAGTTCTTCTTCGGTTTATCTAAAACCTACTGGGCGCTGGGGGACGAAAAGCGTGCCAAACTGAATATGGATAAAGCCTTGGCTTTGAGCCGAGATGAGTCAGAGCGTCAACGCTATCAGAGCAAGTTACAAGTCATGTTACAGCATTAGCATTTGCCCGCTCTTTTCTATAGAGCGCTGGCCATCAATTAAGCTTATTACGGGTAAACATCTTTGCTTGCTAACATAGGGCGCCTAAATACACTTGCAGCAAATATGTTTATTCCTTTTTATCCGCCATATTCGATTTTGTTAATCAAGGCTGTGAGTTAGCTGGCATATTTGAATTTTTATTTTTTTAAAATATATTAAAACAATAAGTTATATTTGATTTTTTGAAATGGAGACAACTTGGTTGCATTGGCGCCTGAGACTCGATAAATTGAACTCAGTATTGCAGTTGAGATCCCTTATCGCAGCGATAGAAATAGCCTAAAACACCAGCGTTGGAGCAGTAAAATTATGTATTACCAAAATGATGACGTTCGCATTAAAGAAGTAAAAGAGTTACTTCCACCTATCGCGATTCTTGAACGATTTCCTGCTTCCGAAAAAGCCTCTGCGACTGTGTTTAATGCGCGTAATAGTATCCATAATATTCTGGCTAAGTCTGATGATCGTCTATTAGTGGTGATTGGGCCTTGTTCTATCCACGATCCCAAAGCTGCGTTGGAATATGGACAGCGTTTGGTCTCACTGCGTGAACGTTATAAAGATCAACTCGAAATTGTGATGCGAGTGTATTTTGAAAAACCAAGAACCACAGTGGGTTGGAAAGGGCTGATTAACGATCCTTACATGGATAACAGCTTTAAACTCAATGATGGTTTACGCACCGCCCGTAAATTATTAGTGGATTTGAACGACAGCGGTATGCCAACCGCGGGTGAGTTTCTTGACATGATCACCCCACAATATATGGCTGATTTAATGTGCTGGGGAGCCATTGGCGCCCGTACGACAGAATCTCAAGTACACAGAGAGTTAGCCTCGGGTCTTTCTTGTCCGGTCGGTTTTAAAAATGGTACTGATGGCACGATTAAAGTTGCTATTGATGCGATAGGTGCTGCCAATGCACCACACCATTTTTTATCTGTGACTAAGTTGGGCCATTCGGCGATCGTTTCGACTAAGGGCAATCCTGATTGCCACATTATTTTACGGGGTGGCCGCGAGCCCAATTATAGCGCGCCGCATGTCACTGAGATTAGCCAGCAGTTGTTAAAAGCCAAGCTTGCCGACAACATCATGATCGACTTTAGCCATGCGAATAGTAGTAAAGAGTATCAACGTCAGTTAGTGGTTGCTGAAGATGTTGCTGGACAAGTGGCGGCGGGAAATACTGCTATTTTTGGTGTTATGGTAGAAAGCCATTTAGTGGAAGGTCGTCAAGATCTTATTGAAGGTCAAGATTTATGCTATGGGCAGAGTATTACCGATGCGTGTATTGGTTGGGATGATACCGAGCGTCTGTTAGCCATTTTGAATCAAAGCATTATCGAACGCCGTCAGGTTTAATTGTCTGCTCGAGCGAACATAAATCGCAACTATACCTGAGTTAGCCGTTAACGATTGTGGGTTAAGTAAAAACAAAGGCGCTATCCCGGCGCCTTTGTTTTATCTATTTATTGCTTATTTCAACAATGTATTCATTTGCTTTGGCTAAGCTACCAAAGGCGGCAATAAGGTTGTTTCTACCTTTATCTTGTATCTCTGGATTGCCTGATTCGATCATCATCCACACCCAAGTTTGGATCAGTGGTAATGGCGGGTATTGAACTTTAGCGGAATCCAACATAAAGCTTCCTTTGATCTTAATTTAATTTGTTTATCTTAATATTCTCGCTAGAACTTGGGCGTATGAATCGCAAAATCTAGCGCGTAGAGGTTAACAAATTCTATTGATTTGTATAACCGCCTCCATGGCATTTTGGGCAAAACGGCAAAAATAATCAACAGCAGCAACTTTGTGCCAAGCCTTCTTCCATTGCACTCTTATCCTCTTACATACGGCTCTGAGGTTAAGTAAAACGGTACATGCCTGAACACAAATCAGTATAAATTCATTTATTGTGAATACGCCAGTGTAATGCGTAAGTATGATGTTTTGGCTTTAAATACAATCAAAATAGCAGATGAGTATGTCGTGAATAAGTCTATTTGTCTGTCAGGAAAATCTGATTGATTTTATTCAGACTTTGCTAGTTTCGCTTAGCTTATGTCCGGTGTGAACTGTTACAATTGGCATAACTCATTCAAGGTTATGTCCTATGCGCCCAACGTTATATTTTGAAGGTCCAGTCGATAAATTAAACTGGCACGTCATGAAACTGCTTTGGCCTTACTTATTGGAATACAAAGGCCGTATTGCGTTGGCGATGTCATGCCTCATCATCGCTAAGCTGACCAGCGTGGCTCTGCCTTTTATTCTGAAGCATTTGGTCGACACCTTAGATGCCGATAAAACTGCGCAAGCCCTCAGTGTGCCCGTAGGATTAGTGTTGGCCTATGGCGCGGTACGTCTACTAACGGCGATTACGGGGGAGATCCGCGATACCTTGTTTGGCCGCGTAACAGAGCGGGCGATCCGCCGTTTAGGTTTAGCGGTATTCGACCATTTACACCGACTTGACCTCGATTTTCATCTAGAGCGCAAAACCGGCGGCCTATCCCGCGATATTGAACGCGGCACCAGCGGCGTGAGTTTCCTCATGCGTTTTATGGTGTTCAACATAGTGCCAACCTTGCTCGAAATTGTCATGGTGATTGGCATTTTCTTCTATAACTACGGGATTGCGTTTGCGGCAATCACCTTTATTGCTGTGTTGGCTTATATTATTTTTTCTGTGGTCGCGACCGAATGGCGTACTGAGTATGTTCGTGATGCGGCCAAGGCTGACTCGTTATCGAATACCCGCGCCATCGACAGCTTGCTGAACTATGAAACGGTAAAGTATTTTAATAATGAAAAGTATGAGTCGCAGCGCTATGACCAAGCGCTTGAACAGTGGGAAGTCGCCAAACGTAAAAACCGCTTATCTTTGTTTGCGCTCAATGGTGGACAAGCTGTGATTATCGCTTTGGCGATGACGGCTATGATGGCGCTGGCGGCATACAGAGTTACCTATGGCGATATGACCTTAGGTGATTTTGTGTTGATTAATGCGTTTATGATGCAGCTCTTTTTACCCCTTAACTTCTTAGGTTTTGTGTATCGTGAAATTCGCGGCGCGTTAGCCAATATTGAGCGCATGTTTAGCCTGCTCGATAAACATCCTATGATAGTCGACTTACCCCAAGCACTCGATTTTCAACCCACTAAGGGTGAATTGATATTTGAAAATGTTAATTTTAGCTACGATGAGCGGCAAATTCTGCGGGACGTGAGCTTTAAGGTTGAAGCCGGTAAAAAGGTGGCTGTTGTAGGTGATAGTGGTGCAGGTAAATCGACCCTGATTAAACTGCTATTTCGATTTTACGATGTGGACCAAGGTGCGATTAAAATCGATGGACAAGATATCCGCCATCTCACCCAAGATGCGCTGCGGCGTGCCATTGCCATAGTGCCGCAGGATACTGTGCTGTTTAACGATTCATTAGTCGAAAATATACGTTATGGTCGCCCAAGCGCGACGGATGAAGAGGTGCGTAACGCGATAAAACTGGCGCACTTAGAGCAATTTATTGCATCACTTGCCCTTGGTTGGGGCACAAAGGTGGGTGAGCGCGGCTTAAAGCTATCTGGCGGAGAAAAACAGCGGGTCGCGATAGCAAGGGCAATTTTGAAGGGCTCGCCCGTGCTGGTGTTTGATGAGGCAACATCTTCACTTGATAGTCGCTCCGAGCAAGCTATTTTGTCGGCACTGCGGGAAGTCGCTAAGGGGCACACTAGCCTAGTGGTGGCTCATAGGCTATCGACCATAGTCGATGCCGATCAAATAGTCGTATTAAGCCAAGGAGAAATAGTTGAGCAAGGTAATCATCAGACTTTGCTGTTGGCAAATGGTCTCTATGCCAAATTATGGCGGATACAAAATGAGCAACAACATACTCCTCTGAGCAGTTAATAGCGTAATACAGTTCAGTCTTTATTCAGCTTCGGCTCTCTATACTCAATGCCAACACATCAATCGGAAGAGATCTGGCATGGAAAATATTACACTGAGAGCTAATATTGAAGGCAAAGAAGAAAAAGTCGCCACTGATTGGTATGCCATCATGGCGACATTGAAAAAACGTGGTGTTGATTATGATTCATTGCAACGCATTCATGCTGAGTTGAACGCGGGCCTGTTGGTTACAACTCGGCGACTTACCTTGGCTAAAGTCAATCCAGAAATGGTGCTGGCAGGTGTGATCCGCGATATGAACGCGCCGACAAGTGACTTTATGGGTATGCGTTAGGTGTGTTCGCTAGTGCTTTAGTACAGTTTAGGTGAGAACGTCCGAGAATAGAGGTGAGCCTCTATTCTTGATGCTCTAGAGAGACTCCAGAGATAAAATATGGCTGAATTAAGCTACGCCGTTCAGCTTCCCCGCTTTCCAACCTTCACATAAAAGATTCAATTTAGGTACTGACTCATCTATCAAAGTGAGTCGAATGATCTGCCCTTCGCGAAAACACACCAGTTCACCTTCGATCTCGGTCAGGCGATTACAGCTCTTACAGCTAGTGCTTACAGTTTTACTGGCGGGCAGTTGGCTTACGAAGCTAGATTTCAAAGTGTTTCCTTAAGTTCAATTGTGGGTAAGACATTTGAATAATGTCTCACGTCACGGATCTTACCTCTTTTGTGATACGCATTCAAATATACCTTATGTAAACCCTATATAGACGAAAGTTGTATTCGCCATTAACCGCGAGGGTTCGCGGCTACTTATCCATATGTGCATAGTATTTATCGAGTGAAATGGATAAACCGCTATCGAGTACAATTCGGACATGTGAGGGTTTGAGTTGTCTTGGTTCTGTCACTCCGCAAGAGTGCGCAATTAAGGCTAAGTCATGGTGTAAATTATGATTATAGTTAGCAACACGAGCCGATTTATCCCTAGGATCGAGTCCTTGTTGTAGCTTGGGATTGTGCGTTGTGATGCCCGTTGGGCAGGTATCTCTATTGCACTGTAAGGCTTGAATACAACCGAGGGCGAACATATTGCCACGGGCCGATGCGATGAAGTCGGCACCTAATGCCAAAGCCCAAGCGACTCTTGATGGCACTATGAGTTTACCCGAAGCGATGACTTTGATACGTTTACGCAAGCCTCGTTGGATCAAGACATTAACTAGGATAGGTAAGCTTTCCTTCAGTGGTAATCCTACATAATCCATTAAAGGTTGTGGTGCTGCGCCTGTGCCGCCATCGGCACTGTCTAAGGTAAAGAAGTCGGGGGCAGAGTCTTCGCCACGACGTTCAATTTCATCACATAAATCTTCGAGCCACTGCACGTCACCGAGTACGGCCTTAATGCCCGTTGGTTTACCTGTAACTTCACGTACTCGTTCAACCATATCCAAAATATCGTTCACGGATTTGAACTCAATATGACCATTAGGGCTAATAGAGTCATAACCCTGAGGAATACCGCGAATATGGGCAATTTCAGCCGTGACTTTGATCCCAGGTAAAATGCCACCTTTACCCGGTTTAGCTCCTTGACTCATTTTAATTTCGAACATTTTGACTTCGGGATGAATGGCTATCGACTTGAGCTTTTCATCGTCTAAATGTCCGTGCTCATTACGTACACCGTATTTGGCCGTTCCAATTTGAAAGACGATATCGCAGCCACCTTTTAGATGATAAGGGCTCAAGCCGCCTTCACCTGTGTTAAGCCAGCAACCCGCCTGCGCTGCACCGTGGGAAAGGGCGGTAATTGCTGGGCGCGATAGAGCCCCAAAGCTCATGGCTGAAATATGACAAATGGCTTGAGTCGTATAGGGTTGGCGGCAATTGGTGCCAATTGTCAGTGGATGAATGGGTGTGATCTCTTCATCTTGGGTTGGGAAGGCGGTATTCATAAACATAATGGTACCGGCGTTATCTAAGGGGCGAGTCGAACCAAAGGCGATAGTTCTATCGACATTTTTAGCCGCGCGGTAAACCCAACTGCGTTCTGCACGGTTGAATGGTAGTTCTTCTCTGTCTTGGGCAAAAAAGTATTGTCTAAAGAACTCGCCTTGTTTCTCGAACAGATACCGAAAGCGACCAATTACAGGATAGTTATGTCTTACCGCTTGTTTGGTCTGCATTTTATCTGCGATATACATGTAAATAACCGCGAGTACTGCGAGTCCTATTACAATTAAAAACAACCCTGAAAATAGATCGAGTCCCCACATAAACCAATTGAGTTCACTCATGTTATTTATCCTTATTCTTGTCCGTAACGGGTGGCGATCAAGCTCGCAGGTTGGTCATCATTAAGAGAGAGTAAAAACAGCTGGCTATAGTCATCTTCACTTATCGCTTGGATCTCAGGTCCACCAAGGGCTTTAATGATCAGTGGGACAGTGTTTGAATGCCCAACGATGAGTGTATTGCCCTTTACAGCATGCACTTGTTCAACAATGTGTTGGATATGTCCTTCGATAGGTTTGGCTGCTTCTACTATCGTCACAGGTAAATGGCGAGCCTCGGCGATGGGCGCGAGTGTTTGCTGGGTTCTTAGGTATTGAGTCGCAATAAGTTGCGAAAGCGGCGTGCGGCTCAAGGCAGTGATCAGTGATGTTGCGCGCATTTCTCCCTTGGGTGATAACTGCGGGTTATTGGCTGGCGTGTCGCCTTTTTCGGCATGTCTGACTAAAATAATTAGTCTGCTCTCCGCATGAGCTTGGCTAATGGGAGTAAAGCCGAGGCAAGTGAATATGACGAGGATTGTTAGCAGGCTAAAGCGTTTTATATTGATACCCAGATTATGCTTAAAATAGTGCTTAAGGATTAGTGTAAACCCGTGAAAGCGGAAATGACTCAAACTGCGGCCTGCTGCCATGGTGTAACATCCTTTTCTATTGGCTTATGTCTAAGCTCAGCGATAGTAATGATCTGCATTGCGGTGGGTTGGCGCTTTATGCACCTTATTAAAGAATGAACCCACTTAATTTATGTGGGCCTTATCATGGCCTTGTGGTCAGATGGTACTTCAATTCTAAAAATTACTAAAGCTGGTTAAATTTTGGTCGATAATTAAGTCGACCCGAATTGAATGGATAGTCATCATGGAAATCAATAAACCCCCTCAAGTGCAAAGTACCCCTTTGCCACAGAAAAAATATGCTGAAAACGCGGCGTCTAAGGGCACCGAAGTGAGTGATTCGAAGGACGCGAAAGCCACAGAAGTAACCTCGAAGCAAACTGCGCAGCAAACGAGTAAGCAGCTGATGAATCAAGCGATTTTATCGGCACAGCAAGATGTGAATATCAAGTCAGGCGATCAGTCTATGGCCTTGCTTTATCGCGCAGCGATAGAGTCGATTAATAAAGAATTAGCGCCCACTATGGGCGAGAACGCGATTCAGACGGCTTACGATAATGGCGTAGATACTTCTCCAGAAGCGACTGCAGATCGTATCGTGAGTTTTGCGACGCAGTTTTTTAGCATTCACCAACAACAAAATTCGGGTATGAGTCTAAGTGATCAACTCGATAGCTTTATGGGGATTATTGGCGGTGCCATCGACAATGGCTTTAAAGAGGCTAAAGATATTCTGTCCGGCCTTAAAGTATTGCAGGGTGATATTGCCGATGGTGTCGATAAAACCTACAGCTTAGTGCAAGAGGGGCTGCAAGCCTTTAGAGATAGCTTTAACAAGAAGACTGATGAGACAGTATCGAGTCCGAGTTAATACCTCAGTATTTTCAGTTCTATATTCAGCGTTATAGTCATAAGCCCCTTATATAAGGGGTTTTTGTTGTGCAGAAAAAAGTCTATGCTGGAAGCCTATTTAACGTTTCGCTTGAGGGCAAGTTATGTGGATTAGGGGACAAGTGATAGAACGTATTGATTGGAGTGATAAGTTATTCTCATTGCGCATTGCTGCCGAGTTAGCTCCATTTATTCCTGGTCAGTTTATCAAGTTAAGTCAAATGCAAGATGATAAGCGTGTGGCTAGAGCCTACTCCTTAGTAAATTCTCCCGATAAACCCTATGCCGAGGTGCTCGCCGTTGCAGTAGAGGATGGCCTGTTATCGCCTCAATTACACAACCTTGCAATAGGCGATGAAATTGAAATTACCTCAACCGCGACCGGTTTTATGACCTTAGCTGAAATTCCTAAGGGTGAACTCCAAGGGAAGCATTTGTGGTTTTTAGCCACAGGAACAGCAGTAGGGCCATTTTTGTCTATGCTCGACACCGATGAACCTTGGGAGCGTTTTGAAAAAGTCGTGCTTGTGTATGGCGTGCGCGAAGCACAGGATTTGGCATATCTTGATAAGCTGCGTAATTTAGAACGCAAATACCCTGAACAATTTACATTAGTCTTGAGTGTGACCCGTAAACCCTTTGCCGATGCTTTGCAGTGTCGCATTCCCGAGGGGATAGTCTCGGGTGAAATCGAAAAAAAGGCAGGATTAACCTTAAACGCAGCTGACTCTCAAGTTATGATCTGCGGCAATCCGGGTATGATTAATGGTGCGCAAGCCGCTTTACTCGATAAAGGGTTAGTGAAGAATTTACGCCGTGCTCCTGGGCAAATTACCGTTGAAAAATACTGGTAATCTCAATTTTACATAGAAGGCGAGAGTAAACTTGTTGCCGTTCTTGCCCCTAAAAAGCCATAGCGTTTAATGCAAACAAAAGGAAATTTTTGATGAAGTTGTTAAGTTCTCAAGCTTCGCCCTATGCCCGTTGTGTAAGAGCCTTAATCCAGTATCTAGGGATTAACAATATTGAAGAGCAGTTAGTTAATCCCTTTGAAAACAGCGCAGAATTACTCGATGCTAACCCGTTAGGACAGATCCCGTGTCTTATTACCAACGATGGTGTTGCACTATTCGATAGTGAAGTGATCATGCGTTACCTAGATACAGAGCTTGGCGATCGTAAGATGTTTGGGATCTCAAATAATAACTGGGTGCTGGAGTGTCAGTATTCTTTAGTCAAAGGCTTAATCGATAGCGCGGTGAAATTACGCCAAGAGCAAATGCGTGAAGAAGAAGGCGTGAGGTCAATATTTTGGACTGCACGTTTTGAACAAGCACTGCTGCGCGGCCTTATGCAGATTGAGCTTCAAACTGTGATCACCCAAACCACGATTCAAGCACCGCAATTAGCCTTGATTTGCTTACTCGATTATGTGGATTTTAGACATCCAGAGCTAGATTGGCGTAAGGTTGCACCTGCGACAGCACTTTGGTTCAGTGAAATGCGTGATTTACCTGCATTTATTCAAACTCGTCCCCAATAATCCGCAGAGGATGCTCAACCGTCGGTTGCGCGTCTTCCTTTTGGCCTATCACGGCGATTTTGTTCACCAAAAGCGCCGAATAACTCACGAGTAACCCCATATTCTACTCTGCGATCATTGCCTAGTTGGCGCCTGTCTTCATGATGTTGATAGCGGCATTGGCAGTTTGCCATAGTGCATTCTTCCATCGGAATTTCGGGCGCATCTTTTGATAAAAATCGTTTTCCAGAAAGCGCTTCAATCTGCTCACAGCAACTGCCGTTATTCACTATGCTCACACTGTGAAAACTGTGAGTCTTATTAATGCTGGGATCAGCAGCTTGAGAAGAGTGTTTATGTCTTTTGGGACGACTATTGAGTTTGAATAAGCCAAATAGCGCAATTGCGGCTACGCCTAGCAGCAAAACAGTTAACATAACGCCTCCTGAAAGCATTTTTATCAAATTAAGGTTCAGTTTAGTTTGATTTGAGATAATCTCAAATTTTCAGATTAATACCATTAAAAACATAAAGTTAATTAGCTGCTTGCTCTCAAGTTCTGTATCTATTACTCTTGCGAAACTGATAAGCATTATCATTAATGCGTTAGTGTTCAAATTTTACTGAACACGTCATCACTTTGGGGAGAATTCGGTAATGAAATGGGTAACTTGCGCGGCTGTTTTTGGGTTAATGTCGGTTGGGCATTCAGCGAATGCAGATGATAAATTAACCGTTTATTCTTATCGCCAAGCTTTCTTGGTGGAGCCTATCCTGACGCGTTTCACCGAAGAAACTGGCATAGGTGTGAATTTGGTATTTGCTAAAGACGGTATTGCCGAGCGTCTCGTCCGTGAAGGCCGTTTATCCCCAGCAGATCTTGTGCTGACGTCTGATTTTTCACGTTTAGTTGAATTAGTGGATAAAGATCTAACCTCTCCAGTCAAAAATCCCCTGCTAGAGAGCAATATTCCTGCGCAGTATCGCGATCCCGATGGCCAGTGGTATGCCCTGACTATGCGGGTGCGAAATCTCTATACAGCCAAGGCTCGTTTAGGCCTGCAGCAATTGACCTATGAAGAATTAGCCGATCCCAAATATAAAGGAAAGATTTGTACTCGCAGTGGTAAGCATCCATACAACATAGCGTTAGTCGCATCTATGATTGCTCATCACGGTGAAGCTGAGGCAAAAACTTGGTTACAAGGCGTGAAAACTAATTTAGCCCGCAAACCTCAGGGGAACGACAGGGGGCAAATTGCCGCAGTAAAAGAAGGTGTGTGTGAGATCGCCATTGGTAATAGCTACTATTACGGCAATATGTTGCAGGATCCTGAGCAAAAGGCGATTGCCGAAGCTGTGACGCTCAACTTCCCGAACCAAGCTGACCGCGGTGCCCATGTGAATGTGTCTGGTATGGTACTCACTCGCCATGCGCCTAATAAAGCCAATGCGATCAAATTGATGGAGTTCTTATCCGCCGATGTGGCTCAGAAGGCTTATGCCGATGTGAATATGGAATATCCAGTGAAAGCCGATGTGGCACCTTCATCTTTAGTGGCTTCATGGGGTAAGTTTAAGTCAGATCAATTGCCCATTTTTAAGTTGGCAGAATATCACCAAGCGGCGGTTAAGCTATTAGATGAAGTGCAGTTTGATCTCTAGCTCCAGTACTAGCGACAAAATGCAGATTTAGGTTATCAGCGCCAGTGATTGGCGCTGTGACGTTTTAAGGATTGACATGATTTTAGGATTAGCCAGAAGCTGGTCGCTTGCTGGTTATGCCGTGGCCGCCTTGCTGGTATTGCCACTATTTGCGTTGATATTTCAAGCTTTTCAGCCTGACGAAGCCGTGTTTGGGCACTTGATGGCAACGGTTCTGCCGACATATATCATTAATAGTTTATTGCTGATTTTCTGGGTGAGTCTGGGGGCGTTATTACTCGCGTTACCTTGCGCTTGGTTGATGGCTCGTTGTGACTTTGTAGGCAGGCGATATTTGCAATGGGCGCTATTATTGCCCCTCGCTATGCCTGCGTATATTGTTGCCTACGTCTATACCGATTTACTCGATTATGCGGGGCCAGTGCAGCGCGGTCTTCGTTCGATATTTGGCTGGGACTCACCGCAGGATTATTTCTTCCCCGATATTCGTACCTTAGGCGGCGCGGCGTGTATGTTGTCGCTGGTATTGTTTCCCTATATTTATCTCTTGGCGCGTACCGCTTTTATGGAGCAATCCTTAAGTTTGGCGCATGCTTCGCGCATTATGGGCTGTTCACCGTGGCAAAGTTTTTGGCGTTTATCTTTGCCTATGGCAAGGCCTGCGCTCGCCGTTGGGGTGGCTTTAGTGGCGATGGAGACGGCCGCTGATTTTGCAACGGTTAACTATTTTGCCGTGCCCACCTTAACGACAGCCGTGTACGACACTTGGTTGGGTTATGGCAATTTGACCGCCGCCGCTAAGTTATCGGCGATTATCTTGCTGGTGGTATTTAGCCTGATTGGATTTGAGCGTTTTGCCCGTCGTAAACAGCAGTTATTCCAAAAACAATCACGTATACAAGTCACTGACTTGTATCGACTCTCGATGACTCAAACCTTGGTCGCACTCAGCTTTTGCGGCATGCTATTGCTATTAGCCTTTCTGTTACCTTTCGGGATTTTATTATCCTATGCCATTGGTTACTTTGAACAAAGCTGGGATAAGAGTTTCTGGCAATTGAGTCTTAACAGCCTCAGTCTTGCGCTGATCACCAGTTTACTCTGTTGCTTAATCGCCTTACTGCTTATGTTCGTTCGCCGGATAAGCCCAAGACAGAGTGATGCTTTGCCCTCACGGTTAGCTTCGACGGGCTACGCCTTACCAGGCACTGTGCTGGCTATTGGGGTATTAGTGCCTTTAACTATGCTAGATTTTGCGATTAACGATCTGGCGGATCTTGTCGGCATCACAGGTCCTGGTCTTATCCTTACAGGCAGTGTGATGGCATTGATTTTTGCTTTTTGTGTACGTTTCGTGGCAATTGCGATTGGCAGTGTTGAAAGCAGTTATAAACGCATCTCGCCATCGCTAGACATGGTGAGCCTGACCATGGGGCAAACTCCTAGGCAACTTTTGCGGCGGGTGCATTTGCCTTTACTTGCTAAGGGATTATTTGCGGGCGCTTTATTGGTGTTTATCGAAAGCATGAAGGAACTGCCCGCTGCGTTATTGCTGCGGCCTATCGGTTTTGAGAATCTTGCAACTTATGTATTCCAGTTTGCATCCGATGAAAAACTCGAGCACGGCGCATTAGCTGCTATTGTGATTGTACTGGTGGGTTTAGTGCCGCTTATTTATTTAAACCGTTCATTGGAGCATCACAGCTGATGACAAGTACGCTCAAGCTTAAGCAAATTCATAGCGATTATCAGGGCCAGCAAGTACTTAAAGGTTTGAGTTTAACGCTCGCCCAAGGGGAAATCCTGGCGTTGTTAGGCCCAAGCGGTTGTGGCAAGACGACCTTATTGCGTGCAGTTGCTGGATTACAGGCCATAAGCCAAGGTGAAATCCAGATTAATGGCCGCATAGTGAGTGGCGATAGCCAGTTTGTACCTAGCGAGCAGCGCGGCATCGGCATGATTTTTCAAGACTATGCGCTTTTCCCTCATTTGACTGTGGCGGAAAATATCCTCTTTGGGGTGGCTAGATTGTCGGGCGCAGAACGTCAGGCACGTTTGGATGAAATGCTAGCCTTGGTCAAACTTGAAGGGTTGGCACAGCGTTATCCCCATGAATTATCTGGCGGTCAGCAGCAGCGAGTTTCGATTGCGCGGGCACTTGCCTATGAGCCGCAGTTATTGCTGCTCGATGAGCCTTTTTCCAATATTGATGCCCAAGTGCGCTACGAGATGATGGCGGAAATTCGCAGCATCTTAAAACAGCGTAATGTCAGCGCGGTGTTTGTTACTCATAGCAAGGATGAAGCCTTTGTATTTGCAGATACTTTAGCCATCTTTAATCAAGGCATCATAGTGCAGCATGGTAGTGCCGAAGCTTTATATGCCGCCCCAAACAGCCGCTATGTGGCGGACTTTTTAGGTAGCGGTAATTACTTACCTGCAGCAGTGTTTGATGGGCACAGTGTTGTCACTCCCATAGGTCATTTAACGAGCCTCACGCCATTAAATTTGCCGAGCGAGTTCAGCGGAACAGTATTCTTGCGACCACAGCAATTGACGCTCAGCGCCGATGAACAGGGCGTTGGTACTATCACTGAGCGACGTTTCTTAGGCGCCTTTTGTCATTATTGGGTCAAAATTGAAGCCGCTTCCCATGCTTATTATGTGGAGGTGCGTAGCCAAATGATGCAGCT
This sequence comes from Shewanella sp. WE21, assembly GCF_002966515.1. Taxonomy (NCBI): domain Bacteria; kingdom Pseudomonadati; phylum Pseudomonadota; class Gammaproteobacteria; order Alteromonadales; family Shewanellaceae; genus Shewanella; species Shewanella sp. WE21. The sequence goes on along the minus strand of NZ_CP023019.1, from coordinate 976,472 downwards.
CACTATCGGCCAAAAAGTTGGGGTAACGACTGAGCCGCATTCGCTCGTGTTGTTTGAATCTTCAGCATATTCAAACTGTGGGGACCCAATCTAAGCGATGAGTATTTATTCAATGCTGATATAGCATAGCCAACTAAAGTACGACATTTTTGCTTACGTTAAACTTGGGTCTATGCGGTATTGGTTGGTGATATTTTCGACCATCCTTGCTACTTTTATCCTCCGGTTTTGGAGGAATTATGATAAAAACAATAAATTCAATTTGCACCCTCGTTATTGTAGCAACGGCAATATCGTCTTCAGGAGTGATGGCCATGGATAGGATCACAGGTAAAGCCTTCGCAACGCGATCAGAAGTGTATGCAACCCAAGGGATGGCGGCGACCAGTCAGCCTTTAGCCACGCAAGTCGCTATTGATATACTCAAACAGGGCGGCAGTGCGGTCGATGCAGCGATTGCCGCTAACGCTATGTTAGGATTAGTCGAGCCAACGGGCTCGGGTGTCGGCGGGGACTTATTTGCTATCGTTTGGAGCGCAAAAGATAAACGCCTCTATGGTCTAAATGCATCGGGGCGCAGTCCCAAATCCTTAAGTTTAGAAAAGCTTAAATCCCTCGGATTAGACTATTTACCGCCGCTTGGACCTTTGCCTGTTTCTGTACCGGGCACTGTGGACGGTTGGTACGAGCTGCATAATAAGTTTGGTCAATTAGCTATGGCTGATAACCTCGCGCCTGCAATTCATTACGCCCGTGATGGTTTCCCTGTGTCAGAGTTGATTGCCTATTACCTTGATGGCAGTGGTAAAAAACTGGCTAAATTCCCCGGTTTTAAAGAAACCTATATGCCTAATGGTAAGATGCCTACCGTAGGGGAAATCTTTAAAAATCCCGCGCTTGCTAACACCTATGAGAAAATTGCCAAGGGCGGTCGCGATGCTTTCTATAAAGGTGATATTGCCAAAAATATTGATAAGTACATGAAATCCCAAGGTGGTTATTTAAGTTATGATGACTTAGCGAGCCATACTAGCGACTGGATAGATCCCGTTTCGGTGAACTACCGTGGTTACGATGTGTGGGAACTGCCACCTAATGGTCAAGGCATTGCGGCGCTACAAATCTTAAAAACTATGGAGCCCTTTAATGTGGCTGCCATGGGCTTTAATAGTCCTGAATATGTTCATTTATTTGTCGAAGCAAAGAAACTCGCCTTTGCCGACAGAGCTAAGTTTTATGCCGACATGGCCTTTAATAAAGTGCCCGTTACCGAGCTTATCTCACAGAAATATAACTATGATCGCGCTAAGTTGATTGACCCTACAAAAGCCGCCAAAAGTGTCGATGCGGGTAATCCAGCGTTGCAACATGGCGATACTGTGTACCTGACTACTGCCGACAAAGATGGCAACATGGTGTCACTCATTCAGAGTAATTACCGTGGTATGGGGTCAGGGATGACACCGCCGGATCTCGGCTTTGTGCTGCAAGACCGCGGGCAAATGTTTGATTTAACGGAAGGGCGTTTTAATACCTACGCACCGGGCAAGCGTCCATTCCATACCATTATTCCTGCTTTTGTGACCAAAGACGGTAAACCTTGGCTGAGCTTTGGGGTGATGGGCGGCGCGACTCAGCCACAAATGCACGCGCAGATTGTAATGAATCTGATTGATTTTAAAATGAACTTGCAAGAAGCGGGCGATGCCCCCAGAATTTTGCATATGGGGTCAACCGAGCCCACAGGCGAAGTGATGAATGATGGCGGCTACGTTAGTCTGGAATCAGGTTTTCCGGTAGAAACCCGTCGTGAGTTGATTAAGAAAGGCCATGTGCTGCGTGATGGACTTGGGGAGTTTGGTGGCTATCAAGCCATTGGATTTAATGCCGAAACCGGCGTATATCGTGCGGCCTCTGAGAGTCGCAAGGATGGTCACGCCGCAGGCTATTAACACTAAGATAAATGCTAAGGTAAACTCAACACTGAGTGAACCTGACGTCATTGATTCGATTTAACTGATTGGCGAGACTTTAATGGTCTCGTCAATTTTTATGTTTAAGGGTCTGGGGTGGGATAATGCTCCGCTATTGGCATTATCATAAACAGATCAGAGCAAACTGTGCGTTAGTTAATGTCATTTTTAGGTAAAGTTGCGGATAATATTGCCGAAAATGAATTTAGAAAAAGGGTGATAACCAAATGGATATTCAAAATATGCCGCGTGAACAGTTGGGTGTGTGTGCAGAGGGAAACTTACACAGTGTCTATTTGATGTTTAATGCCAATGACAATGTCGAGTCGCAATTACGTCCCTGTCTTGCCAACGTTGCGCAGTATATTTATGAGCTGACAGATCAATATTCCGACAGTGCATTCAATGGTTTTGTTGGTATTGGTGCTAATTATTGGGATAGCCTCTATCCTACTGCTCGCCCAGAACTGCTTAAACCTTTCCCTGCGATGCAAGTGGGCAGTCGTGAAGCACCTGCAATTGAATATGATTTATTCGTGCATATTCGCAGTGATCGTTACGATATTCTGCATTTAGTGGCGAATGAAATCAGCCAAATGTTTGAAGATTTAGTGGAGTTAGTTGAAGAAGAACGTGGCTTTAGATTTATGGATAGCCGTGATTTAACCGGCTTTGTCGATGGTACCGAAAACCCTAAGGGGCGCCACCGCCAGGAAGTGGCACTTGTGGGTGATGAGGATACTGAGTTTAAGGGTGGCAGCTATATTCATGTGCAAAAGTATGCCCATAACTTGAGTAAGTGGCATAGATTGCCAGTTAAAAAACAAGAGGATATTATCGGCCGTACTAAGCAAGATAATATCGAGTATGAATCTGAAGATAAGCCACTGACCAGCCATATCAAGCGCGTTAATCTTAAAGATGCCGATGGTAAATCAATGGAGATCCTGCGTCAGAGTATGCCCTATGGTTCGCTGAAGGAGCAGGGATTAATGTTTATCTCTAACTGCCGCACGCCAGAACATTTTGAAAAGATGCTGCATAGTATGATGTTTGGCGATGGCGCAGGCAATCATGATCACTTGATGCATTTTACTAAGGCGATGACAGGTTCATCTTTCTTTGCCCCCGCACTAGATTTTATGCTGCAGTTCGACGAATAAGCTTTCTATAATCAAGCCGGATTAGCATCAATCGAGACGCACTTAAGCTAACGCCTAAGTGCGTTTTTTATGCTAATGCGCGGGAACCCATTTTTTGATATCGAGCTGCCATTGCAGGGCGGTGAAATCGATAAAGGCGCGCACTAGATTTTGCTGATAACTGCGGGACAAATATACCGCCCACAGGGTTTGGCCTGGTGTCGTAAATTCGGGTAAGACTTCTTTGAGCTGACCACTGGCAAGGTATTGGTTAGCCAAGTCACAGGGTAAACGCACTATGCCATGTCCACGTAGCGCTGCACTGACCAACACTCCCATATCGTTAGCCCTAAGATTCCCTGTAACTTTGACGTGCTCGGCTTGCAGTTCTTTTAGAAAAGGCCAGTTTTGTTGCGCTGAGTGTATGAGGCAGTTGTGGGCCAGTAGATCAATGGGTTCGAGGAGTGGCGTTGCGCTATCAAGATAGCTCGGCGCCGCGCAAAGTACCGCATCTATGGTCATCAAACGCCGAGCTATGAGATTCTCATCGGGCTGCTCAGTATAACGTAGCGCCACGTCGACTCTTTCATCTACCAATTGCGCAAAACTGTCCGACATCACCAGTTGAATGTTGACCTTAGGATGCATTTTAATAAAGCGATCGACGACATCAAACAGACTGTGCTGCCCAAGGCCAATAGGTGTAGCGATACGAATACTGCCTACCAGTTCACTGTTATGGCTGTGGGCACGGCTCTCCATGGCCGCAACTTCACTTAAGATCCGCTGGCAAAATTGTAGCGCTTCCTCACCCTGCAAAGTCAAGCTGGCGCTGCGCGTGGTGCGGTGTAATAAGCGTAAACTCAACCACTGCTCCACTTCTTGAATATGACGGGAAACCTGCAGGCGGCTGAGGTCTAAATGTTCGGCAGCTTTGGTAAAGCTGCCACAGTTTGCGACTTCGACGAAACTGCGTATTGCGGCAATTTTATCCACATTAGTATCCTATATTGAAACAATCATGCTCAATTATTGATGTTTATTAGGTGAAAAACTGCAAGTAAACTGGATCCAATGTAAATCATCTGAGTGGGACAATGAAATGAAAATCGCAATTTTAGGTGCAACGGGTTGGATTGGTGGTGCAATTTTAAAAGAAGCACAGAGTCGTGGACATCAAGTGACAGCGTTAGTGCGTGATCCAAGCAAGTTATCCGTGGCTGACGTGGCAGTACGTGCCGTGGATTTAGAGCAGCCATTGGTCGCCGATACCTTTGCTGGCGTAGATGTCGTGATTGCCGCCGTTGGTGGCCGCGCCCAACAAAATCATGGTCTAGTGGCGAGTACGGTTCAGCATTTACTGGATGTGCTGCCTAACGCTAACGTGCCACGTTTATTGTGGGTCGGTGGTGCAGGGAGTTTAGAAGTGGCGCCGGGTGTGACGCTGGTATCTAGCCCAGATTTCCCCGCAGCATATAAAGATGAGGCGTTAGCTCAGGGTGAAGCCTTGAAGGTATTCCGTGCGGCGCAAACGGCAATCAATTGGACGTTTGTGAGCCCAGCCGCTGAGATTTATCCCGGTGAGAGTGAAAGCCCGTACCGTCTTGGTGGCGACAGCTTCTTTACCGATGCTAATGGTCAAAGCCGAATCTCTGTAACAGATTACGCAAAAGCCATGGTAGATGAAGCCGAAAAGGGCGCTCACCCAAACCAGCGCATCAGTGTGGCTTACTGATATCGTTATAGTTGAGTTAGATATTGTGAGTTAGATATTGTGCTGGAATGTGTAACGTAATCGGGACAATGGCCAAATAACCAGCGCTATATTGCACTTCAAAATGTACAGATAAAATAGAACAGGTCAGCTCACTGACCTGTTTTTTTATTCTGCGTAATTGAATAAAGATTTGATGGTTTCTAAGGTATCGGCGATATCTTGGATGCTCGATGGGCAAATAAAGATAGTGTCATCACCGGCAATCGTACCCAAAATGCCTTCTGGTTTACCGATAGAATCCAACAAGCGGGCAATCAGCTGCGCGGCACCTGGGCTAGTTCGCACGACGATCATAGCTTGGTTGTGATCGACGTCGAGTACCAAATTCTTCAGTGGGCTACCCGCGGTGGGTACGCCTAATTCGGCAGGTAAGCAATACACCATCTCTTGCTTAGCGTTGCGAGTCCGCACTGCGCCGAACTTGCTGAGCATGCGTGACACTTTTGATTGGTTAATATTACCAAAGCCTTCAGCTTGCAAGGCGGTGACGATTTCACTCTGAGAGCCAAAGCGCTCTTCTTTTAAAATCGACTTAAAAATTCTAACAAGGTCATCCTGATTCTTGGTCGTTTGCATAATATTATTATTCGTTATTCAAAAAAACAGGCCCATTTTGAATATTTTTAGAAAAATTGTCAACAAATAACCAGATTGGTTGAATAAAAATTCACTAAGCCCCAGTGGTTAAGCGTTTGCTGGGGGCGTAAAAATCCCAATTTGAGTAATTGTTCTACATTGCTTCTGCGTTATTCCGGAATTCTTTTGTCCCACGACTAAGGGATAATTGAAATTGTTGTGACATTCCAGTAATGTGACGCCAACGCAAATTAGATCCATGTCACACATATCCGAGAAATAACGGAGATAACTATGAAAGTTGCTGTACTTGGTGCTGCTGGTGGTATCGGCCAGGCTCTTGCCCTACTGTTAAAAACTCAATTGCCTGCGGGTTCACAATTGTCTCTATATGATATCGCACCGGTAACTCCGGGTGTTGCGGTTGACTTGAGCCACATTCCAACTGCTGTTGAAATCAAAGGTTTTGCTGGTGAAGATCCAACGCCTGCCCTAGTGGGTGCTGACGTTGTTCTAATTTCTGCTGGTGTTGCACGTAAGCCTGGTATGGATCGTTCTGATCTGTTCAATATCAATGCGGGTATCGTTCGCAACCTGATCGAAAAAGTAGCGGCAACTTGCCCTACGGCTTTGGTTGGCATTATCACTAACCCAGTCAACACGACCGTAGCTATCGCTGCTGAAGTGATGAAAAAAGCGGGTGTTTATGATAAAAACCGTCTGTTCGGTATCACGACATTAGACGTGATCCGCTCTGAAACTTTCATCGCTGAATTAAAAGGCCTGAACGTTGCTGACGTTAAAGTGAATGTGATCGGCGGCCACAGCGGCGTGACTATTCTGCCATTACTGTCTCAAGTTGAAGGCGCGACTTTCACTGACGAAGAAGTGGCAAGTCTGACGACTCGCATCCAAAACGCGGGTACCGAAGTGGTTGAAGCTAAAGCCGGTGGCGGAAGCGCTACTCTGTCTATGGGTCAAGCGGCTTGCCGTTTCGGTCTGTCTTTGGTTCGTGGTCTGCAAGGCGAAGCTAACATCGTTGAATGCGCTTATGTTGACGGCGGCAGCGAGCATGCTGAATTCTTCGCACAACCTGTACTGTTAGGCAAAAACGGTATTGAAAAAGTACTGCCTTACGGTGAAGTGAGTGCATTCGAAGCTAACGCTCGTGATTCTATGTTAGATACGCTGAAAGGCGATATCAAACTAGGCGTTGATTTCGTTAAATAATCTTTCGGATAATCTTTTTAGATTATGACGAATTAAAAACGGAGCCATGAGCTCCGTTTTTTTATGCCTGGGTTTTATACTTTACTAAGCTAATTCAGTTGATCAGCGGCGCTTAGTGGGAATTTGGCAGTTATCATCGCAGCGGGCTTTGCCCGTCAGTAAATAAGAGATGCGATATCTGTGTTTTGCGAATCTGAGATAGCACCAATCGGCCACAGTTTTAATCACGGGCAGGCGTAATAGTTGGATCCAAGCGCGTGTTTCTGTCAGTGCCCACGCTTTGCAAGTGACATCTAACCCGAGTAACACTTCGCCCGTTGCGGTTTCGCCATGGAGAATCGTATTGGCGTAGTCTCTATCGATATGGCTGAAGCGCTCACTAAAGTCTGGCGCATTTAAATCTTCAAGCGCAATCAAGTTCTTCGGATCGCGCGCTTTCAGTTGGCGCATCTCGGCGCTACATAATGGACAATTTCCATCGTAAAAAATCCGCAGTTCCATCGGTATTACCTCTGATGACTTGATCACAATACTTGGTCTAAGCTCTTGGCTTGAGTACTTAAGCTTGGTTTTCTTCTACCCTATACGCAGAAGAAAGGGTTTTAGATCGAGGTGATTGTAGAACGGATCAGCATCTCATTTGGCTTTTTGTTAGGTTAAATTCAAATGAGTGCAGTAACATCTTGGTTATTCATCAGTTTAACTTGATTGCTGATTTTTAAGCGAACAAGGTAAAGCCTGACAAATAACGACTCAAAAGGATAGGTATGACATCTCCCATCATTATCACTGGCGTGGGTAAACGCATAGGTTACGCCTTAGCCAAACATTTTCTTGCCCAAGGTCAGCGCGTGATTGGTACTTATCGCAGCCATTACGCTAGCATTGATGAGCTTACCACCTTAGGTGCGACCCTGTATCCCTGCGATTTTTATGACGATGCCCAAGTGCGAACCTTAATTGCTGAGTTAGCTAAATTGCCGCAAATTCGCGCCATTATTCACAATGCCTCTGACTGGCTGCCTGATCCTGTGCTTACAAAGAATGAATCTTTAAAGAGTACCACTTTTGCGCCGAGCCAAGTGCTGCAGCGCATGATGCAAGTGCATGTGAGCGTACCCTATCAGTTGAACTTGGCCTTAGAGGCGCAGCTACGTGCGCCTGCTGGCGATGAAATCGGCGGCAGTGATGTGATTCATATTACTGACTATGTGGCAGAGAAGGGCAGTCAGAAGCATATCGCCTATGCCGCCAGTAAAGCCGCGCTGCACAATATGACGCTATCCTTTGCCGCCAAATTTGCGCCCGAGGTCAAAGTGAATTCGATTGCGCCTGCGATGATCCTATTTAATGCAGGAGATGATGTTGCCTATCAGCAAAAAACCTTAGCCAAAGCGCTGTTGCCGAAAGAGGCGGGGAATGAGGAAATTATCGACTTAGTGGAATATCTGCTGAATAGCCGCTACGTCACTGGTCGTTGCCATAATGTCGATGGTGGCCGGCATTTAAGGTAGAGAAGGCTCTAGAACGCCACTGCATGGCTGTAGAATCTAGCTTCTAGATCCTTCTTTTTCAAAATGTCAGTACCCGACTTGGGGTGATGATGAACGGTAAAGGCACATCCCAATACTCGCAGGGTAAACTCGTCACTTGCTGACAGTCGTGGGCGTAACCCATAGGCAAAGGTTTACCCTTAAGCTGCCAGTTCGCCAGCGTCCTATCGTAATAACCGCCGCCCATGCCCATGCGATTGCCCATTAAATCAAACGCCACTAATGGTGTGATAACCACATCTAATTCTGTCACTGGGATAATGGCGCGCACATCTAATTTAGGTTCTAAGATGCCGAATTGATTCGCCTGCATGGGGGTGTCTGCGGTGTAATGCAGGAATAACAATTGTCCGGCATTGAAGGGATGCAACCTAGGCAGATAGGTGTTTATGCCCAACTGCCACAGCGCAGCGATCAGCGGCGGCGTGGCGAGTTCGCCATCATGGGTGAGATATAATCCCACATGTTGCGCTTTGTTGGTCTGCAATGCATCGAGCATTCGCTGGCAGGCGTTTAAACTTGCTTGGGTTTGTTCTATTTCGGAGAGAGATTTACGGGCGGTGCGAATGGTTTTGCGTAACTGATTGCGGCTTTCTTTTGTATGGAGTGCGATATTTGCCGCATAGCTTGCGACATCTACGGCATCAGCGATTTCTACGGCAAGGTGCGCCGTGTCGCTTTTGGCATTCAAATGAGAAAGTTTGGAAGATGTAGACATAGAATTAAGATGCTCCCCAGAATGCCGCTACCGGTGTAGCCCTTGAACCGTAGGTTCAAGGCGGGTAAATGATTACCTCCTAAGGCTTCTCGGTACAAGCCGAGCATGCACAATGTCAGTAAAGCATTCACCCTGAGATAAAAATTATCGGCACAGGGACATTACCAGTTGGCATGCATCCCAGGGAGCAAAACGGTATTGAATCGCTAAAGCATTGGTTTATTTAAATAAGCCAGTTTAGCCATTCACTGTGCGTCAGTTGGTTTAACTCAATGAGTGTTAAATCACTAAGGTGCACAGTTTAAATCTATTTAGTTGAACGCTCAACTAAGGCACTTTCGAGGGTCGACTGCAACAAGCTGATCCTGTCGTCCATCTGTTGCATGTAGTGCTTATTTTTTTGCTTTTCTTGGAACAACTCGTGTCCAATATTCAGCGCCGCCATGATCGCAATTTCTTCACGGCTTAGGCTATTGGTTCGGGTTTTTAACGCACTGAGTTGTTGTTCAACTCCCAACGCTACCGTACGTAAGGCATCCTCTTGACCTTTCGGGCAAGCGATAGAGTAGGTGCGCCCAAGTAGGGTAATTTCAACAGCACTGTTACTCATGTCGCGGGTGATCCTTTCGTTAGCCTCTTAGGGCGGACTATATAGGGCTGATCTTAAAAGTGCAAGGTAAGCCGCAAATGGATTGGTCTTTGACGGTTTTGTTTGCTGTTTGTGTGAGCAGTTGGATAGTTTTTTATCAGGGCGTGGCCGATTTCGCCATTATTGGGATTCAGTATTGGTTCAAGTCTTTATCTCTGCTAGCATTGCTGCTGGAAAAATCTTATTGGGATCTGATATGGCAACCCCTCCTTCGTTACGTATCGACAGCTTAAAACTCGCCTTAGATGCGGCTGAAATCGGCCAGCATCCGGTAGAAGTTCACGGTGCTTTAGTCGGTTTAATCTGCGGTGGTGTAGAGCAAACTGGCGACACTTGGATCAAGCCTTTATTCGACCTGATGAACGATGGTCAACCTTTGCCAGCGCAGTTGCACCAATTAGTGTGTGATTTGTTTAACGATTCAGTGACGCGTTTAGTGGATTTTGAATTTGGTTTCATGCCGCTGTTGCCTGAAGAAGAAGAGCCGCTCAGCCAACGTGTTGAAGCCTTGTCTCTGTGGACCCAGAGTTTTTTGACTGGCATGGCGATTATTCAGCCGAAACTGAATCAAGCCTCGGCAGAAGTACGTGAAGTGATCAAAGACTTGGCGGAAATTGCTCAAGTGGAATTTGATGTTGCCGACGATGAAGAATCCGAAGCCGCTTACACTGAATTACTCGAGTTTGTACGTATTGCAGCCATCATGTGTTACTCGGAGTTTGGTCCTGAGCTTCCCCATGGTGAGGCTGACGATACTGCGGTTGTACATTAATTTACCGCAGTTGTTTAATGTTCAATAAGTTAACACAGTAGTGGCTTCATTAGATGTCAAAGGTGGGCAAACCTGCCTTTGAGTCCATAGCACTGGTGTTTTTGAGTGCATAGCATTGATGTTTACATCTTTTCTGTTTACATGCCTTAGTGTTATGCCAAAGCTTGAATGAGATCCCCATGACGGCCACAAATCACATGGATACTTCAGTTCAACACGTCGACATCGCGATTGTAGGCGGTGCGATGGCGGGGGCGACCCTAGCGTTAGCTCTCGCGCGTCTTTCTTTATCCGCAGCTCGGCCACTTTCTATCGCCTTAATCGAAGCGCACCTTCCCGATAAGCAACACCCCGGGTTCGATGCCCGCTCTATTGCTATCGCCCACGGTTCTATTTTCGAATTATCCCGTTTAGGTTTATGGCAAAAGCTCGCCCATTTGGGCACGGCGATTGAAAATATCCATGTGTCGGATCGCGGCCACTTTGGCATGACAGAACTCAATGCGGCGCAGTTTCATTTAGATGCCCTAGGCCAAGTGGTTGAGCTTAAACGGGTTGGCCAAGTGCTGTTTAACGAGTTGAATAAGAGTAATGTCAAACTCTATTGCCCCGCCAAGCTTGCCCAAGTAGAACCCGCCGTTGAAGGTCACACCTTAGTGCTCGATACGGGCGAGCGAATTCAAGCCAAACTTGTGGTCGCAGCCGATGGTTTGCAATCCAAAGTGCGCAGCAGTTTTAATTTGCCCGTGACCCAAGTGGCCTTTGAGCAAACGGCCATTATTGCCAATATTCAAACTGCCGATTTGCCAACCAATAGGCCTCACAAACATTGGGCCTATGAGCGCTTTACCCAAACAGGTCCCTTAGCGTTGTTGCCTATGGCCGATATTCAAGGTCAACCTCGCTTTTCTCTCGTGTGGGCGCTCGATGATGCGCGGGCTAAACAGATGCAAGACGCGCCTAAGGCTGAGTTTTTAGCGGCGCTGCAACATGCCTTTGGTTATCGTGCGGGCACGTTTATCGATGTCAGCGTGCGCCATGCGTATCCGCTTAATTTGTCCTATATGCCAAGGCCTATTCATCACAGATGTGTGTTTATCGGCAATGCGGCGCAGACACTGCATCCGATTGCGGGGCAAGGGTTTAACTTAGGGTTGAGGGATGTGGTGAGTTTGCTCGAGGTGATCCAAACGGCGCTCGCGCAGGGTGACGATATCGGCTCCGCCGCTGTGACCCATGCGTACCTTAATGCCCGCGAGCACGACAGAAACAGCACTATCCGAAATATCGAATTTTTAGTCCGTGGCTTTTCAAACCAATATTGGCCGATGGCGCTGGGGCGTAACTTAGGATTACGGCTCTTGTCTTGGTTTCCGCCACTGAAAACCCCCGTCGCTCAAAAGGCAATGGGCTGGAAATAACTCAGTAATTTACTGGTATCGCAACGCGAAAAGGATGTACCCATGTTAAGTTCACAAGCCTATGACATCGCCATTGTGGGTGGCGGCATGGTGGGACTCGCCACCGCGATTGGATTGGCGCAGGCCGATCTGAATGTCGTCGTTATCGATGCGGGCCACACCGAGGCCGTGAGCGGCGAGCCGCGTTTACGGGTGAGCGCCATCAATAAGGCGAGCCAGCGCTTGTTAGAAAACTTAGGGGCATGGAGTTATTTAGACACTTCCCGCGCCACGCCTTATCAAAAAATGTCGGTGTGGGATAAAGACGGTTTCGGTAAAATTGCCTTTGATGCCAACAGCATCAGCGAAACCAGTCTCGGCGCGATTATCGAAAACGATGCCATTAGCTTTGCCCTCGCCAAACGCGCAAGTGAGTTTGACAATATCACCCATATTCAAAACCAACGCTTAGAGCGCATTGCTTTTGGTGAGCGCGAAGCTTGGTTGACCCTTGCCAATGGCGTCGATTCTGAAATAGAAAGTGTCAGTGCTGCACTTGTGATAGCCGCTGATGGCGCCAACTCTTGGGTGCGCGAGCAATGCAAGATCCCGCTGACCTTTTGGGATTATGGCCACCACGCAATCGTCGCAACTATTCGTACCGAAATGCCACACCTTGCCACCGCCCGCCAAGTGTTTTTGCAGGACGGCCCGCTAGCATTTTTACCTCTGTATGAAGACAATCTCTGCTCCATCGTTTGGTCGGTGCCGCCCGAGCGCGCCACTGAATTATTGGCAATGGATAAAGTGCAATTCGAGCGCAACTTAACCGCGGCTTTCGACGGACGTTTAGGGATTTGCAAGCTGGAAAGCGAGCGCCAAGCCTTCCCATTACGGATGCGTTATGCCCGCCATTTTGCCCGTCACCGTTTAGTATTAGCAGGCGATGCTGCCCATACTATTCATCCGCTGGCTGGCCAAGGGGTGAATCTCGGCTTTTTAGATGCGGCCAGCATTATCGAAGTGATCAGCGAATTACAGCAAGCGGGTAAAGATATCGGCGATTATGCGCAGCTGCGTGCACTTGAACGTTGGCGCAAAGCCGATGCAATGGAGATGATCGCAGCGATGGAGGGCTTTAAACGCCTATTCGAAGGTTCAAACCCAGTCAAAAAGGCGATTCGCGATCTGGGATTAAATCTCGTTGATAATGTCGCTGGGCTGAAAACAGTGTTCATACAACAGGCCATGGGCAATAAGTCGGCACTGCCTAAGTTGTGCCGTTAGCCTAGGTTGCGCTAATGTGATCAGAATTGCCGAAAATATCTGTATACCCAAACAACCAGAAGATACGAGTTTCAGAGCGCCTAGGGTGCGCCAATTCAAGGCGCATAAATGAGAAAATGTCGGGCACCTTTTGAATTGATGCAACACAGAAGTGGCGCGCCCTAGACGCTCCGTCCCGGCGGGTTTTAACGCACTTTATGCTGTGTTGGTTATTCTTAACTTAGCCCACTAGGTCTGCAAATAGCCGCCTTGCCTAAAGTGCGTGACATTCCCGCTGAATCCGGCATCTTCGGGTTATTTGGGTATATATATTGAGTGCAAGCTGCGCAAATCTGGCCTTCGCATGTAAAAAAATTACATGTTGAAGATGAGAAAATCTAATGACAATGGCTTCGGATTAGAAAAATCTCCTGTATACAAATTTGTGACGCAAGGTATAATTTCGCCGCATTTTAGACCCTAGTATCTACACCCTACACTAGGCAGAGACCTGAAAAAGGCCGCAAAAAGGGATAACAATGGCTAACAAAACTATTCTGTTTAACAAGCACTTAGAATCAAACGCTAAGATGGTCGACTTCCACGGTTGGGATATGCCCCTCAACTATGGTTCACAAATCGAAGAACACAACGCTGTGCGTCAAGACGCGGGTATGTTCGACGTATCCCACATGACTGTGGTTGATGTGATAGGTAGCGACGCTGGTGCATTTCTACGTAAGTTGCTGGCGAACGATGTGGCTAGACTTAAAGTGCCAGGTAAAGCCTTATACAGCGGCATGTTAGATGACAATGCCGGTATCATCGACGACCTCATCACTTATTACCTCACTGACACTAACTACCGTGTGGTAGTGAACTCAGCGACCCGCGAAAAAGATCTCGCTTGGATCGCCAAGCAATCCCAAGGTTTTGATGTCACTGTGACTGAGCGTCCTGAGCTGGCGATGATTGCCGTTCAAGGTCCTAACGCAAAAGCGAAAGCCGCGGCCGTGTTCAGTGCCGAGCAAAACGCCGCCATCGAAGGCATGAAACCTTTCTTCGGTAAGCAAGCTGGCTCACTGTTTATTGCGACTACGGGTTACACAGGCGAAGCGGGCTACGAAATTATCGTCCCAGAAGATGAAGCCCAAGCCTTGTGGCAAGCATTGTTAGATCAAGGGGTTAAACCTTGTGGTCTCGGTGCCCGTGACACGCTGCGTCTCGAAGCCGGTATGAACCTTTACGGCTTAGACATGGACGAAACCATCAACCCATTGGCCGCCAACATGGGCTGGACTATTGCATGGGAACCAAACGACCGCGACTTCATCGGCCGTAAAGCCCTCGAAACACTTCGCGATGCCGGAACCAGCAAACTTGTTGGTCTAGTGATGGAAGAAAAGGGCGTGTTACGCCATGATATGCCAGTATTTTTCACCGACTCAGCCGGTGCAGAGCAACAAGGCGTGATCACCAGCGGGACTTTCTCGCCAACATTGGGCTATTCTATTGCGATGGCACGTGTTCCTAGTTCGATTGGGGATACTGCGGAAGTCGAAATGCGTAAAAAACGTGTGGCTGTTAGAGTAGTGGCGCCAAACTTTGTGCGCAACGGTAAACAAGCATTTTAAAAAAAACGGAACAAGGAACAAGAACAATGAGCAATATTCCGACAGAACTGAAATACGCCTCTTCACACGAATGGATCCGCAAGGAAGAAGACGGTAGCTACACAGTAGGTATCACTGAGCACGCCCAAGAGCTGTTAGGTGACATGGTTTTCGTTGAACTCCCAGAAGTTGGCGACACTGTGACTGCGGGTGAAGACTGTGCTGTAGCTGAATCAGTAAAAGCGGCGTCTGACATTTATGCCCCCATTTCTGGTGAAGTGATTGCCGTGAACGAAGCGCTGGAAGATTCGCCAGAACTCGTTAACAGCAGTGCTTACGGCGAAGGCTGGTTCTTCCGCGTAATGCCTTCTGACGAATCAGAAGTCGACGCTCTGCTGGATGCTGAAGGCTACCAAGCTGTCATCGACGAAGAATAATCGTCGACGCTAACGAAGCCCTAAGGGGCTTCGTTTGTTTTAGCGCAAGATTGACATAACAACAGTCCGTTAATCAGTACCCTACAGTTCTGAATTTCGGCAAATCTGGAACAAGGTTTATCATGACCAAGCAAACCCTCACTCAGTTAGAACAGCACGATTTATTCCTACGTCGTCATATCGGCCCAGATAGCAGCCAACAGCAAGCCATGCTGAACTATGTTGGTGCTGAGTCTCTGGACGATCTGACCGCGCAAATTGTGCCTGAGTCGATCCGTTTAAGCCAAGATCTGAGCATTGGTGATTCCTGCGGCGAAGCCGAAGGCATTGCTTACATTCGTGGTTTAGCGAAACAAAACCAAGTATTTAAGAGCTACATAGGTATGGGTTACTACGGCACTCAAGTGCCAAACGTGATCCTGCGTAACGTATTTGAAAACCCAGGTTGGTACACGGCTTATACGCCATATCAGCCAGAAATCGCCCAAGGCCGTTTAGAAGCCATTCTAAACTTCCAACAAGTGTCGATGGACTTAACGGGTTTAGATTTGGCTTCTGCTTCTTTATTAGATGAAGCAACTGCTGCTGCCGAAGCAATGGCGCTGGCAAAGCGCGTTTCTAAAGCGAAAAAAGCCAATATCTTCTTCGTTGCCGATGATGTGTTCCCGCAAACCTTAGACGTAGTGAAAACCCGCGCTGAGTGTTTTGGTTTTGAAGTGGTGGTTGGCCCTGCATCTGAGGCCGTTAACCATGAGCTGTTTGGTGCTTTGTTCCAATATACTAACCGTTTTGGTCAAATCACTGACTTCACTGAATTATTCGCAACTCTGCGTGCGAAGAATGTGGTTGTGACTGTCGCCGCCGACATTATGTCTTTGGTATTACTGAAATCACCGGGCGCTATGGGTGCCGATGTGGTATTTGGTAGTGCACAGCGTTTTGGCGTGCCAATGGGCTTTGGTGGTCCACACGCGGCCTTCTTCGTTGCCCGTGACGAGCACAAACGTTCTATGCCTGGCCGCATCATTGGTGTGTCAAAAGACGCCCGTGGTAACCGCGCACTGCGTATGGCAATGCAAACTCGTGAGCAACATATCCGCCGCGAAAAAGCCAACTCAAACATTTGTACTGCACAAATTCTGTTAGCGAATATGGCGTCTTTCTACGCCGTATTCCACGGCCCAGATGGCCTGAAAACTATCGCATCACGTATTCACCGTTTCGCCGACATTTTAGCGGCAGGTTTAAAAGCGAAGGGCGTGAACTTAGTCAACAGCACTTGGTTTGATACTGTTAGCATCAAAGGCTTAGATGTTGCTGCCGTCAATGCACGCGCACTGGCTGCTGAAATGAATCTACGTTTCGATGCCGATGGTATTGTGGGCGTGAGCTTAGACGAAACCACATTAC
Source organism: Shewanella sp. WE21 (assembly GCF_002966515.1). Classification (NCBI taxonomy): domain Bacteria; kingdom Pseudomonadati; phylum Pseudomonadota; class Gammaproteobacteria; order Alteromonadales; family Shewanellaceae; genus Shewanella; species Shewanella sp. WE21. The sequence goes on along the minus strand of NZ_CP023019.1, from coordinate 959,956 downwards.
GCACAGATATCGAAGCCCTGTTCGATGTGATCTTAGGTGCCGGCCATGGTTTAGATGTTGCCGCGTTAGACGCGCAAATCGTTAGCCAAGGTAGCCAATCGATTCCGGCGGCACTCGTGCGCCAAGATGCGATTTTAAGCCACCCAACCTTCAATCGCTATCAAAGCGAAACCGAGATGATGCGTTATATCAAACGTCTCGAAAGCAAAGACTTAGCACTTAACTACTCGATGATTTCACTGGGCTCATGCACCATGAAGTTAAACGCAGCGGTTGAAATGCTCCCTGTGAGCTGGCCAGAATTTGCCAACATGCACCCATTCAGCCCACTGGTTCAAGCCAAAGGCTTTACTCAGTTGATTGAAGAGTTGTCGACTTGGTTAGTGAACATCACAGGCTACGACGCTGTGTGTATCCAACCTAACTCTGGCGCTCAAGGTGAATACGCTGGCTTGTTAGCCATCAAGAAATACCATGAGTCACGCGGCGATGCGCACAGAAACATCTGTTTGATCCCGCAATCTGCCCACGGTACTAACCCGGCATCGGCGCAATTAGCCGGTATGCAAGTGGTAGTTACGGCCTGTGACAAGCAAGGTAACGTCGATTTAGAAGATCTGAAGACGAAAGCTGCCGAAGTGGCTGAAAACCTGTCTTGCATCATGATCACTTACCCATCGACCCACGGTGTGTATGAAGAATCTATCCGCGAAATTTGCAACATAGTGCATCAGCACGGCGGTCAAGTGTACTTAGACGGCGCTAACATGAACGCTCAGGTCGGCTTAACGTCTCCTGGCTTTATTGGTGCCGACGTATCACACCTTAACTTGCATAAAACCTTCGCGATTCCACACGGCGGTGGTGGTCCAGGTATGGGCCCAATCGGCGTCAAATCACACTTAGCCCCATTTGTTGCGGGTCACGTTGTGGTTAAACCGGGCCGCGTTAGCGACAACAACGGCGCCGTATCAGCCGCACCTTACGGTAGCGCTGGCATTCTGCCGATCAGCTGGATGTACATCAAGCTGCTTGGTTCAAAGGGCCTGAAAAAGTCGACCCAAACTGCGCTGTTAAACGCTAACTATGTGATGAAGAAGCTGTCTGAACACTACCCAGTATTGTTCCGTGGCCGTAACGATCGCGTCGCGCACGAATGTATTATCGACCTACGCCCACTGAAAGAAGCCTCAGGCGTGACCGAAATGGATATCGCTAAGCGTTTGAATGACTACGGTTTCCATGCACCAACCATGAGCTTCCCTGTTGCGGGAACCCTGATGATTGAGCCGACGGAATCTGAGTCTAAGGTGGAACTCGATCGTTTCATCGACGCTATGGTGTCAATCCGCGCTGAAATCGCCAAAGTGGAATCGGGTGAATGGCCTGCGGACAACAACCCGCTGCACAACGCACCGCACACTATGGCCGATATCATGGACCCAGAGTTCGATACGCGTCCATACAGCCGCGAAGTGGCCGTGTTCCCAAGTGCAGCAGTACGCACTAACAAGTTCTGGCCAACCGTGAATCGTATTGATGATGTCTATGGCGACCGGAACTTAATGTGTTCGTGTGCACCATTATCAGACTACGAATAATTAATAATGGCTACTTGGCCTAGATAATTCGGCGTCAGCCAACACTTTTCGCTACTCATTGACACCAGTCAACTCCGTGGCGAAAAGCATCGGCTTCCTTGCCTTATCGTCGGCAGTAACGCCATTATTATTCTTCGGCTTCAGTGAATTTTTAGCATGAAAAAGCGACCGAAAGGTCGCTTTTTTCAATAGTGAACTTACTTATCTAAGTGATAAATATGGGAAAAATATTAAATATTCTAGTGTATTCAATTTTATCGGTGTTATTTTTTATTATATTAGCGAATATCAAAGCACTTAATAATGCTTATGGGTTATGGGTTGAACTGTACAGTAATGTTCCTTATTTCTTTCAGTGCAGTTTAATAGTTTTTGGTGGTTTTTTATCAACAAAAATATTTACAAAATTAGGTGCTTATTATGTTGAGTTTGATAATGAAACACTAGAAAAGAAACAGCAAAAAGGTGTATCTGTATTACGAACAAGTGTTTTGTTTTCGATGTTGTTTTTTATTCTAATGAATGCATATTTGAATTCTTTAAATTTTTTTTTAATACAGCTTTAATATTTTCATTTTTATATTTAGGTAAGTTGATTGCTTGTCCTGAGTATTTCATTTTTTATGCAAAGAAAATTATTTATATATATAATTACCCAAAATTAATAAAAAGGAAAAAGTGTCACTCTGGAGAATGTCTACTAGAAAAACCTATAAGTACACTCTCTGAAGATAAGTATCAACGTGAGCAAGTGATAATGCGCTTAAAAGGGTATTTAATAGGAGTTCCTGAACCTAGTGCTATTTTTAGGCGAATTGCTTTAGTTGGTCCATTTGGTTCTGGTAAGTCTAGTGTGCTAAATATGCTTGAACATCAAATCAACATGGAGCAAGAACTAGCAGAGTTAAAGCAAAAATGGTTGTTTGTTCATTTTGATGCATGGGGCAGAGCTGACCATACTGGTGGAGTACAAGGGGTATTATTAGGAAGTATTATTAATGCCATTAGTAAGGTCGTTGAAACATCATCAGTTCAGTCTATTCCAAGTAACTATATGACTGCTCTAAGGAATGTAAATGCGACAAAATTTATATTTGATCTTATTGATAATAACTATTCTCCAACAGAGCAGTTAACTAAACTCAATAGATTGTTGAAAAATAACAATTTTAAAGTGTGCGTTTTTATTGAGGATATGGACAGAAATGAAGATCCTCGCAGGGCGATAAATTCAATTGCTCCCTTGTTAAACAATTTTAGGGATGAACATCAAATTAGTTTTATTTTTACTTTGGGTTATAGTTCTGAATCTTCTGATATAATTTCTCGTGTTACTGATTATCGAGAAGACTTACTTCCTATTGATATAAAAACTCAACTCACATCTTTCGTTAAGGCTCAGCATGCTTGTGCTGAAAATGTTGAATTATTTTATGAGCTTGAAAGCGGAGGCGGGTCAAATTGGCTTCTACGGAATGGTCAATTTATACCTTCAACTGGTTTAGTTACTGTAAATACGCATAACATTATAAACGTTCTAGATGATGTAATTGAAACGGCTAGAGATTTTTCTGCGATAAAAAGAGAAGTTGAAAGTAAATGGCAATGGTTACGAGGTGAAGTGAATTTCGATGATTTGTTAATAGTGACAACTTTAAAAATAACTGATCCTATAGCGTATGATTTCATTGCTGTAAATATTAAACAATTACAGGATGGGGGGAGTGAAACTGGGAAATTGCTTGATGATCTGTGGAGTAAACTTACAGGAATTAAAAATAGCGAATCAGGTAAAAAACTAATAAAGTATATTTTTCCTTTATGGTCGTCTGGCAGTAATAATGCTAGTTATATGCGGTGTCAGTCTTTTTCATGTAAGTATTCGTTTAAAAATTACTGGGAAGTTTATTTAAAATCTGGAAGTGCTCAAATTTTAGATTATAGCGACCAAAAGTTATTTTTGGATATGAAGAATTTTGATCTTTACAAGGAAATGAAAATTGCAAATTTTATTGATCGAATGGTTGGTAGTGAAGAATTTATAAAATATATTAGAGTCTTTTGGTCTTGTAGGGAAAGTTTTTTTGGATATAATTTTTGGAACCGAATTTTCGATGCTGTTCAAATGAAATCAACGCAAGTAAAATACTTATTAAGTAGTCGAGATAGTGAACCAGAGCATGGAGAGGCTTATAAACAGTGTCAGGCTTTGATGTATATATATTCTATTTTTATTGACAGAGAGAATGAGCGTTCGAGAAAACATATTTCTTGGGCTTTAGAACAATCTATTTATTATTTTATACGTTTGAGTCGTAAATTTTCGAGTGATTTTTTTAAAGATATCTTTTTTAAAGAAATAAATGAAATTCAGTTTTTGAAGTTGCTTGATAATAAAAATGATTGTATATCGGAACTGTTTTCAATTTTTAAACTTGCATCTCTTGAAGTTGAGCCTCGTGATGACGACATACCGAAAGTTACTTCTAGTCCTGATGATGAAATTCATTATAAAAAACTCTGCTCTTGGGTTTGCAATCTTAGTGATAATGAAACTAAGGAATGTTTTTATTATGAAATATTATTCAAAAACGTTGAATTTAATGCTAATCAGTCAAGTTATTATGTAATACATAAAGTTTTAGATATAGGAGTTTTGAGATTATTGACTAAAGATAATAGATCTGATCTTTATTATATTTCTCGTTCGGCTACTAAACCTCATTGGATTGATTCCGTAGTAAGTAAACTAGAAAATTATCACAAGTATTAAATGGGGTCGGAATAGTAAATTATGTCACCATTGTTCATCGCGCCTCTCAAACACTATGGGATGATTTACTTCTTCTGAAATACGCCATTTTTAATAAATTAGCTCAATCTTTTGCTTTATATGTCGTATTTGCCATGTTTCATGGCACTAGTTCAAACAATGTTAGCTACTAGAGATGTAGGTGAGCCAAAAGAGTATTATATTGTTGGTTTATTATGGGTGGTCATTTATTTACTATTTGCAATCTGCTTACAAAAAATGTTCTCAAGCAATAAGTCCACCTATCATACTCAAACTATAAAATCAAAAAAACTATCTCGTGCTTAGTCATGTAAAGTGTGCCACTCATTTTAAATCTTTTTTTAACAATTATTCATCTGGATTTTCAGCGAACCATCTTATAGAAGTCATAATACTGTGGTATACATTATAGATAAAAACTAGACAGCTCATTAATATTAAATTTAATAACGATTGGATAATTGAAAGCATAAATATTAGTAGGTAAACTAAATAGGTCGTGGAGTCATAATTTTTTATGAATATTTGGATTGAGGTTGAGTCGAGAGTAATCTTTGTAAAAAATATTATTACACAAATTATTGTGATTTCAATAATTACTTTTATGAAAACCAAATGTATATACATAAGATAAGACATCTCATAACTTGGATGTCTTATCATTGCTAAAGCAATGTTTAATTTTTTATCGGTTAATGTTGCATAAATTGAATATCCTGCAAGAATAAATCCAAGTATTGATATTCCCCAGTTTATCAAGTTTTCAGAATATTCAACAATTTTGCTTGCAACCGCATTTGCCTCGGTGTTACTGTCAAAGTTGACGGTTGTTATCAATACTAAAACTATAAAAAACGCTTTTATTAATAACTTACTAGTTTTTATCTCTCTAGTTTTTCTGTAAAGTTTAACGAAACTGTTTAGTGAGGTTATTTCTTCTATAAAGTTAGTATGTTCTAGCTCTTTTGTCTTTTTGAACTTCATAATATTCTCATTTAAACGTATCCATAATGTATTTTAATTTCCTTTTAATTTCATTTAAGTCTGTAATTCTGGGTTCTGTAATTATTCCGTCTTTTACAAGGTTCATAAATGATTCATAGACAGACTTCACAAGCATAGTTGGTGAATCAGTAATTTCATCAATATTTTTTGTAAGTTTGAAATCCTCCTCAGTACCATTTAATTTATCATCTTTCATATCTGTTCCGTTTAGGTTTAGAACAATGTTACCATCTTTCACTGCCTCTCTTGATAAATTTGCTACATCCTCGTGTGGAAGGGTTTTCTTTGTACCGGATGGAGTGAATTCAATCTTTGAGTTAGATTGATTTAGTTGTCCTTTAATATTCCTCCATTGCTTAAAGAAGGGATTCATGTCCGCCTCATCATTAGGGGTAATTAACTTTAATGTAAATTTTTTAATAAGCTTCATCCCTTTAATGAACTCTGTAATGCTCGCGTCGGATGACAGTGGGACAAGGGTTATATCTGGCTCAGGATAACTTATTTGTAAATTTTTCTTTTTTGTCACTTTATAGTTACCATCGCGTTCTTTTCTAATCTCTTGCTCTGCTTTATATATGCTGTCTATTAAGTTATTTCTTTCTATTTTTATAAAATGCTCTAGAGTAACTTTAAAACTCTCCGCTGAAGGTGAGTCAGTTTGTTCTTTTATGTGAAATAGTCGATGATCTCTAAGTGAAAGTATAAATATTGATGATGGAGCGTTTGGAACGAACAATGGTTTTTCAACTAGTTCGTCGCCTTCCATTACTTGTTCTCGCTCAAATATAGTATCTTTGACATGTCTACCAAAAATAAACGGTATCATTTCACCTTCAAATTCAAGATTGATAATTGTTACACCATAAAACTTATAGTTTGTTTCTGCGCGAGTTCTTGTATGTCCCTTAGTAAAAGCAGGGTGTACAAAATCAATGTATTTATCTAAAAGTTTATGATTCCCAAAATGGCAAACTAAATTCCAAAACTCTAAGTTATAACTTTTCTTCATTTCTCATCTCTAATTTTAATTAATTTATACTATGATATTTTCTTGTTTCTATTACTTCCCCACCTCGATTTTACTTAGGCATCTTTGGGCGACTTGGTAGATGATGGTGTCGACTTGTTGCTGGGTAAGATCTTGGGTTCGCAGGGTTGGGATCGTTCCGACTAATTGTTTGTGGTTGAGGATCGGGAACGGTGGTTTTGATTGACAGGTAACATACCAGCCAGGGAATACGAGGACTGGGGTTGAGGTGACTGGTGTCCCTGTGGCTTTGGTTAACCATTGACTGACCCACTTGGCCTGACGTTCGGCTTGTTCGATTGGCTTGGTTTCTGTCCACGAGGGGAAGTTTAAGCGCCCGTCTTTGTAAAATACTTGATAGCCTTTTTTACCAGAGCCTGGGCCAGTTCCATTGGTTTGGAGTAGGTCTTTGTTCCGTTTATGGCGGCCTTTGGTTTCAATGGCAAATACGCCATTTTTGCCTACGACAAGATGGTCGATATTAAAGCCGTCGGCTTGGACATCGTGAAACACTTGATAACCCAATGCTTGTAAGCCTATGAGCTCATTGGCTGTGGCAATTTCTGCTGTATGGCCGAGGCGTAATTTGATGAGCTTGGAAAAGAGTTTCCAGGTTTTAATGCCGAAGTAAATTACTCCTATTAAACCTGTTAAGGCGAACAACCAAGGGAATTTTCCGACTGTGATATGCGCTTGGATGCTGCTGGCGGCAAATGGAAGGCAAACAATCAATAGTCCCATCATCATGCAGCCGATTAAATCTAATTGCAGATCATGGATTTGCTCTTGTAAGCCATAGGCGGGGATACGGGTCAGTTGCTCACGATCAACGGGCAGCTTGACGGTTGCATCGCGATGTTTGAGCAACACATACATCACACCCACTGTGACAAGAAGGCCAGACAGAAGTATCCCGTAGGATAAAAGAATGCTGCTGAAATCGGTCATTTACGTCCCTGAAGTAATGCGAGTCAATAGTTAACCCGATGACATAACCCGCTAATAAAATGTACTTATTATTTTGGAAAGTGGTGGCAGACTTGTCTGCTTAGAGTTTGGGCGCACATTGCTGATTTGCTTCTTCTTCCCTAAATGGCGTGCTCGATGATTGAGTTCGAGTTTGCCCTGCATTTTCCTGAGTGCTCACACTTTAACCCGCTCAATACGGTTTAATCAATGCGTTTTATCACAAAAACGTATTTTAAATAACAACTTGTATACAAGTTACTCTGGGGAAAAGATCTGATAGGCATCATTTGTCGCGTCGCGTTTTTAGATTCTGATATTTTTCCTTACTAAACTTGCAGATCTACACAAGTGTTAAACAAGATTAAGCACTTCATGTAAATAACTGCCCCTAGTAAGGATATTTTATATTGCCTCATCGGACCAGTTTCAAGTGTCAACATACTAATTATAATATTTTTTTGAGTTTTTTATCATTATTCTCCCATACTTAATATTTATTCTGATATTGGCTGTGACAAAACTTATTAGTCTGTTGAATGACTAGGTTTCTCAATTTTAAATTTATGGCCAATTTATGTGTGTTGATTTTATTTTTTTTAAGGAAATGTATGAATAAGGCTTTATTATTTTTTTCATTAACCCTACCTTTTTCAGCTGCTTGGGCTGCTAATGAAACGTTTAGGGATGATATGGAGAGCCAAACTAGCATATTGGAAACGCTTAGATCTGCGGATATCGATGAGATAGATGATATAGATGAGACAGATGGTCCAGATAACCATTTGGAAGCTGGTCACAGTCATACTTATATTCGTTGTTGGTATCGATTAGATCAAACGCATAATAATCCTGCAACTGAACATAGGTGGGCAAAGCAAAAGGACAGTGATGAATATTATTCTATTCAAGGTGCTTGGAGACATAAGCTTTCGGGTAAAAATATGTTTTATACAGAGACGTCACAAGATGAAATCATGCAACGGTGTGTCGATACATTAGGGGTTTCAAACAACGAAGTCGCAGACATTACCTTCTTTGCTGCTAATGAAAAATTGTCATTTAATCAGACTATCTGGACGCAAGATAAGGCGGATCAAGGGAATAAAATTAACAAAATTATCGCATTTGGTGATAGTTTGTCTGATACGGGAAATCTATTTAATGGTTCTGAGTGGCGATTTCCAAATCCTAACTCTTGGTTTTTAGGGCATTTTTCTAATGGATTTGTATGGCCGGAATATTTAGCTAAATCGCAGAATATTCCTCTGTATAATTGGTCTGTTGGCGGGGCCGCAGGTATTGATGAATATAAGATTATTCCCGGTTTAGGTCATCAAATACAATCCTATTTTCATTATTTAAAAAAGGCTGAAAATTACCAGCCTGCAAATACGTTATTTACACTTGAAATTGGCCTTAATGATTTTATGAATTATAATCGTGAGGTTAAAGATGTGAGTCAGAACTTAAGTGATGGGTTAAAACGTTTAGTTGATGAAGGCGGAGCTCAGCATATTATTTTATTCACATTGCCTGATGCTACGCGCGCACCACAGTTCAAGTATTCTACTCAAGATAATATTGTAAAAATAAAATCAAAAATTGAAGAGTTCAATGGCTTTATTAAACAGCAAGCTCTGTTGTATCAAGCAAAAGGTATAGATCTTGTGTTGTTTGATGCTCATTCTATCTTTGATGAAATTATTCAAAATCCTAAAGAGTATGGTTTTGTTAATGTCACAGATGCTTGCTTAGATATCAATAGAGATAGTAGTAAGGATTATTTGTTGTCACACAGCTTAACAAAAGATTGCGCCTACTATGGCTCTGATAAGTATCTGTTTTGGGGGATCACTCATCCAACGACTGCAGTGCATAAAGTTTTTGCGGATAAGATTATTGAAACAGGTTTTTTTAATCGTCATTAACAGAATAGTCGGCGAGTAAGATATTGTGGTTAAATATATCTCTAAATAATCAATAATATGGAGGTAAGCCAGTCAAAGCTGCTTTACCTCCATGAGTCAATTGAGTCAGTTATAATTTAAGCCAGTAAAGCCACATCTTTTTGCATTTTTTAGCACAGCTTTTAAATTGCCCGAATAATGCTGATACTTTGAACTGTGGTGAAATCATGTTACTTGACGTGTTGCTCGCCGAGTAGAATGAGCTGCTAAGTAGTATTAGCTAGCTTATGCTTTGTTTTATTGAAGGAATTGCTCACAAGGCCAATCGTGAAGACAAGTATTAAAGATGCGTTTGGGGAAGGCCGCTTTAAATCTCAAGCGCTGTTAGACGAGTAAGCGCTGCCCGCTTACATGATGTACATGAATTCAAAAAGCAGCATAAGGGTAAAAAATCGAGTCAAGCTTAACATCCTCAAACTCAGGATGTGTAGTGTTCATGGATTTAGTTTATGTTTAGTCCGCGGTCAGTATGATTGGCGACTCTTCAGCTGCGTGAGCTTTTGCTGGTAAGGCTGCATGTATAGTGCTGCGAATAAGCTCTAGCTGATAGCTGCGTTTGGCATCGAAGCGGATTAATGGCAGTTTGGCGCTTTCGCAGGCTTGCTCGATGAGGAGGTCGCGTTGCTGAGTACGTGTTTGCTTATGGCTTTTATCGTCGAGTTCGATGGCGGCGATAACTTCAAGTGTGTTTTTGTCGCAGAGTAAGTAATCGAAGTGCTTGGCTGAAATTCTATTAAAGGCAATTTGCCAGTGTTTGCGGTTCATGCCTTTTTCTGGGGTGATAACGTCGGCGATAAGCACTTTGCCCAGAACTCGGAATTGTTCGCCTACAGCTTGATCTAATATCCCGAGAAAGGAGCGTTCAGCACTGGAAAATAGGGCGTCTTGTTTACGGTAGCGATAGTTATTATCTGAAGATGGGATAAGCAGATTAGTGAAAATGCGTAAGAGTAGCGGCACGAAAATGATAATCGCCAAACCCAGCCCGATAAGTATTAATTGATTCGAATTCATCATTACATCCTTGTTTAGTATTGTCATTGTAACTTGCTAAGTACATATCCGTTAGCTGCTAGTACTTTTATGCCAAAAATAATGAGTCTTTGAGTGTAGTGATTACATCTTGTTAGCCACTACATCAACAGTCGTACCGATATTATCAGTACGCATACGTCTTAACGATAAAACGCTTCAACTGTGCCTTTTACTGTGAGTAAAAGAGGTTGGCCGCGACGCTCTAAGATTCATTATTGATGGCCATTTATTTTAATGTTTTATGCACTTTAGTTTTCGATTTTTTGAGTTATGCTAAATGCAACATATAAATTTGCGGGTATCTCTATGTATTTTAAAAGTATCCTTGTTTCGTTGCCTTCTGTTTACGCAATTTTGTGTGTGCTTGGTTGTGGTTTTTTCGCGGGCATCATTGTCGCCGCTGAGCTGCAATCGGCTACTTTTTCTAACGTGTTGCGTGCCGATTTTCGGCATCGTCCTCCGGAGATGGTGCTTGATGAGCGAACTAATACTATGACGAGTCCGTTAAAGGATATTCTTGAGGAAGCGGCGGCTAAGGTCGGTTATCGCGTCGAATGGAGCGCGCGTCCTTTTGCTCGCAGCATTCATGAGTTGCGGGTAGGCACGGTCGACATTGTGCCGCGCACGATACGAGACGAAGAGCGAGAGGCATTTGTACGGTTTCTTGGTCCTATCGGCACTCAGACTCGCGATATTTTGTTTCTCGTAAAAGCCGGCGAGGAAGGACGGATTAAGTCCTATGAGGATTTGTATCAGCTTACTGTAGGGGTTAAACGGGGCACAGTTTATTTTGAGCGTTTTAATACGGATCCCGCGCTACGTAAAATTGAGTCTACCGATGATGAAAACATGGCTCGCATGTTTATCATGGGGCGTTTCGACACTATGGTGGTGCTCGATCGTGCCGCCATTGAGAATGCCTTCAAGCAGCTCGGTTACGATCGTTTTAGCTATGCCGATTACCGTCAGTCAAATCGGATCGAACATTATTTTGGTATGTCCCGTAACTCTACCCATGCTGCTATTTTCGATGAACTTAATCGGGCGCTGCTTGATATGGCTGCATCGGGCCGTGTAAAACAGATTTACCAGGCCTATGGTTTAGCCGCAGAAGTAGAATAGGCAAACAAAAACGGCCAATATTAATTGGCCGTTTTTGTGATCTAGCTCTTTGCAAGCTTAACGATAAAAGGCTTCAACTGTGCCTTTTACTGCGAGTAGCAGTGGTTGGCCGTGGCGGTCCATGATTTATTGCGGATGACCATTTATTTTGTCTTTATTTTGTCTGCCATTTATTTTTTTATAAACAAAATGCTTGCTGCGATAGGGATGATTTGTTATTACTGGCGCATGAAAAAAATATACGTAAGCGCAATTAACACCACCACTACCACCACGAGAATTCTCGGGGGGTAGTTTTTTGCGTCTTTAAAAAAACCCTCTGAGCGAAATCGCCAGAGGGTTTTTTTATACCTTGGTTTTGTATTTCGCTCAGATTTTACTCAGGAGAGAATGATGAAAACACATCGCGAAATTGCAGAACAACTTGACCTATTTCACTCTGAACCACAGGCGCCGGGTATGATTTTTTGGCACCCGAATGGCTGGGCGTTATTCCGAGATATTCAAGAGCACATGAGGCGCGTGTATCGCCGAAATGGTTTTGAGGAAGTGAACACGCCTGTTTTTATGAAGAAGGAGTTATGGCAAACGTCTGGGCATATGGACATGTTTGCAGAGAACATGTTTTTCGGTGGCGGAAAGGAAAACATGGATGAATATGTTTTAAAACCTATGTCTTGTCCTGCCCATATTTTGCTGTTTAAGCGCGGGGTACATAGCCATAGAGATTTGCCACTGCGACTATTTGAGTTTGGCTTGGTGCACCGTAATGAATCCTCAGGCTCGTTAAATGGTTGCCTGCGCGCACGCCAGTTCACTCAGGATGATGCCCATGTTTTTTGCTGTTGGTCTCAGGCAGAGGAGGAGATACGTGGTTTTCTCCAGCGTGCAAAGCAGGTTTATGGTGATTACGGCTACCATAATTTAGACGTAAAAATATCGACTAAACCTGAGAAGGCATTAGGCAGCGATGAGCAATGGTGCCGAGCACAAAAGCTATTGGATTCAGCCTGTCAGATTGAGGGCTTTGATGCCGAGTATCAAGCTGGCGAAGGGGCTTTTTATGGTCCCAAAATTGAATTGTCACTGACAGATTCTATGGGAAGACGCTGGCAGTGTGGCACTATCCAGTTTGATTTCAATTTGCCTGAAAGATTCGATGTTCAGTACACAAATGAGCAAGGTGAATTCGAACGGCCAGTGATTATGCACCAAGCTATGTATGGCTCTATCGAGCGTTGGTTGGGGATTCTCTTGGAAGTCTCACAGGGTAACCTTCCTGTTTGGTTACATCCTGTACCTGTTGCTATTGCCTCTGTAAATGAATCAAACAGCCAATTTGTCCGTCAGTTAGCCGCACTATGTTTAGCACGAGACATGCGAGTGTTGGTTGATATCAGTCAAAACTCAGTTGCCCGCAAAATGAAACGCTTTCACAAGCAAAAAGTGCCTTATATCTTAACGGTTGGGGATAAAGAAGAGGCCGAGAAGTGTGTGTCAGTTAAGTGCCGCAAAGACGGTGTGATGACTCATATCCCTCTTGCTGAATTAGCTGACTATCTTGCGGATAAACTATTGCGCAAACAATAACCTAAGGAAGGCGGTGTTTGTTATCTAAGGCTAGCTAGGGTTCCCATCGCTAGCCTTTACTCATTTTATGATCCGGCTCTTTGCGCTAAAGCTTAACGATAAAAGGCTTCAACTGTGCCTTTTACTGCGAGTAGCAGTGGTTGGCCGTGGCGGTCCATGATTTATTGCGGATGACCATTTATTTTTTGTTTAAATTTTTTCAAAGGTAACATTTTTAGGAGGGAAACTATTAGGTAATGATCCTGATCTTATTTTTCTTAACAATAAACCAGTCAATAGAGAGGTTATATTTTCATCAAAATATTCTACATCTGGCGATCTAGATGCGATTATTGCAGTGCCCCATGTCTCACTGTCTTTTAGATCGGAAACAACCCAAAATATGCAATCACCATTATCCGTTACGCCTACTGGTAAAAGGCCATTAATGTCTGGATAGAGGTTATATTTAAAATACTCTGGGTCTTCATTATTAAGGTAATTGAAATCCTCAATGATTGATTTCTTCTGCTCAAAAAAATCAAGGTCACAATTCGTAGTAAATGGATTGAATATCGCTATAAAATCGGCAATTCTTCCTGTGCCATAACGATTAATAAACGCAATGTAATCCCGGGGAAAACTAAGACCTTCATCTATAGAAGGCCAAACGTTACCAATCCCAGATTCATTAGGGAAGTTAGGGGGAACTAAAATGCTATTTAATACAGATAGGGTCATGATCTACATTCCACGAGGATTAAGAAGAGTAATGCTTTCAAAGAAACCACCACTACCTTGAGCATTCACTGTTATACCTGCCGGTATTCTGGAAGGACCTTTATATATTGGAGTTACCGAGACATCAACTATTTCTCCTCTCTCTCTAACGCTTTTCTCTAGCGAATCCCCAAATAAACTTAATGATATTCAAATAAGTAGGCATGCATAATGCTATTTGATTTAATCCATTTCGCCAAAAACCGACTAGATAGCTGTTCCGAATAGTCGTTCACTGCACTGGTGCAGTTTCAGCAAGTAGTATTGAATTAGTATCATTTGCTGCTGGGCAAACAAAAACGGCCAATTAGATTGGCCGTTTTTATGATCCAGCTCTTTGCACTAAAGCTTAACGATAAAAGGCTTCAACTGTGCCTTTTACTGTGAGCAAAAGAGGTTGGCCGCGACGGTCTAAGGATTTGCTTGGCACTTTTACCCAACCTTCACTGATGCAATATTCTTCGACATCAAAACGCTCTTTGCCGTTGAGCTTAATACCGATATCGTGCTCGAAAATTTCTGCCACATGGTGTGGGCTGCGTGGGTTAACGGAAAGGCGATCCGGTAAAGCAGGTAATGATGTTGTGTCGGTCATGGTCGTGATCTGTCGTTGTCTATAGTGAAAAAGCGTGCGCTATTGTAGGCAATCCCAGCGCAACGCTCAAGACTTTAACTGTGACTGATTACGCGCCTTGCGTTACAAGGTTCGGTTGTCCTGTTAGGACACCGCTGTTAGGACACTGCTGTTAGGACACTGCTGTTAAGACACTGTGCCGCAGCTGGAAAAGGCTTTCAGCACTCGGCCGTTTTCTCTGCCCATGACTGAGCGCAAATAAACCTTGGCTAATGTGTCGGCATTGATTGCACTAAAACCGGAAAAATAGTCCTGATAGCTCGCTAACGATTCGCTTAATACCGTTGGGCTGACAATGTTTATTCGCTGCTGTGCAGGTAATTCTCCCGCGACGGCGGTAACAAAATGCTCAAGTGCGCCATTGATTGTGGCGGCACTGATGCCATCTTTTACTGGGACATCGGCAATAATGCCACTGGTTAGCGTAAAACTGCCCCCAGCGTTGAGGTATTGGCTACCTATTTGCACTAACTGTATTTGCCCCAATAACTTACTTTGGAGCCCTGTGTACCAGTCTGCTTGGGTCATAGCGTTGAAGGGTTTAAACACGACATCACCCATGGCCGAAATTATTGCATCGACTTTACCGATTTTTTCTAGCCCTTGATGAAGTGAATGTTCATCCCGAATGTCTATCAGGACATCCCCCGTTGTTCGCCCTACCTGAATAACTTCATGCTGAGTTGAATGAAATAAACTGACTATGGCTTGTCCGATTGTGCCTGATGCACCCACTACGACTATTTTCATGACATGCTCCTAAATTGAATACGAATTGAGGATAGTCTGGTTAATTAAATAGAAAAAGCGCATATAATCACCACATTGTTTCGTTAATGGGTTTAATTGATGAATCTCACTCATCTGCAGTCATTTATGCTGGTTGCCAAAATGCACAGTTTTAGCGCTGCGTCTGAACAACTCGGCGCTTCTAAAGGCTTAGTGTCGCGGCATGTTAAATCCCTTGAAGATGAAATGGGTTGTCAATTACTCCACCGAACCACTCGGCGAGTATCAATGACCGAAGCAGGGCAAGCGTTATATGGTAAAGCCTGCGAAATCGAGAGGCTAGCCAATGAAGCTGGACGTTTAGTGCAGGATTTAACGCAGGACTCCTGTGGCACTTTAAAATTCACCGCTCCAACGGAACTGGGCAAAAAATTGCTGAGTCCTATGCTGCTTCAGTTTATTGCTGAGTATCCTCAAGTGAAACTCGAACTGTGTTTTGAGCAGAATATTCAAGATGTTGAGTTCGGCAAGTTTGATCTCGCCTTAAGAACAAGCATTGCGCACAGCGATAATCTGATCGCCAGATATCTTGGCAGAATTCGTCATGTCTTAGTGGTTTCGCCCGCACATCCCGCAGCCGCCGAAGTTCGTCACCCTGATGATTTACGCCATTATCGTCTATTGTCTTCGGGCGAAACTCAGTGGGTGTTTGAACCGCTCGCAGGGGACAGTCTCACGCTCACTTTTGAGCCTGCACTGTGCAGTTCAAACTATGCCACTACGCATCAGCTTACTTTGAGTGGTACAGGTATCGCTAGCCTGCCTTATTATTTGGTAGAGGAGGATATCGCTCAGCACAAACTCACTTTGCTCGTTCCCCAATGGCAATGCTATCCACATGAGTTGTATATGGTTTATGCCAAGCAGAGCCATTACCCAAAGAAACTGCGCGATTTACAACATAAGCTACAAACTTGGTGCGAAACTCACTCAAAATATGTGGGTTAATGAGTAAAAGCATAATCGCATCAAATCTTATCCGGCAGAGGGCGGAGCTTTTAGAATAAAGTGAGTCAGAGTACACTGCCGCGCATTGAATTTTTGTATTTGAATGTAAAGTCGAGCGGGCTTTTACTTACCCATGCAGGCATAAAAGAGCGGCGATGAACCAAGCGTTATGAACGACGACATTAGTATCTCGCTGCCCTCGCTTATTCATCGAATTGGGCGGGAGGCGGTTAAACAAGCTCAAGCGATTGCAACCCAATATGATTGCGAGCTTAAGCGTGTGCGGCGTTCGAGGAATTGGTGCATGGTTGGCGCGGCGATCAAGATCCAATCCTGCAGTGCTCGTTTACAAGCCGAGCAGCTACAGGCAGAGCAGTTAACGGCCAAAGATGACCAGTTTGGTTATCTTATCAAAAAGTTGGAGTCAGCCTTGCTGCAACATGCGGATAAGCTAGAGCCCTTAGACGCTAAGCTGATTCGGCTTATCACAGACAATCCTGCGATTACCTTAGGTGAGTTGATGCAATTGACTCAATGCACAGTCACAGAGGCCAGATTGGCACGTTTTCAAGCTGACTCTTGGTAGTTTGTCTGCTGAGTGTTTTTGCTTTGAAGGTTTATTTATGGCTTGTTGTTTCTAACACTTTTAATTGATTTTCGATTTGCTCGGCTTCAGCGGTCAGCATTGAGTAGGATCTAATATCGCCTTTTCTCTGGGCATGCATAGCTTGTTCAAGCTTGGCGTTATATTGCTGAGTTAATTTTTTTAAGGGATTTTTCTTAAATATTGAGAACATGGCCATTTCTATTGGATTGGGTATTTGGACTTATATACGTAGGCAATGGGATTTAAGTTTTACTTTTTGAAATTAAAAAATCCCACGATCCCACAATCCTTCAATTCCACTGCCATCGGCCTCAGCAAGGCTGAGACCTTATCTTACATTTGCAGCAAACTAATGGGTTGCTATGTCTTATTTAGCTTACAACCCATTGAAAATATTTTAAATCTTAAACTGACCGACGAGCTTACCTAAGTTAATTCCTTCCTGCGACACGGTCTGGCTGACTCTGGCAGCATCTTCGCTGGAATGGAGTAACTCATTCACTATCTCTTGGATGGCGAACACATTACGGTTGATTTCTTCGGTTACAGAGCTTTGTTCCGTGGCCGCCGTCGCAATTTGGGTGCTCATGTCGTTAATAGCCGTGACCGCCGATGTCACTGAGCCTAGGCTTTCAGAAATTGCACGGGAAGAGTCTACCGAGCGCACGCAGCTTTGCTGACTTTCTTCCATCGTTTTTACTGCCAGTGCGACAAGCTTGTGCAGTTCAGTTAGCATCTCATTGATTTCCAAAGTGCTTGATTGGGTTCGGCTCGCTAAGTTACGCACTTCATCGGCCACCACGGCAAAGCCTCGGCCCTGTTCTCCGGCGCGGGCAGCTTCGATGGCTGCATTTAATGCCAATAGGTTAGTTTGCTCAGCAATACCGCCAATCACTGACAGCACGTTGTTGATTTTTTTAGACTGTTCGCTCAAAGATTGAATACTGCCCGCCGCATTGTTGATTTGCGCCATGAGAGCCGAAATTTCTTCTAAAGAAGCATCGACGCAGCGCTGAGCATTGGCTACATCGCCAGTGGCAGCGTGAGTCGCTTCAGCCACTTGCGTAGTATTTTGCGCTACTTCGCTGGCGGTGGCTGACATTTCAGTGATGGCGGTAACCACTTGATCAGTTTCATTGTTATGGCTGATGAGTTGGCTCGACATGACTTTGGTTTGATCGTGAATCGCGTTGGCGGCGGTTTTAACTTTAGCCGTCGCGTTTGCCACATCGCCTATGATGGTTTGGAGTTTATCGACAAACAGGTTAAAGGATTGGCCGAGTTGTGCAATTTCATCTTCACCTTTCACAATAAGACGTTTGGTTAAATCGCCTTCGCCTTTAGCGATATCGTTTAAGTTATTCGCCATATTTTTAATTGGTGCGACCATACGTTGGGCGGTGATCAGAATAACAACGGTAGTAATCGCGGCGAGTAACAGCGCAATTAACAGAATGGCATAGGATTTTTCGATCATCTGCTCAGTGACCGTCGCACGATAATCCTCAACGACAGTGTCGATATCATCGATATAGACTCCCGTGCCTAGCATCCAGTCTGTGCCAGGGATCATCATGGAGTAACCGATTTTTTCAATTTGCTCATTGGTATTGGGTTTTTGAAAGTAGAACGAGAAGTTACCGTCCCCTTTTTTAGCGGCATCGAGTAAACCGACAATGATTTTAGTGCCGCGGGGATCTGTCATATCAATTTTATTTTGCCCTTCGAGGTTAGGCATGACGGCATGGAACAGGTTTTTACCTTGGGAGTCGTAAATAAAGAAGTAACCAGAACTGCCAAAACGGATATCACGTAGCGCTTGGTTTACATTGCCATTTTCTTTTAAAGACAACTGATACTGCACTATTCCTGCGGCAATTTCGGTGGCTTCTTTTATTTGTGTTTTACGTTCACCGATGAGCTTAGTTCTAAAGGTCGTCACTTCATCTGCAAGGGCGTCTTTTTCGACATAGTAAGAAACTGTCATGAGTACGAACAAAGTAAAAATTAAAGGGAATAACGACAACAGCAGTAATTTATTACGTAGGCTGAAATTAGACATGCTTGACGACTCCATGATGAACATCTCTTTTATTGCAGGGCAGTATAGCTAATTTCCCGCATTCTTAAGTGCTTAAGTTAACAAAAAATTAATGGAAATCGATAAAATGCGCGCTGTTGATTTATTCCAAAATCGTTAACTATGCTGTGAATCTAGGCCTTTCTTTTGATCTTTATCAACACTTTATGGGCCCAATGAGTTCACTATATTAGCTAAAGTTGATGCAAAATTAGCTAGAGCTGGTGCAGGCTGGTGTAGATAGTGGCGAACAGTAAGGGCAGGGTTGTGACGAATGAAAAGCTGATCCTAACGTTGAAAATCTGCATTAGTGTGGGTATTTGTCTTATTGCGCTGGGCATCTACTTGCATAACTTTAATGAAACTGTTGAGGCGATGGGCGTGCAAGGGATTATTATCAGCGCTATGTGTGTCGCCTTTGGCATGGCGTTGTCATTACCGACTAAGATGTATTTAACCTTTCTGTTGGTTAAACGAGAAACTGAAAAACATCCATAATGTGTTTTTGCACAGAGTGTTACTCTGCGACTCATTGGTTTCCTCGCCTTCTTGAGACTCAATCTAAGTACTCGCTTAACTCTGCTATTCAAACCGCCAAGCTCAGCCGTAAATGCCCTGATTATGGTTTTTAACATAATTAACCCAAGACTAATGGGCCAAAAACACCGATAATTCCCCCCTTAATGACTCATTACCAATGACGCGACTTGGTCGATGGGCTGCTACAGACTCGCATATTTAGTGGAAATCATATTCAATGGAAATCAAAGTTAATTTTCTCGACAATCTTAGACTTGAAGCCAAGTTTGATGATTTTACCGTGACCGCCGATCAGCCAATCCGCTACAAAGGTGATGGTTCTGCCCCTAGTCCGTTTGACTATTTCTTAGCGTCGTCAGCCCTGTGTGCGGCCTATTTCGTGAAGGTATATTGCAAAGCCCGTGATATTCCAACGGATAACATTAGACTGTCGCAGAATAATATTGTTGATCCAGAAGATCGCTACAATCAGATTTTCCAAATTCAAGTTGAGTTACCCGAAGATATTTCGGAGAAAGATCGCGAAGGTATTTTGCGCTCGATTGACCGTTGTACCGTTAAAAAAGTGGTGCAAACTGGCCCAGAATTTAAAATTGAAACCGTTGAGAACCTAGATTCAGACGCCAATGCCATGTTAATGGGTCAGCCTAATGGCGCATCGAGCACCTTTATTCTGGGTAAAGATCTGCCGCTGGAGCAAACCATTGCCAATATGACGGGCATGCTCGCCGATCTTGGAATGAAGATAGAGATCTCATCATGGCGCAATATCGTGCCGAATGTGTGGTCACTACACATTCGTGATGCGGCTTCGCCAATGTGTTTCACCAATGGTAAAGGCGCGACCAAAGAAAGCGCGCTGTGCTCGGCACTCGGCGAGTTTATTGAGCGTCTGAATAACAACTTTTTTTATAATGATCAATTCTTCGGGACTGAAATCGCCAATAGCGAATTTGTGCATTATCCCAATGAAAAGTGGTTTGCGTTAGAGGAAGATGATGCGCTGCCAGCGGGTATTTTGGATGACTATTGCTTAGAGATTTATAATCCAGATGAGGAGCTTTGCGGCTCGCACTTGATTGATACTAACTCAGGTAATATTAAGCGCGGTATCTGTGCGATTCCTTACACCCGTAAATCTGACGGTGAAACGGTTTACTTCCCATCGAACCTGATTGAAAACCTGTTCTTAAGCAATGGTATGAGTGCGGGTAATAACCTGCAAGAAGCCCATGTGCAGTGCTTGTCAGAGATTTTTGAGCGCGCTGTAAAACGTCAAATCATTGAGCAAGAAATTGTTCTGCCCGATGTGCCTATGTCTGTACTAGAAAAGTACCCAAGCATCCTCGCGGGCGTTAACGGTTTAGAGGAGCAAGGTTTCCCGGTTGTGGTTAAAGATGCCTCACTCGGCGGCCAGTTCCCAGTGATGTGCGTCACCCTGATGAACCCGAAAACTGGCGGTGTATTCGCCTCTTTTGGCGCGCACCCAAGCTTTGAAGTGGCGTTAGAGCGTAGCTTAACTGAATTGCTGCAAGGCCGTAGCTTCGAAGGCTTAAATGATGTGCCAAAACCGACCTTTAACAGTATGGCGGTTAGCGAGCCAGAAAACTTTGTTGAGCACTTTATTGATTCAACAGGAGTGATTTCATGGCGCTTCTTTAGCAGTAAATTTGATTATGAATTCTGCGAATGGGATTTTTCTGGCACTAGCGAAGAAGAAGCTGACGGCCTGTTTGGGATCTTAGAAGCGTTAGGTAAAGAGGTGTATATCGCCGAGTTTACCGATTTAGGCGCATCGGCGTGCCGTATTTTAGTACCTGATTACTCTGAGATTTATCCAGTTGATGATTTGATTTGGGATAACACCAACAAGGCGCTGGCGTACCGTGAAGATATCTTAAATCTACATTCGTTAAGCACTAAGCAATTGGCTAATTTGGTCAACCGTTTAGAAGAAAGCCAACTCGATAACTACACGGATATTCGCACCTTAATCGGCATTGTATTTGATGAAAATACCGTGTGGGGAAAACTGACGATTATTGAGCTTAAGATCCTGATTTATTTGGCACTCGGTGCACATGAAGACGCGATTGAGCTGGTCGGTGAGTTCCTGCAGTTTAACGACAATACCGTTAAACGTGGCCTGTTCTACCAAGCCATGAATGCTGTGCTGGAAGTGACCTTAGATGAAGAGTTAGAACTTGATGATTTTATCCATAACTTCAACCGTATGTTCGGTAAAGAAGTGATGGACAACGTCGTTGGCTCAGTCACAGGAAAAGTGCGTTTTTATGGCTTAACTAAGACCAGCATGCAGCTCGAAGGCATTGAGCCGCATTTAAGATTGATTGAAAGCTATAAGAAGTTGCATCAAGCCCGTAAAGCTGCGAAAGACCTGAATTAATTCTGTTATTTGGCATTAGCTTAATGTGTTTAAAAGCGAACCTTTTGGTTCGCTTTTTTGTTTGTTGCTCTTTTGATTCGCGCTTCTTATGAGCACTTGTGGCTATCATTTATTAAGGGCGCTTGTTATTGCTATGTGTGGTTTGAAATGTTCAGCCCGCTTAGGCTGTATTTGATATAACTCGATTTTTACCGTTACGTTTAGCTTGATACAAGGCCGCATCGGCCCGCTTAAGCGTTTCTTCATAGGACTTATCCAATGGTTCGATAGAGGCGACTCCAATGCTTACGGTGGCAAACAAGCCATTGACCGCATATTTTTGCAGTTCAGTGTAAAAGCAATCGCAGAGGTATTCTGCAAATTCAACCGCTTGCGAATGCTCTACCCCAGGTAGGGCAATCACAAATTCATCGCCACCAAAACGATACGCGCTATCGGTTTTTCTAAATTGAGTTCGGCAGGTTTCGGCAACTGCGATGATGATTTGATCGCCTGCATAGTGACCCAACTGATCATTGATGGACTTTAAGTGGTCTAAATCGAGGATCAAGATTGAGGTGGGAATACGGTGGCGCTGAAATATATCGAATTGGAAGGTTAAATCACGTTCTAAGCGGCGACGGTTATAAAGCCCTGTCAGTTGATCGGTATCGCTTAGTTGACGAAGTTGCAGTTCAAGCTCATGCCGCTTGGAAATATTACTGGCGACCCAAAGCACCACTGGCTCATCATCAACCAGAAAGTCTAGTGCTTGAATGCGTCCCTCAAACCAAATGGGTTGTTCAGGGCCTATATCGGGTAAGCCTTTGACATCTTTATTGCTCAATTCATATTCTTCGATCAGTAATTTTCGGCTGGTTAATGCACTTTCGATAACCTGTAAAAAGTATTTGAGTTTATCAGCCTTTAACACATCGCTAAGATACAAGCCGATTAGGCCACTACCATCGTGGTAATAACGGTCATCTTTACCACCGAAGACGGCAATGTATTTACCACTTTTTGACAGAACAAAAGTAGGATCAGGAAGTGCATCAAGGACTAAAGCCATTTCTTCTATTTTGATCATCGATTAAAATCCCTGTGGAAAATCACCCAACCTTAAGTCCGCGTGTCCAAGTCATCATAGATAAACTACTCTTTGGCGCTTTAGCCGCGAATGCATCCTGCGAACTCATTACAATTTAGCTGCTTTTGTGGGTAACAACAAACCATAACAATATGCCGTACAATTTATTTGTCGTCGCGATTTTACCAAGGCATCAGAGCGTTCGATGGCGCAGAGTTGTATCCCTGTTGAGGCTTAAAACCTAAGCCCTGCAATCGTATCTTGAACTTTAGCGTTTGTGCTTATGTTCAAAAAGCTTCATTGCAGTGCTTAGTGGACAGATGATTTTCGAGTAGAATCTAGGGCCTTAATTGTGGTTTTAATTTTACACAGGGATTTATAATGCATACTGCAGATGATTTTATTAAACATTTAGCGCTAGAGCAGCATGTTGAAGGCGGTTATTACCGCTCATCCTATCGTTCAGAAACGGCATTTGATCAGACTCGGGCATTATGGAGCAGTATCTATTTTTTGCTGCGTACGGGAGAGGCTTCCCATTTCCATCGTCTGACAGCTGATGAAATGTGGTATTTCCATGCGGGGCAATCGCTGACGATTTACATGATTGATCCTGATGGGGGGCTAACGACGGCGCAATTAGGGCTTAATATAGCTGCGGGCGAGCGGCCACAGTTTTTAGTCCCTAAGGGCTGTATCTTTGGTTCAGCCATGAATCAAGATGGTTTTTCATTAGTGGGTTGCATGGTATCGCCCGGTTTTACCTTTGATGATTTTGAGCTGTTTAGCCAACAAACTTTGTTAGCCCAATATCCACAGCATAGTGACATCATCCAACGTCTGAGCCGTTAGGGGGGGCTAAAGTCAGTTAAATTTAGCCAGTTGATTCGTTAAATGGTAACTTGGCTGACATTGCCTCATTCGGCTAAACCAAGGTCGCTCAGAGTCATTAAATTTGACTCAATAGTAAGATATCCCCGCGACAAGGCTTGTCTATTGGCGTTTAACCACGTAAAACATGCTTTTTGGCGTACCTCTATGTACCAAGTGTTATGGAGTAATTGAATTTGGAACACTTAGTGTGGGAGCTCGATCCTGTATTAATCTCGTTTATGGGACTAAAAATACATTGGTATGGAGTCCTGTTTGCTCTTGCTATTACTGCTGGTTTTCAGGTGATGAAGCGGATTTATATCAAGGAAAATCTCGATCTTGAGTCCCTTGATAATTTACTGATTTATTGTGTGGTTGGCATTATTGTGGGCGCGCGTTTGGCCCATTGTATGTTCTACGATCCGACTTATTACTTTGCTCATCCGCTTAAAATCTTGGCGATTTGGGAAGGCGGACTCGCCAGCCACGGTGGTGGTTTAGGCGCGATTCTTGCCTTGTATTATTACCAACGTAAAGTGAAGCTACCCTTCCTGTTTTTGTTGGACAGACTCGCTATCGCCACTGCCATTTTTGGCTTTTTTGTGCGTATGGCAAACTTCGCCAACTCAGAGATTTTAGGCGATCCTACGACTCAACCTTGGGGCATTATATTTGCCCGTGTCGACATGTTGCCAAGACATCCAGCACAGCTCTATGAGGCTTTCGCTTATTTAGCTATCTTTATTGGTCTGTATGCTTTGTATCAATACACGCAGATTAAACAAAGACATGGGGCTATTTTCGGCCTGTTTCTGGTGTCGGTGTTTAGTGCGCGAATTGCGATTGAGTCGATTAAAGTTAGCCAAGCGGCTTACTCTGAAACTTTCTTAAGTGCGGGACAACTTTTGAGCTTACCGTTTTTAGCCGTAGGTATAGTCTTGTTGTTCTTGGCGTATCGAAAGAAAACCGTTTAAATCTGAATATCAAACGGTTAAAAAAGGCTTTCTATCTAGATAGAAAGCCTTTTTTATGAATGAATTAATCATCAAGTATGACGTTAGGCTGTCTTCACTATATTGGTCACCTGCACCATGGCATCCCGAGCGGAACGGCTCACGCCCGAGAGTTGGAAGAAGCCATGGATGACGCCAAGATAACGACGGCAGTGGGCATTGACGCCAGCCTCTAATAGATTCTTAAATAGCTGTTCACCTTCATCGACGAGTGGATCGAATTCGGCGGTGATGATATGGGTTTCGGGTAAGCCTGCTAAGTCATCACGGCGTAGTGGACTGGCTTCGGCATCGGTTCTGGGGTGCCAATCTAAATACAGATCGAAACCTGTTAGCAAGGTGTCGCGGGTGATGATGTATTTCTCGCCATTGTCGCTATAGCTTTGGCTCTTCGCGGTGGCATCGAGCATAGGATAGATAAGTACTTGTTTCTGTGGCAACCATTGCCCTTTGGCTTTTAAACGTAGGCAAGTGACTAGGGCTAAATGGCCGCCGGCGCTGTCGCCCATTAGGGTGATCTTGGTGTTATCACCGCCCCATTGGTGGCAATGTTGATAGATGACTTCTGCTGCATGGCAGGCATCGTCGTGGGCAGCGGGATAAACATGTTCTGGGGCGAGGCGATAGCGAACGGCGATCACCAGTGCGCCAGAATCATTGGCGAGTTTTCGCAGTTGTTGATTGTGGGTTTCAACGCCGCCACTGACAAAACAGCCACCATGGTAGTAAATGACGATAGGTAAATTGTTTGCCGCCGAGGGTTTGAACAGAGTTAATTCTGCGCCATCGATGGAAATAGATCTAACCTCGAACACCTCTTCAGGCTCACCTGCGAGTACAGTGCTGGCGATATAACCTTGCCTACGTTGCTCAATGGTTTGCTCTCGCACCGATGGGCAACCCGCCGCGATAAACTCGCTAACCAATTGTTTAATTCCCTCTTCTAAATAGAGTTGGCTCATTTAATACTCCCTCAATTTTTAGTGCGCTCGGCTGTTCTGCAATGGGCTGAGTTTATCGGCAGCTTAATTGAATTGGTAGCCTAGATTCACACTCAGCCATGAGCTCTATCATGATTGCGGAAATTAACTTTGGTATTAACTTAGTAATGAATACGGTTGCAGTCGGCATCTTTTTCACTATTACAGATTGAGTTGTAGGGTATCTTGTAAGAAAATTACCAACTTAATTGACTGTCAGGCTTAATGCGCTTAAATGTCCGCCTGATTGTGCGTTAGATAGCACTTTGATGTCTATTTGTGAAAGTGGGTTTCAGTCTATTGGCTAAAATATAGGTTGCCAAGATGCTGTTTGAGCGACACATTGAGCCAGCGATCACACTCGTTATTCGTTCTCTATTTGCAGGAATCTTTCGTGGCAAAAGCACCCAAAACATTGCAACAGCGCATGGGCATAGTTGCCCTGACGTGGCCGATTTTTATCGAGACCTTGTTGCAATCTCTGCTTGGGATCAGCGATATCTTTATGCTGAGCCATTATTCCGATAATGCGGTTGCCGCGGTGGGACTAACGACTCAGTTGATGTTCTTCATGATGGTCATGTCCATGATGGTGAGTACGGGCGCAAGTATTTTGATTAGCCAAAGCAATGGGGCAGGCCAACCGCAGCAGGCTGTCGATATCGGGGTGGCGAGTGTCGTATTGAGCTTGGTATTAGCCTTGGTCATGGGCGCATCTATGTTCTTTGGTGCTAAGAGCATTATCGGCTTATTTGCGCTTGAGCACGATGTGGCTGGTTTTGGATATGACTATTTAGTGATTTGCGGCAGCTTGAGCATAGGGCTAGTGATGAACATTGCCTTCGCTGCTATTTTGCGTAGTTACGGTTTTACCCGCTCGGCCATGTTAGTCACCTCGAGCACAGGCTTAATGAACGTGATCGGTAATTATATTGCCCTGTATTCACCCTTTGGTTTACCTGTTTATGGAGTAACTGGGGTGGCGATATCGACAGTGACCAGCCAGATCATCGGTGCGTGTATCATGTTGATGGTGATCCGGCATAAGCAAATTCCGCTGCCACTGCAAAGACTTAAGCTTTTACCGCGCAGCACTTATTGGAGTGTGATGCGTATTGGCCTGCTCAATGCTGGCGAGATGCTGTCTTACAATGTGGCTCAGATGACCATCATCTACTTTATCAGCCAGATGGGCACTTTATCGCTCACGGCCTACACCTATGGCTTGAATATTAGCCGTTTTATCTATTGTTTTGCGGTAGCACTCGGGCAGGCGACGCAAATTCAGACTGGATACTATGTAGGTAAACAATGGTTCGATGAAATCACCACTCGGGTGCAGCGTTACTGTTTGGTGGGCTTTGTCGCTTCACTGACCATAGTATTAGTCTTCTACTGGCAGCGATTCGTTATTGTCGGCTGGTTGAGTGAAAACGAAGAAGTCATCCAATTAACAGCGTTATTGCTCGCAGGTTCTATCGCCCTTGAAACTGGGCGAGTGTTTAATCTGGTAATTATCTCGGCGCTCAAGGGCGCCGGTGATGTGGCGTTCCCTGTGCGTATAGGTCTTTTTAGCATGTGGGGTATTGGGGTATTTTTTGCTTGGTTCTTTGGCTTGCATTTAGGTTATGGCGTGTTGGCTGCTTGGCTTGCCGTTGCGGCAGATGAGTGGGTGCGTGGATTGATTATGGTGCAGCGTTGGCGCTCGGGTCGCTGGCAGCGTTTTACGCGTATTCCGCCAGTAACCCTAGCTTAAACCGCGCTGATAACAAAAGGTCAGCACTTATTGGTTGCCCCATTTGCCCGATTTCAGTAGTTCATTTTTAAATTGTAGATACCTTGGATGCCCTTCATAGGTTTCGATTTCCATAGTGCTGTAGGGGGCAAAAATAGCCCCTGGAATTTGGCATCCTCTAGTAAGAACGTCTTCTAATGAGGGCATAAAACATTCTTTAATCGGGTCAAAATGGATTTTATAACTGGCATAGCCGCGCTCAACAAATCTATCGGTTATGGTTTTGAATAGCTGTCCAAAAGGTGTATCGAGCGTCTCTGGCGTGGAGTAATAAAAGCCTTGTCCGTACCAGTAGAGTAATAAGGCGGTACCTGCGTCGCAGAGTGGATGTTCGATAATCGCCCTGACCATGTCGGGATCATCGTTATCCCAATTCAAGTTGGCCGCGACAAAATGCAATTCCTCCATACTTTGTAAGTCACTGATACAGGTGATTTGCGTCGCCGCTTTGCCAAAGTAGGTACTGTCTTGATGTAAAAAGTCGTAATCGGGATCGGCGAGTAATTTGGCGAGTTGTTGTTGATTGGCAAAACAGCCAAATTCTGCGCATTCATAGGCGCGAATAAATTGTTCCTGGGAGAGTAATTTAGCCAAGGGAATCCTTTCTTTTTATAGAAAATACAGTTTATAAAAAATACAACGCCAGCCTTTACGTAGTAAAAGGCTGACATAGAAGAAAAGGAGCGTAAAACGTTACGCTTGCTGTTGCAGTAGGGTACGGCACAGCTTAATAAAGTCCGATGAAGTGACGATACCGAGCACTTTTTTATCGGCATCGACGACGGGCAGGCAACCAAGTTTGTTCTCGATAAAATATTCCACCACCACAGTTAAGGGCTCGTCGGCGGTGAGATGCTGATACTCTTTATCCATCACTGTCGTGATTGGCGTGTATCGCTCTTTACGTTCGAGCGCGCCTTGGCCGTACTTGTTCAACATAGTCATCACGCTGGCGATCATCTTTTTATGGGTGAGTACGCCAACGAGGGTGCCATCAATTTCAGAAATCACGGGTAAGTGGCGTACGCCACGGGTTTGCATCAGATGGTGGGCATCTTTCAAGCTGGCGCCATCGCTGATGCAGATGACTTGATCACTCATAATATCGCTGACTTTCATTGTTAAATTCCTTTTCTTGCCATTCTTAGGCGTGCATTTAACACGCTGCGTTAGCTTGCACCGATGTTAGCAGCTTCTCTGTAAGCTACGCCAGTCCTGCATAAATAAAGTACGCCATTCAGTATAAGTGTTTGAATTGATAGATATCATAAAAGGCTGACAAAGATGTCACAAATATGTAACAGTGATATCTCACAATCGTGGTCTTATTAGACCTCATACCAGTGAAGCCTTATCTAACAAGGAATAATAATAATGAATCGTACCGTAACTCGTCGTGATTTTTTGGCTATGTCGGCCAAAGGTGTTGGTGTTGCTGTGATCTCTTACGGCTTGATGGGCTGTAGTGATAGTAATGATGATAATTCTGTACCCGCGCAATTTTTACATGGAATTGCCAGTGGCGATCCGGCAGTCGATGCCGTGATCCTCTGGACCCGTGTCACGCCTGAGTCTGAGGGCGATGTAAAAGTGAGTTGGCAAGTGGCAAGCGATACGGCCTTTAGTCAATTAGTGACCACAGGTGAGACTGTCACTAATGCGAGCCGTGACTACACGGTTAAGATTGATGCCCGTGGTTTACGTGCCGGGCAAACCTACTTTTATCGCTTTATGACGGGTGATAAAACCTCAGTTGTGGGTAAAACCCGCACTCTGCCTGAGGGTGACGTAAGCTCAGTCAAATTAGCCGTGATGTCCTGTGCTAACTTTCCTGCCGGTTATTTTAACGTCTATGAGTTAGCGGCGGCGCAGGATGATTTAGATGCTGTGGTGCATTTAGGCGATTACATCTATGAATATGCCCGCGGTGGTTATGCCAGTGAGCATGCTGCCGAATTGGGCCGTGAAGTGTTACCGGCCAATGAGTTGCTGACGTTGAGCGATTACCGCACTCGCCATGGTCAGTACCATACCGATGCGAGTCTGCAAAAGTTACACGCGAAAGTGCCTTTTATTACAGTGTGGGATGATCATGAAGTGGCCAATGATACTTGGCGTGATAGTGCCGAGAATCACAACGAAGGCGAAGGGGATTTTGCCGTTCGTAAAGAAGCTGCACTACAAGCTTATTTCGAGTGGTTACCGATTCGCCCATGGCGTGAAGGGAACCATGAAGAGATTTACCGCAGCTTCAGTTACGGCAATCTCGTCGATCTGCATATGCTGGATACTCGCGTATTAGCCCGTGATAAACAGCTCGATTATGCCGATTATATGGATCCTACCACGGGCTCGTTTGCGGGAGATCGTTTCCTTGCTGATGTCACTTCGACCACTCGCACTATGCTGGGGTTGACGCAATTATTATGGCTGCAGGGCACATTGCTACAGTCGACAGGCAAGTGGCAGGTACTGGGACAGCAGGTATTAATGGGTAAGATGTCATTGCCGGCGGCGATTGCCACTCAGCAGATGAGCATTCCCCAATTTGCCATGTTAGGGGCTTTAGCTAAGTTAGCAGCCCGTGCGGCGGCAAATGATCCCACGCTGACCGCCCAAGAGCTGCAATATCTTCAAGCCAATCAAGTCTTACTCACGCCAGAAGTGATCGGACTGCTGCAATTACCTGCAATCCCGTACAACTTAGATGCTTGGGATGGTTATGCCTATGAGCGTGAAGTGATTTTAGGTACGGCTAAATCGAAAAATCTTAACCTAGTTGTGATCGCGGGTGACACCCATAATGCATGGGCAAACGAGCTTAAAGACGTGCAAGGCGATACTGTGGGTGTTGAGTTTGCGACTAGCTCAGTATCATCGCCAGGCCTTGAATATTACTTGAATCTGCCAGCGGAACAGATCCCCGCGACCGAGGCGGCAATCGTCGAGTTAGTGCCAGATCTTAAGTACGCTAACTTAAAAGACCGAGGCTTTATGACGCTCACCTTTACTGCTGATGAGGTGCGCAGCGACTGGCATTATGTGGATACCATTTTGTCGAAGGATTTCCAAGTCGCAACGGCCCGTGGTTATAGCGCTAAGACAAAAGTAGGCGAGCATGTGATTACGCCTATCGTTTAATGCGGTATTGTTCGCTTGTTTATCGGCCACCTTAGGGTGGCCTTTTTGTTGCTTTTGGCTTTAAAAGGCAAAATAAATGTCTGTTGTCACGCAAGTTCTTACTATTACTGCAGCACATCGCATTTTTTTGGTATAAAATTCGCTCCCAAAATTCGGCGGCTGCCTACACTTGCTAAGGCAAAGCTGTTCTAGTGTTTTGGGAACCTTTACCCGCCGAACAGACCTTACAGGGGTCATAAGCTTTAACGACCTAAGAATAAAATCAATGTGATGGGGACTGTGTCATGTCAGAAAAGTATTTTGTTACCGCGCAGCAATTGCTGGAAGATTCATTTTTATTAGCTTCGCAAGTGTATGAGAGTGGCTTTCGTCCGCAATTTATCGTGGGTATTTGGCGTGGCGGTGCTCCAATCGGGATCGCGGTACAGGAGTTTTTCGATTTTAAACAAGTTGAAACCGATCACATTGCCGTGCGTACCTCTTCTTATTATGGGATTGGCACCGACAAACAAAGCAAAGAAATCAAAGTGCATGGCCTGCATTACATCGTTGAAAATGCGAACGCGAGTGACGGTTTGTTGATTGTGGATGACGTGTTTGACTCTGGCCGTAGTATTCATGCATTAAAAGAAAAACTCAGCCAACTGATGCGCTTGAATATGCCAACCGATATCCGTATCGCTTGCCCTTATTACAAGCCAAAAAATACCGCAGTGCCTTTAAAACCCGACTATTACATTCATGCCTCTGAAGACTGGTTAGTTTTCCCGCACGAAGTTACAGGTTTAACGCCTGAAGAAATTGCCGAAGGTAAGGGCGATTTAAAGAATATCCAGCACCTGTTTAAATAGCTTGCTCGCGGGCGAGATAAAGACTATTTTCGCAATAAAAAAATGCGTTAACGATTAATCGTTAACGCATTTTTGTTTCTGTTTTAAAACTTATAAATCCATACAGTTAGCATAGTAAGTCACTGTGGCGGGCCAGTCGGAGAACACTCCAATCACGCCGACATCTTTCGCAAGTACATCAAGTAATTCAAAGGTATCGCCTTCATTATCTATCGCTTCGGTAATGCTTTGATAGTAAAAGCCGCCGCCATTTTTTAATAAACCAGAACGTTCTAGCGACCAAGTGATGATCTTAAGCCCTGCGCCTTTGGCGGCCTTAGCGTATTCCGAAGGAATGATCTTTTTGTCCGCATCTAAGGCGACTAATACCCAGAGTGGCGGCGCAATAATTTCGACGCCTTGGGTCTTTAAATCCGCCATTGATGGTGACCAAGTGGCAGAGTTCTGCGGATCAAAGGCGCTGTTATAATCGTATCTGTCATCGAGAAACACGGCTTGCTTCGCAAATTCAGGTGCGTTGGCGACCCAGTATTTGATGTCATCCAAAATAAATGATTGGGGGAATACTTGCGAAACATCGACGCCCGCCGCTGTGTATTCATCTAACATTTTTTGCGCGTAATCCTGCTGAGTAAAACCATCGAAGGGCATAGATACGCTGGCGGCTTTTAGCTCAGGCGTCATCTTTACACCGGCTTTTTTAAACATTTCAATACTTTCTGCGTGGGTCATCAAGGTGCCATTGCCAGCATAAAGATCGGTGCGCCAGCTTGGGGTACCATTGATGAATTCGGCCGCAGTGGTCGCTTTTGGATTGTTGCCTTCCATCTTACCCTTGAGAGTTTTAAATTCGGCGAGGGTGATATCGCTAGTGCAACAGGTTGCCGATGCGCTGACGCCATTGGCGGGATCAGCTGGAATGAATGGGCTCGAACATTTATTGGCAAGTTCAGGTATGGCTAAAATGTTGGTCGTGCTAGCAAGATCGCACTGTGAGTGGCGGCAAACTAAAGCTTTATCGGCGGTGAAGGTGACATCACACTCGACTATGCCTGCGCCCGAATCGATAGCCGCTTGGTAGGATTCCTTTGTATGCTCAGGGAATTTCATTGGCGCGCCACGGTGACCTATGGAAAATTCGCTGCGATAAAAACTGTCAGTGGTGCATTGTTCTAAGCGGGTTTTAAGTGTGCTGTCTTGCATCTGACGTACGAGGAATAAGGGTCTTTCTCCCACTTGAGCAGGAACGGGTTTGCTGGTGGGTGGCGTGACTGCGGCGTTATCATCGTCATTATTGCAACCGGCTAATAAAGCGCTCGTGGCAATTAACAGGCCGAGTGAGAGCGACGAAATAGGGTGTAGTTTCATCAGATTTACCTATGAGTAATGATGTAAATTATTAATATTAATCAGAAACTCTAAAGTGTTAATGTGACTGAAAAAGCCTATTTGTATGACATAAACAAGAATATATACCGTTTGCACGACGATTATCTAAGGCACGCTAGCTTACAATAAACTGCCTTAGACAGAGGACGGTCGGGATATATGCACAGTGTTGCTTTAGATGTGAGTATTGACTCCACTGAGCGAGTCGATGAAACTGGCATGAATATTTTCATCTGGGCGATCTTTCTGGGCCGAAATCAAGTACACTGCGCTCCTTTTGTTTTATGATGAGCGTTTGGTTCGCTTGATAAGACAAACGTGACAAGCATCATTTAGGAAATAGAGCAGAATGAGCAAGGGCAAAAAATACGATTTTCGCGTGACACAGGGCGACAACGGTTGGAAAACTGAAATCACTCGTCGCATGACATCAACTAAAACAGTTGTGTCTAAGAGCCACGATGGCTTTGCGACTGAAGCCGAAGCGCAAGCTTGGGGCTTAACTGAATTACAAGTGTTTTTAGGCACGTTAACTGAGCGCAATAAACGTCGTTCAGAGAAACAAGCTAAAGCAAAATTAGCCGCAGCATTAGCGGCTGAAGCGGCTACTGATGCCGAAGATCTTGATGAAGATGATTTCGACGAAGAGTAACACTCATTCGTTTAACCTTGTCTTATCAAGCCAGTGTGATCGTAAGGGAGCGTTCAAAGCGTTCTGAAACGTCACTCTGGCGATGAACAGCAAAAGGCAGATCTTAAGATCTGCCTTTTGTGTTTTTGTCGCTCGCGAAACTGTGCATATCAATTCATTTCATTCTATTTCCTCGTTTCTCTTCATACACACTGTTCGGCTGGACTGATCTACTGATGCTGTCATTAGCTTGTTTTTATCGCATTTAGTCGGGATTACGTACCCTATACCATTAATAATTAACGATAACTATTATCATTTGATTTACTTAGATGCTGCTCTGTGCTCATATGTAAGTAATTCGAACGCACGTTTAACTTTATCAAGGTAAGGGAACTCCTATGAAACTACTTCAATCCAGTTTATTGCTGTGTTTGTCGGCTTCGGCAACCCTGAGTTATGGCCAAGCCTTAGATGGAGAGGCGTTACGCTTACTACAAGCGTCGCTAAAGGATTCGACTTTGGATGCACAAGCGCAGTTAACCAATACTAAGCGGGCATTGGCGTTAGATTTAAGCCATCAATATGCGCAGCTCGCGCCTATCTTACAGACTGAAATAAACCAGTATCAGTTGGCAGTAAATGCCGATGATATTCTGTCTCAGCATAGGCTCAATGATAATGTGATCACCAAAGCCGATGCATCAATTCGCCGAGTGAAGGGCTTAAGTGCCAAAGCGGATTCTCTGGTGCAAGTGCGTCTAGCGGATGAAGCCATGTTAACCCCATGGCAGCAAGGTGAGTCTCCTTTATTTGCCTATGAGCCCGATGGTGACGAGAGTCAGTGGGATTATATTGAAGCCTTTGATATTCATGGGCAAGTGCATCAATTAGACGTGTATAACCTGCCGCAGCAGCCAGTGTTTGTGGTCGGTATCGATAGCAAAAAAGCCTTTGTGGCTGGCTTAGAGGTGATGCGGGCGACATTTGCCGAGGTGCAGTCAGCGAAAAAAGAGGGCGCGCTACTGAGCCGTGCGCAAACACAGGCGGTAGCTGACAAGCCGATTTCAACCACAGTGATCAAACAAATATCCTTGAAAGATGACCATGAGCCGTGGATTTCTGGTCGTGCCGAAATTTACGGCATAGTGACTGGGGTTGATCCAAGCCGTGAAGAGCCTGTGCTCGATATCGTCGAAATGCCCTATTTAGATTATGCGGATACGACCTATTATCCGAATCAAATCACCATACATTGGGAGCGTTATCGTTGGGCGGCTGCGGACATGATCTTAATGGAGCATGACGATGGTACTAACTATAAAGTGTTGGCCACTAAGCTATTGGAAGCGGCGGAGCAGATCTTAAAGTCGATCCCCGATCCTGAAGCTCAGGGTTATGCGCTGATCCCGCAAATCACCAATGGTATTTTAAGTGTGATGCCGGATGCTTGGTTCACCAATGACGATGACTTTGTCGACGCGTATTACACCTTACAGGAAGGGGTTGAATATCCTAACTTGAACGGAGCTAACGGTAATGCGGTGACGAGCTTTGCGCCATTAGTCATCCAACCAAGACCATGATGGATTAGTGCGGCTAAATGCAATGGCTGAAATGTAAAAGCGGATCCTAAGATCCGCTTTTTATTGGCTAACTTAAGGTAAGGCTAGGCTATTCCTTTAAGCTTTTAACTTGAAACTGCCTTGCATAATCGCCCAGTGACCTGGGAAGCTGCAGAAGAATTGGTAGGCTTCGGTAGCGCTCATACCGGCAGTGCTAAAGGTGATAGACGTTGATTCGCCACCGCCCACTAAATCTGTGTGTGCGATAACGCGCGTATCACCCGCTTTGACATAGGCTGCATCAGGACCTGCACTCATACCTTCGGTCGCTACGGCTGACATATCGGCTGCCTTAGTTAATACCCAGTTATGGCCCATCGCTGCTTTTGGCAAAGTGCCTGAGTGGGTTAAGGTTAAGGTCACTTCTTTACAGCTTGCAGGTACAGACAGCTCTTTAGTGTCAAATTGCATTGCATCAGTGGCGGCAATTTTCAGTTCACATTCGTTGGCACTCGCTTGGCTAGCGAATAATAATCCTAGGCCGATTAGGCTAGTGCTGGTCACGTTACGTAAAGCTGTGCTTTTTGCTTTCATCTGGTACTTCCTTATTTGAACAAGGGTAGCCGAGCCGTTTTGACTCGGACATGCACCTGCTAGCATAAGCAATCTTCATTAAATGGGAATGAAATCAGCGTGTAAATTATGTATATGCAACTTTAGGTTGAAAGCTTGCATCGTTATTGGCGGCAAAATTGTTAGCGGTAAACATAGGTGAGTACTTATTTGGAGTGAACTAAGTACTCAGGAACTATTATTTATGTGTTTGATTTATAGATTATAATTTTTTGTTCTAACGCAGGGCGTCTACTTCAGAACTTCTTACGTTTTTAGTACGAAAGCTCCTGTCGATAGGGAATCGCACGTTGTGCACCTGGGCGAGTGACAGTAATGGCACTGGCTGCATTGGCAAATCCCACGGCTGCAGCAATCGACATGCCCTCGCTTAAGCCCACAACTAAGGCGCCATTGAAGGTATCCCCTGCGGCGACTGTGTCTATGGCCTGCACTTCAAACGCAGGTATTAGCCCATTAAAACCTGGGCTGCTGATATATGCGCCACGGCTACCTAAGGTTATGACCACAATCTTTACTCCCTGCTGGTGGAGAAGTTGCGCTGCCATTTGTGCATCATCAATATGGTTGATCTCAACTCCCGTTAAGGCTTCTGCTTCGGTTTCATTGGGGGTAATAATATCTACCCACTTGAGTACATCTTGGCCAAGTGCCGTCGCTGGAGCAGGATTTAGTACAGTCGTCACGCCAAGATTCTTGGCTATTTGCAGCGCCTTTGCCACTGTGGCAGCGGGCGTTTCCAATTGTGCTAACAAGTACTCCGCATTAGCAAACAGAGCGTAATGAGCTTCTAAGTCATCGGGTGAAAGGCTGGCGTTGGCACCTGCGGCAACGCCAATCGTATTCTCACCGTTATCACCGATAAAAATCATGGCAGTGCCAGTGCTCAGTCCGGCTATTTGGCGGATCCCTTCCGCGCTGATGCCATCTTTCATCCAGCTTTGACGCATATCATCGCCGATACTGTCTTGGCCGAGGTGACAGATAAAATCAGTGCGTGAACCTGATTTGGCTAAGCGCGCGCAGGCGACGGCTTGGTTGGCCCCCTTACCGCCCAGTTCGAGGCGATAATCTCGGCTCATTAAGGTTTGCCCTGCAGCGGGCAGGTACTCAAATTTCATCACATGGTCGGCATTTGCACTGCCGATAACGAGTATCTGGCTCATAGAAGACTCACTGTCATTTTTATCTGCGATTGAGATAAGTTGCATCATAGACGCGTAAACTGTCTACCAGTAAATCGACAAAGCCTTGCCTATCGATCCCAAACAGCACAGTCGCATTGGCGGCTTTACCTGTTAGCTGATAGCGATCGACCACTGTCATGCCTAAGGTCAACTCACTTTGGGTTTCAATACTTACCCAGCAATCTTGCGCCTCAAATAGCTCAGGTTTGAGCAACCAAGCGATAGTGCAGGGGTCGTGCAATGGCGCACCAATAAAGCCCCATTTAGGATCTCTGTGGTAAATCATAAAGAAATCCAATAATTCGGCGACGCACTGAGCAATTGGATTTTGAATCGCGCGAATGCGTTCTATGTCTTCATCCATGATTTGCGCCTGATGAGTCACATCGAGCCCACACATAGTAATGGGAATACCGGATTTAAAGACAATATCGGCGGCTTCGGGGTCGACAAAAATATTAAATTCGGCGGCAGGCGTCCAATTACCGACACCGGCTGCACCGCCCATTAGCACTATGCGTTCGATCTTGGCGTGTAATTCGTGGTGGCTGGCGAGCAAAAGCGCGATATTGGTGAGTGGTCCTGTGGGAATTAAGGTTACTGGCTGATGACTTTGGCGAATTTGCTGCGCCATTAATTCAACTGCGGTAATGGCTTGAGGACTAAAACTTGGATTAGGCAATGCAGGGCCGTCGAGTCCGGTTTCACCATGAACATTGTCGGCAATGATTAATTCGCGAGCTAATGGCTTGACGGCGCCGCCAGCGACAGGAATATCACTGCGATTTAATAAGGTTAAGATCCGCAGGGCATTATTGAGCGTTTTATCCGGCGTTTGGTTACCGGCGCTGGTGGTGACGGCCAGTGGAACCAGCTCTGGATGGGCGAGAGCTAAAATGAGCGCAATAGCGTCGTCATGGCCGGGATCGCAATCCAGAATAATAGGGCGAGTCATACTGTTATTCCTTTAAACAGCGGTGATGGGTGCTTAGAATAGCATGCCATCAGTTAGGCGCTAGCCTGTGGAGGGGACTTGCAGAGTAAACTGTGAGCATTTTCGTCTTTTTATCAACAAGCTGCTAGAATTCTGCCCATTTTTGACACTAGGCGATGTTAGGTAAATCCATTCTCGCTCTGTTCGCTGCACAACATTGAATGACATATCCAAGCAAATACAAGGAAATAAGTAATGCTCACTTATCGAATCACTTGGCCTAAGGCTTTACTCGCGGGCATGGTTGCCATGCAGATCTCTGGCTGTAGCGATCCTCAACCTATGGCCGTTCTGGAAAGTAATAACGAGTCATTGCTGCAGTTTGATAACGGCAAACTGCTCCAATTTAAGGAAAATCCGAGTCCACAGTATCGCCATATTCCCTGTGATTTACCCGCAGTCGAGACTGTGGTCACCAACAGTTCGGCCTTTGCGGCGTTAACACAATCTGGTGAGGTGATCACTTGGGGTGACAGTTATGCTGGCGGTGATAGCCGGGAAGTAACGGAGCAGCTTAAGCAAGTTAAGCAAATCGTCCCAGTTAAGGACGGGTTTGCCGCGCTACGTCAAGATGGCACTGTGGTGTACTGGGGCAATGCGGGGAAATATAGCCTCGACAAAGCCCTACAAAACCGCATGATCAATATTACCAAGTTGTTCGCCAATCAAGAGGCCATTGCCGCCCTTGATGCCAATGGCAAGGTGCATACTTGGGGTTATGGCCCCTACGGCGGCAATAGCTTACATGTGCAGGATCAATTAGTTGATGTTGTCGATATCTTCGCCAGAGGACGCAGTTTTGTCGCCCTCAAAAAAGAAGGTAGCGCGGTGATTTGGGGGCAGGTTGAAGAGTCGACCAATATGAAAAAGTTACTCCCGCAGCTTACGGATGTAGCGAAGATCGAATATTTTCAACACACCTATGCCGCCTTGAAAAAGGACGGCACTGTGGTGAGTTGGGGTTGGCGCAGTGATGCTTACTCGATCCGCAGCGCCTTAAAGGATGTGGCGAGTATGACGGCAAACAATTGTGCCTTTGCGATTTTAAGCCCTACGGGGGATGCGCATTTTTGGGGCGATGGGATTAACTGTGGTGTCGATTGGATTAAAAAAACCAATATCACAGGGGTAAAAGAGATTATCAGCATCGGCTCAGGCTTTTTATTACTGCGGGATAAGGCCGTGCCGCAAATAGTGGCCGACGATACTGATTACGCTCATATGTTTGGGTTTCACTATGCCCAAGAGATTCTTGATAAATATTGGCAGGAAGGCAGCATCATTACCCAAGGGCCTGCCTCCTTTGTGTTTACGCGTCCCGATGGCAAAGTGGTGCCTGTTGGTTATCGCGCCAACCGTGAAAATGTGGAGAAGTTGATTGCACGTATTCCGCGCCTTACTTGGTTAGATGGCGCAAATGACGGTTATGTTGGCATCAGCGAAAAGGGGGAGCTGGTCTCTTGGTCGATGAATTTGCCAATGTTCGACAAGTCGCCAGTGCAACCTGCTGACTCGTTAGTGATTAAACCGCTGGATTTTACTCCCGTTGCCCAATGCGAAACCCCTGAGCAGCGTCAGGCGATTTTTAGCAAAGACAGACCAAAACCTGCGGCAAAAAACTGGGATGGTGTTTTCTAGCTCATGTGAGTTTTCTCGCTAACTTGAGATTAATGGACTTTCATCCGTATAGACGTCTATAATGCGCGCGCTCAGGTCTGATATGCTCTGAGCCTTGTTGGGCGTTAACAGATTGTACGCCCTTTGAACCTAATTTTGAGTCAACCTTCTGTGGTGCTTACGATGATAGTGTCGTGAGATAATCGGGAAGCCAGTGAAATTCTGGCACTGCCCCCGCAACGGTAAAAGGTGAGAGAAGACCGCGTTTGATTGGTGTGTTCAAGAGTGAACCCGAAAGTCAGAATGTGAAAGGTCAGTCTCGCGTTAATCTAACTTTTAATGGATTAACATAGCCTAAGTCCGGAGACCGGCCCTAAAGGTGTTTTTGAGATTTCGGTGGGCAGATCTCAAAATGCGATAATCACCGTCAGTATTTACGACTGAATTAACGGTATCGTGGCGTCAATGCCCCGTTTTCCTTGCAGGAGTTAAAGGTAAAATGGGAACAAATCCAACAAAAATCGCGCTGCTGATCGGCAGCCTTTGCAGTTTTTCAATTATCGCGCCCGTTATGGCGGCTGACGATACCAGCACAGCTAAAGTTGACGAGCATCTTGTCGTGATCGGCCGCTCTGATAAGACCCCCTTAAATATTGCCGCCAATGTGAATGTGATTGATGCAGCCGCGATTGAAATGAGCGGCGCGACTAATTTGACCGACGTCTTACGCGGTCAAAGCGGTATTCAAATTTCGGATAACAATATTGGAACTAGCTTTGCGATGCGTGGTTTTAGCGCCAGCACTGCCGTTAATAACACGCTTATTTTACTTGATGGTCGTCGTCTCAATAATATCGATATCGCCGCACCTAGCCTTAATGCCATTCCGCTTAATCAAGTGGATCGTATTGAAATTTTATCGGGTAGTGCAGGTGTACTTTATGGCGATCAAGCCGTGGGTGGGGTGATTAATATTGTCACTAAGTCCCCTGAAAATACTGGCGGCAGCGTGCAGTTATCTGGCGGTAGTTTTGATACCTATGAAGGTCGTGGTGATGTGTCTGGCGCGATCAACAAAGATTGGCGTTACTTTTTCACCGGTAGTTACAACCAAGGTGACAACTATCGCCAGCATAATGCCAACGAAACCGGCTCTATTCTTGGCCGCATTCAATATAAAACAGCCACAGACTCGTTCTTTGTTGAAACCAGCTACTACGATAACGATCGTGAAAATCCGGGCTCGCTTACTGAAAAGCAATTTAAAGACGATCCCCGTGCTTCATCAAATAAGGTAGAGTATGCCCACGAGATGACCACTGCGGCGCGAACGGGTTACCAGCATCAGCTTAATCAAAACTGGGCGCTGGCGGCTGATTTAGATTACAGCGATACCTTAGTGTCTTCTCTTAATTGGGGGGCGAACAGCCATAACACACGCTCACTGTTAATGTTTAGCCCTAAAGCGTTAGCGAATTACAGCACGCGTCAAGGCGAGCTAAACCTAGTCACAGGTTTAGACATCAGCCGTGGTAAGGCTGATTTTGACACTATGGCGCGCAGTAATGTGCAGCAAATGCAAAGCGCCTATCTACAAGCTACAGTGCCTTTAAGTCATACTTTAAGTTACGTTGTGGGTGGACGATATGCGCGGGTGACCGATGAGTTAGTCGATGGCAATGTCTATCCTAATGGCATGGATTTAGACGAAAATGCCCACGCATTCGAACTGGGTTTAAATTACCGCCCAACTGCGGAGCACAGACTCTATGTGCGCGCCGATGATAACTTCCGTTTTGCCAAAGTGGATGAGCAAGCTTATACATCGCCGGGCGTATTTGGCTTAAAGCCGCAAACAGGCCGTTCCTATGAGGCGGGTTGGGATTGGGCTGTCGCTAGTCAAACCCTGCGAGTCAGCCTATATCGTCTCGATTTAGAGGATGAAATTGTTTATGACTCGAGTGCAGTTAAACCCATAGGTGGAAATTTCAACGGCGCAAACGTTAAT
The DNA here is from genome assembly GCF_002966515.1 of Shewanella sp. WE21. Classification (NCBI taxonomy): domain Bacteria; kingdom Pseudomonadati; phylum Pseudomonadota; class Gammaproteobacteria; order Alteromonadales; family Shewanellaceae; genus Shewanella; species Shewanella sp. WE21. The sequence continues at coordinate 918,333 of NZ_CP023019.1, read as the reverse complement.
GCCGACGCTTCTCTTCGTTATGGCGCGGGTGCCGATTGGGATTGGCAGGTGACTAAAGCGCTGCAGCTAGGGCTGGAATATAACTATACCGACGCCGAATTTACCGATGGTGCTAACGATGGCAAAGAGCTGTCTTGGGTGGCAAAACACACGGGACGCGGTTATGTCAGCATGGATTTTGCTGAGCATTTCCAAGTATTTGCCGAAGCTATCTACACGGGGGATCGTTTTATCGAAGGCGATAACGCTAATCAAGGTGATAAGCTAGCAAGTTACGTGCTTGGTAATTTAGCCTTGAATTATAATCGTGATGCTTGGCTTGCCAGTCTGCGTATCGATAATGTATTCAATAAAGATTATGTCAGTGCAGGTTATTACGGTGGCGATTGGGGGGATAGTTACTATTCTGGTCGAGGTCGCGATATTCGTTTCACTGTGGGCTACCGCTTCTAAATATTAATGAGCTATCTAATAACAAAGCCAGACTCAGTCTGGCTTTTTATTTTTTACGCTGAGTTCAAAGAATAAATCTTAAAATAGGTATAGTCTTGAATATCGTTTTAGTAGAGTGGTTTAATTGTCGTTATCTATAGTGTGTTAGCGGGCAGTCATCACTAAATAGGAGTAATTTATATTTTACTCTGCTGTTTATGGCTGAAATTCTTAGTATTTTAGGTATGATGTGAGCTGTAACCGAATCATCTTATTGTTAATAAACAGGTGTAAAGTGTCTTATGACTGATCTTGAGCAACAGGTTTTTACTCAAGTTAGAGCTATCATAGCGAACGAAGAGCAAGTGATTGGCCGCCGAGGAATTCTAATTCCACTCAAAAAAGCGATCCTTGCTGAAGGCGACATTCGTAATGTGATTGACATTATCTCGAGCGATCCCGCATTGGCAGCGCACATGCTTATGCGCAGTAATTCCGCACAGGCTGCTGTAGTGGAAAATCACAAAACTCGTTCGTTGAAAGAAGCTTTGATCCGCTTAGGTCAAGTTAATATCTATCGCTACGCTTTTACGTTCTATTTAAAAGAACGCCTCGATGAACTGCCACAGCCCTATAAAAAGTTGGTCCAAGGTTATTGGAAGCTGACTGAAGATATTGCAACGGATGCGGTAGATAGCTTAGCGGATATGGAAGGTGTGGAGGTTGATGCTGACGAAGTACAAACCTTAGCTCTGTTCAGTGTGTTCGGCCAAATTATCGCACTGACCGCATTTGCCTATTTAAATGCTAATGCCGAACAGTCATTTCCTTTAAGTGTGATTAAGTCATTGATTGATAATCAACAACAGACCTTAACCATCGAAGCGTTCGAGGCGTTAGATCTCGATCAGGATCTGCGTCAAGAATTTATGATCGCCCATAATTTGCGTCAGACCCGTAATCCTAATTCATCAGGGTTGATACTGCGCCGTGTCTTGTCTATGCGTGGATTGTTGATGAATCCGCTGTAATTTGTCGATGCTATGAAATAGTCATTTGACTCAATAAACAAGCCTGCATTCGCAGGCTTTTTACTCTATGTCACCCGCATTAATTCGTCTTCTGCTGGCGGGATAAACCTTCCCTCGCCACCAGTTGTAACCAATTTTGGATCAATGCAGAGTTAGCACTGTGGCGGCGATAGGCACCAAATAGCGGTCGTTTCAGGCCTTCTTGGCCGAGTTTTACCGTAGCGAGACTCAGTCCATGTCCTTCATTAATCGACCAGCTTGGCAGTGCGGCTATGCCGTCTTTACAGGCGATGCGTTGCAATAACATCATGGTTAAATCACAGGTTTTTTGCTCGCCCGCCTCTATGCCCGCAGGCTCTAAAAAGTGGCGATAAATATCTAAACGTGTCAACGGCACTGGATAACTGATAATAGGCAAGTGTGCTAATTGCTTAGGGGTGACATAGGCTTCTTTCGCTAAAGGATGATCCTTAGCAACCACTAACTTCACTTCAAAATCAAACAAATGCTGGTAGGCGAGTGAATGCCCAGGCACAGGATCTGAGGTTAATACAATATCCAGTTCACCCATTTCTAAGGCATTGAGCGAGTCGAACAGATGACGGCTCGACAAGTCTAACTCGGCTGCCGGATGATCTTGCCTAAATTGCTCCATTACAGGCATTAACCAGCGAAAACAGCTATGGCACTCAATGCCGACACGCAACTGATTGGTTTCGGTTTCCAGCCCATTCTTCAAATCTGTCTCTGTTTCTAACACCTTAGGCAAAATTTCTTCGGCCAGATGCAGCAGGCGTGCACCTTCTTGGGTGAATGACAGTGGCTTACTCTTACGCACAAAAATGGGCGAGTTAATCCTTTGCTCCAGCTCCTTAATCTGGTGGGAGAGGGCGGATTGAGTGACAAAACGTTTTTTGGCTGCGCCCGCCAAACTGCCGCTTTCTTTCAGGGCCATTAAGGTTCGCAGGTGTCTTAGTTCGATCATGTTCACTCCAAGTGAATTTCGCTCATGTTGTGCTTGAAATCAATTCGGTTGCTGGCATAGAGACTAACACAATAAACTTCTAGACGTCCAGACGCCCATTGTTATTTATCAAGGCTGAAATGCTGAAAAGCGCCAAGAGAAAACAATCTGGTGGGTGCAAGTGCCGAATATGGCTTATCTCAAATAAAGGAAGATAGAGTATGCAATTAAATAGTCTTGGGTTTCCCCGTATTGGGCGTCGTCGTGAATTGAAATTTGCCTTAGAAAAATACTGGCGTGGTGAGAGCACTCAGGCGCAATTGCGTGAAGTGGCGAGTGAACTTCGCCGCACCCATTGGCAGTGGCAAACGGCTGTTGGCATTGAGCAAGTTCCCGTAGGTGATTTTGCCTTTTATGATCAAGTGCTGACCTTAAGCGCGACTTTAAATGCCATTCCTGATCGTCATCGTGGTGAAGGGGCAATCGATCTCGATACTTTATTCCGCGTTGCCCGCGGCAGAGCGCCAACGGGCCAAGATGCGCCAGCCTCTGAAATGACCAAGTATTTCAATACTAACTATCACTATCTGGTACCTGAGCTTAGCCAAAACCAAGAGTTTTCGATTGCCTATGAGCAGTTTTTTGAGGAAGTCAGCGAAGCGCAAGCGCTAGGCTATAAAGCCAAACCTGTGCTACTCGGCCCTGTTAGCTACTTGTTCCTTGCTAAAACTGTGGGCCAAGAGTTTGATAAGTTAAGCTTATTACCCAATTTATTAGCTGCTTATGCTGACATTTTGGCTCGTTTTGCTACTCAGGGAGTGCAATGGGTACAGCTCGATGAGCCCATTCTCGCATTGGAATTGGATGGCGAATGGCAAGCGGCGATCACTGAGGCGTATCAAGTCCTCAGCACTGCGAAGGTGAAGATCCTTCTTACCAGTTATTACGGCGGTATCGCACACCATCAAGCGCTGGTATCGGCCTTGCCGGTCGCGGGGTTGCATGTCGATTTAGTCACTGCGCCGGATCAATTGGCAGTCTTTGCCAATGCGCTTGGTCAAGATCAAATTCTGTCGGCGGGTGTGGTCAATGGTCGCAACGTGTGGGCGGCAGAGGTGGATTTGATTGCCGAATGCATAGGCGCGGTTGCCCGTGATCTCGGAGATCGCTTGTGGATCGGTACTTCTTGCTCACTCCTGCACAGCCCTGTGGATTTAGAGGTGGAAGCCACGCTTGAGTTCGCGCTGCGTCAACAACTCGCGTTTGCGAAGCAAAAATTACTCGAACTGGCCAATGTGCGCCAATTGCTACTGGCACCTGAATCTATCGCGGCAAAAGAGATTGTGCAAACCTGTTTGGCACGCCGTGAGGCGAAAGCGCAGGCCGCCGACAGTCAAGTGATTGCCCGCGTTGCCGCGTTGACATCTGCCGATTATGAGCGCGTCAGTGATTTCAGCGTACGCCAAGCAGTGCAGCAGCAGAAATACCGTTTACCTCTGTTGCCGACCACCACCATTGGCTCCTTCCCACAAACACCTGCAATCCGTGGACTACGCAGTCGTTGGCGCAAGGGCGATCTGAGTGATGCACAATATACAGAGCAATTACAACAAGTCACCCGCGATACTATCGACCGCCAGCTTAAACTCGGTATCGATGTACTGGTTCATGGTGAGGCCGAGCGCAACGATATGGTGGAATACTTTGGTGAGCAGCTTGCGGGCGTTGGCTTTACCAAAAATGGTTGGGTGCAAAGTTATGGCTCACGCTGTGTTAAGCCGCCGTTGATCTATGGTGATGTTAGTCGTCCAAAGGCGATGACGGTCGATTGGGCCGAGTTTGCCCAAAGTCTCACCGACAAGCCTGTAAAAGGCATGCTGACTGGCCCTGTGACGATTCTGCATTGGTCATTCGCCCGTGAAGATATCGGCCGTGATGTGATTGCGACTCAGCTGGCGCTGGCGATCCGTGATGAAGTGGTGGACTTACAAAATGCCGGTATTGGTATTATACAAATCGATGAGCCCGCCTTCCGTGAAGGTCTGCCATTGAAACAAAGTGAGTGGCAAGCCTATTTAGATTGGGCGGTGAATGCCTTTAAACTCAGTGCTGCTGGGGTGATTGATGAGACTCAAATCCACACCCACATGTGTTACAGCGAGTTTAACGATACGATTGCCGCGATTGCCGCCATGGATGCCGATGTGATTACTATCGAGACTTCGCGTTCACGGATGGAGTTACTCAACGCCTTTGAAGATTTTGAGTATCCCAATGAAATCGGCCCAGGTGTGTATGACATTCATTCGCCAAACACCCCAAGTGTGGAGGCCATGGTGCACTTAATCGAGAAAGCGGCGCAAAAAGTGCCCGTACGTCAGCTGTGGGTCAACCCAGATTGTGGCCTAAAAACCCGTACTTGGGATGAAGTCGAACCCGCTTTGAAAAACATGGTCGATGCCACGCGAGAACTACGTCGCCGCCTTGGTTAATATTATGCTTGAGTGAAATATTTTTTTACTGAGTTTATTGAGTTAGTAACAGCGGATGCTTATGCATCCGTTGTTTATTGCTTGCCGATTGACTTAAGCATCTCGCGGTAAGCCTTTTTCGATAATGCGAACCATGCGCTCGGTTTTGCGGCGGGCTTTTTGTTGTTCAGTTGCTGCGCTTTCAGCAAGGCGCGATTGCTGGGCATTAAGCGCCCATTCAATATGCTCACGCACTATCTCATCGATATCTTCGCTGTGATTGCGGGCGTTAAGTGCGGCAATAATGCTTGGGCTCGCGGGAGCGTTACCCAGTGCTACTGCAATATTACGTAGCCAACGTTTATGTCCAATGCGACGAATGGCGCTGCCTTCAGTTTGTTTAAGAAACTCGGCCTCGCTCCAAGCAAAAAGGCTGAGAAGGTCAGGTTGCTTTAACTGCGGACGAATATGAAAGTCAGTTTCTTCAGTCAGCGGCGCTTGGCGATTGATGGGACACGCGAGTTGGCAATCATCGCAGCCATAGATGCGATTGCCCATGAGTGGCCTAAATTCTTCGGGAATAGCGCCCTGCAGTTCAATGGTGAGATAGGAAATACAGCGTCTGCCATCGACCACATAAGGTTCTACGATTGCACCCGTTGGGCAGGAGGTGATGCAGGCGACACAAGTGTTACAGCCTTCTTGAATGGGAATATCCACAGGTAGAGGCAAATTGATCAGTAGCTCACCTAAAAAGAACCAACTGCCAGCCTCATTGTTGAGTATGAGTGAGTGTTTACCTGTCCAGCCTATACCGGCTTTTTCGGCTAAGGGGCGCTCAAGTACAGGAGCTGAGTCAACAAAGGGGCGAAAGTCAGCGGCATCGAAACCGAGAGACACTAACTCTGCACTGATTTGATCTCCGAGCTTTTTAAGTCGAGCGCGGATCAACTTGTGATAGTCGCGACCTCCGGCATAACGTGAAATATAACCTAAGTTGGGATCGGTAAGATTCGTTGCAAAGCCAGCTTCGGGTGGCAAATAGTCCATTCGTACGGAGATCACCCGCACTGTGCCCGGATGCAGTTCTTGCGGGCGAGCGCGCATCATGCCATGGGTAGCCATATAGGCCATTTCGCCATGAAAACCTTTGTCTAGCCATGCTTGGAGTTTGGCTTCTTCAGCGGTTAAATCCGTATCGCAAATGCCAACCTGCGCAAATCCGAGTGCTTTTCCCCACGTTTTAATTTGCAGAGCGAGCCGCGACAGCATGCTGGCATAGGATTGGCTTGGGGTTTGATTGGCTAAAGTTGACATGAATTGATTGCAGCGAGGCTCTTGGCTAGGTGGCAATATGATAGCAGTTTTCACTTATTGAGGACGAGTTTACTCAGAAGGGGGCGTGAGGCGATATTTTCTTTGGGGTATTTGTTTATTTGCTGTTGGGATTGAGTCTATGATTAGGTCTAATGTTTATCGTTTGGTATTCGTATGCTGAGTGCGTTTCCCCTTAGGGTGTGTTTTCTTGCGATGAGCTTATTAGGCCTGATGCCTAATCTTGTTTTTGCGGCGCCTGAGAAGTTGAAATTGGTGACCGAAGCTTGGCCTCCCATGAGTTACGAGCAAAATGGTGTGCCGCAAGGTTTTGCGGTGGACTTAGTCAATACCTTGCAATCAAGACTGGGTCAGAGTGAAAAAATTGATGTGTTACCTTGGGCCCGGGCGTATTCGATTGCCAAAACCTCAGCGAACGTTTTACTTTTTGCTACGTCAATTAATGATGAGCGAGCTGAGCAGTTTGATTTTATCGGTCCTATTGCGACCAGTAAAATTGCATTGTACGCAAGGGCGGCAGATCCTATCGCTCTCGATCAACTTGCTGAACTTCAATCGACAGATATTGTGGGGGTTTATCGGGAATCGGCGGGTGCGCAGTTGCTACAACAAGCGGGCGTGGATAATTTGCTGGTGGCGAGTTTTCCGCAGCAATCGGCGAAACAGTTGCTGTTTTCTCGAATTCGTTTTTGGTGCCAGGCGGATCTTGCGGTAAAGCAGATACTCGAAGAAGTGGGTGCGAGTGAGACAGATATCCGCCAAGTGTTTGTAGTATCGGAGATTAATCTCTATTTAGCTTTTTCTAAAGGGACATCGGCGGCAACCGTTATCAGTTGGCAAGCAGAGCTTGAGAAAATGAAAGACTCAGGTGAATTTAGTCGTCTGTATCAGACATGGTTTGGCACTTTGCCACCGCCATTACAACATCAAGTGTTTTGGCATAAGGCCGTTTAATTCTCTCTTAAAGCCTCATTCTTGGCTGATTTCACACAATTTCTGCCCGCATTTTTAGCCTCATAAAGAGCATTGTCGGCTCGCTTTAGCAGGGTGGCAAAATCTTTATCTTGATATGCATCTTCCGTATTATTTTGTGGTTCTAAAGTGGCGACACCAGCACTAACGGTCAATTTAAGTTCTGCTGGTAAATTCTGTGCGCTAAGGCGGCTAATATGGTTCTGCAATTGATGCGCCAGCGCTAACGCACCTGTGGCATCAGTGTTAGGCAATAGGATTAAAAACTCTTCACCACCGATGCGGCCAACGAGGTCTTTATTACCCGATAAGGCTCGGCCTGCATTTGCAATGGTCATAAGGGCGCGATCGCCTAATTCATGGCCGAAGTTATCGTTGATTTTTTTGAAGTGATCCGCATCAAAAATAATCACTGAAAAAGGGCTTTGATGTTTTAAGGCTTGCTGAAAATATTTCGCGGCTTGGGCATAAATATGCCGACGATTAGGGAGTTTGGTAAGGTAATCCGTGAGGGCAATAACTTGCAGTTGGCGATTTCTATGTACTTGTTTATAAGCGAATATAGACACTATCGTCAGGATAAAGCCCGCTAGTAATAGGATAATGTGTTGCAGTGATTTGTTCTTTTCGAGTAGCGCGAGCTCTTGTTCTTTAAGGTTTTGGTTTTCAATCAAGCGTTGATTTTCAGATTCAATCCGACTGGTATCAAACTTGACCTTTAATTCTGTCGTATGATGGGAGAGAGAATTGCCATCGACTTTTTTTGTTAGGGTAACAAATTCTTGCAGCGCTCCGTAGGCGGCAGATAAATCATTCATAGCCACATATATGTTACTTTTAAGCTGCAGCAGTTGAGTGAGTCCCCGATTATTCTGCAGAGTGCGAAAGGCTTTTTCCCCTTGCTCAAGTTCGGTAAGCGCCTCTTTATAGCGAGCTTGTTGAAACTTTATATCGGCCATAAAAAGCTTCATGAAGCTGTAATCGGTCAGATCTTTTTCATTAATAACAGTATCGGCTTCGATTAAATACTTTTCGGCTTCGTTTAGACGATTGAGTTTGATTAAGCTGTAGGCAATATTCGTTGCCATAGTTGCTGCCACTTTTTCCTGCTGATGTTCCTTGAAGTATTGATAACTTACTAAGAAATTATCTACGGCCTGTTGATGTTCACCGAGTTCATCTAAGGCAAGGCCAATGTCCGAGTTGACATACATTGCCTGTTCTTGGTTATTGTTTTTTAGATAGAGAGCTTTGAGTTTGGTGTAATAGCGGATTGCACTTTGGGGATCGCCATAACGTCTAAAACTGGTAGCAACATCGGCAAGGTTAATGTTAGCCCAACCGCTTAAATTGAGTGATTCATAGAGATCTTGTGCAGTGACGAGATCGTCTAATGCCGCAGAAAAATCGCCAATATAAGAGTAAAGTGCGCCGCGAATGCTGCGCGAGTCGGCGATTAGCTTAAGGTCTTCATGCTCATAGGCACGTTTAACACTGAGATTATAGCCTTCCATCGCGCCATCCATATCACCACTTAATTGCAGAAACCAAGAGCGGCAGAGCGTGAGGTCGGTAATGAAATGGGGGGAGGCGGTTGGCGGAATATTGCTCAGTGCTTGGTTAGTATTTTTAAGTGCCAGTGCAATAGCGGTGTCGTTTTCTGTATTCTGATCCCAGCATTTAAGCAGTTGCAGCTTTTCATGACGGGTGACATCGTCAGTTGAAATTAGTTTGCTTAATAACACTAGATTGCTTTCGATTTCTTCACGGGTCATAGGGACGCCGCTTTCAAATCTTGCAAATATTTTATCAACCTGAGTTTTTTCTTCTGCCATAGTGTTGCTAAGCGGCAGTAGAAGCAGCAATAAGGAGAATGATAAATACCTAAGTTTATGTAGCAAAAAAGATTCCTGTTCGCATTAAAATCAATAGCTAATTATTAGCTTAGCATAACTTGTTTGTTCATTTTTAATATAGATGTATAGCAATTTTGCATTCGGTTAATGATCAAGGTATAAACTCCGCCTTGGTTATTATCCCACAAAGGAATCACCCTTGAAGAAATTACTCTGTGCCGCATTATTCATGATGAGTGGCACTAGCTGGGCAGGCTCAGATTTAGAAACCTCTGGCGATGTATTGCATTTATTATTACCCGCTACTGCGATGGGCGCGACCTTGTTTTATGAAGAGGGTTATGACGGTAGTTGGCAGTTAATTCAGGCAGCGGTGTCGAGTCGGTTAATTGTTGAAGGTCTTAAGTATAGTGTGAGTAAAGACAGGCCAGACGATAGTGGCGATGATTCGTTTCCATCGGGTCATACCTCAGACAGCTTTATGGCGGCGACGTTTATTCAGCAGCGCTATGGTTGGCAATATGGTTTACCTGCCTATGTTGCCGCATCTTATGTGGGTTACACACGAGTGGCGAGCGACCAACATTATCTCGAGGATGTGTTAGCTGGCGCGGCGATTGGAGCGCTGGCGGGTTGGTATTTTACTCAACCCTATGAGGGGATTACAGTTACGCCGATTGCGGGTAACGGCGTTTATGGTTTATATGTGAGTGGTCAGTTTTAAGACTATTTTTTGGGATGTGAATCGAGATTTTTATGAGCGAATTATCAGCTGTTTACCGCGAAACTGCCGAGCAGATTTCTTACAATGTTGCGAATAAAGTATTACCAATGGCTAAATTACCGGGTGACTTATTAGCAGCGTACCAAGGTTTGTGTGCCGAACTGTTGGAAGACAGGGAAGGTAAATTTAGCCAAGCTTGGGCATCTTTACCTGCCAGTGCACGTAATCTAATGGAACAAGCCGCATTCCACGGTTTCTATATCGCGAATGCTTGGTTGCAATTGAGTCGTGTCGCCCAAGAAATTTCTGAGCAAGCCGATACCGATAGTGCAATCCAAGAGCAAGAATATAATGGCATTTTTACGCGCTTAGCCGATGAATCGCTCAAAGAAAGCCTACGTAAGTTGAAGAAAGCGCGTACCGATCGCGCTTTGCTCAATAGCTTTAAACAGGTGATGGCACCTTAGTGTTCTATTGAAATGAAAAACTGTGCCTGAAATGAAAAAGCCCGTTACTGCAAAGTAACGGGCTTTTTGCTGGCTAGCACAAACGCTCAACTAAGCTGTTTTACTGCAACTTGAGTCGCGGCAACGCTATGCTTAGAACGAAGTGCGTTTGTAACGGCGATATTCTGGACTCCAGAAATTGCCTTCAATCGACTGCTGTAAGATCTCATCGCTCATTGGCAGCGTTAACCCTTGTTCAACTGCGACTTTACCTACGGCGAAAGCAATATGCTTACTCACCGCATGGATATCTTCGAGTTTAGGCAGTAGTGGACCTGTACCATCGATTGCCAGTGGCGAACATTCGGCAAGTGCGCGACTTGAAGCCATCAACATGGCATCGGATACGTGACGTGCGCCAGACGCTAATACGCCTAAGCCAATACCTGGGAAGATAAAGCTGTTGTTGCACTGGGCAATTTCATAGGTTTCACCATCGACAACCACAGGCTCGAATGGGCTGCCCGTAGCGACGAGTGCTTGACCTGAGGTCCAATGCAAAATGTCCTTCGGTGTCGCTTCTACGCGGCTGGTGGGGTTCGACATAGGGAAAATAATCGGCCGAGCACAATGGCTGTGCATAGCACGGATGATTTCTTCGGTGAAGAGTCCTGGAACGCCAGATACCCCAATCAGCACTGTCGGCTTGGCGTTGTTAACCACATCGAGCAGTGAAATATTGTCGCTGAAATTGCTCCAATTTTGGATGTTGGTGCATTTCTGCGCCAATTTTTGCTGGAATGGCAACAGGTTAGGCATGTTGTCGAGCAATAAGCCCCAACGGTCAACCATACACACTTGAGTGCGAGCTTGCTCGTCGCTGATCCCTTCAGACACCATTTGTGCCACGATAGCTTCGGCAATACCGCAACCGGCACTACCAGCACCAAGGAAGGCGATACGTTGTTGATTCAATTCAGTGCCCGCAGCCTTACACGCGGCGAGCAAGCAACCAACGGCAACCGCAGCAGTACCTTGAATATCATCGTTAAAGCAGCAATAGCGATCCTTATACCGCTCTAGGATCGGCATGGCATTCTTTTGGGCAAAGTCTTCGAACTGGATCAAAGTATCCGGCCAACGCACGTGGACGGCTTGCATAAAGGCTTCGATAAACTCGGCATATTCTTCGCCACCGATGCGTGGATGGCGCCAACCCATATACATAGGATCTTCTAACAACTGCGGATTATCTGTACCTACATCTAAGGTAATAGGCAGGGTATAAGCCGGACTGATACCGCCACAGCTAGTGTAGAGTGACAGCTTACCGATAGGGATCCCCATGCCGCCAATACCTTGATCGCCAAGGCCTAAAATACGTTCACCATCAGTGACTACTATGATTTTAACTTTTTGACGAGTCGAGTTATTGAGGATGTCATCGATCCTATCTTTGTTCGGATAGGAGATAAACAAACCACGGTTGCGGCGATAGTTTTTCGAGAAACGTTCACAAGCTAAACCTACCGTCGGCGTATAGATGATGGGCATCATCTCGCTGATGTTATTTTGCACTAAACGATAAAATAAGGTCTCGTTTGTGTCTTGGATATTACGTAGGTAAATGTGCTTGTCTAAGTCGTTATTGAAACTTCTAAATTGATCGTAGGCGCGAGAAGCCTGCTCCTCAATCGTTTCAATGGCATAGGGGACTAAGCCTTCGAGGTTAAAGAAAATACGCTCTTCTTCAGAAAATGCACTGCCCTTGTTAATCAGTGGGGCTTCAAGAATGGCAGGTCCTGCAAACGGAAGATAGAGGGGGCGTTTATTATCGTCCATGGGTAACCTTTTGAGTTATTGTTTAAGTGGTCAATACGTGCTGTAAGTCACGTAAGGTTATCATGAAATGTGATCTTTGTTGTCCGTGGAACGAGGTATTTGTGGTTTTTTTTGCAGCAGTAAAAAAGTCAGCTGTTTTAAACAGGATTTCTGAGGTTGTTGAGATGGAATTGTTAAGGTCTTGTTTATATCCAAACAAGCTCAGGTGTAGATAAAAACGGATATAAAAAAACGCAGCCTAAGCTGCGTTTTATGTCATAAGTTTAGCGTTATACGCCGCGATACTTAAGTGATAAGCCGCGGATAAAGTTACGCAGTATTTGATCGCCACACTCTTTAAAATTCTTGTGGTCTGGATTGCGGAACAGGGCGCTTAGCTCTGATTTTGACATTTGCACTTCGGCTAAAGCCAAAGCTGCTACTATGTCTTCCTCACGCATTTCGAGGGCAACTCTCAGCTTTTTAAAGATGAGGTTGTTGTTTAAACGTGAAACGGGCGCTGGAATTTCTGCACCTTCACGTAGACCGCGCTTCTCTATGATAAGACCATCTAAAAACTGACATAAGGTCGTGTCGTTACAAGCTTTATAACCTTCTTCCTCTTCTTTACGTAGAAGATCAATCATCTCTTCGACAGGCACTTCTCTTCCAGCTTTAGCAAAAATTTTAATCATTTTTGCATTGCTAAAATCAAACACGAAGCGCAAACGGCGCAAAATATCATTATTAATCATGGTCATCTCTTGGCGCGGCTGCGCTATCTGGTTTAAGAGCCCGCATTATATACCCAAACCACCTTAATTGCAGAATTCAGCGGGAATTTAATGGCAGTTAGTTAAGGCCATTTATTGCTCCGGCATAAACATTCTGGGCAATTAACCTTTAATGATGTTGTACCAATAGATAAACAGTGCCGCGAAAATCAGTAGATAAATCAGGCCAAACCAAGAGAGGAGTTTCATCTTAGTGCCGTATCTATCGGCCTCGGGGAGCTGTTTGCTGGTCATTAAGCGGTAATTTAACCAAGCAAAAATGACTGTGGTCATAAAGGCCAAGATCATCACAAACTCGAGTAACGGTAAGAGTGCACCTTTAAAGAAGAGGATCAGCAATAAGCCAAAGGCACTGATGGCGAGCATAATCCCAGTGAGGCGTTTGTCTGAACTGGTCTTTGAGGTGAGTAACTGCCAGCCCATATCTAAGGTACGGCTATAGCCATCAATCACTGTTACTGTTGTGCTGAAAATACACAGAAATGCCACAATACCAATAAGATAACGACTCTCGCCGCCCATCACTTGGCTGTAAAGATTAATCAATTGATTAGCAAACTGTGCGCCGGAATCTGAAAAGTGTTCGCCACTGCCGTGCATCACTAAAGCGCCCAAGGACAAAAACACGATCGCGAGGATCGCAGTGATGATATAGCCTAAGTTAAAGTCGAGCAGTGCCTGCGCTTTCGTGACCGTCTGGCTTTTTTGTTTTTCGAGCAACCAGAGAGAATTCCAAGCGCTGACTTCAATCGGTGCTGGCATCCAACCCATCATGGCGACCAAAAATCCCACATGGGCCCATTGCCAAGGTGAAGGAGAGACAAAATTGCTCGCTAATGGTTGAGCGTGATCCCAAGCCAAGGCCACGGCAATTAAGGTGGTTAAGGTTAGGGCGAACATGATGATCTTAGTGAGTCTATCAAGCAGTTGATAATGGCCTAAAATCAGTAAAGCCAATGAACTCAGCAATACCAGTAGGGCTAACCAATCGATGGGGAGCGGAATAAATTGGGTCAACATAGCGGCGGTTAACATGCACACCCCTGCTGTACTGGCAATGGCGGCGATCACATTGAGCCCAGTAAACAGCAGTAAGTAACCTCGGCCCTGTTTTTGGTAGCCGTGCAGTAGACTCTCTCCTGTGGCAGCTGTGTAGCGTGCGCCAGCTGCAAAGAAGGGATACTTAAGTAAATTCACCCCAAGAATAACCCAAGCCAGTTGCCAACCAAATTCGGCGCCCGCCCGAGTCGAGGCGACTAAATGGGATGCGCCAATCGCCGCGGCGGCCATAAGTACACCTGGGCCCATGGCTTTAATGCCGAGAGTTAGGTGTGTCATCCAAGAAGATGAAGGAGAAGTTACTGAAGATTCTGTCATGTCGTTATTAAAAATGCCTGTTGAAAATTAATCTGGGGAATCGAACACTCCATCATGCTAAGGCTGCGCTCATGTAAAAGCTGCGCTAACGCTAAGTGAGTGGCTCAACATTAAAGGTAAAGTGATTGAACTAAAAGTCGTTTTATTCAATTTATCTGTTTAATTTTTGGCTGAGTAAAGTTTCAATGCGTTTTAAGCTTGCAGCCATTTCGACTACGATTTGTAATAGCGTATTATCTGGCTGTGCCGATGGGATTGTTGGGTGCAAGGGTTGGGTAAGCCGTTCTTTTTGTTCTAATACGCGGGTTCTAAATTGAGGCGCATCGACTATGCCGACTAAGCTTATCAATGCGCCTGTGCCCGATTGCCCTGCGGTTTCTACCGTGAGTTTATGCAGACCAAATAGGCGCATAATTGGGCCTTGGATCAATGCCATATCGGTAATTTTGTCCAAAGGCACAGTGTTTTCAGTACGAGTTAATATGCCCCTCCTGACAATAAGTTTATTGCTGGTGAGCTCGGCACTCATATTGCGAATATAGCGGCGAGTCCCCCACAGCCCGATTGGAAACCAAAGCAATAACAAGGGAATACCTATTATGCTCAGGCTGAAATAGGCGGCCCCTGAAAGCAACCAATACAGACCTAAATGGGTTTCAAACTCTGCTTGATAAATAATCTTGTCTTCCATCTTTCTTCCTTTAATTCTGATATTCAAATACTGCGACTTGTCTTGTAGGTTGAATTTTTAGTGCCTAGACCTTCTTTGATTCTCGTATGAGAAAAATACACTGTCTCAAATGTAACAAAAGTTTAACTTTTATTTCTCTGCCATTGACTTTGGTTTGTAACTCATTACCTTGTGTATTGTTAATTTAGGGTTTTCTTATTGTTAAAATAATTTTAATGAGATAAATAAAACAAGGGAAATGTATGAACAGACCTCAGATTCTACCCAGTGCTTGTGCAATCGCAATTGCTATGGCATGTGCGCCAACAGTGGCCCATGCTGCCGATAAAGGTGCAGAAAAAGTTGAACGTATTGAAGTAACGGGTTCCCGTATTAAACGTACCGATATTGAAGGCCCTTCCCCTATTCAATCGATCAGTAAAGACGATATTGCCAATATGGGATTTGATAACCTGCAGCAATTACTTGAACGCATGCCTGCCAATGGTGCTGGCGCGTTTTCTACCCGAGGAAACAGCCAAGATTCAACCGCCAACGGCGGCGCATCTATCAGTCTACGTGGTTTAGGCCCAGACGCGACCTTAGTGTTAATTAACGGTCGTCGTGTTGCGGCGAGTGCTTTTGCCGAAGGTATCACTAATTCCTTTGTTGATATCAATAATATTCCGGTATCAGCTATTGAACGTATCGACATACTGAAGGATGGTGCATCGGCTATTTATGGTTCTGATGCGATCGCGGGTGTGGTTAACATTGTTCTGAAAAAAGATATTGAAGGCATTGAGGTCAATCTTGGCTACGGTGATGCTTCAGGCACTGGCTACGATGAAACGACAGCGAATATGGTGTGGGGGATGAAGTCCGATAAGGGCAGTGCTTCCGTTATCCTCGACTATTTCAAAAATGACACTTTAGCTGCGACTGATTTAGGACGTTTTGGTGTTTCAAATCAATCACCTTATGGTGGTGAAGATTTTCGTTCTTCCCGTGGCTTTCCTGGGTATTTCTATGTTGATGGTGTTAAAACTATCGACCCTGCTTGTCCTGCTGATAGTGCAACCGCGAGTGGAAGTTGTTTATTTGAGTACGGCTCATACAATTTTGTTGCACCGGCTGCGGAGCGCGTAGGGGCTATTGGCCAATTTGACTATCATTTTAATGATGATTTAACAGCATTTTTAGAGTTAGCGGCGCAGCACAATACCTCAATCGCAGGTGGAGCACCGACACCACTTGACGAGGATGCTGGTTTAACTGTACCTGGATCTCACCCGAATAATCCTTGGGGGAAAGATATTGAAATTGGTCGCTTCCGTACGGTTGATGCGGGGGCGCGACGTTGGGATATTGAATCCGATAGTTTACGTTTAGTTGCTGGTTTACGCGGTGTAGTAAAAGAGTGGGATTGGGAAGCTTCTGTTCAAAAAGGTCGCAGTGAGTCGACTCAAACGGGTGATCGCAGCCAAGGCTGGGTAAGAACAGATTATTTGCAACGTGAAATTGATGCGGGTCGTTACAATCCTTTCGGCGGCACGATGAACTCACAAGAGGTCATTGACGCTATTACCACCAGTTTAGTACGCCAAGGTTTGTCAAACATGACATCTTATGCGGCTAACATATCTGGTCAAGCATTTACCTTGGCTGGTCGCGACATCATGATGGCGGCGGGAGCTGAATATCGCGAAGAAGATGTCAGTGATGTGCCCGATGAGCAATTCCAACGTGGATTGATTTTTGGTACTGAAGCTGTCTCTGCGGCGGCATCCCGTGAGCAATATGCCGCTTATATGGAATTATCTATTCCAGTCACGGATAACTTCGAGTTGCAACTCGCTGGTCGATATGATCATTACAGCGATTTTGGTTCAACGACTAACCCTAAAGTCGCCTTTCAATGGGGAGTGACTGACGAGCTAACGGCGCGCGCGTCTTGGTCTACGGGCTTCCGTGCACCCTCGTTAGCGCAGATAGGTCTTGGTCCATCTCGCGAAAGTAGTTTCTTTGTCGATACTTACCGTTGCGCTGCCGATAATGTTGATTGTGAAGCCTTAGATTACAACACTGAATTTGAAGGTAACTCTGAGCTGGATGCTGAAGAATCCGAAACTTGGAACGTCGGTATGATCTGGGCGCCGAGTCAGACGTTTGATGTGGGTTTTGATATCTTTAGCATCACGCAAGACAACAAAATTGATAAACAGCCATTAGGCGATATCTATACTGCAAATTGTAACGATCAAAATAGCACAGTGTGCGAGCGCTTAGCGCCACAGCTAGGTCAAACTTTAGGTCCGATCAGTATTATCCATTCAAGCTTTATCAACTTAAGCTCTCAAGATGTACAAGGGATGGATGTCTCTAGTCATTATGGTTTTGAGTTAGATAGCTATGGGGATTTGAAGTTTGGCTTAGAGTACAGCTACTTACATAATTTTGAGGAAGATGGTCTGGATTACACGGGTGAGTATAAGTTCCCTCAACATCGCTGGTTACTCACCACTAACTGGACTATGGATAATTTTGCCGCCAATATTAATTTGAGTTACATCGGTGAATTTGAAGATACTCCAGATATCAATTTCGATGGTGTACTTGATTTTGAAAGTAATAAGTCTCGTATGATCGACTCTCAATTATTGGTCGACATGTCTGGTACTTATCGCTTCAATGAAATGTTCAAGCTGACACTAGGCGTGAACAACGTATTTGATGAAGAGCCACCATTTGCTATCGGTGACGGTGATACGGATCTCTACGGCTATGTTATTTCAGTACATAATCCTATGGGCCGCTACATTTACACTAAATTCACGATGAACTTCTAACTACCGCTTAGCGTCATTTAATTCGGAATGGCGCGTCATTTATGATGGGGGGTGTGATCTCTAATAAAAAAGGCCAATAATGATATTGGCCTTTATTTTTATAGGGTTAAAACTTGTGACGGTTGAGTTTATAACTGAGTCGCTGCCCACTTTGCGCGACTTTCACGGCTTTCACTCATTTTGGTCGGTTCACGGAAGGCTTTGTAGGCCTCCACGTCGAGAGCCACTAGGCTGACGTCGACTTCTAGGACCAGTTTGCACTCTTTCTTAATGCGCCAAGCTGCAGTGTTGTACAGCTCAGTAAAAGGCAGTGAACTTAAGAATTCGGGGTTGTATTGTGTGTAAACCGCTTGAGTGGGGTAGACCACGAAGGCTAAGTGACGTTTAGGTTCTTTCTTAAATAGTTCTTCGATACCATCGCAGGTGTTGAGCACTTGCATCTCAATGATGTCATCAATATCAAGCAGTTTCTTTTGCGCCAGCTCAGGTGCCAGTTGTTCACCGCTTTCCCAGGCGAGTACATCGGCTTCGCTATGGTTAGTCAGAGCACCAACTTGAGCCACGCTTAAGCTGAGTGACTGGCGTAAGTAGCTCATTTCGATGGCATTCAAGCCAATGTTCTTAGACATAATCGTGTTCTCAATGCAATAAAAGTAAAATTAGTATTTGATCTTTAACCAGATTTCTTCAACCCATTCCCAAAACGACTCCCAATAGATATCGGTAAAGTCGCCGTTTTTCCAGAAATGTACTTGACCATCTTGGTCGATACAGTAAAAAGCATCACCCAGCTGACATATGGCAATCATGTCCCTTGGCATACCGATGGACCACGCATAGCAAGTCACTTCGGGCAGGTAGGTGTGCGAGTAGGGATCCGATGCTGTTACTGGCTCTATCGTGCCGTAAATTACATCACTGGCATACAACAGGTATTCTTTTAGCTCCCTTGGCAATGAAATCAGGATTTGCTCTTCGACTTCGACGAGCTGCTCAAATGTGGGTAATTCGAGTGGTACAGGAACAGTTTCGCTGCGTTCTTGGAGTTGCTCAATAATGTCGTGCATGGCATTTCCTGCTGATAGGGCTATGGCGCGGGATTATATACTTAAAAAGACGTTCGATGCGAGAGAGTGCATTTTTCAGCTTATTTTTAATATGTTTTTTCAGGCACTGTAAAATATAAAAAAAGGCGCTGGCACCTTTACAGATAACCAGCGCAAGAGTGGAAGCTTTTTAGTTAAGCGACTGAGGCTCTTAATAAACTGGCTTCATCAACCCGTTTATAGTTAAGCCATGCCTTGTGGTACAACTTATGTGATTCTTGACGTAATTGGGCAATCTGCGCGAGTTCAAACTCACTTAGTGAACGTTGTTGTTTACGAGCATTGGCCTCAATCCTTTGTACTTTTTCATATACCTTGTGTTCAGGACCATTTTTGATATCAGCGATATCCTGTAGGTGTAACTGCACTTCAGCAATCATGCCTGATTGGGGTAAGCGTACCAGTAGATTGAGATCGCGATAGCCAGAGGCTTTAGGTTCAGCAAAGCGGTTTTTTTGTTTCACAACTTGGGTGTGCTCATTCAAAGTTTGGTAGGCATGCATCAGATCTTGAATGCTGTCGGTCACAATACTTGCCCTTGCAAGGTCGGTAATTTGGCTGGCATCACCGTTAAATTTTGTGGCCACTTTATCGGCAGCTCTTTGGTAACTCTTTACTGGCGGAACAATCACTTGTGCCTGTGAATAATGGGCAATATTGGTGAGTAATTGGGCGAGTTCAGCTTGTGCATCATAGGCTTGGTGATGGAGCACGGATAAGTCATTCGAGGATTGATGAGGCGCATCGAAGGTCTGACTGCTGAGTGCATATAGACCTTGTAGGTCATGGCTTGATGCCTGTCTTGCACTGTAATTACCACGTTCTGCTTTACTGTCACTAATGTCGAGAGGATTTGCTACACCAGCGCGGCTTGATAATAAGAGTAGAAAAATAAAAAAAGTACGAAATAACTTAGTCATGCGGCCTACTTCCTTATGGGTGAGTTATTCAGGTCACGCACCCACCATAGGCTTCTATTGCTTAATTAAAGCTGAACCAACCATGAAGACTTGTTCATCTTGCGCATGGGGCTCAGTGGTTTAAGGAAATAAAAATGGCGCCACCTGTAACAGTGAGCGCCATTGTTGGCCAGCTTATGCCACTGAACAGTGATTTAAATTTGGCTTACCAAATTTTTACGCGTTTCTCTGGTGCGATATACATAGCATCGCCAGGTTTTACATCATATGTAGTGTAGAACTCAGGCATGTTAGATAGTGCACCCAGTGCGCGGAATTCCGCAGGTGAGTGTGGATCGGTCGCTACGCGGTTACGCATTGCTTCTTCTTTAGCTTTTGCGCGCCAAATTTGCGTGAAGCCGATGAAGAAACGTTGATCGCCCGTTAAGCCATCGATAACAGGTGCATCTTTACCGTTAAGCGATTTTTTATAAGCACGATAAGCGATAGTCACACCTGACAAGTCACCAATGTTCTCGCCTAAGGTTAAGCTGCCGTTGACATGCAGATCATCAAACACTGCGTAACCATCGTATTGTGCGATTAGCGCTTTGCCGCGAGCAGAGAACTCTTTCAAGTCTTGCTCTGTCCACCAATCACGCATGTTGCCTTCGCCATCGAATTTAGCGCCTTGGTCGTCAAAACCGTGGCCCATTTCATGGCCGATCACCGCACCAATACCACCGTAGTTGACTGCATCGTCAGCCGCCAAATTGAAGAAGGGTGGTTGCAGAATGGCAGCAGGGAACACGATTTCATTCATGGTTGGGTTGTAGTAAGCGTTAACCGTTTGTGGCGTCATGTGCCATTCGTCTTTATCGATTGGCGCGCCCAGTTTGGCTAGTGATTTAGCATGTTCAACTTCGCTGGCACGCATAGCGTTACCGACTAAGTCGTCTGCCTTGATGGTCAGCTTACTGTAATCTTCCCATTTGTTCGGGTAACCGATTTTCGGGTTGAATTTTGCTAATTTATCCGCCGCAGCCACTTTAGTGCTGTCGCTCATCCAAGTTAATTCTTTGATGCTGTCGCCGTAAGCACCACGCAGGTTTTCAACCAGTGCTTGCATACGGTCTTTGGCTTCTGGAGTGAAGTGACGTTTGACATACACTTTACCCACAACTTCACCAAGAACGCCATTGACGGCTGCAACGCCACGCTTCCAACGAGGTTCTTGTTCTTCTTGACCATTTAAGGTTTTAGAGAAGAAAGCGAAGTTTTCATTGTCTAACGCTTCACTTAGATTGCTCGCCGCGTGCGTCAGCACTTGCCATTGCATATAGGTTTTCCAAGTGGCTAACTCAGTCGTTTTTAAAACTTCGTTTAACCCTTGGATATAGCTAGGTTGGTTAACTATGATATCAGTTTGCTTGTCAGCGCCAAGAGCGGCTAAGTAGCCTGCCCAATCGATATCCGGTGCCAGTGTTGGCAGATCTTTGACTTGATATAGATTATAGGTCTTAGTGCTGTCGCGGTTTTCAACCACATCCCAGTGCTTGGCAGCAATGGCCGTTTCTAAGGCTAAAATAGCTTCAGCACTGGCTTTAGGATTAGCAAGACCCGCAAGGGTAAACATTTTTTCGATATGGGCGACATATGCCTTACGGATATTAACGAAGCGTTCTGATTCGTTAAAGTAGTAGTCTTTCTCTGGCAGGCTTAGGCCATATTGATAGAGATGCGTTGCGTAACGGCTAGAGTTTTTCGCATCGATATCGATATAAAATGCTATTGGGGTACCCGCGCCAGCGATTTGGCTGTGGGCGAAGTACTTCACTAATTCATTCTTATCTTTTAAGGCATTAATAGCATCAAATTCGCCTTGGATTGGTGTGACTCCCAGTTTATTGAGTGTCTCAGTATCCATAAATGAACGATATAAATCGGCTACTTTTTGCTCGTCTGTACCAGCGGCGAGATTGGGCGTTGCAGCCACTTCTTCGATAATAGCTTTTACGTCGTCACGTGATTTTTCACGTAAATCGTAGAAAGTGCCAATGCTAGTGCGATCGGCTGGGATCTCAGTGTTTTTTAGCCAAGTGCCGTTAACGTATTTATAGAAATCGTCTTGTGGACGAATCGCTTTATCAAAATTAGCAAATTCAATTCCAGAACCTAGTGCTTGAGTCACTGCCGCTGCGGTGGCTGTTTTAGCAGTTTCAGGTGCTTTAACTTCGGCAGCCTTGTCATTACAGGCAGTCAGGCCTGCGATAAGTGAGGCACACAGTCCCCCAATGAGTACTTTTCTCATGTTGTTTCCTTCGAGTTTATTATTGTGCCCATTATTGGGGCTGTTATTTTGGCAAAATGGGATTGCTTCAGGCGCAATGAACTATGTTAATGCCTTACTAGGAATCGAAACAAGGTCATTACAGTGTTTATCGTGGATTTATCTTGAGTGATATGTAACTAAAGGTTACCAGTGAGCATATTTAAGTCAGTCGCTGCAAAGTTACCGTATGCAGGCCTTTTCAGGTAAGTGAGCACTTCGATTTATCATTTTAAAATAGGGTTAATTCAGTTGCCTAATTAGTTTTGCAGGGTTACCTGCAACCACTGTTTTGGCTGCGACATTTTTAGTCACTACGGCGCCAGCACCGATGACGGCATCATCACCAATATTGATTCCTGGCATTATGATTGCGCCGCCGCCAATCCATACCCGTTTACCGATGTGAATCGCTTTAGCGGTTTCCAAACCTGAGCAACGTAGCTCGGCATCAAGTGGGTGACTTGAGGTATAAAACTGTACATTGGGGCCAATCATAGTCTGTTCATCAATAAAAATGGGGGCATTATCCTGTAAGGTGACATTGATATTGATGAACACTCTGTCAGCAAGAGTAAGATTAATGCCATAACTGATAAAAATCGGCGTGGAGATAGTTGCGACTGGCGATTTAAGGGGTATAAGTTGTTGGCAGAGTTGGGCGTACTCAGTGCTATTTTGAGCAATCGTTTGATTTAATTGTCGATTCAGTCGCTGCTGTTGTGCTCTTAAACTTAAGAGTTCGCTGTCAAGACAATCATATTCTTGGCCTGTGATCATCTTTTGGAATTCAGTCATAGCATCTTTCCCTATGGTGATTACTGTCAATGCGTAAGGGCTAAATAGAAACACAGCTCGTGTTGAGCAGCAATTCTTTGCCCTTTGAACGGGTCGGCTTCATAATACGGCAGTTTTCTTTATTGAAGTTGAGTATTAACGTGCGTTTAGACAAATTTATCTGTGAGAGTACCTCATTGACTCGCTCATTAGCGAAAAAAGCCCTGCATCGCGGTGATATTACTTGTGATGGCTTAGTCGTTAAAGACTCGGGTTTTAAAGTGACTGAAGGTATGTGTGTTTGCCTTGAAGGCGAGCCGATTGTCTTAGTGGGCGAGCGTTATTTAATGCTTAACAAACCGGTAGACACTATTTGCTCGACGATAGATGAAACCTACCCTTCGGTATTGAGCTTAGTGGATGTACCTAAGCCAGAAACTCTGCACATTGCTGGTCGTTTAGATGCCGATACTACAGGGCTAGTGTTGATTACCAGTGATGGTCAATGGTCGCATAAGATCACCTCACCGAAGAAAGAATGTGGCAAACGCTATTTAGTGCAACTCGCTGAGCCTGTGGATGCTAGTTTGATTGCGGTATTTGCCGCTGGCGTTGAATTGCGCGGTGAAGATGGTCTAACTAAGCCAGCGTTACTGGAGATTATTGATCCACAATTAGTGCGATTAACCATCACCGAAGGTAAGTATCATCAAGTGAAGCGTATGTTTGCCGCTGTGGGCAATCATGTGCAAGGGTTGCATCGTGAAAGTGTAGGGCAAATTGAATTAGACCCCACCTTAGCACTGGGTGAATGGCGATATTTGACGGCTGAAGAGATAGCTTCAGTCTGATGAGTTTGATATAAAAAATGCCGCCCGAGTTTTACTTTGGCGGCATTTTTATTTGTGCTAAATAGCTTTTATTACTGTTTCTTTAAAATCAGATGACCGCTGATGGTATTCATCTTCACGTTGGCTGCACCAGAGCCTGTTTGGAATGATAACTCTGTGCTTGGTACATATTTTTGTTTTTGCGGTACATCTTGGGTTAAACCGTTGTTGATTTTTCCACCAGGACCACCATTTAAGTTGAAGCTTGCATCGGGAACATCATTAAAGATCACGGTAATATCGCCACTCACACTTTCTAAATTCGCTTTGTTGAAGTTTTTAGCGAGTGACACTTGTGAATCTCCGCTGACGGTTCTGAGCTCGATTTCCTTGGTGACACTAAAGTTAGCATTCACTTCACCTGAGACTTGTTCAATCGTGACTTTTTCTGCTTGAGTGTGGCTTTTTAAGTCACCGCTAACGAGGCGATAATTCATTTCTCCTTTACTGTCAGTGTCCTGAATCGTGCCGGATACGGTTTCTAATTTGATTTTTCCATCAAGTGCTTTGGTCGTGATATCACCAGAGACTGTATGTAACTCAGGTTTACCACTTAAGTTGTTGGCGTTGATATTGCCGCTTACCGTATTCAAATCTAGTTCACCTTGAGTTTCGGCAACTTGCAGATTGGCAGAGATGGTATCTGCACTGAGTTTAACCGTTTTTGGGACTTTAATGGTGAGCTGTGATCCTTTGTCATTATTGCCATTATAGTGGCGAGGCATCTTGTCTTCGATATTGAGACTATTTCCCTGTTGCTCAAACACAAAGCCTTCGCTCAATTCATCTAATGTGCCAGTGACACTCACTTCACTCTTATCCCATGTTTGAATGGTCACATCACCGCGTTGGACTTTGATCTGCAGTTGAGTGTCGCTGCTGACACTTAACTGTTTATCAACGCTTTGTGCTGCTAACACATTGCCCATTAAGCCTAAACAGAGTGTCGAAACCAATAGGCTAGCTTTAGTGAGATTGCGGTTGCTCATAGGGTGTTTCCTTGTGTCGAGTTTCTAATGGGTAATTTTTGGCCCTGTTGTAATAGGTCGAGCTCACGCTGCTGCACCCAAAGCCAGAGTTGCCAAAGTTGTTTATCGGTTGGATTCGCTTGTAAAGCTTGGTAAATCTGTGTTGCCGCGAGCCTTAGCTCAGTTAAACCTTGCTCAACGGGTGCGCTGAAACTGCTCGTTTGCCACATTAGCGCATTTGGCGCCTGTTCTAGGTTGTCCACTTGCGCTTGGTGTGATGTTGCAATTTGGGTGAGTAATAAATGTAAGGCCGCATCCCCTGGTTGCTCTGGCATAGCTTGGTTCTGGGCAAGCTCTGTCTGCTGCATTATGAATGAGTTGAAATAGGGCAATTGGGTATATCCCAATGCCGCTAGAATAATAAACGAAGCCGCTATCGCCCAAGCGTGACTCTTCTGGGATTTGTACGTTTGGGCTATCAGCGTTTTATCCATGCGTTTTTCAATGCCTTGCCACAGATCATGTGTAGGCGACATCTCTTTGGGCGCGCTATTGATCAATTGCTCAAGCTGTTGTTCACGGGAAAGCGGCGTTAACGTCATTACAGCATCTCCTGTAGTAGTTGCTTAGCTCTATGGTATTGGGTCTTGCTGGTGCCGACGGCAATGCCAAGTAAGTCAGCGATTTCATCATGTTGATAACCTTCGATTGCACAGAGTACGAAAACCATGCGAGCGCGTTCTGGCAGTTTGAAAATTAACTTATCTAATCCGCTATAGCTGCTATCAGAGCTTAAGGGCTCAGTTTCATGTTCCAGCGGAATAAATCGTGACCAAAAGGACTTTTGTTTACGAATGCTGCTCAATGCTTGATTGACACAAATACTGTGTAACCAAGTGGAAAACTGACTCTCACCTCGAAATTGTGGCAACTTCTGCCACACTAAAATAAAACACTCTTGGGTAATTTCTTCGGCCATAGCGCTATGGCCGCAAAGGCGCAGTGATAGGGCGTAAATACGTTGGTAATGGCTTTGATACAGCAACTTGAAGGCAGTTTTGTCTCCTTGGCTCGCTAAGGTGACCAGTTCAAAGTCAGACATTGAGCCATTGAGTGGGAGGATCCCTGCTGTCACTGTAATTTCCTGCCATAATGATTGAGTGTTGTAGTTTTGACGCAGTGGGCGCTACAAAAGGTTTGGAACCTTAAAAAATATATTTTATTTAGATCAATTATCCAGCGTAACATTTTTGTAATTTGTAGTAGAATTCGCCCGAAAAAGTACTGCTAAGCTAATGAAGTAATTCATTTTATATCAATTGATATTATGACACTTACATCTGCTTTGAGACGGTATATTTAACGTAATTAAAACGAAATACTTTGTAGTAACGGTAGGGTATCACCTTGAAGAACTAAGTTAAAAATAATGCGGTACTCACAGTATGGGAGCTTAAATCGACAAGCTATCAAAGTATTTGATGTGAACTTTTAATGTATTGCTATGTTTGCGCTGTTAAAGGCTTAATTTCCAGCTATCTTTTTAAGATAGATTATATATTCGGGGACTTTCTATGCTAATCCGCTCAAAGTTGTTACTCAGTGCTGCAGTGTCTATTTCGGCACTAATTGCCATGTTTGGATTACAACTCTATTCAAATTCGGTGAAATCGGAACTTTCTAACGCGGCTCAAAGTGTGCTTGATTTAGAGCGCGACGTCTTAATTTTGCGTAAAAATGAAAAGGACTTTTTCGCTCGCAAGGATTTGAAATATGTCGAGCTGCATAAGCAAAGCCACATGGCTATCGACAGTATTGTCCCTGAGTTAGAGAAAGTCTTTAAAGAATATGGGGTATCGACTGCCTCACTTGAAAGTTTTGACCGTAATTTAAATCAGTATCAAGCCGCTTTTTCTGAAGTGGTGCAGCTACAACAAGAGATTGGCTTAACACCTAAAACAGGTTTGTACGGTACGTTACGAGCTGCGGTGCATAACGTTGAAACGCTACTCAAGGAATTTGATCAGCCCGCACTCGAAGCCGCAATGCTGCAACTTAGGCGTAACGAAAAGGATTTTATGCTGCGTCGTGAGCTAAGTTATGTCGAAACCTTCGATACTAATATTGGTAAGTTTAATGACAAGCTTCGTGCCTCGAGTATCGATATTGATACTCAACGAAAAATTGAAGAGCTTATTACTCAATATCAAAAGGATTTCAAAAGCTTAATTAATAAAGAACAGCAGCTTGGTTTGACCGAAAATGACGGTACTATGGCGCGAGTTTTAGCTGCAAACCAGCAAACTGAGAGCAGTACGAGTGACTTGAAAAACTTAGCTCTTAAGGCCATTGATGATGCTGAGAGTAGTAGTGTTAATGTCGGTATTACTGTGTTTATCTTTATTGCGTTACTACTATCAATCATTACCTACTTGATTATCCGCAGTATTATCGCGCCTGTTGAGCGTATCACGCAGATCATTTCTCGCATCGAGGTGAGTAAAGATCTGACATTGAGGTGCGATGCCTCCACCCAAGATGAACTTGGTGAAATTGCACAGCATTTCAATAGCATGGTGAGTAGCTTCCAACAACTGATTGAGCAAGTGATTGAGTCGGTCGCAACGATTAACACTTCCTGTAAACGTGTTTCAGAAAATGCCATGCTCGCCTCCGAAGGTGTGGGTCAACAACTTAATGAGACCGACATGGTCGCAACAGCAATCACTGAGATGGGCGCAACGATTGAGGAAATCGCTAAAACAACCGAATTAGCGGCATCAAAAGCGGGTCAGACCCACGATAATGCCCAAAGTGGTCAATTAGAGGTTGAGCAAACGATACATAAAATCCAGTCACTTGCTGAGCAGTTGAATAGCTCAGCAGCGGTCGTTAACGAATTGGAACGTGACAGCGAGACTATCGGTAGCGTGCTAGATGTGATCCGCGGCATTGCTGAGCAGACTAACCTTTTAGCCTTGAACGCCGCGATTGAAGCGGCGCGTGCGGGTGAGCAGGGCCGTGGTTTTGCTGTGGTTGCCGATGAAGTGCGTAACTTAGCGATGCGGACGCAATCGTCAACCCAAGAGATTGCTAACATCATTCAAACCCTGCAGACGCGTACCCGATCGATTGTGCAATTGATGGAATCTAGCCAAAAACAAGGCGTTGAAAGCGCTGAACAAGCGGCAAGTGCTGGCGCTTTATTGAAGCTTATCAATAACGACGTGCGTAATATTATGGACATGAGCACTCAAATTGCGGCGGCTATTGAAGAGCAAAGTATGGTGGCGGCTGAAGTGAACAAGAACGTGGTGGTGATCCGCGATATCGCTGAGGAGTCATCCCATGCGGCAGATGCAAATGCGTCCGCATCGGATGAGCTTAAGGCGCAGGCTGAGTTCTTATTCCGTGCGGTCAGTAATTTTAAAATCTAATATTTAAAAGCCAACTCTAATCTGATGAGCAAAAGCTAGCTTAAAAAATACATTAATAAAAACGCACTCCGAGGAGTGCGTTTTTATGTCTGAGTGATGAGCTCTGCAAGCTTAGTGATTCGTTAAAACAGCAAACTGTGCATTGTACAACTCAGATTAGTCAGAACGTTCAGTAACAGAACTATTAGTGACGGAACTATTAGTGACGGAACATGGCAGAAATAGACTCTTCGTTGCTTACGCGACGAATTGCCTCAGCCAGTACCGCAGACATAGTTAACTGAGTTACTTTAGCCACTTTCAACATTTCTGGGCTTAAAGGAACAGTGTCAGTCACAATCACTTCATCAATCACTGAGTTAGCGATATTTTCAGCCGCTTTGCCAGAGAACACTGGGTGAGTTGCGTAAGCAAATACGCGGTTCGCACCATGTTCTTTTAAGGCTTCAGCCGCTTTACACAGAGTGCCGCCTGTGTCGATCATATCGTCAACGATAATGCAGTCACGACCTTGAACATCACCAATGATGTGCATAACTTGCGCAACGTTCGCTTGTGGGCGACGTTTATCAATGATCGCTAAATCAGAATCATCCAACAGTTTTGCTACTGCGCGAGCGCGAACAACACCACCGATGTCTGGAGAAACAACGACTGGATTATCTAAGTTCTTCGCTAACATATCTTCTAGTAGCACTGGGCTACCAAATACGTTATCAACAGGAACGTCGAAGAAACCTTGGATTTGCTCAGCGTGCAGGTCACAGGTCAGAACGCGGTCAACACCCACGCTAGACAGGAAATCGGCAACCACTTTTGCAGTAATAGGTACACGGGCGCTACGAACGCGACGGTCTTGACGAGCATAACCAAAGTAAGGAATAACAGCTGTGATACGGCCAGCAGATGCACGGCGCAGCGCGTCAACCATCACGATGAGTTCCATCAGGTTGTCGTTTGTCGGCGCACAAGTGGATTGGATGATGAACACATCGGCCCCACGTACATTTTCGTTAATTTGGACACTGATTTCACCATCGCTGAAACGACCAACCACTGCGTCTCCGAGTTTGCAAAATAGACGATCGGCTATCTTTTTAGCGAGACTGGGGGTGGCGTTCCCAGCAAAGAGCTTGATGTCGGGCACTGTATGAACCTCAGGCGTTTGCTTTATATTTTAGTGGCTAGAGTAACGACGATGTAGGGACGGGAGGAACCCGAGGCGTTATCGTTAAGTGGTTACTCTAGAAGAAAGTAGTTTAAGGGTGACTGAGTCGCGTGATGAGCGGCGAAAGATTCATCCCTTGTGCAACAAATCCTTGCATTTCAGACGGTAATTTCGCCAAGGCTGCGAGAGCTTGTTGCTTTTGTGTGAATTCCCCGAACACGCATGCGCCTGTTCCTGTCATTCTCGACGGCGCATATTCTAGCAGCCAGCCTAATGCCTTGGCAACTTGAGGGTATTTAGAAACGACTAGTTTTTGACAATCATTTGCCCAAGGTTGGTTCATTAAGGTATCTATGGCCAGTTTCGGGGTATCACGTGGTAAAAGTGGATCTTGGAATACTTCAGCGGTGGATACATGGGCATCGGGTGCGATGATTAAGTACCAAGGCTCACTCGGATTTACCGCTTGTAAGCGTTCACCTACACCTTCGGCAAAAGCGGCGAAACCATGAATAAAAACAGGAATATCGGCACCAAGTTTAAGGCCGATTTTAGCCAGTTCTTCGGTCGATAATTGGGTGTTCCATAACGTGTTCAGTGCCACTAAGGTGGTGGCAGCATCTGACGAGCCGCCACCTAAACCTCCGCCCATGGGTAGACGTTTATCCAACCAGATTTCGGCGCCGCCAGTATAGCCTGTGGTTTGTTGTAATGATTTTGCGGCTCGCAGAATTAAGTTATCGCTATCGGCGACAACATTAGAGATATTGGAGTGCAAAATCAGTTCTGCGGTTTCAGTGATCTTAAAATCGAGCATGTCACAGTAATCAATAAACTGAAACAAGGTTTGCAGTTCATGATAACCATCTGCGCGGCGACCATTCACGTGTAAGAATAAGTTAAGCTTGGCTGGTGCTGGCCAATGGCGTGAAATTGCTGCGGGCATGCTAAGGTTTCTCTTCGAGTATGATTGCAGGCTTGCCGAGGGCTTGCCATTGATTCAATTGTAGTTTGAGTTGTAAGTCACCACGCTCAAGCTTTAATTGATGGGGCACGTTGGCGCCGCTCTGGGATTGCCAACTTAAAAATGTGACCTGCCAAGGCGGTGGGGTTTGAGTGTTTGTGAGCTGTTTAGGTTTGCCTTGGCTATCGCTTTCAAGTACTTGATCATTCTGGCCAACTTGACCAGTGATCCACAAAGGTAAATCGGCCAAGGGGATGGACCAACCGCTGACTCGCTCGAGTAAACGCTGGGCATTATCGTCGCGAAAATCTTTGCCATCGATATGTAAATGGGCAGAGTTCGAGGTTGAATTAAGCGTCAACACAGTTGTACCTAGCATAGTCGTGAGTGTGAGTTCATCGCGATCTTCACTGTGGCGCCAGTAGATATTGGCACTGAGTTTATCGTCGGGAGTTTTTATCGCTAGTTTTCCCTGTAATTCCCAAGCTTTGGCTTGGCGCGCATCATTGACTGTGATTGGGCTTAAGTCAGTCATCGGCGGCAAGGTTTCACACCCCGCCAGTAAGAGTAGGGCGCTTAAGGTAAAACAAGAGAAAATGGTTTTTGTGAGGCGCTTCAAATTATTCATCTATGACTGATATACCAAAGTCCTTATGATACGAGGGCTTGGAAAGAATACCAATGCCAAACGTAAAATTTCCATCGGCGGTCACTTAGATTTGCTCCCTTGGGGCAAATTTTGCCTTACCTATTATTGATAGAAAATTTAGGTAAGAAGTTAGACCTTTATTCGGTTTTGTTAAGCGTATTCTGTTTTTAGTTGGGCCAATTCAGTAGAATGCCCTTATTAAGAGAGTCGCCAAGAATCTAGAAAGAGTCAGATGAGCCTTGTAGCAATCGGTATTAACCATAAAACAGCCACGGTAGACCTGCGTGAGAAAGTCGCCTTCTCTCCGGACAAAATTCATGACGCTATGAAGAGTCTGGCCAGTCGTACACGCTCGGGTGAAGCCGTTATTGTCTCGACCTGTAATCGCACTGAGTTGTATTGCAACAACGGCGATGAGGCCGACATTATTGCGTGGCTTGAAGAATATCACGGCCTAGATCATGAGGATGTAGCACCTTGTCTCTATAACTATCACGGTCAAGATGCCGTCAGGCATTTGATGCGCGTAGCCTCTGGGCTCGATTCTTTGATCCTTGGTGAGCCGCAGATTCTCGGTCAAGTAAAGCAAGCGTTCGTTAAGGCCAAAGAGGCTGGTACGGTTGCGCTAACCATAGATAGACTCTTTCAGAATACTTTTTCAGTCGCTAAGAAAGTCCGCACTGACACTGAAATTGGCGCCGCCGCAGTTTCAGTGGCATTTGCCGCGGTAAGCATGGCGAAACATATTTTCTCATCGATATCGACCACTAAAGTGCTGTTAATTGGTGCGGGTGAAACCATAGAACTGGTTGCGAAGCATCTTAAAGATAACGGCGTGGCTTCAATGGTCGTAGCAAATCGGACGTTAGAACGTGCCCAAGGCATGTGCGAGGAGTTTGGCGCAACAGCAATTACACTGGCGCAGATACCAGATTATCTCCCAAAAGCCGATATCGTGATATCCTCTACCGCCAGCCCTCTGCCTATCCTAGGTAAAGGCATGGTCGAAAAAGCGCTAAAGCAGCGTCGCCATCAACCTATGTTATTGGTTGATATAGCAGTTCCCCGGGATATTGAGCCGGAAGTCGCCGATTTGGATGACGCGTTTCTGTATACAGTGGACGACCTGCATAGCATTATTGAACAGAATATGGCTTCTCGAAAAGAAGCCGCCGAGCAAGCTGAAGTAATTACTGAAGAACAATCTTTCCTATTTATGGATTGGATCCGTTCTTTAGAGTCGGTCGACAGTATTCGCGAGTATCGCAGCCAGAGCATGGCGGTAAAAGATGAGTTAGTGGAACGCGCCTTGAATAAATTAGCTCAGGGCTCAGACACTGAGCAGGTATTGATTGAACTAGCCAATCGCCTGACCAACAAACTTATCCACGCACCGACACAGGCCCTCACGGCAGCGAGTCGTCAGGGCGATTTGAATACTCTCGGTCAGTTAAGATCAGCGCTTGGATTAGATAAAAACTAAGGTTAGCGAGTTAAATGAAGGAATCCGTTATCCGCAAGCTGGAAGGCTTGCTCGAGCGCAATGAAGAAGTCATGGCTTTGCTGGGTGATGCTAGCGTCATTTCTGATCAAGACAGGTTTCGTGCGTTATCGAAAGAATATGCCCAGTTAGAAGACGTTGTTGCTGGCTTTAAAGCCTATCAGCAAGCGCAGGCCGATCTCGATTCTGCCAAAGAAATGCTGGAAGAAGACGATGCTGAAATGCGTGAAATGGCGCAGGAAGAGATGAAAGCCGCTAAGGCCAAACTCGAGCAGCTCGAAGACGAATTGCAAATTCTATTATTGCCAAAAGATCCTGACGACGATAAAAATGCGTTCGTTGAGATCCGCGCTGGTGCTGGCGGCGATGAAGCGGCTATTTTCGCCGGTGACTTATTCCGCATGTACAGCCGTTATGCTGAAGCAAATCGCTGGCAGATCGAAATCATGAGCTGTAACGAAGGTGAACATGGTGGCTTTAAAGAAGTGATCATGAAGGTCAGCGGTGAAGGCGTATACGGCAAACTTAAGTTTGAATCCGGCGGCCATCGTGTACAGCGTGTGCCAGAAACCGAATCCCAAGGACGTGTGCATACTTCAGCGGTTACTGTTGTGGTACTCCACGAAGTGCCTGAAGCCGAAGCGATTTTAATCAATCCAGCCGATCTGAAAGTCGATACTTATCGTTCATCGGGCGCGGGTGGTCAGCACGTTAACAAAACTGACTCAGCTATTCGAATCACCCATATTCCTACTGGGATCGTGGTGGAATGCCAAGATCAACGTTCGCAACACAAGAACCGTGCCCAAGCCATGAGTGTACTGGCCGCACGTATTCAAGCTGTTGAAGACGAAAAACGCCGTAGCGCCGAAGAATCGACCCGTCGTAGTCTGGTTGCCAGTGGCGATCGCTCCGAACGTGTACGTACTTACAACTTCCCGCAAGGCCGCGTGAGCGAACACCGCATCAACTTGACCTTATATCGCTTGAACGAAGTAATGGAAGGCGATCTCGATGCTATTTTATTGCCTCTGATGCAAGAGCATCAAGCCGATCAGTTAGCCGCACTGGCTGACGAGCAGGGGTAATTTTGTCAGATCAATCTAGCATAGCCGAAGCCCTGCAATGGGCTTATGTGCAGTTAGCATCAACCTCTGAATCCGCTCATCTGGATGCAGAGGTTTTGTTGTTATATTGCCTCAATAAAAGTCGCAGCTATTTATACACTTGGCCTGAAAAATCCTTGACGGTTGAGCAGTGGAAACGCTTCCAGCAAATGGTACAGAAACGCCAAAAAGGCGTACCTGTGGCACATATTGTCGGTGAGCGCGAATTTTGGTCGTTGTCTTTTATCGTCAACGACACCACTTTGATCCCACGTCCTGATACGGAAATTCTGGTTGAAACCGCCTTGAACATGCCGCTTTCTACCTACGCCAAAGTGCTCGATTTAGGCACAGGCACTGGGGCGATTGCGCTGGCGTTGGCGTCTGAGCGTGAGTCATGGCAAATCACCGCGGTCGATAAAGTCGATGATGCCGTGGCTTTGGCTATCGCGAACCGCGAGAACTTAAAGCTGCCACAGGTCGAAATTCTCCAGAGTGACTGGTTCAGTGCCGTAAAGTCGCGAGACTTTGATTTAATCGTCTCAAATCCGCCCTATATTGATGAAGCTGACGAACACTTGCACCAAGGTGACGTGCGTTTCGAGCCCCAAAGCGCGTTAACCGCCGCCGAGGAAGGCTTTGCCGATCTTTATTATATTGCCAACACAGCTCGAGATTACTTAAAGCCTAACGGCTATATCCTGCTCGAACATGGTTTTGAGCAAGCTGTAAAACTCCGGGCTAAGCTTATCGAACTGGGCTATGAAAATGTTGCCACAGTGCGAGACTTTGGCAGTAATGACAGATGCACTATGGGTAAATGGGCTGAGTAATAACTCTGCTTTAAGTGAAGATATTTACCCAGTTATACCGATTTATCGAACGCCATTGGTTATTGCCAATGGCGTTTTTGTTTTCGATAGGGCGACCTTAAGTTGGTGTAAGGTGAAGATCCTAAACCTTAAACATCACAACGCTTTCACCATAAAGAATTTACTGCCGGTTTCTGGGTAGGCTTGTTGTATCCATTGCACGCGATAGCCGTGGCGATCATAAAAGGGCTTAGCTTGAAAATCTAAGGTATCGAGTAGGGCAAATTGGCAGCCGCGCGTTTTTGCTTGGCTTTCTGCCTCTAATAGCAAGCGCGTGCCGATTTTTTGGTGTCTTAGGGCGTCATCGACCCACAGGTAATCAATTAACAACCAATTACCGAAGGTTTTACCGCTGATCCCTGCTAACAGTTTACCTTCGGAGTCCTGTAGTTTGAGTCCGAGATTTTTACGGCTAAGCCCCTGCCATTGGACTTGGTTGAACTCGACAATTTTTTGTTTTACAGCGTCGGAGAACTCGGTTGATTCATCATTAATTAAGCTTAAATTCATCGTCACTTCTCGTTTGATTTTTTATGATGTTAGCTCTGAATATCTAGGCTGATAGGCATTGGTATGCCGCCAAGGATTAGGGTAAACTAGCGCCTTTGTCACTGGCCATAAGTATCGTAATGGAAACTTTTTACAGTCTATATCCTGCGGTTAAACATCTGCATTTTACCTTTATCGCGTTGAGCGTGTTACTGCTTACCGTGCGCTTTGTCCTGCATCTGCGCCAATCGGCTCTGATGGAGAAGAAGCTGCTCAAGATAGCGCCCCATGTTATCGACACTTTCCTACTGCTGTCGGGCTTAACTTTGTGTTTTATGATCCAGCAATTTCCTTTTGTGGATCCTTGGATGACCGAAAAAATCGGTGCTGTAGTTGCTTACATTGTCCTAGGCGCCATTGCCATAAAAGCGAACAGAAACAAATTGTTCAAAGTGTTTGCTTACTTAGGCGCGATTGGTTGGTTGGTTTATGCTGCAAAATTGGCTCATTTTAAACAAGCGGTATTATTGGGTTAATGGGTAACTACACTCTGCAAGATGGCATTTCATTGCCCGAGTCGGCATTGGATGTAGGTGCGCACCTTGGATTTTCTAAACTTGAAGCCGCTAAATGGGCTTGGTTTGAAATGGCGGGAGCCGTATTAAGTCATTACTTGGTTGATCAACAACAGCGTTTTAATGCGCTGTTGCATTGGTTTTACGAGGATTTAGGTTTTTGTGTTCGTGAGAACTACTTCAGTACAGAGGCGGCAGATTTAGGTACTTGCTTAATTAGTCGCCAAGGTAATAGTACAACGCTGGCGACGGTATTGATGTTGCTGGCGAAGCAGTTAGATCTTGAACTCGAACCCATATTGCTACCTGGCAATACGGTTCTGCGTTGTAAGATTGGCGGTGAAGTGAGTTATTTGGATCCTTTAACGGGCAAGGAACTCACCCGTCACCAGTTGCACGTGTTAGTGCGCGGCGAGTTAGGTAATGCTGCTGAGCTTAAGGCAAGTTACTTAAAGCCTGCAACGGTGAAAAAACTGCTGACGCGTATGCTGCATGAGCTTAAGGCGGGTTGCATAGTGTCGCATCAATTTGAGGCAGCGATGGAGTGTTGTAGTCTGCTGTTGCAATGGCATGTTGACGATGTACATTTGAATCGTGAGCGGGCATTTATTGCACAGCAGTTGGGTTGTATTAATGTGGCCGCCGCCGATCTGCAGCATTTTGTTGATAATAGTCCTCACGATCCCGTGATCGAGATAGTGAAGATGCAGCTCAAAGAATTAAACGAACACGCCGAGGTTTATCACTAAAGCAGAGCCTTTCGGGGCTCTTCTTATTTATTCAACTTTTATTAACGAATTCAATCCGCAAAAATAATAACACTGGGCAGATGGAAGTTTGACCCAGGGACTTAAAAGTTAAGTCTCTAATAAAAATAATAA
Source organism: Shewanella sp. WE21 (assembly GCF_002966515.1). NCBI lineage: Bacteria > Pseudomonadati > Pseudomonadota > Gammaproteobacteria > Alteromonadales > Shewanellaceae > Shewanella > Shewanella sp. WE21. The sequence continues at coordinate 881,980 of NZ_CP023019.1, read as the reverse complement.
CTGTATCAACAGGGAGAAATTAGCATGACAAGCACGGCTTTAGTGACGAACGATGCCACGGCGTTAGGAATACTCGCGACAATTCTAGGTTTTGTATTTTATACCAGTAGCAGTAGTCATCCTTTTTGGCAGAAGTTTTATCGTTTTATTCCCGCTCTTTTATTGTGCTATTTCTTGCCATCGTTATTGAATACCTTTGGGGTAATCGATGGTAATACCTCACAACTGTATTTTGTAGCATCCCGTTATTTGCTGCCAGCTTGTTTAGTCTTATTGATTTTAAGCGTTGATTTAAAAGCTATTTTAAGTTTAGGGCCGAAAGCTTTGATCATGTTTTTAACTGGCACTGTCGGTATCGTTATCGGCGGCCCTATCGCCTTGTTGCTGGTGTCGGTTATTGAACCTTCTTTAATTGGGGTCGATGGCCCCGATGCGGTATGGCGTGGTATGACGACCTTAGCGGGGAGCTGGATTGGTGGCGGCGCAAACCAAGCTGCAATGAAAGAAATTTATGACGTGGGCGGTAATATTTTCTCTGTGATGGTGACAGTCGATGTGATAGTCGCCAATATTTGGATGGCAGTACTGCTGTTTCTGGCCTCAAAAGCGAAAGAGATCGATGCTAAAACCGGTGCGGATACTTCTGCTATTGAAGCGTTAAAAGATAAAGTTGAGAAGTATCACGCTGAAAATGCACGCATTCCTAATCTGCGCGATCTTATGCTGATTGTCGCTGTAGGCTTTGGTATCACAGGTATTGCTCATATCGCCGCTGATTTTCTGGGGCCATTTTTTGAAGTGAACTATCCTTGGACTGCAGATTACAGTTTAACCTCTAAATTTTTCTGGCTAGTGGTGATAGTCACAACGATTGGTTTGGCGATGTCATTCAGCCCAGTGCGTCATTTAGAGGCGGCGGGGGCATCAAAAGTGGCTTCAGCCTTCCTTTACATCTTAGTTGCGACCATTGGTCTACATATGGATGTGAGTAAGGTGCTTGATACGCCATTGTACTTTTTAATTGGTATTGTGTGGATGATCGTTCACGCAAGCTTTATGTTATTGGTGGCTAAGCTGATTAAAGCCCCGTTATTTTATATGGCCGTAGGCAGCCAAGCGAATGTGGGCGGTGCTGCGTCGGCCCCTGTAGTTGCGGCGGCATTTCACCCCGCATTAGCACCCGTGGGCGTACTGTTAGCCGTATTAGGTTATGCGTTAGGAACCTATATGGCATGGATTTGTGGTCAAATTTTACAGTTAGTTGCGGTATAACCGCCTTAGCTCCTATTCACCGCTGGGAAAGGTTCCAGCATTTTAGAGAGAAGTTGCGATGAGTAATAAAATCATAAACCTAGGTTCAATCGAGATTGCCAACGATAAACCTTTCGTGTTGTTTGGTGGCATGAATGTGCTTGAGTCTCGCGATCTTGCTATGTCGATTGCTGAAACCTACGCCGAAGTGACTCAAAAGCTGGGGATCCCTTATATATTTAAGGCGTCTTTTGATAAGGCGAATCGTTCTTCGATTAACTCTTACCGCGGTCCAGGTATGGAAGAAGGCTTAAAGATTTTTGAAGAGATTAAAAAGACCTTTAATTTACCTTTGATCACCGATGTGCATGAAGTGCATCAGTGTGCGCCAGTGGCAGAAGTAGTTGATATTATTCAGTTACCTGCATTTCTAGCACGCCAGACTGATTTGGTTGTCGCGATGGCAAAAACTGGCGCTATCATCAATGTGAAAAAGCCACAGTTTTTAGCACCACATGAAATGCGCCATATCATCACTAAGTTTAACGAAGCGGGTAATGACGAGATCATCCTGTGTGAACGTGGTTCAAGCTTTGGATATAACAACTTAGTCGTTGATATGTTGGGCATGGATGAGATGAAGCAATCTGGCTACCCAGTGATTTTTGATGCGACTCATGCGCTGCAACGCCCTGGTGGTCGTGCAGATTCAGCGGGTGGACGTCGCGCACAGGCGACCGAGTTAGCGCGCAGTGGTATGGCGCTGGGTTTAGCGGGTCTATTCATTGAGGCGCACCCCGATCCTGATAACGCTAAGTGTGATGGCCCATGTGCGCTACCTTTGCATCAGTTAGAAAATTATCTGAAGCAAATGAAAGCGATCGACGATTTGGTGAAATCCTTCGAGCCAATCGATACCAGTAAGTAATCGCAAGCTAAGACTTAATGAATTAGTGACTTAATCCCAAAGCCTCGACTCGTTCGGGGCTTTTGTTTTTCAGTCGAGGAATGTGATTGGTATAGCCCCGTAGCTATCTGAAACATTAATGTTTTATGATGGGCTTTGCCTAACAATCTTGTTTTTATAGCCGATCAGATTCTTTACGGAATACCTTTATGTGGATCTTACTCACTTTGCTGGCGGCATTTATGCAGGCTTGGCGTAATGCGTTTCAAAGCCAGCTGAGTAAAGAAGTGAGTGTTGCGGGCGTGACCTTAGCGCGTTTTATTTGGGCTGGGCCGATTGCCGCCGTGTATTTGGCGAGCTTATATCTTTGGCAGGATGTCGGAATCCCCGATTTTAGCGACCGTTTTATCGGTTTTATTCTCGGAGCATCGGCGATGCAAATTCTCGCGACGGGCTTGATGGTGAAATTGTTCAAGCAACAGAACTTTGCCGTTGGTGCTGGGTTAGCCAAGAGTGAAGCTGTGGTCGCGGCGATCTTAGGCACAGTGTTTTTTGGGACGCATTTATCCCTTTTAGGTTGGTCGGGAGTGTTGTTGGGGGGTGTGGCAATTTTTCTCATGAGTGCCAAACAAGGCCTGCGAAGTCTGTCGCTCAATACGGTATTGATTGGTTTAGCCTGTGGTACTTCGTTTGCGCTGACATCGCTTTGGGTACGAGAAGCGAGTTTATGTTTGAATATTGGTTTCCCCCATAGCGCAGCTTGGGTGTTGCTATTTGTGATAGGCCTACAAACTTTGCTGTTAGTCAGTTATTTGTTGCTTAAGGATAAATTTACGCTGATAGCATTATGGCAACGACCTAAGTTGACTTTACTGACAAGCATCGCCAGTTGTTTAGGTTCTATCGGTTGGTTTAGTGCTATGTCGTTGCAGGCTGTGCCCTATGTTAAAACTTTAGGTCAAGTTGAAGTTTTCTTTATGATCTTGATTGCCACCTTTTGGCTGAAGGAAAAAGTAAAGATAAAAGATATGCTAGGGTTAGTCTTAATCGCTATCGCCGCCATTTTGGTGATGTGGGAATAGACTAAATTAATAGAAGGTATGCTGGTTTTTTAGACTAAAATAGAACTCGATTCAGTGTGTTTATATCAAGCAAACATTCGCTGAGATACAAATATACACACGTCTTGCTCCATAGATTTTGATACTATTTTTAACCGAGCGCAGTGCGAGTTAAGGATATATGCGAAAAAAGTTAGCAAAATTAAATCTGCCATTATGGCAATGGCTGGCAGTCATATTGTTTCCAATTGGAATTGCTGCTGTCGCAAGTTATCTCTCTGCACAGTATTTTGTTGAAGATAAAGTCAAAGGTGTGGGGGCTATTTATGTGAGTCATATTGATACTTTGGTGTCCCATGCTAATGAAATCAGCCATTATGCATTGGCATTGAAGGATTCTGAGTGTCAAGAGTTATACAACTATATGTTGTTCCAACCCTACTTTCGCTCGGCTTTAATATATGATTCACAACATGTTTATTGCTCTTCTAAAACCGGTGATATTGATACTCCCCTGAGCATTGTTAGTGCTACCGAAAATCTTGAAATATCTAACCAGTTTATTATTACGGGCACGCCTTTTATGCCTGAGGTGCCCGCGATAGTGTCATCTAAATGGGACCCTAAATCTAAACACGGCGCTGCTGTCATTATTGAAGGACAATATTTATTAGATTCCTTTGTACAGCCCGATGTGTTTCCTAGCGCAGTTATCAATGTCGCTTTATCCATCAATGGTAAAACGATTCCTGAATCACTCGAGTTTATCAAAAATGAGGTAATGACTTTAGATTCTGAGGATCATCGTTTTTCGGTGTTACTAGAAATGTCACCTGCTTTTTTTAGGCATTTTTTTTGGATATTTTTTGCTATCTCATTACCCTTTAGTATTATTTTGATTACGGGTTCTATCTTGTTTGTGCTCTATTCACGGTTATCTCGTCACTCCCTTGCTGATGATATTCGTAGCGGGATAGAGAACGAAGAGTTCTTTTTGGTTTATCAACCTGTGATCTGTGCTGAGGACGGTAAGGCCAAAGGAGTCGAGGCATTAGTGCGTTGGCAGCACCCACAAATGGGCTTAGTACGGCCTGATTTGTTTATTCCTATCGCCGAAGAGAGCAAGTTGATTGTTCCATTGACCAATTATATCTTCGAAAAGGCATTAAAAGATTTTGCTAATATGAAGGTTGAATCGGGCTTTAGAGTCGCGTTTAACGTGGCGCCAGAGCATTTTACCCAAGATGATATCGAGTCGAAATTTATTCATCTGCGGGATTCTTTGGATCGTATTGGCGTTAAGCCTTTAATCGAAATCACCGAACGGCAATTATTAACGCCGGATATTTGCCAGCGCATTGAAAGCTTACGCCAGTTGGGGATTTTAGTGGCTATCGATGACTTTGGTACTGGGCAAACAACCTTATCTTTGTTACAAACCATGCCATTAGATTACTTGAAAATCGATAAATGCTTCATCGATACCATAGGGCAGGATTCCGTGACTTCCCACGTGCTCGATACCATTATTGAGCTCTCTCATAAGATGAATTATGTGGTGGTGGCTGAAGGGGTTGAAACCCAGGAGCAGGCAGATTATTTGACCAGTCGCCAAGTCCATTTTTTACAAGGTTATCTCTTTGCTAAGCCGATGAAGTTGGGGGATTTAAAGTTATGGTTAGTCGAACATTTCAAAAAGTAGCATCATGATGTAAGTCAGCCATAAGGGCGCCTTGGTACCCTTATGGCTATTCAACTGTCTTAACTAAAGGTTCTGGCTAGAGGTTCTGATTAAAGGCTATAACCCGTTTCTTCGTGTTCCGATAAATCTAAGCCGTTAACTTCTTGTTCTGTGCTGACGCGAAGGCCGCCAAGTAGCTTACGGATGATCACAAACAGCAACCAAGTGACCACCGCAGTATAAGTGAATGTCGCCGCAACCCCGATAATCTGTACCCCAAGTTGGTCTATCATAGTGTCGTTCACTGCCGCAAAACCGTAGCCGCTAAAGACGCCTAATTGGGTCGAGCTAAATACTCCTGCCAAAAGGGTACCGAGAATACCGCCGACACCGTGCACGGGGAAAACGTCTAAGGAGTCATCGATTTTAAGTTTCTGTTTGATATAAACCGTTGAGTAAAAACACACGATTCCACCGAGTAAACCTATGACTAAGGCGCCTGCTGGGCCAACATAACCTGAGGCGGGAGTGATAGTGCCTAAGCCCGCTACCATACCTGTGACTATGCCAAGGGCGCTGGGTTTACCAAACTTAATCCACTCAATTGCCGCCCATGTCATCGCGCCCATAGAAGCGGCGAGATGAGTGGCTAGAATCGCCATGGCTGCGGTGCCGTTAGCGCCGAGCGCACTGCCACCGTTAAAACCGAACCAACCCACCCACAGCATGCCCGCACCTGTGACTGTCATCGTCAGGTTGTGCGGCATAATGGCCGAGTTTAAAAATCCTTTGCGTGGACCTAGCACTTTAGCGGCCACGAGCGCAGCAACCCCTGCGGTGATATGCACCACGGTTCCGCCCGCGAAATCATACAGTCCTAGCTGTGCTAACCAGCCACCGCCCCAAACCCAGTGGGTGATCGGCGTATAAACCATTAATAACCAAGCACCTGAAAAGATAAGCACAGCTGAAAACTTCATTCGCTCGGCAAAGCCACCGATGATTAAAGCTGGCGTTATGATGGCAAAGGTCATTTGAAATAGCATAAACAGCGGCTCGGGAATATCCCCGCTAAGACTATCGCGACCAATACCTGACAGTAGTGCTTTGTCTAAGCCACCGATGAAACTGTTACCTGTGTCGAATGCGAGTGAGTAACCTAGCCCGAACCATAAAACTGACACTAGGGCGGCAATAGAGAAGCATTGCATCAATATTGAAAGCACGTTTTTACTGCGAACTAAACCGCCGTAAAACAAGGCTAATCCTGGCAGGGTCATCAACAACACTAATGCGGATGAGCTTAAGATCCACGCTGTATTTGCAGCGCTAAATTGACCATCATCGGCGACGGCGTTCATCGTCAATATACTGAATAATATCAATAGGTATTTAATACTGAGTCTGAAGCTCACTAGCATCATAGGGCATCAACTCCTTCTTCCGAAGTGCGAATGCGCACCACTTGTTCTAACGAAGTCACAAAGATTTTGCCATCACCCACTTTGCCCGTATGGGCTGCAGCAATAATGGCATCAATAACGGCATCTTCTTGATCGGAATGAATGGCAACTTCGAGTTTAATCTTAGGTAAAAAGTCCACTGCATATTCAGCACCACGATACAATTCCGTATGGCCCTTTTGGCGGCCAAAACCGCGTACTTCAGTGACTGTCATGCCATGGACGCTGAGCTGGGTTAAAGCTTCACGTACATCGTCTAATTTAAATGGTTTAATGATTGCGGTGACCAGTTTCAATTTTCTCTCCAACAAGCTGCAGACTCAATTTATTGGAATAAAGCAGGAATTAGGCCATATAGATAAAGCATTTATTATCATTGCGTTAACATTAAAACGCACCGAAATAGCTTAAAATTTTGGTGCAAAACAGTGCAAAGCAAAGTTAATCTGCCCTGATTTGGTGCGTATTGTTGGTGCAAGGTAAATTTGCTTGACTAGCATGAGTGCAGCAAAAGCCGAGTGAGTATGGCGCTAGGGTAATTCGCGTTTTAATGTGGTAAATAAAAAGTGAGGATTCAGCAAAAAATTAAAAATTATTTAAATTAAACATACTGTTATATTTAGTTTTGTTATGTGAGTTTTCTTGCTTAAGCTTCTAGCTGTTTGATACGCGCCCAGAGGTCAGCATTAACTGGCGCACTTAAACCGTGCGCTTGTGCACGCTCACAGATATAACCATTAATTTGGTCTATCTCAGTTCGTCTTTGGTGTGCAATATCTTGGTGCATCGATGAGGAATTCCCCGCAGTGAGGCGGATCACCTGATAGACCCTGTCGTGTAACAATTGTTTATCGAGAGGCACGCCCTCGAGTGTGGCAACCGTGACTAACTCGTCGAGAATGCCTTTAATCATGTCACTAAAACCTGGCTCGGCGAGTGTGCCATTAGGACATTGATATAGTGCTGTAAGTGGATTAATCGCGGCATTAACGGCGAGTTTCTGCCATAGACAAGGCACAATGGCATCCACCCATTCACTGTTTGGGATAGCCGCCAGTAAAGCATTGCGATAATGCTCAGTGAGCTCTGTACCTGCAAAATGCCCAAATTGAGTTAGCCCTTGTCCAGTTTGCCTAATTTGCCAACGGGCTTGACGTAACACCCCTTGGGAAGTTGTCCCTAGGCTTAGCCCTCTGCCATCAGCTTGCGCATCAATTAGCGGCGCTAGGGCTAAATGAGGTCCCATTCCATTGTGTAACAACAAAATGTGGCATTGTCTGGGCAGTTGGTTGAGTAAGGGCAAAAGTGCATCGAGCACTTGATAGGCTTTGACGCAGACAATCACGAGGCGGATATTATCGAGCGCATTGGCCGCTAAGATAGGCACAGAATACTGGAGTGCTTGTGTTTTCTGTTGATTATCATTGGCCGGCGCTAATGGAGTGACGCTAAGTGTCTGCTGTATAGATGCAATTGAATCGCGGCCGATAAGACCAACACCCATGCCCGCTGTCGTCAGTTGGTGGCAAATAAGCTGTCCAACGGCACCAGCACCTAAAATCGCAATATCCACCACGCGATTTATGTTCACAGCATGAGTCATATGTGTAGCCTTAAGGTATCTGTTATCAGTACCAGTTTGAAGCGCCTGAGTTAATCTTCTCGTAATTGCGCTGCGCGGAAGTATTTGCCATAGGCCCAATTGCAAAAGTAAAACAGTGCAATACCCGAAAAGTCGGCAATAACATCACCCACAGAAGCGCTACGGTAGGGCAAACGTGATTGCACTAACTCAATTAAAATGGCGTAGCTTGCCAGTGTGAGAGATAACCAATACCACTTAGGTTTGAAAGCAAGATAGGTGAGATAGGAGAGGCAAAAAAAGCTCCCAAGATGGCCTACCTTGTCGATATTCGGAATACTTTGCGAATAGGTTGGTCTGGAAAATACCAGATAACTGATCACGACAAAGGCTACGGCTAAAGCCAGCTTAAATAGGGTATTTTTAGTTATCACAAATATGTTTGTATTAGCTTAGAGTGGGGCAATGATAGGAAAATGTGTGGCTAAAGTCACCCATGATTACGCTTTTATTCTAGGCTTTACCTTCAACTTAGGCCTGTGTGTGGGTAAACTAGCTGCATATTAATTTGATATGGGACATAAAAACTATGCCTTCAATGGATATTGTGTCAGAAGTGAATGAAGTTGAACTGCGTAATGCGGTTGATAATACTAAGCGTGAGCTGGCGACACGTTTCGATTTTCGCGGTAAAACGGCTGACGTGGAATATAAGGACCATGTGGTCACGTTAACCGCTGAAGATGACTTCCAATGCCAACAATTAGTGGACATTTTACGTATGCAACTGAGCAAACGTAATGTGGATCCGTCTTCGATGGAAGTCGATGAGAAAGCCATCCACAGCGGTAAAACCTTCTCCCTAAAAGTGAAGTTTAAAGAAGGTATAGAAACCTTAATTGCTAAAAAACTGGTCAAGCTAATTAAAGACAGCAAACTTAAAGTGCAAGCGTCTATTCAGGGCGAGAAAGTACGAGTTACAGGTAAAAAACGTGACGATTTACAAGCTGTCATGGCGTTGGCACGTGAGTCTGAGTTAGGCCAGCCTTTCCAATTTGATAACTTTAAAGATTAATCGAGCAGAATTGGTTTAACGTGATGCAGTATCGCGTTTGCCATTTCGTCTTTAAATGTAAAAGCCCTCACACTAAGGTGTGAGGGCTTTTTTATATTGATGACATAAGTGCTATGAGACCTTAATCCGATTTTGTTGGTGCACTTTTTGACGAATCATCCATTAATGATGTGCTTGGATGCGGCGCATACTTGTTGACTAAGACAACCAAAAACAACACTGGAAAGCCAATAACACTGGCGGCGACAAAGAAGTTCACATAACCAAATGCGTCGACATAAGCGCCCGAGAAGCCCGCGATAAATTTAGGGAAAAGCAACATAATCGAAGACAGTAAGGCATATTGCGTTGCACTGTAGCCGTTGCTAGTGAGACTCGAGAGATAGGCAATAAATGCCGCCGTGGCTATCCCAGCGCTGAAGTTATCCACTGAAATAGCAAAGGTTAAAAAGGGCACGTTGTAGCCAATCACTGCCTGCCACGCGAATAGCAGATTGGTTACGGCAACCAGTAAGGCCCCGAGGAAAAGGATTTTCATAGTTCCGAAGCGAGCTAACAGAACGCCGCCAAAGGCTGCGCCGACTAAGGTCATGATCAGGCCATAGATTTTACTTAAATAGGCAATTTCTTCCTTAGTGAATCCCATGTCCACATAAAAGACGTTCGCCATAATCCCCATCACAATATCCGAGATCCGGTAGCAAGAAATCAGTAATAAGATAAGGATAGCGCTGCGGCCATAGCGTTTGAAAAAGTCGATAAAGGGTAAAATACTGGCCGTATATACCCAAGATATGCCCGCTGCGATAATTCTAGGATAACGTGCACTTAAGCGTTGTTTTAGCGCTAATTCAGTGGCATCGGCGGCGCGGGTATCGACTTCGGGTTCGCGGCTAAAAAGCGTGGTCAAAATCCCAACAGACATCAATCCTGCCATAATCAGGTAAGAAGTTTGCCATGCCACTAAGTTGTATGCTGTGTTACCGGGTTCAACCCAAGCCGCTATGGTGAGTGCGCCTGCGGTGGCGATAATCATGGCGCTGCGATAACCCACTTGATAGGCCGCTGCTAGTGCGGCTTGCATCTTTTCTGGGGCTGATTCAATCCGAAAGGCATCAATAACAATATCTTGGGTGGCTGAGGCAAAGGCGACCATTAACGCGAACAGTGCCAAGCGCTCGAGATCTTTGAGAGGGTCACTAAAAGACATGCCTAAGATGGCACCAACCAATAACAACTGAGCGAACAGCATCCAGCTACGGCGGCGGCCTAGAAATCGAGTTAGCAGCGGCAATGAAAGCCGATCGACTAAGGGTGACCAAGCCCATTTAAACGCATAGGCTAAGGCTATCCAGCTGAAATAACCGATTGAAGTGCGATCAACACCAGCTTCACGCAACCAAAAGGATAACGTTGAAAATACCAGCATTAATGGTAGACCAGCAGAAAAACCCAGTAATAACAGGATCAAAACCCGCTTGTGATAATAGACACTGAGGGCATCGAGTGTACGTTGAATAAAACCTGTTGCGGACATAGGCATGAGTCTAAGTGTTTAATCCGCTTAGCTTACGGGTAAGGTGCCATAGGGTTCAAGGGCTAATGGTATTCCTTTTACTTTGGAGTCCCGTTTAGCACTATAAGATGGTTGAATATGGCTCGAGAGTTAACTGCTTGTAGCTAAAAGTTTACCGCTTATCTTTATCGCTAGCATAGATCTTGATAGTAAGGAGATCGTAATAATGTACACACGAGGAATTGGTTTACGAAATAAAAAAGGCCCTATTACAGGCCATTTTTTATCGATAGGAATGCTGAACTTAAGGTCTTATCCCGATGCATCCCTGCGGCACTCGGCCGCCTAAACTCAGGTAGTCACAGCAATCATTTACTTGCTTACGCAGATATTGATTACCGCGGATCACACAGTCAGGCCACCTGTTAAAGCTGTGGAGCAAGTGCCAAAACACTTTTTCAGTTTCCGTTTGCGCTTCGCCAGTCGAATTCAGTTGCTGCCATTCTTCTAACGTGTCCCATAAGTAAAGTTGCACTTCATGGAAGTCGAGTTCTTCACTCAAAAACGCTTTTCCATAGAAGGCGAGTTGGGGCGCTTTATTATCGATGAACTCAGTTGCCGTCATCGTTTGCCTCCTTTCTGTTTACTATCACAGTATAGATGCAAAATTAGCGCTTTTGCTCGAAATTATATTTTGATTACTGTTTTGGTAATAACTTGGCTTTTTTCAATATGATAGGGGTAACAGGAACATCGGGCCAATTGAGCTTAGTGTTAGTTCCTGTCTCAACGACAGCCATAGCTTCGAGGACAGTTTTACCTTCAATCACTTCACCAAATACGGCATAACCCCAACGACGTTTAGAGGGATCGAGCTTAGTGTTGTCGGCTACGTTAAAGTAGAACTGACGAGTGGCTGAGTGCGGCTCGTTTTCACGTGCCATGGCGATCGTGCCCATGCTATTTGTTAGGCCATTTCCTGATTCGTTGACTATCGGCTTACCCTCAGGCAGCTCTTCATACTTGGGGGTGAGTCCGCCGCCTTGCACCACAAAGTCACTGATCACGCGGTGAAATATTGTGTTGTCGTATTCGCCTTTAACGACATGAGTTAAAAAGTTATCGACAGTGATTGGTGCACGAGTTCTATCTAGCTCGACCACGATTTTGCCTAAGCTAGTATCAAATTCGACTCTGGGATACAAGGTATCGGCCTGAATGTCGAGTGCGAGGCTATGATGACTCATAAAGATGAGTAAGAGGGCTGATATCCAACGGAGCATATTGATTTCCTTATAATAAACTGACGCTGTTATTTTTGTAGAAACTGATTAAGCTCAGGATCGTTTAGAATCTCGCCGGTAAGTTGGCCGAGCAATTTGTTCATATCCAGTTCTAAGGTTGCAAAATCGGGCGTTAAAGGACCTTTTAAAGTGCCTTTGGCTTTATAGCGTTTAACCAGCTCTTGGGTGGAGTTTTTGGCTTGAACTGCGATTAACACACTGTGTTTTGCCTCATAGCCAAAGGTCTTTTTAGTGATATCCATTTGCAATTCTTCTAATTGAATTTGCACTGAATTAGTTGCGCTTGGGTCGATTTGGTAGCCTGCTTGAGCAAAACCTGCGCGGAATACTTCATCAAGTAACAGTTTAGGCGGTTCGCTCGGGCCAACTAAACGTGTTTTTGTCCCTTCTTCAATAAAACGAGCAACATAATCGACTGTGCGTGTATCTACCGTTTCAAGAGCGATAGGTACAAGTTGCGCCGTTTGTTGGCTGATATTGGGCACTTGAGGGCTGAAAGCCATATGAGTCGGATTTTGGCTGGCACAGCCCGCGAAGAGCAGGGGGAAAGTCAAGGTCAGTAATAGCCGTTTCATGGGATCTCTCGTACAAGTAAAAGTGGCTACAGCATACCAGAAATCACTTTTGATGCCACAGAACAGCGTGATTCAGTTGAGGTACAGCTTTTATTGCTAATATCTTGTGCTCATTATTCACATCCGTGTTTTCTGTGCATTCACATCATTTATTCGCATAGTTACAAGGCATGGAAGGCAGGTTAAATATGGAAAAAATATCATTCACTTCGTTATTTGTTGGCCTGATGCTGGCGTCAGGCATGATGAGCTCCAATGCGCTCGCGGGCGATTCTGCCCATATACTGGGTGGTAGTTTAGGTTACGGTACCCAAGAATTTGAAACTAAGAACGGTAAATATGATGCGGGTGACACCTTAACCAGCGACTTATATTACCGCTATATGCTCAACGAGCATTTTGGGTTTGAGGCGGGTTATTTAGCGGGTTCAGGTGGGGTGGCGAGTGCGCTTGTTAGCGTCATCAGTGAGATAAAAGATTTACGTTACCAAGGTGTTAGAACCGCCGCTTACGGTGAGTATGCTTTGTCTCGTGGTAACAGCCTGTATGCCAAATTAGGCGCTGCTTACACTCAAGTCAGCTATGAGATAGATAAACAAGATATGGACTCGGATGATGTCGGTTTTTATGGCGCTGCAGGCTGGCAATATCGATTTAAGTCAGGATTCGGTTTGAATTTGGAATACCAATATATCCCGATGAAAGAGCTTGAATTACAGGGGATCAACTTTGGTATTAGCTACCGATTCTAATCTTTCCTTATCCAACGATTAAAGCGCCTTTAGGCGCTTTAATCGTTTTACAAACAAGGAATTTAAAACATTAAACCGAATACTGGCTGGCAACAAAATGACAACATTTTGTCCTTGCACTCTTTTAATGCAATGGGGGACAGGTTAGAGTAAAAATTCGATGTTTAGAATGAGAGAGCATAGATGCTCCCGCGTCCTTTTTGTAAGGCTTAGTCATGTTAACGATAGCAACGCAAATCGCCCCAGATAACCTGATCAATCCGAAGGGGTTACCCCATTTCGGTCATTTCGATGGCATAGTCAAAACCTTAGGTTTAGCGGACTTTGCCTATTTCGATACTATGGATAAACCTGCTTCAGCGTGGGCTAAGCATTTCGATTATAAACAATTTCAGTTTGTCTCTTTGGTCACGCCGCGTTATGTCCTAGGCATCGCGCTTGCCGATATTGCCTACGTCGGCAGTGCTTTTTGTTATTTATACGACATAAAAACCAACACACTCACCCAGCTTGATTGGTTAAAACCTTTGAGGTTTGGCTATCAGATGACACCATCGCCAGCCGAGGGCCGAAGTAGTATTGGCCGTAAAGGGGCGCAGTTAAGCTTTGAGATTGTAGAGGGCGGTTGGCGGTTAGTGATTGATACTAAAAATATTCAAGCCGATGTGACTTTACACTCAGCCCCCTTAAGTTTGCCTATGGCTATGTGTAGTCCTACTGGATACAACGGCTGGACTTACACACAAAAGCATAATGGTTTGACCGTTAAAGGTAGTTTGACTGTGGGTCATGAGCCGCAGCCGCTGAATCAAGCTTTAGCAGGCTATGACTTTTCAGCGGGTTACATGCGCCGTGATACCAGTTGGCGCTGGGCGTCAATTAACGCGCGGATCCATGAGGGCATTATGGGGCTTAATTTAGCGGCGGGTGTTAATGAAACTGGGGCTACTGAAAATGTCTTTTGGATTAATGGCGAGCGTCATTTACTCGGGCCAGTGCAATTTGAGTTTGATCGCCATGCCACGCTCGGCGCCGAGGTTTGGCGAGTCTACAGTCAAAATGGCCAAGTGGATTTGCAGTTTGCGGCGCGCAATTGTCGCAGTGAAAAGCGTAATTTGCTCTTGCTTAAGAGTAATTTCCGCCAATTCATCGGTCATTTCAGTGGCACGATTACCGATAATCAAGGGCACAGTTACCAGTTAAATAATGTTCTGGGACTCGCCGAAGATCACTATGCTCGCTGGTAGCTAACGGCGACTAACGGATCGCAGCTGCCTGCGTTGTGGCGTTGAATGCGGTTTATAGAATGTAGTCAGAGTTTTTATAAAAGTAACAATAAAAATAATCATAAAATAAAAATAGAACAGGATGATCTTATATGGATATCGCCTCGCTGATCCAGCACCCAGAATTGTTACTGCTGGTGCTTGCACCTTTGTTTTTCGTGTGTATTTTGCTGGAATGGTACTTTGGCGATAAAAGACAAAAGCTACCGTTAAGTGCACGTTATCGCGGCCAAGAAGTGCTGTGTAATTTCAGCCTCGCGGCCATGCACCAAGGTGCCGATCTGTTCACTGGTTTGCTGATCGCTAAGCTGTATTTGGCGATTTTTGGTTGGAAGTTATTCGATATTGAAATGGGCCCATTGAGCTTTATTGCCTTGATGGTCGCGCAGGACTTTTGTTATTACTGGTTCCACAGGGCGAGCCACAGAGTCCGCTGGATGTGGGCGGCTCACGTGGTGCATCATAGCTCTGAGAATATGAATTTTAGCACTGCGTTTCGTCAGAGTTTAATGTATCCCTTTGCAGGCATGTGGGTATTTTGGTTACCGCTGGTGGTCATAGGTTTCGATCCAAACTGGGTGGTGTTTGTGGTATTACTCAATCTGGGATTGCAATTTTTTGTGCATACCCAAGCGATTAAATCACTCGGACCGCTGGAATGGGTCTTCAATACTCCATCACATCACAGGGTGCACCACGGTCGTAATCCCCAATATATAGATAAAAACTATGCGGGTGTGTTGATTATTTGGGACAAGCTGTTTGGCACTTTTGAGCCCGAGGTAGAGACTGTGATTTACGGCATCACTAAGCCAGTGAATAGTTTTAATCCCTTTAAAGTGACTTTTAGTGAATGGCGAGACATGTTTGCAGAGGTCACAGCGACAGGCTTGAGTGTTAAACAACGACTGCGTATCTTGTTTGCTCCACCTTCCAGCAGTTTAAAAAGCGAGGAATAACAATCCACTGCATTTTCCAAGTTAAATAGCGCAAATGGCTAATAGAGTCTTGAATTTAGCCTTGCTAGCATATATTCCGTTTTTTGCCACTGTTTTGGTGTAAAAATGTACAATCCCATACTTTGGTGGTACTTTTTGGGGTAAGGAGTTTAACTCGGGAGGACTTATCATGATGGATGAACCTCGATTATCCGCGGAGGAGCTTGCTTGTTTTAGCGAACTTTTTTCGCCGACTCGTGTGGGCACAGCCTTGACTAACGATCCCCTAGTCAATCACGTGCTCACAGTCACAACTGAAGTACCGCAAGTTATCGCCTCGATTCTCGGTAAGGCAAAACTCACTCTATTGGCCGAAGTCGGACCCTATAAACTCTGGTTTCCGCTACTGATGAAAGTGGATGACTTTGGTCAGTTTCAACCCACTTTAGGTGTACCTGAAGTGCTAGATGCCTCGGGAGTGGAGCGCAGTTGGCGGTTAACTCAAGCCGATGATGTGTGGATATTCGACCACGATCAAGGTGAGCAATGGTCTGTTGCCTCGCTATCTAGTTCTGGCATGGCCATTCGTGCTAAATCACAGCAGCAATTTAAACAATTGTTAGGCAGTAAAGACTTGCAATTACAATTGCCCAATGGCGAGACTATGCGCGTCGATATCGAGCCTATTCGTAGCGAGAAAGGTCTGGCTTTCGTTAAGTTTCAGGCCGAAACCGAAGAGCGTGAAGCGTTGCGTCAATTCTTATTTAGTCGCCACCGTAGCCAGCACGCTCAGCTCTACCGAGACTTACGCTATACCCAAGCAACCTGAAGATACGAGTTTCAGAGCGCCTAGGGTGCTTCAATTCAAGGCGCATCAATGACAGAATGTCGGCCACCTTTTGAATTGATGCAACACGGAAGTGAAGTGCCCTAGGCGCTCCGTTCCGGCGGGTTTTAACGCACTTTATGCTGCGTTGGTTATTTTTAACTTAGCCCGCTAGGTCTGCAAATAACCGCCTTGCCTAAAGTGCGTTAAACTCCCGCTGAATCCTGCATCTTCAGGTTGTTTGGGTATAGTCCCCTGCATTGCGACAGTTTTCGGCCTTGTGTTAGTTGACCTGTTATCTAAAAATCTCAGTTCTGCAGCTCAAATGTGAAATCTACTGATTTTGAAACTGTCATTTGTGATTGCTGTGCTTTTCCCCGATTGTTACCTGCCAATCTGCCGCTCGATGGATTAGAATGGCGGTGAATTCAACACATCAGAGCGAGCGGTATGCACGTACATATTTTAGGGATTTGTGGAACCTTCATGGGTGGTCTAGCGTTATTGGCTAGGGCAAAAGGGCACAGAGTGACGGGCTCGGATGCCAATGTCTATCCTCCAATGAGCACGCAACTAGAGGACCAAGGCATTGAGCTTATTCAAGGTTTTGATCCTAGCCAGCTGGGTGAAGCTGGGCACTATCCTGACTTAGTTGTCATTGGTAATGCCATGAGCCGGGGTAATCTTTGTGTGGAAGCTGTGTTGAACATTGGCATCCCTTATACCTCTGGCCCGCAGTTTTTAGCCGATCATATTTTGCCAGAGCGTTGGGTGCTGGCAGTGTCTGGCACTCACGGTAAAACCTCGACATCTAGCATGTTAGCCTGGATTTTAGATGATTGTGGTTATGAGCCTGGGTTCTTAATCGGTGGCGTACCGCAAAACTTTGGTGTGTCGGCACGTTTAGGCAAGACCGCTTTCTTTGTCGTTGAGGCTGACGAATACGACAGTGCCTTCTTCGATAAACGTTCGAAATTCGTGCATTATCATCCGCGTACCTTAGTGATCAACAATCTTGAGTTCGATCATGCCGATATTTTTGCCGATCTGGCTGCGATTCAAAAACAGTTTAACCACTTAGTTCGCACCGTTCCTGGTGAAGGCAAGATCATTTGGCCCGCCGATTCCCATGCCGTTAAGCAAACGATTGATATGGGTTGTTGGAGTGAGCAAGAAACCTATCATTTAGCCGAATCGACCAGCGGTTGGTATGGCAAAGCGTTAAGTGATGATTGCCATCGCTTTGAAGTATTTTTTGATGGCGAATCTCAAGGCATTCTCGAATGGGATTTGATTGGTCAACACAATATTGAAAACGCCATGATGGCCATTGCTGCCGCACGCCACGTGGGCGTTAAGCCGAGTGCTGCAATTGAAGCTTTAGCTAAGTTTATGCCACCTAAGCGTCGACTCGAATTACTCGGAACCGTTAATGGTGTGAGCGTATACGACGACTTTGCACACCATCCAACGGCGATTGCGACCACGTTAAAAGGCATGCGGGCTAAGGTTGGGCAGAGCAAAATTACTGTGGTACTCGAGCCGCGCTCAAATACCATGAAGAGCGGTGTCCATAAAGACACTTTAGCTTTTTCTATGATGCAAGCCGACGAAGCCTTTTTATATCAAGCCGATACCATCGACTGGAATATGAAAGAAGCCATGGAAGCGGCGGTGATCCCTGTGACTGTGTTACATCAAATTGATGATGTGGTCGCTAAAGTCGCAGCAACCGCCAAAGCAGGCGACACCATTGTGGTGATGAGTAACGGTGGTTTTGGTGGGTTACATAAGAAGCTGTTGGCCGCATTAGAACAGGCTTCAACTGTAGAGCAGGTTAGCTAAGATGGCCTACACAAAGTCGACTAAGGCGATTAGCTTAGCTTGGACGGGCGCCTCTGGTGCTCCCTATGGGCTTAAGTTACTCGAGTGTCTGTTGGTATCGGGTTATCAAGTGTTTTTGATGATCTCCAGTGCCGCTCGGGTGGTATTGGCGACGGAACACGGCTTACAGTTAAGCGCCAACAGTGACAAAGCCCATGCCCAGCTGTTGGCTTTGCTGCACGAAAAAGGCGTGATTATTGCTGGCGAGTTAGTGGTATTAGGCAAAGATGAGTGGTTTTCGCCGCCTGCATCGGGTAGCGCTGCACCTAAACAAATGGTGATTTGTCCTTGCTCTACGGGGACGTTAGCGGCAGTTGCTACCGGAATGAGTAATAATTTACTCGAACGCGCCGCCGATGTGGTGATTAAAGAGCGCGGCCAACTTATCCTAGTACCGAGGGAAACTCCTTTTAGTGCCATACACTTAGAGCATATGTTAAGCCTTTCTCGCCTCGGCGCGACCATTATGCCCGCTGCACCCGGCTTTTATCACAATCCCAAATCGGTAGAAGATCTGGTAGACTTCATGGTCGCTCGAATTCTCGATCATTTGGGCGTTGACCATGCATTAACGAGTCGCTGGGGTTATGACAAACAGTCTAACCGCGACCTCGACAATTGAGACTTATATGAAACACACCACCGAAGTGATGATCTCTGCTGAAGAGATAAGCCAGAAATTGGATCAAATGGCCGAGCTAATCAATGCCCATTATGCCCACAGTGAACGTCTGCTGATGGTAGGCTTGTTAAAAGGCTCAGTGGTCTTTATGGCTGACCTATGTCGCCGCATTAAAGGCCATGTTGAAATCGATTTTATGTCGGTTTCCAGTTATGGCAATACTATGACCAGCTCACGGGATGTGAAAGTGCTGAAAGATGTGCAATCTGATATCGCCGGTCGCGATGTGCTGATTGTGGAAGACTTGATTGACTCAGGTAATACGTTAAGTAAAGTGCGCGAAATGCTGTTGCTGCGTGAGCCTAAGAGTCTTGCACTGTGCACCCTGTTGGATAAACCTGAGCGTCGTGAAGTGGATGTGAAGGTTGATTTTATCGGTTTTACTATCCCTGATGAGTTTATCGTAGGTTATGGTATTGATTATGCCGAGCAGTATCGCAATCTACCTTATATCGCCAAAGTCGTACCACTCGATTAAGTGTCCGATACAGTTTAAAACTCCCGCAACAGGCGGGAGTTTTGCTTTTTGCGGCAATATAAAAAGCATTAATGATTGAATCATTAAATTTTTTCTTTTCAATCAATTAGCTAATTTTTTGCTTTAGTTCTGCAACCCATCATTGTAATTGTGTTTTTTAGCACCATCTTATTACTTTCTAATGTGTAAGGATCGGTACAAATATGGCGAATATTACCCATGCTCTGGTACTCGAAGGGCTTAAAAAAACCTATAAAGGCGGCGTAGAAGCGGTCAAAGGCATTAGCCTCACCGTCAATCAAGGGGATTTCTTTGCCTTGCTCGGCCCCAATGGTGCGGGTAAATCCACCACGATTGGTATTATTAGCTCCTTAGTGCAGAAGAGTTCAGGTACGGTCAAAGTCTTTGATTATGATATCGATAAGCAGCTAGAACACGCCAAGCTCTGCATTGGTTTAGTGCCACAAGAGTTTAACTTCAACCAGTTTGAAACCGTGCTGCAAATTGTGGTGAATCAAGCGGGTTACTATGGTGTGCCAAAACCTATCGCCCTTGAGCGTGCCAAAAAATATTTAAGTCAACTGGATCTGTGGGAAAAGCGCAATAGCCCTTCGCGAGAATTATCTGGCGGCATGAAGCGACGGTTAATGATTGCGCGCGCTCTGATGCACGAACCTAAATTATTGATTTTAGATGAACCTACCGCAGGTGTGGATATTGAACTGCGCCGCTCTATGTGGGAGTTCCTCAAACAAATAAACCAGCAGGGCGTGACGATCATCCTGACCACTCATTACCTTGAAGAAGCGGAAATGCTTTGCCGTAATATCGGCATTATTGATAAAGGTATTTTAGTGGAATGCACTAGCATGAAGGCGTTGCTGAGTAAGCTGAATATGGAGACTTTTATTCTCGATCTTCGTCGCGATACTGAAACGGCTCCCGTGCTCGATGGCATGGCTTGTCGCTTAACCGACTCTCATACCTTAGAGGTGGATGTAGCGAAAGAGCATAATCTTAACGATGTCTTTAGCCAATTGAGCGCAGCTAATATTGAAGTGCTATCGATGCGTAACAAGTCTAATCGGTTAGAAGAACTCTTCGTCGAACTCGTGAAGAAAACTCAGGGAGCCTCAGCATGAATCAGCTCTACTTTATTGCCTTTAAAAGTATTTTAAGTAAAGAGATCAATCGTTTTACGCGAATTTGGATCCAGACCTTAGTCCCGCCAGCGATTACCATGACCTTGTATTTTTTGATTTTTGGTAACTTAGTCGGCAGCCGGATTGGAGAAATGGGCGGCGTATCTTATATGGAGTTTATCGCCCCTGGTTTGATCATGATGTCGGTGATCACTAACTCTTACTCGAATGTTGCTAGCTCATTTTACAGTGCCAAGTTTCAACGTAATTTAGAAGAGCTGATGGTGGCACCTGTGCCCCATTATGTGCTGATTGCTGGCTACGTAGGCGGCGGCGTGGCGCGCGGTTTGTGTGTTGGCCTAATAGTGACGCTTGTGGCCATGTTCTTTGTCGACATTAGCTTGCATCATGCCGGTTTAGTGGTTATGACGGTATTTTTAACCTCAGTGCTATTCTCATTGGGTGGCTTAATTAACGCTGTTTTTGCCAAAAGCTTCGACGATATCAGTATCATCCCCACCTTTGTGCTTACCCCATTAACTTACCTTGGCGGCGTATTTTATTCCCTGTCACTCTTGCCCCCATTTTGGCAAGGCGTATCGGCACTCAATCCTGTGGTTTATATGATCAACGTGTTCCGCTATGGCTTTTTAGGCTTCGCCGATATCAGCGTGCCATTATCCATCGCCATTATGATCGGTTTCTGTGTCGCACTTTGGACCTTAGCGTATTACTTAGTCTCGCGCGGAATAGGCCTGCGTTCCTAGACATATTTCTTTAGAGCGTAATAGAAAAAGGGAGCCATTAAGGCTCCCTTTTTAGTGTCAACAACTCGTTACTTCATACGACGACGCATTGCCGCCAGTGGTAACAATAAGGCGGTTAACCAACCTAATGCTCCGCCATCATCTTTTTTAGCTGGAGGTATTGGTTTTGCCGTTACTTTAACCGTTACTGTACTAGGATTGCTTTCTAATTTTCCGTCAGACGCTGTTACTGTAAAGACCAGATCTTGTGCTCCACTAGGTGCGGTGAAACTTATTACCTCTCCACCATTGGTGAAGGTCACTGGAGTTCCACTCGTCTGAGTCCAAGTATAAGTCAAAGTATCTTGATCTATATCCGCGCCATTAGCTTTTGCTGTTAACACAGAACCTTCAACACCAGTTGAACCGACTGGAGCGACTGTTGGTGCGTCATTTACATTTTTTACGTCAATGGTCACAATTGCCGCAGCGCCAGTATTGCCATCTTCGTCTGCAGATGTATAGCTAAGCATATCCGGACCAAAGTAATTCTCTGCAGGTGTATAATCAATTCCACCTGTTGAATTGATTGAAGCAGTGCCGTGTGAAGGTGCTTGTACAATAGCTAAGCTGCCTAATGCTCCTTTTGGCATGATATCAATAATGCGTTGGGCATTTGCCGTAATGCCATCACCTGTAATTGATACTCGAGCAACTTTCATATCTGGTTTGATATCATTTTTTAAGACATCAATTGAGACTAAAGCTTCTTCGTTGGTTTCAATTACATCAGCTTGTCCAACATTGAGTGATGTCGCTGTAACATCGTAGTTAATAGTGACATTTCCTGCCGTTGTATTCTTTAAGGTTAATGCATCACCTGTAGAAATATTGCCACCTGTACCATTAAAGTTATAAGTCGTCCCAATAGTACCGCCTACGTTTTCAGCACCAATAGTGACGTTTGCAGGTATATTTGGAATATTGATATAGTTGAAGACAACCTCTTCAGTATCACCTGTCCTAATCCAAACACTGAATGTATAAGCTGTACCAGATGTGTCGCCATAGAGTTGGCCTTTATTCCACTCTAAAGCTAACCATTTCACTCCTGCGCCATCTGTGAATACTCCAACGGCTAAATCACCGCCACCAGTATCGCCGACAGACTTATCTGATAAGTCGAAATCAGACCAGAATGGAGCAAGGATGTTATTTGGGTTACTACCATCTGGTAATTGTTTATTTGCAAAAGTACCACTTGCACTTCCGCCTCCAACAATCGCTAAACCATTGTCTGATATTGTTATTTTGCTGTAGCTCACGCCGTTGTATTTAAAGCTTGGAACTGTAAAAGTAAAGGCTTGTTCATCACAGCCTTCAGGACAAGTTATGGGAACAACACCTAAGCCAACGATACTTGGAAATCTTTGAGCACCTTTGGTTGTTGCCATTTTAGGTAAATTTAGTTGGCCTACCCATGTCACTAAGCCCAAATCTTCATTTACCTGCAATCCATTTTGTGTTGCACCTGCTAAAGTGATTTTTACATCATCTTTTGAGGTTAGTTTAGTGCCTTTAGGTGCTTGCGCTGTTACTGTGACTGTATTTGCAAATACATTATTGTTCACAGTTGCAACCAATGGGATCACGTCACTCGCAGTAATATCTGTTTTGGTTGTTAGTGTAGAAATTAAGGATGCATTACTTGATTCTTTAGCCAAAACAGCTAGAGGTAAATGAGCATTTTGTAACCCTTCCGCGCTGTTGATTAATATGTTTCCGAAGATCCACTCGCCATATTCAGCGAAAGTTGAGTCAACGGTTACAGTAAACGTGGCAGAGGCTCCTGCGGCAAGCTCTAAGGTAGAGGGGGATACTGTGATGCCTGTGCTATCTGATGAAGTTGATAAGCTCCAAGATGTCGTTGCATCGCTTTTGTTATAGACAGTACGAGTGAAGGTGCATGGACCAACGCAAGAGTCTGAAGCAATTGAAGGTTTGTCAAAGGTTAATACTGCCTTGGCTGCAGCATCTAAATCCATGCGACCTGCACCCATGTCAAATGGAGTTGCTGGGGTTGTTGCATCATCATCGAGAATGTCTTCATATTTAGCCGTAGAAGTGAGAGCCGTTTTTATATCATTTGCGCTCCACTCTGGGTGCAGTTGGCTCATAAGAGCTGCTGCACCTGCAACATGAGGGCTTGCCATACTGGTGCCAGAGATCATATTAAAGTCTTCACCACCATCATCAGGAGAAAAAGCTGACAGAATGTTGGTACCAGGTGCTGCGATATCCGGTTTAAGAATATTTTGGTTGCCATCAGGACCGCGTGAACTGGTGCTATTTAGATTATCAGCAAGTTCAGTAACCATGATGCGTTTAGTTTTTGCAACTATAGTACCAGTTGTTGCAGTATCTCCCATTGCTTCGATTACAGCTAAACCTGCATCTTTCGTAATCATGACTGCAGGGAATGGTTCGCCAGGCATAGACATAGTCGTCGGTGCACCTGCCGCATTGTTATAAACTACAAGGGCTTTAGCGCCTGCAGCTTTTGCGTTTGTTGCTTTCAATGAAAAGTTACATGTTCCGCGAGAAATCAATGCAATGCCATCTTTGAACGAATCAGCAGCAAAGGCATCACAACCATTGGCATTTTCAGCATCTAAATTAAAGGCCGCAATCACTGGAGCGGTAATATCTTCTGAGAGCACTGCATCAGAACTTGGAATAGCAAGTAAATCATCACCACCGGTATTAAAGCTATTAGCGAAAAAACGCCCTGTTGTAGTGTTAGCAACAGTTATTCCTGATTCAATACAAGCAGGGCAGCCGATAGTTTGAGGACCATTACCATCGTTACCGGCAGCGCTAACTACAACAACCCCCGCAGCTTCTGCAGCTTCAAACATGGTTTTGTATGGGCTGCTAGCTGGATCACTACCAGCACTCCCCCCCCATGAGTTGTTGATTACATCTGCGCCATCATTAACAGCATGTTCTAAGGCTTCCATTAACATGATGTTTGAACCACTACCACCAGTGCAGTCAGCTTTACTATAAAGAGCTTTATAAACCATTAAGTAAGCAGCTGGAGCAACACCTGATAACTCAACAGGGATTTCTTTGAAGGTTGTTGATACTTTATTGCCAACGGCGGTTCCTGCTACGTGAGTACCATGGCCACCAAAACCGAGTGGGCTCATGTATTCATCAGCGCAAACAGGGAATGTAGGTTGCGACCAACGCGCAACGATCAGTTTGTTATTACAGAAAGATGCATCAACAGTCGAGCAATAGTCATCCGATGGTAAATTTCCACTTGGTGCGGTAAAGCCAGCGTCAGTAAACATGGGGTTTTCAGGACGAATGCCACCATCAATGATTGCGACTTTAATTCCTTTACCTGCATTTTCCATCCCAGAAACTGCTTCCCACATTGCTTGGGAATTAATAACTTGGTGAGAAGCATCCATGTTTATTTCATACATGGTTTCTGGATAGACTGATTTAACACCTGGCATTTGAGCCAGTTTTTCAGCGGTTAATCCTTGGCCAACAACAGTGACACCATTAAATAATGTTTGAAAATGGCGTTCTATTTTTGCATTAGGTACTGTTTTAGCTAGAGCAGAAGAAAAATTGTTCTGCTCTTTTGTAAGATGATTGGCGTAGCTTTTTACTTCAGATGACTGTACGTTGATTTTTTGACCTTTTTTTGCTGAAGCTGTTGCAGCAAACGAGCCAATACCACCTTGGTATTTAGCGAGTGCAGGAGATTCCATTTCAACAATAAAACGTTGTGGTGCACCTAAATTTGTTGTTGCCACTTTAGGTTTGCTAAATTTATCGTGAGATGTGATCTCGGGTGAGTAAGGTTTAAATGTAAATTCACTGTTAGCAATAGCTGCGCTTGAGAGTAGTGCAGCAGAGATAGCGATCGATAGTTTTGTCTTCACAACTTCTTCCTTGTCAATTAATGCTTTCAGCACTTTATTAAACGTGCCTGTAGCTGAATTGTTATAGTTTCTGCTGCGCTCTTTGGCGGCAGCAATGAAGTTGTAACACAAAAGTATCGTATGGTTAACACTTTTGCGGTAAAAAAGATGTTAATCACACTTTGGTATTTGTTATGTTGTTTGTAGGTGTTTGCTGTTTTTCCTGTTTAAGGTTTAACCGCTCTGACGATTGGGTTTTGTAGGCTGATCAAGGTTTCTGTCGACTGGATTTCATCGATAGATTGAATGCGATTGATGAGCACGTGTTGTAAGCCGTCGATGGATTGGCACATGACCTTTACGAAAATGCTGTAGTTGCCTGTGGTGTAATAGGCTTCGACGACTTCTTCGAGAGCGTTGAGTTTGGCGATAGCGGCGGGGTAATCGCCAGCACTTTTAAGGTTGATACCGATAAAACAGCAAACGTCATAGCCTAGGGCTTTAGGGTTTACCGTGATCTGCGCACCTGTAATGATCCCCGCTTGCTTCATTTTTTCTACCCGAACATGGATAGTGCCGGCGCTCACGCTAAAGCGTTTAGCGAGTTCGGCAAAGGGTGTGCGGGCATCCTGCATTAGGGCTTCGAGGATATGATTATCGAGTTGATCGCGCTGAAATGCGGTATCCATAAATAAACTCTCTATAACGTAGTGAATTGTCATAAAGTTACGTTTTTTTATGGAGAATTGCTACCGATTTTGCCCGTATTATTTGATTTTAGTGATCATTGTTCGCCCAAAGGCTCACAAAAAGGGACTTTTGCGCTAAAAGTCATACTGACACCCGAGTAGGGATGTTTGATGGTGAGCTCTGCTGCATGTAGTAATAGTCGAGGCGCTAAGGATTTTGCCAGTGAGTCGGCATAAAAACCATCGCCTAAAATCGGATGTCCTAGCGCCATCATATGCACCCGTAATTGGTGTGAGCGGCCTGTGATTGGCATCAGTTTAACCAGCGTTGAGCGTTTGGCGCGGCTCATTACTTGGTAGTGAGTCAAAGACGGTTTGCCAACAAGATGATCGACTTTCTGTTTAGGGCGATTTGGCCAGTCGCAGATCAGTGGATAATCAACGCTGCCAGTGTCATTTTTGAAATGGCCTGCGACCCTTGCATAATAGGTCTTACTGGTTTCTCTATCGTGGAACTGACGTTTTAATTCCCGCTCGGCGCTACGAATAAGGGCGACAACTATCACGCCTGAGGTCGCCATATCGAGGCGATGGACGATTTGGCAATGTGGATGCTCTGCTTTTACCCGGGCATAGACACTGTCGTAATGGGCGGGGTCGCGACCTGGCACAGACAACAATCCTGAAGGTTTGTTGATGACGATAATGTCTTTATCTTGATAAAGAATATCGAGCCAAGGAGTGGTCGGTGGTTGGTAAATAAAATCAGTCATAAATAGTGCCTATTCGTCAATGCGGGGCAAAGATACTCTGCTCGGCTTGAGGGTGCAAGTGTGAGGCCCAAAGATCGGCTGTGCCATTATCCTCGCTGGCAAAAGTAAAGCGGATTAGTTGATGATTTGCTGATAGAGCTGTATTTGAGTTTTTGTTATACTCCCGTCCTTTTCGTTAATGATAATTTTGAGTCTGTGAAGCCATGAGCCAGCCAGAGATATACACTCCCGAGAATCTTTCTCACGTCCATAACCGTCTTGAGTTATTGGCGCCTGCAAAAAATGCTGACTACGGTATCGAAGCCATACGCCATGGTGCCGATGCGGTATACATAGGTGGTCCTGCGTTTGGTGCGCGGGCAACGGCGGGTAACAGTGTTGAAGATATCGCGCGCCTGTGCACTTATGCTCATCAATACCATGCTCAGGTATTTGTCGCCCTCAATACCATTTTGATGGATAACGAACTGGCCGACGCCGAAAAACTCATTTGGCAATTGTACGAAGCGGGAGCTGACGCGCTGATTGTGCAGGACATGGGCGTATTACAACTCAATTTGCCGCCGATTGCCCTGCATGCCAGTACCCAAATGGATAACCGCAGTCCAGAAAAAGTGGCGTTTTTAGAGCAAGTTGGTTTTTCTCAGGTGGTGCTTGCCCGTGAATTGGGTTTGAGCCAAATCCGTGATGTCGCCGCGCATACTAATATGCAGCTCGAATTCTTTATCCACGGTGCTTTGTGTGTGGCTTACAGTGGCTTATGTAACTTGAGTCATTCCTTTAGTAACCGCAGTGCTAACCGCGGTGAATGCTCGCAAATGTGCCGTCTGCCGGGCAATCTTAAAACCCGTCAAGGGGATGTGTTAGCGCAGAACGAACATTTATTGTCTTTAAAAGACAATAACCAAACCGAAAACCTTGAGGCGCTCATCGATGCGGGCATTCGCTCGTTTAAGATTGAAGGTCGCTTAAAAGATTTAAGTTACGTTAAAAACGTCACTGCGCATTATCGCCAAAAGTTGGATGCGATTATGGCGCGTCGTCCTGAGTTTAAGGCTTCGTCCCACGGCCGCTGTGAACATAGTTTTACCCCTGATCCTGAAAAGACCTTTAACCGTGGCAGCACAGATTACTTTGTTAACGAACGTAGCCAAGGAATTAAAGATTTCCGCTCGCCCAAATACATAGGCGAAGAAGTCGGTAAAGTGGTCAGCATAGGTAAAGACTTTATCCAAGTGAGCTCGACCCATGAGTTTAATAACGGCGATGGCTTAGCGTTTTTCCCCGCGAATTTTGCTATGGCAAAACAATCCGATGACAAGCTGCAAGGCCTGCGGGTTAACCGTGCCGAAGGGTTAAAACTGCATATATTGCAGGTGCCAAA
Source organism: Shewanella sp. WE21 (assembly GCF_002966515.1). Classification (NCBI taxonomy): domain Bacteria; kingdom Pseudomonadati; phylum Pseudomonadota; class Gammaproteobacteria; order Alteromonadales; family Shewanellaceae; genus Shewanella; species Shewanella sp. WE21. The sequence continues at coordinate 854,041 of NZ_CP023019.1, read as the reverse complement.
GGATTTAAAGGTCGGCATGACTTTATATCGTAACCATAACCAAGCCTTCGAAGCCCTGCTATCGAAAGAATCTTCTAAGCGGATTATCGGCGTCGATTTACGGTTGAGCGACACCCAAGATGGACTGGCGCTGACCTTGACGGATATCTATGGCCTTACAGCCACAGTGAATTTAGTGGTCGAGAAGACGCCTGCGACAGATGTCGATAAGACCTTACAAAATACTCGCACTCAGCTAGGTAAGCTCGGCAGTACCGACTTTGTTGCCCGTAGCATCAGTATCGATACGGCCCAAGCTTGGTTCTTGCCCGCATCAGTGTTAAATGGTCTGCGCCGTGATGGTGTGGCCGCCTTAGAGGCTGCTCGTGTGCAAGGCTATGTGCGTCCACTGCCGTGGAAGCATAATCAAGATGCAGTCTATCCCGTCAAGCATTTGAGTTACTTAGGCAACGTTGCCAACGAAAAGGCCAAGGATTTTTATCAACGCCATGGCGTGATTGAAATCCAAGATACCTATGAGAAAAATGGCGTCACTGAAGACGTGCCATTGATGATCACTAAGCATTGCTTACGCTTTAACTTCAATCTGTGTCCGAAAGAAGTGCCAGGGATCAAGGCCGATCCTATGGTGCTTGAAATCGGCAATGATGTGCTCAAGTTGGTATTCGACTGCCCTAAATGCGAAATGATGGTGGTCGGCGAAAACCGTCAAGTGCGAGGCCGGAAGCACCTTTAATATTTGTCATTAGGAGCATTGTCCGAGTGCAATGCTCCTAGCACCTATTCAGCTTGCATCCGCGCACTTACAACAGCTTACCTTTCATTGATGTTGCCCTCACCATTGCCACTCTCATATTTTCATCAAAGCCTTATATTGCACATGCGGTAATGAGCAGATATCTTATTGAAAATAATATCAATAATAAGGGATGTTAAAATGGGATTGTTAGACGGTTTACTCGGTAATGCTGCTGAGGTTGATTTACAGGAATTAGCCGAGGAATTAAGGCCTATCATGGGCATTCAAGAAGAATTAAAACTCGCCTACAAAGTGATCCGTGATTTGTTTATTTTCACCAATAAACGCCTGATCTTAATTGATAAGCAGGGACTTACAGGCAAGAAGGTTACTTACCATTCAATACCTTATAAATCCATTACCCATTTTGAAGTGGAAACGACAGGGCATTTTGATATGGATGCCGAGCTTAAAATTTGGATCTCAGGCCAGAGCGAACCTTTAGTCAAAGAGCTCAAGCGTGGCACGGATGTCGTGGGTATTCAAAAGACTATTGCCACTTTTGCACTTTAGTTTTTTTGCACTTTAGTTTTAGTGCCGTGGCCTAAGTTTTAGTGCTGCGACTTAGATTCATTTAGTGCTATCAAGCTTGGAATTGTTATCGCAAGCTAACGGTTAATTGTGAGTAAGGTAAGCCAAGTTTTATCTGGGCTTACCTATCCTCGCTATCGAGTGTGATTCAAATCTGCTTGATTAATTTAACACTATCCTACTTGTGCTAGTGGAGTGCTCTATCGGTTCGCCCGCCATAGTATAGGTTTCGGAAAGCTTGAGTTTGCCTTGCTCATCGTATTGATTGTGGATGCCGACCCAGAATTGCTCCTGTCCCTGAATTTGTAAATTACCTTCTTCGGCAATCTGGCGATTGGGATGATAGCGTTTCATTGCATAAAGCTTGCTTTCATTATCAAATTTTAAGTGATAAGCCAATATGGGTTCTTCGGTGTGAGCGGCGACATCTGCTATTGTTTTATCTTCTCGCTGTTTTGTCGTGGTATTGCCATTGGGTGCGTGATACTTCTGACGAGATAAATATGCGTTATTTCTACTATTGCTAGCATGATGTTCGCTGTCATCCGTACGGTTATTTGGTCCGTTACTTTGCCCATCAGCATCGTCTTCATCATAGTCATAACTAGGATTTTCTGGGCTATCCCATTCAGGTTCTTCATCTTCCTGAGTTGCTATATTTTCATGAAAATCAAAGTAGTGACGGCTTTCTATCAGTTGGCCTTGTTCATCTAGCCAGGCTTCGCGGTACACTTTTCCTTGGGGCGTAAAACGTTGCCAATGGCCGATATCGAGGTAACGACCATTAGTAATTTGGATTGTGCCCGTTTCTAAAATTAAACCTTGAGGGGACAAGGATTTAGAGCTAAATAAATCCCCTTGCGTACGGGTGAGTAACCAGCGAATGGCGCCATCTTCATAGTATTCGATGCGAGTATCGGCAATACCTTCTTGATAGTATTCCCTTTGATTATTATCAAGATTATAGCCGCAGCGGGTATCCGAGTGACTCTGATAGGATTCGAGGATCCCTTTGTTATTATAAAAGCTGGACTCTTTGAGGTAGCCTTGGCCATCACGAACTTCATATTCAGAAATTGTACGTATCGTGCCATCTTCATAAAACCAGCGAGCTGTGCCATCACGGTTGCCCTGTGTGTGCGGTAAGTACATCTGAATTTGCTGGTTTTCGTGGTATTCAATAAAAGGGGCTACCGAGATATTATTTTTATATTGGCCTTCGGCCGAAAGCACGCCACTTTTATAATAGCTTCTAAATAGACCTTCCCTGAGTCCCTTTTCAAGATAGATCTCAAGGGCGAGTTGACCATTGTCATGATACCAAAGGGCCATGCCTTGTTCTTTGCCATCCTCAAAATAGATTTTTTCTTCAATTTGGCCATTGGGATACCATTTTACATGTTCGCCATGTAATTGGCCTTCGGTATTGAAGGGTTCACGCCATGCAGGCTTACCTGAGTCGTAAAACTCTTCAATGACTTTGCCCGTCACATCGTTACACACTTTTTGTTTAATTGCTCCATTGGGATGATACCAAACGGCTTCATATTCATAGCCTTGGTTGTAATATCTTTCAGCTTCTAGTGAACCATCAGGGTAATATTGTTTTTCAATTCCGTGGATAACATCTTGCACTAAGGGCCGGATCAGCTGTATTTGTCCAGATTCATAGTAGCGAGTTAACGTATTGATATAATAGCTATTGCTATCTTGTTCGGCGGTTTCTTTAAGCTGACCATTGCCATAAAAGTATTGAATAAATTGGCCTTGGGGATGGCGATCTTCTATTTGATTGATCTTGCCCTCATGGTCGTACCACGTTTGTGTTCCAAGTTGCTGATCATTAATAAAGTTGCCTTCAAATAACAGAGTTCCTAGGGCATTGAATTGGCGGGTCACGCCATTACGTTCGCCAAAATAGTTTGAATCGACGGCTTGGGTAAGCCCTGGGCTTTGGGTGATGATTCTAAGTATACCCGCACCATCTTCAGTATTGAGTTGGTGAAAAGTGCGGTGCAGTTGGCCTGTTAGGCTGGCGTAATCTTGAATATCGCCTTGCACTATATTGTCTGCATCGAGGGTAAAGTGGCTTATCAATAATGCATCGAGATTGTTAAGCTCAACTTGCCACAACGCCTTTATTTGGCTGTTCTTTTTTGGGGTGATACTGCACACTTTTACCTTGTCGAGCCAAAAGTGCTGCTCGGGGAAAGGGAATTGATTGCTGATTTCGAGGCTGTCAAATTCGGTATGGTGGAATTCGCAGCATTCATTGACGTTTTCCCAGCCCAAGAGTTCTATGACTTGGGGCGTATCGTAGTGATAGAGAGTTAAGCCGTGGTCGGCATTTTCTTCGCAAGAAGTCGCGTCTGCCTTTGTCACATGAATTTTTAAGCTGAAATGACGCTGGAATAGCGGCGCAGCAACTGACGGTTCCTGCGTTAAATCTTGTTCTTGGCTGAGTGTTTGTGATTCAGTTTGAAGATGAATGTCTTTTGGATCGCGGCTAGTTTGGTTTGAGGGAAATAACTTGGCTTTGAGTGCGCGAAACAACGACATTGGGGAAAATCTCCATATCCATATGTAAAACAATAAGCTTATCTGAGGAATACTCATGGTAACTGAGTATTTTTGTGCGCATATCATAGCGGTTTATGGATTCGTTTCTCAATGCTTGATTGCTCAAAATACCGTTTAATCAGAGTGGCACATTAATAAAAGCAGAGGAATAAAGACAAAATGCTTGATAACTTTTTTGCAAAATTACCCACAGATTTATCGGCGGAAACTTTTGAAAACAGGCGGGCAATAACACTGTGACCATTGAGCGCATCGTTTCCAATGGGCAATATACCCAAGCTACCTGAAGATACGAGTTTCAGAGCGCTTAGGGTGCTTCAATTCAAGGCGCATCAATGACAGAATGTCGGCCACCTTCTGAATTGATGCAACACGGAAGTGGAGTGCCCTAAGCGCTCCGTCCCGGCGGGTTTTAACGCACTCTATGCCGTGTTGGCTATTTTTAACTTAGTCCACTAGGTCTGCAAATAGCCGCCTTGCCTAAAGTGCGTTAAATTCCCGCTGAATCCTGTATCTTCAGGTGGTTTGGGTATCTACCCGAAGCTCAATGGTACGATCAAACTCAACATGAATGGGTGATGCTGCTCAAAGGCGAGGCGACACTCGAATTTGAACAAGGTGAACCCGTTACGCTAACTCCAGGTGACTATTTAACGATTTCGCCCCATCAAAAACATCGAGTCGCTTCGACTTCTATAAGTTCAGAAACCCTATGGCTCGCGGTATTTTACGATTGATTAAGGCTATAGGTTAACGATTCTGCCATAGCCAACTGGGCGTATTGAGTAAGTCTTGGCCTTGGATCTGCGTTTGGCCTAAGATTTTGTCTAAGGCCAAGGTATTGCAGTGTTCAAATTGACTTAAGGCATTAATAAGCCGATTAGCATGGGAAACCACCCACAACTGGCACTCTTCCGATACCTTAGCGATTAAGCGTGCAAGCGCAGGTAATAAGTCGGGATGTAGGCTAGTTTCTGGCTCGTTTAGCACCATAAGCTCTGGCGGCCTTGGGGTGAGTAGGGCGGCAATTAATAGCAAATAACGCAAGGTGCCATCCGACAATTCACTGGCATTGAGTGGCCTTAATAAGCCATTTTGATGAAATGCGAGTACTAAAATACCGCCAGCTTGGGGCTCAATGCGAACTTTAGCTCCGGGAAACGCATCGCTCACTGCATGATCAAAAGCCGCTTTATCACCTATCTCAAAAATGGTTTGAATTGCTGATGCAAGGTCGCGCCCATCGTGGTGCAATACTGGCGTGGCTGTACCTAATTGTGGACGACGGGCTGGCGCTTCTGCATCGGTTCTGAAGTGATCGTAAAAGCGCCATGCGCGGATACTATCGCGAAGTTTTAGCACTTCAGGGCTGCGCTCTGGATCGGCAAGTTCGGTAAAAATACTGTCGCCGGTTTGCAGGTGTGCGCCTAAGGTTATCCAGCCTTGTCCGTCAGCACTGCGACTCTTCACCATAGGACCACGGCGCTCAACCAATACTGTTGAGGGTCGATACTTAGGCCCGTTCCAAATGGCTTCGCGCTTGATTTGTGGATCTAAGCCAAACAGCGTAGTGGCGTCGGGTTTGGGTAAACCGAGTTCAATAAGATAGCTAAAATCTTCGCCAGCAAATCCAAGCTTTAGGCGTTTTGGCGCTTGCCTGACGGTGGCTTCAATGGCGGTGTCGCCTGCTAGCATACTTTTGGTGGGGTTTTCTGGTCCCGCCCAAAAGCTGGAGTCGAGTCCGCCTTCTTGGGCTAAAGCATTGACAACGCCGCCTTGCGCCGTTTGTGCGAGTAAACGTAGTGCCTTGTATAGATTCGATTTACCACTGCCATTCGCCCCTGTGATCAAATTGAGTTGCCCTAGGGGTAAGACGATTTCACGCAGAGAGCGATAATTGAAAATAGCGAGTGTGGTCAGCATAGAATATCCAAGACTGAAACAAGCTGATAAGCCAGTAAATTTATCGACAAAGTAAATTAAACATGACGATAAAACAATGGCATTTACAGTAGCACTTTGTTGAGCACTCTTTGCCAGTTACCACCCATAAAACGGTCGCGGTCAGTAGATTTAAAGCGTGCCTTGGCTAAGGCATCGTCGATACGGCTCATGCGATCGATATGATTCAGCTCGGGGATTACTACATGCCTTGGCTCTGCATCAAAACCTAGCACGCCTTTCGCCCTCAGGCTGTACCACCATTCTTGATATTCTTTAATGCCTTTGGCGTTGTCATTGCCGAGTGCCAGTAGGTTTTCTTGGCCTCGGAGCGGGAAGTCATTAGCGATTGCCACGCAGTCCACTCCACCAACACGCATAACGTATTCCAGTTGTCGAATATAATCATCAATCGTGGGCACGGCATTATTGGTAAGCCAGAAACTCATCATAAATACGCCGAATACGCCGCCGCTATCGCCGATGGCGCGGATCACTTCATCGGGGGAACAACGGGCATGGTTTACTATACCGCGCGCTGCGCCGTGGCTTTGCACTATGGGTGATTTAGTGATTTTTGCGACATCTAAAGCGGTTTGAGCGCTGGAGTGACTCACATCGACTAAGATATTGGCGTGATTGAGTTTGGCGATAAGCTCGTGCCCGTGGGCCGTGAGTGGTTTATTGAGTCCGCCACTGGCATCATTATCTAAGGCGCCACCGGCAAAGGTATTGCCGTAATGGTGGGTGAGCTGCAGTACGCGTAGCCCTTGTTGATGAAACTCATCTACCCGCGCCCACTGGTTAGCTTCGCTGTCTTCTTCGACACAATCTGCGCCTTGGATTTGAAAGTATACCGCAGTGCGTTGGCTGTCGCGTGCACGTTGAATATCTTGCCCCCTCAGGCCTTGCAACAAAATATCGGGATGATCACTTACCCGTTTAGCGGCCTGCTTAATGCTTTCCATGCAAGCTTTATAAGTGCGTTTGTAGTTTTGAGTGCCATCGGCTTGTTCTATGGTCTCAATCGCCGAAATATCGCAAAGATAGGCATCGAGCTTAGCGGCAGTTACATCACTTAAGTCATCGGGAAGGAAAGATAAACCATCGACATATATCCGCCTCTGTGCGGCGGCAAAGCTAGGTAAACTGGCGAGTGGACTTAACAGAGTTGCTGCGCCAAGACCTTTAAGGAGTGTACGACGGTAGTGATTGACTGCCTTGATGGGCATGCTCGGTTCCTATCAATAACGCAAATGTAACTTCTTTATACCTTTTTAGGGCGTAGAAGTCTTTGATTAAATCCCTTTTTTGGCCTTTACCCCTGAGCTAGAGTTGTGATTATTTGTTGTTGCCGAGTGGTTTCAATTATCGCTTGTCGCAGTAAATGAAAACCCTCGGGTTATGATTATCGAGTGGCTTCAAGCATTGCTTTTGCCAGTGAGTTAAGGCCGTTGGTGCGCGATGGGCTGAGCTGACCTTCTAGGCCCAATTGTTTGAAGTAAGCTGTAGGATCAAATGCTTGGATTTCAGCGCGGCTTTTGCCATGGCAGGCACCAAGTAATAATCCGATCAATCCCTTAACGATGCGGGCATCGCTGTCGGCTAAATAATAGTGTTTGCCAGCCTGTTCTAGATGGTAAATCCACGCATCACTTTCACAACCTTTTACTTGAGCGGCCTCGATGCGAAGCTCAGGGCTTAAGCTTGGTAAGTCTTTCCCTAACACCATAATTTGGCGATATCTTTCCTGCCAGTTAGGGGCATTGGTAAAACGCGCCAGTAAGGTTTCGGCATCTTGCACTAAATAGTGAAAATCGGCTTCATTTGGCATAGTCATGATTGAATCTGTCATAGGGCTAAATCCTGTCTCACTTACTTGAGCGTATGAATGGCGTGGTTCAGTCGTTAAATGCTGGATTACAGCAGCAAGTCTTTTACCGAGGTTAACGCGGCAATAAAGCGGTCGATATCGTCTTTATTGGTGTAGATACCGATAGAGGCGCGGCAACAGCCCTTAAGATTCAGGCTCTGCATTAATGGCATGGCACAATGATGGCCACAGCGAACGGCAACCCCTTGTTGGTCCAGTAAAATGCCTACATCTTGGTGATGTTCACCGGCAAGATTAAACGCGACTACACCGATATTGTCATCAAAGGCGCCGTATAAATGCACTTCACCGAGCGCGCGCAATTGGCTTTGTAAATAGTTAATTAGTTCTGCTTCATAAGCTTGAACCTGCGGCATGAGCTCGGTTTGTAAAAATGTAATGGCCGCGCCCAAACCTATGACTTCAGCAATCGGCGGCGTGCCCGCTTCTAAGCGATTCGGCAGGTTGCCAAATTCTGTCGCTTCAAAACTCACGCGTTTAATCATCTCGCCGCCAGTTAATAGTGGCGCGAGACTATCTAACGCGTCGAAACGGCCGTAAAGCACGCCAACACCAGTGGGACCATACATTTTATGCCCTGAGAAGACGTAAAAATCACAATCGATTTCAGTCACATCCAACGTTAAATGCGCAACTGCCTGTGCGCCATCAACTAAGGTGATAGCACCTTGTTTTTTCGCTAACTGCACTAGCTGAGCCACGGGATTGACTGTACCTAGGGCGTTGGAAACATGGCACAGGGCGACGATTTTAGGCTTTAACTCGAGCAAGGTTTTATAGGCGATGATATCTAAGCGGCAATCCTGACAGAGCGGGATTGGTTTAATGATTGCCCCTGTGCGTTTCACCAGTTCCTGCCAAGGCACTATATTGGCGTGGTGAGCGGCGGCGTCGATTAATATCACATCGCCAGCGCTTAATTGGGCAGTCAGTCCAAAGGCGACTAAGTTGATTGATTCTGTGGTGCCGTGGGTAAAAATGATTTCTTCGCGGCGTTTTGCCTTCAAAAATTGCTGCAACTGATCGCGCACTTTCTCATAGCTTAAGGTCGAACGCGCTGATAACTGATGCGCAGCACGGTGTACATTGGCATTGTCGTTAGCGTAAAACTGCGCCATGGCATCTAACACCATTTGCGGTTTCTGGCTGGTGGCTGCTGTGTCGAGATAACATAGGGGATAACCATCAAGCAGTTGATTTAACGCTGGGAATTGCGACCGAATCTGAGCATTTAGCTGATATGCCTCAGATGAGCTAAGTGTCACTGTGGTATCAGGTATAGCATTCGCCGAGGCATGGGCTGTTTCAATGTCAGCCGTTGTATTCGTCGCTGTGTGAGTCACAGTATTTGGCGTAGGCGATGCAGGTTGAGTCATGGGCGAGGCTAAGGGCAATGAAAAAGGCCATGGGATCTTCTGTGATCTGCCATGTGAATGCAAGTTTTAGCGGTTTGTTGAGGCGTTGGTATCGGACAGTGGTATTGAACGCCTAATTTCACTAAGGTCTGTTCAAACTGTTGCCTAATAGATATTTCGCACGCCTTAAACGGTTTTAGACTCTAACGCATCATTGAGCTTAGCTATGATGCGATTTTTCTAATGTTTAAGTTTTTCTTTTAAATTCAGCTAATACTTTACGCTTAATTCATCCACCGAAAGTTAAAACTCCGACTATCCTAAATTGGACGTCCTTCGTTGTCAGTGTTTTGCTGGAGAGTAGTTTTATGGTGAAGCTTTTAAAAGACTTACGGATTAAACATAAGATGATCGCCCTCGTTGGGGTGATGTTAGTGCTGATCTTGATTTTGTCTGGATTTAGTCTGTTGAAGATGCAGCGTGTATCGGAGGAAATTCATGGCATTGCAGAAGAGAATATTCCATTAGTCAGGCTATCGACTGACATCACCATTAAGCAGCTTGAAAGCTCTGTCATTCTAGAAAAAGCGTTTCGTGCCGCGGACATTGAAACCGCATCGAGCCAGCAAATTTTAGTGGCTTTTATTGCGGATGTAGTTCAGCACAATGAAGACATTAGCAAGGAGTTGCTCTCGACTCAAACCATGCTTGGCGAGGCATTAAAAAACGCTAAAACTCCTCAAGTACGTGAGAAAACACAGCAGCTAAATCAAGATATTGACACGATCATTCAACATTTTGCAGATTATAAAGTCCTGCTTGGCACCGTTATTTCGGGAATTCAGCAAAAAGAAGACCATACAGCTTTAGCTAAGCGGGTTGAATCTTTAGAGGAAGCGCAAAATGTGTTTAATGCTGAGCTAAGTCAATTCGTAGAACGTTTAGCACTGATGACCCAAACTGCAGTTTCTGTGACTGAGGAAGAAGAACTCTGGGCGATTTATGGCTTAACGATTATTTCGATAGTGTCTTTAGTCATAGGATTATTGATTGGTATTGCTTGCAGTCAATACATGGTCAAATCTATCAATCGGTTACGTAATTCTGCCGCCATGATGGAAAAGGGCAACTTTAACCAAGAGTTACGTGTCGATTCCAAGGATGAATTAGGCGAACTTACCGTCAGTATGAATCAAATGGCGTGGACTTTAAGTAAAACTGTTGGCCAAGTGATTGCTCGAAGTGAAGAAATTGCCTCTATGGTGACTGAGCTTAATGCGGTGGCCGAGAATAATCGTGAGGCTATGTTGAGGCAGCAGGATAACACTGACCAAGTCGCCGCCTCTATGACCCAAATGGCAGCAACGATCACTGAAGTGGCGAGTAGTGCAGAAACCGCTTCTTATTCAGCGGGACAAGCCGAGCATAAAGTGAAAGAAAGTTGTGAGGTTGTCGATGCGAGCGAAAAAATCTCGAAGCAGTTGGTTGCCAGCGCCCAGTATTCGAATCAACTTATTCAACAGGTTCAGGCGAGTACGGGAAAAATCCTCAACTTTGTTTCTGTGGTCGATGCGATAGCTGGGCAGACGAACTTATTAGCTTTGAATGCATCGATTGAAGCGGCGCGGGCTGGAGATCAAGGTCGTGGGTTTGCTGTGGTCGCCGAAGAAGTGCGGGCATTGGCAACGCGCAGTCAAACGGCCACGCAGGAGATCAGCGATCTTATCCAAACACTCGTGAAAGATGCTAAGTCTTCAGTTGAATCCTTCGCCAATAACGATAAGCAAATCAGTGAGTCATCACTGCTCGTTAATCAAGCCAAGCAGCACTTATTTGAGATTTTAGATGCGTTGACTGAACTGACTCAGGCTAATACTCAAGTCGCGACCGCCAGTGAGGAGCAAGCCGTGACCGCCGAAGATATTAGTGAGCGCATTAATGCGATTCGTGATTCGGGTGAGTTGGTACTCAGCAGCGCTAACGAAACCGCGAAAGCCAGTGAGTCACTGTCTAAGCAGGCTAATTCATTGAGGGAAACGATGCAGCAGTTTAAGGTGCGAGTTGTTTAAATGTATTAGCCCATAATTCAGTGTGCTAACGACGACAGCGGTTAACTTAACTGCGCCACTTCATCTTAGCTTGAGCCTCATTTGTGCCTTAACTCAATGTGAGGTGAGTATATCCTCAAACAATTTGAAGATGCAGGATTCAAGTTGTTTGGGATATAGGTCTATCTTGTTATCCGACACACAATTGCCGTAAAAATGATACTGGTTGTGCAGTGACTTGCAACAAACTGTTGTAATATGTAGCGCTAAATAACGACTAAAAATGTGAATTAAATGGGCATGCGTATTCTTTGGCTTCTTGTGTTAACGCTGAGCATTCTTCCTCGAACTGCTGCTGCATCAGATATTGCGAGCAGTGTTACTGGAGGAACTAATCGCCTTGCTGACGGCGGTGATTTTGAGCTAGGCATGAGTGTTTACGGGATTAATCAAGTCGATGTTCGGCAAACGGATTCTGGTTCTGCACAGTTGTCGCTGTTAGTCAGTGGCATGTACCAGTACAAAGGGCTGTTTGTTGAGATGATCCATCAATCTCAAGATGGCATTAATCTGGGGTTTAATCTTTGGAGCTCAGAGGATTGGTCATTAGAACTGCTATTAGCTAACTTACAAGGTTCTTGGTCCCGTCCTGATGTGGATCCCAGTACGCTGGATGAAGCTGGCCGCAATGCTTATCTACTATCGGAAGATTCTCTCTATGTTGGTGCCGGTTTTCGTGCCACACGTTATTGGGGCGATAACTATGTTTTTCAGTATAGGTTAGTATCTGATTATTATGATGATCAAGGTATTCAAAGTTCTGCCAGATTGGGTAAGTCCTGGCAGGTTCGTAATTGGAATTTTCACGTATTGGGGAGCGTAGGTTACTCATCTGCCACCTTGAATCGCTATCTTTTTGGGATCAGTAAGGAAGAAGCCACTGAACGCTTTCCTGAGTATCGACCGGATAGCTCTTTCAGTTACGGCATGGAGTTAGGGGTTGCCTATCCGCTGAGTGAAAATTTTGTCTTTCGGGCCATGTATCGCTTCAATGTGTTATCCCAAGAAGTGACCGACAGTCCCTTCAATCAAGCGAGTTATACATCGTATTTTAATGCTTCTCTTAGCTATGTGTTTTAGGAGGAGGGCATGAACCGATTTTATCAATTGTTAGCGGTAGTGATGCTGAGCGCGCCTTTTTGGGCTTGGAGTCAGGATGATGCCGTTATTTTTACCGCAACCCCAGAACGCTGCATTGCACTGCATAAAGGGCAAACTTGCTATCAAGATGTATTGTTTCGATGGCAGACACCTGCGAGCGGCGAGTACTGCCTCATACTGACAGACCGTCAGCACCAGTTAACCTGCTGGACTGGCAAAGCTTTGCAAGAATATCAATATAGTTTTGAAGGGGATAAAACGGCGACTTTTAGTCTTATCCGTAATGATGATGTGCAACCGCTCGCGCAAGTTAAAGTGGTCGTGACATGGGTTTATAAGGCCCCTAAACAGAGTCAGTCCGGTTGGAGGTTATTCTAATATGTCAGTTGCAAAGCATATCTTAGTCGTAGAGGACGATACCTCACTGGCAGAGTGGATCAGTGATTATTTACTGGATCACGGTTACGGAGTCACAGTGGCCAGCCAAGGTGATTTTGCCTTAGAGATGATAGCCGATGAGATGCCTGACTTAGTGCTACTTGACGTGATGATGCCGGTTAAGAATGGCTTCGATGTGTGTAAGGAGGCCAGGGCATTTTATACTGGGCCCATTTTATTTATGACCGCTTGCGTTGAGGACGGCGATGAAATCCGCGGGTTAGATGCCGGTGCTGATGATTACCTCACTAAGCCGATTCGACCACAGGTGCTGTTAGCGCGGATAAAGGCCCTGTTACGCCGAGTGAGTGATGAGGAGCAAAAGCAGCAATTAGTGTTTGATTCTTTAGTGTTAAATGCGACGGCAAAGTCAGTCACCATTGATAAACAGCCGCTGGATTTGAATGCCAATGAGTTTGATGTCTTGTGGCTGCTGGCATTGAAGGCGGGCACGATAGTGAGTCGCAATGAATTGGTGGCTCAACTGCGGGGCATTGAATACGATGGCCTAGACCGCTCGGTGGATATTCGCATATCGCGCTTACGCAAGAAGTTGCAGGAAGCGTTGAGTCAGCCCTATAAAGTCAAAACCATTCGTGGCAAGGGATATTTGTTTTGCCGCGATGAGGCCGAGCAAGCTTTATGAAGAAGTTAATGACTTCTCTGGTGCTGGTCGTGCTGGTGGCCATTGCCAGCCTAGGCTGGTCGATAAGTGAGTTTGCAACACTTATTGATCCTGATAATGAAACGCCTAGCCCAGCAACTCACCTCGCGGCATTAAAACTGCTGGGCGGCTCACTGGCGCAAACGTTAGATAACGATCCCGCCCCCAATAATGCGTTTATAGACAACTGGAATCAGCGAAATGCAGATCAATTGTCTTTGGTGAATGAAGCGGATTTTGTCTTACCCTCAGCCCTAAAGACAGAGTTTTATTCAGGGGAATCATTACTGCTGGAGTCCGATGATGGCATCTCTTTGCACTATTTATTGCCTAAAACGGGTCAGGTGCTGAATATCAATACCCAGATAGTGACGCCAGCCGATGTGAGTTTTAACGCGAATAAGCTGTATACCATGCTTTTTTATGGCGGTGTGGTGGTGATTTTGTTGGTGTGGGTGTCTCCTTTAATCCGCCAACTGGTTAATCTCAGTAAGGTGACTCAAGCATTTGGTATGGGAGAATTACAGCAGCGAATTGTGGTCAGTAAAGCGTCCTACATAGGCACAATAGAAAGTGAATTCAATCGCATGGCAGATCGTATCCAGCAATTGATCGATGATAATAAATTGCTTAGTCGGGCAGTTTCCCATGATTTAAAAACTCCGATTGCGCGGCTGCGATTTGGTATTGCGGCGTTAGAAGAAACCCAAAGCGAACAACTTAGGGTGAAGTATTTTCAGCGATTGAACCGCGATCTGGACACTATGGAAGAGTTGGTCATGACACTGCTTAGCTATGCCCGTCTCGATGAGGCGAATATCCAACCTGATTGGCAACCTATTGAGCTTAATACTTGGTTGCTGGAAAAGTATCAAGGCCAAGTATACCCAGGGTTTTCAGTGGAACTCATCACCTGCCCAATACCGTTGAACATCAAAACAGATCCTAAGTACTTGTCAATGCAGGTGAATAACTTGCTCAGTAATGCGCTGCGTTTTGGCCGTGCCAATATCCGGCTGATGTTGGCATTGGAAGATGGGATTGCGTGGTTACACGTTGACGATGATGGCCCTGGCATAGATGAACAGGAATCTGCTCAAGTGATTAAACCTTTTGTGCGTGGTCAGCATAGCCGCGGAAATTCCGGTCATGGCATGGGTCTGGCGATTGTCGATAGAATTGGTTGTTGGATGGGTTCCCCATTACGTATTGGCCGTGCTCCTGACTTGGGTGGGGCTCGCATGTCACTAAAATTCAAGGCTGAAGTTTAAAGTTGGGGTTTAATACGATTGGTATAATGCGAGGTTTGAGCCGTTTTTGTCTGTTTCTTTAACATGAGCTGAAGCGAGCAATGCGGCTAGGCCTACGTAATCTAATCTGCTGTGTTGATTTAGAGATAGAGGCAGAATGACTCAACTCACTATACGAATGAGTGCCTAACGAATTGGTGCTGAACAGGGGGATTTATACATAAAACGCACCAGCCTTGATACCTAACGAGAATCTAGACTGGTGCATTTTTGATGAGCAATTAACTTTTCACATTGACATTGTTAAGTATGTAATCTGTTTCATAGATGCGGGAACTCGCATTTTCTGGCTTGCTATGTAAACCTGTGACTTCGACCATGACAGAGGTTTCTTGATTCATCGTCGAACTCCCCCACAAGATATCCTTACTCGCGCTCGCTCCTACTCCAAACTGGCCAATTGCATCACGATCGGTTTGTTCGTGAGTAAAAGTGAAGTAGTTATAACCCGCTTGTTTGCATAACTCTGCTGACTTACGCATGACGTACTTTCGGGCCAATGCGCGGTCAGTGTTGGTATTGCCAACAAAGCTTATCTGCCAGCTATCGGGTGCAATCTGTGCGGTTTCAAATCCTTTACCGAAAGACCAAAATTGCTTTTCGGTATCGTAGGAAGTGGCACAAGCTGAAAGCATCAGAGCTAATCCAGCACATAAAAACGTTTTTCTGATAAGTGTCATGGTCTTGTCTCGTCAGGTTGTTTAGAAGCTATAGTTCACGCCAAGGGTAGTAACCCACTGGTTGTTACTGTCTATTAGCGGAGAGTCTGCCATGTTGGCACCTATGTGCGAGTAACCTGTGGCTTGAGTAATATCTAAATGCTTAGTGACTGGAATAACCAAAGCGTAGCCTAGCTTATATGCAAAGGTGCCGTCGGCTTGATAGGCAGGGCGCTGCGCCGTAGCTTCAGATGACGTCACACCTGTGTAGTAGTTTGCGAAGTCTTTACTGAAGTAGTGCACACCCGCATAAGGCACCAGATCACCGAAGCCTACATTTATTGGATGGTAATAGGTGATATCAGCCTGAAAACCATCATAAATATTGGTGACATCGTGTTGGAATTTGGTCGATAACGTGCCATTTCCTAAATGAATGTCGGCGTTTAAACCCAGATCGCCACTGAATTTGCGATCCTTCATGCCCGTTAAAATATCCGCATCATCGGCATCAAAGCCGGGATTGGCAACGGCAAAGATACTGAAATTAACGGCACTATCGTTCGTGCCAAAAAAGCGATAGTTGATGCCGGACAGATCGGCGTTGAAGTCTTCACCGTGGTAGCCGCCATTGAGGTAGGCACCTGTCTGGTGATCTTGACCCTTATAAAACTGACTACCAGTAGCAACACCTGCGCCAGCAAAGAACTGATCTTGATGACTATAGATATTACCGTTACGAATGTAGGTATTGCTTTCAGCAAGAGCGTGGCTTGACATCAAAACACTTGTGATTACAAAGCAAAGTTTTTTCATTTTTTGATCCTTAAGACATCTGTCTAGTGACTGTGATGCCACTATATTTCACTTCTTAAAAGGACTCTGTATCCGAATGTAACCTAGACCATGTATCGCAGCCTTCTCGCATCGTCTGGCGCTGGTGAGCTCGTGGAGCTGAAGACTATGACCTTTTGCTAAGCAGGAGGGATAAACAAGACTAGGTCATAGATAGCTTTGATTGAATAGAGGAGAGGGTGCTGTGATGAGGTGATATAAAGGTAAAAAGTTATGCCTCTAAAGCTATTTTAAATCAATAGCATCAGGGGGATTTGACCTGATGCTATTGGTAGTCATTCAAATAACTCGCCGACTAAGCCTAGGGGCTAAGGGCAAGGTAATCTAAATTGATCGGACAGTTGGTTTAATCGTACTAATAGCTCTGGCGATAAGGTGACTTTTAAACTGTCGATGTTTTCTTTCAGTTGATATAAGTCGGTGGCGCCTATGATATTGGAGCCGACAAACTTACGTGAGTTAACAAAAGCTAACGCCATTTGTGCGGGCGTGAGTTTGAACTCGCGGGCCAAATCGACATAGGCTTTTGTCGCCTCCAGAGCCATTTGCGAACCTGTATAGCGGGCGAAACGCTTAAACAAGGTCAGGCGCGCGCCTTCAGGCCATTGGTCGTTGCAATATTTTCCCGTCAAGGCGCCAAAGGCCAGTGGCGAATAGGCCAGTAATGGCAAGTTTTCGCGGTGACTGATTTCGCTCATGCCGACTTCGAAACTGCGATTAAGCAAGTTATAGGGATTTTGCACACTCACAATACGCGGCAAGCCATGTTTTTCGGCGAGTTGCAGGTACTTCATCAAGCCCCAAGGCGTTTCGTTCGACACACCGATATAGCGCACTTTACCTTGGCGGATCACTTCGGCGAGCGCTTCTAGGGTTTCAAGTATCGGTGTTTGATGTTCATGCTCTTGTTGATCGTAAAACAGTTCACCAAAGAAGTTGGTATTACGGTCAGGCCAATGGATTTGATAAAGGTCGATAGTGTCTATTTGGAGGCGTGCTAAAGATGCATCGACCGCTTGGTGGATGTTGTTCCAGTCCAGCGCCATATTTTTGCGAATGTAATCACTTTTACCCCCCGGTGCGGCAATTTTAGTGGCGATCACTAAGTCGTCTCGGTTACCGCGGGCCTTAATATATTGCCCTAGGATACGCTCGGTTTCCCCTTGGGTTTCCGGCTTAGGTGGTACGGGATACATTTCCGCCGTATCGATAAAGTTGATGCCATTGCCTATGGCGTAGTCCAGCTGTGCAAACGCTTCGGCTTGGGTATTTTGTTCGCCCCAAGTCATAGTGCCCAAACAAATTTTACTGACCTCAAGATTAGAATGCGGTATGCGTCTGTATTCCATCTATTTCTCCTACGGAAACTCTCTTAGTTTGAGGCTACCAAGCTTTTGCTGTAAAGCAAAGGTTAAACCATAGGTTGAAATGTTAGTGCGCTAAAAATAGCCAGCAAGTTTAGCCATCCTGCCCCATTTTGAGGCATGCCATTGGCTGAAGTTTGTTCGCTGAGTTGCTCTTTTAACGGTTTTAGCGCTTTACTGCACTGAAATGGAGATTTTGGCTTATTTTTGTAAACCTTAGGTACTACTAAATCAGTAATGACGTATTTATGAATAAATTGTTATAAAACTACATTTGCAGATTACAGTAAGTAAGGATGTGAATCTGTGTCACAAAATTGCGTAAATTTACGTATCTAACTTACGAATTTGCAGCGGAATGTGACGCCAATATCGGAATCTGCGTTAACAAATCTCTACCCTAACTTTATCTAAAAATTTTTCATGGTTGATATTTGTGATGGCAGATTTTTCAAACCAAATTGTAACGATCAAAAAAGGCCTCGACTTGCCGATTGTTGGTGAGCCGCGACAGGTCATTGAACTCGGTGCTAAGCCATCCCAAGTGGCTGTTCTGGGAGAAGAGTTCGTTGGGCTTAAGCCGACGATGTTGGTCGAAGAGGGTGATTTTGTTCAAAAGGGCCAAGCCCTATTTGAAGACAAAAAAACGCCTGGTGTGTTGTTCACTGCACCTGCTAGTGGCCAAGTCGTAGCAATTAACCGCGGCGAGCGTCGAATTCTACAATCAGTCGTCATTCGTTGTGATGACGGTGAAAACCGCGATGGGCAGATTTCCTTCGATATCCATCAAGACATCGCCGCTCTCCCTCGGCCAACCGTTCAAGACCAGTTGGTGAAGAGTGGTCTATGGACTGCCTTGCGTACTCGGCCTTTCTCGCGCGTGCCTGCGCTCGATAGCACGCCAGCAGGTATTTTCGTCACCGCTATCGATACTAATCCACTGGCCGCTGATCCGCGTTTGATCATCGCCGAGCAAACCGAAGCTTTTAAAGCTGGCTTGCTGGTGTTGAGCCGTTTAACCGAAGGCAAGGTTTACCTGTGCCAGGATAAGGGCGAAGCGATTGTTAAAGAAGCATTACCACAACTTGAGGTGCGCCGTTTTGATGGTGTTCATCCTGCGGGTTTAGTGGGCACTCATATTCACTTTACCTTGCCAGTGAGTTTAGAACGTCAGGTATGGCATATCGGTTATCAAGATGTGATTGCCTACGGCAAGTTATTCCAAACCGGTGAGTTGTATACCGACCGCATCGTCGCCTTAGGTGGCCCGAGCGTGCTGAACCCGCGCTTACTACGCACTCAGTTGGGCGCTGAGCTAAGTGCCTTAGTGAGTGATGAAATCAAACCTGGCCATAACCGCGTGGTATCGGGATCTGTGTTATCTGGCCATACCGCGGCGGGCGTACATGACTTTTTAGGCCGATTCCACAACCAAGTATCAGTGTTGAGCGAAGATTCGCAGCACCATGTTCTCCCTTGGGTGCGCGGTGGTTCTGACAAATTCTCCATCACTCGTGCCGTAACATCACGTCTGTTTGGTGCGACTAAATTGTTCGAGTTTACGACTCATCAGGGCGGTTCTGCTCGCGCCATGATGGCTTTTGGTCAGTTAGATCGCGTGATGCCACTGGATATTTTACCCACCTTACTCGTTCGAGACTTAGTGGTGCGTGATACCGACGAGGCGCAAGCCTTAGGTGCATTGGAGTTAGATGAAGAAGATCTGGCGCTGTGTACCTTCGTATGTCCCGGCAAATATGACTTTGGTAAAGAATTACGTGCCTGTCTAGATGTTATTGAGAGGGAAGGTTAATGACCAAACAAGTGAAAAAACCTGATTTACAGGACGCCTCTGATTTACAACAAGAGTACTACGCAACGGGTAAGTCGATGAAGGGCTTTTTGCGCTCACTCGTCATTGCCAACGGTCGTAGCACTAAGGGCCAAGTGCATGTGCGTGACGCGATTGACGTGAAACGTACCATGACGCTAGTCGGTTTGTGTTTACTGCCCGCCATTTTATTCGGTCTATATAACATTGGCCTACAGGCACAGCTTGCGCTCGCGGGCGGATTATCGACACCAGATATTTGGAAGTTAGAAATCTTTAATACCCTGTTTGGCAGCCTTAGCCAAGACACTGGGATATTAGGTTTATTCCTCTATGGTCTTAGTTTTTATCTGCCGATTTACCTGACAGCACTGCTCACCAGTTTGTTTTGGGAAGTGGTGTTTGCGCGGGTTCGTGGTCAAGAGTTGCACGAAGGCTTCTTCGTGACGGCCCTGCTGTTTACCTTAATCTTGCCAGTATCGACACCGTTGTGGCTGGTGGCCATGGGGATTTCCTTTGGTGTGGTTGTGGCTAAAGAGCTGTTTGGCGGCATGGGATATAACTTCCTTAACCCTGCGCTGGCGGGCTTGGCTTTTATCTACTTCGCCTATCCATCTGAAGTTTCAACCATTAAACAGCTCGTTGCCGTTGATGGTTTCTCTGGTGCAACAGCGCTGGCACAAACCGCAGCGGGCAAGTTGAGTTTTGCCGATTACTCTTGGTTTAGCGCCTTTAGCGATCCTAACTGGTGGAACAACTTTTTTGGCTTTACCGTGGGCACGATTGGCGAAACCAGCACCTTAGCGATTTTGATCGGCGGTTCATTATTGCTGATCAGCCGCTTAGCGGATTGGCGCATTGTGCTCGGTGTGTTGCTGGGCATGATAGCGACAGCAACGCTGTGTAATTACATCGGTTCTAGCAGCAATCAAATGATGGCAATGCCGTGGACTTGGCATCTTGTCACTGGCGGTTTTGCGTTAGCAATGATGTTTATGGCCACCGATCCTGTAACCACTTCGTACACTCGTCAAGGCAAGTTTGCCTACGGTGCTTTGATTGGTTTTATGACTGTGCTTATCCGTGTCGCTAACCCCAAAATGCCTGAGGGCGTGATGTTAGCCATTCTGTTCGCCAACCTTTGGGCGCCGCTGTTCGATTATCTGGTGGCCCGCGCCAACATCAAACGGAGATTAAAACGTCATGGTATTTAAGAAAGATACTGTGGTGGGGACCATGATCTTCACCATCACGCTCTGCCTCCTGTGCTCTTTTATGATCACAGGCACAGCAGGCATATTGAAAGAACGTAAAGTCGCCAAAAAACGTGACGAAGTGCAGCGCTATGTGTTGATGGCCGCCGATGTGAACTTAGGTCAGGGCAATGAGTTTAGAGAGATTTTTGCTAAATCCGTTAAGCCATTATTGATCAACTTAGATACAGGCAAGGTGGACTCAGACGCTAACGTCCTCGATTTCGATGAGCGTATGGCGGCAATTAATCCTGAGACTTCAAGTGCGCCGAAAAAAGATATCGCCAAGATTAAAACCCGTGCGAACGATGCCCGCGTGTTTAAAGTGCTCGATGCCAACGGCAAGTTAGACAGCGTGGTTGTGCCTTTCTATGGCAAAGGTCTGTGGTCGATGATCTACGGTTATGTGGCGGTTGAACCCGATTTCAACACCATTAAAGGGCTAGTCGTGTACGAACACGGTGAAACCCCTGGTATCGGCGATTTTTTAACTGATCCTAAGTGGGTGTCACTATGGAAGGGTAAGCAATTGTTTGATGAAAAAGGCAAGTTTTCGATACGTCTTGTGAAAGGCGGCGCTAAAGAAGGCGATATTCATGGTGTCGATGCGGTGAGTGGCGCGACCATGACGGGCCGCGGCGTGCAGCGCGCAATGGAGTTTTGGTTTGGCGTTGAGGGTTTTCAAACCTTCTTCAATCAGCTGAAAGCGACGGCCACGCAGGGTGAATTGCAAGGTGAGTTGGGAGAGGCAAAATGAGCAACACTTTATCCATGCGTGACATGTTAACGGGGCCAGTGTTTGCCAATAACCCCGTCGCGATGCAAGTGCTGGGCGTATGTTCGGCACTGGCGGTCAGTAACTCAATGCAAACCGCTGTGGTGATGACACTGGCAGTGACCTTTGTGTTGGTGTTTTCTAACCTGATTATCTCTGCCATCCGTAACTTTATCCCGACCAGTGTGCGGATTATCGCGCAGATGACGGTTATCGCCTCCTTAGTGATTATCGTCGACATGGTTCTGCAGGATGTAGCCTATGAGTTATCTAAGCAACTTTCTGTATTCGTTGGGTTAATTATCACTAACTGTATCATCATGGGCCGTGCAGAAGCCTTCGCCATGAAGTATCCACCGCATTTAGCGGTCGTCGATGCGCTTGGTAATGCGACAGGCTATGGTTTGATTTTGATCAGCGTCGCCTTTGTACGCGAGCTGTTAGGGACGGGTAATTTATTCGGTCACCCTGTGTTTACCACCATCGAAAATGGCGGCTGGTACTTGCCAAATGAGATGTTCAAGTTACCACCGAGCGCCTTCTTCCTGATTGGTGTGTTGATCTGGACTATCAATGTGATCCAGCGGAAACGGGGTTAAGGAGCAGATATGGAACACTATATAAATCTATTTTTGCAGGCCACTTTTATCGACAACATGGCGCTGTCGTTCTTCTTGGGCATGTGTACTTTCTTGGCCGTGTCTAAAAAGGTGTCAACCGCCTTTGGTCTAGGTGTTGCCGTGATTGTGGTGATGACCTTAGCCGTGCCGTTAAACCAGCTGATTTACGTCAAAGTGCTCGCACCTGGCGCTCTGTCTTGGGCGGGATTACCCGGTATCGATTTAAGTTACCTGCAACTGATCACTTTCATTGGTGTGATTGCGGCGTTAGTGCAAATCCTTGAAATGTTTTTGGATAAGTACATTCCTAGCCTGTATGACTCCCTTGGGATCTTTTTACCTTTGCTCACAGTGAACTGCGCGATTTTTGCCGGGGTGATCTTTATGGCGAACCGTGATTACAACTTCGGTGAGTCAGTGGTGTTTGCGATGGGCTCGGGTCTTGGTTGGGCGGTGGCGATTGTACTGCTGGCGGGACTGCGCGAAAGAATGAAATTCAACGCGATTCCTGAAGGCTTACAAGGTATTGGTATCACCTTTATTACTACAGGCTTGATGGCGCTGGGCTTTATGTCTTTCTCAGGGATCTCGCTGTAACGCTACAGTAGGCGAGCCAAGAATTGAGAAAGTGAAACCAGATTCTTTTTAGAAAAGAGCTAGAAAAGGGTAATACGATGGAAATGGCAATTGGCATAGGCATGTTCACGCTAGTGGTCTGTCTATTGGTGATAGTGATTCTAATCGCCAAAAAGAAATTAGTGGCTACGGGTGAAGTGACGATCAGCATCAACGAAGATGCCGAAAAAAGCATTCAAGTTGCCGCGGGTGACAAGTTACTCGGCGCTTTGGCGAGTCAGAGTATTTTTATTCCGTCTGCCTGTGGTGGCGGCGGAACCTGTGGTCAGTGCCGAGTGAAAATCAAATCGGGCGGCGGTGACATTCTGCCGACTGAAATGGGCCATATCACCAAGAAAGAGGCTAAAGAAGGTTGTCGTCTCGCCTGCCAAGTCTCAGTGAAAACCGATATGGAACTTGAACTCGACGAAGAAATCTTTGGGGTGAAGAAGTGGCAATGTCAGGTGATCTCCAATGATAACAAGGCGACTTTTATCAAGGAGTTATTGCTTGAGTTACCCGAAGGTGAAGATGTTCGCTTTAAAGCAGGGGGTTATATTCAAATTGAAGCGCCAGCCCATGTGGTGAAATACGCTGACTTTGATATTCCTGAAAAATACCGTGGCGATTGGGACAAATACGGCCTGTTTGACATTGTCTCTACCGTTAATGAAGAAGTGTTGCGCGCTTACTCTATGGCCAACTATCCCGATGAAAAGGGCCGCATTATGCTGAACGTGCGGATTGCGACGCCGCCATCGGCTAATGTGCCAGCGGGCAAGATGTCATCTTACATCTTCAACCTGAAAGCGGGCGATACAGTGACCATTTCAGGGCCATTCGGTGAGTTCTTTGTGAAGGAAACCGATGCAGAAATGGTGTTTATCGGCGGCGGTGCCGGCATGGCACCTATGCGTTCACACATTTTCGATCAGCTTAAGAGTAAGAAAACCACACGTAAAATGAGTTTCTGGTACGGCGCTCGTTCGACCCGTGAAGTGTTTTACCAAGCGGATTTCGATGCCCTAGCGGCCGAGAATGACAACTTCGTTTGGCATGTGGCGTTATCTGAGCCATTGCCTGAGGATAATTGGACTGGCTACACTGGCTTTATTCATAATGTGATTTATGAGAATTATCTTAAAAATCATAAGGCACCAGAAGACTGCGAGTACTACATGTGTGGTCCTCCAATCATGAACTCTTCAGTGATTAAGATGCTTGAAAGCCTAGGCGTTGAGCCAGAAAACATCCTACTCGATGACTTTGGTGATTAGGTTGTAAGTGAGTAATAAAAAATCGCGTTAGGCCCAGCTTAACGCGATTTTTGTTTATAGGGCTTTTTATCATTTTGCAGTTTTTAGCTTTCGCATCTTGATGCTATTTAGCACCTCACCTAGCTAAAGGATTTGCCGCCGTGGCGGGTTAAATAGCTCACCATGCGCTCACTCTCAGCGGTATAGCATCCCATGCGGAACTCACCCTGCCAGTAAGCAATATCGAGCGGATGATATCCCTGCGAGTTTGGATGATTCACATTGGCCCCCGCATCCACCAATAATTTGAGCAGTTCAAAAGACTGCAACTCACAGGCATGCAAGAGTGCCGTCATCCCGCCATTGTCCACGCCTTCAAGATTAGCGTCATTTGCAATAATGCGCTTAACAGCAAGCGTATCTTTGGCTTTAACCGCATCGATGAGTTCAGTGCTCATTTGATCGCTATTTAACCTCATCCAAAGGATTTAATTTAAGTGGATTTAGCCTAGGTTTCTTTAACTTGTGGGCGAAACTCCGTAAGCTGAATAGCTTATACCTAAATGCTTATATCTACAGGTATAACTTATCATGGATGTAATAGTTGTAGGATAGGAGGCTTGTTTGAAAAAGTTAGCAGTAGTATCACTTATCTGTTTCTCCCTCAGCGCATGCTCTTCACTCAATGAAGTTAAATTGGATTCTCAATCGGTATCCAGCTACATAGGTGAAAAGGTCAAAGTCACCACAATATCTGGCGAACAAATGGAATTTCAAGTCGAAAGTGCAACGGAACAGCAGATCGAGGGAGAAGGGCAACTAGTCAAAATTGAAGATATACAGACGTTGGAAGTTGAGGAGTTTAGCCCACTAAAATCGATATCACTTTCTGCAGGCTTATATATGTTAGGTGCGATAATTATTACTATTGTCGTTTTATAGCCATTTTGAATGTGTATTCGCTGCAACTTGAGATATTCAGTCTACAAACTGGGGCAGACTGCCACTTGGTTTATACTGCTCGGATTAGCTTCGTCGCCCTAGGTATCACTTTGGTGTGTCATTTTTATATGGAATATTTCCTTTATAATTCAATTGTAAAGATTAAATTGTATTATCCATAAAAAGCGCTTGTGATAAGCTTGCTTTTTTCTAGCAGGCAGCATTATTTGTTAATTACGTTAAGGATAACCCATGCGTTTGAGTGTTATCAGTACCCTGTTGACTGGTTTTTTATTATTCCCAAGTGCCAATAGTTTTGGTCTGTTATTAGAAACAGGTGCTGAACAAGAGCAAATCGGGCAAGGCAGTAACTCTATTGCCGTTGAAAGCCAAACCGCATCTTCAGTATCGAAGGTGGCGGAGATTAAGACCTTAATCCAAGCCGCGATAAAGGATTCGCCGCAGCCATTTAGTGGCAGTGTTATCCTGCTTGAGCAGGGCAAGCCGCAGCTTGAACTGCAAAAGGGGGAAGGTATTAGTCAAGATTCGCGCTTTGTGATGGCATCGCTCTCTAAGCAGATTACTGCAACCTTGATATTGCAGGCACTCGATGCGGGGAAACTCGACTTAAACCTATCGCTTAATCATTATCTTTTTGGTGATGCTGAAGGGAAGAATAAGGCGCTAAAAGGCACTGTGGCGGGGGCAAATCCAAGTGCAGATGCACTTAATTCCAGTCGATATGACGAGCGGATTACGCTGCACCAACTGCTAACGCATACATCGGGTGTCGATAAACTGGGTAAGGCCAATCGATTCGAGCCGGGAAGCCAATTTGAATACTCCAACTTCGGTTATTCACTTTTAGGGCAAGTGCTTGAGAAGGTCAATCACCAATCCTTTGCCGAGCAAGTGGCGCAGTTTGCAACGCGATACCAGCTTAATGGCTTGAGTGCTGAGCTTGGCAGTATTGAGACTATTCGCGCCAAAGTGCCTTCACTCGCCGTAGGTTTACAGGAAAGCGAGGTGATTGCCCCTGCTGACTTAGTGCTTGATGAAGCTTTGTTGCCCGCAGGGGGATTAATTGCTTCAGCGCCAGCTTATGCCGCCTTTCAGCATCTATTACATTCTGGCAAGTTGATGAGTGCAAAGAGTTATCAACGGATGACAACGGCGTATACCGAGATCCAATTCTTATGGCCGAATATGCGCTATGGCTATGGGGTGAGGATCAATAAGGACGATGGTCTCATCGAATACAGTCATACGGGCTATTTATCTGGCTATATGTCGATGACACTGCATTATCCTGAATTCAATTTGGATCTGGTGATGCTGGAAAATCTATCGCTAAATCTTAATGATCGCGCTCGAGTATTTGAACTGCATAATCAGATACGTCAAATCATTCGTAGCCAGTTACTGCTTATTAAAACATCACTTGCACAGTGATTTGAGTAAACTGACTACTGACATAAGTGCCCTTATGCTGATATTAAGCACGGTACTTTAGTACTTAAAAGATTACTAAGATATAGTTTCTGCGGGAGATAGTGGCTACTATCTCCCGCGTTAAGGGAATAAATATAGTCTTTTACTACTTAATGTCGCCATATTTAATTGAATCACGACTATCTGTTTCATATATCATTTCATATTCATAGTTCAATGAGTCTAACAAGCTAATTATATAATCTTCGGATTTAATTCTTTCGTATCCAGGAAAATCTTGGTGGAAAATGATACTCAATAACCAGCTGCATTCAGGTTTTGATGGTGCGAAAGTATTTTCATCAAGATCTACATTGGGAAATAATTTAATGAATGTGCCTGTCTCTTTATTTAGATTCCAATGGTAATGTTTTATCCTGAATGGTAAAAAACTCTCAAGCATAGTAGGGTTCTTAGCTGTAGATGTTTTTCTATCTATTAATGCTAGAAATTCTTTGAGTTTATTATGAATTGTTTTTTCATCTTTACTTGTTGATTTTATACCA
This sequence comes from Shewanella sp. WE21, assembly GCF_002966515.1. Taxonomy (NCBI): domain Bacteria; kingdom Pseudomonadati; phylum Pseudomonadota; class Gammaproteobacteria; order Alteromonadales; family Shewanellaceae; genus Shewanella; species Shewanella sp. WE21. The sequence goes on along the minus strand of NZ_CP023019.1, from coordinate 827,153 downwards.
AATAGTACTTGATGTTTCATATGGTTGAATCTCCTCATTGAATAGATTTTATCGGCACTGGTGTCTTTTAAAGAGCCATTTTCTTTAGTTAAGGGTGTAAGTTTGTTAGCTAACAGAGAATTTAAACTCTATTTTAATTATTAACGTCCCTAACAAAGAGACGTTAATCTGTGACTTACAGTTACCAAAAGCGCTTTCTAAGTGCGGTCTCGATATCAATCTCAACCCTAAAGTACTGCAAAATAGTCCAAACTGAATCGACTAAGGCTTCGGTAAGCGCTGGATAATCATCCTCGATAATTCCGTTAATTTCTTCGACGGTTTCATCGATATATTCTTGAACACCTTCCTCAAATTCGGCCTTTGTCGCTTGATTGCGGAAAAAGCTAAAGTTGTCGAGCTTTTCTATCAATTGATCAATAAGGACTCTTACTGAATTGAGTTGCTCAACTGTGATCGTCGGATCGGTGGCGATCAGTTTAAAAAAGCTCTGCACTTTGGTTTTGAGATCAAATAGCGTTGGGATTTTATCTCGATTTGCCGCCGCATTACTCACCTCTAATTTGGTTTGCTTGACGGGCGCTGGTGTCACATTCCCCTCAGATGCTTGCGGATTGGCCGTCATAGGCTCGGCATTGCTCGAAGCTGTTGCTGGTATTGCGCGATTGTGGGCTATGGTTGTGGGGGCTGGCGGTATCTCGCGCCCCAGTGTTTGTAGCAGGCGGCGCTGGAAATAGCTTTGCGGCAGGGCTTTGCTGAGTGCTTGCTCAAGCTGAGTTTCACTGTAGGAGGCTATCTGCAGCAGCGCTTCGAAAATCTCTTTATATTCTTGCTCAATAGCCGCTATTAGCGGGCTATTGCCTAAGCTATTGGTCACGGTTAAGTCGGCGCCATATTGCTGCAAAAGTCTTAAGATCCGCACAGCTGTTGATTCAAAGCGGGGGAACTCGATTGAACTGCCGCCTATCACAGCGCAAAGGGCAGGAGTGGTGTCTTCACCATTGATGGCATTGGGGTTGGCGCCATGTTCGAGTAGCGCCTCTACGCAGGACTGCGCGCCGTAGTAACTGGCGCACATTAATGGCGTAAATTGCTCATCCACCGAGAATTCTTCTAACTTTGCTCCATGGCGCAGTAATAGTTCTACGGTTTTTCGCCGCATAGGGCCGGTAATTTCATCCCACCAGTAGGTCGAAATCGCCTTGTGTAGAATGGGCGAATTATCGTGGCCACAATGGGTAAAAATATCCCCGCCTTGGTGAATGAGCCATTCAAGTAGTTGGATTCGACAGGAGATAGCCGCCGCGGACACATAGTTAGTGTTGTAGATATTGGTGAGGCTTAAATCCAGCCCCTTGGTGAGCAGATATTCCATCACTTGGATAAGCGTTGCTTGATCTTCTTTCCCTGAACCACGCTGGCAGATAGTGAGTAAGGTTGGTTCATCCACCGCCCCAAATTTTTTATTGATATCCATACCATATTGCAGGAACAGATCGAAAAACTCGGGCAGAAAGGTTTTCTTTTCGACCATTGGATAAACCAATAGTCGTAAATTCGACCAGACTAACATCTCATAGGGTTTACCCGTATTCACAAATTCGGCATTTGGATTAGCGCCATATTTGAGCAAGAGTTCAAGGGCTTGGTAGATGTAACTCCGTTTATTCGGATCGGTAAATTGGGCATTATTAATATATTGGTTGAGCAAGGGTGAATGGTCGGCATCAGGCGGTGTCATCCTATAGATGCGATTGATATCGACGGTGGCCTTAATCAGTTTTTCGATAATCCTAAGGTCAAATTCTGAGGTCAATGCCGCATAGACCAAACTTTTGGCGTGAGAATCGGCTTTGAGCTGCGGATAATGGTCTAACAGGTATTCAGTGTAGTCTTGCGCTTTGGCGTAAACGCATAGTTCGAGTAAATTGGCATCATCCCAGAAGCTGCTATCGTTGGCCATAATATAGCGTGACTTTTTAAATGCAGGGAAGCGTTTAACTAAGGGAGAAAATGTTTCTACTCCCCAAAATTCGCTCGAAGAAATAATGTTTTCAATTAGGCTTAATTTGCCAATGTCTAATGGGATATCTTTATTAATGATATGCAGGAACAGATCTTTATTGCGTTCATCATATAATATTTCTAGTGGGTGATTTAATTCACCATTGGTCCAAAAGCTCACCGGTTTATTGATATCTAAGTTAGCTGCAAATAGAAGATCGATCATGTCTCTACGTTGATGGTCTTGATAGATATATTGCGGATTAGGATGAAATAGATAGTTGAGCCAGCAATTATTATATTGATTTTGAAAGTAAAGATTTGCACTAGAGTCTAGGTATAGGGTAACGAGTTCTGAGTTGTTATATTCAATAGCCGAATGCAAGGCACTGAAACCATTACATTCGATTTTAGCGCCTTTGCTGAGCAAGTATTTTATAAGCACTAAATCGGACTGAGGACTGCAAGATAGTGGAACTAATATATTGCAGGGCGAAACATTGAGATCAATAAAGTTGAGATCTCCACTATCGGCAAGAAATTGATCAACTTTCTTTATTTTAGCCGAGGTCGAAAGCGTGTTATCTAGGCATATTTCCCGAAGTGTGAGTTTCTTATCACTAAAAATCCAACTGAGCATAATGTTCCCTATTTAATGCCGTTAACAAAATGATATCAAACACCTTTCAATTTATTAAAAATTGAGTGAGGTAAAATTGCCATATATTAATGCATTTAAGTTAAGAAAAACTATGCCCTAAGACTGATAATTAAAATGATCCTGTTTGAATAACATTTTGTGATACAAATTGATAATGCCAAACAAGTTGCATGATGACATGTTTGGCATTGTTACTTTGATTGGAATTCTGCTTCATATCCTATTGATTAAGATCTAGCAGCATCGGCATTTCGCAGGCGTCGTGGCCTGTGTTCCCTAGGGGAGCCGACAGATGTACAAAGCCTAATTTCTCATAGAGTTTTACGGCTTCATTTAGTACAGCGGTGGTTTCTAAATAGCAGCTTTGATAACCCGTTTCGCGGGCGAAATCGAGTGCCATTAACGCTACGCGTTTTGCGAGTCCTTTGCCGCGGATTTCTGGCATAAAGTACATTTTTTGCAGTTCGCAGACGCCATCATTGTTAGCTAAAGGCGCAATACCGGCGCCGCCTAAAATGCGGCCCTCTAATTCAATAATCCAATAGTTGGCGCCCACTTGGGAGTAGATCTGGCTTAGGCAATCTAAGGTCGGGTCCGCCACGCTATAGCCTTTATCCGCGGTTAAGCCGTATTCGGCCGAAACATCGCGGATGACTTTGGCAATTGCGGCATCATCTTGGGCTGTGGCTTGGCGAATGTGACAACCACTTTGCTGCTTGGCGTTATGTACGGCTTGGTTATATAACACGAGGGCCTCTTCGATTTGTGAAGTTTGCAATGGAGTCAGTTGGGCTAAGATCCCTTGGAATAATTGATTCTGCTGAGTATCCAATTTAACGAGTAATTTCTTACCCGCAGGTGTCAGTTGCACAACTAAGCAGCGACTGTCCCGTGGGTGCACCTGACTCTGGGCAAGATGTTTATCGATCAAATGCTTGATAGCGCGGCTCGCATTGGACTTATCAATGCTGAGTTTGCTTGCAAGCTCTTTGATGGTCAGGGGCTGCTTGCCTATCTCAAACAGGGCATGGGCTTGCACGGGCGAAAGGGGTAAATCCCCAAAGGCGGCGTTGAGCATGCCTAAATTTCTCACCAGATAGCGAGACAAATGCCTGAGTTGGGTGGATGAGCCTGGCTCAGTCGTTTGCTTAGTTTGAGTCACAGGCTTCGCAGGATCTTGAGCCAATGGTGCGTCTGTTTGAGCCATAGTCGAATAGGTTTGGTTGCATGTCACAACTAAGTTAGCGGGCTTTAACTCCTCTTGCAACATATTAATAACAATCTGCTGTGTAAATATCAGGATTCAATAATGGCGCCATGGCGAGAATAATCGCTTGGGTGTAATTACTTTCACGGGTCGCATGGCCGTGGGTGAGTAAACCTATGGCACCGCCTTTTTGCTTAATATTGATTGTATTGAACAACCTATCCATGACATCCCCGAGTTCTCCCCCCGCTTCTAATGCCCGATAAACTTGCATTGGCAAAGGTAAAATCGCACTGCGGCCAATGGCAAGCTGGTCTTTATGGCCAATCGCGATATAGGCGAATGTGGCAGGGCCAAAGTCGAAACAATCGACACCGCCTTCCATCGCAAAATAGTAGTCGGCTTTAGTCTCTTGCGGGTCCTGCTGTTGACAATAGCGCACCCGATTGATCGCCCCTTGGCGAGTGTCGAGATCTGTCATTGGCTGCGCCGCAACACCTGAAGGCGCATCCATACCGCTAGCTTCTATGATGCTCTCAGGGAACAGTTGTGCCATGGCATTAGTTGCCGCGTTGATTTTTACAGGGTTTTTAGAACCCACTTTTATCTTAATAATGTTTTGTTGCATATAAGTTATTTATTTTGGATTTTAATGTGGACGCTCGTTTGAATCATTGCTTAAATGGTCTGAGGTGTCTAAGCGTTTGGGTTTTCTATTCTGCCACAGTCGTCGGCGAAGCTCAGTAAAAAAGCCAACAGTAGGGGAGGCAATAGCCAGCCTTAGGGACTAGGAAGCGACATGCAACTATTGCTCCTTCAGTAATTTGGGCTGGAATAGGCAGTAAGGCTATGTCATTGAAGGAACCAAAACCAAGAGATAATAATAATGAAATTCAACAAACTCGTGATTGCTATGGGAATGGCCTGCGGTGTAATACTGACCGGCTGTAACGATAGCGAAGATAGCACTACGCCTACCGAACCTGAAACTCAACTGCAAACTTTTGCCCCCAATGGTTTACTCAAAGCCAGTATTCGCCGTACGACCTATGGCGTGCCGCATATCCAAGCTGACAACTTAGAAAGTTTAGGTTTTGGCAGCGGTTATGCGCAGGCACAGGACAACTTATGTGTATTAGCCGATGGTTTTATCAAGGCGAACTCACAGCGTTCTATGTACTTTGGTCCCCATGCGTCGATTGACTTCACTACGGGTCAACCTACGGCGGAAGATAACGGTAACCTTATCTCAGATTTTGCCTATAAAGCGCTAAAGATCAGAGCGCAAGCCGAAGAAAAATGGCCGAAATTTAGTGAAAACTCTCGGGCACTTATCCAAGGTTTTACCTCTGGTTATAACCAATATCTTGCTGATGTCGAAGCAGGCACACAAACGGCAGAACCTTTCTGTGGCGGTCAGCCTTGGGTGAAACCCATAGTGCCAGAAGATGTGGTGACTTATTTGTTTTCTATCGCCTTATTACCGGGCGCAGCTAACTTTCTCGATCTGATTTTTTACGCTAACCCAGGAGATGCACAGGAATACATGCCGCGTATCGTTGGGCCTGCGCCTAGCCAAGACCAAACTGCGTTTGTGGCCGATATGCAGTCTAAGTTGATTGCCCGCGCGGCTCGTATCACGACACCAGAGACCAATCCCCGCGATTTAGGTTCAAATGGTTGGGGTTTAGGCAAGGATAAAACCGAAAATGGTAAGGGCATGGTGCTAGGTAATCCGCATTTCCCGCATACGGGTAACCTGCGTTTTTGGCAATCCCATATTACGATCCCAGGGCATTTAGATATGATGGGCGGCTCGTTAGTGGGTATGCCAGGACCGATTAATATTGGTTTCAATAAAGATCTCGCTTGGACTCATACCTTCTCTACTGCTGAGCATTTTGTGATGTATAACCTTGAGTTAGTCTCTGGTGATCGGATGCAGTATTTGTTTGATGGTAAACCTATGCCGATCACCAAAGAGACAGTATCGGTTCTAGTGAATGCAGGTCCTGCGGGCATGCTGATCGCCGAGAAAGATATTTATACTACGGCCAAAGGCCCTATGGTCGAAGCTCCTCCCGCTTTAGCGCCTTTCGGTTGGGATGATGGCAGTGCCTTTATGATCCAAGATGCCAATATGGGGACTATGGACCCTGTTGACCATTGGTTAGCCATGAACATGGCGACGAACAAAGAAGAGTTCCAACAGGCATTTAAGGACTACGATGGTGTCATCTTCAATAACACTATGTACGCAGATAAAGAGGGCAATGCTTTCTATATCGACGACTCAACTGTGCCAGGATTATCCGAATCGGCAGTCGTGTTGTTAAAAACCTCACCGGATATTAAAGCGGCTAAGGCAAAAGCCGGATTTACGATTTTACCCGGTAACACTTCACTGTTTAGCTTCGATGCTCCTACGCCCTATGAGCGTGCGCCCAAGCTTGAGCGCAGCGACTTTGTGCAAAACTCCAATGACTCCTTTTGGTCGACCAACTTGAATGAACCGCTGACTTACTTCTCGCCTATGTACGGCGCAGAGGCCGGACAGCTATCACTACGTACACGGATGGGCTTGAGTTTAATGCAGGATGCCGCGGGGGCTGATGGCAAGTTCAGCTTGGAAGAACTCGAAGCGGCTGTGCTGTCGAATCGCAGTTATCTCGCCGAGTTAGTGCTGCCTGACTTGATTGCCCAGTGTGATGCCCAAGGCAGTACACCTGTGGTGGTGTCGGCGAGTTTATCTAAGGATATCTCTTCGGCTTGTGCGGCATTAAAGGCGTGGAACGGTAAGCAAGATAACGACTGTAAAGGTGGTGCTTTACTACGTGAATTTGCCCATCTATTCAGCCAAACAACCATGTTGACTCAAGGATTCGATCCCGCTAATGCGGCAACGACACCTAAAACCTTGACTACGGATGGCAGTGCCTTAAAGGCCTTGGCTCACAGTGCGCTTAACCTTGAGGCCGCAGGCTTTGCCTTAGATGCGCCATTAGGGGATGTGCAATTTGTGGAGAAATCTCTGCCAGATGGAACGCCAAGCGGGTCGCGTTTACCTTGGCCGGGTAGTCATAATGCTGAAGGTGGATTCAACGTGTTTTCAACCAGTTTGTCGGGTGATGACACTTTGATCCCGCAGCACAAATATGCAGCTGCGATGGATGTGGTCACTGGCAAGGCAATGAGTTCTGGCTTAACGGCGAAAGGGTATCAAGTGCGTTATGGTTCAAGTTGGATGATGGCGGTGAACTTTACCGACGAGGGGCCTGTGGCGCGGGGGATTTTAACTTACTCTGAGTCGAGTAATATCTTAACGCCTGCGTTTGCCGATCAAAGTATCTTGTACTCGAGTGCTAAAAGCTTCCGTCCTTTGTTGTTCAAAGAGGCTGACATAGCCCCAGCTGTAGTGTCGACAACTGAGCTGACACTACAAAAACCATAAGTTAGATTTTGCGCTTTAATCGTTAGCGGCTCACTTCGGAGTTGAATCCGGATGAGCCGTTTTTTATGCGTGTTTGCGACTGATAGCGATTTGTAAAAATTTAACATTAACGACTGTGATCTCGATCTACCTTAGGTGCGAGTGTGTAGTGGCGCGTCTCGTTTTGTTGATTTTTGTGACATATGCCCGGTTAGCTGTTTTTCTCGGCGCTTATGCAATGTCACTGGATTTAGCTTGAGGTGAATATCTTGTATTTTTAAGTGGCTTTTTATGTATATGTTTTGATGCTGCATTGAAAACTTATTACATTAAATCAGCGATCTAGATCTCAATATCAGTTTATTATGAAATTCCCTTACATAAAGCCGTGTCAGATCAACTTTTATGGGCTTTTTTTGGTTATCCTTAGCGCGAATTTATTATGCTAGTCACACCGTAAGGTAACTTTTATATGCAAAAAGATGCGACCAGTGTTCTTGGAACACCTCAAAGCACACAGAATCTAGATTCAACGAAACACTTACCTTGGACTCGCCAAGACACGACTTGGATGTTGAGTTTGTTCGGCACTGCCGTTGGCGCTGGAATTTTATTTTTACCTATCAATGCGGGCATGGGCGGCTTTTGGCCTCTTGTGTTAATGGCAGTGATCATCGGTCCTATGACCTATCTTGCCCACCGTGGTTTATCTCGTTTTGTTTGTTCATCAAGCATTCCTGGTAGCGACATTACTCAAGTAGTTGAAGAGCATTTTGGTGTTGGTGCGGGTAAAGCCATTACCGTACTGTATTTCTTTGCTATCTACCCGATTGTATTAATTTACGGTGTGGGTATTACCAACACTGTTGATAGTTTTATCGTCAATCAGTTAGGCATGGCATCGCCACCACGCTTCATTCTATCGGGTGTATTGATCCTCGGTATGATGGCTGTCATGGTCGCAGGTGAGAAATTCATGCTCAAAGTGACACAATTGCTGGTGTATCCGCTGGTGGGTATTTTGGCCTTTATGTCTATCTACCTGATCCCAGAATGGAAAATGGATGCTTTACTCGTTGTACCAGAAGCGGGTGCATTTTTAGGCACAGTTTGGTTAACGATTCCAGTTTTAGTGTTTGCCTTTAACCATTCTCCAGCGATTTCACAGTTTTCTGTGTCATTGAAACGTGACCATGGCGCGAATGCTTCTCGCAAAGCTGATGTTATTTTACGTAATACTTCCATGATGTTAGTGGGCTTTGTGATGTTGTTTGTGTTCTCTTGTGTGCTGTCATTATCGCCAGCACAATTGGCCGAAGCGAAAGCTCAGAATCTACCGATTTTGTCTTATCTCGCCAACGTGCATTCAAGTGGTTTTGTGAGCTACTTTGGTCCATTAATCGCCTTTATCGCGATTGTGTCTTCTTTCTTTGGCCATTACATGGGCGCGACAGAAGGCATGAAGGGGATTATTGTTAAGCAGTTAGACACGAATAAAAAAGGCATTTCAGAGCAAAAAATCAACAAATTTATTCTGGTGTTTATGTTTGTGACGATTTGGGCCGTGGCAATCAAAAACCCAAGTATTTTGAATATGATTGAAGCTTTAGGTGGCCCAATTATCGCGGCTATCCTGTACTTGATGCCTATGTACGCTGTATACAAAGTGCCAGCATTAAAAGCGCACCGTGGTCGCATCAGCAATATCTTCGTGGTTATAGCGGGTTTATTGGCAATGACGGCTATTCTGTTTGGCTTCTTTCGTTAAGTTTTAATCTTAGTAGGAACGCGGTTTGAATGTGAATCGTGAGTCGTAAAAAGAAAAGGATCGTGCCATTGGCCCGATCCTTTTTTATTACGTATAAGATTTGAATCGCTTATTTTTCTTCGTACATTAAGTAGTAACTCTGCTTCATCCCTAACGCTTGATAGGTCTGCTGTGCGGCGAGGTTTTCTTGTTCTACATATAAACGGAAGCTTGCGGCACCACCATTGGCTTCGGCCAGTTGTTTGACTTCGCTGTAGAGTTTGGCATAGATGCCTTGGCGACGATTTTTCGGGCGAATATACACACTCTGGATCCAGTAATAATCCTTCGCACGCCAATCGCTCCATTCAAATGTCACCATGAGCGAGCCGACTAGCTCACCTGCGATTTCAGCGACCAGGTAAAACCCTTTTTGCGGGCTCTCAAGTAGCGTGCCCACACCTCGAGTCAGTGTCGCTTCATCTAAGGCTAGGCCTTCGGTTTCTTGGGCCATGGCCTGATTAAACTGCACTAAGGCGATTAGGTCTTGAGCCTTAGCTTTACGAATCAACATACTACAACTCCTAGGCGGTTATTTGGCAATACCGCTCTTGTTTAGTAAACAACATTTTGTGATTCACTTTATCATGGAACGACGAGGGATAACGAGTTTGGCAGTGGCAGGCTAGGCACTGATATTATTTATTACTGCGGATATTTGTACGACTAAAGTCTTATCTGCTAGGCTTATCTTTAGTGTCCTTTCGCTGAACTAAGTGAGTTAATGATGGGATTTATTAAGTCTACTCGCCGCTATAAACTTAAAATTTTACCCGTCTATGATATTGCTGCTGATGAACAGATAAATCATCTTCTGCATTTTATTTTAACGCTGTTGAGCTTCGGTTTATGGGGTTTAGTTTGGTGGTGGTTGGTCTTAAAAGCTAACGGTAAGTCCGACTTTATTTTCAGTGGTTTTGATGACGATTATTGGAGTTATTTGATTGAGCGTGAGCAACCGCCTGCGTCGCTTTATCGTCAGCAAATAGCACCAAAAAAAGTCACAGAATATTTTGATGCTTAAGCAGGAAAACTAACATCTCAGCGGCCAATTTAACAAAGTTGGTTTGGTTAATATTACTGATTTTAAGGCGGTTTAGCTCAACGTGACCCAGATCATCCCTCGATTAAAACCCCTCTGCTAGACTCGGCGATTGCCCCATTTAGACTGAGAAACTAGCGCGCTAGTTTTGGTCTTTGCCCCATCATAGTTTCGAATTCAAGGTTATCAATATGACAAAACAAAAGTCGTCAGCATTAGGCCGTGTTTGGTCTCGCTGGATGTCAGTGCCGCTGTGGCTGCAAATTGTTATCGGTATGGTGCTAGGTATTTTAGTGGGCATCATCTTTGGCGAGCAAGCGACTCACTTAAAGCCGATAGGCACCTTGTTTGTTAATTCCATTAAGATGCTGATTGTGCCATTGGTGTTTTGCTCACTGATTGTGGGCGTTACTTCGATGCAAGATACGAACAAGATGGGGCGTATTGGTTTTAAATCTTTTGCATTTTATCTCTTTACCACGGCTATCGCGATCACTATCGGTTTAATTGTCGGTTATGTTCTTCAACCCGGTGCTGGTTTAGGTTTGTCATTGGCAGAAGGCGCGACTCAAACTGCCAAAGAAATACCTTCTTTAGTCGATACTTTGATCGACATAGTGCCGACGAACCCTATTGCGGCTTTAGCAAGCGGACAAATTTTGCAAGTTATAGTATTTGCGATTGTTTTAGGTATCGCCTTAGTGCTGATTGGCGAGCATGGCAAACCTGCAATTAAAGTGTTCGAAAGTTTAGCTGAGGCCATGTATAAAATGGCCGACATGGTGATGAAGCTCGCACCCTACGGTGTATTTGGGCTAATGGCTTGGGTAGCGGGGGAGTATGGGATTGATATGCTCTGGCCACTGATCAAAGTTATTATTGCTGTGTATCTTGGCTGTATTATTCATGTGCTTGGATTCTATAGTTTTTTACTGCGCGGATTTGCAAAGTTAAGCCCGCTGCAGTTTTTTAAAGGGATTAGCAATGCCATGTTAGTGGCGTTTACCACATCGAGCTCTGCGGGCACGCTCCCTGTGAGTATGAAGTGTGCGAGTGAAAATTTGGGGGTTCATAAGAAAATCTCTAGCTTCGTATTACCGCTAGGCACAACAATCAATATGGATGGCACAGCATTATACCAAGGGGTCACAGTGCTGTTTGTGGCACAGGCGTTTGGTATCGACCTGACTGTCGTCGATTATCTCACCATTATTTTAACGGCGACGTTGGCCTCTATTGGTACTGCGGGTGTGCCCGGTGCGGGTTTAGTGATGTTGACTTTAGTACTCACAACCGTAGGGCTTCCCTTAGAAGGGGTGGCATTGATTGCGGGAATTGACCGTATTTTAGATATGGTGCGTACTGTGGTAAACGTCTCCGGTGACTTAGTGGCGACGACTGTCATTGCAAAGTCTGAAGATGAGTTGGATATGGCGCATTATAATGCCGACATAGATCAAAGCGCCGTAATAGCCGAACAGAATATCGCCCTCGAAATTGCAGCGGCTAAGAGTGTCAAAGCATAGGGACCTTTTATTGCTGGTTCGTTAACTAAAAAACCGCCATTGGCGGTTTTTTTATGCTGACAAGTTTTATGGTTACTTCATTTGGCTTAACACTAACACTGGCTTGTCGTCGCTGTTAAGTAAGGTAAGTCGGCCTTGCACTAATTTTGCTTTGGTAACTAATGGCATAGCTTGCATCACTTTGTGCTCTTGCTGCATTAGGGCATCCACACAGGCTTTCATTGTGCTACCGGCAGGAGATAGCTTAAGCTCTTCGCCTTGCTGAGTATATTGACCGAAAAAGTTATTGCAGCTGTTGTTGCCGTGTAATTTACCTTCTGCCTCAAAGGTGATTTGCGCTGGGCTGTAATCGATAGTCGGTTGGCCTTGAACCATTTCAATGTGCCAGCGGCCTTCTAATGGAATGGTATCATTTGGGGCTATATCGGTACTTTGGCAGGCTGTGATGCCTAAGAGTAATGCACCTAAGATGAATGTTTGTTTTAACATCGTTGCGGTTCCTTTTTCCATGATTATGGCCATAGTGTGACAAGTTTTTCGTAAGATCTAAAGGGGTTTATATGACAGGCTCATTTAAAAGTACTCTGAATTTGTTGAAGTTTTTACATTGGTTAGGTGTATTGATGCTAGTTTGTGGACTTGGGTTTTATATGTTGACGCAATGGAGTCTAGAGATAAGCGGCATGTTATTGATCTCAAGTCTGATTGGTTTAGGGTTGGTCTTAATGTCACCCTATCCTGTGGTGCTGTTTATCCAATGGGCGAAGCGCCAAGATGAGCATTCCAAGTAATTTTGTATTGCCTAATTAAGCCTAAATTTCATTAAATCAAAGCTCTGCCGAATCTGCGGCGGGATTATCGTACAAGCTTGAGTCAATGGCGGGTTCTACTGGCGTGTCTGCGGCTTGTGGTACAGGTGGGCGCATTGAATCGAGTTTACTCCGTGCGAGTTCCATCATAGGTGCAAGTTTAGCGCTGGATTCTGGGGTAAAAAAACTGTAACTCACATCGAGTTTTAGCTGATGGTTTTGTTGTTCTAGCTGTTTTTCCACCCGCTTCATAATATGTAGAACATCCCGTTCACCATCCACAAAAGCAAGTACCACAAATTGAGTGCTGTTGTAATGGGCGGCAACGTCAGCGGTTCTTATCGTATCTTGGATCAACTTGCCTAACAGCCTGTGGTGATTATCTTCGAGGGGGATGGGCGTGTTATCCGGACTCAGTAATTCAAAGAAGATGATGCCTGCATGGGCACCAAAGCGGCGGCCTAAATTGAGCTGTCTTGGCGCCATCATCAAGAAGCCGTAATGGTTGAGCATGCCGGTTTCTTGATCGCGCATCGAAAGGGATTCAATGCGATGGTTCTGGCACAGCAGAGATAATTCCTGCTGCAGCAATATCTGAAACGGTTCGAGCATAGCGGCATTGGCTAGCGGGTCTGCCATATGTGGGTTGAGTACGCACAGGGCGCCAAATTGGCTACCATCCGGCCAAGCGATAGGACGTGAGAGAATGTGCTGAATGCCATCAAAATCCCGTGGTAAATCATCCAACATAAAGCTGCCGAGGTTTTGATATAAACCGTCGGGTTGGCTATTTTGTATCTGTTTAAAAAGTTCGAGTTCTGCGGAGTACAAAGTGCCCGCGGTAAATTGTGGTGTTTCAGTGATTGCACTGACAATGATCTCAAATCCTGCGCTGGTCTTTTGGAATATAAAAACCGTGTTAGCGTTGTAATAGCTGTTGATTAGCTCACATTGGTGCATCCAGCGAGTAAGATTCACTTGTTGATTGTCGCTATCAAGTAAACTCAAGTTGGGATTAATGGTTTCTGGCAACATACAAACGCCTAACTATGGCTAAATATCCATTAAGTTTGGGAAATAAAAGGATATTTAGCAAATCAAAGCCCTAAATATTGCCTTGTTCTTGCTGTGCCTATTAACCCAACCGAGTATACTGGCGGGCCGAAATTGGGGCCAAAGCCGAAATAATGCTGTGAGAATACTGTGAAAATTAGACTAGCCTTACCTCAAGATGTTGATTTATTAGCGATGCTAGAGAAAAAACATCTTAATGATGAATTAGCTTCCGCCAGTATGGGGTTACAAGGGCAAGCTTTTTCCCACAGTGAATTGAGCGAATTAGTGCAGCACCATTGGGTCGTGGTGGCGCAGGTTGAGCAGCAGATCGTCGGTTATGTGATTGCAGGCCGTTGGGGATTTTTCGAACATTGGTCCATTTACCGCACTTTGTTGAATCGTTTAGGGCAACTCGATTGGGATGGACCTAAATTAACTAAGGTCAATTCTTGCCAATACGGGCCGATATGGGTGCAGCAAGCCTACCGTGGGCAAGGGATTTTCGAGGCATTAGTCCGTGAAATTCGTCGCCAAGTTGCTCCGCATTTTAGCTATATGCTGACCTTTATTGCTGAAGATAATGAACGTTCCTTTGCCGCTCACTCTGGTAAAGCGCACATGCAGGTGGTGGATTTTTTCACCGTTTCGGCAAGGGATTATTATTTAATGGCGGCAAAGACCCAAGCTTAGTTGTTCGACGATAAGAATTAAGGGTTAAATCTCTACTGATATCAATAACGGAGATAAATACATGCATGTGCAATTTGTTGAGTCATTATTAGCGACTTATGCCAAGGTCAATTTATCGGCTTGGGACAGCTTGAGGTTAGTCTTATCTGAATGCGCTCACCATGAGTATGAGGCGAGGGGATTTGAAGTCGAGTTTTTATCTGACTTAGGTGCATTGCAACATTATTGGGTACAAGTGGGAGATATTTGGCTCGATTGTGGCCGAATCAATGCCTATTCTGCGACGATAACGCAACTGAGCGATGCGCAAGTCAGCCGCACGAATACGAAAAAGGCGCTAGAGTGCGCTATTTTATCCCAAGAGCAGATCGGTCTACTCTGCATGCAAAATGCCCATTTCGATCATTGTTAAGTGCGCTTATTCAGCCTGTATCTCAATCGTTTTTTGATTAATATTTCTTCATTAGAAAGTAGCGCTCAGGGGTTGTGGTGACTATGCCTATGATCTCAAAACCTTGTTTCTCATAGAATACTGGGGCTTGAATCGATAAGGTATCCACTTGGGCTACTAGGCAACCGCGTTGTTTCGCCTCTGCTTCTGCAAGTGCCATCAGTTTACGCCCAAGCCCTGCGCCTCTGGTTTGCTCATCAACCCAGACGACATTGATTAAGAAGTTTTTATAGATAGTTCGACCACCCACACCACCAATCAACTTGCCAGCTTCATCACGTGCAATGACAGTCAAAGGTACTGATTTCTCTGGTCCTAAGAGCCCAGCATTATATTGCCGAACGCCGTCTACCAGCTCATCCACAATCGCGGTATTTTCTTCACTCATAACTTCAAAGTTCATGTCAAAAACTCTTTCTGGAATGTGATTACTTTATAAACGTAAAAGGTATTTATTAAGATTTTACATCGGTTGATGAAAATTCGGGGCCAGTGTTATCTATACAAATGGCCATATTTCGTAATATAAACAGATGATACTTAGCCTATAACATTTTTCAGTGCTGATACCACTCTGAAATGGGATGAAGAATTCTCTTCGGTATAGACGATCATCAAATGATGTTCATCAATACTGCCCAATTTTAGCGCCGTAAGATTGCTGGATAAATAATGAAATTAAGTTTTTCTCCAAGCGACCCTTTCAGCACCAATAGGCTCTTTTTACCACTTGGCTAGACTCGTAGTACATCGGCATATCTTCTCACTTTATCTGCATCTTCTTGTCCGTGGCATCGTTATCCCCTTGTATTGGAAACCTGCAATTAAGCCCTGTTCGAAATAGTAAGGCATAAAATGTAACTATGGTTCAGATAACGCGATGGCTCAGATAATGCGATGGGTGGTTAAGATAAAACGGCTTAAATAAAGCTTTTAGACAAAGTGTTTACTTCTTTTAAATTCATATTTTTCAATCGATTAAATATCTTTTTTGCGGTGAATGGAGGGGTTTAGCCCCCCTTTGTCGTGTAGTTCATTCAAGCGATGAATGTAAGCAAATTACGATCAATTTCACTAAACGTAAATGTTATTTCTGTTGTATTCAACTTTTGATTGATCTCACTAATGTTAATCATTTTCATTCGCGAAATCATTTGTAGGTTACATTTGTAAACTAAGTTTACTAAACAGGAGAGGTTTATGTTATTTCGTCAAACTTGCTTGGCAGTTGCCATTACCGCTGTATTTGCGGGTAATTTTGTCCAAGCCGAAGAGGCTCCCGACAGAAAAATGGAAGTTATGGTTGTTACTGCCTCTGGATATGAACAGAAATTGGTTGATGCACCTGCCAGTATTTCTGTTATCACCCAAGAAGATTTGATGATAAAACCTTATACCACTCTCCTAGATGCAGTGCGTGACTTGGAAGGGGTTGATATTGGTGAAACCCGTGATAAAACAGGGCAAGGTACCATCAGTCTACGCGGTATGGGATCTGACTATACCTTAATCCTTGTCGATGGTAAGCGTCAGAATAACCATGGTGATATTTATCCAAACAGTTTTGGTGGCAATCAATTTGGTCATGTACCACCACTTGATGCTATTGATCGAATTGAAGTTATTCGTGGGCCAGCATCAACGTTATACGGTGCAGATGCTCTAGGTGGTGTGGTGAACATCATCACTAAAAAAGTGGGCGACGAATGGTCTGGATCTATCACTCACAGCCGAACTCATCAAACCAATGATGCCTATGGCGAAGATATCACTACCGATTTCAGCGTGATGGGTCCCCTCATTAAAGGCGTTCTTGGGTTATCTATTCATGGCAGTATTTATGATCGAATGGGGTCTACACCAGAGTATGCACCAGTAGATTATCCCAATGGAGAAGTACGCACTCGTTCACTCGGTTTTGGTGGTGGCGGTAAAACCGTCGATAACGAAAATCATATGTTAGGTGGGAGTTTAAGTTGGACGCTAAATGAACATCACAAAATTTGGTTTGATTTAGATTCCTCATCTCAAGATTATGATAATACGCCACTGATCAATGATAACGGTGAACGCGAGTATCCGCTTGGTACTGTTGATAATATCGATAGTCTCTGGATTGCCAGTAACTTCTGTAAAGGCGGCGTAGGTTCCCGTGAGGCTGCTTGTCTAGCCAGCGGTGGTGAATGGGCAAGACGATCAAATCCGCGAGCGGGTTACAGCGAGACTCAAAAATTTACCCGTGATGCTTGGGCGTTAACCCATGAAGGTGCTTGGGATTTTGGTACAAGCTTTGTGTCACTATCCTATGTAGGCACACAAAATAATGGCCGCACACTGCCATTTACCACTGCTGAACGAGTATTACTACTGCAGATGATTGATGGTAAAGGGGATTACACCGGCATGACTGAAGCCGAACGTAAAGCGATTGCTGAATCCACTTTCCTGCCTAGACCTAAACGCGAAATGGCAAGTAATCAATATACGCTTGATATGAAACTCGATATTCCATTTGAAGCTGCAGGAAATCATGTCGCAGTGACGGGGGCGCAGGTGATTCGTGGTGAGTTGAAAGACGGTGTATTTGGTATGGAAGAAGGTACGCCGGGCGCAGTACAAGAACACAATATGTGGTCTGTTTTTGCTGAAGATACATGGAGCATGACTTCTGATTTATCTGTTACTGCGGGTTTACGTCATGATGATCATGAAATATTTGGCAACCAACTCAGCCCACGTCTATACGGCGTTTACACCATTAATAATGAGTGGACTGTAAAGGGTGGGGTGAGCACAGGTTTTAAAACACCTAAAACCACACAATTGTATGATGGTGTCGTTGGCTTTGGTGGCCAAGGAACCTCACCGCAATTTGGTAACCCAGATCTCGAAGCTGAAACCAGTGTGTCCAGCGAAGTCGCCCTGTATTGGTCCCATCCAGATGGCCATAATTTTAACGTCACTATCTTTAAAAATGACTTTGACGATAAGATTGCTTCACAACCCTGTGGTAAAGGTACGAGCATAGAATGTTCCGATGCGGGTGAATATGCTGATTTAGGTTATGCAGTCAGTAGCAAAACAGTCAACATAGATAAAGTTACTATTCAAGGTGCTGAGCTCGCGGGACGTTGGGAAATTCTAGATGCCTTAACGTTAAATGCTAATTATACCTACACAGATAGCGAGCAGAAAAGCGGTGCAGAGCAAGGCCGTCCACTCGGGAACAGTGCCAAGCATATGGCAAACGCGACATTAAAATGGGAGTTGACCGACTCATTTAACGTATTCTTGACCTCAGAATACCGTGCTAAACGTTATCGCTCTTGGGATATCATTAATGATGCTGCACTCTACTATAAAGGTTATAACGTGTTCCATCTTGGTGGTTCTTATCAGGCGAGTGAGTTTGTCACCTTCAACATGCGAGTAAATAACTTGTTTGATAAAGATTTTACTTCATACGATATTGTCTTCACCGAATGTAGTGACACTAGCACCACTTGTGTCTCTGACGATAATGGCCAAAACGGATACACAGCATCTTACGTTGATGATTTTAATAACAAAGATAAGGCCCGTAACTTCTGGGTTGGTATGAATGTACGTTTCTAAACTAATACTCTGTGCATTAGTCATTATTTGATATTCATGGGCGATAGATAAAACTGAGAGTTACCCGTTTGATAAAGGTATCCACTATCAATTAAACAATAGGGTAACTCTCATTACTCATTACTCATTACTCATTACTCATTACTCAGTGCACCTGCACTGTGCTGGTGAGTCCGCACTATCGAGCCATCAATAAAGACCCATTCCGTGTCGGCCATTTTCGCTAAAGCTTTGAATAAATAGGCCTGAATGTCTTTTTAGACCATAAATAAAACCGTCTAAAGACCGTACTCCAATGGCTCAACTCTTTGGGTAAATCTTGCCAAGGGATACCTGTTAGAAGGTGGTAAAGAATGCCTTCGAATATTTGTCTATAGTTCAGGTTTATCATAAACACGGCCTGTGCTGTTCATTAAATGAAATAGCGTTTCCCTGCGTGCATTGGTTAGTATCAATCTTGGCATGCTCTCTAAAAATCATTCTCGAAAGCTCAATAGACCCTAGATGAAGTCAGAAAAATTAAAGGTGCTAGCGTATAAGCCTACAGAATCAGCCATTGTCCGTTTGGATAAGTACCAATATAACCAAAGGGTATTCTTCCACAGAGATACCAAGATAGGCGTTCACTCGTAAAGGCTGAAAGTTTAACGTCAGCTAGGAGCAGTGTTGCGAGCGTATTAGCGTCATCGGATGTCAGCGCGCATATTTCTGCAACGGGAATAATTTTCCAAGTGGAGAGGTAAGCTGACTTAGAAATTTCATCGACTTCGCTGTCAGAAATCCAAGCATGCACATCATTTACTACTGCCTTTGTTTTTAACGAATTTGCCAAGTCATGGTCTGTTACACACAGGCTTTCATAGTGGATTTCGTAAGGTGTTTCAAAAAAGGCTTCAGGATCGGATTCAAGAAAAGCGGCGATCTCCTCTAATGTACCGTATGTCTTTGCTGTTTCCTCTGGCAGACCTACGTTGGCTGCCCATGCACAAGATTGAAGTTGCTGTAATAAGATGGCGTTATCGGTCATGGGATCAGTGCACTCTAATGGTCTGTGTATATGCTGCTTTTTATCTTGCCATATTTGTCTTAGCACTATTAATCTAACTAAATGTCAGACATAAAAAAACCGCTGGATAGCGGTTTTTTTATGGGTCTTAAGTGTAAAAATTGAAATGAATTAAGACTATAGACCCGCGTCAGCGCGCAATATTTCGGCTTTATCAGTCGCTTCCCATGGGAATTCGCTGCGACCAAAGTGGCCATAAGCGGCGGTCGCTTGATAAATTGGACGTGCTAAATCTAGCATGGCCGTTAAACCGTATGGGCGCAGTTCAAAGTGTTGACGCACTAACTTGATCAGCACTTCTTCAGACACCTTACCGGTACCGAAGGTCTCGATGCTGATAGAAGTCGGCTCTGCCACACCAATAGCGTAAGACACTTGGATTTCACAGCGATCAGCAAGACCTGCTGCAACTATGTTTTTTGCCACATAACGGGCAGCATATGCCGCGCTACGATCCACTTTTGATGGATCTTTACCAGAGAATGCGCCACCACCATGACGGGCCATGCCGCCGTAGGTGTCAACGATGATCTTACGACCCGTTAAGCCGCAATCGCCTACTGGACCACCGATAACAAAACGGCCAGTTGGGTTGATAAAGAACTTAGTATCTTTGTTTAACCATTGAGCCGGTAATACTGGCTTAATGATGGTTTCCATCACGCCTTCAATTAAGTCGGCTTGTGAAACGTCATCTCTGTGTTGAGTCGATAACACAACTGCATCGATACCGACAATTTTGCCATCATCATAGGCAAAAGTGACTTGGCTTTTCGCATCTGGGCGTAACCAAGGTAGCGTGCCATTTTTACGGACTTCAGACTGACGTTTCACTAATGCGTGGGCATAGGTGATAGGTGCAGGCATCAGAATGTCGGTTTCGTTGTTGGCATAGCCAAACATTAACCCTTGATCGCCAGCACCTTGCTCTGCAGGGTCTGCGCGGTCTACACCTTGATTAATGTCGGGTGATTGCTTACCAATGGCGTTTAATACTGCGCACGAGTCTGCATCAAACCCCATATCTGAATGGGTATAACCAATTTCACGCACCGTTTTACGGGTGATTTCTTCAATATCAACCCAAGCAGAGGTAGTGACTTCACCACCCACCAATACCATGCCGGTTTTGACATAAGTTTCACACGCTACGCGTGCTTTTGGATCTTGAGCCAGAATTGCATCTAGCACAGCATCAGAAATCTGATCTGCAATCTTATCGGGATGACCTTCTGAGACCGACTCAGAAGTAAACAAGTGCTTTGCCATAGTAGGAAAATCTCGTCGTTAGCATTCAAACGTGTAGAAGCATCTACATCTAGACGGCTATTTTAGTTTAAATCCGATTGCCGATCACCCCCGATAATAAAAAATCCTCTCAGATTGTGACCTGAAAACGACTACGCTCAGTCATAAATAGGTTATTTTTCTTATATTTCATAGTATTAAGTTTGCTATGTTTTTGAGAAATTTATTTCTCCATTACAAGTGATCCTTGCTATGTCCTCTCAAGTAAACGCCAGCAAAGTGACAGGGTTGTTTCTGCGACTTATATACTCAAGCTACCTGAATCCTGCATCTTCAGGTTGTTTGGGTACATATTCGGCCATCTTTTGCTGAGTGAATGGCAATTTTAGTTTGCGTCACACTGGCATGTAGGGGAAAATATGCATCCAAATTGCCCGCTAGACCCCACAAACAAGCAGGAGAGAGCATGTCTTCCCGTAAAGTACTCGCAAACGCAATCCGTGCGTTAAGTATGGATGCAGTTCAAAAAGCAAATTCAGGCCATCCCGGCGCCCCAATGGGTATGGCAGATATTGCTGAAGTGCTGTGGAATGATTTCCTTAAGCACAACCCGAACAATCCGAAATGGGTAGATAGAGATCGTTTTATCCTCTCTAACGGTCACGGTTCAATGCTGATCTACTCTTTACTTCACCTGACTGGTTATGAATTACCAATTGAAGAGCTAAAACAGTTCCGTCAATTGCATTCTAAAACACCGGGTCACCCAGAATACGGTTACACCCCAGGTGTTGAAACCACAACGGGTCCACTCGGTGCGGGCATCAGCAACGCTGTCGGTATGGCGATTGCTGAGAAAACCTTAGCGGCACAGTTTAACCGTGATGGTCACGATATCGTTGATCACTATACTTACTGCTTCCTCGGCGATGGCTGTTTGATGGAAGGTATCTCCCACGAAGCCTGTTCATTAGCCGGTACTTTAGGTTTAGGTAAACTGGTCGCATTTTGGGATGACAACGGTATTTCTATCGATGGCCATGTTGAAGGCTGGTTTACCGATGATACACCAAAACGTTTTGAAGCTTACGGCTGGCATGTGATTGCCGGTGTTGACGGTCACGATAGCGCGGCAATCCGTGCTGCTATCGAAGCGGCTAAAGCCGTTACCGATAAACCAACAATGATTTGCTGCAAAACCATTATCGGTTTTGGTTCACCCAACAAATCTGGCAGCCACGATTGTCACGGCGCGCCACTAGGCGATGCAGAAATCGCAGCCGCCCGTGAATTCCTTGGCTGGCCACATGCACCATTTGAAATCCCTGCTGACGTTTATGCCGGTTGGGATGCCAAAGAAGCCGGTGCTGCCCGTGAAGCAGCGTGGAACGAGAAGTTTGCAGCATATCGCGCTGCTCACCCAGAACTGGCTGCTGAATATGAGCGTCGCGTTCTGAAAGGTGAATTACCGGCCGATTTCGAAGAAAAAGCGCAGGCATTCGTGCAAGCATCACAGGACAAAGCCGAAGGCATTGCGAGCCGTAAAGCCTCACAAAATGCTATCGGTGCATTTGGCGCTATGTTACCTGAACTGTTAGGCGGCTCTGCTGACTTAGCGGGTTCTAACTTGACACTGTGGTCAGGTTCTAAAGGTATTCAAGACGATCCAGCTGGTAACTACATTTACTACGGCGTGCGTGAATTCGGCATGAGCGGCATTATGAACGGTGCTTCGCTGCATGGTGGTTTCATCAACTACGGCGCAACGTTCATGATGTTCATGGAATATGCTCGTAACGCAGTCCGTATGTCGGCGCTGATGGGTATTCAAAACATCTTCGTTTATACCCATGACTCTATCGGTCAAGGTGAAGATGGCCCAACGCATCAACCAGTTGAGCAATTAGCTAACCTGCGTATGACGCCAAATATGGCCGTATGGCGTCCATGTGATGCGGCAGAAACGGCAGTTTCTTGGAAAGCTGCGATTGAGCGCCGTAATGCACCTACGTCACTGATCTTCAGCCGTCAAAACCTGAAAGCTCAAGCGCGTACCGCTGAGCAATTAGCCAACGTGGCTAAAGGTGCTTATGTACTGCAAGACTGTGCGGGTACACCAGAACTGATCCTGATCGCAACTGGTAGCGAAGTACAATTGGCAATGGATGCAGCCGCTGCACTGACTGAGCAAGGTAAACACGTTCGCGTCGTCTCTATGCCATCGACAACTGAGTTCGATAAGCAAGATGCCGCGTATAAAGAATCTGTATTACCACGTGCAGTGACTAAACGTGTGGCTATTGAAGCGGCGCATACCGATTTCTGGTACAAGTACGTCGGGTTTGAAGGCACAGTTGTGGGCATGACCACATTTGGTGAGTCTGCGCCGGGTAACGTGCTATTGAATCACTTCGGTTTCACCGTTGAAAATGTGCTGAATGCTGCAAAATCATTGGGCTAATCGCTCAAGGGATTAGATTCAATACAAAAGGTTAAACTTTTTAAGTGTTAATCTGTATAATGCGGCCTGCAATCGTTTGCAGGCCGTTTTTGTATTAAGAGGAAATTGAGACCTCAATGATCCGAGTCGCTATCAATGGTTATGGCCGTATCGGCCGCTCTATTCTCCGAGCTTTATATGAGTCTGGAAAACGGCAGCAAATGCAGATTGTCGCGATTAATGAATTAGCTAAACCTGAAGCCATTATTCATCTGACCCAGTACGACACCACCCACGGTCGGTTTGCGCATAAAGTGAAGCTTGTTGATGATCATATGCTGATTGGCGACGATGCGATAAAAATCCTCCACGAGCCCGATCCGGCAAAACTCCCTTGGCACGAGATGGACATCGACATTGTCTATGAAGCCACAGGCGTATTAGTCGATCGTCAAAGCTGCGAAGCCCATATTCACGCCGGCGCTAAACAAGTGCTGATAAGTCATCCATCCTCAGCTGATGTCGATGGCACGATTGTCTATGGTGTAAACCACGATTTACTCCGCGCCGAACACACTGTGGTGTCCAACGCTTCTTGCACCACAAACTGTATCGTGCCAGTGATCGATGTGCTCGATCGCCACTTTGGCGTTAAAAGCGGTGCCATTACCACTATCCATTCGGCGATGAACGATCAGCAAGTGATTGATGCTTACCATGATGATTTGCGTCGAACCCGCGCTGCTGGTCAATCGATTATCCCTGTCGACACTAAGCTTGCCCGCGGTATTGAGCGGATCTTGCCGCACATGAAAAATAAGTTTGAGGCGATTTCGGTGCGCGTGCCCACCATCAACGTGACCGCCATCGATTTGTCCGTGACCTTAGAGAAAACCGTCGATATTGCTACAGTCAATCAGGTGCTGGAATCAGCCGCCAATGGGCGATTTAACGGCATCTTAGGCTATACTGATGAGCCCTTAGTCTCATGTGATTTCAACCATGATCCGCGCTCCAGTATTGTCGATGGTACCCAGACCCGCGTGAGCGCCGGTCAGTTGGTGAAGTTACTCCTGTGGTGCGATAACGAGTGGGGTTTTGCCAATCGTATGTTAGATACGAGTTTGGCGATGATTGCGGCCAAGCGAGGCTGATAAAAGTAGATTATTCACTTGTGGGTCACTGAATTTATGCCAATTCGACGGGATGTCGAGCGCCGAGCGGCAGTCAATTCATACCGGCTATGTGTGAAAAAGTTTGTTTTTTGATTATAAAAGGAAGCGTTACCATGGCAATTATCAATATGTCAGATCTGGATCTACAAGGTAAGCGCGTGCTTATCCGCGAAGATCTCAATGTCCCTGTCAGCAATGGCGTCGTCACCAGTGACGCACGTCTACGCGCCTCTCTACCGACTATCGAGTTGGCCCTTGAAAAAGGTGCGGCTGTGATGGTGATGTCGCATTTAGGTCGTCCGACCGAAGGCGAATACAATGCTGAATATTCTATGCAACCTGTGGTCGATTATTTGGCAAAAGCCCTGTCTTGTCCTGTGCGTTTAGCGACCGACTATTTAGATGGCGTTGACGTTGCCGTGGGTGAAGTGGTTGTGTTCGAAAACGTGCGTTTCAACGTGGGTGAAGGTAAGAACAACGAAGCCTTATCGAAAAAAATGGCTGCGCTGTGTGATGTCTATGTGATGGACGCCTTCGGTACAGCACATCGTGCCCAAGCATCGACCCATGGCGTGGGCATGTTTGCCCCAATCGCCTGTGCCGGTCCATTACTGGCACAAGAATTAGATGCCTTAGGCAAGGCATTAGATAACCCTGCGCGTCCAATGGTGGCGATTGTCGGTGGCTCTAAAGTGTCGACTAAGCTGACCGTGCTAGAAAGTCTTTCAGGCATAGTCGATCAGTTAGTGGTTGGCGGCGGTATTGCCAATACTTTCATCGCTGCGGCGGGCTACAATGTTGGTAAATCACTGTATGAAGCGGATTTGATCGACGAAGCTAAACGTTTAGTGGCCAATGCTAAGACCCGTGGCGCCGATATTCCTGTGCCGACTGATGTGGTCGTTGCGGGCGAGTTTAGCCCAACTGCGACAGCGACGTTAAAATCGGTTAGCGAAGTCGCTGATGGCGAAATGATTTTCGATATTGGTCCAGATAGCGCTGAAGCACTGGCTAAAATCATCGAATCTGCAGGCACTATCGTATGGAACGGCCCTGTGGGCGTGTTCGAATTCGACCAATTCGGTGAAGGTACTAAGCGTATCGCCCAAGCGATTGCTGATTCAAAAGCGTTCTCTATCGCAGGCGGTGGTGACACTTTGGCTGCGGTTGATAAGTACGGTATTGCCGATAAAGTGTCTTACATTTCGACTGGCGGCGGTGCTTTCCTCGAGTTCCTCGAAGGTAAAGAATTACCAGCTGTTGCTATGTTAGAAAAACGCGGCGCTTAATCATTAAGTTTTAAAAAACGCGGCGCATAAGACGCCGCGATAAGCTCTGATAACATCAAAGCTTTGATAAAAGTAAAAAATTATAAAAAACCGCCCGTATTCATCTAAGGTACTTAATTTAAGTTGTTTATTTAAGGTACAGAGTTGAATGCGGGTATAAAAATCCATCCAAACGATAGCGACCTCGGTGATAGATATCACCCTATTATTGGAGTTAAAAAATGGCGTTAATTTCCCTACGACAACTACTTGATCACGCAGCAGAACATGGATACGGTGTGCCTGCGTTTAACGTTAACAACTTAGAGCAGATGCGTGCCATCATGCAGGCCGCTGAAGCAACAGACAGCCCAGTGATAGTGCAAGCTTCTGCTGGCGCGCGTAAATACGCTCGCCCACAGTTCTTAAAATATTTGATGGCAGCGGCTCTTGAGCAGTACCCAGATATTCCAGTGTGTATTCACCAAGACCACGGTACCGATCCTGATATTTGTCAGCGTTCTATCCAATTAGGCATGTCATCCGTCATGATGGACGGCTCTTTGATGGCTGACGGCAAAACGCCTGCATCGTACGAGTACAACGTTGATGTTACCCGTCGTACAGTGGCATTTGCCCATGCGTGTGGTGTGTCAGTTGAAGGTGAAATCGGCTGTTTAGGCAGCTTAGAAACTGGCCAAGCTGGCGAAGAAGATGGTGTTGGTGCATCAGGTATTTTAAGTCACGATCAAATGTTGACTAGCCCTGAAGAAGCGGCGCGTTTCGTTGCCGATACCCATGTTGATGCACTCGCGATTGCTATCGGTACTAGCCATGGTGCATATAAGTTCAGTCGTAAACCGACAGGCGATGTACTGCGTATCGACCGCATCAAAGAAATTCATGCGCGTATTCCTAACACTCACTTAGTGATGCACGGTTCATCTTCTGTGCCACAAGAGTGGCTAAAGATCATCAACCAATATGGTGGTCAGATCCCAGAAACCTACGGTGTACCATTAGAAGAAATCGTAGAAGGTATCAAACACGGTGTACGTAAAGTCAACATTGATACCGACTTACGTTTAGCATCAACGGGTGCCGTTCGTAAATTCTTAGCTGAACACCCAAGTGAATTTGATCCACGTAAATTCCTGAAAGCATCAATGGAAGCCATGGCCGATATCTGTACGGTTCGCTATGAAGCTTTCGGCTGTGCAGGTCAAGCATCAAAGATTAAGCCATTGTCTTTACAAGCAATGTATAAAGCGTATCAGTCTGGCGCGTTAGATCCTAAGATCAATATGTAAGCGTTATCGCTGAGATAAAAACCCGCTAAAGCGGGTTTTTTTATACTTAAAATAGCTGCAATTTTCATTTTTTAATCGTAAATGTTAATATCGCGCAGATTTTCAGGGGAAAATACTAACCCTTATTAATATGTGCTTATTCAGCATCGCTGGGACGAACAGATATTTATAGGGATTGGATTTAACGGAACAGGAACGGATAAACATGAAGAAAGTACTGACCGCAGCACTATTAATGACTGCACCTTTTATGGCGACAGCTGGGGCCGATTTTGTAAAAGGCGATGAGACATTCGCAGGTGAAGCTGAGCTTGGTGCAACCTTAACCACAGGTAACACTGAAACCTCATCATTCAAAGGGCGTTTAAATCTTAAGCATGAGCTTGGCGATTGGGAGAATCAGTACTTACTCGAAGGTTTATATAAAGAGGATACAGGTTCTGTTACCGCGAAACGCTATTTAGCGGGCGCACAAGGTAACTACAAGATGACAGATCGTAGCTACTTGTTTGCTAACGGTAATTATGAAGTTGATCCGTTCACAGGTTATGATTACACGCTATCTGGCGCAGCGGGTTATGGTTATAGATTCTATGATACTAGTAAGACCTTTTTAGATGTTGAAGTCGGTCCAGGTTATATCTATCAGCGTCTTGATACAGAGCAAGCACTTATCGAAGGCCATGACACCAATGACAGCGTCGTCGCTCACGGCGTGATCAACTTTGAAAGCGAAATCACTGACACCTCTAAATTCCAACAACGTTTCGTTGCAGATTACGGTGATAAGCTCGATGCCCGCTCTGAAACTTCGTTAACGGCGAATATTATCGGTGCATTAGCAATGAAGTTTGCCATTATTGTGCGCTATAACAGCGAGCCGTTGGATAATAAGAAAAGTACAGATACAGAAACCAATATGACCTTGTTATATTCCTTCTAATGCTGTGACACTGATTTAGAAACTAAAAAGCACCTTTGAGGTGCTTTTTTATTGGCTCTTTTTAGACTAAGTTAAATGTTTCTTTATTAGTTATCGCTGTAGTTATACAAAAATTAATGTTTTAAATGCCTTTGGTTATAGGGTAATGCATAGAAAGTTGCGTTTTATCAACATTTACTATGCCGAAGCTATGGTAATTTTCGACTAATTTCCTACGTAGAGATGAACTTTAATGAAATTACAGCGGTTGTTTAAAGGCAGTGGAATGGCGTTCTGGAGTCTATTCTGCGTTGCAATATTGAGCGGATTCTCACCTGCAGCATGGGCTATGACAGAAGGGATAGAACGGCTTAATTTAACCGCCTCGAGTGTGGGTTATGTTGCCGTCTTTGTGTTTGTACTTGCATACATAATGGTGATGGCTGAGGAGTCGTTACATTTACGCAAGTCGAAACCTGTGCTGGTCGCGGCAGGGATTATCTGGGGCATGATAGGTTTTGTGTATGTACAAAATGGTATGTCTGAAGTGTCGGAAGCGGCATTCAAACATAACTTGCTTGAATATGCTGAGCTTCTACTCTTCTTACTCGTGGCGATGACTTATATCAATGCTATGGAAGAGCGAAATTTGTTTGATGCCATTCGTGGTTGGCTTGTCGGCCGTGGTTTTAGTCTAAGAACCGTATTTTGGTTGACAGGGTTTATGGCGTTCTTTATCTCACCCGTGGCAGATAATTTAACGACTGCGCTATTGATGTGTGCCGTGGTGATGAAGGTGGGGGCAGGGCAACGCAAGTTTATCACCCTAGCCTGTATCAACATTGTTGTTGCGGCTAATGCGGGTGGTGCGTTTAGTCCGTTTGGTGATATCACGACCTTAATGGTGTGGCAAAAAGGATTAGTGCACTTTAGCGATTTCTTCCATCTGTTTATTCCTGCTTTAGTGAACTTTGCATTACCCGCTGCCATTATGAGTGTGTTTATTCCACATTTTGTGCCAGAGCCAGAAAAAGAGCATGTTTATACTAAGCCGGGTGCTAAGCGAATTGTTGCGTTGTTTTTACTCACAATCGCTACGGCAGTGTGTGCTCATTCCTTCTTAGGTATGCCGCCTGTATTGGGTATGATGACGGGATTAGGTTTCTTACAATTCTTTGGTTTTTATCTGCGTAAAACCTTCAATCGTTCCGTTGCCCGCGAACGTGCAAAGGCTGAATTGCGTCAGGACGAGCAGCGTCTTCAGCAGCTTGGTAGTGTGGTGCCCTTCGATGTGTTTAGCAGGATCTCCCGCGCTGAATGGGATACCCTGTTGTTCTTTTATGGTGTAGTGCTATGTGTGGGTGGCCTTGGCTTTATGGGGTACTTGAGCTTAGTATCTGAGGCTTTGTATTCCAATTGGGATACGACCTATGCCAACGTGGCTATCGGTCTGTTGTCTTCGGTTGTTGATAATATTCCGGTGATGTTTGCTGTGTTGACGATGAACCCTGAGATGGCCTTAGGCCAATGGTTACTGGTAACGTTAACCGCAGGAGTTGGGGGCAGTTTATTGTCAATTGGCAGTGCTGCAGGGGTCGCGTTAATGGGACAAGCTAGGGGGATTTACACCTTTGGTGCCCATTTGCGTTGGACACCTGTCATTGCGCTGGGTTATATCGCGAGCATTTTAGTACATATGTGGCTCAATGCCGCGATGTTCTAAATAAAAGTACTGAGCATTCATCATTTGGGCTGTATTGACGTTTGCGAGTCGTTTTGTAGCGGATAATATCGCGAATTATTTAGCGAACAACATCGAGCTAACAAAATTCAATCGCATAACGTCTAGATATCAATGAATAAAATAGAGGCATCCGATGGATGCCTCTATTTGTTTGGATATGTCATTGGAAGGATTATTGCGGTAGCACTTGGATTAAATCCAGCTCGTTATTGGCTTTTGCACCGTAGATCTGAATCGCGACTTTAATTTGTGCCACTGAACCACTTGGATCCTGCTGAGCCCAATCTAAGCCAGCTATCTCAAATTGATATTGACCGCTTGTGACTTCGGTTAATTTACCGCTGCATTCTCCAAGACTTTGGCAACGATAATTTTGGGTAACATGCCAGTGTTTCCATGCCTTCGGATTCGAGGATTCCTTGGCTTTGTCGGGGAACCCAAAATAGTAAATATCATAGGTTTTCGCCGCAGTGATCGCTTCTTGTTGCGCATCCGTCAGTGAAAATTGAATTGTCCCTGTACTCGAGTCAAATTGCTCAAGCTTGAGATTTATTTGCGTTGCTTCATCAATGTTTACTGCATTTTCGACGGGAGGTGGCTGCGGCGTTTCAGGCTCAGTGTTATTGCTGTCACTGCCACATCCTACGAGCATTAATGTCGCGAGGGTCAATGTGAGTAATGGGTATTTCATCACAGTCTCCTTAATTGAAATGCCCTGTATGGCAAGTGGTGCATTCCATGTCTGTTTTTACACTTGCCGCTGAGCCTAGTGTGCTAGTGCTACCGTGACAAGTTTGGCAATCTTGCGCATCTGGTGTTGGCTTACTACCAACAAGGGCGCCGATATTCTCCCCTTGATAGGCACGATTCAATACATCTACTAGGTAATAAGCCATAGACGCGGATAAGCGGTAGCAGCGTTCACCTTTTTTCGCGAATGGTAAGCCAGAAGCCTTTGACCAGTTACTGATAGATGAGTGACATAACACGCTCTTGGCTTTTGATGAACTGCCCACAAGAGCCGTTTTTTCTGCTGTCGAGCCAATACCAGTAACAAATTCAGGTGAAGATAAAGGGAGCGTTGTATTTTCGTAGTAGCGGAAGGTATTAGCTATCACGGCGTTATTGTGACCATTAATGTCATCTAAAATATTCACTAACATGCCTATCGCATTAAGATTACCGCAGAGCGTGCCTTGACCCGTTACCCCTGCAAAACCATAGGCGGCTAATGCCGTTGGAATTGTTTTGAACTTGTCTGCATCGGCACTATTAGATTGGGCTAGCATAGTCACAACGGCATGAAAAACTTGGTGCATACAACCACCACCCGTTTCATAGGCCAGTTTTGCTGTTGCCATTGCATCAAGTGGAACGTATTTAAGTTTCTCTCCTATCGCTAATTGATATTGACCATCGGCATTCGTTGCCGCGAGAACCGATGTTCCCATGAGTGTTGCACCTGCCGCAGCGGTGCTAATACCAATAATACGAGTTAATGCTTGACGTCTATTTATGCTCATTATGTATTTCCTCTATGTAGGATTACTTCTATTTATCAAATGCTAAAGATAAATTGATGGCGTAAATTCTAAGCATGCTTGAGATAAATATTGTGATTTACGCCGGAGGATATTTGCCTTTTACATGAGCGGTAAATAGCGTCACCACAATAGAATTAACCGACTTAAATTCTGCATTTTAATTAGCTAAATAGATTGCAAGGTGCTCATTGTCCCGACATTTGTTGTATTTATGTAAATTTATGCCGAATTTCCCATGTGCTAAATGGCATTTATTCCTGTGAGTTAACGCATGTTTTTGCCTAATAGCGCTGAACTTGGGGTTAATTTCACGAAAATTAACTATTTGCTGACTTGGGTTAGCAAGATCACATTAATCATTAGTTAGTTTGCATAGACTTAACTTTATGTTTTTATGGAGTTGAGTGGATGTTGATGCAATTGGGAGACTGCAGGTTTGATCGGGAACGAGGCATACTGATTGAGTTGTCTCGCGATGAATCTTGGCATCTTCCTCGAGCCGAGTTACAAGTACTTAATTTGCTTGTTGAGCATCAAGGTAAGTTGGTTTCTAAGCACATGCTGAAGACGGGGGATGGAAAACATCCGCCGCTAACTGATACCTCTGTGGCCCGTGCTGTCTTTATGCTTCGCAGCTTTCTTGGACCTCAATATGAGGGCTTGATTGAAACCGTGAAAGGCCAAGGTTATTTACTACAGCCATCTAATGGGACTGAGTTTAGAGGTGTTAATTACCTCAGATTGCACACAGTGCCTTTGTGGAGTGCCTTAGTGTTATTTGGGTTTATGTTAGCGTTTTCGGTGTTTTATTTGAATCATACGGATCACAGTAAGCCAACCCAAGCACTTATGACCTCAATATTACCTTTGGCTTCTGGCCAGCAAGTACGATTACACTTATTTGCTGATTCCAATACTAATAACACTTTACTCTTCGAATTAGGTGAGCGCTTAAGTGCAGGATTAATCGCCTGCGGTCAAAGTGATTGGGCTGATGTCTATGCTTCTTTGTCCCATGATAAACAAGTGCTTAATATTACTTTTCGAGGCGAAAAACTCGGTCAGTCAGTGATCCGTAATATTAAAATCAGTGATTTCACTCGACCGAAAACCTTCATCGATGCTGCTTGGCTGCAGGAGGTTAACATCTGTGGCTAAATGGCTAAAGTGGACGATTAATATTGTTATCTTGTCGGCATTGATTATGGCCTGCGGTGTGATATACAAACAGTCGGCTACCAATCAGACGATGATTTTAAATTGCAGCTCTGAATTATTCGACCGCCATTCTAGTGCCAATCCTAGCGGCAGCGCGAGTGTTAGCAGTGACGGTAAATTTTACCTACTCGTGGATGTTTTGATTGCCGCTGACAATACGCAGATCAATTATCGTTACTTTAATATTGACGGTACGAGTGCGGGCAATATTTTAATGCAAGGCAAAGTCGACAGTATTGAGGCCAATAGCATGACCTATAAAGTTACCGTTAAAACGAAAACGGAATCTGAAATTGAAAAGCAAAAAAATTGGCCAGAACATATGAAATATCTATCCTATATCAGCAGCTTACATTTTAATGACTCAGAAATGCACAATCTCAGTATCGAGGTGTTAGATATGGATGACACCAAAGATTATGCCGTGGTCCTTTTTCAGCCTAGCAATACCATTTGTGGATGCAGAATCGTAAATAGTCGAATTTAATCAGTGAATTTGAGTTTATTTCAGTTAAGATTAGTGCTCATTGATTTGTGATTACTGTGGTGAGTCTCCAGTGAGGGATTCATGAAAAGGGTGTTGTGTCTAAGATACGTGTAAAGCAAGAAGAATCCCTGTCGATTAAGTTCAGCCATCAGATGGAAAAGGGCGATAATCGTCAGCTTGATCTCTATTTCTTTTTACCTAAGGAAATGGGCATAGGCTCGCGCACGCTCAATGAAGAAGAGTACTACTACAGCTCAATAGTTGGACGTCGCTCATACTATTCAGAAGGCTTGCACTTACCTCTGGTGCAGGGGCGTTTTGCCAGTTTAAATCGCCGTACTGTTGAAGAATTCAGGTTGTACCTAAATCTCTTCGCCTATCAGTTTGCGGTTGCGGTTGAAAACGATGTTAAAGAACTCAATCAAATCACAGATGTAACCCATTTTTATTTTGCCCTCGACGAATTACGCGAACAAATTGCCCAGTTGCTGAAAAAGTTTCGTCGTAACGAACCAGGTGATCCCAAATGGAAATCTTACTTTGAAAATGCTGATAACTACTTGTCTTGGTTTTGTGAGCAGCAGTTACTCAAAGTGCTCGCTTATGCAACTCGTACCAGTGATTTCAACGATATTTTAGAGCGGGTACTCACGCTCTGCCGTAATGAATGTGCCTATCGTGATGAGCATAAGTACAACTCAGCGCAAACTAAGCAAGATCCTAACCGTATCTCTAATAAGATGTTGTTATTGCGCCGTTTAATTCAACAAGGGGTGGTACTCAAAGAAGAGTTAAAGCCTTTAGGGATTGGCCTTAAAAAGTTTACGACAGGACTGGCGACCGCGTTAGTGATGTTGGTGGTGTCTGCGTTGATAATTCAAGCGCAGGGCGCCTTTAGTGGTTTTACTATTGCACTAGTGCTGACTTTGGCTGTGATCTATGGTTTCAGGGAAATCTTTAAGGACGATGTGCGCAATGCCATGTGGCGATTTATTCAGCGGGGTCGACCACGTTGGAGCCGCATTTTACGGGATACTACGAGTCAGGCGGTTATCGCTAAGCAGTTGGTATGGCTTGAGTTTATGCGTCAGCAAGATCTACCCGAAAAAGTCAGTGACATTCTAAAGCACAGACATAGCCAAAATAAGGTCGATGCGGAAATTCTGCACTATAAAATCGCTACTAAGGTGAATCAGAGTGAATTCCAAGCGGGATATTCGACTATTCAAGAGCAAGTGAGCTTTAGCTTAGTGCCTTTTGCCCGTTATTTAGAACGGGGTAAAGCGAAGATTTATAAGGAAGTTGAAGGCAAAATTAGTTATGAATCGGTTGAGCGGCGCTATCAAGTCAACCTGATTTTAGTGTTGCGAGATGGGCGCGAAGCCCCGCAGTATATTCGCTATAAAATCACCATGAACCGCTCGGCAATCATAGAAATTACCCAGAGTCAGTTGCCTGACTCCGTTAATGCACCCGAATCTACGATTGATGACGAGTAAAGGCCTGACCGATATTCTGATCGTTATTTTGCTTCGCCCGTTTTAGGGCGATTTCGGCATTATTCAAATATTGCTCTAATGTCTGGCCTTCTTGATAACCCGCAATACCAATACTAATACCTTCCCCTAAGCCATTACCATTGAGTTTTTCCATCATATTGAGGGCAAAGTTGTGCGCATGGGTGGCGTCTGTGTCAGGTAACATCACAATGAGCTTCCCTAGCTGCCAATGCAGAATTTGATAATTAGCTGGAATTTCAAGCAATAATTGCACTTCTATTTCTTGCTGACGATTTGCCAGTTGGTCGATATCACTCATGTGGCTTAGCATGCCCTCTGGATTGATATCCATTAACAGTAAGCTTGAGCTGAGACGGCTTGGTGGCGGCAGAGAGTTAAAGTAACGTTCTAAATCTGCCAAATTCAGCAGAATAGTACTGCGATGGGGCACAAGGTTACGCTTCTCTGTGCCTCGACCACGCTCGGCGGCTTGCTCTAAAGTGCAGACGATATAATCAATCTCACCATCGGCGGCCACATGACCCTTCAAGGTGGCTTGCAAACAATTGGAATGCGCTTGCTTAGGTGAGCATAGAATTTGCCCTTGCCACTGACCTTGCATGGCTATCTGAGCACTGATCCTCTGCCATTGATTGCCTAAATCATTCGCGAGTAATGACGCTAAATCTTGATTTAAATCGCCATTGAGTTGCATTAGCGCATCGAATACAGGATTGATTTTAATCAGTTTACCGTTAGCATCAGTGAGGGCTGTCGCGACTGTGTTATCGCATAAAAGCTCACTGAGAAAAGCATTTTGTTTGCTGCTGATTAACTCACTGATGTCCTCAAGGGTGATTAATAGATGTGGTGAGCCTCGGCTCGCCCTTGGTGCTTGGCGGATATGAACGCGTAACGTAGGGCCATCAATACTGTCTAAACTGATTTCACCAGACCATTGACCTGTTTTATGTACCTGCTCCATTAACTCCGTGTAGGTTTTATCATCGAGGCATAAGGTACGCTGTAGGCTTCGGTCTGTCAGCTCATCTAATGGTACTAAGGTCGCTTGTGCCGCTTTAGTATTGGCGCTGATGACTCTGGCATTTTCGTTGACCATCATAAAGCCGATGTCACTATTAAATAAGCCATTAGCAACATCAATACTGTATTGGCGTGAACGCTGTTGTAAGCGATACATGTGGCTGAGTAGTACAACCCAAGCGGCTAAAACCGTTAATATTAACGATGCCACAATGACAATGTTTTGCCATTGTGAGAAACGAGCAGCTATGTCTGAGTTGCGCACATAGGAGAGTAAAAAATATTCTCTGTGAGTCTCAGGTTGGGCTGTAAGTTCGATTTTAAGGTAAACAAAAGTGGCTTCTTCACCGTGGAATTGTCCAAAGTTGCTCATGGACATATCGCGCCACAGGGCCGGATAGCTCTGTCTTAAACTTGCTCCTAAGGTCTCTGGCATATTGCTTAGAGGGCGAGATCGCTAGCGCCAGCATAGAGTAATCCCTGAGTATCCAGCACTAACATAGGGGATTTATTGCTCGAAAAGGCTGGTTTTATGGCCTCCAGCATTTTTACCATAGAGTTGTATGTCACCAGATAACCGATAGAACTCTGATCGGGCTTCTCGAGCCACGCCATTTGATACATATAAGGTTCAAGCATGCCGTCTATCGGAACAAATTCCAGCGGTGAGGTATAAACTTCTTTGCCACCCATGCTCCGACTCGCTCCAAGTAAGGTCGGTGGTAAGGCATCTTTATTGAAATTAGGGGGAGTTGAGAATTTATAGTTACCTTGGGGATCGTACAGTGCAATGCCGAGTAACTCAGGAATATGTTTTACTAGATCTTGCCAGTTTTCCTGCAATTTAAGTTGTTGCTTGGCGGTAGG
The DNA here is from genome assembly GCF_002966515.1 of Shewanella sp. WE21. Classification (NCBI taxonomy): domain Bacteria; kingdom Pseudomonadati; phylum Pseudomonadota; class Gammaproteobacteria; order Alteromonadales; family Shewanellaceae; genus Shewanella; species Shewanella sp. WE21. Next base: position 791,023 of record NZ_CP023019.1, on the reverse strand, counting down.
ATTGCTTAAGTATTGTTTTAGCAGTTCCCCATTGGCGAAAATTTGGGTTCGAAATTGCTGAAAAGACACTTTATCTGCGATCAATGAGCCTATGGTTTGCAGTTCACTGTATCTTTGCGTTGCCCACTCTTCTTGCAGGCGTCGTTCACCTAAAGTAATGATTAAGTGAGTTAAAATAATCATGCCAATCACCAGCATAGAAAGCTGGCTTGCAATAGCGAGTAAGCGTTGATGCGACCAATAGATCCCTTGAGTTAAAGAGAGCAGTGGCGCAGCGGGATACGTGCTTGGGTTATTCTTCAGCATGAACCGATTATGAGTGGGTGAACTGTTAATTTCGCTATGTTAACACGAAAGAATTGTTACGACAGTGCCAAGTTACTCAGCAAGATTCCTTGAGTAAAAGTTAAGACGATTCACACATGTACCACTCACGTAATCGACAGTGTTATCTGCTTGGGTATTTCAGTCGATTTTGGCTGTATTAGAATGCCGTTTAGCCTAAGGCGCCTAATATGCGATGCTTGAATTCACAGCCGTAGGACTCAACTTGTTCACGACAGATGTCGATATCAACACCCGCTAATCCTTCGATGGCCGAAACTTGTACCGTTTCAATATAGTGTGGCGCTAATGCGATGAAAGCATGTACGGCGGCATAAGAACCGGCGAGTTTGGGGCGACAATGTTCCATATAGGCGGCTTCATTATCCGCATTGAGGGAAATGGATAAACTATCAACGCAGTTGGCCAGTTCCGGCAAAATATTGCGCCTATGGACTAAATTACCTAAACCATCGGTATTAATGCGTACTCGCCCACCTCTTTGTTTAATTTCTTTCGCCACCGCCAGCAAGGTTGGAAGATTTAAGGTCGGTTCGCCATAGCCACAAAATACATATTCTTCGAAGTCTTTAACATCGCCAAGCAGTGGAATAATTTCTTCGGGCTTAGGTTGGTGACACAGTGCCAGTTGATATTCGTGGATCTGTTTACTGCCATTATGTTTTGGACAAAACGCGCAGCGCAGGGTGCAGCGACCCGTAATATTAAGGTAGCGACTGCGACGAATATCATAGACAAGCGTTTCAGTCGCACAGGTTTCATTTGTGCAAACTTCATCTGTTATGTGACCGTTCGCTAGGGTTTCTGTGGTGACAACTTGTGGTTTATCAATATTTTGCTTGTGCAGATGCTCAGACATAATGATGGGTTTCATTCTAACGATAGCTGACGACTTAAACACAGTGTAGCGAAAGCCTGATGCGATAACTGTCAACTAGATCGCAACTTGAAAGCTCAAGCCACTCGCAGCAGACTCAAAATGACATAGATGATTGAGAGGTTATTGACTCGCACAGAGGATTAAAAAGAGAGCCTAAGCTCTCTTTTTAAGTTTCAAGACATTGATTAACTGCTTCTAGTTAACTTCTTATAGATAGTCTTTTTTATAGTCAGTGGGAACTGGCGGCTCTAAATGTTCAGGTGTAAAGTACACTTCATGGTCTTTTTTAGGCTGCCACCACCAATGGAAGAAGCGGCTACTAGTGCGCTTAACGTCGTCGAGTATGATGTACAGCAGGGGTACTAAAATTAGCGTCACAACGGTCGAGAACAGGATACCGAAGGCGAGGGATGTCGCCATAGGGATCACTATTTGCGCCTGCAAACTACGCTCGAGAATAATAGGTACTAAGCCGACGAAGGTGGTGAGTGACGTTAGGATGATCGCCCTAAAACGATAACAGCCTGAATCGACCGCCGCCTGCCTGACCGATTGCCCTTGCTCCCGCGCACGGTTCACAAAGTCCACCAAAATCAAGGAGTCGTTCACTACCACTCCCGCTAATGCCACTATGCCGCAGAGACTTAACACGCTCATCGCGAGTCCCTGAATTAAGTGACCAAACAGGGCGCCGATAATCCCAAAGGGGATCACAGACATGATGATTAACGGCTGACTGTAGGATTTAAGTGGCACGGCCATCAGGGCATAAATGGTGAACAGCGCAAAGAAGAAGCCTTGCATCAAACCGACCATGGCATTCTGTTCATCCAAACTGCCACCGTCCAGTGCAGTTTGGATTTTAGGGTACTTGGCCTGCAATTGTGGCAGGTAATCTTTTTGGATTTCTTGCACTACTTTTGAAGGTTCAACGATGTTTTTGTTGGCATTTGCCGTGATGGTAATCGCTCGCTTGCCGTCAACACGGGTAATTGAGGCGTAGGATTCACCTTTTTCAATTTGTGCAACGGTCGAGAAGGGAACCGAAGTGCCCGTTGGCGTGCGGATCAGCATATTTTCAAGATAACCCACAGTACGACGTTGTTCTAATGGGTAGCGCACCATCACCTTGATTTCTTCTTTATTACGCAAAATCCGTTGGGCTTCATAACCATAGAAACCGTAACGTACTTGGCGGGCTAAATCGGAAAGCGTGAGGCCAAGGGCTTCTGCTTCTGGGCGTATCTTGAGGCGAATTTCATGGCTGCCCGATGAAAAGTTGTCGGCAATATCGTACACGCCTTCATAGCTGGCGAGTTTTTGCTTCAACTCCTTAGAGGCTGCGGACAGCTCATCGAGGTCACTCGAGGTCAATCTGAAGGAAATATCGCCACCAGCATCGTTGGTGCTCGCGTTAAAGCTGAGTTTTTTAACCGACAAAAGCTCAGGCAATTGTTCACGCCACGCGGCAGCAATCGTCACGCCATCGACTTCCCGGTCTTCACCTTTCGTCAGTTCGGCAAAAATGAAGGCAGAGGTACGGGAGCTCATATTGATAAAGCTGTGCTTCACCACTTGATAACCGTTATCTTTCTCCATTTTTTCGTTCATCTTGTACAGGGCTTCTTCTATGCTCTGTACCACTTTTAAGGTGTTACCTTCGGAGCTGCCTTCATCCATCTCAAGTTCAACTTGAATAAAGTCTGAGGGAATGTCTGGGAAAAATACCCAGCGCACTTTGCCACTGGCGACTAAGGCAATAGACAGAATTAATACACCGATAAAGGCCGCGACCACGTTGTATCTGTGTTTGATACAGCGCTCGAGGAAGTTGCGATAGCTGTGGTGAATAAAGTATTGCACTCTGTCGTTAAAATTGGCTTTTAGGTGGCCAAAGAATCCCTTTGGTGCGCCAGGTTTTTTAAACTTCATGTGCGCTAAATGCGCTGGCAGAATGAATTTAGACTCTACCAGTGAGAAGGCTAAACAGAGGATGACCACCATACCGATGGATTTCCAGATAATCCCCATAGGGCCAGAAACCATTAACATGGGAATAAAGGCTGCAATTGTGGTTAAGACCCCGAAGGTTGCGGGCATCGCCACTTTTTGCGCACCGCGGATCACGTTCTCAACCGAGTGACCGTGGCGTTCGACCTCTGTGTAGGCACTCTCGCCGATGACAATGGCATCATCCACCACTATTCCGAGCACTAAGATAAAGGCGAATAGGGTCAACATGTTGATTGTCATGGAGAAAGGTTCGAGCGGCATGACCAACATAGTGCCGAGGAAACACACGGGTATCCCCATCATGACCCAAAATGCTAACTTCAGATCGAGGAACATGGCTAAGATGATAAATACCAACAAGGCACCGTAAAACATGTTTGACATCATCATGTCTAAGCGGCCCTGGAGATAATGAGTCATATCACCCCAAGTATCGAGTTGAGCGTTCGCTGGCAGTGTGGCGCGGCGCTGCTCTACGTACTGTTTGACTTGGTCTGCAATGTCTAAGGCGTTTTGATCATCAATGCTGGTAACTTCAATAATCGCAGCGGGTTTGCCGTTAAAGCGGGTATATTCCAAACGTTCTTCGAAATCATCTTTGATGGTCGCCACTTGTGGCAGCATCACGCGGCTACCGTCGGCGCGAGTTGTGACGACTATATTGGCAAAGTCATCGCCCGTGTAGGCTTGGCCTTTGGTGCGCAATAGGATATCGCCATCTTGAGCACGAATAGAGCCACCTGGTAAGTCTAAGGAGGAGTTTTGCACTGCTAATGCGACCTGCGAGAAGGTCAAACCGTACTCTCGTAACTTATTCTCAGAAACTTCAATACCGATTTCATAATCGCGCACCCCAGTGACTTTCGCGCGGGTTACCGCGGGGAGTTGGGTTAAATCGTCACGAACCGATTTAGCCAATTCTTTCATGTCGTGGAGTGTCATATCGCCATAAACAGACACCCAAATGACGTTATTCTCAGGTTTGATTTGAGAGATATTCGGTTTTTCGATGTTCACTGGGAAGGTTGAAATTGCATCTAACCGCAGTTTGGCTTCATCGAGAATGGTCTGCACTTCGTAACCGTCTTCAACTTCAACGGTAATCGAGCCAACGCCTTCGCTAGCCACAGAAGTCACTTTCTTGATGCCGTTGATATCTTGGATGGCTTCTTCAATCTTGATGTTGATGCCTTCTTCGATTTCCTGTGGCGCCGCACCTGGATAGGCGACTGAAATATTTAATAAATTGAGTTCGAAAGAAGGAAAAACCTCTTTATTAATCAAAATACTGCTGAACAGGCCGCCGATGAGCAGAACACACATTAATAAGTTCGCGGCCACACTGTTGCGGGCGAACCAAGCTAAGATCCCTTTTTGAGTGTCCATTATTTGACTCCAGCGGCCGCAAGACTCGATTCAGGAGTATTTTCTTTTGGTGTCTCAGTGGGCAATGCCGCTTCACCTAAGATTTTGACCATTTGCCCATTTGCCATACTGTTGAAGTGGGTCGTAGCGACGCGTTCGCCCGTTTTTAGACTGTCTTTGATGAACACATTTTCTAAATCACTACGAACTACATTTACTTGGCGCATTTCAATGATATTTTTGTCGTTGACTAGGGCGACTTGGTCGTTACGAACCACATGGCGGGGCAATTTGACTATGCCATCGACAGTGCGGCCCTTGATAACTGCATTGACGAAGCTGCCGTATTTAAGCGGTAAGCTACCTGGCACTTTATTCGCGCGCAGATAGGGATCTTTGATTTCTGCGACTAAATACACCATGCGATTTTCGGCATCGATAACACCTTCACTGCGGATAATATTGCCTTCCCAAGTATTTTCTTTGCCCGCCAAAGAGGCGCTAAGCGTGACTTGGGTATCGGGATTATCGACAGACTCTAAATAGGCTAAATCATCATTAGAAATGGGTAAGCGGATTTCGGCAACGCGAGTATCGTAGAGCTCACCTAGATTAGTGCCTAAGCTAACGTATTGACCTAAATCGACATTTCTAACTTTGATTATGCCATCAAAGGGCGCGCGAATAACCGTGCGCTCAAGGTTACGTTGGGCGCGCGCCAGTGCTGCTTGTGCATATTTTACGTTAGCTTGTTCTTTTTTGAGTTGCGGGATACGTAGACCTAATTCAGGGGGCAAGCCCTTGTCGTAGCCTTTGAATTCGATTTTAGCGACTTCACCACGGGCTATTTCTTCGTTCAGTGCGGCGGTGGCTTGGGCCAGCGTCGCTTCGGCTTGCATTAAGTCAGCCTCGTAATCTGAGGGCTCGATTTGCGCTAATTGGTCGCCTTTCATAACTATGCCACCTGCAACAAAATGAGGGGAGATAGTGAGCATTCTGCCTTGAACTTCGGTCACGAGTTGGGTTTTATACTTTGGGGTAACCACGCCGTAGGAAGGTAAGTTTAGCGATACTGTTTGTTGAGTCACTTGCGTGACATCAACGATAGGAATGGGCATCTCTTCAGGTTTTTGTTCTGGCGCCTCCTTCGTTTGCATTAATAAGGCTGCGCCAAAGACAAACAGCAGCAGAATAAGAAAAGGAGACAGTCTCCTTAGTAGGGTCTTCATCATATAATGGTTAAATCCATGCTAATCGCGTAATGGGGTTAAAGTAGCAGAGTCGGCCACGCCAATAAATTTATTTTTGTAAATTAAATGTTTCTAAAAGTGATGCCGCGACAGATATGCGCATCATGCATCGATATTTGGGCGAAAATTAGAGCAGAAAAGTGATGAAAGGTTCAGTTAGGTGATTGGAATATATTGAAATAAGAATGAATACGCATTGGGGTTAACCGCTCTAAAACCGCCGCATTTCATTCTATATAATTAAACATAGCAGGATATTTTTAGTAAAATCACCCACGTAAGTTATATTTTGGTAATAAAAAAGCCGCATATAGCGGCTTTAGTTTGGTGAATTTAAGCGGGTGTTACTTTTTCTTACGGGCGATTTTACTCGCTTTCTTTGCCGCTTCTTTCTTGCTCGTTTTCTTCGCAGCTTCTTTCGCTTTCACTTTGGCTTTTTTCTTACCCGGTGTGCGCGCTTCTTTATTCTTTGGACGCAGCTCTTCGATCACGCGGCGTTTCAACGGCTGCTCGATATAACGCTCGATTTTACCGACGATACGCATGTCGTGGGCTTCGGCAAGTGAAATCGCGGTACCTTTTGCGCCAGCGCGGCCAGTACGGCCAATGCGGTGGATATAAGTGTCGGCAGAACGTGGCATATCGAAGTTGATCACATGAGTGATATCGTCGATATCGATACCGCGTGCAGCCACATCGGTCGCCAACAAGACATTGACTTCACCTTTAGTAAAGCGACTCAAGGCTTGGAAGCGTTTCTTCTGTTCCATATCGCCACGCATAAAGGCGCAGGGAATACCGACTTTCAGTAACTGGCCTTCTAGGCTAGAAACGATGTCGCGGGTTTTCACAAATACGATAGTCCGTTTGACATCCTCTTGGCGTAGCAGATGACACAACAGCGCAAATTTATGCTCTTTATCATCGGCTAAGTGGATCCATTGGTGGATCTTGGCTTTTTCACTGCGAGGGGCTTCAACATCGATTTCAATCGGGTCGTTTAACACTTCACGGGCAAAACGTTGTACACCGCCGCCTTCTAAGGTGGCAGAGAACAGCATGTTCTGTTTGCGGCCTTGGGCCTCAATAGCAATGGCTTGCACCACAGAAGAGAAGCCCATGTCTAACATGCGATCGGCTTCGTCGATAATTAAGATATCGACTTCTTGGGCATTGAAATTGCCTTTGTCTAAATATTCCATCAGGCGGCCTGGGGTCGCGACCAGAATATCGACGTTGCCTGCTAAGGCTTCTTCCTGTGGTCCATAAGGAACGCCACCAGTAACGATAGCAATATCTAAACCTTGGCCCGTGGCTAGGTGGCTCGCATAACGGTGGATTTGGCTGGCTAACTCACGGGTTGGCGTGAGGATTAGCACCCTTGCTTGTCCAGCAAAACGACGGGGAAAGTCGATCAAATGTTGTAGCGATGGCAGTAAAAAGCTCGCTGTTTTACCTGTTCCTGTCGGGGCGCGCGCAAGAATATCTCTTTGCTCTAGGGCGTAAGGAATCGTTTCTTGCTGAATCGTAGTGGGTGAATGATGCCCCATGGCATTAAGCGACTCTAATAAGCTAGGGTCAAGCTGGAAATCTTCAAATTGCATGCGCAGCGTCTCGACGGATAATAGCGAAGCATTATAAAGGTTATGGCGGTTAACTTAAATAACTTATCTAGATCTCCTGTGTTTATCTTCTGAGTCAGTAAAGTTTTATGGTAATTGGCATAAGTTAATTACTTTTAGGTCAATGTATTAGCATTTAATTTGTGGGAAATTGGACCTTTCGTTAAATTTGCCAAACTTCGATAGCTTTACTTAATGTGTCAGGATTGGACTCGATATCAGTATTTAAGGTAAAAATCTCGAACCAATTGCACCATGGTTTGTGTGTATTGGCCTGAACGTTCACGAATAGTGATATCACTGAGCTTTGGAACCATTTGTGGATGAGTCTTGTGGGCGAGTACGCAGAGTACTCGATTAGCGCTTTTTCCTACAATGCTGATAAGGTTGGTTATTTCAATCAAATTGAGCTGAGAGTGCGCTAAGATTTCGTCGAAACGGGCCATACACTGCATTGGTAATATGAGACTTGCTTTTCCTTGTGGTGCTAGGCACACATGAATGGCATCGAGTAGTGCGGTAAAGCTTAAGCTATCTGTGTGACGGGCCATAGCGCGCTGGGATTGTATCGCTTGCGTGCCTTGCTCAAAATAGGGGGGATTACAAATTATGTGTTCAAAATACCCTTGATACTCAGTTTGTTGGCAAAAGTCTTGGATGCTGCAATTAACTAAGGTCAGTCGATTAGCCCAAGGACTATTGTGGAAGTTATGTTGGCAAGCATGGGCGGCATTGGTGTCTAATTCGACACTGGTGATATGTGCTTGACTGCGCTGAGCGGCCATTAAACTGAGTAAGCCGCTGCCTGCGCCTATATCTAAGATTGATTTCGCGGTGGTCAGTTGTGCCCATGCCCCAAGGACGACGCTGTCTGTGCCTACGGCCATGCCGCAATTCATGTCATCGATATGAAATTGTTTAAAAGTGAATGCCATGGGGAGTTAATTTTGCCGTTCTAAAGTGATTTAGGCCCAATATTGGGCGCGCAATATTCTAATTCTAGCCCTCGTTTTTAGCTAATGTTTTTAAACAGTCGCATCTGTCCTCGCTGTATGAATTTGTGTCGCCAAATCATTTACTATTTTACGTGGCAATACTGATTTCACTTAATTAACGCTTTAATTTATTGCCTTAGAAACCTTTTATTAGCAGTTAATTAGCATTATTTAGCTTTTTTTGCCTGAACGGACTTGTTGTCTTGTATTGATGCTTTAAGTCTGGTATTAGTTTCGCCCCCATTTTTAATCACTTTTAAGATTAACGGATAGGTAAACGAGTTTGTTGGTGAATTAGTCGTCAGTTAGGCTACATAAACGTTCGCCATCGTTTATAAACTCGGCAGATATCGAACATATTTACCACGGAATTGTGTAAACATAGATTTGCACTCCGGATGGGCTTTGTTTTAGCTATGGCTAATCGACACATAATCACTTAAGTTTGTAAAAAAACAATAAGACAAGATGGGGCTTCCAGTGCAAGACAATCAGATGAGTATCGGAGATACATTAGGCTTAGGTTTTATGACCTTTGCGTTCTTTTTAGGTGCGGGAAACCTAATTTTTCCACCATTCGCGGGTATGTTAGCGGGCGAAAATATGCCCCTCGCCATGTTGGGTTTTTTGATTACCGCCGTAGGTTTACCTTTAGTTGGACTGATTGCTGTCGCTAAGGCTCAAGGTAAGGTTATGGCTATGCTGCCAGTATTTGCAGCAACGACATTGGCCGTCGCGATTTACATTATTATCGGCCCCGCTTTTGCTGCGCCGCGTACGGGATTAGTGGCTTACGAGATTGGCGCTAAGCCATTTATCGATGACACCACGGCAACGTTTTTGCTGGGCAGTTTAGAATTAAACCTGACGCAACTGCTATACACATTAGGTTTCTTCGCTGTCACTATGTTGCTGGCGCTTTTCCCAGGTAAGTTGCTCGATAGCGTAGGTAAAGTATTAACACCTATTTTATTGATTTTGTTGGTCGGATTAGCAGTCTCCGTGCTGTTTTTACCTGCATCCGAAGTGGGCCAAGCTGTGGGGGATTACCAACAGCATCCGCTGACCAAAGGTATTTTGGAAGGCTATAACACTATGGATACGTTAGCATCCTTGATGTTTGGTATGTTGATTATTGATATCCTGCGTAAAAAGGGTATTGACCAACCCAGCGATCAAACTAAGTATCTCATTCGTGCAGCCTTTATCGCCGCCGCTGGTTTAACTTTTGTGTATGTGTCCTTGTTCTTTTTAGGTGCAACCGCCGGCGACATCGCTATCGGCACTAAAAATGGCGGCGAAATATTAACAAATTACGTGACCCGCGAGTTTGGGGAACTAGGCTCAGTCTTGTTGTCATCAGTCGTGACTTTAGCTTGTTTGACCACTGCGGTTGGACTAGTGAGTGCGTGTTCTGAGTTCTTTAATGAGCTAATGCCTAAACTGTCTTACCGTTTCCTCGTGATCTTTTTAAGCTTGATATGCGCTGTGATTGCGAACGTGGGCCTAAGTCAGTTGATTGCTATTAGTATTCCCGTATTAATGACGATTTATCCTGTGGCTATTGCTCTTGTGGTTGTGACTTTCCTGACCGCTTATTTTGCGAATCCACAGTTTGCACATCGTGCAGTACTGAGCGTGGCACTGTTTTTCGGCATCTTCGATGGTCTTAAAGTGGCAGCGAAAAGTTTGACTGACGCTGATGGTCAAGCCATGAATGGCTTAGCACAGGTTTTTATCCATGTAGTGAATGTTATGTCTCCAGTGTTATCTAAGCTGCCACTCTATGAAGAAGGTATGGCTTGGTTATTGCCGACCATTGCGACGATTGCACTGTGTTTAGTATTCGGTCGTGGCCGTGGTCAAACGGCTGCAGCCTAGGCTTTGCATTCGAGTTCTCGTCTTTATGCTTAACTCAGTTAAGCTTATGCAGGCTTAGACATATTTAAATTAATATCAACGGCGTATCATTTGATTACGCCGTTTTTTTATGGAGTATTTGTGCCTAAAACCTATATGCCAGATCCACTTATCGATGCTTTTCTTGATGATCTTTGGTCAAGCAAGGGATTGAGTGATAACACGCTATCGGCCTATCGTACCGATCTACGCCATTTTGATCGTTATCAAGGTCAGCAAGGCGTGACGTTACTCGCGGTTTCTCAGGCCGATGTTAGGGCATATCTGGCCTTTAGAGTTGAGCAGAATTTTGCGCGTACCAGTAGCGCTCGGCTGCTCAGCAGCTTACGGCGTTTCTATACTTATCTGGTGCAGACCAAGCAGATTTCAGCCGATCCTATGGCCTTAGTCGAGTCACCTAAGTTAACGCGCCATTTGCCGGATTCTCTGAGTGAGTCGCAGGTTGACCGTTTACTGTCTGAGCCCAATGTGGATGATGCTGTCGAATGCCGTGACAAGGCAATGCTAGAGCTTTTGTATGCAACTGGCCTCAGGGTGAGTGAACTTGTCGGCTTGACCATGGAACAAATGAGTTTGCGCCAAGGCTTAGTACGTATTGTGGGCAAGGGTGGCAAAGAGCGTCTTGTGCCGCTGGGGGAATTGGCTATTACCGAAGTGGAGGGCTACATGAAATTTGCTCGCCAAGAGTTGCTCGGTAATAAACAATCTGATGTGGTATTTCCGTCGAAACGCGGGCAGATGATGACGCGGCAAACTTTTTGGCATCGGATTAAACTTTATGCTCTGCGTGCGGGGATTGAAACTGCATTATCACCGCACACTTTACGCCATGCTTTTGCCACTCATTTGCTCAATCACGGTGCCGATCTGCGGGTTGTCCAACTGTTATTAGGTCACAGCGACTTATCGACGACACAGATTTATACCCATGTAGCACGGGCAAGATTGCAGGAATTGCATCAACAGCATCATCCTAGAGGCTAAAAAAAGGATTTAGTTACAGCATAAATTTGCTTTCCGCGCGGCTTGTCTGTAACTTTTTGCCCCTATACAGGGTCTATTGAATATCTCGAGTTAGAACGGCCCCAATATCTCGTTGTAGCGACACAATTTATAGGATGTCCCATGAAGTTGACCCCAGCATTATCCTTAGTTTTTGCCCTCCTAGTTGCACCACTTGCCAGCGCTGCCACTGCGACGTCTCCCGATACCGCTGCGATTAAGCAAAAACTCGGTGAGATGTTAGATGTTGAAGTCATTTCTATGCAGGACTCACCAATTGAGGGCTTGTATCAAGCCATGACCAACCGCGGCGTGCTCTATATTAGCCGTGATGGTTCAAAACTATTCCACGGTAGTGTGTATGATATCGATAAGGGCATGAAAAACTTAACCGAAGCCGCATTAGCGGGTCCGCGTTTAGAAATGATGAAGCCGCTTGAAGAGAATATGCTTGTCTATAAAGCGAAAAACGAAAAACACGTGGTCACTGTATTTACCGATGTTAGCTGTGGTTATTGCCGTAAATTGCATAGCCAAATGTCTGACTACAATAAACTTGGTATTACAGTGCGTTACTTAGCCTTCCCGCGCGCGGGTGTGCCGTCAGCTAATGCCGATGAGATGCAAGCTATCTGGTGTGCTAAAGATCCATTAAAAGCCATGACTGATGCTAAAGCGGGCAGCAAAGTTGCCGCGGCAACATGTGATGCTAAAATTGCTGAGCAATATGCTTTAGGCACAACCTTTGGTGTTAATGGTACGCCTGCAATCGTATTAGAAGATGGCAATATGATCCCTGGTTATCAACCGCCTGAAGACTTATTACGCACCTTAGAGGCACGTCAGTAACAGCCTAAAATGTAAAATTTATCCCACGAAAGGTGAGCTTAAGGCTCACCTTTTTGTTATCTTATTGCCACGATTTCATGAGAGTTTGAGTCCCTTGATCCATAAGATAGTCCGTCGCCCAACCGTTGATGATAGCCATTTACCCGCTCATCTTTCGCCGCTATTGAAACAGCTTTACGCTCGTCGTGGTGCGCTAACCCACGAATGCGAGCTTGTCCTTAAGGGTCTATTAAGACCTGAAACCATGAAAGGGTTGCCCGAAGCCGCGGTGCTTATCGCCGATGCAATGCAGGTGAATAAGTCGATTCTGATCGTGGGTGACTTTGACGCAGATGGCGCCACATCAACCAGTGTGTGTATGTTGGCGCTGCGGATGATGGGCGCGGTGAAAGTGGATTATTTGATCCCCAATCGCTTCGATTATGGTTACGGCTTAAGCCCTGAAATTGTTGCAGTTGCGGCCTCCAAACAGGCAGAGCTACTCATCACAGTTGATAATGGTATTTCATCAATTGACGGTGTTGCGGCGGCCAAAGCCTTTGGTATGCAAGTGGTGATTACCGACCATCATTTACCCGGCCATGAGTTACCCGCTGCCGATGCGATAGTGAACCCTAACCAACCGGGCTGTCCATTTGCCAGTAAATCGATAGCGGGTGTCGGCGTGGCCTTTTATTTGATGACGGCATTAAGGGCTGAATTACGGACGCGAAACTGGTATCAAACCCATGGTATTTCTGAGCCTAATTTAGGCACATTACTCGATATCGTTGCCCTTGGCACCGTTGCCGATGTGGTGTCACTCGATGCCAATAATCGTATTTTGGTTGAAGCAGGTTTGCAGCGCGTGCGAGCCGGGCGTTGCCGTGTGGGGATTACTGCGTTGCTTGAAGTGGCGAAGCGAAATCCGGCGCGTATTGTCGCATCTGACTTTGGTTTTGCCGTGGGCCCTAGACTGAATGCCGCAGGGCGACTAGATGAAATGGCACTTGGGGTTGAAACCTTACTCTGCGAAGACATGATGTATGCACGGCGCATGGCGGCAGAGCTTGACGGATTGAATCAAGAACGTCGTGAGCTGGAAGTCGGCATGCAGCAGGAAGCCTTAAAAAGCCTAGAGCACTTAAAGCTTAACGAAGCCGAGTTACCTTGGGGGATTGCTTTATTTCAAGAGGATTGGCATCAAGGCGTGATCGGGATTTTGGCCTCGCGCATTAAAGACAAATACCATAGACCCGTGATTGCCTTTGCCGATGCTGGCAATGGTGAAATTAAAGGCTCGGCGCGTTCGATCAAAGGCTTGCATATGCGCGACTTATTGGAGTTAGTGAACACTCGCCATCCGGGACTGATTATCAAATTTGGTGGTCATGCAATGGCGGCGGGTTTATCGCTCAAAGCGGGCAGTTTTGCGACATTTGCCAAAGCCTATGATGATGCGGTGCGTGAGCAGCTTAAACCTGAGTTGTTAACGGGTGAGCTTTGGTCCGATGGCGAGCTCACTCCCGCAGAGTTGAATCTTGAAATGGCTCAGTTACTGCGCAATGCGGGGCCTTGGGGACAAGCTTTCGAAGAGCCGTTATTCGATGGTTACTTTACGATAGTGCAACAACGTCTTGTCGGTGAGCGCCACCTTAAGCTCGTACTCGAAACCCAATGCGGCACTGTGATGCTCGATGCCATTGCCTTTAATGTGGATTTGCACACTTGGCCAGATGCGACGATTAATCATGCCCGTATTGTGTATAAACTCGATGTGAATGAGTATCGCGGCAATTTTTCGCTGCAACTTATGATTGAGCAAATCGAAGCTATGTAAGCTTCTGATGACAAGGAGTTAAGTTGAAATCATTATCCGATAAAAAAATTCGCCAGCTACTTAAGCGTTTTGCTTGGATATATGTTATCTGCTTAAGTGTACCGTTTATCTCAACCTTACTCACTACTAAGGCTCAGGGGCAAATGCTGCTTATGGGGATTTGGCCCGCAGCCTCCTTGTTTTACTTTCTCGCTTACCGTTATTTAGCTAAATCCTTTAAGTATGAAATCAATCGCCACTTAGCCTTTAGTTATCATGGCGGTGGCACTTTAGCGGGGGCTTTGTATTCGTTAGCTAAAGTGGTGTTATTAGCGATGGCATTTATGATATTTATGAGTGCCAATAACACCTGAACTGACGTTAACGGAAAATTTCGGAGAAAGGAAAATGCTGCAGGAAACAGGATACAGAGTCAGTACAGATCAAGCTGAAATGAATCTTGAGGTTATCCATGGCTTTATTAGTAATAGCTATTGGGCGCAGGGCATGCCAAAGGCGCTGCTACAAAAAGCGTTAGCCAATAGCCTGTGTTTTGGGGTATTTGATAAGGACAATCAACAAGTGGCTTTTGGCCGCTTAATCACAGATAAAGCCACTTTTGCCTATCTTGCCGATGTGTTTGTACTTGAGTCGCACCGTGGCTTAGGCTTAAGTAAGTTGATGATGACATCAATTATGGAACATCCTGAATTACAAGGTTTAAGACGGATAATGTTAGCCACCCGCGATGCCCATGGACTCTACGCCCAGTTTGGTTTCAACGCGGTCGATACCCCTGAAATGCTCATGCAAATTAGGCCTGCTAAGCCTTATCAATACCTTAGTTAACATCAAAAAAAATAGCCAGCATTTGCTGGCTATTTTTGCGTTAGCTTTGATGTCTGTTGACGAAGCCTTAAGCGGCTTTGGTCGCGGCGGTTTCTTCATCGCTGTGGCGAATTAAGTAATCAAATGCGCCCAGTGATGCGGTCGCGCCGCTGCCCATGGCAATGATAATTTGCTTGAAAGGTGAGTTAGTGACATCACCTGCGGCAAAAATACCTGGGACTGAGGTTTGGCCGCGCTCATCGACTATGATTTCGCCCCTTGGGGTTAAATCGATAGTGCCCTTTAACCATTCCGCATTCGGTACTAGCCCAATCTGCACGAAGATACCTGCAAGTGCGACATGGTGACTCTCGCCAGTGGCTCTGTCAGTGTAGTTCAGGCCATTAACCCGAGTACCATCGCCAGTCACTTCAGTGGTCATGGCTTGGGTAATGATTTTAATGTTACCCATAGAAGCCGCTTTACGTTGCAGTACATCGTCGGCGCGCAGGGTTTTATCAAATTCCAGCACAGTCACATGTTCTACTATGTTCGCAAGATCGATAGCCGCTTCGATACCTGAGTTACCGCCGCCGATCACCGCCACACGCTTGCCCTTAAATAACGGGCCATCACAATGTGGGCAGTATGCGACGCCTTTGCCGCGGTATTCTTTCTCGCCGGGGACGTTCATTTCACGCCAGCGGGCACCTGTGGCTAACAATACGGTACGGCTACGTAATTTAGCGCCGCTTGCCAGTTCAAGTTCGAACAAACCGTCAGTCGTCAATGACACCGCTTTTTGGTTGTCCATGATGTCAACTTCGTAGTCTCGTACATGGGCTTCAAGGTTTGCCACTAGTTTTGGACCTTCGGTCGCTTTGACCGAAATAAAGTTCTCGATACCGACGGTTTCAGCCACTTGTCCGCCAAACTTGTCGGCAACAATACCGGTGCGAAGTCCTTTACGTGCTGCATAAATAGCTGCCGCTGCGCCGGCTGGGCCGCCGCCAACGACTAAGACTTCGAATGGCGCTTTTTCATTAATTTTATCGGCCTTACGGCTTGCGGCATTGGTATCCAGTTTATTGAGGATCTCGCCAATGCTGATACGGCCGGCTGCAAACACTTCGCCATTTAAGTAGACAGAAGGCACAGCCATAATGTTTTTGCTGGTTACTTCTTCTTGGAACAGGGCACCGTCGATCATCACGTTGGTGATATTCGGGTTAATGGCCGCCATCATGTTCAGTGCCTGTACTACGTCTGGGCAGTTTTGGCAGGTCAGTGAGACGTAAGTTTCAAAGGCATATTTGCCTGGCAGATTGCGGATCTGCTCAATAATATCATCGCTGAGTTTGATTGGGTGTCCACCCGTGTGCAGTAATGCCAGCACGAGTGACGTAAATTCGTGACCCATAGGCAGACCAGCAAAGCTGATTTGCGTATTAAGCTCTGGGTTAATCACTGTCATTGCCGGGGTGCGTTCGCCCTGAACTTCTTTCAGGCTCACCAGAGAAGATAGGCTGACAATGTCTTGCGCTAAACTTTTTAATTCTTGAGACTTTCTACTCTCATCTGCAGACACGACAAGTTCAACTGGTCTCTTGAGGTTTTGCAGGTAGGTTTGCAGTTGATTTTTTAAATTCGCATCTAACATTTGATGACTCCAAAATAGCTTAAAAGGGAGAAAAGGGGGCCAGTCTAGGCCCTTGCAGGGGCGGGCTTAATCCTTTGCTGTGTGGCGCTACAACTGTGTTGGCTGTAACGCCAATCAGCTTGGGATGCTAGACTGGCGGGGTTGACGCTTTGCAGGCTAAATTAGATTTTGCCAACGAGGTCTAAAGACGGTGCTAATGTTTCGTCACCTGGTTGCCATTTAGCTGGGCAAACTTCGCCATCGTGAGTAGCAACATATTGAGCTGCTTGAATTTTACGAACTAGCTCTTGAGCGCTACGGCCGATGCCTAAATCGTGAACTTCGCTGACCTTGATTTGGCCTTCTGGGTTAATCACGAAAGTACCACGCAGTGCTAAACCGTCTTCTTCAATCATCACGCCGAAGTTACGGCTGATAGTGCCTGTTGGGTCAGCCAGCATTGGGAAGTTGATCTTCTTGATGGTGTCTGACGTGTCATGCCATGCTTTGTGAGTGAAGTGTGTGTCAGTTGATACTGAGTAAACTTCAACGCCCATACCTTGCAGTTTTTCGTAGTGATCCGCCATGTCGCCTAATTCAGTTGGGCAAACAAAGGTGAAGTCAGCTGGGTAGAAGAATACGACTGACCACTTACCTAACAGGTCTTGTTCAGTTACTGGAACGAACTCACCATTGTGGAATGCAGTGGCTTTGAATGGTTTGATTGTGCTGTTGATAATTGATTGAGTCATTTTATGCTTCCATTTAGTTGATGATGGCTTAAGTTCATAACGAGGACATTTGCTTGCGTCCTGTCGATGTGAAGCATATTACCGACTCGATTAAAATTAAGATAACGGATAAAAACTATTATCTTAATCGGTTTAGTAGAATGATGATGCGATTAGGTCGGACTCAATCGGTTTTTCTGCGACGGCTGCGGGTTTGGCGTGATTGGGTGTAGTTTGGATTTAGCCGGCTGGTTTTTGTTGATTGAGATAAGATAAATTTCGAGCATAAAAAAGGGATATCAATGATATCCCTTAAAGTGTAAATACAATTAAAACAAGATACTGAGGTTCTAGGTTCTAGGTTCTAGGTTCTAGGTTCTAGTTCTGTGCTTTGGGTTGAGTTAACCAAGTGCTGAGTAAGCGCACGCCGTAACCTGTTGCACCCGCAGGCACAACGGCGGTATCGGTGGCGGTTAAGGCATTGCCCGCGATATCGATATGTGCCCAAGGCTGTTCGCCCGCAAAGCGTTTTAAGAACATTGCCGCAGAGGAAGCGCCTGCGCTGCCTTCTTTACCTGTGTTTGTGAGATCCGCGATAGTGGATTTAAGCTCATCCGCATAGGCTTGATCTAACGGTAAGCGCCAGACCTTTTCGCCAACCTGTTGACCTGCATAAGTTAGCTGCTGCACTAAAGGCTCAGAATCGGTAAACAAGCCTGCGTAAACATTGCCTAACGCACTCACTTTTGAGCCAGTCAGTGTCGCAACATCGATAATCACTGATGGCTTATAATTTTCTCTGGCATACCAGAGGCCATCGGCCAGCACTAGGCGACCTTCGGCGTCGGTATTGAGCACTTCAACGGTGAGACCTTGGGCGGTTTTAATCACATCACCTGGGATCATTGCATGACCCGATACCATGTTCTCCGCCATTGGCATAATCGCCACTACGTTGACAGGCGCTTTTTGAATCGCCATGGCTTTTATAGTGCCAAGCACTGTGGCTGCACCTGCCATATCTGACTTCATCCGCGCGATTGAAGTACCTGTCGCCTTAATATTGTAACCACCCGAGTCGAAGGTGATGCCTTTACCGACCAGTGCGATTGGCGCGTCTTTGCTACCAGGCCAATGGGCGACCACTAACTTAGGTGGGCGCTCGCTGCCTTTACCTACAGCAGCTAAGGCGCCCAGTTGTAGACGTTCGATATCTTTGGCTTCTAATACCGTGACTTTAACGCCGAGGGATTTGAGCTTTCTGGCTTCGTTAGCAAAGCTGTCGGGATACATAATGTCTGCAGGTGCGTTTGTCAGATCGCGCGCTAAAAACACACCCGCTTCAACCGCTTGCAGATTTTTATGGTGTTTTTGGTTGCGACTTAAATCATCGACAGCGATTTGGTAGTTCTTCTCGGCACGGGGGCTCGCTTTGAACTGAGTATAACGATAACTGCGTAGTTCAATTCCGTGGGCAAGCTCAGAGGCAAATAGCGGCGCGGCAGTTAAGCCTTGGGTGAGTACACGCACTGTGGCTTGGGGAACCGTATCGAGTTTAGCCGCAACATTGCCACCGATGGTATTAATGTCGCCGGGCGTTAAGTTTTTTGCATCGCCAATGCCGACCAGTAAGACCCGTTTAGCATCAATTTCGCTGGGTACCAAAATCTCGAGGATTTCCCCCCGTTTGCCGGAAAAAATATTATCCGCCGTTGCTAGGTTTAATTGGTCTTGGGTCGACTGAGGTAAAAAGTCGATCCCATAGGTAGTGGAGTCAGCACTTTGGAATAGCACTAATGTATCTGAATTCAGTGAGCTACGAGTGTCAAAACTAAAACTTTCGGCGTTAGCATTGAGAGAGTTAAGGCACGCCAGAGCCATAACGCTTAACATCAATTTATAATTATTTTTCATGGTGACAGCTCATATCATGGAAGTGTGAGAAGAATATCAAAGCTCAGCCTTAGGGTTAACTAATTTACGTTATTTTGCTGATATTAGTATTAAATCCAAGGCCCAAAGCGTGTCAATGATCGATCAAGGGCAAAACCCAATTGTTGCGATAAAGATTGAGCACTACTTTTAAGGGCCGAGGTGCCTAAAAGCTGTGGCGATTGGCTCGCAAAAATCACCCAATTACCGCCGCCTGTGAGACAAGCGTTCACATGGGCAAAGTGTTGTTGTAAGTCGGCTAACAACTCGCGATTTTGGCTATGTTCTTTCCAGCAGTTCAGCACTAAATACCCATTGGGTTTGATGAGGTTAGTGCATTGCTCAAGGAATATTGGCGAAAGCTGCCCTGTTTCAACGCCTTTGGCTGTGTAAATATCGGCAAAAATTACATCCACTTTTTTATGATCGCCAGCAGCTAAAAAAGCAATAGCATCATCATTGATAAGATTGAGCTTTTTACCTATCGGCAGCTGAAAATAGCGCTTAGCTAACTCAATCACCGCGGGGCGTAATTCCACTGCTGTTAACTTTATTGCCGCATCGAAATTGCGCAGTGAGTGAATAATCGAGCCGCCGCCTAAACCTAAAACAATAGCGCTCTTGGGCTTACAAAATAGTAAAACCAACAACATGGCTTGCAGATAAGTGTGCTGGGGAATATGGGGCGCCGCCTTGAGGATCTTACTCTGCTCATCGTTATCCCCAAAGGACAGGATCCGTGAGTCGTCGTAATCGATTACACGAATCGGGCCTAGTGCGTCTTGGGTTTCATGTAAGAGGGTCGAATCGGCCATATTGGATTAATTACTCGGTTTAGCTGTTTGGCTTGTTTGCACGGGCTATAACTGCTCGCGCAAAAAAGTTAGAATTCAGACAGTTTTAGTTAATTGAGCCGCTATTATGACAAATCAAATCCTGCTTGCCTGTATTTATCTTGCAGTGTTTCTCTTTTTACAGCGCGCCTTAACCCATTGGGTTAGAAAACTCGCGCAAATGAAGCAAGTGAGTGTTGCACGGACCAGTTTAGTGACCCGTTTTATTTCCTATGTGATGTTTTTTATTACCTTGTCACTGATGGCGGTCTCGCTCGGACTGGGCTATCAGGATGTGTCGCTATTTGTGTCATCCGCCTTTGCAGTAATGGGCGTAGCATTGGTTGCTCAATGGTCGATATTGAGTAATTTAACCGCTGGCGTGCTGATCTTTTTCGTGTTTCCCTACCGTATCGGTGAACGTATTAGAGTGGTCGATAAGGATGAAGATATTAGCGGCGTGATCATCGAAATCGCTTTATTCCATGTGCTGATCCATCGCGATAATGGCGATACCATCACTTATCCTAATAACCTCATGCTGCAAAAGGCAGTGTTAAAGCTGGCCGATCAAACCCCCTTAGCCGAACGTCAGGCCTTACTCGAAGGCAAGAAGAAGTTTGATCCTGAGTAGTGAATATAACGACGTAGCTGTGTATTGATTATCGAACTGCGCTGAGTGCTCGCGGGCGCTTAGTCCAATTATCGTGTCATTAGGTGTGCTTGCTTACATACTCTTGATGAACAAATAGCGGCTGACTAACCAATAGCGGTGCACGATGAGATGAAATCGCTTTTGCCGTTCTAGCCACTTAACTAACGCTTAAATAGCACTTAACTAACACCTGACTAAGACTCAACTCAGGCTTAATCGATAGCGCTTGAGTACAAGATTCTCAACAACCCAATACAGGCCTGATAGGGATAACAACAAGGTCAGTATGCCAAACAGCCAGCTAAAGGGGTTGTTGAAGCTGCCTTGATTGAGGTAATCCATAAAGTGCAATTTAAACATCAAGTCGGCGATGTCTGTGTGGTCATTTTTATGGCCAACTAATTCGCCATTAACCGCATTGATGTAAATCCGCGTCGACAGGTTATCATCCATACCTATTTGCCACAGTGAATTGCACTGGGTTGGCCATTCGCTAATGGGGGCTGAGATTTGCTTAACTTGGGTAATCTTGCCTGGGCCGGTGTAACTTTCAAGCGCCAGTTGTTGCGCGCTTTGTTTATCAATAAGTAAGGCATTGCCTGTGTAGGCATCAATCAAGGTTTGCTGCTGGCACTGGTGTGCATAACGCTGCACCTTTGCATCGAGTACATAAACGGGCTTACCCGCGAGCGCCATTAATGTCAGGCTTTCTACCTGAGTATGCTTAGCCAGTAAGGGAGCGATATCCACGAGCTTTTGTGGATCAAACTCTTGCCTTTGCGGTGTAGGACTATGGCTAAGCTGGTACTCCATTCCCTTGAGTTCATCATGGGGCGTTAAATTGAAATAGACCCCAGTAACAAGCCAAAGTAGCAGTTGAATGCTTACTATGGCACCGAGCCAATAGTGGGCGATTTTGACCCAGCGTTTGAAGTGTTTACTTTGGAGCTTAGGTTTAAGTTTCGGCATCATTTCAGATACTTCCTTCTGCGCTGCCAAAGTAAGACGAAGCCAGCTAATACAGCCACAATAGAGATTAGAGCCGTGCTCAGCAGCAGAAGATTGTCGATGGCTTCACCCTCGTCGTAATCCATAATGTGCCATTTCCAAAAGAGATCGAATAAACGCCAATAGTCATGTCTGCGCGTGACTAACTCACCTGTTGTCGCTGACAGATAAAGGCTTGTGGCTGCACTATCGTTAAAATCCATTCTCCAAACTGGTAGGTATTGCGGCGCTAGTTCAGCTGGGGCGATATCGGTGAGCAGAGTTGCACTAACAAGCTTAGCCTCTACGGGTAAAGACCCGTTATGCTGATAGTTTGAAGCTATCATTCGGGCTTGTTTCTCCGTTATCGAAGGCAATAACTCACCCGAATCTGCGTCCACGAGAATGGACTTATCGCTCAGTTTAATCTGGTAATAGAGGGTATCAGTGATTGAGGTTAACGCGATTGCTTGAGCCTTGGGGAAACGCGCATAAACCGCTGCGATTGGGTACTGGATCTGGCTGGGATCGATATGCTGGGTGTCTTGCACTTTAATATGATCGCCACGGATAAACCCAAGATCCATTAATACAAAATAGCTGCCGGTGACTGACCAGATCCCAATCGGCAGTACCAGCAATAGCATCAACCATCGGTGCAGAAAGTGCGCTGATGAGACTCGTTTTAGTGTGTTAACCCGCTTCAAGTTGATGACTCACCTTTTATTTTATGAACTAATTTAGCCTGCTTGCTTGAGGGGATTGCCCCCTTAAGCCCAAAGCATTACAGAGCCCATTTCATTCCGACATAGTAACGACGTCCCATTAGGTCGTACGTCATAGTGTTGGTATTACCGTCGGTATAGCTTTGATGATATGGCGCTTGTTTATCGAACAGGTTATCGATACCTGCCGTTAAGGCTATATTGCTGTCCATTTGATAATGAACCTGTGCGTTATGGTAAGTGACCGCATCAACGGCGTCACCTATATCTCCGGCATTGGCATATTGATCATCCGCCGCGCCGATATATTGAATGTTGTAGCTAAAGCGCCAATTGTCATTCGTGATATCAAAATAGAGGTTTGAGCGCCATTTGGTGTAGCTACCATCATAACCAATGGTGCCAGATCGTGATTCAACGGGGGCGCCAGCGTAGGTTTGTAGATCGTATTGATCTAAATAGCTCAGCTCCCAAGTCGTATTAGTCACAACGCTGCCCATCTCTTTTGGGTAAAACATCGCCATATCAACACCTGAAACCACTTCGTTGGCGGCGTTGCCCAGTTGTGTCTGTAAGTAGGTGATGTTGCCTGTCATCGCGTCTCGCACAAAGTGCTCGTCGCTACAGAAAGGATGCGTCATCCCTTTACTGTCGTAACAGGCGGCTAATTTGCTCGAACCATTGACTGAGTTAATGGCGTTATTAATCTCTATTTTGTAGTAATCGAGCGTGATGTTGAGCCCTTCAATAAATCCCAGATCCCAAACAATACCGGCAGTAAAGGTATTGGCCTCTTCTGGTTCTAGCTCGGCATTGCCGCCACGGTCGGTTAAAATAGTGCCTTCTTGCTTATAATTCGTTGGCACGTTTGATGCCATACAATTAGCGTATCGATACGAGCTAGGATCGAGCTTAGCCCACTCGCTACAAGGATCTGTGGTATTCATGGAACCTTGATCGATACCGCCAAACAACTCAGGAATATTCGGTACTCTGAATGCCGTGGATTGTGTGGCTCGCAGCGTCACTGCGTCATTGATGACCCACAGTAGCCCCATTTTATAATTGGTATCGCCACCGAAGGTATCAAAATAGGAATATCGCAACGCCGCAGTTAATTCGACCGACTTGGCAAAGGGCAGGCCGCTTAAAATAGGTAATAAGGTTTCAAGATAGATTTCGTCAGCAGTGTAACTACCATCAATCGGTTCTTGCTGGGCAGTGTTTGCTTCACCACTGATTTTAAGTGGGTCAGGATCATTCCATCCTTTCTCGTTTCTGTGCTCTAGTCCTACGGCAAAACTCATCATGCCCGCGGGTAACTGCCATAGATCGCCTGTGACATTCATCGTGAGACTAAACTGCTCATTACCGCCGTTATCTCGCATGTTAAACAGAAAATAGTCCAGCATTTCAGGTGTGAGTGAGCCAGCTCCCCAAAAGTCTGCGCAAGGGACATTAGGATCAAGATTACAGTTGCTATAGTCTGTCGCGTCGGCAAGACGAACCTTATTAATGACATTGGTCACTTCATAGGAACCACGATTACTGCCGAAGTTAACGGCAGCATCCCATTGCCAACCGTTATCTAAATCCCCTTTAAAACCTGTCACTAAGCGCCATGTATCCGCTTGAATATTAAATTGTCGGGGCGCTTCTGCCAGTCTGCGACTCTGTAGAAGGAAGTCTTCATCGGTCGGATTTGATTCATGCCAAGCAGGGATCACGATACCTGACACCGATTGCGGAGTAGCGGGTAATTGTGAGCGACGGTGAGTGTACATAGCCTCTGCAAACATTTGGCTGCTCGCCGTTAAGTCATATTCACCGTAGGCAAACAGATTGACTCGCTCGTTAGGTTGAACCGCATTAAAATACTGATAAGTATTATCTTTATGGCTACTGGTGTAAGGGGCACTTCCTGTTGGCAATAGCATTAATTCATTGCCGATTTGATTGCCATTGGCATCAATGAAATGGCCTTTTCCCCCCGACAGCGCCGAACTACCGCCACACACTAGCTCACCATTAACTTCCTCAAGCGGACAAGGCGCGCGACTCAGCATATCGACGGCTTGGGTTTTATCGTAACTCATCGCCACATATGCACTTCCACGCTCACCGATATGACCGAGGGCAAGGTCGAACTTGTACTGTTCACCATCATTTTGCTCGGTTATGCCAGTTCGCGCTTGAAACTCAACCCCTTCGATTTGTTGCCGAGTGATAATATTGACCACGCCAGCAACCGCATCGGCACCATAAATGGCGGATGCACCATCTTTTAATACCTCGATTCGTTCAACCACGCTAACGGGAATAGTATTAAGATCTACAGAGGAGTTCGCCCCTGTGCCACTGTTCACCATACGTCGACCATTGAGCAGTACGAGTGTGCGATTTACCCCTAATCCGCGTAGGTTAACTTGGGTTGAACCATAGCCGCCCTCTGTCCAATAGGCATTCGTTTGATTACCCGCAAACCCCGCAGAGGCCGTCATTCTTTGCAGCAATACCTCAACCGAGGTGGCACCTATTTTCTCGATATCTTGCGCGGTAAAAACGGTCATCGGCGCGGTGGAGGCCATCTCTTCCCTTTGAATTCGGCTCCCTGTAATGGCAATCCTTTCGATAGCAGTGGGAGTCGATAATTGAGGTTTAATTGCAGATGCTGGAAACATTACTTCAGTTTCGGCTTCGGCTGCTATCCCTGAAAAAGTGGCCAGACTTGTTAGGGATATTGCAATTGAAGTCATTACTGCAGAGCGGGACATAATAAGCCTATGAAAGGTTTGTTTAAATAATGATATGTTTTATAAAGGATTAAGCTGATATCTCAATAAAAACTCAACTACCTGCGACACTGTGTCACACTCCTAATACGCGGTTTATAATAAAGTGCTGATATAATCGACACTTTTGATATGGAAAAATAAAATTACGCTTGTTTCTGCTTATTTCCACTATCTCTATATTTCCACTAAGTGATAAATCACCGATGACTAAGGGTTTGGAAGTTCAACCATGTGGGCCCGCTGCATAGTTTTTTGTTTTACAGATATGATGATTCGGCATTGCATAAATTGGAGGATGAGAGCATGCAAGCGGAAGTACAGAACAAGTTTGAAGGCTACCCTGAGCATATAACTCCCTTGCTATTACGGATCCGAATTTTGATTTTTTCGATTGCCGAAGCGCAAAATTTAGGCGCGGTGGAAGAGAGCTTAAAATGGGGCGAGCCGAGTTATTCCGTTAAAAATGGGAGCACAGTAAGGTTTGACTGGAAGCCTAAATATCCCGAACAATATTACCTATTCTTTAATTGTAAAACTAAGCTGATTGATACATTTCGAGAGCTGCATTCCGACGTGCTGCAGTTTGAAGGGAATCGAGCCATAGTGTTGAATATCCATGATCCCCTACCAGAATCTGCGATTTCCCAATGTATTGAATTATCGTTGAAATACAAAAGTATCAAACATCTACCTTTACTAGGCGCTTAGTTTCATTGAATAAAAAGATGATGAATCACTAAAACCTTAACGCGAGTTAAGGTTTTAGTCTGTTTCATTAAGCGTGAATTTTGCTAGTTAAGTGTGTTTTGGATAACCTGCTGCATTATTTGAATTATGCAATAAAGGCTTCTAACTTGTGGCGGTAGGATTCTTCAAAGGCAATTATCGAAGCACTCTTTGAAAAAAAGCTACCGCTTGCAGGTACATTTGCAGTGCGAGTGCGGGATCATAGCGTTCGCCTTCATCACGCATAAAGGCGTGTTGGGCGTTGACTTCAAGCCAAGTGAAGTTACGGTTCAGCGCCATTAATTGCTGGTGGATTAGAACACGGCCTTCCGCGGATACGTGGGGATCTTGCTTGCCGAACACTAACACTAATTCCCCTTGAATATCACCGCTGCGGCTCAATGAGTCATTGCCGTAAGCGCAGGGTAGGGTGTTGGAATGAATGTCGGTAGGATAAAGACAAAATGCACCTAAAATAGCGGGGTTGAGTGCGGCGCGGTAGGCTAAGTGGCCGCCGATACACACGCCCATAGAGCCAACTTTGCCATTGCAGTAAGTTTGTTGAGTGGCAAAATCGATCAGTGCTTGGGTATCGCTATCGTGGTGTTCTAGGGGTTTGGCAAATTTATCGGCGTTACCTTTATCTTTACCTGATTCATCATAGGCCAGCACTGTGCCTAAAGGATTCAGTTCATGGAACACTTCGGGTACTAACACCACAAAACCGTGGCCAGCAAGAATAGTCGCGGTGCGGGCGATGGGCGCAGTTTGCTGAAATATCTCGGAATAAAAGATGATACTTGGGAATATTCCCTGTGCTTCTGGGCGATAGATATAGGTGCGCATTAGCCCTGAAGGCGTGGAGATATCCTGAATTTCCTGAGTCACTAACATATTTATATTCCTCTATGAGGCTTCAAACGTTGAAGCCTCACTTTAGCAGTCAGGATTTTATCTGTCAGTTAAAACAATTCGTTACCTGAGAGTTCACCTGCACATAGTGCTTTTATATTGCTCAAGGTCGTTTTGGCAATGGCGCCTAGGGCTTCTTCGGTGAGGAAGGCTTGGTGACCCGTGAAAATCACGTTATGGCAGGCTGATAAACGACGGAATACATCGTCTTGAATAATTTCATTCGATTTGTCTTCGAAGAACAGGCCCTTTTCGTTTTCGTATACATCGAGCCCAAGCGAGCCGATTTGCCCCAGTTTTAATGCTTCCATTGCGTCGAAAGCATTGAGTAAACCACCGCGGCTGGTGTTGATCACCATGACACCGGGTTTCATCTTGGCGAAGCTGGCTTGGTTTAGTAAGTGACGGTTATCCGCGGTTAACGGGCAATGCAAGCTGATGATATCGCTGTTGGCATAAATAGAGTCGAGATCTTGATATTCAACATTCAGCGCGATGACAGCCGGATTGATAAAGGGATCGAAGGCAATGACTTTACAGCCAAAACCGAGTAATACCTTGATGGTTGCTACGCCGATTTTACCTGTACCAATCACGCCGACGGTTTTGCCGAACATGTTAAAGCCGACTAAGCCTTCGAGGGAGAAGTTGGCATCGCGGGTGCGTTGGTAAGCTTTGTGGATTTTTCGATTCAGTGTCAACATCAGTGCGACTGTATGTTCGGCCACGGATTCAGGAGAATAAGCTGGTACGTTAACGACTTGCATGCCTAAGCGTTTAGCGGCAACTAAATCGACGTTGTTAAAGCCAGCGCAGCGCATGGCGATAATTTTTGTGCCACCCTTAGCGAGTTCGACCAGAACTTCTTCACAGAGTGAATCGTTGACGAAGGCGCAGACAATTTCAAAACCTTCGGCAAGCTTCACTGTTTGCATGCAGAGGCGATAATCGAAGTACTCAATTTGTGCACCAAACGCAGCATTTGTGCGGTTAAAGTGCTGCATGTCGTAATGTTTTGCGCTAAAAAATCCAATTCTCATTTCAGTCACCTAACGGGTTTGCTGATGTAATTATCTGGCAAAGAGTGTAAGTGAGTTAGGGCTTTTTGTCCTTAGCCTTAGAAAATTCCCCGTTAAAAGAGTGAGCTTTATCATCAATTGGGAATAAAAAAAGCGAGCCCCTGACGGCTCGCTTATTGATTGACTGCTTTTACTTGAAGTGTTCAAGCTAGGGCTCTCATATTGAAAGTCGTACTATATGAGCTGAGGGTTAGTCCTTTAACCCTCCGTTATTGCATTTTACTTTTTGTCTTTAGCGTATTTAGCTGCAGATGCACCCGCGATACGGCCATAAGTAACGATATCGGAAATAGCATTACCACCTAAGCGGTTAGCACCGTGAACGCCACCTGTGACTTCACCTGCTGCATATAAACCATCAATAGGCTTGCCCGTTTTTTCACTCTTCACTTCGGCTTTAGTATCGATCACAACACCACCCATAGTGTGGTGAACTGCTGGCGCGATTTCGAGAGCGTAGAAAGGTGCAACAACTAATTCACGTGGTAAATCAGGACGTTCAAATTGAGCATCTTTACCTGATTTAACAAAGCCATTATAAGCTTTCACTGTTTTAGCGAGTTCGGCTGCAGGAATATCTAACTGTTTAGCCAGATCTTCAATTGTTTTGCCTTCTTTAACAATGTTCAGGTGCACATAGCCTTCGATGGCTTTTAAGCTCTTACGGATAGAGTCATCGAATACCAAATAAGCACTTTCGCCTTTTTGTTGCAGAATCGCGGCAGACGCTTTGTCACGGGTGGTGATTTCGTTCATAAAGCGGTTACCTTCACGGTTAACCACGATCGCACCGTTACCACGTACCGCTTCGGTGATCATCACGCCACCAGCAGGTGAATAAGTTGGGTGAGCTTGAATAAACTCTAAGTCACGAGTTGCCGCGCCAGCTTGTTGTGCCACATCTAAGCCATCACCTGTAGCACCTGGGTGGTTAGTTGCTTTAAAGCCTTTCAGTTTTGGATCGTACTTAGCGACACGGTCATTATTTTTAGCAAAACCACCCGCCGCGATGACGACAGCATCGGCTTTAACTACGTAGTAACCTGTGTATTCACCCTTCACTAATACGCCGGTAATTTTACCGCTTGCATCTTCAAGAATACGCACGACACGGCTGTTTAAGCGAATGTCAGCACCACGTTTTACCGCGTTGTCCCATAGAACTTGTGCTACGTGTGCACCCACACCAGCGCCGCCTGTTGGACGGTGACTACGGTTAACACTTGCGCCACCCATACGACCTACGTCAGTCATATCGGCACCCATAGAGGTTAACCAATCGATAGAGTCAGATGAGTTGTTGGCTAACGTTTTTACGAGTTCAGGATCGTTAATATTGCGACCACCTTTCATGGTGTCGTCGATCATGATTTGTTTCTTATCTTCAATACCTAGTTTAGCCTGTGGCTTAGTTTCAGCAGCGTTCATTCCGCCAGCAGCAAGTTTAGTGTTTCCGCCTGGGATAGGTTCTTTTTCAAACAGGATAACTTTAGCGCCTGCATCACGGGCTGAAACGGCTGCTGCAAGACCTGCACCACCTGAACCAATGATCACGACATCAGTGGTTTCTTTTACGCCAGCGGCAATGGCTTTATCTTGAGCAGCTTTGTCTGCATCAACAGGCACAAACTTACGTTCCCACTTGCCACCGTAAGGCATATCGAAGCCGAAGCTGTGACAAGCATCGCAATAGGTGACTGATTTTTCATGACCTTTATGGCAGCTAGTACAAGCAATTTCGCCAATCAAGTGAGATTTATGGGGTGATACTTTATCTTTAGGTGCAGCGGCGGCCAGTTCTTTTAAATCACCGTGGCAGCTAACACACTGAGCATTTTCATGGGTAAGGTTGTCGTTGGTGACGCCACCTTTGTCTGATACGTGGCAGCTATCGCAGCTACCCATTTCACCGTGAAAATCGGCTAGCACTTCTGGTGCTGCATAGGCAGTACCTGCCATAGCGCCAGAGATCAGCATGGCTAGTGCTGTTTTTTGAATCTTTCTTGTGAACATGATAGTTCCTCCGCCGTACATTCATCTACTTAATAAGGGTTATTCATCGTGGCGTGATATTTATTTTTTACGTAGCTCACGCACTGTTAGAGCATTCTCCATTTGCAAATTTATCACTATCTAAAGAGGTATATGTGTGTTCAGATCACATAACCTTTGTTACAGCGAAAATAACATATTTAAAATGTGCAATCGGATGGGAAATATTAATGAAGTTGAGGCTAATCACTGCTTCAATACGGTATAACATGCGTGAGTTAACATATTGAATGGATTGATTTTAACTTTATAAAATAAAAATGGTATGAATTATGGTTTTGGTGGCGTGTTTTATCTATTTGTATTTTATAGATATTATAATTTAATCTTGTATATTGAGGAGATGGCTTATTTATTTTTATATATTCTATTAATAATGTTATTTCAAAAGCCTTTATTGTATAAAATTATATTATCATTTTAATCAAATGTTACGCAATTGATTCTTAAGGGGTTGTAATGCACAAACAAGGCATATCTGAAAAACGTTTTTGGTTTCAACGTTTGAGTAAAACCAGTTTAAGGGCATTACATATTTTAGGGATCGTTGGTGTCGGTGGTGGCATTTTATTAGATGTAAATAAAGTGCAATGGTTGAGTTATTGGTATCTCGCGATGACGACGGGCAGCATATTAATGTTGTGGGAAATCGCACGGGATTGGCGCTGGCTGATCCAGCTTAAGGGAGTGTTAACTTTAGTAAAAATAGGCTTGCTTGGCCTGTTTGTGCCGCTGGCTCATTACAAACCTGAGCTGTTAATCGTGATACTTTTTTTGTCAGTTATCGTGTCCCATGGTCCTGCAGGGCTCAGGCATTATTCTATTGTGCATCGTCGGCAAATTGACTCGAAAAAAGAAATTAAGGGCTAATTGATATGTCTGTAACCCATACGTCAACTTTAACGCCTGCTGCGTTAATCACAGAGTTCGCTTGGCATAATCCATCTGTGTCTAACTTAGACTTGAGTTGCTTTAAGGTACTCGATCTCGCTTGCGGTTCTGGGCGTAATGGTTTGTGGTTTTTAGCGCGAGGGGCTGAAGTGACTTTTATCGATCGAGATTTGTCAGCCATGTCACACATTGATCAGGCTAATGCTTACAAATTACAAAGGGATTTAGAAGCAGAGGCAGGACCATTATTGCCGGTTGAAGAGTACGATATTGTCTTAGTATTTAATTATCTGCATCGCCCATTACTGCCACAAATTGCTAAGGCGGTTAAGAGCACAGGCCTTATCGTCTATGAAACCTTTACAACGCAACAGGCGCAGATAGGTAGGCCACGCAACCCAGATTTCTTACTTACTGAAAATGAACTCAAATCAGTGTTTGCTAACTGGCAATCTTTACATTACTTTGAAGGTCGATTATGTGATCCGCAGTCCACTCAAAGCAGTTATAAAGCCCAGTTGATTGCGCGAAAACCTACAACGTAAATTTATTGATTG
Source organism: Shewanella sp. WE21 (assembly GCF_002966515.1). Classification (NCBI taxonomy): domain Bacteria; kingdom Pseudomonadati; phylum Pseudomonadota; class Gammaproteobacteria; order Alteromonadales; family Shewanellaceae; genus Shewanella; species Shewanella sp. WE21. Next base: position 759,642 of record NZ_CP023019.1, on the reverse strand, counting down.
AGACTCAGAGGTCGTAGGATGTTTCCCTATCCAGAGCAATATCGCATTGCAACGCCGCCGTTGACGACCGCCTTTATGGTGGCGTGGGCTTTATTCAGTCACAGCTTATTTTCCGATGCAAATCCTGTCGCACTCTATCCGTTGTTAGCGCTATTTCCCTTGGTGATTGGATTACACTTATATTTGATTTTGTTAGCAAAAGGAATGGGGCGACTCGATCAGTGTTTCTATGCCTTAGTGCATATCCCACTGGCATTTGTGGTGTGGACATTTACTATTATGCACGTGAATGGTAACGCTTTTTCTTAAATTCGCCTGACGTTTTAGAGAAAATAACAAAAAAAAGCGCCCTGATAATCAGAGCGCTTTTTTTGATTTTGTATTGCTAACAATTAGGCCGTGGTGTTGATGTTGTGGCCTGCATTGCCTACGGGTTTTGGCGCCGCAGCTGCAATTAAATCTACCGCGATTTTACCTTCGGCTTTTTGCTGCTCTTTTGCTAACTGAGCAACCTTAACGCCAATTGCACCATTTTCTAGATTCGGTGCGATAGCTTGGGTATTCAGTGAAATTGACATAACTAACCTCGATTGTAAGCTGGATCCCTTTATCGGCAAACCCACGGTTAACTTTAGTCGTTACACATGAATTTGCCAATCTGCAATTATTTTGCCTTGGCCGTGAACAGTTTGCGGCCGATGACAATTATTGCTGTAACGCCTAGTGAGCCTAAGATCAATCCGAGTGCTAGGCTCACATTTTGCAGTGCTGTTGGGTCAATAACCAGTGCGATACCCATACCCAACATCATCACGCCTGACATAAGTTTCAGGGTTTGGCCTTCTTTTTCGGTCAACTTACGTTTGCCTAAGGTCGCACTGAAAACGATAACAATAATAGCCAGCGGGATCACATATACAATATTGTATAAAACCAGATACATATAGCGTTCAATGTCTGGCAGATTGTGCATAGATAGCACACTGGTGTAGATCATTGGGAAGCCTGCGGTGCAAAGTAATTCATAGGCGTTGGCAAGGATAGCTAATACGGTAGAACCTATGAGTAACGCGCCTAAGTTACTGGAATTGGATAGTTTCCCCATGCGTTTTATTAGACTCGTACGATTTTCTGCCGACATCGATAGTGTCACTTCTCCCTTAGTAAAGAAGTAATCTTTGATATTGATGGCTCCTGCGATCAAAGCTAAACAACCCGCCGCTAAAATGATCATACCGCCATCACTGCCTGCCCCCAGCAGTTGGAAGATGTTTAGCCATGCCGTCATAAACAAGAAATAGATAAAGCCGGAGAAGAATACGAAAATCCCGCCGACGAGTAACATGCGGCTGCGACTCTTGGCATTAACCATTATCGACAGTAAAAATAGCAACACAAAGAAGGCACAAGGGTTAAAAGCATCGACACCTGCGAGCACTAAGGTGAGTAACGGCAGAGACATAGTCTCAGGTGTCACTACTCCCACTAAAGGTAATTCAACGGGTTGAACTTCTGGCTCTGCAACGGGCTCGCTTAAGCTGGTGGCATCACAGGTGCCTTCGCCAGTATCCGTGCCACAAGTGCCAAAGAGCGGTGCATCTGTTTGAGCGCTTGTGGTTGTGCTGGTGGCTCCTTTGGTGGGGAGGTCAGCGTCGCTCAGTTTACCGCCAAGGGATAAATAACAATTCTTCAGTCGATTGACTAAAAACTCACCCGTTACCGCTTCACTTGAATATCCCACAATGGCCTTTTCACAACTTGCCATATAGGGTACTGAGCGTGCTTCAGTACTGGTTTTGGAGGCAATATTTTGCCAAATATCCTGTACGCCGGGATCTGACACTCTATGGGATTCGAGTTCTATCCAAGGGTATTTTTGCGGTAATGAATCAATGAACGGATGGGCCTCTGCACAGTGCGGACAGGTTTTTGACCAAAAGAAATACAGCTTAATTTTGAGTTCACCCTGAGCATTCACATAATGCCACGTTCGATCCGCTGAGCTTGAGGGTGTTGTCTCGGCCCAGCTCGGGATAGAAAAGGCAAAGAGGAATAATAGCGAGCAAAAGAGAGATAATTTCGATAGATATTTTGTCATAGCGCCTCCCACAGAGAGTGGGTTTAAGTATCGTCAAACGGTTCGATTATCTCTTACTCTACTTAAATCAATCATTTTGATTAAATTAGATATTAAGAAGTGTTAGTTAACTCGCGAATAATAATTTTTTGGGAACTGAAACCAGTTTATCTCCCTGTGAAATGGTGTGATGCACACTCACTCTCAGCTTGAGCTGTTATTGGCTAATAAAGAATAAAGCACCCGAGGGTGCTCTATTTCTGACGTTATCAACAGGTGTCGATGATGGGTTATGGTCGGCCTAACGTTACGCCATTTACGCTAAGTTTCACGTCGATATTATTGCGCGTGGCGTTCGAGTACGGACAAACTTGATGTGCATGACGCACTAGGGCTTCTGCGGCTTCTTGCGGTAAATCTAAGCTGACTTCTAAGGCAACCGCTAATGCAAAACCACCGGCGTCATTGGCACCAATCCCAACAACTGCACTGACTGGCGCTTCGGTAATATCCACTTTGCCGATTTTTGCGACGTGCAGAATGGCGTTTGAGAAACAGGCGGCATAACCTGCGGCAAACAGTTGTTCAGGATTCGTGGCGAGACCGCTACCGCCCATGGCTTTTGGATAGGCTAAAGCGACATCCAGTAAACCATCATCAGTGCTGACTTGACCTTGACGACCCGCTTTTGCTGTGGCACGTGTTTCATAAAGTGTTTTCATAGTATTAGACCTTTTAAGATTAAGGATTAAGTAAATTTATTTAAATTGTGCGCAATTCAGTTGTGATAAACTATAATTCGATCTTTGGTGTGAATGCAAGTATATTGTGCGCAATATATTTAATTTGTCGGATCTTCCTATGGCAACAACTGAACCCAACACCCGTGTTAATACTGTCGATATGGCAGAAAATACCAGCACAGAGAATACCAGCACAGAGAATGCCTTATGTCTTGAGAATCAAGTGTGCTTTTCACTTTATAGTGCTGCAAATGCTATGGTGCGTGCCTATCGCCCTTTGTTGGACAAATTAGATCTAACCTATCCGCAGTACTTAGTCATGCTAGTGCTATGGGAAGAGCAGGGGATTAGTGTCAAAACCTTAGGCGATAAACTTTTCCTCGATTCAGGCACGTTAACGCCATTGCTGAAGCGGCTAGAATCTAAAGGATTAGTGACTCGCGGGCGTAGCGAGCAGGATGAACGCGTGAGAGTGCTGGCCTTAACGCCAGCGGGGCTTGCCCTCAAAACACAGGCAAGTGAAATTCCCCATTTGATGCGTTGCAAAGTCGGCGGCGAGGCGAGCGAACTAAAAGCCTTAAAGACTATGTGCGATCAAGCACTTAAGCAATTACATGCCAGTATTGATTAAACTCTTATCGTCGAGATTTGATCTAAGATTAACTTATTGACATATTAACGCTTATTAGCGGTTCGACTGAGTGCAATGGGTTGTATGCTTGAAGCTCAGCGGGTCAGTCGTCTATTGAAGGTTAGCGAGAGTAAGTTATGGCCTGTTTCGATGTAGCCATTATTGGCGGTGGGATCAGCGGTGTCGGCATTGCCCAATATGCGGCAGCAGCGGGCTATTCCACCTTGCTGATTGAAAAGGGCGAAATTGGCGGCCAAACCTCAGCGAATTCCAGCAAGCTTATCCACGGTGGTTTACGCTATTTAGAAACCGGACAAATTAATTTAGTCCGTAAGTCATTGCTTGAAAGGCGACATTTACTCAATCTTGCGCCATCACTTGTTAAAGCTGTGTCCTTTTATATTCCCGTGTACGACAACAGTCAGCGCAGTCCTTGGACCATTCGCGCAGGACTGAGTATGTATGCACTGCTGAGTGAATTTGATCCTTTAGGCCAATTTGTGTCAGTACCTGCTGTGCATTGGCATCGTTTCAAGGGATTAAAACTCTCTGGATTAAAAGCCGTATTTCAGTACTGGGATGCGCAGACCGACGATAAATTGCTCACTCAAGCGGTGGCGCGCAGCGCGCAGGCACTGGGCGCGGAAGTCTATGCCGAGGCTGAATTTCTTGAGCTGGAACATAAGCGCGAGGCTTGTGAGTTGAGTTTTAGCCACAGGGGCGAAATCCATAAAGCCGAGGCGAAGCTTGTGATTAATGCTGCAGGTCCTTGGGTTAATGCTGTTTTAAGCAAAGTCTTGCCCCCACTTGCGGGTGTTGAACTCGATTGGGTGCAAGGCGCCCATGTGCTACTGGATATTCCTGCGCCAGATGGCATCTTGTATTTAGAGTCTTGCTTCGATAAGCGGGTCATATTTGTGATGCCTTGGTATGGGCAAACCTTGGTTGGCACCACAGAAACTGAATTAACCTCTTTAGATAAGCCGCCTGAGGCGACCGAATCTGAAATTAATTATCTGCTGGGGATCTACAAACATTATTTCCCACTAACGCCTGATATTGATGAGCTTAAGGCTTTAATTACCCAAACCTTCTGCGGTATTCGGGTTTTACCTAAGCAAAATAGCCAAGCCTTTGAGCGACCGCGGGATACCTTGATGAAAACATCGATTTCCCATCCGCGAATACTCAGTTTATATGGCGGTAAGTTAACGACGTTTCGCAGTACCTCAGCCGAAGTGCTTGAATGGATTGAAAAGGCCATAGGTAAGCGGCAGTCTATTGCTGATGTTGATAAACTCACCCTATCTTGAGTGCGCCGTGAATTATGCACTTGATGCTGATTTGAATATGCTTCAAGGTGATTTTTACCTGTAAAACCGCTACAGTGTGGCGCTTTTTTACTGATATCTAGGATCTGCCGTGAATGCTGCTATTGTAAATACCGCCAAGCAATGTGGTTATTTTAACCAAGGTCAGTGCCTTTCTTGCCGGCATATACAACAGCCTATGGTGCAGCAAGTGGCGGTTAAGACTCAAACTTTACAGCAACTACTCGCGCCTTTTATCCCAGCTAATTTGCCCGATATATTTCAGCCGCCGGTAATTGGCGAGGACAGCGGCTTTCGTAATAAAGCTAAAATGGTAGCCTTAGGCGCCGCCCATGCGCCTGTGTTGGGGATTGTGGGCCCAAGTGGCGAGGCGGTAGATCTTTGCGACTGCCTTTTATATCCATCTGATATGCAAGATTTATTACATCGCTTAACACGCTTTGTGCAGCAGGCTGGACTTCCTCCTTATCGGGTAGATAGAGCCAAGGGTGAACTTAAATTTATTCTGCTGACCCGCAGTCAAGTGCGTGGTGAATATCTACTGCGGTTTGTACTGCGGTCCACCAATAGTATCGAACGTATCGAACGTGAATTACCTGCATTATTAGCTGAATATCCGCAAATAAAAGTGGTGTCAGTCAATATCCAACCGGTTCATATGGCAATACTTGAGGGTGATGAAGAGATTTTCTTAACTGAGAATACTAGGCTTGAAGAACGTTTTAATCATGTGCCTTTGTTCATTCGGCCTAAAAGTTTTTTCCAAACTAATCCACACGTTGCGGCTCAGTTATATCAAACTGCCCGTGAATGGGTTGCCGAGTTTTCACCTCATTCGTTATGGGATCTCTTCTGTGGTGTAGGCGGTTTCGGACTGCACTGTGCATCCAATGACATTACCCTCACAGGGATTGAAATTGAAGCTGAAGCGATTGCCTGCGCGCAAATGTCAGCGCAGATGATGGGGCTCGAAAACGTGCAATTTATGGCGCTCGATTCCACCGACTTTGCTAAGGGTAAAAGCGCTGCCGATAAGCCGGATTTGATCATAGTTAATCCGCCGAGGCGCGGTATTGGCGAGGCGCTATGTCAGTCTTTAAGCGAGTTTGCCCCTAAGGCGATTCTCTATTCAAGCTGTAATCCCAAAACCTTAGCGAAAGATCTCGAACATATTCAAGGCTATCACTTAACCAAAGTGCAGCTATTTGATTTATTCCCCCACACGGATCACTTCGAAGTACTAGTCATGTTGGTGAAGGATTAATTTTTTAGCTCATCAATTTATCACTAAGCATTTGTGTTCACTCGCTTTACGACTCTTGAAGTCCGCTCAAACAATCATAAGGACTCTACCATGTAGAGTCTTTGCAATACTTTTATCTGCGCTGCTCGCGTGAAACTTCATCAAAGTGTCTTTTTAGTGGCATAATCTTCAGCACTTTATGCATTGATGGGCGGCGATTTATGCTACAGATTTTCCTACGCTTTTTTACCTTGGGCTTGATGAGTTTTGGCGGACCTGCGGCGCACATTGGTTATTTTCGCCAGACCTTCGTAAATGAACTCGGTTGGCTCGATGATAAGTGTTACGCCAGTCTGGTTGCCTTAAGCCAATTTATGCCGGGGCCAGGGTCGAGCCAAGTGGGCTTCGCCATTGGTTATCAAAGAGGCGGGCTTGTTGGCGCGCTTGCTGCTTTTGCCGGTTTTACACTACCTTCCTTTATTTTGATGTACTTACTGGCGGTAACAACGTCGGCCTGGCTCGCCAATCATTATGTTCAAGGGATGATTTATGGGCTTAAGTTAATGGCCGTCGTTGTGGTTGCCGATGCCGTTCTCGCCATGTTTAAACAGTTCTGCCAACGCAAATCCGCACGCCTATTAATGTTAGTCAGTGCTGCGGCAATTTTGATTGCGCCATCTATGTTGACGCAAATCCTCTTGTTACTCGGCGCCGCCACTATCGGCATCTATAAATTGAGTGCGAGCCAAGATGACACAGTAGCGCTGGCACCGATTCGATTGAATTACTTCTATTTGTTGCTCTTTTTCGTGTTGCTCATCGGCAGTTTTTTTATCGTGGATTTAGGATCTGAAGCTTGGATCTTCGGTGAGTTTTATCGCGTAGGGAGCTTAGTATTTGGTGGTGGTCATGTTGTGCTACCTCTGCTAGAAACTGCGGTGGGTGATACCATAGGTGGCGATCGTTTTCTGACAGGTTATGCCTTTGCCCAAGCAGTGCCAGGACCTATGTTTACCTTTGCGACCTTTTTAGGCGCTGAAGTGATGTTAGATAAGCCCTTCATGGGAGCTTGCATCGCAACCGCAGCCATTTTCTTACCCGGTTTTTTACTCATGCTGGTGGGGTTGAAAAGTTGGCATGCGATTGCCGCAAGACCAAAAATTGCTGGCGCGATAGCGGGAGTGAATGCCTGTGTTGTTGGCTTACTTGCCGCAGCACTTTATCAACCCGTGTTTTCTCAGGCGGTATTCTCAGGTAAAGATATGGCCTTGGTATTGCTCGGTTTTGGTGCATTAAAGTTATTTAAACCACCTATGCTACAACTGGTATTAGGCTTTAGTGTATGTGGTGTGCTGCTTAATATGCTTTGAACTGAGTCGTTATTAATCGAATGTTTATTGAGCAAGATTAAGATTTTGTTACTTTAAGCGCATAGAAATACAACAATCTTAGCTATACTCCGAAGATACAAGTTGTAATCCTTTGGAGCATTCAAGTATGTCTAAGTTGAGTTTGCGCAATAAATTATTATTGCTGTCGCTGTTTCCTTTGATCCTCGCATTATTGGTGTTGATGTCGGTTTCTTATTATGTTGAGCAAGATGCGCTTGCCGATGAGGTGGTTACCTTTAGATCTAAGCTCGTCGGTGAACGTAAACAACAAATCAAAGAAGCTACCGAAATTGCCGCTGGTATAGTGAATTACCAATTATCGTTAAAAGAACAAGGGAATGTGAATCAAGCGCTAAGAGACATACGTTTTGGCAGTGCGGGTTATTTCTTCATGTATGACTCTCAAGGGAAAAATATTTTTCATGCCCTCATACCGAGTTTAGAAGGGCAAAATAAAATGGATATGACAGATCCTCGCGGCACTAAAATTATCGTCGGTCTGCTCGATGCCGCTAAACGTGGCGATGGTAGTTTTTCCTATTACTATCAAAAACCTAATACTAATGAACAGATTGAAAAAATCAGTTACGCCATGATGATCCCTGGTACTGACTGGATGTTAGGTACTGGGGCATATATCGATGATATTGAAGCTGTTGTTGAAGATTATCGCGAGACAGTGACTGAGCAAATGGCAGAAAAATCCTTCGCGATTTTGCTGATAGCGCTTTTCCTTACGGGTATTACTGGCTTTATCATTATGATTGCCGCCCACCGTATGGTCGTGCCAATCAAGAATATGGCCGATAACTTAAATGATATTGCTAAGGGCGAAGGGGATTTAACCAAACGACTTACCGTAAAAGGTGAAGACGAAATTGCCCAACTTGGGCGCTCCTTTAACCTCTTTGTCGATAAACTTCAGCATATTATCGGCGATGTTGCGACTGCGACGGCAAAAGTAAAAACGGCAGCCAATGCGATTCATGATCAAACTAAAGTCATGTCGAGCCAGTTGGTGAGTCATAACAATGAAACCGATCAGGTGGTGACTGCAATCACTGAGATGTCCTCCACTGCGAACGAAGTGGCTAAGAATACTACTCAAGTAGCCGAAGCGACTCACGCTGCTACTGGTGATGTGGCAAATGCTCAGCGCTGTGTTGATGCTTCGCTTGAGGAGATTGCGTCTTTAATGTCGCAAATCAACAATGCGGCAGGCAGTATAAAATCACTCAGCGAGCAATCGCAGAAGATCAACAGCGTGCTTTCTGTCATTGGCGGTATTGCCGAGCAAACTAACCTATTGGCATTGAACGCCGCCATCGAAGCGGCCCGTGCTGGTGAACAGGGTCGTGGATTTGCTGTGGTCGCCGACGAGGTGCGTAATTTAGCCAGTCGAACTCAAGCCAGCACGTTAGAAATCAACGAGATGTTATCGGCACTGCATAAGCTAGTGACCCAAGCCGTGAAAGCCATGGAAGAGAGTCAGCAAAGCTGTGTACGTTCGGTGGATTCTTCTCGTACGATTTCCGATAGTTTAGGCTCAGTCACTTCAGCGGTAACGGCGATTAATGATATGAGTACCCAAATTGCGGCCGCGGCGACAGAGCAAAGCTCAGTAACCGAAGAAATTAACCGTAACGTGTATGCCATCCAAGAGATTGTAAACGAGTTACTTCATTCCAGCGAAGATGCCGCTAGGATCAGTATGACAGTCTCGGAAGAAGGCATTAACTTGGGCAAGTTAGTGGGCCAGTTTAAGATTTAGTGGGACAGTTTAAGATTTAATTGCAGCAATCTTGATTAAAAACGGGAGACTTAAAGTCTCCCGTTTTTATTTGGCTTATTTACCTTTTTGAAGAGCACTTAATCCATCTACTTTAGCCAATCCAGCCTAGTTAGTTCATTCTAATCAATTTTCTCGGCAACCCGCTCAACCCTTACTGAGCAGACCTTATATTCTGGGATAAAAGCGACAGGATCGAGCGCATTGATGGTGAGTTTATTCGCCGCCGCTTCAACAAAATGGAAGGGCAGGAATAGTACGCCAGCTTGGGCTCTTTTCGTCACAAAGGCGTCGATTTCAATTTCACCGCGACGGGTTGTGAGTTTGATTTTATCGCCATTGCCTATGCCGAGTTGCTCGGCGTCATAGACTGAAATCATTACCTTAGGCGAGCCGAGTAAGTCGAGTCCGGCCGTTTTACGGGTTAAGGTGCCTGTGTGGAACTGTTCCAGTAAACGTCCGGTCGAGAGGGTGAGCGGGTACTCACTGCAGGGCATTTCTGCGGGTAAGCGATAACTCACTGGCGTGAACTTACCTAAGCCGCGGGTGAATTGCCCTTGGTGCATAATGGGAGTGCCAGGATGAGCTTCATCTGGGCAAGGCCATTGAATACCTTGGGGAATTTTACCGTCAACTCCAGTGCTTAATCGCTGCCAAGTAATGCCGCGATATTGTGGTGTCAACTGATTGATTTCCTGCCAAATCGCTTCTTCATTAGGGTAATCCCAAGCGGCACCCATCGCATTGGCAATGGCTTGGACAATTTGCCAATCGGGCAGGGCTTCACCCGGCGGTAGCAGGGCCTGTTCGAGTCGCTGCACTCGTCGTTCAGTATTAGTGAAATGACCGCGTTTTTCGACAAAGGCTGCGGCGGGCAGAACCACGTTGGCAAGCTCGGCGGTTTCGGTGAGGAAGATGTCCTGCACCACTAAAAAGTCGATTGCATTAAGCGCCCTAAGCACATGGGCTTGATCTGGGTCGCTTAATACGGGGTTTTCGCCCATCACATATAAAGCCTTGATTTTCCCTTTGGAAATATCATGCATCATATGGGTTGCGGTTACGCCAATTTCTCCCGATAACGGCGTTTGCCAATGTGCCTCGAAACGCATTCTGGCGTGAATGTCGGTGACTTTTTGATAACCACTGAAGAAGTTAGGCAGTGCGCCCATGTCACAGGCACCTTGCACATTACTTTGTCCCCGCAGTGGATTAATCCCCGCTCCTTCAACTCCAATATTGCCGCACAGAAGTTGTAGATTAGATATGGCGGTGACATTGTCGTGTCCCGTCGTGTGCTGGGTAATGCCCATGGCATAGTAGACTGCGGTTTTGTCGGCCGTTCCTATGGTTTGGGCGATGCGGGCGATATCTTCGGCTTTAACGCCTGTTATTAAGGCTGCATTCTTTAGGCTGTAATCTACTTTTTTTAGTTCAGCATAGAGAGCATCCACGCCTTCGGTGCGTGCGGCAATGTAGCTTTTATCCTGCCAGTCGTTGCGGATAATTTCCGCCATAATCGCATTGAGTAGCATGACGTCTGTGCCGGGTCTGTGGGCGACATAAAGCTGTGCACTGTCGGCAATGGCGACACGTTTAGGGTCGGCCACCATTAATCTTGCGCCATGCAAAGCCACGGCTTGCTTAATTTTCGAGGCGATGATCGGGTGAGCACTGCTGGTGTCTGAGCCTATGATAAAAATCACATCCGATGCTTGAATGCTCGGAATGTCATTGGTCATGGCACCACTACCGATACTTTGCTGTAGCCCAGTGACTGTGGATGAATGGCACAGACGGGCGCAATGGTCGATGTTATTGGTGCCGAGTATGCTTCTGACAAATTTTTGCAGGAGGAAGTTTTCTTCATTGGTGGCTTTTGCCGAGGCCAAACTTGCCAGTGCATTGCTGCCATGTTGCTGTTTTATTCGCTGTAAATTTTCGGCCACATAGGCGATGGCTTCAGGCCAACTACTTGGCGTGAGCTGGCCATTTTTACGAATGAGTGGCGTGGTGAGGCGTTTTTCACTGTGAATAAAATCGAAACCAAACCGGCCTTTCACACACAACATGCCTTGGTTTACCACAGACTCTTTATTGCCCTCGATATGACGGATCTGATTCGTGCTGGTATCGATTTTAAGGTCAAGCCGACAGCCTACGCCGCAATAGGTACAAATCGTTGATGCGGTTTTGAGTGGCATTTCATCGCCTTGGCGTTTATCCCGCGCATCGACGAGTGCACCCGTTGGGCAAACCTGCACACAGTTGCCGCATTGCACACATTTGCTGTCGGCCATGCTGGCGTTAAAGCCGACTCTCGGTGCTCGGCGCGTGGTGGTTTCACTTATGTCTTGCGGCAGCGCTTGATAAGAATCATGGGCAAATTGAATCGCACAATGGCCACTCTGCAACTGGCACACATCGACGCACTTACCACAGCTAATACAACGATTTGCATCAAATTGAATGAACGGACTCGATTTATCGACCGAAAACTTGCGCGCGCTTTGAGTGCTGAGTGACTTAGGCTCGACATGGTAGTCAGTCGCATAGTCCCTTAATTTACAATCCGTATTAGCTTGGCAGGCGCATTCAAGGCAGCGCGCGGCTTCTTGCATGGCGGTATCGGGGGCAAAGCCCAGCTCGACTTCGCCGTAATTGAGTAAACGCTGCACCGCGTTCAATTCGGGCATGGTTAAACGGGCTTTACGTGCGACATAGGGGTAGAGTTCGGTAGTTGGCAAGCCTTGTTTTATTGTGTTACCGACTGCTTTTGATGAATTAAATTCAGTGGCATGCAGCTCACAGCTTAGGCCTTGTTTGAGTAATTTATCTATGGCGATGGCGGCTTTATGGCCATCACCTATGGCGGCGACTGCGGTAGCAGGGCCGCGGCGTGCATCCCCCACCACGAAGAGTTTTTCAACCCCTGATGACATAGTGTGCTCGCAGCCAATAAAGGTATTCCAGCGGCTGAGAGCGAGTTCACCATTACTTAAGTGGCTCGCGGGATCTTGCATAAAACTCATATCGGGAGTTTGTGATACTGCGGCTATCACAGTATCAAAATCTTGGGTAAAGGTTTCACCAGTATCAACGGGAGCGCGTCTGCCAGAGGCATCGGCTTCGCCGAGTGCCATCTTAGCGAAGGTGACAGAATGTACTCTACCTTGCGCATCGCTATGGTTTTCAAGCGGATTGGTTAAAAAATGAAACTTCACCCCTTCGACTTCGGCCTCGTGTACCTCGTAAGCTTCGGCGGGCATTTCTGCGCGGGTACGACGGTAAATTAGGGTGACATCACAGCCTTCACGCACCGCTGTGCGGGCGCAATCAATAGCGGTATTGCCACCACCAATGACGGCGACTTTCTTACCTAAAATAAGTGTCTTTTCGAGACAATGATCTTTTAAGTAATCGACACCTAAGTAGCAACCTGCGAGTGTGCTACCTGGATAATCCATTGGCACAGCTTTTTGGGCGCCAATGGCAAGACAAACGGCATCGAAATCTTCAACTAATTGATTTAAATGTATCTCGTGACCGAGACGCGTTTCTGTGTATATGGTTAAGCCATTGCGGCACAGGAGTGCGATCTCCTTGTCTAGTATCGCCTTAGGTAAGCGATATTCAGGAATGCCATAGCGCAGCCAGCCACCCGCCTGTGGCATAGATTCGAATATCTCAACGCTATGGCCTTGGTTTGATAAGTAATATCCGGCACTTAACCCTGCTGGACCCGCACCGATAATCGCGACTTTTTTGCCCGTGTCGGTTTGGCGTGGCGGCACATAACTCATGCCCCCATTTTCGCCATCAGCTAAGTCGAGATCGGCGGCGTGGCGTTTTAATTGACGTATGGCAATGGGCTCATCGACCAGCCCGCGGCGACATTGTGCTTCACAAAAAGCAGGGCAGACACGGCCAATGGAGAGTGGCAGCGGCAAAGTTTGTTTAATGACTTTAACGGCTTCAGTATGGTTGCCTTGGGCTATGTGATACAGGTAACTCTGCACATCGACGCCCGCGGGGCATGCTTGTTGGCAGGGGGCTTCGCAATCGGCAAAATGATCGCTCAAGATCTCAGTCAGCGATTGTTTGCGTTTTTGACTTAAGAATTCAGACTGAGTTATGACTCGCATGCCGACTGTGGCGGACGTTTCACAGGCGCGTACGCAGCGCAAACTGGCGTCAGAATTCTCAATCTGGACGACACACAAATTGCAGGCTTGCTTGTCTGCATGCTCGTGAACGCCTAATTGCTGCGAGGCTGCGCTGGGATCACATAAGCTGGGTATTGCTATGCCAGCAGCATGCGCCACTTGCAGTAGGTTATCGGTCGGATTAACCGACAACACTTGGTCATCAATTCGAAGTTCTATCATCCCATGGCCTTTTTATATGTAGGGTGCTTAGCTGCTATAGCGCGGGGCTGCAGGCTTAGGTTGTTTCGAGTATACCTAGACAGCTTTAGAAGACGCTTATGGGCGAGTGAAGTTTGCTGCAAAATTGCAGCTTGAATCACAAACCCGCCCAGATTGTGCGCTGGTGAATGTTTGTTCTGATTTAGTCGTGATGGGGTTGGCGTTATCAGGCCTTTTTAGTTGTGTTTCCTTTGATATTATGGGGATTTTTTAGGCAGGAGAGCGCTTGTGTGTCAGCCATTGGCCTCGCGCATAGCACTATCTTGGCTAAATTCTTGGCTAAATTTAAGTAAGATCACAGTCTTAACTCATTGCTTTTTGTTAGTCTCGGCTTTAGTGCTGTGGTCTTTTAGCTTGGAAAATAATCCTTGTTATCCCATTTAATGAACAGTGCACCCCTAGGTTTACCAGTCTGGTTAGGTTAAAATGCGCGGTTGCAAATACTGTTAATCACCGCCCCTTTTAGTGGAAGATCAATTAAAGCGGCCAAATAAAGAAAGTTGAAAACTCATGTTTGAAGTTAATCCAGTAAAATTCAAAATTAAGGAGCTTGCCGAGCGCACGGAGCTTCTTAGGGGGTATCTTTGACTACGATGCCAAAAATGAGCGTCTAGAAGAAGTTACTCGTGAGCTTGAAAGTTCAGAAGTGTGGAACGACCCAGAGCGCGCCCAAGCCTTAGGCAAAGAGCGTGCCAGCCTAGAAGCTGTGGTCAAAACCATAGACGATATGGACTCAGGTCTTGAAGATGTTGAAGGCTTACTCGAGCTGGCTATTGAAGAGGAAGACGAAGATACCTTCAATGAAACCAGTAAAGAGCTGGATTATCTCGAAAGCCGCCTTGCCGATCTTGAATTCCGTCGTATGTTCTCCGGCCCGCAAGATGCGTCAAACTGTTATTTAGACATTCAGTCTGGTAGTGGTGGTACCGAAGCCCAAGATTGGGCCAACATGGTGCTGCGTATGTACCTACGTTGGGGCGAAGCCCATGGCTTTAGCCCTGAGTTGATGGAAGTGACCGATGGTGACGTGGCCGGTATTAAAGGCGCGACCATTAAGTTTACTGGCGAATATGCGTTCGGTTGGTTACGCACTGAGACTGGCGTGCACCGTTTAGTACGTAAGTCGCCATTCGATTCATCGGGTCGTCGTCATACGTCATTCTGCTCTGTGTTCGTTTATCCAGAAATCGATGACGATATCACGATTGATATCAACCCATCGGATCTGCGTATTGACACTTATCGCGCATCTGGCGCGGGTGGTCAGCACGTTAACAAAACGGAATCGGCGATTCGTATTACCCACTTACCGACGAATACCGTCGTGCAGTGCCAGAACGACCGTTCACAGCATAAAAATAAAGATGCTGCGATGAAGCAGCTGAAAGCAAAACTGTTTGAGTTAGAAATGCTCAAGCAAAATGCCGACAAACAGGCCGCAGAAGACGCTAAGTCTGATATCGGCTGGGGCAGTCAAATTCGCTCTTATGTATTAGACGATGCCCGCATTAAAGACTTACGCACAGGCGTTGAAACCCGCAATACTCAAGCGGTACTCGATGGCGATCTGGATAAGTTTATCGAAGCCAGTTTGAAATCTGGGCTGTAATTAATTCAAGGTATAGACGAGAAATAAGATGACTGAACAAGTAATTGATGAGAACAAACTGATCGCCGAGCGCCGTGCCAAGCTAGAAAGCATCCGCCCAAATTGTAGTGCTAATGCCCATCCAAATACCTTCCGTCGCACCCATAAAGCGGCTGAATTACAAGCACAGTATGGTCAAAACACTAAAGAAGAACTCGAAGCCTTAGGTTTTAAGACCAGCATTGCTGGCCGCATCATGGCAAAACGTGGTCCTTTCTTAGTGATCCAAGACGTGTCTGGTCGTATTCAAGCTTATGCTGAAAAAAGCGTACAAGCTGACTTGAAAGAGCGTTTTCAAGGTCTGGATATCGGTGACATTATCGGTGTAACCGGTCAGTTGCATTTGTCTGGCAAAGGCGATTTATATGTCAACATGGAACAGTACGAGCTACTGACCAAGGCGCTGCGTCCATTGCCTGCGGACTATTATGGTCTCGCCGATCAAGAAATGCGTTACCGTCAACGTTACGTGGATCTCATCGTTAACGAAGATTCGCGCAATGCCTTCATCATGCGTTCTAAAGTGGTTTCTGCAATCCGTAACTTTATGATCAAAAAAGAGTTCATGGAAGTTGAAACCCCGATGATGCACGTGATCCCAGGTGGTGCTTCGGCCCGTCCTTTCATCACCCATCACAACGCCTTAGACATGCCAATGTATCTGCGTATCGCGCCAGAATTATATCTGAAGCGTTTAGTGGTAGGTGGTTTTGAGCGTGTGTTCGAAATCAACCGTAACTTCCGTAACGAAGGTCTGTCGCCACGTCATAACCCAGAATTCACTATGATGGAATTCTATATGGCTTATGCAGACTACAAAGATCTGATGGACCTCACCGAAGAAATGCTCAGCTCGATTGCTATCGAACTGCTTGGCAGTGCGCAAATGCCATACGGCGAGCACACAGTCGATTTCGGTGGTCCATACGCACGTTTAAGCATGTTAGAAGCGATTCAGAAGTACAATCCTGATAACGCCACTATCCAAGCGATGACCTATGAGCAAGTGAAAGATGTTGAATTCATGCGCGATTTGGCGAAAAGCTTAGGTATGAAGATTGAGAAATTCTGGACTTGTGGTCAGCTGCTTGAAGAAATCTTCGGTGAAACTGCTGAATGGCAATTGATGCAACCGACGTTCATCACTGGCTACCCAGCGGATATTTCACCATTGGCACGTCGTAATGATGACAACCATTTCATCACTGACCGTTTCGAATTCTTCATCGGTGGCCGTGAAGTGGCTAACGGCTTTAGCGAGCTGAACGATGCTGAAGATCAAGACAACCGCTTTAAAGCACAGGTTGACGCGAAAGATGCAGGTGACGATGAAGCTATGTTCTACGATGCAGACTATATCACTGCACTGGAACACGGTTTGCCACCAACAGCAGGTCAAGGTATCGGTATCGACCGTTTAGTGATGTTGTTCACTAACACTCATACTATCCGTGACGTGATCCTGTTCCCTGCCATGCGCCCACAGGCGTAATGCAGTCGAACAAGGTATTTCGGTTAGTCATTTTATCGACGATGAATGAGTGGGAATTGGCTAAACAGTAAAAGGTTTACTCATTAGCTGACAATCATAGTGATAAAATGCACCATAAAAACCAGCCATTTGGCTGGTTTTTTGTTTTCTAGAACTTTTTAAAAGGTGTGATTATTAAAGATACAACTGGATAAGCTATGTTGTTACAGCTGAATTTTTATAAAAGCACAAATTAGCTATAAACTATTTGGCAAGTTTACATTCTTTAACATTCTTCATGCCTTCACCGTCAGTTACTGACTGCAACCCCGCACCGCCAACAAAAACACCTATTTTTATATATTGCTCGATAAAGTAGTTTTTACCACCTTCTGTCGATAGTTTTAAATTATTTTCACTGAATTCTGATTCGGTAGAAAGTGTTTGCTCACCTGGTTCTACTTCCTTGTAGAAGTAGACTTTATTGGCAGATTCGCCAATCATCTCACCATTAATATAGATATTTTTCTTTAGAGCCTGACCCGCAAAACTATTGCGGTATATATAAATCCCTGTTTTATTGTCAGCTGGCTTCTGGAATGTCTTAAGCTTTGCATCTTCCTCTTGTGAAGCCATTGGTACTGTGGCACAACCTGAGAGTAGAAGGAAAATAGCCAGCATAGGCGTTAGAAGTTTTTTTAACATGATTTGTCCTTAAATAAGTGTCTTATTTTGATTGTAAAAATACAAGCTTTTGTTATTTAGATAAATTTATCTTGATTTATAACGCTTTAGTTTATTGAACTTTTAAAGTTTTTAAATGTGTTATCTCCTTTGGGATCGTTTGAACATTCAACATGAACGCCATAACATTGGCAGAATGTATGGAATGTCATGTTGGTAAAGTCAGCTATTATCATTTTTGCGCAAGAGCACTCGGCCAAAAATAAGTTATTATAAAGTCATTAAGAGGCAGATTAATGGTGTTTTTATTTTTGCTAAATATAACTTAAGTTTTATTGGTTTACTAATGATTTATTTTAAATTTTGTGATGTCAAATAGTAGTCTGCTTTGTTTGCTGTTATTTTTAAAAGCTAGTGATTATTTTATTTTTGGTCTTTGGTTTTTTCTTGCAGTTTTACGATTTTTATAAATCGTAAAATGATTAAGTAATAAGTCGCTAGCGCTTAAGGTAGTTTTGTTTAGGTTGCTGATTAACTAAATTAGACTCTATTGTAATATGAAGTTATAGAATGGATTAGGTTTATTACTTGGGTAGGGGTTAAGTGGTCTGATATTTAGCTCAATTTATAAAGAAGTTTTAAACCAGCAATGATTTAAGTATTCTACTTAAGGTTACTTGTATGTCCATGGTTAACTTAGTAGGTGTTGACTGACTAGCTTAGTACTACTAAATCGTGGAATGGAATAAGGACGATGAGAGGAACTCAGTTTTAGTATGATAAGTACTGTTGCAGATAAATTGGATACTTCATAGGGATTGTTTTTAAACGCGTTTGTTCATCTATACCCACTCGTACGGCTGTTTCAGATAATCAACCCGACATTAGTCTAATAGTGTGTTACTTGACCTCAGTCGCTAACTCAATGAAACTCTCCATTAAATCACCTCCTACTAGGGTCTGTTGATCTTTCGAGAGTGATTTTTAGACAGCATGGCAAGACGTTATAATTTGCTTCGCCAAAAGTAACCATAACCTCAAGCCATGCCAAGACTTATGCTAACCGATGCACGCTGGGAAAAGCTATTTCATTTAATGAAAAGCACAGGCCGTGTTTATGACAAACCTGAACATAGACAAACATTCGAAGGTATTCTTTACCGCCTTAGAACAGGTATCCCTTGGCGAGATTTACCTAAAGAGTTCGGTCATTGGAGCACGGTCTTTAGACGGTTTCATTTATGGTCTAAGAAAGGCGTTCTAGCACATTTATTCAAGGCCTTAGCCAACCTTGCTGATATAGAATGGGTCTTTATTGATGGCTCGATAGTGCGGGCTCACCAGCACAGTGCAGGTGCAGCGACGCTAAGTAATGAGAGTATTGGTAAAAGTCGAGGCGGTAATTCAACCAAAATTCACTTAGCCGTCGACAGCGGAGGATTACCGATTTATTTCGAATTATCAGAAGGCCAAAAACACGATATTACACACGCCCCCAGCTTAATTGAGCACCTGAAGCAGGTTGATACCGTCATTGCAGATAAAGGTTATGACAGCGATGCTTTTCGTGAACTTATCGCAAATAAAGGCGGGAAATCTGTTATTCCAAGGCGCCGCTATAAGAATACACCTCAAGAAAGAGTCGATTGGTGCTTATATCGGTATCGACATTTAGTGGAGAATGCTTTTGGAAGAATTAAGCACTATCGAGCAATATCAACAAGATATGACAAGCTAGCAAGAAATTACGCCAGTATGGTGTCACTGGCGTTTATGTTAATGTGGCTGCCGATGTATTGCTGAACAACATTTGTACAGCAAAGATCAACAGACCCTAAAGTATGGATAATTAAATAATGTTAATTTTCTTTATTTGTATCGCACTCTTAGTGCTTGCATACAAGTTCTATAGTCCCTTTGTTGAGCGGCAAGCGGGTATAGATCCTAAAGCGATAACACCACAGGCGAGATTCGAAGATGGCGTCGATTACGTTCCGGTTCATCCGGCTAAAGCGTTTCTGATCCAGTTCCTCAATGTCGCGGGTGTGGGGCCGATATTTGGCCCGATCCTCGGCGCACTTTACGGCCCAATAGCCTTAGTGTGGATTGTACTGGGGAATATTATTGGCGGCGCAGTACATGATTATTTTTCTGGCGTGCTCAGCATTAAAGAAGACGGTAAGAGTCTGCCAGAGATTGCGGGTCACTACTTTAATATTTACTTTAAAGGCGTGATGTTGCTGTTTACCGCTATGCTGCTGTTTTTTGTGGGCGTGGTCTTCATCATGAGCCCCGCAGGTTTGCTGAGTAATCTCGATTATTTTAAAGACACCATCTTTGGCAATAATACCTTCTGGGTATTAGTGATTTTAGTCTATTACTTTTTAGCGACTATGCTGCCGATTGATAAAATCATCACTAAATTATATCCCGCATTTGGTTTGTTGATGATAGTCATGACAGTTTCTATCGCCGTTGCTCTAATGATCAATGCGCCGCAGTTACCTGAAATGGGTGATGTGTTTGCCTATTTCGACCACAGTCATTACAACAATGAGTTACTCGAACCAAATCCAGATGGACTACCTGTTTGGCCACTGTTATTTGTGACTATTACCTGTGGTGCGATCAGTGGTTTCCATTCAACTCAAGCGCCCATCATGGCTCGTTGCTTGACGAATGAGAAGTATGTTCGCCCTGTGTATTATGGCGCTATGGTTGCTGAAGGTATCGTTGCTTGTGTATGGGCAACGGCGGGTATTGCAGCTTTCCCTGGCGGTTATGTTGAGCTTAAGAGTTTGCTCGACCAAGGTGGCCCTGGTTTAGTGGTTAACCAAGTGGCTACTACGTATTTAGGTGTTGCGGGCGGTATTATGGCGATTGTGGCCGTGGCTATCTTCCCTATTACCTCTGGCGATACCGCATTTCGTTCGCTGCGTTTGACGATTATCGATGCCTTCCATATTCCGCAAAGTATGCGTAATCGTTTATTGGTTGCTGTGCCTATTCTGACCATTGCGTATTTTATGACGAAGATCGATTTCTCTTTGATTTGGCGTTACTTTGCCTTCTCAAATATGCTGCTATCAACCAGTGTGTTGTGGTTAGCGACTAAGTATTTGTTCGATCGCGGGACCTTCCATTGGATTGTTAGCTTACCAGCGATTGGCGGCACCAGCGTTACTGTGTCTTATATTATGACTGCGGGTATTGGCCTAGGTTTACCGCAACCTTTGAGCCAGCCAGTGGGTATTGCTGTCGGGGTTATCTGTTTAGTTGCCCTGATCATTGCGCACAATAGACGCAAACCTGTGGCAGAAGTTAAATAGTCAGTTATCCCATAGTTTTACCCAATAAAAATCAAGGGCTGCATTTTGCAGCCCTTGTTTTTTTATGATTGGTATCATTCTACTATCCTTTAATGGCTTATTTTAGAAAGGGTAATTTTTGCTGAATATTTTTTAATGAGTGGATTCATCGCGTTTCATCTAGAGGTAAGGTAAGGTCGTTAGACTGGTTTTTATTTCTCTATTGAAACGATTAGTCTGTGGTAGAGAGCGTTAAGCAGTACAAACTTGCGGCAAAAGTCATTTAGATTTTATTTACTTGAATATTTTTTGCGAACAGAAGGAGAGCACGTTATGTCTGAGAACAAATGTCCTATGCACCATTCTGCTGGTGGCACCTCGAATCGAGATTGGTGGCCTAAACAGCTCCGACTCGATATTCTGCACCAACACTCTTCCTTATCTAATCCTTTGGGTGATGACTTCAATTATGCTGAAGCCTTTAAATCCCTCAATTTAGCTGCTGTAAAGCAAGATCTCCTCGCATTAATGACGGATTCACAGGACTGGTGGCCAGCAGATTTTGGCCACTATGGGCCGCTATTTATTCGTATGGCATGGCACAGTGCCGGCACCTATCGTACCGGTGATGGACGTGGCGGAGCGGGGAGTGGTAATCAACGTTTCGCACCGTTAAACAGCTGGCCAGATAACGTCAACCTCGATAAAGCACGTCGGCTCCTTTGGCCGATTAAACAAAAATATGGCAATAAAATCTCTTGGGCCGATTTGATGATCCTCACGGGTAATGTCGCGCTGGAATCTATGGGATTCAAAACCTTAGGTTTTGCCGGTGGGCGGGTGGATATTTGGGAACCTGAGGCCGATATCTACTGGGGAGCCGAAGATCAGTGGTTAGACGATAAGCGTTATTCTGGCGAACGGGATCTTGAAGACCCCCTCGCCGCAGTGCAAATGGGGCTGATTTATGTTAACCCTGAGGGACCCAATGGCGACCCTGATCCTTTCGCTGCCGCCGTTGATATCCGCGAAACCTTTGCCCGCATGGCGATGAATGATGAAGAAACCGTAGCCTTGATTGCAGGTGGTCATACTTTTGGTAAAACCCATGGTGCAGGTGACGCAGCATTAGTCGGACCTGAGCCAGAAGCCGCAGGTATTGAGCAGCAAGGCCTAGGCTGGCAGAGTCGCTATAAAAGCGGTAAAGGTGGCGATACTATTTCCAGTGGCCTCGAAGTGACTTGGACCTCAACACCAACCCAATGGAGTAACAATTTTTTTGAAAATCTATTTGGATATGAATGGGAACTGACTAAGAGCCCTGCGGGTGCCCATCAGTGGATACCTAAAAATGGCGCGGGTAAAGGGGTGATCCCCGATGCGCACGACGCCTCAAAACGTCATGTGCCAACCATGTTGACCACCGACCTTGCACTGATCTTCGATCCTGATTACGAGAAAATATCACGTCGATTTTTTGAAAATCCCGATGAGTTTGCCGATGTATTTGCAAAAGCTTGGTACAAGCTGACACACAGAGATATGGGGCCATGCACACGCTATTTGGGTCCTGAAGTGCCTGCAGAAACGTTTCTTTGGCAAGACCCCATTCCTGCGGTTGATCATCCCCTGGTTAATGAGCAGGATGTTACTGATCTCAAACTGAAGATTATTGGTTCTGGATTAACGATTTCAGAAGTCGTTGCCACTGCTTGGGCCTCGGCGTCTACCTATCGCGGTTCTGATATGCGCGGTGGTGCGAACGGTGCTCGAATTCGACTCGCACCGCAAAAAGATTGGCCAGTGAATCAGCCTGAACAGCTCGCTAAGGTGCTCAAAGTGCTTGAGAGTATTCAGTCTGAGTTCAATCAAGGAGGTAAGAAAATTTCCCTTGCTGACTTGATTGTGCTAGCAGGTTGCGTCGGTATTGATCAAGCGGCTAGAAATGCGGGGGTTGAAGTGACGATTCCATTTACGCCAGGTCGTATGGATGCCACGCAAGCACAAACGGATGTGGAATCTTTTGCGGTACTTGAACCTGTCGCAGATGGCTTTAGAAATTATCATCCCACTCCGTTTTCTGTTTCGGCGGAGGAGTTATTGGTCGATAGGGCACAATTGCTGACCTTAACTGCGCCGGAAATGACAGTGCTTATTGGCGGTCTGCGGGTGTTAGATACGAACTCTGATCAGTCAAAAACGGGTGTCTTGACTGCGCGTCCTGAGTTTTTGACCAATGACTTTTTTGTTAACTTGCTCGATATGGGGACGACGTGGAAACCCACTTCCAAAGCGGAGGATATGTTTGTGGGTGTTGATCGCGTCAGTGGCCAGCAAAAGTGGACTGCAAGTCGTGTTGATTTGATCTTTGGCTCTAATTCGCAGCTGCGTGCACTCGCAGAAGTGTACGCGAGCAGTGATGCACAGCTGCGATTTATCGATGATTTTATCGACGCTTGGACTAAGGTGATGAACTTAGATAGATTCGATCTTCGCTGAGCTTATATTTATTAGTCTTTTTAGTGGTATATGGATCCAATTTAGGCGCCGCTGGGGTTAATGCAGACCGAGCGTTTAAGTGGATTTTCAGTTAAATGATCGCCTAATCCAAAGTGGTTAAGCGGTCATTTTTATTCATGTGCTTTGACGCTCATCAATTTAGGTGGAATATGAATATTCAGCAAATGTCGGGTTTAGCCATTTTACAGGCAATGGCAAGGGGGGAATTACCCGCACCTTCTATCTCTCTCACTATGCCAATGTCGCTGATTCAAGCCGACGAAGGAACGGTGACATTCCATGCGACTGCCGATGATAAGCACCTCAACCCATTGGGCGGTGTTCATGGTGGTTTTGCCGCGACTGTATTGGATTCGGTTACCGGTTGCGCCGTGCATACCTTGCTTGAAGCGGGTGTCGGTTACGGCACTATCGATTTGAATATTAAAATGATTCGACCTGTGCCTAAACATCAAGTGTTAGTGGCTGAGGGCAAGGTGATCAATTTATCTAAGTCTTTAGGTATTTCGGAAGGTACGCTAAAAACGCAGGATGGAAAACTGCTCGCCACTGCTACGGCGACTTGTATGATTTTAAGGCCATAAACCGATTTTGCGGGCTGGCGATATTATCTCTTCGAGTTAACATGCTGAGCAGATAATTAACCTATGCCGAAGGTGCACTTTATCTTCAGGTATTAAGTCGACGGCCTTCTTGCTGGCAGTGAAGTTTTTATGGGCGTGAATTCAGTAAATAACGGAATTTTTTAATCATATTTTCATAAATAGGCCTCAAGATTGAAAATAGCTAGCATGCCATATTCCATTCGACAGAAAGTATGCTAGATTCTGGCGAATTGTTGCTGATCGCTGTATTGTTACCTCTGTCATCAACAGTTCTCCACAGGGCCATCGCTGCAATTGAGTCAGATTTGCAGGGAAGTGTCAGGAAGTTACACCAATTCAGAGTCTGCTTATGCAACCCAATTTATTTCCCGAACAAAGAAACGTTTATCAAGAATCGAGGATGACACAACCCTCGATTGAAGCCCAATCTTCCTCTCGTCGCGGCCGTTTGCAGCGTATGGTTGGCGGCGTATTGTTAACCTGTAGCGTATTGCTGAGTCTTTCAGCATGTGCGGCAGGTAAGCAGGCTTCACCACAAGAAGGTGAAGAGTTTAGTTACGCTTGGCTTAAGGGTTATGCCCGTACTATGGCTGCACAACCCTATGAGAGTCATAAAGGCGAATTACCTAAAAGCCTTCAGGGCATGAGTTGGGATGATTACCAACAATTCCACTTCAAGAAAAAAGCCGCACTATGGCGCGATCAAGATTCGGAGTTTCGTGCCGAACTGTTCCATCTTGGGCTGTTTTTCGATACCCCTATTCATATTTATGAGCTAAATGAGGGTAAGGCTAAGTTAATCGAATATTCACCTTCAATGTTCGATTACGGCAAGTCAAAGGTTAAAGGTAGTCAGTTGCCTAAGGATCTTGGTTTTGCTGGTTTCCGTATGCAATTTAATACCGATTGGCAGCGTGACATTGTTGCCTTCCTTGGCGCTAGTTATTTCCGCGCAGTGGGTCAAGAAATGCAGTACGGTTTGTCGGCTCGCGGCTTAGCGGTGGATACTGCACTGCCAAAACCCGAAGAGTTTCCAATGTTCACCAATTTCTGGTTAGAAAAACCTAAACCAGGATCGAACATCACCACTGTGTATGCCTTGTTAGATTCTCCAAGTGTCACGGGGGCTTATCGTTTTGATATCGAACCGGGTGAACGTTTAAAAATGAAGGTGGATGTGGCTGTTTATCCACGTAAAGCGATTGAACGTTTAGGCGTTGCGCCACTGACCAGTATGTTTATGGTGGGTGAGAACGATCGCCGCACTGGTTATGACTGGCGTCCAGAAATCCATGATACCGATGGTTTAGCCATGCACACGGGTAATGGTGAATGGATTTGGCGTCCGCTAGGTAACCCTGAAAACCTGCGATTCAACGCCTATAGCGATGAAAATCCAAAAGGTTTTGGCTTACTGCAACGTGATCGTAACTTCGATCATTATCAGGACGATGGCGTGTTTTATGATAAACGCCCAAGCTTATGGATTGAACCAACCAGCAGTTGGGGTAAAGGTTCAGTGCAGTTGGTTGAAATTCCAACACTGGATGAAACCTTTGATAACATAGTGGCTTTCTGGAATCCTGCTGAGCCGATTGTTCCTGGTCAAGAGCTGCTGTACAGCTACAACATGTACTGGGGTGGCATTCCACCGGTTCAATCACCCCGTGCTCGGGTTGTCGATACCTTCACCGGGATTGGCGGTGTAGTTGGCCAGAAACGCAAATACTACAGTAAGCGTTTTGTGGTTGATTTCGCGGGCGGAACTTTACCTATGATAGGTAAAGACACCCAAGTTAAAGCCGTGATCACAGCATCTGAAGGCAAAGTGGAAATTGAATCTGCCCGTCCTTTAGCCTCGATTAATGGTTACCGCGCTATGTTTGACGTAGTGCCCCCCGGAGACGGTACTGAGCCGATTAACCTGAGAGTCTATTTGGAGGTCGATGGTCAGCCATTGTCTGAAACTTGGATGTATCAGTGGAATCCGCCTGCTAAGGATGATCGTGAATTGCACAATGCAGGTCATCTGCAATAAGCGATTTGTGAGTCATTAATCTAAAACGCCAGCTAACTTAGCTGGCGTTTTTGTTTTGGCTTAGCCCGCAGAATCCTGCAGCTTCAGGTTGTTTGGGTATATACGGCTTGATAGGTTAGGACTAGATTATCTAAAAAATGCCCCAGCAACTGATTCATCCTAGCCGTTGATTGCCCCAGTATGAACTCAGGGCTTTGAATATATGGCATTTTCTGTGTGCTAGAAAAAGCATTTTCTTGAGCAATTAATGGCGCTAATTGGCTACTGATAAATTCAAGATGGCATTGAAATCCAAAAACTAAATTTGTGTAACGTACAATTTGCCGCGGGCAGGCTGCACTTGTGGCGAGCACTTCGCAATCGGGAGTGAGGCCTGGCATATCATTATGCCAGTGGCCGACCACTTCAGTTGTCGAAAATGTCTTAAGGTTAACATCACTTTTTCCTGCCGCAGTCAGTTCAATGGGGAAGTAACCAATCTCGGTATGCGGGCTCTTTTGATAACGGGCACCTAATGCCTCTCCGATTAACTGTGCCCCAAGACAAACCCCCACAACGGCTTTATTTTTTTGGATAGCTTGTCTGATAAACCTTTGTTCTGCTTGGCTATCAAAATATGGACAATCACTTTGGCATGTCGCTGGAGACTGAGGGCCACCGAGGATAATTAATAGATCAAAACCATCACTATTGTCGGGTAAAGCTTCATCTAGATAGATTCTGCTAAAGCTCATACTGTAGTTTTTGCTTGCAGCCCAATCGCTAAAATAGCCTGGACCTTCATAGCTTTCATGGATAATGCAATGAATGCGCATCGAGTTTTCCTGTGTCTTTTATGGGATAACGCTATGCTACAATCCTTTTTATTTGGCTGAATAACGTTATATGGACAAGTAATGATGCTAAGTCGCCAACTCGATTCGATTAACGCCATTATTGAGCAAGCGCCTAATATGCCTTCTTTTATCAAAACGATTGAGATGCAGAAGGGTTATGTGGATGTTTTACACCAGCACTGTTGGCATCAGCTTATTTTTCCGCTTCAAGGCCTGTTACAGACAGAGGCAAATGAGGCACTTTTTTTGGTCCCCCATACCACAGCGCTTTTTGTGCCTGCAGGTGTCATGCATGAGTCTGTTGCGATTACAGATACCTGCTTTATTGGTGTCTATTTGAATCCTATGTATGGCCGAGATTATGGTGCCATGGTTAAGCCCGTCGCTATGAGTGCTTTTATAAGGGAGTTAGTGTTAACGCTCAGAAAACAATGTGCTTTTAATACCCCAACGAATGTTGAACCAATGGTTCAGGCGTCAATACTGCGTTTGCTTGAGGTGTTATATGATCAAATTAATAGTGCGGAAGGACAGACTTTCAAGTTACTGATACCGCAAGATAGGCGCCTAAAATTGATTTTTGAGCATTTAACCCAAACGCCAGCTTTAGATTTCTCTTTAGTGAAATGGGGTGAGATGGTTGGAGCATCGGAACGAACATTGTCGAGGCTATTTGTGAGGGAGTTTAGTTCTTCATTCGTATTATGGCGTCAACATTTACGGCTGATCTATTCGCTGTCGTTATTGGCCACTGACCTATCAATACAGAATGTGGCCCACCAAATTGGTTATCAAAATGATTCATCCTATATCAAAGCCTTCAAGGAGCGTTTTGGGATGACGCCACAGCGATTTCGGTTAGGCGATCATGGGATATAACCCTGTTACGGTTTATGGCGTTTAACACTGCTTTTAGTTGAATTATTTAACATTGAATCAATGTTTTGCCCTTTTCGCAGCACAGATATTCATTTAGCCGAATAAAATCAAGCCAGTTGTAATTGCAAGCATGCTACTGAGTTATTGGGGGCTAATTCACTTTTTGACAATCTAAACAATTTTTCACTGTAAAAGACCCCAAACTTGGGCGTAACCTGTGGGCGTTCTCGCCATGGGTAAGTATTTTATGTTTGAAATGTTCACAACGTTAGGCTTTGCGTGGTCGGTGGGTTTAGTCCTTGCCGTACTTTTTGTACTGGCATACGAATTTATTAATGGCTTCCACGACACGGCAAATGCGGTGGCGACGGTGATCTATACCAAGGCTATGCCGGCAAATCTGGCGGTCGTTACCTCAGCATTATTTAATTTTGCGGGTGTGCTGTTAGGGGGGTTAGGGGTGGCCTATGCGATAGTGCATTTATTACCCGTAGACTCCTTGCTCGGTATGGACTCCATCCAAGGCTTGCTGATGGTGTTTTCCCTGCTATTTTCGGCAATTATCTGGAACTTAGGCACTTGGTATTTTGGTATTCCGGCATCGAGTTCCCATACCTTGATTGGTTCGATAATGGGCGTGGGTGGCGCGTTCGCTTGGATAAATCATCAGCCTATCTTGCAGGGCATTAATGTCTCTAAAGCAACGCAGATCATGCTGTCCTTGATTATTTCGCCGACCTTAGGGTTTGTGATGGCAGGGATTTTTTTGCTCATCATGAAATACGTTTGGCAGAAACATAAAATTCACCGTACCCCCGATGAGCAGATGCAGATTAATGGTAAAAAACACCCTCCATTTTGGGCAAGGGCGAGTTTAATTATCTCCGCTATGGGGGTGAGTTTCGCCCATGGTTCTAACGATGGACAGAAGGGGATAGGTTTAGTGATGCTAGTGCTGATTTGTATGGCACCGGCTTATTTTGCCTTGGACATGGGCAGTCAACCCTATGATTTAGAAAGAACTCAAGATGCTAATCGTCGCATTATGGCGATTTATGACCGTAACCAAGCCGTTATCGCGGATGTTATCGACTTTAAAGCCTTAGTCAACGTTCCCGAATATATGCTGGCCCATTGCTCATCTGCCAATGTATTACCGGCGATGTCGTTGCTTGACCGTCGCTTAGCAAAAGTCTCAACTTACAAAGATATGGATGTAGAAGAGCGACGCGAGGTGCGACGTTTATTGTTGTGCATCGATGATACTGCTCGCCAAGTGGCTAAATTGGATCTTCCTGCTAAGGATTTGAGTTCATTGGCTAAATGGCGAAAAGATCTCACTAGAACTACTGAGTATGCGCCCATTTGGGTGATTATTGCCATTGCTACTGCGCTGGGTTGCGGCACGTTGGTGGGGTGGCGGCGGATTGTATATACCGTGGGGGAAAAAATTGGTTCATCGAGTATGACTTACAGCCAAGGCATTGCCGCGCAGGTCACCGCTGCCGTCTCTATTGGGATTGCCAGTATGACGGGGATGCCGGTATCGACGACTCATATTTTGTCTTCCGCTGTAGCGGGTACCATGGTGGCTAATCGTTCAGGGCTTCAGATCCAAACCATTAAGCAAATCATGCTCGCTTGGCTGCTGACACTACCTATTACTATGTTGCTCTCCGCGAGTGTGTTTATCCTTGCCAATGCACTTTGGGGTTAGCCAAGAATACTCAAGTTGAATACTCACATAGCCAAGCCTTGAGGGCTTGGCTTTTCGGTTCAGTGCCGTTTCCCGCGATAATTACCTAAGCCATCTTGTTAGAGTTGAGCCTTCAACACCAACAAGGACATAAGATGGCTGAGCAATCTAGAATACTTTTCAAAGCACTACATCAACAATCAGAGCCGCTGATATTAACTAACGCTTGGGATGCAGCCAGTGCGGCCATCATCCAAGCATCGGGCGCCCGTGCGATTGCGACCAGTAGCGCGGCATTGGCTTGGTCGCTCGGTTATCCCGATGGCCAAGCGTTACCTAAAGTGGCTTTATTGGACGTAGTGAACAATATCCTACGACTGAGCCGAGTGCCCGTGACGATAGATATTGAATCTGGTTATAGCCAAGATCCCGATGATGTTGCTGCTTTTGTTGCGCAGCTCGCTGAGCTTGGCGTAGCAGGAATTAATATTGAGGATGGCAGTGCAGGTGTTGCTGAGATGGTGGCCAAAATTAAAGCTATTCGCGCCCATCCTCGTTGCCAAGGATTATTTATTAATGCGCGAACTGATGTGTATTTACTGGGTTTAGCCAGTGGTGAGGCCGCAGTCGTTATGACTATTGATAGGTTAACTCAATATCAGGCTGCGGGTGCGGATGGCGGCTTTATCCCTGGCGCGAATCAGGTCGAGACCGCTAAGCGCTTGTCTGCCGCTGTGGATATGCCACTGAATTTTATGCTATTGAATGAGCAGATGGATATCGGCGAGTTATTTGCCGCAGGTGTGCAGCGTTTTTCCACAGGTCCGGCTTCATTTTTACAGGCCTATAGCACTTTGCTTAATCCAATTTTGTTAAATTCAATTAAGGCAAAACCGTTTCAGCGAGAGTCAAATGATGCGGTTATTGCCGTTGATAAGGATTCAATACCTAAAGCCATTTCCCTTGGTTTTGAGCAAATGAATAACTTATTTATCCCGAGTTAAAGCTGTTTTTCATCTATACCCAAGCTACCTGAAGATACGAGTTTCAGAGCGCCCAGGGTGCTTCAATTCAAGGCGCATTAATGACAGAATGTCGGCCACCTTTTGAATTGATGCAACACGGAAGTGGAGTGCCCTGGGCGCTCCGTCCCGGCGGGTTTTAACGCACTTTATGCTGCGTTGGTTATTTTTAACTTAGCCCGCTAGGCCTGCAAATAACCGCCTTGCCTAAAGTGCGTTAAATTCCCGCTGAATCCTGCATCTTCAGGTTGTTTGGGTATATACCCACGGCGAGTTTGCCGTGGGTTTCTTCTTACGTCCATTTTACTTAGCGCCCGTTTTACCAAGAAAGTCCCATCTGCGTGCTTGTCTCCTCAGGTTTCTTATCAAGCAGGCGTAGCTCGGCGAGTTGAATGTGCGCTGCAATTTGGCTGCGCAATTTTTGATAGAGACGGATGGCTAGTTCGGGCGCGGCTTCATTGTCGGGAGTATGGATAAACAGATAGGGTTCTCGACCTTCTGCGAGCCACTGCGGGAGTTGGGTGAGCCAATTATCAAAAAAGGTATCGTTATCCTTAGGTAAAACAGCAACGCCTTGCTGTGCGAGTTGTGCGACGGCATCGTCTGGTTGGCCGATAAAGCGCACCACTGGATTATTGGCGGTGGCAATCGCATGCACTGGCACTCGAGGTTTTTTCTTGTGAGCGTCGATAATCGCGACATTGCAGGGCGGCAGTGCAAACAAGGGCCTGCTGTCCATGATGATGCGATTCACTTTTTTATCGATGAGTAATCGATTAAGCGCACGCTCGGCATCTCCCTTAGCAAAAAACGCAGCATGCCTGACTTCGACGCCATAGGTTAACCCTTGGGGGATTTGATCTAGAAATTGCGCTAACGCAGACAAGTTTTCTGGGCCGAAATGGGCGGGCAGTTGAATTTTCCAGATCCCTGTTTTATCGATTAATGGTGTCATTATCTGGAAAAAATCTTTCAATTCTTGGCCGCAGTGTTGCAATAATCTTTGGTGAGTGATGGTTTGCGGTAGTTTGAAGGTAAAACGAAAGCTCTCGGGCGTGGCACTGTGCCAATTCATTACCGTTTGCTGTGCAGGCGTTGCGTAGAAGCTGGTGTTCCCTTCGACAGTATTGAATATTGTCGCGTAACGGGCGAGTCGCTCCGCTTGTTTAGTTCCGTGACCATACACACTTTCTTGCCAATTCGAGTGCGACCACATGGCAAGCCCAAGGCGAAAATGGTTGGGTTGATGTAACGGAGAGCACAATCGGTCCAAAAATAAATTCCTTTAATGCGATTTACGCGTACCAAAGCTGCGCCCTGATGTTGACCAACATTTTAGGGCATTGTGCCGATATCTGTCGTCCAGAGTCAAATAGTGCCACCGATGGCCTTAAGTATTGTGTTTGATTTTGTTTGAATTTAACTCTGTAAAAGTCGGACTTAACTTAGCCAACTCTGGAATGACATTGAAAATTAACCTACTCTAATAGTGCGTTATTATTATTTTTATGCTTATGATCAAACTTAGGACTTAGCCAAAGACGGACGTTTATTGGAGAATTACGTGAATAATGATGGCTACACTTCCTTAAGCAATTTTATCGACCTTCTCTTGGATGCTATTTGTGTCGTCGATAAAACGGGGAGGTTTGAATTTGTCAGTGCAGGGGCAGAACGTATTTTTGGCTATACCCCAGAAGAAATGATGGGTATGCAGATGCTAGATCTTGTCATTCCAGAGGATAGGGAACGCACTCTCGCAACGGCCAATGAAATTATGGCAGGTCGCTTTAAAGTCGATTTTGAAAACCGTTATGTGCGTAAAGATGGTGTTATCGTCGATATTCTTTGGTCTGCACGTTGGTCCGATGCTTATCAACAACGTGTCGCAGTCGCTAGAGATATTTCTAAGAGCAAAAATGCCGAACGTAGACAAGCAGCCTTATATGAGATTTCAGAGGCTGTGCATGTCGCTGAGGACTTGCTAGCCCTGTATCGTCGAATTCATGAAATTATTGCTAAATTACTGCCCGCAGCAAACTTTGCTATTGCATTGTACGATCAAGATTTAAATGAATTAAGTTTTCCTTATAAAGCCGCTACTGGCGAGGATTCGCTTATCGATATTGCAAGTTTCAGTGTGTTCACTGACCAAGTGATCCGCAGTGCTGAGTCTTTACTCCTGTGCCCCGTGACCTTAACTGATTATCCCCAAGCGATTCGTGAAGATTTGGGTAATGGCTGTTTAAGTTGGCTGGGTGTGCCGCTGAAGCTACAGAAAGGCGTTATCGGTGCTTTGATTATGCATAGCTTGCCCACTTCGGCTTCATATACACACCAAGACCGTGAGTTATTGGAGTTTGTTTCTACACAAATAGCCTTTGCGATTGAGCGTCGACAAATGCTCGCGCGATTAGAGCATATTGCACTTTATGATCAGTTAACCTTGTTACCCAATCGTGAGCTTTTTTACGATAGATTTCAAAAGGCGCTATCTCGAGCCCATAGGGAATCAAGTTATTTCTCTTTGCTTTATTTAGACTTAGATAAATTTAAGTGGGTTAACGATACTTTTGGTCATAGCGTGGGCGATTTATTACTGCAAGTGACGGCGCAGCGAATAGTCAGTTGTGTGAGGGGTTCAGATACCGTTGCGCGTTTTGGGGGGGATGAGTTTGTCATCTTACTTGAACGAGTCGATTCAGCACATAATACCCTGCTGGCTGCGCAAAAAATATTGCAAGTATTCGAGCAACCCTTCGAGCTTGCCGAACAGCAGATCCATATTCTGCCGAGTATCGGTATTGCTCTGTATCCAGAGCACGGTGAAGATGAGAAACAGCTTATTTCCTGTGCCGATACTGCTATGTATAAAGCTAAAAAGAATGGCGGAAATCGAATTGAAATGGGTTATCAAGGATTAAGAAACTTACATGCTGAGCTTCGGCCTGAGGCCAATATTCCTGAAAATAAAGCGATGAAGATTATTTAAGCTTGCTTTAGGTAAGCCATTGTAAGTCTTTGAAGAAATAATATGTAAAGAAATGCCCGCAAATGTCACTGACACTTGCGGGCATTATTGTATGGAATTGTTGATGTAATCTTTATATAAAATAAGGCTTTTGATTACAGTTTGAAGCGATTAACTTCCTGCTGCAATGATGCGGCTAAATGGGCGAGCTCTTGAGCTTGGACCATAGACGTTTGTGCCTCAATCGAGAGATTCTCTGACACTTCACGAATCGACTCTGTATTACGGTTGATTTCGCTGGTGACTGAGGTTTGCTCCTCGGCTGCAGTGGCAATTTGGCTCGCCATATCTGAAATATCATTAATGGCTTTGCTGATTTGCAACAGACTTTCACTGGCTGAATTAGCATCGGCCACACTGGTTTCTGCCATTTCATGACTTTGAGTCATAGACTTAACGGCTTTGCCTGCGGTTTGTTGTAGGGTTTCGATCATCGCTTGAATTTCTTGTGTCGATGAATGCGTACGTTGTGACAGTACACGCACCTCATCAGCAACTACAGCGAAGCCACGACCTTGTTCTCCTGCACGTGCCGCCTCAATGGCTGCATTGAGTGCAAGTAAGTTGGTTTGCTCTGCGATGCCACTAATGGTCAACAAAATGCTGTTGATCTTTTGTGAGTGCTCGTTCAGTTCACCGATAATTCGCCCTGCAGTTTCGACTTCACTGGCTAAATTGCGGATAGATTGCTGGCTTTGCATTACCTGTTTATGGCCATGGTTTGAAAGTCCGACCGCATTTTGAGCGGTCTGCGCTGTATGCTCAGCATTACTGGCAATTTCCTCGGTGGCGCTGGCCATTTCGGTCACCGCAGTGGCAACCATAGTCACTTCATCTTGCTGTACTTCAATGCGCTGACTGTTATCCGTTGCCGACGCACTACTTCCTTTGGCTTGATATTCCAATTGGCCCGCAATCTTGTGCATGCGGGAAATCATACCGTGTAGACGTTCTACAAAGCGGTTAAAACCCGAAGCTAACATACCAATTTCATCGTGACTGTTGGCAGTATGAATGCGCACAGTGAGATCGCCATCGCCTTCGGCAATATCATTGAGTGCTTGGGCAACGCGTTCGAGATCTTTGAATTGAATTTTAAAGATGGCGATTAAAATCAAACCAAACAGCACCAATAGTGCAACACCTACGGCAGACATCCACCAAGCAAGATCGGTTGCCTGTGACATGATTTCTTGCTTATCCATTACGAAAATCAGCGCCCAGTCTGTTGAGGGTATTGCCGCAACATAGACTAACTTAGTGGCACCATCGAGGTTTCGCTCTTCCATCGTATTGGCATTAGTGCGCTGTGATAACCAGTTATTACTAAAATTACTATCGATTTTAGTGAGTTGTTGAGTATTTAGCTGGCTATTGGGATGACTAATAATGAGCCCTGCATTATCGACCATCAGAGTGTAACCTTTGCCTGGTACTTGGAGGCGCTGCACTGCATCTGTTAACTGATCTATGGTTAAGTTTGCAGCCGCTACGCCTATGAGCTGGCCTGAGCTCATCACAGGTTCTGCTATAGTTACGACTTGTTTTTTCAATGTGGCGCTGACGTAGGGCGCCGTCATGATCATTTTACCCGCCGTTTTAGCATCCATATACCAAGGGCGAACGCGGGGATCATAATTTGCGGTATTCAGCGACGGATCTTGACGATACATGTTGCCTTGCTCGTCACCATAGTAGGTGAGGGCAAAGTCAACCGCAGTATGCGCTTGCAACAAATGAGGGGTAACGTTGGTACTAGGATTGGCTTCAATGGTTTGCTTTAGGCTAGTAATGGCCATTTTTCTGTCTTGTATCCACTGACCTATGCCGGATGAAAAAGTCTTCGCCAGTTGGTCAATTTCATGTTGGGTGTTTTCTA
Source organism: Shewanella sp. WE21 (assembly GCF_002966515.1). Classification (NCBI taxonomy): domain Bacteria; kingdom Pseudomonadati; phylum Pseudomonadota; class Gammaproteobacteria; order Alteromonadales; family Shewanellaceae; genus Shewanella; species Shewanella sp. WE21. The sequence goes on along the minus strand of NZ_CP023019.1, from coordinate 724,393 downwards.
ACGCATTATTTCTAATGAAATAACTAGAGATACTCACGAGTACAGCAATAGTGATCAGTACAGCGGAAAGACTGCTAAACAGCAGCCGCGTTTTGAGTGTCGATCGCATAATCTATATCCTTTATATTCCGTTAGCTCTCTAACGTTGTTTTAGTATAGCGGCAGTACGTGGCAAAACATTAAATCATTAAAGAATTATAGTAATAAATTTAGAAGTGACGCCCATAATTTATGAATTTAATAATTACATGATTTTTATATCAATAACGATTGCGTCAGCGGTTGTTTATTTGATGAGCTGATGGAACTTAGCAGACTAAACTGAAGAGATGAATAATATTTTACAGGTGATAAATAACATTAGTTATCGTCAGTAAGCCGTTAAAATACATAATCACAAGCTAACAATTTAATTAAATATGTCACTGGTTGTGAGTGTGATTAATTCATTATTCAGAATGCTGGCTTGTTTATATCAAAGGTTAGTGAGCTTAATTTCGCGCGGGTAGCATCTTGTGTGCTGGTTCAAGTTTAAGACTCATCTGTAACAGAACATAAAAAAGGGACTCCTAGGAGCCCCTTGTTAATTTTAAAATGACCTTAATATTAGTGAGTCATCTTATTTTTGATCAGCACACAACGCTGCTCTATTTGACGGGTTTCCAGTAGATTACGGCGGGTAAGGTTAGATAGCCCAGTTTGGCGATCAAGTACTTTGTCCAATGCCGCTATGCTAGTGTAATTACAATCGGTTGGGATGAGGAAATGGCTATAATTACGCATAAATACTGGCCCTTTTTTGTCCATATCCATTAAGCTCGCCAGACGCTCTTCCGCTGTAGCTGCGCTTAATAGTTTTTGCTCAGCAGGATAAAGATTTTGCATAATAATCCGCTGTTTGGAGAAAGGCAGGCTGTCTAGATGGACTTTACTTAACCAACGACGTTTTGCGGCCGCTTCAGGGCGGATCACTTGTGCCGCAAGTGCCGCTTTTTCACCAGAGTCTGAATTATCCTTGGCAGCTTCTTTGGTTAAGCGCTGCAGCGCGTTAGGAAAATCATAGCGATTAAGCTGGGTGATGATTGCCCATCGTAAATCTTGATCTAAGGTTAATCCCTTGATTTTTGTTTCACCGTCAATGAGTTGCGCTAAATGACGCAGTGAATCTCTATCGCTTGCTAAACTGACATACGCATTGAACCAGATCCGTTGGAAGTCATTATCTCCTTTATTTTCCATTGCTTTTCTCAGACTCATTTGGCTTAAGCCTTTAATTGCATTTTCAGCGTAGTTTTGCTGAATAGGGGCGATCTGCGCGAGATATTCCTTCGAGCGCAACATGCTATCGATGATCTGACCAACAATTGTGTAGTCCGTCTCAGCGGGCGCGTTAACAAACACTGTGCTTAGGTATTGATCTAAGCTCAATTTACCTTCGCGGACGCTGTCCCACAGACTTTGCCACAGCATAGATCGCAGTAGTGGATCGGAAATATTACTCAGTTGTTGTTTTGCGGTATTAAATGACTTGTCATCAAGCTCGACTTTCACAAAGCCCCAATCATCAAAGTTTGGATAGACTAGGTCTGGGCAGCGCTCACCAATCAGTTGTTTAACTTCGGTACGCTCGCCTTTGTAAGTCACTGGCACTGTAATGTCATTTCGCAGATCAAAGCGACCTTGGGTAAATAGAGCCACCTGGACTTTTTGTTCACGTAATGTGGGTAGTTCTGCGCTTGCAGGGAGCTGTCGTAGGCTAAATTCGCTGATTCGGTTGCCCTCACAACGATATTCCGCCTTGATGGTGTTAACGCCCGCGCTGTAGAGCCATTCTTGAGTCCATGCACTTAAATCGCGGCCAGCGGCTTTCCCTAGGCTATTGATAAAATCGTCTAACTCAGCGTTTTGATAACTGTATTGTTTTAAATAGTTACTGACGCCACGACGAAACACCATGTCGCCGAGTAAATGGCGTAATTGTTTCAGCGTTGATGCGCCTTTTTGGTAAGTGATAGCATCGATATTGTCGAAGGCGTTCTGAGTCGTTGCTACGGGTACTTCAATGGGGTGCGTGGTGACTAAGCTGTCTTGCTCATAGGCTTTTTGCTTACCTTTAGCGTAGAAGGTACGCCAAGCATTAGTGAACTCTGTGGCTTCTTGAGTCGCAAGTGTGCCCATAAATGAAGCAAAACTTTCATTTAACCACAAACCGTTCCACCATTTCATGGTGACGAGATCGCCAAACCACTGGTGCGCCATTTCGTGCATGATCACGCCCGCAAGATTTTGCTTCTGATCCGCTGTCATAGCTGCTTTATGAAGGAAGATATCTTCGGAAAAGGTCACTGCGCCCGCGTTTTCCATCGCGCCATAAAGGAAGTCGGGCACTAGAATTTGATCGTATTTCTTAAAGGGATAAGGAATACCAAAGTAATTATCGAAAAAAGTTAACCCTTGTTTTGTATAGGTAAACCAATCTTGCTCCGTGACTTGATTTGCAACGGATTGACGGGCGAACAGGCGCATAGGATAGCGGCCTGAGTTGTCTTGCCACATGTGATAAGGGCCCGCGTGCATCGAAAAGTTATATGGGCTTAGCTTAGGTGTTTGTGGGAAAGTCCAACGATTGTAAGCACCCGCAGGGGTGATTTGGCTTTCACGCATCGAGCTAATGACTTGCCAGTCTTTGGGCGCTGTTACCGTAATTTGATAGTTAGCCTTGAGATCCGGTTGGTCGAACACTGCGAACATCTGCTGAGCTGCAGCGGGTTCAAAATGAGAGTAGAGGTAGACCTTGCCATCGATTGGATCTTTAAAACGGTGTAAACCTTCACCATTGGTGCTGTGGGCACGGCTAAATTGCACTTCTATGGTATTTTCACCTGAGGTGAGCAAACGCGTATTTAAGCTGATGTAAGCGCCATTGTAATTGGGGTATACGGCGGTACCGTTGATGATAAAGCGTTTTATCTGCGCCTTGTTTAAATCTAAGCTCAGTTGTTTTGGCACTTCACTTAATTGAAATGTCACTTTGGAGGTGGCGGAAAACTCGGCATCCCCTGTGAGCTGAAAATCCAAGTCATAGTGAATATCGGAGATGACCTGCGAGCGAAGCGCAGCCTGATATTGGCTAATATAAGCGCTAGCATCACGTGGACCCGTATTGAGTGTACTTTGGGTTGCACACGACATTAATGTGCCGCAGGTAAGGGCAACGAGACTGGCTTTAAACAAGTTCACAACTTAAATCCTTCAGCGATTTGTTTTGTTTTCTGCTTGGATGTTTGCATTCAATATCGTGTGTGTAGGTTTGCCTTTGTGGCAAATTATCCCTCGCGCCAGCGCCAATTTTGAGCATCATCATCGCAGTGTATTTTGGCCGAGTACACTACCTTATTTACCTTGGATTACCAATGTTAAAAATGTAAAAAAAAGCCAGCGTTAACGCTGGCTTCTTGAGATTACTGTTTGGCAGAATTAAGTGCCAATAGGACAATTACATGCCTAAGAAAGACTTAGACTTCATCTTACGGATTTCTTTTTCATCAGACCATTCGATAAGGCCTGTTTCTAAATCCATTAAACGCATTGTCATCTTATAGTAGACATCTTTAGTGCTACCGTCTTGCTTCACTATGCTAGATAAATTGCCATATAACATGTATTGAGCGCCAATTTGACGACCAAACTTGATGGCGGTTGATGGGTCAACCATGCCAGTGTTGTTTTGGTAATCCAGTTGTTTACGGACTGAATCTACTTTAGTCATGTCGATAAAACGGAACTTGCCTGAGCGCAATAATTTGTTACTGATAGAGTCAGTGACAGACTCAGTGTCGATATGTTCTGAGGTTTTGTTTTTGATGCTATCAACAAATAAAATCGGGCGGTCATTGGCTGTTATTGCCACGATAGGAGGGAAAGTCATCATGCTATCCACCATCTTGGCTGCAATAGCTTGTAGATCCGTCGAGCCAAAGTTCTCATTGACGGTTTCAACTTCTGTGGCATCGCCATATTCGACTTTAGATTGACATGCTGCTAGACCCATAACGGCTGCCAGTACAAAAATCAGTTTAAATTGTTTCATAGTCAGTTCCATTTTGTGATTGTATAAACTTAATGACACACGTCTTATTCAAATACCACAACCTCTAGGCTAAATGATTATTGAATAAATTCGGGTGTAATTACCAGTATCAATTGCCCAGACTAAGGTGGTTTTGCCTGCTGCAACATCAATTTTAGCCGGTGGCGCTTTGTCTAACTGCAAAGTGTATTCACCTGCACTCAAATAACGCCGCCCGATCTGTGCTTGTTTAGGGAGCGTCAGCCAACTACGACGATCCGCTTGTTCTGTTACTACGTTAAAAATCTGCATCGCTATACTGCCAATATCGGCAGCATTGTTCCCTGGTTTACCACTCTTCTCAATCTGATAGGCCATCTCAGATTTAGCATAGACCCTAGCGACTTGACGAACTAGAGTCGCGGGCAGATCTTCCTTGAGTGCTGTGATGGCTAAGGCATCGATATTGGCAATAGGTTCAGTTTTCAGCACTGTACCTAAACCTTGCACTTGCGTCTCTGGCACAAAAGTATTGTTTGGCATGTAGGTAGCGAGTGACACTGTCTGCCAGTTACCATGGATAGTAAAAGGTACAGTGAGAGCTTGTTTTGCTGGCACAAAGCCGCGCTCGACCATCAAAATTACTTGGCCATCTTTGGGGTTGGGCAATTTAGCATCGCCCCAACGGCGCTTAAACTCATCATACTGTGGCATGCCGAGTTGCTTGGCGAGGCGGACCAGATCTTGCTGTAAATAGGTGTTATCTGGAGTGATTTGTGCTGCTTTACGATAATCGATATAGGCATCGTTCGGCTCACCCAGCACTTCGTGCAGTACGCCAGTCGTGTAATAACTGTAAGCGTTTAAGAAAGAACTGGTGACTGTGCCCGCGGCTTGTCCTAGTTTGTTAACCTCGGCATCTATGGTGCCGTTTGCCATGGCTTGAACTGACTTTTGTGATTTTTGATAGCGTTCTTGCTCGCTGCTCTGTAGTTCGTTACTGCGACGAACTTCGACTAGAGCCCCCTGATAGTCGCCACTAAACAAATAGTTAAGAGCTTGGTATTGGTGCAGCATAATGCGTTCATATCCAGGGCCCCGGTACGGAATCGCATTGTCGTTTAACACTAAGCTGCTGGCTGTTGCGCCAATGTCACTAACGCTGATTTTGGCCTTATCATCAAAGGCGGTATAAGCATCTACTGCTTGCTGATAATATTTTTTACTGGCAGCAAAATCGCCGGCGACTTGAGCAATACGTCCCGCTTCTTGGGCATAGAGTAAGCCGTCATTGCCATTGATATTACTGGCAAGTTTGTCGATATCGGCCATGGGAGTCGCACTATTAAGCTCTTGTTTGAGTGGTTCAATCTGCGCAGGATAATTAATGAAAATACTGTTATAAGCGCAGCCCGATAAGTTTAAAACCAATCCCATTGCCAAGGTTGGCGCAATAAATGCGCGAGAAAAAGGTGTAACGAAGGACAGTTTCATTATTGCGCTTCACCTTTTTTGATGGATTGGGCTGAAATCGCCTGAGTCTGTTCTGGCATAAGTGAACGCTCGAGTAATGTGATCCCTTGAAGGTGATCAAATTCATGTTGAAAAATCCGTGCAATAAAGCCCGTTAATTCAGTTTGTTGCCACTCGCCTTGTAAATTTTGATAGCGTACTTCAATGGCTTGATGTCTTTGTATCGTAAATCTTTGCCCCGGTACAGATAAGCAGCCTTCTTCTCCGCTGACCAACTCGCTTGATGCATTAATTATTTGCGGATTAACCACGACCACAGGCGCCATATTAGGCGCGTCGGGATAACGCTCATTAGGGCGAGAAGCCATAATAAATAAGGCTAAAGGGCTGTGAACTTGGGGGGCTGCGATACCAACGCCATTGGCAGCGTCCATGCTGGCAGACATTTGCTCGGCAAGATGCACGAGCTCTGCATCGAAATGGTGCACTGTGATTGCAGTCTGCCTTAGAATGGGTTCATCCACTAACGCTATGGGTAATAGAGTTGGGGTTTCTTTTGGCATTAAATGTTTAAACATCGCATTCCCTGGATATTTTGCAGTAACTGTTTTTTTAATCAAAGTTAACATCTAAAGCGTCAGTGTTAATAATGTGGTGGTGGCGTTTCTTCAGCCTGAGTCGCCATATTACTTGGTTCCATGTCCTGCAACTTACCAATTAACATGTGAATTTGGTGTTGCTGGTGAGCCACCAGTCGATTTAATTTGATGACCTCTTGGTTTAATTCTTCGACTGTGAGCTCTTGAAAAGCCAATTTGGTTTCTAGATCTTCAATCTGTGCTTGTACGCCTTGCATGGCTAACCTCTATTTCTGCCAAGTTTCAACTAAGCCTTGGCTACTGATACTAACGACTTTATTGGTATCTCGAATTGCCACAGAGTATACAACGGCTCCTCGATTTTGGCTGTTTTTAGTGAGTGCAACCTGCCATTTTTCAATTTGTTTACCCGAGTCACGTTGCCAGAGTATAACTTCCCGCGCTGGCGTACCTGTTAATATCTGGCTGTCTTGTTTGATAAACCTCACCGCTGAAAAGTTCATTTGGCGACGGGTAATATCCAGCTTATTTAACAGCTTACCGCTTGTGTTATCCCAGATTTTTGCTTCATCTGTGCTGCCATTGGTAAAACTTAAACTACCACTGTCGTTGAGTGCCACTTTGGTTATACGGCTGCCGAGTGTCCACGTATGAAGCGGTTGGCCAGTTTGTGCCTGCCAGAGAATCGCCTGCATATCATTTGACCCCGTTAATGCTAATCGGCCATCAGCAGAGAGGGCAACACTATTGACGCGCTCTTTATGTCCAAGAAATTTGATTAAGGCAGATTTTTCGGCATTAAGCGACATGACTGAACCATCATTTAAACCAATAAGTAGTGCGCCATTATCTGCTACCGCGACACTTTCACCGGATGAAGGTAAGGACCACCAGCCCAAAGGCTTACCGTCGGCTATTTTCCACATAGCAACTGAATCTCGGCTTAACGATGCTGCAAATATCCCGTTGGGAGAAATCGCTGTACCTGTGACGCCAGTATTAATATCGCCATGTATCCATTGGTATTTGAGGGTGTGGGTACTGAGATCCCAGCATTGAACTCCACTACTTTGAGTGGCAACTAAGGCGAATTGCCCATTACTTGATAGGCTCGCGCTATAGCTGGGCTCTGTTGTGAGAACACTGATATCTTCTGCTTTGGGGTGGCAAGCGATTAGAAAAACTGTGCAAATTACCAGCAGTAGATTTTTCTTCATGAACTTGCTCCCTAAGTTGTTGTCTTTAGACTTGATCAAGTGACATTAATCACTGTTAACCCATAAAGAATCTAGTTGGTATAACCGAGATAACTAGTATAAAGTTGTCACGCTTAGGTTATTGTAACCGCTTGAGGATGCTGAGGAAGCTTTAATGAAATCGATTTATAAATTATCGTTAGTTGCATTGGCTATTATTGGCCTATCTGCTTGTAATCAAGAAGAAAAAGCAGCTACGAGTACAAATGTTGAATTAACGACTGAAGCTCAAAAAGAAGCTTACAGTGTAGGCGCTTCAATCGGTCGTTATATGTCTGGCCATATCAAAGAGCAAGAAGAATTAGGCCTGCCAGTTGATCGCACTCTGATCGTCACTGGTTTCACTAATGGTCTGAATGACCAATTAAGTTTAACCGAAGAAGAAATGCAAACCATTCTTCAAGGTCTAGATAAAAAGTTAAACGATAAACGTCAGGAACAAGCAACAGCGATTTCTGCGAAAAATATCGAAGATGGTAAAAAATTCCTTGAAGAAAACAAGGTTAAGCCTGGTGTAGTGACAACTGAGTCTGGCTTACAATATGAAGTATTAACTCCAGGCACGGGTGAAAAGCCTGCCGCAGAAGACACTGTAGAAGTGGATTATGTCGGTACTTTACTTGATGGTACTGAGTTTGATAGTTCTTATAAACGCGGCGAAGCGGCTAAGTTCCCTTTGAATCGCGTTATTCCAGGTTGGACTGAAGGCGTGCAATTAATGCCTGTTGGCGCTAAGTACAAGTTTGTGATCCCATCGGAATTAGCCTATGGCGTACGTGATACTGGTACTATTCCACCAAACTCTACGTTGATTTTCGAAGTTGAGTTGAAATCAATCGAGAAAGCTTCTGCGGCGCCAGTAGCTGAACCTGCTAAAAAGTAATTGATTAGCTGCGACGTGTAATACGCCGCGATTGAAAATACCGCTCCTAAATGAGCGGTATTTTTTTGTCTGTAAAATTCGCATTATTGTTTTAATATTTAGCTCACTATCTTACAGCCATTGGTTCTCAGACTGGCTCTATGTTTCATTTTTATACCCATTATCAACATTAATCTGCTGCAATAACCAAGGGTATAAATCATCCACTTTAGCAGTTTGACTGTTATGTTTATTTCAAAATAATGAATGCTAAATTAAGTTTTAATTATATCCATTACCTTTTAAGGACCCGTGTTCCTTATATTTTATTGGGTATTGCATACCGAATAATATCATCAAAATATCACATTAAAATATTGGTTATTATTTAAGCAGGGCACTAAGTGCTTTGAGCTTATGTGTATTGCTCTTACTGTTTGTTTTTACATGGCTAATACTTTTGATTTACCATCTTGTTCTGTTAGGTGAACAGTGATGTGTCTATAATTAGTTACTCATCAATGTGTTACATTGGCAATGTGCGATCTTGCCCTCTTTTTTTACGCATTCAACTCTGAAATAATCCGCTCGCACGTTAATAGAAGTTAGCGGCAATATTATAATAATGGGGTTGATGATATGGATAATGTTAATAAATTAACGGCTATTTCTTTAGCTGTTGCAGCGGCTTTGCCTATGATGGCAAGCGCAGATGTGATGATCACCGAATATGTTGAAGGTAGCTCAAATAATAAAGCGATTGAACTGTATAACAGCGGCGATACGGCAATTGATCTCGCGGGTTATAAACTGGTTCGTTATAAAGATGGTGCTACTGTTACGTCGGATATGGTGGCTTTAGGTGGTCAAACTATTGCGGCAAAATCGACAAAAGTTATTTTAAATACTAGCGGTACTATTACTGTTGCTCAAGGGGTTGATAGTTACTCTGGTAGTTTAAGTTTTAATGGCGGTGATGCGGTTGCCTTAATGAAAGATGATGCAGTCATCGATATTATTGGTGATGTGCCGACGCCAACGGGTTGGGGATTAGACGTTACCTTAAAACGTAAATTAGATGCGTTAGTGGCGAATACAGTATTTAATGCCGCCCAGTGGGAACAATTACCTAAAGATACCTTCTCTGGTTTAGGTTCTCTAGAAACGCCTGCTGAGCCAGAAGTGCCGCTCTTTAGCTGTACTGGCGCTAAAATTGTGCCTATTTATCAAGTACAAGGTGCGGGCGAGTCGAGCCCATTTGTACCAGCAGGGGCATTCGAATCTGAAGCCGAAGTGACTGTGCGTGGCGTAGTGACTGCCCGTGGTGAAAGCTTGTTTAAAGGTTTTTACTTACAAGAAGTTAAGGGTGATAACTCACCGTATACCTCTGATGGTGTATTTGTATTCTTAGGTGAAGCTGCACCTGAAGCGATTCAACCAGGGGTTGAAGTGTGTGTGCAGGGTAAAGTGAAAGAATACTTTGGCCTAACTCAAATCGATATTAAAGCCGATAAGAAATTTGATGTTGGCGCTAAGGGTGAAGTCCCTGTTGCCGCCCCTTTCTATGTGGCCGATGGCGAAACCTTAGCGCAAGCATTAGAGCGCTATGAAGGCATGAATGTGGCCTTAGATGCGGGCAGTGATCTTAAAATCAGCCGCACCTTCAGCTTCGACTATGCGGGTAGTCGCAATAACATGCTAGTGTCATATCAAGCACCTTTGATGAAGCCTACACAGCTGTATCCAGCGCTTTCTGCTGAAGCAACGGCATTAGTTAAATCTAACCGCGAAAACCAACTCTTTATCGAATCCGATTACAAGCCTGCCAATGGTGTTATTCCATACTTCCCTGATTTCAATGTGGAAACGGGTTACATCCGTGTTGGCGATCAACTGACTAACCTGCAAGGTGTGATTGGTTACAGCTACGGCGCTTATCGTTTAGTGGCGACTAATACTATTACAGCGGGTGATTTTATCCGTGGTGACGATAGAACTGAAGCCCCAAGTGTTGCAACTAAGGGTGATCTGCGCGTGGCTAGCTTTAACGTGCTGAACTTCTTTAACGATGTTGATGGTGGCGATACCAATCCATCAGGCAGTAACCGTGGCGCCCTAACGCTGGAAGAAATGGTGCTGCAACGTACTAAAATCGTTAGCGCTATTACCGCTATGAACGCCGATATTGTGGGTTTGATGGAAATTGCTAACAACGGTTTTGGTGAGAAGAGTGCTATTAAGGATTTAGTCGATGCACTAAATGACAAGCAGACGCCTGAAAACGCCTATAGCTTTGTTGAAATCACCGATGCTGATAAGTATGACGGCAAGTACTTTGGCACAGATGCGATCACTGTCGGCATGTTATACCGTGGTGGTAAAGTGACTTTAGCGGGGCCGCACAAGTTATCGGTACTCCAGAACAGCACGCCAGTGCTGGCAGCGTGACTCGTACTAAAGATGGCAAAACTGAGACTAACCCTGGTAATGATGCTTATCAACGTCACAGCTTAGCGCAAACCTTTAAAATCCATGATGAGTCTCTGACCGTAGTCGTTAACCATTTGAAATCTAAAGGCTCAGGCTGTTTAGAAGATTGGGCTAACTTCGAAGAGTCAGTTGATCCTGCGGATCAACAGGGCAAGTGTAATGCTTTCCGCGTATCTGCGGCCAAAGTCTTGGGTGAAACGCTAAAAGACGTGAAAGGCGACTTACTGATCATCGGTGATATGAATGCCTATGGTATGGAGGATCCTATCCGTGTACTAACCGACTTCGATGCGAGCAAGTCAGATCGTGACATCCTGACCGCTTCATGGACGACGCTCGACGGCAAAGTGTTTGAGCGCCAAGGCAGCAAGATTGAAAAAGGTTATGGCTTTATCAACTTGAACACGAAAGCCCACGGTGCAAGCACTTTCTCTTATAGCTATAACGGCGAGTTAGGTAACTTAGATCATGCTTTAGCCAATGCTAGCTTAGCCAAACGTTTAGTGGATATTGAAGATTGGCACATCAACTCTGTGGAATCTAACCTGTTTGAATACGTTAAGAAGTTCTCTGGTGATCTGGCTAAATCTGAAAATGCTTTTTCTGCATCGGATCATGATCCTGTGATTGTTGCTTTAAGTTATCCTGCGCCAGTAGTGCCGCCAAAACCTGAGCCAAAGCCTAAAGATGATGGCGGTGCTTTAGGTTATTTAGGTTTAGCACTGATGTCCTTGTTTGGTTTGCAGCGTCGTCGCCGTTAACCTGTACATGGGGTTAACTCACAAGTGCAATTTGTGAGCTAGACTGAAACAAAGGGATGGTTAACCATCCCTTTTTTATCTCTTTTTTTCAGTTTTTATTAGGAGTGAGTATGGATACCACCTCAAATCCGCTGAAAACCATGAATATCAAGGCGCCACTGTGGTTTTACTTTGTCGCAACGCTCAGTTTGTTGTGGAATATCATGGGGCTGATGGCTTTTGTGATGCAAATGACTATGACTATGACGCCAGATGCACTCGCACAGATGAGCCCAGATCAAATTAAACTCTATGAAACGACGCCAATTTGGGTTGATGCTGTGTTTGGCTTTGCCGTGGTTTCAGGGGTTCTAGGATGCCTATTATTGTTATTCAGAAAATTAATTGCTTATAAAGTGCTGGTCGCCTCGCTTATCGCTATTTTGTTGCAAATGACCTATGTATTTTGCATTCAGCAAGCGGCTGTGATGCTAGGAGCTGACGCGTTAATTATGCCAAGTGTAGTCGTGGTGTGGGGATTATTTCTTGTCTGGTTTAGTCAGCTAAGTACCACTAAATCTTGGTTAGTTTGAGCCTTATTTTTGCCGATATTGATGTGACCAGCTGAGAGTAAACTAGTTGAACTTCATCCACTTCACAGTAAACTGCTGATTGGTTTTATTGACTAGGAAGTTGCAATGAGTATTTGGTTTAGAGCTGTAACATTAGAGGATTGCGCGCGTTTAGACGGCGGTATGGGCGGCAAAGGCACCTTGATGCAGACTTTAGGAATTGAGATCAGTGAGATTGGCGACGATTACATGAAGGCCACTATGCCAGCCAGTCCGGCGGTGCATAACCCTTTGGGCATAGTGCATGGTGGCGCAAATGTCGCGCTTGCTGAAACCGTTGCCAGCTATGCGGCAAATTTCGCGGTGGATTTTGAGCAGTACTATTGTGTCGGTCAAGAAATTAACGCTAACCACTTACGGGCTTCCCGTAATGGGGTATTAACCGCCACGGCTAAGCCTATTCACTTAGGGAAGCGCAGCTCTGTATGGGAGATTTTAATCCACAACAGCGCGGGTGAACTGACTTGTATTTCACGGATGACGGCGGCTGTCGTTAAACGCTAAATGCAATGAGCCAGCTTATTACCTGTGGTGTGAATGGCGTATCAATCGTTTGATTTAAATAATATATAGATAAGGATTGGATATGGATAACGCTACAATTTGGGAATGGGTTGGTTATTTAGCTTCAGTGGTCGTTGCAATATCACTGATGATGTCAAACATTAAGAAACTGCGCTGGTGGAATCTCATTGGTGCGGCTTTATTTGTGGCCTATGGTGTGGCAATTGGGGCTTATCCTGTTGCCTTAGTTAACTTTTTTATCGTGCTGATTGACACTTATTATTTGGTTAAGCTTTATCGTGAAGCCGACTTATCCAGCAGTTAATGGCAGTGTATCAGCTTAACTCCGCTTTCTCGCACCGCACTTCGCTCCATTGTCCTGAGCAGCTATTTGGTTTTTCAACAGCATCTTAAGTGATGTGAGCGGACCATTGGCTGTGAGTCCGTGTAATTCATTAACTGTCTTGCCAAACTTATCTTTAATCTTTTTTTTAGATTGTATGAATCTAGTTTAATCGTTTTATTCTAAAATGGTAATTCTCTATTCTTGCTCTATCGACAACACGTCGCCAGCCAAGGAGATAAACCATGGCCACCATTTACGATTTAATTGAAACCTGGTTAACCAGCAATCAAGACTAAGGAGCAGGGCATGAGTCAACAACATCAAACAAGTCAGTACTTAACGAGCCAAAACGGCGCCCCAGTGGCCGACGATCAAAACTCACTGTCGGCGGGTGAACGTGGTCCTTTGCTATTACAAGATTGGCATTTAATTGAAAAGTTAGCCCATTTCAACCGTGAGCGTATTCCTGAACGTATCGTGCATGCCAAAGGTACAGGGGTTTACGGCACATTTACGCTGACTAAAGATTTAAGCGATTACACCATTGCTGACCATTTCAATGGTGTTGGTAAGCAAACCGAAACCTTTATTCGTTTCTCAACCGTAGGTGGAGAAATGGGTTCTGCCGACGCAGAGCGCGATCCACGAGGCTTTGGTTTACGTTTTTATACTGCCCGTGGTAATCACGATATAGTGGGTAACAATACGCCGACCTTTTTCTTGCGAGATGGGATTAAGTTTCCAGACTTTATCCATACGCAAAAGCGTAATCCTAAGACAAACTTAAAAGATCCGCAGGCTATGTGGGACTTTTGGTCATTGAATCCTGAAGCTATGCATCAAGTAACCATTTTGATGTCGGATCGTGGTATTCCGGCGAACTACCGTCAAATGCACGGTTATGGTTCACACACTTTCTCGCTGTGGAATGCCAAGGGCGAGCGTTTCTGGGTGAAGTTCCACTTTAAATCGCAGCAAGGCGTGGTCAACTTAACCAATGAACAGGCTGATAAATTAAAAGGGATTGATCCCGATTCATCACAGCGCGATATGGTGGTTGCTATTACTGATGGTAACTTCCCGCGTTGGACGGTTAATGTGCAGATTATGCCTGAGGCGGATGCCAATACTTACTATATCAATCCATTTGATTTAACTAAGGTTTGGCCGCATAGCGACTATCCATTAATTGAGATTGGTGTATTAGAGCTGAATCGTCTGCCACAAAACTACTTTGCTGAAGTTGAGCAAGTGGCATTAGCACCGAGTAATTTGGTCCCAGGCGTCGGGGCTTCACCAGACAAGATGTTACAAGCACGTTTATTTGCCTACGCCGATGCGCAGCGTTACCGCATTGGTGCTAACTACAACCAATTGCCAGTGAATTGCCCGCATGCCGCTAAGGCAAATCACCATCAACGTGCAGGTGCGATGGCGGGTACACAATGTCCTTATCATGGCAGCCAAACGGGTGGCGACGCTTCGGCAAACTATGGCCCGAACAGCACTGCTGATGCCTTGGTTGAGCCAGTAAACTTTAGCGAACCACCATTGCGTTTAGAAGGTGAAGCGGCGCGTTACAGTCGTTATAACCAAGACGATTATACCCAAGCGGGTAATTTGTATCGCATCTTCTCTGAAGCTGAGAAAGCGCGCCTAGTGGCAACAATTTCGGGTTCATTAAGTCAAGCGAGTTTAGATGTGCAGCAACGTATGGTGTCGCATTTTACTCAAGCCGATGCGGATTACGGACAACGTATTAAACTGGCATTAGGTCTTTAAACTGTTGCTGTTGCGAATGTTTGAATAAATAGTAGAAACGATAAAACTGAGTAGAAAGCCTCTACTCAGTTTTTATTATCAGCGACAACAATATTAACATTCTCGTTAATGTGCTCTTAGGCTGCGATGAGTACCGCGTTAGGGCTATTTAGCTGCTTTAACAATCCAAACGCTTGCTGCATTTTATCCTCGGTTACGATAAATCCTATAAATTTTTCATCCACGTCGAATGCTTTAATACAGCTTCCTTGAGCATCAATATCGACTTGCCAGCGATGGACGCCATTGACTGTTATACCGCTGAGCTGGATAGGTAACAGTGGCGTTTTCACTTTAATTAGCATGGCGGGAAAATTCACTGCTGTCGGTTGGTTCAGTAATGTGTTCGCCAGCGCATTGGCGCTCAGTAACGCAGGTTGCAAATAGGCCCTATTTTGGCCGTTGATTTGGGCGCAATCACCTAGCGCATAAATATGGGCATCGTTGGTTTGTAAACATTCGTTAACGACGATACCTTTATTGACCTCTAGCCCCGCATGCTGGGCAAGTTGACTGTTAGGGAGAAGTCCCGCTGCACAGATAACCGCATCACAAATAAACCGCTGGTCATTATCTAGGCACACAGAGATACTGCCATCTTGGTGTTGCAGTTGGCTGACTCGGGTTTGCAATTGCACTGTGACGTTATGCTGCGTTAGTACAGCGGTCAGTTTGTGGCTTAACATTTCGGGTAGCATATTCGGCATTAAGCTCGCTTGTGGATCGACCAAAAATACTTGCTTACCTGCAGTTGCTAAGTCCATTGCCAGTTCAACTCCGACCAAACCAGCACCGATAACCAGTACTCTCCTCGCACCATGGATGTCTGCTTCGCAGGCTTGATACTCCATTAAGCTGTTAACTGTGTGGATGATATCAACGCCATCCCCCTCTATAGGCGGAATAAAGGGCCGAGCACCCGTGGCAAGCACTAATTTTTCGTACGCAATTTCGCGTCCTTGATGGCAACAGACTACCTGACGAACTTTATCTATTTTTATGACTTCACAGTGATTTATTACATCAATTTGTTGTTCATGTGCAAATTCAGTCGCGGTCAATTTTATGAGGTCTGACGCCATTTTTTTAAGGCTAAACACATGGCTTAAATCTGGTTTATGGTATTCGTCACCAGAGTCGGCTGTGATAACTGTAATCGGTTGTTCGCGGTTTAAACGTCGCAGTGTTTTGACTAGCTGATATGCCGCGAATCCACTGCCGATAATGACGATTGGCTTAGGCATTAGTCACCTCATTTTTTATGACAGCGAAAACGCTTTTACCTAGGCCACATTCGGGACAGAGAAAGTCTTCGGCCACTTGAGTCCAAGGTGTGCCAGCAATGATATCTTGATTAGGTTCTCCTTTTTCAGGGTCGTAAATCCATTGGCAAATGGTGCAAATCATTGATTGTGTATCATTTAATTCGCACGCTTTTGTTGCAATCGGTGCCGTCACAGGGACGTTATTAGTAGCAGTATTTTCAGCTGTTTGACTGGCCGTGGTGGCTTGGCTAGGTTTTGACATGACTTGATTAATGATAGAGCGACTATTAGCGCTATCGAGGGGACGCAATGCCCATTCTCGCGCGATTCGCTGGCCGTGCTGACGGCATTCTTGCATCGCATCACGATCGGGACGCCATTTGACTTTTAATCCCACTGAGGTTTCAAAACCAGCATCCATCAAACGAGTGTGAATTCTATCGACTGCGCCGCCATTCCAGCCATAACTACCAAAAGCTGCCGCCTTTTTATTGCGAAAACGCAGGCCCGTGATTTCTTCAAGCATGGCGGCAATTTTAGGCATCATCACATTATTCATGGTGGATGAGCCGACTAAAATACCTTTTGACCTAAATGCCTGTGCAAGGATTTCGTTTTTATCATGACGTGCGACGTTATACACTTTTACCGCTACATTGGGGTCAACATCATGGATACCTTGAGCAATACCGTCGGCCATCATGCGAGTATTATTGGACATAGAGTCGTAGAAAATCGTGATGCGGTCTTCTTGATAAGCGTCGGCCCAAGCTAAATATTGGTGAATAATTTGGGCAGGATTATCACGCCACACAATGCCGTGTGAAGTTGCGATCATATCTACAGGTAAATTAAAGCTTAATACTTCGTGAATTTTAGCCGTCACTAGGCTGCTAAAGGGCGTTAAAATGTTTGAGTAGTACCGTAGGCATTGTTCCATTAATTCATTTTGATCAACCTCATCATTGAATAAATGTTCGTCGCAATAGTGTTGGCCAAAGGCATCGTTACTGAATAAAACCGCATCTTCGGTGAGGTATGTCATCATGCTATCTGGCCAATGCAACATAGGTGCTTCGATAAATATCAGTTGCTTACCATTGCCTATCGCTAAACTATCCCCTGTCTTTACGGTAATGAAATTCCATTCTGGGTGGTGGTGATGTCCTACAATGGAGTCGACCGCATTTTCACTGCAGTAAATTGGTGTGTTAGGAATTTTGGCCATTAATGCAGTCAGGGCGCCTGAGTGGTCTTCCTCTGCATGGTTCATCACAATATAGTCTATGTCGGTTAAATTAATTTCAGCTTCAAGATTTTGTAAGAATTGCTGGCTAAACCGATGATCAACTGTATCAATTAACACGGTTTTTTCTTCACGGATAAGGTAGCTATTGTAGCTTGTGCCTTTAGTTATCTTGTACTCAGTACCATGAAAATCTTGCACTTCCCAATCGCGTTGACCCACCCAGTGGATATTGTTTTTTACATGAATAGTCATAAGTACACCTGTGATAATTAATAATGAATGCGCTACGTAAATCTTGCTTATTTAGTTAAATCTCTTATTGCACTCACCATGCCAATATTTTAAGGTTTTGATTTTTATTGGTATTAGCGTATTTCAACATTTTAAATCACTTGCTGATGTCATAATGACAATTTGATATTAGTCAAATTGACATTACACTGTTGTCAATATGACTTTATTTGACTGTGGATGTGCTATGAGTGCCCATGCTGATTTAACTCAGTTAGCCTTAGATTTAACTGTCGGCGTGTCGACGCAAGACAGATTTGAGCGTTTGTTGGCAGTGGTCAGGCGGCGTGTCAATTGTGATGCTGCGGCATTATTGGCATTTCGGGAGCAGCAATTTGTCCCCTTGGCGATAGATGGGCTCTTTGCCGAAGTGTTAGGGCGGCGCTTTCAAATTAGTGAACATCCGAGATTAGAGGCTATCGCCCGTGCTGGCGATGTGGTTCGTTTCCCGGCCGACAGTGAACTTCCTGATCCGTATGATGGTTTAATTCCACATCATAGTGCGAACTTACATGTACATGCTTGCATTGGTTTACCACTAATCGCGAACGATCGCTTAATTGGGGCGCTCACCATTGATGGTTTCAACCCTCATCAGTTTGATGGTTTTAGTGATAGCGAGTTGCGTGTGATCAGCGCACTGGCCGCAGCCAGTCTTAATACTGCGTTATTGATGCAACAGCTAGAATCCCAAGTTGTTGAAGTTTCCAATGGAACTGAGGTGCTCAATCGTCCTGCTAGTCAGCAGGAGATCATAGGGCAATCCACACAGATCCAATCGCTAAAGCAGCAGATAAGTGCAGTGGCAGGCACTGATTTATCGGTATTAATTACCGGCGAAACTGGCGTGGGTAAGGAGTTAGTGGCCGCGGCGATACATAATCAATCGACCAGAGCCGATAAATCACTTATCTATTTGAACTGCGCTGCATTGCCGGAGTCCGTCGCCGAAAGCGAGTTATTTGGACATGTAAAAGGGGCATTTACGGGGGCAATCAGTCATAGGCAAGGCAAGTTTGAACTCGCTGACAAGGGGACCTTGTTTTTAGATGAAATCGGGGAGCTTCCCTTGGGGCTGCAAGCTAAGTTATTGAGGGTTTTACAATACGGTGAATTACAGCGAGTGGGCAGTGATAAGAGCCTAAAAGTGAATACTCGGATTATTGCTGCCACTAATCGAATTTTGCACCAAGAGGCAACGGAAGGGCGCTTTCGTTTCGATCTTTACCATAGGTTGAGCGTATTTCCTATCCACGTAGCACCATTAAGAGAGCGTGGGCAAGATATTGTCATGCTGACAGGTTTTTTTCTTGAACGTTGTAAAGCGAAGTTAGGACTCACCCATATCAATATCACACCCGCAGCGCAGCAGTTATTAGAGCAATACACATGGCCGGGTAATGTGCGTGAGCTAGAGCATGCGATACATAGGGCTGCGGTGTTGGCGAAAGCCGAGCTAAAAACGGCTTACATCAGCTTAAGTAATAAACATTTTCAGCTCGATTCTTTGATGAATCAAGTACACAGAACAGTCGACAAAGATAGGCCATCAGATGCCGCAACGCCAGCCAGTGAATTAGCATTTAGGTCTGATTCGGCCTGTCGTGAGCGACAATCGCAAGATAATTCCAGTGTTATGCTGGGGCTTAAGGCTGCGACTGAGAGATATCAGCGTCAACTTATTCGCCAAGTTTTAGCCGCGAATCAACAAAATTGGGCTGCGTGTGCAAGAATATTGCAAATCGATACAGGTAATTTGCACCGACTTGCAAAACGGTTAGGTTTAAAAGAATAAAATATTGCGTGAAGAAATTTTATTCTGCAGCAAAACCCCTGCCTCGATTCTTAGAAGAACAGGGTCGCGACACCCAGTAGTGCGAACAATATGGCGCAGCCACGGTGTATCCACAACATAGGCAATTTTTCGGCGCTGAAGTGGCCTGCGATCACTACGGGTACGTTAGCAAGCAGCATGCCTAAGGTTGTGCCAGCAACCACCATAGTTAATGAATCGTATTTTGCGGCTAATACCACAGTTGCTATTTGCGTTTTATCCCCCATTTCGGCGATAAAAAACAGGATAAAGGTGGCGAGAAAGGGGCCCATTTTATAGAAACGGCTCTCTTCTGCATCGACTTTATCGGGGATTAACACCCAAAGAGCGATCGCGAAGAAGGACGCAGCCACTAAATAACGTGCAAGATCAGGGCTTACCCAGTTAATGGCCCATTGACCAATCCAAGCTGCGGCAAAATGGTTAAATAATGTCGACAGCAAAATACCTAAAATAATGGCGGTTTTATTTTTAAATCTTGCGGCGAGGATTAGTGCAAGTAATTGAGTTTTATCACCAATTTCGGCGATAGCAACCGTAAAGGTTGAGGCAAGTAGGGCTTCCAAGTGTGATCCTTTAGGGGTGGTTATGACATAAGCACAATAAACCGTCCACCCCTAGGTGCGGTCATTGTGCTCAGGTCTTGCTGGGCAAATCTATGATTTGCTGTGAACACCATGGCATGTTGCCAAGTATGTTGATGTTCACCCTAGATGACGATGGCTCGAAATCCAGTTAGCTACTCCCCCGAAGCGAGGTGGGCATTATACCTAGGTAAGATTTAGTTTCAAGCACGAGTTTATAACAGTAGGTGCTGATAAATGTTTGACAGGTGTCAGAAAAATACCGATCCACATTCTGTAACTTAATGAATATAAATGAATTATTTTTTGACAACGTTGTCTTTTGTTGCTAATTTAGCCAAGTCATTTCTACTTGGTTACATACTGTTAACTCGTAGTGACTCAATGATAACGACTGTATTTGGCAAACTAATTGAAAAGTTAGGACGCAAAGCTTCCGGTCTAAGGTTGTAAATGGATTTTTTAGTGAACTAAGATAGCGGAGTTGCCGCAGAATTCGATTTCTGTGAAAGATAAACGACTGCTGTTTAATGCTGTTGTTTGCCCAAATACCACTTTTATATCTAAGCCTATCATTATGTTTAGGATGATAGGCAATCAATGGAGTGCATTAAAGTGGCAAATCCTACTGTTTTTTCCCCTATTTCTAAATTGAGTTTATTGGCCGCGGCAGTAATGGCGACGAATGCGTTTGTGAGTATCTCTGCGCAGGCGCACGGTTATGTTGTGGCACCTGAATCGCGTTCATATGCCTGTAAAACAGGTAAAAATGCCAATTGTGGCGCGGTGCAATGGGAGCCGCAAAGTGTTGAGGGGCCATCGGGTTTTCCTGAATCAGGTCCTGCTGATGGCAAATTGGCGAGTGCTGGTAATGGTGCTTTTTCACCTTTGGATGAACAAAGTCCGAGCCGTTGGGCAAAGACGGATATTAAAGCGGGCTGGAATAAGTTCAGTTGGCAGTTCACAGCAAATCATGTCACCCGTAATTGGCGTTACTATTTAACTCGCCAAGATTGGAACCCAAACCAAGCTTTGAGCCGAGCGAGCTTTGACTTAGCCCCCTTTTGCGTAGTTGATGGTGGTATGGAACAGCCGCCTAAGTTAGTGACCCATGACTGCTACGTGCCAGAAGGTCGCAGTGGTTATCAAGTGATCTTGGCCGTGTGGGAAGTGGGAGATACGACGAATAGTTTCTACAATGCTATCGATGTGAACTTGGGCTCGGGTCCTATTGTGCCGAGTGAATGGCAAGATGTGGGGGATATCAATCCGTCACTCGATCTAAAAGCAGGCGATAAAGTGATGACCCGGGTGTTTGACGCCAATGGTGAGCAAGCGGCTAAGCAAACAGTCATTACCATTAGCGATGCGACTCAAGGTGATAAACAAAATTGGCCTTTCCTATTAGCGAGCGCGATTAACGCCCAGCAGTCCCAGTTAAAAGCGGGACAAAAAAATGCATCGGGTGTGATTGAGCCTGTGTATGGCAAAAACGACATTTTTACAGCGAAAAACTCAGGTATTGAGCGTGTCGAAGTGGGATTTGATTTAGCACCTGCTCCGGGCAACAGCTTAGAAGTCACTTCACTTGCCGACGATTATCAAATTATCGATGGTGCGGCGAAGGTCAGCTTTGATGTGACCAGTAACGCCGAGATGCTAGTGTCAGCGTATTTGTTTAGCCATGATGGCACCGCGTCAGGTTTTGTGAGCCAAACTGTTAACAATACCAGCGCGAGCTTAGTGTTAGACGTCGTTGAGCCTAAAGCTGGGCATTATCATTTGCAGGTAAAAGCTGAGCCTAAACAAGGTGATGTTATTCAGCAGAACTTTGATCTCTTCTTAAAGGATCAAGCTCCTGCACCAGAAGCTGATTTTGTATTCCCAGCAGGCGTGAAAGGTTACGTTGCAGGTACTACAGTGTTACAGCCTAAAAATGGCAAAGTGTATCAATGTAAGCCATTCCCTTATAGCGGCTATTGCGTGCAGTGGTCGGCTTCTGCCACAGGATTTGAGCCAGGTGTTGGCGCTTCTTGGGCTATGGCGTGGACTGAGCTGTAAATTAACTTTTTGAGCTAACCTAGCTTCAAAAAGGTGTCATTGGGCTTAAACATATTCGCTGTGTTTAAGCCCTTTTTGTCTGCATCGGATGGAAAAAGACCGGCTTTATTTTGATTCGAGCTTAATACAAGATTACAGGTATTCTCAACAAAGGTAGCGATTTTGTTGGCTTGTATATTTTCGTTTATCACAGCGCTATTAAGTTGTTACCGTACCGTTTGCTACCCTTCTTTGTTCACAACTGGCTTGCCCACTGGGTTTGGCTCTGTTAATGTCCCAAACTATCTATTTAATCGATGCTTATATCGGTACATTAATTTGGGCTATCACAATTGAAAGTCATGCCATTTTTCAATAATCGATTTAGTTAGCCTCGATGGCTACTGGGTTGAAACATTCAAAAGCTATTGGGGCCAATTGATCTGCTAGGTCGAGATCTGATTGGATGCTTTAAGTGATGTGTCGCTTATTTCGATTTAAGACGCAAGGCTTTATCGGTTCAAATCTTACTCAAATAAAATAATAATTAATTATTGAACAGGACTATTGTGTGAATTCAAAAATGTTAGGCTCGATCGCCATCGTTGCCGGGACGGCCATTGGCGCAGGTATGTTAGCGTTACCTTTAGCCACAGCGGCTTTAGGTATTATCCCTGCTTTAGTGTTACTCGTCGTTATTTGGGGCGTGTCCGCCTATACCTCATTACTTATGCTCGAAATTAACTTACGCACTGGCGTGGGGGATAACGTGCATGCTATTACGGGTAAGTTACTGGGTAAAAAAGGTCAAATAATTCAGGGTGCTTCTTTCCTGAGTTTATTATTTGCCTTGACCGCGGCTTATCTCACCGGCGGCTCTTCGTTATTAGTGCTTAAAGCGAAGAACATGTTCGATATCGTGCTCGATAATCAAGTCGCAGTGTTGTTATTCACACTGGTGCTCGGTGGCTTTGCGGCGCTAGGTGTTGCTTGGGTCGATAAAGTTTCACGTTTCCTATTTTCGTTAATGATTCTATTGCTCGTGGTGGTGGTATTATTTTTATTGCCCGAAGTCAGTATTGCTAGCATGGCAACGGGCGCGATTGCCGAGTCTATGACCAGCAATTGGATGGCGGCAATTCCCGTGGTGTTTACTTCGTTTGGTTTCCACGTCTGTATCGCCACTTTAGTGCGTTATCTCGATGGCAATGCGGTATCACTGCGTAAGGTGTTGTTAATCGGCTCGACTATCCCACTTGCTTGTTATGTTCTGTGGTTATTGGTGACTTTAGGCACAGTCGGCGGATATGAGGTGAATAGTTTTGAAGGTTCACTACCTTCACTCGTCACGGCATTACAGGATATTGCTCATACACCTTGGATCAGCAAATGTATTTCATTATTCGCTGATTTAGCTTTAGTTACCTCATTCCTCGGTGTGACCTTAAGTTTATATGACTTTATCGCCGAATTAACTCGCGCCAAAGAAACGTTTGCCGGCCGTATTCAAACTTGGTTACTGACCTTTATTCCGCCTGTTTTGTGTGCCTTGTATTTGCCTGAAGGCTTTGTGGCGGTACTGGGATTTGCGGCCGTACCATTGGTCGTGATGATCATCTTCTTGCCCATTGTTATGGCACTGCGTCAACGTCAGTCGCAGCTCGGTGGTTATCAAGTGTCTGGTGGATCTGTTGCGTTAGTCATTGCAGGTTTGTTAGGTGCCGTGATTGTGGGTGCCCAGCTATTTGTTGGGATCTAATTCATTGCGATAGGTGAGGCCTTTTAGCGAAAGCGTCAGGGTAACTTTGATTAAATGTATTTGCTTTGTAAGCGAGTTTTTCAGAGTCTGTTATAGAGAGTGTCGCATGTGATAAAGTCAGGCCCCGGCCTGACTTTTTGCTTTTTAGGTTTTAAAGCGAGTGATGCTGGGTTTTAGCACAGTTATTTAAAATTAAAACAACGCTATTAAAACGAGAAAATGGCCCAGCTTGCGCGTGGCTTCATTCACATAAAACGGACTTAACACAATGAAAAAATGGTTACTCACAGTTGCCGTGGCCGCTAGTTTTGGCGCACAGGCTGACGAAGGTATGTGGCAGCCCCATCAACTGCCTGCTATGGCTGATGAGCTAAAAGCAAAAGGCCTTGAAATTGATGCAAAATCGATTTCTAAACTCACCGAATTCCCTATGAATGCTGTGATAAGTCTCGGCGGTTGCACTGCATCATTTGTATCGCCAAAGGGCCTAGTCGTGACTAACCATCACTGTGCCTATGGGGCAATTCAATACAACTCTACTCCTGAGAAAAACCTGTTGCAGGATGGTTTTTTAGCTAAGACCTTCGCCGATGAATTACCTGCGACCCCAGGCTCACGTGTCTATGTGACTGAAGATGTCACTAATGTCACTGAGCGAGTTAAAAACGGGCTTGAAGGTAAAGTGGGCAGCGCCTTCTATCAAGGCGTTGAAAGCCAAGAAAAAGCGTTAGTTGCTGAATGTGAAAAAGAAGATGGTTACCGTTGCCAAGTGTATAGCTTTCACGGTGGTCTCGAATATTATCTGGTTAAACAACTGGAAATCCGTGATGTGCGTTTAGTCTATAACCCAGCCGCGAGCGTGGGTAAATATGGCGGCGACGTAGACAACTGGATGTGGCCACGTCACACAGGCGATTTTTCTTTCTACCGTGCTTATGTATCTAAAGCAGGTAAACCCGCAGAATTTAGCAGCGACAACGTGCCATACGAGCCAAAAAGTTTCTTAAAAGTATCGGCTAAAGGCGTAAGTGAGGGTGATTTTGTGATGGTGGCAGGCTACCCAGGTCGCACCAACAGATATCGCACAGCCACTGAAGTTCAAAATGAGTTTGAGTGGGCTTATCCCGAAGGCAAAATGCTGCGTGAACGCTTTATAGAGATCATTAAAGAAACCGCGCCAGAGGGCAGCGACGAGCGTATTAAGTACGAGAGTCAAATCGCAGGTCTGGCCAATTATGCTAAAAACTTCACTTCTATGATTGAGTTTTACGGCAAATCAACCATGTTGGCCGACCGTAAAGCCCTCGAAGCTAAGCTTGCGGCGTGGATAGCCAAAGACAGCAGTCGTGAAGCGAAATACGGTAAAACCTTAGCGGAATTAGATGCCTTGATTGCCAAAGGCAAAACGCATCAAGAGCGTGACATGATCTTAAGCTACATAGGCAGCACGACTATGTTGCCGACGGCGCGCAGCTTATATCGCCTCGCGAACGAGAAACAACTGCCAGATATGCAGCGTGAACCGGGCTTCCAAGATCGTGATATGACACGTCTAAAAGCCAGCATGGAGCGTATTGACCGTCGTTATGCGCCAAGCGTTGATAAAGCGGTATTGCTCGACATGTTAAAACGCTACGCCGCACTGCCAGAAGATCAGCGCCTACCCGCATTGGATAAAGCCTTTGGTATTGATAAAAAGTTTAGTGAAGCTAAGCTTTCGAAAACCTTAGATAAAATGTACGCCAAAACTGAGTTAGGTAAGAAAGACGTTCGTCTGGCGTGGATGGATAAATCCGTTGCCGATTTTAAAGCCTCTAAAGATCCTTTCATTCAATTCGCTGTCGCTATGTATGACACAGATATGGCTGAAGAAAAGAAAGAAAAAGAATTAGCGGGTGAACTAATGAAGGTGCGTCCGCAATATATGGATGCCATTATTGCTTACAACCTAGAGCAAGGTAAGCCAGTGTATGCCGATGCTAACTCAAGCTTACGTGTCACAGTTGGCCATGTGGAAGGCTATTCGCCAAAAGACGGTTTAGTGGCCGTGCCATTCACTCGCCTTGAAGGCATAGTGCAAAAGGACACGGGTGTTGACCCATTCGATGCACCGAAGAAAGAGTTAGAGCTGATTAAGCAGAAGCAATATGGTGATTTCTATATGAAATCAATAGATTCTGTACCAGTAAACTTTTTATCAACTTTAGATACTACTGGCGGAAATTCTGGCTCACCGACCTTAAACGGCCGCGCTGAACTCGTCGGCCTATTGTTCGACGGTGTGTATGAAAGCATTATCGGCGGTTGGGCATTTGATAACGAGATTAACCGTTCTATTCATGTCGACAGCCGTTATATGCTGTGGGTAATGAAGTATTTAGATCATGCCGACAATTTATTAGCTGAGATGGAAATCGTTAAGTAATCCATTGCCGCATCAGCAATGGTGCGGCCTATAGTGGCATAGTGAATTTGGATTATCAGCATTCAAGTGCGATTTAGTGCTTTAAGAATACTGAAATAACAAGACAACAAAATAGCGATAAACTCACTGGGTTTATCGCTTTTTTTGTAGCTGTAATGGACGGCTGACGGCAGTTAAGATAGCTGCCGTGAGAGGCGCGCCAGGGCATTAGCTCACCTTTTTAGCATTAGCGTAACCAGTGGATTGAAAATATATACGCAACATATTTTTAGACTGAAATGTGTTGGAAAGTAGTGCCGGAGGACCTGCATCTTTAGTTAGAGTTTTTAGTGGGTTAACATTGGCAGGTATCCACGCATATAGGTTCGCCATGGCATTGACTCGTCGACACGGTGAATAGAAACCTAGGGTTTCTGAGCTTATGAACGAGAGCCATGGACGGCGAACTGGCAGTTAAACAGGGATGTTGTTCAAGTCCATCCGTGGATGCTCGACCGCCCCGTCTGGTGTGAATGGACTCGCGAATGCCGCGATGGCATGGATGCCAAAAAGCGGCCATGGGGCGGACGGTCGTCTCGCAAATCACCATGGCTCACCTTTTTAGCGTTAGTGTAATCTGTAGATTTAAAAGCCTTACGCTGCACGCTTTGGGACATTTTCGTGTTAAAGCCTTAACTCTAACGCGTCTGTTTCGAATAAAAATTTCTATGGGTTAACGCTTAAAGCAGGTGCGCCCGGGCGTCACCTGAATTTTCTTGTTAGTTTTAAAGGCTATCATTAAACTTTCTTATGACTGTCGAATCCCCATACTTCGTCCCCTTCAAAATAAATCTCACCATAGCGCCTTATTATTTCTTGTGTCTTCATACCTGAAAAATAATCCAGAAACGGAAAAAGGATATCATCTAGGGCTTCTGAGATTACTCTTCTATTACTACTCACAAAGATCTTACTCGAAATAGAAGTAGCAGGAGTTAACAATATTGATATTGATATTAATTTATCCCCATAATAGTCAATTGGCTCAATATGAACATCCATTTTTTTACTTCTTTTTCAAAGTAATTTGATAAATTATATTTTAGGGCATAACTCAGCCCGAGTAACTCCCTATCCTTACCTTCAATCTTATGGAGCATTCGTTGAAATATTATTTCACGCTCTTCGTGGTTAATTGGCATTCCTGCAATATGATCGGGTGCTAATACCGTAACGAAGTCAGGAGCTGGTTCGCTAACCCCTTCAAAAAAGCTCAAAATAAACTTTATTATTTCTTGAGGTCCGTCTTCACCAGGAATAACTTCATTCAAACCACTTTCATTAAGCCTAAAATCAACAACCCCACACTCAAATTCATCCCATATATCTGTCTGAGGAATTAAACCTAATTCAGGCTCAAACATAGGAACTGTAATAATTCCTATTATATCGCCCTCTGTCGCAGGAATGGACTCACATTCAACCGCCTTGAATGTCAAGCTCACAGAAGATAGTTTTTCAAAAAGCAAATCAGTCTCATGAGTTTTACATTGCCAAGGCTTGAACTTCCCTATAATTTGCTGCCTTTGATAGCCTATAGCCTCTCTAAATACAGGAGTGGTTATCGTACCAGCAATTACTTGGACTGCTAAATCAAACTCAGTATCAATGTTAAAATATCCGTCCCAACTTCTCGAATGTCGGGCAATTTGATTTCTATACGACGAAGGTAGCAAAAATGCATGTTCATCATCCAAATTGCAAGCACCATCAATTAAATTGTAACAGCTCCAATCAGTTAACTTTTTGTTCCAAAACTGCAACATTGGGTTGTCTTCAGATATTTTTTCACAAAGGTCTACCGGAGAAACTATAAACGACAACCACTCTGTGGCTTTAGTTGGATATTCGATATTACTTAGTATTGTGCTAATTTCATTAAAGAACTCTACTAACGTATCAACATCAGACTTAACTCTCCAGCCAGCGATGTATTCACCATTTAAGGATTTTATTGAAGTAATCCAAGATGGCATTTGCTCATAAGGAAAGTGCTCTACTGTTAATAGTGTTTGATTGAATTTTATATCTGATACATGACGCAACAAATCAAGAGAATTTATAGATCTGAAAAATGGCATTAGCACGGGAAATATATTACAAGTGAAAACGGGGGACTCTATAGATAGTAGCTTTGAGTAGAATCCCACTACTTTTCTTTCCAACTCTTCCCTACTTTGATGAAGCTCATTTTTCCCAACCCTAAATGAGGTGGTTTTATGAATGAGACCAATTAATTTTTCTCTTGCTTGTGCGCTTACATCTTGCCAGTATATTTTTTTGCTAGCAGCATCATAGATTGCGATAACGATGGGAAAGTAAGAATTTGCCCATGAGAGGCAAGTGGAAGAACTTACTGATACACTGAATTCACCATTTTTTAGTTTTCTTACTTGTCCTTTTTCGGACAGGGTTGACTTTACTTGACACCGAAAACCAAATGACGTTTTCCTATTGTTGCTAAAAATATCACAGATTAAATCTTCACCATAATCACTCGAAACTATATCTGCAGTCCAGCCCCATTCTTTAAATTGCAAAGCTACATGAGTCTGACCAACATCTCCTATTATGTGACTTACAGGTCGGTGTGGTGGGTTTGTCATTTATTGTCCTGATTATGGGGAAAACTAACGCCCGTAACAGGCGAATTTATGGAGGCGATTGTTTTGTGCCAGGCTTTTTCGGCACAAAACGGGCGCCGGAATAAATTTCGACCTGGTTACGCTTGTTAACTTTTGTCACGCATGCTTTCTAGGAAGGCAATGGCCTCTCTGAAGTATTTTGGATGGGATACTTTAGCTAAGGAAAGTTGCACCCTTTCGTCTGACTGATCCCCACCGCTATTATTGCTGGAGCGCTCAAATCGCAGGAACAGCTCACCTGTGCTGGAGTCTAGGCACAGGCTATCGTAAATATCTGTTTTTCCGCCCGGATCATAATTTAGGTATTTGAGTGTTACAACATTATTCATCCGCTTATCTCGATTCAAGGATCATATTTAAGTTAACATTTTATTCGTGCGCATGCGCGTTTATCTCGTTGGACCAGTGAAACGCGCACGGTTAACTATCTGTATGCAAAGAACTTATCAGCTTTCTTCCAAATACACCATCTGGAAAAACGCGCATGCGCGTTTTCCAAACCTATTAACTAAAAGTCAGCCTCGATAGTTAATTGATTTTATGTGGTTTTACTTGTTTCGGATGGAATTAGTGCGCACTAATCCTGTCTTAAAATCATAAAAAATACCTAAATTTAAATATGACTGTATACCCATACATTATTAGTCGATTTATGGTAAGGCCAAACATAGGCAAATAGATAAGAATTTGTATGGGAGTAGGAGTGGGAATTTTCGATTGAGCTAACGAGCCGAAACACGGAATGGGGCAATAGCTTTTTAGCTAAACGAACAGCAGAAGTGTTAGTTAAGATTGGCATTGTTGTACCAGTGACCGTTGGCGGCATGGATGCCGCCGTCGAGCCTCAGGGATGCTTATTTTGAAAGAAATAGACGGCGAGTCACTGGGGAAGCAATGACAATTCATGCTGCAAACGGACGACAAAATTATCTTGTTTTGGGGCAATAGCTTTTTAGCTAAACTAACAGCAGAAGTGTTAGTTAGGATTGGTATTGGTGTACCTGTGACCGTTGGCGACATGGATGGCGCCGTCGAGCCTCTGGGATGCTTATTTTGAAAGAAATAGACGGCGTGTCACTGGGGAAACAATGACAATTCATCCAGCACACCTGACGACAAAGTTATCTTGCTTTGGGGCATAAGTGAGTTAACGGCAGATGGCTGCTATTGGCAGAAATTAGAAGGTTTAATGACTGCTATTACATCCGTAATTATCTTTGATTTTTCAGTTTACGCTGTAGCCAGTACTGCCTTAAGCACTGCAACTTCCTGTGGGGTGAGTGACCGCATCGCTCCTTCGGCTAAGGATTCTAGCGTTAATGTCATTAATGCGACGCGCTGTAAGTCAATTACCTTATAGCCTAAGGCGCTGGCCATACGCCGAATTTGTCGATTTAGTCCTTGGGTCAGCACGATTTCAAAGCTGTCCGAACTGAGGTGGTGGACTTGGCAGGGCAGGGTTTGCAGGTCTTTATAACGCACTCCACTGGCCATTTGTTCAACAAAATCATCAGTGAATGGCCTATCGAGGCGCACATGGTAGGTTTTGCTGTGGGCAAAACTGGGGTGCATTAGTTTATGGGTCAGCTCACCATCGTTAGTTAACAGCAACAGGCCGCGGGAATCTTTATCGAGTCTGCCGACGGGGTAGAGTCTTGGCGCTTTGGGAAGCAGGTGTATAAGGCTCGTTTCATCTTGCTCAAGCAGACGGCAATCCGTGCCCACAGCTTTGTTAAATACCCAATAGGCGAGCGTTTCGGCTTTAGTGATAGGTTTGCCATCAAACTCAATACGGTCGAGGCAGTGTAATGACTCGTCCAAACAGATGGGATCTGTGTGGCGGGCGATACCGCCATTGAGTGTGATGCGCCCGGCCTCAATCAAACGGCAGGCTTCACGGCGTGAGCCTATGCCACACTGGGCGAGGTATTTTGCTAAGCGCATGGATTACCCTAAAGTATTTGGCGTTCTTGGGCGCGATGATACAGTATTTTTGATAGGCGCCGCATTGCAAAGGCTAGGCTTAAACACCAAATGATACTCAAGTTAGTTTGGAGCCACATATTGGCTGAAACAGTACAAAAGTGTGTTTGGGGCACACAGGGAGGGAAATCCAATATTGTCCAATCTAATTGCAGGGTTAAACTCACGGCACTACAAAAGCTGATCAGGCTCAAATAGAACAGTGGCTTTGGGCAAATAAACCGAGGCACTATCCCCGCTATAATCACAAGGCTGTGTAAGATGAGGGTGCTTAATAGATAACTCGTTGAAACTATTCTGTGTATGCTCAAAAAATTAATGGGGAATATTCCCATCAAAATCACAGAGACTCCTACCCAAGCACCTGTAAGTGCTATGCATTGGCTGAACGTATCTAGTTTTAGTAAGTAGAGCCCGGTCATTGAAATGAGTATGCAGAGCCCTGCAGCCAATAAGCTTAAATTAAACACATAAGCGAGGGGTGAGTTGATATAGTTACCTAAAAAATCAGCTCGTATTTGTAAGACTTGAACTCCAACGTTTTGATATTCAGCATAAATAGCAATTAAAACTCCAGAAGCACTAATAAAGGCTGCGCCTACAATCAACCATGTAATAAGACGATGTAGATCGTAATAACTTGGTTCTTGGTGATAAAGAGGATTCATGGAGACTAAAAATATACTGATGGGATATGACCACATTGAATGCGGTAACTTGCCTGAATTGTTTAATGAAGGCAAGCGAGTTAATGCTTTTTCGCCAAAAGAGGTTTTAAAATGACAAGGAGCGCCTAGTGCGTTCCTTGTCATAAACGTTAGATTTTACTCATGCGATTCAAATATCATTTAGTGTCGTTTGCGGAAAATTACAATCGCAACAGCCACTACGGCTAAAATCATACAGTACCAAGCGTGTGATACCGCTGCTAATGGTGTGATGCTAAAGGTCGAAGCAATCAAGAGTGCCTGTGCACCATACGGGATTAAACCTTGGATAATACAGGCGAAAATATCGAGTATGCTGGCGGCACGTTTTGGACTCACGCCATGCTTCTCTGCTAAGTCTTTTGCAATATCACCCGTCACCACGATAGAAACCGTGTTGTTAGCCACACAAGAGTTAGTCACTGCGACTATACCTGCCATACCTAGCTCAGCAGCACGGCATGAAGCTTCACCTTGTGCCTTGGAGAAACGAGTGATCAGCTTTTCAATCTGTTTACTCACAAAGGCAAGACCACCTTGCTGCTGCATGAGTGCGGCTAAACCACCCACTAGCATAGACAGAATGAAAATCTCCTGCATATTACTAAAGCCAGCATAAATATCTTTACCGAATTGGATCACACCGTAATCCATAGTAAACAGGCCGGTTGCGCCCGCTAATAAGATACCTAAGGTCAAGACCACAAATA
Organism: Shewanella sp. WE21; assembly: GCF_002966515.1. Classification (NCBI taxonomy): domain Bacteria; kingdom Pseudomonadati; phylum Pseudomonadota; class Gammaproteobacteria; order Alteromonadales; family Shewanellaceae; genus Shewanella; species Shewanella sp. WE21. The sequence goes on along the minus strand of NZ_CP023019.1, from coordinate 692,070 downwards.
CGTTCAGACCTGCCACGGCTAAGATCAAAATGGTCAGATAAGGAATGACCTTAATAAGATCGATATTCTGCGTTGCTAATTCTGCTTGGCCTTGTCCGGCAAATACAAAGGCGATTAAAGTTAGCAGTGATGCGGGAATAGCGAAAATCAAATTTTCACGAAATTTATCTTTCATATCACAGCCTTGGGTGCGCGTAGCTGCAATTGTGGTATCGGAAATAATCGACAAGTTGTCACCAAATAGAGCGCCAGACATCACGGCTCCTGCCATCAGTGCATAGTCGATTTGCGCTTGGTCGGCTACGCCTAGAGCGATGGGAGCGACAGCAGCGATTGTCCCCATAGAGGTTCCCATGGCCGTTGCGATAAAAGCGGCAATCACGAAGAAACCAGGTAGTAACAGGTTCGATGGGATTAACGATAAACCAAGAGCAACAGTAGCATCGACGCCGCCAGTGGCTTTAGCGACTGCAGCGAAGGCGCCTGCAAGTAAGTAAATTAAACACATTGCAATAATATTGCTGTGACCAATACCGCCAATAAAGGTATCAATCGATTGATTTAATTTCTGTTTTGATAAAATCAACGCCAGAATGATTGCAGGTAAAATAGCGATAACGCTGGGTAATTGATAGAAGGCAAAGTCGACACCTTGGCTTTGGAAATACACACCCGCGCCAATGAAAAGACCAAGGAAAACAAATAATGGCAACAGGGCAATAAAAGATGCCGGGCTGTGCTGTGCTGCTGTTGGATTGCTCAAATGTTATCTCTCTTTCGCTTAGGGTTTTTCCGCAGGATCCTTGGCAGTCAAACTCGCTTAAATTCAGTGTTGCCTCGGCATCGTATCCTAGCAACTTGAGGCAAAGCATATTTGATCCCTGAGAACCTGTCAATTTAGACGTCTAGATGTTTTTACTTCCGTTGTGATCGATAGGTTATTAATAGGTTGTATAAGATAAAGCTTAGTCTTTATTTTAATTATTAATCAATACGTTACTTGTTTGTGTTCAGGTTGGATTAGAGGGTTTATATCTGATTTAGCGTGTATTTCAACTGAATGGAATAGCGTAAAATTTAAGCAGATGACTGGTGTGATGGAGTAAGCCGGCTATTTATCGCTCCATTTAGTGTGAGTTGTTGGTGGGTAAGACAGCATAAATAACGTAAATGATGAGTGGCATTAATCAATAGGGCTAATTTGGGGATGTATTGACTTAGTTCGCTTGTGCAGCGTTGTGATAGCAATGATACGTCAAATAACTTTAATAAAACCTTAATAAGCAATCTATTGTTTTTAAATGTAAAACAGTTTCAAGCATCTAAAATCCCCATAAAAACTAATGGCAACAATTTGTATTGAAGTAGAGACTTTAATAGAATCCGCACAAATTATGTTAATTACTCTTAGTGCTTTGTTTAAATTTAACTGGATGAAGCGTTTATTGCTGATCCCTCAGATCTTCCTACTACAGTGGGTATTATCATGATACGTCGCGCTAAGCCATTACTCGGAACGCTGGTGGAAATCGCTGCCGAGTCACTGCCAAATCAAAGCGGTGAGGTACTACTTAAAGATAAAGCATTGGAAGCGGCTATTAGCGCGGCTTTTTCGCGTGTGACCCATATTGGGCGGTTGCTGAGCTTCCATCAACAGGACAGCGAGTTAAATCAGTTAAATCGGCAGCCTGGAATTTGGGTAACGTTAAGCCAAGATAGTTTACGAGTGCTCAAGTTGGCTAAGGGGCTGGGTAAGGCGAGCAACAACTTATTCAATTGTACCGTTGGCGGCGAAATGATGTCTCGCGGCGCTTTGCCTGCTTACCTTGGTATGCCATTGTTATTGCAAGGTGATTGGCAAGATATTGAAATAAAAGGTAATCAAGCGCGATTAGCTAGACCGCTAATTTTAACCTTAGATGGTATAGCTAAAGGTTATGCGGTTGATATGGCAGTGAGTGAGCTGCGTCGCGCTGGCGTGAGCGGAGGTTGGGTCAATGCGGGTGGCGATTTAAAAGTTTTTGGCAGTGCATCTTTAAATGTAGTGTGCCGCGGTCCATTAGGAGCGAGCCAAAAGCTCTGCGTTAGCAATATGGCGCTCGCCAGCTCACGGGTCTCACAAACCTTAAGTCATGATTACCCTGCACTATTACTGCCAACTGGCAATGTTGCCGATACGAACGTCGATGCTGAAAGCGAGCGTATTGTTAGTGTGAGAGCTTCTTTTGCTTGGCGCGCCGATGCGTTAACGAAAGTCGCAGGCTATCTTAATCCCGACTTGGCCGCTGAAAAAATTACTCATTTGGGTGGGCAATTAGTCAGTTTTGATTGATGTATCTTTTGCCTGTTTTACAGCTTTTGCAGATGATTGAATTAGAAATTCAATCATTACTGTGAGTTAACATTAAGCAGTTAGTACTGTTATTCGCACTTTAACGGGTGAATCGATACAACTTGGGTTTCGTTACCGTTATTTGCAACTTGCATACGGTTGTGGGTTTTTATTGTCTTCAAGCTTTTCTTGGTATTATTTCCATTAAAAAGAGTGCCTACATTGGGCACTCTTTTCGTTTCAATAGCTTATCGCTCACCATGTGTCGTTAGCTATTTATCTTAAGCGACTTTAAATCGCGCAACTTCTTTTTGTAGGTTGCTGCAAATGGCTTTAGTGTTGACGACTATTTGCTGCGTTTCTTGGATCACTAAGTTGCAGTATCTTGTTTTATCGGATAATTCGGTCAAGTTACGATTAATTTCTTCGGTCACATGGGTTTGCTCTTCGGTCGCAGTCGCCGTTTGAGTGGACATCTCACTGACCTTAGAGGTGGAGTTTAGAATTTCATCTAGTGCATCTTGGGTTTGGCTGGCGAGGGTGACAGTTGATGTGGTCAGGCTAGCTCCCGATTCAATGCTTTTAACCGCATCATTTACACCGCGTTGCAACTCTTCAATCATGCGCTGAATATCTTGGGTTGAGGTTTCGGTACGACTCGCCAGTGTACGTACTTCATCTGCAACTACGGCAAAGCCGCGGCCCTGTTCGCCAGCGCGCGCAGCTTCAATGGCCGCGTTAAGTGCAAGGAGATTAGTTTGCTCAGCGATTGAGCGGATCACATCAAGCACTGAGGCAATATTGGCAGAATTGACTGAAAGTTTTTCAATAACTGTCACGGCATTTTTAACTGATTCAGACAGTTGTTGAATATGATTAACGGACTGGGCGAGGATATTTTTACCCTCTACTGTTTGGTCATTCACCTTAGTGATTTCGGTGGCAGTATGAAGAGCGTTACTGGCGACTTCTCTTACGGCTGCACTCATTTCATTTACTGCTGTGACAATGGTATCGACAAACTGCTCTTGTTCATGGCTGATGTTGATTGTGGTAGCTGACTTAGTTGCAAGGCTTTCAACGGTTTGGCTCACATCTTTAGTTTGACCAATAATCGAGATGACCATTTGCTGTAGCTGCTCTACAAATAAGTTAAATGCATGGGCGAGCTCGCCGATTTCATCCTGACGTGTGATAGGGATCCTTTGGGTTAAGTTACCGTCACCATCGACAATGTCATTGATCCTGCTAGTGATATCTTCAATTGCATTGACTATGATTTTAGGTCCGAAGTAGGCAATCAACAGCGCCACAATGGCGACTAAGCTTGCTATCGTTAAAGATATTTGGGTTTGGGTGGTTGCCTGTTCCGTTGCTTGTAAATCTAGCTCTTTTACTCTGTTATCGGCGGCTTCGCCCGCGGCATTGTAGATATCTCTTAATGCCTTAAATTCTTGCTTGGATTTGGTTTCGTGGAGTTGTTTCGCGCGTTCAAAATCATTACTTTTAACGGCATTAATGACCTCTGATGAGGCCTGATACCAGAGAGAAAACTGCGCCTCAAAGCCACTGGTTGATTGCAGTACTTGCAGGTGATCTTTAAGGATTTTTTTAAATTCGCCCATTCTGTCACGGGCTTGATCGACATTCTCTTGCCAGTTATCAATCTCACTTTTGCGATTATCGGCAGATAATTCTTCCCTGAGTAACACTTCTTCACTTAGCTGCGCTTGATAAAGGTCGCGATCTGCATTGAGAATTGCCGAAATTGCGGGATTAAATAACTGACTAAATTCCTGCATCTGCTTCACAGTAGCACGGCTTTGCATAGCATCAGTGACTGCCATGACAATGAGCGCTGTCGCCATAATGGCAAACATCAGTGAAAACTTAACGCGAATACTGTTAAACATAGGATGATCTCCATTAATAACTTAATAAATAGCTTAGCCGTTATTTATAGAATTGCCTTTGCGTGCAGCAGATTGCGATGGGATTTTGTACGCATTGAAATAAGCGAAACCGCCTTGGTCACTATTACCAAGGCGTTGACGCATTACTTTGGATTATTCAGGACAAGCTAGGGTAGGGATGACTTTAGGCTTAGGTTTTATCTGCACTAGCATGACGCCAATAATGACCATAGAACCGCCAATATAATGATAAATGGCTAAGGTTTCATCTAGGATGATGGCCGCCAGTATCGCCGCAATAATAGGCATTAAATTAAAGAATACGCTGGTGCGATCGGCGCCGAGTTTGCTTATGCCATTGATCCAAGCCCACGGCGCTAAAAGTGAGGCAGCGATAGCAGCGTAAAGTATCAGTGGTGCCGATTGGGCACTGATCGCCATGCTGGGACTCGTAAACAGCAGTGGTGTCAGCATGAATACGGCTATGAGTCCTTGAATATAAACCGATTCCCAAGTCGGCAGTGGCAGTTGCCAGCGTTTCAGTAATACGCCATAGAGTGCATACACAAAGGCGCTAAAGAGCAACAGTAAATCACCTTGAGTCACGCCGATGGCAAGATTCATCATATCGCCGTGACTGAGCATAAAAATCAATCCAAATAGCGAGATTAAGGTGCCACCAAAGGCTAACGGTGATAATTTTTGCTTGAGTAATGGCACGGCTAAAAACAGACTGATCATAGGCACGAGAGAGGTGATTAATGCCATATTTGTTGCCGTGGTGGTAGCCGCCGCAAAATAGGCCAGACTTTGGTTTAGCACCATACCTAACAAAGCCAAAGTAGCGAACTTAGGTAACAAAGGTAGTATCACTTGGCGTTTTTGCCAGACGCGACTTGCGACAAAGGGGGTTAACAATAACATAGCGAAAAACCAACGGTAAAATGCTATGGCTTCAGGATCGATAATCCCAAATGAGAGCTTGTTGACTATCGAATTGCCTGCCCAAATTAATACGGCCAACAGGGGGAACAAATACAGCATGGTCTTGCCTTTAGGTACAGGCTAAAGTGACTGGCCATAGCTTATGGCTTATCACTTAAGCATCCAGATAATAGATTAGTGGCTATTATCCATGGTCGGTTATGATATAAATATCGCTTATCAGACAAGGTCAGTTCCTCTACGGACAAGCGTAATCTGGGTTAGCGATTTCGTTTGAGTTTTTTGGACCACCATAGCTTTGAGGGCATCAAAATGCGCACGGTTTACCATCCGCTCACGGCAGAGCAAGAGCCTGCTGCAGATATCTTCTTCAACTATGAAGCTTTCTTGCCAAATACGGTAACGCCAAAACATCAACATGTTTGGGGGCAACTGCAGTTAATCAGCGGTGGAATTATGGAGTTACATGCTGCAGGGCAACGGTTTTTATCGCCGTCACAATATGCGATTTGGGTTCCTGCGGGGATAGAACATGAAAGTTATACTCGGCGTAGTATTCATTATTGCTCGATGAATATAGTTGCCGAGCGGGCTGCGGCTTTTCCCATAGAGACTTGTCTTTTAGCCGTGACATCCATTGCCCAATCGATCGTTAACGATCTGCGGGAACGGCAAGTCACTGTGGCAGAAACTGCGGCGGATAAGCGACTGGTTGAGGTTTTGCTCGATCAGCTGACCTTGGGTAAAGCTCTACCGCAATTTCTGCCCACCGTTTCAGATAAACTGTTACAGCCGTTGTTGCTGGCAATTGAAGCCGACCCTGCGAGTTCGAAAACCTTTAAATCTTGGGCCAGTGAATTACATACCACAGAGCGTACTTTAGCTCGTCGCTGCCAAGAGGTTCTGGGGATGAGTTTTACTGAGCTAAGACAAAGGCATAAGTTTATCTATTCCTTACAACTATTACGTCAGGGACTTGCGATCAAAGAAGTGGCATTGACGCTCGGCTATAACCAAACTTCGCCTTATATCGTGATGTTTAAAAAATATGCTCAGTGCTCACCTGAACAGTATCGCCGCCGATTGTGATTGAGTGGCTGATGGAGCAAGGCTTAATAAAGGCGAGATAATGAGATCCTATGCGAAAGTCGCGCTAGATGATGCACTAAAAATATTGGGGGAAACTGTGAAATAAGATAGGGTGCTAAAGTATTAACACCCTATTTTCGGCCTATTTAAAGAGAGGATTTAAGGTTTTTTACAGAGTTAGATAAGTTAGTCGGAAGCCTTTTGGCGGTTCCGTTTATCTTGACGCTTCTCTTTTAAGGTTTTCATTGGCGGTTTTTTGTTTTTTTCTTTACTCATAGATATAAACTCCAAAGTGAAGGTTACTATCCGAACCCGCGCCGCAAATCGGTTTCGATAGTTGGGCTCAATTTTTTATTTCAGGCTTTAATTGAGACGGTTTATTTATAAAGAGTATAAAAATAAATTTAACGATTGAGGCGCCGTGCTAAACCTCTTAACCCCTTTGCTGTTTACTCTAAAGCGCTGCCATGACTTATACGTAAATAGTTGCAAAGAGTCGTTAATTGCAGTGTTAAACTTATTTAAAGTGTCTCTTTAATAAATATCGCGGCCAGTTAATGACTTCAAAATAACATTCCCTCTTATTATATTATGTTGAAAATGCCGCTATAAGCCGCCGCTAATAGCGAGTTCAAAGCATGTTGCCACTGAATTGAACATGCTCTATTTTAAAATGCTTACAACCTTATAATCATATTTTTTAAAATTTCTGAAATGTTATCAAGTAGCAATACTCAATAGCCATTGACAAAAAGTATGCCAAATGATTTTTCCTATACAGATTTTTTAGGTTGTTTTTTCGTTAAACTGACATCTTTAATCATAAACAGAACTGGTTTGCCTAAAATGCTCACCTCTGCCAGTTCGCCCTTTGATAACCCAAGTAAGCTGACGCCTAAATCTGATATGACAGAGAAACGTCCTGCACTGGGTTTATGCCTTGGTGGATACACGAGTTCAATTTGGTACTCTTGCTGATCCTGCAGATTAACTAAGTGAATTTCCCGTCCCACAGTCACTTTATCACTCGTCGTATCATGCTTTAGCTGCTCAAGCTTACTAATCACGCCTGCCAAAGCCGTTGGGCGTAGAGAGGCATTAAAACTGTTTTGTAAATAATAGGTTTCAGTTTTTAGAATAAAATTCTGGAAAAGACCACTAAAAAAAGAATATGCCATTGCCGCCTCTGAAATAACAAAGTTAAAATATAAGCATAGAAATTAAAATGAGTATTACTCTGTGCTTATTTCACAAGAAGTTATAATTCTGCCGAGCGCGAGTGACGCTCGGCTTAGACTGGGAATTTGAGCGAGAGGCGGATTGAGCTTACTGAACTAGATGTGTTAGCTAACACATGGGAAAATAGTGATGAAAATGCAGTGCTAAACATAGTGTTACATCTCCAGTCAAAAGTTGATATTCGATTGATTATTTATTTTTTGTATATCGATTTAGTATATCGGCCTTGCTGTTAACTAAATCTTGCCATTAACTAAATAAGTAATTGCTTGGCTGATACCATAGGTCAAGTAAAAATATAAAGCAAGCCTAACTAAGCTAATCTTGCTGAATATACTGATAACAGTAAAACTGGATTTAACATAGTTTTAACCTTGCTACATTGGGGCTAGTCTTCGTCAATTTAATGCTAGCACTCGTAAAGTAAACTGAGCACTTGTTAATTTGGCTGAACTGAAAGCCAAATTAATTCAACCATTGAATGTTCTAGTGCATTGTCGCTAGATGCTATGGGCACTAACTGAATTAAGCCTTAATATAAGCTTCTAAAGTCAATATTTACTTAGGTTGTTAAGCCCGCACCTTTTAAAAGTATTTTGATACACATAGAGACGAGGAACAGACAGCTTACGCTTGTACACCAAATCAGCACTAACCAGCCGAGCCGATAGGCGAGGGATTTCGTTTGGGTCGTCATGTTGATCTCCTGCATATGTAAAGTCATCTAAAGTGAATCAGCGACCTAAGCCAAGTTAGCTTCAGTCGCGTTTTGGGAACTCTCATCTAAAGTCATGGCTAGTGATAGCCAGCATCCTTGGTTACTTTGCCGCGGAACACGTAGTAGCTCCAAAAGGTATAAACCAAAATCAGCGGGATGATCATCAGGGCGCCGACGAGCATAAAGCTTAGACTGCTGTCGGGGGCTGCTGCCTGCCAAAGGCTGATGTTGGGTGGAATAATGTGCGGCCAGATACTGATCCCTAAGCCACTAAATCCTAAGAAAATCAGCCCTAGAGTGAGTAGGAATGGTTGATAGTTATCATCACGATTTAGGGATTTTATCAAGGCCCAACTGCAGGCTAATACCAGTATTGGCACTGGGGCGAAGTAGAATAAATTCGGTAAACTAAACCAGCGCAGGGCAATATTGGGTTGCACAAAAGGCGTCCATAAACTGACTAAACCTATGGTCATAAGCAGGCATAAGGTCAGTGCTCTACCGAGTTGTTGCATGGTCGTTTTAAGCTCGCCTTGGCATTTTTTCACCAGCCAAGTCGCGCCGAGCAGAGCATAGGCCAGCATAAGGCCAAATCCACAGAAAAGTGAGAAGGGCGTTAACCAATCGAAACTACTGCCGCTAAATTGTTGGTTACTCACCGAAATGCCGGAGATAAACGCCCCCAGCACTACGCCCTGTGAAAAGGTGGCCGTGATAGAGCCAAACATAAACGCTTTATCCCAGAATGGTTTAGCTTCTGCGCCCGACTTAAATCTAAACTCAAATGCCACGCCGCGAAAAATCAATGCCAGCAGCATGATGAGCAGCGGTATGGTTAGTGCTTCGAGCACTATGGCATAGGCGAGGGGAAAGGCACCGAGCAGACTAGCGCCGCCGAGCACTAACCAAGTTTCGTTACCATCCCAAACGGGGGCGACGGTATTAACCATAATATCCCTGTCGTCTTCGTCGTGAATGAAGGGAAACAGTATGCCGATGCCGAGATCAAAACCATCCATCACGATATACATTAAGGTGGCAAAAATGATGATCCCGAACCAAATCAAGGGTAGATCGAATTCCATGGTGAGCCCTTAAATATGTTTAAGATTGAATAAGTAAAACTAGATTCATTTACTTTAAAATTAATGACTTGTTGCCGCGATATCTGGCCCTTTGCGGATGAGTCGCATCATATAGCGATAACCAACGCCAAAGATGCCGCAGTAACTGACGATGAAAATCCCTAGGCTGATACTCAAGTGGGTAACGCTGTGGGAAGACACGGCATCCTGAGTGCGCATCAATCCTTGGATCACCCAAGGTTGACGGCCAAGCTCGGTGGTAAACCAACCTGCTAGTGTGGCGAGCAATCCGGCGGGGCCGAGCACGAGTACAAATCGCAGAAAGTGTTTGTTGCTGTAGAGGCTGCCTTTGCGCCTGAGATAAGCGCTCCACAGTCCAGCAAAAATCATCAATAAGCCTAAGCCGACCATGAGCCTAAAACTCCAGAACACTAACAACACATTGGGTCTGTCCTCGGCGGGATACTCAGTCAAGGCTGGCACTTGTTTGCTTAAATCATGCTGTAAGATCAGGCTCGCGAGCCCTGGGATTTCGAGACTGAAGTGGTTTTTCTCTGCGTCCATATCGGGAATTGCAAACAAGATAAGCGGTGTGGGTTTGTCACCCTCATTACGCCAATGGCCTTCCATTGCCGCGACTTTTACAGGTTGATATTCAAGGGTATTTAAACCATGAAAATCACCAATCACAGCTTGCAGCGGCGCGACAATTAACGCCATCCACATCGCCATAGACAACATCTTGCGGATCGCGGGCGTGTCGTTACCTTTGAGTAAGTGCCAAGCCGCCGATGCTCCCACAAAGAAAGCTGATGAAATAAAGGCCGCCACTGTCATATGGGCTAAACGATAGGGAAATGAAGGGTTAAACACTATCTGAAACCAATCCACAGGAATGACGCGATTATTCACAATTTCAAAACCTTGGGGCGTCTGCATCCAGCTGTTTGAAGCTAAGATCCAGAAGGTTGAGATAATAGTGCCCGTGGCGACCATACAAGTGGCGAAGAAATGCAGGTTTTTGCCTACCTTCTGCTGACCAAATAGCATGACCCCCAGAAAACCCGCTTCGAGGAAGAAGGCGGTGAGGACTTCATAGGTGAGTAGCGGCCCAGTTACGCTGCCCGCGAAGGCGGAAAAAGCACTCCAATGGGTACCAAATTGATAGGCCATCACTATGCCTGAGACCACGCCCATGCCAAAGTTTATGGCAAAAATCTTCGACCAAAATAGATAGAGTTGTTGGTAAACTTCATTCGCCGTTTTCAGCCATAAGCCTTCTAATACCGCCAGATAGGTGGCGAGGCCGATAGTGATGGCAGGGAAAATAATGTGAAAAGAGATGGTAAAAGCAAATTGGATCCTAGCGAGTACTGTGGCATCAAAATCAAACATAATTTCCTCGAGCGATAGGCATTTCTCGTTACAAAGGCATTGTTCTAGTCGCGTTCACTGAACCCTAAATTGGCTTGACGGTGAAAGCTTGTGTGCTATTAGACCATGGGATATGCTGGCTATAACAGACACAGAATATCTTGGCTTGGCTATAACAGATGACGAAGTATGAGCAGTTAGCGCAGGAATTAAAGACACGAATAGCCCAAGGTGTCTGGCAGGCGGGGGACAAGTTGCCGTCGCTGCGCCAAACTGTGGCCGATTCGGGCTTGAGTCTGATGACAGTGCTCAATGCCTATCAGTTATTGGAAAGCCAAGGCGTGATCTCGGCGCAGGCTAAGTCTGGCTATTTAGTGGCGCCAAAGCCGGAATTAATCGCGCGGCAGGGAGAAGCCTTTCGTTATCCCGAGCGACAAAAGCCGATTTATCTTTCCGATAGTGTGGATATTAATGAGTTTGTATTCAATGTGCTGCAGGCTTCAAAGCAGGCGGACATAGTGCCCTTTGGTTCAGGATTTCCCGATCCTAGTTTATTCCCGCAACAAGCACTGGCGCGATCTTTAGTTAAGGTGACTCGGCACATGTCACCTTCTTTTGCCGCCGATAATTTACCGCCAGGCAATGCGGGATTGCGTAAGGCTATCTCCCAACGTTATGCCAAATTGGGCATGAGCATTTCGCCCGACGAAATCATCATTACCTCGGGTGCCATGGAGGCGCTCAACTTGAGCTTAGCGACGCTGACACAAGCGGGTGATTGGGTTGTCATTGAATCACCGACCTTTTATGGCGCGATGCAAGCCATTGAACGGCTTAAACTCAGGGCGATTGCGGTTGCTACCGATCCACAACAGGGGATTGATCTCGAGGCGTTGGTAGAAGTGTTAAATACCTATCCAGTGAAAGCCTGCTGGTTGATGAGCCAACATCAAAATCCTTTAGGTTGCAGTTTATCGGATGCTAAAAAACAGGCGCTTTATCAGCTACTAAACGAGCATAAGGTCAGTCTGATTGAGGATGATGTTTATCAAGAACTCTATGTCGACTCGAGCGCGCCAAGGCCAGTAAAAGCCTTCGATACCGAAGGACGGGTGTTGCACTGCGGCTCATTTTCTAAGTCTTTGATTGCTGGTTATCGTGTCGGCTGGGTGGCGGCGGGATGCCATGCACCGCAGTTACAACGTTTACAAGTCATGTCGACGTTATCGACCAGTGCGCCGATGCAGCTCGCCATCGCCGATTTTATTCAGTCGGCGCAATATGAACGGCATTTGAAACAGTTACGTAAAAAGTTAGCCAGCCGTAAATTGGCCATGTATCAATTATTGTGCGCGCATCTGCCCGAATCTGTGGGGGTCAACTTCGCGCAGGGCGGCTATTTTCTCTGGTTAGCGCTGCCATTACACATGGACGCTACACAAATTTATTATCAGGCGATTGAGCGTGGGATCAGTATTGCACCCGGAAATCTCTTTAGTAATCAGGTCGAATTCCGCCATTTTATGCGTTTGAATACCTCATACGAGTGCTCGCCAGAGATAGTCTCAGCGGTCGTGGTGCTGGCCGAACTTATCCGTAACTATTCGCGCCGAAGTTAAAGGCTGTGGCCAAAAAGTTTTAGACTTCTAGATGTCTATCTGTTAGCTTGTTGAGCATGCACAAATCTTGTGCAATTCTCAATGTCGATTGAATACTGGGCTGCTACGGATAAGGAAGGGAAAATGAAATTAGAGTCACTGGCATTACACCATGGTTATGAGTCAGAAGCGACCACGAAGGCGGCCGCAGTACCTATCTATCAAACGACCTCTTATACTTTCGATGATACCCAGCATGGTGCTGATTTATTTGACTTAAAAGTCGCTGGTAATATTTATACACGGATAATGAATCCTACCACTAGCGTGCTAGAGCAACGTCTGGCAGCCATTGAAGGCGGCATAGGTGCGCTGGCCGTGGCATCGGGTATGGCGGCGATTACCTATGCGATTCAAGCCTTGACTCAAGTTGGCGATAACATCGTCAGCACCAGTCAGCTCTATGGCGGCACCTATAATCTGTTTGCACATACGCTGCCGCGCCAAGGCGTTGAAGTGCGCATGGCGGCCTTCGATGATTTTGAAGGCCTCGATGAGCTGATCGATGACAAAACTAAAGCCTTGTTCTGCGAATCGATTGGTAATCCAGCGGGCAATATTGTCGATTTACAGCGTTTAGCCGAGATTGCCCATAAATATGGCGTGCCTTTAATTGTCGATAATACGGTCGCGACTCCAGTGTTATGTCGCCCCTTTGAGCATGGCGCCGATATCGTTATTCATTCTTTAACTAAATACATTGGTGGCCATGGCACGACAATCGGTGGCGTGATTATCGATTCAGGCAAGTTCGATTGGGTGGCGAATAAGGAAAGATTTGCCTTACTCAACCAAGCTGATCCTTCCTACCACGGCGTGGTTTACACAGAAGCCTTTGGTCCTGCTGCATTTATTGGTCGTTGCCGTGTAGTACCGCTGCGTAATACCGGCGCCGCACTGTCACCGCACAGTGCATTTTTACTGTTGCAAGGCCTTGAAACCTTAAGCCTTCGAATGGAGCGCCATTGCTCTAATGCCTTGGCATTAGCGGAATATCTGGTGCTGCATCCGGCGGTCAGTTGGGTGAACTACGGCGCCTTGCCAAGCAGCCCTTATCAGGATAATTGCCACAAGATCACTGGCGGAAAAGCTTCTGGGATCATCAGCTTTGGGATTAAAGCGGCCACAGCTGAAGAGGGTAAGCTTGCTGGCGGACGTTTTATCGATGCACTGCAGATGATCCTGCGTTTAGTGAACATTGGGGATGCGAAATCCTTGGCCTGCCACCCTGCGAGCACTACGCACAGACAGCTCGATGCCGATGAACTGGCAAGGGCGGGCGTGTCTGAGGATCTTATCCGTATCTCGGTTGGGATTGAGCATATCGACGACATCATTAACGATGTGGCGCAGGCGCTCGATAAGGCACTGGCGAGCAAATAGCTTGTATCGAATAGTCCATATTAAATAGCCGATACCTCATCGCTTTATTAAATCGTTAACAGTAAAAAGCCGCCATCGATTCAATTTGATGGCGGCTTTTTTAGTGCTTTAAAAACGATGTTAATCTTGCTGCAGTCGATTTCTCGCCTTCTGATAGAAGTAAGAAACAGTCAGCAAAATGACCCCGATCAGCATAAAGGCAATCACCTTTTGCACTAGCTCGAATGAAGCCATATCCAGTAATAGCACTTTAAGCGTCGATAAGGTAAATAGCCCTGCGGCGAGGCGGATCATATCGGCATTTTGTGGTTTTAAGCTGATAAACATCAACACACTGCCATGGATAACCAATAAAATCGCGCTGAGTGGGGCGGCAATAATGTTATCGAAGCTATAACTCCACATGAAGTAACTTAAGGCGAGTAACAGATGCCAACCCCACTTAAGTCCTTGTAAAGGTAAGATGCGTCTATGCAAGCGTATTGCTGCACCGTGCTGCAAGATAAGCCTTGCTAGGAGCGCCAGTGATAAAAACTCGATTAACATAAACGAGGCATTATCACGATTAAGCCCGAGTGTTAGCTCAAAATGGAACATGATGGGCAACAGGGCTAAGCCTAAAGTGAGACCATAGGCGAGATGGTAGCTTTCCTTTATTGCGGCTTGGATTTCGGCGGCGAGGGGGAATTTTGCGCTATATGAGGCTTGGCCTACAGATGCCTGACTTACACCTCTCAGGCTTAAACCTCTTTGGATTAGCAATGCAAAATAACCACTTAAGGCTAATGCTGTCATGGCTATTCCTACTAGCTCAGAATGATTAAAACCATAAACGATCACGGCCAATACCAGTGCAAAGTAATAAGGGCTTAATTGCCATTGTAGCTGCAGCAAGGGACGCCATGTCTCGGGTAATTGGCGATAACGAAGCAGTGTGAAGCCCATAAAGAGGGCGCCAACGGCTAGCGCCGCGAGTCCTTGCCAAGCGTGAATAAGGCATAGCGAGGCTGTCATCAGAACCGCTAACCAAGTGAGGATTTTGGCTTCTATGTTCAAACTCTTATGTTTAACAAAGTAGGCTAAACCTAGGCTCATAAAGGTGCTCAGCCAGAGTGCAATAGCGGTATATTCCCAATGGTTGCGGATGACTTTGGGCAGCAGAATAAGCGGCAGCAGCAAATAGCAGAAGATTTGCATCGTATAAGCGGCTTTGGCAAATAAGGCATCTTTATAGTGGTGACGATACCAATAATGGGCCAAGAGTAAGGCGATAAATAACTCAAACCGTGCCAGTTTTGCCATAAGGGGTTGGGCACTAAAGCTAAAACTGCCTGTGAGCGTTATGCCTTCAACAACCTTAAACAGCAGCGGCAATAGTAAGAGCCAAGCAGCAAACTCGCTCACAACGAGTCTGTCCTTTGCGCTCAAATACAGCAGTAATAGGCTGACCAGTGGCAAGATGGCGAGGTAGTAATCGCTGCTAAAAAGGTAAGCCGCGAGGATAATTGTCGCCACATAAAAACCGCTTAATAGCTCTTTTAACACTCTGTTTAGCTGACTTTCTAGGGTCGAAAGTAACGTATGATGGAGTGTTAATAGCCGAATCACTAAGACTAAGGCGGCGCAACTTAAAGCCAGTGCCAACAGTGGAAAGCCAAAAGCTAACAAGGGAGAAATTGGCGCCCCATCGATAAAGCTTGATGCTAAAAGGCTCATGCCTGTCAGTACACTAGACGCATTGAGCCCTAATCCCATCAGCAGCAATACATAGGCTTCGGCGCGAACGGATATCAGTTCTTCTTTGGTGCCAATCCACAAGAGTAATAAGGCTTCGAGCAGTAATACTAATCCAAGGAAATCGTGGCTGAGTAAATACAGTGCGGCAAATCCCGCAAAACTCCCTGCAAAGACTAATAATAAGCCGCTGCGGGCTTTTTCTAGGTTGCCTGTGCGCTTCCAATAGAGGGCTGCGCAAATCAGTGCGTTGGCCGCAAAGATTTCCCCTGCGAACTCAGTAAATTGCGTCAACTCTAATAACACAAAGGCGAGCAATGCTATCGGTAGGGCGAGTATGCGATGGCTCAGTGCATTATGTTTTTCATCCTGATGGGTAAACTGCTGGGTAAATAGTAGGCCTGTGATGCCGTAGAGATAAAAGAACGCATTAATACTGATAAGCGCGAGCAGACTGACGCCGCCAATGTCGCTGAATGGCAATTCAATGAAATTGCTAAAAGCTTCGATGCAGCCTATGTGCAACAGGGCGGTGATTTCCAGTAGCAGCGGCCACTTAAGTTTGCGACTCTGGGCAAGGGCGCCTGCACCAATAAGCAGTAAATAAGGTAGATACAATAGCGGCGCATAGCTTTGGGATAACAGCATCATAGGCGCGGTCGAGCCACCGACTAAGGCGATCACGGCGATCACTTTGGCATCTAAGCGCATCGACAGGCCATAACCTGCCAAAGTGATCAATAACAGTAAGATAAAACTCGCGCTATTGGGAACTAACTCAAAATACGGCCCAATAAAGTACGCGCAGAGATAATTAAGTATGAGTCCGAGTCCGACAATACCTGAGCCAAAATCCGCCATACCCGCGCGTTTTTGGCGAATAAAAATCCCGCTGGCTATGATAGCGTTCGCGCTGGCAAACCCGAGTAGCGCTTTGCCAAGTTCTGAAAACCAATGGTTGATTGAATATTGCAGTAAATAACCAAAGCCTAAGGTCAGGGTGATGATCCCTGCGACAGTCATCAAAAAGACAGGTCCTAATCCCTTAGCCTGATAATGATGGTAGAAAGATTTGACTTGCTCGTTGACTGCCGCAAAGGGTGCCATGACGGCCGCGAGTCCTTGGGATAACAACTCATCAAATTGACTCGCCGCTTGCACACTTGCCTGCAATTTGACTTCATCACTCAGCTGTTGATTTTGTGCTTGAATAAGGTGTTCGGTTTTAGCGACTTGTTCCGTCGAGGTATTTTTCGTTTTTCTTTGCCAAGGGTCTTCTTGCCAAGGTTCACTTGGTATAGGGCCTTGCTGCCATGGGTTGGGTTCTCCTGGGGCTGGCTCTACGGAAGCTGGCTCAAGGGTTGGTGTTTGTGCCGCATAGGTTAATGGGAGCGTGTCTTCAGCCGCAATTTGCTGACTTAAGGTCTCGAGCTTAGTGGAGAATTCTGCTAATTGACGACCGAGCGAAGATTGCTGCGATAAATGCAGCGATTGTAACTGTGCCAGCTCAGCTTTTAGTTGGGCAACGTCATCCTTTAACGGCATATCTCATTCCTAAGTGTTTAAGTGCTTAACTCATAAACCTTTGTCGGCAAGAAGTGTACTTGTATGTGTATTTTTCGGCTAGTTGTTGTTGATTTTTAGGAAATCTCCGACTGCTGCTTTTCCAACATGTCATTGCTCAGCATAAAAAGAGCCCTGTATAAAAAAGAGCCAAACATTGCTGGCTCTCATTTAACGTGTCAATTTCGATGAGGTTATTTTTTCTGTGCCTGCAGGATCACAAATTTACCGTTGGAGGCGACTGTGGTGCAGTTCTTAAATAAGCGCTGTAATTTTACATGGTAAGCCAGATGACGGTTACCGACGATATGTAAGATCCCCCCCTCTTTTAAGCGGCGGCGAGCATCTAAAAACATTTGCCAGGCGATATGATCGGTAATGGCTTCACCTTGATGGAACGGTGGATTACACAGTACCAGATCCGGTTGGACTTCTTCTGGTAGATGCGTCATGCAATCGTCCCAATAGAAGTGGCCTTTATCTGCGGGCAATTGGTTGCGTGCCCAGTTTGCCTTGGCTGATGCGACTGCCATTTCAGAATCATCGATAAAGTGAATGTCAGCCTCTGGGAATAACTGGGCGGTGCGTAACCCCAGCACGCCATTGCCACAGCCGAGATCGACAATCGACTTAAAATCCCCTTTGGGCAGATTCTCTAGCATGATGCGTGCGCCAATATCGAGTTTGTTGGCGGCAAACACATTACTTAAATTGCTGATCTCAAGTTGATATTCGGGTATGGCCCAAGTCACTTCTTTGGCTAATGGTCTTGGTTTGCCATCACTGACACAGGTGATCACTCGCGTGTTTTTCCACGCTAAACTGGCGCTTGCGAGGCCTAAATGCTTAGCAAAGATGTCGAGTAAGGCGCCATTAATCGATTTGGCTTTGGCGGCCACTAATACACGAGTGCCTGCGGGTAACACTTGCGACAAGCGCGTTAGCTGGTGGGCAAAGTAGCTTAAGTTTTTAGGCAACTTCATCAATACTAAGGCTAAGTTTTCTGGCAAGGTATCGCGGCTGGTAAACCATTGCAGATTATCCATTGGCAACTGATTGCGGCCATGGTTTTGTTCTGTGCCTAAAAAGCTGGTTCTGGCATCGGTTTCAACAAATAGCGGCCAACTTGGATGCAATTTAGATAAACCGCAGCTTAAGGCGCCGAAATTGTCGTTGATAATGGCGGTTGGCACGGCGGCTTGCTCTGACTCAATAAGGCTTTTGAGTAAGTGTTCATCGGCGGCATCCCAAGCTTGAAGATTAGATTCCTGCTGAGCCGGATACCGTAAGAGTTCGAGTTCAACACCCGCTACTGAAAATTGTGTTGTCATGTGCCACACTGCGCCAATAAATTTAAGGCGCAGATTATCGCAGATTTCATGGCGCAGTGCGACGGCTCGCATGGAGGACGTCAATGCAGCAAGGTAAGTTAGGGTTTGATACAGAGGGGGAGGCTCAAATTAAACCGCCCATCACCTTAGTGCGGGGTTATCTTAATGCTGAGCAGCAAGCGGCGCTAATGAAAGAAGCGCTGACCTATCCCTTAAGTCGCCCTGAAATCCAAGTCTTTGGTCAGTTTCACGTTATTCCTCGCCAGCAAGTGTGGTTTGGCGATTTGGGCTGCGACTATTTATATTCAGGACTGTTTATCCGCGCCTTACCTTGGCCTAAATATGCTCACAAGTTGAGGGATAAGTTAGCGCGGGATTATGGTTTGGAGAGCAATGGGGTATTAGTGAATCGCTACGCCGATGGTAAAGATTGTATGGGCGCCCACAGTGATGATGAACCTGAAATAGCTCAAGGGAGTCATATTGCTTCTATTACCTTAGGCGCCACGCGGGATTTTGTGCTTAAGCATAAGCACAGTCAAACCAAGTACAGCATAAGTTTGCACAGTGGCGATCTACTGATCATGCACTGGCCTATGCAAAGTGATTGGTTACACAGTTTACCTAAACGTTTGAAAGTAAAAGAGCCGCGTTGGAACTATACCTTTAGACAACTCATCGTTAATTTCCATGGTTAATTGCCTCCCGCTAACTGCCTATGGTGAAGCACTGCGAAATATGGCTGATATAAAGTGGTGGGGCATCAACAAATTGAAAGCGTGAATTTGATCTTTTCAATTTGAAGCAGTACTCTGCGGCAACTGGATTTTCCCATTCTGAGACTCGAATATGTCCAATACTCATGTGCAGGGCACTGTGGCTAACACTATTTCGCAGAAATTAACCGAATGCTTTTCGCCGACCCATTTAGAAGTGATTAACGAAAGTAATCGTCACCATGTACCACCGAATTCAGAAACCCACTTTAAAGTTGTGCTGGTGAGCGAGCAGTTTGATGGCTTACGTTTATTAGCCCGTCATCGATTGGTCAACACTCACTTAGCCCATGAGTTAGCCAATGGCGTGCATGCTTTGTCTATTCACACTTTCACTCAAAATGAGTGGGATGCGAATGCACAAGTACCTAATACGCCAAATTGTCGTGGTTAATTAATCGCTCAGCAATACTGTTTAGCTTAGATTTCAAGGCCACTCTTCATAGAGTGGCTTTTTGTTTTAGGCCGGCTTAAGACCATTTTTGGGTTTGCCGACCTTAGTTTCTAGTTTCCCTACCTTAGTTTCTGTGTTAACAATATGTTTTATTTTAAGAGGTTGGGTGATGTGATTGTCAATACCCATCTTGAGTGTATTTCCATGTCAGTTGGATCCATGTGCTCGTTTGACATCAGGGAGACTATTAAAAATGCGTAAGTTAGGGAGTTTGTTTATCTCAGTGCTGCTGATGGGACTGAGCGGTTGTAACCCCGTCTCCAGTGATGCGCAAAGCGTGGCCGCTTCCCATGCCGCAACTGATGTTCCCCACGCTTTACCTGCTATTGAATGGCGTCTTGCAACCTCTTGGCCGAAAAACTTCCCAGGTTTAGGCATGGCTCCTGAGCGTTTTGCGCATTTAGTCGATGAAATGTCTAACGGTCGGTTAAAGATTAGCGTTTATGGTGCGGGTGAGTTGATGCCCGCTTTTGCCGTATTTGATGGTGTGAGTCAGGGTAAAATTCAAATGGCCCACTCCGCTTCTTTCTACTGGAGAGGAAAAGCGCCCGCAGCGCAGTTTTTTTCATCGATCCCCTTTGGTATGACCGCGCAGGAAATAAATGGCTGGCTTCACTATGGTGGTGGTATGGAGCTGTGGACTGAAGTGTATCAACCCTTTGGGATAATCCCCCTCGCGGGTGGCAATACTGGGATGCAAATGGGTGGCTGGTTTAATAAACCCATCAATACCATTGCTGATTTTAAGGGATTGAAGGTCCGCATGCCGGGCTTAGGTGGTGAAGTGTTGAAACGCGTTGGTGCTGTACCTGTAAACATGGCGGGGCGTGAACTTTATGGTGCATTGCAAACGGGGGCGATTGATGCCGCAGAGTGGGTAGGGCCAGTGAATGATCTTGCCTTCGGTTTACATAAAGTGGCTAAGTACTACTATTACCCTGGTTGGCATGAGCCAGGTTCAAATATGGAATTCTTGATTAATACCGCTGCCTTCGAGAGTTTACCTGAGGATTTACAGGCCATAGTCAGAGTTGCTGCGAGAGCCATTAACCAAGATATGCTCGATGAATACACGACCCGTAACGTGACCGCCCTTGAAACGTTAGTGAAGGACGAAGGTGTGGAGCTTAAAGCGTTTCCACCGAAAGTCTTGTTGGAGCTTGAGAAAATTTCCAAACAAGTGATTGAAGAACAAGCGAATCAAGATCCCTTAATGCGAAAGGTGTACGATGCCTACCACACGTATGAGCAAGGTGTGCGCCAGTACCATAAAATATCTGAGGATGCTTACAGTCAGCAGCGTCAACACTAAATGATGTTTTTGTCACATTAGCATCTGATTTATATGAGATGATTTCATCTTAGATTATCTTGTTATCGGCGTAATTCATTTGGTGTTATGCTTGCAAGCCATAAATAGACAGTTACAGTGGCGTTGATGTCGCCCTGAGAATTTGGAGATCCCTATGCCATTACTTGATAGCTTTACCGTCGACCATACTCGGATGAATGCCCCTGCGGTTCGTATCGCTAAGCATATGAGCACGCCAAAGGGCGATGCCATTACTGTATTTGATTTACGTTTTTGCGCACCGAATAAAGAGATCCTCAGTGAGCGTGGAATTCATACTCTAGAGCATTTGTTTGCGGGTTTTATGCGTGACCATTTAAATGGCAGCGATGTTGAGATCATTGATATTTCGCCAATGGGATGTCGTACCGGTTTTTATATGAGTTTGATTGGTGAACCCACAGAGCGCCAAGTGGCCGATGCGTGGTTAGCCGCGATGGAAGATGTGCTTAAAGTGGTTGAGCAGTCTGAAATCCCTGAGCTGAACGAATACCAATGTGGTACGTATGAGATGCATTCATTAGAGCAAGCACAAGATATCGCCCGTAATATTATTGCTGCAGGCGTAAGTGTTAATCGTAATGACGATCTAAAATTAAGCGATGAAATTCTAGGTAATCTGTAATTGTTCGCACTCTTATAGTATGAGAGTGCTTCTTTAGTAAATTCAGTTTCCTGAAGTAAATAAGAGAAAGCGACGAGAGTCGCTTTTTTTTTCAAGCAAACTCAGCTATTTTACAAGTTAATAACAAAAACACCGTACGCTAACAAAGTTTTTGGGAGCTTGGTATGCCTAGTCGTTACTTCACTGTATCACTTTGTGCAATTTCTGTATCTCTTGCCTGTTCTAGCACAACGTTCGCCGATGATCTTCACAGTCAAATGCTTGAATTGAACAAGCTCAATGACACATTTCATTCAACGTCTAATCGTTTAGCGTTAGGTCAATTGACGGCTTTGACGGTTTTGCCTGCGGATCTGAGTGGAAATCCCGCAAGCATCAGCATGCGTAGCGCAACTCAAGGTATTGCGGTATTACAAGATAGAGTGTATTTCTCCCCTGCGCCGTATTCGGCACCGCAATTACAACTCTTACCTAATCTGCTGCAACAACAGAGTGTTACTGCCGCCCCGATGGCAAATATGGCTGTCGGTGGGCAAGGTGCGTTTGGGGTGGTGAGTTATCAAACCTTACCTGTTGCTGAGCAGACCGAGAATAGTAAGGCGACTCTCGAGGGCAATACCGATTCAGACTACAGTGTCGATATGAATTGGGGAGTGAAGCAAAAAGAGTATGGCATGATACTCGCGGTTAATTATGCAGATAATAGCGGCGCCGATCACTTGCTCAATGGTCAAGACACAGACCACCAAACGACAGACATCTTATTTAAAATCAACGCCGCGAGTTTACTCGGCGCCAGAAGTCCACAGGTGACTGAGTTTACTTACCAGTTTCTCGATGATGATAGTTATCGCTCTCAGCTTGGGTTACACAGGCTGATTGGCAACAAGATCCTATGAGTTTGTATTCGGCCACTGCGGCGGATAAACATCAGGGGCGACATCATAAGTACCAACTGTCTCACCAAGTTACGCTCAATGGTGGGCATAAGGTCACCACAGACTTTTACTACCAGTCTTATTCGCAGCAATTAAACCAACTCAATCAATTTGATGGGCAAATGCTCGATGCCCATAGTCTTGCTGCGTTGGCCGCATTTGAACGTCAGCCGATAGTCGATGGCGTCGAACTGGCTTCTTTACAGCAAGACAATGATTTCAGCTCCTTTGGGGCACAAACTGAATCAGTGAATCAGTATGGTGCCCATCAAATTATCTATAGCGCCCGTTATCATACGGATAAAGCCGAGATGCGCCTTGGCGATCAACTGAGTCTATGGCAGCAGGACTTGAGTTTAGTGAGTGATGCACAAAATGCATTATTAGCCTATACCGACGATGCAACAGCATTTACTTCGGCAATCGATTCTTTGTTTAATTGGGACGAATTACAGATAAAGCTCGCGCTTGCCTATGAACAAGTGAGCGTCAATCGCAAGGTCGATTTAGCTTATGTAGGACTGGATGCGGCTGATTTCTCCGACAGCGATTGGATGCCACAACTCGGTGTTTTATATGATGCTGGAGATTGGCGCTTTAGTACGGATATTCGCCGCTCATGGACCGCCGCGAGTGCAGGTAATCTTGAGCAAGAGGCGCAAGTATCGCTGCAATATCAAGTCAGCGCCCAATATGCCAGTGAGCATTTTAGTGCTGACATCAAAACCTACGTTCAAGATTTTGATAACCTGCATGTCAATTGCGATGCGTATACCCAATGCGCCGACAGTCGTTTGTGGGTTCAAGGCAATGTCGTGGATGTACTGACCAAAGGAGTTGAGCTGAGTCTTGGCTACCAGTGGGATATCGGTAGTGTACAGTTACCATTAGTCTTAAATTATCAATATTCGAATTCGGAGTATCAAACCAATAGCTGTAACGAAATCCAAGGTTGCGTTGTGGCTGGTGATAGAGTGGCTTGGTTACCTGAGCAGCAATTGCATTTTAGTGCTGGAATGAAATATGCCGAATATGAATTGAATGCAAATGTCTTTTATCAATCCGAGCGGGAAATGGGCCAATTTGGCGCTGAATTACAGCCTATCGCAGTACAATGGCGGGTAGATTTAGCGGCGAATTATCATTTTAACCGTCACCATGAGATTTATTTTAGAGTAGAAAATCTCTTAGATGAGTCATTAGTTACGACAGCATCAAATAGCGGAATTCGATCGGAAAATGGACGTATTAGCTATTTAGGTTATCAATGGCGCTTTTAAATTGAGTTTTATTTTGTTTGAATTTAAATCAATTGAAACAAATAAGATCGATTTCGGCTGCGTTTAGTGGACGTTTCGACTTTTTGCTAAATTAAATCTTTAATTATTAATGCTATAGTACCCAGTGGCCGTAATATTCTCTCTTTCTGATCAGTCACTAGGTCGGAAGGTGAACGCCGTAGCGCATGATTCTTTTCAATCCGTATTTTAGGTTTGAAATCACCTATAATTTTCGTGGCGATGCCAAGTCAATTGGGGTAAAATGCGCGCGACCAGCGTGATTGCGATCGCATTTCTGTGATAAATCTGCGCTAGCTCAATGCAGTAGGTTTTGTTTAAAACCTAAGTATTTAGCAGGAACGCGGCGCATTGTCTTTCCTTCAAACGTAGTGCTTGTGGATATGATTACAATTAAGAAAGGATTGGAACTGCCTATAGCAGGCGGACCAGAGCAAGTTATCCATAATGGCCCAGCCATTAAACATGTAGCTACTTTGGGTGAAGAGTATATTGGCTTACGTCCAACGATGAAGATCAAAGTGGGCGATAAAGTACAAAAAGGCCAAGTTCTTTTTGAAGATAAGAAGAATTTAGGCGTTAAATATACGGCTTTAGCCAGTGGTACTATATTAGACATTAACCGGGGCGCCCAGCGTGTTCTGCAGTCTGTTGTCATTGAAGTGGAAGGAAACGACAGCGTTGCCTTTGCTAAATATGATGCCACTGCACTCGATACGCTCGACTCGCAGTTAGTCCGTGACAATCTGATTGAATCAGGTTTATGGACTGCTTTGCGTACTCGTCCTTTTAGCAAAGTTCCTGCTGTAGACTCTTCTGCTGCTGGTATTTTTGTAACCGCAATAGATACTCAACCTCTTGCCGCTGATCCCGTTGTGGTGATCCGTGAGCATAAAGAAGATTTTGCTAATGGTCTTAAGGTCTTAGCAAGACTTACTGACGGTAAAGTTTACCTTTGTAAAGCGCCTGGCGCTGATATTCCTGCCGCAAACGCCCAAGTTGAAGAATTTGCCGGTGTGCACCCTGCAGGATTAGTCGGTACTCACATTCACTTCTTATTGTCTGCCTCTGCAAAACGTACCGTTTGGCATATTGGTTACCAAGATGTAATAGCAATTGGTCAGCTATTTACGACGGGTGAACTCAATACCGAACGTGTTATTGCGATCGCAGGCCCTAAAGCGGCTAAGCCAAGACTCGTACGCACTGTTGTGGGCGCGAGCATGACTGAATTAACCGCAGGTGAAGCCTTAGATGGCAATGTTCGTCTGATTTCAGGCTCTGTTCTGAATGGTCGTACAGCTGTTGGCCCACAAGGGTATTTAGGTCGTTACCATGTTCAAGTAAGTCTGTTAGAAGAAGGTACAGAGAAAGAATTTTTAGGCTGGGTATTACCAGGCTCAGACAAATATTCTATCACTCGTGCATTCTTAGGACATCTCGCTCCTTCTCGTCTGTTCAGCATGACGACCAGTACAGGTGGTTCAGACCGCGCTATGGTGCCAATTGGTAACTATGAGCGTGTAATGCCATTGGACATTCTTCCTACTATGTTGTTGCGTGACTTGATTTCAGGTGACTTTGACGGTGCTGCTACGTTAGGCGCGTTAGAGTTAGATGAAGAAGATCTCGCACTGTGTACGTTCGTATGTCCAGGCAAGTATGACTACGGTTCATATCTGCGTGACTGTCTAGATACGATCGAGAGGGAAGGCTAATGAGCTTGAAAGATTTTTTCGAACGTATTGAACCCGACTTTGAAAAAGGCGGTAAATACGAAAAGTTTTATGCCCTATTCGAAGCGGCATACACGATTTTTTATACCCCAGGAAAAGTGAACAAGGGCAAAACCCATGTTCGCGATAACCTCGACCTAAAACGTATGATGATTACGGTTTGGGCTTGTGCTTTCCCCGCGATGTTCGTGGGTATGTACAACGTAGGTTTACAAGCTCAATTAGCTTTAGTGGCTGGTTTTGCTACCCCTGACGTATGGCAAGTGAGCTTGTTCAGTATGTTCGGTACCGAACTGACGGCAAACTCTGGCTGGCCTGCGCTGATGTGGTATGGCGCCTGTTTCTTCCTACCTATCTACGCGGTGACTTTTGCCGTCGGTGGTATCTGGGAAGTGCTGTTTGCCTCTATCCGTGGTCATGAAGTCAACGAAGGTTTCTTCGTTACCTCTATCCTGTTTGCTTTAACGCTGCCAGCAACTATCCCATTATGGATGGTGGCGCTGGGTATCACCTTCGGTGTGGTCGTGGCGAAAGAAGTGTTCGGTGGTACAGGGCGTAACTTCTTAAACCCAGCACTAGCGGGTCGTGCCTTCTTGTTCTTCGCTTATCCGTTGAATATGTCAGGTGATACCTCATGGGTTGTGGCTGACGGTTACTCAGGTGCAACTGCACTGAGCCAAGCGGCGTCTGGCACTTTAGATTACGCAATTAACCAAAACTGGTGGGATGCGTTCTTCGGTTTCATTCCAGGTTCAGTGGGTGAAGTGTCTACATTAGCGATTCTGTTAGGTGGTTTGGTCATCATCTACACGCGTATCGCTTCATGGCGCATCGTTGGTGGTGTAATGGTGGGCATGATTGCCATTTCTACGCTGCTTAACGTTGTCGGTAGCGACACTAATCCAATGTTTGCAATGCCTTGGTACTGGCACTTAGTGTTAGGTGGTTTTGCGTTTGGCATGATGTTTATGGCGACAGACCCAGTGTCAGCGTCATTTACTAACCAAGCTAAATGGGCATACGGTATCTTGATCGGTGCAATGGCTGTGTTTATCCGCGTGATTAACCCTGCATTCCCTGAAGGCATGATGTTGGCAATTTTGTTTGCTAACTTGTTCGCGCCATTGTTCGACCACTTCGTGGTTCAGGCAAATATCAAGCGGAGGATTGCCCGTGGCTAGTAATAAAGATTCGTTCGGCAGAACCTTATTTATCGTCGTTGGCCTGTGTCTAATTTGTGCGATATTTGTGTCTACTGCAGCAGTGTTACTGAGACCGACTCAAGCAGAAAATAAACTGCTTGATAAGCAAAAGTACATTCTGGAAGCCGCTGGTCTTATCGATACTAAAGCTGGCAAAGTGACCAAAGCGCAAATTCTAGATACATACGGCAAACACATCGAAGCTAAACTGGTCGATTTGAAAACGGGTGCTTGGGTTGAGGGTGTTGATGCTGACACTTATGATCAACGTAAAGCTTCTCGTGATGTGAAAACCTCATTTGTACCTGAGAATGACATCGCTTCAGTGAAACGTGTTGCTGATAAGGCTGTGGTTTATCTTGTTCGTGACGGCCAAGGTAAATTAACCAGTGTCATTCTGCCAATCCATGGTTATGGCCTATGGTCTACTATGTATGCCTTCCTTGCTATGGATGCTGACCTAAACACAGTGCAAAGCTTAGTCTACTACGAGCACGGCGAAACGCCGGGCTTAGGTGGCGAAGTGCAAAATGCTCAGTGGAAAGCGAAATGGCATGGCAAAAAGTTATTTGATGAGCAAGGTAAACTCGCTATCAGCGTAACGAAAAACCCAACTGTTGCTAGCACTGAGTACGGTGTAGATGCATTATCTGGCGCAACCTTAACGAGTAACGGTGTACAACATTCACTGACATTCTGGTTGGGTAAAGAAGGTTTTGCGAGTTTCATTGAAAAAGCACGCAATGGAGGTCTCAACTAATGTCTGACGCTAAAGAACTGAAACAGGTTCTGACCGGACCTATAGTCAACAACAACCCGATTGCTTTACAAGTACTTGGTGTATGTAGTGCATTAGCGGTAACGAGCAAGCTCGAAACTGCACTGG
Source organism: Shewanella sp. WE21 (assembly GCF_002966515.1). Classification (NCBI taxonomy): domain Bacteria; kingdom Pseudomonadati; phylum Pseudomonadota; class Gammaproteobacteria; order Alteromonadales; family Shewanellaceae; genus Shewanella; species Shewanella sp. WE21. The sequence goes on along the minus strand of NZ_CP023019.1, from coordinate 664,440 downwards.
TAATGGCGTTGGCGTTAACTGCGGTAACTGCGTTTTCGAACCTGTTTATCTCAATGATCCGTAATCATATTCCAAGCAGTGTGCGTATTATCGTACAGATGACCATTATTGCCTCTTTGGTAATCGTGGTTGACCAATTGCTGCAGGCTTATGCTTATCAGATCTCTAAGCAGCTGTCGGTATTCGTCGGTCTGATTATTACGAACTGTATCGTAATGGGTCGTGCCGAAGCCTACGCGATGAAAACACCGCCAATGATGAGCTTTATGGATGGTATCGGTAACGGTTTAGGTTACGGTGCAATTCTGTTAGCTGTTGGCTTCGTACGTGAACTGTTTGGTAACGGTTCTCTGTTCGGTGTTGAAATCCTGCACAAGATCTCTGATGGCGGCTGGTACCAACCAAACGGTCTGCTACTACTGCCTCCGAGTGCGTTCTTCCTGATCGGTGTTTTGATTTGGATTATTCGTACCTATAAGCCAGAGCAAGTTGAAGCAAAAGGGTAAGTGCGATGGAACATTATATTAGCCTGTTAATTCGCTCTGTTTTCATTGAAAACATGGCACTGGCCTTCTTCCTAGGTATGTGTACTTTCTTGGCTGTGTCTAAGAAAGTCACTACAGCCATGGGCCTAGGGATTGCGGTAGTTGTAGTGTTAACTATCTCTGTCCCAGCAAACCAAGTTATCTATCAAGGGCTGCTAGCTCCTGGTGCACTTGCTTGGGCTGGCGCACCTGAAGCTGACTTAAGCTTCTTGAAATTCATTACCTTTATCGGTGTGATTGCGGCTTTGGTTCAAATTCTGGAAATGGCACTGGACAAGTACTTTCCACCTTTGTACAACGCATTAGGTATTTTCTTACCTTTGATCACAGTGAACTGCGCGATTTTCGGTGCGGTATCATTCATGGTTGAGCGTGACTACAAGCTAGGCGAGAGTGTGGTGTTTGGTTTCGGCTCAGGAGTGGGTTGGGCATTAGCTATCGTATTGATGGCCGGTATCCGTGAGAAGCTGAAGTATGCCGACGTGCCTAACGGCCTACGTGGTTTAGGGATTACCTTTATCACCGCTGGTTTGATGGCCTTAGGTTTCATGTCGTTTTCAGGTGTGTCTCTGTAAGAGACACATAACGGCTTCTTGAATTGGACCTTCTAAGGATAAGTTAATGGATATTCTTGGTATTTTTAAATCTACTCCGCTCGAGGTTTACCTCGGTGTGAGTATGTTTACTGCTATCGTCCTCATCTTGGTATTAGTGATTTTATTCGCTAAGTCTAAGTTAGTGGCTAGTGGTGACATCACGATCGGCATTAATGACGATCCTGAAAAAGCGATTACAACCGGTGCGGGCGGTAAGTTGTTAGGCGTTTTGGCTAACAGCGGTATCTTCGTATCGAGTGCGTGTGGTGGCGGTGGCTCATGTGGTCAATGCCGCGTGGTGATTAAGTCTGGCGGCGGCGATATTCTGCCAACGGAACTTGACCACATCAGCAAAGGTGATGCCCGTAAAGGTTGTCGTCTTTCTTGTCAGGTTAACGTTAAGAACGATATGGAAATCGAGCTTGACGAAGAAATCTTCGGTATCAAGAAATGGGAATGTGAAGTTATCTCTAACGATAACAAAGCCACTTTCATTAAAGAACTGAAGCTGCAAATTCCTGATGGCGAGTCTGTACCATTCCGTGCTGGCGGTTATATTCAAATCGAAGCACCAGCTCATCATATTAAATATGCAGATTTTGATGTACCTGCACAATACCGTGGCGACTGGGAACACTTCGGTTTCTTCAATCTTGAATCTAAGGTTGATGAAGAAACTATCCGTGCATACTCAATGGCTAACTACCCAGAAGAGTTCGGCATTATTATGCTGAACGTGCGTATTGCTACGCCTCCACCACGTAACTTGACTCTGCCTTGCGGTAAGATGTCATCTTACATTTGGAGCTTAAAAGCTGGCGATAAAGTGACAATTTCTGGCCCATTCGGTGAATTCTTCGCGAAAGATACCGATGCAGAAATGGTGTTTATCGGCGGTGGTGCGGGTATGGCGCCAATGCGTTCACATATCTTCGACCAACTGAAGCGTCTTCAGTCTAAACGTAAGATGAGCTTCTGGTACGGTGCACGTTCTAAGCGTGAAATGTTCTACGTAGAAGATTTCGACGGCCTAGCGGCTGAGAATGATAACTTCGTATGGCATGTGGCACTTTCAGATCCTCAACCAGAGGATAACTGGGATGGTTACACAGGTTTTATTCATAACGTATTGTATGAAAACTATCTGAAAAACCATGATGCTCCAGAAGATTGTGAGTTCTACATGTGTGGACCTCCAATGATGAACGCTGCGGTCATTGGTATGTTGAAAAATCTTGGTGTCGAAGACGAAAACATCCTGTTGGATGACTTCGGCGGCTAATGTTCATTAGTCCTAGATAGAAAAGTTGCAGATGTTGAGGTTAACCTTTCATCTGCAACTTTTGCATTTAAGGGCCCAAATAAGAGTAGTAGGTCACTATGTTTCAGACCTTAAAGATCAATACCTCAGCGTTAAAGTATTCATTTAACTGGCTAGTCCTCGTGGGACTGGCCTTTTTTGTTTCAGCCTGTTCAAAGCAAAACGAAGTCATTTCGTTGGCCGGCAGCACTATGGGCACGACTTATCACATTAAAGTCGTCCCGAATGAGCAGATGCCGACGGCGCAGTTACTTCAAGCGGAAATTGATTTAGCCCTTGAGCTAGTCAATGACCAGATGTCGACCTATCGGCCTAATTCAGAATTATCCCGTTTCAACCAATTGCCATTGGAGCAAAGCGTTGAAGTCTCACCGGATACCATAAAAGTGGTGCAAGAGGGAATACGTTTATATCAAGTGACTGATAAGGCACTTGATATTACCTTAGGTCCTTTAGTTAATCTGTGGGGTTTTGGACCTGATAAGCGTCCAACGAAAGTTCCGACACAGGCTGATATTGATGCGGCTAAAGCCAAAACAGGGATTAGTGAACTTTCCATTGAAGGCAATCGTCTAAGTAAGCACAACACCCATTTATATGTAGATTTATCATCAATCGCGAAGGGATTTGGGGTTGATAAAATCGCTTCTATTCTTGATAAATACCATGCGACTGGGTATTTAGTTGAAATTGGTGGCGAACTGAGTATCAAAGGTGCCAAAGGTGATGGAAGCTCTTGGCGTGTTGCTATAGAGCAACCGACCAATGATGGCTCTGAAGCCGTACAGCAGGTTATTGCACCTGGTACTATGGCGATGGCGACCTCTGGTGACTATCGTAATTATTATGAAGAAGACGGCCAACGTTTTACGCATATAATCGATCCGCGTACTGGTTTGCCGATAAATCATAAGTTAGCATCCGTGACTGTATTGCATCAAAATTGTATGACGGCCGACGGTTTTGCGACGGCCATGATGGTTTTGGGCACAGAAGCATCATTGGAGCTTGCCAAGAAGGAACACTTGGCGATAATGCTAATCGAAAAGCAAGGCGACGGATTTAAGGTTTATTACAGCGACGCCTTCAAGCCTTTCCTTATTTAGTTTTTGGAGTAAACCATGACCTCTTTTATTGCGGCATTTGTGATCTTGTTAGTCTTCTTTTTGCTCATGTCGATTGGTTATCTCATCAAGCGCAAAGCCGTTGAAGGAAGTTGTGGCGGTTTAGGTGTTCTAGGGATTGAGAAAGCGTGTGATTGTGATGACCCTTGTGACAAACGTAAACGTCGTATGGCCGCTGAAGAAGCGCGTCGTGAGAAGTTAACGAAAGACCGCATTATCTAAATAGTCTTGATTCGATCATAGCCTCCGATTTAGGGGGCTATTTTTTTACTTCGTATTTTCTTACACGGGTTAATCATTTGAGATTTATCCTTGGGATTAGAGTGGGATAGCAAGTTAATCTAAGCAGGAATGAGAATGCTTTTCATCATTAAGTGAGTGAAATATAAAGATAATTTGAGTTGGTCGATAAATTGTACTAGGCTAGAAGCTTGATTTAGATCAATCTTTTCACGCTTACCGAGGATAGTAACTTATGAAAGGTCATCCTAAAGTGGTTGGGCAACTGAATCGGGTGCTTACCTGTGAGTTGACCGCCATCAATCAATATTTCCTCCATGCCCGCATGTTTAAACATTGGGGCTTAGAGAAGTTAAACCACGTCGAATACAAAAAATCCATCCAAGATATGAAGCACGCCGATAAGCTCATCGAGCGAGTGCTGTTTTTGGAAGGTCTGCCTAATCTGCAACAACTCGAAAAACTTCGCATTGGTGAACATAGCCAAGAGATGCTCGACTGCGATCTGGCCATGGTGCAAGAGCAGCTTACATTGCTGCGTGATGCGATTAGCTTGTGTGAAGCCGAACAGGACTATGTGAGCCGCGATCTGCTGGAAGATATTCTCGAAGACGAAGAAGAGCACTTAGATTGGCTCGAGTCGCAGCAAGAGCTCATTACGCTAACCGGTATTCAAAATTATCTACAATCGCAAATTAGCGACCAATAGGAGCAAGATATGAAAGGCGATAAAGACGTCATCGATGCGTTAAATCGACTCCTAACGGGAGAACTCTCGGCAATGGATCAGTATTTTGTCCATGCCCATATGTATGAAGATTGGGGCCTGAATGAACTCTATGAGCGTATCGCCCATGAGTCAGATGATGAGAAAGCCCATGCAGCCAAATTAGTGCAGCGCATTTTATTCCTCGAAGGTACACCCAATGTTGCCGCCCGTGAGGCATTGAACATAGGTAAAGATGTAGAAGAAATGCTACGTAATGATCTCGCCTACGAATACAAGGTCGCGGACGATTTGCGCAAAGTGATTGCACTGTGTGAGCAGAAGCAAGATTACCAGACCCGCGAAATCCTTGAAGTATTACTCGACGATACAGAGTCTGACCATATGTATTGGCTCGAAAAACAACTTGGGCTTATCGACCGTGTTGGGCTGCAAAACTACCTGCAAACTAAGATGTGAGCCTTAGATTGTTAGGTTGAGTAAATACCTAGGCCACTGAGTGTAATGGCCTAGGAAACTCAGTTATTAAGCATGTCTGTTGTTCCTCACACTTGTCTTGTTCTCTTTTTCAGCGCTAGGCCACATCTTATTGGCCCCAAATCTATCAGGAATACTTGATTACTGTTTTTATATACAGTATTTTGGCGTTGGAGGAATTCAACGTGCGAAAAATTATTCATATCGATATGGACTGCTATTTTGCTGCAGTGGAAATGCGCGACTTTCCTGAGTACCGTGGCAAGCCTTTAGCCGTGGGTGGCAGTAGCGACCGTCGCGGTGTTATCAGCACTTGCAGTTACGAGGCACGTAAATTCGGTGTACGTTCAGCAATGGCAACGGCTTATGCCTTTAAGTTGTGCCCTGAGCTGATTTTAGTTCCGGGTCGGATGCAAGTTTACAAAGAAGTGTCGCTACAAATTCGTGAAATATTTTCCCGCTATACCCAATTAATTGAGCCGCTTTCCTTAGATGAAGCTTATTTGGATGTGAGTGAGTGCCAACATTATAAGGGCTCTGCGACCTTGATTGCCCAAGCGATTCGTCGCGATATCTTAGCCGAAACGGGTTTAACCGCATCGGCGGGTATCGCGCCAGTAAAATTTTTAGCTAAGGTCGCCTCGGATCTGAACAAGCCAAACGGCCAATATGTCATTACGCCAGAGACGCTTTCTGAGTTTGTTAAGACCTTATCGCTGCGTAAAATTCCCGGTGTTGGTAAAGTCACCGCAGAAAAGCTCTCTTCGCTCGGGCTCAATACCTGTGGTGATGTGCAAGCTTATTCTAAACCTGAGCTCTTAGCGCGATTCGGTAAGTTTGGTGGTGTGTTGATTGAGCGTTCCCAAGGCATAGATGAACGGGGGATTTCTGCCGACAGAGAGCGCAAATCAGTGGGGGTTGAAACCACATTAGCAAAGGATATTTATAGCTTAGAGCAGTGCCAGCAGGTGATGCCGAGTTTGATCCAAGAACTGTCGTTGCGTTTAAGTCGCAGTGCTAAGGAACGCAAAATACATAAACAGGTGGTCAAACTTAAGTTTAACGATTTCAAGCAGACTACAATTGAGCACCGGAGCGATGAAGTCTCGATTGTAATGTTCTATGAGCTACTCGCACAGGCTATGGAAAGGCAAGAAGGCCGCGGCATTCGTCTATTGGGGATTTCAGTTGGCCTTACTGATTCTACTCTTGTCGTCGCCACAAGCTTAAACGGCCAGACTCAGCTGGATTTAGCACTCTAGCCGTTTATTGAGTCGATAAGCCGCAGACTCATGCCTGCATTGGCTCAATAAGCCTCGGGTGGATTCGCCAACATAAAATCAATTAACAGTCTGACTCGTAAGGGCAGGTTGTCCCGATCGCGATACATCAAGTAGGCGGTACGCGGAATACCTTGCCACTCGGGCAGTATTTGAATGAGTTTGCCACTTCGTATCTGTTCACTCGCCATGCTGATGGGTATGAGTCCAATCCCAAGCCCCGCCACCACGGCCTGACAGGCAATCGCCATATCATCGACGGCTAATTTGATATTCCCCCTTGGTTCAAACTCGACATTTTGCCCTGTGCTATTGTGCTGTAAACGCCACGTTTTTGTGGGCTTGGCGATGATAACCGGATGCTGATCCAGCTCTTCAATGGATTGCAGCGCATGCCACTGCGTTGCCGATGTGCTGGTGCAAAGTACAAAGCTAATCGTGGTAAGTGGCCTTGCAATCCAATCGGGATCTTTAGGTTCGCCCACTCGAAAGGCGATATCGATGGCGTTTTCACTGACATCGATATTCATGTTCGACAGACTTAAATCGATATCAATATTGGGATAATGCCGTTGGAAGGCGTTGAGTGATTCACCTAGCCAGCGATAGGTTGTATTGATGGGCGCCGAGATCCGCAATTTGCCAACCGCTTGATGTTTATCCGCATGCAACTCACCAGATACCTGGTTTAACTCGATAAATAGCGGGCCGCAGCGTTCGAGATACCGCTGACCTGTGGCGGTAAGGTTGACTCTATGGGCGTCTCTGTGCAGTAAACGCAGACCTAAGGATTGTTCTAACAGATTGATTCGACGGCTTAAGGTTGAAGGTGGAATGCCTAAGTGCTGCGCCGCGAGCTTAAAACTCCCTTGCTGTGCCACCACCCAAAATAAGCGCATATCGTCTAAGGAATAATTAAGTTTCATATTTGGAATTTAAGCTCTCAATCTTGTTGGTTTTAATAATATATGAAACTTATAAACTAAGCTCAATCCCAATTACCTCCCTAGAGGCCGATATGAAATCCCATACACCTTACATGACATTCGTTTGTCTACTGATTTGCGTTTTTAGCTGGGGCAGTGTGTTTCCTATTGCTAAGCGAGTGCTGGAGGAGATGTCAGGAGAATCCCTCGTCTTCTGGCGTTTTACCATTGCGGCTGTGACTCTAGCGTTATATATCGTTTTTACTCGTCAGGTTTGGCCCAAATTGAGTTTGGCGCAATATATTGTCATAGCGTTAGTGGGTGTGATTGGTGTGGGCGGCTTAAATCTGGCGTTATTTAATGGCCTGCAGCATACCTCTGCTGCCAATGGTGCCTTGATTATGGCGCTCAGCCCGCTGGTGACTTCAATCGTCAATGCGCTATTACAGCGTGAATGGCTCAGCAGACAACAAGTGTTTAGCTTAGTGGGTGGATTGGCGGGCGTACTGCTAGTGATCACCAACGGTAGTGTGCAGCAGTTGCTCAACTTTAGTTTTAACCAAGGTGATGTGATGATTGCCGCCGGCATGTTGGCGTGGAGTGGTTATACCATTTGTTCGCAACGGGTCGGCCATTGGTTGCCAGTGTTGCCCTTTACCTTGCTGAGTATGATAGCTGCCAGTGTGTCTATGTCCGTGGTTGGGCTTGGCCGCGGTGAGTTTCACCCTTGGCTGGAGTTGATGGAACTGTCGGCAACGGCTTTTTCTAGCGTGCTCTACATAGGTTTGTTCGCCACTGTGCTCGGTTATCTGTTTTGGATTAACGGTGTTAAGGCGCTTGGCCCCGCTAAGGCATCGATTTTTTTTAATCTCGTGCCCGTTTTTGCAGCATTAACGGCGTTAGCCATGGGGCAGGCGGTGACGGAAATTCAATTGGTAGGGATGCTGATAGTGATCCTTGCGTTGATGTTACCCATGTTAGTCAACTTACGCGCGGCAAGAGGCTTAGTGGTTAAGCGCTGCTAATCTGTGCTAGCTTTGCTGTTTAAATATAAGGGAGCACCTGAATTCAGATAATCACTGCGACAGGTTTATGCTCCCTTATTCGTTTGAGGGGACCTTTCAAACATCACTGATTTACAAAAGGTAACTTATATAAAAGCTTTCACTCTCAACAAATTACAGTTTAAAGCGGCTGACCAGCGCCGTGAGATTACTCGCCATTGACGAGAGTTGTACGCTTGCTGCGTAGATTTCATCAGTGGTTCTTAGACTTTCCTCCGACTGTTCGGCAATGTGTTGAATATTCTGATGACTCTCGTTGGCCATAGTGGTTTGCGCTTTAGCCGCGAGGGCGATTTGATTGTTCATCTCACTAATTTGGCTGACCATTTCTGCAATATGCGCTAAGGCTTCACCGGCATTACTGGCGGCTTCTACGCTTGAGATAGCCTTTTCATTACCGATATTAATCGCTGCCACAGCGCTTTGAGTGCCATTTTGCACATTGGCGATCATTAATTTAATTTCTTCGGTGGATTGGTGAGTCTTAGAGGCAAGGGATCGCACTTCATCGGCAACCACTGCAAAGCCGCGTCCTTGTTCGCCCGCGCGCGCCGCTTCAATTGCAGCATTAAGGGCTAATAGATTCGTCTGTTCGGCAATGGCTTGAATCACCTCAAGCACGCGGCCAATATGTTGGCCTTCCTGTTCGAGTTTATTGATCTGCATTTCTGCCGTGCCTACATCTCCCGCAAGTTCACGAATCACATTGATGGTTTTTTTCACTCTTGCCTGACCGTCGGCGGTAAATATGTCGGCTTGTTTAGCGGCATCGGCGGCATGACTGGCACTGACTGATACTTCTTGTACTGAGGCGGCAATATGATCGCTGGCATCGGCGATTCTGTGGGTGGCAGCTTGTTGATCCATCAAGGTATGTTTTGCTGATGCGCTGGTTTTGGCTAGACCTTCGGCAGCGGTGTTGAGCTCTGATGTAGACTGTTTAAATTGCGAGATAATACCATGTAAGTTATCGAGAAAATGATTGAATGCCTTGGCGAGATCACCAAGCTCGTCTTTAGAGGTTAAGTGGACTCGTTCGGTCAAATCGCCATCACCATCGGTAATGTCGTGGATTTTTGCGAGTAAAACCGCCAGCGGTTTGCTGATGAGTTTAGGCAGTGCAACGATAAAGAGTATGCAGATCAAGAGACTGATGGCTAAGGCAATTAACTGCATCTGTTGTCCATGATTGGCATCATCATCTACTTGGGCTATCGCTGCGGTAGTATTACTATTTAAATCATTGATTAAATGATTAATGTTCTGGTGTAGTTGCTCGAATTGCGTTGCTGCTTGACCGAAACTAAGATCAATCGCCGTCGTTCTACCGTTACGGCCATTTTGGGTGCGTTGATTACTGATTTCTGTGGTTGTCGCTCGCCAAGTATCGAAACTGTGATTTAATTCATTGAGCTTATCTTTAGCGAGGGGACTTGTGGTCACATCGGCAAACTTATCAATATGTTCTTTAACCAGAGAGATACTATTAGTGTGCTGCTTTAAAAGGTCGTTGTAAGAGTCTGTGCCCACGTTAACAAACATCAGGCTGCGCTCGGCCACTTGAGCTTGATAAAGCTCTTTATCGGCCTGTAGGAGTTCAGATTGGCTAGGTAAGTACTCAAGCGCGAGTGTATTCGCGCTGTGATTTAAGGCTTTGAGTCCTAAAATGCCAGTTGAAGAGGCGAAGATGACTACGCCGGCGAGTAGCAGACTCGGATAAGTCAGTTTCTGATTAACGGATAGATCTTTATACCATTCCATAGTCACGCCCTCCTTGATTGATGCACTGAAAAGGTGAGAGCCGCAATAACCTCTGTGGTAAGAGGATGCAGCCCATCACTGGCGTTCTCTGGCAATTAGAGTCCAAATTGATCTAGGTTGATCCCAATCGTGATAGCACCAATTGCAGCATCGCCATCCATCACTGGAATAGAAATTTGTACTAGATAGGCTTGGGAGCTCTCGTCAAACTTGACCGGACCTATGTGTTTATCACCTTTGCCATTGGCGAAGGATTTTTGCCATTTATCTTCATCACCCTGCCAATAATCTGAAGTTTTACTGATCATAGCGACGTTCGCGCCTTGATTGTCCATGAGGAAAATTTCTTGGTAGTAAGGTTTGCTGGCTTCGAAGGTCGTGAGAAACTTGGCCGCTTCGTTGTTCATCAGGGATGACATAAAGTCATCAATACCTGCGGTGGCAATCCATTTTTCATCTAATGTTTTGATTGAATCTAAGCTTTTGCCTTGGGCATTTTGCGCTTTAACGGCATTCACCAGTACCACTTCTCTGCCTAATGGCATCAGTGAATCGGCTAGGTCGATAACGGCTTTGGGGACTTCTTCGGCGAAACTGAGGTTACTGCTGAGCAGTAGTGCGGCGGCTGACAAGATTTTACCAAATTTCATGATCTCTATTCCTTAAGGTCACAGTATTGAAGGGGAAAGCGGTTATCTCTAAAAGCGCGATAAGCAAAAATACGTTAGGGTCAGACAGAACAACTATAGTAGAAAATTCAAGTTATTCAGTTCTTTCATAAAAATTTTATCGACGGCATTTTTTCACAAATAGAATCCGCGGTAAAAAATAAGGCCACATCTGACTTGAGCAGATGTGGCCTTGAATTGAGTGAGCTAGGGTAAGGTTAGAGCATTAAGCCTTGACTGGAATGCGCTCGAGTACGGCTAATAATAATGTCCAATATTGGCCGACTGTGGTGATATTTACCATTTCGTCTGGACCGTGTGGATAGCGAATGGTGGGACCAATCGAGACCATGTCCATGTCTGGATAGGGTTTCTTGAATAGGCCACACTCGAGACCCGCATGGATCACCATGATCACTGGCTCTTTGTGGTAAATGTCTTGATAGGTTTCGCGCACTATCGCCATTACAGGTGAGCTGTTATCTGGCTTCCAGCCTGGGTAAGCACCGCTTAAATCGATATCGGCTCCGGCTAAATTGGTCAGCGCAGTTAACATGCCTTCGACTTGAGTACGGCCAGAATCGATCAGCGAGCGGATAAGGCACAGGATAGTGACTTCTTCATCGTTAGTGCTGATAACGCCAACGTTGAGCGAGGTTTCAGTCACACCTTCGACTTCATCACTCATGCGGATCACGCCGTTCGGGCACACATGCAGCAAATCGATCAGGGTATTTTGGCTGTTTTCACTCATCACACGTTTTGGTGTTGGGATAGTGTTTAACACTAAACGCATATCGGGATCGGCAATGGCGAGTTCGGTGCGGATAAGCGCTTCAAACTCAGCGACTTTTTCGTTTAAGGCGCTGACGTTTTCTTCTGGCAACATAAAGCTGATGTTGGCTTCCCGTGGAATCGCATTACGCAGTGAACCGCCGCTAAATTGGGTCAACTCCAACGCTAAATCATCTGCATTTTCAAAGAGGAAACGCGCCAATAGCTTGTTGGCATTACCACGACCTAAGTGAATGTTCACCCCAGAGTGACCCCCTTTTAAGCCAGATAAGTGCAGGCTAAAGGCTGAGTAACTTTGCTCAGAGGCTTGCCACACCATAGGCAGGGTGATTTGAGCATCGACACCGCCGGCGCAACCCATGTAGATTTCACCTTCTTGTTCTGAGTCGGTATTGATCAGAATGTCAGCGTCTAACATGCCAGCCTGTAAACCGAAGGCGCCTGTCATGCCCGCTTCTTCATCTATCGTCAGCAGCACTTCTAATGGGCCGTGCTTGATATCATCAGAGCCTAAAATGGCTAAAGCCGATGCCATGCCAATACCGTTATCTGAACCTAAGGTTGTACCCTTGGCTTTAACCCAATCGCCATCGACATAAGCTTCGATAGGATCTTTAGTAAAATCATGCACTTTATCGGCATTTTTTTGTGGCACCATATCGATATGGGCTTGAATAACCACGATTTTACGATCTTCCATACCCAGCGTCGCAGGTTTACGGATGATCAAGTTGCCAACGGCATCCTCAACGACGGCAAGTTGTTTGCTTTTAGCCCACGCTTGAATGTGCTGGCTTAAGGCTTGCTCATGCTTAGATGGATGGGGAATCGCGCAAATTTGTTCGAACCATTGCCATAATGGCTGCGGGTATAACTGACTTAAGGCTGTCACTTGAGTGTCCCTCATAAGGTCTTGTGGGTATAGGGCAAATTTGCGGCCATTCTACCACATTCTGTGCAGCCAAATAATCTCAGCGTCACAGGCTTTTGGTGAGCTGGCAGCCAAAGTTTCCAGTTCGATTTTTTCTGGGAGTGTCGGTACCACTTTTAGATTGGTAATTAAGCGATAGAGCGGGAATAATGCAGGCACAATAATGAAAAAGGATGGGTCATGTTTCAAGTTAACTTCGTTGATGTAAAAGCAGAAAATGCCATTTTTGATGGTGAAGGCTGGGATGCGGTTGTGGTGGTGACGCCCGATCTGGATTCTATCGGTTTTGATGAGATAGGTTTATTGGCTCAGCACGGTGCCCACGTGGATAAGCGCGTGGGTAAGAGCCCGACATTACTGTTTGCCCCAGGGCTTGCGGGAGGGCGTTTGATCATTGCCCCTGTCACCCAAGTGAATGACGAGTATGTGGACGTGCGAGTCTATGCCAATGCTGCAAGGGCGGCGATTGCCATTGCAAAAGACGCAGGTGCAAAACGTCCATTGTTATATGTAGTGCCATCGAAGGACTCACGTTTTAGTTTTGCCTCTGAAGTTGCAGCATTAGCCTGCGGTCAAGAACTGTGGCAAACCTTAGAGCTGCGTGAAGCGACTGGCTTAACGCCTGCATTTGAGGCCATAGGGTTATTATCTTCATCAACCCATAACAGCAATTTGCTCAATGCCTTAGAAGCTGGCCGCGTATTAGCGCGGGATTTGTGTGGTACTGAACCTGAGCGCATGTCGGCTAAAGCCTTTGCCGATTATTGTCTGCAATCCTTAGCGGGCAGCGTGATCAAAACCGCAGTGGTAGAAGACAGAGATATTTTAGAGCGTGATTATCCGCTACTCAGCGCCGTGGCGCGTTCTTCTTTTGCTGTCGGTCGTCATCAGCCTCGCGTGGTGAAACTAGAGTATCTGCCAGAGGGTCAAGTGACTCGCACTTTCCTGTTTGCGGGTAAGGGCGTGATTTACGATACCGGCGGCGCCGATCTGAAAGTCGGCGGCGCTATGGCGGGCATGAGTCGTGATAAAGGCGGCGCTTCTGCCGTGGCGGGTTTATTTAAAACTCTGTCAATGCTCAAGCCTAAAGGTATTCGAGTGATTGCCGAGTTAGGTTTAGTGCGTAACAGCATAGGCAGCGAAGCCTTCGTGACCGATGAAATTATTACGAGCCATGCGGGTGTGCGGGTACGAATTGGTAATACGGATGCCGAAGGGCGCTTAGTGCTGGCAGATTTACTGAGCCATTTACGTATCAAAGCCGTGTCAGCGGTGAAGCCTGAGATGTTTTCGGTAGCAACACTCACAGGTCATGTCGTACGTTGTTATGGCAGTTATCCTGCGGCGGTTGAAAACTCAGTGGCGAGTTCACAGCAATGCGCTGTCACTTTACAGCAGCAAGCGACTCAATGGGGTGAACCCTTTGAAGTGTCTACATTACGCCCTGAAGACTTCGCTAAGATCCGCGATGTGTCAGGCGCTGCTGAAATATTATCTTCCAATAATGCACCATCATCGATTACCGCCCGTGGACATCAATATCCCGCGGCGTTTTTACTGAAAGCCTCTGGATTATTTGATCATGGGGTTAATGCCCCTATTCCCTTGGCTTACACACACTTAGATATTGCAGGCAGTGCAACAGAAGGTGATCCGCTCTACGGCAAACCTACAGCGAGTCCGCTGGTGGGCTTGTATCAATATCTGATCAATTGCTAACGATTTGTGGTAACAAATAGAAATAATTCTGTAATATCTTATTTATTAGATATTTACAGGGTTATTTCTGTTTTTATGTGAAGCAGGTCGCCATTAACTTCACTATAATTGTGTAATTTAATTACATTAAAAAGCCTTAATCAAAAAAAATACAAATAAAGGTTGTAATAAAACTACAAATCCATATAATTGCTTTCGTGGATTAGGCACTACGCCTTTCCTCTCTAGTCTATCCAGGATGGATATTTTTCTCCAAGGACCTGAGTGACAAGTCGTCTCAACGGATATGAGAATCTCTAGTTCCAAGGAACCGAGCCAAGCTTCACTAGAGTACTTAATCACAACTAATTTAGGAGTATTGACTATGTCTTATACAGGCAACAACCATATTTATTGGCAAAACACTTGGTTTAACACTGATGTTTTGCGTGGCGGTTTATTCGCCATGAGCTTTAAGGCCTAACCCTCCTTAAAGTTTGAGTTTCCATCATCCATCAACCTTTGTATCGCCTTTTTTGGCGTGTTTAGACTCAAGTAGCATATTGATGTTTTTGCATGGATATGCCAGGTTTTTCCCGCTAGCGCGGTAATGTACTTCCCCGAAAGGGACGCTTGAAATATGTCTTTGCCTGCTCATTGAGCAGGCTTTTTTTTGTCTTTTTTTCGCTTAAGCGTTTAACGGTTTTGCCTGATGGTAATGAGCGTAAACGGTTCGTGTTAGAAGTGATGCGGTATGGACAACAAATGGATATGGGGTTCAATATACAAGCTATCGGCCTATCGCTTGTGATACTTGTTACTCAGGGACTGTTTATGGACACTAAGCTGTTTTTTCAAAATGGTAAGTTAACACTGGATATCAACCCCAGTGAGATGCGAATGTCGCATTGGGTTTATGCGCCAGTGTTAATCAATACTGAAACGGCGGAAGTGCTTTTTGATTTATCAGGGAAGGGCTGGGATTTTCGGTCTGCAGAAGAAAATGGTGATGACATCATTTTAAAGCTTGCCCGTTATCCTGATGCGAACAACGTATTTAGGCTCGTTCTGAATATATCAAAAGACCGAGCAAGCCTTAACGGTAATATTTTTTCAATTAATGATGTGTGTAAGGTATTAGAGGATATTGCCTAACAAGTGATATATGGATGTCTTAATTTTTATATATAAATCATAGCTTTTAATCTGCAAAGATATATGTGGCAAACCCTACCCAACTTAATAGTAAAAGCGTTATGGCAATCCAAGTCGCGGTGGTGAACTGACGTTGAGATTCGGATAATGAGTCTGAATCCTCTAGTTCATCAGTGTCATTAACTGTGCGAGATTTTGCTCTCAACTGTTGTTTACGTGCTTTATCCCGTTCGCGAGCTTTGGCTTTTTGCAGCTTTTTATATTCAGCTATGCCTTTTTCAATCCCTTGGGCAATGAGTTTAGTTTGCTCTTTGGTTTGGCCCGGCTTTTGGGTGGCTTTGGCTGCGACTAGTGCTTCTTGTTGAGTTTCTGTCGAGATAGTGGGTTTCATCTGGGCTCTGCCTAAATTAATGCGGCTGTGGCTAAAAGGTGATAGCTAAAGTGTAAACGCAGCGATTATACCCACATTAGGCCTCAAAAACGTAAGATGAATATCTTCTTTCCATTAAAAAATCAGTGGATGTCCACCCTGTGGGGCGGGGATATATACGGGCTCGTAGTCCCATACTTCCCTAATGGTATCAACCGACAGAGCATCGGATGGCGTGCCTTCACTGACGATTCGCCCTTGTTTTAACACAATTAATTGATCGCTATAGCGTGCGGCTTGGTTTAAGTCATGCAGTACTACTATTACAGTGTAGCCTTGTTGGTGAGCTAAGTTTTGGGCTAATTCAAGTACTCTGTGCTGCTGGGCAAGATCCAACGCCGATGTTGGTTCATCCAGTAATAGTACGGGTGGAAACGGCGATTGCCTGAGTTGAGTTAAGACTCTGGCGAGTTGGACTCGCTGTTTCTCGCCGCCTGAGAGGGTTGGATAGCTGCGCTTAGCCAGATGGGTTAAGCCCACTTGCGCCAGTTGCTCGGCAACTAACGCATCTCCTTCTATCTTACTGATGGTTAAGGGATATAAGCCCATTGCTACGACTTCTGACACAGTGAAGGGAAAGGTGAGACTGGCGTGTTGCGGCAGTACAGCTAAGGATTTTGCCAGCTCGCTCCTAGGCCAATCCGCCAGTTGGCTATGGCCTAGCCGTATACTTTGCCTTGGTGTGCTGATTTCTTGGCAAAGGGCTTTAAGCAGGGTGGATTTACCCGCACCATTTGGGCCGAGTAGGGCGGTTACTGCACCCGATTGAAACTGTACATTAATATCACTGAGCACGGTTTTTGGACCGATGTTGACATCGAGCTGACAAATGCTGAGCTGGGTGCGATCAAATTGCGCCTTGGCTGAATAAGTTGTCGATTGTGATGGTTGATTTGCAAAGGATGTTGCAGCCATAAAAACTCGCTTAGATTAGCTTACTGCGTTGTTGTAGTAGTAAAAAGATGAAGAAAGGCGCACCGATGAGCGCGGTGACGAGTCCAACGGGTAACTCGGCAGGCGGTAAAAAAGCGCGCGCGCCGATATCGGCCAATGCCAATAGGGCTGCACCTAAAAGTGCGCTGATGGGCAGCAGTTGGCGATGATCTGGCCCTAACATCATGCGCACTAAATGCGGCACGACGAGGCCGATAAAGCCGATAATTCCTGTGGCAGCTACACTTACGCCAACCCCTAAGGCGCAAAGCAAAATAAGCCTAAGTTTGAGCCTATCGACATCTATCCCTAAGTGGCGTGCTTCGGATTCGCCAAGCAGCAAGGCATTGAGTGCCGCCGCATCTTGGTGAAATCGCCAACTCAGTAGCGCTAAGGTCACAAGACACAGACTGACATATAGCCACTGCGCACCTGCAATCGATCCCATTTGCCATAGGGTTAAGTCACGTAGCGCCATGTCGTTGGCAAGATACGTGAGAACACCTATTCCTGCGCCTGCCAGCGCAGCTATGGCAACACCCGACAAAAGTAATAATACGACCGATGTACCTGTTGGGCTGCTGGCGAGTCGGTAGACGATAAGGGTGGTCACTAATCCCGATGCAAACGCACTGATGGGGATCATCAACGGATTCGCGTTGGGTAGCAGCACGATACAGATGGCTGCGCCAAGTGCAGCGCCGGATGACACTCCGATAATACCGGGATCCGCTAAGGGATTGCGAAAAAGCCCCTGCATTACCGCGCCGCACTGTGCGAGCGTAGCGCCTACTGCTAACGCCAGTAATGTCCGTGGTAAGCGCACATTATTGATTACCAGTTGCTCGTGGGGCGCAATATTGCCGATATTTTGCTGGGTAGCCCAATTGAACACTGCATTTAGGGCGTCGACAAAGCTGATGCTAACAGGGCCAGTGCTGACCGAGAGTAAGCCGCTTAGGGCTAACAGTGTGACTAGACTCGGCCAGAGCCAGCGGTTGAGGAACATCTCAAATATCCTTTCTATTTTTATCTGGGGCTAATTAGTGCTAACTGTGCTCATCGCTGCGTCTGTTAATGGTTTTGCTTGAGCAATGTGCTGGCGAGCGTATCCGCGGCGATTATGGCACTGATGCCTAAACCACCGAGAAGGGCTTGCGGTGCTAGTGTTTGAATATGGCCGTTTTCACCTGCTGGGGTATGGGCGAGTAGTGGCATCTCTTTCAACAGTTCTTGAGCAATTTGTGTATTGGTTTGCTCTGTGGGTTTATCGCTACGCTTTGACAGCAAAATAATGTCGGGCTGCAAGGACAGAATCCCTTCTTGAGACATGCTTTTGTAGCCATCAAACTTGGCGATATTTTGTGCCCCAGACAGCTCGATAATAGTATCTGCGGCTGTGCCTTTACCGCCAACACGTGCACCGCGGCCTTCTTGTAACAGCATGAAGAGAATTTTGGGCTGAGAGCCAGCATCGCGCACTTGTTGTTTTTTACCTGCTAAGCTTTGCAGTTGTTGATGTAAATCTTGTTTTAATTTAACCGCATGTTCTTGGCGATTGAGTAAGTGACCTAAGGTATCCACATTGTTCATTAGTTGTGGTTCATCATTTGTTGCGGGTAATTGCACAACTTGGATATTCGCCTGTTTTAATACCTTTAGTGTGGTTTCTGGTCCCATCACATCTGAACCGACAACCAGCGTTGGGGAGAGGGCAATAATGCCTTCGGCGGAGAGCATTCTGTGATAACCAAGCTTAGCCACATGGCTCAAACTTTCAGGCACATAGCTGGTGGAGTCGATGGCGACTAGCTCATTGCCTGCGTCGAGGGCGAGCACGAGCTCTGTGACTCCAGTACCCGCACTCACGAGTCTTATCTCTGGCTCGGCACTCAGTTCAGCGCTAAAAACGCTTGAGGATAGTAAGGCCGTAAGTGCTGATGTGAAAAACATCAAATTTTTTAATGTCTTATATGTGCGCTTATGTTGATAACGCTGAACTCTGGAACCTTTTTTTACTGGTATTTTAGTTGCTTGAAACAACATGGTTAAACTCCTAATACAACTTGTTCGCGACAGGCTTAGATGCCGTTTTTTGATATCAGACTTTTGCTTTCTCATTTAAATGGCTGGTTCGGATACGCTAGTGCTCCATCAAAATTTGGGTCTGACTGATGGACTGCGTCTGCAACAGTGCAAGCAGTTGCATCAAAGGTTCCACTGGCGCGGCTTTGTCGGCGGCAATGACAACCGTCGCCTTCGGCATAGTCTGAAAATGTGCAGTAAATTCAGTGGTAAAAGTGGCTAAGTCATCAAACTCTTTGCCATCAATAGCCCAATAAGGCGCTGTTGCCATGATATTGATGGCAATTGTTTGTTTGTTGTCGATTGCCGTGATGGCCGAGCTTGGGCTTTGTGGCACATCTACCGGCAAACTCAATAATTGGCTATTTGCCGTCAGCAGTAAAAACACCAGCACGATAAAAATAATGTCGATTAACGCGGTTAAATCTAGGCTCGGAAGTTGCTCAGGCGAAGCAATGCCAGCCTGCGATAAGAATGGTTTATCTGCACTTATCATGTCAGTGGCTCAATTTGAGAATGGGGCTTGGATGCCAATTTTTGCTCGACGCTGGTTTTACTGACTCGGGTGAATGCTTGGTAATGATTGGCATCAATTGAAATATCTTCGATACCCGCTAACCAGAGATTGAGTTGATTGAGCACATGCCCAGCGCGCAGGCATTGGCCTTGAGCCCAGATCCCAAAAAGATGGGCGGCGGTAATGGCGGGCACGGCGATCATGAGTCCGGCAGCTGTGGTGTTCATCGCAAGGCCCAGTCCAGCACTGAGTTGTGCTGGAGTGACGGGGCCTTGTGATTGCCCGAGTTGGGCAAACATTTCGATGAGTCCCAATACTGTGCCGAGCAAACCGAGTAGTGGACTAATGATGCCAATCACTTGTAAAACCTTGAGTCCGGCTTGCAAGTCGCGTTGTTGCTTATTGAGCCACAGACTGAGTAATTCTTCCCTTAGCACTTTTGGCTGGTGGACTTGTTTGAGTAACAAGGTCGCGCCACGGGCGAGTAAATCTTGCTGTGCGCTGGTTTGCGCTAGCAGCGCGCTGACGTTTTCAGTGGTTGCCGCTGAGCTTGATTGACGCAATGCTTTTACCCAGGCCTGTTTTTTGGGCCAGATTGATAGCAAAGTTTGATGCAAAAACAAGGCGCTACGTTCAAGGCAGATCATCAAAGCTAAAAAAGCACATAACAACAAGGGCCAAGTCAGCACGCCAAGCTGAGTCTGTAGGGTTGAAAAATCAGTTACGGGCATTAAGCCTCTCCAATCTATTGAAAAAAGTAGTTTTATATGTAAGTTAGTAAAACAAAAATCAGGCTAGTTGTGCGGTGGCTAATTCCCTACGAGCTAACTCTCCACGGGCTAACTTTTCAGTGGCAACATTGGGCCTGTTAGTTGAGCGCGAAGCGAATAGGCACTCTGACCTTATAATGACTCGCTAGCCTTTGCGCTGGCGCCGCAAATTGCCAGTTTTCAACTGCATCTAACGCGGCTTGATCTAACAGACTGAATCCTGAGCTTTTTACTAACGTCAGTGCCAGTTGCTCACCAAGTTCGTTAAACATCACTTCTATGGTTGCAGTTCCTTCTAGCCCTTTTTTACGCGCTATCTTTGGATAAGTCGGTTGCGGTGGCGCTGCAGCGAACAGCGGTTTTGCTAATTCCACTATGTTAGTTTGGGCACTGTCAGTTGTTACACTGGCTACATTTGGGGTCGCTTTTGCATCAACTTCGGCTGCGTTAGTGACTAAATCCATTTGTGCAGTTTGGGGTTCTGTTTGTTGTTCAACTTGTTCGAGTCGCTTATGTGCTAAAACGCTTGGATTTAAAGCACTTGGTTCTAAAGCGTTCGTCGCTAAAGGGTCCGTATTCGGATGATTGTTAGCAGTGGGTTTTGTTGCTGAAGATTTTTTGGCGAGTTGGCTGTCAATTCGTTGATCAGCTTTAGTTTTCGGGATAACCACCTTATCGACAGATCCTACAGTTGATACTTTTTGCGCTGTACTGTTTTTTTGCACTGTACTGTTCACAGTGGCTACTTTGGCGTCTATTTGCTTGATGGGCTCTGCACTCGTGTTGCTTTTAGTGCTAGTCGTGGTAGAAAAATTAAGGGTGACAGTATTCGCGCTGGGAGTGAGCGATGCTTGATTTACGCTCGATGTTTGGGCGCTTGGCTGCATAGTCATAGCGGGTTGGGAGGCGATAACACCCGTCTGGATGGCAACTGTTAACGCGCCAAAGGCAAGATATCGTTTTGGTGTCACAGCAACCTCTTTTTTCTAATGAAAGCCATTTTCCTAATTAAGATATCTCAATATAAACAAGATCGCAAATGATAATGATTTGCATTTGATCTATTTTGTTATCTCAGGTAGAGTGCCTGCAATAGCTCGAATGAGCGCTTAAAAAAGCAGCTAAGCCGACAATTTATCCTACTTTATGGGTACTGATTGCCTTGGGCTCGATCTGGAAGAGGCTCAATCTCAAAAGAGCCAAATCTGGAACAGACTCAATCTCGATCTAGGCTCAGTAATAAATTGTACGGAAACAGCTGAATATCACTTGAGGATGAAGAGATGAAAAAAAAGCCGTTAGTGATCGCCATGGCGATAGCACTGAGTGGTACGGCCCTAAGTTTTACGTTAGCGGCAGCGGAAAGTGTTAAGCCCGTTGTTCAACAGGATGCGAATAAAAAACTGGTCACGACTGAATTTGATGAAGTATTGGTGAGTGCAACACGCATCAGTGAAAAAGCCTCCGAAACCAGCCGTAGCGTGGCAGTGGTGGATGAAGAGCAACTTACGGTCGCCCAAGCATCATCAGTTGCCAATGCCCTTAAAAATGAGGCGAATATTACGTTGACTAATGGCCCAAGAGCTTCATCTCAAGGGGTTGAAATCCGTGGTTTAAGTGGCGATCGTGTGTTGCAAACAATTGACGGAGCAAGACAAAATACCAGCTCTGGTCACAGAGGTACCTACTTTATGGACCCAGAGTTGCTCAAATCCATCGAAGTGCTGCGCGGCCCTGCCAGTAGTTTGTGGGGCAGTGGTGCCCTCGGTGGCGTCGTAGCGCAGAATACTAAGTCGGCACAAGATTTTTTAGCACCAGACGAGACCTTTGGTGGCTATTTCAAACAAGGTTATGAGACCAATGGCTCCCGCACTAAAACCAGTGGCGCTATTTATGGTCAACAAGACAGCATCGATTGGTTACTCAATGGTGCCTATTACGATTCAAACAATATAAAAACCGGTAATGACGAAACTCTAAACAATAGTGCATCCCAAGGCAGCAGTGGTTTAGCTAAATTCGGTTGGCAAGCCGACGAGGCATCACGGTTAGAGTTATCTGCAAGAGCCAGCAAAAACAATGAATTAGTACCGAGCAATCCTTCTGCTGCTGTGAGTAGTTCAGTGCCTTTGGTGCGCCGCAAGACTGACGATCAAAACCTCACCCTAAACTACAGTCTCAATCCTGCTAATAACCAGTATCTGGATACTAAGATGCAAGTGTATTGGAACAGTACCGACTACGATGAAGACCGTATTACGAAAGGTCAGCAAGACAGTACTGAGTTCCGCACTGTGGGGATTAACCTTAATAACAGTTCGCGTTTAGGCAATACTCTGTTGACCTACGGGGTCGATGGTTTTCGCGATACCATAGAAACGACGCGTGATGATTCGGGCCAAGTGGGCCAGCGTCCAGAGAATATCGATGGCGAAACCACAGTATGGGGCGCTTTTACGCGGGCAGATATTGAGTTGACTAAGACGTTAAATCTTGATGCGGGTCTGCGTTATGACAGCTTTAAAAATGACAGCCATAATCTCAACTTATCCTCAGATGACAATGAGTTATCACCATCGCTTGGCTTGGTGTGGCAGACTCAGCCTTGGTTGACCTTAAGTGCCCGTTACGATCAAGCCTTCCGCGCACCTACGGTAGAGGAAATGTTCTCCAGCGGCACCCATTATTGCATCCCGCCAATCCCCGGATTTTTACCCCAAGGTTTATGTAACACCTTCGCGGTGAATTCAGATCTAAAAGCAGAGACTGCGCGCAATAAAGAAATCAAAGCGGACTTACGTTTCAGTGAGTTAGCGGGTGATGATGAACTGGCGCTAACGTTTAACGTTTTCCGTAACGATGTGGACGATTTTATCGTGCAGCAAGTGTCTAATCCTTGGCGTGGCATTCCTGGATTCGAGCAAACGACCTCATGGAATAACGTTGAAGATGCACGTTTAACCGGTTTTGAAATTAGCGGTCGTTACCGTATTGGCCAAACTCGCTTAGCGATGAATTACGGCCAAACCCATGGCGAAGATCGTCAAACGGGCGATGACATAGAAGGTATACCCGCCAATAAGTTCAATGTCGATTTATCCCAAGGCATTATGGAAGGTGACATGAAACTCGGCACTCGCGTCACTTATGTGGCGACTCAGTCGAATACGCCTGATGGCTTTAAAGTGGCGAAATACGACGATTACACCCTATGGGATGTGTATGTTGCGTGGGAGCCGACTATGGGCGCGATGGCGGGTGTGAGAGTGGATTTCGCAATCGAAAATATCGGTGATGAGAAGTATCAACAAGCGTGGCAAACCTTGTATCAACCGGGTCGTAATATGAAGTTATCGGCGCGCTATATGTTCTAAGCCACTCAATAGTCACTACCGCTGGAGACAGTAAAATGAAGATGACACTCGATACCGAGCTCGATGTCGTGCCAGATTTAAACTCTGAGCAACGTCAGCTAAGTGAGCAACAGGCGCAATTGCGACAACGATTTGAGCAACAAGCTGATTTAATGCCGGCGCAGCTCGCCAGTGAATTAGGCATTGCCGAGCTTGAAGTGGTCGCTGCATTGCCGCCCGAACAAGTGGTGTTTGTTCCGTTAACTCAGCTCGATACCTTACTGCAAGCCTTACCCGAATGGGGAAAGTTAACCACTATTGTGATGTTATCTGGCAGCGTATTTGAATTTAAAGGGGATTTCCCCGAGGGAAAATACGCCCACGGTTATTACAACCTCTACAGCAAGGGGGACGGTTTGCATGGTCATCTCAAATTAGATGCTATGCGCGGCATCGCCTTGATCAGCAGACCTTTTAGAGGCAGCGAGAGCCATTCGATTAACTTTTTCGGTAGTGAGGGTGAGGTGGTGTTCAAAGTGTATTTAGGCCGTGATAAACAAAGAGCACTGTTTCCTGAGCAAGTTCGCCAATTTAAAGTGCTCGCGACTGCCTTTGCCTCGGTGCAATCACACCTCTGAATTGAGCATTAACAAAAATATTAAGGAAAACAGTAAATGAAGCCTGAAATTACCGAACAAGAACAGCGTTTAAGAGACAAACTCTTACCCGAAATCGAAGCCTTTAAACAGCAGCGTGAGACCTTGCAACTGGCCACCATTGGTACAGATGGCCAGCCGAATGCGAGTTATGCGCCCTTCGCTCTGGCCGATGATGGTTTTTATATTTTGGTGAGTGACTTAGCCCGTCACGGTCATAATTTAAAGCACTCATCTAAGGTTTCTGTGATGTTAGTTGAAGACGAAACTGCGGCCAAATCGGTTTTTGCCCGCAAGCGTTTAACCTTCGATGCGATTGCCGAGGCAGTGCCCCGCGATACGCCCGCCTTCAGCAAAGGTGTTGGTGTGTTATCGGCACGTTTTGGCGAAATGTCCGATAACCTTGCGGCGTTAACCGATTTTAACTTATACAAGCTCGCGCCCCATCAGGGTCTTTATGTGAAAGGTTTTGGCCAAGCATTTAGCCTGAGCGGCGCAGAGTTGTTAGATGTGGATTGGAAGCGCGATGGCCACCACGGCACGCCAAAAACGCCGGAAAACAAGCAAGTCGCTTAAGCCGCATCAAGCTATTGTAATAAAACAAACCCGCACTCGCTGCGGGTTTGTTTTATGCTTTTCTTTTGAGTAAAACCACACAGCCCTTGAATTCCACTGCAAGAGGTAGCATCTCACTTATATGCTTTAAGTCATGCTGCGCGGTTAACGGCTGCAGATGATCCCATTCATGCTGATGTTATATTTGAATTGCCTTACCTATCTTAAGGATGCCACCCGTGACCGAGCCGACAGCCGAACTAGCCAAATCTTCCGAACCCATTAAAGCGGGGGCTGAGCCATTGCCCGAAAAGTTAATTGCAGTCACGTCTACAACAAGCGCTGATACATCGAAGGCTAAACGGACCTCGGCGCAGCAAAGATCGGTATTGCCTTGGATTATGGGGTTTCTTAAACCCTACAAACTGAAAGTTGTCGCGGCGATTATCTGCTTGATGATAGGGTCACTCGCTTGGCTATCATTAGGCCAAGGTGTGCGCTTAATGGTTGATGAAGGCTTTGTGCGTGACAATGCGCAGCGGCTGAATGAAATCATACTGTTAGTACTCGGGATTACCGCCGTCAGTGGCACAGCTGTGTTTTGCCGCTTCTACTTGATGACTTGGCTTGGTGAGCGGGTCAGCGCCGATATTCGTCTAACGGTTTACAATCAACTGCTTAAACTTTCTCCCGCCTTTTACGCTAAGGTACGCACTGGTGAAGTTATCTCCCGTTTTACCGCCGATTCTACTTTGCTACAAACTGTGGTGGGTTCGAGTCTGTCCATGGCGCTGCGCTCTAGCGTAACTGTGCTTGGTGGTTTAGTCATGATGGGTATCACTAGCGTTAAGATGACATTGCTGGTGTTGTTGGCGGTGCCCTTAGTGTTAGGGCCGGTGATCTTTTTTGGTCGCAAAGTACGTGTGTTAGCACGGGAAAGCCAAGATAGGGTTGCTGATCTCGGCGCTTATGTGGATGAAACACTTCATGAAATTCATACGGTACAAGCCTATGGGCATGAAGATAAAGACCGTAGCTTGTTCAATCGCCGCGTCGAAGATGTCATGTCTGCGGCCAGTGGCCGGATCCGTTACCGTGCCTTATTGATCTCAACCGTGATGTTTTTAAGTATCGCCGCAATTGCTATGGTGACTTGGGTCGGTGCCCACGATGTGATTGCGGGTAAGATGACGGGCGGTGAGTTATCTGCCTTTATGTTTTACGCTGTGATGGTCGCGGGCGCAGTGGCGACGATTAGCGAAGTGATAGGCGAAATTCAGCGGGCTTCTGGCGCCGCCGAACGTTTAATCGAACTGGCTGAAACACAAGTTGATATTCCCGTTGCAACTCATCCTGTGAGTTTGCCCGCCAAGGTCAGTGGCAAGTTAATGATTGAAGGACTCAATTTTGCCTATCCAGAGCATGATGCCTTAGTGCTAAAACAGCTCAATATGGTTATTGCTGCGGGTGAGCGGGTCGCCTTAGTCGGGCCAAGTGGCGCAGGTAAAAGTACCTTGTTCCAGTTGTTGCAACGCTTTTATGTGCCTAGCGCTGGCAGTATTCGACTGGAAGGTATTGATATTGCCAATCTTCTGCCACAGGAGTTGCGGTCGCAGTTTGCTCTAGTGCCGCAGGACTCGGTGATTTTTGCGACTAGCGTACTTGAAAACGTGCGTTATGGTCGAGTCGATGCCACCGAGCAAGAAGTGATAGATGCCTGTATTGCAGCCCGTGCCCACGAGTTTATTAGCGAGTTTACTGAAGGTTATCAAACCTATTTAGGTGAGCGTGGTGTGCGGCTTTCTGGTGGACAAAAACAACGTATTGCCATTGCGCGGGCGATTTTAGCCAACAGACCGATATTGTTACTCGATGAAGCGACCAGCGCCTTAGATGCGGTGAGCGAGCAGAAAGTGAAGCAAGCGCTGGATGTATTGATGGCGGGTAAAACGACTTTGATTATTGCTCACCGTCTATCGACAGTAATCAATGCCGATAGGATTTTTGTGTTTGATAAGGGCGAGATTGTCGCCTGCGGTCGCCACCAAGAGTTGATGCAATCTAATGCGTTATATCGTGAATTTGCCAGTCTGCAATTGTTAACCGAAGAGGCCAATGCCAGCGCCTTGAATGAGACCGTGTAGGTAAAATAAAACCCAGTTGCTAGCTAAAACGCTTAAGCTAGCTCACTGGGTTTTTATTGTGCTTTTGTTGCTAAGCTCTGTTACTCAGCTTTGTCTTTAAGTACGGCACTTTAAGTACTGCACTTTAAGTGCGGTCTCTAAGCTTTATCTTTTAGCTCGCGGCGCAGAATTTTGCCTACGGTACTTTTAGGTAATTGCGCCATAAATTCAATCACTTTTGGCAATTTATAGGCGGTTAACTGTTCGCGGCAATAGGCTAGAATGGCCTCTTTAGCCTGTTGATGATCTTGGCTATCATCCTTAAGCACGATAAAGGCTTTAACCGCTTCGCCCGAGTGTTCATCTTTTACTCCCACCACGGCGCATTCGATCACATTAGGGTGGCTTGCTAGGACGTTTTCCACTTCGTTGGGATAGACATTAAAACCTGAGACTATGATCATATCTTTTTTACGATCAACTATTTGGTGGAAACCTTCCGCTGTTGCTATGGCAATATCCCCAGTTTTGAAGAAGCCATCTTGAGTCATAGCATTGGCGGTTTCCTGCGGGTTATTCCAATATCCCCGCATGACTTGTGGGCCGCGTGCGGCTAATTCTCCGGCCTTACCTAAGGGCACTTCAATGTCGTTTTCATCTAAGAGTTTAACCTCAGTGCCAATCACAGGTTTACCAATAGTGCCTAGTTTTTGATAACCAGGTGCATTGAGTGAAATCACTGGCGAAGTTTCAGATAGCCCATAACCTTCACTGATCATGTTGCCTGTCGTCTGTTGCCAAATGTTGGCCGCCGCGGCCGTCAGTGCTGTGCCGCCCGATATGGTGATTTTTAAATGGCTAAAGTCGAGTGCTTTAAACTCGGGTTGATGGCATAGGGCGACAAACAGAGTATTGAGTCCTGCAAATCCAGTGAAGGGATATTTGGCGAGTGTCTTAATTAAGCCACTAATATCCCGTGGATTTGGAATTAATACCGAGCAGCCGCCACACTCGAAATACAGCACTAAGTTCACCATAAATGCATAAATATGGTAAATCGGTAGCGGTGCAACGAAGATATCTTCCCCTTCGGTGATCACGCTCGCGATGCGGGATTTTACCTGCGCCGCATTAGCGAGCATATTGCCGTGGGTCAACATGGCACCTTTAGATAATCCAGTGGTGCCGCCCGTATATTGCAACGCCGAGAGGTCGTCGAGATTTGAGATAAATCGGCTAAAGGGGAGCTCTGCGCCTTGTTTTAAAATTTGGCAAAACTCCACATTCTTCAGGCCTGTCTTAGGCTGTACGTGCGGATCGATCAAATCTAAAGGGTGGGTTGAAATGACGTATTCTATTTTGGTGCTGTCGATGACTTTGGCTAAGGTCGGTAATAGATCGGATAACACCACGATCGCTTTGGCACCAGAATCATTGAACTGATGGATGAGCTCACGCTCGGTATACAGGGGATTAGTGTTAACTAAGATAAGCCCAGCCCTGATTGCGCCGTAGGCCGCGATGACAAATTGGGTGATATTAGGTAATTGAATGGCGATGCGATCGCCCGGTTTGAGTGTGGTCTTATTTTGTAAATAGGCGGCAAAGTAACGAGAATCGCGTTCTATCTCGTTAAAACTGCTGGTTTTACCGAGACAGGCATAGGCGGGTTTATCACCGTAACGCAGGCTGGTTTTCTCGATCAGATCGACCAGTGATGAGTAGTTTAGTTTGAGTTGAGAGTCTTGATCGTATGCCATGCTGAACTACCTCAAAGATGATGTTTAGTTGTTATTATTTTGGAGTTAAACAGGTGTTTAGATTAGAGGGTGTTAGCACTAGAGGTCAATGCTTATCGCGAAAAACATCTTTATGCCAATAACGGTATCTTTATGTAACAAATAGTATTTTTACTCTAAAGCTGAGTGCTTAACTATAGCTTAGTTATCTTAGAAGCTTAGTTATCTAATGAACCACAAAACCTAAATAAGAGTTGAAGGAAAGACAATTTAAAATTTGTAACCGTTATGTTTCTAAGGATTAAGATTAAATGTGCTCAATTTGCTTTGTCTATGCGCCGTTTAACGGGGAAATTTTCAGCTTTGTAGGCGTTTAAGGTTTAATTCCGATGTATGAGACGTTAAAGATCTGGTTGTCTTTGGGGATGAATATCTGCCTTTAACCGGCGCTTGAGTTGATTCCTCAAGCGCCGATTGGCTAGTTAATTTGATGATGACCAATGTTACGGTAACTCATATTAAGTGCTAAAAGCCCAGTGCTAAGGACTGAAGAATCCGGTTTCTTGGCTCACTTGTTGTGTTGGCTGTTTAACATCCGTCACCGAGAATTGGATAATTTTGCGCCCCGAGGGGATGGCATCCTTATCGGCTAATACTGTGACGGGATAGTCCACTTGTTCACCCGCTGCCAAGGTAATAATAGGATCGGCAATCAAGCTAAAGGGCATTTCACTGTTGACGGCGAGTTGATACTGCTTAGTATCTTGTGTCTTGTTGCGGATCTTCAACTGATAGGTATTTTCAACTTTATTATCCGAGGTTTCACGGTACAAGCTTTGACGATCACGGATCACGTTAAGCTGGATCTCGCTGCGGCTATTTAAGTCTAACCCTATGACGATAAACATGATAATGACCGCTGCACCGTAGCCTAAGAAACGCGGCGAGCGCCAATAGGAGTAATTCACTCCCTTAAGATCATTTTCACTCATATAGCCGATAAGATTCTGCTTGTAATCGAACTTCAACATAGTCTCATTACAGGCATCGACACAGGCGCCGCAGTTGATGCACTCATATTGCAAGCCGTTACGAATATCTATCCCTGTCGGGCAAACTTCGACACACAAATTACAGTCAACACAGTCACCTAAAGTATGGTTATCTTGATTGTTCTCTTGTTTACGTTTGCGAGGGCCACGGGCTTCACCGCGCTGTGCATCATAGGTCACGGTTTTAGTGTTGGCATCGAACATCACAGCTTGGAAACGTGAATAGGGGCAGCAATGTAAGCACATTTGCTCGCGCATCCAGCCCGCATTGAGATAAGTACAAATGGCGAAAAACCACACCCAGCTTGTCACCCAGAAGCTGGCATTACCCGTCAAGATGTCCACATAAAGTTCGCGGGCGGGAATAAAATAACCGATAAAACCACAGCCAGTGAGCAGAGCTGTTAGACCCCAAAGTAAGTGTTTTGCACTTCTTTTACCGATTTTACTGCTAGTCCAAGGGGCTTTATCGAGCTGCTTACGTTTATTACTGCTGCCTTCGATGCGCGTTTCTATCCACACATAGATAAAGGTCCACGCCGTTTGTGGGCAAAGGTAACCGCACCAAACACGGCCCCAAAATACAGTAATGAAAAACAGACCGAAGGCGGCGGCGATAAAAATCCATGCCAGCAAGGTAAAGTCCTGTGGCCAGAGCGTGATACCAAAGAAAAAAAACTGTTGTTGGCTGATATCTAACAGTATTGCTTGGCGGCCATCAATAGAGATAAACGGCAGGGCGAAAAACATCACGATCAATAGGCTATTCATCATGGTTCGCAGGCGCTGAAAATCACCTTTTTGCTCACGGAAATGGATATTGCCAGAGGGGAGACGACTCTTTGCTGCGGTTTCAGTAGAGAGGTTTTTAACCGGAATGTGTAGCTCTACTGAGGCAGGTTTCGCGCCCACACTCTTATTTACACTTGGAGAATTTGGGGTAACTTCGCTCTTGGGCATAAAGGGTCCTAACGGCTTAAATAAGATTCGCCTCCCTATAGCAAGCGCTAGGCCAAGTTTTAATTGGCTCAACATCATGATATTTATAATTATTTTGTGATTGGAACTAGATGCGGATCACGATATATCACACATTGGCGATATATCGCGTTTTTAGTGTGCTCGTTTTGAATTAGATTTCACTCGATTGACGCTGGATCCCCAATTTTTTCATTCGCGATCTCAGTGTACTTGCGGGCACACCGAGGACATTCGCTGCGCCGAGTGGGCCGGATATGCGCCAGTTTAAGCGCTTAAGGGTTTGTTCTATATGCAGCGCTTCCGCTTCCGCTAAGGTTTGCCCTTGGGTTTGAGCTAAGGGATTATTGCTCGGCATAGCGTGGATCTGCAGAATATCTCCTTGGGATAGAATGGCTTCGCGTTCGAGGATATTTTGCAGTTCGCGCACATTGCCCGGCCAAGTATAAGCCATGAGTTTTTGTAGCCCTTTTTGGCTCACTCCACGAATTTTTTTACCTAGCTTACGATTCAAGTTGTGCAGAATATGGCTGACGAGTTCGGGAATATCTTCGATTCTTGCGCGCAGTGGTGGTACTTGAATAGGGAATACATTCAAACGGTAATAGAGATCCATCCTAAATAATCCCTGTTCGACTCGCTTGAGTAAATCGTGGTGACTGGCGGCGACTAAGCGAATATCCACTTGAATGGTTTCGCTGCCACCGAGACGTTCAAAGGATTGTTCTTGGATGACTCGCAGTAGTTTTGATTGGGCTTCTAAACTGAGTTCAGCGACTTCGTCGAGGAACAGTGTGCCTTGATGAGCAAGTTCGAAGCGACCTTTACGGCGGCTCGTGGCGCCAGTAAATGCCCCCTTCTCGTGACCAAAGAGTTCACTTTCTAGTAAAGATGCCGAAAACGCGGCACAGTTGACACTGATCATGGGTTTATCTTTGCGGCGACTGAGCTGATGTAAGTTACGGGCAACGAGTTCTTTTCCTGTGCCATTTTCACCACAAATGAGCACAGTACTGTCGGTATTGGCCACCATGTGCAATTGCTGGATCATATGGCGGATCACTGTACTGGCACCCGAAATATCCACATCACCCGTTTTGTCTGCCAACTCTGCCTGTAGATAATGATTTTCAGAGGCGAGTCGCTCCGAGAGCGCTTGTACTTGGGCTAGGGCTTGGCGTAATGACTGCTCTGTTTGTTTTTGAATACTAATGTCGCGAAATATCGCGACTACACCAATCAGTTGATTGTCACGGTAAACAGGGGTGGAACTGTAATGAACGGGGAAGCTACTGCCATCTTTACGCCAAAATACATCGTGGGTGATTTCTCGGGTGATCCCATCCTTTAAGGTGTTGTAAATCGGACAATCCTCTTGGGGATAATGACTGCCATCTGCATGGCTGTGATGATGGCAGTTATGGATGTTTTTACCGAGTAGCTCTTCATTCTTCCAACCCGTCATGCGTTCGGCTGCCGGATTGATAAACACCGCATTACCGCTTAAATCAAATCCATAAATACCTTCGCCGACAGCGTTGAGCAGTAACTGGTTTTCCGGTAAGAAATGCTTATCTATCGATTTTTCATTATTGACTGAAATCTTATTGGTCATCTGTCTTACTCTGGTTTTGGCGGTATTTTCTGAGTATACCTTAAGTACTGTGACGCGATATATCGTGTTTTTGATTATGCCCTTTAAGCATTTTTTCTTTGGTGATTTTTCTGCTCACACTTTTGCCGTTCGAATACATTTTACTTGATGCCATACTCTAAAAAATATTTTCATCTAAGAAATTGATATAAAAGATAAATGACTAATATTCATTCAAAAGTCTGATTTAACATTGGATATTGTTTCATTTGTGTTATAAAAATGTTTGTGCAATGTGATTTTGTGTTGGCCGTGGTAGCAAGGTTTAGGGACGAGAATCGCACAAAGCAGGTCAGGTATTCTAAAAATAATAAGCAGTTGGGATGAATATGATGACCTCAAAGAAGCAGAAGTTTGGATTAAGTGCAGTGAGTTTGGCGATTACTCTAGCCTTGTCTGGTAGTTTAATCAGTCCGCAGGCAATAGCAGAAGAAGATGAGACGGCTGTTAAAAATGAGAACGTTGAAAAAATTGCAGTTGTAGGGTCCCGTGCTGCGCCACGCTCAATCGGCGATTCCCCCGTTCCTATTGATATTATTAGTAGTGACGACCTTAAAAAAAATGGCTCAACTGACATGATTGATATGTTAGTGACTTCGGTGCCATCGTTTAACTCACGCGCTCAACCCATTAGTGATGCAGCAACCTTAGTTCGTCCCGTTAATTTACGGGGTTTGCCATCAGACAGTACGCTAGTGCTAGTCAACGGTAAGCGTCGTCACCGTGCATCTGTGATTGCGTTCCAAGGAGGTGGTATTAACGATGGCGCTCAAGGTCCTGATATTTCGGTTATTCCTGGTTCTGCATTAAAGCAAGTTGAAGTGTTGCGCGACGGTGCTGCTGCGCAATATGGCTCTGATGCGATTGCAGGAGTCATGAACTTTGTTTTAAAAGATAATTCCGAGGGTGGTTCTATCACTGTGACCCAAGGAGAATATTACGAGGGTGATGGTGCTACGACTACGGTCGAAGGTGATGTCGGTTTACCTGTGACTGAAAATGGCTTCGTCAATTTGAGCTTCCAGTATAAAAATGCTGACTCCACTAGCCGTAGTGTGCAGCGTCCTGATGCGGCTAACTTAGCCGAGCAGGGTAATACCGCGATTAATGACCCCGCTCAAGTGTGGGGTAATCCTGAAATTAATGATGACTATTCAGTGTTCATCAACTCAGGCTTAGACATTAATGCCAACATGCACGCCTATGCCTTTGGTAATCTTTCTTCCCGCGATGCCGTGGGAGGCTTCTATTATCGTTACCCGCAAAATCGTAGCAATGTGTATTCCAATGATGGTGGCCAGAATTTACTTGTGGGCGCTGTAAATGGTGATCCATCAACATGTGGACTCGTACCGATCCCTAAAAATGCTGATGGAAGTGACGGCAACGTACTCGACACTGATGCATACAAGGCGATGGTTGCCGATCCCAATTGCTTTGCCATGAACCAAATTTTCCCAGGGGGTTATACACCGCAGTTCACCGGCACCATTGAAGATATGTCCTTCTTCGCAGGCGTAAAAGGCGATATCGGTGAATGGAATTATGATTTCAGTGCTGGTACGGGGGCGAACAAAGCCAGTTTTGGTCTTAAAAATTCGTTGAATCCATCATTGGGATTAGATACCCCGACGGATTTCGATACGGGAGCTTATGAGCAAGTTGAAACTACCGTTAACCTCGATTTCTCGCGCTTCATAACCTTAGGAGGCATTGAAGACATTAGTTTTGCTTCTGGTTTTGAATGGCGAAATGAGTCGTTTGAGATTTCTCAAGGTGATGAAGCCTCGTGGATTGCTGGCCCTTATGCTAGTCAAGGTTTCAACATTGGTGCGCATGGTTTTAAAGGCTTTGGCCCAGAGTCTGCGGGTAAAAACTCACGTCATAACATAGGTATTTATACTGATTTAGAAGCTTATTTAAGTGATGACTGGTTACTCGGTTTAGCACTGCGCTACGAAGACTTTTCAACCTTTGGTGATACGTTAAATTACAAATTGACGTTGCAGTATTCTGCAACGGATGAATTGTCGTTCCGCGCCTCACACAGCACCGGCTTTCGTGCTCCAACGGTTGGCCAAGAAAACGTGGTGAATACCCAGACATCGATCATCGATGGTGAATTGATCCAGACCTTTATTGCCCCCCCAACCGATCCGCTTGCGGCATTTTACGGTGGTGAAGTGTTAAAGCCAGAAGAGTCGATTAGTTATGCGATTGGGGCTGTATATGAGTACGAAAGCTTCTTCTTAACGGTCGATTACTACAACATTGGCGTAGAGGGCCGTATTGCACAGTCGAGTAAGATTGATGTTGAGGCTACAGATTATGATGCGCTACGTGCCGCTGGGGTTGAGTTCCCTGAGTTGATCCAAGGCGTGAGTTATTACACCAACGACTTTGATACTACCACTCAAGGTATCGATATCGTCGCTTCCTATGATGCGGAAATCCTATCGGGTAATGCTAAGTTCAGTCTTGCCTATGGTTGGACCGATACCAGCGTTGATAAGTTTGATCTTAAAACGACCGATGCGGGTAAAGTTCGTCGATTAGAAGATGGTATCCCAGCGCACCGTGCCACCTTAACTTGGGCACAGTCATGGGACAAGGTAACCCTGTCACTACGTGGTAACTATTTTGGTGAGTACTATGCGACTCACGCTGATGATACCTCTGACTGGGGCTCTGAAATGGCTGATGCTGCAGTGACCGTCGATCTTGAAATGAGCTATCAATTACTTGATGGCTTAACCCTGGCGGTGGGGGCTAATAATCTATTTGATCAAGAAGCGCAAAAGCTGAAAGAAGGGACCTTGGGTGAACTCGGTGGCGTTTATTATGAAAGTGGGCCATTCGATTACAACGGCGGTTTCTACTATGGTCGAGTGAATTACCGTTTTTAATGAGTAAGCCAATTTATAGAAGCGATTTCTAACCCACCTTTCAAGAAATTTGGCTTTTATAAATAGAAGTGAAGTAAGCAAAAAGGCTGCAATGCAGCCTTTTTTATTCGTATTTGACTCGTCCTAAATATGGTTTAGTGCTTAGTTACGATTCGTTTGCGCGGCAGCTAAACCATTTAACACATCACTCATACTGAGTTTTGACGGCAATAGAATCCCATTGGGGGCGCTTGGACCATAAATTTTATTGTAGGGCGTGCCGGGGACTCCTTCGTGGCGCATATAGGTTTCAATCGTTTTATTCGCCTCACTCCAGTTACCTTGCATCAGAATGATATTGTCGGCCATCAAGGCATTTACAATTTGCTCCCTGTGGGTGACTTCCGCTTTATTCGTTTGGCAGATGGTGCACCAATCAGAGGTGATATCGACAAAGACGGTATAGCCTTGGGCAACCAGAGGCGCGATTTTCTCTGGGGCTAAGGTGTGCCATTGTAGTTTTTGATAGGCTTGGTAATCCTCGCTTTTGTGCACAAATCCAATAATAGCACTGAGTCCTAAGGCGAAAAATCCCAGCACAAAAATCACCGTCAGTGGTATGGTTTTACCTTTTTGTCTTTGCCAAAGCAGTAATAAGATCGCACCTATTAATAGGCAAAGAATAAAAATACTGGTCAGCGTTATAGTGTTCATAAAATTTCCTGATTGAGAATCGCCTTTGTGATAATAGCGATGAAGGCTTAGGTATTAAGGCTTGGCTATAAAGACTTAGGTTAACGCTAATCTTAGCGGTTAACGGCTTAAATCAGTGTGAATTTATGGGATTATCGCGTTTTGGGTTCTCTTAAATGACTGTTCATTTATTGAAAATGGATTTATTAGCGTTAACGCCTTGATGACGCGATGTTAGAATAGCAAGCAAGTTTAAGGCCCTGCAGTGGGCTTTTTTATTCGGCGAAAGGTGTCTCAATGAGTTGGAGTACTTGGTTAGGTTTATTGGCTATTTGTTGTTTGGGGGCTATGTCGCCGGGCCCAAGTTTGACTATGGTAGTACGTCATACTTTAGGTGGTGGGCGGGGAAAGGGTATCGTTTGTGCTTGGGCACACTCGATAGGGATTGGGATCTATGCGCTGGTGACGTTACTGGGCTTAGCCGTAGTCCTTAAAAAGGCGCCCTTAGTCTTTAATGGCATTGCGATTCTCGGTGCCTTATACCTTGCTTGGATGGGAGTTCAAGCGCTGCGTTCCAATGGCGGTATGCAAGCTAAATTGGCTGCAGGGGAGGCGACAGATACCTTAACTGCAGCCCGTGATGGTATTGCTATTTCTTTATTCAACCCTAAGATAATGCTATTTTTTCTTGCGTTATTCAGCCAATTTGTGATGGTCGCCGACAGCATGACGGCTAAAGCATTAATTGTTTTTACACCGTTAGTGGTCGATGGTCTTTGGTACACCTTGATAGCCTTATTGCTATCCCACTCGAGTGTGTTGCCTAAATTGAGAGAGAAAGCGGGGTTAATTGATAAGTTGTCCGGCGTAGTATTAATATTGCTGGCGATTCGTGTGGTGTACACGCTTTAGTGATCTATCTAAAATCATTGGTTTTAAATAACAAACATGCCATCAATCGATGGCGTGTTTGTTTATGGCTATGCATTTAAATCAAGGCGTGATTAGCCTTTAAACATTTGCACAGAATTATCAGCTTCTTCTGCCACACTTTCTTGGATAATGGGTGGATTGGCAATGTGGTCGTCTAAGTTGTCACTCAGCATTTCTTTGAATTCACTGCTAAACCATTCTAATGCGCTCTCTTTTTCAGCACCGAGATCCGCTGATTTAATCGCGGCTTCGAAGGCATTAAAACGTGCTGCGGCAAAACGGAGTGCTGTGCCAACTTTACCTACATCTGCTTCTTGTTGGCTTAGCTGATTGGCTAAGGCAATAAACTGATCGGCAAGTTCGTAAATGGTGGTGCTGCTCGTGTCGGTCATGGCGTTCACTCTAAAAAAGTAACAGATTAAAGTTCGATTCTAACTTAATTGGTGTAAGAAGGAATCGTCAGGCATTAACTATTGGGATCTGTGTCGGTAATGACGACTCCTGTGTGGGAGTCATAATTAATCGACAGTTTATCGTTTGTTCGATACAAATAAGTGCACTGGCCAGGATCGGTATAACTGGCTTTATAGTCGGTTTCAGTCGCATCAATATTCAAGCGCGAGACACTCGGCTGGGCATTTTGGAATAATACTTCCCATACCGATATACAGTCTTCAACATTATCGAGTGCCGGAGAGGCCTCATTGCCATGGATATAGTGTTGTGCTGGCCAACCGAAGGCGTTGAAATCTATTTGTTCGGATTGTGCCGTACCAAATACGGGTAAATCCTCTTTTGGACCTGAGCCCACTTTTACAGCCCATACGGAACGTGCCAGATTGATGGCTGATTTAAAGCCTCCGCCTGCCGCTTTAACGGTTGCAATTTGCGCATCTTGTTGCACATTGATAAATTTTGGCAGGGCCACTACGGCTAAAATACCGAGCACTATGATGACCACCACAAGTTCAATTAAGGTGAAACCCGTTTGATGTCTTTGAATTGATTTATCAGAATGTTGGATCATCATTACGTATCAGAGTGTGCGAGAATGGGCGCACTATATCACTTAATTTCGAATGTTTTAAATTGAAAGTCTTAACGTGAGACCTAGCAGGTTTAGTGGTATTACTTAGCGGCAAGTAAGGTCTGCAAACTTGCCATACCACTATAGGACTTTTAAGCTAACCCGATTATAGAATTGAGGAAGTAAAATAGTGACTCAGGTGACATGGCAAACATTTATCGATGAGCAAAGAGCTTTGCTTTATTTTCAGCAACTAAGCGCATTTGTTGATAATGAACGCAGGGCTGGGAAAGTGGTTTATCCCCCCGAAGTTGATGTTTTCAATGCTTTTAGTATGACGCCCCTTGAACAAGTCAAAGTGGTTTTGATTGGCCAAGATCCCTATCACGGCCCAGATCAAGCCCATGGTTTATGTTTTTCGGTTAAACGCGGGATAAAACCACCGCCATCTTTAGCCAATATGTACAAAGAATTAGCGACGGATATTGAAGGTTTTGTTGTGCCATCCCATGGTGATTTATCCGCATGGGCGGAGCAGGGGATATTGATGCTCAATACTGTGCTGACCGTTGAGCAAGGCAAGGCGCATTCCCATGCCAAAGCCGGGTGGGAAGTCTTTACGACTGCGGTGCTGGAATTATTAAATCGGCAGACTCAGCCGATTATTTTCGTGCTTTGGGGCAGTCATGCCATTAAAAAGGGTCAAGTCATTAACGCACCGCAACATCAAGTGCTCACAGGACCACATCCTTCACCTTTATCGGCTTATCGCGGTTTTTTTGGTTGTGGGCATTTCTCTCAAGTGAATCAATTATTGCTTGAGCGAGGCGAAACGCCGATCCTTTGGCAGGTTTGATTTTAGGGTTGCGGTTAAAGCAATAAAAAAGGTCTTACTGAGTAAGACCTTATTTTTGGGGCGAAACTACATTTGTTAGCAATCAGTGGTTTCTGTCGACCGAAATCTTAGCTAGCGTTACTAAGGCTTGCTTATAGTCGCTATCGGGTAAAGCAGATAATGCCGCGATGGCTTTCTCTGATTCTTCAATTGCTTTTTGTTGGGTGTAGTTTAACGCGCCGCAATGGTGCAGTGCTGCTACGATTTTATCTATTGCCTGAGTACCATCACCTTGCTCAATTGCTTGACGTATGAGCTGTTTCTCTTCGTCTGTGCCATGGGCAATGGCATAGATGAGTGGCAGCGTCGGTTTACCTTCGGCAAGGTCATCGCCAATATTCTTTCCTAGCTCGTCACTGTCGGCGGTATAGTCGAGTAAGTCGTCGGTAAGCTGAAAGGCGGTGCCGAGATACTTACCATAGTTGCCTAAGGCGGTTTCTTGCTCAGGCGTTGCACCTGCTAGCACGCCCGCGAGTAGCGTAGCGGCTTCAAATAACTTGGCAGTTTTGCAATAAATGACCCGCATATAGCTTTCTTCAGTGGTGTCTGGGTCATTGCAATTCATCAGCTGTAAGACTTCACCCTCGGCCAACACGTTAGTCGTATCAGCTAACACTCTGAGCACTTTCATGTTGTCAAGTTCAGTCATCATCTGGAATGAGCGGGTATAAAGGAAATCCCCGACTAGCACACTGGCACTATTGCCAAACAGTGCATTGGCGGTTTCTCGTCCGCGGCGTAACGTCGATTCATCAACTACATCATCATGGAGCAATGAGGCTGTATGGATAAACTCAATAATCGCCGCTAGCTTAAGATGTGCTTCGCCTTCGTAGCTCACCGCACGTGCGGCTAGAACCGACAGCAGAGGACGAAGACGTTTACCACCACCATTAATAATGTAAAAACCTAATTGATTAATTAGGGCGACATCTGATTCAAGCTGTTTATATATCAGCTGATTGACTGCTTGCATATCAGTGTCAGCCAGTTGACGAATAGCGTTTAAATCCATAATAGACTCTGGTTGTGGGGTCATTACGTACCCGGCCCCTGTTTAGGCTCACGTGTTATAATGAAATGAATTTTACCTAAAATTCTGACATATGACAGCACTAGCTCAACTAATGTGAGAGTTAATCCGGTCTTTTTTTATTCTTTCCTAATTAGGGCTTGCCAGAGTTAGATTCTTCGCGTAAACTCCGCGCCCATTGTCAATAAAGTTTTTGTAGCACCCTGCCTCATCCAAGAATGAGCCCGCGTGTTAGGAATTGGAGTAAAATAGCTATGTACGCTGTTTTTCAAAGTGGTGGTAAACAACACCGTGTAGCTGAAGGCCACACAGTACGTTTAGAGAAGTTAGAAGTTGCAACTGGCGAAACTATCGAGTTCGATCAAGTTCTTTTGATCGCTGATGGCGAAACAGTGCATGTTGGTGCTCCTTTAGTAGCTGGCGGTAAAGTCGTTGCTGAAGTTGTAAGTCACGGTCGTGGCGATAAAGTTACTATCGTTAAGTTCCGTCGTCGTAAGCACCACGACAAGAAAATGGGCCACCGTCAGTGGTTCACTGAAGTTAAAATTACTGCTATCAACGCATAATAGGAGTCTAACTCATGGCACATAAAAAAGCTGGCGGTTCTACTCGTAACGGCCGCGATTCAGAAAGTAAACGTCTAGGTGTTAAGCGCTTTGGCGGTGAATCAGTTCTAGCTGGTAACATTATTGTTCGTCAACGTGGTACTAAATTCCACGCTGGTGTAAACGTAGGTATTGGTCGTGACCATACTCTGTTTGCTCTGACTGACGGTAAAGTTAAATTCGAAGTTAAAGGCGCTAATAACCGTAAGTTTATTAGCATCGAAGCTTAACTTTCGAACCTAGCTCATACTGTTAAAGCCCCGCCATTGGTGGGGCTTTCTGTTTTTTGTGCTTCTATTTACGCCGTGTAGATGCTTGAGTTGGTAAATGATTACCAAGAATGAGCATTGACAGGTAAGATTGGAAGCAAAGTATCTCGAGTTTTTTGGCGACCAATGAAGTTAGACGGTATAATTGCTTCATTCAGTGGTGCCAGGAGTAAGTATGAAGTTTGTCGATGAGGCAGTAATTAGGGTCGAAGCAGGCGACGGCGGTAGCGGTTGTGTTAGCTTTAGGCGCGAAAAGTATGTACCTGATGGTGGTCCTGATGGTGGTGATGGTGGCGACGGTGGCAGTGTTTTTCTGCAGGCTGACGAAAACTTCAACACTTTGATCGAGTTCCGTTTTGAACGTTTTCACATGGCTGAACGTGGCGAAAATGGTCGTGGCCGTGATTGTACTGGTCATAGCGGTAAAGATCTGATCTTAAAAGTTCCTGTTGGTACTCGCGCGGTCGATCATGATACTGAAGAAGTCCTTGGGGATTTAACAACCCACGGTCAAAAGCTATTGGTTGCCAAAGGTGGTTTCCATGGTTTAGGTAACACTCGTTTTAAGAGCAGTACTAACCGTGCTCCACGTCAAAAGACGTTAGGGACACCTGGTGAAGTTCGTAGCCTTAAATTAGAGTTGTTACTGCTGGCTGACGTTGGTTTGCTTGGCATGCCTAACGCGGGTAAGTCGACATTCATTCGTGCGGTTTCCCGTGCAACGCCGAAAGTGGCTGATTATCCGTTTACAACACTGGTGCCTAACTTAGGTGTGGTTAATCCACGTCCTGGGCAAAGTTTTGTGATTGCGGACATTCCTGGTCTCATCGAAGGTGCTGCCGATGGTGCGGGTTTAGGTATTCGCTTCTTAAAGCATCTTGAGCGTTGTCGTATTCTGCTGCACATCATAGATATTGAGCCGATTGACGGAACCGATCCGGTTGAGTCTGCGCGCGCTATCGTAGGTGAGCTTGAGAAATACTCTCCAAAGTTGGCGAGTAAGCCACGTTGGTTAGTCTTTAACAAAACCGATCTGCTGCTTGAAGAAGAGCTGCAAGAGAAGGTTGATCGTATCGTTAAAGAAATGGGTTGGGAAGGCGATGTTTACACTATCTCCGCCTATAACCGCGACGGTACCAGTGAGTTGGCATTAAAACTCCTCGATTATATTGCGAGTCTTCCACCTGAAGACAATGAAGTCGACCCAGATAGTGAAGTTGAGTTCAAGTGGGATAATTATCATCAAGCAAACCTTGATTCATTGAATGAAGATTATGTTGATGAAGATGATGACGACGACTTTGATGATGACGACTACGACGTAGAAGTTATTTACCAAAGATAATAGTAATCTTTGAGTTTTGAGAGTTCTGTGTACGCTGATACTCAAAATGATATTACTCGGCAAGTTGTGCGTGCTGCACAATTGCTACTGGCCTACGGCGCGGAATCTGATTTAGTTGAAGAAATCAGCCAGCGTCTAGGTCAGGCTTTAGGTCTTGCCAGCGTAGAACTCTCTATTTCCTCTAATTCCCTCGTGTTAACCAGTTTGGTTCATGGTCGCTGTATCACAACTACTCGTCGTATTCGTGAGCATGGTATTAACATGACAGTCGTCTGTGAATTGCAACGTATCTGTCTACTCGCTGAAAAGGGGTTGTATGGCCCAAATGAAGTGCGTAAACGCTTGGCGCGGATTGAACCTAAAACCTATCCTCCTAGCTTAGTGGTATTCATGATTGGCCTGTCGTGCGCTAGCTTCTGTCATTTATTTAATGGCGATCTCACTGCATGCGTGATTACTTTTTTTGCCGCGGCAGTGGGTATGTCGGTACGTTTAGCAATTGCTAAGCGGCATTTTAATTTATTAGTCAATTTTGCCATCACAGCTTTCGTCACCAGTATGCTGGCTCAAACGGGTTATTTGTTTGAGTTAAGTGAAACGCCTAAGGCTGCTATGGCCGCGAGTGTGCTGATGTTAGTGCCGGGTTTTCCGATGATTAATGCGATTTCCGACATGGTAAAAGGGCACATGAGTGTCGGTATATCCCGCTGGGGTCATGCTACTTTGCTGACCGTTTCTTCAGTGATAGGGATTACGATTGCGATGCAGATCGGCGGAATTTTCCTATGATGGAATTATTGATAGCTCTTTTGCACGATGCTTTTTTCTCAGCCATCCCCGCCGTAGGATTTGCTATGGTATTTAATGTTCCTAAACGATTTCTTCCTTACTGCGCTTTAGCGGGAGCCATTGGCCATAGTTCCCGTACTTTAATGTTACAGTTTGGTCTGCCAATCGAGTGGGCAACCTTCGCCGCCGCGGCATTAGTAGGGATTATTACCATAGGGTTTGGTAAGCGCCACTTAGCGCCACCTTTAATGTATGCTGTCGCCGCGATTATTCCTATGATTCCAGGCACTTATGTATTTAATACTGTGATTGCCTTAGTGCAATTGACCGCTCAATCTCAAGTCAGTCCTGAACTGACGGGGCAAGTGATTAGTAATGGCCTCAAAACCGTCTTTATTCTAGGGGCGTTAGCCGTGGGTTTGGCCATGCCGAGTTTGCTGTATTTCAGGACCCGCCCCGTCATTCAATAATTCTATTTCTATAAAACAGGAGTGAGCATGCGCATTGCTATGATAGCCGCGATGGCAAACAATCGAGTCATCGGAAAAGATAATAAAATGCCATGGCATCTTCCAGAAGATCTACGTCACTTTAAAGCGATGACCCTAGGCAAGCCTGTTGTGATGGGACGTAAGACCTTTGAGTCAATCGGTAGGCCCCTTCCTGGTCGACATAACATAGTGATTTCACGCCAAACGGATCTTGTGATTGAGGGCGTGACCTGTGTGACCTCGTTTGATGCAGCCAAACAAGCTGCTGGTGAGTGTGAAGAGTTAGTGGTTATCGGTGGTGGCCAGCTTTATGCCGAGTTATTGCCCTGCGCCGATATCTTATATTTGACGCAAATCAATCTTGAGGTGGAAGGCGATACATTTTTCCCCCACTGGGACGATGGGACTTGGAAGGAAACTGAATCTTTGGCGAGTATAAATGCGGCTGGTTTGGAATATCGCTTTATCAATTTGGTAAAAAAATGTTAAATTGCAGCTTCTGTTGTGTACCCTGCGTGTATGGGGCGTCAGTTTATCTAACGTATTGCATCATATCGGACATTTAGTTTTCACGGAAAGAGATAGCCTATTTCGTTATCCTAGATTTCGAACGAGAGCTAAAGCCAAGAGGTCAATATCA
The DNA here is from genome assembly GCF_002966515.1 of Shewanella sp. WE21. Taxonomy (NCBI): domain Bacteria; kingdom Pseudomonadati; phylum Pseudomonadota; class Gammaproteobacteria; order Alteromonadales; family Shewanellaceae; genus Shewanella; species Shewanella sp. WE21. Next base: position 620,682 of record NZ_CP023019.1, on the reverse strand, counting down.
TTTAGACAATAGATGCAGCCCATACAGAATTGATAATAAAACTATAAGAAAGTATTAAGGAGTATCGGATGCGTCTTATGCCTGTGGCCTTGGCTGCGTTGATTGGATTTAGTTCTATTGCTGTACCAACCTCTGCTGTTGCGGGGGAAGATCCACTCGTAGCGAGTCTTTGTGATTATGTAAAAGCTAACGACAAAAACCGCTTGCGTAAAAAGTTAAAAGAAAGCCGCGTTAAGTTACGTCAGATTTACAGTGGTATCAGTTGCGATGGTGCAAGTCTATTGCGCACCGCTTACGGTGCGAGTGCGAACGATACCGGTGAGTTTGTGGCTAAGCGTTTGTCGGCGACTGAATTGAGTGTTGCTGAAGCTGATGGGATGACTATCCAAGCTTGGGCTGAAGCAAACGGTCATGGTGCTAGCCCAATTACCGCTGCAGTGAAAGAGCGCCTTGGCGCTGCTGCGGGCGGTGAAGAAGAGTAATGCGGATTTGAACTTAGCGGCACTTTAGCTCTATTTACTGCTAAGTTATATTAAGCGTCTAATATCAAGTATCTAGCATTAAGCTAGATAAAAATGCCAAACTTAAGTTTGGCATTTTTTATGGCCTTAATTTGTGCAAAGGCCGGACAGTTCGAGTCGTCAGTAAGATAGGCAAGTGAATTCGTCTCAAAAGAAAGGGCCGCTAAGCGACCCTAGGTTTTAGTGGTGATAAACATTAGACTCTAAATTCACCGACCGAAGCTTGGAGTTCTTCGGCTAATTTGGCGACTTGATGGCTAGACTGAGCCGTTTGATCTGCACCGATAGCGGTTTCTTCTGAAATTGCTGCAATATGCTCTAGTTTTTCAGAAACTTGCTGGCTTACTAAATTCTGTTCCTGCGCAGCATGGGCGATATGGGTGCCAGAATCATAGGCCTTATGCACAGATTGGCTGATGGTCTCGAGGGCAATGTTGGCTTGCTCCGTTTTTTCAACACAGGCGTTGGCTTGAGCACGCCCCATATCCATGGCGGCAACGGCTTGCTCTGCACCTTGCTGCAACACTTCGATCATCTGTTGGATCTCTCGGGTCGACACTTGAGTGCGTGAGGCTAAACTACGCACTTCATCGGCAACTACCGCAAAACCACGACCTTGTTCACCCGCACGGGCGGCTTCAATAGCGGCGTTAAGGGCGAGTAGGTTAGTCTGTTCTGCAATACCACGGATCACATCCAAAATTGAGCCAATAGAGGCGCTGTCCGACTGCACTTTATTAATCACAACACCCGCTTTGGCCACTTCATCGGCTAAAGCCAAAATAGTCAGTTTGTTCTCTTGTGCAATGGCACGCATGTGCTGAGTTTCTTGATCAGCCTGTTTGATTTGCTCAAGGGCTTGATTGGCACTTAAAGACACCTGCTGAGCACTAGAGCTAAGTTCAGTTGTCGCAGTAGCCACTTGGTCAACTTGGCTTTTTTGTTCTTGTATGCCTGAGGTGGTTTGCGCTGTGATTGCTGATGTTTGTTCGGCTGCCGCGGCAAGTTGATTTGACCTATCTAAAATACCTATGATTAAACTGCGTAAGCTATCGACGAGACGATTACAGTTTTTTGCTAGTTCGGCAAATTCATCGTGTCCAGAGTCATCTAGTTTATGGGTAAGGTTACCTGAGGCTAAGACGTTCAGGGCATTGTTCACTTGGCTGAGTGAGCGTTTTAACGGATTCACCACAGCAAAACTCACAATCACAGCGACAACGATTGCTATTAACACGACAATCATGGTTTGTATGCTGGCTGAGTCAATCTTGGCTATGGTGTCATTACTCATGTTTGCGGCAACAAGTTCGATGTTATCGCTGACATCATTCATGTTGGAATTAATGACTTTCACATCATTTTCGATAATGCCAAGTTTTATCACAGCTTCTTTGGAGTGGGAGAGCTGACTCGATTTTAGCTGCAACATAGATTGCGGACCGGTGACGAGCGCTAATACTTTTTCGATATCTTTAGTGACCGAGCTTAAGGTATCCGCTTCGACGATACCTTGACCGTGACGATTCACATATTCAAGTTTGTTCTTGGTTTCGCTGATAATGTAGTCAAGTTCCTTTGAGATCAGTTCGTGCTTACTGTCTTCGTCATTCGTTACTAAATCTGCAATAGTGGTGATGATATTTCCGAGACTAGTATCAATAGCGCTGGCTGATGCAGCAAGACTCTGCTCATCGGGATTCTGACTGCTTTCTAAATCAACAATATCGAGCAGTTCTGATGAGGCATCATCGGCGGCATTTTCGAGCTTTTTCTTTAGTTCAACGAGCTGTTCTTGCTTGCTCAATGAGGCCTCACGTTCGGCGATCATGGCAATACTATCTCGCTCAAAGGTGGCAAAGCTGCCGCTTAATTGGGCAATTAAAGAAGATAGATTCTGCTGGCTCTTGACTAACTGAGTGAGGGTGGCAATTTCGTTTTTGAACTGAGTCCCGTGGTCTTCGAACACTTTACGAATATTCGGGATATTTGCCGATCTAGGGGTGTTATAGGCAATGAGGATTTGTCTTTGTTGCTCACTCAATGCTTCACTAAGGTGGTTTGTCGATTTCAGCGCGGGCAAGCTTAATTCTTGCATCATAGCAGAGCTGGCTTTTAGGCTATTGTTGGTTAAATAAGATGTAAATCCTAGTAACACGAGTAAAAGTGTAACAATACCAAATCCGCCAATCACTCTGGTGGCTACATTAAATTTCATAGGATACTCCGATTTTTATTATATTTTTCCAAATGAAAACAGGGTGATATTCAGGGTTAGGCGGCTCAGTCTGTTATCGACTTTAAGCTGTTTTAGTTTAACTCTTTTTTAACTTTTTTTGCGTAATTTTTTGGTCTTTTTCAAGATGCCATAAGGTTAAGTGTTCACCCCAGCAACAGCCTGTATCTAAAGCCTTTAATTTAGTATCGTCGACCTTGCCCATCAACGCAGCCCAATGGCCAAATACTAAGGTATGACTCTGGCGCAGCGGCGAAGCAAACTCAAACCAAGGTTTGAGTTGTGGATTAGTACAGTTTTCAGGAGGTTGTTTGCAATCAAAATCAAGTCGGCCATCGACATAAAGATAGCGCATGCGTGTTAATGCATTGATGCAATAACGTAAGCGTTCTATGCCAGTTGCACTTGGATCCCATTGCTCTGCGGTATCTGAATACATTTGGCTTATTAATGTCTCAAGATAATCATCGTGCTTGAGGGCGCGACTGACGAGTGCGGATTCTTCTCTTAATACCTCCAGCGACCACTGAGGTGGTACACCCGCATGACTCATAATGAGTTGGTGTTCAGGTAATTCACGCATAAGAGGTTGTTGTCTCAGCCAGTCAATGGAGGCTGAGATATCGGGGGATTCTAGAATTTCAGTGAGATTATCGCTGGGCTTAGCGCGTTTGAGCTTACCGTGTAATGCCATTAGATGGAGATCGTGGTTACCTAAAACCGTTTTAGCGGAATCACCTAAGGAGCGAAAAAACCGTAGCGTAGCTAAGGAGTCAGGTCCACGTGCAACAAGATCACCTACAGCCCAGAGTTCATCGCGGGAAGGATTAAAATCGACCTTAGCGAGTAATTTTTGTAACTCAGCGAAACAGCCTTGAATATCACCAACAAAATAATGCGCCACAGTACCCCTTTCCTAACGATATTAATGTAGTAAGCCTGGGGTCGCTAAACGGAAGGGACGGATTGTCGCCTGGAAACGCTCACCCGATTCGCTGACCATACCATAAGTGCCGTGCATTATGCCAAGTGGCGTATCGAGCACAGTACCACTGGTGTATTGATAGGCAGTATTCGGCGCTATGGTTGGCGTTTCACCGACAACACCGGCACCTTGGACTTCACTGGTGTTGCCATTGGCATCAGTGATTATCCAGTGACGAGTTTCAAGTTTAGCCGCTTGCTCACCTAAATTGATGATAGTGATGGTGTAACTGAAGAGGTACTTTTCATCCTCGGGCGAGGACTGCTGCTCTATATACTCAGTTTTGACTTCGACCCGAATGGAGGTGTCCAATGCGCTCATTCTTGTTCCTAGGCTCTGGTCTAAGGGCACCTAAGTGCCCTGACATATTTATGCTTTCTTATCGCAAACCATGTTAGCCATAGCAACATACTGCTGCACGCTAATCTGTTCTGGGCGTTGACTTGAGTCAATCCCTAACTGCTCGAACTCATCGTCAGATAACATGTGCTTTAAGTTATTACGCAGAGTCTTACGACGCATGTTGAATGCGGTAGTACAAAGGTGGCGCAGTACGGTCACATCTTTACAAGGGAACGGCTTTACAGCGTATGGCAATAAGCGTACGACTGCTGAGTCCACTTTAGGTGCAGGGGTAAAGCTGTGGGGCGGCACTTCGAGAACCGGAACCACTTGGCAGAAGTATTGTGCCATGACCGTTAAACGGCCATAGGCTTTACAGCCTGGGCTTGCCGATAGACGCAGGACTACTTCTTTTTGTAGCATAAAGTGCATCGTTTCAATCTGTTCTGCAAATTCGAACAGGTGGAACATCAGTGGCGTTGAAATATTGTAAGGTAAGTTACCGAATACTTTCATTTTTTTGCCAGGCACACTCAGTTGGCCAAAATCAAACTGCAGTGCATCACCTTGGTGAATAGTCAGTTTATTTTTAAGGACTGGGTGTTGATGTAAGCGTTCAACCAGATCGCGGTCGAGTTCGACGACAGTCAGATTATCCACAGCATCGGCTACAGGTTCAGTTAAGGCACCAAGGCCTGGGCCGATTTCGACCATCACATGGTGATTATCGGGTGCAATTGCACCCACAATGCGGTCAATCACATTGCCGTCGGTAAGGAAGTTTTGTCCGAAACGCTTTCTGGCCGTGTGGCCTAAATGTACTTTGTTGCTCATTAATAATGTAATCGTTTAGTTCTTTGAGGATAACTCAATGGCTTTATTCAGAGCACAGACAAAACTGCCAATATCGGCCTTGCCTGTACCCGCGAGATCGAGCGCCGTACCGTGGTCAACCGAGGTACGAATATAAGGTAAACCTAAGGTGATGTTTACCGATTTGCCAAATCCTTGTGACTTGAGAACGGGAAGTCCTTGGTCATGGTACATGGCCAAGACGACATCGGCGTCCTGTAAATATTTAGGTTGGAACAGAGTATCGGCCGGTAATGGGCCGACAATATTCATCTGGAACTCTTCTCGCAACTCGTTGAGTGCAGGAATAATCACGTCGATTTCTTCACGCCCTAAATGGCCGTCTTCACCTGCGTGTGGATTGAGACCACAGACATAAATTTTCGGTGAAACTATGCCAAATTTGCTGATGAGATCGGCATGTAGAATCTTGATAATATGCTGTAAGCGTTGACGCGTTATAGCTTTTGCAACATAGGCCAGAGGAATATGGGTGGTCACGAGTGCCACTTGCAAACCCGGCGTTGCCAGCATCATCACTACATCGGGGCAATTTGCTTGATGGGCAAAAAACTCAGTATGGCCACTAAAGGAAATACCTGCTTGATTGATAATGCCTTTATGCACTGGACCTGTCACGACAGCATCAAACTCGCCACTCATGTTTTTCTCGCCCGCATAACGCAAGGTTTCAACTACATAAGTGCTGTTTTGCTCATCGAGCTGACCGCAAATCGACTCGCTCACTAATTTAAAGGGCGCTATGGTTAATGTGCCCGCTTCTTGCGGTTTAGGAGCTTGATTTGGCTGGTAAGGGCGGAAAGTCACTTGCAAACCGAGTCGTTTCGCGCGGCTCGCAAGTAATTCTGGATCCGCACAAACGACTAACTCAGCAGGCCAAGCCTGCTGAGCGAGTTGTACGACTAAATCGGGGCCAATACCTGCGGGTTCGCCTGGGGTAACGGCAATACGTTTAGTGCTCAATTAGAATTAACCTCGATTGGTCTCTGGCTGGAAGATTTCAATGTATGCGTCTGAACGCATTTCGTCTAGCCAGTTTTGCAGTTCTTCGTTAAATTTGCGACGGAAGATCAACTGGTGCGCACGGTTGCTATTGAACTGATCCGTGGCGTCGGTTTTTCTGCGTTCTTCTAACTGAGTGATATGCCAACCGTGAGTCGTACGGAATGGCTCACTAATTTGGTCGTTTTTCAAACTGTTGAGCGTTTGAGCAAACTCAGGTACGTAAATGCTTGGTTCTGCCCAACCTAATTCACCACCTTTTGTGGCCGAACCAGGATCCTCTGAATACTGACGCGCTAGGTCTTCAAACTTAGCTTCACCTGAGCGGATTTGCTTCAGGAATTGCTCAAGCATGGCTTTAGCGCGGTCTTCTGACAGGATCGGCGATGGCTTGAGCAAAATGTGGCGCGCTCTAACTTCTTCGATTTCTTTGGTTTGTAGGCCGCGAGCATCCATGATCTTAATAATATGGAAACCTGCACCACTCTTAATCGGGCCGATAATGTCACCCATTTTCGCACCGTTAATCACTTCGGCGAACAGAGTTGGCATTTCGTTGATGTTCATATAATCCCAAATACCGCCTTCGAGTGCCTTAGGACCTGAAGAAGAAGCGATAGCGGTACGACGGAAATCCTCACCACTCTTCAAACGTTCTAATACGATATTGGCGCGTTTGCTTGATGCTTCGAGTTGTTCACTGGTGGGGTTATTAGGCACGTCAATCAGGATATGGCCAATTTGGTATTCCACATCTTTCATCCCTTGTTCTTGGATGAGTTTGACTAGGCTAGTAATTTCCTGTGGTGATACTTGAATGCGGCGTTGTACTTGAATACGTTGAATTTCACCTAGAGTGATTTCTTCGCGCAATTGTTCTCGGTATTGGCTGAAACTTAAACCTTCGCTTTCAATTTTTTGTTGCATCTGCGCGACAGACATTTTTTGTTCGCGCGCGATGTTTTCAATCGCTTGGTCTAGTTGTAAGTCACCAATATTCAGCCCTATACGACTAGCCATTTGCAATTGTAGGCGAGTTAAGATTAAACGCTCAATCACCTGAGTGCGCAGGGCACTGTCAGAAGGTAACGATTGGTTTGCTGCTTTGGCATTCGCTTTAACAGTGTCAATCATGTTAGTGATTTCACTTTCGAGCACTATGCCGTCGTTAATTTGGACTGCAACGCGGTCTAGCGGCTGGGGTGCGGCCAATGTAGGTTGGCTGATCGCGAGTGCAAATAAAGCAAAAATCAGATGTTTACTGGGTTTCATCCACAAAATCCTTGGCACGTTCTAAGGTCAGGTTCGACGGCTTAATTGAAATAACTTTACCATTTATATCGAAATTACAGTGAGTTGCCCTAATGTAATTTTTTGGCGACGCATTTGAGTGCAAGGTTAGACCTTAAGATCCGCTTTTATTCGCTTTAGCAAAAGGTGAACGGTAAAGCACTCATTAATCTGTTTGGACTCTGAGTCCTTGTTGAGGTTCAGCAATCTATCACAATTCTTTGCTAATTCCTCAGATAAAGCGGTTTTCTGTAGTTAAACAGGCCGTCATTGAGCATATCGGATACGCCTAATGGGCCAGAACCACCGAGTCCCTTAATGATTAAGTTCAGGTAGATACCACTATCAAACTGTTCGCGAGGATCAATTGTGGCAGAACCTATGTTGTCGTCATAGTTGGTTTTAATGCGGTAATGATAACTAAGTCTTACTGCGTAACAGCATGATTCGTACTGGATACCTGTGTAAGTTTCAATACTGCGACTTTCGTTAAGGTCATAATACCAATTACCAACAAAGTAGAGGTCGTCACTGATTGGCCAAGCGCCACGAACGCCCGCTTGGGAGATGTTCACTGTATCATTGGTATTTGAGTTCAATAAATCAGGGACATAGCGATAGCTAAATTGCAGTAATTTATTCGCTTCAGGTCTGAAATCTAAGGTGACTTCAGATTTTTTATTGTCACTGGTGTTGGTATCGTACTGAATCGCAGCCCCCATATACCAATCATGGGACAAGCGGGTATCTAACTCTGCAGCAAGTACTGAAGTTGATTGATTAGACTCAAAAATACTGTCTTCGTAACCGACTTTACTGTCTTGCAGGTAAAAAATTTGTCCTAGGCTGAATTTAGTGGCTTCTTGGTTGTGACTATCAAACAGGCGTGTAGTAACACCTAGAGTGACTTGATTTGCATCGGAAATCCGATCCAGACCCGAGAAGCGACGATCACGGAATAGACCAAAGTAGTCGTCCTGTAATTGAGCCGTATCATAAATGCCTATGTTGCGTTGATCTTCGTAGCCGACATAAAGATATTGAAATTGTGGCTCGAGCGTTTGGCGGTAGTTTTGATCGAAAAGCTCAGTAAAACGTTCGAAGTTGATTTGACCATTAATCCGTACCTGCGGGATGGTGCGATTCACTGTGTCGTCAACAACTATGTCTGGATCTTCGTTATGCTGCCAATAATTGGTCTGCATCAACTTAACTTGACTGGTGAGCGAGCCTGAAGGCCCATGTATTGGCAGAGTTACGCTTGGTGACATGTACAAACGAGTCGCCGTATTAACATTGTTGTCCTGATGGGCAAAATTCGTTAGCTCCGAATTGAAACCAAAATCTAAATTGTTCCAAAAATCAGCAGCGCGATAGTTAAAGTTAACCTGAGGCATGACTTGATATGGTTTTTCATCCTCACCCAGTACTTTAATATCTTGTACTCGGGTGCTTAGATCCCAGTTACTTTCGAAGTAGCTGATTTCACCTATGCGTGATAACTGGTTATCGGTTGCACGGTTAACATCTGACTTTAAGTCATTGAAATAATTGTTATCTGATACATCGGTAAAATTCGCTAATACGCGCCAATTTTTGTCGATCGCCCCTTGATGCTGCCAGTTATATAAGTAGCGATTCGGGCTACCATCGATCAATTGGTCATTGCCTAGATATTCTAAATTGACTCGGCCATTTTGGGCTGCACCCGCCAGATAACCAAACTCTGTTTTAGTGAATAAACCACGGTTTGACATATAGCTAGGCGTAAATGTTAAATCGTACTCTGGGGCAATATTCCAATAATAAGGTGCAGAAATTTCGACACCATCTGTAGTGCTAGTGCTAAAACTAGGGTAGAGAAAGCCAGATTTACGTTTGTCTGAAACGGGGACTGTCATGTAGGGTATATAGAATACAGGTACACCGCCAATTCTTAGTTTGGCATTCCAAATTTCGCCCCATTCTTCTTCACTGTTGATCTTGATCTTTTCGGCCTCGAGTAGCCAAGACACATTGTCAGGAGGGCAAGTAGTGAAGTTGGTATTCGTTAAAATTAAATTGTTATTGATAGTAATTTGCAGTTTTTCGGCATCACCGTGAACTTGTTGGCCATGGATCCAATATTGTGCGCCTTTAAGGGTGGCACGGTTTGTCCGCATTTGAGCTTGTAAGGATTCGGCTGTAACGGTGAAGTTACTGTCTTGAAAGACTAAATTACCATTGGCATCAAACTGTTCAGTAGCTTGATCTAAAATCGCCTCATCGGCTGCTATGTGCCTATCGCCTTGGCTAAAAACCACATCGCCACGGAAAATCGCCTGCTTCCCCATTTCGGCATTGGTGTTATCAGACGCAATACGAATTTTGTTGAGTTCAGCCGCACTCATCCCTTGGGTTTGAGATACGATACGGGGTACTGGCGGTTCGATTAAGCATTGGGATGCCGAAGCGGTTAGAGAGTCGTCTGCCAGGACTAATTGCGGTAACAGGCTCAGGGCCAGAAGGTATCGGATCTGCATCTTTAGGTCAGTAATTATGATTTCTTATTCTGGACAAGTATGGATGGGGAAAGTTGCAATTGACAAACGCAACATCGCTTAATAAATCTCTCAATTTCTTAGCTGTTTCCAAATTCTATGCCAGCTATAATAAAGCAATTTTTCTTTAAGAGCCATGAAATGACTTTATCCGATCCGAGATTTCTTTCCCTTAATCAGTGGCTGAATGCTTATTTTTCCTGTGAGGTGATGCCTGTGTTGATTTCCGGAGACGCAAGTTTTAGGCGTTACTTTCGGATTTCGATGCCCGATGCCACCTTTATCGCCGCCGATTCACCGCCTCAGTTAGTGCCTATCGCCCCCTTTATTGCACTGTCGAATGCTTATTCAGCCGTGGGACTGACAGTTCCAAAAGTAATCCACGCCGATGCCGATTTGGGTTTTATGTTGATGAGTGATTTGGGCGATACCCAACTCTTATCTGTATTGACGGTACAAAATGTGGAAGGGTTTTACCGTCAGGCGCTCGATTTATTACCGCAAGTGGCCGCTGTGATTGAGTGCAAGAATCTTGATAGCGGTTTAGTTCAGGCATTACCTAACTACGATGAAGCCTTTGTGCGCCGTGAATTACACATCTTTACTGAGTGGCTGTTAGGAACACATCTTAATTTGTCTTTGGACGCTGCTGAGTTGCAATTGCTGAATGATACTTTTGATCGCCTCGTCGGCAATGCGCTATCTCAGCCTAGTGTGGGAATGCATAGGGATTTCCATAGCCGTAATCTTATGCTGCAAGCTGACAAGCTGTGCGTGATTGATTTTCAGGATGCTGTCGTTGGTCCTGTGACTTACGATGCGGTATCACTACTACGCGATTGTTATATTCGTTGGCCGCAGCCGTTAGTTGCAGACTTGATGCGGTATCATTATCAGCAAGCATTAGCGCTTGGTTTTATTCCCGCACAGACTCCTTTTGAGCAATATCAAACTTGGTTTGATCTCATGGGCTTACAGCGCCACATTAAGGCTGTGGGGATTTTTGCACGGTTAAATTATCGCGATAGTAAACCTGCGTATATGGCGGATATTCCACTGACATTAACGTATATTGTCGACATCTCGCTGCAGTATCCCGAACTCGTGCCATTTGCACACTGGTTAACTCGTCGTGTGTTACCTGCGTTTAGTGTGAGTCAGTCTTCATCTGAGGTTAAGCAATGAAAGCCATGATCTTGGCCGCTGGACGAGGGGAAAGGTTACGGCCGTTAACGGACAGTTTGCCTAAACCTATGGTGCCAGTGTTAGGTAAGCCACTGATTGTTTATCATATTGAAAAACTTGCCGCGATAGGCATAGTCGATATCGTCATCAACCATGCTTGGCTAGGGCATAAGTTAGTTGAAGCACTGGGCGATGGCAGCACTTTTGGGGTGCGCATTCGGTATAGCGCTGAAGAGAGTGCGCTTGAAACCGGCGGCGGCATTAAACGCGCTTTGCCTTTATTGTGTGAGGACGGAAGCGACGAACCTTTTTTAGTGATTAATGGTGATGTGTTTATTGATGCTTTACCGCCAATCACGCAACTGGCTGCGGATAGGCTCGCTCACTTATGGTTAGTGCCTAATCCTGAGCAGCATCCAAATGGCGATTTTGCTTTGAATGGTCATCAAGTGCAGGAGCGTGGCGATGTTAAGCACACGTTTTCGGGCATGGGCATTTATCACCCTGCGCTATTTCATGACACGCCGCAGAGCGCCTTTGCACTGGGTCCGTTGTTGAGATCGCAAATGGCTCAAGACAGAGTTAGTGGTGCCTTGTTTAATGGATTTTGGTGTGATGTCGGTACCATTGCACGATTGCAAGCGCTTGAACTAAGGTTACAAAGTAACAAGTAAATTTCGGTGCTGGCATATCCATAGGATTAAGCTAGTGCATCAAATACATAATAGAAATCAGGAAATAAGATGCGGCTTTGGGGTAAGTTTTTTGGATTTGTCATTGGCTTTATGTTCGGCCGTATTTTTGGTGCGCTGCTAGGTTTGTGGCTCGGTCATCTTTACGATAAGCGTGCAGCATCGGGCGTGGGTTTTCGACAGATTCTAGGGCAGGCTAAGAATCGCCAAGCCATTTTCTTTAATACCACATTTGCAGTAATGGGGCATGTGGCGAAAGCATCAGGACATGTTACCGAAACCGATATTCGCATTGCGACCTTATTAATGGATCAAATGCGTTTAACGGGGGAAGCCCGTAAAGAGGCGCAACAGGCATTTCGTGAGGGTAAATCGGCGGATTTTGATCTACGTAGCAGCTTACAAGCTTTTCGTGTTATTACGATGGGACGCAAAGAGTTAGTGCAGATGTTCATCGAAATCCAGATCCAAACGGCACTGTCTGATGGTGAATTGGATCCTGCTGAGCACGCTATCTTGATGACGATTGCTCAAGAGTTAGGTTATGGTCGAGCGCAGTTAGATGAATTACTTAAACGCTGGCAGGCGGAGTTTCGTTTCCATCAAACATCGAGTGGCAATAAAACATCGATTACTGATGCCTACAGTTTACTTGGCATTACGAACGAAGCTAGCGACCAAGAAGTTAAACGGGCTTACCGTAAATTGATGAATGAACATCATCCCGATAAGTTAGTGGCGAAAGGGTTACCACCGGAAATGATGGAGCTAGCTAATCGTAAGGCTCGGGATATTCAAGCAGCCTATGACAGAGTCAAGTCTGAGCGCGGTATGCGTTAGCCTTGATTAAATTGGTTTTTGTAAAAGATAAGGAATTCATTATGAAAAACACTTACCGTTTGTTGCTGTTGGCGAGTTTGTTACCTGTGGCTATGTCTACGCAGGCCGAGGTGTTTATCGCTCCTTTTGGTGGTTATAGTCTGGGGGGCGGTCAATTTGATGTGAATCAATATGAGGTCAACACAGATCAAACGGGTGATAAGGCCGATGTGAAAGTCGAGGAGTCGAGTCATTACGGTTTGATGGTGGGTATTGGCACCAATGATCCCGGTAATATTTATCTTTTATATAGTCATCAAGCCTCTGAACTGAAAAGTGGCGGCTTGTTTACGCCAGACTTTCTTACCTCGTTAGATTTAGATTACATCCACTTGGGTGGCACTTTATATTTCCCCCGTGGCGATATCCAGCCCTATGTCACTGCCAGCGCGGGGATCACCCGCATGCTGCCTAGCGGTTGGTCGAGCGAAACGCGTTTCTCCATGGGGATTGGTGGCGGGGTAGAGTATCAAGTGACGCCACACTTTGGCCTGTTTGCGGATATTCGGGGTTATGCGACTTTTATCAACAGTGACACTTCGCTGTTTTGCAATGAAGATGAATGCCTATGGCACATTACGTCGGATGTGATGTGGCAGGCTCAGGCTAACCTTGGGCTCAAAGTCAGTTTTTAGATTTAACGCATCGTCTTAAAAGGAGATTTAGTGGCATGAAAATAGTCGTACTTGATGGTGAAACCTTAAATCCTGGCGATCTCAGCTGGCAATCCTTAAATGAATTAGGCGAGTTTGCGTGTTTTTCCCGCACGAGTGGCACTGATATTGTCGCGCGAGCCCAAGGTGCTGAAGTCATTCTCACCAATAAAACGCCGTTGACTGCAAAGACGCTAGCACAGCTTCCTAGTCTCAAATACATAGGCGTATTGGCCACGGGCACGAACGTTGTCGATATCGCGGCAGCTAAAGCGCAAGGTATAGTGGTCACTAATGTGCCCGCTTATGCGCCTGATGCCGTTGCGCAAATGGTGTTTGCCCATATTCTGCATCACACCCAAGCCGTGGCCGCCCATCATCAAGCTGTGGTCGATGGCCAGTGGGTGAACTGCCAAGATTTTTGTTTTACTTTAATGCCGTTGCAATCTTTAAAAGGCAAGACTTTAGGCTTAATAGGTTATGGCGATATCGGTCAGCAGGTGGGAACACTCGCCCTCGCATTCGGGATGAAAGTTCTTGTCAATACTCGTTCAATCATCAAGGATTTACCCCAAGGCGTGACGTGGGCGCAACGTGATACTGTGCTTAGCGAATCAGATATTATTTCGCTCCATTGTCCGCTTACTCCAGAAACTGAGCAATTTATCAATCAACAAACCCTTGCCTTGATGAAGCCTAATGCGTTGCTGATTAATACAGCGCGCGGTGGATTAATTGATGAAGTCGCGCTTGCTGCTGCGCTGGCTCAAGGCAAGTTATTTGCCGGCGTGGATGTGTTATCGACCGAGCCGCCCACTGCAGATAATCCCTTACTGCATGCGCCTAATATCAGCATCAGCCCGCATAATGCGTGGGCGACGAAGGAAGCAAGGCAAAGTCTACTCAATATCGCAGTGGCGAATTTGAACGGTTATTTGAAGGGGGAAGTGATTAACTGCGTGAACAAGTAAAGCGGTATGCGTCTTTCTCTCTTTCATCATGTCGACGTTGAGAGAGAAAGACGTAAATGGTTATTTATTATTGAGTTTTTCTTCTACGCATCCACCACACACCCAATAAGCCTGTGAGGGCTAATACGCCAAATACGACGGGCTTTTTCAGCTTGTGGTACAGGGCGTTCCATTCTGCCATTTCATTCGCCTGCGCTCGTTTTACTGCACCGTCAAAATCGGGCGCTTCACACTGCAAACCAAAGTTCTCGGCCCAAGGCACAAAGGGGCCGTTGGCGACGTATTTTTTGTAGTAACGCAGGGCAAGTTCTTGATCTCGATACAATACCCAACCTGTGGCTTGGCAGAGTAGCGCTGCATAGGCTTGGCTGTTGTGGGGCACATGATCCGATGCCTTGTTGGCTAGTTCTGCCGCCGTGTAGCGATAATGGAAGCGTTTATCGGGGATTGCTTGGCTAGCACTGATCCGCAGCTGTTCTTTCTCAGCCAGTTTGCTCGGTTCATTCCAATCACTTAGATCGAAGACACCTTGGTAGATAGTGTAATCCGGGGCTAATTCAAACCCTAAGAGTTCCATGCCTTGGTGGCGGGCAAGTTCGGCAACAGCCCAATAGGCTTTCGCGCTATTAATGCCTTTTGTTTTTTTCGCTGCATTCAACTCTGTGGCATAGGCAAGGGCGCTGGCATTCAGTTTAGGATTAGGGAAGTAAACTGGCGCTTCAGCTATCGCGCCTTCGCGTAATAGCCTGCGACCTAGCAAGTAGCGCAAGCGGTTGTTAATTGGCTCAATATTATCGTACCAGTCGCTGTCTTTAGGGTATTCAAAGGCGATAAATGGCACATGTTCGTCGACAAATAACTTAAGTTCAGCCGTGGTGAGCACGCGCTCCGCCACATAGGCAATGTCTTGCCAGTACTCATCACCGCTGGCGAGTAAGTGATTGAGCGCATCGACATATTCGCCACGCTCTAGTGACAACACCCCTTGCTCGGCACGAATACGGCAGTAAGTGGCTGTATCTTCATCGGCATTAATGGCTTGTTGCTGAGTTTCTTTAGCGTCAACAGTGGCCGAGATCTTATTGAGCTGCTCAGGGAAGTGACGCGCAGCCTGAGCATAGGCCTTGGCCGCTTCTGCTTGATCGCCCTTTTGTAGCATTAATTTTGCGTTGAGCCACCAAGTGAGGCCGCTCGGTTTCGCTAGCGTTAATAGGCGCTCAGCACTGGCATAATCCCCTAACTGGTAATAAATCGCCGCTAATTTATCGCCATGGTTGAGCTGTAAGCCATCGGTTGGAAATACTTTAAGGAGCTCAGCAACCTTTAATCCCATTTCTGAAAGCTGGCCATTGTAGGCGAATTCATTAGTGCTGCTTTGCCAATAGGCAATCAATAACTGCTGCACGCTCGCCTGTTGCAGTAGCGGCTTAAGTTCAGCAATCTCTTTACCCATCAAAGTGCGGCTTAACATCAATAAGGAATCATAACCGCCGCTATCGCCCTGTACCGATTGGGTGGCGTAGAGCTCAATAGCTTTATTCAGTGCATCAGGGGTGAGAGTCATTTGCAGCTCTGACTCAGTTTCACCTGCCCCTTGATTGGTCAATTGCGGGAGCGGCTGGCCTTGGTGTAGCAGGATATAGGCTTGCTCACCTAAGCTCGCTAAACTCAAACGCAGGGGATCGGCGGCGCCTTGTGCGACTTCGGTTTGTAATTGTGTCAGGTAAGCATTGGCACGATTAAAATGTTCAGGATCAGCCGAAGTCTTGCTTAAGATAAGCTCAATACGCGACAGCGAATAGAGTGCCCACAGGCTACGAGATGCGCGTTCATTTTGTGGTAATTTAATGATTTTGCTGAAATAGTTACTCGCCCTCTCATAATCTTTTGCTTCAAACGCTACGGCACCTAAGGTGTACCAAGTTAGCGCTTGTGGTAGATCTTTGTCTAACTTAGCGGCCATTTGCTCGGCTTCAATGGGGCCCGTTGCATCCCGCAAAGTGTTCACTAAAGCTAAATGGGCGTCACTTAACTCGCTGTTTTCAAAGGCGCGAGTTTGTGAAAGATAACGGCTATGCACTTCATCCCACAGATATTCTTGTGCAGCGGGTGCATCTTGATACTGCCAAGGCAAAGGTTTTGCGAGGGCTGTGAGCTGCTGGCTGAAAGAGGTTTGCGGTAAATAACTGAGATTGCTCTGCCTATCCTGAGTGAGTTGCAAAGGAAAATCGGGGCCGCAGGCCAATAGCATAGGGGAAAATAAGCTTAAACAAATGAGCGTGGTCTTTTTAAGCATAAAAGCCCGATTGGGTATTGCCATGGTAAATGATAGTTTTGGCTTATGGCGCATAAATTCCCTGTAAATATAATGACTCACAACGTGCCCAGCCTATCACTTTTTGGCCGCCAGGGTTGAGCATGTGTGTTTGAATGTCTCTGTTTGATTGCGGCATAGGCATGATTGCAGTGCGTGAAACTGTTTTGGTTGGTGTCAACGCTGCTGTATTCTCAGCTCGCCATTGCCACGTTAACAGCCCATCTTTTTGTATTACGCTATAGCCATTTTGCGCATCATACCCGCTGCAAGCTTGTCCCGCTAGCGACAAAAGAGGAGGCATTTCACCTGCAATATTACCGTGATTCATTAAGCTCAGTTGGAATAGCTGTGGCTTGCGGATTTCCAGATTTTTTGGCTTATTTTCAGCGGCTAATATCGTTTGGGCTGTGGCCTTGTTATCGCTTGATATCACTAATTCAATCTTGGCGGCAAGTTCACCTTGCTGTGCAACGGCGATTAAGGTGTTGAGTGGCCAAACCCTTTTATCCCCTTCCAGCGGCAGCCGAAACCAGATAATGCCTCTGAGTTTGGCATCTTTTTGAGTGTGTAGTTTTTGCACAAAAGTCTGCAATACTTGCGGTTCGGCCATCAGTTCCTGTACTACATTGGCTGATTTGAGTTGATCGCGCAGCGGTGTTTCACTTTCAACTTGATAACCTGAAGCTGTACTGATGACCGCCGAACCATAGGCGGGGAGTGCAATAAGGTAAGGCACAGTGCTGATATTTGAAAGTTGCTGCACCCACTGCCAACCTTGAGTCGCATCGAATAGTCCGAGGCGTGGATCGCTTACGCTGTGAATTTGCAGCACCAGTTCATCAATATTGCTGAGTAATGCGGGGAAATCGGCGCTACTGAGCCAAGCGGGCAGTGCAGTAATGCTGAGTTTGAGTTCTGTGGGTAACTGCGCTTTAAGCTTTTTAAGGAAATCCCGATAGGCTGGCAGTTTACTGTTGGCACTGTCGTGGTCGATTTCCACCCCAGCGATTTTAGTGCCTTTAGCCTGCCAGCTGTTAAGTACTTGGCTGATTTTACTGATGATCTCAGCATCATTGAGTCGAGTAAGTTGGCCATCTAAGCGAACCACAGCGATTTTGGGTCTAGGATCGGTCTGTAGCCAAGTGTGGTTAACGGCGACCTCAAACCAAATATCGGCACCATTGGGTTTGGGGTGTGCCTGCAGGGCTAAAATACGTAATCCTTGGAATGCACTTTGGCTTTGCACTAATGCCGTTTGATTGGCGGGGCGCCATTGGCGCTGCCAGATATAGACTTCCTGCGCGAGTGGCGCTCGAAGTGTTGTTGCTTCTGTAGCGGTTTTTACTGCGACACTGGTATTTGGGCTAGCCGTGATTTCATTGGGGTTTGATGCCGGCTGGCAGGCGCTCATAAATACGGCGGCGCTCAACAAAGCAAATAAGAACCATTGATTTTGGCTTATGTTTTTAACCAGATTGCCTATGCCCATACTACTGCTGTCGATTCCGTTTTGAGTGAGACATTACTATGCCTGAAAAATGCCACTTATACATCGCGGTCAAACTTCTGATAATGCCCACTAAGCTTGGTTTTCCTTTTGGTGCCTTGTTAATCAATATCAGAACTCAGATCTCAAAAATCAGGATCGACTTGAAAGCGCATCTGTTCACGGGTGACGGGATGTTGAAGCATCAATAAATCGGCATGCAGATGCAGGCGATTGGCGCGAGTGCCGTACAGATCGTCACCCACAATGGGCGTATTTAGCCCTTCTGAGTGGGCGCAGTGAACTCTGAGTTGATGGGTTCGGCCCGTTTTTGGGGATAGATATACGCGGACTGTACGTGCCATTTCATCGATATGGCTTAATTCCCAATAGGTTTGGGCCGCTTTGCCAAACTCATGGCAAACGAGTTGCCTCGGTCTATCGTCTAAATCGCCACGTAGCGGTAAAGAGATTTGTCCCGTTGCCTGCCTATCTGCCATTGCTGTAGGAGTTCCCGCTAAAAGTGCCACATAACGTTTAGTCACAGTGCGCTGGATAAACTGTTTTTGCAGTTGTTTATGGGCGTCTTTTGTCAATGCGATCACCATTAATCCCGAGGTCGACATATCGAGTCTGTGGACGATAAGTGGTCCAGTGGCATTGGGAAACGTTTGCCGTATGCGCGAATACACTGAGTCTTCAATCTCTTTGCCGGGCACGGATAAAAACTCGGCGGGTTTGTTCACAATCGCCATCGCCTCGTCTTGGTAGAGGATGTTTAAGGTTTTGCCTTCGGCAGGGTTCGTCAGCAGCGGATTATCATCGACAACAAGCCCTTCGAGCATATGCCCCAAGATAGGCTGGCATTTGCGCAGACAGGCAGGATAAAACTGCTTATGTTGGCGAATTTCTGATTTTGGCGGCGCCCCCCACCAAAATTCGGCAATTGCCAATGGTTTAAGACCGTGTTTAAAGGCGTAATGTAGCAACTTAGGGGCGGCACATTCCCCTGAGCCTGCGGGCGGTGTTAACTCAACCGTCCCGTTAAATATGCCGTTAAGGCTTTTTTCTGCGCCGCGAATATTCAAAAAACGATACTGCTCAAACAGCTTTTGCTGCAGCGCCGCCGAGAGCTGTTTACGCTGTAGTCTTAACGCGTCACGCTTATCAGTGAGCAGAGTTAACGCTTGGCTGATGGCATGGATACGTTCATCCCAATAGCGTTTAATATCTCTTAACTGATTCTTTTCGTTAATGCTTTCTTGGCTGAGTTTAGCTTCGATTGCAGTATTTTCACGTAAAGTCTCATCAGTTGGATTGGCTGCCCATTGCACTGCGAGTTGATTGCGCTGCGTCTTGCGGGATTGACGGCCGTCGATCATCACTTGCCTGTGGGCGGCAAGCTTGGCTTGTGCTTGAGCTTGCTCAGCGTTGAGTTCGTTCGATAGCCGAGGAATATCGGGATGATTTTCTACTGCAAGTAGCTGCTCGTTAATTTGGTTGATTTGCAGATTTTCGGCGTGGAAAAAATTGTCCTTAGCCAGCATATCAAACACAGGTGGAACGAAGCGTGGCCAATGGTTCTGCTCAGCTAACTTGCCCGAAAATGCCGACAAATAGCCCACTTCTCCCTGCGGATCTTGCACTAAAAGCACACCAAACATTTTACCAATGGCACCCGTTAACTCCCCCGTGAGGCCAAAGTTATGTTGCCAATCGTTTTGAGTCTCAAGGTAGCGTTGTAATTCGTTGGCAGCGATCACGCACAGTGGGTGCGGTTCGTAATAGAAAGGAAAGGTAAAACGTTGCGGCAGGGCATAGGCATCAATGGCTTGTGTGAAAGAGGTAAAGCAAGAAGGCTGAAGATGCATATTGGGGTCTACTGTTGGTTTTACTTATCTGGGTTAATTATCGGAGTTAATTATCTGAGTTAAGCCACAACTTAGGATGATGGCTAGCAAGAAAGGGCGCTAGTTTACTCTGTCGATTTGGGACTGTCGATTTTGGGCTGTCACTTTTTATTGGTGCGGCTCTGTGTTGAAAAAGGGAAATAGCATTAAAGCGCATTTCCCTTTGATGTGTCGCTTGTGCTTAAAGCCAATTTTAAACGGTTAAACCCGCTTAAAAGATGACTTTTACTTTACTGGCGCTATCGAGTGCTTTGCTGATTGCGCTGTCGATATCGATATCACGGGCAAGCGCGACACCTAAACGGCGGCGACCATCAATATCGGGTTTGGCGAATAATCTAAGCTGAGTGTTGACCGCTTCTAATGCCGCACCAATCCCTTGATAGCGGATATTGTTTGAGGTGCCTTCGGCCAAAATAACCGCCGAGGCACTTGGACCATGCTGATGGATATTGGGAATAGGCAGGCCGAGAATCGCTCTCACATGTAGGGCAAATTCTGATAAATCTTGGCTGATGAGTGTGACTAAGCCTGTGTCGTGGGGTCTTGGCGAGACTTCAGAGAAATACACTTCATTGCCTTTAACAAACAGTTCTACGCCAAATAATCCATAACCGCCAAGGGCTTCGACGACTTTGCTCGCAATCGCTTGGGATTTTGCTAACACTTCATCGGACATGGCTTGTGGCTGCCATGACTCGCGATAATCGCCATCTTCTTGCCTGTGGCCAATGGGCGCACAAAAATGAATGCCGTTGACTGCGCTGATGGTTAACAGGGTGATTTCATAATCGAAGGGAATAAAGCCTTCGACTATCACGCGACCGCCGCCGGCGCGTCCGCCTTCTTGGGCGTATTGCCACGCTTTATGGCTGAGGGCGATATCGCGAATAACGCTTTGGCCTTTGCCCGAGGAACTCATGACTGGCTTCACCACACAGGGAACGCCAATTTCACTAATCGCTTGATTAAATTCGGTTTCGGTATCACAGAAAAAATACGGAGAAGTCGGTAAACCTAAGGTTTCAGCGGCGAGACGACGAATACCTTCCCTGTCCATAGTGAGCTTTGTTGCCCGAGCTGTTGGGATAATATTCACCCCTTCGGCTTCCATGTCCACTAAGGTTTGGGTGGCGATGGCTTCAATTTCTGGGATGACTAAGTGCGGTTTTTCTAACTCGATAACCGCACGCAGGGCGTTGGCATCGAGCATATTGATCACATGGGAGCGATGCGCGACTTGCATGGCGGGGGCGTTGGCGTAACGGTCAACGCCAATCACTTCAACGCCTAAGCGTTGCAGTTCAATGGCCACTTCTTTGCCAAGTTCACCGCAGCCGAGCAACATGGCGCGTCGTGCGCCCTCAGTGTAGGGAGTGCCTATCATGTGTGGGTACCTTTGAGATTGTAGGGATGATGGGTTTTATGCTTGCGTTCTATGCCGCAATGATGTGGTTAGTTTAGCCTGAACAGGCTTTAGGATCATGGAGTAAATTGACAAGTGTGTCCCGGATCACTGGGGGCAAAAACGAAACAGCATATCTTTGGTTAATATTGAGGTTGAGAGCAAAGTCAAATGTTAATGTCATGTTGGTGGCATGTTCGGGGGCCATCCACTAATCTTTGGGATGGAATAGATATTATTAATACAAGGAGATGCGGATGTTCTTAGATTACTTTGCGTTAGGTATTTTGTTTTTTGTCATCATTATCATGTTTTATGGTGTCATAGCCATTCATGATATCCCCTATGAAATAGCCAAAAAACGTAATCATCCCCAGCAAGATGCATTGCATATCGCCGGGTGGGTGAGTCTATTCACCCTACATGCTATTTGGCCATTTTTATGGATCTGGGCGACTTTATACCGTGAAGATCGCGGTTGGGGGTTCAATACTGTAATGAAGCGAGAATTAGTTTTAGAGGAGGATGTGAATTCATTGCGCGAGACGGTCAGAGGGCTTCAGACTCGGCTTGAACAGTTAGAGCAAATAACTCCCATGAATATAGCGCCTGCTGTGGATGCGATAAAAACAGACAAAGTTGAGGTATAACATGGATTTATTACTCATACTCACCTATGCGGCCGTGTGTATTGCTATCTTTAAAGTCTTTAAAATTCCGATGAATAAATGGACTGTTCCCACCGCAGTGCTGGGTGGAGTGTTCATTATTGGTACCTTATTGCTCGTGATGAATTACAACCATCCTTATTCTCGTTTTGCCCGTGAATATTTTGTCACTATCCCTATCACCCCCGCAGTAAAAGGCTTAGTGACTTCGGTGGAAGTGCAGCCTAATGTGCCAGTTAAACAAGGGGATGTGTTATTTCGTCTCGATCCTATTCCCTTCGAGGCCGTTGTTAAACGTAAACGCGCAGCTTTGATGGAAGCAGAGCTCCAAGTGCCACAACTCGCCGCGGCGTGGGAGTCTGCTAAGGCTAATGTAGAGCGCGCTAGGGCCGATAAAGACCGTAATAAATCTGCCTTCGAGCGTTATGAGTTAGGCCGCAAGAAAGGGGGCGCGAATTCGCCTTTTACTGAACTGGAACTCGATAATAGGCGTCAATTGTACTTAGCCTCAGAGGCACAACTGACCGTCGCGAATGCTGAAGAACTGCGTGTCAGGCTGGCCTATGAATCTAATATTGATGGTGTCAATACTAAAGTAGCTGGCTTGCAAGCTGATTTAGCCAGTGCACTCTACGATTTAGAACAGACAGTCGTGCGGGCACCTGCTGATGGTGTGGTGACGCAAATGGCACTTCGTGCGGGAGCGATGGCTGTGCCTTTACCATTACGTCCCGTAATGAGCTTTATTCCCGACGAGCAGCGCTACTTTGCGGGGGCATTCTGGCAAAACTCGTTAATGCGTTTGCAGGAAGGTGATGAAGCTGAAGTGATATTGGATGCCGCTCCAGGACAAATCTTTAAGGGGAAAGTGGCGAAAATATTACCCGCTATGGCTGAAGGTGAAGTTCAAATGGGCGGCGCGCTGCAGTCATCGGCTCGTTTATTTCAAAATGGTCGCGTTATTGTGCTGATTGATATCGAAGATGATGCCATCCGTAAGCAATTTCCTGCGGGTGTTTCTGGGCAGGTTGCAATTTATACTGAACATTTCCATCATGTCGCTGTGATGCGTAAAGTATTGCTGAGGATGCAAGGTTGGCTGAATTACTTGTTTTTTGATGGACATTAACCCTTAATCGGTTAACTTTTGTCTGTTGTATCAAGTCCAGTTCGCTGGACTTTTTTGTGACCCATTTGGGGTGAATAAAAAGGAATTTGAAAGCATGCAAGATATTCACGATTTAACCTCAGTGCTGCGCTCCAATACGCCAATCGTAGTGATTGAAACCTATGAAGAATATCGCGTGGTTGAGTTGCTTAAGCGGGTCGCCAGTGTGCTCTATCAACCTGTGTTTACATGGAGCATAACCCAAGGCCTAGCACGGGTCGATAAGCCCTTGGCGGCGCAAAAGTTTAATAGCGAACCTACAGATCTGCTCGGGCAAATTAAATCAACCTCGCAGCAGGGAATTTATGTGCTGTGCGACTTCCATCCCTTTGTGGTTGACGCGCCAAAGAACGTACGCTTACTCAAAGAGATAGCCCTTGAGTATGAGACGCTGCAGCACACCTTAGTGCTGGTGAGCCACGCCTTTGAAATCCCGCCTGAAATCAAACGTTATTGCGCATATTTTCACTTAACTTTGCCAAGTACAGTGCAATTGCAAAATCTGATTTATCTTGAAGTTGATAAAATTCGTCACCAAGGTACGCCGCTACAGGTCGATGATGCGGCTGTGGTCAAATTAGCCGATAATCTGCGGGGCGTGACTTTAGACGATGCCCGTCGTCTCGTACGCAAAGCCATAGTCAATGACGGTGCTATTACCTTGTCAGATATCGACGCCATCAATAAAGCCAAGTTTCAGCTACTCGATCTTAATGGTGTGCTGCAATTTGAATACGACACCAGTGATTTTTCACAGGTCGCAGGACTACATAATCTTAAAAAATGGCTCAAGCAGCGCTCGCCCATAGTGGCTGTCAGCGCCATTGACCAAGGCGGCCAGCCGACTCCAGTTCAGCACGTCAAAGCGCTCGATGCGCCCAAGGGGATTTTACTGCTGGGCGTTCAGGGCAGTGGTAAGAGCCTCGCGGCTAAGGCGGTTGCGGGCGTTTGGCAACGACCTTTGCTTAGGCTCGATATGGCAGCCTTATATAACAAATACATAGGCGAAACCGAGAAGAACCTGCGTAATGCACTGGATCTGGCTGACATGATGTCGCCCTGTGTGCTTTGGATAGATGAAATTGAAAAAGGCTTAAGCGGGAGTAGCAGTGATGAGGGAACATCGACGCGGATCCTCGGCACCTTACTCACTTGGATGGCGGAGCGTAAATCTGAAGTGTTTGTGGTGGCTACCGCTAATGATATTCAAGTTCTGCCGCCAGAGTTGATGCGAAAGGGCAGGATGGATGAAATCTTTTTTGTCGATTTACCCGACGAAGCCATACGTAAAGCTATCTTCTTAATCCACTGTAAGCGCCGTGGAATCGATGTGGCGAGCTTAGATCTCGCCCTTTTATCAGCTCGTAGCCAAGGATTTTCCGGCGCCGAAATCGAACAAGCCGTTATTGCTGCCATGTATACCGCAAGAAGTGTCGAGTGCAGTGTCGACCAAGTGCTATTACTTGAAGAACTTAGTAAGACACGGCCTTTATCTGTGGTCATGAGCGATAAAATCAATGCGCTACGACAATGGGCAGCAGGCCGAACCGTGAATGCCCATGAGTAAGATTTTTGCTTAGTACCATGAGTGCTAACTAGCATTTTTAAACGCTATATTGGCTTAGTTATTTTCGAGATTCCCAAGGTACTGTCATGAATGATGAGTCGTTTTACTGGATATTAGTGATACAAGGATAAGAGATTGAAAAGTATATATGAACTGATTGATATCGAAGACTCTGGCATAAAAGTAGTCAATGAAATGGTTGCTGGTGCTGAGCATTGTGTAGAGATACTGCCGCCTTCAAAGGATCGGGTTGAAGTACTTGAATCCCTTCAGGTATCGACTCGTTCGGTATTAGGGGCTATTGCCTACGAAACCGGTGGGATTTTGATCGACAATGGATGGATTCGATTTTTCGGCTCTGGACATGAAAGATTGTCTAGAAACCTTACTGATTGGAATAGAAGTGCACATTATCTTTTAGTGGCGAATGACGTAGTTGGTGGATTTTTTGCTATCAACGGCGGCGGTTTAGGCGCAGATGTTGGGAATATATACTATTGGTCGCCAGACTCAATTCATTGGGAAGCGTTAGAAATCGGGTTCACAGATTTTTTTCAATGGTCAGCTACAAAGAGAATCAATGAGTTTTATGCGAGTTTAGGTAAAGATCGCTTCCAAAAAAACTATTCACAGATAGCTACAGATAAATGCCTGAGCTTTTATCCATTTTTATGGGCGAAAGAAGGTTCTATTGAAATAAGCAGCGTGAAAGTGGTGTCAGTTGATGAAATGTATAGGCTGAAATTGGAATTATTAACCTCGGTTAGTTAATTCGTTTACCCGCTGATTTTATGAGTATTTCTGCAATAATTATTTGTTATAAACATCTAATGTGTTGATTACTAGGTGTAAACCTGCTTATCAGCTCTATTGATTCAACATGGATGGGCTGTATATGCCATCCATGATTAATTACTTCTTCGGAGGGGACAGCACCAAGATCTAGCTGACGTTTTGGCGGTATCTTGGGCTTTCTCGTTACCGCTTGCATCAAAAATCAAAGCTGTCGCTATCACCAAAAGTTGTCGCGGCAATGCCTAATGAGTGCTTCAGTGTTTGGCGTGACAATATCTCTCTAAATGGTTTGAATCTTAGCGGTATCCACTCCCTGTGGTACCGCTAATGCTGCTTATTCCTATTATGATGACATTAGATATCAAAGGCGAGACTGCCCGGAGTCAGGAATGGCCAACTTAGACGCGTTGGTGAACTCTCACCCTGCGCACCAAAGAAGTAAGCTGTTCTTGGGGTAGCGTAAACTACACTGCCTTTTTGCAACCCGAGTTCCTGCAGATTATGGTGGGTGAATTTGGCTTCCCACAGCTCTTCACTATGCCAGCCGTGTGGGGCTAATTCCAATCTAACTTCGGCGCCAATGGGGGTCATGGCGACAATATTGAACGGCAAATTGGCCTGACTATTAGGCTTATTTGACAGCGCTAATTCGTGACTGCGTACATAGAGAACACCATCTTGCTGCAGTGCTGGCTGTTCTGGAGGTGTTAAAAATGCTTGACCATTTTCCCAACGTTTTTGTTGCCAACTGGCTTCAAAGACATTGACGTTACCAAGAAAATCAAACACAAAGCGACTATTGGGGTGCGAGTATAGCTCAGCAGGTGTATTAATCTGCTCTATATGACCATTACTCATCACTACCACTCTATCTGAGAGCTCAAGCGCCTCATCCTGATCGTGGGTCACAAACACGCTGGTGAATTTCAATTCATCATGCAGGCTGCGTAGCCAGCGGCGTAGTTCTTTACGCACTTTAGCATCCAAGGCGCCAAAGGGTTCATCCAGTAGCAAGACTTCTGGTTGGGTTGCGAGTGCACGGGCCAATGCAATGCGCTGTTTTTGTCCTCCCGAGAGTTGTTCAGGATAGCGCTGTGCGAGATGGCCTAGTTGTACTGTTTCTAGCAGTTGTGTCACTCGCTTATGAATTTCTGCCGCTGAAGGCCTTTGTTTTTTCGGCATGACTTCGAGTCCAAAGGCGACGTTATCGGCGACCGTCATATGGCGAAACAGCGCGTAGTTTTGAAACACAAAACCTACGCGTCTTTCACGCACATGCACTTGAGTGACATCTCGGTTGCCGAATTGAATTTGGCCGCTATCGGCTCCTTCAAGACCGGCAATAATCCGCAGCAGTGTGGTTTTGCCTGAACCTGATGGTCCCAGCAGACCAATCATTTCCCCTTCTTGAATATCGAGATTAAGTGGGGAAAGCGCCTGAAATTGGCCAAATTTCTTGGAAATATTAGTAAGACGAATACTCATAGTTGGCTCTGCTCTTTATTGTCATTGGCGGTTAAACTGCGTTGTTGCCGCCATTCCACTACGGCTTTTAACATTAGGGTAAATAGGGCGATCAGGGCCAGTAATGACGCGCTCGCGAAGGCGGCTTCGGCCTGATAATCTTCGTACAATAATTGCACATGTAAAGGTAAGGTATTGGTTTCGCCGCGAATGTTGCCAGACACGACAGCAACGGCACCAAATTCTCCTACGGCTCTGGCATTGGTGAGGATCACACCGTAAATCAGTGCCCATTTGATGTTGGGTAGGGTCACGCGGCGAAAGAGTTGCCACCATGACGCTCCAAGGATCACTGCAGCTTCTTCTTCCGATGCGCCCTGTTGTTGCATCAATGGGATCAGTTCTCTGGCTACAAAGGGGCAAGTGACAAAAATGGTCACTAATAGTATTCCCGGCCAAGCAAACATGATCTGCAGATCGTGCTCATATAGCCATTCGCCCAGCCAGCCACTGTTGCCATAGAGCAGCAAATAGAGCAAACCTGCGACGACAGGGGAGACCGCAAATGGAATATCAATTAGCGTGATCAGTAATTTGCGACCGGGGAATTCAAAACGAGTCACGCTCCACGCCAGCATGATTCCGAACACTAAATTGATTGGTACTGTGAGTGCTGCCACCATCAGTGTTAAACCAATCGCATGCAGCGAATCCGGTTGAGTTAGGTGCCCAATATAACGCTCCCAACCTCCGACAAACGCCTGCTGAAAAATACTCACCAACGGCAATAGCAACAATAGCAAGCCCAAGAGCACGGCGAGGGTAATAAGGCTCCATTTGATCAGGGGCGCTTCACCGACTCTTAAGGGTTTAAATGAGTTCATATTTGCTCCTTATCGTCCATGAATGCGGCGCAGATAACGCGCCTGCCACAGGTTTATCAGCAGTAATAGCAGTAACGAGGTCATCAGAACCACTGAGGCAATGGCGCTGGCACCTGCAAAATCAAATTCTTGCAGGCGGACAAAGATCATTAACGAAGTGATTTCACTGATATAAGGCATATTGCCAGCGATAAAGATCACTGCACCAAACTCACCCAGACTGCGGGTAAAAGACAGTGCCGTTCCAATCATTAATGCTGGCCAAAGGGAGGGCAAAATAACCCGCCAGAATACCGAACGATCCGAGGCGCCAAGCGTCATTCCCGCTTCTTCTTCCTCGTGGGATAACTCTTCGAGAACGGGTTGTACTGTACGAACCACAAAGGGAATACTGGTGAAAATCATCGCGACCACTATGCCTAGCGGGGTGTAGGCAACTTTTATGCCCCATTCAGCCAATAGACTACCGATTTGGCCGTTTTCCGCATAAAGGGTGGCTAAGGTGATACCGGCAACGGCGGTCGGCAAGGCAAAGGGTAAATCTACCAAGGCATCTAAAATGCGTTTGCCGGGAAATTCATAACGCACGAGTACCCATGCGAGTAATAATCCGAAAAGGCAGTTAAATAATGATGCCGCGAGCGCCGATAGTATGGTGACTCGGTAACTGGCAACCACTCTGGGATCGGCAATCACGCCCCAGTATTCGGACCAGCTCATTGAACTGGTCTGCATGATTAGGCCTGTGGTCGGCAATAATAGGATTAGGCTGACAAATAGTAGTGACACACCTAAGCTGATGGTAAAACCGGGAAGAACCCGCTTATGGCGTAAACGCCCGTTATTAAAAATCACAGAATAATCACCCGATCAGGTTAATTGCGTTAAACCAATACTATTTATACGGTTCGCTCGTTGTTGGCTCAAGCCATTTGTTGGATGCAATCTTTACGGCTAACACTGATTGATAAATGCCAATTAGCGATAAACCCGAGACTTTGCTCGGGTTCAATGTTGATATCTTACTACATTAAGGACGATATCAGCGCTTTAATAGCTCATCGAGTTTTGCACCGTTAGCAAACTGCGTTTTCATGGCATTATCCCAACCACCGATGATTTGCTCAACAGTCAGCAGGTCAACGGTAGGGAACTGTTTAGCAAACTCAGCTTTTACCTTTTCGTTGTGTACACGATAGCTGAATCCTGCCAGTAGACGTTGTGCTTCTTCACTGTAGAGATAATTCAAATACTCAGTTGCGAGTTCCTGTGTACCGTTACGCTTAGCATTTTTTTCAACTACAGCGACGGGGAACTCTGCCAGAATCGAGGTTTTTGGTACAACCACTTGGTAATCGTCCGTACCATACTGCTGGCGGATATTGTTCACTTCCGATTCAAAGGTAATTAATACATCACCGATCCCACGTTCGACAAAGGAGGTGGTCGCACCGCGGCCGCCAGTATCAAATACTGCGACATTACCGAGGAATTTTTTCAGGAATTGATCCAGTTTAGCCTGATTATCCTTACCATAGTTTTTCTGAGCATAACCTAATGCGGCTAAATAAGTGTAGCGAGCATTACCAGAGGTTTTTGGGTTAGGAAAGACCAGTTTAACGTCATCTCTCGCTAAATCGCCCCAGTCGCTGATCTGCTTTGGGTTACCTTTGCGTACCAAAAATGCGATGGTGGAATAGTAAGGTGAACTGGCGTTAGGCAGTAATTGTTGCCAATTTTCAGGGATCAATTTACCGCGGTCATGGAGGACCTGAACGTCTGTTACTTGGTTAAACGTCACCACATCTGCGGGTAATCCCTGCAGAATAGAGCGTGCCTGTGCAGATGAGCCTGCATGGGATTGTTTAATTTCGACGGTTTTACCTGTTTTCTCTTCCCAATGTTTGGCAAAAACGGGGTTGTAGGCATTGAATAATTCCCGTGCGATATCATAAGAGGAATTAAGCAGGGTTTGATCTGCGGCAGTCACATTGAGTGAGGTTCCCAGAATGAGGGTTCCTAGCAGGGCCTTTATCAATTTTACGGACATTTTTAACTCCTTAATCTGGCAATTTTGTCAGCGTTATGGCACCTAGAGTAATAGAATTAATTGTTTATAAAAAGCCAGTTGAATAGAACTTTTTTGAATAACTATGAGCGATTTATTTTATGTTATAAGCAGTATTCACCGTGTTTGTCAGTGGTAACCGACTTAGAATAGGCTATCGCTTAGTTGTTTTTATCAAGTAAAGGATAATCCTAGTGTCTGACTTTCCGACAATTGAAGCCTGCATCGGGCAAACTCCGCTGGTTCGCTTGCAGCGGCTTAACTGTGGTACTTCCACTGTACTATTAAAATTGGAAGGCAATAACCCCGCGGGTTCAGTAAAAGATCGTCCTGCACTCAATATGATTATTCAGGCCGAACTTCGCCAAGAAATAAGC
This sequence comes from Shewanella sp. WE21, assembly GCF_002966515.1. Taxonomy (NCBI): domain Bacteria; kingdom Pseudomonadati; phylum Pseudomonadota; class Gammaproteobacteria; order Alteromonadales; family Shewanellaceae; genus Shewanella; species Shewanella sp. WE21. The sequence goes on along the minus strand of NZ_CP023019.1, from coordinate 590,404 downwards.
CCTGGTGATACGCTTATTGAGGCAACGAGTGGCAATACTGGGATTGCACTGGCGATGGCGGCGGCAATCAAAGGATACAAGATGATCCTGATTATGCCGAATAATTCGACTCAGGAGCGTAAGGATGCGATGCAAGCCTATGGCGCAGAGCTCATGCTAGTGGATAACATGGAGACTGCGCGGGATTTGGCGCTGCAGTTACAAAGCGAAGGCAAAGGTAAGGTGCTGGATCAATTTAATAACCAAGATAACGCTAATGCCCATTTCCTCACGACAGGCCCTGAGATCTGGCAACAGAGTCTAGGCAAAATTACCCACTTTGTGTCAAGTATGGGGACGACAGGTACCATAATGGGTGTGTCCAAATACCTTAAAAGTTGTAATCCAGACATTACTATCGTCGGCCTTCAACCCGCCGATGGCAGTGCTATTCCTGGGATTCGGCGTTGGCCGCAGGCATATTTGCCTGGGATTTTTGATGCTTCTTGGGTTGATTTAGTTATGGATATTGAAGAGCAAGATGCAAAAGCCATGGCGAGAACCTTAGCGCGAGAGGAAGGGATTTGTGCAGGAGTCAGTTCGGGCGGTGCCGTGTTTGCTGCGCTGGAGATTGCTAAACAATATCCGGGTTCTGTGGTCGTGGCGATTGTCTGTGATAGGGGCGATCGTTACCTTTCGTCAGGGCTTTTTTCCTGAGTCCTAGATTTTTACTCTAAGCATATTGAGCGATATGAATGTTTGATTGATAAAAATGGGCGAGACGCGCCCATTTTTACCCTTTAAAACGTGATCATTTTTTCGGTGGGAATTGCGTCAAAATTCGGTTGACGGCTTTGGCGGTATCTTGGGCTTTCTCGTTACCGCCTGCATCAAAATCATAGCTGTCGCTGCCACGCCAAATAAGAACTTTGGTCTTAGGATCGACAATATCTATCTGAATGGTTTGAATTTTAGCGCTATCACTCCCCAGCGGCACACCAACACTGGTGCCTATTCCAATCCCGCCCGAACTTCCGAATGTGCCTGTGCCTAATCCAATGGATAGCCCTGAATCTTTGGGCTTATCTTGGGTGAGTAAGGCGTAGGCGACGTTAAAGTCGGGCGACGCTGTATTTTCTACAAACCCTTTTTGAGTCAATTGGTTGTTAATTTCTACTTGAATACGCTGGGCGCTTAACGGGTCATCCGTCGGCTGTGGTGTTAACTGGGTAAAACTGCGTAGTGCGGTGAAGTCGTAATTGAGATCATAATCGTTTTTCGGTTTACTGCTGCAAGCGCTTAATAAGGCAACAGCGACGAGCAGACTGGCAAAGTGACGGTATCCCATGATAGTGCTCCAAGTTGTACAAACTCTGTTCAATGTGCCTTGATTAAGGTTGTTTCTGCAAGTACTTTAGATAAGTGTGGTGTATTTGAATCGCTTTGAATGCAATCCAACGGTATCTTTTTTAGCGCTGGTCGTTTTGAGTATGGTTCATTTTTAGATAGGAATAGCGGCAGGTTATGGAACAGTTAGCCTTTTTTGATATCCCGAGTCCTTGTATCGGTGTGTGTGTTACCGATGCGCGCGGTTACTGTAATGGTTGCCTGCGAAGCCGTGACGAAAGATTCAATTGGCTAACGTTTTCAGATGCGCAAAAGTATGATGTCATTCGCCTGTGTACTCAACGTAAACGTCGTCGCCAGTTGGCGATGATGAAAGCACGGCAAGCGCAAATAGAGCAAGAAAGAGCAGCGTTAAACCCACAGTTGAATTTTGAGCCTGAGCCCGAAGCCGATCTGGATTTTGGTGGCTTCGAGCTAGACTAATATCTTGAATACTTTGTTAAATAGTCTTATTTAACTGACTTATTTAATTGACTTGTAGAATTAGCGCGTTAGATGAATAACAGACCCGCAGTCGTTTAATCCCAATCCCTATTACAGCTTACGCTTCTTCGGCCAGATTAAACTAAATCGAGTATGTTGTGCATCACTGGTAACACACACATTCCCTTGATGTCGTTGCATAATCCGTTTGATGATCGCAAGGCCTAAACCATGTCCTTTATTGCCATTCTGTACCGATTGGCTGCGATAAAATGGCTCGAACACTTTCGGTAAATCCACCGCAGGGATAGGTTCGCCGTCGTTACTCACACTTAAATTGACCCTATGCTGGGTCTGCTTAACTTCAATGATGATTTCAGTGCGGGCAAAGCGTTGTGCATTGGTCAGTAAATTCTGTAGTGCCCGTTCGATTAATGCGGGTTCTCCGAATAAGGGCAGTTTTTCGACTTCGGCCTTGAGCGTTATAGGCGTTGGACTTAAGGTTTCTAGGCGCTTAATACTTTGATTGATGAGATTAATTAAATCGTACTCATCCAACTGGATACCTTCTCGCTGTGACTCTAAGCTGGCGTAGGTCAGCAGTTCTTGAAGTAAGTCTTCCATTTCTTTGATGTCGAGCTGCATTTCATCGAGAAAGTCTTGTCGCTTCTGTTCGTCCGAATCTGGCTGACAATACATAGGCATAAGTGCAAGAGCAAATTTGAGCCTCGCCAGTGGCGTGCGGATCTCATGGGATACCGCATTAGATAAGTGTTTCTGGTTCTCAATCAAGGCGCTGATATGTCGCGCCATTTCGTTAAACGTATTGGCTAAGGGCTTAACTTGGGAGCGATTTGACAGGGTAATCCGCGTGTCCCATTTGGCTTCGCCAAATTCTTTGGTGGCCTTACGCAGTATGCTCAAATCCCGTGAAAGCGGGCCGACCCAAATTAGCGCAACGAGGGCGAGCGATAAATAAAAGAACAGGGTGAACAGGCTGCGAAGGTTGGCTCTGGGATCTATGTCCAGCGGCCCCGCCATTAAGACTTGATCGTCTACTCGAATAAATTGCAGCAAGCTATCATCATTGGCCGTGGTGGTGAACACCTTGCTTGTGCTTAAAGCTTGATTATCTGCCAGCGCGACTTGATCTGCATTGAGTAATTGCAGTGGCATCACAGGGTTCGCTGGGATCGCCTCCAGATACCGTTGGCGGGCATCGGGAGGTAATTCAGCTAATAATTGCGCCAATGCCACTAACGGCGCATCGAGGGCATTATTGTCATCAACATTCTTCTGCCACAGGCTGTCGAGTGTCCAGCCAATCCCAAGCACGCTGAGACTGAGTAGCAGATATAAACTGATAAAGAGACGTTTCACTGTATTTGTGCTTAGTTATTCCAAGCTTCAGGAGCAAAGAGATAACCTTGTCCCCAAACGGTTTTAATTCTGAAAGGTGTCTCAATATTATCGTTGAGTTTTTTACGTAATCTAGAGATCCGCACGTCAATTTTTCGATCTTTACCATCGAAATCAATATTGAGTAACAACTGATAAATATACTGACGGCTGAGCACTTGGCCCGCTTGCGAGGCCAGTAACCACAGCAATTCGAATTCATGGCTGGTGAGATCAATTTCAGTTTCATTAAGACGAATCGCATGGGTATGCGGGTCGATACTCAATTTACCGAAGGTTAGACAGTGTGATTCTGCCTGTGGTGGCTGATTCTGACGGCGAAGTAAGTTGTTGATCCGCGCAACTAACAGAGCAGGATCGACGGGCTTGACCACGTAGTCATCGGCACCGAGTTCTAGTCCTTTGATTTGATCTTCACTTGAACCAAGTGCGCTCATCAATAGGATTGGACCTGCGAAATAATCGGGCAGTTTCTCACACAGAGTGAGGCCATCCATGCCCGGTAGCATAATGTCTAACAGTATGATATCTGGCTTGTAATTGATTAATCGTGTTAGCACTGTATCGCCACGGCGTTCAACTTCAACATGCATACCATGGGATTTTAGGTAATCTACAATCAAGTTTGCTAGGCGAACGTCGTCTTCAACCAATAATACTCTGTGGTTCGATTGTGGGCTTGTCATTAAAATAAACTCCAAGGGTTGCGGTAACGTCTGCGAACCTGAGGTTGTGATGCAGAAGTGATTTTAAGTTTGGCACCAGCCAAAGTTTGGTTACTGTCTTTACTCACCATGACAAATTGAATATCCGTCATAGTGTGGATTTTCATGCTTACCGTATGGGTTGAAACTGAATCACTGCACCATTTGGGATAGGCGGCGTTGTCGGACAAGATACAGATAAGCTCATCTTTAGCGAGTTCCCACTGTAGTTCTATATAGACGTCACAGGCCTCAGTTTCTGAACTTGTGATGCAAATTTCGGGTGTGAGTTTGAGTGCAGAGTCGCGAGTTTTGGCTTGTGCTGAACTTTGGCCCATCAAGCCGAGGCTTAGACCTATAAAGCAAAGCAAGCTTAACTGAGGCAGTGTCACTAACGTTAGAACCTATAGGCTGCGCCGATAAAGTAGGTGCTGCTATAGTCTTGGTCTAACAAGGGACTGGCGGCAATCTCATCGGCAATTAGAGTGTAACGAACTGCCAACAGTAGATCCCAATTGTCAGTTAATATGTAACGGGCCGTCATTTCCGCACCTTTATCCCAACCTGATTTTGCTTGATATCTTTCGCTCCAATAGGCGTTTTCACTGGGTCTAACACTGTAATAATAATCCACTACATCTTGGCTTTTCCAATCAAATACCAATGCAAACTCAAAAATGAAACGATCGTAATCCCAGCCATAGGTCCATTTTATTTGTGCTTCTGAACCTTGATGAACATTAAACATATCATGAGTGTACGCCAATCTAATAATACCGAGCCGTGTATAGATGAATGCTTCGGCACCGCCAAGTAAGGTGAAGTTCCGAGTCTCTAAGGAATTAAACTCAGGCTCTGGCTCAGTCGACAAAGCCATACTATTTATGGCTTTGGCTTCAACTTGAGTGCCACGATTCAAAAAGATATTCGATGGGTCCCATTGATAGAAGTAGGCTCTATCTAAGCTATAACTTGTTACTAAGTTAATTGTAAAGCTTTCTTGCTCGGCTAAGGTATAACCTAAATTACCATTGTCGAAGAACCAGTGTTCGCCGTAATAGGCCACTGTTGGAATAAAGAACAATGGAATATCGTCAAAATCCCTAAGTGGATTGCTTTTTTGTCCCCAGCCTATGGCGATGCCTAGATCCCAGTTGTTCATCTCAATACATTGATTTTCTGGTGCACAGGCTTCTTTCGCCATTCCGATTGCAGGCAAAATACTTAAACTTGTAATGAGGACAAAAAGAATACGATACATGATTTAACGATTAAGGGCTGAGGTTAATAATACAGGAAAACAGATTAGCATTTTATGCTCAATTCAACAGTGGTTTCATTCACGGAGATGCAAAATGATACAGCTATCAATTAAATAATAAATTTATGAATTGCACAATATGTTGATAGTCATGCTAAAAGCTTATCTTGGCTGCTTTCGTACGGTTAATTGTGGATGTTAAATTTTGTGTTTTATAAGTTTCGAGTGTAACTGAAATGATGTTAATTATGATGTAAAAGCTGTGTTGCTTGGAAATAATAATGCCATTCGCAAGTGTGAATGGCACAGACTGAAGCCGAATAACCTACTTTGCGGTAATAACACAGAGATTAGAATGAAGATTAATTGACCTCAGTAACTGACTTGTAGCCCATTTCTGTCAATTGATCGTTTACACAATCAAGCACATATTGTTTTAGCTCAGCATTTTCGACTTGATCTTCAGAGGCCATCTGTTGGCACACTTCTTTCAACTGAGCGAGATCGGCAGCTGGTGCAGGCGGTAAAGAGGAGTCGTCAGCAAAGGAAGTGAAACTTACTAATGCCAATAGAGTAAAAACAGCTGATAACTTATTCATTTTATTTCCTTTAGTTATGTATTGTTAACCACAGATTAAGAAGCATTCTCTTAATACCACTGTGCCAACATTAGCAATTTATCACTGCTATTCTGTTTTAGATATAAATAATTTTTACCTTTCTTGATTAAGGTTTTTTACCTTGTTTTCCCTTGATTCGCTTCAAGTAAATGGGCTGGATAAGTGTACTTTATTTGCTCTAGTTTGATTCATTCTTAGCAGCCTTTTGGCTGCTTTAGATTGGTTCACAACCCTCCCTCTGAACTTATGCGTGCTAAGTTGGCTCTTCTGAACTTGTGTTTGAAATTAATTGATGAAACTCTGCACTAAACTTATGCGCTTAACTTATGCGCTTAATTGTGCGTACAGTAGAACTTGGATTTCTTTCAAAAGTGCCGCTTACATCACTTTAACGGCTTATTTGCGATAAAGTGCATTATTATCACTGTTTATGGTCGATTTTTAATGAAGGTTTAATCGCCGCTGTTAACTGAATTATGCGGTAGTTATAAGAAGTCATATAAAATGAGATATGACGCATGTTGTAGGCCGTTTTTTTCTAGAATATTGAATTAAAAAGAATTAATTTTTATGTGTTTTTTAGTTTAAATTTTATTATACAGTTTATTATTTTAACTTTATGTTTTTATTGTTTATTTTTATGTGTTCGTTTGTTTTTGATGATTACATTGCTAAGATTATAGCTATCCTCTAGAATGCGCCGCTCTCGCAGGTGCGCGTGCATAAGATTAATGGCAAATGCTATTGATTTTTATTGAATTATTGATTTTTCTCTAGGGGAACTCTGTGTCTACAAAACTGGCTAATCCAGCGCCATTAGGTTTAATGGGCTTTGGTATGACAACAATTTTGTTAAACATTCATAATGCGGGATATTTCCCTATTGATTCTATGATCTTAGCCATGGGGATTTTTTACGGCGGCATTGGTCAAGTGATTGTGGGGATTATGTGTTTCATGCGCGGCGATACTTTCGGTACGACGGCATTTACTTCATACGGTTTGTTTTGGTTAACGCTAGTGGGCCTCATTTTAATGCCTAATGCTGGCATTGCGGCGAGTCCAACGTATTTTATGGGCTGGTATTTAACGCTTTGGGGCATATTCACGGCATTTATGTTTGTGGGTTCTTTGCGTTATCCAAGAGCCAAACAGTTTGTGTTTGCTTCTTTAACTATCTTATTTTTTCTGCTGGCGGCGCGTGATTTTACGGGTAGCGCCTTGATTGGCACTATTGCGGGCTTTGAAGGGATACTTTGCGGTGCGAGTGCGATTTATTTTGCGATGGCGCAGGTGCTTAATAATGAGTATGGCCGTACGATTTTACCGGTTGGTGAATTGAAAAGTAACGATTCAGCAATGCAGAGTTGTAAAAAAGGCTGATGAAGATCAGCCTTTTTTATGGGTGTTTTTAGCTGTATTACATTTTAGTTTTAATATAGGCCACAGCTGCTTCATCTAAGCTACGGAGAGAAACATAACTCGTGCCTGCTTTGTGGGTGATCAAGAAGCCTTTTTCAGTTTCTTTAATCCGGTAAATGTCGGTCCATAAAATTTGGCTGGTCACAGACATAGATTGAGTATGAATCCCTTGCTCATCAATAGTGAGTGTGACCTCATTGCTGGCCGCTTTACTCATCATCTGACGCATCAACCACCATGCTTTGTGATACTTCACATTTAGCGCTTCGATAACACCTAACCCAACAAAAAAGTAAGCTAAATAAAGGCTAATATCGGTGAAAATAAGCGCGATACCTATCAGGGTTAATCCAATGGCTTTGTAGTAAGGTTTGAGCGTGGGATCTGGTACCACTGATTGCGTATAGCATTCATCGAAATGGGCTTTATCTAAAATATACGTTGTGGAATATGAATAGGGCGTTGGCATCATGTCATCTAATTGAGGTGGCACTTAATGCGGGTTAGTGTAGCGATTACAGTGATGAAAGTAACTAACCTTGCTATTGCAAGCATGAATGAGCACTTTGGTGTTTTCAAATTCGACGTTCAAACCCGCTCGTTAATACAGGTCAAGATATGAGTTGGACAGAAATACGGCAACGGCTATATTAGTCTTGCCGTAAGCATTACTCGATTTTCGTGATTTGACACAAGGAGTGCAAAACATCATGGCCTTAGTCCCCAAAGATTTTGTAAATTACAAATCAACGCCGGTTTTCAACCATGACAACGTCCCTAAAATGTTGCTGCACATGCACAATACTAAGGCTGGCGTGTATGGGCAGATCCAAGTGTTAACGGGCAGCTTAAAGTTTTATGGCTATACGGGTAGCAGGGGCGAATTAGATAAAGAAGTTATTATTCGCGCAGGTGAAACCGCCATATCACATCCTGAATATTGGCATAAAGTGGAGCTACTGACTGAAGATACTCAGTTTAGACTCCACTTTTATGCCCATAAGGATTCGGCCATAGTGGCGCAGCAACAATCCGAGCGAAGCGAATAGTGTCTAGCACCTAGCACCTAGCACCTAACACTCAGTCCAATTCGCGCGGTTAGCAGCTGCTGGCAACTTCTCGCTAATAACCGATTTACGCTAATAGCAAATGGCACTAATAGCGATTTCGTTCCTTTGGAATATCAGTTAAATACTCCACAAATTCCACTTCAAAGCCATGGGCATCGAAGAAGTAAATATTGCGTCGATAGGGATCTTCCATGCCATCTTTGGCAATAGGAAAACCTGCTTGGGTCAGTCTTGCTATCACAGCATCTAAGTTGTCGGTCACAAAGGCAAAATGCGCCAGTCCAATTTGATGACCAGCCAAATCGCGGTTTTCACCTTCACCATTGTCACTAAAAGCAATGTATTGATAATCATCGCCAAAATGAATCCAATTACGCGGTTTGCCGTACCAAGTGCCTTTATCACCACCGCGAACACGCCAATGGGGAAAAGCCGCTTGATAAAAGCGCAGTGCTGCGGGGATGTCGTCTACCACTAAATTGATATGCTCTAAATGAATCATAATGCGTTCCTTGTAATGATTTTAGTCTGTTGCTGGTGGTTAAAATCTCAAGCCGCTTACATACCGTAACAGTATTCCTGCTGTTTTGGGTACGCTTGATTGGCATGTTGTTCACGAATGGGGGCTAATGCTTGGGCGTATTGATGCAGCATATATAAGCTGTATTGCACTCTTTCCCTAAGCGCGATATCGCGGACACTCTCAGGGATTGCATTGAGTACATGGCTGACATTGCGGATGATTAAGTGATCGGGTATGGGCACTAATTTATTGTTTTTAAGGGCATTCATCTTTACTTCAACGATAGGATAGGTACCGCTAATACCGTCCGATATTGAGACTAATAAGGCGGGTTTATGGGCGGTTTCTTCACGAGTACACATCAACAAAAAGTTCTTCAGTAATGGTGATGCCATGCCGCCCCATTCCGGGGTGATTAGCACTAGCGCATCGGCTTCATCGACTCTGTGCTCTATTTCGGGCCAGTGTTCACCTTTGTTGTCTTCTTCTCCGTCCCAAAAGGGCAGATTAAACAGGCATAGTTCTAAGTGATGTATCGTGTCGTAACCCATGTTGTGGGGAGATGAGAAACTGCTTTCCGCGATATAACGACCGACTTTAGCACTTTGTGAATCGGGTCTTTGGCTGGTGCTGATGATGAGTAACTTCATTAAGTAAACCTATTTGTTTATAAATTATTTGTAAGGTAATTGCTTTACTTAATCTTGTAAAGGATAAAGTAAATAAAAAAGTTTATTTAATCTGTTAAAGCTGCGGAGATTGGGAGATAATACTTCGGCTGAAATCGGGGAGACTCAATGAAAACTACTGATAAGATTATTCAATTACTCAAGTTGCATGGCCCGCTTACCGCAAAAACCTTAGCGGAGGAATTGGCGTTAACAACTATGGGGGTACGTCAACATCTTCAGGCTTTGGAAGATATGGGTGATGTGGATATTGAGGATCGAGTTGAAGGTCGTGGTCGCCCAACACGTTACTGGGGATTGACTGAACAAAGCCGTACTCACTTTGCCGATCGCCATGAGGAATTGACGGTACAACTGATTGACTCGGTAAAAATGATCTTTGGCGACCAAGGCTTGGATAAGCTTATCGGTCACAGGGAGCAAAGTGCGTTAGTCCAATATCGTGCGGCAATGGAAGGTGCTACTGATATTCCGACACGTTTGGCCATACTTGCGAAATTACGCTCGAACGAAGGTTATATGGCGACCATGGAATACATCGATGGCGTGTATTTTTTACTAGAAAATCATTGTCCTATCTGCGCCGCAGCGACTAAGTGTTTGAACTTTTGCCGCTCTGAGTTGCAACTTTTCCAGCAGTTATTCGCTGATATCGCCTTAGTGAGCCGCGAAGAGCATATCATCGAAGGTGCTCGCCGCTGTGCATATAAGATTGAGGCAATTAAAGTTGCGGCGATAGCCTAGTAGTGCACTTAAGTTGTTTGCTTGAGGCGTTTTATCTGTGGGATAAAACGTCACTGAACGCTAACGCTATATATTAAGCATTCGTTCTGGGCTTAAACCTCGGAGCTTAGGGCTTATCAGGTTCGTGATAGGCCAATAAGGTTTCGAAACGAGGATGCCCTTTAAGTTGTGAGAAATCAGCTTCATCCAACGCTAGCTCTTTGAAGGATGCGCTGTTATGGATGGCGCGTTCCAAATCAGAAATTGCTCTATCTTCAACACCTAAACACGCAAAGGCGCAGGCTCTTTGATAAAAAGCATGGGCGTTAGTCGGGTCAACCTCCAAAACACGATTACATAGGCTTTGTGCCCAATTAAATTCGCGCATTTCCATTGCTGCATCGGCCTTGTAGGTCAGTGCTTCCAAGTCTCCTGGTCGAATCGTGAGGATTTCATCGTAGACTTCAATTTTTTGTTCGGGTGTCTGGGCACTTTGGGCGCGTAGCCACAGATTATGAATTTCATTAATCACTTCTATTTCACGATTATTGTCTGTGATAGTACGACTCTTATGTTTGAGTTCTTGCTCGAGTAATTTGAACTTTTCTTCGTATTGTTCGGCAATACTCTGCAGCTGATTCGCGGCCAGTTTGGCGGTATGTGTCTTGATTTCCCGCAGGGATTGCCAGCCGATAAAGGCGACTAAAGAGGCGACGCCGGCGATCATATAAAAGAAGTAAGTGACAGTGACATTGGCGTAATTCATCGACTTGTCGGCAACGGCCAGTTCGCGATCTGTGATATCTATGGTGAGGCGCCGCTCAAGATCCTGTTGATCGTATCTGAGGGATTTGAGTTCATCGAAGACGTAGCGCTCTATCAGCGGTTTATCATGGATGGCGAAAGGTTGAGGCGCTTCAGGGGGATTTTCTGCATCGCTCGCTTGAGTGAAGAATGAGCTCGCGAGTATCACTAAAAACAAGACTAAAAATAGCAGGTTCGAACGTATCATAACGGGACTTGCAGATAAGTTTTTGATGCGGTAACCACTCACAATAAGATGAATTGAACGCCTAGCTTAACAAATTTTGCCTAGTTTGATCTAATTTTGCTCTAAATAACCTCTGTGATGCTTACAGTATTGGCTCGCTATGACCTGAACTCGCATCCTGCTAGAATGGCTATCCCATTCATATTTCGTCATTTGTGGTGTTATGCAGTCTAAGCGCGGCCGACTCGATCGTTATCTTTGTACCCAGTTACACACTCACCGTAAAGCGGTGCGTGAATTGTTACTCTTGGGCCGAGTTCGTGTCGATGGATTGATCGTGAAGGACATGGATAGGCAAGTGGATGAGTTTTCTCACATCCAACTCGATGGGCAAATATTACAAGCCAACACGCCGGTTTATTTGATGTTGCATAAGCCGATTGGCGTGGTGAGCGCGACTAAAGATACTCAGCATAAAACTGTGATTGATTTGCTCGATTGCGAAGCCCGTGATGAGTTACATATCGCGGGTAGACTAGATTTAAATTCTTCGGGTTTATTATTACTGACCAATGACAGCCGCTGGTCTGATGCACTAATGTCACCGACGCATAAGGTCGATAAAGTGTATCGCGTCACCTTAGCTAATCCATTAACTGAAGAATATATCGCCGCATTTGCCGAAGGTATGTATTTCAGCTTTGAAGATATAATGACTCAGCCCGCTAAATTGGTGATCCTTGCTGATCATGTTGCTGAAGTGACTTTAAAGGAAGGTAAGTACCATCAAATTAAGCGGATGTTTGGCCGCTTTCGAAACCCAGTTGTTGGTCTACATAGATTATCAATAGGTGATATTGTGTTGGATGAAGCTCTGGCGTCGGGCGAAAGTCGTGTGCTGACTGCCGCAGAAGTGGCTTCTATCCGCTGTAAACCGGTAGCTTAGAGACATAGGCACTTCAATTTATGAGCCATTATTCTGCGGATTCTAAATATAAAAATGGACTTGAGAGTCAAGTGTCCCAAGCCCGTGACATGGGATTAGAGATCGGCGTGGGGGCCGAATACTTCATAGTGCATGTTTTCAGCTGATACACCCAGAGCGAGTAATTGTTGCTTGATGGCTGACATGAATCCAATAGGTCCGCAGAAATAGTAACGTGCATGGGGAAGCAGTTGATCTGCGACTTTGCTTAATTCCATTTGTCCTTCGAAATCATAATCTGTACCTACCACATCGGTTGAACTCGGCTTGCGATACCAAACATGGCTCTTCAGATTATGATGTTGCTGGCGCTTGGTGTGAATAGCCTGTTTGAAACCATGTACATCACCTTGCTCACAGGCATGTAGCCAAGTAATAGCACTTGGATGTTGCAACTTGATCAATTGATTCAACATGCTTTTCATCGGTGTTTGACCCACTCCTGCCGAAATGAGCACTACGGGGATGTCCGCCCCAACTTCTGAGATAAAATCTCCCGCCGGCGGCATAACTGCAATTTTGTCACCGATATGCATGGTATCGTGTAGCAGATTAGACACTTGGCCACCTAATTCACGTTTCACACTGATGCGGTAGCTGTTGCCATTCGGTGCATCGGATAGGGAATATTGGCGGATTTCTTCATATGCTAAATTGGGATGTTTTAGTTTTAAACTTAAATACTGACCAGGAATGAAATCTTTAACTGGCTTACCATCTTCGGGCGTCAATATGAAGGAGGTAATGACTGTGGACTCAGTCTTTTTCGCGCTAATGATAAACTGACGCTCACCCAACCAACCGCCATCTTGTTCTGCATGTGCCTGATAAATTTGAGCTTCTCGTTGAATAAAGATATCTGCTAAAAATCCATAGGCCTGCGCCCAAGCTTCTAATACTTCTTCTGTTACTGCATCACCACCTAACTCTTTAAGGGTGGCCAATAAGTGGCTGCCGACGATCGCATATTGCTCAGGCTTGATCAGAAAGCCTGTATGTTTTTGGGCAATGCGCTCGACAGTCGAACTTAGCACCGCTAAGTTTTCAATATTTTTAGCATAAGCCGCGACGGCGTTGAACAGGGCAACAGGCTGGCCACCAGAATGCTGGTGTGCCAAGTTAAATACATCTTTTAGTTCAGGATTATGTTTGAACATACGTTCATAAAAATGGGTCGTCAGTGCAGGGCCTGCGGATTCGAGTAAGGGGATAGTGCTCTTGATAACTTGGATTGTACGGCTGTCCAACATAAAAAATCCTTAACGTGCAAATATTATGAATGTTAAATAAGTTTAAAGATCTATTTGATTTGGATCAATAGTGATGATCGCAATTCGTGCTACCGATAAGCGTGATTAAGGTCATTTGAAGTGCTTTATCAAAGCGGGTACGAGATAGGATGATGGTAAATAAATATATGATTTCAATGTATTACAGATGGTGTAAAGGAGGTTGACTGCAACAGCAAAGCTTATTGCAGTCATAGTGTGGTTTTTTGGCTTAGAGTTTAAATGCACTCACTTGATTGCGCATGCTGTTGGCGAGTCTAGTTAAATTAACCACAGATTCACTTAATTCAGCCGCCGATGCGGTGGAATGTTCGGCAATATCGCTGATGGCAATAATACTGCGATTAATGCTTTCGGCAACGCTACTTTGTTCTTCGGCAGCGGTCGCAATATGAGTATTAAGTTCTGTGATGCTGTCTACTGAGGAGACGATTTCTTTCAATGCTTGGCCTGCTTGATTGGCTTTATCATTAGCATCATCTACTTGATTTATACCAATTTCCATAGCGTTAACTGCTTCTTTAACGCCTTGTTGTAGTGTGGCAATCATGGCCTCAATTTCTTGGGTAGACTTTTGGGTGCGCTGCGCAAGGGTCCGCACTTCATCCGCAACGACTGCAAAGCCGCGGCCTTGTTCTCCCGCACGGGCCGCTTCAATGGCGGCATTTAATGCCAATAGATTGGTTTGCTCGGCAATGCTTTTTATCACATCGAGTACACGGCCGATATTTTGGCTTTCATTAGACAGAAATCCAATGACTTGTGCCGTTTTTTGAATTTGATCAGATAATTGCGACATACTGCTAATCGATTGCATCACAATATTATTACCATTGGCTGCATAGGTATCGGCATCTTTGGCTGAATCTGCCGCCGCAGATGCGCTTTGGGCGACTTCTGCGACCGTTGCCGTCATCTCATTCATGGCCGTTGCTGTTTGCTCCGTTTCGGCTTGCTGCTGTTGCATACGTTTATTGGTTGCCTGCGTGAAGCTACTTAACTCATTTGCTGAACTATTAACGGTGTTTGCCGCTTCGGCAATCGAATGAAGAATGCCCCGCAAGTGTTCAATAACTTGGGTGAGGCTAGTGGATATTTGTCCTAGCTCATCGTGATTAAAAGTAGTGAATTTGACGGTAAGATCAGAGTCTTGATGGATCAGCTTCAGTTTACTGAGAATGTCATTAATAGGATTCATCACGCTGCGATTGACCCAGAGCCCAATCACAATACTGATAATCATGGCGGCACAGGCTAATGCTACAAAAATAGTGATTGAAGATTGGTAAATGGCATTCACACGATCTTTTTCTTCGCCTGCCACGCGAATTTGCAGTGCAATCAGTTCAGATATTTGGTTACTGATGGGGTCTATTACTTGGTAAAGCGGCAGGATATTGGCCGATAATTGGCTTGATACATCACCATTTAATCCTCTTAAGCGTGAGACCAGAGTGTCAATCTGTTGATTCGCGGGTGAGAACAGCACTTCGGCTTGTTTTACGAGTCGGGATTCTTCTGAGGTAAGTTCAGTGGCTAAGTATTTTTGCCAATGCTGGGTAATGGTAGATTTGGCACTGTCTAGCGCTTCAGCTGCTTGAGAGGCGGTGAAACCACCCGCGTTCGCCTTATTGACCGCATCGATAACATCGACCGCGTACTTATCTGCAATCACTTTTAAATCGTCTAGTGGCACAACTCTATCGCCATAGATACGTTCAACACCCGATTCAATTTTACCCATCATATTAATGGCGAGAAAACCAATCGTCATTAGCATTACAAGGGGAACCAGAATGCCGATAAACATTTTTTGTTTTATTTGTAGACCGTTCATATGGATAGCCTCAGTGAACTAAAGAGTCCTTTAGGCAGAACTCTATCTATCCCTATGATGAGTCTGTAACAATAGGTATAGCAAATCTGAGGAAAGAGGGGAGAGTTACAGAAAATTTATTTTGCTTTAGATACAAAAAAACCTCGCTTGGCGAGGTTTAAATGTTGGTACAGATGAGAGGACTTGAACCTCCACGCCCTTGCGAGCACCAGCACCTGAAGCTGGCGTGTCTACCAATTCCACCACATCTGCATGGCTATTCGATATTTCATCGAATTGACAATCTTAACACTGTGAATCTTAACTTTTGAACTGCAATTTGGTACAGGTGAGAGGACTTGAACCTCCGCGCCCTTGCGAGCACCAGCACCTGAAGCTGGCGTGTCTACCAATTCCACCACACCTGCACTGTACCTATAGCAGTTCTCTAACATAAGTCGCTATCGCAACCCATTTAAAGATGGTGCCCGAACCCGGAATCGAACCAGGGACACGAGGATTTTCAATCCTCTGCTCTACCGACTGAGCTATTCGGGCGACGGGCGCAATTTAAAGGCTTTTCGGGTTTTGAGTCAATAGATTTTTACTAAATAACGGAAAAAGTGACTCAGTTGGATAAGATTTACACGAAAGTGTCATTTGTGCTGGTATTGAGGATGTAAAAATAGCCAAACCACTATCCACACTGAGAACTTAGCGTTATCTATTTATGGCTTATCTAGGGTCACCAAGCAAAAAAATGCCCCTATTAAAGGGGCATTCTCGGTTAGTTTGATAAGATTTCATTGTTTGGGAAGTTAGCTTGCATTACCATGAGCACGTTTTGCTTCAGCTTGCTCTGACCTAATTCGCCATAAGCTTCTATCATTATCTCTAATGCCCGTTCATTTGAAGGGGTGCCAGGGTATGTTTCCATTACAGATTGTGCTCGGATTGCTGCGGCGCTCCATGCATTCATCTTGAGATAATACTCGGCAACTTGAATTGAATATTTTGCTAAGCGATTCTTCAACGCTAACATGCGTTTTTGCGCATCAGCGGCATATTTGCTGTTAGGGTAGGTTTTGATAAGACGATCAAAATCTTTGAAAGCATCTTGAGCATTTTTAGGGTCACGGTCGGTTCGGTCGATATTAAGCATGTCGTGGAACATGTAATTGTCGGCTTGCATGTTCACTAAACCGCGCATATAGAACACATAGTCTACATCTGGATGAGTTGGATTAAGACGGATAAATCTGTCTATGTTCGCAATACCAGAAGCGACATCGTCCATTTTATAGTAAGCATATATCAGGTCTAACTGGACTTGAGTTTTGTGAGGTCCGAAGGGGAAGCGTGAGTCTAACGCTTCCAAAGAACGGACAGCTTTAGAGTAATTGCCAAGCTCCATAGAGGTTCTTGCCTGAGTATAAAGTACATCAGGTGACGTTTTGGCGGCAATATCGTTATCATCAGGGCTGCTGCTACAGGCTGATAACGCTAGTGAAAATAGGACTAAGGTAACGCCTTTGGAAAATTTATACATACTTGAATTCAATTCTTTTTAAGTTGTAGTTAAGAATTTTTCCATTTCACTATAAAATAGAAAACATCCGATTGTAACAGATAGCACACATTTTTTGACCCCTAAATGGGGATACGGTTCCTATGACACAAGAGATTAATCTAAAAAGCGAGATTTCGGCAACACAAACTGGACTGAGATTAGATCAGGCCCTAGCAGAGTTGTTCCCAGATTACTCGCGCACGCGCATCAAGGAATGGATCCTATCTGATGCAGTTTATGTTGACGGCGTTGTCGTTAATAAGCCCCGAGAGAAAGTTTATGAGCTGCAACAGATACTCATAGATGCCACTCTTGAAGAAGAAGTTCACGCAGCGGCACAGGCCATTGATCTGGATATCGTCTATGAAGATGACGACATTATTGTGATCAACAAGCAAGCGGGACTCGTGGTTCACCCTGGTGCAGGCAATGCCGATGGCACTTTGATGAATGCACTATTGCACCATTGTCCCGATATTGAGCATGTACCACGTGCTGGTATTGTGCACCGTCTGGACAAGGATACTACAGGTTTAATGGTTGTAGCCAAAACCGTTGAAGCGCAAACCCATTTAGTTGCCGCCTTGCAGGCCCGTGAAATCACTCGTGAATACGAAGCGATTGTGATGGGGACTATGACAGGTGGCGGTACTGTTGATGAGCCGATTGGTCGTCATCCAACGAAACGTACTCATATGGCGGTGCATCACTCAGGTAAACCAGCTGTGACGCATTATCGTGTGGCGGAAAAATTCCGTAATCACACTCGTCTAAGATTGCGCCTTGAATCTGGTCGTACTCACCAAATTCGTGTGCACATGGAATACATAGGTCACGTATTAGTGGGCGATCCTGTGTATGGTGGTCGTCCAAAACCGCCGAAATGGGCCAGCCCAGAGTTTTTTGATATTCTGAAAAACTTCAAGCGCCAAGCTCTGCACGCTGTGCGTCTTGAATTAGCGCACCCTGTGAGTTGTGAAATCATGAGCTGGCACGCGCCAATTCCTGAAGACATGGTGATTTTGACGAAAGCACTGCGTCAAGACACCGTCGAGCATCCGATCGAGTATTTGTAAGTGTTTTATCACGATTGGCCTGTTCCCGCTAATGTTGGCATCGCTATGACAAATCGTCATGGCGGTGTGAGCGTGCATCCCTATGACAGTTTGAATCTTGGACTGCACGTCGGTGATGCGCCTGAGCTGGTGATGGCTAATCGTGAATTACTCTGCAAACAATTAGCGTTAACCGCTGAGCCTGTCTGGCTCGAGCAAGTGCATGGTACTCATGTGCTTAATTTAGACGGGCTGAGCTTAGCTCCTGCTGTGGATACACCGATTGCCGATGCCTGTTACAGCCGAACCGCGAGCCTAGTTTGCGCTATAATGACTGCCGATTGTTTACCTGTGTTGTTGTGTAATCAAGCGGGAACCGAAGTGGCTGCAGCCCATGCCGGTTGGCGTGGTTTATGTGATGGCGTGATTGAGGCCACCGCGGCGCAGTTTAGTTCACCTATGGATGAGTTGATTGCCTACCTCGGCCCGGCTATTGGTCCACAAAAATTTGAAGTCGGTGTTGAAGTACAGCAAGCCTTTTGTACTTTACATCCGCAGTCGGCAGCGTGTTTTATTCCAAGTGGTAACAAGTATCTTGCCGATATTATTGGCTTGGCTAAATTACGCTTGAGTTTACTCGGGATAAACCATATTTATAGCGCAGATATCTGCACAGTCAGCGACACGGATTACTTCTCTTATCGTCGCGATAAGGTAACGGGACGCATGGCTTCATTGATCTGGCTTAAGTCTTAAGCTAATTCCCCTACAGTTTGTATTTATTTGCGCGTTATTCGCTTGAATTTGGCTAAATAGCCCCCATCTTTTAACTAACGAAATGTAATACCAATCCTATTTAGATCTCTCCATTAGCGGTACTGATTTTAAAGCCACTAAATTGGCAAGATGTCTTGTGGATTGGCATATCTCTACTATATGAGTGTTAGGAGGCTGTATGCGACTCGATCGTATGACCAATAAATTTCAGCTTGCCATCTCTGATGCCCAGTCACTCGCACTTGGGCGTGATCATCAGTTTATTGAACCGCTGCATTTGATGATGGCATTGTTGAACCAAGATTCAGGTTCAATCCATCCCTTATTGACCCAAGCTGGCATTCGAGTGAGTGCGCTGCGATCGCTCTTGAGTCAAGAGCTGGAACGCTTACCTCAAGTTGAAGGTACTGGCGGCGATGTACAATTATCCCAAGGTTTAATCCGTTTATTAAATCTGTGCGATAAATTGGCGCAAAAGCGTAAAGATAAATATATCTCTAGCGAATTATTTGTATTAGCTGCGTTAGAAGGTGCCGATGCCCTCGCGCAAGCGTTGAAAAAAGCAGGCGCGACCAAAGAGTTGATGGAGCAAACCATTGAACAAATGCGTGGCGGCCAAAAAGTGGATGATCCGAACGCTGAAGATCAACGCCAAGCGTTGAAGAAGTTTACTATCGATCTCACCGAGCGAGCCGAACAAGGCAAGTTAGATCCTGTTATCGGCCGTGACGATGAAATTCGCCGTACGATCCAAGTGTTACAACGTCGCAGTAAAAACAACCCCGTCCTTATCGGTGAACCGGGTGTGGGTAAAACGGCGATTGTTGAAGGACTTGCCCAGCGTATCGTTAATGGTGAAGTCCCCGAAGGCATTAAAAATAAGCGTGTCTTATCCCTCGATATGGGCTCATTGATTGCGGGCGCTAAATATCGCGGTGAGTTCGAAGAACGTTTAAAAGCGGTACTTAATGAGTTGTCACAGGAAGAAGGTCAAGTGATCCTCTTCATCGACGAACTGCATACTATGGTCGGCGCCGGTAAAGGTGAAGGCGCAATGGATGCGGGGAACATGCTCAAACCTGCGTTAGCGCGTGGTGACTTGCACTGTGTGGGTGCGACCACGCTCGATGAGTATCGTCAGTATATTGAAAAAGATGCGGCGCTTGAACGACGTTTCCAAAAAGTGCTGGTGGATGAGCCAAGCGTTGAAGACACCATTGCTATTTTGCGTGGACTGAAAGAACGTTACGAGCTGCATCACCATGTGGAAATTACCGATCCGGCGATTGTGGCGGCAGCGACCATGTCGCACCGTTATGTGTCGGACCGTAAGTTACCCGATAAAGCGATCGATTTGATCGACGAAGCGGCATCGAGCATCCGTATGCAGATGGACTCAAAACCTGAGTCACTCGACAGGCTCGAACGTCGTGCTATCCAGCTCAAACTGGAGGAGCAAGCGTTAGCCAAAGAAAATGATGAGGCGAGTCGTCGCAGGCTTGACCATCTGCAAGAGGAATTACGTGACGTTGAAGCGAAAGCTTCAGAGTTGAACGAAATCTGGCGTACTGAAAAAGCCGCATTAGCGGGCACTCAGCACATAAAAGCCGATCTCGAACAGGCTCGAATGGACTTAGAAGTGGCGCGTCGTGCGGGTGATTTAACTCGGATGTCTGAGCTGCAATACGGTCGTATTCCTGAACTTGAAAAACAGCTCGATTTGGCATCGCAAGCCGAAATGCAGGACATGACGTTATTGCGTAACAAGGTTACTGAGTTCGAAATCGCCGAAGTATTGTCGAAAGCGACGGGAATACCCGTATCGAAAATGCTTGAAGGCGAGCGCGAAAAATTACTGCAAATGGAAGTGGCGCTGCATGAACGAGTGATCGGCCAAAACGAAGCCGTTGATGCGGTCGCGAATGCGATTCGTCGTAGCCGCGCGGGTCTGGCGGATCCAAATCGCCCGATTGGTTCGTTCCTGTTCTTAGGCCCAACGGGTGTAGGTAAAACTGAGCTGTGTAAATCACTGGCGAGGTTCTTATTTGATACCGAATCGGCTTTAGTGCGCATTGATATGTCTGAGTTTATGGAGAAACACTCAGTATCGCGTTTAGTGGGGGCGCCTCCAGGATACGTAGGTTATGAAGAGGGCGGTTACTTAACGGAAGCCGTTCGTCGTAAACCTTATTCGGTGATATTGCTCGACGAAGTCGAGAAAGCGCATCCCGATGTGTTTAACATTTTACTGCAAGTGCTTGATGATGGACGCTTAACCGATGGTCAAGGTCGTACTGTCGATTTTAGAAATACAGTGATCATCATGACCTCGAACTTAGGCTCCGACATTATCCAAGAAGGATTTGGTCAAGTGACCTATGCAGAGATGAAAGCGGCGGTAATGAATGTGGTCACTCACAGTTTCAGACCCGAGTTTTTAAACCGTATCGATGAATCTGTGGTGTTCCATCCATTGGATGCTGCCAATATCAAGCGTATTGCTTCGATACAAATTGCTTCCTTACGCCAACGTTTGGCTGAAAAGGACTATACATTGGAGATCACCGACGACGCATTATCACTGATTGCGGAAATTGGTTTCGATCCTGTGTATGGTGCAAGACCGTTGAAACGGGCATTGCAGCAAGAAGTCGAAAACCCGCTGGCGCAGAAATTACTGCGTGGTGACTTGTTACCGGGTAAACCGATCAAGGTCAGTTGTGCGGGTGGCGAGTTAGTGTTCGAGCAATAACCTGTGACCAGTAGCTAGTAACTTAGTGTGTTGTTTGAATGCGATACGTTAATCACAAGCTTGAAGTTGGATATGTTTAAATAGGCGAACTGAAATAAGCGTTCTTGAATGAACGAGCTTGAAATAAACTATCTTGCAATAAGAGATAGAGCTGTTTTAGTCAGTATCGCTTCCGCTTCAAGCACTAAAACGAAAGGAGCCTAGTTTTTAACTCGGCTCCTTTTTTATTGCATCAGCTTAATCGTTCTTCATTAATGTAGTGGCATAGTGAATTTGGCTACTTCTTATCACAGAAGAGTTTGATTCTTTCCTGCTGCTGGGCAATCGAGGCTTGGCGATCTTCTTCAGTCATAGCGACAGATTCACCCGAATCGGAAGTTTGGCGGATAAGCTTAGTATGCGTAGTGAGTATTTCTAAATTGTGTTTTGCACTCTCACAAATGGAGTTAGCCTGTTTGGCGTCTTTTTCTTTAATCAGCGCAGCTGACTTTTCTAATTCAGTGGCTTCAGAAGTTACTTCCGCTTTCTTTACTGGTGCGATAAAACCGACTTTCGCCTGCTCTAAATCCTCACTGTAGAGTTTTGATGTTTTGATGCTTTCTTGTTGTGGGGCTTGCTGGCTGTAATGCGTCACCCCATTTTCGTCGACCCAAGTATAGATAACGCCCGCAGAAACGGGGCCAATGAAAAGGCCGAGCCAGATCCATCGATACAGTATTGTTCTGAACATGTTCACTTTTAACATCGAAATTATCCCTAACTGGTCTCTCATCGACATGATAATAAAATATGTTATCTTGAAAGCTAACTTCTCTTCACTGAACTAGCGTAATTAGTGTATGCAAAATTCTTCGAATCAAACAGTAAAGAATAAAGGTATCTATTTACTGCCCAATCTTTTTACCACAGCAGGATTATTTTCTGGTTTCTATGCTGTGATAGCCTCCATGAACGCTAACTTCGAAGCCGCTGCGATAGCCATTTTTATTGCCATGATCTGTGATGGCCTTGATGGCCGAGTTGCAAGGCTTACCAATACACAAAGTGATTTTGGGGCCGAGTACGACAGTATGGCAGATATGGTGTCCTTTGGGATGGCGCCAGCATTACTTGCCTATAATTGGGCACTAGCCGATTTAGGTAAAATAGGCTGGCTAGCGGCATTTATTTACTGTGCTGGTGCCGCATTAAGACTCGCTCGGTTTAACACACAAGTTGGCGTTGCCGATAAGCGCTATTTTCAAGGACTCGCAAGTCCGGCCGCCGCCGCTGTTATTGCTGGCAGCATTTGGCTTGGTAATCAATACAGTCTCGATGGAAAAAATATCAGTTGGATTGCAGCCCTTGTGACTGCGGCAACCGGTTTACTGATGGTCAGCAATTTCCGCTATCACTCCTTTAAAGAAATTGACTGGCGTGGCAAGGTTAACTTTATCGTGATCTTACTGGTCGTCGGTGTATTTGTGGTGGTGTCAGTTCAACCTGCATTGATCTTATGTGTCGGTTTTTACTTATATGCGATTTCAGGCCCAATCATTACTATCAGAACGGTGAGAAAACTTAAAGTCGCTCATATTGTCGGTGATGATACGGTGACGAATGTCGAGATCAATCACTCAACCCAAGCTGCAGCACAAACACAAAGCGCTACAAATATCGAAAAAGAGAAACAAGAAGAGCATAAATCTTAGGGCTCGTGCTTTTGATCAGTGCTTATCATTAACTAGGTGCAAACAAGAGTAAGACATCACACTGGCATAACGCTTTTAGAGGTTTGCTGATAGATATTACGAAAAATAGCTATCAACTTCTGTTTATGCCCATTCAATCTATTAAAAACCCAGCAATAGGCGATTTCTTCTGCCAGACTTATCAACCCAAACAGCGATATTGCTCAGTATTGCAGTATATTTCTGCAGTTTGGTGGTTATTTATTCGCTTGGCGCAGATTGTTAAAAAAGCCCTTGCACAAACAGTTTCACTGCCTATAATGCGCATCCACTGACACGGCAGACAGCGTTTAGCAGCCTGATGTGACGGTTCATTGATGAGTTTACTGATTGATGAGCGAAAAGAAAGTTTGCAAAAACTCCTTGACGCGAAACGGGAAATGCGTAGAATACGCAGCCCTAGCCAACTGGAAGCGTTCAACGCTCAGTGTGGTACTCAAGTTCTCTTACGAATATTGAGTTGCTCTTTAACAAGATAAAACAAGAAATCTGTGTGGACACTCACAGGTGTTGAGTTAATCGAAACTGCTTAACCTTCGGGTTGGCAGTCAAAAATTTAAATCAATGTAACAATGAGTGTTCATAGTAATATGTACAGTTTGTTTCTTTTAGCGAGAAACAAAAAAATCAGAATTCATTGAGCCGCTGAAGTCGCAAGACGGAAGCAACAAAACTTTAATTGAAGAGTTTGATCATGGCTCAGATTGAACGCTGGCGGCAGGCCTAACACATGCAAGTCGAGCGGCAGCACAAGGGAGTTTACTTCTGAGGTGGCGAGCGGCGGACGGGTGAGTAATGCCTAGGGATCTGCCCAGTCGAGGGGGATAACAGTTGGAAACGACTGCTAATACCGCATACGCCCTACGGGGGAAAGGAGGGGACCTTCGGGCCTTCCGCGATTGGATGAACCTAGGTGGGATTAGCTAGTTGGTGAGGTAATGGCTCACCAAGGCGACGATCCCTAGCTGTTCTGAGAGGATGATCAGCCACACTGGGACTGAGACACGGCCCAGACTCCTACGGGAGGCAGCAGTGGGGAATATTGCACAATGGGGGAAACCCTGATGCAGCCATGCCGCGTGTGTGAAGAAGGCCTTCGGGTTGTAAAGCACTTTCAGTAGGGAGGAAAGGGTGTAACTTAATACGTTATATCTGTGACGTTACCTACAGAAGAAGGACCGGCTAACTCCGTGCCAGCAGCCGCGGTAATACGGAGGGTCCGAGCGTTAATCGGAATTACTGGGCGTAAAGCGTGCGCAGGCGGTTTGTTAAGCGAGATGTGAAAGCCCTGGGCTCAACCTAGGAATAGCATTTCGAACTGGCGAACTAGAGTCTTGTAGAGGGGGGTAGAATTCCAGGTGTAGCGGTGAAATGCGTAGAGATCTGGAGGAATACCGGTGGCGAAGGCGGCCCCCTGGACAAAGACTGACGCTCATGCACGAAAGCGTGGGGAGCAAACAGGATTAGATACCCTGGTAGTCCACGCCGTAAACGATGTCTACTCGGAGTTTGGTGTCTTGAACACTGGGCTCTCAAGCTAACGCATTAAGTAGACCGCCTGGGGAGTACGGCCGCAAGGTTAAAACTCAAATGAATTGACGGGGGCCCGCACAAGCGGTGGAGCATGTGGTTTAATTCGATGCAACGCGAAGAACCTTACCTACTCTTGACATCCACGGAATTCGCTAGAGATAGCTTAGTGCCTTCGGGAACCGTGAGACAGGTGCTGCATGGCTGTCGTCAGCTCGTGTTGTGAAATGTTGGGTTAAGTCCCGCAACGAGCGCAACCCCTATCCTTATTTGCCAGCACGTAATGGTGGGAACTCTAGGGAGACTGCCGGTGATAAACCGGAGGAAGGTGGGGACGACGTCAAGTCATCATGGCCCTTACGAGTAGGGCTACACACGTGCTACAATGGCGAGTACAGAGGGTTGCAAAGCCGCGAGGTGGAGCTAATCTCACAAAGCTCGTCGTAGTCCGGATTGGAGTCTGCAACTCGACTCCATGAAGTCGGAATCGCTAGTAATCGTGGATCAGAATGCCACGGTGAATACGTTCCCGGGCCTTGTACACACCGCCCGTCACACCATGGGAGTGGGCTGCAAAAGAAGTGGGTAGCTTAACCTTCGGGGGGGCGCTCACCACTTTGTGGTTCATGACTGGGGTGAAGTCGTAACAAGGTAGCCCTAGGGGAACCTGGGGCTGGATCACCTCCTTACCTATACGACTAACTTAATGTTTGTTGAGTGTTCACACAGATTGCTTGTTTAGCTTCTCTCAGGAGAAGTCAGAGCGAAACATCCCTCTTGCAGGTAGATGTTGTTCTTTAACAATTTGGAAAGCTGATAGTATTTAATTACATGAGTCTGTCATGTGATTAATTACAAAACGTTTAATGCGAAAGCATTGAACATGAGTTCTCAAACACTTTATTAAGTGTCTTGAATATTCAATAGTAAATTATTCTTTGCTGAATAGTTTACGTCTAAGGCGCGTCCACTTCTTTGGTCAGAAGTGAGACAAGTAAAACCAAGCTGGTCGCAATGCGGCGCAGGTGAGTGAAACTCATTTGGGTTGTATGGTTAAGCGACTAAGCGTATACGGTGGATGCCTTGGCAGTCAGAGGCGATGAAGGACGTAGTAACTTGCGAAAAGCGTTGGCGAGCTAGTAACAAGCATTTGAGCTAACGATGTCCGAATGGGGGAACCCAGCAGCATAAGCTGTTATCGCAACATGAATACATAGTGTTGCGAGGCGAACGAGGGGAACTGAAACATCTAAGTACCCTTAGGAAAAGAAATCAACCGAGATTCCCCTAGTAGCGGCGAGCGAACGGGGATTAGCCCTTAAGTCAGTGGGGTGTTAGTGGAATGCGTTGGAAAGCGCAGCGGCACAGGGTGATAGCCCCGTACATGAAAACTAACCATTGATGAAAACGAGTAAGGCGGGACACGTGACATCCTGTTTGAATATGGGGGGACCATCCTCCAAGGCTAAATACTCCTGACTGACCGATAGTGAACCAGTACCGTGAGGGAAAGGCGAAAAGAACCCCTGTGAGGGGAGTGAAATAGAACCTGAAACCGTATACGTACAAGCAGTGGGAGCGGTTCTTGAGACCGTGACTGCGTACCTTTTGTATAATGGGTCAGCGACTTACATTTTGTAGCGAGGTTAAGCGAATAGCGGAGCCGTAGGGAAACCGAGTGTTAACTGCGCGTTTAGTTGCAAGGTGTAGACCCGAAACCCGGTGATCTAGCCATGGGCAGGTTGAAGGTTGAGTAACATCAACTGGAGGACCGAACCGACTAATGTTGAAAAATTAGCGGATGACTTGTGGCTGGGGGTGAAAGGCCAATCAAACCGGGAGATATCTGGTTCTCCTCGAAAGCTATTTAGGTAGCGCCTCGAGCGAATACCATTGGGGGTAGAGCACTGTTAAGGCTAGGGGGTCATCCCGACTTACCAACCCTTTGCAAACTCCGAATACCAATGAGTACTACTCGGGAGACAGACGGCGGGTGCTAACGTCCGTCGTCAAAAGGGAAACAACCCAGACCGTCAGCTAAGGTCCCAAAGTACTAGCTAAGTGGGAAACGATGTGGGAAGGCTTAGACAGCTAGGATGTTGGCTTAGAAGCAGCCATCATTTAAAGAAAGCGTAATAGCTCACTAGTCGAGTCGGCCTGCGCGGAAGATGTAACGGGGCTAAGCTAGTCACCGAAGCTACGGGTGCACAGTTTACTGTGCGCGGTAGAGGAGCGTTCTGTAAGCCGTTGAAGGTGAAGGGGTAACCCACGCTGGAGGTATCAGAAGTGCGAATGCTGACATGAGTAACGATAAAGGGGGTGAAAAACCCCCTCGCCGAAAGACCAAGGGTTCCTGTCCAACGTTAATCGGGGCAGGGTGAGTCGACCCCTAAGGTGAGGCCGAAAGGCGTAATCGATGGGAAACAGATTAATATTTCTGTACTTCCGCTAACTGCGATGGAGAGACGGAGAAGGCTAGGCTAGCGCGGCGTTGGTAGTCCGCGTTTAAGGTGGTAGGTGGTGTTCTTAGGCAAATCCGGGGACACGTACTTTAATGTACACACTGAGAGCTGATGACGAGGTCCTAAGGGACTGAAGTAGTTGATGCCATGCTTCCAGGAAAATCTTCTAAGCTTCAGGTTAGTGGGAATCGTACCCCAAACCGACACAGGTGGTCGGGTAGAGAATACCAAGGCGCTTGAGAGAACTCGGCTGAAGGAACTAGGCAAAATGGTACCGTAACTTCGGGAGAAGGTACGCTCCTGTTGGTGATGAGACTTGCTCTCTAAGCTGACGGGAGTCGCAGATACCAGGTGGCTGCAACTGTTTATCAAAAACACAGCACTGTGCAAACTCGCAAGAGGAAGTATACGGTGTGACGCCTGCCCGGTGCCGGAAGGTTAATTGATTGGGTTATCGCAAGAGAAGCTCATGATCGAAGCCCCGGTAAACGGCGGCCGTAACTATAACGGTCCTAAGGTAGCGAAATTCCTTGTCGGGTAAGTTCCGACCTGCACGAATGGCGTAATGATGGCCACGCTGTCTCCAGCCGAGACTCAGTGAAGTTGAAATTGCGGTGAAGATGCCGTATACCCGCGGCTAGACGGAAAGACCCCGTGAACCTTTACTATAGCTTGGCACTGAACATTGAACCTACATGTGTAGGATAGGTGGGAGACTTTGAAGTTGTGACGCTAGTCATGATGGAGTCGTCCTTGAAATACCACCCTTGTAGTTTTGATGTTCTAACCTAGGTCCCTTATCGGGATTAGGGACAGTGCCTGGTGGGTAGTTTGACTGGGGCGGTCTCCTCCCAAAGAGTAACGGAGGAGCACGAAGGTTGGCTAAGTACGGTCGGACATCGTACGGTTAGTGCAATGGCATAAGCCAGCTTAACTGCGAGACATACACGTCGAGCAGGTACGAAAGTAGGTCATAGTGATCCGGTGGTTCTGAATGGAAGGGCCATCGCTCAACGGATAAAAGGTACTCCGGGGATAACAGGCTGATACCGCCCAAGAGTTCATATCGACGGCGGTGTTTGGCACCTCGATGTCGGCTCATCACATCCTGGGGCTGAAGTCGGTCCCAAGGGTATGGCTGTTCGCCATTTAAAGTGGTACGCGAGCTGGGTTCAGAACGTCGTGAGACAGTTCGGTCCCTATCTGCCGTGGGCGTTGGATGATTGAAGGGAGCTGCTCCTAGTACGAGAGGACCGGAGTGGACGAACCGCTGGTGTTCGGGTTGTCATGCCAATGGCATTGCCCGGTAGCTACGTTCGGAATCGATAACCGCTGAAAGCATCTAAGCGGGAAGCGAGCCCTAAGATGAGTCATCCCTAGGAATTTAATTCCTCTAAAGAGCCGTTCGAGACTAGGACGTTGATAGGCATGGTGTGTAAGCGTTGTGAGGCGTTGAGCTAACATGTACTAATGACTCGAGAGGCTTAACCATACAACCCAGATGGGTTTTACAAAGAAGCCTTAGACAGAATACAGATACTTGATAAAGTTTGAACTCAAACAAAGAAAATCAGCTTTCCGAATTATTATTAACGTGAGCCAGAGATGGACACGGTAATAAACAGAATTTGCTTGGTGACAATAGCCTTGTGGAACCACCTGATCCCATCCCGAACTCAGAAGTGAAACGCAAACGCGCCGATGGTAGTGTGGGGTCTCCCCATGTGAGAGTAGGTCATCGCCAAGCGCCTAATTATCTCATTGAGATGCAACGAAGCCAGCTGAATAAGCTGGCTTTTTTGCGTCTGCAATTTGTAGAAATTAGTCCGTTTTTCTTTCAGCTTGCATGTTTCTCCGCTATTTTTACTCACCAACTCACCAACTCACCAACTCACCAACTCACCAACTCACTAGCCATTTCAATTACTGAATTCTTTGTCGATCCTAGGATTTCTCATTTTGTTCTCGTCCTATTGCTTAATCCTGCGCATAACTAGACGCCTGAGGTCTACCTCAGGTAGCACTGTTACTTATCTTTTAAGATAGCTGTTCCATACACCAATCGTATTGTTAGGCACTTCTCTGTGTTGGTATCTAGGGGGCATTTAAGTTGTCAAAACCGATGATTTAATTTGCTGAATTGAACCCATTCCTCTTCTTCAAACAATGTCTTTAGAACAATATTCCTTTTTATTTTGCCACTTAGTCAGATGGTAGTAGCTTGGGTTGTTAAATTTGCATATTTTTTCACTTGGTTTATTCCTATGCTCGTTGTTTTCAATTTAGGAATCATTTTTTAGCCTAAGACATCACTTCAGCTTAAATCCAACATTATGCTTGTTTCATTATGGAATATTTAATTAATCGCTCGATTTATGAGGATTAATAACTTGTCGCCTGTAGATTTACTTAATATTGGTAAGACCAATTTACACTGATATGGTTTTTTTGTTATCAATTGGTTATGTTCGTAGCAGGTTGAGTTCAGCTGGTTTTCTTGTTGTGTGATTAGTTAGCTTTAAAATGTGATTTTTTATTCGATTTTTTCTGATTGGTGATTGCTATGTGTCTGTTTACGGAAGAACCATAGTTTGTGAGCAGTTCATTTGATGAATTTTGAACTTGTAATGCGATAGCGATGATTTTGGGGCAATCGCGCTGTTGATAGGGATCTAGAGCGTAAGGGGGAGGGGAGCTATGGAGTATGTAACGCAATCTTTATTGGATGCCGTTGGCATTATGTTTTTGGGGATGGGCTTAGTTTATTTATTTTTAAGTGTACTAATCCTTGGGATTCATTTGGTTGCGCGTTGGTGTGCAGTCGATGCTGCATCTGCACGTTTTGCTAAAAATCATGCTAAGAGTCAGCAGAGGGTAGCGCAATCTGATGCTAAACCTTTAGAGCCAAGTTTGGTCGCTGCGATTTCACTAGCGGTAAAGCAGTATCGTTCACAGATTAAGTAATGGGGAGCAGTATGACTTTTGTATCTAATTCTACGACAGCAGTGGCTAAGCCATTATTTTTAACTGATGTCGTATTGCGGGACGCACATCAATCCATTTTAGCGACGCGCTTACGCATTGATGACATGTTACCTATAGCGCCGTTACTCGATAAGATTGGTTTCTGGTCGTTGGAATCTTGGGGCGGGGCGACTTTTGATGCCTGTATTCGTTATCTTGGTGAAGATCCCTGGGACAGAATTCGTGAGTTGAAAAAGGCAATGCCTGATACGCCGCAGCAAATGTTGCTGCGTGGCCAAAACTTATTAGGTTATCGCCATTATGCCGATGATTTAGTCACGCGTTTTGTTGAGCGTGCTCATACTAATGGCGTCGATGTATTTCGTATTTTCGATGCAATGAATGATGTTCGTAATCTCGAAACTGCGGTGAAAGCGGTGCGCCAAGTTGGCGGCCATGCGCAGGGGACGATTTCGTATACCACGAGTCCAGTGCATACCATAGAGACTTGGGTGGATATGGCTAAACGTCTCGAAGATATGGGATGCGATTCTTTGTGCATCAAAGATATGGCGGGTTTACTTAAACCGATGGAAGCGTTTGAGCTCATTAGCAGACTCAAATCTCAGACGCAACTCGTGTTATCTATGCACTGCCATGCGACGACAGGGTTGAGCACTGCCACTTACCAGAAAGCCATTGAAGCGGGTATCGATGTGCTCGATACGGCAATTTCGTCGATGAGCCAAACCTATGGACATACTGCTACTGAAACCGTTATCGCTATGGTGGAAGATACTGAGCGTGCGACTGGTTACGATATGGTATTGCTTGAGGAGATTGCCGCTTATTTCCGTGAAGTACGCAAGAAGTACGCTAAGTTTGAAGGCGCGCTGAAAGGCATTGATTCGCGGATCTTACGTGCACAAGTGCCTGGTGGCATGCTGACCAATATGGAGAGCCAACTTAAGGAACAAGGCGCGGCCGATAAGATGGACTTGGTCTTGGAAGAAATTCCCCGCGTGCGTGCTGACTTAGGTTTTTTGCCCTTAGTGACACCTACATCGCAGATTGTCGGCTCGCAGGCGGTCATTAATGTGTTGATGGGTGAGCGTTATAAGTCACTGACTAAAGAGACTGAAGGCGTGCTTAAGGGCGAATATGGCACGACACCTGCGCCAGTCAATGCCGCATTGCAAGCGAGAGTCTTACAAGGAGCCGAAGCCATTACATGTCGCCCTGCTGATTTATTAACGCCAGAGCTGGCTAAATTACGGCTTGAGTTAGCTGATAAAGCACAGGAACAAGGCATTCGCCTATCTTCAGAGCATGACGATGATGTGCTGACCTATGCACTCTTCCCACAAATAGGATTGCAGTTCTTAAAGAATCGTGACGATCCGAGCGCCTTTGAGCCTAAGCCTGAGCTGACTTCGGTACTTGCTGCTTCTAATGCTGCGGATCGTGGTCCTGAAACTTACACGGTAACTGTCGAAGGGCAAGAGTACATAGTTGAAGTCGCCGTAGGCGGTGAGATCTCGCAAATCCAGCCACAGGGACAAAGTGTTCATGCTATGCAAGCTGTGACTGATAGTACAACGCCAGCAACAAGCCATGGTGAAATCAGGCTTGAAATGAGCGCGCCTTTGTCGGGCAACATCTTCAAAGTGCATGTTTCTCCAGGCGATAGAGTGTGTGAAGGCGATGTCGTGATCATCCTTGAGGCGATGAAGATGGAAACCGAAATTCGTGCACAGGGCGATGGCATTATCGCTAAGATTTGGGTGAAAGAAGGTGACTCAGTGTCTGTGGGTTCTCAATTACTGGCCTTGGCGTAGGAGTCATAATGGAAGGTTTAATGGCTTTTTGGGCCGAGACAGGTATCGCTCACTTTACTGGCGGGCAAGTGTTAATGATGGCAGTGGGCGCTTTGCTCTTGTATCTCGCCATCGTACGTGGATTTGAGCCTTTGCTATTGTTGCCCATTGGTTTTGGTGCTGTGCTGGCTAACATTCCCCATGCGGGATTTACCGAAGAAGGTGGCATGCTGTATTACGCCTATCATGTGGGGATTGAGACTGGGGTGTTCCCACTGTTGATCTTTATGGGCGTCGGCGCGCTGACCGACTTTAGTGCCTTGATCGCGAATCCTAAAACTCTGTTATTAGGGGCGGCTGCGCAGTTTGGGATTTTTGCGACACTGATTGGCGCAATCGCGCTGAACTTAGTGCCGGGCTTTGAGTTCACCATGAAGGATGCGGCGGCCATTGCGATTATTGGCGGTGCTGATGGACCGACGGCGATTTTCCTCGCCTCCAAACTGGCGCCTGAGTTATTGGGGGCGATTGCGGTCGCGGCCTATTCCTACATGGCGTTAGTCCCTATTATTCAACCGCCGATCATGCGTTTACTGACAACTCAAGCCGAGCGCGAAATTAAAATGGAGCAGCTGCGCGAAGTCAGTAAGAAGGAAAAGATCGTTTTCCCTTTGATGGTACTGGGATTAACGATTCTCTTCCTACCTGCAGCCACGCCGTTAGTGGGTATGTTTTGTCTTGGTAACTTGATGCGCGAATCGGGCGTGGTGGATAGATTATCGAAAACGGCGCAGAACGAGCTTATCAATATCGTTACGATTTTCTTAGGTCTAGCTGTCGGTTCTAAGTTATCTGCCGATCAATTCCTGCGACTGGAAACCTTAGGAATTTTGGTATTGGGAGCTTTAGCATTTGGCATTGGTACTGCTGCAGGTGTATTGATGGCAAAACTGATGTGTAAGTTGTCGGGTGGTAAGATTAATCCGTTGATTGGTGCCGCAGGGGTGTCGGCTGTACCTATGGCAGCACGAGTCGTGAACAAAGTTGGATTAGAGGCCAACCAACACAACTTCTTGTTAATGCACGCCATGGGTCCCAATGTGGCGGGAGTGCTAGGTTCTGCTGTGGCTGCGGGGATTTTACTTGCCGTGCTGGGTTGATGACAGAGTGGGTTAACTGATTGGGCTTGACTGAGTGGGTAAATTTAGCGGGTTTATCTTCGAATTTATTCTAGTCGTTAACGCTGTTTTATCACTAAGGCCAACTCAGTATTGAGTTGGCTTTTTGTTAAGTCACTAATTTAGGAAATGAATCCTTGGTATTAACCTAAGCCGTTAACCAGAGTAATGCCATAAGGATTAAAATCAGCCCGCCACCTATACCGATAATGTAGATAAAACCTCGCCGGCCTTGTTTTAGCGTGAGTTTGTTGGCTTTTAAAAATAACGCCCAAAACAAACATAGGATCAGCGGGATAAGGAAGAGTCTCGTCATTGTCTGTCCTGCTAAAGTGTGAGTTAGAGTAGTTTTAGAGTCTAACAGCTTGATCTTAGTTGAGTAACCTATTTTGCAGTTAATAGAGACTGTCGAAGTCGATTGTGGTCTCTAAAGCCAATAGATCAAAGACTGTTTGCAGGATAATAAAAGAGACCGCCGAAGCGGTCTCTTCATTTACATCATCTGCGTAATTTACCTAATGTTACTAATGGCTTAGCGCAGTAGCTTCGACCAAGTATTGTTATTGCTACGAACTCACAGGTGTAACGTCTTGATTGTCGTTCGAATAGAACTGTACTTCATCGAGTTCATTTTCGGATTTACCAATCACAACAGCAGTCATCATATCGCCAGTCACGTTAGTTGCTGTGCGGATCATATCGATAATACGGTCAATCGCGGCGATAAAGGCAATGCCTTCAAGTGGCAGACCAATCACACCTAAGGTGACAGTTAACATCACCATCGCACTTCCTGGTACGCCAGCGGTACCAACAGAAGCCACTGTCGCAGTCACGGCGATCATCACATAGTCCAGTGTGTCGAGCGGAATATTGTAAATTTGAGCGATGAAGATAGCGGCTATCGCAGGGTAAATACCCCCACAGCCGTCCATGTTCATGGTCGCACCTAATGGCATCACAAAGGCACTATAACGCTTTGATACGCCCATGGTTTCGACTGCGCGAGTACTCGCAGGTAAAGTACCAAAACTTGAGGAAGTACTAAATGCGACTAACTGCGCTGGCATAGCTTTACGGAAAAATTGCAGTGGGCTTAAACCACCAACAAACTTCACTAACCCGCCATAAACGAAGATGATGTGGATAAAGGCGGCAATGTAGATAGCCCCGATAAACTTACCTAAAGGCAGTAAGGTTGATAAACCATATTCACCTACAACCCATGCCATTAAACCAAACACACCGATAGGGGTTAGTTTTAAGACCATGCGAGTCAGTTGGAACATGACTTCTGCGCCTGCTTCTATGGTGCGTTTTAGCGGATCAGCCTTCTCGCCAACTTTGTTGATAGCGATACCCACTAACGCGGCAAACACGATAATTTGCAGTACCTTGCCTTCAGCCAGTGAGGCGAAAGGATTGACTGGGATCATGTCGAGCAGCACTTGTGCAAAACCGGGAATATTACGCTCGCGCACTTCAGTCGTTGTGAGTTGCATGGTGCCACCCATGTCGATCATTGAGCCCACAGCTAAGCCTATCAGAGAGGCGATTGTGCCTGTCAGCATGAACATACCCAAAGTTTTCAAGCTCAGGCGTTTCAGACTGGTTTGCGAGTTGAGCGATGTGATACTCACGACAATGGCACAAAATACCAAAGGCGCGACCAACATCTTAATGGCCCCAATGAACAGATCACCTAATGGTTTTAGCACTGTGGCGCTTTCACCTAAAATAACGCCAACGATCGCACCTAAGATAAAGCCTGCTAAGACTTTTTGCCAAAACGGAATGCGGCTAATGGTTTGAAGGATCATGCATATTCCAGAAAAATAAATTAAGAGTGAGCCAATAGGCCTGCGATGATAGGATTCGTATTTAACGAGTTGAGCGTGATGTTAACGCGCTCTCAGTCATGCGCATGGTTATTGCCTGCCATAGTTAACCATTGTATCGACAGAGCTAGGGTTATAACAAACCGTTTTTCTTATAACTTATTGTGATAAGTGAGTTTGTTGTAAAAAGATTAAGTGAAACATTCAATTAACCCATGGCAAACCTTATCGCATTGAATACAAAAAGAGAGATTTATCATTGAGTAAGCCATTATGACTGAGTTAGGCATTATGTTCTCCGGCGCTTTTTTAGCGGCGACTTTGTTACCGGGGGGATCTGAAGTCTTACTCGTGGCGTTATTAAACAAAACTCCAGAGGCTTGGGTTGCGCTGGTCGTGGTGGCTAGCATTGGCAACACGTTGGGCGCGATGACCAGTTTCTATTTAGGCTGCTTAGGTCGCCTCGCAAAATCACCAGAAGCGTTAGCGACAGGTAAACACGCAAAGGGGCTCGCCTTGATTGAACGCTACGGCGTGTGGGCGTTGTTACTCTCATGGGCACCGATTATCGGCGATATTCTTTGTTTATTGGCGGGTTGGTTGAGGCTACCGCTAATACCTTCTTTGGTGATGATTTTAATCGGTAAAACAATTCGTTACTTAATTGTTGCCGCTGCCGTGCTGCAATGGATGGCATGATGGCGCTAGGATGCATTTAATGGTCAAGGGCGGGGAGTGTTTTTCCGTTTAGACTGAATTTACTGTATAGATAGGAACTTAGTGTCAATTTTGCGAGTCATAAATCCCAATGCTTAATCATTTAAGCGCACTATGACTAAACGCAGCACTATGATTATGAAGCTGTATTTTTGGCCCATTGATGTATGAGGGGAATGTTTTGAAGAAATGGATATTAGCGGTTGCAATTTCTGCCGCACTTGCGGGTTGTGCATCTGAAACGACTACGGTGAACTTGCCCGCAGGCGTTAAACTTATCGAAAATGTGCAATTGGCCGATTCGCAAGTAGGGATCCCCTACAAAAAGTACCAATTAGCCAATGGGTTAACGGTTATTTTACATCAAGATGATTCCGATCCCTTAGTGCATGTCGACGTCACTTATCATGTGGGCTCTGCCCGTGAATTAGCTGGGCGTTCGGGATTTGCGCATTTATTTGAACACATGATGTTCCAAGGCTCGCAGCATGTTGCCGATGAACAGCATTTTGAAGTGGTTACTGAAGCCGGTGGTACCCTAAATGGCACGACCAATACCGACAGAACCAATTACTTTGAGACAGTACCCAACAATCAATTAGAAAAAATGTTGTGGCTTGAGTCGGACCGTATGGGCTTTTTGTTGCCCGCACTCACTAGTGAAAAATTCGAAGTGCAGCGCGAAACCGTCAAAAACGAGCGTGCACAACGTATCGATAATCAGCCCTATGGCCGCATGAGTGAGCGTTTTAGCCAAGCTATGTATCCTGTCGGTCATCCTTATTTTTGGCCTGTAATTGGCTGGCCGGACGATCTTAATCGCGCCACGGTTGACGATGTTAAACACTTTTTCCAACGTTGGTATGGCCCTAACAATGCGACCTTGACCATAGGTGGCGATTTCGATGAAATGCAAACCTTAGCCTGGGTCAATAAATATTTTGGTGAAATCCCCCGCGGCCCTGAAGTCTCGTTAGAGCAAAAGGCGCTGGTTAACTTAGACAAGACGCGTTACATCTCCATGGAAGATCAAGTGCACTTGCCTTTGATCCGTATTGGTTTTCCAACCGTATACGCTAGACATTCAGATGAGGCCGCGCTCGATCTGTTAGCCAATATTTTAGGTGGTGGTAAAACATCCTTATTATATAAAAACTTGGTTAAGGACGGTTATGCCGTGCAGGCTAATGTGAGTCATCCTTGTCAAGAGCTTGCGTGTCAGATGTCGATTTATGCTTTAGCCAATCCTGAAAAGGGCGGCAAACTGGCGGATCTGGAGCAACGTGTCCTCGACTCGATTAAGGAGTTTGAGCAACGTGGCGTTACTGATGACGATCTGCAAAAAGTCAAAGTGCAGTTTGAGGCTGATACCATTTATAGCCTGCAGAGTGTTTCTGGCAAAGTGTCGACCTTAGCGATGAACCAAACGCTGTCGGGCAATCCGAACATGATTGCCTCAGATCTGAATCGTTATGCCAATGTGACCAAAGACGATGTGATGCGTGTGTTTAAGCAATACATTAAAGATAAACCTATGGTGGTTATGAGTGTGGTGCCGCAGGGAATGACGTCACTTATTGCCCATGCGGATAACTTCACGCCTGCAACGTTGCCGATTGCACACTCTGCGGTAGAGGGGGATTTGCCCAAGCCTGAACTTGTTTCAAGTTTTGATCGGACTAAGATGCCTGCATCTGGCGTTGCACCTATGCTCAAAGTACCTAAAATTTGGACAAAAACCTTAGCCAATGGCATCGAAGTCATGGGCACTCAAAGTACTGAAACACCAACAGTTGAGTTAATTGTTTATCTCAATGGTGGCCACAGACTCATACCCGTCGAAAAAGCAGGCTTAGCAACGCTGACTGCGGAAATGCTTAATGAATCGAGCCAGAAGCGCAGCAGTGAAGCACTATCACAAGCCTTAGAAATGCTAGGTAGTAGTGTCGACTTTAGTGCGTCTGAATATCAAAGTTCGATCAAAGTATCGGCTCTGACAGCACATTTAGATGAGACGCTGGCGATTATGGAAGAAAAGCTGTTTCAGCCAGCGTTTAGCGAAGCTGACTTTGCGCGAGTGAAACAGCAGCAATTACAACAGATCCAGCATATGCAGTCCGATCCTAGCTATCTGGCTGATACGGCGTTGTCGTCTTTGTTATACGGTAAAGACAATGCGTTAGGTGTGAATGATCTCGGCACGCTCGATTCTGTCGCGGCGCTTACGTTAGCCGATGTAAAAGCATTTTATGCCCAGCAGTATCAAGGCGGCAACGCTAAAATTGTCACTGTTGCTAATTTATCTGAATCTGCATTGCTGCCTAAATTAGCGGGATTAAACCAGTGGAAAGGAGAAGCTGCTGTGGTACCGCCACTTAAGCCACTCCCTGCATTAAAAGGCGGCACAATTTATGTGATTGATAAACCTGGCGCGGCGCAATCGGTAATCAATATTGCCAAGCGCGCATTACCCTACGATGCCACAGGCGATTATTTTAAATCTTATCTGATGAATTATCCGTTAGGCGGCGCATTCAATAGCCGTATCAACCTAAATTTACGTGAGGATAAAGGTTATACCTATGGTGCTCGCACTCGTTTTACTGGCGGTGCTGAAGTGGGCGATTTTGTCGCATCAAGTAACGTTCGCAGTGACGTGACGGCGAAAGCACTCATTGAGTTTGTAAAAGAAATCAGTGCTTATCAGCAGCAGGGCATGACAGATGCTGAACTTGCCTTTATGCGTAATTCAGTCTCTCAAGGGCAAGCTCTTGATTATGAAACACCGTATCAAAAAGCGGGCTTTATGCGGATGATCCAACGTTACCAATTGAGTCAAGATTTTACGACTCAACAGGACAAGATCATTAATACTGTAACAAAAGATGAACTCAATGCCCTCGCGGCTTCCGAGCTAGATATCAATAAAATGGTGATTCTGGTGGTGGGAGATAAAGCGACAATTGAAGCGGATTTAGCGGTATTGGGCTATCCAATTGAAACTTTAGTATTGTAAATTAGTATTTCGCCCTTATATAGGTAGATAGACAGGCGTATTAGTTAACGACTATTTGCCCTATATTTACCGGATTTACATCGAAAGACGGTGACAGCATTAGCTGTCACCGTCTGCTTTTAATCATACAAGGTGTGAATTTGGCTTGCCCCACAGACAGGTTTAGATTTATTTTGAGGCATATTTTGCAAGATAAGCCTCAAAATAAAGGTCTGACTGTTAACCTTGTCGCGATAGCGAATCACCAATTAGAGAAGCGCAAATTGAAGTCATTCAATGAATTAGTACAACATCTCTCGGACGCCAATGGGCGCACAGCACTCTTGGGTATGTTACGTGGCATAGAACGTGAGGCGTTGCGGATTGATGAGTTTGGTTATCTCGCTACAGACTCGCATCCCGAAGCCTTAGGCTCGGCGTTAATGCATTCACGTATTACGACGGATTACAGTGAAGCCTTGCTCGAGTTTATTACGCCAGTAAATCACAATGTTGAGCAACTTCTCACAGGGTTAACTGAGACTCATGCCTTCAGCGTGCGCCACTTAAATGGTCAGCGTTTGTGGCCCGTGAGCATGCCTTGCTATGTGAAAGATGAGCAACAGATCCCCGTTGCCCGCTATGGCTCATCGAATACTGGCATGATGAAAACCTTGTATCGTAAGGGGTTAACCTATCGTTATGGCGCCCTGATGCAGATCATCTCTGGGGTGCACTTTAACTTTTCGGTATCGCAAGAATTATGGCAAAGTCTGTATGAGTTAAGTGATAAAGAGTTAACTTACGATGATTTTATTTCAGAATCTTATTTCGGCTTGATCCGTAACTATCGCCGTTTAGTGTGGGTACTACCTTATTTATTTGGTGCCTCGCCAGCGTTATGTAGCTCCTTTATTAAAGATCAAAAAACCGACCTCAAGTTTGAAAAAACGGGCCACGGAACTCTGTATCTGCCCTATGCCACTTCGTTGCGTATGAGTGATTTAGGCTACACCAACAAAGAGCAAGAAGATCTAAATATCAGCTATAACTCTTTGCCTGAGTATCTGGCTGGCGTGAATGCTGCCACTAAAATGCCTTCAGCAAACTTTGCTAATATCGGCGTTAAAGTCGATGGTGAGTATCGTCAACTTAATGCCAATGTATTGCAGATTGAAAACGAGTTCTACTCGCCAATCCGTGCGAAACGGGTCACACGTAGTGGCGAGAAACCGTCTGAAGCTTTGGCCCGTGCGGGGGTGGAATACATTGAAGTGAGAGCGTTGGATGTTAATCCATTTAGCCCAGTTGGCATTGAGTCGACACAAGTACGTTTCCTCGATTTATTCCTACTCTATTGTTTATTAACGCAGTCGCCTAAGTCTGAGGCGAGCGAAGAGGCGAGATTAAGCGCGAATCTTAAAGCTGTGGTGCTTGAAGGCCGTAAACCTGGGCTTGAGTTATTAACTGCAGACGGTTCACGTTCGCTT
This sequence comes from Shewanella sp. WE21, assembly GCF_002966515.1. Lineage (NCBI taxonomy): Bacteria > Pseudomonadati > Pseudomonadota > Gammaproteobacteria > Alteromonadales > Shewanellaceae > Shewanella > Shewanella sp. WE21. Next base: position 550,208 of record NZ_CP023019.1, on the reverse strand, counting down.
AAATCTTGGTTAGAAGAGTTGTTTGATGGCTTGCAACCTTTGGCAGTATTGCTCGATGGTGAGGGGACGGATTATCAAGTGGCTTTGGCCCATTGGCGTAAAGCGGCTGAAGATCCGAATTTAACCCTGTCGGGACAAGTACTACAAAACGTGATCAACAAGGGCCAAGATCATGGTCAGTGGGTGATGACGTTAGCGCAGCAATACTACCAATACTTTATCGATTATCCCTTGTCGAGTGAGACCATAGCGCAGTATCAAGCTGAAGCATCCAGTTCGCTTAACAAGCAAGCTGAACTAGAGGCAGCGCAGAGTGCAGTTTCATTCGATGATTATCTGGAAGATTACTTTGGAGTGAAGCTGTGAAAGAGGGGTTATTCTCTTTCACTGGCCTACGTGCCCGCGCAGCTTTGATTGTGTTCAGTGCCTTGTTATCTGGCTGCGCCGCGTCACCTGAAGATCCTCTGGGCTGTGGTACTGTGTCTGGTTATTTGCAGCCCGATGCCAGTACTCACTGGTATCGAGTGGTGGTGACCCATTTAAACGGGCAGGCAGTCGTTTCTAAGCCTAATTATCAGTTAGCGCCTGGCGAATATGAATTTACCGTTGCGGAGCTGATCGATGATCCAAGTTTGTCAGTCACGCTTGCCGCGCGGACACCCAAAGTATTCAAGCTCAATGTCGAAAGTCATCAGCGTTATCATATCGGTGCGTTATTTCACACCGATAAGCGCTATATGGGTAAAGACACTGCGTATTGGGAACCCGGCGTGTGGCAGCAAGAAGAGCATGAGTGTCAGTTTGAGCTGAGTCCCGAAACGAAATAGCCAAATTGTTAAGTTCAAGTGGTAAGCCAGCAACATACGATTAAGTCATATTGATTTAGCCTCTAGCGCTGAGATCTTCTAAGCGCAAAAAAGGCTTTTTATGCTTGCCTCAGCCTGAGTCTATGACATTATGGCGCGAGCTAACTCTCCAAAGAACATGATATTAATGAATAAATCCTTCGCTATCTTACTCTGCGCCAGTCTCGGCATCTTGTCAGGTTGCGCGACATCTCCGCCTAAGTCTCCCGAAAATTTGTGTGAGATATTTCAAGAACACCGAGATTGGTACGATGCCGCTAAAGATGTCCGTGATAAATGGGGTGTGCCAGTGCATGTGCCGTTAGCTATGATGTATCAAGAGAGTTCATTCAAGCACAACGCCGCGCCACCGATGGAATACTTTTTAGGTTTTATTCCAATTGGCCGTGCCAGCGATGCCTATGGTTACGCGCAGGCTAAGACTATGACGTGGGATGATTATGTGCGTGAGACGGGAAACAGTTGGTCGAGCCGCAGTGATTTCGATGATGCCTTGGATTTTATGGGCTGGTTTATTAGCAAAACCCATAAGATAAATGGCGTATCTAAATGGGATGCGTGGGCGCAGTATCTTAATTATCACGAGGGCTGGGGCGGTTATCGCCGTGGTAGTTACAAATCTAAGGCGTGGTTAGTGAAAGTGGCGAACAAGGTGGATGCGAGGTCGAAACGCTACGCGGCTCAATATAAAACCTGCCAAGAAGATTTAGATTCATCTTGGCTGTGGCGTTTATTTTTTGGTTAGGGTTACGTTTTTATATCATTGTCAGCCACTTAAGTGATAATGGCTGACTGTCGGTGTTCAATTTAGATATTTAATCGAGCTAGCTAATTGAGATAGCTAATCGAGATAGTAAACTCAAATCTTAAACTCAGATATTCAACTCCGACGCTTACTGATTGTTGATATTAGCCTTTTGACATCGGCTGCAGCACCATACTTCAACTGATTTATTGCGCTTTCACTGCGAAGGTTTCTAATGCCTGAATGGCTTTTTTCTTCGCACGTTTTTGCTCATACATAGCATGATCTGCAGTCTTAAAGGATTGATACCAATCGGCTTCGAAGGGGGCAATACCAAAACTAAAACCTAGGCTAAGCTCTGAACCTTGATTCAAGGTTTTGCGCATATCATCTAAGTCCTGTTCAATTTGAGCTAACGGCCCATGGCATAAAGCGACAAACTCATCGCCACCAAAACGGGAAATAATGCCTTTATTTTGCCAATAGGTGAGCATGGCGGTGGCTGTTCGCTTGATGGCAACATCACCCATCTGGTGCCCATAGGCATCATTAATGGACTTGAGATTGTCCATATCGATAATAATTAAAAAACTGCCTAAGTGAGGTTTGTGCTGCCAGTGGTGCAGTTCATCTTCAAAATTCTTTCGATTATAAAGTCCTGTTAATGGATCAAAATTGGCGAGTTTAGTGATCTGCAGTGACTTCTGATAGAGCGCAATGGCATTGCTAGCTTCGTGAGTTAGGATAGAGACAAGATTGCGGTCGTAATCGCTAAAGGCGCCAATGCTACTGCTATCGAGATTGAGCATGGCATACAGTTTGCCATCAATACGAATAGGGCTAGACAGGGTTGAGCGTATCGGCTGCTTCGACACTGAGAGTAACACTTTTTGATCATCTTCCGTTAAGGTGCTAGCCGCATTGATATTCTTCATATCATTGATGACCACCACTTGGTCGCATCTCCCTTCAGTGAGTCGATATTCAAAAGTTTGCTCTAAGGTAAAATCCAGTTGTCTGAGTTTTGCTAAATCGAGCCCCACGACAGATTCAAAATACAGTTTATTATTCACCTCGTTGATTTTAATGATGCTGCCCATTTCGGCACCATTAATCACGTACACGGCTTTATTGAGTAAGGCGTCCAGAAAGGCATGCTCATTTTTATAATGGCTCGAGAGATGGGCGAGTTCATAGATGGCATCGTTGATGGTGACGACTTGCTCTAAATGCTGCCATAGTCGAGTTAAACGACCCTGATGCAAATAGTAAATTAGGCTGTAGGCAAAAATATAAATGATGCAAACAAACAGTAAGGGCAGGATAGTCCAATTTTCTGTGGGTGCATTAAAGATAAACAGCAGGATGAATAGACATATCGGCACTATAAGCAGTAGCAGATGATAGCGATAATCTAAGCGATCTATGGTCTTACGTTTGAAATTATCCCTTAATTTCACTCGACTATTCCTTTATCTGTGTCATTGCTAGTAATCATTGAATGCTATACATCACTAACGTATTCACACTGAGTTCAGTTAAGTATATAACGAAAATTGAAATATAAACTGATATGAAACTGTGAACAATTTCATATCAGTGATTTTGGTACTAAATACTGAATTAACGCGAATTTTCTGCGTATTCGGCCAATATCCAAGCTAATGGTGCTTGGTATTGGATTGGCATCCAAGTTTGCAGTGCGGCTATGCTCTGGTTGAGCACAGTTTGATTTGGCACTGATAGGTTTAAATGTCCGACTTTACGACCCGGGCGAACTTCTTTGTTGTACCAGTACAACTCAGCATTGGGCAAACTTAACCAGCGAGGGTCATTATCGATACCGATAAGGTTGACCATAACACACTGAAAATTCACTTGTGGCTGTGGGATCGCAATTCCGCAAAGTGCTCTAAGATGCAGCTGGAATTGATCCATATGGGTTCCGGCTTGGGTCCAATGGCCAGAGTTGTGCACTCGCGGTGCCAGCTCATTCACCAGTAACTCATTGCCAACACGGAAGCATTCCATCGCCATTACGCCAACGTATTCAAGCTCGTGCATAATGGCGCTGAGCATAGCTTCGGCTTGGGCTTGTAAGGGGGTTAAGCGTGCCAGTGGCGAAATCGACGCCATTAAAATGCCGTCCTGATGCAAGTTCAGCGTCAGCGGATAAAACACACATTCGCCTTTGCGAGTACGCACGCCAACCAATGATACTTCTTCATCAAAATTAATCGCTTGCTCAGCAATCGCAAGGTTACGCCAATCGTTTGGAATATCACCCGCTTCGGCTTCTTTTAGCCAATGTTGACCTTTACCGTCATAACCCCCAGTACGGCGTTTCATCAAGACTCTAGGACCATAGTGCTGATACAGGGTATCGACTTGGGTGTTATCGTCAACTAAGGTCCAGGGCGCCGTGGGAACACTGAGCTGGTCGAGTAGACTTTTTTGGCTAAAACGGTCGGCTAAACGGCTAAATACCGGACCATTAACAAAATGGGGGTGTGAGCTGAGTTGTAAACTCAGCGTGGACTCTGGCCACTGTTCGCGCTCGGCGGTAATAATGTCGTGGGGCGCGAGTGGCAGAATATCATCCGTAGGCGTCATGATATCGACGGCGTTAACTTCAATCGCTAATGGCTCACCAGCGTGGGTCAACATGGCGCCCAGCTGACCATTACCTAATACCCAAACCTTAGGTTTAGTGTTTGTCTGGGTCATTAGACTTCCCTCGGGTCTGGATTGTCCAGTACCGCACGGGTCTGTTCTTCTCTGAAAGCGTCAACACGAGCCGCTAATTCTGCATCGTTATTCGCAAGGATTTGGCAGGCCAATAATCCCGCATTGAATGCGCCCGCTGTACCTATGGCTAAGGTGCCGACGGCGATGCCTTTTGGCATTTGAACGATGGACAATAAGCTATCCATGCCGGATAGGGCTTTACTTTGGACTGGTACACCTAATACGGGTAAGCGAGTTTTAGAGGCTATCATACCGGGTAAGTGCGCTGCACCACCAGCGCCACCAATGATGATTTTAAAACCACGTTCGGCGGCAGAGGCTGCAAACTCCATGAGTTTATCTGGCGTTCTATGGGCGGAAACCACTTCAACATGATAAGGCACTTGCAGTTTATCCATTATCTCAGCGGCGGCTTCCATCGTGGGCCAATCACTTTTAGAACCCATAACAACAGCAACAAGGGCTTGCATGATAACTCCTTAACTCACTAATTTTAATTATATTTTGACCTTGTTTCAGGTCTAGGTACAGTTGATGCTTGTCTAGCCGTCATCGGTAGCTAGCATCATGGCGCTGAATAATACCATGATCCTAGCGATTTCTGCCCGTTTTTGCGTGTGAAAAAACGTCTTTCGCGGCGATGAATAGGTGAGGTGATGGAGCAATAAAAAGACCAACACTGAGGTTGGCCTTTGGCATTAGTTTGCAGTCATAAGCTGCTGATATTGGGTTGCAAGGTTTACAGTATTTGCTTATCCGTAGTGATTTCTGTTTGCTGAGTGATGACTGGCGCTTCTGTCATTGCTTCACGTAGGGTCGAGTAAAACTTCAACACACCTTCAATTGGCTGGATCTTCGCTCTCGCCAGCGTTCGGATGGGCTGGAACTGCAGATCGGCGATAATGAGCTTAGTTTTATTCGCTTTGCATTTTTCAATCAGTTTCGTCAGTGCGGCTAATCCTCCCGCATCCAGAATAGATACTCCATCGAGATAAAGCACTATCACTTGTTTATCTTCGGTGAGACTCGCGATTTCGGAGAAAATGCGGTCAGCAGCAGCGAAGAATAGCGGCCCGTTAATTTTGAGGACAGCCCAATCGGCAGGTAGCTCTTGATCCACATAACGCTTGTTGGTGCTGATATCGTAAAGCTTTGTCATCTCGGCAATTTCTTTCATAAACAGTAAGGCAGCAAGGATAATTCCCACACTGATGGCTATCACCATGTCGAAAATAACCGTTAATGAAAAACAACTGACAAAAACCATGATATCGCTGGTGGGCGCAGTTTTAATTAAATGCAGCGCTTTGTGGGCTTCACTCATGTTCCAAGCCACAACAAGTAGCAGGGCTGCCATGGCTGACATGGGCAAATAAGCTAATACGCCCGCTAAGGCGACTAAACCAATTAAGACTACTATGGCGTGGATCATCGCCGCTATCGGGCTCTGAGCGCCTGCTTTGACGTTTGCCGCGCTACGGGCAATTGCTGCAGTGGCCGGAATACCACCAAAAAACGGCGTGATGATATTACCTATACCTTGGCCTAGTAATTCACTGTTGGCACTGTGACGTTTACCTGTCATGCCATCGAGCACCACTGCACAAAGTAGCGATTCAATTGCGCCTAACATGGCAATGGCAAAGGCGGCAGGTAATAAGGCTTGAAAGGTCGCGAGATTAAACTGAAACGCTTGGCCATTCGCGCCAGCTTGCAGCCAAGGCCATTCGAAACTGGGTAATACGGCAGGAATTCCCATGCCTGTGGTGCCATCACTCAGTTGATAGTGAAAACGGGTTCCTATGGTTTCTATATCTGCACCCATGGCATTGAGAACCAAGGCGAACATAGTGCCGAGTATGATTGCCGGAAGGTGTGCTGGCACGGGTGTTTTGAGCTTTGGCCAAAGTAGCATAGTCGCTAAGGTCGCGGATGCTACCAGTAGGCTAGGTAAATGCACCGAGGGTAGCGCTTGAGCTAATGTCATCAACTTAGCCAGATATTGCTCTGGCATCTGGGCTATCTCGAGTCCGAAAAAATCTTTGAGCTGCAAGGTAGCGATGACGACACCTATCCCCGCGGTAAAGCCTAAGGTAACTGATTCAGGGATATACAAAATTAATCGGCCAAGTCGCAGTATTGCCATGCCGACGAGTATCATTCCGGACATCACAGTCGCGATTAATAATCCTGCTAAACCAAACTGTTGGGCTATCGGATAGAGCAATACTACGAATGCCGCTGTCGGGCCTGACACGCTATAACGTGAGCCGCCAGATATGGCGATAATAAAACCGCCGACAATCGCAGTGTATAAACCGTATTGAGGTGCAACTCCACTGGCAATGGCTAATGCCATTGCTAACGGTATGGCAATAATGCCGACAGTGAGACCTGCAAGAAGATCTTGCCCAAAACGTTTAAACGAATACTTATCCTTCACGCAAGCTTCTGTGAGTGCGTGGGCGATTCTTAGGGAAAACAAATGAGCTGAGTGTGACACGAGTGGGTCCCATAGCGAGGCGAGTAACAAGCTTCTATTTTAGTGACCTGATACAAGACGCAGTGTGAGCTTGATTGCAAAAACGATTGAAAATACTTTGTTTTGTATAAATAGTGTGCTTGGGGGCTGTTTGATTCTCATTTAGGAGTGGTTTGTAAAATATTTTGATACTTTAACCCTTTTAGTCATTTGCGCCGTTTACAGCCTTAGGTCAACATCAAAGGCATTCAACATGAAAACAATATACTCCCAGAAAACCATTGCACATTCCTTATTATCTTGGGGAAGCGTCAGCATATCGGCGAGCAATAGCGCAGCTTTATTCTTAGTCATGCTGAGTTTAACGGCCTGTGGCGGTAAAGGCTCTGAGGCTCAACAACGACAAGCGGAGCTGCAAGCCGAACAGAGTCATAAAGAAGTGTCACTGCGCCGTGCTGAAATGCGTGATGTTACTAAGATGGCCAGAGTCGCGGCGCCGATGCAAATGTCTACCCATGGTGCAGTGATGGGAATGAACATAGCTCCAATGCCGTCAGACTATGCCGCGATTCCGTTAGCACAAAATAAATTCGAGCCGCTGGTACAAAATGGCATCATGGTGGCAGGAGAAATCCCAGTATCGACGTTTTCCATCGATGTTGATACTGGCAGTTATGCCACCTTAAGGCGGATGCTGAGGGAAGGGCGCTTGCCTAAGAAAGGCACTGTCAGAGTTGAGGAAATGCTCAATTATTTTTCCTACGATTATCCCTTACCTGCTAAAAATGCCGCGCCGTTTAGTGTTACGACAGAGCTTGCTCCATCCCCTTATAACGATGACATGATGCTGTTACGGATTGGTCTTAAAGGATATGACTTACCTAAATCTCAGTTAGGCGCGAGTAACTTAGTCTTTTTGCTCGATGTGTCAGGTTCTATGGCATCTGCCGATAAATTGCCTTTACTGCAAACTGCACTCAAGTTGCTGACGGCGCAATTAAGCGCTCAGGATAAAGTTTCTATTGTGGTTTATGCTGGGGCTGCTGGTGTGGTGCTCGATGGCGCGTCGGGGAATGACACTCAAACTTTAACCTATGCGTTAGAGCAATTGAGCGCAGGTGGTTCAACCAATGGTGGGCAAGGAATCACACAAGCCTATCAATTGGCGAAAAAGCATTTTATCCCCCATGGTATTAATCGAGTCATCCTCGCGACGGATGGTGATTTCAACGTTGGTATGACAGATTTTGATGATTTGATTGCCTTGATTGAGAAGGAAAAAGATCATGGTATTGGCCTGACAACCTTAGGGTTCGGTTTGGGAAATTACAACGATCAACTCATGGAGCAATTAGCGGATAAGGGCAATGGCAACTATGCCTATATCGATACTCTGAATGAAGCTCGAAAAGTGCTGGTGGACGAGTTAAGTTCAAGCTTGTTCACTATTGCTAAAGACGTCAAAGTGCAAGTGGAGTTTAATCCGGCCTTAGTCTCGGAATACCGTTTGATTGGTTATGAGAATCGTGCTTTAGCACGGGAGGATTTCAACAACGATAAGGTGGATGCGGGCGAAATTGGCGCGGGTCATACAGTGACTGCCTTATATGAATTAAGATATGTTGAAGCAGGGCAGATGGCGAATGATAAACTCAGATATGGCGTTGATGCTCAAACGGGGCAAGAAAAATACAGCCGTGAAGAAATCGCTTTCCTTAAACTGAGATACAAGTTGCCAGAGCAAACACAGAGTCAGTTACTGAGTTATCCCATCAGGTTAGACCAAAATGTTAAGCTGTTAGAACAAGCGAGTGATGATTTTAGATTTGCAGCAGCGGTTGCAGGATTAGGGCAATTACTGAATGGCAGCCATTATCTACATCAATTTGATTATACTAAGTTAAGCCAGTTAGCACGTTCGGCATTAGGGGACGATCCTTTTGGATATCGCCATGAGTTTGTGCAATTAATGGAAACCGCCGCGGCCATAGAGCAATCTAATTATGTGCCGATTAAGAAGGTATTCGATGGTACGGATAAACCTTTTCCTCCCCAAGATAAGCTTCATGGCGAGCCAGTGAGAGACAAGAGCAATACGCGCAATGAGAGATTACAATAGTAAAAGTAAATTCGTGGGGCTAACCCCAATGATGAGGAATTTCCCGTGGCATTAGCAATAGCGCAATTATCAAACCATGAGCACTCAGATGAGCAATTGATGTTGTGCTATGCCAAGGGCGATTCAAAAGCATTTGAACAGTTATACCTGAAGCACAAAGGTGCACTCTATCGCTACTTTGTACGCCAGTTAGGTGATAAGCAGTTAGCTGAAGATTTGTATCAAGAAACCTGGGGGCGAGTGATCCGCGCTGCGGCTAACTACGAAGCCAGTGCTAAGTTTACTACCTGGTTGTATCGTATCGCTCATAACTTATTGATTGATCATGTACGGGCGGTTAAGCCCGTGGATTTAGTCGCTACTGATGAAGATGATGCAGGACTCGATACTTTTGTGGCGGGTGAGCAAGATAAACCCGATGTGCAGTGGCAAGAAGCGCAAAAGAGCTTATTGCTAAAGACCTGTATCGCACTGTTACCCCAAGTTCAGAAAGAGGCATTTATCCTGAATATTGAAATGGGTTTTACGGCTGCCATCATTAGCGACATTGCGGGCGTGACCTTAGAAGCGACTAAAAGCCGTATTCGTTATGCTTACCAAAGCCTAAAAGATTGTGTCAGCGCGAAATGGCAGGAGGCGGGTCATGAGTAATTCTTCAAGTGCAGATGAGCGCGCATTACAACAGGAAGTGCTGGCTTGGTATCGTCAACAGGCCTTAGAGGTTCCACCGCAGCAACTCGATCAAGATATCTTACAGCTGGCGCAAACTCACTTAGCTGAAATGCATCAAAGCAAAATAACCGCCGTTGAAGCGCCAAGTTCCGTTTGGCGACGCCATCCTTGGGCGTTATCGAGCGCGGCATCGTTAGTGCTTGTTGTTGGTCTGCTGGTGCTGAATCGACCTCAAGTCGAAGATGCACTTGCTCCAAGTCCTATGGTGATGAGTGCCTCTGCGCCACAAACGATGGCAAGAATGGCTGATACTGAAGCGATGCAATCTTTAAACATGCAAACAGAAGCCGTGGCTGAACATAAAAGACAGACGGAAATGCAGCAAGCTAAAGCCGCATTGGGAGCAACTGAGCAGCAGGATGCAATTAGCCCCGCTATCGCTGCAAGGTCTATGAATGCACCAAAATTATCTGAGCCTGCTGAAATCAACCAAGTGTCATTGACTGAGTATTTACATCGGTTACAAGTCCTCATCGAAGCGAAGGAGACTGAGCAAGCATTCGTGCTTGAACAAAAACTGCTCAAGGATTACCCGTATCTTGCAGTTAAGGATGTCGATGAAGCGCAGCAAATCGAATCGCAGCAAGTATTAAGACTTGAGTTTAAAAAGCTACAACAGCAATTACATCAGCTTGCCAAATGACTATGTGGTTGTGGTATTTACTAATAAAAAGTGATTAGAAATCGCAAAGTGGTGAGATAAACAGCTAAATTTCCCTGAAATATGCAGAGACGTGCTAATGTTTGTGGTCTGTTTACTGTTTGGTATGTGATTTACTTGATCAACGTCATAAAGTGAACAGGTTTTAGCCTGTTATATTGGTGTTAGTTCACGACTTGGCTAGTATCAATAGTCAGACCCATATTCAGGAGGCATTATGCTTAAAAGACTCATGCATGATCATAAACATATAGCTGTATTGCTAAATGTTTTAAAAAACAAGCAGATGAAACTATCCGAAGGTGAGTCAATCAACTTCAGCGTCGTGCGCGATATTGTTGAATATATGCAAGGATATGCTGAACGTTGCCATCATCCCATTGAAGACATTATTTATGCCTACTACCTAGCCCATAAAACGAACGATACTATCGATAAATTGAGTGCCGAACATGAGTCGGTGATCCAATCCTCGGCGACCTTGATGGCGACTTTAAACTTGATCCTCAGTGATATTGTGGTTGCCCGCGAGAAACTGATTGTTGACTTTGCAGAGTATGTCGCATTGCAAGAGCGACATATGCAGATGGAGGAACGGGAAATATTTCCTTTGTTAGCCAAAAGCTTAACTGAGCAAGATTGGCAAGTTATTGAGTTAGAGTGTCAGAAATCGCTGATCGATGATCCTTTGTTTCTGGATCGAGAGCAGAAAGAATTTGAAGATTTACGGGTTTATCTCACAGCGTCTGACTAATACTCTTTAGTTTATTGGGCCCATGTTGTGGGCTTGATCTGGTGTTTTTATACAGCTAATGAGCACATCTTTTATTCAGACAGCTATGTCTCGTGAGCCAAAGTTGGTTGGGATTTGTAAAGCATTATCGGTGTCGATGACGTTGGTTTTTATCGTAACTTACTGTTTTTTGATGTGTTTTTTAAAGCTCCGGCTCGTAATGTCATACCCCGCTTATATTCTGTTTGCTTCAATAGTTGTAAATAAAAAAAGCGCCGAAGGGCGCTTTTCTATTCATGTTTGAAATGATAACTAGCTCATATAAACATGTAATTACAACTGGATAGCATCAATGTCGTAGTTAAAGTTATTATCGATTTCTTGGAGTTCTTTGAGCAAACGATGCTTATCTTTTAACGCTTCGATCTCACGCCATTTACGCTTTTTATTGGAGCCTCGCGAACGATCGGGTCTTTCAACGACTTCATCTAGCGCACAACCATAATCTAAACGATCCATGGCAACCTCCTGTTGTTGTATGTTTTGTCAGCGATTAAATAACATATTTTTAAAACAGGGTGCAAGAATTATGTTTCATTTGTGTTAAGTTGAAATGAACTTTGAGTGATATGTCATTGATGTTATATGCAGAAGTAGAGCGGAGTTAAGCAGGAAAATTTAATAAAAAGAACGGGGTAGAATTAAAAAGCCAGCAATTGCTGGCTTTTTGTTCGATTAGATTTTGCCTTGTCGATAAAGGTTAATCAATGCGTTGCTTGAGGCATCTAAAGCATCGGAATCTTGCTCTGCGCCAATGCGTGCTAACACATCGTTACCGAGATTCTTACCGAGTTCTACACCCCATTGATCGAAGGAGTTGATATCCCAAATAGCACCTTGAACGAAGGTTCTATGTTCATACAAGGCAATTAAAGCGCCTAGGGTACTTGGAGTGAGCTTATCCATAAGTAAGGTATTGCTCGGCTTGTTACCAGGCATGACTTTATGTTGAGCGATCAGCTGCTTCTCTGTGGCGGATAATGCGCTATTAGCAAGTTCGGCTAAAGCTTCATCAAAAGTACGACCTTGCATTAAGGCCTGGGTTTGACCGAAGCAGTTTGACGCTAATTGGTCATGGTGCTCACCGATAGGATTATGGCTTTGCAGCGGCATAATGAAATCGGCAGGGATTAGTGCGGTACCTTGATGTAATAGCTGGTGGTAGGCATGTTGGCCATTAGTGCCTTCGCCCCCCCAAATGACGGGACCTGTGCTGTAGTCAACATCAGTACCATTTAAGGTGACTGACTTACCGTTACTTTCCATATCGAGCTGCTGGAAATAAGCGGGTAAACCACGTAGGTAATGATCGTAGGTTAATACGACATGGGACTGAGCATTAAAGAAGTTTCCGTACCATAGGGAGAGTAACCCCATGATAACCGGCATATTCTCAGTCAGTGGCGCTGTGGCGAAGTGCTCATCCATCTGATGCGCACCCGTGAGTAGAGCCCTGAAGTTATCCATACCGATCAAAAGTGTAATCGGCAAGCCAATCGCTGACCAGAGAGAGTAACGGCCACCAACCCAATCCCACATAGGGAAAATATTGTTTGCATCGATACCAAAATCTGTCGCTTTTGCTACGTTTGAAGTGACTGCGACAAAGTGTTTTGCTACATCAGACTGCAAACCGCCTTTCGCCAGGAACCAGTCTCTTGCGGTGAGGGTATTAGTTAAGGTTTCCTGTGTCCCGAAAGATTTGGATGACATGATGAACAAGGTCGTTTCAGGATCCAATAACTTCAGCTTCTCACTAATAGAAGTCCCGTCGACGTTTGCCACAAAGTGACAATTTAATTCGGGGTTCCAATAAGGGCGCAACGCTTGAGAGACGATTTTGGGGCCAAGGAAAGAGCCGCCAATACCAATACTTACAATATCGGTTATCGCTTTACCTGTGTAACCTTTCCATTGACCTGACGTCACTGAGTTCACAAACCCTTGCATCTTATCTAGAGTTTGTTGAACTTCAGGAACTATGTCTTGACCCTCGGCAATAATCGATTGTTCTGCAGTACTACGAAGCGCTGTGTGCAGTACGGCGCGCTTCTCTGTGGTGTTAATGATTTCACCTGCAAACATCGCTTTGATTTTTGCTTCAAGTTGGCTATTGCTTGCCAACGCAAATAACAGATCCAGTGTTTCCGCTGTTGCTCTGTTTTTAGAGTAATCCAGTAATAAACCACAGGCTGATAGCGACATTTTATTGAAACGTGCTGTGTCAGTTGCAAACAATTCACGCATATGCGGAATATTTTTACTGTGTGCTGATAAAGCTTGCCATGTTGAGCTTTGGGTCAAGAGTGTCATTTCACCGTCTCCAGAGTGCTTAGTTCGCGAGCTTAGCCGTGAGCATGACTTCGAGCTTACCTTGGTCTATCGCAAAGTTTCGAATGCCTTCGGCAAGCTTATCAACCGCCATTGGATCTTGGTTAAAGTCCCAACGGAATTGCGCTTCAGTCAATGGGGGTTCTGCAGCGACAGTGGTCGTTGCTGCAACCAGTTTAGGTGTGATGTCAACTTGCGCATTAGCCAGTTCTTCTAATAGAGAAGGGCCAATGGTCAGACGATCGCAACCTGCTAGCTCAATAATTTCACCGATATTACGGAAACTTGCACCCATAACAACAGTGTCAAAACCGTGTTGTTTGTAGTAGTTATAAATTTCAGTCACTGAAATGACACCAGGGTCATTTACGGCATTGTAATCTTTACCCGTATCTTTTTTGTACCAATCAAGTATGCGGCCTACAAAAGGAGAAATGAGATAAGCACCCGCTTCGGCACACGCACGCGCTTGAGCAAAGCTAAATAGTAGGGTTAAGTTGCAGTTGATGCCTTCTTGCTCTAGTTCTTTAGCGGCACAAATGCCTTCCCAAGTTGAAGCGAGTTTGATCAGAATGCGTGATTTATCTACACCCGCTTCTTTATATAGGCGAACCAATTTATGGGCTTTAGCGATTGATTTTTCTTTATCGAATGATAAACGGGCATCAACTTCAGTTGAAATACGGCCAGGAACGAGTTTCAGTATTTCTACGCCGATATTGACCGCTAGTTTGTCGCTGGCATCATCAAGTTGCTGCACGAGATCGGTACTTTGTGATTTTGCCCAGTCGATAGCGTTATCTATAAGGGATTCATATTCAGGAATTTGAGCCGCTTTCAAGATGAGTGATGGATTAGTGGTCGCATCTTCAGGTTGGTAGCGTTTAATCGCTTCGATGTCGCCTGTGTCAGCGACGATAGTGGTATATAACTTGAGTTGCTCTAATGTATTGGCCATGAAAAACATCCTTCTCAGGTAGCAGTTTTAACTCGGAATTCACTGATGACTATTAGAAGCGATTTTGCCAACTTTTCCAACCTTGAATGTAAAAAAATTACAAAAATGACAATTTTATGTCTATTAAGGTATGGCTCGAGCTACGGGCTATCATCTTGGCTGCAGTAGAGGGCGTCGCTTGTCCTAGTGTATACCCCACAAAAACAAAAAGTCGCTGCAAGCAGCGACTTTTTACTTCAGTAAGTACTATTACTTCAGAACAGGTTGTTTTGTTGTGGTAGTCACGATAGCTTCGATGCGACGGTTCGCAGCGTGAGCTTCTTTTGAATCACCAGCAACCAATGGCTGAGTAACACCGTAACCGTTAGAAGTTACGCGGCTTCCGCTGATACCATATTTCTCTACAAGAATCTTGGCAACGGCGTCAGCACGTTTGTCAGACAATTCCATGTTGTATTCTGGTTTACCTACATTTGAGGCGTGACCAGCGATTTCAACAGTGAAAGCTGGGTTTTTGTTCAAATAGTTAGCTAATCTTTCGATGTCTTTGTAGTAAACATTTTTAACTACAGCAGAATCGTTAGCAAACTGGATTGAACCTACGTCTTCTTTGTTCTTCACGTTTTCATAGATAGTACAGCCAACAGAGTCAACTTTGTGAGTTGCTGGTGTTGCTGGACATTGATCTTTGTCGTCGTAAACGCCATCGTTGTCAGAATCAACAGGTGCTGCTGCAACGATTGCTGCGGCAACTGGAGCTACAACAGCAGCAGAACCGAAGCGGTAGCTTAATTCTAAGCCCCAATAGTTGCTATCTGCATTGACTGGAACTACGGCACTGGCACCAGCGTTGTCATCTAAGCCTTCATAACGGCGATATTTAGCTTGTAACTTCAAGTTGTCAGTGAAGTTGTAGCCAACACCTGCACCCAAGTATGGAGCAAAGTCGGAATCACTGTAAGAAGTGGATTGGTTATTGAAGTTTTGGCTGTTTTCAAGGCTATAGTACATCACACCGGCTTCAGCTGATAAGCTCCAACGGTTAGCCAAAGGCCAAATACCCACTAAGCCTAATGTTGAACCTTTAACGCTGACATCATTACTGATACCTGCTTCAGTCCAATCTGCATTACCTAAATCACGGAAGCCGATTTCAGCACCGAAGTAATCGTTGAACATGTAGCCAGCGAAAACATCCCAAGCGTATGGACTGTCTTCACCGTTCTGAGTGGCAACGTGCTCATAGTTATTAACGCCTAAACCTGCACCAACATACCAAGGTGTAAGTTCCTGAGATGCGCTGGCTGCGAGTGGAAGCAGAGATGTCAGTAATACTACTTTTAATGTGTTCTTCATCATTTTATTTACGTCCATTGATTATGATTCTCCACCAATATGCTTTGCTGGTTTTGTGCAAAACATTGCTAGCACTTAGTGTGGGGATCCTTTGATATTTTAGCCAGCGGTTAATTATCACTTGGTTTGTTAACTTTTTCCAGTATTAAGATCAACCTTTTAAAGGTTGTCATTCTGTAACTGGTATTTTTAATGCAAAAAAGGCACTCCGAAGAATGCCTTTAAATTACAATCTAATGTTAATTAGATGTTTATATTAGCGTGTCCATACCCAATTTTCGATTTCTACTGGGTCTACACCATTCGCTTTAATATAGTTGCGGTGGTCAACTAATCTTTGCAGCATATCAGTGGTAATAGAGACGTGCATAGTTTCATCAATAACGCCCTGTTGGAACAGCTTGTAAGCCATATCAATTACAAGGTGATAGCGAGATGTACCGTTACGAACACCCATATCAAATGGCGTTGTTGTTGAACCTTCTTCTTCGTAGCCTTTAATTCTGAAGCGACGGCTGCCTTTGTAATCAAAAATTAACTTTTTGATTGTATTTGGGTAACCATGGTAGTTGAATACCACGCCTTTATCTTGAGTAAAGATTTCGTCCATTAACCAAGGTTTTTCTTTAAATTTACGGCTACCTAAGCCATCACTGCTTAATTCAGTGACACTAACGAAGCGGATTTTCACTCTTGGAAGGAGTTCTCTGATTAATACTAGAGAAGCCATACATTCTTGAGTGACATAATCACCACAACCTGCCAGCACAATATCGGGATTCTCATCTGAGGCAAAATCCCACACCATTACTCCGTCTTTTGTTTGTTTACGCGCTTCTTCCAAGCTTAGCCATTGTGGTAACTCTTTTTTACCTGCAACCAGAATATTGAGTTTGTCACGGTCAGCGAAGGCTCGCTCTGTATAAACCAATGTGCTGTTGGCATCTGCGGGTAAGTAAGCCGAGATTATTTTTGGATGTTTCTCCAGCATAGCCCCAAGGAAAGATGGGTTTTGATGTGAATAGCCATTATGATCTTGGCGCTCAAGTAATGAAGATAATACGACATTACAGGCTGGCAGTGGCTTACGGAAATGTACGCCTTGGCTGGCGTAGACATATTTACAGTACTGATCGGCCATCGATGAGATAACTTGTGAGAATGCTTCGTAGGTGGGTAGCATGCCGTGGCGGCCTGTTACTGTGTAACCATGTAGCATGCCAAAAAGTAAGTTTTCAGAAAGCAGTTCAATGACTCGACCTTCACGGGACATATCTTCATCCCAACTCTCAATTGGCCACTGCCATGCACGATCGGTTTCTTCAAATACAGCTTGTAGTTGATTTGAATAGGTTTCGTCAGGGCTAAAGATACGTAGATTACGTTGGTCGCGGTTTAACTTGAATGCATCACGCATCCATTCGCCCATTTTTAACATTGAATAGCCACGTTGACCACGCGGTACTTCTGGGCCATAGCTGAGTTTTTCAAGATCTGGATTGGTTAATGCTCTAACAACTTCTCCGCCATAGGTTAAATGTTGACGGCCACAGGCAAGTTGCTTGGGTGGGATTAGTGAACAAATGTCGGCATCAAAAATCAGTTCGCCTTTTTCATTCATTTGATAGAGTTCTTGGAAGTCGTAACTGGCAAGCCAATTATCCAGTGCATCTAAATGGCCCTTATCAGTAGCACATTTATTGACGATTACTTGATGCGATTCGCAGTTACCTTCTAATTTCTTACCTTTATATTCACTGACACCAGTCCAACCTTTGGCTGTACGCATTAAAATGACTGGCCATTTTGGTTTAACTACATCTTCGCCACTGCGTGCTCGACGTTGAATGTCATTGATCATGGTATAAGCAGTATCCATGGCATTTGTCATCTGCACATAGATATCTTCTTCTAATTCGTTATCAACTATGATGGGGAAATAGCCAAGACCACGGAATTCAAGATCCAGTTCTTCATGGCTCATACGTCCCATGCGGGTAGGACCGGAAATCTTATAGCCGTTAATATGCACAATTGGCAATACTGCACCGCTGGTCGCTGGTGAAACTAAGCGGTTTGCATACCAAGATGCGGCTAATGGTCCCGTTTCTGCTTCGCCGTCACCAATTAAGACGGTTGCGATCAGATCTGGATTATCTAATACTGCCCCCCAGCCTACTGAGAGTGAGTAGCCTAATTCGCCACCTTCAAGAATTTGTCCAGGTGCTTCAGGGTTTGCATGTGAAGGATAACCATAAGCGGCAGAAAACTTCTTACAAATATCTTCGATGCCAGTTTCATTGTAGGGAATAGTTTCTGGATAGAAATGACTTAAAGAGCCTTCAATGAATAAGTTTGCTTGTACAGCGGGAAAACCATGGCCTGGACCGACTAAATAGATAAAAGAGCGGTTATGCTTCACTATCAAACGGTTAATGTTGGCATAGACAAAGTTAATACCTGGGCAGGTACCCCAATGGCCAAGTAAACGTGGCTTGATATCAGTATGGGCAAGTGGACGTTTATGTAAGACGTTTTGTTTGAGGTAAATTTGCGAGGTCGCAAGAAAGTTTGTCGCTCTGACGTACTTTTTCAGAGCATTGATTTCATGTATTTGTGTCATGTTAAGCCTCACTAAAACAAACAAGAGATGATTGAAGTTTCTATGGGGTTACTATATTTGTAGTTTTATTACAAAAATGTGCCCTACATCCAAATTTTAAAAGTTGTTTTTGCTGTTAAAAATAATAGCGTAACTTCGCCCTTTTGTTAATCTAGCTTTAACAGTAGCTTAGCTAGTGTTATAAGACGTGATATCGATGACGTTTAACTGTGCAAACGCGAGCTTGATCACATGAGCAATTTCGAATACTGTGCTATTTTGCTGCGTTGAATTCGGTAGCCGTGATGTTGTAAATTCACGGAAGGATAATTTGAAAAAATAAATCTACCGAAATTCTTACCTTTAACTTGGAAGGATTCATTCACCACAGATGTTGTACCTTTAATTGCAATTAGAGGAGCATTTGCTACGGGAAGAAGTAAAATAATATGTTAGAAACCATAGTTAATTTTTTGAATGCGCTACTTTGGGGTAAGTTGTTAGTATATGGACTAGTAGGAGCTGGTCTCTATTTCACCATTAGACTTGCCTTTATTCAGTTAACCCACTTTAAACATTCCATCAAAGTTATGACCATGAGTCGGCAAGGTTGCGATAGCGGTCTTTCTTCATTTCAAGTCTTTTGTACGAGTATGGCAGCCCGTGTCGGTGCTGGTAATATGGCCGGTGTTGCTGTTGCTATTGGTGCAGCGGGTCCAGGTGCAGTATTTTGGATGTGGCTTATCGCTATTTTAGGTATGGCGACTGCTATGGTTGAATCAACCTTAGCGCAGGTTTATAAAGTCCGAGATCATAATGGCCAGTTCCGCGGTGGTCCTTCCTACTATATGGAAAAAGGATTGGGTCAGAAATGGATGGGCATTTTATTTGCTGTCTTTTTGATTATTGCTTTTGGTTTAGTATTCAATGCAGTACAAGCTAACACTATTACCGGTGCAATGGAGCGAGTATTTGGTTTTAATCCAACCTATGTAGGGATTGGGCTAGTGATTGCCAGTGGATTTGTGATTGTCGGTGGTCTACGTAAAGTCGCGCGAGTATCTGAATTTCTTGTCCCCATTATGGCCTTAGCCTACATTCTTGTAGCCTTCATTATCGTTATTTTCAACTTAGAACAATTACCTGCGATTATTAGCTTAATTGTGAAAAGTGCTTTTGGTTGGCAAGAGGCTGCCGCTGGCGGCGTGGCTTATACTGTCGCGCAGGCAATGCAAGCGGGTATTGCTCGCGGACTTTTCTCGAACGAAGCGGGCATGGGCAGTGCGGCGAATGTCGCGGCAAGTGCATCGCCTAACCCTAATCATCCAGCATCCCAAGGTTTTGTGCAGATGATGGGTGTGTTTGCGGATACTATCGTTATCTGTACTGCAACGGCTGCGATAATCCTGCTATCAGGGGATATTGGCTCGAGTGATGATGGGATTCGATTAACCATTAATGCCATGTCTGCCCATGTTGGCGACTGGGGTGGTGCATTTATTGCGGTGGCTATTTTCTTATTCTGCTTTACATCCATCATAGCCAATTACTCATACGCTGAAACAAATGTGATGTACTTAATGGGAAATAGTACCAAAGCACTGCCTTTATTCCGTTTGTGCGTGCTTGGCATGGTCATGTTTGGTGCCGTCGCTAAGATAAGTTTAGTGTGGAACTTGGCTGACGTTTCGATGGGGTTGATGGCGACGGTAAACATTGTTGCTCTATTACTATTATCGGGTCTGGCAATTCGGGTTATCAATGATTATCGCGAACAGATCAAAGCGGGTAAGACTCCAGAATTCGATCGTAGTAAATTTCCTGAGTTGATGGATCAGCTTGATGATGATATTTGGCAAGATACCAGTCTTGTGCCGGCTAAAAAGCTTTAATTAGCCTAGCGTATCGACAATAGGCATTACTGATTGTTGTAATCGAAAAGACCACGCTGTTAAAGCGTGGTTTTTTTATGCTCGTTCAGTATCATAGGTATGTATTTTTGTTTCTGTTGGGAGTTTTTGATGTTGATATTGGTTTCGCCGGCGAAGACCTTAGATTTTGAACTGCCGCCACTGACGCAGGTGTATTCACAACCTGATTTTTTAACTTATAGTCAGGAGTTGATCCAAGTGTGTCGGCAATTGACCCCTACAGACATCGCCACTTTAATGAAGGTGAGCGATAAGATTGCGGGTTTAAATGCGGCACGTTTTGGGGAGTGGCGGCCAGATTTTAGTTTAGATAATGCAAAACAGGCCATTTTTGCTTTTAGAGGCGATGTGTATACTGGCTTTGATGCTGATACATTGTCTGAAGATGAAATTGCTCGAACTCAGTCACAACTACGTATTTTATCTGGACTTTACGGTTTGCTCAGACCGCTGGATTTAATTATGCCTTATCGTTTAGAAATGGGCACGGCGCTTTCTAATCCTAAAGGTAAAAACCTATATGAGTTTTGGGGAGAGACATTAACACAAGCTGTAAATGAAACGCTCGCTGAAACGAGTAGTGATATTATTGTCAATCTTGCATCTAATGAATATTTCAAAGCAATAAAGCCTAAAAAACTTCAAGGGCAATTAATTTCACCCATATTTAAAGATTGTAAAAATGGTCAATATAAAGTGATCAGTTTTTTTGCTAAGCGTGCTAGAGGCATGATGGCGAGATATCTCATTACGCATCAAATTAACACTTTAGATGAATTAAAAGCATTTAATGTTGCTGGTTATTATTATAGTGAAGAGCAGAGTTCCCCAACAAATCCAACGTTTTTACGTGAAGAGCAATAGCGAAATATCGATAAGATGTTAATTGATAGAGAACAGCTAATGCTGTTCTCTATATCATTGATGGCCTATTTTTCAGATTGGGTGACTAAAGGCGTTAATGTCATCGTTGAATTTGCCATGATATAAGCAAATTGTGCGTAGGCGGCGACGTTTTGAGCCAATGCGGCAGGGTCGATTTTATCTAAGGTATCATTCGGTGTGTGATGGTAATCGAAATAATCGTGGCCATTTTGCCTCAAAGATGCAACTGGAATACCTAAGGCAGGGAGCATAGACACGTCTGGCCCGCCAGAAGCTTGGTTATTGCCCAGTGCAACGCCATTGAATAACATAGGGCTGAGCGCTTGCTGTACTTCTGTGAATATGTTCTCATTCACTTTAGTATCGATTTGATAAATTCTACCGGCCCCAAAATCAGACTCTGCAGCTATGTAGTGCAGCGGTAATTCAGCTTTATGAGCCTCTGCATACGCTTCACCGCCAACGAGCCCAACCTCTTCAGCGGCATATAGCACGACTCTAACAGTGCGAGCGGGTTTTATGGGGAGATCTTGAATGTGCTTGGCTGCAGCCGTCACAATGGCGACACCAGCGCCATCATCAATCGCGCCAGTACCTTCATCCCAGGAATCTAAATGAGCACCAATGAGCACTATTTCATTGGGCTTACTACTGCCCGTTACTTCGGCAATGACATTGTAAGAAGTATTAAAACCTAAGTTTTTTGGCGACATATGCAATTCGAGCAGGGCATTAGGATCGCGTTTTAGCAATGCACCAACCAAATCAGCATCGGGATTTGACATGGCAGCCGCGGGGATCTTAGGCACGCCATCTTGGTAGCGCATGATGCCAGTATGGGCCATGCGGTCATGATCTGTGCCAATAGAGCGGATCACGATAGCAACTGCGCCTTTTTGTGCTGCAGCGACTGCCCCTTTCGAGCGGCCACCAACGCTTTTACCATAACCTTCACCAGTGATATGGCGCTCTGTTTTTTGGTCAATAAAAACAATCTTACCTTGCACCTCTTCAGGCTTGGCTTGTTGTAATGCCTCTAGGCTATCAAAACGCGCGATTTTAGCTTGTATACCTCCAGCAGGAGTCGCAATACTGCCACCAAGCGCAGTAATGACCAACGGCTGTTC
The DNA here is from genome assembly GCF_002966515.1 of Shewanella sp. WE21. Classification (NCBI taxonomy): domain Bacteria; kingdom Pseudomonadati; phylum Pseudomonadota; class Gammaproteobacteria; order Alteromonadales; family Shewanellaceae; genus Shewanella; species Shewanella sp. WE21. The sequence continues at coordinate 527,872 of NZ_CP023019.1, read as the reverse complement.
TACAGGGACGGTGATTTTGGCTTTGGCTTCACCGCGCTCCCAAATTGGCACTTGTACGGCTTCTTTATAAACACGGTCAAAACCAAGGCTGGTCAGTTTATTTATCGCCCAGTTAACGGCGAGGATATCCTTTGGGCTACCTGCAAGTCTTGGACCCACTTCAACCGTGAGTGATTCGACTAAGTCATAGCTTAATTGCGAAGATAATGCTGCCTGTTGTAATTGAATGACTTCACTAGGGGCGGTTTCTACTTGAGTTTGGCACGCACTTAACCCCCCGATTAAAAGACTCGAGAGAAGTGTAGTTTGATAGGGCTTCATTAGATTTCCTTTATTTTTATTAAGCATGTCCCATTTTTAAAAACAATCTAGCAAAAAGTGTGCTTTATGTCCCGACTATATCCGTAAGGCGACGCTATATTAGCGCAGGGGTTAGTTTTAGGAGAGAAAGTGCGTAATGAATATTGAATTAATGCAGGAGCGAGCTGATCATGCCGTAGTGCTATTAAAGGCACTCGCGAACGAACGCCGTTTATTTATTCTTTGTTATTTATTGAATGAAGGAGAAATGTGCGTTGGCGAAATGAATAAAAAATTAGGCTTAAGTCAATCGGCACTATCACAACACCTTGCTTGGTTACGCAAAGATAATTTAGTAACCACACGCAAAGAAGCGCAAACGGTATTTTATTCACTCAAGAGTGATGAAGTACGGGAGATGATTCACTTATTGAACAACATTTATTGTCATTAATAGTGTTTTTCAGATATAAAAAAACCGGCAATTGCCGGTTTTTTTCATTTGCTATTTTATAGATTAAGCAGCGATTGCTTTGATCTTAGCGTTCAAACGTGCCTTTTGACGAGCGGCTTTATTCTTGTGAATAAGACCTTTAGTCGCCATACGGTCAACGATTGGTTGTGCAACAGCAAAAGCTTCTGTTGCTGTTTTGTGATCGCCTGCTTTAATTGCAGCGATTACTTTTTTAACGTATGTACGTAACATTGAGCGACGGCTGGCGTTATGCTGACGACGCTTTTCAGATTGAAGCGCGCGCTTCTTTGCAGACTTGCTATTAGCCAAGGTGCAACTCCTAAAAACTGGATTTGATACTTTTAAAGGCCGAGGAATATGCCTGCATTTAGTCACTTTGTCAATGACTATGATTGAATATTCATCATAAAGATAAATTAATCCAACCTGCCTTGGCTATCTTCGACCCAACTCGTGTAATATGTGGCGCAATTCTAGCAGCTATTACCGCAGTGTGACAGAGCCTGAATCGATTTTTTGAGATGTATCACCTAATCAATTCGATATGGGTCTGGGGGACGTTTGAGTAGAAAATTATTAAAATCTGGCCTGATTGTTAGTGCTATGACATTGATATCCCGAGTTTTAGGTCTAGTTAGGGATGTGGTTGTTGCTAATTTGATGGGCGCAGGGACAAGTGCTGATGTGTTTTTCTTTGCAAATAAAATTCCTAATTTTTTACGCCGTTTGTTTGCTGAAGGGGCTTTTGCACAGGCGTTTGTACCTGTTTTAACTGAGTACCAAGAGAAACATACCGCAGAAGAGACTCGTGATTTATTGAGTAAAGTTGCGGGCACATTAGGTTTACTAGTGACAATAGTGACCCTTTTGGGGGTGGTTGCATCACCTGTGTTGTCAGCTTTATTCGGTGGTGGTTGGTTCATCGCTTGGCTTAACAACGAGCCAGATGGTGCTAAATTTGAACTCGCTACCGTTGTGCTTAAAATTACTTTTCCTTATCTGTGGTTTATCACATTTACGGCATTAGCGGGCTCAATATTAAATACCCGAGGTCGTTTTGCGGTATCGGCTTTTACACCCGTATTTCTCAATGTGGCAATTATTGCGGCGGCTATTTTCTATGCGCCTACATCGACCCAGCCTGAGATTACCTTGGCTTGGGGCGTTTTTTGTGGTGGTTTGATTCAGTTCCTATTTCAAATTCCCTTTTTATTGCGTGAAAATGCGCTCGTCAAGCCTTCTTGGGGCTGGCATCACCCGGGCGTGGTGAAAATCAGAACTTTGATGATCCCAGCATTGTTTGGCGTGTCTGTCTCACAGATTAACCTGCTATTTGATACATTTATCGCCAGTTTTTTGATGACGGGTTCAATAAGTTGGCTCTATTATGCCGACCGTTTACTCGAATTTCCCTTAGGATTGTTTGGGATCGCGATTGCTACTGTGATTTTACCTGCGCTGTCACGAAACCATGTGAATGACGAAGGTGCGGGCTTTGGCAAGACGATGGATTGGGGGATTAAAGCGATTCTACTGCTAGGTCTACCGGCTATGATGGGATTGATCGTGCTCGCAAAGCCTATGTTGATGGTATTATTTATGCGCGGTGCTTTTTCATTGCATGATGTTGAAATGGCTTCCTATAGTTTGATGGCTTATGGCAGTGGTTTGCTTAGCTTTATGCTGATTAAGGTGCTTGCTCCTGGCTATTACTCTCGTCAAGATACCAAAACACCTGTGCGTTATGGCATTATTGCCATGATCACAAACATGGGCTTTAACTTACTGTTTGCTATTCCTTTTGGGTATGTTGGACTGGCGATTGCGACTTCGATGTCAGCATTACTTAACGCCACATTACTATACCGAGGCTTACATTTAGCTGGCGTTTATCGTGTTTCTAGGCCGACTATGGTGTTTTTTGCTAAAGCCGTGGTCTCTACAGCCTTGATGGTGGTAGTCTTGTATTACTTTTTGCCTTCACAACAAATTTGGTTAGATTGGCATTTGTTCGATCGTGCGAAAGCCTTGATAGGCTTAATTTTAGTTGGGGCAGTCAGTTACTTATTGTGTCTGCTTTTGCTCGGAATTCGTCCTTGGTCAATTAAACGGGGAGCTTGATTGCTGATTCTCATCGCTAGCTGTTATATAATCAGCCGATTTGCGCTTGGCAGTTGTCTAACGTTATGGAATTAATCCGCGGTATACATAACATTTTGTCATCCCACCACGGGTGTGTATTGACTATAGGTAATTTTGACGGCGTCCATCGTGGTCATGCACAGGTGATTGCGAACTTAGTGCAGAAGGCGAAGCAGTTATCGCTGCCATCGACATTAATGACGTTTGAACCTCAGCCGCAAGAATTGTTTAGCGGCGACAACGCGCCGGCTCGTTTAAGTTTATTACGTGATAAAGTCATTTTACTCGATGAACTCGGGGTTGAGCGGTTAGTGTGTGTTAACTTTAATCGCACTTTTGCTAATCAACCTGCAGAGCATTTTATTGAAGAATTGTTGGTCCGCAAACTGGGTGTCAAATACCTCGTCGTCGGTGATGATTTTTGTTTTGGTCAAGGCCGTAAAGGCAATTTTGAAATGCTAGTGCAGGCGGGTATCCAATATGGATTTACTGTGGTCAGCACTCAAAGTTTTATGCTGGGCTCGCAAAGAGTGAGCTCGACTGCTGTGCGTGAACAATTGGCAAAGGGCAATCTTGAACAGGCGAGACGCCTATTAGGACATCCTTTTACCTTGAGTGGTCGTGTAGCGCATGGGCAAAAAATTGGCCGCACAATTGGTTTCCCCACCGCTAATATCGCCTTAAAGCGCAATGTTGTGCCGGTACGCGGTGTGTTTGCGGTTAAATGTTATTGGGATAACAGCGATATTTATGAGGGCGTAGCCAATATTGGGTTTCGCCCGACAGTGAACGGTCAAGTGTGTCAGCTTGAGGTGCATCTTTTTGATTTTGAAGGTGACATTTACGGCAAACATGTTGAAGTCGAGTTGGTGGCTAAACTCCGAGATGAGCAACCTTTTGACTCATTGGATGCGCTAAAAAAACAGATTTTAAATGATGCAAATGAAGCCAGAGCTTTATTTGGTAATGATGCAGGCTGAAATTTATCAGTTTAATTAACGGTATAGGATCAATGAGCGACTATAAATTTACTTTGAATTTGCCGGAAACAGAGTTTCCGATGCGTGGTAATTTGGCAAATCGCGAGCCAGAGATGTTAGAGCGCTGGACAAAAGACGGTTTGTATCAACAGATCCGTGATAGCCGAATTGGCCGTACTCCCTTCATTTTGCATGACGGCCCACCGTATGCGAATGGCAGTATTCATATTGGTCACTCAGTTAATAAAATCCTCAAGGACATTATTGTTAAGTCAAAAACCATGTCTGGTTTTGACGCGCCTTATGTACCAGGTTGGGATTGCCATGGTTTGCCTATTGAGCTGAAAGTTGAGCAAAAAGTGGGTAAGCCAGGTCAAAAAATCTCTGCGGCAGAATTCCGTGAAGAATGCCGTAAATACGCTGCAGAGCAAGTTAACGGTCAACGTGAAGACTTTATCCGTCTAGGTGTGCTGGGTGATTGGCAAAATCCGTACTTAACGATGGATTTTTCAACGGAAGCTAATATCGTTCGTTCTTTATCGAAAGTGATTGAGAGTGGTCACTTACATAAAGGCGTTAAGCCAGTGCATTGGTGTACTGATTGCGGTTCTGCCTTAGCTGAAGCTGAAGTGGAATACGAAGATAAAACATCACCTGCTATTGATGTGGCGTTTGTGGCTGCCGATAGCAAAGCCGTTGCGGCTAAGTTTGGGGTAAGCGATTACTCGCATTCTGTCTCTATGGTCATTTGGACGACCACGCCATGGACGCTACCAGCGAACCGCGCCTTGTCTTTGAGTCCTGAACTGGATTACAGCTTAGTCGAATTCGAACAAGACGGTGTGACGCAAGCGCTTATTTTAGCTGAAGTCTTGGTTGAATCTTGCCTGACTCGCTATAACATCGAAAGCCATACAGTGCTTGGTACAACCAAAGGTGCCGCGCTTGAGCTTGTCCGCTTTAATCACCCGTTCTTGGATTTTGATGTGCCTGCAATTTTAGGCGATCACGTCACTACTGATGCGGGTACCGGTATCGTTCATACTGCACCAGGTCATGGTCAAGACGACTTTGTTGTCGGTCAAAAGTACGGTTTAGAAGTCGCAAACCCTGTTGGCGACAACGGTGTATACAAGCCTGACACTGAGTTTTTTGCTGGACAACATGTCTTTAAAGCCAACGATAACGTTGTAGCTTTGCTGAGAGAAAAAGGCGCCTTGCTGAATCACGTGGCTTACCGTCACAGCTACCCACATTGCTGGCGCCACAAAACACCAATAATATTCCGCGCGACACCGCAGTGGTTCATCTCTATGGATAACCACGGCTTACGTACGCAAGCATTGAAAGAAATCGAACAAACCCAATGGATCCCTGATTGGGGCCAAAGTCGTATCGAAAAAATGGTTGAAAACCGCCCTGACTGGTGTATCTCACGCCAACGTACTTGGGGTGTGCCTATCACGCTGTTTGTGAACCGAGAAACCGAAGAGTTACACCCTGATAGCGTGTCGCTGATGGAACGCGTGGCGAATCGTATCGAACAGCAGGGTATCCAAGCTTGGTGGGATCTTGATGCCGCAGAATTGCTGGGTGATGAAGCGGAACAATACCGTAAAGTCACTGATACTTTGGACGTTTGGTATGACTCTGGCTCAACCTTCTCATCAGTAGTAGCGGCGCGTCCTGAATTCCACGGACACGGTGTTGACTTGTATCTTGAAGGCAGCGATCAACATCGCGGTTGGTTTATGTCATCTTTGATGATTTCAACCGCAATGAATGGCAAAGCACCGTATAAGCAAGTGCTTACCCACGGTTTTACCGTCGATGGTAAAGGCCGTAAGATGTCAAAATCTATTGGTAACGTCATTGCACCACAAACGGTAACCAACAAATTAGGCGCCGATATTCTGCGTTTATGGGTTGCGGCAACTGATTACAGCGGTGAGATGACGGTTTCAGACGAAATCTTAAATCGCAGTGCCGATGCCTATCGTCGTATTCGTAACACTGCGCGTTTCTTATTAGCCAACTTAAACGGTTTCGAGCCAGCTAAGGATTTAGTGGCCGTTGAAGATATGGTGGCGTTAGATCGTTGGGTTGTTCGCCGTGCCGCTGCGCTACAACAGGAAATCATCGAAGCCTATGATCAATATAACTTCCATATAGTGACTCAAAAACTGATGCAGTTCTGCTCGGTTGAGTTAGGCAGTTTCTATCTGGACATCATTAAAGATCGCCAATATACGGCTAAGCAAGAAGGCCATGCACGCCGTAGTTGTCAATCGGCGCTGTATCTGATCTCTGAGGCCATGGTGCGTTGGATTGCGCCAATTCTAAGCTTCACTGCTGACGAAGTATGGCAATTACTGCCTGGCGAGCGTGATGCTTATGTCTTTACCCAAGAATGGTATCAAGGCTTGAAATCAGTCACCTTAGCGACTGATTTGAGCGATGACTATTGGCAGCAGTTGCTAACCGTGCGTAATGAAGTCAACAAAGTGATTGAACAAGCTCGCCGCGACAAACGTATCGGTGGCTCATTAGAAGCTGAAGTGACCTTGTTTGCGGATGCTACCTTGACTGAGCAATTAACCCATATCGGCGATGAGCTGAGATTTGTGTTGTTGACCTCTGAAGCCAAAGTATTGCCTTTAGCCGATGCGACATTGGAAGCGGTTGAGACTGAGTTGGCATCACTGAAATTAGTGGTTGCTTCAAGCACTGCCGAGAAGTGTGAGCGTTGTTGGCACCACAGAGAAGAGGTTGGCACTATTGAGGCTCACCCAACACTTTGTACTCGCTGCGTAACCAATATTGAAGGTGACGGCGAAGTTCGTCAGTTTGCGTAAAGGATCTGTATGCCATTAACTTGGAAAGACAGTGGCTTACGTTGGTATTGGGTAGCTGTATTGGTGTTTTTAGCCGATCAGCTATCTAAGCAATGGGTCTTAGCCAATTTTGATTTGTATGAATCAGTGAAATTATTGCCCTTCTTTAATTTCACTTATGTACGTAACTATGGTGCAGCTTTTAGTTTTTTAAGTGAAGCTGGAGGTTGGCAGCGCTGGCTGTTTACGATTGTTGCGATTGGATTCAGTACGTTATTGACTGTGTGGTTGCGTAAGCAATCGTCTTCTTTGTGGAAACTGAATCTAGCTTACACCTTAGTGATTGGTGGTGCTTTAGGTAATTTAGTCGATCGATTGATGCATGGTTTCGTGGTTGATTTTATCGATTTCTTCTGGAATAAGAGCCATTATCCAGCATTCAATATTGCCGACGCTGCTATTTGTGTCGGTGCAGTGCTGATTATTTGGGATGCATTTGTAAGCGATAAGTCTGAAGCTGATAGCGCTGAAGGGGTTAAAAAGTGACTGTGACACGTTCATTATTATGCCACATGAACATTGTGCTTGCTGATGGCTCAACTGCCGATAGCACTAAAGCCTCGGGTAAACCGGCTCGATTAAATGTGGGTGATGGTACTTTAAGTCCTGCATTTGAGGCGCAGCTGGTGACGCTTGCTGAAGGTGATAAGCACAGTTTCACGCTTGAAGCGATTGATGCCTTTGGCGAATCCAATCCTGATGCTATCCATTATCTAGATCGAAGCCGTTTTCCGGCTGACATGAGTTTAGAGGCTGGCGTGATTGTGAGTTTTGCAGGCCCTGGTGGTAGTGAGATCCCAGGTATTGTCCGTGATGTTGCGGGTGATTCCATCACAGTCGATCTTAATCATCCTCTGGCAGGACACAAGATCACTTTTGAACTGGACGTAGTAAAGGTATTTTAAGATGAAACTCGATCCTACTAGCCCAAGTTTAAACATTATGCTCGCTAACCCGCGAGGTTTCTGTGCGGGTGTTGATCGTGCTATCAGTATTGTTGAACGGGCGTTGGAATTATTTTCGCCGCCTATTTATGTTCGCCATGAAGTCGTGCATAACCGCTATGTCGTGCAGAATCTGAAGGATCGCGGTGCGGTTTTTGTCGAAGAGTTAGATCAAGTGCCGGATAACAACATTGTTATCTTCAGTGCCCATGGTGTATCTCAAGCGGTGAGACAAGAGGCTAAGGCGCGAGGGCTGAGAGTCTTTGATGCGACGTGTCCCTTAGTTACTAAAGTACATCTTCAGGTGACGCGTGCCAGCCGCAAAGGTATTGAGTGCATCCTGATTGGCCATGAAGGGCACCCTGAAGTCGAGGGTACTATGGGACAATACGATAATCCTAATGGTGGAGTTTATCTGATTGAATCGCCTGCGGATGTTGAAGCTTTGGAAGTGCGCGATCCCAATAATCTCTGCTTCGTGACACAAACTACTTTGTCTGTAGATGATACTTTGGACATTATTGTTGCGTTACAGAAAAGGTTTCCCTCTATAGAAGGTCCGCGAAAAGACGATATTTGTTATGCAACGCAGAATCGTCAAGATGCGGTACGCAATTTATCTGCAGACGTTGATTTATTGATTGTTGTTGGCTCAAAGAACAGCTCTAACTCTAATCGTTTACGCGAGCTAGCATTGAAAACAGGAACTCAGTCTTATCTAGTGGATACTGCAGATGATGTTGAGTCTAGTTGGTTTGATAATGTTACACGTGTAGCCGTCACCGCAGGAGCTTCAGCCCCCGAGGTTTTAGTCCAACAAGTGGTTCAAGCAATCGCTAAACTTGCCCCTAGTGTTGTGACTGAAGTTGAAGGGCGTAAAGAAGACACTGTTTTTGCTGTGCCAGCCGAATTACGTTAAATCTGTGTACTGTTTAATCGTCAATAAAAAAGAGGCTATAAGCCTCTTTTTTATTGTCTCAAATTCATTCAAAGCATAATGATGTCAATGCTTATGTGCTAATGTTACTGGCTACTTACATTTTACTCATCTATTATTAACTGTTGGTAGTTTTTATCGTAATACTAAGATTTTTAAAGGTAAATAGCTGAAAAGCTTGTCAAAAATATGACTAAAATCGAAAGGTTGACACAAAGGGGATTTCAACGGGGCTTCTCATTAATTGAAGTGCTTGTTGCGTTAGTGATCTTAGTCATTGGCTTAATTGGTATTTTTAATCTGCATATTGTTGCAAAGCGTGGAAGCTTTGAATCCTTTCAGCAAACTCAAGCCTCCTATTATGCAAACGATATAATTAATCGAATGAAGCTGAATAGAGCGCAGCTGGGTAATTACGCTGGTGAGTATACTGGCTCTCTTAATAAACCAGGCAATGTTTGTGACGTTGCTGTTGGCGTAGTGAGTATATGTACTCCAGAAGAGACTGAAGCTTGGGATCTTTACCAGTGGGAACAGAGTTTTATGGGGGCTGCTGAAGTTATGGATAGCCAGAATGTTGGTGGGTTAGACTCTCCAACAGCATGCATTAATGTAGATGGTTCAACTGTAACGGTCGCAATTGCGTGGAGAGGGATCCGAGAGGGCGCGGGTACAAGTTATTCTGGGAGTGAATGTGGAGAAGATATTGGTACGCGTAGGCGGCTTTTTATTCTTTCGACAATGATTATTTAGGTTAACTATGTATGGATAATTTAAAAGACAGTGAGAAAGGAATGTCGCTGGTTGAGCTAATGGTCTCTATGGTTATTGGCTTATTTCTCACTCTTGGGCTTTTTGGCATGTTTAGTATGTCTTCTTCCAATGTGATCACAACGAGCCAGTTTAACCAATTGCAAGAAAATGGACGAATTGCTTTGTCACTAATGGAAAGAGACATTAGTCAGTTAGGTTTTATGGGGGACATAACGGGAACTGATTTTGTACTTGGAACCAATATGACCTTGAGGGATGGTGTTGCAAATGATTGTATTGGTGCAGGCGTAAATAACGGTACTTTACCTAATGCTGAACCTGCACACTTTAGGCGTCTATGGGGATATGAAGAGGGCGAGAGTGGGGATACATTAAGTTGCTTATCAGGTGTGAATCAGAATACGGATGTCATTCAAATTAAAAGATTAGTTGGCCCACCAGTGATTAATCCCAATGGCGAGCGTTTTTATATGGCTGCAACTTCGAGTGAAGCTGTGATGTTTAAAGGCGGTAATCCTCCCAATCCAGTACTCGAAAATGCTCGTTTTTGGGAATATCAGCATCATATTTATTTTATTAAAAATGATGGGTCTGTACCTGTTCTACGCCGAAAAACATTAACCAAGAATAATGGCATGAATAACGAAGAGCAGTTAGTTGAAGGCATTGAGAATATGCGTATTCTTTATGGTTTTGATAGTAATGGAGATGATACCGCCGATAGTTTTATGCCAGCAGAAAATGTAACCACATTAATGTGGGACAACGAATTATTTCAAAGACTTGTTGCCTTAAGGGTTTTCTTGTTGGTTCGCGCTATTGATGAAGATAAAAGTTACACCAATGAAACTACTTACACTCTGGGCGATAAGGAAATTAAAAATTTGAATGATCATTATCGACGCAAGATAGTTTCGACGACTATGGTGCTTGCTAATCCAGTGTTAATTAGAAATTAGAAGGTTGGTAAGATGAAAAAGCAAAAAGGAATTGTATTATTTTTTGCACTTATCATATTGTTGCTTATGACTATTATTGGTGTCGCTTTGGCTGTTAATTCGACCCAATCTATGCGTATGTCTGGAGCAGGATCAGAACGTATAGAGGCTAAGTCTGTTGCTGATGGTGGCTTAGAGGCGGCAATCGAAGCCAATAAAGGTGCTAGCTTAGCCAAACTATCTGAGATTTCATCAGTGGTTGAATTTGGTTCTAACCAAACGTTAACGCCAATTCCTTATGAAGTTGATGCTGCAGGTAATGTTGTCATTAGTGCAAAAGATGTTGGATGCCAGCGGAGTACAAGGCCAAATAGTGGTAATTTAATTAGCTGTCGGCGTGTTGAGATTAGTAGTACAGCAGAATTTGGTAGAGATAAACTGGGCCAACTCACTGTTGTCGCAGGTGTGGAGCAAGAAGTTTTAACTGGGAGTTAGATATGATTATTAAAAAGCTGGCTTGTTCTATACTACTTGCGCTGACTTTTGTGTCGGCTTTCTCCTTTGGTGACGATACTGAGTTATATGTAAAAGAATCAACAACTCGAACGGGCGCAAGACCTAAAGTGCTCGTTATATTTGATAACTCAGGAAGTATGTCAACTGAAGAAATTACTCAGGTTGTAGATTATGACCCTAACTATGACTACCCAGCCGTAAGTGGTTCTGGGTATAGTGATACTCTTATTTATTATGCTGTTGGCGGTGGGGGATTACCCACCCCTGATACTAGCTCTGATAAGCGTAATTTTAAAGCTAGTTTAAATGGATGTAGTCAAAGCAAAGCTGCATTAGCAGAGTTTGGTCGTTTTACTGGGTATATAAGAGAGTTCACATCAAGTGGTACTACTGGCGTTTGGAAAGAACTACCTGAAACAAATGGTACTGCAATAAAAGTAATTGATTGTTGGGAAGATATTTCTCAAATAAATCCGAGTAATTCATCATCATATCCTAATGGATTTCCTGCTAATGGGGTAACAACGGGGTCAGGTAGTAAAAAGAAAGCATATCCATATTTTACTTCTTCACTACCAGGAACAACTTGGACCAATGCTTTAGCCGCAGCCAATAATACTGACTTTGGTGTTGGACAACCTATTACCTTGTACACTGATAATTACCTAAGATGGTACGGATTATCTAAAGCGGGAAAATTACCAACGGTAAAAGTTTCAAGACTAGAAATTGCGAAGAAAGCGATTTCTAATATTATTAGTTCAACTCCAACAGTGGATTTTGGACTTGCTGTATTTAATTATAATTATCCAAATGAAGGTAATCGAGACGGTGGTCGAATTGTATCTGGCATTACTCAGATGACGGATAGTACGCGTGCGAGTTTATTAACTACTATTGATAATTTGCTGGCAAAAACAAATACACCACTATGTGAGACTATGTATGAAGCTTACCGTTATTTTGCCGGTAAGGGCGTTAAATATGGTCATAGTGATACAGATTATGGCTCTTATGTTGGAAATAAACCACCGTATGACAGCTTAGTGGAGAAGAGTGGTAACTACGCAAGTCCATTTAAAGTATGTACGGATATTGCTTATGTTATCTATGTCACTGATGGCTCTCCAACAGTTGATAAAAATGCGAATAATGACGTTATTAGTTTAACTGCCACAGGAAGTAAAGAAGGGGATTACTCTTCATTTTCTAAAAATCTAGATACAGCAAGCTATTTGCCCGCATTAGCTAGTTATATGTTTAATAACGACTTAATTAACAAGTTGGACAGTTCAAATACTGAACAAATGCAGAATGTTCGTACTTATACTATTGGTTTTAGTAAAGGTGCAGAAGATGCCGCACCTTTACTTGCTGAGACGGCTAAAAGAGGTGGTGGTTTATATTTTGCTGCTCAAAACAGTCTTGAACTACAGAATGCACTTAATGATGCGTTATCAAATATTTTGAATATTGATTCAAGTTTTACATCTCCAAGTATTGCTAGTAATAATTTTGATAGGACTCAGACATTTGATGCCGCTTATTACGCTATGTTTCTCCCAGGCAAAGGACCTCGTTGGAGCGGTAATTTAAAAAAATTAAAAGTAACCGCAGATGGTACATTGGTTGATAGTAAAGGAAATGCAGCTATAGCAGATAACGGCAATATTAAAGATGGTGCCTGTACTATATGGTCGGATTGTGTTGCGCAAAAGGATGGGAATAAAGTTGAGGTCGGCGGAGTCGCGGCACAAATTAGAAAGCAAGATGTTAGGAATATTTTAAGTAACTTAAATGGGTCCTCCAGTTTAACGCCCTTAACACTTGCTAATGCACAAACTGCAGCAGGAGGTGATGCTGCGCTAGCTAGCTATATGAGAACTAGCGTGGATGAGCTTGCTAATACGTTAAATTGGCTTAATGGGATAGATGTCGACGACGATAATAAAGATGGTAGTACGACAGATAAACGTAATGATGTTATGGGTGATCCTCTTCATTCTAAGCCACTAGCACTCAATTTCGGCACAAAAAGCGCGACTGATATTCGTATCATGCTTGGCACGAATCAAGGTGTTGTGCATATGTTTAAAGATGCGGGCGAATCTGTATCAGAGACTTGGGGCTTTATTCCCTATGAGTTATTGCCTAATTTAACAGAATTGAGAAGTAATGATCCTTCAGGTGTACACACAGTATACGGAATGGATTCATCTCCAGTTGCTTACACAGAAACTGATGCTGAGGGTAAAGTGATTAAAGCATGGGTCTATATGGGGATGCGTCGAGGTGGATCGTCTTATTATGCCCTCAATGTGACAAACCCTGATAGCCCTTCTCTAATGTGGACTATTAATCCATCAACGGATGGTTTTTCTGATCTTGGACAAACATGGTCTGAGCCTATAGTGACGAAAATCGTTGGTTATGAAAAGCCTGTACTCATTTTTGGTGGTGGCTACGATGTTAGTTTTGATGCAACTCCTTCATCTTCTCCGGTAGGTCGTGCGGTTTATATTGTCGATGCAGAGAAGGGAACTTTGATTCATTCATTTGGTGGCTCTGCATCGGGTGCAACAGCACTTTCGGGAATTCTGGATAGCATTCCAAACTCAGTCGCCGTACTTGATAGTAATAATGATGGGTATACAGATAGGATTTATGCCTCCGATGTCGGTGCAAATGTCTGGCGTATTGATCTTCCAAGTGCAAGTAAGTCGAGTTGGAGTGCATTTAAATTGGCTTCTTTAGGTGGTACTGATAGTAATAATCGCCGTTTTTATGCAGAACCTGTTGTAGCACAAACGATGTTTACTAATTTATCCGAAGTTAAGGTGACAACAGAGAGTGGTACTACTACGACTAAAACTTATCAAAATGTTCCCTATGATGCGGTGGTGATTGGAAGTGGAACGCGACCCCACCCATCATCTACTGATATCAATGATATGTTTTTTACATTGCAAGATCGTAATGTGGTGACTAAGAGTTTTACTGGCGGTGATGTTCCCGAGGCGATCACAATCAATGATCTCTATGATGTGACTTCTACTGCACCTGCGTCTGAAGCCGACAACATAAGTTTCGGTAAAAAACTCGGCTGGTTCTATGATTTTAGTGGTCTAGGTGAAAAGAGTTTAACAGCTGCCTTGATTGTCCAAGGCAAAGTTTATTTCACTTCTTATTCTCCCCCTGCTGACTCGGTTGCCGATAACGTGTGTTTAGTGTCTGGTTCTGGCAAGTTATATCCGTTCGATTTGCACAAAGGAACGAGATCCTTTTCTCAATTATATTATGAACTGGGTGAACGTGTACCGGATACACCGCAGATTGTTATTCCTGCACCTGAATCCGGTAAAGATCCCTATATCTATATTATTGGAGTTGGTAAAGGTGAGAAAAATGAAAATGGGGATTATACAGGTACAATCAACGTTGCTTCTGGGTTAGGTGTTAATAAAATTTATTATCATATAAATGAATGAGTTATTAATTTATGAAGGTTCAACTTAAAGGTTTTACCCTGATAGAGGTGATGATCGCCGTCGTGATCATTGGTATTTTGGCATCGATTGCATACCCTTCTTATACGCAATACATTGCTCAGAGTGCAAGATCAGAAGGGTTAGCTGCTTTGATGCGTATAGCAAACTTGCAGGAACAGTATTATCTCGATAATAAAAAATATGCTACTGATTTAACAAAACTTGTAGGGGCAAACCCTTATATCACTGAGCATAAACATTACTCTGTATCATCAAGTGGTGAATCAAGCTTTACGATTAAGGCAGTTGCTCAAGGGGGTCAGGCTAGCCGTGATGCCTCGTGCTCTTCTTTAACAATATCAGATACTGGGGCAAAAGGTCCGAGTGCGGAGTGTTGGAAATGAAATTAATAAACCTCTTTAAAACGGTGGCTTTCTTACCAAGCTTAGTTTGGGCTGACTCTGGAGCAACAGTCAGCGAACAAGACTTCAAATGCTACATTGCATCAAAGAAAAGTGCTGAGATTGCCTTCTATCATTGGAAGAGTAGTGAAATGAATGTGAGAATGGCTAGCCTTGTTGGTACTACTCGCCAATCAAATGATGGATCGAAATATTACATCTATAGTGTTGAGGAGTGTGTCGCATTAAACGCTGAATTTACTAATACTAAGGCGCAAGTTTTGGATAAGTTAACACCTAGATAAACATCTAACATGTATTTTTAAATATTAACAACGAACGATTTAAGGATAATATTATTTTAGGGTAGTGAACGGTAGATTTAGTCTCCCATAGTTTATGTGCAGCTTTTCCCATCTGCGCCCTCTTTTATTAAACCTGAAGTGCTAATGTTGATGCTTTTAGAATTGTCACTTTGCCCATTTGAACAATAGATAATTGATGTTTCAACTGAGACTAAACCATCGGGTGTAAAATCAATTTTTTTATCGGCGGGCCCTGATAGGGAAATTACATCGTGTGTATTGAAACTATCGATCACTTTCAATACATTCTTGGCACCCCCATTGTCAATATATACACTGAACCCCTTATTCCAGTCTGTGCCGCATGGTGATGCCGCGTATGGGCAGACTGTTACTGTTGCGCCATAGTTGACAGCTTGGTTTCTTGCAAAAGCAAACACATCACTAATTTTTCGTATTTCATTAGCGCTGCGTGTCCCTTCGTATAGCGACGTAAGTGATGGAACCCCTATGGCTAGTAGGATTGCTGCTACGGCAATTGTGACCATCAGTTCGACTAAGGTAAATCCTCTTGAAATAATTAACATGTAGCTATCCTCGTTAAAACTTAGCTAAGTATATGCGAGGAGACTCTAATGGTCAGTATCTATTCTATATTTTCAATATACCCAATAAATTGATTTTCTTGCTTTTATATAATTAAATTTAAATAGGGAGTATATATTTAAATTTAATCGCAATTGATATTTTTTGCGGTAGAAAGGCGAACTCTACCCGCCTGATTAACAACGATTGCACGGGAGTTTTTGCTATCAATTGTTCGTGGGCAATACTTGAAAGTACCATTACTTCCAGAAGCTAACCCATCAGGTTGAAATTTTATCGAACTTTTATTGTATGTTAAAAAATCTTTCGAATCGAATTCATCAATGACCTTAATAATTTTATCGTTAGCATCGAAGCTTTCGACTACACCTGTATCAATGAAAATTGTTAATCCCTTTTGCCAATCTTGAGTGCATTTTCCATTTACGAGTGGGCATACTGTGACCCTATAACCATAACTAACAGCTGTATTTCGCGCAAATTGAAGTGTCTGCTGGATAGTTTTAATATTAGTATCAGCTCTTATCTGATCGCTGAGCTCGGTCAAGGAAGGAGCTCCAACTGTTAACAAGATTGTTGAAATCGATATCGTAGTGATAAGTTCTATCAGGCTAAAGCCTTTTCGATGGAAGTTCATAACAGATCCTTGTTATTTTACGCTTGCATCCCGCGAGCGAGTTAGTGCTGGTTAGAATGTAAGTATAAAATCTGAGGCAATATTCATAGTACTTTTTTTAGACTTTTATGTGCTAAAAGCGATTTTATAGAAACTGTGTTTTATGAGTAAAGCACTACATTCACTTCAATATTGACGTAACCCCGTGTAAGCTAGTGTTATTCTGTTTGTTTATGTTATTGCAAGGGATGAGGAATTTTTAATGAAAAAAGTTGAAGCCATTATTAAGCCATTTAAGTTAGATGATGTGCGCGAATCACTTGCAGAAATTGGTATCACTGGGATGACGGTACTGGAGGTTAAGGGTTTTGGTCGTCAGAAAGGGCATACAGAGTTGTATCGTGGTGCCGAATATATGGTGGATTTTCTTCCAAAAGTAAAAATAGAGTTAGTGATCCAAGACGATCTGCTCGACCAAGCAATTGATGTCATTGTTGAAACGGCCCGCACAGGCAAAATTGGTGATGGTAAAATTTTTGTCACTGATGTTGAACGTGTTATCCGTATTCGAACGGGTGAAGAAAACGAAGAAGCGGTATAAACTGCTTACGAACGATTCTAAAGGGCCTAGTGGCCCTTTTTTGTTGCCTAAGCATGTGGAAAAACTAAATAGTACCGCTAGGTTTCTGAAATATCTTTAATGGAAAATAGCCTGTTTTACTCAACTAATGTAGTTATCTCTTATCTGTAACATGGTATAACTTAGCCTCGCAAATGAGTTTTATGAGGTTGTCATTTTGGCTACAAAAAGAATAGTGATCGTGGGTGGTGGTGCTGCTGGTTTAGCGCTTGCATCGAAGTTGGGCCGTAAATGGGGCGGTAGTGATGTCGTCGATGTGTGCTTAATTGATAAAAGTCCTATTCATATATGGAAGCCTAAATTACACGAAGTCGCTGTTGGTGTGATAGATCAATCTATTGAAGGTTTACTCTATCGCGATCATGGACTTAAAAACGGTTATCGCTATATTCGTGGTGAGATAGAGCAGTGTGAGCCGGATGCTAAATCGATTCAGTTAGCCGCAGTCTATAATGATGAAGGTGAGTTGCTCCTAGAGCAGCGACAAATCAATTACGATTTTTTAGTGCTTGCATTGGGTGGAGTTTCTAATAGTTTCAATACATTAGGTGCTGATGAGCATTGTATTTTCTTAGACAGTCTTGAAAATGCCAATTTATTTCATCATAAATTACTCGACGCTTTACTCCAATTAAATGAAACGCAAGAAAGAGTCAGCATTGGTATTGTCGGTGCGGGTGCGACAGGTGTTGAATTGGCAGCAGAGCTTCATCATGTTATTGAGTCTGTTAAAGAGTACGGTTATCTGAATATCGCGAAGCATCATCTTGATGTGCATTTGATTGAAGCGTCACCCAAAATCCTTCCTCAATTACCAGAGCGTGTAAGCGCTAGGGCTCAAGCTGTTCTTGATCAGATTGGTATACGTTTACATATCGGTGTTCAAGTTAAAGAAGTGACTCGTGATGGTTTCATTACCCAAGATGGTGATGTGATTAAAGCAGGCTTAAAAGTATGGGCTGCCGGTGTCAAAGGGCCAAAAGCATTTCAGCATTTTGCAAAACTGCCCATTACTCCGCGAAATCAGGTAGAAGTTGATGATTGTATGCGAGTGAAAGGTCATCAAGATATCTACGCCCTTGGTGATTGCGCTCTATTGATCCAAAGTTCTGGCCAGCCTGTTCCACCAAGGGCGCAAGCAGCAGCTCAGATGGCTGATACCTTGTTTGATAATATCGTTAATCGATTACAAGGTAAGCCTGAAAAGGCCTTTATTTATAAAGATTACGGCTCATTAGTGTCTTTAAGCCGCTTCTCTGCGGTAGGCAATTTAATGGGGAACCTACGTTCTGGCACTTTCTTTGTTGAAGGCCATATAGCAAGATTGATGTATATCTCTTTGTATCAGAGGCATTTAGCCAGCCTTTATGGTTGGTTTTCGGCAATTGTGTATCGAGTAGCACAAAAGTTATTGAAGTGGCAGCGTCCGAAGCTCAAATTACATTGATTTCTATGTGATTTAGGAGATAGAAAGAGAGCAAATATGCTCTCTTTTTTATTGTTTAGGAATTGCCGACGAGTCACGAATGATAGGTTCTGGTGTAAAGGTTCTAGAATATATGGCATCTTGCTCGCGACGTTTTGCTATTAATAATTCAGTAGCAACCTGAGCAATTTCTGCGTTTGGCTGATGTACTGTGGTAAGTTTAGGCCAGGTTTGACGTGAGAATGGGCTATCTTCGAAACCGACAATTGATAAATCAACGGGTATGTCTAAACCCGCTAAACGAGCCGCAAAAAGTGCACCAGCGGCAATTTCATCGTTACAAGCAACAATCGCCGTCGGGCGATTTTTTAGTTTGATGAGCTTGTTAGCACCATCAACACCGGACTCAAATGAGTACTTCCCTTCAATTATGTAGTTTTCATTCAGCTTTAGGTTATTTATTGTTAATGCCTGTTTAAAACCAAGTAATCGCTCTTTGGTGGATTCATGGTGTAAATCTCCGCTTAAAAAAGCGATATGCTTGTGGCCTAAATCAATCAGATGCTGGGTGATTTGAACTGCACCGAATTTATCGTTGACTAAAATAGTCAACCCATTCTGATCGTTGTCCTTTTCTCCCGCAATAATGCGCACATAGTTAGCATCAATTTCAGTGAGTGCTTTGAGTACTTTAGGATTTTCTGACAAGGGAGGTGTTAGTACTAATCCTGCGAGCCTAGAATATTTGACTAGTGCTGTAAGCTCATCACATATGGTCTCTGATTTGGCATTGCAAGGGTGGATGACAAGTTCATAGCCCTTGTCTTTACAGGCTGACAAAATCCCATTTTGCATATCAATAATATAGTAAGCGTTTGGATTATCGTAAATAAAACCAATAGCATAGGATTTAGTTCCTGCTAGATTTCTTGCTGCTAAATTAGGTTGGTAGTTAAGTGCTTTTATCGCCTCGTTCACTTTGTCAACGGTGGCCTGCTTCACTGAAGGTTCGTTATTGGTTACACGGGATACTGTCTTGATAGACACTCCAGCATATTTAGCTACGTCGTTGATAGTGACTTTCATTGATGTAAAAACTCTTTGTCTAAGGTCGCGAGGGGTTAACTGTTCTATGAACGTAAATTCTTTACCTGCAATTTACAAGCTTACATTTTTTATCAGTTTTTTCTGACTTATACATCTTATAGTGCGAGCTTTTGATGTGCTTAGCAATCCTGAATTGTTACAAATTGGCGTTAATTTATCATTGTTATAATTATGCTGAGAGTTGTAAATTTACGTCATAATATTAAAGCTCATGTTTTATAATGGTTTTTAATAAAACTACTGATTCAAAATTCTGCTTTATGACATTTTTTTGCTTCCATCGTTATTTTGTTGTGGCAAGGCTGTTAATTATTGTGTAATGTTTGCACTAGACATGACAGCGTTGTCATTCCTCGGGGAATGGTTATGAATACTAAAACGATAATAAAGTTATGGAAGGGAAACGAGATGCGACCATCAACCTTTAAGAAAACTGTACTAGCTACAAATATTGCTATCCTACTCGGCAGTGCTGTATCCATTAGCGCTGTTGCTGCAGACGCCGTGGCAACCACCGCAGCACCTGAAAATATTGAAAAAATTGAAGTTCGCGGTATGAGAGCATCAATGAAGGCATCAGTTAACGACAAACGTTTTTCTGATGCTGTAGTGGATGCGGTCACAGCAGAAGATATTGGTAAATTTCCAGATGGAGATGTGGGTGAGTCTTTAGGACGCATTCCTGGTGTTGCGGTTAATCGTCAATTTGGTCAAGGCCAACAAGTATCAATTCGTGGTGCTTCAAGCCAGTTAACCAGTACTCTATTAAATGGTCATTCTGTGGCTTCAACGGGTTGGTTTGATCAACAAGCTATTGACCGTAGCTTCAATTACAGTCTATTACCACCAGAAATGGTGGGCGGTATTCAAGTTTTCAAATCATCTCAGGCAGATATTGCCGAAGGTGGTATTGGTGGTACTGTAATTGTTAAAACCCGTAAACCATTAGATTTAGATGCAAATTCTGTATTTTTAAGTACAAAGGGGGATTACGGCACTGTATCTGAAGAGATTGATCCACAAACCTCAGGACTTTATAGCTGGAAAACGGAAGATGAAAAGTTCGGTTTCTTAGTCGCAGGTTCTTTAGATAAAACTCAATATCAACGTAATGGTATCGAATCTTTACTAGGTTGGGGAGAGATAGTTCCGACCACATTCCAGCAAGACCGAGAGCGTACCGCTGTTAATGCTGCATTCCAATACAGACCAACTGATAATCTTGAGTTTGGTTTGAATTTGATGAGCCTTCAACTTGATGCAAACAATGCTAATACTTCAATTTTCTTATTTCCTACTCAGCAGGGTGAAAATACTTGCCTTAAGAAAAATGCTGCAGGCGTATGTACATTAGTTGAGCACACAGGTAAAGGTGGATTTGCTTGGGCTCAAACTTGGGCACGTAAAGCGAGTATGTCTTCTGACACAATTGATTTGGATTTTGCATATCAGGCAGATGCTTATAAGTTAGAAGGTCGTATTGGTAAGACCAAAGCTGAAGGTGGTACCGATTTAACTTCAAACTATGGTCAGTCTATTGGTAAACCTGAAGATTTCGCGGGTATCTATGATGCTACTGGCGATGTCATTGATATTAACATTGCAAACAACGCATTTGATGCTTCTGATTTTAATGGAAAATTAGAAACAGCGGGTTGGGCTCTAAAAAAACAACCTAATACGGATGAAGAGTCCTTTGCGACATTTGACATTACTATTCCTGTTGAGCTAGGTGCTATTACGTCATTTAAATCAGGCATTAGTTATGCCGATCATGATGTTACTCAAACTACCGAGGCTGCTCAATCCTCTAATATAGTAGCAAAAGATGCATCAGCTTATTATTCTGGTACTATGTCATCTGGCGCAGGCTTCACCTTACCTAAGCCCATTTTTGATAACATGATTAATGATGCCTATGCTGCTATCGATGGTTTTACTCTCGATAAATCAGGATATGGCACACTGCAAGAAAAGAATTTAGCGCTCTATACTATGGCTACATTCGCTGGTGAAGGCGTTCGTGGTAACTTCGGTTTAAGATATGTGTCTACTGATGTTGAATCTGATTATTATGCGTTCAGCAAAACAGGTACATATGCTGATGGTTTAAGTACTGATAAAGCCAGCTATAACGATGTTTTACCAAGTGTAAATATTGCATTTGACCTTGCAAGTGATTTAATTTTAAGAGCCTCAGCAGCTCAAGTTATTTCACGTCCAAATTATGCCGATTTATTCGCAACCTCTAAGTTACCTGGCTTCAACGATGGTACTCCTGGTAACGAGAAGAAAGTCACCGGTAGCGTAAATTTACAGCCTTTTAAAGCTTCACAAGCAGATGTCAGTTTAGAATGGTACTTCAGTGGAGAAGGTTTATTTGCAGCAACTTACTTTATCAAAGATGTAAGTTCATTTATCTCTACAAGAGAAAAACTGAATCAACAAATAGGAATTGAAGATCCCAACTTAATCACTGCTGGTGGTAGTACATGTGGTGCGGGTATTTACGATTGTTGGACTGTAAGTGAAAATTATAACGCTAATGGTGGCTCAATTGATGGTATCGAACTTCAGTTACAAGATTCATTCGATAGTGGTTTAGGTTACTCAGTTAACTACACCTTTGCAGACGCTTCATCACCAGCTGAAAACTATGCAGACCGTGTTGGAGTATTCTCTGACTCATCCAAACATACTGTAAACTTAGTTGGTTACTACGAAATGGATGATTTCTCAGCTCGGGTAGCTTATAACTGGCGTTCTGAATATATGATGCGTGAATTACCAGGGTTCTATGGTAACCGTGAACATCAAGCGTATGGCACCTTAGATTTAAGTGCTAGCTATAATCTAACAGATTATCTGTCGTTAACTTTTGAAGTGGTTAACTTGCTTGAAGAAGATAGCGTACAAAAAGGTGTATCTCCAGTGGATGCAGAGGGGGTTATTAGTGAATTTAAAGATAATTACCCTGTATGGAGTTTTGATGGTGAAGCCCGTTATAAACTCGGTGTTGCGTTGCGCTTCTAATTTAATTAGTTAGATTAATAAGAGCCTAGCAATTGCTAGGCTTTTTATTAAGCACTAAACTGCGTTAAGTTAAAAGTAATAATATTAAAGGGCTAATGGTTATCCAATATATGACTCAATGTGTTCATGCTTAATTGTAGGATCATGCTATGACTATAAGAAAAGTAGCGATAGTTGGTGGTGGGACATCAGGTTGGTTAGCTGCTAATCATTTAGGACTGGTTTTAAAGAACAATCCAGAACTCTCCATTACGCTCATCGAATCTCTAGATATCCCCATTATTGGTGTTGGTGAGGGGACTGTTCCCTCAATACGTAAATCATTATCAAGCTTTGGTATAAGTGAGTCAGACTTTATTAAATCTTGTGACGTCACTTTTAAACAGTCAATAAAGTTTGTAAATTGGCTCGATCGAGCAAAGCACGGAAACAATAATTTTTATCATCACCTTTTTGATATGCCGAGTCCATTGGGTGAGGATTTGACACCATATTGGTTAACTCATCCAAGAGAGCACTTTGCCGATTTAGTCTCGCCACAGCATGCCGTTTGTGAGGAAAATAAAGGACCTAAGTTTATAACAACTCCGGAGTATGGTGGCGTTATGGGTTATGCTTACCATCTTAATGCCGCAAAGTTTGCTAAGTTATTAGCTAAAAATGCCATTGAACGATTTAATGTTGAACATATTTATGCAACGGTAAATGATATTTCTTTAGAGAAAGATGGTTCTATTTGTTCATTGTTGACAGATAAAGGGGAGTTATTTTTTGATTTATATATTGATTGCAGTGGTTTTGAATCTATTTTGTTAGCAAAAGGATTTGATGTACCATTTATTGATAAATCACACCAACTCTTCATTAATACAGCATTAGTTGCTCAAGTGCCCACACAGGCTTTAGATCAAATTCCGCCATTTACGATTGCAACGGCTCATCAGGCAGGGTGGATTTGGGATATTGCCCTCACGCAAAGACGTGGAACTGGTTTTGTCTACTCGACTGATTATATGAGTAATGCTGAAGCTGAAGATACATTTGATCAGTACTTAGGTGGTCAACTTGCCGATCTTTCACATAGAAAAATTGCTATGAAAGTTGGTTATCGTCAGCAGTTTTGGGTAAAAAATTGTGTTGCATTAGGCTTAGCACAGGGATTTTTAGAACCGATTGAAGCGACATCTATTCTACTGACGGACTTTTCTGCACGCTTTCTTGCGGAGCGATTTCCTTCCGATAAAGATGATATTGATTATCTTGCTAAGCGCTTTAATGAAACAGTTTCTCAAGCGTGGGAGAGAGTCGTTGAATTTGCTAAGTTACATTATTGTTTATCCGACAGGTCAGACTCTGCTTTCTGGCGTGATAATCGCACCGATGAAACTATTCCTGAAGGCTTAAAACAACGTCTTAAAATGTGGCAAGATTTTATTCCAATCGCAGAGGATTTTCCTTCAAAGTTTGAAGTGTTCAACAGAGAAAATTATTTATATGTGCTTTACGGTATGAAGTATTCTACTCGACCAACTTATAGCAATGCAGAAGTTGATCAACGCGTTGTTCAACATCTGGCTAAGATGACGTTGTTAAAAAGTAAAATGATAAGTGAGTTGCCAGATCATAGAGAACTACTTGATAAAATCCGTCTCTACGGATTGCAATCTATATAGAGTTGTACGAGTTATATAGAAAAATATTAACAAGGAAAATAAAGATGACAACACATTATGTCCCTTTGAATGATTCTATTCATAGACACTTAAAAGTGAAAAACATTGTTGACTATAAATTTTTTGAAAACATGCACATGTTGCCTCTTCAGGTTCAAGAGTTCATGTCAGCAGCGACGAGCTTTCCTATTATATTTACCAAAAATTCTCAAACAGGTGAATTCTTACCTGTAGCAGTTACATCTTTAAAAGAAAACTCGAACAAATTGATGATAAATGGTAGATGGATTGCTCGTTATTTACCTATTCAAGTTCAATTGTATCCTTTTGGTGCGAGTTATATTGATAATAAAATCATTATTGGAATTGATCTAAATAACTCGTCTGTGTGTGAAAACGGTGAAAATTCTTTGTTTACAGCTGATGGCGATAATACTGCTTATCTCAATACGCTGCTAGAGTTGGCCAGTCTTCAGGCTGACTATCAGGAAATGACAAAACATTTTATTAAGACTTTAATACAGCATGAGCTATTACAGCCTAGAACATTAACAGTAAATGCTCTGGACGGTACTAAGACTAACATTAATGGTATTTATATCGTTGATGAACAAAAAATTCATGAACTAGACGAAAGCGTTATGCTGGATTTTGCAAAACGTGGATTTTATTCTGTGATTTATGCACACCTTTGTTCTCTTAGTTTAATTGATTTAGTTATGGATAAATAATATTTAAAGAATGGTGTCATGCTGTATTGGTGGCATCAAATTATACGATTTATTTATGCTAGTTTTAAATTTAAGTAATGAATATGAATCACTTATAAATTTCTAACTCGCCAACATTACGCTACCCGTCAAAATGATCCAAATGGAGAAAAAGAGTTTTAATACTTTTACTGGGAGAAAGAGTGCTAATTTACGAGCGAGTAATCCTCCGATAATGGTGCCAGGACCTGCGAATAACACTAGCTCAAAGAGGGCATGGCTATTTGTTGAAAAAATATGGATAGGGCTTGCCGACCAGACTGTAATCGCAGAAACAACAACGCCAGTGGCGACCGCCATTTTGGCGCATAGTCCCCTTATCATGAGATAAATGACGACTAATTCACCGACGCCTACCGATAACCAAGCTGTGATAATACCGCCGAAATAGCCAATGAGGGCGAGCCAAAGAAAATCGACCGGCATTATAGAGCGAGTGATTTGTGTGCTACTTTTGCTACTGATAATGATGGCGATACCAAGCACTATCGAGAAAATGCTAAAGCTGGTGTGTAGCGAAGAGGGCGAATTGAGTTGTAGTAATTGGCTACTCCAGAAACCTAAGATAGAAAAGAAGGCTGCAAGTAATGATGCTTTTACAAAACCAGACCATGCATCATCTTCTCGGTGGTGCTTTTTATAATGGAGTGACCATGAAATCGCGCCTGCTGTCATGCCAAAGCATTGGATCATAAATGAAGTCGAGACACTTTGAGACTCACTAAAGTTGAGGCTCGAAAATACCGGAATAAAGATGACGCCACCGCCAGGTCCTGTCGAGTTTGCAAATATCGCTCCTGTGATTCCTAGAAAAACGAAGCGTCCATATTCTTGGATAAGATCAAATAGCGAATGAAAATGGTTCGCCCAAAATAACCAAGCTCCACAGAGTAGTAATACCAAACTGAGGTTTAGGTAATACCGATTTAAGCGCGGAGCAGGCTGGGTATTATTGGGCACAAGTGTGTCAATGGGATTCATCAATAGCTACCGTGATCTTTGTCATGTTATCGCTATGTTATCAATGAAAGACAGCGTTGTCACATAAGCTTGGATAAATAAATTAAACATTTTAAGTATATGAAAAATTAGCATTAATTATGTCTTTTCATAAAAAATAACAATAATTGTCAAAAAAATGTAGAAATCCTGTTCTTTCTTGTGTACTTTAATGATGACAGCGCTGTCATCTGCTTGTGTGACGCGTTGTTTGTAAGGTCTGCATGAGAGGATGAGGTCTCCTTATCATGTGTTTGGCAGGAGTATTGCTGTCGGGCGGCGATACGTTTGTCTTTGATATTTTGATAGTCTCTCCCCAGAAACTAGCGTGGGCTGGGTACTGTAAGCAGTGCCCAGCCATTTTTTTAGGATGTTTTTACGGTATTACTCAACTGCCTACCTCAGCACTTGAACGTTAGCGGCATAGATAAATAAAACTCACTGGTATAAACCAGATAATAAAAGAGGCTGCAATTTATGGCGATTCATTTAACGGCTGCGATGCGTGTCATTGCAATTGGCATGTCGAGTGTCATTGGCCATGTCGCACTCATCATGACAAGAAGAACGGTTTGCATACCCCTGTTTATAATGGCATTAGCGTTTTTTTCGGCATTTTCCTCTTTTGCTGTATTTGCTACCGACACAGCTATAAACCATTTAGCTTCAAATTCTGATGTGTCTAAATCGTCTGCACAGGTATCAAAAAAAATCACCACCGCGATACAGCAGGAATGGTTGCTAAAGTTACTTGATGAAGCACTGCGGCGCTCGGATTCGGGTTATAAAGCGCAAGAAATGCCGACTCAAATGAATCAAAAGCGCAAAGTCGAAGAAGCACTCGCTGGGACAGTAGACGTGTTTTGGAGCATGACCTCAAAAGAATTGGAAGAAACTGTGCTTCCCGTGCGCATTCCATTGTTTAAAGGGTTACTCGGTAATCGGCTGCTGATTATCCGTAAATCGGATGAGGCACGATTTGCTAATGTGAAAACCATGGCGGATTTTAGGCAGTTAAAGGCCGGGCAAAATCGTTATTGGCCCGATGCAACGATTTTAGAAGCCAATGGATTACCCGTCGTCACTAGCTATCAGTACACCAATTTATACCCCATGTTAGAAGGCGGGCGTTTCGATTATCTTGCCCTCGGCGCCCAGGAAATTGGCGAAGAACTCGCAAATCACCCCGATCCCGCACTTAAGGTCGATAGCCATATCCTGCTGCAATATCGTTCGCCAGCTTATTTCTTTGTTTCCCCTAAGCGCCCCGAACTTGCTGCGGCCATTTTAGCCGGGCTTGAAAGTATGGTAAGCGACGGCTCTTTTGATGAGATGTTTAATCGCGAGCTTAAAATTGAGCAACTGTATCGTGAGGCTAAGTTTGAACTACGGGTGATTATCCGTCTTGATACACCTGATTTAAGTCCATTAACACCAATAGAACGCACAGAATTATGGTTAGATCTTTTTAGTATGCAAGGTGCAAAATAATGAAAACATTAGCCTTAAAAGTACAGATTGGATTAGCGGCAGCAATTTTTATGATTGTTAGCGTTCTGTTTGGTGCATCTTACTGGTTGGCGAGCGATAAATTGGCTGCCAGTGAAACTGAGTTTGAAGAAAATACCGTCGCCAATTTACAAGTCACTATGGCGCAGCCTATCTTCACCTACGACTATGAGCAGATCCGTGCAGTGCTATCTGTGATGCTTAAATCTGCGCAAATTTATCATATTGTCGTGAGTGACCATCGCGGTAAAGTGTTAGCCGAAAGTCAACAGGCTCAAACAGTGGCCGATGAGTATCTAGTGAAGCGTGAAATTCAATTTGCTGATCAAGGTAACCCAACGGGCCAATTGGCTATTCAGTTTTCTATGTTGCCTATTCGCGCTCAGTTGTCAGATTTACTCTTAGGTTATTTCTTGCAGGCGTTGTTAATTCTCGGTGGCAGTTTAATTGTTATCTTCATTATTCTTAAACGTTTAGTGATTAATCCACTTGAAAATGTGGTCCGTGCTATGGAAGAAATTGCCAGCGGTGACGATGATTTATGCCACAGATTACCCGTCGAGAGTCAGGATGAGATTGGCCAGCTCGCTAAGGCATTTAATGGTTTTGTTGAGCAAATTCACGGCACGATTTCCAGAGTGCACGAAACCTCAGGGCAATTACTGGGCGATGCCAAAGCGCTGGGGTCACTGTCGCAAACCAATAATGATCGTGTGCAAACCCAATTAAAAGAAACCGAGGCGGCAGTGACGGCTGCAACTCAGCTGAGCGCCAGTGCCAATGAAGTCGCCATTAATGCGAAACGCACCGCGGATGCGGCGAGTCAGGCCGATAAAGTGGTCGATGACAGCCAGCGGCAGTTCGATTCGGGATTAGACATTACTCGTAAACTGGCATCTGAATTAGCCTGCTCGGCATTGTCTGTCTCACAGTTACAGCAAGAAACCCAAAAAATTGATGAAGTGGTTGTGGTGATCAACAGTATTGCCGAGCAAACCAACTTACTGGCGCTTAATGCTGCCATTGAAGCGGCAAGGGCGGGTGAACAAGGGCGCGGTTTTGCTGTGGTGGCCGACGAAGTGCGCACGCTGGCGAGCCGAACCCAACAGGCAACTGGTGAGATCCAGAAGATGATCCAGCAGGTCCAGAGCCGAGTGGCCGAAACAGTCACTGTGATGCAAGCGAGCCAAGCCCTCTCAACTCAGGGCGTTAACCGCTCAGAAGAAATTAAGTTAGTACTCACTAAAGTGACTGATTTAGTCTCAAATATCAGTAATATGAACATCGAAGTTTCCCATGCGGCGCAGGAGCAAACCTGCGTCACCGAAGCGATTTCTCGTACGTTAAATGATCTTGCCAATGTCTCAGGTTCAGCCTCACTCGATAGCGAGCACTTAGCGCACTCGAGCGAGCGACTGTTTCACCAAGGGGAAAGACTGCGGACGTTAGTAACTTCCTTCAGATTGTAGCCATTTCTGGAGCTAGATAAGGATAATCATGAAAAAAACACTTTCAGCAAGCGCCATTTTACTGGCTTTAGGATTAGCGGCCTGTTCCGAGGCGCCTGTGACGCCTTCCGTAGCGTCAGCCGATAAGGCTGTGGCTCAAACACAGCAAGCTCAGGACGCATTAACTCAAGCGCAGTTACAACAACTCGGGGATTCGTTAGTCGTAACTTACCGTGTTGTGACCAATGTGCCAGACGATAAGTGCCTAAAAGATAAAGCCGATGGTCGCTGTTTTGTCGCTCAAATTGATTTCGTGCCCGGTATGGATTTAGCTAGCCAAGATTGGGAAATTTATTTAAGCCAAATGCGCCCTGTGCAATCGGTTGAAAGCGGTGAATTGACGATAACGCACGTTAAAGGCGATTTACATCGTATTACGCCAACGGCTGCTTTTAAGGGATTTGTTAAGGGCGAGAAAAAGCAACTGACATTCCGTGGTGAGCCGTGGCAATTGGCTGAAACCGACGCTATGCCAAACTATTACCTCGCAGCAAAAGGATTAGAACCCGTCATTATCGCCAGCACTCAGGTGGGTAAAGATGCTGAAACGGGTTTAGAGACGCGTCCGTATGTTGAAGGGGTTACGAATTTTCAAACCCAATATCAACGCACTGAAACAGATAAACTCGCACCAGCCGATGCCGCGCAATTATTTAAAGCTAATCAAAGCGTGAGTGAGGATGCCGCCTTGGCTGTGGATACCATTATTCCAACGCCACAAAAGGTGAAGATCCATTCAACCGATAGACAAGTATCCCTTGCTGGTGGTATTAAGCTTGAATATCAGCAAGATAACCTAGAGCAAAAGCGTCAAGTTGCGGCGGCGGTGGTACGTTTAGCTCGCCTAGGTGTGGCTGAATCTGCGAGTGGCATTACGGTGAAATTTGCCAGCCAAAAAGGGGATGAGGGCAGTTATCGCTTAGATATTCAGCCAACTGAAATTGTGATTGCTGCCAATGATGCGGCGGGCTTCTCTTACGGTTTGTCATCATTAGCAAGCCTTGTGGATGTGAATTCGCTGAAAGTGAATGCGATGACCATTGAAGACAGCCCACGTTATCCGTTTCGTGGTATGCACATTGATGTGGCACGTAATTTCCACAGCAAACAATTGTTGCTGGATTTGCTCGACCAAATGGCGGCTTATAAGCTCAATAAACTGCATTTACACATGGCTGACGATGAAGGTTGGCGACTCGAAATCGACGGGCTACCTGAGCTGACCGACATCGGTAGTAAACGTTGTCATGATCTTGCTGAAAATACCTGTCTGTTACCGCAACTGGGCAGTGGTCCTTTTGCGGAGTCGAGCGTTAATGGTTTCTATACTAAACAAGACTATATCGACATAGTGAAATATGCCGAGGCGCGTCAAATTCAAGTGATCCCATCGATGGATATGCCGGGTCACAGCCGCGCCGCGATTAAAGCGATGGATGCGCGTTTTCGTCGATTACAGGCTGAAGACGTAGAGCTTAAAAACACGGGTAAAGTGCAAGTTGTCCCTGTGCAGGAAACGGCAAATCAAGCTAGCACAGCGGTAAAAGCGTTAGATGCGGGCGCTCGTCAATTGCAAGCTGAAGGGAAAACCACTGCAGCTGAGCAATATTTGTTATCCGATGAAAACGACAAAACGGTTTATTCTTCAGTGCAATATTACGACGACAACACGCTTAACGTCTGCATGGAGTCGACTTATCACTTTGTCGATAAAGTGATTGATGAAATTGCCAAGTTACACCAAGCCGCGGGTCAACCATTGACGCGTTACCACATTGGTGCCGATGAAACGGCGGGAGCTTGGAAACAATCTCCGCAGTGTTTAGCATTTGTCGCCAATAACGATAAAGGCGTTAAGTCGATAGATGACTTAGGCGCTTATTTTATTGAACGAATTTCGACTATGTTAGCGGCAAAAGGCATTGAAGCAGCAGGATGGAGTGATGGTATGAGCCATGTTCGCCCTGAAAATATGCCCGCTAAGGTGCAGTCTAATATTTGGGATGTGATTGCCCACAAAGGTCATTCGCGCGCCAATCAGCAGGCAAATCTCGGCTGGGAAACCGTACTTTCTAATCCTGAGGTGTTGTACTTTGACTTCCCCTATGAGGCCGATCCTAAAGAGCATGGTTATTATTGGGCGAGCCGCGCGACCAATAGCCATAAAGTCTTTAGCTTTATGCCTGATAATTTAGCCGCTAACGCCGAGCAATGGACCGATATTGAAAATCAGCCATTCGAAGCGGATGACAGAATAAAACTTGATGAGGCGGGTAACAAAGTCTCGGGCCCAAGGGAGAAAGGCAAACCTTTTACTGGCTTGCAAGGGCAGATTTGGAGTGAGTCGATTCGCAGTGACGATACGATTGAATACATGGTGTTTCCGCGTTTGTTGATGTTGGCTGAGCGTGCTTGGCATCAAGCCGTATGGGAAGTACCTTATCAATATCAAGGTGCTGTATATAATCAAAGCTCGGGTGCTTTTACCTTAACCATGCGTGATGCACAGGCAAAGGAGTGGCAACAACTCGCGAATACCTTGGGCCACAAAGAGTTTATCAAGCTAGATAAAGCGGGGATTGATTATCGCGTACCGACGGTCGGCGCCGAGATCCGTGACGGTAAACTGTTTGCTAATATCGCCTATCCCGGCCTTAAACTCGAATACCGTAGCCTCAATGGCCAATGGCAAGCTTATCAAGCGGGATTGGCGGTCACTGCACCGATTGAGATCCGCGCCATTGCGGCCGATGGTATTCGTAAAGGCCGAAGTTTAATCGTTAACTAAATCAATTTTTATATCTGGCTGTATTTTAAAGATAAAATACAGCCTTTTTGTTTTTCTGTGTCAGTGATTTCCTAAATTTGATTTTAGATCATAAATCACTTAAAAAATTAAATGACAACGCTGTCATTTTTGCTGTAACATTGAGTTAACTAAAGTTGAGCGCTGTATTAACGGCAAATAATAAGCAACGGTAGCGCTGCATTGATAGGTGAAGAGGGGTGTCATGGGGTTAGTCCAGACAAAAGATCAACCACTGTTTATAGGTGTAGATGGAGGCGGTAGTAAATGCCGAGCCACCATCTACTCAGCAGAGGGTACCGTTTTAGGGACAGGTGTTGCTGGACGCGCAAATCCACTGCATGGTCTAACACAAACATTTGAATCCATTGAAGCATCGACTCGCCTAGCGTTGCTGGATGCGGGCATGAACGAGAGCGATAGTCACTTGCTGGTGGCGGGTCTTGGTCTTGCTGGCGTAAATGTCCCTAGGTTATATCAAGATGTTATCAACTGGCAGCATCCTTTTGCAGCTATGTATGTCACTACCGATTTGCATACGGCTTGTATTGGTGCCCACCGCGGTGCCGATGGCGCTGTGATCATCACGGGTACTGGCTCTTGCGGTTATGCCCATGTTGGTGATACCAGCTTGAGTATTGGTGGTTATGGTTTTGCATTGGGCGATAAGGGCAGCGGTGCTTGGCTTGGATTAAAAGCTGCGGAACACGTGCTGTTAGCACTCGATGGCTTTGCCGTACCAACTCGATTAACCTATATGCTGTTGAATGAGTTTGGTGTCACCGATGCGCTAGGCATTGTCGAAAATCTAGCGGGTAAATCATCAAGTTGCTACGCCGCATTAGCCAGAAGCGTACTCGATTGTGCCAATGAAGGTGACGCAGTCGCGACTGCCATAGTGCAAGAAGGTGCTGATTATATTAGCGAAATGGCGCGTAAGTTATTTAGCTTAAATCCGGTGCGTTTTTCTATGATCGGTGGTCTTGCTGAGCCTTTACAAGCTTGGCTCGGTGCCGATGTGGTCGCTAAGATTTCAGAAACCTTAGCACCACCCGAACTCGGTGCTATGTATTTCGCCCAGCAAGAATTTAATAAGTCGTTGTCAGTGCACATAGGCACTGAAGCCAAATCCTGTATTTGAACGTGAAGGTAAAAGACATGACAAACACTATTATGGAACAAGAAGCACGCACTGCACCGCAAAAAATTGCGGGTCAATTAGAAGCTAACGCTGACATCATGCAGCAGTTAGGTGAGAAACTGCGCGCCTTCGCCCCTCGTTTTGTGATGATAGTAGGTCGCGGCTCATCGGATCATGCGGGAGTGTTCGCTAAATACTTATTTGAGATTGAAGCGGGTGTACCGACCTTCGCCGCCGCACCTTCAGTGGCGAGTGTGTATGGTAAAACCTTGAAACTCGAAGGCGCGTTAGTCATTGTGATTTCACAATCTGGCCGGAGCCCTGACATTTTGGCGCAGGCGCGTATGGCAAAAAATGCCGGTGCTTTCTGTGTTGCCTTAGTGAATGATGAAAGTGCACCGATTAAAGATATCGTCGATGTCGTTGTGCCTTTACGTGCCGGCGAAGAAAAAGCCGTTGCCGCGACTAAGAGTTACCTCGCGACGTTGTCG
Organism: Shewanella sp. WE21; assembly: GCF_002966515.1. Taxonomy (NCBI): domain Bacteria; kingdom Pseudomonadati; phylum Pseudomonadota; class Gammaproteobacteria; order Alteromonadales; family Shewanellaceae; genus Shewanella; species Shewanella sp. WE21. The sequence continues at coordinate 494,453 of NZ_CP023019.1, read as the reverse complement.
GCGATTTTACAACTCGCCGCCGCTTGGACTCAAAGCGAATCGCTCGCTAGCGCCGTAGCGTCTTTACCCCAAGCGCTGCAAACGGCGGTGGACGCTGAGCCACAACTCACGCCAGAATCCGTTGCCGACGTGAAGAACTTAGTCGTACTCGGCCGTGGTTTAGGTTATGCGGTATCCAAGGAAATCGCGCTTAAGCTAAAAGAAGTGTGTTCAATCCATGCCGAAGCGTTCAGTAGTGCCGAGTTCCTCCACGGTCCTGTGACTTTAGTTGAGAAAAAACTCACTATTGTTGATGTGTGCATTGGCGATGAATCCTACGCTAGCCATATCGAACAGATTGAAAACGTGAGCCAACGCGGCGCCGATTTAGTGCATCTGAATCAAACCTCGACTGACATTCACCCACGTGTGGCGCCGTTAGCGTTATTACAACGTTTCTATATCGATGTGGCTGCGGTTGCGATTGCCCGCGGTATCGATCCTGATCAACCGGCTGGCCTTAAAAAAGTGACCCAAACGCTTTAAGCTGCCCAGCTTTAAGTGGCAAAGTTTAAGAGGCTTAGGTGCTGCGGATTAGATTTAGCGGACTTTTAGCTGCACGATTAAGCAGCTGCACGATTAAACCTGTTCAGCTAAGCTCGTGCAGTTAAGCCCTCGCAGTGAACTTAATTTAAGACTTAAGTCACTCGTGTTATTTATTGAAAGAGGTTTGCGATGAAAATCACCTTGATCGCCGAGCGTATTTTTGATGGTGAATATTTCCATCAAGATGTGCCTGTGACTGTTGAAGACGGGCACATTCTGGCGTTTGATACGGTTGTTGGCGCGAAGGAAATCCGCCAAGCCGGAACGCTGGTGCCTGGTTTTATCGATGTACAAGTGAACGGCGGCGGCGGGGCGTTATTCAATGCCAATCCGAGTGTTGATTGTATTGAGACTATCGGCCGTGCCCATGCGCGTTTTGGCACGACAGGATTTTTACCCACACTTATCACCGATGATGTCAGCGTGATGGCCGATGCGGCCGATGCCGTGGCCGAGGCTTTAGTCAAAGGTAGCGCTGGTGTTTTAGGGGTGCATTTTGAAGGGCCACATTTATCTGTGCCTAAAAAAGGTGTGCATCCACAGGGCTTTATTCGCGAAATCACCGATGCTGAACTCGCCGTATTTTGTCGTCAAGATCTGGGGATTAAAGTGGTCACGCTTGCGCCTGAGAATGTGTCACCAGAGGTGATCCGCACGCTTGTCGCCTCGGGCGTTAAGGTGTGTTTGGGTCATTCTAATGCCGACTACGATACTGTGGTTGCGGCATTAGCGGCAGGCGCTACGGGCTTTACTCACCTTTATAATGCTATGTCTCCTCTAGGTTCCCGTGAGCCAGGCATGGTTGGTGCGGCGATTGAGAGTGAAACCGCTTGGTGTGGTTTGATTGTCGATGGTCACCATGTGCATCCCGCTGCGGCAAAGGTTGCACTAAGGGCAAAACCGAGAGGTAAAATGATGTTAGTCACTGATGCTATGCCGCCTGTCGGTATGGACGATGAGACTAGCTTCGAGCTTTTTGGTACTCGAGTGCTGAGAGTCGGCGACAGATTAAATGCCGTGACAGGTGAGCTGGCGGGTTGTGTGCTCGATATGGCGACTGCGGTCAATAATACGGTGAACTTATTAGGTTTACCTTTGGCGGAAGCCTTGAGAATGGCGGCGTTATATCCCGCACAGTTCCTCGGGATTGACAATAAAGCTGGCCGTTTAGCACTGGGACATAGGGCTGATTTTGTTTTGCTCGATGCGCATAACAAAGTGCAGGCAAATTACATTGCGGGACGGGCCGTCTATTCAGGGCCTATTTATGCGGGCCAGGCAATAGGGGTACACCCTTAAATTGCTTTTGCAGTTTAGGTGATTTTTAACATCTATACCCAAACTACCTGAAAATGCAGGATTCAGCGGGAATTTAACGCACTTTAGGCAATGCCATTTATTGCTCCTGCATAAATGGCATTCACGCCATCCATGGCGATTGCGGTTATTTGCAGACCTAGTGGACTAAGTTAAAAATAACCAACGCAGTATAAAGTGCGTTAAAACCCGCCAGGACGGAGTGCCTAGGGCGCTCCACTTCCGTGTTGCATCAATTCAAAAGGTGGCCGACATTCTTTCATTGATGCGCCTTGAATTGAAGCACCCTAGGCGCTCTGAAACTCGTATCTTCAGGTAGCTTGGGTATAGCCCTTGTCGTATTTTGATGACAGGGGCTAAGTTTTTTTATTGTACAGCACTAATTTTAAACAGTATTAGTTTTGCTCAAATTTTATAAAAGCTTTTAATAACAATAATAAAGGATGATGGCATGGGGACTACACAGACAAACGCAATTATGCCAGCAAAGGTGAATAAACCTAGGTTGATGTCTCTGGATGCACTGCGCGGCTTCGATATGTTTTGGATTTTGGGCGGTGAGGCCCTGTTTGGGGGCTTGCTTATTTTAACGGGCTGGGCAGGTTGGCAATGGGGCGATGAACAAATGCACCATAGCCAATGGCATGGTTTTCACTTCTACGATTTGATTTTTCCGCTGTTTATTTTCCTCTCTGGTGTGGCCTTAGGTTTATCTCCCAAACGTTTAGATAAATTACCGATGAAGGATCGATTACCTGTGTATCGGCATGGGATTAAACGACTCTTTTTATTGCTGCTACTGGGCATTTTATATAATCACGGTTGGGGTACGGGCGCGCCTGCCGATCCTGAAAAAATTCGCTATGCCAGTGTGTTAGGTCGAATCGCCTTTGCATGGTTCTTTGCCGCATTACTGGTGTGGCATACGAGCTTACGAACGCAAGTTATTGTCGCCTTGGGCATTTTACTCGGTTATGGCGCAATGCAACTTTGGTTGCCTTTCCCCGGTGGACAGGCAGGCGTGCTCTCGCAAACTGAATCCATCAATGCCTATGTCGATTCGATTTTATTGCCCGGCATAAGCTATCAGGGGCGCACGCCCGATCCTGAAGGTTTATTGTCGACCATCCCCGCCATAGTCAATGCGTTAGCGGGTGTGTTTGTCGGCCACTTTATTGTTAAATCCCATCCTAAAGGTGAGTGGGTCAAAGTGGGATTACTCGCCGTAGCGGGTGGTGCTTGCTTAGCCTTAGGTTGGCTGTTGGATCTTATTATTCCGGTCAATAAAGAGCTGTGGACCAGTTCATTTGTGCTGGTGACGTCGGGCTGGAGTATGATCCTGCTGGCGGCATTCTATGCATTAGTCGATGTGCTTAAGTGGCAAAAAACCGCATTTTTCTTTGTGGTGATTGGCACCAATGCCATCATTATTTACCTAGCGTCGAGTTTAGTGGATTGGAAATATATCGCCCAAAGCGTGTTTGGCGGCTTAGTGATGGCTTTGCCTGAAAGCGCTCAAGCGTTAGCTGCGGTTATCAGCTTACTTGCGGTGCAGTGGCTGGTGTTATATTGGATGTATCGCCGCAATATTTTTGTCAGCATTTAGTCAGTTGGCTTAATAGCTTGAGCCGCACACACTCAGTGTCTGCGGCTTTTTTTACATTATTTTCTGGATGTGAGTCATCACTTACTTATAACTTATCAGTTGGCCAATCGATGATTACGAGGGAATATTCGCGAGAATTTATTAAATGACAGCGTTGTCTTTTTGTATTATTTGTTTTAACATCACTGAAACAATGGTGCGTTTGGATGATAACATTAGCCATTGCGGACGAGTCGCGATACGGATATTCGGGAACTTAGGCATTAATTTAAACCCCGTTATCACCTCAATAATTAATTACTATAAGAAGCAGGTTTATGGAAATGACACTCGATAAAAGCCAGCAGAAAAGCAGCTTTCTCCCCATGGCCATAGTGGCCGCTCTCTTTTTCATCCTCGGATTCGCCACTTGGTTGAATGGTTCTTTGATGCCTTATTTGAAACAAATATTGCAACTCAATCCCTTTCAAGCGTCGTTGATCCTGTTTTCTTTCTACATTGCAGTGACCTTTACTGCTTTGCCATCCGCTTGGCTTATTCGCAAAGTCGGCTATAAGAATGGTATGGCGATAGGCATGGGCGTGATGATGTTGGCGGGCTTACTGTTTATCCCTGCTGCGGAAACACAAATATTTGCCCTATTCCTTTTCGCCCAATTAGTGATGGGCGCAGGCCAAACCCTATTACAAACTGCGGTTAATCCTTATGTGGTGCGTTTGGGGCCTGAAGAATCTGCGGCCGCGCGCGTCAGTGTGATGGGGATTTTGAATAAAGGTGCAGGTGTGATTGCGCCTTTGGTGTTTTCGGCGTTGATTTTAGACAGCTTTAAAGACCGTATTGGTACTGAGCTAACTCAAGTACAAATTGAAGAAATGGCTGACGGTTTAGTATTCCCCTATTTAGGCATGGCCATTTTTATCGGTATCTTAGCGCTAGCGGTAAAAAAATCACCTTTGCCAGAGTTGTTGAATGAAGATGAAGCTGCTGAAAATACGGATAAAGGGCAACTTAAAGCGGCATTATCTCACCCTAACTTAGCCTTTGGCGTGTTAGCGCTGTTTGTTTATGTTGCTGTAGAGGTTATTGCTGGCGATACCATTGGTACATTTGCTTTGTCTTTAGGCATAGAGTCATACGGTGTTATGACTTCCTATACTATGGTGTGTATGGTGTTGGGTTATTCTTTAGGTATCCTGTTAATTCCTCGTTTTATTTCACAGCCTAAGGCTTTGATGGTGTCGGCTATTCTGGGTTTGTTACTGACGTGCGGTATTTTGTTTGGCGACAATAATTCCTACGCTATTGCTAATGTTTTGTTAGTGCCTTTTGGCGGTGTGGCGCTGCCCGATACTTTGTTGATGATTGCTTTTCTTGGTTTAGCTAATGCGATTGTTTGGCCTGCGGTGTGGCCGCTAGCTTTATCTGGTATGGGTAAATTGACCAGTACAGGTTCTGCGCTTCTCATCATGGGGATTGCAGGTGGCGCCTTTGGTCCAGTGTCTTGGGGCTTAATGAGTTCGGCGACAGATATGGGCATGCAGGGTGGTTATATTGTGATGTTGCCATGCTACTTGTTCATCCTTTTCTACGCGGTGAAAGGCCATAAAATGCGTAGTTGGTAGTCAAGTCTGTTTGAACCGCTAAAAAGAAGCCCTCGATGATGAGGGCTTTTTGTGTCTTAGTTAATCTAACCTAAGGCGAAATTAAAATGCGTAACTTACGCTAGCAAGTACGGTATCTGAGTTTTTGAATGCGCCATCAGAGACTTTTTGGTCACCGCTGAGATCTGTGCCTAACCAAGCGAGAGAAAGCCCAAAGCTTGCCAATTCAGTCGATACACCAATGGAGTAATCTGAGTAGCTATCAAAACCTTCACCGTCATCTAATGCATCACCCACGTTATAGCCGTAGTGCAGATCGAGACTCCAGTTTTCAACAAATTCATAGGAATAGTTAAGCTCGGCATAGTGATAGTCTAAATCAGTACCACCGTAATCATTGGTAAACCAATAGGCTAGGCGAAAGCCCTTAAATTCCATACCCGTAATCACTTCGAAATAACCTATATCACTCTCGCCTGAGTAGTTATAACGGTTAAGGGTGATGTCGTAGGTCAGATCTTCGTTGATCTCACCACCATAGGCGACATAGAAATCGTATTCGATCGCTGGGCCGTTATAACCTGGCTCATCAAAATCCACGTTACTTGCCCAAGCGCCGACAGAGAAACCCGAATCGAAGCTCCAATCGATACCACCTTGCAGGGCAGGATCGCCAGCGGTTTGTGATACGCCGCGAAAACGATAGTCGTTAGTAAGACTAATTTCCCCAGTCACTTCGGCGGCGGCAATGCCGGAGAATAGGGTCGTGGTTAGCGCGAGTCCGACAAGCTGTACCAGCCGTTTTTTTTTCAGATTGTTATGCACGGTATTTCTCCCATTTTCTTTGTTGACTCGGACGTGTTACTGGCGACCATGGTTATTCAATCGCGCCAGTGCATCCGTTGGTTTGCCAAACAACAGCCTAGGAAAACCCGTTGCTGTGACCTCATGGCGAGTTATTGCTAAGATAACTTAGCTTTTTTGAGGCTAACATCAGCCTCGTTGATCTCACTTTTGTTCGAAAATGACGTAAACCTTGCGGCAGGGCTCCACGACTTCCCAAGTGCCTTGAAAACCCGCGGGTATGATAAACCTGTCACCCACAGTGAACGTCTGCGATTGACCTTGAAGATCTGTGATAACACTCATCCCTTCGAGGATTTCGCAGTACTCGTATTCAGTGTAGTTTATTTTCCAAGCGCCTGATTCACTTTGCCAAATTCCACTGTGAAATTGATCACAAGGGCTAGAATAATGATTCTCTAGCCCTTGAGTTGGATTGCCTACTAACAACTTTTCCGCCGGTAACTGATAGGTTTCGACGGGTGTTTGCGCCGTAGCAAAGCGAATAATGGCGTTGATACTCACAGTCATTTGCGATTTCCTTGTTGAGCTGACATTCGGCTATTTCATCGTTGGCATCATAAACTCGGCTTGAGTCTGTTTACCCACGGGCCAGCGGGCCGTTATTGCCTTACGCTTGGTATAAAAACGCACGCCATCGGGACCATGCATATGCAGCGGCCCAAACAGTGAACGCTTCCAACCGCCAAAACTGTGGAACGCCATTGGTACTGGGATCGGCACGTTCACTCCAACCATACCGACTTGCACGTGGTGGCAGAAATGCCTTGCCGCTTCACCACTTTGGGTGAAAATCGCCGTGCCATTGCCAAATTCGTGTTGGTTAATCAGCTCAAGCGCCGTTGGGTAATCTTTCACGCGCACAATCGCCAGCACTGGGCCAAAGATTTCTTCGCGGTAGATGCTCATTTCAGGCGTGACATGGTCGAATAGACAGGCGCCGAGGAAATAACCCTGTGGATTTTCTTCAACACTCAGTTTACGGCCATCGACCAGCAGCACTGCACCTTCTTGCACACCGGCTTCAACATATTGGGTGACCTTGGCAAGGTGTTGTTTTGAGATCAGCGGACCCATTTCCATCTCTGGCGTTAGGCCGTTGCCGACTTTTAAGGTTTGGATTTGCGGTAGCAGTTTTTCCACTAACGCGTCGCCCACATCGCCTACCGCGAGTACGACTGAAATTGCCATACAACGCTCACCAGCACTGCCGTAAGCGGCACCCATTAAGGCGCTAACGGCTTGATCTAAATCTGCATCTGGCATGAGTAACATATGGTTTTTCGCGCCGCCTAAGGCTTGCACGCGTTTGCCATGTTTAGAGGCTGTACTGTAGATGTATTCAGCAATCGGCGTTGAGCCCACAAAGCTCACCGCTTGCACATCTTTATGGGTGAGTAAGGTATCGACGGCTTCTTTGTCGCCGTTAATCACGTTAAACACGCCATCGGGAAGACCCGCTTCTTTAAGCAGCTCGGCAATCCGCATCACCGAGCTTGGGTCTTTTTCCGAGGGTTTCATAATAAAGGTGTTACCGCAGGCAATCGCGATTGGGAACATCCACATGGGAACCATCACAGGGAAGTTAAAGGGCGCTATGCCTGCGACAACACCTAAAGCTTGATTAACTGACCAAGAATCGACGCCGCCACCGACTTGCTGGGTGTGTTCACCTTTAAGCAAGTGCGGAATACCACAGGCAAATTCGACCACTTCGAGACCACGGATCAACTCGCCCTTAGCATCGTCGATCACTTTGCCGTGCTCACGGGTGATAAGCTGCGCCATTTCATCTAGGTGCTGCTCGACTAAGGCTTTGAATTTAAACAGCACTCGAGCACGGTTGAGCGGCGTGACTTGCGACCAGGTTTCAAAGGCGGTTTTAGCGATTGCGATGGCTTCACCCACTTCAGTTTCGCTTGCGAGTGAGACTTGGCCACGTAGTTCACCCGTGGCGGGTTCAAAAATATCTTGGGTTCTGGTACTGGCAGGGGTGTGCTGACCATTAACAAAGTGAGTGATCTTGAGCATAGTTAACCTTTGAAGTTCCCCGCCGCAGCGGGGTGTTAAATGTGAGAGTGGAACGAACAGCTAGTGCTATTATCAAACGGCGTTAATGGCATCGCTTAGGCTATTAACCATTTGGTCAATCTCGCGTTTATCGACAATCAGTGGTGGTGACATGGCAATAATGTCTCCCGTGGCTCGCACTAAAGTGCCGTGGCGGAAGCAGTGTTCAAACACGCCGTAACCCCGTTTACCCGCGCCTTGAGCGTTAGGGGAGAATTGAATCCCCGCCACTAATCCTGTGTTGCGGATATCAATCACATTCGGCAACCCTTTGAGGCTGTGCACTGCGTCTTCAAAGTAGCGTTCAAGCTCAAAACTGCGCTCGAATAATTGCTCATGCTCATAAATTGATAGTGTGGCAAGTGCGGCTGCTGCTGCGACTGGATGACCGGAATAGGTGTAACCGTGGAAAAACTCAATCAGCTCAGTAGGGCCTTGCATGCAAGTGTCGTGGATAAAATCTTGCACGAACACTGCGCCCATAGGGATGGCGCCGTTATTGATGGCTTTAGCAGTGGTGATCATGTCTGGAATAACGCCCCAACGCTGACTCGCAAAAGCGGCGCCAACGCGGCCAAAAGCGGTGATGACTTCGTCAAAAATCAGTAGGATGCCGTGTTTTTTGGTGATTTCACGTAGACGTTTTAAGTAACCTTGTGGCGGCAATATCACCCCTGCTGAGCCTGACATTGGTTCAACGATCACGGCGGCAATATTTTCGGCGCCATGCAGGGTCACTAGTTGTTCTAATACTTCGGCTTTTTCAGCGCCAAAGTGTGAGAGTCCACGGGTAAATGCCGCATTTTGGATATCTAAGGTGTGCGGTAAGTGATCGACGCCTTGCAATAATTGGCCACTAAATGCTTTGCGGTTATTGCTTAATCCACCCACAGAGATGCCGCCAAAGCCGACACCGTGGTAACCCATTTCGCGCCCGATAAAGCGGGTGCGTGAGGCTTGACCATTGGCTCTGTGATAGCAAAGTGCCATCTTAAGCGCAGTATCGACGGACTCAGAACCTGAGTTAGTAAAGAAGACTTTGTTTAATCCTTCTGGACTGAGCTCGACTAAACGCTCGGCAAGTTCAAAGGCAATAGGATGACCCATTTGGAAGGAGGGTGCGTAGTCCATCTCTTTAATTTGTTTGCTGACCGCTTCGCTGATTTCCTTGCGACCATGGCCTGCGTTACAACACCATAAACCGGCGGTGGCATCTAATACCTTATTACCATCAATATCCGTGTAATACATGCCTTCCGCTTTGGTGAGTAACCGCGGGTTGGTTTTGAATTGGCGGTTGGCGGTAAAAGGCATCCAGAAATGTTCAAGTGAGGGTGCGCTTGAGGAATTGAGCGGCAAATCGGCCATAGTGTCTACCTTGTCCTGTATTTTCAGGTCTTGTTTTAGGGTGGCTAATATTTGCTATGCTATGTTAGAAATAATGAACATGGAAGAGCCGTGTGCAGTTATTTGTGGCAAAAAAGCTATTTTTGTAAAAAATATTGAATTTTATTGCTTAAACAGCGTAACCTGAAACTCGGATTATGACTGTGATGATGTTTAGCATTTGCGTTAAAGTCGTCACAGACCACTATTTTCTTGTCGATGAACGATAAACCACACCTATACGAATTATTAAGAGGTCATCATGAGCACACCGAAGAAACGCAGCGAATGGGAAAGTCTGGCTGCCAGCCTGTCTATTAATGGTAAGGCGTTTATCAATGGCGAATACCAAGATGCCGTTTCGGGTAACACCTTTGATTGTATTAGTCCTATTGATGGTCGCTTGTTGGTAAAAGTGGCGAGTTGCGATCTTGCAGATGCTAATCTTGCGGTTGCTAATGGCCGCAGTGTATTCGAGTCTGGTGTTTGGTCGCAGCAATCTCCGGTAAAGCGCAAACAAGTGATGATACGTTTCGCCGAGTTACTGGAAGAAAATGCCAATGAACTCGCGCTGTTAGAAACCCTCGACATGGGTAAACCAATTCGTTTCTCCAAGGCTGTGGATGTGGCGGGGGCTGCCCGTGCGATTCGCTGGTCTGGCGAAGCGATTGATAAAATTTACGATGAACTCGCGCCAACCGCTCACAATGAAATTGGCATGATCACCCGAGAGCCTGTGGGGGTTGTGGCCGCGATTGTTCCGTGGAACTTCCCAATGCTGATGGCGTGTTGGAAGCTCGGGCCCGCGCTGGCCACGGGTAATAGTGTAGTGTTAAAACCCTCTGAAAAATCACCCTTAACGGCTATCCGCATGGCGCAATTGGCTATTGAAGCTGGGATCCCACAAGGCGTACTCAACGTGTTGCCAGGATTTGGTCATACCGTGGGTAAAGCCTTAGCGTTGCATATGGATGTGGATACGTTGGTGTTCACGGGGTCCACCAAAATTGCTAAACAATTAATGATTTACGCTGGTGAGTCTAACATGAAACGCGTGTGGTTAGAGGCGGGAGGCAAGAGCCCCAATATCGTCTTTAATGACGCGCCAGATCTGAAAGCTGCCGCTGTTGCTGCGGCCGAAGCCATTGCCTTCAACCAAGGTGAAGTTTGTACCGCAGGTTCGCGTTTGCTGGTGGAATCTGGGGTGAAAGATGAGCTTATCGCGCTTATTGCTGAGGAGTTAGCATCATGGCATCCGGGGCATCCACTCGATCCCGCCACTGTAAGCGGCGCCGTTGTCGATAAACAACAGTTAGACACAGTACTCAGTTACATCAAAGCAGGTAAAGACGAAGGTGCAACTTTAGTTCACGGTGGCTGCCAAGTTATGGCCGACACGGGCGGTGTATATGTGCAGCCAACGGTATTTTCTAACGTAAACAACCAAATGAAAATTGCCAGCGAAGAAATCTTTGGCCCTGTGTTATCTGTTATTGAATTTAATGGCATGGAAGAGGCGATATCGATAGCCAACGATACTATTTACGGTTTAGCCGCTGGCGTGTGGACATCGGATATTAGCAAGGCCCATAAAACCGCTAAAGCCCTGCGCTCTGGCATGGTATGGATCAACCATTATGATGGCGGCGATATGACAGCGCCATTCGGTGGCTATAAACAGTCAGGTAATGGCCGAGATAAATCTCTGCACTCCTTCGACAAATACACAGAATTGAAAGCGACTTGGATCGTGCTATAACCGCTCTTTTTTTGTCTATATAAGAGAAGGAGCCGCTTTCGCTCAATACTAAAACCTCTTTTCATATTACATGGAAAGAGGTTTTTTATTTTTTGTAGCTCAAGCCGTACCCATTTTTCTAAGCCATATTTCACTTGTAAAATCTGCATCTGTTACCGTAAATAAAATGTTATCGTCTTGATTCGTAATGTTGTTGCTCATTTATACCCGATAGAATATTGACTTTAAACACTCCCATTAATATCTCAATTTACTTCCATTCTTATCTGCTTCATAAATATCGTAAGTTATCGCTTATAAATTTGTGGCTTTCAAACATTACCATTAATGAATTTAGTCATAGTGTAGTGGCATAGTGTGAAAAGTGTTGTAAGTTATTTGTGATATTATAGGGTGCTTAGATCATTGAATAAGAAGACAAGTATGAACAACGTAGAAGAGTTTGGGGCAATCGTCAGTAAAGCTCTCGATAGTTACAAATCTGATTTTATGGAACTTGTTAGGGAATATGCGATTTACTGTAAGAATCAAGGTGAGGCATATTGCGATTTTTTTGTCGACATAGCCTCTATGATGAATGGCGCATGGCTTTTAACCGCAGTATGTGAGTTTGAGGATGTTTCAGAATTTAAAGCCTTTAATTGGTATCAATTATTAAATTTTGATATAGACAATATGCCAGAAGATGATTTGTTCTCCCTACAAAATAAGCTATATGAAATCGGTTATATTTGGTTGGTGGAGCAATTAATTTCCTCTAAAAAAGAAATAAAATGTATCGAAATTAGGTTATTTCATAATGGCAGTAATGAATACCAATCTTTGGCATAATTAGCTTCTAACAGAGCTAAACGACATCAGTCACTGGGCTCATTGGATAGACTTTTTTGTGTGTGGTTATGTCATACCGTTGGTAGTATTTACCTCTAGGGCAAGTATGAAGAACTTTATTAGCAAAGATCTAGATATTGAAGAGTTCAAAAAAAGATTCGATAACACCAGAGAAAGTTTTATAAATTCTCTAAAAACAGCAAGTAAAGGTTATCGAAATGTAAGGTTCTTCGCTTGTGATGAAAGTGGAGTCCCCATTAAATGGGTATGGGATGATGAAACGTTCACACATAACTGGGAAGAGGGCACTCTTGAAGACGCTATTCAGTTTGCCCGTCACATGATAAATAGTGGAATGTATTTTGCGTTTATGGGTTGTTTGTCTGGTTCCAGTGATCTTGATATTTGGCTGACCACCTTTGAAAACCCCATAAAGAAACCTACATGGCCAAGTGGTAAAGAACCCAAATTTGAGATTATCCATGAAGTGTTAACTCGTTAGGGCTTTGTTTACCGATCTAAATTAGGAAACAAAGCCTCGTTATGACTGCATATTTTATCTCAATGTAAGAGCATTCACCTGTAAATACGTGATTTTAGCGTGCAACTGCTGTAGCCTCGTGGAAATTTATTGTTTCTTATTTTGATCTTTTAGGATGCAGGTCTTGAGCTTTGCCATCTAAAGTTGTTCGTTATTTCCCTGTGATTTTTGCTGAGCCAATCGCTCGTCAGCAAAGCGTTCACTCATTAGAGAGGGTGTCATGTGAATGCACTTCAAAACCCAATTAGGCAGTTCAATGTCGTCAAACTATTTGCACTGGCATTGCTAAGCTTTTTGGCCGGCTGTTCTTCAATGCAGACGGGTGAGAATGGAAACTGGGTGGGATTCACGGAAGCTGGTCAGGCTTCATTTTATGGGGATAAACATCAGAATAAGCAGACGGCCAGCGGTGAACTTTACAAACATAAATTAAAGACAGCAGCGCATAAAAAGTTACCCTTTGGCTCGAGTGTTAAGGTCACCAATGTCGATAATGGCAAAAGTGTGATTGTGAAAATCAATGATAGAGGGCCTTTCGTGCGTGGCCGCATTATTGATCTGTCTAAATCGGCGTTCAGTAGTATAGGCAATACTTCTTCTGGCTTGATTGACGTGAAAATAGAAGTCATTAAATAGCGGCTATTTTGAAAACGGTTGTCTCGAAACGGACTTTTGCGAAAACGGCTATCTCGAACATGGCCATATCGACAGGATCGTTTTGAAAGCTGCATCTTAAAAATGAGCAGTTTGAAAGCACTCTCTTCAAAACACGGCTTCGACGTAATCTAATGATTGAATGCACTAATAATTGAGCACATAAAATTGAGTCGACGCTTTTAAATAAAATCTCAAAGCAGACAATTTGTTAAGCCGATATTTGGGCTTTACGGCATTTGGTGAGAGACTAGCGGCAGACTTGGATAACAGTAAAAGGACCCGCTATGGAATACCCACTTGTTAGTACGCAGTGGCTCGAAGCACACCTCACCGATCCCCATTTAGTCTTGCTCGATGCCAGTATGGAAACCGTTATTGGTAAAGAACCCTTAGTTTACGATGAGCCTATTTGCATTCCGCGCTCACGTCGATTCGACTTGGAAAATGTGTTTTGCGATAAGACTTCAACCCAAATTCATGCCTTGCCGACGTTTGAGCAATTCAGCCAAGGGATAGCCCAACTTGGGATTGAGGTCGACAGTGTTATTGTTATCTATGATAACCAAGGCATTTATTCATCTCCACGGGCGTGGTGGACCTTTAAAGTCATGGGCTTTAATCGAGTCTATGTACTTGATGGTGGCTTGCCTCAGTGGATTGAAGAAGACCGCATTACCTCATCGCGTTATCAAGCCGAAGGCGTCGATTATGGCCCGACGGATATTGATACTTTTGCGGATGTGCTGCAATACCACCCCGAGCGGGTGATGGATGCTGAGGCCGTGTTATCACGTATTGAAGATGCCGGAACGGCGATTGTCGATGCCCGTGGTGCGCCACGCTTTTTAGGGAAAGTGAGTGAGCCGCGTCCCGGTGTGCGCTCTGGGCATATTCCTTGCTCGGTTAATTTACCCTTCGCTCAAGTGCTCGATGGTAATAAAATCAAAACGGTCAGTGAGCTACAGTCTATTTATCAAGGGCTAGCAGCGGATAAATCCGCAAGGATATTCAGCTGTGGTTCTGGGATTACGGCGTGTATTTTGATCTTAGCTTCGGTTGCAGCGGGGCATAAAAATCCTATCCTCTATGACGGTTCATGGGCGGATTGGGGCAGCCGTAACGATCTGCCGATAGAGTGTTAATTGAGTATCACCATTGAAATTAGTGCTGTAGATTAATTAAGTTAGCGTGGTTTTGTTGAACATCATGTGACTTTTACGTCGTTTGGCGAAATGCCAAGGAGAAACCTTTGATAGCGAGATTGATCGATAAGTTGGTATTTGGATTTATTTTAGTGATTGCCTTACAGTTACCACAACTGGCTGATCATTATCAGCAATTTTTATCAGGCCTTTATGAATCGACTCGATGGCAGGTAGAAGGTTACGAGGCAACGGCTAAGGAATATCATTACGCCGATGTTGATGCCATGATTGCCAGCCACCAGCAAAATGAGGAGCCAAGTGTGCGTGCCGACGCTGAGCAAAAGGTACAGACACTGGCGCTTTATAAAGCGTTAACACAGGGCGTGGCGATCTTTAATACGGGCAATTTGTTTGAGAAAACTGCCTATATGTTTAACCCTGTTCGCTTTGATTATCTTGAGAAAACCATCAGTAACTTTAAGCCAGGGATACCTTTAACTTCTAGTGGTATTGGCTTTGGCGTCTTGGTGGCTTTAGTCGTGCATTATCTTGGGTCTATCCCTTTTATCCTGTGGGCAAGGCGTAACAAGCGACTTAAAACAAGTCCTTAAATCTGTGATACAGCATGCCTGCAGCGAGCATAGGTGAGCGGAACGTCGGGCCGCCGGGGAAGGTGATGTGTTTGATTTTAGCAAACACATCGAAATGTCCCGCCTGTTGGCAAATGGCCTCGGCAAGCAGTTTTGCCGCCATGTGAGTGGCATTCACGCCGTGTCCCGCATAGGCTTGGGCGTAAAAAATATTATTTGCATCGGGAAGGCGACCAATTTGTGGCATACGGTTAGCACCGATACCTATCATGCCACCCCATTCATAATCGATACGCACGCCTTTTAACTGCGGGAACACCTTCTCAAGATTCGGTCTCAGTGCCGCTTCAATATCCTTGGGATCTTTACCCGAATAGGTACAAAGGCCGCCAAATAGCAAACGACGATCTGCCGATAAGTGAAAGTAATCTAGGGCAATTCGCATATCTGCGAAGGCCATGTTTTGCGGGATAATACTCGCGCATTGGGCCTCAGTTAAGGGCTCTGTTGCCAATAAATAACTGCCTGCAGGTAATACTTTCCCCCCTACAAAGCTATTAAGTTTGTGGCCAATATAGGCATTGCCCGCCAGCACTAAGTATTGGCATGTGACTTCGCCCTTAGCGGTAATGACCTTAGGTTTGGCGCCTTGAATGATTTTTTCAGCAGCGCTGTACTCAAACAACCTAGCGCCGAGATTGCGGGCGACGCGAGCTTCACCGAGGGCAAGATTAAGTGGGTGTAGATGACCGCTACCCATATCAACTAGCGCGCCTTGATAAAAGTCTGAGCCTATGACTTCACCTAATTGCGCCTTAGTTAACAGCTTGATTTCTTGCTGATAACCTATGGCTTTGAGTGCGCTAAATTCTTCTTCAAGCTCATCCATGTGACGAGGTTTAACCGCTAAGTCGCAGTAACCCATTTGCAGATCGCAGTCGATACTGTGTTCTTGTATGCGATTTCGCACTATCTCGACGGCTTCAAAGCCCATCTGTTGAATTGCTTGAACACCTTCAATGCCGATTTCACTTTGAAATTGTGCAGGGTCATGGCCTATGCCGCGAATGAGTTCGCCGCCATTACGCCCCGATGCGCCCCAGCCAATTCGCCTCGCTTCTAACAGCACGACACTCATACCGCGCTGCGCGAGTTCTATGGCGGTATTGATACCGCTAAAGCCGCCGCCCACGATACAGACATCGGCATTGATATTGCCTTCGAGTTGTGGGTAAGCGTAAATTTCTTTAGCAGTATCAACATAATAAGAGTGTGGATACTGTTCACTGTGCACTGGAGGTTTGCTTGCCATTATGGCTCCCCAAAATTGTTTTTATTGTAAATTGGACTTGTCTCAGTATACTCATCACACTTTTAACATGACGCAAAAAAGTGTTCGTTTTATTTAACACGCTTTTTATGTAGAATACAATGAAAGCAGTAAAACACGCGCTTTTTGGGCGAAAATGTGTTCTGGATGGTGTTTATCCTGAACAACCTGTTCGTCATCTATCGGGATTGACCCGAGCCTTTAGGGGGATGTGAAATTTGGATATTGGAGCCAGCCTCAAAACTGTTCGAAAAATGAAAGGCTTATCTCAACGAGAATTAGCCAAACGTGCTGGTGTGACTAACAGTACGATTTCAATGATCGAGAAAAACAGTGTTAGCCCGTCAGTCAGCTCTTTAAAAAAAGTGCTGTCGGGTATCCCGATGTCTTTAGTGGACTTTTTCTCCATTGAAGCCTCAACGGATAGTGAGCAAAAGGTCGTCTATCGATCCAATGAATTACTGAATATCGGTACTGGGCCACTTGAATTTAAACTGATTGGCCGTGATTACCCGAACCGTGCAATGTCAGTGATGAATGAGATTTACCCACCCGGTTCAGATACGGGTGAAGAGATGCTAAAGCACGAAGGTGAAGAGGCCGCTATGGTGATAGAAGGTAAATTCGAACTCACTGTTGGGGATGAAGTGTATATTTTGGAAGCGGGTGACAGTTATTATTTTAACAGTGAATTACCCCATAGATTCCGCAATCCCTTCGATGAACCTTGTCGCCTTGTGAGTGCGACTACGCCTGCAAACTTCTAATTAAGTCATTAACTTACCCTATTATTCAACATATTAGGCCACTTATTAGCTAAAAGTGAGTGGCGTAATACTGTTATTCAACATTCCTGCGTATTTATACCAATCACATTAAATATCTAATCAGTTCAGAGCCTCACAGGCATTTCAATCCAAGGTGCATTGACGCAGAAATGGTCATTCCCTTTTAAGTCAATGCAACACGGGAGTGGGATGCCTGTGAGGCTCCCGAAGGGCGGGTTTCAACGCACTTTATACTGCGTTTAAGGCTTTCGACAGAGCACCACTATGCCTTAAGCCTTCGCCTTGTCTAAAGCGCGTTGAACTCTCGCTGAATGAACAGATATTTAATACGATTGGTATTACCTGCTTTCTAACCCTGTCATATTGGTTATGTATCCTCTTCTTTGTGTAAATAATATTGGTTCAAATTTGGTTCGAATACGGTTTAATTTACCCTGTAAAAAGTGAGCTTTATGCTGGTGTAACCGCTGGTTTATATACATGAATTAGCGTGAAATGGGAAAAATATACATTTAACTACATGTTATTTATGCTTATTAAGAATAAGTGGATTAAATAACCTTTAACAAGTGTTTAACCTCTTGCCTAGTGCTAAATTTCGGTGTACTGTGTGAAAAAATGAACATTTAAAGGCAAAGTGTTCGTTATGCTAGTAAAATCAATTCTAAAGGTGAGATATGTCAGCCGATTTACCCCTCATAGGTGTTATTGCATGCAATCAACAATTGGGATCACACCCCTTTAATATTGTTGGTGAAAAATACCTTTTAGGCGTAGTTAATGGCGCGAAAGGCTGGCCGTTAGTGATCCCATCTTTAGGTGGCGATTTACCGATAGACGCTATTTTAGAGCGTCTTGACGGTATTTTGTTTACTGGCTCTCCTTCTAATGTAGAACCCCATCTTTATGCAGGCCAGCCGAGTGAGCTTGGTACACACCATGATCCTAAACGTGACGCGACAACTTTGCCGCTGATCCACGCTGCTATTGCTGCTGGGGTACCTGTATTAGGTATTTGTCGCGGTTTTCAAGAAATGAATGTGGCTTTTGGTGGCAGTTTGCATCAGAAGCTCCATGAGGTGGGTGGCTTTATTGAACATCGAGAAGATAAAACCGCATCCTTAGATGTGCAGTATGGGGCTTCTCACAGTATTACTGTTGAGCCCGGGGGGCTTATTTACGAGGCCTGGGGCCGTAACTCTGCAGAGATTAACTCTGTACATACTCAAGGCGTGGAGCGCCTGGGTGTTGGGTTGCGGCCAGAAGCTTATGCTCCAGATGGGTTAGTGGAGGCTTTCTCCGTAATTGGTACTAAAGAATTTGCCCTCGGTGTGCAATGGCATCCAGAGTGGAAGGTGAGCGAGAATCCGTTTTACCTCTCCATTTTCAATGCCTTCGGTGATGCATGCCGACGTAGGGCTACAACTCGAGTGAAATAATAATGAATAAGCTAATCGCTTTTTTAAAAGAACGAAAAATCACAGAAGTCGAATGTGTTATCAGTGATATGACTGGCATCGCCCGCGGCAAGATTGCTCCAGTCGATAAGTTTCTCGATGAAAAAGGCATGCGTTTGCCCGAAAGTGTGTTGTTGCAAACTGTGACCGGTGATTTTGTCGACGAAGAGATTTATTACAGTTTGCTCGATCCCGCCGACATCGATTTTGTTTGTGTACCCGATGAAAATGCCGTCTTTATGTTGCCTTGGACCATCGAAGCCACGGCACAGGTTATCCACGATTGCTACGACAGAATGGGTAATCCGATTGAGCTGTCACCACGTAACGTATTGAAAAAAGTCTTGTCTCTCTATGACGAACAAGGCTGGGAACCTGTTATCGCTCCCGAAATGGAGTTCTATTTGACTCGTCGTAGTGACGACCACGATTTACCCCTAAAGCCTCCAATTGGTCGTTCAGGCCGCCCCGAAGCGGGTCGCCAGTCATTCTCTATTGATGCTGCAAACGAATACGATCCTATGTTTGAAGACATGTACGATTGGTGTGAGCTTCAAGGTTTAGATATCGATACTTTAATCCATGAAGATGGTCCCGCACAGATGGAGATTAACTTCAGCCATGGCAACGCATTATCTTTAGCTGATCAAGTGTTTATCTTCAAACGCACTTTACGGGAAGCAGCGCTGAAGCACGATGTGTGCGCCACTTTTATGGCAAAACCCGTGACGGATGAACCTGGCAGTGCGATGCATATCCATCAAAGCGTGATCAATAAAGAGACGGGCAAGAATATTTTCACCAATGAAGATGGGACTAAGAGCAAGCTATTCTTGGGATATATTGCAGGTCTACAAAAATTCATTCCTGAGTTGCTGCCACTGATGGCGCCAAATGCGAACTCGTTTCGTCGTTTCCTCCCGGGCACTTCGGCACCTGTAAACTTAGAATGGGGCGATGAAAACCGTACCTGTGGTTTACGCATTCCAGAATCTTCACCACAAAACCGTCGCATTGAGAACCGCATTCCCGGCGCCGACGCTAACTGTTATTTGGCGATTGCCGCGAGCTTGTTGTGTGGCTATATCGGCATGGTTGAGTCGCTAAAACCTTCGACTCCTGTGCAAGGTAAAGCCAATGAAAGTCGTAGCAATAATACCCATTGTTTACCGCTGACATTAGAGGAAGCATTAGCGGCGATGGAAGAAAGTGATGCCTGTAAGCAATATTTAGGCGAATCCTTCACCACTGGATTTGTTGCGGTAAAACAGGCTGAACTTGAAAACTTCCGCCGTGTTGTCAGCTCATGGGAACGTGAATTCCTATTACTCACTGTGTAATGTTTTGGATTGATTGCACTGACCGTGTTGCCGCGTTAACCCAAGGAATAAGGGGTTAACGTTGGCCATAACGATACTGATGCGTGCACTGTTTTAGTGAGGTTGCACTTAACTGGTGCAACTCGCTTGTTAAATAATATGATGGTTTTTAATGGCTTGTCCGTTAAAGTGATTATTCAATTCCATTGCTTGTCTGCAAGGGAAGTAAAATAGGCTTAACAATTTTAGGTTGTTCGCTGATTAGCGTTACTAACTAATTGTTAGTCATATTTAAAATGTGTTTATCTAAGTGTTTTTTGCGATTGCTTAGGGACTTGAGGCATTTACCTTAATGTTGCAAAATGTACAAGCAGTGTCATATCTAGTCTATTTTTTTGAGTGTTAATGCAATGCCGATGCCTCGAAAATTTGGCACGAAACCTGATACTTAACAAATTGCAGCAAGATATAAAGTAGGCATGGTTATCATGCCGTAGAGACTGCCGATGCGGTTTTTAAGGTGTAGCATTGGTCGAAAATAACAACAATATCCGGGCAGCCCGGTGACACAATGTCAGAATTTGCTTAAGCAGTTCTGCTACCCGAGAAAGGAGAAAGCATGAAGCTATTTAATAAGATGACCACATTAGCGCTGGCGACTGCGAGCGTATTTGCGAGCGCAGTGGCCCAAGCTGAAGAAGTCGTTCGCGTGTATAACTGGTCAGATTATATCGCGGAAGATACCTTAGAAAACTTCAAGAAAGAAACGAGCATTAGGGTAATTTACGATGTATTTGATAGTAACGAAGTGCTTGAGGCTAAATTACTGTCTGGTCGTAGTGGCTACGATATCGTTGTACCTTCTAACCACTTTCTCGCTAAGCAAATCAAAGCGGGTGCTTTCAAACCTTTAGACCGCGCTAAGTTACCTAACTTTAAAAATTTAAATCCAGCCCTGATGAAGTTGCTTGAAAAAGCCGATCCGGGTAACCAATATGCCGTGCCTTATTTATGGGGAACCAATGGCATTGGTTACAACATAGATAAAGTGAAAGCCGCTGTGGGGGAAGATGCGCCATTTAACTCAATGGAACTGATCTTCAATCCTAAATACGCTGAAAAAATTTCTAAGTGTGGCTTTGCTATGTTGGACTCTGCCGACGACATGGTGCCACAGGCGATGATTTATTTAGGCTTAGATCCTAACAGCACTAAGGCTGAAGATTATGAAAAAGCGGGTGAGTTACTGGAAAAAATTCGTCCTTATGTGACGTATTTCCATTCTTCACGTTATATTTCTGACTTAGCGAACGGTGACATCTGTGTCGCTTACGGTTTCTCCGGTGACGTATTCCAGGCGAAGGCCCGTGCTGAAGAAGCAAAAAATGGCAATAAGATTGGCTACTCCATTCCAAAAGAAGGTGCCAATCTGTGGTTCGATATGTTAGCTATCCCAGCTGATTCAACGAACGTTGATAATGCACTCACGCTGATTAACTATTTTCTACGTCCAGAAGTCATAGCGCCTATCTCTAACTATGTGGCCTATGCTAACCCGAACGATCCCGCTCAACCTCTGGTTGATGAGGCTATCCGTACCGATCCTGCGATCTATCCACCACAAGAAGTGTTAGACAAACTTTATATCGGTGAAATTCGTCCTTTGAAAATTCAGCGCGTATTAACTCGTGTTTGGACCAAAGTGAAGTCAGGACAATAGTCGATAGGGGGCAAGCCTAGCTTGCCCCCAGCTTTGCAAACTTCTATGTCCAATCCTATGCATAGTTAATCCACGTATAGGATTTGACACAGTTTGTTTAACCACTTTTCATTCATTAATCGTGTTGAACCTAGAGTTTGAGCGTATCTACGCCTCATTTTCGGGTGGAGAAGTACTATGGCAATCACCTCGAGCGTCACCAATAAACCGACAACAAAGACGCAAGAAAAAGTACTGCTCAAGATTGAGCGGGTAAGCAAATTATTCGATGACGTGCGGGCTGTCGACGATGTGTCATTAACTATCAATAAAGGTGAAATTTTTGCCTTACTTGGCGGCTCAGGCTCGGGTAAGTCAACACTACTGCGCATGTTGGCGGGTTTTGAAAAGCCCACCTCTGGCCGTATTTTCCTTGATGGGCAAGATATCACCGATTTACCGCCATACGAACGTCCCATCAATATGATGTTTCAATCCTATGCTTTGTTTCCCCACATGACAGTGGCACAAAACATTGCATTTGGTTTGAAGCAAGACAAGCTGCCTAAAGCCGAAATTGAACAGCGTGTGCAAGATATGCTGAAACTCGTGCATATGGAGCAATACGGTAAGCGTAAACCGCATCAGTTATCCGGTGGTCAGCGCCAGCGTGTTGCACTGGCCCGTTCATTGGCGAAAAGACCTAAATTATTACTGCTCGATGAGCCTATGGGCGCATTGGATAAAAAACTGCGTACCCAAATGCAGCTAGAAGTGGTTGAAATCCTTGAGCGTGTCGGCGTGACCTGCGTGATGGTGACCCACGATCAGGAAGAAGCCATGACAATGGCAGGTCGAATTTCGATCATGAGTGATGGCTGGATTGCTCAAACTGGCTCGCCAATGGATATTTACGAAAGCCCGAACAGCCGCATGATTGCTGAGTTTATCGGTACTGTGAATTTGTTTGGTGGCGCGATTGAAGTGGATGAGGTCGACCATCTGATCATCAAGTCCAATGATTTGGCCCAACCTTTCTATGTCGGTTATGGCGTCACGACTAACGTTGAAGATAAGAATGTTTGGCTAGCAGTGCGTCCCGAAAAGACCATTATTAGCCGTGAACAGCCCGAAGGTCAGTACAACTGGGCGAAAGGAATCGTGCATGATATCGCTTATTTAGGCGGTATTTCAGTCTACTACATTCGTTTAGAGAATGGTCAAATCGTACAGTGCAGTATGACTAACCGTGAACGCCGCGCCGATCATGCCACATGGGATGACGAAGTGTTCATTAGTTGGGAGGACACCAGTGGTGTGGTGTTGAGATCATGAAGAAACCTATTAAATTAAAGTGGCTTAAGGGCCGCTTCTGGACCATAGGTATTCCCTACGCTTGGCTGCTGCTGTTTTTTGCCTTACCGTTTGCGATTGTCCTTAAACTGAGTTTTTCGACGGCAGCGATTGCTATCCCGCCCTATGAAGCAACATTCCAATATGCTGACGATGTATTAAATATCTTCCTGCATTTGGGTAACTATTTGATGTTGCTCGATGATTCGCTATATTACATGGCTTATCTCAGCTCATTGAAAATGGCGTTAATTTCGACCTTGGGCTGCTTGATTATTGGCTACCCAATGGCCTATGCCATTGCCCGTGCCCCTGCGCGGTTGCAAACCGTGCTGCTGCTGTTAGTTATGTTGCCTTCTTGGACCTCATTTTTAATCCGTGTTTACGCTTGGATGGGGATCTTAAGTAACACAGGGATCATCAACAATTCACTGATGTGGTTGGGGATTATTTCTGAGCCGTTACAGATCCTCAATACCAATATTGCCGTGTATATCGGCATTATCTATGCGTATTTACCCTTTATGATTCTGCCCTTGTACGCCACCTTAGTGAAACTTGATATGAGTTTGATTGAAGCTGCGTCTGACTTGGGTTCAAGCCGTTTGAATACCTTCTGGAAAATCACCTTCCCGCTGTCAAAAAGTGGTGTGATTGCTGGTTCTATGTTGGTGTTTATTCCTGCCGTGGGTGAGTTTGTGATCCCTGAGCTACTCGGTGGTCCCGATTCCTTGATGATAGGTCGAGTGTTATGGCAAGAGTTTTTCAATAACCGCGACTGGCCTGTGGCTTCGTCACTGGCGATTGTGATGTTGGGCTTATTGATTATTCCGATCACTTTATTCCATCGCTATCAGGCGCGTAGTTTGGAGAAAGACCTATGAAAAAATTAAGCTTTTCTTCAGTAATGCTCTGGTTTGGCTTGTTTTTCTTGTATGCACCTATGTTAGTGCTGGTGATTTATTCCTTTAACGACTCTAAATTAGTGACGGTATGGGGAGGGTTTTCCCCTAAATGGTATGGTGAATTATTTCAAGATCAACAGATTTTAGATGCCGTATGGACCAGCCTGCGGATAGCGTTTTATAGCTCAACCATGGCGGTCATTATCGGCACTATGGCAGCCTTTGTGATGACACGTTTTAAGCGTTCATGGGCAAAACTGACCCTGTCGAACATGATTACTGCACCGCTGGTAATGCCTGAAGTGATCACTGGTCTGTCTTTGCTTTTACTGTTTGTGCACATGGCAGATTTGTTGGGCTGGCCCAGAGAGCGTGGCATGATGACAGTGTGGATTGCACACTCAACATTTTGTGCTGCCTATGTGGCTGTGGTGGTGTCTTCAAGATTGCGCGAGCTTGATATGTCAATCGAAGAGGCGGCAATGGACTTAGGGGCAACACCGCTCAAGACTTTCTTCTTGATCACTGTGCCTATGATTTCGCCGGCGCTGGTGGCGGGTTGGTTGTTGTCATTCAGTTTGTCCTTAGACGATTTAGTGATCGCAAGCTTTGCCTCAGGCCCTGGTGCAACGACCTTGCCTATGGTGGTGTTCTCTTCGGTACGTTTAGGGGTTTCTCCTAAGATCAATGCCTTAGCGACGCTGATCATACTGTGTGTTTCACTCATCGCTTTCCTTTCTTGGTATATGGCAAGACGGGCAGAGAAACGCGATCGTACACCAATGAACTAGTTAGCTTAATTTTGGGATGGCTTTGGTATTGGCAAAGCCATCCTTGATATTTGTCACCGCTCCCATCACCCGCTTTGCTTTGCAGGCTAGTCCTGTTACTCAAGATCACCAGAATTGAATCACTGAGCTAAAAATAATCTCGTGTTTGATATATCAAACAAAATGTAAATTATTGCGCTTTTCTGGCTAGTGTTTCGTTTTATGAAGGTGTAGGATGTGATGGCTGTTTAAAATAATGAACATTAGAATTCAAGGGAACAACATGTCTGCCATAGCTCACGCTGGATCATATTATGCGGCATCGGCCAACGATAAGGTTGAACGTCCGCGTCTACAGGAATCGATTGAAGCCGATGTTTGTGTGATTGGCGCAGGTTATACAGGCCTTTCTGCCGCGCTGCATTTATTAGAATCTGGCATGAGTGTGGTGGTGTTAGAAGCCGCTCGCATTGGCTGGGGCGCCTCGGGCCGTAATGGCGGACAAATCGTTAATAGTTATAGCCGTGACATTGATACTATTGAAAAAACAGTCGGTAAAGAACAAGGTAAACTCTTTGGCCAAATGGCCTTTGAGGGCGGGCAAATCATCCGTGATCGTATTGCTAAGTATAATATTCAATGCGATCTAAAAGATGGCGGCGTGTTTGCCGCGATTAACGAAAAGCAAATGGGCCATCTACGCCATCAAAAACAACTGTGGGAAAGCCACGGCCATGTTAATCAGCTCGAACTTCTCGATGCTAAAGGTATTCGCGGTGTGGTAAATACTGAGCGTTATGTCGGTGGTCTACTCGATAAAAGCGGTGGTCATATTCACCCGCTTAATTTAGCCCTAGGCGAAGCGCGCGCGGTTGAATCCCTCGGCGGTAAAATTTTTGAAGACTCAGCGGTGTTGAGTGTCGATGAAGGCGATAGTCCAGTTGTGCATACGGCGCAGGGCAGTGTCAAAGCCAAGTTTGTGGTCGTTGCGGGTAACGCTTATTTAGGTAAGTTAATGCCTGAGTTGCAGGCGAAATCTATGCCCTGCGGCACGCAAGTGATTACCACAGAGCCTTTGAGTGCCGATCTGGCTGCGAGCTTATTACCGCAGGATTACTGCGTCGAAGACTGTAACTATCTGCTCGATTATTTCCGTCTGTCTGGCGACAAGCGGATGATTTACGGCGGCGGCGTAGTGTATGGTGCCCGCGATCCGGCGGATATCAAATCGATCATTATTCCGAACATGCTCAAAACCTTCCCGCAATTAAAAGATGTGAAGATCGATTATGCGTGGACAGGCAACTTTCTACTGACGCTGTCGCGCCTGCCACAGGTCGGTCGTATCGGTAAGAACATCTATTATTCACAGGGTTGCAGTGGCCACGGTGTCACTTATACCCATCTGGCAGGCAAGTTACTGGCTGAAATGCTCAACGGCCAAGCCACGCGCTTCGATGCCTTTGCTGCATTGCCACATTATCCTTTCCCCGGCGGTCACGCACTTCGCGTCCCTTTTAGTGCTATCGGAGCTTGGTATTACACGTTAAGAGACAAACTAGGTCTTTAACATCATCACTTTTAAGAAGCTAGGTAGCTTCATAATACGAGGAAATCCTTGTGCAATTAAATGATCCGAGTTTGCTACGTCAACAGTCTTTTATTAATGGTCAATGGTGTGATGCCGTTTCTGGTGACACGCTAAAGGTGGTTAATCCCGCAACCAATGCCGTGATTGGCTACGTTCCTAATATGGGACAAGTTGAAACTGAAATGGCGATTAAGGCGGCAGAAGCGGCTTTACCTGCATGGCGAGCGCTCACAGCCAAAGAGCGCGGCGCTAAGTTAAGGCGTTGGTTTGAATTACTCAATGAAAACAGTGATGACTTAGCATTGCTCATGACGACTGAGCAGGGTAAACCGCTGGCAGAAGCGAAAGGTGAAGTAACCTATGCCGCTTCGTTTATCGAGTGGTTTGCCGAAGAAGCGAAACGTATTTATGGCGATACCATTCCTGGGCATCAAGTAGATAAGCGCTTGATAGTAATTAAGCAGCCTGTCGGTGTAACCGCCGCGATTACGCCGTGGAACTTTCCTGCTGCTATGATCACCCGCAAAGCCGCTCCAGCGTTAGCTGCGGGTTGCACTATGGTGGTAAAACCTGCGCACCAAACCCCCTTTACCGCATTAGCGATGGCTGAACTCGCTAAGCGTGCCGGTATTCCTGCGGGCGTATTTAGTGTGTTAACGGGTGATGCGGTGCAGATTGGTAATGAAATGTGCAGCAACCCGATAGTGCGTAAGCTGTCTTTCACTGGCTCAACCAATATCGGTATTAAATTAATGGCGCAATGTGCGCCTACCTTAAAAAAACTGTCGCTAGAACTTGGCGGCAATGCACCATTTATCGTATTTAACGATGCCAATATCGATGCCGCTGTCGAAGGCGCCATGATAGCTAAATATCGTAATGCCGGCCAAACCTGCGTCTGCGCTAACCGCATTTATGTGCAAGACGGTGTATACGACGAGTTTGCCTTAAAACTTAGCACTGCTGTTGGCAAGCTTAAGGTCGGAGAGGGCATCAACGAGGGCATCACTACTGGTCCGTTGATCAATGCCGCCGCAGTCGAAAAAGTGCAGAGTCACCTTATCGATGCCATCGCCAAAGGCGCCTCTGTGCTCGCAGGCGGCAAAGTTCATGATCTTGGCGGTAATTTCTTCGAGCCAACCGTACTCACTAACGTTGATAAAAGCATGCTTGTTGCCCGCGAAGAAACCTTTGGTCCGCTCGCGCCGCTGTTTAAATTCAGCGATGTCGACGATGTGATCAAACAAGCTAATGATACTGAATTTGGCCTCGCCGCCTATTTCTATGGCCGCGATATTTCACTGGTGTGGAAAGTTGCCGAAGCCTTGGAGTACGGCATGGTTGGGGTCAACACTGGCTTGATTTCGACGGAAGTCGCCCCCTTTGGCGGGATGAAATCTTCAGGGCTTGGCCGCGAAGGTTCTAAGTTCGGCATCGAAGAATATTTAGAAATGAAGTACATCTGCATGTCCGTTTAATACGGTCCGATTTGGCGTGTGAGGAACACTAAATGACAACAACCAATGATTCATTGATGGCACGTCGCCAAGCCGCAGTTGCGGGTGGTGTCGGGCAAATTCACCCTATTTTTACCGCCCGCGCCGAAAATGCGACTGTGTGGGATGTTGAAGGTCGCGAGTTTATCGATTTTGCGGGCGGCATTGCCGTGCTCAATACGGGCCACCTTCATCCTAAAGTGAAGGCGGCGGTTGCGGCTCAGCTGGATAATTTTTCCCATACCTGTTTTATGGTGCTCGGCTACGAGAGCTATATCCAAGTATGTGAAAAGCTCAATCAACTGGTTCCTGGGGATTTTGCCAAGAAGACGGCATTATTCACTAGTGGCTCAGAAGCAGTTGAAAACGCAGTTAAAGTGGCGCGTGCCTATACCAAACGTGCTGGCGTGATTGCGTTTACGTCTGGCTACCATGGTCGTACTATTGCGGCTTTGGCATTGACCGGAAAAGTCGCGCCTTATAGTAAAGGTATGGGGTTAATGTCGGCGAATGTGTTCCGCGCTGAGTTCCCGTGCGAAATGCATGGCGTGTCCGATGATGATGCTATGGCCTCGATTGAACGTATTTTTAAAAATGATGCCGAGCCGAGTGATATCGCCGCCATTATTTTAGAGCCAGTGCAGGGCGAGGGCGGTTTTTACGCCGCATCGCCCGCCTTTATGCAACGTTTACGCGCACTATGCGACCGTGAAGGCATTATGCTGATCGCCGATGAAGTGCAAACAGGCGCGGGCCGTACTGGCACTTTCTTCGCTATGGAGCAAATGGGTGTTGCTGCAGATATCACTACCTTTGCCAAATCTATTGCGGGTGGTTTTCCACTCTCAGGTATTACAGGCCGCGCCCAAGTCATGGATGCAGTGGGTCCCGGTGGTCTTGGCGGTACTTATGGTGGTAATCCGTTAGCGTGCGCCGCTGCGCTTGCCGTCATTGAAGTGTTTGAAGAAGAAAAGTTGCTAGAAAGGGCTAATGCCATTGGTGAGCGCATTAAGTCTGCCCTGAATGTAATGCAGGTCGAACATGCGCAAATCGCCGATGTGCGTGGTTTAGGCGCTATGATCGCCATTGAATTGATGGAAGAAGGTAAACCTGCGCCGCACTATTGCGCGCAAGTGTTGAGCGATGCCCGTGACCGAGGATTAATTTTATTATCCTGCGGTACCTACGGTAATGTGCTGCGCATTTTGGTGCCATTAACGGCGCCGGATGCACAAATTGATGCAGGCCTTGGTATTCTTAACGCCAGCTTTAATGCCGTACTGAAAAGCTAATATCGCTTTGATATAAAAACGGTTTTAGATGACAGTTTTGCCCAATAAAAATCCCGCGTCGGCGGGATTTTTATTGGGGCGATTGTTTTGGAATTGGCTGTTTTTACTGCCAGTGACTTTCAGCACTCATCAGTTAAATGAATCGCTATTTTTTAATCTCCATTAGGATCTGCAGCGCTTTTTTGCGTTTATCAAGATCATACAAGTCGTTGGTAAAGATAAACTCATTCACGCCGAGTTCTTTTACGATCATTTCCAAACGATGCTTAATCGTCGCTGGGCCACCAGTAACTGATAAACCTAAGAAATTATCGACATAGGTTTCTTCTTGCGCACTCCATAAGCCATCCATAGTGTCAACCGGTGGCTTTAGCCATAACTCGTGACCACGGATAAGTGCCAGCACGCGTTGTTTTGAGGTCGTGCCCAAATATTGCGCCTCTTCATCTGTATCGGCGGCAACTAACGGTAAGCCAAGCATCACATAGGGTTTATCAAGCACTTGAGAAGGTTTAAAGTCGCGGCGATAGATTTCAATCGCATCGTAGAGAAAGCGTGGTGCAAAGTGGCCCGCAAACACATAGGGTAAACCGCGCTGCGCCGCTAACTGTGCGCTAAAGAGACTCGATCCCAATAACCAAATCGGCACATTAGTGCCTTCTCCGGGAATCGCTCGCACCGCATGGCGACCATTGTAAGGGCCGAGTAAGGTTTGTAATTCACTGACTTCTTCGGGGAATTGTTCGGCGCGACTGGTATCACGGTTCAGTGCTCGGCTGGTAATTTGATCGCTGCCGGGCGCGCGGCCCAGTCCTAAATCGATTCGACCAGGATATAAGCTTTCAAGGGTACCGAACTGTTCGGCGACCACTAAAGGCGCATGGTTTGGCAGCATAATCCCACCCGCGCCGACGCGAATACGCTGAGTATTGCCAGCAATATAGCCAATTAATACCGAGGTCGCCGCGCTAGCGATACCGGGCATATTATGGTGTTCGGCAAACCAAAAACGATTAAAGCCGAGTCTGTCGGCTTCCTTGGCATACTGCAAACTGCTGTGCAGTGTTTCACCCACGCTTGAGCCTTGGCGCATGGGCGCGAGTTCCAATAGCGAGAAGGGAATATCGGCCAATATTGATGTCTGCTGTGACATAGTGTCTCCAAGTGACTGCCGTTTTTGCTAGCGACAACAAGAGGTGCTAACTGTGTTAGCGTATTGTTTGTTGCATTGCTAGGCTCATTGCTAAGAAAAAGCGTTAACGGCTCAGTCTTGATGAATAAAGGTATTCATTGATATTGATATGGGGCTAAGTTCCGTGCTTCTCAAGCTTGAACGGCTAACTCTTTACCCTTAGTTATTTCATTAGTTATGTCAATTTGAGTTTGCACTTGAGCAGCGCTATTAAATCGAGTGCGTCCGAGTTCATACTTGCTTTGTAACAAATTGAGGGGCTGAAGTCATCCGCGTGTGAGGGCCGATAATGTGGAACTGAAGTTCTTATTCTCAGCAACTCAGCGCTAAGCCAGTCACAGTAGGATTGCATGACTTTCGCTAAAGCTCATTTGGTTATGAGTAGCAATATAAGGGTATAAACGATGTTGAATGAAGTGATAAAAAAACTACCGATAGCAGGGCTATCGGCAGTTAATGTTATGCAATAGAAAAATCGCTATTGTCAGTCGAGCATTACTGCTCGGCTTTCACATCCCGTAGCGATGCCGCAGCACTTTCACTAATATCATCATCAGCAGCATTGTTATGTGAATGGTGAGTCTCAGTCAGGCGACGCATCAGAGGTAATACCGCAAGTGCGATAAAGGTACAGACCACAGCGGCTATACCTAGTTTATTAAACAGACTTGTGTATACGGGTAAGGTTTGCAGTGGGTCGACTAAATCCTTGGGTACACTGGCGAAGTTAGCAACTACACCGCCCAGATACTGTGAAATACCTGATGCGACGAAATAGGCACCCATCATAAAACCGCCCATGCGTGCAGGTACGTAGCGAGCAATCATGGCAAGTCCAAGACCACTCACCAGCAATTCCCCTAAAGAGTAAGAGGCATAGCCCCAGATCATGATCCATGAAGAGGTTTTACCATTGACGGCAAATTGGCCCGCAAAGCCATAGATAAAGAAGCCTATCGCCACAACGGCAAAACCGAGGGCAAACTTCGCCGCGATAGAAAAGTCTTTATCATTGCGTCCAGCCCACGAATAGCTCCATGCGAGTACTGGACTTAATACCATAATCCATAATGGATTTAATGCTTGGAACTGGGCAGGTGACCAAGTCCACAAGTGGGTACCAAAAACTTGAAAATCCCAATCCACGTTACGCAGGGCAAACAGCGCGAGTGACGTTGACATTTGTTGATAGAAAATAAAGAAGAACACGGTTTGCACGGTAAGGATCAGCGCTGCAATCAGTCCTGCTCTTTCACTGGTTTCGCTGGTGCGGATCAAGTGGAAGAAGATTGCCAATACGGCTACGCCTGCTGCATAAACGAAGACGCGCGCAACAGCTTCGTATTCAAGAATAATGGCTGAAGCGACAACCGACAATGCGGATAGACCCAATACAATCGCGAGGTTTTTCTTGTTCACTGGGCGAGTATCTGGCTCAGAACCGTAATGGACTAGACTCTTACGCATGAGTGCATAGTTACCTAACCCCACCAATATACCGACACAGCACACAGCAAAGGCCGCGTGCCAGCCAAATTCGTTGCCATACTGGGCGTTAACGTAATCTTTAATCCAAGGCGTGAGCAACATAGAGAAGGTCGAACCTACGTTTACCGCCATATAATAGATGGTAAAAGCACTGTCGATTTTAGAATCGTCACCTTCGTAAATCTTACGAACTAAGTTACCCGCATTCGGCTTGAATAGGCCGTTA
The DNA here is from genome assembly GCF_002966515.1 of Shewanella sp. WE21. Taxonomy (NCBI): domain Bacteria; kingdom Pseudomonadati; phylum Pseudomonadota; class Gammaproteobacteria; order Alteromonadales; family Shewanellaceae; genus Shewanella; species Shewanella sp. WE21. The sequence continues at coordinate 462,595 of NZ_CP023019.1, read as the reverse complement.
CCGACCACAATCACGCCGAGCGCTGAAAACATAAACCACGTATTTTCAGTAGGTACGGCCATTAGCGCATAACCCAGAGAGAGGATCCCCGCACCGAGCAGCATAGTGCGTTTGGTGCCGAGAATTTTATCCCCAACCCAGCCACCAATTGCCGGTGATACATAAATAAGTGCCGCACAGGCACTCCATACTAAGTTTGCACGTGAGTCATCAAAGCCAAGGCGCTGCACCATAAAGTACACAATCAGCGCTTGCATGCCGTAATAACCAAAGCGTTCCCATAATTCGATAAGAGACACAGTCATAAATGAATGTGTTTTACTTACCGGAGCAGTCCCAATAGTCATATCGCTTGCTTCCAACATTGTTGTTTTAATATTTGAGCTCAAAAGTATAAGGCGATAACCAATTCAAACCAATGGCAGACATAGGCAAAAACAGACTTTGTTACAAATAACCTTATCAATTTTAAGGTGGATTTAAGCGGAGACAGTTCTATCCAAGTTTTTCTGCTGCGGATAAATCAAGGAACATTCGCAGTACGATCGGATAAGCAGATAATGGCATGTGCGGGTATGCGCTATGGTGTATTTAAATACATTGAGGTTGATTGCTGTTTGCCCAGCAGGCATAGTGCGCTTGGAAATTCTAATGTAGATAACTTTAAAACGAAAAGTTCTACTTAGCAGCGTCTCTACAGTTGTAGATATGCATCAGGTTGTTAATGCACCGCTTTGCGTTAAATATATTTAAACGGAGTATATGAATGTTACGAATTGGTATCGATCTTGGTGGCACAAAAATCGAGGTAGTCGCATTAGATAGCGATGGTAACGAAGTCTTTCGTAAACGCATCCCGACACCGAGAGAATATGTTGCGACAGTCAATGCTTTGGTTGCATTGGTAACTGAAGTCGAAGACCGCCTGCAGCAAACCGCCACTATCGGAATAGGTATTCCTGGGGTTGTTTCTCCTTTTACTGGTCTAGTAAAAAATGCTAATTCAACTTGGATCAATGGTCATCCACTCGATGTGGATCTGGGGACTCGATTAAATCGTAAAGTAAAAATTGCTAATGATGCGAACTGTTTTGCCGTATCAGAAGCGGTAGATGGCGCTGCCGCAGGAAAGTCCGTTGTATTTGGTGCCATTATTGGAACGGGATGTGGTGCTGGTATCGCAATTAAAGGCCAAGTACATGACGGTGGCAATGGTATTGGTGGTGAGTGGGGCCATAATCCTTTACCGTGGATGAAAGCCGATGAATTTAATACCACGACGTGTTTTTGTGGTAATAGAGACTGTATCGAAACGTTTATATCTGGAACAGGCTTTGTTCGCGACTTTCGCGCTGCGGGCGGTGTTGCTGACAGCGGTATTGAAATTGCCCAAATGATGCAAGCGGGAGATCCGCTGGCAACTCAAGCATTTAACCGCTTTATTGACCGTTTAGCCCGTTCATTGGCCCATGTGATCAATATGATGGATCCTGATGTTATCGTCCTTGGCGGCGGCGTGTCTAACATCGATGCTATTTATACCGAATTACCAAAAATTTTGCCGCTCTATGTGGTTGGCCGAGAGTGCCACACACCCGTTGTTAAAAATTATTATGGTGCTTCATCTGGGGTGCGTGGCGCCGCTTGGTTGTGGGGACGCTAATCCTAGACTCAATCAAGAATAGTGTTTGATATTAAAGGCTGAATTCATTTATTTGAATTTGGCCTTTTTTGATTTAGTCATTCAAAAGTTTTACATTTCATTGACAACTCTTTATCTTAAGTACTGGTAATTCTTACCCTAAGTGCTATTTTTAATGCTGTATAGAAAGTATAAAAATAAAGTAGATCAAAATAATTACGCTATTGTCGTTCTCTTGGGAGTTTACTAGATGAAGCATTTGTCCATCAGTACTAAGTTGTTGTGGATTACATCAGCATTATTTTTATCGATAGTGGCTATTTTATCTATCAGTTTATGGTGGACACTGTCGGCTCAAAACGCGCAATTATCGGATCAAGTTCAAAATACCCTACAAACTGAAACGCGGGATAAACTCGAAGCCCGCGCCGGTGAATATGGCGAAATGGTCGCTGGATTTATTAACGAAGCCTATCGTATTCCTTACTCTTTTGCCGGTATGGTGGAGAGTACGGCAGAAGAACTTCCCTTAAAGCGTGATCGTTTAGAACTCACTGTGGCGGCTGTGCTTAAGAAAAATGCGCAAGTTTCCTCCATGTATGCCCAGTTTGAACCTAATGGTTATGATGGGCTCGATACTGAGTTTCTGAATATTAATTCCAGCCACAGTGTCACGACATCAGGTGCCCTAGAGGTTTACTATACCCGTGATGACAATGGCACTGTTGCACATCAACAGGTTGAAGATTCGTCAGAAAAATACCTTACTAGCCTAAATGAATTTGGGATCCGTGATGCAGAATGGTATTTATGCGGTAAAGAAACCTTAAAGCCCTGTCTAATGGAGCCGTATTTATACGAAATCACTCCCGGTAACAAAGCATTAATGACCTCGCTAACTGTGCCTGTGCTTAAGCGTAAACAGTTTATCGGTGTGGTCGGTGTTGATTTAAACTTACCAGTCTTTCAAACCCTTATCGATAAGTTATCTAAGAGCCTCTACGATGGGCAAGCAAAAGTGACCTTATTAAGTACCCGAGGTTTAGTGGTTGCAGCAAGTCATTACAGTAAAAAGGCACGCCCTTTAGCTGAGTCAATAAATCCAGCTATTGCCTCACAAATCATCTCGTTACATAAGAACTCGGGTTACATGGTTAACGATGATGAAATTATTGTAGCCTACCCAATTAAGATTCCTTTAGCGAATGCCGAGTGGTCCTTAGTGATCCAAGTGCCGACTGCGCAGGCGTACAAGAGTTCGATTGTGTTAAATAATGACATGGATGAAATGGCAACTTCCTTGGGAAGTTTGTTGCTCATGGTCGGTGTTGTCGTGTCGATTGCTGCTGTGATTACGATTAGCCTAGTGATCCGTAGCATTATTTCACCCTTAAAGATGATCCAAGGCCGTGTAGAACACTTGGCAAGCGCTGATGGCGATTTAACGCAATCGATAGAAGTGGACTCCCATGCAGAGTTGATTGCGTTAGCAAAAGGTTTCAACTCCTTTATTTATAAACTGAAAAACTTGATTGCCGAACTTAAAACCCTCGCGAGTCGTTCTCAGGAAGAAAGCCAAGCTTCAGCGAAAATTGCCCAGCTCACGCGTGATAGTGTCAATCGTCAATATGGTGAAATTGAGAGTGTGGTAACGGCCGTAAACCAAATGAGTGCCACCGCACTTGAGGTTGCTAAGGCGTCTGAGCAAACCGCTGCAGAAACAGAAGCTATGTCACGCAACATTCGTCACAGTGAAGAAAGTCTGACTAAGGCGATGGGCTTTGTGGCGACTATGTCTAAAGAGTCAATGGAAGCTAAGCTGGCCGTGAGTAAAGTCGCAGACAGCAGTATGAATATTAGTCGTATTCTTGAGGTGATCAGTTCCATTGCCGCACAAACAAACCTGCTGGCATTAAATGCGGCGATTGAAGCGGCGAGGGCGGGTGAACAAGGACGGGGTTTTGCAGTGGTGGCTGACGAAGTCCGTGCGCTGGCATCTAAGACTCAAAGCTCGACGAATGATATTAGTACTCTTATCGATGCACTGCAAAAAGAAGTTCAAAGTGCTTCTGGCATCATAGATAAAGGCGCTGAACGGGCACAAATGGCCGTATCTCAAACTGAGCAAGCGCTGAACTCATTGAACTCTATGGTGAGTCAGATTGAAGAAATTTCTGGCCAAGTGACCCATATCGCGGCAGCAGCAGAAGAGCAGAGCGCGGTGACTGAAGAGGTTAATCGCAATATTACAGGCATTTCTGATTCGGCTTCTGAACTTGCGCGTCTTGCGGGTGAAGCACAGCAAAGCAGTGTAGTTTTAGCAAACTTAGTGAAGCAGCAACATGAGCAGTTAGGCAAGTTAAAAACCTAGCACTCAGATATTTGTGGAATTAGCTCATTGATTTTAAATAGGCTCTTTGATTGTGTTGCTGCTTAACACTTATCAAAGAGCCTATTTTTATGGATATTTAAATAACATCGAATAGGCTAAAAATTTAAAACAGTTCAGCGAGGGGAATGTGTAAATACACGGATATTGTGTGATAACTAGCGGAGATCAGTTTTTAGATACAAAAAAGCCCATTGAATCAATGGGCTTTTTTGTTGAATCGGGTGGTGGCCCCTCACGGACTTGAACCGTGGACCTAACGATTATGAGTCATAAAAATGGCAAGATTCAATGAGACAATAAAATAATCTAATGAGACATAAAACTTAGTAAGATTAATGCTTTACTATGTTGCTGGTGGTCTTGTATTGTTCTGTTATATCTCACTCAGTCTTGCCACTACGTCACCCGTTACAGCAACTGTAACACTAGGCTATGGCAATGCTTTAACTCAAGGCCATGCCATGACAACAAAAGCCCTCACGGAACGCGAAGTCAAAGGAGCAAAACCCAAAGACAATAAGTATGAATTAATCGACTCATCCCGCGAGCGTGGCGCTGGTCGTTTAGTCATTGCTGTTTACCCTTCAGGTGCCAAAGTCTTTTCGTTCAAATATCAAATTGACAGTAAGCGGCAATATGTTCAATTGGGCCGTTACCCCTCAATGACGCTTGCACAAGCGCGAGAAGTTTCTCAGCCGCTAGCGGGGATGTTAAAGCAGGGGCTTGATCCAAAAATTGAAATTGAAAAGGAGCAAGCAAAAGAAAAGGCCGCTCAGCAAGTCGAAGCAAAGAAAGGTAGCCTAGGCCAGCTATTTGAAGGTTATACCCAGCAAATGAAGGTTGACGGCAAACGAACCTTTAAAGCCGTGTTACATGCACTTGAAGCGGAAGTTTACCCAATAGTAAAGCCTGAAACTAAGGCTAAGGACGTCAGCGTCGGTGACATTAAGTTGATTCTAGGGCGGATTATTCGCAGAGGGGCAGCAGTTCAAAGTAACCGTATTCGCTCATACCTTAGTGCCGCTTTTAACTATGGTCTTAAGCATGATAACGACCCTGCCAAAATGGGCTGCGATGTGTTATTTGGCATTGGCTTTAATCCTGTACTCGCAATACCAAAGCAGACGGCCGCCGAAAGCGTTGGTGAAAATTATCTTACCTTTGATGAAACGCGAGAGTTATTGGCAGTGCTTGAAACCCGCGAAGGCTTTAGGATGGGTTTTCACGTGGCAAAGTTAATACAGCTTTGTTTTTATACTGGTGGGCAACGTCCCTACGAGCTAGCCGCTAGCCGATGGGATGCAATTAACTGGAATGAAGCGACCCTTGAAATTATTGCTGATGTTTCAAAAAACAAACGTGCACACCTGTTACCTTTGGTTGAGTCTGCAATAACAATCCTTGAACAGCTTTATGCTGAAAGAGATCCATTAAACCCCTTCATTTTTCCGCATAAATTCGACCATAGCCAGCACATGCGGCTTGATTCCTTATCACAAAGCCTTTGCCGTTATCGGGAAGCTAGACCAGACGCGAAGCACTTTGTCGCTCGTGACATTAGGCGCACCTGTAAAACGCTTATGGGAGCATTAGGCATTTCTAAGGACATTAGAGACAGGTTACAAAACCATGCCCTTAATGACGTATCTAGCAAGCATTATGACCGTTACAGTTATTTGCCCGAAAAGCGCATAGCCCTTGAAGCATGGGAAGCAAAGTTAAATGAGGTTGAGCTGGGTAATGTTGTTAATTTGAGGTCATGTCATGCCAAATAAGAGAATAATTAATGCTGGCTCTGATGGGTTTTCATCTACAGAAGATATTCAAGAAGTATTAAATTCACTTCGAGAGCAGATTGATGAATTGAACTTGATTGATGACTCAAATATTCCCGATAACATAGGGGTAGTTAATCGCGAAATGTTGGAAAAGGCAAATGACAGCGTTTTACATTACCAAGATGGGAAGCGTCTGACTGTGCTCAGTGATATGTTCAAAGGAATCGTAAAAGATCCTAAACTACTGGAGATTCATAATTCGCTACTTGCCGCAGCATTATTGGCAAGAGCGTGCGGTCTTGAAGGGATGTACTCTTATTGCTACAAGCAAAGCTTTGTATTAATTGAAAAAATTTTAACTGAAAGGCTGGCATCTGTTCAGCATTCTGAAAAAAGAACTACTCCATCGCGGACGAAAGCTAGAGCGTTAGCTAAACGATTATGGAAAAAATCCCCTCACTTCACTTTGAAAAATGTATCCGAATTGGTGGCTGGTCAAATGAACCTTGCTCCAGTGACAATAAACCAATACATATCCGATTTGAACCCACGAAAAGGTCAGCGTGGACGCCCAAAAAAGTAGGGAGTTAGTAACTCCCTTTTTTTTATATCTCAAAAATGCCTCATTCTTAAGTTGTCTTTTTAAGTAACAATGAGGTTCAACACATGACACAAACTAATCAGCTACAACCGCTTATCAGCTATAAGCAAATGGAAGTACTTACAGGCAAGAACCGCAAGACTTTATGGAAATGGTGGGCTAAAGATCGATCATTTCCGAGACCGCTAATGAAAGGAGGTATTGCAAAAGGATGGCTGCCTGAACAATATCAACAATGGCTTGAAAGCATGGAGGCTGACACCCATGAATAATTACAAGCAAAAAAAAACAGGCAGCCAACCCGCCAAGATTGAAGCTGCCCGTCAGAAAGCCTTATCTAAAGCTATCAGCAAGAATCTTAGCCCAATCAGGGGGAAAGAGCTACCCGCGCGGCTACTGCTTGTTTCCTTTGGCTGCGGTAGCTGTAGTCATCGCTTGTTATGGCTGCTTTATCAAGAGCCTTTACTCAATACTCATCAAATTAATGAACGCTTGCGTGTTTCTAACGCTCACGACATTAGCAAAAAACTATCAAAACGGCTCGCTAGGGCGGGTTACAGAATTGAGAAGTTGCCATTGGACGGAACTAGCAAACCATACCACTGGCAATTAAGGGAGGTTGACCATGAATGATCATTTAATTCGTGACGTCACCACTTTAGCTAGCGGGAACTGGCTTGGCATACTCAATCACCTCTGTGGTGATATTGCTTATAAGAAGTCACAGCCTTGCCCAGCTTGCGGAGGTAAAGACCGTTTTACCTTTGATGATTTAGAAGGTCGGGGTACTTATGTTTGCCGAGGCTGTGGTAGTGGTGATGGCTTATCGCTGGTAGCTAAAGTGCATAGCGTAAACGCACGAGAAGCGGCTTTAATGGTCGCGCCTTATGTTGGGGTGTCCGTTGGTCAATCTGTCGATACAGCAGCCATTGAGCGAAGCAGGCACAAGGCTGAACAAGCAAAGGTACAAGAGCCGGTAAAGCTTGCCGCTAAACAAGCCAAAGCCGCTACAAGGGCGCTCTGTACACTTAAAACCTGTAAGCCTGCCCTCGCCAGCAATAGTTATCTACAGGCAAAACAGGTGCAGCCATTTAATACGTTTGAGCTAGCAAACACGCTTCACTTATATGGTGATCACAAGATGGATATTGGTTCGCTGGTGGTGCCAATATTTAACCCTAAGTTATCGGGTTTGCAGTTTATAAAGCCTCACGGAGAAAAGCGCATTTTGTCTGGCACAAAGCTAAAAGGCGGCTTTTATCCGTTATCAGGTAAAGACAGTAATCAGATATACATAGGTGAAGGTTTTGCCACTTGTGCATCGGTGGCGGAATGCGTACCCAATGCGTTGGTATTGTGTGCCTTCAGTGCTGGTAATTTGATTAATGTTGCTTTAGCTGTGCGGAAAAGTAGGCCAAAGGCTGACATTGTGATTATTGCCGATAATGACGAGAGCGGAACGGGCGAGCGTGAAGCGATCAAGGCTGCCTTAGCGGTAAATGGCGTATACATAATGCCACCAGCAGTGCGGGAGGTGGCCTAATGGGTACGGATTGTGCTGATATTTCAAAAGCTGAACGCTTGAAGGTTATTAGTCAGCCGATAAGACCTAAAGCCAATGAAAGCGGGAAAGGCAGTAAACCATTTTCAATGAGCTTTGATGACTTTGCCTTAAATGGTCAGTCTGAAGCGATGGCGGAAAAAATGAAATCAGATACTTACATACTTAAAGATTTGGCTATTGCTGGCCAGATGACCGTATTTTATGCGGCCCCTAATACGGGGAAAACCTTGATAATTTTAAAAATGCTAATTAATTCAATCAAAGCTGGTGATGTTGACGCCGAAAATGTTTACTTCATAAATGCCGATGACGGCGGTAAAGGTCTTGTAACTAAGCTAAAACTTGCGGAGGAATACGGTTTTAAAATGCTATCGCCTAATTTTAAGGGGTTTACAGTGGCTACCTTTGAAGGAGTTATCAGTTATCTAGTGAACGCTGATGATTGTGCTGGCAAAGTGGTAATCCTCGATACTGTAAAGAAGTTTACCGACATTATGAACAAACAAGCCTCAACAATGTTCGGCACTATGATGCGCTCATTTTCATCTAAAGGTGGTTCGGTGATCATGCTTGCTCACACTAATAAAAATCGTGACGGTGAAGGTAAGCGGGTGTTTGCTGGTACGTCTGATTTATTAGAGGACTGTGATTGCTCATACATTATGGATGTGTCTGTTTCGCCCTCGCTTAATGGTTCTGAAAAGTTAGTGACCTTTGAGAACAATAAGCAACGTGGGGACGTGGCGCAAAAGCTGAATGTGTATTATCGCAGCAAGCAAGGTATGAGTTATAAAGACTTAATGGCAACGGTTGAGGTACGGGGCGAGTTAGACGCTCAGAAAATATTGCAGGTAGCTGATGTTGAGCAGTCTAGGCAGGATAACATTGAGATCATTACCGCAATTACCGATACCATAGCCGAGGGAATTACCTTAAAAACCGATATCATTGAGACAGTCGCTAAGGCGATTGCTGCCCCAAGACCTAAAGTTAGAAAGGTGTTGGAGAAGCACATAGGCGGTGAATACCAAGCTGGCTATCGATGGGAACATACAAAGAGGCTAGCAGGTGATCCCGCTGCATCAAAACGGCTGAAATTATTATCACCAGTCAGCTATAAAATTTGAATGTTAAGCCTCCTTAATTGGGGGCATTTTATTGCCTGCTAGAGGCGCTTAAGAGCGTGAATTATAGTGAAGCTAATTTAAATTTTATTGGAGAATAACGTGAAAAAACTACTTATAGCATCGTTAATGATAGCGACATCATTAACAACAGCCATATGCGTGTCATTCGTTCAATCTGAAACTGATAACGAAAAGATCGAAAGATGCACACTAAGAGCTAAATTAGCTGGCAATATGGTGATAGGGCATCAACTTGGTGAAAGTCTTGATGAAACCCTAAAAATGTATAGCGACATGCCAAAGGTTTATAGAGACATAGCTACCAGAATTTACAATGAAAACAATTTGCACAAATCAAGTGCGATGCAAAGCATGCTGAAAGATAAAGCCGAAATCCAAGTGATGGATGAGTGCATGGGACTTTTTTGAAAAATTGGAGATGGAAAAAATAATACTATGGTTTAGTGCATGAAGCCCTAAAGCATTGAACATAAAACCAAACAAGTAATATTAACAGCCCGCCATCCTCCATTAGTTTTTATCGGGTGGGGTAGGGGAAATCAGAATATTAGAAATTTTAGGAAAATTAAAAATTCTAGATAAATCACATAAATTCAGGATGTTATTGTTAATTGCTAGAGTTGGTTAATGATGGTGAGTCTTATCATTGCTGGTGGTGATGATAACAGGTTTTCAATTTTTCTAATTTTTCAGACAGGGGCCCCCCCTCGCAATTGCCTTAATGTGGTCTAGCCGTATGCAATGGTTTTTCGGCACTCAGTAGCCCGATAATTTTAAAGTTATGCTCGAATAGTGAGGGGTTTTCTCACTCATAAAAAAGCGGCAAGGTTTTACTCTTTTTGAAATACTCCAAAAAACCGCCGTGACGTTTTCTTACTCATAAAAAAGGTGGCAAGATTTTTCCATGGTCAAAAAGGTATTATTTGGAAGTCACGGGGAGGATAAAACTTATCGCACACGTTAGAGGCCTAGAACTTGGCACCAGTTTTGTGACACGTTAGGAGGGACATATTACACACGTTAGAGCGCCATTCATGGAAGGGGAAATGGTGTTTTAAAACGTGGTAAAAGTATTGGCTTGAGTTATTGCTCTGTTTTCTGACTCGTTAGTGTAGTTATTAGGTCTGAACCTTGTTAAGTTGAGGGTAAAATTTAATCCTATCAAAGACAAAGGAATGCCCAACTTATGATCTCACTTGCTCGTTTTCTTGCATGGTTTTACGCGATTATTAGCGCTATTGCCGCCGTTTCTATCTTAACTCTATATAACTCGAGTTATTTACTTGCTATTGGCATCTTTATGCAAGGTTTGGTTATTTTTTGCTTACTTTCACTAGTCGCACAAATTGCAGAAAACACCGATCCAGCATTGAGCCAGCTAAGCAGTGTTGCTGTGACAGAGAAGGAACCTAAGTCTCAAGTGATTATTAATAAGGATGAACTGCACAGTGCCGTTTGGAATGGAGATTATGCGGCAGTCAGACAACTAATTTTGGATGGTGCCGATGTTAATCATAAAAATGCAGATGGTAAAACATCGTTAGATTTAGCTAAAGAGCGTAAAGATGATTTGATAGTGAAACTACTTCACACTTATGGCGCGGTTTAACTCGTAAAGTTTAGTAAGCCCAAGATAAATCTTGGGCTTCGTGCAATTTAGATTGCAGTTTCACAGCCTTGACGGCTCTTATCAATAATGAGGTCACCCTCAACTCTAAAACCAATCGAACCGATTAAAAATGAATGGTTAAGCTGTGTGACCACTAGATCTGATAGTCCAACTGCGCACTTGTTGGTTTCAATAGCTTTGTCCATTGCAGTCTTAACATTTGGAATACCAAACGGGAAAATGAACACAGGATATGAGTCTTCTGCGGTAACTCTTTCACCTTTTACTAGCTGGCCCGAATTTAAGTCAAAGTTTTTAGTACTTCCAACTGTTAAATCTGCCACACGTACAGTACAACCAGACATGATCAATGCACCAAGAGATAGCATTAGTAAGGGGATTTTCTTCATTTGTATTTCCTTCTGTAGGGTATTTTTTACAAGTCAGTTGTTACTTGAAGATGTTGCGTATTGATTTTTTCTAATGCGAGTTTAAACACTACGTCACCCATTACAGCAACTGTAATGCCTAGATATGAAAAAGGCGTAGCAGTTACTAACCTGCTACGCCTTATCAGAATTGGTGGCCCCTCACGGACTTGAACCGTGGACCTAACGATTATGAGTCGTGTGCTCTAACCAACTGAGCTAAGGGGCCGACTTAAGGTAATCGTCATTACCTGAAGCGGGAGGAAGTATACTAAGCTTAGTTACGCTTGTCACCCGTGTTTTGGCTGGAAATTCACGCAACTGATTCAATTGCTTATCTGTTAATCAACTTAAACGCTATCGTCGCTTAAATTTAATGCTTCTATGCCGTGCTTATGCAGATATTGGTGTTGAAAAGGTAATAAAAAGCCCTGCATGGGCAGGGCTTCAGATCTTACTTAGATGACTTTAGGTTTATAACGGCCTATTCATCTAGGAATGATTTTAAGATTTCTGAGCGTGAAGGGTGACGCAGTTTGCGCAGTGCCTTAGCTTCAATCTGACGAATACGTTCACGGGTCACGTCGAACTGTTTACCCACTTCTTCAAGTGTGTGGTCAGTGTTCATATCGATACCAAAACGCATACGCAGCACTTTCGCTTCACGGGCGGTTAGACCTGCTAACACTTCGTGAGTGGCGTTTTTCAAGCTTTCGCTGGTCGCAGAATCCAGTGGTAATTCGAGGGTTGTATCCTCGATAAAATCACCTAAATGCGAATCTTCATCGTCACCGATTGGGGTTTCCATGGAGATAGGTTCTTTAGCTATTTTCAGTACCTTACGGATCTTATCTTCCGGCATCATCATACGCTCAGCCAGTTCTTCAGGTGAAGGCTCGCGGCCCATTTCCTGTAGCATTTGGCGAGAGATACGGTTCAGCTTGTTGATCGTTTCGATCATGTGTACTGGAATTCGAATAGTACGCGCTTGGTCGGCGATAGAACGGGTAATCGCCTGACGGATCCACCAAGTTGCATAGGTCGAAAATTTATAACCACGACGGTATTCGAATTTATCTACGGCTTTCATTAAGCCAATGTTACCTTCTTGGATTAAGTCCAAGAATTGCAGACCACGGTTGGTGTATTTCTTCGCGATAGAAATTACCAGACGTAAGTTGGCTTCAACCATTTCTTTCTTCGCACGGCGAGCTTTGGCTTCACCGATTGACATACGACGGTTGATGTCTTTTATGGCAGAAATCGCTAAGCCGGTTTCTTCTTCAACTGCTGCAAGCTTGGTACGACAACGAATGACGTCATCTTCAACCATTCTTAGGCCTTCGGCATAAGGTTTCGTTGAGGCTTTCTCTGTGTTGAACCAATCAAGGTTGGTTTCGTTGCCAGTGAAGAATTTGACGAAGTTTTTCTTCGGCATTTTGGCTTGTTCAACGCACAGTTTTAACACTAAACGTTCTTGAACACGCACGCGGTCCATCATAGTGCGCATGCTTTTGACTAAACGGTCAAACTGCTTAGGTACTAAGCGGAATTCTTTGAAGATTTCGCCGATTTCGAAGAGGGCTTTTACCGATTCAGGGTGTTCACGGCCCTTAGCTTCGATAATTTTCAGTGCGCTTTCGTAAGCGGCTCTAAGTTGACCGAACCTTTCACGAGCTTCTTCAGGATCAGGCCCTTTGTTGCCTTCTTCTTCATCTTCGCTGTCATCGTCATCCTCTTCGTCATCTTCATCGTCCAGCTCTTCTTCAGATAATTCTGAGCCGATGTGAGTGGCCGTCGGGGCGACGTCATCTTCGTCCGGGTTTACAAATCCAGAGATAATATCAGATAAGCGCAGTTCGTCGGCTTCAAATTGGTCGAATTGCTCAAGGATCATAGCGATCGCTTGTGGATATTCGGCGACTGAACTTTGAACTGTGTTGATGCCTTCTTCGATGCGTTTGGCGATAACAATTTCGCCTTCGCGGGTCAGAAGCTCAACGGTACCCATTTCACGCATGTACATGCGTACGGGATCGGTTGTGCGGCCAAGTTCGCTTTCTACTGTTGCCAGTGCTGCGGCGGCTTCTTCTGCTGCATCTTCGTCTGTGTTGTCTTCCGACATCATCATGTCATCGGCATCGGGGGCTTCTTCGAACACCCGGATACCCATGTCATTTATCATCTGGATAATATCTTCGATCTGGTCAGAATCGACCATGTCTGCAGGTAAGTGATCGTTCACTTCTGCATAGGTTAAGTAACCTTGCTCTTTACCTTTGGCAAGCAACAGCTTAAGTTGCGACTGCGGAGTATGATCCATAGATATCATCCAAGTTGGGAAACTGTTACAACGACGGACACTTAGCATAAGCCAAGTGCCGCGCAAATCGTCAATTATAGCCGTGTGCACATATCTGTGCTAGTCACTGGGGTAGCGAATGAGGACATTTTTGCCTCAGTTTAACCCTTTCATGACTGAGATCAGCTTCGAGAGCTGCATCTTCTCTTCTTTTGTATGAGTCTGTTTTAGACTCAATTCCTGATATCGTTGTTCAATATATTGATTGTTCAACCAAACCAGGGTTTGTTTAAACTTTTCGAGCAAGTTTTCATCCGCCACTTGATGGTCCCATTGGGCCAATTTATGGAGAGTGCCGCTGTAAGGGTGCTCTCGGAATTGTTCAAGTAGTTGTGCGCTGTTTAACGTTTGCTCTCGAGTCATCTCCAATAACAGTGGCAGCAATTCTATGCCTGGCATCTGCAAGTGGGCGAGTGCGGGTTGTGGGGGTAAACCCATACCCAGTTTAGGATGTTGTACTAGCAGTGCGATGGCGAGTCGCAATGGTGTACCGCGTCCTTTTAATCCTTTACTTGCCATTGGTTTAGCTTGTTTCACGCTAAAGCCTAGCTTCTTTTTCATATCTTCAGAGCTGTTCATTCCTAACTTGTGAGCTAAGTTCTCAAGTAGTAAATTTTGCAGCACAGTGTCTTGAATTTTTTCAATTAAGATAAAAGCTTGTTTCGCTAAGTTGCCTTTATCTGTACCGTATTTTGTCGCTAACGTATCAAACAGAAACTCGGGTAGTGCAATGGCAGAGTCCATTAAGGTTTCAAATGCATCTTTACCAATTTTACGTACCATAGAATCAGGATCTTCGGCCTGAGGCAGGAACATAAATCGCACTTGATCGCCCGGCTTTAATAATGGCAATGCTGTTTCTAAGGCGCGCCATGCCGCTTCAGTACCTGCCCTGTCGCCGTCGTAACAGCAAATCACTTCTTTAGCGCTGCGCAGCAAAAGCTGAAATTGCTCTGCTGTGGTCGAGGTGCCTAATGATGCGACAGCGTAATCGACGCCAAATTGCGCTAATGCCACCACATCCATATAGCCTTCAACGATCAGTACTTTGTCTGGATCGCGATAGCGCTGCTTTAGTTCATAGAGACCATAAAGCTCATTGCCCTTATGAAATATGGGCGTTTCTGGAGAATTCAAGTATTTGGGTGTGCCATCACCTAAAACTCTGCCACCAAAACCAATGACTCGTCCGCGCCTGTCGCGGATAGGAAACATGAGGCGGTCACGAAATCTGTCGTAACGTTTCCCACTGTCGTTGCTAATTAACATACCTGCAGTCAGTAACTTATCCTGTGCATCTTGATTCTGACGATAGCGGCCCAATAAGCCATCCCAACCGTCTGGCGCAAAGCCAATACCAAAATGTTCTACTACATCATCGGATAAACCGCGATAGGCAAGATAATCGATAACTTTTTGTTTATCTTGGTGTTGTCTAAGTTGGTTTTGAAAGTAAAGGCTCGCTTCTTCCATGAGTTGATATAAGTCACGACTTAAACCGTCATCATGTCGCTTGCCTGTGCCTTGTTCTCTGGGAACCTCTAATCCAAGCTGGCCCGCCAAATCTTCAATGGCATCAATAAAATCGAGTCGGTCATACTCCATCACAAAATCGATGGCGTTGCCGTGAGCACCGCAGCCAAAGCAATGATAGAACTGTTTATCACGGCTGACGGTAAACGAAGGTGATTTTTCGCTATGAAAAGGACAACAGGCCGAGTAGTTCTTACCCGCCTTTTTCAAGGGCACTTTACGATCGATAAGTTCGACTATGTCAGTGCGAGCGATTAGCTCATTGATAAAATCACGAGGTATTGCCATTGAGTGCTTAAAATCCCGCCTTGCGCGAATTTAAACAAACAAGCCGCGCATAGGCACGGCTTGTTCATACAGTGAAACGCTAATTATTGCAATTTAGCACGGATCATAGCGCCAATAGCGCCCATGTCTGCACGTCCTTGCACTTTAGATTTCAATGCTCCCATTACTTTGCCCATATCCGCCATGGCGGATGCACCTACTTCTACAATAGTTGCATCGATGAGCGCCGCGATTTCCGCCTCTGTAAGAGGGGTAGGCAGGAAAGCTTCAATAACTTGAATCTCTGCTGCTTCCACGTCGGCCAACTCGTTACGACCCGCTGCTTCAAATTGAGCAATCGAGTCACGACGTTGTTTCACCATTTTGGTTAAGACCGCTATAACCTGTTCATCAGTCAGAGATTCGCGGGTATCCACTTCAATCTGTTTGATGGCGGCTAATGCCATACGAATAGTGCTCAAGCGCGCCTTCTCTTTGGCGATCATGGCCTGTTTCATATGGTCTTTTAGCTGATCAATTAGGCTCATATGAGATTAATATAAACGTACGCGACGTGCGTTTTCGCGAGAAAGCTTCTTAGCTAAACGTTTAACTGCAGCTGCTTTTGCGCGCTTACGTGCAGTAGTTGGCTTCTCGTAGAATTCACGAGCACGCACGTCGGCTAAAATACCAGCTTTTTCACAAGAGCGCTTGAAACGACGCAGAGCTACGTCGAATGGTTCGTTTTCACGTACTTTAATAATTGGCATACGCCATCACCCCTTAGGTGTAGGTTGTTCTGGTTCAATTGCTCGAACCAAGTCTATTTAAAATGGTGCGGAATTTTATACCGAGACACCTAGGCTTGTAAAGCCCTAAAACTGAGCTCAGTCCTATAGTGGGCTCAATATGGTCTGCGCGACTGGAGTAATCGAGCGCTTGCAGGTAGAATTGGCGCCCTTTAGTTAGCAATTGATGAGACACCATGCGGGTTTTAGGTATTGAAACATCCTGTGACGAGACAGGTATCGCCGTCTATGACGATGAACTGGGCTTATTATCTCATACTTTATACAGTCAGGTTAAGCTGCATGCTGACTATGGTGGTGTGGTGCCTGAGTTGGCGTCGCGTGACCATGTACGCAAAATTGTGCCGCTTATTCGTCAAGCGCTGAAAGATGCGAATACTGAAATGGTTGATCTCGATGGGATTGCCTATACCAAGGGCCCAGGTTTGATTGGTGCTTTGCTTGTTGGCGCCTGTGTGGGGCGGTCACTGGCGTTTGCTTGGGACAAGCCTGCTATTGGTGTGCATCATATGGAAGGACATCTACTGGCGCCTATGCTTGAAGATGACGCGCCCGAGTTCCCATTTGTGGCCTTATTGGTCTCTGGTGGCCATTCTATGTTGGTTAAAGTCGATGGAATTGGCTGTTATGAAGTATTAGGCGAGTCTGTTGATGATGCTGCGGGTGAAGCGTTTGATAAAACAGCGAAGTTAATGGGGCTGGATTATCCCGGCGGTCCGCGTTTAGCAAAGCTTGCTGCTAAAGGTTTACCTGCAGGGTATAAGTTTCCGCGGCCTATGACCGATAGACCTGGACTCGATTTTAGCTTTTCGGGTCTAAAAACCTTTACCGCTAATACCATTGCTGCCGAACCTGACGATGAACAGACTCGTGCCAATATTGCGCGTGCTTTTGAAGAAGCTGTGGTTGATACGCTAGCGATTAAATGTCGCCGTGCACTGAAGCAAACAGGCTATAACCGCTTAGTGATCGCCGGTGGCGTGAGTGCGAATACGCGCTTAAGAGAAACCTTGGCCGAAATGATGAGCTCGCTTGGTGGACAAGTGTTTTATCCCCGTGGTGAGTTTTGTACCGATAACGGCGCTATGATTGCCTTTGCAGGATTGCAGCGTTTAAAAGCGGGGCAGCACGAAGATTTGGCGGTAAAAGGTCAGCCAAGATGGCCGTTAGATACCTTGCCACCTGTGGCATAAAACGCCTTTGATGTTGATAGGTTATGTTGAGACAAAAAAACTGCGCTTATAGCGCAGTTTTTTATTAGGATAATGTTGTCACATTAAGATTTTTTAGGTGTTTTTTTACGTGAAACTTTGGACTCTTCACCTTTAAGTAGCCGTTGGATATTGTCTTTATGACGAATAATGATAAGCGTCGATAGCATGGCAACGGGAATGGTAAATCTGTCGTCTAACCACCAAGTATAAAGTGGTGCAAGCAATGCCGTCAGAATGGCTGCAAGGGACGAGTAGCGGCTAATTAAGAGTAGAACAATCCAAGATGCCATTAAGCAAATGGCTAAATCATCGCCAATGGGAGCCATAGCACCAAAAGCTGTTGCGACACCTTTCCCCCCCTTAAATCCAAAAAATACGGGATAAATATGCCCAAGGCAGGCGGCGATAGCGATAAGTCCGAGTGAGACTGCATCTATGCCCATCAGATAGGCTAAATAAGATGGCAGGGCGCCTTTGAGCATGTCGAAAAACAACACCATGGCAGCCGAACTCGCGCCGCCAATTCGCAGTACATTGGTGGCTCCCGGATTACCTGAACCCTGTAATCTTGGATCGGGTAAACCCCTCATTCTACAAACCAGCACAGCACTCGAGATTGAACCTGCCAAATAGGCGGCCAAAATCATCAAAAGTGTCAGTGTTAATGGACTCACATTGGTTTCCTTACGCGTCTTAAGGTATTATCGCGCAACAATTTAAAAAGCTGACTCAGTTGTCAATCCCGCTATAGGTTTGTGGAATAACTCACCCATTTGAGGTTGAGATATTTTCTGAATGAGCAAATCCTTTTAGGGCGTTATCCTACTGTGGATTGGCTCGAGTAGAAAGCAAATTAGTTATCTGTCAGAAGATTGCGGATTATACAGCTAGGATCGCTTTTAGCTTATCAGACCTCATAGTAGTAAGTTAGTTGGAGAAAGCATGGATAAAGTACTTATACGGCAATTACGCGTTGATACTGTGATTGGTGTCTATGAGTGGGAAAAGACAATCCATCAGAGCCTGTTGCTAGATTTAGATATGGCGTGGGATAACAAACCTGCCGCCGCGACAGACGATTATCAATATGCGCTTTGCTATGAGACAGTTTCCAATCGATTAACAGAACTTATTACTGAGCATCCAATCGAGTTAATCGAAACGGTTGCCGAGCGTGTAGCGGATTGCTTACTTCAAGAATTTAACGTGACTTGGGTGAAAGTTGTCGTGATGAAGCCGGGGGCAGTAGCCACTGCCGCATCGGTTGGCGTTGAGATAGAGCGCTCACGTTAGATAAGAGTTTGATCAACTCGACTGTTGATTAAGAAATCATGTTTATCTTCAGATAAATCGGACATTGCATGGCACGTATTTATATCAGTCTAGGTAGCAATATCGAGCCTGAACAGCATCTGCAAGCAGGATTAACATCGCTGCGAGCGTGTTTTGGGCCGCTGCGCCTCTCATCCATGTATGAAAGTGAAGCGGTAGGTTTTAGTGGCACTAACTTTTTGAATATGGTTGCTAGTGCTGAAACTGACCTTAATATTGCTGCGGTAGTTGCGCAGTTTAAGCAAATCGAGCAGAATCACGGCCGGCTTGTCGGGGCGAAGAAATTTAGCCCAAGAACTTTAGATTTAGACCTGCTGCTTTATGACCATGTGGTATGTGAAACGCCCGTTACGCTCCCCCGTGCAGAGATAGTTAATAATGCCTTTGTGTTATGGCCATTAGCCGAGTTAGCGCCGGAATTGATTCATCCGTTGGTTGATAAAAGCTATGCCAGTTTGTGGCAAGAGTATGATAAAGAGTCACAGCGACTTTGGCCTGTGATGTTTGAATGGCCCCAAGGGCTGACGTTTTAATTTATTGATAGGATTGTCATGGATACGTTTCAGGTCATTATTTTAGCGCTTATTCAAGGGCTAACTGAGTTTTTACCTATTTCTAGTTCTGCCCACTTAATTCTGCCTGCTCAGCTTTTAGGCTGGGAAGATCAAGGTTTGTCATTCGACGTGGCGGTGAATACTGGGTCGTTATTTGCTGTAGTGATTTATTTTAGACACGAGTTATGGGCTATGTTTAATGCTTGGGTTGCAAGCATTTTTAAAGGTCAGCAATCCGAAGACAGCAAGCTGGCATGGTGGATTATTCTGGCGACGTTACCCGCTGTATTTTTTGGTTTTATGGCTAAGGATTTTATTGCAACTCACCTACGTAATACAGAGGTTATCGCGGTCACGACAGTCGTTTTTGGTTTATTGCTGTGGTGGGCTGATAAGATGTCGCGCCGCGATTTAACAATCTATCAGACTGGATGGCGCAAAGCCTTGTTAATTGGTTTCGCCCAGGCGCTTGCTTTAATCCCTGGAACTTCACGTTCTGGTGCCACTATGACCGCGGCGCTAATGCTAGGTTTGAGTCGAGATGCTGCGGCTCGCTTTTCATTCTTAATGTCAGTGCCTGTGAGCTTAGGCGCGGCAATTTTAGTGGGTAAAGATTTGGCGGAAAGCGAGCTGCCAATTGATTATCAAGCATTGATCTTAGGCACTTTAATTTCCTTTGTTGCAGCTTATGCATGTATTCATTATTTCTTGAAAATCATCAGCCGCATGGGAATGACCCCGTTTGTTATTTACCGTTTGGCACTGGGTGCTGTGCTGTGTGGATTTATTTTTTTGTAGTCATTCCAGCTTAGTCATCATAGTGAAATTATGAATAATAGAATCGGGTCAAGTACCCGATTTTTGTTTTTGGAGCTTCCTCATTTTTCTGAAGCTTAACTTATTTTTGGAGCTTTATATGGGTCTCGAATATCAGTGTCCAACCTGCGGACTTGCGTTAAAACAACACAAAGCCTCACAAGGTTTTTATTGTGCAAATAAGCATCACTTTGATCGGAATGAGCAAGGGTATTGGTTTTTTACTAAACCACAACGCCAAAAGCCGACAGGGGATTCGCGCGAGCAAGTTAGGGCTAAGCGTTTTCTTCTCGAATCAGGCATCTTTTCGCCTTTAATCGATAAACTGGCTGAGTTAATCACGGGCTCTATCAAGCCTGACGCTTGTTTATTGGATTATGAATGCGCTGAGGGCTTCTATTTGCGTGCTTTAGCTTCCAAGTTGGCAGAGGTCGAAAATCCGCGAAACGTCCAGTACGTAGGTATAGCGGACGCAGAAAATGCTATTTTTGCTGCAGCAAAAGCGCAGACTCCTGGGATCTTGTGTTTAAGCTCTTCTAAAAAATTACCCTTCGCCGATAATTGTGTGGATTTTATTACTGTTATTGATAGGCCGTTAAAGGGAAAAGAGTCTGTCAGGGTATTGAAAGACGATGGGACCATGTTACTGGTTATGCCTGGGCCACGACATCTATGGCAACTCAGAGAATATATTTATTCCGACTTGGCTGAAAAACCTTTCCAAGTGAATTTACCTTCAGCATTATTGGTAAAAGAAACTCAGTCACTGCGCTTCACCTTATCTGTTACCGGTGAGCAGGCATTAACGTTATTGGATATGGCACCCTATGCGTGGCGTGCAACTGACAAGATGAAACACGATATTCAAGCTAATCATTTTGAGTCGCTAGAAATTGATTATGTATTAGTCTTAGCACATAAACGCGTGAGTGAATCGCTATAGGTTAAAACTTGCAGTCGATGCGGTTAATTTTAAGACAATTCATAGGCTTAGTTAGATGGTTTTTTGATGTTTTAAAAGGCTATATTACTCAAGTCTATGATTCTGTTTGACGTTTTTATGTTATTTTTATGTTGGATAGGCTGAAGGTGTTATTGTTTTTAACTTTAGGCCTATTTGTTCAGTGACAAATACAACCTTCTTATTGCCTTTGTTTCCCCATATAGCCTCGATTTTTTTATCTATAGCTGTGCTTTAAATTAATAGCTTTCATTTCCCATAAATACATTTTTTATGATAAATGAGGCTGATTGTTAGGGATGCTTAAAAACGTAAACGAGAAGTTTAGATTAATAACGCGACTTTATTTAAAAGAGGGATAGCACTCGTTTATACAGAAGTATGCCAAGGCTAACTTTTAGGGGGGAGGTAGGCGAATCGCCTTTAACATGCCTTTGGAAGTTTAAAATCAATTTAGCGATTTTGTATTGCCGCATTCGCTATTCTTTGCATGGCAATCTTGAATTGCAGGTATAAAAAAAGGCTTAGATTGATGTGCTTATCGCTTTCATCTTTCTTAAGCCTTTTGTCTTAACTTACTAAATAGTAAGCTAAATTACCTTTCATTACTTCTTGTAACGAGAAGCAACGTTGTCTAAACGGTCGTTTGCGCGTTTAGCTTCTGCTTGTGCGTCCATAGATGCTGCTTTTGCATCTTTAACGTCTGCAGACAGTTTGCTTTGCTCTGATTTCAGAGAACCAACATCAGCTGACAATTGATCAACTTTGTTGCCCAGAGTTGCAACGCTTTCTTCCAGAGCAGTAGTGTTCGCGCAACCACCTAGTAGGGCAGTCATTGCTAAACCAGCAATCATCAGTACTTTTTTGTTCATTGTAAAAAATCCCTTAAAATAGGTTGGATTTGAATGTTTCGTTACTTTGTAAGCGAAACTGCCTAATTATGACATAGCTATTTTAATTTGCTACGAATATTAATGTGTTTAACCACTATAGGCATATAAATTTTTTTTAAAAGCTTTTTTTCTATGTGATATCGACATTTCTAATCGTAAAAAGGGGCATTATTCACCATGCAGTGATGCACGACTTACAAATCCTTTACAAACTACTGGTTGTCCATCGGCAGTTTTGTTTGCATTTTTTGTTTAAACTGACTGACGGCTTCAACTCGATGTAAATTTAAGGCTTGTTTTATCTCTGCGCCTTGGAAACCAGTGGCTATGATGGCGGCAATATCGACATTATTGGCGACAGTGAAGCACTGAGTTAAATACTCTCCCTGAGGATATGGGATGTTTTCAAATCCTGTGCGGCCACGCATATCTGCGGTGCAAGCTAATATAAGTTGCGTTAAGCGCTCTGGTTTACGCCAAAAGTCAGCTTTATCGAATATTTTAACGATAGTTTCGGCTCTGAGCTCGAATGCCTGATGGACGTTCTGATGTTGGTCGCTGACGAGCAACGCCAGATCGCGTGCCTCATTCGGTACTCGTAAACGGGTACAGAGTGCTTTTATGAGTGGCAAGCCTTTCTGGCCGTGGCCGTGATGCTTTGGTAAATGCTCTTTTGGGCTCAGTGCTTTGCCCAAATCATGTACTAGGGCGGCAAACCGAACGCTTTTATCTCTAGTGAGCAGTGCGGCTTGAGCGAGCACCATTAAGGTATGCACGCCAGTATCTATTTCAGGATGCCATTTTTCAGGTTGAGGTATGCCAAATAAGGCGTGAATTTCAGGGAATAGGACTTCGAGTGCGCCACATTGGTGAAGTACCTCAAAAAAGACCTCTGGGTGAGGTCCGCCTAAACTTTTATCAACTTCTTGCCAAACTCGCTCCGCCGTTAAAGCGCTAAGCTCATCGCTTGCGCTAATTTGACGCATCAGTGCCAGGGTTTCTGCGGCAATTTGAAATCCTAAGGCATGAAACCTTGCGGCAAAGCGGGCGACGCGTAACACTCGCAGTGGATCTTCAACGAAAGCATCCGACACATGGCGTAACAGGCGCGCGTTAATATCCTCAATACCATTAAAAGGATCATATAAGTTGCCCTTTTCATCTTGGGCGATCGCATTGATGGTTAGATCTCGGCGCAACAAATCTTGCTCTAAAGTCACATCTGGGCTGGCGTGGCAGCTAAAACCACCATAACCCAGACCAATTTTTCGTTCGGTTCGGGCTAAAGCATATTCTTGTTGATTTTTGGGGTGTAGAAATACGGGGAAATCTTTACCCACTTGGCGGTAACCCTGTTGCAGCATTTGTTCTGGTGTTGCTCCAACGACGAGGTAATCTTTATCTTTAATGGGAAGATTGAGCAGGCTGTCACGTACAGCACCGCCGACGAGATATATTTTCACAGGCAAGATTCGGCTAATGTGTCATGAACATAGCTTATCACGCTCATTAAGATGATGGATAAAGTCGTTGCGAGATATTTGCGCACTTATCTGTCACATTGATGTTGCAGATATTTTGACAATAACATTGGGACGCTTTAACGTGGGGCGTTATTTTTAAATTAGGATGATTGGTGGTATGTACAAGGCCTTTTACGGACTCAGCGATAACCCTTTTTCAATTGCACCCAATCCCCATTATTTATTTCTGAGTGATAGGCACAGAGAGGCGTTAGCCCATTTAACCTATGGGTTAGGGGAAACGGGCGGCTTTGTGTTGTTAACAGGGGAAGTCGGTACGGGTAAAACAACAGTATCTCGCTGTTTACTTGGGCAATTGCCCGACAATACCGATACTGCTTTTATCCTTAATCCGTCGTTAACTGAGCTTGAATTACTCGCAACGCTTTGTGATGAACTTAAGATTTCCTACGGCGATAATCCTACACTCAAGCAATTGACTGATCACTTGAGCCGTTTTTTATTGGCGAATCACAGCAAAGGTCGTAATACCGTGCTCATTATCGATGAAGCACAGCATTTACGTCCTGAGGTGCTGGAGCAATTGCGTCTTCTGACTAATTTGGAGACGGACACTAAGAAGTTACTGCAGGTGATTTTAATCGGTCAGCCGGAATTACAGCTGTTATTGAAGCGCCAAGAATTGCGTCAGTTAGCCCAGCGGATCACAGCTCGTTATCATTTATTGCCGCTCAATGAAGATGAAATCGCCCTCTATGTGCTGCATCGTTTGCAAGTGGCAGGGCGGTTTGAGCCTTTATTCACCCGTAAAGCTGTTAACGTTTTGCAAAAATACAGTGGCGGCATCCCTCGATTAATTAACCTTTTATGTGAACGTTCACTGATGGCAGGCTATGCGCAATCACGGGTGCCCATAGATCATCATATGGTGCGGCAAGCTGCGGCTGAAGTATTAGGTGAAGAAGAACCGACTCAAAATAGATATCTGTGGCCGACAGCAACTGCTGCGGCGTTATGTGTTGCGTTTGGTGTGTCTTATTGGTTATTTACTGATAAGTCAGTCAATACGGTACCAGCGTCCAATTTGGTTTCTGAGTCTGTGCCAACTAATGTGGCGTCATTAAATGCTCAAACCTTAGGCGGGGAATACATCGCTGATAAGTCAGTAAAACCGACTAATCAACCAAGCGGTCAGACTTCCATTCCCGATCCCAATCAGCGTCTGTTAAACGAGGCGATTAATCAGAGTCGCAATATTGATACTGCTTTTGCAGGTTTATTTAGCGTGTGGGGCAAAGTGCCCTATAAAGGCTTGACGGCTTGCCAATCGGCGGTTGAGCAAGGATTAGCTTGCTATCAACAGCAGGGTAATTGGATGTCACTGACTCGGCTTAATTATCCGGCTGTCGTGTATTTGGTTGATGACAAGCAACAAGATTTTTATGGTGCAGTGCTTGCGGTAGAGGGGGAACAATTACTGATGCAACTGGGTGAGCAGCAACTTTGGGTTGATAGAGCTTGGTTTAATCAACATTTCAGTGGCACCTTCGAAATATTATGGCAAGCACCTAATTTGCCTATGATGGATATCAGTCAAAAATCGAGTCCTGGTCAATTACAGTGGTTAGAGAATGCGTTAGCCCATGTGAATGGTCGTAGCCCCCGTCGGGTTAATCAATTTGATGTGCAATTGGAAAATGATCTTAAAACCTTCCAAAGTCAGCATGGATTAAAAGCCGATGGTATTGCAGGGAATCAAACATTAGTGAGATTAAATTTGTATTTAAGTCTGCAAGGCCCACGGTTAACTGATGATGGGGCGCGCAGCTGATGTCCATTTTACTCGATGCCGTAACCCGCAATAAACAACAGCAACAATCACCGTTACCTGATGCTGTGATGACGCCAAGGGCGAATTATCCACAGCCACGTAAATCGGGTGTGCCGATAGGAAAACTGTCTTTATTAGTCGTTGCAGTTGCCGCTGGAATTGGTGTGGCTTGGGGATTAAGCGTTTGGAATAAAACTCGACTTCCCCATAGTGATACTGTGGCAGTGGCTAATGTACTGCCATCAATTTCATCATTGCCACCTTCGACTGGGATTAAAAATGAGCTTCAGTCTACCGCGGTAGGATCTGCCTCTGAGCTCCAAGTTGAGCCCAGTGCTGCTTCAGGTGTTCGGCTTGCTGGGAAAGTGGCGCTTCCTCGGACGCAGACTTTACCCGAGCTAACGGTATCGCCGCAATTTCAGGCTGAGACTGTAGTATCAAATGCGCCTCAAATGAATGCTAGCGCGAATATAACGACCAATTCTGTTGGTATGCCGGCTCAAAGTGATAGCAATTCGGGTTTTAGTGATTCAAGCTACGCAGATTATATGTCGACGTCAGCCCAAGTCGATGCGGCAAGTCAGGAAGCGGTTGTGCCAGCAGAGACGCAAGCACAGCAGCCTATGATGTTAGGTGCTAATGCCAATGAGTCGGGTCTAGCGAGTCTTGAAGCCCTGCGTCAGCAAGTTAGTGCCGCGGCGGAAGATGTCGGTTTAGAGACCAATAAAAGTCGCGATGAAGATAAGTTAGTGGCTTCCTTTCAAAATGCATTAAAGGATGTGGAATATGTTAATGCTGCAGAGACGAATGTCACTGAAGCTAAATTAGATCCTATTCCTAAAACTGCTGCGGATGAAATTCCGAAATACGGCCAATTACCTGCAGGTCTGCAATTGCAAGTGCCTGAATTTAATATCGTTGCTCATGTTTATTCCAGCGACCCTGCCCAGAGATGGCTGAATGTAGACGGTGCAGAGTTACAAGAAGGGGATATGATTGCTGGTAAGCTGAAAATCATCTCTATTCGTCCAAGGGACATAGTGTTAGATATTCAAGGAACCCAGTTTAAGGTGCCCGCAATCTAATTAGGTATTACGATAAGTCATGCTAGCGGTTATTTGTGATAACAATGAATAAGTAGTTGATAAAAAAGGCGCACTAGGCGCCTTTTTTGATCTTAGCCAATCTCAACTTAATCAAACAGTCTGTTGGCTAAGAATAGGGTCAGTGCGTAACCGACGCTGTAGCAGAGGAAAAGTGCAGGAACATATTTCAAGTAACTCACAAAAGTCAGTTCTTTCACTTTACTCATGGCTACAATACCTGATGCTGAACCGATAATCAGCAGTGAACCACCGACTCCGACGCTGTAAGTCAAGCCAAGCCATTCAGGAGTACTCAGTACTGGATTGGCTTTTAACAATGCCGCCGTTAGCGGTACGTTATCAATTAAGGCTGAGCCCATACCAGTGACGAAGTTAGAGATGTTTGGATTAAACTGAGTATAAGCTTCAGTCAACATGTCTAAGGTGCCAATTTCTTTAAGCATACCAACGAGCAGTAAAATACCTAAGAAGAACAACAGGGTGTCGTATTCAACTTGGCGAATATACTCTAGGATCTTGATTTCTTCTTTATCACTGCGCGTGGTATGGCCAATCAGGAACATAATTGATAGACCCGTTAAGAAGGTTAACACTGGCGGGATACCAAACAATATGTTGAGTAGCATGGTCATTAAAATGGTGCAGAAGAAGACGAGGGCAATCAATACATCAACGGTTTGATAAGTATGTTTGATTGGCGTCGTGCTCACAACACCTTCGGCTTTGAGTGAGAACAGGGTTGCCAGTAAAATCACGCTCACGGCCGATGGAATAAATAACATCAGCAGTTCAGACATATGCACATGTCCAGCTAAGAAGATCATCAGTGTCGTCACATCACCGGTGATCAGGGCTACACCGCCTGAGTTCACCGCGAAGATAATCAACACTGCCATTCTACGGCGCATTTGCTTGTCGAGTTTAAAGGTGGTTAATAAACCTAAAGACACTAAAGTCGCGGTGACGTTATCACAAAATGCTGAGAGCACGAGTGCAAATAGGGCGACTTGGATCATTAACATACGCACTGATACTTTCTGCGGAAACAGCTTTTGCACCATGATTTGGATCATACCCTTAGCATTCAAATATGCTACGAAGGTCATGGTCGACATCAGAAAGAGCCAAAGTGTGGCAATCTCGAGCAAATTTTCATTGAGCTGATGGGCAACGATTTTCTCATTAGCCGGTTCCCCTGCAGCCATAAACAGCGCTACCCAAGAGATACAACCAAAGAATAAGGTGGTTTTTGCTTTATTAAGGTGGGTCACTTCTTCGAAAATAATACTGAGCAATGCGAGCACGGCCAGTAAGATGAGAAAGGTATTTAACATAACTGCAATTCCAACTGCTGTTTTGATGTCGTAGGGCGACTTGAGTCAACCTAAAGATTGGGCATATCAAGGCTAAATTAAGCTAGCCGTGTTAGCGCGTGCGGATCAGAACATAATGGGCTAGAGAACGCAACTGTTAGCTGCAACTCAATTTAATGCTTCTTTGTGATGTCCATCTCATGCTTTTTGGTTGCTAATTAGTTTTATATATTGGTTATTGTGATTATTGCAGCGTTATTAACTGTATTGTTTGATTTGATTACCGCGTTAAAAGTGAGATCTACGATTAAAGTCTAAGCAGTTAGTTTGCATATTCTTCAATTAATTTTTATTCAGGTCGATATTCCTGAATTGTCATGCCTATGTAGGCAGGCATTTTTAATGCTTGTCTTTTGAATGAGTGCCACTCGGAAGTAGAGTGCTCTTAGCACTCAGTCCTGCAGAATTCTGCGTCTTGAGCTTGTTTGGGTATCAATACTGGATATTGTGTTTTTGAAGTAGAGGAAAATGAGATTTGTTATCTGGAGTCTTTTGCTTTTAGGCTCACTCGTTTGGTTAACGTATTGTGGTAAGCAACTTATTGCGCTGGGCGTGATGGGTTGGCCTTAGCACGTTATTGAGCATATCCACTTGACCTTACAATTCATGGTGGCTGCGATAATATTTAAATCGGCTTTAGGTTCTAAAAAGTCTGAATGTTATTAAAGCGACACAAAGCTAACTAAATCGAATAAAAGCAAAGGGACGCATTGGCGTCCCTTTGTTATGTTTAAACGGCTTAAATACTAAAGCTTAGGCTTAGCTTGCCGCTTTCATGCTTGCCAATACGCGATCTGCCGCTTCTAAGGTTAAGCGCATCTCTTCTTCGCCATGGGCCATTGACAGGAAGCCAGCTTCATAGGCACTTGGCGCTAAGTAAACACCTTCATCTAGCATGCCGTGGTAGAAAATACGGAACTGTTCGATGTTGCATTGGGTCACTTGATCGAAACGAGTGATCTCGGGTTGTTCTGTGAAGAAGAAACCGAACATGCCACCAACATAGTTGATTGCCATTGGAATACCGTGCTTATCCGCAGCCGCTTTAAAGCCTTCTGCAATACGTTTGGTTTTCGCGCTCAGTGCTTCGTATAGACCTTCTTCACACAGGGCTTCCATTTGTGCCAGACCCGCTGACATTGCAATGGGGTTACCCGATAACGTACCCGCTTGGTAAACCGGACCCGTAGGGGCGATAAATTGCATCACATCTTTACGGCCACCGAAAGCCCCCACTGGCATACCGCCACCAATCACTTTACCAAGTGTGGTTAAGTCTGGTGTGACGCCGTAGTAACCTTGAGCGCCACTTAGTGATACGCGAAAACCTGTCATCACTTCATCGATAATCAACAGCGCGCCAAACTCATCACACATATCACGCAGGCCTTGAAGGAAACCTGGGACAGGTGGAATGCAGTTCATGTTGCCAGCAACAGGCTCGATGATGATGCAAGAAATCTCAGTTGGATACTGCTCGAACAGGGTTCTTACTGAATCTAAATCGTTATACACAGCGGTTAAGGTATGCTTGGCAAAATCTTCAGGAATACCGGGTGAGCTAGGTTGACCTAACGTTAACGCGCCAGAACCAGCTTTCACTAACAGGCAATCTGCGTGGCCGTGGTAGCAGCCTTCAAATTTTAAGATCTTGTCACGATTGGTAAAACCGCGTGCTAAACGAATAGCACTCATAGTGGCTTCTGTACCTGAACTCACCATGCGTACTTGCTCAATAGAAGGCACCATAGAGATGACTTTTTCGGCCATTTGCACTTCAAGCTCAGTTGGCGCACCAAAAGATAAGCCATTTTCCACCGCTGCTAATACAGCTGCACGGATTTTAGGATGGTTGTGGCCGAGGATCATCGGGCCCCAAGAACCGACATAGTCGATATAAGCTTTGCCATCGGCATCGTAAATATAAGCGCCGTTAGCTTTTTCAATAAACAGGGGCGAACCGCCTACACCATTAAATGCACGAACCGGAGAGTTAACGCCGCCGGGGATGGTTTTTTTAGCCTGTTCAAATAGCGCTTCGGAACGGGTCATGTTTAGTCCTTAAAGTCTGTAGCCAATTAGCGATCGGCTTTACGTGAATACCAATTAACCGGACACTCATATTTTTCGAGTTGATTATCAACGCCGAGTGTCAATGCAAACAAAGCCATGCGAATTAACAGCCCATTATCTGCCTGTCTGAAGATGGCGAGATTGGGATGGCTGTTCAAATCATTATCTAACTCATTGGCTTGCGCGCGTGAATCCCTTGGAAGCGGATGCATAATGACAGTGTTAGATTTGCAATGCTGAGTGTAAATACTGCGATTTAAGCGGAACTTGCCGCGATACTTATTTGCTTCTTCCTGTGAAGGGAAGCGTTCTTCTTGAATGCGAGTGAGATACAAAATATCTGCTTGATCTAAATGGCCTTCAAGTTGGTCGGTTATTTTGATGCTATGGCCAGCATTTTCAATGTCGGAGATCACATAATCAGGCATAGCTAATTCAGCGGGTGAAATCAGTGTGAAACTGATGTTCTTATACATGCAGAGTAAGCGCGACAGAGAATGCACAGTACGGCCAAATTTTAAGTCGCCGACCATAGCGATGTGCATGCCATCGATACCGCGGCCAGCACACTTGAGTTCTTTTTGGATAGTGTATAAATCGAGTAGAGCTTGGGTCGGATGTTCGTTCGAACCATCGCCGCCGTTGATCACTGGGACGCGGCTGCCTTCAGCAAACTCTTTGACCGAGTAAGAGTCTGGATGGCGCATGGCAATGACATCAGAATAGGTGGATAACACCCGCGCCGTATCGTACAGGGATTCACCTTTAGATAAAGACGATGAAGCCATGCCTGTGGTTTCACGTACATGGCCGCCGAGCAAGTTAAAGGCACAACCAAAACTCACGCGGGTACGGGTACTGGGTTCGAAAAACAGGTTACCTAAAATGGCGCCATCGAGCACATTATTGCGCTTCTCTCGAAGTGCATAGGGCATCATGCGGCTAGCGACATTAAAAATAGTTTGGATTGAGTCAAGATCTAACTGGTTTACGGAGAGGATATGGGATCCTTCGAACTGATTCATCAGCCTGTTTTCCAATTTGCTAGGGGGCATTCTAAGCAGCGGTATCGCGCTTATCTGCCCTGATGTTATGTAGGGTGGCTGAGGCGCGATTGTAGCAGAAGCACTGGGGCAACGAAATAGCCACATTGCCACTGTGTTAGATTTTTGCGATGAAGCCCAAAGCTTTTAATCTGCCGCCTCAGGTTTTGAAGCGATATTAGGCTTGGCCTGAACGAATCTCTTGTTGTAGGTTCGACCAACTGATCACCCCAACCACATTGTCTGGTGTATCTTGATAGATAAACACCTCACCGCAGCGTTTGGGCGACAATAGTGAATAGACTTCATTGAGCGTAGTGCTGTCGCTTAGCCCTTGCATGGGATGGCGTGATAGCGTGGTACTGTCATCATAGGATTGCATTTCAAGACTAAGCATTTCGATAATGCCATCGGCATTGCGGACTAGCACAGGGCGACCTTCGGCGCGTTTTAGCACTTCGAGTAACAATTCATCGTTGTTATTGACGATAACAAAGCGTTTATCCATTAAGGCTCGCACGCCTTTTTTCTGCAGTGCTAAATTCACGGGGGCGACCTTATAACCTAGTCCCATAATTTCTAATTGCTTAAAGAAAATGGAGTCGGTCTTAAAACCCTGATAAGCAATTAAAAAAGCCGGAATTGTTACAAACATTGCCGGTAAAATAATGCTGGCGTCATTAGTCATTTCTAACAGGGCGACTAAGGCGGCCAGCGGCGCGCTTAAACACACGCCCATCATGGCTGTCATGCCGATTACAGTGTAAAGCCCTACATAAGGGGCGATGGAGGGGAATAAGATAGCGCTGATCAGCGCCAAAATCGCCCCGAGCAGCGCGCCGATACCATAAAGTGGACCAATCAAACCACCGGGTATACCTAAGCCAATCGCCGCAATAGTGGCGATGGTTTTGGCAAATAACAGGGCGATTAACAGCAATAGGCTTGGATGTTGGCTAATGGCTTCGCCAATGGCGAGATCGCCAGTACCAAGGGCTTGCGGCAACACGAGACCGATTAGGGTGGTGACACTACCCGCCAATAATAGTCGGTAAATCAGTGGCCAGTTTTGCCCGTCGCGGTGACTTTTAAGAGTGAGTAATTAAACAGCGCCGCAGCGCAGCCTAATACCACGCCGCCAATGGCGAGAATAGGGTAATGGTCTAAGGGAATGTGGATCACTTGAATACGGTCAAATTCGTGCACATTACCAAACACCAGTTGGCTTGAAACTGCGCCACAAATTGCTGATAGCATAATCGGGAAAAAGTAATGGATTTTATATTCACGGACTATCACTTCGAGTACAAAAATCACCGCCGCCAAGGGCGCGTTAAAAGTGGCTGCAATCCCTGCGGCAATCCCACTGGCACACATGATGCGTACGCTATTATCGGGAAGATTGAATTTTTCAGCGAGAAAACTGGCGCTGACAGCACCCAGATGAATGGCAGGACCTTCACGGCCAACTGAGAAATTTGTGCCTAGGGCAAAGAGTGCTTGAAAAAATTGCACAGCGGCGGATTGTAGGGGGATTTTACCATAATGCAGTTTAACTCTATGTAACACATAGGCTATTCCCATACGTTTGTAGCGTTTGGAGCCTAACTTCGCCACTATCCAAATTAATATTGCGCCTAAAAGGGGTAACAGGGCTCGCCAGTCGGCGACGTTCCCCGTAAAATCCATCGCCTGTATTTGGGTGTAATGATTGGCCCAAACGAGCAAGAGTCGAAACAGTAAGATCACGCAGGATGCAAAAATAGCAAATAACAGTGCCAGTATGCACAGCTGTGCACTGATGCGGGCTTGAGATAAATGGTCACGTAGCTCATTGGTTAAATACTTTTTGGCTGTGACTATGGCATGTTGGATAGCGACTTTATTTATCGTTAATTGCACTACATTGGCCTGAGTTGTATTGTATCGAACTCGTTCTTGAGTTGATTGTATTTTATATAAGGGGCTGTTACCTAATGCCAAATTATCATCGTTGGCTAGATCGGCTGCAAGTGATGGATCTCAAGTATCGTCCATCTTCAGTATATTTATCGCTTTTAGTGTTAGTTTCTATTCTTTTTGGGGCTTGGATAAGTTTTCTGCTATTAAGCAGCGATGAGCCTGTTGTTAAGCATATCAGCAGCAAGACTCAACGCTTGACCGCTGAGTTAGAGGCACAGACCCAACTACTTGCAACCCGAAATTTAGAGCTGTCCGTCGAGCGAGAGGCTAATACCCAAATGCAAGAAATGTTTGGCCAGCAAATGAAAAAGCAAAAAGAATTGGAGCATGAGCTGGCGTTTTACCGCAGCATTATGACCCCGGATGATAATGCTGAAGGCGTCGCTATTCACGGACTTGAAATGACGCCGGGCGCTTTGGCCGATGAATATCATCTCAAGTTGGTGTTGACTCAGTTGCAAAAGCGTAAGCAAGCTATTCAAGGTCGAACAGAATTGACGCTCATTGGTGTGCAAGATGGCAAATCTGTTAGCTTGAGTGTGAACAAACTCACGGGTTCTAAGTTGGAATTTGATTTTCGCTATTTTCAAGTCATAGATACCAAGGTCACTGTTCCTGCAGGCTTTAATTTACAACAAGTGAAAGTCAAAGTGCTGGTGCCTTCGAGCCGCTGGACTAAGAATTCGCAGACCGAACATGTCTATAGTGCCCCTGAGTTATTACAGGGTGAAAAAGAACCACGGGTAATACTTGAACAAAACAGTCAGGTAAAGGATAATTTGCCCCAGAAAACTGATGTAAGAGGTAGTAATGACTGATCAAGCTGATACAGCAATGCCAATCCAATTTACCGATGCGGCAGCCGCTAAGGTGAAAGGTTTGCTGGAAGAAGAGCAAAATCCTGCACTTAAGCTACGAGTCTATGTGACTGGTGGTGGTTGTTCTGGATTTCAGTACGGCTTTACCTTTGATGAAAAGGTCAATGACGGCGATTTTACGATAGAAAAACAAGGCGTTCTCTTGGTTGTCGATCCTATGAGCCTACAATATTTGGTCGGTGGTGAAGTGGATTACACTTCAGGACTGGAAGGTTCTCGCTTCTTCGTGAAAAACCCTAACGCAACCACAACTTGTGGCTGTGGTGCCAGTTTCTCTGTGTAAAAAGTTTTTCTGTTTAATGATGACTAACTTTGCATCTTTATTAGGCGTGGAGTGAGATCAAAAAAGCCGTCGCAATGACGGCTTTTTGTTGGGCTAAATTTATTTTCTACAAGAGCTTAGCTCATGATGTTCAGGTTAAGCTTAGGCTTAAACCATGCCTTTACCTTTTTATCAAAGGCTATCCAAACTTGCAGTAATGACAAGACGATCAAAGCGATAAAAATCACATAGTCAGGCAGTTTTCCCTGCCATTCACCTAGATACACTGTCGTTGGACCTACCACTAAGTTGCCCGGATCGTACATGATCACTGGCAGCATGCTAATCAATCCAAGCTGCACGACTGTGTAGCCGCGCAGCATGATAAGCCCTGCTTTTTGCCGACCGATAATGGCAATCACCATCAGGAGGGTTAGCAGACAAAATAACACCCCTTGTTTAGCGATTAAGCCACTCACTGACGCAACAACATACACTAGTAATAGGGCAATGAGTCGTTTCGGAAAGTGCTGACTCAGGGCTGTACTTGCCTCTGATGTCGTTATCGCCGATTTTTGCTCGCTCATAGGCATTCTCGTTTAGCGATAGCGATTAGTGGCTTTGCTTAGGCGCTAATCTTTGATCTAACTCATAAGGCGGGATTACCACACCTAAATCATCTAATACTGGGAATACGGCGACAAAGAGGTCGTCATCTTCCATGCCTGGCACCCATCTTTCGTGAAATTCGTCGAGTGGAATCGCTAACGTTTGGCAATCACTCCATTCATCCACAGCCCAAGAATCAGCGGCTTCTTCGGTTGGCCACATTGGGATGCAATCTTCTTCTTCAGTGGTTAACATCACGCAACCGTCTTGATCTTGTAATGTCCAAAGTATTTTGTGTTCTTTAACTTGTTCAACGAGGTAATCGTAACGGGCTTCTGGCGTCATTGCTGCTGTCTCAGCGAGGTTTTTAACAGTCTTGCTCATGAAAAATATCTCTTTTGCTTGGATAGGGCGAAGCCTGTTGTGTCTCTAATGTAAAAAACTAGGGCACAGCAAAATTCGCCAGTTGGCTAAATGGTAACATTAGAGCGGGATTAGAAAAAGAACAACAGCGCCAAGAGAGCGCTGTTGTGTTAGATCTTCGGCTTTTATTCTGCCGCGCGGAAGTAGCGATAGATAAAGCCCGCCAAAATGGCGCCGACAATCGGTGCTACCCAGAACAACCAGAGTTGTGATACCGCCCAGTCACCGACAAACAGTGCAGGGCCTGTGCTACGCGCTGGGTTCACCGAAGTATTGGACACAGGAATACTAATAAGGTGAATTAAGGTTAAACCTAACCCTATGGCAATTGGGGCAAATCCCTTAGGCGCTTGCTCATCGGTGGCACCTAAAATAATAATCAAGAAGAACAGTGTCATAACGATTTCACAAATCATCACCGACAGCATGCGATAGCCACCCGGTGAGTGCTCACCAAAACCGTTAGAGGCAAATCCGCCGGCGAGTGAAAATCCCTCTTGTCCTGAAGCGATGAGATACAAGATGCCTGCGCCAACAATTCCACCCGCGACTTGGGCTACGATATAGGGCAATAATTCTGCCGCTGGAAAACGTCCGCCAGCCCAAAGGCCGAATGACACCGCTGGGTTAAGGTGACAACCTGAAATATGGCCAATCGCAAAGGCCATAGTCAGAACCGTTAAGCCAAATGCGAGCGCGACACCGAGTAAGCCTATGCCCACCTCGGGAAATGCAGCGGCAAGTACCGCACTGCCACAGCCTCCAAGGACTAACCACAAGGTGCCGAGAAATTCTGCCGCCATTTTTTGTGACATGTTCATTGTTTGATTTCCTATTCTTTTAAAGACGCTTGCTTGTTAATCAGTGCGTCTTTATTCCTAATTTACCTGCCTATTAACGGATCTTGTCTGAGTGAGCAAAATCGCGCTGTAGACACGAGTTCCCTTAAAACCAGTTTCTTATTGGACGCCTATGAGGCTATTCCTAAGTGTTTGAGCTGTTTAGAGCAATATCCTGTATCCGTTTTTACTATAGTGAGACTTGATTAAGCTTCAGTGACGAAACTTTTTTACTCATGCTTCTGTCACTAAATGCTTCAGTAATTAAGAATAGATGGCTTTAAAATAGCTGCTGATTTTCTTGATAAATTTAGGCAGGAAGAGGGGGGAAAAGATTAGTTTGTCTTTTAAAGACAACAAGAGCTTCATGTAGAAGCTCTTGTTTAGGTTATCGCTTTAGTATTTTGCGACGGCCAATTACTTAGCGCTAAATCGTCCGCCGAGTACTGCTTCGCGGGAGGCGCCTGTTACTGCAGGGAGATTAGCGGGTAAACCTAAGTGATTGCGCATGGCGAGCCAGGCAAAGGCGATGCCTTCTGCCCACTTAGGATCGACGCCAAGGGTCGAGGTAGTATCCAGCTTATAACCTGGTAATAAGGCTGCAAGACGCTGCATCAGTTGACCATTAAATGCACCGCCGCCACAGACGAATAATTCCCCTTCATTGGATAGTTTAATAATGTCTTGGGCTATGCTGTGGCAGGTTAAATCCAATAAAGTTGATTGAATATCTTCTTCATCTAAATGATTAAAGGGCGATAATTGCTGCTCTAACCAAGCTTGGTTAAACAGTTCGCGACCAGTGCTTTTAGGGTAAGCAAGGGAAAAATACGGATGCGAAAGCAACTGAGTTAATAAGCTTTGATCTGTTTTTCCGGATGCAGCCCATTCGCCATTTTTATCGAAGGGTTCACTTTTAACCTGTTGCATCCAGGCATCAATTAAGGTGTTGCCTGGCCCTGTATCAAAGCCTAAGACTTCTTCGCTATTGCCCGGCAGATAGGTGATATTGGCAATACCACCAATATTGAGGATGACACGTTTTTTACCGACTTGGGCAAAGGTTTGCTGGTGGAATGCGGGTACTAAGGGCGCGCCTTGCCCACCAAGAGCAATATCTTTGCGACGAAAATCGGCAATGACATCTATGCCTGTTTCGGTCGCAATAGTATTAGGATCGCCAATTTGTAAGGTAAAACCCACTTCGAGGTTTGGCATATGGCGCACAGTTTGACCATGGCTACCAATGGCGATGACATCTTCTTTCGCAATAGCACATTTAGCCATCAGATTATTGACGGCTAAGGCAAACAGCTGACCCACATTACGATCTAAACGGCCGAGGCGGTTAATTTCATCTGAGCTGGGTAAGCACAGGCGCTGGAGACCTTTGAGCAAATGGCTCGGAATAGCTTCGGTATGGCTGGCGATAAGCTGCGGCTGCGCGCCTGAAAAGTCGACCAATACTGCATCGACACCGTCCATGCTGGTGCCTGACATAAGTCCAATATAATAAGCGTTTTTCATTGGGAGGAATCCATCCGTCGTTATTGCATTGCCAATTGCGTTTGCTTGTTTTGCGAAAGTGTAGTCATCAATTGCTTGCTAAGTGCATCGAATTGATTTTTTTCTTTTCTCGCAATTGATTCGGATTTCGGTAGCGTAATCGTTCTCGGGTTGCGGTGTACGCCATTGACGATAAATTCGTAATGTAAATGAGCCCCTGTGACACGGCCTGTTTTACCTAAAGTACCAATAATTTGTCCTTGCTTAACGTTGGCGCCTTTGCTGACATTACGTTTTGTGAGGTGTAGATATTTGGTGGTATAGGTATCGTTATGTTTGATAAACACATAGTTACCGTTGAATTGATTATAACCAGACTCAATAACGCGTCCACTACCCGCAGCTTTAATGGGCGTGCCAATGGCTGCGACATAGTCTACACCCCGATGGGCTTTGACTTGGCCCGTCACTGGGTGCAAACGTCTTGGGTTAAAGTTGGAGCTGACATACTTAAAATCGACCGGTGAGCGCAGGAAGGCTTTACGCATGCTAGTGCCATTTTCGGAATAATAGTTACCGTCGGTATAGCGAATGGCAGTATAGCGCTCATCTTGGTTAACAAATTCTGCAGCTAAGATATTGCCATTACGCAAAAATTCACCATCGGCATATTCTTGCTCGTAAATAATGGCGAAGCTGTCGCCTTCGCGTAAGTCTAAGGCAAAGTCGATATCCCAGCCGAATACGGTCGATAATTGTAATATCTGGTTGGCAGACATGCCTGCATCCACGGCGGCATTCCAGAAATTGCTCTTAATTTTGGCACTGGTGAAATGGTTGCGGGTTTCCACATCCTTTTCGGAGATTTTTTCGTTGTATTGCTCTTGGCTTTTAGTGATGACTAGCGTGGAAATAGCATCGACTCGATAACGCACTTCAGTCAAATTACCGTTTGCATCCTTTGAAATCACAATTTCTTCGCCCGGCATTATCTTAAGCAAGTTTTGCTTGGCTAAAGGCAACTGGGTGATTTCATAAACGTCTTTGCTGGTTAAGCCAGCGCGATCAAATACCGCGGCTAAAGTATCACCATTTTTGACGTTAAAATGTTCGACATCTCTGTGAAGAGCGCTTTCGTGGGATCCTGCGGCTTGATTATTGGATCCACCTGCAGCGAGCGCATCGGGTGAGGATAACGGTTCAGCCGTTGTCGGAGCATTATCTGTTTGACCTTCTGGCAACTCAGGGCGTTCAGGCGAGCGAAAAGCTAAGGGCACATCATAACGGGTGTTGATTTGAGCTTGGTCATCAATGCTAGTGGTTTGTCTTGAAGCTTGCGCTTCTTCAGAAGGTAGAAGCATGGTTATCATTGTGATAACTGAAAGAATGCTAAGGAGAATTTGATGCTTTTTAGGCAACAATTTAAATAACGTTATAACCTTTCCCATTGACGCCGATACCAATAACCAGAGACTTAAATAATCCCGTTAGTGTACACACTTTCAATTGTGGTGGCTAACAAGTAACATAAGTCTCTTCATTTTATGATCATGGCCTTAGGAGTCCCTGCCGAGATGGCTGATTTAGACCAAGTATTAGCAGAAATTAGACGTGGTACCGATGAGATTTTACTCGAAGCGGATCTGCTGGAAAAACTCAAAGAAGGACGTCCACTCCGTATTAAGTTAGGCGCTGACCCTACCGCTCCGGATATCCATCTTGGACATACAGTAATCTTAAATAAATTAAGATTATTCCAAGAGTTAGGTCATGAAGTCATTTTTTTGATTGGTGACTTTACTGGTATGGTGGGGGACCCAAGTGGTAAAAATAGCACACGTCCGCCGCTCACCCGTGAACAAGTTTTAGCGAACGCAGAAACCTATAAAGAACAGGTTTACAAGATCCTCGATCCTGCTAAGACTCGTATCGAATTCAACTCAAGCTGGTTAGAGCCATTGGGCGCCGCTGGTATGATCCGTCTCGCGTCTAAGCAAACTGTGGCTCGTATGATGGAGCGTGATGACTTTAAGAAGCGATATGCCTCGGGTCAGTCGATTGCGATTCATGAGTTTATGTATCCTTTACTGCAAGGTTATGACTCAGTTGCGCTGCAGGCCGATGTTGAGTTGGGTGGTACAGATCAAAAGTTCAACCTGTTAATGGGCCGTGAACTGCAAAAAGCCGAAGGCCAAAAGCCACAAGCTGTGATCATGATGCCGCTGCTCGAAGGTTTAGACGGCGTGAAGAAAATGTCTAAATCGGCGCATAACTATATTGGCGTGAGCGAACCTGCCAATGAAATGTTTGGCAAGCTGATGTCAATTTCGGACGACTTGATGTGGCGCTACTTTGAGCTGTTATCATTCCGCCCATTGGCTGAAATTGAGCAGTTTAAGCAAGACGTGGCGAATGGGTCTAATCCACGTGACACTAAAATTGCCTTAGCTAAGGAAATTATCACACGTTTTCATGATGCAGCGTCTGCCGAAAGTGCGCATCAAGCCTTTGTCGATCGTTCTAAGGGCATGATCCCCGATGATATTGAAGAAATTGAGTTAGCTGCGGGTGAAGGTATTGCGATTACCAATCTGTTGAAAGACGCTGACTTAGTGTCATCGACTTCAGAAGCGATGCGGATGATCAAGCAAGGCGCGGTGAAGATGGACGGCGAAAAGTTAGAAGATAGCCGTATGACTTTGTTCGCGGGTACTGTTGCTGTATTCCAAGTCGGTAAACGTAAGTTTGCCAAAGTGACTTTGGTATAGTGACGTTGGTTTAGTTAGATTTACGCTACAGTAAGTTTAAACGAACAAAAAGAGCGCCTTAGGGCGCTCTTTGTTTTTGAATCTTTTGACAGTACAAGATTAAGGCGCTGTATTGGCCTCATGCTCGGCGATATTACATCTGTCGGTGCCAAAGTGTTGCCCACCACTGCATTTCCATGCCAATTGGGCCGAACTTACCTGCCAAAGTTTAGCGTTTTGTTTCAGTGAGATAATCAACAGCATCTGTGGATGCTGCTTGGAAAGCTCGCTCACTTGATAGGTTAAAATGCCGTCTTTATTGGTTTGAGTTCGCACTAAGGTAAATTTGTTGCCTGCATATTGGCTGCTGATTTTATTGGGATCTTCCGCCCAAGGCTGATGTTGCGCCTGAGCGGTACGTAGTTGTTGATTAAAATGGCTTACTGGCTGAACGGCGTAGGAAACGATAATGGGCTGTAAAGCCTGTGCTTTGGGGGCCAGTATTAAGCCATTAAGGGCGAGTAGGGCTATCAATCCAAAAAACTTCATACAAACCTCATTGAAACGAAACGGCTCAGTCAATTTTTCAAAGGTGAAATACGCAGTGGTATTGACTCATTGTTAGTTTCGACTCGTTTTTAGGGATCAAGTTTCAAAGACGGATAAATTTTGTGACTACTGCATCGCTAATTGGTCTGACATGGTCTGGTAATCGATTAGGTCGACATGTTCCGTTACTCTGCGATTGAGCATGTCGATCTTAAGGCTTGTCACACCAGGTATCGCAACATCGATGATTTTCCCCGGTTTGCCAAATTGTTCACCTGGACCCTTGAAATGATAGTTACCTATCATCACTACTAAAGAGCCTGCGTTATACATGTGTTCTATGTTGAAGTTGTACTCGAGCACGCCCTCGTGGGCGCGCTCAAGGAAGTCGATAATGAAGCGGCCGCCAGTGTATTTTCGGTTGGCGGTTTTGTCGAAGAAGACGCTTTCGCGGTTATAGAATTTTCGCAGTGTCTTATAGTCGTGTTCAGTCAGCGCATTCATATATTTTACGGCTAACTGCTGTTCTTGTGGCATTTCACCTGAGTTGGCTTGCGCCGCTGCAGGATTGAGGGCTGGAACAAAAATGAGGCACAAAATAAAACACAATATTCGCAAACTATTCCCTCTTGGTCTTGAGATCAAAGGCCGGTAATGAAAGATGCCACTTGATGGCACTTAAGCGGATTAACAGGGCACTGGCCATCGCCAGAAACAGCGCCATTTTTTCGCCCATACCGTAGGCTAAGCTCACGGTATAGCCGATACCACCTATGATCGAAGCTGTGGCATAGACTTCTGTGCGTAAGACCATAGGAACTTGTCTACACAGTAAGTCTCGAATAATGCCTCCTCCCACGCCAGTGATCAAGCCCATTACGACGGCAATCATCCCACTCAAGCCCATATTGAGGGCCTTTTCAGCACCTATCACGGTAAAGAGGGCCAATCCAAAGGCATCTGCGACGGGTAAAATATACTCGGGTACCTTACGAGGGCGACGGACTAATAGCAAACAGACGAGCACGGTCGCGAGGATCACTATGATGTAATTCGGGTCGCGGATCCAGAACACTGGCGTTGCACCAATTAAGGCATCACGAATACTGCCACCACCGACAGCGGTAACCGAGGCGAGCACGATTACGCCAAAGGGGTCCATTCTATGGCGTCCAGCGGCAAGTGCGCCGGATAATGCAAATACAGCGGTACCCCATAAATCAAAAAAGTAGATCCACTGGCTCATTTACTCATCTCTTTGATATGGATATTTAATGCGTCAACAGAGATGCGGATTTCAATCACAGATAAAATCAGTGAATAGAGCAAGAGCAGTAGGCTAGCGCCAAAAATCACTGAGCCGGTTTTATTAAAGCCGATATAGATAAAAATCATACACAGTACGCATAGGGCAAAGCTTGACACGCCTGCTTCCTGCATTCGACGAATGATGGTAATACGCTGGCTCAGGTTCTTAATTTGATCTTTATGTACGGGTTTTTCACCATTGCTTAAATTTCGGATTAATGCGGCTAAGGCAAAAAAACGATTGGTATAAGCTAATAGTAACAATGAGATAGCAGGAAATAATAACGCAGGTGTTGTTAATGAAACATGCATGTTTTCGAGCAAGATGGTCAGCCTTTAACTTCACGTTGAGATAATGCGGCATCATATCACAGGCTTTGTAACCAACGTAAACTTGCCCATAACAAGGGCAGTATAATGATAAAGCTAAACCAGATAGCACAGGCACGTGAGGTCAGCTTAATTGCAGGCGTGATGTCATCACTGGTTGGCTGCGGACCGTAGCACAATTTATCCACATTGATACGCACGCCAGCAAACTTCTGTGGTCCACCGAGCTCGATTCTCAAAATACTGGCCACGAGATTCACACTGAGAACATAACCTCGAATAGCGTGATGATTTTTAGGGGCTCTAAAAAGTTTTGCA
The DNA here is from genome assembly GCF_002966515.1 of Shewanella sp. WE21. Classification (NCBI taxonomy): domain Bacteria; kingdom Pseudomonadati; phylum Pseudomonadota; class Gammaproteobacteria; order Alteromonadales; family Shewanellaceae; genus Shewanella; species Shewanella sp. WE21. Next base: position 420,051 of record NZ_CP023019.1, on the reverse strand, counting down.
AACGCCTTAGGCCCGCCTTGAATGGCGAGCGACAGGCTCCACAACCAAGCCGGAATCGCCAGCAAGATAATGGATACTCCATTCACAGTACTGCAGAAATGTTGATACTTTGGTTGAATGGGCGGCCAGCTCAATTCGAGTTGTTTGAGCATGCGCACTGCTAGCACCAGAGGTGCTCCAGCAATAGCGAAAAAGAAAATGGTCGATGCTGTGCCGTAAATAGGTGCAGTGGCGAGTTTTTCTATGGTGGCTTTGGCTAGGCCGATTTCCGACAAACTATCGGTATCGCGCACCACCCAAGGCTGTAAAAGCTTTTTTGCGCTGGCATTGTCTCCACGTTTTAAGGCTTTAGTGATTTCATCGGCGACTTGGCTAAACCCTGCATCGGTTAAGCACAGATAAAGCACCAAAAATTCGAAAAACCATGGAAAGGCAGCCAGTTCGAGTAAAAAGGTGATAATGGCCCAAAATGGAAACAGCAACAGCAACATAGCTAAAAAGCCTGCTGTGGCTTGTTGGCTTGGAGATCGTTCAGGGCGATTCACTTTGGCTGCGAGTTGCTTAGCTAAATGGCTAAACCAAATAAGCGGCTGCATTTCCCGTGGCAATGGCGCTAACCGCGCCAATAACAAAGCAAAAAAAAGTACCAAAAAGCCTTCAAACAAAGCGCCATCTATCTCGACAAGTTGTTGATAAAAAGAGGTGTGCATTCGGTACTTTCCACTTAAGTGATTATTTTATTGCGCTAGGATTCAGTTGCTCAAGCAGCAACATCACCATCAGAGCCGAGTGATAACCCGCTTTGACAATATAAGAGTCGAAATCCACTGGCGAGTCATTGTTGGCGTTATCCGATAAAGAGCGGATCACCACAAATGGCACTCCAAACTGATGACAAACTTGAGCGATTGCCGCGCCTTCCATCTCACAGGCAGCCATAGTAGGGAAGTTTTTGAGCATGGCTTGGGTGCGAACAGGATCGCAAATAAAGCTATCGCCAGTACAAATCAAACCTTCAATCGCTTTGACTTCACCCAGTTGAGCAATCGCTTTGTTGGCGGCTTCAACTAAATGTGCGGCAGGAATAAACGCAGCTGGTTGCTGCGCCATTTGGCCAATTTCATAACCAAAGGCGGTGACGTCCACATCATGGTGACGCACTTCAGAAGAAATCACGATATCGCCAATGGCTAGCGAATCGACGAAACCACCGGCAGAACCAGTATTGATTACCGCATCCGGCGCATATTTTTCGATGAGTAGCGTGGTCGCAATACTTGCGGCGACTTTACCTATGCCTGAGCGAGTCACTACTACGTCTTTACCCGCGAGAGTACCAGCAATAAATTCAATACCAGCAATGGTTTGCGATGTCGCATTTATCATGGCGGCGATCAGGTGAGCGACTTCTGGCTCCATTGCGCCAATAATTCCAATTTTCATGGGAGACCTTTTTGATTCAACACTTAAAGAGTGGGACACGGGAATGCTGGCTAATATACCACACAGTTTTATGCAGTCGTTATGGCGAGATTGGGATTGCTTAATAATCGCGGGGTAAAACGCGGGAGGGTTAACGGAAAAGTGCGCTCCTAAGATGCGCGCTTTATCTATCTATTTTATCCATCAACCGATTGCGATAAGCCACAAGCAAATGGCTGAACTCGTTTGCACGAGTCCAGCCATTGGAGTGCTTGTTAAATGACAAGGGTAAAATGTTTTTTACCTGTAAAACAAACACGTTGGCGCTTAATCTATAGCGCTTAGTCTAAGTAATTAAGAATACCTTGGGCGGCATCGCGACCTTCGGCAATGGCTGTCACGACTAAGTCAGAACCACGCACCATATCACCACCGGCAAACACTTTCGGGTTGGTGGTTTGGAATGGGTTTTCGTCTAACTTGCTCGCTTTGACTCGGCCCCATTGATCGAGCTCGATACCGTGTTCGGCAAACCAAGGTGCTGGGCTAGGTTGGAAACCAAAGGCGATAATAATCGCATCGGCTTCGAGCAACTGTTCGCTACCAGTAATCGCTTCGGCGCGTTGACGACCGCTTGCATCGGCCTTGCCCATGGCGGTTTCGACGCATTCAATGCCGATCACTTTGCCATCTTGGGTTTTAATCGCCACAGGTTGACGGTTAAACAGGAAGTTAACGCCTTCCTCCCGCGCATTTTGCACTTCACGACGTGAGCCTGGCATGTTGGCCTCGTCCCGGCGGTAAGCACAGACTACGCTGCTGGCACCTTGTCTGACGGCTGTGCGCACACAATCCATCGCAGTATCACCACCGCCTAATACCACCACACGTTTACCTTCAAGGTTCAGGTAGGGTGTTTCAGTATTCTGGGTGCCCATTAAATGATGGGTGTTACCAATCAAATAGGGCAGGGCTTGGTATACGCCTTGCGCATCTTCACCCTCAAGGCCTGCTTTCATCGCGGTATATGTGCCCATACCGAGGAAGACGGCATCGTATTCTTCGAGCAGTTTAGTAAATGGGATGTCCTTACCGACAGTGACACCGAGTTTGAACTCAATGCCCATGCCTTCTAATACACTGCGACGGGTCGCCATAACGGCTTTGTCGAGTTTAAAAGACGGAATACCGTAGGTGAGTAGACCACCAATTTGTGGATATTTATCAAAGACCACAGCTTTAACACCGTTGCGAGACAGAATATCCGCGCAGCCTAAACCCGCAGGACCCGCACCGACAATCGCCACTCGTTCAGGGCGTGGCGTGACCTTGCTCATATCGGGGCGCCAGCCTTGGGCGATCGCTGTGTCGGTAATGTATTTTTCGACATTACCGATAGTGACAGCGCCAAAGTCGTCGTTCAGAGTACAAGCACCTTCACAGAGTCTGTCCTGTGGACAAACACGGCCGCAGATTTCGGGCAGAGTGTTGGTCTCATGCACTAAATCTGCCGCTTCCATGATGCGACCTTGTTCCGCTAGCTTGAGCCAGTTAGGAATATAATTGTGTAGCGGGCACTTCCACTCACAATAAGGATTGCCGCAATCTAAACAGCGGTCCGCTTGCTCTGCCACTTGAGGCTGAGCAAAAGGCTGATAAATCTCAATAAACTGAGTCGCACGTTTAGCCGCAGGGTGTTTAGCGGGGTCTTTACGACCCACTTCAATAAATTGAAAATCGTTACTCATGCGCCATTACCCCGCTTTTACAACTAATTCTGGGCTCGATTTCTCTAATTTGAGCAGATCGGCCACGGCAATATTTTTAGGTTTTACTAATACGAAGCAATCTAACCAGTTACCAAAATCACTTAAGATCATCTTGGCATGTTCACTGCCCGTTTCGGCCACGTGGGCTTCAATCAGACCTTTTAAATGTTGTTGATGGATCGGTGATTCAAGTTTTTGAGTATCGACAAGCTCAGTATTCACACGGCGATTGAAGCGGCCGAATTGATCGAACACATAGGCAAAACCGCCTGTCATCCCAGCGCCGAAGTTCACCCCTGTTTTACCAAGGACAACCACAATGCCGCTGGTCATGTATTCGCAGCCGTTATCGCCAAGCCCTTCAACCACAGCAATCGCCCCAGAGTTACGGACTGCAAAACGCTCGCCCGCTTGACCTGCGGCGAAGAACTTGCCGCCCGTCGCGCCGTAAAGACACGTGTTACCGACAATGGCGCTGCGCTCACTTTGGAACGGGCTGCCAATAGGCGGGTATATGACAATCTGGCCGCCAGACATGCCTTTACCCACATAGTCGTTGGCATCGCCGCAGAGTTTTAACTCAAGGCCTGGGCTGTTCCACACGCCAAAGCTTTGGCCGGCACTGCCGTTAAAGCTCAGTTTGACCGGCGCTTTGGTGCCTTTGACGCCGAGTGTGCTCGCGATATAGCCTGACAACGTCGCGCCAACGGAACGGTCGGTGTTGTTGATGCTGTAAGCAGCATCGAAACTCTCGCCCTTATCGACGGCGCTTTGGCATTCGTTTAATAAATGCTGGTTAAGCAGCCCTAAATCCGCCGGTGGATTGGTTTCTTGCCAAGTGCGTGACGAGGTTGCTGGCACTTTGGGTTGATACAAAATCGGTGACAGATCTAAGCCTTGTTGCTTTGCGGTTTGACCTTCGAGGGCATATAACCATTCGCTGTGGCCGACTAAGTCTTCAAACTTACTCACCCCTAAGGTCGCCATCCATTCACGAACTTCCTGTGCAACAAACTCAAAGTAAGTCATCACTCGCTCTGGCAGACCATGGTAATGGTTGTCGCGCAGGTTTTTATCTTGCGTTGCTACGCCAGTCGCGCAGTTGTTCAAGTGGCAAATACGCAGGTATTTACAACCTAGGGCGATCATAGGCACAGTACCAAAACCAAAGCTTTCGGCGCCTAATAACGCGGCTTTAATCACATCGGTACCGGTTTTTAAGCCGCCATCGACCTGCAGGCGAATTTTATGGCGTAGACCATTTTCCACTAGCGATTGATGCACTTCGGCTAACCCTAGCTCCCATGGACTGCCCGCATATTTCACTGAGGTAATTGGGCTAGCACCTGTGCCGCCGTCATACCCTGAAATCGTGATCATGTCCGCATAGGCTTTGGCCACACCGGTGGCGATGGTCCCCACACCGGGTTCTGACACAAGTTTAACTGAAATCAGTGCTTTAGTGTTGATTTGCTTCAAGTCGAAAATTAGCTGGGCTAAATCTTCGATAGAGTAAATATCGTGGTGTGGCGGTGGTGAAATCAAGGTCACACCAGGACGTGCGTGACGCAGTCCGGCGATTTCCACACTGACTTTATGGCCGGGTAACTGGCCGCCTTCACCGGGTTTTGCCCCTTGGGCGACTTTAATCTGTAACACATCGGCATTAACTAAATAATGCGCCGTGACGCCAAAGCGTGCCGAGGCAATCTGTTTAATCGCAGAGTTGCGTTCAGTATTAAAGCGGCGTGCATCCTCACCACCTTCACCTGAGTTCGAGCGGCCACCTAAGCGGTTCATCGCGATAGCAAGAGCTTCATGGGCTTCAGGGCTCAAGGCGCCTATGCTCATGGCGGCACTATCAAAACGTGAATATAGATTTGATGCCGCTTCTACATCGGCGACATCAATCGATGTTTGTGCGCCCTTAATACCGATTAAGTCACGCAGTGTGGCCACGGGACGATTGTCGACGAGTTCGGCGAATTTTTTATAGCTCGCAAAATCTTTGTCAATCAATGACGCTTGCAAGGTGTTGACCACATCAGGGTTGAAGCAGTGATACTCGCCGCCCTCAACGTATTTCAGCAGGCCACCTTGCGGTAATGGCACATGGGCACGGTAGGCCGCTTTGTGCAGAATAGCTTGGTCTTGGGCGATGTCTGCAAAGCCTGCACCCTCGATGCGGCTAATTACGCCTTTAAAACACAGTTCGATCACTTCGCTGGCAATGCCTATGGCTTCAAATTGCTGACTGCAACGATAGGAGCCGACAGTGCTGATGCCCATTTTGGACATGATCTTACGCAAGCCTTTTTCGATGCCGTAGCGGAAGTTCAACATCAATGCCGTGGTATCGGTTAAGTCATGGCGTTTCGCCAGTTCGGAAATTGACTCATACACTAAATACGGATAAATCGCCGTGGCACCAAAGCCAAGCAATACAGCAAAGTGATGCGGATCTCGCGCCGATGCGGTTTCAACAATAATGTTGGTGTCGCAGCGCAGGCTCTTATTCACCAGCATTTGCTGCACAGAACCGACCGCCATGGCCGCGGGGATCACTTGCGCCGTTTTACCTATGGCTCTATCCGAAAGGATCAACAAAGTCGTGCCGCTGCGGGCTAAACGCTCGGCTTCGGCTGTGATACGGCGAATGGCACTTTCTAAGCCTTCCTGTGGTTCGTAATTTAAATCGACAATATTGGCGCGATAGTAAGTGCTATCTAATCCCAGTAACTGGTTAAAATCACTGAATAATAAAATAGGTGAATTGAACATTACCCGGTAAGCATGCCCAGTCGTTTCATTGAAGAGGTTCTGTTCACGGCCAATACAAGTGGTCAACGACATGACGTGCTTTTCACGTAAGGGGTCGATAGGTGGATTCGTTACTTGAGCAAATTTCTGCCTAAAATAGTCATACAGTGAACGTGACTTTTTCGACAATACCGCCATAGGTGTGTCGTCGCCCATGGAGCCTGTGGCTTCTTCACCTTGCTTCGCCAATACCCAAATAACTTGTTCTAATTCCTCACGGGTATAGCCAAATTGTTTTTGGTATTGCAGCAATAGCTCAGGACTTAACTCACTGGCACCATGTTGTGCCGAGGCGAGATCTTCCGCAGGGATCAAAGTACGGCTGTTCTTCGCCATCCACTCTTTATAGGGGTGGCGGCGCTTAAGATCGTTATCAATTTCAAAGGATTGGTATAGGCGGCCGTTTAAGGTATCGAGTACCAGTAATTCACCAGGCCCAACACGGCCTTTTTCAATCACTTCATCGGCGGCGTAATCCCAAATTCCGACTTCGGAAGCTAAGGTCAAAATACGATCTTTTGTGATCACATAACGTGATGGACGCAGGCCATTACGGTCAACAGCGCAGGCGGCATGGCGACCGTTGGTCATCACAATACCTGCCGGACCATCCCAAGGCTCCATGTGCATAGAGTTAAAGTCGTAGAAGGCTTTTAATTCGTCATCCATTTCCGGATTACTTTGCCAAGCAGGCGGGATCAATAGACGCATGGCACGGTATAAGTCCATGCCACCAGATAACAGCATTTCCAGCATGTTATCTAAAGATGAAGAGTCTGAGCCTGTTTCATTCACAAAGGGAGCGGCCTGCTGCAAATCTGGCAGTAGCGGTGAATTAAACTTATAGGCACGGGCGCGGGCCCATTGACGGTTACCCGTAATAGTATTGATTTCGCCGTTATGGGCTAAATATCTAAACGGCTGAGCTAATGGCCATTTAGGAGAAGTATTTGTTGAGAAACGTTGATGGAATAGGCAGATAGAGCTTTTTAAGCGAATGTCCGCGAGATCGGGATAAAACGCGGGCAAGTCTACAGGCATCATCAGACCTTTATAGACGATAACTTGGCCAGACAAACTCGCGACATAGAAGTCTTTGTCGTCGGTGATCTGCTGCTCTAAGCGGCGACGCGCCATATAAAGGCGGCGTTCCAAGTCTTTCTCACGCCAGCCAATGGGGGCGTTGATCAGCACTTGATAGATTTGTGGCAGACTAGCCTTGCCAATTTCACCTAACACATCGGGATTGACAGGCACCTTGCGCCAGCCTGCAATACTTAAGGTTTCACGCTCGAGTTCGCGCTCAAGAATAAACTTGGCTTGGTCAGCCAGTTCATCATCTTGACTTAAAAACAGCATACCTACGGCAAATTTTCTGCTCAAATGCCAATCATTTTCCGCGGCAATCGCTTCAAAAAATTGCACAGGCAATTGCATTAATAAACCACAGCCGTCGCCAGTGCGGCCGTCGGAGGCAATGCCCCCGCGGTGCTTCATGCGATCTAGACCATGGATTGCCGTGCGCACTATACGGTGGCTGGCTTCGCCATCCATCTGTGCTATCAACCCAAAACCACAATTGTCCCGCTCAAAACTGGGATGATATAAGCTCATACAAAAACCTCCCTAGACCTCAACTGATTACTACTCGGGGAGAAAATGTAAAGACTTTCTATAGATATGCACCCGAACCACCCAAATTAGCCTGAGATTCAATAAAGGTCAAACCAAAAATTTGCATAAAACATGGGTATTAATTCATGTTTCATACACAAACCACAATTACCTTACGTTAACGTCAACAGTAAAATGTGCTGTATAACATTATGAATAAAAAGAATTTTAAAAACTATCAAACTCAAAATTTACCAAGGTGTAACATGCTGATGGGATTGTTTTTGATTTAGAAATAGTGATTTTTATTGCAAACACAGTAAATAGATAAAAAATTAAAATTGTTGAATTGTTATTCATTTTGGTGTGAGCAAGATCTCAGCAGTAAGCAGGCTAATTTGAGGATGCGCACATTTATGATAATAACGGTATGAGTCAGGCGGGAATTTGATGTAGCACCAAGAAACCTCTCGCTACCTTGTTTACACTAAGCTTTTTCTTCTATTTGTTCACGTATTTTCTTTTCTATTTGTGATTTTATCTTGGTTATTCTCAATGAAGCGATATGAAATTTGGTGGGTGCTCTGATGGGGCTTGATGCATATGTGAACACCTTTGGTGCCGTTTGTAAGGCGCGATATGGCACCCGACTGCGAAAACTCACTATAGATGCCAAGTTTACTTGCCCTAACCGTGACGGCACTTTAGGGCGCGGAGGTTGTACTTTCTGTAATGTGGCGTCATTTAGCCATCAAACCGCCGATGTATTGAGTATTACTGAGCAACTTGAACAGGGTAAGAGCCGCTATCGTGAGGCGAAGCCTCAGGCACAAGCCGATAAATTTATTGCTTATTTTCAAGCTTACACTAGCACTTATGATGAATATCAAGTGTTAATGGCTAAGTACGATGAAGCGGTTAAAGATGGCGAGATAGTCGGTTTATGTGTAGGAACTCGCCCCGATTGTGTACCGAATAATGTACTGGATTTACTGGCGCGCTATCAGGAAAATGGTGTCGATGTGTGGTTAGAGCTCGGGTTGCAAACAGCCAAAGATGAAACACTGCGTAGAATTAACCGTGGCCATGATTTCGCCTGTTATTGTGACACTGTGTCTAGGGCGAGAGCTCGCGGTCTTAAGGTGTGCACTCATCTCATTCTTGGCTTACCCGATGAAACCCATAGCGATTATATGGCGACTTTAGCTGCTGTATTGCAGCATGGCGTTGATGGCTTGAAGCTACATCCTTTGCATATCGTCGAAGGTAGTACTATGGCTAAGTCGTGGCGAAGTGGGCGCTTACCTTTATTGAGTCTTGAGGATTATGCCCACAGTGTCGGCGAGATGATCCGCCATACTCCCGCGGAAGTGATTTTTCACCGTGTCACCGCTTATGCGAAAAAACCTATGCTATTAGCACCCGATTGGTGTGCCTATCGTTGGGATGGATTGGTGGCGATTGTGGATAATTTGCAGCTTTATGGTGGACAAGGGCACGCATTAGCGCAACGATAGAGGCAAGTTAGTGGGATAAATTTACTCCCTAAATGTTATGTCGTCGCTATTATTTCGTAAGCGTTTATTTACGACTATTAGTTTGTTTTTTGTTAATTTTAATCTGAATTAGACCATGAATATCGCTATAAGTTGCACTGACAATTTTAGTGGGTATCATGTGATAAATTCGTTTTAAGCATTGAACCACTTAAGGGAGGCCTTATGGCCACAGTTGAATTAGAAGCAATCCTAGATCTCAATACTCTCGAACAGTACTGCAGCGCCATTGGTGCCGGTACCTTACTCAAGAGTGTGGTGTTATTTGAGCAGTTAATGCCTGAATATGTTGGAAATCTAGTGAAGGCTAACGACGCAGCAGACAAAGATACCTTATGTTCAGAAGCACATAAATTTAAAGGTGCTGCAGGTTCTGTGGGGTTAAAACGTATTCAGCAGATCGCCCAATTATTACAGCATGGCGAAGAAGCAAGATGGGATGCTGAACATGGCTCTTGGGTTGCTGACATCGTTGAACACGCGAGTGCAGATTTACAACAGTTAAAGTTATTCCTCCAAGCCAAAGCATAAAATATTACTTGCTAAGGTAAGTTAAGGCGCAGCGATAATGTCTATTGTTGCGCTCAATTGAGTGAATCTTGCATTGGTTTTACGATTAAGTTTATTGTTTTCGACATTTTCTTGTTAGCGCTTTTCCCATCTTATTTTGTTACTCCCACTTAAGTTTTACGGCGAACCGATTGAATATCGATTCGGGTCACAATCCTGATATCTTATGCCGCGTTATTGCTCATCACTTATGCTAAAGTAGATTTAATTTCTTAATTCATAACCTTCATGGCAATCGAGAAAATGAAAAGTTTACCTAGCTTAAAAAACTTATTCTATTTGGTGAATCTCCATCAAGAGCAGAATTTTAACCGCGCCGCTAAGGTGTGTTTCGTCAGTCAATCAACGCTCTCAAGTGGGATCCAAAACCTAGAAGAGCAGTTAGGGCATCAGTTGATTGAGCGAGACCATAAGTCATTTATGTTTACCGCCATTGGTGAAGAAGTGGTGCAGCGCGCCCGTAAAATTCTCACTGATGTGGATGATTTGGTGGAATTAGTGAAAAATCAAGGTGAGCCGATGACGGGGGATATTCGCTTAGGCTGTATTCCAACCATAGCGCCTTTCCTATTGAGTCGTGTGATCCGCCAGTGTCAGCAATCTTATCCGGCGATGAGTTTATTATTGAAGGAAGATACCACTGAGCGTTTGCTAGATGCTTTGGGTAAAGGAGAGCTGGACTTATTGATCCTAGCGCTACCCGTTGACACTAGCGGTTACCACAGCATGAAAGTGGGCATAGATCCTTTCAAAATGGTGGCCCACAAAGATTTAGCGGGTGGCATACATCAACCTATTGATTATCAAACTCTGCCGGACGAGAGTATTTTTCTTCTGCAAAGTGAGCATTGCATCACAGGCCATGCTATTACTGCATGTCAGCTAGGTGATAGTGCGAAAGTCAATCCGTTTGCCGCCACCAGTTTGCATACTTTAGTGCAGATGGTGAACAGTAAACTGGGCACCACGTTTCTTCCGCAAATGGCCATTGACGCGGGTATTTTGAATGACACAGATTTAGTGGTGATGACGCCACCGGGTGAAGCACCTTACCGTGATATCGGCCTGGTCTGGCGTCAAACCACCAGTCGGATCTTAACTTTCCGCACTTTAGGTTTAATGATCCAAAAATTATTAACTAAGGACGAGGAATAAACTGACTGTAACTGCAAAGCATTAATTCAAGCTAAAGCTTAAAGTCGATTACAAATCAGAGCGGGGAAACGCCAAACACTTCAATTGAGTGTTGTTTCCCTTTGAGTTTGACTGGGCCTAGATTTGATAGGTGATACTGAGTGTTGGGGTTATCTAAGCGTCCCGCGAGTGCGCCCGAAATCAACATGCGCTGTCCTAGTGGATTACATTGGTCTTGCAGTCTTGCTAAGGTATTGAGCACGTCACTAAAGAAACTAATTTCTTGTTTCTGTACACCAACAACTGCAGCGACGACTTGGCCACAATGGGCCGCCGCTTTAAATTTCGGCACAAAGCCATAATGCTCTTCAAAGTAGCGGCGTTGCCAGTTCAGTTGTTGGCTAAATTCAAAATAGATATTCATGCAGCGGTCGTGAACTATCCCTTCTTCTAATGGCCAGTGAAGCAGCACTGCATCTCCCATATAGCGGTAGATTTCAGCTTCGTTATTGGACACAGTATCTGAAAGTAAACTAAAGCTGTCTTGGATCAATCGACTAAAGCGGTAATCGCCAAGTGATTCAGCATGTGTGGTTGAGGCGACCATATCTAAATAGAGGAATAAACGCTGCTCATATCTTGGCTTATGGTATTTACCAAGGCCTATGTTGAGTAAAATACGCGGCCCGACTAATAATGCCATTTGCTCGACAAAAGCTAAGCTGACTCGTACGACGACCAAATATACGATCAATGCTTGGAATGAAGGACTATAGAGAATGTGCGCCGTCAGCATTTGTCTGAGGGTCGACATGTGATTTTCGATGGCCCACATATTTAAAAACTGAGTCATGTAAGCTAACGTCGTAGCACCCAGTAATAAAAACAAGCCCTTAAAGATGACTGAAAACACATAGGGGAGGCGATTGATTGCACTGAAATCTGCAATGACGTTCGACATCCAATGTAAGCTGCCAAAAATTATCCCCATGTAGATAGCAAGTGTTGCGAGATCAGCCGAACTTACCGCCCATTGGGGCAGCTCTGGTGATTGGGCATATCGAAAAAACACGAATGCAGCCATGGCAATCGCCCAAGCTAAAATCGCAAAAAGGAGTTTTTTCGCTTGTCTACGTGCTCTCACTGCTTGATTGGTATCCGAATACGGCTGTGATTTCAGGATGCCGTAGTTTATAGAAAAGAGTCACCTTAGTGCCAGTGAAATTTGTGATCTGGATCAATCCAAGTCCATATCGTTACTAAAAATTAACCAAATACCTTATTAAGTATCATAGCAGTGAAACTGGTCTTTAAATAAAAGCCCCTAGGGTTGGTCATTTTGAGGCTACCATCTTCGGCAATGCTTTGTGTTAACGCCTTACTATTAGCGGCCTTAGGGCGTAATTGCAGCACTTCGCCGTGGCGCGCTGTAAGCCTCTCTACTTTTCCTAGGGCGATAAGCTCCATGATCTCTTCCCAATCCTGTTGCAGTAATTGCAACTCGTGCGGATCCGGTTCCCACAATATTGGCGTACCTATACGGCGCTCACCCACAGGAATATGCCTCTCTCCTTCAACGGGTACCCAAAGTACTCGCTGTAACTTATGGCAGACTAAGCTGTTTTGCCAGGTTAATCCTTGGATATTCGATAGCGGCGCCACGCAGACATAAGTGGTCTCCAGCGGTCGCCCCTGTGTATCAATGGGGATAGTTTTTAGCTCGACCTCTAAATGTAGAAAATCTTGCTCAGGTTTAGAACCCGCCGTTGCGCCTAATTCCATTTCGATTAGTTGACCGACCCAACCTTTATCGCGTTTAAGATCCTTGGGGACACGAATGCTTCTTTGGCTGGCTATCTGCGCCAAACTCACGCCCGCCATCATGTTGGCACGTTCGAGTAGTTCAGATAGATTTTCAGGGGGGATAATTCGATTCATGGCTGGATTTTACTTAAAAATAACCGCTTAGCAATGGTGGTTAAAAAATGAGCCCTACAGGGTGGATTAACTTGTACCGAATGTTTTTATTCTAAGTGACTGATTTTAAATTTTATATCCGTGTTAACCCCCGTTTTGCAAAAAAGTGTTCAAAGTTACTCTCTGCTTTCCCTTGCGTTCCCCACATACTTATCCACAGATATTATGGATAACTCAGTAAAGTGAGCCTCTTAACCTAATAAAAATCCTAAGTCAATGCGAATAAAGTGCATTTATTCTGGCTTTTGTGGACAGTTGTGGACACTATTTGTGTATAAAGTTGAGTAATATCGCGAGAATGATAGAAATACTTCTTGCTGGTCAAATAATGAGCTTTATTGGTTTTTTAGTCTAAAATAAATCATGATTAATGTGCAAGTTTATGAATTTGTTTGCTATTAAGTTTTAACGCTAAATTTTAAAAACGATGGTAAATAGATGTTTTTTGAACGTTATAACAAGTTCACCTGAGTTTCAAACAGAGATATCCACAGAAAATGTGGATATCCCCGGATTCCATCCCCTAGCATTGTTGATAAATGTCTTTTAAGTCAGATGTTATCCAAAGCTTAGGATAAAATAGAGGTTTGCTGAGAGACTAGCTTTATGAAACAATCAGTTTATTAAAATTTAATGTGATTTGGAGTCCATGTGATTGATAGCGACGGCTTTCGCGCAAATGTGGGCATTATAATTTGTAACAGATATGGCCAAGTCATGTGGGCTAGACGTTTCGGTCAACACTCATGGCAATTTCCTCAAGGTGGCGTCGATGATGGCGAGACAGCAGAAGAGGCTATGTACCGTGAGTTGTATGAAGAAGTGGGCCTAAGACCTGAACACGTGCATATATTAACCTCGACCCGTTCTTGGTTGCGCTATCGTTTGCCAAAGCGTTTAGTGAGGCAAGACAGTAAACCTGTGTGTATCGGGCAAAAACAAAAGTGGTTTCTGTTACAACTGAAAAGCCAAGATAGTGCGATTAATTTGAGTTCTTCTGGGCATCCTGAATTTGACGATTGGCGTTGGGTAAGTTATTGGTATCCTGTGCGGCAAGTTGTGTCATTTAAGCGTGATGTTTATCGTAAGGTGATGAAAGAGTTTGCGGTAACGGCATTGTCATTCCAAACCCTAGAAATACCTAGGAAACGGGGAAGACAAAAAACAACGGGCTGATTTCAAAAGAGGATTGAAAACAGTGTTAAATACGCTTAGGGATATTACTCAGGCTGTGGCATCTGCCCACAGTTTGGAAACCGCATTAGAAATCTTAGTTTCATCGACTAAAGCGGCGATGGAAACCCAATGTTGCTCCATCTATATCCTAGAAGAGCAAGAACTCGTGTTATCTGCAACCGATGGTCTTGAAAAAAGCGCCGTTGGTCGAGTACGTATGCCGCTGACTGAAGGTTTAGTTGGACTCGCTGCCCAGCGAGAAGAGGCCGTTAATTTAGCGGATGCTCGGCTTCATCCAAGGTTTAAGCTTTTTCCTGAAGTCGCCGAAGAAGAATACCGCGCTTTTTTAGCTGTACCTATTATCTACCAGAAGGCTGTGGTTGGGGTGATAGTGGTACAGCAGGCGAGTGCTCGTCAATTCAGTGAGGGCGAAGAAGCCTTCCTGATGACCCTCGCCGCCCAATTAGCGATGGCGGTGCGTGGCTTAAAACAAAAAGCTCAAGTCAGCTCCCATCATCAACAAATTCTGTTTCAAGGTACTTCAGCGTCAAACGGTATCGCCATTGCGTATGCCTTCGTACTTGGTGGGGAAATCCCCCTTGAACAGCCTGAGGTGCGTTCTGACGATATTGCCTATGAATCGAGTCGCTTAACTACGGCTATGGTGCGTTGTAAAGAAGCGATAGGTGCCTTATCTCAACGGTTTGATCGCGAGCAAGATGACGAAGTTGTCTCCATTTTCAATGCATTACAGTTACTGCTCGATGATGCTAGTTTAGGCGGCGAATATACCCGTGAAGTGCAATTAGGTTGGGCTGCTGAGTCGGCGGTGAGCCGAGTGTCTCTACGTTATATTCAACAGTTTTTAGCAATGGAAGACCCTTACCTTAAGGAGCGGGCTAGCGATATTCGCGACTTAGGTCAAAAAGTATTGCGCCAACTTATTGAGCCAGAACGTCTAGAGCTTGAGCCCGATAAACCTGTAATCCTCATTACCCGTGAAGCCGATGCGACTATGTTGGCTGAGTTCCCAAGGCAAAAGCTTGCGGGTATTGTCACTGAGCTTGGTGGCGTAAACTCCCATGCCGCCATTTTAGCCCGTGCCTTAGGTGTGCCTGCTATTACAGGTGTCGAGCAACTGTTATCCGCCAATATTGACCAAAAACTTTTGGTCGTAAACGCAAGCCGTGGTCAGTTATTGGTGTCGCCATCACCTGCGATTGTCGGTGAGTATCGTAGCCTGATTTCGGCACAAAAAGCCTTGCAACGCCAGTATGCCCAAGAATTAGCGCTGCCTTCTGTAACCTTAGATGGTTCACGTATTCGCTTGTATCTCAATGCGGGATTACTCAGTGGTGTGGCCTCTGAAATCGCAGAGGGCGCCGACGGTATTGGGCTTTATCGCACTGAAATTCCTTTTATGTTGCAACAGCGCTTCCCGAGTGAATCTGAGCAAGTCAAAGTCTATCAACAGGTCTTATCGGCCGCGTCCGGTCGACCTGTGGTGATGCGTACTTTAGATGTGGGAGGCGATAAACCTTTACCGTATTTCCCGATTAAAGAAGACAATCCTTTCCTTGGATGGCGCGGTATTCGCTTGTCTCTGGATCATCCTGAGCTTTTTTTGGTGCAGTTACGGGCCATGCTACAGGCTGGGGGAGACGGTAAACAGTTAAGTATTTTGCTGCCTATGGTCAGCAACTTAGATGAAATCGATCAATCCTTAGAATATTTGCAACAAGCCTATGTCGAATTAAAAAACGATGTTAACAGCGACATAGTGATGCCACGAATAGGCATTATGCTCGAAGTGCCCGCCATGCTATATCAGTTGGATGATGTGGCAAAACGAGTGGATTTTGTCTCTGTTGGTAGTAATGATTTAACCCAATATTTACTGGCTGTTGACCGTAATAACCCGCGGGTGAGCTCGTTATTTGACAGTTATCATCCTGGAATATTGCGGGCTTTGCATCAGGCGCACCTCGATTGTCGATACCATAAACTCGATATTAGTATCTGTGGAGAGTTAGCGGGCGAACCTATGGGGGCCATTTTGCTGGTGGCTATGGGATACGATCAGTTGAGTATGAATCAGGGCAGTTTAGCGCGGATCAATTATCTATTGCGTCGTGTTGCGCGGGCCGATTTAGATCAATTACTTGCTAAAGCGCTGAGCCTATCAAACGGCTTCCAAGTGCGTGAGCTGGTTAAAGAATATTTGACCCAGCAGGGTCTTGCAACAATTCTTAATTAACTAATGCTGTGTTTTGCTTTAAGCTAAGGCCCTCAATTTATCACGCTGTAGGTACTCGTGTGGATAGTTTGTTGTTGGTGTTCTTTATTTGCTTGGCTTTAGGCGCATTTGTCGGCTTTATGGCAGGATTATTAGGTATCGGTGGCGGCTTGATTGTGGTGCCTGCACTGCTTTATATTTTGCCATCGGTCGGTATTAGCTCTACTCAGCTCCCCCATATTGCAATTGCCACTTCGCTAGCAGCCATTATTCTCACCTCTATTTCGTCGGCACGTGCCCACCATAAGCGTGGTAATGTGCCTTGGAATTTATTCAAATCAATGTTACCGGGCCTGATTATAGGCGCGCTGGCTTCAGGTTTTATTGCTGAGCGTATTCCCGCTGATAAGTTACAACAAGGTTTTGCCATCTTTGTGATTTTAATGACAATTCAAATGGCTTACCCCGTTAAGGCCAAATCAAATCGTCAATTACCTAATTCAGTAGTGCTTTTTGTTGTATCGGCTTTTGTTGCGGTTTTGGCAGGTTTGACCGGGATAGGTGGCGGTATACTGATAGTGCCATTTTTGACTTTTTATGGTTTACAGATGCGTCAAGCCGTGGGGTTTTCTGCTGCGATGGGCTTCTTAATCTCTCTTTCTGGCAGTTTCGGCTACATTATTGCAGGTATGAATGCCCCTGAGTTGCCCTATGGTACCCTAGGCTATATCTATTTACCTGCATTGTTTGGTTTAGTGATCACTTCTGTCTTGATGGCGCCTGTGGGTGTAAAAGCGGCGAGCACTTGGCCAACACCTGTACTTAAAAAGATATTTGCATTGTTACTTCTATGTGTCGGCCTTAAGTTAATTCTGACCTAGTTTTTATGTTTATCTCAGTTTGAGGCTGCTAATGGATGTGTTATGGCGTTGAGTTTCCCCAATATCGATCCCGTGATCGTTTCATTTGGACCGTTTAATCTTTTTGGACAAACCTTTGAACCGGCACTGCGTTGGTATGGTTTTACCTATTTAGTCGGATTTGTTGCGGCCATGTGGTTGTTGAACCGCCAAGCCGACCGTTCAAAGGGGATATGGACGCGGGAGCAAGTTTCAGATTTACTCTTTTATGGTTTTCTTGGGGTGATTTTAGGTGGCCGTATCGGTTACGTGCTTTTTTATCATTTCGATTATTTCCTCGCCAGTCCCCTCTATTTATTTAAAATCTCTGAAGGTGGCATGTCCTTCCACGGCGGTTTGATGGGCGTGATTACGGCGATGCTCTATATCGCGTGGAAACAAAAACGTACTTTTTTTGCTGTCGCCGATATAGTGGCACCTGTTGTGCCTATTGGTTTAGGCGCTGGTCGTATTGGTAACTTTATCAACGGCGAGCTTTGGGGACGAACCACTGATCTGCCTTGGGCTATGGTGTTTCCTACCGGTGGACCTGACCCACGTCATCCATCCCAGTTGTATCAGTTCGCCCTTGAAGGCGTAGCATTATTCCTATTACTTTACTGGTTTAGCAAACGTACCGATAAAGTCGGTGCAGTCTCTGGTATGTTCTTAGTCGGTTACGGTATGTTCCGTATTATGGTTGAAACTGTGAGGCAACCCGACACACAGTTGGGACTTTACTGGGGATTTATGACTATGGGGCAGATACTCTCTGTGCCTATGGTGTTAATCGGTTTGTACTTGATTTTTCGTAAGCAAGGTAAGCAGCAATGAAACAGTATTTAGACTTAATGAAGCACATATTAGCCGAAGGCGTGGATAAATCGGATCGCACAGGTACTGGGACTCGCTCGGTATTTGGCTATCAAATGCGCTTCGATTTGAGTAAAGGTTTTCCTTTGGTGAGCACCAAAAAATGCCATATGCGCTCTATCATCCATGAATTGCTGTGGTTTCTGAAGGGTGAAACTAACGTTGCCTATTTACGCGAAAACAAGGTCAGCATTTGGGATGAATGGGCCGATGATAATGGCGATTTGGGCCCAGTTTATGGTGCCCAGTGGCGCAGCTGGCCAACCCAGAGTGGTGATGCTATCGATCAGATTTCGCAAGTTATCGCCCAGATAAAATCTCAGCCAGATTCTCGCCGTCTTATCGTTTCTGCGTGGAACGTGGGCGAACTGGATAAAATGGCTTTGGCACCGTGCCACGCGTTTTTTCAGTTCTATGTAGCCGATGGCAAATTATCTTGTCAACTGTATCAGCGTAGTTGTGATGTGTTTCTTGGTTTGCCGTTTAATATTGCCAGTTATGCTTTGTTGACTATGATGGTCGCCCAGCAATGTGACTTGGCCTTAGGTGATTTTGTGTGGACGGGTGGCGATACCCATTTATATTCTAATCATATGGAACAGACGGCACTGCAGTTAAGTCGTGATCCAAAACCGTTGCCGACCATGACTATTGTACGCAGACCTGAGTCGATTTTTGACTATCAATTTGATGATTTTGAATTAACAAACTACGCTCCACACCCTCATATCAAAGCCCCTGTTGCTGTGTGATGTATGTTTTTTAGCCTAACACTTCGGGATAACCGAGGTGTTAGGGAGAAACTTAC
The DNA here is from genome assembly GCF_002966515.1 of Shewanella sp. WE21. Lineage (NCBI taxonomy): Bacteria > Pseudomonadati > Pseudomonadota > Gammaproteobacteria > Alteromonadales > Shewanellaceae > Shewanella > Shewanella sp. WE21. The sequence continues at coordinate 401,197 of NZ_CP023019.1, read as the reverse complement.
GATTATATTTGTTATTACAATTCGTCTACACTCAATTCATTATAATTTTTAGGAGTGCAAGATGGAAAAAGCAATTAGAAATTTTCTAAGCCAAGAGTCGGCTGGCGGTATCCTGTTATTGGTTGCTGTTGCCTTAGCCATGCTGATGGCCAATTCCCCCTTATCTGGACTTTATCAAGGCTTTTTAGGCACTGACGTTCAAGTCAAAATTGGCGAGCTCAATATACACAAGCCACTCATCCTGTGGATAAACGATGGCTTGATGGCCATATTCTTTTTGCTGATTGGTTTAGAAGTGAAACGTGAGTTACTTGAAGGCGCCTTATCGAGCGTCGCTCAAGCTTCCCTGCCTACCTTTGCAGCCATTGGCGGCATGTTAGTCCCTGCTGGTGTGTACTTACTGTTTAACTACGGTGATCCTGTCACACAAGCGGGCTGGGCGATTCCTGCCGCGACCGATATTGCCTTTGCCTTAGGTATTATGGCACTGCTCGGAAGCCGCGTTCCTGTTTCACTGAAAGTCTTCTTACTTGCTTTAGCTATCATCGATGATTTAGGCGTCATAGTGATTATCGCGCTGTTTTACAGTACTGACTTATCAACCATCAGTTTAGTGATTGCCAGTTTAGCGATTGCGGGCTTGGTTGGGTTAAACCGCAAAGGGGTTACCTCACTTTTACCCTATGGCATCTTAGGGTTAATCCTTTGGGTTGCCGTACTTAAGTCTGGAGTGCATGCGACTCTGGCTGGCGTCATCATTGCTTTTTGTATTCCATTGCGGGCAAAGGATGGCAGTTCACCCTCAGAAGGCTTAGAGCATAGTTTGCATCCTTGGAGTACTTTCCTCATTTTGCCAGTGTTTGCTTTTGCCAATGCGGGCGTTTATGTCGGCAATATGAATTTGGAGACGTTAATTTCTCCTGTTCCTGTTGGTATTGCATTGGGCCTGATGTTAGGTAAGCCAATCGGTGTAATGTTATTTAGCTTTATTGCGGTGAAACTAAAATTAGCTCAATTGCCCGATGGCGTAGGTTGGAAGCAAATTGCCCCCGTCGCGGCCATGTGCGGTATTGGTTTTACTATGTCTATGTTTATTGCGTCGTTAGCCTTTGAACATGCAGACCCTATGTACGGTGACTTAGCACGCCTAGGGACCTTAATCGGTTCGATTATGGCAGCGTTAGTCGGGTATTTCTGGTTATCAAAAGTGTTACCTAATAAAGGAGTATAACTATGATAAAGTTGAAATTAATGGGAATAGCAACGCTCTTATGTTTATCGACAACCGCGACGGCATCGCAAATTTCGGCCTGTAATCAGGATGCAAACTCGCAGACTTGCCAAAGCTATCTTGAAGGAATAGTGGATGGCGCTTTGATGTTTAAATCTGATTCCTTAGGGGCGAGATTAGAAACTAATGGTTATGAATCGAGGGCACTTAAGTATCGCGGTGGTAAACGTTTCCAAGAAGCGAATCGAACCTATTGCGCCGAACGTATTCCTGAACGTAACGTTTTAGTTTCAGGAGTCACTGAAGCGGTAAGTCTGGGGAATGCTGCCGATTTGGAGCAGTTACAAGGCATAGTTACTAACTTACTCGACTGCCAGCGTTTAAAGTAACTTGACTGGGAATCATCAGGTTTTTAATCATCTGATTTTAAACTATCGAGTTTAAAATAACACAGTACCCCCTCAGCGCCTTGGCGTTTGAGGGAGCATTAACAGCGGGTTAGCATGCTGCACTTGAATTATAACCACTTGTATTATTTTTGGATGATTAAGAAAAAGGGCTCAGTCGCGAAGGCGGCCGAAGCCCTATGTTTAACGCCGCAAACGATAACAGGGCAAATTCGTGCCTTAGAAGATAGGTTAAACGGCAGTCTGTTCAAGCGAGTCGGGCGGACATTGGAGGCGACAGAGTTAGGTGAATTGGTGTTTCGCTACGCCGATAAGATGTTTAGCCTTAGCTATGAAATGCTCGATTTACTTAATTATCAAAAAGCGGATGCCATGTTATTCGAGGTGGGTATTGCCGATGCCTTATCTAAAGCTTTAGTCAGCCGAGTTTTATTATCCGTAGTGCCTAATGACAATTCTATGCACTTAGCCTGCTATGAGGCGACTCACGAGAGCCTAATGGCGCGTTTACGTGAGCATAAACTGGATATGATCCTTTCGGATTGTGCAGGTGAGTCACTGAAATACCCTGAAATTTTATCTAAAAAATTAGGCGAGTGTGGCGTGAGTTTTTTCTCCGCTGAGACTTATAGCGCTGATTTTCCTGCCTGTTTAGAACAAGGCCAGCTATTAATCCCCGGCCGTAGAACTTCACTCGGACAACAGCTATATCGCTGGTTTGACGAGCAAAATCTTAAAGTCAGTATCTTGGGCGAGTTCGATGATGCGGCCATGATGAAGGCCTTTGGTTACCTTAAACGAGGTATTTTTGTCACACCGTCGATTTATCGCCAAGAAGTGATTTCCCATGGTATGAATTTGCTCGGTGAAACCACCGATGTGAAAGAGGAATACCATGTGATGTTTGCGGAACGTATGATCCAACATCCTGCGGTAAAGCGATTATTGGATACAGATTTTAGCGATCTCTTTGAGGGGCTCGATACGCAAGTACAACAATGCTAATTTTGTGAGTCAATATGAAGGGTTAATCGACACTTTAGTCAGTGAACTGATAGACTAATGCCAAATCTGTGTTGGGAGAAATACCTTGGAATTAATGAACATCGCAAGGGTTCGCTGGGCATGTCGTCGTGGGATGCTGGAATTAGACGTCTTGCTTCAACCTTTTGTTGAAAACTTCTATCAAGAAATGTCCGATGAAGATAAAACCGTGTTTATCCGTTTGTTGGAATGTGAAGATCCAGAATTGTTTGCTTGGTTTATGGGCCATGAAGTGTGCCCTGACACTGAACTGGCTCGTATGATAGTAAAAGTCCGTGGAAGACCGGCACCATAGTTTCAGCGTAAAAGCCTCTTTCGACCAACGACTCTCGTTGGTCGTTTTTATTGGTGTCTGTTCTAGCTCATTTCTGCTTTGGCCCCAAAGCGACATTATCGCCTTATCTCTGCTTAAATATTTGTTTATCGTACTTGTTAGTATTTTTTTGCTGTCGCAGTTGTGGCGACTGCAGCATTGGCGTTTAGATTTTGTGCTGAGTGATAAAGGCGAGGGACGTTTGTCAACGGGGGAGCACTTTCAGGTACTAAAACGCACTTGGGTCACGCCCTTTGTTTGCTTGATTTATATCGAAGTGGATACTCAGCTGCGGCTCTTGCTGGTTTGGGCTGATATGTTAAATGATACTGACTATCGACATTTATGTCGGCTGTTGCTGCGGGCTAAAATGCAACAGACTAAACCTCATTCTGAGATTTAGTCTGTTTATGATGAAGTCACCTATGCGGTTACTTTTCAGGTAGTAAAATAGTCGGGCGAGGCGCGTCTAATTTCTCTGGATGATCGATATTAAAATGCAGTCCACGGCTTTCTTTACGCTCCATGGCACAGCGAATAATTAATTCGGCCACTTGCACTAAGTTACGTAATTCGAGCAAGTTATTGCTAACCCTGAAGTTACTGTAATATTCCTGAATTTCTTGCTGTAACATCAGGCAGCGGCGCAGTGCTCGCTCCAGACGTTTATCTGAGCGTACAATTCCAACGTAGTCCCACATGAATAACCGCAGTTCGTGCCAGTTATGGGCGATGACCACTTCCTCATCCGAGTTCGACACTTTACTTTCATCCCATGCTGGAATTTGTCCCGGGATTTGAATTTTATGCAGTTGGCTTTCTATGTCCTGTGACGCCGCACGGGCAAACACTAAACATTCAAGTAGCGAGTTACTCGCCAGACGATTGGCGCCATGTAAGCCCGTATAGGCGACTTCACCAATAGCATAGAGACCATTGAGATCCGTCTGACCGTGCATATCTGTCATTACACCACCGCAGGTATAGTGAGCAGCAGGCACGACAGGGATTGCATCCTTAGTGATATCAATTCCTAGATCTAAGCAACGGCTATAGATGGTCGGAAAATGCTTCATCACAAAGTCAGCATCTTTATGGCTGATATCCAGATATACACAGTCGGCACCCAGACGTTTCATCTCGTAGTCGATGGCGCGGGCAACGATGTCACGGGGAGCGAGTTCAGCGCGTTCATCAAAGTCCGGCATAAAGCGGCTGCCATCTGGACGACGCAGATAAGCCCCTTCACCACGCAGGGCTTCGGTGAGTAAGAAGTTGCGCGCATCTGCGTGGTACAAACACGTCGGATGGAATTGGTTGAACTCCATATTCGCCACGCGGCAACCTGCACGCCATGCCATGGCAATACCATCACCGCTAGCGACATCAGGGTTTGAGGTATATTGATAAACCTTTGAACTACCACCAGTCGCTAACGCGACAAACTTAGCTTTAACGGTTTCGACGTGTTCTTCATTGCGATTCCACACATAAGCGCCTAATACACGATTACCTGGGCGATTTAATTTACGGGTGGTGATGAGGTCGATGGCGTTATAGCGTTCTAAAACTTGAATATTGGGGTGGGCGAGTGCGCGTTCTTGCAGTGTGGTTTGCACTTCTTTGCCTGTGGCATCGGCAGCGTGCAGAATACGTCTGTGGCTATGGCCGCCTTCACGGGTTAAATGGTAAGGTGCATCTTTTGCGTTCCCGTCTGTGGTTTCTTCTTTATCGAAGGCGACGCCACATTCGATAAGCCATTGCATCGCACTCTTGGCATTTTCAGCCGTGAAAGTGACAACGTCTTTGTCACATAAACCCGCCCCTGCGATTAAGGTGTCTGCAACATGGGATTCGATAGTGTCACTTTCGTCGAAGACGGAGGCGATACCGCCTTGGGCGTAGTAAGTCGACCCTTCCGAGAGTGGGCCTTTTGAAAGCAGAATTACTTTTGCTTTTTCAGCAAGATGCAAAGCTAGTGTCAGACCTGCGGCACCGCTACCTATGACTAATATGTCAGATTGGTGTTCAACTACTTGTTTCATCGGGTATCATGATGTGACTGAAGAGTGCCAACTATGGTAAACCAACTCACCGATTATGGGTACTTTCCTTTTTACCTTACTTTTTTTGTATAATTTTTAGAACTTTTTCAAAGCCCGCGAGTCTACATAAGTGAATATGATTCGAGCGACTGAGAAATCAGCATTTTAGATTTAGGAGAAGTCGGCTCGGATGAGTGGACAATTAAGTGATCAACAATTAGTTGAGCGCGTACAACAAGGTGATAAAAACGCTTTTAACCTGTTAGTGCTTAAATATCAAAGTAAAGTCATTAGCTTGATATCCCGTTATGTACGGAACCAAGCGGACGTTGCTGATGTGGCACAGGAAGCGTTTATCAAAGCTTACAGAGCTTTGCCAAACTTTCGCGGTGAAAGTGCATTTTATACTTGGTTGTACCGCATCGCAGTAAACACTGCGAAGAATTATCTCGTATCACAGGGGCGTAGAACGCCTGCGAATGATGTTGATGCAGAAGATGCCGAATATTACGAAGGCAGTGACGCGCTGAAGGAGTTTGCCTCCCCAGAACGGCTAATGTTATCGGATGAAATCAAAAAAGTGATTTTCGATACATTAGAGACCTTGCCTGAAGAATTACGAATGGCCATCTCATTGCGTGAACTCGATGGTATGAGTTACGAAGATATTGCCATAGTCATGGATTGTCCTGTCGGGACCGTAAGATCGCGTATCTTCCGAGCTCGAGAGGCAATCGATAAAAAGCTCCAGCCGTTGCTGGAAGCCTAAATTCTTATTTTAAGAAACCCTTATATTTAGACAGGTGAAAAATGGATAAATTAGGTCAAGAATGGGTATCTGCCGCAGTCGATGGAGAGACTGATGCGCAGACCATGGCAGAGTTATCTGCTGATACACATTCACATGATAAATGGCATAACTATCATATGATAGGCGATGCCATGCGTGGCGAATTGCCGCAGACTATTGTGTTAGATCTCTCTGCTAGCATTGCTGCCGCCATTGAACTTGAGCCAGCGATAGTTGCGCCTAAGCATCATGCGTCTAAAGTTACTGCACCTGTAACGCCACAAATTGCCGCCAATTCGGAGCAAAGCCGCGTCGTACCTTTATTTAAGCAATTTGGTCAATATGCCATTGCTGCGACGGTTGCTATGTTTGCGATTGTGGGTGTGCAGAATTACAATCAAACCGCCGATGATGCCGCGTCACCATCGCCCGTGTTAATTACAAGGCCGCTTATTGGTAGCGCATCACCTGTGAGCCTACAAACCGGTCCTGTACAACAGAATCAAGGCTATACCAATGATCAGGTGAATGAGCAACGTCGCCGAATTAATACTTATATCCAAGATCATATGTTGCAACAACGATTGAATACTGGTGCGGTTGTAGAGGACAATACCGAGGTCGTACCCGTTCCGGTCAATCAATAACGAGGAGTTAGCTTGCGTCTAATCCTGTTGGCTTTATTAGCCTTGGTCTTTCCTGCAACCGCGCAGGAAGACATGCCTGCCAAAGCTTGGCTCGAGAAAATGAGTCAGGCTTTACGAGAGAAAGAGTTTAAAGCATCGATTATTCAACTTCAGGCCGATCATATTCGGCCTTTGGTTTACCTGCATGGTAAGGTGAATAATCAAGAAGTTGCCTTTCTAGAATACCTTAACGGTCCACCCAAAAATGCAGTGCGTGTCGGTAATCGTGTCACCTTTATTGAGCACGATGAGCCTGCGTATAGTATCGTTTCTAATCATATTCAAGGTGTCTGGCCTGCTGCTTTCTCTGCCAATATGGCGGACTTAGAAGTGGGTTATCAGTTTGTACTCGGTGGCCGTACCCGTATCGCTGGGCGTCCGGGGCAAATGATCCGCCTGTTGCCTAATGATGAATTCCGTTATGGCTTTCAAATTTGGCTTGATATGGAAACCTATCTGCCGCTGAGATACGACATGCTGACTCAAGATAAGCAATTACTTGAGCAGATCATGGTGATTGAACTCATTGAATTCAGCGAGCCGCCAGCCATTTTGCAAGAGGCCTATAAGCAAGAGTGGCCGGCAGTTATCGATCAAGCCGAGCGCCAAGACGGTCAAAACTGGCAATTTGCTTGGTTACCCGCAGGTTTTACTGTGGTAGTGCGCGACCACCATAGATTAATTGGCAGTCACGAAGCGGTGGAATACATAGCACTGACCGATGGACTGGCAAATATTTCTGTTTATGTGGCGCGTGCGGGCACAAGTCCATTGCCTGAAGAATTAATTACCCGTAATGGCTTGTCGTTAGTCTCAGAAAAAGTCGGTAATGCCGAAGTGGTTGCTGTGGGTAAAGTGCCGACAGAAACCTTAACGCGCATTGCTAAAAGTCTGACGCTAGAATAGGACGCCGATTATGATGGAAGAAATTGCCAGAGTCGTCTCCAGTGATAGTCAAGGCTGGTTGACGGTTGAAGTGGAACTTAAGAGTACCTGCAAGAGCTGCAGTAACAGTGAGTCTTGCGGGACCTCTGCTGTCGCTCAGGCTTTTTCCTCGAAAACCCAGCAATTTTCTATTCAGAGTGACCGCCGCTGTGAGGCTGGTGAATTACTCAAATTAGGCCTTCCCGAGAGCGTGATCCTCAAAGCCGCGGCATTAATCTATTTAATGCCGCTGTTTGGCCTGTTTGTCGGCGCAGCGTTAGGACAATTTTTAGGCCAGTTGCTTGAGTTTAATCCTAACCTAGGTGCCATGGGCTTTGCGGCCGTTGGTGCCTTGATTGCGTGGTCTTTTGGTAAGCAACAGGCTAAACGTTTAGAAGTTGATGCTCAGCCTGTGATTTTGGCCTATTTAGGTAGGAGCATCAATTTAAACGAATTAGCTCAATAATTTCAATGTGTTATTTTTTATCAAATAGCAGCTAACTGCGGTTTTGGGCGTTGTTTTATCGGCCTGTCTTAAGTAGGAGTGAATGTGATTGGTATTGAAACCGCAATCAGGTACAATTTCGCTCCTTTGAACCGTATCCATTTTCAGTATTAGTCATTGCAGCATAATGAAACAAATTAGAAACTTCTCAATTATTGCCCATATCGACCATGGTAAATCGACGCTATCAGATCGTCTTATTCAGGTTTGTGGCGGTTTAACCGACCGTGAAATGGATTCTCAAGTTTTAGATTCTATGGATCTAGAACGTGAGCGTGGTATTACGATTAAGGCACAAAGTGTCACTTTGGATTATAAAGCCAAAGATGGCCTTGTCTATCAACTCAACTTTATTGATACCCCAGGTCACGTTGACTTCTCCTACGAGGTCTCGCGCTCATTAGCTGCCTGTGAAGGTGCTTTGCTGGTGGTTGATGCGGGTCAGGGCGTTGAAGCTCAGACACTGGCAAACTGTTATACCGCGCTGGATATGAATCTAGATGTGGTACCCATTTTAAACAAGATTGACTTACCACAAGCCGATCCAGAACGTGTTGCTGCCGAGATTGAAGATATCGTTGGTATCGATGCGATGGATGCTGTGCGTTGTTCGGCTAAAACTGGTGTCGGTGTCGACGAGGTTTTAGAAGTCATTGTTGCCAAAATTCCACCGCCAGAAGGCGATCCTGACGCACCATTGCAAGCCTTGATCATCGATTCTTGGTTTGATAACTACTTAGGCGTAGTGTCGTTAGTGCGAATTAAACACGGTAGCCTGAAAAAAGGTGACAAGTTTAAGGTCATGTCTACAGGGCAAAACCACACTGCTGATCGCGTCGGTATTTTCACTCCAAAACAAACTGACAAAACCGAACTTAAAACCGGTGAAGTCGGCTTTGTGATTGCGGGTCTGAAAGAAATTCACGGCGCGCCCGTGGGCGATACGTTAACTTTAGCCAAAAATGGTGCTGAAAAGCCGTTACCTGGTTTTAAGAAAGTGAAGCCACAGGTATACGCTGGCGTATTCCCAATTTCGACCGACGAATATGAAAACTTCCGTGATGCGCTGAACAAACTCAGCCTGAACGATGCGTCATTATTCTTTGAACCTGAAAGTTCTTCGGCACTCGGTTTTGGTTTCCGCATTGGCTATTTAGGCCTGCTCCACATGGAAATCGTACAAGAGCGTTTAGAGCGTGAATACAACCTAGAGTTGATCACCACTGCGCCAACCGTAGTGTACGAAGTTGTCATGACCAGCGGTGAAACGATTTACGTTGATAACCCGTCTGATCTGCCTGCGATTAACAACATTGAAGAAATGCGTGAGCCGATTGTTGAGGCCAACATTTTAGTGCCAAAAGAATACTTAGGTAACGTGATTACCCTGTGTATTGAAAAACGTGGCACGCAAGTGAACATGGTTTACCACGGTAACCAAGTGGCTGTAACTTACCATCTGCCAATGGCGGAAGTGGTCATGGACTTCTTTGACCGTTTGAAGTCCACTAGCCGTGGCTATGCATCCCTCGAATATAACTTTATTCGTTTCGATCCTGCAGACATGGTGCGTTTAGATATTCTCATCAACGGCGACCGAGTCGACGCCTTGGCTATGGTTATCCATAGATCAAACATTCGTCACCGTGGTTTAGCTTTAGTGGATAAGATGAAAGAACTTATTCCACGTCAGATGTTTGATATTGCGATTCAAGCGGCGGTGGGCAGTCAAATTATTGCCCGTTCAACCGTGAAAGCCCTGCGTAAAGACGTAACGGCTAAGTGTTATGGCGGCGACGTTTCTCGTAAGAAAAAACTCTTAAATAAACAAAAAGAGGGTAAGAAACGGATGAAGCAAGTAGGTAACGTTGAGGTGCCACAAGAAGCATTCTTAGCGGTACTTAAGCTAAACGAGTAATCGTTAGCATAAGAAGTGACAATTTAGTTGACTATTGCGCCGCTGTTTGCGGCGCTTTAGTTAGGTTATCGCATTGGTTTATCACTTTGGTTTACCAAGGTCGAATACGGTAAGTTAACTAAAGTATGATATTCGCTGAGTTAGGCACCTTTAATTATTTTTAAGGCAGGAGTTCAATAAGCAATGGCAGCGTATTTTTCCATTATTCTAGTGCTAATCACCCTGATCTCAGGACTTATTTGGTTAGTCGATGTGCTCGTTTTCGCTCCAAAGCGTCGTGAGAGTTTAGCGTTAGCAAAGGCATCACAAGCGAATTTAACTGAAGAAGCTGAGTACCAAATCATTCGTGAGTCGACCATAGTCGAAACCGCGCATTCTATCTTCCCTGTTATTGCCTTTGTGTTGATCCTACGTTCATTCATTTATGAGCCATTTCAAATCCCATCGGGTTCTATGATGCCAACCCTCTTAGTGGGCGACTTCATTCTGGTGGAAAAATTTAGTTATGGGCTTAAAGATCCCGTATGGCGCACTAAACTGGTTGAAATTGGCGAGCCAAAACGCGGTGATGTAGTGGTATTTAAGTATCCTGAAAATCCCGCCATTGACTACATTAAACGTGTTGTCGGTTTACCGGGTGATAGAATTATTTACCGTAACAAGCAGTTGATGATCCAGAAGGCCTGTGGCGTTGAGCAAACAGCTTGTCCAGAACCGCAAGTTATCGCCCGCACTGAGATCAGTCGTGGTGATTACAGCCAAGATGGTGTGCCGTTACTGCGTTATAAAGAGGAATTGGGTGATGTCGCCCACGATATTTTGATCAACCCAAGTCGTCCTGACATGCTGGGGTATTTTAAGCGTGAAGGTAATTTACCTGCGGGTGAGTTTTTAGTGCCTGAAGGCCACTACTTTGCCATGGGTGATAACCGCGATAACAGTACCGACAGTCGTTTCTGGGGCTTTGTGCCAGAAGAGAACCTTGTTGGTAAAGCGGTAGCGATTTGGATTAGTTTTGAATTTGACCGTTCAAAAGCCGACTTCCTCCCAACTTGGGTGCCTAGCGGTGTGCGTTTTGAGCGTGTAGGTGGAATTAAATAGCATGGAACCGATTAAAAATTTGCCACGTTTGTGTCGTACCTTAGGTTATGAGTTCAAGAATATTGAGCTTTTGACTCAAGCGCTGACCCACAGAAGTGCGGCAAATAAGCATAATGAGCGCTTAGAGTTTTTAGGTGATTCAATTTTATCTATCGTGATTTCTGATGCTTTGTATCATCAGTTTCCGAAGGCAACCGAAGGCGATTTAAGCCGGATGCGTGCCACCTTAGTTCGCGGTGATACCTTAACTATCATCGCCCAAGAGTTTAAGCTCGGCGATTATTTATATCTCGGTCCTGGCGAGTTGAAAAGTGGCGGATTTAGACGCGAGTCGATTCTTGCCGATGCAGTTGAAGCCATTATTGGCGCCGTTTACCTTGATTCCGATCTCGAAGTTTGCCGTGCATTACTGTTGAAATGGTATGCCGAGCGTTTGGCTGAAATCCAACCTGGGATCAGCCAGAAAGACGCTAAGACATTACTGCAAGAACATTTACAAGGGTTTAAAAAGCCGCTGCCTGATTACCAAGTAATCAACATAGAAGGCGATGCCCACGATCAGACATTTACCGTTGAATGTCGTATTGAAGACTTGAGCCAAAGCGTCATTGGTGTGGCGAGTTCACGCCGTAAAGCCGAGCAAATCGCGGCCGCTCAAGTATTGGAGTTACTAAAGAAATGACCAAAAAAACAGACTTGTCAGGTATCGATGCTGCAAAAGCGGCAACTGAGCCGAGTTTAGATGAATTACTGGCAAGGATGAATGCGGCCGCGCCAACGCCGTCGGCCCAATACGATGTCACTTATTGCGGCATGGTGGCGATCATTGGTCGCCCTAACGTCGGTAAATCAACGTTAATCAACCGTTTGCTTGGTCAGAAGGTAAGTATTACTTCTAAAAAGCCACAAACCACGCGCCACCGTATCATGGGTATTCATACCGATGGTCCGAAGCAAATTGTGTTCATCGATACACCAGGTTTACACATAGAAGAGCAGCGGGCGATTAACCGCCTGATGAACCGCGCAGCTGCCAGTTCGCTTGCCGATGTAGCTATGGTGATTTTTGTGGTCGATGGCATGACGTGGACCGCCGATGATGAGATGGTGTTGAGTAAATTACGCCGTGGCGGTGAAGAGCGTCAGACAATTCTGGCGATCAACAAAGTCGACAATATCAAAGACAAAGAATCGCTATTCCCGTATTTGGAAGAAGTCGCCAAAAAATATCCTTTCGATGAAATTTTGCCGATTTCAGCCAGTAAAGGTACCAACGTTAAGCGCATTTTAGAGCTAGCGGCGGCGTCGATTCCTGAAGGACCTTTCTTCTTCCCTGAAGACTATGTTACCGACCGTTCGCAACGTTTTATGGCGTCGGAAATTGTGCGTGAAAAACTGATGCGTTTCCTAGGTGATGAATTACCCTATGATGCGACAGTTGAGATCGAACAGTTTAAGATGATGGAAAATGGCGTTTATCAAATCAATGCCCTGATCCTTGTTGAGCGTGAAGGTCAAAAACGTATGGTGATTGGTAGCAAGGGCGAACGTATTCGTACTATCGCAACTCAAGCTCGCTTAGACATGGAGACCTTGTTTGATAATAAAGTTTTCCTCGAAGTGTGGGTGAAAGTGAAATCCGGTTGGGCCGATGATGAACGCGCCCTACGTAGCTTAGGTTACGGCGACGATTAAGCATTAATTCCAGCGAGCGCGCTTACCGATGAAACGTGGTTACGTTTTACATCATCGCCCATATCGAGAGTCCAGTGTCTTAGTTAACCTCTTAGTTGACGGCATTGGACGGGTCGATGTGGTTGCCCGAACTGGCAGCGGTAAGCGCTCTATCAAGAGTATTCTCCAGCCCTTTCAACCGCTGATCTTCGAATTTAGCGGTAAGTCTGAATTAAAAACCTTAACTCAAGTCGAAGCCGCTGCGCCTGCTGTGCCTCTTTCTGGTCAAAGCTTGTTTGCTGGTATGTATATCAATGAGTTATTGGTTCGCACTTTGTCTGTACAGCACAATGCTGAAGAGTTGTTCCTCATTTATCATCAAGCCTTAGTCGGCCTTGCCGCGAAGTTTTGCCAATCCCAACTGCGTTATATTGAGCTCGCCTTGCTGCGGGAATTAGGTTTTATGCCTTCTCTTAGCCGCGATACTCAAGGTGAACCACTCGTACCTGATGATTATTACCAACTCTTGCCTGAGTTAGGTTTTCAATTTGTGCTCAACTCCCGTGCTCGCAACGCCTACCAAGGGGCAATGTTGACGGCGCTTAACGATAACCAGCTCACCGATGCACATTTTTTGAGCGCTAAGTTGTTGATGCGATCCCTGTTAACGCCATTACTCGGGACTAAACCTTTGTTGAGTCGACAATTGTTCGTCAGCACAGCCGTACCAACGAAGATTGATGGGAATAATTCGCCCTAGCTCCTGTTTTTTAGCGTGAGCCTAAGTACAATAGGCCGCAATATCAGCGTTAAACATTAAGGAGTTCCCGATGAGCCGTATCTTATTGGGCGTGAATATCGACCATATTGCTACTCTGCGCCAAGCCCGTGGCACCAGTTATCCTGATCCTGTGCATGCTGCTGCCGTTGCTGAACATGCTGGCGCCGATGGCATCACTATCCATTTGCGTGAAGACAGACGCCACATCATAGACCGCGATGTATATTTGTTGGCAAAAACCTTGAAAACCCGCATGAATTTTGAATGTGCGGTGACCGAAGAAATGCTTAACATCGCCTGTGAAATTAAACCGACCTATGTCTGTTTAGTGCCAGAAAAACGTCAAGAAGTCACCACTGAAGGCGGCTTAGATGTGGCGGGGCAGTTAGATAAAATCACTGCTGCAGTGACTCGTTTAGCTGCTGAGGGTATTCAAGTCTCCTTATTTATCGATGCCGATAAAACTCAAATTGATGCCGCTGTTGCCTCTGGCGCACCGCTTATTGAAATTCATACGGGCTGTTATGCCGATGCTAAAACGGAAGCAGAAGAAGCCACTGAGTTAGCGCGTATTAGCGAAATGGCAAAATACGCCCATGGCAAAGGTTTAGTGGTTAACGCGGGTCATGGTTTGCATTATCACAACGTGAAACCCATCGCGGCGATTCCTGAGTTATATGAACTCAATATCGGTCATGCGATTGTCGCACGTGCCGCCATTGACGGTTTAGCGACAGCAGTGAAAGACATGAAAGTGTTAATGCTTGAAGGTCGTCGAGGCGAATAATGGCGATTGTCGGCCTAGGCACAGATATCGTCGAGATTGAGCGTATTCAGGTCCATGTGGCACGCGCAGGTGACAAGCTCGCTAGACGTGTGCTGACCGAGGCTGAGTTAGCCATTTATACTGCCCATAGTCAGCCAAGTCGTTATCTTGCCAAGCGTTTTGCGGCAAAAGAAGCCGCAGCCAAAGCTCTCGGTACGGGTATTGGCCGCGGCGTGTCGTTTCAGCATATTCACATTGGTAACAATGAGGATGGTGCGCCGACGATTCACTTTACCGAGGGGGCGCTGACGCGCTTACAGCAGCTTAAAGCGACGGTTGGGCATATCTCTATTGCCGATGAAAAATCCTATGCGATTGCGACGGTAATCATAGAGTCTCAATAAACCCGAGTTTGCGTTTGTTGGCGGTAAAAAAGGAACCTTAGGGTTCCTTTTTTCATTTCTGGATGGGTCTCCAAATAAGTGCCAAATTACTGAATGTAACAATTTATTTACTTTTACTGTTCAGTTTAATTGTTTTACGTTAGTTTATGGTTTGCGCGTCGCTCAATTTGGCGCAGGTAAAGCAGGGGCAAATGAAGAGGAACCCGACATGAAATCCGCCGCAGAGCAGTTATCGACCTACAAAAGTGTGCATTTAAATCAGCGTAATATTCAGACCCATTTTATTGGCATCCCACTGATTATTTGGTCTGCGTTCCTGTTGCTGGCCACAGTGCGTATTCCGCTGGGCAGTATGGGAGAGACAAGTTTAGCAGTGATAGTCGGTATATTCGTGTTGGCCTATTATGTCCGTTTACACTTAAGGCTTTCAATGGGGCTCATATTATTCATGGTACCTGTGCTGCTCACGACCGAGTGGGCGGCGCATATCGCCGGTGCCACTTGGCTTGCCCTAGGGGTATTTGTGGTGGGCTGGGTGTTCCAGCTAATCGGCCATCAATATGAAAAAGCCAAGCCTGCCTTTGTGGATGACTTAAATCAGCTATTAATTGGGCCATTTTTCTTAATGGCGGAAGTGTATTTTATGTTGGGCTTAGAAAAGGCGCTGAACGCCCAGATAACGCCAATGGCGCTTGAGAAGCGTCGTATACTTGAGGCGAAAAAGTCTGCATAGCTTGGCTAGATAGTGAATTAGAGTCGATAGATTAGCACTAAAGGTATAGCTCGGGGGAGCATCATCGCTTGGAGGAAATCGTCGGCCGGACCACATCTTAACTTGTGTGGTTCGGCCAATTTTTATGCTCAAAATTGAGGATTAAACTCTGGGGGGATGATAATACAGCGGGATAATTCTCACTGTATTAATCATATTCTCTGACACATCAATTATCTCTAATGGATAACCTGCTAAACGTAAACTGGTATTCGCAGAAGGAATGTCCTCCAGATACTCCAGAATCAGACCATTGAGGGTTTTAGGGCCATCTGTGGGAAAGTTCCACTTCATTTCTTTATTCAAATCGCGGATCGTAATGCCCGCATCGACTAAGTAGCTGCCATCTTGCTGCACCTTAATGTCTTCACTCGGGGTGGTCAACATCGAAGTGGTAAAGTCACCGACAATCTCTTCGAGAATATCTTCGAGTGTTACTAGACCTTGAATATCACCATATTCATCAACGACTAAGCCGATGCGCTCTTTATTTTGTTGGAAGTTAGCTAGCTGCACATTGAGTGGTGTACCTTCTGGCACAAAGTAGAGTTCTTTCACTGCACGTAGCAAAGATGACTTGCTAAATTGCTCTTTAGATTGGAGGCGCAGGGCATCGCGTAGATGAATAAAGCCCACTGCATCGTCTATGGTGTCGCGATACACTAACACTCGGGTATGTGGACTTTGGATCACCTGACGATTGATAACCTTAAATTCGTCATTGACGTTAATTCCGTAGATATCTGAGCGTGGCACCATAATATCTTCAACGGTGACTTTCTCTAAATCCAAGATAGATAACAGCATTTCTTGGTGGCGTCGGGGGATGAGTGCCCCTGCCTCATGTACCACAGTACGCAGCTCTTCTTGGCTTAGCGCATCGCTACTATTAACGGTTTTTATCCCCATCAAACGTAAGATACCTGTGGTTATCAAATTAACGCTTGAGACAACATAGGCAAAGGTCGAGGAAAGTATAAGTAGCAGTATGCTAGAGGGAAAAGCAATACGCTCAGGATTTAGCGCGGCGATGGTTTTTGGCGTGACTTCAGCAAAAACGAGCACGACTAATGTAAGCACGCCAGTTGCAACAGCGACCCCTAAGTCGCCCCAAAGACGCATACCAATGATAGTCGCAATAGCCGATGCGGAAATATTGACTAAGTTATTGCCAATTAAGATCAATCCAATCAAACGGTCAGGACGCTCAAGTAACTTCAAGGCTCTAATCGCCCCTTTATGGCCATTGTTGGCTAAGTGGCGTAGACGGTAACGGTTGAGAGTCATCATTGCGGTTTCTGAGCCTGAAAAATAGGCAGAGAATAGGATAAGCACTAGTAAAACGATCAGGAGTGCGCTTGTCGATATAGCGTCCAAAAAAGGCTCCAATGTGGCCAGTAAACTTAAGTAAATACCGACATTTAAAAAAAGTGTCAAGTCGGCCGCAGCAATAACTGCCCCAGCCGACTTAAATGTTTAGTTGAGGATTAATTCTTTGACAATGCGCGCGCCAAAATATGCGAGCGAAAGTAAGGATGCGCCAGTAAGAGTATAAATGACTGCGGTACGAATTTTACAACCGACCCAATACTGTTGCCACAGCATAGTAATGTATACAAACCAAGCCATTATCGACAGAATTGCCTTATGACCTTTACCATCGGCGAACATATCTTCAAGGAAGATAAAACCAGTCGCGAGCGACAAACTGAGCAAGATAACGCCGATAATCACCAGGTGATAAAGTTGTTTTTCAACTGTCATCAGCGGCGGAATGCCAGGGCTCAGCATAAATTGTTTTTTCTTCAGTTTATTTTGGATCATCGCCAGTTGTATTGCATATAGGGCGGCAATCATCAGGGCGCTGTAGGCCATGAGTGACAATACGACGTGGGCTAATACTTCAGGATAAAGCTCAAAATGCGTGATGAATTTAGGCGGCAATAACCAGAGTAGGGCAACCGAAAGCACTGAGCAGGCGTAAACCACGGGCACGACGACGATGACTTTCAGCCTGAACATCAATATCGTAAAAGTAAAAGCGATAATCCAGTTCACTAAGGAAATCACATTCGTCAGGCTAAAGTTTTGGCCATCTGTGGTGAAAATCACTTGTGATAATGCTGCAGCATGCAAAATAACCGCAATAGCGGCAAAGCCTGCGACAGCACGGCGATTCGGACCGTCTGGGTGAAACAATCTACTCGTCACTAGTACCAATGCAATGCAATAAAAAAACATGGCTGAGGCAGAAAAGATGACCATGGGTAATTAACCTATTTGTGTAGTTAAAGGTGCCTTAAAAACGGGGCATACAGATCAATATTTTCCCTAGAATAACATGAGCTGTCGGCAAATGGGCAGTGACATGAGTTGCAAAATTTAGCAGATTCTTATTGTTAGGGTTAAATAGTGTGTCGACGACAATAAAACATGACTCAGCGCAAGTAAAACACTTAACCACAATCAAGATGGGTGCAGCAGTAGCATAATGCGCATGCATCGTTATAATACAGCCCATCAATCGAGATTCTTAAAGGTATAGAACAGGACGATGTTTGAGAACCTAACCGACAGACTGTCACGCACACTGAAAAATATCAGTGGCCGTGGTCGCTTAACTGAAGAAAACGTTAAGGAAACCCTGCGCGAAGTGCGTATGGCACTGCTGGAGGCCGATGTTGCCCTGCCTGTGGTGCGCGAATTCGTTAATAACGTAAAAGAACGTGCCGTTGGCCAAGAAGTCTCTAAAAGCTTAAGCCCAGGTCAAGCCTTTATTAAGATAGTTCAAAGTGAACTTGAAAAATCCATGGGCGAGGCGAATGAAGCCCTAGATTTAGCCACTCAGCCGCCAGCTGTGATTATGATGGCGGGTCTGCAAGGTGCGGGTAAAACCACCAGTGTGGCCAAACTGGGTAAATTTTTACGTGAACGCCATAAAAAATCGGTATTAGTCGTCAGTGCTGACGTTTATCGCCCTGCGGCGATTAAACAGCTTGAGACGTTAGCGCAAGAAGTGGCGGTGGAGTTTTTCCCATCGGACGTTAGCCAAAAGCCAATCGACATTGCGAAAGCGGCGATTGCCCACGCTAAATTAAAGTTTATCGATGTGGTGATCCTCGATACCGCGGGTCGTCTGCATGTCGACGAAGCCATGATGGACGAGATCAAAGGCTTACACGCAGCGGTTAAGCCTATCGAAACCTTGTTCGTTGTTGATGCTATGACAGGTCAAGATGCGGCAAACACCGCTAAGGCGTTTAACGAAGCTTTACCACTGACAGGGGTGATCTTAACCAAAGTCGATGGTGATGCGCGCGGTGGTGCGGCGTTATCGATTCGCCACATTACGGGCAAGCCGATTAAATTTCTCGGTGTGGGTGAAAAGACCGACGCGTTAGAGCCATTCCATCCAGACCGTATTGCCTCACGCATTTTGGGCATGGGCGATGTGTTATCGCTTATCGAAGAAGTTGAGCGCGGCGTCGATAAAGAAAAGGCCATGAAGCTGGCTTCGAAAGTGAAGCAAGGTGGCAGTTTCGATTTAGAAGATTTCCGTGAGCAGTTACAGCAAATGAAAAACATGGGCGGCATGATGAATATGCTGGAAAAACTGCCCGGTGTCGGTCAATTGCCCCCAGAAGCCTTAGCGCAAATCCAAGACGGCAAGATGACAGGTCAAATGGAAGCCATCATTAATTCGATGACTTCCAAGGAGCGTAAGAACCCTGATTTAATCAAGGGCTCACGCAAACGTCGCATCGCTGCCGGTTCTGGCACGCAAATTCAAGATGTAAACCGTTTATTGAAACAGTTTACTCAAATGCAAAAGATGATGAAAAAAATGTCTGCTAAGGGCGGCATGCAAAAAATGATGCGCGGAATGCGTGGCATGATGCCGCCAGGAATGAAATTTCCGGGACGTTAATCGGGCATTTTTAGTTAAACTTAGCACTTTATCAGTCGGTTGACTCTGGCAACAATGAACCGCTTACTGAGGGCGCAGGCGTAATAATCGCCATCTTTGGTTGCATTCGTTGGAAAGTCAGGTAAAATCTTCCGGCTTTCTATCTGGGACTCTTCGCGAACACGGGGTTCCAGTTTTTATTTTTGCTTCAAGCAAATCATTAGAGGATTGAAAACGCATGGTTACCATTCGTTTAGCTCGTGGCGGCGCAAAAAAGCGTCCATTTTACAACATCGTTGTTGCTGATAGCCGTAACGCTCGTGACGGTCGTTTCATCGAGCGTGTTGGTTTCTTCAACCCATTGGCCCGTGGCCAAGAAGAAACTTTACGTTTAGACCTAGCTCGCGTTGAGCACTGGGTTTCTAACGGTGCAGCTGCTACAGAACGTGTAGCAA
The DNA here is from genome assembly GCF_002966515.1 of Shewanella sp. WE21. Classification (NCBI taxonomy): domain Bacteria; kingdom Pseudomonadati; phylum Pseudomonadota; class Gammaproteobacteria; order Alteromonadales; family Shewanellaceae; genus Shewanella; species Shewanella sp. WE21. The sequence goes on along the minus strand of NZ_CP023019.1, from coordinate 381,474 downwards.
AACTGATCAAAGACGCTCGTAAAGCAACAGCTTAATAGCGTTAAGGTATAGATTGATGAGCAGTAACCAACAGCCAGTCGTACTGGGGAAATTAGGCTCCTGTCATGGCATTAAAGGTTGGCTGAAAATCACCGCCTATACCGATTCTGTTGAAGGTATCTTTGACTATTCACCTTGGCTTATTAAAGAAAATGGTGAATGGCGCGAAATAAAGGTCACCCAGTGGCGTTATCAAGGTAAGGCCGTTGTTGCCTTACTTGATGGCGTAGAAACACGGGAGCAAGCGCAAATGCTCACAAATTGTGAGATTGCGATTTTGCCGGAACAGATGAACGATTTGCCAGCAGATGAATTCTACTGGCGTGATCTCATCGGTTGCGAAGTGGTCAATACAACAGGCTATAACATGGGGATTGTCGATCAGATCGTGGAAACAGGATCGAACGACGTATTACTCGTTAAAGCCAACGCTAAAGATAGTTTCGGCAAAGTGGAACGTATGATCCCCTTTGTCCCTGAGCAGTTCATCAAAACGGTGGACCTGCAAGGTAAACAGATTTTAGTGGATTGGGATCCTGACTTCTAAGTCGAGGTACAACAGATGTGGTTAGGGGTAATAACCCTGTTCCCAGAGATGTTCCGTGCCGTGACAGACTTTGGTGTTACGGGTCGAGCCGTGAAAAACGGCCTGCTCGAGTTGCACACGTGGAATCCCCGTGATTTCACCCATGATAGACATAATACGGTAGATGACAGGCCTTACGGCGGTGGTCCCGGAATGTTGATGATGGTGCAACCCTTGCGCGATGCCATCCATGCAGCGAAAGCCGCAGCGGGTGAAGGTGCGAAGGTGATTTACTTGTCACCTCAAGGACGCAAGCTGGATCAGCAAGGCGTCACTGAGTTGGCTCAATCATCACGTTTGATTTTGGTCTGTGGTCGATACGAAGGTATTGATGAACGCATCATTCAAACGGAAGTGGATGAAGAGTGGTCGATAGGGGATTACGTGCTTTCGGGCGGCGAATTACCGGCGATGACTCTGATAGATTCAGTATCGAGATTGGTTCCTGGCGTGCTAGGAAAACAAGCTTCGGCGGAGCAAGATTCTTTCTCCGACGGTTTACTGGATTGTCCACATTATACTCGCCCTGAAAGCCTTGATGGTCTTGACGTACCGGCAGTGCTGCTAAGTGGCAACCACGAACAAATTAGACTCTGGCGTTTACAGCAAAGCCTTGGTAGGACTTTACTTAGACGGCCAGAATTATTGCAAAATCTAGCTCTGACTGACGAACAAACGACTCTATTAGCGCAGTTCGTTGAAGCAATGAACAAGCATGCTTAGTCGTAGCTCAGTTAATTCTAGAACGGAGTAAGTTATGAACAACATCATTAAAATGCTCAACGATGAGCAAATGAAACAAGACGTACCTGCGTTTGGTGCTGGTGATACAGTAGTCGTTCAGGTTCGTGTTAAAGAAGGCGATAAAGAGCGTTTACAGGCTTTTGAAGGCGTTGTAATTGCTAAGCGTAACCGTGGTCTGCACTCTGCATTCACAGTACGTAAAATCTCTAATGGCGAAGGTGTTGAGCGTGCTTTCCAAACGCACAGCCCACTGATCGCTAGCATTGAAGTTAAGCGTCGTGGTCGCGTTCGTCGCGCCAAACTGTACTATCTGCGTGATCGTTCAGGTAAATCTGCACGTATCCGTGAGAAGCTGGCAACTAAGTAATAGTTACCGCTACAGAAAACAAGACGTAGTGTTCGCACAGAAAACCGCCCTAGTGGCGGTTTTTTGTTGCTGTTTTTTGAGTATTTATACTTGATCTAAAGAGAATGAACAGGCATAGTGGTCGCCTAATTGTAATGGTGTAGCATTACAAAAGTACATTGCGATGGATTTACGCTATTTTATATCCGAAATGAATACCCAAGCTGACTTGAAGTCCTGCTTCGACAACTGGGTTAAACACTAAGTCTTAGGTGGTAAGCATGCAACAAGATACGATTAACAACGTACATATCAGTTCAGAGAAAGTCTTAATCACACCGCAAGAGCTTAAAAATGCCTTGCCACTCTCTGAGCATGCTTATCGCTATATCCTCAATGCCCGCAAAACCGTGGCTGATATTGTTCATAAGCGTGACAATCGAGTATTGATCGTCACCGGGCCATGCTCCATCCATGATATCGCCGCCGCAAAAGAATACGCTTTAAAGCTTAAAACTCTGCACGATGAACTCAGTGATGAGTTTTATATCTTAATGCGAGTCTACTTTGAAAAGCCGCGTACCACGGTAGGTTGGAAGGGCATGATCAACGATCCCGATATGGATGAATCCTTCGATGTCGAAAAAGGCCTGAAAATGGCCCGTGAGCTGATGATTTGGTTGGCCGAGTTAGGACTGCCTGTTGCTACCGAAGCACTCGATCCTATCAGTCCTCAGTACATTTCTGAGCTTGTCACTTGGTCTGCCATTGGTGCTCGCACCACTGAATCGCAGACTCATAGGGAAATGGCATCGGGTCTTTCTATGCCGGTGGGCTTTAAAAATGGCACCGATGGTAAGCTCGATGTAGCGATTAATGCGCTAAAATCGGCGGCCAGTAGCCACAGATTTATGGGCATAAACCAACAGGGCCAAGTCGCATTATTGCAAACTGCAGGTAATCCCGATGGCCATGTGATTTTACGCGGTGGTGCAACGCCCAACTATGATGCGGCGAGTGTGGCAGAGTGTGAAACGCAGCTCCATAAAGCCAAACTCAATGCACGTTTGATCATCGATTGCAGCCATGGCAATTCATCCAAAGACTACAGCCGCCAAAAGCCTGTCTGTGAAGATGTGTTCGAACAGATTTTTAACGGCAATAAGTCGATTATTGGTGTCATGCTAGAAAGTCATTTAAATGAAGGCAATCAAAGTTGTGATAGGCCATTAAGCGAGCTAGCTTACGGTGTTTCTGTAACAGATTCTTGTATTAATTGGGAAAAAACAGAAACCATTTTACGGGAAGGCGCAGCGAAGTTATCTTCAATACTTCCAACGCGTTTCGATATGCTTAAAGTAGCTAACGCTTAAATTAGTTACAGCTTAATGGACTCAGGTATGAATGAAAAAACAACGGCCGAATTAGAACACCTTCGCGGCCTGATTGATGGTGTTGATCAGCAATTACTGCACTTACTGCGTAAGCGCTTGGATCTCGTGGCGCAAGTAGGCACGGTGAAACACGGCGCCGGTTTACCTATTTATGCGCCTCAGCGTGAAGCCGCCATGCTGGCTAAACGCCGTGAAGAAGCGAAAAACATGGGGATTGCGCCGCAATTAATTGAGGATATTTTACGTCGTTTGATGCGCGAGTCTTATCTCAATGAAAAAGATGTTGGTTTTAAGCAAGTTAAAAGAGATCTCGGCTCAGTGGTGATTGTCGGCGGTAAAGGGCAACTCGGTGGATTGTTTTCACAAATGCTGACCTTATCTGGCTACCAAGTGAATCTGCTCGATAAAGATGATTGGCAGCAAGCTGATAACCTATTTGCCGATGCGGGCATGGTGTTAGTGACTGTGCCGATTGCGATTACTTGCGAGCTTATTCGCGAAAAGCTGACCCAATTACCAGCCGACTGCATTTTGGCGGATTTGACCTCCATCAAGACAGAGCCGGTTAAAGCCATGCTTGAGGCGCATTCTGGTCCTGTCGTCGGTTTCCATCCTATGTTTGGTCCCGATGTGGGCAGTTTGGCGAAACAAGTTGTGGTGGTGTGTCATGGCCGCTCGCCGGAAAAATACCAGTGGTTGCTTGAGCAGATCGCCATTTGGGGAGCGCGGATTGTCGAAGCAGAACCAGAGCGTCATGACAATGCGATGCAGCTAGTGCAGGCAATGCGTCACTTCTCGACCTTTGTGTATGGTTTGAATTTGTGTAAGGAAGAGGCAGATATCGATACTTTACTGCAATTTAGCTCGCCGATTTACCGATTAGAATTGGCTATGGTAGGGCGCTTATTCGCCCAAAGCCCAGAGCTTTATGCCGATATTATTTTTGCCCAGCAAGATAGCCAGCATGCTATTGGTGATTATTTAGATAACTACCGTGAAGCGTTAGAGTTACTAAAACGGGGTGACAGGAACGAGTTTATTAAGCAGTTCCAAAGTGTTGCCAAATGGTTTGGGGATTTTGCCCCTCAATTCCAGCGCGAAAGCCGCATTATGCTGCAATCGGTTAATGATATGAAAACCAATTAATAAATAAGCAGTTACTCTTTAAAACGCCCATCATTGATGGGCGTTTTTTTATGGATTTTTAACAGGTCACATTGTATTTATTAGCAATTGCTTAAGGTGATCTTTCTCTAACATTTAGCATCTCACTTTAGAAATGACTGTCGCTTATGGCACGTTTAGGTAGACTAGTTTTAAACATGCAAAAATAAAGCATGAATTTAAATTAGGAGTCTATCCATGTTCTGTATTCAGTGTGAGCAAACCATTCGTACACCCGCTGGCAATGGGTGTAGTTATTCCCAAGGTATGTGTGGCAAGTTGGCGGCAACGTCCGATCTGCAAGACTTGCTGATTTACATGCTACAAGGCGTGTCTGTATATGCGCTTAAAGCTCGCGAGCTGGGCATTATCGATGCTGAAATTGATAGTTTTGTGCCTAAAGCCTTTTTCGCGACCCTCACCAACGTCAACTTTGATGATGAGCGCATTATGGCCTATACCCAGCAGGCGGCTAAGTATCGTGCTCAGTTAAAAGCTTGTTACGAAGCGGCTTGTGAACAAGCCGGTATTGCTGCTGAGCAAGTGCCGCAAGTCGCTCAGTTAGTGCTGGGGGCAAGTAAGGTTGAAATGCTAGCGCAGGCACCGATTGCACTGCTGAATAAAGATAAGCATGAAGTTCATGAAGACATCATGGGATTGAGGTTATTGTGTTTATATGGCCTTAAGGGCGCAGCTGCTTATATGGAGCATGCTCGCGTGTTGGGTCAGACTGATGCTGATGTGGCAGGGCGCTTCCATGAAATCATGTCTTTCTTAGGTGAGCCGAGTGTAGATGGCGATAAGCTGTTTACTACGGCTATGGACATAGGTCAGTTGAACTACCGCATAATGGCAATGCTGGATGCGGGGGAAACTCAGGCCTTTGGTCATCCTGAGCCAACTGTGGTCAACACTAAGTCAGTTAAGGGCAAAGCCATACTAGTCTCTGGCCATGACATGAAGGATTTAGAGCTTATTCTCGAGCAGACTGTAGGTAAGGGTATCAATGTGTTTACCCACGGTGAAATGCTTCCTGCACTGGCGTATCCAGCCTTTAAAAAATATGCACATCTTGTCGGAAATTACGGCAGTGCTTGGCAGAATCAACAGCAAGAATTTGCCAATTTTCCTGGTGCTGTGGTGATGACATCTAACTGTATTATCGATCCAAATGTGGGTAGTTATAGTGATCGTATCTTTACTCGCAGCATAGTGGGTTGGCCTGGTGTGGTGCATATCGAAGGAGATGATTTCTCGGCTGTCATTGATAAAGCGTCAGCCTTAGAAGGCTTTATCTATGATGAAATCCCACACACTATCACTATTGGTTTTGCCCGTAATGCCTTGATGGCCGCAGCGCCCGCCGTGGTTGAAAATGTGAAGAGTGGTGCGATTAAGCATTTCTTCCTTGTTGGCGGTTGCGATGGCGACAAAGCCGACAGAAGCTACTTCACTGAACTTGCTAAATCCACACCTAAGGATTCAATAATCCTGACGCTAGGCTGTGGTAAGTACAAATTCAATAAGCTCGAATTTGGTGACATAAACGGTATTCCACGTTTGCTCGATGTGGGCCAATGTAACGATGCCTATTCAGCGATTCAGTTAGCGATTGCATTAGCTGAAGTGTTTGAATGTGATATCAATGAATTACCTCTGAGCTTAGTGCTTTCTTGGTTTGAGCAAAAAGCCATTGTAGTACTGCTGACGCTGTTGTCACTTGGCGTTAAAAATATTCGAACAGGCCCGACGCCACCTGCGTTCCTGACGGCCAATTTAGCCAAAATTTTGGAAGATAAGTTTGGCTTGCGTAATACCACGACAGTCGAAGCCGATTTAAAAAATATGTTAAACGTGGCTTAAATCAACCAAGAATTGTTGCTGAACTGCGGTTTTGGCTTGTTTACTGAGGCCGCAGTGTTTTGTGGGTAAATGCTATGAACATGAGTGTGATAGCGGGAGCGCGGGCATTATCGGTTTCGCCCCATAAACCTGGAAGTGTTAATCAATTAGTGTGCGTCGAACGCTGGAATGAAACCTCGGATGTCGTGAGTTTTCGTTTTCAAGCGGGCGAGCCGATGAAGTTTGACTATAAACCCGGTCAGTTTATGACCTTTGTGCTTGAGATTAATGGCGAGCAAGTGTGCCGCAGTTATACCTTGTCATCATCGCCATCTAGGCCCTATTCCTTGATGGTGACGATTAAGCGTGTTGCGGGTGGACTCGTATCTAATTATCTTATCGACAATCTATTACTCGGCCAGAGTGTACGAGTGCTGCCGCCCGCGGGACAATTTAATCTGTTTGATATTGCTCGGCTAAGCCATAAACAGCCAGAGACTGAAAAGTTAGATGCTAATCTATTAGCTATAACGGCGCAGAAATACCTTTTTTTGAGTGCTGGTTGCGGTATTACCCCCATGTACTCTATGTCGCGTTATCTGACTGATACACAAATTGATGCCGATATTGCCTTTGTGCACAGTGCGCGATCAGAGAATGATATTATTTTTAAGTCATCATTGGCGACTATGGCCAACCGTTTTAATGCATTTAAGCTCAGCTACGTACTTGAGACTGTCACTGAAACACTGGGGTGTTCACCAAAGATAGCATTCGATTTTGGGCGGTTAAGTGCACAGATGCTACAAACCTTAGTACCTGATTTTGCAGAGCGTACTATCTACCTTTGTGGGCCAGAACCTTATATGCAAGCGGTAAAAACCTTATTGGTCGAACTCAATTTTGATATGAGTCGGTTATACCATGAGAGTTTTGCCACGGCCGAGAAAGTTGCTCGCAGTCAGCTTATGCAAGCAAACTCGTCAGATGGAACGAGTGAAAACCCACCAGAAGTGGCTTTCGCCTTGTCTATTGGCGATCGAAGCACGACGCTAAATCAAGGACAAAGTCTGCTGGAGGGAATTGAGGCCGAAGGGTTGCCGATTATTGCGGCCTGTCGTTCGGGCGTTTGCGGCGCGTGTAAGTGTCAAGTCTTGGAGGGAGAAACGGTATCGACAAGCGTGATGACACTGACTGCTGCAGAAATTGAGGCCGGTTTTGTACTCGCTTGCTCCACAACATTAGCATCCGACGTGACGCTTAAACTTTAACGCGCTGCTAATTAGCGTCATTTACTTGTGACTTATTTTTAAATGGATGGAAATATTTCTAATCCTTAGTTGCGCTTATCTCAGTGAGAACGTAAGGTTAATGACAAGGGCGTATGATGTTTGCGCCCAGTCTATTAGTCTGGCTGGAGTCTCTCAATGACAATGACAACCACTTATGCCGCAAAAATTGAAGACCGTACTCTGGGACATTTGTTGTACGCCTTGATGTCGGGTTTTCCCTTATTATTACTTCCTGTGCTGCTAAGTTTGTTCATTAATGTTTCCCAACGCCAATTCCATGGTAATCCATTATTGGCGTCGCATTTACGTTGGCAACGGCATTCTAATCTCGCCTTTCTTGGCTTGCTAGTGCTCGGCTATTGCGTTCCACTGACTTGGCTCAGTCTTTCGATTTATCTCTTTGGGATCATTTGGTTTTGCCACAGGATCATTAAAGGGTGGTTAAGTCTATTGGATGGTTTAGAAATCTAAACTTGTGCTAGAGTCTCTAAATTGATGATTTTTAGAGGCTATTATGTCCAGCTACCAAATTCTGTGTGTCCTCTGCGCGTTGGCGCTAGTGACTTCGGTTATCTCCTCTCGCGTCCATAAACTGCAGGAAACTGTGGCCATTACTGCTATTGCCCTAGGAATGAGTTTGTTGTTGCTCCTTGGGGGAAAGGCTTTAGGTGGGGACATTTATGTGTATTTTGTCTCTGGCTTAGAGAAACTCGATTTTCAAGCTTTACTGCTCAATGGCATGCTCGGTTTTTTACTCTTTGCCGGCGCATTACAAATCCGCTTAAAAATACTGAGGCATCAAAAGTGGGAGATCCTAATCCTTGCTTTTATAAGCACCTTATTGTCGACATTTATTATAGGTGGGCTGTTATTTTGGTTCGCGCCTATGCTAGGTCTCCCGCTAGAATTCAGCCACTGCTTACTGTTCGGTGCCTTGATTTCGCCCACCGATCCTATCGCTGTTTTGGCTATTTTAAAGAAAATGGGTGCGCCGGAAGATATTGCGATTCAAGTAGAAGGAGAATCTTTATTTAACGATGGCATAGGGTTAGTTATTTTTGTGGCAATATCGCAATTGGCTTTCTCCACCGAGCCACTGACGTTTATCCATATCTCTGAGTTATTTATTCGTGAGGCAGTAGGTGGGATTATTTACGGTGGTGTGCTTGGTTTTCTGCTGCATCATTTTTTCCGCTACTGCGAGGAAGAAACGCAATTAATGCTGGTTACCCTGCTGATCCCAACCGCGGGATATGTCATGGCGGATGTGCTTGGTGTTTCAGGTCCTTTAGCTATGGTGAGTGCGGGGATGATCATAGGAAATTTCAGCGTGCCTAAGTTTTTTGCTCGTAACGAGCGAGTGAAACTATTTACTTTTTGGTCGCTGATTGAATCCTTCTTTAATGCCTTACTCTTCCTATTGCTTGGTTTATTGCTTTTGTTAGTCACTTTCAAAGCACCATTATGGTGGTTTATGTTTGTGGCTATACCAATAGTCTTGTTGGCGCGTGCAATGAGTGTGTTATTACCTTATTTGGGCTTTCGATTGTTTAAGTCATACAACCCCTATGCAGAGACGATTTTGATTTGGGGTGGTTTAAGGGGAGGATTAGCCCTCGCTATGGCGATGAGTTTGCCTGAGGGTATCGTCATAGATGCTATTGGTGGTGTAGAGCTGCGGGAGTTGTTGTTAGTGATGACCTATGCCGTCGTCGTATTTTCGATTTTAGTACAGGGCTCTACTATGACAGGGCTTATCCGTAGGAGTAATGCCGTTACTAAACCATCGAGTGCTGTTGGCTCTTCTTAAAATGCATAAAGGATCACTGCGCTGCAATACTAAACAATATTAAGCCTGCTAGTCATCACACTGGCTAGCAAGCTTGTCTGAGTCAATTAGGGATAAAAGAAGCCTCATTTATCCCTTAACACACTTCGAACTAACCACATTTCACTTTAAATTAAATCACTCAAGATCAAAGCTTTAATTTGCCCGATATAATTCCCTTACCACAGCGCTTATTAAGTTAAGCGACTCATGGTCATCACTGCTAGATAGTGGACAATTGAGTATCAATCCATCCACTTTAAGCTGTTTAATTCCTTGTGTTTGAACCAATAGGGCATCATCTGATACGGCATAACTTGGGTTGATCAAAATCGGCAAATGGCTCGTGGCTTTAATCTGGATCAGACTCGCTAAATCGAGTGAAGGTAGATTGGCGTTATTTAAGGTTCTAATGCCTGAGTCACACAGAACCAGTTGCTGATTGCCTTGGCTTAAAATGACTTCTGTTGCCGTGAGTAATTCTTCAAAACTTGCCATATCGTTACGCTCAAGTATTAAAGGTATCGGTAGGGTTCCTGCTTGAGTCAGTAAAGTTTGGTTAAACATCTGCTTGCCTGCGAGGAATAACATATCGGCGTGCTGGACTGCTAATGGCATATCGGCTTCTTGCGCTATGGCAATAATGCACACTAGGCCATATTGATGCAGGATTTGGCGTAGTTTAGCGAGAGTAACTTCTGCCATAGTCAGTTGATTAACAGCGCTGAGCAAAACGGCTTGGAATCCCGCTTCTTTAAGCTGCTTCACTTGCTGCTCGAAAGCCGATAATGCTAAATGTGAAATGTCATTATTCAGTGTGATTTGGGCTATGGCACCGACATGCCCTGCACCGATTGTCATTGCGCCACAGTTGATTTCACTGGCTTGCTCTTTATAGGCTTTGCTATATCGAACTGGACTGGCATTAGCACCATTTTCGCTGATGACTTGATCCTTAGAGGTGCTGGGCTCAATCAGTAGCTGGCTGTTGCTCAGCTGTGTGGGCTTGACTGTTTCACAAGGATAACAGCCTAATACTTTGATAAAACGGGTGATCCGCTCGAGTTGCTTTAAACCCGCCTGCATAGATTCACTGGAGATATTCGCGTCGATATCCAAATAGAACATTTCTTCCCAAGGAGTCCCTGGAATCGGGCGTGACTCTAATTTGCTCATGTTTAACTGATGCGCTTTTAGAACCAGTAAGGCTTCCACTAAAGCACCGGCTTTTTGGCCTGTTGCCATGATCAATGTAGTCTTAGCGGGTAACTGCTCTGGTACGGCAACGGCTTTGCGAGCAACAACAATAAAGCGACTTTGGTTGATCTTCTGATTAGCTAAACCTGCTTCTATGGACTCAAGTTGATAGAGTGCACCACCTTCGGCGCTGCCAATCGCTGCTGCACTGTTATCTGGACTTTGGTTTACCTTTTCCATTGCTTCTGCGCTGCTTGAGCAGTATTCCAGTCTCAAGTCTTTGTGTTGAGTTAAATATCTGCTGCATTGGCTAATAGGTTGAGGGTGGGCATAGACAGTTTTGATATCAGCTAATTTACTGCCAGCTTTTCCTAGTAGGCAATGGCTGACTTCAATCGTCGTTTCGCCAACAATCGACAGACTGGTGTGCTGTAGCACGTCGTAGACTTCGTTGATTGAACCTGAAGATGTGTTCTCAATCGGCAGGAAACCATAATCAGCATGTCCAGACTCAACGGCTTGCACTATTTCATCGAAACTTTGGCAACCTAAGTCCAGCATTTCAACTTGGCGACGTTGGCAATAGCGTGTAGCTGCGAGATAAGAGTATGAACCTCTAGCACCGAGGTAAGCGATACAATACTGTTGTTTTTGTGTCTCTGGATTGGCGCGGCCGTGAAGGTAAGCTTGTTGATTCAATACTGAATCTTCAATGATGCTCTGGTAAAGGGAGATAACATAGTGGGCATCTAATCCTTTCTCTCTGCCTTCTTTCACGAGTCGAGCGAGCAGTTCTTTTTCCCTTTGAGTATCTCTGATGGGTCTGACATCCACTTCTTTGCTACGGGCTACTTCTAAACTTAAGCGACGGCGCTCAGCGAGTAATGCCAGCAGTTCATTATCCAGATTGGTGATCTGCTCTCGGGTTTGATTTAAAGGCTGTGGTGTATGCATTCTGACCTCAATTGCCGCCATGTATTTTATCAATCGTTTAAGACAAAAAAGCCTCCCAGTTGGGAGGCTTTGGATTTTTACTTTCGTTTTTACACAGTAAATCCGCCTCCTAGAGTGGGGGTGTAAAAAAGAAAGTAAAAAAAGCTGCTGTTATCATTTTCATGGTCTTAAAACTAAAGGGCTAGGGCTTAGCTGTCAATCAAAACTTTCTTAAAGGTAATCTAAAAAGAAAGCGCACCCGAGGGTGCGCTGGTTTGGTTCAAGTATGTATATATGGTCAAGCGAGTTTATCCTCCTTATGGTCAGTGTGGGACAAGGTAACACATTCGTTTATCTTACATTTACGTGTAACAGTAAAACGTTGACAACTCACTAGATAACGACTTGCATTTACAATGAACATTAACAAGTACTTTATGCGGCATAGCGTATAACCTTGAAACTATGCAGTTTGCAGTACCAGCGAACTTACGTTGACATGTCTTGCACTTATATTTTAACAATTAACACTTGCATGGAGCTATAACATTAAAAACTAACACTAACAAAACGAACATTTAAAAATAAACGATTTACGGCTCATTGGTTGTACTAGGTACATTTTGCTGTAAGAACAGCTTAGCCTTGTCACGCGTTTAGGTCTTGCTACTTACATTATTACTTTTTACTTTAAAACCTAACATGTTAATACATGGAGCGTATAAAAACTTTCATTTACTGTTATTACAATTTTCATCAAGTCTAGATTCCCTCCTTTTTAGTTGATAATTAAACATTATTTAAGGTGTCTATAAATATCAAAGCTCAACTAATGGTAAACGTTAACACATTACATAAATAAACATTTATACGTTTTACAGTTTTCACTATACAAATAACACTAAGTAAACTAATGACTTTTAATCAAATCAACGTATTGCACTTATATTAAATCACACGCTAAAAACGCTAACTAACATATCAGTGTAAATATGACTCTCTTCATATAACTAATCTACATCTAACTAAACGTGACAGTTGTTACCTCATTTATCTCAGTGTTTAGCACGTATTGGTGCTGACCCGTTTTACAATAAACGCTTTTATTCATGTAGCTTTTGTTAATGTGACTTTTGTTTATGTTTACCTGGGCCTCCATTGTGGATATAAAAAATTTGATAGTTAAAGGTTTTGCTAATGTACTCGTTGTACTGTACTCGGCTCCTTATGTTAACTCTGGTATTCAGCAATGCCGCCTGTTTCTGTGGTCATCCTGATATTGGGTCAAAATTGAGTACTGCTTTTAGTGAATGCCAACATACTTGATTGTTTCTAAAATCAAATTGTTCGCTCTTGTGTTGCCTCCTTTCCAAACTTGCTATTGAAAGTGGAACCTAGTTGAAAATAAAAATTGAACTTTTAAACGTAGAAATTATAAGTAAAATTAATCATTAACAGTAAACCTTAGTACTTAAAACTATATAGCTTAGATTAGTAGTGCTCCTTAGTTATATCCAGTAACGTTACTTAGAACTTAAGATCTGTTAATCAATATTTGTAAATCAAAATTTAAAGTAAATCAACATTTGAAACGATTTAAATCCGCACCACTTCGATTCTTGCTGTCACTTTGTAAAGTGTAGTAGGTATTTAGTCAAAAGAACTGTTTTTTTCATCATTAAAATGATTGCACTAAGCTTTTGTAAAAACTGTGATCTGATTAAATATTTCTACTTTATTGCTCTCAAAGTGATGCGTTTCTCGCACTCACTAGATTTAAATTATGCCGCATCTTCCTCCTCGTACTCGTCGTCAATTTCAACAACATTATTAGTCGGTGTTAGTGATGTGGAGCGTTGAGCTTCAGGTTTGTGTGTTATGCGATTGAGCTGCTTCTCTAATTTTTGGCCCATAGCGTTAATCGCAGTATATAAATTTTCATGTTTTGCTTGAGCGAAGAGTTCTCCATTTGGGATGCCAACCGATGCTTCAATTTTGAAACCAGGTTTCTCCTCCGTAATGATTACATGGGGATTTATCATTTGCACATCATGCCTTGAAAGTTTTTCAAAACGGCTTTCAATGCGTTCGCGAATAGGAGATGTGACTTCAAGTTGCTTGCTAGTAATCTTTAGCATATTTCGAACCTTCTGTTGTTTCCTTGGATTTCAGATTACCAAGGTTCGCACTATAAAACGAGATGTAGATCACGTTTTTGTGCCCATTAGATACTGTTCGTTGGATATTTGATCACTTAGACAAATATCAATAATTCTTGGCCCAAAAGCCTTGTATTGCCAGCTAAATGGGGTCATATTCGATGGGATAACTCCGCAGTCTTTGCCCTTATTTACTTATATTTACTTTAAGTTTCATCCCGAATCCCGATAAAATACCTCTACTTATTCCATTCGGTCACTTTGAGTTTGCCCATTTTATGAATACTGAACATGTTAAAATTAAGGTCTGGGATTTACCCACGCGAATTTTCCATTGGGGCATGGTGTGTCTGTTGGCACTTTTATGGTGGAGTGCCGATGCGGGCGAAATGCAGTGGCATCAAATTTTTGCTTATAGTTTGCTGATCCTTATTGGATTTAGGATCCTCTGGGGGCTCATTGGTAGCGATACGGCAAGGTTTAGCCACTTTGTTCATCACCCCAAAGTTGTACTCGACTACTTGAGATCGATTCGAACTAAAGGGATGTCTGTGGTACTTGGACACAATCCTATCGGTGGCTATATGGTCATCGCGTTGATTGGGATCATTAGCCTTCAATTAGTTACAGGCCTTTTTGCGACTGATGATATTTTTACCGAAGGTCCGCTATATAGCTACGTCAGTTCAGATATCAGTGGATTTTTGACTTGGTTACACAAAACGAACTTTAACCTTATTCTCTTGCTGAGTGCCATTCATGTACTGGCTGTGATTATTCATGCCATGAAAGGGGATAAGTTAGTTGGTGCTATGGTCAGTGGTTACAAGAAAGTCTCGAAGGTTGCTTTTTCATCAAGTGCGAAGAGCGAGCTTCGATTCAAGTCTGAGTGGCTTGCTTTAGTGCTGTTCACAGTATGCGCTGCTGTGGTCTTTGGCTATTTAATGTGGCCAATAGTGCAAGTTCTGTAGATTTATACTTAGTTTTGGAACAACAAAAAGCCTGCTATTTAGCAGGTTTTTTGATGGGAAAAACAACGTCAAACTAATCTTTCTTATAAATGTCGTGACAACTTTTACAGCTTTTTCCAGTGTCCATAAAGGCTTGTTTGATTTCAGCTTGATTACCTTTTTGAGCTACAGTAGCCAGAATGGCAGCATTCTCTTGGAAGGTTTTCATTTTTGCATCAAAATCAGCTCTGTCTTGCCAAACTTTGGCTAGGGCTTCGGTATCACCTTTGTCTGAGCCATCAATAAAACCTTCGAAAGGAATTTTGGATAATGCAGCAACATTCGTTGCGTGCATTGCGAAGGTTTCTGCTTCGAAAGGTTTTTTGCCTTTCATCATGGCAGCCATATCGCCGAAGTTATAAGCAATAAGACCAAATGCAGATTGGCGGTATTCAATTGCATCTTTAGAGTCTTCGAAATTGTGTGCTTGAGCAGTTGAAGCCAATAAGGTACTGGCAACGAGAGTAAGTAGTAATTTTTTCATCGTATTCTCACAAATTAGCGTCGAAGTGTGACATTGCACTCCTATTGTACACAAATTAACTTGATGTACTAGAAGCAATTTTGTCAGTTTTTGTCTGGATAAGACGGCTAAACGTAACAATTTATTTGTAAGTAGGCTAAATCTGTTAGACTGCTAATGTAATGCTTGAACAGTACTTATGAGGGTGATTATGCGAGCTAACTGGGATCTAGTATTAGAAAAAATTTTGAGCCACAGCAATTATGAAGATCTTTCTGTGTTGTTTTATTTACTGTTAACCGAAGAAGAACGTAGTGCCGTTGCCGGACGTTTGAAGGTCTTTCAATTGCTGTTAGACGGGGAAATGAGTCAAAGGCATATCGCTGCGGAATATGAAGTCAGTATTGCAACGATTACACGTTGTTCTAATTATTTGAAGAA
The DNA here is from genome assembly GCF_002966515.1 of Shewanella sp. WE21. Lineage (NCBI taxonomy): Bacteria > Pseudomonadati > Pseudomonadota > Gammaproteobacteria > Alteromonadales > Shewanellaceae > Shewanella > Shewanella sp. WE21. The sequence continues at coordinate 366,036 of NZ_CP023019.1, read as the reverse complement.
TATGTCTTCTGAGCATAGGGCGAAAGTTCAAAAATTAATTGGTTAGTGTTCACCTGGATACAACTCTTGTGATGCTCTTATTGTGGTGAATAGAACTAAGTCTTAAGGCGTGATGGGAAGCTTATGACGACGATAGAGGGAACGACGAACCAGAATGTATAAGCCGTAGCTGAGTAAACAGATAGCCAGAATTGGGTAAAGATCCTTGGGAAGGAATTTAAAGATAGCCAGCGCCGCTAAGAGATAGATAAAAGGTAGAAAGTTATAAATTATCTCGGGAAGATAACCCGATTTACGCCGCTTAGCCGAGTCTGTTCGACGGTTTTGAGAACGCATAACGTAGATCCTCGCACCTAATACAAATACCACAGTTGCCGCTATCAAGGCATAGCTGATGTCGAGTGCAATAAAACTCGAACTACCGAGCGCCATGTAGCCAAAAGGCAAAATTTCGTAAAGTGGTTTGGTTAACATAAGCACTCCGTCGCTTAACTTAGGTTGATATCAATATCTAATTGAAAATATTCATATAAAATTTGAATACTTCAATTTACCAGTCAGTTATTTATCTATTACGAATATTATAAACGCTTGTGTATAAAAAATGCACGACCTTAAATTAAGGGCGTGCATCTTAAAAGGTTAAACCATGGCAGTTTAATCACTTACGGATAAACAACTTCTCGTTTAACTTCTGGTATCAGGCTTTGTTTAGCCGCGGCAACCACAGCCGCCATTACCGTCACAACCTGTTTTAGGTGTGTCACAGGCTTCGTGCTCTTCATGGTGGTGTCCATGATCGTGGTCTGAACCACCACAACATCCGCCCGCTTCTTGTTTGCCTGAACCGCCACAGCATCCACCGCCGTGGTCGTGATCATGTCCATGGCTTCCACAACCACCTTGGGCATGAATGTGGCCATGAGCGATTTCTTCGGCTGAGGCTTCACGAACGTCAAGGATTTCGACGCTGAAATTGAGCGATTGGCCCGCTAAAGGATGGTTGCCATCGACGATAACCACATCGTCTTTCACTTCCATGACTTGAACTGGGCGCTGACCCATTTCAGTTTCAGCGATGAAGCGCATACCTGGGACGATATCTTCGATATCACCAAAGGCTTCTAATGGCACTGCTTGACGTAGGCCATCGTGATAAGGCCCATAGGCTTCTTCGGCACTAATAGTGACATCGAGTTTTTCGCCTTTGCTTTTACCGTCTAATGCGGCTTCTAAACCTGGGATCAGGTTTTCAGTGCCGTGTAGATATAGCATAGGTTCAGAGTCGAAAGAGTCTTCTAATAGTCTGCCTTCTTGATCTGATAAACGGTAATGAATGGTTACCGCGCTGTGTTGAGTGATCTTCATATCGCCTCCAATTCGTAATGTGCGCGCATAATAACGTGCTTTTTTAGTGCTGGCGATAATTTGAAGTGGCTTATGTTAGATATCGCACAGGTTTTTTTTAGGCAAATTTGTCGGTGCTTTACGGTAGAAAGGATGAGTAATGTGATTTTTGCTCGTTAGCCTGTCAATTTAACCTGAGTGATGAGGTAGAACAAATAACGCATTATTTTAACGTGCACTATAAATAATTAGATTGAAAACAAGTGATTATCTAATGGTTTCGTGCCGTGTTACGTTGACGTCAACAGTTATCTATTGCGTAAATCGCATTTTTACCCCTAGAAAACTTCATATTAACGAATCTTGATACAGTATTTTATCGAGCGTTAATATTTGCCTATAAATAATCCATTTTAGGGGTTGACAAGCGCGGGTAAAAAAAGCAATTCTGTTTATCAAGAAATTAACATGGATTAGCCCAAACACATGCATAGCCTAGGTTTCGTAGTAACTACCATTATTACAACCACCACTACAACAACAGTGGGGGCGGGCTGATACACCCTAAAGAATTTTAACGATGAGCCCGCTTCCCACAAAGAAGCGGGCTTTTTTGTTTCTAGCTCTTATTTCTAAGTCGGGCGCGGTACAGGAGAACAAGATGAAAGTAATGAAATTTGGTGGTACCTCGCTTGCAAATTGGCAGCGATTCTCGATGGCGGCGGATATCGTTGCTAAGTCATCTAAGTTTGAACCCATAGCCACTGTGCTATCGGCCCCAGCGACTGTGACAAATGCGTTACTAGAAATGGTTGATGTAGCAGTCAAAGGTGAAGATTATTCGCCTGTGCTGCAGCATGTTGAGCGGGTATTTACATCGCTATACCAAGATGCTGTTACTTCAATGTTGTCGAGTGAGCAGAGTGAACAACTCTTTTCTGGGCTTAATGCGCAGCTGGTAATTTGGCAGGATAGATTACGTGGCATTAGCTTACTGCAAGAGTGTCCTGATGGCATACGTGCTGAAATCGTGGTGGCAGGTGAGCGTTTATCTGCAGCTTTGATGGAACAAGTGATGCTATCTAAGGGGATCACGTCTGCTCAACTCGATCCGCGCGCCTTGTTTCTAGGCCGTGGTCGGCCGTTAGAATCCGTGGTCGATATCGCTGTGAGTAAGCCAAGGTTTCGTGCGTTGGCATTAGGTGAAAAGCGCGTATGGGTAATGCCGGGATTCACCGCCGCCGATGAACAGGGCAAAGTGGTGACGTTAGGCCGTAATGGTTCTGACTATTCTGCTGCTGTGCTCGCTGCCTGTTTAGATGCGTCAAGTTGTGAAATCTGGACCGATGTTGACGGTGTTTATAATACCGATCCCCGTGTGGTTGCCGATGCTAAGCTGTTATCACAACTCAGCTATCAAGAGGCGATGGAACTCTCCTATTTTGGCGCTAAGGTGCTGCATCCTAAGACGATTGCGCCTATCGCCCAGTTCCATATTCCCTGTTATATCAAAAACAGTTTTAACCCCGATGCGCCCGGCACTCTGGTATCAAACCAAGCCGATGAAACGGGCTTACAGGTTAAAGCTATCTCCAATTTAGATAACCAGACCATGTTTGATATATCAGGCCCAGGCATGAAAGGCATGGTTGGCATGGCGAGCCGTACTCTCGCGGCGATTTCCCGCAGCGGCGTGTCAGTCTCTTTAATCACCCAAAGCTCCTCTGAATACAGTATTAGCTTCTGTGTGGCGACGTCTGACTCGGCCAAAGTGAAATGGGCCTTAGAGCAAGAGTTTGAATTAGAAATAAAAAGTGACTTGCTTGAACCTATCGCTATGCGTCATGAACTCGCCATCGTTTCTTTGATTGGTGATGGCATGCGCACCCATAAAGGTGTGGCGGCGCGTTTCTTCCAAGCGTTAGCACAGGCAAGCGTGAACATTATCGCCATCGCCCAAGGTTCGTCCGAGCGCTCGATTTCGACTGTGATCGAGCAGCGTAAGACTAAGCATGCGGTGGCGGCTTGTCATCAAGGCTTTTTCGATGTGCAGCAGTATTTAGATGTGTTTTTAGTGGGTTGCGGCAATGTGGGGGCAGGCCTGCTCGAGCAGATAAAACAACAGTCTGCCATGCTCAAAGAGCAGCACATCAGTATCCGTGTTTGCGGCATAGTGAATTCGAACAAGATGCTACTCGACAGTGCGGGTATCGACTTAAGCAACTGGTCTAGCTTGCTTGCCGATAGTCAGCAAGCCTGCGATATCCCAGCGTTACTTGCATGGGTGAAAGAGCAACAATTGCTTAATCCTGTGCTGGTGGATTGCACTTCGAGCGAGCAAGTGTCAAACCTGTATTTGGATGTGATGAACTCAGGTTTGCATGTGGTCACGCCGAACAAAAAGTCGAACACTCGCGATTATGCTTATTATCAAGCATTGCGCCAAACGGCATTAAAACAGCGTCGCCAATTCTTATACGAAACCACAGTCGGTGCGGGTTTGCCTGTGATCGATAACCTGAAAAAATTGTTATTTGCGGGTGACAAACTGCATAAGTTTAACGGTATTTTATCGGGTTCTTTATCCTTTATCTTCGGCATGCTGGATGAAGGCATGACACTTTCTGAAGCGACAGGTCTTGCGCGGGAAAAATGTTTTACTGAGCCCGATCCCCGTGATGATTTGAGTGGTATGGATGTGGCGCGTAAAGTGCTCATTCTTGCCCGTGAAGTGGGACTAAAGTTAGAGCTCAGTGATGTGCAGGTTGAATCTGTATTGCCAGCCGAGTTTGATGATTCAGGTGATGTTGAAAGCTTTATGGCACGATTACCGCAAGTTGATGCTGCAATTGCCGCAAAAGTGGCGCAGGCCAAAGCCCAAGGTAAAGTGCTGCGTTATGTTGGGCAAATTGAGGATGGTGTGTGCCGTGTGCGTATCGCCGAAGTGGATGCACAGGATCCGCTTTATAGCGTTAAAGGCGGTGAAAATGCCTTGGCGTTCTATAGCCGCTATTATCAGCCCATTCCCTTTGTGCTACGCGGCTATGGCGCAGGGACTGAAGTGACCGCCGCTGGCGCCTTTGCCGATGTATTAAGAACCTTGAATTGGACTCGTGAGGTGAGTGTATGAGTTTGACTGTTTACGCTCCAGCCTCTATGGGTAACGTGGGCGTCGGATTTGATTTACTCGGTGCTGCATTAGCGCCGATTGATGGTAGTTTACTGGGCGACAGAGTGACTATCGCCGCGGCAGCGTCGGGTGTGAGTCTTATGCAAACCGGCGCTTGGGCCCATAAACTGCCTGATAATCCGCAAGACAATATTGTGTACCAATGTGCCGAATTCTTCTTAACAGCCCTGAGTAAGGAGTTTTTAACTGCGCAGGGTAAAGCAGATGAAGGCGTGGCACTCACACTGGAAAAGAACCTGCCCGTCGGTAGTGGGTTAGGGTCGAGTGCCAGCTCTGTCGTGGCGGCGTTATATGCCCTGAATGAACATTTTGACAGACCCTATAACGAGCAAGCACTGCTTGAACTGATGGGCGAGTTTGAAGGGAAGATCAGCGGTAGTGTGCACTATGACAACGTTGCCCCCTGTTATTTGGGCGGCATGCAATTGATGCTCAATGTGCCGGGCACAGTTTGCGAAGCGATACCGAGTTTTAAAGAATGGTATTGGGTTGTGGCCTATCCAGGGATTTCACTCTCAACGGCAATGATGCGTAAACTCATGCCTGATCAATATGATAAAAGTGTCACTATCGATTTTGGCCGTTATTTAAGCGCCTTTGTTCATGCGTCTTACCAGCAGAATGCCAAGCTTGCGATCAGCGTATTAAAGGATGTGTTAGCCGAGCCCTATCGCGCCGCCGCGATTCCGGGTTACGACAAGGCCAGAGCCGCTTTAGCCGATTTAGGCATGTTGACTACGGGGATTTCGGGCAGCGGCCCAACGCTGTTTTCGATTACCGATGATTTAGCCACGGCAAATACCGCTAAAGCTTGGTTAGAGGCGCATTATCTCACCGAGGAGGGTGGCTTTGCCCACGTGTGTCGCCTCGATGAGCAAGGCACGCGTAGAGTCGATTAATAGTTAATTTAGCTAAGACTAAGTACCCCAAATTAGCATTTAAGGTTTAGCATCAAAAGGTTGAGTTGAGCATGGAACTATATAATTTAAAACACCCTTCGCAGAAAGTAAGCTTTAAAGAAGCGGTACAACTGGGGTTAGGTAAAGACAGAGGTTTGTTTTTTCCTAGTCAAATACCCGTACTAGACGATATTGAAGGGCTGCTGGCGTTGCCATTCGTTGAGCGCAGTAAAAAAGTACTCGGCGCATGGCTTGCCTCTGAGTTAGGCCAAGATGCGGTCGATGAATTAGTTGAGCGTGCCTTTAACTTTGATTTACCTTTGGTTGCCGTCGATGAGCAGCGTGCCTGCCTTGAATTATTCCACGGTCCAACACTGGCGTTTAAAGATTTTGGGGCGCGTTTTATGGCGCAATGCGTCAATGCCTTTGTCGGCGACACACGCTTAACCATTCTGACTGCTACTTCGGGTGACACTGGCGCCGCGGTTGCCGATGCTTTTTATGGGCTTGAGAAAGTCAATGTGGTGGTGCTCTATCCTAAGGGCAAGATCAGTGAACTACAGGAAAAGATGTTCACTACGTTGGGCAAGAATATCCATACAGTTGCCGTCTCGTCCGATTTCGATGCCTGCCAAGATCTCGTTAAGCACGCCTTTGATGATCCCGAAGTCCGCGATGGGCTGAGCTTAAACTCGGCAAATTCTATCAACATCAGCCGCTTACTCGCGCAAATTTGCTATTACTTTGAAGCGGTTGCCCAGTCTAAACAACGGCATGAAGCCGATCCTGTGATTTCGGTGCCAAGTGGTAACTTTGGTAACTTGACCGCAGGTTTATTCGCTAAAGCGATGGGATTACCGGTTAAACGCTTTATCGCCGCAACCAATGCCAACGATACTGTGCCGCGCTATTTAGACAATGGCCAATGGCAGCCAAATCCGACTCAAGCGACTATGTCTAATGCTATGGATGTGAGTGAGCCCAGTAACTGGCCGCGTGTGGAAGCCATTTGTGAGAAATTAGGCTGGCCACTGAGTAGCTTAGTGGGTATTCGTTTATCGGAGGAACAAACGTCACAGGCATTAGCCGAGTTACACGCTCAAGGTTATGTGTCTGAGCCCCACGCGGCGATTGCGGCTAAGGCCTTATCTTTAACCTTAGTGCCCGATGAAGTGGGCATATTTTTGGGGACGGCGCATCCCGCTAAATTTAAGGATGTTGTGGATAGAGAGTTAACGCTTAACTTATCCTTGCCGCCTGAGCTTGAAGCTGTTGCGAGTAAGCCCATCTTATCCGCGGAATTAGCGGCAGATTTTGCTGCATTAAAAGTGCATTTATTCAAAATATTAGCTTAAGGGCTTTAGCCCTACTGATGTCTGCCTAGCAGTGGAATAACATGGCGTAAAAGCAGGAAGGGAGCTTGGCTCCCTTTTTTTACAAGTGTGAGTTTTATGGTGAGGAATTGATGAGCTTGTGTTACCAGTGAACATAAAACAACCCTTAGTTAACTACATGATATTTAATTAATATTTGTAACTTCCTGTATTATCCTTGGTTTCTTATATGTGACATTGTTCACAATTTTATCGGTTGCAATTAGTTATGTTCACCCGCGTGTTTAATCTGTGGGTTAATTGATTTGTCTAAATTTTTTCTGTTAAGTACATGTTTTTGCGTTTTAATATCTGGATGTGCGACCAAGCAGCATGAACTATATCGTCGCATTAACGTGGCCTACGATTTTGAAGTCACCCACTGCGATAGTTTTGCTTTAGTCACTGGGGTGAGCCGCCATGAAAACCAGCTTGATGAAGCTAAAGAGTCCGCCACGGCTCAGGGTAAGGAATTGGGGGGGGACACACATAGTTTGGTTACAAGTCGATATGGGGGATCCCACTAAAGTTGTTGCTATTATTTATAAGTGTCTGATTTAAATTTATAAAACTTTATTTTATCTCCTGCGTTCAGGCTTAGTCTTTATTGCAGTATAGTGAGTCGTTTAGATCTCACTCTTGGCTGTTGTGCTTTTTTGTTATTATTCCTCGCCCTTTTTTAGGCTAATTGACTGTGATCTCGTCGGTGTTTATGGCGCGCTATCTAAGTGACAACTACGCTTACTGAGGTAGAACCCCCTCGCGGAAGTCTGACACTGAATCGTTATACTTCATCTTAATCAAGAGAGGATCGTCAACTTAAGAGGCAAGTAACTTAGCCTATGCCATGGTTTAAATACGTTCCTGTCTTATTTATGCTTTTTTTAGTCTTGCCCGCTGTAAGTGCGTCGCAGGTCAATAGCCCTTTACCTTGTAAGAACACGATTAAAGTCGGTTACAACGATTGGCCTCCCTATGCTTGGCAAGATCCTCAAGGAGAAGCCCAAGGCTTAGATGTGGATCTGATGCGGGCATTTGCAGTGTACCTTGGTTGTGAAGTTCATTTTATTAATGTGCCCGCTAAGCGCTCGCATCAGATGTTGCGAACAGGACAGTTAGATGTGTTGATGGGAGCGACTATGACGGATGAACGTCAAAACTATGCTATTTTTTCAACCTATTACCGGGATGAAGAGCTGCGCTTATTTGTACTTTATGAGCAAAAAGATCAGATTAATATCGATAAATGGGAGGACATTTTTACCCAAAAATTGCGTCTACTTGTCCCTTCTAGCGGTTGGTATGGTGCAGATTATCAAGAATCTCAATATCGATTAGAGCAGGAGCACTTGTTAGTATTAAGTCCAGACTCAGATAAGTCTGTGCAAATGCTTATCTACGGTAGGGGAGATATGATCGTCGGAGATACCTTAGCCATGCCCTATATCGCCAGCCAGCATCAACGCATCAAGCTAGTGCCACTTAAGTTAGTGTTAGATCAAAACCATATTCATTTAATGTTCAGCAAAGCGAGTATCAAGACAAGCCAGTTAGAGCAGTTTAATCATGCGATTAAGGCATTGATGGATAACGGTGAAATTGCACGAGTGATCAATAAATGGCAACAAATGACACTGGCGAAACAGTCTAATATGAGCCGCCTAAACAGTCCGCTAAAGACGCTGTATGTCAGCCCTTAACATTAGCCCTTCACGTTAGCCACTCATGTCCGACTCTGGTATATTTTTATCCTGGTGCAATATGGTAACGCTATGATCTTTGATGTTTTCCTCTAAAGAATCTTGTCTTTTATTCAGTTGCTCTTCCGCGATTTAAGATGTGACACATTTGCTAAAACTTCTCTGACTTGAAGTTACTGAACTCTCTATCAAATTCTGCTAGCTTGTTGGGCTCAATTGTCATGCTTTGGACTTGATTGTGGTTTTTTATAAAAGCCCATGGCAAGAATTTCTTCGCTAAATCTGCTAGCAAAATCTCGTAGTAAAGAGTCTATTGCTAAAAAATAACAATAGGATAGAGGTCATACATGAAACTTCGCCATTCTGTCGCCTGCTGTATGCTTGCCCTAGGCACATTAACAGCGTTCCAAACCATCGCTGCCGATGCGGTGAGCAATCAAGGGTATTACCGTGCGCCAGCGTTGCACGATCAAACCTTAGTCTTTACTGCAGAAGGGGATTTATGGACTCAGACCTTAGATCAAAAAGCGGCGACTCGCTTAACGAGTTTACCTGCGGAAGAGCTAGGGGCGACTATTTCGGCCGACGGTAAGTGGGTTGCTTATGTTGCCAACTATGAAGGCGCGAGCGAAGTGTATGTGATCCCCATTACGGGCGGTGTGGCTAAACGGGTGAGTTTTGAGAATAGCCGTGTACGAGTTCAGGGCTGGACTGCCAAAGGCGAGATTTTATATTCCACCGACACTGGTTTTGGTCCTGCTAATAATTGGATACTGCGCAGCGTCGATCCTCAAACCCTCACCACCACAGATTTACCCTTAGCCGATGCAGTTGAAGGTGTGATTGATGATCGCAACGAATACGTGTACTTCACCCGCTTTGGTCTGCAAGTGACTGGCGATAATGCCAAAGTGTACCGTGGCGGCGCAAAAGGTGAATTATGGCGCTTTAAACTTGGCAGCAAAACCGAAGCACAGTTGCTTAGCGGCCAACACGACGGCTCAGTGCGCCAACCTATGCTATGGCAGGACAGACTCTATTTTATCAGCGACAGCGATGGCAACGACAACCTCTGGTCGATGGCGCTCGATGGTTCAGATGCAAAACAGTTGACTCAATTTAAAGATTGGCAAGTCCGCGGTGCGCGGATGGACCAAGGCAAAGTGGTATTCCAGTTAGGTGCGGATATCCATGTGTTTGATATTGCGGCCGCTAAAGACTCGTTACTCAATATTGAACTCATTTCCGATTTTGCCGAGCGCCGTGAGCATTGGGTGACAGATCCTATGGATTACGCTTCTTCAACTAATTTGGCCCCCGCTGGCGATAAAGTGGTGATCACCGCCCGCAGCCACGTGGCGATCGCGGGTATTGATGGCTCGCGTTTAGTTCAAGTTGCACTGCCGGGGACTTATCGCGTAAGGGAAGCTGTGTTGAGCCAAGATGGCAAGTCGGTTTATGCGATTAGCGACATGGCAGGTCAGCAGGAAATTTGGCAATTCCCTGCTGATGGCAGCAGTGGCGCTAAACAGTTAACCAAAGACAGTCATACTTTAAGAATGAGTCTTAATTTGTCCAGTGACGGTCGATTTATCGCCCATGACGATAACGATGGTAACGTTTGGCTGCTCGACTTAAAGAAAAATACCAATCAAAAAATCATCACTAACGGCGAGGGACTTGGGCCTTACGCCGATATCCGCTGGTCCGGTGACAGCCGTTTTATTGCATTAACTAAGTCGGAAATCGGTAAACAACGTCCGCAAATCGTTCTGTATTCTGTGGATGAAAATAAGGCCGAGACGCTCACCAGCGACAAATTCGAGTCCTATTCGCCAAGCTTTAGCAGTGACGGCCAGTGGCTATATTTCCTGTCAAACCGCCAATTCAGCGCAACACCAAGTTCACCTTGGGGCGATAGAAACATGGGCCCTGTGTTTGATAAACGCAGCCAAATTTTTGCCATCGCACTGGTCAAAAATGCCAAATTCCCCTTTAGTAAACCCAATGAACTCGAATCGAATCAAGTTGAAAAAACCGATGCTAAGGATAAACCGAGTCCAGTAAAAATCGATTGGGCAGGGATCTCCCAGCGTTTATGGCAAGTGCCTGTCGATTCAGGTAATTACAGTAAGCTGCGCGTCATCGATGATAGACTTTATCTGTTAGATCAAGCTATTGGTGACGATGTCGCACCTAATTTAATGACCATCAAATTTGACCGATTAAGCCTCAAAGCCGAGGTTTTTGCCGAGGACATTGGCCAATATGAGGTTTCTGCCGATGGTAAAAAGCTGATGCTACGTAAGCACAGTAATGAAAAATCACTCCTGATTGTTGATGGCGGCGATAAATTAGGCGATACGGATAATGCCAAAGTGCAAACGGAACAATGGCAGCTAGCGATTTCTCCGCAGCTCGAATGGCAGCAAATGTTTGAAGATGCATGGTTGATGCACCGAGAATCTTTCTTCGACAAGAAGATGCGCGGCCTCGATTGGCAAGCGACCAAAGCTAAGTATCAGCCTTTGCTCGACCGCCTGACCGATCGTAACGAACTGAACGACATCTTCATGCAAATGATGGGCGAGTTAGATTCTTTGCACTCACAGGTGCGCGGTGGTGACATACCTCAAGATCCCGATGCGGCTAAAGCGGCAAGCCTTGGCGCGCGCCTACAACAAACTGCAGATGGCGTTAAAATCGCGCACATTTACAGTAACGATCCTGAGTTACCGGCTAATGCTTCACCGTTAAATCGTATCGAAGTCGATGCTAAAGAAGGCGATATGCTGTTGGCTATTAATGGCACGCCAGTAGTGAATGTGGCCGACGTCACGCGTCTTTTACGCAATCAACAGGATAAGCAAGTATTACTACAGCTTAAGCGTGGTAGCCAAACCCATAAAACCATCGTCATGCCCGTTAGCGCTGTGGTAGACAGTCAATTACGTTACTTAGATTGGGTGAGCCATAACGCGGCAGTGGTCGAGGATGCAAGTCAGGGCAAGATGGGTTATTTGCACTTATATGCCATGGGCGGTGGTGATATTGAAAGTTTCGCCCGTGAGTTTTATGCCAACTACGATAAAGAGGGTTTGATTATCGATGTTCGCCGTAACCGCGGTGGCAATATTGACAGTTGGATTATTGAGAAGTTACTACGCCGCGCTTGGGCGTTTTGGCAACCGACCCACGGCACGCCAAACACCAATATGCAACAAACTTTCCGTGGTCATTTAGTGGTGTTAACCGATGAACTGACCTATTCCGACGGCGAAACCTTCTCCGCAGGGATTAAAGCACTCGGTATTGCGCCCTTAATTGGTAAGCAAACGGCAGGTGCGGGTGTGTGGTTATCTGGGCGAAATGCGTTGACCGATAAAGGGATGGCGCGGGTGGCCGAGTATCCACAGTATGCAATGGATGGCCGCTGGGTGCTTGAAGGCCATGGCGTAACGCCGGATATTGAAGTCGATAACTTACCTTTTGCTACCTTTAATGGAAAAGATGCGCAGCTTGAAACTGCAATAAGTTATTTAAAGGATGAGTTGGTTAAACAGCCAATCCCAGCCTTAAAAGTGCAATCTTTGCCTGTAAAAGGTATGGCACAGGATATTAAAGCTAAGTAATTGATATTTAAATTCAGTATTTAACCGAAATTTAAGGTATCTCGGCTAGCATGTCCGCGTACAAAGTTAGGGTGTTGTCTCTTGGTTCCCGAGACAACACCCATTTTTATGCCCATTCATTAATACTTCTATTCCCATTTTTACTTGTTTCCGCATAGGTTTGCATAGTGTTCACTTGCTGTTGTTGGGCAAGGTGATTCACTGTCATTGCTCTCGCGTCTTCGTTATGGCTTAGATAATAGGCCGTTGGTGCTGAAATCCCTTGGCTCGTTCCTGTCGCTAAATTGGTCATGTCGGCGATCACTTGATACTTCATCTTCGCGTGTTTCAATTCGACTAAGGTTTCTATGTTATCCCTCAGTGCTGGCATTTCTGCTGGTTTTTGCGTATTCGCCGCCAATTGTTTTGCATCGCTAGAAAGCGTTACTGTATCAGTTGACGCTGGTGCGCTGGTTTGAACGGCATTGTTAACTTGTGCAAATTCAGCAGTGGAGACATTTTTTTGTGGGCTTACAGACGGGGAATTTCGCAGTGGTTGAATGTGCATCTTTTAATTCCAACAGATGATACCAAGCTAAGATTGGCTTCTATCGTACTGTTTAAAAGCTGGACCTGAGCTGAATAATGGTGAAAAGTTAGACTCTGTGGATGGTTAGGTGGCGCGGATAATTCGATGATAGCAATGATTCAGACAGCTATTAATTTACGGTGCGGCAATAAAAAAGCCCGCTTAAGAAAACCATCAGCGGGCCATAAAGATCTGCTCAAATCCTAAAACTTGATTTGAATATCTGTTGCTAAACTATTAGCGATAAAGCAATTTGCATGTGCTTTCTCGTGAATTTTCTCAAGGGTTTCTTGGCTGACTTCGACCCCTTCAGCGAAAATGACCTTAGGATTGAGCACCATCTTTGTCACGGCCAACTTGCCCGCCTCGTTTTTACCCAGCTCTGCAGTGGCATTATCCACATAAGAGGTTACAGGTAAGCGCTTAAGATGCGCAATCGCTAGAAAGGTCAACATATGGCATGAGGATAATGCAGCCAACAGGCTTTCCTCTGGATTGACATTTTGCCCATTGCCTTTGTATTCCGGTGCCGACGAGGCTTGAATCGTCTGGCCGCTGCCAAAGGTAATACTGTGATCTCGACAAAATTCGCCTTCTTCGGCGGGCGAGGTTTGCCAGTTAACCGTTAAGTTAAAGCCCATTATTTTCTCCTATCTGAAGGACATCAGGGCACTATAGCCTAGCGGTGCTCACTTAGCCATGATCGCCATGCCAGTGTTAGCTGGACATTAGATCCCAGCACTCAGTAATAGAGTGCCAGTGAGCACGCTGCCAGTGACGATTCCTATCGATAAATGGCGCGGGCTGTAGCTTAACGTTAGGATGACCAGCATTGCCGCGAGGGAAATTATTCCCATAAACAAAATGCTCCCGTAGGCCCAGCCCTGATCGCTCGCGCAGGCACTTAAGCTAAATGCTAGTAGTAACCAAGCAAACAAGGTTAGCAAACGACTTTGCCATTGTGCTGGTGGACGATTGAACACATCCTTGAAGTGACCAAATTTAGCTAAGGCAAACAGGGCGAGGGAAAGATAACTCAAACCTAAGATCCCAAGTAGGGGAATAAATTCTGGCATCATGATTTGGCTTCCTCCAATGAAGATGACGAACTAAGGTCGCTGGCAAGGGATGTTTGGGATTCGCTTCTACGTGCATTTTTTGCTTTTGCTGGGCGTTTAGTGGGGGCCTTAGCAATCAAAGTCACTCTTTTACTGGCAAATAGCATAGCGCCACCAAGTAGCACTGCGAGCACGTCAAATCCGACTAAAGCCCATTGATGGGATTGGATATTGTCGATGATATTGCTTGGTGATGTGAAGGCATTGAGCACGGGCAGCGCACAGCACAAAGTCCCTGTGAGTCGTAATGCGGTTTGCCACTGGCGACGTGAACGACCCAAGAAAGCCCAAACTCCCATTGCCGCTAACGCGATAAAGAAACTGTGAACTTCCCATTCAGAGCGGCTTGCAAAACTTGTCGATAAGAGACGATTGGCGTAAAAGAAGGCTACAGTGCCTAAGGGTAATCCTAAGATAAACATGAAGTTTAACCCTTCAACTAAACGTAATCCAAAGCTTGGTTTCTCGCCTTTATCGATCAATTTTTGCTGTTTTTGACGTAGACGAATGGCCCACATCAAAGTGCCTGTCGCGATCATAGCGCAGCCTAATAAACCGCAGAAAAAGAATAAAAATCTTAGCAGCGGGGCGGCAAAACGTGCCGTGTGCAGCGACATCATAGTATCGTAAGTCGCGGAGGCTCCTGAGGCTTCGTGCGGGCTGGCATATTTAAGCTCACCATTTACCCCGTTGAATATCAAAATATTGGCTTCATCGGTCACATCTTTACCTGTGTTTTGGTAAAAGGTCACTTGGCTATTTTGATCTTTAGGGTATGACACTATCACTTGCTTAATTGGCGCATCGCCCCATGCGGCTTTCACTTGAGGTAGTAATTGGCTCAGTTGCACCTGTGGCGCACTAATCCCCGCGGCTTTCTCGGTTTGTCTGGCGGGATTAAGTTCTTTTAAAAAAGTTTGGTTATCACCCGAATAGGCGGTATTAACCGTCCATGGGATATAGATAAGCATTAGGGTAATAAGCCCTGTATAAGTGATCATCAAATGGTAGGGCAGGGCGATGACAGAGCTCACATTGTGCGCGTCTAGCCAAGAGCGAGCGCCTTTATCCCGTCTAAAACTGAACAAATCTTTGAAGATCCGTTTGTGGATCACTATGCCACTGATAAGGGCGATCAGCATAAACATAGTGCAAACGCCGACGATATAGCGGGCTGTAATAGCAGACATATAGTGCAAGTCAAAGTGCAGACGATAGAAGAAATCACCGCCGCGACTCTCACGCACTTCTGAGATCATGCCGCTGCCATCTGCTAAGGCTACATGTTCTTCAGTCTTGCCACGACGCTGACCTTTTTCTGGTGGCAGTTGCCAGCTAACGCTTTGAAAGGGGGTTCGTTCAGTTGGAAAACCTATCATCCAGCGCTGCGCTGTTGCCGGCGAATGCGCTTCTATGTAACTTTGACCTTTATCTAATTGGTTTTCGAGGGTATCGGCTCGGTAGTCTTGATAAACCCCTTTGTGTAATTCGGGTTCATTCCAAAGGCTGATCTCATGGCGAAAATAACTCAAGCTACCCGCAAAAAAGATCAATAATAATACCCAACATACGAGCAAGCCTGCCCAGGTATGTAGCCAAGATAAAGTTCTAAAAAATGTCTCTTTCATCTTATTGCCCACATACCTTGATCAATCCAAAACATAACAAACTCACTAAGCCTAAATCTCGCCACGCATGCCAGGTTTTACGCACACAAAAGGCATAAATAATAGCAATGGCATAAAACAGGAAAGCTAACATATTGGCCGTTATCGTGCTTTCAAAGCGCGGCATAGGTAGCACTAATGTCAGCAGGCAAGCCAAGGTTGCTGCCGCAACATAACCCGCCACTAGAGCGGCACTCGCACGCGCAAAGACTTTGAAGGCAAACTGCGATTGCTCTTGCTTAAACCATTGCACAATTCCCCGCGAAATCAGCGAGATCGAGCGCATTTGAGTTGTAGAAGATTGCGTTGAGGTTTCAAACGCGGGTGTATTAGACATAAGTGCCACTTCTCATTTCGAGCCAATATGGGTCTGTTATGGCTATCCGCTACTGTTGATTCTGCAAAGTGTGCTTGAGCTTTTTGGCTTAACGACGAATGCATTTCTATAGCAGTAGATAGCTAACCGCGAGAAGTATAACTTAGTTAATTCAAATGATAAACGATATCATTTAGATTCGAATGTGAATTTGTGATCTTAAGCTGATCTGCTTTAGCGAGTGTAGGTGACGAGTTTAACGTATGTAGCGTAACGAGCGCCCTGTCACAATTGTTTGTTTTTATTTGTTGATATGTGTTTAGTGGTTACTGCTTGTTTAGCGTTAGGTTAATTTTTATGCTGCCAATGTGAGCTTTATCAATTTTGATAGACGACGGTTTTGGCAGAATGCGTTATCTTTTTTACCGAGACCTAGCCTGATAACCCTATGCATAAAAATTCTACAAATGGTGAAACACACCTGTCAGATAATGCGATTTTACTATCAACGACGGATCTGAAGGGAAACATTAAATATGTGAATCAGACCTTTTCGCAGATCAGTGGGTTTAGTGTTGCTGAGTTGCAAGGGAATCCACATAACATAGTGCGCCATCAAGATATGCCTGCGGCTGCATTTAAGATCCTCTGGGAGCGAATTAAGCAGGGCAAGCCTTGGATGGGGATAGTTAAAAATCGCACCAAAACGGGCGGCTATTATTGGGTGAATGCCTACGTCGCGCCAGTGTATGAAGATGGTAAAGTTCATGAGTATCAATCTGTTCGTCGCCAAGCCACCCCTGAGCAGATTAAAGCCGCTGAGAGTATTTACAGTGATATTAATCAGGGCAAGCAACCTAAAGTATTGCGTAAAGATAGGTTAGGTTTCAGTGGTAAAATACTGCTGGCCATGTTGGTTTCGATTACGGCTACGGCGATGATTGCCAGTTATTCCCCCATAGTTGCCGCGATGGTGGGAATGAGTCTCGCGTGCCTAGCATGGTATTACCTGATGCAGCCGCTGCAAAAGCTTGTGTCTATGGCAACCAACATTATTGACGATCCCGTCGCTACGGGCGTCTACACCGGCCGTCAAGATGAGATCGGTAAATTAGACCTCGCCCTACGTTTTTTGATCACTGAAATTGGTGGCGTTGTTGGCCGTATGGCTGATTCTGCCAGTGAGATCCAAGCACAAAGTGTCAGCCTTAAACAAACCATTACAAACACTTGGGAGCACGCAGATAGTCAGAGTGAACAAACCACGCAAGCTGCGACTGCGATGGAGCAGATGAGTGCCAGTTTTGCTGAAGTAACGGGAAACATTCATCGTACTGCCTCGGAAATGGTGTCGAGCCATGAGGCGGCTCAACGCGGGCATTCTCGTTTAGAAACGGTTATTGATGCGATACATCAGTTAAGTGTGCAAGTGAGCCACTTTTCCGATGTTGTACAAGCTATTGAACAAGATAGCAGTGCGATTCACCAAGTGCTCGAAGTCATACGTGCCATTGCCGACCAAACTAACTTATTAGCCTTAAATGCGGCAATTGAAGCGGCGCGGGCTGGGGAGAGTGGTCGTGGTTTTGCCGTGGTGGCCGATGAGGTCAGGCAGTTATCGAGCCGTACTAGCCAATCCACCTCGCAAATTGAGTTAATTGTTAGCCGTTTTAGGGAAAGCACTCAAAGGGCGACCTCGACCATGATGGCGGGGCAGGAACAGGTAAAACGTTCGGTTAGCTTAGCGCAAGATGCGAGTGTGGCTTTTGGCGAGTTGCTTTCATCTATTTCGCGAATTAATTCTTTGAGTGATGATAATGCGGCGGCGATGACGCAGCAGACTTCGGTGGCCGCAGAAATTAGCCGAGCCATCCATGTGATCAGCGACTTGGCTCAGCAGAGTTTAGAGCAGACGCTCGATGCGGCAGCGCGGGGTGATCAAGTGTCGCGTTTATCGACCAAGACGCATCATTTGTCCCAACAGTTTTGGCAGCAGAGTGTGCAACGTAAATATTAAGCGTATTTACCTTATGTCGTATTGCATTTTCTGATTGATTTATTATTAATGCCTGTTTATAAATCAATCACTTAATCATGTTTTTCTCGCTGTTTTATTTTTGACTTCTTGATGGAGGTCACATTTAGGAGATGCTAATACCTGAGTTGACCGAAATATTTGCCAATAACCCTTGTGTTTTATCCTGCATGCCCCAAGCTCTATTAGTGAAGCAAAAATAAAAGTAATGACACTAAAAGGGACAACCTATGAAAATAAATATTTCTGGTCACCACGTCGATGTTACTGATTCTATTAGAGAAGATGTTAACGAAAAATTTGCAAAAATCGCCACCCATTTCCCCTCTCTGATCGCACTGGACATTATTATTGCGAAAGAGCATGGCGAGTATCAGGTTGAGCTTCGTACGAATTATGAAGGAAGCCGTATTTCTGCTTCAGGTACCGATGAGGTTATGTACCCAGCAATCAAAGCCGCATCGAAAAAATTAGATGCAGCACTTAAGCACCGTAAAGGTCAGTTAAAAGCGGATTTGCATGAAACCCCGAGCTGTACAACGCCCGCTATTGCCCATGAAATTATCCAAGAGATGGATCTTCGTTAGGTTTTAGCCATAACTCATCGCTTTAGATGAGCACAAAAAGGGCCTTAAATGGCCCTTTTTGTTGGCAATAGGGTTTGGTTTAATGCTAATGGGTTAAATCAATGCCAGTTGCAATCCCTTGAGCACAGCTTGGGTACGGTCTCGGCAATCGAGTTTAGTGAGTATGTTAGAGACATGATTCTTCACTGTGCCCTCGGCTAAAAATACCGCATTGGCGATTTCTTTATTGGAGAAGCCGCCTGCCATAAAACTGAGAATTTCCCGCTCCCGTTCCGACAATAATTCATTTCTAGTTACCCCAATGCTAGGTGCAGGTTTAGGCTCACTCATCTGTTTGAGCACCGAAGGCTCTATCAAGTAGCCGCCTTTGGCGACGGTTTCGATGGCGTGCAGTAACTTGTCGAGTGACACGTCCTTGAGCAAAAAGCCGTTGGCTCCCGCCTGTAAACTATTGAGGAATAACTCACTGTCGTCGAAGGTGGTTAACATGATGACAGGTAAGCGATTGGCACTTTGCCGTATCTGTTTGAGCATGGCGATACCATCAAGATTTGGCATACGGATATCACTGAGCAGCACATCGACGGGATTGCTGGCAAGCTTTTTGAGTGCATCTTGACCGTCTTCGGCTTGCCATAACACGCGAATGTTGTCGGAAATAGCGAGCAGGCTGGCGATCCCTTGGCGAACCAATTGCTGATCTTCCACTAAACCGACACTGATGATGTTGTTTTGCGTATCCATAGTGATCCCAAAGCGTTTTTAATAAAAAGTTAAGCGAGTGCAGGGAGTGTGAGGGTGAGTTGGCAACCGGACGCCGAGTCATTTGCCCTTAACTCCAAGGTGCCATTAAAGGGTTGTAGCCTTTCCTGCATGCCGCCGAGCCCAGTACCGAACTGCCCTGTACCGAACTGTCCTGTACCGAACGGTCCTGTACCGTTTAGCCCTGTGCCGCTTTTAACTGATGTGTTTCGCGCGGCTCCCCGTGTTAGCCCCACGCCGTTGTCGCTTAGTTGCAATACCAGTGCGCTTTGGGAGTCTTGCATGCTCAATTGCAGTTGATTCGCCTTGCCGTGACGAACGGCGTTGCTGATGCCTTCCTGCAGCACTAACAGTAGCGCCTGAGTCAGTTCGGCTGATTGCAGTGGCTTCATCCCTTTGCAGTTAAGAGTCACGTTGGGTAAGCGGGTCATCAGTGCCTCTAAAGGTGGGACTAAATCCAATCCCACTTGCACTCTTTGAGCCCTGACGACGGCGCGAATACTTTCAAGTAACTCTTTAGCTAAGGATTTACTTTGGTTAACTTGAGGTTTGAGCTCCTCGGGCGCTTTATGGCTCAGTACTTCTAATTGCAGAGAGAGTGCTGTGAGCTGGTGGCCAAGAATGTCGTGTAAATCGCGGGAGATCCTTAATCTTTCTTGCTGTTCGCTGGCTTGGCTCAGCAGGGCGCGAGTGGCAATAAGCTGTTGGTTTAGCTGTTCTTGTATCAAACGTGATTTACGTTCAGAAAGCCTTGCTTGGCTACTGCTGTAGGCAAAGAATTGAAAACCAAGATAAATCAAAATATTGAACACATTGCTTTGTTCATGCAATTGCCATTGCTGCAGTAGGTAATAAACAACATTGACCAACACTAGCTGTGAAATGGCTTGGCGACGACTAAAAAACTCAGGCAACAGTGACGCCCAAATGACGAAGAGGATAGGCAGCAATGCGTTGTTTGCTGTGAGCATTAAGCTCATCACGGTCAACGGCATCACTAGCGTGGTTATGCGGCGAAGTTGAATATTATTATGCGCAACTTTATCGGTAGCTATCAGTATAAATTGCACTAAATACAGCCCATAAAGCGTTGCATTGAGCATGCCTTGCCATGTATGCAATGCGGCTTGGTTTATCCCAACCCAAGCGACTAATGCCCAAGTGAGCACTCCTGCAGCAATCAACATGTTTTCTTCTTTCGCTAATCGATTTTCTAGCACGAATGACGATTCCTTAATCCAATTCTGCCGACCATTCTAAGGTATCACCGCCAGATGTCACTATGCCAAAAGTCATGTTGTTATCATTTTGTTTCATGACTTTTGGCACCTGTTTTTCGTCCTGCGATTTTTTAAGCTAACTCCATCGCAGTTACTTATCAGCGCAAATAACAGGAGTAAGACATGAAACACGTGAACTCGGCTATGACAACTCAGATTCGCCAAGCAAATATGACCAAAAGGACGTTATCAGCGATTTGGGGCGCAGGCTTAGCTTGCTCGCTCTTGTCGGCAGGAAGTGTGTCGGCAGGAAGCATGTCGGCTGAGAGCCAGGCACATACCCTGACTGTGGATATCGATAATATTCAAGTACAAACCGGCGCCTTGATGGTGGAGCTTTACGCCAATGCCGAGGATTACGCCGCAGGCCACAATCCTAGTGCGTCTATGATAAAACCCGTCACTAAGACAGAGCATAGGCTGGTATTTAGCGATCTCGCTGATGGCCAATATGCGGTCAAGGTCTTTCACGATGAAAATGGCAACCACAGCTTAGATACCAATATGTTAGGTGTGCCGAGTGAAGGCTATGGTTTTAGCAATAACGCCGGCAGTTTTGGACCTGCGAGCTTTAAAGACGCCAGCTTTAGTTTGCAGGCCGATGCGCAAATCACTATACACATTCGCTAAGAGGGGCGCTGCACCATGGATAGACGTCAATTTCTAGCAGGCTCAGCCGCCCTCATGACGAGTGCAGTTTGGGCCAGTTCAGTGGATAAATTGCTGGCGCTGGATAACGCACAAACGGTCGCACGTGAGCCATGGGCGATTGGATTTAGTGGTGCTGAAGCTGACTATCAGCCACTGACTATGCAGGTTTCAGGCGAGTGGCCAGCGCAGTTGAGCGGCAATCTATATCGTAATGGGCCAGCGAAAATGTCTCGGGCAGGTAAGGCATATCAGCATTGGTTCGATGGCGATGGCATGGTGCAGCAGTTTAGTGTGAGCAATAGGCAAATTCAGCATCAGGCTAAGTTTATCCAAACAAAGAAGTTTAAAGTGGAAGAGGCCGCTGGCGCGTTTAAGTACACGACTGCAGGCACAGTGATCCCCAATGCTTTACCTATTCGAAATAACGACGATTTGAATGTGGCCAATACTAGTTTATTGCCGCGCCACGGCGAGTTGCTCGCTTTATGGGAGGCGGGTTCACCCTATCGACTTGATGCTCAGACCTTAACCACGCTTGGCGTGAAAAGCTTTGGTGACAAATTTAAGGGCTTGCCCTTTTCTGCTCACCCACTCGATGACGGACAAGGTGGACTATGGAATTTTGGCGTCTGGTATGTCGGTGGTGAGAAGCAATTACTTGTGTATCAAGTGGCAGCCGATGACAGCATTGCCAGAATGGAAGTGATTGAATTACCTCAAGCTAGCTATTTACATGCCTTCGCGCAGAGTGAGAATAAGCTGGTGTTTTACATTTCATCTTGCGTGTATGAAGAGGGCGAAACCTATATTGATGCCTTTAAATGGCGCCCCGAATTGCCATCGCAATTACTGGTTATCGACAAAGCCGACTTTAAAGCGCGCCAGTTACACCCGTTGCCTGCGGGGTTTGTGTTTCACTTTGGTCAAGCCATTGAGAAGAATGACGAACTTTCGGTGCAGCTTTGCCTCTATCCCAATTCAGCTATTTTAACCCAAGGGATGAAGGGGTTACTGACGGGGGAGCGTAAAACTAAGACACCCCATGCAGAGTTAGTGACTATCACAGTACCGCTCACAGTAGCACTTACAGCAACTAGCAAAGCGCAGTTTGCGGAGACCTTGTCTTCCTCTGCACGTATTAACCGCAGCGGCGTGATGATGGAGTTTCCCCAGTTTTCGCAGCACATTATGGGTAAAAAACAAACTAGCGGTGAAAAAACGTTTGCAGAGAAAACAGGCGGGGCTTCGGCGTTTGCTCCGTTATTTGGCGTTGGAGCAAGATCAGATTCAGGTGTTAACTCTGGCTCCAGCTCTAACTTTAAATATGAAGCAGAAGCCGAATCTGAATCAGGGCTAAGTAACACTCTGTATTGTATTCATAATACAAAAGACAGCAGCAAGCACAGTGCGGATACACTTGGCGACGCGAGCTATAGCGAGTTTTATCTTGGCAAAGGCAAAATTGCCGAAGAGCCGCTCTATATCCCCGCCACTGAGCAGCACGAAGCCTATTTACTGATGACTTGGCTCGATTACCATAATGCACAGTCTGGTTTGTCTTTGTTTCGTGCCAGTGATATCAGTGCGGGCCCCATCGCTTCGGCTCAAATGAACAGAGTATTGCCACTAGGGTTCCATGGTTGCTTTATTGAAGCTTAATGTTTTGATCTATAAATAAAAAACGCAGCTCTTAGCTGCGTTTTTGTTTCAGGCGAAAGAAACGTTTAGTCATCAATTTCCGCATTGTGATAGACGTTTTGTACGTCGTCACAATCTTCAAGTGCGGCAATAAACTTTTCAAACATAACGACATCTTCACCTTCAACTTTAGTCATGTCCTGCGGTACGAAGGTGATATTGTCAAATTCAAAGTTAACATCTGGCATCGCTTCGGTCAGCGCAGTTTTGACTTTAAAGTATTCAGTGTGCGGCGCGTAAACTGTGATTAAGCCATCTTCCAGCTCAACATCGCTTACATCAACGTCAGCCATCATCAGCAGTTCTAAAATCGCATCTTCGTCATCACCCGCAAACACGAACACGGCTTGATGATCAAACATGTGGCCAACTGTACCTGGGCCGCCGAGTTTGGCATCGTTTTTCACGAAGGCTTGACGCACTTCGGTGAAGGTACGTTTTACGTTATCGGTTAAGCAGTCAACAATGACCATGCAGTTGCCAGGACCAAAACCTTCGTAACGGGCGGTATCGTAATCTTCACCACCGCCGCCTTTGGCTTTTTCAATTGCGCGTTCAATAACATGCGCAGGCACTTGGTCTTTCTTAGCGCGTTCAATTAAGCGACGCAGTGATAAGTTTCCATCGGGCTCAACGCCGCCTTGCTTAGCGACAACGTAAATCTCTTTACCGTAGCGTGAATAAATGCGGGTTTTTTGACCGGCTGTTTTCGCCATGGATTCTTTCTTGTTTTGATATGCTCTGCCCATCTTGATCTCGTTAGCTCAAAAAAATTGCGCCGATATTAGCAGTTTTCTTGGCATAAGTGCAGTCGTCCCTATGTGATTTATTACCTAGAAGGCGACGGGGCACGCATTTCAGGGCAAAGTTGGTTTTCTCAAGGAAGATCCGCTTTTAGATGGACTAGGACTATATCTCGATAGATTAATACTAATGTCTAATGCCATACGCTCGTGAGACTGTTGATGATAGCTAACTTCTACTTTGTTTATTTAGCGAGATAAATTATCTAGCTTATTCAGAGAAATAGACTAAAACTATAAATCTTGAGCGCTATCATAGTTAGCCCTCCCTCGTCAGTTGTAAGCAATAGCCGCTGTAATTGATAGCAGCTGAACGAAGGCTAATGATTCGACTCTTAGCATTTCCCTTTCATTTTTACCTTGCGCAGTTACGGGAAGTATATGGAAATACAGCACAAAATTTTAATTTTCATCAGTTTCACGCTGGTCACTCTGGGGAGTTTATTATTTGAGGGACTGCATCTTCCGAGTATTGTGCAGGCATTGATCTTGGGCGTTCTTGCCTGTGGCTTAGTGGTGTGGGTGTGTTTGCGCGCATCTAAGGCTAAGCTCGACACCGATGAGGCAAACATTAAGGCATTACAAGAGCAAAGCATTCCCGCCCACGACATTAGTGTGCAAACCAGCAAAATGGCTATCGGTTCGGCTGAGGTGTCGCATTTTATTGATTTATTGAATAAATCAATTGAATCAAATGGCGAGCATGCCAGTGCCATTGCGGTTGCTGCAGGGCAATTGAGCCACACTACGGCCCAACTTGGTGATAATGCCGCCGATATTTTAGGCCAAGCTCAAGAGGCTGAGCGCGTTAGCGTGCAGGGACGAAGTCAAGCTCAGAAAGGTGTTGCAGCCATTCGTTCACTGAGTACGGATATTGATACTGCCGCTGAGCAAGTGCAGGCGCTTAAATCAAGAGCCGAAGAAATCCAAAAAATTACCGAGGTGATTAACTCCGTTGCCGAGCAAACTAATCTGTTGGCGTTAAATGCGGCCATCGAAGCGGCTCGTGCGGGAGAGCAGGGGCGAGGTTTTGCGGTAGTGGCAGACGAAGTACGCAGCCTTGCGGGTAAAACGGCGGGTGCAACCCAAGATATTGGCAAAATGCTATTAGAAATCCGCAGTGAAACGGATAAAACTTCTGGGCTGATGGAAAGGGTCGTAACGCAAACCGCCGATGTGGTCGCCGCCATGGGCGAGTTAGACGCGCACTTCACTGAGATTTCGGCTTCTGTGACCCAATCGGCCCATGCCTTAGGTGATATGGAAGATTCACTCAAACAATATAACAACACTACTAACGACATTAGCCGCTCGGTGACTCAAATACGTGACTCGTTAAATTCGACGGGTAAACAGAGTCATAGCGTATCCGAGCAGGCCTTTACTTTATCCTTGACCACTGAGGGTATTTTTAAAGCGCTGTCTAAATGGGATACACAAACCTTCGATCAGCAGGTTTTGCAATTGGCGAATGTTGCCGCTAAAGCGTGCGGTGACAAGTTAGCACAAGGTTTAGCCAGTGGCAGTTTTAGCGAGGCGGATTTGTTTAATCCTAAATATCAACCTATTGCCAATACTCAGCCACAGAAATACAGCACGGCTTTCGACCGTTATACCGATCAGCATTTTCCAACAATTCAAGAGCCCATTCTGGCAAAACACAGCGAAATTATTTATGCGGGAGCCGTTGATAGGAAAGGTTATTTTCCGACCCATAATAAACGCTTTAGCCAAGCACTGACAGGCAAAGTTGAGGTTGATATGGTGCACAATCGAACCAAACGCTTGTTTAATGATCCGACAGGGATCCGTTGCGGCGCCCATACTGAACCTGTGCTATTGCAAACTTATAAACGCGATACGGGCGAAGTGATGCACGACTTGTCGGTACCCATTTTTGTAAACGGTAAACATTGGGGCGGATTTCGAGTGGGATTTAAAGCTAAGTAGATTACTGATAACTCAAATTTAGGTTATTTACTCTAAAAAATGCATAAAAACGCATCTTTATTTGTGTCTTATATGTGATCGATAGTGGGTAATTGATTAACATAATAGAAATAGATTGGCATCTTTTTGCCGAAGTGCTTAAATAGCCCAAGGTGTACAGTATAAGACAGTATTGTATCCAATAAAAAATCATAAAATTTGAATAAGACCTTAAGCAATTGATTTAAAATGTTTAAAATATCTTTCTGGATATTTTAAAATGTTAAGGACAGGGAGCTCTCTTGCGACGTAAATATAACGCAGTAGATGCTGCTTAATGTGAGTTAAATGTGATGCAAGCAAATCAAGCGACTGTAACTGTTTTATATTATGATGCGCCCGTAGGGTTAATTATGCACAACGCCGTATTAGGTAATTTGCCAGTGAGTGAAGCTGGGCGTGTGATGATACCTGCAAGTTTCCGCAAGGGAAAATCTATCATTGCTGTACTTGAAGGTGAGTGTAAGATATTGAATTCATTAGGCGAGCGAGTGTTTGCTCAAGCTAATATAGGTTAACATTTTAAACTAATCGTCATTCTTGGGACGAATAATTCGCTTTGCTAAATTATCGTCCCGACATCTTCTGCAAAAATTCTATTCAATCCATCTATTTCTATTAATGTTAGCGCTTGTTCGCCTAATCATATTCGGTTAGTCATTCAGATATTTACTGTCCCACAAATTAACGCACTTTAATGGCAGACTTCTGCCAATAATTGGTCTGCAAGGTACTGTAAGGTTTCGGCATTAGGATGGGTGTGGGCGAAGGTTCTTAAACCATAAATTCCCATCATTAAATATTGGGCTCTTTGCTCGCTGCTGCGATTGCCTTGGAGGAGTCCTTGTAACGTTGCGGTGGCAAATTGTAGTGTGAGTGCTTGCTGCCAAGATTGTAGATACTGATTGATGATGTCCCGGATCTCAACATCTTGCTCTGCAATTTCATTTAACGCTTTTGTCAGTAAGCAAGCTTGGGCGCTATCGCAACTCAGACATTCAATAACGAGATGATCTAAGTAGGTTTTCAAATTAGTCAGCACATTCTCGCCATTGCCGAATAGATTGTTGAATTGCTCGTTTCTGTCGAGTTGATATTGCTCAATGGCCGCGATTAATAACCCGCGTTTATTAGTGAAGGCGCAGTAAATCGACCCCGGATGTAATCCCGTGGCTTGAGTAAGATCTTGCATGCTCGTTTTGGTGTAACCCTTGTGCATGAAGGCGGCCATAGCGCCGCGAAGTACCTGTTCTCGGTCGAACTCTGCATTACGCATCGAATTTAATTCACTTGTATAGAAACGCTTAGGCCAGATTCTACCTAAATTTGAACAAACATTCAAAAATGAACTTGAATGATCGTTCAAATAATAATATCTTGAATGCATATTCAAGAATGGGACTGAGAAAATGACCACACAAACCACGCCAAATTCATTGGTAAATCTGTTCGATACCTACTCACTTAATGACACTATTACCTTAAATAATCGTATCTTAATGGCACCTTTAACCCGTTGTATGGCGGATGCCGATTTAGTGCCGACCGATGATATGGTTGCCTATTATGCACGCCGCGCCGAAGCGGGTTTGATCATCACAGAGGCGACGATTATTCGTCCCGATGCCCAAGGTTATCCAAATACCCCTGGTATTTTTACTCAAGCGCAAATTGCTGGCTGGCGTAAAGTGACCGATGCGGTACATGCCAATGGCGGTAAGATTTTTGTGCAGTTATGGCATACGGGCCGTGTTGCTCATCCACACTTTTTCGGTGGTGGTGATGTGCTTGCGGCATCAGCGCAGAAGATTGAAGGCAGCGTGCCAAGAATGCGCGAACTGACTTATGTCACGCCAAAACCTGCCACACTTGAGGATATTCAAGGCCTAGTGCGTGATTACGCCAAAGCGGCGGAAAATGCCATTGAAGCTGGGTTCGATGGCGTCGAAATCCACGGTGCAAATGGTTATTTGATTGACACTTTCTTACACCATGACAGCAATCGCCGCACCGATGAATACGGTGGCACTCCAGCCAATATGTCCCGTTTTGCGCTTGAGGTTGTCGATGCTGTTGTGGCTCGTATCGGCAAAGACAGAACCGGTTTACGGATTTCTCCAGGAGCTTATTTCAATATGGCGGCAGATAGTCGTGACCGCGAAGTATTCGATTACTTCTTGCCTGAGCTGGAATCCCGCGATATCGCTTTTGTGCATATTGGGATTTTCGATGACAGCATGGAATTCGATTATCTTGGTGGCAGAGCTTCAAGCTATGTGCGCGCACACTATGGCAAAACCTTAGTGGGAGTTGGAAGCTACAGCGCTGAAACCGCCAGTGAAGCGATTGCGGCGAATAAGTTTGATTTGATTGCTATCGGTCGCCCATTCATTGCCAATCCTGACTATGTTGCTCGCGTGCGTGATGGCGTTGAACTTGTTCCTTACAGCGATGAAATGCTTACAAGCTTAGTGTAGTTTCGCTTAATAGCTTTATAAAGAAAGGGTTAGCATTGGCTAACCCTTTTTGTTTATTTTATCTCGTGCCTTTTATTTAATCCGTTTTAACTAAGGATCTGAGTGCGGTGAGCTTTTGCTGAGCGATGCCAAAAATGCTCTCGGGAGAATATTGCCCTTGGCTAGGTGCGGCCGTTTGCGGCAAACTTCCTGCGGTTTTACCGAGCAGTAATTCCATTGCTTGAGTCACATGGGTAATAGCCCAAATATGGAATTCCCCCTGTGCCACTGCATCGACAATGTCTTTGCGCAGCATAAGGTTAGCCATGTTCGAGGCAGGAATAATCACCCCTTGTTCCGGCGTACGGCCTTTTATTTTGCAGACATCGAAGAAGCCTTCAATTTTTTCATTCACGCCGCCAATGGGCTGAGCCTCACCAAACTGGTTCATCGAACCTGTGATGGCAATATCTTGCCTAATTGCTTGCTCGCTAATAGCCGAGATAATGGCGCAGCATTCGGCCATTGACGCGCTGTCACCGTCCACACCGCTGTATGATTGCTCAAAGGTGAGGTAAGTGGTGAGCGGGATTTGCGCCGTCTTACCTAAAACTGAGGCTAAATAAGCGGTTAAGATCAACACGCCCTTAGAATGGATGCGGCCCCCAAGTTTGACTCTGTGCTCGATATCCATCACTTCACCCTTACCAAACGCAGTGGTTGCTGTGATGCGATTAGGCATACCAAACTGATGATCTGAGGTCGAGATTACGGATAAGGCATTGATTTGCCCAACCACTTTGCCCTGAGTGCTAATCAAGGTCGTGCCGTTGGTAAAGCTTTGCATTATGTTGTCGTGCAGACGCGAGACTCTTTGCTCTTGATTTCGCAGTGCTTGCTCAACGTGCGGCACTAAAATTTGCTGACTGCCCGAAGATTTAGCGCAGTAGTTTGATTCCCGCAGTAAGTTGGCAATATTCGCCGAGTGTAGCGACAGTTTTTGTTGGTCTTCGGCTTCCCGCGAGCTGTATTCGATGATGCGTGCTATAGCCGCACGGTCGCAATGTAGCATGTTGTTGTCGTGAACTATGCTCGAAATAAAGCGGGCATAGTGCGCCTCAGAAGTTGAGGTTCTGTCCATCACATCTTCAAAATCGGCGGTAACGCGGAATAACTCACTGAAGTCAGGATCATAGTGCTGTAATAGCTGATAAGTTTCATGATCGCCAAACAGAATAATTTTCACATCTAAGGGGATAGGCTCAGGCGCCAATGAAATCGTGCCCGACAGTGACACTTCCCGTTCGAGTGAACTTAAATCGAGTTTGCGTGAACGCAGGGCGCGTTTTAGTCCGTCCCACACGTAAGGGCGCTCTAATACTTTAACGGCATCCATTAATAACACGCCGCCGTTAGCTTTGTGCAGACTGCCGGAGCGGATAAGTGAGAAGTCGGTGAACACTGTCCCCCTGAAGGTGGCATTTTCCACATAGCCAAATAGGCTGTGATAACTTGGGCTTTCTTCTACGACAATAGGGAATTTTTGAGTCCCTTGAGCGACCAAAACGTTAACTTGGTAGCGGCGGGGCATTTTCTTTTCAAGGGAAGCGTAGGCTAGGCCCAGTTGTTCTTCACTTTCTTCTAAAAAGATATCTAAATTGTCTAAGATATCCGCCTGCATACCGGTTAAGAAAGTCCGCGCTTCGGGCTGGTGCTTGAACTTATCTTTGAGTGGCTTAATAAAATGGATTAATACTTCTTTGGCGACTTGTTCGTCGTGCTCTTGCTGCTTGTCGCTGAATTCTTCTTCCCATTCAGTGATTTGGCGAATAATACCGCGTAGTTTAACCTCTAGGCCATTGATATTACTTTCAAATTGACTACGTTCAGTCTCAGTCAATGCTTCGAATGAAGCTTCGTCATGGGGTTCTTCACCATTGAGCGCTACCATTTGATAGTCGCCCTGCATGGTTAAACTGAGGCTGATGCCTTTTTGTTTCGCTTCTTCGGTTAATTCAGTGAGTGCGACTTCTTGCTTCTGTGATAATTGGCTTTTGAGCTTTTCGGTGCGGGCATAATACATTTCATTATCAAAGGCTAAAGGCATAGCTTTGACAAGTTTAAGCATCAACTTTTCGACGGCTTTTTTAAATTCAAGCCCAGTCCCTGCGCTCAGTTTCAGTACTTTAGGGCAACGGGTATCATCGAAATTAACCACATAGCACCAATCGTACAGGGTATGGTCGTTTGGCTCGTGACGGCTTAGGTAACGCAGCATCATGGTCCGTTTGCCGAGGCCGTTCTGACCTATGGCGTAGATGTTGTAACCCTTTTCTTTAATTCCCATTGCAAACTCTACCGCTTGCTGGGCGCGTTCTTGGCCGACAATATCATTGAGAGGTGTGAGTTCTGCTGTCGATTGGCAATCTGTGCTTAATTGGTCGAGTTCGCAAATGCGATATAATTGTTTACTGTTGAGCAGGGTAGCTTGGCTTGATACGACGTCAGTGGGCATAAATATCCTTGGTTTTTCAGCCTTATTATTTCCATTGTAGACAATAAGATAGCATTTTTGTCAATCAAAACCCTGTTATTGCTGATATATGTCTTTAGGGATGGTTTTCTCTCGCTAAGAAAGTGCTGAATTATCGGGGGAAGACTTAATTGATTAAGTCTAACTAATTGTTACTCAATAAACTTATCGCGATACTGACACTAAAATTTTGTGCTAAAGTAGCAAATGCAATGTTAGTTGGATTTACCCGTGCAAGCAGTCTGCTGGGTGTGAGTAAGTTAGTGTGAATTTTGATGGTTTGACCTCTACCACCCTAAAAGGTGGATATGATGGAGTAAGTTTTAGATCCAACCTTAGTGCCAATTGAGATGTATTGATTTGATGTTAAACGTAAAATTTTATGAGATTTTACTGCTTGGTTAACGTTTTCCCTCTGTAGCAATATTGGGCATGTGTTTAAGGTCTTACGGTATTCTCGCCATAGGCCGATTGAGCAGTAACGAGATCTGAGTTGGCAAGATGATGATAGATGTACCTATTACGCAGCAACAGCTGGATAACTGGTTGAGTGACTTAAATTTAGTCGCTGAGATATCAAGCAGTAAAGCAATGTTATTAGCATGGAATGCTGCGGGTGAACTTAGCAGCATGTTAAGTTCAGACTCTGCGGCTGAAAGTGAAATACAGGCAATACTCAGCCACCTAAGTGGCAATCATTTGGCTAACCCCCAGCCTGCTATAAGCCAGTCCGTTGCGATGCCGTCAATGGTCACACCATCCGAAATCGTTCCTAATCCCTTTGATATAATTGATAAACCTACTATTTCCCCGCTAAGCAATGCTAAGTTGTACAGCTTGAGCGAGCCGATTTCAGCATTGCCGCGATTAGGCAGTCATCAAATCACGGCTGCATTATCTGTATCACAGCTAACTGAGCAGGTACGTGAGCCTCTGTTAATTATGGATACTCTGCAGCACTCAGATTGGCACACTTGTAGCGCAATCGGCAGCGTGATTTGTTTGTCTCTCGCTTGGCCATCTGGGGCTAATTTTGGCTTTTTATGCTTCTATCATAACAAGGCTCACGGCGTAGATTCAAAAACGCTACAACTCGCTAAGCTTATCAGCGATAGCATTCAATACCAGTTAGGCGAGATATTGAGCCAACATAATGCGGCTGAAACATTAAGCCGAGGTTCACCGAGTCGTGTCGATACGGTCGATTTACAAACTTTTATCGATAGTTTTGACGAACATATTTGGATGAAAAATGCCGCAGGCATTTACACTCTTTGCAATCGTAGTGTTGAGAATGCGTGGGAAATGCCCCGCAGTGAGATTGTTGGTAAATCCGATGTTGAACTCTTTGGTGCTGATATTGCAGAGATTTTTCTAGAGGGTGATAGGCTCGCTATCGAGTCTGGTACGCCTATCATTGTCGCTGAGTGTTTAGATGGCAGTGAAGCTAAAAATCATCTTTGGTTAGAAACGCTAAAACTCCCAACACTCAATGCCAAGGGGGAGCTCGTGGGCGTTATCGGTATGACTCGCAACATCTCCAAGCATAAAGCAGTTGAAGAACAGCTGACACTGGCGACCAATGTGTTTAAAAACTCGGTTGAAGGTGTCGTTGTGACCGATCGGCATGGCAATATTACCGACGTTAACGGTGCATTTTTTGAGATCACAGGTTATGTGAGGGAAGAGTTACTCGGCCAGAATCCTCGGATTTTTAGTTCGGGTCGGCATGATAAAGATTTTTTCGATAAACTCTGGAATACCTTGTTTACTCAAGGTAAATGGAATGGCGAAATTTGGAATCGGCGCAAGAACGGCACGATTTTTCCGCAAAATATCACCATAAGCACTATTTATGATGACGTTGGAGATGTGCGTTATTTTGTCGCTGTGTTTGCCGATATTTCAGCCCAGAAAGAGAATGAAGCGCAACTCACGCACTTAGCGTATTTTGACCCGCTAACGCATTTGCCCAATCGCATGAAGTTCATGATGCAGCTTAAGCAAGAAGTGCGACAAGCTAAGCGGCTGAATTTGCAATTAGCGACTGTGATGATTGATGTCGATCTGTTCAAGCATATCAACGACAGTTTTGGCCACAGTATAGGCGATGAAATGTTAGTTGAGCTTGCCAAGCGTTTACGCAGCCAAGTAGGCGATCAGGATGTGTTATCACGGATTGGTGGCGATGAGTTTGTGGCATTGATTTCAGGGATCGACAATAGTGCCGATGCCGCAGTTGCCATAAATCAATTGCGCCAAGTGTTTGAGCAACCTTTTATTGTGAGCACGGGCGACCACTTACGTTTAACGGCGAGTATGGGCGTTTCTTTGTATCCAAATGATGGAACCGATGCGGACACTTTACTGCGTAACGCCGATGCGGCCATGTATCGTGCCAAAAATGATGGCCGCAATAATTATGCTTTTTATACTGAGTCCTTAACTCAACAATCTTTTGAGCATCTTAAGCTGCAAAGTGCCCTCTATGGCGCGATTGAGCAAAATGCTTTGTACTTAATGTACCAGCCAAAACTCGATTTAGTGACTCGACAAACCGTTGGATTTGAAGCGCTACTGCGTTGGCACGATCCTCAACTGGGTTTGATTTCGCCCGCGGTATTTATACCTGTGGCAGAAAAAATTGGTCTTATCCATGAGATAGGTTTATGGGTGTTAGAAACCGCTTGCCGTCAGGGAATGCGTTGGCTTAGTGAAGGCAAACATTTTGGCCGTATTGCCGTGAACGTGGCAGGACAACAGTTACAGCGCAGCTCTTTTGTGGATGATGTGAAACGTGTCTTAGCTGAAACGGGTTTGCCCGCCAAGCATTTAGAGCTTGAAGTGACCGAAAGTGTGATGATGCAGAATCCTGATCTTGCTATCCGTGACTTAAAGCGACTTGGCGATCTGGGTATCGAATTATCGGTTGATGATTTTGGTACTGGCTATTCATCGCTCAACTATTTGAAAAAACTGCCTATTCATAAATTGAAAATTGATCAATCTTTTGTGCGGGACATTCCCTTCGATACCAACAATACCGCTATCGCTAAGGCTGTGATTGCGCTTGGACATGCGTTGAAGCTGGAAATTATCGCCGAAGGGGTTGAAACTAAAGAGCAAGCTGATTTCCTGCAACAAAACCAGTGCGATCAAGCCCAAGGTTACCTTTTTAGTCGTCCGCAACTAGCTGCAGATCTCGACGCATTTTTATCGTAAAACAAGTTTGCATATATCAATAGGACTAGCGCTATGCCGCTAGTCGCTTGGGTTTGTGTCTGCTAAAATTCTAGCCATTATTTTCAGTGGTTAACCGCAATGTCTTTTAGTGCCTTATCCTTAAACTCCACGTTAGTGAATACCTTAGCGGTTCTTGGCTATGAATCGCCAACGCCAATCCAGTTAGAAGCGATCCCTGCCATCTTAGCTAATCGGGATGTGATGGCTGGCGCCCAAACGGGTACAGGCAAAACCGCTGCGTTCGCCTTGCCTATCTTGCATCATTTGATGACACTCAGCCCTTCGCAAGAATTAATAACTGTGAGACCCGTACGCGCATTAGTCTTAGTGCCGACACGTGAACTGGCGGTGCAGGTACAGCAGAGTTTTGTTAAGTACGCTAAAGGGACTGATATTCGTATCGGTATCGCCTACGGCGGCGTGAGTATCGATGCGCAGGTTGCCGTGTTTAATGCAGGGATTGATGTGTTAATCGCAACACCGGGTCGCTTACTCGACCACCTTAGGCAAGGTGCATTAAATCTTAAGCAATTGAGTGTGCTTGTTTTTGATGAAGCCGACCGCATGCTCGACATGGGGTTTATGGATGAAATTCAAGCCGTGCTCAAGCAAGTGCCGAGTGACAGACAAACCCTGTTATTTTCTGCCACTTTAGATGCCGCTATCTTCAGCTTAAGTAAAACTTTACTGCGCGATCCTAAGTTGATTGAAGTTGCCAAGCGCAATACAACCGCTGCCGAAATTGAACAAGTGGTTTATGCCGTCGACGCCGACCGTAAAACCGAACTCGTCAGCCATCTGGTGCGCAGTAAAAACTGGCATCAAGTGCTGATTTTTAGTCGCACTAAGCAAGGCGTCGATAAACTGGTTCAGCAACTCAATAAAGCCGATATTAGCACTCAGGCGTTTCACGGTGACTTGTCCCAAGGCGCGCGCGAGAAGGTTTTGCAGGAATTTAAACAAGGTAAGATCCAAGTGCTAGTGGCAACGGATGTCGCCGCCAGAGGCCTAGATATCGTCGAGCTTAAATATGTGATCAACTTTGAGCTACCCTTTATTGCTGAAGATTATATTCATCGTATTGGTCGCACAGGTCGAGCGGGTAGTGCAGGGCTTGCTATCACCCTCTTTAGTCAAGAGGACGCCCTATTATTGGAAGAAGTTGAAGTTGTGCTCGACAAGCGTCTACCACAACAATGGTTACTTGGCTTTGAACCCGACTTTAATAAGATGGATACCGAACCTAGACGTAACGGCAAAGCGGCTCAGAAGCAAAGAGCGAAGAAACGGGCTTTGGGTGGAAAGGGGAAAAGGTAGGTTTTTAGGTGCGGCGTCTGAATGGCTGAATCTAATAGAGATTAGATCAAGTGGTGACATAATTCATTTATCGACGCCAGTTCAGTTCCCGCCGCCGCATTTTAATCAATAGCTCGAAATGGGTAATAGCCTGAAGGTTCAAACAAAAAGGGCTTAACCTTGCGGTTAAGCCCTTCTGGTAAAATTGGTGGGGCGGCGTCATCTGAATTGGTAGTTTAGTTTTTTGATATTGTTATGTTTTTAGTAATTTGATTTTAGTTGGTGTTACGTTTGGTGTTACTAAAGTCGAGTGCTAGGACATTTATTCAACTAGTAATGATTATGCTCGATGTAACTGTAATGACGGTTATTTACTTTGTTCATTTTTTTTGTTCGTCAATTCGTGAAGCTTCGAGATTCCGTCTGTAAGTTCTTTGTTAATATTCAATTGTTTTGCAAGTTCTGCACATGGAGACTGATGATTACATGCACGAGAAGGTGTCATTATTCGGTTAAATTTATGCTTTTCTTTTTGCATCATTAAACGCTCTTTTTGTTCTGCCTTCTGCTTTGCTAATTCACGCTTTTCGGCTATGTAACTTTGGTAGTTGCCATTTATCAGCTTCGATATAATCTCAGCCTTTTTTTCTCCTTTGCACATCTGCGTTAACCGCTCTGATACTGACCGTTCGATGCTAATCGAAAGCGATACTGTTTCGTTGTTTTTACGGCAATTTTTGACGCGCCATGCGTTTCTCATTTTTCGAGCAAGTTCTTTTGCTTTTGAAAGGCTATAGCCTTGGCGTACTAATTCGTATCCTAACAATATTATAAAATCGTTTGCGTTTACTGTAGTTTCGGGCGGATTAAACCTAATCTCATTTCTTTTTAAATATGCAATTTCCCAAACGAGGTTGAATGTGCTATTAACTTCAATAAATTCAAATAGCTCTGCTGCGGCTCTGGCATTTAGGTCACTCATTGGTAATACCTCATCAGTAATTTTTGATTTTTCATATTACATGTAATGTAACATGTGTGCAATACTGTTGTGCGTACCGCCATTATGGTAATTTTAAAGGCTTTAAAGCTGATTTTTAGGATACTTAATTGAACTTACTGCACTCAATGAAAAATGCTACTTCTGATGCAAAGTTACTACTTCTCCGGTGGGCTGCATCAATCGAATTTTCGAAAAAGGCGTATAACATTGACCCTTTACTCGCTCCAATGGAACCTAAACAATTGGCTCAGACTTTCGGGTTAACTGAAAGGCGGGTAAAGAGTGCACTGATATATCTAGTTCAGGAAGGCTATGTGGATAAATATCCTAATCGTTATCTGAAGCGAGGTGGTGTGTTAGGTCCTCGATTTGAGTATTTTTTAACTGGTGCAGCTTGGCGCGGATGGAGTGAATTAATTGGTGAGTGTCTATTCAAAAATGAATTTATTCATGCACTTCTTGATAAGAACACTACGTTACCACGACAAGAGTTTAGATTGCTTTGGGCTGCTTTGGTCTTATTAGCCGATAGGTTTGGGTATGTCGTCGGGTACAGCGAGACAGAACTAAAAAAAATGTTAGGTATGTCGGATAAAGAATTTAAGCTAAGCATCCAAGCGATAAAACGCACAGACGGTGTTTGTATGCTTGCTAGGGAGGTTAGTCGTACTGATTTATTCACTCGCTTACCTGCAATTTTTCAGATGCGCACTAAAACTTATATCGGGCAATCAGTGCGATTAGGTGTGTCGTTACCATTTGGCTTCTTTAGACAGTTTGATTTCTTAAATAAGTTTTCCATATATCAACGCCGCTCTAGGAAGTTCCGTGCCTTGCGAAAGTTTGCACCTCAAAATTCGGAGCTTACTGATGAGCAGTATTTTAATTTATCGAAAATTTTTACTAATAAGAAGCTCTATGCGTATACACACCACTTTTGTATGTTAACAGTCTGTTCGCTATCACAAGAGTTAACTACTGCCGATATATGTAATTATAAAGGTTTGGAACAACGAGTACGATCTGAATTAGACAAGGGTTTTAATCTGGCCATGTTCGCTTCAACTACTTCTGACAGCGATGACATAAGTAAGTCTAGTAGTGATCTTTCACTACTAAGAGAGTTCACATTTGAAATGATGAGCCGTGAAATCGCGGATAAAATTACTCTGCTTGGTAAGCAACTTAATAGATTTCGTAGCATTTCTGGAGGGGCTATCAATCTACTGTGGCATATACCAAAGCAGCAGATGCGTGCAATTTTTTGGGAGTCAGAAGATCAATCTAAGATTAAAGATGAGGGGAGATCTCTGTTTGAACAAGAAGATAACAATTCCCGCCAAGAGCAGGGTCTTGTATTCACTGCATTGACACTATGTGTAACGTCTAGTAAACAACTTAAAAACTGTGCTGTTTATGGTGAAAAAATCCTCACCACTGATGCTAAGTTAAAGCACCCTTGTGTTGTGCAAGTTGAAAAAATTGAGGTATTCCCATAGCGGCTAGATTTTGCTTGTAGGGTGATAAAGCCATTCGAATGGTCATCTATTTGGATTCGACAACATCACGGGTAAGGCTTTTACTGTGATTTAATCTTCGAGTGAAATGGAACTAGAAAACACTGAGATAGACTAGGGTCATGTATTAATTCTTCCTATAGTTCACATGCCCTCAAGGGAGATGGTTTGTCTGTTTGTTATTACTATCTTCCATTATTGGTTACATTTACTACACCTGAGTTGACTCTACACATGGCTATCCATCTAACACTGAGAAGATACCTCCTCAGGTGATTAACGTTTAATTAGTAACTTCAAAGTTAAAGTTTACACGGACCATTTAGGTTATGAACAATAACCAATATGGAATCGCAGCATGTCAACTTCTAACACTAATCTTACCGTTATCAGCAATGCCCAGTATCAAGGCTTAAAGGTTAACTCTAGACCTTTAAGTGCTGTGTACTTAGACATAATATTGGAGACGATGCAGGCTGCTATTATTGACCATCCAAGAACCTTTATGGTGCGGTTTGATTTACATTTACCACAGCTTAATTTTCGTGATTCACCTGTAGTTTATGATTCAACGGTGATAACCAAGTTCTTTAAATCTCTGAACGCTAAAATACGACATGATAGGTTTGTCAAGGGACGCAAAGGTAAGCGTGTTCATCCTTGCACTCTGCGCTATATATGGGCAAAGGAGCGAGCTTGTGCAGAAACTGACCATTATCATATCGCTATCTTCCTTAATAATGATGCCTATAGCCATTTAGGAGATTTTAATCGGTTTGGTCAAAACCTGAGTACTAAGATTGTTGAGGCCTGGGCCAGTGCCTTAGGGTTAGATTATTTCAGTACTCGGCATTTAGTGTATTTCCCTGAAGATATGCCGGTTTATTACATCAATGGTAATGCCGAAAAGTATCCTCATACCTTCGGTAAGGCCTTCTATCGTTTGAGTTATTTTGCCAAGTTAGAGACTAAGCATTATGGCGATAGAAGGCGCTCATTTGGCAATAGTCGAGTGTAGGATTCGCATTAAGTCAGGCTGCTGGTGGGATTAAATATTGAGTTCTTACACAGCTTGCTCTCGCAGGTTAAAACGCTTGATGTATTTCATTAGACATTTTTATTTTCATGTTGTTGATTATTAACTCTTTAGTATAAAGTCAACCTGATGGGCAGAGGTCTTCACCGCTAGCTAAGTCTTTTTCAGAGGGGCGTTGATATCATTCGTTGGTGCGGATAATAAGTCATCATGCATAGGTTTCAATTATGTTTTCATTTTGTTTATTAATTATTTTATTTTGTAACTTTTTATTTGCGTGTTTATTGCTCACCCTGCATTTTGCAAGGGTTTTATTTGTTATTAGAGCTGGCTTAATTGTTAATCGATGTTGCATTAGATTTTCATAGGGGTTACAACGCGTTATTGCTGTTTCAAATGGAGCTTGATGATGTATACCAATCCCCTCAAAACCCTATTATGTTTCCTCACACTCACCACCACTTTCTCTATTTTCGCAGATACCGAAACAGTGGCATTAACAGGCGCTTTCCGTGTCAATGAGATGGGAGCTGCAACCTATTCTTTGCCTATAGATGCTTCTGCTGGACGAGGTGGAATGAAGCCCTCCGTGGCGATTTCTTATTCATCCTCTGGAGGGGACGGTTACTTAGGCTTAGGTTGGGGAGTGCAAGCGTCATCTGCGATAACTCGCTGCCCTAAAACCATTGAGCAAGATGGATTCCTTCAGGGCGTGCAATTAAAAGACACCGATGGTTTCTGTTTGGATGGACAGCGTTTAATGCTCGTGAGTGGCCAAAATGGCATCGATGGCGCTCAGTACCGAAAAGAAATTGATGATGCCTCTGTCATTACCGTAGTAGGTCAGGCCAATGGCGGTGGCCCTGGTGCATTTAAGGTTGAGACCAAAGCTGGTGAGATATTTTATTTTGGCGATGCGTATACGCAAGCTGGCAAAAACTTCGTTACGACTTCTAATACAAACAACCATGATGATTCATATCAAGTTGCGCTAAGTAATGGCTATGAGGTCATTCATTCTTGGAGCTTGAAAGCCATTGAAGACGTAGTTGGCAATTACATCAGCTTCCATTATGTTAAAAACAATGAAGAACAGTATTTATCCAGCATCGATTACTCGGGGCATGCTAACGGTGCATTACCCTATAAAAAGGTCAGCTTTGAATATACCGATCGCCCTTTTCCTAAAAAGGGCATAGTTTACGGCTCAGCCGTATCACAGACAAAGTTACTCAATAAAGTCTTTCTATCAACAGATAATCAAATTGAGCAAACGTATTACCTAACCTATAAACTAGCGACGTCATTGGCTGAATTTAACTATCTCGATAGCATTCAAGCTTGTGTTGGAACGAATAAAGCGGATTGCACAAGTGTTATTCAGTTTGATTGGGAGCGGAGCAGTGCACCACAATCGCCGACCTATAGGCCTTACACCGGCATTCTTCCTGCAAAAAATCTAAACATTCCTTCTGGTGAGAATTTAACCGCCAATATTTTTGATATGGACGGTGACGGGCTGGCAGATATTGTTTATGTCAGAAGTGGTACTTGGTACAAGCGCTCTATTGCGTCAGGTGTCGAAACGCAAATGACAAGCATAGGTGCATCTCAACATGCTTATGCTCAAACTATCGATTTTGACGGCGACGGGCAACGCGACTTACTTGTCGCTGCAAGCAACACCTCTCCTTGGCAAGTACTCTCTTTCAAGCCGTCAGAAGAAAAGACCAGGGATTGTGAGCCTGATGGTCGTGGGGGCAGCTTTGCATTGATAGCACACGCACGGTGCAATACACCCAAACATCTTTAGGGCGAACAGCGATTGGTTTGAACGGCAGTGCGATGGTCGCCGATGTGAATGGTGATGCCTTAGAGGATATCGTGTTTCTCGATGCAGGCCAGATTAAGTGGTACAAAAACTTGAGCGGCGGGAGTTTTGCTGCTGCGGAGAGTTTGTTTACGTTCCCAACAGGGAGTGATGCAAGTCCAGGTATACCGCGCATAAATCATACGGCAAAAGGCTTTGAATCAAGTGCACTGTTAGATGCCAACGGTGATGGTTTGACTGACCTCATTCTTAAAGTAAAGAAGACCGTTAGCTACTGCTCTACTGGGATGGGGCTTATTTATGATATTTCACAGTCCGAGTGTGTTGCAGATTTTAATGGTCGCTGGGGGCAAAATATCACGGATAACTGGATACTTTATGTATCAACAGGTAGCGGGTATAAGCAACAGCAAATTATCACCATCACATCGGGGATGGATACCTTACGTGCAGCTGATTTTAATGGCGATGGGCTAACTGATATTGCCTATGTCAGTGGTAATCAGTGGTATATCCAATTATCGGATGGCACTGCGTTTCTACCATCAATCAATACAGGGATAACGACTGACGCAGATAAGAAGTTGAACACCTATTTTATTGATATTATGGGTAATGGTCGTGCTGATATTCTTGCTAAATCAGAGTCGCTCAAATCGACACTCTACATGTCTGAGCCAAGTTCAATCAGAGGTGTCTCATCTTGGAAAGCATCCGGGATAATAGACCATGTCATTAATGAACGTTTGTTCTTTGCAGATATTGATGGTGCAGGCAAATTGGACATCGTCGCTAACGCCGGCGGTTGGTTTCGCTACGCTCCCGTCTCACCCAAATACAACAATACTATTAAAGCTATCACGGATGGCTTTGGGGTTAAAACCAGTATCAGCTATGCGTATTTAACTGAGCAAACGAACGGTCAAAGTAACGTCTATAAAACACAAACCTCAAGTAATCTGGACCACTCAAAGAATTTCTCCATTATTGCGCCGCTACAAGTGGTTGCACTGGTGAGTACCCAAGCCAGTAGTACTGGAAGTGTCAGCGTCGCTTATGAGTATGGCGGTCTGTTGGTCAATCGTTTAGGTCGTGGTGTTGCGGGTTTTGAATTGCTCCGAACGATTGATAAACAGTCGGACATCATTACTGAAACCATGTATGACCAAGTATACCCACGTATAGGGCTGCCTATTGCGACCAAACAGAGTTATCAATCACAAGCCCTATCTGAGGCTAGAACGCAAGTTGATTTTGCCCGCGATAGCTTTGGTGTGTATCGGCAGACAAATATGTCCAGTACTGATATTACCCGTCAGTACGGTACAGATGGTGTTGTGAGGGACTTAACCAAAGTTGAAACTCAAAATAGCTATGATGATGCGGGTAACATCGTCAACAGTGAAGTGGTTACTTATGACTTACAGGCTAATGTTGCGGTATCTACAGCTGTCATTACAAATGAGTACGATGGTGCTGGGGGCGGCGCAAGTAAAGGGCGGTTAAGCCATTCGGTAGTAACAAAATCTCGCGCTGGTCAACGAGATAATGTCGCCGATATCACCAATGAGAGTCGTTTTACGTATTATGGCAACGGTTTAATAAAGGACTCTATTGTTTCGCCTAACGATAATCGTTACAAGGTCACCACCTCGGTCAGCTATGATGTTTATGGTAATAAAACCGCTGAATCGATAACGGCTGGCACTAAGGCTGACGGTTCATCTCCTCAAACACGGGTGAATAACAACACTTATGATGGAAGGGGACGTTATTTAAAAACCACCACCAATACGCTCGGTGATGCGGCAACCTATACCTATAACGGCACCACAGCAGATAGCGTGACTGGGCAAATTACAAAAGTTGCCCTAACAGATGCGAATGGCCGCACGTTGACAAAAACAACAGACCAATGGGGAAGACCAATTAGTGAGTTAACGCCTGATGGCGTACTTACACAATTTAGCTATCAGCTTTGTAGTAGTGGCGGATGCGATTTGTTTGCTAATAGTTATTTATTGACAACCAAA
Organism: Shewanella sp. WE21; assembly: GCF_002966515.1. Lineage (NCBI taxonomy): Bacteria > Pseudomonadati > Pseudomonadota > Gammaproteobacteria > Alteromonadales > Shewanellaceae > Shewanella > Shewanella sp. WE21. Next base: position 323,473 of record NZ_CP023019.1, on the reverse strand, counting down.
TCAAAACCAGGAACGCCAACCGAAAACGTTATCACCGATAAGTTTGGTCGGACGATAGGTAATCAGCTCATTGGTTTTGATGGGACGGTCATTATCTCTGCGAAAGAATATGACATGTATGGTCGTCCGGTTAAAGACTATGAGCCTAGTTACTCCTCTCAGTCTCAATATTTTACCGAAGTTAAGTATGACAAATTTGGCCGCGTAATTGCGCAAATCAACCCTAACGGAGGGGAAACATTAAGTGATTTGTTAGGCTTTGAAGCTCTGACGACTGACCCCCTGGGTAATCAAACGTCCGTTGTGGTGGATGCCCTCGGACTTCAATCTGTGGTCACTGACTCATTGAGTAATCAATTAAACTTTGTCTATGACGCGTCAGGAAACCTATTGAAATCCTATGTGTCAGGTAATGGAACAGAAATTGTTAGGACACAGCTGATTTATGACGACTATGGGCGCAAAACTACTTCGATTGATTTAGATAAAGGTACTTGGAAATACACCTATAACGCTTTTGGTGAGCTACTATCTCAGACGAATGCCAATACCCAGTCCACCTTCTTCTACTACGACACTCTCGGGCGGCAAGTGCGCCGAACTGAGCCTGAAGGCTCCTCTTGTTGGGTATACGGCACTAAAGATACAAGTAACGCAGGCTTGCTGGTTGCGGAAAAGCGCTATGATACTATCGTAAGCGATTGCAGCGCTGAAGGTGCTGCACATCAAAAGACCACTAACTATGATGAATTGGGTCGATTAAAATCCACAACCACCACGACAGGTGCATCGAGCTATACCTCAAGTGTCACCTACGATGCTCAAGGGCGGGTCTCTGAACAAATCTATCCTGAAAATCTGCTTACGGTTGTTAACCATTACAATGCTTCGGGCTACTTGTATAAACGTACCGACAAAGCGACGGGTAAAGCCTATCAAACCATCGAGCAAATGAATGCTAAAGGGGGAGTTGAAAAAGTTATCTATGGTAATGGTACTGAGGAGTTAACTGCTTATGACGCTGAGTCGGGTTGGGTGAGTGATATTCAGTTAAAAAATGCAGGTGGAACACTGCATAATTTACAGTACCTCTTTGACGATGTAGGTAATCTAACTTATCGCAAACATGAATTGTCTTCAGCATCAACCACCTTTGCAGAAACCTATAGCTACGATGACCTTTATCGATTGTACGATAGAACAATCAATATCACCTCTGGTGGAGTATCTTTGCCGGGTGATTTCAAACTGACTCAAAGTACTCGCTACGATGATTTAGGCAATATTACTTCCAAAACGGGTGTAGGAACATATAGCTATGATGCGACTAACCCTTACCGTTTATTAGATATTTGTAAAGATGGCGGATGTGGTGCTCTTGAAACACTCGCGGCCAGTAAATCCTGTCCTGCAGGTTATGCACTTAATGCGGCTGGTACAACTTGTCAAAAGAGCGAAAACCAATCCGCATCGCTAAGTTACAACTATAGTTGCCCAAGCGGCTACAGCCTTTCAGGAACGACATGCTCGAAAACTGAAACGAAAGTGGCGCAGGTTAAAACCGAACAAAGTTGCTCTCGAGGGGGAACCTTAAATACCGCTACGGGCAAGTGTTCTCGACGTTTTAGTTTTACAGGGTTAACTAAGCCATCTGGAGCAGGAGTTGTTTGTGATAACGGTGAACCTATGGGCGGTGGACGCCGCCTTTGGGATTGCACTGAAACTTATCAATCAACTGCTAAGCAAGTATATAGCTGTGATGCGGGTTGGACTGTCAGTGGTACTAACTGCACTCGTACCTTGTCTCAGACCGCCATTCAAACACCAGTCTATTCCTGTCCAGCAGGTTGGTCTGTATCAGGGAATACCTGTAATCGGACTCTGACTGCAGCAGTGGCTTACAGTTGCCCTGCGGGTTGGACCCAAAATGGGGCGCAGTGCAGTCGTTTGCGTCAAGCCAGCTATGCCATGACCTATGATAAAAACGGCAATATACGTTCTGACGGTACACGTACATTCACTTACAGTTCCTACGATTTAGTGACCAATATTACCAAAGGGAATGAATCAAGCAGTTTTAAGTATGACTCTGCCAGACAGCGTTATGAACGCTATGATGTCAAATTAGAAGATGGGGTTTTAGCCTACTACACTACCTACTATATCGATGGCGCCTATGAAAAAGTGGTGCGTACCGGAGGCGGTAAAGCAGCGCTCACCGAGCAAAAACTGTATGTGGGTAATTTGGTTATTACTAAACGCAGTAATAACACTTCTGACAGTTTTTATCTGCATAAAGACCACCAGGGTTCCACGACGACCATTACGGATGCCGCCGGCAACAGTGTTCAGCAGTTTGTTTATGACCCTTGGGGTAAGCAAACCGCAGTATATAACACGGGATTGTTAGCAAATTACATCGCGCCAGCCGCCACTAAAGGTTATACCGGCCATGAGCATATCAGCCATTTGGATTTAATCCATATGAATGGCCGTATCTATGACGCAACTATCGGGCGCTTTATGCAAGCAGACCCCTTTATTCAAGCGCCAACTGATACACAAAGCTATAACCGCTATAGCTATGTGAAAAATAACCCGATGAGCTACACCGATCCCAGTGGCTTTTTCTTAGATAAACTCTGGAAAGGGATTAAGAAGTATTGGCGACCCATTGTGGCAATTGTTGCTGCAGTGGTCACTTATGGCGCTGCGTCTGGATGGGCAGGAGCCTGGGGGTGGACAACGACAACAACCCAGTTAGGGACAATTGCTGGCACAGGAGCAACAATCAACTTAACAACTCTATCCGTGAGTGGTTATGCCTTCGCAGGTGCGGCAGCGGGTGCTGTAGCGGGTGGGGTCATGACGGGCAGTCTCAGTGGCGCTGCTAAGGGGGCGTTAACCGGAGCAATTACCGGAGGCGTAGCTGGAGCCTTAAGTAGCACAGGTACTGGCTTATCAGATTCTATTTATCGATTATCGCTCTCAGCAGTCGGGGGATGCGCTGCTGGCGCTGCATCGGGAGGTTCTTGTAACCAAGGGGCTAAGTTAGCGGTTATCGCTCAAGGGCTAAAAATCGCAATGGATAAATACTCAAGCTATGAGTCTTCATGGGAAACCTCAAAAGGTAACGCCGTGATTAAGCTTAAAGGTAATGGTGTTGAAAATAGCAGTGTGACAAATACTGGGACGTCTGTTGAAGTTACTGCAACCTCAGAGGCTTTTAGAAGAGGGCTTGTTGGACGGGATGTATTATCGCTTAATCCTAGTGAACTAGAGGCATTGAAAAACTCTTTAGTTGACAAAAGCAGAATGGATTTTTATAGCTGGTCAACTACTTCAAATCGTGTGGTGTTTGATACATCCAATATAAACTATTGGATGTCAGAGAATTCTCCAATCTTGAGCTGGTCCTCTGAGAATATTGGTGGGGTCCGAGCATTTTCTGTGTTTCATGACAAATGGATGGCAAAATGGCAAATAGAAAACAGTTTCATTTTGGCAGGCACTATTGCGCCAGCAATGGCGGGACAATATTACGCATTAGGCGTGGGTAACTACCACTATTATTTGACCAATTTTGAGAGGAAACGCTAATGCGAAATGCCTATATAGTGTTATTGGTGTTGCTGATAACAAGCCTAGTGCAAGGATGTGCCTACTATAGTTACAGTACTCGCACTGCTTACGGTGTGCAAAAAGTGGATATCGAAGAGTATTTAGGGCCAATTGATATAGGATATGATTCTCCCATCTTAAGCCCTGTCATCACTTTTGATAATGGTGTGCAAGTCAAGTTTTATATTTCTGGAGCGTATAATTATCCACCCAAAAAAACTGATTCAGAATATTTTAATAACGCAAGAATTGAGATGTTTATCACTTCATTAAAAGAAGGGATACAGCTGAATACAAAGCGTATCATTCTAGACCAATACCGTATTGGTAAAAAAATACCCGTTAAGTTTATAGAAAAAAAACGTTATCCAAGTTTGGCGAGAAACCAGCATGGACTATTGGTTTGTACATATCCAGAATTGAGCCAGAAGGCTTTTTATGATTTTTATAAAAAGGAGAGTATTGAGGTACCTTACATGACTAATCTCAAGTTAGAGTTAATAAAGGGTAGCGGTTTGATATCAAATTCCAATATTCTCTGTGGTGAATTAGTCGCGATGGATACTAGCTTTGCTGGCGAGCAAGGATATTTTACCATTACACTGCCCTTTATCGAGGCGGGAAATACCAAAGAATACACAGTGCATTTCTATCCAGTAGGGACTCGTTACACTATTAAGTAACTCGCCCCTAGTTATGATTAGATCAATTCTCCCAAAAGGAATGATTATGAATAGGAACTGGGGATGGGGATGGGGATTAACTCTAATGTTACTCAGTTGTACAAGCATCGAAAATGGTTTTTCTGAATTAAACAGTAGCCACCCGTTCAAAAAATGGTTGATTACATTGAATAGTGACTATGGTAAAGGGCGGTATTATATGTTTTCCGCTGTCGATTTTACTGAAACGGGTATTAGGCACCCAAGTTTAGAACGGCTAAAAAAACTGATTCGCTTACATGCGAACATCCCTGAAGATTGTAAAAAAAATATGGAAATCATCGATAGCACAAGGAATTTATATGAGGGTGGTGGAGAAAGCATAATCATCAAGTGTAGTGAATGATAGGATAAAATCACAGTTACATGAGCAGGCCTATGTTGAAACGAGTTATCAGTTATTTGATGTTTGCATGTTTACTCAGTGCCTGCGCTTCAGATCCACGTTTTCGGGCTTTGGAAGACGCCGAAAAAGCACATAATCAGAAACAGCGAGAAACTTCGTTAGTGCTAATGGATTTGGATGAGATATTCCCTGATCCTCAAGTTCGTGGATTGGCGAAAGCGGCAGGAAAAGGCGATATCAAAAAAATCCGTGAGTTAGTGGCAAATGGGGTCGATATCAACGCTCAGGGAAGGTCGACAGGCACGCCCCTGTTTTGGGCAATTTATAAGGGTAACCTTGAGGGCTTTGAAGAATTACTAAAACAAGGCGCCACACCCAATGTCAAACTTGAGGGCTCTAGTACAGTGATGCATTGGGCGACTAGAAATAAAGATAGTCGCTTTTTACAGTTGGCATTAGCCTATGGAGGCGATCCCAATCTTAAAGGGGGAATGTTTGATGCCCCACCTATTGAGGAAACCGTGGAGCTAGGCGGAAAAACGATACCCAGAAATTATTATCTGCTCATTGAAGCTGGCACAGATCTTAATATAAAAACAAACACAGATGCTATCTTGTTAACTCAAGCGGCTGGTAGACGTCGATACGATGTTGTTTTAGATCTATTAAATCGAGGCGCAGAATTTCAAATGGTTAACGGAATAGGACGCGTTGGTCTGTATTATTGGTTAGCCGAGCATGAGCGGGTGATGGATAAAAATGAAGACGCCTATAAACAGAAGAAAAAAGTTGAACAGTGGTTACAAGACAGAAATATTGACTTCAGCATAATCACTCCAGGCTCAAAGGGGAATTCTGGCTAATAGTGTCCGAGGATTTTTTGAGTGGTAAAGCCAAGGCGTTAACCATGTATTTTTATCTACTCAGTAAAGCCCATTAAGTCACTTGGGTTGATTCGGTTGATGTATTGGCTCAATTAGTTTTGAGCAGTTATGGGCAAGAGTGTAAGGAATGAGTGATGAAGTATTTGTTACTGCTTATCGGTCTTTGCTTGTGTGGCTGCATTTCCACGACTCTGGAGGTGGCCAGTGTCCCTTCAATCAAGCCGTGGGATTCTGTTCCAGATACGAGAGAATATAAGCAGAACAAGAGTCTTGATAAGTACATTGAGTTTTCTAGCGTCCATCTCTCATTGTTGTTGACCAATTATGAAACCAAGTACCGCGGTAATGCCATGCTGGGTATAGAGATGAACCGTTGGCGTGATAGTCAGTTTAATAATGATGAAATCATAGTCGCATTGGGGGTAAAACCCTTGAAGTTGGATGTTGAGTTAATAGCAAACAATATCGTACTAATCATGAAAGTTAATGGTGTTGAACAGCATTTCAAACCATATAGGGTGATGAAATTTAAAGACTATGATCCTATCTTTTGTGGTTCTGATTATTCTTTAGGTGCTGGATGGGGTACTCGCAGTATAGACATTGCCGATAAAAATGAGAGTTTACGGCTCGGCAGTGAATTTGTAGATAACTGTTATAACTTGTACTTTAAATTCCCTGAAAAGGTCAAAGATGTGGATTTTGCTCTCGATTTTTCCGACTCCCTGCTACCTCTGGATAATCATAAAATCATCTATTTTCATAAGAAACTGATTAAGTGGATGTCATCTAACTAAAACGGACTAACTTTTTGATTTTACGAAAGACCTAAGTACATCTTGAAAGCTAGTCCCTTATTGAGAGCAGATTTTATGAGAATTTTACATGTGTTACTTAAAACGGTTGCTACTGTGCTTACTAGCTTAAGTTTGGCGGGTTGTCCTACTCAATTTAATGTTGAGGTTTTGAATGAGAGCAGTAGTACCATCCACATTCTGTCTGGCTATTCAGATATTGAGTTGTCTCGGATTGAACCAGGTGAAGCAACCCAAGTTGCATATAACCTTGATTGTTTTAGGGTTAGGGCTGGAGAGCAGATTTATGAGTACAAACCTGTGATGCCACCAGCTCAGTATGTTCAAAATGGATTGTTTAGCTCGTCATTTAAAGCTGTTTTCACTAGTGCTCAGGAACTAAAAATTTATGTTGATGGTGAAAAGCAAAATGAATCGCTCTACCTAGTTCAAGGTTATAAGTAATGTAAACACATTAAGCCGTAACTCTTTTGCGTTGCTGTTTAAAAATAAAGTCGTTTTTGACAAAAAATAAGGAGGGTGCTCACCCTCCTTATTGTTAGATTTCCAGCTCGACAAAGTCCTTATCGATATCGTCTTGCTCAATACCGATATACCGAAGGGTAGTTTCTTCGGCGCTGTGCCTGAGCATCTTCATTACTCGGCCAATATCTTTGGTTTGTTGATACAGCAGATAGCCACGGGTTTTGCGCATCGAGTGGGTGCCTAAGGCTATTTTGAGTTCTTCTCCAATCATCGCTAGGGCGCGGCAAATATAGCGCCGTGACAAAGGCGCAGGTTTGATGTGCTTCGCCCGTTGATTACGGTAGGACTGGAACAGGTAGATGTGATTCGGATGCTCGCGTCGAATACGCTGTATCCGTTCTAGCGTTTTTGAGTTGAGTTTGATATTGGCGATTTTGCCAGTTTTAGATTCCTTAATGATGAGTCTGTCGCCGTGGATATCACTGAACTTAATTGAGAGTAAGTCGGAGATCCTAAGGGCGAGATTAAGGCCGATATTCCATACATCGGCCAGTTGCTGGCTAAACTGTCTTTCGAGCAGATAGCTGATAAGCTTAACTGTGTCTTGATCTTTAACGGCTTGAACTTCAGGCATGGTCATGTTCCTCTTTTTTGCTATAGCGTATTTTTGGGCACTTGCGTTGTTGAGAGTCGCATGGGGCAAGGGTTTGAGTGTTCCCGTTTTAGGATTCTGGGAACTTGATTTGGCTAAGAGCGTTAATCCAAACTGACCTTCACCTTGTAAACCCCCATATCGAAATAAGTGGCAAAGTTTTGGGAAAATAAATCGATTAATGCTCTGCATTCCCGCTCCCCAATCCAGCCACTAAATAGGCTATAGACCTGCTTGCTGTTAAAGCAGATATCGATGTCTTTAACGAGCTCAGGGAAGGGATGACCGCGAAAAGCAAAGTCGGTGACGTACACTAAGCGCCAATGTTCTTGCTGTTTCTCAAGCCGCACTTCGACGGGATGAAAGCCGCCCGCTTCGGCGCTGTAGTCTGGATCTCGAAAATTAAGGGTGATGGCGTTGGCGTCTTTTGGATCGACGTTAGCCAGTTCCTTTTCAATCACTTGGTAAAAACGATCTGGCATCGCTGGCTGTTGGTTACGCTTGATGGTTAATGTCATGGGATATTCCTTCTTTGATTTACGCGCACACGCAAGAGCCTAGGAGCTACAACTCCTGGGCTCTTGCTGTGTTTGCTGGTGGGGTAAAGATTGCGTGAAACGAGTCTGATGGAGCGTGATGAGGTATTAGGATGCGCTTTGGTATTACAAGGTTATCGAAGGGCTGTGTGTTAATGCGGCTAGTGGTTTGTCAGCGGTTTGATAGACAGCAATATACAAATAACCATGGCTGCCTAAGGCATCGGCCTCACAGGTAAAGTCATCGTACTCAATGGTGACGCAGTGCTACTCTCTTGCATCTATCTCACCGGTTACGACTAACCGCTCAAGTTGTTTAACCAATTTCGGAAAAGCATGATTGAAGCGTTTGCGTACTTCAGGGGAAAACTCACCGACAAAACTTGCTCTGTCATTGAGATAATCCAAATGCAGACCACGCAAAATCAATCTGGCACCAAAGCGGGGAGATACTTTACGAGGCAAGCCCCAAGCGTGCTCAATATCGAAAAGTTTAAGGGTTGTCATAGGAACCTCTATGGTTATGGTTGAAAGGGCGAAACTTAGGGAGTGGGTTGCTTGTTAGCTGGCGAGCTAAAGCAGTGATAAATACAAGTGGCTAATACAAGTGATTAGTGGACTAGATGACGTTTCGGTAACGGTTTGCAAAATTAGGTATGGACGCTCCAATTGGGCTGCTCATTGCTGCCATGGTTAAAGTACACGCCGTTGATCACCCGTTGCCATTCACCCACAGGCACACCATAAGTGTCACAGGGGCAAACATAGCGGCAAAAGCTGATCTCCTTGGGCAAGTGCTCAACCACATCACGGTGAAAAACAAATAATACGGTTTTATGTAGCTCGCGGTGTGGTGCAACAACAGGCTTGCCAATCACTTGGCCCATGGCATTAAGCGGCCGCACAAACATCGGCAAAATTAATTCAATCGCTAAGCGGTTTCGCAGTTCAGGAAAAGCTGCGCAGGCCTCAGCGACACAGGCCTGTGAAAAGCTGTCGGTAAATTCAATCATGTTGGACTCCTTGATTTGGGGTGATGAAAGGCGACTTGAATGCGGGACTAGAGTAAGCCTCGTTCAGCAAAGGATACCGGTGTACGGCCAACCACAATATGGTCAAGCACGCGCACATCAATAAGTCCCAGTGCATCGGTTAGCCGTTTAGTTATGTTCTTATCTGCAGCCGAAGGTTCAGATTCGCCGGAAGGATGGTTATGGGCAAAAATCACCGCAGCCGCATTAACGGCCAACACAGCTTTAACCACTTCTCGGGGATAGACGCTGGCGGCATCTAAGGTGCCAAAGAACAACTCTTTAAATTCAAGTAATTGATGCTGATTATCGAGCAGCATCACCGCAAACACCTCCCGCTCATAACCGCCCAGTTTGTAAGTTAAAAAATCCTTAGTGGCCTGAGGGTTGGTATAGGCATCCTTCTTCACATAGCGTTCGGCAATGATATTGGCGGCAGAGGCTAGGATCGCTTCGGCAGTCTGCGGCCACTGGTTGTTCGGCTGGTCTATCGAGTTGTTTGGTTCAGTTTTGGTGTGCATCGCTTTTGTTGACATATCAGGCTCCTTGAAAGCGTTAATGGGCTTATGCACTGGAGTGATATATAGCTAAAAAAAGTTCGAAACAGACATAAAAGCCAAGGTGCTTGTGGGCACCTTGGCTTTGTGAGGACATGAATAAACTAGTCTACATACCTTTGTTTTTCGCCCAGTCGTAACCAGCAATCACGCCGAGAATAAATAACTCAGCCAAGGGTCTATTCATGAGCAGGCTAAACATAGTCCTTCTCCTTTAAGCTGCGGTAAATTCCAACGCCAAGCATAAAGCCGGCGATAAATGCGATAGGCATAAAGCCTCCTTGGTTCAAATAGATAGATTTGCCACTGGTCGCAATCGCTTCCAGTGGCGGGATGTGACAGTAATGGGTTACTGCATCTCATTGATATAGATGTGAAAAAGGTTGGAGACCGCTAAATTTCACAGTTAAAGATAACCGTCACTCCTCATGGTTTGAACTAAACCAGAGGATTGAAAAAATGAGATTAATCAGACTAAAAGAAGTTATCGACTGTACAGGCCTTGCCCGTTCAACCATCTACAAATACATCGATGAGGGCACTTTCCCTAAGTCAGTCTCGCTAGGCGATAGAGCAGTTGCATGGGTCGAAAGTGAAGTGCAAGAATGGATATTGGAAAGGATAGCGCAGAGGGATGGTGCGGTGACAGAATGCCTTTAATAAACTGCATAAAAAGGTGAAGGCTAGTGAAAGCCTTCACCTCATCAAGTTAATTGAGTTTATTTGTCAGATTGCGCTAGATAGCAAAGGCGGAAGCCTATTTTCATCCCCTTATAGCGCATAGTTGAGGTTGCCGGGCATAGATCTCTTTCTATTGCCCTCCAATTTAATGAGGTCGCCGGGCATAGCGTTTGTGGTTGTAATGAAATCCCGAAGTATAAAGACTGTGTGCTATCTCACTGGATTAGATGGATCTTTTCTGACACAATCCTAAAAATTATTTGCATCAATCTAAATGGTCTAATCGCTTAATAAATCTGCTTTGAACATGATATTTGAAAGCTTTTAGGCGATTACCGTTGTAGTTTTGCCACAAGAATAATAAGAGGTGAGGCACAGGGATGGTCGATACAATTCCAAGCTATGAAGAGATGACGCCCGCAGTGCTAAGCTCACCTTTAAATATTAGGATTTCAAATGGACATTGACGGTTTAAAACCAGAAACCCAGGCCCGTTTATCAATTGATAAGCAGCTTAAGCTTGCTGGTTGGAAAGTACAAACCTGGCCAGCAGCTAATCTAGGTGAAGACTTAGGTGTCGCAATCCGCGAATACCCTACCGATTCTGGCCCTGCCGACTATATCCTGTTTGTTAATCGCAAAGCCGTTGGCGTGATTGAAGCCAAAAAAGATGACAGCATATTATCGCAAGTTGAAGATCAAACCCTTCGTTATGCGAGTAGTAAAATTAAGTTTCAAAATAATCAAGAACCGCTGTCATTTTTGTTTGAAGCCACTAGCCAAGTTATTCAGTTTACCGACCTTCGAGATCCTGCCCCTCGATCTCGGGAAATCTTCAATTTTTTTAAGCCAGAAACCCTTCAAGACTGGATAAAGCAAGCAAGCTCATTGCGCATGCGCTTAAAATACAAGATGCCTGAATTGCCCAAAGCAAACCTGCGCGAATGCCAAATTAGTGCGATTACTGGGCTTGAGAAATCATTAGCAGCAAACCATCCACGCTCACTCATCCACATGGCAACGGGTGCAGGTAAAACCTTCACTGCGATTAATGCCGTTTACCGTTTGCTAAATCATGGCGGTGCAAAACGTATTTTATTTTTGGTTGATACCCGCAACTTAGGTAAACAAGCACAGCAGGAGTTTCATGCCTTTAAACCGCAAGGCAAACAAACCTTTTTCCATGAAAATCACATCGTTCAGCACTTAAGTAGCAGCACTATCGACAGTGCTGCCGAGGTGTGCATTTGTACTATTCAGCGTATGTATTCGATTTTAAGTGGTAAGCCAATTGATGAAAGCGCCGAGGACATTTCACTACACGAAATGAAGCAAAATCAGCAGCAAGCCAAGTTGGTCAAATACAACCCAGCCGTGCCCATTGAAACTTTTGACTTTATTATTGTTGATGAATGCCACCGCTCTATTTACAACTTGTGGAAGCAAGTGCTCGACTACTTTGATGCCTTCATCATTGGCTTAACCGCCACGCCCGATAAACGCACCTTTGGCTTTTTTAAGGAAAATATCGTTGCTGAATACAGCTATGAAGATTCAGTGCTTGATGGTGTTAACGTCGGTTACGACGTCTATGAAATTGAAACCGAAATTGGTAATAAAGGCGCAGAGTTAAAAGCCAAAGAGTGGCTCGATCACCGCGACAAACTTACCCGCAAAAAACGTTGGGCGCAGGCAGAAGAAGACAACAGCTACACCAGCAAAGAGCTAGACCGTTCAGTCGTTAACGTCAGCCAAATTCGCCAGGTCATTAAGGCGATGAAAAAGGCCGTTGAAACCGAGATTTACCCAGAGCGTAAAGAAGTGCCCAAAACACTGATTTTCGCCAAAACCGACAGCCACGCCGACGATATTATTCAAATCGTGCGTGAAGTGTACGGCCAAGGAAATGACTTTTGTAAAAAAGTCACCTACAACGCTAAAGATCCTGATGGCATTTTGAATGATTTTCGTAACGACTTTAACCCGCGCATTACCGTAACGGTAGATATGATTGCCACAGGCACAGACGTAAAACCGCTCGAAATATTGCTCTTTATGCGCGATGTGCGCAGTAAAGGCTATTATGAACAAATGAAAGGCCGTGGAGTTCGGAGTTTAAGTTATGAAGACCTACATAACGTCAGCAAAAGTGCTACCAGCGATAAAGATCGCTTTGTGCTGATAGATGCCGTTGGCGTTGAAAAATCGCTCAAAACCGAAAGCCGCCCACTTGAGCGCAACCCTAATCTGTCAATGAAAGACTTGTTGCAAGGTGTAGCAATGGGCCACCGCGATGACGACACCATTCAAAGTCTTGCCAATCGTTTAACCCGCTTAAGTAAACAACTTGATAAACGCGGGCTAGCCGAGGTTGAAAAGCTAACCGGTAAACCACTGCCACAAGTGGCGAGAGACTTACTCACCGCCCTCGACCCAGATGCAATAAACACACAAGCCCTCGCCAATGCTAAAGCAGCCGGTATTACCCGCAGTGCTGAGTCTTTAACTGAGAGTGAACAGCAAACCGCTAAAGAGCAGTTGATCGATAAGGCTTGCCAAACCTTTGATAATCCGGCCACGCGTGAAGGCATTGAATCGGCCCGCCGGCAACGTGAGCAGCTCATCGACCATATCAACTTAGATACGGTGACCTATTCGGGTTACAGCAGCCAAGCCGCCGATAATGCCGAAAAAGTCATTCAAAGCTTTAAAGATTTTATCAAGCAGTATAAAGATGATATTCAAGCCTTAAGTTTTTTTTATCAGCAGCCGTATCAGCGCAGGGGATTAACCTTTGCCATGTTAGAAGAATTGCACCAAGCGTTAAGCAAGCCACCTTTGCTGCTTACCACCGAAAAGCTGTGGAGTGCTTATGAGCGCCTCAATCAAGGCAATAACCAAGCAGCGGCTAAAAAAACCAACAGCAACAAGGGCAAAAAAGTGAGCAGCCAAAGGCATCTGACTGATATCATCTCACTGATCCGCTTTGCCATGGGGTTAGACGCCGAGCTCAAACCCTTTGCTGAACAGGTTGATGCCAAGTTTAAAAAGTGGATTTTCCGTCATAATGCCCAGCGTTCAACCGCATTTACCGAGCAGCAAACCCAGTGGTTACGTTTGATCAAAGATCATATTGCCGCCAGCTGCGCTATAGAGCGGAATGACTTTGACTACAGCCCCTTTGCCGACCACGGCGGGCTGCAAAAAGCCTGGAGCTTATTTGCTGTTAGCAACCCAAACAGCAGCGGCCAGGATAACGAATTAGATAGCCTATTGGCTGAAATGAATCAGGAATTAATCGCGTGAGTGAAGTAGAAAAATTGCCTAAAAGCTGGGAGATTACCGAGTTAGGAAATTACGCATGGGTAAGAAATGGTTTCGCTTTTAAAAGCAGTTTATTTATCGAGGAATCAAATAAGTCTGCACCAATAATTCGTATTTCAAACATTAAAAATAACAAAGTTAATTCAAATAATTCAATGCACTACGAAATTGAAAATATCCCAGAAGGTTATGCCATAGAAAGTGGTGATTTACTTATTGCTATGTCTGGTGCCACTACAGGGAAAGTTGGTATTTATTATGGTGAATTAGCTCATCAAAACCAACGCGTTGGCAATATAAAACTACTATCTGAAAAATATGGTAATAAAAAGTATCTTGGCTACATATTAGAAACTTTAAGTGAAGAAATTCAAAAAAAAGCACATGGGGCAGCACAGCCTAATATTTCCAGTAAAGCAATAGAAAGCTTTTTAGTATCTATTGCACCTCTCTCAGAACAAGACCGCATTGTCGACAAACTCGAAGAACTGTTCTCCGAGCTCGATGCTGGTGTTAAAGAACTTAAAGCCGCACAAACCAAACTAAGCCAATACCGCCAATCGCTGTTAAAAAGTGCGGTTGAAGGTTCACTGACCCAGCAATGGCGTATTGAAAATAGCACCCAAGTGCAAGAAACCGGCGAGCAATTATTAGCCCGTATTTTAAAACAGCGCCGCGAACAGTGGCAGCAACAAAAACTCGCCGAGTTTGCCGAAAAAGGCAAAACACCACCGAAAGACTGGCAAGATAAGTACCCAGAACCCGTGCAACCCGACACCACCGATTTACCCAAACTGCCTGAAGGGTGGGTTTGGGCGAGCATGGCGCAAATATGTCAAATTCAAGGTGGAATCCAAAAGCAACCTAAAAGAAGACCAGTTGAAAACAAATACCCGTTTCTTAGAGTCGCCAATGTATATAGAAATGAATTACGGCTAGATGAAATCCATGAAATAGAGCTATTTGGGGATGAATTACAGCGTTTATCTCTGTTAAAAGGTGATATTTTAATTGTGGAAGGAAATGGTAGTAAAAGCGAAATTGGTAGGTGCGCAATTTGGAATAATGAGATTGAAAATGCAGTTCATCAGAATCATTTGATTAGAACACGACCAATTTTAGCACTGAGTAAATATGTGGCACTTTGGCTTAACTCTCCGGCTGGAATGGATATTATGTCGACTTTAGCCGCAACAACTAGTGGTCTATACACGCTAAGTGTATCTAAAATATCTAAAATTCCTGTGCCAATACCTTCACTGTCTGAGCAGAAAGTGGTCGCAGATAAAATTGATAGTGAATTTGACTCGATTGACAGACAAATTGAAGCAACGGCACTTGGCCTAAAACAATCCGAAGCTCAACGAAAAAACATCTTAAAGTCAGCGTTTTCAGGGCAATTGGTGCAGCAAGATCCTAATGACGAACCTGCTTCAGTATTGCTTGAAAAAATCAAACAAGAACGTGAAGCCTTGGCGAAAATGCCTAAACCTCGTAAGCCGAGTCAACCAAAAAAAAGAGTTGAGCTGATGAATACCTTACTCGAAGTGTTAACCGCTGAAAACGATTGGATTGATGCCCAAGACGCCTTTCAAAAATGTGGCATTGTTGATGGTACTTCAACGGATCGTATTGAAGAAATTTACACCGAACTGCGTAAATTAGAAAAAGCTGGCAACATCCAAATTCAGCGCCAAGGTAACTTCGACCAATTAAAATTGACCAAGCCAGACGTTAAGGAAGACTAATGCGCCTAGCCTCATTTACCTTAGGGTCCGATCGCGAAGGTGAACGCCAGCGATTTAAAAATCTTAAAAATGTCACTATCGACTTTGAAGAACAAGAGTGGATCACCTTAGTTATTGGTTGGAATGGCACAGGTAAGTCAAATGTACTTGAGGCATTGGCCGTATTGTTTCGTGATTTGCTCATGGGCAAGAATGACAAAGGGGAAAAAGATAAACCCTCTTTTACCTATACCCTGAGGTATTTTTGCCATCATAAAGAAATAGAAATCAGCGCTGATCCTGATCGCGCTAAAGATGCCTATTTGGTGAGTTATCGCGACTTAGGCGAAAATAAAAACGATGCCACGTTACAGGCCGATTTATTAAGTGCGTTAGCTGAAAAACCTACACTCGCAGCGCTTAAATTTAATGAGTTCAAAAAGCGCCAAGATGAATTTTTACCCAAATATGTATTTGGCTACTATTCAGGCCATAGTGACCGGATGCAGTCGGTCTTTCGCCCTTATCTTCAGCAATATGATAAAAAGCTACGCAACTCAAAGTCGGAAGATCCAGGGCTAAGACGCCTGTTTTATGCCTTGCCTGTGCATAGCCAATTTGTGCTGTTAGCCTTTGTGCTTAACCAAGATGATTTAGTCAGGCATTTTTTAGATACTCAGCTCGGCCTAGAAACGGATGAAAATGCTGAAAGTATCGACTCGGTGTTGCTGGAACTCAATGAGCCCTCATGGAACTTAAATAAGAGTAAAGAGCCCAAAGGCACTTATGGTGCATGTAAAGACAATCCCGATATTTTTTGGGGCGCGGAAGGTGTGGTGCGCGATTTTTTAAATCGAGTTCATAAAGTGGCTACTGCGCCAATTAAAATTAGCCGTAAAGATGATGCGACCTTATGGAATAAAAAAGGTCGTGAATACTTGTATATGTTTATCAAGGACGTTACGCGACTCACTGAGCTAGTTAGTGACCAAGAGCCAAGGCAGTTTTTCCGCGACCTTGAAAGTACTTATGTTTCAGAACTTATCAGCGAAGTGCGTATTCGGGTTAAGCTTAAAAAGAACGATGGTAGCGTGACCTTTCGCGAACTTAGCGAAGGCGAACAGCAGCTATTAACTGTGCTAGGGCTACTGAGATTTACCGCCGAAGATGAAAGCCTGTTTTTACTAGATGAACCCGATACCCACTTAAACCCTAAGTGGAGCGTAGATTACATCGATTATCTCAATAAGTTTGTTACTTCTGGCTCTAAAGGCGAAAACAACAGCCATATCGTGTTAACCACCCACAACCCGATTGCTATCGCCGAATTAACCCGCGATCAGGTACAAATTTTAAGCCGTGATGATGAAACCCGCACCATTGCGTCGCATAAGCCACACTATGATCCTCAAGGCATGGGATACGCAGGCATCATTACTAGCGATATGTTTGGGTTAGGCTCAAGTCTCGATAAGCGAACTCAAAAACGGCTTGAAACATATCGAGCATTGGCAAGCATTGAAAATAAAACAAAATTTGAAGCACTTCGTTTTCAAGTCATTTCCGAATGGTTGGATAATGATAGGTTTAGCATGTCTCAACGTGACGATGATTATGAGCGCTATATTAAAATCAGAAACTCACTCTTGAAAGAACAATCTGGAGTGGATGATTACCAGCAGCTAGTAAACTTCGCCCTAAGTTTATCGCAAGAAAAACGTGATGAAATTGCGAAACAAGCTATCACAAAATTGCTGCAAGAGGATCAGCGATGAGATTTGTTGATAATGCCTTTATTGATTTACCTGACAATTGGGAAGATAGGGCAGAGACTGCCACAGATGCGTTATTGGCTGGTGAGATTGTTGCAGATGATCGTAGTGCCATCTGGAAAGACTTAAAAGAAAGCCTAGAGACTCTATCAAATGGTAGGTGTTGGTATTGCGAAACAAATATCCCGAGAACCGATAATGCAGTCGATCATTATAGGCCTAAAGGCAAGGTTCAGGGTGTTGCATTAGCAGATGAAGGTAAGTCTTTAACCAGATATGACATTGTACCTGAACACTCTGGTTATAAGTGGGCAGCCTTTAAGCCTGAAAATTTTCGTTTTTCTTGCCAACACTGTAATGAGTACAGGAAAGACCTACAAGGCACCGCAGGCGGAAAGTGGAACTATTTCCCTCTAGTTAATGAGCCCCTTAGGGCTTATGAAGAGTTAGATGAAGATAATGAAGTACCTGTCTTGCTCGACCCATGTAAGAGACTGGAGTGGCGATTACTCTCCTATGATAAATCAGGCGTACCATTCTCTCGATTTGAAGAGGGCTCGTCGGAAGATATCAAAGTTAAATTTTCTATTCGTTTGTACCACCTTGATCAAAAAAGATTAAATGAAGGACGTATTGCCCAGTGGAAGCTTTTTAAACCACTGATAGAAGATACAAAGAAGTGGTATTTAAAAAAGCTTCGACAAGATCAAGGTGCAGATGCTTGTTTTGAAAAAGAGCTTCGAAAAGTAGGTCAATGGTTTCATCCTAGAAGTAAGAATACTTACTTAGGATTTCTTGTTTATCAACTTGAACAAGACAAAGATAAAGATGTGCTTCACCCTTGGATAAGCGAACTTATTAGAACTGTAGGATAAGCAAGATCATTGTTACTAGTGCTGGGTTGTTTGGTGAAGACGACCCCTCTTCACCCAAACCAAGCAACGAACGGTTATAGTGGACTATGCCTTG
Source organism: Shewanella sp. WE21 (assembly GCF_002966515.1). Taxonomy (NCBI): domain Bacteria; kingdom Pseudomonadati; phylum Pseudomonadota; class Gammaproteobacteria; order Alteromonadales; family Shewanellaceae; genus Shewanella; species Shewanella sp. WE21. The sequence continues at coordinate 305,371 of NZ_CP023019.1, read as the reverse complement.
CTAATCATGATGTATTGGCAAATAGATTTTGCCTTCACTGTGTTCAAAAGTTAGCCAGAGCCCTCTAAGCAGCTGAACCGCGTATAAGACACGATTAATTCTGCCAAAAATCTGTATAATCCCACGCTTTTAGACTGCAATAATCCTAAGCGCAGTCAATCAGGTTTGGATAGTAAAAATGAACGCCCCAGCATTAGTACAAAAAGTTTGGAATTATTGTCATACCTTACGTGATGATGGTGTTGGTTATGGTGATTACTTAGAGCAGTTAACCTTCTTGCTGTTTCTCAAAATGGCCCATGAATACTCACAGCCTCCTTATTCACGCGATACCAAAGTACCGAGTAACTATAACTGGGATTCATTAACAGGCCTGACCGGAGAAGCGCTGGAAGATCAATACCGTAGAGTATTAAAAAAACTTGCAGATGCTCCTGGCATGTTGGGAGCTATTTTTTATAAGTCTGAAAACAAAATCCCCGACCCAGCTAAGTTGTCGCGCATTGTTAAAATGATTGATGAAGAGAGCTGGATCAGCCTGGATGCAGATGCCAAAGGCGATTTATACGAAGGCTTGCTGCAAAAGAACGCCGAAGATACTAAAAGTGGAGCAGGTCAGTACTTTACTCCACGTCCATTAATTGATGCCATGCTGGCGTGTGTGCGCCCTGAGCCTAAGAAAACGATTTTAGATCCTGCCTGTGGTACGGGCGGCTTCTTTTTGAGTGCCAGTGATTGGATCACATATGGTGATAGTCAGTGGATTGAAAAAGGTATGAGCCACTGGAACCCTGCTAAAGATAACGCCAGCACGATTGCCAAATCCAAGCTCAACAAAGACCAAGTGAAGTTTTTACGTGATGATACCTTCTTTGGTAATGAGATTGTGCCTTCAACTCGCCGCATGTGTTTAATGAATTTGTTTTTACACAACATCGGTAGCATTGATGGTGAGCCGAAAGTGGAACGCGCGGATGCCTTATTGACGGCAATCAAAGGTGACGACAAGGTTGATTACGTTTTAGCCAACCCACCGTTTGGTAAAAAAAGTAGTATGACAATTACCAATGCTGAAGGTGGTGAAGACAAAGAAGCCTTAACCTATGAGCGCCAAGACTTTTGGGCGACCACCACCAACAAACAGCTTAATTTTTTACAGCATATTGTCTCGAGTCTCAAAGATACTGGTAAAGCCGCCGTTGTATTACCTGATAACGTTTTGTTTGAAGGTGGCGCAGGTGAACGTATTCGCCGTAAATGGCTAAATAACTGTGATGTCCACACTATTTTACGTCTACCAACAGGGATTTTTTATGCCAATGGCGTGAAAGCGAACGTAGTGTTTTTTGATAACGCTGCCCGTGATGAAAAAGTGCACACCAAAGGTATTTGGTTTTATGACTTAAGAACGAATAAGCATTTCACCCTTAAACAACGCCCAATGATGCTGAGTGATCTTAAAGAGTTCATTCAATGTTATAAACCTGAAAACCGCCATGAACGTGAAGAAAATGAACGTTTCAAGTATTACAGCTACGATGAACTAATCAATCGCGATAAAGCGAGTTTGGATGTGTTTTGGCTTAAAGATGACAGCTTAGATAATTTGGACAACCTGCCAGCACCAGCAATCCTGCAACAAGAGATAATTGATCATTTAGAAGCTGCGTTAGCAGCGTTCAAAGATGTTGCTGTTGGATTAAGTTACAAAAAGTAAGGCTTTTTACGGCCTTGTAACATATCAGTAGTTTCTTAGCCTTCGCATATGCGGAGGCTTTTTGTACTAAATCTTTCTAAATCAGGGAGTGATGATGGCGATAGGGATTAGTGAATTTTTAAGCGGTTTACAATTTGCTGAAAAGATTGCTCATTACATCAAAAAGTTTTTAAAGCAAGCTGAATCAGAGACTTCTGCCAGCCGATTTCTTGCATTATTCAATGCCCACGGTGTCAAGCCAAGTCAAATTCCCGATTTATTTGGCCATGGTCTAAGCATTGCCGATTGTCACTGTGCAGAATCACTTACTAAGGTCTTAACTTCTGATCTGATGGAAAAAGCGGCGCAGCTTTTTGGTATCAATAGAGATTGGTTGGATTGCGCTAGTGATGTGGTTTACGAGCCGCATTCCTTTTATAAAAATCCTCAAGGATTTGATGCCTACCTAAAAAGTATTGCACTTAAATCGCAACTACCTTTGCGGGCAACCTTGTACATGCCCACCAGCAGTAACTTATTTTATCCTGATGACTCTGGGGTATTGGTGATATCTGTTCCCGTGGGAGAGGTTAATCAACGCAATATATATCGCTTTGAATTGGTCCATTATGATCGTATTTGTTACTGGCACTGTAGAGGTTATTTGGCCGCAAATTTGGCTTCCATGCTGAGAAGGTATGCGATCGTTTATGGTTCATACGTAGCACCCAAAGTGCTTGAGCCTGTTGCGCAAGGGCAAAAATTGCCAGTTTACGATTATGGGTCACAAGACGCTTTCCGGCTAAAGGTAAAAGGTCGTGTTTCAATTGAAGAGTTAATTTCCAACCCTGATAAATATTTGGAGGGTGTCGATCCTGAAACCGACAAATTTGGGCACCGTGCCGCTATTGATCTATGGCTGAATATGGCTGATCAAATGCGTACTCAAAGTCACGCGGAGCATTCTCGCATAGTGTTGAAATTCGAAGAGGCACTTAAGTCTTTAACATAGAGGATTACACCGTTATTGTTAGAAATATTGATTATAAGCGCATGAAAATTATTGTTTTTAAGATGTTAGGTTTATTGAGTGACGCTTGTAAAGTGATTAGGGCGGTATTTAATCCAGTAATAAAGACCCACTAATAGGAAGTGCCTACATGTCCAATTAGTGGGTAATGAGATATCAAAACGTAACAGACCAATCGCCATCATCGGTAAGAACATCGACTTGTTTTACATCACAATTACCATTGGCTATCACTGAAATCGATTCTCCAAATTTAAGTAATTTAGGGAGTCCCGACATTATGGTGCCGCCACAATTTCCCCTGTTTATGATAACTTTGTTTATCGTTACAGTATCGCTAATTGCTTTGACGTTGATACTTGGGTACGTATAGCCAAATGTTGTTTGATATTCGTAAGTAATTTCAATGGTAGGCTGCGAGTTCCCACAGCCAAAAATCATCAAAGTAAAAGCTAAAATAACCAATGTTTTATTCATATAAACCACACTTTTTACTGTATGTCAGAGTATCGTTGAACTCTATCAACCTGTTTTAAACCAAATTGATTTTCAATGTCCTAGACCTACGCCCTTTGCTTTACCAAAGGACGTAGATGAATCATTACAAGGCACTATTAGTGAGCTTTTTGGTTTGGACGAAAACGGTGATTGAGTATCCAATCCCGTATAACGCTGAAAATATCCCCCATCCGGCAGAAGCTTCTAAATCAACTTCCGCAAATGCAGAGGCAAGAATGAGGCATAAAGGGAAAAACACCATTCCTATGATTGACATGGTTTTTACGACAGACATGTATAACTCCTTTTAAAAATCGTGTTTAACGACATCACAGGTCTTGAAAGAAGATGCTTACTTGCAATAGAAGCATTTTCTAGACATTAAATATCAAAATGACATCTATACAGGTCTGAATGTATCCTTTGTAGCGTGGTTTGTCTATAGGTAGTGCTTGAGAATTATCCAGTATTCAATGCCCTGGAGTTCTCAAGTGAATGATGATGAAGTGTTAAAGATGGGGATGGCCTTCGGCCGAGCGGTTAAGTTGCGTCGTGTCGAGTTAGGTTTTAACCAAGAGGAACTAGCGGATAAGGCTGAACTTGCTAGATCATTTGTATCGAGTGTTGAACGCGGTGTGGCTAAGGCTTCTATAGCTTCAGTGTGGAAACTGGCCCAAGCGCTAAATTGCAATCCATCGGATTTATGGATAACGGCAGAGAGGCTTTATGGTTTGCACTGAAATTGATACTTTATTTACCTGTAATTTACTTTGATACGTCTTGGAATATTGAATATTCAGGCTTTCGAAAGGCAAAACTAGTTTATGTTTGAGTTGAGAACTATATATTGGCTTCATTCTTGGTTGGCCTTATAGCCAAAATCACTGTGATCACATATGTTCGTTTTCCTTATTCTGAGATCTTAGTTTTTGGTGATATTGATAAGGTCTTACTTCACTTCACATCTACTTGTACATTTACTCTAATAGTGATGTGACATAATTATTGGACTGACTGCTACGGTTTAGTTGGATAATATGCAAAATTAATAAATGCTGTGATAGTGATTTTCGCTTTATTCCTTCATTTTATGCAGATATTGACGCAAATATCCTGTTGCGGTTGTATTTGATTTAATGAAAATATGCGAGAATATTTTCATTAAATCAACAGATTGTAGTCGTTGGATAGTTAATGGACCAAAATACACAGGGATTCACTTCATACTGGCGTAACACCTTAGCTGATGCCGAGTCTGGAAAAGGGGCATTTGAGCGTAAAGATGTAGATATATTCACACCATGGACTGACACAGCGACGGGAAGGTTAGATGAGGAACTTGTTCAATCGTTCTTCGTAGGTGAAAGCGATGAGGTTAAGACTGTCAAAGTGTTGTTACGGCCACAGGTATGGATCCGCCTGTTAAAACATGGCAAAGAAAGAGCTGCAGGCGCTCCGGGAATTGTTACTCCCCTGGTTACCTTCGCTCTACTAAATCGTGAAGGTTTTTTGTTCCCTACATCTTCCGCCACTATTCCTCGAGATTTGCTTGAGCCTCTTCCCCAAGGCACTTTCTCTATTGGTGATATGGAGCTGTATGACAAATACAAAACCACACATGATTCAATCACTATTGCTCCCGATGATGAAGATGCACAACGTGAGGAAACTGACGAACAAAGGGCGGAACGACATGCCCGATATCAACAACTGTGGCAAACATACCTCAAACAGTCAGATGAACTTTTAAAAAATGTTTCCGGACAATGGCTTGCTTCACCTGATCAATATGAACAGGCGGGATATGGATATGTAATTAAGACCAACCAGCCCGGTGGGGCCAGTATCCATATTCTGCCCATGTACGATCATCTGCTGTCGTGCAAAAAAGAGGTTCCGTTACTGACGCGCTTTGCTTCAAAAGAGATGCCTCCTGTCGAGCCACTCCTTACCAGTAATGCCATGTTCAGTAAGCGTCTGGGGCATGCCAGTGATAAGTTTCCGTTGGCTGTCGCACAGCGTGACGCCCTGAGCCATTATCTCACTCAACAGTCGGGCGATATATTGGCTGTGAATGGTCCTCCGGGTACCGGAAAAACGACGCTGGTACTCTCTATTATTGCTACTGAATGGACAATGGCGGCGCTTAATAAAACCGAACCGCCAATAGTGATTGCTACTTCAACCAACAATCAGGCGGTAACCAACATTATCGAAGCTTTCGGTAAAGATTTTTCTACTGGCATAGGACCAATGGCCGGACGTTGGCTACCTGACGTAAAAAGTTTTGGCGCTTATTTCCCATCTTCAGGCCGCAGGGCTGATGCGGCGAAAAAATATCAGACCGAGGACTTTTTTAACCGTGCTGAATCTTTGGAATATATTGAAGATGCGCGGGTTTATTATCTTGAAAAGGCAATGGCGGCCTTTGCTGGAGAGGAGTTTCGTACCCCTGAACAGGTTGTGGCTCTCTTACATGCGCGTTTAGCTGGGCTCTCTGTACAGCTTAAGTTGATCGAGCCCGCATGGGACTTGCTTAATGGTATCCGCCAGCAACGTCGCGTTATCAGCGACGATCTCGAGCAGTATATTCAGGACAAGAGCACGTTACTGCGCAATAGCACCAGTGAAATCTCGCTATTAACACAGGGCAAAAAACAGTGGCAGCAATATCGCGCTGGTGAGTCGATGATGTTCGCACTTTTCTCCTGGCTCCCCGCTGTGCGCACCAAACGTCACTATAAAATGAGCCTTTTTTTGGATGCTACTTTTGGTGCAAGGATGGCAGCATTCCAAGGCTCTTTGCCTGATGGAATAGATGTATTTATTGATGGTCTGATTGCCCAAGTGCTTAAAGAGCAGGCTGAGTACCAGCAGCTGATTGATGTAGCTGAGGACATTTCCCGACGTGAAAACGAAGCGGCCATACGCTGGCGTGGGCTTGCCCATTCACTGGGATATGCCGACGAGGCGGAGCTGAGTTTGAGCGAAGTCGATGAACTTGCCGATACCCAACTGCGATTCCCTGCGTTTCTGCTGGCGACGCATTACTGGGAAGGCCGCTGGTTGATGGATATGGCTGCAATCGATAATCTTCAAAAAGAAAAAAGGCGTACTGGTGCTAAAAGTGTTAAGGCCCGCTGGCGGCGAAGAATGAAGCTTACTCCTTGCGTGGTGATGACTTGCTATATGTTACCTAGTCATATGAAAACTAGTGAATTTGCAGGAGAAGGGAAGCCGTATAACGCAAGCTATTTTTATAACCTTGCAGACTTACTCATTGTTGATGAAGCGGGACAGGTGCTTCCTGAGATCGCGGCTGCTTCCTTCGCGCTGGCGAAAAAAGCTTTGGTTATTGGTGACACAGAACAGATTGCGCCTATCTGGAACAGTCTGCCTGCCATTGATATTGGCAATATGGTTGAGGAGAATATCCTTCCACGAGGTACTCAGGAAGAACTTATTGAAGCTTATGCACTGGCGTGTGACTCAGGAAAAAGCGCTGCGTCTGGCAGTGTCATGAAGGTCGCCCAATTCAACTCGCGCTATCAGTACGATCCGGACCTAGCGAGGGGGATGTATCTGTATGAACACCGACGCTGTTTCGATAATATCATTGGCTACTGTAATACCCTTTGCTATCACGGTAAGTTGCAGCCCAAACGAGGGGAAGAAAAAAGAACGATATTCCCTGCCATGGGTTATTTGCACATTGATGGTAAAGGTATGCGGGCAAGTGGCGGAAGTCGCTACAACGCTTTTGAAGCTGAGATGATAGCAGCTTGGCTTGCGGCTCATAAAGACGAAATTGAACGCTATTATGATAAACCTTTACATGAATTAGTCGGCGTTGTAACTCCATTTTCGGCGCAGGTCAGCACGATTAAATCGTCACTACACAAACTAGATATTAATTGTAATGACGATGAAAATTCGCTGACCGTGGGAACTGTTCATTCATTGCAGGGGGCGGAACGGGCGATCGTGCTGTTCTCTCCCGTTTATTCGAAACATGAAGATGGCTGGTTTATCGATAGCGACAGCAGCATGCTGAACGTCGCTGTTTCACGTGCTAAAGATAGCTTTCTTGTCTTTGGTGATATGGATCTGTTTGAAATCCAACCTGGATCTTCCCCGCGTGGATTGTTGGCGCAATACCTGTTTGCTTCCACCAGCAATGCCTTGCAGTTTGAGTTCCCAAAGCGCCAGGATTTAAGTTCATCACAAACGCAGGTTTCTACTTTGCATGGGGTGGAGCAACATGATGTGTTTCTGAATCAGACTTTTGACGCCATTGATAAGAGCATTACTATCGTTTCCCCGTGGCTCACCTGGCAAAAGCTGGAGCAAACCGGTTTTCTGGAATCGATGGCCCAGGCACGTGATCGAGGCATCGATATTACTGTGGTGACGGATAAAAGCTTTAATATCGAGCATGCCGATTATGAAAAACGCAAAGAGAAGCAGCAGCGCCTGAATGATGCCGTAATGAAACTGAGCGAGATGGGAATTGTGACGAAGCTGGTTAACCGCGTACACAGTAAGATTGTGATTGGTGATGAGGGGTTACTGTGCGTAGGTTCCTTTAACTGGTTTAGCGCCTCTCGGGAGGAAAAATACCAACGATACGACACATCGATAGTATATCGAGATGCAATGTTGAAAGGGGAAATCAATATGATCTGTGCTAGCTTGGAACAACGTTATGTAAAGAATGACAATTAAATTAGGTGTTTATATCACTTTGAATTTTTATGGAAAATATTTAAGTGGTGAAACGTGGGTACTTACCAAATAATTAGTTGTATTAGTTCAGATTAGATCTGACACATCATCTTGAAAAGATGAGAGTTACCCACTTTGACAAAGGTGTCGAAACTTTAATCAAAATGGGTAACTCTCATGCTTCATACTAACAATCCCATAATTAAACACAAAGCTGGTTTGCTCAATCTCGCTGAAGAATAGGGGAACATGTCTAAAGCTTGTAAAGTCATGGGGCTTTCCCGTGATACTTTCTACAATATCAAGAGCTGGTTGAAAACGGCGGTGTTGAGTCGTTGATAAATCAGTTCAGAAGAACACCTAACCTCAAGAATCGTGTTGATGGTACAACCGAAAATGCTGTTTTAACGCATGCTGTCGCGTTTCCTGCCCATGGGCAGTCTCGCACCAGTAACGAGCTTCGCAAACAAGGGATTTTTATCTCCGCAAGTGGCACACCTTAAAAGGTGAATTGGACATTGGGCTACTTGCAGATTTATTAGATGTTGATTGGGTTCGTATGAATCTGCTTGCAGGGAACCCATGTGTGGTCACTTTAATAAGGCGTTGGAAAGAAATTAATGCCATTGAAAATATTAGAATTCATAGTCATTAAGTTGCACTATTCAAAATTTGTGACTAAGACGCAAATTTATTATTTTACGAGAAAATAGATATAAATAAAAAGCCCCTTGATTGGGGCTTTTTATGCGTAAGTGACTGGATATTCCTCACTAAAGCCTTTCAAAAATGTATGTGCCGATGTGCCACAGGCAAGGCAAACCTGCTCAAGCTCTAAGATTTTGAGTTGACGTTCCCCGCTCTCATACTTGGATACGAAACTTTGGGGCTTTCCTAATTTAAGAGCAAGTTCACTTTGATTGAACCCAGCCATTTTACGCATGGCTTTCAGTTCATTACGCAAAGCTTCTTCGCGATCCGACCATATTTTTTTCATGCTCGGATATTAGAGTAAGTTGCAAGATATCCCATTTTGGGATATTTTGTTTTTACATTAAATGAAGGAGTAGGAATGTATGAAAGTGATCAGGATAATTAAACAGTGTAATGCTCGGTACAGTATGGTTTGTGAGGATTGTGGTGCAACATTCTTCTCTGAGAGCCAGAATGCTCGATGCCCTCAGTGTGGTTCTTTGTCTACCCACTAAGGTTATTTGATAGTGGAATACATAAGTAAGGGGCTGCCATATGGCAGCCCCTTACTTATGTTGTAGCTTTAAATAAAGGAAAGAGCTATTTCATTGGGCTACAAGTCGCAAGTTTCTGGCATTATGCGCAAGGCTTACGTTTCCTTTAGCTGCATCCATGATGTACTCACTCCACCATGTCATCATCACTCGGCGGCGCTCAAGGTAAATACTGCGGTTATAGGCACTACGTACTTGGTTTTTATCCGTGTGAGCAAGGGCCGCCTCTATTACGTCAGGATCAAATCCTTGCTCATTGAGTGTAGTACTGGCAAGCGATCTAAAACCATGAGCGGTTGTTCTGTTCTTTAATCCCATCCGTACTAAAGCTGCATTGGCTGTTTGTACATTACAGTGAGTTTTTGGGTCTCTTTCTGCAGGAAAGATAAATTCTCTATGTCCTGAGATTGGTTTAATTGCTTGTAGTAGGGCTAATGTTTGCTCTGTCAGTGGAATGATGTGATCACGACGCATTTTCATTCTTGTCGAAGGGATATGCCAAATACGCTCTTCAAAATTGATTTCATCCCAACGAGCAGCAGCCGCTTCGTTTGGGCGAGTCATGGTGTGTAGTTGCCATTCAATTAAAAAGCGTGTCACTTTTTTAATGCTTGCGTTGGCAATTGCTTGCATTAATTCGGGTAATTCACTTGGCTTCATAGCTGCTAAGTGTTCTTTGCGAGGCTTTTTGAAAATGGCCTTAATTCCTGACAATGGGTTTGCAGGAATTAACCCTGTATTGACGGCATAGATCATAACTTCATTAAGCCTCTGCGCGAGTCGCTTTACCGTTTCTAAATTTCCCTTTGCTTCTATTGGTCTTAGGAATGTAATAACCATAGGGGCAGTAATTTGACTGATAGGAATGTCTTTTAGTGAAGGCAGTAGGTGACGTTTAAAGGAACGCCAGGTCGCTGCCGCGTGATCTTCTGTTATAGCGTCTTTTTTTTGATCAAACCATTCAGTGGAAATTCTGCCAAAAGTATGCTCGACTATGGCCGCTTTTGCTGCCATTTGCTCTTCTCTATGGGCTTTAGGGTCTGTGCCATGGGCAATAAGAGTTCGAGCTTCTTGTGCGAGCTTACGAGCTGATAATAGTGAGATATCAGGATAAGAGCCTAGGCTAAGGTTTTGGCGTTTTTTCGTTATTGGGTGTGAGTAGTTAAGTAGCCAGAGTTTCGAGCCATTTGGCTTAATTCTGATTTGTAGACCACTACCATCGGCAAGGTTGTATTCCTTATCTTTTGGTTTAGCAGTTTTGATCTCTGTATCAGATAGAGGCTTAGCAAGTCTTGCCATAACAACACCTTAGCACCAGTATTTTGTTGATACTCAGTGTTACTAAAATTAATACTTATATAAGGTATTGATTTGTAATAGATAACACCATTTTTAGTAACACCACGCTTTAAGGTTAAGTACTGGTGTTACTTCTGATGTTACTAAAAAGCATGGATGTTACCAACCATTATTGGACGTCTATGGACTGCAAATTAAGCTAAGTCATTGATTTTATTTTTATTCAGGCAAGAAAAAAGACGTCCTGAGACGTCTTCGTTCTTATATTTGGTGGAGGCGGCGGGACTTGAACCCGCGTCCAGAACACCTACATCCAAGGCACTACATGCTTAGTCTCTCTTTTAATTAACCCGAATAAACTCCGAAAGACAGGATTTCATCGGGCGAGTCCGGTACTATTTCGCGGTTCACCCCCGGACGGAGTTCCCTCGCTATCAAATGTAGGATGACCATCTGTATACACTGCCCATTTGAGAGACCTGTGTCAGATGGCTAGCTAGCCTAAGCTGCTAGTTTGAGGTTAGAGTCGTTTGCAACTATAACTGTGCGGCTTTTTACGAGGCCAACCGCCCCTCGGCATGCTCCCAGGGTTTCGTGAATCCTGTCGAATCCAGAATCGCCCCCAAGAATTTGATTGTAACCCGTAGCACTATGATCACCTAGCATCATTTGCTTCAAGTTCAATCGTTTGTTCATTATCCGTGCGTTTTTTCTTTTTTCATCACGCGGGCTTTTTCAACTTCCCATTCACGCGCTTTAGTATCTTCGCGCTTATCGTGATCTTTCTTACCTTTACCTAGGCCAATTTCCACTTTTACCCATGCACCTTTACGCCAGTACATTGAGATAGGAATAATAGAGTAGCCTTGGCGCTCAACTAAGCCCGCTAGTTTATCTAGCTCTTTACGGCTGAGTAGCAGTTTTTTCAAACGTAGGGGATCGCAGACAACGTGTGTCGATGCTGTATTCAAAGGAATAATGGTGCAGCCATGCATAAAGGCTTCGCCATTTTTCAGGAATACGTAACAGTCGGACAAGTTGACCTTACCCATACGGATAGATTTAACTTCCCATCCCATTAGGGATAGGCCGGCTTCCATTTTCTCTTCGAAACGGTATTCGAAGGTTGCGCGCTTATTACGTGCGATAGTCGCAGGCGCGGCTTTGCTTGAATTTTTCTTTACCATAGTGGCGCCATTATACGCACGGTGATTCAATTTGGTATTGATATAAGGTTTTATTTAGTTAATTTCAAGCCTCTATCGTGTTGTTGCTTGTTTTTTGAACGCCATTAAGGGGTTGAGTATCAGCTTAAGTGCACAAGGGGTGCGTTTTTTACGTATCGTGATAAAATCCGTGCAAATTTTGATTGCTTGCCTAAGTTGTTTATTGCACGTGCGTTATTTTCGTGCGTTTGAGTTTGCTTAGGTCGCTGTGAATACGTTAGTGAAGAGTACTAAGTCCTATGCCGCAAATTTCTCGAAGTGTGTTAGTCCGTTTTAGTGCGATGCAAATGTATGACTTAGTGAATGATGTAGAGTCGTATAAGGAATTTTTACCCGGTTGTGTGGGTGGTAAAGTCTTAGAATTTGATGGCAAGACTATGCTGGCATCTGTTGATGTGAGTAAAGCGGGGATCCGTAAGACATTTACGACTCGCAACCAAGTGGTTCCTGGTAAGAGTATTGATTTAACATTGGAAAATGGGCCCTTTAAGCATTTATTGGGGCAGTGGCGTTTTACTGAGCTGACTGAAGAGGCCTGCAAGGTAGAATTCGAGCTGAGTTTTGAGTTTTCAAGTTCGTTAGCCGATATGGCCTTTGGTAAAGTGTTTAATGATCTTATGGTATCAATGGTGACGGCATTTACGAGTCGCGCTAAGGTGATTTACAGTGACAAATGAGACAGATAAGTTTGTAGTTGATGTGGTTTATGCCTTGCCTACACAGCAAAAAGTGATTTCGGTGAATGTGAATCCCGGCACGTCAGCGATTGAGGTGGTGCGTTTAAGTAATATAGTAAGCTTTTTTCCTGAGATCGATTTAGACACGGTTAAGCTTGGTGTGTTTAGTAATGTGGTTAAACATGACCAAGTGATTTTACCGGGGCAAAGGGTTGAGATTTATCGTCCTTTGATTGCTGATCCTAAGGATGTGCGTCGTCGCCGAGCAGATAAAGCTAAAGATGAAGGCCGCGCGAATAAAGTGACGGGTGGACGAGCTTAAATATTGACATCATAGCTCAATAAAAAAGCGCCCTTGGGCGCTTTTTTATATTTGATTGACTGAGAAGAGCATAAGCAAAGTTTAGGATATTACTTAATTGGTTTTTGAACTTGCGCTTCAGCTTGATTTTCTTTAACTAATGGCTTTTCATCGGCGCGCTGTGCTGGAATTTGTGGCACTAGTTCAGTTTTATTACCTGTTGGCAAGCTGCTTTGCTCTAGCGGCGTACTAAATTCTTTGCTCAGTTCATAATCGCCTTTTACTGAGGTAAGTTTATCGCCCGTAAAGTGCAGTATGAGTTCTTTATGCGTAATGCTGGCATCACGCCCACTCTTGTAGTGATACACATAGTACCAAGTATCGTCAGCAAAACTATCTCGTAATACCGGACGGCCGAGAATGTATTCGGCTTGTTCTTTGGTCATGTCAATGCGCAACTTTTCAACTTGTTGCGGTTCCATGTAGTTGCCCTGTGGAATGTCGGGCTTATAAATCAACCAATCGAACACGCTACAGGCACTGAGCGAAACAGAGAGCGCCACAGCGCCCAGTAGGGTAAGACTTTGCTTTTTATTGATCATTGTATGCGCTACTTCTGAAAATCTGGCGGCCATAATACCCAAGCATTCCCCCTTATGACAAGGGCAATCGGGCTTTGCAACCGTCATAGATCGAATTGTGTGACTTTTCGACCCAGTATGTTGGCTTTAGTTCTCAATCTTTAAGGATATTTATTCGCTAAAGTCATATGGGGCTAAGAGTATGATTTTCGGCTTCTAGAGCCGTACAGGTTTACTGTTGGCTGGATTGGGAAAGAGTAAATGTGAGCGATTTCTTCTTTAAAGCCAAGCAATTAGTTAGCAAGTCGATAGGCAGTATGTGTGGCGATAAACATAGTAATCTCATTAAAATCAGATTAAAGTTACCGATATGTTTTTATTGTGTTCTTGTACTGTGGCTTTTTGCTGTGAGTTTGCAGTGTTAGAAATAAAATAGTGGGATAGATGCATTGGGTTCTTTAGTTTGCGTAGGTACGGGTTTACAACTGGCCGGACAGATCAATGTGATGAGTCGTAGTTATATTGAGCACGCTGATGTCGTGTTTTCACTCTTGCCCGATGGTTTTTCGCAGCGTTGGATCCAGAACATTAATCCCAATGTCATCAATTTACAGCCGTTTTATGCACAAAATGGTGAAGTTAAAAATCGCCGAGAAACCTACGAACAAATGGTTAATTCTATATTGGAGGCCGTGAGGGCTGGCAAAAAAACCGTTTGTGCGCTCTATGGTCATCCTGGAGTCTTTGCCTGTGTTTCCCATATGGCGATTACGCGGGCGAGGGCAGAAGGGTTTTCAGCGAAGATGGAGCCGGGGATTTCGGCTGAGGCGTGTTTATGGGCTGATCTGGGTATTGACCCCGGCAGCTCTGGGCATCAAAGTTTTGAAGCTAGCCAGTTTATGTTTTTTAATCATGTGCCCGATCCGACAACCCATTTATTGTTATGGCAAATTGCGATTGCTGGTGAACATACCTTAACTCAGTTCCATACTACGAGTGACAGGCTGCAGATTTTGGTTGAACAACTGAATCAATGGTATCCGCGAGATCATCAAGTGGTGATCTACGAAGCTGCTAATCTGCCAGTTCAAGCCCCTAGAATTGAGTATTTGCCGTTGAGTAAGCTGCCCGAGGCAAACTTGTCTCCGATCAGTACTTTACTGATCCCGCCAGCAAAAAAACTCGAATACAACTATGCTATTTTAACTAAATTAGGCATTAGACCTGAAGATTTAGGCTAATTGTGAGTGCTGTACTTCTGAGCTGAATTCGGGAGTCATCTTATAAATAAGGAAAGGTATGTCTGCATTATCGGATTTTTTTACCCAGTTAGGTCAAGATGCACAACTGATGGAAGCGTATCAACAGGACCCGGAGGCCGTAATGCGCGCCCATGGGTTAACTGATGAAGAAATTAGCGCTGTAATGACAGGGGATATGACAAAACTAAAAGTTTTGAGTGGCGACCAAAATTATCAAACATTTGTTTTAGTCAATCATGGTAATAATTAACTAATCTTGAAACGGTTACGTTGTGCCCTATTAGCCATCTTCGCCTTGTGTTCGACAGCTTTGATGGCTAACTCTCTCGATTTTGATCAGGCACTCAATGAGCTTGATGTATTACTGCAATCTGATCTTAGTGCTGCGCAGAAAAAGCTTGCCGAATATGAGAAAGAATTCAGTCGTTTAACTACAATACAACAAGGACGACTGAGGATAGATAGAGCGATAGGTTATTTTTTCACTGGTGAATATACTAAAGCGTTAGATGATCTACACCAAGCCGAAACCTTAGTGCCAAATACTGATTTATTGGCGTCAGTTTATAGTTACAAAGCCACGGTATATATAGGTCTGCGTGACTATGACAAAGCCTTGGCTGCAGTCGCTCAAGCATTAGCCCTAGTGGTGAATATTGATGATGTTACGATTAAACGGCACTCATATCTAAGAATTGCCAATATTTATTCCGAAATGGACGCTTATAGCGATATGGGCCTTTATGCCAATAAGGTGCTACAACTCGCAAAGGAAACCGATGTCCGCGATATTTGTCATGCCAAATTGTTGCGCGCTATTTATTTACTCGGCGTGAAAAATCCCGACGCCTTCGATGCCTTCGAAGATAGCCGTCAATACTGTGATGCGAAGCAATTCCCCCTTTTGGCGACTATGTCGATGAAAGGCAAAGCTATGGTTTTGCAGGAGCGGGGCGACTTTTTAGGCGCGAGAGCGATTCTGCTATTAGCTTTAAAAGGGTATGAAGCTTTTCAATTTCAGTTAGAAATTAGCCATGTACATGCACTACTTGCCGAGAATTACTTTGCCATGGGTGAGCAGGTTCAAGCGAAAAGTCACGCAGTTAAAGTGCTTTCATTTCCCGATGATAATAGCTACATCGAACATAAGCATATTGCATATAAGGTATTTGCCGAACTGATGGCGGCGGATAAACAATTTGAGCAAGCCTATGAATACACAAGAAAAGAACAATATTATAATCAATTGATTTTTGACCAATCTAGAATGAAAACTCTCGCTTATCAGGCGGCTAAGTTTAATGCCGATGAACAGGCGCGTGAAATCAACTTACTCAATAAAGAGCGTGAACTTTACATCGCTCAGCAAATGGTAAAAGAGCGGGAATACACCAATATGCTGATGTTTATCACTATTCTAGTGGGTGGGCTATTCTTCCTTGGGATTTTGTTAGCCGTAGGTCAGATGCAGAAACGTAAGTTTATGCGTATGGCGAGAATGGATGCCTTAACAGGCATATTGAATCGTGGTGCAGGGCAAGAGTTGGGAGAAAACCTTTTTGTGCAAGCCACGGCGCGTAGCGGGGATTTCTGTGTCATTTTATTCGATTTAGATTTCTTTAAACGTATCAACGATTCTTTTGGTCATGGAACTGGCGATTGGGCGCTTAAAAAGGTGGTTGACTTCCTTAAATCCCATATCCGAAATGGTGATGTTTTTGCTCGTATCGGCGGTGAGGAGTTTGCAATTTTATTACCCTATGCCGATGAAGAGAAAGGCATGGAAGTGGCGGAGCAATGTCGAGCTCGTATCGAGGCCATTGATACCCAACATTCAGGGCATAAGTTCGTCATAACGGCGAGTTTTGGCGTGAGCGGTTTAATGGCTGATGATCTGAGTTTGGATCCATTATTTCACCGAGCCGACATGGCGCTCTATGCCGCTAAGGCCAATGGCCGCAACACCGTAGTACGCTATTCTGACATATTAAAATGTGACAAGCAGGCGACTGATTTACGGCGTCATATTGCATCGCCCTCTGTGTAATATAAGTCGAGTGAGCATTTAGTCTCATCCAGAGTTGGCAAGCCCTTACTGGTTTTATCCTTCTTTAGTTTATTGCTCGCTTTTTATTTTGTAGCTACTCACAAAATGCGATAACAGTTTAAGGTGTCTCTAAGCGCACTTTTACTCTGCTTTGTTACTCCAGTTGATTTCCCCTACGCTTAAGTGTTTTTCGTATCAAAAATTTCTCATTTTTAATGAATTGCCTTGACCTTGTTAATAAATAAATGGGATATCATAGCTGATAATTGCCTAGCTATTGCTGGGTCCTTACATAGAACAATGCGCATTCCCTTTTTCCGTTGGAGCCTTCATGGAACAGTCGAGTTTACTCACGTCGGTGCTGCTATTTTTATTGGCGGCGGTTATTTTTGTTCCTTTGGGTAAACGTTTTGGCGCGGGCCCTATTCTTTCCTATTTGGCCGCAGGGATTATTTTAGGCCCAGGTGGTATGGCGTTGGTTTCTGATCCTGCAGCCGTGTTGCATTTTGCCGAGTTAGGTGTGGTACTTATGCTGTTTGTACTTGGACTCGAATTGAATCCAAGTAAATTATGGGAACTTCGCAGTGCTATCTTTGGTTTAGGCAGTGGTCAGCTGTTGTTGTCATGGGCTGCGATTGGAGGTTTGGCTTGGGGCTTTGGTTTGTCTATTGAGGCGGCTTTAGTGGTTGGTGCCGCGCTATCTTTATCATCGACAGCCTTTGCCGTGCAGTTAATGAGTGAGCATAGGTTGCTCACAACCCCACTTGGACGTGATGCTTTTGGGGTCTTGTTAATGCAAGATCTTGCGGTTATCCCTATGTTGCTGCTGACAGCATATTTGGCGCCCAATTCTGCTCAGATTGAACATCATGCCGTGCCTTGGTACTGGACTTGTCTTGCGCTCGTTGGTTTTGTGTTAGTGGGGAAATATTTACTG
Source organism: Shewanella sp. WE21 (assembly GCF_002966515.1). NCBI lineage: Bacteria > Pseudomonadati > Pseudomonadota > Gammaproteobacteria > Alteromonadales > Shewanellaceae > Shewanella > Shewanella sp. WE21. Next base: position 287,845 of record NZ_CP023019.1, on the reverse strand, counting down.
CCTAAATTCCTTAAACTAGTGGCAAGCAGTGGGGTGCGTGAAGTGCTGACCGCTTTTGCATTATTACTGGTCATGGGTAGCGCTGAGTTAATGGAGTGGTTGGGACTTTCCGCGGGTATGGGGGCATTTTTGGCGGGTATTATGCTCGCTAACTCAAGTTATCGGCACCAGCTCGAAACTGACATAGAACCTTTTAAAGGCTTATTGCTTGGGCTGTTTTTCATGGCTGTCGGTATGAGTATGGATTTGAAATTATTGATATCTGATCCGTTACTTATTCTGGGTATTTTAATGGCTATGTTGCTGATTAAAACCTTTGTGCTTATGGTGTTGGGTCGCATTCGGCACCACAAATGGCGACCGAGTATTGCATTGGGGTTGATCCTTGCAGAAGGCGGTGAATTTGCCTTTGTGCTTTTATCTCAGGCGCAGCTATCTGGTATTGTCGGCGATAAAATTGCGCAAGTCCTTGTGCTTGCTATTGGTTTGTCTATGGCAGTAACGCCTCTATTGTTTACTTTGTTCCGAGCAACTAAAGCCAAAGTGGTGGATACTCGTCTGCCAGATACGATTAATGTCACCGAATCTGAAGTGGTGATTGCTGGATTTGGTCGAGTAGGCCAGATCACGGGTCGTATTTTGGCCTCATCAGGTATCCCTTTTGTCGCCTTGGATAAGGATGCGAGTCATGTGGATGTTATTCGTAAATACGGTGGTGAAGTGTATTTTGGTGATGCCAGACGCTTAGACATGTTGATGTCGGCGGGGATTGCTCGGTCTAGATTACTATTGCTTGCCGTGGACAGTGTTGAGGATTCCATTGAAATTGCTCAGCAAGTGAAAACACATTTTCCCCATATCAACATAGTCGCGCGGGCGAGGGACCGTAACCATGCTTATCGTTTGATGAGCCTTGGGGTGACGGATGTATTTCGTGAGACCTTTGGTTCGGCGCTATCGGCTAGTGAGAAGATTCTCCAAGGTCTAGGTTTATCGCAGGTACAAGCCAACGAGCGGGTAAAAATCTTTGCTGAGCATGATAAGAAACTGGTGATTGCGAGTGCGGCTCATCAAAATGATTTAGCGACGTTAATCAATCTATCGAATAAGGGTAAGGCAGAGTTGGAATCCCTTATGCGTGGAGATAGGGAGAATGTGAGCTAATGTTGTCACTCTGATTTGGATATAAAAAGAGAGCATAAATGCTCTCTTTTTTATTGGTTTACAACATCAAATTTAACGCTGATGTTTAAGTGTTAAAAGCTATAGCTGTATTGCAGTTTGACGTTGCGTTCTTCACCCGGCATACCACCGAGGAACATGGCTTTACTGTAATAGTCTTTATTGAAAAGGTTATTGATGTTTAACTGGATTTTCCAAGAATCCGCGTTGTAGCTCACCGCCGAGTCAACGACGGTATAGCTAGGCACGTAACCGTCTGGAATACCAAATGAGCTTGAGTGCGTACTGCGATCATCGACAAATTTTGCACCAAGGCTCAGCTCGATTGGGCTTGATAATCTAAACCAATCCGCGCCATAGGTAACCCAAGCACTGGCAGTGACATAAGGCACACCTTTTTGACGGCTGTCGTAATTTGCGACGTCATTCGGGTTTTGCTTATCCCTTGCATCTTGGTACATGCCATTAAGGTTAACGCGCCATTGATCATTCAGGTGGGCATTGAGATCGAGTTCGACCCCCTGAGTATCTTCGCTGCCATCGTAAAAATACACGGGAATATTAGGGGTTAATATGCCATTGGTATAATCAGGGTTGTTATAGGCGACATTAGTACGCGAGCTTTTAAAGAATACCAGTGAGCCAAGCAATTGATCCTCAAATGCTTTAAAGCGCATACCTAGATCATTGCTAATTGATTCTGAATCATCTCGGTCGGTAGCATTATCTTTTACTGCATCAAGTACACTGTAAGCGGTTCGCCCTTTAGAATGGTTGATGAAAAATGATAAATCCTCAATCGGCATGTAGGTTAACCCTAGGTTATAGGTCATACCGTTATCTGTTGTATCAGCTTCTGGTGTCGCTTGGGATTGGCTAGTGCTATAGCGTGGATCAACACCAAAGTGCTCATAGGCTTGTTTAATCTCATTAAAGGCAACACCAATACGCGTGGTAAAGCCGTATGGCAGATAACTGACATGTTGTAAACCTACGCCCCAAGCACTGACTTTTTTGTCATAGTTAGCGGTTTTGAGTGGGTCATAGTCCTCGAATTTACCTGTGCCCCAGTTAGGATTACGGATGTCGTATATATAAGGCAGAGATCCTTGGTAAATGATTTTGCCATCTTTGTTTTTATAGATTTGATCGGCATCGAAGATAGAATATTGCTGGAAACGAATATTACGGTCTTCATAGTTGGCATTGACCAATAATTCATTGTCTATATTGCCAATTTGGAAATCATAACGTAGATCGGCAAAGTACTGCCACGAAGTCTCGTCTGCATCCACTTTACGGTATTCCTGACGTCTTGCAGCAAAAGGATAGAGCACGCCGTTTTCAACTAAAGGCGCGCGGGGATCCGTGTTGATCGGGTTTTTGCCTTGTTTCCAGTAGACGTAGTTATAAGCACCTGTTTGGCGGGCGAAGCCTGAAGTGTAGTCGCGATACTGTAATTGCTGATTAAGAAACAGACTATCGTTGAAGTAAATATTATGGGTTAGTTTAAATCTTAACTCTTCGCCTTCATTGTCCTTCGCCATTGGTGAAATCAGCCCTGCATCACCAAACGAATAGGGCCTTAAGCCGTCAGCGCCCGACAACGAGGCCGCTAACTGCTGACGCTGTGCATCGGTCAGTTGTAGACCCTTACCACTTGGATCGTTGATTAAATCCTGCCAAGTGACCTCTCCCGCGCTCTTACCGCCGACTGAATCGGCATTGTAAATTCGAATCGGGTGGCCAATAGAGTCAACGGCAATAGCATCTTTGATATAAGCACCTGAAAGCATTACATCTTGGCTATCACTTAATACCCATTTTAAGGCGCCATAGATTTCGTCTCTGTCTGTACCTATATCGCGATAGCCATCACTGCGGCCGGATTTGGTCACTAAACGGTAGGCGACATCATCATTCAGGCCGCCCGTGCTATCCAGAGCAAGGGAGTAGGTATCCCATTGCCCAACTTCGGCGGTAAATTTGTTTTTTGACTCGAATTGCGGTTTTTTCTCAATTAAATTGATGACGCCGCCAGCACTCCCCATGCCATAGAGTCCAGTCGCTGGGCCTTTTAATACTTCTACGGATTCAACGTTGGTTAAAGAGCGCGTGGGGTTGAAAGTGTTACCAAGGCCAGCACCGCCATACATACCGTCATAGGTGTAATTTGCGCCTAAACCACGGATGACTATGTTGTCACCGATGCCATAGTTATTACCCGCTTGAGTCACACCACTGATGTTACGGATCAAGTCTTGCAGATTATCTGTACCTTGGGTTTCGATCAGTTCTTGGTCAACAATTACAACTGCAGCGGGTGTTTCCATGAGAGACATGTCGGATTTAGTCGCTAGCCCTGAATTTTTCACCACTGAGTTTTGTCTGCCATAAACCGTGATGCGCTCAACGTTGGCTTCAGTATTTGCTGATACCGAGTTAGCTTCGGCGGATGCAGTTTGCGATAAAACGGAAAGGCAGGCGAGTGCAGTTAGTGACAAACGAAATGATTTCATTAATGGTTCCCCCAAATAAATAGGTCGCGAATAGTAATGATTTGCATTTAAGTTGGCAACATATGTTTCAGATGTCGTGGTTGAAATGTGCAGTGCTGCGAATAAGTGTTACGAAAAGGCATGTATTTGAGGAAGTAAGGTATGGGTTCTCGCAGGATAAAAGCTTCATAAAAAGTCGCGTCTAAGCTCCATCCCGCTGTAATGTCAAATTTGTTTCATTTTTTTTATAAAAAAGTGATTTATTTTTTGAGTTAACCATCACATCCCACCTTGTTGATCGGGAAACGCAACCTGGTACTTAGTTTGAATCGCACACGATACTTGTTTCGTTTACGTAAACGTCAAAATGAAACGGTCGTTTTAATTTGTGGCAATAGCAACAGTCTTTATCATTATGATTTATATGAATTTATCTGACTTACCTCTAGGTTAGTTCAAAACATTGAGCATTTTCTACTTAGGTCTAATAGAGTAAAAATGATGTAATAATAAATTTACTATTGGTTATTTAATTACGTAATTAATTACTTTGCGTATTGATTGGTAAAGTTGTCTGACAAGTTTCATTTAACTGCAATTGCCATATGTGATTAAAATGTTTAATTGCATATTTATCAGTTGTTTGTTGTTTATTTTATTGCTTGGTCAGACCAATTTTAGCATGGCTTTTACTTAGGTTAATGCATGTTTTTGTCAATCTTGGACTGTTGCAAATACAAACGTTTGTCGGTAAGTTTTAGTTCGAAACAAACATTTGATGGTTTTTTGGTGAGTTTATAAGCAGTGGTGATTGGGGATGCTACTGCTTTATATGTCAGCGTTAAGCCTGTGATAGTGGAGCCTCTTGGGAGGGCATCAAGATGACGGAACACACTTTGAGTGAACAGCAATTGAATTCGACACTGGGTAAAGCTACAGCAAACGCCACGCTTAATATTGTGGGTCGTGACATTCCAGGCCAAGAAGTCATATTTACCGAAGGGGCTGTCGCCTTACTCGAATCCCTTTGTCGTGAATTTGCCGACGAAGTACCCGCCTTACTCGCTAAACGTAAAGATAAGCAAGCGCGTATCGATAAAGGGTCATTACCCGACTTTCTGCCTGAAACCCGAGCTATTCGTGATGGTGCATGGCAAATTCGCGGTATTCCCGATGACTTGCTTGACCGCCGCGTAGAAATCACAGGTCCCGTTGAACGTAAGATGGTGATTAACGCACTCAACGCCAATGCCAAAGTGTTTATGGCCGATTTCGAAGATTCTTTAGCACCAAGCTGGGAAAAAGTCGTCGAAGGCCAAATCAATCTACGTGATGCCGTGCGTGGTGATATTGAGTACACAGCACCGGACACGGGTAAGCACTATAAATTAGGACCAAATCCTGCAGTGCTTATTTGCCGCGTTCGTGGTCTGCACCTTAAAGAAAAACACGTGCAGTTTAATGGCAAAGCGATTCCTGGCTCACTGTTTGATTTCGCACTGTATTTCTACCACAACTATCGCCAACTTTTGGCCAAGGGCAGTGGTCCATATTTTTATATTCCTAAGTTAGAAAGTCATATTGAAGCGCGCTGGTGGGCAAAAGTGTTTGCTGTTGTTGAGGAAAGGTTTTGTCTGCAAGCGGGCACGATTAAATGTACTTGTTTGATTGAGACTTTGCCTGCCGTGTTTGAAATGGACGAAATTCTCTATGAACTACGTTCCAATATCGTCGCACTGAACTGTGGTCGTTGGGATTACATCTTCAGCTATATCAAAACATTAAAACGTCATAGCGACCGAGTCTTACCGGATCGCCAAGCCGTCACTATGGATACGCCTTTCTTAAGCGCTTATTCAAGACTCTTGATTAAGACCTGCCACAAACGCGGTGCCTTAGCGATGGGCGGCATGGCAGCCTTTATTCCTGCTAAAGATCCTGCTCAGAACGAAGCGGTATTGCAGCGGGTGCGTAAGGATAAAGAGCTTGAGGCGCGTAACGGTCACGATGGCACTTGGGTCGCGCACCCTGGCCTTGCCGACACCGCTATGGGGATTTTCAACGAATACATAGGCCAAGATCACTGTAATCAATTACATATTACCCGTGATGTAGACGCGCCAATTCTGGCTAGTGAGTTACTTAAAACCTGCGATGGTGAGCGCACTGAACAAGGGATGCGTCTGAACATTCGTATCGCCCTGCAGTATTTAGAGGCGTGGATCAGCGGCAACGGTTGTGTACCTATTTACGGCTTAATGGAAGATGCGGCTACGGCTGAGATTTCTAGAGCCTCAATTTGGCAATGGATCCAACACGGTAAGTCGCTGTCAAACGGCAAATTAGTGACCAAACAACTCTTTAAAGACATGTTGGTTGAAGAGCTGTCGAACGTGAAAAAAGAAGTGGGTAGCGACAGATTCACCCATGGCAAATTCACCCAAGCAGCGGTGTTGCTTGAAGACATTACCACCTCCGACGAGCTGGTCGATTTCTTAACCTTACCCGGTTACGAAATGCTGACAGCTTAGAATGAACTCATTTGCTTGAACCGTTTTAGGTAAACCAGATTTAGCTGTGGCGGGGCTACCGCCAACCAAACCATTTAGCAGAGTGAAACTGGGGGGCAGTTTCATGATAGCTACAACATCAAAGAGAAAGGAGCGACACTATGACTAAGGCAACGACTCAGACTTCACGTCAAGAACAGATTGATGCAATCAAGCGAGATTGGGCTGAAAACCCACGTTGGAAACACGTGCGTCGTCCTTATACCGCAGAAGAAGTGGTTGCACTTCGCGGTTCAATCGTGCCTGAGAATACTATCGCTAAGCGCGGTGCTGCTAAGTTATGGGAATTGGTTAACGGTGGCGCTAAAAAAGGCTATGTGAATTCACTGGGTGCGTTAACGGGTGGTCAAGCGGTACAACAGGCGAAAGCGGGTATCGAAGCGATTTACCTTTCAGGTTGGCAAGTGGCAGCCGATGCTAACTTAGCCGGCACTATGTACCCAGATCAATCTTTATATCCAGCTAACTCAGTGCCAGCTGTGGTGTCACGCATCAATAACTCATTCCGTCGCGCTGACCAAATTCAGTGGGGCAATGGCGTTAATCCAGAAGATGAAAAATTTGTTGATTACTTTCTGCCAATTATTGCTGACGCAGAAGCGGGCTTTGGCGGCGTATTAAATGCCTTCGAACTGATGAAGTCGATGATCGACGCGGGCGCTGCCGGTGTTCACTTTGAAGATCAGTTAGCTTCAGTGAAAAAATGTGGCCATATGGGTGGCAAAGTATTAGTGCCAACCCAAGAAGCGGTACAAAAGCTGGTTGCTGCACGTTTAGCAGCGGACGTGAGCGGTGTCGATACGCTGGTTATCGCCCGTACCGATGCTAACGCGGCCGATTTGTTAACTTCAGATTGCGACCCATACGATCGTGATTTTGTGACTGGCGAGCGTACCAATGAAGGTTTCTACCGTGTTAAAGCCGGTCTTGACCAAGCGATTTCTCGTGGTCTTGCTTATGCCCCTTATGCGGATTTGATTTGGTGTGAAACCGCTAAACCGGATCTTGAAGAAGCGCGTGTTTTTGCTGAAGCGATTCATGCTCAGTACCCAGATCAACTGCTTGCTTATAACTGTTCGCCTTCGTTCAACTGGAAGAAAAATCTGGATGACGCTACTATCGCGCGCTTCCAACAAGCATTGTCAGACATGGGCTACAAGTACCAGTTCATCACTTTAGCCGGCATCCACAACATGTGGTACAACATGTTCGACCTCGCTTACGACTATGCTCGTGGCGAAGGTATGAAGCATTATGTTGAAAAAGTTCAAGAAGTTGAGTTTGCAGCAGCGAAGAAAGGTTACACCTTCGTGGCGCATCAACAGGAAGTGGGCACAGGTTATTTCGACCAAGTGACTACGGTTATTCAAGGTGGCCATTCTTCAGTGACTGCACTGACTGGGTCTACCGAAGAAGAACAGTTTTAAGCAGTAGAAGCGCTTAGGATGATCCATTGTGATTGTGGATTAATCCTTAGCACGCCTTATGCTGATGTATCTGGTGAGGCGTGGTTAAAAACTCGAAATAGAGGTCAAGAGCGGACTGTGATGAGTTACCGAGCTTGCAGCTTAAATCTCGAGTTGAGTATGAAAGAGTGTTACCCGTAAGCCTGTGTTTAGCTGCTTTGCAGCTGTTGTCCCCGTACAGTTCGCCTACATGTGCTGCGCGGGTTTTTAAGTCAAACCTTGTGACTTAACTTCCTACCCTGTAAGTTTTTGCTTGCCTTAGCTTGGCGACTCTATGAGTCGCTATTTTTTTGCTTATTGGTTCACTATTGCGCTGATTAATATGGTGCAACTCTGATACGACTTGGTGCAATAATCGGATTATTTTACAGCAGCTTATTGCTATCTCATTGTTATTTAATGGCTATCAATAGTGGCCTGAAAAATGCTCTGAATAATGTGGAAAGTTATAGCGTATTAAAGCTGATTATTGGCATTCACATTGAGGTCACCGCCATGAAATATTACAGTCGCCGTTTAGTTAAACCTGAACATTTAAATCCAGCAAATACCCTGTTTGGCGGTCAGTTGCTCAGTTGGATAGATGAGGAGGCCGCCATCTTTGCAGCCTGTCAGATGAAGAGCACGAACCATGTGACTAAGCTGATTTCTGAAATCAACTTTATGACGCCAGCGCATCAAGGGGATGTGATTGAGTTTGGTCTGGAGCTCGTGAGTCTCGGCCACAGTTCTATTACCGTAAGCTGCCAAGTACGCAATAAGATGACGCAGGCGCCAGTGGTGAGCATAGATAAGATGGTGTTTGTGCATGTCAATGCCCAAGGATTGCCTGTGCCCCATGGTATTCGGGCGAATGCGGCTTAAGGGGCGTGGCGCTTAAAATGCGTGATGCTTAAATGTATAAGATGCTTAAAATGAGCAGTGACGCCTAGGCGTCACTGTCATTAGTCTTTGGTTAAATCCTCTTTTACCGATTTGACCGCATCCCGTGAAGCATGACCTATGGCTTTTGTCGTGTCTCGAGTCGCGTGGCCTATCTCAGTGGTGACTTCTTTAGTCGTTGTGCCGATGGCACGGCCTGCGTCCTTTAAATCCGCACAGGCGGATGTAGCGAGTAATAAAGGAATAATAATGAGCGTCGCTTTATTCATTGTGATGCCAATCCTCAATTTAAGTTCGTAACTCAATTTACTGGGCCTTGCCATTTTTACTGTGCTAAATGACATTCGGGACAATATAACAGATCTTGAGCTGAATCACGCTATGGTGACATTATCTGCTGAGCCGCTGTTGCAATGCTTCTGGGCGAGTATCAACCGAGTGAGTGAAACTAAGAGCATTAAATGACGTTGTGGATTGAGTTATTGAACTCGACAAATAAAAACGCCAGTGGCGTTTTGCGCACTGGCGTCTAAGGTCGCTAAATAATACTGCAAAGATTATTCGAGTTTGGCTAAGCGTTGTTGATAGTCTTCAATCAGGTGCTGCATGATTTCTTCTGGCGCCGCATCGTCACAGCAATCGTCTAAAAAGATTTTAAAGGTGACTAAGGCATGGCCGTCATTTTTGAGTCTGTCACTCTGCATTGAGAAGTAAGCGTCTTCATTTTCGGCTTTACGAACCACAAACTTATTCGTTTCGAAGGTTTTTTCCCCAGAAAGCTCGTGCCATTTAGTGATGCGATTTAACGCGATCTCACAGGACTGGTTCATTTCAATATGATTTAACCAAGTAACGGGATGTTCAGGATCTTTGTAATGTGGACATCTAACTGTGTAGTTATATACATGGGTGATTGCAGTCATAGCGTACCTACCTGTTCGAGGATATTGTTGCCATCATAGGCATCGTTTTTGAATTCGGTCAATCATTAATTAAGTCTATATAGCCTTGATGTTTTTTGACGGAGAAGGATAGTTACTGCATGAAAATTAACCATTTACTTAATCTGTCATGTCTCTATTTAGCATGAGTTTTATGCCAATAACTTTGTGCTAGATCTCAGTTTTGGGTGAAGTTTCGCTTTTGCTGAATTACTGATTAATAAAGCAACAACTTGGTCGTCAGTAAGTCTTATTGATAAAAAGAGTTAACAGCGGAGTAAATAGGTTATTAGGCTTTGGTGGGCGCAATACGATTAAGTGGCAGTATAAGTTGTTGCAGAGGAAACGCAGAAGGCAGAATGGACAGAGGCCCATTCGTTAGAACGGGCCTCTCAGCTGGCTTCATCTTTTGCAGGGAAAAAGCGAACTGGTGCCATCTTATCGGATCTGTAACAGTCTGTAACCCACAGAGATCACGTTTTTTATATCATTTTGCTATGAATATTTTAGGTTCAGATCCTTTCTTCTTGAATATGCTGATTTGTGAGTGTTTTGTCAGTGCAAAGGTGCATAGACACTGAGTTTTATGTTGGTTTTTGTTACTCAATTTTTAAGATAGTAACTTACCTCACCATCTTGTTGATACAGGTGTAAAAAAGGCCCCAATAGTGCAGCAATAATCTGTGCACTATTGGAGCCTAAAACGAATTCATTGGAGGATGAAGTCGTGTTTACGCACTAGCAGGACAATAAGTCGTTATCCAGCAAGTTAGCGCACGATTGCAGTGCGATAACTTGCGATTGGTAAGGTATGGCGATTACAGCGCACAATTACAACGCATTAGTGAAGATCTGACAGATCTCCGCATGGGTCGCTTGTTTTGGATTGGTGAATCCACAGGCATCTTTTAACGCGTTATCCGCAAGTGTTGGAATATCTTCCGCTTTCACGCCTAATAAGGTCAGGTTTTCAGGGATCTTAACCGCAACAGACAGTTTTTTGATTGCCGCTATCGCTGCACTAGCACCTTGCTCATCTGTCATCGCAGACACATCGACACCCATAGCCTTGGCAATGTCTTTTAAGCGAGCAGGGACGACCTGGGCGTTGTATTCCTGCACATGGGGCAGCAGCAGAGCGTTACACACGCCGTGGGGCAGATCGTAGAAACCGCCTAATTGGTGCGCCATCGCATGCACATAACCTAAGCTGGCATTGTTAAACGCCATACCTGCTAAGAACTGGGCGTAGGCCATTTGTTCACGGGCGTTGATGTCTTGACCGTTTTCAACTGCGTTGACTAAGTTAGCTTGAATCAATTCCATAGCCTTGATCGCACAGGCGTCGGTGATCGGGTTCGCTGCAATAGACACATAGGCTTCAACCGCGTGAGTCAGTGCATCCATACCAGTTGCGGCAGTTAGGCTCGCAGGCTTTTTCAGCATGAGCTCAGGGTCGTTGACCGACAGCAAAGGCGTGGTGTGTTTATCGACAATCGCCATTTTAATGTGGCGGGCTTCGTCGGTAATGATACAGAAGCGCGTCATTTCACTGGCAGTACCTGCCGTCGTATTAATGGCCACTAACGGCAATTGTGGTTTTGCGGATTGATCTAACCCTTCGTAATCCTTAATGCTGCCGCCATTGGTGGCAACAAGGGCGATACCTTTGGCACAATCATGGGGTGAACCGCCGCCGAGTGAAATCACAAAGTCACACTTGTTGGCTTTTAACAGGGCTAAACCCGCTTCGACGTTGGTCACGGTTGGGTTAGGTTGTACGCCATCATAGATGGTGGAGGTAATGCCATTTTGACCGAGTTTTTCGGCCACTTCACCCACTAAGCCAATCTTGACTAAGGGTTTATCTGTCACTATGAGTGCGTGTTTAAAGCCTAAGGTTTTGATGTCACCGATAGCATCATCCACTGCGCCTTGGCCTAATACGTTGACAGAAGGAATAAAAAATTTAGCAGCCATAAAATCCACCTATTTGCTTGTAAAGATTAAGTTGTGTTCTTTTCTGGTGATCAAGCTACCAATTTGGAGGTAGTGAAAGTGTGAGCTTGATCGAGTTCGGCGCTTATCTGAGGGTAATTTCCCACTAAAGTTGGAACTGGGTAACTAAATTTCGGACTTTTATGACGGGTATTAGTGTTGGCGTACGATATGGTTTTTTTAGCGTTGTTAGCGCCCCTGGTGATGCATCATTTCTGTGCATTTTTCGTTTACTTTTTATCCCACTTTCTTATCCAGAGTTTGACGGCTCAATTGTTAAATCTAACAGAGGTTAAACCTCATGAATACTCTCATTTGTAGCATTAACTCCAATTAATTAGTTTGATATCTAATATTAATTTATGCGTGCTGCTGTGGTTGTGGTAGGGCCGTAAGTCAAAGAAATCTATACATTTAAATTGTTTTTACACATTAATTCTTTTTTACACAACTAACTTGTGAGCTTTGTCACTGTGCTATTTTAGGTTGATAGTTACATCACTAATCATTATCATGATTGTTAATTGAACGTTCAATTAACGTCGTTCAGAGTATTGAGAGAGTGGTTATTCCTTGAGTATTTATGCCTAAAGCCGCAATGAAATTGATACGCAGACAGCAGCTTATCGATGCGACATTAGCATCGGTTGCCTTGCATGGATTGCAGCACACGACCATCAACAGCATTAGTCAGTTGGCGGGGATGTCGTCGGGGATCATCAGTCATTATTTCAGTGGTAAGCAGGGCTTAATCCAAGCGACGCTGCGCCACTTGCTCGAGCAGTTAAAGCAGGCGTTGCTCAATCGAATCCAAGGACAAGTGTTGGCGCCAACAGAGCGCTTAATGATGATAGTTGAAGCGAATTTTACCGAGTTACAGCGCTCACGAAATGTCACTCACACTTGGCTGAGTTTTTGGGCACAGGCCGTCCACGATCCCCAGTTAGCCCGTTTGCAGAATATCAATAGTCGCCGCTTATACAGCAACTTACATTTTTCCTTTCGGCACGTGTTGCCCAAAGAGTTTGCCCTGATGGCTGCTGAGCAAACGGCGGCGATGATCGATGGATTTTGGTTACGCAGCGCCTTAAGTGAAACCCCTGAGCAGGATTTTGTTCAGGCCGAAAAATTATGCAAAACCTTTATCCACAATGTGATAAAGCAGCATGGAGTCAATACATGTCAGTTGAAGAACAGTACAACTTTATTGCGGGTCAGTTGCTCGCAAACGATAGCGGCGAAACCTTCGACGTCGTCAATCCTGCCACAGGGCAATTGGCGTATCGAGTGCAAGTGGCCGATGAAAAAATTCAGCAAGCGGCCATCGAAAGCGCCAAAAAAGGCTTTGCGATTTGGTCTGCCATGAGTGCCACTGAACGCAGCCGAATTCTGTTAAAGGCGGTCGCATTATTGCGCGCCCGTAATGATGAACTCGCGGCAATCGAAGTGTGCGATACAGGTAAACCTTGGCAAGAAGCCTCAGTGGTTGATGTGGTCACAGGCGCAGATGCTATCGAGTTTTTCGCCCATATTGCCCCTGGGCTTGAAGGCGCGCAGCAGCAAGTCGGTGGGGATTTTTATTACACCCGCCGTGAGCCTTTAGGCATTTGTGCTGGCATTGGCGCGTGGAATTATCCATTGCAAATCGCCTGTTGGAAGGCCGCACCTGCCTTAGCTAGCGGCAATGTGATGATTTTTAAACCTTCGGAAGAAACGCCGCTTGGCGCACTGAAATTAGCGCAACTCTTAAGTGAGGCGGGTTTACCTGATGGCGTATTTAATGTCGTAATGGGCGATGGCAAGGTTGGCGCTTGGTTAACGGGGCATCCGGATATTGCCAAAGTGTCCTTCACGGGCGAAGTCGGTACTGGCAAGAAAGTCATGGCCGCGGCGGCAAGTTCATTAAAAGACGTCACTATGGAACTCGGCGGTAAATCACCGCTTATCGTATTTGACGATGCCGATATCGATAATGCCGTTTCAGGTGCCATGCTCGGTAACTTCTATACCCAAGGTGAAGTCTGTACCAATGGGACGCGGGTGTTTGTCCATGAGTCGGTTTATGCACGCTTTATCGAAAAACTGCTTATGCGTACTCAAACCAATATTGTGGTGGGCGATCCTATGGCGCCAGAGACTAACTTTGGCGCCTTGATCTCCAAAGATCACCAGCAAAAAGTACTCGATTATATTCAGCAAGGTATCGATGACGGCGCAACTCTGCTCACCGGTGGCACAGCATTAACGCCGGAAAATGCTCCCAATGGTTACTTTGTTGCCCCGACGATTTTCACCCATTGCACCGACGAGATGCGGATCTGTAAAGAGGAAATCTTTGGCCCTGTAATGTCCGTGCTTACCTTTAAAGATGAAGCCGAAGTGATTGCTCGGGCAAACAATACCGCCATGGGCTTAGCCGCTGGGGTGTTTACCCAAGATATCAGCCGTGCTCATAGGGTTATCCACCAGTTACAGGCGGGTATTTGCTGGATCAATGCTTATGGCGCCTCGCCAGCCGAAATGCCTGTGGGTGGCTATAAGTTGTCGGGTATTGGCCGTGAAAACGGTAGTGAGACACTCAAGCATTACACCCAAGTTAAAGCCGTTTATGTGGGTCTGCAGCCCTTAGAAAGCCCATTTTAAGGAGGCATTTTGACTCAGTCATTAGAGCAAAAATATTATAACTACATCATAGTTGGTGCAGGATCAGCGGGTTGTGTGCTTGCCAATCGTTTGTCAAAGGATCCTAAAAACGAAGTGCTGTTATTAGAAACCGGTGGTAGCGATAAGAGCATCTTTATTCAAATGCCGACTGCGTTATCGATTCCGATGAACAGCCCTAAATATGCTTGGCAGTTTGAAACTGAGCCTGAGCCGCATTTAGATAATCGCAAGATGCATTGTCCTCGGGGCAAGGTGCTTGGCGGTTCATCGTCGATCAACGGCATGGTGTATGTCCGTGGTCATGCTAGGGACTTTGATGAGTGGCAGGCGCAAGGGGCGACCGATTGGGATTATAGCCATTGTTTGCCGTACTTTAAAAAGGCGGAAACCTGGGCCTTTGGTGGTGATGAGTATCGCGGTGAGTCAGGGCCGTTAGGGGTGAATAACGGTAATCAGATGCAGAATCCTTTATATCAAGCCTTTGTGGATGCGGGCATTGCGGCGGGGTATTTATCGACCGCCGATTATAATGCGGCGCAGCAAGAAGGTTTTGGCCCTATGCATATGACGGTCAAAAAAGGCGTACGCTGGTCAACCGCCAATGCCTATTTACGCCCAGCGATGGCCAGACGTAACCTCACGGTTGTGACCCACGCTTTAGTGCATAAAGTGTTATTGGAAGGACAAACAGCCGTTGGCGTTCGCATCGAACACAAAGGTAAAGTTGAAGATATTCGTTGCAACAAAGATGTGATTTTAGCCGCGGGCTCAATAGGTTCGCCGCATTTGTTGCAATTATCTGGCATTGGCGATCCCCAAGTATTGGCTGATGCAGGGGTCGAGTTACAACATGAGTTGCCTGGTGTTGGTCAGAATTTACAGGATCATTTAGAGTTTTATTTCCAATTCAAATGCCTTAAACCGATTTCACTCAATGGCAAGCTAGATCCTTTCAGCAAGTTCTTAATCGGTGCTCGGTGGATTTTAGATAGATCCGGTTTAGGGGCTACGAATCACTTCGAGTCCTGTGGTTTTATTCGCTCAAAAGCGGGTCTGGAATGGCCAGATTTACAGTACCACTTTTTACCTGCGGCTATGCGTTACGATGGCAAAGAAGCCTTTGCGGGTCATGGGTTTCAGGTACATGTAGGCCATAACAAGCCTAAGAGTCGTGGTGCCGTGACCTTAGTGTCGGCAGATCCTAAAGCGCCGCCCAAAATTCAGTTCAATTACCTACAGCATCCCGATGATATTGAAGGCTTTAGGGCCTGCGTGCGCTTAACCCGTGAGATCATCAATCAAGCGCCATTCGATGAGTATCGCGGTGAGGAAATTCAACCCGGCATACAAGTGCAAACCGATGCGCAAATCGATGCCTTTGTGCGTCAATCTGTTGAGAGTGCTTATCATCCTTCTTGCTCGTGCAAGATGGGCACGGATGCGATGTCAGTGGTGGATCCCGAAACCCGAGTGCATGGATTGCAGAATTTACGGGTGGTAGATTCTTCTATTTTCCCGACTATCCCGAACGGCAATTTGAACGCGCCGACCATAATGTTGGCTGAGCGCGCCGCGGATCTGATCTTAGGCGCTGAGATGTTAGCGCCAGCAGATTCCGCCGTTGTGCTTGCCGACGCTTGGCAAACCACACAAAGAAGCACTGCAACAAGTTAAAGCCATAAGTTAACAACACGCCTGCTCAGTCCGTCGTATCGACGGACTGGCGGCTTCAATTTTGAAGTGACTCATTAATTGATGACTCAAAACTCATTAATTGATGACTCAAAAGGGTCATTATTCATTTTATCTAAAGGGTCGGTCAGCCCGCAGTGAGTGTGTAAATGACCGCTTTCACGACTGATCATCTATCAGGGTTTAACTATCGCGGAGTGTTTTAAGTAGCGATATTTAAGGCTTGAGGGCAGAGCGCTGCCTTTAAAAATGGTTCAGTTTTTATTATTAAATAAAAACATGGAGTTACATTTTATGGGTTTATATCCAGATGCCGACTTACACCCAGTATCGACTGGGACTGAGTGCTCATTATGACTTGGTTATTATCCGCAGGGATACTGTTCACTTTTACCGCGATTGCGTTTGTGATTTATCGCTGGGGCAATATTCGCTGTATCGGCGTGACGCCTGTGCGTACTTTTACCTTTATCGCGATTCTGTTTACCTCAGGACTTGATGTCGGCTTGATCATGTTTCCGCTCACCGAGTTTGCGGGTTACGCCAATGTGGCGGCGAGTCCTGAATACGGCTTTAGTAATCCACTGGCGATTGAGTTTGGCTTCTGGGCCTTCTTGATTTGGAGCTTCTACTTTTTAACCTGTTTCTATTTTTGTGTCATCGAGCCTAGGGTGAAGTTTTTTGATATTCCTTGGGTTAAGTTCATTAATAATATCGTAATTATTGGCACCTGCGCCTTTACCGCCTATTTGCTATTGAGCAATTTACCTTGGTATTTACCCGAATTAGGCGATGGCGAAACTATAGTCGGTAGCTTCTATTTAATCGTATTTATGGTGATCGCCGCGGCTGTGTATTCCAGCACTAGCATACGTTATGTGCGTATCTTGAGTCTGGCTAGCACTTGGTTGTTTTTAGGCTTGATTGCCATGATGTGGGCCAGTGCATTTTTATCGGCTGACTCGAGTGTGGGCGAGTTCTTTACGACCTTTGCCATGCTGGGTGACTACTTCGGCAATATTCAACATTTTGTGTTACCCATCAACGACTACCATGAGTTTTATCTATTCTGGTGGTTTGCATGGAGCATTATGATAGGCCAATTTACCTCGCGCTTTGTCGGTGGCATGAAAACCTATCAAGTGCTGTTGGCCATGATGGTGTTTCCGTCTATCCCCATCGCGATTTGGTTCACTGTACTTTATTACTACAGCGCCAATGGCTTAGATACTTCGGGTTTCTATAATCTGGCGATGGTGATTGTGGGAGTGACCTTTGTAATCAATTCCCTCGACTCACTGGTGCGCCTGTATACCGATAATCTTAATCTGACCATTGAGCGGTTAGGCAAGCTTAAATATGTCAGCTTTAACTTAGTCTTACTCTGCAGTCTGACATTACTGTTTCAATTAGACTTTCTTCAAATTCAATGGGTTGGTGCAATCGCACTGGGCCTGATCTTTAGCTGTTTTGGTTACATCATGATGACGCAATTGCAAACTGTTCGTGCCATTGAGCGCTCGCCAAAAGAGAACAAAATCGACTTTACTAAAATTGAGCTAGCTAACTAATGGAAAAATTAATAATGAAATCAAAATGTTTTTATCTTGTCGCTGGAGGGTTGTTATTGGTGTCAACAGCGGCCAATGCCGGATTATCGGCCACTGTGACGGCGACGTCGGATTACACTTTTAACGGTGTCAGCCAAACGGACAACGGCCCAGCACTGCAAGGCAATTTGGATTATGGTTTTGATTCGGGATGGTATGTGGGTGGCTTTACCTCGAACGTCGACTTTGGGGGAAACGACAGCACTTGGTTGGAACTCGATGCCTATGCGGGTAAGTTTTATCAGCTCAATGAGCAACTGAGTTTCGATGTCGGACTGGCTTATTACACTTACCACGGCGAGTCGTTTTCCGATGAGTACAACTATCCTGAGCTATATAGCAAGTTAGGATATGATAGTTCACTGGGTCACTCTGAAGCTAAGTTAACCTACACATGGGATTACTTTGGTTTGGGTGGTGAGCATTACACTATGTTGCTTGGCCATACTGTCAGTGTCGCTGAAGGACATGATATTCGCTTTAGTGTCGATCGCTCGACATCACTCGATGAAGATAAATGGTCATGGGATGGTGGCAAATCCTTTAATCATTTCCGTATCGCCTATCTGACCAGCTGGAGTGGCTTTGATTTCAGTCTTGCCGCCGAAGATACCAGCATGAACTTAGATACCAGTGACGAGCGTTTAGTGTTGTCGGTATCGCGTCAATTCATGTTGTAATCTAAGGGACTTTTACCATAAAAGTGCCTCCCGTGGGTGAGTTCAGTCGCGCTTTCTGGTAAGGTGCACTCGTTGCTTAGAATGGGGAGAATGAAAAGAACGATGGAAAAGTACGAACAACTGCTTATTTCGCTGCGCCGAGTGATACGCGCTATCGACATTCATTCTCGCCAGCTGAACAAACACTCAGGTTTAACTGGGCCGCAATTGATGGTGATGCAGAAAATCGCCCAATTGGATGCGCCATTGGCTAAAACCGTGGCGGAAGAAATTACGCTGAGCCCTGCAACTGTGACGACCATTATCGATCGACTCGAGGGCCGTGGTTTAGTGATCCGTCTGCGCAGTGAGACTGATAAACGTAAGGTGCATTTATACCTTAGCGATGCGGGCCGAGCGCTGTTACAGGACTCACCTAAACCGCTACAGGATCATTTTATTAAGCGTTATCAGAATCTTGAAGAATGGGAGCAGAGTCAATTGCTCTCAGCCGTTGAGCGTATTGCGACTATGATGGACGCCGATAAAATTGATGCGGCGCCTATGCTCTTGGTGGGGAAGATCCAAGGGGATGAGTAAGTTTCGTTTTTTCAACGACTAAAGTTATAAGATAAAAAAGCACTGAATTCTCAGTGCTTTTTTGCTTTTAGCCGATTAAGCGTTAGATCAGACAGCAGGGCAGCTTGTTTCTGTTACTGAATTGATGAGGATCTCTTGTACTGGTGTGTCTTGGAAGCCTTCGATATTTTTTGTTGGGACTATGCTGATTTGATCTACCACCTCTATGCCGTCAACCACTTTGCCAAATACTGCATAACCATAACTACTCGCTGACGCGTCTAGATGTGGATTATCTAATACATTGATAAAGAACTGAGAGGCAGCGGTATCAGGTGCATTTGCTCTTGCCATCGCAATAGTGCCACGTTTGTTGCTAATACCGACTGCGGCTTCATTCTTGATTGAGGCACTGGTCGGTTTGCTTTTGAGACCAGTGGTAAAACCGCCGCCTTGGATCATAAAGTTATTGATGGTTCTATGGAATAAGGTGCCGTTATAGAAAGACTTATCAACATACTGCTTAAAGTTTTTACCTGTGATTGGCATGTTAGTTAAGTCAATGGCAAGTGTGATATCGCCTTTCGTCGTTTTCATTAAATAACACACATCCGCAGCTAAGGCTGGCGGCGTGGGATCGGGCGTCGGTGGCGTCGGCGTTAAATCACCATCTGTACTTCCTTCACAACCCGTCAAGGCAATGCAGCCGACAAATAGTAATCCTGATAACTTCTTCATTTCATATCCTTATTCTCAATCATCATTGGGGTGTTTTTGCTTTAGCATTCCATGGGCTTGAGCCACTGGCGTATATGCGAGGGCATATCAGGTTCCATGAATTTAATGTTGTTATTATGTTTCTATGCTGTAGCGAGACGAGATGTTGACAGAGGAGAGATAGGCTGTTCAAGTTATAAAACGCAATTGATACAAAGTGTTGCACTGATATCTGTGGTTAATATGCCACCTGACGTATTTGTTAGTATTAGTCTGAACGCAATGACATAAAAATGACTTACGCTTGTCATGTTATTTCTATCCCTTTGCTCTTCACTTATTGCATGCTTTAGGAGCCATGCTTGCCCTCTTGCTGAACGCATGCCCCAATTTAGTGCATTCCACTCTTTATATCCTGATAGCTACTGAGTGCCAACTTAACTGAGTGCTTCTAGTAAGTTACTGATTTTTTGAAAAAGTTTTTTGTTATTTCTCTGAAATATTTATGTCATCTTCTTGTTACTTTTCGTTGGCATGGTTACTGTATATCTAAAGCTATGGATGAGCGGTCGCGGGGGCGACAAAATATGGGGCTGGAAAAGTTGCTGTATTTGCGGGGAGTTGGAGCAGAATTTACTGATTGTTTTGGCCAAAATATCCATATTTCCGAGGTAGACAGGCAAGGTATCTTGACCTGTATGTTACAGGAAAAAAACAGCGTGGCAGGGACTGCCATTGATGCTCCTGCTACAGAAGCGTTATCGAGTGATGCTGGGCTGACCTGTGTCGATGCGGTATTGACCGAAGCATTGATCGCGTCGCAAATTGACTTGCTGGATGCCCGTCCTTGGACTCAGGTGCTACCTGAATTCCATTGGTGTTTTGTGGATGAACCTTGGATAAGCCTTTGTTTACCAGAAACCTATACCTCAGATCTGAGTGTGGCGATTGAATGCGAACAGGGTGAGTCCATCGTATTCGATGTGCCTTTCTCGGCGCTTAAGTCCATTGGCGATTACCGCATTGAACAAACGCTTTATCTACACTATCGCCTTGATCTTACGCAACTGGGATTCGCACGCCTCGATTTAGCTGAGGCCAAGACCCAAGCTTTCCCTGACAACTTAATGCCCGCCGAGACTGAAGCGGTGAATTTAGCGTCCTATTTCCTGAGCAGCCAAGAGTTCACTAACAACCCTGCATTTACAAAAAACCAAGACTCATTTGCGCAAGTAGCAGACAAAAATGCGAGTGATTTCTCTGTGTTAGGTTTGGGCTTTCATCGCATAGCCTTAAGCTTAAAACATGCCCTATCGACAAGTGCACAAGCGGCAAGCTCTGCGCTAGAGGACTGTGTGACGGCAGAGGCTGATACTCGTACTTTGTTCTCTGGCACCTTAATGGTGGCGCCGCGGGCCGCTTATCAAGGCGTACTCACGGCTGTTGCCCAAGGTAAACGCCATAAACCTTGGGGGATCAGCGTCCAACTTTACAGTTTGCGCAGCGAGAGCCAATGGGGCATTGGCGACTTTGGTGATTTAGAACAACTGATCGGGCTGGTGGCGGCGCAGGGCGCGGATTTTATTCAACTCAATCCCTTGCATGCCCTCGATATCGCGGCGCCAGAGCATCCGAGTCCCTATAGTCCGTGCGATCGCCGCAGACTTAATCCTCTTTATATTCAATTACAAAGCGTTCCTGAATACCAAGCTCTTGCCACTGAATTTTCAAGCGCTTCTTGGGTAGAGGCTATCGCCTTACTGAATCGTGATAATTGGCTCGATTATCCTAAAGTGAGCGAGCTGAAATACCGTGCCTTTGAGCAGTTATATCGCGTTTTTTGTGATACGCATCTGGCGAACGACACGCCCAGAGCGCAAAGATTCCATGAGTTTGTGCGTGAGCAGGGCAGTGCGCTACAAGAGTTTGCTCAAGCGGAATATTTACGTAGTCCTAAAGCGTTTGTGCAAGAGGAAGGTTTCTATCTTTACCTGCAATTTGTGGCTGAAAAGCAGTTACACCTCTGTCAGCTAAAAGCTAAAGAGGTGGGTATGGGGCTGGGATTGATCCGTGATTTGGCCGTTGGTGCAGCGCTGCACGGCAGTGAAGTGCAGGCCAATGCCGAGCAGTTTTGTTTGAATGCCAGCATAGGTGCACCGCCCGATCCCTTTGCACCCCAAGGACAAAATTGGGGTTTAACGCCACTCGATCCGGTGAAGTTAAAACAACATAATTTCAGCCATTTTATCGCCTTGATCCGAGCCAATATGGAAAGCTGTGGTGCCTTGCGTATCGATCATGTGATGGGCTTACTGCGACTCTGGTGGTGGCCACTGGATAAACAACTCGGCCAAGGTGCCTATGTGTATTATCCGGTCGAAACCTTGCTCGCCATCGTTTGCCTTGAGAGCCAACGTGCTCGCTGTGTGGTGATTGGCGAAGATTTAGGACTGGTGCCACCTGACATTATTCATCGTCTCTACACTTCTGGCATTTATTCCAACGAGTTGTTCTATTTCTGCAAAGACCATCAAGGCTTTAAATCACCGGATCAATATAAGTCCCAAAGCTTAATGATGCTGGCGAACCACGATGTGCCGACTTTAGTGGCTTGGTGGTGTGGCAGCGATTTACACCTGCGTCGACAGTTATCCCTGTTTGAAACTGACGAGCAGCTAGGCGAGGCGCTCGCGGGGCGTGAACATGAAAAGCAGCAACTCATTTCACTGTTAGTCGCTCAAGGTCTGTTAGCCGATGTGACGATAGCCGAACTCGATATTCAAACCTTACTCACGGCTTGGATGACCTTAGGAGCTCGCGGCAATAGTGCGCTATACAGCGTGCAACTGTGCGATTTATTAGCCGATCGCCATGCGGTGAACATTCCCGGTACTTGGCTCGAATATCCAAATTGGCAGCGTCGCCTGCCGCTGAATTTAACGCAAGTGTCGACTTCGCCAGAGATACTGCAGCGATTACAAAATATCGCTGTGGCGAGACAGCTACCGAGCTAAATCTAGCACCAGCGAAAGGCTGCCTAAGTCGCACCACATTATGCCATCCCTAAAGATGAGATTATTAGGGGGGATGTGGGTAAAGAGTGCCAATTTGCAAGTTTAATTGACTGATAAACGGAAGAAAAATGATGACTCAAGCCAATGCCTATTTCTACGATGGTGCCGACGTCGCCCTACTTAATGGTCAATACACTGATGTTTTTTCGCTCTTGGGTATGCACAGTGACAACGAGGGTAAGGCATTAATTGTTCGTTGTTTTTTACGCAATGCCCTCAGTGTAGATGTGATCAGCATTAAAGATGGCCGCAAAGTAGCGAGTCTGGACAAAGTCAACGAGCAGGGACTGTTCGCCGGCACTCTGGGACGACGCGTCAAGCCGTTTCTCTACTTGCTACGGGTGGAATATCCCCTGTGTCAGTTAGATATAGTCGACCCTTATCAGTTTGATTCCCTGCTCAATAGTGACGATATTTACCTGTTTGGTGAAGGCAGCGCCGAGCGCGCCTATGAATTTTTGGGGGCCAACTGGCGTCAAACCCAAGGCGTCGAAGGTGTGCATTTTTGTGTGTGGGCACCCAATGCTAAGCGGGTTTCAGTGGTGGGAGATTTTAACCATTGGGACGATACTCGCCATGTGATGCGCCAACATATTGCCAATGGTTTATGGGAGCTATTTTTACCCAATGTGGCTGAAGGTGCACACTATAAGTTTGATTTGGTTTATCAAAATGGTGAGCGCCATACTAAATCCGATCCTATGGCAACCCAAATGGAATGCGCGCCCCACAATGCTTCTATCGTGCCCCAAAAAGCTCACCATAGCTGGAATGATACCGCTTGGATGAGTAAGCGAGCGGCGACTGCTTGGCATAAAGCGCCCATGTCGGCCTACGAAGTGCACTTAGGTTCGTGGCGTCGTAAGGGAGAGCAAGGCGAGCAATATCTTGATTATCAAGACTTGATTGAACAGCTTATTCCCTATGTGAAGGAGCAAGGCTTTACCCACATCGAACTGATGCCGATCAGCGAGTTTCCCTTTGATGGTTCGTGGGGATATCAGCCTGTGGGTCTCTATGCGCCGACCCACAGATTTGGCGATGCCAATGGGTTAAAGGCCTTTGTGGATGCCTGCCATCAGGCGGGGCTTGGTATTATCCTCGATTGGGTGTCGGCGCATTTCCCTAAGGATCCCCACGGCTTAGTGCGTTTCGATGGCACTTGTCTGTATGAGCATGAAGATCCTCGCAAGGGTACACATCCCGATTGGGATACCCTAATTTATAACTATGATCGCGGTGAAGTGCGCAGCTTCTTGTTGAGTAATGCTTGTTATTGGCTGCGGGAGTTTCATTTTGATGGCCTGCGTCTCGATGCCGTGTCTTCTATGTTGTATCTCGATTACAGCCGCGAGCCGGGCCAATGGCTGCCTAATGCCTATGGTGGACGGGAGAATCTCGAGGCCATCAGTTTCTTACAAATTTTGAATCAACGCTTGTACCAAGCTTTCCCCGGCATTTGCATGATTGCCGAAGAGTCCACCGCCTTTGCGGGGGTGACTAAGCCGACGGATCAGCAAGGTCTCGGCTTTGGCTTTAAATGGAATATGGGCTGGATGAACGACAGCTTAAGCTACTTAGGCCGTGATCCGCTTTACCGCCAATTCCACCATCATCAATTGACCTTCAGTTTGATGTACGCTTATACCGAGCAATTTATGTTGTCCGTGAGTCACGATGAAGTGGTCCACGGCAAGGGCTCGTTGCTGCATAAAATTCCCGGTGATGATTGGCAGAAATTTGCAACTCTGCGTGCTTATTATGGTTTTATGTGGGGGCATCCAGGTAAGAAATTACTCTTTATGGGCTGCGAGTTTGGTCAGCGAAATGAGTGGAACCATAACCAGAGTTTAGATTGGCACTTATTGGCTTACGAGCCGCACCAAGGCGTCCAGCGTTGGCTTAAAGATCTCAATCACTTATATCAAAAAATGCCAGCCTTATCGGTTCAGGATTACGAGGGCGCAGGATTTAGTTGGCTAGATTGTGAGAATAGCCGCGACAGCATCTTTACCTTTGTGCGTTACGGTTTAGCAGGTGATGCGCCGTTAGTGTTTGTCATCAACATGACGCCTCAATTGCACACTGGGTTCCGTATTGGTTTGCCTTTGGCGGGGGATTACCGCGAATATCTTAATAGCGATAGCCAGATTTATGGTGGCAGTAATCAAGGTAATGCGGGCACTGTGGTTGCTGAGCCGCTGTCGTGGCAAGGAATGGCGCAGAGCGCGCTGATCACTGTGCCACCCTTGGGTTGCCTAGTGATAGGGCCTGCGTTAACCGGATTGGCTGAGGCGAACTAGCATGCAAAAGCCCACGGCTGATGATATTAAGCTCAACCCTGACGCTAAAAAACACCCATTTCAAAGCGAAAAATGGGCGTTAGGGGTAGGTGAGCCTTTTCCGCTCGGTGCTAATGTTGAGGGCGATGGCGTCAATTTTGCGTTATTTTCAGCTAACGCCACAGCGGTTGAGTTATGTTTATTTGATGACAATGGCGAGCAAGAAGTCGCGCGTATTGCGTTAACTGAACAAACCCAGCAAATCTGGCATGTGTTTGTGCAAGGGCTTAAGGCGGGGCAACTCTACGGTTATCGCGTTTATGGCTCCTATGAGCCTCAGCTTGGTCACAGATTTAACCCCAATAAATTATTGCTCGACCCCTATGCGCGCCAGCTCGTCGGTGAATATCACGACCATGAGTCTAACTATGGTTACGAGCTGAATCACATGGATGAAGACTTATCTTTCAGCAAGTTAGATAACGCTGCCCATGTGCCAAAATGCAAGGTCGTGGACATTCGTCCATTAATCGAGATAGCTGCCAAGCAGTCGATTCAGCCCCTTGCGACGAGGTTTCAGCCCAAACCCCTAGAGCGCAGCATCATTTATGAGATGCACGTTAAAGGCTTTACTGCGGCGCATCCTGAGATTGAACCCCATAAACGTGCCACCTTTGCGGGTTTAGCGACTCAGCCGGCTATCGATTATTTGGCCGAACTTGGGGTGACGTGTGTCGAGTTACTTCCTGTACAGGCCTTTTTCACTGAGCCATTTTTGCTCGAGAAAAAGCTCACTAACTACTGGGGCTACAACAGTATCGGCTTTTTTGCCCCTGAGCCGAGTTATCTATCATCCGACAATATTGGTGAGTTTCGGGCCATGGTGGATGCACTTCACGGCGCAGGTATCGAAGTGATCCTCGATGTGGTCTATAACCACAGCGCCGAGGGGAGTCGACTTGGGCCGACCTTTAGTTTTCGTGGCATAGATAATCTCAGTTATTACCGTCTGCATCCGAATGATAAGCGTTTTTATATTAATGATACGGGTTGCGGAAACACCTTAAATATCAATCATCCACGCATGTTACAGCTCGTACTAGATTCGCTGCGTTATTGGGTAGAAATCATGGGCGTCGATGGGTTTCGCTTCGACTTGGCGGCTTGCTTAGGTCGCGAAGCCTATGGTTTTGATCCCGGCTCAGGTTTCTTCGATGCGCTGTTGCAAGACCCTGTTTTGTGCCGAGTGAAATTAATTGCTGAGCCTTGGGATATTGGCCCCGGTGGTTATCAATTGGGCAATTTCCCCGTGGCTTTTAGCGAATGGAACGACAGATATAGGGACACTATGCGCCGCTTTTGGCGCGGCGATCACAGCATGTTGCCCGAATTTGCTCGGCGTTTTCACGGCTCGGGGGATTTTTTTGAGCACAGTGGCCGTCCACCTGCGACTAGTCTTAATTTTTTAACCAGTCACGACGGTTTTACCCTTAAAGACTTAGTGAGTTATACCCAGCGCCATAACTTGGCAAATGGGGAGGATAACCGCGACGGTCACCAAGAAAACTTCAGCCATCATTATGGGATTGAAGGGGAAACCGAAGATAGCTCAATTCTGGCACTTCGCAGTCGTCAACAACGTAACTTATTGACTACGTTATTTTTATCTCAAGGTGTGCCTATGTTGTTGAGCGGTGATGAGACGGGCCGCACTCAGCAAGGCAACAATAATGCCTATTGCCAAGACAATGAACTGAACTGGTTTGATTGGTCGGCAAAGGGCATGGACACTGAGTTGTTGGCCTTTACTCAACAGCTTATTGCTCTGCGGAAACGTTTCCCGCTGTTATGTGCTAAGCGCTTCATTCACGAACAGTTATTGGCTGAATCCTTAGCCGATATTGGTACTCGATTAGATTGGTTTAGTCGCCAAGGTGAACAAATGACCAAGAGCTTGTGGACCGAATCTATGTGCCGCAGTTTGTCTGTGGTGCTTTCCGGTGATTTAGAAGATCAAGGCAAGCAGCAAGCTTTGCTGTTGATGGTTAATGCCGACGACAATCCTCTCGCTTTTACCCTGCCGACTTTCGAGCACTTGAGTCCGTGGCAATGCCTTATTCATACCCAAACTGAGCCGCTGGATGTTCAGATCTCTGCGACGCGATACTTACTGCAAGATCGTAGTCTCATGCTTTTTCATGCTGATTTGATTTTATAGGAATGAAGGAATTAACTATGAGTGACAAAAGCGAGCTGAGCCCCAATACCAGCGAAAAACCAGTAACACTAGCTCAGTCAAAAGCCGCGAGCAAGAAGGCGCCCGCTAAGCGTCAGACTAAGTCTAAAGCCACTGAGCCCTGCGAACCCTGCGATGCTTTGCCCGCTTCCTTTGAGCGCCATTTACGTTATGGACTCAGCCGTGGCGAAGGCGTGAGCTGCGAATTATTTCAAGCGTTAGCTTACAGCGTGAAAGAACAGATGCTAGATAATTGGCGTCAGACTCGAGTGGATGACAGCCATTTTAAGCGCAAGCAAGTGGCGTATTTATCCCTCGAATTTTTGATGGGCCGAGCACTAGGTAATGCACTACTGAGTTTAGATTTGCAACAAGATAGCCGTGATGCCTTGAGCAACTATGCCGTATCGCTAGAAGAGTTAGAAGAGGCCGAACATGATGCTGGTTTAGGCAACGGCGGCCTAGGTCGATTAGCCGCGTGTTTCCTCGATAGCTGCGCCAGCATGGACTTATCAGTCACAGGCTATGGCATACGTTACGAATATGGCATGTTCGCCCAGAAGATAGTCGACGGTTACCAAGTTGAACGCCCTGACCGTTGGTTGCGCGAAGGTAATCCGTGGGAAGTGCGTGTCCCTACCCACAACGTAATAGTGCCATTTTTTGGTCATACCGAATCCTATGTCGATAAACAAGGCCGTAGGCACATTATTTGGGTTGAAACCCAAGATGTGCTCGCCGTCGCCTATGACATGCCAGTTCCCGGTTATCGCAATGGGCGGGTAAATACCCTGAGATTGTGGAAGGCTGAAGCCACCGATGATTTTGATTTAGCTGAGTTTAACCAAGGCGACTACACGGAAGCGGTGGCCCGTAAAAACTTGGCCGAGCAGATCACTATGGTGCTCTATCCAAATGATGCGAGCGAGAACGGCAAAGAGCTGCGATTACGTCAGCAATACTTTTTATCCTCCGCTAGCTTGCAGGATTTACTCAAACGTTGGGTGAGTCGTCATGGTCATGATTTTACGCAGTTTGCCGCTAAAAATGTCATGCAGTTGAATGACACTCACCCTAGCATTGCCGTGCCTGAGTTGATGCGGTTATTGATCGACGAATACGGTTTGGAATGGGACAGTGCGTGGGCGATTACCAGTCAGACCATGGCTTACACTAACCATACCCTGTTGCCTGAAGCATTAGAGCGTTGGCCCGTGCGTATGATGGCGCAAATGTTGCCACGCATCTTAGAAATTATTTATGAAATCAACGCCCGTTACTTAGATATAGTCGCCCACCATTGGCCAGGAAATAGTGAGAAATTGGCGAGTATGTCAATTATTCAAGATGGTCCACATCCCCATGTGCGCATGGCGTATTTGGCGATTGTGGCGAGTTTCTCGGTCAACGGTGTTGCGGGTTTACACACGCAACTACTCAAATCTGGGTTGTTTAAGGATTTCTATGAGTTGTGGCCGCATAAGTTTAATAACCGCACTAATGGTGTGACGCCAAGGCGTTGGCTTGCCCATTGTAACCCTGCCTTAGCTAAGTTACTGACTGCCCATTTAGGTCAAGAATGGGTGACAGACTTAAGCCAGTTAACGGCGCTCAATGTTCTCACACAGGACAATGCGTTTATCCAAAAATGGCGTGATGTGAAGCAAGCCAACAAGGCTTTGCTGGCTAAGATGATTGTTAAGGAATGTGGGGTTGAGTTCGATCCGGCTATGCTGTTTGACGTGCAAGTGAAGCGTATTCACGAATATAAACGTCAGTTACTCAACATATTGCATGTGATTCATCTCTATCATCAGATCCAGCAAGGCCACACCGAAAACATGGTGCCACGTTGTGTATTGATCGGCGGTAAAGCGGCGCCCGGTTACTTTATGGCTAAGTTGATCATCAAGCTCGCCAGCAATGTTGCTCATATGGTCAATTCCGATCCTATGGTGACGCCTTACCTACGCTTTGCTTTCTTACCAAACTACAACGTCAGCGCCATGGAAAAAATCTGTCCGGGGACTGATTTGTCCGAGCAAATTTCAACCGCGGGCAAAGAGGCATCGGGCACGGGCAATATGAAGTTCATGATGAACGGCGCCCTGACAATCGGCACTATGGATGGCGCCAATATCGAGATGTTAGAGGAAGTGGGCTCTGAGAACTTCTTCCTGTTTGGACTCAATGCGGAGCAGGTCTCGCAGGTACGTAGTCACTATCATCCACGCAGTATTATTGATGATTCACCGGCGTTATCTGAGGTGATGAAGTTACTCAAAAGTGGTCACTTCAATCTGCTGGAGCCGGGGATTTTCGATCCCATTATTGCCGCCATCGAAAGTAGCGACGATCAATGGATGACGGCCGCCGACTTTGACAGTTATCGAGTCGTGCAAGAAGCCGTGGCGCGGGCCTATAAAGATCCGCAGGTGTGGACGCAGATGAGTATTCGCAATACCGCCGCCAGCGGACGTTTTTCGAGTGATGTGACGATCGCGGGTTATCGCGATGAAATTTGGAAACTGTAAGGGCTGGGCTCTTGGTTATAAGTCTCTTGTTATAGCTGACTAGTATAGAAGGTTAAGTGTTTGAAAGGAATGCAGTAATCAATGGAAGGAATGGGGAATGCAAGTGAGAAATACTCAGGGGAGTACGGCAGTGTCTGCCGTATCGATAAGCCATTTATGGGCAATCAGTTTGCCGATTTCGGAGTAAGAGCCTATGTCTAATGTTCGTTATATCAGTAATTTAACTCGTGAAACCTATGCGTTGATTTTAGCTGGTGGGCGCGGGTCTCGCTTGCATGAACTCACGGATTGGCGTGCTAAACCTGCACTGTATTTCGGTGGTAAGTTTCGTATTATCGATTTCCCGCTCTCAAATTGTATCAACTCGGGTATTCGTCGTGTCGGGGTTGTGACTCAGTACAAGTCGCATTCCTTGATCCGCCATGTGATGCGCGGTTGGGGCCATTTTAAGAAGGAGCTGGGCGAGTCGGTGGAGATTTTACCCGCTTCACAACGCTATTCGGAAAACTGGTACCAAGGCACGGCCGATGCGGTATTTCAAAATATCGATATCATTCGCCACGAGCTGCCTAAATACGTGATGGTGTTGTCTGGCGATCACGTGTATCGCATGGATTATGCTGGGTTATTAGCTGCCCATGCCGAGTCGGGTGCAGATATGACTGTCTCTTGCCTTGAAGTGCCGATTGCCGAAGCTGCGGGTTCGTTTGGGGTGATGGAAGTCGATGAAGAGATGCGCATTTTAGGCTTTGAAGAAAAGCCGCTGCAACCTAAGCATTCTCCGGGTAATCCTGAAATGTGTTTAGCATCTATGGGCAACTATGTGTTTAACACAGAGTTTTTGTTTGACCAGCTCAAGAAAGATGCCTTAAACGAAAGCTCAGATCGCGATTTTGGTAAGGATATTATTCCTGCGATCATCGAAAAACATAATGTGTTCGCCTATCCCTTTAAGAGTGCTTTCCCAAATGAGCAAGCCTATTGGCGCGATGTGGGTACGCTAGACTCTTTCTGGCAAGCGAATATGGAACTGTTATCGCCTACGCCAGCACTGAATTTGTACGATGCGAAATGGCCAATTTGGACTTTCCAAGAACAATTACCACCCGCTAAATTTGTGTTTGATGACGATGATAGACGCGGTATGGCGTTGGACTCGATTGTTTCGGGCGGTTGTATTATTTCGGGGGCGACAGTGCGCCGTAGTGTATTGTTTAACGAAGTGCGCGTTTGTTCTTATTCGTTAGTTGAAGATTCAGTAGTGCTACCCGATGTAGTCGTGCTGCGCCATTGCAAAATCAAGAATGCGATACTTGACCGTGGCTGCATTATTCCCGAAGGCATGGTGATAGGTTATAACCATGATCACGACAGAGCTAAAGGCTTTAGGGTGTCCGAAAAAGGCGTGACTTTAGTGACCCGTGACATGCTAGGTTTGCCTGTAGGCTATGAATAGTGCTTTGATCATTAAAGTAAATTGATCATTAAAGTAAAAATGGCTTAGGTATAGGCAGCTTAATAAAAGCTGCACAGTTGAAGTAGCGGGAGTATCCAATTAATTGAAACAACGCATTTTGATGGTCGCGGCTGAAAACGGTGCCCTTGCGGGCGCCAAGGTTGGCGGTATGGCGGATGTCATCCGTGATTTACCTGCCGCTCTGGCAGGTGTTGATTTGTGCGCCGATGTGATCATGCCAAGCTATGGCTTTTTAACTGCGGTAGCGAATCACCCCCAAGATCTGGGTGAGTTAACTGTGGCCTTTGGTGGTCGATTGGAGCGGGTGCATGTGTTTGCCATGCCCCATCCCCATGTGCCAGAGGCGATGATTTATCTGCTCGAACATGCATTATGGCAATCCGTACCTGGGCAGATTTATAGCCAAGGCAGTGCCGAGCGTCCTTTCGCCGACGATGCGACTAAGTTTGCTTTCCTTTGCGCGAGCGTCGCGACAGCATTAGTTACTGGTAGAGTGCCTATGCCGACTGTGCTGCATTTACATGACTGGCATGCGGGCTGCTTAGCCATGTTAAGAGCATTCGTGCCTGAGTTCAGTGTTCTCAAAGAAATTGAGTGTGTGTTCTCTATCCACAATCTTGCACTGCAGGGGATACGTCCCTTAAGCCAAGATTCATCCTCCTTTGCGGCTTGGTTTCCCGAGCTGTTTGCCACTTTGACGCAGGGGCAAAAACAGCTGATCACCGATCCCCGTTATCCCTACTGTGTTAACCCTATGCGCATGGGCATAGTGCTGAGCGACAAAGTGCATTTAGTCTCACCCAGTTATGCCAAGGAAGTGTTGCAGCCCTCCAAACCCGAAGCGGGATTTTTTGGTGGTGAAGGGTTAGAGCAAGACTTACAGGCCAAGGCCAATGACGGCAAAGTGGTGGGGATTTTAAATGGCTGTGTATATTCGTCAGTATCGGATTTACCCGCTAAGCCACCTGCGCGTATTCAAGTACCCGAGTTCAAGCAATTGCTCAGTGCGATTGAAACTGCGTTAGTGCAATGGCAGGGGCATCAAACGCAAGTGAGTGGCGTGGACATGATTGCTTTTGCCCGCACCCTAGCCTATTGGCGTCAAGCAATGGCGGAGCAAGTACCGAGTCTGTTATTGACTTCGGTGGGCCGTTTGACCGATCAAAAAGTATTATTGCTGCGCCATCAATTGCCCTCGGGTTTATCTGTGCTTGAAACCTTACTTAACGCGTTGAAGCATACAAAACCAACGGCACTGCTGATTTTACTCGGCAGTGGCGATGCATCCATTGCTAAGTCTTTCCAAGCGTTAGGGGCTAAATACGATAACCTATTATTTTTGCAAGGATACAACGAGGCGTTATCCGAAGCGCTGTATCAGCATGGCGATCTATTTTTGATGCCAAGCTCCTTTGAGCCCTGTGGCATCAGTCAAATGTTGGCCATGCGCGCGGGACAGCCATGCTTAGTGCATAGTGTAGGCGGTTTAAAGGATACCGTTGAGGATGGCGTTAATGGTTTTGCTTTTAACGGCAATAGCTTAAATGAGCAAGCCGAAGCGTTTTTGCAAAGGTTGACGCAAGCCATTGCTTGTTTCGAGGGGAAAACATGGCCACAAGTGCGTGCTGCGGCCATGGCACAGCGTTTTGACTGGCATTCTATTGCAGAGCAATATCGTCAACAACTCTATTGCAAAATGTAATGTGGTAAGTCCAAAGTGTGATGCGGCAAAAGGAATTAACGCATGATTTCTAAGTGATTCTGCTACACTTGTGGGGGAATGTTAAAATGGTATCAAGCCCCCTCATTTTTGGAGTCGCTCTCTGAGTTATGGATAAAGGTATTCTCTTTCCGTTAGTACAAAATGCGGCTTTATTGCTGGCGTTGGTATTTTTGTACGATGTGATCCCTAAAAAACACCAGCGGCAGTATTTTTTACTGTGGCGCATCATTATTGGGATGCTCATCGGTGGTATTGGTATCACTATTATGAGTACGCCTTGGGTATATTTGCCTGGCGTTTTCTTTGATACCCGTTCGGTTATTCTCTGTATTTCTGGTCTATTTTTCGGTGGTTTACCTACCTTAGTTGCTGTCGTGATGACGGCGCTGTATCGCATCAGTATCGGTGGCGCTGGTATATGGATTGGCGTCGGCGTGATAGTGTCATCCGGGTTAATCGGGGTGATCTGGCGTCAATATCGTAAGTCTCTGTTAGCCAATATTTCAGGTGGAGAAATTTTTCTCTTTGCCTATACAGTTCATATCGTGATGTTGTTGTGGTTCTTATTTTTACCCGATGGCATAGCAATGCCATTGCTCGCCAAAGTGACCCTCCCAGTATTGACCATTTTCCCGATAGCGACTTGGCTATTGAGCCGCTTGTTATCGCGACGTTTTGAATTAGAGCGTGATGAACAAATTCGTCTGCAGGATGATTTTCTTTTTCGGAGCCAATTCAACGCGGGCAATATTGGTATTGCAATAACGGGGATAGATCAAAAGTGGATAAAGGTGAATCCACGGTTATGTCAAATGCTCAAGTATTCAGAAGCTGAATTGTTACGGATGACGTGGGCACAAATTACTCATCCCGATGATTTAGAAGCGGATGCCCTGAAATTTGAGCTTATGCTGCGGGGGGATATCGATAATTACGAGATGGATAAACGTTTTATCGTTAAAGACGGTAGCGTGGTTTACACCCATATGACAGTCGCCTGTAAGCGCGGTGGTAATAATGCCGTGTTGCTTGTTATTGCTGGATATTTAGATATCACCTCACAGGCCATTGCTGACCAAGAGGTGCTCGCTAGCCGTGAGCAACTCGAACTGGTGTTAAGCAGTAGCGATCTTGGGGTGTGGGATTGGGATATTCGCAATGACCGCATTGAACGTAACGCCCGCAGTGCCGATATTCTTGGCTGCGATGTTGATATGCTCAACGCTAATAGTCGCCAATGGATGGATGCGATAGTCGCCGAAGACAGGCCTAAAGTGCTGCATTCGATTGAGGCCCATATTCGTGGCGAAACGGCGCAACATAAGATGGAGTACCGCTTAAATACCGTAAACCGTAAGGTGCGGTGGATCCTTGATACGGGTAAAGTCGTGAGCAGAGATGCAAACAACAATGCTCTGCGTATGTGCGGAACCTATACCGATATTACCGACGCAAAACTTATCGAAGAATCCTTAAAGTTGTCGGCACTGGTTTACGATAACAGTTCAGAAGCCATGAGTGTCCTCGATGAAAAGGGTGTGATTATTACCGTCAACGCCGCCTTTAGTGTGATGACGGGTTATCGCGAATTTGAAGTGCGGGACCAACATATTCGGCTGCTTTATTGTGACCTCAATGGCCGCGATTTTTACACCAAAATGAATAATGATATCCGCGAGAAAGGCCAATGGCAGGGGGAAATGTGGCAGCGGCGCAAAAATGGCGAGGAATATGTCATCTGGTTAACCATCAATACGATTAATGATAAAGAAGGCCATCCCTATCGACGTGTTGCCCTGTTCTCAGACATTACCGATAAGAAGCAAAATGAGCATCTGATTTGGAAACAAGCTAACTACGATACGCTGACGGGGTTGCCTAATCGGCGCATGTTGTTGGAGTATTTAAGCAGTGAAGTGAAAAATGCCGACCGCAATCGCAACCACTTTGCCTTATTGTTCTTGGACTTAGATTTCTTTAAAGAAGTGAATGACACCTTAGGCCATGCCATGGGCGATTTACTGTTGATAGAAACCGCGAGTCGATTGAAATCCTGTGTGCGTGATGCCGACGTCGTAGCGCGTCTTGGCGGCGATGAATTTACTGTGGTGTTAAGTTCGATGGAAGACCATAAGGGGATTGAGCGCGTCGCCGAGAATATTTTGCGAAGAATTGCCGAACCCTATGTGTTAGGGGAAGAAACCGCTTATATCAGCGTCAGTATCGGGATTACTTTATATCCCGATGATTCGACCAGTATTGAAGGGCTTCTCAAGCATGCGGATCAGGCTATGTATGCGGCGAAAGATCAAGGGCGTAATCGCTTCAACTATTTCACCCCATCGATGCAGGAATACGCCAAATACCGCATGCGCTTGATCCAAGACTTACGTCAAGCGGTCGTGAATAAAGAATTTGAACTGCATTATCAGCCGATTGTTGCCTTAGCAACGGGTGAAGTGACCAAGGCTGAAGCCTTGATCCGCTGGCATCATGCGGAGCGTGGTGCTGTGTCGCCTGCTGAGTTTATTCCTGTGGCAGAAGACACCGGCTTGATTGTTGAAATCGGCAATTGGGTGTTCGAGCAAGCCGCTCGCCAGAGTGCGGCGTGGCGTCATGAATTAGGGGTTGAAATCCAAATCAGCGTCAATAAATCCCCAATCCAATTTCGTGATGAAGGCACGCTGCTCAATGATTGGTTGAAGTTATTGCAAGATCTTAATATTACAGGCGCGGGCGTGTGCGTTGAAATTACCGAAGGCCTGTTATTGGATGCCAGTATGGGCGTGACCGAAAAACTACTGGCCTACCGCGATGCGGGTGTGCAAGTGTCGCTGGACGATTTTGGTACGGGCTATTCGTCACTTGCCTATTTGAAAAAGTTTGATATCGATTATCTTAAAATTGATCAATCTTTTACCCGCCATATTGATACCGATTCAAACGATCAAATTCTCTGCGAGGCGATTATCGTGATGGCCCACAAGTTGGGAATGAAGGTGATTGCCGAAGGTGTCGAAACCGATGCGCAGTGCCAAGTGTTGTTGGCTGCTGGTTGTGACTACGGCCAAGGTTACTTGTTCTCAAGACCTGTGCCTGCGGGTGAATTTAGCCGAAAATACTTACAGGATCCGCTTTTAGTCTCCCATGTCTGAGGAGATATTAACTTAGTGGCGATAATTGCCTATAAAAACGCCGCGGATTTTGCTAGACTCCGCGGCCCCGCGTTGGGGCATTGAGTATCACCTCGCATCAAAGTTTTACTACTTAGCTAAAGAGTCCCTATGAAATTTGAAACACTCGGTTTATCTTCTCCTATTTTGAATGCGATAACTGAGTGTGGCTATCAGCAACTCACTCAAGTGCAAGAGAAAGTGATCCCGCTTGCCTTTGAAGGCAAAGACATTATGGCCTGCGCCCAAACGGGGACAGGTAAGACGGCTTCCTTTGCTCTGCCTGTACTTGAAAAGTTGGCGGCTGAGTCTTTAACAAGCGATAGCAATGATAAACCGATTTTACGCGCGTTGGTGATGACGCCAACCCGCGAACTTGCGATTCAAGTCTGCGAAAATATCCAAAAATACAGCCAGTTCCTACCACTGAAAACCTTAGCGGTTTACGGTGGCGCCAACATGAATCCCCAGCGTAAAGGGGTAGAGCAGGGCGTTGATATTTTGGTGGCAACTCCTGGTCGTTTATTCGACATTATTGGCCAATTCCAGTTAGATTTGTCGAGCGTTACCACATTAGTGATCGACGAAGCCGACCGTATGTTAGACATGGGTTTTGTGCGCGACATTGAAAAAGTGAAACGCTTAATTGCGCCGCAGCATCAAACCATGTTGTTTTCAGCCACATATAGCGATGCAGTCAAACAACTCGCCGAGAAAATGCTGAATGAACCTCAGTGGGTGAATGTTGCTGACACGACTACCGCATCCACAGTTGTGCAGGAAGTCTATCGAGTTGATAAACGTCGCAAAGCCGAGCTGTTGTCAGAACTCGTTGGCCGCAACAATTGGCGCCAAGTGCTGGTGTTTGCCAGCACGAAAGAAAGCGCCGAGCATTTATTACAAGAATTAAAGCTGGATGGCATAGCCGCAGGTGTATTCCACGGCGATAAAACACAAGGCGCCCGTAATCGGGTGTTGGAAGAGTTTAAAGCCGGTAAATTGCGGGTGCTGGTGGCGACCGATGTGGCCGCTCGTGGTTTAGACATTCATGCCTTGCCTATGGTGATCAACCTTGAATTACCTTTCCTCGCCGAAGACTATATCCATCGTATTGGTCGTACTGGCCGTGCGGGATTAACGGGTCGCGCGATTTCGTTTGTTTCACCTTCTGACGATGAAATGCTCGCTGAAATTGAAGCTTTGATTGAGCAGAAACTGCCCGTGTCGGTACAACCGGGTTATGAAGAAGGCACGCCTTTGCCTGCCCGTTACCGTGATGCGCCCGCGGCACCGATTAAGCCTATTGGAAAGTGGAGCCATAAGGCGCCGCAGGATCGTACTATTGGTCAGTCTCGTCAGGGCAAGTACGCGAAAGGTAAAGCGCAGGACAGCAAGGCTGGTGGTGAGAAATCCTCTAGCCGTGCTAAGCCAGCTTCTGGCTCAGGTAAGCCGTTTAATGCAACTAAACCTAAGTCGAATTTGGTGAGCAATAAGTCAGGTTTTGGCTCTCGCACAAATAAGTCAAAATAGGCTAAGTCAAAATAAGCTAAGCCCAACAATCAAGGCTAATAAGTGCAAAGTGCCTATTAGCTTAGCCGTTTAACGGTTACCTAGTTTGTTGATTTGACTGTTGATTAGGCTGTTGAATAGTCAGTTGCATATTTTGCTACATAGCCTGTCGCTATTCTAAAAGCGCATCCTCACCGATGCGCTTTTTGTTGAGCTTCGAAGCCAATACTTCTACACTCGAGCGCCAAGCTTTCTATTCGAGCGAGTTTCCTTATGATTATCAAAGCGATTCCCACCAATATCATTACAGGTTTTTTAGGTGTAGGTAAAACCTCTTTGATTAAACA
This sequence comes from Shewanella sp. WE21, assembly GCF_002966515.1. Classification (NCBI taxonomy): domain Bacteria; kingdom Pseudomonadati; phylum Pseudomonadota; class Gammaproteobacteria; order Alteromonadales; family Shewanellaceae; genus Shewanella; species Shewanella sp. WE21. The sequence continues at coordinate 250,032 of NZ_CP023019.1, read as the reverse complement.
ATTGCTGGCGACTAAACCCGCGGATGAAACTTGGGCTGTGCTGGTCAATGAGTTTGGTGAGGTCGGCATTGATGCGGGGTTACTGAATTCCTCCGATAACGGTATACAAATTCGTGAGGTTGCGGGTGGCTGTATGTGCTGCGCCGCGGGCGTACCGACACAAGTGGCCATCAATCAGTTGATTGCGAAAGCGAAACCTGACCGCTTATTGATTGAACCGACTGGGCTTGGGCATCCTAATGAAATCATTAAAGTACTGAGTGCGCACCATTATCAGAATGTGATTTCACTGCGTAGCACCCTATGTTTGGTGGACGCGCGTAAGATCCACGATCCTCGCTATCGTGAACATGCAAATTTTATTCAACAGTTGCAAGTGGCCGATGTGATCATCGCAACTAAGTCTGACTTGTATGATGCTGAAAATACTAAGTTACTCTATGAATTGCAGACTTATTTAAGCCATATTGAACGTACTGATATTCCTGTAGTGAGCCACTCAAATCAACAGCCTTTACCTAGCGCTTTGCTGGACTATCTTAACCAACCAAGGCGCGTGTCACTCAATATAAATGGGCATGCTAGCGCGGGCCTAAAGCTGGGCAGCCTACCGACGACTGCCCCAAGCTTGTTTCGTGCTGGTGGTTCGCGCTTGAGTGAGTTGAGCCTCTTTGCCGAAGGTGCAATCGAAGTCGCACTTGATTTTGATGATCGCGGTATAGTGCGAAAGCAGAATCAAGGTGAAGGTTGTTTTAGCTGCGGCTGGGTGTTTGAACCGAGTCAAGAATTTGATTTTGATAAATTAATGGATTTTATTCAGCGGCAAGCTCAGTCATCCAACGTTGGGCAAGTGTTGCTTAGATTAAAGGCCGTGATGATCACTACTGATGGAATTGCAGGATTTAACTGGATTGACCATGAGTTTACTGTGGTTGAACTCGATGACACCTTAGATTCCAGACTAGAAATGATTACCATGGACGACGTCAATTGGAACGAGATTGAGCAGCAGTTGATTGCTTGTCTTAGCTAACAGAGTTCCCCATCACTCTTTATTACAGGTGTGAGCAAAAATAAGAGGGGCGGATTTGGTGGGAACAGTAAGGCCGGATCAGTAAGGCAAGGTCACGCGGTATTTTTGGCCGAGTGTCGTGAGTGTGCCATTTTGGATCATCTCCTCGAAGAAGCTGTCAAAACGAGTTCTTAGCGGATCAAATTTAGCTTGTTTCGGAAAAGCCATAAAGCCGTCTCGCACATCGATTATCGGCATGATTGGCGTAATTGCTTTAGGGATTTTGATTTGGGCGAGTACTGCATTGGTATTGCGACTATTGGTGGCGAGTAAATCTAAATCACCCCGCGAAAGCCGTTCTATGCCACTTTTAATATCGACAAATTCATTGATATTTAATGATTTAGTTTGTTCAGTAAACCGTGTGCCATAACTCCAGCCCTGCATTTTTCCAATCCGTTGCGTTTTAATACTGGCATAGTCGCCATTCCACACTATTTCATTGTCTGCCCGAGCATAAAACACCATATCATCGCGGTAAAATGCCTTCGCCGCAAAAACCAAGTTGACATTACGCTCTGGGGTATCGTAGGGACCAATAAGAATATCCGCTTGGCCACGTTCAACCATAGAGATAGCGCGGCGCCATGGGGTAATTTGATAGTGAATGTTCACACTTTGCTGCTGGGCGAAGCGATTCAAAATATCGACACCTAAGCCGGTATATTCGCCATTGGCTTGTAGTTCAAAAATTTGACTGAAACTCGAACCCACTGCGAGCAGGTCTTTAGCCTGTGCAGTCAAGCAAAGGCTGCTGAGCGCCAAAAGGACGACTTGTGCAAAGCCTTTGCTGAGTATCATGGCATTCCTTGTGTGGTTTGAATGCGGGAGGTTAGAACACTGTCTCTCGTAAAAGCGGTGATATCGTTATGCAATTCACTAGGGTTAAGGTTAGCAAATTTTACCCAGATTTGATTGCACGTTAACATTTTAATGTTTTGAAATAAATGGAAGATTAATCGTAAGGACATTAAGCCGTTGATCTTTAATCGATACATCATCCTATCCCTCAGCCTGCTTAGTTACGCTTAAAGGTTTCAGTTTGTATCATTCACTGATGGGGTGGAGAAATGTATTTTCGTTATGCGTTTAAATCAGTTAAGGCCGAATAAAGGGGATTGGGGTATGCTCTGCCATTCATTGATTTATACCCCAATGCTGGGCGGTTTATTTGAGCGGGATGTTATGAAGCTGCAGGAAATAGATAAAACCTTGTATCGTAAAAACATGAATTTATTCATTGTTATTCTAGTTGTTAGCTTAGTCGTGTTATCACTGATTTTTGGTACTGGACTCATTGCGCTGTTTGGGGCGACGCCAGTGCCAGGTGAGCCAACAGGTAATTTTCACTTGAATCTCTTAGGCGTGATTTTCAGTTTGAGTCTGTGTAGCGCCGTGATTTACAACTTAAAAGACCGACCTTTTTTCAGTGAAATTTATTATGTGTGGCAATTGAAGCAGCTCCATAATCGTATTTATCGTAAGTTGATAAAGATTAAAGCCGCTGCGGCGCAAAATGATGTGAATGCTTTGATTATACTGCTGTTTTATTACACGAGTTTAAGGCAAGTGTATGAACTCGATGATAATACGCTGACCTTGCCAGCGCTGACTCAAGATCTCAATCGTTTGAATGCACAAATCGAGAGCTTAGGTTTATTGCTGTCGCCCGAACAATTTACGCCTGAGTTGCTGACGCGTCCTTTCTGATACTGATGAGGCAAGATGAGGATCGCTCTTCACCTTGCCATCATCTAGCCCTTGTCTTTTCTTTGTCGTCCTTGCCCAGAATGAGGTCAGCGAGTTTCACTTAGGCGGCTTGCTGGGCTCTTTGTAGTGTGAGTAACCACTTACCATAGATGTAAATTCCTACCGCTGAGATAGTCCCTATGGCGGCGATGATGTACCACGCCATGCCAATGTTATGACTGTGGTATAGCAGTTGGGTGAGATCGTGTGCGTTTTCACCTGTGTAACTCACCAAAGTGGTAAAGGCTTCACCTTGGGGAATGGCGCTGACCTCAGTGCTGTTCATGCCGCGCTCTAGCAATAAATCCCGCGAAAACAATTCCTTTGATGCATAAATCTCGTAGAGTTTAGGGCCAAAGTAGCCTTCTAATCCCCAGCCGATCCCTTGGGGCAACATCACAAATCCCAAGTACATGGCTTTTTTGCCTTCGGGAGCAATATTACCCATAAACTCGTTTTTCTTCGGGCTAATCATCATTTCGCCAATGGAGAACATGGCAATCGCGAATACGATAAACCATGCCGCATGGAAAGCACCGATAAACACAAAAGCTAAAATACTCAGCAAACAACCAATAAACATGGCGGTAGTGATACGGTATTTAGCCGTCAGTGCCGCGACGATAAAACAGCAGGTCATGATCAGGCCCGCATTAAGGTTGAGCATGCCTTCGGGCATCACCTTAGTGCCTTCGTTATTGAGGCCAAGCCAAAATTGCAGAATGCCGTTACTGGTGCCTTCGCTGCCAAAGAGGGAGGTGACGATTACGCTGGTATCGACCCATTCGGAAATATGGATAGGCAGCACATCGAATAGGGCATTGAACAAGAACCAAAATCCTGAAAAAACGAGCATATAGTAGATTACAATCGGCTTTTTCAACTCGCGCCAAGCATCACGCCACAGGGATTCTTGTTCGACTTCACCCGATTTTATTTGCTTATTGCGTTCCAGTCGCTCAGCTTTACCAGGCTCGGTATAGGTGAGTAAGAATAAGAAGTTGAGTGAGATAATTGCGGCGCAGGCGAAAAATACATTGTCCCACGACAATTGGCGCATATGCACGGCAACTAAGGGTCCGAGGAAACCGCCAATGTTTACAACTTGGTAAAAAATGCCCCAAGCCATTGAAGTGTTATTGCGATTAGTGGACAGCACTAAGGTGCCTTGAATGCCCGGTTTAAATATCCCTGTGCCTATGGCAAGGAGTAATGCACCGACAAGGAAGCCCCAAAAGCTGGGGAAGAATGCCATGACGAGATAGCCAAAGATTTTAATGATGGTGGAGCCGAAGATGGTTTCTTTGTAGCCCACTCGGTCAGACATGCCACCGGTGAAAACGGGCACAAAGGTTTGCATGATCGCCCAGAGGGAAATAATAATGCCGTAGTCACTCAGGCTGATCCCAAGGCCGCCCGCAGACTCTGGCGCCTTAGCATACAGTCCTGCACTGGCTTTAACACCGTAGTAGGCGATACGCTCGACTAACTCCATACCGCCAACTAACCAAAACACATAACCTAAGCTAGTAATGGAGGCCCACATGCCGAGCTGTTTGACTTCTCGCAGATCGTTGCCTGCATTTGGACTATTCTGACTCATGTCCTTCCCTTATTATTGTTATTGAATTTATTTCTGTTTAACCCATTAATTATCAAAAACTTAAATTTATAAAGTTAATGATTTCATCTTGCTTAAATACGTTAATGGGCTTGCTTGAACGGATACTTTACCTAATTCGGCCTTAAACACCAAAAAAGTAGCAGAAAATGATGAATTAACCCACATCTGTTATTGAACTGTACTGAGTTTGTCATTTGGCTGAAATTGGACTGTTTATTCTTAAGTCATTGTGATGATTAATCTTTATTGTTAATTATTCACAATGAACATGCTTTGAGTTCTCGCTATTTTTAGGTACAATCCATTGTCGCATTTTTGTTCACCCGATCATTTTTCTAGATAGATACGACTCTAGCCCCCCTTTTTGTGAGAAACGCTAATGACAGCAACAACATCTAATCATGCTCCTGCGGATATGAGCTTGCTCGAGGAGCCGATTGCGAAGCTTTTTTGGCGCTATACCATACCCACCATAGCCTCTATGTTGGTCACGGGCGTATATGTGACAATTGATGGCATCTTTGTTGGCCACTATTTAGGTGAAACAGGGCTTGCGGGGATGATGCTAGCTTACCCTGTAGGCGCGATTTTATACGCTATTGGCGCCATGATAGGTATGGGTAGCGCGGCATTAGTGTCAATCAATCTTGGCCAAGGTAATGTAGTCAAGGCCCGTAAACTACTGGGTAATGCCTTTACGTTATGTTTATTAACGGGATGCTTTTTTGCCCTTGTTGGTGGGATATTCTCGCGAGATATTTTGGTTGCCCTCGGGGCGCAAGGGGAGATGCTCGAAAATGCTAATGAATACTTATTCTGGTATTTTGCACTGTGTCATTTCCCCATAATTTCAATGACCTTCACCACACTGCTGCGTAATGATGGCAGGCCATCCATGGTGACTTGGGTGCTGATTTTGGGTGGTGTATTAAACACTTTCTTAGACTGGCTGTTTATTGTGGTTTTCCCCTTTGGTTTAGCGGGCGCAGCGATTGCGACTATGTTGTCGCAGGCGGTAACGGGGCTTTTGTGTTTGCAGCATTTTTTCAGTCCGCACACTCAGCTTAAAATCACTTTTGAGCAGATGAAGCTCAAGCTCGATAATTGCCTTAATATAGCCCGCGTTGGTTTCCCCAGCTTTTTGATGAATCTCTATTTGTCGATAGTGTTAACCCTGCATAATACGGCTTTTTTGTGGGTTGGCGGCCCATTACATGTGGCCGCCTATGGTGTGGTGAGTTACACCGAAGCATTTTTCTATCTGATTTTTGAGGGCATTGCGCTTGGAACTCAACCTATTTATAGCTTCAACGCGGGAGCTGGGCGTTTCGATAGGGTTAAACAAGCGCGCAATATTGCCTTTGGTATGACGTTACTCACCGCAGCTTTAGGTTTAGCGCTGATTTATTCTCGCCCTGAATGGTTAGTGTATTTGTTTGCCGGTGATAATCCGAATTTAACACCAGTGGCGATTGAAGGTATGCGCTGGTATTTTTGGGGCTTGCCTATGGAAGGCTTAATCTTAGTCGGTGCGAGTTTCTTCCAAGCTATTAACTGTTCGAAACAAGCTTCTATGCTGACGGGCGCTAAGCTTATTCTTATCGCTGCGATCATCTACTGCTTTGCATGGGCGTTCGGCGTGATTGGTGTGTGGGTGTCGCTCGCGACCTGTAGCACTATCTTGACGATATGGATGTTTTACGCCATGAAGCGAGTCGAGGCACGTCTGCATTAATCCTTGCTTTGGTTTGTATTGGTTTCGCCTGATTTATTGACAAGACAAGGGGCGAGGCAAGTAACCTTTAGCCGGGGCATAAGTGTTTAGTTTTACGTAAATTTTACAATTGGGGTGATTAATGGCCCCGATTGTAATTGCCTACATATCTTTCGTCGTTAAACATGACTTAGGGCTAGCGTGGGATGATGGCCTCTGGTACATTTCGCTGGTTTAATCTGCAATCAAAAATGACTTATCCAAGCGTGCTGTTGAGCCGAGGCTATAGCCCTCAATTAACAGACTGAGTTCGCTTAGGCTTTTGGGTCGATTGATTGTTGATATGACTGGGTATTGAGCCGAATGACTCGCTCGTTGATTTTAGTAATTTATGTTTTATGAGGCCCTTATGCGCACCACTGCAGTCATTTCTATGCTGTTGCTTGGCGTGTTAACGACAGTTAATGCCTGTGCCAAAGAGAATGAGTTAGTGTTTGCCAGCGACTTCGAAGGCAATCGTTTATCTCAACCTTGGTCGTGGATCATGGGTTGTCAATTTGAAGGCGCTGAACCTCACACAGGTGAAAGTGCGCTGCTTTGCGTCGAAGGCAATAGCAGTATCGTCAGTAAGTACCCTATTTCTGAAGCGGGTCTATTAGAGTTTTGGGTCAAAACCCAGAATACTCAAACCCAATATCGAATCAATGTATTGACCTCTCCGGTATTAAAGCTCGATGCCCAGTGGCAGCATGTTGCTTTAATCGATATCACCCCTGGGGCTAACGAATATTTAGCACACCGAGTGTCTATTGATGATCCGAGTCGCCAATATATCCGTCTCGATATTGAGGCCATTAATGGCCCTATCAGTTTGGACGATTTGAGCTTAGGCAAAATTCGCCTTGATATGGCCCTGCAAAAAAATGAGCAGAAAATTATCGGCGGGATTTTAGATAAGCTGAAAGCTGATAAGAATTACGAAGTGCAGTCTGAGTCATTTCGTACTTTAGGTAAAAATTATGCCGCCCAGCTCGAGAGCCAAAGACAATACCTCGAGTACTCGAATGCTATTTATTCAAGTATCACCTTTGTGTTGGCGACGTCTGAGCGCAATAAAATGTCTAACCCTATGGGATATAACACCTTTAGGTCGGTTTTAACTGACGCTAAACGTGTGGCATCGCCTCTCCAACAGGCGCGTTTAGGCTCTATGGTGAAACCCTTTGGTGACTTAGCTACTGCCACCTTAAACGTGGTCAGTGCCGGTGCGTATTCCGCCTTTGCCGAACCCTTTAAGTCATTCTTAGCTGCGACTTTTGATCGCTCTAATTATGACAACAGTGACTTAAGCCGTAGTGATAAAAAGTTTGCTGAAGAAAATGGCCTGAAAATTTATCAGCAGGCCGAACGGTTTATGTCTGAAATCGAAAAAGAACTGCAACAAGTCACTGCACTCGACAATGATTTAGTCAGTATGCAGAAGAACTTAGATAATTTCCGTAAGGACCTCGACAAGCATCTGCGCAGTTACTTACAGCATGCCAGTATTGCCCGCACACCTGAAAATTACAGCCGAGTGATGAGTAAAGACGAGCAGGCACGAGCGTTGGTGATTGCCGAGGCGAGTGCCAATATCAGTGCTAAAGCTGAGGCGCTATTGGCTTCGAACAGCAATGCAGAGTTAGTGCAGTACATGATTAAAACCACTGAGAAGATTGATGAATTTCAAGAGTTCAAGGAACGTTTTAATCAGATCACTTCGGCCATGCTGACCTTCTACGACAAATTTGAGCGCTCAATTGCCGCCGAGCAAAACCCCTTTACCGATCCTAGCGATCGCGCCGTGTGGGAGCAGCACGCCAAAAGCGCCCGTAACTACATTCGCCAGTCGAAGGAAGCGTTCACTAAAGCCTTTATGTAAAGGATTGTTGTAAGTAAGTGGTAGTAACGGCCTAAAATTATGGCGATTTTTCTATTTTAGGTTTGGAGTTATCAAGGATAAAACAGGTAGTCAGAATCATTTCTGTTAGTGGGCAAGGATGATGAGTAAACCCTATACAACAACTCGGTTTGACACAGATACCGCCACAATGGCGATATTTGATCCCGCGGCATTAACTCATCGCTGTGAAGATACGGCTGATTGGTGGTCTGTGCCGAGTGACGAAATTTTGGAAATCAATCAAGGTCATGTGCTATTCGTAGGACTTGGCGCCGATGGCTGTTATGAGGTTGAAATTTTCCGTAAGCTAGGTGAGGCTGGGCTCAATTCGAATTATCTCTCTGCAAACTTAACAGTATTGTCAGGGTGCCTGTATATTGGCGCCGCCGAGCAAGTTCCAGCAGGAGATCTTGGGCCTGAAACAACCTATGGCGGCGCTTTAATTTATGCTGTGCGAGGGAATATTGAGGTGAGAGTGTATCGGCTTACACCCCATAAACTGGTGGTTGAATATGAGTCAACCTCAGAAGATGTACTAAACGAGTTTACGTCTAGCCCATTACTTTAAGCGGCTTACTTTATTCGCTACCATTTTTAATCCCTATACGGGCTGTTAAACACCAAAGGTAACTTGTTAATCATCAGGGGTAAAAAAGCAATTTAACATTATGAGTTCTATGATGAATAATACTAAATGGCGCGAATGTATGACGCTGTTAGCTTCTCGTCCTGTGTATTTGCAACTACAGTTGGTCGGTGAAGAGGACTTTCCTCTCGATTATGAAGCCTCAAATCAAGTGTTATCCGAGATCATGGCTATTGATTGTCTTTTTGTGCAAAGGTGTATTCGCTATAAATCCATTAACGCGATTAGAATTGCGAAAACCGTTTTTCCCGCCGGTTTGGCGGATGACAATGTATTTCTGCTTGCTGAATTAAAAATCAGATTACAGCAACTCGGCCAGTTACCACTAATTGAAGACGATCAGTTTATTGTTATTCATGGCTATCATGACCTCATGGTTTGTTGAATCCAGAGCATCTACACTGGCTTACAACACACTCCATATCTTAAGTTCGCTCTGCGATGGAGTTCATAGACTTCACAACCTAACAATGGCTCAGTTCTATTAAGAACTGCGCCAAAACGCTCAAAGTAGTCTTCATTAACTTGTTTTGCACTGATAAGTGGTACTTCAATACTGACATCTACACGACCTTTACGTATCAACGCTGGGTCAAGATTATCAGGATGATTTGTGGTCATTATTACAAGGCAGTCATCAAGAGGAATGATTCCGTCTAACGCGTTTAGAACGCCACCTAAAGTGAGTGGTGGGTTATCTACATTGCTTTCAGCAGTACGTGATACCGTAGCCTTTACACAGTCACAGTCCTCTATTAACAACATAGCTCCGGGTGGTACCTTTCTAATCGCCTTATGAATAGTGGCATCATTTACAGTCGATAGATTCAATATGTATAGATCGCGATGATACTCAACAGCTAAGGCTCTCGCTATACCCGTCTTACCAGTACCCGTTTTTCCATGTAACAGTATGGTTAGCTTACTTACAACCGATTTTCCCCTACTTGCGAAGTTATCAACTTCCCCCATCAACTTCTGCTTAAACCCTTCATCTAGCACTAATTCACTAAAACCCGATGATTTCAATGTGCCATAGCGACACCATTCGGTTTCTTCGAAAATATTCACTTTTGGCTCTGTAGAGATGTCTCCACGAGTATCTTCTAAAAAACTGTATAGTTTATCTTTTGCCCACCATGGTGCACTTACAGTAATAGTATCGTATGCCATCGTACTATCGACCTTAGAGCGGGTAGCCAACATGAAACAACCACCGTATTTAAACAGGTGCATACCGTAGCCGATAGACTTAACACTGACACGCCCGTCGTAACTCACACTATAGTCATAGTACACAGCCTCAGAGATAGAGCGTGAAAAAAACGGAATGGTAGTATTACTGATCAAAAAGGACAGTTTATTGAATACCTCTGTGCGCGCCTGATGGCTATCGTCTATAGTGAGCCGCACAAACAGCAGACTACTGAGCCAACTTAACAGCTTCGCGGGGACATCTTTTAGCATGTAGCCTACGAGTCCAATTAACGTTAATGTTAATACTCCAACAATGACAGCCGTCAATAAAGGATCACCATTGGTGAGCGCCTTTATTTGTAGTAATACCTCGTTCATTTACTCACCTTTACTATAAATGCCTAATGGACATAGTCGAGAATACTATCAACCGAGTCGAGGATACTATCAAGGTATCCTCAGTATGTGCACTATCGCACGCGGTTAAAGCGACTTGATAAAGATCCCCTGCTTATTACTAACGATTACCTTAGGTCGTAGCAATATCACACTGTAAATCAATGTCTTAATATTTAATTGATATTTAAGCGTTCACTAACGTACGCAGATAAATATCAGTGATGGCGCCGTTCATCAAAGAGCAGGACGGGGCGACCCTGCATCCACGGAACAACATCCGTGTTTAACTGCCAGTTCGCCATCTGATAGGCAGGACGCCTGAATGTCGTGCAATGCAGGGATGCATGAGAACGACCATGGCTCTCGTTCATAAGCTTAGAGGCCCTAGGTTTCTATTCACCAAGTCGGCGAACGAATGCCATGGCAAGCCTGTAAACTGCTTGTCAATAAACGTTAATTAGTAAGCTGTGTTAGTGGTTTATCAGCCTACAAATCAAATATCATTCAGCGAAGTCTCAATAAGAAAGCCGCTAATGAAGGCGGCTTTTGTGTTTCGATGATTCCATAACCCTTGAATTTTCTTGGTTACATTAAATCTCGAGGCATTAGAGCAAATACACGTTCAAGCTGCAGGCGCCGTGGGCGCCGACGACGAGGGCTTGTTCGATATCGGCAGTTTTTGATGGACCCGCGATAAACACCCCGAACTCACCTGAGGCTAACGTGATTTCTTTAGCTGCCTGATGTAGGGTCGGCACAATCTTATTCGTTGGCAGGGCTAAGATCAGGTTTTCACAGATAAAAGGTGTCACTCTGTGGCCTAGATTTTTATTGTTAACCCAAATGGCACCGTTTTCGGCAACGCCAATGTCACCTGGGATCACTGCATAATCTATGTTTTTGAGCTCGTGGGCAGTGGGTGGCATTTCACGGTTTGCCGTGACCCCCTCTACAAGTGAGATGACCTGTAACCCTTGGGCGATAAGTTCATCGACTTTGGCTTGCAGGGCTTTGATGCCACCTTCTTTATGCAGCGTACCCGCGACAGTATTGAGGTTGGTCTCGAACTGGCCGACGAGATTTTCGACTCTTGGCGTCACATCTATGCTTGGCATAGGATGATTTGTTAAGGCCGACAGTTTGAGCGCATTGAGAATTTCAAGTTTACTAGACATCTTATAGGCTCCTGTGTTTCTTAAACCAAGCTTCGAAGCTGGAGTTCGGGGCAACGGGCAGTTCACGGTATTTACCCCATGCACCGCTAAAGGGTTTTAACAGACTACCCGGTAGAATGCGCAGCGCAGTTCTCGCCACACTCATAGAGCAGTTAAGCATGGTTTCGCTTGCCATAAATTTACCCACTAATGGCATGTAACTGTTTTTGCCATAGGGGAGTTTTCCGGCTTCAGCCTTAAGGCGTCTGTGGTGGAAAATAATCTTATCGAGCGGTACTTTAGTCGGGCAGATATAGGTACAGCTGCCACACAAGGTACAGGCCCAGGCAATCGAGTTAGTGTCATCAATCTTAGCGCCCACTGCGATACCAATTGGGCCAGGGATAGTGTAGTTGTAGCTGTAACCGCCGGAGCGACGATACACAGGACAGGTATTGAGGCAACCACCACAACGAATACATTTCAATGATTCTGCGAGGATTTTATCCTTGAGCATCTCAGTGCGGCCATTGTCGACGATAATAATGTGCATCTCACCTTCGGGCTGTGGGCCACGGTAAAAGGCGCTATAAGTCGTGACAGGTTGGCCCGTGGCGTTGCGCGCCAGTGTTCGCAGTAAAACGGCGGCGCTATCGATATCGGGCACCACTTTGTCGATGCCCATTGAATGCAACTGCAACTTAGGCAGGTTAGCACCCATGTCGGCGTTGCCTTCGTTCGTGCAGACCACCACGGCGCCTTTATCGGCAATCGCCATGTTCACGCCTGTCATCGCGGCATCGGCGCTAAGGAACTGTTCACGCAAGTGGGCACGGGCGGCGCGGGTTAAATACAAGGGATCGGATCCCCCCGCTTTAGTGCCGAGTTTTTCATGGAAGAGTTCGCCGACTTCTTCCTTTTTCATATGGATAGCAGGCACGACTATGTGTGATGGTGGCATTTTGGCGAGCTGAATAATCCGCTCACCTAAGTCGGTGTCTATGACCTCAATGCCACGTTGTTCTAAGTACGGATTGAGGTGACATTCCTCGGTCAGCATAGACTTAGACTTCACCAACTTTTTGACTTTTTGGCGGGATAAAATGTCATGCACGATACGATTGTGCTCTGCGCCATCTTTCGCCCAATGGACTTGTATGCCGTTGGCGATACAGTTTTGTTCAAAGGTTTCAAGATATTGAGCAAGATGGGTTAGCGTGTGGAGCTTAATTTCTGAGCCAAGCTGGCGCAGTTGTTCCCATTCTGGGATGCTACCCGCGGCGCGGTCGCGTTTTTCTCTGAGCATCCATAGCGCTTTTGAATGCCAGTCGACACGGGTTTCGTCGCGGCAAAAAATATCGGCTTTATGGGCATGGACTTGGGAGCCATTAGCTCCGTGATTATGATTGTAAGCCATGGTGAGTCTCCTAGAGCGCGGCGTTTAGCACTTGCGCTATGTGGCGAATTTCAATCGGCAATTGCTGTCTGCGGATCATGCCATCGAGGTGCAACAGGCATGAAGGATCAAAACCCACCACATACTCAGCACCCGTTGCGGCGTGGGCTTGGGCCTTGTCTTTGCCCATTTTGGCTGACACTGCGCCTTCATCGACGGCGAAGGTGCCACCAAAGCCGCAGCATTCGTCACGGCGGTCTGGATACACTATGTCTATGCCGGCAATATTGGCCAATACAGCTTCGACTTTGTTGAATCTTGGCCCCATTTGCTCACTTGGGGTGGCAAGGCTTAACATGCGAATGCCATGGCAACTCAGTTGCAAGCTTACCTTGTGCGCGAAGGGCTTGGTAAAGGCTGGGATCGGCGCGATATCGTGTAAAAACTCTGTGAGTTCATAGAGTTTGTTGATCACAGCTTGTGCTTCTGGGCTGCTATCAAACTCGTGGAAGTTTTCTTTGGCGGCCACTAAACAAGAGGCGGCAGGGCAAACAATAGCGTCGCATTCCACTCCTTTAAAGGCGTTGAGCAATTTAAGGGTGGTACTGCGTGCTGCATCGAAGCAACCCGAGTTTGTCATCGGCTGGCCACAGCATGTTTGACCCGCGGGTAGAATCACTTGGTGCCCGAGTTTCTCTAATAATTCCAAGGTGGCAATCGCGACCTCTGGCATCATTTGATTGACTAGACACGGGATGAAAAGGGCGATTTTCATTGTGTTTTCTCTTTCTTGTTAGTGAACGACATTGCCTTGCAGTGTGACCCAATATCCACACTAATGCTAAGGTAGTTGATCAAATATAGGCCTATCTTAGCGGAATAAGTAGCCCTAATTTAGTAAATGATCTTGTAGATTTTTTCAAAAATGAGAATATTTTAACTTGATGATTACATTGGTTTTAAAATGTATTTATTCAGGTTTGAAATTCTCAAAAAATACTTAATGATAAATAAATGAGAATAGTTCGCTTATATAAACAAACGGGGCTAAAAATAGCCCCGTTTGTTTACTACTGTCATACCAGATTAGCGGCTGCACTCTTCGAGCAGATAAGCTAAGTGGCGGTAGGAAATGCCGCTGTGTTGGGTCAAACCGACTTCGCACATACGGTTGGCGTAATAGCCTTCCTTAATCTCGACAGGAATGAGCTTTTTAATATTACGCAGTGCGCTGGCGTTGATTTCAGGCTTATACAAGCCTTTTTCACCCGCGTAACCGCAGCAGTCAATTCCCGCAGGTTTGAGCACTTGTGTAGAGCAGGCATCGGCGATTGCTTGCATCTTAGGTTCAAGTTTCATCTTGCGTGCGCTACAACCTAAGTGCAATGCCACATTGACTTTTTTGCTGATGTTGAGCTTAGTCAGTAGCTTGTCGTGCATAAACTCAACTAAGTCGATAATTTGTACTTTTGGATTACCTGACAAAGTGCGGTAGGTGCAAGACAGGGCATCGACGATCACTGGCAGCTTACCACCATTGGTCATCTTGCTCACTGCATCGATAAGTTCTTGGCGTTTGGCATCGGCGTTTTTAAAGTCGCCCTTAGATTCCCACATCTGGCCGCAACATAAATCGCGGGTTTTTTCTGGCGTGATGACGTTATAGCCAGCACGTTCCAGCAGCGTGACGACCACCTCAGGCAAAGTGCGGTTATCGGGATCTTTTGGCGTCGGACCAAAGGTTCTGCCGCCGCAGGCTGGGAAGTAAACCACTGTTTCTTGGCCAACTTTAGCGGGGGATGGTTTTGGCAATTTGCCGCCTTTCGGGAAATCGGGGTTCCAATAAGGCACTTCTTTTGAAATCAAACGGCCGGTTTTCATTAGGGCACTGGTAATGTTATCGCCAGTGATCTTGTGGATCACGCCAAGCATGTCAAAACCTGAACTGATAACTTGGTTAACTGCGCCAAAGTGTTTGGCTTGGAAATCTAAGACTTTTTGTTCAGTAGTGCTGATGTACGGCGTGCGCAGTTTACGCACCAGTTGGCCCATGCTGTTATCCACTGGGCAAGCAATAGTACAAAGCTGGCAGGCGGCACAGGTATCAACTACATCGTATTTAGCTGCGGCGCGCATTTCTGCTGCTGCGGCTTTATCACCGGATTGTTCTAAACGTTCTATTTCACGCAGAGTCGCAATACGTTGACGAGGTGAGAAGTTGAGTGCCGATGTTGGGCAGGTTTTTTCACAGAAACCACATTCGATACATTTATCAACAAAATCATCGACCACAGGGCAGGGCTTGATGTTTTTAACGTGGACATTGCTATCGTCGTTAAGAATAACGCCTGGGTTTAGAATGCCCTGTGGATCAAATACTTGTTTGATGCTCTTCATCAAAGTGTAAGCATCTTGTCCCCATTCTTTTTCGACGAACGGCGCGACAGCACGGCCAGTACCATGCTCGGCTTTCATTGAACCGTCGTACTTGTTAATCACCATGTCGGCAATATCATCCATAAAGGCATGGAAACGATCGATATCGGCTTGAGTCGAGAAGGTGGGGGTAATGATAAAGTGGAAGTTCCCCGCAAGAGCATGGCCATAAATACAGCCTTCAGGGTAACCATGTTTATGGAAAAGCTCAGTGATATCGTGCGCCGCCGCAGCAAGGTGCTCTAGTTCAAAGGCCACGTCTTCGATGATAACTGAGGTTCCCTTTGGACGCTCACCACCTACAATCGGGAACAAGCCTTTGCGCATTGCCCAGTATTTGTCATAAACCGCTGGATTAGTACTAAATTCCATTGGGCGGATAAAGTCAAAGCCGGCGAGTTTCGCGGTGACATCTTGAGTATAATTTTCTAAGGTTTTGTCGTCATCAGCACGGGATTCTATCAGTAGAATAGCGGATAGGGCCGGTAATTCTGATAACCAATCTGGCATGCCAGGCTTGCCCGTTACTGCTTTGATTGATGGCCAATCAAGGAGTTCAGCAGCAGAAACGCTTTCACCGTTTATCAGTGGTATGGCTCGTGCGGCATCTTCCATATTATGGAATACGGCCATAGCTGAGGCTTTAAATTTAGCTTCATTCACTGTGTGATAAGTGACTTCATTAATAAAGGCTAAGGTGCCTTCCATCCCCACCATTAAGTGGTTGATGATGTCAAATGGGTCGGTAAAATCGAGTAACGAATTGATGCCGTAGCCGGTGGTATTTTTAATGGAATACTTTTTACGAATTCTGTCCGCTAACACTGTGTTATGGCGAGTCATGTGCGACAGTTCTGTCAGCGCATCCAGTATTTTTCCATGGGATTTAACAAAGGCAGCTTTTGATTTTTCACAGCCTGTATCGAGTTCAGTACCATCTGCAAAAAGAAGTTTCGCGGAAGCGATAGTTTGGTAACTGTTTTGCGCAGTACCACAGCACATTCCCGAAGCATTGTTTGCCACAATACCACCAATTTTGGCGGAACCTATGGTGGCGGGATCGGGACCAATTTTGCGGTTAAGCGGCGCGAGTACGGCGTTAGCGTCGGAACCAATGACAGCAGCACCTAAGGTGATCTGTTTGGCATCGCTACTGACTTCAATCTTTCTAAAACCATCATGGCCAAGGATCAACAAAATACCTTCACCGATAGCTTGGCCAGATAAACTGGTTCCAGCGGCCCTAAACGTGACGGGTGCATCATGCTTACGGGCAACGGCTAATGTGAGCTTTACCTGTTCTAGGGTTTCTGCATGGACAACCACTTCTGGGACTATCCTGAAGTAGCTTGCATCGGTGGACCAGGCAAAACGGCGAACGGGATCATCCGTCACGGGATGATCACCTAATTGCGTTCTTAGATCATCGATGACCAGTTTATAGTTAATCGACATAGCATCACTCTCTTTATTAATAGATTAAAGCCGAAGTCACTGGGAGTGACTTCGGGCATTCAATAAAATAAAACGGCTTAGAATCCACCCCACAGGGTAGCTATAGTGCCCGCCAGTAAGGCATAACCAATGGCAACAGGCATTGTTTTACGGATAATTTCTGACTCTCTACCTGCCATACCCACTACCGTTGCAGCGGCAACCACGTTCATTACGCACATCATGTTACCGGCGTTTGCACCGATACCTTGTAGTGCCAATACCAGTGTGTGGTTCATGCCAATATTGTCGGCAACGCTGTATTGTAGGCTGGAGAACATCATGTTTGAGAAGGTGGCTGAACCGGATAAGAAGGCACCAAAAATCCCCACGATAGGCGCCATCCAAGCCCACACTGCGCCCATGGAACCTGCCAACATATCCGCTAAAGCGACAGGCATTGAGGCAAGACCTGCACCATTAGCGCCTGAGTTTAAGAAGATTTTCACCATAGGCACTGATGCACCTAATGAAATAATTGTTGGCAACATGGACTTACATGAAACACCGACCGTTTGCTGAATCGCAGGGCTTTTCATTTTGAACAGGAAGAAACCTAGAATACACACGGCAACAAAGAAGGCACCTGGTGCATATAAGGTTGCGAAGCTGGCTTTAAGCTCAGTGCCCATTAGGCCTGTCCAGCTGATGTTAAAGCTTGATAACCATGCTTTTAACGGTGCCACTGTACGCGACAATACCAAAAGCGCAGCCATGATGATGTAAGGTGTCCAAGCGGCAATTTGGGAAAACTTAGCCGTTGTTTCGACTTTTCCGCTTTCTTGACTGTCATTCTCTGCGAAATCATTCCATGGCGTTTTAGGCAGTAAGTAGCCTTTACGCGCAACCGGGATCACTAAGGCCATACCGATCAATGAACCGATAACCGAAGGGAATTCTGGGCCTGCAAGGTAGTTGATGATCCATGCGGGGACGGTAAAGGCAAGACCTGAGAAAATCGCAAATTTCCAAATTGCTAAGCCTTCCTTAAAGGATTTATTGCGACCAAAGAATCCAGTTAGCATGGTCACCATTACGAGAGGAATTAATGAACCTGTGATTAAGTCGATAGTGATCATATGCATGACGATATATCGAGCATAACCAGCATAGTTACCACCATGGGCAGCAAATTGCTCCGCCGCCATGCTCACGCCACCTTGGATCAGACCCTGTTCCATCCCAAAAAGTACGGGTAGACCAATCGCACCGAAGGATACACAGGCCGAGTCAGCAATTAAAGCCACGACAGCTGCGGCAACGGGTGGTACACCAAGCAATACCAGTAGTGGTGCGCCAATGGCTGCGGGAGTTCCAAAACCAGCACTACCTTCAATAAAGGCACCGAATAACCAACAGATGATGATGACTTGTACACGGGCATCGGCACTGATGTTAGTAAACCCAGCACGGATAGTGTCCATGGCACCTGAGTATTTCAGGGTATTGAGTAGGAATACGGCACCAAAAATGATGGTTAACGGTGTGATGGCTGAGAGCAGTCCTTCGAGGACCGATGCCGCCAGTAATGTGGTATCCATTTGCCAAATAAACACGGCGGCGAGCGCTGTGATTATCATGGAGATAGGCATAGCCTTAGATGCAGGCATTCTGAGTAACACTAGAAATAGCATTACACTGAGCACTGGCGTCAAGCTAGCGAGGAGTTGAAGTATTGTCATGCTTGCCTCTTCATAAAGTGGTCTGTCTTATTATTGATATTAGGATTTTTCATCTGCCTTCATGTCGACTTCCCAGACCAATAAATCAGCAGTTAATACTGCAAGTACTTACGGTCTCGACATTCTGTGTTGTGTACTAGACGCTATTGTGAGCTTGACTAATATGATCTAGATCATCTTGGCTGTTATATGAAATGCTAATTTACAGTGCTGCGGGGTGCTTCTCTCGGGGGATTTTCTTATATGTGACAATGATCACTTAGACTGTTGGGTGCATATCTACTTTGGTTATATTAAATTAAATTTTTTGTTTTTCTGGTTATTAAAAGTAGAGCTATCACTCATATTCATCGTCATTATTGCAATTAACTGATCCATTTATTTCATTAATAGTCTGTTATTGGTTTTTTCAGTCATTTTTAAGGTGTGATTAAGGTCGCATAGATTGTTGTGGCTGGATTAACTCATTTACTTCTATTTTCATCAAGCTATTGTAATGTTTGCCTAATATGTCCATTTTGGAATGTTTTTTTATAGTGATCTAGAGCACCTTTTAAAATGGTGCGATTTTATTGTGATGGATATCACTTAATGAATTTTACTTTAATATGAAATTTTATAACCATTATTTAATTTAATTTCAGTTTATTTGAGCGAACAGCCAGCCAAAATATTCAAGTATATTGAGAGAACAGCATAAAAGTTGAAATAAAAAGTGACCGCTTCTAATGGGTTAAGAGGAGAAATTGAGAGAACAGGGTGAAATTGAAGCAGAAATTTTAAGTAACAAAACTAAAAAATACTGTTTGAACTTTTATCAAACTGGTTAGTGTCATTAATGCTTAAACGTCATTAATGCGAATATCAGCCGTTTGTGTGTGGTGCTAAAAAGTTCACCAAAGACTGTGCAGGGGAAAAGATAAGGCTTTAATGGCAATCTATTAGGTTAAATTTACAAAATAAAAAAGAGACGTGATATGTCTCTTTTCTTGGTGATTTAGCCCAAAGATACAGACTTAAAACAATTTGCTGCCCCAGCCTAATTTGGTCCGCAGAACGTGGAAATAGTTGTGTCCTTTAGGATGAATAAGCCGTAAACGTTCAGAGCTGCGGCGCACTATGATTTCATCGCCGGGTAACACTGCTAAATGCACGTGGCCATCACAGCTGACTTCGAGGTTTTCGCCATTTTCAGGTGACACAACCATTTTTATGGTGCTGCACGCATCGACAACAATCGGGCGACACGACAGAGTGTGCGGGAACATAGGTACTAAGATTAGTGCCTGTAAATTAGGCGTCAGGATAGCGCCGCCAGCGGAGAGGGCGTAGGCCGTTGAACCGGTCGGTGTTGACACTATCATGCCGTCGGCACGTTGGCTGTACATGAACTGATCGTCAATATAGACCTCAAACTCAATCATGTGGGCAATTTTACCCGGATGGAGTACGGCTTCGTTGACGGCGGTGTTGCTCGCCTTGAGCATACCGTGGCGATAGACTTCGGCTTCGAGTAAGAATCTATGCTCGGTATCGAACTCTCCATCGAGTACCTTGGCGAGCGCCTCTTCGAAGGCATCGGGCGGCAGATCGGTTAAAAAGCCTAAATTGCCGCGGTTAACCCCAATCACGCCTAAATCAAAGCGGGCTAATACCCTTGCCGCGCCGAGCATGTTACCGTCACCACCGACGACTATGGCTAAGTCGCAACGCGCGCCAATTTCTAGTAAATCGACCGCTATGATATTGGGTCCTAATTCGGTAGCAACACGCTCTTCCACTAAGACTTCAAAGCCCTGCATTGTCAGCCAATAATGCAGACGCTTTAAGGTTTGGTTGGTCCCTTGGTGGTGAGGTTTGCCGATAAGGCCGATAGTATGAAACTTTGTGGTCATATTTATGCTAGATCTGGCCTTAGGCCTTGAAACGTCAAAATTGATCCCCATAATATGCCCAGAGTATTTCAGAAACAAAGCATTTTTAGCTGGAGTGAAAATGAGCAACGAATCGATTAAAGCAGAACAGGATCTGATCCAAGAGGGTGTAGAGTCTGAAGTATCTACCGCAGAAGCAAGTCTGATCGATGAGCTTACCCAGGCCAATTTCCGTATTGAAGAGCTGGAACAGTTACTCGCTGAAGCTTTGGCGAAAGTTGAAGAGCAGAAGGATTCAGTCATCCGCGCCGCAGCCGAGGTCGATAACATTCGTCGTCGTGCCGCAATGGATGTGGAAAAGGCGAACAAGTTTGCCTTGGAAAAGTTCGCCAATGAGCTTTTGCCTGTGCTTGATAACATGGAGCGCGCGCTAATGGGTACAAACCCAGAAGATGAAGCGACGAAAGCGATTTATCAAGGTGTTGAGTTAACTCAAAAAAGCTTACTCACTGCGGTGGCTAAATTTGGTGTTAAGCAAATTGATCCACAAGGTCAGTCATTTAACCCTGATCAACATCAAGCGATTGGCATGCAGCCAAGTGCCGAGTTCCCTGCGAACACTGTGATGTTGGTGATGCAAAAGGGTTATGAGCTGAACAGTCGCTTGCTGCGCCCTGCTATGGTGATGGTGTCACAGGGTGGCCCTAACCAAGAAAGCGCAACGATAGATATCGAAGCTTAAGCTTTATTGGATCAGCCGCTGTTATAAAAGACAGCAACAAAAAAGGACTG
Source organism: Shewanella sp. WE21 (assembly GCF_002966515.1). Lineage (NCBI taxonomy): Bacteria > Pseudomonadati > Pseudomonadota > Gammaproteobacteria > Alteromonadales > Shewanellaceae > Shewanella > Shewanella sp. WE21. The sequence goes on along the minus strand of NZ_CP023019.1, from coordinate 228,861 downwards.
CAATTGCAGTCCTTTTTTATGGGCGGAATTTTTTATTGATAACATTTAGCGTCTTAACGAGATAAGCAAGTTCAGCCTATTGCGCTAGATAAGCATTGATTTGCGCCAGTATGCCTTCGGCATCCAGTTGCAAGTCGTGGATGACTTCTTCTGGCGAGCCATGTTTAATGAACTCGTCTGGCAAACCAATTTGGAGTACGGCTTTAGGCATTTTTAGCTTTTGAAGCTGTTCAAGCACTCCGGCACCCGCACCGCCTATAATGGCATTTTCCTCCACAGTGACTAACACTTCATGGGTTAGTGCCATTTCTTTTACCAGATCAACATCAAGTGGTTTCACAAAGCGCATATCGACAACCGTCGCATCTAAGCTTTCGGCAGCGGTTAATGCCGATGCGAGCAAGGTACCAAAGTTAAGTATGGCAATACGCTTACCGATGCGCTTAATGACACCTTTACCAATTGGCAACGCAGTCATGGACTCGACTTGCATCGCTCCCGTGGCACTACCCCTTGGGTAACGCACCGCACTTGGGCCCGCATCATAGCAATAGCCAGTGTAGAGCATTTGACGACATTCGTTTTCATCGGACGGCGCCATGATCACCATATTAGGGATACAACGCATAAAACTTAAATCGAATGCACCTTGGTGGGTTGGACCATCGGCACCGACGATACCGCCACGGTCAATGGCAAATAACACGGGCAATTGTTGTAGTGCGACATCGTGAATAAGCTGATCATAGGCGCGTTGCAGGAAAGTCGAGTAAATCGCGACTACAGGCTTGAAACCTTCGCAGGCAAAACCCGCCGCTAAGGTGACTGCATGCTGCTCGGCAATCGCTGCATCGAAATATTGTTTCGGGAAGCGCTGGGAAAACTCCACCATGCCCGACCCCTCACGCATCGCAGGAGTAATCGCTAACACTTTCTCATCTTGTTCGGCAATGTCGCACAACCATTTACCGAAGACTTGAGAAAAGGTCGGTAAACCGGGTTTGGTGGCCGGTTTTTTAAAGAGTGATGGGTCAAACTTAGGCACAGCATGCCAACCGATAGGATCTTTTTCAGCAGGTTCATAACCACGACCTTTCTTGGTCATGATGTGCAGCACCTGTGGACCTTTCAGATTACGCATATTGCGCATGGTCTCGACCAGAGCGTCTACGTCGTGGCCATCGATAGGACCTATGTAGTTGAAACCTAACTCTTCAAATAGAGTGCCAGGAACGACCATACCTTTGAGGTGTTCCTCAGTGCGCTTGGCCATTTCTTTGATGACTGGCATACCTTTCAACACTTTTTTGCCGCCTTCGCGCAGTGTGGTGTAGAAACGGCCTGACATCAGTTGTGCTAAATGATTGTTGAGGGCGCCGACATTTTCTGAAATCGACATTTCGTTGTCGTTCAGTACCACGAGCATGTCATTGTGCAAGTCGCCCGCGTGGTTCATGGCTTCAAACACCATGCCGCCGGTCATAGCGCCATCGCCGATGACAGCGACCACTTTACGACCTGCTTGTTCTTTTTCTGCAGCTATCGCCATCGCCAGCGCGGCGCTAATCGACGTGCCTGAATGGCCAACACTGAAAGTGTCGTATTCACTTTCTTCACGCCATGGGAAAGGATGTAAGCCATCTTTTTGCCGAATGGTGTGCATCTTGTCACGTCGACCCGTGAGAATTTTATGGGGATAGGCTTGATGGCCTACGTCCCAGATCAGTCGATCAAAAGGGGTATTGTAGACATAGTGCAGTGCCACAGTGAGTTCTACTGTGCCGAGCCCAGAGGCAAAATGTCCGCTGGACATGCCAACAGACTTAAGAAGGAACTCGCGCAGTTCATCGGCTACTTGTGGTAAAAGTGCCTGAGGAAGCTGGCGGAGCTCATTGGGGGTGTTGGCCTGCGCCAACACGGGAAACTGAGAAATGTCCAAACTCATAGCGAGATACTTCGACTCTTATTATATTCTTCGCTCAATGATATAGCGGGCGAAGTCTGCAATTAACTGGCTATTGTATGGCAATTTAGCCAGCGCTGATAGTGCCTCTTGGATCAGTTGTTTGGCGGTGTCTTGTGCACCTTGTAGTCCAAGTAGTTGTGGAAACGTACTCTTATTCGATTCAGTATCAGAGCCTTGCGGTTTACCTAGCTCTTCGGTGGTGGCTACGATGTCAAGAATATCGTCTTGTACTTGGAAGGCGAGTCCGACCGCACGAGCAAAATCCATCATAGCAGCATACTGATCTTTTGGCGCGTTTGCGGCGATCAAAGCTAACTCAACGGCGCAGCTGATAAGGGCGCCGGTTTTCATATTATGTAGCTGAGTTAACGCTTTAAGATCAATATGTTTATCGGTCGATGCTAAGTCTATCGCTTGGCCTCCACACATACCACGATAACCTGAGGCTTTGGCCAATACTCTTACCATAGCAATATGTTGTTCACTGCTGATCCCTGGTACGGCTTCGGTGACAATTTCAAAGGCTAAGGTTTGCAGAGCATCCCCCGCTAAAATGGCCGTCGCTTCATCAAAGGCGATATGCACTGTCGGCTGGCCACGGCGGAGCTCGTCATCGTCCATGGCGGGTAAATCGTCGTGGATTAATGAATAAGCATGGATACATTCAATAGCTGCGGCGCAAGCATCTAACTTTTCAAGTTCGACCCCAAACATGCGCCCTACACTGTATACGAGGAACGGTCGAATGCGTTTCCCTCCCAATAAGGCACCGTAAGTCATAGCGGCTTTTAATTGGGGAGCTGTATCTTCAAGCGTACTAAAACGCTGTTTTAATTGATCATCAACTCGTTGTTGATATTCTTGAATGGTACTGACTAACACGCTTATTCGCCCTCAACGGCATAGGGGGATAGGGGCGCATTTTCGTCTTGTTTCAGTAAAATGGCCACTTTTTGTTGGGCTTGTTCGAGTTTTGCTTGGCTATTTCGAACGAGATTGATGCCACGTTCAAATTGTTTTAACGCGTCATCGAGGGAGATATCGCCTTGTTCTAGATCGGCAACGATGCGTTCAAGTTCGCCAAGGGATTCTTCAAAACTAAGATTTTCGGGTTTCTTCGCCACGTTCAGGTTTCCTTTGATTTAGCGGACACAAGGTATATCAGGGCGGCGTAAGGGTCAAATTCAGACTAAAGATATTTGCTCAATAGCACGCTTTGTTACTGAAATTTTCCAGAAAATATAAATTGTCGCTAAACTTGCTTAGTGTGTGTCCGATAACTGACAATAGTATCATCATTTGTATGGTAATTTTTATCTGGATAAACAAGGCTCGTATGTGTGTCGGTAGGATTATCTTATTCGGTAGAATAACTGAGTGTTCTTGCTTACCCAGAGTAAGTATTATGTCGTTTATTACGAAAATTGAGGAGCCGTTGTGGATTTAGCAACAATAATCGGATTAGTCGGGAGCTTTGGTTTTATCATTTGGTCGATGGTGATCAGTGGTGGCGTAATGATGTTCTACGACTTAGCCTCGGTTGTGATTGTATTCGGCGGGTCTTTCTTCGTCGTAATGATGAAATTCAATCTAAAACAGTTTTTAAATGCGGCTAAAATAGCTGCAAAAGCTTTTGTGTTCAAAATTGATAAACCTGAAGACTTGATTGAACAGTCAGTGACTATGGCGGATGCTGCCCGTAAAGGGGGGTTTTTGGCATTAGAAGAAGCGCAAATTAGCAATACTTTTATGCAAAAAGCTGTTGATATGTTGGTCGATGGTCATGATGGCGAAGTGGTCCGTAACGCCTTAGAGAAGGATATTACGCTGACAGAGGAACGTCATCGCACCGGGATAGCAATTTTTAGAGCTTTTGCTGACGTGGGACCAGCTATGGGGATGATAGGTACACTCGTTGGTCTCGTGGCCATGTTAGCGAATATGTCGGATCCTAAATCTATTGGTCCCTCGATGGCCGTTGCACTTTTAACAACCCTTTATGGGGCGGTGCTGGCTAACATGGTTTGTATTCCTATCGCTGATAAGTTAACGATTAGGATGGGAGAGGAAATGCTTAACCGTAACCTTATTATGGATGCGGTATTGGCGATTCAAGATGGACAAAACCCACGGGTGATTGAAGGCTTTTTGAAAAATTATCTGGCTGAGAAAAATCGTAAAATCGATACAACGGACGGAGAGTAGCCGATGGCTAAGGCTAAGTGCAATTGTCCGCCGCCCGGAGCACCGATGTGGTTGGCAACATTTGCCGACTTGATGTCGCTGTTGATGTGTTTTTTTGTATTATTATTGTCATTTTCTGAAATGGATGTGATGAAGTATAAACAGATTGCGGGCTCAATGAAGTATGCCTTTGGTGTGCAAAATAAGGTGGAAGTTAAAGATATCCCGAAGGGGACTTCTGTCATTGCCTTAGAGTTTAGACCTGGTCGCCCTGAGCCGACTCCGATTGAAATCATTAACCAGCAAACGAATGAAATGACTGAACCTGTATTGGATTTCCAAGCGGGTGAAGACGATAGTGCGGGCGGCGTGCAGCAGCAAAATGGTTCTCAGCGGGGGGCGAAGCGAGTGCTACGGCTCAAGAAGTTGCCGATGCCGTTAAAGCGGAAGCGGCAGCGGCGCAAGAAAAGATCAATCAGCAAGTGAAGAAGATGGCGCAGGAGCTGAATAAAGAGATAACCGATGGATCGATTGAAATTGAGTCATTAGGTCAGCAGATTATTATTCGTATACGTGAGAAGGGGGCATTTGCTTCTGGCTCAGGTTTCCTGCAGCCTCGATTTAAACCTGTGGTACGCTCAGTCGGCGAATTGTTAAAAGATGTGCCAGGTGTCATCACAGTGTCAGGTTACACGGATGATATGCAAATAAGCGATGAGCTCTATAGTTCTAATTGGGATTTATCCAGCAAACGTGCCGTGGCAGTGGCCCATGAGTTAGTACAGGTCAGCGGCTTTGATTCTAATCGAATGAAAGTGGTTGGTATGGCGTCTAACAATCCGATTGTGCCTAACGATTCTCCGGAAAATCGTGCCCGTAACCGCAGGGTTGAAATTGCTATTGAGCAAGGTAAAGCGAAGGAGTCTGAAGAAATTCAGATCGGTAATTCGCCTTAAGTGTTTAGATACTCACCCAATCTAAAGCCGCAATAATCTTGCGGCTTTTTTATTGAGCTAATGTGGGCTTTTCCCTTTTTAGTTAACGTGTTATGCATCAAATCGCTGTGGTTGATTTAAATCCATTTGGGCTTTACGTTAATCACATTGAGTGTGTAATCCCTAAGTTTCCTTAACTATCCCTCAACGACTTATTGTTAATGATTCATCTCAAATCACTTATTTTAAGCAGGGCAATTCAAACTTCTCGAATAGGTTTTAGTGACATTATTTCAGCCTAATTAGCTGCCGTGATTTAGTCATTAATACGCGATGAATACGCCACAAATGTGGCCTGTGTCGCTGTTGGCTATGTGCGCTGAAACTCGCCTTTTTAGGTTGCTTGGGTATATAATCCCCCGATTATTCTTTTAACCAATTTTGCTGTTTTAAAATTGCCCGCGGAAATCCCATGAAGTTTATTGTAAAGCTGTATCCAGAAATCATGATGAAGAGCAAGCCTGTACGCATGCGCTTCACCAAAATGCTCGAAACTAACATCCGTAATGTGCTTAAAAAAGTTGACGAAGATGCAAAAGTGCAGCGTCAATGGGACCGCATTATGGTGATGGTACCAAAGGATAAGCCTGAATTGGCCCAAGCTTTCGGTGAGCGTCTGGCGTGTATTCCTGGCATTGCACACGTAGTGCAAGTGGATGAGTACAGCTTTGAATCTGTTGATGATATTTATCAGCAAGTCTTGCCTGTTTACCGTGACCAACTTGCGGGTAAAACCTTCTGCGTGCGAGTAAAGCGTACTGGCGATCATGATTTTAATTCTATTGAAGTTGAGCGTTATGTCGGTGGTGGCTTAAACCAGTTTACCGATGCGCTGGGCGTACGTTTAAAGAATCCGGACATTACTGTTAATTTAGAGATTGAGCGCGATAATCTTTATATGGTGACTAAGCGTATTGAAGGTCTAGGCGGTTTTCCGATGGCAACACAGGAAGATGTATTGTCCTTGATTTCGGGTGGTTTTGACTCTGGCGTCTCTAGCTATCAATTTATCAAAAAAGGCGCTCGTACCCACTACTGCTTCTTCAATCTGGGCGGCGCACAGCACGAAATTGGTGTTAAACAAGTGGCTTACCATTTGTGGAAAACCTACGGTGAATCCCATAAAGTGAAGTTTATCTCTGTGCCTTTTGAGCCTGTGGTTGCTGAGATTTTAGAGCGTATCGATAACGGTCAAATGGGTGTTGTATTGAAACGCATGATGATGCGTACCGCGGCGCGTATCGCCGAGCGTATGGGCATTCAAGCCTTAGTTACCGGTGAAAGTTTAGGCCAAGTGTCTAGCCAGACCCTGACCAACTTAAACGTCATCGACCGTTGTACTGAGCTATTGATTCTACGTCCCTTAATCGCCATGGATAAGCAAGACATTATCAACGAGAGCCGTAAAATCGGCACCGAAGATTTTGCTAAATCAATGCCTGAATATTGCGGCGTAATTTCGCAAAAGCCGACGGTAAAAGCGGTATTAGCTAAGGTTGAAGCGGAAGAGAAAAAGTTCTCTGAGGATTTGATTGATCAGATCATCGCCCAATCTGTCACTATCGATATCAGGGAGATCGCAGAACAAATGGATACTCGGATTACTGAGACAGAAACGGTTGCCAGTATCGATACCAACCAAGTGGTCATTGATATTCGTGCCCCTGAAGAAGAGGAAAGCAAACCGCTGCAAATTGAAGGTATTGAGATAAAGCGCATCCCATTCTTCAAGTTAGCGACTCAGTTTGCCGATCTCGATAAGCAAAAGACTTATTTGCTCTATTGTGAGCGTGGGGTGATGAGTAAATTGCAGGCATTGTATTTAATCGAGCAAGGTTACACGAACGTGAAAGTGTATCGTCCATAAGTCGGGCGAAAACCTGCCCATTGCCGTATATCGTCAGTGGGATTGATTTGCTATTCAAGTATAAAAAAGCCGCATATTAATGCGGCTTTTTCTTTGCTCTTACTGAGCGCGACCTGAGTTTCAGTGTCGTTTAGGTTATTCGGCTTTAACGACTTGCTGATGAGATGCGACATCGTCTGTGGCAATCAACAGAGTGGCTTCTTGTAGCACTTCTTGGTGCATTTTATTCATTGCAGCGGTTAAATCTGCAGTGATATTGGCTTGCAAGTCGCTTGTGTCAATGACGATTTCGTTAACGAGTACATTTGCACTGGCATTAAAGTTGAGTGCTGAGACTAATATTAACGCAAATGCCGATTTTAAATTGAACATAGTCGCCTCCGGGCTGACAAATTAACGCTGTCAGACATTCCCATCATCAACTTTGAGATTGTCTAACTTAGGTATTTCATAGCTATGGATGTTTCATCGCTATTGGTGTTTCGTTGATAAGCTGTTTCATTGGCGCAAAATTTAACCAAAAACGCTGGCCTTTACAAACGATTAAATGTAACAATACGGATTAGAAAAACTAATTAAAAAACGAGACTGAGATCACTATGTCGAGACGATTACCACCGCTTAATGCGGTTAAGGCTTTTGAGGCAGCCGCGCGGCATTTGAGCTTTACGCGGGCAGCGGAAGAATTGTTTGTTACACAGGCTGCGGTGAGCCATCAAATAAAGGCATTAGAAGATTTCCTCGGATTAAAATTATTTCGTCGAAAGAACCGTTCTTTGCTATTAACCGAAGAAGGGCAAAGCTATTTTCTCGACATCAAAGATATCTTTATTCAGCTTGCCGATGCTACCGACAGATTACTCGCCCGCAGTGCGATTGGTTCGCTGACAGTCAGTATGTCACCCAGTTTTGCGATTCAATGGCTAGTGCCACGCTTGGCTAAATTCAGTGAGAAAAATCCCGATATCGATGTGCGAATTAAGGCCGTTGATACCGAAGCGAGTTCATTAACCGATGATGTGGATGTGGCTATTTATTATGGCTTAGGTAATTGGCCCGGGCTACGTGCAGATAAGCTCAGAAACGAAGTGCTTATTCCCGTATGTTCGCCCATGTTGCTCAACGGTCCTAAACCACTCTCAAAACCGAGCGATTTAAAGTATCACACGTTATTACATGATATGAATCGTCACGATTGGCAGGCGTGGTTTAGGCAATGTGGCATTACCGATATTAATGTGAATCAAGGACCTATTTTCAGTCATTCGTCTTTGGTATTGCAGGCGGCAGCCCACGGTCAAGGGGTTGCCCTGGGTTACAGCGTGCTGGCACGCCCCGATATTAAAGCTGGGCGGCTTGTGTGCCCATTCCAAGAAGTCTTGGTCAGTAAAGATGCTTATTACTTAGTTTGCCAGCAAAACCATGCTGAACTGGGTAAAGTGGTGGCGTTTCGTGAATGGATGTTAGACATGTTTGCCGAGGAGTCTCGCAGTGAGTTGTTGCCCGGATAAGCCGAGTTATGTATTAAAAGGGGAGCCTGCGAGTACTTTGATTTTATTGGCCCACGGTGCGGGTGCTAACATGGATTCTGATTTTATGCAGGCCATGTCGGCGGGATTAGTTGCTCAGGGCTTCCGAGTGATGCGCTTTAATTTTTCTTATATGCAGGCGAATGCAGTCGATGGCAAACGGCGTCCACCGGACCGTGCGCCTAAATTGCTCGCGTGTTTTACACAGATGCTCGATATCGCCCACTCACAACCACAAGTTGAACGTGTGGTGTTAATGGGGAAATCCATGGGCGGTCGTATGGCGGCCCTATTAGCCTGCGATCCTGCATTAGCGGCGCGCATCGATAGGGTGATTTGTTTAGGTTATCCTTTTGTGCCACTCAAAGGCGGCGAGCCTAGATTGGAACCTTTGAATGAATGCCAAGTCCCAGTATTAGTCGTACAGGGGGAGCGGGATAAGTTTGGTGGCAAAGCGCAGATCCCAAGCTGGCCCTTGAAAGCTGAGATAGGATTGGCTTGGATAACCGACGGCGATCATAGTTTTGTCCCAAGAAAGTCGTCAGGCACCAGTGAAGCCGCTAACCTTGCACGTGCTATTGATTTATCAAGTGATTTTATTCGTGAGCTTGATGTTGAGCGAATAAATGTTGAATGAGTTAATCCCATTCCAGCAGGAGCGTTAAATGCGTAAAGGTTTATTGTTACTCGCCGCCGTGAGCGGATTCTTAGCCGTCGCTTTAGGGGCTTTTGGTGCCCATGGTTTAAAAGCGGTCGCGCCACCAAACTTAATTGAAGTCTTTAACTTAGGTGTGCAATATCATTTCTACCATACCTTTGCCCTCATCATGGTTGCCTTCTCGGGCCAATGGTTAACCTCGCGTTTACTGGACTGGTCGGCATATCTCTTTGTCGCAGGCATAGTACTATTTTCGGGCTCACTATATGGACTGGCCTTGTTTGGGACTAAGTGGTTAGGTCCTATTACGCCTATGGGTGGTGGTTGTTTCTTACTCGGTTGGTTATTATTTGCCGCCGCGGTATGGCGTCACAAAGTTATCGACGGCCATGAGTCTTAATCGCTGATGCTTATGTGAGTTAACAGGCTTAGGGCGCACCTAAGCCTTTTTTATTTCTCTAATCGCAATTCAAGGTTCAGCAGTAGGCAAATAGGGCATTTGTGGATTGAAATTGGTATACTGGCGCCCAAATCGATAGTCAGCCAATGCTTTGGCTTGGATTTCTCAGGGATCCCCATGAAAAACCTATTTTTATTCTGCCGCGCAGGCTTTGAAAAAGAATGCGCTGCAGAAATCCAACAGCGAGCCGGTGAGCTCAATGTGGGTGGCTTTGTTAAGGCCAACAATAACGACGCTTATGTTGTATACCAATGTTTTGAAGACGACGCTGCCGATACGTTAGTCAAACAATTACCTTTAGATTCGCTCATTTTCGCCCGCCAGATGTTTGCTGCTAGCGACTTGTTAGTCGACTTGCCTGAAAATGACAGAATAAGCCCAATCGTTGCGGCGCTCAGTGACGTCAGCAAAGCGGGTGAAGTGCGGGTTGAAACACCTGACACTAACGAAGCGAAAGAGCTCTCGGCTTTTTGCCGTAAGTTCACTGTGCCTTTACGCCAGCATTTGAAAAAATCGGGCAGTTTGCTCGCGCAGGAAAATCCCAAACGTCCGATTATCCACGTGTGTTTTATTGGACCCGGCCGTGCCTATGTGGGTTATTCCTACAGTAATAACAGTTCGCCACATTTTATGGGCATTCCACGCCTTAAAATGGCGGCGGATGCACCGAGTCGTTCAAGTCTGAAACTCGACGAAGCCTTTGGCCAATTCGTGCCTAAGGAAGAGCAAGAAGAGCGTATTCGCAGTGGCATGAACTCAGTGGATTTGGGCGCTTGCCCTGGTGGCTGGACTTATCAACTGGTGCGTCGCGGCATGTTTGTGTCGGCAGTTGATAATGGCCCTATGGATGAAAAACTGATGGAAACGGGCCAAGTGAAACATTACCGTGAAGACGGTTTCCGTTTCGAACCGCAACGTAAAAATATCTATTGGCTGGTGTGCGACATGGTTGAGAAACCTGCGCGTGTTGCCGAACTGATTGAAGCTTGGGCGATTAACGGTTGGTTTAAGGAAGCGATTTTTAACCTTAAATTACCGATGAAGAGCCGCTATAAAGAAGTGACTGCTATCCTTGAGACCATGCAGACGATTCTTAAAGAGAATGGTGTGACGGATTTTAAAGTGCAGTGTAAGCATCTTTATCACGACCGTGATGAAGTGACAGTGCATTTATGGCTACGCCCTAATACCGCTTGGAATTAATTCCAGTGCTAACCCTGCGGTGATCTTGTTGTCGCTAGAATGGTAATTGTCACGCGGGTATAAAGCCACGCAGGTTTAAAAGCTAGATAACAAAAAGCCCCAAAGGAAACTTTGGGGCTTTTTCGTGTTTACTCATTTGAGTTTCAAGCGCTTGCTTCTTTTAAGCTTTTACTTGAAAACGCGCGTTATAGGCTTGTCTTAAACGCGCTTAGCATTGAGATCACAGACGCTCAAGCACAGCTTGCGTGAAGTCAGTCGTGCCGTGAGTGCCGCCTAAATCGCGAGTCGTACGGTCGCCTTCTGCGATCACTGCAGATACCGCTTTACGGATTTGCTCAGCTTTGTCAGCCATACCTAAGTATTCCAGCATTTGGATAGACGCTAAAATCACTGAGGTTGGGTTTGCGAGGTTTTTGCCAGCGATATCAGGCGCACTACCGTGAACGGCTTCGAAAATCGCAGCATCACGGCCAATGTTTGCGCCAGGTGCCATACCTAAACCACCCACTAAACCGGCACACAGGTCCGATAAAATGTCACCGAATAGGTTAGTCGTCACGATCACATCGAAGTTTTCTGGGTTCATCACTAACTTCATGCACGTTGCATCGACGATCATTTCTTCTGTCTTGATGTCTGGGTAACGTAGGCTCACTTCGCGGGCCACTTTCAGGAACAGGCCTGACGTTGACTTCATGATGTTAGCTTTGTGTACAATAGTGACTTTCTTACGGTTTTCTTTACGGGCCAGTTCATAGGCGAAAGTGGCGATTTGCTCGGCACCTTGGCGAGTCACGATACTGGTTGCTTCGGCTGTTAAACCATCTTCAGACACTTTTTGACCATGGCCAGAATACATGCCTTCGGTGTTTTCACGTACTGTGATGATATCGATATTTTCGTAACGGGCTTGGGTACCTTTGAAAGACAGTACTGGGCGTACGTTAGCATACAGACCGAATTTCTTACGCAAGGTTACGTTGATAGAAGTAAAGCCTTCACCAACGGGAGTCGTCAGCGGCCCTTTCAGCGTGATACGGTTTTTTTCAATGAGTTCTAAAGTGCGTGCTGGCAGTAACTCGCCTTGCTTTTCAAGTGCAGTCAGGCCGGCATCGGCAAATTCATATTCAAAATCACAGCCCGCTTTATCAAGAATTTTTAAGGCTGAATCAATAATACTTGGGCCAATTCCATCACCTGGAATTACGGTTATCGTTCTTTTTGACATGGAGAAGTCCTTCCACGGTTCGTCGTTACTGCAATTGTCTGCCCCAGTGCTAACTGGATAGCAGGACTATGAATTTGGTATTTTTTCTGCCTATTATTTTAACCATCTTTGGTCAAACTTCACAGGAAATAGTGAGCAATATCACGATTTTTTATGTGGTATAACTTGTAAAAATACTGGGTTCTCACCATGATGGAGAACCAATGGTTAAAAAAGTCTACTTTAGTCTAACAAATATATAAAAGAGGAAGACATTGAAGTTAATCCCTATCACATCTCTGGTTTTGTTATCCCTTGGAGTATTGCCAGCAGTGCAGGCTGAAACCAGCACTAAACCGCTCACCCTAACAGACATTATGCATTTTGAATCCCTTGAAAAGCCGGTTATCTCAGATAAGGGGCAAGTCATCGCGGTCGAGTCTGCGCCCGATCGCGGGGATAGTCACGTCATTGTGAAAAATGTCCTGTCGCAGCAAAGCTATCAAATCGCGGGGGGGTCAGATCCCTTGGTGAACCACGATGGTCGTTATGTAGCTGTGGTGGTTAAACCGAGTTTGCTCACGCGTGAAACGAGTGATGCCAAGGCGAAGAAAAAAATCAAATCCGACATGGTGTTGCTCGATACTCAAACTGGCACGCAAACTCGCTTCGAGCGTGTGAAGGAATTTGTGTTCAGTGATGACGGTAAGCATCTGGCGATTGGATTTGAGGCTGATGAAGAGTCCAAAAAAGATGCTGGGCCTAAAACTACCGAAAAACTCGCTGAAGCAGGCACACAAAGCCCTGCGAATATTGATAAGCCAAAGGTCGATAAGTTTGACCAAGGTCGACGTTTTACGTTGCTCAGTTTAGAAGACCAAACAAAGCGAATTGATGTCGAGCAGGTTACTGGCTATGTTTTTGATAAGGCAAGCCGTAGACTCGCGCTGGCAGTGAACGATATCACCAATAAGCAACATCAATTGCAGTTAGTCGATTTAAACACTCACAAAAAAACCGTTGCCTTTGATTCGCCTAGCCAACAGATTGGTGCGTTAGCGCTGGCTAAAAATGGTCGTTGGCTTGCATTTACGCAGGGCAAAGACAGTGAGTTACCTTATGGCCGCAGCTATCAGTTATCGCTGGTCGATTTGCAGTCGGGCAAAATCAGTAAAATCCCTGAGTCACCCGAGTGGAAACTTAATCGCTACACAAGTTTAAGCTTCTCATTGGACAGCGAACGGTTGTTTTTTGGCCGCGTACCTGAGGTGAGTCAGCAGCTCAGTTTGCAGAAGATCACCGAAGAAAAAGACCTGTTCGATACAAATATTGTCACCGGACAGCGTGGGCTTAAGGTGTGGCATGGGGATGATCCTCGTATTAAGCCTAATGAAATCAAGCAATATGAGGATGAGCAAAAACGCACTTACCTTGCGGTATTGCATTTAGGCTCAAATAACGTGGTGCAGCTTGGCGATAAAACTGTTCCAGATGTGACGATTTCACAACATAAACGTTTTATGTTGGCCAGTTCAGATTTGCCCTATCGCAAGATGGCAACTTGGGCAGGGTTCTACCAAGATTATTATCTGGTCGATATTAATACTGGCAGTAAAGTGCCATTTTTGACACAACAGCCGAGTGATGCCGAGCCTACGCTGTCGGGAAATGGCAAGTATGTGGCTTATTATCAGCAAGGTAATGTGTATCTCTATGATATTGCACAGGACCGTCGCACTAATCTCACAAAATCCCTAAAGGTCAGTTTTGCCGATGAAGACCACGATTATCCATCCAGTGCTCCAGGATATGGTTTTGGACCTTGGCTTAAAAATGATGCGGGTTTCTTGGTTTACGACAAATACGATGTTTGGCAGTTTAATACCGAATCTAAGGCGGGTTTTGCCTTAACCGCAGGTAAAGGGCGCACTCAGAAAATTCAATATCGGCTTGAGGGCTTAGTCGATAATCCCGATGAGCCGACAGAGCTTGCCTATAACGCTACGGTTTTACTCCACGGTTATAGTGATAAAACCAAGGCCGATGGTTTTTATCAAGCCACCTTGGGTGAAGCAGGCGTGAAGACGTTGATGCAAGGTGAGTATAAGCTGACAGTATTGGGACGCAGTAAAGACGCCGATACTATCGTGTTTTCTAAGGAACGTTTTGACTTATTCCCTGACTTGTATACGGCCAGCTATAGCGCACCGCAAAATGCAGTTAAGCAAACCGATTTAGATAAGCAGCGTCAAGCCTTTAACTGGAGCCAATCCGAGTTAGTTCACTGGACAAATGGCGATGGTAAACCGTTAGATGGCGTGCTGATCAAGCCGACGAATTATCAAGCGGGTAAGCGCTATCCTGTACTGGTTTATTACTATCGCTTTATGACGGATAGACTGCATGCCTTCCCGCAGATGAACATTAACCACAGACCTAACTTTGCTTGGTACATCAATAATGGCTATGCGGTGTTCCTACCGGACATTCGCTTTGAAATTGGTTACCCAGGGGCGAGTTCAGTACAAGCGCTCACGTCTGGCGTGCAAAAGCTGATTGAGATAGGCATTGCTGATCCCGATGCTATTGGTTTGCAAGGTCATTCTTGGAGTGGCTATCAAACGGCGTTTGCCATTACTCAAACTAAGATGTTTAAGGCGGCGGTTGCAGGTGCTCCAGTATCGAACATGACCAGTGCCTATAGCGGTATTCGCCACGGCACAGGTATTGCGCGTCAGTTCCAATATGAAACCGGACAGAGTCGTATTGGCGCAAGTTTGTTTGCCGCGCCGCAAAAGTATATTGAAAACTCGCCAGTATTTTATGCTGACCGTATTCAAACGCCTTTGATGATCATGTTTGGTGATAAGGACGATGCAGTGCCTTGGGAACAAGGTGTTGAAATGTACTTAGCCATGCGCCGTGCGGGTAAAGAGGTGGTGTTCTTACAATACGAGGATGAGCCGCATCACTTGAAAAAGTACCCGAACAAGCTCGATTACAGCATTCGCATGATGCAATATTTCGACCATTATCTGAAGGGAAAACCCGCGCCAGAATGGCTCAGCAAAGGTGAAGCCTATGTTGAGTATAAGGCCGATGATGAATAGGCAATTGGTTTAGTTGTTTTACAACTGAGTCAATTCGTTGATTGTCAAAATAAAAACGCCACCGATTCGGTGGCGTTTTTATTTAACTGTCAGTCGTATTTATTTACTGGTTAATGTCTCTTGGGCAGAGCTGAGGGCTGTGTCAGTATCTGCATCGAGATATTGCTTATAGGTATCTTGGCCCCAAGCAATCAATTGATCATTTTCAAAAATAAGTGGGGTACATTCCTCTTTCGTGGTTACACCGTCTGATTTTTCATGGTGAGTGCGATAAAAGAGCACCTGTAGCTTGGTTTCTTTTACGGCTTTGGCCTCTGAAAAGTCAGCTTTACCTAGTAACTGTTTTACTGAAACGATATTTTGCCCTAGCGCTAACTCGTTCATTTTTTGGCTGTTATAGGACTGTCGGTCCTCCCAACTCATGTCATCTGGCGTAGGTTCATAAACGAGTACCACCACAGCGACAAAGGCGACGTAGGCGGCGAAAATGCTACCGATGATTACCGAAACTTTTGATTTCATTTACAGTTATTCCTTTACCTCATTAAATGAGTCACGTTATTACGTCCATAAAATACGCTTTTGTTGTTCTAAGGTAAATGCGTTAATTGCAACTTTATATTAACAGATGTTTAGGCTGGATTGATTGGGTTTTCAGGCAGGCAGTTATTATCAGGTAAGGAGTTCATCACGCGAAAATCTTTTAAATTAATATTGAGTGGCAGGTCTGTTTGTAACTGTGCGAGCTTATAGCTGAGTCTTGCCATCTCCTTACCTTCGGCAAGTTTTTTGGCTTGTTTAGCACCTAAGTTAGATAGCGATGAAAACAAGGTTGGTAAGCTTCTAAAGGTTTTCAATAATTCGGCGGCTGATTTAGGGCCTATGCCTGCAATTCCGGGAATTTTATTACCGCTATCGCCCGCTAATGCCATCAAGTCGAGAAATTGACTGCGTTCGACACCGAGTTTTTGTTCCAATGCAGCGATATCTAAGTACTGCTGATTAAAGTGATCCCACTGGCTGATTTGGCGATGATTGAGCTGACTAAAACCTTTGTCGGTGGACACAATTATGGCTTCACCCTGCGCTTTGGCGGTTTTTATCGCTAGAGTGGCAATCACATCATCGGCTTCAGCCGCCGCATAAATAGAGCCAATGTTCATCATGGTTAAGTGATCTTGCAGCGCAGCAAGGCCTTTTGCCAGCGGCTCCGGCATAGGTTTACGGCCTTTCTTGTAATCGGGGTAAAGCTGTTTACGCCATGAGACTTCATCCCCATCCCACACGATAGCTACATGGGTTGGGCGATGCACACGCAGCAGTTTAGTGCACGCTAAACTGACGCGCTCTGTGAGGCTTTGCATATCGGATTCATCGGGGATCGCCGCATAGATGCGGCGAACCAAGTTGAGACCATCGATGATTAAAAACTTGTTCATGGGGTGTTGTTGCTTCGCTCTCTATTTCACTATTTGATAGCAAGGAATATAGGCGCTTCCTGGAAGCTTCATTCTTTGTTGTTGTACAAATGCACTTAAGAGTTTATCCATCATATCCATGAGCTTGGGATCGCCTTTTAATTGGAAGGGGCCATCACGCTCTATGTGCTTGATTGTTTCCGACTTGACGTTACCCGCCACTATACCTGAAAACGCTTTACGCAGGTTGGCGGCTAATTCGGCTTTGTTGGTTTGGAAGTGTAGATCTAAGTTTGCCATCACTTCGTGGCTTGGGATAAAAGGTAACTGAAACTCAGACTCAATCTTCAGTGCCCACTGATATTGGTAAGCATCACCTGTTGAGCGGCGATAGGCTTTTACTTGCTCCATTCCTTGCTTCATGATGCGTGCCACTTCAGTGGGATTATCTATGATAATTTGGTACTTTTTCTGAGCTTCGGGTCCTAAGGTTGAGGCAATAAACTCATCAATCTTAATGAAGTAATCTGCGCTCTCCGTTGGGCCTGTGAGTATCAGCGGGAAAGGCGTTTGTTGGTTTTCTTCGTTAAGTAAAATACCCAATATATAGAGCAATTCTTCAGCCGTGCCAGCACCGCCAGGGAAGATAATAATGCCGTGGCCTAAGCGCACGAAAGCTTCGAGGCGCTTTTCAATATCGGGTAAAATCACCAGTTCATTGACTATTTGATTCGGTGGCTCGGCGGCAATAATACTTGGTTCAGTTAAACCAATATATCGTGCATTTTTAATCCGTTGCTTGGCATGGCCTATCGCCGCACCTTTCATCGGACCTTCCATCGCACCAGGACCACAGCCTGTACAAATATCTAATTCCCTCAGGCCAAGTTGATAACCTACCTCACGTGTGTACTGGTATTCGATGGCATTAATACTGTGTCCGCCCCAACAGACGACCACATTAGGGTCTTTCATCGGTGCTATCGCCCGCGCATTACGCAGAATATCAAACACTACATTGGTGATATGGTGGGCATTGGTCAGATTAATGTGTTTTAGTGAGTCATATCTATCACTGATATAAAGGATATCGCGTAAGACTGAGAACAGATGCTCTTGAATTCCCGTGATAATTTGACCATCGACAAAGGCTTGTTCGGGGGGATTGATCAGTTCTAATTTTACACCACGCTCCCGTTGTAGAACGTTGATGTCGAAATCATGGTATTGCTCGAATAGGGCTTTAGAGTTGTCGGTTTTTAAACCCGCGGCAAGCACTGCTAAGGAGCAGTTGCGGTACAGTTGGTATAGGGCACTTTTGGCACTATTTTTGAGTCGATCAACTTCAAGTTGCGAAAGCTGATCCATGCTGCCTTTTGGGCTGACTTTTACTATCATTTACCACTCCTTCGTCATGACAGGAGTGATTAGAGGAGGCGTATAGTGGGGCTTAATTATACGTCAATCACAACCCTGTCTCTGCTTTCGTGTTTCGCTTTGTAGAGTGCTGCATCGGCGCGTTCAAAGGTCTCATGTATGAGTTCACTTCCCATAACTTGCGCAGCCCCTATAGATACTGTAACTGTAATTCTCTGATTTTTAAATTTAAATGGAATATTTTTTACTTTCTCGCGCACTCTGTTTAAAAGTTGAGCGATATCAGCAGGGGCCACATCAGGTAATAGCAGTACAAATTCTTCACCGCCATAGCGGGCTACAAATTCTGTATCTCGCAGGGAGTTTTTCAATGCCATTGCTATAACTTGCAAGGTTTTATCACCTGTGCTGTGGCCAAAACTGTCATTGATGGTTTTGAAGTGATCGATATCGGCAACGGCAACCCACAACGGGGACTTATGTCGTTGATAGTTACGGTATTCTAGCTCCATGCGCTCTTCTAATGCAGCACGGTTAGGCAATTGAGTTAAGCTGTCGAGTAAGTTGAGTTTTTGTTGTTCAAACAAACGCTCTTTGTAGGTGTTAGCCTCACTACTTAACTCATTAAGCTCTTTACGCATTGTCTCCATCGACTTGCGCAGCAGAGCTTGCTCTCTTTGCTCTAGGGCTTCTTTACGGGCTAATGCCGAGCGGATAGAGTTAAGTTGCTCTGTTAGTTGAGCTTTAAGGTCAACGACGTCTTCCACATCGATAATGATTTCACCGGCGTTATCGACGCGGGTGTTAATCTCACGATTCAGCTGGGTTTTTAATTGGAAGCTACGTTGATTGTGATTGTAAGACTCGCTCACCACCTCACGTACCGCGGCTAAGGCATCATTGAGCGCAAACAAAAACTCTTGGGATGCCGATTTCTCGCGGGCGATGTTATCAAGCAATAACGCTAAAATGGTTTGGTAGGCTTCGAGCAAGCTATCAACTTCAATCTCAGAAGAGAGTACTTCTTTGATCACTAATACTTGGTCACGTTGATCTTTACGAAACTCGATTTCTGAAATCATCTGCGCCAGCTCATGGGCTAGCTGCCTGTGCTTTGGTAAGACATCAAGTTTTTCAGATTCGCTAAATTGTAGCTGTAATATGGTTTCGTAGAAGCCAATGATTTGCTTAACTTTGGGTATATATTCCCATACAGTATGAAAAGGTTTAGCCAGATCTTGCTTGAAGTAATTGACTTCTTTTTTGAGCTTTTCAGGTGCAGAGTTAACACGTTGGATCTGACGGATCACCTGTGACAAACCAGTACGACTCTCTTCGAGTTGTACCATCACATGGTGATATTGGCCTTTTAGCAGGCGCTCGACATCAACTAATTCTGGCAATGCCTCATCGACTCGCTCAAACGTATTTAAGTTATGGCGAAGTTTGGCGAGTTTATTATCCAGCTCAAGATTTTGCCCTTTACAGGCGAGGCTTAAGTGACCAATAAATTGGAGTAATGTCTGTAACTTTGCATTTCTATCTTCATTAACTTCATCAAGGGCAAGTTTGGCCGAATGGAGTTTCTGTTGCAGCAAGGCAAGTTGTGAAACTGTAGCGCTTGAATCCTTCATCCTGAGTATTGTCCTAACTCTGCAAGGCTAAAAAACATGACAATCCTATGTCCAGATTAGCTGTTAACTCATATGATACTAATGTTATAACACTGGGCGTAGAGTGCAAATGCGATTTACCTGTGACTCTGTGATTAATTACCGATATTGATCAAATATTTTCCAGTAATTGCCTATCTTGGTTATTTTCCCAGCAAGGCCAGCGAACATCCTCTTTATTGCCGTTGGTCTCTAATCTGATTAATCCACGCTCAATGCCTTTTTCAAGGTGTAAAAATAACGGATTTGCAAATAAGCTCAAAGGAACAAAGTCGAGGGCTCTGAGAGCGACATAATAGTCGTTATTGCCACCTAAACTACGGGCACAGGCAAGCGCCATCTGCACTGTTTCAAATTTTAATTTCGCGGCCATTTTAATTTCTGATTTCGCTAAAAGTGGCAAATGCGCAAAGCCAAGACGGAAATGATGTGTGATTTGCTGTTCATCGAGCTTCAGGCGTACTTGGCTGAGTATTTGTGTCGGCTCAATAGGTTGCGTGAACCGAACCGCAAATACCCCTTGGCGTACCACATAAACAGATGCTGCGAGTGCATCCGTTAGATGATTGGCAATTTGCGCTGTTACTGCATCACTAAAATATTGGCCGTAGTCCAGATCCGCCGTAAGTTGGGTGGGGAAGGCGATAATCGCGAGTGCCGTTGTGGATTCCTGACTTTGATTATGGCTTAAGTGCGCTAATAATGCGGCATACCCTAAATTGTGAGTGAAGGGCTCCTGTAGCGTTAATTGAGTTAATGCCGCGTTTTTAGCCGTTATTTTGCGGCGATTTTGTAGCATGAAAATAATCACTAGCAGCAAGAGTCCGGCAATAAGGCTGCAAATGAGCAGTAGCGTGTGAGTGTTGTTGCTTTCTTTCACTGTCTCAACGAGTTTTCCCTGTAGCATGTTGAGCTCAAGTTTAAGCTGTTGCTCTGCAAGGGCAGAGGCCGACACTGGGGAGTCTTTATCTGTCTCCGCAGGCTTTTTACTTAGCTCAATGATACGGGCTTGGGCATCGATGGTTTTTGATAATTCACCTAATTTTTGCGCCGCCGAGGCGATAAGGGTGAGTGCGGATTTTTGTTCATCGACCAGTTTTAAATCGACCGCGAGTGCTAATGCGATATCGGCATGGGCCATCATCAGCGGCCAATCTTGGTTGGTTTGGGCGATTTCACCAATTAAGAGTTCGTTATAAACTTGATAGTGATGGCTTTGTTTTTCTTTGAATATTTGATTGGCCATCAGTAAATATTTTAGGGCGTTAACATTGTCTTTAATATTTGAGTAGGCTTGTCCTAAATTATGAAAATTAAGGCCCTGTGCGATGTAGTTACCGCGTTTTGCATCTAATTGCTGGGCATTTAGGTAGTAATCAATCGCTTTATGCCAATCCCCTTGTTCGCCATAGACCATAGCGATCACTGTCATACAACTTGAAAGATAAGTGTCATTGCCCATTTTTTTAAAGCCAGCCGCGGCTTCATGAGCGTTTTTAAGCGCTTCATCCCACTGTTTTAAATCACGGTATACCTTTGAAAGTTGCAATTGCAGATTGGTTTTCATTGAAGGGTAATTAGAACGATTGGAGATCCGAATCGCTTCACTATAATGCTGTAATGATTTTGTAAGCTGCTGATTAAAGTTGTAATAAAAGCCAAGCCTCGCTTCAGCCGCCGCGATTAAGTAGTCGTTTCTGAGTTTATAGGCAATGTCGCGGTATGTGTGGAAGTGCATCAGTGCTGGCACTTCTTGGCGGATCAATAAATGTAAGCCACCTAGATGTTCATGAATATTGTGTTTAAGAATTAATGCTTCGATGTCATAGCTGTCGTTGATGCGGGTGAGCGCTTCATTATAAAGACCAATCGCTTCTTGATATTTCTGTTCAGTACGGCCAAGGTAACGGCCATTTAACATGGCGATCATGGCAAGTTCATAGGGCGATTGCGCCGCAGTCGATAGGAGTTCAATCAAGCTTTTTGCGTTTTGAAAATCGACCTTGGTTTTAACGTTTGGCTCCATATTGAGGCGGGCCAGTAAATACAAAATCTGTTCAAATTCGAGTGGATTGTAGCCTTGCTCTTGGGCTGCGCGCTCAAATTGGTCACGGTTTTGAAATGCGAGGGGAAAGGAAATCGTTTTGTTGAGTGCATCATACATTTGCTGCGGTGATTCTCTTAACTCAACCTCATCCGCTTCGAGATCTCGGCTTTGGACTGTAAAAGGCAGTGACAGCAACAGAGTAAATAAAATAACCGTGAGTTTTTGCATTTGAACTGTGATTCCTCATTCCTTTAGTCAAGGAACTTATTTTGTTAGCTTTTGTTAGCGCCTAATGAGGATGCTACATCGACTTGTTATACTTGGAAAAATCATAAGAAGCATAATAACAGAAGGAAGCAAGAGTGAAACCCAACAGACTATCAATCTTGATATTGAGCGCATTATTTTCGGGTCAAGTATTGGCCGATGTGAAATACCAAATCGACCTTATTAAACCCGAACACCATATTGCCCAAGTGAGTGTCACTTTTCCTGAAGTGAAGACGAACGATTTTACGGTGAATCTCCCTGTGTGGCGGACGGGCAAATATCAAGTATTGCCTTTGGCCGATGGTGTGCGCTTATTTAGTGCTAAAGATAGTCAAGGTCATGAACTGCGATGGAAGCGCACCGCGAGCGGTGAATGGCAAGTGGCGCTCACGCAGCCAACCCGTGTTACCGTCAGTTATCAATTGTACGCTAATGAATTAGGCCAAAGGGTGCGCCATATTGACGCGAGCCATGCCTATTTGGATGCTAGCGGTGTGTTCATGTACAGTCCGCAATTTCGCTCTGAACCAATATCCGTAGAATTAAAAGTGCCTAAAAATTGGCAAAGTTACTCTGGGATGTCATCGGGTAAGGCCGCTCATTCCTTTATTGCCCCTAATTATGATGTGTTGATCGACTCCCCGATTGAAACTGGTGTGAGTACCCATAAACAATTTAGTGCTAATGGTAAAAACTATGAATTGGTGTTTTGGGGGGAAGGTAACTATGACACGGATAAAATAGTAAAAGATCTTAAAGCCTTAAGCGGTCAAGCCAAGGTGATTTGGGATGATTATCCTTTTGAACGTTACGTGTATATGGTGCATGCAACGAGTGGTGCCAGTGGCGCGACAGAACATTTAAATTCTACTGTTATTCAGCTGCCGCGCTTTAGTTTCCGTGAACGCAAGGACTACCTGCGCTTTATTAGCACGGCATCCCATGAGTTTATCCATACCTGGAACGTGAAGGCTTATCGCCCCGAGGGATTAGTTCCCTACGATTATCAACATGAAAACATGACGGAATTACTGTGGATGGCTGAAGGTTCTACCAGTTATTTTCAAGATCAGTTGCTGCTGCGGGCAGGAGTGATAACAGTTAAAGAGTTCCTCGAAGATTTAGCCAAGCGCGTCGAGAAAAACCAACTCAATCCGGGTCGTGAAACTCAATCTGTGGCAGAGGCGAGTGCAGGGGAGTGGAGCAGCATCGGTGGCGATTATGCTATTAACCACAGTGTAAATATTTACTCAGAGGGCTACTTAACCTCTTTAGCCTTAGATTTTTCATTGCTGCAAGACTCCGAGCTTAAGTATTCATATCGCGATGTGCACCGTCGTTTATATCAAGATCATCGCGTACCAAAAGGCTATGGTGTTAGTGATGTTCAGTACATTCTTAAAGACTTATCTGGCAAAGATTATGCGTCTTGGTGGCAAGCCAATGTGAATAGTCCCATGAGTTTAGATTTCCCAGAATTATTATCACAGGCAGGGTTAAATCTGTCCTATGGTAAAGATTCAAAAGCTGAGGCATTTGCGGGAATGACCTTGAGCAGTACCCATGGCTCTTTAGTGTTAGACCAAGTGTTGCGTAATGGTCCTGCTTGGCAAGCGGGCATAGTTGCGGGGGATGAAGTATTAGCGATTAATGGTCTCAAGGTGACTGCTGCGGGTTTCTATAAGCGCATCAAAGACTTTAAGGTTGGCGATAGTGTAGAGGTGATATTATTTAGCAACGATAAAATCAAGCAAGTACAGCTCATCCTTGGCGAGCAGCAAAGCGGTAAGCTAGTGCTCAAGGGGGATGCAAAAGCGACTAAACAGCAAAAAGCTTTCTTCAAGACTTGGTTAGGCATTGATTGGCCGTTTGACAATAAAGGCGAGTTAGCGATTAAAGCTTAATGTGGTTAGGACTTCATATTTAGCATCTAAATGCCTTTGTCTTAAAGCCACCTAAAGTAAAATCGTCACAAAAAAGGCGCAACCATTATTTTGATGTGGCGCCTTTTCTTATCTTGTACGGCTCAGTCTAACAAGCGAATTGCAGATCTCGTCTGCTTAACGATTTCTGCTTAAACTTGTGCGTCTTCGAGTCCACCAAGGGCGGCCACGAGTGCATGCATTAAGGCGACTAACTCGCTGCCCATTAGGGCAAAGTCTGCATCTAAACGGGCCATAGGATCGTCAGTGCCGACTTCATCGTTCCCTGCTCTAAATTCTTCAGAGAATTTAAGGCGCTTCACGCTAGCATCTGATTGCAATAATAGTGCAATCGATTGGCCGAAATGCAGCGCTAACTTGTGTACTTGCTTACCTGTAGCTAAGTGAGCTAACACTTCGTCTTCTTTCAAATTCTGCTGCTTAAAGCGCACAATTCCGCCTTCATCAGCTTCAGATTTTAGCTCGGCTTCGTCTTGCATTTCAAAGGGTAATGGTGCGCTGCCAAGTTTTAACCATTCAGTTAAATTGGATTCGACTGGCGCTTTAAAGCTCAGTGGGATCACAGGTAAACTGCCGAGAGCTTTACGTAATAACGCTAATAATTCTTCGGCCTTAGTGGCACTTGAACTATCAACGAGGATCATTTCTAGCTCAGGCAAAATCAAGGCGTGGGTTTGGCTTCGGCGCGAGAAAGCACGTGGCAGTAGGCTAGTGATGATTTCATCTTTTAGCGCATCTTTTTCTTTTTTCGCCAGTTTACGATTTTCTTCATCTTCAATGAGAGCCACTTTTTCTTCTAAGGCTTCTTTGATGACTTGGCCTGGCAGAATTTTCTCTTCTTTAGTCACGCAGATCAGATGACGATTGTCAGCGCTATGGACCAAAGAACTGCCTTTTTTGCCTAACGCATTTGAGAAACCAAATTTACTGACATCTTGGCTTGAGCAGGGGGAGAAAGTGAAATCGGCCAACGCAGTTTCTAGCGCTTCGGTTTCGACGGCAAAAGGTTTATTGAAACGATAAAGAGTAAGATTTTTAAACCACATAAGAGGCGCCCATTGAGAATTAAAGTGGCAGTTTACGGCATAGTTTGGACGGGGTAAACCTGTGTTCAATAGCTGATTTTTAACTGAGGGTCAGAATTCATTAAACTGTAACATAATAATTAGCTTAGCTGCAGCCAGCATTTTTACTGGGTTTTATGCCTGGCTTCGCGTCAGCTTTTTTGCACGCCAACGTTAATGGTCACAATTGAAATAAAATTGAAACACATTCATTGCAAACTTTCGGTCGTTCCAAACCAATAACCAAGACGAACATAACGTCGAAAGGATTAAATGATGAACGTTTTTTGTAAAACTCTACTTGCTTCTGCGCTAGCTTCTGCAACTCTGGCTTCAGCTAATGCCGCTGAGCCACTGACTGTTTATGGTAAGTTGAATGTCACTGCTCAATCAAATGATGAGAAAGGTGATGCTACAACAACTATTCAAAGTAATGCTTCTCGTTTTGGTGTGAAGGGTGATTTTGCGCTGTCTAGCTCGCTGGAAGCTTTCTACACAGTGGAATATCAAGTTGATACAGGTGCAGCATCAAGCGATAACTTTACTGCACGTAACCAATTTGTTGGTTTGAAAGGTGCATTTGGTTCGTTCTCTGTAGGTCGTAATGATACCTTGTTGAAAATTTCTCAAGGTGATGTTGATCAGTTTAACGACCTTTCAGGTGACTTAGGTAAGCTGTTCAAGGGTGAAGTTCGCGCTGCTCAAACGGCGACTTACCTTACGCCTTCCTTTGGTGATTTTGTATTTGGTGTTACCTATGTTGCCGAAGGAAATGATGTAAAAGGTCAATTTGCTCAAGATGGTTTTAGCTTAGCGGCCATGTATGGTGATGCGAAACTGAAGAAAACACCCGTTTATGCATCTCTTGCTTATGACTCAGATGTGTCTGGATATGAGATTGTTCGTGCCAGCTTACAAGCTAAGTTAGCCGGTATTAAACTGGGTGGTATGTACCAGCAACAAGAGCAAACCTATAAATTTGATTCTGCAACGTCGATGCCAGTTGAAGTCACTGCAGAAAGTGCTAACGGCTATCTATTAAGCGCTGCCTATGATATCGATGCTGTTACTTTAAAAGCTCAGTTCCAAGATATGGAAGAACTTGGTGATTCATGGTCGGTAGGTGCAGACTACAGTTTAGGTAAGCCAACTAAACTATTCGCTTTCTACACGAACCGCTCGTTAGAAGCGTCTACAGATGATGACAAATACATTGGTGTTGGCTTAGAACACAAATTCTAAATCTAGCATTAAAACTCAATTAAGGAGGCATATAGCCTCCTTTTTTATTGCTATAAACAAACAGTTATATAAACTTATTATGACAAATATTACTACTATATAGCTCAAGCGGCGTGCTTATTCATAAATCTGTAATAAAAATGACTAATAATAGCCGTGTTGACATTCACTGACAGAAAATCACTTATGACTGCAAGGATATTGATAGTAGAAGACGAGTTGGCCATCCGCGAGATGCTGACTTTTGTAATGGAACAGCATGGGTTTACAACCTCTGCGGCGGAAGATTTTGATTCGGCCATTGCGCTGCTAAAGGAGCCTTACCCCGATCTGATTTTATTGGATTGGATGTTTCCTGGCGGAAGTGGTATTCAATTGGCGAAACGCTTAAAGCAAGATGAGTTTACGCGCCAAATTCCGATCATTATGTTAACCGCCCGCGGTGAAGAGGAAGATAAAGTCAAAGGCCTCGAAGTTGGCGCCGATGATTACATCACTAAACCTTTTTCCCCTAAAGAGCTGGTCGCACGTATTAAAGCCGTATTGCGTCGCAGTGCACCGACTCGTTTAGAAGAAACCATTGATGTACAGGGCTTAATGCTCGATCCTGTGAGTCACAGGGTGAGTGTGGGTGAAACTGTATTAGATATGGGCCCAACCGAATTTCGTTTATTACACTTTTTCATGACCCATCCTGAGCGTGTTTACAGCCGTGAACAGCTGCTCGATAATGTGTGGGGCACCAATGTGTATGTTGAAGACAGAACCGTTGACGTGCATATCAGACGCCTTCGTAAAGCCGTTGAAGAGTCTGGTCATGATCGCTTGATCCAAACGGTTCGTGGCGCTGGTTATCGTTTCTCTACACGCATTTAGTGCTGAATAACTGTTAGGCACAAGTTAGCTTTTACGCTATCTTGTGCTCCTCTTATTTAGCCTGATGTTTGGGTTTATTTATGTCTGACTCTTATTCAGGGTATCGGTTGTTTACGCGCTTAGGTTTATATCTACTGCTTTGCGCGCTAATAGGTTTATTGGTAGGGAAACTTCTCTGGATACTCTTTATCGGCACGCTAGGGTTAGTTTGCTGGCATTACCGACAATTATCACGGCTTAACTTTTGGTTATGGCGGGATAGGAAACTCACGCCGCCGCAGGGCAGTGGGAGCTGGGAAGGTGTATTTAACGGTATTTATCGCCTTCAAGGGAAGAATCGTCGACGTGTCGGTCAACTGGCCGCACTGCTGGCACGATTTCGTCAAGGTGCAGAGGCGTTACCCGATGCCGCTGTCGTGCTTGATTCAGAACATAATATTTTATGGTGCAACAAGTTAGCGCAACTCATTCTCGGTTTTGTGTGGCCACAGGATAATGGTCAACGAATCGATAATTTAATCCGTCATCCTGATTTTTCTGCTTACATTAAATCCGCACAATACAAAGAGCCGCTGGAGTTACCTTCGCCGGTATCGGATAGGCGTTTGCTTGAAATCCGTATCATGGCTTACGGTGACAGGCAGCTACTGTTAATTGCGCGGGATATCACTCGTATACGTCAGCTTGAGGGAATGCGTAAAGAGTTTGTCGCCAATGTGTCGCATGAATTAAAAACGCCACTCACTGTGCTACAGGGTTACCTCGAAATGATGCAAAGCATGGCTGAGCCTGATTCGATGAACGTCAAGCCGTTAGCATTGATGCAGCAGCAGACACGACGAATGCAATCTATGGTCGAACAGCTATTGATGTTATCGCGAATTGAAGATGCGGCGGATATTAACCTCGAAAACACTGTGAATATGACGCAGTTGATGGAGGTGCTCAAGGAGGAAGCTAAGGCGCTGGCACAAGATAAGTATGAATTGAGTTTCTATTGTGAGCCTGGACTTGATTCTCACGGCAATGAATTGCAGCTGAGAAGTGCCTGTTCTAACTTGATTTCTAATGCGATTCGTTACACAGAACCTGGCGGGAAAATTACAGTGCAGTGGTGCAGTGTGGCTACGGGTGCCATCTTTAGCGTAACGGATACGGGTGAAGGTATTGCGGCTCAGCATATTGGTCGATTAACGGAACGCTTTTATCGGGTAGACAGTGCGCGCTCAAGGCAAACTGGTGGTAGTGGTTTAGGTTTAGCGATAGTAAAACATGCGCTTAACCACCATCACAGTAAGCTTAAAATCAGCAGTGAAGTCGGTAAAGGCAGTACTTTTAGCTTTATTATCCCTTTGCATCTTATCGAACGTAAGAAATAGTATGTGTGAGTGAAATATTTACAATAAATAATAAAAACAGGCCATTAGGGCCTGTTTTTATTTCTAGGTTTATTGAGTCTTTATTATACCAATAGTATTAAATATCTGTTCATTCAGCGGGGATTCAACACGCTTTAGACAAGGCGAAGGCTTGAAGGCATAGTGGTGCTCTGTCGAAAGCCTTTAACGCAGTATAAAGCGCGTTGCCATGTAGTGAACATCAGCCGCCCTTCGGGAGCCACACAGACACCCCACTCCGGTGTTGCATGAATGACTATTTCTGCGTCAATGCGCCTTGGATTGAAATGCCTGTGAGGCTCTGAACTGATTAGATATTTAATGTGATTGGTATTAATGACAGAAAAAAGCGATAAATAGTGCATTGTCATTTAAGTGTCATATCACGGACATAGAATTGTCATTGTAGCGATTGATACTGGCTGCGTCTGAAGAAACTTAAGTTACAAATTAGTTAGCTTACTACTGGAGCACATAATGAAACTGAAAAAGCTTGTCGGCGCGATTACTCTAACAGCCGCTGGTGTATTCTCTGCCACTGCGATGGCATCGATTGATCCATCTTTGCCTACTTATGAAAAAGCGAGCGGTGTATCTGGCAATTTATCATCTGTAGGGTCAGATACTTTAGCCAACATGATGACACTTTGGGCTGAAGAATTTAAACATATGTACCCTAACGTCAACATTCAGATCCAAGCGGCGGGTTCTTCTACTGCGCCACCAGCGTTGACTGAAGGCACTTCACAGTTCGGTCCTATGAGCCGTAAGATGAAACCTAATGAAGTTGAAGCGTTCGAAAAGCATTTTGGTTATAAACCAACTGCGATTCGTGTAGCTATCGATGCTTTAGCCGTATTCGTACACAAAGATAACCCAATCAAAGGCTTAAACGTTGAGCAAGTTGATGGTATTTTTTCTTCTACTCACAAATGCGGTAGCAGTGACATCCAACGTTGGGGCGATTTAGGCTTAGACGGTAACTGGTCTGCCAAAGACGTTCAACTTTACGGTCGCAACTCAGTATCGGGCACTTACGGTTACTTTAAAGAGCACGCGCTTTGTAAAGGTGACTTTAAAGCTAACGTAAACGAGCAACCTGGTTCAGCTTCTGTTGTGCAATCTGTTTCTCAATCTCTGAATGCGATTGGCTACTCAGGTATCGGTTACAAAACTGCAGGTGTTAAAGCTGTTGCCATCGCTAAGAAAGGCAATGAGTTTATCGAAGCTACAGCTGAAAACGCGGCTAATGGTACTTACCCATTATCACGTTACTTATACGTTTACGTGAACAAGCAACCAAACAAAGACTTAGCACCAATGGAAAAAGAATTCCTGCGTTATGTGTTGTCTAAGCAAGGTCAGCAAGTGGTAGAGAAAGATGGCTATGTGCCAGTGCCTAATAGCGTAGTTGCTAAAGATTTAGAGCAAGTAGGTATTCGCTTGTAAGTCAAACGGCTTGTTAATCAAGGACCTCCTAGGAGGTCCTTTTTGTTTTTGTGGTTTTAAATGTGTGATGATGTCGGATTTAGACCAAATTAAAGACATAAAAAAAGCAACCTAAGTAGGTTGCTGTAAATTCCAATTCGGAATCTTGGGACGGTCGCGCTAGAAACCATCTAAAGGAGAATGATGATGAACGAAGAAACTCATTACAAAGATTCGGTTCATAATATCTGACTTAGCATCATCAAATTAGTTCAGGGAAAGTGCGAAATATTTTAAATAATTTTGCATTTTGTTTTTATAAAAAGAGGCTGACTCGATTTTTGCCAAGTTTGCACGTCTCAATTTTAGCTGCTTCTACTGTGACTACCGATAAATCCAGCAAGCTAGAGATAGCTTATTGCAAACTCGGTACCTACACCCAAAGATGAACTGTTACAAAAAACTTGTTCCTAAGGAGCTCTAGAGCTCAGTTACGATTTGCCTCTGAGTAAATTTGCAGTCGATAATACCTCCCAATGATTAGTGATAAGTTATCAAGCCCGTCACCACAGCAAGGTAACTCATAACTCACTATTTAGAACATACCGCTCAAAACTTGAATATCGAGGCGACAGTGTTGCAACCAACTAAGAGTACATTAGCTGATGTAGCCCCTTGGGATTTAACCCGAGATTACCATTCTTTTGCGAATACCGAACAAGTGCAAGTGACCCATGTCTCTTTGGATGTCATGGTGGATTTTGACGCGCAGCGTCTTTTCGCTAAAGCGACGCTGTCCTTGGATTTTCTTGAGTGTGATGTAACAGAGCTTTGGCTTGATAGTCGAGATCTAACCATACTCGCTGTGACTTGTTTTAATGCTACAGAGGGGGTGAATGCATTAACAGAAATGGATGAAGAACCGCTCGACTTTGTGCTTAATGAAGCTGACCCCATACTCGGACAAAAATTGTGTATCACTTTACCTGCATTTCTTTGCAAGCAGGTTTATATTCACTATCAAACCTCGCCGTCCGCCCAAGGATTACAGTGGCTAGCGCCAGAGCAAACCGCGGGTAAACAGTTACCTTACCTCTTTAGTCAATCGCAACCGATCAATGCCCGCAGTTGGATCCCATTACAAGATACGCCTAAGGCGCGGATCACTTTTGATGCTAAGGTGCAAGTGCCCAAAGGCATGCGCGCCGTGATGAGCGCGATGAATCATCCCGATACGCCACTTAATGGTGTGTTTCACTTTGAGATGGAACAGCCTATTCCGACCCATTTAATGGCGTTGGCTGTGGGTGATATTGCCTTTCAAGCGATAGGTCCAAGATGCGGCGTGTATACCGAGCCGAGCATGTTGTTGGCCGCCGCAAAAGAGTTTGAAGATACTGAACACATGCTCGACGTTGCCGAGTCATTGTTAGGTCCTTACGTATGGGGCCGCTATGACATGATTATCTTGCCGCCGAGTTTTCCATTCGGTGGAATGGAAAATCCGCGTTTAGCCTTTTTAACGCCCACACTCATTGCTGGTGATAAAAGCTTAGTGTCAACCGTTGCCCATGAGTTAGCGCATTCTTGGACGGGCAATTTGGTCAGTAATGCGACTTGGCGTGATCTCTGGTTAAACGAAGGTTTCACGACCTATTTTACTAACCGTATTGTCGAGGCAGTCTACGGCAAAGAACAGGCAGAATTAGAATGGGTAATAGAGTTTGGTCGCTTAAAAGAAGAAATAGCGTCTTTGCCTAAGGGTAAGCAAACTTTACCCGCTAATGTGCAGCAGGACGATCCTAATCTTGCCTTTAATCGTTTTACTTATGATAAGGCTTCGATGTTTGTCCATGATTTAGAGCGCAGGCTAGGGCGAGTAGAGTTTGATAAATTTTTACTCACTTATGTGAATCATTTTGCGTTTAAAGCCATTACCACCGAAGTGTTTGTCGAGTACGCAAAACAAACTTTACTGCAATTACACGCAGATAAAATCACTGAAGCTGAACTATTAACGTGGATTTATGGTGAAGGCTTACCTGAGGGCTATTGCGGACCAACATCCATGAGTTTAGATACAGTTGATGATGCGCTGGCGTGTTTTCTACAGGGAACGGCAGCGGGCCGATTAAGTGTTAAAGATTGGCGAGTGCACCATTGGCAATATTTTCTGACCCAATTACCTGAAGTCGTTAGTCAAGTTCAATTGATGGATCTGGATGAAACCTTCCAATTAACCCAATCGACTAATGCAGAAATTGCCTGTGATTGGTTTCGAGTCGCTATTCGTAATCATTATGATCCTGTGTTGCCGGCATTAAGTGCCTATTTAGTGCGTATTGGACGCGGTAAATTTGTGCGGCCACTCTATGCTGAGTTACAAATTGCGGGATATCACTCTGAATTAAAAGACATCTATACAAAGGCGCGTGCAGGCTATCATCCTTCGATTCAAGTTCAATTGGACAAATCACTCAGCTTATAGAAATTTAGGTAAAAAAATGGCAACCTATTGGTTGCCACAAAGAAATCAGTGCGGGATACAAATAGAATTCAATGCGCTAGCGTGTTTTCTATTGTGTCCCAAAAGGGAGATGATGATGAACGACCAACCAATTCGACTCTATGCGATAAAACAGAAACTGTGTCATTTGAGTGCATGAAACTGCGACTTCACATATTTCATTCTCAAGGTGCATTTAATCTTATCCGTTAATCCTTACCTATACTCAGAGTCGCCATTTTTAATTAAGTTCACTGATATCAGAAAAAAATCCCAAAAGTTTCAAAAATATTTTCTGGGGAATACTGAGTGCTTACACTTAAGTGTTACATTTTTTACATTAAAATCATGGGGATAAAAATTAAATGCGTGCCAGATTTATTAATCTTTGAGCTAGTGTTAGCGCTTGTTGAAATTTGAGCAAAAAAAATGGCAACCTAAGGTTGCCACAAGGAAATCAGTGCGGGATACAAATAGAATTCAGTGCGCTAGCGTGTTTTCTATTGCGTCCCAAAAGGGAGATGATGATGAACGACCAACCAATTCGACTCAATGCGATAAAACAGAAACTGTGTCATTTGAGTGCATGAAACTGCGACTTCACATATTTCATTCTCAAGGTGCATTTAATCTTATCCGTTAATCCTTACCTATACTCAGAGTCGCCATTTTTAATTAAGTTCACCGATATCAGAAAAAAGATAAAAAAAAGTTTTTGAGAGATATTGCGTGCTCATACTTGGTTGTTACATTTGTTTTACATCTAAATTGAAGGGATAAAAAAAGGCAACCTAATGGTTGCCTAATGACCTATTCCTAGGTCAAGGGGACTGCGCTAGAAGCCCCTGGGAGATGATGAACATGAAAAAGACATTCACTGTTCAATACATTTGAGGGGCCTTGTACGGTTAAAGTTCCATAAAAAAATTAAAATAAATCTAAATTTTTATAAACTGCAAGATTTCAAATAGATAGTGATTAAATTATTTTAGCAAAGCAGCAATTTTACTTTCTAATGCTTCGGGTTTTGTCGTTGATGCAAATCTTTCGATTGCTTCGCCTTGGCGATTAACTAAAAATTTAGTGAAATTCCATTTAATACCTTGAGTGCCTAATACGCCGGGAGCGGCTTTCTTAAGGTATTGATAAAGTGGATGGGTATGTTCGCCATTCACTTCTATTTTAGAAAATAGCGGAAACGTCACGCCAAAATTCAATTCACAAAAGGCTTGAATGCCTTGTTCATCGGCTTTTTCTTGGGCGCCAAATTGATTGCAAGGAAAGCCCAAAATCACTAATCCTTTATCTTTGTATTCTTGATATAGCGTTTCTAATCCTTTGTATTGCGGTGTAAATCCACATTCACTGGCGGTGTTGACGATTAAGAGTACTTTGCCCCGATACTGCTCTAAGCTTACCGCGTTGCCTTGAATGTCTGTTGCTGATTGGCTGTATATATTCGTAGTCATGTTCACCTCCGTAGGATCTTAGCCAAACAGCATAAACCTTAAAATAATTTTCAGCAATATAATTGCGCGCAATTTATTTTGTGGGTTTGCTAATTTACTTAATTATCAATATAGTTACAGCAATTTTGTGGCTAAAGAAAAGGGCATCTGTGTGATAGAAAATGACGCAGAATACGAAACAAACATGCAAGCTGATGTGGGGCAAGTAGTTCAACAACTCACTGAAGTTGAAGGCGAAGAACAGGCTGAAGTGTTTAGTGAAATTCTGAATGACTCAGAACCTGGAACCATAGCCTTAGCGCTTGAGTCCTTGCCCTTGGATGAGCGTTATGAGCGTTGGCAGCAAGTTGAATTTGCTGACAGAGTGACTGTGCTGAGCCTAATGCGTGCCGATCCACGTATGGGGATCCTGAAGCGGATGCCTGACAATGAAGTGGATCTGTTATTTGCGCAATTAAGCCCTGAAGATTTAATTGAGTGGAGTGATTATCTTCCTGAAAGTTTTACCGATCGTGCCTTGGCCCAGATGGGCGAGCGTCAGCGACAACGATTCGAACTCTACGATCAATACTCTGAGAATGAAATCGGCCGCTATACCGAACATCAAATGTTGGTGCTCAGTGATAAGGCGACAGTTGCTCAAGCGCAGCGCTTCTTTCGCCGTATAGAGCTCGATTGTAACGACAATTTGTTTATCGTTGATGATCTGGATAAGTATCAAGGCACAGTGCGTCGTTATGATATTTTTAAACATAATCCCGATGAGTTATTGATTTCACTTTTGTCTGAGGACTGCCGTGCGTTATCCGCTGATACGAGTCTTTTGGAAGCGGCCGAAGCGATAGAGCACAGCCGCGAAATTGAATTGCCTGTGATTGATGAGTCCGGAGAGTTAATCGGCCGCGTGACGCTACGAACCGCAACGGCATTAGTGCGTGAGCATTATGAGGCGCAGTTGATGGCAACAGCGGGTATGGATGAATCCGACGACTTGTTCGCCCCTATTATGAAAGGTGCTCAGCGCCGTGCTGTATGGCTTGGGATCAATTTACTGACGGCTTTCCTTGCCTCAGCGACTATTGGTTTATTTGAAAATGTCCTATCGCAAGTGGTTGCATTAGCTGTGTTGATGCCGATTGTCGCTTCTATGGGCGGTATCGCGGGGAGCCAATCTCTAACGCTAATGATCCGCGGTATGGCCATGGGACAGATTTCGGCGGGTAACTTGTTTTCGCTAATGAAAAACGAACTCGGCATTGGCATAGTTAACGGATTTTTGTGGGCGATAGTGATAGGTTTAGTCTCTGGCTGGTGGTTCGGTGAAGCGACGATAGGTATAGTGATTGGCTGTGCGATATTGATTAATATGGCCGTTGCCGCTATTGCTGGGGTGATAGTGCCTATGGTGTTGCAGAAGTTTAATCAAGACGCGGCGTTATCGGGTTCAGTGATCTTAACGACTGTGACCGATGTGGTGGGTTTCTTTACTTTCTTAGGTATGGCGACGTTGTTATATCTTTAGCGTGGGCTCTTGGGTGAGTTTGGAAGATGAATGCACGGCAATTTGGTGTGCATTCACCGTATGTTGGGAACATTAACGGTTTAATCTGGATATGAATAACATTCAGTTTGTTATAGGTAAAAAGCCGGAAGAATTAGCGCTGGCGGCACAATTAATTGATGGGCGTGATGATAATGCTCATCCGTTGGATCATCAGGTCTTTTTCCATTCCCGTGCGGTGATCTTAGCGAAAACTATCGAGGGTGAGATAGTCGGTTGCGCCGCGATAAAAGCTGGTAAAGGCACTGTCGATAAAGGCACTGTCGGTGAACTGGGTTATCTGGTGGTGTCGCCCCATTATCGGCGTCAAGGCATAGCACAAGGGTTAACTCATAAACGGATTGAGGTGGCAAAGGCCCTAGGAATGTCGATTTTGTATGCGACTATTCGCGCCGAGAACACGTCGAGTCGAGCTAATTTATTGAAGGCAGGTTTTCAGTTTTGGCGTAATTATTTGAGTATCCGTGGCACGGGAAATACTGTGGGTTGGTATTACTTAGCTTTAAGCGTTAATGTCGATGCTGAAGCGATAATGCAGTCTTTAGTTGGCGATCGTACCCCTGTGGTCCAATTGTGTTGTAAGTGAAAAGACTTAGTTCTTAATGTGTTCTCATCTTGTTTTACATTTGTATATTCCTCGCAAGTAATTCCTCTTTATACGCAAATAGGCTGATTTTCTTTATTTATTCGGTATGATCCGCGGCTATTACCCACAGTCATTATTGAGGTGTTTTTTTATGGCTAAGTTCAGAGTAGCAAGTGTCTTATTATTGAGTGCAGCAGCGCTGCAAGTGAATGC
The DNA here is from genome assembly GCF_002966515.1 of Shewanella sp. WE21. NCBI lineage: Bacteria > Pseudomonadati > Pseudomonadota > Gammaproteobacteria > Alteromonadales > Shewanellaceae > Shewanella > Shewanella sp. WE21. The sequence continues at coordinate 192,612 of NZ_CP023019.1, read as the reverse complement.
GTCAGAATTTAATCTTGGGTTGAACAACGATGTGGTTTCAACTGAGTTAGAACTGCAATTGAACAAAGATACTAACGCAGTTTTGGGTTATATCTATGCGGATGAAGGCGGCCATATCGCTCAAGGTGCAATGCACATGACCCATGATGCGGGTGTGCATCACTTTGAGGTTGGTGCTCAGTTAAGCCAGCTTTGGTCTGACTATTCACCCAATGGCAGTGCCGTTTCTGTTGGTGGTCGTTATGCACTATCAATGGGGCCCAATATTTCACTGCACGCTGCGGCTTACTATGCACCGTCTGTATTGTCATTTGGCAATGTTGATGGTCATTATGAATTGGATTCAAAAGTGCAATACCGTATAACGCCAAACATGGCACTTTATGTTGGTTACCGCAAGATTGCCTTCGAATACGATGATGCCCGCAATTTTACTTTCGAAGATGGTGTGTATATTGGCGGTAAATTCCGTTTCTAAGCACAAGGCATATTGATTTAGCTATATTGCGATCGTGATGTCGAATTAAAGAGCCGGCCGAGGTTAACTTCGCCGGCTTTTCCATTTCGCCTTTAGCTCACTGTAGCTTGGTAATATGGATGAGAAAATGACCAATCCAATACCGATTAAAATCACTAGGCTGAGTTCTTCATCGAGTATCCACCAGCCTAACAAGGCTGCAAAAATCAATCCTGTATATTCTACTGGTGCCATTTGGCTCGCATCGGCACGTCGATAGGCATGGATGATGAGATAGGTCATGGCAATGTAAAATAGTCCCAAAGTCAGCCCCACTTGCGCCACTGGTAAACTAAATTCGGCGCCTTCGTATAAGGTCGCAGGTATCAGAAATATCATCGCAAAGGCATTAGACCAAAAGAGCATGGAAAAAGGATGTTCATGGGTCGAATAGGCCTTTAAAATCAAACTATTCAACGCTGATGTCATGGCACCGAAAAAGGCTAAACCTATGTACAGGTTAAATTCTGTTGGTTGGCTGATAAGCAAAATACCGCTAAAGCCGATAAGACCTGCGACCGTGCGTCGATAACCAATACGTTCATTTAAAAAAATGGCCGATAGCACTAGCAGTAACAAGGGTGAGGTATAAATCACGGCTGTTACTGTTGCGAGCGGAAGATGCAAAATAGCGAGCATAAAAATGGCGTTGCCCAGTCCAATCAATAGCGCGCGGGCGAGATGTACTTTGTAAAAAGGACTCAGTTTAAGATTACCTTGTAAGTGCCACACAAAAGGCAGTACAAGCAGAGTGGCAAATAATTGCCTGTAGAGCACCAGTTGAAAAACAGGCGCATTGGTTTCAAGCAACTTAACCAATAGGTTACCGCTGGCAATCAGTAGTTGTGCGGCTAAAATCATTAATAGAGGCTGCATAGGATCCCAGCAAAAATAAGTCAGTATTAAGGTGTATCTTGAATTTCATGCCGCAGTTTGGACTTTGAGACTAAAATAGCATCATAAGGCATGGTATATCCGACTAATTTAGCCTAACTGATTGTAAAAAACTAAATGTAGCCATAAAGTTAACCTACAAATCCAACTATCGACTAAGATTGACAGCATTAGCATTTTCTTCATAGCTGTAAAAATGATCTATGGCCCTTTAACTAAATAAGCCGATGAACAAACTTAAACAAACTCTATTTGGGTGTTTTTTACTTTTCTTGTGGACATTAAGTCCCTCTGTATTAAGCGCTGAAATTGCGTTGGACTCCCCGTATTTGTTCCATGCTAAAGCGGATCAACAGCCTCCTGAGCGGTTTGAAACCGTGCCCCATTGGATGGGACTACTCGACGAAGCTAGTTCGGTCAGCTTAACCGGTGGCGATTATTGGATGATTACACCTGTGATGGTCAATCAACGTCAATCAAACTGGGTAGTGGATGCAAGTAATTCGATTATTGAATCCGTAGATTATTGGATACTCGGCAGTGACGGCAGCGTACAACATGCCCACAGTGGCTACACTGCTCCATACCAGTTTTTATTCGATTATGGCCGTAAGGTCACCTTGAATATGGGCACGGATTATTGGTTGGTGGTGAAGCTGAGTAGCCGTTATTACTCCTCTCCCCCTGAGATAGCATTGCAAAGTGTGGCGGATCATCAACTTATGTCTGACCGTCTCGCAATGGCAGTGCTGCTGTGTTTAGGCGGATTATTGTTTATCGCTTTATATAATATTTTGATTTATATCTCTATTCTTGATAAAGCGTTTCTCTACTATGGTCTTTACGTATTTGCCTATTTTGGTGGCTGGGCACTGACTTTCCATTTGCCTGCACACTTATTTAATTTCCATTACCTCGAGTTGCATCATCTGTTTTTCATCAGTTTGCCCATTTTTAATATCATGTTTTACAAGCACTTCCTGCAGTTACCTAGTTACTCTCCGCGGCTGTGGCGTCTTAGTCAGTATTTAATGTTTGCCTGCATTGTGGCTCTGCCGACCAGTATTTGGTTGTTATCCTATACGGCAATTATTGCTTCTGTACTGATCATGCTATGGATTGCTTTAGCGATTACTTGCGGTAATGTGTGCTTGATGAAAGGCTTTGCTCCTGCGCGTTATTTTATTCTTGCCTTTACTTGCTTGCTGTTGCCTGCGGTGATTATTTTACCCGGAAATATGGGGTTAACCCCTGATTTTATCGAACATGCTGAGCTGGCGACACTGATGGGCGGCACGGCCGATGCGTTGCTGCTGTCCTTAGCGTTAGCGAATAAGCTGAAATTACTTGCTGAGGAACGTAAGGCGCATATTGAAGAGTTAGCGATTGCATGGGAAAAGGCACGTTTAGATGGATTAACGCGAGTCGGTAATCGTTATGCTTTTGACGAATATATGAACTCACAATTAGGATTTGCCGATAAAGTCGTGCAACCGATGGCGTTAGCACTATTGAATATCGATAGTCTGAAAAGTGTCAATGAAACACTCGGCCATCAAGAAGGCGATAGATTATTGCTGTTGATAGTGCAGTTATTGCAAGCAACAGACTTAGCGCACATGAAGGTTTATCGTATTAGTGGTGACGAGTTTGTGATTGTGACGCCTTCTGCTGGTATCCAGTTATTACAGAGTGCTTTGAGTGGCTTAGGTGAAGAATTAGCAAGCCATGGTTTTAAAGATTGCCAGTGTAGTTTTGGGATGTCGTTAAACACTGAGGTCGCAGATCCCCATGAGTGGTTGCGTTCTGCTGACACTCACTTATATCAATCGCGTATGGATAAGCGTCGTCAAGAGTATGCAGATACTCGCGGTGTCGATGTGAGGCTACATTTAAGCTAGCTATTGAAAATTTAAAATAATCGTTTTATACCAATCACATTAAATAGCTAATCAGTTCAGAGCCTCACAGGTATTTCAATCCAAGGCGCATTGACGCAGAAATGGTTATTCCCTTTTAAGTCAATGCAACACTGGAGTGGGATGCCTGTGTGGCTCCCGAAGGGCGGCTGATGTTTACTACATGGCAACGCGCTTTATACTGCGTTTAAGGCTTTCGACAGAGCACCACTATGCCTTCAAGCCTTCGCCTTGTCTAAAGCGCGTTGAACTCCCGCTGAATGAACAGATATTTAATACGATTGGTATTATTAGAACATTAGAAAACATAAACGGCGCAGAATTTATCTGCGCCGTTTATGTTTTTATCTTAGATTTATTAGCTTCATCTTGCTTGGACTGAGCAGTGTCCAAGTTTGCGACTTAGCTAGATTTAAGGACGAGCTTAGAAGTCTTTTTCGCCCTTAATCACCGCAGGATGACCCGATATCGCTTTTGAAGTGTGCATTCCTGCCATCGTCGCCGCTTCGACGCAGCCCGCATTAAGGCCTGTCTTTATCCAATCGCCCGTTATATACAGGTTATCTATCCCTGTGCCATCTGTCGTGATGCGATACTGCGAGCTGTCTTTAACCGATAAGACATAACGCTCGGATGGGTCTACATTTGCGCGCCAATATTGGCTATCGAAGCGGGCAACACCTTGACGGTCTTGTTCATCGTGTAACCATTCCCAAGGGAAGCTATCACCGACATTTTGCCAAAGTTTATGGATTTCGGTATTGAGTTGATGGATAGCACCCGCTTTTGCTTCTAAGGTTTTCCGTTGTTGGAAATCTACATCCGAGCTTGGTGGATAGGCCTCGACAGGCAATGCCGAGCAAAAGTAACTGGCATTTTTAGGTTCTAAGCCGCGCCAATCTTCTTTGTCTAGTAGTTGGTTCATCGATGCCCAAGTATCGAAGGGTTCGGTGAAGCCCGATAATACGGGTTCCTCTCCATCTTCAGAGTAATTAGGCCAGCCTATCCCATTCAGATCTTGGTTCATCCACAGTTGATAGGCTTGAGTGGCGACAGTTTGCACCTTATCAACGCAAAGCTTGAGGGCTGGGCTTTGTGCCATGACTTCACTCGCCACATGGGGCACAGAACCTATGGATAGACCGAAGATCACTTTGTCGAAATCTACGCCTTTGACTAAACGCTTTTTCGGCAGGGCTTTGCCAAAGTGAGTTTCATACACGCTGTCCCAATCGCTCCAGAAGTGTTCAAGATTGATATTATGGGCTTTAAGCAGTGCCGCTTGTTCAGGCTCAAGTTGCTCATAATTGGGCGTACTTGGCCAGCAAGCGAGACCTTTAACATCGACCAAAGGATCATAGTTTGTGACAGTCGGCGCCAGAGCTACTTGCTCAGTGATCTCAATCGCTTGAATACTTTGATTACGGCATTCGAGATTATCAACTCGATTGAAGTAGTGGAAATTGACTCCGCGGCGTTTGAGCACTTCGTAAAAAGGTGTAAACACAACATCACCCATTCCCGCCTGCATTTTCCACATCACGCCACCTTGATAGCACAGGGCAATACGCAGCATAGCGCGGATAATTGTGCCCGCTTCGACATTGGGTTTGTCGAAGTTCCCTTTCTCATAGGCAAACACTAAGTCGTAAAAACCACGCACTGGCGCACTGTCGACAGTGTACTTAAGGCTTGCACCGTGTTTGGTTAACCATTCGCGATAATCATAGCCATTGATGGCATCAAAGCCTTTTTCAAATACATCGTCGGCAAACATGCCCTTGAGGATCGTGAGGCCCAGATCGGCGGCTATATATAAGTGGCGCAGTTCGTCATTATTATCTAAATGTCCGCTAAAACGTTTCACGAGTCTTTGATGCAGGGCATCGACAGCTGATTCTACAAAACCATCGTCACTTTCACTGTGTACATGCTCATCGCACTCGCGGCCAATCATTTGATTAAAATGGCATTCAAGCTTATCACCGAGCGCGTCGAGTGATTCTTTGGCATCTTCGACCGAATCCTCTAACTTATCTTTTAAGCGTTCAAACCAGCTGCTATCGAGCCAGTTTTTAGGTGTTCCCATGGCATTTTCATCTGCATCGAGCAGGTCATCCATGTCTTTGAGCCATTCTTTGATCCACGCAAAGGCGACTTTAACGACTTTCCAGAAGGTGAGGGTTTCGGTGCCATCACCTGGGATGCCTGGTAGCATTGGGAAAGTGATTGGCCAACTCACAGAACGGCCATCAACGTCTTCCTGTAAGACGATGAAGTTATGCGGTTTAAAGGCATCAAAAAAAGTTGCAAGCGGCGCGTTTGCTGGCCTATCCAATTCCTCATATGCTTTACGCATTAAGGCAAACGCGTTTTGATAGAAACCAAACCAAATGTGTAAACCATGTTCTTCGATGCGTTGTCCCATAGCGGCATTGCGGCCACTAGCCCCTTTACCACCGATACGCCAGCCGAGTTGATAGACATCAATCTCATATTGATTCTGCCAGCCGGGTTTGTCGGTTAGATAACAGGCTGCTGTCATTGCCGCGACACCGCCACCGAGAATGGCTATTTTCTGTTTTTTGATTTCGGAGTTATCGACTAATACTTCGCCGGGCGGCACTTCAAAATCGAAGTTCACATGGTAAGGGAGTAAAACGTGCTGCTCACCAATCTCGACCCCGAGCGTATCTTTTAACGGGAAGCTGGCATTATCAAAAATGGTCGCGATAAAATCATTTTTTAGCAGGGCAACACTGTGCACTTTATTCACTTGGGCTGGCGCGGCAACGATGGCTTGATAAATAGCTTTTTGCCCTGACGAGTCGGGGAACTGTTTTAGAAATACTTGATCGATAGCGGGTTTAAATAATAGATGAAATAGCTGCTCTTCGCCAAGCTGGTCAAGTTCTGGAATAAAATCGGTTTGTTCTTTAAAGAGTTGCCAAGTTTGGGTTATCGCTTCAAGGGTTGAAAGCTGTGCCTCGGGTTTGGCATCGCAATTCACTTCAATTAATGGATGCAGGGCAAGTTCGGTTTCGGGTGAGAAATGTAAAAAACTTTTGGTCTCAAGGGATAATCGCGTCAGAGGCTCGCCAACCGCTGGCATAGTGTATTCACATAAATACTTAGGATAACCAAAGAGTTCTCTGCCATTAATTAAGGCCATGGCATCGTTTACCCAAATGTGTAGTGGCTGAAAATACACTTGGCTGATTTGTTTACTGTCGCTGCTATCTTGGCGCCCGACCATGATCCAAGTGATGATGTCTGTTTCTTGGATCCAGCCCTTAGCTCTGTCCTCTGGATAAGCGGAATATGCTTTTTCAATTTGAGTGAAGGTTGTCAGTACGTAGGGAGACAGCACCTTAAAATACATTGCGCTGCCGGCAACTTGATTCAGGGTTTTATCGATAGAGCGTTGCAGGTTTTCCTGTTTCCCCTTAAGAAAAAAACCGTACATATCGGCTTTATTTAGCACTAAGGGCGAGTGCATCAACATACTGCCTTGGGGATAAATAAAGTCGGGGCGCTGTTTTTCCATGGCGTTCATCCTTAAATTTCAGTGTAAGTCCAATAATTTGGGAGTTATAGCCCAAAAAGCATAGGGCAAATAAGCAATTAAGCCCATTGATTTTACACTGGAATGATGAAGTATTTGAGAGGTGATAACGGGGTTGAGTAGCAAGTTGGATATTATCCAACTTGCTCAGATTTGGCAGGTTTAGCACAGAACGAATTTGTAAAACAAACCCGTGAGAGCAAGGGTACTTAGATTTAGTTACTTCGATTTATTTTGGTAGAAATCCACCTCTGTATTATCGTCCGAGTAACGTCGCTTAGTATCTCTGCGGCGCTGTTTCACGCGTTTATTCTTTTGCTTACCTTTGACGTTATCGCCCCATGGCGCATCATCGTCGTCAAATTCATAGGAGTGTGACATGGTCAAAATTCCAAAAATACCTGTGCCATTCGCAGCACCCGATCTTTTTACCCAAAGGAGAGATGAAGCTAAAGCGAAATATTTCATCACTGATGGTGAAAAGTTTTGTCCAAAGGCTATATCTTGCCACTGAAATGGCCGTATCTGAGATTTTAATGGGGGATGAGTGGGTTATCTTTATGATAATTAAAGGATAAGTGTAATTATCATCGGGAATTATATTATATAATTGAAACTGGCGCCCAGAATGAAAGGCGCCAAGTTTTGATACAAAATAATGAGTTAGTGTTACTTGCTGCGCAGCATACGCGCGACAAACATACCATCACTATTCGCTTCAAAGGGCCATACGGTCAACATTTCTGTTTGTTCACCCGTAAAAGGATGGCGTATCGGCGTGAGCGTGAACTCTGGATGTTGCTGTAAAAACGCCGTCACCACGTCTTGGTTCTCGAGCGGCGACAAGGAACATGTGGCGTAAACGAGTACGCCGCCCGCTTTAACTGCGCGGCTACTGCGGCTTAAAATATCGAGCTGTAACGCGGCTTTATCGGCCGCGGCTTCAACACCATCCAACCAACGCATATCAGGATTACGTCGCCAAGTGCCAGTACAACTGCACGGGGCATCGACTAACACACCGTCGAAATGATCCGCTGGCACGGGGAGGGAATCGCTCTTCCACCGGGCCACGCTAATACCGTTAAAGTGGGCTCTTTGGGCACGCTTAGTCAGTTCTTCTAGGGCATTGGAGCGAATATCTGACGATATAATGCTGCCCGTGGAGGGTGTTTGATTATCAGCAGCCTTGGTCAGCATCAAAGACCGCAGCTGCAGGGTTTTGCCGCCAGCACCACTGCAGGCATCCCACCAATGGGCATCGGATTCAGGTGCACACTCAATGGTATCGAAATTTGTCGGCGTTTATTAGCCAGAGTGAATCCCAAGAATCTGACGGGCACGTTAATTGTGGTGCCAATAGTGAATGTGTTTGGTTTTATTCAGCAATCCCGTTATTTACCCGATCGTCGCGATTTAAATCGTTGCTTTCCTGGTTCTAGCAAAGGGGCGCTCGCAAGCCGTTTAGCTAATCTGTTTGCCACTCAGTTATTAGTTCATGCAACCCATGTGATTGATTTACATACTGGGGCCGTCCATAGGGATAATTTGCCGCAAATTCGCTGTGATACGAATGATGAGACTATGCTCGCCATGGCGAATGCCTTTGGTGCACCGCTGATCATGCATTCTAAAGCGCGCAGTGTTTCTATGCGAGGTTATGCTAATCAACAGGGCATTCCTTGCATTTTATATGAGGCTGGAGAGGCGTTACGTTTTAGCGAGTTGTCGATAAAATCTGGCCTCAAAGGTGTGCTCAATGTGATGCGCAGTTTAGATATGCTTAAAGGGCGAGTGAGTAACAAAGGCGCGAGTGTCAGTGCTATTCGCAGTTATTGGGTTCGCAGTGAATCCGATGGTTTAGTGAATATGAAGCTTAAACTCGGCCAGCGGGTGACTAAGGGTTATATCATTGCCCATATCGTCAGCCCCCACGGCGGTGACAGTGTGGCCATTCGCGCGCCAACTGACGGTATTATCATAGGAATAAGTAATATCCCTGTGACTAACGAAGGTGAGGGTATGTTTCATATCGCCCAGTTCGAAGGTGACGAGATTGAAATTGCCAACGAACAGCTCGATGAATTCCTGATGGAATATGCCTAGAATCTAGGTCCCATTACCTCTACAGTTTAAACCGCTCTACTGAGCTGGTGAGTGAATGGGCAAGCAGAGTGACTTCGTTGCTGCGTTTGGCCATGTCCATAGCTTCATTGGCATTTTGGTCTGCAGATTGTGCCGCCTCACTCATGCTCGACTCAATCCGTTGGCTGTAATCTAACTGCTCGTGGGCGGCGTGGGTGATCTCTAGACTCATTTTATTGAGGGTATGTAAGGTGCTTTCTATGTGAGCGATAGCATCCTGCAGGGTTTGGCTTTGTCCGACACACTCATTTGCTTGATTTTGCCCCGTAGTAATTGCATCGGCTGCCGTGGATGTTTCTTTTTGCAGGGCCGTGATCATGGTTTGAATTTCGGCGGTGGCGGCTTGGGTGCGTGAGGCAAGTGATCGCACTTCATCGGCCACAACGGCAAAACCACGACCATGTTCCCCCGCTCTGGCGGCTTCAATGGCGGCGTTCAGTGCCAGCAAATTGGTTTGTTCGGCAATGCTGCTAATAGTGGTTAAAATGCTGCCAATATTATCGCTTTGAATGCTCAAGCGAGACATGACTTCAACTGAGCGACTTAAACGGGCGCTCAGTTCGGCAATTTTATTGCGATTATCATCGGCAATTTGCTTCACTTGATTACCGTATTTCGAGGCTTGACTGATTTGTCTCGCCGACTCACTGGCCTGTTCTGTCACTAGATTTGAGCTAGTAAACATCTGTTCTGTGCTATGCGATAGAAAACTCCCGCTTTTGCTAACTTAGGTTGCACTTTATTGGCGTAAACCGCGGCGAAGGTTTGCCAATCTTGTTTGAGCACTTGCTCGGCTTGGCCATTGAGTTGGCGGGCAAAATGTTGAGTTTGCTGGCTATAGATTTTACCTTGATAATCATAGGCTAATTCCCATGGAGCCTTATGCCATGCCCGTTCGGCGAGGGCGACCATGCGCGGGAATAACATGTATTCTGCTTGCTCGTCCGATTGCACCATTTCGCTCCAAAGATGTCCCTGCAAGCCGTAAAAACGGTGTCTCGGTTTGAGTTGGCTGCGGCTATCGTCCGACACAAATGGCTGATTTAAGCTATTGTGCCAGCGCTCGGCATGTGCGGGCAGATTATCGGGCATAAAGCTAAACACCTTAAAACTGTCTAGTGCCCTCGAGGCCCAATGATTGCCGCGCTCATCTGGATGGCTAGCGTAGGGGAAATCGAAATAGGTGACTTCTGGCGTTGAGATAACGATCTTCCATCCAAGATTTGCTTGCTTATGGGCGATTTGATGGCCGTTGTTTGAAATCTGCGACCAAGCGTTAGATTGCACTTGGGCGGGCATGTTTTCGGGGCGCACTTCACCCATGCCATCATTCCAACCAGCGGCAATAATTCCTTTCTCTGCCAACATGTTCGCAACTCGCTCGATAAAGTAACCATTGAGCGAATGCAGTCCGGCTAACTCATCGGCTTTTTGTTTTTTCATTGCGATACACGCGGGGGATTCTACCCAAGCGCCTGCGGTTTCATCGGCGCCTATGTGGTAATGCACTAAAGGAATGCCTACGGCTTGGTGCATCTTTTTAACTTCATCAATCACAGTATCAATAAAGTGATAGGTGCTCGGCAGACACACATTGAGTGTGTTGTCGTGGTAATACTGAATCGACGAATATTGGGTTTTATCTGCAAATTCAGTCAGTAAAAACTCCTCCGCCTTAGCTTTGTCTCCCTTGGCGAGGTAATGGTGATAACGCGCCTCCATGGATTTTATTGCGGCGCGTGAATGCCCCGGCATGTCCAGTGAAGGGATCACTTCGATATGGTGAGCATCAGCCAGTTGTAATATTGCTTGGTATTGCGCCACGGTTAAGTAGCCATCGACGGGGTTTACGTCCGCTATGCCGCTGCCCAGTTGTGGCAATAAACAGGTTTGCTCGGTTAAATCGAAACAGCGTTTTGCGCCCACATCGGTCAGTTCAGGTAAGCCGGGGATGGCTAAACGCCAACCTTCATCGTCGGCTAAGTGCAAGTGCAGCTTATTGATTTTATAGGCGGCGAGCTGTGGGATAATGCGTTTAATAAAATCGAGCGAGTGAAAGTTACGAGCTAAATCGATATGCAGGCCGCGAAAGGCGTAGCGAGGCTGGTCTTGAATATCGATGGCGACGAGTTGATCTTCACTTAAACTGATTAGCCCAGCTAGGCTTTGTAGGCCATAGAAGAGTCCCGCCTCAGTGCCCGCTCGAATACTGATTTGCTCAGCTGTTATGGTTAACCGATAGGCTTCGCTGCTTTTAATTTCACTATCATGGGCTCCAGTGCTAGCGACTTTAGGAGCTTGAGCATCGAGTTGCAATAATAGCGGCGTGCCTTTGTCCTTGGCCGAAAAGCCTAAATGATCGAGGTAATCAAACGCCGCTTGCCGCCCCTTAAAATCGACAGTCGCAGCCGTGAGTTGATAACCTTTAGCAAGGGATAAAGGCGCTGAGTTTAGGCTTTGGCTATGAAGTGGCGTGGGGATGAGTTTGCCGCTAATGTCAGGTGCTTTGTCTGCGGCTAAGGCTTGATATTGCTCTGCTAAATACTGGCCATCGGCAAAGGGGATTGCATCGTTTTTTGCCAGTAAGAATTGTTTTTCGGCATTAAAAGGCGCCAGGTAGTCTTGCTCGGCTAAACCTGTTTCTTTATCGCGCCTTGTTTGAGTGCTCTTTATGACCTGCGCCTTATCGCCCATAGCGATAAAGAAGTTTGGCATAAACTCGGAACGGGTGATTTGGCTGCCTTTGCTATAAAACTCAATACGATAAACTTGATTGGCGACGAAGCCCTTAAAGCTGGCTTTAGGAGTGATTTTATGTAAATCGCCATTGATATGCTCAATGCTAAAGTCACCCGCATCGACGAAATAAACGGGCGATAATTGGCTGAAATAAATTTGCCAGTCGCCATGATTTAGCTCTTCGTTAGATAACTTGTCGTTGGATAACTGAGTGGGCAGGGTTAGCTCAATGACAGAGCGGTAGCATTGGGCTTCTTTAGCGGGACAGGTTTCAAGATAACTAGCGGTTAGCTGATAATTTAATTGGAGCTTATCGGCCAATTGATTCAGCGCGACATGATTTGCCTCCTGCACGGCGTTGGCTGCCTGTACTGATGGCATAGCAAGTATTGAAAGCACTGGCATCGCGGGAAGCACTGCCATTACGCCGCTGACTAAGGCCGTCTTAATCCCCTGCCACTTTATTTTCCCTTTCGTTAGTCCTTTCACTTAACTGAGTCCTTTTGTTGTAAAAACCACTGCGCCGCGCCTATGAGTGCCGCATTGTGATGTTGGCTGGGTGAAATCGTCAAGTCCGCCAGTTGGGGGCCATAGACTAAGCTTTGCAATTTCTGTTTAAGCGCTTCAATAAAGAAGGGAAAGCTTTGGCTGACTGAGCCGCCAAGGATGATATCTTTAGGATCGTATACCAGTAAGGTTTGGGCGATCATGTGCGCCAAGTGTTCACCAAAATGGGCGAAGGCTTGCAGCGCTTGGCTGTCTCCTTCACAGGCTTTTTGATACAAATGCTCGCCACTCATTTGATGATGAGTGGTGAAGTATTGCCCAGAGCAGTAATGTTCAATAATGCTATCACGATAACTCAAACTGCCGATTTCTCCTGCGGCGCAATGTTTACCCGAATACAACTGGCCATTAAAAATCACCCCAGCGCCCACGCCTGTGCCTAAGGTAATCCCGAGCATGTCTTGATTGCGATTGAGCACAGCTTCGCCAAGGGCAAAGAGGTTAGCGTCGTTATTCACAACCACATCCATTTCAAAGGTATTTTTAAGTTGCTGGGCTAACTGCGTTGCCGTCAACGCAGGGATGTTGAGCACTTCGAGTAAAGTGCCGCTGTGCATATCCACCATGCCGGGTATCCCGATGGAAATACCATAGGTTTCAGGCGTGAGGTGGCTGTGGATACAGGTCACGAGGAAATCGAGTAACTGTTCGAAATTGCCATCGGCGGGAACGGGATACCGCCAAGTGTCGAGTAAGGTTTTACCTTCCACCTGTGCCAACATCAGTTTAGTTCCCCCAAGGTCTAAACATAGGACGCTCATAATAGCTTGTTGCCTCTCGTGTTGTTTGTTGCCATAGGAACGGCGTCCTTTGATGCCGCTTTCGCTGAGAACAGGGTAGTGTTTTTAATCAAGGGGCGAGCCGTTAGCGCGACATAACCTATGTAAGCCATAGGGATTAACAGCACTAACATCCCGAACCGTAACTCGCCGGATAGCTCGCTGATAACACCAATGATCGGCGAGATAAACGCGCCGCCGATAATGCCAGTGCAGAGAATGCCAGCGAATGATCCATGATCTTGGGCGCGAGAATTGAGCGCCAGCGAGAAGATCACCGACCACATGATAGAAATGAAAAAGCCAACCAATGGGAAACAAATTAATGCTAGTTGGCTCGGTCCCCAAATCGCCACTAGAAAACAAACCAGTGAACTAAGGGAAAAACTGAGCAGCAAGATCTGACTGTCGATAAGTTTAAGTAGCAGTAAACCGAGTAGGCAGCCGAGCGTCATGTAAAACCAAAAATCGCTAACCACATTGGCGCCGACACTTAAGGTGTCAAGACCATGATATTGTGACAAAAATACTGAGATACTGTTAGCAAGTCCTTGCTCAAGCGCAACGTAGGCGGCGATAGCGAAGAAGAATTTCAAAACGGTTTTATCTTTGAAAAGACGTAAATGGGTCTCGAGGGCACCTGCCGACTCATCTGCCAATTTATCCACTTTGGGCATCTTCACTAGGCTGGCAAAGAGCACCATGGCGAGTGCGACCACGGCAAATAACCAGTACATGGCGAGCCAACTCATGTTCTCGGGCAATAGCTGTTGCACATAGTTGGCTGATGCTGCACTGGCTTGATCTAAGGCGACAAAATGCTGATACACCAGCGGCGCTAAGGTCGCGGCGCCGCCAAAGGCAAGTTGGGCCAGTACGGAGAAAAAGGCAAAATGCTCTGGCCCCGCAGCTTGTCGCAATAAGGGATTCACTGCTACCTGCAATAAACTCATGCCAGTGCCAATACAAAACAGGCTAAACATGGCGATGCTAAAGGTGGGCAGACACACAAAAGTCACGGCGCCGATAAACGCGAGGCTAAAGGCTAAGATGATCACCCGCTTTTCACCGTACTTGTCTACTAAAATCCCCGCAGGAATCGATGTCACTCCGTAGGCGATAAAAAATGCAAAGGGAAACAACCCCGCCAACGTCAGGCCGATAGCATAACTGTCAATTAATGCAGGGAAAATCGGCCCCATGCTGTTGGTCATCAAGGAAATCACAAAGAAAGTACAGAGGACAAACAGAATGATGAGTTTGTGTTTCATGTGCTTAGCCAATTGAATTAAGTGAAATTCATTGTGGCTTGACGCTCGCCTTGGTGGTGATACGAATGGCACCTCTGTCGATACTATTCTCACATAGTCAAATTGTGTTCGCGCTGATTGGGCTGAATTACATCAGGTGCTGTAAATACTTGCTGTAGATAGTGGGCAGCAGATAGCTGCTGCGGATGAGCATAGAGAAAACCATGTTTTATCCTCTGCTGATAAAGTGTTTACTTGTAAAATAGTTACCTTTAATTAACATTAGATAGAATAGTATCGGAGTAGCAGAGTTGAGTATCACTGTGACGCTGGCTTGCTATAGACAATAGTGCGCGTGGCACAGCTATTTCGCCGCGCTGATAGGCCAAGGCTGGCATTAAAAATAAGGTCTAAGTAATTGAATAATTTAACAGGTTGGCATAACGGCTAGCTTGAGTGAATGGCGTTGAACTATAAGAGCTGATTGAAGCTAAGGTAAAGGAATGAGCAACTGGAGTTTAATGGATGAAACCTCTGTGTGAAAAAGTGATCCCCGATGAAAACAGTTCTTGGCGTTACTTTCGTTATGAATGGGACCACATGGATCTCAACTGGCATTATCACCCCGAGTATGAAATCTGCTTAACCCTCAACAGTTATGGTATGCGTTATGTGGGCGACCATATTGCCCGTTATGGCGATTATGATTTAGTGATCATAGGTCCCGACATGCCCCACGGCTGGCAATCCGAGGCTAACCTTGGTGTTTCAACTGACGAGATATCAAATGTAAAAGACGGCACTTCGAATGCGAGAGTGCAGGAAGTTGTTTATGTGGCACAAATTCCAGCGGTCTGGCTACACCAAATTGTAAATGAGCAACGTGAGTTAGCGTCTTTGCATTCACTTTTGACCCATGCCAAACGGGGTGTGTTGTTTAGTGAAGAAACGGCGCGTAAGGCCCATAGTGTGTTTATCGAAATGGAGACGGCCAATCCTTTTAGACGCTATATTTTGTTATTGGAATTATTAGCGTTATTACAACAGGATAGTCAGCAAGAACTCTTGTCGAGCACCTTGTTTACCCACGGTAGTAAACTCGACTTTACCGTGAAAAAGCTCGATAAAGTGATTGAGCATATTTATGACAATTACACTCAGGCCTTGTCGGCACAGGATTTGGCAAAGTTAGCGCACATGAGCACCAATCATTTCCATCGCTTCTTTAAAAAACGCACCGAGAAAACCTTAACTGAGTTTATCAATCAACTCAGGATCGCTAAGGCGTGCAAGTTACTGCTGTCAAATCAAAGTCCGATATCAACCATCAGCGATCAGTGTGGTTTCAATAACTTATCCAATTTTAATCGGCGCTTTATTCAATTTAAAGGTGTCACGCCGAGTCGTTTTCGTCAGTGCTTTAGCAGTAAACAAAGGGCAATTTAACCATTCTTATCATGGATGCTTAGGCTGAAAATACTGCTCCACTAAGGTTTGGCTGTAGCGTATCGCTTGCGCCGTGATCTCCGCTGAAATCGGCTCAAATGGGCGCTTCAGTTTTGGGTCGCGGTAATCCATTCCCGCTAACAGCGCATACCAAGAAGGGCGAAAGTAGGCGAGTTGCTGATCGTATTGGTAAAGCAGTAAATCAAAGTCTTCCCCTTGATACCAAGCTTGCAATCGTTGCGTCAGCCTTTGGGAAATGGTGACTTTTCTCGCCGCCAACCAATAGGGTTCGCTGCGCTGGCTGGTGACATAATGGGCCTGAATATAATCCTTTATGCCGAGCACTAACTGCATGACCGCCTGATTGAGTGTTTGTCGACTTAAGGTCTCTGCCTGCTTATTCAATTGATAGCGCTCGAATAACGACATAAATTTTTCAAGGGTGAATTGGGTCATCATGATCGACGTGGCTTCGAGCGGTTCGATAAAACTTTGCGCGAGTCCTATCGCCAGTACATTGTTGTGCCAAGCCTTGTCACTGACACCGACCCGCATTTTGAGAAACCGTACTTGGGTTGATTCTGGCAGATTAACACTGTGCAACAATTCCTTGGCCGCGGCATTGGCACTGAGGTGGCGACTGCTATAAACATAGCCATTGCCAAGCCTGTGGGTGAGGGGAATTTGCCATAGCCAGCCCGCACTGAGCGCCGTTGCCCGGGTATGGTACTTGGCTTGCTGTGCTTGGGTTTGCAATGCATGGTTTTGTAGATCATGGGTTTGCTGTGTTTGAGTGGTGTCCATTAATGCAGGAACAGTGACGGCGCTGTCGTTGAGCAGTTCATTGGCGAAGGATTGAAAGGGTACGCCTAGGGTTTTATGAATCAACTTAGCGCTAAAGCCACTGGCATCGATAAAAAAGTCGGCGTTAAGTCGTTCGCCATTCGCCAGCATTAAGGCGTCTATATGTTGGTTTTGGGTTGTTGAAACTTCAATGACATCGCCGATGAGGTGTTTTACGCCGCGTTGGCAAGCGTATTCTTTTAAGTAGTTGGCCAGTTCAGTGGCATCGAAGTGATAGCCGTATTCGTTAGCGTAGGGCAACGCTTTATTCGGCCTTGGGCTGAGATTGCGTTTCGCCAGTACGCCGCTGGAGAAAAACGCATCGGGTTTAACGGCACTGCCATGACCGCGGCGTCTTGCATTGGCGTTGATAAAGAAAACTTCAGCGGGTTTCACATCCATTTGAAAATAGAAGGGATGAAAGTATTGCTGCCCGTCCCCATTCCAGTTGATGAAATCGATGCCGGTTTTATAGCTGGCGTGGCATTGTTCCATCCAATCTTTTTCGCTAATGCCTAAGTTGTCCATAAAGCGTTTTAAGTGTGGCGTTGAACCTTCACCAACGCCTATGGTGCCTATGTTGTCCGATTCCAGTAAACAGAGCTCAATGGCGGCAAATACGGGGTTATTCGCGAGGGCTGCCGCTGCCATCCAACCTGCGGTTCCACCCCCTAAGATAATGATTTTTCTGATTGCTTGCTTCACTTTCATGGTTTATCCCCCTCTGCATTATCAACGCAAAAAGCCGACCCTAAGGTCGGCTATGCTGTGACTCAAGTTTAAAATTTGTAGCTGGCACCGACGAAATAACGTGAACCAAATTCGATGGTGTTTTGGGTTAATCCGTATTTAACATCATAGGACTGCACTACTTCATTGGTTAAGTTAACCCCTTCGAGTGAGATATCTAAGTTCTCCATTGCATGCCAAATAATCGAGGCATCGACTTGTTGATAGCTGTCGTTTAACACGTTTTGAATATTACCCACGCCTAAGTATTCTGAACGCCAGTTATAGGCGATACGGGCGCTGAACAGATCATCTTCGTAGAAGAGTGAGCCGTTGAAGGAGTTCTCTGACACGCCTTCAATCATCTGCTCGGTACCATCTGGGCGAGTGCTTTTACTGTCAACATAGGTGTAGTTGGTCAAGAAGCCAAAACCGCTTTCAAAGTTATGTTGTAACTGGATTTCAAGCCCAGTCACTGAGCCGCTACCGCCGTTGGCTGGGGCTGTGACGCGGCATTTATCCCACTCGGATTCTGACGCGCCGCAACCTTCGATATATTGCGTCGACTCAGTGACAAACACTACGTTATCAATATCTTTGTAGAACAAAGCCGCCGACAACATAGAAGATACAGTGAAGTACCATTCGATGCCAAGATCGGCTTGGTTTGCCTTATAGGGTTTTAAATTGGGATTACCGCCGGTCGCAGTACCAAAGTTTTTCGCTATGGCTAAACCTGGTTTAAGATCGCTGTAGTTGTTACGCGCCATCACGGAAGAGGCCGAGGCACGTAGGATTAAATCTTCTTGCAGATCGAAGGCGACGTTGATACTCGGCAACCAATTATCGTAATTAACGGATTCATTGTAGGGTTTGCCATCGGCAAAACCGGTTGAGGTTTGGTCTGTGTTAACGTAACGCAAACCAAAGTTACCACGATAGAATTCGCCGCTGAAATCCGCTTGGGCGTACAGGGCCAACATATCCTCTTCGACAGTGAAGGTGTTACCGAGATCGGCGACTTCCACTAACTCGCCATTGGCGTATTTCTCGCTGATAAACGCCCACCATTTTTCTTCATCTAACTTGGCATAGGAGTCGAGTACATTGCCGCCACTCTGGGAATGCAGGCCAGACAGTACCCCATCGCTCCAGTTGGCTAGGTTGCCATTGGGCACGAAACCTAAGATTTCTGCGGGGTTACGGTTGAAGGCATTGCGCTCGAAATCACTGGTGTTGTACTTAATCCCGACCGCAATTTTATTAATAAAATCATGATCGAGTTGATATTCGAAGTCAGACTGTGCGTAGGTGACTTTATGATCTTGCACTGTGGTTTCGTAGTTGGCTTCCTGCGCATGCTTGAACTGGCTAGCATCGTTGGCATCTAGACTCGTGAGCACGACTTGATAGGGACCTGTGGCATCGTAACTAAAGCCACCATCGACACTGCCTTGGCCATTAGGGAAGGCGGGATCGCCAATTTTGCCGCCTTGATCCGTCGCAGGGATCCACCAAGAAGATGAGCCGCCTTGGGTGCCGCCATCTGAGGTCGATTGGCCAATGACGCCGCTAAGGGTGAAACTGTTCCCGACGTATTTTCCGGTTAAGTTGAGTACGTCAGACTTCATATTGACCGCGTGGCGTACCACAGGGTTATAAATAATCGACGCATACGCTGGCAGAATCGTTGCCGATGCTGTGCCGCCTTGGGCGTTATTTACTACGTTGGTGGAGCCCGAACCGCGGGCGCCAACGGTTAAGAAGTTATGGTTTACGTGGGGGATATCGAGTTCAAAATTAAAGTAATCTAAGGTGAACTCTGTTTTTTCAGTCGGTGCAAATTGCAGTGTGACTTGGGCACTGGTCCGTTCACGTTCGGCCCTAAATGCTTGTGAGCCAATCCCCCACGCCCCTACAGTTGATTCTTGGTTTTGTGCAGGATCAGCGGAAAAGTACTCATAATAACCGCTGAGAGATTCCAGTACTTGGCGGCCGCTGGTAATTTTCTCTACTGAATAGGCGCCTAAAATACCAAATTTTTCATCATCATTTTTCCAGCTTCCAACGAAAGATCCACTCGGATCTGTTTCATCGTACAGGCTGCTTTGGCTCAACTCACCCGCCACTTGATAAGTGTGAGCATCGAGATCTAAGGGCTTACGGGTTTTGAGATCGACAGTGCCGCCCAGCGCACCTTCTTCAAGGCTAGCGGTTGGCGTTTTGTGGACTTCAACCGCACTGACTTGCTCGGCTGACAATAATTCCATGTTGAAGGTACGAGTGGCAGGACCAAGATCATACCAAGAGGTGCTGGCAACGGTTTGACCGTTCAGCAAAATACGACTCTGTTCTGGCGCTGTACCGCGAATGGTGACCCCACTCACTTCACCGTATTGCCTATCGACCGTTACCCCAGAAATGCGCTGCAGCGCATCACCAATGTTTTTATCGGGAAACTTACCGATATCTTCCGAGGTGATGGCATCGACCGTGGAGTCGGCGAAGCGTTTGGTATTCATAGAAGCTTCAATCGAGCGACGTATGCCGCGTACTTGGATTACCTCAATATTTTCTGCAGTTGCCTCTTGTTGCTCCGCCGCGACTGCGGTTGAGCTCATCCCGAACAAGGCGTTAGCGATACATAATGCGAGCAAAGAGCTCTTAAATAGTTGACCTTCTGACATGTTATTGCATCCCTGTAGTGCTTTTATGTTGTTTTTTTCTCCAGTTAACTTACCTGTTATCGAATTGTTGATGCGGTACTTTTCACACTAGGATTGGTATTTTTCTATTGTCTTTGAAGCCTTGGGTAAGGGGGATAGTAAATACCAATCGTATTAAATATCTGTTCATTCAGCGGGAATTCAACGCGCTTTAGACAAGGCGAAGGCTTGAAGGCATAGTGGTGCTCTGTCGAAAGCCTTAAACGCAGTATAAAGCGCTTTGCCATGTAGTGAACATCAGCCGCCCTTTGGGAGCCACACAGGCATTCCACTCCGGTGTTGCATTGACTTAAAAGGGAATGACCATTTCTGCGTCAATGCGCCTTGGATTGAAATGCCTGTGAGGCTCTGAACTGATTAGATATTTAATGTGATTGGTATAACTGGGGCAAAGGCAGAATTTATCGACTTAGCGTAGAAAAGTATGGCTTGTTGCTAGGATGGTATAACTAATGCCAGCGGGATTACTCACTATAGATAAGCTAAACGGATGAGTGAACTCGCTGTCTACAGGTTATGAATTAACCAGTGCGTAAAGAGAACTAACTTATTCATCTTTAAACATTATTTATAGGATGAAATCATGAAACTGAAATCGATAGCCGTTGCAGTTGGGCTTTGTGTTGCGAGCTTGAGTGCTGGCTTAAGTGCGGCCTACGCCAGCGATAAGACCATTTATCTTACCTTTGATGATGGTCCAATTGATGCGACCTTAGGGCTGTTAGATGCGTTAAAGGATGCCAATATTAAGGCGACGTTCTTTATTAATGCGTTTCATATGTATGGCGAAGGAGATGAAAACGAGGCATTAGCGGCTGTCGCCCTACAACGTTTGCTAGACGATGGTCATATTCTGGCAAACCACAGTTACGATCATATGCTGCATAACTGCACTGATGGCGTGCAATCTGGGGCGGCATATTGTAATCAAGTTGGACTCTGGCCTGTAAAATCCTATCAAGATGCGGCCACCGATTTCACCTATTTTGTGACGAACACGGCCAAAGTGGTTGAACTTATTCCTAATGCCGCCAGTTATCCCAATAACAAGATGACTAAGTTGGCACGTTTGCCTTACACCAATGGTTGGCGAGTGACCAGTAAACTCAAAGGCGACGGCTTGTGTGCGACATCCGATACTGTGCCGCCTTGGGATCCTGCTTTTGCTTGTACCGCAGAAACCTCGACCAACAGTTCGCAAGTTGCGGTGCAAATTCAAAACATGCTCGCCGAGAGTGACTATAAAATATTTGGTTGGGACTTTGATTGGGGCCCAGAGGATTGGGGCGTGACTTTTCCTGCTGAATCCATGACCGATGGGGTTGAGCTGGTGGCAAAAGTCAATCAAGTGATCAACACCTGTGCGGGCACCACAATGAACCCTCTTAACAGTCGCACGCAGAACTTAGACTGTAGCGATGGTTTGCACGACGGTAAAGTGGTGATCTTGACCCACGACTTCCTGTTTGAGAATGCTCACCGTGGTCAGGGTGCGACCATCAACTTGCCTAAAATTAAACGCTTTGTGGAAGAGGCGCAGCGCCAAGGATACCGTTTCGACACGCTAGATAACTATGCCCCCGCTTGGCAGGATCAGCATAATTATCAACTACCTGAGTTTGTGTCCTATCAAGATAAAATCTATTCCTTAGTGCAAGCGCATTTCTCCCAAAGCAATTGGCAACCAAGCCAGACCCCTGCCTTGTGGAAAAACGAAAAGTAGTGATGTATTGGGCTGAGTATTTACTCGGCCCATCATATTGGTCGAGTAAAAGGCATGTTGCTGAACTTAGCCTGACAAAATTCAAAATAGCGGCATTTTTTATACTTTACCCACTTCGCTTTAACTCAGTATCTGTAATACTGCTCCGACATTGATTTGAAGTTTATCGGTGTTAGAAAAGTAGCGCATAACGAGCGCGATTGGGGAGAGAAGATGAGTACGTTTGTAAAATTAACCATAGCGGCAACCTTAGTGGTATTAGCCTTACTTGCTGCGGGTATTTACCGTTTCAACATGACCAATGATGATATTTATATGGTGATGGAAGATGGACAGGTGATGCAATACGATGAAGCCATGGCGCATGAAAAAACTCAGGCTCAGGCGAATGAGATCGAAACTGTGACACCTTTTGAGGTAAAGCCTGTGGCGAATGCATCGGAAGTGATGCTCAAACTCTTTAGCTTAAATACCGCCAATCCTGTTGAAATAACGCTGCCTGAGGGCGGCAAGTCCGTTGCACTGACACATTTTATTAAGATCAAGCAAACAGAGTTTGCTATGGGCGACTACCAAGATGGTGAGGTAAAAGGTCGAGCATTACTCGATTACTTGCGCATTACACCGTTAAATTTCGATCCAGCTCTAGAGCCGGACACCCAAAGTGACGCACCGATTCAAGATGATCCTAAAATGCAAACTATGCCCTTTGTGGCGCCCTTTATTGTGACGACTCAAGGTTCAGGCGTATTTTGGTATCTTGGATTGTTTAATCTGGATTTTAAACACAATAGCTTGAAACACTTAGGCAGTGTCATGCTTGGCGATCGAATCGAAGTTGATAGTATTGAACCTGTTTATCCTTTTGAAGCCCCATTCAAAATTGCTGTGACTTATCGCGATAGAGCGTCTGACCAACCTATGTCTGAAAGCCCTGAAATAGTCAAAACCATAGAGATGGTAGTGAGTGAGACCAGCATACATAAGTAGCGTGTAAATGCCATTATGGATCTACGCAGGCTTATGCTAAGTTGTTTTTCGGTAAGTGGGTGATGTTTGCTTCAATAGCAAGCGTTAGCAGGTAATAGGTCAGCATAAGATTTCGACAAGGAGAGTGTCATGCAAGTTAGCAAAATCACTGGGAAATTTGATGTTAAGCTCACTCCAGATTGCCCCTATGCTACTGGTATTGGTGGTGTGACCCTAGGGCGTATGGGCTTAGATAAAACCTTTTATGGTGAGCTTGAGGGTCGCAGCAAGGGGGAAATGCTCAGTGCTATGACGTCAGTCAAGGGCTCAGCTGGCTATGTGGCCATTGAACAAGTGGTTGGTAATTTGTGCGGTAAGCAGGGCAGTTTTGTATTACAACATTTTGGCATTATGACCGATGGACAAAATCGTCTGATCTTAGAAGTGATACCCCATTCTGGGGCGGGGAGTTGCAGGGGTTAACTGGCACTATGACCATCAATATTGAGAATGGCCAACATTTTTATGCATTCCAGTTTGGCTTTGAAGCTTAGTTTGACTTTGAAGCTTAGTTTGGCTTTGAAGCTTGAATAACACTTGTGTTTTAGCTCAGTTTTCTGTAACTCTTCTCCTTTATGATCATTCGAGTCATCTGAATTCACCCTTCTTAATTTAAGCGAGTAAGTCTTTTCGATTGGGTCTGAAAATGGACATAAAAAAACCAGCTGAGGCTGGTTTTTTTGATTCTTTTTTCATAAAGCACTATCGAACCTTGAGTCTAGATCGGTGTGCTGTTACTTAAAATACGTTTAATTTAAAAAATGCCGTTGTCGCGAGAGTTAAGACACTTTTTTAACAACTTTAATTTTATCAACGACCTTTTTCACATCGTCGGTATTTTCGGCAATTTTCAGTGCTAACTGACGTTCGGCATCGCTGGCAACTTCACCTTTCAATGTGACTATGCCATTGGCAACATCCACATTAATTTGGGTACCGGATACGTCAGTTGAAAACAGTAAACGCGTTTTGATGACTGTGGCAACTTTAGAGTCAGTTAAGGTGGCAACAACTTCACTGGTGCCTTCTTTTTCATTCATCACAGTGAGTTGGTTATCGACATCTTTCACCCCATCTAAGCTCTTGATGAGCTCTGTGGCGAGGGCTTTATCCACACTGCTTTCCACTTTACCTGTTAACGTCACTTTACCATCTTTGACATCTGTAATGATGTCGAAGGAATTGAGATTCGTGTTGAGCAGTAAAGTGGTTTCTGCTTTTCCATCGATCCACGCATCCTTGGTTCCGCCTTTCCAATCTTGGGCGGCGGCCACATTTAAACTGATTGAACCGACAAGTAAAGCCACTAGTACTGATGCTGTTGTAGTTTTCATAATCATATCCTCCGTTGTTTTCTCGAAGCTAGATAATGCGCCAATCGTGCCAATGTTTTTAAGGTAATGATTTTTAATGTTTAAATTGTTTTATCTGGCGTTTTTATACCTTGGCATTTTCCTTTAGGTCGGTCTTTTTTACCGACAAAATGTAATTTTTTCTGGCATGCTGAGCCATCATTCGAGCATAAAAAACCGCACTCATCAGTGCGGTATTATGGCTGTAATAAAAGTGGAGGGGAGTCGGTTAAATATGGCTCACTTAGCGACAGGGAATTAATGGTGATTGAGCGATCCCGTACCGTCGTAACTCATTTGCAGCCAAGCGGCGCCTTCTGCAAGTTGGTTTGCAAGTTGTGGCTGATGCGCTTGCCTTACTGCTTGTTTTATTTGGATTAGCACTTGCTGCTCTATATCGACAAGGGCGATCATAGCCTGCGAAATTTGGCACTGTTGCAGCAATTCTGTTGCTTGAGTATAAGTGACGGGCACGGTGTGACTTAGGCCATTAATTGGCTCGTCAGCCAAACGTCTCAGCTGTTCAAACCGAGTTAACATTCGTTGGTGGATGTTAGCTTTGGCGGAAAAAACACGCTTAAGATTATAGTCTTCGACATACCTCCTCGCTTGGTTGTAAAATGTGAGTCCTTCCTGATTCAGCTTGATGATTTCATCGATCAACATGATATCGGCGCGGATATCAGTCTGATGTTGCACAACATTAGACTTCATTATGGGCCTCCTAATGCCAGTGTTCGACATAGATTGTTTAACTGCTTGGGTAAACTGATTTTGTTTCGTTCAGCTACCATGCATATTCTGTTCTCGTTTTTAATGATATTTTAACAGGCTGATTTTTAGACTGATATTCTCAGTTCATCGAGATATCATCTTAGAACATCGGCAACTATTACCGTTGCTGTTGTTAAAATTTCATGGCTGACATACAGTAGTTTTTCATACAGGGAGTAGATACGCATGGCTCGACTGACACTTTTTTATCACTTGCAGGATGTTGGCGCCGAGCAAGCAATCATCGAACTTGCTGGCGCTGCTGACTTTAATAAGCTACGCAGTGTCGATGACTTGCCTTGGATAGAGCAGCTAGGGGCAAATCACGTCGATGTTGCCATTATTGAGTTATCCAGTCTTAGTCGTGAAGATTACCTTGTGCTGCTAGATAATGCGGCCATGTCAAATATTGAGTTTATTTTTCTCTCCGACGGCCAGCCAAACCCCAATCTTGATCAGTTAATGTCTCATTTTGCGGGTTACCACTTTCGCAAACCTTACGATATGCCGCTAATCAGCGAAATTTTTGCTGATTTTGCACAGTATTTAGCATCATCGCCTAATCGACTGCATCCTTTTGCTAGCGAGCTAGACCAATACGGTTTGCTTGTTGGTTCATCAGCTCCTATGCACAAGCTATATCGCACAATTCGTCGCGTCTCTGCGACAGGTAGTAATGTGCTGATTATTGGGGAAAGTGGGGTCGGGAAAGAACTGGTTGCTAATACCATACATCTTGCCAGCCCTAGGGTGAACGAGCCTTTTATTGCGATTAACTGTGGTGCATTAAGCCCAGAATTGGTCGACAGTGAGCTGTTTGGTCATGTCAAAGGTGCATTTACGGGGGCGAATCGCGACCACAAAGGCGTATTTGAACAGGCTGAAGACGGGACTTTGTTTCTCGATGAAGTCACCGAAATGCCGATTGATCATCAAGTGAAGTTACTCAGAGTGTTGGAAAATAGCGAGTATCGTCCTGTGGGTGGTGACAAAGTGCAACGTGCAAACGTACGTATTGTGGCAGCGACTAACCGTGATCCCATAGTGGCGATAGAGGCAGGGCTATTTCGAGAAGATTTGTACTTTCGTTTGGCTCAGTTTCCCATTCGCGTTCCGCCCTTACGGGAACGTGGCGAAGATATTATTGGGCTTGCGCAGCATTTTCTTGCCTATCGTAACGTGGCCGAAAAGCAGAATAAGAGCTTAGCTGAAGACTGTATTCAGATGATTGCTAAGTACCCTTGGTCTGGTAATGTGCGCGAATTAAAACATGCAATTGAGCGAGCCTATATTCTGGCCGATCAGGATATTTTACCCAGCCATTTACAGCTACCTCAGACGAATGAAGTGGGTTTATGTGGTGGTGAGCAAGTTGTTATCCCCCAAGGCATGCGCTTAGATGATTTAGAGAGAATCGCTATTTATCAAGCACTAGAAACCACTCAAGGTAATAAAACGGATACCGCCGAACAACTGGGGATCAGCGTTAAAACCCTCTACAACAAGCTCAGCAAGTACGAGCAGAAAGTCGAGACCGGTGAAACGACTGCTGAATAAACATTAATTATCAAATTAATATTGAAACAGAGCTACACTTTATACTCTTTTTTTTGTAAATAATAACTCCTATTCTACAGCCCTTAAACAGAAAAAGCGGAGATAGAATATGAAACACTTATTAACAACAGCATTATGGCTTTCTTTGACAGCCAGTAGTTTTGTGAACGCCACCCCAGCAGTAGGAAGTCTTGAAACAGTCGCTGAATTGCCAATACGACCTGGCAATGTCAGCGTCACTGCACAAGGTCGGATTTTTGCCACAGTACATCCATTTGATACACCATCAGGTTTGCAATTGATTGAAGTTAATCGTGAGACCAACGCTTATAAAGCTTGGCCTTCAATGGATTTGCAAAAAACATCGACAGCCAATACTGCTCAATTTGATACCTTATTAGGTATTGCTCAGGACAAGGCTGGACACCTCTGGACCGCAGATATGGGGTTAGAATTAGGCCAGACAAGGATTTGGGGATTCAACATTAAGGACGGCAGTCTATATAAACAAATCGTCCTACCACAAGTTCTCGCGCCTAAAGGCAGCTTTATGCAGGATCTGGTTGTCGATTCTCAAAAAGGCTGGATTTATTTAGCCGATATCGCCAACCCTGGCCTCTTAGCGGTGCGTATCGACGATGGTCATACAATACGTTTTTCAGGTCATAGCTCGCTGCAGGCCGAAACGGATGCAGTAATGAACATAGATAACAAAACAACATTGTTTAATGGCAAAGTTGCCAGTGTCGCGGTCAATCCAATCAGTTTATCTGCCGACGGAAGTACACTTTATTATGGTGCAATGAATGGCACTCACTGGTATCAGTTATCGACTGCGGCTTTACAAACAGGCAATAATGATAAAATTATCGCCACGGTAAAATTAGTCGGAGCCAAGCCTGTATCAGATGGCGCAGCAACGTCCAAACAAGGTAATCATTACTTTACCAATTTGAACCACAATGCCATTTCCATGCTAGATAACAAAGGCACACTAACAACAGCGGTCAGTTCTCCACTACTGGATTTTCCAGATAGTGTGCAATTTGGTGAAACAGGCTGGTTATATATTTCAGTGAATCAATTGCATAAAGCAAAAGCCTTTAATGGAAAAGCCGAAACCGCCAAACCGCCTTATCGTATCATGCGACTCTGGACCGGTGAGGATACTGCTGCGGGTCAATAACACCTTAGCTGCAACTGCAAAGTTGCAGCTTATATTTGCAGTATGAGTTATATCGCAACTGGTATTTACGTTGATGTGAGTCTTTGGTTTAACTCGAAAGTGTCTAGAAATGAGTTAGGTGTTGATTGTGCAAACTATCAATGCCTCTTATTGTTACTGGCACAGATCAATATTAAAGGTAGTGAATTTAATTTCATGCGGGTACTGGTTCTGCTGGTTATATTTATTTTGTTGAATATTTTATATTTTTTGTTCGTTCTATAAATGCTCAGTCATCCAGCCTAAAAAGTTAGGCTGGATGTCCTCCACAACGATCACTCATCTTGCTCAGTGGTTTCCTGATAAGGAACAAACACTTTAAGAGATGCTGGCTGGACTTCAATAGTGAGATCCGCAGGCTCAAATACTTCACCATCAATCACATATTTACACTTAGGCTGGCTGCTGATGGTGACCTTTTTAGCATGGGCATGATGGACTTTACTTGCACTCGCTTGTTGATCTCGCACACTCTTATTGCCTTCTTTTACCCATCCCGCAATCGCTAATTCAGCGAGGCTAAGCAACTGCTCTTTGGGTTCATCGCCAGCATCCAACCAAGTAATGTCGAGCAACCCGTCGGTCATGTTTGGTTCGCCATCGCCCTGCGCCAACACGCTGGTAAACGGTGCGGCATTGGCAACGATTAGGCTATGGGTCGTTAATGTTGTGGGTTTTGCATCATCTAAGCTGAGCTGGATGGTTAAAGTGATATCGGCATTCACTGCGCGCCATAAGCCATCGAGGTAGGCAAACTGGCCGAGAGCATTTTTACGCTCACGGTTCGCGGATTCAATCATTTGTTGCTCAAACCCTATGCCCACAAGCAACAACACTAACTCCTCATTACAACGCGCGGTATCAATGGCTTGGCAATGCCCTTGAATAATATTATCCAACGCCTGAGAGATAGGAATAAGTTTACTGCCTAAACCAAAGAGGGCATGACTGAGAGCATTAGTTGTGCCAAGAGGAATGATGCCTAAGACGATATCCGTATCAACGATTTGAGAGGCCACTTCAGTCACAGTACCATCGCCACCACAGGCGATAATAATATCAGCGCCTGCATTACGGGCTTGCTCGGCGAAGACATTTGCGGTTTCGTCTGCTGTTGTGAGTTTTAAAGTCAGGTCAAAATAGGCTTTGAGTTCATCTTGGATTTGCTCGCTGTATTCTTGCCATTTCCCGCCACCAGAGACTGGGTTGGCGATAATCCACGCCACTTTGTGGATGTTAATTTTCCCTTGACTGAGCATGCGATCTAGCGCGCGTAATTGCCATTTGTTTAAGCCAGCGGTTTTGCGTATTTGCTTTATCTGTTGCAGTACTTCGGCGAAGTGCTGTTGTTTATCTTTACAAACCAAATAAGCGGCGAGTACCAGCACTGAGCGGCCACGACCCATAGCACAGTGGATGAGCACCTGTTTATTGGCGCGTATTTGGCGGTGCAGCCAGTTAACAGCTTGATTGAGTTGGGCACTGGTCGGTACGCTATGGTCGAGGATGGGAATATTTAAATACTCGATATGATCTTCAAATTGCGACCAATCTAAGCCATCAAATTCAGCGGTGACATCCAGAATGGCAGTGATCTTATTGGCTTTAATCGTTTCCAGATCTGCGGAAAAGAGTCTACAGCCGAGATACAGATGTTCATCAATCCTTTGCATGGGCGGTACTGAATCGTATTTTCTGGCCCAGTGGTTATAGAGTCGACTGCCTAATAAAAAGGGAATAAAACCCCAACGAATATACCAAGGAATAGTGCCATCTTGGCGTTTTCTAAAAATACTGGCGAGATTAAACCAATAGGCTGAACCGACTAAAAACAGTGACAGACTTGTCCATGCACAAATGAAAGTGAGCAGGGGAGAAGTGTCTGTTACTGCAAAATAGGCTAACAATACTGCACCTGCAGTGTACAAATATTTGATGTGGATCTTCGTTAGCATGCAAGTCCTCCAATGCCATTGTTCTTGGTTAAAATCGTTGCACTTGAATGGATAGATGTCGAGATGAGAGATGCAGAAATGAGCGAGTCTAAACCAAAAGGGTGGCAGTAGACGAGTCTATTACCACCCTAAAGTCAGGTTTGTTTAGCACTTAGTATCTTTAGCTTTAACACCTTCTTTGACTTCTTCACAGGCATCTTCGATGGCGTTACCTGTATCAGTCATTACTTCATCGATTTTTTCGCCCGCGTCTTCGGCTTTGTTATCACTACAGGCCGTTAAACCTAGGGCGAGTAATAATGCGAATGCTGCACTTGTCATCAGGGTAAATGGTTTCATATCTATCTCCTTTTCTAAAAAAAATTATAGTCGCGGTGATTTGCCCTTAAGGGCATTGATCAGCAGAGAAATCACTAATAACACAATAAATATGAAGAAAATGATTTTCGCTATTCCCGCCGCTGCGCCAGCAATCCCAGCAAATCCTAACAACCCGGCAATCACGGCAACAACTAGAAATACTAATGTCCAACCTAGCATAATAACCTCCTGCCCTTGTATTAATCCTTCTCATGACCGTTTGTGTCACTTGTAAGGTAACGGCTAATGGCTCTTACTTGATTGCGATCTTAATGCCAACTTTAAAAATTTTAAGTAGTTAATTGATTTTAAATATAATTTAAATCATTTTATTTAAAATGGTGTGAGTGAATTAAAAGAGGGGTAGGCAATTTTTACCTAAGCTTCGGTAAGAGTTTCAGCCTAATACGTTGAATCAAAGACTGTGAGCTGATGTCGTTCATAAGTAAAGATAAATAAAAGCCGACACTGTGAGTTTGTGTCGGCTTGAAGATATTATGATCTTATAATACAAGATGATAGGAGCTAAATACGTTTAAAAACGATTTAATGGTTTCCAGCGTTGCAGGCTAACCGGAATGCTCGCGCCTTGGGATAACAGCAGGTTAATGCGGGATTGATACGCCGCGCCCACCATTAAATGTTTGGCTAAATCGACCGCATTACGGGCTTTATAGTCATCTAAATAACTGCCTTTGGCCCACGCATTAAATGCGCCGAGCGCTGGGCCTGCCCAAATTTGGTAATCCATTTCGCGGCCGATTTCACCTGTGTTTGACCAGCGGCTAGACAGACCCAAATACCAGCGGAAAATCAGCGCCATCTTACGTTTGGGGTTATCCAGTGCACGCTCGATTTGTTTAGGATCGCGCTCGTTAAAGTGGGCGACAGTGCCCGCCCAAATATCATCGAGTGATGAGCGGAACACTTGCTCTTCGAGCTTTTTACGCTCGTCCGCAGGGATGGCATCAATCGAATCGTAACGGGTGTAGATCTCATAAAGCTTATTGGCGCGCATCGGGAACAGAGTGCCGCGCTTAACCACTTGTAATTTAACGCCCATTTCGAACATATCGGCGGCAGGCGCCATAGTCACATCGGCCATTTCTGTGGTGGCGAGTAACTTACGGGTGTGTTCGCTGGCGCCCGCTTCGACGCAAGCTTGGTTGATAGAACCTGTGACGATGAATGCCGCACCCATGTTGAAGGTGGCTAATGCTGCATCGGGTGTGCCGACGCCGCCGCCTGCGCCCACACGGATGGGCGTTTTATATTGATACTTAGCTTGGATTTCATCTTTGAGCGCCAAAATCGTCGGTAATAGCGTGACTAACGGGCGATTGTCGGTATGACCACCAGAGTCAGCTTCGGCCGTTATGTCGTCCGCCATCGGCACCAGCAATGCCATCGCCATTTGGTCTTGGCTGATAAGGCCGTCACTTACTAATTGCTGGAGGATTTTGGCCGGCGCCGGCTCCATAAACTTAGTCGCGACTTCGGTGCGGCTGATTTTGGCTATGACTTTGTTGCCAATGACGATGTCGCCATGTTCGTCGCGGCTCAAACCCGCCGCGCGGTAATAGACGATTTGCGGCGTTAACCCTAAAAATGCCGAGGCTTCGACCGTGCGCACTTTATGTTTTAAGAACAACTCAACACTGCCGCGCTCTAATGCGGGCTCGCTTGGGCTGTGAATTAAATTAAAGGCGTAAGGACCATTGGGTAGCGCCGCTTGAATGCGAGTAATGGCCGCTTCAACGCGCGATGGGATTAACCCCGCCGCGCCAAACGAACACAAAATGCCCGCTTGGCCCAGCGCGATAACCAGTTCTTCCGAGGCAATACCGTTGGCCATAGCGCCGGCGTAGTAAGCGTATTTAACCCCGTGTACGCGGCGAAAATTACTGTCGCCTAAACTTTGGGTGCCAAGGGCGGGCGCAAAGGCGCTGACGGGGTGTGAGCCTAGTGGCGCTTGGCTGTCGCTTGTGGTGACTTCGGCTGTTTGCGCTATGCCTAAGCCTTTTTCACTGTGATTCACTAAGTAACAGGCTTGGCTTAAATCTTTGAGTTTTTTGCCTAATGCGTCGATATCAAAGCACAGCTCTGCATCGTTGACTTGCCACGGCCAAGGGCTGAGTTTTTCGTTATTGCTATTGTATTGATCTAGAGTATGGCTAGTCATAGGTGTTCTCATGTTATTTGTGCCGCCTTGGTGATGTGGATAGCCAAGGCGGCGCAACTATTTGTTATTCGTTATTCGTTATTTGTTATTCGAGATTAGCGTCTTTCTAACAGCGTAAACTCGCTAGGCTTCTTCAATACAGATGGCGATATCTTTAACTTCATAAATCCGCAGGCCATCTTTACTCAAGTTGGCATCGCCCATAATGATGCGTTTGCCATTGTCGTCTGTCACGCAGGTAATGTGCACATCTAGCGACATCTGCTTGTTTAATGGGTTAATTTGACCGCGATACTTCCATTTGATATCCGATAAAATCTGCCCGAATTTTGGATTGTTAAAGCCCGCGCCAAGGTCTTGGTCAATCGCATAGGTTTGCATCAGCTCGATAATGGCTTCAACCCCTAATGAGCCTGGCATCACAGGATCTTGATGGAAATGGAATTGGAAGAACCAATCACTCGGGTCAATGGTGCGCTCGGCGTATAAATAGCCAAGGCCCGCTTTACCGCCGGCTTTCACGATTTCAGCCTTGTCGATAAAGTTAAGTTGACCGCCCGCTAAACGGTAATGTGGCTGACCTTGTGGTGCATTAAAGCTGCGATGTTGTTTATCTAACAGATTGATTTGGCTATCGGCGGCTATGCCATTTTGCACATGCCAAGGCTGAGTGATCTTGCCGTTGTCTATGCCTAACTGGTTTTTCAGCGCATCGCCCTTGAAGTAACCAAATACCGCTTTCCCTTGATAGAAAGGCTCGCCATCGCAGCTTAATTCAAAACTAAAATTCTGAATGATGTTACTGCCAGCAATCACAGTCGATAACAAACGTGAGTCGTTCACTATGGTTTTGCCACGTAAATCCACATGGCGCAGCAGCTTACCGTTGCCGTCTAAGTTACGGAAGAACAGCTCTTGGCCGGGGAAGCCCAAGGTAGTGCCCATATAGCCTGAGATAAAGCCGTTTGGCTGCAGTGATATTTCCATTAGCACTGAATAGGGCATCACGGCGTGATGACTGTTTTTATTGTAATACCAAGCATTTGCAGGCACTTCGTATTCGGCGATACACGAAGAAGGCTTTTTCAGCTCGCCGCGTTTGCCGTCAATCGCAATGACGCGAGTCGTGAGCTGCAAATCACCGCAAGGCGTGCGCGGTGGAA
The DNA here is from genome assembly GCF_002966515.1 of Shewanella sp. WE21. NCBI lineage: Bacteria > Pseudomonadati > Pseudomonadota > Gammaproteobacteria > Alteromonadales > Shewanellaceae > Shewanella > Shewanella sp. WE21. The sequence continues at coordinate 159,173 of NZ_CP023019.1, read as the reverse complement.
TTAGGCCGCGATAGATGCTGAAATCGGGGCCGAAGCAGTTTTCGATATCGCCCGTGGCAAATTCGAACATGTGATACGGCGTGAACGGCAGGGTATCGGGCACGCGGTTGGCATACTTTGAATCCGCAGGCGCGACTGGAGCAGGCACATGCTTAAGCGGCACTACGCCTTTATTGGTTGGCGCAGTTAAATCAGGCAACTGTGCCATCAGTGGCGCCGCTAACGATACTGATGTTGTTGAAACCAACGGCGCAGCCGAAACAGCATTTTTAGCTACATTTCTAGTCGTATTGTTAGCTGTGCTGTTGGCATTATCCGCGAGGTAGCGGGTGCATTCGGCTTCTTCTTTGATCATCACTCCAAGGTTTTGGAAATCCACGACCACTTTGCCATTGAGCAAAATATCGATATTCGCCTTAGCATACGGGCGCGGGCTCATACCGATTTCGGTGATTTCCATGCGATAGGTGAGCAGGCCAGATTGCGGCAAAACTTGACCGCGACAGCGCACTTTTTGTGACGCATTTTCTAGCGGTTGGAAACGACCGTCTTTTACACCGAGGTGCATCCCAATATGCAGCATAAAGAATTGCAGTAATTGACCACAGCCTTCGGCCATTAACGATCCCGCCATCACTTGGTCGCCCTTGAAATGACACGGGAAATACCAATGATCAGCTTCGAGCTGCTTATGGCCTTGAACTGAGCCTAAGCCCCACGCGCCGCCATGCACCTCAAGATTGCTGACTTGTTCAATCATCAGGAATTTTTCGGATGCAAAACATAAAGAGGGCTGCAAACCATATTGGGCTTGATTCGCCGCATGGGCGCCGCCAAAACAGCCACCGATATCCGCGCCGAGCAGTTTATGGATTTGGCTGTAATCAAATTGGTTTTGCGCGCAATCAAGCAGCGGATTAAAGCGCGGTTTATTCGGATTATTCAAGGCGAGGTTGCGCGCTTTGATTTCAGCTTCGGTGTGAATAACACCTTTGCCGTCGGCCAGCTCTTTATCGGTGAAGAAGCCGGCACAGCCGCCATCCATTTTCAGGATCAGCTTGTCGCCCACGAAACATTCGTAGGAGAAGAAGAACAATAGGGTATCGCCATTGCGGGCAAAGTGATTGATGGAAATATCGTAGCGCAGGGTGTCGCCACCGCGCGGTAAGTCGCCAAGGAAGGTCAGGGTGCAATCGAGCAGGCGATAAACGCGCTCGCCCTTGTTTTCAAAATCGATACCTAAGTAGCTGATCAGCATCAAGTCGCATTGACCCGATTCGACCGCCACGGCCCAAGGGATTTGGCCATCGACCAAATACGGCGCGTCCACAGGAATATCGTATTCCGTGGTCATAGTGCAAGGCTGATATTGGTTCATCTGGGCGTTTAATTTCGTTACCCGAGATACCAGCAAATAGTCAGTCGTTGGCAGGCGTACACGACGCGAATAGCTGTCGATAATGGCGTAATCTGGGCCAAATACTTTAGCAATATCACCTTCGGCGTACTCGACTAAATCTGCATAATCCCAAATGCAAGGCTTGCTTATCGGTGTTGGCGGCGTGTACTCAGGCACTTTTGCATGATTGGGATAAAGCACTGGATGTGGAAGAACCGCTGTCGCAGATGCCTGAACAATGGCTTGCTGTTGTACTGGCGCAGCTTGGCCATTGACGGCTAACTCGCTGGCAAGCTGGGCTTTCATCAAGGCATCGGCTAGTTTCAAGCCTTCAGCACGGCTTTGTAAAAAGGCTAAATGGGCTTCACGGGCGAGTTGCTGATTGCTTAAAAATGCCGCGTCTTTTAGCTCTGCTTGAGTGGCGTTTTTATTGGTGCTTAGGGCATTAATTGGCATGCTGCTTAATGTCTCTTTTTGTTGAGCCGTGGTTGGGCTGCTTGTTGCAAAGCTATTCGTGTCTTTGCTCGCTATTTGGGCCAAATGTTTGCGTTGGCTGCGCGCTGGCAGTGCTGTCATGGCTTGGGCTTTTTGTTGTATAGCATCAAGGTCTGCGAGCGGCGTATCTAGGATATGCTGATAGATATCGCGGCCACCGAGCGTTACTTGTTTTATTAAGTGTTTTTGCTCAGAAAGCGTTAAATCTTGTTCAAGCCTTTGCTGCAAATTGTATGCTTGCGTGGCACTTTGGCTGAGCAGTAACTGCGAGCATTTACCTTGGCTAAACGTGGCAACGAGCGCGTGCTGCTGAGCTTGAGAAGAATGCTTGTTAAGTTGCGCTTGATTTTTAAGCTGCACCTGATTTTTAAGCTGAAGCAGCGCGCTCAAAATACTCGCCATTCCCGCAGCGGCAAAGTTGTGGCCTAGGGTATCAGCGGCTTGGCTGCGCTGGTTCACACTCGGCAGCAGGGTATTGAGTACCAACTCTGAATCGGCAAGTTGCTCAACCGCAATACTGGTTTCAATCAAGCAAATCTGGCTGCTATTCACCTTGGCTTGGGTTAGCAAGTCATCGCAAATACGCGCAGCGTTGCTGTGACCTTGTGGGTCACACATAGGGCCAAACACTTGGCCGCTGATGTGACCATAACTGTCGCCATAGCTGCTATTGGCATTAGCATTGTCAGCGGCATTACTTGGCTGGGCTGCACTTGATTGCGTTGTCGTGAGCACTAACGCGCCTGCACCTTCACCGACTTTCCAACCAGTGTCAGTTGCATTAAATGCCACTGGCGATACGGCGTTTTTGAGGATCACTTGCTCTAGACTGCCACTTAAATCGACGGCGGCGATCACCACTGCATCTAAGGATTCTTGGGACAAGAGGTTTTCGGCCACATCTATACAGCGGGCGACCGATTGCTCCGCCGCCGAAATGGTAAAGGCAGGGCCGTTAAAGTCCCAAAGGGATGCGATACGTGACGCCATGATGTTGCCAATAAAACTGGTGTATTGGTTCAGTTTGGCGGCATCGAGCACACTGTCCATGGCGATTTTTTCAAGGGCGAGATACTCGGCTTGCGTGAGTGTTATCCCTTGTTTTTTAAGACTGTCTGCCAGTTGGGTGTGTAGATTTACGCGGCCACGGAACTGGTGTAATTCGAGTTCAGTTTCCATCGCCACTAATACGGCCACCTTGCCACCGGGTTTTAGATTGGCATCACGGATCGCTTCATCGGCCACTTTGATCAGCAGCAGTTGCTGGGAGATCAGGCGGTCATCCTCATTGGGCGGCACTTTAAAGCGCAGGAAGTCAAAATCGAACTGGTCGATATATGCGCCTTGCGGTACAGCAGGCAAGCCAAAGTTAGCTAAGATCTCAGGATGTTTATCTAAGCCTTTCCAACGTTTAGCGGGCAGCGGGATAAAGGCATGTTGCCGAGCATGAATCGTGTTATCCAGTGCATTTATGGAGGATAAAGGCCCGAAGTGTGATGCTAAGCCAATGATATTTAATGGTGTATGTTGGTAGCTTACTGTGGCAGCACTCTGCTGACGCTTACTACTGGTATTTGCCGCTGCATAGGATTCCAGCAATAAATGCGCGTTACAGCCGCCAAAACCAAACACGGAAACACCTGCGTGGCGGCGGTCATTACCGACTTTATCGGGCCACGCATGCAGTTCTGTCGGTAGATTTTTAGCGCTAAACAAACCCTTAGGCGAGGATATCGGCGCTGATAAGTTAATACTTGGCGGCAGTCGACCCGAGCGCATGGCAAAAATCATCTTCATGATCCCCGGCATGCCCGCGGCTGTGAGTAAATGGCCTAAGTTGGATTTTGCCGAACCGATCAGCGGCACCGCAGAGCCCGCGAGTTTGTCCTCAAAAAAGCGTTCCATCGAAGCGAGTTCGACCTTATCCCCAAGCGGCGTGCCTGTGGCATGGCATTCAATCACTTCGATATTGGCAGGCAGTGTGTTTGCGGCACTATAGGCGCGCTCGAAGGCTTGCACTTGGCCCTTGCTGTTGGGGCTTAATACAAACTGGCCTTTACCGTCGTTCGACAAACCAATGCCGCTAACGACGGCATAGATGTTATCGCCATCGCGCTCGGCATCTTCTAAGCGTTTTAAGACTAACACCCCAGCGCCTTCTCCAGCGAATAAGCCTTTGCTGTTGCTATCAAAGGGCGCTGAAATACCGTGATCTGGGTAGGCGTGGAAAATTGAGAATCCCATGTTGATAAAAAAGGGATCGGCGCCCGATACTGCGCCCGCAAGCATCATATCGGCCTTGCCAGTTGTTAGGTAATCGCAGGCGAGTTTGAGTGCATAAACCGAGCTGGCGCAGGCGGCGTCCAGACTCAACTGGGTGCCACCCAAACCGAGTGCATCGCTGACTAGCTTTGAGGCTGTGTGAGCAACGGCGCCATTGGCGACGTTTAAGGCTTGGCTATTGGCATTGAGATCGTTAACTGAGTTGCCAAAGTCAGCCAGCTGAAATGCGCTTTGGTTAAGTTTGTTTTGCAGCGCCTTTTCAACAGTTTGATGATACAGAGGCAAAAACAGTTCGTTGGAGCGGGCGGTGGGGAACGACAAGGTTCCCATTACAATACCTGTGCGCGCCAGTACGGCATCGCTTGGTGCAATCCCTGCGTCTTGCAGGGCTTTACGACTGCAATCGAGTGCCCATAAAAAGCTTTCATCTAACCCGTCAAAGGCGGACTCAGGCAGTTGATAACCCTTGGCATCAAACTCAAAGTGTTGGATGTAGCCGCCTTTATCACAGTAAAAACGGTCAGACTGACCCTGCACACCTTGGTAATCGGCGGGATTGGCATTGAGCTTTTCACGGTTAATTTGGGTGCGAGAGTCTTTTTTATCCAGCAGATTTTGCCAGAAGGTTTGGGGATTATCGGCGTCAGGATACTGAGTCGCAAGACCGACAATCGCAATTTTTGACGCACTTTTTGATGCGCGGTTTGACGCAATGGTAGGCACGTTAGTTTTATCAATCGTAGGGGAATGCTGAGAACTCACTGGGGTTCTCCTTTTGGTGATACAGCTGATGATAAAGGGGCTGCATTAGCACTTAATGGCTGAATAAGCGGCGCGAGCGAAAGCGGTACTCTGTGGCTTATCAGCTGAGCTAAACACTTGAGTAAGCTGGTAATCGCATCAGCACCCTTGGCATTGCAAGCAATGGCGGCTGTTGCCTCGTTCGCCGTGCTTTGGCCTGCATGGGCATGGCTGATTTTATCTATGAGTGTGCTGGTTTGCCTATCGGCGCCCACTTCGACAAACAGTCTTGCCCCTTGCTTAGTGGCATTTTGAATGAGCGCACTAAAGTCGAGTGGCGAACAAAAGGTATCGGCAATCGCGCGGCCAATGCTGTGACTATCCACGGTTACTGGCGCAGTTTGCGCTGCGCTGATAAAGCGAATAGGCGAGCCATGTGCTGCCGCTTCCAGCGCCTTAGGTTTCAGTGCCTCAGGTTTCACTGCTTGAGTATAGAAATCTTGTACTTGCCCATGGACTAACATGGCAGGTGCGGTATGCATTGCCGTGACGCGATTGGCGGCAATCCCACGCTTACCTAACTTTGCAAGTAGGGCTTTACAGCTTGTTTCGCAGCCGGCAATAACGCAAGTATCACCTTGAATGATGGCTAAGTAGGCGCGAGGGAACTCTGGCAGTAATGCTTTGATTTCCTTGCTATCGGCGCGCACCACAAAGCTATTCCACACTATGGATTCATTATCCTTAAGCTGCCATGCTCGGCGCACTGCGGTTAGCTCGCCAGAAATGGCATGGTTGAAAATATCGCTATTTTCGGTGGCGTTGATCATAGCATGGGGTGTTTGCCACACATCTAGGCTGGCCCACATGGCTGCTTCGCCCATTGAGTAACCGAGCGCCATTTTAGGCTTAATATTAAAGACTTGGGTCAACAGTTTAGTGAATAGATAACTGGCCCCCACACCACTAATCGCTTGCTGGCTTAAGCTCATGCTTGCTGCGGTTTTAATATTCTCGGCATAAATCTGCGGTGATTGCAGCATGGCGCTTAAATCGCCTTCACGCTCCAGTTGGTGATACAGCGCGGGGAAATACTCATGCAAGTTATTGAACATATTGGCGTAAACAGTGCCAACGCCGGGGTATACAAAGGTAAGTCCTGCATCCCCTAGCGGCTTAGCGGTGAAACAGCTACCCGCTGGCGTTTTAAAGTGTTGACCATGATGACGAACAGCATCACTTTCAAGCGCCGAAAGCATAGCTTTGGCTTCAAGTTTGAGGTCATCAATTGATGCCGCCATCAAGACTAATGCCAGTGGTGCGTTGGCATCATAGCGTTCAAACCAAGGTTTGAGATATTCCGCGTGAAAGCCTACGCCATTTTCCAGAGTGTTAACTAGTTGCAATACTTGCGCGATGAGTGAATCAATATTGTCAGCACTTATCGGCACAAACAGCCGGTTTTCATCAACAAGAGCTTTGGGCGCGATAACTTGTGTGCCTTGGGTCAGCACTAGGCTCTGGCAAATATCTTGGCCTGAATCCAGCAAGGTATCTGCTGGGTTTGATGTTGTTGCCGCTAGATTCTTTGTTACAAGATTTAGACATAAAACCCGCGCTTGATGTTGGTCGCTAAACCAATAGCCAGTTTGATTATTTTCCCCTTCTTTACCATGAAGCGGCGCTTGTGTTCGCGCCGCGAGGGCGGTTACGCCTTGGCGCAGCGCAACAAAGGCCCCGTTGAGAGTGTTGGCGACGAGTTGATGCTGAATGGTTTGTGCAGGGCTGCGCTTTGCCGCTACTAACGCCGCATTTACAACACCTGTAGTTTGATTGCCAGCGGCAAAGCCAGCAATAAACGCGTGGGCGTGAAGACGCAGTTTGGCGGCGCGTAAACCATCAAGCAAATACAGGGACTGAGTCAAAGGCTGGGGCAGATTGCCATCATTGAATTTAAGTTCAACGAGCTTGCCTTGCTCAATGGCTGTTGTTGCTTGGCTTAATAACGCAGTGAGCGACCTTTGCTCATGCACTGACGGTTCATGATCTGTCGATTGGTTGGCATCGGCAGCGCAAATCTGAACTCTTTCACGTTCCGCAAACGTCCCTAATACTTGGGCTGAGTGAGGATCGAGGTTGACCGCGTCGCCAAGCAACACTGCAATACGCAGTGGCTTGGCAAGCTTTTCAGTCATAGCCGTGTCAGCTATCGACGTTTCAGTTTGGCCGCTATGTAGAGTTGCTAAAGTGTGGGCTAAATTCACTCGACTTTTGCCTCCACGCTTTCAATGGCTTTATTAGCAACTTTATTAGCTAAGAATGCACCGTTAAGGTTTTTGCTGATGGTGACTTTGGCGTTGTTCATCTCGCAGCTTAAGCGGCCATCTTGATGATACAGCGCAATATTGGCTTCAAGGGCACGGCCAGAGTGTTTTACCACATCGAGCACTAGATGACCTGTATCGCCAAAGGCAAATGGCGCATGGGAAATAAACTCACCAATGCTTGATGGCAAACTCGCCGCGCCATATTTGAGTCTCGCCCATACCAGCATCGCCTGCAGCAGCAAATCTTCCGCAAAGGCTTGTGAGCCTTTAGGGGCCAGATTGGGCACAAAACTCCCGCAGTCCGCTAACGCAACATGGGGTAGGCTCACCTTGGCGATTAAGCTCGCATCGTCAAACTTCACCACAGACTCAATACCTTGCAGTCTTGGGCCGTGGAAAAGCGTGCCGTCGCTGTAAAGGCTGCTCGCGGTTGTGATGACAGAAAGTCCTGCCAAACTGTGCGCGTCAAAGGCGGTTGCTTTGCTGTTAGTGGCTAAGTAATCGTTAGCCGCGTCATCAGCAGCATCATCAACGACTAGGATAGCTTGATATTGCGGACGACCTTCAAAGCTGATTAATGCACTGAATTGTCCACTCAAGCACTCGTCAGTATCTTTCGCGGCTTTATCCGTTAACGCAATCGGTGCAAGTTCAAGTTCCAGCGTAATAGGGGCTGCACTTTCTAACACTCCATTTTGTAACACGGCAGTGTCAAAAATAATGCCCTTCAACAGCTTGTAGCTTTGCACTTTGACAGGCTGCTTGAGCACATCAAAGGCGGCTTCACGCATCCACTGAATCGCGCACACAGTGGGTAATACGGGATTACCATTAATGCAGTGATCTTCAATAAAGATCATTGCCTTAGGGTCCAGTGTGCGCTTTAGTTTTACAGCTTTAGGCAAAGCATGCGGATCCGACGCGTCAGTGGTCAGATCCGCTTCAGGCTTTTTTAGATTGCTACCTTGAGTTGCTTGCTCGTCACTTGGAACTGTGCCTTGCATATCAGTACCAACCAGCAATTGTGCGCCTGTGTTGCTCAGTAATTGGCTCGCAAATAACTCAGCACCCGCTTTTAACGGGATCACATAAACACCGCGATCCATAAACATCTTTTTCAGCGCAGGATTCACCATGCCGCCGTCCCACGGACCCCAATCGAAGCTCATCACTTTGGCATTTGGCAGTTGCTGCGCCAGTTGCAGTGCGGCTTTGTTGAGTATGTCGTTGGACATGGCGTAATCGCTTTGGCCAGTATTGCCGTAAAAACCCGCCGCCGAAGAGAATAGGGCAATCAGTTTTAATTTATCTAAATCCAGTGCGGCAAGTAGATTGCTTATACCTGTGACCTTAGTGCCATACACCCGTGCTAACTCATCTAAGGTTTTGTCTTGGATGTGTTTATCGGCGAGTACGCCCGCACCATGGATGATGCCAGTAATAGGCGACAACTCGGTGATCGGCACTATCGTGCTGGCAATCGCATCTAGATTGTTAACATCGAGACTTAAGTACTCAGCGCTCGCGCCCACAGCGGTAAAGGCTTCTAGTGCGGCTGCAATTTCTAGGCTGCTTTGAACTGGCCATACTAAGGCATCCACTTGTTTTGGCGTGGGTTTCTCACCCAAGTTTTGAATGTGGGCAATAGCCGCAGCTTTAAGTTCGCTGTTATTTTTACCCTGTGCCCAAGCGGGAATGGCTTGTTGGCTGCTTCTGCCAGCAAGGATAAAGTGCGCCTTGCTGTGTTTGGCTAAACTTAGCGCACATTCAAAGGTCACACCTTTTGCGCCACCGGTCACCAGTATTTTATCTGCACTCGTCAAGTTTGCTGCGCCGTGGCGGGTATCAGCCTTGCCAGCAACTAAGGTTACGCGCTCAAGTGCTTGGGCTGCGCCTTGGCTAACACCGACTTCTAATACGTTATCGGTTGCAAAGAGCTCAGCGATCACTGCATTGGCCAGTTGCTTGGCATCAAGTGCTGGCGCGATATCTAAGGCGCGGCAATGCACGCTTGGCCACTCGTGGCTCAAGGTTTTCGTTAGACCTGCCAATGCTGCTTGGTTTAACTCGCTGCGGGCAATTTGGCTGTGGTTGAGATAACCAAAACCACCGTCGATACGACTGACGCTGATAAAACTACTACCAGTATTGGCGGTCGCTGCTGTTGTTAAAAACGGTTGTAAGTGCTTGGCGAACAAGAATGCTTGCTCGACGGATGCCTTGGCGACATTCGACAGCACTAAACCTTTAGTATCTGCTGAGTTTTTATGTTGTGGTTGCAGATGAATAAAGCCTGCAACCGTACCTAAGCTTTTGATCTCATTAATTACGGCACCAATGCTGGCATCGTCAATCGCCGCCAATGTGAAGCTGGCAATGTGGCTATTGAGCGGTGATGCACTGGCCACAAGGCTTTCAGGCGAGCGCACAACCACAACCGTTAGACCTTGAGCATGCAATTTTTCGGCAAGTACGCCAGCATTGTGGCCATCATCGCTAATGATAATGCAGGCATCTTTAGCGAAAGTTCGTGCCACAGCTTGTTGCGCTGATTGCTTTGACGATAGTTGCGCTAGCTCAGCCGCCGCTGGCAACTTTTTTAGCACCACCTCGCTATGGGGGGGTAAATCATGTGGCGGTAAATCGATAGTAGGTTCAGGCTGAACGACAGCGCTAACTGGCGCGGCATTCTGGCTTACCGCGTTTTGGCCTAGCTTGTTTTGCATATAGCTAACGATTTCACCTAAGGTGCGACACTCGGCCAGATCTTCAGGATTGAGTTCAGGCAAGCCCGGTAGCTCGTCTTGCACTGTGCCTAAAATTTCAACGCGCTTGATGGAATCTATGCCTAAATCGGCTTCCATATCCATGCTGAGTTCCAGCATTTCAGTGGGATAGCCCGTCTTGTCGGCCACTACTGACATCATGGTTTGTTGGACAAGTGCAGCACTTAAGCCGTTATTTATTGTAGCGGTAACAGTGAGTTGCGCTGCTGTTGTAGTTGAAGTCGAGCCAACCGCAGGTAGTTTGCTGTTCATGTAGTCAACGATTTCACCTAAGGTGCGACACTCGGCCAGATCTTCAGGATTCAGCTCAGGTAAGCCCGGCAGTTCGTCTTGCACTGTACCTAAGATTTCAACGCGCTTGATAGAATCGATACCTAGATCAGCTTCCATATCCATGCTGAGCTCCAACATTTCAGTCGGATAGCCTGTCTTGTCAGCCACCACAGCCATCATGGTTTGTTGTACTAACGCAGCGCTTAAACCGCTGGCGGCAGGCACGGCAGTTGTCACATGAGTTGCTACGATAACTGCGCCCGCTGCAGGCAGCTTGTCATTTTGTGTAAGCTTACTTTGCATGTAGTCAACGATTTCACCCAAGGTGCGACACTCGGCCAAATCTTCTGGGCTGAGCTCAGGTAAACCTGGCAGTTCGTCTTGCACTGTGCCTAGGATTTCAACGCGCTTAATTGAATCGATACCGAGATCGGCTTCCATATCCATGCTGAGCTCCAGCATTTCAGTGGGGTAGCCCGTCTTGTCGGCTACCACTGCCATCATCGTTTGTTGCACTAACGCAGCGCTTAAACCGCTGGCTGCAGGAGTTGTTGGCGCTGTTGTAGAAACGACAACTTGGTCAGCCGCTGGCAATTTGCTGTTCATGTAGTTAACGATTTCACCCAAGGTACGGCACTCAGCCAAATCTTCTGGGCTGAGCTCTGGTAAACCCGGCAGTTCGTCTTGTACTGTACCTAAAATTTCAACGCGCTTAATGGAATCGATACCGAGATCGGCTTCCATATCCATGCTGAGCTCCAGCATTTCAGTCGGATAGCCTGTCTTGCCAGCCACCACAGCCATCATGGTTTGTTGTACTAACGTAGTGCTTAAACCGTTAACGGCAGGTGCGGCTGTTGCCACTTGAGTTGCCACATTTGCAGCAGTAATAGGCGCTACGATAATTGAACCCACTGCTGGAAGCTTGTCATTTTGTGTAAGCTTACTTTGCATATAGTCAACGATTTCACCTAAGGTACGACACTCTGCCAGATCTTCTGGGCTGAGTTCAGGTAAGCCCGGCAGTTCGTCTTGTACTGTGCCTAAAATTTCAACGCGCTTGATGGAGTCGATACCTAAATCGGCTTCCATATCCATGCCAAGTTCCAGCATTTCAGTGGGGTAGCCTGTTTTATCGGCAACCACAGCCATCATGGTTTGTTGAACAAGTGCAGCACTTAAGCCGCTCGTTGCTGGTGCCGCAGGTGTCACTTCTGGCATCACTACAGCAGGCATGACTAATGCAGGAGCGGCAGGCGCAACTTGTACAGTCACAGCAGGTGAATAAGCAACGGGAGCGGTTTGCACAACAGGCGTGCTAACCGCTGGTCTCGTTGCAACAGCTTGAGTCACTGGTGCGGCATTGTGTACCACTGACGTTGCAACCGGCGCAGTTGCTCGTGGCTGACTTGCAACCGCTGGGGTAAAGTTAATCGGCGCATTGTTTAGCATGGTCAAGGCCGCTTGGCTGCCACTGCTTTGCAGTTGCATAAATTCGGCGTGGCTTTGCAGGGTTTGTGCTTGATGCTGGTGGAACATTTCCATCGAGCGTTGCAGGCTTTCAGGGATTGCAATGCCAAGGCTTGCCATCTTGGCTTGTTCTGTCATCAGTGTCGTGAAAGTATCGCCGTATTGCTGTGGGATAGCTAAAAACTGCTGATGTAACTGAGCCGCTTGAGATTGTGCGCTGAAAAATGCCGTTAACGCATCGCTGCTGACGCTTGCTGTACTTGGATTCAATTGCGCCGTCGCTTGTTGCTGGTGATTGCTTAAGCCTTGCGTCACGCTTGGGGATGTTTGTTTCATTTCAACAGTTGCCACTTGATTCGCTTCCACTTCTATTATTTTTTCAACAACTTTTTCGACGATGACTTCTTTCTCAACGATTTTTTCGACTTCTCTTTCGACAACCGTTTCAACGATGCGATCCACATATTGCACTTGGCTAGTCACGCTGCCTGTGGCGAGGGATTTAGCCATCTTAGCTTTGGTTGCAGCACTAATATGGTTAGTGGCAGTGAGTTTGATGTTCATCGCTGATGGCGCTTCACGTTCGGCAATTTCTTGTGACGTGACGGCTTGATAGGGGTCAACCTTAGTTAACGCCACACCGGCTACCGCGAGTTGCACTGCGGCTAAGCGTAATTGACTGTCACTGTCGCCCTTAGGATTCGGGTTCATGCTGACAAGGCAAAGCTCATTTAAGTGTTCGCCTAAGGTATTTTCAACTAACTTTTGCAGTATGTTCTTAGGGCCAAACTCAACAAACACACGGGCGCCAGCGTCATACATGGCCTGCAGTTGTTCGCTAAAGCGAACTGATTGCAGCATGTGTTGTTTGAATTCTGCTTTAATCGCTTTGCCATCGCTTGGGTGCAATTGACCTGTGCTGTTGGCATAAAGCATTACTTTTGGTGCGCTAAATTTTGCTTTATCAATGGCTTTGGCAAAGGGTTTTTGTGCGTGTCCAACCAATGGGGTATGGAACGCGCCTGAGACAGACAGGGCAATTGCTTTAAAGCCCAGTTCGCTAATGGCTTTCGCGGCCAGCTGAGTTTGCTCTGTGCCACCTGCGATGACTAATTGCGTCGGCGCGTTGTAGTTGGCAATTTTAACGCCATCAAACTGGGCTAAACAGCTATTGATCGCATCGATATCATTCTTTTGCTTAAGAATAATCGCGAACATGGTTCCTAAATCAACTTGAGTCCCAGTATCGCTCGGCACTTGCGCCATGGCATGCCCACGGGCGAAGGCCAGTTCGACGTAATCTTCATTGGAAATCACGCCTGCCGCGCAAAGGGCTGACAATTCACCAAAGCTATGACCCGCCACCATATCGGGTGCAAAACCCGCTTGCGTTAATAGCGAATATTGCGCCATTGAAACCGCGCCTATGGCGCTTTGGGCGAACAGGGTATTGGTCAGCGCCGCTTCTTGGGCTTTAACTGCATCGGCATCGAATGCCGGAATAGGGTAAAGGATGTTCGATAACGGCGTTTGGCCGTGGTGAGCAAATACCTTATCGCTGGCCGTCACTTGTTGGCGCATTTCCGGGAAATGGCAGGCGAGTTCGCGGCCCATGTTCAGGTACTGTGAACCTTGACCGGCAAACAGGGCAGCCACTTTATTGGAGTCATTCTTGCTATTGGTTTCAGTGACTAAAGCTTTTGCGCGGTAGCTGATGCCAGAAGGTAATTGCCACGCCTCGCTTGCACTGGTTTCTAGGTGCCCGCTTTCTAAATGCGCAATCGATTGATTTAACTGAGCTTGCAGCTGAGCGATATCCTTAGCCACAAAACCTAAACGGGCATCTGTGCTTGCCAGTGCGCGCAACGGATATTGTTGAGCGATAGCGTTTAGGCTCGCAGCGCTGCTCTTATTCGCGTTTGCACTCGTGTTCACGCTTTGGCTCAGCGCAGCTTTTAACTCGCTAAGCAGCGCGTTTTTATTGGCGGCGGCAAATAATAGTGTCTGCGGCACACTGCGCTGACGATATTGCTCGTCACGGCTGTGCTCAGGTTTGTATTCTTCTAATACAAGATGGAAGTTCGTGCCGCCAAAACCAAAGGAGCTTACACCTGCACGGCGCGGCGTTGCATCAGCGCGCTGGAACCATGGGCGAGTTTCGGTATTTAAATAGAATGGCGAACTTTCGATATTCAGTTTTGGATTAGGCTTGCTAACGTTAATGGTCGCAGGCAATACCTTGTGGTGCAGCGCTAGCGCGGCTTTGATCACCCCCGCAGTGCCCGCAGTGGATTTAGTGTGGCCCACTTGGGATTTCACTGAACCTAACGCGATATGTTGATTTGTGTCGTTGCCTTGGGCAAATACCGATTTTAAGCCATTGAATTCAGCCACATCACCTGCGGCAGTACCCGTGCCATGGGCTTCAACTAAGCCAATGCTGTGCGGGGCAAAACCTGCATCGTCGTAAGCGCGTTCGAGAGCTTTAGCTTGGCCTTCAGGGCGCGGCGCATAAATACTCTTAAACTTACCGTCCGATGAGGCGCCAACGCCTTTGATGACGGCATAAATTCGGTCGCCATCGCGCTCGGCATCTTCAAGGCGTTTAAGCGCGACCATGCCGATCCCTTCGCCGATCATCATGCCTTTTGAATCGATATCAAAGGGTTGAATGGTTTCGTTAGTGGTGAAGGCTGGCGTTTTTGAGAAGCTCATGTACATGGACGGCGAGTTATCGGTACAGACACCGCCGGTTAACATCATGTCGCTGCGACCTTCGGTCAGTTCAGTTAACGCCATACGCATAGCGGCAAGCGAGCCCGCACAGGCAGCATCGACCACACAGTTCATTCCGCCAAAATCAAAACGGTTGGCGATACGGCCTGCAATCACGTTGCCTAAGGACCCAGGGAAAGAGTTCTCTTCCCAGTGGATATATTGGTCTTGGAACTTTTTGATCAGCATTTCGCTGTCTTCATCGCTCAGGCCGCTGCTTTTAAATACTTTTTTCAATACTGGATATTGCAGGCGCGAGTTCAAGCTCTGACTGATTTTTTGACCACCGCCCACGCCTAGGGTGATGCCGATACGGTCACGGTCGTAATCGGTGGGCAGATTGGCGTCGGCAAGCACTTCTTTGGCGACAATCAGCGACAGCAGTTGCGAGGTATCTGTTAGCTCAAGAATATTGGGTGGCAGACCAAATTCCATTGGATTGAAGTCGACTTCTGGTAAAAAACCACCGCGTTTACAGTAGCTTTTATCGGCTTTGCTTTTGTCGGCATCGTAGTAATCCTCGGCGCGCCAATGGGTGTCTGGGATGTCAGTAATGGCATCGATTTTTTCGCTGATCAAATCCCAAAATTTATTTAAATAACGCGAGTTAGCGAAGATGCTGGCCATGCCGACGATGGCAACGGGCATATCTTTTAAACGTTTGTTGAGTCGTTTATCTTTTTTTGACTCAGTCGCAGAATTAGGTACAGAAGGGGTATGGCTCATAAAGAGTCTCCACGGGTCGACCTAGATACGGTGACCTTGTTTTGGGATTTAGCCGCGCTTGTCTTTGGCGTGCCATGGGCACCGGGAAAACGGGCTAAGAAGGTGTGATAGTTGCGAACGAGCAACTTTCGTAAATGAAACGGCCCATGTTTGAGGACATAGGCGATATATCTATTGGTCGCTTGGGTATTGCTGTCTTGATAAATATCGAGGTAAATCCAATCACTTGCTGTGTCTACGCCTAATAGTACTGAGCTTGGAGCTTGCTCAGTGAGCTGCGGCGGTATGGTGAGTGACACCACTTGCACCACAGTATTGCCGTCGGTACTCGGCAATGCGAGCGCCTTAGCCAAGGTTTCTGGATTGACCGTATAGGTTTGGATATCGCTGCCTTGCGTCACAGGCAATTGATTAAAATAGCGTTCGGGGACTTGCGGTGCTTCAAATTCATCGAGCCGCGATATGCCGTAGCGCTTTAAGCAACGGGCAAGGCCGGAGCGCGACACATTGGGATTAATAAAGGTTTGGGTGACGTTGAGCAATCTATCTAAGGTGAGTCTGAGTTGATAGCGTAATCCCACCACCACATATTCTTCCATCGGCGTGAGCGTGGTATTGAGGTGATGGGGCGTGTTCGAACTGTTACTAATGGACTCACGCTTCCGCCATTTACGGACTGTTGCCTCGGTAATATTTAAAATTTTTGCCAGCTGGCTGACGCTCAGATCCGATTGCTGGATAAAGAGTCGCATTTCAGGCGTAGTGGTGGCGTTTCGATGCCGAGGTGCGCTGTCTTTTTTCGCCGCTTGAGTCGTGCTCTTGGGGGCGTAAGACGGCGCTTTAGATTGAGAGTCGCGAGCTGCCATTAATAATAATTATCATCCGACATAATCTATTGGGACTGAGAAGCCATTTTGGCTGAGTCAGCTGTGGCACTCTTGACGAACATAGTGACACTTATCGTAAAACCTGTACTTATCATCTGCATCACTTAATGGGGATGCAGATTACCTGAGGTTTCGGGTCGATACAATCATCTGGGACTGGAATTTATTGGCTTTCGTTGAGTAATGGTATTTTCTGTGCGTTATGTTGGGTTTTCGCTGACCGCTTGGGCTTTTTAATACTTTGATAGTGGAAGAGTTAAATTTTTAGGGGCGATAAAGGCCGCTTTTTTGAGTTCGCGGGGTAAAATAGCCCAATATTGGCTTACGTCCCTTTCGTCATGAATGAGACTGTGCGGCTAAACCTGTTAATTTGGGCGCAAAACCTTGGCGCAATTGCAGCAAAAATTTGCGCTTAGGATGGCGTTCAGAGTCGTTCTAAGAATTGCTCTAATTAGAGTGCTGCTAAGAATTGAACTCGGGCTTAGTTGAAACTATTTAAGATGCATAATGAACTCAGATAACGATGAACCTAGACAATACCGAGATAAGAATGTTGCTAAGTGCTCTCCAAAAAGCCAGACAATGATAACTATCAGCCGCAAGGCTTTGTCCTGCAAGGCCCTCAAATGACCTACTCCAGAACATCTAGCAAAAACGGCGTGAATGTGGATCTATTTTTTATTCCACTGAGCGATATTTCATTGCCGCAAACATCACTCGCTCAGTCTTGGTTAAGTGATGATGAACTCGCCAAGGTCGCGCGTTATCGCGATCCCAAGGCGCAAATAAAGGGATTACAGGTCAGGGCAGCGTTGCGGGCCGTGTTATCTCGCTATGCGGATTTATTGCCACACGAGTGGTGTTTTGAATATGGCGCTAAGGGTAAGCCGAGTTTAACGGCAAAATTGCAACAGCAAACGGGGCTTGAGTTTAACTTAAGCCATAGCGGCGATTGGTTATTGATTGGTGTGACTCAGTTTCATGGTGTTGAGTCTGGTTTATTTGGGGTCGATATTGAAAGATCGCGGCCGAAGACGGATATCTATCCAATCCTAAATCATTATTTTTCTCCCCAAGAAACGTCAGCCTTGCTCGCTCTCGCCGATGAAGCGAGTCAGCGGCAGCGCTTTTTCGATTTATGGGCGTTAAAGGAATCCTATATTAAGGCGACTGGCCTAGGTTTAGCGCAGTCGCTTAAATCCTTCGGCTTTGATCTAAAGCCATTCGAGCAATTGGTGGCCGGATCGGTTGAGCTTAGATGCCAAGATGCAGCGTTGATGCCGTTCTATGGTGTGGCGCCTTTGCTGAGTGTCTATCCTAATATCCCGCTGCAAACCATTGATGCAAGTTCATTGTATTGGCAAACCTATTTTGGGCGTTTGACCGAGGAGTACCGTTTTGCCGTGAGCTTAGGGCATGCAGGTAACACCGAGATTTCCATAATGCTAACGGCGCAATTGAGCAGCATAGAAGCCTTACTTGCCGATTATGGTTAACTGGTCTTATTCATCTTCGGTTAAACATTGCTGGGTATAGTCACGCCCATAATATTTTGAATTTGAATGAAATAAATGAGGTTTAACAATGAAACGGATTAAGTGCCTAATACCTGCCACTATGATGGTGTTGCTATCTGGTTGTGGTTATTTTGGTGGCGATGAAAAGCAGCAATTGGAGCAGGCTTGGTTAGCCCAAGATCCACAGTTGCAGCAAGTGGTTGAGCAAATTCGTGCCAATGGCTTAGATGTTGTGGCTCAAAGCGCGGCAGCAGGCACAGTTTCGGCCTGTGTGGCTGAAAAACTCAGCCAAGATCCGCTGGGTAAGTTAGTCAATGTTGAAGGCTCGCTGGTGGAGTCTGCTAAAGTGGCAGAGCTGCTGGGGGACTTACAGAAAGTAATGGAGCAAGACATCAGTTTTGATCAGGTCGCGAGCTTGCTACAAAAGGGCGCCGATGCGGCGGCCTATGCTAAAAGTCTTATCGAGCAACAAGGTTTAGATCAAGCCTTACAAAGCCTTAAGCAAATGGTGACCGCGAGTGAGCAATTTGCCCAGCAAGACTTAGGCGCGCATTTTCAGCAGTTATTGCTTGAGTGCAAAACTTCAGTCCCAACGCCAGAGTCTGCGAATTAATTCTCTTACTTTAATCTAGCCTTTAAAGATTGCACGAGAGAACATGCCGTGCAAATGACTATCCGTACTTCAGTCTTTTGCTTACAGAACACGACTCGCCAAGTGTCAGAATGGTTAGTGCTAGTGTAATTTTTCCATAAAACGCCCTGAAGATTCAGGGCGTTGATTTGGTTATTTCGCGCTTGGTAGTGGGACGATTTCAAAGCTTTCATCGAACTTTACTAAGGTCGACGCTATCTTACCGAAGGCATCTTTATCACCCTCTAACTTGGCAGTACCCTTAGCCAGTAACTCTTTAAGTGTGACTTTTCCGAGTAAAATCCCCGTAATATAGCGTTTATCAATATAAAGATTGGCATCGGCCTCCATCGGTTTATCAACCTTAATATTGCTTAAATTACCGTTACTTAGTTCAACATAGAGCGTTTCTTGGGTGTCGGGGTTAATCACATTAAGCCTGATTAGCCCAAGTTCAGCAGCTTTGAGGCTATCGACTTTTACGGCGAGGAAGTCAAACAGGGTCGATATGTCCATTTCTCCTAAAATATCTGCAGAGGCCGATTTAGGCGCGCCGGGTTGAATGCCTACGCGTAACTCTTGGGCGCCAGTGAGGTAAATGTTGCGCCAGCCAGCACCTTCGGCTTGATAACCCAGTTGCTCATAGGTATCGGCAAGTAATTGTCTTGCCTCTTTGTTATTAGGTTCTGCCATCACGACTTTATTGAGTGCGGTGGCCACAAAACGGTACTCGCCTTGGGCATAGTCGGCTTTGGCATGTTTCACTACGGCTTTGGCACCACCCATATACTCCACAAATTTCGTCGCTTCATCTTTTGTCGGTAGTGGGTTTAAGTTGGCGGGATTCATATCGAAATAGCCAAGGTACATGTTGTACACGGCTTTGGCATTATGGCTGTAGGTGCCATGGTAACCATTGGTGTACCAAGTATCGCGCACAGCCTTAGGGATAGTGGTTTGAATCGCATCGCCAATATCTTGAATACCCACGCCATTATTGGCTAAACGCAGGGTTTGATTATGCACTAGGCCATAGTTATCCCTTTGCATTCTTAAGTATTGGTTTATATCAGTATTGCCAAATACGGGGGCTGAGTGGGCAGTGAATATAACCTGTGCATCATTACCAAAATGAGTCAGTAATTCGTTGATATCCTTAGACCATTTTATCGCATCTCGGACTTTTGCCCCGCGTAAGGTATAAATGTTGTGCATGCCGTGGTAGGTGAGCTCTGCGGTCCACAATGCTTTCATTGAGGGAATATAGGTGGCCATTTCCGAGGCGGCTTCTGTGCCTGAGGCATCCATAAACACCATGTCGATACCATCAATGGTGAGTGTTTCCCACTTGTCTTTGGCATTTAAGGTGACATCGGGTTTAACGTAGGTCACTTCGCCTTTGGATAATCCCTTAGCAAGTGCGGCATCGACAATGCCTTGATCGTTTCGCTCTAATGTTGCGCCGTATTGATAGGCGGCGCGGCGGCTCATGGCATTACCAGCGAGGACGTTTTCGTCGACAATTTCTTTGGTGATGTTATTGGAACCATAGACTTTGACGTTTGGGAACATGTCTTTGATGGCGCGGGATCCGCCAAAATGATCTCCATGACTGTGGGAATAAATCATTGCGACTACGGGTAAGTCATTGCCCTCGGGCAAGTGTTTAAGCGCAAACTCAAGGGATTGCTTTGCTGACTCTTTGGTCAGCAGTACGTCATAAAGGATCCAGCCTGTTTTACCGCGGATAAGGGTTAAGTTCGATAAGTCAGTGCCACGCACTTGATAAATGCCATCTGTGACCTTGTATAAGCCGTTAGACACCATATTCAATTGGGCTTGGCGATAAAGTGAAGGGGTTACTGTGTCTGGGGTTTTGTCGCCAATAAAGCTGAAATCGGCACGTAAAATGGCTGCTGTTGGTTCATCTAGTTCAGCAATAAGATTTTTAGAAAACTCTTCAAAGGCTTTTTTATCGGCAAAATTAAGGCTTGCTGCCGTGGCTTTGTTTACCGCAATGGTTTGCTCGGTGGCAGGCTTTCCCTGATAGTGCAGGCTAATATGTTCATGCTCGTGTTCCGCGGCCACGGCGCTTAAAGAGAAGCTGGCGATAATACTCATTGTCATCAAAGATTTTTGCATTATTTTACCTACCAAAAAGTGGGATAGTGTCGTTGATGGTTTGAGTATAGCCAGCTTGTGTATTTAGATAACTCGAGTTAGCTTGGGTTGTAATATTCATATAGTGAATGAGTGCGCTCCCTTATGCCGACACGAAAGCCATTAGATTTAAATTTATTACGCGTGTTTATGGTGGTTTACCGTACTCGTTCATTCACCCAAGCGGCACAGGAGTTAGATTTAACTCAGTCTTCCGTGAGCAATGCGATAAGCCGGTTCAGGGCTTGGGTCGGGGAGTCGCTGTTTAATCGAGTTGGACGGGGAATTGAGCCTACATCGGTGGCAAGGGAGATGTACCGTAAATTTGAGCAGCCCATGGCGGATATTGAAACCGTATTACTGGGGTTTGAGCATTTTGATCCCAACTCGAGCCAGCGGCGCTTTTATGTATATGCTAATGAGTCGGTTATCGAAGCGCTGCAATCAGGCGTGCAGGCTTTGTTACAGAATGCGGATATTGAAGTCATTTTCCGCGAGTCACCGCCGCAGGAGGATGAGCTATATCGCGATATTTTGCTTGAGCGGGTCGCCGTTGCCATAGACATTAAGCCCGCCCAGCAAAGTTTGCTCTCGAGTAAACTACTCTTCACCGAAACCCTCGTTTGTATCGTCAGTTTGCAGCATCCTCGTATTCAAGGTGCTATCACCCATGGGCAGTATTTTGAGGAGAAACACGTCTTTTTAAATATGCGGCGTTTTAATTTGACTGCAGGGGATTTGTTTACCGAAGGCGTGTTACCAAGGCGCAAGATGTACAGTGAGCAATCATCTTTATTGAGTATGTTTGCAACTGTTGGCAAAAGTGAGGCGATAGGCATAGCGCCTTTGCGGTACGCCAGTCAGTACGCTGAGATGTTCGGCTTACAGATTTTACCTATGCCCCTGAAAACAAGGCCAATTGATTTGTATATGGTGTGGAGCAGTAAATATACCCAAAACCCGAGCCATCAATGGCTACGGCGTTTATTGCTCAATGCGAGTGCAAATACTGTGAATAAAAAAGCTCTGAATCTAGCGAGCAGCTAGGGCTAGCGATTCAGAGCTTTGTTGCAGTTTTTAAATTTTATTTTCTATCTCAGATTGTTAATCTAATAGCCTAAGAAGGTCTTTACTGTCTTGCGAGTCTGTGGCTTTCGCCAGGTTGCTCGAAGTCACTGCGATAAGGGTTGATATCTAAACCACCGCGACGCGTGTAGCGGGCGTAAACTGTCAATTTAGTGCAATGGCAAAAACGTTTTAAATCGACGAAAATTCGCTCGACACATTGCTCGTGGAATTCGTTATGTTGGCGGAAAGAAATCAAATAGCGCAGCAGTTTCTCGCGATCGATTTTAGGGCCTTGATAACGGATCATCACGCTGCCCCAATCGGGTTGCGAAGTGATCAAACAGTTGGATTTCAGCAGGTTTGAATTAAGCGTTTCCGCGACCGTTTGCTTATCGTCTGTACTGTTAACTAAGTAATCAGGATTAAAACTATAATCGCTGACTTCAATATCGAGATCGTCAATACAAGTGCCTGGTAACTCAATAATACGCTGAATACCAAAGCTTTTTGGCTCGATAATCTTAACGCTAACATCACCTTGAGCACACTGACTTAAGTCTTGCACTAAGGTTTTTTGCAGTGAATCTAGGCTATCAAACTTGGTTTGATTAAAGCTATTGAGATACAGTTTGAACGATTTCGACTCAATCAGATTCAGGCTTTCATAGCTTAAATGAAATTCAGCTATGGCCACCATAGGCTTACCTTTGGCATTTAACCAAGACAGCTCATAACCCGTCCAGATATCGGCACCATGAAACGGTAACGTCCCTGTGAGTGCAATAGCATTACGGTTTAGTGAGCGTGGAACCCCTTGCAGCAGCGACGCATCATACTCGGCTTGGTAGTCTGTGGCTTTACCTAAAGTTAGGCCAACAAGCGCTTGCGCATCACTATAGGGATCGTGATTCTGTGTCATCAATACTGTTTCCATGTCAAAATAGGCGCACATTATACCTGAAATTGGATTGTGCTTAAGTGTCTTGTCTGCCCGCACTCGATAAATTTTTGCAAAACTATCATCAAGCTTACTTAACGAGTTTAGGTGAACTACCGCGTTATTACCCACAGGGTGAGCCTTCTGTGTGTATTCAAGGCGAATTTCAACCGGATCTTGAACAGGCCGTTTCTTGGCAGCCAGTGAAACGCAAAGTTGAAGGCAGTTTCGCCAATGTAGAGCATGCACTGGAGTTAACTTTATGGCCAGAGATCAATGATTTTTACGGTCATTATTTCTCCGCCCCAGTATTATTTGACTCTAAGTGGGGCACCGGGGAGTTACTGCAAGTCTGGAATGATGACGATTTTAACTGCCTGCAACAAAACTTGATTGGTCATCTGATGATGAAGAAAAAACTGAAGCAGTCACCGACTTGGTTTATCGGTCTGTTAGATGAGGGAGATAAAATGCTCACCATCAATAACAGTGATGGTAGCGTATGGATTGAAATCCCTGGTGAAGTGCAATCTGAGCAATTGTCCTCGAGTTTGACTGCGTTTATTGAAGCATTATCGCCACGGATAGCACCACCCGTTAAACATGAAGAATTACCTATGCCAGCATTAGAACATCCTGGTATTTTCGCCAGTTTTAAACGTATGTGGCAAAACCTTTTAGGTAAACGTTAACTTTTGTGAGCGAAATTTTTATTATCAACCTAAGTATTAACTCAACCTAAGCGTGGCTTATCTTAGGTTGAGTTCTGCAAGGGGATAAACAGATGTTATTGATGATCCCAAGACAGATTCGACACTATGCGGCAAGGCTCGCAGCGAAAATGGAACATATCCAATAAAGGTTCATCGAGTTTCCAATCATGACTGCCACAACGTGGGCAAGGTCGCGTTTTTTCTGTGGCTAAATCTTGGCCGCCAACGCGATATAAGTAGTAATAGGTCGGGATCTGAGTGAGATATTCTATACGACCGCGCAAATCCCAACCTCTGCGAAATAAATCACTGTCAGGACTCGATAATTCCTCTAGTGCGGCAAATTCTGCCTTAGTGGCCGCCGCCATTTGCAGCTCGTCGCAGGCTTGCCATTCGCTCTGCCAACGGATAATACGTTTATGATCGCCATTAAAGGTTGCGGGTATACGGTACAGGGGAATGGGCAATAAATTGTCGCCGCTGCGTAGGGGCGAGCACATATGCACAAAACTGGTGTATAGCAGTTGCCAGCTGGGTGTTTCGGTATTACTTACTTCAGAATTGATATCCTGACCAATAAACTTTTCCCGCGGCGCGAGTAGTTTAGCGTCGGTTAATTCTACTAAGGCTTTTTTGACCCAAGGGCTGTGATATTTGTGCGCTAAACTGCTTTTCTCTGGCATCAATAAACGCACTCTAAATTCACCGTCATTAAAGGCGACCGCAAATTCTCGCCCTAAGATTTGGCCATTAGCTCGATAGGCTTCAAGGAGCTGATTAATGGCCTTCTCGGCGGCAGATATCGTGGTGTCGGCGAAGCATTCGAAGCGCAGTTCAGTGACAAACATTAAGCTGTTTTTCCTTGGATTTCTAATAAGTTGATGCGTTGTTTAAGTTCAAGCAGTTCGTTTTTTAATTGCATTATTTCTGTTTTTTGCTGCTCAGCATGACGTTCAAAATACGCCTGTTGCATCTGCATGCGCTCGGCGAGCACAGTAAGGGTTAAGGTATCGTTAGTTGCGGGAACGTCAGTTGTAGGGCTGATCGTTTGCAACTCAGCTAAACGCTCGCGATCCGCCTTAGGCATAGATTTAAATTGCTGTAAGCCTTGGATCAATATAGGTAAAGGTAGGCTACTACCTAAACGGGTTTTAATTAAGGCAAGGCTCGGTACTTTACCGCAGGCTTCGAGCGAACGTGCGGCCGCTAATACTTGGTCAAGGGGACTCATAATTAGCAAAATTCCTTACTTTGTTGAATTGTTTAAACCAATTATTAAAATAATAATTAAGTTTTTCATTTAAAAACAGTGTGTTGTCTTGTGGCATTTATTTTGCTTATTGTCCAGCCGAAATACCATTTTTAAGCTTCAATAATAATTACACAGGATGTCACATGATGAACCATAAATTGAATAACAAACTTATCGCCATCACTTTTTTAGGGCTCGCAAGCTTAGGTCTTAGCGGCTGCGTGGTCAATGTCGGTGATGGAGAATCGGGCTGGGATAGCAGCGAATCTTGGGAGAAAGTGCAGGATAAAAATCGCACTAACTTAACCAAACTGAGCTTAGGTATGCCTAAAGACCAAGTGATAATCTTAATGGGCACTGCTGATTTTAGTGAAGCCTATATTCAACAAAGTGCTCAACAAGGTGAAGCCAATAAAGAAGTCTTAGTGTTGTTTTATCGTACCCAGCGTAATAATGGCGATGGAAAAACCACTAAGGATGAATGCACGCCTATCGTGCTGAGCAACAATGCCTTAGTGGGTTGGGGTGAAACGGCTTACGGTAAAATCTGAACCAACGAGTCTTATCGTTTACGTAGCTGAGTGTCTAATTGCTCAATGGGCTCAGTCCAGAGGGCATCGGCTTCTAAACCTTCAATGATAAAGCTCTTTTGGGCAGGGGTCCAAAAGGGCGCTTGGCTTAAATGGATGTGATGGTCGATATCATGGGTTGCAATAAACTGCGCTATGGCCTCGTCGCTACTGTCTAAACCGAGTTGCTCAAACAAGTGGCTTAAGTCTACTGGAGTTGTATCCATCATTATTTCCTTTTCAGTATAGTGCCTTCGTTTAGAGTAAGCGCCTGATTGAAAAATGCAATCTATGATTAAAATTTGCACTTTTTAGTTTCCTTGGTAGATTAACAGTTACGCATAAAAAAGTGTGAGCTAAGTCAAGGAATGCTAACGATGGACAATGAAATTCTGGAGGACTGCCGCGCAGTCTATTTGACCGCGGAAGACTTACGCATTGCCGCTTCTATTCTCTATAACGCTTACCATGATGATCCTTTTTTTGTCGATTCACTCTTTACCTCAGACAAAGCCGCTTATGAGCAAAAATTGCGCGCCGCAATCAGGGAAGAACTCAATACGTTATGGCAACAAAAACAAGCCCTCATTGGTTTATTCGACCATGAAAGACTCTTTGGGTTAGCCTGTGTAGTTACTCAAGAAGTGCCTTTAGGGGAAGGGCGTTATTGGCATTGGCGCTTAAAGATGTTGTTAGGTACAGGTTGGCAATCGACTCAAGCACTAATGAACAAAGAGTCCAGTATTATTGAACTTTTACCCAGTAAGCACTGCGGTATTTTGCAGTTTATTGCTCTTGCACCAAATGAACAGCACAAAGGACTTGGACATAAGTTAGTGCAAGCTGTGGTGAGTTGGTGTGATGAACAGCCTGATTTGGATGGCATTGGTGTGTTTATCGCTCAGGAGAACCACTTGCAACTGTTTACTCAGCATGACTTTGTATCCATCGGCGAGCTGAGTATCGGCAGTGTCCATGGCCAGCTTTTATTCTATTCGGTTCAACAAGATGACTAACTCTTATAAACGTTTCGCCGATTTTTATCCTTTCTATTTATCCCAACACCAGCACCCGACTTGTCGGCAATTACACTTTGTTGGCAGTTGTTTAGTTCTGCTGCTGATTGGCATTGCCTTGGTTTCACAAGCCTGGTGGCTATGCTGGTTTATTCCTATTGTTGGTTATGGTTTTGCATGGGTGGGACACTTCGTATTTGAGAAGAATCGACCCGCGACATTTCAGTATCCTTTTTACAGTTTGATGGCAGATTGGGTGATGTTTGCTCAGATGATCCGCCGCTTTTTTAAACGTTAAAAAAATTGCCCGAGTGAGATGCCCATGCCCGTGTGAGAGATCGCTTACAAACGTTGTAGGACATAATGTTTTCTTTTTGATTGTTTTTTGTCCTGCAGCATTTAATTTTAAATAGAATCATTGGGTTGTATTTATTTTCCTTTGGTTGGTCCGTAATTAATTTTGTAGTCCGTTCTTTGAGCCGAACAAAAAAGTTAGGGTTAACGTAAAATTCACTCATGGCCAAAGCAAATGGATAGCAAGGAAAGCGAAACAGGCCAAAGGGACGCAAGAAGCAACGAATTAAGATTTCAAGGTTGAAATCGCTGACGGTAGGAAAACTGTCATTCGCCTGGGATAGGCTAAGGAAAAGCAGGATTGCTTTTCAAGGATGATTAGGGACAGTGAGTTGTATCGTCAGGATGATGAATTTCAGGAAGAATACAGGACACGCTTAAGGATTAAGCATGAACTCGAAACAGGATGTGTCGAGATAAGGATAAAGTATAAGGGTGAACAGCTTGTACTAATCTATGGAAAAGAAATTTTGCAGGATGCAATAGGAATACGTCATAGGAAGTGACAGGCTCTGTAAAAAGGATTTACAGGTCAAGGGACTGAGTGTTATCTCACGTAAGTTTGATACACAGGGACAAAAAGGGATTACAGGGACAAAAAGGGATTACAGGGACAAAAAGGGATTACAGGGACGATGCAGGACGCAAGCAGACGCATGGATGGTGCAGGGAGCACAAATCGAGCAGGACGGCTTACGAAGGATAAATGGGGCGCACTTTAGTTGCGCCCTTTTCTTTGGTTCATTTTCAGCATTAATCTGGCTTTGCCAAGCTATAACGCTATTCACATAGACTTTATCTTAACTCTGCTTAAAGACATCTTGCCGTAAAGCATGTTTACCAGTCTTACTTCTCTTATTGCCCAATGATTTACTCTGTGTTGTCTGTGTTGTCTGTGTTCTGGTCATGTGCCGAATGCTTGTCGAATTTTGAGCGATAGCGGTTTATGCATAAGTCCTTCAGGGGAGAACATCTAGCGCTTTGCTTACTTTTGATTCGAATTGCCATCCTCCGTGTAAGAGATCTCTCACAAGTATGTAAGTAATTTGTAAGTCCAAAGGGTGGTTATGTCTTGGGGCTGGTTATTATTTTTATTTATATCAGTAAGTTAGTCTATTTTTTGTCAGTTGTACTCACCATCTTCGTTAACATTTCAAATAATCCACAATGAGTACTTTTGTTGGTTGGCGTAGAATTCATCTTGTAGAAGGAGTTACGGGCAACAGGATGTTGGCGATCAGGATGATCGAACAGTGACTAAGGAATGTGACTTAAGGAAAGATAGGGATATAGGTCTTTCAGGATGAAAGAGAGCCAATACCAAGGAAAGGAGACTATCAAGGATTGATAGACTCATTGCATAGGATGGCCAATGGCACAGGGAGTGCAATTGAATGGATGCAATACCCGTTTCATGGATGATGATGGAACCGCTCAGGAAAGAGCAAGCTTGGGACTGGATGACCAAGAGATAGGGAAGTACATGAGTACAAGGACCTCAAGGATTGAGCAGGGATGAAGCAGGACGCAGATTGACGCATGGATGGTGCAGGGAGCACAAAAATAGCGGGATAGCTTAACAGAGAATAGGAGGGCGTGGCTTTAGGGCCGCGCCCTTTCTTTTTTAACTTTTACAGTGAGTTATTTTTTAGCCGTATTTACGATAAAAAAGAATGATGTCTTGCTCTCTATGTTGGCTCACATTTTATTTGAGCCAACATTGTCGATAAAAGCTTAATGGCATTTGCCTGAGTTGCAACCACTTTGCGTACCACACCCGCCAAACTTACCCTGTGACGTTGGGGCTTCATGCCATTCAGGCTCAGGGAAGATAGGCCATTCAATCTTTTGAATTTTCTTGCCTTGCATCCAAATATGGCCACGGTATTGGTTAATGCCGTCGGTGCTGAATTCAAATAAATATTTCGCCTTCCAGCAGATCCCCGTCGTGCCGCCAATGCTAGGGCGGGCAGTTTCCATGGCAATGGCTAACAGTTGAACTTTTTGTCGCCAACATTCTTTTTCGGCAAAAATACGGCTCAACTCTGCCATTTGGCGTAGTTGCCAAAAGAATGCGGCAATCACGACGAGGCCAATAATTAACAGTAAATCTGACATCATTTGCTAGCTGCCTTAAACAAACCACCTATGGCTTGTGATAGTTGAACACTTCGATTGGGATTTCTTAATTCGCCTAGTAGTTGATTGCGCAAACTAGGAATAGCCACAATATCAGCAAAGACCTGATTAAAAAAGGCTTGGGGCTGCAGTGCTAAAGCTTCTAAGTAAAGACTGCGACTTGAATCTTGTTTTAATACCGACCAGTTACGTCCGGCAATGCTGATGAGGGCATTGGTATCTAAAGAGGATTGGCCGTGTAGATGCGCAAACGCTTTTTGGCTGTGTTTGGCGCTAGAAGCCAAAGCGCGAAGGAAATAGGCTTGGTGTTCTGGCGCTGCGTCTTGAAGTTTCGCGAGAATCTTATCGGCGAGAGTGTCGCTAATCAGTAAGTGTTCAAGACATTGGCATAGGGCGATTTGCACTTCAATGGCGGCCGTATCAAAACTCGATACCAAGTGCTGCTCATGATCAAATTCTTTTGCGCGTACACACACATCAGCTATGCCTTGCATTCCAATATGTTGCCATTGTGATGGGGCAATTTGGCCTGACAGATATTGCACGGCAAACTCGTATTGTGATGAAGCGCGCTGGCCAAGTTGTTTACGAACGAGTGCGTTAAATACGGCAAGTTTTTCCTGGCTTGGCTTGAAATTAAACGGATTATTCGCGAGTCGTTCTTGCTGCTCATCACTGAGTGGCTGAGTGGGATCTTGCCCTAATGCCGCTAATATCATTTCGATAAATTGTGAGCGAGGCGCGGGCGACAGTAATCCTTGCTCATCTAACGCCAGCTTTAGAAACCAAATAAAGTGCTGCTGGCTAGCATCCCAAAAGACAATAGCAAATTGCGCATGCCCTTGAATAGGGTAAGGATAAGGCGTAGCGAGAGATTCGATTTGGTGAAATGCGAGCATATCAATATGTTGCACCCTACGGCCAAGATCATACACTTGGAACTGGGTTTTGGCTGTGGTTAAAAACTGGCTTAAAGTTGTAATTTCAGTCATTTGGCTGCCATATCAATCAAAGAGGCTCAATAAATTGGCGCCATTATAGGGGGAAGTGCGTCTGGATGGTATGATTGCGGCACTTTAATCGACCTATTCGGCCAGTGAATTGTGGGAAGTTTTCGAATCACACAGGGCTAATATGAGAATGGATCTGAAAGCTATGTTATACAGTCAAACCCAAGCTAAATTGGCTCAGATTACCCACGCGCTGCAAGCGGCCGAGTTGTGGTCTGAGCAAGCGCCTTCTGCCGCTGCAATGGCAAGCACAGCACCTTTTGCCTGTGATCTTATGCCCCTTGAGCAGTGGCTGCAGTTTATTTTGCTGCCTAGAATGCAGACTTTAATCGAAACGGGGGCGCCATTGCCGACTCAAATTGCGATTGCCCCTATGGCTGAACATGTTTGGCTGGATATGCCCCCGCGCCAAACTTTAATTAGCCTATTGAATGAATTGGATATGTTGTTAAATGAATCAAGATGATATCTGGCTTGAAACGCCTGAAAATGCAGTGAATGTATCCCAAGAGGATGATTCAGAAGAGCAGGCGCCTGAGATTGAAATTCTTTATGAAGATGAGCACTTAGTGGCAATTCATAAACCCGCAGGCTTATTGGTCCACCGCAGTTATTTAGCGCGTCGGGAGCGATTTTTTGCCATGCAGCTGACACGTGACTTAGTGGGCTGTCATGTGTTTCCTGTACATCGTCTCGACAGGCCGACATCCGGCGTGCTCTTGTTTGCCAAGAGTAGTGAAGTGGCTAATGCTCTGTGTGAGCAATTTGCCTCCCATACGGTTGAAAAACAATATCTGGCTTTAGTGCGCGGTAATATGCATGAGAGCGGTATTTTAGACTATGCGCTTAAGGTTGAGTTGGATGAATTAGGCGATAAGAATGCCGATCCTAATAAAGCGGCGCAGGAGGCTGTGACGGCGTATGAGCCGTTACTCAATACTGAAATTCCGTATCAGTCAGGCCGATATCCCACTAGCCGATTCGCACTGGTACGCTTGAGTCCTAAAACGGGGCGTAAGCATCAGCTTAGAAGGCATATGGCACATTTACGCCACCCCATCGTCGGTGATACCACCCATGGCGACGGTAAGCAAAATGCGTTTTTTCGTGAGCATTTCGGTATTAATCGCCTGTGGCTTATCGCAAAAAAACTCACCTTTACACACCCAATAACTCAAACTCGGCTCAGCATAGAAACCGAGCTCGAGTCTGAGTGGGAAACTGTGTTTGCCGAGTTAGGTTGGGACGAGGCGACCTTGAGTCAACAAGCTGAGTTATTCATCGCCCAAGAGGCGTGAACAGTTAGCGGCCAATGCTTGATATGGTGATATCAACTTAGCCGCGTGAATAAAATTAAGTGCATTCACTTTGCTTTGTTATTGAAACTAAAGTCATCGAATTTAAAACGAGGTGGATTGCTTAATCGAGGAGTTGTGGCGTTTGTGCTGTTTGTGGCCGCAGCTCTTGCATCATAACGGCTAAGGTTGAGAATCCAGACGTGAGTGCAAGTGGCGATATGAGATTTTGCTGGGCGGAGTGGAAGTAGTTTTTACGTCGAATATGGGTTGTTTTGTGGTGCTGCTTGAGGTGTTTTTGGCGGGTGGACTGTCGCATTAGATATTTTCTCACGCTCAATGGCTTGATTTATAAAAAATTTGCGCCTTAGCTTGCTCATACGCTGAACAATAAAGTAAGGTCAGCCTAATAAGGTTTGCAACGCGATGTGGAGTGTATCATGAAAAAGGTGAATCTGGTGTTTGGCACTGTATATGGTAGTGCACAATTTGCCGCTGAAACCCTAGAGAAAGAAATGCAAGTTTTAGGTTATGATGTCACATTGTGGCAACCTAATGAGGCAGCAAGCTTTATTCCTCCTCAGGATGAATTGTTAGTGGTGGTGACTTCGACGACCGGACAAGGGGACTTACCCGATGATATTCAGTCTTGGTATCATAATCTTAAACATCTAGCACCCTACTTACCTGAGCTTAGATACAGTGTGATAGCTCTAGGTGATTCAAGTTATGAGACTTTCTGCGGTGCAGGTAAGTCTGTAGATGCACTCTTGAGTGAACTTGGCGCTAAGCCGCTAGTGGAATTACTCGAAATTGATGCCTGTGAAACCATGGAACCTGAGGTTGAAGCGATAAAATGGCTAGAACGCTGGAATCAAGTCGTCAAAACCGAGCTCGTCGCTTAGGTAGTTTCGTCAATCTACAGTGGTTTAAATTTGCCCAGCGCTTAAGCCAAGCGCTGCTTATTCCTATTGCCATTTTACCCGCCGCTGGGGTTATGCTCGGCTTAACCGTTAGTCCAATTCCTTTTATGCCCGAAGAGCTGACAGTGCTGATGCTGGCGGTAGGCAAACTCATTTTCGCCATTATGCCGATGTTATTTGCCGTGGCTGTCGCTATTGGTTTTTGTCGCGATCAAGGCATTGCCGCCTTTTCGGCAGTGTTTGGTTATGGGGTGATGACGGCGACGTTAGCCGCACTGGCCGATTTGTATCGACTTCCAACCCAACCTTTATTAGGAATGGATACCTTAGATACTGGAATTGCAGGTGGCATGATGCTCGGTGGTATCACTTGCCTCGCAGTCCGTTGGAGTCAATATATTCGCTTGCCTGCGATTTTCTCTTTCTTCGAGGGACGTCGCAGTGCATCTTTACTTATTATTCCCCTAGCAATGAGCCTAGGTTATTTACTCGCCCATGTGTGGCCGCCATTAGCTTTATTAATTGAGCGGGTATCTGACTGGGCGGTTTATCAAAAACCGGCCATCGCCTTTGGCGTTTATGGCGCATTAGAGCGGTTACTTATTCCCCTTGGCTTACATCATATTTGGAATGCGCCTTTTTACTTAGAGGTGGGCCAATATCAGTTATTGGGGCATGAAGTCGTTCGTGGTGAGGTGGCGCGCTATTTAGCGGGCGATCCGCAGGCGGGAAACCTTGCCGGTGGTTATCTGATTAAAATGTGGGGATTACCGGCGGCTGCACTGGCAATGTGGCGCTGTGCTGATCCCTCTGAGCGGAATCGCGTGGCGGGCATTATGCTCTCGGCGGGGGCGGCCAGTTGGTTAACTGGGGTGACAGAACCTATCGAATTTGCTTTTATGTTTGTGGCGCCGATTCTATTTATTATTCACGCCTTACTCACTGGGCTCGCTTATTTTGTTTGTATTATGCTGGATATTCACCACAGCATAGTATTCTCCCAAGGGCTGGTGGACTTTACGCTGCTATTTCCATTGTCCCGTAATGCCAGCTGGTTTATTTTCCTTGGGCCTTTAACCGCCATAATATATTACCTGTTGTTTAGACTGAGTATTTTAGCCTTTAATTTGAAAACTCCCGGTAGGCTTGAGCATAACGACAGTAAAGGACCCAAAGAAAGTTTACGGGCGATTATTGCGGCGCTCGGCGGGCGTGAAAATATCGTTGAACTTAATGCTTGTTTGACACGGTTACGCTTGAGCGTACACAAGCCCGAGTTAGTCAATAAGGTGCGTTTGAGTCAGTTGGGCGCTAAGGGCGTGATCGTTATGGGCAAAGGTGTGCAGGTGGTTTACGGGACTAAGGCCGAAACCTTACGTAAAGTATTGCAGCGTTACTTAGATACTCGGCGCTAGGATTGTGTTTTTACAAAATTAACTGCTTAATTTTTACATTTTATTGATTCAAGCCTCTGAAATATCATTTTTATTTTCGCATTATAGGGTTTTCATACTGTTCAGCATGATTTGCTATGGCAAACTCGATGTAGGGACTATATAGGAGAGCCAACTTTGCAACAAATGACTGAAACTCGCGGTAATACTTCGCCATCCATAGAACGTAAAATCTTACTGACGGATTGCGCTGATGCCCAAGGCCTCATCGCTAAAATCACCAGTGTTTGTTTTACTCATAAACTGAATATCATCAAAAACAGTGAGTTTGTGGATAATGCCCAAGGGCGTTTCTTTATGCGAACTGAGTTAGAGGGCATTTTTAACAGCGAACAGTTATTGCAAGATCTGCGTGACGTACTGCCTACGCAAAATCATATGACGTTAGTTAGCGCGGGTAAAAAACGCATTGTGGTGTTAGTTACAAAGGAAGCGCACTGTTTAGGCGATTTGTTAATGAAAGCCTATTATGGTGGTTTAAGTGTCGAGATTGCCGCTGTGGTGGGTAACCATGATGCACTACGTGAATTGGCAGAGAAGTTTAACATCCCTTTTCATCTGGTGAGTCACGAAGGCTTAGACCGAATTCAACACGAGCAAGCACTGTTGGCCGCAGTATCACAATATGAGCCAGATTATCTGGTGTTGGCTAAGTACATGCGGGTGCTAACTCCAGATTTTGTGGCGCAATATCCTAATCGCATCATCAACATCCATCATTCTTTTTTACCTGCTTTTATCGGCGCAGCACCCTATCGCCAAGCCTGGGAGCGCGGGGTGAAAATTATCGGTGCGACGGCGCATTTTGTGAATAATTGCCTCGATGAAGGGCCGATCATCAAGCAAGACGTGATTCCCGTCGACCACAGTTATAGTGCCTTAGAAATGGCGCGAGCTGGGCGCGATGTTGAAAAGAGTGTATTGAGTAAAGCGCTGCAATTAGTGCTCAACGAACAAGTGGTCGTGTACGGCAATAAAACGATCGTTTTCTAAGATGTAGGTGAGTCGTGGCAATGGCATGACATTCAGCGGCGTTTATTTTAACCCGTGTCTGTCATGAAATCAGCTATCATTATGTTTATTGGAGATTTTATAGTGCTCACATTGGGGTGAACATAGCGGTATAGTGTATTACCCATGCTCGAATTACAGGTCGGAGTGCTGGATGTCAACTCGTCAAAGCCTTATCGTTGGAATGAAAGACTTGCCCGATAGTTTGAATTTATCTTGGGCACAGCTAGATGAGCAGTTTTGTGTGCTACGGATGAGCCAAGCCTTTTATAGCCGTTGCAAACGCTCTGCGGCGCAAATCATTAATCAACCGATTAGCCAATTGTTTAGTGCTTTTAATGCTGAACTATGCGCCGATATCGTGAGGCGACGCGGCCAAGAAATAGGTTTTCAATTACAAGATCATCGCGGCATACGTGTGCATCTCGCGCTGCATTCTTTGCCTGAAATGGGATGGTACTTGATTCTATCCGACATCAATTTTGAAGATCCGCAGATGAAGGAGTTGCACTCGGATTATCGTCGAGCGATTCAAGCCAGCGATGCTTGGCTGCAACACATTGAAGATGTGATTAAATCCTCCCAAGAAGAAGTATTTAAAGTCGCAGTTTCTAAGGCGATGTCGCTCACTGGCAGTCGATATGGCTTTATTCTGTTGCATAACGAAAAGTTAAAAACACTCACACTCGCCGCGCGTTCTGAGTATCCCCACGCAGAGGCTAATCAAGCCGATTTTGTTGAAGATAATACCCAAGTGTCAGAACTTGAAAGCCGCGTATGGCTCGAATGTGTGCGAGATTATAAGCCGATCATCCAAAATCAAACCGACTCCCAAAGGCGCTTAGGGGATTTGCCCTTAGATAAACTGCTACTTGGAGGGCGTTACTTGGCGGTGCCGATTTTATTTCGCAGTCGCTTAGTGGGCATGCTGTGCGTGGTCGACCGTAACGAGCCTTATAGTCGTAATGATGCGAGATCATTACTGACTTTTGCCAGCATTTTATGGCACAGCATTGAACTACCACGCACATTACGCGCAGTATCCCGCCAGTCCAAAATCATTAAAGCGCAAAAAGAGCAATTATCTCAATCGTTAACCCAGCTTATTAGTGCTATTTCTGAGGCATTAGAACTGAAAGATGCCTATACCGCAGGGCATCAAAAGTCGGTGGCGCAATTAAGTTATTTGATTGGTGAGAAATTAGGTTTAGACCCGCTGCGTTTAGAAGGGCTGAAGATTGGTGCCTTAGTTCATGATATTGGTAAGTTAGCGATTCCATCACAGATTTTGACAAAACCGTCAAAACTTTCAAAAGAAGAATACGCATTAATACAGACCCATCCGCTCCATGGTGCTGAAATTATTGAAGATGTGGAGTTTCCTTGGCCCATTAAAGAGATGATTTTACAGCATCATGAGCGGCTCGATGGCTCAGGTTATCCCGCGGGCTTAAAGGATAAGGCCATTTTATATGAAGCGAAAATTATTGCCGTCGCCGATGTTGCCGATTCGATATTGTCCCACAGGCCTTATCGCCCATCGTTAGGGCTGGAGAAAATGACTGAAGTGCTGCGTGCGGGTAAAGGGACACTTTTTGACCCTGAGATAGTCGAAACTTGTTTAGCGATTTTGATTAATCGAGAGTTGAGTATTAGCGATCATATTGGTGCTGCGCCGCTTGAACCTTTAGTCACGATTTCACTCGACCATGAGTTAGTTGATATTAAGCGTTTACTTACGACTGCCCATGCTAAGGTGGCCGTGGTATTGGATGAGCAACATAAGATACTTGGGGTGATCACCAGCCGCTTACTGGAACATTGGTTTAGCCCATTACTTGGCACTGCGGCTGAGCGTGAACAGGATAGGGCATCTTTACATAAAAAAGCCCATCAGATCATGCAGCATTCAGTGCCTATTATCAGTGAGGTGGCCACATCGGAGGATGCCTTATTGCAGTTGAATCTTTTGGATTCAGAATATCTTGTGGTGGTGAACAAAGCGCAGCAGCCATTGGGGATTATCGGCTGGCGGGCCATTGCCATGACGAGAAATGCATTTCGTGAAGTAGAGCGTTTGATTTAATTGCTTTATTAGATAGTTATTATAAAGCTGGGCAGTAATCGCTTAATCGTAGGTTAAATAGTTCTGATAATAAAAAAGATGCCCTTAGGCATCTTTTTATGGAACTCATGTTATCGAACAAATGCAGTGACTGTTAATCAACAATACGCAGTAATTCGTTGATACCCACTTTACTGCGGGTTTTTGCATCGACTTTCTTAACGATAATAGCGGCATAGAGGCTGTATTTGCCACAGGCTGATGGCAGGTTGCCAGAAACAACAACAGAGCCTGCTGGTACACGACCGTAATGCACTTCGCCAGTTTCGCGATCGTAAATTCGAGTGCTTTGGCCGATATACACGCCCATGGAAATCACTGAGCCTTCTTCAACCACAACGCCTTCAACAATCTCAGAACGTGCACCGATAAAGCAGTTATCTTCGATGATGGTCGGGCCCGCTTGCAATGGCTCAAGTACGCCACCAATACCTACGCCGCCAGATAAATGCACGTTTTTACCGATTTGTGCGCATGAGCCAACCGTTGCCCAAGTGTCAACCATAGTGCCTTCATCAACATAGGCACCTAAGTTCACATAGGATGGCATCAACACGGTATTTTTACCGATAAATGAGCCTTTACGTACTGTAGCCGAAGGTACTACACGAATGGCTTCCGCTTTAAAGCGGGCTTCATCATATTCGGCAAATTTTAACGGCACTTTGTCGAAGTATTTGGTTTCGGCGCCATCGATAACCACGTTATCGAAAATACGGAAGGACAGTAATACCGCCTTTTTCAGCCATTGGTGCACATGCCATTGTCCGTCGATTTTCTCGGCGACACGGACTTCACCTTTATCGAGCATATTGATGACATTTTGCACATCGCTGCGCACACCGGCGTCAACTGTGCTTGGTGTGATGTCTGCGCGCGCTTCAAAAGCCGCCTCAATACGTTGGCGTAAAGCCTCCATTTACTTCTCCCACTGGTCTCGTTAATTAACTGATTCGATATTCTTTGCACTCAGGGCACTGATTAAAGCGTCCCTGAGGGTATTCTCTTGGGTTTCGTTAAGTTGCAAGCCGTCATTGGTCTGCAGCATAAAAAAGTCTTCGGCTCGCTCACCAATGGTGGTGATTTTGGCCGCAAGTAATGTTGTGTTGCAACGGTAAAAGATATCCCCGACTTTTGCCAGTAATCCTGGAGAATCTAAGGCGATAAGCTCCATCATACTTGTACCATGACGACTGCTTTCGAGGAAACTCACTTGTGTCGGCACATTAAAAGGTTTCATCTTGCGCGATAGTTTTCTAAAGCGCGGCAGTTTTGGACTGTCGCTCGACAGGGCTTTCTCAAGCGCCTTACGGATACTTTGGATGCGTGAAAGCTGGCTAACGGGCTCACCATCCTGCTCTAAGATCACAAAGGTATCGAGGGCATAATTATCTTTTGACGTCATGATGTTGGCATCATGGACGTTGATATTTTTATTGTCGAGTACCGCCATCACAGTTGCGAACAATTTAGGTCTGTCTTGGCAATAGACAAATAGCTCAGTACCACCACGGGTGGTGTGTTTGGACACTAAGACTAAAGGCTCATCCTGTTGTTTGTGCTTTAAAATCGCTTCGGCGTGCCACGCGACTTGATTTGGCTGGTGGCGTAAAAAGTAATCTGCCTTAAAACGTTGCCACAGGGCATCGAGATCTTTCTCTTTCAATCCGCGGCGCAGCAGCTCTTTTTTTGCCTTGGCTTGGTATTCACGCACTCTGGCACGAATATCGACGGGTTTTTCTTTACCGCGGGCGAGCACTCTTTGGGTCGAAAAGTACAAATCGCGCAGCAGTGAGCCTTTCCAGTTGTTCCAGGTTTTTTCGTTGGTGGCGCAGATATCAGCGACCGTTAAGCAATACAGATAACTTAAATGCACGGCATCGCGGACTTTATTGGCAAAGTCGGCCACCACATCGGGATCGGAAATATCACGGCGCTGTGCGGTGACAGACATCACCAAGTGATTCTCAACCAGCCAAGCGACTAAACGACCATCGTGATCATTTAATCCATGCAGCTTACAAAAGGCGAGGGCATCGCTTGAGCCTAGTTTACTGTGATCGCCACCGCGGCCTTTGGCGATATCGTGGAAGATAGCGCCTAATACGAGTAAACCTTTTTTAGGCAGTTGGTTG
The DNA here is from genome assembly GCF_002966515.1 of Shewanella sp. WE21. NCBI lineage: Bacteria > Pseudomonadati > Pseudomonadota > Gammaproteobacteria > Alteromonadales > Shewanellaceae > Shewanella > Shewanella sp. WE21. Next base: position 120,702 of record NZ_CP023019.1, on the reverse strand, counting down.
ATGAGAATCGAGCCTAAGGGAAATTCTTCCTTTTGTTCGGCTTGGGAAAAACGCTCGATATTGAGCAGTAATCTGTGGGTGTGTTCATCGACCGTATAGGCGTGGAACAGGTCGAACTGCATCTGGCCTTCAATATTTCGCCATGCGGGTAAATAGGCCGATAACACACCGTGTTTATGCATTAAAGACAAAGCAACAATGCCGCGAGGGTGGCGCAGAATTTCCATAAAGGCTTGGCGACAAAGCGGGTTTTCTTGCAAGGCTTGCGGTTGGGCGCGTCTTGCTCGGCGCAGCGAACGCAGCGTTGGTGCGTAAATACCTTTGATGTTGGAGTTTTTAGCGACTAACAAAAACAGCCGGACAATTTCTTCGCCGCTATCGAACAGATCATCGCTTAGCGCTTCAATAAAAGTGCCGCGGCGCTGGTAGTGTTTATCTATCGATTGAATTTCTAAAGCTTTTGTGTGGCCCAGTGTTGCCCGTTTAAACAGCTGCAGCAACATTTCGTTTAGCTCCATCACTCGGCGTACCGTGCGATAGTAACGTTTCATCATTTGCTCAACAGCAAGCTGGGTGGCGTCTTCATACCCCATAAGTTCGGCAACTTGGCGTTGTACATCAAAGAGTAAGCGATTTTCATCGCGACCGACCACCATGTGCAGGGCAAAGCGTATCTTCCACAAAAAGTGCTGGCATTCGAGCAGCTCTTCTAGTTCACCAGGCTCTAAAAAGTCGTATTGGACTAATTCTTCGAGGCGAGCGGCGCCAAAGTGACGCATGGCTACCCAAGCAATGGTTTGAATATCCCTAAGACCACCGGGACAACTCTTGATATTGGGTTCTAAATCGAAGGCACTGGCTCTGGCATGGCGAGCATTTTGCTCATCCCGTTTTGCGATAAAAAAATCGCTTGAAGTCCAAAAGTCACTCTGACGAATCGCATCATAAAGTTGATCGAATAAAAATTCGGGTCCTTCAAGTAATCGTGCCTCTAACAGGTTAGTGGCTATGGTGATGTCTTCACGGCCGAGGATAATCGTGTCGTTTAACGTACGGACACTGTGGCCGATTTCCAGATTGGCATCCCACAGAAAGGCAATAAACTGACTGAGTGCCGCTTCGGCGGCGGGTGACAAGATATCATTAAACAGGAACAGCAAGTCGACATCTGAGTGGGGATGCAGCTCCCCACGGCCATAGCCCCCCACGGCAATCAGGGCAATATCATATTCCCTTAGACCGTGCTGTTCCCAAGCTTGCTTGACAAGGGCATCGACAAATTGACAGCGCTGCGTGACGAGCTCTTCAATCGGGGTTTTAGCCTTAAAACTGGCCAAAAGAATCTGATTCTGTTCGATTAATGATTGTTTAGCGAGCAGAGCTATATTCATCGAGTCCCTTGTTTTTATGCTTGTTAGTGTGGCCTATCGCTCGTGATTGATGATACGTGGGAAATCCTCATCCTCACGCAGGGTAAGTACTTCAACCCCTTTTTCAGTCACCAGTAAGGTATGTTCCCACTGGGCTGAATTTTTACCATCGGAGGTCGTTACCGTCCACTTATCATCGCGATCGAGTATGGTCGTGTGGCGACCGGCATTGATCATAGGTTCAATGGTGAAACACATGCCTGGGCGTAATACTGTGTTATCGCCGTTACGGTAATGCATAACCTGAGGTTCTTCATGGAAACCCGAGCCAATACCGTGGCCACAATAATCTTGCACGATGGAATATTTCTCAAGGCCTGTTTTACTTGCTTTGATGAATTTTTCGATAGTATTGCCGATTTCACCCAGTTTTAAACCTGGACGCACCTTACGAATAGCTAAATACAGGCTTTCTTGCGCGATGCGGCACAGACGTTTGTCCTTCGCGCTCACTTCACCGATTAAAAACATCATCGAGGTATCGCCGTGATAACCGTCTTTAATCACTGTGATGTCGATATTGAGGATATCGCCTTCTTTCAATGGTGGGTTGTCGTTTGGAATGCCGTGGCAAATCACATGGTTTACAGAAGTACAAATGGATTTAGGAAAACCATGGTAGTTAAGCGGCGCCGAAATCGCACCTTGCTCTTCGGTATATTTGGCGCAGAGGTCATTGAGCTCATTGGTGGTCACGCCCGGTTTAACATGCGGCGCGATCATTTCTAATACCTGTGCGGCTAGTTTGCCCGCAGCACGCATTTTTTCAATTTCTTCAGCGGTCTTGATGACTATACTCATTGCGTTTTCTCTTGTGTCTTTAATGTCTGTTGGCCACGCAACCTAATGCAAAAATTTGTGCTTTAGGGCTATTTATGGTATAAAGCGCGCCGTTATGTTTAAGTCTTGATGAATTGTCTAAGCCAGCTTTTACGCTGCTTTGATACTTGCAAGACTAAAGATGGCGGCCATTATACATGGCTATTTGTCTAAATACTAAATCACACACGTGTCGACACATTCTTCGGGGTGCCCTAAGTTGTTATATAAGGGGTCGAAGACATGGGATACGTGGAGGTCTAACCCCCTAAATTTTAAGGTAATAGAAATGACTACAGTTTCAATGCGCGATATGCTTCAGGCCGGTGTCCACTTCGGTCACCAAACCCGTTACTGGAACCCAAAAATGAAGCCATTCATTTTCGGTGCTCGCAACGGTGTTCACATCATCAACCTTGAGCATACTGTGCCAATGTTCAATGAAGCGCTAGCTTTCATCAGCAACGTAGCTTCAAAGAAAGGTAAAGTATTATTCGTTGGTACTAAACGTGCTGCTGGCGAAGCGATCAAAGAAGCTGCTCTGTCTTGTGACCAGTACTATGTTGATCACCGCTGGTTAGGCGGTATGCTGACTAACTGGAAAACAGTTCGCCAGTCAATCAAACGTCTGAAAGAACTGGAAAGCCAATCAGTAGACGGTACTTTCGACAAGCTGACCAAGAAAGAAGCGCTGATGCGTACTCGTGAGCTTGAAAAGCTGGAAAAATCTTTAGGTGGTATTAAAAACATGGGCGGCCTGCCAGACGTATTATTCGTCATTGGTGCTGACCATGAGCATATCGCTATTAAAGAAGCTAACAACCTGGGTATCCCTGTTGTTGCAGTTGTTGATACTAACTCTGCGCCAGATGGTGTTAACTACATCGTTCCTGGTAACGACGACGCTATGCGTGCTATCCGCCTGTACACTTCTTCTGTTGCTGCTGCTGCAAAAGCTGGCCGTGGTCAAGATTTGGCTGTTCAAGCTGAGCAAGACGGTTTCGTAGAAGCCGAATAATAATAAGGCGGGATGATTATCATCACCCTTATTAACCAAGATTTTTGATTGGTTAACAGGGGCCATTCGGCCCCTGTTTTATATCTGCAAATTAGTCGATTTTTTATAGAGGATTTAACAATGGCAATTACTGCTGCCCAAGTTAAAGAACTGCGCGACCGTACTGGCGCAGGCATGATGGATTGTAAAAACGCTCTGACAGAAGCTAACGGCGATATGGAGTTAGCAATTGACAACATGCGTAAGTCTGGCGCTGCTAAAGCGGCTAAAAAAGCAGGTAACATCGCTGCTGACGGTACAATTCTGATCAAGAATGGCGAAGGTTTCGCTGCGCTATTAGAAGTTAACTGTCAAACTGACTTCGTTGCTAAAGATTCAAACTTCTTAGCATTCGCGAACGCAGTATTAGATGCCGCTGCTGCATCTAAAGTGACTCTTGAAGATTTAAAAGCACAGTTCGAAGATGCACGCGTTGCATTGGTAACTAAAATCGGTGAAAACATCAACATTCGTCGTGTTGAGTACATCGATGGTGCAAACCTATCTTCATACCGTCACGGTGAGCGCATTGGCGTTGTTGTTGCCGGTGAAGCTGACGAAGAAACCTTAAAGCACATCGCAATGCACGTTGCTGCTTCTAAGCCTGAATACGTGAACCCAGAAGATGTTCCTGCAGAAATCGTTGCAAGAGAACAAGCTCTGCAAATCGAAATGTCAATGAACGAAGGCAAATCGGCAGAGATCGCTGAGAAGATGGTTCTTGGTCGTATGAAGAAGTTCACCGGTGAGATCTCTCTGACTGGTCAAGCTTACATCATGGAACCAAAGAAAACTGTTGGCGAAATTCTGAAAGAGAAAGGCGCTAAAGTCACTAACTTCATTCGTTTAGAAGTGGGTGAAGGTATTGAGAAGAAAGAAGAAGATTTCGCGGCTGAAGTTGCTGCTCAAATCGCTGCTTCTAAAAAGGCTTAATCGCCAACGCTAAATACCCCCAAGACCGCGGCAATAGCTGCGGTCTTGTTATGACCAGGATAAAAATTATGAGCACCAATCCAAAACCCGCATTTAGACGCATTCTTCTTAAATTAAGTGGCGAAGCACTGATGGGCGACGAAGGCTTCGGCATCGACCCTAAAGTATTAGATCGCATGGCTCAGGAAGTGAAAGAGCTGGTTGAGCTGGGTATTCAGGTGGGTGTGGTTATTGGTGGTGGTAATCTGTTTCGCGGTGAAGGCCTAGCAAAAGCAGGCATGAACCGTGTGGTGGGCGATCACATGGGTATGCTGGCAACGGTTATGAACGGCTTGGCAATGCGAGACGCCCTGCACCGTGCCTATGTTAATGCTCGTCTGATGTCAGCTATCCCGTTAAAGGGTGTGTGTGATGATTACAATTGGGCTGAAGCGATCAGCTTGCTAAAATCTGGCCGAGTGGTTATTTTTGCTGCCGGTACAGGTAATCCTTTCTGCACGACCGATTCTGCGGCCTGTTTACGCGGCATTGAAATCGAAGCTGAAGTCGTATTGAAAGGCACTAAAGTCGACGGTGTATACTCCGAAGACCCAATGAAGAACCCTGATGCCGTTAAGTATGATGAAGTGACTTATGCGGAAATTCTGGAAAAAGAATTAAAAGTAATGGACTTAGCCGCCTTTACTATGGCGCGTGATCACGACATGCCTATTTTAGTCTTCAACATGAATAAACCTGGCGCTCTACGCCGCGTTATCATGGGTGAAGAAGAAGGCACGCTGATCAGAGCGAAAAAAGTTATTTAATGACCAAGAAGGACATTTAACGTGATTGAGAACATTAAGAAAGATGCGCAAGAGCGTATGGGTAAATGCGTTGACGCGACTAAAAACCAAATGGCAAAAGTGCGTACCGGTCGTGCCCACCCAAGCCTGCTGGATTCCATTCAAGTCTCTTACTACGGCACTATGACGCCACTAAACCAAGTGGCTAACGTGGGCGTTGAAGATTCACGCACTCTGTCTGTGACTGTGTTTGACCGTAGTGCTATCCAAGCCGTTGAAAAGGCTATTATGAGCTCTGATCTAGGTCTGAACCCTATGTCAGCTGGCGCGACATTACGTATTCCATTACCCGCGCTGACTGAAGAACGTCGTAAAGACTTCATCAAAGTGGTGCGTAACGAAGCTGAAAACGGTCGTATTGCTATCCGTAACGTGCGTCGTGATGCTATTTCTGAAGTGAAAAAGCTTGAAAAAGCTAAAGCTTGTACTGAAGATGATGTGCGTCGCAGTGAAGAAGAAGTGCAAAAGTTCACCGATGCTCACATTAAAAAGGTCGATGAGATTTTAGCGGCCAAAGAAATTGAGTTGATGGAAGTCTAATCTCAGTTCGATAAGCTAGAGTTGATGCGCCGTGTAGGGGTATACTACACGGCGTTTGTCTATTTTAAAGGGCTGTATTAGATGTCATCCACAGTGGAACTTGATCCGCACCCTAGGACGAGTGAGAGTGATTTATACACTCAAACGACCTTGCCGGGACAATTACCCGAACTCGTGAAACAGTCGTTACCTAAGCATGTTGCTATTATCATGGATGGCAATGGGCGTTGGGCACAAACCCAAGGTAAACCTCGAGTGATGGGACATAAGGCTGGTGTTAAGGCCGTTAGAAGAGCCGTAAGCACGGCAAGCCAATTAGGCATTGAATCGCTAACCTTATTCGCATTTTCTAGCGAGAATTGGCGTAGACCCGATAAAGAAGTCAGCTTGCTGATGGAGTTGTTTTTTACCGTATTACAGCGCGAAATTAAATTGCTGGATAAGAATCAGGTTAAGCTCAACATTATTGGCGATATCAGCCGCTTTTCGGCGCGATTACAGAAGCAAATTGCTGCTGCCCAAGAGAAGACATCTCGCAATACTGGCTTGGTTCTGAATGTTGCGGCTAACTATGGTGGCCGTTGGGACATACTTCAAGCAGCACAAAAATTAGCGGAAAAGGTCGAAACTGGCGAAATGACCAGCAGTCAGTTCACCGAAGAAGCCTTAAGTGCACATTTGTGCATGCAAAATCAGAGTGAAGTTGATTTAATGATCCGCACGGGCGGGGACTGTCGCATCAGCAATTTTGTGCTGTGGCAGGCGGCCTATGCAGAATTGGTGTTTACCGACACCCTTTGGCCTGATTTCGATGAACAGGCTTTTCATGAAGCGATAGCCATTTTTGCAAGTCGCCAGCGCCGTTTTGGTCTGACTGGAAGTCAGATTGATGAGATGCGTGCATTGTAAAACCTCATGAGGGATTTTTTTTGCTAAAACAACGAATAATAACAGCAACTTGGTTAGTTCCATTAGTTTTAGGGGCGATATTTTTGCTCCCTGCCAGCTACTTCGCCTGGGCCTTAGTTGCCGTCTTCCTTATTGCAGCAAAGGAATGGGGAAGAATTATCGATAATCAGTGTGATGTCACCCAGTGGAGCTTTACGTTCACAGTAGGCATCCTATTGGTGGCAATTAATCTGATTGTGCCAATTGATGCAGTTTGGTTAAGCCATCAGTTACATCCTATTTATTTGGCCATTCTTTATATAGGCGCATTCTGGTGGTTAGCATCACTATTATTAGTGGTAACTTATCCTAAAAGCGCTAAGTTCTGGCAAAAGAATCCTATGTTTAAGTCCATGTTTGGACAGTTAACCTTAGTGCCTTGCTTTGTTGCTCTTATCGCGCTCAAATCCATTAGCTCACAAACTTCACCCTATTACGGCCCAGTGTTAGTACTGTTAGTGATGTTGATTGTGTGGGCCGCGGATTCTGGGGCTTACTTCGTCGGTAAAGCGATAGGTAAAACGAAACTGATGCCTGCAGTGAGCCCTGCTAAAACCTTGGAAGGCCTAGTTGGTGGTTTAGTGACGACTATGCTCGTGGTTGCAGGTGTTATGTATTATTCGCCAGAGCAAGAACTGGGTTTAGTTGTGGCAGTGACCTTATTTGTTGCTTTAGTGTCGGCGCTGGGCGATTTATCTGAGAGTATGTTTAAGCGTGCGGCCTGTATTAAAGATTCTGGCACTATTTTGCCCGGTCACGGCGGCGTGCTCGACCGCATCGACAGCCTGACTGCAGCCTTGCCGGTGTTTACCCTGATCTACATTGCATTCTGGATGTAACGCTATGCAAAATATGGTGATTTTGGGTGCTACCGGTTCAATTGGTGCTAGTACCTTAAGCGTGATTTCGGCTAATCCATTGGCTTATAGCATCTATGGATTGGTGGCCAATGCGAGCGTTGATAAGATGCTGGCTTTGTGTGTAGCCCATAAACCGAAAGTCGCGCATATGGTGGATGAAGAGGCTGCGAAACAGTTACGCGCCGTTTTACCCGCTGCGCTCAATATCCAAGTCACTACTGGCATGAACGATTTACTCGGTTTAGTGACGGCTGCCGAAGTGGATACGGTAATGGCAGCGATTGTCGGGGCGGCAGGGCTAGTACCAACCCTTGAAGCCGTGAAGGCGGGAAAGCGAGTATTACTGGCCAATAAAGAAGCTTTAGTCATGTCGGGTGAGTTGTTTATTGAGGCGACTAAGCGCTCTGGTGCTGTGCTCTTGCCCGTGGACAGTGAGCATAATGCTATCTTTCAATGTTTACCCCTAGAAGTGCAGGCTAACCTCGGCCGTTGCGATTTAGCTGCGTCGGGTATATCCCATATTTTGTTAACCGGTTCTGGCGGACCTTTCCTGCGGTCGGATCTTGCGACACTTGCGGCCATGACGCCTGCCCAAGCCTGTAAACACCCTAATTGGTCCATGGGACCTAAAATCTCTGTCGACTCCGCCACTATGATGAATAAGGGGTTAGAGTTCATTGAGGCGCGGTGGTTGTTTAACACTCAGGCTGAGCAACTTAAAGTGGTTATTCATCCGCAAAGCGTGATCCACTCTATGGTGCAGTACCTTGATGGTTCGGTTATCGCCCAAATGGGTAACCCAGATATGCGTACGCCTATTGCCCATTGCATGGCTTATCCGCAAAGAATTCATTCGGGCGTTGAACCTTTAGATTTTTTCAAAGTCGGACAGTTAAGCTTTTATGAACCTGATTTTGAACGTTTCCCCTGTTTGGCTTTGGCTATGGAGGCGTGTGCCCAAGGCCAAGAGGCAACAACCGTATTAAACGCTGCCAATGAGGTCGCTGTTGAAGCATTCTTGCAGGGGCAAATTGGTTTTACGCAAATTGCAAAAGTGAATGAGGCTTGTTTAGTCACTGTGCCTAAACGTCCTATGGGCAGCATAGAAGATATTTTAGCCTTAGATGCGCAAACCCGCGTCTATGCGCGTGAGACATTAGCAAGCATCGCTTAGCAATAGCTGAGTGATTAAATTTATAACGTAAGGAGTGGGATGTTAGATTTTTTATGGAACTTAGGTTCTTTCATCGTTGCACTGGGTCTGTTAATTACTGCCCACGAATACGGCCATTTCTATATCGCGCGACGTTGTGGCGTGAAAGTCGAACGTTTCTCCATTGGTTTTGGTAAGGCTATTTGGCGCCGTGTTGGTAAAGACGGCACTGAATATGTATTAGCCATGATCCCCCTTGGCGGCTATGTCAAAATGCTCGATGAGCGTGTTGAAGACGTTCCCGATGAATTAAAAGATCAAGCGTTCAATCGTAAAACCGTATGGCAACGTATTGCGATTGTGGCCGCAGGTCCAATTGCTAACTTTATTTTTGCCATCGTTGCCCTGTATTTTATGTATCTGATTGGTGTGCCATCACTTAAGCCTGTGATCACCTCGACGACACCCGGGACTGCTGCTGCGCAAATTCAAATCACAGAGCCAATGCAAATAACGGCCATTTCCGGTCAGGCTGTGCGTAACTGGGAAGAAGTGAATTTAGCTTTAGTCGGCCACATAGGTGATGAAAGTCTGAGTGTATCGCTAACGCCATTGAATGGTTTGCAAGGTTTGGATTCTAGTGCGCGGTCTTACACCTTAGATACGCGTAATTGGCATTTTGATCCTGAAAAAGAATCCCCGATTACGGCATTAGGGTTAGGGATTTATCGTCCCGAAATCGTCCCCATCATTGCTGCGATTAGTCCTGACAGTGCCGCTGCGAATAGTGAGCTAAAAGTCGGTGACACCTTAGTCGCAATAAATGGTAAAAATTATACCGATTGGCAGGCTTTTGTTGACATTATTCAACATTCTGCCAATGTGCCTGTGAGTTTAACTGTGCGTCGCAATGGCGAACAGTTTAATGTGGCAGTGACACCCTTAAGCAGTAAAAATGCCGATGGCCAAGAGATAGGTATGCTCGGAGTGAGCCCGACCCAAGCACAATGGCCAGACAATATGCGTTTACAACTTGAATATGGACCAATCGATTCTTTCGGTATAGCAGCGGATAAAACATGGCAACTTGTTGCTGTGAGCTTTAAGATGATTGGCAAATTATTTACCGGCGATGTGTCGGTGAAAAACCTGAGTGGACCCATTTCGATCGCACAGGGTGCGGGCAGTAGTGCAAACTATGGCTTGGTCTATTTTCTCGGGTTCCTCGCGCTCATCAGCGTCAATTTAGGCATCATTAACTTGCTGCCTTTACCTGTGCTCGATGGGGGACACCTGCTGTATTACTTTATTGAAGTAATAACTGGTAAACCTGTACCTGAAAAGGTGCAGGAAATAGGATTCAGATTTGGGGCAGCAATACTGCTGATGTTGATGAGCGTTGCGCTTTTCAATGATTTTGCCCGACTCTGAGCAAGGACAGACTAATAATTAGAAGTGCTCTATGAGATTGAATAAACTTTTTGCCTCGATGTTATTCGTCGGTGCGTCGTTTTCAGGGACTGTGTTGGCAGATACTTTCCAACCGTTTGAAGTGACCGACATCCAAGTTGAAGGTTTGCAACGAGTTGCACTCGGTGCTGCCTTGTTAAGCTTACCAGTAAAAGTAGGTGACACTGTTGACCAGTTAAGAATCCAGCAAGCGATTAAAAGCTTGTATGCATCGACTAACTTTGAAAATGTCTCCGTGAGCCGAGATGGCGGTGTATTAGTGGTGAAAGTCACTGAACGTCCAACTATTAGTGCCGTGACATTCGATGGCAACAAAGACATTAAAGACGAACAGTTACAGGAAAGTCTGGACGGTTCTGGCGTTAAAGTCGGTGAGTCGCTCGATCGCACTATGTTGACCGGTATTGAAAAGGGTCTGCAGGATTTCTACTACGGCGTGGGTAAATACGGCGCGAAAGTGGAAGCCCAAGTGATTAACTTACCCCGTAATCGGGTTGAGCTGAAATTTAAGTTTACCGAAGGTTTAGCGGCCGAAATCCGCCAAATTAACGTGGTCGGTAATCATGAGTTCACCGATGCTGAGTTGATTGGCATGCTGGAACTTAAAGATTATGTAGCTTGGTGGGATCTGTTCGGCGAACGCCGTTATCAGAAGCAAAAGCTGCAGGCCGATCTCGAGACCATCAAAACCTATTATCACAATAAAGGTTATATCCGCTTCGAAGTCACCTCGACTCAAGTGGCTATGACGCCTGACCGTAAAGGTTTATATATCACCATCAACGTAGATGAAGGTGAGAAATATAAAGTTAAAGAAGTAAACCTGACGGGGGATTTGATGGGCCGTGAAGAGTTGATGAAATCAATTCTGCCAATCAAAGCGGGTGATATGTACAACGGCGGTGATGTGACTTTCACCGAAGAAATGTACAGCAAGTATCTAGGCCGCTTCGGTTATGCTTACCCTGAAGTGAAAACCTACCCTGAAATTGATGATAAGACTAAAGAAGTCACCTTAAACATCAATGTTAAACCGGGTAAACGTGTTTACGTACGGGCGATTAACTTCACTGGTAACACAGTGACTAAAGATGAAGTGATGCGCCGTGAGCTGCGTCAGATGGAAGGGGCTTGGTTAAACTCTGCGCAAGTTGAGCAATCTAAAGCGCGTCTTAACCGTTTGGGCTTCTTCGAAACCGTTGACACTGAAACCATTCAAGTGCCAGGTACCGATGATTTAGTCGATGTTGCGGTTAAAGTGAAAGAGCAGCCGTCGGGCTCATTCAACGCGGGTGTTGGTTATGGTACTGAATCAGGCCTGAGCTTGCAGTTTGGTGTGCAGCAAAATAACTTCTTAGGCACAGGTAACCAAGCGGGTATCAGCTTGAGCACCAACAAGTACTCTAAAAACGTTAACTTATCCTATACCGATCCGTACTGGACAAAAGACGGTGTGAGTTTAGGCGGGAGCGTTTATTGGAGTGAGTTTGACGCCAATGAAGCTAACTTAGAACGCTATAAAAACAGTTCGTATGGTGTGGCGCTTAACTCGGGTTTCCCGATTAACGAATACAACCGTATCAATGGTGGTATTGGCTATCGTCACAACACGATTTCTGAGATCTCAGCTTATGAGCAGGCGCTGCGTTTCTATAACATCTATCGTGATGACGATCCAAACGCGGACTTAAGTTTCGATAACTTTGAACTCAGCCTGGGCTGGTATCGTAGCACCTTGAACCGTGGCACTTTCCCAACAGACGGATCTTCTCAGCGTCTGAACGGCAAAATGACTTCGCCAGGGTCTGATTTACAGTATTTTAAGACAGACTTTGACACTAACTACTATTTCCCTGTTAACCGCAGTCAGAGCGTTGTGCTCTTGGCCCGTGGTCGATTAGGTTATGGTAACGGTTATGGTCAATTTAATGATAATGACCAAATTTTACCTTTCTGGGAAAACTATTACTCAGGTGGTAGTAGTTCGCTACGTGGCTTTAAGTCGAACTCTGTAGGTCCACGTTCATTCTATCTCTATCGAGGTAGTGAGCCGTGTGCACCGGATCCATCGGGCGATGGCTGTAGCTTGCCTGGCGATCCTAATAGTATCCAAGTCAGTTCTGGCCGCTCTATCGGTGGTAATGCCCTTGCAACGGCAAGTATGGAGTTGATTGTACCAACCCCATTTTTGGATGAGGCTTACACTAACTCAGTTCGTACTAGCTTCTTCGTCGATGCGGGTAACGTCTGGGATACTGAGTTTGATTACGAGTCATATCAAACACTTCCGGCGGACGAGTTTGCTAAGTTACAAGACTATAGTGATCCAGCACGCCTGCGCGCCTCTTGGGGCCTGAGTGTGCAATGGTTATCACCTATGGGACCTATGGTGTTTAGCTTGGCGTGGCCGCTTAAAGAATATGAAGGTGACCAAACGGAGATCTTCTCTTTCAATATTGGCAAAACTTTTTAAAAGGCATACACTCGGCAAGTTTTGCTGACAATAACAAGGTAACAAGGAGTTTATTTTGAACAAGATGGTAAATTGCGCGCTGATGACGTTAGTTTTGTTAGGCGCGCCGTTAGTGGCACATGCTGAGAAAATTGCCGTAGTGGATATGGGCGCTGTGTTTGAACAGCTCCCACAACGTGAACAGATCTCTCAATCTCTGAAGAAAGAGTTTGGTGATCGCGTAGCTGATGTCCAAAAAATGCAAGAAGAAATGCGTTCTCTGATGGAGAAGCAGCAACGTGACGGTGCGTTAATGAACGATGCACAAAAAACAGAGCTGGTTCGTAAAATGGAATCGCTAAAATCTGAATATCAGTTAAAAGGCAAAGCATTGGATGAAGACCTACGTCGTCGCCAAGGTGAAGAGCAAAATAAACTGTTAGTTAAAGTGCAAAAAGCCATCAACACTATCGCTGAAAAAGACCAATATGATTTGGTATTACAACGTGGTGCTGTCATTTATGTTAAGCCTAACGCTGACATCAGTGGCAAAGTGGTTGAAGCCTTAAGCAAAGGCAAGTAATAGATGAATAGTGTGACTTTAAAAGAGCTATGCCTGTTATTAGACGGTGATATCCAAGGCGACGAAACGCTAATTATTAATAGTGTGGCGACCTTAGAAAATGCCAAGGCGGGTCAGATCTCTTTTTTAGCCAACAGTAAATATCGCTCTCAGCTTGAGGCAACTCAAGCGAGTGCGGTGTTATTGTCAGCTAAAGATGCGCAGGATTATCAAGGTACTGCGTTAATTGTAAAAGATCCATATGTCGGTTTTGCTCGTGTTGCTCAGTATTTGGACACGACACCCAAAGCGGCGGTGGGTATCCATCCTTCGGCACAAATTGATCCTTCAGCCCATTTAGGGGAAGGTGTCGCTATTGGCGCGAATGCTGTGATTGGTGCGAACGTCATTTTAGGTGAAAATGTGCAGATCGGTGCCGGTGTTGTGCTGGGACAAGATGTGGTTATTGGCTCAAAAACACGTTTGTGGGCTAATGTCACCGTCTATCACGATGTGCATTTAGGACAGGATTGTATTATCCATTCGGGTGCCGTATTAGGCTCAGATGGTTTTGGTTATGCTAACGAACGTGGTCAGTGGATTAAAATTCCGCAGACAGGTGGCGTGCGTATTGGCGATCGGGTTGAGATTGGTGCTAATTCAACGGTAGATCGTGGGGCATTAGGCCATACAGAGATCCACGACGGTGTGATTATTGATAACCAAGTACAAATTGCCCATAACGATATAATCGGCGAAAATACTGCTATTGCAGGCAGTACTACTGTCGCAGGCAGTGTCACTATTGGTAAATACTGTATTATTGGCGGTAGCTGTGCCATCGCAGGTCATTTGAGCATAGCCGATGGTGTGCATGTGTCTGGTGCTACCAATATCACCACTAATATGCGTGAGCCTGGTTTATACTCTTCTGCCACCGTGGCAATGGACAATAAACTTTGGCGTAAAAATACAGTTCGTTTCCGTCAGTTAGATGAACTGTTCCAGCGTGTTAAAACGTTGGAAAAAAATTTAAAAACACCAGATTAATTGCCCCAAGGCAATTTGAGGAACTCGGTTCGTGTCTAATCAAATGAACACTATGGATATTAAAGAAATACTTAAATATCTACCCCATAGATATCCATTCCTATTGATCGATCGTGTGCTTGATTACACTCCTGGTGTTAGTCTGCAGGCGATCAAAAACGTTTCAATAAATGAGCCATTTTTTCAGGGACATTTCCCGATACAACCTGTGATGCCAGGTGTGCTTATTTTAGAAGCGATGGCACAGGCAACTGGCCTGTTAGCCTTTAAAACGATGAGTAGTGATGTACCACCACCGGGTGTGTTGTATTACTTTGCTGGTATCGATAATGCGCGTTTTAGACGTGTGGTTGAGCCAGGAGATCAAATTCATTTTGATGTCAAAATGATTAAAGAGCGCCGCGGGATTGGCGTTTTCTACGGTGAGGCCAAAGTGGATGGTGAAGTGGTTTGTTCCGCTGAAATCATGTGTGCCCGCAGAGAGATTAGTCAGTGATAGATACATTAGCGTTTGTGCATCCCGATGCAAAAATTGGCAATAACGTCACTATTGGCCCTTGGACCTATATCGGTGCGGGCGTCGAAATTGGTGATGATTGTTGGTTGAGTTCCCATGTGGTGGTCAAAGGCCCAACGATTATCGGCAAAGGGAATCGTATTTTTCAATTCGCCTCCGTTGGTGAAGAATGCCAAGACAAAAAGTACGCTGGCGAGCCGACACGACTGATCATTGGCGACAATAACGTCATCCGTGAAAACGTGACCATTCACCGTGGTACAGTTCAAGATAACAGTGAAACCCGTATTGGGTCGAATAACCTGTTTATGAACTATGTGCATATCGCCCATGACTGTGTGGTCGGCGATAATGTCATCATGGCGAATAACGCATCTATTGCAGGTCACGTGCACGTCGGTGACTGGGCGATTTTAGGCGGTATGACAGGTGTGCATCAGTTTGTGCATATTGGTGCCCATGCATTTACTGCTGGTTGTTCTTTAGTACTGCAGGATGTGCCTCCCTTTGTGATGGCAGCGGGTCAACCGACAGTGCCTCGCGGCTTAAATAGCGAGGGTATGAAGCGTCGCGGTTTTTCTAAAGAAAGCCAGTTAGCCGTGCGTCGTGCTTATAAGACCTTATACCGTAGCAGTTTAACGGTAGAAGAAGCGATTGAAGCATTAGCTGAAGATGCGCAGAACGATGAGCAAGTCAAATTACTGCTTGAGTTTGTAAAGTCATCGAGTCGCGGCATTATTCGCTAATTTGATGACCACATGACAACAAAAGGGCATTTTTATGCCCTTTTGTATTATTGGTTTAAGCCTTTTTTGTGGTAGACGTAGCCGTTAAAAATGTGTTTATTCATCAATGCATTCGACCATAAATGAGCTTAGTCATTAATTGAATCATTAACTTAACATAAGTGTAGGCTTGGAACGATGCATTTTAGGTGCGGTTTACCTCTTCATCCAATGCCATTAATTCATGAGACGTGATTGGTTTATGAGCAATAAAACTCCATTAGTGTTTGCCATGGTTGCCGGAGAACTCTCAGGCGATATTTTAGGTGCAGGTTTAATGGCTGCGCTGCAAAAGACCCATCCCGATGCGCGCTTTGTCGGTATCGGTGGACCCCGCATGGAAGCCCTAGGCTTCAAATCCCTGTTTGCGATGGAAGAACTCGCAGTGATGGGAATCGTTGAAGTGTTATCCCGTCTACCTCGCTTATTAAAAGTGCGGTCATCCTTGATTAAAGAGATCACCGCGCTTAAGCCCGATTGTTTTATTGGTATAGATGCACCGGATTTTAATATAGGCCTCGAGCTTAAACTTAAAGCGTGCGGTATTAAAACCGTTCATTATGTGAGCCCATCCGTGTGGGCATGGCGCCCAAAACGTATATTCAAAATCGCGAAGGCGACCCATATGGTGTTGTCGCTATTGCCATTTGAGAAAGCTTTTTATGACAAGCATCAAGTACCTTGTACCTTTGTGGGTCATACCTTAGCGGATGATATTCCGTTGCGAAGCGATAAAGCGGCGGCGCGCCAGTTACTTGAACTCGATGCCGATGCAGAATATTTAGCGATTCTACCGGGATCCCGTGGTGGCGAGTTAAAGCAATTGGCCGAGCCTTTCGTAAAGGCGGCTTTACTGATTAAACAGAACTTCCCTGATATACGTTTTGTGACGCCACTGGTCAATCAAAAACGCCGTGAGCAATTTGAGCAAGCGCTGAAGGATTTTGCACCGGATCTCGAAATTCATATGGTCGAAGGTCAGTCGCGCGAAGTCATGGCGGCTGCCGATGGCATTTTATTAGCATCAGGCACCGCGACGTTAGAAGCCATGTTGGTTAAGCGTCCAATGGTGGTGGCTTATCGTGTTAGCCCTATGACCTATTGGATTGCTAAGCGCATGATGCAGGTCGAGCGTTTTTCTTTACCGAATCTACTGGCTGGAAAAGATCTCGTCCCTGAGCTTATTCAAGAAGATTGTACGCCAGAGAAAATAGCTGCGGCGGTCACAGTCGAGTTAAATCGAGATTTTACGCCGCTCAAAGCTGAGTTTGATGCCCTGCACCAAGTGTTACGCCGTGATGCGAGCTTAAAAGCCGCTGAAGCGGTAATGGCACTGGTTGAGCCTAAACCAAGTCATGCTAAATCGCTGGAGGTTAACTAGTGGCAACTTTTAAAAGTTTAACCGACGCCGATTTGCTGGCCTTTTCGACGGGATTAATTGCTGGTGTGGATGAAGTCGGCCGTGGGCCTTTAGTCGGCGATGTAGTGACTGCGGCTGTGATTTTAGATCCAAACAAGCCCATCAGTGGTCTGAATGATTCCAAGAAACTCAGTGAGAAGCGCCGCGAAGCTTTGTTTGATGAGATTTGTGAAAAAGCCCTGTGTTATCACGTGGGCCGCGCAAGTCCTGCTGAAATCGATACGCTTAATATCTTGCATGCCACTATGTTGGCAATGCAGCGCGCGGTTGCAGGGCTTAAGATTGCGCCTGCGTTGGTGTTAGTCGATGGCAATCGCAGTACGGCATTTGTTGCCCATAATGGCGTCTCGCTTACCAGTCACAGCATCATTAAAGGTGATGGTTTAATTGCCAGTATTAGTGCCGCATCGATTATCGCCAAAGTGACGCGGGATCGTGAGATGGATGTGCTCGATGCTGCTTATCCGCAATACGGTTTTGCTAAGCATAAGGGCTATCCGACTAAGGCGCATTTTGAGGCCATCGCCGAACATGGGGTATTTGACCAATATCGTAAAAGTTTCAAACCCGTCAAGGCATTACTGGGACTGTAAGCTGTGCTCCCAAGCTACCTGAAGATACGAGTTTCAGGTTGTTTGGGTATAAGTTCCCGTTATCCAGCAAAGTCACTGGCTCTGGCTGCGTGACTTTGTTAGTCTGCTTTCTAGTTATTGTTAACCTGCTATTCAAAGATAATCCTAATTATGTCCGATCCTCGTTTTGTGCATCTTCGTGTCCACAGTGACTTCTCTATGACCGATGGCGTGGCCAAGGTCAAGCCTATTTTGGCGCAGGTGGAAGCGCAGGGAATGGCCGCGGTCGCCTTGACTGACCAAAATAACTTTTGTGGTTTGGTGAAGTTTTACAGTGGTTGCCATGGTGCGGGGATCAAGCCGATTATTGGTGCCGATTTTTGGATGCAAGTGCCTGGATTTGAAGGTGAATTATGCGCCTTAACCATCATTGCGATGAACAATGTCGGTTATCAGAATCTGACCCAAATCATCAGTCAAGCCTATTTGCGTGGCCAAGTGGCCGGCCGTGTAGTGATAGACCAAGAGTGGTTACTCACTTATAACGAAGGCATTTTGCTGTTATCGGGCGCCAAAGAAGGCGATCTGGGTAAGGCACTGCTCAAGGGCAATGGCACACAAGTCGAATCTTTATGCGACTTTTATCAGACCCATTTCACTGACCGTTATTTCCTCGAACTTATCCGCACAGGTCGCCCCGATGAAGAGCGTTATCTGCATATGGCTGTGGCCTTAGCGCAGGAGAAGGGCATCCCTGTGGTGGCCACTAATCAGGTGGTGTTTCTTAAACCCGAAGATTTTGATGCCCATGAAATTCGGGTGGCAATTCACGATGGCTTTACCCTTGCCGATCCTCGTCGACCTAAAAAATACAGTGAACAGCAGTATTTGCGTAGCGAAGAGGAAATGTGTGAACTATTCGCCGACATTCCTGCGGCGTTGTCGAACAGTGTCGAAATCGCTAAACGCTGTAATGTAACGATTCGTTTATACGAATATTTCCTGCCTAACTTCCCGACGGGCGATATGTCCATCGAAGACTTTCTGGTTGATTGTTCGAAGAAGGGCCTCGAAGAGCGGCTCGAGTTTTTGTTCCCTGATCCTGAGGTGCGCGCCGAGAAACGCGGCGAATACGATGAGCGCCTCGACATTGAACTTAAAGTGATCAACCAGATGGGGTTCCCCGGTTACTTCTTGATCGTGATGGAGTTCATCCAATGGGGTAAAGATAACGGTATTCCAGTAGGGCCTGGTCGTGGCTCGGGCGCGGGTTCACTCGTGGCCTATGCGCTTAAGATTACCGACTTAGACCCATTAGAATTTGACTTACTGTTCGAGCGATTCCTCAACCCAGAGCGGGTTTCTATGCCCGACTTTGACGTCGACTTTTGCATGGATAGACGTGATGAAGTGATCGACCATGTGGCCGAATTGTACGGCCGCGAAGCGGTATCGCAAATCATCACCTTCGGAACTATGGCGGCAAAAGCGGTTATTCGTGACGTTGGCCGTGTGCTCGGTCATCCCTACGGTTTCGTTGACCGAATTTCTAAACTCATTCCTCCTGAACCAGGAATGACACTGGCGAAAGCCTTTGAAGTCGAGCCAGCACTGCAAGAATCCTATGATGCCGATGAAGACGTAAAAGATCTGATCGACATGTGTCGCAAGCTCGAGGGTGTGACGCGTAACGCGGGTAAACACGCGGGTGGTGTGGTGATTGCACCGACAAAAATTACCGATTTTGCGCCGCTCTATTGCGATGCTGAAGGTAAAAACCCAGTAACACAATTCGATAAAAATGACGTCGAAACCGCAGGTTTAGTTAAATTCGACTTTTTGGGTTTACGTACTTTGACAATCATCGACTGGGCACTGGAGATGGTGAACAAGGTCGAGGTCAAAAATGGTCGCCCACCTGTGCGTATCGAAGCGATTCCGTTAACGGATGCGGCATCTTTCCGCTTGTTGCAAAAATATGAAACCACGGCGGTATTCCAGTTGGAATCCCGCGGTATGAAGGATTTGATTAAACGTCTGCAGCCCGACTGTTTTGAAGACATGATCGCACTGGTGGCATTGTTCCGTCCTGGGCCTTTGCAATCGGGCATGGTAGATAACTTTATCGAGCGTAAGCATGGGCGCGAAGAAGTCTCGTACCCCGATTCTCAGTACCAGCATGAATCCCTAAAAGAACTGCTATCGCCGACCTACGGCATTATTCTGTATCAAGAGCAAGTGATGCAGATTGCACAGGTGTTGTCGGGTTACACCCTTGGTGGCGCCGACATGTTGCGCCGTGCTATGGGTAAGAAAAAGCCCGAAGAGATGGCCAAGCAGCGCAGTATCTTTAAAGAGGGCGCAATCAATAACGGCGTCGACGGCGACTTGTCGATGAAGATCTTCGACTTAGTGGAAAAGTTCGCCGGCTACGGTTTTAACAAATCCCACTCCGCCGCCTATGCGCTTGTGTCTTATCAGACCCTATGGCTGAAAACCCATTATCCTTCGCAGTTTATGGCGGCGGTAATGTCAGCTGATATGGACAACACAGATAAAATTGTGACTTTGGTCGATGAATGCGAGCGTATGGGGCTACCGCTCATTCCTCCGGATGTGAACAAAGGTTTGTTCAAATTTACCGTCGATGATGATTTGCGCATTGTTTATGGCATTGGTGCCATTAAAGGTGTGGGTGAAGGTCCAGTTGAATCAATTTTAGAGGCGCGTAAAGATGGCCCCTTCGTGGATTTATTCGATTTCTGTGCCCGCATCGATTTGAAAAAACTCAACAAGCGCGTGATTGAAAAGCTGATCTGCGCGGGTGCACTCGATACTCTTGGGCCGCATCGTGCGTCTATGATGGCAACCTTGCCCGAAGCGATTCGCGCTGCTGATCAACATGCAAAAGCCGAGGCGATTGGCCAACACGATATGTTTGGTTTGCTCAACAGTGAACCCGAAGACAGTAAGCAGCAGTTTGTCGAATGTACCCCATGGCCAGATAAAATTTGGCTCGAAGGCGAGCGCGAAACCTTAGGCTTGTATTTGACCGGTCATCCGATCAATCAATATTTAAAAGAGCTGAAGCATTACACGTCCGGTCGTTTGAAAGATGTACATCCCACCGAACGCGGTAAAACCGCTAAGGCTGCGGGGTTAGTGGTGGCAACGCGAGTGATGCTGACCAAGCGCGGCTCGAAAATGGGCCTGTTGACGCTCGATGATAAGAGCGCACGTCTCGAAATCATGTTGTTTACCGAAGCCTTTGAAAAGTTTAATCATCTGCTGGAGAAAGACCGCATCCTCATTTGTGAAGGTGAGGTGAGTTACGATGATTTTGCCGGCGGCAACCGTATGACGGCGCGTAACATCATCGATATCAGTGAGGCGCGCAGCCACTTTGCCAAAGCGCTGGAAATTGATATGGATGGCAGCGAGTTAACGCCATCGGCGTTAGACACTTTTGAGCAAGCCCTAAGCCCGTGGCGTAACGGCGCAGTGCCTGTGGTGATCAATTACACTCAAGCTCAAGCCAAAGGTCAGTTTAGGTTAGCCGATGCTTGGCGAGTGAATCCGACCGATGACTTGATGCTCTCGCTCGAATCGCTCCTCGGGCCAAACAAGGTGAGAATTTTATTCTAATGTTGGCGAATGTCTTAGGTGCAAACAGATGAAGTTAACTTATGTCGGTTAAGCTTGACGAAGCGTCGACTGCTGGCGATCTCAGCGCGCATATCTGTGATTTTTTGGCTGCGCAATCCTTAGCGCCTGACAGCAAGTTAGTACTGGCTTACAGTGGTGGGGTTGATTCCGAAGTCTTGGCCTTTGGTTTAAGCCAGTTTGCACGGCAACATCCGGAGTTTAATTATCAGCTAGTGTATGTACACCATGGCCTAAGCGATAACGCTGAGGCTTGGGCACAGCATTGCCTTGAGCGGGGCCAGTATTACGACCTGCCCGTGACGGTTGAGCGAGTCGCGGTTAATCGTGGACCAAGATTGAGCCTTGAAGCCGAAGCTCGAAAAGTCCGTTATCAAGCGATTGAACGGCATTTAAGCGAAAATGATGTGTTATTGACAGCTCACCATGAAGACGATCAGCTCGAAACTATTCTGCTGGCGCTCAAACGTGGTCAAGGCCCGAAAGGGCTGGCGGCCATGGGGCAAGTACAAGCATTAGCACAAGGCAAACAATTGCGGCCGTTATTGGATATCAGCCGTGAGCAGATTGAAGCCTACGCAAAACAGCAGGGCTTAGTGCATATTGAAGATGAAAGTAATCAAGACGATAAGTACGATCGAAATTTTTTACGCTTAGAAATCATTCCCCGCTTAAAAGCGCGTTGGCCGAGTATTGCGACAACTGCGAGTCGAAGTGCGGCATTGTGCGCCGAGCAACAGGCGACGCTGGATTTACAGGTGAGTGAACGTTTACCTTTATGGTTAACCCAAGCGCCTTACCATACTCAAAGTGTATTCAAGCTCGATGGTTTTGCCGAACAGTCAGCCGACTGGCAAGCGTTACTCTTGCGGGGTTTTATTGAATCCCAAGGTTTTGCTTTGCCCTCAAAGGTGCAGCTTAAGCAAATCATCAC
Source organism: Shewanella sp. WE21 (assembly GCF_002966515.1). NCBI lineage: Bacteria > Pseudomonadati > Pseudomonadota > Gammaproteobacteria > Alteromonadales > Shewanellaceae > Shewanella > Shewanella sp. WE21. The sequence goes on along the minus strand of NZ_CP023019.1, from coordinate 98,692 downwards.
TCAGCTTCTTAACGCGAAAGACGATGCTAAAGTGCATATTCGAGTGGGTGAGTGTGAAATCCGCCGCTTTGCTAATCAAGTCTATTTATTCCAGTATCAAACTCATAAATGTTACACTCAGTCTGTGAGTTGGACGTTACCACAGCATGACTTTATTTCTTTATTACAGGGAAATAGTACCGAATTAGTCGTGTCGCCTGAGGGCTTAGCGAATGGTGAGCAGATTAGGCTGATAGTGACAGAACAAGGTCCCAGAGTCCGCTTACCTTGGCCTGATGAAGTGGTCAGTGTGCGTTATCAACTAGCGGGACAATTTCGCTGCCACCCGCATTCTCGGGGTAAGGGGCGAGAATTAAAGAAACTGTGGCAAGAGTTTGCCATTCCGCCTTGGGTACGCGAAAAGGTGGGGTTTGTGTTTTATGGCGAGCAACTGGTGATGGCAATTGGACTGTGGGTTGAAAAGGGCTTTATTGTTGAGTCGAATGGACTTGGTTTACAGGTGTTTGTTGAGGAAGCAAAGGAATTCTAGTCGAGAGTTAATCTTGGAATATTGGTGTGTTCTAGGAAAGCGAGAGGAGAGTGGAACGCAGCGCGTCAGTTTGATTTAGACCTTTATGGGGTACGCGCTGCGAGTGAGTTATCGCATTTCATTTGGCATCCCTGCGCGTGTTAAACTAATTGATTTTGGCTGAGTTTATAGCAGTTACGTCCGGCGGCTTTGGCTTGATAAAGCGCCTTATCGGCAAGTTCATAAAGTTGTTCGGCTTCAATGGTATCGTGTGATTCTGCCGCCCCTAAACTACAGCTCACCCCAAATTGATTGAAACTACTGTGCTGATTGATTACCGAGACAATCCGTTCACATAACAAGCCAGCCGCATGAATATTGCCTTGGACAATAATGACGAATTCATCACCACCAATCCGGAAGGCTTGATCTGTGTTGCGTATGGTTGCACGAATGATGTCACCAAATTCCTTCAGAATATAGTCACCACATTTATGGCCGAATTTATCATTAAGTTGTTTAAAGTTATCAAGATCGAGCACTATGAGAGCGACTGCTCCTTGTTTTCGATGGGCTCTGGCGGTCGCATTACTGAGACTCTGACTGTAATAATGGCGATTGCCTAAGCCAGTGAGCGAGTCAAACATAGCTTGCATCGACATTTCTTGATATTGCAACGCATTTAATAAAGGTTGCAATAACAGCGGTTCAATATCCTGTAAGTTTGAGGTTTGTGATGGCGTAAATGGCGTCACCAGTTGGTACTGTATCGTTAATGGCATTCCTGCACACATGAGCTGTCGTTTGACGCTGATACCATAACGTTTGCCCCAGCTGAATTTGTGCTCGCCATAGGTTAAGCGCACGCCTTGGATCGGCAAGTGTTGTCCCAGCACTTTGCCATAGCAGGCAAAGACTGTCCTAGGATCTAAACTGGCGTGCAGTTGTTGGATCACTTGTATTAAGTCCAATGGATTATCATTGGGACTGTAATGTTCTGTTTGATAGCGATATTCGTCGGGATACAGTTCGGTCGCTAGGCCAAAGTCCATAATCATCACTCCAGCAAATGTTAGTGCGATACATCTCTAACCTAGTCTAAGCAAATACCGTGCCGCAATATTTGTTAATAAAATTTGTCTTTGTTAGTCATTCAGTTAAGCTTAAAACTGAGAGTTAGATTTTTTGACACGTCAGCATTTTGACAGGAGTCATAGCGCCCAATGGAACATAGCTTTTTAATCCAAGTATTACTTATGCTCGTGATTGCCATTGTGGCCATTGCTGTGCTGCGCCGTTTGGGCCTACCCGCAATTCTGGCTTATTTACTCACAGGGGTCGTGAGTGGCCCGAGTGGTTTTCACTGGTTTACCCAGCATCAAATGCAATCTGTCGCCGAACTTGGCGTTGTGCTGCTGATGTTTACCTTAGGCTTAGAGTTCTCTGTGCCGCGGCTGTGGGCCATGCGCCGGACTGTATTTGGCTTAGGCAGTGCGCAGATGGTGATCACTACCCTGTTGGCCATGGGCGTGGCCCTATTGTGCGGCCTGAATTGGGTTGAAGCCTTGGTTATCGGTGCTGCCATCGCGTTGTCATCTACTGCTATTGTCCTCAAATTACTCAATGAGCAAGGATGGCTGAGGCGCCGCCACGGCGAACTCTCCGTCAGCGTGCTTTTGTTCCAAGATTTAGCGGTTGTGCCGCTGTTGATCCTATTGCCATTACTGGCCAATGGCGGCGAACCTTTGATGGTCGCGGATATCGCCTTTGCCTTGCTCAAAGGCATATTGGCTTTTTTCCTCTTAATGGCGTTTGGTAAGTGGGCACTGCCGCGGATATTTGATGAGGTTGCGCGTTCTCGCTCCAATGAGCTGTTTGTATTATCGACCTTAGTCGTTGCGCTTGTCACTGGGGCTTTTACTCAGTGGCTAGGATTATCTATGGCGCTGGGGGCATTTATGGCGGGTATGCTGCTGGGAGAAAGCCAGTACCGCCGCCAACTTGAGGCGGATATACGGCCTTTTCGTGATCTATTGATGGGGCTGTTTTTCATCTCCATTGGCATGATGCTGGACTTTACCTTAGTGATGCGTTTCTGGTGGCAGATACTGCTGATCTTAGTGGCGGTTGTGCTAGGTAAGGCGCTGATCATTCATGGCATTTTAAGATTAGTAGGCGAGCCTTTTCGAATTGCGATGAGTACGGCTATGAGCTTAGCTCAAGTGGGGGAGTTCAGTTTTGTGGTATTGGCTTTAGCGGTCAACTATCAACTTTTAAATAATGAGATCAGTACCATATTAGTCATGGTCGCCGTGCTTTCCATGGCAATAGCTCCTTGGTTAGTTCGTCATAGTGTGGATATTGCTAAGTGGGCGCTGGGGATCCGTCAGGCAAAGCATGTGGATGAAGCTGTGCCATTGATGATGGATGATCATGAGCTGGTGGTGATTTTTGGTTACGGCCGAGTAGGACAAACCATTGCCCGTTTTTTAAAAACTGAAGCTGTACCTTATCTGGTATTGGATCTCGATCCAACGCGCGTCACTGAAGCGCGTCGTGCTGGCGAACCTATTTATTTCGGTGATGTGTGTAAACGGGCAATTTTAAAACAAATGGGCGTTAAACAGGCCAAGATGATCGTTATCACTTTTTGTGAGTCACGTAGTTTAGAAGAAGTCTTACCTTTATGTAAATTATTGGCACCAGAGGCTAAAATTTTAGTTAGAACCAAAGACGACAGTGATCTAGACTTGCTTAAAAAGGCGGGAGCTAATCAAGTGATCCCTGAGTCTTTAGAGGGGAGCTTGATGTTAGTATCGCAGGTACTACACCAATGTGGTGTGCCATTGGCACGGATCCTAAAACGGCTAGAATCTGAGCGGCGCAATCATTATCAATTTTTACACGGCTTCTTTTCCGGCACAGAAACTGATTTTACTTTAGAGTCATTGCATGCGGTGGCATTACCGCGTGGGGCTGATGCGATTGGTAAAACCGTTGCCGATATCCTGTGGGAAACACTGAAAGTAGAGTTAAGGGCGATTCGTCGCAATGGCGCCGAAGTGGAACATCCTGAGCAGGACTGGGTTTTTCGTGCAGGGGATATCTTAATGATAGTGGGTAAACCACGGCGACTTGAGAAAGCTGAGGCTAAGCTCCTACATGGCTAAAGGCCTGAGGTTCACTCTTTTGAGATGGATGAAAATGCAGATATAAAAATGCCGACATAGTGTCGGCATTTTTGTCTGGAACTTGTTAACTTAAATTAGACAAAGTCTAATTACAGAATAACTACGTTCGCAGCTTGAGGACCTTTTTGGCCTTGTTCGATGTCAAAAGAAACCTTTTGACCTTCAGCAAGAGTTTTAAAGCCTTCTGAAACGATTGCGCGGAAATGAACGAATGCGTCAGCGCCACCATTGTCAGGAGAAATAAAACCAAAACCTTTATCTTCGTTAAACCATTTAACTACACCAGTAGTTTTAGACATGAATGTCTCCAAAATTTTCAAACAAATAATTCGCAATTATGCGGTATGTTAGCCAGAAATAGAATTATTTACATTGATGATAAGTTATGAGTGGAAAGCTTCATGACAGCAAAAAAAATATTACAGGCGTAGCGAAGGTTTTCAAATACATAATATTGCTTATAAATAGGTCTGAATCACAGGCCGGAGTGCAGATTAACATACTCTAGGGGTTTGTATAGTTTTATTTTTAAATGTCTCTCATATTGAAACTGCTTTTTTGCGATTTATTGAGTGAGAAATTAGATATAGCTCTTAATATTCAATTTCTTATATTGGCTTTTGATTGTTGTCTAGTGTGAAAATATTTTTTATGTTTGCCACGAGTGACTTGCGATTAACCTTTTAATCCGTTCCATTAGGCTTAAATGCGGCTTGTATGCTTAGGTAAGGATTCTGTCATGATTCGTTACGTTATTGAATTGTTGCTTATTTGTGGTTAATGGTATTCTCGTCATCCAATAAAAACGTGCTTGAGCTATGGATTCAGGGCGATAACTTTAGATTGAATATAATAAGAATGGAGAATGACGTTGAAAACAGTACTAAAACGGATTGGACTTGGCAGCTTAGTCTTAGTGCTGTTATTAGTGGCGCTGGCCGCCCATGAATGGTTAGCGAAAAAGCCGTTTTTCTTTCGCGCGTTTTTAGATCGAAGTGTGGTCAAGATGGCTTTCGAAAGCCCTGAGACCTTAACCTCATTGGGTTTCTTAGAATCGGTAGGGATTACAGGCCATAACGCCGAGTTGGATGATGATAGTCCAGAGGCGATGGATAAGACTTTCGCGCAAGTGCGAGATCTGCGTGAAACCCTATTGAGCTATTCCGATGCGGATTTAGATGAAAATCAACGTATCTCCAAGGATATTGCCCTATATCTTGCCGATTTCGCGCTGATCTCTGAGCCCTATCGTTACCATAACTATCCGCTGAATCAGTTGTTTGGCGTGCAAAATGGTTATCCAAGCTTTATGCAAGCGCAGCACCAAGTGCATTCTGTGGGCGATGCTGAAAACTATCTGTCGCGTTTACAAAAGGTGAAACTTAAGTTTGCGCAAACTCTCGAAGGCTTAAAAATTCGTGAGGCTAAGGGGATTATCCCGCCAAAGTTTGTGATTGAGCGTGTTCTGACCGAGATGAATGAGTTTGTCGCGATGCCAGTGCAAGACAATATTCTCTACAGTTCCTTCAAAACTAAATTGGCTGACACGGATATCAGTGCCGATGAGCAAGCACGGTTATTGGCAGCGGCGGAAGCGGACATTAAAGGTTACGTGCATCCAGCGTATCAATTATTTATCGACTACCTTACCCAGCTACAAGCCAAAGCTGGGACGGATGATGGTTATTGGGCGCTGCCAAATGGCAACCTTGCCTATGAGCAATTGCTGAAGTTCTTCACGACCACCAATTACACTGCTGATGAAATCCATGCCAAAGGGGTCGCTGAGGTGGATCGCATTCAAAGTGAAATCATGACTATCTTCGCCGCGGAAGGTTACGATGTGAGCCAAGGTTTCTCGGTCGCGATTGAAGCATTAGCCGCCGATCCTAAATTTTACTACGAGGATAGCGATGCGGGTAGGGCGCAAATCTTGGTTGATTATCAACATATTCTTGATGAAGTGAATGCGGGACTCGGTGATGCCTTCCGTATTCGACCCGAAGCGGGCATGGAAGTGGTGCGTATTCCTGAGTTTAAAGAGAAAACAGCGCCAGGTGCCTATTATCAGCAGCCCGCGATTGACGGTAGCCGTCCAGGGCGTTTCTATGCCAATTTATATGACATCAAGGCCACGCCTAAATACGGTATGCGCACTTTAGCCTACCACGAGGGGATCCCTGGGCATCATTTCCAAATTGCAGTGGCGATGGAGTTAGAAGGTATGCCACTTATTCGTAAGATGGCGCCTTTTACGGCGTACATTGAAGGTTGGGCTTTATATAGCGAACGTTTGGCTTGGGAGCTTGGTTTTCAAAAGGATCCCTTTGATAATATCGGTCGTTTGCAGGCAGAGTTGTTCCGCGCTGTGCGTCTAGTGGTAGATACAGGTATTCATCATAGCCGTTGGACTCGCGAGCAAGCGATTGACTATATGAAGAAAAATACTGGCATGTCCGATCGTGATGTCACGGCTGAGATTGAGCGTTATATCGTTATGCCAGGTCAAGCGACAGCTTATAAAGTCGGTATGATGAAAATTCTCGAACTGCGCGAAAAAGCCAAGTTGGCCTTAGGTGATAAGTTCGATCTCAGGGATTTCCACGATGTAGTTCTGAAGAATGGTGCAGTTCCTTTGGATATCTTAGAAACATTAGTCGATCGCTACATTGCTGATAAAAAAAGTGCTGATACAAAAAACACTGAGGCCAAAGCCACAGACGCTAAAGCGCAAGTTTAGCATTTGGTTGTAGCAGTTAACGCTCACTCATTGATAATAAAGTATTATTTATCAATTGCTTTGCTCTTGGTAAAGCCCATACCCTGTCTGCGAATAAGTGTGTTCTCTTATCTTGCAGGCAGGGTGGGTTTATCGATAGAGGCTATCATTCTGGCTTTCGGCCAAGGCTTTCAATACAATCCCACACAACTTATTGATAAATGTCGCGCGGCAATGGCTTACTATTGCTCGGAGTTGATATTTTTAGTTTCAAGGTTTTTACATGAATCGCTTGTCCCCCCAAGATCCTATCCAATTGACTCGAACCACGATTGAGTCATTATTCACGCCGCCAACCTTAATGCGCGCCCGTGATTATGTGATGAAAGGACGGGTGTTGAGCGCCAAAGCGAACGCCGATTTTCGTCATATTGAAGGTCGTGTCATGGGGACGGAATCCCAGCCCTATCGGCAGGATATTCGCCTTGTCAGCATGAACCATAAGTTGATCATGAATGGCTTCTGTTCATGTCCCGCCACTGGGCATTGCAAACATATTGCTGCCGTACTTTACAGTTTACTGAGTGATAGAACCGTTGAAGATCAACGTATTGCTCAGTGGTTACATCTGCTAGACGAAAGTGATGATCTCACGGTTTCAAATGTTGATTTACTCTACGACGATCGCGTGCTGTACGTGTTATCTAAAGATGATAACGGTGTGTTTCTTGAGCTAAGAAAAGGCAAGTTGGCAAAGAATGGCGGCTATAACAAAGGCTCGAAAATCGCTTTATCCGACGTGCAATATTACATGCCCGCTTGGATTGGTGCTGAAGACGTGCTCATCATCAATCTCATCATGTCAACCCGTCGCCATGGTGCCTCGCGTCTGTATCTTAAAGCTCAGTTAGGTGCCATGGCACTGGAAAAAATGCTCGTCACTGGGCGGTGTTTTTGGGAGGAGAGTCGTTTACCGCTCACCCGAGGTGAAGCGAGCAAGCCTGAATTCATTTGGCTAGATAAGGATGCCGAGCATAAACAAATGCAGTTAATGCTGCCCAATAAAGACAATTGGGAGCTTATCCCCTGTGAGCCACCGACTTATATCGATTTAGATTATTTTAAAGTGGGCGCATTGGACACTGAGATCAGTGTTGAAAAGCTGTTATTACTCAGTCAGATGCCGCCAGTGCCTAGCTCACAGATTGAACTGGTGAGCCACAAACTGATTAAGCATTTTTCGGCGAAAACGGTACCTACGCCTGCTTTGATTGATTTTGTCGAGCTGCAAGTGCCGCTTCAAGTTAGGTTGACCTTAACCTCGCAGGATTTACCTGAGTTTGCTATGGCGCAGCCATTAGTGCTGCTGGAGTTTGTCTATCAAGACGTGGTGCTCGGCGGCCAATATCCCGACGAGCCCTTGTCCTTAGTCACTCATCAAGGCAAAACCTATCAAGTCGTGCGTCAACTCGATGCGGAAATGGATGCGATTAATCGTCTGATGGCATTGGAACTGGTGGAGCTGGCGCCTTCTTTTATCCCTAACAGTGGCAGGTATGTCAGTATTTGGGGGTTAGGTTCACTGCCTGAAACGATTGATGCTTGGTTGCACTTTATTCAACAGGAAATCCCGGCGCTAGAGGCTTTAGGTTACCAAGTGCATTTTGCCGACAATTTCAGCTTAAATGTCATTGAGACTCCGCTGGCGATTGAGCTGGATGATACGCAAGAGGGTTGGTTTTCTCTGTCACTGAATGCTGACATCGATGGTAAAATAGTGCCTATGCTGCCCTTAATTGCCACTTGGCTTAAGCAGTACGGTGAGCCCGCCGATGATGCAGAACTGCTGTTACCAAGCCCAAATGGTGATTGGTTAAAAGTCAAAGCCAGCGTGATTAAGCCGCTGATCAGCATTATTTTAGAACTGTTCGATAGCCACAAAGGCAACAGCGTGTCTTTGCCTAAATACCGTGCCCACTTATTAAATGATTTTGCCGACAGTGATATTCGTTTGCTTAATGGTGAACGAGTGCGCAGTTTAGCGACTAAGCTCGAAAATTTTAACGGTGTGTTAGAGGTCACAGTCCCAGACAACTTAAATGCTGAGTTACGCCAGTATCAACAGCAAGGCTTAAATTGGCTCTGTTTCTTAAAGGAATATCAGCTTGGCGGTATTTTGGCCGATGATATGGGGCTGGGTAAAACCATTCAAACCTTGGCTTTTTTACTTAAGCAGCAAGAACTAAAATCCACGGTGGCAAGTTGTTCACCGAGTTTAATTATTTGCCCAACGAGCTTGGTGGGTAATTGGGCGAAAGAAGCCGCGAAATTTGCGCCATCGTTAAAGCTAGTCGTTATTCATGGTGCTTTACGCAAGCCTTTGCTCGAACGCTTAAATGAGTTTGATATTGTGGTGACGACCTATCCGCTGATCGTGCGCGACAGTGACTATTATCAACGGCAGGTGTTTGAACATATCGTGCTGGATGAAGCGCAGCAGATAAAAAATGCGCAGGCGAAAGTGACTCAAGTGATTAAAGATCTTAAAGCGCCGTTTAGATTGTGCCTGTCGGGTACGCCGCTTGAAAATCACTTAGGCGAACTTAAGTCCTTGATGGATTTTAGTTTGCCAGGATTACTCGGTACTAATGCTTTTTTTAACAAATCCTTTAGGTACAAAATCGAACGTTATGGGGATATGGAACAAGCGCAAATCTTGAGTCAACGGATTGCGCCTTTTGTGCTGCGTCGAACCAAAGATGAAGTGGTCGGTGAATTACCCCCTAAAACCGAAATTTACCAGAGTTTAGAGTTAGAAAAAGATCAGCGTAATCTCTACGAGAGTATTCGACTGGTGATGGAGAAAAAACTGCGGGATTTATTTGCCACTCAAGGCGTTGGTAGCAGTCATATCGAGTTTCTCGATGCCTTACTTAAGTTACGCCAAGCCTGCTGTGATCCGCGCTTGGTGAAGTTAGAGCAAGCGCAGAAAGTGAAGAATAATGCTAAGTTAGACTGGCTAAAACAGAACTTGCCCGAGATGGTGCAAGAGGGACGTAAGATATTGATTTTCAGTCAGTTCACTAGCATGCTCAGCCTGATTGAAGCTGAGCTGGTGGACTTGGGGCTCGATTACAGTAAGCTCACCGGACAAACTCGCCTGCGTCAAGCGCAGATAGATAAGTTCCAAGAGGGTGATACGCCTGTGTTCTTAATCAGCTTAAAAGCGGGCGGCACTGGGCTCAATCTCACCGCGGCGGATACTGTGATCCACTATGATCCCTGGTGGAATCCTGCGGCGGAAAAACAGGCTACGGATAGAGCCCATCGTATCGGCCAAGATAAGCCAGTGTTTATCTATAAGCTGATTGCAGAAGGTACAGTAGAAGAAAAAATCCAAGAAATGCAGCAGCATAAGCAAAGTCTGGCGGACAGTATTCTCGAAGGTAAAGGCAAGGGCACATGGCAAGGAAGTGCCGATGAACTGTTATCGCTTTTTAGCTAAATAGTGGCCAGTTTTTCTAAATTGATTGAATCATTTGACTGAGGTGAACCATGCAGTACCAAGTCGACACTCATACCCATACTGTGGCTTCGAGCCATGCTTATAGCACGATTCATGACTACTTAGCGGTGGCAAAGCAGAAGGGGATTCGCCTATTTGCCACCACAGATCATGGGCCTGCGATGGCCGATGCGCCGCATTTTTGGCACTTTGTGAATTTAAGAGTTTTGCCACGTATGGTTGATGGCGTCGGGATTTTGCGGGGTATCGAAGCTAATATCAAAAATATCGACGGCGAGATTGATTTCTTTGGTGATTATTTAAAGCAGCTCGATATTGTGCTCGCAGGATTTCATGAGCCCGTCTATCCTCCGTCAGATAAAGCGACTCACACAGAGGCCATGATTAATGCGATTAAGAGCGGCAAGGTTGATATCATTACTCATCCGGGAAACCCCGCCTATCCAATTGATATTGAAGCCGTTGCCCGCGCCGCTGCTGAATACGGTGTGGCGCTCGAAATTAACAATTCCTCCTTTGAAGTGTCCCGTAAGGGCAGCGAAGCCAATTGCACTGCGATTGCCAAAGCGGCCAAGGAATTTGGCACGATTTTAGTTATGGGCTCTGATTCCCATGTGGCTTTTAGCTTAGGCGGTTTTGCGCGGGCGCAAGCGATTATCGATGAAGTGGCTTATCCGCCATCACGATTACTCAATCGTAGTCCTTCAGCACTCTTAGCCTTTTTAGCCGCCCGTGGCCATGAAACCGTTGCTGATTTGATCCCCTTATTCAGTGACGATGAGCCATGCTGTTGATTAGTGATGAAAATAGTGGCAACTAAAGTGACGCCACTTCAATGCGGGGCGGCGAGTGCCACAGACGCTAACACTCCTCAAGTGGTGTTAATCACTGGTGCGAAGAGTCAGCTCGCTCAGGCCTTGCTGAGAGTCGCTGCCGATATTGGTGAGCTAGCCCCAAATACCAGCACAAGTACAAGTACAAGTGCAAACTCAGTCGTACCACTTAAGCTTTATGCGCTAAGTCGTAGTCAGTTAGACATTACCGATGCCGCCAATATTGCTGCCGTGTTTATTCAATATCGACCAAGCTGGGTGATCAATTGTGCGGCCTATAATGCAGTGGATGCTGCTGAGCATGATGCAATCGAAGCGAATGGCGTGAATGCACTCGGCCCTGAGTTATTGGCGCAGCAATGTTGGCTGTCGGGGGCGCGCCTACTGCATGTGTCGAGCGATTATGTGTTTGGTGGTCATGCTGTTTGTGATGTTAGAGAAACTGGCGCTGAGCAGTATCAAAATCTAGACTCAGCTCCAAATCATTTACCAAGGCCATTTGTTGAACTTGATGCTCCCGAGCCGTTGTCTGCTTACGGTATGAGTAAGTTGCTTGGTGAACAGAAGGTATTAGCCATCTTGGGGGAGCAGCGCGCAACGATTGTGCGTACCTCATGGCTCTACGGTCAAGATGGGCATAATTTTGTCCAAACCATGCTGAACTTGATGTGCACTCAACCAAGCTTGCAGGTGATAGTCGATCAAATCGGCTGTCCGACGTGGAGTGATGCACTCGCTAAGGTGATTTGGCAATTAGTCATGCAACAGTGCTCGGGCGTATTTCATTACAGCGCTCAAGGCCAATGCAGTTGGTATGAATTTGCCTGTGAAATCCAGCGACAAGCCCTAGCGCTAAATCTGTTAAGTCTGCCAGTAGTTATCCAGCCGATTACCAGCGCTCACTATGCTAAACAAGCATTAAATCGCGGCGTGAGTTTGGCAAAAAGACCGAGTTATAGCGTGTTGAATAGTGCCAAAGTGCAGTCCACTTTGGCTGTCAATACCTTACTGACCATGCCTGATAACGTCGTATGGCAAGATTGGCGTCAGCAACTGAATTGCATGTTGCGACGCTATCATGACGACAATTAACGTGACTCACATTTGGGTTTAGGCAGTTTTAATCAGGCGTTAAGCGTTTACGTCATCGCAGTGATTAACGCTTTCGAAAACAATAAGCCCGCCAATAATCAGATTTAAGCGACAAATGTAGACTATCAATATGAAACATAGGCTGTGAATACGAATGCAGCTGGACTTAAGCCTCTTCTCAGCGCCAATGGCTTGCCTTAGTATCGTAATCACTTTGTGTATCTGTGGTTTTGTGCACCGCGGTTTAAGCCGTGAGTCTTAGTCTATTTTGCTTGATGTATGATGAATTTGTTCTAAATTCCCCTTGGATGACAATGGCATAATGCCAAGATATTTAATGCATTAAGGAAGTTTCAGTGACAGACAAGACGACAATAGCGCAGACATTGACCAAACAAGATCTACTGCAAGTGGTCGCGATTGCCAAAGCGGCGGGCGATGCCATCATGACGGTTTATGGTCAAGATGACTTTTTGGTGAGCCATAAGGGGGACGATAGCCCTGTGACGGCCGCCGATTTAGCCGCGCACCACGTGATAGTGGCGGCATTGGCAAAGCAGTTTGTCGGTATTCCTATTATGTCTGAAGAAGCGGCGGATATCGCGTGGGACGTGCGTCGTCAATGGCAAACCTATTGGTTGATTGATCCTTTAGATGGCACTAAGGAATTTATTAAGCGCAATGGCGAGTTTACCGTCAATATTGCACTTATCCATCAAGGAGTTGCTATCGCAGGTGTGGTATATGCGCCTGTGCTCGATACGTATTATTACGGCGCTAAACATTTAGGTGCGTGGCGCCAACAAGCGGGTCAAGAGAGCCCCTTATTGGGCGCCAACACGCCACGCGAAATGCCGATGATTGTCGGCAGTCGCTCGCACTTGAGCCCAGGCTTAGCGCAATATTTACAACAGTTTGGTGAGCATGACATCTTAAGCGTGGGTAGCTCGCTTAAGTTTTGTATGTTGGCTGAAGGCTGTGCCGATCTGTATCCCAGACTTGGCCCTACCAGTGAGTGGGATACTGCGGCGGCGCAAGCTGTGCTCGAAAGTGCAGGCGGCACAGTTGTCTGTTATGACTCAGGTGAACCATTAACTTATAATCAAAAACCTGACATTTTAAACCCTTACTTTATTGCCACAGCTCCTGGCTGGGTAAAATAACGATTGCCTTGCATCAATCTCACTTGATGAAAGGGCAAGCTAAACACTGGAGTAGTAATTCATGATGCGCATGGGCGTCGATTTAGGCGGAACAAAAATAGAATTAGTCGCACTGAGTGATGAGGGCAATGAGCTATTTCGCAAACGTGTGACGACGCCACGTGACTATCAGGGCACGCTTGCTGCGGTGGTTGATTTAGTTAAGGAAGCGGAAGCGACTCTTGGCGAGAAAGGCACTGTCGGCGTGGGTATTCCAGGTGTGGTATCGCCCTATTCAGGTTTAGTCAAAAATGCTAACTCGACGTGGATCAATGGTCAGCCCCTCGATGTACATTTAGGGGAATTGTTGCAGCGTGAAGTGCGGGTTGCCAATGATGCAAACTGTTTTGCGGTATCAGAGGCGGTCGATGGGGCAGCCGCTGGCGCTTCTGTGGTGTTTGGCGTGATTATTGGTACTGGTTGTGGCGCGGGTGTGGCAATTAACGGCAAAGTTCACGGTGGTGGTAATGGTATCGGCGGTGAATGGGGTCATAATCCTTTGCCTTGGATGACCAAGGAAGAGTTCAATACCACCCGATGTTTCTGTGGCAATCCCGATTGTATCGAGACCTTTATCTCTGGCACTGGCTTTGTGCGTGATTATAATGCGGCTTTGACGGCAGCAGGTACAGTGCGTGCTCCTGCCAAATCAGGTGCCGATATTATGTTGTTAGTCGATGGAGGTGACGCCATTGCGGTTGCTGCGTTTGATCATTATATGGATAGACTCGCACGTTCACTCGCCCATGTAATCAATATGCTCGATCCCGATGCCATAGTGTTGGGCGGCGGAATGTCGAATGTCGCGGCGATTTACCCAAGATTACCGGCATTGCTGGCCCATTATGTGGTGGGGCGTGAGTGTCATACGCCTGTGGTGCAGAATCTATACGGTTGTTCATCGGGTGTGCGCGGTGCCGCTTGGTTGTGGGAAAAGTGATCCATTATTGAAGATATAAACTCAACCAGTGAACTCATTACGCTATGAAATCAACGTCTAGTGATATCGGAGTCTTGTAAATAATAGCCCAGTAAAACGCTGGGCTAGCTTTATGTGCGATGTATTCCCCCCGTATTTTGATGCTATGATTGCGCTCCTTTGGATTGCTTGGCATGGACATCATGTTTTGGGTTAAGAAAGTTGTTTCACAGGGGATGATGCCGATTCCCTTTATCCTATTGTTATTACTGATTTCTTTTCTAGTATGGCGCCGTCGCAGTATGGCGAAATACTTAGTATCCTGCGCTTTTTTTCTCTTACTGTTTTTAAGCAGTCAACTGAGTGTGAATACCTTAGTGCGGCCATTAGAATCAGCTTACCCGATTAATTCCTCGCCCATCACAGGCGCTTGTTTTGTGATGGTATTAGGTTCAGGGCATGCTGATATAGCGGGAGCGACGGCGGTGCAATCCTTATCGGACGTCGCCCTTACAAGGTTAACTGAAGGAATTCGGCAACTTAAGTTGGGTCAAGAGTGTATGTTGATCGTCAGCGGCTGGGGCGGTGAACTCACTCAATTTTCCCATGCTGAAATGATGGCTAAAGCCGCGGTAGAGCTAGGTGTTGATAAAAGCCGAATTATTCAATTTCCACTGGCGCGCGATACGATTGAAGAAGCGCAATACTTAAAGTGGGAGTTAGGGGAGGAGCCCTTTCGCTTAGTCACATCGGCCACTCATATGCCAAGGGCGATGGCTATTTTCGCCGCTAAAGGCTTACAGCCATATGCTGCCCCAACGGATTTTATTGGCCGAGATGATTTTGGGTGGCGGTTAACCGCCGATAATTTAGTGGCTTCTCAACGGGCGATTCACGAATACATTGGCCGTTTGTGGTTATGGATAAAGGCAGTAAGTTAAAGGTGTGGTTTGCCGAGTTCAGTCTAAAGATAGTGAGTTTTAACAGGAATATGAACAATGACAATTGAGTCAGAAATAGTATCAGTGCGTCCTTTATCGAAACGAAATGGGTTAACCTTAACTTGGCTGGGAGGCTTAAGTCTGGTGCTGGGTTTGGGACTGTTTCTGACGTGGTCGGCCTTGTTTGCTGTTGGTTTGATGTTTTTTAGTTTGGGAGCGATTTCATTAATTCTCGGTTTAGCCAAGGTATATGAACCGGAAACGACTCTAGCATTAGATGACAAGGGGCTGACCTATTTTCATCGCCGCGGCAAAGTGTCTATCGATTGGGATAATATTCAGCGGGTCGATATTCCGCGGGTGACTAATGGTTTAGATACTATAGAGTTATCTTATTTAGGCATTAAACTGAAACATTTAAATCCCATTCTCGATAATATTTCCCTGCGTCTAGCAACAGGATTATTAACTGAACAGCGACCTTTGCTGGTGACAGCCGCCTCTCAAGATGCAGACTTAGCGACTTTAGAAACTTATCTCGGCGCTGAGTTTGGCCCTTTAGTGATTGAAGGGGATCGTTATCGTGGCGTATTGGCTATGTTTGGGCATCGCTGCGTGATGTTAGATACGCGTTTAGGGTATCACTTGTATATTCCCCATGACAGTTTAGATAGGGAACCTAAGGACTTTATTAAGTTACTTAGACAACGTATTGCACAATGTAGCCGCTCAGCTGGTTAAGTCTACAATCTCAATTGAAGATCATCAGCAATAAAAAAGGGGACCCTAGGGTCCCCAATGAGTTGCAGAGATTAAAGTTTGGGTTGTGCAGGGGCAACCCAAAGGTACTAGTGTGCTACCTCTGCGTGTACCTTATCTACACCGTAGGTTTTACCTTCAGCATGACAAGTTGCGCAAGATTCTACTGGTAAGTTAGGATCTGTCATTGCGTCAGCTTCAACCACAGCACCGTTACTTCTAAAGTGAGCGACAGCCGCTGCATCAGAGTGAGCGTGACAGCTACGGCATGATTCAGCTACTGGGCTAATGTAGTTGCTACCCACTTTGATTGAACGTTTCTCAGAGGCTAAACCACCGTCAGTCGCAAACAGTTTTGCATCATCTTTGTGACATGCAGAACATGCAGTTTCTGGTGATGGATAACCGACTAATTCACCATTGGCATCGCGGAAGATCCCTGCGATAACATCAAAGTTACCACTGTGGAAGCGGTGGGCGACGGTGAATAAGTCTTTGTTATTGAAAGTGACTTCTGGATTAATGACTTTGCTACCGTCTTCACCTTTAGAAACCACTGTTTTATGGCCTGATGCACCCGTTGTATCGTTGTGACAGTTCATACATTGATCAAAAGTGTAAGTTCCGTGTCTGGTGCCCTTGATATAATCTAAGGTGCCGTGACAGGCGTTACATTTTGCTTCTTCTACGGTAATTCGAGCAGGATCTGTCATTCGAGCTTTAACTACTGCAGAAGCATCTAAGCTATAGAATTTAACAGGAGCAGTGTTACCAATTGGATTTGTTGGGCCAAATTCAAGTCCTGTGGCATTACAGCTACTCACTTTACCTGCTTTGATACAGACGTTGGCTTCTGAACTGACGTAGATAGTACCTACAGCTTGGGCATCGGGAATATCTTTTACGAAGGTTAATACACCATCGGCCAGCGTACCATTTTCAAGCTTAAGAGCGATTGCTGTTGGTTTGACATCTCTCCAAGCATAAACAGTACCATCAGTAGTTACGTTACCCAGTAATAAGCCGTTAGCCACAAACATACCTGTAGGGTTAGTTGTCGCGTTATACACTTTTAAATCGGTTCCGTTAGGAATTGCAGCGCCATTCATGGTCACATTGGCTTTTAATGTCAATGTTTTCATTCCAAGTGTTGCTGAAGTCACCACTGCAGCACTGGTAAAGTCAACTTTGAATAGGCTTGCATACTCAGCGCGTTTACCGACACTGTGTACAGCTTCAGGTGTTAAGCTACCGCTGCCATGGCAAGATTTACATTGAGTATCATCAGCTTGGGCTAAACCAAATTCTGAATGGTTTTCGCCAGTGGTGAAGTTCACATTGATATGACAACCCACACAAGCTTGTGCATAAATATTGGTGTTATAACTTGGGGCACCATCATGACAAGATTTACATTCTTTCAAATCAGATGGGAAACCAACTTCACCGAAATATTCTTTTGCTTCGCCACTTAAGCTGTCACTGATGTGATGACCTGCGTGGATCCTGTGGATCATGGGAGCAAAATCAAATACCCAACCTTCGGCCAGTTGTGCGTCACTTGGAACGAGATCAGGGTTATGGCAAGTTACGCAGTTTTTAACATCTTGGTAGTTATGGTGGGCTTCAATCTTCGCGATATGGCCGTCTACTTCACCGTGACAGTTTTTACATGCCGCACTAGATACTGTGTCTTTACCCGATACACCTAATTCATCTGTTGCAGGGATAAAATCAACGGGTACAGACAAAATCTTGTCAGATAGGACGACACCTGTACTATCGGCGATGTTGTAAGCACGTAAAAAGACTCTGTGTACTGCGTTTGGATTATCATTTGGATTGATGATTGGCGCTGCGCCACCATAAGTCCAAGTTGCTGTGTAAGTGCCTGGCGTCGCTGTATCTTCGGTTAAAGTACAAGCGTTTTTAGTTCCGTTCAGGCCGTTTAGAGTACAAGTTAACGAAGTGCCAGCGGCATTTGCCGTGGCATTATTTTGCCACTCAATCGGTGCGCCAGTACCTGAGGTGTTTTCATTTGCTGTTAAAGAATAAATTGCAATTTTATCCAGTCCTTTGAAAGGGACTACTTTGCCTGCATTTTTACCCGTAACAGTAAATTTAACACTGAAGCCTTCACTGCTGGTTACTTTAATGTCAGCAGGACTTAACGTGAATGCCAGATCTGTAATGGATTGAGCTGTCGTTGCGAAGGAACCCGCAGGGGCTCCGGGTGTACCTGGTGTTCCGGGAGTGCCTGGTGTTCCGGGTGTACCTGGTGTGCCAGGTGCCCCATCTTGACCATCGCTTCCGTCCCCGCAGGCGGTAAGACTTAAGGTACTGACGAGAGCCAGTGCCAGTAGAGATTTATTGTAGTTTTTCATCATCGCGTCCCTTTTTCTATCTATAAGACTGCGTGTGCAGTGCCTCTAATATAGGAGGATTCATCTACTTATAAAGTGGTATTTGCAAATTTGTATCTGATATGTGAACGATGATTTAACACCAGTGAATGGTAATTCTAAACTTTGCATTTTGATATTTTAAATAGTGAAATTAAGCCGCTAGCCTATGATGTGTATCACAATTTCAATCTTTAAACTTAGGTCGAAATGATGAATTCATTTTCGGTTAAGCAAAATGAACGATGTTAAGAGAGCCTAAATCTTAAGTCGTTATCTTAAGGTTTTGAGCACAAAAGCAATGGGATAAGAGGGCGAGGATTTGGGGAAGATATGGCATTTTAAAGTGATTGAATTGTGCCTTGGATAAATAGAAGCCATAGCCCAGTAAACCCACTTAACCCACTTAACATCCATGACGTAAGCTAGGTTGATGAACTTAGTGTGTAATCTATTTTTGTATTAGTGTGTTGGTTCGAGTGCGGCAAGTAAGGAGCGCACGACGAGATCACACTGGCTTTGGCTGTAACGCCGATGAATTGCAGGTTTCTCAATCAGATAATAATGTGGCGCCATCATCGTTTCGTGGAGTCTATTAAGCTCTGTGTCGCTAAGGCGCTTGAGATGTAATCCGGGCATATGTTTAACTGTGTGCATATCAATGCTAGAACAAAAAGCCACACTCTTCATGGTTAATAGATGGGCATACCATTCCTCCCTGTCTATCACTTTCTCTACGGTAGGCAGTAAGATACCTTGGCGCTGGCAAAATAATTCTAAGGGATCGATTTTACTGTTAAAGCCCTTGAGTTCTTGAAATAGAAACGGATGGCGACAAATTTGCTCTAAGGTAATATTCGTCTCAACGTCCCAAAGCGGATGTTGCTTGGCTGCAACGATATAAATGCCATTGATTGAGCCAAGTTTGGTGTAACTTAATTCTTTATTTTCAGCACTTTCAAACGTAATTCCAAAATCAAGTGCACCTGCGTGGATTAACTCAGCGCTATTTTCCTGCCATTTATGTAAGCGTATTTGTCCTAGCTTTTGGGCAAGTTCAGGAGTGCTTAACTGAGGCGCTAAAAAGCTTAGCAGGCCATTACAAGCAGCGATATGCAGCGGTAAGTCGGTATTGATGGCCGCATTTTGTATCTGGATTGCAGATTGTTCGAGGTGATAAACCGATTCAGTAAACTGGCAAATAGCAACGTAGAGACTTTCTGCTAAAGGCGTCGGTTTAAGCCCCTGTTGACGACGATAAAATAGTTCATCGTTAAAGGTTAGGCGTAATGCATTGAGGCAGCGGCTTATTTTGGGGGCAGAAACATCTAGCGCTTTGGCCGCGCTATTTGCGTGTCCAGTGTCGAAAATACTTTTAAATACAAGCAAGGTAAAAACATCGAGTTCACAGATCTGTTTTAGTAATAAGTTGCTCATTTTGTATTTTGCCCTGTATGAGTCTTAAATGTTTTTGCGGCGCTATTAGGGGAGTTCTGTGTCCTTGCGATTACCCGAACCACCGCGATCAAATATCATGATTACTAACTGCCAAGATTAACATTCAGCATGCGGATTAACTGTGATCCCTCTCGGCAAAATAACAATTATTTAACTATTGTAAAGAGGAGAGTTGGGGAGAGCTAGATGAGTAGGCGCTATGTTTAACGTCGAGCGATAAGGAATGATTGAGCTAAAAGAGTGAGTCAAAGTCTGCTCACCTAAGGCGGCGAGCAAACGATTGTGATGCATTTAGGATTAGCGAGATTCTATGACGTCGTTTTGCACGGACGGTAAGTTGAGTGGATCTGCTGTTGTGGTATGGCCTATTGCATGGGAGTAAATGGTTGGTGCATCTTCTTTAATCCGCATCCCGATAAATTGGCCACCCTCAAGGATTTGCATTGAGGTACTTGCCACTTCGCCGTCGACAACACCATTACGTTGGATCACTAAACGCTCACAAATGAGTCTGCCTTTGAAGTGCCCATCGACGATAAATTCATGGCATTTTACTTCACCTTGAATTATACCGCCTTGTTCTATGGTGATATTGGCCTCAGAAAGCAGCTGACCTTGGATATCACCGCCAACAAGCACGTCGCCTGTTAATTCGATATTTCCCGTGAGTTTAGTGCCTCGAGCAATAAAGCTAAAAGAGGTACTTTTTTTAGGCGGGAAAAACAGTTTTTTTACAAACATCATCATAAATTAACTTAATTCGAGAAGGGATTAACTGAGTTCAACAGAGGCGCGATACTAGCTTAAAATCCATGAGAAGCACAGCTCTGCATGTGTTAATGCAATTACAGTGTTCTATCAAGTTGGTCGTTTTATCTCAATGGCTTTGCTAGGGCAAGGAGCTACGCAGGCACCACATCCAGTACAAAGATCAAGGTCTATTTTGGGGCTCGGAGCCTGACCAATACTGAGCACAAAACTGATGGCTCTTGGTTCGCAGGCATCCTTACAACTTTGGCACCAGATCCCTTGAAAGGTTAAGCAGCTTTCTTGAATATGCGCTTGGTATTGCCAAGGTGCTTGAGTCAAATCGAAAATATTTTCAGGGCAAGCCTTAGCACACAGGGTACAAAATGTGCACTCATTGTCCTTAAAGGAGACTTCAGGAAATCCGCCATCACCTTTGATGATAATGTGAGTTTCACAAACCTCAAGACAGGCGGAACAACGAGTACACACATCGGTGAATTCGATATCATCACGCACCCAAGGCGGCCTTATCGCATTATCTTTACGCCGGCTAAAGAGGCTGCGACGGCTGTGATTAATACTTTGAGTCATGTTGCTCCTCGGGTGGTTAATGCTGTAAAGCGATGGTATTTAGAGGGATAAAGAAAAATGGCTTGGGAGATTTCCACAAGCCATTCAAGTTATTAGCCGTTATAACCATTCGGATTGGTTGATTGCCAATGCCAGCTACTGTTGGCCATATCTTCTAGGGTATGAGTCGCTTGCCAGCCAAGATCTTCCCTTGCGTGGGTTGGATCGGCGTAGCAGGCGGCAATATCCCCTGGGCGACGTGGCGCAATTTGGTAGGCAATAGTGTTACCACAGGCTTTTTCAAAGGCCTTAACCATGTCTAATACACTATATCCTTGGCCTGTGCCTAAGTTATAGGTCACTAGACCAGGTTTAGTGGCCAATTTTGCAAGCGCTTTTAAATGACCATTGGCTAAATCCACAACATGGATATAGTCACGCACGCCGGTACCGTCGTGAGTCGGATAATCATTACCAAACACGCTTAAGGCGGTGCGTTTACCCACGGCAACCTGCGCAATAAAGGGCATCAAGTTGTTAGGGATATCGTTAGGATCTTCGCCGATTAAGCCACTGGCATGGGCGCCAACCGGATTAAAATAGCGCAGACGGGCGATATTCCAGCTAGGATCGGCATTGTGTACATCTGCCAGTATATGTTCAACCATCAACTTAGACTGACCATAAGGGTTTGTTGCCCCTGTGGGGAAGTCTTCGGTGATCGGTAAACTTGCGGGATCGCCATACACGGTTGCCGATGAGCTGAATACGAGATTTTTTACCTTAAATTCTGCCATGACTTGGCAAAGGATAAGCGTACCCGTAACGTTATTCTCATAATACTTCAGGGGTTTTGCGACGGATTCTCCCACCGCTTTTAATCCTGCAAAGTGGATAACTGAATCAATAGCATGATCGTTAAACACTTTCTGCAATAACGCTTTATTGAGAATATCGCCTTGATAGAAAGTAACCGATTTACCAGTGATCCGCTCGACTCGGTTTAAGGCTTCTATGCTTGAATTAGACAAGTTGTCCAATACAATCACATCATTACCAGCATTGAGCAGTTCTACTACTGTGTGGGTGCCAATATAGCCAGCACCACCGGTCACTAAAATCGTCATTACTTAATTCCTTTTACTACGGTTTTTAAATAGTGCGCAAAATCTTCACCGATTTCGCTGTGGCGCAGGGCATATTCAACGTTAGCACGCATATAACCTTGCTTGTTACCACAGTCATGGCTCTTACCTTCCATGTAGTAAGCATTTACGGTTTCTTGCTTCATTAACATCGCAATCGCATCCGTTAATTGAATTTCATCGCCTGCGCCCGCAGGGGTTTTAGCCAGTAGCGGCCAAATGCTGGCTGGTAACACATAACGGCCTACAACGGCTAAGTTAGATGGCGCTTCATCCACGGCTGGCTTCTCAACCAGTTCGACTAATGGCTCAGATTCACCCGGTTGTAAATCATGCCCATTCACATCGGCAATACCGTATTGGTTGACGACGTTATGTGGCACGCCTTCCACCATGATTTGACCGACTTGGGTTTCATCAAACAGGGCAACCATAGCGGCTAAGTTATCGCTACGAAGGTCACAGCTGGCTTCATCTATGATCACATCCGGTAGCAATACGGCAAATGGTGCATCGCCGACGACAGATTTAGCACACAAAATCGCATGACCTAAGCCTTTAGCTTGAGATTGGCGCACGCTGATCACTGTTACATCTTTAGGACAAATAGATTGTACGGCTTCAAGTAACTGACGTTTAACGCGGCGTTCTAATTGGGCTTCTAATTCGAAACTGGTATCGAAATGGTTTTCGATAGAGTTTTTACTGGCGTGGGTCACGAGTACAATTTCTTTGATCCCAGCTGCGATAGCTTCACTGACTACATATTGAATCAATGGCTTATCGACAACAGGTAACATTTCCTTTGGAATTGCTTTGGTCGCTGGAAGCATACGAGTGCCTAGGCCTGCGACAGGAATAACGGCTTTACGAATTTGATGTTGTTTCATTGCGAACCTTTTAGGTCAAGGAGATGCGGTTAATGGCCAATATTGTAAATGACCTGCACAGAAAAGCTATTTAGAAACGCTGAAAACTTAGGATATTTAAGTATTTTTACAGCGAAGTCGACGTAAGTTTTAGCAAAGGTAGCACAGAGCATCTAATCCAGCATGGGTGATGTGCACTTGCATGGCGTTTTTAATACCCTTGTAATATTTGCTTTACGTTTACGTCACAGTGGTGGTGCAAGAATAAAGTGTGAGGGAGTTAACAAATTTAAAGGCTTAGATCACTATGGTTCCATGAGCGCTAGCCACTAAGTGAAGACTATGACGAAAGGAACAGAATACATCGCTCACAGAGCTGATGACACAGGGTTTATCAACTACCCGCAAGAAGAACATGAGATTTGGAGCCAGCTTTATGCCCGTCAAGCGATAAACCTGCCTGGCCGTGCTTGTAAGGAGTATTTGCAAGGGCTAGATGCCTTGGTTATGCCAAAGGATCGTATTCCGCAACTTACTGAAATTGATACTGTATTGCAAGCGACCACCGGCTGGAAAACGGCAGCCGTACCTGCGCTTATTTCCTTCGGCCGTTTCTTTGAACTGCTGGCCAATAAAGAGTTTCCTGTGGCGACATTCATTCGCCGTAAGGAAGAGTTTGATTACCTGCAAGAGCCTGATATTTTTCATGAAATCTTTGGTCACTGCCCTTTGCTCACCAACCCTTCATTTGCCAATTTTTCACATATGTATGGCCAATTAGGTTTACATGCCAGCAAAGAAGAAAGGGTGTTTTTAGCGCGTTTATACTGGTTTACGGTTGAGTTTGGCTTGCTACAGCCTAAAGATGGCCCCTTGTGTATCTATGGTGGCGGTATTTTAAGCTCACCTGGTGAAACTTTATATGCAATGGAAAGTGACGTGCCAGAACGTCAGCCCTTTGATTTATTGAATGTGCTACGAACCCCATATCGCATTGATATTATGCAGCCGATTTATTATGTGATTGAGCACATTGATATGCTTGATGAAATTGCCAAAATGGACATCATGAGTTATGTCACTAAGGCACGTCAGTTAGGTTTATTTGCTCCTAAATATCCTCCCAAAGCCAAGGCGAGCTAGTCTCGATTCGATGGATAGTTTGATGTGTCATTTGAGTCGCCATCTAATTTAGTCATGTGATTTAAGTAATTAATAAGTAATGAGTAAAGTGCAACTGAATATCCCTATCAATGTTGCCAACAGGAGTATGTATGACTGCGTTATCGAATATGAAATGTGAAGCGTGCCAAGCCGATGCACCAAAAGTGACCGATGAAGAATTGGCAGAACTTATTCGTATGATCCCTGACTGGGGCGTGCAAGTGCGTGACGGCGTAATGCAGCTTGAGCGCGTCTACAAGTTTAAAAACTTTAAACTGGCGATGGTATTCACGAATAAGCTGGCGGATTTAGCGGAAGAAGAATTCCACCATCCAGGCATTTTCACTGAATGGGGCAAAGTGACTGTCACTTGGTGGTCGCACTCCATTAAGGGGCTACATAAGAATGACTTCATCATGGCCGCCAAGACAGACCAGTTACTAGGTTAATTATTTAATCAATTTAATCAGCATCTTAATGTTTTTTATGATGCTGATTTTTTCTTCCTGTTACAATTCAACTGTAAACTAGGCTTGCCACTTTCAGTTTAACCTTCTAACGTATACGGGCTCTGCTATTTCCCCTCATCGCTGACGTTTTCGTCAAAGGTAACGATTTGCCTAGCAAGCGTTATTTTTGTTGTAAAGCCTAAGGCGAAAAATAGCTCTGCACGGTTTATCCCCAAAATTCAAATCAAAAAAGGGAATATCAGTCATTATGCGCTTGGAAGTCAGCTGTCAGGATCGTGTTGGTTTAGCCAAAGATATCTTAGTCGTGTTAGAGCGTTATGGCATTAATTTAATTGCCATTGATGCCAGTAACCAAGGATTCCTGTACTTACAATTTGCCGAAATCAGTTTTGAAACCTTGAGTGCCTTGATGCCGCAGATCCGCAAAGTGGAAAGCGTGCACGATGTGCGTACGGTGTCATTTATGCCCTCAGAGCAAGAACATTACGCCCTTAAAACCCTGCTCAAAACCTTACCCGACTCCGTTTTTTCTATCGATGCCAAGGCACGTATCCGTATCGTTAATGAGTCCGCCTTGCTCAATATCGGCATGGGTGAGCACGAAGTGCTTGAAGAGTCGCTTAATCATTGGGTGCAAGGTTTTAACTTCAGCCGTTGGCTGAGTGAAAGCCAAGTATTGGCCCAAGCGGCGCGGGTGCAAATTGGTCCGAATGAGTATCTTGCCGAAATGCTGCCGATTTACCTACCCGATGAGGATGAAAAAACCATCTTGGTTGGTGCTGTGGTGTCGCTGAAATCCCCTGCGCGCGTTGGAAAACAGTTTAACGCGCTGCAGAACCAAACCACTGGCTTTGAAAATGTATTAGCCAGCAGTGACAAGATGAAGGAAGTACTTAAGCAAGCGCGGCGTATGGCCCAGCTCGATGCACCTTTGTTGATCACGGGTGAAACGGGTACTGGCAAAGAATTAATGGCCAGAGCTAGCCATGATGCGGGGATGCGCCGTGAAAAACCTTTTATCGCCATCAACTGCGCCGCTCTACCCGACAGCGCTGCCGAAGAAGAATTATTCGGTTACGTCAGTCAGGGCAAAGTTGTCAAACGGGGCTTTTTTGAAGAAGCTAAGGGGGGCACAGTATTTCTCGATGAAGTGGCGGAAATGTCTAGGGCGGCTCAAGTTAAGCTGCTACGGCTATTGCAAGATGGCACTTTTAGACGCATAGGGGGCGATGAAGAAGTGCGTGCTGATGTACGAATTATTTGCTCGACCCAGAAAAATTTAGCTGAACTATGCCAAACCGGCGAGTTTAGGGAAGATTTGTACTATCGCATCCATGTGCTGAGTTATCACATCCCGTCCTTACGCGAGCGTAAAGTCGATATTATTCCACTGACGGAAATGTTCCTCGAACATTACAGTCAACAGTTGTCTAGCCCTGTTCGGCGGATTTCGGCCCAGTGCCGCGATCATTTGCTCACCTACGCTTGGCCAGGTAACGTACGCCAATTAAAAAACGCGGTCTTTAGAGCCGTATCTATGTGGGATGGCTCGGCCGAGTTGACGGTAGAACAGCTGAAATTGCCGTCATATGCTGAAGGTTTTGGTTACTTTGATAATGAGTTTGAGGGCAATCTGGACGATGCAATGAAGCAGTTTGAAGCGAGTTTGTTGCGTCGATTATATCCGGCCTACCCGAGCACTCGCCAGTTGGCGAAAAAGCTAGGTGTATCACACACAGCTATTGCTAATAAACTGCGTGAATACAAGATAGCCAAGCGCCGTTAGCCAGAGTCTCGTTGGGTTGACACAGTCAATGTAACAGTATCGTTCCACTTAGTTGCCGACTTTTCAAGCATATTGCTTACCGAGATATTGATAAGCGGTAACTAGGTTATAAACGTAATGATTAGTTTACAAAATGTGAAATAATTGACCTAAGTGTGATTTTGGTCACGCTATAGGAATCTTGAGCTGCATCGGGTATTTCTACGCGCAACAAATACGTTAAAGCAAGTAACAGAGCATGCCTCGTTGGCGCGGACTGCGTAACGTGTATGCCCTTAATGAGTCAAAAAGTCCGATTTAAATCGCCGAATATAAGCTGGGTGACGTCACGCGTTTTCCAGCACAATAAAATTGTACACCTAGCCGAAGAGCACTGGAGCCAATATGAAACTTGCAAGTTATAACAATGGTCGTCGTGATGGTCAGTTGATGTTAGTCAGCCGCGATCTCACTAAAACGGTTGCTGTTCCTGCCATTGCCCACACTATGCAGCAATTACTCGATGGTTGGGATTTACTGAGACCGCAATTGCAAGAATTGTACGATGCGCTAAATGAAGGCATGTTAGATAACGCGCAAGCGTTCGACGAAGCTAAGTGTTTGTCGCCATTACCGCGTGCTTACCAATGGGCCGATGGTAGCGCTTATGTGAATCACGTTGAGTTAGTCCGTAAAGCCCGTGGCGCAGAAATGCCAGAAACCTTCTGGACAGATCCGTTGTTTTATCAAGGTGGCTCAGACAGCTTTATTGCCCCTAAAGCGGATATCCCATTGGCGAGCGAAGACTGGGGTATCGATTTCGAATCTGAAATTGCGGTTATTACCGATGATGTGCCTATGGGCGTGAGCACTGACAATGCAGCTAAGCACATTAAATTGTTGATGCTAGTTAACGATGTGTCATTGCGTAACTTGATCCCTGGCGAGTTGGCGAAAGGCTTTGGTTTTTTCCAATCTAAACCATCGAGCAGTTTTTCGCCTGTGGCTGTGACACCGGATGAATTGGGTGTCCGTTGGGAAGATTCGAAAGTGCATTTACCGCTGATCACCTATTTAAATGGTGAATTATTTGGTCGTCCGAATGCAGGCGTTGATATGACCTTTAATTTCAGTCAGTTAGTTTCGCATGTTGCAAAAACCCGTCCATTGGGCGCAGGCGCGATTATAGGCTCTGGTACTATTTCTAACTATGACCGTAGCGCAGGTTCGAGCTGTTTAGCGGAAAAACGTATGTTAGAAGTGATTGCCGAAGGCAAAGCCACTACGCCATTTATGCGTTTTGGTGACACGGTGCGCATCGAAATGCTCGATGATAATGATGTAACCATTTTTGGTTCTATCGATCAAAAAGTGGTTGAATACAAAGCCTAAGGCTTTCCCTTAAAGGGCGACACCGACTCAAACTAACGGGGCTTAATTGCCCCGTTTTTATACTGACTTTTATAAGGACATGAAAATATGAAACTTTACGGTTATTGGCGTTCCAGTGCAGCCTATCGGGTTCGTATTGCCCTTAATCTCAAGGGGATTTCAGCCGAACAGTTTTCAGTGCATCTCGTACGTGATGGCGGCGAGCAACATAAAGCGGCCTACATTGCGCTTAATCCTTTAGAGTTAGTGCCAACCTTAGTGGTGGATGATGAGCTGGATGTGGATGCCTTGTCGCAATCTTTAGCGATTATCGAATATCTTGATGAGATACATCCACAGTCGCCATTATTGCCTGCATCGGCTCTTGAACGTGCTCACGTGCGCGCTATGGCACTTACGGTCGCCTGTGAGATCCATCCATTAAACAACTTGCGGGTATTGCAGTATTTAACGCAAACCTTAGGTGCTGATGACACCGCCAAAAATACTTGGTATCACTATTGGGTCGCAAGTGGTTTTACGGCCTTAGAAACCTTGTTAACACGGCATAGCGGTCGTTATTGCTTTGGGAATGCCGTGACATTAGCCGATCTGTGTTTAGTACCGCAGGTGTATAACGCCCAGCGTTTTAATGTGGATTTAACGCCTTATCCCAATATCATGCGCGTGTGGGCCGAATGTAACCAGCTTGAAGCCTTTGCCAATGCTGCGCCAGAGCGCCAAGCGGATGCGGTGTAACGAATTGTGCGGATACGGTTTTTACGAATAGAAAGAATGGATGATGAGACTTGCTTTACAAGTCTTATCTCAGCGATGGAGTTTAAATGCTTTTCAGTAAAAAATGTCCGTATTGCAAAGGTAAACTCGGCGCTAAGGAAGTGCCGATTAAGGAAGGACGCTGCTGTCATTGTGATAAGCCGATACTGTACAAATTCAATATAATAAAATGGATGGTCCTGTTCGTGCCTATCTATATTGTTAGCGTTAATCTGCTAGACAAAGATGTACATGGGTTTTGGATTTGTTTTGCGGTAATGGCACCGATTTATAGTCTCGTTTATTTACTCTGTCATGAGGTCGTAAAGTGCTCAGAAACCGATGGCGAAGTGGAGTAAGCCTAATGTCTTTCCCGTGTTTTTATCTGATATTGAAGCGGGCGATACTGTTATGAGTGGTGCTAGGGGTAATGTCATGAGTGTTGCTACGAATAATGTTATGAATGATGCAATGAGTGAAGCAGCGCTAGAGCATCAATTACTCGAATGGATAGCTCAAGACTGCGAGCGGGTGAGGGCGCTTGAACTCGCGCTTCAATGTGCCAAAGTACACTCAATGCCGCAGTGGTGTCTGGCGGCGGGATTTGTCCGTAATTTAGTCTGGGATCGCTTGCACGAATTTGAGTTGAGTCCACTGAACGATATCGATCTGATCTATTTTTGCTCTTTAGATATTAGCCCTGAGCGGGATCTGGCGATTGAAACCTATCTTCATCAGCTTGCCCCTGAGTTACCTTGGTCGGTTAAGAATCAGGCGCGCATGCATAGTCGCAATCAAGACATGGCTTACACATCTTGTATTGATGCTATGGCTCATTGGCCAGAGTTAGAAACCGCGGTTGGGGTGGGTTTAAAATCTCATGTTGAGACAGATACTCAGGTAGATGCAGAGACTGATCATCATTGCACGCATTACGGTATTGAGCTGGTGGTTCCCTTTGGGCTGAACTCTCTGTTTGCCCTCAAATTGAGCGCCAATCCAAAGCGATCATTACCAGTGTTTGAGTACAGAGTTGCGACTAAGGGCTGGCTAACTCGCTATCCTTTGCTTACGTGTTGTTACTCAAGCTAATCTTCTCACTTTCTTATTCGTTCAGTCTAAAACTGACTTAACCGCTTCACACTGTCATTCCATGCAATCTAGTTATCTAACATGATAGGTATCATCCTCAAGCCGTTTTTATTTGTCCATTTTCTGTTTTTAGCCTTATTCAACCCGTCTCTATAATTTGAAATTAATGTTCAAATAACCTCTTAGTTAAGTGCTTTTTATTGTTACTAAAATGTTTATGGTGTTATTGGTCACTACCTCTTGCGGTAGTTATTAGTGATGGCTAATACAACACTTAGCTCACAGAAAACAAAGGGGTATTGTCAATAAATGTTTGAATTTCGTGATTCAGCTCCCATGTGTAGTACCTATAAGTGAGTATTGCTCACTCACTTTGATTTGGATCAATAAATCAGCCGCATATCTCTGGCAGTGTAGGTGTCAATTGTTAAGGATGTAATACAAAACAAAAACCTATGTTGTACATATGGAGTATGATGATGAATAAAAACACTGTTTCTACACTGGTCGCTGCCACCCTTTTAGCCGCTGGTTTTTCTGCCTCTGTATCGGCTCACCAAGCGGGTGACATTATTGTTCGTGCGGGGGCTGTGGTTGTTGCGCCAAATGAATCAAGTGATGATGTTGCGGGTAAAGGCGAGTTCCAAATCAGCAACAACACACAAGTGGGTTTAAACTTTGGCTACATGCTGACAGATAACTTTGGGGTTGAGTTATTAGCAGCGACACCTTTTAGCCATGACGTTTCTTTGGGTGGCACTAAGATTGCCGAAACTAAACATTTGCCACCCACTTTAGTGGCGCAGTACTACTTTGGTGATGCGCAGTCTAAATTACGTCCATACGTGGGTGTCGGTGTTAACTATACTAATTTCTTCGACAATGAGTTCACCAACGATTTAAATGGTGCGTTAACTGACTTGAGCATGAGCACTTCGTGGGGCTTAGCGGCACAAGCAGGTGTTGATTATCAAGTTAACAAAAACTGGTTAGTGAACGCTTCAGTGTGGTACGCGCAAATTAGCAGTGACGTGAAGTTTAAATTAGCGGGTGACACAAAGGTTATCGACACTGATATTAACCCATGGGTTTATATGGTCAGCGTAGGTTACACTTTCTAATCCACTGATTAGATAAGCGTAAAAAAGGAGCCTTAGGCTCCTTTTTCGTTTCTGCACTTTTTATCGCGCTATGTTCTGTTCCACTTAGGCTAAGCTGATTTAGCGCTTTGGCTTTTTTGCTTTCCAGTGGCGAGTGTTATAGATAAATTCGGGTAATAACACAGTAAGCCAAGCGACGAGGCGCCAGCGTTTGGTCACATAGACGCGGCGTTTGCCTTGTTTCATCGCCTTGATGATTTGCGCTGCGACTTGTGGCAATGGTGCAAGCCACATCGCACTTTGCTGCATAGCGGCTTTATCGAGCAAACCAAGTTGGATATCGGTAATCGTAATCGGTAGCTTAAGGCGCTGAGCATGCATACTTAAGCCCTCAAGGTAATTCTGCCCAAAGGCTTTTGAGGCGTGATAGGCCACACTCGGCCCGCCGCGCAGGCCCGCAATCGAGTTGATTGCCGCCAGTTGTCCATAACCTTGCTCGCGAAATAGTCTAAATGCCGTATTGCAGATGGCAGCAAAACCTCGCACATTGACATCGATAATGTCTTGCTCCGGTAGCCAAGGCAACTCGGGGTCATAGCTATTGAGGCCTGTATTAACTAAGACTAAGTGCGCGCCGCCAAGAGTTTGCCAGACTGATTCAAGTTGGTTGATGATGGCTTGAGGTTGTTCAATTTGAAGTGCAAAAACTTGTACTTTTGTTGGCAAGGATAAGGCAAAATCGCGCAGTGATTCTGGATCTTGGGCGAATAAGACTAATTCAACCTGTTGATCTGCCAATTGCTTTGCAAGTTCACGACTTAATTGTGAGCTAGCTCCCACAATGATTGCAGTTGCTTGGGTCATAGATTTTTCGGCAACGAAATGGTGGCTTATGATAGAAAGTTATGTTCACCAAGACAAGATTTATAGCTTGGGCGTATGGATATCTAGAAGTCTTTATGTATGATTAGGAGAAACAAAATGAACAAATGGTTGCGTTTAAGCGCGTTGAGATTAACAGCCTTAGCATTAATGGCCGTAATGGGGGTGTTATCGGGTTGTGCGACACCTAATGCTATCGTTGAGATAAAAGGCGAGACCTTATATCGCGAACGGATAGCCTTACCTGCCGATGCTAAGGTCATAGTGCAACTGCTTGATGTCTCAAAAATGGATGTGCCAGCCATAGTGATGGCGGAGCGCGTCCAACAAGGTGCTGTGACACCCGCGCCATTCAGTTTTGCGATTGGTAGCGATCAGTTCCAACCCGGTCACACTTATGCCATAGGTGCCCGGATTATGTTGGGTGATAAGTTATTGTTTATTAATACTCAAGCCTATCACATTGATCTCAATTCCACTGAGCCAATGACGATACTGCTAGAGAAAGTCGGTGGCTAGTTAGCTCGCTCAGAAGTGAGCTGACATACGCGCCGAATCCGTTAGTATTTACGAACAGAAGAGGCGCGGTATGCCGGTTAGAATTCCAGATCATCTGCCCGCAGCAGGGGTGTTAGAGTCAGAAAATATTTTCGTTATGTCCGAGACGCGGGCGGCGAATCAAGATATCAGGCCGATGAAGGTGCTGATTTTGAACTTGATGCCGAACAAAATCGAGACAGAAACCCAGTTACTGCGCTTACTGGGCAACACGCCTTTACAAGTCGATGTGGATTTACTGCGCATTCACGACAAAGAGTCCAAGCATACTTCCATCGACCATATGAATACTTTTTACCGTGATTTTGAAGCCGTGCGCCATAAAAATTACGACGGTCTTATCATCACTGGCGCGCCGCTTGGGCAAATCGATTTCGAAGATGTGGTTTATTGGGACCATATCCGTGAAATCATCGACTGGTCCCAAGAGCATGTCACCTCAGTGTTGTTTTTATGCTGGGCAGCCCATGCGGGCTTGTATCATCTCTATGGTTTAAATCGAAAAATATTGCAACAGAAGCGTTCTGGCGTATTTGTACATAGGCGCACTTGTCAGCATTTCCCACTACTACGTGGTTTTGATGATGAGTTCTTTGCACCCCATTCGCGTTTTGCCGAGATGGATGTGGAAGAAATTAGGCAACACCCGCAGTTGCAAGTGTTAGCGCAGTCCGATGAAGCCGGGGCCTATTTGGTATTAAGTCGCAATAACCGTAACTTGTTTGTAATGGGGCACCCTGAATATCAAAAATCGACCTTAAACGATGAATACCATAGGGATTTAGCCCAAGGCTTTGCGCCAAATGTGCCACAAAACTATTATCGAAATAATAATCCAGAAGCCGAAGCCATTGCCCGCTGGCACAGCCACGGTAGTTTGTTGGTCAGTAATTGGCTCAATTATTACGTTTACCAGTTAACGCCTTATGACTTAAGTGATATGACGGCGATGACGCCGTGGGAATCGCGCTAAGGTTTTTTTTAGCCTTTTATGGTGATGTGGTCACATGGATGTGACCTAAGCTGATACCCAAAAGCCCTTAATTTATCTCTCCCTTAGATTCTGTTGTCCACACTTGACTGTGCTTAATCCCTGCCTCGCTGTAAATCCTTACTGACAATTTTCATCCGATAAAATCGACACATTAGACCAAGGAATACTTGCTTTACGTTCGCGTAAACGTCAGAGTGGTTTTATTGTCGATTTTATTAAACGTCCCGAGGCTGGTACTAGGCTTCGTGGTCAATTTAGGTTGGAGCCTGCATGAGTACTGAAGCGTTAAATCAAGATATCGTTATCGTTGCCGCTAAACGCACCCCTATGGGCGGGTTTCAAGGCAACTTGTCATCCGTAGCATCACCCATACTAGCCGCGACGGCCATTAAAGGCTTGTTAGCGGAAACACAATTGGCGGGTGAACATGTCTATGAAGTCTTGATGGGCTGCGTATTACCCGCAGGCTTAGGTCAAGCGCCTGCGCGTCAGGCAACCTTAGGTGCGGGATTACCCTTATCCGTTGGTGCGACCACAGTGAACAAGGTCTGTGGCTCAGGCATGAAGACGGTAATGTTAGCCCACGATTTGATTAAAGCGGGCAGTGCAAAAGTGGTGATCGCAGGCGGCATGGAAAGCATGAGCCAAGCGCCGTATTTATTAGATAAAGCCCGCGGCGGCATGCGTATGGGCCATGGCAAAGTGCTCGATCATATGTTTTTAGATGGTCTTGAGGATGCTTATACTGGCGGCGCCATGGGAACATTTGCCCAGAAAACAGCCGATGAATTTGGTATCACTCGTGAGCAGATGGACGCTTTCGCCCTAAGCTCGCTCGAAAAAGCCAATGCCGCGATTAACTCGGGTGCCTTTAAAGCTGAAATTACCCCTGTCATTGTTAGTAATCGTCGCGGTGATGTGACTATCGATACCGACGAGCAACCCGGTAATGCTCGCCCTGAAAAAATTCCTACGCTGCGCCCCGCTTTTGCCAAAGATGGCACTATCACAGCGGCTAACTCTAGCTCTATTTCCGATGGTGCAGCGGCATTAATGCTGACCTCGCGTGGCGAAGCTGAGCGTTTAGGCTTAACGGTATTAGCCACCATTAAAGGCCACACGACCCACGCCCAAGAGCCTTCACTCTTTACCACTGCACCGGTTGGCGCTATGGCGAAATTACTGGCCAATGTCGGTTGGTCAACGGATGAAGTTGATTTATTCGAAATCAACGAAGCCTTCGCCATGGTGACTATGCTTGCCGTGTCTGAGCTCGGTTTAGATATAGCTAAGGTTAACGTCAATGGCGGTGCCTGCGCCTTAGGTCATCCTATTGGCTGCTCGGGTTCACGTTTACTAGTGACCTTAATCCATGCTTTAAAAGCCCGCGGCCTTAAACGCGGTGTCGCCTCGCTGTGTATCGGCGGTGGTGAAGCAACAGCGATGGCCATTGAGGTCTAATTGCAAAGGTTTTAGTTAAATCAACAAGACGGGGCTGGCAAGGGCAATCACTTCCCTTGAGGATAATCATAATATCGCACCGCCAGCCCATCACTCTACAAGGAAAGGATTGCAACATGACCACACAAGTAAAGCATTACATTGACGGCGAGTTTATTCAAGGTACGGGCACATCACAGATTATTGTCACCAATCCCGCGAATAACTCGCCGATTGCTGTGATTAATGCTGCCACTAGCGAAGAAGTTCACGCTGCGATTGCTAGCGCCAAAGCGGCCTTTAAAACCTGGAAAGAAGTGCCAGTGTCTGAACGCGCGCGCGTCATGTTGCGTTATCAACATCTGCTAAAAGAACATCACGACGAACTGGCGACCATTCTTGCAAAGGAAACCGGTAAAACCTTTGAAGATGCCAAGGGCGATGTATGGCGCGGTATCGAAGTCGCTGAACACGCCTGTAACGTAGCGTCATTATTGATGGGTGAAACCGTCGAGAACGTCGCGCGTTCAATTGACACTTACAGCTACACTCAACCGCTCGGTGTGTGTGCCGGTATTACGCCATTTAACTTCCCTGCGATGATCCCGTTATGGATGTTCCCACTGTCGATTGCCTGCGGTAACACTTTCATTTTAAAGCCTTCAGAACAAGATCCTATGACGCCGCAGCGCCTGGTTGAGCTGTTTGTTGAGGCGGGCGCACCTAAAGGCGTATTGCAATTAGTGCACGGTGATAAAACAGCCGTAGATATCCTGCTGGCAGACCCTGCGATTAAAGCCATTTCCTTTGTCGGTTCTGTGGCTGTGGGTCAATATATTTATAAAACAGGTACCGATAACTTAAAACGCGTGCAAGCCTTTGCGGGCGCGAAAAACCACTGCGTGATTATGCCTGATGCAAACAAACAGCAAGTGATCAACAACTTAGTCGGCGCTTCTGTTGGCGCGGCGGGTCAGCGTTGTATGGCGATTTCGGTTGCCGTGTTTGTTGGTGCCGCTAAAGAGTGGATCCCAGAATTAAAAGAAGCGTTAGCCAAAGTTCGCCCAGGTTTATGGGACGATAAAGAAGCGGGTTATGGTCCAGTTATCAGCCCTGCCGCTAAGGCGCGGGTGCTTAAACTTATCGCCCAAGGTAAAGCCGAAGGCGCCGAGTGTTTACTCGATGGCAGCGATTTTACCGTGGAAGGTTATGAATCCGGTAATTGGATTGGCCCAACCATGTTCGATAAAGTCACCACTGAGATGAGCATTTACAAGGAAGAAATCTTTGGCCCTGTACTGTGTTGTATGGAATCAGACTCCTTAGAAGCCGCCATCGAATTAGTTAACGCCAGCCCTTATGGCAACGGCACGTCTATCTTTACCGCTAGCGGTGCCGCTGCCCGTAAATATCAACATGAAATCGAAGTCGGCCAAGTGGGGATTAACGTGCCTATTCCTGTGCCATTACCTTTCTTCTCATTTACCGGTTGGAAGGGCAGTTTCTATGGCGATCAACATGCCTACGGTAAGCAAGCGGTGCGTTTCTATACCGAGACCAAGACCATCACTTCCCGCTGGTTTGAGTCCGATATCGCCGTAGCTTCAACGCCAAATATGAGCATTAACTTACGCTAAGCTCGGTGATTAATCGATAAACCACGGCGTCTTTACGGCGCCCAATTTATTCAATAAAAAAGTGACCACAGAGTCATAGGAGAGCCAAATGGATTTTAATTTCAACGATGACCAACGTCAGTTTGCCGATCTTGCGCGCCAGTTTGCCGCGGAAGAATTAACCCCGTTCGCCGCCAAGTGGGATGAAGAACATCATTTCCCCAAAGACGTGATCCAAAAAGCCGGTGAGCTAGGTTTTTGCTCTCTGTATTCGCCAGAATCCGAAGGTGGCATGGGTTTATCGCGCCTCGATGCCTCGATTATTTTTGAAGAACTTGCCAAGGGCTGCACCGCGACCACGGCCATGCTGACCATTCACAATATGGCGACTTGGATGGTGACGACTTGGGGCACTGAAACCCTGCGTCAGACTTGGTCCGAGCCGTTAACCACAGGGCAGATGTTAGCGTCATATTGTTTAACTGAGCCGGGTGCGGGTTCGGACGCCGCATCTTTGCAAACCAAAGCGGTGCGCGACGGCTATGAGTATGTGATTTCTGGCTCGAAAATGTTTATCTCAGGTGCGGGTGCCACTGAATTATTAATCGTGATGTGCCGTACGGGTCAAGCTGGGCCTAAGGGAATTTCTGCCATTGCCATTCCGGCGGATGCTGCAGGCGTTATCTATGGTAAAGCTGAAGATAAAATGGGCTGGAATGCCCAGCCGACCCGTCAAATCACCTTTGAAAACGTGCGCGTGCCAGTGGCGAATTTGCTCGGTGAAGAAGGCCAAGGTTTTGCTTTCGCTATGAAAGGCTTAGACGGTGGTCGCATCAATATCGCCACCTGTTCTGTGGGGACGGCGCAGTCGGCTTTAGAGCGCGCAACTCAGTATATGAATGAGCGTCAGCAATTTGGTAAACCTTTGGCGGCTTTCCAAGCGCTGCAATTTAAACTTGCCGATATGGCAACCGAGTTAGTGGCTGCCCGCCAAATGGTGCGTCTTGCGGCATTTAAACTCGATAGTGGTGATCCTGAAGCCACGGCTTATTGCGCTATGGCGAAACGCTTTGCCACTGATGTGGGTTTTCAAGTCTGCGATGCGGCGCTGCAAATTCATGGTGGATATGGTTATATAAGGGAGTACCCGCTGGAACGTCATTTCCGTGATGTGCGTGTGCACCAGATTTTAGAAGGCACTAACGAAATTATGCGCTTAATTATCGCCCGTCGTTTACTCGATGAAAATGCAGGACAAATCCTGTAATTCAACTCGCAATATGCGTGACTTACAGGTCGGCGATAACTGAAAAGGAGTCTATAAAGATGGAATATTTAGTTGAACGTATCGAAGGCCACACGGCGATTCTGACCATGAACAATCCGCCAGCCAATACTTGGACTGCCGAGAGTTTACAGGCGCTTAAAGCCAAAGTGCTTGAGCTGAATGCCAATAAAGAGATTTACGCCTTAGTGTTAACGGGCCAAGGGCAAAAGTTCTTCTCCGCTGGCGCCGATTTAAAACTGTTTAGCGATGGTGACAAAGGTAATGCGGCAACGATGGCCAAGCATTTTGGTGAAGCCTTTGAAACCTTAAGCCAATTCCGCGGTGTGTCGATTGCCGCGATTAATGGCTATGCCATGGGCGGCGGCTTAGAAGTCGCGTTGGCCTGCGATATTCGTATCGCCGAAATTCAAGCTGTAATGGCATTACCCGAAGCGACGGTCGGTTTATTACCCTGTGCGGGTGGCACTCAAAATCTGACCGCATTAGTCGGTGAAGGGTGGGCTAAACGGATGATTTTATGCGGCGAGCGTATCGATGCGACTCAAGCATTGAATCTACGTTTAGTGGAAGAAGTGGTCGACACTGGCGAAGCGCTTAATGCGGCAATCGCCTTAGCCGTCAAAGTGGCGAATCAAAGCCCAAGCAGCGTGACTGCATGTAAGACACTTATTCAAGCGGGGCGCACTATGGCGCGTAGCCAAGCGCTACCGATTGAGCGTGAGTTATTTGTCGGATTATTTGATACTGAAGATCAGGCCGAAGGCGTGAATGCGTTTTTAGGGAAACGTAAAGCTGAGTGGAGAAACCGCTAATGACGAATGTAGTAGATAATGACGTGGTCGAGCATGTCGAAAATCAGGTCACGACCACACAAAATGTGGTTTTTCAAACCTTAGCCACTGCTTCTGGCAAATTGGTTGGGGTGGTCACACTCAATGTGGAAAAAGCCCTCAACGCCTTAGATTTAGTCATGGTGCGCGCTATGACGGCGCAGCTTAATCTGTGGAAGAAAGATCCCCTTATTGCTTGCATCGTATTAGATGGTAGCGGTGAGAAGGCATTTTGTGCCGGGGGTGATGTGCGCGCTTTATACCATGCTTCCATTGCCGCTAATGGGCAAGTGACTGAGGAAGCAAAGGTTTTCTTCGAAGAAGAATATCGCCTCGATTATCTACTGCATACCTTTGGCAAACCTGTGTTGGTGTGGGGCGATGGCATAGTCATGGGCGGCGGCCTCGGTTTGATGGCGGGCGCGAGCCACAGAGTCGTTACCGAAACTTCTCGTATCGCTATGCCTGAGGTGACTATCGGCCTGTATCCCGATGTGGGCGGCAGTTATTTCCTTAATCGTATGCAGGGCAAGATGGGATTGTTTTTGGGATTGACCGCCTATCAACTCAATGCCGCCGATGCCTGTTATGTGGGCCTTGCGGATCATTACCTGAACCGCGACGACAAAGAGCTGATGTTTGATGGCATGGCAACCTTAGATTGGAGTGATACGCCAGCTCTTAATCATCAACGTTTAGATAGCATGATTAACGAGCTGTCTAATCAAGTGGATATTCCTAAGGGCGACAGTGTATTAGCCGAAAGCCAAGACATAATCGACAGGCTTATGGCGGGCAGTCTGCAGGATATTGCAGCACGCATGTCAACTCTGGTATCGGAAGAAAAGTGGTTAATGAAAGCGCGGGACACCTTCCTTGCGGGTAGCCCTATCAGCTGGCACTTGGTCTATATCCAAGGGCAGTTAGGGACTAAGCTTAGCTTAGCTCAATGTTTCAAATGGGAGTTAACCGCAAGTGTTAACGTGTGTGCCCACGGTGATTTCTGCGAAGGCGTTCGTGCACTCTTGATTGATAAAGACAAGAAACCGCAATGGCGTTTTAAGGATGTTAACTCAGTACCCACAGCGGTACTTGAGCAAATATTGGCTTCCCCATGGGGCGAGGCGCATCCCTTTAACCAACTGAGTTAAGCGTTTAAGGGCCGAGTTGGCTAAGCGCTGTATTTATCGGCTTAGCTAAGCTCGCTTTACTCTGTGATAATGACAACATAATCAATTTGATAGCATTATCACAACACTAAAAAGAACAACACAGGAGTGATGGCATGAGTACAGTAGCCTTTATCGGTTTAGGTAATATGGGCGGCCCAATGGCGGCCAATTTATTAAAAGCAGGCATGACGGTTCGCGTCTTTGATTTAGTCCCCGAAGCTATGCAGCAATTGGCCGAAAAAGGCGCCTTAGTATCAAGTACCGCCTGCGGCGCTGCAGCGGGTGCAAGTGTGGTGATTACTATGCTGCCTGCGGGCAAGCATGTAAAAAACTTATATTTAGGCAATGGAACAAACAAAGGCCTACTTGAAGTGGTTGCGGGTGATACCTTGCTCATCGATTGTTCAACCATCGATGCGCAAAGCGCACAATTAGTGGCGGCCGAAGCGGCTAAAAGCGGCATCGAATTTATGGATGCACCAG
This sequence comes from Shewanella sp. WE21, assembly GCF_002966515.1. Taxonomy (NCBI): domain Bacteria; kingdom Pseudomonadati; phylum Pseudomonadota; class Gammaproteobacteria; order Alteromonadales; family Shewanellaceae; genus Shewanella; species Shewanella sp. WE21. Next base: position 58,806 of record NZ_CP023019.1, on the reverse strand, counting down.
TTTCTGGCGGCACGGCAGGCGCGGCAGCGGGCACCTTAACTTTTATTTGTGGTGGCTCGGATAACGCTTTTGAACGTGCGCAGCCCGTACTTAAGGCTATGGGTGTGAATATCTTCCACGCAGGCGGTCCAGGTGCGGGGCAAGTCGCAAAAATCTGCAATAACATGCTGTTATCTGTGTTGATGGTCGGTACTTCCGAAGCGCTGCAAATGGGCGTCGATCATGGTCTCGATCCCAAAGTGTTATCCGACATTATGAAGGTCAGCAGTGGCGGAAACTGGACGCTAGAGAAGTACAATCCCTGCCCAGGCGTGATGGAAACAGTGCCTTCTTCTAAGGGCTATCAGGGTGGCTTTATGGTAGATTTGATGGTCAAAGATCTCGGTCTGTCACAAGAAGCGGCATTATTGAGCAACTCTAGCACGCCAATGGGCGCTTTAGCCCGCAGCTTGTATGTCAATCATGCAAGACAAGGCAATGGTCGCCGAGATTTTTCCAGTATATTTGAACAATTTGCACCACTTAAAAAATAGACACAGATAACAAGGGATCACCAGATGGATTTAAAAGATAAGGTTGTCGTCATTACTGGCGGCGCGGGTGGCTTAGGCTTAGCAATGGCGCAAAATTTTGCGCAGGCGGGTGCTAAGATAGCGCTTATCGATGTGGACCAAGAAAAACTCGAGCGAGCCTGCGCAGAGCTTGGATCGGACACTGAAGTCCAAGGTTATGCCTTAGACATTACCGACGAAGAAGACGTCGTCGCGGGTTTTGCCTATATTCTCGAAGATTTTGGTCAAGTGAACGTGTTAGTGAACAACGCCGGTATTCTGCGTGATGGCATGTTAGTCAAAGCCAAAGACGGCAAAGTCACTGATCGTATGTCTTACGAGCAATTCCAATCGGTGATCAATGTGAACCTGACCGGCAGTTTCCTTTGTGGCCGTGAGGCCGCAGCGGCCATGATTGAATCGGGTCAAGCGGGGGTGATTGTTAACATCTCTAGCCTTGCTAAGGCGGGTAATATGGGTCAATCAAATTACGCGGCCTCAAAAGCGGGTGTTGCGGCTATGTCTGTTGGCTGGGCGAAGGAGTTAGCGCGCTACAATATCCGTAGTGCAGCCGTAGCACCTGGTGTGATTGCGACCGAGATGACGGCAGCAATGAAGCCAGAAGCGTTGGAGCGTTTAGAGAAACTCGTGCCTGTTGGCCGCTTAGGTCATGCCGACGAGATAGCTTCTACCGTACGTTTTATTATTGAAAACGATTATGTTAACGGTCGTGTGTTTGAAATCGATGGTGGTATCCGTCTTTAGAGCGATATCTTATTGATTTGCATAAAAACCGAGCTTAGGCTCGGTTTTTTTATAGGGTAAATAAAGATAATGGTTCTTATGCTCTAGCTTTCGGATTTATTTAGATTTCACTGTTGGAGTTGACATTTAGTTGTTAACCTTCAACAATCGCTCTCCCGTTTTTTTACATAACTTTACAAACATGTTGAACACATGTAATGGAGCTTGAAATCCGGATGTCTTGGCAGGAAAAAGCCCACTGGCTTGAGAAAATCACTAAGCGCATGATGTTGATCGTGGGTATCTTAGGGTTGGTTGTGATTTATTGCGGTTTCTTTTTTCTGCTCTTTAGTGGCCGCTCTGTGGCCGTGATCCCATGGTTTTTTCTTATCTCACCTTGGGTGTGTATTTATTTTGGTTTAACGCAAGTACAACAAGTGCAAGTGGTAAATTGGTTCTTAAAAAAATTTAAAAAATAACTAATTTACACATAACTCATTTCTGCAAGTTCATATTTTGTTTCGGTTTGTGCAGTTGGCAAACATTGGGGAGAAACAATGAAGCTACATGGATATTTATGGATGCTGGGGGGCTTATTTTGTTTAGGTGCTTGCGAGCGCTCGAACAAAGAGACGCCGCATCTTAGTGATAATGGTGCGCGCATAGTTGCGCCCTATGGTAGTTGGCAGTCTCCGCTATCGGCGACTGAAGTTTTTGAGCAGGCCGATAATGTGGCTGAGTTGCAAAGCGTTGATGGTGCTATTTATTTCTCTGAATCTGATGGTGAAAAACAAGGCCAAGTCGGGATCAAACGCCTCGACCAACGGGGAAAAATTACCTACATAGTGCCGCCTGCGTTTAATGTTAAATCCGCCGTTCATGAATACGGTGGTGCCGCCTTTTTGGGGATTGGTCAGAGTCTGTTTGCCACTAAGGCACAGGACCAACTGTTTTATCGTTTTGCCCCTAATCAACCCCCTTTGCCTTTAACGCCAAATGGTACTCGCCATGCAGATTGTATTGCTTACCCCAAAGGGTCGAGGATTATCTGTGTGCGCGAAGATCATCGTCAAGCGGGTGAGCCTAAGGCGAGTCTTGTTACCATTAATCTTAATTTTGCCGGTGAAGGCGATACCTTTGTTTCGGGCCATGACTTTATTTCTTCGCCAGCCATCTCGCCCGATAACAGCCAACTGGCGTGGATCACGTGGGAACATCCCTATATGCCATGGGATAATAGCGTGCTCTGGCTTGGGGATCTGGACCGTAAAGGGCAATTACACAATATTCGTAAGGTAAACACGCCCGCAGACTCTTCGGTGTCGCAGCCATTATTTAGTCCTGATGGACAATTGTATGTCGTATCGGATATTAGTAACTGGTGGAATATCTATCGAGTTACGGCACAAAATACCTTAGACCCAGTGCTAAAGAAAAAGGCCGAGTTTGCGGTGGCTGATTGGTATTTAGGCAATCATAACTATGCCTTTGAATCCGAAAAAACGATTATTGCCAGTTATATGCTTGGTAGTCAGGCCGTTTTAATTCGACTGCATCTAGATTCAGGCCTGACCGAATCTTTGGCCGTCGACTTTGGTGAAATCACCCAAGTGATCCGAGGGGAAGATGCTGTTTATTTTGTCGGCGCTAAGGCGACGCCAGAGAAGGGCATTTATAAAGTGATCGGTCGTGGTACTGAGTTGGTGTATACCCCTAACTTACCAAAACTTAATCCCAATTATATCTCCCGTGCTAAAAATATTACTTTTAAAACAGGTGCTAACCAGCAAGCTTACGGTTATTTTTATGGTCCGGTTAACCCCAACTATACTGCGCCTAATGATACCCGTCCGCCCTTGATTGTAATGTTACACGGCGGTCCTACGGCGCGGGCGAGTCTGGCTTATCGCAGTGATATTCAATTTTGGACCAGCCGAGGTTTTGCGGTTCTCGATGTTAATTTCCGTGGCAGCAGTGGTTTTGGCCGTGCTTATCGTCAAAGTATCTACGGAAAATGGGGCCAAGTTGATGTGGAAGATGCGGTCAATGCGGCCCGTTATTTAGTTGATAAAGGTTGGGTTGATGGACAAAAGCTGGCCATTCGAGGTGTTAGCGCTGGTGGGTTAACTGTGATGTCGTCCTTGGCATTTTATGATGTATTTCAAGCGGGGGTGAGCTATGCGGGGATCAGTGACTTTGAACAGCTCGCCAAGAGTACCCATAAATTCGAGACTGGCTACTTAGATCTGCTTATCGGCCCCTATGGTGAAAATCAAGCCCGCTATAGGGAACTGTCGCCCCTGCATCACCTTGAAGGATTGAATGAGCCTTTATTAATTTTTCAAGGATTACGTGACCAAATCGTACCACCACAGCAGTCGCGGCAGATTTATGAGGCGTTGAAAGTGAGAGGCGTACCCACGGCTTATATCGCTTATCAGGATGAACCCCACGGCGGTTGGAAACCTGAGCACAAGGCCGCAGGATTAGAAACTGAGCTGGCATTTTATGGGCAAGTGTTTAACTTTACCCCAGCGGGTAAGCTTGCAACACTGGTACTGGATAACGCCGCGGCGCTAAAGCCAACCATAGTGAGAAGTCAATAACGCGGTATTTACCGTTATTGAACTTGGCCATCGCTATCGCGATTGGCTTTTACCGCAACACTCAGAGCCAGCATTTTGCTGGCTCTTGTGATTTTCGAGGCTGCCATGAGTCTCGTGACTTAGGCTGTCGATAATGGCACAGTGGGGCTGATCGCCGCCTTGGCATTGGGTCACCATGTGCTGCAATTGCACCCTAAGTTGCTGTAACTTATTGATTTGTTTCTCGACATAAGCAAGATGAGTTTGGGTCAGCTGCTTAACGTCCTCGGCATTACGGCTTTCATTGCCCTTAAGACCAAGCAAGGATTTGCAATCCTCTAGGCTAAAACCTAAGTCGCGACATTGATGCACAAACTTAAGCGCTTCAATATCTTGATGGCGATAAACTCGATAACCCGCCCCATTGCGCTCGCCGCACACTAAACCAATATCATGGTAATAACGGATACTCTTAACACTTAAGCCCGTTTGTTTCGCCACTTCACCTATCTTCATTTTGACCTCTTCTTTTCCAACTGAATGGTATCACTCATTTCGCCCAACAATTAATTGTCGATGTGATCACATTGAGCAAATTCATCCTTGACTCTCCAGTGATGGGAGACTTTATCTTAGACCTATAGTGTGAAACATCAAGTGAGGGATCTCCCATGTCTATGACCAGACTCTATGTCGCCAATATGAATTGCGCTGGCTGCGTCGCAAAAATTGAAAAGGCGTTTGCCGCCCAAGATGGCGTCGAAGCGCGTGTGAATCTCGCCGATAAGCAAGTGACGGTAGAAGGCAAGATGAGCGCTGATACCGCCTTGGCTGTGATGGCAAATGCGGGTTATCCGGCGCAGGTCGTTATTGATGCTAAAGTCGCCGCCGAAGAAAAACGCCTTGAAGATGCCGCCGAGTATCGACTGCGAATGCGCCAAGCTATAGCCGCGCTCGTTGTGGGTGTGCCCATGATGCTGTGGGGATTACTGGGCGGTGAAATGATGATCAACAGCCCAAATCTGCAGCTAGGCTGGGGCATCATGGGACTGGTCACTTTGGCTTTACTCATCACCACAGGTGGACATTTCTACCAAGGTATGTGGCGGGCGCTCAAAGCCAAAACTACCAACATGGATACGCTGATTGTGCTGGGCACCAGTACCGCGTGGGCCTATTCCATGCTGGTGGTCATTATGCCGAGCGCATTCCCTATGGATACTCGCCATGTATACTTTGAGGCGAGTGTGATGATTCTAGGTTTGATTAACTTAGGTCACGGACTCGAGCTTAAAGCGCGGGGCAAAACCAGTGAAGCGGTGCAGCGATTACTTGGATTGCAATCCACCACTGCGATTCGGATCACAGATAAGGGCGATGAAAAGGTTGAGATAAGTCAGCTGAAATTGGGCGATAAGCTGCGTTTGCGCCCCGGAGACAGAGTTGCCCTTGATGGTGAGGTCGAAACAGGACAATCCCTACTTGATGAAGCCATGCTCACAGGTGAGCCTATTCCCGTGCTTAAAAATCGGGGAGATAGTCTGAGCGCGGGCACAGTCAACGGCAATGGCAGCCTAGTTTACCGAGTGACGGCTGGACAACAAGATACCAAACTCGCCAAAATCATTGCACTGGTGCAACAGGCACAAACGTCAAAATTACCCATAGGTCGATTGGCCGATAAGATCTCCGCGGTATTTGTCCCTACTGTGGTGGCGATAGCACTACTGGCTGCGGCTATTTGGTATTTTGTGGGGCCAGCGCCCGCCTTAAGCCATGCGTTAGTGGTGCTGACGAGTGTGCTTATCATAGCGTGTCCCTGTGCGCTGGGACTGGCTACGCCTATGTCTATCATGGTGGCCGTTGGCCGCGCCGCCCAAATGGGCGTGTTAGTTAAAAATGGCGAGGCACTGCAAACCGCCAGTAAAGTTGATTGTGTGGTGCTGGATAAAACCGGCACTGTCACCTTAGGCAAGCCGCAAGTCACTGACTTTGTATTAGTACAAACACTGAGTGATGCCGATAAAGAAACCTTGCTGGGCGAAATCGCAAGCCTTGAGCAGCACTCTGAGCATCCGTTAGCGGGGGCGATTGTCAGTTATGCCAAGGAATCACTGACGCAATTGCCCGATACACAGGCGTTTACGAACCATCAAGGTAAGGGGATTGAGGGCAAGGTCGATGGCGTATCGCTGGCGATTGGTAATCTCGCCTTGATGACGGCATTGGAGATTGTCAATTCCGATGGCAGTGCCTTAGATCCTAACGCGACATTAAGTTTTGCAAACCAAGGTAAAACCCCGATTTATATCGCGAAAGCGGGCAAGTTAGTGGCCACTATCGCGCTGGCTGATCCGATTAAACCCGATGCCAAAGAAGCCATCGCGGCCATGCTGCAAAGGGGCATTCGCGTGGTGCTGTTAACGGGGGATAACCCACAAACGGCGCAAGCGGTGGCCGACCAAGTGGGCATCACCGAAGTGATTGCCGGCGTACTGCCCGAGCAAAAACAACAACATGTGCTGGATTTACAAAAGCAAGGGCATGTGGTGGCTATGGTTGGGGATGGCATTAATGATGCGCCAGCTCTAATGAGCGCGGATGTGGGGATCGCGATGGGATCGGGCACTGAGGTGGCGATTGAAAGTGCGGATATCACCTTGTTGTCGCAGCAATTGATAGTGATTGCTAACTTATTGGCATTGTCGCGGGCGACGATTACCAATATTAAGCAGAATCTGTTCGGCGCCTTTGTGTATAACAGTTTGGGTATTCCGGTTGCGGCGGGCGTGCTTTATCCACTTACGGGCATGTTATTAAGCCCTGTGATTGCGGGTGCAGCCATGGCTTTGTCTTCACTTACTGTCGTCACGAACGCCAACCGCTTAAGACGACAGAAGTTATAAGTTGTCGATACCTAAGCTAACTTAAAATGTTGAAACGGGTATCTTGAGTTAGCTTAGGGCTATGTCCACATTAGCACTTACCACATAAGCCCCTAGCGTCGGCAAGCTTTACGACGCTAAGGGTCATCAGATTGTCATTCGGCGCGAATACATTGAAAGCTAAGCCAATAGGGTAAAATTAATTACGCTTCTCATACAGGCATAGTGCGGCGATTCCGGCATTCCCTCTGGCTTTTGATCCGCCTTGGTAGTTGATAATTTAGCCCAAACTGCTATAGTGCCACGTTTATTTTTACCCCTTCGGCATAGCGTTATTTGGTTTATGCTTATTTAAAGCGGCGCCAGCGGGCTCGGCCAACATTACTCGATTTGGAAGTTCATTTTGATCACAACAGCAAATATCACCATGCAGTTCGGCGCTAAGCCACTGTTTGAAAACATCTCAGTTAAATTTGGCGGTGGTAACCGTTACGGTCTTATCGGCGCGAATGGCTGTGGTAAATCGACCTTCATGAAGATCCTGTGTGGTGATCTAGACCCTAGCAGCGGTAACGTCTCGTTAGATGTGAATGAGCGTCTGGGTAAATTAAGCCAGAACCAGTTCGGTTATGAAGAATTCAACCTGATCGATACCGTGATCATGGGCCACCGCGAACTGTGGAAGGTAAAGCAAGAACGTGACCGTATTTATTCTTTACCCGAAATGAGTGAAGAAGACGGCATTACCGTTGCCAACCTAGAGATGGATTTTGCTGAGATGGACGGTTATACCGCCGAATCTCGTGCTGGTGAATTACTGTTAGGTGTAGGTATCGGTATTGAAAGCCATTTTGGTTTGATGTCTGAAATCGCACCGGGTTTAAAACTGCGTGTATTGTTAGCACAAGCCCTGTTCTCTGATCCAGACGTGCTGCTGCTCGACGAACCGACCAACAACTTGGACATCGACACTATCCGTTGGTTACAAGACATGTTGAACCAACGTAGCAGTACTATGGTGATTATTTCCCATGATAGATATTTCTTAAACTCAGTCTGTACGCACATGGCTGACTTAGACTACGGCGAACTGCGCGTTTACCCAGGTAACTACGACGAATACATGCAAGCAGCGACTCAAGCTCGCGAGCGTTTATTGTCTGATAATGCGAAGAAAAAAGCCCAGATCTCTGAACTGCAAACCTTCGTAGCACGCTTCTCGGCTAACGCTTCTAAGGCGAAACAAGCCACATCACGTGCCCGTCAAATTGACAAGATTAAGTTAGATGAAGTAAAAGCCTCTAGCCGTGTGAACCCCTTCATTCGTTTCGAGCAAGAGAAGAAATTGTTCCGTAATGCCTTAGTGATTGAAAACCTAACTAAAGGCTACGACACTCCGTTATTCAAAGACTTAAACTTAATTGTTGAAGTGGGCGAGCGCATTGCGGTATTGGGTGAAAACGGCGTCGGTAAAACAACCCTGTTACGTACCCTGATCCATGACATCCCGCAGGATGCAGGTACTATCCAATGGTCTGAAAACGCTAACATTGGTTATTATGCACAGGATCATGAGTCTGATTTCGCTAACGAAATGACGCTGTTCGAGTGGATGAGCCAATGGCGCAAGCCAGAAGATGACGACCAATCGGTACGTGGCATCTTAGGCCGTATGTTGTTTGGCTCTGACGACATTAAAAAGTCAGTCAAAGTGCTGTCTGGTGGTGAGAAAGGTCGTATGTTATTCGGCAAGCTCATCATGCAAAAAGCCAACATTTTAGTGCTCGACGAACCGACCAACCACATGGATATGGAATCGATTGAATCATTAAACAACGCGCTGGAAATGTACGAAGGGACCTTGATTTTCGTGAGTCATGACCGTGCATTTGTATCATCGCTGGCAAACCGTATCCTTGAAGTCACTCACTCAGGCGTGAATGATTTCAGAGGCACTTACGATGAGTTCCTTGCCAGCAAAGGTATCGAAGTCTAAGGTTATTTGTGATTTAGCTGCATGTGCAAATACATGCATTTAAATACATGCATTTAAATAATACAGTGCAGCTAAATGCAGCATCAATAAAAACGCCGCAATACATTGCGGCGTTTTTGTATCTGTTTTCTGTCTTTAGGCATTAGCTTTTCGTGAACTTGATTCTAGCGCATTAGCGACGCTCGTTATTGCGCAGACTCTTGCTGCACATAAATCAAACTGTCGGTATCAAAACCGCGGGCTTTAGACATTTCAACAAACTTTTGCAGCACCTCGGGTGATACTGTCGGGGTTTTAGCCAGTAGCCACAAATAATCCGTGTCGGGCCCCGAGATGAAAGCGTATTGATAGTTTTCATGATCTAATTCGAAGACCACATACGATCCATAGAATGGCCCAAAGAAGGAGACTTTCAAATAGCCTTCTGAGTCCCCATTCACAAAATAGGCCTTACCTTCGGCTTCTTTCCATTCATTTTTAGCCGCGGAAAATCCACGGTTAATGACCCTAACACCACCATCCTCTTTCAGGCTGTATTCTGCGCTAACTTGGCTTAAGCCTCTTTCGAATGAATGATCTAATCGTGCAATTTCGTACCATTTACCTAAGTATTTATTTAGCTCAAAATCATTCACGGGTTGAACCAGTTTAGGCATGCCTAAGCAACCGCTGAGCAAAAATATACTAATGACTAACAGTAGCTTTCTCAATTTGACCTCCTGATCTTAAGTCTTAGTCGCACGTCTTAAGTGCAATGTTTAATCAATCCGCTATCGAGCTTACACTATTTTCTTCACATTATTTCAGCTACTTGGCAAAGGTTGTTGGTTGCTCGCTCGCAACTCGCATTTTGCGCTGACTGATAAAGCCTTGGCTAATGCCGGCCAGAATAATCAAGCCGACACCGCTTAATTGTATGGGACTCAAGGTTTCACCAAATATCCACCATGCTAGCGTCACTACGATAACCGGTTCCACATAGGCGAGGGTGCCAAAAGTGACTGCTGGCAATTGCCGCAGGGCTTTTACCGCCAACAAAATGGCTAAAAATCCGGGGAAGAATCCAATCGCAATTAACCAACCCATTTGCGGCAAACTTGGCGTTAGCGGTGCATTTATCACTAAGGGCAGTAGGCACAAAGCGCCGACACTAAGCTGCACTAAAGTGCTTTGATAGGGCGAACTCAGGCTAGGTTTTCGGTTGATTAACATAAAACCGCAGTAGGTTAATAAGGCGAGTAGGGAATAAAAATAGCCTAATAATTCAGTGTGATTGCTCGCTTGCTGCGGCCCTGTTGGGATCATTAACATAAAGCCCACCAGCGCTACGACCACGCTTGCCATGCTTAAGCGGGTGAGTTTCTCGGCAAAGAAATAATGGGCGAAAATAGCCGACACCACAGGGGCTAAGTAAATGATCATGATCACATTGGCCATTTGGGTGTACTGAATGGCTTCAATATAAAACGCCATAAAACCCGCGAGCATAGCACCGTTAACTAAGTTACGCTTACTCGGTCTATGGCGAATCTGATGGCCTTTACCTGTGAGCAGCATATAAGCCAATAGAAATAGGGCACCGAGCAGTAAGCGGTAGAAGGTAATGTGTTCGGCGGGCAGGGCGGCAAAGCGCGCTAATACACCGATTGTACCCATAAGAATGGCCGCCAATAGGGCAAAAATGATAGCTAAAGTTGAGCTTGGCATAGATAACCTACAACAGAGTGAACAGAGAGTTAAGGGGCGACACCGTCCTGTGGACGGCGTCGATTTTGCCTTAAAAACTCACCCTAGGCTATGCCGATGTATTAACTTAGATAATGCTTTTACGTGAGCGGAAATGGTTAAAGCTATCTTGGCTGTAGGCCGCCTTAATCCGTTTTAACGCAGCGTAATTGTGGTCAAAGTACACATCTGTAGGGATGGCCTTATCTTTGAAACTGATAAAAGCGCCCGAGGTGTTGGGGATGTCATTATTTCGGCTGGCATCAATCCAATCGAGTGCACGATTAATGCGGGTAAACACTTGGCTATCCTGCAATTGTTGTTTCTCTTGCAGGGCGTTATTCCACCAAGTTTGATATTGAATCGTGTATTGTCTGTCCTTGTAGGGGAAGGCGCTGCGGCTCTTTTGCTCTTCGCCCATAGTGCGATAATAATCGCCCGCAATGGCGCCAAGGGTAACATAGGTAAATAGCCCCAGTTGGCGATTGCCTTCAAGCACATAGCGAGAGGTTAAGCTTTCGAGCAGTGGCTTATAACCGTCCCTCAGGCCCGTTTGATTCACTAAGCGCGAGGTGACTTTATGGGGTGCGGGCTCATCCAAATCGTGTGGCGTCGGTGAGCGGCTTATGCCTTGTAAGTCCGCTTGCAGATGATGAAAAGATTCCCTTTCCCAACTGGGCATTAAGTTTTCACCGTAGGCTTTGGTGAGTCCGCCCATACCCTCAATGCGAATATCATTGGGGACTAGGCCAAATTCATTAAATTGTGTCTGGATAAAGTGGTTTAGGCTGGCGGAATTGCCCTCCCAAAAACCATACATCAAGCAGTTATGCGTAATCGACTCAGTGTCTATGTCGGGTGTTTTGTGTTGTTCTACGGGTAAATGTTTGGCATTAATCTTGAGATTAGTGCCAATCAAACAGCCAGTGCTGTCGGCATTTATGATGGCTTCCCAGCGCTGTAAAATGTCTTTAGTTGGGGTGTGCTCAATAAGTTCATGGGTTTGTTTATCGTAGCAATTCCATTCTAATTCAAACTTGATAAGGCAAGGCGGTAGTGGAAAGGTTTGAACAAAAAAGCGGGTCACAATGCCATAACTTAACCCACCGCCACCCTTGAGCGCCCAGAGTAACTCAGGTTTATTGGCAACAGAGACGACTTGGGTTTCACCAATGCCGAGGACAATTTCTGCCTGTAATAGGGATTCGCAGCACATGCCGTATTTGCGGGTCCAAGGTCCTGAGCCGCCTCCCATAATAAATCCCGCTAAGGCAACGCTGCCGCTTGTACTATGTGGGATCATCACGCCTTTTTTTGCAAGAGCTGTGGTGAGTTCGATAAAGCGATTGCCTGGGCCAATGGCCGCAATACCTGTGATGGGATCTAAAGTGAGGCTATCCATCTTCAACAGATCTAACACTACGGTATTCGTTTCAGTGCTTTCACCTTCGTGATCATTCCCACCCGAGCGCACGCTGATTGGCAAGTTATAATCGATGGCCGCCTTATAGGCGATTTTGACTTCTTCAGTTGACGTGCATTTGATGATCGCCAGTGGCTTTTTTTGTAACCTGCGGTTGAACAGTTGGCAAGCCTGTTGATAGGCAATCATTTGCTTACCTGTGCTGACCGAGAGTTGCTGCTCACTATAATAATGGCCACCGGTAATAATATTATCGGCCGGAATGTGTGCGCGAACTTCATTGATGAAATTAACAAAGTTTTTGGCTTGAGTGATCACTAAGTTTTCACTAATACGCACTTCAGCACTTAATTCTTCTTCGGTCGATTGAATAATCAAACAATCCCGTTCCAGTTCATTTGCGACGGTGACTTTAATATTAGAGCGATAGGCCGTCAGCGATTTAAACACTTCAATATTGAGTGTAATATCCGCTTGATTACTCGCCGTGTAATTCACTAAATAACTAAAATTGGGCCAAGTGTTATAGTTACATTCAATAATATAGGCTCGGCGTTCGTGGGGCGGAATAATCTTAGGCAGTTGTTGATTATAGGTGTTGCTATCCGCAGTGGTTTTTATGAATTGATGTTCAGTATCATTAAATATAACCAGTAGCACTTTTTGCCTTTTAAGTGGGATAAAGTTTTCACCACGAATATTATGTGCATCTTGATGCTGATAAATATAAAGGTTATTTTCGCTAATCGATCTTTGTTGCGCTGGATTACGGTAATAGTCAACGATTTCAGTTCGCGTTAATAATCGATTGAGCAAGGTGATGCCAAATATTTCACCATCGAAATGTGTATCGCGATGATTCGGTAAAGACACGTTTTCAATTAAAAATTCATTGTCGGCAACCAGTGACAGATTATTGAGTTGTGTATGGGTAATTTCACCATCCACATAACAACTGATTTCATGGTATTCATGGCAGATAGATAATAAGTGCCACTGACCGTCGTTGAGTCCACCTAAGGTTGATATAGCCTCAACCCGCAGTAAGGTGGTATTAATCACGCATTCAATATGCCCCAGTGAATTAATATCCACTGCAAAATAGGTATCTTCTCGATCGGTTTTATAATGGAACACACGCCCACCTGCGCTGGTTTTCAACCAACACTGGTAAGTGAATATGGCAAGGGGTGACGTGCTCACGGGTAAGCTTTTTTCAATCACTGCCCGTATATTTCTTGATGCCTCAAGCTTGTCCATATTCATGCGTCCTTTCGTGTGCTTTGCGTGTTTACCTCAATGCGCTAAAGCGCCTACTGAGGTCATTCATCCCGTTGTTAATCAATTGCGGGTAACTAAGCCGCGGGTAACTATGTTTTGGGTAAATCAGTTTTGGGTAAATCAGTTGCGGGCAAACAAGTCGCCAATTAATGGGTATTAAAGCGATGTATTGATCCTGTCACGGCCATCAGCTTTGGCGCGGTACAATGCGGTATCGGCGGCGCACAGCATGGCGAGTGAGGTACGGAACTGGCCATTGATTTCGCTCGCAATCCCTTGACTCGCGCTCACAGAGACATAGTCGCGCAAGCCTTGCTCAGTAAAGCGCAGGTCATTAATCCCTTGCTGCACTTTTTGGGCAATCGTTAGTGCCATTTTGGCATTGTGGCTTGGTAGAATTAGCGCGAATTCTTCGCCGCCGTAACGCGCTGCCAGGCCAATTTCTATCGGCACTATGTCAGCAATCACTTTGGCAATCTTACGTAGGCATTCATCCCCTTGGATATGGCCGAATTGGTCGTTGAACACTTTGAAGTAATCCACATCGATAATCACCACGCTGATCGGGCGCAACTTACCTGTGCATTCTTCCCAATAGTGATGCAGCATTTCATCAAAATATCGGCGGTTCGCCAGTCCTGTCAGTGAATCTGTGGCGGCCAATTTACGTAGCTTTTGATTTTCCGCTTTGTGCTGCGTCAAATCGTGCATCATCATCACAAACAGAGGTTCATGGCTGGGGATGTAGGAAATGGAAAGCTCAACATCTTTTGCTTTGCCTGAGGCTGTAATGAGGGTGATTTCTTCGGCGGAGTGCTGCACTGGGATACCGCAATTTTTGCCTAATTTAATATCATTGCTCAGCAGATTGTCGTAGCGAGCTTGGTGGTGTTCTGTCAAAAAGTTGCGCCAATCTTGTCCCTTCAAACTGGCCTGCGGGCATGTTAGTAAGTCAGCACCTTTGCTATTGCTAAAGTAAATGTAACCTTGGGCATTGACGATAATCACCGGTTCAGTCAGATGCTGAATAAACTGTTGAATCGTTTCAATCGAGGCATGTTCGAAGAAGGTTAACGGCAATGCGGGCTCGACCAAGCCTTGCTGCGCAGTGCACTGTGAACCATTGCCTTCACCCACAAGTGATAATGGATGTTGTGAACGTGTCAGTTTAGGTGAGCTTGTCATTGTTATCATTCTCCGTGAACCTAATGCCATCTGCGCTAAGCGCTTTTCTGATGATGACTTTATTCTTCGCAAAGAAAAGATACCTTCTGCTTACCTTCTGGTGTAATCTTTTGATTTTAAATGTTTTAAATTTACTCTTCTCACGGTAAATTCTCAGGTTTAGCTGAAACGTGCGAGGTTTTTGGGCATGGCTAAGTTGAAAGAGCGGTACCCATGAGTGGATTTTTGGCTATTAAGCGGCAAGCGCAAAGGATTTTAGTGTCGAAATTTAACTGCAGATAAAGAGTGAGGAACGGTTCGTTTACCCTAAAGGTTGATTTGGATGCAGAGCTTCGCTACTCGATTTTCCTCTACACCATTTACCACCTTGCTGAAGTTTGAAAGCGCACATCGCATCCCAACGACCACTGATGCCACTGTACTGGCGGCGAAAATCTTTAGCAGAGCTGAGCCAAGCATCTGATGCAATCCCTAACTCATTGAGCAATTTTGGTCGCTGGTTATCGATAAATCCTTTTTTATCATGGCTAATCGCGCGACCCGTCCAATCGATAAGTTCCAGATAATCCGCAAAATGAAAAGGGATGCCCGTTTGTTGACTAGAGTGTGTCGCCGCATCGAACTTGGCGAGAGATTTGTTTATCGTTTGAGGCTTATTTTTTGCGGATTGGACTGGTGCTTGCGGTGAGATGATGGTGTTATTTACCTGCTTGAGTACACTAATTCTTTCTTGGATCGAGGTGAAATCAGAAGATTGCAAAGAATCTGCAATCCCTGCTCGAATAGGGTTTAAATCCACGTAGATCATACAAGCCAGTAAGGCTTGCTCATCTAGCAAAGCTTGGGATTTGAAACGGCCTTCCCAGAACGCGCCTTTACACTCATCTTCTCGATTTGCTTTACGGGCAATCTCTTCGTTCAGGCAGCGCATAAACCAAGATATGCTGGATAAACGTTCATGCCATTCGGTAATTAACCCATCGAGCAGCATGCGTTCACCGTCAATTAAGGCTTCACCATTCATATACTTAGTTGCGACAGTATGGCCTTTAGTTATTTGACACCACTGGCTGATAACCTCTTTTGGGCTTAAGGTTTTTGCTTCCTCAACATCAATTTTAAGTACTAAATGGTAATGGTTGTTCATCACTGCATAGGCGCAAATGTCGATACAAAAGATGGTGGATAATGCTTTGATTTTATCGACAATCCAGCCACGTCTATGCTCATAACTGCGGCCTGTGAGTTTATCCTCACCGCACAGAAAAGCCCTTCTGACACAGCGATTTATCACATGATAGAAGGGAGTTGTATTAGCATCGATAAGCATTCTTCTGGCCGAGGTCATCATCCGCTCCAAACAGACGCAATCAAGATAATGTAAAGGCTAGTATAAGAGGGGATAAAGCACAAAAAGACATGGCTGTCCCCGCTTTTATTAACGATTTAGCCTTCTCCACGTCAATCTTAAGCACTAAATGATAGTGATTGCTCATCACCGCATAGGCGCAGATATCGATACAAAAGATGGTGGATAATGCTTTGATTTTATCGACAATCCAGCCACGTCTATGCTCATAACTGCGGCCTGTGAGTTTATCCTCACCGCACAGAAAAGCCCTTCTGACACAGCGATTTATCACATGATAGAAGGGCGTTGTATTGGCATCGATAAGCATTCTTCTGGCCGAGGTCATGACTCGCTCCAAACAGACAAGGTGAAGACAATCTAAAGACTAGTAGAAGAGGGGACAAAGCACAAAAGACATGGTTGTCCCCGCTTTTGTCCCCGCTTTTGCATTGAGCTCATTTCAGGAGGCGTTTATCTAGAAAATATATGGCTGTCCTGAAAGAATTGGCTGTCCTGAAAGAATTGTCATCCGCTCCAAACAGACGCAATCAAGATAATGTAAAGGCTAGTATAAGAGGGGATAAAGCACAAAAAGACATGGCTGTCCCCGCTTTTCGCCGTAGATGAAGGGACAGGGTTAGCTGTCCCTTTAACAGAGATTAGTTTTGTGGGCGATTGATAATTTGAGGATCTGGACTTAAAACGAGTAATGTATTAGCTGTATTACTTAATACAAATTGGAACTTTGTGGTTCCTGGTGTTTTATCTAAATCGACTAATTGCACTAACATGCCATCGCTACTAATGGTAACGGCATCGATAATGCCATCAAATGGGGTCACAAAGCCTACACCGACAAATTTTAAACCTTTAAGGGTTTGATCATTGAGTAAGTAAGTTATTGTGCCAGCTTGAGTGACGGTGATATCACCTTGGCACACTTGACCATTGGCATCGGTATAAATAAATACGGGTTCACCATTTTCTAGGGTTACATTGACTTTTATAAATTGAGCTAAGCCTTGTGGTGCAAACATATTAACTTCCTTTTTTTGGATTAAAATCTAGTGTTTTGTATTTGAGATTCAATTAATAACTTATTTAAAGACTCATCATTAATGACTTCACCTAAGCAGTCAATAGACTTAATGTAGGGAACAGTAAAGTTTGGTGATTTATCTTTTTCAATTATTGGTGAAAGTAATTTTTTTGAGTCGAGGCATAGTTTGTGTTTGATATTTTTGTCTTTAGCAGTTTTCGCCTCTAATAAAATGCTTTCTGATAATTTAGATATGTAATTAGTGTTTTGGTGGTATTTTTTAGATAGTTTAAAGAATTCATTTTTTGCTTGCATGACAAATTCTATACTCTCAGAAAATCTCCCTTGTTGTTGTAGGTTTTTTGCTGCTGCCAGAAAGAAACTGGCATAAACATCATCTTTCTTTGATGAAGAGTTTAATGCAATATCTGAGTCAATTAATGATTTTAATCTTTCAATTTCATCACCTACAGAATGAGAGAAAACTAAGACTTTGAAATATTGGTAATACTTTTGGTTTTCCCAAATATCATTATTAGGATCTTTCTCTAGTGCCGCTGAAATAGCTTCTAAACCAAGTCTGGCTTGTTTTAGAGCCTGTTCGGGTTGGGCTTGATAGTCATATAATTCTGCAAGAATTTGATGACTAGCTGATAGCCTATCTAAAATATATGGCTGCTTATTATTTTTGCTTAATTCTTGTTGGAGCTGAGTGTGGATTCGTATTGCCGAAATTACATCGCCTTGTGAAACCGCAGCGCTGGCTAACCAAGAGCGCGTATCCGCCACATCCGCAATCAACTGACTATCCTCAGGCGCTTTTGCCAAGGCGAGCAATTTAAGCCTTAATGACTCTTCAAAATCTTGCTGCGCTTTGGCAAATTCCTGCTGTTTCATCGAAACTGAGCCCAAAGTGTTATGGGCATAGGACAGCTCCATCAGCGCATCTTTATCCTCTGGCGCAAGGGCGTACATGGTTTGGCTGTATTTTAAGTATTGCTCGTAAAAAGGGCGTGACGCCGCCCAATCACTGACATCATATTTTAATTGTCCTAACCAGAACGCATTGGCACCTAAGGTTTTCAGTAGGGCTAAGTTTTCCGGCTGCAATTCGAGTAGTGGCAGCATTTTTTCTTGTGCCGCGAGTAATGCGCTGCGAGCTTCATCGATTTTATTGCGCGAATAGGCCACTTCGCCCATGGCCTCTAAGGTTTGGCCGTGTTGGAAGCGTGCATCAAAACTTAAGTGCGTATCATCTTCTTTATTGGAAAAATCACTGAAATATTCCAGTGCTTTATTGCTGATCCCATCGAGCAAGTCCATACGGCCTATGCCGCGCATCTTGTCGGCGAAGTCACCCACCATAAAGCCGAGTAAATCTTCGGCGGCGAGGCGTTTTTGCAGGGCAAGTTTTTCGGCTTCTATGCTGCGCACGCTCATAATGACGGAGGTTAAGGTGAGGACGCACAGCAGGGTGACGGTTAAGCGCCTAGTCCAGCGCAGCATATTGGCGCGTTTGGTGGAGGCTGCGATAAAGGCGGTTTCGGGATCGTCTAAATCGAATAACGGATTTTGGCTGAGGCTTTGGGCCTCTTTCAACGGCTTGCCGTCGGCGAGCAGATAAGCGCTGTGTTTGGCTTCGCTGAGCCAACGCTTGGATAAATGCTGTAGGCGACTCTTAATGCTTAAGCTGTCGTTATGCTCGCTAATCCAAGCCGTCGCCCGCGGCCAACGGCGTAAAAGTGCTTCGTGGGCGATGCTAAAACAGGGTTCTCCATTTTGCAGATGTGACACGAATAAGCGGCTATCGACCATGGCTTGCACTAGGGCGGTTTCGGCCGTGCTTTGCAGTTGTGACCAGCGAGCGGTGCGGCTGGTGATGGACTTTTCATCTTCGCGCAGGGTCACTAGCAGGGATAAAATCCGTGGTAGGCTGGCTTTTTCGGCATCGCTTAAATGGGAAATCGCTTGCTCGGCATTTTTGCCAATCGCCCCTTCAATACCGCCCAGTGCATGATAAACCGAGACTAATAACTTATCGTCGGCGCTACGTTGCAAATACAAGGCCTGCAGCGTGTATTGCAACATGGGCAACGCATCTGGGTTACTGGCGGCATCGCTGCAGAGCATTTCGTCGAGCGGCATTGCGGTGTCGCTGTCAACTTCCCAGCTTAAGTTGGCAGCCACCGCGGGCAGGCGGATCATTTGTAATAGCTCAGTACGTGTTGGCGGCGCTAAGTCAAAGTGGGCTCCGCGGGCTTTACCCGCCATTAAGCTTGGGTAATTGACCAATAAAGGATAAAAATCGTTGCGACAGGCACTGATGATAATCACGGCTTTTGAGGTGGCGAGTTGCTCCAATAATTCTATGAACTGGGTTCGTTCGGTATCGCTAAATAGCGGTGATGAGAGCAACACTTCTAATCGGTCTATAAACAAGGCAAAAAACGGATTGGAAAAGGGTTTAGCCTTGAGCGCTTGGGTACACTGGTTGATCACGCTTTGGATATCTTCGATAAGTTGAATCGCCAGAGTCTCAGCGCTCATGCCTTCGAATACTGGGATGTCGTTGATTTCCCAGTCGAGCATAGCACTGGCAAGATCGGTGAGTAGTTGTCCTTTACTCACATCGGCAAAATCTAAGCTGCTGAATGACGCGACACCAATGCCGTTATAGCCGTCGCCCTTCATTAAATTGGGCACAACACCCGCATTAATCAGGGAAGATTTACCGCTGCCACTTGGACCTAAGATCAGGCAGAAAGCACGGCCAAACAGGATTTGTTGGCTTATCCGGTTAAGCAAAGTGCTGATTTGTTCACTGCGGCCAAAAAACACCTCGGCATAGTTAGCGCTATAGGCTTGCAGCCCCGGAAAGGGCGAGCCGCCTTGCCAACTCTGTGGGCTGGCGGTGGCTTGGTGTCCGATAGGAAAACGCACTTCGGCTAAGGTACGATAGCCGCGTTTGCGTATGGTTTCTATATAGGTGGGTTCTGTGGCGCTATCGCCTAATGCTCGACGTAACTGATTGATAATCTTGTGTAGTGGATTGTCGCCGGTATCTACACCTGGCCAGCAGTGGCTGACTATTTCATCACTGCTGACGACTTCGCCCGCCCGTTGACAGAGAAATAGCAGCACATCCATCGCCTTGGGCTCAAGTTGTTTGACTTGTTTGCCAAGGAGCAGACTATTGGCGCTGGGATTGATTTGCCATTCACCAAAGAAAAATGTGCTGTCACTCATAACGATGTCCATTTATTGAGTATTGACCATGGCACGGTAAAAACTTGCGCTGTGAGTCACTCTTATTGTTATACGTATTGTTATAAAGATCTGTGCTTGTCATTCAAAGGTTTGACGTCAAGACCTTGACATTATGCCGTTGATGATTGTTATTTAAAAGGAATAACCCTTGATAATCAATGTAAATTTTATCAGGGTGAGGTGTGGTAAATAGTCTTTAGCTTGTCATTTTTATGTCAACAGTTTGTGATTTGCGCTAGATGTTAAATAAGGTGATGGCTTTTAGGTGTAGATTGCAAAAGATCAACAATAAAAAAGTGCCCGTGATTGGGCACTTTGTATTAGAGAGGAACTTAAGGCTAACAAGCCTGACTTATCAGCACGTTAAGCTAAGTATCTTAACGTTAGCCCCTTAACATTGGTCCCTTTGAATTAGCGCGTTAAGGTTAGTGCCTTGGCTTGATAGCTTAATCTGGCCATTTGACCTTGATCTTGCAGTTCTAATTCATTGAGTTCGAAGGGCGGCTGTAAACCCGAGGCTTGAATAAGCTTAGGATCTAACATCAGCTTTAACTTCGGCGACTCTGGGGTCAGCCAATTGGCTGCTTGGGTGCGTAGAATCGCCACCTTTTGACCTTCGGCATTTGTGCCCGTTAACGTGCCACTTAAGCCAAAACGTCCCGCCTCGGCGACCAATAACTCAAAGTTGATTTGGTTAGGCAGGCCTTTATCCCAAACCGTGAGCACTTCGGGCTTGATGCTCGCCGAATTGACATAGGACTTAAAGACAGATTTGACCGTGCGCTGCACAGGACGGCCATCGACTTGGGTTTGCACTGTGATTTCAATTTCACTGAAACCTGCATTGCTGCTCGAAAGTGCAACGCCCGCGGGGATCACCGATTGCCATGTCTCCCCTTGTTTTACCATCGCCAGCGGTTGCATATTGCCATCGGCTTGCTTGAGTTTTGCCTGTGGCACAAAGGCGTTATCACTTTGGCTGAGTGCGAGTTCAAGCCCAAGGGTTTGCGCATCCGCCGCGATGGCGGTGGGGGCTTTGACGCTTAGTTGATAGGGCGAGCCTTTTTCCTTCACATTGACTAAGTAGCTGGCGCTCGGTGTTAACGGCTGGCTGACCTGCAGGCGATATTCGCCCGGTGTGGCCTTCGCCGACATTTGCAGTGCACTGGAATCATCGGTTAACCCTGCGCTAGCCAAAGCATCGGCGTTGACCATCGATTTAACCAGTGACTCACTGGTGTTTATCCCACTGCTGTTGGCTGCTTTGCCTTGGGGTGATTGATTAGGGGTTACGCGCTGAATTTGTACGCGCTCAGGGGCGATAGCCTCGGCGTGCATTAAAGTGCCAGAGCTGGTATCGCCCCGAGGTGCAATGCGCACTAAGCTCGACCCTTGGCTCATGGTGAGGCCCACGCCCGCATTAAGCTGTGCGCCTGTTACATTGACCCAATACTCGTCACTTTGGCTGGCTTGTTCAAGCTTAAGCATACTCGCTTGATACTCACCGTACAGCGGGGTGATAAAGCTAATGTAATCCGTACTGGTGTTGATGGGCGTGAGTGTTGGGCTGGCAATATTGCTATCGACGAGATCGGTATCGCTCGGCGCAGCTAAGGTTAATCCTTTGGCGTACATAGGGCTGGTATTGGTTTTGGGATCTATGGGTGTGGCTTCATCTTGGCAGGCTGCAAGCAGTCCGCTTAGCGCCAAGACACTGGCAAGTTTGCTGAGTGTGTGCATCTTAGTGCTCCTTAAATGTGGTTGCGGATCAGCGTGTCTAAATTGAAACACGCACGGCGGCTCTGTTGATGACTTAGGGGTTCTTGGCCACGGGTCTTTTGTTTATCGGTAAACCAGACAGTGCCAGCCGCCTTTTGTGAGCTGCAATTTAAGAAGCCGTCGGAGCAGCTATCGAGCCAGTTTTGGGTGGTTTCGAGCGCGACTTGGTATTGATAACCCGCGCAGTAACTGTCGCTGTCCCAAATAGCGGAATCAACATCTGAGCCCACCACGACTTCGAAGGGTTTACCCAGCGATGGGCGACCCGCTGTGCCATTAAGCCAAGCGTTGTTGTAGTTTGCCATCCAACCGACTTGCTGTTGTTTCACCGCATTGCTGCCATAGCCTAAGAGCCAGCCTAAGCTGGTTTCGAACACATTACCTTGGTTCACCGCATCGGCCAGCGGCGTACCAGCACTGGAAGGCGCGATGGCGATAACCTTTGAGGTGGCGTTGATCACTGCAGGATAACGGCTGTCCCACGTAGGGTTAGATAAAATCCACCGCACTACGTTGCCACCATTGGAGTGGGTCAGCAGAATTAAGTCGTCGATATTTTTGGCTTCGATAAAGCTATTGAGCTGCGTGGCCAGACAACCTGCGGCGCTTTCTTCCCACATATATTGGTCAAAGTCGCAGTTGATCACTGTGTAATTGTTTGGCACTGGGATGCCTTGGCGCACTGAGCTAACAAATTCGGGCGTCCAGTAATCGGCTAAGGCATTGGTCTGGTGACCCGTACCATGGATAAAGGCGACTCCGGTTGCGGCTAACGTTACTGGGCTGACAGCGAACAGACCCAAGAGCATGAGGGCTTTTTTGATCTTCATGGCTATATCTCGTGTTGTTGGTCTTGTTGATTGTGGCCGCCAGTCCGTTGCGACAGTTTAGGGCAAGTCAGTTAATGCAGGATCTGCCGTAAATAAGCTTGAAATCGGCTGGCATGGCTCGGTTTATAGGCGCTTAAGCGCGGGTTACTCACTTTGGGTAAAACATGACTTAAGGCCTGAATACGACGGGATAGCGTGAATGCGCTAGTTTAGGTTGGCATCAAATGTGATTGCCGTAACTTAGCTATTATCAACAGGACTTAACTCAAGCTTATTAACCTAGACGCAACATTTTAAGCTGGCAAGTAAAACAATCATCATAAAATGCAATCGCGGGGTCGCATTTTGAACGGTTCGTTTTAATGTCAAACTAAAGGTTGGTAACCTGATGATAAGCAATGCCTAATAAACTAAATTGTGCTTTATCGTGTTTGAAATATCGATTTGCTTACACAAAAGAATTTTCTGTGACACCCGCTTAGTGTTTGAGTTAATCGGTTTATCATTCTGTATATAAAGGTTTTTTGTGATAAATAATTCAAACTCGCCCATTTACTCTGGGATATGGGTATCACTTTAGTGCATTTAAAGACTAAACCGATTAGGCTGAGCTGAGGTAAAGTGGGATAAACGGGATAAGAACCAACATTGCCGAGATGATATTCTTCTTATCTTAATCAGTCATCTGAGCCATGGATTGACTGGGAGTAGAAAAAGTAGCGCGATATGGGCAGGTTTAATCTAAATAGACAACAAACACGGGAGAATAAGTTTGGCGATAGAACATAATAAGATGGTGAGTTGCTTAAGTGGACTGCAATGTCGCACTAATTTCACCATAAAAAACATTACTGAATACATGCTCCCAGAAACCAAAGAGGCTTTCTATTTACACCTCGACGGTAAATCACCAAACTTGATTATTCGTCCCGCATTCGAAGTCTTTTCCGGCGAACTTGCCACTATTGCAGGCGTGCATGCCAAATACGACTATTTCCACAATGCCGAGATGACACGTTTCCCCAAACGTTTACATAAGAGTTTGACCGAAACCCACTATGGCCTTGCCTTTAGTTTTGACACGGTTGAAGCCGTACAGCAATTCATTACCCGTTTGAGTGCGATAGTGAAAGGCACATAAGCTTTTACTGTATAAATCTTTAATAGAAGGCCGCTTAATTTTTCGATTGAACGGTATCTAAATTTTAACCATGCAGTCCTAGGGTTAAATTCCTCAATATCAATGAAAATGAGGAATTTAACTGCTGCCTTTTTACGCGGCTTTTCAGTATATTCATCAATAGATGAATTTTGCTGGAGCTTGCCATGTCGCTTATTCCCGGTCGCCCAAAGGGGGTTGTGCCATTTACCGCCCAAACTGAATCACAGCCGCAGACTCCTGGTCGTCCGAAAGGGGATTCCGATGCCCGCCAACGCTTAATTATCGCAGCCCTAAGTCTCTTCAGTCATCGCAGTTATCCCAGCGTTTCTACCCGTGAAATTGCTCGCGAAGCCGAGGTTGATGCCGCGCTTATTCGTTATTATTTTGGTTCAAAATCGGGCCTGTTCGAACAAATGGTGCGGGAAACCCTTGAGCCCGTATTAGCGCGTTTTCGCGAAATATCCGCCGCGGATGCCCCTAATAACTTGGGTGAACTTATGCAGACATATTATCGTGTTATGGCACCTAACCTGGGATTGCCACGGTTGATTATACGGGTGTTACAGGAAGGCGATGGCTCAGAACCCTATCGCATTATGTTGTCTGTTTTTGAGCAA
The DNA here is from genome assembly GCF_002966515.1 of Shewanella sp. WE21. NCBI lineage: Bacteria > Pseudomonadati > Pseudomonadota > Gammaproteobacteria > Alteromonadales > Shewanellaceae > Shewanella > Shewanella sp. WE21. Next base: position 34,386 of record NZ_CP023019.1, on the reverse strand, counting down.
ATTTTATCCCTCTCGCGGCAATGGCTCGAATCCACATTAGTCAATGCGGGGCTATTGAAGGAGGGATTAGATCCCGATTTAGCACGCCTCAGTTTCGTGAGTCTGATGGTCTTTCCGCTTATTGCGCCCCCGGTGTTAATGCGTCAGTTCGGCTTTTTTAGTGCTGATGCTGATGGTTTACAGCGTTTAGCGCTGCACAATATGCAGGTTTTTACCCAAGGTGTACTGCGTGAACCGAGGAAGTCGTAATGAGTGTGAATTTTAAAATTCTGACGCACGTGAGTGTGGGTTGTGTGATCTTGCTATTAGTCGGCTGCACTGAAGCGCCGCCCAGAGTACTTGGCACTGTCGAGCGGGACAGGCTGACGCTTACCGCGCCCGTAGGTGAGTTGATTACTCAAGTGAATGTGGTTGAAGGTCAACAGGTTAAGGCGGGTGAGGTGTTAATTCAGCTCGATACAACCTCTGCTAATGCGCGCCTCGCCCTGCGCCAAGCCGAGCTTGAACAGGCTAAAGCTAAACTTTCTGAGGCGGTCACAGGTGCGCGTTTAGAGGATATAGAACGCGCCAAGGCCGTGCTCGACGGGGCAAATGCCAGCGTGAAAGAGGCTCAGCGAGCCTTTGAACGAACAAACCGTTTATTTGCCACTAAAGTACTTAGCCAAGCGGATTTAGATACGGCCCGTGCGGCGCGGGATACCAGTTTCGCTAAGCAAGCCGAGGCTCAGCAAAGCCTGCGACTACTAGAAAATGGCACCCGTAGTGAGCAGCTAGAGCAGGCCAAAGCGGCGGTGGCTGCAGCTCGCGCCAGTGTAGCCATCGAACAAAAAGCCTTAGCAGACTTGAGCTTAGTGGCGGCGCGTGATGCCGTTGTCGATACGTTGCCTTGGCGAGTCGGCGATCGCATTGCCGCAGGCACCCAGTTGATTGGTTTGCTGGCGAGCGAGGATCCCTATGTGCGGGTTTACCTGCCCGCGACTTGGTTAGACAGAGTGAAGGCGGGTGATAGCGTCAATATTCTTGTAGATGGCCGCGAGATACCGATTGCTGGCACTGTGCGCAATATCCGCAGTCAACCTGCTTACACGCCATTTTATGCGCTGAATGAACGTGATCGAGCGCGGCTGATGTATTTGACCGATATTACTATTTCCGCCACAGATCAGGATCTACCTACCGGCATGGCATTAGAAGTTGAACTCGATGTGCTGCAACTCGATGTGCTGCAAGGAGTGCAGCAAAAAGTGGAGCAGCCATGAAAAGCGCTGATTTTGCTATCGAGACCCAAGGGATGACCCGCGCCTTTGGTGGTGTTAATGCGGTGGAAAACCTCGACCTCGCCATTCCCAAGGGCACAATTTATGGGTTTCTCGGCCCCAATGGCTGCGGAAAATCGACTTCAATTCGTATGTTGACTGGGTTACTGAGTCCCACATCGGGGAATATCCGCGTATTGGGTGAAACCTTACCCGGCGCCGAGGAAAAACTGCGTCGCCGCATTGGCTATATGACGCAAAAATTCTCCCTGTACGACAATCTTTCGGTGCGGGAAAACTTAGAGTTTGTCGCGCAAATTTATGGCCTTAACCGCCGAGCATCAAAGCTGCGAATAGCCGAGTTAGTCACGCTATACGATTTAGTCGGCCGCGAGAAACAAATGGCGGGCTCCATGAGTGGCGGCCAGAAACAGCGTTTGGCCTTAGCGGCAGCGACCTTGCATCACCCCGAATTATTGTTTCTCGATGAGCCGACATCGGCGGTCGATCCCGAGAATCGGCGCGAGTTTTGGGAGCGCTTATTCGATCTCTGTGCCCAAGGCACCACGATTCTTGTGTCGACTCACTATATGGATGAAGCCGAGCGTTGCCATGGTCTTGCGATTTTAGAGCGCGGGATAAAACGCGCCGACGGTTCACCCCAGCAGCTGATGGCGGCGATGGGGGCTCGGGTGGTTGAGATCTCAGGGGACGACTTACGCACTTTAAAACAATCATTGATCAGCGAGTCTGCGGTATTGTCGGCGGCGCAAATCGGCAGTCGTTTGCGGGTGTTAGTGCGCAGCAATATTGAAGATCCGCTTGCTTGGCTTAAGCCAAGAGTTGCCAGCCGGACGATGGAAGAAGTGCGCGCTAGCTTAGAAGATGTGTTTGTCACTTGCACCGGCGAGCGCTTGGCTGGGGTTTCCAAGGGAGAGACTGACCATGTGGCGTAGGATTTTTGCGATTGTGGTCAAAGAGCTGCGGCAGTTGTCGCGGGATCGCATGACCTTTGGCATGATAATCATGATCCCGCTGGTGCAACTGATGTTGTTTGGTTATGCCATCAATACCGATGCTCGCCATCTGCCTGCTGGGTTAGTCAATTTAAGTGATTCAGCCTACAGTCGCGCACTGGTTAAGGCGGTGGAAGCAACGCAGGTGGTGGATTTAAAACAACGTTATTTAAGTGCCGCGGAGGCTGAGGCGGCGATCACTCGCGGCGAAGTCAAAGCCGTGCTGTATTTGCCCGCCGATCTCGATGAGCGTTTAGTGCGTCACCCAAGCTTTGTGGGTCAGCAATATTTAACCCAGTCCTATATCGCACAACCCGCTGGCCAATGGCTGGTGGATGGTTCAGATACGGTTGTCGCTTCAACTATTCGTAGCCTAAGGCAAATGCCACTGGATGAAGTCGCAGGAAGAGCACTAAAAACGGCGATACCGAGTTTTGAAGTGGTGCAATATTTCAACCCAGAACAACGTTCTGTGGTCAACATAGTGCCCGGTCTGTTGGGCGTGATTTTGACTATGACCATGGTGATGTTCACCTCCGCCGCCATAGTGCGTGAGCGCGAGCAGGGCAATATGGAGTTTTTGATCACTACGCCTGTGCGGCCACTGGAGTTGATGCTGGGTAAAATCGTGCCCTATGTGATGGTTGGCTTTGTGCAAGTGACCATTATCCTGAGCGCAGGGCATCTGTTGTTCGATGTGCCCATTCGCGGCGGGCTTGATTCCATCGCCCTTGCTGCTATGTTGTTCATTTGCGCCAGTTTAACCTTAGGATTAGTGATTTCGACCATAGCGAAAACCCAGTTGCAATCGATGCAGATGACGGTATTTATCCTCCTGCCATCGATTCTCTTGTCGGGATTCATGTTCCCCTACGAAGCCATGCCTATCGCGGCGCAGTGGATTGCCGAAGCCTTACCCGCAACCCATTTTATGCGCATGTCACGGGCCATAGTGCTGCGCGATGCCCAAGTGATGGATCTGCAATTTGATGCCCTGTGGATGATAGGTTTTACTTGTATTGGGTTATTGATTGCCAGTATGAGATTTTCGAAGCGCTTGGATTAACCCTGTACTGAGTTTCATCATCAAGGGCGAAGTGCCGAGTTTTGATATAGCGCAAATTATCAGTAAACAGTCGCGCTAAGCCATTGAAATCGATGTTGCTTAATTAGGATATCCCTTACACTGCCGCTAGGGCGATTGCCGCCATCATGCTTAGCGAAGGGAATTCATTATGCCTCCAATCATTTGTCATAGCGCGCTCGATGCGGTTGCTTTAATTCAAAGCGGCGAGACGCTGTGGACTCATTCCATGGGCGCCACACCGCGCATTTTATTAGATGCGTTGGCGCAGCATGCACTCACCAAAGAAAATCTCACCCTGTTACAGTTACATACTGAAGGCGCCGAATCCTTAAGCCATCCCCGTTTACAGGGGCATTTACGCCATCGATGTTTTTTCGGTGGGCTGCCAACGCGGGCATTACTGCAAAGTGGTGACGCGGATTATGTGCCGATTTTCCTGTCTGAAGTGCCTAAGTTATTTCGTTCCGGCGAGCAAAAAATAGATACCGCAATTATCCAAGTGTCGCCACCCGATAAGCATGGCATGTGTTCCTTAGGCATTTCGGTTGAAGCAACGCTCGCAGCTTGCCAAGTCGCGGGTAAGATCATCGCTCATATTAATCCACAAATGCCGCGCACCCATGGCGACAGCTTTATCCATATCGACCGTTTTGCCGCTGTGTACGAACAGAGCGCGGCGTTACCCATTCATTCTTTCGCGACGGGGGATGCGGTGAGTTTGGCGATCGGTAAAAATGTTGCCCAATTAGTGCGTAATGGCGATTGTTTGCAAATGGGCATAGGTGCGATCCCCGATGCCGTGCTGTCTTGCTTAACCGAACATAAAGACTTAGGCGTCCACACAGAGCTATTTTCTGACGGTATATTGCAACTGGTTGAAAAAGGTGTGATTAACAACAGCAAGAAGCGTTTTTATCCGGGAAAACTCGTCACAGGTTTCGCCCTGGGTAGCCAGAAATTATACGACTATGTTGATGATAATCCTGCGGTCATCTTTATGGACATAGAGCAAGTTAACGATACGGCCATTATCCGTAAAAATCCCAATGTGATGGCGATTAACTCGGCGCTGCAGGTCGACCTTTCAGGCCAAGTGTGTGCCGATTCCATTGGCACTAAAATCTATTCCGGTGTTGGCGGCCAGATGGATTTCATCCGCGGAGCAGGGTTATCTGAAGGTGGTCGTTCTGTTATTGCGCTGCCCAGCACGGCTGCGGGCGGCACGCTTTCTCGCATTGCCAGCGTGTTATCACCTGGCGCAGGGGTTGTCACCACTCGGGCCCATGTGCATTACATTGTGACCGAATACGGCGCAGCTAATCTACGCGGCCGTTCACTGCGCGAACGGGCACAAGCGCTGATCGCCATCGCTCACCCAGATTTTAGGGAACAACTGAGTCGTGATGCCTTTGAGGTGTGGGGATTAAATCTATAGCATTGTAAATCTTGGTGTTATGGCTTGCTGCCGAGTTTGCAGTGGTGCAAGCTCGTTTGAGCGTAAAGGGTTGGTTTTAATACGTCGTTTAATCGCGGTAAAGAGTCATTCGTCTGTCCCGATATGGTATAAACTCTTGGCGGGTTTGACCGACAGACTTATAAATAAAGGAGTCAATAATTTAAATGGATGAGATTGAATTAAAAGCATATTTAACAGAGAGGGTGTTATCTTTTTGTACGCGCTGGAACAGTATCGAAAATACCCTCTATACCGAAAGAACTGCCGAAGAAGATAAGCTACGGCAGGAATTGCCAGTGGCTGAATTCCATTATGCGAAGCAAACCGATTGGTTTGCTTTACTGAGTGAGCAAATAGCGCCATTATTTGACGATTTTTGTACCGATAAGCCCCGTGTTTACGGCGGAAAAGTGCGTAATTCCTTCGGGTTTCCTTCAAAATTTAATGGTTGCGATCATCCTCTTGAAGTGCAAATTACTTTAAAAAGTAAAAGCAGAGCCGAAATCTATATTAAAACCAACACTAACTTCGAAGATGAGTATTTGTTTATTGCTCTTAAAAAAGCCGATGAATGGCGTATCGATAGCTATAAAAATCGTCGCTATGGCAATGAGAAATGGAGCGTACAAATCCTTTAATTCAGCTTAATCTCAATGCTTGACGTCAGTAAAAAATGACTAAAGCATTGAGTTTAGTAACGTCGGTTTAATTTAAGTGATGCACTGAGACACAAAAAATATTGTGTAAATGGAACATCTTTATGCCATTAGATAATGCTCTTATTGCTCGAATCAAAGCCGAGACATTGCGGTTTACAACGGTTGAGGTTGAGCAATTTTTATTAGCTCATCCTGATAAAACCTTTTATGCCTTTGCTTTTGACACCCATGCTGAATACGCAGAATTAAATCTTTGTTTTAATACAGAGGCAGATTTTCAGCAGCGATTGGCCTATTACCAGTCTGGGGAATGGGCTGAGTCATACCAAAGCCCTGAGGCTATCCAAGAACTTAAATTCAATACAGGTGACTGGGAGTATCAATGTTTTAGTACATGTTACCTGCTTTCAGAGGATGAGTTGCAGACGATTCAACAGAGCTTACCCGAGGATGACTTTAGTGAGTGGGAGGAGATAGCACGGCAAATACGCGCAGTGTTTAACGAATGTCTAGTGCTGTTTACCCAAACTGAAGTCTATCAAGCGATTCCTAAAACCGATGGTTTTATGGCCTTTAGTATCGACCATGATGAAGATGTTGCTGATATGCTGGCCGATAGATTTTTATAAAATTGATTTTAAACACTTTAAAATCATTAACATCTACGTTAATTAGTAGGCCCTGATTTCCAATTGCTCGATTATCTTGTTGCCTTGCTCAAGCCCTACATGGTTAACAATCATCGCTTTAATTAGTTCAACATAAGTTGGCTGGATATTGACGTTATCATCGAAAAGGGCTTCATCCGTTTCAGTGATAAGAGCCGCAATTTCATTAAAGCTGCCTAGTATGAGTTGTTATGAGGATTTCCCCATGCACTCTGCTAACAGTTTGACGAAAAAGTCGCTGCCTTTGCGTTCGCAAAAGGCGATGTTACGTTCTGGGATGGTTTCGGGATTGTTGTAGTTAGCAAGGGCTAACTCCATGCTGGCTTCGCGGATGATGTGCAGGGTTGGGTAGGGCGCGCGGTTGGTGAAGTTGGCTGCCCCGTCCTGTGGTTCGCCATCGAAACAATAGTCTGGGTGGAAGGTGGCGAGTTGGTAGGTGCCTTCGTACTCGTGTTCGATAAGCGTATCGGTTGCCATGTCGATGAGGTCGAGGTAGGCATAAAACCCCTCAAAACCACGGGGCAGAATAAACAGTGTGGTTTCGGCTTCGGGGTGGGCGTCGAGGTATTGACATTCTTCGATCAATGCCTTGAGTACGAGTTTGACTTTGGTTTGTTCCACCACCAGATACCGAATACTGCCGCGCTCGACTTCTTGTCTGGCAAAGGGGCAAATATTGTATTTCATGATCACTTTTTTCACCCAGTCGTCGGTTTGTTGAGTGATCATGTCAATTTCGTTCATGGCGGTTGTTTGCTCGTGCTTAAAAATTAGGGGGCGATCATAGGGATGATAGACGCCACAAGCAAGAGCGCCATAGTGATATTAAAAATCTTCTGTTGGCGCTCATTTTTTAAAATGCGTTTAAGGGCTACACCAAAGCCGAGCCAGACGATAGCGCAGGGAAATGCGACGCACAAAAATACCGTTGCGATAGTGATGACCTGCGGGGTCAAATCCTGCTGTACTGACGTGAACGTCGCAATCGCGCCCACGGCCATGATCCAGCCCTTAGGGTTGACCCATTGAAAGGCCGCGGCTTGGATAAAACTAAAGGGTTTAGCAATGGCTTTGCCTTCCATCTTGCTACTGCTGTTGGCAATCAACCAAGACAGATACAAAAGGTAACCTATGCCGACGACTTTAATCACTTGATGGATGATAGGATAGCTTTGGAATAGGGCGCTTAAGCCCAAACCTATCGCGAGGATCATGGTCGGGAAGCCAAGGCTTATTCCCATAAGATGCGGAATACTGCGTTTTACGCCAAAGTTTACCCCTGAGGTCATTAGCATAATATTGTTAGGCCCTGGGGTGATCCCAGATGAAAAGGCAAACAACGCGATAGCGAGTATTAACTCCATAGATAGATCCACACCTTTATTTTAGTTTTATGGCATTGTGATTATTTGCCGCATTGAGCCTGCGATTTACTCATCGGACGGTACGCAATACTGTGTTGCTATTATTTATAATTGCGACATTTGATTGCAACGCAGGCGAGGCATTCTAGCGATTAAATGTTGCCGCGCCTATACGACATAGCGAGTTTATAAACTAAAAAGAATAACAAAATATGTACATGCCTCGATGGGATTAATGGCGTGAGAATAGGGCTAGCGCAGTTTGATGGTTTTCTGTGTTAGTACGAATATCAAGATATATTGGAATATGCAGATTTAACACTATGATGGATATCAGCTTTCGGTTTTAGTAATAGCAACTTATCCTTAGACAGCATTTTATAGATTGAGGTAACAGGGCATGATGAATCCATCATTACATAGTGAGCTAAGTAGAGTGCTAAATCGACAGCTCAGTCGAGTTCCTTGCTGGGTTCCCGACCGAGTGTTAAGTCGGTATTTGAGAGTGTTAATACTGCTTTTTAGCAGCGTATTAGGTCTTACTGGGTGCGTGACTGTGACGGATAACGCGGCGCAGCCTTTGCGAACCACAATCGTGATGTCTGGCGATCTCAGTGAATTACCGTCAACGGCAATGACATTCACTTGGCATCCTAAATTTCAAAAAATCATCACGGATAAACGCTTAGATCCGCAGCCAGTGTTGCAACACATGCAAGCCGTATTAAAGCAAACTTTGCAGAGTAAGGGATATCGCTGGGTTGAAGATCCACTACTGGCGGATTTTCAGGTTGGTTTTGGCGTCGCTATGGGAACTGAAATGAGCGATGAACAAATTTTGGCAGTGACAGGGTTAGTCGCTGGGCTGTCAACCGACGGTGTGAATACCCAAAAGTATGACAAAGGTACCGTGGTGATAGCGCTCTTTAAACCCACTAAAATACAGGGCGTTGATGAGCCAATTTGGCGTGTGCTTGCCCAAGGTTTTGGCAACATTAAAAAGATGGATGAGCTAACCGAAAATTTCGACAGTCTCATTGCCAGTATGTTGGCCAATATGCCGTCGGTTAATCTGGCTCCTTAGTCAGCGTTTGAGCTTTAGTTCAGTTCTAAGTGAATTGAGTCAGCATTTTGGTTGGAGCATTCGCCAGATAAACGGGATTAGTGCTTAATTGAGGTGTCTTGGTCCCATGTTTGTGGTGCTAGCTCCCATTTTTGAACTGTGGGACATGGTACTTTAGTGACAGCCATCTCAATAAAGGGCGCGACAGTGAAAACTGCCGCGCTTTTTCATTTTAATGGAGGGAAGTTCCATTTTGATTTCAGACTGTTTCAGTCGTGCTCGACTGTGATCTCGTAGGATGAAAACTTACGAATGTTAATCACGCCCGTATCAAACATTAAATACTGCCCCTTGATCCCCTGCAAAATTCCGCTGACGACCACATCTTTATCAAAATTGTGCGAAGTGATCTTCTTCGGAAAGGTGTCAATTGGATAATGAATTGGCTGAATCGTTTCGTGCAAACGCTCGATACTGTAATCGCCTTTTTGCATGCCGATTTCGTGCAACTTAGCCTCAATTTGTGGGATCAGTTCCGCAGCCTTAGCATTTAAATCAATATCGTCGGCATGGCCTTTTAACATGGCTTGCCAATGGGTTTTATCATTAACCAGTTTTGCCAATTCTACTTCGACTAAGCCTGAGAGCTGCCTTGTTGAGACTTTAAAAATCGGTAAACCTTGGGTAGCACCTTGGTCAATCCAACGGGTGGGCAGTTGAGTGTGGCGGGTAATGCCGACTTTAACGCCCGAGGTATTTGACAAGTAGACATAATGCGGCACAAAACAGTGGCTCTGGGCCCACTCTGGTTCGCGGCAAGTGCCTTGGTCGTAATGACAAGTTTCCGGCTTCATGATGCACATATCGCAACTCGCCAGCTTTTGCATACAGACAAAACAATGGCCCTGCGAGTAACTCTTCTTGCTCTTTTTACCGCAGTTGCAGCAGAAGATATTACCCGTGTGGGTCAAGGTTAATTGCTTACCTATCAATGGATTGAGAGGGAGTAACTCATCACCGACAACGAGTTGATATTGCACTTGTTGCGCGTCATCTAACTGCACGCGCATCTTTTTTAGCGTTCCTAACATGGTCATCCTAATGTGTTGCGTTCTGGTGCAGCTTAGTCGCTCATCATGCGTTCTAGTGCACGCTTTCGTTATATCGTCATTGCGTGGCCGTCAGTATACAAGATTATCCAAGTCAGTTTAGATAGGATTTTTCGATAAGTAAGTCGATAAGTGAGTCGATTGACTGAGTGCACCTAAACCTTTTTTGTTTTACTTAACCATTTGTACACTAAGGCAATAATACCGAAAGTAAGCAAGGCTACTGGTAAGTAAATGATTATGCTCATAAATTGTGTTTGGTATTTTGTTGCTAATTGGGTATGGCTAATGAGATACCCAAAACCAACAACGGAAAAAATCCACACCATTGAGCTGATGAAGTTAATGAGTAAAAAACGACGGGAAGAAATACCCGTTGCACCTAAAATATAGGGGTAAACGGTACGAACAAAAGGAATATAACGTGCGAGTAGCAGGGTTATCACTCCATAGTTATCAATAAGGTGGGTCGCTTTTTCCTGATGTTTGATATCAATATTCGACAGCAGTTTTTGGTAAATTTGGGTATGCCCTAAAAATCGACCCTGTAAATAACCTATAGCTGTACCTGTAAAGGTTGCTAGAACCAATAACGGCATAATACCGATATGAAGAATATCTTGATAAATCAGCACTCCAGTGAGAAAGAGTAGGCTATCTCCGGGTAAAAACGCGGTGGGAATAAAGCCATTTTCTAACACTAAAAAGCCACAAATTAATGCGCTGACCATGAGGGCGATTTTAGGATTGGCTAAAACCGCCAGATCATTGTGTATCATGGCTTGGGCCAGTTCGTATAACTGCTCCATACGTACTACTCCCTAAAATAATTGATAAAACATCAAGATGGAAAAACTCGAAAGCGGCAATTTTGAACCTGAGCTACGGTGTTTCGTGGGTTATTCTACCAAGGGAGCATGAATCGAAAGGCAGTTACAACATTAAATTTTGTTGGTGTTAGTGTGTTTATGGTTCAGTAATCGGGTTTTGTGGGAGTTTTATAGTAAAAATATTAAGCATTATTATATGGTTAATAAATTTTAAATGATGACATCAACTTACAAACCCACTTGCCTGATTCCTATGCGCATTCTAACGATTCCAACTATCCAGTATTGATTGCACTGGCTTAACTTAATTTGAACACCTTGCCGCGAATGTCGGTTTTTAAGCATTGTTTTTAAGCGCTCTTAAAGTGCTGTTTGAAAGTGCCATTGCGAGTGCGCCCTCTAAATGTATTGGTGTGCTAAGTGTTAGCTTGCCGTAAAAGTTAATGGCATTAACGGCTTAATCTATCGAGCACGAGATCATCCCCAAGAGCATAGAGGGATTCAACTAATTGATCTTCTTGGGCGAGATCTGTGAGTCCAAGGCCAATGGTGGCCCGAAAGAGTGCTATACCTGTGTGGCCTGCGGTTTCATATTGACTACTAAACTGCTCGATATTGATGCCAATTGCATTGATTTTATTGGATATATCGAGCACAAGTCCGGGTCTGTCATAGGCCACTAGGTTGTAACTTAAGCGTTTGATGGGCTTAAGGGCGACCGAGGTTTTGGAGTAGGTGAGGGACAGGCTATCGATGCATTCTAGGGCCTCAATAAGCTCGTCCATGCGCAGTGACGGCACTTCGAGTAACAATATCGCGGCAAAGACACCGTCAATATGGCGTAATTCTGAGTCGAGCCAGTTGCCGCCATGACGACTCACAGCATGGGCGATTTGTTCTACTAATCCTTTTCTATCAGGTGCTTGTAGTGTGATTAAGTATCGTAGCATAGTGACTGACTCCTATTTTTTGTAAAAGGCACCTGTTTTAAAACGGGGTGTAACACAACTGTCATCTTTGCGTCATATAATCCAACGCACTTAGAATAAAGGATGTTGTTATTGCTCAGTTTACGTTCAAACAGTGTAAGCATAGCACTCGGCAAATCCTAGCGAAAAAACTCGCTAGCTATTAATAATAGAGGTTCTTAATGGAAAGTCAGGTCACTCAACCTGGTTCTGCATCGCACAGTATGCTTAAAGGCGGACGCTCGAATCGCAGGGCATTTAAGGATAAAGCGGCGCAAATCAGCGTCACTATCGGCGGCACTATGGTATTTGTCGCCTTATTGTTGATCTTCTTTTATCTGTTGTATGTGATTAAACCCATTTTCGACAGTGCTGATGTCACACCCGTTAAGAGTGTGAGCTATCAACACGCGGATGTGCCGACCTTAATGGTGGGTGCTGAAGAGCAAAATGAGGTGATGTACCGTGTGAGCGTTCATGGTCAAGTGGACTTCTATACTGTTGCCGACGGTAGCTTACTTTCTAGCTTTACCCCGACGTTACCAGCGGGTGTTACAGTCACTAGCGCCGCCGTTGCTGTACCGAGCGAACAACGTTTTGCGCTGGGATTAAGTAATGGTCAGGTCATAGTGGCGGGCCTAGAGTTTGGTTTAACGTACCCCAATAACAAACGTTTAATCACACCTAAACTGCGTTATCCCGCAGGTGAAACCCCCATTACCGTCGATGAGACGGGCAGCGCGATTCATAAGCTGACCTTCACTTATAGCTCAGACAAAATGAGTTTTGCTTATCAAGATGAGAGTGGTGTTTGGCGCCTCACTCGTCTCGAAGGGCAAGAGAACATGATGACTGAAGAAGTGGAGTGGGTTTCTACGACGTCACAAATTCAAGATGCGCCGAAGAAAGTCTCCCATGAGCTGATGACGCCCGATCAACGTCAATTGATGTTGCAAACTGGCAATAAAATTTTCGTGTACGACATCCGTGATACTGACAGCTTAGATCTGCTGCAGGTGATTGATGTTGAACGTGCTAAGGCACAAGTCAATAACGTGGCTTTGCTGGCGGGTGCGAGTTCATTACTGGTCAGTTATGACACAGGTATTGTGGCGCAGTACTTCCAAGTTAATGGTGAAAAAGGGCGTTTATATCAAGAGATTCGTCAGTTTGATGACTTACCGCCCATCAGCTCGATTACCTCTGAGTTTTATCGTAAGAGTTTCGCGACAGTGAGCCCTGAGGGTGAGCTAACCCTACTCTATACCACGAGTCATCGTGAACTGTTTGATGCAAAGTTTGACCTTAAAAACCCCGGTAAAATGGGCTTTACCCCACGCTCAAACGGCATAGTCGTTGAGGCGGACAAAAAGCTGCATATCTTCAGTGTGGAAAACTCCCACCCAGAAGTGTCATGGAGCGCCATGTGGGACAAGGTGTGGTATGAAGGTTATCCAGAGCCTAAATATGTATGGCAATCGACCTCAGGCTCTGACGATTTCGAAGCTAAGCTGAGCTTAATGCCATTGGCCTACGGCACAATGAAAGCGGCATTTTATGCCATGTTATTTGCCGTGCCTTTATCCGTTGCTGGTGCGATTTACACTGCTTACTTTATGTCGCCTAAGGTGCGCGGTTTCGTGAAACCGACCATTGAAATCATGGAAGCTTTACCAACGGTGATTTTAGGTTTCTTGGCGGGTCTGTGGTTAGCGCCATTGATTGAAGAGCATCTCCCCGGCATTTTAATTCTACTGATCTTATTGCCGACCTCGATACTCACATCTGCCTATGGCTGGAGTAGGTTGCCGGGTAAGTGGAAACAACGTTTACCCGAAGTGTACCAAGAGCTGATGTTAATCCCTGTGGTCTGTTTCGTGGGTTGGTTCTCATTTGCAGTCAGCCCAATCATCGAAGTGGCGCTGTTTGATGGTAATACCCGTCAATTCATCACTAACGAACTAGGGATCACCTTCGACCAACGTAACGCGCTGGTGGTCGGTATTGCCATGGGCTTTGCGGTGATCCCAACGATTTTCTCCATCGCTGAAGATGCCATTTTCTCTGTACCGCGTCATTTATCTAACGGCAGCTTAGCCTTAGGTGCGACGCCTTGGCAGACATTGACACGCGTGGTGTTGTTAACCGCCAGTCCGGGAATTTTCTCGGCCATTATGATGGGCCTTGGCCGCGCCGTTGGCGAGACCATGATAGTACTGATGGCCACTGGTAACACCGCCATCATGGAATGGAGTGTGTTCGAAGGGATGCGAACCTTGGCGGCAAACATTGCGGTTGAAATGCCTGAATCGGCTATCGGTAGCTCGCATTATCGTGTGCTCTTCCTTGCTGCGTTCGTACTATTCATCTTTACATTCTTCTTTAACACCATTGCAGAAGTGGTGAGACAGCGTCTACGTGAACGCTATAGCTCGCTGTAACGGGGATAAGACAATGACATTAAATACTATTTCGCCAGTGACCTTGAGAGGTTTGTGCAATGGGTAAGTGGGTAAAATCAGGCTCGCCATGGATATGGATGACGGGCGGTGCTGTGAGCATCAGTTTGATTGCCGTCTTAGGCTTATTATTGTTAATCGCATGGCGTGGCTTAAGTTACTTTTGGCCTGCAACCGTTTACCAGTGGGAGCTTGAAGATAACACGGGTGTACGTTCGACCTTAATTGGTGAGGTTTACGATAGGGAAGAAGTACCGACTGAGCGTTTGATTGCTGCTGGCCATGTGTTTAAGCAACACCCGGGCGAGTTTGTGACCCGTTACTTAGTGAAAACCGGTAACCGTGAATTTGTGGGTTTGGATTTCCGCTGGATATTAGGTACGGACATTGTTAGCCGTTCTGTGCCAAGCGAGGTCGCACTGATCGAGCGGGCTAAAAACGGTAACTTCTACGGTTATCCGATAGCCGTGATTGAAAATGGCAAGCGTCTTGATTTAGTGAATGATGCGATTGAATCCTCCTTAATGGAGCATATCGAACGCGCTGTTGCCTTATCGGACAAAGCGGTTGATTTGCAGAAGCAAGATATTGGCTCGATTAACTACGCCATTGAAAAATTGCGTTTGCAGGAGCGTCGTTTCGAGCTGGATGGGGAACTGACCAACAGTGTTAAAGCTGAGTTGGTCGCCAAGAGAGCTCAACTGCAAGAAGATTACTTAGTGCTTGAAAAGGCGTTATTTGCCCTGCGTGATGATGCGGCGCGTGACTCAGTTATTGTCCGAGATATGCGCGGCGAAGAAGTTGAACTGAAGCTCGATACAGTTCTCGATGTGACCTATGTGAATCACTTAGGACTCATAGGAAAAATTGGTAAGTGGTTTGTCGGTATTGGACGCTTTATGAGTGACGATCCGCGTGAAGCCAACACTGAGGGTGGCGTGTTCCCCGCGATTTTCGGCACTGTGTTTATGGTGATGTTGATGGCGGTTATCGTGACGCCATTTGGTGTGGTCGCGGCGGTTTATCTACATGAATATGCTAAGAAAGGCCCTATTACTAAGATGATCCGTATTGCGGTAATCAACTTAGCGGGTGTGCCCTCGATTGTGTATGGTGTATTCGGTTTAGGTTTCTTCGTGTACATGATGGGCGGTTCCATCGACCAATTGTTTTACGCTGAAGCTTTGCCTGCTCCTACCTTTGGTTCGCCAGGGGTGATTTGGTCGGCATTAACCCTCGCTATTTTGACGCTGCCAGTGGTTATTGTGTCGACTGAAGAAGGGTTAAGTCGTATTCCAAGCGCGGTGCGTCAAGGTAGTTTGGCACTGGGCGCGACTAAGGCTGAAACCCTGTGGCGGATTGTGATCCCGATGGCGAGCCCAGCGATCATGACGGGTTTGATTTTAGCGGTCGCTCGTGCTGCCGGTGAAGTGGCACCGCTAATGTTGGTGGGTGTCGTGAAATTAGCGCCAACATTACCACTGGATTTTAACTTCCCGTTTGTGCATTTAGAACGTAAGTTCATGCACTTAGGGTTCCATATATATGATGTGGGCTTCCAGAGTCCTAACGTTGAAGCGGCACGTCCTCTGGTGTATGCGACCTCTTTCTTGCTGGTGTCTGTGATTGTGGCACTCAACTTGACGGCCATTAGCGTGCGTAACCACTTACGTGAAAAATATCGTTCGCTTGAGCACTAATCAGCGATTATCCTGAAAGTATTAGGACTAAATATGATTTCTATAGATTCGACAGCAATGAAAACCAATAACTTTGATTTAGCTAACTTAAGCCAGAACGACACCGCGCTGGAGATCCGTAACTTAGATTTGCGCTATGGTGATAAGCAAGCGCTGTTTAATGTATCGATGAAGATCCCCAAGAAGCAAGTCACTGCCTTTATCGGCCCCAGTGGTTGTGGTAAATCGACACTATTGCGCTGTATTAACCGCATGAATGACTTAGTTGATAATTGTCATATTGGCGGCGAGATCTTGCTGCACGGCCAGAATATTTACGACAAGAAAATCGACGTCGCGGCCCTGCGCCGTAATGTCGGTATGGTGTTCCAACGCCCAAATCCTTTCCCTAAGTCGATTTACGAAAACGTTGTTTATGGCTTGAGATTGCAAGGGCTGAATAACCGTCGTGAACTCGACGAAGCGGCTGAGCGTTCATTGCGCGGCGCGGCGATTTGGGACGAAGTTAAAGACAGATTACACGATAACGCCTTTGGTTTGTCTGGCGGTCAACAGCAACGTCTGGTGATTGCCCGTGCGATAGCCATTGAGCCAGAAGTGTTATTACTCGACGAACCAACATCGGCACTCGATCCGATTTCGACGCTGACGATTGAAGAGTTAATCACTGAGCTTAAGACGAAATATACTGTGGTTATCGTGACTCACAACATGCAACAGGCGGCGCGGGTATCGGATCAAACGGCCTTTATGTATATGGGTGAATTAGTTGAATATGCTGATACTAACACGATTTTCACCACGCCGAAAAAACGTAAGACTGAAGATTACATCACAGGACGTTACGGTTAATCACTTGAGTATCGGATAAGGCCACCACGGCTTGGTATGGGTCAACAGTTAAGTAACAGGTTGGAACGCAATGGAAAACATGAATTTAAGTAAGCACATTTCGGGTCAGTTCACCGCTGAGCTGGATGATATCCGTAATCGAGTGCTCGCCATGGGTGGCTTGGTTGAACGTCAGCTGGAGCAAGCGATAGATGCCTTAAGTGCCCTCGATGCCGAGTTAGCCCAGCGGGTGATTGCAGGCGATCATAAGGTCAATGCGATGGAAGTCTCCATTGACGAAGAATGCACGCGTATTATTGCCAAGCGTCAACCTGCGGCCAGTGATTTACGCTTGATTATCGCTATTTCAAAAACCATCGCCGATCTTGAGCGTATTGGTGATGCCTGTGTGCGGATTGCAAAAGCGGCATTAGATAAACGTTTGAATAATCAGCAGCCTTTGTTAGTTAGTATTGAAAATATGGGGCGTCATGCGACTCGGATGTTGCATGCGACTTTAGATGCCTTGGCCCGTATGGATGCCGATACCGCGTTAGAGCTGCATAAAGAAGATGCTAAGCTTGACCGTGAATATGAAGGCATCATTCGCCAGTTAATGACCTATATGATGGAAGATCCGCGTTCAATCCCAGACATACTCGACGTATTATGGGCAGCACGCGCAGTTGAGCGTGTCGGTGACCGCTGTAAAAATATTTGTGAATACATTATCTACTACGTGAAAGGCAAAGACGTTCGCCATACTTCCTACGAAGATATGGAAAAGGACATGAAAGGCTAACACAAGTATTAATCTGCTATTGTAATGCCATTCGCTGAATAAAACGCTCTACAGTCTCTGTGGAGCGTTTTGCTTTTAGAGCTTTTAAATGCGGCTTAATAAATGCCGACTGCTTTTATAGACTGATTTGACAGTACTAATAGCAATGATGAGTCAATTCGATTTGGTAAAAACGCATTGGAAAATTCTGCAGGCTAGTATAGCTGAGTGAACTGTCATTTTAGTTGCTAGGCGTTGGCTGGTATCCACACATACAGGCTTGCCATGGTACTTACTCACCGACACGCAGCAAGTCCATCCTTGGATGCTCGACTGCCCCCGTCCATGGGGCGGACGGTCGTCTCGCTAATCACCATTGCTCTCCTTTCGTGCATTCGTGTAATCTGTAGATTTAAAAATTATCCGCTTGATTACTTTGTTAGGCCAGAAAATTAAAAATTACATAACTCATTGTAAATAAAAAATTGGTGCAGTGAGAATATTGAATAATTAATTAACGATTATTTTTCCATTTCTCTCTGATAGACTCACTGAATCTCCTATTTTATAGATATAAACTAATAATCCATTGTCAGCTTCAAATTTGCAGTCAACTCCACTTGAATTCTTGTAAGAAATTTCTATAAGTGTTGATTTGGCCGTGCCAGTAAGGCTTCTGTTTCTAGTGATGAAATTAGTGACTACACCAGAAACTCTGCTGCCTGTAAATAACAGGTGTAATCTATAAAATAATAAAGCTATGGCGAGTACAAATAAGGAGTAGCTTAAGATTGTGAGGTACCAATACATACCTTTCCCTTTTGAAAGTATGAAGTAGTTATGTGTGTGCCTAACTATTTCGAGATAATCCGTTAAGGAAAACGCAATGCCTTTGGGCTGGTTCTCGCGCTCATTACCGATAAAAGGCAGTAGATTTTTAGGTTGTTCATCTTTTAATGCGGCCCGAATGCGCAGCTGAATACTGGTATGGTCGGATTGTTCTGGCGTATCCGCTATTTGGGCTCTAATCGGATTCAAATCAACGTAGGCCATACAGGTTAACACAGCGGCTTCATCGAGTAAGGCTTGGGCTTTAAAGCGTCCTTCCCAAAAACGACCAGTACAGTTATCTTCTTGATTTGCTTGCCTTGCTATTGGTTCATTCAAACATCGTGCTCTTTTGAAAACTTAGGCATGAAATATCGCATAATCGGTTGCGGTAAATGGCAATTGAATGCTTTAATCGATTGACCTCATGCGCTTCAACTAACTCTCCTTGAACGAATTTTTGCGTTAAGTCATCACCTTTAAACAGCTTATGCCATTGCTCAAGTACTAGTACTTCGCGGTCAGTCCAACGATTGGCACTGTCGATATCGACCCGCAGCACCACATGCAGATGATTCGACATCACCGCAAAGGCTGCCACATCAATGGCAAAAACGGCTTCAAGTTCAAACAGTAGTGACTCAACCCAACCACGGCGATGGTCATAGTTTTTTCCAGAATAGGTATCATCGCCACACAAAAACGCACGCCGAACAACGCGGCTACAGCAATGGTAATAGGGCGTATCTTCAAGACTAATTTGAGTTCTGCGAGGGCGCGGCATACAAACCTCCTTGTTTAATGCTTAACCCAAGCATAGTCGGAGGTTAACAACTGCGCCATTAAGGCTGGGTGTCCAGTTAACTCGTCCAGTTAACTCATAGTTTCTGTTTGCATGGTATTAATAGCTAGATGGCCTTGGCCTAAGATAAATGGATAAATCCTGTTGTTTTATAACCTCCACATTACATTGCCACCTATGCCATAGAATACATCAAGCTCAAAACTGAAAGGCTCTTTCTCTGAAACTCCCAATTTATTCAGTAACTGAGTTGGTAATATTGGCTGACAACTGCCGACAGCATTTTTGATAGCATTCATGAACTTTTGATCTGTTGTCAAAAAGTACTCTATATCATTTACCTCTGCACTCCATAGATGAAATGCATCGACAAATTGCTCTTCCTTTTGTAGTACATGGCATAGCTCATGATACCGCGATATATTACGGAGATTTTTTTGCATTTCAGCAGATAATCCTAATTTTTCGAAATTATTATTGCTAGGATTTATGTTTCTTAAGCAATTGCAAAATTTAACCATTGCACTCGTTGTTATGTACTCATTCATGAAGGATTGAAAAAAATATGAGCGTTCAATGGCAGGGTTGACTTCATTAAACAAGTTTTCAGGGAATAGGTTCCCAAATTTTGAACCAATGGCAGAGCCAGAACGTTGCCAATTTTCAAGCTCTAATTCTACGTATCGATATCCAATTATTTTTTTACTTTGTAGCAACTTTGATATCGTAGGTAAACAGTTAAACTCTTCTTGTAACCAACTGGAGTTTTTCTCTAAAGCTGCCTTTCTGACGTAACCCAAAACACCATCAATTCTGACTGAAGTCATTATATCGCCATAAGATATTATGTTTTGATCAAATAAAATTGAAGTCATACGATTTCCTGATACATGTCTTTACCCATGATGGCACCTTGTAACATTATGAAAAGTTGGTCAACACTCGCACCGTATAAGCCGTCGTTGACAAGCTTTGGGGGCAAATGCATGTTAATCCGAAGCCAGCGCACAATGGTAGGCTTTGAGGGAACCAGACTAGGCAAGTCTGTTTCACTGTAACGATTTTTGAAATCCCTCATGGGCAGGTCATACTTTTTGGTATTCATTACTTTATGTATCTCAAACTATCAGACTAAGCAAGAGCAAGCCTTCGAACTGTGACATGTTTTGGGGCAAAAGCTGTTTGGGCGGATTTGTGAATTAAGGACTTAGTTAAGATTGGCATTGTTGCACCAGTGACCTTCTAAAACATGGATGTTTTAGTAGAGCCCTCAGGGACGAGTTTATGGCGAGTCACTGGGGAAACAATGACAATTTATGCTGCACAACTGACGATAAAGTTATCTTGCTTTGGGGTAATAGCAGTTTAGCTGACCAGTACAAACAGCTAGAGGGGTCGTGAGGATTGGCATTGTTGTTACAGTGACCATTGACGACATTAATGTCGTCGTTGAGCCTATAGAGATACTTTCTTAAATTAAAGGGCGACGAGTCACTGGGGAAGTAATGACAATAAATGCCACTCAACTGTCGAGAGTCTTATCGCAAACAACAGTGAACCAGTATAACGTCAGCAGCAGTTCTGCTCGCCGCGTGCTAGCAGAACTGACAGATTACACTTTCTTAACTTCGCTTACCTTTGCCAAAATTCGCTTATCCCGTGCAGGCGGGTAGATATTCTGATAACTCAAGCAGGTTATAATCTGGGTCGCGGATATAGACAGAGTTTATCCGGCCTGTGGCACCGGTTCGTAGCACTGGTCCTTCAATGATTTCAATCTGAAGTGCGTTTAAATGCGCGATCACTTCTTCTATGTTGTGGCTGACCACAAAACACAGATCGGCACTGCCGGGCATGGCTGCTGCGGCTTTAGGTTCAAATTCTGCGCCCGCTTGGTGCAGGTTAATCTTTTGGTCGCCAAAACTTAACGCAATACGCTGATTGCCAAATACCACTTTCTTCATCCCGAGCACGGCTTGATAAAATTCGACACTGGCGGCGATGTCTTTTACGGTTAAGACCAAATGATCTAAGCGGGTTACGCGCATTTTACTTTCCTTAGAATGGCTCAGAGTGGGCCCTGAATTTGAACGCTGTCTCTATGCTTGAGACTATTACTGCCAGATACCTTACATCATGTGCTGGTGCAAAAGTGACTCTGTGGTAGCATTTGTGGCGTTTTTTGCGTAAATATTTTATGCCTTCTATATCCCTATGACTGAATGAGAGTGTGATGAAAAAAACCTTAGCCCGCGGCTTAATGAATCTATTACCTATGGCCTTGAGTTTGTGGCTGTTTTGGTCGTTGTTTGTATCGTTAGATGGTTTGGGAATTGTAATTTTAGAGTTGGTAGGGATTAACCAACACTTTGTCGGCGCGGGATTTATGCTGGTGGTGGCATTAGTTTTTGCCGTGGGCCTGTTGTTTTCTGTCAGTCCTATTGTGTGGCTTTATGGTTGGCTTGAGCGCCAGTTGATGCGTTTCCCATTGTTTAAATCGGTTTATGGCAGTATCCGTGATATCGCCTCTTTGATGAATCGTGATGGTAAGCCAACAAGCCAAAAGACAGTGTTAGTGACACAGGCGAATGGCAGTTTTGTGGTGGGCTTTATTATGACGGATACGCCGCCACAGCCCTTGTTAGATGCGCTACCAGAGGGCGATTGGGTGCCTGTGTTGTTCCAATTGAGCTATCAAATGGCGGGCGTGACGAGCTTAGTTAAGCGGGATGATTTAATTATGGTTGATTGGTCGTTTGAGGAGGCGATGCGCTTCAATTTAACTGCTGGTATATCGCAGTCACCGACTAAGTAATCAGATGAAAGTTTGTGCGTTTTAGCGTTTAAAATTAAATTTGATGATTTTTGTGGTATAATTTTTTGGCGACCAATATGGTCGCCATTTTTTATGCTGAATATTCTAGTAATATATTTGTTTTATGCTAAAGGTGGGTATTAGCTGCCTTAGTGGTGTTAATTCTGTTTATCCATCAATCATTGGCTTAAAAAAGTCGAGTGTTGTTAATCCCGTTGTTCAGATCCTGTCGCGTTTAGCCATAGCGAGTCGTTGCCATGATCTTTGGGATTTCCCCCATACTGGTCATAGATGAGCCACGCAGTATTAACCAAATTTTAAGTATAAGTTTTGTCCTATCTCGCCGTTGGTATGTTGAGATATTTGGAGTGTGAACCCGCTAGAAATAGGGAGAGTCAATGTCAATCAAGTCTAGTATTAATCCGCCGGTATTTTATTCGTCGGTCTTTTTCATCATCTTGATGGTGATGATTTGCGCAGTATGGCCCACAGAGGCAAACACCTTTTTTAGATCAATGCAGTCATGGATAGAAATGAAAGCCGGTTGGCTTTACATTCTAAGTGTGGCGTTTTTCCTGATTTTTATCATATTTGTCATGGTTAGTCGCTTCGGCGATATCAAACTAGGACCAGATCATTCAGTGCCAGACTACAGTTATAAAAGCTGGATCGCCATGTTGTTTTCGGCGGGTATGGGCATAGGTTTGATGTTTTTTGGGGTCGCTGAACCTGTGATGCACTATCTGGCGCCGCCGGATGCAACTCCAGAGAGTCTTATTGCCGCAAAAGAGGCAATGAAGATCACTTTCTTCCATTGGGGACTGCATGCTTGGGCGATTTACGCTGTGGTGGCATTGAGTCTGGCCTATTTCTCTTATCGACATAAGTTACCGTTATTGCCGCGAAGTGCGCTTTATCCCTTAATTGGTGAACGCATCTATGGTCCTATTGGCCATACAGTGGATACATTTGCTGTGCTTGGCACTATGTTTGGGGTGGCGACATCACTGGGCTTTGGGGTGTTGCAGGTTAACTCGGGTCTGAGTTATCTATTTGAAGGTTTACCTAATAACGCTGTAGTGCAAGTGTGCTTGATCATCGGCATTACCTTGCTCGCGACCCTGTCGGTATTTTCTGGCCTCGATAAAGGCGTGAAACGCTTAAGCGAACTCAATCTGGGTCTCGCGATTATTTTATTGCTTATCGTCTTGATCCTTGGCCCTACGGTTATGTTGTTGCAGGCTTTTGTGCAGAATACCGGTAGTTACTTAAGTGATTTAGTGGGCAAAACCTTTAACTTGTACGCTTATGAACATAAGGAAGATTGGCTCGGAGGCTGGACCTTGCTCTATTGGGGCTGGTGGATTTCATGGTCTCCTTTTGTCGGTACCTTTATTGCGCGTGTGAGCCGCGGCCGTACCATACGTGAGTTTTTGATAGGTGTGTTATTTGTGCCATCGGCGCTGACCTTTCTGTGGATGACGGTATTTGGTAATACGGCGATTGATTCGATTATGAATCACGGCGCGACCTATCTTGCCGAGGCGGTGAATACCGATGTGTCAGTGGCCTTGTTTGTGTTTTTCGAGCACATGCCGTTTCCTACGTTACTTTCTGGGATTGCGATTTGTTTAGTCGTCACTTTCTTTGTGACCTCGTCGGATTCGGGATCCTTAGTGATTGATAATCTAACCTCGGGTGGTGATAACAATGCCCCCGTATGGCAGAGGATCTTTTGGGCACTGTTGCAAGGGGTCGTTGCTTCGGTATTGTTGTTAGCGGGTGGGTTACAGGCGCTGCAAACGGCGGCAATCGCCAGTGCTATGCCGTTCTTAGTGGTGATGCTATTCATGTGTCTGGGCCTATTTAAAGCCCTGAAAAATGATTGGCTGAAGATTAATAGCGTGCAGTTACACAATACTAGTGTGCAATACGCCAAAACTAATATGAGCTGGGAAGAGCGTATTGGGGTTTTAGTCTCGCATCCTACCCATGAAGAAGCGCAAGTGTTCTTGAATAATGTGGCTACGCCCGCTTTGTCTAAAGTGTGCCAACACTTTATGGCTAAAGGCATAGTGGCCGATCTTGAATACTTAGATGGCCGCGTGCGACTAGTGATCAGCAATGAGGTGAATTTGCCCTTTGTTTACGGTGTACGAACGCGTTGTTTTGATATCACTAACCCAATAGGGACTGAAATCGAGCAGGGCAATACCTTGTATTACCGCGCCGAAGTGTACCTTGAACAAGGTGGTCAGCATTACGATGTGATGGGTTATACCGAAGAGCAAATTCTCGCGGATGTGGTGACTCAGTATGAAAAATACTTACACTATTTGCATCTGTCGAATGCCGATCATGCCCACGTAAGTTAAGTAACGTAAGCCCGTAACGTAAGTTAAGTAAGCTAAGCCAGTAACGTAAGTCAGCTTAGCCATTTACGTCTACAAATCGCGCACGATTAACCCGCAAAGTGCGGGATATATTGCCCCAAGTGATAACTCGGATTATCCTTGGGGCAATTTTTTTAGGGTTTGTTTTAGGGATTACACTATGTCATCAGTGCCAGGCCAGAGTAAGTTAGATAAAGTATTAGCCGATGCGCGGGAGTACAAAGCTAAGCGTGAGAGCGGTTACCGTGAACAAGCGTTAAAACTCTATCCTTGGGTGTGTGGCCGCTGTACCCGCGAATTTACCCCAAAAAACTTAAGTGAACTGACTGTGCATCATAGGGATCATAACCACGATAACAACCCGTCAGACGGTTCAAACTGGGAATTATTATGTCTTTATTGCCATGACAACGAACATTCTCGCTTTGAAGAATTGATCCGTTACGGTAGCACCACAGAAACCAAGCAAGCGGCGGCGACCTACAATCCCTTTGCTGACTTGAAATCAATGCTGAAAAAATAGTCTTGTGGGCTGTTAGCAGGATGAGCTTGCGCAGAGGGTGGCGTTAGCAGGCGGCGTTTAGTCTTTGTCGGTTAAACGCGCTTCGGCAGCTAACCATTTATCACGGCTTAAAATATGCTGGTTTTCACTGCCTTCAAATAACGTTTTACGGGCGGGAAGTTGTTGACAAATGGCCGCCTGTTGCGCTTCGCTACTCGTGCGCCAACTGACAATTTCATCTATATGTCGAAAGCAGCCCATGCAGTAGTCTTCATCATTTAAACCGCAGCGTGCGACGCAAGGTGAAAGCATGTGTGTCCTCTGGAGCCTTAAGGTTAGTTAACCGATGCTAGTTAATAGAAGCCAGTTAATCAAAGTTCGTTAACCTATGCTCGCTAACGCGTGTATTCAGTTAACGATATGGTTGAGTGTTTAAAGGCCGCGATACTAACATTTTTTCGCATAATGTCATCCGTAGGGCAGATTTGCTCAGCCTAATACGAGACAAGTATTTTTTACACTGGGCATGACGTGAACCAAGATAATCTGCAGCAACAATTCACTTACTCACAGCAATTTAACAATCTTAATCAGTTGCTTGAAAAGAGTGCTGCCCTGTGGCAAGTGCGTGCATTTGAAGTGAACGCTTTGCCTTGGGCACAGGATTTTCCGCAGTTGGCCGAAGCTGTGTGGGCGCTGGCTGACGATGAGCTTGATGGACTCGACGCCGAGCAATCTTTGCTGGTTAAGGCGCTGTCACCGGCATTAAGCCAAGATCTTAGGGCATTAGGCCAAGATTGGGACTTGTCATTGCTTACCACTGCCATTGCTGATATTGCAATAACCGATACCACAAAGGTAGATAAAGTGCAGGACCGCGGTTTGTCCTTTGATGATGAGGCGCACTTTAGCGCTCACATTAAAGGCCGAAAATGGCAGCAAATTACCGCCTTTGTGCAGCATTTACCCCAGCTTAATTTACCTGTGCTGGAATGGTGTGCGGGTAAAGGGCATTTGGGCCGCTTGATTGCTAAAGCTCGCGGCGCCGAAGTGGTGAGCTTAGAGTGGCAGGCGCCGCTGTGTGAAGCAGGGCAGGCTTTTGCTGATAAGTGGCAGTTATCGCAAACCTTTATTTGCGCCGATGCCTTTGCTATTGGCGCTGAGCACAGGGCTATAGCCACTGTCGAAACACCAGTTGAACATCCCTCAGCAGCGAATCCGTTAACAACTCATCCCTTAACTGCTCAGCAGCAAGCAGTTGCTTTGCATGCCTGCGGAGATTTGCATGTTCGGCTGTTAACGCTGGCGGCCCAGGCGGGCACGCAGGCATTGGCGATTTCTCCCTGTTGCTATCATTTAATTCAAGCGAGCCATTATCAGCCGTTATCCATTCTTGCTCAGCAGAGCCGCCTAAAGCTCAATCGCCATGATTTACAGTTACCGCTGCAGCAGAGTGTGATAGCTAATCCCAAACAGCAGGCGCTACGCCATCAAGAAATCGCGTGGCGCTTAGGCTTTGATGCACTGCAACGTGAATGTCGACAAATTGACGAATATTTGCCTTTACCCTCGTTAAAACAGAGTCAATTGAGCGGCAGTTTTACGGATTTTTGCCTGTGGGCGGCCGAGACTAAGGCAGTTAATTTTGCGAAAAACAGGGATTTTGAAGCTTGGCTTGACGTTGGGCGACAAAGACAACAATTAACTCGCCGTATCGATTTAGTCGCGCATTTATTCCGCAGCGCACTGGAGCAGTGGCTCATCTTAGATCGCGCTTGTTTTTTGCAGGAACAAGGATATGGTGTTTGCGTGGGTGAATTTTGTGCAAACAGCGTTACACCAAGAAATACGCTGATTTTAGCGCAAAAAATGGCGGTATAATTTTGCGCGTCTAAAAATATGCTGTACTGTGATGTTTTTTATGAATTATTTCTATATTAGCGCATTTAAGTTTAGTGATAGTGAATTCAGGGCCGTCGTGTTTGGAACCTGCGCTGTGAGACAAGTCTTACACTCAAGATGGTTTTTTATTGAATCATCGGGCTTTTCTTGTTCAAATGTCGCATTAATGACGAATAACAACTGAAAGCTGACCTGCTGGTCAGTCATTCTAGTGAGCGAATAAAACAGTTTCATGAAATATTCCCGCGTATTTATTAATAGCCTGGCCTATGAACTGGCGCCTGTTGTGGTTTCCAGTAGTGAGCTAGAGTCTCGTCTTGCTCCTTTGTATCAAAAGTTCCGTATTCCTATGGGACAGCTTGCCGCATTGACTGGGATTACCGAACGCCGCTGGTGGCCAAAAGGACATCAATTGTCCGACGGTGCGATTAAAGCTGCCCGTAAAGCCATGGTTGAAACTGGGATTGATGTCGCCGATTTAGGTGCGGTTGTCTATACCGGCGTGTGCCGCGATCAACATGAGCCCGCGACCGCGTGTCGTATTGCTGCCGAATTAGGTGTGTCAAAAGACACTGCGATTTACGATATCAGTAATGCTTGTCTTGGGGTGTTATCGGGTATTTTAGATATCGCGAACCGTATTGAGTTGGGTCAAATCAAGGCGGGTATGGTGGTGTCCTGTGAGTCGGCGCGGGATATTGTCGATGTCACTATCGATAACATGCTGGCCGATCCGACCATGCAGAATTTTGCCCAGTCACTGGCGACCTTAACCGGTGGCTCTGGTGCCGTGGCGGTGATCCTTACCGATGGCAGCTTGCCGCTGACAAATGTGCGTCAGCATCAATTGCTGGGTGCATCGCACTTATCGGCGCCTGAGCATCATCAGTTGTGTCAATGGGGTCTGCAGGAAGTGGGGCACAATCTGTACCGCGAGTTTATGCGTACCGATGCCGTTACCTTGCTTAAAGAAGGCGTTGAATTGGCGAAGCACACTTGGGAGCATTTCCTTGAGCAGCGTAATTGGCTGGTTGAGCAAGTGGACAAAGTGATTTGCCATCAAGTGGGTGCCTCAAACCGTAAGCAAGTGCTTAGCGCGTTAAATATTCCCCCCGAAAAAGAATTTCCAACGTATCAGCTACTGGGCAATATGGGCACAGTGTCGTTACCTGTGACCGCTGCGATGGCGCACGATCAAGGCTTTTTACAAGCTGGCGATCAAGTGAGCTTTTTAGGCATAGGCAGTGGATTGAATTGCATGATGTTAGGCATTAAGTGGTAGGGTGCATTGCACCTTTTCACGCCTTTGCTTGATGGCTGGCATACATTCGAGTCAACCCAGTAAGTCCATGATTCAGTTTATAGCTTAGTCTTTAGTTCAGTCGATAAGCTAAGCCAGCTGTACATAAACCGTTATTCGCTCTCATAAAGAATCAAGATAGGAAGCGTCATGTTAGACACTCTGTTGCCTTTTAAACGTCATTTTCTGAGCCGTAATGGCAACAAGCTACATTATATCAACGAGGGCCAAGGCGAGCCTGTGGTGATGGTTCACGGTAATCCTAGCTGGTCGTTTTACTACCGCAATCTTGTTAGCGCCTTAAAAGACACTCACCAATGCATAGTGCCGGATCATATCGGCTGTGGCCTGTCGGATAAGCCAGACGACAGTGGTTATGACTATACCCTTAAGAATCGTATCGATGATCTCGAAGCCCTGCTCGATAGCCTGAATGTGAAAGAAAACATTACCTTAGTCGTACACGACTGGGGCGGCATGATAGGTATGGGTTATGCGGCGCGTTATCCTGAGCGCATTAAACGCCTAGTGATATTGAACACGGGCGCTTTCCATTTGCCCGAGACGAAACCATTCCCTTGGCCGCTGTGGATTTGTCGTAATACCCTGTTAGGCACAGTGTTGGTACGCGGTTTCAATGCCTTTTCGTCTATTGCTTCCTATGTGGGTGTTAAGCGCCAGCCGATGTCGAAATACATTCGCGAGGCGTATGTCGCGCCGTTTAACTCTTGGGCCAATCGCATTTCGACGCTGCGTTTTGTGCAGGATATTCCGCTGCGTGAAGGCGATAGAAATTATCAATTAGTCTCTGATATTGCTGCGAGTTTACCGCAGTTTGCCAAAGTGCCGACTTTGATTTGCTGGGGTCTCAAGGACTTTGTATTCGATAAGCACTTTTTAGCAAAATGGCGTCAGCACATGCCCCATGCGACAGTGCATGAATTTGCCGATTGTGGTCACTACATTTTGGAAGATGCCAGCGATGAAGTGATTGCCCATATCAAAGGCTTTATGGCTGACGACCACGTAGAAGCGGCGCAGTCCGAACAGGCCGCAGGTTAATGTCGACCTTGCTTGAGACTGAAGTGGCTCCTTTGGTTGCTCCTTTGGTTGCTCCTTTAGTGACGCCGTTGGAAAAGTCACTTTTAAGTGGCACTTCTGCGTCAGCAACGGTCAATGATGCCAATATTTGTCGTCATCTCAAGCAAGCCGCCCATGCCATTCCCCATCATCTTGCGGTAGCAGTGCAAAGCGCTCAGGGCGCTTCTGTGGCGAATTTGCGTTACAGCGAGTTGGATTTTCTTAATCTAGATAGACAAAGCGATGCGATAGCCTTTGCGCTGAACGCCCATGGCATTAAGCGCGGCATGAAGGCTGTGCTTATGGTCACGCCGAGTTTGGATTTTTTTGCACTTACTTTTGCGCTGTTTAAAGCGGGGATTATTCCTATCCTAGTTGATCCCGGAATGGGGATCCGCAATCTTAAACAGTGTTTTGCTGAAGCCGCGCCCGATGCTTTTATCGGTATTCCCAAGGCTCATATTGCTAGACGTTTATTTGGTTGGGGTAATGGCAGTATTAAGTCATTACTCAATGTTGATGACGGTAAAACAGGCTTAGCGGCAAAGTTAATCCGTATCGGTACTGGTGCGATAAGTTTATCGACTCTGCTGCAAAGCACCTCAGTGCAATCTTCTGCTCCAAAGTCTGAATATCCCATGGTGATGCTTAAATCTGATGAGATAGCGGCGATTTTATTTACCAGTGGCAGCACTGGCACGCCTAAGGGGGTGGTGTATAGCCATGGTATGTTTGAGGCACAAATTCAAGCGCTAAAAAACGATTATGGCATTTGCCATGGCGAGCGCGATTTAGCCACTTTTCCGCTGTTTTCACTCTTTGGCCCCGCACTTGGCATGGCGTCTATCGTTCCAGAAATGGATGCCAGCAAACCTATTACTGCTAATCCTGAATTTCTATTTGCCGCGATTGAGAAATATCAATGCAGTAATATTTTTGTTAATCCCGCTTTGCTCGAACGTTTAGGCCGCGCGGGGGAACAAAAACAGCATAAATTGCCTAGCGTACAGCGGGTGATTTCCGCGGGTGCGCCAGCCACCATTGCCTCCATCGCCCGTTTTAGTAAGATGCTGAGCCAAGGTGTGCCGATTTTAAATTCCTACGGCGCAACCGAATCTTTGCCTATTAGTATGATTGCTAGCGATGCGTTATTTGCCACGACTGACACCACAGATAACGGCGGTGGTATCTGTGTCGGTCGCGCTATCGATGGCGTGACGATTCGCATTATTGCTATCAGCGAAGAGGTTATTCCCGAGTGGGATGATGCCTTACAGCTGAATAACGGTGAAATCGGCGAGATAGTCGTGCAGGGGCCTATGGTGAGTCAGTCCTATTATCTAAACAATAGTCAGCACGATAGCCAAGGCAAACGCGCGACTGCGGCGGCCAAGATTTGGGACTCGGCAACCAATACCGTTAGACACCGCATGGGCGATTTGGGGTATCTTGATGATCAAGGTCTTCTGTGGATGTGTGGTCGTAAGGCCCACAGAGTCGACGCTACCCTTAACGGATTGTTTGCTAAACGTTATTATTCCATTCCCTGCGAGCGCATTTTTAATACGCATCCCAATGTGAAGCGCTCCGCTTTAGTGGGAGTGAAAGTGGCGAACGAGATAGAGCCATTAATTTGTATCGAACTCGACCAGTCATTGGTGTGCAATAAGAGTCAGCAGTTGTACCAAGATTTGATCGCCATCGCCGAGCAATTTACGCAGACTCAGGGCATAAGGCGGTTTCTTATCCATCCTGATTTCCCTGTGGATGTGCGGCATAATGCCAAGATTTTTAGAGAAAAATTAGCCGTTTGGGCACAATCACAAACGAAAGGTTGATTTATACCCAAACAGTCTGAAACTCGAATTTTCAGGTAGCTTGGGTATATACTCCACGGTTTTTTCCTGCATTTTTTACGTTATATTCTGTGTTCATTTGAACAAACTCGCTTATTTTTAAGCCCTTGTGCTTATTTTAAACTTATTACACCGACTTTAAGTTCATGTAAATGTGCTGAAATGGATACCCTTAATGACGAAAGACCCAATCAAGAGCACGACGCTTGCCCAATTTGATGCGGCTGAACAAACGGCACTCGCGCAGCTCGCGCTTAGGGTGCAACACGCCTTTGTCACGGGGGCGGGGGGATTTTTAGGTAAAGCGATTTGCCTGAGATTGTTAGCTGCGGGCATTAAAGTCACAGGTTTTGCGCGTGGGCATTATCCCGAACTTGAAGCACTGGGCGTAGTCATGCTGCAAGGGGATTTAGTCAATAAAGATCTGCTGCAACAGGCGATGCAAGGCTGCGATATTGTATTTCATGTGGCGTCTAAAGCAGGTGTTTGGGGTGACAGAGACAGCTATTTTTGTCCGAATGTGAAGGGCGCTGCCAATGTGATTGCCGCTTGTAAGGCATTAAAAATAGATAAGTTAGTTTATACCAGTACCCCGAGTGTGACCTTTGCAGGGCAGGATGAATCGGGTATTGATGAGTCTACTCCCTATGCTACAAGATTCCTGAATCATTATGCCCACTCTAAAGCCATCGCTGAAAAGATGATGCTCGATGCCAATCAAGTGGGTGGCATGCCACTTGAAAATCCTAGTGTGACTCAAGTATCTAGCCAAGTGACGACTCAAGCCACTGGACCCTATGCGTTAAAAACCGTCGCACTCAGGCCGCATTTGATATGGGGTCCTGGCGATCCCCATCTAGTGCCTAGGGTATTGTCGCGTGGGCGTTTAGGTAAGCTTAAACTTGTTGGCCGCGAAGATAAGCTGGTCGATACCATCTACATAGACAATGCTGCCTATGCCCATGTGCTGGCGGCACTGGAACTTTGCCAAGTAAAGCCTAAGTGTCAAGGGAAAGCCTATTTTCTGAGTAATGATGAACCCATCACTATGGCCGAGATGATCAATCTGATTTTGGCCTGCGATGCTTTACCGCCAGTGACTAAGCGTGTGCCTCAATCTGTGGCCTATGTAGCAGGCGCAGTATTGGAAAGTGTACATTACCTCCTAAAGAAGCAAGAAGAGCCCATGATGACGCGTTTTGTCGCACGGCAGTTATCCTGCAGCCATTATTTTGATATCAGCGCAGCTAAACGAGATTTAGGTTATCGTGCGCTCGTCTCTATTAATCAAGGGATGGCAAGGCTTAAAGTGTCGCTTTAGTTTTAGATATATTGCCATCATGGTATTGGGGATTTATGAGTTGCGGTGATTGTAAAACGTCAATTTTCAGGCAAAAGATTGGTCGCTGCAAACGCTGTATGTGGCAGCTTACGGCTTTATCGGCCATCGGCTGGCCGCTGTGGTGGTGGCTTTATCGTGATGCGCCTAGGGATGTAAACTCGATTGCATTACTATTTTTCTGCGCGGCTTTTACGGGGTTACTTGCTTTGCACCTTATCGTCTTGGCTTACCGTCGCCTCAGAGGGCGAAAGTAAGCCAACCGACTTTCTGTTTGTATGCTTAAACTGAGTTAGTCGCCATTTTCTCGTGCATCATTTTTTTCATTAATGGCGCAAGGGCAAAGAAGACTAATGCCATTACCACGCCAATTTGCGCCGAGAAGATAAACAGTTGCTCGTATAGCGCCATCGCACTCGGTACGTCACTTATCACGCCGCCTTGGGTATCAATCGCGGCGAGTTTGTTTAATTCGGCGGCTAAGATTTCAGAGTATGAAGTGCCGAGGAACCAAGCACCCATCATCAGGCTGACTACGCGTTTGACCGAAAGCTGAGTCACGGCAGATAAGCCTATGGGCGACAATAATAACTCCCCGATTTCTAATACAAAATAAGCCGCGACTAAGAACCAAATACTCACTAAGCCATTGCTTAGCGGCATCTGGATCCCGAGCACAAGTACCATAAAGGATAAACCCGCGAACAAAATACCGAGTGCGGTTTTAACCGGTTTACTCGGGTCACAATTTTTACGGGCGAGGGCAGGCCACAGCCAAGCGAAGATAGGCGACAAACTGATCACAAAGAAAGCGCCGAGGAAGGTCAATTGTCCGGCACTCCATTCGAGGCCGAGCATGTTACGGTCCATCACACGGTCCGAAAATGCTACCCAAGAGCCATAGGTCTGCTCATATAAGCCAAAGAAGACCAAACCCGCAACGATGAAAAGCAGCAAAGCCGACATCTGTTGACGTTCAATCGGATTACAATGTTTCACCATGAACCAGCCAATACCAAGGGCGAGCACTAGTGATACTGAGTGCAAGAACCAAATCACTGGGCTCACTGCGGGTAATAAACTGCTAATCGAAAGTACGAGGGAGTGGGTTTGAATCAACCCCCAGACTATGATTACGCTGCCAATTGCGCTTAAGTAAATCCATTGTTCTGTTGTTATGCCGGCGGTTTTCTTTAAAATCCGCGCAGGATCTCTGGGTTCAGCGAAGCCTTGCAGATGTTTCTTGCCACGAATAAACACCAATAAACCCGCTAACATCCCCAAACCTGCCAAACCAAAACCGTACTTCCAGCCATAGGTTTCACCTAAATAAGCGCAAATTAGCGGGGCTAAGGTGGCGCCTAAGTTGATGCCCGCGTAGAAAATGGTAAAACCAGAATCTCGCTTAGCGGATGATTTAGGATAAAGCTGACCGACTATGGTGGAAATATTAGGTTTTAAAAAACCCACACCGACAATGATTAAGGCGAGGGATAAATAGAATACTTGCAGCGCTTGTTCATCCCTTTGAACTTCACCCGCAACGATAACCGCTTGATGGCCTTCAAAGGCCATACCTAAGTGGCCGAGCACCAATAAAATACCACCAAAGATCACCGCTTTACGCATGCCCAGATAGCGGTCGGCCAATAAGCCACCCACTACGGGCATGGCATACACTAAGGCACCGTAAGCACCAATCACGTTGTAACCAAATTCATCGGTAAATAGATGATATTTAATCAGGTAAAGAAA
Source organism: Shewanella sp. WE21 (assembly GCF_002966515.1). Lineage (NCBI taxonomy): Bacteria > Pseudomonadati > Pseudomonadota > Gammaproteobacteria > Alteromonadales > Shewanellaceae > Shewanella > Shewanella sp. WE21. The sequence goes on along the minus strand of NZ_CP023019.1, from coordinate 567 downwards.
CAGTAATGCTTTCATACCGTAGAAAGAGAAGCGTTCCCACATTTCGGTAAAAAAGCAGACAAATAAGCCCTTAGGATGCCCAAATAGCATTTCAGCTGGGGGCGAGCCTTGTGGGCCCTGCATTGCGTGCGGCGGGTTTTGTTCTATTGACACTTAAGACTCCCATTGCTGGCACTTTATGCGCCGAGCAGCTAATGATTCATTTTATCGTAATGAATTTTATTAATTATTTTTCATTATTTGTGATTATCGCGGCGCTTTTGATCGCTAAAAGACGGCGCTGTTGCAGCAGTTAATCACACTCGGATGATATGGAACAGCCAAGGGTCTTGAAAGTGATGAATATTTTGTATAACTAACATTTTTAGCCGTTCTTTAAGGCTCGCTATAGCAATACTAAGCGGTTAAATTAATTCATTTTCAGTTAAGAAATGAGTGCTAAATAGTGGCCATAATTTAACTGTGGCAGTTTTATCCTAGCGGCTTTAGCCTTGATTTCGCTGCTTTTCGTCGTTTAATGGATGGTGTAAGTTTTATGTTTGATAGCGATTTTGCATTATTGGAGAA